>NZ_JAASQN010000001.1 GCF_011762125.1 Sphingopyxis panaciterrae
GTGCGTGGTGGTCACCCCCAACCACACCCCCCACTGTTGGTTTGTGGGTTTCTTAGTCCCCCCCCCCCGGGGGGGGGGGGGGGGGGGGGGGCGCCCCCCGCGAGCGTAGCGAGCCAGAGGTAGAGCGCCGCCTTCGGCGGCTACCCACCCCCGGCCCCTCCCTAAAAGGAAGGGGAGAAGAACGGCCGCTTCCGGCCTCTCGCTTCGTCATCCCGGACTTGATCCGGATCCACTGCGGCGTCGAAGTCGTGGACCCCGGATCAAGTCCGGGGTGACGAAAAAGGTTAGGGAGTGGCCGATAATGGACATTTGAAATTTGTCCGTGCTGCCTAAGCCACTCTGGATTGCTTCGCTTCGCTCGCAATGACGGGAAGGCGGCTTACGCCGCCTGCTTCGCCCGCTCGGACATTTCCTGATTGAGCATTTCCGCCAGCAGGAAGGCGAGCTCCAGACTCTGCCCTGCATTCAAACGCGGATCGCAATGCGTGTGATAGCGGTCGGCCAAATCCATCTGGGTCACGTCCATCGCGCCGCCGGTGCACTCTGTGACATTCTGGCCGGTCATCTCGATATGGATGCCGCCGCCATGCGTGCCCTCGGCGCGGTGGACGGCGAAAAAGCCGCGCACTTCGGCGAGGATGCGCTCGAACGGACGCGTCTTGTAGCCGTTGGGCGTCTTGATGACATTGCCGTGCATCGGGTCGCACGACCAGACGACGGGGTGCCCCGACTCCTTCACCGCGCGAACGAGCTTGGGCAGGTGGGCTTCGATCTTGTCATGGCCGTAGCGGGTGATCAGCGTCATGCGGCCCGCGACATGGTTCGGGTTCAGCGTGTCCAGCAGGCGCAGCAGCGCGTCGGGGTCGAGGCTCGGGCCGCACTTCATGCCGACCGGATTGCCGATACCGCGGAGGTACTCGATGTGCGCGGATCCCTCGAAGCGGGTGCGGTCGCCGACCCACAGAAAGTGGCCCGACGTGTCGTACCAGCCGCCGGTCAGGCTGTCCTGCCGCGTCAGCGCCTGCTCATAGGGAAGCAACAGCGCCTCGTGGCTGGTGTAGAAGCTGGTGCCCTTGATCTGCGGCACCGTTTCGGGGGTGACCCCGCATGCTTCCATGAAGGCGAGCGCTTCGGAAATCCGCGCCGCGGTTTCCTGATATTTCTTCGCCCACGGGCTGCGGTCCATGAAGTCGTGTGTCCAGGCATTGACCTGCCGCAGGTTCGCATAGCCGCCGTTCGCGAAGGCGCGCAGCAGGTTCAGCGTCGCCGCCGACTGGTTATATGCCTTGACCATCCGCTGCGGATCGGGCGCGCGGCCCGCGGCTTCGAAGGCGATGTCGTTGATGATGTCGCCGCGATAGCTGGGCAGCGACACGCCATCGACATCTTCCATGTCGGCCGAGCGTGGTTTCGCAAACTGGCCCGCCATGCGGCCGAGCTTCACCACCGGCATCTTCGATGCGAAGGTCAGCACGACCGCCATCTGGAGCAGCACGCGGAAGGTGTCGCGGATGTTGTTCGGATGGAATTCGGCAAAGCTTTCGGCGCAATCGCCGCCCTGGAGCAGGAACGCCTTGCCCTCGGCGACGCGGCCGAGATCGGCCGTCAGGTCGCGCGCCTCACCGGCAAACACCAGCGGCGGATAATTGCTCAGCTCACGCTCGGCGGCCGCGAGCGCGGCGTCGTCGGAATAGGTCGGAAGCTGGCGGGCTTCGTGCGAACGCCAGCTATGCGGCTGCCATGGTTGCGTCATCTTGTTACGTCTTCTGTGTTTCCGAGCGCCAAAATCGACTCGCGCGCCGCCATGGCGCGAATGCACCCTGGAAGCAAGAAGGCGTAAAATTAGCATTATGGAACGATTTGCGCACCTGTGCTTTTCTTGATTGGCGGAAACTGGTAGTTTGCGCCGGTTTTGAATGGGCGCAGCCGGGAGCGCGTCCAAGGCGTTCGGTAATCGGTAACGTTATATAGCTAAGTGTCCCAACTGCGGGACCGCGACGCGAAACGACTTGGTTATGGCGAATTTCAATCCGGCTGTATTCGGTTATGGGGCATTGCTGCTGTTGCTCGCAGCCTCCTTTGCCGTACGCCTCGATCATTTCCGCCTCGGCGTCGCGGCGGCGGCGCTGCTTGCCCTTCCGCTCACCCTCTTCAGCCCGGGCGGTTTTGGTTATGCCGCGCTTGTCGCGGCCATTCTGCTCGTCAATCTCGGCCTCGCGGCGCGGATCTGGTTCGGCGAAGCCACGGTCCGTTTTTCGGCCGAGGAGCAGGCGCTTCGCCGCCAGCATTTCGAAGGGCTGAGCCCGTCCACGGCGCGGCGTCTGATCGATCAGGGGCACTGGATTTCGGCGCGCCGCGGCGAAGTGCTGATCCGGGAAAACCAGGCGGCACCCAGCCTTTTCCACCTTGCCGAGGGTGAAGCGCTGATCCAGCGCGACGGGATCGAGGTCGGCACCGTTTCCGACGGCACGCTGATCGGCGAAGCGACGGTGCTCGATGGCGGCCATGCCACGGGCACGGTGTCGCTCGCCACCAATTCGCGGCTGTGGTTCGTACCCGCCGCGTCGCTGCGCGCCTTCCTTGCCGCCAATCCCGATATTGCGGGCTCCCTCCATGAAGGTTTTGCGCGGGCGCTGCGCGGAAAGCTGGCCAATGCGAACGCCCGCATTGCCGACATGCCGCCGCTGACATAGGATTAGCGCTCTTTCGCCTCGAATATGTAACCGGCAAAGGCTATCCTCGGCATATGACACTGACACTCTACGGCATCCCGAACTGCGACACGGTGAAGAAGGCGCGGCGCTGGCTCGACGAGCATGGCATCGTGCATCGCTTCCACGATTTCCGGAAGGACGGGCTCGATCCCGGCCGGCTGCAGGGCTGGATCGACACGCTCGGCTGGGACAAGCTGCTCAACAAGAGCGGGACGACCTTTCGCAAGCTTCCCGATGATCAGAAGCAGGGGCTCGACGCCGCGACGGCCAAGGCGCTGATGCTCGATCAGCCGGCGATGATCCGCCGCCCCGTCGTCGAAACCGAGGATGGCCTTTCCGTCGGCTTTGCGGCCGATGACTGGCAAGCACGTTTTGCGGCATGACGTACCGGGTCGCGGCGCTGCTGGCGATGCTGCTGCCGCTCGGTTGCAGCGCTGACGTGGTGACCGCGCAGACCACCCTCGACGGGCGCCCGCCGATCGTCATCGCGCACCGCGGTGCGTCGGGCGAGCGTCCCGAACATACGCTGGCGAGCTACCAGCTCGCGATCGAGCTCGGTGCCGATTATATCGAGCCCGATCTGGTGCTGACCAAGGACGGCGTCCTCGTCGCGCGGCACGAGAATGAGATATCGGAAACCACCGACGTCGCCGATCATCCCGAATTCGCCAGCCGCAAGGCGACGAAGACGATCGACGGCCACGCCGTGACCGGCTGGTTCACCGAAGATTTCACGCTCGCCGAACTCAAGACGCTGCGTGCCCGCGAACGGCTGCCGAAGCTGCGTGGCACCGCATATGACGGGAAATACGAGATCCCGACCTTCGAGCAGATACTGACCCTGCTGGCGGAGGCGAACAAGGGACGGGCGGAGCCCGTCGGCGTCTATCCCGAGACCAAACATCCGGCCTATTTCGCGTCGATCGGGCTGCCGCACGAAGCGCCGCTGCTCGCGATTCTCGACAAATATGGCTATCGCGGGCGCCATGCGCCGGTTTTCATCCAGAGTTTCGAGGTCGGCAACCTCAAAGCGTTGCGCGCGAAGAGCGAACTGCCGCTGATCCAGTTGATGGACGCCGAGGGCGGTCCCGCCGACGATCCGGCGCTGAGCTATGCCGCCATGGCGTCACCCGCCGGGCTGAAAGCCGTCGCCGCCTATGCCGACGGCATCGGCCCGTTCAAGGAAATGGTCATTCCCCGCAGTGCGCTGGGCACGCTCGGCGCGCCGACCTCGCTCGTTCGCGACGCCCATGCGGCGGGGCTGAAAGTCCATCCCTGGACCTTTCGCCGCGAAAATTACTTCCTGCCGCTGGGCGACAAGGGCGGGATCAACCCGGCCGGGCATGGCGATCTGGCGGCGGAGATCGACGCCTATCTGAAGGCGGGCATCGACGGATTGTTCAGCGACAATCCGCGCGAGGCCGTGGCAACGGTGAAGAAAGGATCGACACGATGACCGAACGCGCCCTGGGCCACAGCGGCCTGTCGATCCGCCCCTTTGTCCTGGGCGGCAATGTGTTCGGCATGACCGCCGACCGGGCGGCGAGCTTTGCCATCCTCGACCGTTTCGTCGAACAGGGCGGCGGGATGATCGACACCGCCGACGTCTATTCGGCGTGGGTTCCGGGGCACAAGGGCGGCGAATCCGAGACGATGATGGGCGCGTGGCTGAAGGAAAGCGGCGCGCGCGAGCATATCATGGTCGCGACCAAGGTCGGGATGATGCCCGGCGGGTTGAAGCCCGACAGCATCCGCGCCGCGGTACAGGGATCGCTCGATCGGCTCGGCGTCGACGTCATCGACCTGTATTTCGCGCACAAGGACGATCCCGACGTGCCGCTCGACGAAGTGCTCGGCGCGTTCGGCGAGTTGATCGACGCGGGCACGGTGCGGTCGATCGGGGCGTCGAACTATAGCGCTGAGCGGCTCGCTGAGGCGCTGCGCGTTGCGGACGCCAAGGGTCTGCCGCGCTTCACCGCGATGCAACCCGAACTCAACCTGCTCGACCGCGACCAGTATGAAGGTGCGCTGCAACAGCTTTGCATCGACGAAGGGCTGGGGGTCGTCACCTATTTCAGCCTCGCATCGGGATATTTGTCGGGAAAATATCGCGGCGCCGGCGATCTGGGCAAGAGCCCGCGCGGCGCGCGCGCCAAGCCCTATATGGAGGGCAAGGGGCCGTCCGTGCTGGCGGTGATGGACCGGATCGCCGGAGAAACGGGTGCCAGCCTGTCGCAAATCGCGCTGGCGTGGGTCGCGGCGCAGCCCGGCGTCACCGCGCCGATCGCGAGCGCGACGTCGGTAGAGCAACTTGACGACATCCTCGCAAGCGAAGACCTGGCATTGACCGGCGACCAATTGGCGGCGCTGACGGAGGCTGGCGCCTAGAGCAAATCCCGCGCCGACGGGAAAGGCGGATAGCGTTGGCAATGGCGGGTGCGATGGGCTAAGCCCCCGGCCCATGTCTACACTCCCCAAAACGCTCACCTACGACGCGTCGACCAGCCGCGCCAATCCCACGCCGCAACCGATGAAGCGGCTGACCGTACCGCGGATTCGCCAGCGCAAGGGCGGCGAGCCGATCGTGATGCTGACTGCCTATACCGTGCGCATGGCGCAATTGCTCGACCCGCATTGCGACATGCTGCTCGTCGGCGATTCGCTGGCGCAGGTGATTTATGGTCTGCCGCACACGGTCGGTGTGACGATGGACATGATGGCGCTGCACGGCGCGGCGGTGGTTCGCGGCAGCTATCACGCCGCGGTGATCGTCGACATGCCTTTCGGCAGCTATGAAGGTAGCCCCGAACAGGCGTTCAATAACGCCGCGCGCCTGCTCAAGGAAACCGGCGCCGCGGCGGTGAAGGTCGAGGGCGGCAAGGTGCTGGCCCCGACGATCGAATTCCTCACCCAGCGCGGGATTCCCGTCATGGGCCATGTCGGGCTGACGCCGCAGGCGGTCAATATCCTCGGCGGCTATGGCGTGCGCGGCAAGAGCGAGGAAGAAGCGCGTTCGATCGTCGAGGATGCGGTCGCGGTCGCACAGGCTGGCGCCTTTTCGATCGTCATCGAGGGCGTGCTCGAATCGATCGCGATCGAGATCACGGGCAAGGTCGATTGCCCGACCATCGGCATCGGTGCGTCGGCCGAGTGCGACGGCCAGGTGCTGGTGACCGACGATATGCTGGGCATGTTCGAACGCGTGCCGAAGTTCGTCAAGCGCTTCGGTGACATGGCGGGCGTCGTCGATAGCGCGGTGAAGGACTATGCCGACGAGGTCAGGTCCCGTTCATTCCCCACCGCCGATCAGACCTACGCCGGTTGATGCCGCGCGGTGCCGACCGGCGCGCCAAGTGAATCGCTTGGCGTTTTTCGGTGTCGTCGCTAAAGGAAGCGACCGGCCCGGGGCCGCGAATATGTTATGGAGGTTTGATTGGCCCTGAGCCCGACGAACAACGCCGCGCTGTTGCAGGAAGTCGACGAGGCCGTCCGCAAGGATCGGCTCGATACGATCATGCAGCGCTATGGCCGCTGGATCATCGGTGCCGTCCTTGCCGGTCTGCTCGCCTTCGGCGGCTATCTTTACTGGTCGCACCGGCAGGATGTCGCGCGCGGCGAAAATGCCGAAATCCTGCTCGGGGCGCTCGACAAGGCCGGAACCAATCAGCCGCGTGCCGCGACGAGCGAGCTCAAGACGCTCGAAGCCGGCAACGCGCCCGCGTATCGCGCCGCGGCGCTGATCGAACAGGCGAATATGAAGGCGCAGACGGGCGACCTTAAAGCCGCCGCCGCCTTGATGGCCAAGGTCGCGGCCGACACGAAGCTCGACAAGGCGATGCGTGATCTCGCGCTGATTCGCCAGACCGCGTTCGAATTCGACACGCTGAAGTCCGAAACGGTGATCGCGCGCATGAAGCCGATGGTCGATGCCAAGGATCCGGCGTCGAGCTGGTTCGCAAGCGCCGCCGAACTGTCCGCCATCGCGCATTACCAGCTTGGTCATTATGATCAGGCGGGCGCGCTTTATGGCCGCATCGCCAAATCGCCGAACGCCGGCAAAACACTGCAATCGCGCAGCGTCCAGATGGCGGGCATGCTGGGCGTCGATGCGGTGACCGACGGAGCGGCCGCGAGCGCCGCAGCAGAAAAGAAGACGGCGGCGCAAAGCGCTGCCGGGGACCAGAAAGGCGAAGCCGCGCCCAAGGCAGCGGCTGCCGCAAAAGTTGAGGAAAAGAAATAATATGCTGAAAAGGCATTACGCACTTTATGCGGCGCTGTTCGCGCTGCCGCTGGCCGGCTGCGGCGTGTTCAAGGGCAATGGGGGCCCGAAGACTCCGACGGTCGGCGATCGCGTTTCGATCCTGTCGAACGACAATAGCGTCAAGGTCGATGCGGCCACCGAATCGATCGCCGTCGTCCTGCCCGAACCCGCGGTCAATGCGAACTGGAGCCAATCGGGCGGCAACGCGTCGAAATCGATGGGCCATCCGGCGCTCGCGGCGACGCGCAGCCAGATCTGGGAAGCCAGCATAGCCGGAGGCAACAAGAAGCAGCGCCTGGCGTCGTCGCCGGTGATCGCCGACAATCGCCTGTTCGTCGTCGGAACCGATGCCGTCGTCACCGCTTTCGCCGCCGACACCGGTGCGAAGCTGTGGAGCGCCTCGATCGGCAGCACGGGCAAGGATTATAAGGATTCGCTGTTCGGCGGCGGCGCCGGGGTCGATGGCGATGTGGTCTATGCCACCAGCGGCGCGGGTGATGTCGCGGCGCTGAAAGTTGCCGACGGATCGGTGATCTGGAAGGTGAAGCCGGCGGGGCCGCTGCGCGGCGCGCCGACGATCGCCTTCGGCGGCGTCTATGTCATCAGCCAGGACAATCAGATTTTCGCGCTGAACACCGCCAATGGCGCGGTGCAGTGGCAGGCGACCGCCTCGCTCGAAGCCGGCAGCATCTTCGGCGCCGGCTCGCCCGCGGCGGGGCAGGGGACGATCGTCGCCGGCTTCTCGTCGGGTGAAGTCCAGGCCTATCGCTACGAGAATGGGCGCGACCTGTGGGAAGATGCGCTGGCGCGCACCTCGATGGCGCTTTCGGTATCGACCTTGTCCGACGTCGATGCCGATCCGGTCGTCGATCGCGGCCGCGTTTTCGCGCTCGGTCAGGGCGGCCGCATGGCGAGCTATGAACTCGTCACCGGGCAGCGGAGCTGGGAAATCTCGATCGCCGGCATCTCGACGCCCTATGTGGTCGGCGAGTGGGTCTATGCGATGACCGACGACGGCAAGCTGCTGTGCGTCGCGCGCGGGACCGGCAAGGTTCGCTGGCTGCAGCAGCTGGCGCGTTTCCGCGTCGAAACCGAAAAGAAGAAGAAGGATCCGATTCGCTGGACCGGCCCGGTGCTCGCGGGCGGCCGTCTGATCGCGGTGAACAGCGAAGGCCAGCTTGTCGAATTTTCGCCGACCGACGGTTCGACGCTGGCGACGACCGAATTCAAGTCGCCGCTGTCGCAGTCGCCGGTGGTCGCGAACAATATTTTATATATTCTGGCAGACGACGGACGTCTCACGGCCTGGCGCTGACGAGATACAAACTCTTGATACCATTGGTCCTGAGGAGGGGCTGAGCTTGTCGAAGCCCCGTCTCGAAGGATGCGCAGCTTATCGCCCTTCGAGATGCCATTTCGGCAAGGTCAATGGCTCCTCGGGACAAACGGATGTATTGGGGTCGCGGTGACGCGAGACAATCATGCCGATTGGCGAAGGATAGGATAATAAAATGCCGCGATCCGCAACGATCGCCATTGTCGGCCGGCCGAATGTCGGCAAATCGACGCTGTTCAACCGGCTCGTCGGCAAGCGCCTCGCGCTCGTCGACGATCAGCCGGGGGTGACGCGCGACCGGCGCGAAGGCGACGGCAAGCTGCTCGGGCTCGAATTCCGTATCGTCGATACGGCGGGCTTCGAGGATTATGATGCCGCGACGCTGCCCGGCCGGATGCGCGTGCAGACCGAAAAGGCGGTACGCGAGGCCGATGCCGCGCTGTTCATGATCGACGGTCGCGCCGGGGTGACTCCGCTCGACGAGGAAATCGCGCGCTGGCTGCGCAGCGAGGACACGCCGATCATCCTCGTGGTCAACAAGGCCGAGGGCAAGCAGGGCGAAAACGGCCTGATGGAAAGCTATTCGCTCGGTTTCGACAATCCGATCGCGCTCAGCGCCGAGCATGGCGAGGGCGTGGTCGACCTGTTCGATGCGCTGCGTCCGATCGTTGAGGGCTATGATGCGGTCGATGCCGAGGCCTTGCCGTCGCTGGCGGAAGGCGAAGACGATGAGGACGCGCCGCTCGGCCCGATGAAGCTTGCAATCGTCGGCCGCCCGAATGCGGGCAAGTCGACGCTGATCAACCGCATGATCGGCGAGGATCGCCTGATCACCGGACCCGAGGCGGGCATCACCCGCGACTCGATCCGCGTCGACTGGCAATGGGACGACGGCGGCGAGGTTCACGAGATCCAGCTGTTCGACACCGCGGGGATGCGCAAGCGTGCCAAGGTACAGGACAAGCTGGAGAAATTGTCGGTCGCCGACGCGCTCCATGCAGTGGACTTCGCCGAGGTCGTCGTCCTTTTACTCGATGCCACGAAAGGGCTGGAGGCGCAGGACCTGCGCATCGCCGACCGGGTGCTGCAGGAAGGGCGCGCGCTGATCGTCGCGCTCAACAAATGGGACGTTGCCGAGAATCCGTCGTCGCTGTTCAACGGCGTGCGCGGGGCGCTCGACGATGGCTTGTCGCAGGTCAAGGGCGTGCCCGTGCTCAGCATTTCGGGCGCGACCGGAAAGGGCATCGATACGCTGGTACGCGTCGCGTTCGAACAGCGCGCGATCTGGACCAACCGCGTGTCGACCGCGCGGCTCAACCGCTGGTTCGAAGGCGCGGTCGATGCCAACCCGCCGCCGGCGCCCGGGGGCAAGCGGATCAAGCTGCGCTATATCACGCAGGCGCGTACGCGTCCGCCGACCTTCGTTGTCTTCGGCACCCGCACCGACGCGCTGCCGGGAAGCTATGAGCGTTACCTGGTCAATGGCATGCGCAAGGAATTGGGTTTTCAGGGCGTCCCCGTCCGGCTCAATTTCCGCAATTCGCGCAACCCTTATGACGAGTGATGCGATTGGAGACTGAGGGGACGCTGATCGTCGATGCGCGCGGCATGCGCTGTCCATGGCCAGCGCTGCGGCTGGCGCGCGCCATGCGGGAGAGGGTCGACGTCTTGCTGATTGCCGATGACCCGCAGGCAGGGCGCGAAATCGCGGCGCTTGCGGATGAGCATGGCTGGCAAATCGACTCCGAAATCGGTGTCGATGCCACGGATCGCTGGCGAATCCGTCGCGGCTGATCCAAATGGATGCGATTTTCGCGGCCGGGCACCGCGGTTGTAACCTCTTTTTTACCGACTTTGGCGCATGGGATATGGGGGCTCATGGACCAAATATTGCCAAGGAACGAAAGAGTGGACGAGATCCTGATCGATTGGGATGAGTTTCGCGCCACGCGTACCCAGTTGGGTGCCGCGTTCGTGCGGATTCTCGGCTATTTTCGCGAGGACGGTATCAAATCGGTCGCGGCGATCGAGGACGCGATGCGCGCCCGCGATGCAAGGGGACTCGTCATGCCGGCACACACGCTGAAAAGCGAAGCGCGGCAGTTCGGCGCCGAAAAGCTTGGCGCGCTGTCCGAGGATATCGAGATTTTCGCGCGCCACTGCCTCGAAAGCCAGATCAGTCCCGAGGAATATCTGCCGCGCGTCGTGACGCTGCGTCCGCTATTCGAAGAAACGCTCGCCGCGCTCGAACGCGAAGCCAATCCGCTGGTCCAGCGCCGGACGACCGGTTTCGGCCGCGCCGTCGGTTACTGAGCGGGCGCCCGCCGCCGCCGCATCGGCTGCAACGACCCGCGCGCGCAGCTGCGCCACAGCCATTCGAGCGGACCATAATGAAAACGCTCGAGCCACGGTTTCGACCACAGCAGCATCAGCCCCCAGGCGCCGACGCACAGCAGGTAGAGCGTCCAGCGGTCGACCGATCCGAACAATCCCAAGCCATAGCCGTAAAAGATCGTCGTCATCAAAATGCTGGTGCCGAGATAATTTGAAAAGGCCGCGCGGCCCGCCGCTGCGACGCGGGCCAGCCACGCGCTCCCGCGGGCGCGATCGATCAGCAGCACGAGCAGGGCGGCATAGGCGATCGTCATCAACAACCGCCCCGGCTGCGCCCAAGCCGTAAAGGCGTTCATCGTGACGATATAGTCGAAGCCTGAATCCCACTGGAGCCAGGCGACAAACAGCGTGAAGAGCAGCCCCGGCGGCAGGCAGAAGAGCGCGACGCGCCGGTAGTCACGGGCCGTCCACGCCCCGGTCAGGAAGCCGTTTTTGAACAACGCCATGCCGAGCATCATCAGCGGCAGCGTTTCGAGCAGAGACATCAGCACCCCGATGAAGGGGTTGGCGGCATGGTCCAGCCGGGCATCGAGCATCGGCAGATAGTTTCCGCGGTAGAGTGCCAGTTCGTCGGCGACCTCATCGTCGATCGCGGCATATTCGCCGCGCAATTCCTGACCGGCCGCAGCGAACGGCGATGCGGGATCATCGGAAAAGCTGGCGAGGGCAAGCTGGCTGCCGAAGAAGAGCGACGTCAGCAGCACGCCGAGCGTGAACAGGCTGATCGCCCATCGGATCAGCCGCCGTGCTTCCCATTGGCGAAAGCCGAACGCGAGGCACCCGACGCTGGCGTAGAGGAACAATATGTCGCCCCACCAGATGAAGAGGTAATGGCAGAGGCCGAAGATCGCGAGCCACGCCATGCGGCGGTAATGGACCGATCCCGCATCCCGCCCGCTCGCTTCGGCGCGATCGACGATCAGCAGCAAGCTGGCGCCGAACAGGATCGAGAACAGCCCGCGCATCTTGCCGTCAACCAGGATGAAGCCGAGCAGCCAGGCGAGGATGTCGGCCGATGTTTCGCCGCCATAGGCGCGCGGCGTGACATAGGCCATTTCGGGCATCGCGAAGGCGACGATGTTCATCGCCAGGATGCCCATCACCGCAAAACCGCGCAGCGCGTCGAGGGTGATGAGGCGTTCGCCCGCAACGTCTTGATCTTCGCGCATATCGCCCATCTCCTCTATTGTGAAAATATAGCAGTCCAGCACGCGCCACGCTCAGCGCCCGCAAATCCTTATTGACATATATGTCAGTAGTGCTAGATGGACAGCATCAACTGATTCGAACGAGAGCGACCATGACTCCGACCATCTTCTCCCATCCCGACCGCCAGCCGGCCAAATTCCGCCCGTTCAAGGCGTTCGCCCATTTCCGCAAGCTGATCGCGGACAAGGAAGACACCGAACAGGTGTTCCACATCTTCGAAAATCTGCCGCGCAAAGGCTTTTTCGACGATGCGCGGGCGTTCGTCGAGAGCGATCAGGGCAAGCGCCTGATGGAAAGCGAACCCTATCTTCCCGACCTGCTCGACGACCATAGCTGGATCGATGCCCTGCCCGAGGGCAGCGTCGGCCACGCCTATGTAACCTTCATGCGCCGAGAAGGCCTGTCGGCCGCAGGGCTTGTCGCCGAAAGCGACAAGATGGGCCGGGCGAAGTTCGACGACCAGCTGCAATGGTATTCGAACCGCCTGCGCGACACGCACGACCTGTTCCACATCCTGACCGGCTATGGCCGTGACGCGCTCGGCGAACAATGCGTGCTCGGCTTCACCTATGGCCAGACGGGCAATTACGGCAATTTCTTCATCGCCTATGCCGGTGGTTATGAAGTGAAGCGCAGCATCAAGAGCGATGCGCCGGTGATGGGCGCGATCCGCCAGGGCCAGCGCCACGGCAAGGCGTCGCAGGCGATCATCGAGCAGGATATCCGCTCGCTGCTCGCCGAACCGCTCGACGCCGCGCGCGCGCGCCTGGGGATCGGCGAGCCGACGCTGTATCAGGAAGCGCACCGCGCTTACCGCAACCGCGGCATCGATCCGTACAACTTCCTCGCGGCGAAGGCCGCGATGGCTTGAACGTTTTTCCTCCCTGCGCGGCAGGCGGGGGGAGGGGGACCGCTCGCAGAGCGAGTGGTGGAGGGGCGGCGTCATAGCCCCTCCGTCAGCGGCGATGCCGCTGCCACCTCCCCATCGCTTCGCGACAGGGAGGATTTATTAATCCAGCTTCGCGATCAGCGCCTGCGCGGCCGCGGGGTTGCGGACTTTCGCGCCGGATATGAAGAAGAGATAGACGTCGCGGTCGCCCTTGGCCCAGTCCTTGGCCTGCTTCGCCCATGTGTCGAGCGCCTTGTCGTCATAGCCGGTTTCGACGTCCTCCTGCGATCGCTGGAGCCGGGCGTAGGTGAAGTCGGCGGTCTGTTCGTCGATGCAGGGAAACTCGTCGCTGTCGGCATAGACTAGTGCGATGTTGCGCTCGCGCAGCATGTCGATGAAGGCCGGATCGCGAAAGCTTTCGTCGCGGACCTCGATCGCATGGCGCAGCGGCAATCCATCCTGGCTGTCGGGCAGCAGGTCGAGGAACCCCGCAAAATCATCGCGGTCGAACTTCTTCGTCGCCATGAACTGCCAGTGGATCGGGCCGAGCCGGTCGCCGAGGCGGGTCAGCCCCTGCGTCAGGAATTTCTCGATCGATCCGGCGCCTTCTTTCAGCACCTTGCGATTGGTGGTGAAGCGTGACGCCTTGACGCTGAATTTGAAACCGTCGGGTACTGCGTCCGCCCAATTGGCGAAGGTTTCGGGTTTCTGGCTGCCATAATAGGTGCCGTTGATCTCGATCCCGGTCAGATGCTGCCCGGCATATTCGAGCTCGCGCTTCTGCGCGAGGCCGGCGGGGTAAAAGGGGCCGCGCCACGGCTCGAAGGTCCAGCCGCCGATGCCGATGTGGATGCTCATACGCTTCTCACCTCCGTGCCAAATAACAGCTCGTCATTGCGAGCGTAGCGAAGCAATCCAGAGCATGCGTACGCCACTCTGGATTGCTTCGCTACGCTTGCAATGACGTTTTAAGCGAGCGCCGCGTCGGCTCCCATCAGCGTCGGAAAAAACCCCTCATGCGCTTCGCGCAGTTCGGCGAGCGTCACCTGATGGTCGCTGCCTTCCAGTTCGAAGACGATGCGGTCCTTGATTGTGCGCCCAACGGGATCGACCGGCACGTCGGCGCGGCCGGCGGCGTCGAGGAAGTCGGCGAGGCAGGTGTCGCAGACGGTGACCAGATACAGCCCCTGATCCTCGCCGAAGAAGCTTTCGGCGACGCCAAAGGGCTGTTCTTCGCTGACCAGCACGCCGATGTTCGACTTCAGTGCCATTTCGGCAAGCGTCACCGCGATGCCGCCGTCGGAGACGTCATGGCAAGCGGTGATCCAGCCGGCATTGATCGCGCCGCGGATGAAATCGCCGGTGCGCTTTTCGGCGCGCAGGTCGACGGGCGGCGGCGGGCCTTCCTCGCGGCCGAGGATTTCGCGCAGCCACACCGACTGGCCGAGATGGCCGGCGCGTTCGCCGACCGCGAGTACGATATCGCCGGTGCGCTTGAAGCCGATGCCGACCGCCTTGTTCCAATCCTCGATCACGCCGACACCGCCGATCGCGGGGGTCGGCAGGATCGCGCTGCCGCCGCCGGTTGCTTTCGATTCATTGTAGAGGCTGACGTTGCCCGAGACGATCGGATAGTCGAGCGCGATACACGCCTGCGCCATGCCGTCGAGGCAGCCGGTGATCTGGCCCATGATTTCGGGGCGCTGCGGATTGGCGAAGTTGAGGCAATTGGTGATCGCGAGCGGCGTCGCGCCGACCGCGCTGATGTTGCGCCAGGTTTCGGCGACCGCCTGCTTGCCGCCTTCGACGGGGTCGGCGTAGCAATAGCGCGGGGTGCAGTCGGTCGACATCGCGAGCGCGCGGTTGGTGCCGTGGATGCGCACCAATGCGGCGTCGCCGCCGGTCTGCACCGTGTCGGCGCCGACCTGGCTGTCATATTGCTCCCAGATCCAGCGGCGGCTGGCGATATCGGGGGTGCCCATCAGCGCTTTGAGGTCGGCAGCGACATCCTGCGTCTCGGGGACGTTGGTCAGTTCGGCCTGCTTCGGCGTCGGCACATGCGGGCGGTCATAGAGCGGTGCGTCGTCGGCGAGCGGGGCGAGCGGGATGTCGCAGACGATCTCGCCATGATGTTCGAGCACCATGCGGCCGGTGTCGGTGACGGTGCCGATAACCGCGAAGTCGAGTTCCCATTTGTGGAAGATCGCGGCGGCGAAATCCTCGCGGCCGGGCTTCAGCACCATCAGCATGCGTTCTTGGCTTTCGGACAGCATCATTTCATAGGCCGTCATGCCGGTTTCGCGCTGCGGCACATCATCCATTTTGAGCTGGAGGCCTACGCCGCCCTTCGACGCCATCTCGACCGACGACGAGGTGAGGCCCGCGGCGCCCATGTCCTGGATCGCGACGATCGCGTCCGACGCCATCAGTTCGAGGCACGCCTCGATCAGCAGCTTTTCGGTGAAAGGGTCGCCGACCTGGACGGTCGGGCGCTTTTCTTCGGCATCCTCGCCGAAATCGGCCGACGCCATCGTCGCGCCATGGATGCCGTCGCGGCCGGTCTTCGAGCCGACATAGACGATCGGATTGCCGACGCCCGACGCGGCCGAATAGAATATCTTGTCTTGCTCGGCGACGCCGACGGTCATCGCGTTGACCAGGATATTGCCGTCATAGGCCTTGTGGAAATTGACCTCGCCGCCCACCGTCGGCACGCCGACGCAATTGCCGTAGCCGCCGATGCCGTGGACGACGCCCGAGATCAGATGCTTCATCTTCGGATGGTCGGGGCGGCCGAAACGCAGCGCGTTGAGATTCGCGACCGGGCGCGCGCCCATGGTGAAGACGTCGCGCAGGATGCCGCCGACCCCGGTCGCCGCGCCCTGATAGGGTTCGATATACGACGGGTGGTTGTGGCTCTCCATCTTGAAGATGGCGGCGAGCTTCTTGCCGTCCGGCCCTTCGCCGATGTCGATGACGCCGGCATTTTCGCCAGGACCGCAGATCACCCAGGGCGCTTCGGTCGGCAGTTTCTTGAGGTGGAGGCGCGAGCTTTTATAGCTGCAATGCTCGGACCACATGACCGAGAAGATGCCGAGTTCGACGAGGTTCGGCTCGCGCCCGAGCGCGTGCAGGACGCGATCATATTCTTCCGGAGACAGGCCGTGCTCGGCAACGATCTCGGGGGTGATGACGGAGGCGGGCGCGGTTGCGGTCTGGGTCATGGCGCGCCTTTAGCGATCCAGGCGCGAAACGAACAGACCCCATGATGCATTTTGCACTATGGGGTCTGCGGTCGGAGAGCGGGTTCAGCGCGAAGCGAGCGTCGCCGTCCCGGCCTGGAGCGATTCGACGTCGCGCAATGCGAAGCTCACCTGCTGCGAACCGACGGTGCCGCGGACACGGTGCTGACCGACACGAAGCGTGAACGGCTTGCCAGTGCGTTCCTCGACGCCGCTGATCACGCGCGTGTCGCCAACCTGAGTGACGGTGTAGCTGTAGACCGCGCCCTTATGTTCGAAACGCTGGGCCGGCGCATCTTTCGCAAGAACGGCACCGGGCGCGAGTGCGAGCAGGCCGACGGCGGAGAGAATGAAGTTTTTCATGGTGATGCAAGTCCTTGTCGGTTGAACAAAACTTGCCTTCGAGCCCCTCTCTTCTTGTGCGATGCAACATGAATGGTGGCGCGGATATCGGCAATTGCAAAATGTGGAACCGGGATTGCGCTGAAGGGAAGGGGCAGAGCTTTCTGAGATGAATGTCCGGGAACGGCCCCTGCCCACCCAAAGCCGCCGTCCGTCTCCGGCTAACAGAAGCCGTAACACATGAAGCGCCGGCCTATGACGTCGCGCTTGACCGCATGGGGTCGAAAGGGCCAAAGCAGGTGGATGACGGATACCCCCGACACCGCTGCCGCCGCGATTGCCTCGCTGTCGTTCGAAGCCGCGATGGGCGAATTGGAGACGATCGTGCGGCGGCTCGAAAGCGGCGACGTCAATCTCGAGGAATCGGTGGCACTTTATGAGCGTGGCCATGCGTTGCGGGCGCATTGCGAAGCGCGGCTCGCCGCGGCGCAGGCGCGCATCGAACAGGTCAGCCTCGGTGCCGACGGCCAGCCGGCGGGAACCACAAGCTTCGGCGAAAGCTGACCGGTGGCAGCGCGTATCGACGGCGATCCCGCCCCGGCTGCGCATTTGCTGCGGACCGCGCAAGCCGATGTCATGGCAGGCATCGATCGCCTGTTCGATCAGTGGCTGCCCGTCCCCGCCGATCCGCGCGAACGGCTGTATCAGGCGATGCGCCATGCCGCGATCGCGGGCGGCAAAAGACTTCGTCCGCTGCTGGTCCGTGCGGCCGGCGACCTGTTTCACGTCGACCGGATGCTCAGCCTGCGCGTCGGTGCGGCGGTCGAGGCGATGCACGTCTATTCGCTGATCCACGACGACCTGCCGTGCATGGACGACGACGACCTGCGCCGTGGCAAGCCGACGGTGCACAAGGCGTATGACGAGGCGACCGCGGTGCTCGCGGGCGATTCGCTCCACGCGCTAGCGTTCGAGTGGCTGTGCGATCCGGCGACGAGCGCCGACCCGTTCGTGCGCGGCGAGCTTTGCTGCGAACTCGCACGCGCTTCGGGACCGGCGGGCATGGCGGGCGGCCAGATGATGGACCTGGCGGCGGAGACGTCGGATTTCGACCTGCGCACCGTGACGCGGCTCCAGCAACTCAAGACCGGGGCGCTGATCGCCTTTTCGGTCGAGGCGGGCGCAATCCTGGCGCGGGTTCCGGCCGAGGGACGCACGCCGCTGCGCGGTTATGCGCGCGATATCGGGCTCGCGTTCCAGATCGCCGACGACATCATGGATGTCGAGGGTGATGAGGCGTTGGCGGGCAAGGCGCTGCACAAGGATGATGCGGCGGGCAAGGCGACCTTCGTCACCCTGATGGGCATCGAGCGCGCGCGCGAACAGGCGACGGCGCTGGTCGAGCAGGCGATCGGGCACCTGTCGGGTTATGGCGAAGAGGCGGCGCTGCTCCGCGCGATCGCACGCTATGTGGTGGAAAGGGACCATTGATGCGCATTGGGGTTTATCCCGGGACATTCGATCCGATCACGCTCGGGCATATGGACATCATTCGCCGCGGCGCGAAGCTGGTCGACCGGCTCGTCATCGGCGTCACCACCAATATCGCCAAATCGCCGCTCTTCGACGATGACGAGCGGATCGAGATGGTACGGAACGAAGTCGCGGACATCGGCGGCGACATCCGCGTCGTCGGCTTCAACGCGCTGCTGATGGACTTTGCGACGCGCGAAGGGGCGAGCGTCATCGTTCGCGGGCTTCGCGCCGTCGCCGACTTCGAATATGAATATCAGATGGCGGGGATGAACCAGCAATTGAACGACCGGATCGAAACGGTGTTCCTGATGGCCGACGTCGGATTGCAGCCGATCGCGTCGCGACTGGTCAAGGAAATTGCGATTTTCGGCGGAGATATTCACAAATTCGTGACCCCGGCGGTGCGCGAGGCGGTGGTGAGCCGCATCGCCGAGCGGGGTTTGCGCCAGGGTGAGGGGTGATGTCTCGCTTATGGGTGAACTCTCCCAATCATTGAGCGTTCAGCTTTTTCCCGCTAGGGCGCGCTGACAGGGCGCAAACCGCAATTATGACAAAGGCCGATCCCGCATGAAATTCATCTCCCGCCCCTTGATCTTGACGGCGATGGCGCTCGGTCTTGCGGCTTCGGCCATCGCGCAGGAAGCGCCGCCGCCGCCGGGACCGACCCCCGAAGGCAATCCGGCACCGGCCGAAATCCCGGCTCCGCCGCCGCCCGCGGAAACGCCGCCCGTTGAGGCGCCTCCTGCCGAAGCCCCTCCAGCGGATGCTCCCGCAGCGGCCGATGCGACGCCCGCGGTCGAGCCGCCGGTGATCCCGGCAATGGCGCCCGAACAATATATGGGCGTTCCCGAGTATATGCTCGACATCGACCTTTCGACCGGCGGCCGGGTGGTCATCCAGCTCTATCCCAATGTCGCGCCGAACCATGTCGAGCGCGTCAAGCAACTCGCGCGCGCCGGCTTTTACGACGGGGTCAAGTTCCACCGCGTGATCGACGGCTTCATGGCGCAGACGGGCGATCCGACCGCGACCGGGCAGGGCGGCTCGCAGCTTCCCGACCTGAAGGCCGAATTCAACCCGACGCCGCACCTCCGCGGTACCGTGTCGATGGCGCGCGCCGAGAGCGAGGACAGCGCGAACAGCCAGTTCTTCATCATGCTCCAGCCGCGCTTCGCGCTGGATCGCCGTTACACCGTCCTCGGGCGCGTCGTGTCGGGGATGCAATATGTCGATGCGATCCAGAAGGGCGAGCCGCCCGCGATGATGTCGCGCATGGTGCAGGTGTCGGTTGCCGCCGACAACAAGCCGGTGCCGCCGGCGTCGATGCTGACCGAGACACCGCCCGCGCCGTCGCCGCCCGCGGTCACCGTCGACGAGCTCAACGCCCCGATCAAGCAGTAAGCGCGGCGGCGCGCCCGAGAGCCTACGCTAGACCATGCGCGTCGACGCCTTCGATTTCGATCTCCCAAACGACCGCATCGCGCTGCGGCCCGCACGGCCGCGCGATGCGGCGCGCATGCTGGTCGTCGCCGGTAACGAGGTGGCCGATGCAGGGGTGAGCGACCTGCCGGCATGGCTGCGCCGCGGCGATTGTCTGGTTTTCAACGACACCCGCGTCATCCCGGCGCAGCTCGCGGGGCGCCGCGGCGAGGCCAAGATCGGCGCCACCCTGCACAAGCGCATCGACCTACGCCGGTGGCAGGCTTTCGTGCGCAACGCCAAACGGCTGCGCGTCGGCGAGACGGTCGATTTCGGTGCTGGGGTCGAAGCGATCGCCGAGGAGCGGCTGGCCGACGGCAGCTTTATCCTGGCATTCGGCGGCGACGAGCCGGTCGAGGTGCTGCTGGAGCGTGCCGGCACGATGCCGCTGCCGCCCTACATCGCAGGCAAACGCGCCACCGACGATGCCGACCGCGCCGATTACCAGACGATGTTCGCGCGCGAGGACGGCGCGGTCGCGGCGCCGACCGCGGCGCTGCATTTCACCCCGGCGCTGCTGGCGGCACTCGCCGACGCCGGGATCGCGACCGAGACGCTGACATTGCATGTCGGCGCCGGCACCTTCCTGCCGGTGAAGGCTGACGATACCGAAGACCATGTCATGCACGCCGAATGGGGGCGGATCGAGGCCGATGCCGCGGCGCGGCTCAACGCGGTGCGCGCCGCCGGCGGCCGCGTGATCGCGGTCGGCACGACCAGTCTGCGCCTGCTCGAAAGCGCGGCGCAGGATGACGGTATGATCGCGCCGTTCGCGGGCGATACGTCGATCTTCATTACCCCCGGCTATCGCTTCAAGGCGATCGACGGGCTGATGACCAATTTCCACTTGCCGCGCTCGACCCTGTTCATGCTGGTCAGCGCGTTGATGGGGCTTGAGGTCATGCAAGCCACCTATGCGCACGCCATCAAGAATGAATATCGCTTCTACAGCTATGGCGATGCGAGCCTGCTGCTTCCCGCCGCATAGGGCGGCCGGTCGAAACATCGCCGGCGCCCCGAAATCGCGCCGATGACGAAATAGGAACATATAGAGAACATTTTCTCTTTCCTACAATATTCCAGCATCATAGCCTCTTTGCATTCCAACACGAAACGGCGCTTTTTGGCGCGAATCAGGGGAATGCTGATGAAGAAGATCTGGCTGCCGGCGCTCGCGCTGGCGTTACTGGGACCGGCAGCGGCGATGGCCGCCGAGACCATTACCTATAGTTATGACGGCAAGGGCCGGGTGGTGAAGGTCGTCCGCACCGGCACCGTGAACAACAATGTCACCGTCGAATATACCCACGACAAGGCCGACAATCGCACCCGATTGAAGACGACCAATTCCCCCAATCCTCCGCCCTGAGGCCGCCTGCCGGCGTCCCAGCAGCTTTTTGAACAGAGGAAATCAACATGCAATCCAATGATAAAAAGGGCGCCCGCCGCGCCCGTCGCTTTCTGTCGTCCGCAGCATGGCTGCCGTTCGCGGTGCTCGCCCTGGGCGTGCCGTCGCACGTGCAGGCGCAGGATACGCCTGAACCTTATCGCAATGACGACGTCTATGGCGTCGACCTGACCACCGGGAGCTTCAATGTGAAGCTCCCCGAAGGCTCGATCGGTCCAGCCGACGGCGGCGTGTCAATGATTCGCTATCATGGCAAGGGCGGCTACGAGGATAATTGGGCGGGGGCGCTGTATCGCAATACCGTCGGCGGTCAGCAGCAGATTGTCATCACTTTTGGCAATATCTCCGAGAAATTCACGTTTGTCGGTAGTGCTTGGGTCGCCGCCAAGGCCAATGGAGCGATGCTGACCGAAGTCGCACATTCCGACAATTATAATAAAGAATATCGTTATCGCTCGGCCGATGGGACAGAGATCGTCTTCAAATCGCCCCCTCTGATTGCGTCACTGACCGAGACATCGGGTTCGGTTACCTATCGTTGCGAGGACACGGGGACGATGACCTCCAATTGCGCGCTTCCGGTATCGGTCACGCAACCCGATGGGCAAAAGCTGATCCTCGATTGGGATACGATCAAGCGCAACATGTCGGTGGGTCAGCCCCAGCAGGAGAGCGACTATATCGTTTACATCCGCTTTGCTGGCGCGTCTTCGGCATCGAGCTATCAATTCGACGTTGGTTATCAAACCAACGGGCCTTTCCTCGGTGCCCCTCCTGCGGCTTGGTACGTGCGAACGGGAACGACATTTTCCGACCTCACCCAGACGATGGTTCCGACGGACAAGCCCACGGCGACCTATAGTTATCCCGCGTCCAACATACTTGAGGTAACCACGGCGAGCGGTGAGGTCTGGCGATTTACCCGGCTTTCGGGGTACAATCGGATTATCGGCATCCAGCGTCCCGGCGCGACGAGCGATACGACCACAATCACTTACGACGCCAACGGAAAGGTCGCATCTGTCACCGAAGACGGCGTGACGAAAACCTATAGCTGGGGGACATCGGGCTCCAACACGGTCGTCAATACGACCGAAGGTGGAACCGATACGGGCCAAGCTGTCTCGAACCCGGCCGTCGGGCAACCGACCACCGTGACCAACGGCACGTCGCAGACCGTCACCTATCAATATGACACGGCGGGCCGCCGCACGCGCACGACGATGCCCGAAGGCAATTATGTTCACACGACCTATGACGCGCGCGGCAATGTTACCGAAACGCGCGCGGTTGCGAAGTCGGGCAGCGGGCTTGCCGATATCGTGACCACAGCGAATTTCGATGCCAGCTGTACCAATGCGGCGAAGTGCAACAAGCCGAATTGGACCCAGGACGCGCTTGGTAACCGCACCAACTATAGCTATGACGCGACGCACGGGCAGGTGACGAAGGTCCAGTTGCCGTCGCCCACCGCCGACGCGGCGGGGACCGAGACCGGGGTACGCCCCGAAATCAATTACACCTACACCGCCAAGAAGGCGAAAATCCTGCAGGGCGGCGTGCTCGTCGATTCACCCCAGACGCAATATAAGGTCACGCAGATCACCACCTGCGCGACCGCGGCGACCTGTGCCGGCACCGCGAACGAGACGAAGGTGACGATCGCATACAACAACAACCTGCTTCCGAGCAGCGTGACCACCGCGGCGGGCAACGGGTCGGTGAGCGCGACGACCGCCTATAGCTATGACCCGCGCGGCCATGTGGCGAGCGTCGACGGGCCGCTCGCGGGCACCGACGACACGACCCATTATTTCTACAGCGCGATGAGCTTGCCCGTGGGGGTCATCTATCCCGATCCCGACGGCGCCGGTACGCGTCCGCGCCCGGCCGAGCGGCGAAGCTATGTCAACGGGACGACGCTGCAGTCGGTCGCGACCGGCACGGTCACGGGGACGGCGCTGACCGACCTCACCGGCATGACGGCGCTGCAGACGGTGAGCTACAGCTATGATGCCGACAAGAAGCTGGTCAAGGAAGTGACCGCGACCCCGTCGGGCACGGTCGGTGTCACCCAGTACAGCTATGACGGCAAGAAGCGGCTGCAATGCACCGCGGTGCGCATGAATCCCGCCACCTGGGCGGCGTTGCCGGCGAGCGCATGTACCGCGGCGACGGCGTCGACAACCTATGGTCCCGACCGGATCACGCGCACCAGCTATGATGCGAACAACCGGCCGACCAAGGTGGAAAACGCCGTCGGCACCACCGCCGCCGCCGACGAGGTGCGCAGCGCCTATACCGCGAACGGGCAGGTCGATTATGTGATCGACGCCGAAAGCAACCGCACCACCTATGTTTACGATGGCCACGACCGGCTGTCGCAGACGCGCTACCCATCGACGACGAAGGGGACAAACGCCAGCAATGCGAGCGATTATGAGGGGCTGAGCTATGATGCACGGAGCAGCGTCACCCAGCGCCGGCTGCGCGACGGCACGACGATCGACTATAGCTATGACGACCTCGGCCGGCTGACGACGAAGAATCTGCCGGGAACCGAACCCGACGTCACCTATGCCTATGACTATATGAACCGCGCCACCGGAGTGACGCAGGGGGCGCAGACGCACAGCTTTGCTCTCAATGCGCTCAGCCGGGTGACCAGCCAGACGGGGCCGCTGGGCACCACCGGCTACAGCTATGACGCCGCGGGCCGGCGGTTGACGATGAGCTATCCGGGCGGGGTGCTGACGGTCAATTACGACTATGACACTGTCGGCAATGTCATCAAGATCCGCGAAAATGGTGCGACGAGCGGGGTCGGCGTGCTCGCCGCCTATGCCTTCGACAATCAGGGGCGGCCGACGAGCGTCACCTTCGGCAACGGATCGGTGCAGAGCCTGACCTATGGCACGAGCACCGCGACGCAAACCAACGGGCGGGTCGAGACGATCACCAACAATCTTGGCGGCGCGGCGACGACGCACGACCTGACGCAGACCTTCGCCTATAATCCGGCGGGGCAGATCCAGAGCGTCGTGCGCAGCAATGATGCCTATGCCTGGGGTGCGCATTATAATGTCGACCGTCTCCACACGATCGACGGGCTCAATCGCATCGCCAGCGCGGGCTTTACCTATGACACGCGCGGCAATCTGACGAACGACGGGACGAGCGCTTATGCCTATACCGCCGAAAACCTGCTCAAGACCGCGCCGGGCAGCACCAGCCTGGTCTATGACCCGCTCGGGCGGTTGTATGAGACGGTGAAGTCGCCGGTGACGACGCGCTTCCTTTACGACGGCATCGACATGATCGGCGAATATGACGCGGCGAACGCGGTGCAGCGCCGCTATGTCCACGGCCCCGGCATCGACAACCCAATCGTCTGGTACGAAGGCGGGGCGATCAGCAATATGACGCGGCGCTTCCTGATGGCCGACGAACGCGGCAGCGTGGTGAGCGTGACCGACAGCGCGGGCGCGACGGTGGGGCTCAACAGCTATGACGAGTTCGGCATTCCGGCGGCGACCAATATCGGGCGGTTCGGCTATACCGGACAGGCGTGGCTGCCCGAGGCGAAGCTGTGGTATTACAAGGCGCGGATGTATTCGCCGGTGCTGGGGCGGTTCTTGCAGACCGATCCGATTGGATATCGGGACGGGATGAACTGGTATAATTATGTCGGCGGCGATCCGGTAAATTTTAACGATCCGACGGGGCTGTGTGCCATGGGCGTATCTTTGCCTTATGGAGAAGATATGTGCTATGATCCTAGGGGATTTAGCCTTGAGGATTGGTACAAGATTGCGGGTTTCGGCGACGATATCGTTGTAAATGGAACAAGGCCACGCCAGGTCGATGGCTCTCCTCCTTCAGCAGCGATTGACGACGGCTACGATGGTGACGAGATTGTTGTAATCGCTCAGCAAACAAAATTTGATAAGTTCAAGAAATGCGCTGCCGATCAGTTCGGCTTATCTGATCTGGCGGCGGTGGGAGCGATTGCCGCTGGGCAGCCCATTCCGGGGACTAAGCGTTTTGTGACGCCGGGAAGCTCAAGAGGAACATCTCTTGCGGGCATGGGAGCCGATAAGGTGTTTGGGAAAGCGAGACTGCCGGTGCGGTTACCAACGATCGTCGGCGGACCGGGCACGGGACGCGCTTTGGCAATTGCCGGGACAAAGTCGGTAGCAAGGTTTGGTGCAAGAGCAGTTCCCTTTGTCGGTTGGGCGCTGCTCGCATATGATGCGGTTAGTGTCGCCGCCTGTACTTTTGGAGACGATTGATATGTCAGCGCTTTTTCAGAAAATTTTGGCGGTTCCATTTTCGTGGAGACAAGCCGTGCTTTCAAGAAAGCGTCTCCCTCTCTCTGAAACAGAGTTTTGTGAAATAGTACATCAAAGCGGTGGACATAAAGAAGCGGCATTATTTATTTGGAATTATTTAGAAGATTGGATATATATTCGTAATTTTACACCATATCCCGACGATGATTTTCAAAGTATTTATGGAATTGCTGAAGAGGAGAGGGATGAGGATTTGATATTGAGATTGCTTGAGAGTGTTGGTTTGAGCCAAAATTCTTCAGAGATTTATTTTGTTTCAGATCCTGCAAATCCTCTTTCTCTAGCAAGGTGCATAAAAAATATTGAAACATTAAGTAAAAATGTATAGTATGCAATTACGGCGACAGGTGCAACTACTCCCAAATTTGGGGAGATGGAGTGCCTGTCGCCTTGTTTCGACGTTCGCGTTCCTGCTCCGATTGATCCGATCCGGCGACGACACCGGCTTGACCGTTTGACCTTCCTTCGGCGGGTCGGCCAATCGCCGGCATAGCCCGGCTTCCCCGCATCGTTCTTCCCGGCATTCCGCATCACGTGACCTAGCGGGCAATCGCCGCGAGCGCGTCTTCTTTGAGGATGGCGATTATGCGCTTTACCTCGATCTGCTCGCGGACGCGGCGAGGAGGGCGGTAGTAGCGATGTGAGCCCGCTGATCCGTGGTGGACCATCCACCCCCGCCAGCCCCCGTCAACCTAAGCCTAAGCCGGAAAATTTCTAATGTCCGTCGCGCGGGGTGGTGCGTCTATAGGCTCATGCTCCTTTATTCGCAGGATATGCCGGCCGCTCATGCAGCCCTCGATAGACCAGCTCGACCTGGGGCGCCGCTGGCGTCCGGCGCTCCTGTCCTATTTCCTCCGCCGCGTGCGCGATCATGCCGAGGCCGAGGATCTGACGCAGGAATTGATCGCGAAGCTGCTGAAACATGACGGCGACGAATATGCCTCGCCCGAAGCCTATATCTTCCAGATGGCGTCGAACCTGCTCGCCGACCGCGCGCGGCGGCAGAAGGTGCGCGCGCAATATCGCGAATTCGTCAGCCGCAGCGAGGATGCGGGGGTCGACCCGATCGATCCGTTCCGCATCACCGCCGGCCGCGCCGAACTGGCCGAGCTGGCGCGGGCGCTGGGCGCGCTGCCCGAACGGACGCAGACGATCTTCATCCTCTATCGCCTCGAAAATCTGTCGCAGGACAAGATTGCCGAGAGTTTCGGCATTTCGGTGAGCGCGGTGAAGAAGCATGTCGCGCGCGCGATGGCGGGGCTGATGAAAGCGATGAGGGCCGCGCCATGAGCTCTGCCGACGACGCGATCGAAGCCGCGGCGCTGTGGTGCGTGCAACTGTCCGAGGGCGAATTGGGCGAGCAGGAATGGCGCCGGTTCGAGGCGTGGCTCGAAACGCCGGGCCACGCCGGCCTGCTCGAGGATGCCACCGCGGTCTGGCAGGCGTCGGGCGCGATCGGCGACTGGCCCGGGGTCATCGCGCTGAGGACCAAGGCGCTCCATCGCTTCGGCAAGGCGAAGGAACGGCGCTCGTTCGCCCCTTCATCGGCGCGGTTCGGATGGGCGATGGGCTATGCGGCGGCGTTGCTGCTCGCGGTGACCGCGAGCCTCGTCTGGTACGGCAACCGGCCGCTGCAATATCAAACCGGGATCGGCGAGCGGCAGGTCATGGTGCTCGGCGACGGATCGCACGTCTCGCTCGACGCGGTGACCGCGATGAAGGTGCGGATGAAGGACGAGACCCGGCAGGTCGAACTGGTCGGAGGCCGTGCCAAATTCGACGTCGCAAAGGATCCGCTCCGGCCATTCACGGTCGCGGCCGGCGACAAGCTGATCGTCGCAGTCGGCACCTCGTTCAGCGTCGAACTGATCGACGGCCAAGTCCGGGTCGTGCTCTACGAGGGGCAGGTCGAGGTCCGCGATCGCTCGGATACGACGCGCGCCGCGGGCGCGGCGCGGCGGCTGGTGATGACCCCGGGCAGCGAACTCGTCGGGGCGGTGGGCTCGGCCCAGCCGCCGCAAGTGTCGCGCCCCGACCTTTCGCAATCGCTGAGCTGGGAACAGGGACTGGTCAATTTCGACGCCGAACCGCTGGGACGCGCGGTCGAACAGATGAACCGCTATTCGGCCAAGCATATCCGGCTCGCCGATCCGGCGCTGGAGGAGATCAAGGTCGACGGCGTCTATCGCGCCGGCGATCTCGACGCCTTTGTCGAGGGCATCACCGCGCTGCATCCGGTCCGGCAGAAGACGACCGGCGACGAGATCGTGCTGGAAGGTCGATGACGAATGCCGGGGAGGGGACGGCGCTGTATCAGCGTCAAGAAGATTTACGATTAAAATCTGCCGGACCGTCAAATTTACCCAATCGCAATCGATTATCGCCATAATGGTTCAAAGAGTGGGGACCAGTAAGAGTTTGATTGATGGAAATGCCAGCGCGGATTGAATCCGGCGACGGGGGGGACGTCGCTGCCGACGCGGTATCGCGCGGCTTTTTCGGCAAACTGGGCTCGCGGATCGCGGGACAACGGGTCGGTGCGCCCAGTCTCGCGACGCACGAAGCCCTGCTCCTGCTACAGAATTACGAGGAAAGCGGGCAGGGCTGGTTCTGGTCGACCGACGCCAAGGGGCGGATCACTTATATCACCGATTCGGTAGCGCGGCTGATGGGGCGCGCGAGCGGGCAGCTCGCAGGCACCACCTTTACCGAATTATTCCTACCGGTCGACAGTCAGGGCGAACGCCAGCGGACCTTGCCCTTCCTGTTTACCAGACAGTCGAAGTTCGACGAACTGCCGCTGCGCAGCGCGTTCGAGGGCGATGATCGCTGGTGGGCGGTGTCAGGGCGGCCGCAGTTCGACAACAGCGGCAATTTCGCCGGTTATCGCGGCAGCGGCATGGATGTCACCGCGCGGCGCCGATCGGCTGAGGATGCGTCGCGACTTGCGCTCTATGATTCGCTGACCGGCCTGGCGAACCGGTTCAATATTTCGAAAACGCTCGAAACGACCCTGGCGGCTTTTGCCGCGCAGCAGCGTTCGTGCGCGATCATGCTTCTCGACCTTGACCGTTTCAAGCAGGTCAACGACACGCTCGGTCATCCGGCGGGCGATGCGCTGCTCAAGCAAGTCGCCGAACGCTTGCTCAAGATCGTCGGCGACAAGGAAATGGTCAGCCGGCTGGGCGGCGACGAATTCCAGATCATCCTTCCCGACGAGGAGGATCGCGGCAAGCTGGGTGACACGGCGGCGGACATCATCGCCAGCCTGTCGCAGCCCTATTCGGTCGAGGGCAGCCGCTGCATCATCGGCGCGTCGGTCGGCGTCGCGATCGCGCCCTTCGACGGGACGAGCAGCGACGATCTTGTCCGCAACGCCGACCTGGCGCTCTATGCCGCGAAGGGGAGCGGCCGCGGCCGATTCCGCTTCTATTCGAGCGACCTGCATCAGGCAGCCGAGGATCGCCGCGGGCTGGAGGATGATTTGCGCGACGCGCTGGCGCGCGGCGAGATGGAACTCGCCTATCAGCCGGTTGTCCATTCCATGTCGAACATGGTGACGGGGGTCGAGGCGCTCGCCCGCTGGAACCATCCCGAGCGCGGGATGATTTCGCCGGCCCTATTCGTGCCGATCGCCGAAGAGGCCAATATGATCTGGGTGCTCGGCGAGTGGGTGCTGCGCAAGGCGTGCGAAGATGCGGCGACCTGGCCCGGCGATATGCGCGTCGCGGTGAACGTCTCGCCGATCCAGTTCGCGAACGAAGATCTGCCCCGGATCGTCGCCAGCGCGCTCGCGGCGACCGGCCTTTCGCCCGAGCGGCTCGAGCTCGAGATCACCGAAAGCGTGTTTCTGGGCGATTCGGCCGAAACCGCGCGCATGTTCAAGGCGCTGAAAGGGCTGGGCGTCCGGCTCGCGCTTGACGATTTCGGCACCGGCTATTCGTCGCTCGGCTATCTGCAATCGGCACCGTTCGACAAGATCAAGATCGACCAGAGCTTCGTGCGCGGCGCGACGGTCGCGGGATCGCGCAACGCGGCGATCATCGCGGCGATCGTCGCGCTCGCCGAAGCGCTGGAGATGGAAACGACCGCCGAGGGCATCGAGTCGCTCGACCAGCTCGACCTTGTCCGCAAGCTGGGCGTCAGCCATGTCCAGGGCTATGTGTACAGCAAGGCCGTACCGCAGGCCGAGTTGCTGAGCCATGTCGACGCGCGGTCGTGGACGATCAAGCCTGCCGGACCGGCGAAGCAGCGTAACGACCGCTTCCAGATGTTCCGCAAGGCGGGCGCGATCCACGACAATCATCGCTACGCCGTCGTCATTCGCAACCTGTCGGCGACGGGCGCCTTCATCGAGGGTATTATCGACGTCCCGATCGGCACCCGCTTCGTGATCGATTTCGGCGAGGGCCAGCTTGCGACGGCGACCGTGCGGCGCTCGATGAAGCATCAGCAGGGTGTCGAATTCGAACAATCGATGGTCAGCGACGGCGATGGCGGGCTGTGTACGCGCCATCGCGTCTCGCCCTATCTGATCGCGGCGGCGACGCAGCACTCGGGCGGATTGTCGGTGCCGCTGTTTTCGACCACCAGCGACTATACGGGCAACTAGGACATACTCTAAACCGGAACCCGCCGCCCACCGGTCCGTTTCTTCTCCGACCATCGATGCACGGAGATGAAAATGGCAGAGACGAAAATTTTCGCGCGGCTGAAGGCCGATCACGACCGGCACCGCAAATTGCTCGATCAGATCGATGAGACGCAGGGTGACAGCCCCGAGCGCGAAAAATTGTTCGAGGCGTTTCGCGTCGAGGTGACCGCGCACGCCGCGTCCGAAGAAATGTCGCTCTATGCGACGATGCTCGCCGATCCCGACCTGCGCGAGGATGCGCAGCACAGCGTGTCCGAGCATAAGGAAATCGACGACATGCTGACCGAGCTCTATGAAATGGACTTTGGTTCGACCGGCTGGCTGACGCGCTTCCGCACGATGAAGCACCGCTACCTCCACCATATCGACGAAGAAGAGGAAGAGATGTTCCCCGCCGCCGAGAAGGAACTGTCCGACGCGCGGAAGAAGGAACTGATCAAGATCTTCGAAAAGGAAAAGCCGAAGGAAAAGGCCAAGGCCGCGGCTGAGGAACCGTCGAGCGAAGAGGCGCGGGACTAACATCCAATCCTCCCTGCGGCGTAGCCGTGGGGAGGGGGACCGTCGCCGCAGGCGATGGTGGAGGGGCAGCGACGTCGCGTCATGGCCCCTCCGTCAGCGCTTCGCGCTGCCACCTCCCCATCGCTGCGCGACAGGGAGGATTTTATCGTCGTCTCGACTTTTCGTGCGCGCCCCGCCATAGGCGCGCGCCATGACCGACAGATTCGCTTTTCAGGTCGCCGCGACCGACGGCGCCGCGCGCACGGGCGTCATCCGCATGCAGCGCGGCGAGATTCGGACGCCCGCCTTCATGCCTGTCGGGACCGCCGCGACGGTCAAGGCGATGCGCCCCGCCGAAGTCCGCGCGAGCGGCGCCGATATCATCCTCGGCAACACCTATCACCTGATGCTCCGCCCCGGTGCCGAGCGGATGGCGCGGCTTGGCGGCTTGCACAATTTCATGGGCTGGGACCGGCCGATCCTGACCGACAGCGGCGGCTATCAGGTGATGAGCCTGTCGGCGCTGACCAAGCAGAGCGAGGAGGGCGTCGCGTTCCAGAGCCATCTCGACGGGTCGCGGCATATGCTCTCCCCCGAACGCTCGATGGAGATCCAGCGCCTGCTCGGCAGCGACATCGTGATGGCGTTCGACGAATGCCCGCCCAACGGCGTCGATGCGAAGCGCGCGGAAGCGAGCATGGCGCGATCGATGCGCTGGGCCGCGCGCAGTCGCGCGGGCTTCGATGCCGGCGGAGACCATGCGGAGCGGTCGGCGCTGTTCGGCATCCAGCAGGGCTCGCTCGACGAGAAGTTGCGCGCGCGGTCGGCCGCAGCGCTGACCGACATCGGGTTCGACGGCTATGCGATCGGCGGACTCGCTGTCGGCGAGGGCCAGGAAGCGATGTTCGGCGTGCTCGATTATGCGCCGGCCCAGCTACCCGCCGACAAGCCGCGTTACCTGATGGGGGTCGGCAAGCCCGACGATCTGGTCGGGGCGGTCGCGCGCGGGGTCGACATGTTCGATTGCGTGCTGCCGACGCGGTCCGGCCGCAACGGCCAGGCCTTTACCTGGGACGGACCGGTCAACATCCGCAATGCGAAGCACGCCGAGGATCCGGCGCCACTCGATCCCGATTGCCAATGCCCGGTGTGCACGACCTGGTCGCGCGCCTATCTGCACCACCTTGTCCGCGCTGGCGAGATGCTTGGCGCGATGCTGATGACGCAGCATAATCTGCACTTTTATCAGACGCTGATGCAGCGCATGCGCGATGCGATCGCGGCGGGCGCCTTCGCGGCGTTCCAGGACGATTTCGCGGCGCGCTATAGGAAATAGGCGATTATATCCTTCGCAAGCTGAAGACGAATTGTCCGGTTTCGGCCGATTGCCGCCATTACCCTTCGTCGTCACCCCGGACTTGATCCGGGGTCCCGCTTGAAGTCCAAGCCGGATTATGCGGTCAAAAAGCGGGATCCCGGATCAAGTCCGGGATGACGAAGGTGAGTGGGGCTCATGGCAGCTCCCCACGCTAATTGTGACATCCCCTCGCGGGGACAACGCAAAGGCCGGGATCAGTTTAATTTACTGAGAAGGTCGAGCATCGACTGCGGAATCGATTCGTCGACCGCAGAGTCGTACGCCCGGCGCAGCGCGACGTTCACGTCCTGCGCTTTGCGGGGGTTTTTCTTTTCGGCATCTTCTCCGGCCGGCTTTTGAGGCGACGAACCGGGTTTAGACGACATTATCGGAGCATCCGCTGGGCATAGGACCTTGTGCTAAACGCGCGTGCGCCAAACTGCAATGCGCGTTTGTTCCTTCGGCGTGAAACTATTTCGCGGCTAAATCGTTCCGCTACGGCGCAATTTATCGTAGGCAAGCAAGGCCGCGGTGGTCATTCGCATGGTTTCGCGCGGGTTTCGAGGCAGGCCAAGGCCTGTATCAGGAGGTTTATTATGTCATTGGGTCAGGCGATCGGGCCGCATCTTCCCTATCTGCGGCGCTATGGCCGCGCGATTTCGGGGAGCCAGCAGAGCGGTGACGCACTCGTCGCGCGCCTGCTCGAAACGCTGGTCGCCAATCCCGGTGCGGTCGATACCGGCAGCGATCTTCGCATCCAGCTTTACCGCATGGTCCACGACAATTTCGGTCTGATGAACGAGCAGGCCTCGACAGCCGGCGAGACGGCGCCCACCGACATCGCGATCGCCGACGCCCGGCTGCGGCGCATTCCCTCGCTCGCGCGGCAGGCGCTGCTGTTGACGGCGGTCGAGGGGTTCAACGCCGAAGACACCGGCCGCATTATCGGCCGGGATGCCGCGACGGTCGACGCGCTGATCGCCGAGGCCACCGACGAGATCGATCGCCAGACGCGCGCGCGCATCCTGATCATCGAGGACGAGCCGATCATCGCGATGGACATTGAAATGATCGTCCGCGACCTGGGTCACGACGTCGTCGCGGTCGCGACCACGCACCGCGAAGCGGTCGAGGAAGCGCAGAAGCACAAGCCTGGCCTCGTGCTCGCCGACATCCAGCTCGCCGACAACAGCTCGGGGATCGAGGCGGTGCAGGAAATCCTGACCGATGTGAAGCTCCCCGTCATTTTCATCACCGCTTTCCCCGAACGGCTGCTCACCGGCGACCGGCCCGAACCGGCGTTTCTGCTTACCAAGCCCTATCAGCCCGCGACGTTGCGCGCCGCAATCTCGCAGGTGCTGTTCTTCGACGAAAGCACCGTTCCGGCTTAGTCTCCGCCGTCTTAAAAACCGTCATTGCGAGCGCAGCGAAGCAATCCAGGGTGTGACAAGCCGCTCTGGATTGCCTCGCTGCGCTCGCAATGACGAGGGGGGTTGCGGCCTTGCGGACGGCAAGCGATAGCGGCTTCCAATGACTGCCACCGACGCTTCCAGCCGCCAGTCGGCGCTCGACCGGCTCAATGCCCACGCGCCCTTCCTTGCGCGGCTGGCTGAGCTCAATCCTGACGACGTCCAGCGTTTCCTGAGCGAGGGAACCGATGCCGCGCTCGCGCCGGTGGCGCCGCCGCGGGTCGATGACGATATCATGCGGACGCTCCGGCAATGGCGCGGGCGGATGGCGTTGCTGCTCGCGCTCGGCGATCTGTCGGGCGAGCATGATGTGGCGACGACGACGCGGCTGCTGTCGGCCTTCGCCGATCAGGCGTGCGACGCGGCGCTCGCCGCCGCCTTTGCCGAGCGCGTGCCGGGCGAGGAAGCGCGCGGGCTGGCGGTGATCGCGCTCGGCAAGCTCGGCAGCCACGAACTCAACTATTCGTCGGACATCGACCCGATCCTGATCTTCGATCCCGAAACGCTGCCGCGGCGCTCGCGCGACGATCCTGATGAAGCGGCGGTGCGGATCGCGCGGCGGATGGTCGAGATTTTGTCGGCGCGCACCGGCGACGGCCATGTGCTGCGCGTCGATCTGCGCCTGCGCCCGCATCCCGAGGTGACGCCGATCGTGCTGCCCGAAAGTGCGGCGATTTCCTATTATGAATCCGAAGCGCTGGCGTGGGAGCAGGCGGCGTTCATCCGCAGCCGCGCGTCGGCGGGCGATCGTGCGCTGGGCCAAAGCTTCCTGTCGGCGATCCAGCCTTTCATCTGGCGCCGCAGCCTCGATTTCCGGCAATTGAAGGAAATCGGCGCGATGAGCGACCGCATCCGCGACCATTTCGCGCAGGGGCAGGCCTTCGGCCCCGGATATGACCTGAAACGCGGGCGCGGCGGCATTCGCGAAATCGAATTTTTCGCGCAGGTCCATCAGCTGATCTATGGCGGGCGCGATCCTTCGCTGCGCGTTCCGGCGACGGTCGACGCGCTCGCGGCGCTGGCCGTGGCGGAGCGGATCGAAGCCGATGTCGCGGACCGATTGTCGGGCCATTATGCGACGCTACGCCGGATCGAGCACCGGCTGCAGATGATCGAGGACCAACAGACGCATGGCCTGCCGACGCAGCCCGCGGCGCTCGACTGCGTCGCGCGGCTCGACGGTCATGCCGATGGTGCGGCGCTGCTCGCGGCGCTCGCACCCGTGGTCGCCGATGTGGGCGCCTGTTACGACCGCCTCGTCGCCGAACGTGCGGTGACGACCGGCCTGCCGAAGGGCGAGGGCGAACTTGCGGCGCAGCTGATGGCGGCGGGCTTCGATCCGCCCGACGCGGCGCTGCGCACGATCGCCGAATGGCGCGGCGGCAAACAGCGCGCGCTGCGTAGTCCCGCCGCCCTCGACGCGCTCGAAACCGTGCTTCCCGAATTGATCAAGGCGCTCGGCGCCGCACCCGACCCGCAGGGCGCGCTGCTGCGCTTCGACAAGCTGGTGTCGGGGCTGCCGAGCGCGATCAATTTCTTCCATCTGCTTGCGGCGCAGCCCGCGTTGGCGAAGATCGCGACGCGGGTGCTGTCATTGGCGCCGACGCTGTCGGACGCGCTCGCGACACGTGTCGAACTGATCGAGGGGCTGATCGACAGCCGCGCTTTCGAGGCCCCCGCCGATACCGATCAGCTCCGCAGCGAATGGGCGCCGGGGCTGGCAGGGCTCGACTATGAACGGCTGCTCGACCGCGTCCGCGACCGGGTCGGCGAACGGCGCTTTGCCTATGGCGTGCAGCTCATCGCCGGCGCCGCCGACCCGCTGGTCATCGCGCGCGGCTACGCCGATCTGGCCGAGGCGGCGCTCGGGGTGCTCGCCGATGCGGCGGTCGCCGAGTTCGTTGCGGCGCATGGGCGGATCGCGGATAGCGAACTCATCGTGCTCGCGCTCGGGCGGCTCGGGGGCAGGGCGCTGACGCACGCGTCGGACCTCGACCTCATCTATCTCTTCACCGGCGATCATCTCGGCGAAGCGGACGGACCGCGGCCGCTCGGCGCGACAATCTATTACAACCGGCTTGCGCAGCGCGTGACCGCGGCAATGTCGGTGCCGACCGCGGCGGGCAAGCTCTATGATGTCGACACGCGATTGCGTCCCCAGGGCGCGCAGGGTCCGCTCGTCGTCACGCTCGACAGCTTCGAACGCTACCAGCGCGAGGAAGCCTGGACGTGGGAGCATATGGCGCTGCTCCGCGCGCGGCCGGTCTATGGCTCGGCCGCGGCGAAGGCCGAGGTGCAGCGCATCATCGACGCGTTGCTGACGATCGACCGCGACCCCGCGAAACTGGCGCAGGATGCGGCCGAAATGCGGGGAAAGATCACCGCGCACAAGCCGCCAAAGGGCGCGCTCGACATCAAGGGCGGGCCGGGCGGCCTCGTCGACCTCGAATTCGCGATGCAGGTGACCCAGCTTGCCAGCGGATCGTGCCACGACCCCAATATCGGCGCCGCGCTCGCGTGCCTGAAGGGCGCCGGGCTGGCGCCGCCCGAAGTTTGCGAGGCGCACGGGCTGCTCGCGCGCATGCTCGTGATGCTGCGCCTGACCGCGCCCGAGGGCGAACCCGCGACCGCGGCGGCGCGGCAGCTCGTCGCCAGCGCGTGCGGCGAGCCCGGCTGGCCGCAACTGCTTGCCGCGCACGACGCGGCGCGGCAGGAGGTCGCGGACTGGTGGGCCTCGATTCGGCCCGCCGCAATGGATCAGCAGGAGATGGAAGCATGAGCGCATTGGCGATCGGGGATGCGATTCCCGCCGTGAAACTCGCCGACGCCGACGGCGCGGCGATCAACCTCAAGGCCATGAAGGGCGCACCGCTCGTCGTCTATTTCTATCCCAAGGCCGACACCCCCGGCTGCACGGTCGAGGCGCAGGATTTCACTCGCCTCGCGCCCGAATTCGCCCATCTGAACGCGCAGGTGCTGGCGGTGTCGCGCGACGCGCCGGCCAAGCTCTGCAAATTCCGCGACAAATATGGCCTGACCGTCCGCCTCGCCTCCGACGAGGATGGCGCGGTGTGCGAAGCGTTCGGCACCTGGGTCGAAAAGCAGAATTACGGCCGCACTTATATGGGAATCGAGCGCTCGACCTTCCTGTTCGGCGCCGACGGCAAGCTCGCGAAAGAGTGGCGCAAGGTGCGCGTGAAAGGGCATGCCGAAGCCGTGCTGGAGGCAGCGAAAGCGCTTTAAATGACCACGCTCGGCGAAGCTGCGCGCGCGGTGCTGCTGACGCCGGACCCACATGACAAGCGCCGCGCGGCGCGTGCGCTGGCGCGGGCTTGGCGGCAGGGGCGGCTCGACCATCGTTGCGACGTCGCCATGCCGGACCAGCCCGCCTGGCCCGCCGCGCCCCAACTGCTGCCCCCGAATCAGATGCCCAGCCGCCGCAAGGGCGGGTCCGAACGCGGGCGGATCGCATTGATCCACGCGCTCGCGCATATCGAATTCGTGGCGATCGATCTTGCCGTCGACCTCATCGGCCGGTTCGGAGGCGAATTTCCGCGGCGGTTCGTCGATGACTGGGTCGCGGTTGCCGCCGACGAGGCGATGCATTTCGCGCTCCTCGACCGGCGCTTGCGCGCGCTCGGCAGCTATTATGGTGCGCTGCCAGCACATGCCGGGCTGTGGGAGGCGGCGCAGGCGACCGCCGACGATGCGCTGGCGCGGCTCGCGATCGTGCCGATGGTGCTCGAAGCGCGCGGGCTCGACGTCACGCCCGCGACGATCGACCGGTTTCGCGGCGCCGGGGACGAGGTTTCGGCGCGGATTTTGGCGCGAATCTATTCCGACGAAATCCGCCATGTGAGCGCGGGCACAGTCTGGTTCGGCTGGATGTGCGATGAACGGGGATTCAATGTCGTCGAAACGTGGCAAAGCCTCGTAAAATCGCGCTTTCGGGGTTCTCTTAAACCACCGTTCAACGACTCGGCGCGCCACGACGCCGGTTTAACGCAAGAATTCTACGCAGTTATTGCTTCGTAAGGATTGCGACAGCACACGTAGCTTCGCGGGGGATGAGCAATCATCCAACACCAACAAAAACCGGCGCCAAGCCCTTTTCGGACTTTGGCGACATGGCAAATGCGGGGTCGTTCGTTTTGATTAACACTCTTCTGACGCAGAAGTTGCATCAAGTCGCAATTGTCTGCGCGGCAGCATGTTTCGCAACGGCTACGCCGGCCGTTCACGCCGCCGAAACCAGCGCGGATGCCAGCATCAACGTTCCCGACGAGCCCGATGACGACAGCTTCACCGCAGGCCTGCCTGCGCCGAGCGAAGATACCGAGGCCCGCGCGATCTTCCAGGCGTGGAAGCGTCTCGACACCGGCCTCGCCGCGTCGATCGGCGTTTCGGTGCCCTCGCGTCGCCCGATCGAGCAGATGTCGCTCTCGTCTTCCTATGGCATGCGCACGCACCCGATCACGGGCAAGGTCGCGCGCCACAATGGCATCGACATTCCCGCACCGGCCGGCACGCCGATCTACGCGACCGCCGACGGCATCGTCGGCCGCGCCCAGCGCCTCGGCGGCTACGGCAATTATGTCGAGGTCGAACATGGCAACGCGATCCAGACGCGCTACGGCCATATGTCGTCGTACATCGTCACCCCGGGCCAGTCGGTGAAGAAGGGGCAGGTCCTCGGCTACGTCGGTTCGACCGGCCGCTCGACGGGTAACCATCTTCATTATGAAGTCCGCATCGAGGGCGCACCGGTCAATCCGATGCCCTTCGTTCGGTCGGATTCGATGGCGATCGCCGCGCTGACGGGCGACAAGCTCGCGATGGGCGGTCCCGAGTAACAGGATTCAGGGTCGGAGAGGAGGGGGCGTCCGCCGGCCAGAGGCCGGGGCGCCCTTTTCATTTGCGACGGAGCGCCTATCTTGTGCGCATGGCCACGCAGCTCTCCGATATCACCCTTTCGCCCGCCGCCGCGGCGCGCGTCCGCTGGATCGCCGACCGCAAGGGTGAGATCGCCGCCGCGCTGCGCCTCGCCGTCGATGGCGGCGGCTGCTCGGGCTTCACCTATCGCTTCGGCCTCGCCGAAAGCATCGACGCCGATGACATCGTCACCGAAACCGACGGCGTGAAGCTGGTCGTCGATCCGATCAGCATCGATTTGGTGCGCGGTTGCATCGTCGATTTCGTCGACTCGCTCGGCGGATCGTCGTTCAAGGTCGAAAATCCGAATGCCGCATCGGGCTGCGGCTGCGGGTCGAGCTTCTCGATTTAAGCACATTCTTTTCGTCATGCGGAAACAAGTTCAGGGTGACGAAGGGGCTGGGATCAGCCCCGGCTTGCTGCCATAGGTGGGCCATGAAAATCGCGACCTTCAACATCAACGGGATCAAGGCCCGTCTGCCGCGTCTCGTCGAATGGCTCGAGGAAACACAGCCCGATATCGCCTGCCTGCAGGAATTGAAATCGAGCGACGAGACGATGCCGACCAAGGAGATCGAGGCGGCGGGTTACGGCTTTCTCTATCACGGCCAAAAAGGCTTCAACGGCGTCGCGATCCTCGCCAGGGGGACGCAGCCGGTCGAAGTCCAGCGCGGGCTGGCCGGCGAGGTGGAGGACGAACAGTCGCGTTATCTGGAAGCCGACGTCCATGGGCTGCGCGTCGCATCGATCTATCTTCCCAACGGCAATCCGCAGCCGGGACCGAAGTTCGACTATAAGCTGCGCTGGATGGCGCGGCTGCGCGAGCGGGCGAAGGGGTTGCTGGCGAGTGAAATCCCGGCGATCCTGACCGGCGATTACAATGTCATTCCGCACGACGACGATGTGTGGGATCCGCGGGCGATGGCGACCGATGCGCTGATGCAGCCCGAATCGCGCGACGCGTGGTTCCGCATGCTCGGCGACGGCTGGACCGATGCGATCCGCAGCCGTCATCCGGCGGGGGGCGTCTGGACCTTCTGGGACTATCAGGCCGGCGGCTGGCAGCGCGACCATGGCTTTCGCATCGATCACCTGCTGCTCAGCCCCGCGCTCGCCGACCGGCTGGTCGATGCCGGAGTCGACAAGGATCATCGCGGCCGTGAAAAAGCGAGCGATCACGCGCCGACCTGGGCGGTGCTTTCCTGATCGGTTAGTTCAGCGGTTTGTCGTAAATCTGGTAGACGCGGTTAATCTTGGCGTCGATTGCCTCGGCGACCGCGTTCATGCCCTGATTGTCGTCGAGCACCCAGCCGATATCGCCGACCTTTGCGGCATAATCGCGCACCGCGTCGCGGCGGATGAATTCGATCATCATGAAGGCAAGCGTGCTCGCCATCCGGCTGTTCTGCAGTTTCTTCGCAACGCCCATGAGGGGGACGCGCAGGGTATGGCTTTTGGGCTTGCGTAGCCACCACAAGAGCCGCGCCCAGTTGAACGGCAGCAGCGACCCGTCCATGTCGATCAGCTTTTCGTTGATGTTCGGCAGTACGATCATGAAGGCAACGGGTTCGCCATCGACCTCGGCGACGCGGATCAGATCCTCGAACACAATATCTTTCAGCTTCTTGCCGACATAGGCGATTTCGCTGTCGGTCAGCGGGACGAAGCCCCAATTGTCCGACCATGCATCGTTGAGCAGGCCCATGATCAACGCCGCTTCGGCGCCGAATTTCTTCTTGTCGACCTTGCGGATGCGGATGCGCGCATTCTTCTCGCCCGCCGCGACGATGCGGTTCACCAGCGGCGGGAAGCCGTCGACGATATCGACCGCATAGTTGATCAGCTGCTTGACCGGCCGATAGCCCGCGGCTTCGATCCAGCCGCGATAGAGCGGGCTGTTGTGGCCCATCATGATCGTCGGCGGCCGGTCGAAACCCTCGATCAGCAGGCCGGGTTCGTCCCAGATCGAAATCGACAGCGGGCCGAGCGAGCGGTGCATGCCCTGGCCGCGCAGCCAATCCTCGGCGGTGGCGAGCAGCGCCTGCGCGGTCGCCTCATCCTCGGCCTCGAGCATTCCCCAGTTGCCGGTCCCCGGGCCCATGCCCTGTTCGGCCGGCTGCGCCAGCGCGAGATCGTCGATATGCGCCGAGATGCGGCCGACGGTCCGCCCATTGCGGCGCGCGAGGAAATATTGCGCCTTGCCATGTTCGAACCACGGATTCTTGCCGGGGGTGAGCAGGCCGTAGACCTCGCCCTTCAGTGGCGGAACCCATGCCGGGTCGCCGCGATTGAGCCGGAAGGCGAGCTCGACGAACTCGCGCGTGTCGCCCTTGGTCTCGACGGGATAGATGGTAATCGGGCCGTCCGAATGTCCGCTCATGCTGGTTTCCTGAAAGGGGCGTCCTATATGATTGGCGACGCATTAGGGCATTGATGTGGCACTGGCGAGCCGCATTCGGCCATTTTGCTGCCACGAAAATATGATGAAGATCGGGCTATGTTAGCGATGAACACCCCTGCCGACCGGCCGTCGGCGAACCCTGCTGTCGACCGGCTGTCGGCGCCGCAGGCGGCCGCGATGCCGAAATCCGCGATCGCCGATGATATGGCGATGATCCGCGCGGCGTCCGAGCTGACGCGTGACCTGACCGCGCCCAGCCCGCGCATCTACTGGACCGACTTTCTTGCGTCGGCCTTCGTCGGCTATGCGGCGGTCGCGGCGGCGATCTTTGCGCCGTCGACCGCATTGATGCTCGTTGCGGCGCTGGTCGCTGTGCTGGCGCTCTACCGGGCGGGCAGCTTCATCCACGAAATCACGCATATCCGCAAAAATGCGCTGCCGGGTTTCCGCCTCGGCTGGAATATCGTGCTTGGCGTGCCGTTGCTGATCCCGTCCTTCATGTACGAAGGCATTCACAGCCTGCACCACAACCGGACCAAATATGGCACGGTCGACGATCCCGAATATCTGCCGCTCGCGCTGATGAAGCCGTGGACGGTGCCGCTGTTCGTCGTCACGGCGACGCTGGGGCCGCTCGCGCTGCTGCTGCGCTATGCGGTGCTGACCCCGTTGTCGTTCCTGATCCCGCCGCTGCGCCGGGTCGTCGTCGAACGCTATTCGGGGCTGATCATCAACCCGATGTTCCGCCGCAAGCCGCCCGAAGGCGAATTCCGCCGCCAGTGGGCGTGGCAGGAGGGCGGCGCCTGGGCGTGGTCGACGTTGCTGATCGCCGCCGGCGTCCTTGGCTGGGTGCCGCTGCGGGCGCTGCTGATCTTCGGTGCGATCGCCGCCGCGACGCTTGTCCTCAACCAGATCCGTACGCTTGTCGCGCATCTCTGGGAAAATGACGGCGACGTGCTGACCGTGACCGCACAGTTCCTCGACAGCGTCAACGTCCCGCCGCCGGGACTACTCCCCGAACTCTGGGCGCCGGTGGGACTGCGCTATCATGCGCTGCATCACCTGCTGCCCGGCGTTCCCTATCATGCGCTGCCTGAGGCGCATCGCCGTCTGAAGGACGCGCTGCCGACTGATTCGCAATATCATGGGGCGAATTATGCGGGCTTGCCGGGGCTCGTCGTACGGCTGGTCGCGGGTTCGGCGCGGGGCGGGGCGGCGGGCTGAATCGACGAAAGCGGGCCCGCCCGGCGGATGGCGGCTTTGGGGTGGGGAGCGGCCGTTGGCTACCCATCGATAATCGTCGCCCCCGCGAAGGCGGGGGCCGCCGTCGGCCTGGCGCAAGGTTGCCAGCGGCCCCCGCCTTCGCGGGGGCGACGGTTATTTAGCTAGGGTCCGCTATCGGCCGTTAGCGGTCATTTTCCCAAAGGCTTGTCGGCCTTATTCCTCGGTCCGGATTAAGATCATCTCGCCGATCAGCGCGAAGAGGATGAATGGTCCCCAAGCGGCGAGAAACGGCGTGTAGGCGCCCAGATCGCCCATCGCGAGCGCGAAATTGTCGGCGACGAAATAGGCGAAGCCGAGCGCCATGCCGAGGATCGCGCGCACGAACAGCTTGCCCGAACGCGCGAGACCGAATGCCGCGACCGCGCCGAGCAGCGGCATCAATATCGCCGACAGCGGCCCCGAAATCTTGTGCCACAGCACGCCCTTCAACGCATCGACCGGACGCCCGGCGGCTTCGAGATCGGCGATCGCCGACTGGAGCTGGAGGAAGGGCAGTTCGTCGCCATCGACCTGCGCGAGGGTGAACTGGTCGGGCCGCACCCCCTTCGCCGCGACGATGTTGCCGAGCGGTTCGAGCGTTCCCGAGCGGCGCAGGAAGCGCTTCGCATTGGTAAGTTCCCAGCCGCCGGCGACCGCGCGCGCGCTGTCGGCCGACAGGATCGACGACAGGACGCCCTGGGTGCGTTCGTAGATCGCGACCTTGCCGAGCACCACCGCGCCGCCGCCCGTCTGCACCGTCTGGGCATTGATCAGATCGTCGCCGGCGCGCACCCAGATGTTGCTGCGCAGCCCGTTGTCCTTTGGAACCTGCGCATATTGCACCTTCTGCCAGGCGCTGAGCGCGGCGTTTGACCGCGTCACGATCCGCTCGTTGAAGACAAAGCTGATCCCGGCGACGAGCAACGCCGCGAGGAACAGCGGCGCCAGCACCTGATGCGCCGACATGCCCGACGCCTTCATCGCGATCACCTCGCTGTTCTGGTTGAGCGTGATCAGGGTCAGGATCGTGCCGAGAAGCACCGAAAACGGCAGGAAGGTCTCGATAATCTGCGGCAGGCGCAAGCCCACATAGCGCCACACATCGCTGTCGCTGTTGCCGGCGACCGCCAATATCTTGCCGCTCTCGCCCAGCAGGTCGAGCGTTTGCAGGATCAGCACGAGCGCGAACAGGATCGCGAAGCTGCGGATGAGGAACAGGCGCCCGACATAGAATGCCATCGTACGCGAGGGGAAGAAATGAAGCTGGTGCATCAGGCGATCTTGGGCTTGCGCTGGAACATGGTGAGGAAGCCGCGGATTTTCTGGCCAGCCTTGGCCGCGACGCGTTCGAGCGCGCCGATTGGCTGGCCGCCGGGAACGTGGGCGACAGTATAATACATCCACACCGCGAGCGCCGCGAACAGGAGGAAGGGCACCCAGAGCGCGAGGATCGGGTCGACGGTGCCGCGCGCGCCCAGATCCTCGGCATATTGGTTGATCTTGTGCTGGGTGACGAGGAGGACGATCGACAGGAAGACGCCCAGGGACGAGGTCGATCGCTTCGGCGGGATGGCGAGGGCGATCGCGATCAGCGGGATCAGGAACATCGACATCACCTCGACGATGCGGAAGTGGAAATTCGCCCGCAGCTCCAGCCTTGTGGCTGCCGATTCATTCTTGTCCTTGCCCGCGACGAACAGTTCGGGAATCGTCATCTCGCGATCGGCGCCGCCACGGGTGCGGAACGCCTCGATCTTGGGGAGTGGGATCGGCAGGTCGTGGTTGTCGAAACTCAGCACGCGCGGGACCGAGAATTTGGGCGATTCGTGGATCAGCACCCCCTGCGTCAGCCGCAGGATGATCGTGTTCGGATCGTCGGTCGCGAGGAATTGTCCCCGCGACGCGGTCGCCGACACGCTCTGCCCGTCCTTTTGCTCGCCGCGCACGAAGATGCCGCGCAGGCTGCGCCCGTCATTAAAGCTTTCCTCGATCCGCAGCGTCATGCGGTCGCCCAATTTGGTGAATTCGCCGACCTTGATCGAGGCACCGAGCGCACCCGAGCGCAGTTCGAATTGCAAGCCTTCATAGGCGTAGCGCGCCACCGGCTGGATAAAGCCGACGATCGCGAGATTGAGCGCCGCGAGCGCGATGGCGTAAGCGAACGGGACGCGCATCAGGCGCCCGAAACTCATGCCGACGCCCTTCAGCACGTCGAGTTCGCTCGACGTCGCGAGTCGCCGGAAGGCCAGCAGGATGCCGAGCATCAGCCCGATCGGGATGCCGAGCGAGAGATATTCGGGAATCAGATTGGCGAGCATCCGCCACACGACGCTGACCGGCCCGCCTTCGGTGGCGACGAAATCGAACAGCCGCAGCATCTTTTCGAGCACGAGCAGCATCGCCGACAGGACGAGCGTGCCGAGCATGGGAAAGAAGATGAGCCGCGAGATGTAGCGGTCGATGGCAGGTAGCTTATTCAATCTTTCGTCGCCCCATCACCATGATTTGGCCGCAAATGGTTCCGATATGCCGTTTCAAGGGCGACAGGGACCCGTGTCGGCATATGCTTTTTGCGTCGCCGACGTGGCTATAACCTCTGGAGGTATTGAGGTCATGTCGAAAATTTTACCGGCGTCGCTCTGCGTTGCGTTGCTCGCTTTCGCCGTGTCGGCGCAGGCGGAAGGCCGGATCATCTCGAACGACCTGTCGAAATGCAGAAGCGGCCCGTCCACCCTGGTGCAGATCAGCGGCGTCAAGGCGTCGAGCGGCAAGATTCGCGTGCAAAGCTATCGAGGAACGGCGGCGGACTGGCTTGCCAAGGGACGCTGGCTGACCCGGATCGAGGTTCCCGCGCGGGCGGGCTCGATGACCGTTTGCGTGCCGCTGCCCGAAGCGGGCGTTTATGGCATTGCGGTGCGTCACGACGTCAACGGCAACGGCAAGACCGACCTGACGTCGGACGGCGGCGGGATGTCGAACAATCCCAGCATCAACGTCTTCAACCTCGGCAAGCCGAGTTACAAGAAGACGGCTTTTTCGGTTGGAGATGCGCCCAAGACGATCTCCATCTCGATGAAATATATGTAAGCGGGAATGGCCAGCGTCGCGCTCCTTTCCAATCCGCGTTCGACCGGCAACCGGGCCCTGTTGCCGCGCGTTCGCGAATATTGCGCCGCGCATCCCGATATCTTCCACTATGAAGTCGAGGACGTCGACCAGATCGGCGAAGCGATCCGCACCATGGCGATGGTCAGCCCGCGCATCATCGTCATCAACGGCGGCGACGGGACGGTCCAGGGGGCGCTGACCGAACTTTATTCGGGCGGGCATTTCGGTGGCTCGCCGCCGCCGGTCGCAGTGCTTCCCAACGGCAAGACCAACTTGATCGCGCTCGATCTGGGCGCCGAAGGCGATCCGCTCAAAGCACTCGAGCGCGTCATCGAACTTGTCGAGAGCGGCCGGCTCGAGGAGCATGTCGTCGAACGCCAGCTGATCTCGCTCGACAGCGGCGACGACGCCGCGCGGCCGGTGCTCGGCATGTTCCTGGGCGGCGCCTATCTCGCCGACGTCATGCTTTATTGCCGCAACCGCATCTATCCGCTCGGGCTGCCGAACGGCGTGTCGCACTTCCTCGCCGCGGTCCTCGGGCTGTTCGCGATCATCTTCGGGCTCGGCGGCGGGCGCCTGCCGCCCAAGCCCGAGCCGATGACGGTGTCGTTGGTTCGTCAAGGCGAGTTCAAAGGCAAATTCTCGCTGCTGATCGTCACGACCTTGGAAAAATTGCTGCTCAGTATCCGCACCAGCGACGGCGGCGGCACCAACGGCCATATGAAATTGCTCGCGACCGAAAGCAGCGCCGGCGCGATGCTGCGCATGATGAGCGCGACGTGGCGCGGCACGCTGGGGCACCGCCCGCTCGAAGGCGTCCATTTCCAGCAGGGCGACGAGATTCGCATCGAGGGAGAGCGGTCGAACGTGATTCTCGATGGCGAGATTTTCCAGGCGAAGAGCGGCATGCCGATCATTCTCACGTCGACCCAGCCGGTGCCCTTCCTGCGCCTCGCCGCCTGAGCATGACCGACATCAGCGAACTCGTCCGCGCGGAACTATCGATTCCGGTCGATCCCCGCGTCGCCGCGATGGCCAGGGCGCTGGCGGCCGAATATCCGGGCAGTGCGCGCGCGGTGCTTTTCTACGGCAGTTGCCTGCGCGAAACGCAGCTCGACGGGCTGATGCTCGATTTCTACCTGATCGTTTCGGACTATGGCGACGCCTATCCGAAACGCTGGCAGGCCATCGCCAACCGGCTGATCCCGCCCAATGTCTTTCCGTTCCAGCACGACGGGCTGATCGCCAAATATGCGGTGCTGAGCGAAGCCGACTTTCACCGTCTGAACGGTTCCGGGACGCGCAATGTGTCGGTCTGGGCGCGTTTCGCGCAGCCGTCGCGGCTGGCATGGGCGGTCGACGATACCGCGCGGGGCCGCGCCATCGCGGCGGTGTCGCGTGCGGCGCCGGCCTTGCTCGCGGCGGCCGGACCCGTCGCTGGCGAGGATATGCTCGACTGGTGGCGGCGCGCCTTTTCGCTGACCTATTCGGTCGAGCTGCGCGCCGAACGGACGAGCCGGGCGCAGTCGGTCGTCGATGCCGATGCCGAACGCTATGCGCGCTTCAGCGCGCCCGCGATCGCCGCCATTCCCGCCGATGCGCAGGGCGGCGGCTGGGCACGCCGGCGCATCGAGGGCAAGGCGCTCAGCATCGTGCGGCTGGCGAAGGCGAGCCTGACCTATGCGGGCGGCATCGATTATCTCGCGTGGAAGATCAATCGCCACGCGGGCACGAAGATCGAGATCAAGCCGTGGCAGCGGCGCTGGCCGTTGCTCGCGGCGCTGACCCTGGTGCCGCGGTTGATGCGGAGCGGTGCGATTCGCTAACCCTTAGCCGGACGGCTAACTCGCCAGCCGCTGGCCTTCGTCCGCCCGCGCGTCACCGCGGCGGCGGATCGCCTGATCGAGCGCGCTCAGCGTGAAGGGCTTGCGCAGCACGTCATGGTCGCCAAAACTCGCAACCTCGCTGGCGTCGCCGGCATAGCCCGTCACGAACAGCACCGACAGTCCGGGCCAGCGCTGCTTCAATTGCGCCACCATTTCGGGGCCAGTGAGCTCGGGCATCAGCACGTCGGAGAGAATGAGGTCGAAGCCGCCCCCCTCGGCGATCTGCCCTTCGACCAGCGCCTCGGCTTCCAGGGGATTTCCGCACGCGACGGGCTTGTGCCCCAGTTCGGCGACCGCATCGACGGTTGCCGCGAGCACGCGCTGGTCATCCTCGACGACGAGAATGCTGAGCGCGTCGGTGAGGGTCGGCGCTGCGACCTGATCATCTGCGTCGGCCTGAGCCGTGCCCGCCTCGCCGGCGCGGGCGACCGGCAGCAGCATCGCGACGCGGGTTCCTTCGCCCTCGGTCGATGTGATCTGCACCTCGCCCCCCGACTGGCGGCAGAAGGCGAAGACCTGGCTCATACCCAGCCCGGTACCCTGGCCGGCGGGCTTGGTGGTGTAGAAGGGGTCGAACACGCGTTCGAGCACCTCGGGGGACATGCCGCAGCCCGAGTCGATGACCTGCACCGCCAGCGCCGCAGTGTCCTCCTCCTCGTCGCGTAGCGTCCGGATCGTCAGCGATCCATGGCCGTCCATCGCATCGCGCGCGTTGACCGCGAGATTGAGCAGCGCATTCTCGAACTGGCGCCGGTCGAGCCGGCACGCGAGGTCGGCCGCCTCGAGGTCGAGGGTCAGCGCAATGCGGTCGCCGATCGTGCGCTCGATCAGCTCGGCGAAGGCGGCGATGCAGTCGTCGACCATAGTGATTTCCGGCCGCGCCGGTTCGGACCGCGCAAAGGTGAGCAGCCGCCGCGTCAGGTCGGCGGCGCGATTGGCGCCGTCGAGCGCGTTGGCAAGGTGGCGTTGCGCCTTGTCGGGCGCGTCGGACAGCCAGCGCTGCGACAATTCGATGCCGCCGACGACAACCGCGAGCATGTTGTTGAAATCATGCGCGATACCGCCGGTGAGCTGGCCGACGGCTTCCATCTTCTGCGCTTGGCGCAGCTGTTCCTCGGCGGCCGCCCGCTCGCCCATTTCGGTGCGTAGCGCCACGTTCGCCTGTTCGAGCTCGGCGGTGCGTGCGTCGACCGCGGCTTCGAGCTGCATCGCCCGGTCGCTTTCGGCAATCTGGTCGCGCCGCGCGGCGCGGCGTTCGGTTTCGGCGCGGATGAGCGAGAAGGTCGCGCCGATCGCGATCACCGCCGCCACCGCCCCGAGCAGCGAAAAGAGCAGCATCGCCTGGCTGAGGCTCGCGCGGTCGGCCGCGGCGACCCGATTGCGTTCGCGCAGCAGGGTGCGTTCGTTGCTGATGATCTGGGTCAGCAGCTTGTCGATCCGGCTGAGCCCCTGTCCCTTGCCGGCGGCATAATATTTGGAGATGGCGGCGACGGTCTGGTTATAGTTCGCGCTGAGCGCCGCGTCGCCGAGCTGCGTGCTGCGGCTGTTCATCTCCTGCGTCAACTGTTCGACCAGCGCCACCTGCTGGGGATTGTCGCGCACATTGCGCTTGAGCTGCGCCAGAAACTGGCGCGCGCGCGCCCATTGATATTCGTAGACGCGGCCGTCTTCCTTCTGCAGCCCGACGGCGAAGCGGCCGAGCGCGGCCTCGGCCCGCGCGAGCGCCGCGTCGACCGACCGTGTTTGCGAGATGACTTCGAGGCTCTGCGTCTGCCAGCCGAGCGAGCGATCGTAATTGTCGTTGGCGCGCGTAAGCAGCAGGACGAGCGCCGCAACGACCCCGACCAATATGGTCGCGACGCCGATCGTCAGCCAGAAGCGCAGGCGCTCCCGGCGGCTTTCGGTCTCGCTATCGAAATCCCGCTCGAACACGCGCCGTCTTTACCGGACAAGCGCCGCCTCGCAAAGCTACGAAGCGGGCGGCGCGCGCGGGCCGCTTCGGTTCATCCCGAAAAGGAATCCGCTGGTCGGCGGAAGCGATCGGTTCAGCCGATGATCCGGGCGCGCTTGCCGGCGCGTTCGAAGCGCGCGAGAATTTCGGTGACCTGTTCGCTCGAATGCTCGGCGCAGAGCGAACAGCGCAGCAGCGTCATGCCCGCAGGGGTCGCCGGCGGACGCGCAAGATTGACGTACAGCCCTTCCTCGAGCAGCGCTTCCCACATCATCGCGCCGCGTTCGAGGTCGGGCATGATGACCGCGATGATTGCCGACTGCGGCTCTTCGGTGCCCAGCGTGAAGCCGAGGTCACGCAGGCCTTTATGCAGTGTCTTGGAATTTTCCCACAGATGCGCGCGCTTGTTCGACCCGTGCATCAGCTTGCGGATACTCGTCGCGGCGGTCGCGACGACGCTCGGCGGCAGCGAGGCGGTGAAGACATAAGGACGGCAGACGAGCCGCAGGATTTCGAATTTCGGATGATTCGACACGCAGAAGCCGCCGACGGTGCCGACGCTCTTGCTGAACGTGCCGATGATGAAATCGACATCGTCGATCACCCCCTGCGCCTCGGCGACGCCGCGGCCATGTTCGCCGATGAAGCCCATCGAATGCGCCTCGTCGACCAGCACCATCGCGCCGTTTTCCTTGGAAACGCGGATCATTTCCTTGAGCGGCGCGATGTCGCCGAGCATCGAATAGACGCCTTCGAGCACGACGAGCTTGCCAGCTTCGGGGGGCAGCCGCTTCAGCCGCTTTTCGAGCGCCTCGACGTCGTTATGGCGGAAAGCGACGATTTCGGCATTGCCCATCGCGCAGCCGTCATAGATCGACGCATGGCTGTCGATGTCGAGGATGACATAGTCGCCCTTGCCGGCGATCGTCGAAATGATGCCGAGGTTCGCCTGATATCCGGTCGAGAATACCATGGCATGGTCCATGGCGTAAAATTCCTTGAGCGCGTCCTCGCATTCCCTGTGGCCCTGATAGGTCCCGTTGAGGACGCGGCTGCCGGTGGTGCCGCTGCCGAACCTGTCGAGCGCCTCCTTGCCCGCGGCGATGACGTCGTCGTCGAACGTCATGCCCATATAATTATAGGTGCCGAGCAGGATCGTCTCGCGCCCGTTGCAGATCGCGACGGTCGGCGAGATCACCTTTTCCATGACCAGGCTGAACGGATCGGTGACCCCGGTGGCGAGCAGATCCTCGCGCTGCTGGATCAGCGGGTCGAATTTGGAGAAAAGGTCGGTCATTTTTTCCATCCCACATCCGTTTGCCCTGAGGAGGGGCTGAGCTTTGGCGAAGACCCTTCTCGAAGGGCCGTTCGAGACGCCATTTCGACAAGCTCAATGGCTCCTCAGGCCGAACGGAAGTTTAAACTAGCCCTGCAGCTTCTCGACCGCGGCGACCAGCTGGCCGACGGTTTCGATCTCGGCCTGCATGTTCATGCTGATGATGATGTCGAACATGTCCTCGACCTCGGCGACGAAATCCATCACCGTCAGGCTGTCCCACTCGAGGTCGCCGGCAAAGGTGGTGGCGTCGGTCAGTTCGACACCCTTCTTGTTGAATGGGCCGATCAGGCCGAAAATCTGGTCGCGAAGGGCGGTGCTCATGCAGGTACGTCCCGTAAAGAAATAAGATTGCGCGCGGGAATGCCGCGCCGCTGTCCGATTGGCAAGCGAATGCGGCGGGAACAGGGCAGCATCTTGCCGGTTACGGCACTTCATGGCATCCCTGTGGCGGGTCGCTGACGGGGTAACAGGGCAGGGGCAGCTTGGCATGGACAGCGCAGAAACAAAGACGTCGCCGGCACCTTCGCCGATTTCCTTTCCGCCGAACGCGGTGCACCTCGTGCGCACCAACCAGCAGATCACGATGCAATTGTCGCAGATGGCGGATCAAAAAGCGTCGATCCTGATGGGGGCGACCTTCGTCGTCTTCACCCTCGCCATCGGGCAGGCGCGCTCGGGCGGCGGGAGTTTGGCGATGCCGCTCGCGATCCTTGCGACCTTTTCCTTCCTGTCGGCGCTGTTCGCGATTTCGGCGGTCCTGCCGCGGGTCGGGAAGGCGCCGCCGGTGGTCTACAAGGACGGCAAGGATCACAGCAACATCCTCTTCTTTGGCCGGTTCGCGCAGATGGACGAGGATGAATTCATCGCGGCGGTGAAGGCGCGGCTGCGCACCGAGGACGACCTGTACGAGACGATGCTGCGCGATACCTATCAGAATGGCGTCGTCCTCGCGCGGCGCAAATATCGCTATCTTGCCTATGCGTACCGGCTGTTTGTGGTCGGGCTGACGCTGACCTTCATTGCATTCGGGGTTGAGATGGCGATCCTGTGGCGGGGGTGAAGACAGGCCGCGGTTGAAAACTTGATTGTCGACGGCTGGTTTCGGCCAGTAGTTATCCCTGCTCTTTTCGTCACCCCGAACTTGATCCGGGGTCCCGCTTGACGTCGAAAACTGCCGGATGTCCCAAAAAGCGGGATCCCGGGTCAAGCCCGGGATGACGAATTAGGGCAGGAAGTGACCGGTTGCCGCGGTATCTAGCGTGTACCCCGGCGAAGGCCGGGGTCCAGGGCGGTACCAGGCAACGTCAGCTTTTGGGCGCCCTGGACCCCGGCCTTCGCCGGGGTACACAGTGAGGAACCAAAAGGTTGCTCCCTACCCCAAAGTCGATACTCCGCACCCGTCGTTGTGGCCTTTTTGCAACCCCCCGCGCCCGAAAGCGGATGCAGTGCCGTACCGCACTTGAACCGCCGCACCCCCGCGCCTATCCGGGCCGGCTATGCTGCAACAAGCCAGCCCTTTGACCGCGGAAACTTCGCAGGGTCTTCGCGCGGAATTCCGCGCGACGCTCGCGCTTGCGGTCCCGCTCGCGGCCGCGAACCTGCTTCAGATGATGGTCCATGCGATCGACGTGATTTTTGTCGCACGGCTTGGCGACGCGGCGCTCGCCGCCTCGTCGCTCGGTGTCGCGATCTTCGGCCTCCTGCTCTGGACCGGCTCGGGCCTGATCGGCGCGTCGGCGCCGCTGATTGCCGCCGAACTCGGGCGCCGCAAGCATGCGGTGCGCGAAGTCCGGCGCACGGTGCGCATGGCGCTGTGGCTCGCGGCGCTGGTGTCGATCCTGTTCATGGGCATTTGCGCCGCGGGCGGGCCGATCATGCTCGCCACCGGGCAGCCGCCCGAAACCTCGGCGCATGCAGCCAGCTTTCTGCTGATCCTGATGTGGGGCTTGTTCCCGATGATCGCAGCGGCGGTGCTGCGTATCTTCGTCTCGGCGCTCGGGCGCGCAACGATCGCGACCGCGATCACCTTCGGCGCGCTGTTCGTCAATGCGCTCGGCAATTGGGTGCTCGTGTTCGGGCATCTCGGCATGCCCGCGCTTGGTCTGCACGGCTCGGCGATCTCGAGCGTGATGACCAGCGTCCTCATGCTCATCGCCTATATCGTCGTCATCCAGACCGACCGGCGGCTGCGGCGCTATCATCTGTTCGGCAATTGGTGGCGCAGCGAATGGACGCGCTTTTTCGACATGCTGCGCATCGGCACCCCGATCAGCCTCACCATTTTGGCTGAGGCGGGGCTGTTCACCGGCGCCGCCTTCCTGATGGGGCGGATCGGCGAGGCCGAGCTTGCCGGGCACACCATCGCGCTGCAGGTCGCGGCGCTTGCCTTCCAGATTCCGTTCGGTGTCGCGCAGGCGGCGACGATCCGCGTCGGGCTGGCCTATGGCGCGCGCGATCATCGCGGCATCGCACATGCGGGGACCGCTTCGCTCGTGCTCGGCATCGGCTTCATGGGGTTCACCGCCTTGTTGATGTGGCTGTTCCCGACGCTCGTGCTGTCAATTTATGTCGACGTCCACGCGGCGCGCAACGCGGCGCTCGTCGGCTTCGCGCTGCAATTCCTTGTCGTCGCTGCCGCTTTCCAGCTCTTCGATGGCGCGCAGGCGGTCGCGGCGGGTGTGTTGCGCGGGCTGCAGGATACACGCATCCCGATGATCATCGCGATCTGCGGTTACTGGATCGCGGGATATGGCACTGCCATCTACCTCGGTTTCTGGACGCCGCTGCAGGGGGTTGGCGTGTGGATCGGGCTTGCCGTCGGGTTGATCGTCGTGTCGGCGGTGCTGCTCGCGCGCTGGCGGATGCGCGGCCGTCTCGGCCTGCTGCCGGCGTAATTTTCCACTGGCGTGGAAAGGCGGCACCGGCCCGCTCCCCCTCCCGGCCTCCCTGACGATAGTAGCCTATGGGAGGCCGGGAGGGGGAGCGGGCCGGTGCCGCCCAATGTTTCAGCTTTGCTGAAACGACATCTGACGCAAAAACTTCGCAAGAATCTTGTAGCGCGGCGCTTGACGCCTATCTGACTCCCACCCATATGGCGGCGTGTTAGCACTCACGCCCTGTGAGTGCTAAACGACATCATTTCCATCTCTGGAGGGATATTCATGCAATTTCGTCCGCTGCACGACCGCGTGCTGGTCCGCCGTATCGAAGCCGAAGAAAAGACGGCTGGCGGCATCATCATCCCCGACACCGCCAAGGAAAAGCCGCAGGAAGGCGAAGTCGTCTCTGTCGGCACCGGCGCCCGCGCCGACGACGGCAAGGTGACTCCGCTCGACGTCAAGGCGGGCGATCGCATCCTGTTCGGCAAATGGTCGGGCACCGAAGTCAAGGTCGACGGCGAAGAGCTGCTGATCATGAAGGAATCGGACATTCTGGGCGTCATCGCCTGAACCGTCTCCGCGTCCCCCATGGACGCGATTTCAGTGTGAAGTTGCGCAGTTTTCTGCGGATTTAAAGGAATAAGCACATGGCTGCTAAAGACGTAAAATTCAGCCGCGACGCGCGTGAGCGTATCCTGCGCGGTGTCGACACCCTCGCCGACGCGGTGAAGGTTACCCTCGGTCCCAAGGGCCGCAACGTCGTGATCGACAAGAGCTTCGGCGCGCCCCGCATCACCAAGGACGGCGTCACCGTCGCCAAGGAAATCGAACTGAAGGACAAGTTCGAGAATATGGGCGCCCAGATGCTGCGCGAAGTCGCATCGAAGGCGAACGACAAGGCCGGCGATGGCACGACCACCGCGACCGTACTCGCCCAGGCGATCGTGCGCGAAGGCATGAAGTCGGTTGCCGCCGGCATGAACCCGATGGACCTGAAGCGTGGCATCGACCTTGCGGTCACCAAGGTCGTCGAAACGATCAAGGGCCAGTCGAAGCCGGTTTCGGGCACGTCTGAAATCGCCCAGGTCGGCATCATTTCGGCCAATGGCGACAAGGAAGTCGGCGAGAAGATCGCTGAAGCCATGGACAAGGTCGGCAAGGAAGGCGTGATCACCGTCGAGGAAGCCAAGGGCCTCGATTTCGAACTCGATGTCGTCGAAGGCATGCAGTTCGACCGTGGCTATCTGTCGCCCTATTTCATCACCAACCCCGAGAAGATGCTCGTCGAGCTCAGCGATCCCTATATCCTGATCTTCGAAAAGAAGCTCTCGAATCTGCAGGCGATGCTGCCGATCCTCGAAGCCGTGGTCCAGTCGGGTCGCCCGCTGCTGATCATCGCCGAGGACATCGAAGGCGAAGCACTCGCAACGCTGGTGGTCAACCGCCTGCGCGGCGGCCTGAAGGTCGCGGCCGTCAAGGCACCGGGCTTCGGCGATCGCCGCAAGGCGATGCTGCAGGACATCGCGATCCTCACCGCCGGTGAAATGATCAGCGAAGATCTGGGCATCAAGCTCGAGTCGGTCACGCTGAACATGCTCGGTCAGGCCAAGCGCGTCACCATCGACAAGGACAACACCACCATCGTCGACGGTGCCGGTGAAGCCGATGCGATCAAGGGCCGCGTCGAACAGATCCGCGCGCAGATCGAAACGACGACCAGCGACTATGACAAGGAAAAGCTGCAGGAACGTCTGGCGAAGCTCGCCGGCGGTGTTGCCGTGATCAAGGTCGGCGGCGCGTCGGAAGTCGAAGTGAAGGAACGCAAGGATCGCGTCGATGACGCGCTGCATGCGACCCGCGCTGCGGTCGAAGAAGGCATCGTCCCCGGCGGCGGTACGGCGCTGCTGTACGCGACCAAGGCGCTCGAAGGCCTGGCCGGCATCAACGAAGACCAGACCCGCGGCATCGACATCATCCGTCGCGCGCTGCAGGCTCCGGTCCGCCAGATCGCCGAAAACGCGGGCTTCGACGGCGGTGTCGTCGCCGGCAAGCTGTTCGACCAGAAGGACACGAGCTTCGGCTTCAACGCCTCGACCGACGTCTATGAAGACCTCGTCAAGGCCGGTGTCATCGACCCGACCAAGGTCGTCCGCATCGCGTTGCAGGATGCCGCCTCGGTTGCCGGTCTCTTGATCACCACCGAAGCCGGCATCGCCGAAACCCCCGACGACAAGCCCGCCATGCCCATGGGCGGCGGCGGCATGGGCGGCATGGGCGGCATGGATTTCTAAGTCCAGACCGTTCGGCGCTCCGTCGACAGAAAGAGGGCCGGGGCAGCGATGCTCCGGCCCTTTTGCTTGGATGGGTTTCCTGTTTTTCGTCACCCCGGACTTGACCCGGAGTCCATTCGGGCAGGCGTGGTCGTGGATGCCGGATCAGGTCCGGCATGACGAAGGAGACATTGCCAGTTCACCTCGCCGCGCATAGCTAAGGCGTTATGAGCCTCTTCCTCACTCTCGCCCTTGTCGCCGCCGATCCGCCCACGCCGCCAGTCGAGCGCTGCGGCTATCGCATCGTCCGGAGCTATCCGCACGATGCGACGAGCTTCACGCAGGGCCTGTTCTGGGACGGCGGACATCTTTACGAAGGCACGGGGCAATATGGCAAATCGCGCGTCGCCCGGCTCGACCTCAAGACCGGCAAGGCGCTGGCCCAGACCAGGCTTCCCGCCGACCAGTTCGGCGAAGGGATCACGCGGTGGAAGGACCAGATCGTCGGCGTGACCTGGCAGGGCGGCGTCGGCCATCGCTGGGCGATCAAGGATCTGAAGCCGCTCGGCAACTTCACCTATGAAGGCGAGGGCTGGGGACTGACGATGGTCGGGAACAGCCTGGTGCTGAGCGACGGCACCCCCGAATTGCGCTTCCTCGACCCCGCGACGATGAAGGAACAGAAGCGGGTCACGGTGCGCTTCGGCGGCCGGCCCATCCCGATGATCAATGAACTGGAGACGATCGAGGGGCAGGTCTGGGCCAATATCTGGATGACCGACTTCATCATCCGCATCGATCCCGCCACCGGCGACGTCGCTTCGCTCATCGACCTGTCGGGGCTCAAGGCCGATGCGGGCGCTGCAGGCGACGACAGCGTGCTCAACGGCATCGCATGGGACGCGAAGCAGAAGCGGCTGTTCGTTACCGGAAAATATTGGCCCAAACTCTACGAGATTGCGCTCGCCGACTGCCACTAGCGCAGGAGCGCTGCCTCCATTCGCGCCGCCGCGGCGTCATAGACGCGCGCCTTCAATCCCGCGGTGACCGCTGCGGGCGCACGGGCGGGGTGGCCGCCGGCGAAGGGCGGGGCGGGGTCATATTCGATTGCGAGCTGAATCGCCTGCGCGACGGCGTCGCCCTGCAGCCGCGCGATCAGCGTCAGCGCAAAATCGAGCCCCGACGTCACGCCGCCGCTGGTGACGATATTCCCATCCTCGACGACGCGGGCCGCCACCGGATCGGCGCCGACGCGCGGCAACAAATGCGTATAGCCCCAGTGCGTCGTTGCCCGCTTGCCCGCCAGCAGCCCGGCGCGGCCCAGCAGGAAAGCGCCCGTGCACACACTCGTCGTCCATTGGGCTCCGGCTGCCTGACGCGCGATGAAATCGATCGTCGCCGCATCGCCGAGTGCGTCGGCGACGCCATGCCCGCCCGGGACACAGAGGATGTCGGCTTGCGGGCAGCTTGCGAAATCATGCGTGGGCAGGATCGAAAAGCCGCAGTCGGTGGCGATCGGGGCAAGCTGTGTGGCGGCACCCGCCAGCCGGGCGCCGGGCATACGGCAGAGCGCCTGCGCGGGCGCGGTGAAGTCGAGCTGGGTGATGCCGGGAAAAAGCAGGAAGACGATCTGGGTCGGCGCGGGTTCGGGAATCGGAAGCTCGGGCATCGGGATGGTCCTTGCACATCGCGGCGGATCACCCAGGCGCGCGGCTCCCCGGCATATGGCCGATCCCGCTCCCCGATGGGATTCCATCATCAGCGCCAGTCGCGGGACGCCCTATCCTACCCTCGCGCCCGAACGAACGAAAGGTGATTATTCGCCGGGACGGGCCTTGCCTGCAGTGTCCTTCTTTGGTGCGGGCGCGGGGATGCTGTCGCGGCTTTCGAGCATCGCGGCGGCATCGTCGAGCGCCTTGGCCTCGCTGACCGTCACGCCGCCGGGGCCAGGTTCATTGTCGGTGCGGCTGCATCCCGCGGTCAGCGCGATCGCGGCCGCGATCGGCATCCACAGCGCGCTACGGGTCCGGGGCATATGTCTCTCCCACGAAAAGGGGCTCCATCCGCATTGAATGGAGCCCCCGGTTTCGGATTGCACGCCGGGGCGTGCAAGACCCGATTATTTCTTGTCGTTGGCTTCGGCCTTCTTCGTTTCGTCGGCGATCTTGTCGCCGGCCTTCGAAGCGGCGTCGCCCGCGGCGTTCACGGTGCCTTCGACGGCGTTGCCGGCATCCTTGGCGGCAGCGGCGGTCGCGTCGGCGGCGTCGGCCGCACCGGCGGCAACCTTGTCGCCGGCTTCGGCAGCGCCTTCGGCGACGGCATCGCCGGCAGCGGCGGCATCATCAGCGACAGCGGCGCCGGCTTCCGACGTTTCCTGCTGGGCCTTTTCCGAGCAAGCGGCGAGGCTGAAGGCTGCAGCGGCCATCGAAGCGATGATGAGTTTGCGCATGAAATTTCCTTTCGAATACCAAAGTGACCGAGAGCGGCCACGGTAAGGAAGAATTAGCTGCGGATGCGAGGCTTGGCAACTATGTCGCGCACCCGTTGTTTCGCCGCCTGCCCAAAAGAAAAGGGGGCGGCCGACAAGGTCGGCAACCCCCTCTTTCTTTGGCCGAGTGGCCCGAAGAAAGCTTACTTCTTGGCTTCTTCGGTCGCAGCCTTGGCGGCGTCGGTCGCTTCCTTGGCGGCGCCGGCAGCTTCGGCGGCCTTGTCGGTCGCGGCAGCGGCATCGCCGGCAGCAGCAGCGTCGCCGGCAGCGCCAGCAGCAGCGGCGGCATCGCCAGCGGCGGCGTTCGCGTCGGCAGCGCCTTCGGCGGCCTGCATCGCGCCATCAGCGGCGCCTTCCACGGTTGCTGCGGCTTCGTCGGTCGTGGCGGGGGCTTCGGCAGCCTTTTCACCGCAAGCGGCGAGGCCCATCGAGGCCGCGAGAACGAGCGACAGAGTGATCGACTTCTTCATTTGGGAATACCCCTCTCGATTGAATGAATCGATCGGCATTTCGGATGCGAACCTTTCGATCCGGCAAACTGCCAATCGCCCAAAGAGCTACAATTTCGGCAAAATGGGCGCAACGGCCTTTTGTCAGGTGGTGCGTGCAAATCGACGGGCTGAGTCGACGCCGGCACCGGAAGCGGCGGGAAATGGGGGCTAGTGAGTGATTGACCGGATATAAAGAAAGCTTTATATGTTGCTTCATGACCGAGCTTCTCGACATTTTTCGCGCCCTGGCGGACCCGACGCGTTTGCGCATCCTTGCCTTGCTGCGCGAAATGGAGCTGGCGATCGGTGAACTCGCGGTCGTGCTCGACCAGAGCCAGCCGCGCGTCTCGCGGCATGTCCGTATCCTGGTCGATGCCGGCGTCGTCGAACGCCGTCGCGAAGGGAGCTGGGTCTTCTTGCGCCTCGCACAGGAGGGGCCGGTCGGCGAAACCCTCGCGCGCGCCGAAAAATGGCCCTTTTCGCCGCGCGAGGCGCTGGTGATCGCGCATGATGCACGCCGCCTCGTTGCCATTCGCACCGAACGCGCCGCCGCCGCCGAGCGTTATTTCGCCGAACATGCCGCCGAATGGGACGCGATCCGTTCGCGCCACGTTGCCGAGAGCGAAGTCGAGGCGGCGATGCTCGCGATCATGCACAACCGCCGGCTCGGCCACCTGCTTGACGTCGGGACCGGGACCGGCCGGATGGCGGAGATTTTCGCCCCGACCGCGCGCCGGATCACTGCACTCGACCGCAGCCCTGAAATGCTGCGCATCGCGCGCGCCAAGCTTGCCGGCCAGCCGGTGCCGATCGATCTGGTCCAGGGCGATTTTCTCAACTTGCCGGTGACCGACGCCAGCGTCGATACGATTGTCATCCACCAGGCGCTCCATTTCGCGCACGAGCCCGACCGGGTGATCGCCGAAGCGGGGCGGGTGTTGCGCGGCGGCGGGCATTTGCTGATTGTCGATTTCGCGCCGCACGAGGATGAAGAGCTGCGGACGATGGCGGCGCATGCGCGTCTGGGCTTCTCCGATGCCCAGATTCGCGGCTGGTTCGCCTCGGCGGGTATGGGGCTCGAAAATTCACAGACGCTCGAAGGCGGTGAGCTGGCGGTCAAGCTATGGCTGGGCCGGCGGCGCAGCGATGAAGATCAATCTCCCGTTACCCACGGCGGTGACGGCCAGCGCAAAAGGCTTGCCGCATGACATCCCAACTGAATTCGCTCGCCGAGGCACGCCGCGCCGCCGCCGCCCCGCTGTTCGCCGACCTTGCCGGCGACATCGGCGTCAGCTTCGAATTCTTCCCGCCCAAGACCGAGAAGATGGAGGCACAGCTCTGGGATACGTTCCAGACGCTCGAACCGCTGGGACCCAGCTTCGTGTCGGTGACCTATGGCGCGGGCGGGTCGACGCGCGAGCGCACCCATGCGACGGTCGCGCGGATCGCGGCGACCAGCACGGTGCCGCCCGCCGCCCACCTGACCTGCGTCGAGGCCTCGCGCGCCGAGATCGACGCGGTGGCGGAAGCTTATTGGGAAGCGGGCGTGCGCCATATCGTCGCGCTGCGCGGCGACGTGCCGTCGGGCGGTCCCTATCGTCCGCATCCGGCGGGCTATGCCAATGCGATCGAGCTGGTCGCGGGGCTGAAAGCGATCGCGCCCTTCGACATTTCTGTCGCCGCCTATCCTGAAGTCCATCCCGACGCGACCTGCGCCGAGGCCGACCTCGACAATCTGAAGCGCAAGCTCGACGCCGGCGCGACCCGCGCGATCACGCAATTCTTCTTCGCGCCCGAAAGCTTCCTGCGCTTTCGCGATGCGGCGGCGGCGGCGGGGATCGACGCGCCGATCATCCCCGGTATTCTGCCCGTGTCGAACGTATCGCAGACGCGGCGCATGGCCGACATGTGCGGCACCGCGATCCCGGCCTGGATGGTGTCGCTGTTCGACGGGCTCGACGATCACCCCGCCGCGCGCCAGCTTGTCGCGGCAACGATCGCTGCCGAAATGTGCCGTCGCCTCTATGCGGGCGGAGTGCGCGATTTCCACTTCTACACGCTCAATCGCGCCGAACTCAGCTATGCGATCTGCCATTTGCTCGGATTGCGGTCGAAGGTCGCGCCCGCGACGGAGAAAGCAGCATGACAACGGCTCGCGAAGCCCTGCACGCGGCGGCGAAGCAACGCATCCTGCTGACCGATGGCGGCTGGGGCACCCAGATCCAGGACCGCAAGCTGGTCGAGGCCGATTATGCGGGCAAGCTTGGGCTGTCGCACGACCAGAAGGGTAATAACGACATCCTCGCGCTGACCCGCCCCGATATCGTGACCGCGATCGGCGAGGCTTATCTCAAGGCGGGGTCGGACATCGTTTCGACCAATACCTTCAGTGCCAACACGATCAGCCAGGCCGATTATGGCGCCGAGCATCTGGTCGCCGACATCAATCATGAAAGCGCGCGATTGGGCCGCGCGATCGCTGACGTCTATCAGGACCGTGATGGACGCCGCCGTTTCATCGCGGGCGCGGTCGGACCGACGAACAAGACGCTGTCGCTGTCGCCCGACGTCAACAATCCCGGCTATCGCGAGATTGATTTCGACGAGCTCAAGAATGTCTATCTCGATCAGGTCGTCGCCTTGGCCGAAGGCGGCGCCGACTTCATCCTGATCGAGACGATCTTCGACACGCTGAATGCCAAGGCCGGGATCGCCGCGACGCTGGAAGCCGAAGCGAAGGTCGGGCGCGAACTGCCGCTGATGATTTCGATGACGCTGACCGACCTTAGCGGCCGCAACCTGTCGGGGCATACGGTCGAGGCCTTCTGGTATGCGGTGCGCCACGCGCGGCCGTTGACGATCGGGCTCAACTGCTCGTTCGGCGCGCAGCAGCTTCGCCCGCATGTTCGCGTGCTGTCGGACCTCGCCGATGCGCTGGTGATGGTCTATCCGAACGCCGGCTTGCCCAACGAACTCGGCGAATATGACGAGCTCCCCGATACGACGGCGGGGCTGGTCCGCGAATGGGCCGAGCATGGCCAGGTCAATATCCTCGGCGGCTGCTGCGGTTCGACCCCGGCGCATATCGCCGCGATGGCGAAAGCGGTCGAGGGGCTGGCGCCGCGGCACATTCCCGATGTTCCGGTCCGCACGCGGCTGGCGGGGCTCGAGCCGTTTACGATGGCCGCCTAGCTCCCCTCCCGCTTGCGGGAGGGGCGAGGGGAGGGCTTGTTTCTCTCCTGCGTCAACCGAGATTGAAACAGACCCTCCCCCGACCCCTCCCGCAAGCGGGAAGGGAGAAGAGAGCCAGATGACCGAAAACAGCAACGCCTCCTCCAGCTTCGTCAACATCGGCGAGCGCACGAACGTCACCGGCTCGGCGGCGTTCAAGAAGCTGATCCTCGCCGACGATTATACCGCGGCGGTCGAGGTCGCGCGCCAGCAGGTCGAAAATGGCGCGCAGGTCATCGACGTCAACATGGACGAAGGCCTGCTCGACGCCGAATATGCGATGACGACCTTTTTGAAGCTGATCGCTGCCGAGCCCGACATCGCGCGGGTGCCGGTGATGATCGACAGCTCGAAATGGGATGTGATCGAGGCGGGGCTGAAATGCGTTCCGGGCAAACCGATCGTCAATTCGATCAGCATGAAGGAAGGCGAGGAGCCGTTCCTCGCGCACGCGCGCAAATGCATGGCCTATGGCGCCGCGGTCGTCGTGATGGCGTTCGACGAGGTCGGGCAGGCCGACACGATGGAACGCAAGATCGAGATTTGCGAGCGCGCGTACAAGCTGCTGATGACGATCGGCTTCCCGCCCGAGGACATCATCTTTGACCCCAATGTCTTCGCGGTCGCGACGGGGCTCGAAGAGCATGACAATTATGCGGTCGACTTCATCGAGGCGGTGAAGATCATCCGCGTCCGCTGTCCGCACGTCCATTTTTCGGGCGGACTGTCCAACCTGTCGTTCGGGTTCCGCGGCAATGAGACGGTGCGCCGCGCGATGCACAGCGTCTTTCTTTATTACGCCATTCCCGCCGGGCTCGACATGGCGATCGTCAACGCGGGCCAGCTCGACGTCTATGACACGATCGACCCCGAATTGCGGGGTGCGTGCGAGGACGTCATCCTCAACCGCAAGGTCGAGGGCGAAGCGGAGTCGCCCACCGAACGGCTGATCGCGCTCGCCGAACGTTACAAGGGCAGCAACCCGGCGCAGGAGAAAGCGGCCGAGGAATGGCGCGGCTGGGCGGTCGAAAAGCGGCTGGAACATGCACTGGTCAAGGGCATCGACGCCTATGTCGTCGACGATACCGAGGAAATGCGCTTGGCTATGCCGCGCCCGATCGAGGTGATCGAGGGGCCGCTGATGGACGGCATGAACGTCGTCGGCGATCTGTTCGGGTCGGGCAAGATGTTCCTGCCGCAGGTCGTCAAATCGGCGCGCGTGATGAAGAAGGCGGTCGCCCACCTGCTGCCGTTCATCGAGGCGGCGAAAGAGCCGGGTTCGAAGGGCAAGGGCAAGGTCGTGATGGCGACCGTCAAGGGCGACGTCCACGACATCGGCAAGAATATCGTCGGCGTCGTGCTCCAGTGCAACGGCTTCGAGATCGTCGACCTGGGCGTGATGGTGCCATGGCCCAAGATCCTCGAAGCGGCGAACGAGAATGACGCCGACATGATCGGCCTGTCGGGGTTGATCACCCCCTCGCTCGACGAGATGGTGACGGTTGCCGAGGAGATGCAGCGCGCCGGAATGACGATGCCGCTGCTGATCGGCGGCGCGACGACGTCGAAGGTCCACACCGCGCTGCGCATCGACGTCGCCTATCAGGGCCCGGTGCTCCACGTCCTTGACGCGAGCCGCGCGGTCGGCGTCGCGACGGCGCTGGTCAGCGATACCGGGTTCGACGCCTTCGTCGGCGGTTACAAGCAGGATTATGAACATATCCGCGACGTGCGCGCAAACAAGGGACAGAGCGCGCTCGTCCCGATCGCCGATGCGCGCGCCAACGGTTTTGCAATCGACGAACATATCCGGCCGTTCCCGCCCGAACAGCCTGGGGTGCATGTCTTCGACAGCTGGGACATGGCCGAACTGGTCGAATGGTTCGACTGGACGCCTTTCTTCCGCGCGTGGGAACTGGCGGGCAATTATCCGGCGATCCTGACCGACGAAGTGGTCGGCGAAAGCGCGTCGAGCCTTTATGCCGATGCGCGCGCGATGCTCGACCGGATCGTCGCCGAAGGCTGGCTGACCGCGCGCGGCGTCGCCGCGCTCTGGCCGTGCCGCCGCGAAGGCGATGATGTGATCATCCATCTCGAAGACACGGAAGAGCATGTCCGCCTGCCGTTCCTGCGCCAGCAGATTGCGAAGCGCGAAGGGCGCGCGAACATGTGCCTTGCCGATTTCGTCAGCCATGATGGCGACTGGATCGGCGGCTTTTCGGTCGCGATTCACGGCATCGAGCCGCATCTGGCGCGTTTCAAGGCGGCGCACGACGATTATAATGACATCTTGCTGAAGGCGCTCGCCGACCGCTTTGCCGAGGCATTCGCCGAGCGGCTGCATGCGCATGTCCGTACCGACCTGTGGGGTTATGCCCCCGGCGAGCAGCTGACGCCGGAGGCGATCGTCAAAGAGGAATATCGCGGTATTCGCCCCGCCCCCGGCTATCCCGCGTGCCCCGACCATAGTTTGAAACCCATTCTGTTCGACCTGCTCGACGCGGGAACGAATTCGGGCGCGATCCTGACCGAAAGCTTTGCGATGCTGCCGACGGCCGCGGTGTCGGGCTTTTATTTCGGGCATCCCGACGCGAGTTATTTCGGGGTGGCGCGGGTCGGCGAGGACCAGCTTGCCGATTACGCAACACGGCGCGGCGTGGATATTGAAACCGCGACGCGCTGGCTGCGGCCGAATTTGGATTGATGCCGTCGCCCCCGTCTTGCGCGGGGACGACGGTTAACCGGTCGGGACGCGCCTGTCCGATAATGAAACGGTCGCGCAATTAACCAGCCTTGGACACGACTGGCGCCGCCGAAGCCGCTATAAGCCTTTCATGGCACAATCTCTTTTTCGTCGGCCCTTGCTGCCGCTGCTCGCCCTCCCGCTGTTTTTCGCGCCCGCGCCGCTTCCGGCGCAGTCGGGTAGCGGACCTTATGTCGTCGCCGAATCGGGCCGCGCCTTTGGGCGGTTACAGGATGCGGTCGATGCGATCGGCGAGGGGGGCGGCACGATCCGCATCGCCCCCGGCTATCACCGCGACTGCGCGATCCAGACCGCCGGGCGCATCGCCTTCGTCGCCGCCGAGCCTGGCCGCGCGATCTTCGACGGCGTGACCTGCGAGGGGAAGGCGGCACTGGTGCTGCGCGGCGACGGCGCCAAGGTTGACGGCATCGTGTTCCAGAACATGCGCGTGCCCGACGGCAATGGCGCCGGCGTCCGTCTCGAACGGAGCAACCTCGATGTCGTCAACAGCCTGTTCCGGAACAGCGAAGAGGGCATCTTGACCGGCGACGATGCGGGCGCGGCGCTGACCATCGACCGCTCGACCTTCTCGCGCCTCGGCCGCTGCGACCGCGGGCTGAGCTGCGCGCACAGCGTCTACACCGGCGTCTACGGCCGCGTCGCCGTCACCCGCTCACGCTTCGAAAAGGGCAGCGGCGGCCATTATCTGAAGACGCGGGGCGTCCAGGTCGACATCGCTGACAACAGCTTCGACGATACGCAGGGTCAGGCGACCAACTATATGATCGACCTGCCGTCGGGTTCGACCGGACGGATCGCGAACAATTTGATCATCCAGGGCCGCGACAAGGAAAATCATTCGGCGCTGATCGCGATCGCCGCCGAGGAACGCAAGAATCCGTCGCGCGGCCTGTCGATCACCGGCAATCGCGCCAGCCTGCCCGCCGAACTGTCCGGAAAGACGGTGTTTATCGCCGACTGGAGCGGCGAAGCGCTGGCGATCGGTCCCAACGAACTCGGCGCGGGGCTGGCGAAGTTCGAGAAGCGGTAGGTTTCGTCAAAACCCATAAAATACGGCGTGTCCCCGCGAAGGCGGGGACCCATCTCCGGCCGGTTCAAAATAGCACCGACCGGAGCTGGGCTCCCGCCTCCGCGGGAGCACGCTGCTTTTCAATTGATGCTGAGGCTTCAGGCCTCGCCGCGCGTTTCAATGAGCGATGCGGCGAGCGCTTCGGCGGGGCTCTTGCCGCCCCACAGCACGAACTGGAACACCGGGTAAAAGCGCTCGCATTCGTCGATCGCGCTTTCGATCAGCGTCTCGGTCAGGTCGAGCGGCAGCGAGGCATCGCCGCCGATCAGCATCCCGTGGCGGAACAGGATCGTGCCGCTGTTCGACCACAGCTCGAAATGGCCGAGCCACAATTGTTCGTTGATCAGCGCCAGCGCCTCATGGGCGACGGCGCGCTTGTCCTCGACGACGCGGATGTCGGGGAAGGCGAGCAGCTGGATGACGCCGTCGTCGGCGCGCCACACCGCGCGCAGTTCGTAGGTCGTCCAGCTGCCCTGCGCGGTCGCGACGATCTCATCCTCGCCGACCATTTCGTGCGGCCAGTCGTGCGCGGCGAAATAGGACGCCAGCATCTCCATCGGCGCCGCTTCCTGATTGTCGTCGTCGTCGTAAATATCGTCGCTCATGCGGGGGCTTTAGCGGGTGTTGCCGAAAGTAGCGAGTCTGCACATACCCGTCGCCCCCGCGAAGGCGGGGGCCGCCATCGGCCTGGCGCAAGGTTGCCAGCGGCCCCCGCCTTCGCGGGGGCGACGATCATTTTTTGGGGGTGGCCCTGGGTTTCGCCGCCGCCTTCGGTGCGGCGGCAGGCTTCGCTGCGCCTTCCAGCTTGTCGAGCCGCGCCTTCAGCGCTTCGGCTTCGGCGCGCGCTTTCGCGGCCATTTCCTTCACCGCCTCGAATTCCTCGCGGCTGACGAAATCCATCCGGCCGATCCATTCCTTGGCGCGCTCGCGCATCGCGGACTCGGCCTCGCGGCCGGCACCGGCGACGGTTCCGGCGACGCCGTTCACCATCTTGGCCAGATCGTCGAAAAAGCGGTTTTCGCTCTGCATTTCAAATTCCTTCGTCGGGCATATAGCCCCTTGCCGGTGCTATATCTGGGTGCTCGCGGCGTGCGGGACAAGGGTTTCGGCGTCGGGATTGCGCTGGTCGATCTGGAAATTGAGCAGCGCGGCGAATCCCAGCCATACGATATAGGGGACCAGCAGCCACGCCGCGGCCTTGCGGATCGGCGCGAAGGCAAAGGCGGTGGCGATCGTCACCATCAGGATGAAGATGATCAGGTAAAGCGCCGTCGTCACCTGATGCTGGGCGAAGAAGAGCGGCGACCAGGCGAAATTGGCGGCGAGCTGGACGAAGAAGAGCAGCAATGCGAAGCCGCGCCCTTTTGCGCCGCGCGCATGGAGCACCATGGCGAGCGACAGGCCAAGGCAGATATAGAGGATCGGCCAGACGGTGCCGAACACCCAGCCCGCAGGGGTGATCGGGGGCAGGTCGAGCGCATCGAACCAGCGATTGCCATAGCCGCTGTTCGAAAGCAGTCCCGACAGGCTGCCGACGAGGAGGATCGCCGGGACGGTAACCAGCGCCCAGCGCGTATAGGACATGCGCAGCTGACTCGCTGTGGCGATTTCACTCATCGACGCGACCCCACCATTTTTATGATTCCCACCGGTGCAGGTGTTGCGGCTGGCGGGCCCAGCGTCAAGCCGCAGCTTTTATGTGTGATGACGTAGTTTGGACCGGAGAGGCTCAATTACCTCGCTCGTCACCCCGGACTTGATCCGGGGTCCCGCTTTCCCGTCGTTTAGCGGGACCCCGGATCAAGTCCGGGGTGACGGAGAATGGGAAATCAGCCCTTAGGTGCCATCATTTTTATGGCGGCGACCAGGAATTCGACATTGCCTTCCGGCCCGGTGATCGGGCTTTCGACCAGGTCGGCGACCCGCCAGCCTTCACCCTCCAGCCAGTCGCGCGCCGCGTCGCACACGCGCGCGTGCACCGCGGCGTCACGCACGACGCCCTTTTTGCCGACCTCATGCCGTTCGGCCTCGAACTGCGGCTTGATCAGCGCGACCATCCGCGCGCCGTCCTTTGCGAAGGACATCGGCACCGGCAGCACTTTCGCCAGCGCGATGAAGCTCGCGTCGCAGACGATCAGGTCGACGGGTTCGGGGATGTGGGCCGCGGTCAGGATGCGCGCGCTCGTTTGTTCGTGGACGATGACGCGTTCGTCCTGCCGCAGTTTCCACGCGAGCTGGTTGGTCCCCGAATCGACGGCATAAACACGCGCCGCGCCGCGGCTCAGCAACACGTCGGTAAAGCCCCCCGTCGACGATCCGACGTCGATCGCGACCGCGCCTGTGACGTCCCAGTCGAGGTGACTTAGCGCATGATCGAGCTTGATTCCGCCGCGCGACACCCAGGGATGGTCGCGCCCCTTGACGCTGATCTCGGCATCCGCTGCGACCTGCTGTCCCGCCTTGTCGATCTTGCGGTCGCCGACGAAGGCCAGCCCGGCGAGGATCAGCGCCTGCGCACGCGTCCGGCTTTCGGCGAGCCCGCGGTCGACGAGCAACTGGTCGGCGCGCTGTTTCGCCATTATTTTTCCTCCGTCATTGCGAGCGGAGCGAAGCAATCCAGGGTCGCGTACCCCGCCCTGGATTGCTTCGCTTCGCTCGCAATGACGAAAAGGGAGGAGATCATTTTGCTTTCGCCTTGCCGGTAAGCAGCCCCGGGGTCAGGATCTGCGGCAGGATTTCGGGCTGCGCCGCGCCCGGCGCATACCAGAGGTAAAGCGGCACGCTATTGCGGCCATGCTCCGCAAGGGTGCGGGTGATGGCCGGGTCGCCGTTCGTCCAGTCGCCGACGAGGGTGACGACGCCCTTCTTCCGGAAGGCCTCCTGCACGGCTTCGCGATCGATCGCACCCGCCTCGTTCGCCTTGCACGACAGGCACCAGTCGGCGGTGAAATAGACGAACACGGGCTTGCCCGAAGCGCGCGCCTTGGCGAGCGCGGCGGGAGAGAAGCTGTCCGCCGAAGCAGATGTTTGCGCGCCGCGTTCGGGCCATCCGCCATCCATTTGCCGCCATAGCAGAACGGCCAGCGCCAGCGCGGTCAGCGCCATCGGCAGCGCCATCCATTTGCGGAAGCGGACCATCCATGGTCCCGGCTTGGGCAGCCGGTTGCGCAGTGCCGGAACAAAGCCGACGGCAAGGAAGGGAAGCGCGATGCCGAGGCCCAGCCCGCCGAAGACCGGCAGCGCGGCCCATGCAGGCAGGACCAGCGTGGCGCCGAGTGCTGCGCCGAGCAGTGGTCCGCTGCATGGCGTCGCGACGAAAGCGGCGAGCGCCCCGGTCCAGAAACCGCCCGCCGCGCCGCCCTGGCTCGCAAGCTTCTGCCCGCCGCCGAACGACGGCAGTTCATAGGCCCCGGCAAGGTTGAGCGTGATCGCAATAGCCAGCAGCAACAGCAGGAAAACGCTTGCCGGATGCTGCAATTGAAACGCCCAGCCGATCTGTTCGCCCGCAGCGCGCAGCGCGAGCAGTGCTGCTCCAAGCAGCAAGGTGGTGACGATCGCGCCTGCGGTATAGGCCGCCGCTTCGACTTTCGCTTCGCGCGCATCGCCCCCCGCGCGGACGAGGCTGAGCGCCTTCAGACTCAATATCGGAAAGACGCAGGGCATCAGGTTGAGGATCAGCCCGCCGAGAATCGCGCCGCCGAGCGCGGTCCAGAACAGGGCGATGTCGATCCCGCCGGTGCCGTCCGCGATGGCCTTGCCCGCGGCGGGGACGGCGCCGGGGTCGAGTTGCAGCGAAAGGCCGCGTCCGGCGCCGAGCTTCAGCAGCGCCGCGACCGGACCGGCGGCTTCGCCCTTGGACCGCGTTTCGATGATGATATGGTTGCCGTTGCGGCTGAAATTCTGGGGCGCCGGATAATCGACCAGATTCTGCGTTTCGACGAAAAGATGTGGGGCGTCGATCGCGGTGCTTGCGGGCAGCGGAATGGCAAAGCGCACCATATCGCCGCGCCGCTCCCATGCGCCATGGCGGTCGAGCGGCTGCGGCAGCAGCGCACGCCAGCCATCGAAGCGCGCGCGCGAGGCGGCGGAGATGCTTCCGTCGCCTGCTTTCATGGCGACCGATATCACCGCCTTTTCGGGCACGCACACCTTGTCGGTGCAGGCCAGCCAGTTGGCGACGCCTAACAAGGTGAGGTCGGTGCCGGGGGCAATGCGCTTGTCGATGCGGACGTCAGCGAGCAGCGCATAGGGATGCTCATAGACATGGTTCATCATGCCGAACAGGATCAGCGCGTCGGGGACGGGATAGCGAAACGGTTCGACGGTGACGCCTTCGGGCGCGTTCCATTCGACCTGCAGGCCGAAGCCAGCGTCGCCGCCGTTCGACCAATAGCCGTGCCAGCTCTTTTCCGGCGTCATCGTCAGTGCCAGCGTCGTCGTGCCACCGGAAGCCGGTGCCGCCGTCTCCGCAATCAGCTTCGGTGCAATATGCGTCTGCCCGGCGGCCGCAGGGGCTGGCGCAAGCACGGCAAGCGCCAGCAAGGCCAGCGCGGCGCGCCACAGCCTTGTCACAAATCCGTCGCTCCTGCGATCCATGCCCGTCCTCAAGGGAATCCGGCCCTCCTGCTATCGTTCGAGGCTTGCCATATAGGCGGCTTTCGTCGAGAGGACAGCCCGCGCTGGGGGGATTTGACCTTGATCCCGATGGAGACGCCGCCCGTGAAGCTGAAATATCTGACCACCGCTCTTGCCGCTGCTCTTTGTATCACCGGGACGGGCACCGGGTTTGCGCAGGATTCGGCGCCGTCGGTCGCAAAGGTCACCGCCGCGACGCCGCCGCCCAAGCTTATCGTCATGATCGCGGTCGACCAGTTCTCGGCCGACCTGTTTGCGCAATATCGCGGTCATTTCACCGGCGGCCTCGCGCGGCTGGTGTCGGGCGCCGTCTTTCCCTCCGGCTATCAGTCGCATGGTGCCACCGAAACCTGCCCGGGCCATTCGACGATCCTGACCGGCAATCATCCGGCGCACACCGGAATCATCGCCAATAATTATTTCGACCTGACGGCGGCGCGCGAGGACAAGCGCCTCTATTGCGCCGAGGACGAAACGGTCGCCGGCACCAGTTCGGGCAGCGGCAAATATGCGCCATCGGTCAATCACCTGCTGGTACCGACGCTCGGCGACCTGATGAAGGCGCGCGATCCGAAGGCGCAGGTCGTGTCGGTCGCGGGCAAGGATCGCGCCGCGATCATGATGGGCGGCCGCAAGGCCGACGAACTGGTGTGGCTCGCCCCCACCGGCCTCACCAGCTATCGCGGCACACTGCTGTCGCCGACGGCGACGCAGGCCGGCACCGCGATTGCCGCCGCGATCGCCCAGCCGCGTCCGGGCCTGCCGCTTCCGGCCGACTGCACCGCGCAGGATATCGGGATCCCGGTTGGCGACAGGGTGCTCGGGAACGGCCGGCTCGCGCGCGATGGCGGCGATTTCCGGGGCTTCATGGCGTCGCCCGAGGCTGATGGTGCAGTGCTCGCTGCCGGCGCCGCGCTCCGCCAGGCGCGCAAGCTTGGCGAAGGTCCGGCGACCGACCTGCTGATCCTCGGCCTCTCCGCGACGGACTATGTCGGGCACAACTCCGGCACAGAAGGCACCGAAATGTGCCTGCAGATGATGGGTCTCGACCGCGAACTCGGCGATTTCTTCGCGCGCCTCGACGCGACGGGGATCGATTATGCGGTGGCGCTCACTGCCGATCATGGCGGGCACGACATTCCCGAACGCAATCGCCAGAACGGCTGGCCCGCAGCTGAACGCGTCGATGCGGCGCTCGATCCCGATGCGGTGGCCAAGGTGGTCGCCGACAAGCTCGGCCTGCCGCAGCCTTTGCTCTACAGCGATGGTCCCTTCGGCGACATGTATCTGGCAAAAACGCTCACCGCGGCGCAGCGCAAGGCCGCAATGGCCGAGTTCATCAACCGCTTTCGCGCCTTTCCGCAGGTCGAGGCGGTGGTGACCGGCGAGGAGCTGGCCGCACGGCCGATCTCGAAACAGGCACCCGATGTCTGGAGCATGCTGGACAAGCTGCGCGCTTCCTATAATCCGCAGCGCTCGGGCGATTTCATCGTCGTGCTGAAGCCGCGCGTCACGCCGATCGCCGATACCAGCCGCGGTTATGTCGCGACGCATGGATCGGTGTGGGATTATGACCGGCGGGTGCCGATGCTTTTCTGGCGCAAGGGACTGGCCGGTTTCGAACAGCCCAACGCCGTGATGACGGTCGATATCCTGCCGACTCTGGCGTCGCTGATCGGCCTGACGTTGGACGCGAACAAGATTGACGGACGCTGCCTCGACCTGCTTTCGGGCCCCGAAAGCAGTTGCAGATAATATAGAAGACGCAGAAAAGAAGACAGGGACTATGGCGAAGACATTGCAGAAATTTTCGGGCCGCGTGCTGCTGGTGGGATGCGGCAACATGGCTGGCGCGATGCTCGATCGCTGGCTTGCCGAAGGGCTCGATCCGGCGCAGGTCGCGATCGTTGATCCGTTCGCAGTGCCGCGCGAAGGGATTGCGCATTTCGCATCGCTCGCCGACTGGATCGGTCAGGATGGTGGCGCGGAATGGGTGATGCTGGGCATGAAGCCGCAGCAGCTCGGCGACGTCGCCAGCGATCTGGCGCCCGTGGTCCGGGGTGATACGCACCTGCTTTCGATCCTCGCGGGCGTGTCACTCGCCGATCTTTCCGCGCGTTTCCCCGATGCGCGGGCGCAGGTGCGCATTCTGCCCAACCTCGCCGCGCGGATCGGCGCGGGGGTGTCGGCGGTGGCCAGCCTTGGCGACGCCGATGATGCCGCGGTTACGTCGTTGCTGAAGCCGCTCGGGACGGTCGTGGCGCTCGCCGACGATGGGACGATGGATCTGGTCACCGCTTTCACCGGCAGCGGCCCCGCCTTCGTTTTCCGGCTGATCGAATCCTATGCGGCTGCAGGCGAACGGCTTGGTCTGTCGGCCGACGATGCGTTGCGGCTGGCCACCGCGACGTTCGGCGGCTCGACCGCGCTGCTCGACGGCAGCGGCGAAAAGCCGGGCGTGCTCGTGGCGCAGGTCGCGAGCAAGGGCGGCACGACGCAGGCCGGGCTCGATGTGCTTGACGAAGGCGGCCAGCTTGTGGCGTTGATGACCAACGTGCTGCGCGCGGCGCGCGATCGCGGGCGCGAACTCGCCGATATCGCGCGCGGCGGCAACTAACCGGTCTCGCGGCCAAGCGCCGCGATGCGGCTGCGCTCGCGCGGCGGGACCAGCGCTTCGCTGACCTGCCAGAAACCCGTGACCGCCTGTTGTCCGGCGTGGGTATAGGCGCGGCTCATCGTGTCGCGCAGCAGGGTGAAGACTGATTTTTCGAGCGAACGCCCGGCTTCGGTCAGCCGCAATTCCTTTTGCCGCCGGTCGCGATTGCCCGGGCGGGTCGTCAGCATGTCGCGCGCTTCCAGTTCCTTCACCACGCGCCCCAATGACTGTTTGGTGATGCCAAGCAAGGTCAGCAGGTTGGTGATCGTCAGTCCGGGCTGGCGCGCGATGAAATAGAGCGCGCGGTAATGCGCCCGGCCAAGGCCTTGCTCGGCCAGCCGCGCGTCGATCGCGCGCCACAGCGCGCCATGGGCGAAAAACAGATATTCGATTCCGCGGCGCACCTCGTCCTCGCGCAAGAAAAGGGCAGAGGCAGCGGGAACTTGTGAAAGAAAATTTTCATCCGGCATAGTCGCTACCGTTGCGCGCGGGGCTGCGCTTTGGCAAGAGGCGCGCACCAATCAACCCCAGCCAACAGGTATTTACGCCATGCTCGCTCCCGCCTTCAACCGCCTGCCGCACCCCAATCCGGTCGCGGACGATGTACGCACGGCGGCGATCGCGGACCCGGCATTCGGGCGCGTCTTTACCGATCATATGGTGTCGATCCGCTATTCGGACGACAAGGGCTGGCACGATGCGCAGGTGATGCCGCGCGGGCCGCTGTCGCTCGACCCGGCGACCGCCGTGCTCCACTATGCCCAGGAAATCTTCGAAGGTCTGAAGGCCTATCGCCTCGACGACGGATCGATGGCGCTGTTCCGCGTCGAAGCCAATGCGGCGCGTTTCAACGCCAGCGCGCGCCGCATGGCGATGGCCGAACTGCCCGAAGAGATGTTCATTGCGGCGGTGAAGGAAGCCGTGGCTGCCGACGCGCACTGGTTCCCGCCGGTCGATGGCGGCGCGCTGTACCTGCGGCCCTTCATGTTCGCGAGCGAGGTGTTCCTGGGCGTCAAGCCGGCGTCCGAATATCAGTTCCTCGTCATCACCTCGCCGGTCGGCAATTATTTCAAGTCGGGCGTGCCCGCGATCTCGCTGTGGGTGTCGGAAGATTATACCCGCGCCGCGCCGGGCGGCACCGGCGCCGCCAAATGCGGCGGCAACTATGCCTCCAGCCTCGTCGCGCAGCGCGAAGCGATCGCCAAGGGGCACGACCAGGTCGTGTTCCTCGACGCCGCCGAGCATCGCTGGATCGAGGAACTGGGCGGCATGAACATGTTCTTCGTCTTCGACGACGGCAGCATCGTCACGCCGCCGCTGGGCGGCACCATCCTGCCGGGCATTACGCGCGACGCGATCATCACCCTCGCGCGCGACGCCGGCCTGACGGTGCGCGAAGAGCCCTATGCGATCGATCAGTGGCAGGCCGATGCGGAAAGCGGCAAGCTGACCGAAAGCTTTGCCTGCGGCACCGCCGCTGTTGTGACCCCGGTGGGCAAGGTGACGCGCGGCGACGCTAGCTTCACCATCGGTGCGGGCGGTCCGGGGCAGGTCACCGAAATGCTCAAGGGCAAGCTCGTCGACATCCAGCGCGGCCGCGCCGCGGACCCGCACGGCTGGGTCACGCGCCTCTGATCGGTTAGCTTGCCAAGCGGCCGTCAGGCGCTATAGACGCGCACGCACCGGCCCGATGGGGCGTCGCCAAGTGGTAAGGCAGCGGCTTTTGATGCCGCCATTCGCAGGTTCGAATCCTGCCGCCCCAGCCAGCCAGCCGGTGCATGCAATCTCAACGGCCGCGGGCACTTTACCTGACGACCTGCCATTTTCGCCAGCTAGCGCGAACGGTGCCGCGTGCCGATGACAGTCGCATGACCATCGACCTGCCGCTCACCCCCGAACAATCCTTTCTGCAGGGCAGTGTGCAGCGCGTCGTTGCCGACCATCCCCGCCCGGATTGGCCGACGCTGTCGGCGTTGGGGCTAGGCGGCGTCGGCATTGCCGAGGCGGCGGGCGGTTTCGGCGGCGGGGCGCTGGACATGGCGCTTGTCGCCGCCGAACTGGGGCCGACCCTTGCCGCGGCGGACTGGGTTTCGCACATGATGGCGGGCTGGCTGATCGGGCAGGCGCGCGCCGACCACGCGCTGATTCCGGAGCTCGTCGCTGGCAGCACGCGCGCCGCGATCGTCTGTCCGGCTTCGACCGCCGAAATGCCCGCGATTGAAAGCGGGTGCGTGGGGGGAGAGGCGCGGTTGGTTTCGGGCGGTGCGGAGGCGGAGCTTTTCGTGCTGGCGGGGACGGCGGATATCCTGCTCGTCCGCGCCGACCGGTCGAAGATCGAGCAGCGGCACCGGATCATGCACGACGGCACCGTTGCCGCCGATCTGGCTTTCATGGTGACGGCGGCGGACATCGAACCGCTGGTTTCGGGCGAGCCGGCGCGGGCGCTTGCCATGGCGGCGAACGACATGATGCTCGTGACGCGCTGTGCCGAGGCGGCGGGATTGATGACACGGATGCTAGTCGAGAGCGTCGGTTATCTGGGCGAGCGACAGCAGTTCGGCGGGCCGATCGCATCGTTCCAGGCGCTCCGCCATCGCCTGGCCGATATGAAGCTGGCGCTGATGAAAGCGGGCGCGGCGACCGAAATCGCGATCCTCACGGCCGATCGAGAAAGCGCCGGGCGTGCCCGCGTGGTCAGTGCGGCGTGCGTCGAAGTGGGTGATGCCGTGCGCATCGTCGGCGAAGGCGCGGTGCAGATGCACGGCGCGATGGGGCTGACCGAGGAATTGGCGCTCGGCGGCCATTTCAAGCGCGCGCTGGCGATCGCGGCGGCCTTCGGGCCCGGGCATCTCGCCCGCTTTGCCGGGGACCCCGTTTAGCCGAGCATCGTCCGCGCGATCAGGTCGCGCTGGATCTCGTTCGATCCGGCGTAGATGCTGGCGGCGCGGTTGTTCAGATAGCGGGGTAACGTGGTGGCAAGCGCGGCGGGCGTCTGCCCGTCCGGGCCGGCCCAAGCGGCATATCCCGCGATTTCGCACGCCAGCGCGTCGATCCGCTGCGCGGCTTCGGTGCCAAGGATTTTCAGCGCCGAGGCATGGAGCGCCGGGTTGCCGCCGGTCCCGCGCATCGCCTTGAGTTCGAGCGCTTGCAGCGTGCCCAGGCCGATCGCCTCGCGGTCGAGCCGTGCCCTGAGCACCGGGTCGATATCGCGCCGCGCCCGCAACGGTTCAAGGCGCGCGATCAGCGCTGGCGCATATTTGCCGCCGCGTTCGAAAGTCAGCAGATGCTTCGCGACCGCCCAGCCCTGATTTTCGGCGCCGAGGCGGTTTGCCTGCGGGACGCGGACGTCGTCGAAGAAGACCTGGTTGAATTCATGGTCGCCCGCAAGGGTACGGATCGCCTCGACCGTGATGCCGGGCGCCGCCATGTCGAGCAGCAGGAAGCTGATCCCTGCCTGTGGCCTGCCCTCGGTCGAAGTGCGGACGAGCGCGAACATATGGCTCGCGAAATGCGCGTGGGTGGTCCAGATTTTTGTGCCGCTCAGGATATAATCATCGCCATCGGGGACGGCGCGAAGCTGGAGCGCGGCGAGGTCGGATCCGGCGCCGGGTTCCGAGAAGCCTTGGCACCAATAATCCGCGCCCGACAGAATCCGTGGCAGATAATGGGCGCGCTGCGCCGCGGTGCCATAATGCATGATCACCGGCGCGACCATCTTCAGCCCCATCGGCGCCAGCCCCGGCGCCCCGGCGCGGGCGCATTCGGCGGCGAAGACATAACGCTGCATCGCGTTCCAGCCGGGCCCGCCATATTCGGCCGGCCAGTCGGGCGCCGCCCAGCCGTGCGCATGCAGGATGCGCTGCCAGGGCAGCGAGACGGCGGGGTCGATGAAGACGCTCGTCGCCCGCGCGGCGGCCTCGCGCAGCGCATCGGTGAGTTTCGCGTCGAGAAAGGCGCGCACTTCGCCCTGAAAAGCCTCGAGCGCGGGATCGTTGAGCATGTCCATCGGCCGACTATCGGGCGCCGCGTCCGTCCGGCCAAGCTGGCACCTTCGTCAGGCGGCGCGCGCCCCGACGAAGCCCAGCCCCGCGGCCAGCTGGATCGACTGGGCGCGGCCGGTCGCGCCCAGCTTGGCGGCGGCGTTGCGCAGATGAAAGCGCACGGTCGATACCGACAAGGACAGGATGATGCCGATTTCGCCGTCGGTCTTGCCCGCCGCTGCCCAGCGCAGGCACTGTACCTCGCGCCGCGTGAGCGTTTGCGGCACGGTGGCGTTGCGCGGGCGGCCGCGTGCCTCGTTGTGCGTGGCGACCAGCTTCAGCGCGAGATTGTGCAGGTCGCCTGCATGTTTTTCGAACAGCGCCGCGACGCCCACGGGTTCGCGCGAGCACCAGAAGACCGCACCGACGAGCCCGCGCGGCAAATGCACCGGCGCGATGATCGCTTCGCCGAAATTGGGGGTGTTCTTCGCCTGCTCGCAATCGACCGCTTCGAGCAGTTGCGACGCGCGCCAGGTGCGCAGGCGCCCGTCGCTGTAGAAGAAAGGCTCGGCGACGAGCCGGGCGGCGGTCAGAAAGGCGATGTGCAAGGCAAGCTTGCGGTCGCGCCAATAGGCGTGATCGGGGTCGATCCAGCGAAAGCTCGTCTCGGCATAGGGTCGCCCGTTGGCGTCATCCATCGGCTCGGGGTCGCCGAGGTCGGCCTGCGCGGCAATATAGGGCAGGCCGATTGTATCACCCGCGCCCTGCACCGCGGCGATCAGTGCGGGCATCGCGTCCCAGCATTGCGTTCGATAGTCCGTCACGCGACCCTTCCTTCACCCCATCCTGCCACAGGTGCCAGCTTGTCGGCACACCTGCTTTTCTGTCCTTTGGCATCGTCCGGCCAAGCAATGTTCGCACGAAGACGAGCGCAGCGGCAAGCCGTTTGAGGGAGGATATATGATGAACACAATCCGGTTTTTCCTGCTCGCGGGCACCAGCCTCGCGCTCGCCGCGCCGACCTGGGCCGCCGAAACAGCCGTCGACGGGGCCGATACCGCATCGGCCGAAGGCGAGATTATCGTGACCGCGCAGCGCCGCGCCGAATCGATCAACGATGTCGGCATGGCGATTCAGGCGGTCGACGGCGACACACTCGAAGCCTTGCGCGTCACCGATGTCCGTGACCTCTCCGCCGTCGCTCCCAGCTTCACCGTCTCGCAAAGCTATCAGGGCGTGCCGACCTATACGCTGCGCGGGATCGGCTTCAACACGATCAACCTGTCGTCGACCTCGACCGTCGGCACCTATGTCGACGAGGTCGCATACGCCTATCCGATCATGAACACGGGACCGGTGATGGACCTTGAGCGCGTCGAGGTGCTGAAGGGGCCGCAGGGCACGCTTTACGGCCGCAACACGACCGCGGGTCTGATCAACTTCATCACCGGCAAGCCGACCGACCGCTTCGAAGGCAGCATCCGCGCCGACCTCGGCAATTACCAGACCTATAATATCGACGGTCATATCTCTGGCCCGCTGGGCGAAGGCATTGCGGCGCGCATCGCCTTCCGGAGCGAGAACAGCGACAAGGGCTGGCAGGTCAGCAACACGCGCGGCGAGCGGCAGGGCAAGGTAGACAAGCTTGGCATCCGCGGTTCGCTGGCGATCGATCCGGGCCCTGGCACCCATTTCGACCTGTCGGTGACCTGGTGGCAGAACAAGTCCGATACGGTGGTCGGGCAGGGGATCGGCTTCACCCCCGCGACCAACCCCGCAACAGGAACGAGCAATTCGCGCTTTTTCAACGCGCCGGGGCTCGCGGCCTATCTTGCGAACAATTTTCCGACCAAGGCGACGCAGGCCGACTGGACCCCTCATGCACAGCGCTCGGCCGATATCGGCACCGGCCTTGGCCTCGACGGCCCGCTCGCCGAAGATAATCGTTTCTGGGGTTTGAAGCTGCGCTGGGATCAGGATCTCGGCGATACGATGAAGCTCGTGTCGCTAACCAGCTACAACGACTTCAAGCGCAACGCGCTCTCCGACTGGAGCGGCGCGCCCTATGAAGTCCTGCTCCAGAACACCGTCGGGAGGATCAAGAGCTTTGCGCAGGATATCCACATCGAGGGCGACAATGGCCCCGCGACATGGCTCGTCGGCGCCTATTACGCCAACGACCGGATCATCGATTCGAACCGCACGCTGCTCGGCCAGAACGCCAACGTCGGGCTGATTCGCGCGGCGGGCGCCCCCTTGCTCGCAAGCCCGATATTCAACTCGGGTGGCTATTCGCTGACGCAGCTCCAGCAGGCGTTCCGCACCTATGAGGATTTTGGCCGCATCCGCAGCAAGACATGGAGCATCTTTGCCAACGCCGATTGGGAGTTTGCAGACCAGTTCAAGCTGACCGCGGGGGTGCGCTATACCGAGGACAAGCAGCACTACAACGGCTGTTCGCGCGACTTCAACGGCAACATGCTGCCGAACGTCAACGTCGTGAACCGCGCGCTCTATCTCCAGACCTATGGCGTGCTTGCTGCGCCGATTGCGCAGGGGCAATGCAACACCTTCGACCCGGTGGCCGGGACGTTCGGCGAGGTGCGTTCGGTGCTCGACGAGAATAATGTTGCGTGGCGCGTCGCGCTCAACTGGTCGCCGAACAGCGACACTTTGCTCTACACGTCGGTGTCGCGCGGCTATAAATCGGGGACGACCCCAATCAACGCCGCGAATCTCGCGCGCCAGAATGCGCCGGTGACGCAGGAAAAGCTGACCGCCTATGAAGCGGGCATCAAGGCGACGCTCGCCGACCGCGCGGTGCAGGCGAATTTGTCAGCCTTTTATTATGATTATGCCGACAAGCAGATCAGCACCTATTTCGCCGATCCGATCTACACCGCACTGTCGCGGCTCGATAATGTGCCGAAGTCGAAGGCCTATGGCGTCGAGGGCGAACTGACGGTCCGTCCCGCGACGGGGCTCACCATGTCGGTGAACGCGCTGTGGCTGAAGACGCGGATCGATGATTACAGCGGCACCAACGCGGCAGGACAGCCCGAGAATTTCGACGGCGCCGAGTTCATCTACAGCCCCGAATTCCAAGGCAGCCTGACATTGGCCTATGACACGCCGGTGTCGGACGGGCTGAACCTGACCGGTGCGCTCAGTGCGCGCTATCAGAGCCAGTCGAACACGATTTTCGAGGATATCGACCTCTACAAGGTCAAGGCCTATGGCACGGTCAATGCCAGTCTGGGCGTGAAGAGCGAAAGCGGCTGGTCGGTCGCGCTGTGGGCGAAGAACCTTTTCAACTCCTATTACTGGTCGGCGGTCGCGAGCAATGCGAACGTCGTGGTCCGCTTTCCGAACCCGCCGCGAACCTACGGCCTGACGCTGGGTTTCGATTTCTGATCGGAGCGGGTGAACGACCTTCAGGAAACCGGGTAAGGCGTCCGCGTGCTGCGGTTCTGGTCGACCGCGACGGTGCGTCCGATCGGCGGGAAGGCCCGCTGCGGGCAGTTCGCCCGCTCGCAGACCTTGCACCCGGCCCCGATCGGGGTCGCCGAGGATGGATCGGCCAGATCGAGGCCGCGTGAATAGACGAGCCGTGCGGCATGGCGGATGTCGCAGCCCAGCCCGACGGCAAAGGTCTTGCCGGGCTCGCCAAAGCCGGTGTTTGCCGTTCCGACGGTGCGCGCAACCCACATGTAGGTGCGCCCGTCGGGCATCTGGGCGATCTGGGTCAGCACCTTGCCCGGCTGGGCAAAGGCTTCATAGACGTTCCACAGCGGACAGGAGCCGCCGACGCGCGAGAAGTGGAAATCGGTCGCCGACTGGCGTTTCGAAATATTGCCGGCGCGGTCGACGCGGATGAAGAAGAAGGGAACCCCGCGCGCGTCGGCGCGCTGGAGCGTCGACAGGCGGTGGCAGATGGTCTCGAACCCGACGCCGAACCGCCGCGCCAGCCGTTCGATGTCATAGGCTTCCGTCTCGGCGGCGGCGACGAAGTCGCCATAGGGGAGGATCAGTGCGCCGGCGAAATAATTGGCCAGGCCGACACGCGCCAGTTGCCGCGCTTCCTCGCCCTGCAGGATGCGATTGTCGGCCAGCCGGTCGATCATTTCGCCCAGTTCGAGGAAGGCGAGTTGGGTCGCCATCTGGAATGCTTGCTGCCCTTGCTTGAGTTCGGCGGCGATGTGCAGGATCCGGGCGGCGGGATCGAAGCGCCGCTGCGCGCCGCCGCCGCTGCCCGCCACGACCACCTGAATGCCGTGATGATCGCGCAGCCATGCGGCCAGTCCGGCATGCACGCCATGCGGGCTGAGCCCGGCCTTCGCATAGAGCCGCTCGGCCGCCTCATCGAGCGGTTCGACATGGTTGTGGCGGGCGTAGAAGAAATCGCGCACCTGTTCGAAGGGCATGCGCGCAGGGCCGCCCGCGATCCAGTCGTCGCCGAGTTGCGCCGCCATCGCTTCGTTGCGTTCGGCGGCTTCGCGGTAGCGGCGGTGGAGCGCGACCAGCGTCCGTCCGACAGCGGGCATGTTCATCGCCAGCTCGCGCACCTCGGCGAGCGACACATCCTCGCTTCCTTCGGTCAGCGCGTCGCGCAGTTCGGTGATGAGGCGTCCTTCCTCATCCTCGGAGAAGAGCTGGACGTCGATGCCGAACACCGCGTTGATCTTGAGCAACACCGGCACTGTCAGCGGGCGCTGATTCTGTTCGAGCTGGTTGAGATAGCTCGCCGAAATGCCGAGCGCCTGGGCGAGTTCGATCTGCTTGAGCTTGCGCTCTTCGCGGAGGCGGCGCAGCCGCACCCCCATATAAGCCTTACGCATCGCAGTCCGATCTTCGCAATATTTGCATATTTCCGGATTTCGTCCGCAAATATTCATAAAAGCGATAGTTATGGGTGATTCTGCGATGCGTATATTGCAAATACCGTCGGAGCTCAAGCCTTCGGGACGATGGAGGACCATGGGGAATTCCCCGGTCCCCATGGCCCATCATCCGTCCTGACGACGAACGACCTCGTTTAGATCCTAGGCCGCGTGGACAAAATCGAATGTCCGTTATCGGCCGAATCCAGACATATCCATCATCGTCACCCCGGACTTGATCCGGGGTCCATGACTTCAGCGCCGCATTGAATCCCGGATCAAGTCCGGGATGACGAAGTGAGGGTGAGCGATCGTCCGCTCCTCACCCCAAAGCCGACGTTCGACAAGCCGCAAATTTGTCCACGTGACCTAATCCTGCGGCATGCCCTGCGGCACAATCGTCTTGATGATGCTGGCGTCGAGTTCCTCGAACGCATGCAGGCCGATGGTGTCGTAGAGTTCCTGGCGGGTCTGCATGCGGTCGACCATTTTGTGGGTGCCGCCGTTCGCCTTGATCGATGCGTACAGATCGGCCTGCGCCTTGTTCGCGACGCGCAGGCTCGACACCGGCCAGATCACCATCTTGTAACCCATCGCCTCGAATTCGGCTGCGGTATAAAAAGGTGTCTTGCCGAACTCGGTCATGTTGGCGAGCAAGGGCACGCCCGCGAGGTCGCCCGCGAATTTCTCGAACATCTCCCGCGTCACCAGCGCTTCGGGGAAGATCGCGTCGGCCCCGGCTTCGACATAGAGCCTCGCGCGCGCGACCGCGGCGTCATAGCCCTCGACCCCGGCGGCGTCGGTGCGCGCGACGATCATGATATCGCGGCTCGCCTTCTTGGCGGCGGCGACCTTGGCCGCCATATCGCCGGCGGGGACCAGATTCTTGCCGTTCAGATGCCCGCATTTCTTGGGGAGAATCTGATCCTCGAGGTGAACGGCGCCCGCCCCGGCGTCCTCGAAGGTCCGCACCATGTGCATGACGTTGAGCGCTTCGCCATAGCCGGTGTCGCCATCGACGAGCAGCGGCAGCGCCGACGCGCGGACGATCTGGCGAATGAAGAACGCCACCTCGTCGACGGTGATGATGCCAAGGTCGGGAAGCCCCATCGACGCGGTCATCGCCGCCCCCGAAAGATAGAGGCCGTCGAAGCCCGCCGCGCGGGCCTGGATCGCAGCCTGGCCATTATGCGCACCGGGGAGCTGGTAAATTCCGGGGCGATTCAGCGCATCGCGAAAGCGCTTGCCGGCGCTTTCTTTCGGCAGGTCGTCAGCAATCAGATAAGGCAAGATATGTCTCCTCAGGCCGCATGCGCTTCGCTGCGCTCGGCAAGCGGCACGAACTTCAAATTTTCGGGGCCGGTGTAATTGGCCGACGGACGGATGATCTTGTTGTCCTGACGCTGTTCGATGACATGCGCCGCCCAGCCCGAGGTGCGGGCGATCACGAACAGCGGCGTGAACATCGCGGTCGGCACACCCATCAGATTATAGGATACGGCGGAGAACCAGTCGAGGTTCGGGAACATGGTCTTGGCGTCCCACATCACGCTTTCGATCCGCTCGGCCACCGCGAACTGGCGCTGCGCCCCGGCTTCGTCGGCCAGGCTTTTGGCGACGCGCTTGATCACGACGTTGCGCGGGTCGGCGATCGTGTAGACGGGGTGGCCGAAACCGATGACCACCTCCTTTGCTTCGACGCGGCGGCGGATGTCGGCCTCGGCCTCATCGGGGGTCGCGTAGCGCTTCTGGATTTCGAACGCCACCTCGTTCGCGCCGCCGTGCTTGGGACCGCGCAGCGCGCCGATCGCGCCGGCGACGCAGCTGTACATGTCGGACCCGGTGCCCGCGATGACGCGCGCGGCAAAGGTCGAGGCGTTGAACTCATGCTCGGCATAAAGGATCAGCGAGGTGTGCATCGCGCGCACCCAGCTATCGGGCGGCGCCTTGCCGTGGAGCAAATGGAGGAAGTGACCGCCGATGCTGTCGTCGTCGGTCTCGACCTCGATCCGGCGGCCGTGGTGCGCGAAATGAAACCAATAAAGCAGGATCGAGCCGAGCGAGGCCATCAGCCGGTCGGCGATGTCGCGCGCGTCGGGGACATTGTGATCGTGCGTTTCGGGAAGGACGCAGCCGAGCGCCGAGACGCCCGAGCGCATCACGTCCATCGGATGCGCGGCCGCCGGGATCGCTTCCAGCGCCGCCTTCACCGACTGCGGCAGCCCGCGCAGCGTGCGCAGCTTCGCCTTGTACGACGCAAGCTGGGGCGGGGTCGGCAATTCGCCGTGAACGAGCAGATGCGCAATCTCCTCAAACTCGGCGGTCTCGGCGAATTCGAGGATGTCGTAGCCGCGATAATGCAGGTCGTTGCCGGTGCGGCCGACGGTGCACAGCGCGGTGTTGCCCGCGGTCACGCCCGACAGCGCGACCGATTTCTTGGGCTTGAATTCGGCTCCCATAACATTGTCTCCAGGTCAGAATAGGCGGGCCGGCCAACGCGGGGCCGGCGGCTGGGGGATGCGAAGATTGTGAAACGTCATGCGCGATGCCGCGGCGGGTGGGGCAGCGCCGCGAAGATGAAGCGGCCCGACGCCGCCATGCGCCGCCCGCCACCGTCCTGCGGCGCGGTGGCGAAGACCGAGATGACGATATTTTGCGCATCGCCGCGCACCGCCCAGCTTTCGATATCGACATCGCTGGGCAGGAAACCCTCGGCGAATTCGAGCGCTTCGCACCCCGCGAGGCGGATCGCACCGAACAGCCGCGCCGACGCCCGCTCGGCCGCGGTCGTCGCCATCAGTGCAAGCAGGTCGAGACCATTGGCAGGAGCGTTGGACAACATGCGGCGCTTATCGGCATCGGCGCGGCCGCCGGAAACGCCTGAAAAGGCGAAGAAATGCGAAGCGGAGTTTGTGAATTGGTGAATTTTGCGAAGGAACTGGGCCGGTGGGGCGGTTCGAGGGGTGAGGCTGCTGCTCCAGAGCCGTCGCCCCCGCGAAGGCGGGGGGCCGCTCGCGACCTTGCGTAAGGCCGATGGCGGCCCCGCCTTCGCGGGGGAGACGAATTAAATCTGCGTCTGAATTAGGTCGCGTCCGGTCAGAAGCTGCCGTGCGGCACCCGCACCCAGCCTTCCATCAGGATGCGCGCGCTGCGGCTCATGATCGCCTTGGTGACGGTCCATTGCCCGCCGATCTGCCGGGCCTCGGCGCCGACGCGCAGCGTGCCGGAGGGGTGGCCGAAGCGGATGGCATGGCTTTCGCTGTCGCCTACCGTCTGGTTGACCAGCGTGCCGGGAACCGCGGCGGCGGCGGCGATGGCGACCGACGCCGTGCCCATCATCGCGTGGTGCAGCTTGCCCATCGACAGCGCGCGCACGACGAGGTCGATGTCGCTTGCCCGGACCGGCTTGCCGCTTGCCGCGACATAGTCGGCCGGCGGCGCGACGAAGGCGATCTTGGGGGTGTGCTGGCGCTTCGCAGCCTCTTCGAGCGACGCGATCAGGCCCATGCGCAGCGCGCCGATCGCGCGCAGCGTTTCGAACCGCGCCAGCGCCGCGGCGTCATTGTTGATCGTATCGCGCAGTTCGGTGCCGGTATAGCCGATGTCGGCGGCCGCGACGAAGATCGTCGGGATGCCGGCATCGATCAGCGTTGCCTGCAATTTGCCGCCGGGAACGATGCTGTCCGGCACATCGAGTTCGTCGATCAGATTGCCGGTCGGGAACATCGAGCTGCCACCTCCGTCCTCAGCAGGATCGACGAATTCGAGGATGATCTCGGCAGCGGGAAAGGTCACGCCGTCGAGTTCGAAATCGCCGCTTTCCTGTACGGCGCCGCCCGCGACCGGCACATGCGCGACGATCGTCTTGCCGATATTCGCCTGCCAGATGCGCACGGTGCAAATGCCGTCCTGCGGCGGATCGACATAGCCCGCGTGGATTGCGAAGGCGCCGGCCGCGGTGGAAAGATTGCCGCAATTGCCCGACCAATCGACGAAATCGCTGTCGATCGCGACCTGGCCATAGAGATAATCGACATCGTGCCCGGGCCGGGTGCCCGGCGCGACGATCACGCATTTGCTGGTGCTCGACGTCGCGCCGCCCATGCCGTCGATCTGCGCGGCATAGGGGTCGGGGCTGCCGATCACGCGCTGGAACAGGCGGTCGCGCGCGGTACCGGGAACCCGGCAAGCTTCGGGCAGATCCTCGAGCCGGAAGAAAATCCCCTTGCTCGTCCCGCCGCGCATATAGGTGGCAGGAATGCGGATCTGCGGCTGCGCGGTCATCAGGCGGCTTCCATTTCGGAGGCGAGAAAATCCTGCGCGAAACGCTGGAGCACGCCGCCAGCTTCGTAAATCGACACTTCCTCGGCGGTGTCGAGGCGGCAGATGACGGGCACGTCGAGCGTCATGCCGTTCTTGCGGTGAATGACGAGCGTCAGGTCGGTGCGCGGCCGGGGTTCGCCGATCACATCATAGGTTTCGGTGCCGTCGAGCGCGAGGCGAAGGCGCGTCGTGCCGGGTTTGAATTCGAGCGGCATCACGCCCATCCCGATCAAATTGGTACGGTGGATACGCTCGAAGCCTTCGGCGACGATCGCCTCGACCCCGGCGAGGCGGACGCCTTTCGCGGCCCAGTCGCGCGACGAGCCCTGGCCGTAATCGGCCCCCGCGATGATGATCAGCGGCTGGCGGCGTCCAAGATAGGTTTCGATCGCTTCCCACATCCGCATCACCTGGCCGTCGGGTTCGACGCGCGCGAGGCTGCCCTTCGTCACCGCGCCGTCGACGACGGCCATTTCATTGACGAGCTGCGGATTGGCGAAGGTCGCGCGCATCGCAGTCAGATGGTCGCCGCGATGCGTCGCATAGCTGTTAAAATCTTCCTCGGGCAGGCCCATCTTCGCCAGATATTCGCCCGCCGCTGACGAGGCGAGGATCGCGTTCGACGGCGACAGATGGTCGGTGGTGATATTGTCGGGAAGCAGCGCCAGCGGCCGCATGCCCCTCAGCGTGCGCGGATTGGCGGCAAGCGCGCCGACCCCCTCGGTATCCCAATAGGGCGGCCGGCGGATATAGGTCGAGCGCGGGTTCCAGTCGTAGAGCGGCGCGGCCGCGTCCTTGCCGCGCGGCGCGAACATCGGATCATAGACGGCGCGGAACTGTTCGGGCTTCACGAAGCGGCCGACGATGTCGTCGATCTCCGCGTCGCTCGGCCACAGGTCGGCAAGGCGGATTTCCCTGCCGTCGACGACGCCAAGCACATCGCGCTCGATGTCGAAGCGCACCGTCCCCGCGATCGCATAGGCGACGACGAGCGGCGGCGAGGCAAGGAACGCCTGTTTGGCATAGGGATGGATGCGGCCGTCGAAGTTGCGGTTCCCCGACAGGACGGCGGTGGCATAAAGATCGCGGTCGATGATCTCCTGCTGGATCGCCGGGTCGAGCGCTCCCGACATGCCGTTGCACGTCGTGCAGGCAAAGGCGACGATGCCGAAGCCGAGCGTTTCGAGTTCGCCGAGCAGACCGGCCTCTTCGAGGTAGAGCTGCGCGACCTTCGAGCCCGGCGCGAACGAGCTTTTGACCCAAGGCTTGCGCGTCAGCCCAAGGTCGTTCGCTTTCTTCGCCAGCAGGGCGGCCGCAACCACGTTGCGCGGGTTCGAGGTGTTGGTGCAGCTGGTGATCGCCGCGATGATCACCGCGCCGTCGGGAAGCAGGCCTTCGCGCTCCTCGGCGACCGCCTTGGCCAAATCGACGGCGATGCCGCGTTCTTTGAGCGCGGTCGTCGGCAGCCGGCGGTGCGGGTTCGACGGTCCCGCCATGTTGCGCACGACCGACGAGAGGTCGAATATGAGCACGCGTTCATATTGCGCGGCCTTGAGCGCCGACGCCCAGAGCCCCGTCGTCCTGGCATAGGTCTCGACGAGCCGCACCTGCGCCGGGTCGCGCCCGGTCAGCAGCAGATAGTCGATCGTCTGTTCGTCGATATGGAACATCGCGGCGGTCGCGCCATATTCGGGGCACATGTTCGATATCGTCGCGCGGTCGCCGATGCTGAGGCTGTCGGCACCTTCGCCGAAAAATTCGACCCAGGCGCCGACAACCTTTTCGGCGCGCAGAAATTCGGTCAGCGCGAGCACGATGTCGGTCGCGGTGATTCCCGGCTGGCGCTGGCCGGTCAGGCGGACGCCGACGATATCGGGCAGGCGCATCATCGAGGCGCGGCCGAGCATCACCGTTTCGGCTTCGAGTCCGCCAACGCCGATCGCGATCACGCCGAGCGCATCGACGTGCGGCGTGTGGCTGTCGGTGCCGACGCAGGTGTCGGGGAAGGCGACGCCATCGCGCGCCTGGATCACCGGTGACATTTTTTCCAGGTTGATCTGGTGCATGATGCCGTTGCCCGCGGGGATCACATCGACATTCTCGAACGCGCTTTTCGTCCATTCGATGAAGTGGAAGCGATCCGCGTTGCGGCGATCCTCGACCGCGCGGTTCTTTGCGAACGCTTGCGAATCGAAACCGCCATATTCGACCGCCAGGCTGTGGTCGACGATCAGCTGGGTCGGCACCACCGGATTGACCTTGGCGGGATCGCCGCCCTGGTCGGCGATGGCATCGCGCAGCCCGGCGAGGTCGACGAGCGCGGTTTGGCCCAGAATATCATGGCAGACGACGCGCGCGGGATACCAGGGGAAGTCGAGGTCGCGCTTGCGCTCGATCAGCTGCTTCAAGGCATCGGTGAGCAGCGCGGGATCGCAGCGGCGCACCAATTGTTCGGCCAAAACGCGCGATACATAGGGCAGCGTGTCATAAGCGCCGGGGCGGATGGCTTCGATCGCGGCGCGGGTGTCGAAATAGTCGAGGCCGGTGCCGGGCAGGGCTTTGCGATAATCCTGGTTCATGCGGCCGCCCTATCGGCGCGCGCGCGAGGAACGAAAACGGCTGAAAATGCAAAGATTTGCGAAGACGGATCTGCAAATCGGCTAATCTTGCGAAGGCCGCTCTTTGGTTCTGGATCGCGCGTCATCCGGTCCCTAAAATGGCGCCATGTCCGAATTTGAACGCGTTACCCTCATCCCGCCCGAGGGCCAGAAGAAAATACTGCTGCACAGCTGCTGCGCCCCCTGTTCGGCCGAAGTGATGGAAGCGATGACCACGAGCGGCATCGACTACACCATCTTCTTCTACAATCCGAACATCCATCCAAGGCAAGAATATATCCTCCGCAAGGAGGAGAATATCCGGTTCGCCGAGCAGCACGGCGTCCCATTCGTCGATGCCGATTATGACACCGCGAACTGGTTCCAGCGCGCCAAGGGCATGGAATGGGAACCCGAGCGCGGTATCCGCTGCACCATGTGTTTCGACATGCGGTTCGAACGCACCGCGCTTTATGCGCATGAGCATGGCTTTCCCGTCATCACCTCGTCGCTCGGCATTTCGCGCTGGAAGAATATGGCGCAGATCAACGGCTGCGGCGAGCGTGCCGCGGCGCGTTACGAGGGGCTCACCTATTGGACCTTCAACTGGCGCAAGGGCGGCGGGGCAAGCCGGATGATCGAAATCTCGAAACGCGAGCAATTCTACCAGCAGGAATATTGCGGCTGCGTCTATTCGCTGCGCGACACCAATGCGCATCGCGTCGCGCAGGGGCGCGAGGAAATCCGCTTGGGCGAACTCTATTATGGCGATCAAGTCGGCGACGCGTAAAAACCCCCGCACTGGCGCGATGCGCCTTTCGATGCGTCTCCTCGCTTACCTTCGTCATCCCGGGCTTGACCCGGGATCCCGCTTTTTGCCGTGCCCGCGCTTTCGAGATCAAGCGGGACCCCGGATCAAGTCCGGGGTGACGAGGATTTAACGATCCGCTTCCGGATGAAAGCGGTCAAATCGCTCTGGGAGGGAGTCCCCCTTCACCCTGTGATGTCATATAAAGAATTCTTTATATAGCTCTTGACAGGGGCAGCCAACCCGGCCTAGCTAGGCTGGTCGAGGTTCCCTGCTCGTGGTCCCGAAAGGATTTGCGCGGCAGGGCTAAGACGGGAAGCCGGTGGCGCCCGCAAGGGCGGAGTCCGGCGCTGCCCCCGCAACTGTAAGCGGCGAGCGGCGGTTCCATTTCGTGCCACTGGCGCCCGCCCGATGATTCGGGCGATGCGCCGGGAAGGCCGGGACCGACGCGTTGACCCGCAAGCCAGGAGACCTGCCTTCGACGCGATAACGTTCTTCGGACGGGGGTTCCTCCGGTGGACGCGCGAAAGCAGGCCCGCGCAATTCACGTCGGCGGGCTGCGCCTGCGTTTGCGCGCCCTCCCTGCGACCCGCCGCCCGGCTTTGAAGGTGACAGGTCGATGGTCATGATCCCGTTCCGAAATGCCATCGGGCCACCGGCCCGAATGCCCGTGCGCGCTGCGTCCGCCTGACGTAGCGCGCGACCCCATATCGCTTTCCAACATCAGTAACGGCCCCGCGAAGGTGCGCGGCCGAAGGAGAAGACTCATGCCTGTTTCCGCTGCCAATCTCGGCTTTCCCCGCATCGGCCCGCGCCGCGAACTCAAAAAGGCCGTCGAGGCCTATTGGGCCGGCAAGATCGGTCAGGACGAACTGCTGGCGACCGCCCGCGGCCTCCGCGCCGCGACCTGGGACCGCCAGAAGGCGGCCGGGATCGACGTGATCCCGAGCAATGATTTTTCCTTCTACGACCAGGTGCTCGATACCAGTGTCATGGTCGGGGCGATTCCCGAAATCTACCGCGTGCTCGGCGCGGCGGATTCGCTCGACGTCTATTTCGCGATGGCACGCGGCACGCGCACCGATCCGCAGGACGAAGGCTGCGCGCACGGCCACGGCGCCGCGCGCGATGGCGGCGACGTTCCCGCGCAGGAAATGACCAAATGGTTCGACACCAACTATCATTATATGGTGCCCGAGGTGGAGCCGGGGCAGGCCTTCGCGCTCAACGCCGCAAAGCCGGTCGAGCATTTCCGCGAAGCGCGCGCGCTCGGCCATCAGACGCGGCCCGTCATCCTCGGCCCGGTGACCTTCCTGCTGCTCGCCAAGTCGAAGGCCGAGGGTTTCGATCCCTTGTCGCTGCTGCCGGCGCTGCTTCCCGTCTATGCCGATCTGCTCGCGAAGCTGCGCGACGCGGGCGCCGACTGGGTGCAGATCGACGAGCCCGCGCTGGTGCTCGACCTCAGCGATGCGGCGCGCGCCGCTTATGCCGCGGCCTATGCCGAATTGGCGCAGGTTGATGGGCTGAAGCTGATGCTCGCGACCTATTTCGGCGCGCTCGGCGATAATCTGGCGACCGCGCTGTCGCTCCCCGTCGCAGGGCTGCACGTCGATCTCGTCCGCGCACCCGAACAGCTGGACGCGGTGATTGCGGGCGCGCGCGACGATCTGCTGCTGTCGCTTGGCGTCATCGACGGCCGCAATATCTGGAAGGCCGACCTGACCGCGCTGCTCGACCGGTACGAGGCCGTGGCCAAGGCGCGCGGCGAAATCCAGATCGCGCCGTCCTGCTCGCTGCTTCACACGCCGATCGACCTCGCGCTCGAAACCGCGCTCGACCCCGAGGTCAAGGACTGGCTGGCGTTCGCGGCGCAAAAGCTGGAGGAGCTGTCGGTATTGCGCCTCGGTCTCGCCGACGGACGCTATGTCATCAGCGACGAGCTGGCCGCCAACGCCGATGCGATCGCCAACCGGCGCAAATCGCCGCTGACCAACAATGCCGCGGTGCGTGCCCGCCTCGGTCAGGTCGACGAGAGCTGGGGCCGGCGCGCACTTCCCTTTGCCGATCGCATCGCGCGGCAGCAGGCGCATCTGGGTCTGCCGATCCTGCCGACGACGACGATCGGCTCCTTCCCGCAGACCGCCGAGGTCCGCAAGGCGCGCGCGGCGCATGGCAAGGGGGAGCTCGACGACGCCGGCTATGAAAAATTCCTGCAGGAAGAAACCGCGCGGACGGTGCGCTGGCAGGAAGAGATCGGCATCGACGTGCTGGTCCATGGCGAGTTCGAGCGCAACGACATGGTGCAATATTTCGGCGAGCAGCTGTCGGGCTTCGCCTTCACCAAGGCGGCGTGGGTGCAAAGCTATGGTTCGCGCTGCGTGCGGCCGCCGATCATCTATGGCGACGTCGCCCGGCCGCTGCCGATGACGGTGACCTGGTGGCAATATGCCCAGTCGCTGACCAGCAAGCCGATGAAGGGCATGCTCACCGGGCCGGTGACGATCCTCAACTGGTCGTTCGTGCGCGACGACCAGCCGCGGTCGGACACCTGCCGCCAGATCGCGCTGGCGATCCGCGACGAGGTGCTCAATCTGGAAGCGGCGGGCGCCAAGGTCATCCAGATCGACGAAGCGGCGCTGCGCGAAGGTCTGCCGCTGCGCCGCGCCGACTGGCAGCATTATCTCGACTGGGCGGTCGAAAGCTTCCGCATCTCGGCGTCGGGGGTCGCGCCCGAAACGCAGATTCACACCCATATGTGCTATTCGGAGTTCAACGAGATCATCACCTCGATCGGCGCGATGGACGCCGACGTCATCTCGATCGAGACGTCGCGGTCGAAGATGGAATTGCTCGATGCCTTCGTCGACTATCGCTATCCAAACGAGATCGGGCCGGGCGTCTACGACATCCACTCGCCGCGCATCCCGCCGGTCGGCGAAATGCAGGACCTTCTCGTCAAGGCGGGCGGGCGCCTCGCGGCGCGGCAGCTTTGGGTCAATCCCGACTGCGGGCTCAAGACCCGCAAGTGGGAGGATGTGAAGCCCGCGCTGGTCAATATGGTCGAAGCGGCCAAGGGCGCGCGGATCGCGCTCGCCTGACATGCTGAGGGAGGAGCGCGGCGTCCGGCCGCCGCGCTCCTGCCGCCGGCGCATTCAGGGGATGACGATCTCGGCGCCCGCCTTGACGCGGTCGAGCGCGATCAGGCTGCGAAAGCTCGATACGGCCTCGTTGCTGGTGAACAGGCGCCGCGTGATCGCTTCATATTCGATCATGTCGATGGTGACGATCACCAGCACGAAGCTGATCCCGCCGGTGACATAATAGCATTGCTGAACCTCGGGCGCGGCGACGAACAGCGCTTTCGCCGCATCGACCGTCGCCGGCCGCTCGTCGACCAGATGCACCTCGACGATCGAGGTGATCGTCATGCCGAGCGCGCGCGTGTCGACGATCGCGACGTTGCGCCGGATGACGCCTGCATCCTCCATCGCGGCGATGCGGCGCTGGACCGCGGCGGCCGACAGGTTGACCGCCTCGGCGATCGCGCGCTGCGGCATCTTGTTGTCGCGCTGGATGATGCGCAGGATTGCCCGGTCGAAAGGGTCGAGCGTGGTTCGCCGGGAGGAAGTCGCGCGCGTCATGGGTGAGTAATTGTTGCATTTGCCCCGGCAATCAAGCGCCCTTTCCTCGCACCGCCGATGATATGCCCCGTCGCCTCAGCTCAGAGGACGGACCATGGGTGCTTCGATCGCTGCCGCGGGCGGCAATAAAAGGACAGGGCTCGGCATCCTGTGCGGCATCGGCGCGGGGGCGTTGTGGGGGCTGGTGTTTCTCGCGCCCGAACTCGTCCGCGAATTCAGCCCGCTCGAGCTGACGATCGGCCGCTATGCCTTTTATGGCCTGATCTCCGCCGCGATGATCGCGCCGCGCTGGCGTGCTCTGGTCCCGCAGGTGTCGCGGCGCGAATGGATCGGCCTCTGCGCGATCGCCTTCGCGGGCAACATTCTCTATTATCTTCTCCTCGCCAGCGCCGTGCAGTGGGGCGGGATCGCCATGACGTCGCTGGTGATCGGCTTCCTGCCGGTCGCGGTGACGATCATCGGCAGCCGCGACGATGGCGCGGTGCCGCTGCGCCGCCTGGCTCCCTCGCTTGCGCTCTGCGCGGCCGGGGCGCTGTGCATCGGCTGGCAGGCACTCGCCGCACCGCCGGGCGGCAATGCGGGGCGGCAGTTGATCGGACTGCTCTGCGCGATCGGCGCGCTCATTTCGTGGACGGTTTACGCCGTCGGTAACAGCCGCTGGCTCGAACGCTTGCACGGCATATCGTCGCACGAATGGAATTTGCTCACCGGACTGGTCACCGGCGCGCAGTCGCTCCTGCTGCTTCCCGTCGCGCTGATGATCGGGAGCGCCGGGCGCCCGGCCGCCGCCTGGGCTGAGCTGGCGGGCGTTTCGATCGGGGTCGCCCTGTTCGCCTCGATCGCCGGCAACCTGCTGTGGAACCGGATGAGCCGGCTGCTGCCGCTCACCCTTGTCGGCCAGATGATCCTGTTCGAGACGATGTTCGCGCTGATCTATGGGTTTCTCTGGGAACAGCGGCTGCCCACGGCGATGGAAATCGCCGCCTTCGCGCTGGTCGTCGCCAGCGTGCTGTGCTGCATCGCCGCGCATCGCGGCGGCGCTGGCCGATGCGAGCCGCAAGCCCTATAGCGTCGCGATCGCGCCTGTCATATTCGAGGATCCTGTGCCAAATCTGTCCGTTGCCGCTCCCACCGTCCCGATCGAAGGCCGCGAACAGCCTTTTCCCGTTCGCCGCATTTTCTGCGTCGGGCGCAACTATGCCGAGCATGCGCGCGAAATGGGCGGCGCGCCCGATCGCGAGCCGCCCTTTTTCTTCGCCAAGCCCGCCGATGCGGTCGTCGCCGCCACGGCGGAGATCGCGATACCGCCGCGCACCGCGAACCTGCACCATGAAATCGAGCTGGTCGTCGCGCTGGGCAGCGGCGGCCGCAATATTCCGCGGGACGCGGCGATCGAGACAGTGTTCGGCTATGCCGTCGGCAACGACCTGACGCGCCGCGACCTGCAGGCGGAAGCGAAGGCGGCCGGGCGGCCGTGGGATATGGCGAAGGGCTTCGACTATAGCGCTATCATCTCGCCGATCCGCCCTGCTGCCGAGGTCGGTCACCCCGCGAACGCGCGCATCTGGCTGTCGGTCAATGGCGAGCTGCGGCAGGAGGGCGACATCGCCGACATGATCTGGCCGGTCGCCGATATCATCGCCGAGCTGTCGACCTATGTCGAACTCAAGGCTGGCGACCTCATCTACACCGGCACCCCCGCCGGGGTCGGCCGGATCGTGGCAGGCGACCTCGTCGAGGGCGGCGTCGACGGCATCGGGACGATCGCCAACCGCTTCGTCTGACGGGGGGCGTCCTAGCGCCGCTCGCGCTCGGTCGTCTGCGCCCATTCGGCCAGGCGGCCCTGCTGCTTGATCGTTTTCAGGCACACCACCGTCGACAGCCGGTGCACGCCGGGCAGTTTCGACAGGTCGTGCCGCAACAGTTCGTCGAGATGGTCGACCGAGCGCGCGAAAATCTTCAGCATATAGTCGCTGTCCCCCGCGGTCGTATGGCATTCGACCACGGCGGGATGCGCGATGACCGCGGCTTCGAATTCGGAATGGGCGTCGAGGCTGATACGCACTTCGACGAAGCTCTGCACGTTGAGCCCGAGGGCGGCGGGATCGAGGCTCGCAGCATAGCCGCGAATAATGCCTTGCGCCTCGAGGCTCCTGACCCGCGACCAGCAAGGCGATTTGGACAGGCCGACATTCTCGCCCAGATCGGCAAAGGATTGGCGCCCATCCTGTTCGAGCGCGGCGACGATCTTCCAGTCCAGCCTGTCCATATGCCTGCTCCGTGGTTTGAACGGCGTTTCGCCGGTTTCGCATCACCATATAGCTTTTTTGCGGCAGTTGCGAAGAACATCGTTCGTCATAATCGAAAATATGCAGAACGATATTGCGGGCGGAGCGAATTTTTGCGGTAAATTGCGGACAATGTTCGCGCGCATCGCACCTATCCTTATCCAAAGGCTTGGGAGTGCATGGTGGCTGCGACGCATATTTTCGATACCCCGCCCGAGGGGGCGGCATCGGACTGGACGATGCCGCAGCATTGGCCGGCCTTCACGCCCGATCAGCATGCGACATGGCGGACCTTGTTCGACCAGCAGTCGGCGGCGCTGCGCGGCTATGCCTGCGCGGATTTCCTGCGCGGGCTCGATATCTTGCGCGCGGTGCCGCCTGGTGTTCCCGACTTTTCCGAACTCAACCGCCACCTCGTTCGCGCGACGGGGTGGGAGATCGTCGCGGTGCCCGGCTGGATCCCGAACCAGCCCTTTTTCGACCATCTGGCGAACAAGCGCTTCCCCGCCGCCAACTTTCTCCGACCGCCCGAACAGATCGGCTACAGCGAGGAACCGGACATGTTCCACGACATCTTCGGTCACGTCCCGATGCTGACCAACCCCGCCTTCTCGGAATTTCTGGTCGCCTATGGACAGGCGGGGCTGCGCGCCGAAAAGCTGGGTGCGTCCGATTATCTCGGCCGCTTGTGGCTCTATACGACTGAATTCGGGCTGGTGGTCGAGCAAGGCGAACTGCGCGCCTTCGGCGGCGGGCTGCTGTCGAGCTATGCCGAGACCGTCGCCGCGCTGACCTCGCCCGCGCCGCGCCGCATCTGGCTCGATATCGAACGGGTGATGCGCACCCGTTATCATTTCGACGAATTCCAGCGCATCTATTTCGTGGTCGAGGGGTTCGACGCGCTGCTGCGCGCGACCGAGGAAACCGACTTCGCGCGCATCTATGCCCGGATCGCCGGCGATGCGGCGCTGGAGCCCGAAGATGCTTTCCCCGGCGATGCGGCCTATGAAGGGCCTCTGCAACCGGTCCGGCCGGGACCGGCCTTCATGACCCCGGAGGCGCGAGGATGATCAGGCAGAGCAAGGAAGACGGGACGACCATCTTCGAAACCGAGATCGACGGCGAAACGATCCAGTGGGACAATGGGCTGACCTATGCCCGCCATCTCCAGACCGAGCAGCTCTTGTCGGCGCAGGTGCCGGTGTCGGACAAGCCCGACGAGATGCTGTTCATCATCATGCACCAGACGATGGAACTGTGGATCAAGCTGGTGCTGCACGAGGCGCGGCTGGTCGTTGATGCGATCAAGGCCGACCGGATTGCAATCGCGGGCAAGGGGCTCGACCGGATCGCGACGATCCAGCGTCATATGATCCACAGCTGGGAGGTGCTCGCGACGCTGACCCCGCATGATTTCCTGACCTTTCGCGGTTTCCTGCGCCGCGCCTCGGGCTTCCAGTCGCAGCAATATCGCGAACTCGAATATCTGCTCGGCAACAAGCGCGAGGATATGATGATCGTCCACAAGGACGATGCGGCGGGAACGGCGCGGCTGCGCGCGGCGTTCGAGGCGCCGTCGCTCTACGACGAATTGCTGAAACTGCTCGCGCGGCGCGGGTTCGATATCCCCGCCGATCATCTGGAGCGCGACTGGACCAGACCCTATCAAGCCTCCGAGGCGGTCGAGCAGGCGTGGCTTGCGATCTATACCGACCCCGACCGGCACTGGGATCTCTATACGCTCGCCGAGAAGATCACCGCGCTCGAATATTATTTCCAGGAATGGCGCTTCAAGCACATGAAGACCGTCGCGCGGGTGATCGGGCACAAGCCCGGAACCGGCGGTTCGTCGGGGGTCAATTATCTGGTCAAGGCGCTGGACCTCAGCTTCTTTCCCGAACTCTGGTCGATGCGGACGCTCATGGCTGCGCCCCGTGAAGGCGGCGATTATTCGGAAGGTTCTGCCGCATGAGCCGGATCTGGGACATATCGCAGCCGCTCCACGCCGCGGTGCCGGTGTGGCCGGGCGAGCCCGCCTTCGCTTTGCACAGCCATGCGGTGATCGGCAACGGCTGTCCGGTCAATGTCGGCGGTATGTTCACGCCGCTGCACGCCGGGACGCACGGTGACGCGCCGCTGCATTATGCCAATGACGGCGCGGCGTCGGCCGACTGCGATCTCGATCCCTATGTCGGCCCATGCGTGCTGCTCGACGTGCGGCATGCGCGCGGGCGGGTCGAGATTGGCGATGTCGACTGGAGCGCAATTGCGGGTGCGCAGCGGGTACTGCTGCGGACCTATGCGCAGTTCCCGCACGAGCAATGGGATTCGGATTTCACCGCGATCGCCAGCGACGTGATCGCGCGGCTCGGCGCGATGGGGGTGCGGCTGATCGGCACCGACGCCGCCTCGCTCGACCCCGAACAATCGAAGACGCTCGACGCGCATCAGGCGGTGAAGGCCGCCGACATGCGGATATTGGAAGGGCTGGTGCTCGATGACGTGCCGCCCGGCCGGTACGAACTCGTCGCGCTGCCGCTCCGCATCGTCGGCGCCGACGCCAGCCCGGTGCGCGCTATCTTGAGGGAAATTGCATGACCGACACACTCCTCGCCACCGACGTGTCGGCGCTCGACGCCGCTGATCCGCTGGCCCCGTTTCGCGAGCGCTTTCATTTGCGCGACGGGCTGATCTATCTCGACGGCAATTCGCTTGGTGCGCTGCCCAAGGCGACGGGCGAGCGGCTGGCCGAGGTCGTCGGGCACGAGTGGGGCGAGGGGCTGATCACCTCGTGGCTGGGGGCCGAATGGTCGACGGCGCCGCGGCGGATCGGCGACAAGATCGGGCGGCTGATCGGCGCGAACCCCGGGGAGATTGTCGCGAGTGATTCGACGTCGGTCAATATCTTCAAGGCGCTCACGGCGGCGCTGTCGCTCCGGCGCGAGCGGAGCGTCATCCTGTCCGAAGCGACCAATTTCCCGACCGACGTCTATATGATGCAGGGGATCGAGGCGTTTTCGGGCGGGCGCGTCAAGGCGGTCACCGTGGCCCCCGACGATGTCGTCGAGGCGCTGAACGAGGATGTCGCGGTGCTGCTGCTGACGCAGGTCCACTACAAGTCGGGCCGCGTCCGCGACATGGCGGCGATTACCAAAGCCGCGCACGACGTCGGCGCGCTTGTCGTCTGGGATCTGAGCCATAGCGCCGGGGCGATCCCGGTCGACTTGGGTGGCGCGGGGGCCGATTTTGCGATCGGCTGCGGATACAAGTTCCTCAACGGCGGCCCTGGTGCGCCCGCCTATCTGTTCGCCGCCGCCCGCCATCATGCCGCGACGCCGGTGTTGTCGGGCTGGTTCGGCCATGCGCGGCCCTTCGCCTTCGAGGAGGATTATGACCCCGCCGCCGGGATCGAGCGTTTCCAGTGCGGGACGCCGCCGGTGCTTGGTCTCTCGGCGCTGGAGGTCGGCATCGACCTGATGCTCGAGGCCGATATGGCCGAAATCCGCCGCAAGTCGCTCGCGCTCGGCGATCTGTTCATCGAGCAGATGCAGCCGCTTTGCGAGACCTATGGCTTCGAGCTGGTGAGCACGCATGACCATGCGGAGCGCGGCGGCCAGATCGCCTATGCACACCCGCAGGGCTATCAGATCGTGCAGGCGCTCAAGGAATTTGACGTGATCGCCGACTTCCGCGCACCCGATATCCTGCGCTTCGGGCTGACGCCGCTGTACCTGCGCTACGGCGACATCGTTGAAACCACCCGGCGGCTCGAAACGCTCTGCGCGGTACGCGCGTGGGACAAGCCGCAATATCATCAGCGGGCGGCAGTGACATGAGCGACGTGTCGGCTCCCTTCCTGCCCAAATCGCGCGTCGCCGCGGTGCAGGCCGCGCCCGTCTTCCTCGATACCGCGCGCACCGTCGACAAGGCCTGTGCGCTGATCGCCGAGGCTGCGGGCAATGGCGCGAAGCTGATCGCCTTCCCCGAGGTGTTCGTGTCTGCCTATCCCTATTGGAACTGGCTGATGACGCCGATCGAGGGGGCCGAATGGCACGAGCGCCTCTATCGCGCGTCGATCCGCGTCGACGGGCCCGAGGTCGCGGCGTTGTGCGCGGCGGCACGCGATCATGGCTGCACCGTCGTCATCGGCATCAACGAGCGCGACCCGGTCAGCGTCGGCACGCTCTACAATAGCAACCTGATCATCGGCGCCGACGGCCGCCTGCTCGGCCGCCACCGCAAGCTGGTGCCGACCTGGGCCGAGAAGCTCACATGGGCGGGCGGCGACGGCAATTCGATCCGCGTCTATGACACGCCGGTCGGGCCGCTCGGCACGCTGGCCTGCGGTGAGAATACCAACACGCTCGCGCGCTTCGCTTTGCTGTCGCAGGGCGAACTCGTCCATGTCGCCAATTATATCGCGCTGCCCGTCGCGCCCGCGTCGTACAATATGGCCGAGGCGATCAAGATCCGTGCCACCGCGCACAGCTTCGAGGGCAAGGTCTTCACCATCGTCGCTTGCTCGGCGGTGAGCGACGAGATGATCGCGGCGATGTCGACAAGCCGCCCGCAGAACCGCGACCTGCTGTCGCGGCCGAACAGCGCCTGGTCGGGCGTGATCGACCCGCACGGCAATCTGATCGGCGAGGCGCTGATCGATGTGGAGGGCATCGTCTATGCCGACATCGATCTTGGCGACTGCATCCGCCCCAAGCTGATGCACGACATCATCGGCGGCTATAATCGCTTCGATATCTTCAACCTGACGGTCGACCGGACTCCCCGCGCGTCGGCGCTGTTCGTCGATGCGCCGCAGCCCGTCGATCCCGATGAGGAGATGCCGTCATGACTGCCAACACGATCATCGACCCGCGCGACGATGTCCTCGGCCGCGCGCGCGTGACCGATACGCCCGAGCTGGAGGCCTTTTACGCCGAACTCGCCGCCCGCAACGCCGGTGCCTTCTGGAAGCGCGCCAATGCGATCGAGCCGTGGGAGCCCGAAACGCGCTATCGCCCGACGCTGTGGCGCTATGCCGAGATGCGCGGGATGTGCCTGCGCGCGCTCGATCTGGTGAAGCCCGAGGAGGCGGGGCGCCGCGTCGTGACCCTGCTCAACGACAGCGATGCGGGGCGTGAGAATGTCGCGGTGTGCGGCTGGCTCTTCAGCGGCATGCAGGCGATGCGCCCCGGCGAAATCACCCCCGCGCACAAGCATACCGCGTCGGCGCACCGCTTCATCATGGAGGGGAAGGGGGCCTATACCGTCGTCGACGGTCATCATATCACGCTCGGTGCCAATGATTATGTGCTGACCCCGAATGGCGCCTGGCACGATCATGGCGTCCTCGCCGGGGGCGAGGTGTCGATCTGGCAGGACGGGCTCGACATCCCGCTGATGAACAGCCTCGAGACCAATTTCTACGCCGTCTACGACCAGCCGGCGCAGACGGCCGCCTTTCCCGCCGACGACCTGCCGCTGAGCTATGGCGGCGCGGCGCTGCGGCCCGAGGGCGTCGCGGCGTGGGAGAAGCCCTATTCGCCGGTGATGGTCTATCGCTGGGAAGCGACGCGCGACGCGCTGTGGAACCTCGCCAAAGTGTCCGACGGCACGCCCTTCGACGGGCATATGGTGCGTTATTCGAACCCGCTGACGGGCGGCTGGGCGCTCCAGACGATGGGCGCGCATATGCAGATGCTCAAACCCGGATTCCGCGGCAAGGCGCACCGCCACACCGGCAATGTCGTCTATAATGTCGCGAGTGGGCGCGGCTATTCGATCATTGGCGGCGAGCGCTTCGACTGGGGCACGCACGACATTTTCTGCGTGCCCGCATGGACGTGGCACGAGCATGTCAATCTCGACCCTTCCGAAGAGGCGTTCCTCTTCTCGTTCAACGATTTCCCCGTGATGGAGGCGCTCGGCGTCCGGATCGAGGAAGCCCTCCAGGAAAATGACGGACATCAAATATGCGCTTCGTAACTTATCGCACGGTCGAGACTGAACCGCGGCTCGGTCTTCTCCATGACGGGATGGTGATCGACGTTGAATATTTCGGCGACGCGATCGGACAGGATCTGCCCTCGACGATGCTCGATTTCATCGACCTGGGGCCGATCGGCCTGCGCTTCCTCAAGGAAGCGATCGAAAGCGCGACGACCACCGATCTGGTGGGCACTTCGCTGCCCGAGGGCAATGTCACCCTGCTCGCGCCGATCCCGCGCCCGCGCAAGAATATCTTCGGGATCGGGCTCAACTATACCGAGCATGTCGCCGAATCGGCGCGTTCGCTCGACACGTCGAACGAATTGCCGCAGCAGCCGGTGATCTTCTCGAAACCGCCGACCGCGGTTGCGGCATGGAATGATCCGATCCGCCACAATGCGAAGGTGACGCAGCAGCTCGATTGGGAAACCGAACTCGCGGTGATCATCGGCAGCACCGCGCGCCATGTCGCCGAGGGTGACGCGCTGCACCATGTATTCGGCTATACCGTCATCAACGATGTGTCGGCGCGCGATTGCCGCCGCGCCGGACAGTGGATCGTGTCGAAGGGGCAGGACAGCTTCGCGCCGATGGGCCCGTGCATTGTCACCGCCGACGAGATCGGCGATCCGCACAAGCTCAATATCCTGACGCATGTGAACGGGGTGGAAAAGCAGAACAGCAATACGCGCTTCATGCTGTTCAATGTGGCTCAGCTGATCGCCGATATCTCCAGCGTGATGACGCTCGAACCTGGCGACATCATTGCGACGGGCACCCCGGCAGGCGTCGGTGCGGCGCGCGACCCGCAGGAGTTCATGTGGCCCGGCGACGTCGTCGAATGCACCGTCGAGGGCATCGGCACGCTGCGCAATCCGATCATTGCGGTCTGAGGCGCGCGGCATGACACGACCCATTCGCATCGGGCAGATCGTGCCCAGCTCGAACGTCACGATGGAGACCGAGATCCCCGCACTGCTCCGCGCGCGCGAAGCGATTGCGCCCGAGCGCTTCACTTTCCACTCATCGCGGATGCGAATGAAGAAGGTGACCAAGGAAGAGCTTGCGGCGATGGATGCCGATTCGGACCGCTGCGCGCTCGAACTGTCCGACGCCGCGGTCGATGTGCTCGGCTATGCCTGCCTTGTCGCGATCATGAGCATGGGTGAGGGTTATCACCGCGTGTCCGAAGCGCGCCTCCACCAGCGCACGGTCGAGAATGGCCGCGCTGCGCCCGTCGTCACCAGCGCTGGCGCGCTGATCGAGGGACTGGCAGCGCTCAAGGCGAAGCGCATCGCGCTCGTCGCGCCCTATATGAAGCCGCTGACCCAGATGGTCGTCGGATATGTCGAACAGGAAGGCGTCGAGGTGACCGACTGGCTGGCGCTCGAAATCCCCGACAATCTGGAAGTTGCAGCGCAGGATCCGGCCAACCTGCTCGATCATTACAAGCGGCTCGACCTGACCGGGATCGACGCACTCGTGCTGTCGGCGTGCGTTCAGATGCCGTCGCTGCCGTCGGTGCAGAAGATCGAGGATGCCATCGGCTTGCCTGTCGTGTCGGCGGCGATCTGTACCGCGCACCAGATGCTCACCCGCCTCGGCCTTTCGACACATATTCCCGGCGCGGGGGCGCTGCTTTCCGGGCGCTACTGATCCGGCCTGAGCGGCAAGCACATGGAAAAGCGTGCCCCGCGATCGATGGTCCGGGCGAGAAGGCTGCCGCCATGCGCAATCGCAATCTGCCGCGCAACAGCCAGACCGATCCCCGAGCCGCCGGCCTTGGTGGTGTAGAAGGGGAGAAACGGGTCCTCGGCATTGCCGGGTAGTCCCGGGCCATTGTCTTCGACGACGAAGGCCATGATGCCGGCATCGATACCATAGCGGAGGATTACGAGCGGCCCTGGAGTGCCTTGCGCCGCCTCGACACCGTTTTTGAGGAGGTTCAGCAGCGCTTGTCCGATCAGTTCACGGTCCATCGTGACGATCGCATCGGATGTGTCCGCGACGAGCCGCACCTCGACCGACGAGGAAAATTTCCGTGTGACGGTGACAAGATCACCGGCGAATTCGCGCAGATCGACCGGGGCGAACTGAGGTTCGGGGATCGTGAGCCATTGGCGGTAGCGTTCGACGAAGCCCATAAGGTGCTGCGCGCGCCGCGCGATCGTCGCCGCCGCTGCCGCCGTCTCCCGGCGATCCGGGTCAGCCGCCGGATTCTGCGCCAGCGCGACGAGGCTTTCGGCCAGCGAAATCACCGGGCTCAGCGAATTCATCATCTCGTGCGCCAGGACACGGCTAAGCCGGTGCCACGCGTCGGTTTCGACCGCGCCGAGCTCTGCCGATACGCTCTGTACCGCAATCAACCGGCGCTGCGCACCATTTGCAAGGTCGAACAAGGCCACCGACGCATGGGCCGCCCGCCCATCGGTAAGGCGGAGCATATGGCCGGCGTCGGGGCCGCTGGCGAGCAGCGCGGCACTATCGGAGGACGCGAATGCAGGATGGTGAGCGAAATCGGCTGGTATGGTGGTGGAGAGGGCGCGTGCGGCGCGGTTGCTGCGAACGATCCGGCCGTCCGCGTCGGTGACGAACAGCGCGGCGGGCACGGTGTCGAGCAGCGCGGCATCGGCATCAGTGCTGGCGCCATATCGCGCTTCGCGCGCCTGCATCGCGGCGAGCGCGCGCGCGATTGAAGCATCGAGATCGGCGAAGGCGGAGGGCAGTGGCGCGGGCGAGTCGGCAGCGCCGCTCGCGAGCTGGTCGACCAGTTCGCACGTCGCGCGTTCGGCGCGACGCGCGGCCCGAACGAGCGCGACCATCACCAGCAATGCCAGCGTCCATGCGATCACCGCGAGGGCCGGTCGGCCGGAGAGAGCGAATGCGCCGCCCCCCGCGGCCAGGCATCCGGCCAGCAACCCGAGCCCCGCCAGCCCGGCCGCGAATGGCCAATGACGCGGCAGGCTAAAGCCCATGTTTTTCGATGCGGCGGTAGAGCGCGGGACGGGTCAGCCCCAGCGCCGCCGCAGCATGGCTGATATTGCCATCGGCGCGGGCGAGCGCGCGCTCGATTGCATGGCGCTCCATCTCTTCGAGACTCATCGCGGCGCTGGCGCGCTGGCGCTTTGTGAGCGCCGCCGCGGCGCGGAGCGCATCGACGAGGCGGTCGTTGCGCCACGGTTTCAGCAGGAAATCAGAGGCGCCGCGCTTGAACGCCTCGACCGCGATCGCGACGCCGCCGAACACCGTCAGCATGACGATGGCGAGCGAAGGGTCGGCGGCGCGTAGCCGGTCGATCGTTTCCAGCCCCGCGCGACCGTCGCGCTGGTCGGGCTGGAAGTTCATGTCGAGCAGCGCGGCGTCATAGGAATGAAACGACGGCGATGCGTGAAGCTCGGCAGGATCGGTCAGGATATCGAGTTCCGCGATCTCGCGCAGCGCGAGCCGGATCGCCTGCGCAACCGCAGTGTCATTTTCGATCAGCAGGATTCGGTACGGCGTTTTCATGCGACGATAATACCGGATGCGAGGCGCGCGGGGAACAGGTGCAAAAGCAAGGGCTTGCCGCGCAAGGTCCGCGAATCGCCCGAACAGCTGTCCGATGCCGGACACCGTGATCGCTCGCTCGCCAGGGATGATCGCCGCAAACCTTTGAAACGCTGCGGTTTCCCGTTTTTCGTGGCGCAGACGATACTTGCAGGCATGAGGAGCATGTGACGCGATGGACGAACCACTCGGGCAGAGCTGGCACCGCCGGCACCGCCGCTGCATCCTGGTCGCGTCGGGGGTTGCCGCGCTGATGGTCATGCTGGCGTTCGGGATGCGGCAGGTCGCGACGCCCTCGCTCGTGGTGGCGGCGGACGCGATCGTGATTGCGCGCGTCGAGCGCGGCATATTTCATGACACGACGAGCCTGCTGGGTCGCGTCGAGCCGCGCGACACCATCTATCTCGATGCGGCTGAAGGCGGACGGGTGCGCCAGGTGCTGGCGCGGTCGGGCGATCGGGTTGCGGCGGGACAGCCGCTGGTCGAATTCACCAACACGACGCTCGAACTCGATATCCTTTCGCAGGAGGCGCGACTGATCGAATCGATCACCCAGCTCCAGGGCTATCAGCAGCAGCTCGAACAGGATCGCAGCGACAATGCGCAGGCGCTCGCGCTCACCCGCTATGACCGCACGCGCGTCGACCGCGACCTGCGCCGTGTCCTGCCGCTGGCGGCGCGCGGGTTTGTGGCGACGAAGACGATCGACAGCCTGCGGGACGAATTGCGCGCGGTCGAGGACCGGCGGGCGATTCAGGAGGCGCGCGGCCGGCGCCAGGCGCGGCTGAGCGCGCTTCAGCAGCCGCAGATTGATACGCAGCTTGCGACGCTGGGCAAGAGCCTCGCGATCACGCGCGCCAAGCTCGACGACCTCACCGTCCGTGCGCCAGCGGCAGGCCGCCTCACGGCGTTCGAAGTCGAGCTCGGCGAAAATCGCAACCGCGGCGACCGGCTCGGCGAACTTGCGCTCGACACCGGCTTTCGCGTCGTCGCGCGCGTCGACGAATATTATCTCGGCCGCGTTCGCGTCGGGCAGCGCGCCCAGATCGACGGGCATGGGGGACGGATGGCGCTGATCGTCACGCGCATCGATCCGCAGGTGACCGACGGTAGCTTCAGCGTCGAACTCGACTTTGCCGGGCACGAACCGGCCGGGCTGGTTGCGGGCGAGGCGGTGCGCGGGCGGCTGTCGCTTGGTGCCGACCGGCCGGCGATATTGCTTCCCGCCGGAGCCTTTCTGGAGGCGTCGGGCGGGCAATGGGGGTTTGTGTTGGGGGGGGATGGGGGTCGTGCCGAACGTCGTCCGATCCGGATCGGGCGGCGCAACGCCGAACAGGTTGAAATACTGGCCGGACTTGCCCCCGGCGAACGCGTGATCACGTCGAGCTATGACGGCTGGGACGCCTATTTGCGCATCAATATTCGCTAGGAGCCGCCTTATGCTGCGTGTGGAAAATATTTCGAAGAGCTATGCGACGAGCGATGTGCGGACGCATGCGCTGAGCGACGTATCGCTGGCGATCGGTGAAGGCGAGTTCGTCGCGATCATGGGACCGTCGGGGTGCGGCAAGTCGACGCTGCTCAACATTCTGGGTCTGCTCGACCGCGCCGACGGCGGGCGCATCGAACTGCTCGGCGAGGATGTGAGCGGCGCGAGCGAGCGCGACCTCACCCGGCTGCGCCGCGCCGCGATCGGTTTCGTGTTCCAGAGCTTCAACCTGGTCGACGAACTGACGGTGACGCAGAATGTCGAGCTTGGCCTGCTCTACCGCGGCGCCGGGGCGAGCGAGCGGCGCGAGCGGGTCGAGGCGGCGCTCGACCGCGTCGGCATGCGGCATCGGGCGCGGCACCTGCCGAAGCAGCTGTCGGGCGGGCAGCAGCAGCGCGTCGCGATCGCGCGCGCGATCGTTTCCGATCCCCAGCTGATCCTCGCCGACGAACCGACCGGCAATCTGGACACCGTCAATGGCGAGGCGGTGATGGACTTGCTGCAGCAAGCGGTGGCGCGCGGAACGAGCGTGGTCATGGTCACCCACTCGCTGGCGCAGGCGGATCGCGCCGATCGCAAGATCCAGCTGCTCGACGGCCGCGTCGTCAGCCAGACGCGGCTCGGCGCCTGACATGCTGCGCAATATCGTCGCCTCGGCCTTCGGCAATCTCGCGCTGGGGCGCCTTTACGCCGCTGTCACGCTGATCGGGCTCGCGCTGGCGCTCGCTGCGGCGATCCTGACCGCGCTCTTCGTCCGCCAGCAATATGCCTATGAGGCCTTCATTCCGGGCCATGAGCGGATATTCCGCATGACCGGCACCGTCGCGCAGCCGGGACAGCCCGAGCGTGTCTCGGCGGTGACGCCGTCGGTGCTCGCCGCCGCGCTTGCGGCGCGTGGCGAGCGGATCGAGGCGGTCGCGCGATTATATCAGGATGATCCGGTCGTCCGCGCCGGGGCAGGGCAGGCGCCGGCTCGCGCCGAGGGTTTCGTCTGGGCCGATCCTGCGATCTTTCGCGTGCTGCCGCTCGCACCAGCCGCCGGGGATCTGGTTAGCGCGCTCGCCGAACCCGGCACGGTCGTGCTCGCGCGCAGCGCAGCGCGGCGATTGTTCGGCCGCGATGCGCCGCTCGGCGCCGCGCTCGATATCGTCAGCCCGGCGGGCGCGACCGAGCGGCTTCGCGTGACGGCGGTGATCGCCGACCTGCCGCCCGAGACGCACCTCGACCTCCAGTTCATCGCTTCAGGCCGCGGCGCCGGCTCGCCGCTCGCGCGCGCCGATGCCAGCCCCGTGCCGACGATCAACCTGCCGATCCTGACCTATGTCCGCGCCGCCCCCGGGACGCGCGCCGCAGACCTGCAGGGCCCGCTCGATGACATCATCCGCCCGTTCCAGGCGATGGCGGCAGCGAGCGGCACCAAGGTCGGCGGCTATGCGATGCCGATCGCCGATATCCATTTCGGCCCGCCCGACGACAGCCCGCACGGCAAGCCCGGCGTCGATCCGGCGATCGTCGTCGCGATCGGTATCGTCGGCCTGCTCATCCTCGCGATGGCGTCGACCAGCTATATCGCGCTGATGACCGCGCGCGCCGGACGGCGCGGGGTCGAGGTCGCGGTCCGCAAGGCATGCGGCGCGGGGCGCCGCCAGCTGCTCGCGCAATTCCTGGGCGAAACCTTGCTCGTCACGCTGATTGCGCTGGTGCTGGCGATGGGCGTGGTCGAGCTGGTCCTGCCGGCGGTCAACGGGTTGCTCGGCCTGTCACTTTCCTTCGACCTGACGCGCGAGCCCGCGCTGCTGCTGCCGCTGCTCGCCGTCTGGCTGGCCGTCGGGCTCGCTTCGGGATTTTATCCCGCCTTCATCCTGTCGTCGTTCCGGCCGTCGGCGGCGCTCGGCGGCGGCACCGCCGGACTCGCGGCGCCGGTCTGGATCGGGCGGGCGATGGTGATCGTCCAGTTCGCGACGCTCGCCGCGTTGCTGGTCGCCGCGGCGACCATCTATCGCCAGACCGATTTCGCCATCGGCAGTGCGCTGGGCGCGGGGCGGGGGCCGGTGCTGACGGTCGCGACGAACTGCCGCACGGGTCTGCCGCAAGCGATGCGCGAGTTGCCGGGGGTGCGAAGCGCGAGCTGTTCGGCGGCGGGCGCGTTCAACCTGGCCCCGCAGGGGGCGGTGACGGCAATCAACCGCGACGGGCGGCGCTTCACACCGGGGTTCGTCGATGTCGATTCGCATTTCTTCGCGCTCACCGGGCTGAAACCGCTCGCCGGCCGCGTCTTTTCGCCCGGACGCGATGGTGAGGCGGCACGGCGCGAGCTTGTCGTCAACCGCACCGCCGCGCGCCATTTCGGCTTTGCATCGCCAGCGGCGGCGATCGGCCAGCCGCTGGCGATCTCGTTGCAGGTCGGGCCCAACCCGCCGACCACCCCCTATACAATCGTTGGTGTCGTCCCCGACGCGGCGGCGAGCGTGATCGAGCCGGCGGGCGAGCTGATCTATAATGTTGCGCCGCCCGAGCGGGGGACGCTGGCGATCGAAACCAGCCCGGCGGCGCTCGCCAATGTTCGCCGCGGCCTCGACCGGCTGTGGGCGGCGATGGGCGACGGCGGACCGGCGAAGCCGCGGCTGCTCGCGCAGATCGAGGCCGAGCGTTACCGGGCGACGATTGTCCAGGGGCGCGTGATCGGCGGCTCGGCCTTCGTCGCGCTCGTCATCGCCGCGATGGGGCTGTTCGCGCTGTCGGCCTTCACCGTCGATCGCCGCACCAAGGAAATCGGCATCCGGCGTGCAATGGGGGCATCGCCGGGCGCGATCGTCCGCTTGCTGCTTTGGCAGTTCCTGCTGCCGGTGATCGCCGCAAGCGCAATCGGGATCGGCCTCAGCTATGCCGTCATGGCGCATTGGTTGCAGCAATTTGCATCGCGGGTCGATGTGAACATCTGGATCCTGATCGCCATCGCGGCGGGGACGGCGGCGTTCGCGACGATCGTGATGTCGGCGCAGATCGCCGCCGCGGCGCGCGGCCGGCCGGTCGATGCGCTCCGCTACGAATGAGAGTGAAGAAAAAATTCCCGGATATGCCGCAATAACGCGTTTGGCGTTTCGCTTCGGCGGCGTCGTCGATTATGTCATTTCGCATTGCGGCGGCCGGCCCGGCGCGGCGGATGATGCGGGAAGAGAAGATGACGGCGATTGCAGACGCGGGGATAAATGGCGTTTTGCAATGCATCCGCTCATTTTCTCGCGTCGTCATCCCGGACTTTATCCGGGATTCCGCCTTTGACGCTTGCCGCTCGCTCTCGGTTGCCAGCGGGGCCCCGGATCAAGTCCGGGGTGACGGGAGCGGGAGATGGCGGAACCCGATCAAAACCCGCACGCTATCCGCAAGCGTCCTGCTACTCGCCTCGGCTTTTGCGGCGAGCTCTGCCGGGGCCGAGGAATCGCGCGACCTCTGTGCCGACCGGCCCGGACTCGGCACACCCGCGTGCACCGTCGATCGCGGCCATGTCGTGCTGGAACTCGGGCTCGGTGACTGGACGCGTGATACGCAGGGGCCGGTGCGGACCGACACGGTGCAACTGGGCGACGCGCTGGTGCGCGTCGGCCTGACCGACAGCCTCGAGGCGCAGCTCGGCTGGACCGCCTATGGCCATGTCCGGGTCCGCGACCGGACGGCGGGCGCCGTCGACAAGGTGTCGGGCGTCGGCGACGTGACGATCGCGCTGCGGCAGAATTTGCGCAATCCCGATGGATCGGGCTTTTCGATCGCGCTGATGCCCTATGCCAGCCTTCCGGCCGGCGGCCGCGCGATCGGTGCCGGCGATTGGGCGACCGGGCTGCTGGTGCCGATGAGCCTCGACCTGTCGGACTCGGTGTCGCTCGGCGTGACGCCGCAGGTCGACGCGGCGGCCGACGGCGATGGCAATGGGCGCCATCTGGGTTTCGGCACCGTCGTGGGGCTGGGCGTCGGGTTGAGCGACAGCCTGTCGGCGGCAGGCGAGGTTTCGCTCTATCGCGACCGTGACCCCGCCGGGCGCAGCACCGAGGCACTCGCCGGGCTTTCGATGGGCTGGCAACCGGGTAAAGACATGCAACTGGACCTTGGCGTCAACCTGGGCCTCAACCGGGCGAGCCCCGACGCCGAAGTTTATTTCGGGATCGTCCGGCGGTTTTGAAAAAGCTTCCCCGGCGGCGCGGCACGACGATGCCGTGACGGTCAGCGCCGCGCCCTGCCGTAATCGATCCTGATCCGGACCCAGGCGCCGACCTGGGATTTGCCGCCGATCCGCGGCGGCCGTACCCGGAAGTTCCACGCCGCGGCGAGCACCGCACGCATGATCTGCGATCCGTTCGGATATTCGTCGAGCCCGACGCAATCCTCGACGCGGTAATCGGGCGCGGTACGGCATGCGATCAGCCCCCAGCCGGGCCCGCTGGCGGTCGATAGATAGCCGCGCAGATCGTCATCGCTCGGTTCGCGATACCAGGCCGCGGCATAGAGCGGCTCGCCATTGGGAGCCGTTCCCACCCGCTCGGTATCGGGCGAGGAAGCGGCGCCGCCGGTATTGGGCGGCCCGTAAACCGCCCCGTTCGATATACGAACGCCGATCCGGGGATTTGCGGGGGCGGGTGGTGCGCTGGGGGCAGGAAGGGGCGGCGCGGGCATGGGGGGGGCGGCTTGCGGGGGCTGCGGCGCGGCCGGTTCGGGCAACGGCTGGGGTGTGGTCGACGGCTGCGGCTTGGGCCGTTCCTCGGCTTGCTTGGGCTCGAGGCTGTCCGGTTCGGGCGATTCTTTCGCAATCTCGGTGGCATCAAGGGTCACGAGGCTGAACTGTTCGCGCTTTTTCTCGGGTTCGGCGCGGAAGGAAAGCAGCATGAGCAGCAGGAGCGCCGGGATCAGGACGGCCAGGCTGATGGCGAGCGTACGGCGCCCCGCCCCGATGTTGAGCGGTTCGATGTCGGGAGTGGCTGGAACAGGGTTCAGCGGAAGCAATCTTTGGTGGCGGCGTCCGCTGGTTCAACGGGCGCGGGCTGGGGCGCGAGCGATAGGAGGGCGCCGGACCTTTGACAAGGGTGCGGGCCGTTCGATGGATGAAATGGCGGATAGGAGCGGCGGGTTTCGGTCGGAAGCAGGCACTAGCTATAACCGTCGCCCCCGCGAAGGCGGGGGCCGCTAGCAACCTTGCGCTAGGCCGATGGCGGCCCCCGCCTTCGCGGGGGCGACGGTTTTTAGTCGGCGTGCCAACGTCCGCTCCCCACCCCAAAACCGCCGCATCGATATCCGTCGGATCAATAGCTGCGCGGCATTCCCAGCACATGTTCGGCGACGTAGGAGAGGATCATGTTCGTGCTGATCGGCGCGACCTGGTAAAGACGCGTTTCGCGGAACTTGCGCTCGATGTCATATTCGGCGGCGAAGCCGAAGCCGCCGTGGGTCTGGATGCACGCCTCGCCCGCGGCCCAGCTCGCCTCGGCGGCCAGCATCTTCGCCATATTCGCCTCGGCGCCGGCATTGTCGCCCGCTTCGTATCTGGCTAGCCCCTCGTGGACGAGCAGTTCGGCGGCGCGCATCTGGGCATAGGCGCGCGCGATCGGAAATTGCACGCCCTGGTTCTGGCCGATCGGGCGCCCGAACAGTACGCGTTCCTTGGCATAGTTTGATGCCTTGTCGATGAACCACTTGGCATCGCCGATGCATTCGGCGGCGATCAGTAGCCGTTCGGCGTTCATCCCCGACAATATATAGCGGAAACCCTTGCCTTCCTCGCCAATCAGATTGGCGGCAGGAATGCGCATATTGTCGAAGAAGATTTCGGTCGTCGCATGGTTCATCATCGTGTCGATCGGCCGGATCGACAGCGTGCCCGCGGCCAGCGCTTCCTTCATGTCGACAAGGAAGACCGACAGGCCTTCGGTGCGGCTCGCGGCCCGATCGCGCGGGGTCGTGCGCGCGAGCAGGATCATCAGGTCGCTGTGCTCGGCGCGGCTGGTCCACAGCTTCTGGCCGTTCACGATATATTCGTCGCCGTCCTTCCGCGCGACGGTCTTCAGGCTCAGCGTGTCGGTGCCGCTCGTCGGCTCGGTGACCCCGAAGGCCTGCAGGCGAAGTTCGCCCGTCGCGACCTTGGGCAGATAGCGTGCCTTCTGCTCTTCCGATCCATGGCGCAGCACCGTGCCCATCACATACATTTGCGCGTGGACGGCGCCGCCGTTGCATCCCTGGCGCTGGATTTCCTCGAGGATCGCCGCCGCCGCCGACAGCGGCAGCCCGGCGCCGCCATATTCCTCGGGGATCAGTGCGGCGAGATAACCCGCTTCGCCGAGCGCCGCGACGAACTCGCTCGGATATTCGCGGACCTTGTCCTTCGCCTGCCAATAGGGGCCGGGGAAGGCGGCGCAGAGCTTCGCGACCTCTTCGCGGATGGCGGTGTAATCGTGGCTCATGCGCCGGCGCGCCCGATGATCGCGATCGACGACACATTCTGGTTCGGCATGCCGCCGAGGTTGTGGCTCAAGGCGAAGACCGGATTATCCTGCCGCTGGCGCGCGCCGGCGCGGCCGAGGATCTGGAGGTAATTTTCGTAGATCATGCGCAGCCCCGACGCGCCGATCGGATGGCCAAAGCATTTGAGGCCGCCGTCGATCTGGCACGGAAGCTGCCCGTCGGCATCGAAGAAGCCGTCGAGCACGTCGCGCCAGCCTTCGCCTTCCTTCGAGATATGGAGATCCTCCATCGTCACGAGCTCGGTGACCGAGAAACAATCATGGACCTCGATCAGGCTGAGCTGCGCGCGCGGATCGGTGATCCCCGCCTCGTCATAGGCTTTGGTCGCGGCGACACGCGTTGTGTGGAAATAGCTGCCGTTCCAGCCCTGCGCCTGCATCTCCCAGCCGTTCGAGGTTGCGAGTTGGAGCGCCTTGACCGTCACGATATCGGTCTTGCCGAGGGCGCGGGCGATTTCGGGGGTGGTGACGATCGCGCAGGCGGCGCCGTCGCTGACCCCGCAGCAGTCGAACAGGCCAAGCGGCTCGGCGATCATCGGTGCGTTCAGCACCTGATCCATCGTCACCGCCTTTTGCAGGTGCGCCTTGGGGTTTTTCGCGCCGTTCGCATGGCTCTTGACCGAGACATGCGCCATCGCGCGCTTCAGATCATCCTTGCCGACGCCGTGGACGCCGCGATACGCGCTGGCGAGCTGGGCGAAATTGCCCGGCGCCGAGCCGGTGATCCCGATCATGTCGTGCGTCGTGCCGCGGGTGCGGACGGGCAGGCCGCCATAGCCGGTGTCCTTCAATTTCTCGGCGCCCATCGCGAGCGCGATGTCGCACGCGCCCGAGGCGACGGCATAGACCGCGCCGCGAAAGCTTTCGGTGCCGCTCGCGCAATAATTCTCGACCTTGGTGACGCCGATGTCGGGCAGGCGCAGCGCGACGGCGAGCGGGATGCCGCTCGGCCCGATATTCTGCGCGTCGAACGCGGCGCCCAGCCAGGCGGCGTCGATCTGGCTCGCCTCGATTCCGGCGTCGGCCATCGTCTCCTCATAGGCCTCGAGCATCAGCTGGTCTTCGTCCTTGTCCCAGCGTTCGCCGAACTTCGCGCAGCCCATGCCTAATATGGCGACCTTGTCGCGAATACCCTTGGCCATCGTCTCGTCTCCTCTCAGAAAGCCGGCGCGGCTTTCCAGAAATAGCGGCGGAAACCGCGGTTTTCGTCAAAGGCCTTGATGCGGAACATCATGCGCAGATCGGCGCCGGCGTCCAGCGCCCCTTGCGGAAAATCGGTGAATTCGGTCATCATCCGTCCGCCGCCGGTGAAGTCGATATTGCCGTAATAGCTCGGCGGGTCGGGGGAGTAAGTGAGCGCGTCGGCGGTCCAGGTCATCACCTTGGCGGGCACCTCGGCGAGCGGATAATCTTCCTGCGTGCCGATCGCATGGTCGTTGCCGCCCACACTGACCTCGCTCTTCGGGAACTGCACCGTGCCGGTCTTGGTACAGCGCCCGCCGACGAGCCCGAGTACCGCCTTGCGGTTCCGCCACAGCGCGGTGAGCGCGGTCTTGCTGTCCTGTTCGGCGCGCATGCCGCGGTCGAGCGGCAGCAGGTCGCGGTGGAAGAGATATTTGGCATAGTTCGCCGATTCGATCCGCCGCGCCAGCCAGCCTGAAACACCAAGCCGCGGCTTCACCGAACCGATCGCGCCGGTGACTTCGAACAGCAGCAGGTCGCAGCCCTGGCCGAAGCTCGCGAGCAGGATGCGCTGACCGGGCTTTGCGGTTTCGAGCGCCGCCGCCAGCATCAGCAGCGGATGCGCCGCGCCGGCATGGCCCAGCGCCGCGCCGAGCGTGTCGGCGACCGCGCCCTCGCCGATGCCCGCCTGCTTCGCCAGCAGTTCGGGCACCCCCTTCACCGCCACCGGGACGAGGAAATGGTCGACCGCGCCGCCCTTCACGCCCGCCTGGTCCAGCAGCGCGGCGATTGCGGGATTCATGATCCGCGCGAAACCCTCGTCGCGGACCCAGCGCGCTTCCCAGTCATAGTCGTGCGCTTCGCCCGCCTCGCGGAAATGGTCGACGAAATCCACCGTCACGCTGTGGCTGGCGATCAGCGTGGCGATCGGCGTTCCGTTACCGACGAGCACGGCCGCCGCGGCGTCGCCGCTCGTCATTTCGCGTTCCGACGCCGGCTTGGGCGTCGTCAACTCGGCGGCGGTCACGAGCGTCGTTTCGCCACCGCCAAGCGCGGCGAGCAGCGCCGAGGTCGCGGCGCGCTGCGATCCCGTCACGTCGAGCGCGCCGACCGCGTCGGGCAGGTTCAGCGCTTCCTTGACGATGCCCGCATTCTGCCGGTCGGCAAAAGGCAGGGTGGTCGAGGCGATGGCGACGCGGCGGACGCGCGCACGGTCGATGCCTTCGAGCGCATCGCGGGCGGCCTCAAGCGCCATGGTGACGCTGTCTTCGTCCCAATTGGCGATCGCCTTTTCGCCCTTGGCAAGCCCGCGCAGGCCACCGGCGAACCAACCGTTGGTGGCGTGAATTGCGCTGCGCTGCAGCCGGGTGATCGGCACATAAGCGCCGAAGGCCAGGATTCCGAAGCTACTCATGCCGTCTCCGCATAGCCGTTGGTAAAGACAATCCTGTCACGCTCGACGACGCGGGCGCGGAAGGCGAGCTTGCCACCTTCCTCGTCCCAGATCGACGTCTCGATTGTTTCGCCGGGATAGACCGGCGCCGAAAAGCGGCCGTCGATCCGCTTGAGGCGCGCCGGGTCGCCCGCGCAGCGCGCGGCGAGCAGCGCGCGGCCGATGGCGCCGTAGGTGGCAAGCCCGTGCAGGATCGGCCCGTCGAAACCCGCGCCCGCCGCGACCTCGGGATCGATGTGGAGCGGGTTGAGGTCGCCCGACAGGCGGTAGATTTGCGCCTGATTCGCCGCGGTTGCCAGCGTTACGACGGCGTCTGGCGCGCGATCGGGCAGCGGATGCGGCACCGGCGCGCCCTCGCTCGACCCGCCGAAACCGCCATCGCCGCGCAGGAAGGTCATCGAGCGCGACGTTGCGAGATGGGTGCCCGCGCGGTCGTGAATCTCGCGCGTCACCATCGCGAGTGCGCCCTTGCCGGCGCCCTTGTCGTAAAGCGCCTCGATCATCGTCGATCCGATGATTTCACCTTCGACCGGCAGCGGCGCGTGGAGGATCGTCGATTGTTCGCCGTGCAGGATCTTCTGCCAGTTGGCGCCGAGCGCGGGGTCGCGCCAGAAGAAACCCGGATAGCCCAGGGTCACCGCCATCGTCGGCAGCGCCTTCAGCCGTTCCTCGAACAGGAAATCGAGCTCGGTCGCGCCGATGCCGAGCGCATAGAGGATCGTGTCGCGGCGGGTCAGCCGCTGGCGCGTGACGATCGGCGGCATCGCCAGCAGCGTGTCGGGATCGATCGCCATCAGATCGGATCGTAACCGAACACGTCCCCCGAGCGTTCGGCGGGATCGGCGAAGCTGCTGCGGAACGCCGGCAGCATCTCGTCGGCGATCGCTTGCGCGGTCCAGCCTTCACTCTTCTGCATCGACCGGATCGGGCGCGGTTTCGAGAAGAGGAAAATCTCGTTCTTGCGCACGCCGAAGACCTGGTTGCTGACTTCCTGCGACGCGTCGCTGGCGAGGAAGGCCACCAAGGGGGCGATCTTGTCGGCGGTCATCGTCTTCATGCGCTCGATGCGCAGCGCCTCGGCCTCGTTCGTCGCGGGGATCGTTGCGATCAGGCGGCTCCACGCAAAGGGGGCGATGCAGTTCGAGCGCACCCCGGCGCGCGCCATGTCGAGTGCGATCGACTGCGACAGGCCGACGATGCCGAGCTTCGCCGCCGAATAATTGGCCTGTCCGAAATTGCCGATCAGGCCGCTGGTCGAGGTGAAATGGATGAAGCTGCCCGACTGCTGGTCGCGGAAATAGGGGGTTGCCGCCTTCGACACGTTGAAGCAGCCATTGAGGTGGACGTCGATCACCGCGTTCCAGTCTTCATGGCTCATCTTGTGCCAGATGCGGTCGCGCAGGATGCCGGCGTTGTTCACCACCGCGTCGATGCGGCCGAACGCTTGGACGGCATCGTCGATGATGCTGGCGGCGCCCATGGGATCGGACACGCTGGCGCCATTGGCGAGCGCCTTGCCGCCCGCGGCCTTGATGTCGTTCACCGTCTCCTGAGCCGGCGACAGGTCGGCGCCTTCGCCTTCGGCGCTGCCGCCGAGATCGTTGACGACGACCGCCGCGCCTTCCTTCGCACAGAGCAGGGCGATCTCGCGTCCGACGCCGCGCCCCGCGCCCGTCACCGCCACCACCTTGCCGTCCAGCATCCCGCGCATCGCTTTCTCCCTTGCAACCGGTCGCGATCGGCTAATTGAGTCGCTAGCAATATTCAATATAAAGAATATAGTTTTCATAATAGTGAAAAATAAGGGAGTGGGACATGTCGGACAGGGTCAGATCGGTTTCGCAGGCCTTTGCCATTCTCCGACTCTTCGCCGATTCGGACCCGCTGACGTTGTCCGACGTCAGCCGCGCGCTCGGACTCAGCCCTTCGACCGTCTTCAATCTCCTCAATACCCTGCTTGCCGAGGGCGCGATCGTCCGCGAGCAGCCGGGCAAGCGTTATCGCCTCGCAGACGCGTGGCGCCGTTCGGGCCTGCTGCGCGATGGTGACGCGCGGCAGTTCATCGATCGCATGGCGCCGCTGCTCGCGCGCTTCGCGCAGGCGCATGAGGCGACCGTCGGGCTGTGGCAAAAAATGTCGCGCGACCGGATGCAGCTCGTCGCGCATGCCGAAAGCGATGCGGTGCTGCGCATCCATCTCGCGCGCGGGCAGCGCCAGCCGCTCGGCGGCGGGGCGGTGGGACGGGCGATGGCGGCGGCATCGCCGCCCGGGCCGGATGAAATCGCGCGTCTTTTCGGCGCCGTGCGCTGGCAAAGGCCGATATCGTTCGATGCCTATGTCGAGCAGGTCGAAGCTGCCGCAAGGGCGGGATATGCCATGGACGACGGCTATACCCATATCGGTATCTGCACCCTCGCCACCGTCGTCCCCGATCGCGAGGATGAATTTTGCGCGAGCGTCAGCGTCTTTGCCGGCGCGCGCCCGGCGGCCGAGGTCGCGGCGTTGGGGCGGGCGCTCGTCGAACTGGCGGGGACGAAGGCGGACTGATCTTCGGGGTTGTGGCGGCTTTGGGGTGGAGAGCTGCCATGAGCTCTACTCACCTTCGTCATCCCGGGCTTGACCCGAGATCCCGCTTTTTTGAAGGTAGCGCAGGTTTCGACGTCCAGCGGGACCCCGGATCAAGTCCGGGGTGACGATAAGGGTAATGGCTGCAATCGGCCGTTAGGGGTTCCTCCCGGTCGGGCCGGGAAGACGGCCTGCGAAATCAGATCCCCGCTTCGGCGAGCAGCGTCTGTGCTTCCTTGCCCTGCCAGTCGATCGCGCCGACGACCCGCCAGACCTCGCGGCCCCCGGCGTCGTAGAGGATGCTCGTCGGCAGCGCGCTGTTCGCGGCGTCGAGCAGGCCATTCTGCGGATCGATATACGGCTGGAGCGTCGTCAGCTTCGCTTTCTGGAACCAGGGATCGACGACTTCGGCCCCTTGCAGATCCTGCGCGACCGCGATCACCGCCAGCGTATCGGCATGCGCGGCGGCGAATTTGTCGAGCGTCGGCATCTCGGCGACGCACGGCGCACACCAGGTCGCCCACAGGTTGACGAGCAGCGGCTTGCCGCGGAAGGCGGCGAGCGTCACCGGCGCGTCGTCGGGGCCGCGAAACACCGCTGCGGGCGCGGATTTGCCCGCGTTGCCGCGTTCGACCTGATGCTGGAATTGCCCTACGGCAGGCGCGTCTTTCGCTTCGTCGCGCGAAATATTTCCTTCGCCCGGCACCGCTTGCTCCGCGGCATGCTTTTCCCTATCGCAGCCCGCGATCGATCCGGCGAGGGACAGCGCGAGGATCAGGGCGATTTTTCTTAGGGCGCGTTGAATGACGGAATCTCCGGACAGCAACAGCATGTGGGGCGGCCGCTTCGGTGGCGGACCCGCGGCAATCATGCAAGAGATAAACGCGTCGATCCCGGTCGATAAGCGCCTTTGGGAAGAAGATATCGCCGCCAGCCGCGCGCACGCCGCGATGCTGGGGGCAGCAGGGATCATCGCGGTGGCGGATGCTGCCGCGATCGATCGCGGCCTCGCACAGATCGCCGGTGAATTTGCCGCGAACGGCGTGCCGGTCGACCTCGCGCTCGAAGATATCCACATGACCGTCGAATCGCGGCTGAAGGAACTGGTCGGCGATGCTGCGGGGCGTCTTCACACCGCACGCTCGCGCAACGACCAGGTCGCGACCGACTTCCGTCTGTGGACGCGCACCGCGATGACGCGCATCGACGCCGGGCTGGCCGCGCTGCAGACGGCGCTGCTGGCGCGCGCCGAGGAGCATGCGGACAGCATCATGCCCGGCTTCACGCACCTGCAGGTCGCGCAGCCGGTGACGCTCGGCCACCATTTGCTCGCTTATGTCGAGATGTTCGCGCGCGACCGCGGCCGTTTTTCCGATGCGCGGACGCGGCTCAACGAATCGCCGCTCGGCGCCGCGGCGCTTGCGGGCACCGGCTTTCCGGTCGATCGTCATGCGACGGCTGCGGCGCTGGGGTTCGAACGGCCGATGGCGAACAGCATCGACGCCGTGTCCGACCGCGACTTTGCGCTCGAATTCTGCGCCGCCGCTTCGATCGCCGCGATCCATCTGTCGCGCCTCGCCGAAGAGGTGGTGATCTGGGCGAGCCAGCCCTTCGGTTTCATCAGCCTGCCCGACGCCTGGTCGACGGGCAGCTCGATCATGCCGCAAAAGCGCAACCCCGACGCCGCCGAGCTCGTGCGCGGGCGTGCGGGGCTGTTGCTCGGCGCCTTCCAGCGGCTCGCCGTGATCGTCAAGGGGCTGCCGCTCACTTATTCGAAGGATCTGCAGGACGATAAGGAAACCGTCTTCGGCGCCTTCGACGCGCTGGCGCTGTCGCTTGCCGCGATGACCGGCATGGTCGAAACGCTGACTTTCCGCACCGATCGCATGCGCTCGCTCGCCGCGTCGGGCTATTCGACCGCGACCGATCTTGCCGACTGGCTGGTGCGCGAGGCGGGTGTGCCGTTCCGCGAGGCGCATCATGTCGTCGGCGCCTGCGTGAAGCGCGCCGAGGAACTGGGCGTCGAGCTTTCGGCGCTACCCGCGGGCGATGCCGCGGCGATCCATGCGGCGGTCACGCCCGGCGCCTTGGCGGCGCTCACTGTCGAGGCGTCGGTCGCCAGCCGCACCAGCTATGGCGGTACTGCCCCCGAACGGGTAAGGCAGGCCATTGCCGCGGCGCGCGCCGCCTTGAAGGAATAGGATGATGGCAAAGGCAAAGCGCTTCCCCGCTGCCGCGCTGACCGGTGCCGCCCTTTTGGCCATGCTCGCCGCGTGCGGTAGCAAGGAAGATCTGAAGCCCGTCGCAGGCCAGCCTGCGGCGGTGATCCCGCTCGGCGCCACGCGCGCCCCGACCACGGAGGAGCTTACGACGCCCGACGCGCAGGCCCGGCCTGAGCGCAGCGACGAACTTCTCAAACGGTCCGAACGCCGCGAACCCGACGATTTCGACTTACCGCCTCCGGGCTGAACCCCGGGCTCTCAAGGACCGTCTATTTTTCCGCAAGTGCTGAGCGTGCCGAAGCACCGTTCTTCCCTGAACGCCGGAAACAAGAAGCGGGGCCCTTCGACAAGCTCAGGGCGAACGGCTCATAAAGAACAGGATCTGACTGTGGATCATTTTGCATACCGTAACGGCGTTCTCCACGCCGAAGACATTCCCTTGCCGCGGATTGCCGAGGAAATCGGCACCCCCGTCTATGTCTATTCGCGCGCGACGCTCGAACGCCATGCGCAGGTGTTTCGCGATGCGCTCAGCGGCATTCCGAAGAAGCACATCGCCTTTGCGATCAAGTGCAACCCCAACCTTGGCGTGCTCCGCGTCCTTGCCCGGCAGGGCTATGGTGCCGACGTCGTATCGGGCGGCGAACTCGAACGCGCGCTCGCGGCCGGCATGGCGGCCGAAGACATCGTCTTTTCGGGCGTCGGCAAGACGCGGGCCGAACTGGCGCAGGGCCTCGATCGCGGCATCGGCCAGTTCAACATCGAACATGAACCCGAAGGCGTCGCGCTCGCCGAAATCGCGCTCGCCAAGGAAATGACCGCGCGCGCGGTGCTTCGCGTCAATCCCGATGTCGATGCGGGGACGCATGCGAAGATTTCGACCGGCAAGGCGGAAAACAAGTTCGGTGTCGGCATCGACGTCGCCCCCGAAATCTTCGGGCGGCTGGCGGGGCTGCCCGGCCTTCAGATGCGCGGCATCGCGCTGCATATCGGCAGCCAGCTCACCAGCCTCGACCCGCTCGAGGCGGCGTTCGAACGCGTCGGGCGGCTCGTCGCGGATCTCCGCGCCGCGGGGCACAGCATCACCCACGTCGACCTCGGCGGCGGTCTTGGCGTCCCGTACAAGCCCGACGACAATCCGCCGAGCCCGGCTGAGTATGGCGCGATGGTCGCGCGGGTGACGAAGGATTGGGACGTCACCTTGATGTTCGAACCCGGCCGCGTGATCGCGGGCAACACCGGCGTGCTGCTGACCGAAGTGCTGTGGGTCAAGCCGGGCGCGACGAACCCGTTCGTCATCGTCGACGCCGCGATGAACGACCTCGCGCGTCCGGCGCTCTACGACGCCTATCATGATTTCGTCGCGGTGCGGCCGACCGGCGAAACGATGACCGCTGCGATCGTCGGCCCGGTGTGCGAGACGGGCGATACCTTCGCGCGCGACCGGGTGACCGACAAGGTCGAGGCCGGCGACCTCGCCGTTTTCCGCACCGCGGGCGCCTATGGCGCGACGATGGCGTCGACCTACAACAGCCGCAGTCTGGTTCCCGAGGTGCTCGTCGATGGCGACCGCTATGTCATCGTCGCCGACCGCATCGCCGCGGGAACGATCATGGCCGCCGAGCGCGTTCCGGACTGGATCGACTGACGATGGAGCAGCTTCCCATCTTCCTCAACCTCGCCGGCCGCACGGCCGTGCTGGTCGGGGAAGGGGAGGCGGCCGATGCCAAGGCGCGGCTGATCGTCCGCGCCGGCGGGCGGATCGTGCCGGCGTGGGAGGAGGGTGCGACGATCGCCTTCGTCGCGCTCGACGATGACGATCAGGCGCGTGCGGCGGCGCAGATGCTGCGCGCCTACGGCCTGCTCGTCAATGTCGTCGACCGCCCTGACCTCTGCGATTTCACCACCCCCGCGATCGTCGACCGCGCGCCGGTGACGATCGCGATCGGCACCGGCGGCGCGTCGGCGGGGCTGGCGAAAGCGGTGCGCCAGCGGATCGAGGCATTGCTGCCCGCGCGGCTCGGCGCGCTTGCGGCGGCGCTGCAGGCCGCGCGCGCTGCGATGAAGGCGCGCTGGCCTGCCGCCGCCGACCGCCGCCGCGCGATCGATGCGGCGCTTGCGAGCGGCGGTGCGCTCGATCCGCTCGACGCCGGTGCGGCGGACAAGGTCGGCGCGTGGCTGACCGGCGCGGCCGAAGCGGCGGCATCGCGCCTTGAAACGATCCGGCTGGCGAGCGCCGACCCCGACGAGCTCAGCCTGCGCGCGGCACGGCTGCTCGGCGAGGCCGACCATATCTTTCACCCGGCGGCGACGCCTGCCGCGATCCTCGATCGCGCGCGCGCCGACGCGGTTCGCCATATCGCCGATGCGCCCCCGGCCGAAGCGCCGCCGGGCCTGTCGCTCTGGCTTTCCCTGCCATGACCGCGGCGCATCCGCTCTACGCCGCGATGGCGCCGACGATCTTCGAACATATGTCCGGGCTGGCCCGCGCGCATGATGCGATCAACCTCGGCCAGGGTTTCCCCGACGAAGCACCGCATCCCGACCTGATCGCCGCAGCGGCGCGCGCGCTCGCCGAAAAGTCGAATCAATATCCGCCCGCCTTCGGCCTTCCCGAACTGCGCGACGCGATTTGCCGCTTTTACGGCCGGCGGCAGGGGCTCGCGCTGGCGCCCGAACAGGTGATCGTGACCTCGGGCGCGACCGAGGCGCTCGCCGCCGCGCTGTTTGCCTTCGTCGGGCCGGGCGACGAGGTGATCCTGTTCCAGCCCGCTTACGACAGCTATGCGCCGACGGTGCGCCGCGCCGGGGGCGTGCCGGTATCGGTCGCGCTCGAACCGCCCGGCTGGCGCTATGATGCGGCGGCGCTCGCGGCCGCGATCACCCCGCGCACCCGCGTGCTGATGCTCAACGACCCGCTCAACCCGGCGGGAACGGTGGCGAGCGAGGCCGAACTCGCGATGATCGCCGCCATCTGCGTGCGCCACGATCTGGTCGCGATCTGCGACGAGGTCTGGGAGGATGTCCGCTTCGACGGTGCTTGCCACCGGTCGCTCCTGTCCTTCCCCGGCATGGCGGAGCGGGCGGTCAAGATCGGCTCGGCGGGCAAGATTTTCGGCCTGACCGGCTGGAAGGTCGGCTGGCTGATCGCGGCGCCCGCGCTCGCGACGCCGCTTGGCCGCGCGCACCAGTTCCTGACCTTCACCACGCCGCCGGCGCTGCAATGGGCGGTTGTCGAGGGGCTGGGCTATGCCGACGACTGGTTCGCCGCGCAGCGCGGCAACTGGGCGGCAGCGCGGCGGTATCTCGCCGATGCGCTCGATCGCGCCGGTTTCGCCGTCCTGCCGAATGCGGCGACCTGGTTCCTGTGCGTCGACCTCGCCGCGTCGGGGATCGCGCTGGAGGATCGCGAATTCAGCGAACGTGCGGTGCGCGAAGCGGGGGTCGCGTCGATCCCGGTTTCGGCGCTGTTCGAAGGCGACGGCCCGCGCCACATCGTGCGCCTCTGCTTCGCCAAGGATGGCACGACACTGGACGAGGCGGTGCGGCGGCTGGCGGTGTTTCGGGATATGCTGGCGCGGGAGCAGGCAACGGGTTGATGATTGAGTGGCGGCTTTGGGGTGGGGAGCGGACGTTCGCTAACCATCCATAACCGTCGCCCCCGCGAAGGCGGGGGCCGCTGGCAACCTTGCGCTCGGCCGATTGCGGCCCCCGCCTTCGCGGGGGCGACGGTTATTTGGCTAGCGTCCGCAACCGGCCGAAAACCGCCAACCCACCTCTCGCTACAACCCGTCCTAAGGCGCGATCGCCAGTCCGTCGCCATTCTTGCCCGCGGCGATCCGGCGCAGCAGCTTGCCGCTCGCGACGTCGATCTCGGCGACCTGGTCGTGCCCCGTTTCGGCCGCATAGAGCCGCTTCGAATCGGCGCTGAACAACAATGTTACCTGACCCTTGGCCTCGTCGCCCGAGACGATGATCGTGCGTAGCAGCGCGCGCGTTCCGGCGTCGAACAGGCTGATCGTTCCCGACGCGATATTGCTCGTCGCGATCAGCTTGCCATCGGGGCTGGCGAGGACGCGGATCGCGACCGGGTCGACGGGCTGCTCGGCGATTTTTTCGGCGGCTGCCGTATCCCAGATCTGCACCCGCGGCGCCGACAGGTCGCCGACCCACAGTTCGCGGCCGCCCTTCGCCAGCGCCAGCCCTTCGGGCTTGCCGCCGACGGGAAGGTCGCGCAGCTTCTTTGCGTCCGCGAGGTCCAGCACGCTCACCGTTCCCGATCCGATGTTCGCGACATAGGCGGTGCGGTTGCCGGGCGCGACGACGACCATATGCGATCCCTTCTGCCCGGTGGCGATCGAGGTGACCGTGCCGTCGGGCGCAACCACCGCGATCGATTCGCTGCCCTCGGCCGTCGCGACGAGCCGCCCGTCGGACAGCCACAGCAGCCCGTGCGGGCGCTGGTTCGGGCTGAGGTCGATCGTCTTGACCTTCGTGCGCGCCGCGACGTCGAAAATGTCGATCGTCGTCCCGCCATAGGCGACCACCGCCGCCCGCTTGCCGTCGGGAGAAATCGCGATCTCATGCGGCATCTTGCCGGTAGGCAGCCGCGCCAGCTCCGCGCCCGAATCGAGCCCGATGACGCTCAGCGTGTCCTCGCTCTTGTTGCCGACCAGCAAGGTCTCGGCTGCGGCAGGTGCGGCGGACAGCAGCAGCGGGGACAGAAGGATGGCGAGGGCGCGGCGCATGACGGGACTCCCGGTTGTTACGGGGGGGCAGCGTACAGCGGGGATCCCGTCAGGCAAGCGCGCATGGATTACGTTCTGTTAATTAGGCGCGGCCCGGCGACCGTCATAGCTCTCCCGTGGCGGCACGTTCCGCCGCCGTTCAGAGGGGAGGGAATGATGGGCCTGCCATCGATCGACATCAACGCACTGCCGCTGCTCGATACTGCGGTCGGCTTGTTCGGTTCGCTCGTCGCGCAGACGAGACCGGGATCGTCGGTTTTCGAAGTGACCGTCACGGTCGTCCTGATCATCCACGATTGAGGGGGATGCGCGGGCGGCCCGTTTCCGCCCGCGCATCCTTTGGGGGCAACGCCATGACCGCTTCGCGTCACGACCATTTCCCCGTCGCCGATCTGCCCCGTCGCCAGCGGATGCGCGCTGCCGCGACGACGCTGGCCGAACGCTGGAAAGCGGAGGACGACGCGCCGGCCGGCGTGCGCGCCGCGATCCGCGCGGTTGCGGATCTGCCGCCCGAACAGGCGATCGCCGCGTTCGCGCCTTGGCTGGGCGACACGCGCTGGCTGGAGGGCCGCCTTGGGCAAGCGCTCGACCTGCTCGCCGGCGATGACTTCGCGCGTCCGCCCTTGCGCCCCGTCGGCGGCGGCGCGTTCGGGGGGCTGTTGCTCGCCGAGGCCGGTCCGGTCCGGCTCACATTGCTGGTTCGGCCCGTCGAAGCCGGCGGCGGGGAAGAAGCCGCGCTTGCGCTTTTCGCGCCCGGCCGCGTGCGCCTCCGCATCCTCGCCACGGGCGGCGCCGCAGTTCGCTTCCATCATGTCGCGGTGACGGCGGCGGAGGAGGCGGGCGGCTTCACCGCCGCCGCCGCAAGTCCGTGCATCACCGGTAGGCCGCGCCCCCTCGTGACCGGCGAGACGTTGAGCCTCGACACCGCGCAGGAAGCGATTTCGCTGACCGGCGGCAGCGGCGATGTGCTGATGCTCGAAATGGCGGTCCAGCCGCCGTCGCCGCTCCCCGTTCGCGCCTATGACGTTGGCAGTGGCCGCCTTGTCCATGTTTCGGCATCGCGCCGCGACAGCAGCTTTCGCGGCATGGCGCTCGCGCTGCTCGGGGCGTTCGGCCGCACCGACGCGACGCCGCTCTTCGCCGCCGAAACCGCGAGCGAGGATTTCGCCGCGCGCTGGCATGCGATGCGCGAACTCGTCGCGCTCGATCCCGCCGCCGCGCATCCGCATCTCGCGCACATGGCGGCGTCGGATCCGCATCCCGAAGTGCGCCGCGCCGCCGCCGCGACGCTCGCGTTTTTCACGAAAGAATCCGCGCCATGCCCCGCCTGATCGATCCGCCCGCCGGCTGCGTCCTCGATCTTGAGGAGGTCGCGGCGCGCCTTGACGAGAGCGGCGTCAATCTCGCCGACGAAGCCAGCCTCGCGCGCTGCACCGGCTTGCTCGCCGGGCTGGCGCGTAACCGCGACTTCCTTGCCGACCGCGTCCTTGCCGAGCTCAAGGCAAGCTACAAGGATCAGCTTGAAACCAACCGCTATTCGGCGCAGGTCTTCCTGCTTCACCGCAGCCCGCGCGGCTATTTTCTCCGCGCCAATATGTGGCCCGCGGAGCGCGACGCGGCCTATGCCGCCAGCGGCCCCACCGCCTTCGCCTATGGCCTGCCGCACGACCATAATTTCCATTTCCTGACCACCGGCTATTTCGGCCCCGGCTATGTCAGCGACTATTATGATTATGATCCCGAAGCTGTCGACGGCCGGCTCGGCGAGCCGCTGAACCTTAAATTTGTCGAGCGCAGCACCCTCGATGAAGGCAAGATGATGCTCTACCGCGCCCACCGCGACATCCACAGCCAGTTGCCGCCCGAAAGCCTGTCGGTCAGCCTCAACATCATGGACGAGGGCGAACATATCCCCTGGCGCGACCAATATATCGTCGATCTTGGCCGGAAAACGGGCGGACGCGGCACCATCGTGAGGCGCCCGACGCTGACCCCCGGCGAAATGCTGCTGCGCTGCGCGGTGCATTTGACCGAAAACGGCCGCGACATCGCCGAACAGTTCGCCGGAGCGCATCCGGTGCCAAGGGTGCGCGCCAACGCGATCGCGGCGCTCGCGGCGCTGGCCGGGGGAACGGAAAGGGCCGCGGTGCTGGAGCGCGGCGTGGCAGATACGGATGCACGGGTGCGCGACGATTGCCGGCGCTGGCTGGCGCTTTGATCACAGGCGCGGCGCGGCTTGCATCGATTGCACAGCCGGCGGAAGAATGGCCGGTTTGGGGGTGGGGAGGGGACATATAGCCCTCTCCCCTTCAGGGGAGAGGGTTGGGAGAGGGGGACACGGCAAGCCTCCGTATCTCTCCCCTGAAGGGGAGAGAGCAATCCGGGGAACGACCGCTTCCCATTCTCTCCCCTCGTCATCCCGGGCTTGACCCGGGATCCCGCTTTTTTTGGGGGGCGCCGGCAGTTTCGGCATCAAGCGGGACCCCGGATCAAGTCCGGGGTGACGAAAAAGGGGAACGGCAACTAACGCGCACGTCGGTCCTTGCTGACAGCGCGGCTTTCCGCTGCTAACGGGCCGCCATGACAACTCCGCTTTCGCATATCCGCAACTTCTCCATCATCGCGCACATCGATCATGGCAAGTCGACGCTCGCCGACCGGCTGATCCAGTTCACCGGCGGACTGACCGCGCGCGAGATGTCGGCGCAAGTCCTTGATAATATGGACATCGAAAAGGAGCGCGGGATCACGATCAAGGCGCAGACGGTGCGCCTGAAATATACCGCGAAGGACGGCGAGACCTATGAGCTCAACCTGATGGACACGCCGGGCCACGTCGACTTCGCTTATGAGGTGTCACGGTCGCTCGCGGCGTGCGAGGGCGCTTTGCTCGTCGTCGACGCCGCGCAGGGGGTGGAGGCGCAGACGCTCGCCAACGTCTATCAGTCGATCGAGCATGATCATGAGATCGTGCCGGTGATCAACAAGATCGACCTGCCCGCGGCCGACGTCGACAAGGTGAAGGCCGAGATCGAGGATATCATCGGCCTGCCCGCCGACGAGGCGGTGCTCGCCTCCGCGAAGGCCGGTATCGGGATCGAGGAAGCGCTCGAAGCGATCGTCACGAAAATTCCGCCGCCGAAGGGCGACGTTGCGGCGCCCTTGCTCGCGATGCTCGTCGACAGCTGGTACGATCCCTATCTGGGCGTCGTCATCCTTGTCCGCGTCGTCGACGGCGTGCTGAAAAAAGGCCAGCAGATCAAGTTCATGCAGGCGGGCACCACCCACCTCATCGACCGCGTCGGCTGTTTCACGCCGAAGCGCGAGGAACTGACCGAGATCGGCGCCGGCGAGATCGGCTTCATCACCGCGCAGATCAAGGACGTCGCGCAGGCGCGCGTTGGCGACACGGTCACCGACGCCAAGAAACCCGCCGCGGCGCCGCTGCCGGGGTTCAAGGAAGTCCAGCCGGTCGTGTTCTGCGGCCTGTTTCCGACCGATGCCAACGACTTCGAAAAGCTGCGCGAGAGTATCCAGAAGCTCCGCCTCAACGATGCGTCGTTCAGTTTCGAGATGGAAAGCTCGGCGGCGCTCGGCTTCGGCTTCCGCTGCGGTTTCCTCGGCCTGCTCCATCTGGAGATCATTCAGGAGCGGCTGACCCGCGAATATGACCTCGACCTGATCACCACCGCGCCGTCGGTGGTGTACAAGCTGAAGCTCGGCCACACCAAGAATGAGGCGGCGAAGGAGATTGAACTCCACAACCCCGCCGACATGCCCGATCCGAACCGCATCGACGAGATTCAGGAGCCGTGGATCGAGGCGGTGATTTACGTTCCCGACGACTATCTCGGCCCGATCCTGAAGCTGTGTCAGGACCGCCGCGGGGTACAGAAGAATCTGACCTATGTGGGCGGGCGTGCGCAGATCACCTATGAACTGCCGCTCAACGAAGTGGTGTTCGATTTCTATGACCGGCTGAAGAGCATCAGCCGCGGTTACGCCAGCTTCGACTATCACCAGATCGGCCACCGCCCCGGCGACCTTGTCAAGATGAGCATCCTCGTCAACAACGAGCCGGTCGACGCGCTCTCGATGATCGTCCACCGCGGCTCGGCGGAAAGCCGCGGCCGCGGGATGTGCGAGCGGCTGAAGGACCTGATCCCGCGCCATATGTTCAAGATCCCGATCCAGGCCGCGATCGGCGGCAAGGTGATCGCCCGCGAAACCATCGCCGCGCTGCGCAAGGACGTGACCGCCAAATGCTATGGCGGCGACGCAACCCGCAAGAAAAAGCTGCTGGAAAAGCAGAAGGAAGGCAAAAAGCGGATGCGCGAATATGGCAATGTGAATATTCCGCAGGAAGCCTTCATCGCGGCGCTGCGCATGGGCGACGACGCCTGACCCCGATCCTCATTCTGGTCCCTCCCGCCGCCGCGGTCCACACGCGGTGACGGGAGGGTGGGGTGTGGACCCGGTGCTGCAGAAGATCGCTCCGCCTCCACGCCAATGCGATTAGCAGGCGCGGCGCGCAGCGGTGGTGATCGCGATCACAGCGCTGCGGCACGCACGAAAAAGGGCGCCGCGGACAAGCCTGCGGCGCCCCGCTTCCGGCCCCTCGGGCGAGGGGTGGAAGGTTATTTCTTCGCGGGCGGCGGCGGGGCCTGCGTGTCGCCGATGCCGCTTTCCGACGGAGCGATCTCGCCATTGTCGTCCATGGCGTTGGCCTTTTCCTCGCCCTTTTCCTCGACGACGTCAGCCTTGTTTTCCATGGCTTCCTTCGCCGGGCCGGCGGGCATCGCGTCTGCCTGATCGTCGATGGCGTCGGCCTGGGCCTCCGCCTGATCTTCGACCTTGTCGGCCGCCGGGCTCTGGCACGCGCCGAGCGCGAGGGCTGAGGTGGCGGCGAGGGCGATAACAAACTTGCGCATATCGAGTGACTCCCAAAGTTGACTCGGGGGCTTAACGCGGGGTGAACGCCAGAGTTGCAATATATTTGTCATTCGCACCCAAGCGCCGCAATTTTCACGATGGAATTTAGTGGGTTAGCGGGATAGAAAGCGGGGCACACACAAAAAGAGGGCGCCGGGGCGCCCTCTTCGATCGTTCGTCGCGTCTTGCCGCGTCAGAAGCGCTGCTGGCGCTCATAGAGGTCGCGGTAGTGCTGGATGCGCGTCACGCGCAGTCCGGGCATGCCGCTGCGGTCGATCGACCGCTGCCAGCTCGCGAATTCCTCGAGCGTCAGGCCGTAACGCTCGCAGGCTTCATCGACGGTCAGGAGACCGCCGTTGACCGCCGCGACGACCTCGGCCTTGCGGCGGACGACCCAGCGCGTGGTGGTGGGCGGCGGCAGCGAGTCGAGCGTCAGCGGCTCCCCAAGGGGGCCGATGACCTGTGCGGGCCGGATTTTCTGGTTTTCAATCATGTTCATTCCATCGTTTCAACGTCGGGGGGGATCGGGTTGACCGACGCCGACCGTTGTGGAGCAGAGGGATTCAACATCGGCTGAAATCCTCTGGTAAACAGGTTGTTCATAGTTTCGGGCAAGGCGTTCACATCATGCGACAGATCGAAGAATCGAACGGGTCGTGATGCATTTCGTTCCTCGGTCGCTGTCGCCGCACCCAGATAATGGCGGAGCGCGCCAAGCATCGCGGTGTGCGATTCGCGATTCGATCGCGTCCGCAGCATCCGCACCGTCGGCAGCATCGCCTGGCGCGCGCTCGAAACGGCCAAGATGATGTCGAAACCGGGGTTCGACAGGCTGGAAGCACCCGTAAGGCGCGGAAGATCGGACGGGGCGATGTTCATGCGACTCGTATTAGCGAAGACCAGCTAAGGTCCAGTAAATGCCCATTTCAGAGCTTGTTAGCGAAGCTTAACCCCCGTCAACATTTTGACAGGCGCGGCGGAAAAGCTGGCATTTTTGCGTCCGCATCCCTAGATGGCGCGGATCATGGCCACGGTAATTTCCCCTCCCGGACTTGTTCAGGGCGACTTTCAGCTCGGCGCGCCGCTCAAGGATCGGCGAATCGTCGTCGCGATGTCGGGCGGGGTCGATTCGAGCGTCGTCGCCGCGCTGGCAGCGCGATCGGGCGCCGAGGTGATCGGCGTCACGTTGCAGCTGTACGACCATGGCGCAAAGGCGAAGCGCGTCGGCGCCTGCTGCGCGGGGCAGGATATTCGCGACGCGCGCGCGGTCGCCGACCGGCTGGGCTTCGCACACCATGTCCACGATCATGAAAGCCGCTTTCGCGACACGGTGATCGACCAGTTTGCCGACGAATATCTGGCGGGACGGACGCCGATCCCATGCGTCCGCTGCAATATGGGGGTGAAGTTCACCGACTTGTTCCAGCTTGCGAAGGACCTGGGTGCCGATTGCCTCGCGACCGGCCATTATGTCCGGCGCGTGATGGGGCCTGCGGGGGCCGAACTGCACCGCGCGGTCGACCCGGCGCGCGACCAGAGCTATTTCCTGTTCGCGACGACGCAGGAACAGCTGGATTTCCTGCGCTTCCCCCTGGGCGGGCTGGAAAAGAGCGTGGTGCGCGAGATCGCCCGCGAGCTGGGGCTGGGCGTCGCCGCCAAGCCCGACAGCCAGGACATCTGCTTCGTTCCCGACGGCGATTATGCGACGCTGGTACGCAAACTGCGTCCCGATGCCGACGACCAGGGCGAGATCGTCCATGTCGACGGGACGGTGCTGGGCGCCCACAGGGGGCTGATCCATTATACCGTCGGCCAGCGGCGCGGGATCGACATCGGCGGGCAGGCCGAGCCGCTCTATGTCGTGCGGCTCGACGCCGCAGCGAAGCAGGTCGTGGTCGGCCCGCGGCGCGCGCTTGCGGTGTCGGGCGCGCAGCTTGGCGAGGCCAATTGGCTTGGCGATGTCGAGGGCCGCGACGTGCTGGCGAAGGTGCGCAGCATGGCGCGGCCGGTGCCGGCGCGCGTCGCGGGCGACAGGCTGATTTTCGCGGCGCCCGAATATGGCGTCGCGCCGGGGCAGGCGGCGGTGCTCTATGATGCCGCCGACGAAAGCCGGGTGCTCGGCGGCGGGTGGATCGAGGCGACCTTCGCGGCGGAATAGATTGAACTTTCGTCCCCGATGCCGCAGCCTGCGGACAGATTGGGGAGAAGAATGATGGTCAATTGGGTCTTGCGCGGTGCCGTCCTGCTGTGGGCGCTGTTTTTCGTCATCGTCGGGGCGCGGGGGCTGCTCGATCCCGCCAGCTATACCGAAACATTCGGCATATTGGTCGAGGGCCCCGCGACCAACACGATCCGTGCCGACCTGTCGGCCTTTTTCCTCGTCGCGGCGGGCGCCGCGGCGCTCGGCGCACTGGTGCCGGGCTGGCTGCGCGCGCTGCTCGTGCCCGCCGCGCTTTACGGGACCGCGCTCGTCGGCCGCTTGTTCGGCGTGGCGAGCGGCGATCCGGTCAATACGGGCATTATCCAGGCGATGATCATCGAGGCGCTGACCGTCGCGTTGATGATCGGCAGCTGGTGGGTGCTGTCGCGGCCGCAAGCTGCCGCTGGATCGGGTGAGGCATCAGTGGATACGGTGCATTGAGCTGTCTGCGGGCGGGGTTGTGAAAGCGACCGGTTTCGGCCGGGAGCGGACGCACAGTCTTTAGCCCCTCCCCTTTAGGGGAGGGGTTGGGGTGGGAGCTCGAAACCTTGCGCAAGGCCGATGGCCCCCACCCCCAACCCCTCCCCTGAAGGCGAGGGGCTTGATTAAACAAACGTCCGCTCACCACCCCAAAGCCGTCGCCTCCGCAATGGGGCCATCCCGGCGACCGCTTGTCTTTTCCAAGATAATATGAGCTATTGGCAGCAAGTCGCACCTGATTTCCTTTGGAGAGCGAGGGAGCGTTTATGGCCGACGACGACAAGCGAGGCGGTCCGGACCGGCGGTCGGAAGACCGGCGCGCCGCCCAGGATCCCGATTACAAGGGCGGCGAACGCCGCAAGGCCGATCGCCGATCGGGCAAGGATCGCCGTTCGTCCTGAGTTTGCCATGAAAGAAGGCAGGCCGGTCCTGCTGTTCGAAAGGATTTGCCGTGACCGAACCGCGCGTGCCGCGCCTCAGCGTCGATATCATATCCGACGTCATGTGTCCCTGGTGCATCATCGGCTGGCTGAAGTTCGAACAGGTGATGGCGCATTTCGCGGGCCGGCTGGACTTCCGCGTCCAATGGCACCCGTTCGAACTCAATCCCGACATGCCGCGCGAGGGTGAGGATGCGGCCAGCCATGTGATGCGCAAATATGGCATCAGCGCCGAGCAGAGCCGCGCGAACAGCGGACGGATGGCGGCGATCGCCGAGGAACTGGGTTTCACCTTCAACCGCGGGCCCGGGTTCCGGATGCGCAATAGTTTTGACGCCCATCGGCTGCTCAGTTGGGCGGGCGCGCTCGAGGAACCCGAACAACAGAGTGCGACGGGCGTCCAGACCGCCTTGAAGCTTGGCCTGTTTCGCGCGCACTTCACGGACAATCGCGATGTCGGGGATCATGCCGTGCTGGCCGATGTCGCGGCATCGGTCGGGCTCGACGGTGCGCGGGCTGCCGCCATTCTGGCGAACGGCGAGTTCGGCGAGATGGTGCGGACCGAGGAAGCCTATTGGGCCGACCAGAATATCACCGGCGTGCCCGCCTTCATCCTTGGCGGCCGGATGCTGATTCCCGGCGCCCAGGATCCCGAGGCCTTCATTCGGGTCATCGAGAATAAGGTTCTCGCCGCCGCCGGTTGAGGAACCGCAGGCGCAGCGGGGGCGTTTTCCGGTCATCCCCAACCGCCCGCGCGCGCGTTCCGTCCGGCGGGCCCAGAGATGGAGCCGGTCATGGCCGATACCCCGCGCAAACCCGAATCAGAAGCCCCGGAGGCGCTCAACCGCGAACAGCAGGACGAAGAGGCGCAAGCGCAAACCGTTGCCGAGGCAGCGCGCCGCGAGCGCCGGCTGGAAGACAGCGACAAGGTCAAGAGCGGCGACGAAAGCGACGATGCGCAGGACCTGGTCGACCATATGCGCCAGATGGAGCGATCGGGGCGGATCGACATGGACGCGTATCGCGGCGAGCGCAGCGACGACGATGAGGATGGCGAACTGGGCGAAGGCGGTATCGAAGACGACGAACCCCGCGGCGCGCCGTGAGAGCATGGAGTGGCCTGGCGGTTGTCGGCCGGCAGCGGGCATTCTCTTCTTCGTCACCCCGGGCTTGATTCTGGGTCCATGACTTCAGCGCCGCTGGGGATCCCGGATCAAGTCCGGGGCGACGAAGGCAGAAGACGGTAACATCCGCTCTTTCCGTCCCAACGCATATGCCGCGGGGCGATCTTTTGACGATATGACGGCCGTTCATTCGCCTCAATCGGATATGCCTCAATCGGATATGGTGCCGTCGCGGACGCGTTTCGCGGGCTTGTGCGCCATAGCGGAGGCGCCTCGCCGGGATTTTGCTCACCCCGCCATGGCAGGTTGCCGACATGGTTCGTCGTCCACCCTATCCGTACAACCGGTACCCGCGCGTCCGTCATCCGTATCGCCGTCCCGGCAAAACGCGCTTCGCGCTTTGGCTGTTCGTGGCGATGGCGGGCGGCTTTGCGGGAACGCTGGTCGCCTTGCAGGCCACCCAGGGCCCGCAGGCGCGCGGGGCCGGGGCGTCTGTTCTCAGCGGTGCGGTCGCAGTGGCCGCGCCCGACCAGTTCCGTGCGCGCTTTGGCTTTTGCCACGGCGGGGGCGGGCAAAACTGCGTCGTCGACGGCGATACTTTCCGGTTCGCGGGCGAGACATACCGGATTGCGGATATCGACACCCCTGAAACGCATCCGCCGCGGTGCGCCGAAGAGGCGGCGCTGGGTCAAGCCGCGACCGAACGGCTGCGGGGCCTGCTGAACGAGGGCGCGTTCAGCCTCGATGCAATCGACCGTGACACCGATGTGCACGGGCGCAAGCTGCGTATCGTGACGCGTGACGGGACAAGCGTCGGCGAGCGGCTGGTGGACGAGGGGCTGGCGCGGCGGTGGGTGGGGCGCCGCAGCCCATGGTGCTAGGTTGTATCGACATTCAGCCCATGGCGGCCTGCAAATGACGATTTTCCGTGCTTCCGGTGCTCACCTACTGCAGTACGCTGCGCTCCGGATCACGAAAAATCGCCATTTTCGGCTCACCCTGAACCGAATGTCGATACAACCTAAGGGTCCTGACCCTAATCCTCGCCCGGTGTTCCCCACAGCGCCTCGTGCACGGTGCCGCGCCCGAGCGACGGTTGGAAGATGAAGGCATATAGATAGACCGAAAGCGCGAGGCTGATCAGCGTCAGTCCGCCGACCGGCTGGACGAGACCGACGAGCGCGCCGATGGCGGCGGCGAGCGACAGGAGCGTCAGTCTTTTATGCGCCTTTACATCATGGCTCTGGCGGTCGGGGCGGCGCCCGACGATCGACAGCGCCACGCGCGCGATCGGCGGCAGTGCGAAGGCGAGCGCCATCCAGATCCAGTGATCGGCCGTGTCGCCAGCGTCGAACAAACGCCCGACGAGCCCCGTCGGCGCGCCGCCGAAGACGCCGATCGCGGCCATGATCGCGGCCATCGCCAGCGTTTCGAGCAGATCGACCGTCGCCTCGGGTGCAAAATAGCGCGGCTTGCCGTCGATGCCGGGAAAGGCGGCGATCGCGCCTTCGCCATATTGGGCGCCGAAATAGAGCAGCATCAGCATCGCGGCCCAGACGTGAAGCGTGTCGGGAAAGGGCGCAGTCAGCGAACCGTAAAGGAAACTGCCGAGAAAGCCCGGATAGATCAGGCTGTAGACATAAGTCGGCAGCCGCATCGGGCGTCAGCGCCGGCCGGGCGGGATGTCGGCTTCAGCCGCCGCTTCGGCTTCGGCGGCCGCCGCTTCGGCCTCAGCCGCCATCGCTTCGTCGGCATCCACGGCTTCCTGGTCGGTTTCGCCGGGCGCCATTTCGGGCAATTCGTCGCGCAGCGGCGCGTCCGGTCCGGCGAGCTGGCGGTCGATGTCGGCGGCGAGCAGCTGCGCGACCGGATCGTCGCCGCGCGCGCGCCATTCGTCGCGGCGGGCGGAGAGCGCCCGGATGCGCTGATCCTCGGGCAGATCGGCGATCTCGACATAGAAGCGGACGAGTTGCAGCCAGGGTGCCTCGTCGGTCAGCACATCCTCGGCCCAGCGGCTGAACGGGCTGCCAACAGGCCGCCAGCTGCCGTCGCTATGATCAAGGAAGAAGAGCACGCGGGACCCCCGCGGGAAGGCATAGCGATTGCAGGCGCCGGCAAGGCTTTGCGGATGCGCATCCTTGAGCTCATAGGGATTGCTGAGCAAAAATTCGGCGTCGGTCGCGATCATCGCGGGCAGAGCGACCGGCTCGGTGGGCCATTCGCCTTTGAGCGCTTCGACCGGCTGGACCCGGATCATCATCTCGTCGCTATTGCCGGATTCGGGATCGCCGTCCTCGACGATGCCGAGAAGAATCACGTCGGCCCGCTGGACGAGTTCGATATTGGTCGGCACGCGATAACCCGGGACGACCGAGCAGGCGAGGGCGGGAAGCGGCGCGGCGGCGAGCACGAGCGCGGCGAGGGGCAGGAGCGTGCGCATAAGGGGAAGCTAGCGCGTCGGCGGGCGATTGAAAAGCGGCGCGGCTTTCGGGCAGCTCGTCGGCCGGAGGGAGCCAAGGCCGATTTGGTGCGTATGGTGGCTATCGTCCTCGCAGGCTTGCTGCGGAACGCCAAGGAGAATGACCATGGCTGAACATGACCATAGCGCGATCAAGGAACATATGAACGTCGTCGGCGCCGATGGCGTCCATCTGGGCACCGTCGACCATCTCGACGGCGAACGGATCAAGCTGACCAAGTCGGACAGTCCGCAATCGGAAGACGGGCAGGGCGGCAAGCATCATTACCTGCCTGCCGGCCTGGTGGCGTCGGTCGACGGCGACACGGTGCGCCTGTCGGCGACCGCGGCGAATGCGGCCGAACTGTTCGAGGAAGCCGAATAACCGCGCCTTCGCGACGCTGAAGCGATAACCAGAGGGCCGGCCGCGCAATCCGGCGCCCCGGCACCGAAACTGGCCCGCCCCGACGCCCCGGGGCGGGCCATTTTATGCGGGCATAGGAGCTCGCCGCGCCCCGGGAGGCCTATTGGTGATTTTTCAACGCCCCGCGGCTATGAGGGCGGGCGATGGGAGCCGAGGGGACAAGGAACAGACCGCGCGGGGCGCGGGGCGGCGTGCTGCAGCTTGCCGCCGCGACGCTGCTGTTCGCCGCCGGCTATGCCATCGCCAACCGCTATCAGCTGACGCACAATGTCCTTTACCGTATCGCGGCGGGCGACATGGAAAGCGCGGTGCGCGCGATGCTGTTCCTTGGCGTGCAGGCGGCGATCCTGTTCGCGGCGCTGGTCCTGCTGCCGGGGCGCTGGGCGGCGCTGCTGCTCGTGCTTGCGGGGGCGTCGATCCTCGTCAACCATGGCTATAGCGGGATCGTCGGCGAGCCCGTCGATGGCGGGACGCTGGCGTGGATGATCGCCGAAACCGGGCAGGCGGGCAACGCGGCGGGCCAGTTTACCGCGCCCTTGCTGCTCGCCGGGGCGCAGGCGGCGGCGGCGCTGACGCTGTTCGCCGCAGCGCGCTGGCTGGTACGCAGCCTTGCGGCGCCGCGATGGGGGCGCGGGATCGCGGCTGGCGTGGCGGCGATGCTGCTCCTGCCCGCAACCCTCTATCGCCACGCCGATGTGTGGCCCGAAGCGGCCGAGCGCAATATCCCGGGACTCGGCTGGGACCTGATGACCGCGCCGCCGCCGCCGCCGCGCGCCGCGCCCGAACTTAGCTCCGACCCGGCGGCGAAGACGCCGCGGCACATCGTGTGGCTGATCGACGAGAGCGTCGCCGCGGCGCCGTTTGCGCGGCTGATCGCGCCCCGGCTTGCCGGCGTGCCGCACCTCGATTTCGGGGTCGCCGCGGCGATGGGGCAATGCAGCGCGCCGGCGCAGGTCGCGCTGCGTTCGGGGGTCGACGTGCGCCGCGCCTCGCCCGCGATCGACCTGCGCCGCACACCGTCGATCTGGGCCTATGCGAAGCGCGCGGGGTATCGCACGGTGCTGATCGACGGGCAGACGGCCGGCGCGCCGCAGAATCTGCTGCTGGAGCCCGAACGCGCGCTGATCGACGATTTCCGGCCGATGCCGGGCGGGATCGACACCGACCGGACGATCGCCGACGCGGTGAATGCGGCGATGAAGGACGATGCGAAAAGCTTTACCCTCGTCGTGCTGCGCGGGGTGCATTTCCAGTATCGCGATCATTATCCGGCGGGCGCGATCCCCGCGGACAGCCCGGTCGCGCTGCAGTATGACACCGCGCTCGGCTGGTCGAAGGCGCGTTTTTTCGAGCGGCTGCTGGGGGGGGTCGACCGCGACGCGGTGGCAATCGTCTATACGTCCGACCATGGGCAGAATCTGACCCCCGGCGCATTGCCGCATTGCAGCCGCGAGGCGGTGCGCGACGAGTTTCGCATTCCGCTGCTCGCCTTCCTGCCCGACGCGCTTGCGGCGCGCTATGCCGCCGCGCCGCGCCGCGGGCATTCGGCGAGCCAGATCTTTCCCGCGACGCTGGGCTGGATGGGCTATGATCCGGCCAAGGCGGCGGCGCTGTACGACAACGACCTCGATCGACCGACGGCGCGCTATGTGTGGTTCGGGCGCACCGTGATCCCGATGGGCAGCGATACGCATGTGACGCTGGCCGGGGGACCCGATTTTCCCGGCAATTAGAGCGTCATGTCATCACGCTCCAGCCGCGTCAGTGCGGCTTGGGGACGGCCGGCTTGTTCGCGATCAGCTTGTTCAGCGTCGTGATACGCTGGCGCGCGCTGGTCCAGTCGCGTTCGGGATGCGCCTGAATCTGGTCCAGAAGGACGCGAACCTCCTGGCGGCGCTCGCTTTCGGTTACGGCCTGCATCGGCTTTCTCCTTTCGCGGGGCAGCATAGCATGGCTGCGCCGAGTCGCCCGATCGGTTCGCCGCCTGCCGGGCGCGGTCCGCCTTATGGCGCGGTGGGCGCGCCGCGGCGGCTGGCGCTGCGCCGCGGCGATGCCTATGTACGCCGCGATGTTGCATGCGGTTTCCAGACAGATTGTGATCGGCCGGCTGAAGACGAAGCCGCTGCTCGCGGGGCAATTGCTGTGCGCGCTCGCCGCGGCGGGGCTGGCGGTGCGGCAGGTCCATGGCGCGTGGGACGGCGGCGCGGGCGAGGCGGTGCGCGCGCTGCTGTTCGGCAATCTGCTGGTGACCGCGGGGATCGCGGCGGCGTTGCTTGGTTTTGCCGCCTTTTTTCGCGCCTGGCGTTGGCGCGATGCCTTTATCTGGCACGACGGCGCGCGGCTGTACCGTGGCGGCGGGCAAAGCTGGCCGCTGCCGCTGATCCGCGACGTGGTGATCGTGAAGAGCGAGCTGGGCATCACGTCGCTGCGGCTGGTCGTTGACGACGATAGCGAGGTGACGCGCGAACTGGTGAAGCTGTATCTGCTCGAAGATTCGCCCGAGGCGGTGCGCGGCGGGGTGATGTTCGCGGTGGGACGGACGGAGGGCGCGACGGTTTCGGCATCGGTGCATTGAAGGGAGGGGTGGCGGGACCGGCGCAGGGGCGCCGGGCGATAGGACCGTTATGGCGGTAAAAGCCCGCGGCGTTTCCGGCGCGCGGTGATAAGCCTGTGGCGCTCGCCGGACCAGGCGGCGCAAGGGGGGATTGTCGATGGAATATGCGAAGTGGGCGGCGCTGGCTGGCGCCTCATTGGCATTGGCTTTGGCGGGATGCGCGCCTGGCAAGGATCCGCCGCGGAGCGCAGGAATGAAGCCGCCCCCGCTGGTTCCCGTCGCGGCGATCGTCAACGCACTGAAGTGCGAGCTGGCCGAAACCTTTGCGAACCGGAACTTCGGCCGCGACTTGCTGAAAACCGACCCGCAGGGCAACGCCACGATCGACGTCACGCTGTCGCTGGGCAATGTGACGGCGAAGGGGCGGAGCGGCGAGGCGGGGCTGGAAGTGGCGCCGCTGGGCATTACGCTGGGCCCATCGGGATCGCGCGGCCGTACGGTGACCGCGACCGATTCGATCGAATTTGAATTCAGCTATGCGGCCAGCGACGGACGCGCGGTCCCGGCCTTTTGTACCGCGCTGGAGAGCAGCGCCAAGGCGGGCCGCGGCGCCGGCACGCCACCTGTCACCGTCGTGGAGGGCGATCCGTTTGTCACCCTGCTCAACGGGATCAAGGCCGAATATGACAAGGTCAAACCGGGCGAGCCCAAGGTAAGCTTCGGCCCGCTCAGCTACACCTCGGCCTTCGAGATCGAGCGGAGCGAAGAATTTGGCGCCGAAGTCGCGTTTCTGGTGTTCAAGATCGGCGGCAAGCAATCGAAAACCACGACGATATCGCAGGAAGTGACGCTGAAGTTCGACATCTCCAAATTGCCGCCGCTGATTCCGCCCGGTTGATCCCCGGGGCAGTGGGCCGGTTTTGGCCTGGGGGCGGCGCGTTCAGCCCTGCGACCTTCGTCACTCCGGACCTGACCCGGCATCGAAGCAAGATTGCGGTCAAGCGCAATCGGGGATTGTTGCACCTGCCATTGTAATTCCCGGTGCGCGGCGCGGTGATGTTTGCGGTCGCTGGCGTGCGCGGGTTTCCGATGGAGTCGGTGGTGAATTGAGGCTGGCGACCGCGACCCTATAATTTGAAGATATTGTCCCGATGCCATGCAAGAAAGCTCGGATGGGGGCGGAGCGCCGGGTCGCGCGGTGCGATCGCCTTGCGGTCGGGCCGGAGCAGCCGGTCGAGGCTTTCGGTATCGTTGACGTGCCGCGAGACGAGGACCGAGAGGTCGTCGGCCAAGGAAATCAGGCCACGGTCGAACATCCAATGCGCGGTGCCCGAGAGCGCGAGGCCGTTGTTGACGCTGTCGGGACCATTTTGCGCCACCGGGCGAATATGCGCCGCGGCGACTTCGGCGCGGCCGCCGCCGTTGATGAATTTGAGGCCGGTCATTGCGCAGCGCTTGTCGTAAGCGGCGAGCACGGCAGTACGGAAGACGCGGTCGCGAACGATGCGCGACGTCAGGCTTTCGGTGCGGACGCGCTCCTGCTCGAAGCGGAAGGGACGCTGGGTATCGTGAAGCGAGGGCGGCAATGGGGCGGCGGGATCACTAACGCGCGGCAGAGCACTTTCGTCGTCGCCGAGGCCAAGGTCGATGATGCGAACAAAGTCGCGCTGGCTGAGCGGGCGTACGGCCGCTTGCGCATTGGCCAGATCGCTTTCGACAAGCGCGCCATCGATCGTTCGCGGGACATTATGTGCGAAGTCGAGATAGGTGTCGGGTTTGATCAGCGCGAGATAATGGCCTTCGCGCGTGGGATCGGGAACGATCTTCTCGACCCAGGCGACGGCGTAGAAGCCCCGGCCGCCGGCCTTTACCGGTTCATAATAGACCGCCCAATCGCCTTCGAACTGGCTGGCGCGTGACAGATAGGCCTTGGGGAATTGATATTGCCGATAGGGCTCGTCGGCATAATGCGTGTCGCGGCGATGGACGAAGACCCCGGGCATGGGGTGGGGTTAGCCGATGAGCCTTGGCTAGGCGACGGCTAATTGGGGATTGTTGCACCTGTCATCGTAATTCGGTCATCGTAATTCGAATTGAGGGGCCTCGCATCAGGCTCCGCCGAGCGCGAATTGATCGGCAAAAGGATCGGAAGGTCACAAAGGTCACACCACATACCCCTCTTCCTACCCTCTCTCGTGCATCGGACGCGATCGGCGATCCTTGCGCCGCTTTTTCAGCACCGCGATCCGGTCGTAAACGGCAGGATCATGGCCGTGCGCGTCGAGCGCGGTGGCGGGGGTCGGTTCGGGCGAGGGGATGGGGGTGATTTGGCTCATCCGGCAGTTTGGAGCATAGCCGAATAATGTAGGACAGCGGTTTTTGGGGTGGGGGGTGCGAAATAGGATTTGGGGGTATGCGGGGTGGGAATTTGGGGGCGTTGCACCTGTCAACGCAATCTTCCGCCGTAATCCCAATTTAATAATGCCTCGAAAATTAAGGCGTAATCAATGCCACGTTTGGAAAGTAGGTTCCTAGTTTCCCAGGATCTCTTGTAAGAACGGGGACGCCATCCACATCTGCCTGAGCTCCGATGTAGAAATCTGGAAGAACATTCAGTTTAGTTCCAAGGTTTTGGCGATACTGGGCGTATGCTTTTCCAGCGCGAAAGAGCGCTTGATCAGAATAACCGCAGCGGGAAAAGGATAGAGTTTCCAAAACTTCGTTTGCTTGGTCTTCGGTTTCCATCGATATCGAAAATTCACTGTATACTGCGTCGGAAACTAGAATTGGGCCCACCGCTTTCGCTTTCTCTACAGCTGCCGTGCTCCATGCATGATGTTGAGAATCGGGCTCGAGAAGATCGATCAAGACATTTGTATCTACATAGGTCGTCATTCGCCCCTCGTTATCTTCATGAGCTCGTCACTCGAAATGGCTGGCTTTATACCCTTTGCTTTAAGGGAGCTTAGAGCTTGTTCTGTCTGATGCTTTATATAGCTTTCGACATCGAAATCATCCAAATCCTCCGTATCAAAAACTTCAAATCCGGCAGCGTAGCGGGCCAAAATCTTGCAGGCGCTAGGTAGGGAGTTTTTTGCTCCTGGATTTGTCGGATGAAAGACACCGACGATGCTCTTCTCTGGTGGAGCATTGCTTAAATGATTTGGAACCAGAACTTTTTCTCGATCTAGTATTCGGTCTTCAGAAAATCTGATACGCCCGCCGCAGGCGGAATATAGGTTGGTGAAATAGGTCGTAGCAATATCTTTTGCTATGCTACGTTTCCCTCCGATCTGGCTAAAGCCCATTCTCATCAAATATCCGATGAGAGCTGCATCGGCGAGCTGCCCAGTACCAATCTGATCGGGTTCCACCGTTCGGTCCAAAGTTAGAAAAAGGGCACTAAGCCACCAGCGCTCAGGCTTTGGAGAACTGTAATCCGATATTCTTCCTACCCGATATAAATAGTTCAGATTCGTGGCGAGCTTCCGGGACGTTTTTCCAACGTAGCGGCTGTCGCTTGAAACGAATTTTTCAATATCGTTGGCCGATATTCTTTTACTTTCCCAATTGAAATCTTTATTCACTCGATCGGCAATGTAGTGAAATGCCCATAGGGCTGGTCGGTCTTGATAGGATGCGGCGCGCTTCCAACGGCCAACTTTACTTAGGTTGAAAGCAAAGAGAGCAAGCCTATCGAAATGCGCACTATGCCGAGATGTAACCGCCTGAAAAGCCAGTTCATCAAACACAACGAAATCTACTCCGTTACGGACCTGATTATATAAGAAGAAATTGAGAGGTATGTAATCAGGTCTACCCGAAGCCGAAACGCGTTGTCGAAAAACCGCTCGAGGGACATCTGATATCTCGTTATCGAATCCGAGGCGGATGATATCATAGAGTTCTTTGAGGCCTTGGTTACTTCGGCCCCAGCTAAAGTTTTTCGTGAAACTACCTGGGTGCCACTCTTCCATGGACTATCTTGATCCAGTTCTCTTCTTCTCGCTTATGCTATTATGAGCATAAGTTTTCCAGCCAATATCGTAAATCTCGGCTTGATTACCCCAAGCTTCCCAGCCGGGTCGTCCGCCTCGCGCAAAAAGCTCCAATCTCGGGCCAGGGCTACAGGCCTCTATAATGTCATAAAGTTCGTCAGGTTTGCGGCTGTGTTCGCGCTTTCTTGTAGCAAGAAAGTTAACTTGGCTCCGACCGGGTGGCAAGGTTCTGGCGCCCTTCCCTCGAACGCCAAACAAAATGACTTCGGTCACGTTCCTAAAATAGAATCCCACGCCTCTTCCATCAGGGCCGCCATCCTTCCGGATTTTATGCCAGATCAGATTTGTTTTATACTGATATCCCCATGCGTTCATTACCTCCATTCCTTCGCTAAGAAGCGCGTTTGGAACCCAGAGGTATAAATGGGAAGGTCTTGCGGCGACCTCGACGACTGGAAGAGCTTTGATTTCTTCCAGATCCATGGTGCCGTAACGGCTTAACCTATGGTGCTCAGGAGCCATCTTTCCAGTTCGGTTGGCGAAACGCCAAGGCGGGTCGGCCAAAATGGTTCCGAATTCTCTGCCTTCAAACTCCGTGGCAAAATCTTTGACAGCTTTAAGGCTCACGGCTTGATACCCCTAAATGTTATCATCAAACTGAAAACCCGCCCGAGTTCCGCCGGTTCGAGCTCGCCGCCAGCACCTTCTTGCCCGTCGGGGTCAGTGCCCACTTCGCGCCTTGCTGGACCACGAGGCCCAGCGTGACGAGTTCGTCGCGGACGGCATCGGTGGGGAGTTGGGGGCGGCGGTTTGAGAGGCCCTCCAGCGTCGAACGCTGCGGCTGGCTGAGGATCAGGAGTTTGGGTTTTTTCTCTTCGGTCATTTTGGCCTCTGACTTCTTGTTTTGTATTGCGGGGCGGCGTTGTTGCCCTCCCCGCGGCGACTAGGGAGCTTCGCTCCCAAGTCGCGCTGCCACCTCCCCATGCCTGCGGGAGGGGTTTTGGTGGTCGCTTATTCGGCGGCGATGCCGGCTTTTGCAAACATATCCTCGCCGTCGCTCTCGGCATCGGCGATCGTCGCGCTGTCGTCGTTCGCCTTGGCCTTCTTGCGGTTGTCGAAGCTGGACCAGACATTGTTCCACTCGCCGCGCGTCGCGCCCTTGCTGTACTCGGTCGCGCGGGTTTCGAAGAAGTTGGCGTGCTCGACGCCGTTGAGCAGCGGGGCGAGCCAGGGGAGGGGGTGTTCGTCGATCATGTAGATCGGCTGGAAGCCGAGCTGCCCCAGGCGCCAGTCGGCGATGTAGCGGATGTAGCGCTTGATTTCCTTCGGCGTCATGCCGGGGACGGGGCCCTGTTCGAACGCGAGGTCGATGAACGCATCCTCGAGCCGCACCGTTTTCTGGCAGGTGTCGATGATATCTTCCTTCACCGCCTTGGTCAGGCAGCCGCGTTCCTTGGTGAAGGTGTGGAACAGCTTGATGATGCCTTCGCAGTGGAGGCTTTCGTCGCGGATCGACCAGCTGACGATCTGGCCCATGCCCTTCATCTTGTTGAAGCGCGGGAAGTTCATCAGCATCGCGAAGCTGGCGAAGAGCTGCAAGCCTTCGGTAAAGCCGCCGAACATCGCGAGCGTACGCGCGATATCCTCGTCATTCTCGACCCCGAAGGTGCCCATATAGTCGTGCTTGGCGCGCATCTCGTCATATTCGAGGAACATGCCATATTCGCTTTCGGGCATGCCGATGGTGTCGAGCAGGTGGCTGTATGCCGCGATGTGCACCGTTTCCATGTTGCTGAACGCGGTCAGCATCATCTTGATCTCGGTCGGCTTGAACACGCTGCCGTATTTTTCGTGGTAGCAATCCTGCACCTCGATATCGGCCTGGGTGAAGAAGCGGAAAATCTGGGTGAGCAGGTTGCGTTCATGGTCGCTGATCTTTTGCGCCCAGTCGCGGCAATCCTCGCCCAGCGGCACTTCCTCGGGCACCCAGTGGATCTGCTGCTGGCGCTTCCAGAAATCGAACGCCCAGGGATATTCGAAGGGCTTGTAGGTCTTGCGGGCTTCCAGAAGGGGCATGGCGGGCTATCCTCGATATCGGTTCGTGTGCCCCGGCGAAAGCCGGGGTCCGGTGGGATGTTGCGTACTACGCGCTGGGCCCCGGCTTTCGCCGGGGTTCACGCGACGGGAGCGTTACTGGCAGGCCAGGCACTCGTCATAGTCGGTGGTCTCGGCCGACAGTTCGAACTTCGCGGCCTCGGGCGTATTGTCGGCCTCGACCCCGCCCGCGAAGCCGGCGCGCTGGACCGATTTCGAGCGGAGATAATAGAGCGATTTGATGCCGAGTTCCCACGCGCGGTAGTGGAGCATGAGCAGGTCCCACTTTTCGACGTCGGCGGGGATGAACAGGTTCAGCGACGCCGCCTGGTCGATGTACGGCGTGCGGTCGGCGGCGAGTTCGAGCAGCCAGCGCTGGTCGATCTCGAAGCTGGTCTTGTAGCAGTCCTTCTCGTCCTGCGTCAGGAAGTCGAGGTGCTGGACGCTGCCGCCCTTCTCCAGGATCGAGTTCCAGATATTGTCGCTGTTCTTCGCCTTGTCGACGAGCAGCGCCTCGAGATGCGGGTTGCGGATCGAGAAGCTGCCCGAGAGCGTCTTGTGGGTGTAGATATTCGCCGGGATCGGTTCGATGCACGCGCTGGTGCCGCCGCAGATGATGCTGATCGACGCGGTCGGCGCGATCGCCATCTTGCAGCTGAAGCGCTCCATCACGCCCTGATCGGCGGCATCGGGGCAGGGGCCGCGCTCGTTGGCGAGCAGCATCGACGCCTGATCGACCTGCGCGCGGATATGCTTGAAGATGCGCAGGTTCGACGATTTCGCCATCGCGCCTTCGAACGGCAGGCCGCGCGCCTGGAGGAAGCTGTGGAAGCCCATGACGCCGAGGCCGACCGAGCGTTCGCGCGACGCGCTGTACTTGGCGCGTGCCATTTCGGGCGGGGCGCGGTCGATATAGTCCTGCAGGACATTGTCGAGCATGCGCATCACGTCTTCGATGAACTGCTTGTCGCCGTTCCACTCGTCCCAGGTTTCGAGGTTGAGCGACGAGAGGCAGCAGACCGCGGTGCGATCATTGCCGAGATGGTCGCGGCCGGTCGGCAGGGTGATTTCCGAGCAGAGGTTCGAGGTCGAGACCTTGAGGCCGAGGTCGCGGTGATGCTTGGGCATCATGCGGTTCACCTGGTCGATGAAGATGATGTAGGGCTCACCGGTCGCGAGGCGCGTTTCGACGAGCTTCTGGAACAGCGAGCGGGCGTCGACCGAACCGCGGACGCTCTGGTCCTTCGGCGAGCGGAGGTTGAATTCGCTGCCGTCGCGGACGGCTTCCATGAACTCGTCGGTGATGAGGACGCCGTGGTGGAGGTTGAGCGCCTTGCGGTTGAAGTCGCCCGAGGGTTTGCGGATTTCGAGGAATTCCTCGATCTCCGGGTGGCTGATGTCGAGATAGCAGGCGGCCGAGCCGCGGCGGAGGCTGCCCTGCGAGATGGCGAGGGTCAGGCTGTCCATCACGCGGACGAAGGGGATGATGCCGCTGGTCTTGCCATTGAGGCCGACCGGCTCGCCGATGCCGCGCACGCTGCCCCAATAGGTGCCGATGCCGCCGCCGCGCGAGGCGAGCCAGACATTCTCGTTCCACGTCTCGACAATGCCTTCGAGGCTGTCGGGGACCGAGTTCAGATAGCAGCTGATCGGCAGGCCGCGGCCGGTGCCGCCGTTCGAGAGCACCGGGGTGGCAGGCATGAACCACAGGCGCGAAATATAGTCGTAAAGGCGCTGGGCGTGATCCTGATCGTCGGCATAGGCCGACGCGACGCGCGCGAAGAGATCCTGGTAGGATTCGCCGGGGAGGAGGTAACGGTCCTCAAGCGTTTCCTTGCCGAAGTCGGTGAGCAGCGCGTCGCGGCCGCGGTCGGTGACGATATCGAACCGGCGCGCATGGACCGCGGGCTGGCCGCTGTCATTGAGCTTTGCCGCGGGCGCCGAAGCGGATTTCGATTCGCCAGCCGATTCGGTTGCTGCCGGAGCGTCATTCTTCGTCAGTTCCACTGTCGCCACGTCGCTCGTCTCCACTCGTTCGCTTTCCCGAAAATCCATCTTATTCGCCCCCGATCTGACCCGCGCCACGCGGCGCTTTGTTCCTGTCTTGTTCGACTCAGGGCGAAGCCCCGATCCTAGCATCTTACCCGTCCCGGTGGCACCTGTTTTCGGCACGCGAAGAGGGTTTTCCCGTGTCCATATGGGATGGACGACGGAAATCCGCCACTTGCAGCCAAATACTATTTCTTGGGGTGCCCCCGTGGTTGAACCACCACCTATAGTGCCACGTCGGCGCTGTGATGCAAGACGGTAAATGACAGATTAGCGACTCGGTTCGTCGATATTTTGATTCGCTTCGTCGTGCGGAACGAAGGGGTCCGGGGCAAAAGCCCAGCCTTTCCGCGGCCCCGCGCCCGATCGGCGGCTAAGGCACGGATGCAGCCAATTTTTTTCGGGTCGGTGAAGACCCCTGCAGCGCACGTCGCGGCGGCCGCGATTTGCCTACCACATATTGTGGCACAGGAACCTTTTGACGCAAGAGGGGTTAACCAAGCATCGGTGTTCGAGCGGCACCAGCCCATAGAAAAAGGGCCCCGGCGATGCCGAGGCCCTTTTCTAACTCTGGTAGCCGTTAGGCCTGACCGCCGCCGCTTTGCGTGCCGGCGCCGCCCAGAAATTTCCAAAACCAACCCATTTGAAGTCTCCTGTAGGCACTGCCGATCAGAAGGCAGTTAACGCGCCCTTTACCTTAAAAAATAAGGTAAAGCGAGTCTTAACCTTAACAGATAGTGCCAAATTGGCGGTTATGCGGTGCGGCTGTGCGGTGCGACCGAGAGATTTGCCGAAAGTTCGGAAAATAGCTGTGGCTTTCCAAGATGATATCCTTGGCCGACGTCGCAGCCCAGACCTTCGAGGAGGGTCATGGTTTCGCGGTCTTCAATGCCTTCGGCGACGGCGGTGGCGCCCAGACGGTGCGCGAGGTCGATCGTTGATTTGACGACTTCGAAGTTTCGTTGCGAATCGCGCATCGTCATCACGAATCGCTTGTCGATCTTGATCTCGTCGGCCTCGATCTCGGTCAGATATTCGAGGTTCGACTGCCCCGTGCCATAATCGTCGATCGACAGGCGGATGCCGGCGCGGCGGAGCTGGGCGAGCGTCTGGCGCGCCTGGCGGCTGTTTTCGATCTGCGCGGTTTCGGTGATCTCGATCGTCAGCCATTCGGGCGACAGATGATGCGCGGTGAGCATGACGCGAATCGTGCCGACGAGGTCGCTGTGATCGAGCAGGGTCGCCGACAGGTTGACCGACATATGGATATGAAACCCGCGCGCGTGGAGCTGCGCGATCGAACGGATCGCCTGATCCATGACGAAGAGCGTCAGCCGGTAGATGTCCTGGCTCTTTTCGGCCTGGACGATGAACTCGTCGGGGGGGATGGGTCCGCGCGTCGGATGCGTCCAGCGTGCGAGCGCCTCGACCCCGACCAGCTTGCTCGTTGCGATTTCATATTGCGGCTGGAAGGCGACCCAGATGTCGCCGCCGGTGAGCGCATCCTCGAGCTGCGAGTGGAAGCTCAATTGCCAGCCGGCGTCTTCCTTCTGGCGCGGCGAATATTTGGTCCACAGCGCGCGGCTGCGCACCGACTTTTCGGCGGCGACGAGCGCGGCGGCGAGGCGCTGGGCGTTCGAACCTTCGAATTCGTCGTTGACCCCGAAGGCGATCGCGACGTCGACGCGCAGTTCGCCGATCGTCAGCGGCGCGTTGAACAGCGCGGCGAGGCCGGCGAGGTGCCCCTCGATCTGGCTGTGCTGATAATAGGGGACGAGCCAGGCGAAGGTGCCGTCGAGGTCATGGTGGAGCTGCGTACCGTGACAGGCGAGGGTGAGGCGCCGTGCGACCTGATCGACGAGCTGCTGGCTGCCCTCGCCGGGAAGGAAGGCGGCGAGATCTTCGAAATTGACGAGCTTCGCGGCGATGATCGTCGCGCTGCCGAACGGCTGCCGGGTCCGCAAAGCTTCGAAATTGGGCAGGCCCGATACCGGATTTTCGCGCTGCGCCGAAAAGTGGCGGCGCTTGCGCGAGACATTGGCGCTGACGGTGGCGACGAAGAAGAGCGCCGCGCCGATCGATGTCGTGACGAGCATCGTCGACAGGATGATCTGGCCGATGATGAGCACGGCGACCGAAGCGAGCGCGACATAAACGAACCAGCGCTGAAGGATCGGCAGCAGCGCGATGGTCAGGCCGAGCACGACAAGGAGAAGCGCAGGCCACCAGCCGATGTCGACCGGATGGCCGTTCTTGAGCGTTTCGCCGCCGATCACGTGAATATAGGCGCCCGGCACCTGATTATGCCCGGGAAGATAATGCACGTCCTGAAAGCTGAGGGCCGTGGGCGCGAAAATGACGTCCTTGCCGGCGAGTTGCTTCGCGCCGACCGCGCCCGACAGGAGCTCGCTGGCGCTATATTGCTTGATGCTGGCGGTATCGTAGGAGAAATCGAGCCGGAACAGTTCGGCGCGATTGCTGGGCTTGTCGGCAAGCAGGGACGCGAAGCTGGGCAACAGCTGTCCGTCGGCGACATAGGCAAGAGGCAGGTGCCAGACCTGCCAGAATTCATTGTCCCACGCGATGCTGGCGCGCTTTGCCGCGGTGCCGAAAGCCGGGTTCGGGAAGATCGAGCGGTTGCGATCGGTTCCCGGCACCCCCTTCGTCGCGACCGCGAGAACCGCGCGATCACCCATCTTGCGGATCGCGCTGGTCAGCTGCGGAAAGTCACGGTCGTTTTCACGCCGGTCGAAAAAGAAATCGAGGAACATGCGCTTGGCGCCGGCCCTGTCGATCGCCTCGACCACCCGGGCATATTGGGTCATCGAAAAGCTGGCGTTCGGGGACAGGGCCAAGGAGCGGTCGTCGAGGGCGACGACGACGATGTCGCCCGATACCGGGCGGTTGACGACATTGGCCGCAGCGGCGCCGAGGATGCGGTCGACCGGAATTCCGATGCCGGAGAAACCGACGGCAAGGCTGAGCAACAGCGAAAGCGCAAGCGTGCGCCAGCTGACGATCATCTTGTTGCCGAGCTTGAACACGCACGTCTCCAGCGATTACCGGACGTGCCTAGGCCGCGATGGTTATCATCGCGTTAATTATGAACGAAATCTTGCGGTGCGGCGGGGGGCGACGGGAAACAGGAGCGGCCGTTTTCGGCTGTTAGCGGACGCACAGTCTTTAGCCCCTCCCCTTTAGGGGAGGGGCTTGATTAAACAAACGACAGCTCACCACCCCAAAACCGCCATCGGCCCGGCCCTGAGCCCGCCAAGCTCAGCCGAGCGCAGGTAGCGGTGCGAGCGCCGCGTCGCCGGCGAGCGCCGAGGCGGCGAGACCGGTCGCCGCGGGCACGATCTGTTGCAGGTAGAAGCGCGTCGAGGCGATTTTCGCCTCGAGGAAGGCGCGGTCGCCATGGCCTTCGTCGAGCGCGGTCTTTGCGGCCTGGTGCTGGAGCGCCATCAGCCAGCCGCAGGTCGCGGTGGCGAGCATGGTCAGATAGGGATAGCTGCCGGCGAGCCGGTCGCCGGTGCCCGCGTTCGCCATCCAGTCGGTGACCGCGCGGCAGGCGTCGACCAATCCCTGAAGCTCGGGGAAGTCGGCGGCGCCCTGCGCGATGTCGTCGATCAGGCCGCGGACGAGATCGCCGCCCGCCATGCCGAGCTTGCGCCCGACGAGATCGGCCGCCTGGATGCCGTTGGTGCCTTCGTAGATCGGCGCGATGCGCGCATCGCGATAATGCTGCGCGGCGCCGGTTTCCTCAATGAAGCCCATGCCGCCGTGGACCTGGACGCCGAGACTGGCGACCTCGCAGCCGATGTCGGTCGCATGCGCCTTGACCAGCGGGATGAGGATTTCGGCGCGCATCGCGGCCGCCTCGTCGCCGAGCTTGCCGAAGTCGATCTGCGCCGCGGCATAATAGGTCAGGGCGCGGGCGGCTTCGGTCTGCGCGCGCATGCGCCAGAGCATGCGCCTGACGTCGGGGTGATGGTCGATCGTCACCGGGGTGCGGTCGGGCGAACCCGCGAGCGAGGACTGGACGCGCTCGGCGGCATAGCGCTGCGCCTGCTGCGTCGCGCGCTCGGCGATCTGGACGCCCTGGCAGCCGACCATCAGCCGCGCGTTGTTCATCATCACGAACATCGCGCGCATGCCGCCCATTTCGCCGCCGACGATCTCCCCGAGGCAATCCTCGCCCTCGCCATAGACCATCACTGCGGTCGGGGAGCCGTGGATCCCGAGCTTATGCTCGATCGACGCGCAATGGACGCCGTTCGAAACCGTCGGATTGCCCGCGCCGTCGAGGCGGTATTTGGGGACGAGGAAGAGCGAGATGCCGCGCGTTCCCTCGGGTGCGCCGGGGGTGCGCGCGAGGACGAGGTGGACGATATTGTCGGTGAGGTCGTGCTCGCCGAAGGTGATGAAGATTTTCTGCCCCTTGATCCTGTAGAGGCCGGCATTCGGACCCTCGGTCACTTTCTCGGCGGTCGAGCGGAGCGCGCCGACGTCGCTGCCGGCGCTCGGCTCGGTCAGGTTCATCGTGCCGTTCCATTCGCCGTTGACCAGCTTCGGCAGCCAGGTCTGGCGCTGCTCCTCGGTGCCATAAGCCATCAGCGCGTGAATCGCGCCTGCGGTCAGGATCGGGCAAAGCGTGAAGCCCATATTTGCCGTCCCGAGCGCCTCGATCACCGCCGTCGCGAGGGTGAAGGGAAGGTCCTGCCCGCCATATTCGCCGGGACCGTCGAGGCTGCCCCAGCCCGCTTCGACGAACTGCCGATACGCTTCCTTGAAGCCCGGGGGCATGGTGACCTTGCCATCCTGCCATTTGGGGTTGTGCGTATCGCCGACGCGGTTCAGCGGCGCGTAGACCTCGGCCGCGAAGTCGCCGATGCCAGTGACGATCGCCTCGACCATGTCGGGGGTCGCGGCGGCGAATTTGTCGTGGGCCGCCATCGCGTCGACGCGCGCGATATGATCGAGGACGAACAGCTGCTCGGTGGTCGGAGGCGTGTAGGTCATGGGCTGGACACTTTGCTGGTGAATATCGTTGCGCGGGCGCTATAGCGCGGCATGGCCGACGGTCAAATGCACATGACAACCGATATCCGTCCCTTTGGGGCGGAGGCAATGGCGCGCGCCGGGGGGCTGATCGGGGAGGGTCAGCCGGTCGCGGTGCCGACCGAGACGGTGTACGGCCTCGCCGCCGATGCGCGGAACCCCGATGCGGTCGCGCGCATCTATGCCGCGAAGGGGCGGCCCGACTTCAATCCGCTGATCGTCCATGTACCCGACCTGGCGGCGGCCGAGCGGCTGGGGACATTCGGGCCGGTCGAACGCGCGCTGGCGGCGCGTTTCTGGCCCGGGCCGCTGACTTTGGTGGTGCCGCGCACCGTGGATTGCCCGGTGGCGAGCATCGCGACGGCGGGGCTCGATACGATTGCGATCCGGGTGCCGGGGCACCGCGCGATGCAGGCGTTGCTGGCCGAGACCGGCGCGCCGCTTGCCGCGCCGAGCGCCAATGCGAGCGGGCGGGTGAGCCCGACGGCGGCGGCGCATGTGCTTGCGAGCCTGGGCGGGCGGATCGCGCTGGTGATCGACGACGGGCCGACGACCGCCGGGGTCGAATCGACGATCGCGCGGGTGAGGGACGGCGCGGTCGAAGTGCTGCGGCCGGGGCCGGTGACCGCCGATATGCTGGGCGCGGCGGGCGGGCTGCCGGTGACCGGGGTCGAAGGATCCGAGGTCGTCGCGCCGGGGATGCTCGCGAGCCATTATGCGCCGGGCAAGCCGGTGCGGCTGGGGGCGATGGCGTTCGAAGATGACGAGTATGGGATCGGCTTTGGCGCGGTCGCGGGCGATTATGATCTGAGCCCGGCGGGTGACCTGACCGAGGCGGCGGCGCGGCTGTTCGATGCGTTGCATGCGGGCGCGGCGAGCGCGAAGGCGAAGATTGCGGTGGCGGCGATTCCTCTGGAGGGGCTGGGCGCGGCGATCAATGACCGGCTGAGCCGGGCGGCGGTTTAGCACCCTCCCTTCCGCAGGCGGGAGGAGGGTTAGGACGCTGCCGGTTCGATCGGGTCGCCGTGCGGTGCCTTGCGCGCGACGATCAGGCAGGCGGCGACGATCAGCACCGCCCCCGCGAGCGTCGGCAAGGTCACCGCTTCGTCATAGAAGAACCAGCCGAACAGCATCGCCCACAGGAAGCCGGTATATTCGGTCGTCGCGAGGATCTGGGTCTCGGCGCGGGCATAGGCCCAGCTCAAGAGCAGCAGCGAGGTGGTGGCGAGAACCGCGGCGCCGACGATGTGCGGCGCGTGGCCGGCACCGGGGACGGCGAGGAACCATGGCGCGCCGAGGGCGAGGATCGCGGCGACGAAGAAATTCTGGAAGAAGGCGATCTCCATCGGCTCGGCCATCTTCGCCTGCCGCCGCGCGAGGATGAGGTTATAGGCGTAGAAGATCGCCGACAGAAACACCGCGCCGACCGCCCACAGCGCTTCATCGCTATAATCGCCGCCGAGTTTCCCGGCGACGATCACGAGTATCCCGCCGAGACCGAGGAGCGACGCGGCGATCGAGCGCGGCCCGATCTTTTCGCCGAGGAAGATCGCTGCCATGTAGAGCGCCATCAGCGGCGCGACGAAGGCGAGCGCGATCGCTTCCGCCATCGGCAGCCGCGCGAGCGCCCAGAAAAAGCTGAGCGCCATTCCCGCGACGAACAAAGATCGCCAGGCGTGAATTTGCATCGTCGCCTTGCTTGGCCATTTGGGGCGGCTCGCGAAATAGAGCGCGCCGGCGATGAGGGTGCCGGTGCCGGTGCGCCAGAGTACGGCATTATAGGCGCCGAGTTCGATCGACAGCCCCTTCATCAGCACGTCCATCGCCGAAAAGGTCGCGATGCCGGCGCATGCGATCAGGAAGGGGATGACGGGAGAGGGCGAATCGGGGCGCATGGGTGTGGCTGTAGCGGGCTGCGGAGGTGTTCGTCGCGGTCGATCTTTTTCCCGTTGAGGAATGAGGGGTTTCGGCTGTTAGCTGCCGCTCTCCCTTTTTGTCACCCCGGTCTTGATCCGGGGTCCCGCTTGAAGTCGAAAACTGCCTGTGCCCTCACAAAAGCGGGATCCCGGGTCAAGCCCGGGATGACGAAGCTGTAGAAAGCAACGGCACCTCCCCGCCCCAAAACCGCCAATAGAAGCGCGAGCTTTCCGGCTTAGTCGATCCCGTCGGTCCGGCGGATGAAGTCGGCGGCGTCGGTGCGCATTTCGGCGAGCAGCGCGGGGTTCACATAGACCATGTGGCCGGCGGCATAATATTTATAGGCGATGTTCGCCTGCAGATCCTTCGGCACGGGCAGGTGCCGCAGTTCGTAGCGGCCGGCGAAATAGGGGGTCGAGACGTCGAAATAGCCGCCGGTGACGAGCAATTTCATCTTCGGATTCTGCTTCATCGCGACGGCGAGGTCGGGGAGCAGGTTGGGGAGCGCGATCAGCGCGCGGTCGGCGCCGGGCGGGCGGTGCGTATAGTCCCAGCTTTCGTAGACATCGAGCCCGCCTTCATAATGCCGGCCGGCACCATAGCCGAGCGTCCCGCGGACATAGTCGTTGAAGGCGGCGGTATAGGCCGCGCCGATCGCGGTGCCCTGCGGATCGTTCGAGGCGACCTTGCTCAGGGGATCGAGCGTCGCGCCGGTGAAGCGCGTGTCGAGCGTGCCCGTCGTCAGACCCTTGTCGGCGAGCAGTTCCTTTTGCAGTGCGCCATATTCGATGCGGAGATTGGTCTTGATCAGATAATCGGTGGGGAGGCCGGTGTAGGCATGGAGCCGTGCCGCGACCGCCTGCCGTTCGGCGTCGGTGAGGTCGTTGCCCTTCATCAATGCGAGCGCATAGTCGGTGGTCGCGAAGCTTTCCGCCTCGGCGAGCCAGGAGGCGAGATCGCGGCCCGCGCCGGCGCGCTTGTGGTACCAGGCGGTCGCAGCGTAAGTGGGCAGCGCCACGACATAAGGCAGGTCGACCCCCGGATTGACCTGCGGATCATCGGGGATGAGGTCCCAGTTCAGGATGTCGGAGAGCAGGATCACGCCATTGAGGTCGATGTCCTGTTTCTGCAGCGCGAGCGTCATCCCCGCCGCGCGCATCGTCCCATAGCTTTCACCGTAGAGATATTTGGGCGATTTCCAGCGGCCATATTTCGACAGGAAATCGCGGACGAAGACGGTGAAGGCGTGGATGTCCTGATCGACGCCGAACCACGCATCCTCCTTGTCCTTGCCCGCGACGCGGCTGAAGCCGGTGCCGGGCGCGTCGACGAAGACGAGGTCGGAGACGTCGAGCAGGCTCTGGTCGTTGGCGACGGTGCGATAGGGCGCGCCGCCATGCGCGAGGTCGGGGGTCTCGACGCGCACCGGGCCATAGGCGCCCATGTGGAGCCAAAGCGTCGGCGATCCCGGGCCGCCGTTGAACAGGAAGGTGATCGGCCGCGTTTCGGCGGAGGCGCCGTCCTTGAAATAGGCGGTGTAGAACATCGAGGCTTCGGAATCCGGGACATCTTCGGCGGCGTCGCCGTTCGCCTTGTCGCCGCGCTTGCGCTCGATCGGGATGGTGTCGTCCCAGCCCTTCGGATGGATGACGAGCGTCCCGGCAAGGGCGCGATAGGGGATGGCGACGCCGCCGATCGTCACCGAACCCCGGCTTTCGACCTCGGTCGGTTCGAACATCGGGGTCTCGGGCGTGGCTTTTTCGGCAGCGGTGCGGATCTCTTTCGATTGCGCGGTCGCGCAGCCGCCGAGGGCGAGGGCAAGGCCCGCTGCGATAAGGATGTGTTTCATCGGAAGGTCGCCTGTCCTGCTCCGTCGATATTGAGCTTCTGGCCCGAGCAATAGGGGTTCGCGTCGCTGACGAACCATAGCACCGCCGCCGCCACATCGGCGGGAACCGCGACGCGGCCGAAGGGCATTTTGGCGTCGAGATGATGAATGTCGGTGTTGCCGGTAACCGCGCGCGACAGCTTTTCGCCCATGTCGCTGACGGTGAGGGCGGGAGCGACGATGTTGACGCGGACGCCGTGCGGCAGTTCTTCCTTGGCGAGGGTGAGCGCGAAGGCTTCGCCCGCCGCCTTAGCCATCGTATAGGGCGCGCCGTTCGGCGAGTTCACGTAGGTCGCGATGCTGGAAATGACGATGATGTCGCTGCGCGCGTGGCGGCGAAGCTGCGGCAGCGCAAGGCGGCTGAGCCGGTGCGGGCCGGCGGCGTGGACGGCGAAGAGCTTGTCGACCTCTTCGGGGCTGGTGTCGGCGACCGGCTGACCGCGGCTCGCGATGCCGGCATTGTTGATCAGGATCGACACGGGGCCGAAGTCGGCCGCGATGCTCGCGACCATCGCGGCGCAGGCGGCCTCGTCGGTGACCGAGGCCTGATAGGCCTTTGCCTTGCGGCCGAGCGCCTGGATGGCGGCGACGGTTTCGGCGGCGGCTTCTTCGCCGCGGGTATAGTTGACCGCAACGTCGGCGCCGGCTTCGGCGAGGCCGATCGCGATGCCGCGGCCGATGCCGCGCGAGGCGCCGGTGACGAGCGCGATGCGCCCCGCAAGGTTCATATCGGCCATCGTCTCTCCCTATCGCATCAGTTCGTCATAGATGTCGTCGTCGGCGCGGCTCGCGGCGTTGCGCCATTTGGGCGCCGCCTTGCGGTTGAGGACATGGCCGCGGGCGTCGAGGATCGCGATCGTCGGGGTGCCCTTGATCTTGAAGCCGAAGCGTTTGGCGACGTCGGGATTGCGGCCGAGGCCATCGATGTGCGGCATGCCGATGTCGGCGAAGACGATCTCGTAGCGATCGCGCACCGGCGCGAAGCGGTCGGTCGCGATCAGGTTCGCGAACCACGCGCTGTCGTGACAGCCGTTCGTCCCCATGACGAGGAGGACGTGCTTGCCCGATCGGACGGCGGCGGCGAGCGCGGCGTCGATCGCGGGCAACGGGGCGGCGATGAAGGCCTCGGTCCGATAGGGGTCGGCAACCCCGGGGATCGTCCGCGTAGCGGTGTCCGCAGCGCCGACGCAGGGCGTAGCGAGCACGAGCGCGGCGGCAAGAGCGAGGACGGGGTGGGGGATCATTGCGCGACGATAGCAGCGCGAAGGGCCGGGGCAAGGTTTTGCATGACGTTTCCGTCAACGTCAGTTAGCCTCGGCTTCATGAGCTGGAAAAAAGAAGTGGGCGAGCTCGCCGCGCGGCGCGCGATGGCCGAGAAGATGGGCGGCGAAGAAAAGGTCGCGCGCCAGCATGGCCGCGGCAAGATGGACGCGCGGGCGCGGCTTGCGGCGATCGTCGACGAAGGCAGCTTTCGCGAGATCGGCAAGATCGCGGGGCGGGGGACCTATGGTCCCGATGGCGCGCTGGAGGATCTGGCGGCATCGAATTTCATTTTCGGACGCGCGAATATCGACGGGCGTCCGGTGGTCGCCTCGGCCGACGATTTCACCGTGCGCGGCGGCGCGGCGGATGCGGCGCTGCACCGCAAGTTCGTCCAGTGCGAGGCGATGGCGCATGAATATCGCCTGCCGCTGATCCGCATGATCGACGGCACCGGCGGCGGCGGGTCGGTCAAGACGCTGGAGGATATGGGTTATACCTATATCCCGCATGTGCCGGGGTGGCATGAGATCATTGCGAACCTCGACACGGTGCCAGTGGTGGCGCTCGCCTTGGGGCCGACGGCGGGGCTCGGCGCGGCGCGCGTCGTCGCGAGCCATTATAGCGTGATGGTGCGCGGACTGTCGCAGCTGTTTGCGGCGGGCCCGGCGGTCGCTGCGGCGATCGGCGATACGCTGGATCGCGAGGAACTGGGCGGGACCGACGTTCATACGCGCAACGGCGTCGTCGATGACGAGGTGGGATCCGAGGCTGAGGCGTTCGCGGCGGCGCGGCGGTTCCTGTCGTACCTGCCGTCGTCGATCCACGACCGGGCTTTGCGCACCGAATGCAGCGATCCGGTCAATCGGCGCGAAGAGGCCTTGCTGTCGGTGGTGCCGCGCGCGGCAAAGCAGGTCTATTCGATGCGGCGCATCGCGAATGCGGTGTTCGATCAGGGCAGTTTCTTCGAAATGGGCGCGCGCTGGGGGCGGGCGGTGATGACCGCGTTCGCGCGGCTTGATGGTTATCCGGTCGCGGTGCTGGCGAGCGACCCGTCCTATCTCGGCGGATCTTGGGATGCGAAGACGAGCGAGAAGGCCGAGCGTTTTGTGAAGATGGCCGACCAGTTCCGGCTGCCGATCGTTCACCTCGTCGACAACCCCGGCTTCATGATCGGCGGCGAGGCCGAGCGGACGGGGACGATCCGTTACGGGGTGCAGGCGATGAATGCGATCTATCGCGCGACGGTGCCGCTGGCGTCGGTGGTGGTGCGGCGCGCCTACGGGATTGCGGGGAGCGCGATGTCGAACGCCGAGCGCTTCCAGTACCGCTTTGCCTGGCCGTCGGGCGACTGGGGCAGCCTGCCGATCGAGGGCGGAGTCGAGGTTGCGTATAAGAGCGAACTCGAGACGGCCGACGATCCGGCGGCGCATCTGGAAGCAATTCGTGAGCGATTGAACCGCGTCCGCTCGCCGTTCCGGACGGCGGAGAAATATGGGGTCGAGGATATCATCGACCCCCGCGACACGCGGCCGCTCTTGTGCGAGTTTGCCGAACTGGCGTGGCGGGTGCTCTGATCGGAGTTGGCATGCGATATATTATCCTGATCGCGCTCGGAGTTTGCGCCGCGCTGGCGCCGGCCGCATCGCGCGCCGAACCGCAGGGGAGCGGGCCATGCGCCTATGATCGCGAGGCAATGCTGCGGCTCGATCGAAACAGCTTCGACCAGGATGATGAACTGGGATGGCGGAAGCTGGGAAATCGCGCCGAATGCCGGACCGTGGCGGCGGACCTGATCGCCCTGTATATCGAGGCGCATCGGGACGAGCTGGCGCGCGTATGGCAGATCCCATCGTTCAAATGGCATGAAGCGACGACGCGTGCCTTTGCCGGAGATAGGGCGCGAGCGATCGCGTTGATGCATCAGTCGCTCAAGCCCGAGGCCGGACCCAGGGAGTTCGAGGGATGGACCGCCTATGCGCTGCCGTGGAACGACTATGTGAAGGCGACGATCGCTTTTCTGGAGCGCGACGCGGAGGCTCTGGCGAAGGCGCGCGAGCGGCTTGCGGCATCGCCGGTTCCCGATGATTTTTCAAAAACCGATATATCGGCAGCGACCGGAATCGCGGCGAGCTGGCCGCCCAATCTGGGCGTGGTCGACGGATTGATCGCTTGTTTCGACCGGCCTTATCTTGAAGCTTATGGCAGCATTGAATGCCGCGAAGCGGGCAAGCGGCGGTAGTCAGCTCTCCAGAGCAGGCCGGAACCGCCGGCTGCCGCGTAGCGTTTCGCCGCTTTCCATTTCGACGTCGAAGTCACCGCTCTTGTGGTTGATGACGCGGCGTACCGCGTCGCGGCGGGCGAGGCGGCCGCGGTGGATGCGGACGAAACCGGCGCCCGCCAGTTCCTCCTCGATCGCGGTCAGGGTCGCGCGGTGGAGCAGGCGCTGGCCGCGCCATGCGATCTCGACATAATTGCCCGCCGCCGCGACATGTTCGATTTCGGCGACGGGGATATGGTGGGTGACCGGTCCGTCGCCGACCGCGAGGGTCCGGAGCCCCGGGGCCGGGGCGGGCGGCGCGGCGTAGCGCGCGACGAGCCACTGGACGAGGAAGAGGATGAAGACGAGTTCGGCGTAGGTCGAGACGTCCTTGCGGAATTCATAGAGGATGGGGTCTCCCTCGGGCGAGGCGAAATGATAGCTGCCGCCGGTGAGCCACCACGCCGCGGTGCGCAGCGCGACCATGATGGCGATGTGGCCGAGCGCGACCGGGATGACGAGCAGCGCATGGATCAGCGCGGCCGTGGCCAGGCCGAAACGCGGCGGCCGGATCGCGCGCACTGTGAACCAGCAGGGAATGACCATCACCACCCAGGCGACGAGCGCGGTGCCTTCGAGCATCCATGCGGTCGAGGCCGCGACCTCGATTCCGGCGCCGTGACGGTCGGCGATGTAGGAATAGACGTTCGCGGTGATGCGGACGATGCCGAAGAGCAGCATCGCGGCGAGGAGCAGCGCGGTGAGCGCCCGCGCGCTCAAACCGCTCGTCCCGGCTGCGCCGCCGTTTGTCCCCGCCTTGCCCTTGTCCGTCACATCGGCTCCGCCATCCGTCCCGGCGCGATCGCCCGCCGGCCGCCTTTCCGATTAGCGGCTGCGGCGGGCCCCGGCAAAGGAGATTCGCGGCGATGGACCGGACACGGCATTATGGCATGGACTGGCTGCGGATCGGTGCGTTCGCGCTGCTGATCCTCTATCATATCGGCATGTTCTTCGTGCCGTGGGACTGGCATGTGAAGATCTTGGCGCCGATCGGCCGGGTCGAGATCCCGATGATGGCGACGAACAGCTGGCGATTGCCTTTGCTGTTCCTCGTCTCGGGTTATGCGAGCGCGGCGCTGTTTGCGAAGCTGGGCAGTGCGGGCGCTTTCCTGCGCTCGCGCAGCGCGCGGCTGCTGATTCCGCTGGCCTTCGGGATGGTGGTGATCATTCCGGTGCAGCCGTGGATCGAGCTGGTGACGCAGCATGGCTATACGGCAAGCTTCGCGCATTTCTGGGGCGATGATTATTTCCGCTTCGGGACGCTGGACGGGATCGTGCTGCCGACGTGGCAGCATCTGTGGTTCGTCGTTTACCTGTTCGCCTATACGCTGCTTGCCGCGCTGTTGCTGGCGATCGTCCCGGCGCGGGCGCGCGGGCGGGTCGCCGACGCGGCGGCGCGGCTGCTCGGCGGGTGGGGGATGCTGGTGACGCCCTTCGCATTGTGGATTGCCATTCTGTTTTTCTTTCCCGGGCACCGCGATACGCATGCGCTGGTCGATGACGGGCCGGCGCATCTTCATTTCCTGGTCGCCTTTGCTGCCGGCTGGCTGCTGCGCGTGCGTCCGCAGCTGTTCGATGCGGTGTCGCGCTGCTGGCCGGCGGCGGCGGTGCTCGCACTCGCCGCCTATGCCTGGATCGTCTGGGCGATGGGGGCAGCGCCCGGCGAGGGCGCGCCGCCTGCGGGCGTCGTCACGCCGTTCATGGCCGTGCGGCTGGTGCAGGGCTGGGCGTCGATCGTCGCGCTGGTCGGGATCGCCGACCGTTACGGAAATCGGGACCACCCGCGGCGCGCCATGTTCGCCGAGGCGGTGTTTCCCTTTTACATCATCCATCAGACGATCATCGTCGTTGTCGGCTGGCTTTTACTGCGGGCCGGAACCGGCGCTTTGCCGTCGTTTCTTGTCCTGCTCGTCGCGACGACGCTCGGGTGCTGGCTTTTCTATGCGATCGGGCGCAGCATCGGCTGGCTGCGGCCGCTGATCGGATTGCAGCGCAAACAAGGAGAGCGATCATGGGTGCGTTGAAGGCCGTGATGGCGATCGTCGGGGTGGCGGCGATCCTGATGGGCGGGCTGTGGATGCTGCAGGGGCTGGATATCTTGCGCTGGCCGGCGAGCAGCTTCATGCTCGGCGACACGACATGGACGCGCAACGGGGCGATCCTGGCGATCGCCGGCGCGGTGCTGGTGTGGCTGGGGCGCAAACGGCCCGTGTGAGCTAACGACTACAAATGTAGTTGATCTGTGTTGATGATATGATACACCTCTTTCCGACGAGGATTGGATGGAGATGAGGATGATTCGCCCTTCGCGCCTTTTGCGCCTTTTGCCGGGCCTGCTGATCGTTGCGGGCGTGGCGGCTCTGCCGCTGGTCGCCGCGCCGCCGGTCCTCGCCGCCGATGCGGTGAGCGCCGATGCCATCGCCGAAAAATATGCCGCGCTGCTTGAGCGCGACTATGTCTATCCCGAAACCGGCAAGCGCTATGCCGCCGCGATCCGTGCCGCCATCGCCGCGGGGCGCTATGCGCCGCTGGATGGCGAAGCGCTGGGCGAGGCGATCGACGCCGATGTGAATGCGGTGGCGCCCGACGGGCATTTGCGGGTTCGCGCTCCCGAAGGCGCCGCGGCTGCGGAGGGCGCCGACGCGCCGACGCGCCGGCCGCGCGTCCCGATCGAGCAGGCGGAATGGATCGCGCCGGGGATCGCCTTCATTCGTTTCAACATCTTCCCCGACGATCCGGCGGTCACCGCCGCGGCGGCGAAATTCATGGCCGAGCATGCCGATGCGAAAGCGATCATCTTTGACCTGCGCACCAACGGCGGCGGCGGCATGGCGCAGATGGACGTCATTTTCCCCTGGCTGTTCGCAAAGCCGACGCGGCTGGTGACGATGGCGACGCGCGCCTCGGTCGATGCCGAGGGCGGCTCGCCGATCGACGGCATCGCGTCGATGCGGCTGGTCAAGGGCGATCCGGCCATGGTCGTGCGCGAGCATTGGGCGACGCCGAACGGCGACGCGCGGTTGCGCGATGCGAAAATCTATGTCCTGACGTCGGGCGGGACCGCGTCGGCGGCCGAGCATTTTTCGCTGGCGATGAAGCATAGCGGGCGCGGCACGCTGGTCGGCGCACCGACCGCGGGGGCCAATCATTTCGGGCGCGGCGAGGCGCTGGGCGGGGGGTTCGAAGCCTTCATTCCGGTTGGGCGAACCTATGATCCGGCGACCGGCAAGGATTGGGAAGGTGATGGGGTCGTGCCCGACATCGTCGTGCCGCCGGCCGATGCGCTGGTGCGCGTGCTCACCGACCTCGGCGTCGAGACGGGCGCGGCGAAGCGATTGTCCGATGCGCATATGCCGAGCCGGCCGATGGAGCGGCGCAAGCCCGCGCCCGCCCGTTAGGGTCAGGATTCGTGCAGGTACGCCAGATTGTCGCGGTAGCACGCCTCGATATTATTGCCGTCGGGATCGAGCAGGAAGGCGCCGTAATAGCCGATCGCGCCTTCGCGCGGGCCGGGGGCGCCATGATCGGTGCCGCCCGCGGCGATGCCCGCCGCATGGAAGGCGTCCACCGCCGCTGTCGATGACGCGATGAAGGCGATGTGCATCTGGTTGAGCCCGGCGCGCGACCCTTCGGCCCAGTAGCTGGGGCGGAGCGTTCCGACCCACAGATAGGGGATCGGCTGTTCCTTGCTCTTGCCGAAGACGAAGGCCTGGTCGCCATTGTCGGCGGTGACGAGGCCGAGCGGCTTTCCGACCGCGTCGTAGAAGGCGCGTGCACGGGTGAGGTCGCTGACGACGATGCCGGTGTGATCGAACATGGTCGTCGAAACGCGGCGCGGATGCCTGTTGTTCCGGCCGGTTCAGGAAACCACGGGCCGGAGCGGGGTCAGCGCACCGCGCCGCCCGCCAGCGCGGCGAGGGCATCGCCGTCGACGCGCATCACCGTCCATTCGTCCATCAGCTTCGCGCCGAGGCTCCGGTAGAAACCGATCGACGGCGTGTTCCAGTCGAGCACCGACCATTCGAGGCGGGCGCAATCGCGGTCAACGCAGAGTCCTGCAAGATATGCGAGCAACGCCTTGCCGAGCCCCGAACCGCGCGCTTCGGGGCGGACGAACAGATCCTCGAGATAGATGCCGGGCTTCCCCTCGAAGGTCGAGAAATTGTGGAAGAAGAGCGCGAAGCCCTGCGGCGCGCCGTCGATCTCGCCGATCACCACTTCGGCATAGGGGCGCGGGCCGAACAGCCGCTCGCCGAGTTTCGCCTCGTCGAAGCGGACTTCGTGTGCGAGCTTTTCATAGTCCGCGAGGTCGCGAATGAACTGGGCGATCAGCGGCAGGTCGGCGGATGTGGCGGGGCGGATCGAAAGGGTCACGCGAATATCCTGTGAAGAGGGACGTTGCGGCCGCTTTAACGACGCGCGGCGGTTCCGGCCATGCCTTGTCTGCGATAATCGAGATGCGTGCGGCCCCAGGCGCGGATCGCGTGCATCACCGGCAGCACCGAGACACCGTGCGGCGAGATTTCATATTCGACGTGCGACGGCGCGAGCGAATGGACCGCGCGCACGATCAGCCGCTCCTCCTCCAGCCCGCGCAAAGTTTCGGTCAGCACCTTGTGCGACACATCGGGGATCAGCCGCCTGAGCTCGTTGAAGCGGCGCGTGCCGCTGGCGAGATAATAGAGGCAGATCAGGCTCCATTTGCCGCCGATCGCATGGATCGCGGCGGTCATCGGGCAATCGGTCATCGGCGTCGGCATATTCGCTTCGGGACCCAAAGGATTTGACGTCGCCATGACCTGCTCCCGGTTACCAGAAAGTGCGTCCTTGTCGCGCCGCCCGGCAGCGGACAGGATGACGCGATGATAGTCGAGATGCGGACCTACCAGACGAAGCCGGGAATGCGGACCCGCTTTATCGAGATTTTCGAGGCGAAGACGCGTCCCGAGCATGACCGGCTGGGCATGCCGATCGCGGGGCCGTTCCTGAGCGTCGAGGATCCCGATATCTTCTTTTTCATGCGCGGCTTTCCCGACATCGACAGCCGCGAGACGATGAAAGCCCGTTTTTACGAGGGCCGGCTGTGGAAAGAGGAATTGGAGGCGGTGCTGATGCCGATGCTCGAACGCTATGACGTGGTGGTTGTCGACGATCCCGACGGGCGGATCGCATGGTGATCTCGTCCTTGCTGGGACTGGCACTGTGGAGCGCGGGCGCAAATGCTCCCGCGACGGTTGAGGTTCCCGCTGCACCGCCGGCCGAAGCCGTGCGCGACGAGCAGCGCGATTTCGATTTCGAGATCGGCAGCTGGATGACCGAGGTGCGCGTGCTGCGCAATCCGCTGTCGGGCAAGCCGCCGGTCTGGGCGGAGTATCGCGGGACGAGTATCGTCAAGGCGCTGATGGACGGCCGGGCGAACATGGTCGAGCTGTCGGTCGCGGGACCCGCGGGCAAGATCGAAGGGGTGTCGCTGCGGCTTTACGACCCGGCGCGGCACATGTGGAGCCTGAACTTTGCCAGCCTGCGCGACGGCGCGTTGACGCCGCCGGTGCACGGCGGCTTTGGTGCGTACGGGCGCGGCACCTTTTACGGAAAGGACCGGCTCGGCGATCGCCCGATCGAGGTCCGGTTCGAGATCACGCAGGTTTCAGCCGATGAAGCGCGGTTCGAGCAGGCTTTTTCCGCCGACGACGGCGTGACATGGGAAGTGAACTGGGTTGCGATCGACCGGCGCATGAAGCCGGTCGCCGCCTTGCCCGCCGATCTCGCCGAGGCGGTGGCGGCGCACAACCGCGCGACGGTGGCGAAGGATATCGCGGCGCTGGGGGCGCTGGTGACCGATGATTATCTGCTCGTGAACTCCGACGCGACGACGCAGGATAAGCGGTCTTATCTCGCCGACTTCGAAAAGCCCGATTTCCGTATCGAGCCCTTCGCGATCGAACAGCCGGTCGCCCGCGTCGATGGCGACACGGCGATGACCGGCGGGGTGATGACGCTGCGCTGGACACTGAACGGCCGGCACGAGAGCCGACGGCTGCGCGTGGCGCATATGTGGGTCAGGCAGGGCGGAAGCTGGCGGATTGCCTATACGCAGCTGACCCGGGTTCCGGTTTAGGACGGATCGACATTCAGTTCTGGCGGCCTGCAAATGGCACTTTCCCGAGCTTCCGGTGCTCACCTACTGAAGTACGCTGCGCTCCGGGTCTCGGAAAACCACCATTTTCGGCTCGCCATCTCCTGAATGTCGATCCGTCCTAGGGTACAGACCATGGGGCCTGACCCTGGCGCGGGCGGCGTGCATAGACGATCGCGAGCGCGATGATGACGAGAGCGGGCTGGCCGATCACCGCGGGGGCGTCGGCCCAGAAGGTCGCCGGGCCGCAGATGCCCGCGGCGACTTCGTAGATGTGGAGGAGGCCGTGGAAGGTCAGCCACAGCCCGCCGACGACCGCCGCGCGCCAGTGCCGGGCCGGATTGGCGGCAGCGTAGGACAGGATCAGCCCCGATCCAAGATAGGCGAGGCCGATGTCGCGGATGAAATGCGCGTTGGGCGGGCCGGTGGTGACGACGGTGGGCACGAAGACATACCAGTCGAGCGGCTTGACCAGCATGAAGGCGCCGTTGGCGATCGTCGTGACTGCGGCGATGAGCAGCAGGAGCTGGGCGAGGCGGTCGAGGGTGTTGGGCTTGGCGGGCATGGCGGGCCGTCTCCTTCGGGGTAAAGCGAGGCTAGCGCCTCCTGACAGCAATGTAAAAAGGCGATTCCATTCGCGTGTGTGAAGGGCCGCTCCCTACCCCGAAACCGTCGTCACCTGATCCCGATAACCGCCATTCTCAGAAGCGCCCTGCCACCCGCTCGGCGAAGTCGGGCGCCACCCCGGCGCCGTTGAACACTTCGTGCGCGAGACCTGCGCCCAGCGGCAGGTCGGCCTGTTCGCGATACAGTTTCTTGTATGCGAAGACGCTGTGCCGCGATTGCGCCGCGATCGCCTCGGCGAAGCGCCGCGCCGCCGCGTCGAGATCGGCGTCAGCGACGCAGTGATTGGCCAGTCCGATCCGTGCCGCCTCGCGCCCGCTCACCGGCAGACCGGTGAAGCTGATTTCGCGTGCTTTCCATTCGCCGACGCGGCGCGGCAGCCGCTGGCTCATCCCCCAGATCGGGACCAGCCCGAACTGGCCGTGCGTGTCGGCGAAATGGGCATTTTCCGCCGCGACGATGATGTCGCCGGCGAGCGCGAGTTCAAGCCCGCCGGTAAAGCAGCCGCCCTGTACCGCGACGATCAGGGGTTGCGGCAGGTCGGCGAGCTTGGTGACGATCGACCCCTGATAATGGCGGCGCGGTGCTTCGATCCCGCGTTCTTTCAGATCGTTGCCCGCACAGAAGGACGGGCCGTTGGCGCGCAGCACCACCGCGCCGATCGTCTCGCCGGCTGCGGCAATCGCGTCGGCATGCGTGTCGAGTTCGCCCCACAGCGCGAGGTTGAGCGCGTTGCGCTTGCCGGGCCGGTTGAGCGTCAGCGTCGCGATGCCGCCCTTGTCCTCGCGCAAAACCAACTCGCCCATGCCTCTTCCTTTCGCTTATGATCGACCGGGCAAAGCATGATTGACCGGGCATGCCAAGCGGCATTGCCCTTTGGCATCTATTGACATAAGCAATGCCATAACAATTGGGGGAGGGGTGATGGCAGTACGCATGGCGACCATCCTGGTGCCGGGTCGCGGTGGCCGGTTCCGGCGTACTGCCATCATGTCCTTTGTCGCGATGATGGCGGCGGCGCCCGCGCAGGCGCAGCCGGTTTCGGCCCTTTCGCGCCACCCCAATGTCGTGATCCTGCTAGCCGATGATTGGGGTTTCAGCGACGTCGGCGCGTTCGGGGCCGAGTTCGCGACCCCGAACATCGATGCGCTCGCCAAGGCGGGGATGCGCTTTGCCAACTTCCATGTCGCGGGATCCTGCTCGCCGACGCGCGCGATGCTGCAGACGGGGGTGATGAACCACCGGGGTGGGCTGGGCAATATGCCCGAGACGATCCCCGACGAACATCGCGGCAAGCCGGGTTACGACACGGTGATGAACCACCGCGTCGTGACGATCGCGCAGCTTCTGCGAGCCGCGGGCTATCGCACCTATCTCACCGGCAAATGGCACCTCGGCAGCGATCCGACCCGGCTGCCGACGGCGCGCGGTTATGACCGCGCGTTCAGCCTTGCCGACGCTGGCGCCGATAATTTCGAACAGCGCCCGATCGAGGGCATGTACGACAAGGCGAACTGGACCGAGAACGGCCGGCCCGCGACCTTGCCGAAGGATTATTATTCGTCGCGCTTCGTGGTGCAGCGGATGATCGACTATATCGAGGCGGACCGTGCCGGCGGCAAACCCTTCCTCGCCTCGGTCAACTTCCTTGCCAACCATATTCCGGTGCAGGCGCCCGACAGCGACATCGCGCGCTATTCGGCGATGTATCAGGGTGGCTGGACGGCGCTGCGCGAAGCGCGGGCGAAACGCGCCGCGGCGCTCGGCATCATGCCGGCGGGGGTGCCGATGGTGACGATGCCGACGACGCCGGACTGGAAAAAGCTCGATGGCGATGAACGCGGCGCCGCCGTCCGCGTGATGCAGGCCTATGGCGGCATGGCGACCGCTATGGACCGCGAGGTCGGACGGCTGGTCGCGCATCTGAAAGCGACCGGCGATTATGACAACACGATCTTCGTCTTCCTGTCCGACAATGGCGCCGAGCCGACCAACCCGTTCAGCAGCCGCCGCAACCGCCTGTTCCTGGGGATGCAATATGACCTCTCGACCGCCAATATCGGCCGCCGTGGCAGCTTTGCCGCGATCGGCCCCGGCTGGGCGAGCGCGGCGTCGTCGCCCTTGTCGGGATATAAGTTCAGCGCCGCCGAGGGCGGGCTGCGCGTCCCGCTGATCATCGCCTGGCCGGGCAGCGCGAAAATCCGCGCCGGGGCGATCAGCGACGGGCTGGCGCATGTCACCGACATCCTGCCGACCCTTACCGAACTCGCCGGCGTGCCGGGACATGGCGGGAGCTGGCAGGGCAAGGCGGTCGAATCGGTCACCGGACGCAGCCTCGTCCCCATGCTGGAAGGGGCCGCCGGAAGTGTCCACGGCGACGCGCCGCTCGGTTACGAGCTGTCGGGCAATGCGGCGCTATTTCGCGGCGATTACAAGCTGGTGCGCAATCTTGCGCCGACAGGCGACGGCAAATGGCGGCTCTACGACCTCAAGACCGATCCCGGCGAGACGCGCGACCTGTCGGCCGCGATGCCCGATCGTTTCGCGGCGATGCAGGCCGATTATGCGACCTATGCGAAAGCCAATGGCGTGCTCGACATGCCGCCGGGCTATACCGCCGACGAACAGATCAACCGCTATGCCTTCGCACAGCAGGGCAAGCCGCGGCTCATCCGCTTCGGCTTGTGGCTGGGCGCGATCGCCCTGGCGCTGTCAGCCCTTGTCTGGGGCTGGCGCCGCCGGCGCCGGGCGCGCCGTATCGATCAGGCGAAATCCGATATGGTCGGTGCCTAGGCCGCGTTCCTGAAACTGGCGCGCGGCGGGGCGATAGCGCGCGCAATAATTGGCGGCGCACAGGAAACTGCCGCCCTTGATGACGTTGGTTTCGGTGCCCGCCGTGCTGGTCGTCCATTCCCAGACATTGCCGATCAGGTCGTGGACGCCATGATCGTCGGCGGGGAAGCAGGCGACCGGGGCGCGGCTGGTGAAGCCGTCGGTGCCCATGTCGCGGACGGGGAAGCTGCCCTGATAATAGTTGGCGCGCGGCTTGCCGTCCTTGCCGACGGGGACGTTGCGGTCGGCGCCGCCGGTCGCGGCGGCGAGTTCCCACTGCTCCTCGCTCGGCAGCGCCTTGCCCTTCCATTTGGCAAAGGCGAGCGCGTCGTCATATCCGATCTGCACCACCGGGTCGCGGCCGCGTCCATCGACATTCGTCGCGGGTCCGGCAGGATGCCGCCATTCGGCGCCGACGACCCAGCGCCACCAATTGGGGTTGCCGTCGGTCGGTGCGGCGAACACCGCCGATCCCGGCACCAGCATCTCGGGCGGCGCCCCCGGCAACTTGGGTGGCTCCTGTTCGGCGAGCGTCTTGTACCCGGTCGCCTTGACGAATTCGGCGAACTCGGCGTTGGTCACTTCATGCGTGGCGATCCAGAAGCCCGCGACCTTGACCTCGCGCGCCGGGCCTTCCTCGGGCAGCCGTGCCGCGGCGCCCATCGCGAAGGTCGCGCCGGGAATCCACGCATAATCCGCCTTCGGCATCGCCGGGCATGCGGGCGGCGCGGCTCCCGTGACTTGCTCCTTCGGCCCGGAATCGCAGGCGGCGAGCGCGCCGAGCGCAACGAGCGACAGCAGCGCAAGCCCGCGTCGCATCAGGCTTTTCCGCCTTTCATCGTGCTCAGCAGCGCAGCGACCATATGCCCCACCACCGTCGCCGCTTCCTCGGCGGGCAGGCCCTGGTCGTGCCGCAGCGCGCGCCAGTTCTGGAAGGACAGGGTTGCACACAGCGCCTCGACGCCGATCCGGTCGGTCAGCACGTCGCCGGGAAGCAGGCGGAGGATCAGTTCGCGTTCGAGCATCACGACCTTGCTGTACTGGCCCATCAGGAAGGGCGACTGATAGCGTTTGATATTGGCGGCAAGACGAAAGGGCAGCGTCGTTTCGAACACGCGGACCCGCCGCCGGACGAGTTCGTCGATATTCGCGCGCCAGTGCTGGTCGGCATAGGGCGCCGACACGATGGGCATCACCCGCTCGGTAATCGTGGCGGTGATCTCGGCATAGAGTGAGTCCATGTCGTCGAAGTGGCGGAACACCGTGCGCAGCCCGATGCCCGCTTCCTCGGCGACGCGCGCCGCGCTTGGCGCCAGATCGCCGCCGACGATCAGCTCCATCATCGCCTCGACGATGCGCCGGTGGCTCGACCGGCTGCGTTCGCGCCGGCCATCGACCCGCTCTGGCTGGGCCTTCGCCGCGCCCGATTTCTTCACCCCCGTCATCATATGTCCCCGCTGGCCCAGCTTTGCGCCGGGGTCAATGGCCTCGCGCCGAGCGATCTTGCGCGCCGATCCATATAATGACACATATAGTGTCATAAGTTTCCGGGCAATGATGACGTGGGCAGGGGGAATCGGCGATGCGGAAGAGGTCGGCGGCGCTCGGCCTTCTCGTGCTGGCGGGCGCGGGCGGTTATTGGGCCTTTGAAGCGAATAAGCTGCGCCTGCCCGGGATCATGCAGGACTGGCGCGATCCGGTGCAGCCGAACCGCCCGGTCGTCTGGCAACAGGGACCGGCCGCCACGCCCGCGGGCCCGCGGCGGCCGAATGTCATCCTGATCGTCGCCGACGACCTTGGCTATAACGACATCAGCCTGAACGGCGGCGGGCTGGCGGGCGGCATCGTCAAGACGCCGAATATCGACGCAATCGCGCGCGAGGGGCTGAATTTTACCACCGCTTATGCCGCCAATGCGACCTGCTCGCCGTCGCGTGCGGCGATGATGACCGGGCGTTACCCGACGCGCTTCGGCTTCGAATATACCGCGGTGCCGGTCGAATTTGCCGAGAATTTGTCGCACGGCGGCGCGCTCGGGCCGCTGAGGCCGGTGTTCCACCGCGAACTGATCACCCCCGATATCCCCGATTATCCCGACATGGGCGTCCCCGCGAGCGAGGTGACGATCGCCGAGGCGGTGAAGGCGGCGGGCTATCGCACGCTTCACGTCGGCAAATGGCATCTGGGCGAAGCGCCCGCGCTCCAGCCGCAGCGCCAGGGCTTCGACGAAAGCCTCGCGGTGCTCGGCGGCGCCGCGATGTTCCTGCCCGAGGATGATCCCGATACGGTCAATGCCAAGCTGCCCTGGGATCCCATCGACCGCTTCATCTGGGCGAACCTGCGCCACGCGGTGACCTTCAACGGCAGCAAGCGCTTCCACCCCAAGGGGCATATGACCGACTATTTCGCCGATGAAGCGATCAAGGCGATCGCGGCCAACCGGAACCGGCCCTTCTTCCTCTACCTCGCCTTCAACGCGCCGCACACGCCGCTGCAGGCGACGAAGGAGGATTATGCGAAGCTGCCGCAGATCAAGGATCATAAGACCCGCGTCTATGGCGCGATGATCGCGCAGCTCGACCGGCGGATCGGCGATGTGATGGCGAAGCTGAAGGAACTCGGCATCGACGACGAAACGCTCGTCATCTTCACCAGCGACAACGGCGGTGCCTGGTACAACGGCATGCCCGGGCTGAATGCGCCGTTCCGCGGCTGGAAGGCGACCTTCTTCGAAGGCGGCATCCGCACCCCCTTCTTCCTGCGCTGGCCGGGCCATATCGCGCCGGGAACGCAGCGCGGCGATGTGACCGGGCATATCGACCTGTTCGCGACGATCGCGAACGTCGCGGGCGCGGCGGTTCCGGCGGACCGGCAGATCGACAGCGAGAATATCCTGGCCGGACCCGCCAAACGACAGGCGATGTACTGGCGTTCGGGCGACTATCGCGCCGTGCGCATGGGCGACTGGAAGCTGCAGGTGACGAAGCGTCCGGAAAAGGCGCGCCTGTACAATCTCGCCGCCGATCCGACCGAGCGGCACGACCTCGCGGCGAGCGATCCGCAGCGCGTGGCAGTGCTGCGCGCGATGATCGAGGCGCAGAACAGGGGGATGGCAAAGCCGATCTGGCCGGGGCTGATCGAAGGTCCGATCCGCATCGACGTACCGCTCGATACGCCGTGGCAGGACGGGCAGGATTATATCTACTGGACCAATTGATCGTTAAGCGGCGGCGCGCTCGCCCGCCGGCGGTTCGTAACGCTTGACGCCGATGCCGTTCCGCTTCGCCGAATAGAGCGCTTCGTCGGCAAGACTGATCAATTGTTCGAGATCGCGCGTGCTGTCGTCGGCGACGACATAGCCGACGCAAGTGGAGATATGCAGCGTGTGTTCGCCGATCCGGTACGGCCGGCCGATTGCGGCGACGATCCGCTGCGCGAATAGCCGTGCCTCGTCGGGATGTGCGATATCGCGCTGAACGATCGCGAATTCGTCGCCGCCGAGCCGCGCCGCGATGTCGCTTTCGCGGATCGCACCCTCCAACCGCTTGGCCACCGCGGCGAGCAGGGCGTCGCCGGTCGGATGGCCGAAGCGGTCATTCACCGGCTTGAAGCCGTTGAGGTCGAGGCAATGGAGCGCAACGAGCCGCGCCCCGTCGGTGGCAGATTCGGCTTCGTCATAGCTTTCGCGCAGCGCCAGCCGGTTGGGAAGCGCGGTCAGATTGTCCTGCCGTGCCAGCGAAGCGAAGGTCAGCCGCCGCCCGATATCGACCAGCGCGCGGGCGTGGCGCTTGCGCAGGCTGAAGACGCCGCCGACCAGGAAGGCGCAGGTCATGACCGCGGTCGCGGCGTAGAGCGGTTTGATCGAGGCGACGATTGCAACCAACGGGGGCGCGACCGCGATGACCATGCTCGGGATCGCGATGCGCGGGCGAAGGCCGATGCCAGCGGCGACGCCCGCGGCATAGCCGATGAGGAGCGCAAGCATCAGCAGATGCGCGCCCGCACCATGGCTCGGCAACCAGAAAACCCGCGTCCCGAACAGTCCAAGCGCAAGGGCAAAAGCATGATAGGTGACGGCAAAGCGGCGTTCGAGGCGGCGCGCAGCGGCGATTTTCAACCGTGGATCCACCGCTTCCTTGCCGTCGCGCCAGACGACGAAAAGCCGCAGGATCGAGGCGACGAGCCCGGGCAGCAGCAACGCTTCCAATATCGGATCGCCGGTGCGCCACACGATCATCATGCCGGACAGCACGAAACCCACCGACATGATCACCGACGGCAGAAAACCGTCATAAAGACTGCGGATCAGCTCGATCTCGATCGCGTCGGCGGCGTGTTTCGTTTCGTGCTGCATGGCGCTTCGCTTGTTATGCCCTGACCAGACGCGGGGTGCCGTGGGGATCGTGGAAGATCCGCGACGGCCCGCTCATATACAAGGCAGGCGTGGCAAGCATCGCATAAACTTATCGCCGCTGCGTTAACGAAAGCTGATCGGCGAAACGTCCTGACGCAAAATGGGCTCGATCGGTTTCCTACGGGCGATACGGAATGGCGTCGGGAAGCACGATCCCGACATCGCGGGCATAACCATCCCATGCCGCCGCGAGCGCCGTCTTGCGCGCCGGGTCGGCCAGCGACAGGTCGCGCGTCTCGCCCGGATCGCGGGCGATATCGAAAAGCCGCCATATCCCGTCGCCGATATCGGTGAGTTTCCAGTCGCCCTGGCGAAAGGCACGCGATCCGAACAGTTCGGCGCCGATGCCGTCCTCCGCACCATAGACGCGGGCCTCGGGATTGCGGAGCCAGGCGGCCCATGAGCGCCCGGTGATCGGCCGGACCGTCCGGCCGCCGAAACGCGTCGTGGCGGGGTCGGCGCCGGCGAGGTCGAGCAAGGTCGGCGCGATGTCGGCCACCGACAGATATTGTGTCGCCGCCCCCTCGCGCTGCGGGATGCCCGCGCCGCTGATGAAGGCGACCGTGCGTGTACCGCCCTCGCTGTTATAGCCCTTGGTCAGCCACGACGGCGCCGTCGCCGCTTGTGCCCAGCCCGCGCCATAGGTGATGTAGGAGGAGGCGGTGCCGCGGTTCGTAAAGCCATTGTCGGCGCCCTTCAGCGAGCGTGCGAGCATTTCGGCGCCGGTGGTTTCGACATCGAGCGCTTCGGCGCCATTGTCGGCGAGAAAGACGATCACGGTGTTGGCGAGTTCGCCCGACCGGCGCAGCGCGTCGACCACGCGGCCGACATTCTGGTCGAGCCGGTCGACCATCGCGGCATAGATTTCCATGTTGTGCGCGGCGACGCGTTGCTGGTCGGCGGTCAGCGAATCCCAGCTACCGTCGCGATTGCGCGGCGTGTGCGCGGCGACATCGGACGCGAGGATACCGAGTTCGCGCTGCCGCGCGAGGCGGCGTTCGCGCAAGGCATCATAGCCTTCGTCATACCGCCCCTTGTAACGCGCGATGTCTTCGCGCGGCGCCTGCAGCGGCCAGTGCGGCGCGGTGAAGGCGAGATAGGCGAAAAAGGGCCGTTCGCGCTTGGACGACGCGGGGCGTTCGCCCAGGAAATCGATCAGCCGGCTCGCGAAATAGTCACTCGAATAGAAATCGGCGGGCAGGCGCGTCACCTGCCTGCCGTCCTCGCGATAGGTCGCGGTGCCGCCCTTTGCAGGGTCGGCGTCGGTGCCGTAATGATTATGGCCGCCTTGGGCGAGCGCGAAGCTGCGCTGGAAACCACGCGCAAACGGGTCCTGTTCCTCGGTCAGGCCAAGGTGCCATTTGCCGGAAAAGAGCGTGCGATAGCCGCTGACCGAAAAACGCTCGGCGATCGTCGCGACATCGCGGCGCAAATAGCCCTCATATCCCGGCTTCCCCTGCTGGTTCGGCCGGATGAGTTCGGCCATCGTGCCGAGGCCCGCGATATGGTTGTCGGTTCCCGACAACAGCATCGATCGCGTTGGCGAACAGGTCGGTGCGGTGTGGAAGCCCGCGAGGCGGATACCGGCGATTGCGAGCCGGTCGAGGTTAGGGGTTCGGATTTCGCCGCCGAACGCCCCGATGTCCGAATAGCCGAGATCGTCGGCGACGATGACGAGGAAGTTCGGGCGGCGCTCCTTCGCTTCCGCAGGCGCGGTCGATACGAGAACCGCGAGCGCGGCGAACAGGAAGCGGGCAGGGCGGAGACCGTCGATCATGCGGAAGGCTTTCGGATAAAAGGGCGGCGCACCCGGGCGAATGGAACCCGGGCGCGCCGTAGACGGGACCGGCGCCGTCACAGGAAGGGAGGAGAGTCGTTAGCGCCGGTCCGTAAGTTCATGCGGGTTCGTGCTCGACCGCGCGTTCCTTGCGAACGGTGCGGCTATTACGGCCGTCGATCGCCACCGGCACATCGCCCGCGATCGTCGCGCGGCGCAGCGTCCGGCGCTGGAGCCCGAAGTCGGCGGTCGCGCGGTGCTGTGTCGCCTGATTGTCCCAGATCGCGACGTCGCCCGCGCGCCAGCGCCAGCGCACGACATTTTCGGGCTTGGTGATATGATCCTGCAACGTCTGGAACAGCCGCGCGCTGTCGGCCTGGTTCAGCCCGACGAATTGCTTGACGAAATGGCCGAGCAGCAGGCTGCGCTGGCCGCTGACCGGATGGACGCGCACCACCGGATGCTCGGTTTCGTACACGGTCGAGGCAAAGACGTTGCGATGTTCCTTGATGCGGTCGCGCGCGGTGTCGTTGTCGGGCGCGCTCTGCAGGATCGATGCATAGTCATAGAGGTTGGTGTGCGTCGCCCACAGATTGTTGACGAGCTGGCGCAGCACCTCGGGCAAGCCCTCATAGGCGGTTTCGCCGTTCGCCCATTGCGTGTCGCCGCCGGCTTCGGGAATGGTCAGCGCGCGCAGGATCGACGCCTTGGGATAGGCATCGACGAAGGTCACGTCGGTATGCCAGCTCGATGCGGCATAGCCTTCGCGGCTGTCGAGTTCGAGCAGGTAGCGCGATCCGTCGGCGACGGGGACGGTCGGGTGCGCGACCGGATCGCCGAGCAGCGCCGCAAAATCCTCATGTTCCTGGTCGGTCAGATGCTGCTGGTCGCGGAAGAACAGCACCTTGTGGCGGACGAGTGCCGCCTGAATGGCCTGCACCGTCGCCGCGGGCAGGTCGCCCGAGAGCTGGACGCCGTTGACGACGGCGCCGATGGTGCCGGTCACGGGCGTGACGTCGAGGTCGATACTCTTGTCACGGGCATTGGCATAGCTGTTGTGAAGGTCCGTCATGATCAATCTCCTAGGGGTAGACGGCGGGGGGCATCCGGCGAACACGCGATCGGGCGGTCGGCGAATTTGGGAAAATGATGTGGGCGAGGTGAAGCGGGCGGCGCATCACAGCTTCGTCCGGATCGTGGCGCCGATCGTGCGGGGTTCGCCGATCAGCGCGGTGACGATGCCGGTGTTCTGGGCCGACAGCGTCTGGTAATAATCCTTGTCGAACAGGTTCCGCGCCCAGAGCGACAGGTCGAAGAACCCGTCTTCGGTGCGAATGCCGATACGCGCGTTGGCGATTCCGAAGCCCGGGACATCGGCGTAGCGGCTGTCGCTCGACGAGGTGTTGAAGGTCGAGCGGTGCGAATAATCGGCATGGGCGTAGAGCGACAGGTCGCGCCCGCCGAGCGCCCCCAGCGGCGCCGAGGCATCGCCGCCCAGCGTGTAGGTGAATTTGGGCACGCCGGGGAGCTGTTCGCCGGTCAGGTCCTGCTTGCCGTCGAGGTTCAGCCGCTCGGGCGCCTGCGGCGCGTTGGGATAGTCGCTGTAAGTCGTGTCGGCATAGGCGGCGGAGGCATAGAAGCTGACCCGCTCGCTGACCGCGCCCGACAAATCCGCCTCGATCCCGCGCGACCGGACGCCCGGAATATTCGCGATATATTGGCGGAAGTTGACGGTATTCGCGACCTGTTCGGTGATCGCGGTCTGATAATCGCTGATCTCGGTCCAGAAGCCCGCGAGGTTGAAGGTTACCGCGCGGTCCAGCCACTGCGTCTTGACCCCGATCTCATAGCTGTCGACCTTTTCCGGCGCGACATCGGGTTCGATGCCGGCGGGGAGTGCGGTCAGGTTGAGCCCCCCCGACTTGTTGCCGCGCGAATAGGTGGCATAGGCCAGCGCATCGTCCGAAAACTGCCACGCCAGCGTCGCAAGACCCGAAATGCTGTCGTCGCTGAAGCGCGTTGAAATGTCGGTGATGGGGTTGAACTGGTTACGGATGATCGCCGCATCGCGCGCGATGTCGGCGGGCAGCGCCGACAGGTCGGTGCCCGCGACATGATATTGATGAAATGACCCGCTCTTCTTTTCATGCGTGTAGCGCAGGCCCGCGGTCAGCGTCAGGCGGTCGGTGAATTTCCAGTCGAGCTGGCCGAACAGCGCATAGCTTCTGGTGCGCGGGTCGGAGGTCGAATTGGCCTCGAACCCGTTGACCGCCGCTTCCCAGGTCGCGAGCGGGAAGGGCGACGCAGGCGGCCGGTTCCACAGCGCCGCCGCCGGGCCATAGGCGGTCGCGCCCTGGCCGCGGATGACCTGCCAGAAATAATAGGCGCCGACGACATAATCGATCGGCCCGCCGGTATCGGACGCGAGGCGGATCTCCTGGCTGAACTGGCGCTGGCGGTTCGCCTGCTGCGCCTTGGTGATCACCGGCAGCGAGGTGGAATCGCCGTCGTTCGCCGGGTTCCAGTCCCACCAGCGATAGGCGGTGATCGACGTCAGCTTGGTGTTGCCAAGGGTCCAGTCGACCTGCCCCGACACGCCATAGCCGTCCATGTTCGACTGATAATGGCTGTCGGCCTCGCCGCGCCGCGCAAAGGGGGCGATGGTCGGGAAGACATAGCCGGGAAAGCGCGCCGCGCGCTGGGCGAAATTGTTCGGGATCGTCGCGCCATTTTCAAAGGTGCCGAAATAATCGGCGAAGACGTTGAGGACGTGATTCTGCTTTTGCCGGGCAAAGTCGCCGATGATCCGCACTTCGAGGTCGGACGACGGCGTGAACAGCAATTGGCCGCGCACGCTCCAGTTCGAATAATCCTGCGCGCGTTCCTTCTGCGTGTCGTTGTACAGGAAACCTCGGCGTTCGGTCACCGAACCGCTGACGCGGACCGCGAGCAGATCGTCGATCAGACCGCCCGACGCCGAGCCGCGCAGCTGGTAATAGCCATAGTCGCCGACGCTCGCCTCGCCCGAAAATTCGGGGTCGAAGCTCGGCTTTTTCGAGGTGATGTTGATCGCCCCCGAGGTCGTGTTCTTGCCGAACAGCGTTCCCTGCGGGCCGCGCAGCACCTCGATCTGCGCCAGGTCGACCAGGTCGAACTGCGACTGGCCGACGCGGCCGTAATAGACATTGTCGATATAGAAGCCGACGCCGTTTTCGAGCCCGTCGTTGGTCAGCGCGACATTGCTGCCCAATCCGCGGATATTGATGTTCGTATTGCGCGGATTAAAGCTGAAAACCTGCAAACTGGGCATGATCTGCTGCACCTGCGTCAGCGTGTAATTGCCCGTTTTTTCGAGCGTGCCGGAATCGACGACGGACAAGGCAATGGGCACGTCTTGCGCGCTTTCATCGCGGCGCCGGGCCGAGACGATGATCTCGTTGGCGTAGTCACCGCCGGCGTCATAGCCGGCCACGGCCTCGGCGGTCTCCGCGGTGGTGTCGTCCGCCCACGCGGGCGCGGCGGGCAGGAGAAACGCCGCGCCGAGCAACAGGCGGAAGCGATGGTCGGGAGAGAATTTGGTCATTAAATATGGTCCCCGGGCGGCGATCCCGCCCCCTTTTTGATGTGATGGAAGTTGGCGCCATGCGCCGGGCCGGATCGGGAGCGCGCCAGTCCGTCGCCCCACAAAGCGCGCGCGGCGCTGCGCAGGGACGCAGGATAGCGAGCCAGATCCGACAGGTCGGATTGGGTCAGCAAAGGCATGATGTTCCCCGCGCCGGCACGCAGGCGCGCGCCGGACGTTGTGCCACGAGTGTCTCGCGTGAGGAGCGCGCGGCGGGGAGGGAGGAGGCGCCGCTGCGCGGAACGGGATGCGGTCGGTCCGCTATCCCACGCGCAGGATCGGCGAGGATCTAGTGTCTGGTGCTACACATACGCATCGCAATACCCCTTCAGGGGGAACGCAATGCCTGGCGCTGTCGCCCGAGCATCACGCGCTTTAGCTGTTGGTAACGCGGAGCAAGCTGCTTCCCGGTCAAAAGCCGCGGGTCGAGGGGAGAGCCGTCACCCGTCTCGACCAGCGCCGAGCGACAATGTCAACTTAAACGATTGATTTTAGATTCGTCAATGACACGGGTCCGCTTTTGCGACGAAGAAAATCTTTCAGACGACAAGCGGAGGTTTGATGGTGCGCGTGCGTTTGGCCGAAATAAGGCGTCGCCCCCGCGAAGGCGGGGGCCGCTGTCGGCCTAGCGCAAGGTTGCCAGCGGCCCCCGCCTTCGCGGGGGCGACGGATATTAAGCATTCACCCTCAAAACCCCGGAAACCGCGGCACGGGATCGAACATCAGCGCGAAGAAGCCATAAGCGCTGGCGATCAGCAGCAAGGCCCCTGCCCCGGTAACGAGCAGTTCGGCGCGCAGGCGGCGGACGAGCCAGGCGCCGATCGGGGCGCCGAGAACGCCGCCGATGAGCAGGCCGATCGCGACCTGGCTGAAGGTCTTCCAGCCCATCGTGCCGATGAAACCGGCGGCGATGGTCACGGTCACGAAAAACTCCGATGCATTGACCGTGCCGATGATCCGCCGCGGCTCGCCCCCCTGGGCAAGGAGATTGGCGGTCGCGATCGGACCCCATCCGCCCCCGCCCGAGCCATCGAAGATACCGCCGACGAATCCGAGGCTGCCGACGAATTTCAGGTCGCGATAGGTCTGCGGCCGCCGCGCGCCGCGCCAGAGCAGATAGATACCGACGGCGCCGAGATAGGTAAGCACCACGGGCCGCGCGACGTCGTTGGCGAGGCTGGTCAAGACGAACACGCCGATCGCGCCGCCGATGATGCCCGGGACGACGAGGCGGCGGAACAGCCGCCAGTCGACGTTGCGCTGCAACGCATGGCTGACCCCCGACACGCCGCTCGTGAAGCTTTCGGCCGCATGGATCGCGGCCGAGGCGGACGCGGGGGGCAGGCCGAGCACCAGCAGCAACGCCGTCCCGACCACACCGAAAGCCATCCCCAGCGCGCTGTCGATCAGCTGCGCCGTGAAACCGATCAGGATGAAAGGGAGCAAGGCCGTCAACGAAAGCTCGGCCCACGGGATCATCGCGCCGTCTCCCTTCTGCCAGCTCTTGCGGGCTTGCGGCGCGTCAGAAGGAAAGCTGCGGGGAAACAGAGCGCCAGCAGCGACATGCTGCCCGCGAACAACGGTTCGCTTCCCGCCAGCCAAGGCAGGATCGCGGCCCAGATCGAGACCGCGAGCAAGGTCAGCAGCGTCTGCTCCTGCTCGACATCGGCATCGGCGGTCAGCGGCACACCGCGCGCGTCGGCGCGCAGATGCTCGAGGCGGCTGGCCACAATGCTGTGCCGTTCGACGCGATCGGTCGGCGCCAGCGAGGTGAACAGCGACGCGACCCCCGCGCCGACCAGCCGCACCCCGACCGCGCGGGCGAAGACGCGCCGCTCGCCCAGCCGGTCGCTGATCGCGCGCAGGCGCAGGCGCCCGCCGAACACCAGATCGATCAGCGCCTCGCCGGTGACCGCCTTGATCGGCCGGTCCTGCACCGCCTGGCTCGCCTCGACCCAGTCGAAGATCGCATTCGGCACGTCGATCCCGCAGGCGCGTTCGAGCCCCTGGAATCCCGGCGCCGAATTCGCCTCGCAAATGCGATAACCGTCGTCGTCGAACAGGATGTCGATCCCTGCGACCTCCAGCCCCAGCGTGTCGGCGGCGCGCGCCGCAAGCTCGGCCATTTCGCCGGTAAGCGTATAGGCGATGCCGATGCCGCCGAGTGAGACATTCGATTTGAACTGGCCCGCCGGCGATCGCCGTTCCATCGCCGCCATCACGCGGCCGCCGATCACGAGGACGCGGACGTCGCGCCCGTGGCTCGACCGGACATAATGCTGAAACAGGAAATCGGCCTTGGCATCGGCGCTTTCGAGCAGGCCGGCCAGATCCTCGAACTGGCTGCGGTCCTCGCATTTGAGAACGCCGGTGCCGCGCGTTCCGCGCAATGTCTTGACGATGACGGGGAAACCCAGCTCGGCCTCGACGACGTCGATATCCATCGGGAATTTGCCGAGGATCGTCGCGGGGATCGGCAGACCCGCGCGCGCCAGCCGCTGCATCGTGTGCAGCTTGTCGGCGACCAGGTCGATCGTCTCGGGCCCGTTGACCAGCCGCACGCCGCGCCGCTCGAAATGCCGCAGGACGGCGAGGGTGAAATAATCGGTCTCGGCACCGGTGCGGCAGAGGATGAAATCGGGGCGCTCGAGCGAATGATCCTCGTAATGGACCGACCATCCCTCGTCGGGCGCCGCCACAATGTCGAAATTGTGGGGCTTGAGTACGAGCAGTTCGATGCCGCGCGCCGCGGCCGCTTCCTGAAAGCGCAGGATTTCGGGAACCTCGGGCAGGGCCGGATCGAGATCCCGATGGAATAATATCCAACCCCGCAAAACCATCTCCATCGCAAAAGGAACCATGCCGTGCCGAAACGCCCCGATCGCCGGTTTGTTCATCGCCGCGTCCGGCGGTCCGGTCAGCGCACGCTCATCCTCCCATGGAAGGCAGCCTATGTCGATCCGGTTCGCGATGGGAGCGCCGGGCCGGCCCTCCGATCTCACCCGCGGCGACGGTGGTTCGCTTGCCATCGTCGCACCGCGACGGGCATGGTGACGCCGCCCGACAGGATTTCTATCGTGGCAAGTCCGGACGGCAATAGGGCGCCGCCGAAGAGGTTTTCGGCGCTCGCACCCAGCCGGATATATCGGGCAGTCACGGCTTTCCGCGGGAAGCGGGCAAGGCGATTCGCCGGGTCGGCAAGATGCTCCGCGCGCCAGCTGACGAGCGGTTGCATTTCCCCAAACGCCGGATCATCGGAACAGTCGATGCAGAAATGGACCGGGGACCGGTGTCCCGGCACCACGCCGGTCTCCACCGGGCGCAACCGGATCGCATCGATCGGCCTGGCGGCGCCCAGGTCGATCTGGACCCAGCCGAAATCCTCGTGCTGCTCCCCGTGCCGCTCCCCGTCTTGGGACGAAAGCCGGTAATAGCGCGCGAGCGAAGCGATGATCGGCGGGGCGTCCGCCCGGAGAGGTAATGCGCCCGCGCGGGCTGACCCCGATGGCAGGAGAGGGGCGGCGACAAGGCCGAGCCCGCCGATCGCCGATCGCGCGATAAATTGTCGCCGGTTCGTGTGCATTGCTCGATCCCCTGAAACCCCGATCCCGCCTGTTCAAAGATAGAATGGCGTATTCGTTATCTGTTCGCAGCCGTCCTTTGTGACCAGAACATGGTCTTCGAGGCCGCTCATGCCCACCCCTGGATGCTTCATAAAGGCTTCGACGGCGATCAGCATGCCGGGCTCATAGGGTTCGTCGATCTTTTCATATTCCTTGAACATGATTTCGTTGGCCGATGTGCCCTGCTCTTCCTTGATGTCCTCAAGCGCGCCGGGATCGCCTGCCGGAATGATGTGCGGTCCGTAGAATGTGCCCATCTGATGGCCGAAAATTCCCAGATTCAGGTCGATGCCATCCCCCGCATAACGCAAGGCGGCTTGTTCGCCGATCGCCCCGAGCTGCCTTGGGGTGACGCCGGGGCGGATCGCCCTGATGATCGCCTTGCACACTTCGGTGGCGCCTTCCAGGATATGTCGCTGTTCCTTCGTCGGACGGCCCCCGCAAACGGCGGTGCGGCCGGGATCGAGCCAATAGCCCTGGAAGATCGGCCCCTGAATCCATCCGCGCACCATGTCGCCCTTTTTCGGCGCGCTGGTGTCATAGCCGCAGAGCATGTCGCCGAGGAGGAAGCGCTCCGCATGCGCGCCATGATGCATGTCGATGCGTGAAAAGCACCCGCCGCGCCGCATGATTTCCATCGCCGTGCGCGCCGCGGCCTCCGCCGATGTCTCGCCGGCGATCAGCGCGTCCATGCCGGCGGCCAAGGCATGGGTGGTGATATCGCCCGCGGTCCTGAACGCCTCCTGTTCGCGCTTCGACTTCACGCGCTGGGGTTCGAGCAGGAACCATTCGTCGGTCACCCATTCGATCTGCGGGGTCAGGCTGCGCAATCGCCGATCGTAAAGCCCGGGAAGCACGTCATCGCCGACCACCGCGACGCGCCCCTCGATGCCGTGCTTGCGGAAATATTCGGGAAGCCCGGTGATCAGGCTTGGTTCGTGGACGATCAGTTCGCCGCAGACGGCCTTGGCATATTCGGTTTCTTGCGGCGGCTGGGCGCTATGCAGTTCGGGCGCGCGGCCGTCCCTGAACAGCACCGCCGAAAAGGTCCAGGCGCCCATCTGGACGTCGTCCGCCCAATCCTGGCCCGTGCCATTATTGGCGAAGTTCGTGAGCCAGAGACCATTGCCAAGCCGGTCATAGGACCCAGCCCCGCGCGACCAGACGAGCAGATGGTCATAACCCTTCGCGCGCATCGCGTCCCACACCCGCTGCCAGCGCGCCTCATATTCCTCGCGCGGAAAATAATTGTTGGCGGCCACGTTCCGTCTCCCGAAAATAAGCCGATCAGCCCTTGATGCGGACCGTCAGGCCGATGGTTCGCGGCGTCGCATAGGTCACATTTTCAAACACGCCCGAAATCGTGCTGACCGCTCCCGAACCGATACCCAGGATGCCACGCTTGTTGAAGGCATTGCGGACGAACAGGCTGATATCGAGAGTGTCGCCCTCGGCGCCGATGTCGAAATTCGCAATGTCGTAAGCCGGACGGAACCGCCCCGAGTTGAGTGCGCCATCGATACCGAAAGGTGTCTTTCCGACATGCTGCCAGGCTCCGCGGGCATAGACTTCCCACGCATCGCTCACCGGATGGCGCAGTTCGGACGAAAGCGAGAATTTCCAGCGCGGCGTTTCAGGGATCGGGTCGCCCTTGGCATAGCCTGCCGAGGCGCCGAAATCGGCCGGGACGCTGGAAAAGGTCGCGTCGGTGTAGCTCATTTGCCCGCTGATCATCACATGGCGCGACGGACGCAGGCTCATTTCCAGTTCGGCGCCGTCGATGCGGGCGTCGCCGGCATTGGCGAAGAACTGGATGCCGCAGGGGTCCGGGATCGAAAGCTGGATGCCCTTTTGTTCGATCCGATAGGCGGCACCGTTTACGGTCAGCACCCGATCGGATGTTTCGACCTTGGCCCCGACCTCGTAGTTCCAGACCGAATCGGGATTGAAGACCTGACCCGCCGATTCGGCAAGCGCGCATCCGAGTGCCGGGGAGATCGCTGCGTTTGCGCCGCCGGCCCGGAAGCCGCGCGAGACGGTGGCATAAAGGGTGGCGTTGTCGATGGGTTGGTATTTCACCGTGAAACGCGGGCTGGCGCTCGTCGTCTTCGCGGTGCCGCGCGGCGAGTCCTCTCCGCATAGAACGCCGGGAATAGCTTCCCGGCAGCTCGCCTCGAGCGTGTTCTTCAGTTGATAAACCCGCACCCCGGCGATCAGTTCGAGCTGGTCGGTGGCCTTGAAATTGATTTCGGCGAAGCCGGCGATCTGCTGCTCGGAGGTTTTCTGGATATAGTTATAGCTGTTCGGTCCGACCGGGCCGTCGGCCGGGCCGAACAGGTCGTTGAGCAGATCGGAAAATGCCTGCCCCTCGAAATCCTCGCCCAGCGTCTGGTTGGTGTGGCTGAAATAGAGGCCCGCGATCCAGTTGAGCGGGCCGCCGTTCGACGAGGTCAGCCGCAATTCCTGCGCATAGGTGTCCGCCTTGCCCGGCGTCCGGCTGCCGAACGGCGCGAACTCGCCGAAAATATTGTGGCTGAGCAGGCTATAGTCGTGGAGTGAGTCCGCCTTTTTGCGAAGGAAGGAACTCGATGAAACCAGATCGATATCGCCGAGCTTCTTCTCGACGGTCAGGTTGGCGACGAACAGGTCGGTGCGCGATGGTTCCGGGCCGATCGCACTCGCACGGCCGAAACCCGGCAGGTTGGTCTGCGTCGCAATCGGATTGCCGCCGTTGATCCGCTGAAAGAACAGGCTTGGCGTGAGCGTGAGATCGTCGCCGGCCTCCAGCCGCACCGCGGCGCGGATGCCGAAGACTTCGGCACCGTTGGCGTTCTTCTCGGCCAGCCTGTCGGCGGATTGCGGCGCGGAAAAACCCGCGAGCGTGCCGTTGTAGCGATCGATATAGCCGGCGATCTTCTCATAAGTACCGGTCAGGCGCAGCGCCGCGTTGGCTGCAATCGGCAGGTTGATGGCTGCCTTTGCGCCAAATCCTTCGCCGCCGCCCTTGACGCTGTTGACGAAGGCCTCGCCGTGCGCGCCGAAAGCCGAAGGATCGGGCTGGTTGGTGATGAAGCGAATGGTCCCGCCGGTCGAACTCGATCCGAACAGCGTGCCTTGCGGCCCGCGCAGGACTTCGACGCGCTGCATGTCGAACAGATCGATGCTCGGCGTGCCGCTGTAGACATCGGTCCGGAAATCGAACGGCGTATCGTTGATATAGACCGCGACCGCCGGCGCGAGGCCGAGATCGGTGCCGAGACCGCGAAGCCCGATGTTGGACTCGCCCGGACCGACGGGCGTGAAGGTCAGGCTGGGCGTATTGCGGACCAGGCTTTCGGTGTCGCGGATTGCCAGGCGCTCGAGCGCCTCGCTGCCAAAGGCGGTCACCGCCTGCGGCACGTCCTGAAGCCGGCTTTCGCGCCGCTGGGCGGTCACGACAATGTCGCCGCCCGACCCTTCGCCGGTGCCGGCTTCGCTCTGCGCATATGCCGGCGGGGCAAGGACGCAGCCCGTCAGCAAGGAAATCATCATGGTCCGCTTCAACATATCAATCCCTCTCGATTATTTTCTTGTTTCGGCGTCGATCCGCCGCGCGGCACCCTTTACGGCGCCGCAAGCACTTCGGTGCGGCCGAGCCCGTTTTGCTTGACCGTGTCCGCGTAAATGAAACCAGGCTCGCGATGGTAGCTGAGCAGCGCGATGATCCGCTGCGTGTTTCCGGCAACCTCGGTCACGCGGTGCAACGCCCGGCGGCCGCGGAAGAGCAGCAGGGTACCCGCCCCGACCTTCTGAAGGCGGGTTCGGGGCGACGCGCCGTCGAGAATGGCGTGGATATCCTCGGGCGGCGCATCGTCGACGCCGGGGGCATATTCGAACGCGCCGCCGGTTTCGGCCTCCTGGAGCAACAGCGAGACGACGAAGTCATTGTCGTCGAAATGCCAGCCCTGCTGATCGCCCACGCCCATATAGGTGAGGTTGATGTTGATCAGCGGATCGGCGATCGTGTGGAGGCTGTCGATGTCCAGCGCGTCGCGGACGAGCGACATCAGCTCTTCCGATTCATAGAAGCGGCGCAGCGCGCCGGCCGAATCGAGCAGGTCCGACCCCAATATCCACATCGAATAGGGCGAGGTGCGGCTGCGCAGTTCTTCGTCGGCAACGGCCGCGATCGGGCCTTGCGGGTTGAAGCCGAGCCGCTGGTCCCGGCGGTAGGCGAGGGGGAATTTCGCGGCGGCTTCGGCCACCATCTCGGCCAGCGCATCGGGCGCGATGAAACCGGGAAAGGCGGCCGCGCCATCCGCTCCGAGCTGGCTGGCGGCCCGGTCGACGATCGCGGCACGACGATCGGGATCGGACAGGGGATATAGCGTGGCGTTGACGATCGACATGAAGGCTCCTGACAAAGACGGCCGGAAGAAATCCGCTCCATGAGATAATCGCATGCATGGAGCCTGCCGCCAGAAGAGTATTTCTGTGTTAGCATCTCGAAATGTGATGGATCAGAATCTCAATCGGCCGGACGGGCGCGCAAGCTGACCGTCCCTGCGACGGCAAGGACGACGCACAGGAGGCAAAAGGCTCCAACGGCACCAAGCGACAGATTCTGGAGCAGCAGCCCGCCGATCGCCGGCCCGATCGCGAGGCCGCCGCCGGTCACCGCCGGGGTCAGCGCGATCAGCCGCCCGTCGCGGTCGACCGATGCCAGCAGGCCGAATTGAAACGCATATTGAAAGGGCCAGGCAAAGGCGAACAGGCTGACCGAAAGGATGAAGGGCGCGGTGCCGGACAGGAACGCAAGCCCCCCGACACCGGCGACGAGGAGGCCGAGCCCCGACAACAGGCCGACGGTCCGCGGCAGGCGATCGGCCACCACGCTCGCGACGAGCGAACCCGCGAGGCTGCCGAACGCCGAAACGGACAGCGCGAAGGCGACCGTCCCGGGCGCGAGCCCCTTGCCGATGCCGATGCGTTCGAGAAACGGCCACAGCGAGGCCATGCCGACGAAATAGAGGAGGATGCACCCCAGCGCGCCAATGACAAGCGGGTTGGCGGACAGCCGGCTCTGACGCACTCTCCCCGGCGCCGGCTGCGCCCTGCCGATGACGGGGGCAAGCCAGAAGCCGGGAAGGGCGATCAGAGACAGGATCAGGAAAAGCCAGGGCCATCCCAGACTGGCCGCGATCCAGCCAAAGCTGCCCATGCCGACCATGCCGACGATCGACTGGCCCGCGAAATAGATGCTGATGCTGCGCTCGGGGCGCGTCGACCGGCCCATCGCCGCATAGCAGATTCCGCCGACCACGCCTTCACCCAGCCCGGAGAGGAAGCGGGTCGCCGCGACATAGCCATAATGGTCGTCGAGCATGGTCAGCAAATTGCCGGCGATCATCACCGCAAGAGCGGCGCGAATGACTGCGGCCCAGCCAAAGCGGGCCGTAATCAGCGGGCATAGCAAGCTGCCGATCAGGATGCCGCCCATGTTCAGTGCGGCGATCGTGCCTGCCCCGGCGACGCCGTAGCCAAACCGGTCCGCGAACACGCCCACCATCACGGGCAGGACCGCCGGCAGCGTTGCCGCCGCCACGCCCAGATAGATCGCGGCCCATGTCGAGAAGGGGGGTGTCGAGGCGGGAGGCGTCGACGCGGGCGCCATTTGCGCCGTCATGCCGGCCGTGGCTTGCGCTTGTGGAGCCGGCCCGCCTTCATGATCGCGCGCAGGCGCCGGCCATCTTCGGCGAGCAGCGCAATATCCTCGAGCGGGTCGCCGTCGACGACGAGCAGGTCTGCCACGGCGCCCGGAACGACGCGGCCGAGGTCGGGCCGCCCCAATATCTCGGCGCCGGTGACCGTTGCCGATCGCAAGATCGCAGCGGCCGGCTGAACCTCGCGGCGATAGACGAATTCGCGCGCCTGCATGTCGAACACGTCGCCGGGCAGGTCGGTGCCGAAACCCAGCGGGACGTCCGCGCGCCATGCGGTCTCGAAGCCCTGCATTGCAAGGTGGGCAATCTCCTTTGCCTTCGCCGCCGCCGTCGCGGGCAGGCCGAGCGTATCGCCGCGCTCGGACAGCGCCATCACCACCGACAGGGTCGGCACAGCAAAGCCGCCGGCGTCGCGCAGCGCCGCGGCGGCTTCCGGTGAGATCAGCGTCGCATGCTCGACGGTCCGCACCCCCAGCAGCGCGGCGCGCATCACCGCCTCGGCGGTGTGGGCATGCGCCGCGACATAGCGGCGCCACCGCGCCGCCTCCTCAACCGCGGCCTGCACTTCGTCATCGGTGAACTGCTGCATCCAGATGGGATCGGTGGGCGAAAGCACACCGCCCGACAGCATGATCTTGATACAGTGCGCGCCCATGCGCAATTCCTCGCGCGCGGCGCGGCGCACTTCGTCGGCGCCGTCGACGACATGCGCGATCATGGTCATCCGGCTGCACCCGCACGGCTCGACATCCTCATGGCTGGGGCGCATGTCGCCATGACCGCCGGTCATCGAAAGCGTGCGGCCGGCATAGAAGAGGCGTGGCCCGGGGATGAGCCCATCTTCGATCGCCTGCGCGAGGCCATGATCGCCGCCGCCGACATCGCGCAGGCTGGTAAACCCGCAATCGAGCGCGTGTCGCAGCATCCGCGCGGCATGGGCCGCGGAATAGGTCGCCGGATGATCGAGAAGCTGGACCGCGTTGGCGCTCGAAAGCCGGGCATGGATATGGACATCGATCAGGCCGGGGATCAGGGCGCCGCCGCGAACATCGATGATATCCGCATTGGCGACGCGCGCCGGGCCGCTATCGACCGCCGCGATCCGGCCGTTTTCGACCACCACATGGCAATCCTCGCGATAACCGTCGGCACTCTCGTTCAACACGCGGGCATTTTCGAATGCGATGATCGCCAACTTGTCCCCCATCGGTCTTGACTGAAGGGGGCAGCCTAGGCGCGGCACGGCCGTCCCGTAACAAGAGAAATGTGGACACTCGATGCCTTTTTGATATGAAGACGGCGATGAGGAGCCTGCGCCAATCCCTGCCCCCGCTGAACGCGCTCGCCGTGTTTGAAGCGGCGGCGCGGCATCGCAGCTTCACGCGCGCGGCGGCCGAGCTCAATATCGCGCAGTCGGCGGTCAGCCGCCACGTATCGAATTTGGAAGCGGATCTTGGCGTCACGCTTTTCATGCGAAGCGGTAACCGGCTTGCGCTCACCGGGGCGGGGGAAACGCTGGCCGACGCGATCCTGTCCGGGCTTGGCCGTATTCGCGACAGCGTCGATGCCATCCGCCGCCGGCGCGGTGAAGCGGACAGTTTCACGATCGCCTGCACCTATGCGATGGCGCACGACTGGCTGATGCCGCGGTTCGGCATGTTGCGCGCGGTGCTGCCCAAGGCGCAGCTCCGGCTGATCACCTCTGACACCTATCAGAGCTTCGATGCCGACGAAGTGGATTTGTCGATCCGCTATGGCGAACCGTCTGATTGGCCCGGCCTCAGGCATCGCAAACTTCTGGAAGAAGAAGTTTTCCCCGTTTGCACGCCGGCGATGCTGGCGCAGTTCCCGGGGCTAGCCGAAGATAGTCCAGAGGCATGGGGCCAAGCGCCGTTGCTGCATTTTGCGCCCGATGCGCAGGGCCGCGTCGATTGGCTCGACTGGTTTGGCGATCTCGGCATCGCACCATCGCACGATGGCCCGATGTTCAGTGCTTATACGCCGATGCTGCAGGAAGCGCTGGCGGGGCGCGGCGTCGTGCTCGGCTGGCGCGGTATCGTCGATCCCTACCTGGAAACGGGCCAGCTGGTGCGTTTGGCGAACCGGTCGATGACCTCGGGGCATGCCTTCTACGTCGTCCACCGCGCCGACGCCTGCGAGGCCGTGATCGAGGCGGTGATCGAGGTGCTGGTGCATCCCGAACCGCCGGCTGCTCCGGCTATTTCGTGACGCTGCCCGCCAGGAAGCGTTCGACTTCGAGCGCGAATTTCTCCGGCTCCTCGACCTGGGGTGAATGTCCGCTCCGTTCGAAATAGACCAGCCGTGCACCCGGGATGGTTTGGCTGATCTTGTACGCGACTGTCGGCGAAACATTCGCATCGAAGCGTCCGTTGATGACGAGTGTCGGAACGTCGAGCTTGGCGAGGGCGGGATAAAGGTCGAGCTTCATCGCATCGAGCATGACCTCGGTACAGACCTCCTGCGAAAAGGTGCCGGCGTCGCCGCTTTCCAAGGCACGATTGCGCTGGTCGTAATAGGACATGCGGTCATAGGCGTCGATCGCGATGCATCCCATCTGCCCCGCCGGACTGGAGTCGGGGGGAATGGCGGCGACAATCTCCGGATAAAGCTTGTCGAAGAGAAATTCATGTTCGGCGGGTTTGGCCGCGCCCGATCCGACCAGAACGAGATGCGCGACATGCCGGGGGTAGCGGGCGGCATAGGCCATCGAAATGATGCCGCCGAATGAATGGCCGAGCAGATCGATCCGTTCGACCTTCAACTGCTGCCGCAACGCTTCGAGATCGCGGACCATGCGATCGACAGTCATATCTTCGGGACTTCGGGCCGGGGGCGATTTGCCGGTGCCACGCTGGTCGTAGAAGATGATTTGGCGACGCGCGGACATTTCCTTCCACGCCGGCGCATTGATGAGATAGCTGTGGTCGAAGCCGGGTCCGCCATTGACGGCGACCAGCGGGACCTCGCCCGGCGCACCGATCGCAACGTGATAAAGCGTCTCGCCATGCGGATCCGGCGATGTCGGCTGGTGCGCAGAGGCAAGGCCCGGCGCGGCGAGGCCGAGGCAAAGCGCAAGGACAAGATGGCGCGGCTTGCGGACGGTCATGGGCTCTCTCTCCAAAAAATCGGTCGTCCCAGCGATTAGGAAGGAAGCCGATATATGGCGACCGCAAAGATCAGATGCACGCATGACAACAGGCTATGCAGTGGATCGTCGACGGCCGTCATCCCGGACCGAATTGCGAACCGCTACGCAGCCTAAGATGTCCGTTTCCGATCATTTCAGTTCGAAAGCGGACGGGCCGCAAACCGCCGTTACCGGTCGCGGCGCATCTGCCGAAGTTCCTCGTTGCTTTCGGACAAGCGAAGCGCCTGCTTTCTGGCGTAAAGCGCGGCGCCATGGCCCGGGGCAAACCGCGGCTCGACGAACCGGAATTCCTTTTCCTCCAACGCTTCCAGAAACGGGCGGCGGACCAGCGGTTCCTGGCTCAGCACGCCGCCGGACCATGATATCGATACTGGCATCCCATCGGGGAAACCGAGGCTTTTTCTCAGCGCGCCCGCAATCGCCGCGAGCTCTGCGGCCGCGGCGTTGAGGATCGCGGCCGCGCCCCGATCGCCTTCCGCCGCCGCTTTGGACACGACGCTGGCGAGACCGGCGATTTCGCCGCGGCCCATCCGGTCGGTTCCCATGATGCGCTCGCACAGCTCCAGATCGTGATCCAACGACAGGGCATCGACAATCCGGTCGTGCAGAACATCCTTGGGTGCGCGGCCGTCGCTCATCCGCGCGAACAGCGCCAGTCCCTGCACGGCGATCCAATAGGCCGATCCTTCGTCGCCGAAGACCTCGCCCCATCCGCCCGCGCGCGCGGATTGGCCCTCGCGTTCGCCATAGCCGATCGATCCCGTGCCCGCGACGATATTGATCCCGTCCTCGCAGCCCAGCGAGCCCGCCCAGCCGCAGATCATGTCGTTGCCGCACAGATAGCGATCATGTCCGAGCAGGCGGGCGCAGGCGGCGTCCAGCTGCGGATCGATGACGCCGTCCTCGCCATAGGCTGGCAGGCCGAAAAAACTATGGTCGAGCGCCGCAGGTGTGACCCCTAGCGTATCACAGACCGCCATGATCCCTTGGTCGAGGCGGCGCACCGCCTCGTCGACGCCGACCTGCAGATGATAGGTCGTGCCGGTGACGGCGCGCGCGATGACCGCGCCCGCCGCGTCGATGCAAACGAACTCGGTCTTGGTGCCGCCGCCGTCGACGCCGAGGAAGATGCCGCCGGTCATGTGCCCGGCGCGTGAATCCGCACGCCCTGGACGACGCGGTTGACGGTGCCGCTCGCATTGGGGCGGTCGGGGGTGAGCCCGAGCGCCAGCGAAACGTGCAGGCCGAACAGCTGCGCCGGAACGATGAACGGGAACAGCAGGTCGGCGTCGCCCGCGCCTGCCATGCCGGCAATCGCCACCTCGGCATCGTCGCCGGGTTGGGCGGAGACCATCACGACCGCGCCGCTGTGGCCGTCGCTGCGCAGTTCCTGGACGATGTCGAGGTCGTAGAGGCGGGTCAGCGGATCGTTGGAGACAAAAACCACGGCGAGCGTCTCGGCATTGATGATGGTCTTGGGACCATGGCGAAAACCGAGCGCCGTGTCGAACGCCGTCACCACCGCGCCATCGCTCAATTCCATGAGCTTCAGCGCCGCTTCGCGCGCCAGGCCCTTGAACACACCGCTGCCGAGGTAGACCACGCGCCGAAAGCCGCGGCCCGCCAGGTCGGCGACCAAAGGTTCGGCGTGCGCGACCATGGCTTGCACCGCCGCGGCGATCGCCTCGACCCGGCCGTCCAGCCTGTCGATTCCGCTGAGGATCGAGAGCGCGGCGAGCATCATCGCACTGAAGCTGGAGGTCATGGCGAAGCCGCGGTCGTGCGTCGCCTCGGGCAGCACGACGACGTGGATGTTGTCGCCTTGCCGCTGCCCCAACGCGCCTTCGGCATTGCAGGTGACGATGAGGTGGAAGGCTTCGTCGACATGCGCGTCCACCAGGTCGGCGGCGGCGATACTTTCGGGGCTGCTGCCCGAACGGCCGAAGGAGACGAGCAGCGTCGGCGCGTCGCGGCGGAGGTGAAGGGTCGGGCCGCTGACGATATCGGTGGTCGCGATCGCCTCGACCGTCCGGCCGAGCTCGCGCGACAGCCACGGCGCCAAGCATTCGCCGATGAAGGCGGAAGTGCCGGCGCCGGTCAGGACGACGCGCAGGTCGGGGCGGGCAAGCAGCGGCGCCACGAAGGCTTCGATCGCCGCCTTGTTCGCACGGAGCAACGCCTGGGTTGCGCGCAACGTCTCCGGCTGCTGCGCGATTTCCCGGCGGGTGAAGGGCTCGGCATCATCGTCCGGGGTTTCGGGGGCCAGCAAGGCGTCAGGCATCGGGGTGGCAAGCTCCATGATAAGCGTCGAGGGCAGCGCTGATATGCGCCATGACGAGGTCGGCGGGGTCGAGCGACGCGCGCCCGGCGCGCACTGCGGCATAAGCGAGGGGCAGATACTGGCTGACGAGCGACAGTGTCGGCGCGGTCTCGCGAAGGTTGGCGAAGAGGCGATCCTGCGCTGCGACGATCGCGGCGTCGGGCCAATAATAGCGGATGCGGTCGGACAGGCTGTATTGCAGCTGCAAATCCAGCGCCGCGCCCTCGGCATGATAATATTTTTGCCAATGGCCGGGCTCGGCCCGCATGCGTTCGATCGCAACGGCGCGCAGGCGGGCGCGATGTTCGGGCGTGACAAGCTCGGCCTCGATCGTGTCGAGTGCCCATAGCGCCTCGCGCAGCGCGAAGGTGACGCCGGGCCCGACTTTCAGGATGGCGAAATGATCACGAACCAGCGATGCGAGTGCCTCGGCGGTCTGATAATCGGTGGAGTGGGCTTCGAAGACGAGGTTCGCGACCGGCTCTATCGAGCGGCTGAGCGCGGCCGCTTTCCCGGGGCGATAGTCGACCACCTTGTCATGGTCGAACTCGACGCCGGGCTGCACGACGGTTGCGATCACCCGTTCCCACGCGTCGGCGAGGCCCGTTGCGCGAAACAGGTCGCGGTGCATGTCGACCGTGGCGATCGCCGCTTCGGGCGTCGTCAGCGCCAGTTCGTCGAGATCCTCGGCGGCGCCGCCCGGTACCGGCACTTCGGTGCCGATGACATAGACCGGCGCCTCGGCGTCGTCGCCGTCGAACGCATTCTCTGCGGCGCGGCACAGGCGCGCGGCGCGTTCGGCGATGATGCGTTCGGGAAGCGGCACCGGGTCATCCGCGCAGCTCATCGAACAATCGAGATGAATCTTGCGGAAGCCCGCGCGGACATATTGGGCGACCATGGTCTCGGCCCGCTCCATCGCGTCGGCGGCGGACAGGGCGGTCCAGGGATTGGGCCCCAGATGGTCGCCGCCCAGCACCAGCCGCTCGCGCGGGAAGCCCGCCTTGTCGGCGATCGACTGGACGAAGTCGCGATAATCGGCGGGGTGCATGCCGGTATAGCCGCCGTCCTGATTGACCTGGTTGCACGTTGCCTCGACCAGCGCGATCGGCTGCGCGGTGCGCAGCGCATGGCGCAGCGTCGCCTCGATCACCAGCGGGTGCGCGGAGCAGACCGATGTGACGCCGATCGGCTCACCGGCCTTGTGCCGCAGCACGATATCTCGAATCGCTTTCACCGAAGAGCTCCTTTCGATTTCGCTTCTACGGCATGACATCCATAAACGCAATAAATCGAAACTAAACGAAACTAATTTATATTTCCCTCGCGATCCTCTTCGCCATCCTTCGCATCGGGCGCAATGGCGAGCAGGAGCGAAGCGATCAGCGCGAGGCCGATGCCGACCGTCTTGAGGGGGCCGGGCACGACCCCGAGCACGGCGAGTGAGAGCAGTGCGGTGGCGAGCGGCGCGCCGGCGTTGGCGAGCGGCGCGACGATGATGGCTTTGCCGTAGCGAAAGGCGAACACCAACGTCAGCGCGCCGATCGCGTTCAGCACCTGGATCGCCGCGGTAAGCCAAGGGCCATCGAGCCCCCAGTTCACCGGCCTCGAAAAATCGGTCATCGTCCAGGCGACCGGGATCAGCGCGAGCCCGGCGATCATCATGTAGACAAAGATGCTTTCCGCCGACATCACCGCGTTGGCCGCCTTCATGAAATAGGCCTGCACCCCCCAGCACAGCATCACCACGAGCGCGGGCAGCAGCCATGCCGCCGAAGCCGCGCCGCCGCCCGCCGGCGCGAAATCGAAGGTCGGCAGCGCGAGCAGCGCCAGCATGATGCCCAGCGCGCCCAGCTTTCCCGTCCGTTCGCGCATGATCAGGAAGGACAGTGCGATCGTGATGACGGGCGATAGCGAGATGATCGGAAAGATGAGATAGGCCGGGCCGCGCGCGACGGCGTAGAAGAGTATCATCTGCCCGCCCGCCCCGAGCAATCCGATCGTAAGCCCGTAGGCGACCGCCCGCGGCGAGCGGTCGAGCGCCCAGCGCGCCTGCGCCAGCACCACCAGTGCCGGCGGGATCATCGTCAGCGCCCAGACACAATAGACCAATGTCTCGGGAAAGCCATGCTGCACCGAGAGGCCTGAAAAGGCGCCCCAGATGCCCCACAGGATGACGGTGACGAATGCATTCGCAAGCCACGCCTTGCCGGGTCGCGAGCCCCCTGCGATCGCCATGCCGCTCATGCCTTGCCTCCCGGGGCGGGCGCGGCACGGACGAGCAGGAAGCGCTCGAATTTGGCCGGGATCGTGCTCTGCGCGCGCGTCGCGGTGCCCAGCGATGCGCCGGTGAAACTGTCGGTCAGCGCATAGCGTCCCTCGCCCAGCCCGCGCAGCGACACCGGGCCGTCCCACCTGTCGGCATAGAAGGCGTAATGGAGCGCGCCGCCGGCTTCGATCGCATGCCCCTCGGGCTTGTCGAAGCCGATGTCGTAGAGGCCGCCCAGATAATTTCCCTTGGCGAGCATGTTGGCGCGGTAGAGGTCGATCCACCTGCGCCAGAGTATTTCCTTCGCGGCCGTCAGCTTGAAGCCGCCGGGCGGCAGCGGGTCGGTGGGGTTCGGTGTATCCTCGGGCCAGGTGAATTTGGTCGAGGGGATGGCGCCGATGCCATAGGTCGAGGCGAAGTCGTCGCGGGTGTCGGTCATCTCGACATGGTCGCCCGCAAAGGGAGCGGACGGCCCCATCAGCGCCTTGAAGGTCTTGCCTTTCAGGCGGACCTGCCATGACGATGTCGGGTCGGCCGCCGGCGTGTTGTTCATCGCCGGGATGTTGTGAAAGGCGAAGCTGTCGCCGCACGGGCATATCTCGACGATCGCTTCGGGGTTGATCGCCATGACCTCGTCGTACATCGCCTTCCAGAAATCCTGCAATTTCTCGAAGGATTCCTCCGGACGCGCATGATTATGCGCGGGGTTATAGCAAGGCGCGACGCCGTTGAGGTGCTGGCCGTCGAGTTTGAGCCCGTCAAAGCCCCATTCACCGACGATCTTGCGGACGATCCCGCGGAAGTAATCGATCGTCGGCTGATAAGCCGGACACATGGTGAAGGCGCTCCACCAGCTCACATTCTGCGCCGCGCCGTGCGCGTCGAGGATGAGCATGTCGGGGTGGTCGCGCAACAGCGGCGTGCCGGGATCGACCGCCAGCGGCGCGAGCCACAGGCGCGGGCGCATGCCGTCGGCCTTGATGCGATCGGCGAACGCCTTCATGTCGGCATCACCGCGCGGGAAGCGCGAACGATCGACATCCCAATTGCCTTCGGCGATCTGCCAGCCGTCGTCGATCACCGCCCATTCGAAGCCGAGCTCCTTCGCCTTGGGCAGGGTACCATAGACCTGTTCGGGCGTGAATTTGCGCTCATAGCCCCACGCGCACCAGATCGGGCCATAGCTCGACTCCGGGATGCGCGGCGCCGCGAGGCCGCGCTCGCCCATGATCCGGCGATAGGCGTCGAGCGGGCCAAAATGATCGCCTTCGTGCGCCATGACGAAGGCGGTGGGGAGGGTGAGCGTTTCACCCGGTGCGAGCGCCTTCGCCCCGTCGCCCGACAGGCCAAGGCGGGTGCCGCCGGGCTGCGCCGCGACGGGCAGCGAAACGAGCCGCGGCACTGTCTCGACATGGCCCACGGCCAGCCCGACGTCGCGCCGCCAGACCACTGCGACGGGGGTGCCGCCGCCATAGTCGGAACCGTTCATGCCCATGAAGTTACGCTGTTCGAACCCGGGCGCCACCTTCTGTATCCAGTCGCGCCGGTCGGGGTAGGATGCGCCCGCAAAGCTCCACGCGCCGTCCGGATGGTCCAGCAGGTCGTGCGTTGCGACGCGCCAGCCCGCGACCGTCAGCGGTTCGGCACCGGTGTTGCGAAAGCGCACGTCATAGATGGCAAGGCCGGGATAGCGATCGAAGAAGGTGATCGCCGTCTCCTGCTCCAGCGTCCCTCCCGCCGTGCTGCGCAGAAGGTGCCGCCGGCCGGGGCCATGCACCCCCGAAGCGGCCTCTTGCTTATGATCGAGCAGCAGGAAGCGGTCGATTGCCGGGCGATCGGCGAGGATCAGCGCCTCGCCCGCTGCCGCGGCGGTGATCGCCCGGTCCTTGTGGAACAGGCGCGATCGCATCGCGGTATCGAAATCGATGGTCAAGATGCCGTCAGTCAGCCGCACCCCCGGTGGTGCGGCGGCCCAGGCGCGGCCGGTCAGCGAGGGCGCGGCGACCAGCGCGGCGCCGGCCATCAGTCGGCCGAGTGCGGCGCGGCGGGTGACGGGGGGTGACATAATCGGCTCTCCTCGGCGAAACCGGTCGCGGCCGGTTATTTGAGAAAGAGCTTGCACCAGCGGAGCGCGGTGTGCAAACCAAAACGCAATCGATAGGCGCGTTTTATTTCGTTTTCGTTTGAAAGGGTATTGCGATGCGAGGGATAGCAAAGTCGTTGCTGCTGACCGGCGTGGCGCTGGTGACGATGGCTGCGGCGCCACAAGCCTCCGAAACCTACACGGAGGCCGACTTTGCGCACGTCGCCAAATTCGACGCCCATGTCCATGCCAATGTCGACGATCCGCGCTTTCTGGAGGTCGCGCGTCGCGACGGCTTCGAACTGCTTTCGATCAACGTCGACTATCCCGATTTTCCGCCGCTGGCAGAGCAGGCAAAGATCGCCGAGTCGATGCGCGCCGCCGATCCGCTGCGTTTCCACTTCGCCACGACCTTCGGCATGGAGGGGTTTGGTACGCCCGAATGGACGGCGCGCGCCGAACATAGCATCGACACGGCCCTGGCGCGCGGCGCCGTCGCGGTGAAGGTGTGGAAGAATATCGGCATGGTCGCGAAGGATGCGGGCGGCGAGCGCGTGTTCCTTGATGATCCACGCTTCGATGATGTCATGGCGCATCTGGAGAAAAGGCGCATACCGCTCATCGCGCATCAGGCGGAGCCGAAGAATTGCTGGCTCCCGCTCGACCAGATGACAACCGAAAACGACCGTTCCTATTTTCGCGCACACCCCGAATATTATATGTACCTCCACCCCGAAGAGCCGAGCTACGAGACACTGATCGCGGCGCGCGACCGCTTTGTGGCGCGGCACCCGGGGCTGGCGATCGACGGCGCGCATATGGGGAGCTTGGAATGGAGCGTCGATGAGCTCGGGCATTTCCTCGACGCGCATCCCAATGCCGTCGTGGACCTTGCCGCGCGCATGTCGAACCTGCAGGTGCAATCGAACGCCGACCTTGAAAAAGTGCGGGGCTTCTTCGTCAAATATCAGGACCGTATCCTTTACGGGACCGACCTGACCGATAGTCCGCCCGATCCCGCCGCCCGCGCGCAAAATCCGCCCGCGACCGACGATTTTCCCCGCGAGGCCGACGCCGTGTGGCGTGCCGACTGGCGCTATCTCGCGACGCCGCTCAGCCAGCGGGTCGACGCGATCGAGGCGGACGCCAGGGGGCTGAATCTGCCCAAACCGGTGATCGACAAAATCTATTGGCAGAACGCGCGGCGGTTCTTTCACCTGAAGGGGTGACGGGCGAGGAGGGTCTGCCTCTCTCCAATAATCGCTTGAGTATCCCCGCGAAGGCGGGGATCCATCTCCAGTCGGTTCGAAATGGCACTCACCGGAGATGGGCTCCCGCCTTCGCGGGAGCGCACGGCCATTTCAATCTATGAGGTTCATGCTCTAAGTCCGCGCCCCACTCAAAAAGCCGATAAAGGGACGCCGCTTTTTCGCCTCAGGCGAGGTGCAGCCGGAAACCCAGCCTGTCCGCCGCGGCCTGCATGCCGTCGGCTTCAGGCGCATCGGTGACGAGGTCGTCGATTTCCTCGACATTCAGGATGCGATGGAGGCAGACCTTGCCGAATTTGGACCGGTCGCCGACCGCGATGACCTGCCCGGCGGCTTTTGCCATCTTTCGGTTCAGCATCGCTTCGGGTTCGAAATGGGTGGTGATGCCGCGTTCGATGTCGAATCCGTCGACGCCAAGGAAGAGCTTGTCGACGTGCAGGTCGGTGAGCGCACTTTCGGTCTGGGCGCCATAGAAGGCCCGGTTGCGCCGGCGCAGCGCGCCGCCCAGCATGACGACGTTGATCCGCTCCTTGCGCGCGAGGGCCCACAGGATGTCGAGATCGTTGGTCAGGACGGTAATGCCTTCGTCGTCGGGCAGATGATAGGCGATCTGCAGCGTCGTCGTGCCCGAATCGAGCACCACCGAATCGCCGGGGACGACCATCGCCGCGGCGACCGCGCCGATCCGCGCCTTCTCCTCGATGTTGATGGCGCGTTTGGACTCCACCGGCGGCTCGGTGGCGACATTGACCGCGTCGGCCGAGATTGCGCCGCCATAGGATCGTTCGGCAATACCCTTCTTCGCGAGGAAATGGAGGTCCTTGCGAATCGTCTGCATCGACACCGAATAGCGTTCGGCCAGCGTCGTCACCTGCACGCTGCCGCGCTCGCGCACCAGCGCACTGATTTCCTGCCTCCGCCTGCTGGTATCGCGGATCACCGCCATGAAAATTCTCCTGTCAGGGATGGACATAACAGCGGGATTCCGTTCCGACAAACGCGAAGATATGTTTCGTTTCATTTCTGTTTGACAGTTTGGTCACGAACAAGTTACAAAAAACGAAATATATCGCGCGGTGCCGGCAAGGCTGACGGCATATGCGCACCAAGCCAAAGGGGATGGAGATATGACGGGTCGTTACAAGTTGCGCTGCGTGGTGCTTGCCGGAGTCAGCAGCATGGCATTGCTCGGCGCGCCGCGCGCTTTCGCGCAGGATGATGCGCCAGCCGCCGCCGACCCGGCGCAGCAACTCGACGACACGGATGCCGGCAGCGCGGATGAAATCGTCGTGCGCGGCGTGCGCGGCAGCCTGTTGCGTTCGATCCAGGCCAAACGCGATGCAGACACCATCGTCGATGCCATTTCGGCCGAAGAACTCGGCAAGTTCCCTAACCGGAACGTCGCCGAGGCGCTCGCCAATATTCCCGGGATCACCGTCGGCCGCGACGGCCGCGGCGAGGGGCGCGCGATCACTATTCGCGGTCTTGGCGAGAATTTCGCGATCACCACCCTCAACGGCCGGATCCTCCCGACCGACGGCCCCGATCGTTCCTTTGCCTTCGACGTCCTCCCGTCCGAAATCATCTCGGGCGCCGAAGTGCAAAAGGCCGTGCGCTCCTCCGAACTCGAAGGCAGCATCGGCGGCAACGTCGACCTGCGCACCGCGCGCCCGCTCGACCGGTCGGGCTTTCACGCCTCGGCCGCGGTCGAGGGGCAGTATAACGACCTCGCCGACAAGGGCGGTTACAAGGTCAGCGGCGTGGTCAGCACGACCTTCGCCGACGATACCATGGGACTGATGTTCGGCATCAGCTACAACAAGTATAAGTTCCGCACCGAAAATCTCGGCGAATATTCGATCACCGACGGGACCGAGGCGGGTTATGGCGTCGACTTCAACGGCGACGGGCAGATCAATCCCGACGAAAATGGCCCGGCCTATATCTGGCCCGACTATTACAGCGTCGGATATGTCACCGGCCAGCGCGAGCGCATCGGCGCGGCGGGATCGTTCCAGTGGAAACCGTCGAGCGATTTCGAACTGACAATCGACGGCCTCTACAGCCGTTTCAACGTCAAACAGCATAATTACCGGTCGTCGAACTACCTCAATCCGCTGGGCGACGACGGGTCGCTGCGCTGGGATCCTGCGTCGATCACGACCGATGCCAACAATGTCGTCACCGGCTTCTCGCTGAACGATATGGTGGCCGAAGTGCTCACGACCGACGAACCGCGCAAAAGCCAGACCTATCAGTTCGGCGGCCACATCGACTGGACCGCGACCGACCGCCTCAAGCTCCGTTTCGACGGCTATTATGGCAAGGCGCGCGATACCACCGGCGGCCGCAACCGCTTCGTCGTTGCGGGCATCACGGGCGCCTCGGCCATATTTGCGACGCGCGACGGCGGATTGCCCGATCTCGACATCATGATTCCCGGCGGCCGCAGCCTGTCGGAGGCGACCAACGACGACTTCCGCGCGCATTATATCGGCATCCAGGGCCAGAATATCACCGACCGTACGCAAGGCATGAAGGTCGACGGCGAGTATGAGGTGGACAGCGGATACTTCAAGTCGATCAGCTTCGGCGGGGCCTGGACCGACCGCAAGAAGACCGTCGACACGATCGACAACCAATATACGACCTCGTGCAATTACTGCGGCTACCCCTTCACCTTCGGCGAACTCGGCGCCGACGTGGTGCGGCCCGGCGGCGGCAAGATCCTGGGCAAGCTGGCGGGCAACTTCCCGCGCAATTTCCCTTCCTTCGACATCGACACCTATCTTGGCGCCCTGCCGCGTGCCGACAATAATCCGGCGATCCTCAACCCCAACAGCTGCCTCGACGACACGGGCGCTGCGATCCCGGGCTGCACGCTGTCGCCCTATCCGGCGGGATACTCCAACCAGGTGATCGAGTCCGACCTGCCGGCATCCTATCGCATCAAGGAACGGACGTGGGCGGGGTATTTCCAGTTCAATCTCGACGGCGGCAACTGGCGCGCGGACATCGGCGCGCGCGTCGTCGCGACCAAAGTCTCCTCGGTCGGCTATGGCGCCAGCATCGCCAGCATCATCCCGCGCGCGGGAACGCAGGACAATGCCGTCACCTTCAACCCGGTCGAGCCGATCAACGGCGGCGGCGACTATCTGCGCCTGCTGCCCGCGGTCAACTTCGCCTATGATATCACCGACGACCTGCGGATCCGCCTCGCTGCCTCGCAGGCGATCTCCCGCCCGACGTTCGGCGAGCTGTCGCCGGCGAAGGATGCGACCTCGGCACAATCGGGCACCTACATCATCTATGATGCGGGCAACCCGAACCTCAAGCCGACCGAAGCCGACCAGTTCGACGTCTCGCTCGAATATTATCCGTCCAACCGTCTCGCCCTCACCGTCGCGGCTTTCTACAAGCATATCACCAACTTCGTCTCGAGCGTGCCGGTCGATGTGCTGATCACGCCCACCAACCAGCCCGCCAACCAGCAGCAAAGCTATCCGTTCGTCGAATTTCAGGTGGTCAATGGTGACAGCGCGAAGGTTTACGGCATCGAAGTCGGCGGCCAATATTTCCTCGACAATGGTTTCGGCGTCCAGGCGAACCTGACCTACAACCATTCGCGGGCGACGTCGGGCGACGTGACGACCGACCTGCCGGGCGCCATCCCGCTCTCGGCAAACGCCAAGCTGTTCTATGAAAAGAACGGTATCGGCGCCCAGGTCTCGTACAGCTACCAGTCGCGCCACACCTACGCCCAGTCGGGCAACCTGGCCTATCTTCCGGTCAAGGAGGAGGCTTATCACGAGGTGTCGGCGAGCCTGTCCTACGACATAACCGACAATCTATCGGTCTACGTCCAGGGATCCAACTTGCTGGGTTCGGCGATCAAACGCTTCAACGACCTGCGCAACGTTCCGAACTTCTACGAATATTCGGGACGCTCATTCTTCTTTGGCGTCCGCGCGCGCATGTAAGAGGGTATCCGGCGAAGGCTGCTGCGCCACCGCGGTAGCCTTCGCAATCCTCTTTTACCAGCCGCGTGTCTGCAACCGGGGCGGGACGATCGCTTGCGTGTCACTCACCGACCTGGCCCGAAAAGGTCGCGCGATAATCATCGACGGCCAGCATGAGCCCTTCGATTTCGGCCCGGACTATCCGGATATGAAGGTCGTCCTGGCCATTCGGCCGTCCCTTGAACTTGAGATTCCAGTCGTCCGCCCGCGCCAGGACAGATCTCAGCAGCGTCTCATCGACCGAAAAGACCAGTTTCATGGTCAGCGCGCAATCGCCGTTGAACTCGCTATTCGGACACATGCTGTCGTCTCCGCGTTGCGCGCGATCCAGCGATTGTGCCACGAGTTTGCCGTCCCGGCCCTCGAAGTGGACGATATGATAGGAACGCTGCGAGCCCTGATAGCGCAGCGCCTGATGCACTTCGAACCGGGTATCGCCGCTTTGTTTGTCGATATGGGCTTCGACATGACTGTCGGCCCAGGTTGAGCCATTCACCCGCCATTCCTTGCGAAAGCCCTTGTGGGTCGAGATGATGATCGCGAATTCCAGATCATCGTCGTCGATCGTGGCAGCGGACTGAAATGCTACGGCATCCATCTTTGCGAGTTGCCTCGGCACCGTGGGTTTGTTCGCCAAGGCGGGCGAGGCCAGCATTGCTGCCGCAAGACCAAGGGTCAGGCTGGAAAGACGCACGATCAAACTCCTGAAAATGCCATGAACCGGCGGCGGGCATGCCCGCCGCCGCCCGGGGTCGATAACGGGCGAACCATGCCGCCGGTTGTCGCCAGTGTAATGAAGTGTTGCTGGACCTGACTGCGACGCCGCGCCGCGCAAACGGCCCGCTTTCATCTGTTTTCGGGACGATATGTTCTGCTGTGCTTGTCGAGATGCGACGCTGCACGAAGGAGCGGCTGTGCGAGCAGGCTGGTGTCGGAGGCAGGAGCGATGCGACGACACCGCGCCGGCAAACGGCCCGGGCATTCGGGGCGCGGCGGTCGCTTCAGGATGGGATCCCTATGCCCTGATCGCTCTCCGCTGCGCCTTTTTGCCTTGGTTGTAAGAAAATGTTTCTGTACCCGCTCCAACTCTGGAAGGCTGGCCGGCCGCCCCTATTTGTAGCGAGCAAGGTCACCGGACCGCCAGCCTGGCGGCTATGCACGACCTGACGCTTCGAATGAATGGTTTAGAATTTCAATGACTGCCTCCACAATTTTGATCGTTGAGGATGATCCGGCCTTGCGGACGCTTACGGCCCGCGCGCTCCAGCAAAATGGTTACCAGGTCCGGCCGGCGGCGTCGGCGCCCGAAATGTGGTTGGCACTCGATGTCGGGGCGGTCGACCTTGTCCTTCTCGACATCATGCTGCCAGGGACCAGCGGTCTCGATCTCTGTCGCCAGCTTCGCCAGTTGAGCGATGTCCCGATCATCTTCGTCAGCGCGAAGGGTGGCGAAACCGATCGCATCGTCGGACTCGAACTGGGTGCCGATGACTATCTCGCAAAACCATTCAGCACGCGCGAGCTGATCGCTCGCGTGCGCGCGGTGCTCCGCCGCGGACGCCTCGACCGCCAGCATGGCGAGGGGGGGCAGGGGGTCGCTACCTTCGCGGGCTGGACAGTCAATTTTTCGCGGCGGCAATTGCATTCGCCCACCGGCGCAATCGTCGAGTTGACGGGCGCGGAGTTCGATCTCCTGTCAAGCTTTCTGGAGAATCCCCAGCGCGTCATCGCGCGGGAGCGGCTGATCGAACTGTCGCGCACCCGGCTGGGCGATGCTTCGGATCGCAGCGTCGATGTTTTGGTCAGCCGTTTGCGGCGCAAGCTGTCGCACAAGGACGAAAGTGCGCCAATCATTACCGTGCGCGGCGTGGGTTATATGTTCAACGTCGAAGTGTCGCGCCGGTGACCGATGCCATACGGCCGTCGCTTGGATTGGTTGGCCGGATATTCCTGATCCTGCTGCTGGCGATCACGATCGAATTCACCGTCAGCACCTTTCTTCATGAACGGGCGGGGCAACTGCGCGTCGAGGAGGATGAGGCGCACCGCGTGGCCGAGCATCTGGCGGCCGCCAGCCGGTTACTGAATGCGCGTCCCCGCAGCGAGCGCCCCGAGCTGGCGGCCCGTCTGTCGAGTGAAACCTTCATCGTCGAATGGCATCCCACCAGCCTTCCGCTCATGCCGATGGCGGCGCCGCTCAACGAAATGCGCATGCAGATTATCGGATGGGAGCCCGCTCTGGGGCAAGAGAATTTGCGCCTGCATCTGAAGGAGCCGGGCCGCAACGGCAAGGTGGCCGGTCAGCTGTCGCTGGCCGACGGAAGCTCGCTGGAATTCAAGGCGACGCAGCTCGTCGACCCCTCTCGCCTCCGGATCAATCGGTTCCTGTTGGCGCTGGTGCCAGCCATCGCGCTGATCTTTATCGGCGGACTGCTGATGCGCCGTATCTTGTCGCCGATGCGGATGCTTGTGCGCGCCGTGGGCCGCATCGGCGAAGGCGGCACCGTGGTCCTTCCCGAGGTCGGGGTGTCGGAAATCCGGCGCGTTATTTCGGCCTTTAACGAAATGCAGGCGCGTATCCATCAGCTCATTACGGACCGTACGGAAGCGCTTGCTTCGGTCGGGCACGACTTGCGCACGCCGCTGGCGCGGCTGCAATTGCGAACGGAGTCGATCACCGATCCGGGCCTGCGTCTTTCGATCCAGAAGGATGTCGGCGAAATGGAGGCGATGGTCGCGTCGCTCCTCGCCTATTACGGCGGAGACAGCGATCCTGAAAAGCCTGTCCAGACAGACATCGCGGTCATGGCGGCGACGATTGTCGACGACGCCTCGGACATGGGCGATCTGGCTGTCTATCAAGGACCGGACCATTTCGAAATTATCGTTCGTCCTCTGGCGCTTAAAAGAGCGTTGTCCAATCTCGTGGAGAATGCGATAAAATATGCAGGCGGGGCAGAGGTAAGCCTGCGAACCGAAAGCGGGCGGGTCGTCCTCTGCGTCGAGGACGGCGGGCCGGGCATCCCCGAAGATGAACTGGAGCATGTGCTCGAGCCCTTCGTGCGGCTGGATCCTGCGCGGAGCCGGGATACGCACGGGCTCGGCCTGGGAATCCCCATCGCCCGGCGCGCGGCGGCGCGGGAGGGCGGCGCCCTCCGGCTTGCCAATCGATCGACCGGGGGACTGCGCGCCGAGATCGACATTCCGCTGGGCTAGAGCGTGTGACATGACGTTGAGCCACCGTGACGGAGCCGATTTTGGCCGAGTGCGAGGCGCGAGGAGCGGCGCGATGCGGGACATCGTGCGCGACGAGCAACGTGGCAATCGGCCAAAATCGGCCCGCCCCGCAGGGGTTGCCCCCGGAAGCCCGCCGGGCGGCGGCGCGTCTCTGGACCGGGCCACCGGCTCGGCCGGCGAGACGCTTCTTGCCGGCGAACTTCCGGGGGCAATCACGGTGGCTCAACGTCATGTCATCAGGCTCTAAGCCCGTCAGCAACACTTTCTTACAACGGGAAACATTTGCTTACATAAGTGCTGCATCGCAGCAAAGTTCGGGGCCTACCTCCTGCTTCGCGCCGCCTCTCCCTTCGGCGCCAATCAAGGAGTTACCCGGTGAACGAGCTGATCGGTCGCGTCTTTTCCTTCGAAAAGCAGACTTTCCCCAATCAAAGCACGCTCTATGGACGCCTTGCCAGCGACGGACAGAGCCCGAAGGCACTGATGATATCCTGCGCGGATTCGCGCATCGTCCCGGAGCACATCATGCAGGCCGAGCCTGGTGATCTGTTTGTATGCCGCAACGCTGGCAATATCGTGCCTCCCTTCGCGACGCAAAATGGTGGCGTCTCTTCAACCGTCGAATATGCGGTCGCCGCGCTTGGCGTTCGGGACATCATCGTCTGCGGGCATTCGGATTGCGGCGCGATGAAGGCACTGGCCGTCAATCAGGACCTGACCGGCATGCCGAATGTCGCGGCATGGCTGCGTCATTCGCACGCCGCGCACAAGGTGGTGACCGACAGCTATCCGGCAATGGATGACATCCAGCGGATCCGTGCGGTCTCGCTCGAAAATGTGGTCATTCAGCTTGCCCATCTGCGCACCCATCCCGCGGTGGCAGCGGGCCTCGCACGCGGGGAAATCGCGCTCCACGGCTGGTTCGTCGACATCCACGCAGGCTGCATACTCGGCCTGGACGGAGCGACCGGCCGCTTCGTGCCGCTGCGCGAAGATGCTCCGCTGCCTGTCGCGCTGCCGCATGCCTCGCGGCGCGCCGCCGATTTCGCGGAAGCGGTGGGATGAACATCGCCATGCCATCTCTCGGCAAGACCTTCTCTCGCGATTTCACCGCGTCGATCGTCGTCTTTCTGGTTGCGATGCCATTATGCATGGGAATCGCGATCGCCTCGGGGGTGCCGCCCGAAAAGGGACTGATTACCGGAATCATCGGCGGTATCGTCGTCGGTGCGCTTGCCGGGTCTCCGCTGCAGGTCAGCGGGCCGGCAGCGGGGCTTGCCGTTATCGTCTTTGAAATCGTGCGCGATCAGGGGCTTTCGGCGCTGGGTCCGATCCTCGTCCTCGCCGGGCTCATCCAGATTGCGGCCGGCGTTTTCCGGCTCGGGGGCTGGTTCCGGGCAATTTCACCCGCCGTCGTTCACGGCATGCTCGCGGGAATCGGCTTGCTGATCGTGCTCGGCCAGTTCCACGTGCTGTTCGACGCCAAGCCGCTCCCCGGCGGGATCGATAACCTCGTGGCAATGCCTGGCCGCATCCTTGGCCTGACGCCGGGCGGCGGAGCGCTCGCCGCTTTCGCTGTCGGCGTGTTGACGATTGCAGCGATGCTTGGCTGGGAGCGTTGGCGTCCGCAAAGCGCGCGCCTCGTGCCCGGCGCGCTCATTGGCGTGCTGGCCGCGACCCTCGTTGCCTATGGCTTCGGGCTCGACGTCATCCGCGTCGATGTTCCGCAATCGATTGTCGGGGCTATCGCGTTACCCGATGCAGGGATATTCCAGCGTTTTGCGGAGCCTGCCCTGATCGCAACCGCGATCGCAATCGCATTTATCGCGAGCGCCGAAACCTTGCTTTCGGCAGCGGCCGTGGACCGGATGCACGACGGCGTGCGCACGAACTATAATAAGGAACTGCGCGCGCAGGGGGTCGGCAATCTGCTCTGCGGGGTTGCGGGCGCGCTTCCCATGACAGGCGTGATCGTGCGCAGCTCGGCCAATGTACAGGCTGGCGGCGTCACGCGGCTTTCGGCGATTCTGCACGGGGTGTGGATCCTCGGGTTCGTCGCGCTGCTGCCGTGGCTCCTGCGCGAAATCCCCATGGCAGCGCTTGCGGGCGTGCTCGTCGTCACCGGCGTCAAGCTCGTCAGTCTCGACCATGTAAAGCATCTGTTCAACCGCTATGGCCCGCTTCCTGCGCTGATCTGGGCGGGGACATTCCTGATGGTCGTCACGACCGATCTGCTGACCGGTGTGCTGGTGGGCCTGGCGCTGTCGCTGCTCGAACTCGCGCCGCACATCCGGAGGCTCCGGCTGCGCACCGATCAGCGGCAAGAGGGTGAGACGCGCGAGATCATGCTCGACGGGACCGCGACCTTTGTGGCCCTGCCCAAGCTCACCGCTCTCCTCGATGACCTCCCGGCGGCGGGACGATTGCGGCTTAATGTCGAACGGCTGAAGCACATCGATCACACCTGCGCCGAGATGCTCGAGGAGTGGATCAAACGGAGGCGGAGCTCGGGCCTTGTTGTCGAACTCCAGGGTGCGACGGGAAGGCTCGAACGACTGGCAGCCGTGGCGTGATCGGCGCCTTGCCAGCGGGTGCCATTGCGGAGCGAGCGGGCGCGGAAGCTCCGGGGAGGTGGGTCTCCTGTGGGAACGGCGAGGATTCGCTGCTGACTCTCCCGGTTAAGGTCCGCGGCATTGAAACGAGAGCGGTTGTTGACAGCGGGGCCACGCGCTCCGCGGTCGACGCCGGTTTTGCGGCTCGCCATCGACTGCATGGCGTGCGCGATCATCGCGTTACGGCGCTGACGCGCGAGACTGTAACCAGGGCGACCGGACCATTGCACATCGAAGCTGGCGCCCGGCACCTGCTCACGACGTCGGCCTTGATACTCGATCTCGCGCCGATGGCGCGCGCCGCGCGAATTCCGATCGATCTGGTGCTCGGGCACGAGTTTTTTGCGGGAAATATGGTCGAGATCGATCCCGACCGGGGGGCGCTCCGGTTTTGGACCAATGGCAGCGACAACATAAATAACTGGCTGCCGGTGGTGCAGAAGGCCGACGGGCTTTTCTGCACCACCATCAAACCCAAACCCGGGCTGGAGGCGGCCGCGATCGTCGATCTGGGCTGCTCAACCCCGCTCTACATCAGCGCCGAATATGCCAAGGAAAATGATCTGTTCAGCGGCATGAGGCGGGGTTCCAGCGCAAGCCTCGGCGTTGAAGGAGTCGCTGTCAGCCAGCTCGGCCGTCTGGAAAGCCTGCGAGTGGGCGATGTCATTCTCCATGACGTTCCCTTTGCAGTTCCACCCTTGTGGCGTTTCGCCGCGCCGATGATCATGGGCCTTCCACTTCTCATGCGCTTTCATTGCCGCCTGGCTTTCGGGCGTTCCCGGATGCAGTTGGTTCGCGCAAGCGGATCGAACCGGCCATTCGTGCGAGACGCATCGGGGTTGAGCGTGCTTCACGCGGGCGATCACCTGCAAGTTATCCACGTCGCGAAGCACAGCCCGGCGGCAAGGGCCGGTCTTTGCGAGGGAGACAATATTATTGCAATTAACGACGAGCGGGTCGGTGCGGCCGGTACCCTGATCCATCGCAATCTCGGCAAGCGGCCGCCAGGGACACGCTACGCGCTCTCGATGCTCGCCAAAGACGATCTGGAATTGGTTCTCGAGGAATATTATTGATTGGCCGCTCCTGCATTTCGGTGTCCGGCGGTGAGCTCGGTGCATTCGGCGGCGGCGGGCGAGCCTTACCTTGCCGTCAGCCTGACGCTTGAGCCGGCAATCGTTGCAGATATCCTGATCGAGACACCAGGCGACATCCCAGCGCTGCTCCATCGAAGGACGCGCCGCAGATCGTCAGCCGCGAGCAAGGACGGGAATTTGAAGGATGTGAGTCCCGGAGCGTAAGCGGCACATCTGCCAGTCCCAAGAACAAGGTGGGCCAACAGTCCGCCTTTTCAGGCTAATAAATTGAAAATAAGCCATAAACTGGCGATGATGGTGCGGTCGAGAAGACTCGAACTTCCACGGCCTTTCGGCCACAACGACCTCAACGTTGCGCGTCTACCAGTTCCGCCACGACCGCACATCATGATGGGGCCGAACGGGTCGGCACCGGGTAGGAGCGGGCGCCTAGCAAAGCTTTTCAGGGGATGCAAGCGAGCTTCGCAGCATTTATTTTTTGCGGGTGCGAAGGCGCGGCGTCCCGCACGTTGCCACACGCGCCGCCATTGTCATCAAACCGACTCCTAACCGTCACCATATTGTCATCGCTCTGGCGTCAGACCGTCATCGAATCATCCTAGTGGCGGCGTCACCGGGGGCGAGCGCATATCCTTTTTCGTTGGCCGGTGATTTTTCAGCAGGGGCGCGGGACGCGCGCACCGGGAACGGAGATTTTCATGGCGGCTTTCGCACGCATTCGTTTGGTCATGCTCAGCGGCGTGGCCTGTACTGTTTTGGCCGGTTGCGGCGCCGATGACATCGCTTCGCCGGGCACCGGCGGCAATGTGATCATCAACCCGACGCCGACCCCGACCCCGACGCCGACGCCGACGCCGACCCCCACCCCGCCTTCGGTGACCCCGGCCGGCGGTTGCCCGACGATCGGCGCCACGACCCAGCTTCTCGACGATGGCACGATCAGCGGCCCGACGGGCGAATATCGCGTCTGCGTCCTCCCCAAGAATATCGACCGCAGCACCACGCTGCCCAAGATCGCCGGCCTGCTGTATCAGCTGCCGGGCCGCGTCGACGTCGGCTGCGACGGCGGCTTCAGCGCGCCGGGCGCGGGCGGATTTGTCACCTCGACCGCCAGCTGCGCCGGCCGCACGCTGACCGCCGACACCAATGTGACCCTGACCATCGAACCCGGCGTGATCCTCTACGGCAACACCGGCGTGTCGTGGCTCGCGGTCAATCGCGGCAACAAGCTGATTTCGAACGGCACCGCGACCTCGCCGATCATCTTTACCAGCCGCGACAATGTGGTCGGGATCAACACCGACAATTCGCAGGGCCAGTGGGGCGGCGTCGTGATGATGGGCCGCGGTATCGTCACCGACTGCGACACGGGCAGCACGGCGAACAAGAGCGCGACGGGCACCAACACCTGCGAACGCAAGACCGAAGGCTCGGCCGATCCGGCTTTGTTCGGCGGCAACGACAACGGCTATAACGGCGGATCGGTGACCTACACCCAGATTCGCTACTCGGGATATGTTCTGGGTGCCGACAAGGAACTTCAGGCGCTGACTGCCGAGGGCATGGGAACCGGCACGACCTTCGATTATGTCCAGAGCCACAACAGCTCGGACGATGGCGCGGAATTCTTCGGCGGCGCGGTGAACTTCAAACATTATATCGCCACGGGCGCCGATGACGACAGCCTCGACATCGATACCGGCCTGCAGGGACAGTTCCAGTTTGTCCTGCTGTTGCAGCGTCCGGGCAGCGGTGACGCGTTGATGGAAGTCGACAGTAACGGCTTTGAAGACAATCTGCCGCGCCACAAGACGACGATCGCCAATTTCACCGCCGTCCAGGGTTCGGTCAGCAGCAACAACGAATCCAACGACCAGGCGTCGATCCTGGTGCGCGGAAACTCGGATCTGTCGCTGCTCAATGGCGTTTTTGCTACGCCGAACAACGAATGTATCCGGCTGAACGGCTCGGGTGCCACCCCGGCGACGCTGAAGGCGCGCGCGGTCGTCATGTCGTGCAATGCCGCCAAATATATCGGCACCGGCGCCTATACCGCCGCACAGGTCGCGTCGATCTTTGCCACCGGCACCAACGGCAACAATGATGCCTTCACCTCGACGCTGACCGGTCTGTTCATCAATGGCGCGGGCGAAAATGGCGTTACGCCGTTCGACTCGACCACCGCCCCCGGCTCGTCCTTCTTCACCAAGACGGCCTGGATCGGTGCGGTACAGAACAGCAGCGACACCTGGTACAAGGGTTGGACGTGCGACAGTTCGATCGCGAACTTCGGTTCGGGTTCGGCATGCACCTCGCTGCCGACGACCTGAGCGACCGCCTGAACTGACAAAGGGGGGCGGTCGATGACGGCCCCCCTTTCTTTACAAGATTTCTGCCCCAGGGGGACTTCAAGATGAATAGGTCGCGGCTCGCATCCTGGATGCTCGTCACCACAGCGCTGGCATCGCCGGCGCTGGCCCATGCCCAAGATGCGCCGCCGGCCGCTGCCGCGCCGGCGGACGATGTCACGGCCGCCGACACGCCGGACGACCAGGTCGAGGAGCAGGCTCCCGAAGTTTCCATTCCCGGCGGCGAAATCGTCGTTACCGGCCGCCGCAGCGCCAACGTCGCCCGTTCCTCGGCTGCCGTCGTCTCGGTCCTTTCGACCGAAGAAATCGCCCGCACCGGTGAAGGCAATATCGCCGGCGCACTCGGCCGCGTGACCGGCCTCAGCGTCGTCGGCAATGGCTTTGTCTATGTCCGCGGTCTTGGCGACCGCTATTCACTCGCCTTGCTTAACGGGTCCCCCTTGCCGAGCCCCGAGCCGCTGAAGCGCGTCGTTCCGCTGGACATTTTTCCAAGTGGCGTCATCGCCTCGTCGCTGGTGCAGAAAAGCTATTCGGTAAACTTCCCGGGCGAGTTCGGCGGCGGCGTCATTAACCTGACGACCAAGGCAACCCCCGACGAAGCCTTTATCTCGGTCGGTGGCGGGATCGGCTTCGATACCGAAACGACCAATCAGCTTGGCTATACCTATTATGGCAGCAAGAGCGACTGGACCGGCTTCGACAATGGTCAGCGCGACCTCCCGCCAGCACTGGCGGCCTTTTTAAAGAGCGGCGAGCGGATCAGCTCGGGCAATGTCGATACGACCCCGATTTCGCAGCAGATCGTCAACGGTCGCAATTCGATCCTGCAAAGTGACAAGCATAGCCAGCCGAATTTCTCCGCCAATCTGACCGCCGGCAAATCGTTCGACATTGGCTCGGCGGTCCTCGGCGTCATCGCTGCGGCGGGCTACAGCAACAAGACGACGACGCGTGAAGCGATCAACCAGTCGTCGTTGCAAAGCGACCTGTCGGACCTCGAATCGGATTTCGAACGGGTGACCACCGACAATCGCATTGTCGTGAACGGCCTGCTTGGCCTCGGGCTGGAATTCGGCGACAACAAGCTGCGCTGGACCAACCTCTATATTCGCGACACGATCAAGCATGCGCGGCTTGGCATCGGCAAGCGTCACGGCAACGACGTTACCGACTTCATGCAGCAGGACACGGCCTGGTATGAGCGCCAGCTGATCGATACTCAGCTGGTTGCCGAACTAAAGCCGATGTCCGATCTCAGCATTGATCTGCGCGGTGGTTATGCCAATTCGCAGCGCGAAGCACCCGAAGAGCTGTCGTATGAATATGTGCGCACCAACGTCGATGCGGACCCCTATGGCGCCTATTTCGTCAACCGCCTGAACAACGGCAATGGCGGCAACGCCACGGTCAGCTATTCGGACCTCAACGAGGATCTTTGGTCGGGCGGGGTCGATATTTCTTATCGGTTCGCGTCCGAATTGCGGGCGACCGTCGGCTATGCCTATTCGGACACCAACCGCACCAGCTCGCGGCGGGATTTTCAGTTTCAGGCGCCGTCCGATTTTCCGGCCGGCGTTGGCATGCTGCGCCCCGACTTGCTGCTGGGCGATGCGATCATCGATTATTACAACATCGCATTGGTCGAAACCAACGAAGGCAATCCTGCATTCCGCGCAACGCTGCGCAATCATGGCGCCTATGGAAAAATCGACCTGCAACTCGGCGATTTTCAGCTCGATGCCGGTGTCCGCTACGAGACGGCGAAACAGGTCGTCACCCCGATCCAGGTGTTCAACACCCCGGGCGCATCGACCGCGTCCACCAACCTCGATCGCGATTACTGGTTGCCGGCGGCGACGCTGACCTGGCAATTTCGCCCCGATATGCAAATCCGCCTGAACGCGTCGAAGACAATCGCGCGGCCGCAGTTTCGCGAGCTTCTGTACCAATTCTACTTCGATCCCGACAGCAACCGCCAATATTTCGGTAACCCGCTGCTCGTCGACAGCCAGTTGACGAATGCCGAAGCGCGATACGAATGGTATTTCGACCGCGACCAGCGGGTTTCGGTTGCCGGCTTCTACAAGCGGATCAAGAATCCCATCGAAACCTTCGTCAGCGGTGCCGAATTCACGACCAGCTTCGCCAACGCGCCCGAGGCCGATCTTTACGGCGGCGAGGTAGAGCTTCAGAAATATTTCGACCTTTCCGGTTGGGGCGGTCTCTGGAGCAGCCGGCGGCTCGTCTTGGTCGGAAACTATACCTATACGACGTCGAAAATTCATGTCGGCGTCGACGACAAGACATTCGTCTTTGCCTCGTCGTCGACCCAGGCGACCGACTATTTCACCGATGGCGACCCGCTGACCGGCCAGTCGAAGCATCTGGCGAATATCCAGATCGGACTGGAGGATACCGACAATCTGTCGCAACAGACGCTGCTGATCACTTACGCCAGCAAGCGTTCGATCAGCCGCGGCCTGAGCAATACCGAACAACCCGACATCATCGAAGCGCCTGGGCTGCGGATCGACTTCGTTGCGCGGCAGGGTTTCAAGCTCTTCAAGCAGGATGTCGAACTGAAGTTCGAGGCGCGCAATCTGACCGGTCGCGGCCATGTCGAATATCAACAGATCGGCGGCAATCGCATCAATGTGAACGGCTATGATCTCGGCCGCGTCTTTGCGCTCAGCGCATCGATCAAATTCTGATCAGGCAGGGCGGGCCCGGTCGCACCGGACTCGCCCGGCTGACAAAAAACTGTAATCTTCCCGTCAACTGATTGTCATCAATCGCCTCTAGGCGATTCGCGAGCGGCCACTTCAGTTGGGGGACAGGGACGATTTCATGGCGACGCTGATGTCCGGATCGGCCGTTCGGCTGCCGCGCGGTCTTCCCGTCTGGCTGCGGGCTGGCAAGCGCGGCCCGCAGGGTATCTGGCCGCTGCTGCTCATCGCCATCCTCGGCGCGCTGTTGATCTGGCAGTGCGTTCGCCTGCTCTGGGTCCTGATCGTGCCGCTGTCGCCGCTCGGCGCGTGGCAACCGCAGGCGGCGGTCATCGCATCGCCCGCCGAACGCCGCGCCTTGTTCGCCAGCTTCGACCCCTATTTTCGCACCGCGCCGCAAGGACCGGCGAGCGCGACGGTCACCGCGCTCGGTCTCAGCCTGTTCGGGGTCAATATCAACGAAGCGACAGGCAGTGGCTCGGCGATCATCGCCGGTGAGGACGGGGTGCAGAACAGCTATGCCGTCGGCGACGAGATTGTACCGGGCGTCAAGCTCGCCGGCGTCGCCTTCGACCATGTGCTGCTCGATCGCGGGGGCGCTCGCGAGAGCTTGTTCCTCGACCAGAGCGGCGCGGCGCCGGTCGCCAATCCCGCCGCACCGATTGCCGCGCCGACCCCCGAAACCGGGCCGGCGTCGGCCCCGCCGGGTGTGTCCGCCAGCGGCGAGATGACGCCCGCGGCGCTCAAGTCGGGTGTCGGTTTCGCGCCGCGGACCGAAAACGGCAAGGTTACCGGCCTCGCGGTCCAGCCGCAGGGCGACGGGGCCGTCTTCCGCGCCGCGGGGTTGCGTCCCGGCGATGTCATCCGTTCGGTGGGCGGACGTCCGATCGGCTCCGCGGGCGACGCCGCCTCGCTTGCCGGCCAGTTCACGCCCGGCGCGCGCATCGCGCTCGAAGTCGAGCGTGGTGCCAGCGTCGTTCCCGTCGCCATCTTCCTCTCGAAGCAATAGGTCTTATGCGTCTTAAATTGTCCCTGATGCTTGCCGCTGCCCTGATTTCCGCGACGCCGGCGCATGCCCAATATACGCTGAACGTCCGCGATGCCGACATTCGCGCCTTCATCCAGGATGCGGCGCGAATCACCGGGCGGACGTTCGTCATCGACGGACGCGTGAACGGCAAGGTGTCGGTGGTGACCGACCGTCCGCTGTCGCGCAGCGAATATTTCGAGATTTTCCTCTCGACCCTGCGCTCCAACGGCCTCGTCGCGGTGCCGGGTCCGAACGGCAGCTACCGGGTGCAGCCGATCGACGGCGCTGCGGCGCAGCCCGGCCGCATCGGCAGCGGCGGCGCGGCGCAGAACCAGTTCGTCACCGAAATCATCCGCCTGCGCCACATCGACGCGGTGTCGGCGGTCGAAACGCTGCGCCCGCTGGTCAGCGCGCAGGGCTCGCTCACCGCGAACCGCAACGCCAACAGCCTGGTCGTCGCCGACTTCGCCGACAATATTCGCCGCATCCGCGCGCTCGCCAGCAGCATCGACCGCGACAGTTCGACCAGCCAGATCGTGACGCTGAAAAACGCCGGCGCGCGCGAAATTGCCGCGGCCCTGCAAGCGCTGGTGCCCGCGGCGGGCGAGGGCGCGCAATCCCCTGTTGCGATCGTGCCCATCGACAGCAGCAACGCGATCGCGCTGCGTGGAGACCAGGCGATGGTCGCGCGCTTCGTCCAGATGGCGAATGATCTCGACGCGAAAGCGGCCGGCGGCACCGAACTCCGCGTCTATTGGCTCGAACATGCCAATGCCGAAACGCTGTTGCCGACGATCCAGCAGCTCGTCGGCGGCGGCAGCGATCCGGCGCAAAAGGCGGGGCTGCCCCCCGCGTCCTCTTCGTCGTCATCATCCTCTTCGTCGTCGTCGAGCGGTTCGGCCGTTCCCACGGCGGCGGCGCCGACCGCATCGGCATCGGTCAGTGGCAGCGGTGGCAGTATCGCGACCCGCGGTCCGGCGATTGTCACCCGCTACGAGGGCGCCAATGCGATCATCGTCGCCGCGAACAGCGAAGTGCAGCGTATGCTGGGCGAATTGATCCGCCAGCTCGACAGCCGCCGCGAACAGGTGCTGGTCGAGGCGATCGTCGTCGAGATCGGCGACGATGCGGCGAAGCGGCTCGGCGTCCAGTTCCTGCTTGGCGGCAAGAATATCCCGTTCGTCGCGACGAACTACAGCAATGCGCAGCCCAATATCTTCACGCTGGGCGGCGCTTACGCGGCGAACCAGCTGTCGCAGCAGACGACGACGGTCAATGGTACGACGACGGTGACCCAGACGAACAGTTCGCTCGGCAGCAGTCTGCAGGAGGCGGCAGCGGCGTCGCTGCTGACCGCAACCGGCGGCTTTGCGGGTTTCGCGGGTGACATCGGCAAGAACACGATCTTCGGCGCGATCATCAACGCGGTCAAATCGGACACCACATCGAACCTGCTCGCGACCCCGCATATCGTGACGCTCGACAATCAGGCGGCAAAGTTCCTTGTCGGACAGGAAGTGCCGATCACGACGGGCGAGGCGCTCAGCGACAATTTCGACAACGCCTTCCGCACCGTTCAGCGCGAAGAGGTCGGCATCAAGCTGGAGGTCACGCCGCAGGTCAATGGCGCGGGTGAGGTGAAGCTGTTCCTCCGCCAGGAAGTGTCGAGCGTCGCCGGACCGGTGTCGTCGCGCAACAGCGACCTCATCCTCAACAAGCGTTCGTTCGAAACCGTGCTGACCGTCGATGACGGCGAAATCCTCGCGATCGGCGGCCTGCTCAACGACGACGAGCGCAAGACGATCGAGCGGATCCCGCTGCTCAGCGATATTCCCTTGCTCGGCGAGCTTTTCAAATCGCGCAGCCGCAGCCGGACGAAGACCAATTTGATGGTCTTCATCCGCCCGACGATCCTGCGCAATCGCGAGGATAATGCCGCGCTGACCGCGCGCCGCTACGGCTATATCCGCCAGTTCCAGCTTAACCGGAACCCTGACGAGGAACCCGCGATCGACACGCTCGTGCGCGATTATATGGGCACGACGCCGCCGGCACCGCCCGCGGCGAGCGATGTCACCGTCGGCCCCGTCGACCTGCCCGCGCTGCGCGGCCCCGACGGCAGCGTCACGCCGACCGAGGTGCCGCCCTCGATCTCGAACGCGCCGGCACCGCCGGCCAGAGACTATCCGTGACCGATCCCGAACCGATCGCCGCCCCGCCGGCGCCGGTCGACATCCCCTATGGCTTCGCGCGGACGCATGGCGTCGTCATCGCGCCGGGCGAAAACGGCGCGTGGCTCGCGACGCTGCGCGAGGGCAGCGATCCCGCGGTCCTGATCGAAGTGAAGCGCTATCTGGCGCAGCCGCTGCGCGTTGCGACCGCCAGCGTCGCCGACTTCGACCGGCTGCTGTCGGACCATTATGCCGTCGATGCCTCGGCGGCGGCGATGGCGGGTTCGCTCGACGGCGGCGATCTCGATTTCAGCCTGCCGAGCGCCGAGGATCTGCTCGACAGCGCCGACGACGCGCCCGCGATCCGCCTGATCAACGCGATCATCGCGGAGGCGGTGCGGCAGGGGGTCAGCGACATCCATATCGAACCCTATGAAAGCGGGCTTGTCGTGCGGATGCGCACCGATGGCGTCTTGCGCGAACATCTGCGCATGCCGCCGCACGTCGCCCCCGTCGTCGTCAGCCGCATCAAGGTGATGGCGCGGCTCGACATCGCCGAGCGCCGTATCCCGCAGGACGGGCGTATCGGGCTGACGCTGGCGGGCAAGGCGGTCGACGTCCGTGTCTCGACCTTGCCCAGCCGCGCGGGTGAACGCGTGGTGATGCGTATCCTCGACAAGGACAGCGCGGGGATCGACTTTGACGTCCTTGGCCTGACCGGCGCCGCCGACCAGATCTTGCGCGAGGCGCTCGCCGAACCCAATGGCATCATCCTCGTCACCGGGCCGACGGGTTCGGGCAAGACGACCTCGCTCTACGCCGCCTTGAAGCAGCTCAACGACGGCCAGCGCAACATCCTGACCGTCGAAGATCCGGTCGAATATGCCGTCGACGGCGTCGGCCAGACGCAGGTCAACGCCAAGGTCGGGCTCGATTTCGCCGCGGGGCTGCGCGCGATCCTGCGCCAGGATCCCGACGTCGTCATGGTCGGCGAAATCCGCGACCGCGAGACCGCCGATATCGCGGTACAGGCCTCGCTCACCGGCCATCTTGTCCTGTCGACCGTCCACACCAACGACGCGGTCGGCGCGATCACGCGCCTCAAGGATCTGAAAGTCGAACCTTTCCTGCTCGCCTCGACCTTGCGCGCGGTGATCGCGCAGCGGCTCGTCCGCAAGCTTTGCGACCATTGCCGCGAACCGGTGCAGGCCGACAACAGCGTCGCCGCGATGCTCGGGCTCGACATCGGCACCGTCATCTGGCGCCCCAAGGGCTGCGACCAGTGCGGCCAGACCGGCTATAAGGGCCGCATCGGGGTATTCGAGGCAATCAAGGTCGACGAAACGGTGCGCCGCTACATCTATGCCGGCGGCGACGAAGCGATGATCGCCAAGCACGCATTCCTGAAGGCGCCGACGCTCGCGTCGGCGGCGCGCGCGATGGTTGCCAAGGGACTGACGACGGCCGAGGAGGCGATCCGCGTCGCGCGGCGCGAGGATGTCGATGCCTGATTATCGCTATGTGGCGATCGACCCGCAGGGGCGCGAGCGGAAGGGACGGTTGACTGCGGCAAACGACGATGCCGCGCGCGCCAGCCTGACCGCGCGCAAATTCCATATCGTCGCGGTGGAAAGCGCCGGCGCGCGCCCCGCGTCGCGCTCGCTGCTTGCCTTTCGCCGCGCAAAGCTCTCAAGCAAGGAACTTGCACTCTTCACGCGCCAACTCGCCACCCTCGCCGAAGTCGCGCCGCTCGAGGAAGCCTTGCGCACGCTGACGCGCCAGAGCGAGGCCGAAAGCGCGCGCGCGGTGATCGCCGACGTCCACGCCGGGCTGCTCGAGGGCCGCCGCCTCGCCGATGCGATGGCGCGCCAGCCGGGCAGCTTCCCGCCGCTTTACCGTGCGATGGTCGCGGCGGGCGAAACCACCGGCAGCCTGACGACGATCCTCGCGCGCCTCGCCGACCTGCTCGAACGCCAGGCCGAAGTGCGCGGCAAGCTGATCGCGGCGCTCGCCTATCCGATCGTCCTCGCCGTCGTCGCGATCGGGGTCGTCGCGGCGCTGATGATCTTCGTCGTTCCGCGCGTCGTCGAACAATTCACCGATGTCGGCCAGCAATTGCCCTTCCTGACCCGCGCGGTGATTGCGATCTCGGGTTTCGCCGCAAGCTGGTGGTGGCTCGTCCTGCTGCTGCTCGCGGCCGCGACCTTCGGCTGGGTCACCGCGATGCGCCGCCCCGGCTTCAAGGCGCGCGTCGATGGCCGCCTGCTTCGCCTGCCGCTTTTCGGCCGCCTGCTCCGCGATCTTTATGCCGCGCGTTTCGCGCGCACGCTCTCGACGATGGTGTCGAGCCGGCTGCCGCTTGTCGAGGGGCTGCGCCTGACCGTGCCGACGATCCGCAACGCCGCGCTGGCCGGCGCGACCGCGAATATCGTCGATCAGGTCCGCGCCGGCGGCAGCCTTTCGGCGGCGCTTCGCGATGCCGGAGTCTTTCCGCCGCTGCTCGTTTACATGACCGCGAGCGGCGAAAGCGCCGGGCGGCTCGAACAGATGCTCGAACGCGCCGCCGACTATCTCGAACGCGAGTTCGACCGTTTTACCGCCGCCTCGATGGCGCTTCTCGAACCTGTCATAATTGTCCTTATGGGGTCTTGCGTCGCGCTCATCATTCTCGCCATCCTGCTTCCGATCCTCCAGTTGCAGAACCTCGCAGGTCTATAATATGTCGCTCATGCAGCTTTTCCTTCGCCTGATGCTCGATACCTCCTTTTCCAATCAGGGGCGTGCGCCCGCCGTCCGCCGCCGCAAGCGCGACGAGCGCGGCTTCACGCTCACCGAACTGATGGTCGTGATCTTCATCATCGGGCTGCTCGCGACGGTGGTGATGATCAACGTGCTGCCGAGCCAGGACCGCGCGATGGTCACCAAGGCAAAGGCCGACATCGCAACGCTCGAAACCGCGCTCGAACAATATCGCCTCGACAATCTGACCTATCCGGCATCGGGCGACGGCTTGAATGCGCTGACCACGCCGCCGCCTGCGCTCGCGCAGCCCGAACGTTATCGCCGCGGCGGCTATATCAAGAAACTCCCGGCCGATCCGTGGGGCCGTCCCTATAATTACCAGGCGCCGGGGCCGAACGGAAAGGCGTTCGACGTCTGGTCGCTCGGTGCGGATGGAGCGCCCGGCGGAACCGACGACAATGCCGACATTCGCGGAGAAGGCTGAACGTCGCTCCGGCGAACGCGGCTTCACGCTGGTCGAACTGATGGTCGTGATGGCCATCATGGCGCTCGCGGCGGCTGCGGTCGTGCTGACGATTCCCGGCGAAGAACGCACCGTGCGCAGCGAGGCGGACCGCCTTGCCGCGCGCCTCGCCGCCGCGCGCGATGTTGCGGTGATCGAAGGGCGTGGGGTGGCGGTCAGTTTCGCGCCGTCGGGCTATGGTTTCGAACGGCGGATCGAGGGGGCGTGGCAGTCGTTGCCCGGCCGCGCCTTCGAACGGCGAAGTTGGCCGGGCGGTATCCGCTTCGTCGCCGGTGACGGCCAGGGGGCCGCGCGTATCGTCTTTGATCGCGTCGGCACCAGCCCGACCCCGCAGGCGGTCGTGCTGTCCGGTGGCGACGCACGCGAGATCGTCCGCGTTTCGGCGACGGGGGAGGTCAGCCGTGGGCAATGATGCGGCCCCCCTTTCTCGCAGTGGCGAAGCGGGCTTCACCCTGCTTGAAATGCTCGTCGCGCTCAGCATCATCAGCATCGCCGCGCTGACGCTCGTGCGCCTCGACGCTTTCGCCGTGCGGACGGCGGGGGACCTCGATGAAAGCACGTTGGCGGGCATCGTCGCGCAGAATCGCGCGGTGGAGCTGTGGAGCGATACCGCCCCGCCAACGATCGGCAACAGCACGAGTGGCGTCGCCAACGCCGGCCGCAACTGGCGTATCGAACAGCGCGTCGCGAAGACCGCCGACGACAGCCTGCTGCGCATCGACCTGACCGTCCGGCCCGAGGCGGGACGCGGGCAGGCGGTGCTGACGATTATCAGGCCATCGCGATGAAAAAATTGGTCTGCGCCCTGTTCCGTATCCCCGCGAAGGCGGGGATCCAGAGCCTTACATACCTGCCCGGCGTTCATTCGCTCTGGGCCCCCGCCTGCGCGGGGGCGCGACCATCTCGCGATGATCGCGGCTTCACGCTCGTCGAAATGCTCGTCGCGCTGTCGATCTTCGCGATCATAGCGGCGATGGGAGTCGGCCTGCTCCGCAGCAGCATCGACACGCAGGATGCCGTGCAGGCGCGGCTCAAGGCGATGAGCGGGATCAATCGGGTGCGCGCGGTGATGGCAAACGACCTCGCGCAGGCGGTGCAGCGCCCGACGCGCGGACAGGCGGGCGAGCCGGTGCCGGCGTTCATCGGCTCCTCCTCCGGTTTTGCCTTTGTCCACGGCGGCGCGAGCGCGCTCGACGGCAGCCCGCGTCCCGATGTCGAACGGGTCGGCTATGCCTTCACCGGTGGCGAGTGGCGGCGCGCGACGCAGCCGATGCTCGACGGCACCGCGCTCAGCGACGGCGACCGGCTCATCGGCGAAGTCGATGCCGTCGCGGTGCGCTACCGCGACGAGAAAGGGAATTGGAGCGATGGCTGGACGTCCGACCCCGGCGATCGCCTGCCGCGCGCGGTCGAGGTGCGGCTGACCCGCCGTGCCCGCGAGCCGCTGACGATGCTGTTTCTCACCGCGCCGACCTTGCCGCCCCCGCCGCCACCGCGGGCGCCGCCGTCATGATCCGGCGGTCGAAAGACGAACGCGGCGCCGCGCTGCTCAGCGTGTTGCTGCTTGTTGCCGTAATGACGGTGATCGCGGCGACCGCGCTCGACCGGCTGACCCTCGCGACGCGGATCGCGGGCAGCGCGGCGACGGTCGATCAGGGCCGCGCCTACAGCTTTGCCGCCGAACAGATCGCGCTCGGCCGCGTTGCCGATCTGGTCGGGCGCGACACCTCGCGGCTGACGCTTGCGGGCGGCTGGCTCGGCCGCGAATTCGCCCTGCCATTGCCCGGCGGCGAAGCGCGTGCCCGGCTTGCCGATGCGAATAATTGCTTCAACCTCAACGCGCTTGTCACCGAAGCCGCGCCGGGGCGGCTCAGCCAGCGCGCGGGCGCGATCGCGCAGTTCGCCGAATTGATGACCTTGCTGGGGGTCAATGCGGGCGAAGCCAAGGCGATCGCCGGCGCGAGTGCCGACTGGATCGACAGCGACAGCAATGATGGCCCGGAGGGGGCCGAGGATGGCGTCTATCGTTCGATGCAGACCTCCTATCTGCCGGCGAACCGCAAGATGGCCGATATCAGCGAACTGCGGGCGGTGCGCGGGGTGACGCCAAAAATCTACGCGCGGCTCAAATCCTGGATCTGCGTGCTGCCGGTCGCCGATCCGATCCGGCTCAACGTCAACACGCTCACCCCCGAACAGGCACCGCTGATCGCAATGTTGCGGCCTGGCGAAATCGGCATCGCGAATGCGCGCGCTGCGCTGGCGGCGCGGCCCGCCGACGGCTATGGCAGCAGCGTCCGATTCTGGAAGTCCGGCCCGCTGGCCGGGGTCGATCCGGGGGATGCCGCCGAACAGGCGGGGATGACGAGCCGCTGGCTGACGCTGACGACGAATGTGACAATGGGGGACGGATATTTGACTTCGGTGTCGCTCATCGATGCTTATGGCGGGGCCCCGGCGGCCGGCGCAGCGCCGCCATCGGTCGTCCGCCGCGATTGGGGCGAGAGCGACTGAGATGGCGCATGTGCTGATACTCTGGTTGCCGCCCGTGGCGGCGCTTGGCGACGAAAACATCCGCCCGGCGTGGCTGCGCGTCGACGATGGCGTGATCGTCGATTCGGGTCAGGACGACGGCTGGGTCGATGCCTGGGAAAAGCCGCAGGACAAGGGCGCCGACGACGACCGGCTGGTCGCGCTCGCGCCCGCCGCCGACGTGCCGGTGCGCTGGCGGTTCTATCCCGACGCCGCCCCTGCACAGGCCGCCGCGGCGGCGCGGATCGACACGCTGAAGGACAGCCTCGGCGATGCGGCGGCGCTCCATATCGTGGCCGGGCAGCCTGCCGAAGCAGGGCAGGCGGTGCCCGTCGCGGTCACTACGCATGCGGCGATGACGGCGTGGACCGAATGGCTGGGCGCGCGCGGCCTGACCCCGGCGGCGATCGTGCCCGCCGCGGTGGCGGTGCCGCCGCCCGAGCCCGATACGCTGTGGACCGCCGAACTTGGCGGCGAGCAGATTGTTCGCACCATCGACCGGGCTTATGCATCCGATCCCGACCTCGATCCGCTGATCGCTGGCGCGCACGATATCGCACCGCTCGATCCTGACCGGATGCGCGAGGCATTGCTGCTGTCGGTGGCGACGCCGCCGCTCGACCTGTTGACCGGCGGCTGGAAACCGAAACGCAAATGGCCGGTCGATCCGGCGCTGCTGCGGCACGCGAAACGCCTGTTCATCGCACTCGTCGCGATCAGCTTGGCGGTGCCGATCATCCATGCGATCCGCCTGGCGAGCGACACCGGCCGCGCCGAAGACGCCACTGTCGCGATGGCGAAAAAGGCGGGGGTGACCGCCGCCGATGCCTCGGCCGCAGAGGCCGAACTCGATCGGCGGCTCGCCGCGGCGGGGGGCGGGCCGCTGGCGTTCTCGGTGCCCGCATCGGCGCTCTACGATGCCATGGACGACACGCCGGGCGTGACGCTGAAGACGCTGTCGCACCGCACCGACGGCACGCTGACGACGACGATCGCCGCGCCGCGCGTCGACGATGTGAACAAGGTGCTGCTGGCGCTGCAGGCGCGCGGCTATCGCATCACCGCGCAGCCGATGGCGGGCAGCGACGGGCTGCAGATGGCCAATGTCACGATCCGGGCGGTGCCATGACCGAAAAATTGCAAATCTGGTGGACAGGGCTTTCGCTGCGCGAACGCTGGCTGGTCGGCATCGCGGGCGCGCTGGCGCTGGGCGTGCTCCTCTGGGCGGGGGGCCGCCCGGCCTTCGCCGCCTTCGCCGATCTCGAGGTGCGGCATGGCGCCGCGATCGAACGCGAGGGCCGCGTCGCGGCAAAAGTGGGGTTGCTCGCGCAGCGCCCGGCGAAGTCGGTCGCCGCGGCGGTCGATGCCGTCGCGATCGATCAATATCTCGCGCAATCGGCGAGCGAGATCGGGCTGACGCTCGACCGCAACGAGGCGCGCGGGCAGGGGCAGGCGACGATCGCCATCGCAAAGGCCAAGGCCCCAGTACTAACCGACTGGCTCGCTTCGCTCGAAGGGCAGGGTTTCGTCGTCGATCAGCTGACGATCACGCCCGCCGCGGACGGCACGGTGGGCATGACCGCCGAACTCAGGAAGGGCGGGCAATGACGATGCGTATGCGCTGGGTGATCGCGGCCTTGCTGCTCGCGCTGATCCTGATCGTCGCGACCTTCCCGATGCGCCTCGCGCTGGGCCTGGCGGGCGCGAGCGATGCGGGCATCACCGCGCGCGAGATTCGCGGCTCGGTCTGGTCGGGGGCGCTCATCGACGCGCGGCTCGGCGCGCTGCCGCTCGGCAGTGTGCGGGCCAGCCTGTCGCCGCTCGCGTTGCTTGGCGGACGCACCGAACTCGCCTTTTCGCGCGCCGACGAACAGCTCGGTCCGCTGACCGGGCGGCTGCACGGCAGCAACCCGCGCGGGATGTCGGAGGTCAATGGTGCGACATCGCTTGCCGGCGGTTTCGGTCTCATTCCGGTCGACACCATCCGGTTCGAAGGCGCGACCGTTCGTTTCGACGAAGGTGGTAAATGTGTCGAGGCGAACGGGCGGATCCAGCTTTCGGTCGGGACGCGGATTGCAGGTCTCGACCTGTCGCGCGGGCTGTCCGGGCCGCTCACTTGCGCGGGCGGGCGGGCACAGGCCGCGCTTTCGAGCCAGTCGGGAATGGAACGGCTGACCTTGTCGTTCGACGGCAGCGGCGCCTATCGCGCCCGATTTGCGATCAATGTCGATCGCGATCCGACGATGGCGGCGGCGCTCGCGGTGCTCGGGTTCAAGCCGGGATCGGGCGGTTTCGTCCTGACCAGCTCGGGCCAATTCTGACGTGCCCGATCCGGGCGCCTTGCCCTTTGGCGCCGGCGTCGCTTTCGCCGCGCTGATCGGGTTGGTCCTCGGCAGTTTCATCGCGACATTGGTGCTGCGCTGGCCCGCCGGGCGGTCGGTGCTCGGGCGGTCGCAGTGCGATGCGTGCCGCCGGCCGCTTGGCATCCGCGATCTCGTGCCGCTGTTGTCGGCGCTCGCGGTGCGCGGCCGCTGCCGCCAGTGCGGCGCACCGATCGATCGTTTTCACAGCCGGGTCGAGATCGCTTCCGCGCTGATCGGCGCGCTGGCGCTGGCGCTGATGCCTGGGGTGGCGGGCTGGCTGTGGGCGCTGTTCGGCTGGCTGCTGCTGCCCCTGGCGCTGCTCGACGCGCGCCATTTCTGGCTGCCTGACCGGCTCAACGCTTTGCTCGCGATCACCGGCCTGCTGCTCGCCGGGCCACTGCTGGACACGCCGCTGGTCGATCGCTGGATCGGCGCGCTGGCGGGCGGGTTCGCCCTCGCGGCTGTTGCCTGGGCCTATCGCCTTGCGCGCGGCGGCGACGGCATGGGCGGCGGCGATCCAAAGCTGGTCGCGGCGATTGGGGCGTGGCTCGGCTGGCAGGTGCTGCCGCTGATGCTGCTGCTCGCCAGCCTCGGCGGCATCATCTGGGCGCTCGCGATGCGCAATGAAAAAGGGGACACGCCGCTGACGTTGCGGCGCATCCCCTTCGGTGTTTTTGCCTGCACCGCGGCGTGGATTGCGGTGCCGGTCTGGCCTTTATTGATCAGCGTTCGATAACGACGGTTACCGCGCGGCGATTCTGCGCCCAGGCTTCCTCGTTCGATCCGACCGCGGCGGGGCGTTCCTTGCCATAGCTGATCACCTGGATCCGGTTCGGATCGATGCCCAGCGAGGCGAGATAGTTTTTCGCGGCATTGGCGCGGCGTTCGCCGAGCGCGATATTATAGTCGCGCGTGCCGCGTTCGTCGGCATGGCCTTCCAGCAGGACGCGCACCGCCGGGTTACGCTGCAGCCACTGCGACTGGCTCTGCAGCGTCGCCTGGTCTTCGGCATCGACATTATACTGGTCGAAACCGAAGAAGATGCGGTCCGAAGACACGTTGGCGATGAAATCCTGCTGCGATCCGGGGACCACGCCGGTGCCGGTGCTCGGGCCGGTGTCGCCGGTGCCTTCGGGCGCGGGGGGAAGCGTGTCAGGGGCCTTTTTCGAGCAGGCGCCAACAGCGAGCATGGTGATCGCCGCGATCATCGCGGTCGTTTTGCGTATCGTCATGTCTTCTGTCCTCTTGTTGTTGCACTCATTTGGTGTCGGTGCAGAGTTAAGCCGCATTAGGATGGCGATTCAACCCCGCGGATTTCCTTTGGTTCCGCCCCATGCGCTGCGGATCAGGGCAGGACGGGACCCCAGCTCGGATCCGAACCATCCTGCGGCGTCGGCAGGCGGCGCAGGTTCACCCCGGTCAGGTCGACCTGCCACAGGCTCGATTTGCCCTCGCGGCCGGGCGAGGTGCGGAAGAACTGGATGACGCGGCCGTTCGGCGACCAGGTCGGCGCTTCGTCCTGCCAGCTGTTGGTGAGCAGGCGGACGCCGCCGCCCGACGGGGTCATCACGCCGACGCGAAATTCGCCGCCGCCCATGCGAGTGAAGGCGATCAGGTCGCCGCGCGGCGACCATTCGGGGGTTGCCGCGCGTCCGCCGCCAAAGCTGATCCGCTGCTGGTTCGACCCGTCGATGTTCATCGTATAGATTTGCTGGCCGCCCGACCGGTCGCTTTCGAACACGATCTTCTTGCCGTCGGGCGAAAAACTGCCGCCGACGTCGATGCCGGCATTGTTGGTCAGCCGCACCGGCGTGCCGCCATTGGCCGAGATGCGATAGATGTCGGTGTTGCCGCCGACCGCCATCGAATAGAGGATCTGCGTTCCGTCGGGCGACCAGCGCGGCGCAAAGGTTGCGTTGCCGCTTTCGGTCACCAGCTTCTGCGAGCCATTGGCGACGTCGTAGATGAAGACGCGGACGCGGTTGTTCAAATAGCTGACGTAGACGATCTTCTTGTAATCGGGCGAGAAGCGCGGGCTGATCGCCAGCGCCTGGCCGTTGGTGATGAAACGGTGGTTACCGCCATCACTGTCCATGATCGCGAGGCGCTTGATACGGTTTCCTTTGGGGCCGCTCTCGGCGATATAGGCAACGCGGCTGTCGAAGAAGGGCGCCTCGCCCGACAGGCGCGAATAGATGGCGTCGGCGCATTTATGCGCGGCGCGGCGCCAGTCGCCGGGCTGGATTTCGAACCCCTGGCGCACCAGCTCGCTGCCGAGCTGCGTGTCGTAGAGATAGCAGCCGACGATCAGCCCGCCGGTGCTGTTGGTGCGCACGAAACCGTGGACGACATTCTCGGCGTTGCGCGCCTGCCAGTCGGCGAAGCGCGGCGCGGTGACTTCGGGCATCGTGATCGCGCGCACGCTGCCCGGACCGAGCGGCGCGTAAAGGCCGCTCCGCTCAAGATCGGCGGCGATGACTTCGGCGATCTGGCGCCCGAGGCTGTCGGTGCGCAAACCCGCGACGGTGGTGACCGCAGGGGTCGCCAGCGCCGGAATCGCGATGACGGTGCGCTCCTGCGACAGCTGGCCCTCGATCGTTTCACGCGGTTCGGTCTGCACGGTGGCGGGGGGCGCGACGGGGGCTGCCGTTTCCTGGGCCAGCACGGGCGCTGCGGTCAGCAGCAAGGCAAGCGACAGGCTGATGGGACGGAAGGTCATCTCTACTTACCTCTTGATGAAATCGAGCGTGTAATTCTGCCAGAAGCTGTAATTTTCTTCGGGCAGGTCGAAGGGAGCGGCGAGTTCGACGGCGCGTTTCGCGCATTCCTGATGCCGCTGGACCTGGAACTTGTTGCTGTCGTTTTCGCCGGTCGTCGTGACGCTGGTAAAGCCCGCGAGCGCGCCCGACTGGGTCAGACGGAACTTCACGACGGTCTTGAGCTGGTCGACGTCGACCCCCGACACGCGGCAGCCATTCCAGCGCGGGGCGACCGCCGACTTGATGCTGACATCGATCGATCGCCTGACCTCGGCCGCGGTCTTTGCCGCAGGCGCGCCCTTGCTGGGTGCCTTGGTCGGTTCGCGGCCGAGCCCGTCGGTGATTCCGTCGAGGCGGCCGGTCGGGCGTGTCGTCGCCTTCTTTACTGGCGCTGATTTGGGCGCGGCCTTCGGGGTTTCCTTCTTGACCGCGGGCGGCGTCTTCTTGGGCGGCGCTGGTGTCGGGCGTGCGACCTGTTTTGGGGCGGGCGCGGGCGTCGGACGGACGATCGGTTCAGGTTCGGGCGGCGCCGGCATCGGTTCGGGCGCGGCGATATCGACCGCGTCCTCTTCGCCAAGGCGGGCGGCGGGCGGCGTGTCGCTGAGCACCGGCGCGGACGATGTTGCCGCGGTTTCGGCGATCAGGTCGACCTCCATCGGCGGATTGTCGAAACGCCGGTCGCCCGCGGTCCATTGCACCGACAGCAGGCCGATAATCAGCACATGCGCGACGACCGCGACAAGGATGCCGCGTTGCTGATTGCCCCTCTCTGCCCGTGGTCCGACCATGATTTTCAGCCTATTGCCCGGTTTCTGAACGGGTGGTGACCGCCGCCGGTTCGGTTTCCGACCCTGTCGTCACCAGCGCGATGCGCGACAGCCCGGCGCGGTTGAGCTCGCCCATCACGCGCATCACCCGGCCGTAATCGAGCCCCTTGTCGGCACGCAGCATGATCTGGCGCGGCCGCTCGCCTTGTTTCTGCTCGCGCGCGATCGCGTCGAGCCGCGCCGGCAGTTCGGCCTCGCTCACCGGCTCCTCGCCGATATAGAGCGCATCGTCGCCGGTGATCGACAGTTGCACCGGCTCCTGTTCCTCGGTCTCGACCGGCTTCGCGCGGCTTTCGGGCAGGTCGACGGGAACGGCGGAGGCGAGCAGCGGCGCGGTGATCATGAAGATGATCAGCAGCACCAGCATCACATCGACCAGCGGCGTGACGTTGATTTCCGACATCGGCGCGCGGCGGCTGCCGCGTCCGCGCCGGCCGCCGATGCCGCCGGAGGGGCCGGTCATCGCCATCAGGCTTCGACCTCGAGTTCGCGGCTGAAGGTCGCGTGCAGCCCGTCGGCGAAGCGGCCGAGGCGCGATTCGAGCCGGTTCAGGCGCTGCGAAAAGGCGTTATAGGCGATGACCGCCGGAATCGCCGCGAACAGCCCGATCGCGGTGGCGAACAGCGCTTCGGCGATGCCCGGGGCAACGACGGCGAGGCTGCTGTTATTCTCGGCCGCGATCGCGGTGAAGCTGCGCATGATGCCCCATACGGTGCCGAACAGCCCGACGAACGGCGCGACCGACCCGATCGTCGCGAGTGTGCCGATTTTCTCGGCCAGCTTGTCGACTTCGCCGGCGATGGCCGCGTTCATCGCGATGCCCAGCCTTTCGCGGGTGCCGTCGCGGTCGACATTCTTGCCCGCGGTCGAGCGGCGCCATTCGCTGATCCCGGCGGCTAGGATCTTCGCGCTCGGCAGTTCCTCGCGGCCATTCTCGTCATAGAATTTGTCGAGATTGCCCGCGCGCCAGAAATCGCGTTCGAAGCGTTCGGACGCGCGCATCTGCTTGCCGACGCTGCGGCCGTGGGTGAAAATCACCGCCCAGACATAGATGGAGGCGGCGAGCAGCCCGATCATCACGCCCTTCACGACCCAGTCGGCCTGGATGAACAGCGCGATGGGGGACAATGTCGCCGCATCGGCGGCCAGCTTGATATTGTCTAGCAAGGGATATTCTCTCCATTCATGATGGCGGTAAACCGGTCGGCCCAACCCGCCGGCTGACGGCGCGGCCGGCCCCCGGGCGACAGGAAGGCCGCGGTGACTTGCCCGTCGGTAAATGTCTGGCCGCTTAACGTGTCAGGTCCGCGAAGGATGCGCTGCGCGATGATCACGCTCGCGCCGCGCACCGCTTCGACGGTGCTGACGACGAGCAGGTCGTCGTCGAGCCGCGCGGGCAGGCGGTATTTGATGCTGAGGTCGGTGACCGCCCAGGCGCCTTCGCCCGCGTCTATCGCCGCGCGCTGGTCGATGCCGGCCAGGCGCAGCATGTCCGATCGCGCGCGCTCCATATAACGCAGGTAGTTGGCGTGATAGACGATACCGCTGAGGTCGGTGTCCTCGAAGTAAACGCGCGCCCGATAATGGTGCGCAGCCCCGACGAAGGCGCCGGGGATGAAGGGGGGCGGTGCGTTTACCATTGTTCCGATCGATAGCGATGCTTCGACTCGTCGCAAACCCCTAACCAGCGATTCGTCGCAGGGAGGGGACGATTGATGGCAGAAAAATGCGGATGTTGACGAAAGTGCCGCGCAGCGCGGATCAGGCCTCGGGGTCGAAAAGACTGTCCTGAACCCCGGTTGGCGGCAATAAACCCAAATGTTTCCAAGCGCTTGTGTTCAGCATCCGGCCGCGCGCGGTGCGTGCGATCAGGCCGATCTGGAGCAGATAGGGCTCGATGACATCCTCGATCGTGTCGCGCGGCTCCGAAAGTCCCGCCGCGAGCGTTTCGACGCCGACCGGCCCGCCACGATAAATGTCAGCGATCATAAGGAGATAGCGCCGGTCCATCGCGTCGAGTCCGAGCGCGTCGACTTCGAGCCGGTTGAGCGCCGCGTCGGCCGCGCGCGCATCGACGATATCATGCCCCGCGACCGTCGCGAAATCGCGTACGCGGCGCAGCAGCCGCCCGGCGATGCGCGGGGTGCCGCGCGAGCGCTTGGCGATTTCCAGCGCACCGTCCACCGCGATCGGCAGCGCCAGCAGCCGCGCGGCGCGCGTGATGACCTGCTGCAATTCGCCATGCGTGTAGAAGTTGAGCCGCACCGGAATGCCGAAGCGGTCGCGCAGCGGCGTTGTGAGCAGCCCCTGCCGTGTCGTCGCCCCGACGAGGGTGAATTTGGGCAGATCGATGCGCACCGAACGCGCCGACGGCCCCTCGCCGATCATGATGTCGAGCGCGCGGTCCTCCATCGCGGGATAGAGGATTTCCTCGACCGCGGGCGACAGGCGGTGGATTTCGTCGATGAACAGGACATCGCCATCCTCGAGATTGGTGAGCAGCGCCGCGAGGTCGCCCGCCTTCGCGATCACCGGCCCGCTGGTCGAGCGGAACCCGACGCCAAGCTCGCGCGCGACGATCTGCGCCAGCGTCGTCTTGCCGAGCCCCGGCGGGCCGAAGAACAGCACATGGTCGAGCGCGTCGCCGCGCGCCTTCGCCGCCTCGACAAAGATCCGCAGATTCTCGCGCGCCGCAGCCTGCCCGACGAACTCGGCGAGCGACTTGGGGCGCAGCGCGGCGTCGGCATCCTCGGGGGTGCGGATGGGGGTGGTTAGGGCCGGCTCAGTCATAATGCTCGATCCCCTCGCCGCTGATCGAAACCCAAGGTTCCTGGCGCTCTTCATAAACCGAATAGTCGGGGACGAAGCCGTGCCCCGGCTCGAAGTTGCCGAGCGGTATCGCATAGGCGTCATGATAGGGCCGCGCCCGGTACCAGACGCCCGAGCCGCAGGTGCCGCAAAAGAAGAAGTCGGCGGTGTTGCCGCTGGCGCCGGTGTACTGCCACATCTTGGCATTCGCTTCGCCTTCGACGCGGACCTGCCCGGCCGGGAAGCGGACCTGTGCGGCAAAGGCGCTGCCGCTCCGCACCTTGCATTCGCGGCAGTGACAAACCGACACGCGGATCGGTTCGCCGGTGCAGGCGATGCGGATCTGGCCGCAGCGGCAGGCGGCGTGGCGGATGCGATCGTTCATGATTTGGTGGCGAGCCGTTTTTCGATCGCCTGCCACAGCGCGGCGACCGCCGCGACCGGCGCGCTCTTGCGGCCGGCGATCGCGCCGATCGGCGCGCGCGCTTCGGTCATGCGCTCATAGGCGCTGGCCATCGGGATCACGGGCCAGTCAGGCGTTTTGGCGAGCGTGGCCCGGTGCAGACCCCGGCGGCGATCGACCATGGAAAAGACAGGGAGCAACGGCACGCGCAGCGCTTTCCTGCCGCCCATATGCTCCTCGATCGCATCCAGCGCGCGGCGCGCGAGCGGCGAGGGGATGACGGGGACGATCACCAGATCGGCGGCGCGGAGAATCTGCTCGGACGTGTCGGAAAGCCCCGGCGGGCAGTCGATAAGTATCCGGTCGTATCCGCGTGCAAGGTCGCCCGCGATCTTCGCGAGCCGCTTTTTCTTGTCGAGTTCGTGAAATTCGACGTCGAGCCCGCGCAGCGATTCATCGGCCGGCAGCAGGCTGAGGCGGTCGGTCGCGGTCGGCGCGATCAGCTTTGCAGGGTCGAGGTCGCGGCGGATCGCTGCCTGCGCCTTTCTGCCCGCGCCGTCATGGCCCAGGATATAGGTCGCGGCGGCTTGTCCGTCGAGGTCCCAGAGCAGGGTGCGGCGGCTCGACAAGCTTGCCGCCGCCCACGCGAGATTGACCGCGAGCGTCGTCTTTCCGACCCCGCCCTTGAGGCTGTAGACCGCGATCGTCTTGCCGGTCATTTCGCCGCCTTCTTGAGCGCCACGCGCACCAGCGCGTCGAGGCTGGCGCCCGTACCGAGCTCTTCATTCGCCGCCGCGACCGCGGTGCTGGCTTCGCTGGGTTTGAAGCCGAGACCGGTGAGCGCGGCGACGGCGTCGCCGAGCGGGCCCGATGTGGCGGACAGGGCCGGACCCGAACCCGCAATCCCGCCCAGTGCCCCTGCCTTGTCCTTCAGTTCATGCGTGATCCGCTGCGCCAGCTTCGGGCCCACACCATTCGCCCGCGCGATCATGGCGCTGTCGCCGCTCGCGAGCGCGCGCTGGAGTTCGCCGATTTCGAGTGCCGAGAGGATCGCCAGCGCGACCTTGGCACCGACCCCCTGGACGCTGGTGAGCAGGCGGAACCAGTCGCGTTCCTCGGCCTTGGCGAAGCCGAGCAGGCGCAGGAAGTCCTCACCGACGAGCATTTCGGTGTGGATGGTGACGTCGCCGCCGACCGCGCCGAGCGCGTCGAGGGTGCGCGCCGACGCTTCGACCAGATAGCCGACGCCGCCGACGTCGATCACCGCATGGCCTGCGCCGCTGCTGTCGAGCCGTCCGGTGAGTTTTGCGATCATGTCGCTGTGCTAGCGCGATGGGAATGAAAAGGGAACAAGGAAGGAGGAATGTCTCACGCAAAGGCGTGAAGAAGATAATCTCACGCAAAGGCAGATGTCGGTTTTGGCAGCGGCGTTGCATCTTCACCGCCGGTTGCTTGATTGCCTGCCGGACTTCGTCCGGCCTTCAACAGCGAAGGCCCGGCCCTCAACGGCTCCGCCAGCGAGGAACTGCCCTCTTCGCGCCTTTGCGCCTTTGCGTGAGACTTTTCAAACGCGCGACCGATGGTTCGCATGGCAAATCGCGACCGCGAGTGCATCCGCCGCGTCTGCCCCCGCGACCTTCGCGCCGGGAAGCAAGATGCGCAGCATGGCCTGCACCTGCTCCTTCGCCGCGCCGCCGGTGCCGACGACCGCTTTCTTGACGAGGCGCGGCGCATATTCGGTGACCGTCAGGCCGCCACGCGCGCAGCCGAGCAGCACGACGCCGCGGGCATGTGCCAGCTTTAGCGTCGATTGCGGATTGTCGTTGACGAAGACTTCCTCGACCGCGGCGCATGCCGGGGCATGGTCGGCGATCACCGCCGCCAGCACCGTGTCGAGATAGGCGAGCCGGTCGGGCAGTGCCGCCTTGGCGTCGGTCTTGATCTGGCCATTGGCGATATGGCTGATCCGGCTGCCCTCGACGCGGATGACGCCCCAGCCGGTACAACTGAGCGAGGGGTCGAGCCCGAGGATGATCATCGCTTCTCCTCTCCCCTCGGGGGAGAGGATGGGCAGGCTTGCCAGCTTGGCTGGCTAGCCGGACTTGGCGAGGGAACGCGGCGGAGGCACACCCTCACCCAGCTACGACTAGCGGGCAGAGCCCGCAAGCCTTCACATCCCTCTCCCCCCAGGGGAGAGGGTTTATCAGCCGAGCTTTTCCATCACCGCGTCGGGAATTTCGTAATTGCCCCATACGGTCTGGACGTCGTCGTCGTCGTCGAGGGTGTCGATCAGCTTGAACAATGTTTGCGCGGTCGCCTCGTCGCCGATTTCGCTCTTCAGCGTCGGCCGCCACGCGAGCTTGACGCCTTCGGCTTCGCCGAGCTTGGCTTCAAGGGCTTTTGCGACCTCGTGCAGGCCGTCGACGGCGGTCCAGATATCGTGGCCGTCCTCCGACGATTCGACATCGCTGGCACCCGCATCGAGCGCCGCTTCGAACACCGTATCGGCGTCGCCCGCCTTGGCGGGATAGCTGATCAGGCCGAGGCGGTCGAAGCCGTGGCTGACGCTGCCGCTCGTGCCCAGATTGCCGCCGTTCTTGCTGAACGCGGTGCGCACATTGGTCGCGGTGCGGTTGCGGTTGTCGGTCAGCGCCTCGACGATCAGCGAGACGCCGCCGGGGCCATAGCCTTCGTAACGGATTTCCTCGTAATTATCGCCGTCGCCGCCCGCAGCCTTGTCGATCGAACGCTGGATATTGTCCTTTGGCACCGACTGCGCCTTGGCGGCGTTGATCGCGGCGCGCAGGCGCGCATTGGCGTCGGGATCCGGCAGGCCCATTTTCGCCGCGACGGTGATTTCGCGCGAAAGCTTGGAAAACAGCGAGCTGCGCTTTTTGTCCTGCGCACCCTTGCGGTGCATGATGTTCTTGAATTTACTATGGCCGGCCAAGCCACCCTCCATCGGTAATTTTGAAAGCTGACGCCGCCCCTAGCGCGGCTGCGCCGGGCAGACAACCGGCGCGTCAGACGACAACCGCCGTCCCGCTGGCCGAGACCATCAGCATCGATCCGTTCTGGCCGAGCACTTCATAGTCGAGGTCGACGCCGATTACGGCGTTGCCGCCAAGCTTCACGGCTTCGGCTTCCATTTCGCCCAGCGCTTCCTTGCGCGCGCGGGCCAGGACATCCTCATATTTGCCCGAACGGCCGCCGACGATGTCGGTGATCGACGCGAACAGGTCGCGGAACAGGTTGGCGCCGACGATCACTTCGCCGGTGACGATGCCCAGATATTCGCGGACCGGACGGCCTTCGACGGCGTTGGTGGTGGTGCTGAACATCGTCACTCTCCTGTCGTTTGGGTAGATTGCTTCAGTCGATCCCGAGCGCGCTCTTATACACGTCGAGGATCGCTTCCATTTCCTTGCGGTCGTGCGGCGGCAATTTGCGCAGGCGCACGATCTGGCGCATGATTTTCGGGTCGTAACCCTGCGATTTCGACTCGTTATAGGTGTCGCGGATATCGTCGGCGATGCCCTTTTTCTCTTCTTCCAGCCGTTCGATACGCTCGATGAACAGGCGCAGTTGCTGGTCGGATACGGTGGCTTCGCTCATTTTATGCTCCGGTAGTTGGGATGGGTCGCCGCGAGAATCGCCGCTGGCGCGTCCGTAGCCGGGTCAGGGATTCTTGGCCAAGCTTTCTTTCATCCGCGCGACCTGTTCGGGGGTGGCGGGCTGCTGCTGGTGCAGCGCTTTCCACTGGTCATAGGGCATGCCGTAGACGATCGCCCGGCCGTCGACCCAGTCCATCGGTTGCGCGCTTTCCTCGCTCGCCTCGGCGACCCAGTCGCCCAGGCAGTTGCGGCAGAAACCCGCCAGACCCATCAGGTCGATATTCGCGGCATCGTCGCGGTGGCGCAGCAAGCGGACGAGGCGGCGGAACGCCGCGGCGGCGACCGCATCGTCGAGGCCGTCGAGCGCATCGCCGGGGGCGGTCTGGTCGTCGCTGCAGGACATGGCGGATTTCCTTCTGGTGATGGCATGAATAGCTATACGCGGCTTGCCCTGGCGGGGACAGAGCGCCTAGGCAAGCCACCCAGCCCATTTCAACCGTCGGAGCCTTTTTGTGGTCCAGAGTTTTACGCCCCGCCAGCGCAAGGTGCGCATCCTGGCGACGCTTGGCCCTGCGAGCGCGAACCCGGAGATGATCGCGGCGCTCCACCGCGCCGGGGCCGACGCATTTCGCGTCAATATGAGCCACGGCGATCATGACGGTCATGCGAAGGTCATCGCCGCGATCCGCGCGCTGGAGAAGGAAACCGGCCGGCCGACGACGATCCTCGTCGACCTGCAGGGACCCAAATTGCGCGTCGGCACCTTCAAGGACGGCCCTGCCGAACTGGTGAAGGGCAAGCCATTCATGCTCGACACCGACAAGGCGCCGGGCGACGCGACGCGCGTGCATCTGCCGCATCCCGAACTGTTCGCGGCGCTCGAACCCGATACGCGGCTGCTGGTCGACGACGGCAAGCTGGTCTTGCGCGTCAAGCGCGTCAACGCGGATCGCATCGAAACGGTGGTCGAGGTCGGCGGCCGGATTTCGGACCGCAAGGGCGTGAATGTCCCCGACGTCGTCGTCCCGCTGGCCGCGCTCACCGAAAAGGATCGCAAGGACCTCGCCTTCGCGCTCGAGCAGCATGTCGACTGGATCGCGCTTTCGTTCGTTCAGCGCCCCGAAGACGTCGCCGAGGCGCGGCGGCTGATCGGCGGCAAGGCGGCATTGCTCGTCAAGTTCGAAAAGCCGTCGGGCGTGCAGCGGCTGGAGGAGATATTGGAGATCGCCGACGCGGCGATGGTCGCGCGCGGCGACCTTGGCGTCGAGCTTCCTCCCGAAGCGGTGCCGCCGCTGCAGAAACGCATCGTCGCGACCGCGCGAGCGATGGGCAAGCCGGTGGTGGTGGCGACGCAGATGCTCGAATCGATGATCGTCTCGCCCTCGCCGACGCGCGCCGAAGTCAGCGATGTCGCCACGGCAGTGTATGACGGGGCCGACGCGATCATGCTGTCGGCCGAGACCGCGGCGGGCGCCTGGCCGGTCGAAGCGGTCACCATGATGGATTCGATCGCGCGCTCGGTCGAAAGCGATCCCGATTATTTCCGCCGCCTGCATTTCACCGAGACCGCGCCCGACGCGACGACCGCCGACGCGCTGGCGGAAGCGGCGGGCAACATCATCAGGACGATCGCCGCCGATGCGATTATCTGTTTCACCTTTTCGGGTTCGACCGCGCGCCGCGTCGCGCGCGAGCGGCCGGGCGCGCCGCTGCTGGTGCTGACGCCGAAGCGCGACGCGGCACGGCGGATGGGGCTGCTGTGGGGCGCGCACGCGGTGCCGACCAAGGATATCGGCAGTTTCGAAGAGATGATCGCCAAGGGCAAGCGCATGGCGCTGCGCCACGGCATCGGCCGGCCGGGCGCCAAGCTCGTCATGATGGCGGGCGTCCCGTTCGGCACGCCGGGGTCGACCAATGTGCTGCACGTCGCGACACTGACCGGCGACGAGCTGCGCGAATACGCCTAGCGGCGAGTCGTTTCTGATTCAGATCGGCACAAAAGTTACTCCCCGATTCAGGAACTTCGCGAGTTGAGTCAGAACGGGACGGACAAAAATGGTAAATGGTCTTTGCACCATTGACCGGGCGCGGCATATTCGGTGCATGTAGTGCGTCGGGACCCGCGTGGGGGGATCGGCATCGCAAGCCCGGAGGTTCCATTCGCGTGTCCGCACCGTTCCGTTTCCCGCGTTTCTTCGTCACCAGCCCCGCGCCTTGCCCCTATCTTGCGGGCAAGACCGAGCGGAAGGTGTTCACCGAACTCAGCGGCAACAGTGCGAACGAACTGAACGACGCACTCGGCCGCATCGGGTTTCGCCGCAGCCAGTCGGTCGCCTATCGTCCGAGCTGCGCCGATTGTTCGGCCTGCGTATCGGTTCGCGTCTGCGCGGGCGAATATGCGCCCAGCAGCTCGCAGAAGCGCAACATGCGCCGCAACCGCGACCTCGTTGCCACCGCGTGCAAGCCATGGGCGACCGAGGAACAATATGGGCTGCTCCGTTCCTATCTGGGCTCACGCCACCCCAATGGCGGCATGGCCGACATGGACGAGCAGGATTTCGCCGACATGGTGGAGCAGAGCCCGGTCGACAGCTATATGATCGAATATCGCGAGCCGACGGCCGACGGCAGCCGCGGCCGCCTCGTCGGCTGCTGCCTGACCGACCGGCAGGGCGACGGCCTTTCGATGATCTACAGCTTCTTCGACGCCGCGCACCCGATGCGCGAAGGGCTGGGCACCTATATCATCGCCGACCATGTGCTGCGCGCCGCGAACGCCGGCTTGCCTTATGTGTACCTCGGCTACTGGATCGAGGGATCGGCGCGAATGGGTTATAAGGCCCGCTTCCGCCCGCTTGAAAAGCTTGGTCCCGACGGCTGGTCGCGGTTCGAACCGGCGGCGGTCGACCGGGTCGCGGCGCTGCTCGAACTCGCCTGAGCCGCCGCCGGAGACCCTTTGGGGTGGGGAGCGGACATATAGCCCTCTCCCCTTTAGGGGAGAGGGTTGGGAGAGGGGGACGTGGCCAAACCCCTCTCAACTCCGGCTAGCCAGCAAGCTGGCAAGCCTGCGTATCTCTCCCCTAAAGGGGAGAGAGTAATCCGTGGAACGTCCGCTTCCGGCCGAACGCCACCCGCACCTCACCGCACCCGGCCAGTTGCGAACGTCTCGCAGATCAGTCTCGCCGGTTGACCTTCTCCCGCTTTCGAGGGCATAGCCTTACCTCCAGGACATAAGTCCGGGTCGCATCCATATGAGGGTCGCTTAGGGGTAAGCGATTGGGGGGAATAGGATGCCCGTTCGTGCGTTCGCCAGCTGTTCGATCGAGGCTTCCGGCCGCGAAGGCGCGCGCGCATGAGCGAGCCGATCAAGGTCGCGATCATCGGATCGGGGCCGGCCGGGCTCAGTGCCGCGTCGCGCGCCGGCCAGCTCGGGCTCAGCCATGTCCTGCTCGAAAAGACCGACCATCTCTCCGACACCATCTATAAATATCAGAAGGGCAAGCGCGTCCTCGCGACGCCCGAGCGGCTCGACCTGCGCTCCGACTGCCGCTTCGCCGAAGGCGCGCGCGAATATATCCTCGGCAACTGGGACGAGGATGCCGCGAATAACAAGGTGAATGTCGTCTATCATGCCGAGGTCACCGAAGTGACCGGCGAGAAGGGCGGTTTCGCGATCAAGACGGCGAAGGGCGACGTCATCCATGCCGAGAATATCGTGCTGGCGATCGGGACGCAGGGCAATCCGAACCGGCTGCGCTGCGACGGCAACGACCTGCCGCACATCATCTACCAGGTCGACGATCCGGAGGATTTCAAGGACCGCCACATCACCGTCGTCGGATCGGGCGACGCGGGGATCGAAAATGCGCTGGGCGTTGCCGAGGAGGCGCTCGAAAACACGGTGACGATCCTCAACCGGTCAAAGGATTTCGCGCGCGCCAAGGCGAAGAATGTCTCCGACATGACCGAGGCGGGCGAGAATGGCTTCATGTCGATCCGCACCGAAACGCAGCCGAAGAAGGTCGAGCCGGGCTGGCTGACGCTTGAAACCCCGACGGGCGAGGAGCGGATCGAGTGCGACGTGATCGTCGCGCGGCTTGGGTCGGTCGCACCGCGCGGCTTCGTCGAATCGATGGGGATCGAATTCACCGGCCCCGACCGTGAGGCCTTTCCCAAGCTGTCGCCGACCTTTGAATCGACCGTCCCCGGCATCTTCGTGATCGGCGCGCTCGCGGGTTATCCGCTGATCAAGCATTGCATGAACCAGGGCTATGACGTCGTCGAGTTCATCAATGGCAATAGCGCGCTGACGCCGGCCGACGAAAAGGATCTGGCGGCGATCTTCGAGGGCCTGCCGCAGCAGAAATCGGTCAGCGAATGGCTGGAATTCGTGCGCACGCGCATCCGCATCTTCGCCGACGTATCGCCGCTCCAGATGCGCGAATTCATGCTCGATTCGAAGGTCGCCTTTTATTCCAGGGGCGAGGTGGTGTTCGAAAAGGGCGAGCCGGGGTCGTCGCTGTTCGCGATTGCCGACGGTCATGCGCTGGTCGAAGTCGGCCCCGACTTCACCGTCCCGATCGAACAAGGGTCGATCTTCGGCGAAGTCGGCCTGATTTCGGGGCGCAAGCGCGGCGCGACGATCCGCGCCGGCGAAGACAGCATTTTCGTCGAAGTGTCGCGCACCGCGGCCTTGAAGCTGATGGCGGCAGTGCCGGGCGCGAAGCGCGTGATCAACCGCATCTCGCTCGAGCGCCAACTGCTCCAGATCTTCAAGGGGGGGCTGACGGTCGAGGATCTCGAACCGATCGTCGAGGATCCGGCGATCGAGCGCGTGCCCGCGGGCAAGGTCGTGCTCGCCGAGGGCGATGAGGGCGACGACGTCTATGTCATCCGGTCGGGGTCGATGGTGGTCGAGAAGGATATCGGCGGCAAGCCGATCTTCCTCCGTTACCTGCCGGCGGGCAGCTTCTTCGGCGAAATGGCGGTGCTCAGCGGCGCGCCGCGCAATGCGACGGTGAAGGCGGCGGTCGCGAGCGAGGTGATCCGGCTGAAGGGGCAGCAGTTCAAGGCGATGCTGGCGAAGCGCCCGCAGGTGCGCGAGGCGACCGAGGCTGCCGTCGCCGAACGCGCGGCGATGAACAGCTTCATCGAATCGCGCAAGGCAAGCTATTCGAGCGCGGTAGACCTTTATTCGGACACCGCGGGCTTCATCATGAAGGAGGGGCTGGGCGAGGCGACCGACGCGCTGCTCATCGACGAGAATCTCTGCGTCGGCTGCGACAATTGCGAAAAGGCGTGCGCCGACAGCCACGAAGGCCTGTCGCGGCTCGACCGCGAGGCGGGTAAGACCTTTGCGCATCTGCATGTGCCGACCAGCTGCCGTCACTGCGAGCATCCGCACTGCATGGCCGACTGCCCGCCGAACGTGATCCATCGCGGTCCCGATGGCGAAGTGTTCATGGAGCCCGGCTGCATCGGCTGCGGCAACTGCATGCGCAACTGCCCCTATGGCGTGATCCGCATGGAGGCCGCGCCGCCCGAGAAGCCGAGCCTGCTGCGCTGGCTGCTCACCGGCTTCGGTCCCGGACCGGGCGAACCGTCGCCCAAATGGACCAAGAAGCAATTGGGCGACGAAAAGCCGAAGAAGATCGCGGTCAAATGCGACATGTGCAAAGGCATTTCGGGCGGCCCGGCGTGCGTGCGGGCGTGCCCGACCGGCGCCGCGATCCGTGTCTCGCCCGAAGAATTCCTGTCGATCGCACGGCTGGAAGAGGACGCCGGCTGATGGCGAGCCTGTTCCAGCGCCGCCGGTCGAAGGCGACCCAGACCGAGCGCGTCCGCGAGCGGAAGCATGAGGGGTTCCTGCGTTACGCCGGCTTTCGCTGGGCGAAGATTTCGGGCGGGCTCTGCCTGCTTGTCATCGTCAGCTACGCGCTGGTCGATGTGACGCCGCGGCACAATGGCGGCAGCTGGTACGGTTACACGCTCGGCACGATCGGCGCGGGGCTGATCCTGTGGCTCACCGCGCTCGGCTATCGCAAGCGCAAGATGACGAGCACCGCCTGGTCGCTGAAGGCGTGGACGTCGGCGCATGTCTATCTGGGGCTGAGCCTGGTCGTCATCGGTACATGGCATACCGGGTTCCAGCTCGGCTGGAACGTCCACACGCTCGCCTGGGTGCTGATGATGCTCGTCATCCTGTCGGGACTCTACGGCGTCATCGTCTATGCGACCTTGCCTGCCGCCTTGTCGAACAACCGCGACGAAATGACGCAGATGCAGATGCTCGAGGCGATCCGCGCCTTCGATCGGCAACTGCATGCGGCGGCGCAGCCGCTGACCCCGCAGGATACGGCGCCGGTGCTCGCCTCGCTGGACGAGGATCCGTTCGCGGGCGGGATCGGCGCGCGATTGTCGGGCCGTTACGCGAAATGCGCGACCGGCGCGGCGCTCGTCGCGCTCGCCGCGGCGCGCGGCGGCGATGCCGAGGCGCGCGCGAAGGTCGTCGGCCTGTTGTCGCAGAAGCAGGCAGCGCTGGGGCGGCTGCGCCAGCATCTGCGGCTGCGCGCTTTGCTCGAAATCTGGCTCTACGTGCATGTGCCGCTGACCTTTGCGCTGATCGCGGCGCTATCGGCGCACATCATCAGCGTCTTCTTCTACTGGTAAGGCGGGGAGGGGGAATATGAGCTTCATCCTGCGCCGCATCTCGACGACGAAGACGGGCAAGCAGATCATTCGCGACCAGCCGCTGCCGGGCGAGACGATCACGCTCGGCCGCGAGGGCGGCAACACCATCCATATCGCCGATCTGGCGGTGAATCCGCATCATGCGACGATCACCAGCGCCGACGGCCGCCACGTCCGCGTGACGGCGAGCGACGGGCTGGGGTTCGACATCAACGGCCGCTCAGTCGACACCGCCGACATCGACAGCGCGGCGGGCGCCGAACTGCGCTTCGGCGGCCACCGGCTGACGATCGCGCGCGAGGGCGACGACATCATCCTGCTCGTCGAGCGGATCGACGAGCTGTCGCAATCGTCGAAGGACGTCGACGAGGCGAAGGCCTTCTCGCTCGCGGGGGTGATGCCCGGCAAGCGCATGGCGGCGTGGGCGTTCGGCCTGCTGATGCTGTTCGCTTTCCTGATCGGGCCGATCTGGGCGTGGCACAGCTATCGGCAGGTCGACGAGCGTCCCGATGGCTATCATGCCGACAGCGCCTGGCTGTCGGGCCCGTTGTCGAGCGCGCATGCCAGCCTGAAGAACGACTGCCAGTCATGCCATGTCGAACCGTTCGTCGCGGTGACCGACAAGGCGTGCGTCGGCTGTCACACCGGCGAGCATAAGGCGATGAGCATGGCGCATGCGAATGCGCCGACCGCGATGCTGCTTGCGGCCCGGCATCCCCCCGGCGTCGGTGAGCGTATCCTCGCCGGCTTCGCCAAGACCTTCAACAAGCCGCAGGGGCGCTGCGTCGAATGTCATACCGAGCATGAGGGCGCGGGGCCGATGCCCGCGACGCCGCAGAAATTCTGCGCCGACTGCCATGACGGGATGTCGGCGCGGCTGAAGACGGCGGGGCACCCGACGATGCTCGCCGACGCCAGTGATTTCGGGACGGGCCACCCCGAATTCCGTCCGCTCGTCCGTTCTGCGCCGGGTGCGAAGCTGGTGCGCACGCCGCTGACCAAGGGCGTGGTCGATTATAATGGCCTGAAATTCCCGCACGATATGCATTTGCAGGCGACGGGCGGGGTAGCGCGAATGGCGGCGAGCTTCCGCGGCCGTTATGATTTCGGCAAGCAGCTCGAATGCGAAAATTGCCATCGCGTCGATGCCGACGGGGTGCGGGTGAAACCCGTCGAGATGGAGCGCGACTGCGCGATGTGCCACAGTCTGGCGTTCGAAACCGTCGGCGGGGTGACGCGGACGCTGCGCCACGGCGAGCCCGACCAGGTCGTCGCCGATTTGACCGCTTATTATCGCTCGACCCCGCCCGCGCGGCCATTGCAGCTCGGCGGCATGCAGCGGCGGCGTCCGGGCGCTTACGCCGAAGGGCAGGTTTATAATATCTATTTCCGCGAGGTCGCGGTCCGCCCGTCGCGCGCTGCCGACGCGGTGCGCGCGGTGTTCTCGAAAGGCGGCGCCTGTTACGACTGCCATACGATCGTTGCGCCGCAGGCGGGGACCAGTTGGCGGGTGATGCCGGTCGATCAGACGCCGCGCTTCCTGCAAAAGGGCTGGTTCGACCATGACGCGCACAAGGAAACCGCGTGCGCCGACTGCCACACCGCGGCGCCGCGATCGAAGGCGGCGACCGACCTGCTCGTGCCCGGGCTGCGCCAGTGCCGCGATTGCCATGTCGGCGAGGGCGGGACGCGGCTGGTGAAGGTCAAGACCGCGACCGAATCGCCGTGCGCGATGTGCCACGAATATCATTCGGATGGCGGCAAGCCGTGGATGCCGCCGGCGCAGCGCAAGAAAAATGTGGCGGCGATCACCGATCGGCGGCCGCGGGATGCCTTTGCTGTGAGCCTGATCACAGGCCCCGGGCGGCGGCAACTCTATGATGTGACTTGGCGCACGCCTGCGCTAAGACCCACGAACACGGGTGGATAAGAGAGGGCGGTCGGACTAGCCGATCGGAGCAGGGGACGGACATGCTGATCGCCCAGATCACCGATATTCATATCGGTTTCGATCCGGACAATCCGGCGGAATATAACCGCAAGCGGCTGGACGAGGTGCTCGATGTGCTCATCGAGGGCCCGAACCGGCCCGACCTGCTGCTCGCCACGGGCGATATCACCGACCGCGGCGATGCCGACAGCTACCGCCGCCTCGCCACCGCCTTTTCGCGCTGTCCCTTTCCGGTGTGGCCGAGCGTCGGCAACCACGACATGCGCGACAATTTCCACGACCGCTTCCCGGGGTTCGACGATGGCAACGGCTTTGTCCAATATGCGATCGAGCTTCCCGGCCTGCGCCTCGTGACGATCGACACGCTCGAGGAAGGGCGCCATGGCGGTGCCTTCTGCGAGCAGCGCGCCGCGTGGCTCGATGCGGAACTGTCGAAAGACCGGGCCAAGCCGACCTATATCGTCATGCACCACCCGCCGATCGAAAGCGGGATCGAGTGGATGAACACCGATCCTGACGAACCGTGGGTCGCGACCTTTACCGATGTCGTGCGCCGGCACCCCCAGGTGCGCGGGCTGATCTGCGGTCACCTGCATCGCAGCGTCACCGTCGCGTGGGAAGGGCGCACCATCGCCATCTGCTCGTCGACCGCGCCGCAGGTCTCGCTCGACCTCCGCCCGATCGACGAGGATCATCCCGATGACCGCCCGATGATCGTCGCCGAGGACCCCGCCTATGCGCTCCACCGCTGGAACGGCCGCGAACTGGTGAGCTTCTACGACCATGCCGGTGCCCACACGATGCTCGCCAAATATGACGAACGGCTCCAGCCGCTGGTGCGCGAGCTGAAGGCCGAGCGGCCGGGCTGACCCTTATTCGTCGCCCCCGCGAAGGAGTGAAGGGTCGGGTTGTCCCCCGGACAACCCTGGACATGCCCGGGGCATGCCCACCCTTAACTGGCCGCTGGCAACCGAGCGCAAGGCGGATGGCGGCCCCCGCCTGCGCGGGAGCGACGTGTCTTCCTAATAGCCCAGCGTCAAATCGACCCGCGGTTCGACCGCCTCGCCCTTGTGCCAGCGACCTAGATTTTCGAGGAAGCGCTCCGCCGCGCGGACGAACATCTTGTCCTGCGCGCGGCCCGACAGGTGCATCGTGATATGCGCATTGTCGAGGCTCCATAGCGGGTCGTCGGCGGGCAGCGGTTCGGGGGTGGTGACGTCGAGGAAGGCCGAGGCGATCTGCTTTGCGTCGAGCGCCGCGACGAGGGCATCCTGGTCGACGACGGAGCCGCGTGCAATGTTGATGAGGGTCGCGGTCGGCTTCATCGCCGCGAGTTCGGTGGCGCCGATCATGCCGTCGGTTTCGGGGGTCGCGGGGACCGCGAGGATCACCCAGTCGAAATCCCCCAGCCGCGCGCGCCACTGGTCGGGGGTCAGCGTGTTGGCGCCCGGCGAGCGGCGCACGACCGTGACGTCGACGGCAAAGGCCTTCAGCCGCTCCTCGACCAGCTTGCCGATGGCGCCATAGCCGAGCAGCAACGCCTTCGACCCGTAAAGCTCGACCTTGCCCGGCGAATCGATCAGCCATTCGCGCCGTTCCTGCGCGCGCACGACATCGCGATACCCCTTGGCGACGGTCAGCATGCCCATCATGACATATTCGGCGATGGTGATCGCGTTGATGCCGACGCCGTTGGTCACCACCGTGCCGCGTTCGTGGAGCAGGCCCAGCGGGATGCCGTCGACCCCGGCGTAGATCGAGTTGAGCCACTTGAGCCGCGTCGCCGCGGTGATCGCGGTCGCCATGTCCTTTTTCTCATACATGTCGAACCAGCCGATTTCGGCTTCGGGCGCGAGGTCCAGCGCCTCTTCCTTCGACTGGAAGAAACGCGGTTCGACCCATTCCGGCAGGCGGTTTTCGACGAGCGGACGGATCAGGCCGGACAGGACGGTGATGGTCTTGGTCATGATATTCCTATGGTTGAAAAGCGTGCCAGCCGGCCCACGCCAAGGGGAGCAGGCCGATCAGGTCGACGATCGCGATGGTGCCGAGCGACGCGGGGCGCCCATATGAAATATAAAGGAAAAGAAAGCCGAGCATGCTGATCGCGGCGAGCAAGGTCGCCACTTTCCGCCCGCCCGGATCGAAGGCGGCCCAAACGCACGCGACCAGCACGGCAAGGAACAGCGCCGCCCGGTGATGCATGAGCAGGAAGACCGGGCTTTCGGGTGCAACGCCGTAAAGGCGCGTGATCAGCGCCGGCCGAAACAGCGCCAGCGCCGGAACCAGATGGACAAGACCGACAAGGAGCCAGCAGATCAGTTGCGACATGCAACGAGGCTAGCAGCCCGCGAAGCCGGGGCAAGCCTCTAATTGGCTTCCAGCCGCCAGTCCCAGCCCAGCGGGTCGCCGTCCATCACCTCGACACCCGCCGCGATCAGCTCGTCGCGTAGCGCGTCCGAGGCCGAGAAATCCTTCGCCGCGCGGGCTTCCTTGCGGCGAATGAGGATGGCTTCGATGTCATCCTCGGTGATCGTGGCGGCTTTCGGACGGAGGCGCAGGCTGGATCGGTCGATCGACAGCAAGTCAAGACCGAGCACCGCATCCATCGCGGCGAGTGCCGCATGCTTCTGCCCCGCGTCGATCTTTTTCATCGCCGCGACGTCCTCGACCAACGTCAACGCCACGGCGGTACCCAGATCGTCCGACATCGCGGCGTCGAATTTCGCGAGCAGGTCGTGCAGGCGGCGGTCGGTGACTTCCGCCGTCTCCGCGTCGCGCACCGGCGCCGCGGCCATGACCAGCCGCTTGAGCCGCGTCAGCGCGGCGCCGAGCCCGGCCCATGAAAATTCCAGTTCCGACCGGTAATGCGCCTGCAGGCACATCAGCCGGTAGGCGAGCGGGTGATAGCCGCGGTCGACCAGTAACTGGAGCCGCAGGAATTCACCCGCCGACTTCGACATCTTGCCGCCGCGATCGATCAGGAAATTATTGTGCATCCACAGCCGCGCGCCCGAATGTTCGGCGCAGTCGAGGCTGCCGCAGCCGCGATATGCCTGATTTTGCGCGATTTCGTTCGGGTGGTGGATTTCGCGGTGGTCGATGCCGCCGGTGTGGATGTCGAACGGCATGCCGAGTTCAGCTTCGCCCATCACCGAACATTCGAGATGCCAGCCCGGCGCGCCGCGGCCCCACGGCGAATCCCATTCCATCTGGCGCGTCTCGCCCGCCGGGGTCTTGCGCCAGATCGCGAAATCGGCGGCGTGGCGCTTGCCATCGACCTCTTCGATCCGGCCCTCGCCCTCGTCGGTTACCGCACGCGCGAGCCGGCCATAATCGGCGACGGTCGAAACGTCGAAATACAGGCCGCTGTCGAGTTCGTAGCAGTGCGCGTCGGCGATACGCTTCGCAAATTCGATCATGCGCGGGACATAGTCGGTCGCGACCGTCCATTTCGCGGGATGACGGACATGCAGCCAGGCCAGGTCGCGCTTGAACTCGGCGGTATAGAAAGCGGCGATGTCCCACGCCGTCTTGCCCTGCTGCGCCGCCGCCTTCTCCATCTTGTCGTCGCCGGCATCGGCGTCCGACGTCAGATGGCCGACGTCGGTGATGTTGATGATGTGGCGTAGCGCATAGCCTTTGAACGACAGGGTGCGGCCCAGCGTGTCGGCAAAGACATAGGCGCGCATATTGCCGATATGCTGGTAATTATAGACCGTCGGCCCGCACGAATAGACGCGGGCCTCGCCGGCATGGACGGGCTGGAAATCTTCGAGGCTGCGCGTCAGGCTGTTGAACAGCCGCAGCGGCGAGCCGGAAGCCGGGGGCAGGGCATGGGCGTCGGTCATGCCGTCGCCCATGCCTTGCGCCGAGGTCGTCCGTCAACCGAAAGGCTAAACTCTGTTCCACTGACGTGGAACCGGCCCCGGCCCGCTCCCCCTCCCGGCCTCCCCAGGTTACTATCTTCAGGGAGGCCGGGAGGGGGAGCGGGCCGGGGCCGAACTGTTTCAGTGTAACTGAAACAGACTTTATTGCGCCGGCGGCGTCCACAGATCGTCGTTGCCGGCGCCGGTCACCGGATCGTCGAGCAGGGGCTCGCCGGTCAACGGGTCGAGGTCGCGCATGGTGATCAGCGGCTGGGGCAGGATATTGCCGTCGCCGTCATGATCGTCGACCTCTTCCTCGATCACATCCTGTACCGGGAAGCTCGTTCGATATTCGGGTTCGGGCACGACGACGCAGGCGCCCGGGTTCGCGATCAGGCAGCCGTTGAAGCGCGAACGCGGATCGAACGCGTCGGCCGGCGCCTGGCCGCTGGCTACGCCGTTGATCGTCAGCAGGGGGATCGTATCGAGCCCGGTAACCTGGCCCGACGGGCCCAGATGGACGCCGTTGACGACGATCCGCGTATCCTGTCCCGCGGTATTCACATTGAGCCCGAGTGCGCCGAAGCTCAAGCCGCGGCGCTGCCCGAAATCGGTGCCCGCGCCGCTGTTCTGGACATAGAAGCCGCCGCTGACCCCGACATCGATGCCGCCCGCGAACAAGGCGCCATCGTCGCTGGTGATGCCGTCATTCTGCGCCAGCCGGTCCTCGATCGCGTCGGTCGTCGTCGCGGCCGCGACATCGTCGATGGCATCCAGCGTCGCGACGATCACATCCTCCGACACCAGATTCAGGCGCCCCGCCACGGCCGCGCTGCTGGCGCCCGAAAGGCGGATCGTTCCTTCGCCCAATATGACCTCGAGCGACTGGTCGGCCAATATGTTCAGCGCGTTATTGTCGCCCATGCCGGTCAGCGCAACGTCGCCGACGACGCGCGCGGTGCCCGGGGTTTCGATCGTCAGCGATCCGTTCGAGCCCAGGTTCGAAGTCGACGAACCCGCAGTCATCGTGAAATCGTCGATCACGACATCGGGCGGCACGGCGCCGATGAAGCGATCGATCGACCGGTCGACCGCGGGGGCGAAGATGCGGATGTCGGTGCCGTAGACGCGGGTCAGCTCGTCGCTGTCGATGTGATAGCCGTCGCGGGTGCCGGTGCCGCCGACGAAGGTCTGGACCCGATCGTCGATGTTGCGCAGCTCAAGGCTTTCGGTCGTGCCGCCGGTGCCGACGCGGCCGGCGCTGCCGATCGCGATGTCCGCCGAAGCCAGTGACATGGTGCGGCCGGTGACGGTGCCATTGACCGTCAACAGCGACGGCGCCGTCGCGGCGAGGCTGTCGTCGGCGGTGACGTTGCCGAGCGTCATCGTGCCGTTCGACGCCAGCGTGACGTTGCCCGCATCGAGCTGGGTCACGGCAAGATCGCCGCCCGCCGTCAGTCCGGCGTCACCGGCGATTGCCGCCGTGGTAACCGCAAGGTTGCCGCCGGTGGTAACCCGCGCATTCCCTGCATCGGTCTGCAGCTGGGCAAAGATCAGATTGCCGGTGCCGTCGATGGTGATGCTGTCGCCGGTCGCGGTCACCGGGCCCGCCGACGCGAGATTGCCGACCAGGATCGCGCCGTCGCTGCTGGTCAGGCTGATCGCACCGCCGTTCAGCGCCGCGGCGGTGACGCCGGCCGCTGCATCGAGCGACAGCGATCCGCCCGCGCCGGTTGCCCCGCGCGCGATATCGATCGTCGATCCCGCCGCCAGCGTCAGGTCGCGGCCGGCGCGGATGCTGCCGCCCGCGATGGCGCCCGCCGTTTCGATCGACAGGTCGCGTCCGGCGGCCAGCGTATCGACCGGGTCGCCCGCGGGATTGGTCAGCGACGCGATATTGGCCGCCGCCGCCGTGATCAGCATATCGCGCCCTGCAGTCGATGGCGTGTTGACCGCGGCCGCGCCGCTGGCGTTCACCACCACGTCGCTCGCGGCATTGAGGTTGCCCAGCACCGCGCTCGCGCTTTGCGTGCGGATGCTGCTGTCGCCGCCGGTCGTGCCCAGCCCCAGCGTCGTCGCGCCATTCAGCGCCAGTGCCGCCGCCGCGTTCAGCAAGATGTCGTCGCCCGCCGACAGCCCGCCGGCATTGATCGCGCCGTTTGCCGACGCCATGACGATGTCGGCGCCATTGATCCCTTGCGACCCTTCGCCGCTACCGATCGTGAAGCCGGATGCGGATGCATAATCCAGGATACGCGTATCGACTCCGGCGCCGGTGGTGCGGACATTCTGGGCGGTGATGGCGCCGTTGGCGCGGACAGTGACGTCGTCGCCCGCGGTCACCCCGGTCAGGTTTGCGGTCGTCCCGGCGATCACCAGCACATCCTCGCCCACTGCCGCGGTGGTGACCGTGGCGGCTTGTCCGGCGTTGACGCCGAACATGCTTGCCGCGCCGCTGTCGGTCAGCGTCGCATTGCCGGCCGCGTCGACGTATAGATTGCCGCCGTTTGCGGTCGCGGACGCGATGATGTTCGCGGCGGAATCCAGGAAGGCGTTGCCGCCCGCGACATAGGTGCCGGTCAGGTTGCCGTTGGCGAAGATCGAAATGGTGCCGTCGACATCGGCATTGGTGACGGCAACCGCGCCGCCGCTGCCGATTGCGAAGAAATTGGCCGCGCCAGTCACCGAATCGGTGATCGCGATGCTGTTGCCATTCATGTTGATGTCGCTGCCCGCGATCACCGTGCTGCCGTCGATTCCTTCGGCGCCCGCCGCGGTCCCGTTCGCCGTCAGGCTGACCGTCGACCCGGCGTCGAGTGTGTTGAACGCGATCGACTGGGCATCGACGGTGATCGATCCGCCCGCGGTCGAATTGCCGAGATTCGATGCACCTGCCGTCGTGATATCGATGTTGCCGCCGGTGATGATCGAATTGAGCCCGGTGCGGAAACTGGTCGCGTTGACGACATAATCGTCCGCCGCCTCGCCATGCGCGACGAAAACATTGCCGGCGGTCAGGTTGATGTCGACGTTGCTGCCGATCTCCTCGCCTTCGGGATTGTCGCCCGTCGCATCCATGAACGCGATGTCGATGTCGCCGCTGCCGCTGATGCCGATATCGTCGCCGGCGACCAGGCGGTTGAAGCTGCCGCCCGCGGTCGTCGAGATGAAGATGTTGCGCCCCGCATCGATCGTCCCCGCCGAATTGACCGCTCCCGCCGTCGCGATCAGGCTGACCGAATCGGCACCGGTGACATTGCCGACCGTGACCGACGCGCCGCGAATATTGATCACGCTCGGCACATTCATGTCGCCGGTCATATCGACCGCGCCCGCCGCGACGACGAAAACCGGACCGTTGACGTCGATCGTGCCGGTCGAATGGACGCCGCCGCTCGCCGCGGTGACGGTGAACTCATTCGCCTCGACCGCGATGTCGTGGAGGTCGACCGCGCTGCCCTCGATGCGCAGCGCCAGCCCGGCGGTGACGTCGCCGGTCAGGTCGACCGCGCCGCCCGCATTGAGCAGGATGTTGCGGTTCGACGTCAGCGCGCCACCGGTGGCAATATTACCGTCGGCGTCGAACGCGATGCTTAAGCCGCTGATGTCGCCGCTCGCGACGATATTGCCCGTCGTCGCGGTTGCCGACACGTCGCCGACCGCGTCGATCGCCTGCGTCGACACCGCCGTGCCCTGCAGCATCACGTCGCCCGCCGACTGGGCGATACCGGCAAGGGTCAGCGCGCCGCCGCTGGTCACGGCGATGTTGCTGCCATTGCCGTCATTGTCGAGCCCGGTGCCATAGCTGTACGCACCGCCGATCCGCGCGGTGCCGCCCGCGTCGACGGTGATGTCGTCACCTGCGTCGAGTTCCGAGACATTGACATTGCCCGCGGCATCGATCGTCACATCGTGCCCGGCCGCCAGCGCGCCGGTCGACGTGATGGCGCCGGTGGTCGAGGTCAGGATGATGTCGGTGCCCGCGGTGATCGCCGCGAACGACAGGCCGCTGCCGGTGATGCGCGTCGCGAGACCCGAGCGGAGCAGGCCGGTGGTGTTGACCGTTCCCGACGCCGTTGCCGTCAGATTGTCGAAGGCGTTGATATTGCCGCCGCCGATATTGCCGGCCGACGCGCTCAGCACGATATTCGACAGGTCGGCCGCCGAGGTGGTGACCTGGAACACATTCCCGCCGCCAAGCGGCGAGGGGCCGTAGGATAGCGTCCGGCCGTCGGGGCCGGCGCCGGTGGTCGATGCATTGTTGGCGGTGATTCCGCCGGGCGCGTTGACGGTCAGGTCGTCGCCCGCGCTGACATTGGCGAGCGTTGCGGTCGTCCCGCCGAGTATCAGCATATCCTCGCCCGCCGTCGCGCCGGTCACCGACGCGGCCTGGCCGGCGCGGACGCCGAACAGCGTCGCGGCGCTGCTGTTGGTCAGCGTGACATTGCCTTCGCCGTCAACAAACACGGTGCCTTCGGTCGGGATGCCGCCGGGGGGAGTATAGCCGCCCGCGGCGTTCGCCTGCGCGACGATATTACCGTCCGCGGCCAGCGCGATATTGCCGCCGGCCGTGAAATTGCCGCCGATGTCGCCGAGCGCCGCGATGTCGATCGAGCCGTCGACATCGACGGCACCGAAGGTCGCGTTGCCGTCGTCGGCGACCGCGCGAAGCGGCGCGGGGCCGGTGCCCGTGACCGTGCCGGTGACGGCGATGCTGTCGCCGTTCAGCGTGATCGCGCCGCCCGAACTGATATTGACGCCGGTAATGCCTTCCGCGCCCGCGGCCGTGCCCGTCGCGTTCAGTCCGACCGTCGTCCCCGCGGTGATCGCGTTGAACGCAATCGACTGTCCATTGACCGACACGAAGCCGCCCGCCGTCGAATTGCCCAGATCGACCGCGCCGGGCGAGATGATCGCAATATCGCCGCCGGTGATGATCGAATTGAGCCCGGTCTGGAAGCTGCCGACATTGGCATTGAAATCATTGTCGGCTTCGGCATGCGTCACCGTCGTCGCGGCGACGCTGCTGAGGACGATGTTCGACCCGTCGAGACCGGCATCGGCGCCGGTGCCGTCGGTCGTGAGCGTACCGAGGGTCAGGAAATTGCCGGTCAGGTTGATGTCGTCGCCGGCCGTGGCATTGTCGATTTCGACCCGGAAGGAATCGACCGTCAGGTCGGTGCCGCTGGTCGACGAGCCGACCCGGACGACATTCACCGCGCCGATCTGGGTCGATGTGCCCGATTCGATCCGGTCCAGATTCACCCCGCCATTGGCGGCGGTGGTGTTGATCGACAGCGACGTCACCGCGCTGAGCAGGCTGTCGGTCTGCGCGCGGATGCTGGACGCCGCAGTGATCGACAGCGCGCCGCCCGCCGCGATCGTCGGCGCGGTGCCGGTGCGATAGTCGTGACGGATATCGACCTCGTCATCGGCCTGGATGGTCACATCGCCGCCCGCCGCCAGCGTGCCGCCGGCTTGCGCATAGACGCCGACCGAACTGCCGGTGGCGAGCGACATCGCGCCGCTGGTCGTGACCGAGCCCCCGCCGATGCCGACGAAAATTCCGGCGGGTGCGACGTCGGTGTCGAGGTTGGTGAGGGCCGCGGTGCCCAGCGCCTCGGCGGTCAGGCTGGTCATCGCGATGTTGCCGCCGCTGGCATAAAGGGCGATGCGGCCGGCGCTGTCGCCATTCGCCGCGATCGCCGTGTTGCCGAAGCTGATCTGGCCGAGTTGGGCGGGGGTTCCAAAGCTTTCCAGCACGACGCGGCCGCCGGTCGTGCCGTTGCTGCTGCCGCCCGAACCGGGCGCGCCGGTGCCGGTGCCGTTGCCGCCGCTGCCGCTGCCGCCCGCGGTGCCGTCGACCGTGATGCCCACCGCATTGCCGCTGGAGGTGATCGTGCCGCCGTCGGTCAGCAGATGAACGGTGCCGCCGATCGCGCCGCCGCCATTGCCGCCCTGGCCGCCCTGCGACCCGTCGGGATAGGCGGCGTCTGATCCGGTGCCACCTTCGCCGCCGTTGCCGCGGCTGCCGAGCACGACTGCTGCGCCTGCGCCATTGTCGAGCGCGACGGTGGCGCCATCGCGCGCGATCACTTCCAGCACGCCGCCTTCGCCGGTGCCGCCGTCGCCGCCGCTGGGGGCAACGGGTTCGGTCGAGCCCAATGGCATCGCGGCGTTGCCGCCCGCGCCGCCGGTGCCGCCGGTGATGAAATTGACGTTGCCGACCGACGCTCTTGCCTCGCCGCCCGTCGCCTCGATCCGCGCCGTCCCGCCGCGTGCGTCGCCGCCATTGCCGCCCGCGCCATTGTTGCCGTCGCCGCCAGCACCGCCGAACGCGCCCGAATCGACCGTGACGTCGAGCACCCCGGCGTTGAAATTGGTGACGATCACCTGCGCCAGTCCGCCGGTGCCGAGCCCGCCGTCGCCGCCCGAATAGCCGCCGCCGCCGCTGCCGCCGATGCCCGCCGAGGCGCTCTCGACATTGCCGGTCACCGTCGCCGCGGTGGCGAATTCGATCGTCGCGGTGCCGCCGCGCCCTTCACCGCCGTCGCCGCCGACGCCGACGCCCGCGGGCGCGCCCGAACTGCTCGACCCGAAGGCGTTGCCGCCCTCGCCGCCGATCCCGGTCGCATCGACGCGCAGGCTGCTGGTCGTCACGCTGCCGCTGGTGACATTGATCGCCGCGGTCCCGCCCTGGCCGCCGCCGCCCGCGCCGCCCGCGTCGGGAAAGGTGGCGAAGGTCGCGGTGAAATCGCCGCCGGTGCCGCCATTGCCCGTGGCGATGGCCGACAGGGTGCTGGCGTCGACCGTCGCGCCGTTGATGGTGATCGTTGCGGTGCCGCCCTGCGCATCGCCGCCGCTACCGCTCGGCACGACCGCCGCGGGGTCGAAATTATTGCCCGACGCGCCGCTGCCGCCGACCGCCAGCGCCGAAGCGACGATATCGGCGCCGGTCAGCGTGCCGCCCGAAAGGTCGATCGTCGCATTGCCGCCCAACCCCTGTCCCGCGACATCGGGCGCGAATCCGCCGAAGCCGTTGGCGCTGATCGCCATGTCGCCGACCGTCGCGTCGCCGCCGGTCTGGGTATAGCTGGCGGTGCCGCCGCGGCCGGTGCCGCTCGCGGTGCCGACCCCGCCGCCATAGCCGCTGGCGGAAACGGTGATCGAACCGGCGTCGAAGGTGCCGCCCGCGACGTCGATGGTCATCGTGCCACCCTGGCCGTCGCCCAGGCTTCCCGAGACTCCCGGCGGGAACTCGATGCTGGTTGCGGTGCGGCCGTCGGTATCGCCCTGCAGCGTGTCGAATGAAATCGCACTGGTGTTCAGCGGGCCGGCGACGACCTGGATCTGGATGATTCCGCCGTTGCCAATTGCGCTGCCTTCGGGTGTCATCGCGCCGCCCGACGTGCCGCCGGCCAGCAGGGAGGTCGTGGCATTGAAGTCGATGCTGCCATCTTCGGCGACGATCTGGATCGTGCCGCCGCCGGCGACCGAGCCGTTCGCGCTGACGCCGCCCTGCGCGCCGGCGTTGATCGTGCTGCCAAGGCTGATGTCGGTTCCCGAAATCTGCCCGCCCGCGGTGGCCGCGATATTGACGAAGCCGCCCTGCGCCGCGCCGTTCGCGCCGCGGACATTCGCGGTCTGTCCGCGCGCATCGACATCGTAACGCGCCGCCGTCAGCGTGCCGTCGCGCGCCGCGAGCAGGTTGACGTTGCCGCCGCTGGCGGTGCCCGCGCTTTGCGTGACGCCGTTGTCGAAACTGCCGCCCGACACGTCGATGTCCAGCGTCGAGGACGTGGCGATCGCGCCTTCGTCCTCGGCCGACACGGTGACGTTGCCGCCCTGGCCGCTGCCCATATTTTCGCCGAAGGTGACCGCACCGCCGGCCGACAGCGTCAGGTTCGAATTGACCGTCAGCGCCGCGCCATTGTCGGCGGTGACGTTGATCGTGCCGCCCGTCGCATTGCCGGTCAGCCCGGTCAGCGCGCTGGGCGACGATGCGCCGCCGCCCACCGCGCCCGCGTTGACGCTGAGCGAGGGGAAGGTGACCGCGACGAGGCCGGTGGCCTCGACCGTCGCGGTGCCGCCGAAGGCATTGCCGCCCGTCGCATTTTCGGCGCCACCCGCGTTGCCGCCGGTGCCGGTGACGTTCAGGCTGGTATCGCCCGGATTGATCGCGGTCGACGTGTCGCCGCCGATGCTGAGCGTGGCCGACCCGCCGCGGCCGGTGCCGCCGGCCTGTGAAAAGATCGTCCCGATTACGGGGTCGGATATGCTGCCGCCGCCGGTGCCGGTGGCGCTGATCACCGTTGATGCCGTATTGAGCGTGCTGTTCGCGCCCGCGATTTCGATCCGCGCGATGCCGCCGGTGCCGTTCCCCGACTGGATGGCGCCGATCTGGCCGCCGCCGTTCGCCGTCGCATTGACCGATCCATTGGCGGCGGTCAGCGCGCCGCCGTCCTGGATGCTGATCGTCGCGGTCCCGCCGGTGCCGCTGCCCGCCTGGTCCGGCGGGGTAATCCCGCCGCCGGCATCGGCAAGGATCGCGCCCGCAAAGCCGTTTGCCTCTGCCGTGACACTGTTGCCGCTGAGCTGGCTGCCCGCCCCGGTCACACTGATCGTGGCGGTGCCGCCGGTACCGCTGCCCGTGCCGCCGTCGGCGCCGGACCCGTTGGCGGCGACCGTCAGGCTGCCGATCGCGCCGACCGTGCCGCCGTTCGACACCGTCAGCCCGGCGCTGCCGCCAAGGCCGTTGCCGGCGGCATCGGCGATGCTGTTGGCGAGGATCGACAGATTACCGCTGGTGGTAAGCTGGCCGCCGTCGACGGTTACCGAGGTGGTGCCGCCCGACTGGATGGTCAGATTGCCGTTCGTGACGGCGGCACGGTTCGCACCGACGGTCATCGTCACACTCGCGTCGCCGATGAAGGTGGCGTCACCTTGTACGGAAAGGCGGCCGACATGGGCGCTGTCCGGCGTGTCCGCTATGGGGATTTCGCTCAGCGGCTGGCCGACAAAAGCCCCGTTGGCGTGGGCGACGACACTGCTGCGGAACAGCGTGTCGTTGACCGTGATATTGCCCGTTCCAGGACCGGCGGGCGCCGCGGCGATTTCGCCGTCCACGATATTATAGCCCGCCGACAGGCGCACGGCGCCGTCGGGGTCGACCTGTGCCGAAAGCGCATCGTCGTATCCGATCTGCCCGGACACCAGCATCGTGACCGCGTCATTCTTGGGAATCGCGACCATGTAGACGCGGTTCTGGTTGGTGTCGCCCTGCTGGTGCGCGGGGCCGCCGGTGACGCCGGTGTGGGTGATCGTGTTGCCGTCCGCGGCGCCGACGGTCACGTTGATGTCGAACAGCCCGTTGTTGATGCTGATGTCAGCCTGTTCGGCCGCGACATAGGCGGTCGACCCGTCGGTGCGCACGGTACCGCGCTGAACGACGCGCGGCGCGACCAGCGCGACATAGCTGCTTCCCGGATTGCCGGGGGTGAGCGCATTGATCGTCGCGGTCGGCGCGATCTCGACCGACGAGGTGCTGGCGGCGCCGCGGAAGCGAATCTCGCCGCCGGTGCCGAGCAGCCCGCCGTTGGTGTCGATCTCGTTCGCGGTGAGCAGGAGGCTGCCGACGTTGATCGCGGCGCCATTGCCGATCAGGATGCCGCCGGCATTATAGAACCAGATATTGCCGCCCTGTACGGTCGGCAGGCCAGGGACCGAGACAAAGCCGTTGACGGTGCCATTGAGCGCGATCTGGTCGGTGATCGATGCGCCCGATGCCGATGTGAACCGGTTGAGGACGATATAGCCCGGGGTGTTGCCGACGAAATCGAGATTATTCCCCGACGGCAGGAAATCGATCACGCCATCGACCGGCGTGTTGGACGGCGTCCAGGTGACGATGCTTTGCGGCCCGTTGACGTTGACGGTCGACGGGTTCGCGCCCGTCGGGTTGGTGGCGCCCGACGGCAGGGTGGTGACGGTCCCCGATCCTGCCACCTGCGCCGCCGTTGGTCCGCCGTGCGCCAGCGCGATCAGGCTGGCGGCGATCGCGCATCCTTCGAGCAGGCGGCTTTTGCCGCGACGGGCCGGCGAAGCAGGGGATGGGACACGCATGGCAGTCATCCTCGATATTATCGTCATGTCAGCGCGCCCGCACGCCGAACTGGGTCGTCAGCGAAATCAGCAGGCGCGGGTCGGGCCGCTCGGTCAGGAAGCCCGCCCGATTGAGCGGCACCGCCAGCGTCACGTCGACACGCGCGACATCGCCATAGGCGACGCGCACGCCGCCGCCGGCCGAATAGAGTTTCTGCGGGTTGAGTCCCGCAAAGGCGCGATCCTTGTTCCACACCCAGCCGGCGTCGAAAAAGGCGAAGGGCTGGATGGCGAAGCTTTTGACATTGGCGGGAACGAACGATCCGTAGCGCGCCTCGAGTGCGACGCCGACGCCCTTGTCGCCGATGATCGTGCCGGGATCATAGCCGCGCCCGATGGTGAAATTACCGCCCGAAAATTCTTCATAAGCGAGCAGCGGGTCGCTCGCCCATTGGGCGCGCGGCGCCGCAGACAGCGTGAACAGCTTGGCGGGCCGCCATTCGGCCTGCGCATTGGCGCGGATCAGGAAGGCGTCGGGCTTGCCCTCGAGGCGGGTCAGCGGGGTGCGGCCGGGCAGGAAACAGGCGGCACCCGTCGGCCCGCAATCCTTGCTCGCACCGAGGACGTTCAGACCCTGCCGTGCTTCGATCGACGACTGGAGGGAAAAGCGCGGTTCGGCCGGGCTATATCCATTGCGGCCCGCGACCGACGCCGCGTCGATCCACGCCGCGTCGAGGCGCAGGCTCAGCACGCGCAGCCGGTCGCGGTTGATCGGCACCGCGCCCAGCTTGATATCCTGATCGATGATGTCGAGCCCGCCCGTCAGGGTCAGCCGCTGCGCCTGGGTCAGGATCAGCGGATAGGCGGCGTACAGGCTGGCGATCTGGGTGTTCGACTTGATCGGCAGCCCGGCGATGTCGGGGCGCGTCCAGGCATAGGTGTAATTGGCCCCGAAACGCAGCCCGTCGCCGCCGACGCGGAACTCGTGCGCCAGTTGCACGACCTTCTGCTCCTTGGGATCGCCCGACGCATAGAAGCTCGCGGTGGTGAGGTCGCCCATGCCGGTCAGCCCGGCAAAGCGAACGCGCGCGACGCCGCCCCAACGGCCGACGTCGTGCGATCCGAAATTCTGGATATTGGCGTCGAACATCACCGGGGTGCGCGCGACCGTCACTTCGCCGACGACTTCGCCGGGGGCGCTGCCGGGGCGCAGCGTCAGCCGCGCGTCCATGCCGGGAATGTCGCGCGCGAGCAGCAGATAGCGTTCGGCATCGACGATGTTGAACACCGGCTGGTCGTCGAGGCGCGACAGGTAGCGCTGCAGCAGCGCTTCATTGGCGCCGGCATCGCCGCGCACCTCGATCCGGGTCATCCGCGCCGCCAGGATGTCGAGGCGGACGACGCCGTCGTCGATCGTCTGCGGCGGCACGCGGACCGCGGCCAGATAGCCTTTGGCGCGCAGCATCGTCGCCGCGCGGTCGCGGATGTCGCAGACCACCGATATCGGCAGGTCGTGCCCGACATGGTCGTTCCAGCTCGCGTCCAGCATCGCGGGGTCGATGCCCTCGACGGTCGAAAACTGCACGCGGCTGAGCGTGATGCGGACGTTCGCAAATTCGGGATTGGCGAGCGGGCAGGGCGCGCGTTCGATATTGTCGTCGGCGGTGACGATCTGTTCGCCGGGCGGCGTCGCCGGGGGCAGGACGGGTTGCTGGATTTCCTCGCGGGTCGGGATCTGCGGTGTCGCCTGCGCCAGTGCGGTGGCGGGAAGCACCGCTGCGGCCAGTCCGGCCGAACAGGCCAGCATCGCCCTCAGTCGTCCGACTCGAGCCGCCCTATCGTCCCCCAGATATTTCATCACCACCCCTTGCGCACGACAGCATGCGCGGTCGCCCCCGCGGCATGCGATCCCGATGCTCCGCCGGATACCCGGCAGCGCGAATTTATCGACCCAAGGAAAGGACTTGCCGCTCAATCCGGCGGCTTGTTCGATCGTTACCAGATGGCTTGGGCCGGTTCAATGGTTACCGCGGGTTCAGCCCCCCGCCGTTTCGGATTCGGACATCGCATCGACCAGCCGGTCGAGCTGCCCCGAACAGTCTTTCGCGACCAGCATGTCGACCGATCCCTCGACGGTGTCGGGGACCGTATCCATCTTCTGGAAGCGGACGGTCACCGGTTTCGCCAGACTGGCGCCCGACAGGCGATAGTCGACGCCATATTGCACCGGCATGGCATCGGTTGGCCATTTGCGGAAATTCGCGCCGTCGACGAGCGCGACGGTTTCGCTCTTGCCGCCGCCTTCGATGGTAAGCGCGGTATCGCCGTGCATGTCGGGACGCCAGAGCATCAGGGTCGCCGGATCGACGACGCAAAAGGCGCCGCCTTCGCGATAGTCGAGCAGCCACAGATTGGGCGCGCGTATGTCGGTCACGACCGGCGCATCCCCCCGCGTCGCCCCGCCGCGCGAACGCATCGTCGGGCTCTTGGCGATCATGCGGGTGACGGTCGTGCCCATCGACTGGCTGAGCTGGACGGTCCCCGTCGCCCCGAACGTGCCGGGCCCCGACAGGGTGCGCGTCTTGCCCGCCTGCATCAGCACGACCTTGTCGCCCGAAACCAGCGTTACCTTGTCGGTCGATTTCAGCTTCGCGCCGGTCGGATATTTGCTCGCCGACGGGCCGGTCGAACGGACGACCATCGACTGGGCGGCCGCGGCTCCGGTGACGGCGACCGCCATGATCGCAGCGGCGGCGGTCAGGCCGAGGCGGCGCATTATCGGGTCAGGAAAGGACATAGCTTTCTCCTTTTTCGGTCTCGTTCAATCGTTCGATGAGGAACAGGACGGATGCATCCTGCCCCGGTTCGGCGGCCAGCGCAGTGGCGCAGGTCACATAGGCGCCGCGATCCCCCGCGGCATGTGCGGCGACCAGCGCCGCGATGCGCGCGCGCTGTTCGGGCGAAAGGTCGGGGCGCGGAGTGAAGGCGTCGACGGGCTGGGCACGGCCGCGCAGCGTCACGCGGCCCATCGGCACCAGATCGTCGCGGGCAGACCGGGCGGCGGCTTCGGCCGAGATCAGCACGCCCGTCTTCAGGCTCTTGTTCGCCGCCTCGAGCCGCGACGCGGTGTTCATGCTATCGCCGAGCGCGGTGTACTGGATGCGCCCCTCGCCGCCGAAATTGCCGACGATCGCGTCGCCGACGTGCAGCCCGACGCGCGTCATGCCGAGCGGGGGTACGCCTTCGGCCAGGTCGACGCGGAATTTCTCGCCCGCTTCATACATGGCGAGCGCCGCCGCGGCGGCGCGTGGCCCGTCGTCGGGGCGGCTGAGCGGCGCGCCCCAGAAGGCGACGACCGCGTCGCCGACGAACTTGTCGATCGTGCCGCCATGATCGAGCACGATGTCGGAAAGCCGGTCGAGATATTCGTTGAGCAGGCGCGCCACCGTCTCCGGCGTCGTCGCGTGGCTCAATTTGGTGAAGCCTTCGAGGTCGGTGAAGACGCAGAAGATATTGCGCCGCTCGCCGTGCAGCGACAGCTGGTCGGGGTCGCGCATGATCTGCGCCGCGACATCGGCGGGCAGATATTTGCCGAGCGCCGACTGCGCGAAAGCGCGCTGCCGCGACCCGACGGTGCGCGCCGCGGTGCCGACCGCAGCATAGCCGAAAAGCCAGCCGAGCGCCCAGCCGAAGGCGGGAAGCGTCGTGGTATCGACACCCTGCCGCTGGAGCCAGAAGGGAACGATGATGAAAAAGGCCATCTGCGCCAGAAAGGCGATCGCGACCCAGCGCGGCCGCAGGTCGATCAGGCTGGTCAGCCCGCCGGCCAACACGATGACGATCGCGAGCGCCCACAGCGCGGGCGAGGGCAGCGGCGTCGCCCACGCCTTGTCGAGCTGCTGCGCGAGCATCAGCGCATGCACCTCCAGCCCGATCATCGTTTCATGCTGGCCGGTCAGCGGGTCGATGAAGCGGCTGAGCGGGGTGTTGAACTGGTCGGTGTCGATGATGTCGCCGCCGATCAGCACATAGCGGTCCTTGATCAGGTCGGCGAAGCCGGCGCGGGTTTCGGCGTCCATCGGCACCGCGAAGACATCGATCGGGATGTTCGCGAACACCGGCTCTTCCTGCCCCGCGGCGGCGCGGGCGGGGAGCAGGTAGCGGATATTGCCCTGATAACCGGCGTGGGCGGCATCGACCGGCGCCAGCGCATTGGCCATCAGCGGCGGCAGATTCTTCGGCCGGTCGGGCCATTTGCGGATCACGCTGTCGTCGTCGGTGCGGAACAACACGCTCGTCGGCCGCGTCTTCGCGGTGCGCACCGCGGCATGATAGGCCTCGAGGAATTTCTGCTGTTCGTAGAAGATGGTGTTCGGATTGCTCGCCTGTTCGACATAGGCGAGCCAGGTCGGCGTCGTCATCGCGCGCAATTGCGCTTTCAGCAGATCGTCATCGGGGCGCGGCGAATCGAACAAGATATCGATGCCGATCGCCTTTGCGCCCATCTGGTCGAGATTGCCGAGCGCATTGGCGAGCAACGTCCGGTCGAGCGGCGAGCGGATGCCGGTGTTGAACAGGGTCTCGTCATTATAGGTGATCATGACGATGCGCTTGTCCTGCCCGACATGCGGCGCCATCGCGGTCGCGCGCGCGTCGTAGAGCGCGCGTTCGGCGGCGTTGATCAGCGGCATCTGCCAGCCAAGCCGCGCGATCAGCACCGCGGCGATCAGGAACAGCAGCAGCGCGACCATGCGCCACGGGCCGAGCTGGCGTCCGAGCTGACGGACGCGCTTGCGCAGCGGCACCGCCGCCGGCCGGTCGGCCGGCGCCGCGGCTTCGGGCACAGGTTCGTTTGCTGCGTCGATCATGGTCTCAGCGGGCCGCGCGGCCGGCTGCCTCCCCGGCCTGCACCGTCCTGACGCCATCGTGGAGCAGCGCCTGCGCGCCGTCGCCGATGATCGCGAAACCGGCCCAATAATAGGGATGCGAGGTCTGTTTTTCGTTCATCAGCCGCGTCTGCGTCGCCCACATCGCGTCGGCGACGCTGGTCCCGCGCTGGGTACCGAACAGGCCGCCGATCAGCCGTTTCGTCGCGTCGAAATCGTCGGGTGCCGGCCAGTGGCTCGCGATCACCGATCGCCCGCCCGCGCCGATGAAGCTGCGCACCAGCCCGTCGAGTGCGTTGCCGCCGCCGCTTGAGATCCCCGCCTCGCGCGTCGCGCTGACCGAGGCGGCGGCGGCGGTGTCGCACGCCGACAGGATGACCAGGTCGGCATCGATCTTGAGGTCGTAGATTTCCTGGAAGGTCAAAAGCCCGTCCGATCCGCCGTCACCGAACGAGGTGACGAGCGCCGGGCGCGCCGGGCACGCGGCGCGCGGCGCGGTGACGAGGCCGTGGGTTGCGAAATGGATGATGCGATAATCGGCCAGATCGCCGCGCGCCTTGACCGCCGTGTCGGTAAAGGCGCCGCCGGTCAGCAGGGTCGCGGCGTCGCGGCCCATCGCATTGCGCGCGGTGACCAGTTCGTCGGCCGAGATCGGCCGGCTCCACTGGGTGATGTCCCACTGGCAATCGATGTCGGTGCCGCCCGCCGCCCCGCGCGTGCCGAGCGAGGGCAGGGTGCCCGCGACCGGCAGATTCTGGCCGAGGCCGAAATATTGGTTCGCCGCCGCCGATGGTGGAGCCTGCCGCGCGTTGCGAAAGGCGAGCGCCGACACCGCGGTGCTCGGCCGCGTGGAGCGGCCGAGCCAGGCGATCTGGCGCATGTCGAACGCATCGGCTTCGGGATCGGCGAGGCGCCGTTCATAGTCGGCGAGCCCGGTGTCGGCGGTGACGAGCAGGCTCACCGGCAGGCGCAGCATCGCGCCGTCGGGCTCGAAAATCAGGTGGGGAACCGCCGGCAGTCGCGCCGCGACCGGGGCGAAGAGCTGGCCATAAAGCTTGCGCGCCGTCGCGGCGTCGAAGGGATAGGTGACGCGGCGGCCGTTTTCGACGATCGAGATCGTCGAGCGGATCGTGTCGACCGCGGTTTCCAGGTCGCCGCTGCCGATGTCGGCGCGCCAGAGCTGCGCGCCGCCCGGTTCGATCAGCATCGCATAGACCGCATCGCCGACGACGAGCATCTTGAGATAGGCTTCGTCGGGCCGCAGCACCTGCTGCAATTCGGCCAGGTCGAGCTTGCCGGGCGCGACGACGCGATATTGCGGAAACGCCGCCAGAGCGACGACGGTTTCGGCCTGTTGAAAGCCGAGATTATCGAGCTGGGTCTTCAAATCGGCGCGCAGCGCATTGATTTCGGGGGTGACCGGCATTTGCGCCAGCCGGGCATCCTCGATCCGCGCGCGTTCGATATCGCGGTTCAGCGTCGTCGCCTGGCGGAACAATCGCGACCCTTCGCCGCTGCCGCCCGACAATTCGCGCGCGAGCACTGCCTGCGTATCGGCGACGCCGGGGCGGACCTGCAGCTGGCTGGCGACGAAGAAATCGCCGACCGCCGCCGGATCGGTTGCCGAACGCGCCGCGAGCAGCCGGTAATAGGGCGCCATCATGTTCGCCATACCGGTGGTCGAGCGCTGCGATCCCGCCAGCGCGGCGACGACGTCGCGATAAATGCCCAGCGCCTTGTCGTCCTGTCCGTGGCGGGTCAGGAAAGCGGCATAGCGCGCGCGTGCCGAGGCGAGCGCATTGGTTTCGGGATATTCGACCGCCAGCGCACCCACCGATTCGAGAAAGCGCGCGTCGGCGGCCGCGACGTCGCCATCGGCCTCTTCGGCAAGCGCCAGTTCGCCCAGCATCTGCGAGCGCAGGCGGACGATCGAGGTGACGCGGCCTTCGCGCACCGCAACCGCCGCGGCGAGCCCCTTGAGCTGCGCGCTCTTCGCCGCCGCGGGATTGCCGCGCAGCCGTTCGACCGTGCCGAGCAGATGGACCGCCTGCGCATCGATGATCTGCGCGCGTTCGGCGGGGGTCAGCCGTTCGCGGTCCGACGTCTGGCGGATCGCGCGGGCATTGGCGCCGCTGTTCACCCCGGCGACGATCTCGGGCGTCAGCGTGACCGCATCGCCCTCGACGCTGACGGCATGGGCAAGCGGCGGGGTCGGCGTTTGCAGGATCGCCGCGGCGCCATCATAATCGCGCTGGTTCAGCGCGTTGATCGCGCGGAAATTGCGGCGGAGGCGGAGCTGCACCGCATCGCTGGTCGGGATCGCCTCGACCTCGCCGAACAGCCGTTCGGCTTCCGCGAATTCGCCGAGGTTCGATTTCTGGAGCGCGCGGTTGAGCGTGAATTCGGTGGGATCGAGGTCGGCGGCGGCCTGTTCCTCGACCGCGCGGCGCGACAGCGCCTCGAAAAATTCGGCCGCCTCGGCATAGTCGCCGCTGTGGTTGCGGCGATATCCCTCGGCCAGCGCCTTGTCGACGTCGATCGTGCCCGCGAGGGTGCGCGCGAAGCCGTCATTGCCGCCGACCGAGGTCGTTGCGACCTTGATCACGCCGGGTGCCACGCGGCGCTCGCGCACCGAGCGGAGCGCGAGGTTCAGCGCATCGCCATAGGCCGCGAAGCCTTCGACGCTGTAACTGGCGTTGCCGTCGGCCTCGACCCGCGTCTGCCAGGCGACGTTGCTGTCCTTGACGGTGCAGGTGATGCCATCGGCGGCGCAGGCGATCGTTCCGGTACGGCCCGCCTCGATCCGCGCCAGCGCATCGGCGGGCGTCGTGCGCAATATGCGGACATAGCCGACCGGCTGGCTCGCGTCGCGGCAGATGATCATCCACGCTCGATCGAACATGCCCTTGATCACGCTGTCGCGTACGGTCGACTGTACTTCGCAGAGCGAACCGCCCTGATCGCCGATCGAAAAGCTGTCGCGAAGCGTCGGATCCTCTGCCTGCGCGCGCGCGGCGCCGGGCATGGACACGGCGAGCGCCGTCAGCACCGCCAGAAACGTCGCCACAAACGTCGGACGTCGAACCGTCATTACGCAATCCCCCAAACACAAGCCCAGGGCGCCCGCCGATCGATGACGGCAAGGCGCAGTCTTCATCGCTGCGGTACGACCCAAACCCCTGCGGGCGAACCCTAAACCCTTCGCATCAAAAAGGGAAGTGATCTGCGGCACAGGCGGCTTGCGCCGCCGGGATACGCCACCTATCTGAAGGGGACCGGTATTTTTGCGAAGAGGACAAGATGAGCGCATTCGACGATCGTGAACGGGCATTCGAGACGAAATTCGCACGCGACCAGGAAGTGCAGTTCCGCATCACCGCCCGCCGCAACCGCCTCGTCGGTGAATGGGCCGCCGAACGCATGGGCCTGACGCCCGAGGAAACCGACGCTTATGCCAAGGCGGTGGTGCAGGCCGATTTCGAGGAAGCCGGCGACGAGGACGTGATCCGCAAGCTGGCGGGCGACCTGACCGCGGCGAATGTCGAAATCAGCGATGCCGAGATTCGGACGGCGCTGGGCGACAAGGCGGTCGAGGCGCGGCGCCAGTTCATGGACAGCCAGGGCTGATATCATGGGCATGCGCGAGGATGATCTGCGGGCGATGATCGCGGCGGCCTTTCCCGACGCCGAGGTGACGATCCGCGACCTTGCGGGCGATAATGATCATTATGCCGCGCATGTCGTCAGCGAATCGTTCCGCGGCATGACCCGCGTCGCGCAGCACAAGGCGGTCTATGCTGCCCTCGGCGGGCGCATGGGCGGCGAACTTCATGCCTTGCAATTGACGACGGCGATCCCCTCATAGGGGCATGCCCATTCGCAGCGCGACTGTGCGCCTGCCCGGAGACTGACAATGACCGACCCGACCACTCACGACCGCATCGCCAAGCTGGTCACCGACCACCCCGTATTGCTGTTCATGAAAGGCACACCGCTGTTCCCGCAGTGCGGTTTTTCGTCGCGCGCGATCGCGATGCTCGACCGCCTCGGCGTCGAATATGACACCGTCGATGTGCTGCAGGACATGGAAGTCCGCCAGGGTATCAAGGAATTTTCCGACTGGCCGACGATTCCCCAGCTTTATGTAAGGGGCGAATTCGTCGGCGGCAGCGACATCATGATGGAAATGTGGGAAGCGGGCGAGCTTCACACGATGATGGACGGCATTCCGACGCGCGCCGAGTAACCGGCGCATCCTTCGGATATCAGGGCTCGCCGGCGCATGCGCCGGCGGGCCTTTTGTTTGTCTTGTTCGTCCGTTCTGAAGTGGGGCGGGACAGGCTCGGTCCCTCTTTCGTCAGCCCGGCGTACGAGAAAGGCTAGGACCAAACAGCTAGGGTCTGACTTCGGCCGCAAGCATTATCCCGGCTCGTTCAAGCCGCTTCGGCATCCTCATAGGCCTGCGCCTCGGCGGCGATCAGGATGTCGGCGAGCATCCAATAGGCCTCTCCCCACGCCGCGAGCACCTCGTCGGTCGCGACCGCTTCGCCCAGCACGTCGCGGATTGCGGGCAGCAACGCGCTGGCGACATAGGGGTAATGTTCCGGTTTCACGCCGGTCTCGATATGGCGCGCCACCATGCGCGACACCGCGGGGCCGAGGGTCTGCAGCTTGTCGATATTCCTGGCGTAGGCGAGGATCGCCGCGGCAAGCCGCTTCGGCTGCTCGCCGCTGGTCTGCGCCGCGCGGCCGAACATCGCTTCGATCCCGGGGTTTTCGAACAAGCGCGTGTACATGGCCGTGGTGATCGCAAGGCCGTGCTTTTCGAGCGCCGGTGCGGTCGCCTTGACGATCTCCATGGCGCGGGCGGACGCAGTACGCATATCAAATCCTTCTGAAATGAGAGAGGTTGGCTCGGATGGTTCAGGCTGTCCGGCGACCGGGCGGATCGTCGAGGCGGAAGAAGAGGGCGAGCTGAAGACTTTCCGCGATGCGCGCCGCCTTGGCCTGCAGCGCCGCCGCGGCCGCAGGCGGCGTTTCTTCCCCGGTCGTCGCGGCCCAGATCGCGAGCCAGCGGTCGAACATCGCCGGGGTGATATGCGCCTTGTGCTTTAAATGCTCCACCACGGGATTGCCCTTGTAACGTCCGCTGGTCAGCATCACCGACGACCAGAAAGCGACGAGCTTTTCCAGATGGCCGGGCCAGTCGCCTACGGCTGCGTTGAACAGGGGGCCGATTTCGGCGTCGGCGCGTACCCGCTCGTAAAAGCGCGGTATCAGGCGCTCGAGTGCTGCTTCATCGATCTGGTCGCCGGGTTCCACGACTTGCTCCAATCATGTATTTTTTCTGCATGTATCGGGATGATTTGAAACATGCAACAAAAATACATATTATATGATCGAGGCCGGTTTTGAGGATTGTGATGCGCCTGACGCGCTACACCGATTATGCGATGCGCGTGCTCCTCTATGCAGGGGCGCAGGAGGGCGAGCGGCTCAGTCCGATTGCCGAGATTGCGCGCGCCTACGGCATTTCGCAAAATCATCTGATGAAGGTCGTCAACGACCTGGTGAACGCCGGCTATCTCGAAAGCGTGCGCGGCCGGTTCGGGGGCGTCCGGCTGGCGCGGCCCGCCGCGGAGATCAACGTCGGTGCGGTGGTCCGCCATACCGAGGAAGGCTTCGACCTTGTCGATTGCGGCAACTGCATCATCGCCCCCGCGTGCGGGCTGACGAGCGCGCTGGCCGAGGCGCTGGCGGCTTTCATGCGGGTGCTCGACGGATATAGTCTCGCCGATCTGATGCGGAAACGGCAGGCGTTTGCGGGGCTGTTCGGCCTTGAAAGCCTTGCCGTGGATGATTGACGAGTGCGCCTTTGCGCCGCCGGGTTGCACGGATCATCGTTCAAAAGGCACCTTTGGTCGCTCCAAATATAGCGCGCGCGCAACATAGCGCGCGGCCCCGGGGTTGGGCCCTCGCGCAGGGACATGTTCCACGCGCCCAAAAAAGGAGTGGTCTCTATGCGTTTCAAACCTCTTGTCCTCACCGCGGCCGCCGCTTCGGCGCTCGCGCTCGGAGCCTGCTCGCAGAATGAGGAGGTTGCCGCCGCGCCGCCGCCGCCCGGTGCCGTACCGGGAAGCGTCGCCGCCGACCGCGATGGCGACGGCATCATCGACGGCTATTACACGGCGGACGGCATTTATCATCCGAACGCGCCGATGATGCCGCCGCCCCCGCCGCCCGCGCCCACCCGGCTGGGGGAACGCGGCTGATTACGCATCTTCGGGGAGCGCGGCGTCGCCGCGCTCCCCTATTTCCGACAGCGTTCCTGATCGCGCTGGCCCTGGGGGCCGGCCTTACTCCCCCTGCGTTCGCCGCGCCGGCGAAGGCCGCGGCGCGCGCCGCGCCCGCTCCGGCCGCTGTCGTCGACGCGATGCGCGAAGAAGCGGGGGGCGATCTCAAACGTTTCTATGCCGAACGCGGCTTCCGGCCGATGTGGCTGCGATCGGGCAAGATCGGGCCGCAGGCGGCGACGCTGATCGCTTGGCTCGAATCGGCCGGACTCGACGGGCTGCGGCCGTCCTCCTACGATGTCGACGGACTGCGCGAACAGGTCGCATCGGCCCGCACCGGCGACCCGCGGGCGGTGGCGCACGCCGAACTGGCGCTTTCGGACGCTTTCGCGCGCTATGTCCGCGACCAGCGCCGTCCGGGCAAGGCAAAGATGACCTATGCCGACAAGGCGCTGAGGCCGAAGCGGCCCGATACGCTGACGGTGCTGCGCGCGGCCGCCTTTCCCAAGTCGTTCGATGCCTATATGACCGACATGGGATGGATGAGCGAACAATATGTCCGCCTCCGCCGCCTCGCCGGCCATGCCGAAAAGCGCGGCGCGTCGAAGGATGCGATGGCGCGGCTGCGCCTCAACCTCGATCGCGCGCGCATCCTGCCGGGGCCGTGGGTCCATCATGTCGTCGTCGACGCCTCGTCGGGACAGCTCTGGTATTATGGCGACGGCAAGCGGGTGGGGACGATGAAGGTCGTCGTCGGCGCGCCCGAGACGCAGACGCCGATGCTCGCGGGCAAGTTGCAATGGGCGATCCTCAACCCCTATTGGAACGTCCCCGACTATCTCGCTGAAAAGAGTATCGCGCCGAAGGTGCTCGCGGGCCGCAGCCTCGCCTCGCTGCGGATGGAGGCGCTGTCCGACTGGGGCCCCAATCCGCGCAAGCTTTCGCAATCCGAAATCGACTGGCAGGCGGTTGCTTCGGGGTCCGAGGTGCTGCGGCTGCGCGAGCTTCCCGGTGGCGCGAATTCGATGGGCAAGGTGAAGTTCCTGTTCCCGAACAAGGAAGGCATCTACCTTCACGATACCCCGGCGCGCGACCTGCTCGCCAAGCCCGACCGCCATTTCAGCAATGGCTGCATTCGCCTGGAGAATGCCGCCGAACTCGGCCAGTGGCTGCTGCAACGGTCGATCCGGACCAAGTCGAAAGCACCCGAGCAGGCGGTCGCGCTGCCCGCCCAGGTACCGGTGTATCTGACCTATATCACCGCCGTCGCGACCGACGCCGGTGTCGCTTTCCGGAACGACGTGTACGGGCGCGACGGCTAGGGCCGCGAGCGGCGCGGCGGAATCGATGAAAAGCATTCGGGGGGCGGGGCCTTGCGGCCGCATCGCCCCCCGTCTGCATCGGGGGTAAGTGGGAATTTCCCGAATGGGGGCAGGGAACATCAGGGACCAGACCGATGTCCCCCGCCGCTCCAGTGAGCGGAACACTCGGGAACATCTGATACCATACAATTGGCGTGCCAAGTCGATGCAGGCGCGGTTTCCCGGGGCAGGCTCTGGTTAGCGAAATCTTACCGCCGCCGCCGCCTGTCAAATATCCCGACACATTGGACATCGGAGCCATTCACCCGCCGTTCAGCCTTATGACTACATCTGTAGTCGAATTGCAGGACGACGCCGGACGGAGGGGTTTTCGATATGGCGGAACGCGCGAGTGAATCCGAAATGCAGGTGTTGTCGGCGCTGTGGGACGATGCTCCGCAGACTGCCGCCGAGCTCACCACGCGGATCGGCAAGATCAACGGCTGGACGCAGGCAACGGTCAAGACGCTGCTCGCCAGGCTGGTCCAGAAAGGCGCGGTGACCGCCGAGGCCGATGGGCGGCGCTATCTCTACCGCCCCGCCGTCGCGCGGGCCGACGCGGTCGGGGATGAATCGCAGCGCTTCGTCGACCGGTTGTTCGGGGGGCGCGTCAGCCCGATGATCGCCCATCTCGCCGAGCGTGAAGCGCTGTCCGACGCCGACATCGCCGAGATCGAGGCGCTGCTCCGGAAACTCAAGTCATGAGCGCGGCGATGCTGATGCAGGCGTGGAGCGATACCATGGTTGCGACCGCGCTGCTCGTCCTCGCGGTGCTGCTGGTCCGCAAGCCGTTCGCCCGCCATTTCGGGCCGCGGCTGACCTACGCGCTGTGGCTGGTGCCCGGGCTGCGGCTGGTGCTGCCGCCGCTGCCCTTCGCCGATCCGATTGTCGTGCCCACCGGTGCCGACGCGGTGTGGGTTCCGGTCGACGCGATGCCGGCGGCCGTACCGTCCGTTGCCGCGCCCGTCTGGTCATTTGCCGATGCGATGCCGCTGATCTTTGTCCTGTGGGCGGCGGGCGCGTTCGCCGTCCTGGCCAGTGCGCTGCTCACCCACCGCCGTTTCCGCCTTGCGGTGCTGGCGGGCGGGGTCGAACTCGAACCGCTCGGCAAGGTCCGGCTGATCCTGACCGACGCGGTCGACGGTCCGGTCGCCTTTGGCTTGCGCCGCCCTCATGTCGCGGTGCCGCGCGATTTCTTCGCGCGCTATGCGGCCGAGGAACGCGCGCTCGCGATCGATCATGAACTGAGCCATCATCGCAATGGCGACCTGTGGGCGAATGCGGCCGCCCTGATCCTGCTCGCGGCGCAATGGTTCAATCCCCTCGCTTGGCGGGCGCTGCGCGCTTTCCGCTTCGATCAGGAGGCGGCGTGCGACGCGCGCGTGCTGACGATGGCCGGGTGCGGGGCCGATGCGGCCCCACGCGACGTGCGCACCGCGCGCTACGCCACAGCGATCGCCAAGGCGGCGGTCGGTGCGCGGCTCTCGCTCGCCGCGCCGATGGCGGTGCATGATAATCTGCAGGAGAGGCTGACGATGTTGATGCAGGATGATATTTCGAAGCGGCGCGGCCTTGCCGGGCGTTTGCTGGTCGGCGGCGCGGCGCTCGGCGTGCTCGCGGCGACCGCGACGCTCGTCCCCGCCGGGGTTGCCGAAGCCAGCGCGCAGACGGATATCGCCGAACCGCCCGCACCTCCGCTGCCGCCCGAAGCGCCGCTCCCGCCCGAGGCACCGGCGGCACCGGATACGCCGCATGGCGTGATGCTCGTCACGAAGGGCGAAGACGGCGCCACCGAACATGTCTGGACATCGGACGATGGTGCGAAGCGCGAGGTACGGCGCATCATGATCCGCGAAAGCGGCGACGGCGACGGCAAGTCACCTGCGGTGCGCGATTTCGAAGTCGCGATGCCCGGCAGCCTGTCGCGCGACGATATCCTTGCGACGCTCAAGGAACAGGGCGTGACGGGCGCTCGCGCCGATGCGATCGCCGACAAGCTGGAGGCGAAGCGCAAGGCGGGCTTCCGTACCGCGCTGGCCCCGATGCCGCCGATGCCGGTCATGCCGCCGATGCCCGCAACCGCCTGGGCGCCGGTGACCAACCGGGCGATGACGCTCGCGCGCTGTGGCGACGGCGCCGCAGCGCCGACGGTCGATCGCGAGGAAAGCGACGGTGGCAAGCGCAGCCGCTTCGTGATGATCGCCTGCGCCGACGGCCCCGGCGGCAAGGCGGCGCGGCTTTCGGCGCTGAAAAAGGCGCGCGATAATTTTCGCGAGAGTGAAAATGCTCTTTCTGACACGATGCGCGCCAGGGTCGCCGCCGATCTCGACAAGGCGATCGCCGAGATGGAGAAAGCGGGCGACTAGCCTGCGACTTTTGACCTGACAATTTCGACGCCGACCTTCGTCCCCGGTGAGGTCGGCGGCAGGGGCGGGGGAAGGGAGTGGTCCGTCCACTCTCTTCTCCCGTGCTTGTTTTCACCCGGGCGGCCGGCTTTGGGGTGGGGAGCGTGCGGTCGGCCCGTCCATAACCGTCGCCCCCGCGCAGGCGGGGGCCGCCGTCGGCCTAGCGCAAGGTTGCCAGCGGCCCCCGCCTGCGCGGGTGCGACGGTTTTAAGTTACGACCGCCACCAGCCGCAGCCCGCCCTCGCCAGGCAACGAACGCGCATCCGCTTTTTGCAGCCCCAACCCTTTTCCTTTCGCCCCCGCAATGCCACATGGGCGCCATGAGCGAAGAAAAGCCCTGGCCCGACACGATCCGCGCCGGCGACTGCGAACAGCATGAGCCGCTCGTCCGGCGCGTGCTGGCGCCCAATCCGTCGCCCTATACCTTCACCGGCACCCAGACGTGGATCGTTGGGGGGGGGATCGGCGCGGGCGCCGACGTCGCGGTGATCGATCCCGGTCCGACCGGCAGCGGCATGAGCATCGGCGATCCGCCCGATGCGAACGGCGCCGGCCATGTCGATGCGATCCTGCGCGCGATCCAGGGACAGCGCGTCGCGGCGATCCTGTGCACCCACACCCACCGCGACCATTCGCCCGCCGCGGCGCCGCTCAAGGCGGCGACCGGCGCCCCGATCATCGGCTGCGCGCCGCTGGTCCTGAACGACGACGGCCCGCGCGCCGACTCGGCCTTCGACCCCGATTATGCGCCCGACCGCGTGCTCGCCGACGGCGAGCGGATATCGGGCGACGGCTGGACGCTCGAAGCGGTGGCGACCCCGGGGCATACCTCGAACCACCTCTGCTTCGCGCTGCTCGAAAGCGGCGCCTTGTTCACCGGCGACCATGTCATGGCCTGGTCGACCAGCGTCGTCAGCCCGCCCGACGGCGATATGGCGGCCTATATGGCTAGCCTGTCGAAGCTCTATGACCGCGATGATCGCATCTATTATCCTGCACATGGGCCGGCGGTGACCAAGCCGCGGCAGCTGGTGCGCGGCATGCTCGGCCATCGCAAGCAGCGCGAGCGGCAGATTTTGCGCGAACTCGGGAAGGGAAGCGCTGTGATCCCGGTCATGGTACAGCATATGTACAAGGGCTTAGATCCCCGACTGACCGGCGCCGCCGGCCGCTCGGTGCTCGCGCATTTGCTTGATCTTCAGGCGCGGGGCGTCGTGCGCACCCGCAATGAAGAATGGGAACTCGCCTAAATGCTCCTGCCTATCCTGATCGCCGCAGCCGCGCCCGTCGCCGCGCCCGCCCATGCCGTCGTCGATCTGGTGGCAAATAAAGCCGGCCAACTCTGCCTGTCCGATGGCGGTATCTGCCTTGAATTGCCCGCCGACGAAGATTCGGATGAATTGCCGGCCAATTTGCTCGTCTCGTTTCCGGGGGCGGGCGATACCGAAAAGACGGCGCTGCCCTTGCCGTCGTTTTCGGGCGAGCCGCAGGGATTGCGCCTGTGGCCGCATCTTGTTTCGGTGCGCGGCGGCGATGACGGGCAGGGGCTGGAATATCTTGTCGGGGTGATCACCGAACAACGCGCGATGTATTCGGGCGGCGGCGGCTCCGGCGGACGGCTCCACCTGCTGCGTTTCGGCATGGCGCCGCACGCGATCGCGCTGAGCGACGAGGTGCTCGATATCGAATGGGACAGCTCGCTGATGATCCGCGCCTGTTTTTCGGAGCAGGATATGGAGGACCGGCTTGGCGCCTGTCATGACGAATATAGCTTTACCGGGGCGCTCGCGGCGGCGGCACCGGGCGGCGGCGAACTGCCTTCGCTGACCTATCGCACCACCGCGACCGCCTATCCGCAGAGCTCGCGGCGGAGCGAGGACAATAGCGGCACCAAGCTCAAGAAGAGCGATCTGACCAAATGGAAGGATCCCGAATGCAGCTATACGCGTATGCTGCATTATAACCCGGCGACGGCGCGATATGAAATGGATCGCGCGGCGCCCGATTGTTCGGATTATACAACGCCATGACGTCTCCCGCTTCCGCTTCCTCCTCGCGCATCGTTTCGCGCCTCATCCTCCTCGCCGCGGCGCTGGTGCTGCTGCTCGCCGTCTGGTGGGCGGTTGCCGCGTGGCGCGACTGGCAGAAGGGCTATGATCCCGAAACCGTCGTCGCGGCGAGCTTGCAGGGGCTGCAGGAACAGAATGTCCTTGTTCCCTTCACCGCGCGCTATGTCGCGGTGGTGACGTCGACGCAGAGCCGGCTGGGGCTGAGCGCGAAGAAGACGCTGATCATGCCGGGCACGGTTCGCTACGAGCTCGACCTTGGCAAGTTGAAGCAGTCGGACCTCGACTGGGACGCGGCCACCAACGCGCTGACCGTCACCCTGCCGCCGCTGCGCCTGGCCGGGCCGGAAATCGATATCGACGCGATCAGCGAGTTTCGCGATGGCGAGATACTGATGGCGCTGACCGATACCGAAAAGTCCCTCGACACCGCGAACCGCAAGCGCGCGCAGGAAGAATTGATCAAGCAGGCGAAGGGCACGACTCCGATGCGGCTGGCGCAGGGCGCGGCGCGGACGGCGGTCGAACAAAGCTTCGCCATGCCGCTGAAAGCGGCGGGCATCGACGCCAAGGTCACGGCGCGCTTTGCCGCTTCGCCTGCGGGCTGATACGCCGAATTGCCCTGCCGGGGCCTGCGGTGTAGGGGGATCGGCAAGGCAAAAGCCAGATAAGGAAAAGCCATGACTGCTCCCATCCGCGAGAATCTCTCGGGTCTCGACCTGCGTGCCGAAATCGACCGCCTGCGCAAGGAACGCAACGCGGTCATCCTCGCGCATTATTACCAGAAGCCCGAGATTCAGGATCTCGCCGATTTTGTCGGCGACAGCCTCGAACTGTCGCGCAAGGCGGCCGACACCGACGCCGATGTCATCGCGTTCTGCGGTGTCAAGTTCATGGCCGAAACGGCGAAGATATTGAGCCCCGAAAAGATCGTCATCCTGCCCGACATGGACGCGGGATGCAGTCTTGAGGACAGTTGCCCGCCCGAACAGTTCAAGCGCTTCCGCGAAGCGCATCCCGACCATATCGCGCTGACCTATATCAACTGTTCGGCGGCGGTGAAGGCGCTCTCCGACGTCATCGTCACCTCGTCGAGCGCCGAGACGATCATCAGCCAGATCCCCGAAAGCCAGCCGATCATCTTCGGCCCCGACCGCCATCTCGGCGGCTATCTCAACCGCAAGTTCGGGCGCGAGATGCTCCTGTGGCCCGGTGTGTGCATCGTGCATGAAGCGTTCAGCGAGACCGAACTGATCAAGCTCAAGGCCCAGCATCCCGGCGCGCCGGTCGCCGCGCACCCCGAATGTCCGCCGCACATCGTCGACCACGCCGATTATGTCGGGTCGACGAGCGGCATCCTGCAGTTTGCCAAGAGCTTTCCGGGCGACACGCTGATCGTCGCGACCGAGCCGCACATCATCCACCAGATGGAGCTGGCGCTGCCCGAAAAGACGTTCATCGGCGCCCCCGGCGCCGACGGCAACTGCAACTGCAACATCTGCCCCTATATGGCGCTCAACACGATGGAGAAGCTCTACATCGCGCTGCGCGACCTCGAACCGCGGATCGAGATGGAGGAAGGCCTTCGCCTCGCCGCGCGCAAGAGCCTCGACCGCATGCTCGAAATGGCGTCGGGGACGATCGGCAAGGGCGATCTGGGCCAGCGCTAGATTGGGCTGGCGTTTTCCACCACGTGGAACCGGCACGGGCCCGCTCCCCCGCCCGGCCTCCCTAACGATAGTAACCTAGGGAGGCCGGGCGGGGGAGCGGGCCGGTGCCGGACCTGTTTCAGTGTAACTGAAACAGGCTCCATTCTGCCCGTCCTTGTTGCGGACAGGCCGGAAACCGTTCCGGAGCCGGACCGGTCATGTCGCTGCCGCAGGTTGCCTTCGGGTGAAAAAGCCATAGGTTCCAACGACCGGGTCCGAGTCCCGCCGCTCCGGCGGGCGCCAGACGGTGGTCGCTTGCGCCCCGGAAGGAGGTAGGTCGCATGGCTGAAGATTGGCTGGCTGATGTCCGTAAATATGCCGCGGACGCCGACGAGACGGTGGTGGCGGCGATCGTCAAATATCTGGGAATCGCGCTCAGAAAGGTCGATTCGTCGCTCGTTTCCTTTACCGACAAGAAAGAGACCGATCGCGTTCGCGAGAATTTCCTGAAAAAGAAGCTTGGGCTGACGCATGATAATGCGACGCTCGATGCGGCGATCGCCGGCGTCGGTGACCGGATGAAGGGCGACCGGACCAAGAACCGCGTCACCGTCTATTATCTGCTCGCCGAGCATTACGGGCTGCTCAGCATCTTCGGCGGCGTTGCGGGTGCGGCGGCTGCGACCGGCGCGGCAGCGGGCCTCGCGGGCGCACGCGACAACGACGCGCCACCGGCGGCTGACGATGCAGCGGGCGGGGGTGCGGCTGCGCCGCTCGCCGCCGCCGGCCTCGGCGGTGCGGCGGGGGCGGCCGCGGCGTCTTTCGCGGCGGATACTCCCGCAGCAGCGGCAGCACCTCCGCCTCCACCGGCCTCTCCGCCACCGGCTTCCGTGGCACCGCAGGCGGCCTATTCGGCGCCCGAGGCGGCGGCGGGCGGCGGCATCGGGTGGCTGCCGTGGCTGCTGCTCGCGCTGCTCGTGCTGGCGCTCCTCTTCTTCGGGCTACGCTATTGCTCGAAACAGGATGCGGCGGTCGCTCCGGCGGACAATGGCACGGCGATCAGTGAAACCGCGCCGCCGGTCGACGGCGCGGCGGGTACGGCAGTTCCCGCCGCCGCCATCCCCGAGGGCGCGGGCGTTGTCGCGGCGGACCGCGAGGGCAAGCCGATGCTGACGGTCTATTTCGACACCGGCAAGTCGCTCGTGTCGAACGATCTTGCGACTGCGGCTGCGTCGGTGAAGGCCTATGTCGACGGCAACCCCGGCGCGACGCTCGCGGTGTCGGGCTATAACGACCCGACGGGCAATGCGGCGGCCAATGCCGAGCTGTCGAAGAACCGGGCACAGAGCGTCAAGGCGGCGCTCGAAAAGCTCGGTATCGCCGCCGACAAGGTTGTGCTCGAAAAACCGGCCGAGACCACGACCACCGGCACCGACAATTCGGCGGCGCGCCGGGTCGAGGTCACCGTCAAGGGCTGACCGCCCGTCACGCGCGACGCGTCGAGGAGAGCGGGGCCTGCGGGCTCCGCTCTTTTTTTCACCCGAGTCGGGGCGGTCGGAGCCATCGAACCTTGCCCGATGGCCCGCGCGAGACGCGAGTCGGTTCGATTTTCGAATCTGAAAATGTTGCGACGACGTTACAAAAATGCTGCGCAGCAAAGGCTTGTTGCTAATGCCGGACTTATCCACAGTCGAAGGCGCGTCGGCGCCCCGTTTTCATGTTTTTTGGTTGGCGCCCCGAACGCTTCATGTCAGCTTCAAATCATCGGACGACAGAGACGTCGAACCTGCCGGGACATTAAGGGTGGTTGCAAGACTAGCCGGAAGAAAACGGATCGGACTGACGAGGAAATCGAACGATAGCTTGGTCACGGAACGCAGCGATTCCCACGAGTTGAGGCGAACCCGATCAGGTACAGGAAAACAGTCCATCGCTTGGACAGCGATTGCTTCGGCAGACGCAAGAAGAGATGATGAAGGGTTTTCCAGGTGCGGCCGGCCCCCGAAAGGGGGCCGACCAAACCACCGCCGGACATTTCCGGCGTTGGCCAGGACGCATCGTTTGGCGGGCTGCTGATCGAAAGAACAGCGGACCGGGATGAAGCGGATCGGTGACGCGGGAGTGAAACCGGATAGTGGGGGTTGGCAGCGATGCCGGCCCCCATTTCGCGTGCGCGGCTGCTGATCGGCGATCCGGAACCTGCGTTTTGCAAGGGGGCGGCTTTCGGCCGGGAGTGGACATTCCCTTCATCGTCACCCCGGACTTGATCCGGGGTCCCGCTTGATGCCGAAACTGCCGGTGCTCCCCAAGAAAAGCGGGATCCCGGGTCAAGCCCGGGATGACGAGGATGGGCGAAGCAACGTCCGCTCTCCACCCCGAAGCCGACGTCCTCCGCGAAAAAAAGCCGCCCTGTGACAAGCGTCACATCGCCATCCTGCGCGCGCGCCTATCGCCATTCTTGCGACCCGGAACAGTTCCCGATCAGGAACTGATCCTTACTTTCCCGGCCGCGCCTTTCGGGGCCGGCCGGGAACCTTTCGCCCCTCCTTCGCATTTTAACTGCATCGTTGAAACGATGTCCGGACGCGATCAGGCGTTCGCTTGTTTGCCGGCGCTTACGGCATTTGCCCGGCTGGTTCAGGAAGGGAAAAACATGGGTCTTATCATCACATTGATCGTCGGCGGCGTGATTGGCTGGCTGGCCAGCATCGTCATGCGTACCGATGCCCAGCAGGGCATCATCCTGAATGTCGTCGTCGGCATCGTCGGCGCGTTCCTCGGTAACATCCTCGGCGGCATGTTCGGCATGGGCGCCAGCCTCGATACGTTCAGCCCGATCGGCCTGCTTTGGGCGTTTATCGGCGCGGTGGTGCTGCTCGGCATCATCAACCTCATTCGCCGCGGCAGCGTCCGTTAACCGGCTGGCGGCGGCCCGTTTCGGGGTCGCCGCCATTCTGCTAGGTGATTTCAAATATTTGCGTTACCAATGACATGCCTGCGAAGGCAGGCGACGGAAACGATCGTAGGGGGTCATCATATGACTTGGATTATTGCAATCATCATGGGCGGTGTGATCGGCTGGCTGGCCAGCATCGTGATGCGTACCGACGCCCAGCAAGGCATTTTCCTGAATATCGTTGTGGGCTGCGTGGGGTCGATCCTCGGCCGCTTCCTGTTCGGCAGCTTCCTTGGCGGCGGGCATCTTCGCGGCGACGCCTTTGATCCGATGACCTTGCTCACCGCCTTTATCGGCGCGGTGATCCTGCTTGCCATCGTCAATCTGGTACGGCGCGGCCGCGTGCGCTGAATTCCCGCATATTTCCGGTTCGGTTTCGAACCGGTCGCAAAAAGGGCGGTCCGCAGCGGCGGGGCGCCCTTTTTCTTTGGAAATCGATGAAGTTGGCGTTTATGAGGCCGCCCCGGATCGCGGGCAAAACGGCGATCTTTGCCCCCTTGTCAGGGGTGGTTTAATTAGGTAATACACCTTCAGCGGGATTTGACTGAACGGATTTGGGTCCCGTCGAGCGGACGGGGGCGGATCGCGGGGTGATCGCCGTGCCGTCTACCACGGACGGCAGATTGGGAATTCGGCGTGAACTACGAGCGGAAAGTGGATGTGATGGACAGCTTGGCGGGGTCGACCCAAAGCTTTTACGACGAGGCGAATAATCGCCGCAAGCGGACACGGCTGATCGTCGCGCTGGTCCTGATCGCGCTGGCGTTGGCGGCGGCGTGGTTCGCTTTCAAGCAAGGTGTGGGCGACGGGGCGGCGAGCGCCGACGGCGCAGCGACAACCAATATTCCCAATGTCACCGTGGTGATCCCGGGGCGCGTGTCGGTCGAGGCCGCGATTTCGGCCAACGGAACGATCGCGGCACGCCGCGAAATGCCGGTCGGTGTCGCGGGCGAAGGCGGCGAGGTCGTGCGCGTGCTCGTCGAGCCCGGCCAGTGGGTCGGTGCGGGACAGACGCTGGCGGTCATCGACCGGTCGGTTCAGGCGCAGCAGGCGGCGGGGCTCGCGGCTTCGATCCGCGTCGCGCAGGCGGACGCCAATCTGGCGCAGGCCGAACTCGAGCGCGCCGACGCGCTGGTCGGCCGTGGATTTATTTCAAAGGCCGACATGGATCGCAAGCGCGCGACGCGCGATGCAGCGAACGCGCGGGTCCGCGTTGCACAGGCGCAATATCAGGAAGCGGTCGCGCGCAACGGCCGGCTCAACATCGTCGCCCCCGCTGCGGGGCTGGTGCTGACGCGCCAGGTCGAACCGGGCCAGATCGTCGGCGCGGGCAGCGGCGTGCTGTTCCGCATGGCGAAGGGCGGCGAGATGGAAATGCTGGCGCAGATGGCCGAAGCCGATCTGCAGCGCGTCAGCGTGGGCACGCGGGCGACGGTGACCCCGGTTGGTACCGCCCTGCAGGTTACGGGTCAGGTGTGGCAGGTCTCGCCCGTCGTCAACACCGACACGCGGCAGGGTATGGTGCGCATCGCCATCCCGTACAGCGCCGCGCTGCGTCCGGGCGGCTTTGCCGATGCCCGGCTGGTTGCGGGCACCGCCGAAGCGCCGCTGCTTCCTGAAAGCGCCGTGCATAGCGGACCCGAGGGCAATTATGTCCTGCTCGTCGGCAAGGACGACAAGATCGAGCGGCGCGCGATCAAGGTCGGTACCGTCAGCGACAGCGGCGTCTCGATCGCTTCGGGCCTGGCCGGAAACGAAAAGGTGGTGGTGCTGGCCGGCGCATTCCTGAACGTCGGCGACAAGGTGAAGCCGGTGATCGAGAAGTCGTCGCAATAATCCGGATGGCGCGCACAAGGGCGTTTATATCATGAGCTTTCGTAACATTTCTGCTTGGTGCATCCGCAATCCGGTGCCGCCGATCGTCATGTTCGTGCTGTTGCTGCTCGCGGGAATCGTCAGCTTCAACCGGATGGACGTGAACGATCAGCCCGATGTCGAATTTCCGCTGGTGCAGGTCATGGTTGCCCAGCCGGGCGCGGCGCCGACCGAGCTGGAAACGCAAGTCACGCAGCGCGTCGAGGCGGCGGTCCGCGGCGTCAGCGGCGTCGATGAAATGTCGTCCTATGTTGGCGAGGGCAGCAGCTCGACGATGATCCAGTTCGCGATCGGGACGCCGATCGATCGCGCCTATAACGACGTCAATCAGGCGGTGCAGCAGATCCGCAGCGATCTTCCCGAAGGCATTCTCGAACCGCAGGTCGTGCGGGTCGATGCCGCGGGCGGGCCGATCACCTATTTTGCGGTCGAAACGACCGACATGACGCTCGAGCAGCTGTCGTGGTTCGTCGATAATACGGTCGCCAAGGATCTCCTCTCGATCCCCGGCATGGCGAAGGTCAGCCGTTCGGGCGGCGTCAACCGCGAAATCCGCGTCATACTCGATCCCGCGCGCATGCAAAGCTATGGCCTGACCGCGAGCCAGGTAAACCAGGAACTGCGCCAGGTGAATGTCAACGCGGCGGGCGGCCGCACCGAGATCGCGGGCGCCGAACAGGCGGTCCGCGTGCTCGGCAATGCCGCCAGCGCGTTCCAGCTCGGCGAAACGCGCATCTCGATCGGCAATGGCCGGACGATTCGCCTGTCCGATGTCGCGAAGGTGACCGACGGCTACGCCGAACAGCGCAATCTCGCGAAAATCGGCGGGCGGCAGGTGCTGTCTTTCGCGATCGAAAAGGCCAAGGGTTCGTCCGACGTCACGATCCACGACGAGACGATGAAGAAACTCGCCGAAATCAAGAAGGCGAATCCGAAGGTCAGCTTCAGGATCCTCTTCACGCGCACCGATTATACCAAGGAACAATATCGCACCTCGATGGCCGCGATGATCGAGGGCGCGGTACTCGCCGTCGTCGTCGTCTTCCTCTTCCTGCGCGACTGGCGCGCAACCCTGATCAGCGCGCTCGCGATCCCGCTCTCGGCGATCCCGACCTTCTGGTTCATGGACATGATGGGCTTTTCGCTGAACAGCCTGTCGCTGCTCGCATTGAGCCTGGTCGCGGGCGTGCTCGTCGATGACGCGATCGTCGAGATCGAGAATATCGTCCGGCACATGCGCATGGGCAAGACCGCCTATCAGGCGTCGATCGACGCCGCCGACGAGATCGGTCTGGCGGTCGTCGCCACTACGATGTCGATCGTTGCGGTCTTCCTGCCCGTTGCGCTGATGCCCGGCGTGTCGGGGCAGTTCTTCATCCAGTTCGGGATGACCGTCGTCTTTGCGGTGCTCGTCAGCTTGGCCGTCGCGCGCATGATCACCCCGATGATCGCCGCCTATTTCCTGTCGTCGCACGGCGAACAGGATCATGCGTCGGGTCCGTGGGTCGATCGCTACGAACGGATTTTGGGTTGGACGCTCGATCACTCCAAGCACCGGGCGGTGCGGGCGCGTTATCCCGAGGCGCCGACGCGGCTGATGTTCCTGATCGTGCCGCTGGTCTTCGCCGCGGTGGTCGCGCTTGCCGTGATCGCGCTTTATTTCCGGCCGGTTCCCGTCGGGCAGAATGCGCCCAATCCGGCGCTGCACTTCCTGCTGCTCACGCCGGTGGCAACCGCCGTGACTTTCCTGATCGTGTCGCTGTTCCAGATTGCCCTCGGCGCGCTGGCTTATGCGATGGGTGTACGCGCGCCCGCCTTCACCCAGTGGACGGCGTTCATGGCCCGCCGCGCCTGGGCGCGGCTGTTCGACCATCGCGCGTGGATTGTGGGTATCGGCGTCGTTGCTTTCCTGAGCAGCATCGCGCTCGGCTGGTACCTGCCGAAACAGTTTCAGCCGACGATCAACAGCGATTACAGCCAGGTCAAATATGAACTGCCGCCCGGCACCACGCTGGCGCAGAGCGAGCATATCTCCGACCAGATCAATACCATTCTCGCCGCCGACAAGAATGTCGACAACGCCTTCTACGACGTGAACGTTGCCGGCGGCAGCGTGTACATCACGCTGAAGAAGAAACGCGATATGTCGAGCGTCGAATGGGAACGCGCATTGCAGCCGCGCATGGCGGCGATCCCCGATGCGCGCGTGACGTTCCAGAGCCAGTCGAACGGCTTTTCGGGGCGCGATATCACGATGGTAATCGGCGGTGACGATCCCGTCGCGCTCGAACAGCATGCGAACAGGATCGTACGCGAAATGGCCGGGGTGAAGGAAATCCGCTCGCCCCGCATCGAGGGTGACATACCGCGCCCCGAGATCATCGTGACCCCGCGGCTCGACCTCGCGGCCGACCTTGGCGTGACGACGGCGGCGCTCAGCCAGACGATCCGCATCGCGACGCTGGGCGATATCGACCAGAATGCGGCGAAATTCTCGCTGACCGACCGCCAGATTCCGATCCGGGTGCTATTGTCCGAAGATTCGCGCCGCAGCCTCGCGACGATCGAGAATCTGCCGGTGCCGACGTCGCGCGGGGCCACCGTGCCGCTGAAGTCGGTCGCCGAAATCGGCTTTGGCGCCGGTCCGACCGAACTTCGCCGTTACAACCAGACGCGCCGCGTCGTGATCGGGGCCGATCTGGCACCGGGGCTGGTGACGGGCGATGCGCAGCAAAAGATCGACGCCTTGCCCGCGGTCAAGACCATGCCGCAGGGGGTGCGGAAGATCATCCAGGGCGAAGCCAAATGGCAGGCCGAGATGATGATGAATTTCGGGATCGCCGTGCTCGCGGGCCTGCTGCTCGTCTTTGCAACGCTGGTGCTGCTGTACCGCCGCTTCCTGTCGCCGCTGGTCAACATGTCGTCGCTGCTGCTCGCGCCCCTGGGCGGCCTGCTTGGCCTGTGGGTCGCAGGGATGGATATCACCATGCCGGTCTATATCGGCCTGCTGATGCTGCTCGGCATCGTCGCCAAAAACTCGATCCTGCTCGTCGATTTCGCGATCGAGGAAATGGATCATGGGGTCGCCAAGGGCGAAGCGTTGCTCGACGCTGGCCGCAAGCGCGCGCAGCCGATCATCATGACCACGGTCGCGATGGTCGCGGGCATGGTCCCGACCGCGCTCTCGCTGTCGGGCGACGGCGCGTGGCGCGCGCCGATGGGCGTCGTCGTGATCGGCGGCCTGATCCTGTCGACGTTGCTGACGCTGCTGATCGTACCCGCGGGCTTCAGCCTTGCCGACAGCATCGAAAAACGGCTTGGCCGCTTCTTCTCGAAGAACCTGCTGACCTACCAGCCCGGCGACGATACCAGGCCGCACGCGGCCCCCGCGCCGCATCCAGCCGAATGACGCGGCGCGGCGTCAGGCCGCGCCGCGCTGAATGATCAGGCGCGGCATCCTACCGCGCCGGTTGCAACCTTTGCGCCAAGCCGCCATTTGATGGTCATGACGGAAAGCGTTTCTTCCGAAACCGATAGCGGCCACGCCCACCCCAGACCGGTGGGCGTTGCGGTTCCGACGGGCGGACTCAATATCCGCGTCGTCGCGACGGGAATGCTCGTCCTGATGGCGCTCGTCTTCGTCGGCGCCAGATATTATCAGGACGTCCATCCGGCGATCGGTTTCATCCGCGCCTTTGCCGAGGCGGCGATGGTCGGTGGACTCGCCGACTGGTTCGCGGTCACCGCGCTGTTTCGCCACCCGATGGGGCTGCCGATACCGCACACCGCCATTGTGCCGCGCAACAAGAACCGCATCGGCGACACGCTCGCGCGATTTCTGCTCACCAATTTCCTGCTGCCGCGGCTGATCGCGCGCAAGATGCAGACGGTCGACGTCGCGGGCGCGGTCGGCAAATTCCTGTCCGAGCCGGGCGAGGGCGGCGGGCGGCTGCGCCTCGGCGCCTCGCGGATCATCGCCGACGGGCTCGGCGCGCTCGACCAGCAACGGCTTGGCGGCATGGTCAAATCGGCGATTGCCGACCGCTTGCGCGAACTCGACGTCGCGCCCTTGCTCGGGCAGGCCCTGCAAGCCGCGCTCGCCGATGGGCGGCACCAGCCGCTCTTGGATGCGATGGTCAAATGGGGATCGAAGACGCTCGAACTCAACGAGAATCTGATCCACCAGATGGTCCACGACAATTCGAACGCGATCGTGCGTTTCACCGGGCTCGATGAAAGCATCTCGAACCGCATCGTCGCCGGGCTGTCGAAATTGCTCAGCGAAATGGCGGTTGACGAAACGCACCCGCTGCGTATCCGCGTCGAGGAAGGGCTCGCCAAGATGGCGCTCGACCTGCAGCATGATCCCGAGGTGAAGGCAAAGGTCGCAAAGGTTCGCGACGAATTGCTCGAAAACAAGGCCGTGAAGCGCTGGCTCGACGGATTGTGGGAGCAGGGCCGCACCGCGCTCCTCAAGGCGGCGCGCAACCCCGACACGATGCTGGCGGGCCGCATCGGCGAACTCGTCACCCAGTTCGGCGCAATGCTGGGCGAGGATGCGCATATCAAGCGCACGCTCAACCGCTACGCGCGCCGCGCGGTCGTCGGCGTCGTCGACAGCTATGGCGAGACGGCGCTTAAGCTGGTTTCGGACACGATTCGCGGCTGGGATGCGAAGACGATCACCGACCGGCTGGAAAACGCGGTGGGGGATGACCTCCAATATATCCGCATCAACGGGACGCTCGTCGGCGGTCTCGTCGGGGTGCTGATCCACACGGTCGATATGCTGATCTGAACAAAACTCCGTCATTGCGAGGAGCGAAGCGACGCGGCAATCCAGAGCATGCGTAAACCGCTCCGGATTGCTTCGCTCCGCTCGCAATGACCGAGCTCTAGGCTTAACGGCAGCCGGCCAGCCCCTCGCGAAACGCCGGATAGCGCGGCGTCCAGCCGAGCAGGCGTTTCGCCTTGCCGTTCGCGACGCGGCGGTTTTCGGCATAGAAGGCGCGCGCCGCGGGTGAGAGGCCCGCTTCGTCCAGCGTCTGGAGCGGCGGCAGCGGCGCGCCGAGCATCGCGTAGCCCCATTCGACCAGCTTGTTCTGATGACAAGGTTCGTCGTCGGCGAGATTATAGACGCCGGCCGGGCCGCGGAACGACGCCGTCACGCCGCCGGCGATGTCATCGACATGGATGCGGCTGAACACCTGGCCGGGCAGGTCGATCCGGTGCGCGCGGCCTTCGCTGATACGATCGAGGATCGAACGGCGGGGGCCGTAGATGCCGGGCAGGCGGAAGACGCGGACATCGCTGCGCAGCACCTGCCACGCGGCGTCGGCGGCGTTGCGGTCGGGACGGCGGCCAGCGACCGGTGCGCTTTCGTCGACCCATGCGCCCGCCGTATCGCCATAGACGCCGGTCGAGGAGAGATAGCCGAGCCAGCACGCCGGGGAGAGGGCGATCGCTTCGCCATAGCGCGCCAGGACGGGATCGCCGCCATCGACCGGCGGCACCGACGACAGGATATGCGTCGCGTCGCGGAGCGCGATCAGCACCGCGGTCTCGTCGGCGAAGGCGATGCTGTCGCCGCGTCCGTCACGCGTCGTACCGATCACCTCCCATCCCCGCGCGCCGAGGCGGCTCGCAAGATGGCTTGCCGCATAGCCCATTCCGAAAATCAGCATCCGTGTCATCGCCGCCCTTATTGCGTGCGAGGCAGCGCAAGCCTAGGAGAATGAGCAATCATTTTTCCGTTTGTGCTGAGCTTGTCGAAGCACCGTATTTCCTTCGGCGCCGCAGAAGAAAAGACGGTCCTTCGACAAGCTCAGGGCGAACGCTTCTTACCTAAGGCTCTATCGACGCATGACCGACGTCTCTTCCACACCCGTTCCTCCCGTCACCATCCATCGCGGCGACTATCGCGCCCCCGAATGGCAGATCCCCGATATCGCGCTGGATTTTGCGCTGGGGATCGACGCGACGCGGGTCGTGGCGGCGCTGTCGGTCGTCCGCCAGGCCGATGCGCCCGCGCCGCTGCTGCTGCGCGGCGACGGGCTGTCCCTGGCCGAGGTGCGCGTCGACGGTGCGGTGTGGAACGACTGGCGGATGGAAGGCAGCGACCTGATCGTCGATCTCGGCGATCGCCGCGCCGCGACGGTCGAGGTCGATACCGTTGTCGATCCGGCATCGAACACCCAGCTGTCGGGGCTCTATGCATCGGGCGGGCTGCTCTGCACCCAGTGCGAGGCCGAGGGGTTCCGCCGCATCACCTTCCACCCCGACCGGCCCGATGTGCTGAGCCGCTACAAGGTGCGGATGACGGGTGACAAGGCGAAATTCCCGATCCTGCTGTCGAACGGAAATTGCGTCGAACAGGGCGAAGAGGGTGGCGACCATTGGGCACTATGGGAAGATCCGTGGCCCAAGCCCTCCTATCTCTTCGCACTCGTTGCGGGCGATCTGGTCGTCAATCGGGACAGCTTCACGACGATGTCGGGGCGCGAGGTCGAACTTGGCATCTGGGTGCGCGGCGGCGATCAGGACCGCACCGGCCATGCGATGCAGGCGCTGAAGGACAGCATGGCGTGGGACGAGCGCGTCTATGGCCGCGAATATGACCTCGACCTGTTCAACATCGTCGCGGTCAGCGATTTCAACATGGGGGCGATGGAGAACAAGGGGCTCAACATCTTCAACACCCGCTACATCCTCGCCGATCCCGACACCGCGACCGACGTTGATTATGACGGGGTCGAAGGTGTCGTCGCGCACGAATATTTCCACAATTGGTCGGGCAATCGCGTCACTTGCCGCGACTGGTTCCAGCTCAGTCTGAAGGAAGGCTTCACCGTCTTTCGCGACCAGAGCTTTTCGGCCGACATGGGGTCGCCGCCGGTCAAGCGGATCGAAGATGTCCGGCTGCTTCGCGCCGCGCAATTTCCCGAGGATGCGGGGCCGCTCGCGCACCCGATCCGCCCCGACAGCTATCAGGAAATCTCCAACTTCTATACCGCGACCATCTATAACAAGGGCGCCGAGATCATCCGCATGATGGCGACGATGGTCGGGCCGGACCGTTTTCGCAAAGGCACCGATCTCTATTTCGACCGCCACGACGGCGAAGCGGCGACCTGCGAGGATTTCGTGCGGGCGATCGAGGATGGCGCGGGCATCGACCTGACGCAGTTCCGCCGCTGGTATGAGCAGGCGGGGACGCCGCGTCTGTCGCTGGCGCTGGTGCAGGATGGCGGCGACTGGTCGCTCGACATCGCGCAAACGGTGCCGCCGACCCCCGGCCAGCCCGAGAAGGCGCCGATGATGATGCCGCTGCGCCTCGCGGCCTTTGCGATGGACGGTAGCGGCGACGCGCTTCCCGACACGCTGGTGACGCTGACCGGCGCGGCGCAGCGCGTGCCGCTCGGCCGCTTCGCTTCGCGCCCCGCCTTGTCAATCAATCGCGGCTTTTCGGCCCCGGTGATCGTCGATTTCGAGCGTGCGCCGGGCGAACTGGCCTGGCTTGCCGCGCATGATGACGATCCGTTCGCGCGCTATGAGGCGCTCCAGCAGCTGATGCTCGATACGCTGGTCAGCGCGGTGTCGGGTGAAAAGGGCGACGTACAGGCGGTCGTCGACGCGGTGGCGCAGACGCTTGCCGGTGCCGCCACGGATCCGGCCTTTGTCGCCGAAGCGGTGCTGCTGCCCAGCGAAGCCTTCATCGGCGACCAGATGGTGACGGTCGATCCCGACGCCATCCGCCGCGAACGGCTCGCGCTGCAGGCCGCGATCGGCACCGCGCTCGAACGCGAATGGCGCGGCGTCCTTGCCGGTGCGCCGCCCCCCGCGACCGATCTGTCGCGCGCGGCGAAGGGTGGCCGCCGCCTGCGCGGCGTCGCGCTCGCCTATCTTGCGGCAACGGCAAAGGGCGATGTTCCGGCGCTGGCGTTCGCCATCTTCTCCGCCGCCGACGGGATGACCGAACGGCAGGCGGCGCTCGCGACGCTGGCGCATGGCGACAGCGACGAACGGGCCCACGCCCTCGATATCTTCTACCAGCGTTATCGCGACAATCCGCTCGTGCTCGACAAATGGTTCCAGGTGCAGGCCTGGTCGATGCGCGCCGACACCGTCGATGCGGTGCGCGATCTGGCGCAGCATCCCGATTTCACGCTGGCGAACCCCAATCGCGCGCGTTCGCTTTACGGCGCCTTCACCGGCAATCAGGCGGCGTTCCACCGCGCCGATGGAGCTGGATACAAGCTCCTCGCCGACCTCGTCATCGCGCTCGACCCGCGCAATCCGCAAACCGCGGCCAAGATGATCCCGCCGCTCGGCCGCTGGCGGCGTTTCGACGAGGGACGCGCCGCGCTGATGCGGACGGAACTGGAACGGATCCTCGCGCAGCCGGGGCTGTCGCGCGACGTTACCGAACAGGCGTCGAAAAGCCTGTCGGGATAAGGGTCAGCGACCGGCGGTCATTGCCGCACATATTCGCTGCCGCGCGCCAGAAAGGTGCGGCGAAGATGGATGCGGCCGCCGGTGCCGAATTGCCAGACGTCGGCGAATCCGACGGTGCGCGCGTCACCAGCGGCGCCGGTGCCGTCGAAATGCCCGATGGCGACCACCAGTTCGCCGTCGTCGCTGCTCAGCATTTGCTCGATATGGTGAACCCCGCGGATCCGCCGTTCCTCGCAAAAGAAGCGCGCGATTTCGGGACGGCCCGTATAGACGGCCTCGGCGCGCTCATAGACCGCATCGTCGTCGAACAGGTCGACGACCCAATCGGTGTCGCAGCGGTCGATTCGGGTATAATATTCGCGGATCAGCAACGCGGTCACCGCTGCCCTCCCGCAGCATGGATGCGATCTTCGGCAAGGGCGTTCGCAACGGAGCCCATGCCCGATGCCGTCCGCTCGGCGGTTTCGAAAATCTCGCGGAATGTGTCGGCAAGTCCTTCGATATGCTCGCGCAGCCGGGCCGGCGACCATGTCGAACGCTGATAGTGGAGATTGACGATGCCGCCCGCATTGGCGAGGAAGTCGGGGCAATAGACGATCCCCGCCGCGCGCAGCCGCAGGTCGTCTTCGGGGGTGGCGAGCTGGTTGTTGGCGCCGCCGACCACGACTTTCGCGGTCAGTTCGGCGATGCTGCGTTCATTAAGGATCGCCCCCAGGGCGTTGGGCGAGAAAATATCGGCGTCGATGCGGTGGATATCGTCGATGCCGCACCATGTGGCGCCCGTCGTTGCCGCAACGCCGCGCGCCCGTTCTTCGTCCGCATCGGCGACCCAGAGCTGCGCGCCGGCATCGGCGAGCAGCCGGGTCAGGCGGCCGCCGACATTGCCGACGCCCTGCACCGCGACGCGGCAACCCTCCAGCGCCGGACGGCCAAGGCCAAGCTCGGCGGCGGCGCGCATGCAGGCGAAGACGCCATCGGCGGTTGACTGCGACGCGTTTCCGGCCTCGGGCAGCGTTCCCGCGGCAAAGCGCGTCCGCGTTCCGATCGTCCGCACATCGTCCAGCGAAGAACCTGAATCGAACGAGGTGATATAGGCGCCGCCGAGGCTTTCGACGAAGTCGCCCATCGCTTCGAGGAGGGCGGGGGTCTTGCCGGTGCGCGGGTCGGCGATGATCACCGCCTTGCCGCCGCCATAGGGAATGTCGGCGATCGCGCATTTATACGTCATGCCCCGCGACAGCCGCAGGACATCGGTCAGCGCGGCGTCCAGCGTCGGATAGGGGCTGATCCGGCAGCCGCCGATCGCCGGCCCGCGGCTGTCGTCATGGACGGCGATGATTGCCGACAGGCCCGAGGCCTGATCGTGGCGGGCGGTCACCAGCCGGTGCCCGTCGAACGAGGCGTGGTCTTGAAACATCGGCTTCTCCTGCGCGCAAATTTTCGCTAAAGAAGCGGGTAATTTCATTCAGAATATTTGCAGATATACGCTTTTTCGGGTAATTTTATCTGACGAATTTGGACAAGAGAAGAAGTTCATGACCCTTGATGCTACCGATCGCCGAATCATTTCGCTGCTGCAGGAGGACGGCAGCCTGTCGATTGCCGAGCTGGCCGACCGGCTGGGGATGACGCCCCCGCCGTGCTGGCGCCGCGTCAAGGCGCTGAAGGAGCAGGGCGTCCTCAAGCGCCAGGTCTGGGACGTCGATCCCGCGGCGCTCGGCCTGACCATCGAGATTTTCGCGACGGTCAAACTGGTCGCGCACGACCCGTCGGCAACCTCGGCGTTCCGGCAAAAGGTACAGGAAATTCCCGAGATCCTCGAATGCTATATCCTGCTCGGCGGCATCGACGTGCTGCTCAAGGTCATCGTCCCGAACATCGGCTATTATGAGACCTTCTTCTACGAAACGCTCTCGCAACTCCCCGCGGTGGGGGAGGTCACGTCAAGCGTCGTCATGAGCGAGGTCAAGCGGACGTCGAGCCTGCCGCTGGGCCATGCCGGATGATCTAGTTCCCCAGCCAGCCCGCGACGTCGACCGCGACCTTGTTCGCTGCCGCCGTCAGTGCTTCGCCGACCGGCTTCGCCTCGACCTTGCCGCTGATCGCCTCGCGTGCTTCGAAGCGGCGCTGGGTGACGCTTTTGCCGCCCGCATTGACGAGCATCGCCTGATAGACGACGACCGCTTCCTTGGTCGCGGCATCGACGCCGAATTCCATGAGTTGCCCGGCAAGCTGATCGCCCGGCGCGGTCAGATATTGCCCTTCGTCGAGCACGACGCGCGAGGTGCGCGCGGCGACGGTTTCGGAAATCAGGCGCTGGAACAGGCGCGGCGGCGCTTCGACCCACTGCGCGTCCTTCACATAAGCGACGCTGGCATTGTCCTGCTGCACCGGAATGCGCACCGTGCGCAGTTTCTGCGGCGCAGTGGGGATCAGGATGGTCAGCGTCGCGGCTTCGCCCGCCGTTCGCGCCGCGCCCGCCGGGGGCGATGCCTCGGCATCGAGGGTGAGCAGGAACGGCGGCGGCTTCGCGCCGAAGCTGACGCAGGCCGACAGGCTGGCGGCGCCGAACGCGATCAGCAGCGGGGCGCGGAAGCGGCGGACAAGGCTGGGCATGGCGTCGGTCCTCATGGTTTATAGTCGGGCAGCTTGCTGCCGCCGATGACCGCGCCCGCACCCTGCTGGTCAAGCTTGTCGGTCAGGCTGGACAGCGTGGTCGAGGTGCGGCGAAGATCGCGGATCAGCGCATTGGCTTCGGGAACGGTCGTTTCGCTGAAGGTCTGGAGCCCCGGGCGCGCATCGGCGATCGCCGCTTCCAACGTCGACATCGACGCGCTCGCCGATTTCAGCGTGTCGCGCAGATTGGCCATCGCCGGGTCGACGTTGCGGTCGATCGTGCCCTGCGCCGAAGCGGCGAGATTGCCGATCTGTTCGGCGGCATTGCCCGTCTGCTGGATCGCGATCCGCGTGTCGGCGAGCGCCTTTTCGATCGCCGGACCATTGCGCGCGAGGATTGCGGTCGACTGTTCGACATTCCTCAGGATGCCGGCGAAGCTTTCCTGATTCTTGTCGTCGGCCAGCTCGGCGAGCCGTTCGGACAGCGTCGTCAGCCGTTGCAGCAGCTGCGGCGCGGTGTTGAGCAATTCGCCGAGGCCGCCGACACGCGTCGGGATCACCGGCTTGCCCGCCGGGCCCTTGTCGGCGATTGCCGGCGCGCCCTTGACCGCGCCGTCGAGCGAGATTTGCGACACGCCGGTAAAACCGACGCCCTCGAGCGCCGCGGTCGTGCCCTGGAGCACCGGAACGCCCTCATTGACCTCGATACGAACGCGGACGAACTGCGGATCGTCGGGCCACAGCGCGATTTCGCGGACCTGCCCCGCCGGGACGCCCGAAAATTGGACGGCAGCGCCCTTGTTCAACCCGTCGACCGATTGTTTGAAGAAAATATCATATTCGCGCTTGTCGCCGCCGCTGTCGTTGGCGAGCCAGACGATGAAAAAGGCGAGCGCCGCCGTGAACAGAAGGACGAAGGCGCCGACGAGGACGTTGTTCGAGCGTGTTTCCATCAGCTTTTCCTATCGCCGCCCAACACGGCTGGCTTTGCGGTTTGGTTCCCGCCCGCGGCGGCCCGGCCGCGCGGCCCGTTGAAATAATCCTGTATCCACGGATGCTCGGTGGCAAGCAGTTCCGGGATCGTCCCGACCGCGATCACCTTCTTTTCCGCCAGCACCGCGACCCGGTCGCAGGTGGCATAGAGGGTGTCGAGGTCGTGGGTGATGAGGAAGACGGTGAGACCCATGGTGTCGGCGAGTTCGCGGATCAGCTGGTCGAACTTGGCGGCGCCGATCGGGTCGAGCCCGGCGGTCGGCTCGTCGAGAAAGAGCAGGGCGGGGTCGAGCGCCAGCGCGCGCGCCAGCCCGGCGCGCTTGACCATCCCGCCCGACAGTTCGGCGGGATATTTGGGACCCGCATCGGGGGGCAGGCCGACCATCTGAACCTTATAAGCGGCGATTTCGTCGAGCAATTTCTGATCGAGGCGCGGATAATATTCGCGCAAGGGGACCTGGATATTCTCGGCGACGCTCAGCGTCGAGAAGAGCGCGCCGCCCTGGAACATCACGCCCCAGCGGCGGCGCAGGTCGCGCGATTCTTCTTCGTTGGCGATCGTATCGAGCGTTTTGCCATAAACCTCGATCTCGCCGGCCGCCGGCGTCTGGAGCCCGACGATCGAGCGCATCAGCACCGATTTGCCGGTGCCCGATCCGCCGACGACGCCCAGAATTTCGCCCGATCGCACGTCGAGGTCGAGGTGGTCGTGGATCACCGCGTCGCCGAATTTGTTGACGAGACCGCGGATGCAGATCGCCCGATCGAATTTTTCGGGGCGCACCGCATCGGCGGCGGCCAGTTCCTCGGCGATCTCTTCCTTTATCTCGTCGCTCATCAATTCCATCCGATCGAGGAGAAGAAGACGGCGAAAAAGGCGTCGAGGACGATGACGAGGAAAATCGCCGCGACCACGGCGGACGTCGTGCGCTGCCCGACTTCCTCGGCATTCTGGCGAACCTGCATGCCCTCATAACAGCCGGTGACGCCGATCAGCAGTCCGAACACCGGCGCCTTGATCAGCATTGCCCAGAAATCGGTCATCGGGATGATGTCGCGCAGCAACTGGATATAGGTGAGCGGAGGAATATCCAGCCCGACCCAGCAAAACACCCCGCCGCCGATGATCGCGCAGATGCTGGCGTAAAAGCCGAGCAGCGGCATCAGGATGGTGGCGGCGGCGACGCGCGGCAGCACGATCGCTTCCATCGGCGAGACGCCGATGGTGCGCATCGCGTCGATTTCCTCGGTCAATTTCATCGTGCCGATCTGCGCGGCGAATGCCGATCCCGACCGGCCGGCGACCATGATCGCGGTCATCAGCAAGCCAAGCTCGCGAATCGAAGCGCGGCCGACGAGATTGATCGTGAACACCTCGAGCCCGAACTGGCGGAGCTGGACGGCGCCCTGCTGCGCGATGACAATCCCGATCAGGAAGGTCATCAGCCCGATGATCGGCAGCGCATCGACCCCGACGGTCTGGAATCGCGTGACGATCGCGTTCCAGCGCAGCCGTCGCCGGGCGCGAATCTGGGTACCCAGCGCGATGATCATCGCACCGAAAAAACCGACGATGCCCAGCAGTTCGTGCCACACCGCGATGCTTGCCGTGCCGACCTGTTCGAGCATGCGCACCCAGGCCGGACGGCGGTCGCGATGGACGCGATATTCGCTCTTGTCGTCGGCGAGCGCCTCGAGCAGCCGCTGCGCCTCCTCGCTTGCCCCGGTAATTTTCGCGCCATGGGCGTTCACGGTGCGGGTGACGATCCACGCCCCGACGGTGTCGATGCGGTCGATTCCCGACAGGTCGAGTGTCGCGATCGGGCCGAGCGCGTCGAGCCGGGCGGGCAGGTCGTTCAGGCGCGCGAGCGTCAGCCGGCCCGAAAAGCGCACATCGGCGCCATCGGCGCCATCGTCATAATCAAAATCAGCCTTGGCCACCATCTTGCGGGCGACCCTGTATTATTTGCCCTATGACGGCAAGCAAATCCCGCCCCTTGGCCGCGGCGCGGGCAACGACTATGGCCAGCCGGATGGAAGCTCCGCCGCCCGTATCCCCGCTCGTGCCCGCGCCCGACTATGCCCACCGCGTCGCGATGTACGACATGGACCGCACGATCACGCGGTCGGGCACCTACAGCGGCTTTCTGATGCATGTGGCGCGGCGGCGCCAGCAATGGCGGCTGCTGTTGTTACCGCTCGTCGGCATCGCGGGTCTGGCCTATGCGGCGCGCCTGATCGATCGATCGCAGCTCAAGGCGATCAACCTTCGCCTGCTCGTCGGGAAGCGCTTCAGCCGGTCGGAGATCGCGCCGCTCGCCGAAAGCTACGCCGATCAGGTCATTGCGCGCGGGCTGCACTCCGCCGCGCTCGAACAGATCGCGGCCGACCGCGAAGCGGGTTATCGTCTGCTCCTCGCGACCGCTTCCTTCCATCTTTATGTCGATGCGATCGCACAGCGGCTGGGCATCGACGACGTGCTCGCGACGCGGCTCGACGAACCCGACGACGCCGGTCATATCCACGCCCGGCTGGCGGGCGACAATTGCTATGGCGAGGCGAAGTTCGCGCGCATTGCGGACTGGCTGACGGCGAATGCGATCACGCGCGACGCCGCGCATATCCGCGCCTATTCGGACCATGTGTCGGACCACCCGATGCTGCATTTCGCCGACGAGGCGGTCGCGACGACACCGTCGCGGCGGCTGAAACGGCTTGCGCCGCGCATGGGCTGGCAAGTGGTGGACTGGCGCGGGAAGAGATAGCGGGCAGGGGCTGACGCGGATGGCGGCTTCGGGGTACACGAGAGGGAGCTAACGGCCGCTTCCTCCCCTTTTTCGTCATCCCGGGCTTGACCCGGGATCCCGCTTTTTTGGGGTACCAGCAGTTTTCGAGGTCAAGCGGGACCCCGGATCAAGTCCGGGGTGACGATAGATGAAACGGCAGCAACCAGCCCTTCGCGCAAGGATGCCGTCAGACGGCGTCCAGCGCCTGCGCGAAATCGGTGATCAGGTCGTCGGCATTTTCAATGCCGATCGACACGCGCACCAGATTGTCGGTGATGCCCAGCGCCTTTTTGCGCTCGTCGGGGACCGACAGGTGCGTCATCGCGGCGGGGTGGCTCGCCAGCGTTTCGGTGCCGCCGAGGCTGACCGCGAGCTTGGCGATCTTCAGCGCGTCGAGAAAGCGGAAGCTCTCTTCTTCGCCGCCCTTGATGAACAGCGAAAAGGTCGATCCGGCGCCGGTGCAATGGCGGTCGAAAATATCCTTCTGCCGCGCATCGGTGATGAAGCCGAGATAGCCGAGGCCGTCGACCTTCGGATGATCGCGCAGGAAGGTGCAGACCTTCAGCGCATTCTCGCCCGCCCGGCTCATGCGCAGTTCGAGCGTTTCGAGGCTGCGCAGCAGCATCCACGACGTGTTGGGGTCGCAGATCGTGCCGATCGTGTTGCGCATCGGCCGGATTGCGTCGATCAGCCGCTGGTTGCCCGATACGCCGCCGGCGACGAGGTCCGAATGACCGCCGGCATATTTGGTGAGGCTGTAAACGACGAGTTCGGCGCCCTGGCGGAGCGGCTTCTGCCACAGCGGGCCGAGAAAGGTGTTGTCGATCGCGATTGCGGGCTTTTGTTCGCCGGTGAAAGCGGCGTCGCGGGCGGCCCGCACGGCTTCGACATCGACCAGCGCATTGGTCGGATTTGCCGGGCTTTCGAGATAGACGAGCGCGACCTTGCCGCCCTTTTCGTCGGCCAGCGTCTTGGCGCGGGCGAGGATGTCGTCAATTTCCGCGCGCGTCGCGCCCGCCGGGAAATCGAGGAAGCTGACCCCGAAGCGCGACAGGATGCGTGCGATCAGCGTCTCGGTCGCGGCATAGAGCGGGCCCGAATGGACGATCACATCGTTCTGGCTCGTGAGCGCGAGCAGCAAGGTCGCGATCGCCGACATGCCGCTCGAAAAGACGAGGCAGTCGTCGGCGCCGTCCCAGACCGCCAGCCGGTCCTCGAGGATTTCCTGATTCGGCCCGTTGAAGCGCGAATAGACGAGGCCGTCGGCCGGGCCTTCGCGCTTGCCGGTGATATGTTCGAAAAAACGCTTGCCCGCCGCGGCGCTCTTGAAGGCGAAGGTCGAGGTCAGGAAGATCGGGGGCTTGAGCGAGCCTTCGGAGAGCACCGGGTCGTAACCGAGGCCCATCATCAGCGTCGCCGGATCAAGCTCGCGATCGCCGATTTTCTTGCTGTTCGTCCTGGGTTTGCCGCGCATGGCCATGGGGGTGCTCCTGATGATCGAGAGTCCTTATAGCAATGCCGGTTTCGTTTGAAACGATGTTGCGCGGATCAATCCTCGACGATCAGGCTCCGCTCGCGCGTTTCGGGCAGCAGCAGCGTCGCGACGCCCGCCATCGCGATCACCGCCGCGACGTAGAAATAGAAGACGCGCTCGATCCCCGCATCCTTCAGGCCGAGCGCGACCATCTCGAGCGTTCCCGCAAAGATCGCGTTGCCGATCGCATAGGGCAGGGCGACGCCGAGCCCGCGGATGTGCGCGGGAAACAGTTCGGCCTTCACCAGCGCATTGTTCGCGCTATAGCCGCTCTGCAGCGTCAGCGGGATCATGATCAGCAGGGTTGCGACGATCGGCGACGTGACATGTTCCAGCGTCATGAAGGTTGGCACCGCGACGATCGCACCGCCGATCCCGAACAGCAGCAGCATCGGCTTGCGCCCGAATTTGTCGGCCAACGCGCCGAACACCGGCTGCATCGCGGTGAACCAGAGCAGCGCGGCGGCGATGATATAGGTTGCGGTCGCCTTGTCGAAGCCCACCGTGTTGAACAGATATTTCTGCATGTAACTGGTGTAGGTATAGGCGGCGAGCCCGCCGCCCGCCGACAGCATGCCGACGAGAATGCTTTCGCGGCGATGCTCCTGCCACAGCAGCTTCGCGGTCGATACCGGGCGGTCGACGGCCTGATTTTCGAACGACGGCGTTTCGGCGAGGTTGCGGCGCAGCAGATACACGCCGAGCGCGAGCAGCGCGCCGATGACGAAGGGAATGCGCCAGCCCCATGCGGTGAGTTCGGCCTCGGTCAGGAAGCCCTGCAGCACCACCGCGACAAAGATCGCGCAGAGCTGGCCGCCGCACAAAGTCATATATTGGAAGCTCGCCCAGAAACCGCGATGCTCGCGCGGCGCCATTTCGGACAGATAGGTCGCGCTGGCGCCATATTCGCCGCCGAGCGACAGGCCTTGCAGCATGCGCGCGAGCAGCAGGGTGCCGGGGCCAAGCAGTCCCGCGGTCGCATAGGTCGGCGCGACGGCGATCAGCATCGATCCGCTGAACATCAGCGCGACCGACAGCGTCAGCCCCGCCTTGCGCCCGCGCGTGTCGGCGAAACGCCCCATCACCCACGCGCCGATCGGCCGCATGACGAAGCCGACGGCAAAGATCGTCGCGGTGCTCAAAAGCTGCGCGGTCGGATCGGCCTTGGGAAAGAAGACCGGCGCGAAATAAATGGCAAAGGCCGCATAGGCGAACCAGTCATACCATTCGACAAGGTTGCCCGCCGACCCGCCGATAATCGACACCAGCCGCTTGCGCTGTATCGCCAAGGCCTTCATCCGCTGCTCTCCCCGCCCTGTTTCCTTTCGTCATCCGGACTTGACCCGGACCCCGGCTTTTGCGCAGCGGGACCCCGGATCAAATCCGGGGAGACGATGAACGATACGCCTATTTCAGCCCGATTACCGACAATTGACGGCCATAGCTGTTTTCATTTTTATAGCACGCCCGGCGATAACTGAAATATCGTCCGGCGTCGGCATAGGTGTCCTCTCCGCCGATGGCAATTCGGGTCACGCCGCTCGCGGCGAGGCGCGCGGCGACATAGGCGGCGATGTCGAACATCGCATGCCCGGCGCGCCCGGCGGCGAAGAAGCGTTCGTTGGCCGCGTCGTCGGACAGAAAGCGCCCGACGAACCCGTCATCGACTTCGTACGAGGCGCGGCCGATGCACGGGCCGATCGCGACCGCGATGCGCTCGCGCTGCGCGCCGAGGCTTTCCATCGCGTCGAGGGTCGCATCGGTGACCCCGGCAATCGCGCCTTTCCACCCCGCATGGGCGGCGCCGACGACGCCCGCTTCGCGGTCGGCGAACAGCACGGGGACACAGTCGGCGGTCAGGATGCCGAGCAGGATGCCGGGAAGACAGGTTGCCAGCGCATCGGCTTCGGGACGCGCCGACAGATCGCTGCTTGCGTCGACGGTGATGCAGCGATCGCCGTGAACCTGATAGAGGCCCGCCAGCGCCGCACCCGGTAGCACCGCTTCGGCAACCCGCCGCCGGTTTTCGGTAATCAGCGCCGGATCATCGCCCGAGCCGAGCCCGCAATTGAGCGACGCCAGTTCCCCCGTCGACACGCCGCCTTCGCGACCGAAGAAGCCGTGCGCAATGCCCGCGAGCGCGGCCGCGGTTTCGAACGGTGCGGTCACAGATCGAGCCTGAAGAAGCGATCCTCGTCGACATGGTTGCCGACGCGAAAGGCGTTGCGCCCGACATCGACAAAGCCATAGCGGCGATAAAAGGCCTGCGCCCGCGCATTTTCGGTGAACACCGACAGGTAGAGGATCGACGCGCGTGCGCGCGCCCAGCCGATGCCCCAGTCCATCAGCGCCGCCGCGAGGCCCGTGCCCCGCGCCGCTTCACCGACGTAGAGCTGGTGAAGCTCGGTCGCATCGTCGCCCGGCTGGCCTTCGGGCAGGTCGAAATCGAGCGGGCCCATCTTGATGAAACCCGCGATCGCGCCGCCCGCATCATGCGCGAGCGCGATGCCCCAGGCCGGATCGGCGATCTGCGCGCGCAATTTCTCCGGCGGGTTCCAGCCGGCGAGAAAGGCGGACAGGTCAGCGGGGTCATAGATATGCCCGAACGTATGCGTGAAGGTCTGGCTCGCGAACAGGGTCAGCTCGCCCACATCTTCGTCGCGGGCGAGGGTAATCATGGTCATGCAGCCTCTCCGTTCGCGCCAAAGCCTTCGGGATCGGGCCAATGCGGGGCGCAAGCCGCCATGACCTGGAACAATTCGCCCATCGCTTGCGTCTCGACCAGCCGGTCGCGCTGCGCCGCAAGCTCGCCGGCGCGTTCGGGTGCCGCTGCGGCAAGCGCTGCCACGCGCGCGTCGATACCCAGCCGCCGCAGCCAGTCGCCCTGACCGGCGGGCCCCGCGATGCGGACGCCCGCGCGCGCAGCGGCATCGGTGAGGGCGGTGAAATCGACATGCGCGGTCAGGTCGACCTCGCCGGGATCGGCAAAGGGATCGGCGAAGCGATGGGCCTTCACCGCCTGCAACGTGTCGCCTGCGGCCGGGCCGCGATAGCCGTAATCGATCGCCAGCATCGCACCGCCCTGACGCGCGATGCGGAAGGCGCAGCTTTGCATGATCGCCGCGGCGACGGGGGCGGTCTCAACGATCGTTCCCTCGCCGTGCTGACGCAGCGCCGACGGTATGGCGTCGTCGGCGGGCACATCGCCCGGCGCCGGCACCAGATGGCCCTGGCGGCGCTCGATGTGGCGTTCGCGCCAGCCAGCGGCGGTCCGCACATATTGATGGATCGGCAGCGCGTCGAAAAATTCGTTCGCGACGATGATCAGCGGCAGATCGCCCGGCAGCGCCGCGACCTCGTCATGGTGAACCGCGCCGGGCACGCGCGCCGACTGGGCGGCGCGCAGCACCGGGCTCGTCTCGACCAGATGAACGCCCTGCGGCACGCAGCCGAAACGCGCCATCGCGCGCAGCGCGTCGGCGGCGAGCGTGCCGCGCCCGGGCCCAAGTTCGGCATAGCGAAAGCCGGGGCGGCCGGCGCGCATCCACAGGTCGGCGATCCAGATGCCGGCGAGTTCACCGAACATCTGGCTGATTTCGGGCGCCGTGGTGAAATCGCCGTCGGCGCCCAGCGGGTCGCGCGTCGCATAATAATGGCCGTTGGCGGCCGCCATATAATCGGCCACCGTCATCGCCCGCGCCGCCGCAATCTGGAGCATCAGGTCCGCGGGGCTCGGCCGTCCGTCACGCAATGCTGTCGGGTCCCGCGATCGGTTCGATGCGCTGGCGGCGGCCCTTCGCGGTGGCGATGAGCCAGATGCCCGCGACGAGCATCGGGATGGTCAGCGTCTGACCCATCGTCAGCCCCCATGACAATGTGCCGAGCTGGACGTCGGGTTCGCGCACGAACTCGACCGCAAAGCGGCTGAGGCCATAAAGGATCGCGGCGAGGCCGAACAGGAAACCGGGCTTGTAGCGCGCATCGGTGCGCCAGAAACAAAAGGCGAGGATCGCGAACATCAATATGCCTTCCAGCCCGGCTTCGTAAAGCTGGCTCGGATGGCGGGGGGCCATCGTGCCGCTGTCCGGAAAGATGATCGCCCACGGCACCGTCGTCGCGCGGCCCCACAGTTCGCCGTTCACGAAATTGGCGAGGCGGCCGAAAAAGAGGCCGAACGGAACGACGCAGGCGATATAGTCGCAAAAGCGCAGAAAGCTCAGCTTTTCCTTGCGCGTCACATACCAGATCGCGGTGAGCACGCCGATGACGCCGCCGTGCAGCGACATGCCGCCGTCCCACAATTTGAAGATCGCGACCGGGTCTTTCAGATAGGAGCCGAGGTTATAGAAAAGCACATAGCCAAGCCGGCCGCCAAGGATGATGCCGAGCATCGCATAAAAGATCATGTCGTCGGCGTGGCGCCGCGCCATCGGCGCGCCGGGCTGCGCGATCAGCTTGAGCAGATACCAGTAACCGACGAAAATGCCCGCCAGATAGGCGAGGGCATACCAGCGGATGGGAAGGCCGAAGACGCTGAACGCGATCTCGCTGTTCGGGCCCATCAGCTGATTAAAGTTAAGATATTGCGTTGCTTCGGTTAAGGTTGCAAAAAGAAACATAAAGTCTCGGATCCTTCCCCAGGAGAGGCCTTCCCCATAGGGGGTAAGGCGAGCGAGACCAAGAGGAGAGATGCCCGATGCCATCCGCGCTCGATTTGCGCCTGGACGCTGCCTATAATCTGATCACGGGCCCGGGCGGTCCGATCCAGGTCGGAACTGTCGAACGTTTCGGGCGCGACCTGCCGATCATCACCAATGCGCCGACGAATCTGGCCGACTATGTTGCGTTTTTTGCTGCGCAGCATGGCGATGCGACTTTCCTCGTCGAAGGCGATGAGCGACTGAGTTTCAAGGAGGTGTATGTTGCTGCACGCCAGGTCGCGGCCGGGCTGGTCGACGGATATGGCGTCCAGCGCGGCGACCGCGTCGGCATCGCGATGCGCAACGCCAACGCCTGGTGCGTGACCTATGTCGGCGTCCTGCTCGCCGGGGGCTGTGCGACCCTGCTCAACGGCTGGTGGCAGGGCGGCGAACTGGCCGCGGGGATCGAGGATACCGAAACCAGGCTGGTCATCGCCGATGTCCAGCGTGCGGCGCGGCTCGAGGAGCCCGGGGTCGGCCATGGCGCAAAGGTCATCACGCTCGACATCGCGCAGCCGATCGACCGCGCGATCGCGCCGATCACAGCGGCGGGCGGCAGCGCCGAGACGGTGCTGCCGGTGCTTACCGGCGACGATCTTGCCACCATCCTGTTCACCTCGGGCTCGACCGGCCAGTCGAAGGGCGCCTATTCGCGCCATCAGGCCGTGGTGCAGGGGATTTTCAACTATGTGACGCAGACCGCGAGCATCGTCCATCTGCTGACCCAGGACGGGCTGATGTCGGACATCCAGCCCGCGACGCTGATCTGTACGCCGCTGTTCCACGTCACCGCGGAAATCCCGGTGTTCCTGCAAAGCTTTGCCCTCGGCCGCAAACTGGTCCTGATGCCGAAATGGAATGCCGAGGAAGCGATGCGGCTGATCCAGGACGAACAGTGCAATTATTTCGTCGGCGTTCCGCTGATGAGTTACGAGATACTCACCCATCCGAACCGCAAGAATTACGACCTGTCGACGTGCAAGAGCTACGCCGGCGGCGGCGCGCCGCGCCCGCCCGAGCATGTGAAGCGATTGTCGGAGGAGATGGGCGATGCGAAGCCGCTGCTCGGTTATGGCCTCACTGAAACCAATGCGGTCGGTTGCGGCATCATCAATGAAAATTATCTCGAAAAGCCACTGTCGACCGGTCCGGCGTCGAAACCGCTCGTCGACCTTGCGATCCTCGATGACAATGGCAACGCGCTTGCGCAAGGGCAGGTCGGCGAAGTGTGCATCCGTTCGATCTGCAATTTCGAAGGCTATTGGAACAATGCGGCGGCGACCAAGGCCGCCTTTTTCGACAATGGCTATTTCCGTTCGGGCGACCTCGGCTATCTCGACCCCGACGGTTATTTGTTCATCGTCGACCGCAAAAAGGACATCATCATCCGCGGCGGCGAGAATATCAGCTGTCAGGAGGTCGAGGCCGCGATCTACGAACATCCCGACGCCAATGAATGCGCGGTCTTCGGCCTGCCCGACGAGCGGCTGGGCGAAGTCGTCGGCGCGGTGATCTGGATGAAGCCGGGCAGCACGGTCGCAGCGGAGGATATGTGTTCATTCCTCAGTCAGCGGCTCGCGCCCTATAAGGTGCCGTACAAGATCTGGATGTCGAACGAGGCGCTGCCCAAGCTGGGCAGCGAAAAGATCGACAAGGTGACGCTGCGCGGTAAATATCGCGAGGAATATGCCGCGGAGGTGGTGGCGTAGTTTCGCTGACTCGTCATTGCGAGGGCCGCAGGCCCGTGGCAATCCAGAGTAGCGCAGCGCCGCTCTGGATTGCTTCGCTTCGCTCGCAATGACGGGAGAATCATGGCCGGGACCGACAATGCTGCGCCGCCGCACCGCGTCTATCGCCACCGGCTGCCCGCGCGCATCTGGCATTGGGTCAATGCCCTGACCTTGCTCATCCTGCTGATGAGCGGGCTGATGATCTTCAACGCGCATCCGCGGCTCTACTGGGGGCAATATGGCGCGAACCCCGACTATGCCTGGTTTGCGATCGGTTCGACCCCCGACACGGGTTTCGTGCGCATCGGATCGACGCGGATCGAAACCACCGGGATGCTCGGCCGCTGGACCGATGGCGAAGGGGTCCGGCAGGCCTGGGCCTTTCCCGGCTGGGCGACGATCCCCACGAGCTACAATCTGGCCGATGGACGGCGCTGGCACCTGTTCTTCGCGTGGGTGCTGTCGATCGCCTTGACGCTCTATATGCTGTGGACGCTGCTTTGCGGTCATCTGAAAAAGGATTTGCACATCCGTCGCGCCGAATGGTCGCCGCGTCATATCTGGCACGACATCAAGGATCATGCCCGTTTGCGCTTTCCCAAGGGGGAGGCGGCGGCGCGGTACAATATTCTCCAGAAATTCAGTTATATCGGCGTCATCTTTGTGCTGCTGCCACTGATGATCTTCACCGGGCTCACCATGTCGCCGGGGTTCAACGCGACCGCGCCCTGGCTCGTCGATCTGTTCGGCGGGCGGCAGTCGGCGCGTTCGATCCATTTCATCGCCGCCTGGGCGCTTGTCGCCTTCTTCCTTGTCCACATCATCATGGTTCTGCTCGCGGGGCCGGTGAACGAGATACGCTCGATGATCAGCGGCTGGTTCCGCCTGCCGCCCGAGCGGAGTGCCGGCGATGCGTGACTTCATCGTGCCGCGGCGGCAACTGATCGCGCGAGCGGGCGGGCTCGTCGCCGCGGCGGGCGCGCTGCCGCTCCTGTCGGGATGCGACGCGATCAACGACGCGCCGGCGGTGCGCAAGATCCTGTCGCTGGGCGAGACGATGCATCAGCATAGCCAGCGCGCGCTGACCGACCGCGACGCGCTCGCGCGCGAATTCACCCGCGCCGACCTGTCTCCCGTCTTCCGCTCGAACGGCACCAAGCTGCCGCAGGGCGCCGCCTATGCCGGGCATGCCGCGAGCGGCTTCGCCGACTGGCGTGTCGCGGTGACCGGTCTCGTCTCGCGGCCGCTGTCGCTGTCGCTGGCCGATATCCGCGCGATGCCGCAGCGCACCCAGATCACGCGCCATGATTGCGTCGAGGGGTGGAGCGCGATCGGGCAATGGACCGGGCCGCGGCTCGGTCGCATCCTCGCCGCGGCGGGGCTCCGTGACAGTGCGCGCTTCATCGTTTTTCGCTGCGCCGACCGGATCGGCGACGCGCTCTATTATGAAAGCTGCGACCTCGTCGACGCGCTGCATCCGCAGACGATCATGGCGTGGGCGCTCAACGGTGCCGTGCTGCCGATCGCCAACGGTGCGCCGCTGCGCCTTCGCATCGAACGCCAGCTCGGTTACAAGCACGCCAAATATGTGAATGCGATCGAAGCGGTCGCCAGCCTCGACGGGCTTGGCGAAGGAAAGGGCGGCTATTGGGAAGATCGGGTGGATTATGAATGGTATGCCGGTATTTGATGGCGGTCCGAACCTTGGCTATAGCGTGAGTCGTTGATTCTATGTCGATTCTCCGTCCATTTCTCTCCCGCGTCATCCGCCACGGCCAGTTGACCGTTGTTGCCCCCGACGGGTCGCAGGAAATATTCGGTGCCCCCGCACCGGGTTTCCCCGACGTCACGCTGCACTTCGCGACCCGCCGCGGCATGCGCCGCATCGTCCTCGATCCGCGCCTTGGCGCCGCCGAATCCTTCATGGACGGCGATATGCGGATCGTGGAAGGCGACATCATGCAGCTGATCGCGCTGATCCGCATGAACACGGCGTGGGATCGCGGCGGCAAGCTCGACGACAAGACCGTCGTCGGCGAATGGATCGATTGGGTGAAGACGCGGCTCAATTCGATCAACCGGCGGCGCCAGTCGCGTGCCAATGTCGCGCATCATTACGACATCGGCAACGACCTCTACCGGCTCTTCCTCGACACCGATATGCAATATAGCTGCGCCTATTGGCCGCGCCCCGACATGACGCTCGAAGAGGCGCAGGAGGCGAAGAAGGCGCATATCGCGGCGAAGCTGGCGCTCGCGCCGGGGCAGCGGGTGCTCGACATCGGCTGCGGCTGGGGCGGGATGGCGATCACGCTCGCGAAGCTCGAACAGGTCGAGGTGCTGGGGATCACCCTGTCGGAAGAACAGCTCGCGCTCGCGCGGCAGCGCGCCGAGGCGGCGGGGGTCGCCGACCGCGTGACCTTCGAACTCATCGACTATCGCGACCTTGCGGTGCGCGCGCCCGGAGGTTTCGACCGCATCGTGTCGGTCGGCATGTTCGAACATGTCGGCGCCGCCAATTTCGACACCTTCTTCCGCGCCGCCGCGAACCTGATGACCGCCGATGGCGTCATGCTGCTCCACACGATCGGCCGCTTCGGCAAGCCGGGCGCGACCGATGCCTTCACGCGCAAATATATCTTCCCCGGCGGCTATATCCCCGCGCTCAGCGAAACGCTGGCGGCGAGCGAGAAAAGCCGTCTGATCGCGACCGATGTCGAGACGCTGCGGTTGCATTATGCGCTGACCCTGCGCCAATGGTATGCGCGGACGCTCGCGCATGAGGCACAGATCGTGGCGATGATGGGCGACCGCTTCTTTCGTATGTGGACCTTCTACCTCGCGGGTGCGACCGCGGCGTTCGAAAGCGGCGGGATGGGCAATTATCAGATCCAGTTCGCGCGCAGCCGCCACGCGCTGCCGCTCACCCGCGACTATCTGGGCGAAGCCGAAGGGCGTTACGCGGGATAGGTCTCGTTCATGACGTCCCAGCTCAGCGCGATGAGCCGTTCGAGGATAGCAAGGTCGACGTCGGCGAGCTTGTGCACATAAAGGCACGCCTTGCCCGTTTTATGCTTGCCGAGCTCTGCGAGCAGCGCGTCGGCTTCGCCTTGCCGCGGACCGTAATGCCCCATCAGGTAGAGCGTCATCGCCGCCTTGCGCGGGCTGAAACCCGCGCGGCACATCGTTCCCGAATGGCCGCTGTCATAGACATAGTCATAGCTGCCATAGCCGATGATCGACGGTCCCCACATCTTCGGCGCCACCCCGGTGACGCGCCGGTGGATCGCATCGACGATCGCGGCCTCGTCGCGCCGCCGCGCGTCGGGAACCGCGGCGATGAAATCGGCGACGCGGATTTCGGTCGCCTTGGTCGTGATCTCCGCTTTGCCCATCGCGCGTCTCCCGGCCGGCAGGATAGCGGCCATGCGCGAAGTTTCCAATCGGACGATGGTCTACAATAATTCGAACACGTCGTAGCGGACCGCGCCGCCGACGCTGGCGCCCAGTCCGACCGCGACGATATCGTTGAGCCACGCATAGCGTTCGTCGCCGGTTTCGAACATCGGGGTGGTGCGGAAATAGATTTCGGCGCGGTCGGCGTCGGTCTGCGGTCCGCCGCTGCGCGCATGTTTATGCGCGACCGACAGCGGGCGCAGCACGCCGCGATAGGACACATAGATCAGCGCTCCGTCATGCGTTTCGAAGGTGATCCGCGCGTCGAGCCGCAGCGTGTCATTGTCGTCGATCGTCGCCCAGTCGCCGCCGCTCGGCATGACGCGGCCGCGCAGTCGCTCGCCCTCGACTTCGCCGCCGGTCAGCGCGGCGATCATACGGCGCCCGAAATGCGCCTTGCCGATCTGCTGCTGCGGCTCGGTGAAAGCGGCGCGGTACGAGCAAAGATAACGGAAATCGGGCTGCTGCATCGAAAATTCCTCCATGGGCCGGAAAAGGGCGGGCGCGGCGGGGCAGGGGTGCCCGCCGCGCCGCCGGTCAGATTTTGAACGCCACCGTCACGCCATAGGTGCGCGGCGGCGCATAAGGCGTCAGGATCTGGCGATAGGCACCGAAATAGGTGACATAGGTCGGCACCAGCTCGTCGGTCAGATTCTTGCCCCACACCGACAATTCCCACTGCTCGCCGGGCCCCGCGATGCTCAGTCGCGCGTCGAGATTCTGGTGGCTCGGCCACAATTGCTGCGGAATGTTCGATGCCTCGAAATAGGCGTCGTCGACCCAGCTGTAATCGACGCGCAGCTTGCCCGACAGCTCGCCGAGCGGGGTTTCATATTGTCCGCCGATGTTGAACTTATGCTTGGGCGAACGCGGCAGGCGGTTGCCGGTATAGGCCTGCCCCGGGATCGTATATTCGCTGAACTTGGCGTCGAGCCAGGCATAGCTGCCGTCAAGCTGCAGCCCCTGGACCGGGCGCACCACCACCTCGACCTCGGCGCCCTTGATCTTCGCCTTCGCCGCATTGCTGACGACGACGCAGCACAATGGGACGAGCTGCGAGACCTGAAGGTCCGAATAGTCGGTCTTGAACAGCGCGGCATTGATGCGCAGCTTGCGGTCGAACCAGTCGGTCTTGGCGCCGATTTCATAGCTCCACGCAAATTCGGGGTCATAAGGCGTCGACGCGCCCGCGGCGGTGCCCGACAGGCCCTGGAAGCCGCCGCTCTTGTACCCGCGCGCGACCGAGCCATAGAGGAGGACGTCGTCGGTCGCCTTCCAGTTCAGCGCGAAGCGCGGCGTGAATGCCTTCCACTTCTTGGCCGCGGTCACGTCATAACCGCCCAGCGTCCCGAGCGGCGGGGGCAGCCCCGGGCCGTCGTCGCCCTTATAGCCTGCGAACCGCCCGCTCTTGCGCTCCCACGTCATGCGCGCGCCGACGGTAGCGGTCAGCGACGGGACGATCTCATAATCGAGCTGGCCGAAGATCGCGAAGCTGCGCGCATTCACCGACTGCGGGAAAATGCCGATGCCGGTGATCGCCGGGGTCGCGAAATCCTGGATCTGCCCCTGCACGCGATCGGTATTTTCCTTTAGATAATAAACGCCGGTCTGCCCGCTCAGCCGTCCGTCGAACGCGTCGAAGGCAAGGCGCAGTTCCTGGCTGAACTGCTTGTTCTTCTCGTCGCCGAAATCGGTCGATTCGATCTGGTTCGGCGGGTTGATCGGGTTGCTGAAAAAGGGCGTCTCGAATTCGAAATCGACCTTGCGCAGCGCGGTCAGCGACGTCAGCGTCCCGAACGGCAGGTCAAGGTTCACTTCGGCTGAATAGGATTGCGTCGTCCGCTTGATCAGCCCGTCGATATAGGCGTTCACCACACGCGGGTCGGGGTTGATCCCGACGCAGTGGACGCCGCCGTCAAAGCTGGTGTCGCAATTATTGTGGCGCGGATTGCCCTTCTGGTCCTGATGCGAGACATCGGCGCGCAGGATGATGTCGAGCGTGTCGGTCGGCACGAAACGCAGCGCGACGCGGCCCGTCGTGACGTTCTGGTCGTTGACGTCATGCCCCGTCGTCTCGTTGAACTCGAACCCGTCGCGCTGCTTGTGCGACAGGCCGGCCGAAAGATAGATTTTGTCGGTCAGCGCCATATTGCCGCGCGCGATGACGCCGACGCGGTCGTAATTGCCGTAGGTGCCTTCGAAGTAAAAGCTGTTGTCGGCCGACGGCTTGCGGCTGACGAACTGGACGATGCCGCCGATCGCATTCTTGCCGAACAGCGTGCCCTGCGGCCCGCGCAGCACTTCGACGCGCTCGAGGTCGAGGACGTCAAGGTCGGGGGTGCCGCCGCGGCCCGCGTAAACGCCGTCGACGAACACGACGACCGACGGATCGCCGCCCGCATTCTGGCTGATCCCCGGCGCGCTGCCGATGCCGCGCATCGCGAAATTGGTGTTGATCGGGTCGACCGCGCTGGCCGAAAGCCCGGGGGTGCGGGTCGCGATGTCGGCGACCGTTTCGATATTATTGTCGCGAAGCTGTTCGGAACCGAAGGCGGTGACCGACACCGGCACATCCTGCAATTTCTGTTCCTGGCGCTGCGCGGTGACGATGATGTCGCCGCTCGTGTCCACCGCGGCGTCCTGCGCCAAGGCGGTACCCGGTATTGCCGCCATCGCGGCTCCGCTCAGCAAAAGGGCGGACGCACGCCTGCGATATTCGGACATATTATCTCTCCCATCCAGTCCCGTCTTGTCTGTGCATCCGATCCAGCTTGACTCTGTGATGCGCATATACTTAGATAACTAAGTAAATACCCTATATAGAAGCGTTTGACATTGCGCAAGCGTCGGGCCGCGAGAGTCCGGCGGGCGAAGAAAAAAGACGGGAGAGCGTGTGACCGATCCGATCGAAAGCAGCGAAACCGCGGCGCCGTGGCCGCGCCCGGCTTACAGCTGGTATGTCGTCGGCGTCCTGCTGCTTGCCTATACGCTGTCGTTCGTCGACCGGATGATCCTCAGCCTGCTCGTCGCGCCGATTCGGGCCGCGCTCGATATTTCGGATACCCAGGTCAGCCTGCTCATCGGGCTCGCCTTCGCGCTCTTCTATACCCTGCTCGGCCTGCCGCTCGCCTGGATCGCCGATCGTCATAATCGCCGCAACCTGATCGTGGCGGGGATCGGTTTCTGGAGCGTGATGACCACGGCGTGCGGCTTTGCCGGCAGCTATGCGACGCTGTTCCTCGCGCGGATGGGGGTCGGCGTCGGCGAAGCGACGCTGTCGCCCGCCGCCTTTTCGATGCTCAGCGACTATTTTCCGCGCGACAAGCTGGCGCGCGCGATCGCGGTCTATTCGATCGGGGTGCCGCTGGGGTCGGGGATTGCGCTGATCCTCGGCTCGTTTGTCGTCCAGGCGGTGCTCGCCGCGCCGATGGTCGACCTGCCTTTTTATGGCCCGATCGATGCGTGGCGGATGATCTTCGTCTGGGTCGGCGCGCCGGGGCTGCTGATCTGCCTGCTGATGCTGACCGTCCGCGAACCCGTTCGCCGCGACGTCAGGCGCCTCCAGGCGGCGATGTCATCGGCGCCGGCGGCCCCCGGACTGCTCGCGCATCTGAAACGGCAACGCGCCGCGCTCGGCGCGCTGTTCCTCGGCATGTCGCTGATCGGGCTGGTGATGTACGGCGTCATCGCCTGGGTGCCGACCTTCTTTGCCCGCACCTATGGCATGAATGTCGCCGACGCCGGCCTGTGGTTCGGCATCATCATGGCGATCGGCGGTGCGGCGGGGCTGATTCTCGGCGGGTCGCTCGCCGATCGCCTCTATGCGCGCGGCGTCGCCGACTCGCATCTGCGCGTGATGCGGCTGTCGATCCTGCTCGGCGCGCCGCCGCTGTTCGCTGCCGCCTTCATGCCGGGGGCGCCGCTTGCCTTCGTGATGCTGGCCTGCGCCTTTCCGATGCTGACGATGCACGGCGTCGGCACGGTGGCGCTGCAATTGATTACCCCCAACCAATATCGCGCGCGGATGACGGCGCTGTATTTCTTCATCGTCAACCTGACCGGGCTCGGCTTCGGGCCGATGGTCATCGCGCTGCTCACCGACAATCTGTTCGCCGACGACGGGGCGCTGCGGTACTCGATCGCGATCGTCACTGCGGTCGCGATGCCGCTCGCCGCGATCATCCTGACGTGGGGGTTCAAGGCCTTCGCTCGCGAACTGGAACGGATGTCGGCAGCGGAAACCGCCTAGGCTGCGTGGACAAATTCGAATGTCCATTGGCGGCCGGAAGCTGCCGTTCCCTTCGTCGTCACCCCGGACTTGATCCGGGGTCCCGCTGGACGTCGAAACCTGCGCTACCTTCAAAAAAGCGGGATCCCGGGTCAAGCCCGGGGTGACGAAGGTGAGTGGAGCTCATGGCAGCTCCCCACCCCAAAGCCGACGTTCGACAAGTTGCGAATTTGTCCACCGACTCTTAAAGCACCACCGTCTTGTTGCCGTTCGCGAAGATGCGGTGTTCGGCGTGCCAGCGGACGGCGCGGCTCAGCACCGATGCTTCGATTTCGCGGCCGATCGCGACCATCTCGTCGGCGGCGACGGCGTGGCTGACGCGGCGGACATCCTGTTCGATGATCGGCCCTTCGTCGAGGTCGGCGGTCACGAAATGGGCGGTCGCGCCGATGATCTTGACCCCGCGGCCATGCGCCTGATGGTACGGCTTGGCGCCCTTGAAACTCGGCAGGAAGCTGTGGTGGATGTTGATGCAGCGGCCGTCGAGTTTCGTGGAAAAATCGTCCGACAATATCTGCATGTAACGCGCGAGCACGGTGAGTTCGGCGCCGCTTTCGTCGATGATCGACAGGAAACGGGATTCCTGCGCTTCCTTGCCGTCGCTCATCGGCAGGTGGTGATAGGGCAGGCCGTGCCACTCGACCGTCCTGCGCATCGCATCATGGTTGGACACGACGCCGACGATCTCGATCGGCAACTGGCCGATCTCCTGCTTGTGGATCAAGTCTACCAGGCAATGGCCGAATTTGGAAACCGCGATCAGCACCCGCTGCTTGCGGCCAAGGTCCTTGAGGTCCCAGTCGAAGGTGAATTGCTCTGCGGTTGCCGCCAGCTTTGCCGCCAGCACTTCCTGATCGACGGGGCTGGTCAGTTCCATGCGGCAAAAGAAATGGGCGGTTTCGGGATCGCCATAGACTTCGGCGGCGCGGATGTCGCAGCCTTGCGCGGCGACAAGCGGGGTCACGGCGGCCATGATCCCCGGGCGATCGGGCGAGCGAAAGCGCAGGACGAAATTGTGGGTCACGAGTGGGGCTCCTGATCGAAAATCAAGCGCGGGCGAACAGGCGCCCGGCATAGGCGGCCATCGTCTGGTCGACGATGATCCGGAAACGGGGGGCATCGCCCGTATCGGCGAGCCGGGCGATGAACAGGCCGGTGTCGCCGAGCAACGAGCGTGCGGCGGCGCCGGCCGGAAAGGCGTCGGGCCAGAGGTCGAGCGGGCAATGCGCCGCGAGCGCCGCGCGGGCGCTTTCGCCTTCCAGCAGGAAGGCGGTACGCGCGTGGCTGAAATCGATCGCCAGCAGGTCATCGGCGCCGAGCGCGGTCGCGCGCTCGACCCACGCCGCAACCGCGGCTTCGGCGCCGGTGATCAGCCACTCGCCGGGCGCCAGCCAGGCAAAGGCGAGATCCCCGCTCCCGATTTCGCGGCAGGGAAGAGGCGGGGCAATGCCGGCGATCTCCTGAAAGCGCGCGTCGGCGGCGCGCCCGAAAATGCGCAGCTTGGCGATGCCCAGCCCGGTTTCGGTCCGGACGGACAGGCCCGGCCGGACGATGTCGGCGACATCGGGGCCTGTGCGGCGCAGCAGGGCGGTGGGGTTGGAATCAGCCATGGGTGCGCTCTCCTGCGGGGTCGAAGAAGCGCGGGTCGGCGATCCGCGCCGCGCGCCATTGGCCGAGATCCCAGATGCGCACCGTCTCGCCCATCCGGTCGCGCCCGCGTTCGACGAGCGCCATTGCGATTGGGCGTTCGAGCGTCGGCGAATAGACGCTCGACGTCACCCAGCCCTGGGTGCCGCGCGCTTCGGTCGCATCCGCCGGAAGGACATGCGCGCCGACCTCGATCGGCGGCCCGCCGTCGGTCACCTCGAGCCCGACGAGCTGGCGCCGGTCTTCGCGCAGGCCATCGGGCCGCATCGTCGAGCGGCGGCCGACGAAATCATCCTTCTTCTTGGCGATCGCGGGGCCAAAGCCCAGATCCTGCGGATAGGTCGTGCCGTCGGTATCCGACCCGACGTGCAGGAAGCCCTTTTCGATCCGCATCGCCATCAGCGATTCGACGCCGAAGGGGGTGATGCGATGGGGTTGCCCCGCCTCCATCAGCGCGTCCCATAGCGCGGCGCCATAGCCCCACGGTACCGCGATTTCATAGGAAAGCTCGCCGGTGAAGCTCACCCGCTGCACCCGCGCGGGCACGCCGCCGACGGTGCCGGCGCGATATTGCATGTGGGCAAAGGCGTCGGCCGACAGGTCGATATCGGTGCCAACCGCCGCGAATATCTCGCGCGCCTTCGGGCCGGCGATATTCATCACCGCCCAGCCGGTCGTCACATTCTCGACCAGCACCCGCAGGTGCGGCCATTCGCATTGCAGCCATTCGTGGAGCGTTTCGGTGATCGCGGCGGCATGGCCGCTCGTCGTCCCGACCAGAAAATGATCCTCGCCGATCCGCGCGAACACGCCGTCGTCATAGACGATGCCATGTTCGCTCAGCATCAATCCGTAACGGCACTGCCCGACCTTCAATGTCCGGACGCCGCCGACATAGATGCGCTGCAGGAATTCGGCGGCGTCGGGCCCCTTGACCTCGATCTTGCCGAGCGTCGAGGCGTCGAACAGCCCCGCCGACCGGCGCACTGCATGGACCTCGCGCGCGATCGTCTGCTGCTCGCTCTCGCCGGCTTGCGGGAAATAGGCGGGGCGCAGCCAGCCGCCGTAATTCTCCATCTTCGCGCCCAGCGCGACCTGCGCGGCGTGCGAGGGCGTGCGTGCGAGCGGCGCCAGATCTTCGCCCACCGCGCGGCCAGCGAAGGCGCCGATCGTCACCGGGTCGAACGGCGGCCGGAACTTGGTCGTGCCGATCGCCGGGGCCGGGGTCTTGAGCAGGCCCGACAGGACATGAATGCCCGCAACGTTCGACGTCTTGCCCTGATCGGACGCCATGCCCAGCGTCGTGTAACGCTTCAGATGCTCGACCGAGCGGAAATTCTCGCGGCTCGCGAGCTGGACGTCGGCGACCGTCACGTCGTTCTGGAAATCGAGCCAGGCGGTCTGCGCCCTGGTGTCGCCATCGGCAAAGCGCCGGGTCGGACCGACGGCGGCCTGCACCGGCGCTTCGACCGGCTCACCGCGCATCGCGGCGCGTGCGGCATCGATCGCGGTATCGCTGTCGAGGATGCCGGCGGCAGCGCCGACGCTGATCGCGTCCTGCGGCGCGCCCTTGGGCAGGAACGCCTGCAACCCCTCATTATAGGCCAGCGATCCGCCCGCCTGCGAATGGAGATGCACCGCCGGGTTCCAGCCGTCGGACGTCAGGATCGTGTCGCAGGCGATGCGCCGCCGTACGCCGCCGCCGAGCGCCGCGACCTCCAGCCCGCGCACCGCGCGCCGGCCCTTCGCGGCGAGCGGCACGAAGCCCGCCAATATCTCGATCCCCCGCTGCCGCGCCGCGTCGGCACCGGCGCCCGGCGCCGCCCGCGAATCGACGATCGCGGCGACGGTGCAGCCCAGATCGTGGAGCGCGAAGGCGGCATCATAAGCGCCGTCATTGTTGGTGCACAGCACCGCGCGCGTGCCGGCCAGCGCGCCATAACGCCGCGCATAGGTCTGCGCCGCCGAGGCGAGCATCACGCCGGGCAGGTCGTTGCCCGAGAAGGCGATCGGCCGTTCGAACGCGCCCGTCGCCAGAATCACCTTCTTGCACCGCACCTTCCACAAGCGCTGGCGCGGCCCCGACCGCTGTTCGGGCGGCAGGTGATCGCTCACCCGCTCGTACAGCGCGACGAGCCCATGGTCGTAGAAACCCGACGCCATCGTGCGGTTGAGCAGCAGCATGTTCGGCGCCGCACGCAGCCGCGCCAGCGCCGCGTCACGCCACGCGAGCGGGGCCAGCCCCTCGACCGGTTCGGCCGCGGACAACAGCCCGCCGCCATATTCGAAATCGGCTTCGACCAGCATGACGCGTTCATTGCCGGGCAGCGCCGCCGCGGCCTCGGCGGCCGCCAGCCCCGCGGCGCCCGATCCGACGATCAGCGTGTCGACGTGGGCAAAGCGATGTTCATAATGGTCGGGATCGCGTTCGGCCGGCGCGTCGCCGAGACCCGCCGCCTTGCGGATCGACGGCTCGAACAATCGCCAACTCGGCCAGAAGAAGGTCTTGTAATAAAAGGCGGCCGGGATGAAGCGCTTGAACAGCGAATTCACCGCGAGCAGGTCGAACTCGACGCTCGGCTTCGCATTGACCGGCGTCGCCGACAGGCCTTCGTAAAGTTCGATCTGCGTCGCCTTGACGTTGGGCACGGTGACCGCGCCCGCTTCGAGCTGGACGATGCCGTTCGGTTCCTCCAGCCCCGCCGCGATCAGGCCGCGCGGCCGGTGATATTTGAAGCTGCGCCCGATGATCGAAACGCCGTTGGCGATCAGCGCCGAAGCGAGCGTGTCGCCGGCATAGCCCTGATAGGATTTGCCGGCCCAGCGGAAGCTGATCGGCTTGCTGCGGTCGATTGCGCCGCCTTCGGAACGCCGGCCGCTCATGCTGCCGACCCCTCTGCCAGCGTCTCGCCCATCGGATAGACCGCCGCGATCTCGTGCGTGATCGTGTCGCGTGCGACGTTGAACCATTGGCCGCAGCCCGCCACATGGAGCCAGCGCTCGCGATGGCCGCCCTTGGGATTGGCGCGGTAGAAAAGATAATCGGCCCAGGCCTGGTCGCTGACCTGGTCATGCGGCCCCGGCCGCTCGACATGCGCTTCGCCGCCGCAGCGATACTCGATTTCGGCGCGCGGACCGCAGTGAGGGCAAGTGATCAATAGCATCTGGAAAACCCCTTAGTGCGCGATGCCCGAGGCCGAGGCCTCGTCGATCAGCGCCCCGGTTTTGAAACGTTCGATGCCGAACGCGGCGGCAAGCGGGTGCGACGTGCCGGTCGCCATCGCATGCGCAAGGCACCAGCCCCCCGCCGGGATCGCCTTGAAGCCGCCGGTTCCCCAGCCGCAATTGACATAGAATCCGCCAAGGTCGGTGGCGCCGATGATCGGCGTCGAATCATGGACGACGTCGCAGATGCCCGCCCACTGGCGCAGGAAGCGCATCCGCGAGAAAGCGGGGAACAGTTCGATCACCCCCGCGGCGGCGCGCTCCATCCACGGCAGATTGCCGCGCTGGGCGTACGACAGATAGAGGTCGAGCCCGGCCCCGATGACCAGTTCGCCCTTGTCCGACTGGCTGAGATAAGTGCCCGTCGCGGGCGACAGCAGCACCGTGTCGAGGCAGGGCTTCACCGGTTCGGAGACGAACGCCTGCAGTGCATAGGAGTTGATCGGCAGGCGGACGCCGGCCTTTTCGGCGACGACGGTCGAATGGCCCGCGACCGCCATGCCGACGGTTTCGCTGCGGATCGTGCCGCGACTCGTCTCGACCCCGCGGACATGGCCGTCCTCGATCAGAAAGCCCTGCACCTCGCAATTCTGGATGATGTCGACGCCCAGCGCCGACGCGCCGCGGGCATAGCCCCATGCGACCGCATCGTGGCGCGCCGATCCCGCGCGCGGCTGGTTGAGGCCGCCGAGGATGGGAAAGCGCGCCGCGGTGTTGAGTCCGGGGATTTCCGCACGCACCGCGGCTTCGTCATGCAGTTCGGCGTCGATGCCGTTGAGGCGCATCGCATTCGCCGACCGGCGCAGCATCTCCATGCCGTGCCGGTCATGGCCGAGCATCCACATGCCGCGCTGCGAGAACATGATGTTGTAGTTGAGCTCGTGCGACAGGCCTTCGTAGAGCTTCAGCGCGAATTCGAAGAAGGCCGCAGTTTCGGGGAAGAAATAGTTCGACCGGATGATCGTGGTGTTGCGGCCGGTGTTGCCGCCGCCGATCCAGCCGCGCTCGATCAGCGCGACCTTGGTGATGCCGTGGTTTTTGGCCAGATAATAGGCGGTCGCCAGCCCATGCCCGCCGCCGCCGATGACGATTGCATCGTAACGCGGCTTGGGATCGGCGTCTTCCCACGCGGGCTGCCAGCCGCGCTGGCCGTTCAGGCCTTCGCGAAGCAGGGACAGGGCGGAATAATGTCTGGTCAATCTCGGATCCTCCGATAGTTTGCATACAGAGGTGTATTTTAATTTTCAACTGCAATTTTGGCCAAATTCATTCCTGAAAAGCCAAGTTTTCAGCGGATCGATCGTCCCGCACCAAGCCGCGTTCGGCGGATGCAATAGTGTTTTCCATCAACATGGTGACGGTCATCGGACCGACGCCGCCGGGGACCGGGGTGATGCACGAGGCTTTGGCCGAAACGCCGTCGAAATCGACGTCGCCGGTGATGCGTCCGTCGGGCAGCCGGTTGATCCCGACGTCGATGACGACCGCGCCGGTCTTGACCATCTGCGGGATGATCAGCCCGGGCACGCCTGCGGCGACGACGAGGATGTCGGCCAGGATGGTGAATTGGGCAAGGTCGCGCGTTTTCGCGTGACAGATTGCGACGGTCGCATCGCGCGCCATCAGCATCAGCGCCATCGGCTTGCCGACGATGTTGCTGGCGCCGACGACGACGACATTCTGGCCTTCGATGGCGATATTCTCGCTTTCGAGCAGCTTGACGACGCCATAGGGGGTGCAGGGCGAAAAGATGGTGTTTCCCGTCACCAGCCCGCCGACATTGTAGAGGTGAAAGCCGTCGACGTCCTTTTCGACCGAGATTGCCTCCAGTACCTGATCGAGCGCGATATGCGGTGGCAGCGGCAACTGGACGAGGATGCCGTCGATGCCCGCATCTTCGTTGAGCAACGCGATCGTCGCCAGCAATTCGTCATTGCTGACGGTGGATGGAAAGCGAAGGCAGGTCGACTGGATGCCCGTCGCTTCGCAGGCGCGGATCTTGTTGCGCACATAGACGGCCGACGCCGCGTCGTCGCCGACCAGGATGACGGCAAGGCCGGGTGCCGCGCCGCGCTGTTCGGCGATCGCGCCCGCGCGCGCCAGCAAACCCCCGCGCAAGGCGCGCGCCAGCCTCTGTCCGTCGATTATCTTCGCCATTTACTAAACCCTCGTTGGAAAAACTGTCTCGATCCTGGCGATTGCCCCGACGCAGGACAGCGGCCCCGCCGGAACGGAGCCGCTGCAATCGCCGCGACAAGGTGCGGGATGGTGCGTCAGAAATTCATGCGCGCATTGACCCCGATCGTGCGCGGGCGCTGTTCCAGATTCTCGAGGAACACCCCGAACGGGCCGACGATGTTCGGCGCATCCTCGTTGAACAGATTGTTGGCGAACACCGCGACTTCGACCGGCCCGATTGCGGCCCCGACCCGCGCATTGACCAGATCGCGGCCGGGGCGGGGGATGATTTGCCCGCCGAAGTTGCGCAGCGTGATCTGCCCGGCTGCGGCATGCTGGTAATCGACGCGGACGATGCCGGTGACATCGCCGCCGAGCGATGGGCGGAAGTCGAGCGAGGCCGACCAGGATTCGGGCACCGCAGCGTCGACCGGATCGCCCGGCAGCTTGTCGGCGGTCACATTCTTATATTCCAGATTGTTCCAGCTATAGGTGGCGCTAAGCGTCAGCGCCGGCATCGGCCGGACCATCGCCGACAGGTCGACGCCCCAGCCGGCGACATCGCCCGAATTGGTCGTGATCGTGATCGGGCTGCCCGGCGCGAAGGCATAGGATTGCACGTCCGACCACAGGGTGCGGTAGACGCTGGCATCGAGCATCAGCTTGCCGCCGAACAGCTGGTGCTTGGTGCCCAGCTCATAGGTCCAGACCACGTCGGGCTTGAAGCTTGGCGGAACGTCGTAAATCCCGCCGCCCGCGGACGTCAGGTTGAACCCGCCGCCGCGGAAGCCCTTGGCGACGCTCGCATACACCATCGAATCGGGGGAGATTTCATAGCTGATGTTCAGGCGCGGATTGACGGTTTCGAACGTGCCCTGATTGATGTCGACAACGTCGATGCCGAAATTCGTGCTGTCCGAAACCTGGCTTTTCCGTTCGTGGAAATAGCGGACGCCGGCGGTGACCTTCAATTCGGGCGTGATCGTTCCGGTCACTTCGCCGTACAGCGCGAGATAGCGGATCTTGGTCCGCTGATCGAGGTAGAGGATCGATTGCCGCCCGTCGCCGAACAGGGCGTCGGCGGGCACCTCGTTCGGCGCGGTCTGCGCATCCGATGTGACGCGATTTTTCAATTCGCGATAGTTGATGCCCAGCGACCAGTCGATCGCCGATTCACCGTGCGACGCAAGCCGCAGTTCGGAATTGAAGATTTGCTGATTATAGCCGGCGGCCAGGGTGACCTGATCGATGAAGCCGGGCGCGAGACCCAGCCCGCCCAAGGCGCGCGGGGCGGTCAGCACCGGCACATAGAATGGCGACAGATCGTTGGCGCTCCGGTTGCTGCGGTCGATATAGCTCAGCGAACCCGCCAGCACGGTGCCGCCAAGGTCGTAGTCGAACTTGCCCTGCACCAGCGTATAGCGTTCCTTGTTGAACGCCGGACTGGCGACCGTCGTCTGGCGATTGACGCCGAAATCCTGATTGGCCTGATCGCTCTTCTGGTAAAGCCCCATCAACGACAGGCTGAGCTGGTCGGTCGGCTCGACCAGCAAGCTGCCCCGCACCGTGTAAAGATCCTGCGCGTTGACGTTCTTGTCGCCGGTCGTGACATTGTCGATCCACCCGGCGCCACGCTCGTAACCGCCAACGAGGCGCACCGCGGCGATCTCGCCGAGCGGCAGGTTGATGACCCCGACGCCCTTGTATCCGTCGCCGCCGTACCGCGTTTTGCTATACTCGCCCTCGGCCGAACCGCTGACCTGACCAAGCTTCGGGGCAGCAGGAATATAGCGGATCGTGCCGCCCATCGACCCTTCGCCGTAAAGCGTCGCCTGCGGCCCGCGCAGCACCTCGACCCGCTCCATGTCGAGCAGGCGGACCGAGATCGAATCCCCCTGGATGTCGAGCGCGAGCGGCGTTTCGTCGAGATAGACGCCGACGGTCGACGCGCCCTGAATGTTCGCCATGCCGCGCAGCTGGACCACCTGCTTGCCGGGCCCATATTCATAGAGCGACAGGCCGGGGACCGAATATTGCAGGTCGCCGAGCGAGGTGGCGCCGCGCGAGGCGAGTTCGTCGGCGCCGATCGCCGAAATCGATACCGGCACGTCCTGAAGCCGCTGCTCGTAGCGCTGGGCGGTGACGATGATATCGCCGGGGGCGGCGTCGGCGCTGTCGGCGGCATCCGACTGGGCATTCGCGGCGACCGGACACAGCGCCGTGCCGACCCAAAACGCCACCATCAATCGTTTCATCTTTTCCTCCCCAACTGGTCGATACCGAGTCATTATTCTTTCATGATCATACAGTAGTGTACTGTATGTCAATGTCTAAATTATTTTGCCTGTAATGCCCGGAAACCGGGACGTTTTCGGCCTTCTTTCGGATCGCAATTCCGCGATTATGTCGACCTCAAACCCAAAGGAAATGCCTGGCACGAGGGTAGCGAGCGGACGATGCTTTCCACCGCTTCGTCATCCCGGACCTGATCCGGGATCCACCGCACCGCCCAAGTCGCGGACCCCCGATCAGGTCCGGGATGACGAGGGGAAAGAACGGCGGCTATAGACCCGAATTCGCCGGCATATGCCTCTCAAACCACGCCATCGTCCGCGCGGTGTAATCGAACGACGCCGGCATCGTGCGGACGCCATGCCCTTCGTGCGGATAGGTGACAAGCACGCTCTCGATCCCCGCGATCTGTAGCGCGTGATGGAACTCGAGCGCCTGCCCCGCCGGGGTGATCTTGTCGAGCGCGCCGCAGATGTTCAGCGTCGGTGTCTTTGCCCGGTCCGCGAAATGGATCGGGCTGCGCGTGAAATATTTGCCGGTCGGATTGCTCAGCCGGTCGTCGAGGAAGATTTCGCAAAAGGTCGGGACGTGACAGGTCAGATGCTCGCTGACCCAGTTGGTCACCGGCGCCACCGGAACCGCCGCGGCGAAGCGCTGGTCCTGCGTGATGAGCCACGAGGTCATGAAGCCGCCATAGCTGCCGCCGGTCACGCCGAGCCGCGCCGGGTCGGCGATGCCGGCTTTCTCCAGCGCGTCGAGCCCCGACAGATAATCATGGGTATCGGCGCCGCCCATGTCGCCGAACACCTTGCGTGCGAACGACTGGCCGCGCCCGCTCGATCCGCGCGGATTGGGCTGGAACAAGGCATAGCCTGCGGCGAGCGCCATCTGGGGCAGCGCCGAACGGCCGATGTAGATCGGCCGTGTGTACCAGACCGGGCCGCCATGGACCTGCATGATCAACGGATGCGGCCCGGGGCCCGGCGGAGTGAGCAGCCAGCCATGCATCTCCAGCCCGTCGGGGGCGGTCCAGCTGAAATCGCGCGCCGACCCCAGCCCGGCGACCGCCGCCGCGACCTCGCTGGTGCCGAAGCGGCGGATCTCGCGTTCGGTGCCGGCTTCGAGCGCCACCAACGCCGGCGCCTCGAAGAAGGATTCGCACAGGAACAGGACATCGCCGGGGTTGGCGCCGAGCGGCGCGGCCTCGGGGAACATCGCACCCGACGGCGTACGCTCGCCGCCGCGCCACAGCTCGCGGCTCGTCTCCGCCGCCCGGTCGAGCAGGCCGATCACCGTTTCGGGGCCCGCCGCCGCGACGAACAGCAGCTCATCCTCGTTCCGCCAGCTCAGTTGAACGACGTCACCGCCGAGCGCCGCCGGCCGCGCGATCGCGCCGCTCGCCACGTCGATCAGCCGCACGTCGCCCGCGACGATATTGCGGTCGCTGCACACCGCTTCGACCACCGCGACGGTGGCGCCGCCCTTCGTCGCCGCCAGCGCGCCGAGTTGGTCGGTCGGCCGAAAGAGCGTGCGGACGCTGCCGCTGCCGATCTCGATCAACCGCACGTCGGCCGAATACCACCACGTCTCCTCGGGCTGGTCCGAACAGAAGGCGGCGATATGGTCCGCGCCGCACCAGACCGCCTGCCAGACATTGACCCCCGCCGGCGTCACCTGCCGCGCCGTGTCGGCGGCGACATCGTAAAGCCACACCGTACGCCATGGCGCCGCCTCGGGCATACCCTCCACCACCGGAGCCCACGCGGGCCGCTCGCCCGCTTCGCCTTCCAGGTCGACCGAAAAAGCGCCCTGCGCCCCCGCCAGATCGGAGCCAAAGCCCGCGACGCCAAGCAGGATCGCAGTGCCGTCGGCCGACCATTGCAGATATTCGACGAAGCCGTTTACCGCTGCGGTGGCGCGGTCGGTGCCGCTTTCGACGTCGAGGATGCGCAAGCGATTGGCATAGGCCTGCTCGCGGTCCGACAGAAAAGCGATCGCGCGGCCGTCGGGCGACCAGGCCGGCGCGCTGTCCGATCGCGGGCCGTCGGTGACGGTCTCGAGCTCGCCCGACGTGAGGTCGATGATCGCAAGCCGCGTCGAAGGCGCGCCTTCGAGCGCTTCGCACAAGAGCGCCGCCGCCGCCGCCCGGCGGCCGTCGGGGCTGGCCACGAGTTGGCCGAGCGCGGCGACCTCGCCCGTTCCGGGGCGGAGCCAGGCGCGGGTGAGATCTTCGGCCTTTGTGAACAGCGGATGCTGGCGAAAATCGGACTGCATGTCATTTCCTCGGTTGAAAGTCGAAACGCGATGATATCGGGATTATCGGAACATGCAATGGTGTATGGAAATTGCCACTGTCAAGCGCCGGCCCCATCGGCGCGCATGCCGAGCTGATCCATTACAAAAGCCAGCCATTCGCCATTCCACGCCGCCCCCTTGGCCGGATCGGTCACCCCGTGCCCGGTATCGCGCCATACGCGCAGGTGGATCGGTCGGCCGCCGGCATCGGCCTCGTCGAGCCGCGCGGTGAACTTGCGGCCGTGGAAGGGCATGCATCCGACATCCTTCTCGCCGAATATCTGGTAGATTGCGGGATAGGCGACCCCGTCGGCGATATTGTGATACGGCGACCAGCGGATCACCGACCGGGCGACTTCGGACATGGTGGTGTCACCATAATCCTCATACATGATCGCGCGGACGCCGGCGGTCGCGGCGGTCAGCGGCAACATCTCCATGATGTCGAAGATCGGCACCGACGGAACCACCGCGCGCCACAGATGCGACTGCTGGACGATCGCGATGCCGGCGAGCAGGCCGCCGTTGCTCGCGCCCATGAACGCCATCAGTTCGGGCTGCGACACCCCGTCGGCGATCAGCGCCTCGGCGACGGCTTCCAGATCATCGAACGTGTTCTGCTTGTTGTCGAGGCGCCCGCCGTCGTGCCACGCCTTGCCATATTCGGCGCCGCCGCGCAGCGACGCCTGAACGAACACGCCGCCGGCTTCGATAAAGGGGACGAAGTTCGCCGGGAAACTCGGCAGCATCGATATGTTGAAACCGCCATAGGCATGGACCAGCGTCGGCTGCGGACCGTCCTGCGGCAGGTCCTTCCGGCGCACGATAAAATAGGGAATGCGCGTCCCGTCGCGGCTGGTCGCAAAGCGCTGTTCGGCAACGGCGTCGTCCAGCTGGTGCGCCGGTACGCCATGTTGCTGCAATTCACCGGTTTCAGGATCGTGGGTGACCAGGACCGCGGCGCGCGTGAAGGTGCCATGGGTGAAGGCGAGCGCATCGCCGCGGCGCACGCATCGTTCGAGCAGCATTGAGGGCGACGACCCCGGATTTTCGAGCGGCAGCGCTCCGGCAAGCTGGCCATCCAGGTCGAACAGGCGCACGCGCAGCGACACGTCGACGAGGTCGCCGACATAAAGCCGCTGGCCGATCACCCCGGCCCAGCCGATGAAGCCGTCGCCAGCGGGGACCAGTTCGCGCCATGCCGCGCGATCGATCGAACGCGATGCCGGAATGGCGACGACGCGCCCGCGCGGCGCCCCGTCGTTGACGCGCGCGACATAGGTTTCGGCGTCGGCCCAGCTTCCGTCGCATTCGCCGTCCCAGCCGTCGGGAAGAAAGCGCGTCACGGCGAGCGTGTCGAGGTCGAGCAGGGCTAGCGCGATATGCTCATGCGGTTCGGTGACCACCACGGCGCGGCGCCCGTCGGGCGAAATATGCGGGGTCAGGCCGCTGTGCTTTGCTTCGACCAGCGTTTCGGGGAGCACGACGTCGGGGCGTGCGGCGGCGCCGTCAGCAACGGGGACGAAGCGCAGGCGGTGCAGCCCTTCGTCGGTTCGCCCGTCGAGCCAGAAGCCGCTCTCGTCGGGCAGCCAGCCGGGTCGTGCGCCGGTATAGGACAGCGCGGGAACATCGACGACGCGCCGGCCCGTCGCGGTCTCGAACACCGTCCACTGACCGCTCATGTCACCGTCGCGGCCCCATGCCAGTGCGACGAAGTGCCCGTTCGGCGACGGTTCGAACCAGGTCATCATCACGGCGCCGCCGCCCGCCGCCTTGGCGAGCGCGGCGGCGGAGGTGATCGTCCGGCCCTTCCCAAGCGCGGTTTCGCCGGCTGTCAGGACATGGTCACCGCCGACATTCTGGTGACCGAACCAGAGGCCCCCGGCCTTGCGCGGGGCAAAGGGGCTGCCCGCGCCGGCCAGCGCCAGCAGCCGGTCATACACCGGGCGGTAATTGGGTGACGCCTCGGCGGCCGCTTGCGCCGTACGATCGCGTGCCCATTGCCATTCCAGCGCGGCGGGCGTGTCGTCGTGCAAATGGGCGAAACGGTCCTCGAATGACACGCCGCCAACGGTTTTCTGAACGGGCTGGGCTTGCATGGGTCTATCCTCTCGTCGAATATTGACCGCGATCATAGCCGCGACTGGACGGCGCGCTTTCGTCAACGTACAAAACTGTTTGGCTAGCGTCGGGAATCGACAGCGCCGGGAGAATGCCATGCGTCAATCGAGCCATGTCCCCGCAACGCGGCCCGCCGTGTCCGGTCCGCCGCCGGGCGGACGGCGCGTCGCCAAGGCCCGGGCGGCCGCCGGCACCGATGCCGTCCGGCCGCGACGCTTCCCGGTGTCGACGGGCGCGCTGCGGCCCGTCGCGCTGACCTATGCCATCGCCGACTATCTGATGGCCGCGGACGAGCAACCGCCGGGCGAGGTCGAATCGCTCGAATCGCTGGGCCATCCGGGCCATTACCGGATGGCTTTTTCAAAAGAATATGGGATGGGATACGCCGAATTCTGCGGAATGGCGGACGGCTTCTTCACCCATATCGGCGAAGTGACCTTCGCCACGCCCTATGCGATGTCCGTGTCGGCATCCGACATGTTGCGCCTGCGGATCGCCAGCGACGGCGACGGCGAATATGTCGCGTCGCGCGGCGACACGCTCGACATCAAGGGGCCCGGCGCGTCGATCATCATCGAACCGGGCGGGCTGCCACCTTCCGAGGCGGTGTTCGCCGGCCATCACCATATGGTGCAGGTCTGTATCCATCGCGACGCGCTCAAATTGCTCTATGCCGAACGCGAGGCGGAACTGCCCGCGGTGCTGCAGGCGTTTCTGGCGGGCACGCTGCAACGCACGGTCGCCCGCCGCCTACCGCTCGACCCCGCACTGCTGCGCTGTCTGGAGCGTCTGCACGGCTCGACGCTGAAGGGGCATCGCCGTCGGCTGTTCATTCAGTCGAAGGCGGTCGAGATACTCTGCCATGCGTTCGAGCTGCTGGAACAGGAGGAGCGCGAGCTGCCCGAGGCGTCGGCGCTGACGACGCGGGGCGTGCTCAAGGCACAGCAGCTACTCATGGAAAATTTCGTCGCGCCGCTGACGCTTGAGGACCTCGCGCAGCAAGTGGGGCTCAGCCGCAGCGGACTTTGCGCCGGTTTCCGCCAGATCGTCGGACAGACGGTGTTCGATTATATCGCCGACCTGCGCATGCAGCACGCGCTGGCGCTCCTCAACCAGCGCGGCAACTCGATCACCCAGATCGCCTATGCGGTGGGTTATAACCATCCGTCGAGCTTTTCGGTCGCGGTCCAGCGCCGCTTCGGCATCAGCCCCAGCGACCTCCGCCGCGGTCTGCTGCCGCCGATCTGAGCGTGGTCGGCTGGCGGCGGCCGAAAGTTGCCGTTCGCCAGTCCCGTCGCCCCGGACCTGATCCGGGGTCCTGCCTGGCGTCGAAACCTGCCGCTGCCCAAAAAAGCGGGATCCGGGTCAAGCCCGGGCTGGCGAAGTGAAGCGAAGGCAGCCATTCGCCCGATGCCACCATTCCTTCCCCCATCCCTTCCCATCTCCGAACAAAGGGGCTTGCATCAAAAAAGACAGTAATGCATGTTAATTGAAAGCACCCAGTTCAGTCCTGTCCGGATTCCGCAAACCCGCAAAGGGAAGCGCCGGCAGGGGCGCTTGGAGCGGCAGTCAGGCCGCCGCATCGGGACAGGAGACGATTGATGAGCAGGAATCTCGCAGACTATATCCGCAATCCGGGACCCAAGACGCCGGTGACCGGCCTCCGCACCGCGGTCACCACCGACAGTGCGATCGTCACCGAAACGATCATGAAGGTGCTGAATTCGGGGGGTAACGCTGCCGATGCGGTGATCGCGGGCGCGATGGTCCAGGCCGCGGTCGAACCCTTCATGACCAATCACGCCGGGCTCGTCACCATGCTCTATTATGAAGCGAAGACCGGCCGGGTCCACCAGCTCGACAGCCTCGGCGGACATCCGTCGGGCCTGCCGCCGTTCAAGCCGGTGCCGCCGGGCCTCGGCAGCTATTCGACCTCGCCGCCGTCGGCGATCATTCCGGGTTTCATGCCGGGACTGAAAGCGATTCACCAGAAATTCGCGACGAAGGACTGGGCCGAGCTTTGCGCCGACGCCGTGCACTGGGCCGAGACGGGGCACCAAGTGTCGACCTTCGAATATGGCGTGAACATCTATGGCGAGAAGTTCATCACCTATTTCCCCGAGGGCCGCGACTTCTACCAGCCGAACGGCTATTTCCCCAATGTCGGCGACATCTTCACCCCGCCGGGCATGGCCGACACGCTGCGCGGCGTCCGCGACGACGGACCCGACCATATGATCACCGGCCCCTGGGCCGAGAAATTCGTCGCCAAGGGCAATGACCTCGGCTGGAAGGTCACGATGGATCATATGACCGAAACGCCGCCGCGCTGGGTCGAGCCGCTACGCTTCGCCTATCATGAATATGAGATCCTCTTCCTCGGGCCGCCGCAAGCGCAGGGCTTTTTCTCCGGCGTCGCGCTCGGCGTGCTCAAACATCTCGGCATCCGCGATATGGCGCCGGGCTCGGCCGAGCATATCTGGGCGATGGGCCACGCCTTGCGCCAGGGCCAGCGGCACTGGGAATATGCCCGCGACGATCATGTCTATGACGTGCCGCGCGCCGAAGTGCTCGACGATGATTATCACAAGCATCTGGCGAAGCTGATCCGGGGGTCGCGGCCGAAGGTCGACATGACCGACCATATCCGCCTGTCGGGCGACGGCCCCTCCGGGGCGGGCGACATGATGGCGGCCATCGCGGGCCCCTCGGGCAAGCCGCGGCTCGTTCATCACGAGGAAAAACAGCCGAGCGGCAGCTGCGAGATTGCGGTGGTCGATGCCGAAGGCAATTGGTGCCAGTTCATGGACACGCTGCAGGGCTCGGGCATTCCGGGGCAGGTCATTGGCGGCATCCCGATGGTCGGCAGCCATTCGACCTTCGGTGCTTTGCAGAGCCCGATGGACACGGTGCTGATCAAGGGCGCAAAGGCGCGCTGCATCATCGGCAACACGTTGGTGCTCAAGGACGGCAAGCCGGTCTTCTCGGCGGGATCGCCGGGCAATATCCATTGCACGCTGCCGCAGGTTCTTGCCTATCTGCTCGACTTCAAGCTCGCCCCCTATGCCGCGGTCGACGCGCCGCGGATGCTGCCGATGAGCGACGGGCAACTCGTCGCGATCGAGGATCGCCTCGCGCCCGGCGTCGTCCAGGATTTGCACAAGCTGGGGGTCCGCGTCGGTGCGCTGTCGGGCTATGATTATCACATGGGCAGCTTCTCGGTGATCGCGCGCGACGAGGCGAGCGGAACCTTGACCGCCGTTGCCGATCCGCGCCGCTGCGCGGTCGCCGATGGCATTGCGGCGTGAAGGGGCAGATTATCATGACTGAACCCCAGGAACTGAAACAATTCGCCGACGATTATTGGGCCTTTCGCTCCGCCGAATTCCCGATCGAGGCGATCATGGCGGGCATCGCCGTCGACGGCGACAGCCTGTTTCGCGAGTCGCCCGCCGACCAACGGCGGCGGGCGGTGTGGGCGGGGGCTGCGCTTGCGAAACTGCGCGCGATTGCGCCCGACGGGCTGGGTCCGCAGGACCGGGCAAGCTGGCTGCTCCTCGAACATGAACTCGCGTCGTTCGTCGAGGGGGTCGCGAGCCGCGCCTATCTCCGGCCGCCGCTCTATCCGCTCGGCCCCGACTTCACCCTCACTTATTGGGCGAATGCGACCGCGCTTGCCACCGTCGACGATGCGCGCACCTATCTCGCGCGGTTGCGCACGGTCCCGGCGGCGTTCGACGACATTCGCGCCCTGTTGGCCGAAGGCGCGGAGCAAGGACTTCGCTATCCGCGGCTGGTGATCGAGCGCGCGGTCGAACAGGCGCGCGGGATGGTGTCGATGCCCGTCGCGGCCAACGCCTTCTTCCAGCCACTTGCGCGCGCCGCGGACCGGTCGCCCACATGGGCGACGCTGGCCGAAGAGGGCCGGGCGGTCGTCGAACAGACTGTCTATCCCGCGGTGCTCGCTTATGCGGACTTTCTCGAAACAGTGCTGCTGCCGGTCGCCCGCGAAGGGCTGGCGAGTACCGGCGATGTCGACGGCGCGCGCTTCTATGGTCATCTGATCAAGGAATATACGACCATCGCCGGGGATCCCGAGGCGATACACGCGCTCGGCCTGTCGGAGGTCGATCGCATCACCGGCGAGATGCTGGCAGTCGCCGCCGACGCCGGCTGCGAAGGCGACCTCGCGGAATTTCGCCGCCGCCTCCAGACCGACAATGGCCAGATCGCCGAAAGCGGCGAGGCGCTGCGCGAGCAGATCGAGATATTGTCGAAGCGGATCGATGCGCGCATTCCCGAATTCTTCGGCCGCGTCCCGCGCACCACCTATGGCGTGCAGAGTATTCCCGAGGCGGTGGCCGAAAAAATGCCGCCCGCCTATGCGCAGCCCAATCCCGCCGACGGCAGCATGTCGGGGGTCCACTGGATCACCTCGATTCCCGGAAAATGCCCGCGCTACATGCACCTGCCGCTCGCGCTCCACGAAGCGTGGCCGGGGCATCTGATGCATCTGGCGCTCATCCAGGAAATGGACCACCTCCCCGATTTCCGCCGCTTCGGCGGGCTGCGCTACTCGGCATGCCTCGAAGGCTGGGCGCTCTATTGCGAGCATCTTGGCGAAGAAATGGGTTTCTACACCACCCCCGAAAAACGTTACGGGCGGCTGGAGATGGAGATCTGGCGCGCGGTCCGGCTCGTCGTCGACACCGGCATCCACGCGAAGGGGTGGAGCCGCGAGCAGGCGATCGCCTATTTCCAGGCGAATATGGCGATGTCGCTCGACACCGTCACCGCCGAGGTCGATCGCTACATCGGCCTGCCCGGGCAGGCGCTGGCCTATCAGATCGGCAACCTCAAATTCCGCGAGATTCGCGCGCGCGCCGAGGCGGCGCTCGGTGACCGCTTCCGCATCCGCGATTTCCACGACGCGCTGATGGCGGCGGGACCGGTCACGCTGCCCGTGCTCGAGGCGCTGATCGACGACTGGACCGCGCGGCAGCGGGTCGAGGAGGCGGCATGACGGCGGCCGAACTGATTCCCGCTCCGGGCGCCGCACCCGGGATCGAAAGCTTCCTTATCGAGCCGCCCGGGCTCGGCACCGCCTTGCGCATCTCGATCGCGCGGCGGGTCAAGCCGGCGACGGGGCAGAGCGATGGCGCGAGCGCCGTCGTCTATGTGACCGACGCCGACTATTTCTTCGGCACCGTCGTCGATGCGGCGCGCGTCGGCAGCTTTGGCGGCGACCTGGCGCCGGCGGTCATCGTCGGCATCGGCTATGCCGAGGAGCAGGGTGATCTGGCGTTCGTCTCCACGCGCCGCTTCCTCGATTTCTATCGCGGGCCGCGGCGCAGCTTTGCCGCCGGGGCCTATGGCAGCTTTGAATTCGGCGGCGCCGATGCGTTCCTCGCTGCCTTGCGCGACCATGTCATCGCGGGCGTCGAGCGGCATGTTCCGGGGATCGACCCGGCGCGCCGCGTCCTTCTCGGTACTTCGGCAGGTGGGCACTTCGCCGCTTATGTGCTGGCGCAGGATCCGGGGTTGTTCCAGGGCTATGCCTTGATGAGCCCGATGCTTGTCGATCCGCAGTCGCCGATCGACGGCGGTCTCGCGCCCGCGGTGGGCGACCCGGTGATGGTGCGGCTGATCGAGGAACTGCCGGACGGCGCGCTCCCGCCGGGGGTGCGTGCTTTCCTGTCGGCCGGGGCGCTCGAAGAGGATCCGGGAACGATGTTCGCCGATTTTGCGATCATCAGCAATGCGTTGAAGATGCGCGCCGCGCTCGCCCGCCATGGCGTCGAGACGCGCTTTACCCAGTTTCCGGGTGAGACGCATGGATCGGTGGCGGGTGCCGCGATCACGCGCGCGCTGCAATTCCTCTTGCCCCCGGTCGATGCAAAGCCCGACTGGCAGGCGGCGCTCGCAGCGAGCGAGTGATGGCCGGGGAGGGCGGCAATGCGCCCTCCCGCTCCAACTGTCAGAAGGCGGTGGCTTGCCCGTTCGTGTAGGTCGGCGAAATCGCGGTGAGTTCCCCCGTCGTCTGGTCGCGGCGGATCGCGACCCAGAGCCCTTGTGCGAAGCGCGCTTCGACGGGCTGCAGGCGCTTGATCTCCAGCCCGGTGGCATCCAGCACCTCGTCTGAAAACTCGCCGTCGATGACGCGCAGGATCAATTCGCGCTGGCTGGCGTCGGGCGAAATCGGTAACAGCAGACGCGGCGCATTGGCCGTTTGCTCCAGGTCCATTCCGAAATCGACGATGTTGAGCAAGGATTGCGTCGTCTGATAGTGAAGCCCGACCCCCATCGACGACCAGGCGGTATCGGCCTTGCCGTCTTTCAGGATGATCCCGACCTCGATCGGGTTGGGAAGCTGCCCGCCGCGCGGGGTCGCCGCGACCAAAGTCTGCATATAGGCGGCGGGATCGCCCACCGACACGCCGTCGACGACGATCGCGGTGCGGCCCCAGATCAGGCAATTGATCGAGTGGCAGAGCGCGGCCATGTTGCCGTCGGCGTCGACCGCGACGACGACGTCGGAATGCGTGCCCTTGGGCAGGAAGCGGATCGGCGATTGCTCTTCGAGACGTGCCCAGAGGTCCCGGGCATGCGCCTTGCCGAGCCGCGCCGTGCGGCCCATGTCGAGGCCGGGAAAGGCGGCCGCCTGCTCTTCCTCGGTCTCGTACCGCATGCCGCCGATCGCGGCGCAGCATTTGGCGAGGCGGATCAGGCTGTCGGCGGAGGTCGACCAATGACCGCGCTCCCGGATCCCCGCGACTTCGCAGAGGTTGAGCGTTTCGACGAGATTGACGCTGCCCTCGCACGGTTCGCCGAGCAGGGCGATGCTATGGTCGCGGCGCTCGATCGTCACCGGGTCCGACCAGACCGGCTGATAGGCCGCAAGATCGTCGAGCGTCATCCGCCCGCCATCGGCCTGGATCGCCTCGATGCACTTCGCTGCCCAGGCGCCGCTGTACATATAATCGGCGCCCTCGGCAGCGATCCGGCGCAGCGTTTCGGCGAGCGCCGGCTGCCGGAAATGATCGCCTTCGGCATAGGGCGTGTCGTCGGGCTTGAAGAAGACCGCCTTGGTTTCAGGCAATCGCGCCAGATCCTGCTTGCGGATGTCGATATAGCGCGCCAGCCCGGGCGAGACGATGAACCCGTCGTCGGCGAGTTCGATCGCCGCTTCGAACAGGCGCGCAAAGGGCAGCTTGCCATGGCGGCGGTGCGCCGCTTCGAGCCCGCGCATGAAGCCGCCGACGAGCGCGGTGCGGCCCGACGGTTCGCCCGTACCCATCATATTGGCAATGCCGTCGCCCGCGGCGTTCAGCGTGCCCGGGATCGACAGCGGGTCGTCCTCGCCCTGAACCGTGTTCCAGCCGGCGTTGAGCGAGGTCACCTCGCCGCTCTCGCCATCGACATGCATCAGCGCCATGATGCCGAAGAAGCTGATCACCGCGCCGCCGCCGAGCACGATCTGCGCCAGTGCGGCGCTCAGCACCGCGTCGACCGCCGAACCGCCCTGGCGCAGCGCCTCTTCGCCGACCCGCGCGGCAAAGCCGTTGAGCGCGGTGGAAACGGCGCCGCCATGGCCGCGGCCGGCCGGGTTCCCGGGCAGCGAATCCTGCTGGATGCGCCAGAAGCGCTCGCGATCCGCAGCGGGCCAGCCCGACGGGGCGAGCGTCGCGGGGGCATCGGCGGTGCCAGCGGGTGAAAGGGTCTCGGTGCCGCTGCCGGCCTCGTTGTTCGGCGCTTCCGTCATTGTGAAATTCCTCTGCCTCGTCGCAAGATCATGCGCCATGCCGACTTTCGTGGTCGGGCGGCGCAGGGCGCGTTCGGCATGCTACCGAACAGTGCTTTGCTAAATCAAGCACTAATGTATAAAATTACGATCAGGCGCCGGGCAGCCTGCGACGGCGCAATTCGCTGGCGGTGGTACCGAAGCGGCGCTGAACCGCGACCGAGAAGCTCGACGGGTGGCTATATGCTGCAGATGTCCGGTGATGAACGCTTGCAACACCGCGGGCAATTCATGATCGTCGCTCGATTACCGGCCGCAGCTGAGCGACAGCGCCATCGGCATCGGCATCGTCATCGGCGCGAACGCCAGGTTCTGAACCGCGGCGTCAGGGTTCGCCAACCCAGGCTGGTGGCCGATGGCGCCACCAGCCGACGGCCGCCTCGAGCTGGTAGGCGAGCGCGAGCAGCAGGGCTTCGCCGCCTAGCCGCGGGTGGACGAACAGGATGGCCCGCTGCACTGCTGGCGCCGACCGACCGTCTGAAACGCATGGGGAATGGCGGGGCCGGAAATACCGGCCCCGCGCAACGCATCAGTCGAACAATTCCTCGAGAAAGGATTTGCGACGTTTCGGATATCCTTTGTGATGTCCGCCATGCCGGTCCCACGCGGCAGGCGGTGCGCTTTGCGGATAGGGCTGTTGCGGTGGCGCCGCCGCCGCGCGCGCCGGTTCATCGGCGGCGCTGCGTTCGATGATCTTGTCGAGTTCGCCCCGATCGAGCCACACGCCGCGGCACTGTGGGCAATAATCGATCTCGACGCCCTGCCGGTCGCTCATCGCGAGCGGAACCTTGCAGACGGGGCAGGGCATTCCCACGGCCGGGCCGGTCATGACTGGCGCCCTTGGTTCGCGTGACGGGCAGGCTGCCGTTCGCAGGCGTCGGTGTAAAAGGGATGCGGCATCGCATAGACTCCAGATGGTGATCCAACCGAGATATCGATGCGGCTTGGGAAATGCGTAAGTCGAGCCAACATCGAGGATTCCCGATGCGGTCCGACATCACGATCCATCGGATCGTCAGAGGGGCCCGGCCCGCCATCCGAACATAGGCCTTGCGCGTTCGAGTTCAATGCGCGCGCGATGACCCGCCCATAATCGCCGTCGATGACCATAAAATCTCTTGACCCTGACGCGGCGTCATAGTGCAGAGGGCGGCGATGAAACTGGCCGCTCCCGCCTATCTGGCGTCGTATTTTCTGTCGATCCTCGGCAATTCCATCGCGGCGATCGCGCTGCCGCTCATTGTCCTGCAAAAAACGGGAAGCGTCCTCGGGACGGGGTCGGTTGCGGCGGCGACCGCAATTCCCGCGATCTTTGCCGGGTTGTTCATGGGCGTCGTCATCGACCGGTTCAATCGGCGCGACTGTTCGATCGTGACCGACCTTATTTCGGCTGCTTCGGTCGCGGCGCTGCCGATTGTCGATCAGATTTCGGGCCTTACCCTGTCCTGGTTCATCCTGCTGGGAATCGTCGGCTCGCTGGGCGACTTGCCGGGGCTCGCCGCAAGGACCGCGCTTTTGCCTGCGGTCCTGCGCCATAGCGGGGCGTCGGCCGAGCGGATGGCCGGATTTTCGCAGGTTCTGGTATCGCTTGCCTTGTTGACGGGACCGGCGCTCGCGGGAACATTGATGTCGGCGCTGCCGGGGTCGACGGTCCTTTGGATCACCGCCGCGACATCGGCGCTGGCAGCCGTGACCACCTTCCTTATCCCGCGGCATGTCGGGGCGGTGCCGAAGGGCGAGCCGACACCGGATGCCGGGCGCGCCGCTTCGGGCTGGAAAGCGCTGCGCGAGGGGTGGCTGGTTCTGCTGCGCAGCCCGTTCCTGGTCACGCTCTGTGCGATCAGCAGCCTGTCGGTCGTCGCCTTCGGCGCGCTTCAGGGGTTGATCCTGCCCGTCTATTTTACCGGTATCGATCAGCCGTCGTCGCTGGGATTCGTCCTCTCGGCGATGGCGTTGGGGACGCTGGCGGGCGGTGCGATATACGGGATGGCGGGCCGTCATGGCCCCCGGCGACGCTGGCTGGTAACGGGAATGATCGGCACCACGATCGGGTTCGCTGCCATCGCCACATTGGTTTCGGTGACCGCCATCCTGATCGGCGCCGTCATTCTGGGATTGTCGAGCGCCTTGTTCAATGGCTTGTTCGGCGTCCTGTCGATCGAGCGTATCCCCGAACATGTGCGTGGACGAATTGCCGGAATCCAGAATGCGCTGATCACCGCGGCGGCGCCGCTGGGCATCATGGGTGCCGCCGTTTTGATCGAGCTGAACAGCTTGTCGGCCGCCGTCATCGTCGCGGCGGGCGTGTGGGCCGTGGCGGCCGCAACGGGCATATTTTCCCCGGCTCTTCGCGATCTCGCGTCGGGCTCGGGCGGCACGGACGCCGCGCCGCGCCCGGCAGATTCGGGTGAGCCGACCGGCGACCGGCCCGCGCTGGCGGATGCCTGCGATGCGTAGCAAGGTGGTCGCGGGGTTGGCCGGGGTCACGCCGCGCGCGCTGCGCCACTATCACCAGATCGGCTTGTTGCCGGAGCCGTTTCGCGACCGCAACGGCTATCGGCGCTACGCTGTTCCGGACCTCATCCGGCTGCTCCGGATCAAGGGACTGGCCGCGGCGGGGGTCACATTGGCCGACATTCCGTCGTTTCTGGAAAGCCGGGGTGCGCCGGCGGATGATTTGCTGGACGCGCTCGACAAGCAGCTTCTCGACCAGATCGGCCAGCTCGAGCAACAAAGGGCGTTGGTCGCGAGGCTGCGCAACGGCATCCACGCGCCGGGCGCCGGGACGGAACTGGCCGAGCCGTTCAGGGTCCTGAGCGACGGGCGTTCGGAATCGTCGAACGCGGCCTGGCGCGAACAGCTCACCCTGTTTTCGCATTTGCTGGGCCGGGAGGATCTGGCGAAGCTGTACGCAATCTATGAGCGAATGGCGGATCAATCGGAAGAATTTCTGGCGCTGGGAAGGAAATTCGATGCGCTGGGACCGGATAGCAACGCGAAGCATATCGATGATCTGGCCGGCGAATATGCCGGTCACTTCCGCGATATGGTTGCGGAATTCCGCGACGTGTTTCTGGTTTCGGATAAAATGGCGATCCTCAAGCTGGTGCGCGCGCATACGCTGAACAGCGTCAATGACAGCCAGCGAAAAATGCTGCTCGCGGTCGCATCGCGGATGCGCTGATTGCCGGGCCATTTCGCCGATAGTGCGGGGCGTCACAGCCGTGCCTTGCATCGGCGCATTATCAGTGCCGCTCGATTGGTGGATCGATCGTACGGGCAAAGGCGGCTATCGCACCGCAGATGATGGTACGGAGGCAAGCTTCCGCAAGGCTGGAGAGACGTTGGCGTGGGAATGATGCAAGCCAGGGCATGGACGATCGCTGCGGTGCTGCTGGGCGCCGCACCGGGGGGTAACCCGGCGCGTGCCGAAGAGGCGCGGCGTCCCGTTGCCACGCATGAAGCCGCGCGCGTCCTCGTCGGCAATACGCTGGTCTATACGAAGGCCGATCGGGACGGCGACGAGGAGACCGTCTATTTTCGGCTGGATGGATCGGGACTGGCGGCGACCCGCGGCGAGCATGGCCTGAGCGAAGCGCGACCGATTATATGGGCCACCATGTCGGACGGGCAGTTTTGCGTCGCCGACAGCGGGCGCAAGATCTGGGACGGCGATTGCGGAACATTGTCGATCGACGGCGATGCCGCGACGCTGGCGCCCGCCAATGGTCCGGCCTGGAGCGGAAAGCTGCTGGCGGGAGATGCCCGGCATCTCGATCCTGCCACGGCGGGGCAGCAAAGGCTGGACGGCGAAGCCGCGATCCGGCCGCTGACCGGCAACACGCTCGTCTTCATTCCGATGGGCGGCCGGCGCGAATATCTGGCCTTTCACTTTCTCGCCGACGGGACGGTGCGGCGGGCGCAGAATGATGAGCCGGACTTCGACAATTGGGTGCTCCACCGCGATGAAAGCTGGTCGATCCGCAAAAAAGACGGCGCCCTGTGCCTTCGCGGTGGGGAGTGGAAGCAGGATTATTGCGCCGCGATCACGGTGACCGGCGACCTTGTGGCGCTGAAGTCCGAAGGGGCCGGTTTGACGCACGGCCGGCTTTTGCCAGGCGATGCCCGCAACCTTTCGCCCGCCGCTGCGGCGGCGACCAAGGCGATGATGGATAGGTTGACCGGTCACACCCTTTTGCTCGTGCGCCCCGAGGCCGTCTCGGCAAAAAAGGATGTGGCGATCTATTTCCAGCGCGGTGGTGTCGGCCAAGCGCGCGAGCGAAGCGGCGGCGGGCCTGACGTATCGAAGCCGGTGAAATGGCTGTTGCAGCCGGGCGGGAAGCTCTGCGTTGTCGATGACGGGCGAAAATTCGGCAACGGCGACTGCGCCGCTCTGTCGATCGAGGGCGAGCTTGTCGTTTTGGAAGGACAGGGCAGGCCGAAGATCGCCGGCCGTTTGCTGAGAGGCAAGGTCGCGCTCCCGAAAGAATAGGGCAGCTTCCCTCTCCAGGTGATGTGGACAAATTCGAATGACGGCTAACGGCGGTTAGTTGCCGTTTGCATTTTCGTCACCCCGGACTTGATCCGGGGTCCCGCTGGACGTCGAAACCTGCGCTACCTTCAAAAAAGCGGGATCTCGGGTCAAGGCGGAAGAGCCACGGGTCTCCTCCGCGGATGACGAAGGTGAGTGGAGCTCATGGCAGTTTCCCACCCCGATGCTGTCGTTTCGACAAGTTTCAAATTTGTCCGCGCAACCTGGGGATTGACAATTTCCATTCAGAGCATTTACGTTCATATATGAAAATAATTTCAATATAGAAATATCGCTTGCGTCCCGACACCTTCGGTATCGCATGTGGCGCAATCGACGGTCCGCGCTGGAAATGGAGCAAAATCATGATGATGAATGTGCGCATGAAGTCTCTCGTCCTGTCTGCTGCGAGTCTGTCCTTGCTTGCGGGGCCGGCTTTCGCCCAGACTGCGGTCCTGGTTGCCCCGACTGCACCGGCGCCCGCGACACCGCCGACGACCGCCGCGGCGCTCGCGGGGCTCGACGCCTATATCGAGGGCGCCCGCGGCGCGTGGCAGATGCCGGGCCTGTCCATCGCCATCGTCAAGGACGACCAGATCGTCTATTCGAAGGGCTTCGGCGTCCGCGAGGAAGGCAAGCCCGGCAAGGTCGACGCCGACACGGTCTTTGCGATCGGATCGGCCAGCAAGGCCTTCACTTCGGCGGCGCTCGGCATGCTGGTCGATGAAAAGAAGATCGGCTGGGACGGCACGGTGCATGACTATATGCCGTCGTTCGAGCTTCATGATCCCTATGTCACCCGCCACGTGACGGTCCGCGACCTGTTGTCGCACCGCACCGGCGTCGTCACCAACGGCAACCTCTGGTACGGGTCGGGGTTCGATCGCCAGGAAATCATCCGGCGGCTGCGCTTCCAGACCGAAACGCTCGGTTTCCGCAACAAATATCAATATCAGAACGAGATGTTCATCGTCGCGGGCGAGGTGGTCGGCGCGGTGTCGGGGATGAGTTACGACCGCTTCGTCGCCAGCCGGATCTTCGCGCCGCTCGGCATGCGCCGCACCAGCACCAGCGTCACCGATCTCAAGGCGCTGGCGAATGTCGCGAGCCCGCACGTCCTGGTCGATGGCAAGGCGGTGCCGGTCGCCTATCGCCTGATCGACAATGTCGGCGGTGCCGGCGCGATCAATTCCAGCGCGCGCGACATGGCGCAGTGGCTGCGGCTGCAATTGGGCGGCGGTATGTTCGAGGGCAAGCAGCTGATCGCCCCGGCAACGCTCGCGGAGATGCATAGCGGCCAGATCGTGCTGCCTGCCAGCGCCCCCGATCCGCTGTTCAAATTTACCGAATATGGCCTGGCGTGGGGCTTGCGCGAATATCGCGGGCAAAAGGTCGTGGTCCATACGGGGGCGATCGACGGGATGAATAGCGCCGTCGCGATGATCCCCGACCGGAAGCTTGGCGTCGTCGTGCTGACCAACGGTCTGCCGAGCAGCCTTGCCGCCGCGGTCCAGCTGCGGGTGCTCGACGCCTTTATCGGCGGCCCCGCCACCGATCACAGCGCGGTGATGAAGCAGGCGCTGGAAGATACGGCGCGGACCGCACAGGAAAAGGCGGCGGCTGCGGCACCATCATCGGCGGCGGCGGCGCCCGCGCGGCTGCCGCTCGATCGCTATGCGGGCACCTATTCGAGCGAGCTGCTCGGCGACGTCGTCATCACGCTGGCGAACGGCAAGCTGATGCTCGCGCGGCCCCAGGCCACCGCGGTGCTCGAACATGAGCGGAGCGACATGTTCAAGGCGCAGTGGAGCAGCCTCGCCCAGAAGAGCATTTTCGGCGAGACCCCGGCGGGGTTCACCTTCGGCGCGGATGGTGCGATTGCGACGCTCGACCTCGGCGGCGACACGTACGCGCGCAAGCACGGTCAGTAATGGGCGGCCAGATAGGCGGTCGCTGGCTTTAACTCCAGCCGCCGCCCAAGGCCTTGAACAAATCGATCCGCGTCGAACCCAGCTGCTGTTCCGATGCGGCGAGCGTCGCGCGCGCCTCGATCAGCGATTGCTGCGCGATGACGGTGTCGAGCAGCGACACCGATCCGGCGCGATAGCGGGCCTGCGCGAGGTCATAGGCGGTCTGCGCCCGGTCGCGTGCTTCGGTCAGCGCGGCGTTGCGCCGTTGTCCGGCATCGTAGCGTGCCAGCGCCTGCTCGACCTCCTTGAGCGCGCCGATCACCTTGCCGTCGAACGTCGCGAGCGAAGCATCGCCCTGCGCTTCGGCCTGCCGGACGCGCGAACGGGCGACCGCCATATTGGGGAAGCTCCACGACAGCAGCGGCCCGAGCGAGAAGCTGAAGCTATCGCTTCCCTTCACATCGTCATTGCGCAGGAAGTTGCCGCCCGCGCCCAGCCGGATCTGCGGATAGAGATCGGCGGTCGCCACCCCGATCCGCGCCGTGTCGGCGGCCAGGCGGCGTTCGGCTTCGCGCAGATCGGGGCGGCGGCGGAGCAGCGCATTGCCTTCGCCGACCGGCAGCGCGGCGACCGGCGCGGGGATCCGGGTGCAGCTTTGGGCCGCGGCGGGAACGTCGCCCGGCTGGCCGCCGAGCAGCGCCGCGAGTTCGAGCAGCGCGACGCGGCGCCGGCCCTCGACCTCGGGAATTGCGGCGCGCGCCGTGGCAACATCGCCCGCCGCGCGTTCGACTTCCAGCCGCCCGACCGATCCGGCTTTTTGCTGGGCGGTGACGATGCGCAGGCTTTCCTCTGCCGTTTCGAGCGACGTGACCGCGATCGCGGTCGAGGCGCCAAAGGCACAGGCGTCGCCATAGGCGCGCGCGGTTTCGGCCGCGACGGTGACGCGCACCGCATCGCGCACCGCTTCGACCGCTTCGGCGTCGGCGCGCGCCGCGCCGATCACGCGGCCGACGCGTCCGGACAGATCGACTTCCCACGACAGGGCCAGCCCGCCGCTATGCGTCCATTGCCGCCCGCCCGCGGGTTGCGCGATGCCCCCGGCAGCGTCGCCATAGCTGGTGCCGCCGCTGAGTTCGGTGGCCGGCAGCCGCCCGGCGCGGGCTTCGCCGAGTACGGCATCGGCCTTGGCGAGATTGGCGTTGGCGACGCGCAGGTCGGTATTGGCGGCGAGCGCGCGCGCGATCAGGCCGTCGAGAACGGGGTCGTCGTAGAGCCGCCACCAATGATCGGGCAGGTCGGCGGCGCCATCGATGCCCAGCGCGGCGGTTGTATAGCCGCCGGCCGATTTCACCACCGGCTGCGGCGGTTCATAATGGGGGCCGACCGCGCAGCCGGTGGTGCAGAGCAGGATGAGGGAAAGCAGTTTACGCATATGCGACCTCCGCCTGTGCGAGTTCGGTTTCGCGCGCGCTGTGCGACGCCGCGCGATGATCCCTGGCGATCAGGCTGTAGATGGTGGGAAGAACGAAGAGAGTGAACAGCGTGCCGACCAGCATACCCATCACCACCACGATGCCGATGGCGAAGCGGCTGGATGCCCCGGCGCCGTTGGCGAACAGCAGCGGAACGAGCCCCGCGACCATCGCCGCGGTGGTCATCAGCACCGGCCGCATGCGCACCGCCGCCGATTTGCGGATCGCGGCGATCCGGTCGAGCCCCTCCTGCTTCTGGATCTGGTTGGCGAAGGACACCATCAATATGCCATGTTTCGAAATCAGCCCGATCAGCGTCACCAGCCCGATCTGGGTATAGATGTTGAGCGTCGTGTAACCGAGCCACAGCGGCACCAGCGCGCCGCAGATGGCAAGCGGGACGGTGACGAGGATGACCAGCGGATCGCGGAAGCTTTCGAATTGCGCCGCGAGCACCAGGAAGATCACGATCAGCGCAAAGCCGAACGATATCGTCAGCCGGTCGCCCTCGGTCACATATTGGCGGCTGTCCGACAGCCAGTCGACGCTGGTGCCCGCGGGCAGCGGCTGGCTGTTGAGGAAATCGACCGCCTGTCCCATCGTCACCCCGGGGGCGAGGATCGCCGACAGCGTCGCCGAGTTCATCTGGTTGAACTGCGACAGCCGGTTCGCTTCGGGGCGCACCTCCACTTTGGTCACCGTCGACAGCGGTACCAGCGTGCCCGACGCGGTCTTGACATAATATTGGCCCAGATTGTCGGGGGTCAGCCGCTGCGCGGCGGGAACCTGCGCGATGACGTCGTACGACCGGTCGTGCCAGTTGAAGCGGTTGACGTAATTTTCGCCCACCATCGTCGCCAGCGTATCGGCGACGGCTTCCATGGTGATCCCCATTTCGCCGGCCTTGGCGCGGTCGATGCTGATCCGCGCTTCGGGGCTGTCGAAGGCGAGGTCGCTGTCGACGAAGGCGAACAGCCCGCTTTTCCAGGCGGCGCCCTTTACCTTTTCCAGCGCTGCATAGAGCGTGGTGAAATCGTCGGACGAGCGGATGACCATCTGTACCGGCAGCCCGCCGCTCGACGCAGGGAGGGCGGGCGCCTGAAAGGCGGCGGCATAGACGCCGGTGATCCCGGCGCCCTTGGCGTTGAGTTCGGCCTGGACCGCATCGGCACCGCGTTCGCGATCGTCCCATTCCTTCAGGATGACGCCGCCGAATCCGTTGTTCAGGCCGTCGGTGCCATTGTCGAACCAGCTGCTGACATATTCGGGCAGCCCGCGAAACATCCGCTCGACCTCGTGCGCGTAGCGCGCGGTATAGTCGACATTGGCATATTGCGGTGCCTTGGTCTGGACGAAGACATAGCCCTGGTCCTCCTGCGGCGCGAGTTCGCGCTGCGCGCCGGTGAACAGGATGACGATCGCGCCCAGCACCACCGCGCCGACCAGCATCACCGCCGGCCGCGCCGCGAGCGTCGCGCCAAGCAGGCGGCCGTAGCTTTGCGTCGCGCGCTGCATATTATGCTCGATCGCGCGCGACAATTTGCCCTCGTTCATCTGGCTGTTGAGCAACAGGCTGCTCATCATCGGCGACAGCGTCAGCGCGACGACCCCCGACACGACGACCGATCCGGCGAGCGTGAAGGCGAATTCGCGGAACAGCGCCCCGGTCAGCCCGCCCATCAGGCCGATCGGCGCATAGACGGCGGCAAGCGTCAGGGTCATGCCGACGACCGGCCCCACAATCTCGCGCGCGCCGAGCAGCGCGGCGCGGACCGGCGACAGGCCCTCCTCGATATGACGGTGGATATTCTCGACGACGACGATCGCGTCGTCGACGACGAGCCCGATCGCCAAAACCATCGCGAGCAAGGTCAGAAGGTTCAGCGAAAAGCCGAAAGCCAGCATCAGTGCCGCGGTGCCGACCAGCGACAGCGGGATCGTCACCACCGGGATCAGCACCGCGCGCAGCGAGCCGAGGAACAGGAAGATCACGATGACGACGATCACGATTGCCTCGACCAGCGTATGGCTGACCTCGTCGATCGAGGCATTGACGAAATGCGCGACGTCGAACTGGCTGATCACCTCGACACCCGGCGGCGCGACGCGCTGCATGTCGGGGACGAGCGTCTTGACCGCCTTGACGATTTCGAGCGGATTGCCGTCGGGGGTCGGCGTGATGGCGATGGTGACCGACCGGCGGCCCGAGGTCATCGCGCTGCTGTCATAATTTTGCCCGCCGATCTCGACCGTCGCGACGTCGCCCAGCCTGACGATGCCGCCGTCGACGCGCTTCACCACCATCTGGCGGAAGGCATCGAGGTCGCGCAGGTCGGTGCCGGCGGTGATATTGATCGCGGTATCACTGCCCTTCAGGCGGCCCGGCGCGGCCTGGACATTGTTCGCACGCAGCGCGGCGGCAATATCGCTCGCCGACAGGCCGCGCGCCGCGAGGCGTACCGGATCGACCCAGACGCGCATCGCCAGCGTCTGGCCGCCACTGATTTCAGCCGATGCGACGCCCGGAACCGCGGTGATCAGCGGCTGCGCGATGCGGCTGGCGAAATCGGTGATCTGCGGGACGGGCAGGGTGTCGCTGACGAAGGCGAGATATTGCACCGCCGACGCCCCGTCGGTCATCTTGGTGATGACCGGATCATTGGCGCCCGCGGGCAGGCGAAATTTCACCTGCTGCACCTTGGCCAATATCTCGGTCATCGCGCGGTCGGCGTCGGCATTGAGCACCAGCTTGGCCTTCACCTGGCTCTTGCCGAGGGTCGAGGTCGACGTGAGATAATCGATGCCGTTCGCGGTCGCGATCGCCTGCGCGATCGGGGTGGTGACAAAGCCCTGCATCACGTCCTGCGTCGCGCCGGGATAGCCGGTGTCGACGACGATCGTCGCGCTTTCCATGTTCGGATATTCGCGTACCGGAAGCGAAAACAGCGCGGCGCCGCCGACGAGCAGGATCAGCAGGCTGACGACCACCGCCAGGATCGGGCGGCGGATGAAAATGTCGGTGAAGGCCATCTCAGCGACCCCCCTTGGCCGGCGCCGGACGCGCCGGTGCCAGCGTGACCGGGGCGCCGGGCTGGACGCGCAGCTGGCCGTTGATCACGACGATGTCGCCGGGGCGAAGCCCGCTGGTCACCACGACCTTGTCGCCGAAGCGGCGGCCCGTGGTGACGGGGATTACCTCCGCGATGCCGTCCCGGCCGGTCTTGCCCGGCTTGACGCGCGTCATGCTGTCGCCCGAGGCCGAGGTCTGGATTGCGGTCGCGGGAACGACCAGCGCCCCGGCGATCGGCGGCAGCGCCAGCCGGGCGGTGACATACATGCCGGGGCGCAGCGCCAGGCCCGGATTGGGCAAGGTCGCCTGGACCATGATATTGCGCGTATCCTTGCCGACCTGCGGTTCGATCGCGGTGACGCGCGCGGTGAAGCGGCGGTCGGGCCAGGCGTCGGAGACGACGTCGACCGTGGCGCCCGGCTGCAATCGGGCGAAATCCTGCTGCGGCAGCGCAAAGTCGACATAGAGGCTGTCGAGCGCGGTCAGCGTCGCCACCGCATCGCCCGGATTGAGATATTGGCCGAGGTTGACCTGCCGGACGCCCAGCGTGCCCGCAAAGGGCGCTCGAAGCTGTTTCTGGACGATCCGGGCGTCGATCTGCCGGACCGCAGCATTCGCCTGTGCATGCTCGGCGCGCCGCTGTTCCAGCAATTCACGCGGTTCGGCGCCCGATGGCGCCAATTCTTGCGAACGGGTCAATTGCAGCCCGGCGAAATCGGCCTTTGCCCTGGCCGCGGCGCGGTCCGCGCGCTCGGGCGCGTCGAACAATTGCACGAGCAACTGGCCGGCGCCGACCCGCTCGCCCGCGGCAAAGCGGATCGCGGTCACGCGGCCGGCCACTTCGGGCGCGAGCACGACCTCGCGCACCGCGCGCAGCGAGCCGACCGCCTCCAGTGCGGCGGGGACTTCGGTCGGCGTAACGACGATCGTCGTCACCGGCACCGGCGGCATCTGGCCGGGCGCCGTCTCGCCGGTTCGGGCGGAACGCCAAGCATAGAGGCCGCCCGCGAGCAGGAGCAGCACGCCGCCGACGAGGAGCAGCGAACGCCAGCGCAGCGCGCGAGGGGGCGTGATTTCGAGGGGAGAGTCGGAGGGGGACACGGAGGACCTTTCAGAATTCGACTATGAGTCGATATTATTGCGAATGATTATTAATAATGCGAGCGGCCGTCAAGAGGGTCGCATTCGCGGCGCGGAAGCTGCTAGGCTGCCTGGATGTCAGGAAGAGCATTCATCCGCGGCAAAAGACCGTCGGCGCGGCCCGTTCGCCGACCCCCAAGGCCGCGTGCAACCGGCCCGCTTCCGCCGAGCAAGGCCGATCTGCGCCGCGCCCAGCTGGTCCAGGCGGCGATTGCGTTGATGGTCGACGAGGGGCTGCCGGAAAGTTCGATCGACGACATTGCCGCGCGGGCGGGCGTCGCCAAGGGAACATTCTACCATTATTTCGTGAGCAAGGCGGCGCTGATCGACGCGTTGCGCAGCCATTTCAGCGATGCCTTTCAGGCGAGCGTGGTTGCGGCTGTCGATGCCCGCCCGCCCGGCGACTGGGACGGCCGGTTCGAGGCATGGATCGTTACGGCGACAGAGGCCTATTTCGATATGCACGCCCTGCATGATCTGGTTTTCCACGGGCCGGCGATGCCGCAGCGTCAGGCACTCGATGACACCGACATCGTCCGGCATCTCGCGGCGCTGGTGGCCGAGGGGCAGGCGAGCGGCGCGTGGCATCTGGGCGGGGAGGAACCGGCCAGGGTTGCCGCGCTCATCTTCCACGCGATGCATGGCATGGCCGATGACGCGCTGGCGGCGGGCCGATCGGCGGGCCAGCTCGGCCCGCTGATCGCGCGGCTTTCGAAGCGCATGCTGGCGGGCTGAAGAGCCCATATTTCCATGCTGTGCGTGCAAGACATGCTCCCGTTCGCGAATCGTGGAGCACCTCCATAAAAGCTCAACCTAAGTTAAGGTAAAGCAATAAATCGCCGGTGGTATGGATCTCCGGTCGCACGGCCTCGCCGCCGCGCCCATTCCCTATCCGCTATAGGCGCGAACGAAAAATATGACCGTGGTGGCGCCGGTCACCAGCAGCGTCCAGATGCGCACGGCGCGATGACTGAGCCGTTTGCCGATCACCGCGCCCAGCCAGCCGCCGACGATCGAGCCCACCAGCATCGGCAGGCAGGCCCACCACCACACCATCGCAAAGCCGATGAAGACGAACGCCGCCGCGAGGTTGGCCACCCCGAGCATCATGGTCCGGATCGCAAAAAGTTCGCGCGGGCGGATGTTGGCGAGCAGGCCATAGAGCGCGGTCGTGATCAATCCCACCCCGCCGCCGAAATAGCCGCCATAGACGCCGAGCAGCGCCTGAACCGCGAGCAAAGTCGGCCTGCCGATGGTGACGCGCGCATGAAGCCAGTCGGCGGCGCGCTTGCCGAACACCATCACCGCGAAGGCGAAGAGCAGCAGCCACGGGATGATGATGTCGAACGTCTCGGTCGGGGTCAGGACGAGCAGCAGGCTGCCGATCAGCCCGAAGGAAAAGGTCAGCGCTGCGAGCAGCCGGACCGAAATGCCCGCAACCGGGCCAAGTTCATGGCGATACGCCCAGGCGCTGGTTCCCGCCCCGGGGAGCAAGGCGACATTCGATGTGGCGTTGGCGATATTCGCCGGCAGCCCGAGCGCGATCAATACAGGGAGCGTCGCGAAGGTGCCGCCGCCAGCCAGCGCGTTCATGGCGCCGCCCAGAATACCCGCACCGGCGGCGATGAATATCGTCGATGGATCGATCACCATGTCACTCCGCCCCGGCCATCATCGACCGGCTGAACGCGCCTTTCGCCGGGATGGCAATAGCGGTCAAGGCGCCGTCATCGCTAGGGTCAGGACCTGGTCGCGCGATTGCGGGTCGGGGAAGCCCGCGCCGATCGCGGTCGTGTATATGATCGGCCGGCATGGCGCCCTTGAGATGTCGAACAAAATGCGGTGCGTGTCACGGCGACCCTGAGTTTACTCCGATATGGTCCGGCGCTAACATCGTGCCATGGTCGGACGCCGCCTTATGCCGTGGCTTGCGCTGTTGGCAGCGACGAGCGCTTCATCGTCCGCCGCCCAATTCATCCCGCGTCCTGCGATGATCCCGGGCGAGATCGCTGCCCGGCGCGTGGCTGCCGATCAGTCCGGTCCTACTCCGGCCCAGCTCGACCAGATACTGGCTCTGGAGCGCGAGGCCCGGATCGACCAGCCGTGCAACACGGCCTCCGAAAAGATCCTGGAAACCCCCCGCCGCACCCTGCTGCGCCTATATGAAGAAACCTACGGTCCCGGGCATCCGGCGACGGCGCGGCCATTGCTGTCGCTGCTTTGCCATCTTTCCTACAATGGCAAAACGGCCGCCGGCCTCGCCGAACGCGAACAATTCATCGCCCGGCTCGTCGCCATCGGCCGGGACAGGGCGCAGCCGGCCACGCTGTTCGCCGGTCTCGACGCGCGGTCACAGCTCCGGATCGAAGGCGGGAATTTCGATGGAGCGATCGAAGATGCGACCGAAGCCCTTGGTCTCGCACGTCGCCTGTTCGCGGACTGGCCCGAGATCGGCGCGTCGAGCGCGGGCCTGCTCGCCTCGGCGTTCGAGGGTGCGGGCCGGACGACCGAAGCCGAGCCGCTGCGGCAGGAACAGGTCAATTTGCTGCAGCCGATCAAGGGCGGCGACCGCTTCGCGCTGGCCGCCGCCTATGAACAACTCGCCAATAATTTCGTGAAGCAGATGCGGATGGCGGACGCCAAAATCTGGTTCTCCCGCGAACTGGATCTGTTCGAAGCCGAATTGCCCGACGCCGATGACAGGCAGTTGACCAACGTCGTTCTCTATTCACAAAAGCTGTTCTGGACCGACCCCGCGCGCGTCGAGGCGTTGTACCGCGCGGTGCTGGAACGGCAGGAGGCGGCGCCGGCGAGCGACGACAAGCGCAACTGGATGACGATATGGAACCTCGCCAAGTCGGCGCGGGTTCGCGGCGACCCTGACAGCGCGATCGGCTACCAGCGCCGCGTGATCGCGGCCATGGGGCCGGGGGTCGGTCAGGGTTTCGCGCTGGAACTGGCCGCCATGCTGTCGGATCGCCGCGAGACCGCTGCCGAGGCGGCGGGCATTTATCATCGGGCGCTGGAACAGGATCCCGACAATCCCGCGCTGATCGAGAGTTATGGCAGCAGCTTGTGGATGCTCGGCCGGTTCGCAGAAGCCCTGCCGATGCGCAAACGGGCGATCGGGATCGCCAGCGCCCGTTATGGACCGGGCCATCGTGAGACGTTGCGGCTCGTCCAGAATCTCGGCGTCGCCTTGTGGATCGAAAAACGGCCTGCCGAGGCGCGGCCCTATTATGAAGACGTCCTCGCCGGATACCGGTCCGAGCTTTCGGCCCTCCCGGAAACGGCGAACGCCGAATATCGCCGTAACCTCAGCGGCTTCATCAGCAGCAAGGCGAGCGACCTGCTGAAACTTTATTGGACCGACCGCGCGAACCCGGGGCAGGGCGGCGATGCTGCCAGTCGCGCACGGGGATTCGCGGTCGCGCAGCTGGCGCACCCGTCGGTTTCGAGCGCCGCGATCAGCGAGACCGCGGCGCGCTCGCTCGCGGCGCGCGCCGGCAAGGGGGAGATTTTCGCGCGATGGGCGGCGGCGCGCGATCGCGTCGTCGCGCTCGATCAGGCCATCACCCAGGCCGCGCAGCGTGGCACCGGCGGCGACGACGACCGGGTCCGGTTGCTGGGCGAGCGCGCCGCCGCCGGCCAGTCGCTGGCTGTCGCGGCCGCCGTGCTCACCGGCGAACTGCCCGATATCTTTGCCACCCTGCGGCCTGAACCGGTACCGCTGGCCGAGGTAACGGGGGGTGGGCGCCGCCCCCCGCTTCTCCGCAAGAACGAAGCGCTCGTCCTGCTTTATCCGGGGATGCCGGATGCGCGCGGCGAGATGAGCCGCGGCGTCGTCTTTGCCGTCACCCGCGAAGGGTCGGCGTGGGCCGAAATTCCCGTCGATGGTGCCGACCTCGCCCGGACGGTCGGCGACCTCGACGGCCAACTGGGCGACGGCCAGTTCTCCGGGGCGACCGCGCTGGGTACCGCGGAGGATCCGGCCGGCTTCCTGCGCTACGATCGCGGTGCCGCGCATCGCGTGTATCGGGCGCTGTTCGGCGATCCATCGATCGCCGGGCTGCTCGACGGCAAGGATCGCTGGATCGTGGTGCCGGAAGGGCCGCTGCTTTCGCTCAACTTTTCGGCGCTCGTGTCGGGCTCCCCCGAGGGCGGTGCGGCCGGCGATATCGATCCGGCGATGCTGCGGGCAACGAAGTGGCTTGGTCTCGAGCGGATCATATCGGTCATCCCGTCTGTCGATGCGCTGCGCACGGCCCGCCGGAGCGCCACGGGAGCATGGTCTGCCGGTACCTTCTTCGGCCTCGGAGACCCGGCATTTCGTGGCATCGCCGACCCGGCGCCGAAGCCGGTGCCTGCGCGCACCCGTGGCGGTCCGATCGGTTCTTTGACGACAAAGGGCGTCGCGCATCTTTCGCGCGAGCGATTATACCGCGACGGCATCGCTGATCCGGCCATGCTCGGAAAGCTTCCGCGGCTCGACTATAGCGCTGCCGAAGTGCGCGAGATTGCCAGGCTTTTGGGGGCGTCATCCGATCGGCAAATCCTTCAACTCGACGCGACACAGGCGCGGGTCCAGCGCGGCAGTTCGGACGGAACGCTTCGCGACAGCTCGGTTGTCCTGTTCGCCACCCACGCCCTTCTCGGCGGCGATTTCAATGGCGCGCTGTCAGAGCCTGCCCTCGCGCTGACGCCGGGGGCACAGGTCGGAGGAAAGCTCGACGCGGGCAATGATGGGCTCCTCACGGCCTCCGAGGTGGCGCAGCTGCGGTTCAATTCTGCGCTCATCATCCTTTCGGCTTGCGATACGGCGGCCGGTTCCAACGGCGGCGACGGGTTTAGCGGGCTGACGCGATCTTTCCTTCTCGCCGGCGCGCGGGCGGTGCTGGCAACCTATTCGCCCGTCGTGGACGAGGTCGGCGAGCGAATGACAACGACCGCCATAGCAGGTCTGAGGGGCAGAAACGATCTTGCCGGGGCGTTGCGCGACGCGATGCGCGAGGTTGCCGCGGATCGCTCCTTCGACGCGCGGGGGGCCTCGCTCGCGCACCCCGCCGCATGGGCCGTCTATGTGGCGATCGACCCTTCTTAGAATCAAGATCCGCGGTGGGCCGCTCGCCATGCCGACAGTTGGCCGACAGCAATTGGCCGGGTTCAGAAAAAATGCGTCGGCGCTATGGCCGACGCATTCCGTCCCTTCGGGTGGGCGCTTTAATCGTTGCGCGCATGGCCGCGTTCGGCACGGCTCCGCTTCTGCGATGCCTGCGGGGCGGGCTCGCCGGCGGGCCGGGCAGCGGATGCACTGCCTGCGCCCTCCTGTTGCTCGGCGCTCTCTTTCAGCTGGCCTTTGGTCATGCCGGTGACCAGCACATCGCCCGACCCGGCAAAGTTCGCCGCGGGAAGCGTCGCGACGCGGTTGCCGACCTCGACCGCCACCGCCTGCACGACCCCGCGGCCCGTCTGGCGCAGTTCCTGAACATGGCCGATCACCTTCCCGCGCGCGTCGGTCACCGCCATGCCGGGTTCGACTGCGAACATGCCGGTGCCGCTCGCTGCGCCGCTGCCCGCGGCCGCCAGTTGTCCAAGGCTGCCCTGAAAGCTGCCCGCCGCTGAACCGGCGGCGCTTGCGGTGCCCGGCACGCCCGGCAGCGCGCCGCCGGCCTGATCGCGGACATGGCCCGCCGCGCCGCGTGCGGTGCCGGTCAAGGTCGAGGCCGCGCCCTGGCTGGAGCTGACGGCACCGTGCGCGGTCTGGCCGATATAATCGGTGCCGACCGCCTGCGCATCGAGGCTGCCATTACCCGAAGCGCTGCCCGAGCCGTCGGCATTGCCGCGGACCGGATTGCCGAGCAGATTGCCATTGCCATCCGCCGACCCCTTGCCGTTCGCACCGGCATTGCCCTTGCCTTGGACGCGGCCCGAGCGGCGGTCGATATGGGTTTCGCCGCGACCCGAGCCGGTCAGCTCGCCAGTCGAACCGATCGTGCCACCGATAGGGCCGGTCGGGTTGGCAAGCGTCCCGCCAAGCGTGCCGCCGAGGTTGCCGCCCAGGCCGCCGCTGCCACCGAGCAGCTGCGCCGAGGCCGGCGCGGAAAAGGCCATTGCCGACGCGGCCAGCGCGATAGCGGAGATGAAGATATGTTTTGCCATTGTTCTACTCCCGAGATTGCGGCCCGGAGGGGTCGGGCCCGAGGAAAGAACGATGGCGGGTTCGATCTTCTTCCAAAAAAATTCAGGATATGATCAGCGACCGCCGCAGCTGCCGCAAATCAGCCCATGACCATAGATCTTGTCGCGCCCGGGCTTCCCCATGTCGCGCGCTTCCATGACCAGCGACGAGATCGCCGGGGCGATGCGGTCGATCGCGGGCGCGGGATAAAGCAGCGCTAGCCGGCCGGCCACCAGCGGTGCGGCAAAGGAGGTTCCGCGCAGCCGGTCGGTACTAGCCACCCCCGTCGCCGCCAGCACGGCATCGCCGGGCGCCGCGAAATCGACATGAAGCGCACGGCCCGCCTCGGGCAGGGCGCGCCCCTTCGCATCGACGCCGGTTACGGCTAATACCCCGCGATACGAAGCCGGATAGGCTGGCGGCGCGGCGGGGCCGTCGTTGCCGACCGCGGCGACGATCAACATCCCGCGCTGCTGCGCGCGCGCGATCGCCGCGGCCAATAATTTATTGTCGGGTCCGACGAGGCTGATCGTCGTCACCGCGATCCCCTTCTGCACGAGCCAGCCGAGCGCGCGGGCAATGGCGCTGGCATTGCCGCCCGCGGGATCGGTGCCATAGACGTCGGCCGAAACGATGTGCTGACCGGCGGCCGCACCCCGAACCGTCCCGGTGCCGGCCAGCAGCGAAGCGACCGCGGTACCGTGGCGGCTGGCCGCGGGCGCTCCACGGGCGAAGCCACGCTGTTCGACCCGCCCTGCGACCGAGGGATGCGCGGCCACGCCGCCGTCGATCAGGCCGAGGCTTGCCGTGGCGGCGGGCGCAGCGGCGGCTAGCGCGCTCTGCGGCAACGCCCCGCCGGGCCCGCTCACGAAATAGATATTGTCGACATCGACCTCGGCATCGGGAAGCAGTTTCGCAAGCTGTTTGCGCGCCCGGGCGAGGTTCCGCCCCTCGGGGACATGAAATCGCGCGATGTCGAGATCGAGCCCCTCGATCCGTTCGCGGTCGATGAGCGCGAAGCCGTCCTTTGCCGCGCGCGCGATCATCGCGGAGTCGACGCCGTTCGCAACCAGGACCCCTCGCACCGCGGGCTCGCCGCGTTCGTCGAGTTCGATGCTGTCGCGATTACGCCGGACAAGCGAGGCGATCCGGTCGAGCCGGACCCCGGGCAACCGGTCGCCCGCCGAAATCAGCGGCTGCGTATCGATATCGGGCAGCGATGGCACCGTCCGTATTGCGCCAGGGAGCTGGACCTGCGGCAAGGCGACCTGCGCGGCCACCCGCTGGTCCGCCCCGCCGGCCATGACGCAGACCGCCGCCAGCAATATCGTCGCAAATCGCATCATCAATCTCGCGTCCGTTGTTCTTTGACGGAAAAATTTAGCAGGATGCGGAAGAAACGATAGAAGGTCGTCGTTTCTTCCTCGAACAATCGAAAAGGCGACAATGCGCTTCGAAGAGGAACTGGTCGAACTGCTGCCACGGCTGCGCCGTTTTGCGCGCGGGCTGGCGCGTGATGTCAGCGACGCGGACGATTTATGTCAGGCTGCGATCGAACGCGCGCTGAAGTCGCGGGAACAATGGCAACAAGGAACGAGACTGGATAGCTGGATGTACCGCATCACGCGTAATCTCTGGATCGATGAGCGCCGCGCCGCGGGCCGCCGCGGTATTCACGCGCCGATCGATGACGCCGTCACGCAGGTCGCGGGCGAGGGCGCCTCCGAGGTCGAGGCGGGCGCGCTGCGCGGCGATGTCGACGGCGCGATGGCGCACCTGCCCGACGAGCAGCGCGAGGTGGTGATGCTCGTCCTTGTCGAGGGCTATGCCTATCGCGAGGCGGCAGAATTGCTGGAGATACCGATCGGCACGATCACCTCGCGCCTGGCGCGCGGGCGCGAGACCTTGATGCATTTGCTGGGAGAAGCGGCATGAGTTTCGACTCGACCATGGTCGCGGCCTTCGTCGACGGCGAGCTGGACGATCTCACCGCGCGGCGTATCGAGCGTGAAGCCGAAAGCGACATGGCGCTCGCCGCCGAAATCGCGCGCCATCGCGTCCTGAAAACGAAGCTCAAGGCTCATTTTGCGCCGGTGGTCGAAGAGGCGGTTCCAGAGCGTTTGCGGGCGCTGCTCATCGAACCAAAGATCAGCAACAGCCTGTCCTCGCGCCGCGAGGCAAGGCGGGCGCGTTTCGCTCCGATCCACTGGGGTGCCATCGCGGCAGCGCTGGTGCTGGGACTGACGATCGGCCTCAAGCCCTGGATGCCCGTCGCCGATGTCGGCGACGCGAACGGTGCGCTCGTCGCGTCGGGCGCGCTTGCCACCGCACTCGACACACAGCTCGCATCGAACCAGCGCGCGGGCGCCGCGGTGCGCATCGGACTGAGCTTCCGCGACAAGCAGGGGCGCACGTGCCGCAGCTTCGAAGGCCGCAAACTTTCGGGTATCGGATGCCGCGACCAGGGCCGCTGGGCGCTCGAACGCACGCTGACCGGTCAAGCCGGCAACGACTATCGCCAAGCTTCATCGGGTGCGCTTGCGGCCGATGCTGCAGCGATGATGGCAGGAGACCCTTTTGATGCCGCCACGGAACGGGCGGCGCGCGATAGAGGCTGGAGCGACTGACCGGAACGCCGCGTCCCGGACTGGTGCCGGCTGTCAGACTCGAACTGACGACCTACCGCTTACAAGGCGGTTGCTCTACCAACTGAGCTAAGCCGGCGCGACGTTTGCGCCCCTAGAGCATTTTCCGGCCCGATGGAAACATCTGACGGTCAGAAAATTCGACCAAAGCGGAAAATGCAGACTTTCCGGCCCGAAGCAAATGAACCGGCGGCAAAAAATCGTAACATCGAGTCCGGTTCAGACGATGCCGAAGGTCCAGCCCTCGGTGCGCGCGAGATCGCCGGTCAGCGGAGCGGGCGACCAGCGGGCCGGATCGCCGGCGATCGTGCGGAGCCAAGCGGCGGCGAGCAAGGCGTCGCTCGCGTGGTCGCTCACCGGGCCATCGATGCCCGCAGGCGGAGAACTGAGCACCGCGAGCGCGGCGTCGAGTGCGCTGCCGTCGCGAATCTTGCTGCGCCCCGGCGCCATTCCCGCGGCGCGCGCGGCGAGGCTGGTGTAAATTTCGACAAGCAGTGGCCCGCGCGCGGGCACGGGATCGAGCGGCCAGAGCGGAATCCGGCCCCGCAGCCGGTGGAGCAGCCGCATTCCCGCCAGGCTGGCCTTGCCGACCTGCGCCGCGCCGACGAGATTGAAATTGCTGACGCTCGCCGCCTGCTTCGTCACGCGCTGATGCTGTTCGACCACCCGCAGCCGTCCCGCGCCGGGCTCGAACAGGTCGCCGGTGTCGCCCCGGCCGTGGCGAAAATGGCGGCGCGCGTCGGGATGGGCGAGGAAGGCGGCGATCTCATAATGCGGATCCCCGGCGGCGAGGCGTTCGACCAGCGCCCATAATCCGGGCAAATCGACGGGGCTTTCGCCCCATTCGGGAAAATAGGCGCCCCGGTCGGCAAAGGCGAAGGCGGCGGAAAAGTCGAAACCGATCAGCATATTCTCGCCCGCTGCAGCGACCGCTTCGAGCCAGCCCAATATTTCGGCCCGCGACCAGACATGGGCCGGACGCACCAGCGCGGGCGCATCGCCGCCGCTCGCCACCGCCAGCGCGATCCCCGGTTGCCGCGGCCCGCGAGCGCCCGACCAGTCGAGGGCGGCGAAATGGGTGAAGCGGCGCATTCCTGACCCTAGCGCATCTATAGGGTGGCGCATCTATGTTATCTTGCACAAAGCGCCGCCGCGTCCCACATGCAGCCCATGCTGATCGAAACCGAATCGACGCCCAACCCCGCGACGCTCAAATTCCTGCCCGGCCAGGCGGTGATGGCGACGGGAACGCGCGACTTTGCGAGCCCCGAAGAGGCCGAAGCATCGCCGCTTGCGCGCGCGCTATTCACCCTCGGCGATGTCACCGGCGTCTTCTTCGGCCGCGACTTCGTGTCGGTGACCATCGCGCCGGGCAGCGAGTGGGCCGATGTGAAACCCGACGTGCTCGGCATCGTGATGGATCATTTTCTTGGCGGTTTGCCGCTGTTTCACCCGGCGGCAGCCGGCTTTTCGGTCCCTGCGGAAGAAGAGGCCGGCTTTGCCGACGATCCCGCCGACGCCGACATCATCGAGCAGATCAAGGAACTCATCGAAACGCGGGTTCGTCCCGCGGTCGCGAACGACGGCGGCGACATCGTCTATCGCGGTTTCGACAAGGGCAATGTCTATCTGAAGATGCAGGGCGCCTGCGCCGGCTGTCCGTCGTCGACCGCGACGCTGAAGAACGGCATCGAATCCCTGCTCAAACATTATGTTCCCGAAGTCACGGCGGTCCACGCCGTCTGACGGGATCTGCCCAACCCACCGACAGGAGAATGCCCGATGAGCGAGCCGCTTTCCGATAGCGCCCTCGACCAGCTGTTTCGTACCGCGCGCACCTATAACGGCTATGTCGACAAGCCGGTGTCGGAAGACCAGTTGCACGCGATCTGGGACCTGGTGAAATTCGGCCCGACGAGCGCCAACAGCCTGCCGGCGCGGATCGTCTGGTGCGTGTCCGACGAAGCGAAGCAAAAGCTGGCCGCGCTGGCGATGCCCGCCAATGGCGAAAAAATCCTCCAGGCTCCGGTCACCGCGATCATCGCCATGGACCATGAATTTTACGAAAATCTTCCAGACCTCTTTCCTCACACCGACGCGCGCAGCTGGTTCGCCGGCAACGAGGCGCTTGCGCAGACGACGGCCTTTCGCAATGCCAGCCTGCAGGGCGCCTATTTCATTCTTGCGGCGCGCGCGCTCGGCCTCGACACCGGGCCCATGTCGGGTTTCGACAATGCGGCGGTCGACGACGCCTTCTTCGCCGGCCAGCCCAGCGTGAAGAGCAATTTCATCTCGACCCTCGGCTATGGCGATCCGGCGAGCATCTTCGAACGTAGCCCGCGGCCCGATTTCGGCCGCTTCAACCGCGTCGTCTGAGCGGGCCTCCGCGCGTCTTTCCATGCGGCAACTGGTCATCGATTCGGCAAGCGAGGCCTGTTCGGTGGCGTTGCTCGATGCGGGGGTGGTCGTCGACCGTCGTCACGAGGTCATTGGCCGTGGCCATGCCGAACGGCTGGTCCCGCTGATCGCCGAACTGGATGGTGGCGGCCGTGCAGACACGCTCTTTGTCGGGTGCGGTCCCGGCAGCTTCGCCGGCGTACGGATCGGGGTTGCCGCGGCGCGCGGGCTGGCGCTGGGCTGGCGGATCCCGGTGCGCGGCTTTTCGACCCTCGCGCTCGTCGCGGCGGGGGCGGCGGAAGAGGCCGCCGCTGCGGGCGGCGCGCTCGTCGTGATGGAGGGCGGGCATGGCCAATGGTTCGTCCAGCCCTTCGCTGCCGACCTGACGCCGCGATCGGCGGTGCGCTCATTGCTTCCCGACGATGCGATCCTGATCGACGATGCCCTCGTCGTCGGCAATCGTGCCGAAGCCTTCGTCGCGCGGCGCGGCGCGGGGCGTGCATTGCCGTTGCTGCCCGACGCGCGCGCCTTTTCCCTCCTGCCCGGTGGCGCGCTGTTCGACGATCCCAGCCCGATCTATGGCCGCGCGCCCGACGCCAAGCCGATGGGGACCGCATGACCGGGTTTCGCCTCGCCACCGCGCGCGTCGCCGATCTGTCGGCGGTGATGCGCGTGATGGATGGCGCCTTCGATCCCGTTTATGGCGAGGCATGGAGCGCCGCGCAGTTGCTGACGCTTTTCGCCTTGCCGTCGGCGCGCGTCTGCCTTGCCTGGGACGCCGACCTGCCGTGCGGCTTTTCGGCGGCGCGCATCGCCGGGCCGGAAAGTGAATTGTTGCTGCTCGCCGTCGACCCCGATGCGCGGGGACGGGGCGTTGGCAAGCTGCTGATGGACGATTGGCAGCAATGGGCGGCGTCTGCGGGTGCCGACGACTATTTCCTTGAAATGCGTGCCGACAATGATGCCGTTCATCTTTACGAAGCTGTGGGCTTTTCGGAATGCGGGCGCCGGCCTGCCTATTACCGCGGCGGCGACGGCATCCTTCGCGACGCGATTACCATGCGGCGTGCTCCCCGACTGATATAACTTAGTATTCTACCGTTGCGGCTTTGCCGCCAATCTGGCATGAATATCGGCGGGTCGAAGAAGAATCCTAATATTCGCAACCCTATTCTTCTGGGAAATAGCAAGGAAACGCTCTTATGTCGGATCAAACCGATACATCTGAAATGCTCGTGACGCTGACGGCCGATATTGTCGCCGCGCACGTCAGCAACAATAGCGTCGCGATCTCCGATCTCGCGGTGCTGATCAATAATGTCCACGCCGCGCTCTCTAATCTTGGGCATCAGGAAGTTCCTGAAGAAAAGCCCGTGCCGGCTGTTTCGATCCGCTCTTCGGTAAAGCCCGACCATATCGTGTGTCTCGAGGATGGCAAAAAGCTGAAGATGCTGCGGCGCCACCTGATGACGCACTATGGCATGACCCCCGACGATTATCGGGCCAAATGGGGCCTGCCCGCCGACTATCCGATGGTTGCACCGAACTACGCCGAGCGGCGACGCGTGCTGGCCAAGGAAATCGGCCTCGGTACCAAGGGCCGCGGCGGCGGACGCAAGCCCAAGGCCAAGCGCGGCTAAACGCTGGCGACAAGCTTATAATGGCAAATGGGGCGGCGCCATATCGGCGCCGCCCTTGTCCTATCGGCGGCGCGACCCTATACAGATTTCAGAACAAAGATACGGCTGCATATTGCAGGAAAGGCCCGCATGACCGGTTCCATCGACCTTGAAGCCTTGTGCCACGAAAAGGGGCTGCGCATCACCGAGCAGCGCCGCATCATCGCCCGTGTGATCTCCGATTCCGAAGATCATCCGGACGTCGAGACGCTTTATGAACGCGCGTCGAAGATCGACAGTGGCATCTCGATCGCCACCGTTTACCGCACCGTCCGCCTGTTCGAAGAAGCGGGCATCCTCGATCGCCATGATTTCGGCGACGGCCGCTCACGATATGAAGCCGCGCCCGAGGCGCATCACGACCATCTGATCGACGTCGAAACGGGCAAGGTGATCGAATTCGTCGATCCCGAACTCGAGGCGCTGCAAAAGGTGATCGCCGAACGACTGGGCTTCCGCCTCGTCGACCATCGCATGGAGCTTTACGGTGTCTCGCTCGATCGCAAGCGCGACTGACCGCGCGTCGGTCAACTGGCGATCGATCGTCCGCCTCACCTTGATGGTGCTGGCGCTGCTGTTCCTGATCGTGCCGCATCTTTGCTACCGCGCCGTCGGGCGCCCGTCGCCAATGGTGATGGCGTTCCTGAACGCCGCCGGCTGGATCGCGGGACTGCGCGTCCGGACCACCGGCACGCGGCTGCGGCGCAATGTCCTTTTCGCGGCCAATCATTTGAGCTGGCTCGACATATTGGCGCTCGGCGGCGCAGCGCGATCGGCCTTTGTGTCAAAGGCCGAGGTCGAAGGCGTGCCGCTTGTTGGCTGGCTCGCCGACCAGAACGGCACCATCTATGTCCAGCGCGAGGCGCGGCGCGAAATCCAGGCGCAGACCGACAGCCTGCGCGGCGCCCTCACGCGCGGCCGCCCGGTGACCTTGTTTCCCGAAGGAACGACCGGGCCGGGCGACGGGCTGCTGCCTTTCCGCGGTTCGCTGTTCCAGGCGGTGATACCGCCGCCGCCGAACCTGCGCATCCAGCCGGTGTTTCTCGATTATGGCGACGAGGCGACGGGCATTGCTTGGCAGGATCCCGAATCCGGGCTCGACAATTTCAAGCGGCTGATCGCGCGCAAGCGCCCGATCCCGCTGACCATCCATTATCTCGACCCGCTGCCGGCCGAGGTAACGCACGACCGCAAGGCGATCAGCGAAGCGGCGCGCGCGGCGATCGCTCGCCGGATGGCCGAGGTCGGCCGCCCTTCCGCCGCGGCGCTCCATCGCCTATAGCGCGCCGATGAAATCCGACTCTTCCCAAAACCCTGCCAAGACCTTCCACGTCAAATCCTTCGGTTGTCAGATGAACGTCTATGACGGCGAGCGCATGGCCGAGATGCTGGGCGCCGAGGGTTATGTCGCCGCAGCCGAGGGCGCCGACGCCGATCTCGTCGTGCTCAACACCTGCCACATTCGCGAAAAGGCCGCCGAAAAAGTCTATTCGGATATCGGCCGGCTGAAGCGGGCCGACGGCAGCCGCCCGACGATCGCCGTCGCCGGCTGCGTCGCGCAGGCCGAGGGTGCCGAGATTGCGCGCCGTGCACCTTCGGTCGATGTGGTCGTCGGTCCGCAGGCCTATCACCGGCTGCCAGACCTGATCGCCCGCGCCGCGCGCGGCGAAAAGGCGGTCGATCTCGACATGCCCGCCGACAGCAAATTCGGCGCGCTGCCAGCGCGTGCCGGCGGCCAGCGCCCGACCGCCTTCCTGACGGTGCAGGAAGGCTGCGACAAATTCTGCACCTATTGCGTCGTGCCCTATACCCGCGGCGCCGAGATCAGCCGGCCGTTCGCCGATCTGATCGCCGAAGCGCGCGCGCTCGTCGCGGGCGGCGTGCGCGAAATCACCCTGCTCGGCCAGAACGTCAACGCATGGGACGGCCAAGATGACAAGGGCAGGGCGATCGGCCTCGACGGGCTGATCCGCACCCTCGCGAAAGAGGATGGGCTCGAACGTATCCGTTATACGACCAGCCATCCCAACGACATGACCGAGGGGCTGATCGCCGCGCATGGCGAAGTCGAGAAGCTGATGCCCTTCCTCCACCTGCCGGTGCAGGCGGGCAGCGACCGCATCCTCGCCGCGATGAACCGCAGCCACAGCATCGACAGCTATCTGGGGATCATCGAGCGCGTCCGTACGGTGCGCCCCGACATCGCGATTTCGGGCGACTTCATCGTCGGTTTCCCTGGCGAGAGCGACGCCGATTTCGAAGCGACGCTCGCTATCGTCCGCGCCACCAACTATGCGATGGCGTACAGCTTCAAATATTCGCGCCGCCCCGGCACGCCGGCCGCGACGATGGCCGGCCAGATCGACGAAGCCGTCCTGAACGACCGTCTTCAGCGCTTGCAGGCCTTGCTCAACGAACAACAGCGCGCGTTCAACGAGGCGACCGTCGGCCGGACGACGCGCCTGCTCCTCGAACGCAAGGGCAAGCTCGAAGGTCAATTGATCGGCAAGTCGCCCTGGCTCCAGTCGGTGCATGTCATCGCGCCGGGGCTCAAGATCGGCGACATGGTCGACGTGCGCATCACCTCGGCCGGCGCCAACAGCGTCGGCGCCGAAGCGCTCACGGAAGAGGTCGCCTAGTGCCGGCTCGGAATTTGTGTGTCCCCGCGAAGGCGGGGACACATCTCCTTCCGTCGCATTCCGACACCACAGGAGATGGACTCCCGCTTTCGCGGGAGTACACAGTTATTGCACCAAGCTAGGAGCCTTGCCCATATGTCCAAACGCCCGCTGACCGCCTCCACCCCCGCCGAACCCGGCGACCGCGTCCGACTGACCGCGGAATTCGAGCGAACGCAGCTTTTGGGCATTCTCTTCGGCGAATTCGACCGCAACCTCGTTGCCATCGAAAACCGCCTTGGCGTATACATCTCCGCGCGCGGCAACCGCGTGCAGATCGAGGGCGAAGCCGAAGCCGCGGCGCGCGCGCGCGACGTGCTGACCGAACTTTATAACCGCATCGAACAGGGGCAGGAGGTTGACGCGGGGCTCGTCGACGGGGTGATTGCCATGTCCGCGCAGCCCACGCTGGCCGGCATCATCCGCCATGACAAGGACGAAGCGGCGCCCGTGGTGATGATCCGCACGCGCAAGAAGACGATCGTCCCGCGTGCGCCGTCGCAGGTCCCCTATATGCAGGCGCTCGCGCGCGATGAGATCATCTTCGCGCTGGGTCCGGCGGGCACCGGCAAGACCTATCTCGCGGTCGCGCAGGCGGTCGCGCAGCTCATCACCGGCAGCGTCCAGCGGCTGATCCTCTCGCGCCCTGCGGTCGAGGCGGGCGAAAAGCTCGGCTTCCTTCCCGGCGACATGAAGGAAAAGGTCGATCCCTACCTGCGCCCGCTTTACGACGCGCTTCACGACTGCCTGCCCGCCGAACAGGTCGAGCGCCGCATCGCGTCGGGCGAGATCGAGATCGCGCCGCTCGCCTTCATGCGCGGGCGCACGCTGGCCGATGCCTTCATCATCCTCGACGAAGCGCAGAATACGACGATCCCGCAGATGAAGATGTTCCTGACCCGCTTCGGGATGAACAGCCGCATGGTGATCTGCGGCGACCCCAAGCAGGTCGATCTGCCGCTTCCGGCAAGCTCGGGCCTCGCCGACGCGGTCGGCCGGCTCGAAGGGGTCGAGGGCATCAACGTCAGCTATTTCACCAGCGCCGACGTCGTCCGCCACCCGATCGTCGGGCGCATCGTCGATGCCTATGAGGGGCCGGGCGCGTAGAGCGGGTGGCCTTGGAATAAGCTGCGTGCTCCCGCGAAGGTGGGAGCCCATCTCCGGTCAGTGCTATTTTATACCCACCGGAGATGGGTCCCCGCCTTCGCGGGGACACATGACACTTCTACGGCGCTTTACTCAATGGCGATCTGCCTCAACTCCCGACCTTTTTGAACGTCACTGGCGTCGATCCGCCCGCCGGCACGATCTCTCGCGTCCCCTTGCGCACCGTCCCGTCGGGCCAGCGGACCTGATAGACGAAGCGGCCCGACATGCTCCGGGTGACGCCGGTTTCGACCTCATTCCATTTACAGGCAAAGCGGTCCCACGGATCGGGCTGCTTGCGCACGCAGACCTTGAAGGCGAAGGCGCTGATCATCCACAATTCGCCGGCCGTTGGCTCGGTGCGGAATTTTACGCCGGGCGCTGGGCTCGGGCGAACCGCGCTCGGCCGTCCGGGGCTGTTCGGCGCTGCCATCGGCGGCGGCGAGCATTCGCGATATTCGAAGACCGGCGACAGCGGCGCCTTGGCGTCCGCGCGTGCGGCCTCGAGCGCATCGGCCAGCACGGTATAGGGATCGCCGTTCGTCGCCCTCTCATCGGCCCTGGCGATCGATTCGCGTTCGAAAGCCAGCAGCGGTTCGGCATAGATGCTGGCCGGGTAGTGAATCCGCTGAAGTTCGGTGCGCAGCCGGGCGGTTTCCAGCGCGACATAGCCATATCGTGCGAGCAGCGGATCGGAGCCTTCGGCCCGCGGTCGCTCGGTATCGCACGCGACCAGATTATAGGATTGCTCGGGTGTCGCGGGCAGCACCCCGGCTGGCCGCGGAAATTCGGCAACCTGCGCTTCGGCGGCGATGCGGATGTCGTAATAGCCGTCGGGATACCATTCTTGCTTCGGCACGGTCGCCTCCAGCGCCTGCATCGCGGCGCCATCGTCGGGCGCGGCGTCCTGCGCCGCCGCGGCGGCCGGGCTCGTCAGCGCGAGCAGCGCCGCCAGCGTCCGTCCGCTCATCTTCAGCTCCCCGTTTTCTTGAAGGTCACCGTCGCCGCGGTGTCATCGTCGTAATTGGGGACGATATCGCGCGTCCCCTTGCGCACCGTTCCGTCGGGCCATTTGACCTGATACACATAGCGGCCCGACAGCTGCTTCTCGACCCCGGTCTCGATCTCGTTCCATTTGCATGCGAACCGGTCCCACGGATCGGGCTTCTTGCGCGTGCAGACCTTGAAGGCGAAGGCGTTGATCAACAGCACCTCGCCCTGCGGCGGCAGCGTCTTGACGATCACCGCGCTGCCTTCGCCGGCACCGCAGCCGCCGTCGGCGAGCACCTTGGGCAGCTTTGGCGCCAGCCGCTGGCGGTTCGCCTCGACCGCCTCGGCAAGGATCATATAGGGATCCTTGTAAGTTTCGCTTTCGCCCACGCTGTCTTCGGCCGCCGCCGCGGCCGCATCCGCCGCCGCTTCGGCCGCCTCTGCGTCCATGGCGGCATCGGCGGCCGTCTGATCGGCTGCCATGGCGGCCGTTATCTCGGCGTCGGACATCGGGTCGGGCGCGGTCTTCGCTTCCTCGATCTTCGCCCGCTCGAATGCCAGCAGCGGTGCGGCATAGAGTGCGGGCGGATATTTCATCCGCTCGAACTCGCCGCGCAACCGCGCGACCTCCAATGCCACCGGGCCATAGCGCGCGGTCAGCGGATCGGTTTCGTCGAGGCTGACAAATTCGGCATTGCAATCGATCACGTCATAATAAGGTGGCTGGCCGTCGCCCCAGTCCATCGTCAGATTGTCGCGCGGGAAATCGACGATCTGCCCCTCGGCGGCGATCCGGATGTCGTAATAGCCATCGGGGTACCAGCTTTGCGGCGGAACCTTCGCTTCGATCGCTTTCAGCCCGGCGGCGTCGAGCGGTTCCTTCGCGGCCGCCGTCAACGGCGACGCGATCGCCGCCATCAGCATCAGCATCCTTGCCTTGCGCATCTATCCCTCCTGTTTCAGTCGTCGCGGCCCGCCCATCCATCCCGCGACCAGCAGCGCCGCCGCCATCGCGGCAAGCGCCCATGCCGCCGCGAGGATCAATTTCACCCGTCCGATCGATGCCGCGGTCCACAGTGCCGCCGGATCATAAGCCGCGTCGGCGAGCGCGTCGGACGGCAGGTCGGGGCATTCGCTCTCGAAAACCAGCCGGGCATCAGGGGTGCATTCGCTCCCGCGCACCAGCGGCGCGCCATTCTCGCCGGCGACGACATAGGCGCTGTGCGCCCAGCCATAGGTGGCGGCGGCAGCGAGCAGCATTGCCAGCAGGGCGCTGCGCATCGCGCTCCGGGACCATAAACCAGCCCCGCCGCTTGCGACCGCCCCGGCGGGGATGACAAGCGCGAGCAGCGCGGCGAGCCAGCCCGCCGGCGACTCCGGCGGCGCCAGCCCGCCCAGCCATGCCGCGAGCAGCAACAATGCCAGCACCGCGCCGCCAGCCCCGGCGCGCACCAGCGCATTGTTCCAGTTGAGGCTCTTCGCCCCGCGCGCCTTGCGCGGAATATAATCGCCGCGCCCCGCCACGCCGCTCACCAGCTGGTCGATCACCTCGCCCAGCCGCGTAATATGGTCTTCGACCGGCGGCGACAGCGCGTCGAGCCAGTGCGGGACGCTCATGAAATATTCGAGGCTGCGTTCGGGCAGCACATCCTCGATGCGAAAGGGGATGATCGGCATGCCCAGGTGCACCGCGCGCTCGACTTCGCGCAATATCTGCGGCGACGCGTTGGCGTGCTGCGAAAAGACGAGGACAAAGACGCTGGCCTCTTTCAGTCCGTCGATAATCGCTTCGCCCCACGCCGTGCCCGGGATGATGTCGCGCGGTGCGATCCAGCAGCGATGCCCGCGCTCTTCGAGCAGCGCACACACCATGTTCGCGACCGTCCGGTCCTTCGACGAGTAACTGATGAAAACCTGTGCCGCCATGGGCCCCCCGCACGGCATCATGCCGCGCGCGGCGGGGAAGGGCAATCGGGGATCTCGGCTTGCTTGCCGCGCCTGTGGAGTCGCTCTTCGCATCGAGGCTGGGTGAAGGGGTGACGAAGTGAGAGGCAGGAAGCGGCCGATTGCGGACGCTAGCCAAATAACCGTCGCCCCCGCGAAGGCGGGGGCCGCTGGCAACCTTGCGCTCGGCCGATTGCGGCCAGTTAAGGGTTGGACATGCCCCCGGCATGTCCAAGAATGGTCCGGGGGACCATTCGACCCTTCACTCCTTCGCGGGGGCAACGGTTATGGATGGTTAGCGAACGTCCCGCTCACCACCCCAAAGCCGGCATTCTCCACGGCGCGCAAAGGACAAATCATCGCCTTGGCGGGTACGCCACACGCGCCTGGCACCTCCCGCAATTCACGCAAACGATTATCAATAGCATAATGCTTGACCTCTCGCGCCGCCGCCCCTAATGCGCCGCTATTGCGAGTCAGTCGCAATCAACAAGGGGAAGAAATTTGACTATGGTCCGTTCGCCGTCCGCCTTCCGTTTTGCCACGGGCAGCGCACTGGGCTTCGTGCTTGCCGCTGCTGCGCAGCCCGCGGCGGCGCAGGACAATGACGGCGACTATTGGGCGGCGCGCAAGAACCAGATCGTCGTCACCGCGACGCGCACCGAAGCGAAGGCCGAGGATGTTCCGGTCACGATCACCGTCAGGACCGCCGAACAGATCGCCGACGAGCTGGTCACCGACATCCGCGATCTCGTCCGCTTCGAACCCGGCGTCAGCGTCCAGCGCCAGCCCGCGCGTTTCAATGCAGCGCTCAGCGCGACCGGCCGCGCCGGCAACGACGGCTTCAACATCCGCGGCATCGGCGGCAACCGCGTGCTGATCCAGGTCGACGGCGTCCGCGTTCCCGACGGTTTCAGCTTCGGGGCGCAGGCGGCGGGGCGCGGCGATTATGTCGACCTCGGCCTCATCAAGTCGGTCGAAATCCTGCGTGGCCCCTCGTCGGCGCTCTACGGCAGCGACGGGCTCGCCGGCGCGGTCAGCTTCGTTACCGCCGATCCCGCCGATTTCCTCCAGAACGGCAAGAATGTCGGCGGGCTCCTGCGCGCCGCCTACAGCAGCGCCGACAAGGAATTCAGCGAGACCGCGATCGTCGCCGGGCGCAGCGGCGACTGGTCGATCATGGGGGCCTATACCCGCCGCGACTATAACGAACTCGACAATAAGGGGACCGTCGGCGGCACCGGTGCTGCGCGGACCCGGCCCAATCCGCAGGACGGCCGCTCGAACGCCGCGCTCGCCCGCATCGTCTACGACCCCGCCAACGGACATAAATTGCGCCTGACCGGCGAATATCTCGATACCCGTCTGTTCACCGAAGGGCTCACCGGCCGCAGCGCGACGGTCGAACTGCTCGAGGCCGTCGATACCGGAAAGCGCAAGCGCGTGTCGCTCGACTGGAGCTGGGAAGGCGAGGGCGCGATCGATTTCGCGCGCGTCGCGCTCTATTGGCAGGACGGCGAGGATGTGCAGTTCACCGACGAGGACCGCACCCCCGCCGCCGACCGCGAGCGGCTCAACACCTTCGAAAACCGGGTGATCGGCGCCTCCGCCGACGCGCGCGCCGACTTCGCGACCGGTGCGATCACCCACCGCATCGTCTTCGGCGGCGACATCAGCAAGACGCGCCAGCGCGGTCTGCGCGACGGTGTGTTGCCGACCCCGCCCGACGTCTTCCCGACGCGGGCCTTCCCGACCACCGACTTCACGCGCGGCGGGCTATTCGTCGGCGACGAGATCGGTATCGCCGACGGCCGCCTGCTCCTCTATCCCGCGCTGCGCTTCGACTGGTACGACCTGTCGCCGCGGAACGACGCGCTCTTCCCGGGCGCTGCGGCGGCGGATCAGAGCGGTTCGCGCGTGTCGCCCAAATTCGGGGCGGTATGGAAGCTCAACGACACGGTCCGGCTGTTCGCCAACTATGCGACGGGTTTCAAGGCGCCCGAACCCAGCCAGGTGAACCAGTTCTTCGAAAATCTCGCCTTCGGCTACACGTCGCGGCCGAACCCCGACCTCGGGCCCGAACGGAGCCAGAGCTTCGAGGGCGGCGTGCGTTTCGCGTCCGATGCAGTCAGCCTCGACCTCACGGCCTTTTCGGCGCGTTACAAGGATTTCATCAGCCAGGAGGTCGTGGGGGGCAGCGGCACCTTTGCCGATCCCGCCATCTATCAATTCATCAATCTCGATCGCGTCCGGGTCAAAGGGGCCGAGGCGCGGTTCGAGGGGCGAGCGTCGTCCGGCCTATATACGACGCTCGCCCTATCCTATGCGACCGGCACGCAGCGTGGGCTTGGTCAGGAGCGGCTGCCGCTGCAGTCGATCGATCCGCTCAAGCTCGTCGCCGGGGTCGGTTATCGCGCGCCGGGCGGCCGTTTCGGCGGTCAGCTCATCATGACCCATAGCGCTGGCAAGGACGTGTCGCGGACCGTCGGCACCGACGTCGATGGCGATTCGACGACGATCTGCAACGGCGCGCCCTGCTATCGCCCCGACAGCTTCACCATCCTCGATGCGACCGCCTTCGTGCGTATCGTCGACGCGCTGACGCTGCGCGCCGGCGTCTTCAACATCCTCGACAGGAAATATAGCTGGTGGAGCGATGTCCGGGGCCTCGCAATGGGCGGAACGGCGGTAAGCCCGACCATCCCGGCGAGCGCCGATGCCTATACCCAGCCCGGCCGCAACGCCAGCGTGTCGCTGAGCTTCCGCTTCTAAAAAACAGAAGGACTGCACCGATGACATATTATCGCACCATCGCCGCCGGCCTGCTGCTGCTGTCGGCCGCGCTGCCGGTCGCCGCGCCCGCACATCCGCCGATCGCCGCCGAAGCGGCCGCCGCCAGTTTCGAGGCGGACCGCGCCGACATCCTCGCGATGGCGGGCAATTACCGCGTCAGCTTCAACATGCAGGAATCGACGCGCTGGGACCCCGATTACGAAGTCCTCGAACCCAAACGCTCGGGCGGCAACGAAGTCGTGCGCGTGATCGAGGATACGGGGCGCAAGATCGTGCTCCAGCACATGCTCGTCATCACCGGCGACGACGACAAGAGCATGATCATCAAACATTGGCGGCAGGACTGGGAATATGAGCCCGCGAAGCTGCTCGTCTACTCGGACCGCAACATATGGAAATGGGAAGACGTCCCCGAAAAGATGCGCACCGGTCGCTGGTCGCAGACCGTCTGGCAGGTCGATGACAGCCCGCGCTACGGCGGCTGGGGCCAGTTCGAAACCCAGGCAGGTGTCCGCCGCTGGCGTTCGAACTGGACATGGCGCCCGCTGGCGCGCCGCGATGCGGTGCGGAAGCCCGTTTACGACCGCTATTATTCGATCAACCGCCACCAGCCATCGCCCGACGGCTGGGTCCATTGGCAGGACAATACGAAGATGGGGATCAAGGACGGCAAGCTGGTGCCGATCGTCCAGGAATATGTCCTCAACACCTATATCAAATATGATCAGTATGACGTGAAGGCGGCCGACGATTATTGGGCCGCGACCAAGGATTACTGGGCCGCGGTCCGCGCCGAATGGGACCGCGTCGCCGCCGCCAAGGGCGGCATCGCGATCCAGGAGGAAGCCGAAACCGGCACCGTGATCAGCGGGCGCCTGCTGACCATGGCCGACGAGGTGCAGGAAAAGAAGCTGACCACCGAAAAGGCGATCGCCGAGGCGAAGAAGCTGATCGAGACGAATACCCGCAAGCTCTGACGAATTTCATCATGCAACGCCCGACTGGGGCGGCCCGGGAGGGCCGCCCCCATTTTGCGGGGTGACAGGGTGCGGGCCTCCGGGATGCGGGTGTCCGGTCGCGGCCGGAAGTGGCCATGTCCTTTTTCGTCACCCCGGACTTGATCCGGGGTCCCGCTTGATACCGAAACTGCCGATGCTCCCCAAGAAAAGCGGGATCCCGGGTCAAGCCCGGGATGACGAGGATGGGCGAAGCAACGTCTGCTCACCACCCAAAACCGGCCATCGCCATAAGAATCCACACCACCGCCATCCCGTACCAGCGACATTATTTGCTAACCGGTACATGCCATCGTCGGTCCGATATTGTATTGGACAGCCGATGCCCATTCAAAGCCAAGAGGATAGCGGCGCTGCGCCGGGGCCATGGCAGGCCTTCCCGATGCGCCTGCAGGCGGCCTTTCTGCCGTTGCTTTTCGTTGTGCTGCACGGTGCCCTGCTGATCGTCGGCGGGCGGCATGCCTGGCTCGTCTCGCTCATCTTTCTCACCCTCGCGCCGTTGATGGCGGGCGCCGCCTGTCTCTACCGGGCGCGGCAGGGCGGCTTTGCGAGGGGCTGGCTCGCGCTGGCGATCGCGATGCTATTGTGGGCCGGCGGCATGGCCGGCAACCTGTTCAGCGGGATCGTGCTCGATAGCTGGTCGGGGGTCGGCGCGCTTAGCATGCTGCTGTTTATCCTCTACGGGGTCCCGATCATCCTCGTCCTCGCGGTGCCCGAACGCGAGCCCTGGCCCGTGCGCCTGATCGATGCCGCGCTGGCACTGGCGCTCGGTTATCTGTTCTTCCGGCACACCTTTGCGCTCGCGTCGATGGCGGACACGAGCGCGGCGAACGTCGTCAGCCTGCGGCTGATGTTCGACATCGAAAACCTCTATATCGTCCTGTTCGCCCTGATCCGCTTTCATGCGAGCGCCAATTCCGCACAGCGCGCCTTTTTCGGCAGTCTTGCGATATATGCGCTGCTTTATCTGGCGACCGCTGCCTTCATCAATCACCTGCATTCGGACGTCTATTACGGACAATGGCCCGACCTGGCGATCGGGCTGCCCTTCCTGATCCTCGCGGGGCTCGCGCTGGCGGAAAGCGGCGGGGCGGTGTCACGTGCCTCGCGCGGGTTCGAACAGGTGGTGCGGGCGGGCGGTCCGTTGATGCTTCCCGCGACCCTGCTGACCGTTTCGGCGGTGCTCGTCCGCACCCATCCGCTCCACGCGATCGCCGGCTGTGCCGCGGCGATCCTTGGCTATGGCCTGCGCACCATCTGGGTGCAGGTCCGCCACCTCGACGTCCATGACCGGCTCGAGCGGCTGACCCTCGTCGATCCGCTGACCGGACTGGGCAACCGCCGGCAATTCGACGACAGCCTGCGCCGCGAATGGGCGCGGGCGCGGCGGACGGGGCAGGGGGTCGCGCTGCTGATGATCGACGTCGATCATTTCAAAATGCTCAACGATGCCTATGGTCACCCCGTCGGCGATCGGCGGTTGCACGAGGTCGCCGAGGCGCTCGCTGGATGCGCGACGCGCGGCGCGGATATTGTCGTGCGCTATGGCGGCGAGGAATTTGCCGCGATCGTGCCCGCGGTGACGCCGGAGCAGGCGACGCTGCTCGCCGAGGTCATGCGCATCGCGGTCGAGCGGCTGGATCTGCCGTCCCCGGCACCCGCCGGGCGGGTCACCGTCAGCATCGGGGTCGGCCATATCGATCATGTCGCGGGCGACGACGTCGCCGCACTGACCGCGGCCGCCGATGCGGCGCTCTACGAAGCGAAGCAGCGCGGCCGCAACCGGACGATGGCGCACGCCGCGGCGCGCTAGATTTTTGGCCGGCGGGCCGTCGCCGGCACCGTCATCTTCTCGCCTGGCCGTCGACGCTCCAGATACCGGCGCCGCGGGTCGCGATGAACAGGAAGATGAAGCAGTACAGCACCGCCGCCTCGCCGCCGTTGACGATGGGATAAAGGCTCTTGCTGCCATGGGCGATCCAGTACGCCGCGGCCGCCATGCCGCTGGCGATGAACGCGGCGGGGCGGGTGAACAGGCCGATGATGATCAGCCCGCCCGCGACCAGCTCGATGGTGCCCGCCGCTTGCAGCAGCGGATTGAGCGGCATCGGAAAGGCCACCGGAAAGCCGAAGAATTTCTGGACGCCATGCGCCAGGAAGAGCAGGCCCGCGACGATGCGCAGCAGTGCATAGGCCTGTTCGCCAAATCCATCGAGAAACTTCATCGATAATCCCCTCCAGTGAAAGACGGGGCGATGCTAGTGCCGCTTCGCGGGCTGTCAAAGCCATTGTCCGAAACATATCGTTTCCAGAGGGATGCCCCGGCCGCGACCGGAAAAAACCGGGCGCCGCCGGAATTTTTTCCGGGCCCATGTCACATCTCCCGATCCTGTTTCGTCATGCAGGTACAACCGAACAAAGGAGACATGACATGACGCAGGTAACCGACCCCTTCGCCGCCTCGCCGCAGCTGATGAAGCAGTGGATGGCGGTCAGCCTCGCCGCGCAGAACAGCCTCGAGCCGAGCCTGATCGAGCTGGTCAAGATCCGCTCCTCGATCCTCAACGCCTGCGCCAACTGCATCAATATGCACACCATCGAGGCGCGCGCGAAGGGCGAGAGCGAGCAGCGCATCTATCTGCTCGCGGCCTGGCATGAAGCACCCGTCTACACACCGCGCGAACGCGCCGCGCTCGCCTGGACCGATGCCTTGACGCGCCTGTCGCAAGGGCACACACAAAAGGCGGCGAAGGCCGGGCTCGAAGCGCATTTCACGCCGGAGGAACAGATGAACCTCACCGTGATGATCAACATCATCAATGGCTGGAACCGCATCGCGGTCGGCTTCGACCTCTGGTACGAGGGCGGCGCGCCGGCGAAGGCCGCCTGATGACGGGCGAAGGCATCCCCGGCGAAACGGGTGCGGCGGATGCGGCGGTCAGTTTCGACCCGCTGCGCCCCCTCCTGATCCGCGTCGCCTACCGCATGCTCGGATCGGTCGCCGATGCCGAGGATGTGGTGCAGGATGCCTTCATCCGCTGGCTCGGCACCGACCGTAGCGAGGTGCGCGAGCCCGCGGCCTTCCTGCGGCGGACGGTGACGCGGCTGTGTCTCGACCAGCTCAAGTCGGCGCGGCGCCATCGCGAAACCTATGTTGGCCCCTGGCTTCCCGACCCGCTCGTCGAGGAGGAGGAAGAGGACGACGTCACGCTGCCGCTGATGCTGGCGCTCGAACGCCTCTCGCCTCTGGAGCGCGCCGCCTTTCTCCTCCACGATGTCTTCGGCGTCGGTCTGGACGAGGTCGCGGCGACGATCCGGCGCGAGCCTGCGGCAACGCGCCAGCTCGCCGCGCGGGCCCGTGCGCATGTCCGCGAAGCGCGCCCGCGCTACAGGCTCGAAAAGGCGCACGGCATGGAAATCGCCAACGCCTTTTTCGCCGCTTCGCGGAGCGGCGACATGGGGGCGCTCGGCGCCTTGCTCGCTGCCGATGTCGGCATGTGGTCCGACGGCGGCGGCAAACGCCCCGCCGCGCTGATCCCGGTGCTCGGCTTCGACACCGTGATGAAGCTCCATCGCAGCCTGGCCGTGATGTTCGGCAAATATGGCTCGACGCTCGTTCACGCCGGCATGATCAACGGCCTGCCGGGTTTCGTGACGCGCGAGGCCGACGGCGAGCTTCAGACGACGGCGCTGGAGATCGAGGACGGGCGGGTTACCGCCATTTATGTCATGCGCAACCCCGACAAGCTGCGGCATGTGCATTGAGGCGGATTTCGGCCGGAAGCGGACGTTCCCCATTTCGTCACCCGGACTTGATCCGGGGTCCCGCTTGACTTCGAAACCTGCGTTACCTTCAAAAAAGCGGGATCCCGGGTCAAGCCCGGGATGACGAAGATGTGTGGAGCTCATGGCCGTTCCTCACCCCAAAACCGACAGCCGCCCGCACCAACTTTTCGCTGTCCTACATCGTAGCGCCGTTATAGCGTCGCGCCATGATTGCCTACCCGCCTTTTCCCCGCGAAACGCGATTCCAGTGTGAAGTTGCGCAGTTTTCCGCCGATTTTCTGCGTGGCGTCGCGCCATGCTGAGCGTCGAAACCCACGCCGCCACCCCATGGCCCGATGCCATCGACTGGGAAGCGCGGGCAGGCGAGGCGGCGGCCGCCGCGCTGGCGCTCACGCCCTATGCTTCGCTTGCCGACGCGGCGCCGCTCGTCGAAATCGCGATCCGGCTGACCGGCGATGCCGAGGTTCACGCGCTCAACCGCGATTTTCGCGGCAAGGACAAGCCGACCAATGTGCTGTCCTTCCCGCAGGTGCAGGATGATCTGCTCGAAGGGCTGTCGAACAGCGATGCCAAAGAAACCGGGGGGGGCGAGATTTTACTCGGCGACATCGTGCTCGCGCGCGAAACCTGCGCGCGCGAAGCCGAAGAGAAGGGGGTTTCGCTGATCGATCATGCGACACACCTGATCGTCCACGGCACGCTCCACCTCGTCGGCTATGATCATATGGACGACGCGAGTGCCGCCGCGATGGAGGCATTGGAAGTGAAAGCGCTTGCATTGCTGGGCATCGCCAATCCATATGCGGACTTGGATTAACTTGGGGAAACACGACACACATGCCCGACGACCAGGGGTCTTCGAACCGATCGGAAGAGGACAGTAGGTCCGGCCTGCTGGCGGGCCTCAAGACATTGCTGTTCGGCGGCAACAACGAACCGTCGCTGCGCGAGCAGATCGAGGACGTGATCGACGAGGCCGAGGAAGAAGGACAGGAACGGCGCGGCAGCAGCATCGTCGGCGACCTGTCGCCCATCGAGCGCAAGATGCTGCGCAACCTCCTCCATTTCGGCGAGCAGACGGTCGACGATGTCGCGGTGCCGCGCGCCGACATCGTCGCGATCGCCGAAAGCGCAAGCTTTGCCGAAATCGTCGAGCAATTCGCCGAAGCCGGGCACAGCCGCCTGCCGGTCTATCGCGAAAATCTCGATGAAGTCGTGGGCATGATCCACGTCAAGGATGTGTTTGCGGTACTCGCCGAGGGCCGTGCCCCGCCGCCGCTCATCGACCTGATCCGCCAGCCGCTCTATGTCCCGCAGTCGATGGGCGTGCTCGACCTGCTCGCCGAAATGCGCGCCAAGCGCACCCATCTTGCGATCGTCATCGACGAATATTCGGGCACCGAGGGGCTGTTGACGATCGAGGATCTCGTCGAGGAAATCGTCGGCGAGATCGAGGACGAGCATGACGACGAACCCACCGCGCTCTTCGCGCCCGGCGACAATGGCTGCTGGGAGGTCGAAGCGCGCGCCGAACTCGACGATATCGGCGAGGCGATCGACGCGCGGCTCGCCGAGGTCGACGAGGATGTCGACACGCTCGGCGGGCTTGCCGCCGTGCTCGCCGGTCATGTGCCCGAGGTCGGCGAAATCCTGCTCCACCCGAGCGGCTGGCGGATCGAGGTGACCGAGGCCGACGAGCGCCGCGTCCACCACCTGCGCCTGCACCCCCCGGTCGAGGTCGACCTGGAAGCCCCGTCGGAGCGCACCGAGGATTATTGACACGCCGGGGTCGCCCGCTGGTGGTGGCTGCTTTGGTTGAGATATCTCCTTCGTCACCCCGGACTTGATCCGGGGTCCCGCTTGATGCCGAAAACTGCCGGGTGCCAACAAAAGCGGGACCCCGGATCAAGTCCGGGGTGACGACGAAAAGTCACTTTCGGCTTTTCAAGCTAGCTCACCGTCCGCGCCGATTGCCTTTGCGCCGCGATCGGACTAGCTGAGGCCGGATGGACGTTTCGGACCTTCGCATCGCCCTCTTCAGCGGCAATTACAATATGACGGTCGATGGCGCGAACAAGGCGCTCAATCGCCTTGTCGGCTATCTTCTGTCGCAGGGTGCGGCAGTACGCGTCTATTCGCCCACCGTCGCCAATCCCGATTTCGAGCCGACGGGCGATCTGGTCAGCGTGCCGTCGATGGCGATTCCCAATCGTCCCGAATATCGCATCCCGCTGACCTTCTCGTCGCGGGTTCGCGAGGATATCACACGGTTCGCGCCGAATATCCTCCATATCTCCAGCCCCGACCGCGTATCGCGGCAGGCGGCGGCATGGGCGCGGCGGCGGCGAATTCCCGTCGCCTGCTCGGTGCACACGCGCTTCGAAACCTATTTTCGCTATTATAACCTGTCGTTCCTCGAACCGATCATGGTCGCCTGGCTGCGCAAGCTCTACCGCAGATGCGACGCGCTGATCGCGCCGTCCGAAAGCTTTGCGCAGGTCCTGCGCCAGCAGCGGATGAACTATGACATCGGCATCTGGACCCGCGGCGTCGAGCGCGACGTCTTCAACCCCGGGCGCCGCGACCTGACGTGGCGCCGCTCGTGGGGCATCGCTGACGAAACGCCCGCGATCGCCTTCCTCGGGCGGCTGGTGATGGAAAAGGGCCTCGACGTCTTCGCCGATGCGATCGACCAGCTCGGCCGCCGCGGCGTCCCGCACGATGTCGTCGTGATCGGCGAAGGGCCGGCGGGCGAATGGTTCGAATCGCGGCTGCCGCGCGCCAAATTCGTCGGTTTCCAGGGCGGCGAGAATCTCGCCCGCGCGCTGGCGTCATGCGACATGCTGTTCAATCCGTCGGTTACCGAAACCTTTGGCAACGTCACGCTCGAGGCGATGGCGTGCGGGCTGCCGGTCGTCGCGGCGCGGGCTACGGGCAGTGCGAGCATCGTCAAGCATGGCCAGACCGGCTATCTCGTCTCGCCGGGTTCGATCACCAGCTTTGCCGACGATCTCGAAAATTATTGCCGCGACACCGCCTTGCGTGCGGCACATGGTGCCGCGGCCTTGCAGGAAAGCACCACCTATCAGTGGGACGCGATCAACCAGACGGTCGCCGATACCTATGTGCGGCTGATCCGGCAGAAACAGCGGCACGGGGGCTGAGACCGCAATGGCCAGCGACCTGTTCGGCGAAGATGTGCCCGCGCCGCCGGGCGGTGCCACGGGTCCGATACCGCTCGCCGAACGCCTGCGTCCGCGCATCCTTGCCGATGTCGTCGGGCAGGAGCATCTGACCGGTCCCGAGGGGGCGATCGGCCGGATGGTCGCGGCGGGGCAATTGTCTTCGATCATCCTCTGGGGGCCGCCGGGAACGGGCAAGACGACGATCGCGCGGCTGCTGGCCGAAGCGGTCGGCATGCGCTTTGCGCCGCTGTCGGCGGTCTTTTCGGGCGTCGCCGACCTCCGCCAAGCCTTTGCCGATGCCGAGAAGATGGCCGCGGCGGGCAAGCGGACGCTGCTTTTCGTCGACGAGATTCACCGTTTCAACCGCGCGCAGCAGGACGGCTTTCTGCCCTATGTCGAGCGCGGCACCGTGGTGCTCGTCGGCGCGACGACCGAAAATCCCAGCTTCGCGCTCAACGCCGCCTTGCTGTCGCGTGCGCAGGTGCTCGTACTGCAGCGGCTGGACGAAACGGCGCTTGTGACGCTGGTCGAACGCGCCGAGGCAGAGGTCGGTCGCGCGCTGCCGGTGACCGACGATGCCCGCGCCGGATTGATCGCCAGCGCTGACGGCGACGGCCGGTTCCTGCTCAATCAGGTCGAAACATTGTTTTCCGCGGCGATCGAAACCCCGCTCGATCCAGCCGAACTCGCGCAATTCCTTCATCGCCGCATGCCGGTCTATGACAAGGATCGCGACGGCCATTACAATCTGATCTCGGCGCTCCACAAGGCGCTGCGCGGTTCGGATCCGCAGGCGGCGCTCTATTATATGGCGCGCATGCTCGTCGCGGGGGAGGAGCCGCTTTATGTGCTCCGCCGCCTCGTCCGCTTCGCGAGCGAGGATGTCGGGCTGGCCGACCCGCAGGCGCTCGTCCAATGCCTCGCGGCGAAGGACGCCTATCAGTTCCTCGGTTCGCCCGAGGGTGAACTGGCGATCGTCCAGGCGTGCCTCTATCTGGCAACTGCGCCCAAATCGAACGCCGCCTATGCTGCGCAAAAGGCGGCGTTTGCATCGGCGCGCGACACCGGCAGCCTCGCGCCGCCCGCCAATATCCTCAACGCCCCGACCAAGCTGATGAAGGACCTCGGCTATGGCGCGGGTTATGAATATGACCATGATGCCGAGGGCGGTTTTTCGGGCGCCGACTATTGGCCCGAGGGCATGGGCGCGCAGACCTATTACCGGCCGACCGATCGCGGGTTCGAAAAGCGCATCGCCGAACGCATCGCCTGGTGGGACGAACAGCGCCGGACCCGGAACGGGTGATGGCGCCGGCGTTCGACAACTGGGATGATGTGGTCGCCTTCGCCTGCGCGCTTCCCGATGTCGAAATGCTTTCCTTCTACGGCACCCCCTGTCCCAAGCTGAACGGCAAGGCACTCGCATCGCCTGGGCGCGAGGCGGGGAGCTTCGCCGTCATGTGCAAGCCCGACGAGAAGGAAATCCTGCTCGAAACCGACCCCGATACCTTCTGGCAGACGCCGCATTACGAAGGCTGGCACGCGCTGCTCGTTCGCTTCGGCTCGGACGATCCCGAACGCGTCGCCACTGTCATCCGCCGCGCCTGGTGGGGCCGCGCGAAAAAAGCGCAGCGCCTGACTTTCAGCGAGCGGCCCTGAGAGAAGGGCGGCATGCTCGCGTCTTCGCGGTGATACGCCTTCATTTTATGACGATGATATCGTTTGCCAATCCAGGAAATGATGACGGCATTGGGGTGGGGAGCGGGCGTTGCTTCGCCCATCCTCGTCATCCCGGGCTTGACCCGGGATCCCGCTTTTCTTGGGGAGCACCGGCATTTTTCGAGATCAAGCGGGACCCCGGATCAAGTCCGGGATGACGATGAAGGGAACGTCCGGAAGCGGAGGCTGCTTTGCGGCTTTTCTTGTTCTGCAAACGTCAGCCCGGATAGCGTTCGAACGCCGGCATCTGGTCCAGCTTTTCCATCCAGCCGATGCGTTCGGCGGTCTGGATCTGCACCTGCGCCGGGATCAGGTCGGGGTCGTCGAGCGTCGCGGTCTGGACATCGATCTGACCCGGAAAGATCGCCTCGTTGGTGTAGAAAAGCCCGGTGCCGCAATGGCCGCAGAAGTGGCGGCGGCCATGCTCCGACGACGCATAGATTTTCGGCTCGCCGGCCATTTCGAGCGCGTCGCGGCTCACCAGCCCCCAGCCGACCAGCGGCGCGCCCGAATGGCGCCGGCAGTCCTGGCAATGGCACAGCGCATGATGCTCGACCGCGGTCGGCATCGAATAGCGGATCGCGCCGCAATGGCATTGACCGGTGGCGCGAGTGGCAGAATCATTCATGTGGCTCTCCTCTTTATCAGGAGAACATAACATAAACATTTTGCCAAAAGCAATTACCTGCCGGGTCAATCGCCCCCAGTCAATCGCCCAGGTCGACGCCGTGCGCGCTGGCCCAGGCCTGATATTGCCCGCGCGGGTCGGGCGCGGGCTGCGCGAGGATGGCGGGCATCGCTGCACGCAGCGCGCCGAGGTCGAGCGAGCGGATCATCGCCTTGACCGGGCCGACCCCCGCGGGGGTGATCGACAATCGCTCGATCCCGACGCCCAGCAACGCCATCGCCTCGAGCGGGCGTCCGCCCATCTCGCCGCATACGCCAAGCGCTACCTTGCTGCCCGCCACGATCTTCACGACGCGCGACAGGTAACGCATCACCGTCGGCGACAGCCAGTCGTAGCGTTCGGCCAGCCGGGGGTGCGCGCGGTCGGCGGCGAACAGGAACTGGGTCAGGTCGTTGGTGCCGATCGACAGGAAATCGAGGTGCGGCAGCATCAGGTCGAGCGTCTCGACCAGTCCCGGGACTTCGAGCATCGCGCCATAGCGGATCGCGACCGGCAATTTCTTGTTATGGCTCGCCAGCCAGGCGCGCTGACCGACGAACAGCGCGCGCGCCGCTTCATATTCCCAGGGTTCGGACACCATCGGGAACATCACGTTCAGCGTCCGCCCGGCGGCAGCCTCCATCAGCGCGCGCGCCTGCACCTTCAGCAGCCCTTCGCGTTCGAGGGCAAGGCGCAGCGCGCGCCAGCCCATCGCCGGATTTTCCTCCTGCGCGGTGTCGCCGGCATTCATATAGGGCAGCGCCTTGTCGCCGCCGATGTCGACGGTGCGAAAGATCACCGGCCGGTCGCCCGCGGCGTCGAGCACGTCGCGATACAGCCGTTGCTGGCGGTCGCGGGAAGGGAGCGTCGCCGACACGAGGAACTGGAACTCGGTGCGGAACAGCCCGATCCCGCGCGCGCCGGTCAGGTCGAGCGCCGCGACATCCTCACGCAGCCCGGCGTTGATCATCAGCTCGATCGGCACGCCATCCCTGGTTACCGCGGGCATGTCGCGCAGCGTCGCAAGGTTCGCGCGGCGCTTTTGCGAGATTTCGAGCTTGGCGTCGAACGCGTCGAGTATCGCCTGCGTCGGGCGGACCTGCACCGTGCCCGCGCCGGCGTCGATCAGCAGCAGGTCGCCTTCGCGGATCGAGGTACGCACGTCGCGGACGCGGCCAAGGACCGGCACCCCCATCGCGCGCGCGACGATGATGACATGCGCAGTCAACGACCCTTCCTCGAGCACCACCCCCTTCAGGCGGCGGCGGTCATATTCGAGCAGTTCGGCGGGGCCGAGATTGCGCGCGATCAGGATCGAGTCATGGCGCAGGCCCATCTGCGCCGCGGTCCCCATCTGGCCCGACACGATCCGGATCAGCCGGTTCGACAGGTCTTCCAGGTCGTGCATGCGGTCGCGCAGCAACGCGTCGTCGATCTGGCGCATCCGCATCCGGGTGCGCTGCTGCACCCGCTCGATCGCCGCCTCGGCGGTCAGGCCGCTGTCGATCGCCTCGTTGATCCGGCGCGACCAGCCTTCGTCATAGGCGAACATCTTGTAGGTCTCGAGCACCTCTTCATGCTCGCCGCCGACGCCGAATTCGGCCTGGCTCGTCATGCGGTCGATCTGTTCGCGCATCTTGTCGAACGCGGCATAGACGCGGTGGCGTTCGGCCTCGATATCGTCGGCGACCGTATGCTCGATCGTGATCCGCGGCTGGTGGAAAACCGCGATGCCCTGGCCCATGCCGTCGACCAGTTTCTGGCCGCTCAGCCGCTGCGCCGACTGATCGGTCGCCGCCGCGTCGATCCGCGCCGCGGTGTCGACCAGATCGGCGTTGGCGATGAGTTCGGACAGCACCATCGCGACGGTCTGCAGCGTTTCGATCTCGATATCGGCGTAACGGCGCGGGTCGCTATGCTGGACCGACAACACACCGACCGCGCGCTCGCGGCGGATGATCGGCACGCCGGCAAAGCTGTGGAACAATTCTTCGCCCGTTTCGGGACGATAGGAAAAGTCGGGATGCGCCGCCGCTTCGTCGAGGTTCAGCGTTTCGATCTGGTCGGCGATCGTGCCGACGAGCCCTTCGCCGAGCGCCAGCCGGGTGACGTGCACCGCCTCCTGCTTCAGCCCGCGCGTCGCATAGAGTTCGAGCGAACCGTCGCGCAGCAGATAGATCGAACAGACCTCGCTATCGAGGCATTCGCCGATGATACCGACGACCTGGTTGAGCTTGCTCTGCGCATTGGTGCGCGCCGCCATCACTTCGTGCAGCCGGGTCAGGATCGTGCGCGCTGACTGGGCGGCGGTGGAGGGCGGGGGTGGGGCATTGGTCATTGACCCCCTGCTAACAGAAGCAGGGGGTGAACGCCAAGGCCGCACGCAATTTTCGTATGCGGTGCCTTGCGCCGGCGCGGGGCGTCGGGCCCTAGCCGCTGGTCGGCGGGGTGGCGGGCGGGCCGACGGTGACCGACGTGTCGACCGGGACCGTCGTGGTCAGCGGCGCCGGGGCGCTCGTGATCGGCGGCGGCGGCGCATATTTGGCGTCCCATGCGACGACATCGGCCTGATATTTCGCATAGGCTTCATAGAAATCGAGAAAGGGCTGGTCGAGCCGGGCGAGATGCGCGGGGGCCTGTTCGACGACCTGCGCGGTCGGGGTCGACGACACGATCTGCGCGATCTCGTTCGCGCGCACGCAGAATTGGCGCTGTGCCGGCGGCTGGGCGAAATAGTTGAACAACTGCGTCGACAGGCGGTCGCGCGGGGCAATGCCGTTGTTGCCATTTTCCTTGCCGAGCTGGGTGATCACCGCCTTTTCGGTCGATTTGATCACCTTCGCATGCGCTTTGATGATGTTGTTGTACGACGAAACCAGCGTCGCTTCCTCAAGCCCGCGGCAGCCGATCGCGGCGACGTTGAGCGCGATCTTCATCTGCCAGAAGGCGCGGTCGCCGGTCATATTGCTGTTCGCGGTGACGAAGCGGCCGTCGATCCCGCGCCCGGGCAGGATCTGGGTGAGCGCGGCGCTGCCCGGGGGCATCGGACGCGGCGGCACGATAATGACGACCGGTGGCGGCGGCGGCGGGGGCGGCGGGGGGGGGGGCGGCTTCGTACAGCCGGCGACACCCGCCAAAAGCCCCGCCATGATGATCTTACGCGACAAATTCATGATACTCTCCCCAGCCGCAACAGCATGCGGCGTCAACCCCGAGCGTGCAAGGCCGCCTCGGCCTGTTGCACCAAAGCTGCGATAATATCGGCAACGCTTTCTTCCTGGGTTACCATACCCACAGATTGCCCTGCCATTAACGAGCCGTTTTCGACGTCGCCGTCGATCACCGCGCGGCGCAGCGCACCGGCCCAATAATGTTCGATCTCGAGCTGGGCCTCCATCATGTCGACCTCGCCGCGATCAAGGCGGCCCGCCACTTCGCGCTGCTTGACGGTGAACGCTTCGGTCCCCGCATTTTTGAGCGCGCGCACGGGAATGACGGGCAGGCGCGGGTCGATCTGTACGCTTGCAATCGCTTCGCGTGCGGAGGCGCGCAGGAAGGCTTTCTTGAAATTGGGGTGCGCGATGCTTTCGGTCGCGCAGACGAAGCGGGTGCCAAGCTGGACGCCCGAAGCGCCCATTTCCAGATAGGCGGCGATCGCTTCGCCGCGGCCGATGCCGCCGGCGACGAAGATCGGGACGTCCTCCGCGAGCGAGGGCAGGATTTCCTGCGCCAGCACGCTGGTCGACACCGGGCCGATATGGCCGCCGGCCTCCATGCCCTCGATTATCAGCGCGTCGACGCCCGACCGCACGAGTTTTTTGGCGAGCGCGAGCGTCGGCGCGAAGCAGATGACCTTTGCACCCGACGCCTTGATCGCCTCGAGGCTGCCCTTGGGTGGCAGTCCGCCCGCGAGCACGACATGGCCGACACCATGCTTCGCGCACACGTCGATCAGGTCGAACAATTGCGGGTGCATCGTGATCAGATTGACCCCGAAATTGCGCGTCGCCAGCGCTTTGGTCGCTGCAATCTCGGCGTCGAGAAGCTCGGGCGTCATCGCCCCGCACGCGATGACCCCGAAACCGCCGGCGTTGCTGATCGCGCTGACGAGGCTGCGTTCGGAAACCCAGCTCATCGCGCCGCACAGGATGGCGAAGTCGCTGCCGAGAAGCTCGGTTCCGCGCGCCATCAGATCGTTAATTTTGCTCATTGAAAGTGCCTTTGCCAGCACTGGGACTCGCGCGCAATCCCCGCTGTTATCGAGGCCTTCCCCCGCCATACGGCGGACTCGGCTTGGCGCTCCAACCCAACCTTTCGGCGCAGAAAGCAAATCAATCATTGTCTACTAAAAAACTTGATATAGGTTGCGCGCCGACTCAAAAACGAAGGGAAGGACAAGATGACCCATCCGAAAACCGAAGCGGAAAGCGAGCGCGAAGCCACGCCGCGCGCGGTGCAGACCGTGCTCGATGCGCTGGAAAAGCTGCGCTTTGGTGCGATCCAGCTGACCGTCCACGAAGGCCGCCTGGTGCAGGTCGATGTGACCGAACGGCACCGCTATCCCAACTGACTTACCGGCTCTCGAACGGGCCTCTTGCTTCATTTCACGTCGCAGACCGGACCGCCGGATGGGGCGATTTTCGCGCAACATTAAAAAACAGGGGAAATCACCATGACCGCAAAATATCCGTCAATCCGTCGCCGCGCGCACGTGTCTTCGCTGACGCTATCGCTGCTGCTCGCGTTCGGCGCCACGCCAGCCGCGGCTGAAGAGACCGCAGACAATGCCGGGGACGGCGCCGTCGCCGTGACCGCCGCCGGAACGGCCGACGCCGCCGCGCAGGTCGACGATGACGTCAGCCGCGGTGACGTGATCATCGTCACCGCCCGCCGCCGCCAGGAAACCGCACAGGAAGTGCCGGTCGCCATCTCGGTCATCAGGGGCGATTCGATCGAGGCCACCGGCAATTTCAACGTCGTGAAGCTCCAGCAGCTCGCGCCGACCTTGCAGGTCTATACGTCGAATCCGCGCAACACCTCGGTCAACATTCGCGGCCTTGGCGTGCCCTTCGGCCTCACCAGCGACGGCTTCGAACAGGGCGTCGGCATCTATGTTGACGACGTCTATAATTCGCGCGTCGCCGCCGCGACCTTCGACTTCCTCGATGTCGATCAGGTCGAAGTCCTGCGCGGTCCGCAGGGCACGCTGTACGGTAAGAACACGACCGCGGGCGCGATCAACATCACGACCAACCAACCGACCTTCGATTTCGAGGGCCGCGCCGAAGTCAGCGTCGGCAACCTCAATTACCGTCAGGCCAAGGCGGCGATCTCCGGCCCGCTCACTGACAAGATCGCCGCGCGCATCGCGATCGCCGCGACCAGCCGGCGCGGCACGCTCTACAACACGGTCAGCGACCGCTGGATCAACGAACAGGATAATCTGGGGCTGCGCGGCCAGCTTTTGTTCAAACCCAATGAAGATCTCAGCATCACCCTGTCGGGCGATTACAGCCGGCAAAATCCCGAAGGCTATGGCACCACCTATGTCCGCGTCGGCAAGACCCAGCGCGCGCCCGGCCGTCAATATGATGCGCTGGTCGCGGCGGTCAACGCCGCCAACCCCGGCCGCAATTACGCGGTGCCGAGCACCAATCCCTATGACCGGCTGACCGACCTCGACGCCAGCCTCAACGCCGGGAACAAGATCGGCGGCGTTTCGGCGCGCGTGAACTGGGATGTCGGTCCCGGTACCTTTACCTCGATCACTGCCTGGCGCTTCTGGGACTGGAAGCCCGAGAATGACCGCGACTTCACCGGTCTCTCGATCGTTTCGAAATCGCAGAATCCGTCGCAGCAGGATCAGTATAGCCAGGAATTCCGCTACAATTACGAAAGCGACAAGCTCGACTTCGTCGTCGGCCTGTTCGGTTTCAAACAGCGGATCGATACCCAGGGCACCGAGCAGCAGGGCGCCGACGCCAGCAAATGGAGCCTGACCGGCGCGCTCGCCAACGATCCCGGCGTCCTCGAAGGCCTGACCGCCACCAACACGCAATACCTCAAGAGCACCAGCGCGGCGCTGTTCGGCCAGCTGAGCTGGAAGGTGACCGACGCGCTGACCATCCAGCCGGGTGTGCGTGTCAACTATGACAAGAAATCGGGTTTTTATCAGCGTGTCGTGACCAATGGCGATGGCCAGGTCATCAATTGCACCCCGGCACCGAACACCACCCTTCCCGCCGTGCTTGCCGCGCAGTGCGGCGTCTATCAGCCGCAGGTCAGCGCGCCTTCGGACAGCGCCTGGAACTTCACCTACGACTTCAACGTGAACTACAAGGTCGCGCCGGATATCCTGGCTTATGCGACCTATGCCAAGAGCTTCAAGACGCTCGGCATCAACCAGAATGGCCTGCCGCTCAACGCCGACAACACGGTCAATTATGACGCCAGCACGGTAAAGCCTGAATCGATCAACCATTTCGAAGTGGGGCTGAAGACCCAGTTCTTCGACCGCCGGGCGACCTTCAACCTGTCGGCGTTCCGCACCGAGATCAAGAATTTCCAGGCGACGGTAAACGGCGGCCAGTTCGGCACGGTGCGCGGTTATCTCGCCAATGCGGAAAAGGTCCGGTCGCAGGGTATCGAGGCGGATCTCAAAATCGTCGCGAGCGACCGGTTCACCGCCTATGCGAACGGCGCTTACACCGACGCAAAATACAAGAAGTTCGTCAATGCCCCGTGCCCGCCCGAACTGTCGGGCGGTACGCTTCAGCCGAAAGATCAGCCCGCTGATTATTCGAATGCGGGCATTCCGAACACCGCCAGCCCGCGGCAATGCGATATTTCGGGCCAGCGCCTGCCCGGCGTGTCGAAATGGGCCTTCTCCTATGGCGCCGAGACCAATGTCCCGGTCACGCTGCTGGCGAAGGAAGGGCAGGTCTATCTGGGCGTCGACGGCAATTACCGGTCGAACTGGAATTCGAACGCCTCGCCGTCGATCTATACCAACGTCAAGGGCTATGCGCTGACCAACTTCCGCGTCGGTTTCCGCGCCGAAGGCTTCGACGTCTTCGGCTGGGTCCGCAATGCCTTCGACGTGAACTATGTCGAACTGCTGCAGGTGGCGCCCGGCAACACCGGCCTGATCGCCGGCACGGTCGGCGATCCGCGGACCTGGGGCGGGACGGTGAAGTTCAGCTTCTGAAGCGGTGCCCCGGCGAAAGCCGGGGCGTCGGTGCGGATATGGCGGTGGCGGTCATTCCCGTCATCGTCAAAAGAAAAGGGCCGCCCGCAAGGGCGGCCCTTTCTCATGCAGCGCCTGTATCAGCGCTGCTGCGGGTTCTGGCGGCCCTGATCGGGACGCTGTTCGCTGCCCGGCTGGCGGTTCTGGCCACCCTGCTGCTGTTGCTGGCGGCGCTGCTCTTCATCGCGATCCGCCTGCGGGTTTTTCTGGTTCTGCTGGTTGGGGTTGTTAGCCACTTTGCATCTCCTTTTGCCGCCGAAATATGTTGGTGCGGCTCCCGGGCAACCCGCCGGACTTGTTCGATGTTCCGGCCTTTCGCCGGGCCGTGGCAGATCCGCGATAGACGTCGCGGCGCTGCCGGCGCGCCCGCGTTAATAATCGGACCAGTCGATGACTATATTCAGCTTATTCGGTTAGGTCGATGGCGAGGGGCGGCCTATCCTCCCCGGGTTAGTGCGAAAGGATGGTGGCATCGACTCGACACTTGCCAACCCCGAACGGCCTCCGGGTGGCTTGCCTGCCGCCCGCGTCACGCGCCCGTAACCCGGCCGCGTCACATCATCATAAAGCAAAATGAGGAGAGACTGCATGAACGACCCCACCCCCATCGATCCTGCAAAAGGCTGTCCGGTCGGCAAAGACCGGTTTCGCGGCCTGCTCGGGCGCACGAACAAGGACTGGTGGCCCGATGCGCTGCCGCTCGAAATCCTGCATCAGGGCGGTGTTTCGCCCGATCCGATGGGTGAGGATTTCGACTATGCCGCGGCGTTCAAGTCGATCGATTATGCCGCGCTCAAGGCCGACATCACGGCGCTGATGACCGACAGCAAGTCGTGGTGGCCGGCCGACTATGGCCATTATGGCCCCTTCTTCATCCGCATGGCGTGGCACGCCGCCGGCACCTATCGTACCGCCGATGGCCGCGGCGGCGCCAATAGCGGGCAGCAGCGCTTCGCCCCGCTCAACAGCTGGCCCGACAATGGCAACCTCGACAAGGCGCGGCGCCTGCTGTGGCCGATCAAGCAGAAATACGGCAGCAAGATCAGCTGGGCCGACCTGTTCATCCTGACCGGCAATGTCGCGATCGAATCGATGGGCGGTCCGGTGTTTGGCTTCGGCGGCGGCCGCAAGGACGTCTATGAGGCCGAGCGCGACATTTACTGGGGCGCCGAGGATCTGTGGGTCAGCGAAGGCGTCCAGACGCGCATCGACGTCGAAAAGCAACTCGACCTCGAAAACCCGCTCGCGGCGATCCAGATGGGGCTGATCTACGTCAATCCCGAAGGTCCGGGCGGCAATCCCGACCCGCTGCTGTCGGCGCGCGACATCAAGGTGACCTTCGAACGCATGGCGATGAGCCATGAGGAAACGGTGGCGCTGACCGCCGGCGGCCACACCTTTGGCAAGGCGCATGGCGCAGGCGACGCCAGCCTGGTCGGCGAATCCCCCGAAGGCGCCGACATAGCGCTGCAGGGGCTCGGCTGGACCAGTACGTTCGAGACCGGCGTCGGCGCGCATGCGATCACCAGCGGGCTCGAAGGCGCGTGGGTCAACACCCCCACCGAATGGTCGGAGAATTTCTTCCGCCTGCTCCTCGACTATGACTATGAACTGGTGAAATCGCCCGCGGGTGCGCAGCAGTGGCAGCCGGTGAACCAGAAAGAAGAGGACATGGCCCCCGATGCCCATAATCCGGGCAAGAAGGTGCCGACGATGATGACCACCGCCGACATGGCGCTGAAGGTCGATCCCGAGTTCCGCAAGATTTCGGAGAAGTTCCGGAATGACCATGAAGCGTTCAAGGATGCCTTCGCGCGCGCCTGGTTCAAGCTGTGCCACCGCGACATGGGGCCCAAGGTCCGCTACCTCGGTCCCGAAGTGCCCGCCGAAGACCTGATCTGGCAGGATCCGGTTCCGGCCGGTTCGAAGCCCTCCGACGGCGATGTCGCATCGTTCAAGAGCGCGATCCTCGCCTCGGGGCTCAGCGTCGGCGAATTGGTCAAGGCGGCCTGGGCCTCGGCCTCGACCTTCCGCAAGTCGGACTTCCGCGGCGGCGCCAATGGTGCGCGCGTCGCGCTGGCGCCGCAAAAGGGCTGGGCGGTCAATGATCCGGCCGAGCTGTCGAAAGTGCTCGGCAAGATCAACGAACTGCGCGGCAATCTGTCGCTCGCCGATGCGATCGTCCTTGCCGGTTCGGCGGCGGTCGAAAAGGCGGCGAAGGATGCGGGCTTCAACGTCACCGTGCCCTTCACCGGCGGCCGCGGCGATGCGACGGCGGAAGGAACCGACGCCGACAGCTTCGATGTGATGGAGCCGAAGGCCGACGCCTTCCGCAACTATCTCGCCACCAAGCATAGCGTGCGGACCGAGGAACTGATGCTCGACCGCGCCTCGCTGCTCGGCCTGTCGGTGCCCGAACTGACCGTGCTCGTCGGCGGCCTTCGCGTCCTTGGCGCGAACGCGGGCGGCAGCAAGCATGGCGTGTTCACAACCCGTGTCGGCCAGCTGACCAATGATTTCTTCGTCAACCTGCTCGACATGGACACCCTCTGGGAAGTCGTCGACACCAGCGCCGACGAGGAGTTCATCGGTTACGACCGCGGCGGGCGCACCGAGCGCTGGCGCGCCACGCGCACCGACCTGATCTTCGGTTCGAACTCGCAATTGCGCGCGACCGCCGAAGTCTATGCCGAGAAGGGCCATGAGGAGAAGTTCGCGCGCGACTTCGTCAAGGCCTGGACCAAGGTGATGAACGCCGACCGTTTCGACCTCGCCTGATCTTCGGCCGCCGCTGCCCGCGCATCATGCCGCGGGGGCAGCGGCGCCGCACAAGACGACGGGTCGCGGGCCCGCCCCCGGGGACATGGGCCTGGGGGCGGGTCCTTGTTTTTGGATCAATGCGCGTCCGCCGGCGCCGGCCCGCCGATCGGCGGCGGCTTGCAGAAAGGCACCATGACCAGCGCCGCCAGGAACAGATAGGCCATCAGGCGGAACACATCGTCGAACGCCAGCGTCAGCGCTTCGCGCCCGACGATCCGGCCCAGCATGCCCTCCGCCATCTGCTGCGCCAGCGCGGGGTCGGACACGGTGCGCCCGATATGCTGCGCCAGCCCCGCCGCCGCCTCGTTCGCGGCGTCGGCCGAGCGGCCGAGCGCTTCCGACAACCGCAGCATATGGAGGCGCAGGTTGTCGCCGAGCCAGGTGTTGACGAGCGCGATGCCGATCGCGCCGCCGAGGTTGCGCATCAGGTTGAACAGCCCCGAGGCGTAACGCAATTCGGGTCCCTCGAAATTGCCCAGCGCCAGCCCGACCGACGGCACGATGCACAGCATGATCGCGAAACTACGCACGACCTGCGGCCAGAACAAGGCGGCAAAGCCCCATTCGGGGGTCATGAAGCTGAACATCCACAGGCCGACCGCGAACAGGCTGAGCCCGAAGGTGATGACGATGCGCTGGTCGACCTTTTGCGACAGCGCTGCGGCGATCGGCACCCCCAAGAGCTGCGCGAGGCCCGAGACGAACACCGTCGTGCCGATTTCGGCGGCATTATAACCCTGCACCCGGCCAAGGAAGATCGGCACCAGATAGGTGCTGGCATAAAGGCCGAAGCCGATCACCAGGTTGAACACGCAGGCAAAGACAAAGGTCGGTTTGCGGAACGGCGTCAGCTTGACGATCGGTCCCTCCGATCGAAACGAGCGTTCGAGGAACAGCCCGAAGGCGACGAACGACAGCCAGGCGCCGATTGCGATTTCGGGCTCGCTGAACCAGTCGTGCTTCGGCCCTTCCTCGAGCACGAATTCGAGCCCGGCGAGGAACACCGCCATCGACGCCAGATGCACCCAGTCGATGCGCCGCAGCATCGGCAGGTTCGGCCGGTCGATCCGCACCAGCGCGAGGACCGCGAACGTCACTATCGCGCCGGGCAAGACGTTGATGAAAAAGACCCAGCGCCAGCCCATCGCATCGGTGATCCAGCCGCCGACCGTCGGGCCCAATGTCGGCGCGAGCACCGACACCATGCCGAGGATGGCGGGGATCATCGCGCGCTGCTTGCCCTCGAACAGCATATAGCCGGTCGCGAACACGGTGGGGATCATCGCGCCGCCGACGAAACCCTGCACGGCGCGGAACAGAATCATCGATTCGATGCTCCACGCGAGCCCGCAGAATATGCTCGCGATCGTGAACAGCGCCGCCGACGCCGCGAACAGCCAGCGCGTCGACAGCGCCTGCGCAAGGAAGGCCGAAAAGGGGATCATCACCAGCTCGGCCATCAGATAGGCGGTCTGCACCCAGCTGATCTCGTCGGGGCCGGCGCTGAGCCCCGCCTGCACCTCGTTCAGCGATGCGGCGACGATCTGGATATCGATCAGCGCCATGAACTGGCCGAACGCCATCACCGCAAAGATCAGATATTTCCGGGCATCGGGCATCGCCGCCGGGTCGAACGGCGCGCCGTCGTCGGGTGAGGCGGGCGAGGCGGGGGCGGCGCTGGCGCCGGGAGAAAGCGGAATGGAGGCCATGGGTCTTGTGTCCTGTCGTCTTTATATTATATGCGTCATATAAAAGGAGACGCAAGTGCGCTATGCAAGTGACCACAAGGCCGAGACACGCGAACGGGTGCTGAAAGAGGCGGCGAAGGAGATCCGTGCCAAGGGGCCCGACAATGTCGCGGTCGCGGGCATCATGGCGCGCGCCGGGCTGACCCACGGCGGTTTCTACGCCCATTTCCCCTCGAAGGACGCGCTGGTGAAGGAAGCGATCGGGACGATGTTCGCCGACGCCCGCGCGCGCACCGAAAAAATCGATGCGAAGGGCGATCCGCGCGCGGTGCTGCGCACCTATGTCGATTTCTACCTCTCGCCCGCGCATCGCGACAGCCGCGACCGGGGGTGCCCGCTGCCGACGCTGTCGGGGGATTTCGCGCGCGCGCAGCCCGCGACGCGCGACCGCTTCGGCGCGGGGGTCGAAGGAATCGCCGGCCGGCTCGCGGCGCCGCTGGCGAAGCTCGGTTATCCCGATCCGGGGGCCGAGGCGCATGCCTTGCTGGCGCAACTCGTCGGCGGCGTCGCGCTGGCGCGCGCGGTCGGCGATCCGGCGCTGTCCGACGCGATGCTCGCCGACACGCACGCCAGCATCGCCCGGCGCTATGGACTGGAGACGGCGCAATGACGCTCGCCAAGATACAGGGGCTGATCGCATCCGGGGGGCGCCCGCCGATCGGTGAGACGCTGGGCTTTCAGCTTGTCGATGCCGGCGACGGCTGGGCGGCGTTCGAGGGGGTTCCGGGCCCCGAACATTATAATCCGATGGGCACGGTGCACGGCGGCTATGCCGCGACCTTGCTCGATTCCGCCTGCGGCATCGCGGTGGTGACCAAGCTCGCCGACGATCAGGCGATGACGACGCTCGAACTCAAGACCTCCTACCTCAAGGCGATGACCGGAAAGACCGGCAAGGTGCGCGCCGAAGGGCGGGTGATCTCGATCGGCCGCCGCGTCGCCTATACCGAGGCGAGCCTGACCGACGAGGCGGGGCGGCTGCTCGCCACCGCGACCTCGACCTTGCTGGTGATCAACCCGTGAACGCGCCGGTGACGATCGAGGTCGAGGCGCCGGTGCGCCGCGGCGTCGCGATACCGAAAAAGGCGTGGCAGGTCGGGCTGATCACGCTCGCCGTCGCGATGCTCGGCATCTGGTGGCTCACTTCGCCGCGCACCGCGGAATCGACCGACAACGCCTATCTGCAGGCCGACGCGAGCGAGGTCGCGCCGCGCGTCGGCGGGCTCGTGACCGCGGTGCTGGTGCGCGACAATCAGGCGGTGCGGGCGGGCGATCCGCTGGTTCGCATCGATGTCCGCGATTATGATACGCGGCTGCTGGCGGCCGAGGCCGCCGTGGCCGATGCCGATGCGCAGGTCGCAACCGCCCGCGCGACGCTCGCCTCGCTGGGCGCCGAACAAAAGCTCGCGGCGGCGCAGATCCGCTCGGTGAACACGCAGATCGCCGCCGCCGACGCCGAATATTCGCGCGCCACCGCGGACCGGCGCCGCTATAATGCGCTGCTTGCCGACGGTTTCGTGACCAGGCGCGATGCCGAACAAGTATCGGCGACCGCGGTCGGCGCGGCGTCGGCGGCGCAGCGCTCGCGCGCCGACCTTGGCGCCAGCGTCGAAGCGGCGGCGGTGACGCGCGCCAAGGGGCCGATCCTGTCGGCGCAGGTGCAGGCGGCCGAGGCCGAAGCGGCAAAGGCGCGCGCCGCGCTCGCGCTCGCCAGGCTCGACCGCGGCCACACGCTCGTCGCCGCGCCGATCGACGGGGTCGTCGGCAACCGCCGCATCCAGGTCGGCGACTATGTCCAGCCGGGATCGCGGCTGCTGTCGGTGGTGCCGGTGAAGGCGATCTATGTCGTCGCCAATTTCAAGGAAACGCAGACGCGCGAGATGCGCCCGGGGCAAAATGCCGACGTCTATGTCGACGCGCTGGGGCAGACGCTGCACGGGACGGTCGAAAGCCTCGCGCCGGGGTCGGGCAGCGAGTTTACCTTGCTGCCGTTCGAACCGGGATCGGGCAATTTTACCAAGATCGTCCAGCGCGTCGGGGTGCGGATCCGCCTCGACCCCGGGCAGGCGGCGCTGCAAAGGCTGCGCCCCGGGCTGTCGGTGACTGCGAAGGTACGCCTTCGCGGCTAGGGTGTGCCCGATTTGGCAAGCATAGTGCGACCGCCCTTATCGTCACCCCGGACTTGATCCGGGGTCCCGCTAGAACATGGCCTTCTGCCCCCGAATCGTCATCCCGGCGAAGGCCGGGATCTCGACTTTGCATGGAGAACGCTACGGTGAGATCCCGGCCTTCGCCGGGATGACGAGAATGAGGGGGGCGTGCCCCATTCGACTGATCATGCTCAAACGATTGGAAAAAGCGGGACCCCGGATCAAGTCCGGGGTGACGATGGTTTTTGAGGGGGCGACGACGGCCTTTGCAGATGATCCCGACCCCCGGCCGGCACCGTCAGCTATTCGGCTGCCCGATCGGGATCGTCAGCGCGCTGGGGTGCGCGGCGTCGTGATAGAGGCTGACGGTGACGGTCCGCGCATCGGCCATCGTTTCGTCCGCCACCGGCTTGCCGCTGTTGTAATTTTTCTGCCAGCCAAGCCCTTCGTTGGCGCGGAGCACCAGCCGCAGCCGGTGATCCTTGCGGATCAGCCGCGAGACGAAAAAGAAGCGGTCGAAGTCGTAACGCAGCGGCGCCTTGGTATCGATCAGCTTTTCGGTGCGCAGCCCTTCGCGATAGCGTGCGCGCATATGCTGTTCGGTCAGGAACATGCTCGATCCGTCGGGACCGATGTCATAGATTTGAACGAGGAAGTCGGTGTCGGGCTGGTCGATCGCGATCCAGGCGGCGAATTTGAAGAAGCCGCTGACCTCGGTATCCTGTTCGAACGGGTCGCTGTGATAGATGAGCTTGCCGCCCGCCCGTGCCAGCACCATCGTCTGGTCGAGCAGATGCGACTGGGTCAGCGTCGCTTCGAGTTTCGGGACGCTGAGGTCGCGGGGATCGTAGACATAATGATCGGGCTCGGCCTTGCGTGCTGGCTTGGGGCCCATTGTTCCCGACCGATAGACGCTGTCGGCATTGCCCGATGACTGCAGATGCAGCGTCTCGTGGCGCGCCGTGACGCCCTCGAGCGTGTCGGCGTAGCGCCATTCGTCGGCCACCATGACGTAGTAGGTGACCTTCTTCTGAAGGAACTCGGGCTTCGGCCCCCCCTCCATCGCGAAGGCGAACCATTCGCGGTGCAGCTTCGGCATGTCGATGACGCTGTCGGGGCCGACCTTGATCCCGAAAAATTCGGCCTTGGGCTTGCGGACCTCCAGATGGCCCCACGGGCCGATCACCAGATAATGCTGCGCCTTCGCCCCGGCCTGTTGCAGATGCTGGCGATGGAATTCGAGCGTGCCGAGCTGGTCGCCGTCATAGGCGCCGCACAGCGACAGCACGGGAATGGTCAGCTTGGCGAATTGTTCGGGGGTCGGATTGGCCTGATCCCAATATTCATCCTGGTGCGGATGCTCCATCCATTCGTCGAACGGTTTGGAATCGAGCCCGAAATATTGGGTCAGCTTGCGGAAGGGCAGGCCCGATTCCAGAAAGCGCAGAAACTCCTTCGACCAATATTCGCCGTCCTGATAGGCGATGATGCGCCCGGTATTGCCCCACACGCGGGTCAGCCAGGTCGCTGCGAAGTTGAAGAAGATATTGTAACGGATCGGGAAATCGAACCCGATATAGGCGGGCGCCGACGGCACGATCGTCGCCAGGCCGGCGGGATCGCCGCGCACGGTCCCCCATTGCGTATAGCCGACATAGGACAGGCCGCACATGCCGACCTTGCCGTTGCAGAAGGGCTGTTTGGCGATCCAGTCGACGATGTCGCGCCCGTCGCCGGGGTCGGTGACGAAGGGGCTGAACTCGCCCCCGGACTCGCCGCGGCCGCGCATGTCGACCGACAGATAGGGATAGCCGTTCGCCGAGAATGACACGCCCTCGGGATGATAGCCGTCGGCGGTATAGGGTGTGAGCGAGAAGATGGTCGGCCGCGCCGCCTGCAGCCCCCGCGGCAGATAGAGCGTCGCGCTGAGCTCCACGCCGTCGCGCATCGGGATTTTGATCCCGTACCGGACCTGCGGGGAAAATTCGGGTTCGGGCGGTCCGGCGGTGCCGTCGCCTGCTTTTGCCAGCGCCGCTTGCGCTTCGGCGGTGGATGCCACGGCAAAGGCGGATGCTGCGGCTAGAAGATATTCCCGACGGTTCACGCCATCCTCCTCCTCGATGGCGATTTCGTATATGATCTTCGTTGGCTTGCCTAGGCCTTTGGGTCGCCATTATCCGCAGAAAACAGCCATTTTTTCTGGGTCTCTGGCTTAGTTTTGATGGGGCGCTGCTGGCGATTCAGCCATGAAAAGGCCTGCGGAGCCGGGCGCTCAGGGCGCGGAGCTCCGCAGGCCATCGGGGCGGGCGGTTCCGGAACGAGGCGGGGAGGGAGGGGGGGTACGCCAGGTCCCGGCTGTGCCGCACCGATCAGCGGATCGCGTTGGCGACCACCGCGGCGACGATCCCCGATGTAATCGCGATCAGGACGGCGTCGTTCCCCGAACGGACATAATGATAGCCGCGCGGCGGCGGCCGCAAGCCGCGATAGCGGCGATAGTCGATCGTCTGATAGTCGCGCGCATAGCGGCGGTCGAAGCGATCGCCGCGGCGCCATTTGCGCCATTCGACCTGCCGGGCATGGCGCCGGCCGTCGTAACGATCGCGATCATGGCGGTCGCGGTCGTAACGATCGCGGTGGTCGCGGTCCCGGTCATGGCGATCGGACCGATGATCGCGCGAATCCCAGCGCCGGTCGTCGCGATGATCGCGCGCCTGCGCCGCTGCGGCGGGCAGCATCGCCGCCAGACACAGCGCAATCGTGGCAATTCTTTTCATAAGGGCGTTCCTGACAGGGAAGAGCCCGGCGCGGCGGGAGGTGTCGTCCCGCCGCGCCGCGACCGCTTAGAAACGGAAGCCGACGCCGGCGACGATCTGGTGCCGGTCGGTATCGACCTCGAACCGGTTGGTCGTGCCGCCGTCGCGGAATTCGAAATCGGCGTCGGTGTAGTTCGAATAGCGATATTCGACCTTCGCATAGCTGTTGCTGCCGATCGCATGTTCGACGCCGGCACCCAGGCGCCAGCCGTCGAGGCGGAATTTTTCCTTGCGGTCGATATCGCCGTTCGAGGTCAGCACGTTGAGATGCGCGTTGGTGTAGCCGCCCTTGGCATAGATCAGGGTCCCGGCGCCCGCCGCGAAGCCGACGCGCGCGCCGACATAGAGGTCGCGGCCCGGCGCGACCTTGCCATAGCCGAAGAAGTTCGGATCATTGCGATCGGACTTGGTCTTGCCGGTCGAATTGCTCCATTCGCCCTCGACACCGACGACGATGCGGCCGAGCGCGAGGTCGTAACCGGCATCGACGCCATAGAGGAAGCCTTCGGTGCTCTGATCGTCGCCATCGACGTCCGAATCCTCGGTGCTGCCCGGGCGGATGATGTCGAGCCCGCCGATCACCCCGACGCGCAGGCCGCTCGGTGCGTCCTGTGCCATGGCGGGGGTGGCAAACGCCGTCGCCGACGCGGCGAGCAGCAGGGATGTGATCATCTTACGCATTATATATATACTCCATCATTGGAATTACCGGTGGCCGCGCATAGCGTGCGCACCATATTTGGGGAGGGGAGATCAGTTGCGGACCGAGCGGCGGCGGCCGCGGTCGTCGACCCAGTAGCGGCCGCCGTTGCGGTCGCGGTAGACTTCGCGCTTGCGGCCATCCTGCGTGATGACGCCGATCGCGGCGCCGCCCGCAGCGCCGATCGCCGCGCCTTCGGCAAGGTCGCCGCCGGTGATCGCGCTGACCGCTGCGCCGCCCGCGGCGCCGATGAGCGCCCCGCGCACCGCGGCGCGCCGGTCGGCGTTGCTTGCGCAGCCGGCGACCGCGAGCGCGAGCACCGGGGCGAGAATCCATTTATTCGTCATATGTCCTCCGTAGACATGATCCAGTAAAGCGGCCCATCCCCGGCCCTGGCCTTGCAGATGAACCCGCCTGAACGACGCGCGCCGGTTGATCCGGCACGCCGTCTTTCACGCATAGGACACCGCCGGTCGCGGCAACCCCCACCAGAAATTTCGAAAGCGCCGGATTTTACGCAAATTCGCCGCGCGGCGGCGCGCGGAAACGCCCGATCGTCAGAAGGTCAGGTCGATCCCCAGCCGCAAGGTGCGCGGCCGCAGCGGCGTCGTCTGGTCGCGGCGAACGACCGAGAAGGGGTTGCCGAAAGCAAAGGTATTGCCCCTGGCGTTCGCGGCATTGTCGAGATTGAGCGACAGGATCGCGCGGCCGAAATCGAGCCCGACGCCGATGTCGATCGCGGCATATCCGCCCTGCGGGATATCGAGCGCCGACCCGACGCCCAGCCGCGACCGCCCGACGTAACGCGCCGACGCCCGGGCGTTCATCGTCAACCCGGGTCCCAGTTCATGTTGCCAGTCGGCCGCCAGCCGTCCGCCGGCCCCGGCGACGTTGGGAAGCGGCTGGCCATCGCCCGCCGGCACGGCTTCGCTGGCGGCGAGGCGGCTGCTGTTGACGAAGGCCGCGGCGGTCAGGACGAAGGCGGCCGTCGGGCGCCAGCGCAGTTCGGCGTCGACACCGAAGATCCGCCCATTGCCGACATTCGCCGTATAGGGGAGGCCGGAGACGTCGATCAGGTCGGCCTGCATATTATGCCAGATGTTGCGGAACAGCGCGGCGCGGAACGACAGCTTGCTGCGGTCGGTCCGGCCGATGCGGATGCCGAGTTCGTACATGTCGAGCGTATCGGGGCGATAGGTTTGCGCGACGAGGCCGATCAGCGTCGGATAGGCGGTCAGCCCGCCGGCCCGGAAACCCTGGTCATGGCGCAGGAAGGCGGAGAATGCGCCGCCCGGTTGCCAATCGAGCGCGACGGTGCGCGAAAAGCGCGCGCCGTCGCGATAGGATGCGGGGATATCGTCGACGACGGGATCGCGGACGAAGCTTTCGGTCCGCGCATAGGTCAGGCGCCCGCCGACGGTCAGCGACAGGGTCTGGCTCAGCGGCCGGGTGACCCGGCCATAAAGCGCGGTGTCGATATTGCTGTCGACCGACGCGACCTCGATCAGCGGCACGTCGGTGAAGCCGATCGCTTGCGAAACAAGGCTGTGGCTGTAGATCGCGCTGACCCCGATCACCCAGGGCGCGTCGCGGCTGCCGCCCGAGATACGGCTTTCGTGCGAGAGGATGGAGATTTTGCTCCGTTCCTCATACCAGCTTGGAATTTCGAACAATGCGCTGGCTTCGAAACGGGTTCGCAGATTGTGGCGGACCGCGGCGGTCGTCGAAACCAGTTCGGCGTCGCCGATCGGCTTTTCGGCGCGCAGATAGGCAAGCTGGTAGGCGCTGCGGAACGGCTGATCGAGCATCGGCTCGCCGCCTTCGCGCAGCCTATATTGCCCCGCGTCGCTTTCGACGCGTTGCCGGACATGGCCGATGTCGAGCGTCCAGCCATCGATCGCTTCGCCGCGCAGCGCGATCCGGTGGCCGTCGCTGCGCGTCGGATTGATATTGTTCGCGCCATGCGCCGGCGCGTCGATATAGCCCGCCCGCTCGCCGGCGGAGAGGGTGATCCGCGCCCCCCAGCGCCCCTTGGCGATCGGCAGGTTGAGCATCGCATTGCCTTCGCCGCCGAACCCGCCGCCCTGCGTATATTCGATCATCGTCGACGCCGCGCCCGCCGCGCGATCGAGGTCGGGGGTGTTGGGAACGAAGCGGATGATGCCGCCAAGCGAACCTGCGCCATACAGCGGCGCCTGCGGCCCGACGAGCACCTCGACCCGCCGCATGTCGTAAAGGTTCAGCGAGGGGTCGGGGGCATTATAGGTAAGCCGGACATCACCCAGATATTGCCCGGTCGCCGACTGGGTCGGGCCGTTGAAGCTGCTGTCGGCGACACCGCGAATGAAGACCTTTTCTCGCCCGCGCCCAAGGTTGGTCGCAGAAAGCGAGGGGAGGAGGCGCGTGATCGCCGACGTGCCGTCGGTGCCGTTGCGCGTGCTCCAGCCGCCGTCCATCTCGACGACGCTGACCGATCCCGGATAATGGTCGAGCGATCCCTGTCCCTTGATCCCGGTGACGATGATATCTTCGGTCGCCTCGATCACCGGCGGCGGGGTGGCGGGACGGCTCGGCGGACGGGGCGGCCGCGCCTTCACCGGCTTCGCGGCCTTTACCGGCGCCGGGACGATGCGCACCGTCCGCCCGTTCAGGAAACGCGCCTCGGCCCCGGTACCGGCGAGCGCGCGGCGGAGCGCTTCGCGCAGCGGGAAGCGGCCGCGCACGCCCGGTGAACGCCGTCTGGCGAGCTCGGGATCGGTCACCGTCACCGTCGCGCCCGATTGCGCGCCGACCTTGCCCGCGACGTCGCCAAGCGGGCCGGCTGCGATGTCGAAGCTTTGTGCCCGCAGCGGGGCGGCACTTCCCAGGCTGATCACGACCGCGGTAGCGGCGGCCCATCTCTCAATTCGGCGCACTTCGTGACGGTCCCATCACCCAGCCTTGCCCGCTCCGTTCGAGTTTGACGTCGAGCGCGATCGCCAGGCGGCGTAATTCGGCTTCGCCCGAACCCTCGATCTGCACATTGCCCGAAAACAGCCGGCCGGCCAGCGCCGGGTCGACGCGGATCGCGATCCCCTGCGCGCGCGACAGGTCGGCGGCAACGCGCGACAGCGGCGCGCCCGAATACAGATAGCGCCGGTTCTGCCACGAACCCACCGCCTCGACCGGGGTGTCGGACACGGTAACGTCGCCGCCGTTGGTGGCGACCAGCGACTGACCGGCGACGAGCGCGACGGTCTTGCCCGCGGCGCGATATTCGACCTTGCCCTCGGATACGGCGACGCGGATCTGGTCCCTTTCGCGCGTGACGTCGAATATGGTGCCGAGGTCGACGATGCGCACCTCGCCGACCGCAAGGACGAACGGACGCTCGTCGTCGTGACGGACGCGGAACAGCGCCTGTCCCTCGACCAGCGCCGCGGCGCGCGGATTGTCGCGGTCGAGAAGCAGCTTCGTCGCGCCGTTCAACGCGATATCGGTGCCTTCGTCCAGCTGCACCTGGCGGCGTTCGCCCGCCGCGGTCGCTACTTCGTAGCGCGGCGAGGTGAACGACGGCGTCAGCGTCAGCACCGCGGCGATCGAGGCGGCCAGCGCGCCGCCCGTCCACAGCAGGAAGCGGCGGCGCGGCGCGGGCGCGGGCAGAGGCAAGGGATCGACGTCGTTCGCCGGCTGTCCTTCGCCGAGCGCCGCGAGCAACGGGTCGATCCGCTCGTCGAGCGCTTCGACCCGGTCATAGGCCGCGGCGTGACGCGGGTCGGCCGCCATCCAGTCGGCGAATGCCTCCCATGCCGCATCGTCGCCATCGCGCAGCCGGACGTGCCATGCGATTGCGTTCTCGATGATCGGGTCTTGCATCTCAATGCTCATGACGCCCCCTTGCCTGCCTGAGATGCCGCGGAAGCGCATGATCCCCATCCAATAAAAGCTTCGTGCTCGCGATGGCCCCATAAGCGCGCGTCAGATGTTTCTCGACCGCGCTGACGCTGATCCCCAGCGTCGCCGCGATCTGTTTCTGCGCTTCGCCTTCGACCCGGAATTGCAGGAAAACCCACCGCGTCCGTTCGGGAAGCCCGTCGAGCGCCGCGCGCAGGATCGCAATCTGCTCGCGCTGGATCAGCTGCAGCTCGGCGGAGGCGCCGGGATCGATCTCGCGCATCTCCTCGCTGGTGGAATCGACCCAGTCTTCCTCGCGGCGGGTGCGCCTTTGTTCGGTGCGGCGATGGAGCTGGAACTGGTTCGACGCCATTTTGTACAGATAGGCGCGGGGGTCGGCGACGGGTCCGATCGCGTCGGTCGACAGCCGCAGCGAGATTTCCTGCAAAACATCCTCCGCCTCGGCCGCCGACGTCCCGCGCGCGATCAGGAACCGGTGCAGCGCCGGCCTGATCTGCATGAACGTCTGCATCAATCCGCTGCTCGACATGCTTGAATGATCTTCTCGGGAAATGTCGACAGCCTTTAGAGCGTATGTTCGCCTGCGTTACCCGGGCGCTGCGCAAGCGGCCGGGTTGCACATATGGGGACGATGGGAGATCGTCGAAGCTCCCGGCATCGACGCTGGCTACCCGAATCCACGCGGGCACCGGTCCGTATCGCGCCGGCCGCTGTATCGGATAATATGGTCCAGTCAATGAAGACTGCCCCGGCGGGCAGGGATCGCGGCTCGGTTCATTCCGTTTTCGGTGCAAATAGGCGCAGGCGGGCGCTGGCCATTTGCCGCCGCGGTGCGCATGGTGGCGGCGGCCCCGTCTTTCATCCCCCCTCCCTCGGAAGGCGGTGCCATTCTTCGTTCAACCCTCAACCTTGCCCCGCCGTCACCGGCGGGGTTTTTGCTGCGGCGCTCGTTCGCTGTGTGAACTTGCCACGCGGATGCCGGTTTTAGGGCGAATGTCCGCTCCCGGCTGTTAGCGGACGCACAGTCTTTAGCACCTCCCCTGAAGGGGAGGGGCTTGATTAAACAAACGTCCGCTCACCACCCCAATGCGGCCATCGTCCCCGGCCCGCCACCGCCGCCGCTCCATTTCGCCGCCCCGGTTGCCAGTCGCTTGCCGCCGATTTCCCGAGCAATATCGGGAATCTATTCCGAAAACGGAACTGCGGGCGGGTCTTTGTTGCAGCTTATTTTTTGTGCCGATATGCAATCAAATAGAAAATAATATTACGCGATTGCCTGGCGCCACATCTGGCGCCGGAAAGGTCAATGTTACTCGATCTCTAAATAGAGATTTCGGGAACGATGTTATTTGTGTTCGATTGATGGAGGAATATCATGGCAGCGGAAGTTTTCGACAAAGCAACTGCCGAATCCCGTTCCGTTTCTTTAGACGCCATCGATCTGGACAGCCCCAGCGTCGTCCGGCTGCAATTGAGCCGCGCCGACGTCGCTAATCTCGAGCGGCAGGGCGACGACCTTCTTGTCCGCCTGCGTTCGGGCGAAACCATCCGCATCGTCGATTTTTACGTCGCCGGCACCGACGGCGCCACCAGCGACCTGGTGCTGCAGGAACCCGACCACAGCATGTGGCTCGCCCGCCCCGGCGCGGGCCCGCAATTTTATGAAGTGGCGAACTGGGGCGAACTCGTCCCCGGTTCCTCCGTGGCGGCCGAAACCGGCGGCGGCGTCCTCATCCCGGCGCTCGGCCTCCTCGGCGGCGCCGGCCTGATCGCCGCCGTAGCCAGCGGCGGCGGGGGCTCGGATGATACCGACGCAGATGCAGATGCAGATGCAGATGCAGATGCTGATGCAGATGCTGATGCAGATGCAGATGCAGATGCAGATGCTGATGCAGATGCTGATGCTGATGCTGATGCTGATGCTGATGCTGATGCCGACGCCGACGCTGATGCCGATGCTGATGCTGATGCCGATGCAGACGCCGATGCTGACGCTGACGCAGACGCTGATGCCGACGCAGACGCAGACGCAGACGCAGACGCTGATGCCGACGCAGACGCTGATGCCGACGCAGACGCCGATGCCGATGCCGATGCCGATGCCGATGCCGATGCCGATGCCGATGCTGACGCCGACGCTGATGCTGATGCTGACGCAGACGCAGACGCTGATGCAGACGCCGATGCCGACGCAGATGCAGATGCAGATGCCGACGCGGATGCCGACGCAGATGCTGATGCCGATGCAGACGCAGATGCCGATGCAGACGCAGATGCCGATGCAGACGCAGATGCCGACGCCGACGCGGATGCCGATGCAGACGCAGACGCTGATGCCGATGCTGACGCAGATGCCGATGCCGATGCCGACGCAGACGCTGATGCCGACGCGGATGCAGACGCCGATGCGGACGCAGACGCAGATGCTGACGCCGATGCGGACGCAGACGCCGATGCCGACGCAGATGCTGATGCCGATGCCGATGCTGACGCCGACGCGGATGCAGACGCTGATGCTGACGCAGATGCTGACGCCGACGCCGACGCAGATGCTGATGCCGATGCAGACGCAGACGCAGACGCAGACGCTGATGCCGACGCGGATGCAGATGCAGATGCCGATGCGGATGCGGATGCGGATGCGGATGCGGACGCAGATGCAGACGCTGACGCAGATGCGGATGCAGATGCAGATGCTGACGCCGACGCAGACGCTGATGCCGACGCAGACGCTGATGCCGATGCCGACGCGGATGCAGACGCCGATGCGGATGCGGATGCGGATGCAGACGCTGATGCCGACGCTGATGCCGATGCAGATGCCGATGCGGATGCGGATGCGGATGCGGATGCGGATGCAGACGCTGATGCCGACGCTGATGCCGATGCAGATGCCGATGCCGATGCCGATGCCGACGCAGACGCTGATGCCGACGCGGATGCAGACGCCGATGCGGATGCGGATGCGGATGCGGATGCAGATGCTGACGCCGACGCTGATGCCGACGCGGATGCTGATGCCGATGCCGACGCGGATGCAGACGCCGATGCCGATGCGGATGCAGATGCTGACGCTGACGCTGACGCTGACGCAGACGCAGACGCTGATGCCGATGCCGATGCGGATGCAGATGCTGACGCCGACGCCGATGCCGATGCCGACGCAGACGCTGATGCCGACGCGGATGCAGATGCCGATGCGGATGCGGATGCAGATGCTGACGCTGACGCTGACGCAGATGCGGATGCAGATGCAGATGCTGACGCCGACGCCGATGCAGACGCAGACGCAGACGCTGATGCCGACGCAGATGCCGACGCAGACGCCGATGCCGACGCAGACGCTGATGCCGATGCCGACGCGGATGCAGACGCCGATGCCGATGCCGACGCAGACGCTGATGCCGACGCGGATGCAGACGCCGATGCCGATGCGGATGCAGATGCTGACGCTGACGCAGACGCTGATGCCGATGCCGATGCGGATGCAGATGCTGACGCCGACGCCGATGCCGATGCAGACGCTGATGCCGACGCAGATGCCGACGCAGACGCCGATGCCGACGCAGACGCCGATGCCGACGCAGACGCAGACGCCGATGCCGATGCCGATGCAGACGCCGATGCCGATGCCGATGCCGATGCGGATGCGGATGCGGATGCGGATGCAGATGCTGACGCTGACGCTGACGCTGACGCAGATGCTGACGCCGACGCAGACGCAGATGCCGATGCAGACGCAGACGCAGACGCTGATGCCGACGCCGACGCCGATGCCGACGCAGATGCCGACGCAGACGCAGATGCCGACGCCGACGCAGACGCAGACGCAGACGCAGACGCCGACGCCGACGCCGACGCAGACACCGAAGCCCCGGAACCCCCGACCGCCGATGTCGACGACGCCACCGGCACCACGGTGACCGGAACCGGTGAGCCGAATACGACGGTTACCGTCTACGCCCCCGACGGCACCACCGTGCTCGGTACGGGCACCGTGCTGCCCGGCGGCACCTACAGCGTGACGATCCCCGCGCAGACGAACGGCGAGGATCTGACGGTGACGCTCACCGATGCGGCGGGCAATGAATCGGGACCGACGCCGGCCGAAGCGCCCGACCTGACGGCGCCCGATGCGCCGACCGCCGATGTCGACGACGCGACGGGCACGATCGTGACCGGCACCGGCGAACCCGGCGCGACGGTCACCGTCTACGCCCCCGACGGCACCACCGTGCTCGGCACCGATACGGTCCAGCCCGGCGGCACCTATAGCGTGACGATCCCCGCGCAGACGAACGGCGAGGATCTGACGGTGACGCTCACCGATGCGGCGGGCAATGAATCGGGGCCGACGCCGGCCGAGGCGCCTGACCTGACGGCGCCCGATGCGCCGACCGCCGATGTCGATGACGCGACGGGCACGATCGTGACCGGCACCGGCGAGCCCGGCGCGACGGTCACCGTCTACGGCCCCGACGGCACCACCGTGCTCGGCACCGATACGGTCCAGCCCGGCGGCACCTACAGCGTGACGATCCCGGCGCAGACGAACGGCGAGGATCTGACGGTGACGCTGACCGACGCGGCCGGCAATGAATCGGACGGGACGCCGGCCGAGGCGCCCGACCAGTTCGATGCGTTCGACAATAGCGGCAATGCGGGGCTCGACCTTGTCCCGCTGTCGACCAATGTCGACGTCGGCGATGCCAATTATCTGCTGCTGGTTTCGCTACTCGATGTCGACCTCGGGCTCGACGTCGCCGGGCTCCAGCTGCTTGGCATCGAACCGGTGACCTTCAACGTCGAGGCGGGCCATGAACTCGATGCCCTGTTCGAATATGGCGGGCTGCTCGATATCGGGGTCGCGGCGGACTATACGATCATCCTGCAAAAGCTTGTCGATGGCCAATGGGTCAGCATCGACGGCGGGGGCGAGGCGACGCTGCTCGAACTCAACCTGCTCGGTGGTAACCTGTCCGCCTCGCAGAATCTCGATGCGGGCGAATATCGCGCCTTCGTGACCTTCGACGGACTGCTCGGGGCGGGCTTGCTCGGCTCGCTGGACGTGACCGGTGTCGACCATGACTATACGAACATCGTCGACATCGTGGCCGAAACCGCCGCAGGCAATGTGATCACCGATCCCAATGGCTCGGGCGAAATCGACATGGCGCCTCCGGGCACCGTCGTCCACAGCGTCACGGTCAATGGCGTCACCACCCAGGTGACGGCCGACGGGACGGAGGTCGACGGCGAACATGGAACGCTCGTGATCAATCTCGACGGCAGCTATGTCTACACGCCCGACGAGGATGCCGCGAACATCGGCCAGACCGAGACCTTTACCTACACGCTCCAGAATAGCGGGGGCGCGCAGGAAAGTGCGCAGCTGGTCATCGAAATCGGCAGCCCCGACGTGACGGGAGACATCGCCGCGACCGATGACGTGGCGACCGCGGGCGTGCAGTATGAAAATACGGTCGACGTCGTCGATACGCCGCTCTTCTCGCTGACCAACGGCATCGGCATCATCATTCCCAGCACCGATACCGATACGGGCGGCTTTACCGTTGCGCCCGACACGGTTTCGGACATGCAGGTGGTGATCGATACCAGCGAAGGCCTGAACGTCCTGCCAAGCTACACCGTCACGCTTCGCGACGGGGACGGCAATGTCGTCGGCGTTCCGGTGACCGTCACCGCGCTCGCCAATGTGCTGGGGATCGGGGCCGGGGCCATCGTGACCTTCAACGACCTGCCGCCCGACAATTATACCGTCACGGTGACGAGCACCAACACGCTCGGGCTGGGTTATACGTCGGCGGTGTCGGTCCATCAGGAGGTCACCAACCTGACCGAGTTCCAGGTCGATACGGTCAGCGGGATCGACGGCAATCTCCTCGCCAATGACGTGACCGGTTCGAACTTCACCTCGGTGCTGGTCGACAGCGGCGCCGGCTTCGCGGCGATCGGCAATACGCCGGTCACGCTGACCGGGGACTTCGGGACGCTGACGGTCGATGCGGGCGGCAATTATCATTACGAGCCCGATCCGAACCTCGGCTATTTCGATACCGATCAGGTCGATGTCTTCACCTACCAGATCCGGCATCCGAACGGCGACGTCGTCCAGGCCGAACTGTCGGTGACGGTTGATGTCAGCGATCCGGGCGACGTCTCGCCGCTGATGGCTTCGGTCATGTCGTTCGAAACCGGCGATACGATACCGCTCGACGGCTTCGATCCGTCCCACGCCGCCAGTCGCACGGCGCCTGCCGAGGCCGAGACGTTCGTCTATGATCTCTTCGAAGGAAAGGGCGATCTGGTCGAGGTGCTGGAGAATTATCTCGAAAAGAGTAACCTGGATCAGGAAAACAGCAAATCGGAAGAAACTACGCCAAAAGTCAGCGAAACATCCGAAATGGACCAAAATTCCATTCCAGTCGATGATCCTCTCGGTTTCCTGTCGCTAAATCCGGATGACGAACTTCATTCGAATAACCACCCGTTAATCTAATACTTTGAACATGACATCGGGAAGTGTGCTGAAATTTCAGTGCACTTTCCGATGTGTTTTTGTCGATATCCGGGACAAATGTTCGGAGGGTAGATGCCGATTCAGGGGCGGTACGGGCGCAAGGGGCGCGCCCGAACAGGTGGCAGGCTCTTGCTGGCGATAGCCATTTCGCCAGTCCTGTCCGGTGCTGCGGCACCCGATGCATCGCCGATGCTTTGGGAAACCGCGGTGCGCGAAGCGGTCGGATGGCATCCCTCGATTACGGAATCGGTCGGGCGGCTACAGGCCCGTGCCGAAGAAATCGATGTTGCCAAAGCGGGCTATAAACCGCAGATCAGCGCCGGGATCGGGTCGAGTTACGACAATATCACGCAAAGCCGGTGGCGGCCGCGGGCGAACCTGTCGGGGTCGCAGATGCTGTTCGATTTCGGCAAGGTGTCGAGTGCGGTCGACGCCGCCAGGGCGGGAACGCGGATCGGCCGCGCCGAATTGCTCATCGCGGTGGACAGCCTGATCCGCGACACCAGCTATGCCGTGATCGAAATCCAGCGCGATACGGTCTTGCGGCAGGTCGCGCTGGACCAGCTCGCGAGCATCCAGAGCATCAACGAACTCGTCCATCATCGCTATCGCCTTGGCGCCAGCACCAAATCCGACGCGCTGCAGGCGCAGGCGCGCGTCCAGGCGGCCGAGGTCACGCTCCAGGAAATCGAAGCCGAACGGCGCCGCTGGGAAAGCAATCTGGCCTATCTGCTCGGCCGCCCGAATGCGCCCGAACTGTCGCTCGATCCGCCGCAGGGGTTGTATGGCGCCTGCGAGCGGGGGGAGCCCGACTGGACGATGGTGCCTGCCGCCATGCAGGCGGAGGCCCAGCGCGACGCGGCCATGGCCGAATATAAACGCAGCAAGGCCGACGGCATGCCGACGATTTCCTTCGGCGCCGGCGGCGGCGCGGATATCCACGATCCCTTTTCGCGCCGCGCCGAATATAATTTCGGCATCAATGTTTCCAGCGCGCTGTACAGCGGCGGCGCGCGGCGCGCCCGCAGCCGCGGCGCCGCCTACACCCTCGGTGCGGCCGACGCCGCCGAGGCGCGGGTCCGCAACGAGGTCAGCCGCCTGCTCGCCGAAGCCGAACGGCAGGTGACCAGCCTGGCCGAAGTCGTCGACACGCTGACGGCGCGGCGGTCGAGCATGGACGAGACCGGGCGTCTCTACCGCCTCCAATATCTCGACATGGGAACGCGGACCCTCGTCGATCTCCTCAATGCCGAACAGGAATTGCATCAGGTGCGCTTCGACCTCGTCAACACGCAATATGACACGCGCCGCCTGCAGGCCGATTGCCTTTTCTATTCGGGCGTCCAGCGCGAAGTTTTCGGGTTGAGCGGCTCGACCGTCAGGGGGGTGGCGCTGTGACCGACGCGATGGCCTTGCCGACCCCCGTTTTCGGCGCCGAGCTGTGGGTCGAGGCCTTTGGCATCGTCGCCAGCCACTATCGCCTGCCCGGCCGGGCGGAAGACAGCAAGCTCGCCAGCCTGTGGCGCATGGGCGACGACGATGCCGAACGGATCCGCACCGTCGCGCGCGGCGCCGGGCTGCGCGTTCGCTTCCTGACGCCTCAGGACACGAAATTCAGTGCCGAGCGGCTGCCGATGATCGTCGAACTCGCCGATGGCGGGCTGGCGGTCGTCACCGCGATCGATGCGGCGGGCGAAGCGAGCGTTGCGATCATGGGCGAGGCCGGGCTGGAAAACAGCATCGCCGCCGACCGCCTCCTTGCATCGGCGGTGCGCTGCATCGTCGCGCGGCCGGCGCGGTCGGCGAAGGACGCGCGCGTCGATGCCTATATCCGCCCGTTCGAAGACCATTGGCTGCGCCGCATCGTCTTCAGGGACGCGCGATCCTATTCGCATATTCTCATCGCCTCGCTCGCAGCCAACACCCTCGCGCTGGCGGGGGTGCTGTTTTCGATGCAGGTTTATGACCGGGTCATCCCGGCCGAATCCTTTCCGACGCTCTACATCCTGTTCGCCGGCGTCCTGCTCGCCATCGGCTTCGACTTTCTGTTCCGCCGCCTCCGGATGCGGATCATCGACATTCTCGGCAAACGCGCCGACATGCGTATGTCGGATCAGGTTTTCGGCCATGCGCTGCGGGTCCGCAATCGCGATCGCCCGACATCGACGGGCGCTTTCATCGCGCAACTGCGCGACCTTGAACAGGTCCGCGAATTGCTCACCTCGACGACCGTCGCGGCGATGGCCGACATTCCCTTCTTCCTGCTGTTCCTCACGCTGCTCTGGTTCATCGCCGGCCCGCTCGCCCTCGTTCCGCTTTCGGCGCTGGTCCTGCTGCTGGTCCCGGGTCTGCTCGCCCAGCGCCGTTTGCGTGCCTATGCCAATGAATCGATGCGCGAATCCTCGCTGCGCAACGCGATGTTGGTAGAGGCGGTGCAGGGTCTCGAAGATATCAAGGTGCTGCAGGCCGAACACCGGTTCCAGCAGCAATGGAATCACTATAATGCGGCGGCGGCGGAGGCTCAGCTCAAATTGCGCGGGCTGACGAACAGCCTGACGGTCTGGACCCACAATGTTCAGAACGGCGTCTATGCCGCGACCATCTTTGTCGGCGCGCCGCTCGTGATGGCCGGCGACATCACCACCGGCGTTCTTGTCGCGTCATCGATCCTGGGCTCGCGCATGATCGCCCCGATCGCGCAGCTCAGCCAGATATTGAACCGGCTTCAGCAGGCGCGGGTCGGGATCAAGAGCCTCGACCAGATCATGGCGCTGCCGGTCGACAATCCCGATGACGAGCACCGGATTCAGGTGCCGGCCATCGCGGGCGGCCTCACGCTCCGGTCGGCGGTGTTCCGCTACGCCGATCCCAATTCGCCGCCCGCCTTGTCGGTGAGCGACCTCCACATCGAACCGGGGGAAAAGGTCGCCGTCCTCGGGCGCAACGGGGCGGGCAAGTCGACGCTGCTGCAGGGATGCTCGGGATTGCTCCATCCGGTGTCGGGAGAGGTGTTGCTCGACGGCCTGGCGCTTCATCAGATCGATCCCGCCGACGTCCGGCGCGACGTCGGCCTGCTCAGCCAGGGAAGCCGGCTCTTCTACGGCACGATCCGGGAGAATCTGACTCTCGGCCGTCCGCAGGCCTCGCTTCAGGAAATTTTGCAGGCGATCTCCATGGTCGGCGCCGACGACTTCATCCAGCGCTCGCGCAGCGGGCTCGAACAGGTGATCCTCGAGGGCGGCATCGGGCTGTCGGGCGGCCAGGTCCAGGCGCTGCTTCTTGCGCGGCTGCTGATCCGCGAACCGCAGGTTGTCCTGCTCGACGAGCCCACCGCCGCGATGGACGAGGCGACCGAGCGGCTGTTTCTCGAACGGTTCAAGCATTGGAGCCGCGACCGGACGGTGGTGATCGCGACGCATCGCATGCGGGTGCTCGATCTCGTCGACCGGATCATCATCATCCACAACGGCGCGGTCGCGCTCGACGAACCGAAGGCGGCGGCGCTGCGCACGATGCAGGCCGGGGGGAAGGCGGTATGACGGCGCGCGAAGCCCCCGATAGCTGGCTCTTCGACGACGATCAGGACGGCCGGCTCGCGCCTGCGGGCCGTCTGGTCTGGCTGCTCGCGGCCTTTTTTGCGGTGGCGCTCGCCTGGGCGTGGTTCGCCGAACTCGACGAGGTCGCGACCGGCAGCGGGCGGGTCGTGCCGACGTCGCGCGAACAGGTGATCCAGTCGCTCGAGGGCGGGATATTGACGAAGCTGTTCGTCCGGCAGGATTCGATCGTCAAACCCGGCCAGATACTGGCGCAGCTCGATCCGACCCTCGCCGGATCGACGGTCGAGGAAAGCGCTGCGAAATATCGCGCGGCGCTGGCGGCGTCGGCGCGGCTGCGTGCCGAGGTAAACGAGACGCCGATCGTCTTTGCCGCCGAACTCGACCAATTTCCCGATCTCAAGGCCGAACAGCAGCGCCTCTATCAGGCGCGCCGCAGCAGCCTCGCCAGTTCGCTCGGGCTGATCGATGAATCGCTTGCGCTCATTCGCAAGGAAGTCGGGATCGGCGAATCGCTGATCGAGGTCGGCGCGGCCAGCCAGGCGGAGGTGCTGCGCCTGAAGCGGCAGCGCGCCGACCTCGAGCTCAGAAAGGCCGATCTGCGCTCGCAATATATCGTCGAGGCGCGGCAGGAACTCGCCAAGGCGGACGAGGAAGTCGAGGCATTGGCGCCCGTTGTACGCGGCAGATCGGACACACTTGCGCGCCTCACCCTCCGCTCGCCCGTCCGCGGCATCGTCAAGAGCATCGAGGTATCGACCGTCGGCGGCGTCGTCTCGCCGAACGGAAAACTCATGGAAATCATCCCCTTGGACGACCGGCTGATGATCGAAGCGCGCATGGCCCCGCGCGACATCGCCTTCATCCACCCGGGCCAGCGTGCGACGGTGAAAGTCACAGCCTACGACTATTCCATCTACGGCGCCCTCGACGGCACGGTCACCACCATCTCGCCCGACACGATCCGCGACGAGGTGAAGCCCGAGATATTCTATTACCGCGTCTTCGTCCGCACCAAATCCGATGCGCTGGTGAACAAGGCGGGCAAGCGTTTTCCCATCGTGCCGGGCATGGTCGCGACCGTCGATGTCCATACCGGGCACAAGACGGTGCTCGAATATCTGCTCAAGCCGCTGAACCGCGCCCGCGAGGCGCTGCGCGAGCGATGACCGTGCCGCTCGTCCTCCATTTCGCTTCATTGCGCGCGGCGATGCCGGACGTCGGCGCGATCGTCACCAAGGGCGCCAAGCGGTTCGTACTTTTCGTCTCCTACACCGATGCGACGCGGCGGGCAGAGGTGTTTACCGCTGTGGGAGCGACGGCGGCCGATGCGTGGGAGCGGGCCGGCGCCGAACTGGCGCGCCGCGCCCCCGACGCATGCTGGCTGCGCGTCGACTGGATCGACGCCGTCGAGCAAAGTTCATGGGGGGCGCTGCGGGTCAGGCTGAGGGACATCAAGCGCAACTATTTCCGCCTTGGCATTTCGCTCGACGCCGATTTCGACCACGCCTTTCTGGAAACCGAGCTCAACGCCAATGCGATGCTCTATGGAGGCCCTAAGCAGGCGTCGGCGGTTCTGAACGAGGGCAATTTCTGTATCTATGCCGCGCAGCGTCACGGCCTGCGTGGGCTGCATTTCGCGGATGAGACCGCGATCTGGCTGTTCACGACGAAAGCGGCGTTCGTCGGCGAGGATGGCGTCGTCCATGCGCTGAGAGGCGATGGGCTCGACGCCGGGCGGCGTATGATGCCGGCGCTTGACGCGGAAAAGCTGACGGAACTGATCCGGAACGGCAGCGGCTATCTGGCGTCGCAAGTCGGCGCCGACGGGCGATTCCACTATGGCTGGCACCCCTGCTTCGACCGGCCGATCCAGTCGTACAACAGCCTTCGCCATGCGAGCACGCTCTATGCGATGCTCGAAGCCTGGGAGGTTACCCGCGATGCCGGGCTGAAGGCGGCGATCGATCGCGCCCTCGATCATCTTGTCACCGGGTTGATCCGGACGGCGATGTTGCCGGGCGGCGAACCGGCGGCGTTTCTTGTCGATACGGGGTCGGAGATCAAGCTTGGCGGCAACGCCGTTTCGATTCTTGCGCTGGTCAAGCATCGCGAGTTGACGGGCGACGATCGCCACGCAACGCTGCTCGACGGACTCGCCGCCGGAATCCTCCACATGCAGGACCCGGCGACGGGCAGTTTCCGTCACGTCCTGCACTATCCTTCGCTGAAGGTGAAACAGGATTTCCGTATCATCTATTATGAGGGCGAGGCGGCCTTCGGATTGATGCGCCTGTTCGGGCTCACCGGCGATCCGCGCTGGCTGGCCGCCGTCGAAAAGGCATTCGGCCATTTCATTCGCCAGCAGCATTGGCAGGCGCATGATCATTGGCTGAGCTATTGCGTCAACGAGCTGACGCTCCATTCCCCCCACGAAGCCTATTTCCGTTTCGGTCTCGACAATTTCAAAGACTATCTGGGTTTCGTCCTCGAACGGATCACCACCTTCCCGACCCTGCTCGAACTGATGATGGCGGCGGAGAAGATGGTCGTCCGGTTGCGTGCCGATCCAGCGCTCGCCCATCTGCTCGGCGGTATCGATATCCCGCGCTTCTACAAGGCGCTGCATCATCGCGCCCATTATCTGCTCAACGGTCATTTCTGGCCCGAGCTGGCAATGTTCTTCGCCGATCCGCAGAAGATCGCGGGCAGCTTCTTCATCCGCCATCATGCGTTCCGGATCCGGATCGACGATGTCGAACATTATCTCTCCGGCCTTATTGCCTACCGCAATTACCTGCTCGCCAGCGAAGCGCGCGGTTGCACGGAGCCCGAGGAGAGGACTCCGGATACCGCGTTGCGGCACTGGACGGCGTCCGATGTCGAGCGTGCGACCGGCGGGCGCTGGTCGGCACCTCCCGGATCCGCCTGGTCGGCGAGCGGTCTTTGCATCGCGCCGATGACGATGCGGCCTGGCGACATGGTCGCGGTCCGCCTTGCCGAGGGCGAAGTGGGCGTCGGTCAGCCGTGGCTTGCGCGCCTGCCGCATCCGCCCGCCGCGGTGATCGCCAATGACAGCGAGCAAAGCGCGGCGCTGAGCGGCGACAGGGTGAAGGTCGGTAACGTCAGCGCGGCGATCCTTGCGCTCGGCGCCTATGCGCGCGAACGCATGACCGGCAAGGTTCTGGCGGTGACGGGCAGTGCCGGCAAGACGACTGCAGTGGCGATGCTGGCGCACGCACTGGAGGCTTATGGAGCGGTCGGCCAGACGCGTCACAATGCCAATCTGCCACACGGTATCGCGTGGAATCTGGCATCTATTCCGTGGGATACACCACACGTCGTGCTCGAACTCGCAATCGGGCGGATGGCGCGCAACGCTCGGCTGGCGCGTCCCGACGTCGCAATCTTCACCAATATCCTGCCCGCGCACCTCGAACATCATCATGACCTCGCGACCGTCGCGACGCGCAAGAGCGCGATATTCGAGGGGATGGAGCGGGGCAGCGTGGCGGTGCTCAATCGCGACATGGCTGAATGGGAGCGCGTGCATATGGCGGCCAGGCTTCGCGGGCTGACCATCGTCCATTATGGCGCGTCCGACGGTTGTGACCTCCGGCTCCTCGAATATGATCCGGACGGCCATCAGGTTTCGGCGCTGATCCATGGCAGGAAGGTGTGCTATTTCCTCGCCGCCGCGGGCGAGCATATGGCGCTCAACAGCCTCGCGGTCCTCGCCGCCGTGGCGGCGACCGGCGACGATATCGAGCCTGCGATCGCCACTTTCGCCAGCTTCTCTCCTGTTGCGGGGCGCGGCGAGCAACGCGAATTGTGTTTCGGCGCGCGGCGCATAACGCTCATCGACGACGCCTATAACGCCAACCCGGGTTCGATGGCCGCGGCGCTTTCCCTGCTGGGGAGCACCGGCGGTGCCCGGCGGAAAATTGCGGTGCTTGGCGAGATGCGCGAGTTGGGTCCCGACGCCGCGGCCTATCACGCTGCGCTGGCGCCGCTGATCGCGGCGCATGGCATCGACCGCGTCCACGCCGTCGGGGCGCTTTATGAAGGCTTCTGGCGGGCGATATCCGAGGACCGCCGCGGATGCCTCGCAAACTCGGTCGAGGAGTTGCAGGCCGGCCTGCTCTCCGAATTGCACGACGGCGATGTGCTCCTGCTCAAGGGATCGCACAGCACGCTGATGCATGAATTCGTCGACTGGCTGAAATCCAGGTCCAACCCGTTGGTCGGACATCGGCAAGCAGAGGATGCCCTTTAGCTGTGGGGAGCTTTTTTACCGGGCCGAACGAGGTGATCGAAATTGGCTGAGCGAGGGAAGGAGCGACAGATGCGGGATAGACCGGACGATGCCCGGAAGGTGGTTGGCATAACTCCCAATCCCGGCGTCCTGCGTGCGGTCGAGGCGCTGTCGCGCGCCGCCGCGCGCAACAGCAGTGTTGCGGAAAAACTGCTTGTCGAGGGCGCCCGGCAGTTGTTGCGGGCGCGGCTGAAAATGGCGCGGATCGCACCGCCGGGCCTGTTGCGCGATTCGGCATGGGACATGATGCTGGAATTGTTCATCAGCGGGGAGGAGGGCGGAATCCTTTATGTGAAGCAATTGATGCTTGCATCGGGCGAATCCTCGACCGCCGCGATGCGCCGTATCGATCGGCTCGAAGAGGCAGGGTTCCTCGAAAGATTTCCCGACCCGCTCGATCGCCGGCGCGTCATCGTGCGATTAAAGGAGCGCGGACGCTCGGCGATGCTGGCGATGCTGGAACATGTGTTCGAACCCGACGCGCCGGTGGCGCATCACGAAGAAAGGGCCGGGGACAGGGGGTGAGCGCGGCGCTTCGCCTCTCGCTGCCCGCTGGCGGGGCGCGCTCTGCGCGTGGCGATTTCGCGCCGGTCGCGCGCAGACGACCGCGGGGCATAAGCAAATTTACGTTAGAGAAAAGTGGGATGCTGGATCATATCCGGTGTAAGGGGGGTTTCGTAGGGGAAACTTATGGTTCGTTGTCATGGCGGGATGCGGTGATAACGGCCGATCTTTCGGGTGCGAACAATCGAAGACGGATGAGCCAGAATAATTCACCACAAGATCCCGACACAGCCACGCCTGCAGGATTGAATGCGGGCGAGATTGCCTGTCTGAAAGGGGTGTCATCGGGTCTGGGTTCGAAGGAAATCGCGCGCAAACTCGATATATCGCCGCACACCGTGGATGCGCGGTTGAAGACCGCTTGCCGAAAACTTGGCACGAAATCCCGCTTTGTAGCCGCGAAAATCCTCGAGGAAGCGCGCGAGCCGTCGCCGTTCATCGCGGCGGCGGCGGGTGATACCAATTTGGTATATGAAATCTTGGACCTTCCAAGCGGGGCCGACGATGGCGACAAGGGGCCATCGGCGAGGGAAGGCGACGGCCTCGACGATCTCGAACGCAAGGGCCTGCGACAACCGGAATCGACACGTGATTCCGGGACAGGGAAGTCTTGGCTCGAGCCTTCGCGTCCGATCGCCAACTTCTTTGGGGGCGAAAACAGGCTTTCGATCTGGCAGCGTATCATCGTCATCGTGATGATCGCTCTGGCTGCCGGACTTACCTTCGGCGTCCTTCTGAACGGGTTCGCCGGCGTATCGAAGCTTTTATCGTCCCCATGAGGGGCCTGCCGTCAAAGGGGGCCGGGGAGTGGAATATGCCCAAGGAACGTCTCGTAATTGCCAAAAAGGTTGCGACCCAAGTGCATGCAACGGAAGCCGCGATCGACGCAGCGATCGCAAAACTCGGGGAACTTGTGACCCTGCTTCCGGAAGCGCAGGCGGCGGCGAAACTGTCGCCGGTCGCGAGCGATGCATCGTTCGGATATCTTCATCTGGCGATTGCCGGCCTGTTCGATGGCCGGACCAATATGGTCGCGCTCCACAACGAACTTTCGAGCGTCAAGGACAAGATGGGGCTTCGCAATGTCGTCGTCGGCAATGGCGATCTTGGCAAATTGCTGCCGAACAGAGGACAGGTCGCAGAAGCGGATGCGGCGCCGCTGATCGACCAAGCCCGGGCAGCCTGATGGCTTTGTGGGACGGCGTGAACGCGTGAGCGGCCGACACCTGTGATCTGGGGACTCGTCTACCTCTTCTCGCTCCTCGCTGTGCTCGCCTATGTACTGCGCACCGGGGAGCGGGAAACGAGTTTTGCCATATTGACGGTGGTAACCGCTTCGCTGCTGACATTGGTCGGCCTGATCATCTCCGACTCGCGCTTCGATATCTTCAGCCTGCTGGTTACCGTGCTCGATTTCGGGATGCTGGTCGTCTTTTTGGGCCATGCGCTTGTCAGCCGGCGCTATTGGACGCTTTGTTTGCCCGCCTTCCAGCTTCTGACCTGCATGACGCATGTCATGAAATATGTTCTGCCGGACTTGTGGCCGCGCCTCTATTCGGCGGGGCAGGGCTTTTGGGCTTATCCGCAGATTCTGGTCATATTGCTGGCCACGATGTGGGTCAGGGCGGCCGCCAAGGCTCAGCGCGAAGCGGATAAGTCGGCGGATAGACCCGAGCCCTAGATCGGCGTCACGCCCTGGAACCGACAAGCGGCGTCTTCTTTGGGCTTCATGGTCAAGGCAGACTGTTCCTCCCGGGAACCTCCGCTCAATTGTGAAACGGAATTTTATGACCGACTGGATTGGCTTTGCCGAACAGCCATCAAATCGCAAGCGGACCTCGGTGTCCGCGGGAAGGCGGCTCGATCCCCAGGAGCGCGCACGGCTTGTGCGCGACTGGATTTGGAAGCGGCGTCATCGCGAACATTTCTTCCCCGCGGACCTGTTTGCCGATCCGGCGTGGGACATGCTGCTCGATCTCTATGCCGCCCATTATGAGGGGCAGGCTGTTACGATCTCCAGCCTCTGCATTGCCGGATCGGTGCCGGCGACGACGGCTCTGCGCTGGATCAAACTGATGATCGAACAGGGCTGGTTCGTACGGACGACCGATCGTGACGATGGCAGGAGATCGTTCATTCACCTGAGCGAACACGCCGTTTCGCAGCTCGATACCTATTTCGATACGTCGTTGAACTAGCGTCCCGCAGCGGCAGATGTTAACACTGTAAATTTTACTTGACGGCTGCCGCAGATGATGTTTACATCGACAACATTGGATCGTTCCTCGCTCGCTACGGCTCCCCAAACCGCGGGCAACACAGGAAAGGATGCGGATATGAGGTCGCTGTTATACGCCGTCGGGCCGCTGCTGTTCGACTCGCTGGGCGTGATCGTCTTTGCCATATTGCTCGGCTTGGGGACCGACCTCGTCGTTGCGACGATCGCGGGTACCGCTGCGGCGGTCGCCGTGGTCGGCACGGAAATGGCGCGTGGGAAACGCGTGGCGGCGCTGCAATGGATCAGCCTCGCGATGGTGCTCTTTTCCGCCGCCGCGACGATGCTGACGGGCGATCCGCGCTTCGTCATGGTCAAGCCGAGCGTCGTTTACCTGATCGTCGGCGCGGCGATGCTGCGCCGCGGCTGGCTGAACCGTTATATCCCGCCCGAGCAACTAGCGCTGGTCGGCGATGTAATGGACCGGTTCGGATATATTTGGGCGGGCATGATGTTCGCGACCGCGATCGCGAACCTTGTCATCGCCGTCGCTTTCACCGCGTGGTGGCCGCTGTTCGCAGGGGTGTTTCCGCTGGCGTCGAAGCTTGGCCTTTTCGCCATTCACTTCGCGGCCGTGCAGCTGGTCGGCAACAAACGCGCGCGGAAACAAGGGGAAGGAACGACCGAGCGCCCTTTGGCACCGATCCTCGCCGCTGAGTAGGAAATCCTACTCGGCGTCGAGGCCATAAGCGGTGTGGAGGACGCGCACGCCGAGTTCGGTCTCATCCTCGTCGATCAGCACGCTGACCTTGATCTCGCTGGTCGAAATCGCCTGGATGTTGATGCCGCGGTCGGCCAGCGCGCGGAACATCGTGCTGGCGACCCCGGCGTGGCTCTTCATACCGACACCGACGACGCTGATCTTCGCGATCTTGTCGTCGCTGATGATGCGGTTGAAACCGATCTTGTCCTTTGCAGCTTCGAGCAGGTCGATCGAACGGAGCAGGTCGACGGCCGGGACGGTGAAGGTGACGTCGGTCTCGCCCTTTTCGCGGCCGACATTCTGGATGATCATGTCGACGTTGATCCCGGCCGCGGCGAGCGGGCCGAAGATGTTGGCGACCGCGCCGGGCTTGTCGGGCACGCGCGTGACGATGATCTTCGCCTCATTCTTGTCATGGGCGATCCCGGTGATCAGCTGCCGTTCCATCTGATGTTCCTCTATTTCCTCGTCGCTGACGATCATCGTGCCTTGCTTGGGGGCCTCGTCGCCTTCGACGAAGCTGGAGAGGACCTGCACGCGCACGCCCTCCTTCATCGCGAGCCCGACCGACCGGGTCTGCAGCACCTTGGCCCCGACGCTCGCGAGTTCGAGCATTTCTTCATAAGTGACAAAATCGAGCTTGCGCGCGCGGGCGACGATGCGCGGGTCGGTGGTGTAAACGCCGTCAACATCGGTGTAGATGTCGCAGCGGTCAGCCTTCACCGCCGCCGCGACCGCGACCGCGCTGGTATCCGATCCGCCGCGGCCCAGTGTCGAGATGCGGCCATCGTCCATCATGCCCTGAAAGCCTGGGATCACCGCGACTTCGCCCTTGGCCATCGCCGCGCCGAGCGCGCCGGTGTCGATATCGGCTATGCGCGCCCGCGCATGCGCTTCTTCGGTGCGGATCGGCAGCTGCCAGCCGAGCCAGCTTCGCGCCGGGGTGCCCATCGCCTGCAACGTCAGTGCCAGCAGCCCCGAGGTGACCTGTTCGCCCGCGGCGACGACGACGTCATATTCGGCGGGGTCGTAGCGCGGGTTCGCCTCGCGGCAGAAATTGACCAGCCGGTCGGTTTCGCCCGCCATCGCCGAGACGACGACCGCAACCTCATTGCCATTGGCGACTTCGCGCGTGACGAGTTTCGCCACGGTGCGAATCCGCTCGGTACCCGCCATCGACGTGCCCCCGAATTTCATCACGATCCGCGCCATGTCGCCCCGCTTTCCCGTCCTGGTTTCTGCCGCGCCTTTTTCAAGCATTTCTGCGGCGCTCGCGCTGTTAGGCAAGGGGGAGGGCGATGGCAAGGCGGCGATCATCGCGCGGCGATATATTTTCTTGCCGGAGGGAAACCGAAACACGGTTTTCTGTCGATGATCGGGCAGGCGAGGGTAATTTTCTTGCGCTGGACTGGCCGCAGTGCCAAATCGCGGGGATGAACGCCGCGACGATCAACCCGCACGAAGCCGCCCATTTCGGTGCGCTGGCCGCCGACTGGTGGGATCCGCACGGGTCGTCGGCGATGCTTCACAAGCTGAACCCGGTACGCCTCTCTTACATCCGCGCGCGGATCGACGCGCATTGGCATGGCGATACGCGTGCGCGTCATCCGCTCGCGGGCCGCACCGCGCTCGACGTCGGGTGCGGGGCCGGGCTGCTCGCCGAACCGCTGGCGCGTCTGGGAGCCCAGGTGACCGGTGTCGACGCGGCGCCCGAAAATATCGCTGCCGCCCGCGACCATGCGGCGGGGCAGGGGCTGGCGATTGCCTATCATGCCGGCGAGCTTGCCGCGCTGCCGGCGGCGACCTTCGATCTCGTCACCTCGATGGAGGTGGTCGAGCATGTCACCGACCCGGCCGCGTTCATCGGCGAGCTTGCGGCGCGGCTGGCGCCGGGCGGGCTGATGATCTTGTCGACTCCCAATCGCACGATGCTGTCGAAGCTGCTTCTCGTCGAAGCGGCCGAGCGGATCGGCGCGGTGCCGCGCGGGACGCACGACTGGGATCAGTTCCTGCGGCCCGAGGAACTCACGAAATTGCTCGCAGATGCGGGGCTGGAGGTCACCGACCGCACCGGCCTGTCGCCGTCGCCCGCCAAGGGGTTCAAGCTCGGCGGCAGCGAGGTGCTGAACTATCTGGTCGCGGCGCGGTGGCCGGCGTAAGCCGCGATCCGCGCGTCGACGCCTATATTGCGGCGCGGCAGGCCTTTGCCCGGCCGATCCTGAACCATCTGCGCGAACTGGTGCACCGGCATGCACCGGGAGCGGAAGAAACGCTGAAATGGGGCGTGCCGCATTTCGGGCTGAATGGCCAGAATCTCGCGGGCATGGCGGCGTTCAAGGAGCATGCGACCTTCGGCTTCTGGCGCGATGAAGAGGTCACGGGCTCGCCGCGCGACACCGGTGCGATGGGGAGCATGGGGCGGCTTGCGACGCTGGCCGACCTGCCCGGCGACGAGCAGATGGCCGCCTGGATCGCCAAGGCAGCGGGCTTTGCGGCGAGGGCAAGCCCAAGCGCCCGGCGCCGACGCCCAAGGCGGCGCCCGACCTGCCCGCCGATTTGGGCATCGCGTTGAAAGCAAACGCTGCGGCGCAGGACCATTGGGATGCTTTCTCGCCCGGCAAGCGGCGCGACTATATCGAATGGGTGCTGGAGGCGAAGCGCGAGGAAACGCGCGTCAAGCGGATCGCGACGATCGTCGCGCAAGTCGCCGAGGGTAAGGATCGCAATTGGAAATATAAGGGCTGTTAGGCCAGCCGCTGCCGTCGCTTAGACGTCGGGCTCGTCAGTGGATGCCGAGAACAGCCCGGAAAATGCGAGGATCAAGGCCGTGGCGACGCCCATGATGATCGCGATCCATGCACCGATCATGACATATCTCCCATTTCCGCGTCAGAAATCGACATCCTCATAATATTTCGGCGGCGTCACGATCTCCATCCGTTCTGCCAGAAGGGGGCGAAAGGAGGGGCGCGATTTCAGGCCCGAATACCAGCCCTTCGTCTGCTCATGTCCGGTCCAGTCGATGCCGCCCAGATAGTCGGCGACCGAGATATGCGCGGCCGCCGTCAGGTCGGCGAGCGTCATCGTCGCCCCGGCCAGCCAAGTGCGATGGTCGATCAGATAATCGACATAGTCGAGGTGATTGTTCGCTGCCTTCATCGCCTCGCGCAGCGCGCCGCCATCGGGCGGCTGGCGATGGACGATGCGTTTCTGCATCCGCTCGAAAAGCAAAGGTCCGGTCACTTCATAATAGAAATCCTGGTCGAACCAGGCGACCAAGCGGCGGATTTCGGCGCGCTGCGCGGCGGTGCCGTTGATCATCGCCTTGCCTTCGACGGTTTCCTCGAAATATTCGGCGATCGCATTGCTGTCGATCAGCACCTGGCCGCGGCCTTCGTCGACCATCACAGGGGTGCGGCCGGCGGGGTTCAGATCGATGAATTCGTCGCGGCGCTCCCACGGCGATTCGCGCACGAGGTCATAACCGACGCCCTTCTCGCCCAGCAGCAGGCGAACCTTGCGCGAAAAGGGACAGAGCGGGAATTGGTAAAGTTGCCACATGTAGCTGGCATAGCGGCAGCAACCCCGCGGGCGCAACGGCTATGGTGCGGCGCTGCGCCGGGATTGTGGATCAGCGGCGGGCCGCGTCGCGTTCGCGTTCCCACTGCGCGGCCATGTCGCGCGCCATGTCCTTGAGCACGGGGGCGTAAGCCGCGAGCGCCGAGGCGGCATGACCCGCCATCCGCGTGCTCGCGCGCACATCGTCGCCAAGCCGTGCGGCATAATAGGGATCGTCGTGCCCCGCGACTTCGCCGAGCGTCGCATCGCGGGGAATATAAGCGGCGTCGGATTCGGGATCGACGCGCGCTACCGCTTCGGCGAGCGGGCCGACGTTGAGTTGCATCAGGGCGCCGACGAGCGCGGTGACGGTGTCGGCCATGCGATCCTGCGCCGCCGGATCGTTCAGCGTCGCGACGGCGCTTTGCATCTGGCCATCGGCGGCGGCAGCCGGGAACGGCGCAGCGAGCGCGAGCAGGGGAAGGGCGGCAAGGGTCAGGCGGGTCATTGGGTCATCCTTTCGAAGGACGCATATTCCATCAAAGCCGCATTGCTACCGGATCGACGCTTTCGCTGGGCTGAACGGTGGGCAGCGATGCGATGAAGTGCCGCGAGCGCGCGATAGAATATTCTCGTCATCCCGGCCGTCGCCGGGATGACGATTGGAACGCATTCTACTCAGCCGCGACCACCTCGACCTCTTCCTCGTTCAGCGAATGGGTGAGCCGGCTGATCATTTCCTTCGGGCAGACCTGCCAGAAACGCTCTTTCCAGCGGTCCCAGTCGGCGAGGATCTCGTCGGACCATTTGCTGCCCGTCGCCTTGGCATGATCTTCGATCAGAGCCCGGAGCACGCCTTCCCAATGCGAACTGGCAAGGCGCTGCCAGACGATCGATTCGCCATTGGCATGGCGTTCGAAGCTTTCGTCGCTGTCGAGGATGAAGGCCATGCCGCCGGTCATGCCGGCGCCGAAGTTCGATCCGACGGGTCCCAGGATCACCGCGGTGCCGCCGGTCATATATTCGCAGCCGTTGGCGCCGCAGCCCTCGACAACGACTTGCGCGCCCGAGTTGCGGACCGCGAAACGCTCTCCCGCCTGGCCCGCCGCGAGCAGGGTGCCCGCGGTCGCGCCGTAAAGGACGGTGTTGCCGATAATGCTGTTGTGCTGGCTGACCAGCGGGCTCGACACCGTCGGGCGCACAATGATCCGCCCGCCCGACAGGCCCTTGCCGACATAATCATTGGCGTCGCCGAACACTTCCAAGGTGATGCCGCTGCACAGGAAGGCGCCGAGCGACTGGCCGGCGGTGCCGCGCAGGCGGACCTGCACATGGTTGTCGGCGAGGCCCTTCATGCCGAAGCGTGCGGTGACCTCGGCCGACAGGCGCGTGCCGACGGCGCGATGCGTGTTGCGGACGTTATAGGTCAGCTGCATGCGTTCGCCGCGATCGAACAGCGGCTTGGCGTCGTTCAGGATCTGCGCATCGAGGCTGTCGGGCACCGGGTTGCGGAAGTTCGGTCCCTGCGACCGGCGCTCCTCGTCGGGGGCGTCGACCTTGGCGAGGATCGGGTTGAGGTCGAGGTCGTCGAGATGCTCGGCGCCGCGGCTGACTTGACGGAGCAACTCGGTACGGCCGATCACCTCGTCGAGGCTGCGGCAACCGAGCTTGGCCAGGATTTCACGCACTTCCTCGGCGATGAAGGTCATCAGGTTGATGACCTTTTCGGGCGATCCGGTGAACTTCTGGCGAAGCTTCTCGTCCTGCGTGCAAACGCCGACGGGGCAGGTATTGCTGTGGCATTGGCGCACCATGATGCAGCCCATGGCGACAAGGCTCAAAGTGCCGATGCCATATTCCTCGGCGCCGAGGATCGCGGCGATCACGATGTCGCGGCCGGTCTTGAGGCCGCCGTCGGTGCGCAGGCGGATGCGGTGGCGCAGCCCGTTGAGCGTGAGGACCTGGTTGACTTCGCTGAGGCCCATCTCCCACGGCGTGCCGGCATATTTGACACTCGTCTGGGGCGACGCGCCGGTGCCGCCGGTGTTGCCCGCGACGAGGATAACATCGGCATGGGCTTTCGCGACGCCCGCCGCGACAGTGCCGATGCCCGCCGAACTGACGAGCTTGACGCAGACGCGCGCCTTCGGATTGATCTGCTTCAGGTCGTAGATGAGCTGCGCCAGATCCTCGATCGAATAGATATCGTGGTGCGGCGGGGGCGAAATCAGCGTCACGCCCGGCGTCGCATGGCGCAGCCGCGCGATGAATTCGGTGACCTTGAAGCCGGGCAACTGGCCGCCTTCGCCGGGCTTGGCGCCCTGCGCGACCTTGATCTCGATCTCGTCGCAGGCGCCGAGATATTCGGCGGTGACCCCGAAGCGTCCCGACGCGATCTGCTTGATGTTGCTGTTGGCGTTGTCGCCATTGGCATAGGGCTGATACCGCTCGCTCGCTTCGCCGCCTTCGCCCGACACCGCCTTGGCGCCGATGCGGTTCATCGCGATCGCCAGCGTTTCATGCGCTTCGGGCGACAGGGCGCCGAGCGACATGCCGGGGGTCACGAAGCGCTTGCGGATTTCGGTGATCGCCTCGACGCTGTCGAGCGCGACGCCTTGGCTGGGATAGTTGAACTCCATCAGGTCGCGCAGATAAATGGGCGGCAGGTCGGCGACCCCGCGCGCGAACTGCAGGTAGGTCGAATAGCTGTCGGTGGCGACCGCGGTCTGCAGCAAATGCATCAGCTGCGCCGAATAGGCATGGGCTTCGCCGCCCGCGCGCTGGCGGTAGAAACCGCCGATCGGCAGGGTCGTGACGCGGGCGTCGAACGCCGCGTCATGCTTCTCGACCGCGTTGATGAACAGCGACTGATAGCCCTCGCCCGAAATCTTCGCCGGCATGCCGGGGAAGAGGTCATTGACGAGCGCGCGCGACAGGCCGACCGCTTCGAAATTATAGCCGCCGCGATAGCTGGAGATCACCGCGATCCCCATCTTGGCGAGGATTTTGAGCAGGCCATCGTCGATCGCCTTGCGAAAGCGCAGGCGGCAATCGTCGAGCGACAATTCGCTGCCGAACAGGCCGCGCGCCTGCCGGTCGGCAATTGCCGCTTCGGTCAGATAGGCGTGGACCGTGGTTGCGCCGACGCCGATCAGCACCGCGAAAGCATGCGTATCGAGCACTTCCGCCGAACGGACGTTGATCGAGGCGTAGCTGCGCAGACCTTTTCTCACGAGGTGCGTGTGGACGGCGGCGGCGGCGAGCACCATCGCCATGCCGACGCGGCCTTCGCCGATATTCTGGTCGGTCAGGAACAATTCGCTGCGCCCGGCGCGCACCGCGTCCTCGGCCTCGCGACGAACACGCGCGATCGCCTCGCGCAGCGTTGCGGCGTCGCCGCCGGCGGCAAAGGTGCAGTCGATGTCGGCGACCGCATCGCCGAAATAGGCGCGCAGCCGATCCCAATCGTCGCCGACGAGCACGGGCGAATCGATCGCCAGCACGTGGTCGCTCTGCCCCTTTTCGTCGAGGATGTTGGCGAGGTTGGCAAAGCGCGTCTTCAGGCTCATCACGTGCCGCTCGCGCAGACTGTCGATCGGCGGGTTGGTGACCTGGCTGAAATTCTGGCGGAAGAATTGCGCGACATGGCGCGGCTTGTCGGAAATGACGGCGAGCGGCGTGTCGTCGCCCATCGATCCGATCGCTTCCTTCGCATCCTCGACCATCGGCGAGAGGATGAGTTCCATATCCTCCATGGTCAGCCCGGCGGCGACCTGGCGGCGCAAAAGCTCGGGACGGTCGAAGACCGGCAGGCTAGACTTGCCGCCCTTCGGTAGGTCGCCCATCGTCCGAAAACCCTTGACGCGCGCCGGATAATCCTGCGCGTCGGCGATCAGATCCTTGATCGCGCGATCTTCGTACAGGACGCCCTCGTCGAGGTCGACGGCGATCATCTGGCCGGGGCCAAGGCGCCCCTTCTTGCGGATGCTGGCTTCGGGCAGCAACACCATGCCGCTTTCCGACCCGACGACGAGCAGATTGTCGGCGGTCAGCGTGTAGCGCAGCGGACGGAGCGCATTGCGGTCCATGCCGGCAACCGCCCAGCGGCCGTCGGTCATCGCGAGTGCGGCCGGGCCGTCCCACGGTTCCATGACGCTCGCGAGATAGGAATAGAGCGCGCGATGGTTGTCGGGCACGTCGCATTCATTCGTCCACGCTTCGGGAACGAGGATCAGCTTGGCGGTCGGGGCGTCGCGGCCGGCGCGGCACAGCGTCTCGAACACCGCGTCGAGTGCGGCGGTGTCGGATGCGCCCGCCGGGATCACCGGCTTGATGTCTTCACTATGCTCGCCGAACGCGAGGCTTGCCATCTTGATCTCGTGGCTCTTCATCCAGTTCTTGTTGCCGCGGATCGTGTTGATCTCGCCATTATGGGCGAGACAGCGGAACGGCTGGGCCAGCCACCATTGCGGAAAGGTGTTCGTCGAATAGCGCTGGTGAAAGATCGCGACGCGGCTTTCGAACAGCTTGTTCGTCAGGTCGGGGTAGAAATCGGCCAGGCTTTCGGCGAGGAACAGTCCCTTGTAGATGATCGAGCGGCACGACAGGCTGCAGATGTAAAAGTCGGCGATCTGCGCCGCGATCACCTTTTTCTCGATCCGGCGGCGGACGAGATAAAGCTGCTTTTCGAACTCGGCGAGCGACTGTTCGTCAGGCCCGAGTTCTTTGTTGCCGCTTTGCGGCAAGGGCGGACCCGCGATCATGATCTGCTCGATCTCGGGGCGCGTGCGCTGCGCCTTGTCGCCGATCACCGACACATCGACCGGCACCTGGCGCCAGCCATAGATGGTGAAGCCCGCGTCGATGATCTCGGCCTCCACGATCGTGCGGCATTCTTCCTGTGCGCCCAAGTCGGTGCGCGGCAGGAAGACCATGCCGACCGCGAGGCGGTTCGGGCGCACCTTGTGGCCTGACGCGGCGATCGCATCGTCGAAGAAACGGACCGGCAGGTCGACATGGATGCCCGCGCCGTCGCCCGTCTTGCCGTCGGCATCGACCGCGCCGCGGTGCCACACCGCCCGCAGCGCCTCGATCGCCGCCTCGACGACGCGGCGCGATGCCTTGCCGTCGGTCGCGGCGACGAGCCCGACGCCGCAGGCGTCGGATTCCATATCGGGACGGTACATGCCCTCGGCGGCAAGCCGCGCATGGTCGGGCGTGGGGTAGTGGGTCATCTTTGCAGTCCTGGTTCCGTTTTATCGTCATCCCGGCGACGGCCGGGATGACGATATCCGTGCTATTTCTTCTTCTTGCGGGCGTTGGCGATGGCCTCGTCGGCGGCTTGCTGCGCCGCGAGCGAGGCGTTTTCGGATGCCGTTTCAAGGTCTTCGACGCGTTTCACATCGGCGGCGGACCAATTGCTGCGGTCATAGGCCGGATCGTCGACAGCAACCGCGGCGTCGGCCGCCGCTTCCGCTGCGTCGGCGGCCGCGGCGTCAGCGTCCACGGCGTCGGCGGCCGCATCGACGGCATAATCGTCGGCCGCCACGGCATCGACGGCAACCGCATCATCCGCCATCGCCGCGTCGTCGGTCGTCGTCGTTTTCCACTCGTCGCGATGGTCCTTCAGCGTCTTGACGTCGACCTTCATCAGCTTGGCGAGTTTCGACAGCTCGGCATCGCTGAGGTCGGTAAACGCCTTTTCGGCCGGAAGGTCCTTCATGTCCTTTTCGATCTGCGGCCCGCGGTCGATGAACTTGTTGATCAGCGGCGGCACCGCCTTGATCACCGACAGCATCACTTCGGGGTCGGCCTGCATCGCCATCCAGTCATGGGCATAAGCGGTGCCGGTCGGGGTCGCGAGGAAGCTGTTGAGGTCGCCAAGCTGCGCGGCCGAGAATTTGCGGGCATAGGCCTTGGCCATGCCTTCGCGCATCGGCGGCTCCATGTCGCCGAGCACTTCGCTGATCAGCGGCTTGATCACCTTGTTGATCTGGTCTTCGCGTTCCTGGCGGTGCGGGTCGAGGATATCCGCGATCTTGCCCTTGGTCGCATCGTCGAGCGCCGCGATCTTCTCGCTCTCGACCCCGGTCTTGATCGAGATCATGAGGTCGGAATCGCCGCCCATCTCGCCCATGATGGTCTTGAACATCTTGCCATAGATATTGTCCATCATCCGCTCGAGGCCACCCGAGGGGATCAGCGCCGCCGTCGTCTTTTGCGCGAGCGCGAGGCGCGCGGGCTCGATCGGCGGCAGGTCGCTGGTGTCGAACATCTTTTCGACCATCGCGATGGCTTCATCCATTTCCTTCTGCATCTTGGCCTTCTGCCTTTCGGCATAGGCCTTGCTGTCGAGGTCTTCGGTCACGGTTTCGTCGGGATTCGGGATCGAAACCTCGGGCACGGCGGCTTCCGCCGGCGCGATCGTGACTTCGACCGCATGCGGTTCCTGGAGCATCGCCATCGCGGGCACGCCCAGCGGCAGCATCGCGATCGTCCCGGCGAGCAAGACGGATTTGAACGACGGCATCATGAATTTCCTTCCCTGTTGGTGGTCATGCTGCCTTCTTTTCGCTTTTCGCTTTGACTTTCAACCATTTCGACATTTGTTCGCTGACATCGCGGCCGTCGCGGATGCCCCAGACGACCAGGCTGGCGCCGCGCACGATGTCGCCTGCGGCGAAAACGCCGGGCAGGCTGGTCATCATCGTCTGATGGTCGACGCGCAGCGTGCCCCAGCGCGTGACCGACAGATCGGGCGAGCCGAACAGGTGGGGAAGCTCCTCGGGATCGAAGCCTAGCGCCTTGATCACCATGTCGGCGGGCACGTCGAAGCGGCGGCCGGGATCGACCTCGGGGCTGCGGCGGCCGCTCGCGTCGGGCGCGCCGAGGCGCATGCCCGCGACCGCAACTTCCTTGACCTGCTTGTCGGCGGTGAAGCTTTCGGGGGCCGAGAGCCAGACGAATTCGACGCCTTCTTCCTCGGCATTCGAAACCTCGCGCTGCGAGCCCGGCATATTCTCGCGGTCGCGGCGATAGAGGCACTTCACCGATTTGGCGCCCTGGCGCACCGCGGTGCGGACGCAATCCATCGCGGTGTCGCCGCCGCCGATGACGACGACATGCTTGCCTTCGGCGTTGAGCCGGCCGTCGTCGAAGGCCGCGACAGCATCGCCGAACCCCTTGCGGTTCGAGGCGATGAGATAGTCGAGCGCGGCGATCACACCGTCCGCGCCGTTGCCGGGGACGTTGATCTCGCGCGCCTTGTAGACGCCGGTCGCAATCAGGATCGCGTCATGCTTTTGCCGTAGTTTGTCGAGCGTCGCGTCGCCGCCGACATCGAAACCGAGATGGAAATGGATGCCGCCTTGCTCCAGCCGCTCGACGCGGCGCATCACCACATCCTTTTCGAGCTTGAAGCCGGGGATGCCATAGGTGAGCAGGCCGCCGGCGCGGTCGTGCCGGTCATAGACATGCACCTCATGCCCCTGGACGCGCAGATATTCGGCGGCGGTGAGGCCAGCGGGCCCCGCACCGATGATGCCGACCGACTGGCCGGTCGCCTTGCCGGCGTGGATCGGCTCGACCCAGCCTTCGGCCCAGGCGGTGTCGGTGATATATTTTTCGACGCTGCCGATCGTCACCGCGCCATGGCCCGAAAATTCGATCACGCAATTGCCTTCGCACAGGCGATCCTGCGGACAGATGCGGCCGCAAATCTCGGGCATCGTCGAGGTCGCGTTCGACAGCTCATACGCCTCGCGCAGCCGGCCCTCGGCGGTCAGGCGCAGCCAGTCGGGAATATGGTTGTGCAGCGGACAGTGCACCGAGCAATAGGGCACGCCGCATTGCGAGCAGCGCGCGGCCTGTGCGTCGGCGTCGGGCGCCGCATAACGCTCGGCGATCTCGTGAAAATCGCGGGCGCGCTCATCGGGCGAGCGCTTGTCCGGATAAGATTGGTCGCGCTCCACAAACCGGAGCATGCGATCGGCAGCCATGCAGTATCCCCTTCGTTGAAGGGGCAGATGCATGGCCGGACCGAGCGTGTCACCAAAGAAATGCCAGTTAAGTCAGTATTACTGACCTAAAATTGCAGCTCGCCAGGACGGATTTGATTTCTTGCGCAATTATCTTTCGCAGATAGTAAAATATCGGCCCTATCTCATGGTCAGCCACGCCAGCGCCGCGACACCGACGATGATTCGATACCAAGCGAAGGGGGTGAAGCCATAACGGGTCACCACCGCAAGGAAGGCCTTGATCACCGCCCAGGCGACGATGAACGAAACGAGAGCGCCTACCGCGATCAGGCCAAGGTCGTTCGTCGTGATCGCATCGCGATGCTTGAACAGTTGCAGCACGGTCGCGCCGGTGAGCGTCGGCAGCGCGAGGAAGAAGCTGAACTCGGCAGCGGTCTTGCGATCGATGCCGAGCGACATCGCGCCGAGGATCGTGGCGCCCGACCGGCTGACCCCCGGGATCATCGCGATGCACTGGACCAGCCCGATCAGGATCGACTGCCGCGTCGACAGGTTCGCGACGCCGCCGCTTTCCTTCGGCTTGGCGAAGCGCTCGACGAGCAGGATCGCGATGCCGCCAATAATCAGCGCCCAGGCGACGATGACGGCATTTTCCAGCATGACCTCGATATAGTCGCCGAAGGCGAGGCCGAGGATCACCGCGGGGAAGAAGGCGAGCAGCAGGTTGCGCACGAAAGCGATCGCGACCGGATCGCGGCGGAAGAAGCCGGTGAACATGTCCCAGAATAATTTCCGGTACAGCACGACGATCGCGAGAATCGCCCCGGGCTGGATCGCAATATTGAAGATCGCCCAGCGCGAAGCGTCATAGCCAAGCAATTCGGTCGCCAGAATGAGGTGTCCCGTCGACGAGACGGGCAGGAATTCGGTCAGCCCCTCGACGATGCCGAGGATGATTGCGGTCAGCCAGATGCTCATCGGGCTTCGCTCCCCGGCTGGCGGCGCGCGGCCAGGGAAGGGAAGGCGGGCGGATCGATGAGGGTCATGGGAATCCTGCGCTGACGGTGAAGATAAGCGAAAGGGCGCCCGACATTCGCCGGACGCCCCAGTCCTGTTCCCGACCTACGCAGGCGAGGCCGATTTTGCCAGCCGCTATTTCGGTTGGCGGTCGGCATAGTTGCGCAGGCGCGCATCATGGCGCGTGGCTGCTAGCCGCCGGTAGCGGACGCTAGCCAAATAATCGTCGCCCCCGCGAAGGCGGGGGCCGCCGTCGGCCTGGCGCAAGGTTGCCAGCGGCCCCCGCCTTCGCGGGGGCGACGGTTATGGATGGATAGCGAACGTCCGCTCCCACCTCAAAACTGCCGCCGTTTATGCCCCAGCCTCGCCCGCGCCGCGATGACGCAGCCGCCAGTTGGCGAGGTGCGCTCCGGCCAGCCCCAGCGCGCCGATCGAGGTCAGCAGCCGGTCGGCGGCCGCCGGATCGGCAACCGCGATCCATCCCTCATGTGCCGCAAGCCCGGATGCAAGCAGGGTCAACCCCGCCGCTGCCCAAAGTCCCGGTCCCATCCGCCGGTGCCGCCTCCAGCCGTCGTGCATCGCGACCAGCGCCGCCGGCGCCGCGAGGATCAGGATCGCGGCATGAATCCCTTCGGGCAGTGCGAACCAGCGGCTCAGCGCCGGGGCGAGCAGGATCAGCAGCGGCAGAGCAAGGCAGTGGACGAGGCAGGTCAGCGACAAGCCGATGCCCATCAGGTCAGCGAGGCGCGGGCGGGATACAGGAAGACACATGGGGAGACTTTCGCGAGCGGAATGCGCTGCCCAGATAATGATACATTATATCATTGCAAGCGCGATTGCGAATCCGCCCCTTGCCGGCCCTATCGCATGCTGGCAAAGGGGCGCAGTTTTGGTGCCCTTTTGGTGCCAGTCCAGCCCGCCAGGAAGGCCAATTTTTCGATGTCCCAGATGATCCGTGTCACCCTTCCCGATGGCTCTGCCCGTGAAGTCGTGCGCGGGACTACCGCAGCGCAGATTGCGGCCGACATCGGACCCGGCCTCGCGAAGGCGGCGCTCGCCGCAAAAGTGGGCGGCGAACTGCGCGACATCATGCGCCCGCTCGAGGAAGATACGAACCTGTCGCTGGTGACGAGCCGCGACGAGGCCGACGCGCTCGAACTCTTCCGCCATGACTATGCGCATGTGCTGGCCGAAGCGGTGCAGAATCTGTTCCCGGGCACGCAGATCACCTTCGGTCCTTCGACGAACGACGGCTTCTATTACGACTTCGCCCCGACCGCCGAGCATGGCCCGTTCCGCGACGACGAACTGCCGTTGATCGAGGAGGAGATGCGCAAGATCATCGCCGCCGATCTGCCGCTGACGCGCGAGGTTTGGGACCGCGACAAGCTGATCGCCAAGTGGCAGGCCGAGGGCGAGACCTTCAAGGCCGAATGGGCGGCCGAACTGCCTGCGGGCGAGGAACTGACCGTCTATCGCAGCGGCGGCCAAGAAGGGGTGGGGGGCTGGATGGACATGTGCCGCGGCCCGCACCTCGCATCGACCGGCAAGCTCGACCCCGCCGCGTTCAAGCTGACGCGCGTGTCGGGCGCCTATTGGCGCGGCGACCAGAAGAATGCGCAGCTTTCACGTATCTATGGCACCGGCTGGCTCAACAAGAAGCAGCTCGCCGAACATCTCGTCCGGCTGGAGGAGGCCGCGAAGCGCGACCATCGCAAGATCGGGCGCGAGATGGACCTGTTCCACCTGCAGGAAGAGGCGCACGGCAGCATCTTCTGGCATCCCAAGGGCTATCGCATCTACCGCGAGCTCGAGGCCTATATGCGCCGCGCCATCGATGGTGCCGGCTATCAGGAGGTCAAGACCCCGCAGGTGATGGACGCCAAGCAGTGGGAGCAGTCGGGCCATTGGGGCAAATATCGCGAGAATATGTTCGTCATCCCCGACGAGGTGCCGAATATCGAGGACGAAGGCCCGATCGTCTCCGACGGTGCCGAGTGGATGGCGTTGAAGCCGATGAACTGCCCCGCGCATGTCCTGATCTTCCGTCAGGGGATGAAGTCGTACCGCGACCTGCCGCTGCGCATGGCCGAAATGGGCTGCTGCCACCGCAACGAGCCGCACGGCGCGCTCCACGGCATCATGCGCGTGCGCCAGTTCACGCAGGACGACGGCCATATCTTCTGCCGCGAGGACCAGATCGTCGAGGAAGTGCGCGCTTTCTGCCAACTCCTCGACCGCGTCTACCGCGAACTCGGGTTCGAGAAATATTCGGTGAAGCTCGCGCTGCGCCCCGAAAAGCGTTTCGGCACCGAAGAGATGTGGGACAAGGCCGAGGCCGAACTGCGCGAAGCCGTCGCGCGCGCAGGGATGGCGAATGAGGATTATGGCTGGGAAGAATTGCCGGGCGAGGGCGCCTTTTATGCGCCCAAGCTCGAATTCCACCTGACCGACGCGATCGGCCGCACGTGGCAGTGCGGGACGATCCAGTCCGACCGCGTGATGCCCGAACGCCTCGATGCGTCATACATTGGTGAGGATGGCGAGCGCCACCGCCCGGTGATGCTCCATCGCGCGATTCTCGGCACGTACGAGCGCTTCATCGGCATCCTGATCGAGCATTTCGCCGGCCGCTTCCCGACCTGGCTCGCGCCGGTGCAGGCGGTCGTCGCGACGATCGTGTCCGACGCCGATGCCTACGCCAAGGACGCGGTGGCACAGCTCACCGCGGCGGGCATTCGCGCCGAAAGCGACGTTCGCAACGAAAAGATCAACTATAAGGTCCGCGAACACAGCCTCGCCAAGGTCCCTTACTTGCTCGTCGTCGGCAATCGCGAGGCCGAGGAAGGCACTGTGGCGATCCGCACGCTTGGCCAGGACGGCCAGCGCATCATGCCGCTCGCCGAAGCGATCGCGATGCTGAAGGGCGAGGCAACACCGCCCGACCTGCGCGATTGAGCGGGAGGCCGAAGCGCCGCGGGCGGGTCTGGCTGATCGGCCTGCTGCTTTTCGCGCTGGCCATCGTCGGCAAGGGGCTGTGGAACGCGCGCGCCGAACCGATCGTCCGTACCGCGACGATCGCGGTTGCCGGCTGGCCTGCGGATACACCGCCGATGCGCGTGCTGCTGATCTCCGACACCCATGTCGCGGGACCCGACATGCCGCCCGAGCGGCTGCGCGCTATCCTGCGCCGCTTGAACCGGCTGAAGCCCGACCTGATCCTGCTCGCCGGCGACTTCCACAGCGGCAAGAATGTCGCGACGCGGCATTATTCGGCGGCGGAGGTCACCGCACCCTTTGCCGAAGCGAAGGCGCGGCTCGGGGTCGTCGCGGTGCTCGGCAACCATGATTACTGGTTCCAGCCCGAACCGATCGCCAGGGGCATGCGCGCCGCCGGCGTGACAGTGCTCCGTAATGGCGCGGTTCGTCGCGGCCCATTGATCGTCGGCGGGGTCGATGACGAGGTGACGCGCCACGACAATCTGAAGCGCACTTACGCGGCGATGGACAGGCTGGGCCCGGGCCCGCGCATCCTTGTCACGCACAGCCCCGACATCGTTCCCGAACTGCCCGCGCCGGTCGCGGCGGTCTTCGCGGGCCACACCCATTGCGGGCAGATCGCGCTGCCGGTCGTCGGCGCGCTCAGCTATGCCTCGCAATATGGCGACCGCTTCGCGTGCGGCGCAATGACTGACCATGGGCAAAGACTGTTCGTCGGGGCGGGGCTGGGAACGAGCATCCTGCCGCTCCGCTACGGCGTGCCGCCCGACGTCTGGCTCGTCACCCTCGGCCCGCCGGAAGCTGTGAAATGAGCCTGCAGACGCTCGTCGGCCTCGCGCCGCTGACCGTCGCGGGCGCGGCGGCGATGACCTTTGGCGCTGCTTATGTGCGCGGGCTGACCGGTTTCGGCATGGCGATCATTCTCGTGCCGCTTTTGGGGCTGATCATGACCCCCGGCGAGGCGGTGGTGCTCGGTATCTTGCTGCAACTGCTGATCGGACCGGTTGGAATCCGCATCATCCTGGCCGATGCCGACCGCGCGACGGCGCTGCCGATCGCACTGCTCGCGATGGCGACGACGCCGATCGGCATGGTCGCGCTCCACGCGACGACGCCCGATCTGGCGCGGCTGCTGATCACCATCGTCGCGGTTGGCGCCTTTGTTGCGGTGCTGCTGCCGAAACAGGCCGCGGGACACCGGCCCGGCCGGGGCGCGGTTGCGGGCACGGGGATCGCATCGGGGATCCTCACCGGTTTTGCCGCGATGCCGGGGCCGCCGGTCGTGCCTTTCTACCTCCGTCGGCATCTGGAGCCGAAGGTCGCGCGCGCGTCGATGCTGCTGATCTTCTTCGGCACCGCCATCGCCGGCACGCTCGCGGCGCTGTGGGTCGGTATCGCGACACGGCGGCTGTTCCTGCTCGCGGTGATCCTGTTCGTGCCGATGTGGCTCGGCAATTATGTCGGCGCGCGCCATTTCGGCCGCGTGCCCCCGCACGTTTGGCAGGCGATGGTAGCGGTCGTGCTGGGCGTCGCCGCGGTGTCGGCGGTGGTCCGCCTGCTCAATTAGAGCACATCGTACGAAATCTGAATCAGTCCGTATCCCCGAGCGAAGACGAGGGGCTCGTTCGAGCGAAGCGAGAAGCCGTGGCGTTGCCGCCTCGACTTCGCTCGGGGAGGCGGCGCCGATTAAAGGCTCGATACTCTAAAGACTGCGCAGCGCCTGCGCGGGCTTCGCCGACAGCAAAGGCCAGCTTCCCGCAATCCCGATCAGGAACGACAGACCCGCGCCGCCGATCAAGGTCGCGCCGACGATCAGCGGATCGGGCGCGAAGGTAAAATCGAACAACTGCGTCACGACATACCACGCCCCCGCAAGCCCCAGCCCGAGCGCGAGCACGGCAAGAATCGACGCCAGCACCGCATATTCCAGCCCCTGTGCCCCCAATATCTGGCCGCGCGTCGCGCCGAGCAGCTTCAGGATGACGCTGTCATAGACGCGCCGCTCGCGGCTCGCGGCGATCGCGCCGATCAGCACCGCGATGCCGGCGAGGATCGCGATGCTCGCCGCCGCGGCGATCGCCTGGCTCATCTGGGTCAGCAATGTCGTGACCTGCGACACCACGTCGCGCACCGCGATCAGCGATGCCGAGGGAAAGGCACGCGGGATGCTGCGCGCGAGTTCGCTTTCGGCTTTCTCCCCGACCGCGACGGTCGCGACCATATTGTGCGGCGCGGCGTCGAAGGTGCCGGGCGAGAAGACGAGCACATAGTTTAATCCGAAATTATCCCACTGGACGGTGCGGAACGATGCGACCTTCGCCTGCACCTCGACCCCCAGCACATTGACCGACAGCGTGTCGCCGAGCCCCAGGCCCAGCGATGCCGCCACCTCCTGCTCGACGCTCACCAGCGGCGGGCCCTTGTAATCGGCCGGCCACCAGCTGCCGCCGACCAGCTCGCTGCCGTTCGGCAGCGCCGCGCTGTACGTCAGCCCGCGATCGCCGCGCAGCACCCACGCGCCCTCGGGCAGTTCGGCGAGTTCGTCGACGCGCTGGCCGGCAAATTCGGTGACGCTGCCGCGCAGCGCCGGGATCAGGTTGATCGCCGCCGCCGGTTCCGCGGCGGTCACCAGCGAACGGAAACGCCCAACCTCGCCGCGCGGCACGTCGAGGACGAAGAAGCTCGGCGCGCGCTGCGGCACCGTCCGCGCGATTTCGGCGGTGATGCTCGTCTGGATCGCTGCCAGCGTGACGAACAGCGTCAGCCCGAGCCCGAGCGCGACGACAAGCGCGCCGGTCGCGGCGCCGGGGCGGTGCAGGTTGGCCAGCGCGAGGCGCAGCAGGGGCCGGCGCGGGCGCGGCATGCGGCTCGCGGTGTGGCGGACGAGCCAGCCGAGCCCGACCAGCACGACGAGCAGGCCGACCGCCGCGCCGATGAAGCCAAGCGCGAACAAAGGCTCGCGCGCCGTCGCCACCGCCAACGCGACGATGGCGGCAAAGGCGGCGGCCACTGCGATCAACGTCCGCCGGTCGATCCGCCCAGCGCTGTCGACCGTCGCGCGATAGAGGCCGGCGGCGGGAATATGCCGCGTCGCGGCGAGCGGGGGCAGGGCAAAGGCGATCGCGATCAGCAGGCCATAGGCGGCGCTGACCGCCAGCGGCAGCGGATAGAGCGCGAAGCCCGGCCGCACCGGCAGCACGTCGCCCGCAACCCAGCCGATCGCCGCGGGCATCATTGCGCCGACGACCAGCCCGGCGGCGATCGAAACCGCCGCGACCGCGAGGATCTGCAGGCCATAGATGCGCGCGACAGTGCCGCTGTCGGCGCCGAGCACCTTCAGTGTCGCCAGCCCCGGACGCTTGCCCGCCAGATAGCTCGCGACCCCGTTGCCGACCCCGATCCCGGCGATCACCAAGGCGGCGAGCCCGACGAGCGACAGGAATTGCCCCATGCGCTCGATGAAGCGCCGCGTGCCCGGTGCGCCGTTGCTGCGGTCGGTGATGTCCCAGCCCGCGTCGGGGAATTCGGCGGTCAGCGCCTTGCCGACCGCTTCGGGATTGGCGGCGCCGGGCAGGCGGACGCGATATTTGCTTTCGTACAGGCTGCCGGGCTGGATCAGCTGCGTCGCGGGCAGGTCGCCAAGGCCGATGATCGCGACGGGGCCGAGCGTGAAACCTTCGCCCAGCCGGTCGGGCTCGTCGGCGATGATGCCGTCGATCCGGAACGCCTTTTCGCCGAATTTCACCTGGCCGCCGACATCGAGGTCGAGCCGTGACGCCAGGTCCTTGCCGATCCAGATCGCGCCCGGCGGCGGCGGACCGCGGCGCGCGCCGCTCTCCAGCCGCATCGTCCCATAGAGCGGATAGGCGCCGTCGACCGCCTTCAATTCGGATAGCAGCGCGTCGCCGTCGGGATCATTCGCCATCGCGCGCAGCCGCACCGTCGCCGATGCGGTGCCGGCGCGGTGGAAACCCGCCATTTCTTCGCGCGTCGCCTGCCGCTGCGGCAGGCTGAATTGGACGTCGCCGCCAAGGATCGTCTGTCCGCGCACCTCGAGTTCGGAGGTGATGCCGCGCGTCAGGCTGCCGATCGCGGCGAGCGTCGCGACGCCGAGGAACAGGCAGACGGCGAGCAGGCGCAGGCCGCGGATCCGCGTCGCGAGATCGCGCCGCGCGATCCGCCAGAGGGTGGCAAGGGGGAGCATCAGGCTTGCCGTTCCTCGATCCGGCCGTCGTGCATCACGACGACGCGGTCGCAATGTTCGGCCAGTTCGGGATCGTGCGTGATGATCAGCAAGGTTGCGCCGAGCGCCGTACGCCGCGCAAAGATCAGGTCGATGATCGCATGGCCCGTCGCGGTGTCGAGATTGCCCGTCGGCTCGTCGGCAAAGATGATCGCGGGCGAACTCGCCATCGCGCGCGCGATGGCGACGCGTTGCTGTTCGCCGCCCGACAGCTGCGCCGGATAATGCGTCAGCCGGTGGCCGAGTCCGACCGCTTCCAGTTCCGCCGCCGCGCGTCCGAACGGGTCGGCGATCCCCGCCAGTTCGAGCGGCACCGCGACATTTTCGAGCGCGGTCATCGTCGGCAGCAGGTGGAACGCTTGCAGCACGATGCCGACGCGCCCGCGCCGTGCGCGCGCCAGATCATCCTCGTCCATCGTCCCGAAATCGAGCCCCGCGACCTTGATCGTGCCGCCGCCGGCGCGTTCGAGCCCGGCGAGCACCGCCATCAGCGAGCTTTTGCCCGACCCCGACGGGCCGAGCAGCGCGACCGACGTGCCCGCTTCGACTTCCAGGTCGACGCCGCGCAATATTTCGACCGGGGCCTTGTCGCTCCCCAAAGTCAGCGTCACATTATGGGCGGCAATCGCCAGGTCAGGCGCCAAGGCCATCTGGGGTCGGAGCGCGTCGGTCAAGGAAGGACCCTTTGGAAATGAGAACGGCCGGATGGCGCTCTTACGCTTTATATGGCTCTGCCATCGCGCTTTGCCAACCGCTTGCCGCATGCGGTTCCGCCGATGCGCCCACCGCAGCGACGACCGATAGGGGCTCGGCAAAGGCGGCGCCTGCGATCCCCGCCGGCGCGCCGCTGATCATCACCTTCGGCGACAGCCTCTATGCGGGTTACCAGCTCGGCCCGAAGGAAGGCCTGGCGCCGCAGCTTCAGGCGGCGCTCGCCGCCGACGGCGTCGTCGCGCGCGTCCAGAGCGCGGGGGTGTCGGGCGACACGACCGCCGCCGGGCGGCAGCGGCTGACCTATGTGCTGGGCAATGCCAAGGCCAAGCCGGCGCTGGTGCTGCTTGGCCTCGGCGGCAACGACATGCTGCGCGGCATCGGCCCCGACCAGACGCGCGCCAACCTCGACGCGATGCTGGCCGAACTCCAGCGCCGCAAAATTCCGGTCCTCCTGACCGGCATGGTCGCGGCGCCCAATCTCGGCGCCGATTATGCCAAGGCTTTCAATTCCATCTATCCCGAACTTGCCGCCAAATATGATGCCAGCCTCTATCCCTTCATCCTCGACAATGTCGTGGGGAAGAAGGAACTGATGCTCGGCGACAATATCCACCCCAATGCGGACGGGGTGAAGGTGGTGGTTGCCGGGCTGGCGCCGCTGGTCGAGGACGCGCTGCCGGACGCGGAATAACGGCATCGATCGCAATAATGGTTGGTTTTTAGCCCAGCAGCTTCGCCGCTCGCGCCCGCCAGGTGGTCGCCAGCGCGTCCATCGCGGCAAGCACCCGTAACGCATCGGGCTCGCGTTTGCCGCCACCGGCGATCAGCAGCGCGAACACGCGCTCGACGCTCCATTCGGGCAGCGGCCGGTCGATCAGCGTCAGCCTGTCGCCCGCCGCAACCGCGCCTTCCTCGATCACCCGGTAATACCAGCCGCTCCGCCGCGTCTGGACCACCGTCGCCGGCACGGTGGCGATCCCGAAACGGTGCCCGAGCTTCCAGCACGGCTGCCGTCCCTGGCTGATCTCGACCAATGCGCTCCCCAATCGAAAGCGGTCGCCGACACAGGCTTCGCTCTCGATCAGCCCGGCGGTCGAGATATTCTCGCCAAAGGCGCCCGCAGCGCCCAGCAATTCATGCTCGCCGAGCGCTTCACTCCACCAGCTATAATGGTCGCGCGGATAATGGTGGATCGCCTTGTCGGGGCCGCCATGCACGGTCAGGTCGGCCTGTTCATCGCCGCCGATGCCGAGGAAGCCGATGTGCCGCGCCCCGTCGACCGGCGCCTTGCCGATCGCGCTCGCCTCGCTCCCGCGGAACGCCACCGCCTTGCCGGTCAGCACCGCGTCGATCGCATAGCTCATAGGGCGGCGCCACGCGGCCCGAAGAGGATGATCGCCGCGCCGCCGAGGCAGACCGCGGCGCCGATCAGGTCCCAGCGGTCGGGCTTCGCGCCCTCGACCGCCCACAGCCAGACGAGCGCCGAGACGATGTAGACGCCGCCATAGGCCGCGTAAGTGCGTCCGGCATGATCCGATTCGACCAAGGTCAACAGCCAGGCGAACAGTGCCAGCGACGCCATGCCCGGGGCGATCCACCAGATGGATTTGCCCAGCCGCAGCCAGGCCCAGAAGGCAAAGCAGCCCGCGATTTCGGCGAGCGCGGCTCCGATATAGGCGAATGCGGTCATGCGCTCACCGTGGCGGCGCCGGCGCTGAAAGAAAAGCGGATTATCGGCGCGGAGCGGAAAGATGGGTGCAGACTGCGGGGAGGGCGGTGATGGCATGAGCGGGTTGTGGCCGGTAGTGCCCTCTCTTTTATCGTCACCCCGGACTTGATCCGGGGCCCCGCTTGAAGTCCAAGACGGATTATGCGGTCAAAAAGCCGGATCCCGGATCAAGGCGGAAGAGCCACGGGTCTCATCCGCGGATGACGAAGGTGAGTGGAGCTCGTGGCAGTTTCCCACCCCCAATGCCGACATCCCGCCTCCCCATCGCTAGACCCCAAAACAAAAAGGGGCGACCCGCAGGCCGCCCCTTTCCGTTTCCCATCGCTGTTCCGAAAGATCAGAAAGCGAAGCCGACGCCGGCAGCGAAGCTGTCGAAGTCGCTGAAGTTGCCGATGAACTGGTGGCGATATTCGACCTTGCCGTACAGGTTGTTGCCGAACTTGTGCTGGTAGCCGGCACCGATGTACGGGTCATCGATGTCGCTGAAGGTGTAACCACCGGCAGCATAGAGCTTGCCGGCATCGCCGAGCTTGGCGCCCAGGCGGCCACCGGCCGAAAACTGAACGTCGAAGCCGCTCTTCAGAACCTTGTCGCCTGCGACTTCCGCACCGGCGAAAGCGGTCGAACCGAGGTCGAAGTCGTAACCCGCGGCAACACCGAGCGTGGCGTCGTCGAGGCCGCTGCCGGTCACATAACCGCCGCGCACTTCGACGCGGGCTTCGCCGCCTTCAGCGGCCATGGCGGGAACGGAGACGGCGGCCGAGAGGAGAGCGGCGGCAACTGCGAATTTCTTCATTTTATTTTCCTTCATTCTGGACAGGACCACGCCCTTTGGGTCGCGGCCCGCGCCCTAAATGGCGTTTTCGGCTGTCGCTTCAATGAACAGATCATTCAGAATGTGACAATTTTCTTACCTGTGTTATTTTTACCACACGGTACAGAAAATCTCAGCCTTGACCCGCGGAAATCTATCGATTTTCCGCGTAGGTGACGCCGGGAAAAGGATGGGCTTCAGCCCAGCGCGGCCTGTTTTTCCTCGGCGATGCGGTCGAGTTCGGCGCGCGTCGGCTTGGTCGCGGCGCTTTTGAGCTGGCCGCACGCGGCCATGATGTCGCGGCCGCGCGGGGTGCGGACGGGCGCCGAAATTCCGCTCTTGAAAATCAGGTTGCTGAACGCGCGTACCCGCTCGGGCGTCGAACATTCATACATCGCGCCCGGCCAGGGGTTGAAGGGGATCAGATTGACCTTCGCGTGCAGGCCATATTCCCTGATCAGCCGGACGAGCTCGCGCGCATCGTCGTCGCTGTCGTTCTTGTCCTTCAACATCACATATTCGAAGGTGATCCGCCGCGAATTGCCGGCGCCCGGATAATCGGCGCACGCCTGCAGCAATTCCTCGATGCCATATTTGCGGTTGAGCGGCACGATCTCGTCGCGCACTTCCTTCGACACCGCGTGGAGCGACACCGCCAGATTGACGCCGATCTCGTCCCCCGCGCGCGCCATCATCGGCACGACGCCGCTCGTCGACAGCGTGATGCGCCGCCGCGACAAGGCCAGCCCGTCGCCGTCCATGACGATCTTGAGCGCGCCCTTGACCTCGTCGAAATTATACAGCGGTTCGCCCATGCCCATCATCACGATGTTGGTCAGGATGCGGCCGTCGGCGGTGTAATGACTGCCTTCTTCTTCATCATCATCCTCGGGGTCGGGGCCAAAGCCCGCCATCGTCCCCTTGGGCCATTCGCCCAGTTCGTCGCGCGCCAGCATCACCTGTCCGACGATCTCGCCCGCGGCGAGGTTGCGGACGAGGCGCATCGTGCCGGTGTGGCAGAAACGGCAGTTGAGCGTGCAGCCGACCTGGCTCGACACGCACAGGGTTCCCCGGTCGGCGTCGGGGATGAAGACCATCTCATATTCCTGGCCGTCGGCGGCGGCGAGCAGCCATTTGCGCGTGCCGTCGCTCGACACCTGCGCCTCGCGCACCGTCGGGCGGCCGATGATGAAACGGTCGGTCAGCCACGGGCGCATCGTTTTGGCGATGTCGGTCATCGCCTCGAAATCGGTGACGCCGCGGTGATAGATCCAGTGCCAGATCTGCTTGGCGCGCAGCTTTGCTGCTTTCGCATCGAGTCCCGCCTCGACGAGCACGCCGCCGATCGCGTCGCGGGTCAGTCCGACCAGGTCGATGCGGTTGCCGCCGCGCAAGGGGACGGTGCCCGTCGTAACGGGGTCGATATGGCCGGGGATCTGCATGATGGCCGGCCATATAGTCGCGATGGGCCGCAAGCGCAATCATGCGCCCTCTGCCGGCCCATCTTAGGCTCTGTCAGGCGCCGTTATATCCGACCAGCGCGTCTTCGAACTGGTCGAGCGGGCCGACCGGTTCCTTCGGGGGGGCGCCGTCGACCTGCGGAAAGATTGCGTCGAGCCGGCGCTTCAGCGTGTCGTCGAACGTCGTCCGGTTGCCGACCCGCGCATTGCACACGGTCAGTTCGGACTTGATCGCGCCCTTGATTCTCTCGAGCCCATCGGGGGTCAAGATGCCCGCCTTGAGCAGTTCCTCGCAAAGCTGGATCAGCCCGACGGTCGTTGCATGCGCGCGGAGGCCGATAAAATCGAGCGTCCGGTGCCGCTCGCGTGCCGCTGCATCGCATTGGGTTATGGCATTCATTCCGCCAACTCTCCTCTCCACCACACCTCGGATCGCGCGCGCCCTTTATGGGCGTCTCGGCGGTCCGGGGGTGATCATGCGCGCACTGGCGGGGTCCGGCAAGAGGCGATGTAATATAATGTCACATCGGGACGTCAAAACAGGTGCGTCATTGCGGACCCCGGAGCGCTCGGCGGTTACAGCGTCTTCAACATGTCCAGCACCTGATCGAAACTCCCGTTCGCTTCGGCGCGGCGCAGCGGCAGGACGTTCTGGACCAGAATTTCCTCCGGCATCGGCTCGCTCGCGAACAAGGCCATCACCTCGTCGGCGAAAGCGTCCAGCGGCATATAGTTTTCGCGGGTCGACTGGCCGGGGGTCAGGTCGGTGCGCACCGCGGGCGGCGCCAGTTCGATCACCTCGATCTTGCCCGCAAGCTGGACGCGCAATGCAACCGAATAGCTGTGCATCGCCGCCTTGCTCGCCGAATAGGCGGGCGCCTTGGGAAAGGGCACAAAGGCAAGGCCCGACGTCACATTGACGATCGCGGCATCGTCCTGCGCCGCCAGATGGTCGACCAGCGCGTCGATCAGCCGGATCGGGCCGAGGATGTTCGTGACGACGGTGGTTTCGGCGTCGGCGAGGTCGCGCTTGGCGTCTGCTGCCTCATACATCATCACCCCGGCGTTGTTGACGAGGACGTTGAGCGCCGGGAACTTCGCGACGATTTCTGCGGCGAACGCCGTGATGGCTGCTGGGTCGGTCACGTCGAGCGCCATCGCGTGCATGTTCGCGCGCCCGGCGACCGCGCCCGCCAGCTTGCCGGCGTTGCGGCCGGTGACGATGACGCTGTTGCCCGCGTCGTGCCAGCGCTGGGCGAGCGCGAGCCCGATGCCCGAACCGCCACCGGTGACGAGGATGGTGTTGCCTGTGGTTTTCATCGCTTTCCTCCTTTGTGGGATGGTGATGCAGCGCAAATAGCGTTATACTCTCCAAAAGAAAGAAGGCACCCAAAAGTACCATAGTTACCGAAAAGAGAGATTTGGATTTTCCGCCATGCCGACGCCCGATAAAATATCCTATGATCCGCACGCGCCGGTCGATCCGCGCGTCGAAACGCTCGTCAATGAACTCATCGGCCGGGTCGCCGACAAATGGACTCTCCTCGTGCTCGAGGAGTTGGAGGATCACGGCACCTGCCGCTTTACCGAATTGTCGCGCCGCGTTCCGGGTATCAGCCAGAAGATGCTGACGCAGACGCTGCGCCAGATGGAGCGCGACGGCCTGCTCGTGCGGACGGTGCATCCGGTCGTTCCGCCGAAGGTCGAATATTGCCTGACCGATCTCGGCCACAGCCTGGGCGAAGCTTTTTGCGGAGTCTGGGTGTGGGCCGAAGCCAATCTGGAAAGGGTGGCACGCGCACGGGATGCGTTCGACACGGCGCGAAGCGAGACCGGCTGACCATCTATGTTATGACCCCGATCACATGCGGTGCCGCGCGCTGTGGTAGAGGCCCGCGATCATCGTGGAGAATGACATGCGCACCGCTTTTCTGATCGCCTGCTTCATCCTGCTGGCATCGCCCGCCGCCGCATCGGCTCAGCCCGAGGCGAGTGGTACGGCCGAAGCCCCGGCTGCCGCATCCTGCCGGCCCGGCGAACGGCCGACCAGCTATCAGCAAGGCTGGCCGCAAACGAGCGACGCGATCTGCGACTATGATTTCGCCGAGGCGAATCGCCGCCTCGCGAACCTCCTCGAACTGCCCGCGGGCGCCGCGAATATCGAGGTGTTGAAGGGCCTGCTCGACGTCCCGCACTTCAACCTGCGCGACGGCTATGAACCCAATGAATTCTATGTCGTCAACGCTGGCTATCTGGCGATTCTCGCCGGCCGCGACGGCTGGGACATGGTCATCGCGGCCAGCGCGGACCGGCGCGAAGGCGCGTGGGGGAGCAAGACGCATTTCGGCGCCAAATTCCTGTCGACCGTGCCGTCGCCGCAACTCGATGTGCGGACGAACCCCGGCTGTCTTTCGGAGGCGGCTCTCCTCGACCGCGCGATCGCCGCGGGCTGGCGTTACGTCCCCGGCGGCACGCAGAGCGGCACCGCCGGCCCGATCTTCGTTCCCGGCGCGCTGGTCAAGGACGATGGCCGCAGCCTTGTGCTCGCCAAGCTGTCGCGCACGACCGCACTGCCGCCGCGCGAAACCCTCGAAGCGACCTGCGCCTGGATATTTTCGTTCAACGAAATGGTCGAAATCCGGAACTGAACGCCCACGCATCGCGTCTGGATCGAAGATACACCCAGGGCGTTGAAAGGGCGCTGCCGGAGGAGAATGCCATGGATGCCCCGCAAGACCCGCCGCCGATGTCGCGTGGCAAGGCTGCCATCTATGCGATATCGCTTCCGCTCTCGCTCCTGCTCCTCCTCTTCCTCCCCGCCGGATCGCTGTCGTGGCGCGCGGGATGGATTTTCGTCGCGGTGCTCATCTTCGGCTTCGGCTTCTCGGCGCTTGTGCTCGCGCGCATCAATCCGGTGATCTATCGCGCGCGCAGCCGCTTTCAGCCGGGAACGAAGGGCTGGGACAAGGCGCTGCTCGCCGTCATCCTGCCCGCGATGGTCGCGATCCTGCCGGTCGGGGCGCTCGACGCCGGGCGTTTTCACTGGTCGTATGTACCGCCTTCTGCCGTCGCGCTTGGTTATGCGATGTTGCTCGCGGGCATGGCGATCACCGCCTGGGCGCAGGCGGTGAACCCCTTTTTCGAACCCGGCGTGCGCATCCAGTCCGAACGCCATCAGCATGTGATCGACACCGGCCCCTATCTCTTCGTCCGTCATCCGGGCTATTCGGCGGCGATCCTGCTCTTTGTCGGCATGGCGCTGGCGCTGGCATCATGGTGGGCGCTGGCGCCGGCCCTGATCGCTTCGGCCTTCCTCATCCTGCGCACCGCATGGGAGGACCGCCTGCTGCACGCCGAACTTCCGGGCTATGCCGCTTATGCGCAAATTGTCCGGTGGCGATTGTTTCCGGCCCTTTGGTAGCTTGGCCGGCCCGCCGGTCAGTTGCGGATCGAACTGACGCGGATCAATCCGTCGCGCGCGGCATTGGCGATCGCCAGTTCGGCCTGCGCCGAGGCGAGGACGCGCGTGTCGCGGCGGCATTCGCGAACATCGTTCTTGCCTTCCAGATCAAAGTCGGACGCGGTGCCGCACACCGCGACGACCGCACGCCAGATTCGGCGGTCGAGCGTTTTGGCGCCCGCCTCGGTCCTGAGGTCGAGGTCCTTGTGCGGCACCGTCACGGTCTGGCTCGGACGTGCCGATTGGGCGAGCGCGGGCTGGCCGAACGAAGCGGCGGCCACGGCGGCGAGGATCAGAAGCTTTTTCATCTCATGTCTCCATCGACCGGCTGGGAAGGGGAGGAGGGGAGGAAGCCGGTGAGGCGATAAATAGTCGATGCGCCGCGCCCGAAGGAGCAACGATGTTGCAAAGACATTCTGCAAAATTGCAGAATGCGGCGCGGGCGCGTATGACGCAAAAGACGCCATGTACGATTGGAACGACCTCAAGGCTTTTCTCGCGGTGGCCGAAACGGGCAGTACGCTGGCCGCGGCGCAGACGCTGCGTGTCAGCCAGACGACCGTTGCCCGGCGTATCGCGGCGCTTGAGAGTGCGACGGCGCTCAGCCTGTTCGAGCGGCGGCAGGCCGGCTATGCGCTGACCCCGGTGGGTGAGGCGATGCTGGCGAGCGCGATTGCGGTGCGCGATGCCGCCGATCGCTTCGGCGAAGCCGCGGGTGCGCGGTCGCGCGACGCGGGCGGCACGGTCAGCCTGACGACGATGGAAATCTTCGCGGTGACCGTCCTGCCGCCGATTCTGCGCGACCTGCGCACCGCGCATCCTGGCATCCATATCCGTCTCGACACCGCCGACGAGCCGCGCGACCTCGCCGCCGGGGCGGCCGACATCGCCATCCGCAGCAGCAAGCAGCCAACCGGAGCCGGCCTGGTCGGGCGGCGGATCGCGGACAATCCCTGGACGCTTTATTGCAGCCGCGATTATGCCGGCCGTCACGGCATCCCGCACAGCCGCGCCGAACTCGCCACCCATCCCTTCATCGGCGGCGGTGGGGGGGTCTGGGAACCCTATCAGGCATGGCTGCGCCAGTACGGGCTCGAAGAGTCGGTGGTAATGCAATATGATACGGGCAGCGGCCTGCTCGCCGGGGTCCGCTCGGGCATGGGGCTCACCATATTGCCCGCCTTCCTCGCCGACCGCGAACCCGACCTGATCCGCTGCATCCCGCCCAAGCGCGAGGATACGACGGGGCTATGGCTGCTGACGCACGAACGCCTGCGTCACGTCCCGCGGGTCCGTCTGGTCCTCGATTTTCTCGCGGCCGAACTGACGAAGCTCGCGCGCGGCTGAAATGGGCTGACCGGTCTGTCGACCGGGATTTTCACAAGCTTTCATTTCACTCACTCTGTGTCGGCGGTCACAGCGGGCGCCGCCATGGCGGGCCAGTCTGGCGCTACGCATGGAGATGTGATGACCCGCCAGACCGTTTTCCCAGCCCGATTTTCCGTCGTTCGCATCGGGCCTTGCCGATGACACGCCGCGTGCTGCCGGCGCTCTCGCTCGCTGCCATCTGCCTCGGCCTGATCGCCAGCGGTCCCGCTGCGGCGAAAAAGCGGTCGGCCGACAAGCCGGCCGATACCCCGGCCTATCAACAATGTCCCGACGGCACGACGGTGGAGACCGACGAATTCTGCCCGCCGCCCCCGCCTCCGCCCCCTCCGCCCCCGCCCCCGATTGTCCAGCCGCCCGTTCCGGGCGAATGGGCTTCCAACTGGGGTGCGATAGCCGTTGACAGCGCGAGCGGAATCGTGGGGACCGCCGCCGGCTTCGCCCGGAGTGTCACGGCGGAAGAAGCTGCGCTCGACGACTGCCGCGCCAGGGGCGGCAGCACCTGCCTTTTCGGCTATTCGTACAAGGATGGGTGCGTGGCCATGGTTCAGGGCGACAAGACCTATTTCTTCGAAAGCGCGCTGACCGCAAGTGATGCCGAAAGGCGAGGCCTCGATCGCTGCGATGCCGGTCAGACCGGTTGCCGCGTTCGTTTGTCGGCCTGTACCGCCGCGACCTTCATTCCCTATTGATCGGGCCGGTTCCGGCGGCAAAAATCGCTGTCCTACATTATCCCGCTGACTTAGCTTTCTCGGCTATGACATATCGTGCCTCGTTCCCGTTCTTCCTTGCCTCTGATCCGGTGGGCATCGACACGCGCGGAATATGCAATTCCAGTGTGAAGTTGCGCAGTTTCCCGCGGTTTAGAAAAGGCGCGCTTTTCTCCTTCTTCGGCATCCGGGACTTGATCCGGGATTCACTTGGCGCGGCGGTCGCGAAGGGACCCCGGATCAAGTCCGGGGTGACGAAAGCCGGGGCAAAACGCGATTTCAGTGTGAACTTAGGCGGATTTCCGCCGCTTCTCTCCGACGACTCGCCGCCTTTCCCCGGCGCAGGCCGCGGCCCGCGGGCTCGCACGACGGCGCGCAAGGCTGCTGGCTTCCGGCCTGCGCCGGGGAACAGGCTGAGCGTCCGTTAAAAGGTCATTCCAGTGTGAAGTTACGCAGAAATCCGCCACTTCTCCACCGCGCCTCAACGCAGCCTTGCGCATCCCAGCGCCGCCGCATCGATCGCGGTAGCGGCGCCGCGCAAGCGATAGGTGTCGGCGATCGCGCCGCCGGTCGCCGTGCCGCTCTCGACGCTCATGCTCGGCGCCGATCGCATCGCGGCGATGATGGCGGCGTCCATGCGCGCGTCGCTCGCCCAGCCGTGCGTGCCGTTGCCGGTCAGGATGAAGCGGCGGCTGCCGATGGTCAGGCGCAACTCGCGGCCCGGGCCGCGTTCCTTCGACAGCCGGACATAAAATTGACCGCGGATGCGCGATCTGGGCCAGTAACCGATGCTGGCATAGGGTTTTACCCGCGGCGTGCCGATCGTCGCGGCGGGGGCGGCGATCGCATAGCAGCGCGCCGTCGCGGCGTTGCGAAAGGCGCCCCAGCCGTCGAAGATGCCCAGCGCGGTACGCGGCGCGGCGGATGCCGCTACCGGGACCGCCGCCAACAGGACAAAAATGGGAAGCAGGCGCCGCATTGGCCCTCGTTTGCGCGATTGGGGATGCTTTGCAAGCATGGCTTGCACGGCGCCGTGCGTTCGTTAAGGAAGGTGGACATTTTCAGGGACCGGGAATCGGGGCGGCGAATCGCCTCCGACCCTCTGCCCCTCAGGGACTTTTCCCGCGAAGCACAGGGATGGCGAATTCAGAATGAAAGCGACGATCGAACGCGCAGTGTTGTTGAAGAGCCTCGGCCACGTCCAGTCGGTGGTCGAACGGCGCAATACCATCCCGATCCTGTCGAACGTCCTCATCGAAGCCGACGCGTCGGGGCAATTGAAATTGATGGCGACCGACCTCGACCTGCAGGTGGTCGAAACGATCGCGGCAAAGGTCGAAACGGCGGGCACGACCACCGTGTCGGCGCACACTTTGTTCGAAATCGCGCGCAAGCTGCCGGAGGGGGCCGAGGTCAGCCTCGCCGCCGCGGAAGGCAAGATGCAGGTCAAGGCCGGCCGCTCGAACTTCAACCTGCCGACCTTGCCGCGCGACGACTTCCCGGTGATCGCGGAGGGCGACCTGCCCACCAATTTCGAACTGCCGGTCGCCGAACTGATCCAGATCATCGACAAGACCCGCTTTGCGATCTCGACCGAGGAAACGCGCTATTACCTCAACGGCATCTTCCTGCATGTCGCCGAAGACGCGTCGGGCCCGGTGCTCAAGGCCGCGGCGACCGACGGCCACCGTCTCGCGCGCTACACCGTCACGCGCCCCGAGGGCGCGAACGCGATGCCCGACGTCATTGTGCCGCGCAAATGCGTCGGCGAAATCCGCAAGCTGCTCGACGAGGCCGAGGGCAATGTCGAAATCAGCCTGTCGGCAAGCAAGATCCGTTTCCAGCTCGGCAACGCCGTGCTCACCTCGAAGCTGATCGACGGCACCTTCCCCGATTATAGCCGCGTCATCCCGACCGCGAACGACAAGCTGCTGAAGGTCGACCCGAAGAGCCTGTTCCAGGGCGTCGACCGCGTGTCGACGATCGCCAGCGAAAAGACCCGTGCGGTCAAGGTCGGCCTCGACAAGGACCGTATCACCCTGTCGGTCACCAGCCCCGAAAACGGCACCGCCGCCGAAGAATTGGCCGCCGCCTATGACAGCGACGCGATGGAGATCGGTTTCAACGCCCGCTATCTCAGCGACATTTTGGGCCAGGTCGACGGCGACAGCGTCGAACTGCATCTGGCCGACGCCAACGCCCCGACGCTGATCCGCGAAAGCGAGAAGAGCCCGGCGCTGTATGTCCTGATGCCGATGCGGGTGTGATAGCCCTCAGATTAAAAGTCGTCGCCCCCGCGTAGGCGGGGGGCCGCTGGCAACATGGCGCTACGCCCATAGCGGCCCCCGCCTGCGCGGGGGCGACGGTTTATTTCCTCGTTTACCCCGCCTTCGCTACCCGCCAGATCGTGTTGCCGGTATCGTCGGCGATCAGCGCGCTGCCGTCCTTGGCGACCTTCACATCGGCCGGACGGCCGCGGGTCGACTTGCCGTCCTTGGCCAGGAACTGGTCGAGCAGGGTGATCGGCAGTGCGTCGAGCGGCTTGCCATTGGCGCCAAACTTGACGAACACGACGTCATAGCCGGAGACGGGTTCGCGGTTCCATGAACCATGCCGGGCGACCAGCGCGCCGTTCGCCCAGCGTTCGCCCAGATCGAGGCCTTGGGTGAAGGTCATCCCCAGCGGCGCGGTGTGGGCGCCGAGGCCATAGTCGGGGCGCTTGACATATTGGCGACGGTCCTCGGCTTCGGGCTCGACGCGCGGGTCGATGAACCCGCCCCAATAATACCAGGGCCAGCCATAGAAATCGCCTTCGCCGATATCGGTCAGATAGTCGGGAACCAGGTCGCTGCCCAGCATGTCGCGTTCGTTGACCACGGTCCACAGCCGGTCGCTGCCCGGATAGAAGCCAAGCCCGACGGGGTTGCGGATGCCGGCGGCGAAGGTGCGGACATATTTATTCTCGGGGCGAACCTCGAGGATGCTGGCGCGGCGGACTTCATTGCCCATGCCCTTTTCGCCGATGTTGCTGTCGGCACCGACGCCGATATACAGCCAGCCGTTGGGCGCCGCGGCAAGGCTCTTCGTCCAGTGGCGGTTCGTGCCCTTGGCGGGCAGGTCGACCAGCTTTTCACCCTTGCCGCTCATCTTCGTCTCGCCCTCGACATAGGGAAAGGCGAGCAGCGCGTCGGTGTTGGCGACGTAAAGCGTCTTGCCGACCAGCGCCATGCCGTATGGCGAGTTGAGTCCGCTGATATAGGCGGTCTTCACCTCGGCCTTGCCGTCGCCGTCGGCATCGCGAAGCAGGGTGATGCGGTTCGCCGATTTGCCGCCGGCGCCGGCCTTGCCCATCAGCGTGCCCATGATCTTGCCCTCGACCCCCGACGTGTCGCGCGGCGGGCTCTGCGCCTCGGCGACCAGCACGTCGCCGTTGGGGAGCACGAGCATGTTGCGCGGATGGTCGAGCCCCTCGGCAAAGCGCGCGACGGTCAGCCCCTGTGCCGCGCGCGGTGTCTGTCCGGCGGGCCAGCTCGTCGCTTCGGGGACATTCGTCGTCGGGAAGCTCTCGGTCTTTTGCGATGCCATCACCGGCACCCGGCCGCTCAGTTCGGCGGTCGAAAAGCGCGCGACGTCGGGGCGCGACATGACATAGAGGGTGATCCCGCCGATGATCAGGATCAGCAGCAGGGCGAGGGCGGCATATTTCAGGATCTTGCGCATGACCCATGTCTACACGGGCAAGGCGCGGCGGCAAAGAGCCGAAACGCGGATGGCCGCGATGGGCCTGGTTAACAGGTCGGCTATGACAGTTAACCTTACCTGTTTGTTCATCACGGTTGGGAACGGCGCAGTGATGGCGGGGCGCTATCAGGGGCCGTCACGCAACCGACCGGGAACCCGATGCAGCTGCCAGCCCCATTTCTTGCCGATCGCGGAGCGGTCGATGACGCCCATGCGCTGATCGCCCAGCATGGCGAGGAGGCAGGCTATGCGGCGGCGGCGCGTGCCGAACAATATCGCATGCTCGGCAACCACATCTATTTCGCGCGCTGGCGCCAGATAGAGCGGCTGATCACCTATTTGTCGGTCGAGGACGTGCTCGACACGGTGCACTAGGCGCCAGGTCGATACAACCTAAAGCCGCAGGCCCGCGGTTTCGGGCAAACCCGCCATGATATTGAGGTTCTGGACGCAGGCGCCGCTGGCGCCCTTGCCCAGATTGTCGAGCCGCGCGACAAGCCGCGCCTGGCTGCCATCTCCGCTGCCGAACACGAACAGCTCGATCCGGTCGTCGCCGGACTGCGAACCGCGTAGCAGCATCTCGCCATCGCTCGGCGCGTCGCCCATCACGACGACCGGGCTTCCGGCATAAAATTCGGCCAGCGCCGCACGCAGCGCATCGGGCGTCGCGGCGCCAGGTATCGCGGCGAGCGGCAGCGGGACTTCGACCACCATCCCGCGGTGCGCCGCGATAACCGCGGGCGAAAAGAGCGGGGCGATCGACAAGCCGCAGCGCGATTGCATTTCGGGCACATGCTTGTGATCGAGCGTCAGGGCATAGCCCCGCCACGCGATGTCGCGGTCCTCTTCGAACCGTTCGATCAGTGCCTTGCCGCCGCCCGAATAACCGCTGACCGCGTTACAGCTATACGGCCAGTCGGCGGGGAGCAGCCCGGCGCGGACCAGCGGGGCGACGAGCGCGATAAAGCCGGTGGAATAGCAGCCGGGATTGCTGACCCGCGCGGCTGCGGCGACCGCATCATGGCCGCTGACCTCGGGAAAACCATAGATCCAGCCGGGCGCGACGCGATGCGCGGTCGATGCGTCGATCACGCGGGTGGCCGCGTTGTCGATCATCGCGACCGATTCGCGTGCAGCATCGTCGGGCAGGCAAAGAATGACGAAATCGGCGTCGTTCAGCGCCTCGCGCCGCGCCGCGGCATCCTTGCGGCGCGCGTCGTCCAAGGTCGCGAGCGCGAACTCGCTCCGCCCGGCCAGCCGCTCGGCGATTTCCAGGCCCGTCGTTCCCGCCGCGCCGTCGATGAAGACCGTTTTTGTCATGATTTATCGCAGTCGTTTTATGCCGCTGACCGCGGGTTCATGGCCTTTGGCGGCCGAACGCGCGATCACGTCGGCGAGGGGTTCGGTGCGGACCTCCATCCATTGGCGGCTCGCATGAATGATGACCCGGTCGTCGGCCATGATCCCGACATGCCCGGGAAAGAAGACAAGGTCGCCGCGGGCAAGGCCGGAAGGAGCGACATCCTTGTCGGCGCCGAGCGATGCGAGTTGCAGGTCGCTGTCGCGCGGCAACTGCACGCCCGCCATGCTCCAGGCGAGCTGGACGAGACCCGAACAGTCGATGCCCTTTGCGGTGCGGCCGCCCCAGACATAGGGGGTCCCAATGAGTTCCTCGGCGACCGCGGCGGGGTCGTCATGCTGCGCGCTAACCTCGATCATCGCGGCCAACGGCAGGAAGCCGTGCGACGTCGTAAGCCATTCGCCGTCGGCTTCGCCCATGACAAGCGCGCCGCGCGGCAGGATCGCCGAACCGCCGGCAGCTGCATCCGGACTGCTGTGCAGGATCGCCTCGGCGGCGTGGACCCGGTGTGTCGGCGCAATCGGAGCGCCGAGCGCATCGGCGGCGAGATAGCCGACATAATGATCGGCCAGGCTGTATCCCCACGCCCAGCCGCCGGTCAGGTCGAGCAGGGCGAAGCCTTCGCCGAACAGCAATTCGCTCGTCTGTTCGGCAGCGAGCGACGGCGTCGCGCGGAGGGTTGCGGCCGGCAACACGCCGCTGCGCATCATCGGCGCGGCATAATGCGGCGCGAAATGCTGCCCCGCCACCGAGATATCGGCCAAGTCGGGGCGGATCGCGACGATGCGCGGATCGAACGTCTGCGACGTACCGGTCAGGCCAAAGCGATCGCGACCGGCGCCAACGACGCCGGGGCGCCCCATGCGCACGCGGTTTGCCGCCAGATTATCGCCATTCTTCGCTGTCACATGCCGTCCTGTAGAAAGTCGTCACCCGCCCCCGGCGGACAATCGCGGCGCATTAGACCAGCAGGCCGGTCTTTATCAAGACGCTTCGCCCCCGGCGCGACTCTGGGCGCGGCGGTCGTAGCGGGCTTGCAACATCGCCCATGCGGCGCGCAGGCCCAGCGCGGCACCGCCCTTCGGCCGGCCGGGTTTCGCCGATGGCCGCCACGCGAAGGTATCGAAATGCGCCCAGGGCGTCCCGTCGGGAACAAAGCGTTTCAGGAACAACGCCGCGGTGATCGATCCCGCAAAAGCTGAACTGCCCGCATTGCCGAGGTCGGCAATGTCGGTTTCGAGCAGGTCGGCATAGCCGTCCCACAGCGGCATTCGCCACAGCGGATCGTCACGTTCGGTCCCGCCCTTCAGCATATCATCGGCAAGGCTGTCGTCGTTTGAGTAGAGCGCCGGAAGATCGGGGCCGAGCGCGACGCGTGCGGCGCCGGTCAGGGTCGCAAAGTCGACGATCAGTTCGGGCTTGTCTTCGCCCGCCTTCGCCAGCGCATCGCCGAGCACCAGCCGGCCTTCGGCGTCGGTGTTGCCGATCTCGACCGTCAACCCGAGCCGGCTTTTCAATACGTCGCCGGGGCGGAAGGCGTCGGCCGAAATCGCGTTCTCCGCCGCGGCGACGAGGCAGTGAAGGCGGACCGGCAGGCCCGACGCCATCACCAGTTCGGCCAGCGCGAGCACATGCGCGCCGCCGCCCATGTCCTTTTTCATCAGCCGCATGCCCGCCGAGGGCTTGATATCGAGCCCGCCGCTATCAAAGCTGATACCCTTGCCGACGAGCGCGACGCGCGGGTGATTGTCCTTGCCCCAGACGACCTCGATCAGCCGCGGCGCGTGCTGCTTTGCGGCGGCGCGTCCGACCGCGTGGATCATGGGATAGCCCTGTTCGAGCGCCTCGCCCTTGGTGACCGTCAGCTTGCCGCCATGCGCCTTGGCGATACGCTCGGCTTCCTTCTCGAGCCCGGCCGGACCCATATCGGCGGCGGGCGCGTTGACGAGATCGCGGACAAGCGCGGTCGCGCGCGCCTCGGCGACCACCGGCGCGATAGCGCTGACGTCGGTCGTCAACAGCACGCGCGGCCCCTTGTTCACCGTCTTCGCACGATAGGCGTCGAACCGGTATTGGGCGCTCATCCATCCGAACATGGCTTTGCCCGGCTGCTGTCCCTCGAGGCGATAGCGTCCTTCGGGCAGGATTTGGCCAAGCTTGGCCAGGCACCAGGCCGACAGGCTGCCGGCATTCGCGACCGTGGTCACGACCGCCCAGCGTTCGGGATCGTCGCCGGGCAATATCGCGTGGACAAAGGCGTCGGGTTTGAAGCCGACCGCGGCGAGATGCGCGCGTTCGCGGGCGCTGCGCCCCTTCAGCCAGCCATCATAGCTTTGCTTGTCGACGAGGTGGATGGGGCGGGCGTCCTGCCCCTTGTCGGGCTGGATCATGTCGGAATAATCGATCATGATGGTGGTGATAGAGTCTGTCCTGTTGAGATTGAGGCGTCGAGATTGCCCTGGGAAGCCCGCCGGCGAGGAGCGGCGTGCCGCAGGGGCTGGCGGCCCCTGCCAGCGACGCGACGAAGTCCGGCGGGCTTCCCAGGGCAACCGCTCCGCGGCGGGCCGATTTTGGCCCAGGGCCGCGTCGCTCGTCGGTTACTATGCTTCGGCATGGCTCCCTCCTCGCTCCTTGCCCTGAGCCAAAATCGGCTCCGTCTCGACGCCTCAATCTCAACAGGACAGACTCCTAGGCCGACAGGGAAACTTTGTCGATTCCCGGCGTTGTTGCGGCATGACGAACATCCATCGCTATCGCGCCGTCGCGCTCGCACTCTCGGGCGCGCTGATTTTCACCGCCTGCTCCGAGAAGAAGGACACGCCGGCCGAAAAGGCCGCCGCCGCGACCGTCCCCGGAGCGCCGCCGGGTGGCGCCGCCGATATCGCAGCGAAAAATGCGCCCGCGTCTGACGTCAAGGAAAAGAACGACCTGGTCGAATTCGCCTATAGCTATCCAAGCGAAGCCGCACAGATCCCCAAACTCGCCGCATGGCTCGACAATGATCGCGCGACCAAGCGCGAAGCACTCGTGACCGCGGCGCGGCGCGATCGGGAAGCGGCGGAGAAAGACGGGTTCCCTTATCACGCGCACAGCCACCTGCAGAAATGGCAGCGCGTGACCGCGACGCGGCGTTTCGTCAGCCTGTCGGCGGAAATCGACACCTATATGGGCGGCGCGCACGGCATGCAGAGCTTCGATACGCTGCTTTGGGATCGCAATCACGCGACTCAGATCAAGCCGCTCGACATGTTCACCAGCGGCGAGGCGTTCGACAAGGCGGTGAACGACGATCTGTGCGCCGCGATCGAACGCGAGAAGGCGGTAAGGGGCATCGAATGGGTGCGCGGGGGCGACGACCCCTTTGGCAAATGCCCTTCGGCGTCGGCGCAGACGGTGTGGCTCGGATCGTCCGACGGGCGTTATCTCGATCGCCTGACGATTGCGATCGGCCCTTACGAAATCGGTCCCTATGCCGAGGGCAGCTACAAGATCAACCTGCCGATGTCGGCGGCGCTCGCGAACGCCGTCAAACCCGATTTTGCCCGCGATTTCCTGCCGACGAAGTAAAGGAGAAGGGGTGATGGTGAAGCAGCCCAAGGCCGGCAAGGTCGGTGAAACACCCAAGGAAAAGAAGGGTAAGGCACGCGCCGCCGCCAAGCTGCGCAAAGCGGTCGGCGGCGCCAAGTCGATTGCCAGACCCTTGTCCGACCGCGAAACCGACCTCGACCGGGCGCCCCGATGGCAGCCGCGGTATCCAGGGTCGGGCCGGCTGGATGGCAAGGTAGCGATCGTCACCGGCGGCGACAGCGGCATCGGCCGCGCCGTCTGTGCGTTGTTCGCGCGCGAGGGGGCCGACATCGCGCTCGTTTACCATAGCAACAAGGATGACGCCGCCGACACCGTCGCGATCGTCGAGGCCGAAGGACGCCGGGCGATTGCGATCAAGGCCGATGTCGGCAAGCCCGACGCCGGCGAAAAGGTGGTCGCGCGCGTGATCGACAAGCTCGGCCGCCTCGACATATTGGTGAACAATGCCGGAGAACAGCACCCCGCCGCCGACATTCGCGATATCAGCGCCGATCAACTCCAGCGCACCTTCGCGACGAATATCTTCGGCATGTTCTATCTGGTGCAGGCCGCACTGCCGCATCTTCGGAAAGGCGCGGCGATCGTCAATTGCACCAGCGTGACGATGTACCAGGGGTCGGAAGGGCTGCTCGACTATAGTGCGACGAAGGGCGCAATCACCGCTTTTACCCGGTCGCTCAGCGAGAATCTGGTCGGTAAGGGGATCCGCGTCAACGCGGTCGCCCCCGGCCCGATCTGGACGCCGCTCAACCCGGGGGGCGGGGCGCCCGCGCAGAAGGTCGAGAGCTTCGGTGAAAGCACGCCGATGAAACGCCCCGGCGAACCCAATGAGGTCGCACCCGCCTTCCTGTTCCTGGCGTGCGACGACAGCAGCTATATGTCGGGCCAGGTGTTGCATCCCAACGGCGGTACGATCGTTAACGGATAGCGGGGGCAGACAGGAGACTTGTCATGCCAGCCAAATCCAAGGCGCAGCAAAAGGCGGCCGGTGCCGCGCTGAGCGCGAAGCGCGGCGACACGCCGAAGTCGAAACTCAAGGGCGCCTCGAAGCAGATGGTCGACAGTATGACCGAAAAGCAGCTTGAGGATTTCGCCAAGGGATCGACCAAGGGTAAGCCCGAGCACGCCGACTAGCTCTGCCGGGCTGGATTATCCGGATGAAATCGGCCATTCCTTCGCTGATAAGGCCATCAGCAGGGGAAGATGATGCGTCGTTTCCATCGATATGGCTGTGCGGTGGCAATGTTCGCTGCGCTGGGCGGATGCAGCTTTCAGGCCGCGCTCGACAAGCTTGTCTCTCCCGAGCGGCAGAAGGAAGTCGTCGCGATTGCCGAGCGCTTCTGCGCAGACCCGGCCAATGTCAAATTCATCCTTCATCCCGAGATCGCCAATTCGACGATCGAAGCGGCGCCCGCGCTGCCGCGCGAATGCCCCGAGGGCAAGGCGACATGGCAACTCGCGTCCTACAACTGGAAGACCAATGTCACGCCGGGGCTGAAACAGCGGCAGGAAGAGGTCGTCGTGGTGGGCACCAGCGCGGGCAAATGGACGACGGTATCGCTGCGCTTCTATGCCGAGAATGACGGGCCGATGCAGGTCGCCGAATGGAATGTGCTCGGCAGCAAGACGAAGCCGCCGGCGCTAGCGTTTGTCGAGCAGTATGAAGCCGGGGCGCGGACGATGCGGATCGCCCTTCCTATCCTGCTGCTCGCAATCGGCGGGATCATATTCTGGCTGGTCCGGCGGCACCGCGCCAAAAAACGGGCCGCCTGACCGCTATTCGGCGGCTTCGAGTTCGGGCGCCGCCGCACGCGGCGCCACCGCACCGGCGTTGGTGAAGCTCAGCACGCCATCTGCGATCGCACCGGTGCGCATGTCGACGCGGTCCTGCACATAATTCTGGCTGAGCCGCCACGGCAGTGTGGCCGTGCTCTTCGGCATGATGTGCAGCGAACGCTGGATATAACCCGACGAGAAGTCGAAGACATTTTCCTCTTCGAGGCTCGCCGGATCGGCGAGCACCGGGGTTGCGACGCTGGTCCCGGTATCGCGCATATGGTTGAGCACGCGGCAGACATATTCGGACACGATGTCCGCGCGCAGCGTCCAGCTCGCATTGAGGTAACCGAAGACGGCCGAAAAGTTCGGCACGTTCGAAAACATGCATGCCTTGTAATAGAAATGGTCGTGCCAATCGACGGGGGCGCCGTCGAGACGCACCGGGATCTTGCCCGCGACCGCGAGCTTGAGCCCCGTGGCGGTGATGATGATATCGGCGTCGAGATGCTTGCCCGATTTAAGCTGGATGCCGGTCGCGTCGAACTTCTCGATATGATCGGTGACCACCGATGCCCTGTCGGCCTTCATCGCCTCGAAGAAATCGGCGTCGGGGACCAGGCACAGCCGCTGATCCCAGGGATCATAAGGCGGGGTGAAAGCCTGTTCGTCGTACCGGTCGCCGAGCGCTTTCTTGAGGCGCGTGGTCAGGAAATTCTTCACCTTGTCGGGGCGCGTCCGGGCGCGGCGAAAGCTGATATCCTGCAGCTTCACATTCTTGTAGCGGGTGATCTTGTAGGCCAGCTCTTCGGGCAGAATCTTGCGGAGGAAATTGGCGAAGCCGTCCTTGGCCGGCCGGATGAAATACCAGGTCGGCGTGCGCTGGAGCATCGTGACGTGGGCGGCTTCCTTCATCGACGGGACGATGGTGACCGCGGTTGCGCCCGATCCGATCACGACAACCTTCTTGCCCTTATAATCCAGGTCCTTCGGCCAGAATTGCGGGTGGACGATCTGGCCCTTGAAATCCTCGCGGCCGGCGAACTGGGCATCGAACGGCTCGTCATAGTCGTAATAGCCTGACCCGAGGTAGAGCCAGCGCGCGGTCGTGGTCGACGCGGTGCCGGTGGCGTCCTCCATCGTCACCGTCCAGCGTGCGGCGGCACTGTCCCAATCGGCACCGACGACCTTGCTATCGAAGCGGATACGCTCGCGGATATGCCGTTCATCGACGATCTGATTGAGATAGTGCAGGATCGAGGGGCCGTCGGCGATCGACTTTTCATGCTTCCAAGGTTCGAAGACGAAACCCAGCGTGTGCATGTCGCTGTCCGAACGGACGCCGGGGTAGCGGAAGAGGTCCCAGGTGCCGCCGAGTTGCGCGCGGCGCTCAACGAGGGCGAAGCTGCGGTCGGGGGAGTTCATCTGCAAATGCACGGCCATGCCGATGCCCGAGATGCCGGCGCCGACGATCAGCACATCCTGATCGACCGGTGCCGATTTGGTATCCGCGGGGCGTTCCATCGTCGCCGTGCCTGCCATCATCCTGTCTCCCGACTATGTTTGAGGGGTAGATTACGCACCGCGTTGCATTTTGCAATCGAATTGACAGGGGTGAAAGTAGCCGCGTTTCGAAGCATCCTTGTCGCTGTCACATAATTGTCATAGGGGGCGTAGCTCGTTTCAACCCGCGCCTTGCCGCGGCCCTATTCCTGGAAAGGACAGAGCAAATGCGCCAGATCGCCGTCCTTCCCTATCGGTTCGGCGGCCCCGCACAGGACGGGCCGACCGAAATATTGCTGATCACCTCGCGCGAGACCAAACGCTGGGTGGTGCCCAAGGGCAATCCGCTGACGGGGATGGAGCGCCACGCCGCCGCGGCGGTCGAAGCCGAGGAGGAAGCGGGCGTGATCGGCGCAGTGTGTCCGACCTCGATCGGCAGTTATGAATATCGCAAACGCCGCGCCAACGGCGCCTCGATCATGTATAATGTCGAGGTGTTCCCGCTCGCCGTCACGCGCGAATTGTCCGACTGGAAGGAAATGGATGAGCGCGAGCGCCAGTGGTTCTCGTTCGACGACGCGGCAGCGGCGGTCGAGGAGCCCGATCTTCAGGCGATGATCCGCTCCTTCGGAGACAGCGGATTTCGCGCCGCCGCGCGGACGAGCGGGGTCGTCCAGAATGTTGCAGAAAAAACAGGGGTAAGCCGGATGTTCGCTTGGTTTCAGCGTTTGCTGCCGCGCCAGGGAAATTTCTTCGAATTGTTCGAAAGCCACGCCGCGACGCTGGTTGCCGGCGCCAATGCGCTGTCGCGCCTGCTGCAGGGCGGCGAGGGGATGGCGGATCATATCCAGGAAATTGTCGAGCGCGAACATGATGCCGATGCGATCACGCGCGAAGTGCTGCAGACCGTCCGCCGCACCTTCCTGACGCCGTTCGATCGCAGTGCAATCACCGACCTTATCGCCTCGATGGACGATGCGATCGACGAGATGCAAAAGACCGCGGGCGCGGTCGATCTGTACGACGTGACCGAGTTCGAGCCCGAGATGCGCGATATCGCCGGCATCATCGTCGACGCTGCGCGGCTGACGGCGGAAGCGCTGCCGCTGCTCCGCAATATCGGCGCCAACGGAGCGCGCCTCCACGAACTGACCGAGCGGCTCGTCCGCATGGAAGGCCATGCCGACGAAATCCACGCCGCCGGGCTCAAGCGCCTGTTCCAGGAACATGGCGAGGCGAACACGATCCAGTTCATCATCCAGCGCGAACTGTACAGCCACCTCGAACGCGTCGTCGACCGGTTCGAGGATGTCGCGAACGAAATCGACGGCCTGGTCATCGACCACGCTTAAGCGGGGGCAGGCATCATGCACGAACTCGCTTTCCCGCTTCTTGTCGGTCTTGTCCTGCTCGCGCTGGCGTTCGATTTCCTGAACGGTCTGCACGACGCCGCGAACAGCATCGCGACTGTCGTCGCGACGCGGCTGCTGCGCCCGGTGCAGGCAGTGCTGTTCGCGGCCTTCTTCAACTTTGCCGCCTATTTCCTGTCGGTCATTTTTCCCGAACTCCACAAGGTTGCCGAAACCATCGGCAAGGGGATCATCGACAAGGATCTGGTGACGCCGGCGGTGGTGTTCGGTGCGCTCGTCGGCGCGATGTTCTGGAACGTCGTCACCTGGCTGAAGGGCATCCCGTCGTCGTCGAGCCACGCGCTGGTCGGCGGTATCGTCGGTGCGGGCGTCGCGCACGCCGGTTTCGAAGGGATCGAGTGGACCGGGCTCAACAAGACGGTGATCGCGATCTTCCTGTCGCCGCTGCTGGGCATGATGCTCGCGATGCTGGTGATGCTGGTGAGCAGCTGGGCGCTGCGCCGCGTGACGGCCAGCTTTGCGGAGAAGACCTTCCGCCGTCTGCACCTGCTGTCGTCCGCTGCCTATTCGATCAGCCACGGGTTGAACGATGCGCAAAAGACGATGGGGATCATCACCGTCCTCCTCTATTCGACCGGCTATCTCGGCGGCGAATTCCACGTGCCGCACTGGGTGGCGTTCAGCTGTTATATCGCGATCGCGCTCGGCACGCTGTCGGGCGGGTGGAAGATCATCGAGACGATGGGCGGCCGCATCACCAAGCTGTCGCATCATCAGGGCTTCGCCGCCTCGACCGGCGGATCGATCATGGTGTTCACCGCCAGCCTGCTCGGCATCCCGGTGTCGACGACGCACACGATAACCGGCAGCATCATCGGCGCCGGCGTTGCGCGGCGGGCGAGCGCGGTGCGCTGGGGCGTGGCGGGCAATGTCGTCGCGGCATGGTTCATCACCATCCCGGCGAGCGCGGTGGTCGCGGCCACCTTCTACGCCATTACCCGCCTGTTCTGACCCCGGCGGGGTTGTATTTACATGAGAACGTAATAAGAACGATCCGCGCAAGGGAGCGGAGGAGCGTGGGTCATGGCGGGTGATTTCGATTTCGAATTCGGCAGCTGGCAGGTGAAGCATCGCCGCCTCAAGGCGCGGCTTGCCGGCTGCGACGAATGGGAAGAATTCGACGGGACCTGCGAGACCCGGCCGATCCTGGGTGGCAACGGCAATGTCGAGGACAACGTCATCCATATCCCCAGCGGCTCTTACCGTGCCATCGCACTCCGCTCCTATGATCCGGCGCAAGCCAGCTGGGCGATCTGGTGGCTCGATGCACGCAGCCCGCATGCGCTCGACGTGCCCGTGGTTGGCCGGTTCGCGGATGGCGTCGGCCATTTCTATGCCGACGACAGCCATGAAGGCCGCCCGGTCCGATTGCGTTTCATCTGGAGCCGCACCGACACGCCGTCGCCGCGCTGGGAACAGGCGATGTCGGCCGATGGCGGCGAAAGCTGGGAAGTGAACTGGACGATGGATTTCGTCCGGCGATCATAGGACTGTCTCTCATTTCGCCGGCCGATAATCGACGCTCGCCCCGCCGATCATGCGCACGGGCAGGTAAAGGCCGTTGCCATAGGCGGTGATCTCGCCGATCTCGAAGCTGTCGACGCGGGTGCGGATGACGAAGGCGCCCTCGCGCCGCTGGTCGATCGCGCGCTTGATCTTCCCTTGCAGTTTTTCGAGGTCGTGGGTGAAATTCTGCGTCAGTGCCCCGGCGATCAGCGGCGCGAAGCCCTCGCTCTCGGCAATCCCGAGCAAGAGGTCGCCCTTCAGCCCGTCGGTGTTGCCGCTGACCTGGAGGTCGATGAAGCGCACCTCGGCCGACCCCGGGGCGTTGACCGGGCGTGCGGTCACCCAGACGCGGCCGCGCGTCGGCTCGCGCTTCGCGCCTTGCGCGAGCGCTTCGATGTCGATCCCGACCGCGATCCGGTTGTCGGGCGCGCCATAGGCGGTGATCTTGCCGAACTTCGCCATCACCGGGCCGATGGCGGGGAGATCGAAAGGCCGCGCCGATCGCTTCACCAGCGCGCGGTGGATCACCGGTTCGAGCTGCGCATAATCGGCGATGACCGGGACGCGGACGTCGAGGTGCGGCTTCGGTGTTTCGCGGACGAGGCGCGGCAGCGGGGTGGGCTCGGGATCGTCGGGGCGGCCCGAAACAAAGGTTTCGGTGATCGCCTCCAGCCCGAGGTTGAGCCGCATCTGCTGTCCGTCGAGGCGATAGCCGCCATAGAGGATGCGCTGCGGCGTCACGCGCATCCACACCGGCGGGTTTTCGCGATTGAGTTCGAGCGCGGTGAAGCTTTGCCGCCAGACCTCCGCCGCCTGTTTGCGGATATCGATCTTGGCGATTTCGCGATTTACCTCACGCTCGACGTCGCGCACGACGGGCTTCAGCTTCGCGTCGGCCTCGTCGGTGAAGGTGATCCGCTTGCCGAGGAAATCGATCCCCGGCGCGTTGGTCCAGCCATAGCCGATCCGCGCCTTGCCCTGCGTCCGCCAGTCGGGGGTCAGGTCGATGCGGATCCGCGCATGCGCCATCGCCGATCCGGTTGCGGTCTCGCCCTTCAGCACCCCGCCGACGTCGCGGGCGCTGATTCGGGCGTGGAGCGGCACGTCGACGACGATCTCGCTGCCTTCGCCGCGCAGCCGCAGCGGTCCGCGCGTCACCTGCCCGACGATGGTGCAGGAGATCGGCGGCGTGACCTTGACCTTCTTGCCGAAGACCTTGACCCGCTGCGGCTTGACGCAGGCGCGCTCGTGCCGGTTGATCGTCCACAGCGTCTTCGGCACGGCGCGTTCGAGCGCGGTCTTGAGCGAGGCGGTACTGGCGTTGATCGGAACCGCGATCAGCGATTTTTGCGTGGGGGAGGGCGCCTTGTCGGTCGCGCGCGGCGGTGCCTCGACCTCGGTCTTGCGGTCGCAGGCGGTGAGCGACGCGGCGAGCAGCAAGGTGGCGGTGGCGATGTGGATCGGTCGCATGCGGTGCCCCTGATGGGTTTCTGCTGGTTATAACGGCGGTCGGGTTAAGGCGTTCCTTGCGGGGAGGGAGAGAGTGAAAGGGGCGGAAATCTGCGCAACTTCACACTGAAACAGCATAAAGCCCGGCATCCGCCCGCACCGTCAGCAACGGCAGCGCCAAAGGGATCGCGGATCAGGTCCGGGATGACAGAAAGGGAAGCGGGCATCGCTGTAAAAAGCGCGGAAAACTGCGCAACTTCACACTGAAAATCATGTTTCGTGCCGATATCGCTCCACCCTGTCGTCACCCGGGACTTGATCCGGGACCTCACCAGGCAACCGCGAAAAGCGGGACCCCGGATCAAGTCCGGGGTGACGAAAGAGAAGAGGGGAGGCGATATGGGAAATGGCGCAAAACTGCGTAACTTCACTCTGAAATCGATAGAGGCGCGGTCGCCATTCGGGCTGGCGATGCGCCCCGGGACAGACTCGAAAGCGGCAAAAGATACGCTTGAGCGGCGCGCAATTGTCTCCTTCGTCGCCTTAGGCGAGCGGCCGCGTGACGGGGCCGTCGCGGATCGGGGAGACCGGGAAAGGGAGGCAAGGCACGGCATGCGCCAAGGCTAATCGGGCGCGATTTTGTAGGACAGCGTTTTTTGACGCTTGAGCGCCGCCCCTTATAGGGTCGCCCCCTCGCTTCGCGCGCATTGATGCAGTGTCGTTTGAAGAACCTGCAGCTCTTCGAGAGTGGACCCCGAAATTTGCAGGCTACCGGCGGTGATCGGCTCGTTGACGATCGGCGCGATCACCGTCTTGCCGTTGAAGCGGAGAGGGAGCGGACGGCCCACCATGTTCGTCGTCAGCTCGGCGAGTGCAGCGCGCAACGGCCCGTCCAGATCGATGATCAGCACGGGCAGGCCGCTCCACTCATCTTGCGACAGCCGCGCGTTGACGAGTTGCGACCCGCAGATCGCCAGCGGACCGATCCAGATTCCCGGGCCGCATTCGGGCGCCTGGTCGCCGGCACCGCAACGCGGCTCGATCGGCTGCCCGTGCTCCGTCGCCGGGGCCGCGGGCATTGGTTCGGCGGCGAGCGACGGGGCGGCAATCAGCGACAAGGCGAGGATCATTGTCGATCGGAAAAAAGTCATGGTCGCTTGCCCGTTGCTGCCGCCGTGAAATTGCGGGTGCATAGTGGACCAGCGAACCGGCGAGCGCCAGTCCGATACAAAGGCTGTTTATGCCGTCACGACCCCGAACAGATCATGCTCGTCGGCGTCCTCGATCGCGACATCGACGATATCGCCGGCTTTCAGCGTCGCCGCCACATCGCGCAGATAGACATGGCCGTCGATTTCGGGTGCGTCGGCCTGGCTGCGGCCGGTCGCGCCGATGCTGCCGTCTTCATCGGCTTCGCCGACCTCGTCGATGATCACCGGCAGGGTGCGGCCGATCTTGGCTTCGAGCTTGGCAGCGCTGATCGCGGCGGTCTTGGCCATGATGCGCTGATAGCGTTCTTCCTTCACCTCTTCGGGCACCGGATCGTCGAGCGCGTTCGCCTGTGCGCCGGCGACGGGTTCGAAGCGGAAGGCGCCGACGCGGTCGAGCTGCGCCTCGTCGAGCCAGTCGAGGAGATACTGGAAATCGGCCTCGGTTTCGCCGGGGAAGCCGACGACAAAGCTCGAACGGATTGAAATGTCGGGCGCGATGGCGCGCCAGCTCTTCAGCCGTTCGAGCACTTTCGCCTCGTTCGCGGGGCGCTTCATGCGCTTGAGGACGCTCGGCGCCGCGTGCTGGAAGGGGATGTCCAGATAAGGAGTCAGCAGCCCCTCGGCCATCAGCGGGATGACCGCGTCGACGTGCGGATAGGGATAGACATAGTGCAGGCGGACCCAGGGGGCGCCCCCTTCGCTGGTCTTCAGCTGACCGAGTTCGCGCGCGAGGTCGGTCATATGGGCGCGGACTTCGCGGCCGTGCCACGGACGCGGGTCGTGGCGGATGTCGACACCATAGGCCGAGGTGTCCTGGCTGATCACCAGCAATTCCTTCGTCCCGGCGGCGACGAGCTTTTCGGCTTCGCGCAGCACCGCGTCGATGCGGCGGCTGACCAGTTTGCCGCGCAGATCGGGGATGATGCAGAAGGAGCAGCTATGGTTGCAGCCTTCGGAAATCTTGAGGTAGCTGTAATGGCGCGGCGTCAGTTTCAGCCCGCCCTCGGGCACCAGATCGATGAACGGCCCCTGCGTCGGCGGCGCGGCGTCGTGGACGGCATCGACGACCTGCTCATATTGGTGCGCGCCGGTGACCGCGAGCACGTTGGGGAAGCGGGCGCGGATGACCTCGGCCTCGTTGCCCATGCAGCCGGTGACGATGACGCGGCCGTTTTCGGCCATCGCCTCGCCGATCGCCTCGAGGCTCTCCTCCTTCGCCGAGTCGAGGAAGCCGCAGGTATTGACCAGCACGACGTCGGCGCCCGCATAATCGGGCGACAGGCCATAGCCGTCGGCGCGCAGCTTGGTCAGAATCCGTTCGCTGTCGACGAGCGCCTTCGGGCAGCCGAGCGACACCATGCCGACTTTCGGCTGGGCGGGAAGAGTCTTGGTTGTCATGATTGGTGCGGCGCATAGGGGATTTTTATGGGTTTGTCACGCCTCCGGCGCTACTAACCCACTTCGTCACCCCGGACTTGATCTGGGGTCCCGCTTGTCAAGGTTACTGAGCGGGACCCCGGATCAAGTCCGGGGTGACGATGAATGAAAAATCATGCCCTCTTTCGAAAAGGACAAGGCAATATGATCGGCCTATTTGCAGCCCTTTCCGCAGCGATCGCCGTCGCGGCGGGCGCGTTCGGCGCGCATGGTGCGGCGGGGCAGCAGGAGGCCGAATGGCTGCGCACCGGCGGGCTGTATCAGCTGATCCACGCGGTCGGCGCGCTGGCGGTGATGAACGTCGCGCGCGGGGCGGCCGTCCTGCTGCTCGCCGGCGGCGCGATCTTCGCCGTCACCCTCTATGCGATGGCGCTGGGCGGGCCGCGCTGGCTGGGCGCGGTGACGCCGATCGGCGGAACCTTGCTGATCGCCGGGTGGCTGTGGGCCGGCTGGCTGTTCTGGCGGGGTTAGGGTGGTCGGTGAAAACACCTTCCGTTCGTCCTTAGGAGGGGCTGAGCTTGGCGAAGACCCGTCTCGAAGGACTGCGACGTCGCAATCCTTCGAGATGCCATTTCGGCAAGCTCAATCCTGTCCTGAGCGACTGCCGCAGGCAGGCAGTCGAAGGGGGCTCCTCAGGACAAACGGTCCAAATAGTAGAACCGATTTAACCCCCCGCCACATCCGCTTCGCATAGCTCGCAGTTGATGACCTCGACCACCAGGTCGCCGTGCTGGAGGCTCTTCGCCTCGGCTTCCCAGAAGCCATGGGGTTTGCCGCCGCGATAGATGCGCAGGCCGCGGCCGCCGCTGGCGAGTTCGTCGAGGCTGTGCCCGACCTCTTCGCCGCTGACCGGGCGCTCGCGCAGCTGGACGCGGCCGCCGACGCCCGCCAGGTCGGCCATATAGTCGGCGACATGCGCGCCCTGCGCCGATCCGGCGAGCAGCAGGCCGGTGAAGCTGACCGGGTTGATGACATTGTTCGCGCCCGCCTGGCGCGCGAGCAGTTCGTTATCCTGGGTGCGGATGACGACGCTGATCGGTACATTGGGTGCGAGGTGGCGGACGGTCAGCACCATCAGGATCGAGGTGTCGTCGCGCCCCGCCGAAACGAGCACCGATTGCGCGCGCGCGATATGGACGTCGATCAGCGTCTCGTCGCTCGACGCGTCGCCTTCCAGCACGTTGCAGCCCATCGCCTCGGCGGCGTTGATCCGCCCGCGATTGGTATCGATCACGACGATGCACGCCGGGTCGGTGCCGCGTGCGATCAGTTCGCGAACGGCTTCGGAGCCGCTGATGCCGAAGCCCAGCACGACGATATGGTTGGTGAGTTTTGCCTGGATGCGGGCCATACGCCATTTTTCCCATGTGCGCTTGATTGCGAATTGATAGGCGGTGCCGACGAAGATGAAGAGCACCGCGACGCGGATCGGCGTGACAATGACCGATTCGATCAGCCGCGAGCGGTCCGACACCGGCGCGATATCGCCGAAGCCGGTCGTGGTGACCGAGATCATCGTGAAATAGACAACGTCGAGGAAGCTGATCTGCCCGTCGTGGCTGTCGCGCAGGCCGGCGCGGTCGATCCAGTGGACGAGGACGACGAAAGCGATCAGCAGGAAAGCGATGCCCAGCCGCGTGACGACGTCGGCCCAGATCGGCCATTTGCTCATGCGGCGCAGCGGGTTGAACCGGTGCTCGAAGGACGTGCGGCGGGCCATCGCCCCTATCTTGGCGGCAATTGCTTCAGTGGGTCAACCGGAATGCGATTCTTGCGGAGCTGGAAATGGAGCTGCGGCGACTGGACCTGGCCGCTGGCGCCGGCGCGGCCGATGACGTCGCCCGCCTTGACCGCCTGGCCGCGTTGGACGTCGATCCGCCCGGCGTGGCCATAGGCGCTGACCCAGCCGCCGCCGTGATTGATCAGGATCAGCCCGCCATAGACGCCGATCTGGTCGCCGGCATAGGCGACGACGCCGGGCGCGGCGGCGTGGATCGGGGTGCCGGTCGCGGCGGCGATATTGATGCCGTCGTTGACCTTGCCCGGCGCGAGCGGGCCGAATTTGGCGATGATCTTGCCGGTGAGCGGCCACAGGAAGCGGCCGGAGAAGGCGGCCGGTTCGGCGATGGCGGTGATGACGGGTTTCGCCGGGGCGGCGCTGGCGGCGGCCGGACGCGCCGCGGCGGCGATCGCCGGCTGGCTGCCGGTCGCGATATCGTCGATGTCGAGCTTGAACGCGGCGGCGCGGGCGGCGACGTCGATTTCTTTCGGCGGCAATGCGCGGGCATGCGAGGGCAGGCGCAGGCGCTGGCCGATGCGCAGGATATAGGGTTCGGACAGCGCGTTGATCGTGATGACCTCGCCCCAGTCGACGCCATAGGCGGCCGCGATGCCGATCCCGGTCTCACCCGTCGCGACGCGATGATACAGGCCCGCAGGAACGCGCAGCTGCTGTCCCGGCAAGAGCGCGTAGGGCGGCGCAAGATCATTCTCCATCGCCAGCGCCTCGGAGCCGACGCCGGTCATCGCGCCGATCGCGCGCAGCGTGTCGCCGCGGCGGACCGTATAAAGACTCCCGCCGACCCATCGGGCGTTGGCGACGACCGGCTGCAGCGTCCAGGTCGGCCGGGCGTCGCCCCCCGTCACGTCCTGGCGGATGTCGCTTCCGGGTTCGCCAGCGGAAGCGTCGGTGGCGGGCGGCGCGGCCGGCCGCGCGGGTCCGGGCGCAGCCGGAATGCAGCCGGCGAGCGAAAGCACGCCCAGCGGCAACAGCCACAGCCTGTAATATATTCCCCCCATGCACCCTCTTTGCCAAATGTGGCGGGCCATGGCTAGGCTTGTGTGCCGCGCTGGGACAGATTTTGACGATGAAGGGAAATCAGGCGGTGTAGGCGCTCCGCAGCCCGGCCAGCGAGGCGTCGTGGGTCAGGTCGAGCTGGAGCGGGGTGACCGAGATATAGCCGTCGTCGATCGCCTCGAGATCGCTGTCGTGGCCGAGGCTATGTTCGATGCCGTGCAGGCCGAACCAATAATAGCGATAGCCGCGCGGGTCGGTGCCCTCGACGATCGAGCTGCGGCCATAGTCGTGGAAACCCTGACGGGTCACGCGGATGCCGCGGACATCGGCGGCGGGAATCGCGGGGAAGTTGACGTTGATCAGCGTGCGCGGCGGCATGTCCATGTCGATGAGCGGCCGCAACACTTTCGCGCCCCAGGCTTCGGCGGCTGCGAAGGGGACGCTGTCGCCCATGCCTTCCTTCGCATAAACCTGGCTGAGCGCGATCGAGCGGATGCCGGCCAGCGCACCTTCGATCGCGGCCGAGACGGTGCCCGAGTATGTGACGTCGTCGCCCAGATTGGCGCCGCGATTGACCCCCGACAGGATCAGGTCGGGCTTTTCGAGCATCAGCTTGCCGATCGCCATCATCACCGAATCGGTCGGCGTACCGCTGCACGACCAGCGGCGGTCGCCGTGCTGGCGGATGCGCACCGGGCGCGACAGGGTGAGCGAGTGGCCGGCGCCCGACTGTTCCTCGGCAGGGGCACAGACCCAGATGTCGTCGCTGAGCTGGCGGGCGATCGCTTCGAGCACCGCCATGCCGGGAGCGTGATAGCCGTCGTCGTTGGTGAGGAGGATGCGCACTTTCAAATCCTTCTTACATTTCCGTTTTTCCTGAGGAGCCATTGAGCTTGTCGAAATGGCATCTCGAAGGACCGATGCTTCGAGACGGGTCTTCGCCGGGCTCAGCCCCTCCTCAGCACAAGCGGCTCTCTAATTCTTCGTCGGTTCCAGCTTCGTGATCCCGCCCATATAGGGCAGCAGCACCGTCGGAATATCGACGCTGCCGTCGGCCTGCTGGTAATTTTCGAGGATCGCGACCAGCGTCCGCCCGACCGCGAGGCCCGAGCCATTGAGCGTATGGACGAACTCGTTGCCCTTGACGCCGTCGCGGCGGAAGCGCGTGTTCATGCGCCGCGCCTGGAAATCGCCGCAGTTCGAACAGCTCGAAATCTCGCGGTACGCATTCTGGCCGGGCAGCCAGACTTCGAGGTCGAAGGTCTTGCGCGCGGCGAAACCCATGTCGCCGGCGCAGAGCAGCATGCGGCGATACGGCAGTTCGAGCGCTTCGAGGATCGCTTCGGCGGCGCGCGTCTTGCGTTCGAGCTCGGCGTCCGAATCCTCGGGACGGGTGATCGAGACCAGCTCGACCTTCCAGAACTGGTGCTGGCGGATATAGCCGCGCGTGTCGCGCCCCGCCGACCCCGCTTCGGAGCGGAAGCAGGGGGTGAGCGCGGTCATGCGGACCGGCAGGTCGGCTTCGGGCAATATCTCCTCGCGCACCGCGTTGGTCAGGCTCATTTCCGAGGTCGAGATCAGCCAGCGGCCGTCGGTGGTCTGGAACAGATCCTCGCGGAACTTGGGAAGCTGCGTCGTGCCGAACGCCGCCTCGTCGCGCACCATCAGCGGTGTCGCGCATTCGGTGTAACCCCCCTCGATCGTCTGGCGGTCGATCATATATTGGCCGAGCCCGCGCTCGAGTCGCGCCATCTGCCCTCTCAGGAAGGCGAAGCGCGCACCCGACATCTTCGCCGCGGTTTCGAAATCGAGCCCGAGCGCGGGAGCGAAATCGGCATGTTCCTGCGGCGCGAAGTCGAACGTCCGTGGCGTACCCCAGCGCGACATCTCGACATTGTCCTCCTCGTCGGCGCCCTCGGGCACGTCGGCGGCGGGCAGGTTGGGAAGCGCGGCGAGGATGTCCTGAAGCGCGGCAAGCTGCGCGCGCTCGGCGTCTTCCTTGGCGGGAAGCGAGGTCTTGAGGTCGGCGACCTCGGCCTTCAGCGCCTCGGCACCGTCCTTGTCGCCCTTTGCCATCGCCTGGCCGATCAGCTTCGACGCTTCGTTGCGGCGTGCGAGCGCCGACTGGATATCGGTCTGCAAGGCGCGCAGCGAGGCGTCGGCGGCGAGGATTTGCGCGGACAAAGGTTCGAGACCGCGGCGGGCGAGGCCGGCGTCGAAGGCTTGCGGGTCGTCCCGGATCAGGCGGATATCGTGCATGGCCGCGCTATGGCGTTGGCGCGCGGGCGGTGCAAGCCTGTCTTACCGTTCCAGCAGTGCCGCCAATTGTCCGAGTGCGGCGCCCCAGCCTTCGTAAAAGCCCATTTCATCATGCTTGCGGCTGTCCTCGGCGGTCTTGTGCAGCACGCGCGATGTATAGAGGGTGCCGCCGTTCTTTGCCTCGAAGGTCAGGATCGCGGTAATCGCGAGCCAGGGTTCGATCGGCTGCCAGCCTTCCTTGAGTACGGTGGTGAAAACCAGGCGTTGTTCGGGGATCGCTTCGAGGAAACAGCCTTCGACATGCGGCTGGAAATCGGCGGCGCCTTCCTCGCGCATCTGCGTCTCGAAACTGCCGCCGGGGCGAAGGTCGAGCGTGACGACGCGGCAGGAAATCGGCGCCGGGATCCACCATTTTTCGAGATTGGCGGGGATGCTCCACGCATTCCACACCGCAGCGGGCGGCGCGGCGATCTGGCGCGCGATGGTGAGGGTGGTCTTGTCGTTCATGCCGATGGCTCCTGCATCATGTCGTGGGGGGATTATGCGCTTCGACGAAGGCGGCGAGGCGGTCGGCGCGGCCCTGCCAGACCGCGCGCTGTTCGGCGAGCCAGTGCTCGGCCGCCGTCAATCGGTCGGCGTTGATATAGCAGGTGCGGACGCGACCCGCCTTTTCGGACCGGATGAGCCCCGAGGTTTCGAGCACCGACAGATGCTTCAGGAAGGCGGGAAGGCCCATCGCGAAGGGCTCGGCCAGCCGTTTGACCGGTGCCGCGCCGTCCAGCAGGCGGCCGATCACCGCGCGCCGGGTCGGATCGGCAAGGGCGTGGAATAATGTGTCGAGCGCGGCTTGTTGGTTTGCCATATGGTAAAGTATAGCGATAGTTTACTCAATGGCAAACCATTTTGTCGAGGGGAGTTGTCTGCTTTGGGGTGGGGAGCGGACATATAGCCCTCTCCCCTTCAGGGGAGAGGGTTGGGAGAGGGGGACGTGGCCAAACCCCTCTCAACTCCGGCTAGCCAGCAAGCTGGCAAGCCTGCGTATCTCTCCCCTAAAGGGGAGAGAGTAATCCGTGGAACGGCAGCTACCGGCCGAAACCTGCCAGCCCCTCGCCGCGCATAAAAAAGGGCCGCCCCGAAGGGCGGCCCCGAATTGGTGGCCGATGATCCGGCCGCCAGTGGATGGCGTTATGCCGCGTCCTGGTCGCTGCCGCTCTGGTTGGCGGCGCGGCGGCGCGCGACGAGCGCGGCGGCGGCGGCACCGAACAGCAGCATCATCGGCGGCGCCGGCACGGGAGTCGGATCGCCCGACGATCCGCCATGGCTGCTGCTGCCGTTCGAGCTGGACGAAGAGGAAGATGACGACGAGCTGCTCGACGAGGAAGATGACGAGCTGCTGGTCGTCCCGAAGCTGCTGCTGCCGCCGGTCGCGCCCGAAGAGGTCGCGCCGCTCGACGAACTGCTGCTCGACGACGAGGATGACGAGGAGCTGGACGAGCTGCTGCTCGAGCTGCCGCCCTTCGACGAGCCGCCCCAGCCCGAGCTGCCATGCGAGCTGCCGCCCTTCGATGAGTTGCCATGCGACGAACCACCGTGCGAACTGCCGCCATGCGAGCTGCCGCCCTTCGACGAGTTGCCGCCGCCCGACGAGGACGAGCTCGACGAGGAGGACGATGAAGACGAAGAGCTCGACGACGAACTGCTGCTCGACGAAGTGGAGACGTTGCCCGACGAGGTCGACACATTGCCCGACGAGGTGCTGACGTTACCCGACGAGGTCGAGACGCCGCCGGTCGAAGTGCTGACGCCGCCGGTCGAGGTCGAAACACCGCCGGTCGAGGTGCTGACACCGCCGGTCGAGGTCGAAACGCCCGACGAGGTGCTGCTCGTCGTGCTGAGGCCGCCGGTGGTCGTCGAGGTGACCACGACGCTGCCGCCGCCACCGCCGCTGCTCGATCCGCCGAAGAAGCCGCCGAAGAAACCGCCGCCGAAACCGCCGCCAAAGCCGCCGCCGACAACCGTGACGCCGCCGCCACCGCCGCCGCCTTCAAAGCCGCCGCGCTGCGGGAAGGGTGCATAAGGGATCGGGGGCAGGGGAATCGTCTGCGTCACGACCTGCGTCTGCGGGGTCGCGGTGCGGATGACGCGCTTCGTCGTCACGACGCGGCGAACGCGCTTGACCGGCTTGCGCGCGGCATGGCGTTTGCGCACGACCTTCTTGGGGCTGCACGGCGTGCAGGATTGCGCCTTGCGCACCTGTGCGGCCGCGGGGACGTCGGCGATCTGCATCGCGCCGCTCCCGATGATCGCGCCTCCGCAAGTGCAGGCGCAGAGCTTGGCGAGGGCCATTCGGACAGACATAGGTTTCTCTCTCTTTTCCCGTTGCAGGTGCCCCAGCGCCACCGCCGACACCCCGATACACCGTTGAATGCAGCCAAAAGGCCAAAGCTTTATGAACGCGGCAATTGCGTTAACCCCGTTTGACTGTCCGGCTTCGGGAATTAGGCCGCAGAATCAACAGAAATGACGCATTCTGTACCAAAACAGCACAAAAGAGATTGAATTTCCATATGGATAGTTAATTTCCGGCCCTATTCGGGTCGAATATCCGATCGATCGCACTTCGGCAGAATCACCAAAGGCTGCCCGGTTCAGCCCCGCTTCAGCGGCCGGACCGCATGCCGCTGCTTCGGCGCTTGTGTCGCAACCGGTGGCTGGTTATAGGCGCGGCGCACTCCCTGGATCGTCATCCTCGGCGATCAGGCGACAGGAAAGGACGCGGAAGGCCCCTATGCCAACCCAGATAGCCGATGTTGGTGCCGACGCGCTCCGCGAAGCCAAATCGAACCTCGATTCGGATTATATTCCCCGCGACGACGAAGAGTTTATGAACGAGCGGCAGCAGGAATATTTCCGCGGCCTGCTGCTCGCCTGGAAAAAATCGATCCTGTCCGAATCCGAATCGACGCTGGCGCATCTGCAGGACGGGCCGCTACGCGAACCCGATCTGGCCGATCGCGCGTCGAGCGAGACCGATTGGGCGATCGAACTTCGAACCCGCGACCGCCAGCGCAAGCTGATCGCCAAGATCGATTCGGCGATCCGCCGCATCGACGAGGGCGAATATGGCTATTGCGCGGTGACGGGCGAGCCGATCTCGCTCGCGCGGCTGCAGGCGCGGCCGATCGCGACGATGACGCTCGAGGCGCAGGAGCGCCACGAACGCAACGAGCGTATCTCGCGCGAGGATTGATACGCCGGCCGCGCTGATCGCGCGGTGTTCATTTACGTTTCGGCCATTTACATTTCGGCAAGAGCTCCATTCTAGATTCGCCGCCTCACGCAAGCGAGGAACGGGTTGCAGATGGATTCGCGCGGACCAGCATCTTTGGACGAGGAAGTGTCGGCGCTGTCACGCGGTGCCGACCGCGACAGCCTGTTCATGCAGGCCGGTCTGACGATTCCGGGGCATGCCGCGCCGGTCGTCGTGCGCGTGCGCAACCTTTCGTCGGGCGGCATGCTGGCCGAAAGCGCGGCGCGGGTGACCGCGGGTGCGGTGGTCGAAGTCGATCTGCGCAACGTCGGGCCGGTTCCCGGGCGGATCGTCTGGGTCGGTGAGGGCAAGTTCGGGGTCGCGTTCGACCGGCCGGTCAATCCGCAGGCGGTGCGTCGCCAGGTGGTCCAGAAACAGGATTTGCCGCCGCATCTCTCGCGGCTCGGCCAAGCCGGCCAAGCCGGCAAGGCCATCTACCGCCGGCGCTGAAACAGATCAGCCGGCGGTAGCGACCGGATGGCCGATCAGGCGATCGTGACCATCTCTTCCTTGATTTTCAGCTTTTGCTTTTTCATCTGCGCCAGCACGCCCATGTCGGGGGCGGGTCGGCGCTCTTCATTCGCAATTTTCTCGTCGAGGTCCGCGTGGCGGGACTTCAGGGCGGAAAGGTGCGAGGTGCTCATTGGCCGTTCTCCTTTTCGACTCGATCGGGATGGCGGAGTAAATCACGAATCACGCCGATTGTCGTGACGATTCGTCCGGCCGGTCCCCGTTGCGGACGGGCCGTGATCATGGCAGGAGGGCGCGCGTGAACCCCGAAGAAATCGCCCAGCGCCTCGAAATGCTTCGTATCGAACATCGCGATCTCGATGCCGCGATCATCGCGCTCGGCGATGCGACGGTGCCCGACCAGCTGCAACTGGCCCGGCTGAAGAAACGCAAGCTGCGCCTGCGCGACGAGATCGCCTGGTGCGAGGACCAGCTGGTGCCTGATATTATTGCCTGAGCGAGGGTGGCGGATCGGCGGGTATCGGCCGGTAATTGCCATTTCCTTCGTCGTCACCCCGGACTTGATCCGGGGTCCCGCTGGACGTCGAAACCTGCGTTACCTTCAAAAAAGCGGGATCCCGGGTCAAGCCTGGGATGACGAAGGTGAGTGGAGCTCATGGCCGCTTCCCACCCCAAAACCGCCCTTCGCCCGTCCTGTCCAGGTTCGTACAGCCAAAAGATGGTTAGCGCCATTGCTACGGGGGCGGCCGCCATGGCATCCCCTTTCTGCAATTTCGGGGCGAAGAAAGATGATGGCGTTCGGTCTGCCGGTGCAGCGTGCCCAGGTTGAAAATCTCTATGTCGAGGCGATGCTGCTCGCCGACGAGGCGCATGCAGCGTTTGCGGTACAGCGCGACCTTGGCCGGATCGAGGCGGGCCGGACAGGCGGCAACAGCGTGCAACTCGTCAGTCTGGCCTGCGAATCGCTGAAGACGACGACGCGGCTGATGCACATCATTGCCTGGCTGCTCCACCGCCGGGCGATGATCGCGGGCGATCCGGGGGCCGGCGCGGGCGACAGCGCGGCGCGGATCGGCGCGCCGGTCGCCGCCGACTGGGACGTCTGCCTGGATTTCGATCCGGCGACCCGCCGGATCATCGCGGCGAGCGAGCGCTTGTTCGAACGCATCGCGGCGCTGGAAGCGGGATGGGACGAGCCGCAGGCGGTGACCCCGGTGCAGCAGTTGCTCGCACAGCTCGAAGCGCGGCTGTAATCAGCCGCCGGCCAGTGCCTGCCGGGCGAGCCAGCTCGCCAGCACCGCGATATATTCGGGCGCGTCCGCCCGTTCGGTGCCGTCATATTTGGGGTCGAGCGAAATTGCCTTGTCCACCGACATTTGCATCGCATGGTCGGCGCCCGCCACGACATGGACGGCCATCTTCGGCATCCGCGCGGCGACGGCTTTCAGCCGCTCGACCGAATGGGCAACGGGCACCACCGCGTCATTGGCGCCGTAGAGGATGAGCAGGGGGACGGTGACGGCGGTCAGATTGGTGAGCGGATCATTTTCGATTTCCCTGCGCCAGCCCGAAACCTCGCGATCCTTGATCGTCTCGCCCATGTAGAGATATTTGAACCAGGCTTTGGTCTTGGCCGCATCGATCAGGCGCTGGGCGGCGTCCTTGCTCGCGGTGCCGCGCATATAATCGTCGACCGCCTTTCGCGTCGCGACCATCTGGTCGATGTCCGCCTGCGAATAGCCGTTCGCGCGCAGGTGATTGGTCGAGGAGAAGATCATCTGGACGTCGGCGGTGGCGACGGGCGCCGATACCGAAATCACGAAGGCGATATCGGGGCTTCGCGACGCCGCGAGCGGGGATATCCAGCCGCCCTGGCTCAACCCCCATGTCCCGATACGCCGCGGGTCGATGCGCGGATCGCTCTTCAGGCTCTGGACGGCGGCGATCGCGTCGTCGGCGAGGATCGTGAAGTCGCCGCCGGCATTTTGCGTGCCCGACCGGCCCGAACCGCGGCGGTCATAGGTGAAGACGGCGATACCCAGCGCGGGCAGCATCGCTTTCAGATGGTCGTAGAGCGAAGCATCGCCGAGCGGCGAAGAGGCGCTGTGGGTGACCACGACCGCCGCCACCGGCTTGCTGTTCCGCGGCAGATAGAGCGTTCCTGAAAGTTCGGTGCCCCCGCTGGTGAACCGGCGCGCCTCGGTGATGACCACGGTCGTCGCAGGCGCGCTCCACGGTGCGGCCGGCGCGGTTTGGGCCACCGCGCCCGGCAGGTGGAGGCCGAGAAAGATCATAAGGGCGCAGAGGGCGGGGAGCGGACGCATCGAGAGGGCCCTTCTAGGGAACTGCCATCCACTCGACCCACGCGCCGTGCGCATGGGCGCGGCCAAGCATTTTGGAGGTCTCGCCGCCCGGCCAGTAACGCACCGCCAGTTCGTGATAGTGCATCGTCCGGTTCGCTTCGAGCGCCACCCACGCGAGCGGCCGGTCGGCGGTTGCGCGTTTGCCCGCTTCCTCCATCGCCGCTGTCACGCGCGCCTGCTGGTCGGCGGGGACATATTGCCAGACGATCGAGTGCATCAGCAGCCGCGTCGTGCCGGCGGCTTGCGGTTTCGCGAGCTCGGCCTCGACGAAGTCGGCGGCATTGGCCTTGACGAGGTTCGGTTTTTCGCTGTGCGCTGCGGTGATAGCCGCCTCCATCCGCGCGAAGCGGATCGCGTGCTCGGGCCAGATATAGGCCTTGAGCCGCAGCGCCTGCGCCGGGTCGGTCAGGTCGACCGGGGCGACATCGCAGCCCTTCAGGCTCGCGATGTCGATCTTGTGCTGGGGCGGATGGTGGCCGCGCCATTCGGGGGTGAACGCCATCGCGCCCGGCTGCGGCCCGACCTGCACCCCGCCAAGGTCATAATGATAGCGATCGAGCATCAGGTTGATCCCGGCGCTCGACCCGATTTCAAGGCATGCGAAGCGCGGCGGCAGCCCCTGGTCGACGAGCCACAGCATCGCGGCGATGAAATTCGACGAGCGCCCCGCTTCGTTGGTCTGCGGCGGGCCGTCCAGCCAGGGCAGCAGCGCCGCCTCGTGCCGCCGCACGACCCCCGCGACGATCCCGGCGTCGTTGATGTCGTCGGCATCGGCATAGACGGGCGCGAGTTCGTGCGCCGCGCCCGCGAGGTGCAGGGCGTGGATCCCGCCGGCGGCGCGGAGCGGCAGCGCGTCGGCGAGCGGGGCGCCTTGCCATTCGGCGATCCGCCGCGCGAATTCGGTCGCCGGGGCATCGAGCAGCGCGCCGAGCGCCGCGACGATCCGCGCGGTGACCGGCGCATCGTTGGCGCGGCAATAGACGGCCTGGTTGGCAAAGGCGGTGCGAACCGCCGCAGGTCCGGTTTCGGCCATGTCGACCATTTGATAGCGCTCGCTCATTGCCCTTTCTCCCGGGCCCGCTTATGGGCTGGCGCGCTTATGCCCGAACCGATCATCTTTGCCATCCCGAAAGGGAGGATTCTCGACGAAGCGCTGCCATTGCTGGCGGCGGTCGGCATCGAGCCGGCGGCGGATTTCTTCGACAAGAAGAGCCGCGCGCTGGTGTTCGCGACGAACCAGCCGCATATCTCGCTGATCCGCGTGCGCGCGTTCGACGTCGCGACCTTCGTTGCGCATGGCGCCGCGCAATTGGGCATCGTCGGGTCGGATGTGATCGACGAGTTCGCCTATTCGGAACTGTACGCCCCGGTCGACCTTGGCATCGGCCATTGCCGCCTGTCGCTCGCGGGGCCGGAGGGCAGCGCGCCGCCGGGCGCCAACGAGCTTGGGGGCGAAAGCCATATCCGCGTCGCGACCAAATATCCCGCGATCACCCGCCGCTGGTTCGAAGGGCAGGGCATCCAGGCGGAATGCATCAAGCTCAATGGCGCGATGGAAATCGCGCCGAAGCTGGGCCTTGCGTCGCACATCGTCGACCTGGTTTCGACCGGGCGGACGCTGGTCGAAAATGCGCTCGCCGAGCAGACGGTGATCAGCGAAGTGTCGGCGCGGCTGATCGTCAATCGCGCCGCATTCAAACTGCGTTCGGCCGACGTGCCGGCGCTGGTCGAGCGTTTCCGGCAAGCCGTGGGTGAAACCCGCCAAAATGGGCGCGATGCGGCGGCTTGACGCCTCCGCGCCCGGCTTTGCGGCCGATTTCGACGCGCTGGTCAATGATCGGCGCGAAAGCGATTCCGACGTGTCGGCCGATGTCGCCGCGATCATCGCGCGGGTAAAAGCCGAAGGCGATGCGGCGCTGGCCGATTATACCGCAAAGTTCGACCGCTTCGATCTGAACGCCAGCGGATGGAGCATTTCGAAGGAGGAATGCGCCGCCGCTTATGACGCGCTGACACCCGAATTGCGTGACGCGCTGAATCTCGCGGCGACGCGCATCCGCGCCTATCATTCCGCGCAGCTTCCCGAAAATCGCGACTACCGCGACGAAAGCGGCGTGCGCCTCGGCGCGCGCTGGGGCGCGGTCGACGCGGCAGGCGTCTATGTGCCCGGCGGCCGTGCTGCCTATCCGTCGTCGGTGCTGATGAACATCCTGCCCGCCAAGGTTGCGGGGGTCGAACGCATCGTGATGATGACCCCGACCCCGGGCGGCGAGATCAACCCGGTCGTGATGGCCGCGGCGCATATCGGCGGGGTCGACGAAATCTGGCGCGTCGGCGGCGCGCAGGCGATCGCCGCGCTCGCATATGGCACCGAGAGAATCGCGCCGGTCGATGTCGTCACCGGCCCCGGCAATGCCTGGGTCGCCGAGGCGAAGCGGCAGGTCTATGGCGTCGTCGGCATCGACATGGTTGCGGGGCCGAGCGAGATCGTCGTCGTCGCCGACGCACAGAACGCGCCGCACGTCATCGCCGCCGACCTGCTGAGCCAAGCCGAGCACGACCCGACAAGCCAGTCGATCCTGTTCACCGACGACGGCGATTTCGCCGATGCGGTGGCGTCCGCTGTGGCCGATGTCATTCCGGTCCTGTCGACCGCTGCAACAATGCGCGAAAGCTGGGACGCGAACGGCGCCGTCATCGTCGTGCCCGCGCTGGCGGACGCGATCCCGCTTTGCGACCGGCTGGCACCCGAACATCTCGAACTCGCGGTCGATGCCGCCGAGGCCGATGCGCTGTTCGCCAGGGTGCGCCACGCGGGTTCGGTGTTCCTCGGCCGTCAGACGCCCGAAGCGATCGGCGATTATGTCGCCGGTCCGAACCATGTGCTGCCGACCGGCCGCCGCGCGCGCTTTTCGAGCGGGCTGTCGGTCACCGACTTCATGAAGCGCACCAGCTTCCTCGCGCTCGACGATGCGTCGCTCGCCGCGATCGGTCCGGCGGCCGTTGCACTGGCCGGCGCCGAGGGGCTTCCCGCCCACGCGCTCAGCGTCCAGAACAGATTGAAGTAGAAGAGTCATGAACAAACGCACCCAGTCCCGCTCCGCCGCCCGCCTCGCCGCCGTCCAGGCGCTGTATCAGCACGAGATGGAAGCGACCCCGGTTCCCAAGCTGATCCATGAATTTCATCAGCACCGCATCGGCGCGATCATCGAAGACGCCGAATATGCCGACGCCGACATTCCCTTCTTCGACGATATCGTGAAGGGCGCGCTGGCGCGCCTGCCCGAAGTCGATGCGGCGATCACCGCGCGGCTCGCGAGCGGCTGGACGATGGAACGGCTCGACCGCACGATGAAGGCGATCCTGCGCGCCGGCACCTATGAACTCATCGCGCGCAGCGACGTGCCGGTCGGCGCCGTGGTCAGCGAATATGTCGATGTGGCGAAAGCCTTTTTCGACGCGCGCGAGGCGGGGTTTGCCAACGGGTTGCTCGACGCGATCGGTAAAGCGGCGCGGGCCTGAAAAATGCCATGTGCTCCCGCGAAGGCGGGAGCCCATCTCCCGCCAGCGCCAATTTTAACCGGCAGGAGATGGATCCCCGCCTTCGCGGGGATACGCGCAAATTTAACTAGCTGTTTATTTCGGGGGCTGAGGGCATTACGATTTTCGTAATGAGCGAAGCTGATTTCATCGCGCGCCTGCGCGCCATCGCGACCGACCCCGCCGCGCGCGGACTGGCCGACGATACGGCGGTGTTCGAAGGCCTCGTGCTGACCCACGACATGATCGTCGAGGGCATTCATTTCCTCCCCGACGACACGCCGCAGGATGTCGCGTGGAAACTCGTCGCGGTGAACCTGTCCGACCTGGCCGCAAAGGGGGCCGCGCCGCTCGGCGTCCTGGTCGGCTATAGCCTGGGCGACGACGCATGGGACGCAGCCTTTGTCGAGGGGCTCGATGCGGCGCTGCGCCGGTTCGGGATCATCCTGCTCGGCGGCGACACGGTGCGCGTTCCGGCGGGCGCGCCGCGCTCCTTCGGGCTGACCGCGATCGGCCGGGCGCCGGAAAGCGGCGCGCCGCCGCGGAGCGGGGTCCGGCCCGGCGACCAGCTGTGGGTGACGGGGTCGATCGGCAACGCCGGGCTCGGCCTCGCGATGCGGCTGGGGCAGGTCGAACCGAACGAGACCTGCCTGACCGCCTATCGCCGCCCCCAGCCGCAACTGACGTTCGGCCAGGCGGTGGCGCGTCATGTCCATGCCATGATGGATGTGTCCGACGGCCTGCTGATCGATGCCGAGCGCATGGCGCACGCAAGCGGGTGCGACCTGACGTTGATGCTCGAATCGATCCCGCTGTCGGCGGCGCTGCTCGCGGTGCGGCCCGATGTGCTCGATACGCGGCTCGCCGCCGCGACGGCGGGTGACGATTATCAACTGCTCTTCGCCGCCGACCCCGGCGAGGCGGCGGCGATCCGCGAGATTGCGGCGGGGCTGAACGTCGCGGTGACGATGCTGGGCCACGCCGGGGTTGGCGAGGGTATCACGCTCACCCACCGCGCCCAGCGCATCGCACCGCCTGCCAGCCTCGGCTTCATGCATTAGGCCGCGTGGACAAATTGGAATGTCGGTTATTGGCCGGAAGTGGGCGTCCTTTTCCTTCGTCACCCCGGACTTGATCCGGGGTCCCGCTTGATGTCGCAAACTGCCGGCGCCCCAAAAAAAGCGGGATCCCGGGTCAAGCCCGGGATGACGAAAAAGGGCAGGAAGCGGCCGGTGGTGGCGATTATGATATCGTCATCCCGGCGGAGGCCGGGATCTCGGCCCTGGATCGAAAACGCGCCGGTGAGATCGTGTTTCAGAGTCACGCACCCTTCGCCGGGATGACGAACCAAGCAAGGGCAGTTCAGGAATTTCGCTTTGAAATCCGTTTGATGGCGGGGCACAAGGGCGGCAACCGCGGCCATCCGCCCGGCAGGCATGGCAAAGCGGAAAGGCATATCATGGTCGACCCAAAGAGCAGGCGGCGATCCTCCGCTCGCATGATGGCGGCGGTGCTGTCGTTCTGTTTCTGGTGTCTGTCGCATCCCGCGCAGGCGGCACATTCGCCGGAGCCGCCGGTCGGTGCCTTGCAGGCGCAAACGGTCGCGAGCGATCCCGAGCCGGCAGAAAGCGAAGCACCGTCCGATCAGGCCGCTGCCTGGGCCGGCGATTGCGAAGCGAAAGACGGGGAAGCGAGTGACGGGGAGGCATGCCGGCGGCTGGCCTATCTTTACCGCGAAGGCGACGGCGTCGCGCAGGATGAGGTTCGCGCGGTGTGGCTTTTCGCGCGCGGCTGTCATCTGGGCGATCTGACGGGCTGCACGATGGCGGGCTTTGCCTATGGCGAAGGGAAAGGGGTCGAGCTTTCGCACGAAAAAGCCGCCACCTACTACGCCTTCGCGTGCGACGGCGGCGAGGGGACGGCCTGTTCCAACCTCGGCCTTTCCTATATCAACGGCGATGGTGTTCCCAAGGATCCGAAGCGGGCGGCGCGGCTGTTCAAACGCTCGTGCGAGCTGGAAGATATATCGGGCTGCACGAACCTCGGCGCATCCTATTCGCTGGGCAAGGGCCTCGCGCCGAATCAGCGCGAGGCGGCGCGGCTTTTTGAGCGCGCGTGCCAGGAGGACGACCAGCACGCCTGCTATAATCTGGGCGTTCTTCACCGCGACGCCCTGGGCATGCCGCGGAATTATAAACGGGCCTATGCGCTGTTCGAGCAAAGCTGCGAGGCCGACGAGGCGTCGGGGTGCGGCAATCTGGCGATGCTGATCGACGACGGGCGCGGGGTGCGCCGGAACCGCGGCCGCGCCCTCGAACTGTTCGATCGCGCCTGCGACCTGGGCGAAGCCGAAAGCTGCTTTTCGCTCGCGCGTGCCTATCAGACCGGCAAGGGGATCGCGCGCGATATTGCGAAGGCGATCCTGCTGCTCGAACGGACGCTCGAGCTCGACCCCGATACCAAATCCGCCGTCAGCGCGCGCAGGGCGCTGGCGGAGGCGCGCGGCGCGGAGGCCGCAGGCTCGACGCCCTAGATATGACAATATCACGGCAAACTGCGGAAAAACCGGGGTTGCCCTTGGCTTTCTTTCTTCCCATAACTCGGCGTCCAAATTTGGGGCGGTCGCATCAGGGGAGAGAGCGAACCGGCATCAATAAGTCGGACGTGCTCGACTGCTAACCTTGCGTCGCCCTTCTTCAATGGGGAAGGAACAGTCACGCATGAATCCGGTTTTGATCGCGATAGCGTGCGGCCTTTTGGCCGTGCTCTATGGATTCATTACCTCGCGGCAGGTGCTCAGCGCCTCGGCGGGTAATGAAAAAATGCAGGAAATCGCCGCCGCCATCCAGGAAGGCGCCAAGGCCTATCTGGGCCGCCAATATCGCACCATTGCCATCGTCGGCGTCGTCGTGGCCGTCTTGGTCGGGGTTTTCCTCGGCGCGATCTCGGCGACGGGCTTCGTTATCGGGGCCGTCCTGTCGGGGGTTGCCGGCTTCGTCGGGATGAATATCTCGGTGAAAGCCAATGTCCGCACCGCGGCCGCGGCGCAAACCGGGCTTCAGGCAGGCCTGACCATGGCATTCCGCGCCGGCGCGATCACCGGGCTGCTCGTGGCGGGCCTCGCGCTCCTCGCGATTTCGGTCTTCTTCTGGTATCTGATCGGCCCCGGCGGCTACACCGTTGGCGGTGATGACCGTACGGTCGTCGATGCGCTCGTCGCGCTCGCCTTCGGCGCCTCGCTGATCTCGATCTTCGCGCGCCTTGGCGGCGGCATCTTCACCAAGGCAGCCGACGTCGGCGCCGATCTGGTCGGCAAGGTCGAGGCCGGAATTCCCGAGGATGATCCGCGCAACCCTGCGGTGATTGCCGATAACGTCGGTGACAATGTCGGCGACTGCGCCGGCATGGCCGCCGACCTGTTCGAAACCTATGTCGTCACCGTCGGTGCCACCATGGTGCTGATCGCGTTGCTGCTGAAGGGCGCGGGCGATATGCTGTTGCCGCTAATGACGTTGCCGCTGCTGATGGGCGGCGTCTGCATCATCACCTCGATCATCGGAACCTATTTCGTCCGTCTTGGCGGCGGCAAGAACGTCATGGGTGCGATGTACAAGGGCTTCCTCGTCACCGCGGTCCTGTCGATCCCCGCGATCTGGTTCTCGACCAGCTATGTCCTCCAGGGCGACATGGCGACCGACATCACCGGGACCGATTTCAACGGCAGCGACCTTTTCTATTGCTCGCTGCTCGGGCTTGTCATCACCGGGCTGATCATCTGGATCACCGAATATTACACCGGCACCAATTATCGCCCGGTGCGCAGCATCGCCAAGGCGTCGGAAACGGGTCATGGCACCAACGTCATTCAGGGCCTTGCCATCAGCCTTGAATCGACCGCGCTGCCGACGCTCGTGATCTGCGTCGGCATCGTCGTTGCCTTCCAGACCGCGGGCATCGTCGGCATTGCCTTTGCCGCCACCGCGATGCTCGCGCTCGCCGGCATGGTCGTCGCGCTCGACGCTTATGGTCCGGTCACCGACAATGCCGGCGGCATTGCCGAAATGGCGGGCCTCGACGATTCGGTGCGTGAAAAGACCGACTTGCTCGACGCCGTGGGCAATACGACCAAGGCGGTGACCAAGGGCTATGCCATCGGATCTGCGGGTCTCGCGGCGCTGGTGCTGTTCGGCACCTACACCGCCGACATCAGTGAATATTCGGCCAAGCTCGGTTTGACCGAGCCGCTGACCTTCTCGCTGTCGTCGCCCTATGTCATCGTCGGGCTGCTGCTCGGCGCGCTGTTGCCGTACCTGTTCGGCGCCTTCGGCATGACCGCGGTCGGCCGTGCGGCGGGCGAGGTCGTCAAGGATGTTCGCGAGCAGTTCAAGAACAACCCGGGCATCATGACCTATGAGAGCAAGCCCGACTATGCGCGTACGGTCGATCTGGTGACCAAGGCGGCGATCAAGGAAATGATCGTGCCCAGCCTGCTGCCGGTGCTGGCGCCCATCGTCGTGTTCTTCGTGATCCGCGGCGTGGCCGGTCCGGCCGCGGCCTTGGAAGCGCTCGGTGCGCTGCTGCTCGGCGTGATCGTCGGCGGGCTGTTCGTCGCCATCTCGATGACCTCGGGCGGCGGCGCATGGGACAATGCGAAGAAATATATCGAGGACGGTAACCACGGCGGCAAGGGCAGCGATGCCCATAAGGCGGCCGTCACGGGCGACACCGTAGGCGATCCCTACAAGGATACCGCAGGCCCGGCGGTCAATCCGATGATCAAGATCACCAACATCGTGGCGATCCTGCTCCTCGCGGCGCTGGCGCACGGCGCGGCGTAAGCCGCGCTGCCGTCAAGGCAAAGAAAAGCCCCGCCGGAGCGATCCGGCGGGGCTTTTTCTATGTCGGCTTTGGGGTGGGTGGCGAGCGGTCATCGCGCCTTGTCACGCTGAACTTGTTTCAGCATCCATGGCCTGAGCTCTCACCCCACGCAGCGCCAAAGGAAACGGCAGGCCATGGACCTTGAAACAAGTTTCCAGCCCTCCCTCGTCATCCGCGGAGGAGACCCGTGGTTCGTCCGCCTTGACCAGGGGTCCCGCTTTCTGGGGCACTGTCATTTTTCAACGTCAAGCGGGACCCCGGATCAAGTCCGGGGTGACGAAGAATGGAACGTCCGCAACCGGTCGTTAGCCGTCGTTCAGGACGCGCTGGCCGCCTTCATCTGCTGCGCATAGCCCGCCTGCACCATCGCGCTCATCCGGTCGAACAGCGCGTCGGGATCGCTGCGCCGCAGCGCGGCCGTCGCGGCTTCGGCGCCTTCGGCAACGACCAGTTCGCGCGTGCCCGCCTCGACCGCGCTCAATATCTGTGCCGCCGCGAAGTCGGGCGACAGGCCATTGTCGATCGCCGCATCGCTCGTCCCGCGCACGCTGCCGTCGGCGTTCAGCGCGTTGCGGCTGACGTTGGTCGCGACCGACCCGGGCGCGACGACGAGTATTTTCAGCCCCAGATGCTCGTTTTCGGCCCGCACGCTATCGTGATAGCCGATCAGGCCGTGCTTCGCCGCGCAATAGGCACTGCGCAGCGGCACGCCTGCAATGCCCGCGACGCTCGAAATCGCGACGATCTGTCCGCCGCCCGCGCCAACCATGCGCGGCAGCAGCGCCTGCGTCAGCGCGATCGGCGCGAGCAGGTCGACCGCGACAATCTGTTGATAGACCGAAAAATCGGTTTCGATCGCAAGGCTGCGCTGCGAGATGCCGGCGTTGTTGACCAGCCCGTCGATGCGCCCGCCCCAATTCCACGCCAATTCGGCAAGTCCGGGAATCGCGGCATAGTCGGTCGCTTCGAACGGCAGGATCATCGTCCCGGCACCGCAGTCTTTTGCGACGGCTTCAAGCGCGGCGATATTGCGGCCCGACAGGATCAGCCGTGCCCCGCGCGCCGCGAGCGCACGGGCAAGTGCCGCGCCGATGCCCGACGAAGCGCCGGTAATCCACCATATTTGATCCTGCATGACGGCTCCCACTCTCTGTTTCGTTTCAACTTGAAACGGGTGTGAGGAGCCGTCAAGCCACCGCTTCAGCGCATTTCCGTGCAGGGGTGGCAATTTTGTTGCGAATCTGTTATAATTAATAACAACACGCTGACATTCCGCCTCTTCCCGCCGCTTGGGCTGGGGCACATTCGGCGTTTCCGATGGAGCCATATCCCTTGACACGCTGACTGGCGAGCGCCGCCCGATATGCTGATCCCCCTCAAAACCGAGGGCGGGATGCACCGGTGTTGTCGCACTTTCCAGCCGCGGTCAAGACAGCAGAAAGGAATTTGCATGTCCGCAAGCACGCTTTTGTTCGAAGTCGGTGATTATGTCGTTTATCCTAAACATGGCGTGGGGCGCGTCATCGAGTTGCAGCGGTCGGAAATCGCCGGCATGCAGCTCGAGCTTTACGTCCTGCGCTTCGAAAAGGAAAAAATGACGCTTCGCGTGCCGACGAACAAGGCGGAAGGCGTGGGCATGCGCAAGCTGTCGTCGGACAAGACGCTGAAGGAAGCGCTGCAGGTGCTGACGACGAAGCCGAAGGTCAAGCGCACCATGTGGTCGCGCCGCGCGCAGGAATATGAAGCGAAGATCAATTCGGGCGACCTCGTGTCGATCGCCGAAGTGACGCGCGACCTGTTCCGCGCCGACGACCAGCCCGAACAGAGCTATTCGGAACGCCAGATCTTCGAAGCGGCATCGAGTCGTCTCGCGCGCGAACTGGGCGCGATGGAAGAAAGCGACGAAAAGACGGCGCAGGCGAAGATCCTCCAGATACTCAACGAGCATGCGCCGCTCTATTACGCCGAAAAGGCAATCTGAGCTTCATACCTAGCGATAGGGAAGAGGGCGGTCCGCGAGGGCCGCCCTTTTTTGTTGCGCGATCGTAGCGATTGCAAATTCAGGACGAGGCGATCCGCTATCGGCTGGTTGCAGCCACCCCATTCACCGTCACCCCGGACTTGATCCGGGGTCCCGCCTGACGTCGGGAACTGCCGGGTCCCTCAAAAGGCGGGATCCCGGGTTGAGGCGGAAGAGCCACGGGTCTCCTCCGCGGATGACGAAGGGAGGGCTGGAAGCGGCCGGTTGCTGCCGTTTGCATTTTCTATCGGTGTCATCCCCGCGAAAGCGGGGACCCAGAGCGGTATTGCGCAGCCTTGGGTCCCCGCTTTCGCGGGGATGACAAAGATTAGGTGTGCATGACGAACTTTGAACGTCTGCTCACCATCCCAAAGCGGACGTCCTTTCGCGCCGGGAAAGGTCGGGGGTGACCGGCTTGGCTGCCGATGCACGATCACGGGTAGGTCGCGCTCACGAAATACAGCCCGTCGGGCGGGGCGTTCAATCCCAGCGCGCCCCGGTCCGCCGCGTCGAGCGCCGTCTTCAGATCGCGCGCCGACCATTTGCCATGGCCGACCAGCGCGAGGCAGCCGACCATCGAGCGCACCTGGTGGTGCAGGAAGCTGCGCGCCGCAGCCTCGATGATCAACTCGTCGCCGTGGCGGCTGACGGTCAGCTTGTCGAGCGTCTTGACCGGGCTTTGCGACTGGCAATGCGCCGAGCGAAAGGTGGTGAAATCGTGGAGCCCGATCAGCTGCTGCGCCGCGGCGTGCATCGCATCGGCATCAAGCGGCCGGGCGACCTGCCACGACAGCCCCTTGTCCCAGGTCAAAGGGGCGCGGCGGTTGACGATGCGATATTCATAAGCGCGCCCGGTACAGGCAAAGCGGGCGTGCCAGTCATCGGGTACGATGTCGCATCCGACGATGGCGACCGGCGCGGGGCGAAGCTGGGCGTTGAGCGCCTCGGTCAGTTTGAACGGGGTCAGCGGCTTTTCGATGTCGACGTGCGCGCGCATCGCGATGGCATGAACCCCGGCGTCGGTGCGCCCGGCGCTGAACACCTGCACGGTTTCGGCGGTGAAGCGGTGGATCGCTTCTTCGATTGCCTGCTGGACGCTGGGGCCATGCGCCTGTCGTTGCCAGCCCATATAGGGGCGGCCGTCATATTCGATGGTGAGAGCGAAGCGGGTCATGAGAGGCGGTCATCCTGAAATTCGTCATGCCGGACGTGATCTGGCATCCATGGGGCTTGGCGCAGCTATGGACCCCGGATCAAGTCCGGGGTGACGAAAACCGCAAATAGAACATCATGCCAGCCGCGTCCCCTTCGCGATGGCGCGGCCGCGCAGCAGTTCGCCTGCGTCCATTACGGGCTTGCCGGCACGTTGCGCGCGCACCGCCCGAACCGCACCGGGGTTACACGCGATGGTCAGCGCATCGTCGAGCGTGATGCCGGGGGTGGCGCCCGCAACCGTATCCGAAGGGTGGGCAACCTCGGCGGTCAGGATCTTGTACCGCTCGCCATCGAGTTCGAAGAAGGCGCCGGGAATCGGATTGAACGCACGGACCTGCCGCTCGACCTGTACCGCGCTGGTCAGGAAATCGAGCCGCGCCTCGCTCTTGTCGATCTTTGCCGCGTAGGTCACGCCCGCGTCGGGCTGCGCTTCGGGGGTGAAGGCGTGGAGGTCGCTCAGCACCTTGACCATCATCAATGCGCCCATTTCGGCGAGCTCGTCGGTCAGCATGCCGGCGGTCTTGCCTGCGATCGGTGTCGTCTCGACCAGCCGCATCGCGCCGGTGTCGAGTCCCGCGTCCATCTGCATGATCGTCACGCCGGTCGCGGCGTCGCCCGCCAGGATCGCGCGCTGCACCGGCGCCGCGCCGCGCCAGCGCGGCAGGATCGATCCGTGGACGTTCAGGCACCCTTCGCGCGGGGCATCGAGGATCGCCTGCGGCAGGATCAGGCCGTACGCCGCGACCACCGCGACATCGAGATCGAGCGCGGCGAATTCGGCCTGCGCCTCCTCGCTCTTCAGACTCTTCGGCGTGCGGACAGGCAGGCCATGCTCCGCGGCCCAGACATGCACCGCGCTCTGCTGCAGCTTCTTGCCGCGCTGCGCGGGGCGCGGGGGCTGGCTATAGACGGCCGCGATGTCGTGCCCTGCGGCATGAAGCGCGGCAAGCGTCGGCACCGCAAAGGGCGGCGTTCCCATGAAGGCGATGCGCATGGGTGCGGGCTTTGGCGGAGGATGCGGCGAAGGGCAAGGATCTCGCTTGCCTCAATCGTCATCCTGGCAAAGGCGAAAGCGGGACCCCGGATCAAGTCCGGGGTGACGAAGGGGTTATCCGGGGTGACGAAGGGGTTATTGTGCACCGATTGCACAGCCACTACCACAAGCTCATGGCCTCCACCGAAATCGAAGCGCTCGTCCAGCAACTCGCCCGCCTGCCGGGGCTTGGCCCGCGTTCGGCGCGGCGCGCGGTGTTGCACCTGATGAAGAAGCGCGAAAGCAGCTTTGCGCCGCTGCTCGCCGCACTCCAGACGGTGTCCGAACGGCTCGTCACCTGCGGCATCTGCGGCAATATCGACACGCAGGACCCGTGCGCGATCTGCGCCGACCCGCGGCGCGATGCGCGGTCGCTGTGCGTCGTCGAGGAAGTGTCGGACCTGTGGGCACTCGACAAGTCGCGGCTGTTTCCCGGCAAATATCATGTGCTCGGCGGCCGCCTCTCGGCGCTCGAGGGCATTCGCCCGCAGGACCTCAGCATCGACGCATTGGTCGCGCGCGTCGCCGCAGGCGGCATCGACGAGGTGGTGCTGGCGATGAACGCGACGCTGGAGGGGCAGACGACGGCGCATTATCTGGCTGAGCGGCTCGAGGGCTATCCGGTGCGGCTGACGCAGCTCGCGCATGGTTTGCCGGTAGGCGGCGAGCTCGATTATCTGGACGAAGGGACGCTGGCGCAGGCGCTGCGCGCGCGGCGACCAGTGGGTTGACGTCGGCCATGCGAATTCATACCTGCACGCCATGGCCATCCTACCCATCATAGAGACTCCCGATCCGCGGCTGCGCGTCATTTCGAAGCCCGTCGAGACGTTCGACGCCGAGCTCAAGACGCTGGTCGCCGACATGTTCGAGACGATGTACGACGCTCCCGGCATCGGGCTCGCCGCGATCCAGGTCGCGGTGCCGAAGCGGATATTGGTGATCGACCTGCAGGAACCCGACCCCGACGACGAAGAGGGCAAGAAGGTGATCCGCGAACCGCGGGTCTTCATCAATCCCGTCTTTTCGGATGAGAGCGAGGAGCATAGCGTCTATTCGGAAGGTTGCCTGTCGGTCCCCGAACAATATGCCGATGTGACGCGCCCCGCCGAAGTCACCGTCGATTGGCAGGACGAGGATGGCAAGCATCATCAGGAACGCATGACCGGGCTGATGGCGACGTGCATCCAGCATGAGCACGACCATCTGGAGGGCATTTTGTTCATCGACCATCTGTCGCGGCTGAAGCGCGACATGGTGCTGAAGAAGCTCGCGAAGATGCGCAAGGCGGCTTGAATCCCTCTCCCCATGGGGGAGAGGGCAGCGAGACTCGCGAGCTTGTTCGCTGGTCGCAGCGGGTGAGGGCGCTTCGGCGCGAGGTGTCCAGACCCTCACCCAGCTCCAGCTAGGCGGCAAGCCGCCAAGCCTTCGTACCCCTCTCCCCCAAGGGGAGAGGGTTTTTTATCAGCCCGCCTTCGCCACGCCAACCATGGCGGGGCGCAGCAGCCGGTCCTTCATCATATAGCCCGCCTGCATTTCCTGCACGATCGTGCCGGGTTCCTTGTCGCTGGGGATTTCGAGCATCGCCTGATGCTGGTTGGGATCGAGCGGCAGGCCGACCGCGGCGATGCGGGTGATGCCGTTGCGTTCGAACACGCTCAGCAATTCGCGTTCGGTGGCTTCAAGGCCGGTGATCAGCGGCTTGATCGCCTCGTCGGCGCGCTGCTCGGCGCTGAGCGCGGCGAGCGCGCGGCCGAGGTTGTCGGCGACCGACAATATGTCGCGCGCGAACTTGGTCGAGGCATAGGCATGCGCGTCGGCAATTTCCTTGTCCTTGCGGCGCGTGACATTCTGCGTCTCGGCGCGCGCATAGAGGAGGTCCTGCTGCAGGCCCGCGACCTGTTCGGCGAGACTGGCGATCTCGTCAGTTTCGCTCGGGGCTTCGGTCGCGGCGGCTTCCGCCGCGACATTTTCGGGGGTCAGCGCGTCGTCTTCGACGGGCGTGTCATTGTCGTTGTTCGTCATAAACCTATCGTATCAGTCTGGAGAGCGATTGAGCGGTGAAATCCACCATGGGAACGATACGCGCATAGTTCAAGCGCGTCGGGCCGATTACGCCCACCACGCCGACCACGCGCCCGTCGCTGCCGCGATAGGGCGCGGCGATAACCGACGATCCCGACAGCGAGAAGAGCTTATTCTCCGAACCGATGAAAATTCGCGTCGCGGCGCCCTCGCGCGCGCTGTCGAGCAGTCCTGCGATGTCCTGTTTGGTTTCGAGTTCGTCGAGCAGCTGGCGCACCCGGTCGAGGTCGCCGAGCGCGCTTTCGTCGAGCAGATTGGCCTGGCCGCGCACGATCAGCACGGGCCGGTCGGTGCCGTCGGACGACCAGATCGCGAGGCCGCGCGACACCAGATCCTGCGCCGCGCGGTCGATCGCGATGCGTTCGGCCTCGATCTCGTGCCGCACCCGCGCCATCGCCTCGGCGAGTGTCAGTCCCGACAAGGTGGCGCTGATATAATTTCCGGCCTCGGTCAGCGCCGACTGGCTCAGCCCCGGCGGCACGTCAATGACGCGATTTTCGACCGCGCCGTCGCCCGCGACGAGGACGACGAGCGATTGCGTCGCCGACAGCGGAACGAAGGCCACCTGTTTCAGCACGCGTTCGTGCTTGGGCACGAGGACGAGACCGGCGCACGCCGACAGCCCCGACAGCGCCGATGTCGCCTGCGCGAGCGCGCTTTCGATCGGTCCGGCGTCGGACAGGCTCGCCTCGATCTGCGCGCGGTCCTCGGCCGACGGTTCGGCGACCTGCATCATGCCGTCGACGAACAGGCGCAGCCCCTGTTCGGTCGGCATGCGTCCCGCGCTGGTGTGCGGGCTCGACAGCAGGCCATATTCCTCGAGATCCTGCATCACGTTGCGGATCGACGCGGGCGACAGATTGAGCGCCGCGAATTTGGACAGGGTGCGCGACCCGACCGGCTGCCCGGTTTCCAGATAGGCGTCGACGACCAGACGGAACACATCGCGGGCGCGCGTGGTGAGTTCGGTGATCGGCGGCGTGGTCATGGGGGGAATCTAGGGACGGGGAGAGGAAGGGGCAAGCTTTGCTGGTCAGCGCGGGCAAGTCGCGTTAGCCTTTCCGACGGGGAGGACAGCATGACGACACGCCCGCTTACCCAGGATGATCCGCTCGACGACTTCGGCCATCGCGAGATGACGCTGCTTGGCGGCCGGCATCGCGTCTACACCATGGGCAGCGGCCCTGCCGTCATCGTGATGACCGAAATGCCGGGGATCAGCCCGCATGTCGCGCGCTTCGCGCGCTGGGTGCGCAATGCGGGCTTTACCGTCTATATGCCGCATATCTTTGGCAAGGACGGCGCGGTGCCGCGCATGCCGGGCGCCTTGTTCACCATCGCCGGTGGTTGCATCAGCCGCCAGTTCCGCGCGCTGGCAGCCAATGAAAGTGCGCCCGCGACGCAGTGGCTCCGCGCGCTCGCGGCGCAGGCGCATGGCGAATGCGGCGGCAAGGGGGTTGGCGCGATCGGCATGTGCTTTACGGGCAATTTCGCGCTGTCGATGATGCTCGAACCCGCGGTCATCGCCCCGGTGCTCGCGCAGCCGTCGCTGCCGATGACCAAGCCGGCGGCGATCCATATCGCGCCGGACGAGCTCGCGGCGGTCAAGGCACGGATGGTTGCCGAAGATCTGACCGTGCTGGCCTATCGGTTCGCGGGCGACAAATTCTGCCAGGCAGCCCGCTTCGCCGCCTATGAAGACGCGCTCGGCGACCGCTTTATCGGCAAGGTGTTACCTGACAGCGCGGCTAACCCGGTCAGCCCGATGAAGAATCCGCACAGCGTCGTCACCATCCATCTGATCGACGAGGCGGGGCAACCGACGGTGCAGGCGCGCGACGAAATCCTCGATTTCTTCAAGATGCGGTTGAGCGAATGAGGGCGGCGGCCTAAGGGCGGCGGCATCATCATTTGAAAGGATTCTTCATGCGCCCTTCCGGCCGCGCCCCCGACCAGATGCGTCCCATCGCCCTCGAGACCGAATTCACCATCCATGCCGAGGGCAGCGTGCTCGTGTCGTTCGGCAACACCAAGGTGCTGGTGACCGCGAGCGTCGACGAAAAGGTGCCGCCGTTCCTGCGCGGCAAGGGGCAGGGCTGGGTGACGGCCGAATATGGCATGCTGCCCCGCGCGACGCACACGCGCGGCAGCCGCGAGGCGGCGAAGGGCAAGCAGTCGGGCCGGACGCAGGAAATCCAGCGGCTGATCGGCCGCAGCCTGCGCGCCGTCGTCGACATGAAGAAGCTGGGCGAGCGCCAGATCGTCATCGATTGCGACGTGATCCAGGCCGACGGCGGCACGCGCACCGCGTCGATTTCGGGCGCGTGGGTCGCGCTGCGCCTCGCGGTCGACAAGCTGCTCGCCGCCAAGACGATCGCCGAAGATCCGATCGAGGACAAGGTGGGCGCGATTTCGTGCGGGATCTACAAGGGCACGCCGGTGCTCGACCTTGATTATGACGAAGATTCGGTGGCCGAAGCCGACGGCAATTTCGTGCTGACCGGCCGCGGCCAGATCGTCGAAGTGCAGGCGAGCGCCGAGGGCGCGACCTACGACGAGGAAGGCCTGCTCCGCCTGCTGCGCCTCGCCCGCATCGGCTGCGCCGAGATTTTCGCGGCACAGGACAAGGCGGTAGGGCGGTCGTAGCTTTCCTCTCCCGTCGGGAGAGGAAGCGAGACTTGCCAGCTTGCTGGCTAGTCGCAGCAGGTGAGGGGATGTGTCCGGGCAGCCGCACAAATCGTCAACGCCAATCGCGCGAAAATTGCGGCGCGCGGAAACCGAGGCCGAAAAGAGGCTTTGGCGCGTACTTCGGGCGCGCCAATTCCTTGGTTTCAAATTTCGCCGGCAATCGCCCATTGCCGGTTTCGTTGCTGACTTCTTGTGCGAAGAGCTGCGGATTATCATCGAGGCGGACGGCGGGCAGCATGCCGAAAATGCTGCCGACATCGACCGGACCGCGCGCCTGCAAGCGGCTGGCTATCAAGTCATCCGATACTGGAACAATGACATTATGAGCAATCTGGAAGGCGTTTTGGAGGATTTGCGCGGGCGTGTGCTTGCCGTCGCCAACGGCAGACCCCCTCACCCAACCCTCTCCCAAGGGGAGAGGGCTTTGTGACCCGCAAACTGCAACCCGGCCGTCTCGTCATCGCCAGCCACAATGCGGGCAAGGTGCGCGAGATAAGGGCGCTGCTCGAACCGTTCGGGATCGAACCGGTGTCGGCGGGCGACCTTGGCTTGCCCGAGCCCGAGGAGACGGGGACGAGCTTCGTCGAAAACGCGCTGCTGAAGGCGCATGCGAGCGCGGCGGCGGCGGGGCTGCCGGCGCTGGCCGACGACAGCGGGCTCGAGGTCGCGGCGCTGGGCGGGCGGCCCGGCGTCTACACCGCCGACTGGGCCGAACGCCAATGGTATGAAGGCGAGCCGGGGCGCGACTGGTATATGGCGATGGGCAAGGTCGAAGGCCTGCTCGCCGAACAAGGCGCCGATGTCGATCGCAGCGCGCGCTTTGTTTGCACGCTCGCGCTCGCCTGGCCCGATGGACATGCCGATGTTTACGAAGGTGCCGCGCAGGGCAGCCTGACCTGGCCGCCGCGCGGGCTGCTGGGCTTTGGTTATGATCCGGTCTTCGTTCCGGTCGGCAACTCCCTGACTTACGCGGAAATTGATCCGACGGAAAAGCATGCGATCAGCCATCGTGCGGACGCTTTTGCGAAGCTGGTCGCGGGCGCCTTCGCATAGCCTGAATTATACCCGGATAATATTGACAGAGTTTTTATCCGGGTATAATGGGTCGCCATGACTCACGAACATCACAGCGTCACCGCCTTTCTCGGCGACACCAAGCTCGCTTCCGGAAATCGCGAAACCGTCACCCGGACGATCGAGGAGCGCTATCCCGGCGACCTCGGCGCGATTCTCGTTTTCGACGATATGTCCGGCCGGCTCACCGATCTCGACTATTGGGACGCCGCGACGGCTGCCCCGGCGCCCTCCGCGGGCCGCCCGCGGCTTGGCGTGAAAGCGCGCGAGGTCACGCTGCTGCCGCGCCATTGGGACTGGCTTGCGGCGCAGCCGGGAGGGGCGTCGGCGACGCTGCGGCGGCTGGTCGAAACTGCGAGCCGCGACGCGCCGGACGCAAAGCAGCGCAAGGAGGCGGCTTATCATTTCATGAGCCACCTCTGCGGCGACCGGCCGGGTTATGAGGACGCGCTGCGCGCCTTGTACCGCGACGATGACGAAGGGTTTTTCGCCACCGTGGCGGCATGGCCCGACGATATTCGGGCCCATATCGCGCAGATGCTGAAGCGCTGAAACGGCGGATGGGAGATTCCGGCTTTCGCCGCCATGACGAAAGGGGGTAGGGGCGCCGCATGGCCGACCCGCTTGCCCTTTATGTCCATTGGCCGTTTTGCGTGTCGAAATGCCCCTATTGCGACTTCAACAGCCATGTGCGCGAAAGCGTCGATCAGGCGGTGTGGCGCGCGGCGTTGCTTGCCGATCTGCGGTACGAGGCAGGGTTGCTGCCGGGGCGCACCGTCGGATCGATCTTTTTCGGCGGCGGCACACCGAGCCTGATGCCGCCTGCAACGGTCGCGGCGGTGATCGCGGCGGCAGATGAAGCCTGGGGGCTGGCCGAAGCTGTCGAGATCACGCTGGAGGCCAATCCCAATTCGGTCGAAGTTGCCAACTTCGCCGCGCTCGCATCGGCCGGGGTCAATCGCGTATCGATAGGGGTTCAGAGCTTCGACCCGCAGGTGCTTGAATTTCTTGGCCGCGCGCACAGCGGCGATGAGGCGCGCCGGGCGATCACCGCGGCGCAGGATCATTTCGCGCGTGTCAGCTTCGACCTGATCTACGCCCGGCCGGGGCAGTCGCTCGCGGCATGGGAGGCCGAACTTCAGGGCGCGCTGGCGTTCGGCACCGATCATCTTTCGCTCTATCAGCTTACCATCGAACCCGGCACGCGCTTTGCGACATTGGCGGCAAAGGGCGACCTGACGATTCCCGACGGCGACACCGCCGCCGACCTGTTCGACGCGACGCAGGCGATAACGCGCGCCGCGGGGCTGCCGCGCTACGAAGTGTCGAACCATGCGCGCGCCGGGCAAGAGAGCCGCCATAATCTCGCTTACTGGCGCTACGCCGATTATGCGGGCATCGGCCCCGGCGCGCATGGCCGACGGCTCGGACAGGCGACCGAGCGGCACAAGAAGCCCGAAAATTTCGTCGCCGCGGTCGAGCGCAACGGTCATGGGCTGAAGGTCGAGAGCGACCTGCCGCCGCACGAGCGCGCGACCGAGGCGATGCTGATGGGGCTGCGGTTGACCGAAGGCATCGACCTGGCGCGGATCGAAGCGCGCAGCGGATTGCCGCGCGACGCATTTCTGGATGCGGAAACGGCGGCACGGCTGGCGCGGCAGGGGCTGATGCGGCAGGTAGGCGACACGCTTGCGGTGAGCGACGATGGCATATTGCTGCTCGACTCGATCCTTTCCGAGGTGGTGCGGACCGGCTAGTTAAAGCAGGCTCCGTTCGCATCGAGCGAAGTCGAGATGCCCATCGTTCGTCCATGCCTTCGCGGTGTCTCGACTTCGCTCGACACGAACGGATTGGGAAGGAATTGTGTTGGCGCAAGATTTGATCCGCGACTGGGATGCCCATCTGGCGCATGAAAAGCGCCGGTCGGAGCATACGCGCCGTGCCTATATCGCGACGGCGACACGCTTCTGCGCCTTTCTGTCGAACCACCATGGCGGTGCGGTCGATGCGCACATGCTCAAATCGCTGACCGCCAACGACTTGCGCGCCTATCTTGCCGCGCGCCGGGCCGAGGGGCTGGGCAATACGTCGGCGGCGCGCGAGCTGTCGGCGCTGCGCGGTTTCCTGCGCTTCACTGGCGGATCGGGGGCGGTGGTGCCGCCATTGCGCGGGCCGCGGGTCAAGAAGGGGCTGCCGCGTCCCGTTGCGCCCGCCGAGGCGATGCAGCTTGCGCAGGATGTCGAGGATAATGCCCGCGAGGGCTGGGTCGGCGCGCGCGATTTCGCGCTGCTGCTGCTGCTCTATGGCGCTGGCTTACGGATCGGCGAGGCGCTGGGGCTGACGGGTGCGGTGCTGCCGCTCGGCGAGACGCTCCGCGTCACCGGCAAACGGAACAAGACGCGCATCGTCCCGGTCCTGCCAGCGGTGGCCGCCGCGGTTTCCCGCTATGTTGCGGCTTGCCCATGGCCGATCGCGAAGGACAGCGCGTTGTTTCTTGGCGCGCGCGGCGGCCCGCTGGCGCCCGGGGTCGTCCGCGCCAGCGTCCGCGCCGCGCGCCGCGCCCTGGGGCTTCCCGAACGCACGACCCCGCACGCGCTGCGCCACAGCTTCGCGACGCATTTGCTGGCGGGCGGAGCGGATTTGCGCAGCCTGCAGGAATTGCTCGGCCATGCGAGCCTGGCTTCGACGCAGGTCTACACCGCGGTCGATGCGGCGCATTTGCTCGATATCTATCGCAGCGCGCATCCGCGGGCGTGATCGGCGAGCAACAGAAGCTCGCTTCGACTTACCGGGGTGTTCGTTTGCCCTTGGTGCGGCTTGTCAGGTGGAAAAGCCGGCAGCGGTCGCAGCGGTACGGTCGGAGCTGAAATTCGGAACGCCGAACGACCGCGAGCGCTTCCTCTTCCGATCGATAGGAATGCTTCTTTACGCAAATGCTCAATCTGGTGCGCACGCGGTCTCTTTGGTGAGGATCAACGACGGCCGCTTATCAAACATCGGCGGGCAAATCCCGATCATTCGCCTTTTGCCTTCGGCTTCCAGGTGATGACGCGCCAGATATAGATCAGCACCAGCGATCCGATCGCGACCAGCGCGACGGGGCCGACAAAGGCGTCGAGGTTCGCGAACTTCCCGCCGAACCAGTTGCCCGCGCCTGCCAGGGCGGCGATCCAGATCGTCGATCCGGCGGCGGTCCAGATCAGGAATTTCGCCTGGTTCATCCTCACCATGCCGGCGGGGAGCGACACCATCGTCCGCGCGACGGGCATGAAGCGTGCGAAAAAGATTATCGCGGGGCCGTATTTCAGAAAGAAATTGTGCATCCGTTCGACCTCGGCCCAGTCGAGCGTCAGCCAGCGGCCGTGGCGGTCGATGAAGGGTTTGAGCCGCGCATAGCCGATCCAGCGTCCGATGCCGTACCAGACCCAGTTGCCCGCGGTCGTGCCCGCGACCGCGACCGCGACGAGGGTCCAGAAATCGAAATGGCCCTTGGCGACGCCGATGCCGCCGAGGCCCATGATCACTTCGGACGGGATCGGCGGGAAGACGTTTTCGAGGAACATGAGGATGAAAATCCCCATATAGCCCCAGCCCTGGATCAGGTTCAGGATGAAATCGGTCATGACAGGGGTAACGCGGCGGCTGCGTCAACCGATCCGGCGAACGATCGCGTCCCAGATCATGCCCGCGGTATCGCTGTTGTTGAAACGGTCGATCGCGACGATGCCGGTCGGTGAGGTGACGTTGATTTCGGTCAGCCATTCGCCGCCGATCACGTCGATGCCGACGAAGACCAGCCCGCGTTCCTTGAGGCGCGGTCCCAGAATGTCGCAGATTTCCTGCTCGCGCGGGGTGAGTTCGGTCGCCTCGGCATAGCCGCCGACCGCGAGGTTCGAGCGGAATTCGCCTTCGCCGGGTTTGCGATTGATCGCGCCCGCGACCTCGCCGTCGACCAGCACGATGCGCTTGTCGCCCTTCGCGACGCTCGGCAGGAACTGCTGGACCATGAAAGGCTCGGGCCAGACCTGCCCGAACAGTTCGACGAGCGCGCCGAGATTGCCGCCATCGGCGTCGATCTTGAAAACAGCCTTGCCGCCATTGCCGTGGAGCGGCTTGATGACGACCGCGCCATGGCGCGCTTGGAAATCCTTCACCGCGTCGAGGTTGCGGGTCACCATCGTCGGCGGCATGAATTCGGGAAAGTCGAGGACGAACACCTTTTCGGGCGCGTTGCGGACCGAAACCGGATCGTTGACGACCAGCGTTTCGTGCGCGATCCGCTCGAGCAGCCAGGTGCCGGTGAGATAACCGAGGTCGAAGGGCGGATCCTGTCGCATCAGCACGACATCGACGTCGCGGCCAAGGTCGAGCAGCACTTCGTCGCCGAACGTGTAATGGGCGCCCGCCTCGCGCTTCGCTTCGGTGATGCGGTGCGCCCTGGTGGTGAGGCGCCCGGCCTCCCACGTCAGCCCGCGGACGTCGTAGTGGTAAAGCTCGTAGCCGCGTTCGAGCGCTTTCAGGATCAGGTGGAAACTGCTGTCTCCCCCGATGTTGATTCCGTCCATCGGGTCCATTTGCACGGCGGCGCGCAGGGTCATTATGTCTTCCTCAGGGTTGCCAGACGTGGACCAGATGGCGCGGCAGGCGTCCCGGCGCAAGGAGCATCACGTCGATGCGGATATCATCGCGTGGCCGGATGAAGCGGGGACTCAGCATTTCCGCCGCCGCGGCAACACGGCGCAGGCGATATGCGTCGATCGCGAAATCGAGATCCTCGATGCGGTCGCGCCACTTGACCTCGATGAAGGCGATGGTGCGCCCGCGCCGCGCGACCAGGTCGACCTCTCCCGCGGGAACGCGCAGCCGTTCGCCCAATATACGCCAACCGTGCAGGCGCAGCCACCAGGCCGCGCGGCGTTCGGCCTTGCGTCCGCGAGCTTCGGCGGCGGCGCGGTTCACCCGCCCTCTTTCAAGGTCAGCGCGCGGGCATAGGTCTCATGCCGGTCGAGTCCGAAGCGTTTGGCGACTGCCTTCGCCGCCTGTGCGACGGGCTTGCCGGCCATCGCTTCGCGCAGCGCGGCGTCCAGTGTCGCATCGTCGGCCGCTTCGGCGATCGCCGCGCCGGGCGGGCCGACGACGACGACGATCTCCCCCTTCGGCGGCGCATCGGCGTAGCGCGCGGCGAGGTTGCTGAGCGTGCCGGTGACGCATTGTTCGTAGAGTTTGCTGATCTCGCGCGCGACCGCGGCCTCGCGATCGCCCAGCCCTTCGGCCATTGCCGCCAAGGACGCCGACAGGCGCGGTCCGCTTTCATAAAAGACCAAAGTCGCGCGCAGTCCGGCAAATTCGGCGAGCGTGTCGGCGCGCGCCTTGGCCTTGTTCGGCAGGAAGCCCGCGAACAGGAAGCGGTCGCTGGGCAGCCCCGACAGGGTGATCGCGGCGATCGCGGCGCACGGGCCGGGCAGGGTGGTCACGTGCCGCCCCGCCCCGCGCGCGTCGCGGACCAGCTTGTATCCGGGGTCCGAAATCAGCGGGGTTCCGGCATCCGACACGAGTATGACAATTTCATCGGCCATTCGCGCAACCAGAGCGGCGCGGGTGCGTTCGTCGCTATGATCATGATAGGGGGTCATCGGCACACGCAAACCAAGATGGGCGAGAAGCTTCGCCGTCACGCGCGTATCCTCCGCCGCGATGACGTCGGCGGCGGCAAGCGTCGCCGCGGCGCGGGCGGAGATGTCGCCGAGGTTGCCGATGGGCGTCGCAACGATATAGAGTCCGGGCAAGGGAGAATCTGAGATGGTCGAATCCGGCATGACGCCGAAAATGGCAGAAACTGCTACCGAGCGCCAAAACAATGCGGCGTCGCGGCGAAAAATGCTGCGCACGATGGCAACGCTGGCGATGGCAGGGCTGCTGGCGGCGTGTCAGGTCGTTCCCAAGTCCGACGGGCCCGCGACCCCGCCGCCGCCCGACCGGCCGGCCGACGACATCGGTCCGGGCTTGCCGACCGACACCGACCGCCACCGCGTCGCGCTGCTCGTCCCCGAAACCGGTCCCAACGCCGATGTCGGCATGGCGATCGCCAATGCGACGACGATGGCACTGCTCGATTCGCGTACCGAAAAGGTCCGCATCACCACCTATGACACCGCGCTCGGCGCCGCGGCCGCGGCGCGGCAGGCGGTCGCCGACGGCAACAAGCTGATCCTCGGCCCGCTGCTGAGCGAGGATGTCGCGGCGGTCGCGCCGATCGCGCGCGCGGCAAAGGTGCCGGTATTGAGCTTCTCGAACGACAGCAGCGTGGCCGGCAACGGCGTCTTCATCATGGGCTTCGTCCCCGGCCAGTCGGTCGAACGCGTCGTCGCCTTCGCGCGCGGCAAGGGACATGTCCGCTTCGGGGCGCTGGTGCCCAAGAATGTTTATGGCGACCGGTCGGCGGCGGCGTTCCGCGCCGCGGTGACCGAAGCCGGCGGGACGCTGGTCGCGGTCGAAAGCTATGATCGCAGCGCCACCGCGCTGACCGGCGCGGCGCGACGGCTGGCCAGCGGCGGCGCGATGGACGCGGTGCTGATCGCCGACAGCGGCGGCAATGCGATCCGCGCGGTGCCGGTGATCAAGAGCAGCGGCAACAAGCAGATCCTCGGCACCGAACTGTGGAATACCGAAGCCTCGCTGGGCAGCAATGCGGCGATGCGCGGGGCGTGGTTCGCCAGCGTGTCGGACGGGCTCTACGGCCAGCTCGCGGGCAAATATCGCACCCGTTTCGGGCGGGCGCCCTATCGCCTGGCGAGCCTTGGCTATGATTCGGTGCTGCTGACCGTTCGCATTTCGCGCGACTGGAAACCGGGCACCAGCTTTCCGGCGAACAAGCTGCTCGCCGCGGATGGCTTTGGCGGCATCGACGGCATCTTCCGCTTCAACAACCGCGGCATTGCATTGCGCGCGCTGGAAGTGAGCGAGGTCGGTGCCGGCGGATTCCGCGTCGTCGATCCCGCGCCGACGAAGTGGTGATCGTGAAAGGCGTGGCATAGCCGCCACAGTCGGACGAAAAAGCGGCGGGCAATCCGGTGCCGCAGCCTTTACGTGCGCCGCGCGTTCACTATATGGACATTGCGCGCGCTTCGTGCCGATTCCGCGCGCCCGTCATGAATGACTCAGGAGATACAGCTATACCACCGCCCATGACTCGCCGCCCGATGGACCGAATGCCGCCCAAGAATGGCCCGCGATACAATGAATTCATCGCCTCCCCCAAGGTCCGCGTCATCGACGACGAAGGCGAAAATCTGGGCGTCATGCTGACCGCCGAAGCGATCGAACAGGCGGCCTCCGTCGGGCTGGACCTCGTCGAAGTATCCCCGAACGCCGATCCGCCGGTGTGCAAGTTCCTCGACGTGGGCAAGTTCAAATACGAAGCCCAGAAAAAGGCGAATCTGGCGCGCAAGAGCCAGAAGACGCAGGAAATCAAAGAGATCAAGATGCGTCCGAATATCGATGATCATGATTTCGACGTGAAGATGCGCAAGGTGTTCGACTTCCTCGGGGAAGGCGACAAGGTCAAGATGACGATGCGCTTCCGCGGCCGCGAGATGAGCCACACCCAGCTTGGCCTCAACGTGCTGCAGCGCGTCGCCGAACTGACGTCGGAAATCGCGAAGGTCGAGGCGCATCCGCGCACCGAGGGCCGTCAGATGCTGATGGTCATCGCGCCGAAATAGGTTGCGATTTCAGCTTTCGTTATCCCGGCCTTTGCCGGAAGGACGAAATCAGGAACCGATATGAAATTGGAGGGCGGTCGTTCCGGCGGAACGCCCGCCCGCTTCATATCGGCGCTCGATCATGCGGGCGTGGCCGTCGGCGGCGACCGCGACCAGCGTCGAGGCGCGGGTGCCGTATATGTCGCCGCGCAGGAACAGCGCCGGGCCGTCCTCGGCCATCAGCGTATCGAGCAACGCTTCCGGATCCGTGCCGGCATCGGCAACGGCCTGGAGTGCGAGGCGCAGCCGCTCGGCGCGGGGGCAGGGGCTGTCGACGGGCTCGTTGGCGAGCGCCTGGACGCCGGCGCCCAGCGGCATGATCAGCGGCACCGGCCGGTTGGTCAGCAGTCGCGCCGCGCCGCCGTTGACCGCGAACAGGTTGAAGGCGTTGAAGCGCGGCAAATCCGTCGTCGCCGGCTCGGCGAAGCGCCCCGAACCGTGCAGCATGTCGGTCACCAGCGCGCCGCGCGATTCCTTTGCCGGATCGGGCATCGCACCGCGGACGTTGGTCACGACGACGGCGCGCCCGCTCGGCCGGTGCAGCCCGAGCCAGGTGCCGCCCGCCTGCAGGTCGCGCCCGGCGGCGATCCCGCTGCCGTCTTCCCATGGATGGAGCGGCGCCGCGGGCCGCGCGTGAAATTCGTCGCGATTGCCGACCAGGATGAGCGGCCATTGCGGATGGGCATGGTGAGCGAGAGCAACGACACACATGCGGTGCATATCGTCATGCACCGCCCGCTTGCCAAGCCCCCAATCCGCCGTCCGGGCTGTATTGTGCTGCTATATCACCGCATTGCTGACGGCCGCAAAGCATGATAGTTTTGCGCGATTTTTCAGCAGGGGAGGCGAATATGACCGAAGTGCGTAAAACGCCGTGGCATTTGTGGCTGGTGGGTGGGCTGACCCTGCTCTGGAATCTGTTTCCGGCGGTCGATTTCACCCTAACCAATATGCAGAATGGTTTCTGGCTGTCGCAATATAATGAAGAACAGCGCACCTTCTTCCTGAGCACCCCCGCCTGGGCAAATGCCTGTTGGGCGCTGGGCGGCTTCGGATCCTTCATCGGGTCGCTGCTGCTTCTGCTGCGCTCGCGCTACGCGCTCACGGCCTTCATCGCGTCGGCCGTGGGGCTGGCCGGGGTGACCTATTATCAGCTGGTCCAGAATGGCGACACACTGAAGCGGCTGCTCGGCGACGTGCCGCTCTATACCAGCATCGTGGTCTGGGTGGTCCTGCTCGCGCTGATCTTCTACGCGCGGGCGATGAAGGCGCGGGGCGTGCTGCGCTGACGGGGGAATGACAGGTTTCGGCTGGGAGTTGCCGTCCTTTTCATCGTCACCCCGGACTTGATCCGGGGTCCCGCTTGGCGCCGAAAACCGCTGGTGCCTTCAAAAAAGCGGGATCCCGGGTCAAGCCCGGGATGACGAAGGTGAGTAGAGCTCATGGCAGCTCCCCACCCCGATGCCGACCTAACGCCCCCGAATAAACGCGCGGATATCGGCCGATAATTTGTGGCGGTCCTCGTCGCGGATATACATCATGTGGCCGGCGCCATAATATTGATATGAGATGCGATCCTGCGGGATGCCGGTGCGCGACAGCGCATATTCGGCGGCGAAAAAGGGCGTCGCGAAGTCGTAATAGCCCTGGCCGACGAAGACGCGCAGCCCGCTATTCTCGCGCAGCGCCTGCCCGATATAGGGCGCGACGTTGAGGTAGGCGTTGCTGTCGCGCCCGCCGATCCGCCAGTCCCACGGACCGACATTGCCGATCGACTGATATTCGCGGGTCGTCTTGAACCCCAAGGTGTCGCGGCTCCAGCTGTTGATCGCGGCAGTATAGCTCGCGTCGATGCCATAGAAGCTCGGATCATTGTCGGGGCTTTCGCCGGCATTGTCATAATCCTTGCCGGTGTAGCGGCTGTCGAGGCGGCCGATGGTCAGCCCGCGGTCGCGCAGCAATTCCTTGTAGAAGCGGTCGGGCGTCACGCGCAGGTCGGCGCTTTCGAGATAGGTTTCGCTCAGACCCGTGAAGCGCGCGAGTTCGCGGCGGATTTGGGCGCGTTCCTCGCCCTGCAACTTCTGACCCTTCAGCAGCGCCGAGGCATAGGGGCCGATCGCCCATTGTCGTGCTTCCTCGGCGAAAGCTTCGACCGAGGTGCCGCTTGCCTTGCCGTGGAACATCGCCGTCGTCGCCATCGACGGCAGGTTGGTGATATAGCTCAGCTCGTTGCCCGGCGTGTCGGCGCCGGCGGCGAAATCGAGCACGGTCGAGATGAGGATGATGCCGTTCAACGCGACGTCGTTGTACGTCTCGTTCATCAACTGGTTGGCGACCGCGGCCGATCGCGTCGTGCCATAGCTTTCGCCGCCGAGGAACTTGGGGCTGTTCCAGCGGCCGTTTTCATTGAGCCAGCGGCGGATCACCTCGGCGACGGCCTTGGCGTCCTGTGTCACCCCATAATAATCCTCGGGCTTCGCCTTGCCGATCAGGTGCGAAAAGCCGGTGCCCGGCGGGTCGATGAACACGACGTCGGTGACGTCGAGCAGCGCGTCGGGGTTGTCGACGATCGGATAGGGCGGGGCGCCGTCGTCGCGCGCGTCGCCGGGGATCGCGACGCGCTTCGGCCCGAATGCGCCCATCATCAGCCACACGGTGCCCGACCCCGGGCCGCCGTTGAACAGGAAGGTCACCGGGCGGCTGGGGTCGCGCGGTTCCTTGACATAGGCGGTGGTGACGATCGCCGCCTCGGCGACGTCATCCTGGTTCTTCAGGATCGTCTCGCCGATCGTCGCGGCATAGTTGACGCGCTGGCCGCCGAAAGTGCCGCTGAGCTTGGTGGTATGGACCTGCGGTTCATAGTCGTCGGCGGGCTTGTCGGCCTTGGCCTTCTGGCTCGCGGCGCCGTCTGCAGGCTTGTCCTGCGCGTGGAGGGCGGCGGGCACGGCAAAGGCGAGCGCCAGGGCGATGAGCGACAGACCCGATTTCATTCGACATTCTCCCCGTTAGGGCGCGGACGCTAAGCCGCGCGCGGGGAGGGGGCAAGGGTGCTGGTCGGCTCGATAGGGGCTTTGGTCGAAGGGTGGTCAGGCGGCCTTCTTGGGCTGCACCGATAATTCGAGACCCAGGGCATCAAGGACGGCGGTCAGCGTCTGTAGCGTCGGATTGCCATTTTCGGACAGCGCATTGTAGAGCGCCTGTCGTCCGAGTCCGGTCTGCCGCGCAATCTCGGTCATGCCCTTCGACCGGGCGACATCGCCCAGTGCGCCGGCAATATGTCTCGCGTCATTTCCTTCCATCGCCGCTTCAAGATAGTAGCGGATGTCCTCGGCGGTCTCGAGATAATCGGCCGGATCAAAGGGGAGCGTTTTCAATGCCATCATTCGCCTCCGTTGCCAGCGCCTTGGCCTTTGCAATGTCGCGCGCCTGACTGTCCTTGTCGCCGCCCGACAACAGCAAGAGCAGCCTGTCGCCCTGCCACATATAATAGATTCGATATCCAGGTCCGAAAGCGAAGCGCAATTCGTGCACATCGTCGCCGACGGACTTCGTGTCTCCCATATGGCCGAGCGCAAGCTTTTTAAGACGATCGACGATTCTGGGCATCGCCGACCGATCCCGCAACGTCCGCAGCCATTTTTCAAATTGCGGCGTTTGCCGAAACTGAATAACTTGTCCTGTATACAGGACATATGGGGAATTGTCAATCGGTTCGTCCATGGGCGATCATCCTTTCGCGGATCGCGTGCCATGGTACTTTGGCGGGTGTTACCGCCGTCAGCCAGTGGGGGAGGGGCTGGACTTGTCCGAAACGGACGCGATCACCGCCCCCACTTCGTCTTGCTTTGCTTCCCGAACCGCCCCTTGCGCGTCCCTGGCTTGCCCTCGTTCGAGCGCCCGACGCGCGGTGCGACCTGCTGGTCGGCGGGCAGGCCGAGCTCGTCGGCTTCCAATCGGCGGATCTCGTCGCGCAGGCGCCCGGCTTCCTCGAACTCCAGGTCTGCCGCTGCATCGCGCATCTTCTTTTCGAGGTCCTGAATATAGGCGCGCAGGTTATGCCCGACCATATGCGCCGGCTTGTCCTCGCCGATGTCGATCGTCACCTGATCCTTCGACGCGACATGCGCGATGATGTCGCCGATGTTGCGCTTGATCGTCGTCGGGGTGATGCCGTGCTCGGCGTTATACGCCTCCTGCTTTTCGCGGCGGCGGTCGGTTTCGCGCATCGCGCGTTCCATGCTGCCGGTGATGCGGTCGGCGTAGAGGATGACGCGGCCGTCGACGTTGCGCGCGGCGCGGCCGATCGTCTGCACCAGCGACGTTTCGCTACGCAAAAACCCCTCCTTGTCGGCGTCGAGGATCGCGACGAGCCCGCATTCAGGAATGTCGAGTCCTTCGCGGAGCAGGTTGATACCGACGAGCACGTCGAACACCCCGAGGCGGAGGTCGCGGATGATCTCGATGCGCTCCAGCGTCTCGACGTCCGAGTGCATGTAGCGGACCTTCAGCCCCGCTTCGTGGAGGAATTCGGTCAGATCTTCGGCCATGCGTTTGGTCAGCGTCGTGACGAGGGTGCGATATCCCGCCGCCGCGGTCGCCTTCGCTTCCATGATCAGGTCGTCGACCTGTTCCTCGACCGGCTTGATGAACACCGGCGGGTCGATGAGGCCGGTGGGGCGGATCACCTGCTCCGCGAACACGCCCTGCGTGCGGTCCATTTCCCACGTTCCCGGCGTCGCCGACACGCTGACCGTCTGGGGACGCATGACGTCCCATTCGGCAAAGCGCAGCGGCCGGTTGTCGATGCAGCTGGGCAGGCGGAAGCCATATTCGGCGAGCGTGATCTTGCGGCGGTGATCGCCCTTCGACATCGCACCGATCTGCGGGATCGTCTGGTGGCTTTCGTCGACGAAGAGCAGCGCATTATCGGGCAGATATTCGAACAGCGTCGGCGGCGGCTCGCCGGGCAGGCGGCCGGTCAGGAAGCGGCTGTAATTTTCGATCCCTGCGCAACTGCCCGTCGCGGCGATCATCTCAAGGTCGAAATTGGTGCGCTGTTCCAGCCGCTGCGCTTCGAGCAGGCGGCCCTCGGCTTCGAGTTCCTTCAAACGCTCGGCAAGCTCGTGGCGGATCGCCTCGCTCGCCTGCTTCAGCGTCGGGCCGGGGGTCACATAGTGGCTGTTCGCATAGATGCGGACATGGTTGAGGTTGGCGATCTTCTTGCCGGTCAGCGGGTCGAACTCGGTGATTTCCTCGATCTCGTCGCCGAAGAAGCTGACGCGCCAGGCCATATCTTCATAGTGCGACGGGAAAATCTCCAGAGAGTCCCCCCGCACGCGGAAATTGCCGCGCGCGAAGGCCTGGTCGTTGCGCTTGTACTGGAGCGCGACGAGTTTGCGAATGATCTCGCGATTGTCGGCCACCTGGCCCTTTTTGAGGTCGAAGATCATCGCCGAATAAGTCTCGACCGAACCGATGCCGTAGAGGCACGACACCGACGCGACGATGATCACATCGTCGCGTTCGAGCAACGCCCGCGTCGCCGAGTGGCGCATGCGGTCGATCGCCTCGTTTACCGAGCTTTCCTTCTCGATATAGGTGTCGCTGCGGGGAACATAGGCTTCGGGCTGGTAATAGTCGTAATAGCTGACGAAATATTCGACCGCATTGTTCGGGAAAAAGCTCTTGAACTCGCCATAGAGCTGCGCCGCGAGGATCTTGTTCGGGGCGAGGATCAGCGCCGGGCGCTGCAGTTCGTCGATGACCTTCGCCATGGTGAAGGTCTTGCCCGATCCGGTGACGCCGAGCAGCACCTGGTCGCGCTCGCCATCGAGGGCGGTCGAGACCAGTTCCTTGATCGCGGTCGGCTGGTCGCCCGCGGGTTCATAGTCGCTAACCAGTTCAAATCGCTTGCCGCCTTCGACCTTGTCGGGGCGCGCGGGACGGTGCGGCACATAGTCGGCCGCGGTTTCGATTTCATCGAGCGATGTACGAATCTGAATTGCCATTGCTGCCAATATGGTATCGATGGAGCGGGTCCACAATCGCAATGAATCACAACAAGAAGAGCCCCCGCATTAAAGTCACAGGAGACAGGGTATGAAAAAGATTATGACGATCGCGGCGCTCGGCATCGCGTTGGCCGTATCGGGCTGTGGCAAGAGCGAGAATGCCGGCGGAACCGTGAAGCGCGAAGCCGGTAACTGGAAGACCGACATCAAGCTGGTGAAGTTCGAAGTTCCCGGCATGCCCGAGGAAATGAAGTCGGGCATGAAGCAGATGATGGAAGGTGCCAGCGGCATGGACCAGTGCTTCACGCAGGAACAGGTCGACAAGGAGGATATCGCAGCCGAACTCGCCAAGGGCCCGGGCAATGGCGGCGAGTGCACCTGGTCGAAGAAGAATGTCAGCGGCGGCAAGGTTGATGTCGCGGGCACCTGCAAGGCGAATGGCCAGACCGTCGACATGGCGATGACCGGCACGATCGAGGCGAAGAAGAACGACGTCACGATCACCACCAAGGGCAAGATCCCGACGGGGGGCGACATGGAAATGGTCATGCAGATGACCAGCGTCCACACCGGCCCGTGCAAGCCGGCGGGCACCGCGAAGAGCTGATCGCGGTCCGGTTCGAAGACCGGGTTCAGGAAAAGGGGCGTTGGCTGCTGCCGGCGCCCCTTTTCCTTGGTCTGCCGATCTTTTCCTGACCTCTGTGCATCATCGTCGAAATTTGGCGCAACCATATATCGGGAAAGGGGTTTTCGCTTTGCTCAACAGGAGGATGGAGCCCATGAAGAAGTTCGTTACGGTTGCGGTAATCGGTGTTTCGCTGGCACTCGGTGGCTGCGGTAAGTCGGATAGCTCGGCGGATGCCGGCGCCGAAAAGACCAGCGGTGTAGGCGCATCGTCGTCGGGTCCGGTCAAACGCGAAGCCGGCAACTGGAAGACCGACGTGAAGCTGGTCAAATTCGATATGCCGGGCGTGCCCGCGAATATGAAGGACCAGATGGAAAAGCAGTTCGCCGCGGCGAGCGGGACCGAACAATGCGTTACGCAGGCACAGGTCGACCAGGAAAATGCGGCCGATGCGCTGTCGAAGGGTTTCGGCGAAGCCTGCACCTGGGCGAAGAAGGAGATCGGCGGCAGCAAGATCGACGTCGCTGGCACCTGCACCTCGAACGGCCAGAAGGTCGAGCTGGCGATGAACGGCACCATGGAGCCGAAGAAGAGCGACGTGCTCGTCACCTCCAAGGGTCCGGCGCCGACGGGCGGCCAGATGGAAATGCAGATGCAGGTCACCAGCACCAATATCGGTCCCTGCAAAAGCTGAGATCCGGGCATAGCCCTGTCTCAGGAGCGCGCGGCCGAACGGCCGCGCGCTTTTTTTGCGTGCGGAGCCGCGGCGGGAGTGACCATCATCGGCCGATTGTTGACGTTTATAACCATTGTCACCCCGGACTTGATCCGGGGTCACGCTTGAACTCGAAAACTGCAGAGCACTTCAAAAAAAGCGGGATCCCGGGTCAAGCCCGGGATGACAAATGGGGAGGGCCGAAAGCCGCCGGCGACGGTTAGTCAGCGTGGGAACGGTTGCTCCACCCCACGCAGACGCCACCCGAGCGCCGCGATCCAAATCGCGCGGCGTCTGGTGCCATTTTCGATACGATACTAAGCTTTATGCTTTCCGTATCGGCACAGCATGATAAAGCGATCCTGTAAGAAAGGTCGCAGAGGATTTCGAAGGGAAGCGGACTCGCCGGGTAGAAAGCAGGTGGGGCTGCATCCCACCCGGCGAAGTCTCAGTGCATGAAGCCGGAAGATATTCCGAACGGTGCCAGGGACCAGCTCGCACCTTTCGACCCACCGGCTTCAATCCGTCCAACTGAGATCATGTCTCAGACCAGACCGCGGCGCTGTGGGGGGACACCGCGACAATATGAAAATTACAGAAACCGGTGACAGATTGCAGTTACATGAGGTCACGTAGCGGGGTGTAGCAAGTTGATAACCGTTCGTTAACCTTGTTCGACGCTTTTCCGGGCCGTTTGCCGCGGCCGTTTTGAGATTTGAGGGAGCGTGGCGCGTTTGTTACCGTTACGAGGTAGTAACAATGGCTGGCTGCGTTTTGTGATTGGCGTATCTACCGCACCGCTCGTCGGAGCATTTGAGGGGTAGCATGGACCACGCGAAAGCGAACGATACACAGGATAGCGGCGAGACCGACCGGATCATCGTGCAGGAATGCGAGCGGCTGCTCGAATCGCCGATGTTCATCCGTTCGCCCGTCCTGTCGCGGCTCCTGCAATTCCTTGTCGAACATCGTCTGCGCGGCGGACGCAGTGCGCCCAAGGCCTATGCGATCGCAACCGAGGCGCTGGGCCGCAGCGCCGATTTCGATCCCGCAGTCGACAGCTATCCGCGCGTCATGGTCGGGCGCCTGCGCAGCCTGCTCGACCGCTATTATGCCGACACACCATGGGTCCACCGGCTGCGGGTGCCGCAGGGCAGCTATGAAGTCGTCGTCCAGCATCGCAACGCCCCCCCGGCGCGCTCGCCCGAAGAGCGGAGCGACGCGGCGGAGGGGACGGGCGCCGATCAGGCTGCGCCTGCCGATCGGCCGCCGCCCGGCGGGCCGTCGCGCGCCATATCCGGCCGGCATCCCCTGCGCTGGGCCGCCGCGATCGTGATCGTCGCGCTCGCACTGCTTGCCGGATGGTGGTTCACGGCCGGAAAGGGCAAATTGCTCGCCTCCGAGCCCGTCGCGATGCCGCTGCTCGACGTCAGCGCGCCGCTCGCGGGCGACAGCGGACCATCGCGCGCGCTTGCCCGCGCGCTCGATGGCAAGCTGCGCGACGGCCTTCGCCGCTTTGATCTCGTCGACCTCCGCAGTGCCGGCGCGCCGGGCGATACGGCGGCCGGAAGCCGCGTCGACTACCGCCTCGACACGTCGCTGGTGCGGACGCTCGAAGGCAATGTGGATGTCACGCTCGTGCTCAACCGCGTCGCCGACCAGCGTACCATCTGGTCGCAGCAGCTTCGTCTGACCGCCGACGAGGTGCCCGAATTTGCCGCGATCGACCCCGCGATCGCGCAGGTCGCTGGCGATTTCGGCGTGATCGTGCGCGACCAGGTTCAGCGCGAGCCCGACAATTTCAGTCCGGGCTTTCCGTGCCTCGCCCAGTTCAATCGCATGCGCCAGATGCGCCATGCGCAGGGGCGCGAGCAGGTCGACGCCTGCCTCCGCGTGTCGCTCAAGGCCAATCCGACCGATCCGGTGACGCTTACCGCGCTGTCGCTCCTGCGCTTTGGCGACTGGCAGCCGCGGCGGCAGACCAAGACCGGACAGCAAGCCTTCGCCGAGGCGCGGTCGTTTGCCGAACAAAGCTATCAGAACGGCCCGAGCAGTTCCGCCGGCCTGTTCGCGATGGCGCGCGCCAATTTCTATTCGGGCAATTGCGCCGCGGGTAATGCGATGGGCGACGGGGCGATCCGGCTCAATCCCTATGATGCCGATATCTCCGGCTTCCTCGGCCTGTTCAAGACGACCTGCGGCCAGATGGAGGAGGGGGAGGCGTTGCTGCGCCGGTCGCTCGCGCTCGATTCCTCCTATCCCGGCGTGCCCGCGGTAACGCTGGCCTTCCTGCTGTCGCAGCGCGGCGAGCAGGGTGAGGCGCTGTCGATCCTCGATCATATGCCGTCGCCGAGCAACATGGAGCCGCAATATCTGATGGTGCGTTCGGTCGTCCTGGCGAGGTCGGGCAACCTGCTCGAAGCGCGGCGCCAGTGGCAGCGCCTGCTCGACTATACGAAGCAGCCGGCCGCCGCGCCGCCCGAACAGGTGCTGCGCCAGTTCGTTATCACCCCCGTGGTGATCCAGCGCGCCTCCGCGGCGCTGCGCGAAGCGGGCGTGGCGCCTGCGACGAAACCCCTGCCGTGAAACACTTGCCTTGATGGTGCGATATCAGGCAGAAAGCACGCGGCGCCAACCATCCGGCGCCAGCCCTCTTGCCAGCCCCGCCGCCGCGCACTAGGGCAAACCCCGACATTCACGGCTTAGTCAGAAAAGGAATAGCGCATGAGCGATTCGGCCGAAAAGGTTAAAAAGATCGTCGTCGAACATCTGGGCGTCGAAGCCGACAAGGTCACCGAAGAAGCGAGCTTCATCGATGATCTGGGCGCAGACAGCCTCGACATCGTCGAACTGGTGATGGCGTTCGAAGAAGAATTCGGCGTCGAAATCCCCGACGATGCGGCGGAGAAGATCGCGACCGTCAAGGATGCGATCGACTATATCGAAGCGAACAAGGGCTAATATGGCTCTGTCCGGCGTGGCCGGACGCGGCGGCGACGCCGCCCACGCGTTTCCGGCTTCCCGGTCCCGAGCGTTCGCGCGCAGTGGCCGGGAAGCTTTTTTTATGGATATGCGTCTTCTGAAATGACGCGGCACCCCGCGGGGACGGGGGCCGATGAAAGGAACGATTATGCGCCGGGTTGTGGTGACGGGTTTGGGTTTGGTGACGCCGCTTGGCGCCGACGTGGAAACCACGTGGAAAAATCTGATCGCCGGCAAATCGGGCGCCGGTACCATCACCCATTTCGACGCATCGGACCAGAAATGCACGATCGCGTGCGAGGTCAAGGGCCCCGACCATGAATATGGCTTCGACCCCGGCAAGCGCGTCGACCACAAGGTGCAGCGCCAGGTCGATCCGTTCATCATCTTCGGCATCGACGCCGCGGGCCAGGCGCTCGAGGATGCGGGCCTCACCGATCTTACCGAAGAACAGAAGGTGCGCGCCGGCTGCTCGATCGGATCGGGCATCGGTGGCCTGCCGGGCATCGAGAGCGAAAGCCTGCTGCTCGCCGAAAAGGGGCCGGGCCGCGTCTCGCCGCACTTCGTCCATGGCCGCCTGATCAACCTGATCTCGGGCCAAGTCAGCATCAAATATGGCCTGAAAGGTCCGAACCACGCCGTCGTCACCGCCTGTTCGACCGGCGCGCATTCGATCGGCGACGCGGCGCGGATGATCAAGGACGACGATGCCGACATCATGCTCGCGGGCGGCGCCGAGGCGACGATCTGCCCGATCGGCATCGCCGGCTTCGCCCAGGCGCGCGCGCTCAACATGAGCTACAACGACCGCCCCGAACAGGCGAGCCGCCCCTATGACAAGGACCGCGACGGCTTCGTGATGGGCGAAGGCGCGGGCGTCGTCGTGCTCGAGGAATATGAGCATGCCAAGGCGCGCGGCGCCAAGATCTACGCCGAAGTCGTCGGCTATGGCCTGTCGGGCGACGCCTATCACGTCACCGCGCCCGATCCCGAAATGGACGGCGCCTTCCGCTCGATGAGCGCGGCGCTCAAGAAGGCGGGCATGACCCCCGCCGACATCGACTATATCAACGCGCACGGCACTTCGACAATGGCCGACACGATCGAACTCGGCGCGGTGAAGCGCCTGTTCGGCGACGCGATGGGCAATGTATCGATGAGCTCGACCAAGTCCGCCATCGGACATCTGCTCGGCGGTGCCGGCGCAGTCGAGACGATCTTCTGCATCCTGGCGATTCGCGACCAGATCGTCCCGCCGACGCTCAACCTCGACAATCCCGACGAAGGCACCGAGGGTGCCGACCTCGTCCCGCACGTCGCGAAAAAGCGCAAGGTCAAGGCGGCGCTCAACAACAGCTTCGGTTTCGGCGGCACCAACGCCAGCCTGATCGTCAAGGCGGTCGAAGACTGATTTCTTTCGTCATTGCGAGCGGCGAAGCCGCGTGGCAATCCAGAGTGTGCGCTAACCGCTCTGGATTGCTTCCCCCGGCTTTCGCCGGGGTCGCAATGACGGGAAGGGGACCAGGGTAAAGTCATCATATTCTAAGCGCCGAATAGGGAGAATCTGGTGCATTCGTTCCGTTGGCTGACGATTGCGATCTTGGCCCTGTTGCTCGCCGCCTGTTCGGGTGGCGCGCCGCGCGATGCCGTGGTCGTCATTCCGCAGGGGGCGAGCATCGCGAAGGCGGGCGAACTTCTCGAAACCGCGGGGGCGGTATCTGCCTCGGACTTCCGTAACCAGGCGCGCTTCTTCGGCTCCGACGACCCGATCAAGCCCGGCGAGTATAAGATCGAAAAGGGGATGGACGCAGGCGACATCCTGAAATTGCTCCAGTCGGGCAAGACGATCCAGCGGCTGGTGATGATCCCCGAGGGCATGCCCTCGATCATGGTGTGGGACCGGCTGATGGCCGAGCCGCGGCTGAAGGGCAAAATCCCGGTGCCCGCCGAAGGCAGCATCCTTCCCGACAGCTATGCCTTCACCACCGGCGAAAGCCGCGCCGCCGTGGTCAAACGCATGCAGGCGGCGATGGACAAGGCGTTCGCCGAACTGTGGAAGAAGCGCAGCCCGCGCACCGCGGTCAAGGATCGCAACGAGGCAATGACGCTCGCCTCGATCGTCGAGAAGGAAACCGGCGTCGCCGCCGAGCGCCGCACCGTCGCGGGCGTCTACACGAACCGCCTCGCGGTCGGCATGAAGCTTCAGGCCGACCCGACGATCATCTATCCGATCACCAGGGGCAAACCGCTCGGCCGCCGTATATTGCGCTCCGAAATCCAGGCGGTGAACGGATATAACACCTACAGCATGATCGGCCTGCCCAAGGGACCGATCGCCAACCCCGGCAAGGCCTCGATCGCCGCGGTGCTTGACCCCGAGGCGAACGACTATCTCTTCTTCGTCGCCAAGGGCGACGGCGGCCACATCTTCGCGCGGACGCTGTCCGAACATAATGCCAATGTGCAAAAATGGTACCAGCTGCGGCGCGAGCGCGGGGAGATGGAATAACCGCGCGGTTCGAGGAAGGGATTCGAATGACCACGGCAAAGCTCTTCCTCCACGGCGTCCCCGACAGCCCCGCCATCTGGCGCCCGCTGCTCGCCATACTCGACCTTGGCGCGACCCCCGTCGCGGTTCCCGCGCTCCCGGGCTTCACCGCTCCGCTCCCCGCCGGCTTCCCCGCGACGAAGGAAGCCTATGCCGGCTGGGCGATCGGGCAAGCCGAAGCGCTGTTCGCGCAACATGGCCCGATCGACATCGTCGGCCACGACTGGGGCGCCCTGATCACCCAACGCGCCGCGATGCTGCGCCCCGATCTGATCCGGAGCTGGGCGATATCGAACGCCGTTATCGATCCCGATTATCGCGGGCACCGCCTCGCGCGCATCTGGAATACCCCGGTGCTCGGCGAAATCTTCATGGCGCTGAGCAAGCCCGCGAAGCTTGCCGAGGGGCTCGCGGCGGCGGGCATGCCCGCCGACATCGCTGCCGAAGAGGCCGTACAATGGGCGAACAAGGACAAGCGGCGCGCGATCCTGAAGCTCTACCGCTCGGCGAAGGGGCTGAGCTTCGCGCACGACTGGGCGCTCGACATCCCGAAACTGCCCGCGAACGGCGCGCTGGTCTGGGGCGAAGGCGATCCCTATGTCGAGTTGTCGGTTGCGCAACGCTACGCCGCGAACACCGGCACGCCACTGACCGTGATCGACGGGGCCGGGCATTGGGCCATTGCCGAGCGCCCGCACGCGGTGGCGGCGGCGCTCACGGCTTTCTGGAACGGGCTTTGATCGATATATCCGATCATTGTGAGCGGCGCACTCAATTTGACCCCGGTGTCATTCTTTGGTTGAGGGGATGCGCGCTGGCATCCCGCAGAGCCGCGCGATAGCCGGCCCGGACATCCCCCCTCCCGTCCCGGCCGCTGGCGCCGTGCCCATCATCGTGACCGCGACGATGGGCACGGCGGACCAGCGTCGGTTCGATGCGCTGCGCGCCGCGCATTTTCCATCCGATCGCAACCATCTTACGGCGCATATCACGCTCTTTCACCAGCTGCCGCCGTCGTGCCGCGACGAGTTGACCCGGCTGATCCGCGCGATCGCCGGCGACACGCCGCCGCCCGCCGCGATGCTTCGCGAGGTCTATTCGCTCGGTGGCGGGGTCGCGTACCGGATCGAGAGCGCCGACCTGCTCGCAATCCGTGAACGCATCGCCGATCGCTTCTTCGGCGCCCTCTCCGCGCAGGATCGGGGCACGCCGCGCCTTCATATCACGGTCCAGAACAAGGTGGCGCCGGGGCAGGCAAGGGCGCTGCTCGCCGAACTGTCGGATGCGTTCCGCCCCGGCCCGCTCCCGATCGCGGGACTCGCCGCGCATGACTATCGCGGCGGCCCGTGGGAGCCAGTGTTTGCGGCTAATTTTCGGGGGCGGCGCGCATGATATTGACCGCGGCTGCGGCCGTGCCTATAGGCGCTGCTCGCCCACGCGGCGACCCTTTGGGGCGGAGTAGCTCAGCTGGTTAGAGCACCGGAATCATAATCCGGGTGTCGGGGGTTCAAGTCCCTCCTCCGCTACCAATAAAATCCGGGCCTTTCTGTCGATTTCAGCCACTTTGGCCAGCGGAACAAGCCGGAAACGGTTTGCATCGTGTCGATATGTGCGCCGGTTCTTACTCATTAGCCTTCCTGGCGCCCTAGGTCGGCGATAGCGCCCGCCATGTCCCGCGGCATCTCCGTGCGATGGGCGGCCGACGTCAGCGCGGTGCCAGCAGCCGGTCCAGCCCAGCCTCTTCGGTGCCGGTTTTTTGAAGGCGCGGATAGCGCAGGCCGCCGCTGTAGTTGATGGCGACATCGCGGTAGCGCGTGCCGCTTTTCACCAGCAGTCTGATCGGCGTATTCGTCCCTTTTGCGCCCTTGATCGCCTCGATCAGCCGCTCCTCCGAATATTCGCGGCCGGCCACCGCGACCAGGGTGTCGGCGACATCCAGGCCCGCTTCAAACGCCGGCGAATCCCATGTTACCGCGCTGATCGCTCCCGCTTTTCCCATCACCAGCCCCAGCGAATAGCTGAGGTCGGTTTGACTGCGGCTCTTCTGCAGATTTTTGAACGCCGCGGTCGGCTCGTCGGTATACACGAGACGATACCCATTGGTGTCGAAACCCGATAGCGGGGCGCGCGCGTCCAGACCCTCGAGCCGCGCCCTTAGCAGGCTCGCCCAGTCATAGGGGTGAACGGCGTTCAGCGTCGCGACCACCTGATCGAAATCATAGGTCAGCACGCCCCAATCCCCGTCGCGCATTCCGAAAAAGGCGTGCGCGAAATCATCGAGCGATTTTGTTCCGCCCGACTGTTTGCGCAGGGTCGCATCGACCTCGAGCCACAATAGCAGGCCTTCGTTGTAATAATCCTCCGACCGCTGCCAGCTGACCCAGCCTTTCGGACGGCGCCGCGCGATGATGGGATCGTTGGTGGTGTCGATCAACGGCCGCCATGTCCGGGCCGGGCGATTGTCGAGGTTGGCGGCGATGTTCGCCAGCATATCGAGTGTATCCTGTTTCGATACCATCCCCGACCGTGCCTGAAGGACATATCCCCAAAATTGGGTCTGTCCCTCGTAAACCCAGAGCAGGGAATCGCGCATCGGCGTCCTGAAATCCGCCGTCCATGCATCGGCGCCGCGGCGAAACTTGCCATTCCAGCTGTGGGTCAGTTCATGCGGCAGCAGATTGCGCGATCCCGGTCCGTCTGCCCATTTGGTGAAGTAACCCGGCTTGACCCCGTTTTCGGAACTGCGGTGATGCTCCAGCCCGATTCCGCCCAGCTCGTCGCTGATGGCCAGCAGAAACTCATAACGGTCATAATGCTGGGCGCCGAACAGCTTCGCCGACTGTTCCACGAGCTTTCGATGTGCTTCGATCTGCTCGGGTTTCGCTTCCAGCTCTCCCGGCTCGTCGGCAAAGACATTGAGGTCCACCCGATCGGACAATTTCCATTCGCGATAATATCGGCCCGCAAAGACCGGTGAATCGACGAGCGTCTCATAGTCCGTCTTTTCATACACATAATCGCGCCCCTGCCGCTTGGCAGGCAGTCCGGCGACCGCGACCCAGCCTTCGGGATAGGTCGCCGTGACCTGCACCGGAATGCGGCGGGTAAAATATCCTGCGGGATAGAGGCTGACATGATTCCATTGCAGGTTCAGCATGTTCGGCGCGACCACGATGCGGCCCTGATCGGGTTTGGTCGGGGAGGTGAATTGAAACTCGATATCCAATTGGCTCGCGCCTCGCGGCACCTCGATATGGAACGCCCACATGTCCACCGGGTCGCGCGTCCAGCGGACCGGCTTGCCGCCCGCCCCGATTTTCAACCCGGTCAGCTTCTCAATCTGTCCGGCGGCCGAATGCGCGCCTGGAAGCCATGCCGGCGACAGCAGCACCATCGGTCCGGCCCTGGTCACCGGAATCGTCTGTTTCACGCGAAAAATCGCCTGCTGCACGTCGGTCGCGTCGACTTTCAGCGTCATCATCCCCGGGAAATCGACATCGCGCGCAGCGGGTATCCGGTCCTCGATCGGCACCGGCTGCGGCGCGGAATTCCGAGCGGTGGCGGGTGTCGCGAAGAGCAGGGCGGCAAGAGCAAGCGGGCGAAGCATGGAAAGCGTTCCGATCAGGGGTCGATCCGGTGCTACCGCAACCGGGAGGCGGCGACTCTAGCGAAGGGCAGGCGGTTTGGTCCGGGCGATCCACGGCGAGGCTTGCTCATAAGCATGGCCCAGTTGGAGAACCGCGAGGTCGGCATTGCGCGGACCGATCAGCTGGATGCCGATCGGCAGGCGATGCGCGCCGCCGAAGCCGGCGGGGATTGCCAATACCGGCAATCCGGCCATCGTCGGGGGAAGGGTAACCTCCATCCACCGATGGTATGAGTCCATCTTGATCCCCGCAATCTCGCGCGGCCAATGTTGCTCCGCCTCGAAGGGGAAGACTTGCGCCGTCGGCAACGCGAGAAAGTCGAACGTCTCGAATGCTTTGCGAAATGCCTCGAAAATCCGCGTCCGTCCTTCCGAGGCTTTGGTCAGTTCCGGGGCGGTCAACCGTTTGTAGCCCTCCACCTCCCAGACGGCCTCGGCTTTCATTTGCCGCTGCTTCTCCGGATCGTCATAATAACCCTCCAGATCCGCCCCGACCGACCAATGGCGCAGCGTCACGGCAGTGCGCCACATCGCGCCCGGATCTTCTGCCAATTGCGCTGCGTCGACCCGCATCCCGATGGCGCGAAAGGCAGACAGTGCCTGTTCGCAGGTCTGCATGATACCCGCCTCCATCGGCAGCGCGCCGCCGAGATCGCCGAGCCAGCCGATACGCTTGCCCTTCCAGTCGCGGTCGAGCGGCTGAGCGAATATCGCCGGATCGTCCTGTTGCGCGAAGGGCGCGCGCTTGTCCGGCCCCGCCTGCACCGACAGGAGCAGCGCCAGATCGCTTACGCTTCGGGCCATCGGACCCGAGGTCGCAAAATTTTGCCAGAACAGGTCGCTGTTCGGAATCGACGGCACGCGGCCCCACGACGGGCGGAATCCGAAGATATTGTTCCAGCCGGCGGGATTGCGGAGCGACCCGCCGAAGTCGCTGCCGTCGGCGAGCGGGACCATTCGCAAGGCGAGCGCAACCGCCCCGCCGCCGGTGCTGCCGCCCGCCGACTTCCGCGGGTCGAAGGCGTTGCCCGTCGTCCCGAAAACGGGGTTGTACGAATGCGATCCCAGTGCAAACTCGGGGACGTTGGTCTTGCCGACGAAGATCGCCCCGGCATTGCGCATCCGGCCGACAACCAGCGAGTCCGCCGACGGTACATTGTCCTTCAGGATCGGTGAGCCTTGGGTGAACCGGAGCCCCTTCGCCGCAGCCGTGTCCTTGACCGCGTGCGGAAAGCCGTGAAGTACGCCCCCGAAGCGGCCCGCCGCCGCTTCCTCGTCCATTGCGGCCGCCTGCTTGAGCGCATCCTCGCGGCCGATGCGCGACACGATCGCATTATATTCCGGGTTCAGCGCATCCACCCGGGCGATGTGCGCCGCCATCAGTTCGCGCGCGGACACATCCTTCTTCGCCAGCGCGCGCGCCAGCGCCACCGCGCTCATGTCGAGAAGGTCACTCATCTGACCAGCTCCCCTTTCCGCGGCCAGCGCCGGGCCGGCGGCGACGAGCGCAGGCACGGCCGCCAATATCTCGCGGCGGGTGGGCCCGGCAGGAATATGGGCGCTCTTCATCCGGTCTATCTCCTGTCACAAATGCTCGTCGTACCAGGCAAGCACCCGGCGCTGTATGTCGAGCTGGTGCTCATATTCGAATATCCTGTGCGGTTCGCGCGGATAGGCGATCATCCGGGCCTCTTTCCCCAGCAGGCGCAAGCCGCGATAAAAGCCCTGGCCTTGCGCAAGCGGTACACGCCGGTCTTCCTGTCCGTGCAGGACGAGGACCGGCGTGGTCACGCGATCGACCGCCCGCATCGGTGACGATGCGTCCATCTGAGCGATGCCGGAAGGCGGCATGCCGAAATAGGATGTGATGAAATCGGGCGTATCGGTCGCGAGTGCCGCACTATACTGGTCGGTCAGGGCGGCGCCGACCACCGCCGCCTTGAACCGCGTGTCGTGCGTCACGGCCCAGGACGTCATGAAACCGCCATAGCTCCAGCCGCCGATTCCCAATCGTGCCGGATCGGCGATCTTGCGTTCGACCAGCAAATCGAGGCCGTCGGTAATATCCCGATAGTCGCGGGTGCCCCAACCGCCGACGACGCCGCGCGCAAAGCCGGTTCCCTGGCCGGCAGAACCGCGCGGGTTGGGAAGCAACACGACATAGCCGTGGCTCGCCAGCACCTGTGCCCAGTCGATCCAGCTTCCCTGCCAGCTTGTTGCCCAGCTGTCGTGCGGCCCGCCGTGCGCGAGAACAACCGTCTTTGCCGGGGTGCCGGGAACATGGCCAGGCGGCGTGACGAGCACGCCGTAGATCGGCCGGCCATCGAGGCTGCTCTTCCAGCTGAGCTCCTCGGTCCTGCCGATTTTCCATCGGCGCATCTGGGGATTGATGTCGGATACGAGCCGCAATTTGCCGCTCGCGTAAACCCAGATATCGGCGGCGCGATCGGGCTGGCTGCCGGCAAGCGCGATACTGCCGTCATCGGCAACGGAAAAATCTCCGATCCGTCCGTCAAAGGCAATCAGCGGGCTGAAACGGCCGGTCGCAACATCGACGCGAAACAGCGTGTCGCGCGTATGGACGACCGTTCGGGCGAGCAGCGTGCGATTGTCGGTGGACCATTGTACCTCGCGGATCGTTCCGTCGATGGTCGCGCCAAGCTGCTTGACGGCCCCGGTGTCGATATCGGCGACGAAGGCACGGATCCCGATCAGCCCCTCTTCGGGGGCGGTGAAAGCGAGGCGTTTTCCGTCGGGGGACCAGCTTCCGGTGCTGAAAACATTGTCGAACAGCTTTTTCTGAACCTGGCCCGTGGCGGCATCCAGCACCAGCAGTTCGGAATGATAGAAGAGATCGTTAAGACCCGATGTGGCGGCGGCCCGAACCGCCAGGCGCTTGCCATCGGGGGCCCAGCTCACCTCCGAGATATTGCGCTGTGCCACGGCGACCTGCCGCAGGCTGCGCGAAGCCAGGTCGAGAATCCACAGTTGCGCAAGGTCCTGTGGCGCATCGATCTCGACCCAATCGCGCTTCGCCGCCCGTTCGGCTTTTGCCTGAGCGGAAAGCGGAGGCGGCGCAAGGAATGCAATGCTGCGTCCGTCGGGAGACCAGCGAAAACCGGCAATGTCGCGCCCGATTGCCGTCAAGGACTGCGCCTCGCCGCCGCCCTTGGCAGGGACCAGCCACAGCTGCCGGGACGGTTCGACAGCCGGGGGCGCGCCGCTGTCGAACCGGTTCGAGAGGAAGGCGATGCTGCTGCCATCGGGTGACCATTGCGGACTGCGTTCCAGCACCGCATCGCCGCCCGTCAAACGGCGGGCGGGCGTGCTCCTGTCTGCCGGCGCGACCCATATCTCGGACCGGGAAGGGCGCGAGTTGGCGATTGTCGGCTGGGTGACATAAAGGATCTGCCGGCCATCGGGTGATATCTCCAGATCGCCGACATCGGTGAGACCCATGATGTCATCGGGAACGATCGGCTGCGACCGGACGGCCCGGTCCGGATTCTCGGCGCGGGCGGGTTCGGATAGGGCGGGGCCGAGAGACGCGGCGACGACCATCAGGCACCCGGCAAGCATATTTGTCCGCAACGGCCCCGATCGACGCAGCGTGCCGCCATGGGTCATATCATCAAACTCCAAATCAACATGATATCCGGACCATTTGCCGGGGGAATTCCGCGGCGGAGGTGGTCTCCGTCCGCGGAAGCCCGTATCTGTCCGGCGTTCACCTGCGGCGAGCCGATACCGGTCCCCTCAAGGTCAGAACTCCAGCCGCGCGCCGACCGACATATAACGCCCGACCACGTCATAATAGGGCGAGAAACCCGAACTGAGCGGCGGGGCCTTGTCGAACAGATTGGAGATGCTTCCGTAGAGTTCGAAATCCTTGCCTTCGCTGACGGGGATCTTCTGGCTCAGTTGCAGGTCGACATAAGTATAGGCCGGGATGCGGTTGTTCGTCAGCGCGGGAAGCGTGCTGTTCCAGAATCCGGAGGAAATATAGCGGGCCCGCACCGTGCCGCTGAAGCCATCGCTCGCATAGCTTATCGAGGCATTCGCCCTGATCCGGGGGACGCCGTTGACGAAGGCGGTTCCTTGCGTCTTCACATAGTCGATCTTCGTGACGCCATCGTCGGTGCTGAAATTATTCACCCACGTTCCGATCAGGCGAAAGATGACCCGCCCGTTGGCCGCGTTGTTGACCGGCATGGAATAGGCCACCTCTGCATCGACACCATCGGTCTTGAACTCCGAGAGATTAACCTGCGAGGATGAAATGCTGTCGATCAGACCGTCGCTGCCGCGGGTGATGTAGCGGCAAAGGCTCGTGTTGCCGGCGAAGCAGCGATCGACGATGGCCTGTCCCCCGATCGAGGTAATGACATCCTTGATCGAAATGTTGAAATAGTCGATCGAAGCCGTCAATCCCCGCATCGGCGCGGTCGTAAAACCGGCGGTCCAGGTATCCGCACGCTCGGGTTCGAGCGTCGCGTTGCCGCCGCCGTAGACGAGCGTGCTGTTGCTGCCGTTGCCCGGATTCTGCGGATCGATAATGCCGATGTAGCCAACGGTCGGTGTCGAATAAAGCTCGGTCAGGTTGGGGGCGCGAATGTCGCGCGAGCGGGTGACGCGCCCGATCACGCCCGGCACGAACTCGTTGGTCAGGCCGACTTTCCACGACCAGATCGTGCCGCTGGTATTGTAATCGGACGCCCGTACCGCGCCGTTCAGTTCCAGCTTGCGGAGCAGCGGCACGTCCTTGACGACCGGGACGACGATTTCGCCGAATGCCTCCTTGATATTATATTTGCCGCTGAAGCCGCTGAAAAAGAAGGTGCTGAAGGCTTGAGCGGCGTCGAGTTCGCCGACTTTGGCGGCCGTCGAGAGATTGCGGCCCTCTGCACCGATCGCGATCGACACGGGGCCGGCGGGAAGCTCGAAAGGCTCGCCGCGCAAGGACACGCCATAGGTATCGAGCTTGTCGAGGACGTCCGACCTCGGCGTCCCTGTCACATAATCGATCGCAGCCTGCGAGGGGGCGCCCACGCCGAACAGGTTGATCGGTACGCAGCCGCTATTCGGATTGGTAAGCGTGATGCGGCAGATCGGGTCGTCGGTGGCCGGGTCGATCACCGAGTCGACGGCTCTCGCAAAATTCTGGGTGATCAGGAAGCCGGGGGTACGCAGCTTGTTGCGATATTCGCCGTGGCTGTAATAGGCGCTATACCGCCAACGTCCGTCGCCGAAGCTGCCGTCGAGTGCGATCGAGCCCTGGATGTTACGCCGGTCGACATCGACATCGGCGAACGAAAGATCGTCGTTGAAGCGGGAAAGCGTGAAGCTTGTCTGTCCCGCGTTCGCCATCGCCAGCCGCGCGGCGTCGTTCAGATATGCGTTGTCGGAGTTGATGGTAATATTGTCGCTATGGCTGCCGAACCAGACATAGTGGTTATAATAGCGCGAGTAGCGCATATCGACACTGAGCTTGAGCGTATCAGTCAGTTCGTACGACGCCTTGGCCATCACCGCATAGCGCCGTTGCGGGGTGATCAAGACGCTTATGTCATCGTTGGAAGCGCCTTCGCCGCCGATCATGTTGGAGCCGACGATGGTTCCGAGGTTGGGCGTGCGCAGGCTTCCGTCGGGGTTGAAGCCAAATCCCTTGAGCACGCCCGACGTGATGAAACCGCCCCTCAAACGGGTCGCATGGCCGACGTCGGGCGTAAGTGTATTGTTGACGTTGGCAAAGCGCGCCGTATTTTTGCGGGCGGTTTTGGGAACGATGCCGTCATTGTCGACATATTCCGCGCCGATCACGAAGTGCCCGCGCCCGTCGGCGAAGGAGGTGCCGAACTTGCCCTCGAACCGGATCTGCCGCGCATCACCGCGTGACGATATTCCGGCCTCCGCGCCCAACCGAATGCCTTCATAACCGCCATCGGTAATCATGTTGACCACCCCGGCAACGGCATCGGAACCCCAGGCCGCGGAAGCGCCGCCGGTTACGATATCGACGTTTTCGATCATGATCGAGGGCACGGTGTTCAGATCGTCGCTGACCAGGCGTCGGCCGTCGAGCAGGATGAGCGAACGCCTGTCACCAAGGCCGCGGATGTTGATCGGAAAGCGGCCGGCATCTGTATTCGTGCTCGACGTTTGCGGCGACGCTGCCGCCTTGAATTGCGGCAGGTCGGCGAGCGCCGCGCCGATGTTGGTCCGGCTCACGATCTGCAGATCTTCCTGCGTCAGGCGTAGCAGCGGGGTAGGGGATTCAAAGCCCGGGCGATCGATGCGGGTGCCGGTAACGACGATGTCGCCGCCGCTCTCCTGACCCTGGGCCTGAGCGGCTTCATCGGCGTTCGCGTCGGGGGCGGATTGCGCTGCTGCGAACCCCGGAGTCCCGGTGGCGAAAAGAGCGGCCGAACAACCGGCGAACCAGATCGCCTTGCGTCCCGCACGAGACTTCCTCTGCAACATATGATCCCCTTCCCAAAGTCTGTTTTCCCGGCGCTCTGCGGCGCAAGGCGGAGTGCGTCTTCGCGACTCCGGCGCTGCAATATACAAAAATTACCGCCAATGGCAATCATGGTATACGCATATTTCAAATTACCTATATCAAGTATACCAAATTGTGCAATTTATGCGACCATGTAGACGCTTCGGGCGAAGCCAAAATGTCATGGCGCATACACGATCCGCCATTATGCGCTGCACGAGAACACAAGATTGCCGAGGGCCAAAAAGATTGTACAATTATGGGCGCCTGTCAGGGGAGATCGGATGACCAACACGCATGCAAACGAACCGTTGCTTTCCGAGCGTATACGCCGATCGCTGGCGGACGAGATCGCGACGGGCGCACTGCGTCCCGGGACGCAGCTCGACGAGCAACAGGTCGCCCAGCGTTTTGGAACGTCCCGGACGCCGGCTCGCGAGGCGCTGCGTCAACTGGCGATGGATGAACTGGTAGAGGTCCGTCCGCGGCGCGGCGCCGTCGTAGCCGAATTATCGGTCGAGCGATTGATCGACATGTTCGAAATGTCCGCCGAAATGGAGGCGCTCTGCGTCCGGCTGGCGAGCAATCGCATGCATCCGCTCGAACGGGTCCGTCTTGCCCGCCTGCACGAAAGTTCGGCCGCCCTGATTGAGGCGGGGGATGTCGAGGCTTATGCGGCGTTCAATCTCGCCTTTCACGAAGCAATCTACAGCGCAACGCACAACAGCTACATCGCGGAGCAGGCGCTGGCTTTGCGCAACCGCATGGCGGGCTTCCGCCGTGCCCAGATGTTCGAACCCCAACGTTTCCGCCGTTCGTTTGAGGAGCATCGCGATATTCTCGACGCCGTCATGCGCGGCGATGGCGAAGAGGCGGCGCGGCGTATGCGCGCGCATCTGATGAATGCCGCCGGTGCGCTCGAACGCCATGCGGCCACGCTGAGCGCGAGCGGCGAGGATGTCGAAGCCTAGCGGCCGAGCGGGACAATCCGGGACCGGCGGATATTGGCGGGGCGCTGCGCCGAGGAACCAGTCTATTGACCGCCGGCGCCAGTCGATAACGCGCCCTAGGGTCAGGACCCATTAATTCCGCATTCGAGGCGTCGAAATGGCGAAGATATCGGGCCTGGGCGGGTGCAGCGGGTAGCATCGCTACCCGCAAGGCCGCCCAGGCCTGAGATCGAAGCCATTTCGGCGTCGCTTCGCGATTTGACCGATTTTGCCCAGAGCAGCGTCGAAAAGCCTTGAAATATTGACATATTCCTTCGCCTTTTCTCCTCGCTCTGAGCAAAATCGCTTCAAACCTCGAACGCGGAATTAATGGGTCCTGACCCTAGCCATCACAATCTTTCGGTGTTGAATCGCGTCATCCAGGCGGCCGTTGCGGTGTCGGGCAGGCGCGCCAGTATATTTTTCAGCACATCGGGTTTTTCATCCTGCCCCAGTTTGAATTTGCCTGACCGGCTGACCACGCGGGCCCGGAACCCCACGATCTTCTTCATCATCGTCTGATAGCGTGGGCCGAGTTCGCCGGCATGCCAAGGCTCGTGGCGCCCTCGCTCCATCTCGTCGATCAGCATCGTCAGAGCCGATCCGGTGAAAGCATCGTCGAACATGATTTCCGCTTCGATGCGCAACTGCGCGTAATTCCATGTCGGGGCCCAATCGCGCAGGCGAGCGTGTTCAGGGCTGATATAGGCATCGGGTCCCTTGAAAAGGATGGATGCGCGAGGTCGCCGTTCCAGCGCGGAATGAAGCGGATTCAATCGCATGAGATGCCCGATCAGTTCGACAAGCTTTCCCTGTTCGTCATAGCGCCCGACGAGCGGAAGGAGGCTTGCCTCCATGCCGTCCGCGCCATCGGCGCAAACCCACGCCAGCGGATAGGCGTCGAGCAACGCGCGTATATCGGCGTCATCGAACCGCTCGAATATCGACATCCGGTTTCTCCTTTAACGGGGCTCACGCCAGAAATACAAAGATGAACCAGGCTACCAGCGGTCCAAGCAGAGCGACGATTGCGCTGTAGCCGAGCAACTGGCGGACCAATCGTTCGCGGATCGGTTCGGCGGCATTGGCCACGACAAGCGCACCATTGGTGGAAAAGGGGGACGTATCGACGATTGTGGTCGCGATTGCGATCGCCGCCACCGTACCGATGGCGCTGACCTCTCCATGGTCGAAGAAAGGTATTGCGAGCGGTACGACGATGCCCAGCAAGGCGGTTGACGAAGCGAAGGCCGAGACGATGCCGCCGAGATAACAGAGCAGCAAAACGGCAAGCAGCGGCGACCCGATGCCGGCGATGAGTTCGCCCGCCGCACTGACGGTCCCCACCCGCTGGAGAAGCGCGACATAGGTCACGACGCCCGCGATCAGGAGCACCGTCGACCAGGCGACGCGATCGACAGCGCCTTTTTGCGAGCGCGGTGCCACGATAGCGAGAAATGCGGCCGCGACCATGCTCGCCACACCGATGTCGATGCCGAATGCGATGGTTGCGATCGCCATCGCTCCCAGTGTCAGCAGGGTCAGCGACCGTTCGCGTTCGATTTCCGGCGGCGGCGCTTCCGGCACCTGGGCCTTGTCAGGCGCTTCGCGAAGCAGGCGCAGGCCGCCCAGGAACAGGAAGATCAGAATGGCCACAGCGAGATTGAAAAACAGGCTGGCGAAAAACAGCATGAGCGGTTCGGGAGCCACCCCGTTCATTTCGATCACGCCATTGGTGATTCCGCCATAAACGGACGTCGGCGAGAAGGCGCCGGCCTGGGCCCCGTGAATCGTCATCAGCCCCATCATCAAGGGGCTGATTTTATGTTGGGCGGCGAAACGCAGCGCGACCGGCGCCACGATCGCAACGGCCGCCGGACCGAGCGCGCCGAACGAGGTGAGAAGCGCCGCGGCAATGAAGACGACCCAAGGCATCGCAACCGCGCGATGGCCGAACATGCGTGTGAGGCCGTGCACGACCCATTCGATTGCGCCGTTGCGTTCGGCAATGGCGAACAGGAATGTCACACCGACCAATATGACGACCAGATCGCCCGGAAAACCGGCCAGCACCTCCTTGGCGGGAATGTCGATAAGCGTCGCACTGACCAGAAATGCTGCCGCCAAGGCCAGCAATCCCATATTGATCGGCCGTAACGTCGCAATCAGGAACACAAGGGCGAGCGTTCCGACCAGGATGAGGTGGGTCAAATTATCCTCCCGTCGGCCGCATTTCGCGGCGCAATCATTTCTGCAGTGGGTGCGGTGTCGAGCGCGGTTGGCGCGGTCAGCTCATATATCGCTCAGAACGTCACGGGAACATCTCTCATCCCGATTGCGCTGGCAGCCGCCGATGCGATCCGCGCGCAGGGGATATTCGTGTCGTTATGCCGCCGTGGCAGCCAAAACATGTTGTCATGATCCTCTCCGGGCAACTTCGTGTTGCCTTTTATTTCGTATACACATATTTCCATATGCCGCTATACCGTATACATAACGCGACGATATTTTGTCTTTGGTATCACGAATGAGAGAGTGGATGGACCGTTCCTCGCTGACCGACCTTCTGCAGAAATTCTCGCTTCAGGGGCGGGACTTGCTGCGCAGGCACGTGCCGTTCATCGCTGCCGGCGCAGCCGGCCCGGCGCGCTCGCGGGTCGAGACGCTGTGCGATATGGCCCGCGACCTCATATCGAATCGGGGCGAGGCATCGGGGGTCGCGATCGCCTCGGACCTGCTGCGCCTGTACGAAGCAGCGAGCGAAGCCGATCGCGCCGGCTTTTTCGCGGTTCTTGCACAAGGCTTCAATCCCGACCGGCCGGCGCTTTTGTCGGCTTGGGCGAAATTTCAGGCACAGGGCTGGAGCGCCTACCCCGATCTCGCGAGCGCGATAGAGGCGCCGCGGCAGGAACTTTTTAGGCGTCTGAACCTCGCGCCGGGAGGCACCGCCGCCCTGGTGCGCATGCGCGCCGATTTGCTCGCCATGAGAGACCTGCCCGGCGCGGCGCTGGTGGAAGCGGATCTCGCCCACCTGCTACAGTCATGGTTCAACCGCGGATTTCTGACGATGCGAGTGATCAACTGGTCGTCGCCGGCCAGCCTGCTCGAGCGCGTAATCCGTTACGAAGCCGTGCACGATATCCGCGACTGGAACGATCTGCGCAGCCGGCTCGACCCGTCCGATCGACGCTGTTACGCCTTTTTCCATCCTGCGATTCCTGATGATCCGCTGATTTTTGTCGAAGTCGCTCTCACAAACGGCGTTCCGGACAGCATCCAGAATTTGCTCGCGGCGGATCGGGTGCCATCGCAGGGTGCGGATGCCACGACGGCCGTCTTCTATTCCATCAGCAACTGCCAGCCGGGTCTGCGGGGCATTTCGTTCGGCCATTTCCTGATCAAGCAGGTTGCCACCGATTTGAAGCGGGAGATTCCTGGCCTGGAGCGTTTCGTCACGCTTTCCCCTATTCCCGGCTTCATGAAATGGCTGCGCGCCCATGATCGCGCATTGGCCGGGGAGGAGAGCGATCATATCGAAGCCTGTCGCGACCAGCTGATCGCATGTGCTCTTCGGTATTTTCTCGAGAGCAAGGATGAGGAGGGGCGCCCCATCGATCCGGTCGCCCGTTTCCATCTCGGCAACGGGGCGCGGCTGGAACAACTGAACTGGATGGCCGACAGCTCCGAAAAAGGATTGCGGCAGAGCGCGGGCATGATGGTCAACTATCTGTACGATCTTCCCGCGATCGAGGAACTGCACGAACGATTTGCCAATCGTGGCTCGATCGCCATCGGCAGGCCTTTTCGGCAGCTGATTTCAAAACTCGAACCCGATTATGGGAAGATGATGGAACGACAGGAATGAGCAACCTCTACAGCCGCCTCGCGGCGGAATTTCCGGCGAATCGTGGCCGTGTCTTCGCCTGGCTCGCCGACAGTCGCTCGCTGAGCTATGGCGGCGTCGAGGCGGAATCGGCGCGCTACGCCAACGCGCTCCGCGAACTGGGGGTCGGTATCGGGGATCGCGTCGCGGTACAGGTCGAAAAGAGCGCCGAAATGTTGCTGCTGTATCTCGGCTGTTTGCGGCTGGGGGCCGTCTTCCTGCCGCTCAATACCGCATATACTGCGGGTGAACTCGAATATTTCGTCGGCGATGCCGAGCCGGCGCTTCTCGTCTGCGACCCGGCGGCGGCCAGCGTGATCAGCGCGCTGCCGGCCGCTGGGAGCATGAAGGTGGAGACGCTCGATGCGGCAGGCGACGGCACGCTTGCCGAACTGGCACGAAGGGCTTCACCCGTCTTCGCGACCGTGGCGAGAGATGACAATGATCTCGCCGCGATTCTCTACACATCGGGCACGACGGGGCGGTCGAAGGGCGCGATGCTGAGCCACGGCAACCTTGCATCGAACGCCTTTGCGCTGCGGGACATCTGGCGCTTTGCCGCGGACGATGTGCTATTGCACGCGCTGCCGATTTTCCACACCCATGGGCTGTTCGTGGCAACGAACGTCATGCTGGCGTGCGGCGGATCGATGATCCTTCTTCCGCGATTCGAGGTCGGCGAGGTCATGGCAACGCTCCCGCGCGCCACCGTCATGATGGGCGTTCCTACCTTCTATATCCGCCTGCTCGGCGAGGCGGGGTTCGGTCGCGAACTGGTTTCCCACATGCGGCTGTTCATATCGGGGTCCGCTCCCCTGGCGCCCGATGTCCATCGTGAGTTCGAGGCGCGGACCGGTCATGCCATCCTCGAGCGCTACGGCATGACCGAAACGAATATGAATATATCCAACCCCTACGACGGCGAACGGATTCCGGGGACCGTAGGGCTGCCGCTGCCGGGGGTCGAAATCCGTATTGCGGACTCCGCGACGGGCCGCGTTCTGCCGCAGGGGGAGGTCGGAGTCATCGAGATTCGCGGGCCCAATGTGTTCAAGGGCTATTGGCGTCTTCCCGAGAAGACCGCGGCCGAGTTTCGCGACGGGTTTTTCATATCCGGCGATATGGGGCGCATCGATCAAAACGGATATATTTCCATCGTCGGACGCGAAAAGGATCTCATTATTGCGGGTGGACTCAACATTTACCCTGCGGAGGTCGAGGATGTGATCGGAGCACTGCCAGCCGTACGAGAGGTGGCGGTGATCGGCCTTCCGCATCCTGATCTGGGGGAGGCGGTCGTGGCGGTGATCGTCCCGCGCGACGCCGCATTTGCCGATGCCGCGGCGATTTCCGATGCGCTGCGCGACAAGCTTGCCCGGTTCAAGCAGCCCCGGATGGTCCTGTTCACCGATGAGCTCCCGAAGAATACGATGGGGAAAGTCCAGAAGGCCGAGCTGCGCAAGCACCATGCCTGCCTGTTCGCATCGCGCGGTTGAGCAGCAAATCGGCCCCGAATGCCGGCAATTCAATATGCGCGCCCGGGAGCGGACAGTCTGCAAACGGCCGGAACGCGGCAAATTCAATCGTTCGAGCAGGGTTGGGCTCCACGCATTTCCCGCAGGATCCATGTCCGGAAAAGCTCCAGCGGCGGGTGATCATCATGGGTGTCGGGCCACGCGAGATAATAGGCTTCCGGGCTTTCGTAGCGACGATCGACGGGCATGACGAGTTCGCCGCGGTCCAGCTCGCGCCCGATCAGGCTTTCGGGGAGGAGCGCAATGCCGAGGCCTGCGCGTGCGGCCTCGACGAGGAGAAGGAACTGGTCGAAGAGCATGCCATGCACTTCGCCCGGATCGACTCCCATCGCGGCAAACCAGCGCTCCCATGCGTCGGGACGCGAGACGAGATGGAGAAGGGGGGCGGCCACGAGGTCGGCCGGCCCCTCGCACGCCAATTCATCCCTCAATTGGCGGCTGCAAAGCGGCACGAGCTGCTCGTTCATCAGGAAATCCAGCCTGGCGCCCGGCCATTCGGGCGGGCCGAAATGGATCGCCGCATCGACGGTGTCGAAACGGAAGTCGAAGGGGGCTGCTCGCGTCGTCAAATTGATGCGGATCTCGGGCTGCCCCGACAGAAACCGGGGCAGGCGCGGCGTGAGCCAGCGTGCGCCGAACAGCGGCAGCACCGCGATATGCAGCGAACCGCCATCGGGATTGGCCCTGAAGCCTAGTGTCGCATTCGAAATCCGGTTCAACGCATCGCGGATTTCGCGCGCATAGGCCTTGCCGGAAAGCGTGAGATAGACCTTCTGCTTCTCGCGCTGGAAAAGCGGCGCCCCCAACATCTCCTCCAATGCCCGGATCTGCCGGCTGACGGCACTTTGGGTGAGCGAGAGCTCGCGCGCCGCGAGGGTGAAGCTCTGCGTCCGGGCTGCCGCCTCGAACGCATAAAGGAGGGCGGTCGGTGGCAGGAAACGCCGGGGGATCATGGTCATTCCATTTCAGAACAGGATGTCCCGGAATGCTCGTTTGATCAGGGCATATGGTCAAGCGATAATTCCAGTGTCGCATGAACCGGCTTGATCGCGGTGGGACAGGAGAGGGGCGCAGCAGATGGTCGGCTATTCGCTCAGCCATGGCTTATGGGGTGCCTCGGCGCCGCCCGCGCCCCCGACCGCTTCGCTCTCGTCCGACATCATCGCCGACGTCGCGATCGTGGGCGGCGGCTTTACCGGCTGCTCGGCCGCCTATCATCTGGCGAGCGCCGGTGTCTTTGCGGTTTTGCTCGAAGCCCGGGACATCGGCTTCGGCGGGTCGGGACGCAATGTCGGGCTGGTCAATGCCGGGCTTTGGGTCATGCCCGACGATCTTTTGGCATGCCTCGGCGACCGATATGGCGGGCGGTTGCTCACCCAGCTTGGAGATGCCCCGCGTCTCGTTTTCGATCTGGTCGAGCGCCTTGGAATCGATTGTGAAGCGACGCCTCGGGGGACACTTCATTGTGCTGTCGGAACGCGCGGCCTTGCCGAGATATCGGAGCGTGCGCGACAGTGGAAAGCGCGCGCCGCCGACGTGGAATTACTGAACGCGGCAGGCGCCGGGCGCCTGATCGGCAGCCGGGCCTATACGGGAGCCCTGCTCGATCGCCGGGCGGGAACGATCCAGCCGCTCGCCTATGTCCGCGGCCTTGCCGACCACGCGATGCGCGCGGGCGCGCGCGTTCACACCCAGTCTCCGGTGATCGATTTTTCAGACATGGGGGCGGCGTGGAAAGTGACGACGCCAGGCGGCAGCGTCATCGCGCCGTGGGTGATCCTTGCTACCGACGCCTATTCGGACCCGGCCTATTCGGACCCGGCATGTGCGGGCTTGCAGCGCGAGCAGGTCATGCTGCCCTATTTCAACCTCGCGACGCGGCCGCTGAGCGAGGGCCAGTTGTCGGAGATCCTGCCCGGCGGGCACGGCGCCTGGGACACGAAATCGATCCTGTCGTCGTTTCGGCTCGATGCGCGCGGCCGCCTGGTCTTCGGAAGCGTCGGCGCGTTGCGGAGGGGAGGCCGGCGCATTCACGCCGACTGGGGCAAGCGCGAGCTCAAGCGGCTGTTTCCGGGGCTCGGCGCCGTCGACTTCGAACATGGCTGGTACGGCATGATCGGAATGACCGACAATGCGATGCCGCGCCTGCACAGGCACGGCCGCAATATGGTCTCGATCAGCGGTTTCAACGGGCGCGGCATTGCGCCCGGCACAAGTTTCGGCCGCGACCTGGCTCGCCTCGCTTCGGGGCAACTCGCGATCGAGGACCTGTCGCTACCGTTGACGGAGCGGCGCGATGCGCGGTTCCGCTCGGCGCGCTCCGCCTTTTATGAAGCGGGCGCACAACTCGCGCATTTGTCCGGCTCCCGATTTTGAACTGCAACTTGAGGATGAAGCAATGACCAACACGCTCGCCGCCGAAACCCGTCATATTCTCGCCAATATCGGGGTCGATCCAGCCGGGCTTGCGGGCGGCAGCCTGACCGTCCGTTCTCCGATCACGGGCGAGGTCATCGCCGCCGTGCGCGAGACGACAGCGGCCGAGGCGGAAGTCGCCATCGCCGCCGCCGCCCAGGCCTTTCTGGCGTGGCGTAACGTGCCCGCACCGCGGCGCGGCGAGTTCGTCCGCCTGCTCGGCGAGGAATTACGGCGATCGAAGCAGGATCTTGGCCGGCTGGTGTCGCTCGAAGTCGGCAAATCATTGTCCGAAGGACTTGGCGAAGTACAGGAGATGATCGACATCTGCGACTTCGCCGTCGGCCTCTCGCGCCAGCTTTACGGTTTTTGCATTCCGTCCGAACGCGTCGAACACCGTTTGACCGAGCAATGGCACCCGCTCGGACCGGTCGGGATCATCTCGGCGTTCAATTTCCCGGTCGCGGTCTGGAGCTGGAACGCCGCGCTCGCGCTCGTCTGCGGCGATAGTGTGGTGTGGAAGCCTTCCGAAAAGGCGCCGCTGACCGCCATTGCAGTCCAGGCTATCGTGGCGCGCGCGCTCGGCAATTTTGGCCCGGATGCACCAGCGGGGCTGGCCGGCCTGATTGTCGGCGGCCGCGAACTCGGCGAATTGCTCGTCGACGATGCACGCTTACCCCTGGTTTCGGCGACGGGTTCGACGCGCATGGGCCGTACCGTCGGCGAACGCGTCGCGCGGCGGTTCGGCAAATCGATCCTCGAGCTTGGCGGCAATAACGCATCGATCGTGACGCCGTCGGCGGATCTCGATCTGACGCTGCGTGCCGTCGCATTCGGTGCGATGGGCACCGCCGGCCAGCGCTGCACGACCTTGCGCCGCCTGATCGTTCATGAAGAGATTTATGACAATCTGGTCCCGAAGCTGGCGCATGTCTACCGCAACATCGTCATCGGCGACCCGCTCGCGCCCGGGACGCTCGTCGGACCCCTGATCGACGGCGAGGCGTTCGCGGCGATGGAGCGCGCGCTCGACGCGGCGCGCGCGGCCGGCGGCAGGGTCCATGGCGGGGGCCGCGTTGATGTCAACGGAAACGCCTCCTTCTACGCGCGGCCCGCCCTTATCGAAATGCCCGAACAGGCAGCATGCGTCCGCGAGGAAGTGTTCGCGCCGATCCTCTACGTCCTCAAATATCGCACGTTCGACGAAGCGGTCGCGCTGCAGAACGATGTGCCGCAAGGCCTGTCTTCGTCGATCTTCGCCACCGACATGCGCGAGGTGGAACATTTCCTGTCTGCCGGCGGATCGGATTGCGGCATCGCCAACGTCAACATGGGCACATCGGGCGCCGAGATCGGCGGCGCTTTCGGCGGCGAGAAGGAAACCGGCGGCGGGCGCGAAAGCGGCTCGGACAGCTGGAAAGCCTATATGCGGCGCCAGACCAACGCCATCAACTATGGCCGGACCCTGCCGCTCGCACAGGGCGTTACGTTCGACGTCGATGCCGGAGAGACGGCGTGAGTTCGCCGCGTCGGCGGAGCTTGGACGGCGTCGTGCCGAAATGGCGATGCACCGCGACCGCGAAGCTCGACGAACGGTTATAACCGACGGCATAGGCAATCTGGGTAATGGGATCGTCACCCTCGCTCAGCAGTGCGAGCGCCCGCTGCATGCGCAGATCCTGAACATAGTCGAAAACCGACTGGCCCAGGATTTGACGGAAGCCGGTGCAAAGCGCGCTGCGGCTTAGCCCCACTTCGGCCGCAAGTTCTTCGAGCGACGGCGGCGTGACATAATTCGCTTCCAGAAACCGCTGCGCTTTCACCACCCCGCGGGCGGTCAGCTTGGTGGTTTCGGGCGACTGAAAACACTCGCTCTGGTCGAACGCCTCGAGCGCCTGGCAGACGATCTCGAGCGCTTTCGATTGCAGGAAGATGCGGCGGCGGCGGCCGTCGAGAGGGCAGGTCTGGACATCCTCAAGACAGCGCAGCATGGCGGCGCTGAGCGGCAAGGCGCGTCCTGACGTCCGTTGCAGGTCGCCGTCGAGGAAAGCTTGCAGCAGGGCCGGCAGTTCGTGCGCGCTCCCGGCATACAGCGTCTTGAGCACTTCGCGATGCACGACGATGTAGATATAGCGCGCGACGCCCGCGAGCGTGACCTCGGCAGGAGGTTGGTGCGCCGGCTCGATGACGAGGACGGTGCTTGGCGCCTCGAAGCTGAGCGGCTCCCCGGCAAAGGGCACATATTCGCCGTCGCCATTGCTGGCGAGGTAGATCAGCAGGCTGTCGGGCGCGTTGAAATAGGACGACTGCGGCGTCGCATATTCGGTCTCCGCAAAGGTGACGAAAAACCCGTCGGTCAGGCCGCAGAATTCATAGCGGCCGCTCCCGAAGGCCTCTTTCATTTGCCAGCGGTAGTGACTGTCGCTCAGCGGTTCGAACGTCTCGATCAAATGACCGGGATATTCGATCCGGTCGATGGCGTAATCCGCGACGGCATATCGCACAGAGTTCTGCACGGCGTCTTTCGCCGGAGGCGGAAAACGCCGCATCGGAGCCACATGGGAACCCGTCCGGACGTCGCTGTCGGTAGTGCCGGTCATGGCGGAAGCTTGTGCACCTTGGCCGCCCGCGTCAAGGCGTACATCCCGTCGCCTCATAGCCGCTGGTCGGTTTTCGCGGCGATCGCGCGCGATCTGGCGGCGCGCGATGCTCTTTTGGCGGTTCGGAAAAGCCAGGCGGCCGGTCATCGATTAGCTTGCCCTTCAACGCATCGCCGCTGCGCCAGTGAAAGCCGGTCAGGAGCGAATTGTGAATGCTGGCACGGGAACAGTGCTGATGAACGTTGGGGGATGAAGCCTATGCGGACAGGGACCAAATCGATCGGACTTACCTCGGCGAGCTTGCTGGGCTTATGCGTCATGGCGACGGGTGCGGCGGCGCAGACGGCGGCATCCCCGGACACGGATTCCGTCGAGGCGAGCACGGGCGAAATCGTGGTGACCGCGAGCAAGCGCGAGCAGAAGCTGCGCGATGTGCCGTCGGCGATCACCGTGCTCGGCGGCGACACGCTCGCCAATCTGGGTGTCCAGTCGGTCCGCGATTATGCAACGCTGACGCCCGGGCTGGCCATTCAGGACAGCGGCAGTCCCGGCTATGGCAAGATCTTCATCCGCGGCCTGACCACCGGCAGCCTCCAGCAATCGGCGACGACGGTCTATTATATCGATGACGTCCCGTTCACCGCGAGCTCGGCCAACGGCGGCGGCGCCTTCATCGCGCCCGATCCCGAGCTGACCGATATCGAGCGGATCGAGGTGCTTAAAGGTCCGCAGGGGACGCTTTACGGCGCTTCCAGCCTTGGCGGTGTCATCCGGCTCGTATCGAAGAGCCCCGATGCCTCCGGGTTTTCGGGCAGCGCCCGGGCCGAGATGACCGCGATCGACGGCGGCGGGGCCGGTTTTTCGGCCAGCGCCACGCTCAACCTGCCGCTGGTGACCGACCGTCTCGCCCTCCGCGCCACGGGCTTCTACCGCGAAGCGCCGGGCTTTGCCGACAATATCGGCACCGGTACCGACAACGTCAATCGCAGCCGGTTCAAGGGCGGGCGCCTGGCGCTCCGCTGGACGCCCACCGATCGATTGACCTTCGATCTTGTCGGCCAGTTGCAGGACATCGACACGCGCGGCCCCGCGCTCGAAACCAGCGTCGCCGGCACCCTGACCCCGCTCTACGGCGAACGCAAACATAGCAATTTCTTCGACGCCCCGACGCAGGTGCGCTACCGGCTGGCCTCGGTCACCGGCCGGTACGACACCGACCTGGGCCAGATCATCGCCACCGGCGCCTATCTCGAGAGCAAGTTGCAGACCGAGGTCGACCTGACCTCGACCTATGCGCCCTTTTTTCCCGTGTTCGCCTCGGTCGGTTATGTCTATCCGGCGAACACCGGCGTTGCCGTCGTATCGACGATCCCGGCAGTCAAGAAGACCGCAGAGCTGCGGTTCGTGTCGCGGCGGCTGGGCGGTATCGAGTTCGTCGCGGGCGGCTTCTACACGCATGAACGCGTCGCATCGCCGACCGATGTCATCGCGCGCGACATGGCGACCAATGCCCGGCTGCCCGGACCGCTGGGCACGATCATCACGACGCCGATCAACGATACGTATGAAGAGCTGTCCGCCTTCGGCAATCTGACCGTCTATCTGACGGATAATCTCGATGTCACCGGCGGGCTGCGTTTCGCGCATAGCACGGAGGACTTCAATGCCTCCTATGGCGGCGTATATTATACGGCGTTCCTGGGCGGTCCGGTCGCGCTTCCGCCCGTCCACTCGAGCCACGACCAGCTCACCTATCTCGCGACGCTGCGCTGGCGGGCGACCCCGACCCTCAGCTTCTTCGCCCGCGCGGCGAGCGGCTATCGCCCGGGCGGCCCGCAGGTCGCCGCGATCGTGCCCCCCGGCGCCCAGACCCGGATCAATCCCGACACGGTCTGGAACTATGAAGTCGGACTGAAGGGCGATTTTCTCGACCGGAAACTCAGCCTCGAAGCCTCGGTCTACCGCATCGACTGGAACGACATCCAGCTCTACACCATTTTCAACAGTTCGCAGCTTCTGGCCAATGCCGGCAAGGCCAAGGTCGACGGCTTCGAGATACAGCTGGCCGCGCGGCCGACGGAGCTGCTGACCGCCACCGCCAATCTCGGCTATACCAATTCGCGGCTGGCCGAAGTCGATCCCGGGGTGACCGCCTATATCGGCGCGGTCGCGGGCGACCCCATTCCCCAGACGTCGCCCTGGACGGCGTCCGCCACCCTCGACCAGCTGATCCCGCTTGGCGGCGATCTCCAGGGCCAGCTCGGCGCGACATTCCGCTACCAGTCGCGCCGCTTCACCTCCTTCCCGGGCAGTATCTCCGATCCCAACATGCGCCTGCCGGGGCGCACCACCTTCGATCTGCGCGCGGGGCTCAGCTACCGCAACTATCAGCTGCAGCTGCGCGCCGAGAATATCACCGATCGCAAGGGAATCGCGAACTACCTGCCCGGCGCGCCCGCATCCTCCTATCTGATGCGGCCGCGCAGCTTCACGGTTTCGGTGAGTAGCAAATTTTAGACGCCCTTGGCCGCCCATGCTCACCCGGGCCGCCGGGCGGTCCCGGGTCAGCGCCGTTTTCGCCGCACAAACATATAAAAGGATTTCGGATGACCACGCCTATAGACCGTCCAACGGCCCCGCCGATCGGTAGCGACCTCGTCACGGAAGCTGCCGTGGCCGCCATCGCGCCTGCGAGCGCTGCCGCCAGGGAAGCGGACGGCCGCATCGGATCGGCGACGAACCAGCCCTTCGATTTGACCGAGGCGACGCCGTCGTTCGGCGCCCTTTTCCCCGCCACCCGATATTTCGAGATCGATTCGAAAATCGCCGGCGCGCGTTTTTCGGCCTGGGTCACGCCGCCGGCGCAATATGACGCCGACCCGGCACAGGCCTATCCGGTCGTCTATCAGGTCGACGGCAATCTGTTCTTTCCGACAACGGCGCCCCTGCACCAGCCGGGGCAGAGCGACAATATGTCGCCGCAAATTCCCTTCATCCTCGTATCCGTCGGCTATGGCGTGCAGGAAAGCCATGCATGGCCCTGGCTGCGCGTTCGCGACCTGCTCCCGCCGGGAGAGCCGGTTCCCGAGCTCATGACACAAGCGGTCGAATTGACGGTGCAGGCCGGGCTTCTGGAGCAGGGGGAGGGCGATCGCTATCTTGAGATGTTCGCCAACCCGGCGGCGGACAAGTTTCTCGGCTTTCTGGAGCAGGAGTTGCACCCGCAACTGGCGAAAGCCTTTCGCATCGACGCCGACAATGTCGGTCTCTGGGGGGTGTCCTACGGCGGCTTGTTCGCAGCCTATGTCGCGATCAAGCGATCGGAGCTGTTCAAGCGTATCGGCGCCAGCAGCCCGGGTATCGTCGGCGAAGAAAGCCGGATTTTCGATCTTTACCGGGAAGCGGTCGCCTCGGGGCGCGATTATTCGGGCCGCCGGCTGCATATCACGCTCGGCGCGCGCGAACTGGCCGAACCAGGCATCTATCAGTGGCTCCTGGCCCGCGGCACCGCCCAGCTGCTCGGCGAGACCTCGCAGCATCCGTTGTCCGGGCTTGAGGTCTCGACCGAAATCATCCCGCTGGAAAGCCATTTGAGCGGCGGCGTGCCGGCTTGGTTCAGCTTCCTGCGCGCCTGCTACCGGCGCGGGTAGCAGGGCAGCGAAACAATATCGGTGAGGAAAATATGACCAACGTCATCCTTGAAAATGCGCGAATATTCGATGGTCATTTGGCGGACTGCGCCGAGGGCATGTCGGTGCTGGTCGAGGACGGCGTCATCCGCGAAGTGTCCGACCGCCCGATCGAGGCGGCCGGGGCGCAGCGGATCGACGTCGCCGGCAAGACCTTGATGCCCGGGCTGATCGATCTTCACATCCATGCCTATTTTTCGGATCTGAACGCAAAGCTCGTCGACAGCCGCGATGCCCCCTACCGGACCGCGCATGCCATCCACAAGCTCGGGCATGCGCTCGACTGCGGCTTTACCACCGTCCGCGACATCGGCGGCGGCGATTATCCGCTGGCCGCCGCCATCGAGGACGGGCTGATCCGGGCGCCGCGCTTCTTCTACGCGGGCAAGGTCCTGTCGATGACCGGCGGGCACGTCGATTACCGGACGCCGAACGAGCAACACCATACCCATGGCTATTGCTCATGCGGCTCGATGAACTGGGGCGGCGTCGTGGTCGACGGCGTCGACGCGTGCATCAAGGCGGCGCGCGAGGAGCTGCGCCGCGGCGCGCATTGCATCAAGATCGTCGCCTCGGGCGGCGTGATGTCGCCGAGCGATCCGATGTGGATGAACCAGTTCCGCGAGGACGAGACCCGGGCGATCGTCAACGAATGCATCGAGCGGCGGACTTATGTCTCGGCGCATTGCCATCCGGTCGGTGCGATCCGCCGCTCGATCGAGTTCGGCGTCCGCTGCATCGAGCACGCAACGCTCATCGATGCGGAGACGGCGCGGTTCGTGGCCGAACGCGGCGCCTTCGTCGTGCCGACGATGTCGGTGATCTTCGTCAGCATGGAGGTCGGCGGCGCGCTCGGCATGACGCCGGACAGCATGGCCAAGCTCAAGGTCGCGGCCGATGCGGCAATCGAAGGGCTTCAGCATATGCGCGACGCCGGGGTGAAGATGGGCTTCGGCACCGATCTGCTCGGCTCGACCTACGACCAGCAGTGCCGCGAGTTCGAGTTTCGCCGCGCGGTGTTCACCCCGCTCGAAATGCTGCGCCAGGCGACCTCGGTCGGCGCCGAGATCCTGATGCAGGACGGCAAGCTCGGTTGCGTGCGGCCCGGCGCCCATGCCGACCTCATCGTCGTCGACGGCGATCCGCTGAAGGATATCGGATTGCTTGCCGCGGACGGTCGCAAGCTCGATCTGATCATGCGTGCCGGCGAGATCGTGAAAAACCGTCTCTAGGGAAAATGGGAAGATGAGTGCTTTGGACGTAATTTCGGCGCGCGATCTGCCCGCGCAGGCGAGGGTGGCACTCGACGAGCATTTCGGCGATCGCGTCAGCTATTCGGAGGCGATCCGGTCGCAGCACGGCCAGAGCGAGGCGCATCATGCTGCGGCGCTGCCGGATGCGGTCGTCTTCGCCGAGAACAGCGAGGACGTGGTTTTCGTCGTCCGGCTCTGTTCGGCCCATGATGTCAAGCTGACGGCATATGGCGCCGGAACCTCGATGGAGGGCAATGCGATACCGCTATATGGCGGCATATCGCTCGACATGAGCCGGATGAACCGCATCCTCGCCGTCAATGCGGAGGATTTCGACGTCGTCGCCGAACCCGGCGTGACGCGGAATGCGCTCAACAACCATCTACGTGATCAGGGTCTGTTCTTTCCCGTCGACCCGGGGGCCGACGCGACGATCGGCGGTATGGCGTCGACCCGCGCTTCGGGGACCAACGCGGTCCGATACGGCACGATGCGCGAAGCCGTGCTCGGGCTGCGCGTCGTCACCGCCGACGGCCGGGAAATTCGCACCGCCCGCCGCGCCCGCAAATCCGCTGCCGGTTACGACCTCACGCACCTGTTCGTGGGCGCCGAAGGCACGCTCGGCATCATCACCGAGGTGACCTTGCGCCTCCACCCGATCCCCGAGGTGATCTCATCGGCAATCTGCAGCTTCGAAACCCTCGAAGGCGCGGCGGCGACCGTGATCCAGGCGATCCAGTGCGGGATACCGCTGGCCCGCGCCGAAATACTCGACGATGTCGCAATGGGGGCGGTCAACCGCTGGGCGAAGCTCGACTATCCCGAAAAGACGACCTTGTTCTTCGAGTTTCACGGATCGCAAACGGCCGTTGCGGAACAGGTCGCGACGGTAAAGGAACTCGCCGGCGGAAACGGTGGCGGCGGTTTCCAATGGTCCAACCTTCCCGAGGAACGGGCAAGGCTGTGGAAGGCGCGGCACGAAGCCTATTATGCGGCGGTCAACCTGCGTCCTGGCGCGGTCGGCTGGTCGACCGACGTGTGCGTGCCGATCAGCCGGCTCCCGGAATGCATCGCGGACACGAAGCGCGATCTGGAAGCGGCGTCCATTCCCGCCGCCATCCTCGGCCATGTCGGCGATGGAAATTTCCATGTCATCTTTTCGCTCGATCCCGCCGCGCCGCATGAAATGGCAGAGGCAGGCGACATAAACGCCCGCCTGATCGCCCGGGCATTGGCCATGGACGGAACCTGCACCGGCGAACATGGCGTCGGACTGGGCAAGCAGGATGCACTGGTGGATGAACTCGGCGACAGCGTCGATGTCATGCGCCAGATAAAGCGCACCCTCGACCCGCGCGGAATATTCAATCCCGGAAAAATCTTCGTCGCGGGCTGATGGTGGGGGAAGCTTCATACCGCACGGTCAACCCGTTCGCTGCTCCTTCTCGGAGCCGGGAAGCATGATCGTCGCAATGCCGAGAAGGGGCAGGTAGGCGCAGAATTTATAGACCCAGACGATGCCATGGATATCGGCCAGCTGGCCAAGCGCCGCGGCGCCGATCCCGCTGATCCCGAACATCAGGCCGAACATCAGTCCCGATACCAGGCCAACGCGGCCCGGCACGATTTCCTGCGCATAAACGACGAGCGCGGCAAAGGCCGACGACATGATCAGGCCGATCGAAATCGCGAAGATTGCGGTCCAGAACAGGTTGGCGTGCGGCAGGATCATCGCGAATGGCGCAACCCCCAGGAACGACACCCAGATGACCGCCTTGCGGCCGATACGATCCCCGACGGGGCCGCCGGCAAAGGTTCCGGCCGCCACCGCGGCGAGGAAGCAGAAAAGATAGAATTGGGATTCGCGTGCGGTCAGGTCGAAGCGTTCGATGAGGTAGAAGGTGAAATAGTTGGTGAACGCGCCGATATAGATGAACTTCGCGAACATCAGGACGCCGATCGCCGACAGCGCCCGAATGATGTCCCGCCGGCTGTGCGGAGAGGCTTGCGACGCAATCGCGGCGACGGCCGGGGTGCCGGCGGCCCTTATCCGCCACCGGGTGACGGCGAACAGCACCCAGATCGCCGCGATGGCGGCAAAGGCGAGCCAGCCGACCGCGGTCTGCCCGAACGGCAGGATGATCGCCGACGCCACCACCGGACCAAGGGCGGAGCCGGTGTTGCCGCCGACCTGGAAGGCTGACTGGGCGGTGCCGAAGCGTCCCCCCGACGCCATGCGCGCGACCCGCGAAGCTTCGGGATGGAAGGTTGCCGAGCCGACGCCGATGACCGCCGCTGCGAGGATCAGGGCCGGATAGCTTCCCGCCATGGCCAGCCCGCCGACGCCGATCAATGTGGCGAACATGCCGATCGGCAGCAGATAGGGCAGCGGCCGCTTGTCGGTGTAAAGGCCCACCCATGGCTGGAGCAGCGAGGCGGTGAACTGATAGATCAGGGCGATCCAGCCGATCTGCCCGAAGCTCAGATGATATTTTTCCTTGAGCATCGGATAGATGGCGGGAAGCACGGCCTGAATCAGATCGTTTAGCAAGTGGGCGAATGCGACCGCCCCGACGATCTGCACGACCAGCTTGGGTCCATCCTGCCGGGGCGCGGCGGGCATGATGTTCGGGACGATTGAGGGGGTGGCGGTCGTGTCGGTCATGGCGGGTGCTTTCGAATTTGTCCGGCGCCACTAACAACCCCATCTCTTTCCCGCTTTGTTGTATGAGCCAATCATTTCTGCGAATGGGACATGATGCAATTTCATCCCGACGAGAATGATCATGTGGCGCGCCCGCTCATCGCGATCGGGCACGATTATCCCGATTCCTACGAGCTGGCCGAACACCGCCACCGTCGCAGCCAGTTTCTGTATGCCGCGACCGGCGTGATGGCGGTGAATACGCCCAATGGGGCATGGGTCGCCCCGACCGAGCGCGCCGTGTGGATTCCGGCCGGGACGCCGCATTCGGTCCGCATGGTCGGCGCGGTGCAAACCCGCAGCGTCCTGATCGAACCGGGTGAGTGCGCGGGGCGGGGCGACCAATGCCAGGTCGTCGGGGTGTCATCGCTGCTGCGCCAATTGCTCCGCGCCGCCGCCGACGTGGCGCCCGAATATGACGTGTCAGGCCGCGATGGGCTGGTCATGCGCCTGTTGATGGCGGAGATCGACGATGCGCCGCTCATCCCGCTGGCAGTGCCATTCCCGTCGCACCCGGCGCTGGCGGAACATTGTCACGCCTTTCTGAAACAGCCGAATGCTGCCGCCTCGATCGACGAATGGGCCGACGCAATGGTCATGAACCGGCGCAGCTTCACCCGCCTGTTCCGGCGGGAAACCGGCATGAGCTTTGCGGCGTGGCGCCAGCAGGCGTGCCTGTCGGTGGCCTTGCCGAAACTGGCGGCGGGGGAGGCGGTAACATCGGTTGCCTACGACCTCGGCTATGATGGGCCGGGCAATTTTTCGACGATGTTCAAACGCGTGCTCGGGGTGCCGCCGAGCCGCTATCGGAAGCCGTAGCCGCGAGCGTGCATCGCGTCACCGTCAGCCGATCGTGCGCGCCAGTTCGCGGTTGAGCCAGAGCGCGACGAGCGTACCGATCGCGCCCGACAGCAGATAGGCACCGGCGGCGATCAGGCCGAACTGGCTCGACAGCCACAGCGCCACCAGCGGCGCGAAACCCGCCCCGAACAGCCAGGCAAGGTCGGACGTGAAAGCCGAGCCCGTATAGCGGTGACGCGGCTGGAAGTTCGATGACAGCGCGCCCGACGACTGGCCGAACGACAGGCCAAGCAGCGCGAACCCCAGGATCATGAACGCCGCTTCGCCGGCCTCGCCCGCGCCGAGCAGCTGCGGCGCAAAGCCGCTGAACGCCGCGATCGCGGCCGCAGTCGCGCCCAGCACGGTGCGGCGGCCAACCCGGTCGGCCAGATAGCCCGAGGCGATGATCGAGAGGATACCGACGACGGCGGCAACCGCCTCGATCATCAGGAAGCGCACCGGGGTCTCGTCGGTGAACAGGAAGACCCACGACAGCGGATAGACGGTGACCATGTGGAACATCGCGAAGCTGGCGAGCGGCGCGAAGGCGCCGGCGGCGATCACTTTCCAGTCCGAACGGATCGTTTCGAGCAGCGGCGCGGGTTCGAGCGCCTTGTCCTCGAACAGCTCGGCATATTCGGGGGTCACGACGATACGCAGCCGCGCGAACAGCGCGACGACGTTGATCGCAAAGGCGACGAAGAAGGGATAGCGCCAGCCCCAGGCGAGGAAGTCCTGCGCCGGCAGCGCCGAAATCAGGAACATGAACAGCAGGCTGGCGACGATCAGCCCGAGCGGGGCGCCAAGCTGCGGGATCATCGCATACCAGCCGCGCTTGCCCTGCGGCGCGTTGATCGCGAGCAGCGAGGCCAGCCCGTCCCACGAGCCGCCGAGCGCGACGCCCTGGCCCATGCGGAACAGCGCGAGGAGGAGCGCCGAGGCGATGCCGATGCTTTCATATCCGGGCAGGAAGGCGATCGCCGCGGTCGAGCCGCCGAGCAGGAACAGCGCGATGGTCAGCTTCGCGCCGCGGCCATAGGCGCGGTCGACGGCGGTAAAGATGATCGTGCCGACCGGACGCGCGGCAAAGGCAAGGGCGAAGATGGCGAACGACCATAAAGTGCCCTGAAGCGGGTCCATGTGCGGGAACACCAGCTTCGGAAACACCAGCACCGATGCGATCGCATAGACAAAGAAGTCGAAGAATTCCGACGTCCGGCCGATGATCACGCCGATCGCGATTTCGGCGGGGGCGATGCGATGCCCGTCGTCGTTCAGCGCCCGCGCATCGCGTTCGGCCTGGGTGGTGGGTGCGGTCTCGGCAGACATGGGTACGCGGTCCTGCATCGGGCGCTGCCATACAATATGCGGGCCGGCAACGCGATTCGGGGTTCAAGGGCAAGCGCCCCCTTCATGACTTCGCCTTTGCTTCATCGATCGCGGCGGGGGGATTGGACAAAATGTCCTATGTGCTGTGCAGCAAAGCGCGCCTAGTCGCGCGGATATGGCAACGCTTCTCCCTCGATTCCGGCGCCTGACGCCGCTTGTCCTGCTGCCGATGCTGTCGGGATGCGGCATGGTCGTGCTCGATCCCGCTGGCGACGTCGCGCGCCAGCAGGGCGATCTGATCGTCATCTCGACCGTGCTGATGCTGCTGATCATCGTGCCGGTCATGGCGCTGACGATCTTTTTCGCCTGGCGTTATCGCGCCGCGAACAAGCAGGCGACCTACAAGCCCGACTGGGACCATTCGACCCAGCTCGAACTGGTCATCTGGGCGGCGCCGTTGCTGATCATCATCTGCCTGGGCGCGGTGACCTGGGTCGCGACGCACCTGCTCGACCCCTACCGCCCGCTCGCGCGCACCGCGCCGGGGCAGGCGGTCGCGGCCGAGGCCAGGCCGCTCGACGTCCAGGTCGTCGCGCTCGACTGGAAATGGCTGTTCATCTATCCCGAACAGGGCGTCGCCGCGGTCAATGAACTGGTCGTTCCGGTCGACCGCCCGCTGCGCTTTCGCATTTCCTCCTCTTCGGTGATGAACAGCTTCTATATCCCGGCGCTCGCCGGGCAGATCTACGCCATGCCGGGGATGGAAACGAAGCTGCACGGCGTGTTCAACGAAACCGGCAGCTTTACCGGCTTTTCCGCCAATTATTCGGGCGCGGGCTTTTCCAACATGCGTTTTGCGGTGAAAAGCATGTCGCAGGCCGGGTTCGAACAATGGGTGGCCGAGGCAAAGCGCGCGCCGGGCGGCGATCTCGACCGCCTCGCCTATCTGCAGCTTGAAAAGCCGAGCGAGAAGGAACCGGTGCGCCGCTTCGCCGCGGTCGAGCCGCAACTGTTCGACGCGGTGGTCAATATGTGCGTCGAACCCGGCAAGATGTGCATGCACGACATGATGTCGATCGACGCCGCCGGCGGCGCCGGCATCGCGGGCATCGGCAATGTCCGCGACCTGTCCTATGACAAGTTCGCGGCGCGCGGCAGCACCGACATCGCGCGCTGGAGCATGCGTTATGTCGCCGCGCTGTGCAGTTCGCCGATCATGTCGAACGACAGGCCCGACGCGACCCCCGTCGACCTTGCGCCGCTCACCGGCGCCGGGCTGAAGCGTCCGGCCGCGCCGCCGCCGCCCGCCCAGACCGCGCTCAACGCGCCCGCCGCCGCTTCCCGCCCGCTGTCCTGATCCGGATCGAGATACCATGACCCCGCATCCCGCCCCCGAAGCCGGCCCGTTCCTCGGCCGCCTGTCGCTCGAAGCGCTGCCGCTGCACGAACCGATCCTCGTCGCCACCTTTGCCGCTGTCGTCATCGGCGGCCTCGCGGTGCTCGGCCTCATCACCAAATACCGGCTGTGGGGCTGGTTGTGGAAGGAGTGGTTCACCACCGTCGACCACAAGCGGATCGGGATCATGTACATGATCCTCGGCCTGATCATGTTCCTGCGCGGTTTCGCCGACGCGGTGATGATGCGCCTGCAACAGGTGTGGGCGTTCAACGGATCCGAAGGCTATCTCAACGCGCATCATTATGACCAGGTCTTCACCGCGCACGGCGTGATCATGATCTTTTTCGTCGCGATGCCGTTCATCACCGGCCTGATGAACTATATCGTCCCGCTCCAGATCGGGGCGCGCGACGTCAGCTTTCCGTTCCTCAACAATTTCAGCTTCTGGATGACGACCGCGGGCGCGGTGCTGTGCATGGTGTCGCTGTTCATCGGCGAATTCGCGCAGACCGGCTGGCTCGCCTATCCGCCTTTGTCGGGGATCGCCTACAGCCCCAATGTCGGCGTCGATTATTATATCTGGTCGCTGCAGATCGCGGGCGTGGGAACGACATTGTCGGGCATCAACCTGATCGTGACGATCCTGAAGCTGCGCGCGCCGGGCATGGGGCTGATGAAGATGCCCGTCTTCACCTGGACCAGCCTGTGCGCGAACATCCTGATCGTCGCCTCCTTTCCGGTGCTGACCGCGGTGCTCGCGCTGCTGACGCTCGACCGTTATGTCGGGACCAATTTCTTCACCAACGACTTCGGCGGATCGCCGATGATGTATGTGAACCTGATCTGGATCTGGGGTCACCCCGAAGTCTATATCCTCATCCTGCCTTTGTTCGGCGTCTTCTCCGAAGTCACCTCGACCTTCTCGGGCAAGAAGCTCTTCGGCTATACGTCGATGGTCTATGCGACGGTGGTCATCACCATCCTGTCGTACATCGTCTGGCTGCACCATTTCTTCACCATGGGATCGGGCGCCAGCGTCAACAGCTTCTTCGGTATCACGACGATGGTGATCTCGATCCCGACGGGGGCAAAGCTGTTCAACTGGCTGTTCACCATGTACCGCGGCCGCATCCGGTTCGACCTGCCGATGATGTGGACGGTGGCCTTCATGCTGACCTTCGTCGTCGGCGGCATGACCGGGGTGCTGCTCGCGGTGCCGCCCGCCGATTTCGTGCTGCACAATTCGCTGTTCCTGATCGCGCATTTCCACAATGTCATCATCGGCGGCGTCCTGTTCGGCCTGTTCGCGGCGATCAACTATTGGTGGCCGAAGGCCTTCGGCTTCAAGCTCGACGTCTTCTGGGGCAAGATCAGCTTCTGGTGCTGGGTCGTCGGCTTCTGGCTCGCCTTCATGCCGCTCTATGTGCTCGGCCTGATGGGCGTCACCCGCCGCATGCGCGTGTTCGACGATCCCAGCCTGCAAATCTGGTTCGCGATCGCGGCGTTCGGGGCGCTGGTGATCGCGGCGGGGATCGGCGCGATGCTCGTCCAGTTCGGGGTCAGCATCCGGCGGCGCAAGGAACTCGCCGACGACAGCGGCGATCCGTGGGGCGGCCGCACGCTCGAATGGGCGACCAGTTCGCCGCCGCCCGATTATAATTTCGCCTTCACGCCGGTGATCCACGATCTCGACGCGTGGCACGACATGAAGCGGCGCGGGCACCAGCGCCCGGTCACCGGCTTCCGCGATATCCACATGCCCGGCAACACCGGGGCGGGGATCATCCTTGCGGGGTTCAGCCTGGTGATGGGCTTCGCGCTGGTCTGGCACATCTGGTGGCTCGCGGCGCTCGGCTTCGTCGCCACGGTGGGCGGCGCGATCGTCCACACTTTCAACTACAAGCGCGATTTCCACATTCCCGCCGCGACGGTGGTCGCGGTCGAGGACGCGCGCACCCGCCAGCTGGCGGCCGGAGCCTGATCGATGAGCGCCACGACGATCACCACTGCCCCCACCACCATCGACGAGCCCGTCCGCTTCTACGACCTCGACGAGCATGCGCATCCCGAAGGGCATAGCACGATGCTGGGCTTCTGGATCTATCTGATGAGCGACTGCCTCATCTTCGCGATCCTCTTTGCCTGCTATGCCGTGCTCGGCGGCAATTATGCCGCGGGACCGGCGCCGAAGGACCTGTTCGACCTGAAACTGATCGCGCTCAACACCGCGATGCTGCTCTTCTCGTCGATCACCTACGGCTTTGCGGTGCTCCAGATGCAGCAGGGCCGGGTGAAGGGAACACAGCTCTGGCTCGCGATCACCGGGCTGTTCGGCCTCGGCTTCCTGGGGATCGAGCTCTATGAATTCCACCACCTGATCGAGCTCGGCGCGACGCCGCAGCGCAGCGCGTTCCTGTCGGCCTTCTTCACCCTCGTCGGCACGCACGGGCTGCATGTGACCTTCGGCATCGTCTGGCTGGTCACGCTGATGGTCCAGCTCGGCAAGCATGGGCTGGTCGCCGCGAACCGCCGCCGCGTCATGTGCCTGTCGATGTTCTGGCACTTCCTCGACGTCATCTGGATCGGCGTCTTCACCATTGTCTATCTGATGGGAGTGCTGCGATGAGCGCCGACCCGCACCACGCCGCCGACGCGCATCACGAAATCGAGATGCCGCACGCGTCGATGCGCGATTATGCCATCGGGTTCATCCTGTCGGTGATCCTGACCGCCATCCCCTTCTGGCTGGTCATGGAGCGGCCCTTTTCGGCCGGCGCGACCGCGGCGATCATCATGGGCTTCGCGGCGGTTCAGATCGTCGTCCATATGGTCTATTTCCTCCACATGACGCCGAAGGCCGAAGGCGGCTGGTCGATGACCTCGCTGATCTTCACCATCATCGTCGTCGTGATCATGCTCGCGGGGTCGCTCTGGGTGATGCACCACCTCAATACCAATATGATGCCGATGCCGCACGATCCGAGCCAGCTGCCGTGACGCGGCCGCGCCGCGCGGCGCTGGCCGCGGCGGCGCTGGTCGCCTCGGCGGGCCTGGCGGCGCTCGGCGTCTGGCAGGTCGAACGCCGCGCCTGGAAGCATGAGCTGGTCGCGGCGGTCGATGCGCGCATCCATGCGTCGCCCGTCCAGGCGCCCGGTCCCGGCGCCTGGCCGCGCATCGATGCGAAAGGCGACGCCTATCGCCGGATCAGCGCTACTGGCCGCTTCCGCCATGACCGCGCGACGCTGGTGCAGGCGGTGACCGCGCGCGGCGCGGGATATTGGGTCATGACCCCGCTCGAAACGCCCGCCTTCACGCTGCTGGTCAATCGCGGCTTCGTGCCGAAGGACAGGCGCGACCCCATGACCCGCGATGCGGGGAATGTCAGGGGCATCGCGACGGTGACCGGACTATTGCGCGTCACCGAGCCGAAAGGCGGTTTCCTGCGAACCAACGATCCGGCGGGTGACCGCTGGTATTCGCGCGATGTCGCGGCCATCGCCAAGGCGAGGGCGCTGAACAATGTCGCGCCCTATTTCGTCGATGCCGATGCTTCGCCGAATCCCGGCGGCTACCCGGTCGGCGGGCTGACCGTCGTGCGCTTTGCCGACAATCATCTCGTCTATGCGCTGACCTGGTTCGCGCTGTCGCTGCTCGCCGCCTTTTTTGCATGGCGGCTGTGGCATCCGGCGGCGCGCGGGTCCAATATGGCGGACGAATGAGCCAGCCTGTCCTCAACTCGACACCATTGCCGGAGGCCGACGCCGGGCGGCGCAACATGTCGCTGCTGATCCAGCTGCGCTGGCTCGCGGTCGGCGGCCAGCTTGCAACGATCCATGTCGTCGGCGGGATCATGGGGATCGCCTTGCCGCTGGCGCCGTTGCTCGGTGCAATCGCGATGCTGGTCGCGATCAACCTCGTCAGCCTGTTGCTGCTGCGCCGCGGGCGCGCGGTGACCAACATCGAACTGACCGCAACCCTGCTTTTCGACGTCGCGGCGCTCGGCTGGCAGCTCCATCACAGCGGCGGCCTCACCAATCCCTTCGCCTCGCTGTTCCTGCTGCAGGTCGTGATCGGCGCGATCCTGCTTTCGACCCGTTCGTCATGGGCGGTGGTCGCGGCGGCGCTCGCCGCGATCGCCGCGCTGCGTGTCGATCCGACGCCGCTGATCCTGCCCGCCCCTTATGCGAGTGACCCGATGGGGCTGTATCTTCAGGGCAGCCTGGTCTGCTTCGTGCTCATCGCGGTGCTGCTTGTCGCCTTCGTCACCCGGATCAGCCGTAACTTGCGCCAACGCGATGCCGCGCTGGCCGCCAGCCGCCAACGCGCCGCCGAAGAGGATCATATCGTGCGCATGGGCCTGCTCGCGTCGGGGGCGGCGCATGAACTGGGAACGCCGCTGTCGACGCTTTCGGTGCTGATCGGCGACTGGCGGGCGGCGCCGCGCCTCGCGCAGGACAGCGAATTGCAGGAGGATCTCAGCGACATGGAGGCTGCCGTCCGGCGCTGCAAGGCGATCGTCAGCGGCATATTGATGTCGGCGGGCGAAGCGCGCGGAGAAGCACCACAGCTCACCACCATCCGCCGCTTCCTCGGCGATATCGTCGCTGATTCGCAGGCGGTGCGCCGGCCCGGCGCGGTCGAGTTCAACGATCGCTTCGGCCCCGATGTCGCGATCGTGTCGGACCCGGCGCTGCGCCAGGTCATCGGCAACGTCATGGACAATGCGGCCGAGGTGTCGCCCGACTGGACCAGCATTTCGGCATCGCGCGACGGCGATATGGTGGTGATCGAGATCGCCGACGCCGGTCCTGGGTTCAGCGCCGAGATGCTGGAGAATTTCGGCCAGCCCTATCGTTCGACCAAGGGACGCCCGGGCGGCGGGCTGGGGCTGTTCCTCCTCGTCAACGTCGCGCGCAAGCTCGGCGGCGGGGCGAGCGTTGCCAACCGTGACGCGGGGGGCGCGCTCGTGCGTATTTTCCTGCCATTATCGGTGCTGGGGCGACCCGAAGGAGCAGAGGCATGACCGAACCCCGCCGTCTGGTGATCGTCGAGGATGACGAAGCCTTTGCCCGGACGCTGAAACGATCGTTCGAGCGGCGCGACTATGACGTGCGTGTCGCGCATGACCCGGACGAATTGACGGCGCTCCTCGCAAGCTTCCGGCCCGGCTATGCGGTCGTCGATCTGAAGCTCGGCGGGGCTTCGGGGCTTGTCTGCGTGCAGCAGCTGCGCGCCGCCGATGCCGCGATGCGCATCGTCGTACTGACCGGTTTCGCCAGCATCGCGACGGCGGTCGAAGCGATCAAGCTCGGCGCCTCCTATTATCTCGCCAAGCCATCGAACACCGACGATATCGAGGCGGCATTCGGGCGGACCGAGGGCAATACCGAAACCCCGCTCGACGGCCGGCAATCGTCGATCAAGACCGTCGAGTGGGAGCATATCCACCAGACGCTCGTCGAAACCGAATTCAATATCTCCGAAACCGCCCGCCGCCTCGGAATGCACCGGCGCACGCTCGCCCGGAAACTCGAAAAGCGCCAGATCCGCTGATGCCGTGACCTTGTGTCAAAGCGCGTCCGCCGCGTGCTCCAGTTGCGGCGTGAAGGAATCGATATAGGCCTGCCGATCTTCCGCCGACCGCCATGTCGTCGCGCAGGCGCTCAGGACGCGGATATCCGCCAGCCCCATCGCTTCGAACACATGCCGAAGATAGGGCAATTGGAAATCCGTCCGGTCATCCTCGTCCGTCGACGAGCGGGTGAGAATGAGCTGGACGGGCCGATCGCGGAGCAGGCCGATATGCTGGCGCGTTTCGGCATCGAAGCCAAAGGTTCGGCCCGGCTGCATCAGATTGTCGAGATAGCGCTTCATCGCCCAGGGCACCGAATAATTCCACATCGGGCAGGACAGCAGGATTTTGTCCGCCCGATCGAAGTCGCCGATCAGCCGCTCGGTCGCGACCCATGCCCGCTTTCCCTCTGCGGTCTGTGGTTCGCCGAACAGGGGCGCCAGCTTGTGAAAGGCATGGACGGCGCCGAACCCGGGATTGGCGCGGCCGTCGAACACGTCGACGTGGCGAATGTCATGACTGGGATGGCGGACGCGATAGCGTTCGAGAAACCGGGCCGCCAGCTTTCGCGAGTCCGACCGTTCGCCCTTCGGGCTTCCCGAAATATGAAGCACATTCATTATATTATCTCCCTGCCATGCGGCTCCCGGCGGTCGAGGTTGGCGATGACGCGGCGCAGCAGCCGTTCGAGCGCCGTCACCTCGGCTCCCGCGATGCCGTCCGTCGCGAGGATATGGATGTCGCGGGTGACCGAAAGCAGGGCGCTTTCCAGTGCGCGCCCGCGCGGGGTCAGGAAGACCAGCACCTCGCGGCGGTTGCCCGCATTGCGGCGGCGGTCGATCAATCCCTTCTTCTCTAGTTCGCGCAAGGTGACGGCGGCGGTCGCCTCCGACAGCGCCAGCCGTCCCGCGAGCTGGCGCTGGCAGATGCCGTTGCCGTGCCACAATTGCCGCAGGAAGCGCCATTGACCGGGCGATACGCCATGCGCGACGGTCTCCCGCTCCAGCTGCCGCTGGAACGAGCGGAAGGCGCGGCGGGCGAGGTCGTGCAGCGCTTCGTCGGTCCGCGCGCCGCACCCGTCCTTCCGCCGGCCCGCCACGGCCGCGTCAGAAGCCCTTGGTGATTTCCAGCGCGATCGTCCGCGACGGATTGACGAACACCGCCCAGGTCTGCGCGACGAGCGGCACGCCGAACGACTGGCTGAAAGATATTTTGTTCGTCAGGTTGCGGCCGATCAGCGCGATCTCGAGATCGTTCGCCTCCGACGCGATCGCCAGCCGGGCGTCGAGCTTGGTATAGCCCGGCATGATATTGTTGGGGTTGCGATCATCCTGATAGATGGAGGCGCCGGTATAGTCGGCGGCGACGCGGCCGGTCAGCGCCCAGTCCGGCGACACCGGCACCCGGACCTCGGCATAGCTGTTCCATTTCCATTCCGGCGCACGGGTCAGCCGGTATCCCGCAAGGTTCATCGTCGTGCAGCCGGCGGGCGCATTATAGACGCAGGCCGCGCCCGGATAGTCGGTATAATAGGCATCGAGATACGCGAGCGAACCGCCGATCGTCAGGAAATCCGCGACCCGCACCGACATGTCGCCCTCGATCCCGCGTGACCGGGCTTCGGCGGCGTTGCCGGTGGTGAAGGACGAACCGGTGAAGGACGAAACCTGCAAATTGGTGAAATCGGTCGTGAACGCCGCCATGTTGAGGTGGAGGCGATTGTCGAGCAGCCGCAGCTTGGCGCCGACTTCCCATGATTTCGCGCGTTCGGGTTCGAACTCGACCCGGCCGGTGAGGCCGAGGCGGCTGTCGTTCGACACATAACCGCCCCCCTTCGACCCGGTGGCGTAGCTGACATAGACTTGCGCCGCAGGACCGAATTTATAGCTGAGCTTTGCCGAATAATCCCACAATGCCTCGCTGCGCGAGCGGACGAAGACATAGCTGGGATAGGCGAGCACGCCCATTTCGCCGGCAATGCGCGCCTGTTTCGATTCACGGTTGTAGCGCAGGCTGCCGCTGAAGGTCAGCGCGTCGGTCAGGTGCCAATCGACCGCGGCGAAGGGGGAAAGGGCCTCGCTCGTCTGGTGGAAGGGCAAGCGCGCGGTCCCTTGCAACAGCGGGCCGATCGGCGGCGTCAATATCTTGTCGGCGCCGTTCCAGTAGATTTCCTGCAATATATCCGAGCGGGCGTAGAAATAGGAACCGCCGGCGATCAGGTCGACCGGACCGATCGCACCCGAGACGCGGATTTCCTGCGACATTTGTGCGCTGTTTTCGGTGTGGATCGAATCCGAAAAGCGGATCGGGCTGACGTCGATGTCGTTCTGCGTCCGCGCCCGGAGCCGCTGGTAACCCGAGATCGACGACAGCTCGAAGCCGCCGCCGAGGTCGAGCTTGGCGGTCAGCGTCAGGTTGAGATTGTTGGTGCGCGAGAATTCGGGATAGGTCGAACTTTGTGCGCGTTCGAAGGACGGACGCTCGGGCGGTCCGCCGACGGCGGCCGATGCGGCGCGGATCTGGTTGCAGAAGGTGCAGTTGCCGAGACCATTATAGGTCAGGTTGCCGCCCCTGTAATTATTTTCGCCATATTCGGCCTTGAGCAGGATCGAGCCGCCACCGCCCGCGGGTTCGAACAGCAATTGGCCCCGCACGCCGATATTGTTGTTGCTGTTGTCGTCGCGCCCGGTGACGCGATTATACATATAGCCGCCCTCATGCCCCGCCTGGAAGCTGAGCCGCGCGCTGAGGCTGTCGGTCAGCGGCCCCGACACGAAACCGCCGCCGCCATAGCCGCCATTCTCGAACTCGTAGCGGCCGCGCAGCTGGGCCTCGAACTGCCGCGTCGGGGCGCGGCTGATCACGCTGATCGCACCGGCGTTGGTATTCTTGCCGAACAGCGCGCCTTGCGGGCCGCGCACCACCTCGACCCGCGCAACGTCCATCATCGCGGTCTGCATCGATCGCGAGCGCCCCGAATAGACGCCGTCGATGAAGAAGCCGACCGACTGTTCGAACGCGAGGTTGCCGCCGCCCGAACCGAGCCCGCGCATCGACACGACGAAATTGCCGTTGGTCTGGTCGATCTGGAGGTTGGGGACGCTCGACTGAAGGTCGTTGAACTGGCGGATTCCCATCGCTTCCATGCCTTCGCCGCTGATCGCGGCGACCGACAGCGGGACGTCGAGCAGCGTCTGCTCGCGCTTCGTCGCAGTCACGACGATCTCGGCATCCCGGTCGGCGGGTGACGTATCGGTCTGGGCAAAAGCGGTGACCGGAACGGTCAGGCCGGCGAGCAGTAGCGAACGGAACAATATAATCCGGTTCATGTTTCCCTCCCATATCCGGGAGCTCCTTGCCCCGCCTCGAGGCGGATTGTCGGGGAGCTTCCCTGTCGTTGACGTTGTCGTTGCGTTGGCGTTTCTGTTGCAGTCTTGCTTGCGTGGAGCGGCGAATGCGTCGCGGTCAGTAGATCAGCGAATTGGGTTCCATCCCGAGCAGGGCTCGGCCGTGCAGTTCGGAGGCCGCGTCGATGTCGTAGATGACGTGGTTCGACATGACGTTGACGTCGCGCAGGTGCCGCTGCAGCGGGTTGCCGCGCATATGCGCCCCGGCGCCCGCCGCTTCGACCAGCGAGCGGATCGCGCCGCGGCAAATCTCGACCGCGCTCGCGATCTGCATCCGCATGAAGCTGCGCTGCTCGAAATTCGCCGGGACAGGCCCGCCCGCCAGTTCGACATTGCGGTTGACCGCGGCGCGCAGCAGCATCTCGGCGGTCGCGATCTGGACGTTCGCGTGACCGAGGCGCATTTGCGCGGCGGGCTTGTCCGCTTGCTTGTTCGTGCTGCCCGGGATGACCCGTTGCCCAAGCTGCTCGGCGAAGGTCGCGACCGCCGCGCGCCCGATCCCGACCGCGCCGATCGCGGCGGTGACGCCCAGGAACGGCGTCATCGGCTGACGATAGATCGGGTTATCGTAAAGCCGCGCACCATGGCTGGTTCCGGCGCGCATGTCGTTCATGTTCATCGTACGATATTCGGGGATGAAGGCGTCGGCGATGAACAGGTCGTGGCTGCCCGTGCCCTCCATTCCGTCGATGTGCCAGGTGTCGAGCACGACGACCTCGCTCGTTGGCAGCGCACAGAAGAGCGCGCGGCGATCGGGATCGTCGGGAATGGCGCAGGCCACCATCACCCAATCGGAATTCATGACCCCCGTGCCCCATTTCCAGCGGCCCGAAATGCGATAGCCGCCCTCGACCGGGATCGCCTTGCCCGGCGGCGCGGTCACCCCGGGGGCGATCACATAGGGGACATGATCGGCCCCGCCGCCGCCGAATATCTCATCCTGGAATGGCTCGGGGAATTGCGAGAGCATCCAGACATGCTCGACGCAGAAGGCAGCGACCCAGCCGGTCGAGGCGCAGCCCTCGGCGAGCGGCAGCATCGCGTCGAGGAAGCTGTCGACGTTGAACTCGAGCCCGCCATATTTGCGCGGCAGGAAATGATAGAAACAACCTGTTGCCCGGATCGCGTTCCAGACGGCGGGGACGGGGCGGCGTCCTCGCTCGCACTCCGTCGCGTGCCGCGCGAGCAGCGGTTTGAGCGCCGTGGTCCGCCGGACCAGTTCTGTGGGGGTAAGCACCGCCAGCCCGGCGCGCGACAGGAAATCATCTCCGGCCGGGATCGCCGGCTGCACCGTCGGGGGTAATTCCATGTCGGCCACTGCCACAATCTCCTCTCCAGTTCTGAAGGGGAGTTTGTCAGGTAAACTGACAAAGTCAATAGTATTCTAACTATTTCCCTTGGCGCGGCCGCAGGTCCGGAATCGGCCCCCAATCCGTCGCAATTGCGTCATCGAGCGCGCGCAGATGATCCTCCCCGATGCGGGCTTCGAGATGCCGGTGCAGTCCCTTCATGACCGTTTCGGCGGCATGACGCAGCGGCGACGAGTCGGGGTGAAAGGTGATTTTCTGCGCGCGCTTGTCGCGTGGATCGGGTTCGGCGATCAGGACGTTGCGCTCGACCAGCGTCGCGATCAGCTGGCTCATCGACTGGCGCGTGATTCCGAGGTTCGCGGCGAGCCGCGCGGGACGCGTTTCGCCCATCGCGATGTTCGCGAACAGCATCGATTGGGTGCGCGTCGGCGTCGGCCAGCCGTCGCGGCGCAGGTTGGACTGAAGCGCCTCGTCATACCAATAGACCGCTCGCAACAGGTGGATCATGGTCATGGGGTAGCTGGGTGGCTGCGTCATCGGTTGATTTGATCCTTTTTTGGAACCGGCTGGCGATGGACCGGAAAATCTTGTCGAAGATCGCATTTCTTTCCGCCTTCGCCGCAGTATAGGGATTTCGGCGGGGGCGGCGCAACGGGCGCTTAACCTGATGCGCCTACATCTTCCGGATCATGCCGCTACCCTTCGGACTCGATACATTAAGGACCGGCTTCATGCGCCACAGGGTCAAGATTTTCGACGCGGGGTTCATCTTCGTCGTGCTGCTCGCGGTCGGCCTCGTCGCCCTCGAAGTCGACATCATCCTGCATCAGGGCCATGTGACCCAGCACGAACAGACGATCGAACTCGACGAACTGCTGATTCTCGCCACGCTCTTCGTTTCGGGCGCCCTTTTCTACACCTGGCGCCGCGCCCGCGAGCATAAGCGCGAGAATGCGGCGCGGATCGCCGCGGAAGGCGAAGTGCTCCAGCTCGCGCTGCACGACCCGCTCACCGGACTGCCGAACCGCCGCCAGTTCGATCAGGCGCTGAAGGCCGCGCTGGAGGCGGTACCGGCGGCGCCCGAGGCGCATGCGGTGCTGCTTCTCGACCTCAATGGCTTCAAGAAGATCAACGACGTCCACGGCCATCCGGTCGGCGACCAGGTGCTGATCCATGTCGGTCTGCGCTTGCTGAGGGCGGCGCGCGAAGGCGATCTGGTCGCACGCCTCGGCGGCGACGAATTCGTCGTCCTTGCGCGCAATGTCGCGGGCCCCGACGGTGCGGCATCGATCGGCCTGCGGATATTGGAGGGCTTGACCGAACCGGTCGCGATCGGCGGATTGCGGCACCAGGTCGGCGCATCGATCGGCATCGCGCTCGCGCCGCAAGATGGCGTCAATGCCGAAGAATTGCTGCGCAAGGCCGATGTGGCGCTTTACCGCGCAAAGTCCGAGAAGAAATCGGGCCTGCATTTCTTCGAGGAAGCGATGGACGAGCGGCTGCGCGAGCGCGACCGGCTCGAAAAGGCGCTGCTCGCCGATATGGGGGGCGCCGCGTTTCAGCTCTTCTTTCGCCCTGCTGCCGGTGCCGGGGGCGCCGCGGTCGCGCGTTTGGAGGCGCAACTCGTGTGGCGGAGCGCCGAATTCGGCGACCTCGCGCCCGAGCGCTTCGTCCCCGTCGCCGAAGAAGCCGGCGTCCTCGCCGAACTGGTCGAGGGCGCGCTCGCACGCGCCTGCGCCGAGGCGGTGCAATGGCCCGCCACGGTGCGGCTGGCGTATAATCTTCCCGGGCCGCTGCTGCACGACGCCGGCCTTGCCGAGCGCCTGCTGTCGGTCATCGCTGGGACGGGGTTGTCGCCGGCGCGGATCGAACTGGAGATCGACGAAGGCGCGCTGGTGCGCGACACCGCCGCCGCGCACGCGCTGATCGGTCCGCTGCGCGAGGCCGGGGTGGCGGTCGTCGCCGATCATTTCGGGACGGGCTATTCGAACATCCAGAATTTGCAGAAACTCAAGCTCGACGGCGTCAAGATCGACCCCAGTTTCGTCGCTGCGATGGTCGAGGACAGCAAGGCAGCGGCGATGGTGCGGGCGCTGGTTGCGGTCGGTCAGGGCTTCGAGCTGTCAGTGCGCGCCGACGGCGTCCGCACCGCGGCGCAGGAAGCCGCGCTCGCCGCGCAGGGGTGTCAGCTTACCCAGGGCGACCTGTATGGCGGCCCGCTCACCGCCGCACAGGCGCTGGCGGCCGTTCGGGGCGGCGGGACCGGCATGTCAGGCGACTGATTGGAGCGGATTTGATCGTCAGGAAACGACCGGTTGCTGCCCTTCCTTTCATCGTCACCCCGGACTTGATCCGGGGTCCCGCTTGTCCTTGAAAACTGCTGGTGCCCTCAAAAAAAGCGGGATCCCGGGTCAAGCCCGGGATGACGAAGGTGAGTGGAGCTCATGGCAGCTCCCCACCAAAACCGCCGTCTAGAATTGCGCCTTCGCGCTGATCCCGATCGTGCGGACCGAATTATAGCCCCATTGCTGCTGGGTCGACGTGGCGCGGCGCAGCACCTGATCGACATTGTCATAGAAGATCGCGGTGGGGACCAGCTCGTTCGTGCAGTTTTTGCAGAACAGCGCCAGCTCGAACCCCGAATTGAGGCGCACACCGATGCTGGCCCCGAACACATCGGTCGCGCCCAGCGCGGTGGCCGGCGAATTGTTGGCGGAAAAATTGACTGCCGAGCGATGGTTGTAGCTGCCCTCGACAAAGGGCACCGCGCCGCCGGTTTCGGGGAATTCATAAATCGCCTGGACGGTCGAGGTGAAGCGGGCCGACGCGGGCGTACGCAGGCCCGCTGCGTCGAAGGTGCCGTTCGCGCCGCAGTTCGGCTGGCCCAGATAACAGGCCGCGCCGACATAGGAGCGGAACTTCGAATCGAGCCAGGTCGTGCTGGCGTTGATCGTCAGCCCGTTGACCGGCTTGACCACCGCGGTCGCCTCGACGCCCTGCGCGCGGACCCGGCCGGCATTGCCCACCGCGGTGACCCCGGTGCCGACGTTCAGCGCCTGGACCTGGAAATTCTTGAAATCCTCGCGGAACGCCGAAAGATTGAGGCGCAGGCGGCGGTCGAACAGCATTGATTTGATGCCGAATTCGATATCGCCGACGGTTTCGGGCAAGATCGCCAGATCCTGATTCGCGACCGCGAAGGTCGGGTTGAACGATGGCCCCTTATAGCCGCGGCTATAGGTCACATAGCTCATCACATCGGGGGTCAGCTCATATTGGGCGCCCAGCTTCCAGCTGAAATTGGTGGCCTCGAACGTCTGCCGCGCCGGCGGCGTGCGCGGGCCCAGGGTGGTGCCATAGGCGCGGTCATTCTGCCGCGTGTTGATCGTGATATAATCATTGGTCACGCGTCCGCCCGCGATCAGCTGCAGCGTGTCGGTCAGGTGGAGCTGGAACTGGCCGAACGCCGCGAGGCTGCGCAGCGTCTGGCGATAGGTCGCATCGCGGCCGAGCGCATTGGCGACGCCGCTGCCCGCCGAACCCTGTAGCACGGTCGCGGTGTTGAGTTCGGAGTAGAAGCCATAGACGCCGACCTGGCCGTCGATCATCCCGCCCGGCGCGATCGCGAGCCGCAGTTCGTTCGAATATTGGTTATAATTGCTGTCGTTGCGGTTGATGTTGAGCAGATCGGCGCTGGTGCCGTCGCTGTCGATCGAGAGCGACAGGTCAAAGGCGCGCCACGCCGCGATATTGCTCAGCGTCAGCGCGTCGGACAGGACGAAGGTCGAATTGAGCGAGACGCCATAGGTGTTGACGCTGCGATAGCCGTCGGCGTCGGACCCATATTCCAGATTGCCGGGCCCCGCGGTCACGCCGTCGCGCGTTTCGAGCGCTGGCCGGATCAAGCTGCCGGTCGCCGCGACCGAACGATAGCTGCGATCGAAAACGCCGCCGACGCCGCGCTCGCGGCTATAATCGCCGATCAGGTAGAAGCTGGCGCTCGCCGACGGCTCGAACAACAGCTTGGCCTTGACCGCGGTGCGTTCCTGATTGGCGTCGAAGCGCGCGGGCGATCCGGCCACCATGCCGGCGATCGGGCTCTGGTTCGAATGGAGCGCGTTGACGCGCAGACCCAGCGTTTCGGACAGCGGCACATTGACGGTGCCCTTGACGATGATACCCGAACCGTCGCCGGGCACCTTGTCGCGATGGTTCGCCTCCAGGCTGATATGGCCCTCGGTGCGGCTGAGGTTGGGGCGATTGCTGACGATATTGAGCAATCCCGCCGACGCGTTGCGGCCGAACAGCAAGCCCTGCGGCCCCTGCAGCACCTCGACCCGCGCGACGTCGTCGAGGATGCCGTTGCTCATGAACAGCGGTACGCCGAGCGACACTTCGTCGACCGAAACGCCGACGCTTGAATCGATATTCGGGCTGAAAACCATGCTTCCGACGCCGCGGATGCTGAACGAATTGTCGCCGCCGGTCGACAGGCTGGGCGCCGCCAGCGCGAGCTGCGACAGGTCGTTGAGCCGGCGCGAAGCCAGGTCGTCGGCGCTCACCACAACGACGGCGATCGGCACGACCTGGAGATTCTGCCGAGCCCGCTGCGCCGTGACGATGATCTCATCGACCTCATTCTTTTCTGCTGCACCATTCGCGTCGTCTGCGGATTGCGCGAAGGCGGGGGTGGTGGCGAGCAGGGTGGCGGCGGTAGCCAGGATCAACGTCTGCGAAGCGCGCTTTTTCATGATCTTCCTCTCCGGATCGGCTGCTCATGGATGCGGCAGCCCGTTTTCGTCGGCCTCTGCGGGCCGGGCGCTGCTTGCCTCGCCTGCCTCGCTACTGTCAATAAAATTAATTCATTCATTAATGAATATCTTTTATGGGCTGTTTGAGTGCGTCATTCTGCCCAGTTTTTCATGCAAAGGGGTAAGGGATGTTATGGGATATAATGTTCATTTAAGATTTAATGAATATATTGACCAAAGGTCGAGCTTGCTGCACGATGTGGGCTCATTTGCGGAAGCCGCGCCGACGAAGGATGCGGCAATAGGCAGGTCGACGAGTAAAGGGACGTTCGCGCGAAGGTGCGATCAGATCCGTGAAAATGGGAGATGATGATGAAGCGCATGCTGTTCGCGATGCTGTTTTCGACTTCGCTGGCGATCGCGCCCGGGGTCACCGCGCAAACCTCCGTCGCCACCGATGCGGGTCGGGTTGCCGGGGCCACGAACGGCGAGGTCATCATGTTCAAGGGCATCCCCTATGCCGCGCCGCCGGTCGGTCCGCTGCGCTGGAAGGCGCCCGAACCGACGGTGCCATGGACGGGCGTGCGCGATGCCAAAAGCTATGGCAACGCCTGCCCGCAGCTCGAGCGCAAGGAGGCTTGGGCCCAGGTCGGGCCGCAGAGCGAGGATTGCCTGTTCCTCAATGTCTGGCGGCCGAAAAAGCCCGGCAAATATCCGGTGATGGTCTTCCTCCATGGCGGCGGCTTCGTCTATGGCGCCGCAGGTGTGCCGCTGTACGAGGGTTCCGGGCTCGCCGCGCGCGGCGCGGTGGTCGTGACGATGAACTATCGCCTCGGCCGGCTCGGCTATTTCGCGCATCCGGCGCTGACGCGTGAGGACCCGGACGGCCGGCTCGGCAATTATGGCGTCATGGACCAGATTGCGGCGCTGCAATGGGTGAAGCGCAACGTCGCGGCGTTCGGCGGCGATCCCGATAACGTCATGCTGTTCGGCGAGTCCGCCGGGGCAGGCACGGTCCAGATATTGATGGGAGCGCCGGCAGCGGCCGGACTATTCCACAAGGCGGCGTCGCAATCGGGGTCGGGCGGCACGGTGCTGCCGCCGATCCGCGGCGGGGCGATCAATGCCGAAATGGTCGGCCAGAAATTCACCGACGATCTTGGTCTGAAGGACGCCACCGCCGAACAGCTTCGCGCCATTGCGGTGGCGGAGATCATCAAGGGCCGCGCCTTTCCGTTCATCGACGGCAAGGTCGTGACGATGAGCCCCGGCGAATCCTTCTATCAGAACAAGCAGATGCGCATCCCGCTGATCATCGGCTCGAACTCGAATGAATCGAGCCTCGGCGGCATGACCGAAGCGACGGCGAAGATGGTGCTCGGCGCCGCCTTCCCCGAACTTCATGCCGGCTATGTCGCGCTGACCGGCAAGGCGCCCGACGCGGCGGCGGTCGACCTGGCCGAGGGGCTGGGGTTCGTGCTGCCGTCGCTTGCGGTCGCCGACCAACATGCGGCGACGGGCAACAAGGCCTTCGCCTATTTCTTCGACCAGGTGCCGGTCGATCAGCGGGCAACCGCGGCAGGAACCGACCATGGCGGCGAGCTGGAATATCTGTTCGGAAACAAGGCCGCCGAGCATCGCTGGGATGCCGAGGATCTGAAGGTGTCGAAGCAGATGGGCGATTATTGGGTGCGCTTCGCCACGACCGGCGACCCCAATGGCAAGGGCGCGGTGAACTGGTCGGCGGTCACGACCCTGCCCACCAGCTATCTGGTCATCGACGCCAAGCCACATGCGGCGCGGCTGGCCCCGGTCGAGGAACAGGCCAAGGCGGCGGCGATGGCGGCGGCGATCAAGGCATGGACCGCACCGGCGCCCGTGAAGCCGTGACGCACGCCAAATCGAAACGGGAGAGCATATGACCATCACATCGAACCAGCCGACCCGGCGGCAAATCGTCGCGGGTGCGGCGGGCCTTGTCGCGGCCGTCGGCGCCCCCCTGTCCGGCGCCACTCCGGCCGGGGCGCTTGCCACGGCGGGGCGAACCGCGCCGAAGGGCTTCCTCTGGGGCACCGCGATCTCCGCGCACCAGAGCGAGGGCGGCAACACCGCGTCGGATAGCTGGCTGCTCGAAACGAACCGGCCGACCGCCTTCGTCGGCCCGTCGGGCGACGCCTGCGACAGCTATCATCGCTACGAGGAAGATCTCGACATCGCGGCTGGCCTGGAGCTCAACTGCTATCGTTTCGGTATCGAATGGGCGCGGATCGAGCCTGCCGAAGGCATGTTCTCCGAAGCGGCGCTCGATCATTATGCCCGCGTGCTCGAGGCGTGCCGCGCGCGGGGGCTGATGCCGATGGTCACTTATAATCACTTCACCGTGCCCTTGTGGTTCGCGATGCGCGGCGGGTTCGAGGTGGCGGACGGCGCCGACCTGTTCGCGCGCTTCTGCGGCCGCGCGACCGAGCGGCTGGGGCATCTGATCGGCATGGCGACGACGTTCAACGAAGCGAATATCCTGGGGCTGCGCAAGGTGATCCCGCGCTTCGCCAGCGACGCCGCGGCGGAAAACGCTCGTGCGATGATCGCGGCCGCCGCGGCACGGACCAACTCGCCTCAATTCTCCTCGATGCTGTTCGGCGACCCCGACAAGATCGACCAGGTCATGCTCGATGCCCACGCCAAGGGCTATGCCGCAATCAAGGCGGCGCGCCCCGACCTGCCGGTCGGCGTGACGCTGTCGATGCAGGAGATACAAGGCGTCGGCGAGGGCAATCTCGCGGCGCAGGCCGAACAAACCATGTATGGCGGCTGGATCGATGCGGCGCGCCAGTCCGATTTCATCGGCGTCCAGACCTATTCGCGGCTGCGCATCGGGGCGAAAGGGCTGTTGCCGCCGACGCCCGGCGCGCCGCTCACCGACATGGGTTATGAAAATTATCCGCCCGCGGTCGGCCACACGATCCGCTATGCCGCCAAACATATCGGCAAGCCGCTCTACCTGACCGAAACCGGGATCGGCACCACCGACGACGCCGCGCGCGTCGCCTTCATCAAGGCGACGCTGGATGAAGTCAGCAAGTGCATCGACGAGGGGATCGATGTGAAGGGCTATCTCTATTGGTCGCTGCTCGACAATTTCGAATGGACGTCGGGCTATGCCAAGAAATTCGGGCTGGTCGAGGTCGACCGCAAGACCTTCAAACGGACGCTGAAACCGAGCGCGCGTTATCTGGGCATGCGCGCCAAGGCCAACCGGATATGATGGATATCCTCCGCATCGGCGCCGTGCGGTGCGGGGCTTTGGGGGCGGCCGCATTACTGTCGCTCGTTGCCACGGGGGCGAGCGCCGAAGAGGTGGCCGAGCCGCCGGTGGGTATCGTCGAAAACCCCTGCATCGGTGCGCCCGTGCTGCCCGTGGTGGTTCGCGATTATTTCAGGGGCATCATGGATCCCGCGCTGTCGACGGGCGCGGCGATGCCCGCCGCCGAATATGCTGGCTACCGCACCGCCGCCGACGAGCACAAGAAGCGCGACTGGGCCGCCCTCTGCTATTACCGCGCCGACAATGCGCGCGTCGCGGCGTTGCCGCAGGACGAGCGCCGCGTCGTCTATATCGGCGATTCGATCACCGAATTATGGGGCGTCGCGGCCGGGGATTTCTTCCGCGATGGACGGATCAATCGCGGCATCAGCGGTCAGACTGGGGAGGGGATGGTTGTCCGGTTCGTGGCCGACGTTGTCGCATTGAAGCCGCGCATGGTGCATATTCTGGCGGGGACGAACGACATCGCGGGCAATGACGGGGCGCGTTCGGAGCAGGATTTGCGCAATAATATCATAGCGATGGCGAGCATCGCGCGCGCCAATGGCATCGCCGTCGTGCTCGCGTCGCTGCCCCCGGCGGCAGCATTCCCGTGGCGGCCGGGAATCAAGCCGGCGGCGCAGATTCGCGCTCATAATCGCTGGCTTGCCGATTATGCGCGGCAAACGGGCGCCGTTTTCGTCGATTATTACAGCCTGCTCGCGACCGAAGAGGGCGCGATGCAGCCGGCGCTGACCTTTGACGGCGTCCATCTGAACGCCGCCGGCTATCGCAAGATCGAGGCGCTCAGCCGCGCGGCGACGCGCTGAGGCCCGCCGCTAGGGTCAGGACCCATTAATGGCGCGATCGAGGTTTGAAGCGATTTTGCTCAGGGCTAGGAGGCAAGGCGCAGGCATATGTCGATATGTCCAGACTTGCCGACGATGCCATGGGCAAAATCGGTCAAATCCCGCAGGGACGTGCCATTAATGGGTCCTGACCCTAGGCGGGCCGCGTGAGTTCGTCGTAGAGGAAGGTCAGTTCCTCGATATCGCGCTGGATCAGCAGTTCGCTCGTCATCTGGTTGTGACCGGCGCCGTGGCGAACGCGCAGCCGCACGCGCCGCCCCGATGTGCTCGCACCCTCGACCGCGGCGACCATCTTGCGGCTGTGCCACGGCGGGCAGAGATTGTCGTCGGCCCCCGCATCGCAAAGCAGCGCCGGATAGGCGGTGCCGGGCCTGACGTTATGATAGGGCGAATAGGCGTGCATCACCGGCGCGTCGGCGGGATCGTCCGGATTGCCGTAGTCGGCCATGGCGATGCCGAGCGTGGCGGGATCCTTGCGCATCTGCATCAGGTCGAGAATGGGCACCTGCGCGACCGCGGCGCCGAGCAGGTCGGGGCGCTGCGACACCGCGGCGCCGACGAGCAGGCCGCCGTTCGACGTTCCCCAGGCCCCGGTGCGTCCGGGAACCGCGAAGCCGCGTGCGTGCAGATCCTCGATCACCGCATAGAGATCGTCGAACGTCCCCTGTTTGCGGTGCATGCGCCCGGCCTCCCAAAAAGCCTTGTCGCGGTCGCCGCCGCCGCGCAGCTGGGTGTGGACCCAGATGCCGCCCAGTTCGGTCCACGCCGCCGCCATCGCGGTGTAATGCGGGATTTCGGGGACGTTGAACCCGCCATAGCCCATCGCGATCACCGGCGCCGACCCGTCGAGCGGGGTCGAAGCCTTGCGCATCAGCCAATAGGATACCGATCCGTTCGGTCCTGCGGCGTCGAAACGCCGTACGTCGCGGTCGGCCAGCACATGCGCCGGGGCCTCGATCTCTTCGATCGACAGCGTCGCGAGGTCGGCGCGATAGACCGCGGGCCCCTGGTCGAGCCGGCTGTGGACGAAAGTGCAGCCATTGCCGTCGGGCGCGACGATCGGCGCCAGCAGCGCGAGAATATAGCCAAGGCCGAACAGTCCGAAGGCGCCGTCGCCGGGCAGCGGGACATTGCCGACGTCGCGACCCGTGAGGTCGAGCGAACGGAGCCGCATGACGCCATATTCGATCGTCGAGAGCGCAATATAGTCGCCGCACTGGGTGATCGACAGCAGTTTATGGTCTTCGCGTGCGGGAACAAGCTCGCGCCAGCTCGCTTCGTCGGCGAAGCTGTCCAGCGGGATCGCGACAAGCCGGCACCAGCCCGACACATCGTCGGTGATCGCCCAATATTCGTCGCCGACGAAGATGCCCCGGTACATCGCCGTGGCGTCGGGGAGGAAACGGATCCATTCACCGCCGTCCACCCGCCGGATCCAGCGCGGCCGCACCGCGACCTGGCTTGCGTTGATCGCCGCCCAGCGCCCGTCGGCCGACACCACGGGGATGACCATGGGATGATCGAATTCGAGGTTTTGCTGTTCGGCATCGCCCGCCAGCGGTTGCCACCAGATCTGGTTCTGGCCGATGACCTGGCCATCGGCATTTTGGGTGACCGCCATCGTCATGAAATAGAAGCCGCTGTTGTCGGGCATCCAGGCGGCGAAGGGCATGTTGGTGAAGGGGGCGAAATCGTCGCGGACGGTCATGCCGTCGGCGACATTGACGATGCGGTAACTGTGCTCGCCATCCTTGACGATGCCGGCAAAGACCAGCGTGCCATCGGGCGAGGGGTAGGTGCCGGTGATGGTGGCATTGGCGCCGACACCGGCCGGATCGACGATCACGCGGCCCTTGCCGGCCGGACTGTCCGAAACGGTGAGCACGACGCCGGTGCCGCCGGGGGGCAGGATCTTGCGGAACCAGTTGTTGCCGAAGCGTTCGGGCGCGGTGCTCATCATGATGTCTTCGAAGGTCGCGCGCACCGCCGCCGCGACGGCGCCGGCATGGGGCGACGCGGCAAGTTCCTCGACGGTCTGCGCGTTCGCCCGGTTCTGCCACTCGGCGACCTTCGGATCGGCATCGTCCTCGAGCCAGCGGAACGGGTCCCGAACGGGTACGCCGCCAATCACTTCGGTCACGGTCATGACATCATTCTCCTTGCGGGCGAACGGGCCCGGTCAATCAAAACTTGCAAGATCAGCCGCGGATCGCGGCGATCGTGGCGAGGAAGGGGCGGCGCGCCATCGACATCAGGATCGCCGCCAGAATCCATGCCGGCAGGCCGACGATGACCATCGCGGTCAACAATCCGCGCTGCGGGTCGAGCAGCCCCGACATCGCGCCGACCATCATCGGCGCCAGTCCGCCGGCGATGGCGCCGGCGATGCCGAGCAGCGACAACAGGCGCGAGCGCAGATGCGGCGGCGACAATTGCTGCAACACGCCCGGCATCAGCGCGCCGGTGGCGAGCAACAGGGCGACCTGCACGCCGACCGCGGCATAGATCTGCCACGGCTGCCACGCGAACAGCATGACCATCACCGGCAAGGCGGCAATGGACAGCGAGAAGCGTGCCAGGCGCAAGGGTTTGAGGTCGGCATCGCCGCGCAGGACCTTCATGCCGACCGGCGCCATGATCAGGCCGGTGATCGAACCGATTCCCATCGCGATCCCAAGCTGGACCCCGACCGACGAGACGTCGACGCCTGCAAAAGCCCGCGGCATGGCGACGGGAAGCCACGCGCTCACCGCACCGAGCGGGAGGCTGTAGGCAAATATGGCGCCATAGATGCATGCGATCGCCCGCCAATGTTCGCGCAGGAACGGCACGATCTTGTCGAAATCGGCGGCGCGTTCGGACGTGCCGGTGCCGGCCGGATGCCCGCTGTTGCCGGTCATGCGGATCGTCGTGAGCAGGATGACGAACAGGGGGCCGGGTGCTGCGACAAGGATCAGCGCGACGCGCCAGCTGTCCATCCGGGAAAAGATTGCGGGCAGGGCGTCATGATTGCTGGCGAGCAGGTCCAGTGTGAAACCGCCCAGCGCCAGGCCCAGCGCGGCGCCGAGCAGCGCGACCGCGAAAAAGATGAAGTTTGCGGTGTTGCGCTGGCGTTCGGGAAACAGGTCGGGCAGCATCGAGAAAATAACCGGCGTGAGCGCCGCCTCGCCGATCGCGATCCCCGCAGCCGCCGCGAAGATGCCCGAAAAGCTGGTCTGGAAGGCGCAGGCTGCGGTGGAAATCGACCAGACCATGATGCAGCAGCCGAGCACGAGGCGGCGGCCGAAGCGATCCGAAAGCCAGCCGATCGGATAGGCGGCGAGGCTGGCGAACAAGGCGAAGCCAAGCCCCTGCAACAGGCCGAGCTGCAGATCGCTGATGCCAAGGTCGCGTTGCAGCGACGGCGCGATCAGGTTGATGATCTGCCGGTCGACAAAGGCGAACAGGGTGGTGCCGATGAGGATCGCCAGCGCATACCAGGCCGACGCGGGAGCCTTTTCGATGGCGCCCGCGTCCATTTGGTTCGTGCCTGCCGGTAATTCGATGTCGGCGAGGCCCGTCATGACCGGGAGCTCCATATTGCCATTGTCATGCCTTGGCCTTCCTCAAACATCGCCTGTCGTCATCGCTTTAGCAGTTGCAGCGGCCCCGAGGGACCGGGAACAGCTGCAATGCGCCGTGCTGTTGTTCAGGTTGTACCGACATTCAGCCCATGGCGGCCTGCAATGGCGATTTTCCGTGCTTCCGGTGCTCACGTACTGAAGTACGCTGCGCTCCGGGTCGCGAAAAATCACCATTTTCGGCTCACCCTGAACGGACTGTCGATACAAGCTAGAACCGACCGCTGGCGCTGATCCCGATCACGCGCGGGCGCTGTTCGATATCATCGGGAAAGAGCGAAAAGGGCCCAATGATGACCGGCGCATCCTCGTCGAACAGGTTGTTCGCGAACAGCGCGACTTCGACCGGCCCCACACCCACGCCGACGCGCAGGTTGACGAGATCGCGTTTCGGGCGCTCGATGACCTGGACGGGCTGGTTGCGCAGGGTGAACTGCCCCTTGCCCGCGTGCTGATAATCGATGCGGAAGATGCCGGTGACGCTGTCCGAAAGCTGCGGACGATAGTCGAACGAGGCAGACCAGCTGTTGCGCACCGCGGCATCGACCGGATCGCCCACCGCCTTGTCGGCGGACGCTTCGTCGAACTTCAGATTATTCCAGCCATAGGTCGCGGTCAGCGTCAGGTCGCGGACCGGACGCATCGTCGCCGACAGGTCGACGCCCCAGCCCGAGACATGGCCCGAATTATTGATAATCGTGACCACGCCGCCGGGCGCGAAATTGTTCGACTGAACGTCCGACCACTCGCTGCGATAGACGCTGGCGTCGAGGATCAGCTTGTTGCCGAACAGCTGATGCTTGGTCCCCAGTTCATAGGTCCAGATCTTGTCGGGATCATAGGTCAGGGGGACATCGATGATGCCGCCGCCGGCCGAGGTCTGGTTGAAGCCGCCGCTGCGGAAGCCCTTGGCGACATTGGCATAGACCATGGAATCGGGCGTGAATTCATAGCTCAGATTGACCCGCGGGTTGACCGTCTCGAACGTCGCATCGCCGGTATCGGGCGAGGTGAGGCCGAAGTTGGTGCTGAGCACATCGCGCCTTTTCCGCTCGCGATAATAGCGCACGCCGACGATCGCCCTGAGCTGGGGGGTGAAGGCATAATTGGCCTCGCCATAGAGGGTGAAGGCTTTATTCTTGCGAACGTCATCGCTGGCGATGATCGCAAAGGGGAGGGTGCCCGGCGCGGTGAATGTTCCGCCATATTGGTGGATGTTCAGACTATTATAGGACGCGCCGACCTGCCAGCCGAACGGACCCTCGCTTTGCGATGCCAGCCGGATTTCGCTGTTGAATATTTCATAGTCGGTCGTCGCGACGATTCCGATCCGGTCGATGAAGCCGGCGGGGAAGCCGAAACCGTCCACGAGGACCGGCACAAAGGCATCCGACAGGTCGAATTGCGTCACATTGCGGCGATCGATCCAGCTGGCCGACGTGCTGAGTTCGGCGAAATCAAGGTCATAGCCGATCTTTCCCTGAACCAGCGTATAGCGATCCCGGAGCGGGGAAGGGAGGATGGAATTCGTCTGACGATGGGTGCCGCTGTCCTGATTGGCCTGGTCGGTTTTCTGGTAGAGGCCGAGGAGCGACAGCGAAAAACGGTCGGTCGGCTGTAACAGGAAGCTGCCGCGCACCGTATAGATGTCGGCCGAGTTGATATTGTTTTCGCCGGTCGTGACATTGTCGATGAAGCCGCCGACGCGTTCATAGCCGGCGACAAGGCGGATGCCCGCGACGCCGGTGGTCAGCGGCAGGTTCAGAACGCCCACCGCCTTGTAATTGCTCGCGCCATATCGCGTGGTCGAATATTCGCCGTCGAACGACCCGCTCACGTCGTCGAGCCGGGGCGCGGCGGGAATATAGCGGATGGTGCCGCCCATCGATCCCTGCCCATAAAGCGTTGCCTGCGGCCCGCGCAGGACCTCGACCCGTTCGAGGTCGAGCAGGCGAACGTTGAAACCCTCGGTCGAGGCGTCGAGCGAGAGCGGGGTTTCGTCGAAATAGACACCCACCGTCGACGAGCCGATGGTGGTCGAGATGCCGCGCAGCTGGACGGTCGATCGGCCGACGCCGGTTTCATACATGGAAAAGCCCGGGACCGAATATTGCAGATCCTTCAGGTCTGTCGCGCCGCGTGAGGCGAGTTCGTCGCCGCTCACCGCGCTGACCGACAAGGGAACGTCCTGCAGCCGCTGCTTGTAACGTTGTGCGGTGACGATGATGTCACCGCTCTGGCTTTCCGCACCTTCGCCGGCGCCGGCGCGCGCCGCATCCTGCGCATAGGCCGCCGCCGGAAGCATTGCCGTGCCGGCCATCAATGCCACGATCCATCTGTTCATACTGCAACTCCCACCCTGTTTCGTATAAAAATACATATATGTATAAATCACTTGCCTGCGGCCAACCGTTCGGCGGCCCATTGGTCGAGGCTTTGTTCGAGCACCGTTATCGGCAGCGCGCCCTGATCGAGAATCGCTTCATGGAAGTCGGCGAGGTCGAACTTCGGCCCCAGCGCGGCTTCGGCCCTGGCGCGCAATTCGCGGAATTTCAGGCAGCCCCAGCGATAGCAGAGCGCCTGCCCGGGAAGGTCGGTCGCATAGCGCAAGATGTCGCTGGTCACCTGTTCGGGCTTTTCGAGCGTGTTGGCGCTCATATAGGCGTGGGCTTCCTCCAGCGTCCAGCCGAGCGCATTGAGCCCGGTGTCGACCACCAGCCGCTGCGCGACGAAGCGCTGGTGCGACAGGAAGCCGTAATAATCATACGGATCGTCGAACAGCCCGGCCTCTTCGCCCAGCCCCGACGCATATTCGGCCCAGCCTTCGTTGAAGGCGGTCGAAATGGGGAGGTTGCGGCGAATTTCGGGAAGCGCCGCATTTTCCTGCTGGCGCGAAAGATGGACATGATGGCCCGGGACCAGCTCATGGAAAATCAGCGCGGCGGCGTTCATCTGCATCCGGTCGGGAATGCCGTTGCCGCTGTAATAATAGATGCCGTCGGCGCCATCCTCGGGCGGCGCGGCATAATAGCCGAACGTCATTCCGGCTTCGAGTTCGAGCGGCAGGCGCTTCACGACCCCTCTGGCGCGCGGCGCCTTGCGGAACATCCGCGCAAAGACCGGTTTCATGCGGTCGAGGTGGCGGTTGTAGGTCGCCTCGAGCGCCTCGGGGCTCGATGCCATCGCCTTGGGATCGTGCCGCAATTGCTCGTGGAACGCGGCTTCGTCGCCGTCATGGCCGAACCGCTCGCTCCGGACGCGCGCCATCTCGGCCGCGAGCATCGCGACCTCGTTAAGACCGGTCCGGTGAATATCGGCGGGATCGCCGTCGAAGCCGAGGTGATAGCGCAGCCACAGCCGGTAGGCGTCCGCCCCGCCGGGCTGGTGCATCAGGCCGGCGGCTTCGGGCGCCGCCGCCTCATAATCGGGGCCGATCGCGGCGAGCAGGCGGCCGAAGGCGGGTTTCAGCCGCTCCTCGACGATCGCCGTCACCGCCGCCCGCGTTTCGCCGCCGGCGGTCCGGTCGTCGGCCAGCAGCACCGCCGCAACCGCCATCGATGCATTGCCTTCGAGCGCCCGGCGGGCGCCGGGCAGCGCCGGCCTGGGCAGCCGCCAGCCGCGCCCCGCCTGCGCCTCGACCCGCTCGCGCAGCGCGTCGACCGAAGCGCTGAAACCGGCGGCGAGCCGCAGATAGCGCGCGGCCTCGTCCGGATCTGCAAGGTCGATGGGCGGGAACAGCATTTTCGGGATCATCGACAGGAAAAGACCCGAATAGGGCGCGATGCCGAAACTGGTCCACCAGCGCTGCGGCGCGTCGATTTCGGTGTCGAGCAGATTGCCCAGAAACGCGGCGGTCATCCGGTCGGTGCGGTCCAGCCCCGACACGTCGATGGCGTCGAGCCGATCGCGCCGGGCGCGGGCATCGGCCGCCGCCGCCTCCGCTTCGGCCAGGTCGCCGCATCCGAATGCCGCGACCTTCCGGCCCGCAGCGAGGGCGATATAGGGGTCGCGATCGAGAAGCGCTTCCCAGCTTTCGTCGACGAGCGCGTCGAGCGCCCTTTTTTGCTCGCAGTCGTTCTGCACGTCCTATCCTCTCCGGTCGTTATGGCGCCAATCTAACTGGCGACTGGACCGGCGGCTTAGCTTATCGTACAAAACTGTTTGGTAATCGTCGGAATCAGGCCTGCCGAGGAGGATGTCATGCGATCGCGTCATGCCCATGCCAGCGGTGCGCCCCGCGAACCGGCGCTGGCGGCCACCGGTCGCGCGCTTCGCGAAGCCGCGCCGGCCGCGGGGACCGTATCGGCGCCGCAGGCCGGTAGCGTGACTCAATTCCGCCGCTATGCGATCCCCGGCGACCTGCCGCCGCTGGCGCTTCGATATTCGATGCAGGAGTGGGCGGCCGCATGGGTAGGGGATGAGGAGCGTTCGGAGGTCGACGTGATCGAACCCATGGGCGATCCCGACCATTACCGGGCCTATCCGGCAGAAAATGTCGCCGCCGGATATTTCGAGTATTGCGGATTATCCGACGGATTCCTGATCCATTTCAATGATATCACCCATAGCCGGCCTTATCCGATGACGGTGTCGGCCCCGGAGCTGCTCCGCGTCCGCATCGCCAGCGACGACGATGCCGAATATATCTCCGCGCGCGGCGACCGGCTCGACCTCAAGGGCGCCGGCTGCTCGATCATCGTCGAGCCGGCGGGCATGCCGCCCGCCAAGGCGGTGCTGGCCGGCCATTGCCGCGCCGCCAATGTCTATATTCACCGCAGCGCGCTCCAGCGCCTGTACAGCCAGCGCGAACATGAATTGCCCGTCGTGCTGCAAGCCTTCATCGCGGGCAATCTGCGGCAGACGGTCGCGCGGCGGCTGCCGCTCGCGGCGGGCCTGCTGCGCTGCCTCGACGATCTGCACGGCTGCGACCTCCACGAACATAGCCGCCGGCTGTTCATCCGTTCGAAGGCGATCGAGATCCTCTGCCACGCCTTCAAGGCGATGGCGCAGGAGGAGGATTTCGGGTCGTCCGAGGCGTCGGCGCTGATGACGCGCGGCGTGCTGCGGGCGCAGCGGGTGCTGATCGACAATTTCGTCACGCCGCCATCGCTCGACGATCTCGCCCGGCAGGCGGGGCTCAGCCGCAGCAGCCTGTGCGCCGGTTTCCGGCAGATCGTCGGCCAGACGGTGTTCGACTATATCGCCGACCTCAGGATGCAACAGGCGCTCGCCTTGCTGAACCAGCGCGACGCATCGATCACCGAGATCGCCTATGCGGTGGGATACAGCCATCCGTCGAGTTTCTCGCTCGCCGTCCAGCGCCGCTTCGGAACGTCGCCGAGCGAATTGAGGCGACGCGGGCTGCCTGCGCTCTGATCCTTTGGGGCGTTGCAAATATGGGCGGGAGTGGCTGGTTTCGGCCGATTGCAGCCATTACCCTTATCGTCACCCCGGACTTGATCCGGGGTCCCGCTGGACGTCGAAACCTGCGCTACCTTCAAAAAAGCGGGATCCCGGGTCAAGCCCGGGATGACGAAGGTGAGTAGAGCTCATGGCAGCTCTCCACCCCAAGGCAGCCATTCTTCCGCACCGCTACCCGCCAAACCGGGTTCGCCGCGTTTCCGCCGTCCGCTGCTCCCTTCGCGCTTTCAGCAGGTCCTGGCGCGAGAGGATGCCCACGACCTTGTGCGTTTCGCGATCGACGATCGGGACGCGGGCGACCCCCGTTTCGACGATCATGTCGGCGATGAGGCCGCACGGAGTTTCGGGATAGGCGATGGTTTGCGAGGCGTCCGACAGCGTGTCGGCCAGCGTCACCATTTCGTCGAACGCGCCGACCTTCCAGCGCAGCGCGTCCGATCGCGACGCGAGCCCGACCAGCCGTCCGTCGGGGTCGACGACCGGATAGCTGCGATTCGTCGCCTCTTCGGTAAAGAAACGCAGTGCCGCATCGATCGTCATGCCGGCGGGCAGGGTCGCCGGATCGGGCGTCATGAGCTGGCCCGCTTGCTGCAGGTCGAGCGGATCGACGGTATATTCCTGCAGGATGTGCCGGCCGCGGCGCGCGATCTTTTCGGTCAGGATCGAACGCCGCATGCACAGCACGCTGACCGCATAGGCAAATCCCGATGCCGCGATCACCGCGGGGAGGGCGTCGAACCGGCTGGTCAGTTCGGCCGCGAACAGGGCCCCGGTGAGCGGCGCGCGCATCGCGCCGCTCATGATGCCCGCCATGCCGATCATCGCCCAGAAACCCGGGGTGCCGGGAAGCCACAGCCCCGCGATATAACCTGCCGCCCCGCCGAGGATGAGGAGCGGCGCCAGCACCCCGCCCGAGGTTCCCGACCCCAGTGCGACGAGCCAGACGATCGCTTTTGTGACGAGCAACACGATCGCTGCACGCAAGACCATCGATCCATCGACCAGTGCCTCGATATTGCCATAGCCGGCGCCGAGGACGCGGGCATCGACGAGCCCGCCGATGCCGACGACGACCGCACCGATCGCGGGCCACCACATCCAGTGGACGGGAAGGCGATGGAACAGATCCTCGACCCGGTAGAGGAGGCTGGAGAGCAAGGCCGCCAGCAGCCCCACGATCACGCCGACCCCAGCTGCAGCAGCGACGGTCCAGCCGGTTTCGGGGAGCGGCCAGGTGGCGGGAAACATCGGCCCGGCGCCGATCAGTCCGGGCCGCCACGCCGCGGCGACCAGCACCGCGATGACCACCGGTACGAAGCTTCGCGGTTTCCATTCGAACAGCAGGATTTCGACCGCCAGCAGGATCGCGGCCATCGGCGTGCCGAAGATCGCGGTCATCCCCGCCGCGGCCCCGGCGACGAGCAAGGTCTTGCGTTCGGCGGCGCTCAGCCGGAAACATTGGGCGAAGAGCGACCCGATGGCGCCGCCGGTCATGATGATCGGCCCCTCGGCCCCGAACGGCCCGCCGCTGCCGATCGAGATCGCCGCCGAAATCGGCTTGAGGATCGCGACCTTCAGCGACAGCCGGCTTTCGCCGAACAGGATCGTCTCGATCGCTTCGGGAATGCCGTGGCCGCGGATCTTCTCCGACCCGAAGCGCGCCATGACGCCGATGATCAGGCTGCCGATCACCGGGATCGCGACGATCGCCAGCCCGACGGCGGAATCGGAGATTTCGGCGGTCTCGGCGGACAGGCGGCCGAACCAGAACAGGTTGGTGGCGATCGCGATCGATTTCAGCAGAATCCACGCGCCGAACGCGCCGCCCGTCCCGACAACCGGCGCCATGCAGGACAAAAGGATCATTCGGCGATCGACGCTATGGTCGCCCAGTTGATGCCCGTGGGCCGCTCGTGCAGGATGGTGGCTCACAAAATACCTCTTTTGGCGGGGACGGCCAACTATATCGTGATACGATATAATTCAACCCGAGGATTTCATGACTGCGAACTTGACCGATGATGATTATGCCGCGCTCGCCGAATTCCGCTTTGCGCTGCGGCAATTCCAGGTTTTCAGCGAAGAAAGGGCGGCGGAGGCGGGGCTGAAACCGCAGCAGCATCAAGCATTGCTGGCGATCCGCGCCGCCGGTCCCGACGATGCGACGGTGGGCTATGTCGCGCAGCGGCTGATCGTCAAACCGCATAGCGCGTCCGAACTGATCGACCGGCTGGAGGTGCAGGGGCTGGTACGGCGCGAGCCGACGCAATCGGATCGCCGCCGCGCACTGATCCGGCTCACCCCCCAGGCAAGCCGGATCCTTTCTGATCTGTCATCGGTGCACCGCGAAGAAATCCGCCGATTGCAGCCGTCGCTCGTCGCGCATCTGAGCCGGCTGACGTAGCGCGTCAGGAGCGGGGCCGTTCGATGACCATCACATGCGTTTATGGGCCCCTGCGAAGGCAGGGGCCCATCTCCCATGCCATGAATATCCGCGCCCTTCGCTGAAGAACGGAACGGCGGGAGATGGACCCCTGCCTTCGCAGGGGTACAGGCTCGTCTGAAATCATCTCGTGCACGATGAAAGCGACGCACGTTGAATACGCGTGGCTCTACGATCCGAGGCGCGAGCTTTCATCGGCTTGACGGCAGACCGTTTGCCCTATTGCGCGACGTAGGTGAGGGTCGATACATGGACCGCGCTGGCGACCGCTTTGCCGGCCAGCGTGCGTTCGCCGGCAACCTCGTGGCTCGTCGACAGCAGGTAGCGCCCGTTGCCGCGTGCGGGCGCGGTGATCACGCCCTTGTCGTCGGCGACATAGGATTTCGACCAGCGATCGGGATCGATGACGGTCAATTTCGCGCCGGGCAGCGGCTTGCCCTGCCAGAGCACCGCGAAGCTGTCGCCGCCCGCCGCCACCGGCACGATTTCCAGTTCGAGTGCGTGGCGCGTTTCGCTGCGGCCAGCACGGGCGTGATAGACGACGCCCTGCAGCTTGCCGTCTTCGCCGGCCCAGGGCTCGAACACATTGTCGTCGACCAGCCGGACGTCGCCCGCCGCGGACACCGCGGCTTCGATATGGTTCGCGCGGCGCACCAGCGGGGCGGGGCGGTCGCGGCTTTCGACGAACAAGGTCGGCGCCTTGAGCTTGGCAAATTCGGGATCACCGCTTTCGGGAACGACGTCGGCCGGTTCGCCCAGATAGATGCGCGCGGGCGCGTTGGCGTCGCGTTCGATCCACACCTCATGCGCCGTGGCGGGCGATACGAAAAAACTGAAGGCGAGAAGGGCGCTGAAAAGCTTTTTCATGAGGTGTCCTTGTTCCGAAAAGGTCCGAAAATCGGGTGTGGCCGACGGCCGCGGTCGTGACACCGCCGCTGCGGTTCGGCGCCTGTGTGGCAATCTGCCGGGATTATTGCAAACGATTATTACTAGCTGAAGGCTTGCTACTGCGACTTAACCACCTTAACGGCGGGCGCCAGTTGAGATTGATTCGCAAAAGGGGAATGTCATGAAGTTCGTCCGGACCGCCGCGCTGAGCGGAGCTGCCGCCATCGTCCTGTCTGCCGGAATTGCGCATGCGGCCGAGGCAGCGGACGCCGGGTCGGCGGCGGCATCGACCGACACGATGGACGGCGAGCAGATCGTCGTCACGGGCTATGCCGGAACCAAGACCGACACGGCGCTCACCGAATTGCCGCAGCCGGTCAAGGTCATCACCGCCGAGCAATATGAGGCGCAGGGCGCGATCAGCATCAGCGACACGGTGAAATATGCCGCCGGCGTCCTCGCCAACCCCTATGGCCGCGACACCCGCGTCGACGGCTTCAACGTGCGCGGTCTCGACGCGCTGCAGTTCCGCGACGGCATGCGCGACATTTTCTCCTATTATGCCTCGATCACGTCCGACCCGTATAATTTCTCGCGCGTCGAAATCGTGCGCGGCCCCGCCTCGGTGCTGTTCGGCCAGGGGTCGATCGGCGGCATCGTCAACCTTGTCAGCAAGACCCCCGACTTCACCACGCGCGGCGAATTGAGCCTTGTCTATGGCAGCGATGATCGCAAGGAAGTGCTGGGCGACGTCAATGTCGCGCTCGCCGGCAATCTCGCGGTCCGGTTCGTCGGCCGCGCGCGCGATGCCGACACCTATGTCGATCATGTCCCCGACGACCGCGTCATGTTCGCGCCCTCGATCCGCTGGCAGCCGACCCCCGACACCGACGTCGTGCTGACCGGCCTGTATCAGGAGGATGATACCGGCTCGACCTCGCAATTCCTGCCGATCGTCGGCACTTTTCTTCCGAATCCGGCCAATCCGTCGGGTCAGCTCGACAAATATACCTTCGTCGGCAAGGCGGGGTGGGACCGCTATGCCGGCCGCTCGCTGCAGGGCGGCGCCGCGATCACGCATAATTTCTCCGACGCGATCAAGCTCAGCTTCAAGGCCCGCTACATCGACAGCGATCTGGAATATAACACCCACTATGCCGACAGCTATTCCAACCCGCAGGATCCTTTTTCGGTCTATGGCACCGACGGGCGCACCATCGGTCTGTTCGCGGGTGCCAACGATGCGCGGATGAATGTCTTTTCGACCGACAATAATCTCCAGTTCAATTTCAACACCGGCGCGAATATCGAGCATAAGCTGCTGGTCGGTATCGATTATAGCTGGAACAAGGTCGCCAAACGCGCTGCCGACCGTTTCAACATCGTCGACCTTTATGACATCGACTATGACGCGCTGCCGACCTTCGAAGCCACGGGTCCGTTCATCACCGACAGCCAGAAGCAGCTCGGTATCTACGTCCAGGACCAGATCCGCTTCTGGGACCGCGTCTCGGTCGTGCTGGGTGCGCGTCGCGACCGGGTCACCGGCTCGTCGGGGCAGAAGGACAACGCCACGACCTTCCGCGCCGGGATCATCGGCGAGATCGGTGCGGGCATCTCGCCTTTCGTCAGTTACACCGAAAGCTTCCTGCCGGTCGCGGGCCGGATCGAAAATGTCGACGGCAGCTTCGGCGATCCCTACCGCCCCCAGACCGGCACCCAATATGAAGCTGGCATGAAGTGGCAGCCGGACGTCAACACGCTGGTCACCGCCACCGTCTTCAAGATCAAGGAACGCAACCGCATCCTCTATCTCGCGGCCGGCGGCACGGCCCAGTCGGGCGTGCTCAACACCAAGGGTTTCGAAATCGAGGCGAGCCACACGCTGCCCGGCAATTTCGAGCTGCTGGCCAACTATGGCTATTCGAAGCTGAAGTCGGAAAGCAACACCAGCCTCGACTATATGCCGCGCCACATCGCGTCGCTGTGGTCGACCAAGACCTTCGGCCTTCCCGAGGAAGCGCAGCTCCGTTTGGGCGCCGGCGTCGTCTATAGCGGCAAGAGCGTCTCGACGAGCGACATCTGGTCGATCGTCACGCCATCGCGCACCACGGTCGACGCGCTGGCGGAAATCAACTGGAACAATTGGCGCTTCGCGGTGAACGCGACGAACCTCCTCAACAACAAATATTTCGCCTCGTGCCTTGCGCGCGGCGACTGCTTCATCGGGGCGCCGCGCAACGTGATGGGGACGGTCGGCTACCGCTTCTGACCGGCGGCGCGCCGGGGCGGAGAGAGCCCCCGGCGCGCCGGCCGGTCAGGCCTGGCTGTTGGCGTAACCGATCACCACCGTCGACAGCATCAGCACCGCGATGCCGAACCAGACGAGGGTGCGGGTGCGCTTGCCCGCGGGCGCCCATTCCCGGAGCGCAAAGCCCCAGAGCGTCGAGAAGAGGATGATGCTCGCCATGTGCAAGGTCCAGCTCGAAAAGCCGAAGCGCCCCATCTGGCTTTCGCCCATCGTGTAGAAGAAGAATTGGAAATACCAGAGCGTCCCGCCGAGCGCGGCGAGGCCGTAGTTGAGCGCGAGCGGCGGCCGTCCGGTCGCGCCGGGCGCCGCCGCGCCGACGAACTGCCGCGCGCTGCGGTTGCGCGCGATCAACAGGCCGCACCAGATGAGGTTGGTGGTGAGGCCGCCGAGCAGCACGACGCACAGCACCGGCAGCCCCTGCCACAGCGGCGCGGTTCCCGCCTTCAGCGTCAGGTCGCGGATCGGCTGGCCGGCGTCGAGGCCCCAGGCGAAACAGCCCGACATGATGCCCGAGAAGACGGCGATCGCCAGCCCCTTGCGCAGGTTGAATTCGGAGCCGGCGGGTGTGGTGCCGCCGCTCATCTCGCGCTCCTTGCGGCGCCCCGCCTGCGCGACGAGGAGGATGCCGGCGAGGGTGATCGCGATGCCGAGAAAGATGATCTGCCCGCTGGCGGTCGCCGCGAGGTCACCCAATGTGCCGCGAAAGATCGGCGGCCCCATCGTCCCGATCACCGTGGTCAGCCCGAGCGCGACCGCCATGCCGAGCGACAGGCCGAGGTAACGCATGGTGAGCCCGAAGGTCAGTCCGCCAAGCCCCCACATCGCGCCCCAGAACCAGCACCAGAACCAGATATTGCCGGGGGTCGCCGAAAGGACGCCGATCAGGTCGTGGGTCTGGATCGATGCGAGCAGCCAGGGGGCGATCAGCCACGAGAAGATGCCGCCGGTGATCCAGAAAATCTCCCACGACCAGCCGCGAATCCGCTTGTACGGGACATAGAAGCTCGCCGACGACAGCCCGCCCAGCCAGTGAAAGAACACGCCAAGCAGCGGGTTCGCGTCCATATTTCTCTCCCCTCGTTCGGATCAGGCGGCCAGCGTTTCCTGGCCGATTTGGTTGACTGCGGTCACGCCGGTCAGCGCCATCGCGACGCGCATTTCGGCTTCGATCAGTTCAAGCACATGACGCACCCCGCGTTCGCCATCCGCAGCCAGCGCGAACGCCCAGGCGCGGCCGAGCATGACGCCTTTCGCCCCGAGCGCGAGCATGCGGACGACGTCGAGCCCCGACCGTACGCCGCCGTCGGCCAGAACGGTGAGCCGGTCGCCGACCGCATCGGCGATCGCGGGCAGCGCGCGCGCCACCGACGGCACGCCGTCGAGCTGGCGTCCGCCATGGTTCGACACGATGATCCCGTCGGCCCCCGCCGCCGCCGCGTGCCGCGCATCCTCGGCGTCCAATATGCCCTTGATGACGATCGGCCCCTGCCAGTGTGCGCGCACGAAATCGAGATCGGCCCAGGTCACGCTGGCGTCGAAATTATCCTTCATCCAGCCGAGGAAATCCTCGAGCCCCGATTTGGGCCCCAGCAGCGGCGCGACATTGCCGAGCTGGTGCGGGCGGCCATGGATGCCGACGTCCCACGCCCAGCCGGGACGCCGCATCGCCTGGCCGACCCGGCGCAATTGCCCGGCGAGGCCCGGCGCGCCCGACAGTCCCGAGCGGACGTCGCGATAGCGCGCGCCGGGCAACGGCATGTCGACGGTGAAGACGAGCACGGGGCAAGCGGCGGCGCTTGCTTCTTCGAGCAGCGCGCGCAGAAAGCCGCGGTCGCGCACCATATAGAGCTGAAACCAGAAGGGGGTGGGGCATCCCTGCGCAACTTCGGAAAGCGAGCAGGCCGAAACGGTGGAGAGGGTGAAGGGCACGTCCTTCGCCGCCGCGGCGCGCGCCGCCTGCACCTCGCCGCGCCGCGCCGCCATGCCGGCCAGCCCGATCGGACCGAGGGCGACGGGCATCGACAGCGACTGGCCGAACAGCGTCGTCGACAGGTCGATCGCCGACACGTCGTTCAGCACCCGCTGGCGCAGTGCGATATGCTGCAGATCGTCGATATTGGCGCGCAGCGTCCGTTCGGCGTAGGAGCCGCCGTCGAAATATTCGAAGAGGAAGTGGGGAAGGCGGCGGCGGGCGGCTTCGCGATAATCGCCGATCGATGCGGCCCTCATGCGGCGTCTTCCATCTGCTGGGTTTCCTGCCGCCACCGGTCGCGATAGGGCGCGAGGTCGGCGCCCAGCGGCTCGACCAGTTCCAGTGCCTCGGCGGGCGGCAGCGCCGCGTCGAGCAGGCGCAGCGCGCCATAGGACACATCATTATGCGCCTTGCCGATATAGATGCGGAGGTCGGGGCGTAGCGCCGCGAGCGCGCGTACAAACACCTGCCCCTCGGCAAAGCGGCCTTCGATGAGCAATCTTTCCTGCGTGCCGACGAGTTCCAGCGACGCATCGGCGACGAGCGCGGCATAAAGCGACACCGCGGCGCGGCGCTGGACCGGGTCGGCGGGTTCGGCGGTCCATCGCCCGCGCGCTTTGGGAAACGGTCCGAACCCCGGGGCAAAGCTCGGCAGCGCCATCGCGCCGCTGGCAAGCACCTTGGGGAGCGCGGCGAGCAGGGCGGGCTGGTCGGGACCGATCGCGATCCGCCGCGTGTCGAGCCCGATCAGCGTCTCGATCTCGCGCCCGCCCATGAAGCGCGCCGACGGGATCGGCTTGCCCCAGGCGTCGACGTTGATCAGGCAGTCGCGCGCTTCGTCGAGGCGGCTGCGGTCCAGCGACGCCGCATCGCGGGGCGAGCGCATCGCGACGAACCAGGTGCCCGTCGACAGTATGGTCGATTCCTGCCCGGCGATTTCGGCGAAGCCGCGCGCCGCAAGCAAAGCCGCGTTCGAATCGTGGAGGCCGCAATGCACTTCGGTATCGGCGGGCAGGCCGGTGCGCGCCGCCCAGGCCGGGGTCAGCGTCCCGAGGACCTCGCCCGCCCGGCGCAGCGGCGCCAGCCGCTTCGCCCAGCCGCGCCGCTCGGCCAGCCGCGATGGCGTTCCGGCGACCGGATGCCAGAGGTCGGTATGGCAGCCGAGGCTCGTCACTTCCGACGCCGCGACGCCGCAGAGCCGCCAGCTCCAATATTGCGCCCACGGCAAGATCTGCGTGCCCTGCGCAAGGCTGGGATCGAGCGCTTCGAGCCGGAAAAGCTGTGCGCCGAGGTTGAGTCCATCGGGAAGGCAGGGTGAGCCGGTTTCGGCGAAATCGTCGCGCAGGCTCTCGTAAGCGGCCCGCAGTTCGGGCGGCAGCGCGTCTTCATAGTCGAGCGGCGGGCAGGCGAGCCGGTCGCCGCGGATGATCGCCGCTGCCGCGCCATGGCCGACCGGGACGATCGCGCCGACATCGGCGCGCCGCGCGAAGTCGCGCAGCGTTTCGCCGACCCACGCCTCGATACCCGCCGCGTCGAGCGCGGCATAGGTCCCCGCCGCAACGCGGAGATTGGCGCGGGTGCAGCGTTCGATCAGTGCCCCGCCGGGCGACCAAAGGCTGAGTTTCGCCAAGCTTTTCCCGACATCGAGAATGATGGTGGCGCGACCTTTCATCCGTCTCCCTTTTGCTTCTTTGCGACTGAATTTGATTGAACTTTATCGAAACTGATTGCAACATGCCAGTGAATTCGATACAGGCCGTCAAACACCGAAACAACGAGTTTCCTACATGCCCGATCTTCTGGACGTTACGCCCTCATCCGATGCCGCCGCGCTGCGTTTCGCGGTTCCGCCGAATCGCTGGTCGGACGATGTGGCGGCGGGGAAGGCGCCCGAAGACCTGCTGCTCTATCGCTCGAACCTGCTCGGTTCGGACCTGACCGTGACCAATTTCGGCGGCGGCAATACCTCGGCGAAAATCGACGGGCGCGATCCGCTCACCGGCGAAACCGTGCCCGTGCTGTGGGTGAAGGGGTCGGGCGGCGACATCGGATCGATGAAGCTCGACGGCTTTTCGACGCTGTATCAGGGCAAGCTGCTCGGCCTCGAAAAACTCTATCGCGGCCTTGCGCATGAGGATGAGATGGTCGGCTATCTGCCGCATTGCACCTTTGCGCTCAACCCGCGCGCCGCGTCGATCGACACGCCGCTCCACGCCTATCTGCCCTTCGCGCATGTCGACCATGTCCACCCCGACGCGATCATCGCGCTTGCGGCATCGAGCGAGGGGGAGGCCGCGACGCAGGCGATCTGGGGCGGCGCGATCGGCTGGCTGCCCTGGCAACGCCCGGGGTTCGACCTGGGGCTGCGGCTGCGCGATCATGTCGCCGCCCACCCGGGGCTGCGCGGCGTGATGCTCGCCGGGCACGGCATCATCTGCTGGGGCGACAGCGCCAGGGCCTGTTACGACAACAGTATCGCGCTGATCGCCGATGCCGCCGATTATCTGAACGACAAGCTTGCGAGCGGCCCGGCCTTTGGCGGGCAGGCGGTCGCGGCGCGCCCTGCCGCCGATCGCGCCGCCGCCGCCGCGGCGTTGATGCCGGCGCTGCGCGGTCTGATGGGCGGGCGGCGCGTCGGCCATTTCGCCGACGATGCCGAAACGCTCGAATTCACCGGCAGCCGCGATTTCGCCAAGCTCGCCGCGATCGGCACCTCGTGCCCCGACCATTTCCTGCGCACCAAGATCGCGCCGCTGGTGCTCGATCCCGCGCGGATCGGCGACGCCGCCTATCTCGGCGAGCGGATCGAGGCTTATCGCGCCGATTATGCGGCCTATTATCAGCGCTGCGCGCGGCCCCATTCGCCTGCGATGCGCGACCCCAACCCGGTCGTCGTGCTCGTTCCCGGCATCGGCCGCATGACTTTCGCGGGTGACAAGACGACGGCGCGGCTCGCGGGCGAATTCTACGCCAATGCGATCAATGTCATGCGCGGGGCCGAGGCGATCGGCGCTTATGTCGGGCTCGACGAGCAGGAATCGTTCGATATCGAATATTGGCTGCTGGAGGAAGCGAAGCTCCAGCGCATGCCCAAACCCAAGCCGCTCGCGGGGCGCATCGCGCTCGTCACCGGCGGCGCGGGCGGGATCGGCGCGGCGACCGCCGAGCGCCTTGCCGCCGACGATGCGTGCGTGCTGCTCGTCGACCGCGACGCCGATGCGCTGAGCAAGGCGGCGCAGGAACTCGAAGGCCGGTTCGGCCGCGACCGCGTCCGGTCGGCGATGTGCGACGTCACCGACGAGGCACAGGTCGCTGCGGCCTTTGCAACCTGCGCGCGCGAATTTGGCGGGCTCGACATCCTCGTTGCCAATGCCGGCATCGCCTCGTCGGCGCCGATCGAGGAGACGACGCTCGACCTGTGGCAGCGCAATTATGACGTGCTCGCGCAAGGCTATTTCCTGACCGCGCGCGCGGCTTTTCCGCTGATGAAGGCGCAAGAGGGCGGTTCGATCGTCTTCATCGGGTCGAAGAATGGCATCGCCGCCGCGACCAATGCCTCCGCCTATGCGTCGGCGAAGGCGGCGGCGCTGCACCTCGCGCGCTGCCTCGCGCTCGAAGGGGCGCCGTTCGGCATCCGCGTCAACACGGTCAACCCCGACGCGGTGATCAAGGGGTCGCGCATCTGGGACGGCGACTGGCGCCGCGAGCGAGCGGGCGCGCATGGTATCGATGCGGGCAGCGAGCTTGAAGAACATTATCGCCAGCGTTCGATGCTCAAGCGCGACGTGCTGCCCGAGGATGTCGCCGAGGCGGTCTATTTCCTCAGCTGCGATATGTCGGCAAAGTCGACCGGCAACATGATCAACGTCGACGCGGGCAACGCGCAGGCGTTCACGCGCTAAGATACGGAATCAGGAGAGAGTTATGGCTGGCGATCTGCCGCTCGCACAGGATGATATCGAGCGGCTGAACGCCGGTCTGACCGACGCGCTCGACGATGATTATGGCAGCCTTGGCCGCCAGCTTGATCGCCGCGGCATCAATATCGGGGCGATCAAGGCGAAGGTCGCGGGCTTTTCGGTCGCGGTGCCGAGCTGGGGCGCGGGACGCGGGGGGACGCGCTTCGCCAAATTCCCGATCGCGGGCGAGCCGACCAGCATCCACGAAAAGCTGGAGGATTGCGCGGTCATCCAGCAGCTCGGCCGCGTCACCCCGCGCGTCAGCCCGCATTTCCCGTGGGACAAGGTCAGCGATTACCGGGCGCTGCGCGACGAAGCTGCGGGGCTCGGGCTTGGCTTCGATGCGATCAACAGCAACACCTTCCAGGATCAGCCGGGGCAGGCGGTGAGCTATGCGACGGGCTCGCTGTCGTCGACGCACGCCGAGGTGCGCGAACAGGCGGTCGCGCATAACATCGAATGCATCGAGATCGGCCGGCAACTCGGGGTTACCGACCTGACGGTGTGGGTCGGCGACGGCACCAATTTCCCGGGGCAGCAGGATCTTGGCCGCTCGCTCGATCGCTATCTTGATGCCGCGTCGCAAGTCTATGCCGCGCTGCCGGGCGACTGGCGGATGCTGATCGAGCACAAGATGTTCGAGCCGGCTTTCTATTCGACCGTCATTTCGGACTGGGGCAGCTCGATCCTCGTCGCGCAGGAGCTCGGCGACAAGGCGAAATGTCTTGTCGACCTGGGCCATCATGCGCCGAACGTGAACATCGAACAGATCGTTGCGCGGCTCCATCGCTTTGGAAAGCTGGGCGGTTTCCATTTCAACGACAGCAAATATGGCGACGACGATCTCGATTCGGGGTCGATCAATCCGCACCAGCTTTTCCTCGTCTTCAACGAGCTGATCGAGGCCGAACTGAATCCGCGCGGCGATTTTCGCCCCGCCTATATGATCGACCAGTCGCACAATGTGACCGACCCGATCGAGAGCATGCTGTCGTCGGCCGAGGCGATCGCCGCGGCCTATGTCAAGGCGTTGCTGGTCGACCGCGACGCGTTGCGCGCGGCGCAGGACGCCAATGACACGATGATGGCGTTCCAGGCGCTGCGCGCCGCGTACCGCACCGACGTCACCCCGATCCTTGCGATGGCGCGCGCCGATGCGGGCGGGGCGATCGACACGATCGCCGCCTATCGCGCCAGCGGCTGGCGGACGCGCAAGGCGCAGGAACGCAAGGCGGCGGGGACCACGGCGGGGATCGTTTAGATGCTGACCCCGATCATTCGATTGCAACTCGGCGCAGCTCCCGTCAAATAGGCGCAATCAGACAGGGGCCGACATGCACGCAGCCGAACGCGAAAAAATGATCCTCGACAGCATGGGCGAGAGCGGTTTCGTCTCGTTCCGCGATCTTGAGGCACGCGTCGCGGCGTCGCCCGCGACGATCCGCCGCGATCTCGACCGGCTCGAGGCAACGGGCGTCATCACGCGCGTGCGCGGCGGGGCGAAGCGCGCGGGACAGGGGGCCGGCACCGCCGCGACTTCCGAAGAAGGCCTGACGGGCATTCCGTTTCACGAAAATATCGGCCGCAACCGCAGCGCCAAGGAAGCGATCGGGCGCGCGGCGGCGCAGTTTTGCGTGGCGGGCGAAGGCGTGATGATCGACGGCGGGTCGACGACGCTCCAGATGTGCCCGCACCTCGACGGCCTTGCGCTCCAGGTGCTCACCAACTCGCTCCATATCGTCAGTGCCTTATTGCCGCAGCCGACGACGCGCATCCTTTTGCCATCGGGGCAGGTGTTCCGCGAACAGAATATCGTCCTGTCGGCGGCCGGCGACGACGGCATGCCGCGCTTTCATGCGCCGAAACTGTTCATGGGCGCCGCCTCGATGGGCCCGGCGGGGCTGATGCAGGCCGACGTCATCCTCGTCGCCGCCGAACGCCGGCTGATCGAACGCGCCGACGAGATCATCGTGCTCGTCGACAGCTCCAAATTCTCGGGTCCGTCGGGCAATGTCGTCTGCTCGCTCGACGAGATCGACGTCGTCGTCACCGACTCCGCGATCGATCCGCGCCATGTCGCGATGATGGAGGCGGCCGGCATCCGCGTCGTCATCGCCTGATTTCTCTTTTCATCCAAAAACCTGCGATCTGCGGCTTTGCTTGCCTTGAAATGAGTGAATTTGATCGTTGACGTGATTGGTAAAGACAAATAATGACCAATGATGCAAAAACGCTCTGGCGAGGCGTTGCATCGGAGGGGTATCGGTCGCTCGCGACTTCCTCCGTGGAAATATGGGTCCCGCAAAGCGGGAACGCAGGGAGGAATGCGATGAAGGCGATGATGGCAGCGGGTCCGGTTTTTCTTGCGCGGCGCGAAACATGGCGGCGCGGTGTCTCGGCGCTGGCCTGTGCCGGCGCGCTGCTCGGCGCGAGCGGCGCCCGGGCGCAGGAGGCCGATAGCGATCCGGCGGGCGCCGCGGGCGATGCCGACATCGTCGTGACCGGAACATTGCTGCGCGGCGCTGCGCCGACGGGGACCAATGTGGTCGGGGTCAGCCGCGATGATGTGACCGTTTCGGGCGCCGCGAACGCGAACGAGCTTCTTGCCGCGATTCCCCAGGTTGGCAATTTCATGACCCAGCCCGTCGGCACCGGCCAATTCGGTGCCCCAACCGTTCGGCCCAATATCCGCAATCTCGGCTCGTCGGGCGGCGCGACCACGCTGGTGCTGATGAACGGCCACCGGCTCGTCGGCGCAGGCATCCTCCAGACCACCGTCGACCCTTCGATCATTCCGCCCGACGTTATCGAGCGGGTCGAGATCGTGCCCGATGGCGGTTCGGCGATCTATGGTTCGGATGCGATTGGCGGCGTGATCAACTTCATCACGCGCAAGCGCTTCGACGGGATCGGCGCCAATGCCCGCTATGGCTTCGCCGACAATTACCAGAGCTTCGACGGCAATGTGACGGCGGGCAAGGATTGGGGCAGCGGTTCGCTGTTCGTGTCTTACGCTTATGCCTGGCACGACAATATCCAGGGCATCGACCGCGATTATTCGACGGCGGACAATAGCGCGCGCGGCGGCACGGATTTTCGCCAGACGACCTGCGCGCCGGGTAACGTCACCGATCTGCAGTCGCTTCTGTCGCCCTTGCTGCCCAATATCAATTATGCGCTGCCCGGCTTTACCCCCGGTGTGGTCAACAAATGCGATCAGACCGATTTTGCGGACATCTATCCGCGCGAGACGCGGCATTCGGTGTTCGCCGGGCTCAACCAGCAGCTGAGCGACGATATCGAATTCAACATGACCGCATACTGGTCGCGGCGCGACACGCAAATTCGCCAGGCGCAGGCCGGATTCACCGGCACGATCACGGCGCTCAATCCCTATTTCCGACCCCTCAGCTTTTCTCCGGCGCAGAATATCGCGATCTCGTTCGCCGATGTGTTCGGCGACAGCCTGATCAGCAACCAGCGCTTCGATTCCTGGGGCGTGACCCCCAGCTTTGCGATCAAGCTGGGCGGCGGCTGGCAGCTTCGCGCCGAGGGCAATTACGGGCGCAGCTATAACCTCGTCCGCGAAGGCGCGATCAACGCCAGCGCCGCGACGCTGGCGCTCGCCGGCACGACGCTGGCGACCGCGCTCAATCCCTATAACCCCTCGGCCTCCAATCCCGCGGTCCTCGCAGCGATCCGGGATTTCGAGAATTATGGCGAAGCCAAGCAGCAACTGGCCGAAGCGCGGCTGGTGCTCGACGGGTCGCTCGTGACGATCGCCGGCGGGGACGTCCGCGTCGCGATCGGCGCCGAATATCATTATGAAGACCTCGCCTCGCGTATTTCGCTCGACCGCCGCAACGTTTTCACCAACGCGATCAACTCGAAGGTCTCGCGCAATGTGAAGTCGGTTTATGGCGAATTGCTGGTGCCGATTATCGGCGAGGGCAACGGTTCGCCGGGGCTGCGCGGGCTGCAATTCTCGGGCTCGATCCGTCTCGACGACTATAATGACGTCGGCAGCACGACCAATCCGAAGATCGGTTTCAACTACAAGCCGTTCAACGACCTGACGATCCGCGGCAACTGGGGCACGTCGTTCCATGCGCCAAGCCTCGCCGATACGACGAGCACCGCCGATGCGCGCGCGCAGATCCTGCTCAACAGCCCGTTCATCCGGCCTGGCGACAGCCTGCTTAACTTCCTGCGGCCGACGATCGTCCTCGCGGGCGGCAATCCGAATCTGAAGCCCGAAAGGGCCGATACCTGGTCGCTGGGTTTCGACTGGAAACCCGATGCGGTTCCGGGTTTGCGCGCCAGCGCCACCTATTGGAACGTCAAGTTCAAGGACGCGATCGGGCTGGCCCCGTTCCTGTCTCCGACACTCTATACCGACCAGAATTTCGCGAGCTTCTATATATTGAATCCGACGCTCGCGCAGGCCCAGGCCGCGGTCGGCAACCTGCTGCTCAACGGCGCACCGAGCCTTGCCAGCCTCTATCCCGGGCTCCCCGGCGCCGGCCCCTATGTGCTGATCGACGCGCGGCGCAACAATCTGGGGCGGGTGAATAGCGATGGCTTGGACTTTGATGTGGCCTATGTTCGTCCGACGGGCTTTGGTTCGATCAACGCGAGCTTTGCCGGGACCTATACGCTGAATCGCGAGACGCAGGCGATCGCCGGCGGCGCGACCACCGACAATCTGAAGAACGGCACCGGTCGCTTCTTCTTCGTGGCCGGGCTGGGCGGCACCGTCGGCGATTTCACCGCGCACGCCTCGCTCAACCATCGCGGCGGCTTTCCGATCGTCGCCACGACGCAGGATCATATTTCTTCGTTCAACACGGTCGATCTGTTTTTCAGCTATGATTTGAAGGCTTTGTTGCCCGACACGTCGCTGACGGTGAATATCGACAATGTGTTCGATCAGGATCCGCCCTTCTTCGATAGCCAGACAGGCTATACCAATGGCGGTACGCTGGGCCGGATGATCTCTTTTGGTATCCGCACCAAATTCTGAGGAAGAATATGTTGTTGCGGTTGTGGCGGAACGCGGTGCGAATGAGGGGAGGTCCGGTATCGGGCCTCCTTTTCATGCTGGCGCTGGCGCTCGGTCCCGGCGCCGCCAGTGCCGCCGAAAATGCGGCGGGCAACGCCGTCCCGACCGGCCTGCGCGTCGAATATAGCGCTGCGCCGCTGGGGCTCGATATGCCGGCGCCGCGGCTTGGCTGGCAGGCGCCGGTGGTCAGGCAGGCCGCCTATCGGTTGAAGGTTGCGACATCGCGTGAGGCGTTGGCACGGGGCGAATTATTCTGGGACAGCGGCCGGGTTGACTCGGCGGACAATGTCCAGATCGCTTATGCCGGGCCGGCGCTCGCGTCGCGCCAGCGCTATTGGTGGCAGGTGCAGGTCTGGGACGCCGATGGCACGGCGACCGGCTGGAGCACGCCTGCCTGGTGGGAGATGGGACTGCTCGCTCCCGCTGACTGGCAGGCGAAGTGGATTGCGGGGCCGGTCCGCCGCGACCATGACTGGGGCGACCTGACGCTGGATGCCGATCTGACGCTGACCGGCAAGAGCGTCGATATATTGTTCCGCGCGCTGCCGAACGGCAAGACCTATGGCGACGCCTATGTCTGGACGCTCGCCGACGACAAGAACGGTCCCGAACTGATCCAGACCGTCCGCCGCTATCCCGGCGGCACCAGTTCGGCAGTCAAGATGGAGCGGCTGGCGCAGGTGAAGCTCGGCGCGCCGCTGAAGGGGCGGCGCATCGCGCTGTCGATCCGGGCCGAGGGCGGCCGTATCGTCACCCGCATCGACGGCGTCGTCGTCGCGACGCTCGATGATGACGCGCACCGCCACGGCACGATCGGCTTTGCGGGCAAGGAAGCCGCGGCGGCGATCGTCCACAAGCTCCGCGTCGCGGGCACGCAAAGCCCGGCGGTCGCTTATGATTTCGCGGGCGGTGACAATCCGTTCACCGGCGGCAGCGTGTCGAAGGACGGACTGGTCGTGGCCAGCGGCGTCCCCGGCGTCGACATCGTTTTGCCGATCGAGGCGCCGGCGCCGCTTGTTCGCCATGCTTTCCGTCTGGCGAAGCCGGTCGCGAGCGCGCGGCTCTATCATGCCGGCGCGGGCATGCCGCGGCTATCGGTCAACGGCACGGTCGTCGGCTCGGCGCTCGGCGCTGGGTTCACCGCTTATGACAAGCGCGTCCTCGGCTACACCCATGACGTGACCGCGCTGCTGCGCCGGGGCGACAATGTGATCGGCGCCGAACTGGGGCGCGGCTGGTACGGGCTGACCGATCCCAATGAATGGTATTTCCACGCCGCGCCCTGGCACGGCGAACCCGCGCTCAAGGCACAGCTCGAAATCACTTACGCCGACGGCACGCGCGAAACGGTTGCGACCGACGGCCGCTGGCGGACCATCTCGGGTCCGACGCTGGGCGATTCGGTGCATCGCGGCGAACGTTTCGACGCGCGGCTCGCGCCCATGGGCTGGGACCGGGCGGGGTTCGCCGACCGCAAATGGTCGCTGGCACCGGTCGTGACCGGACCCGCCGGGCGGATCGCCGCCGTCAATTCGGAAGCGATCGAGCCGGTCGAGGATATCGTGCCGGTCGCGATGACGACGGTTGCCCCCGGCATCCAGGTCTATGACTTCGGCCGTATCGTCGCGGGCTGGCCGGTGCTGAAGCTCAGCGGTCCGCGCGGGACCACCGTATCGATGGTCGCGAGCGAACGTATCGCCGACGACGGCCGGGTCGTTCCCGCTGCGGGGCTGATCGATGCGCAGCTTCAGACCGACCGCTACACGCTCGCGGGCAAGGGCGACGAACAATGGGAACCGCGCTTTGGCTATCGCGGCTTCCGCTATGTTCAGGTCGAAGGCTTTCCGGGTGATCCGCCCGCAGGCGCGGTGACCGCACGGATCGTCCATTCGGCGGTCGCGCGGACGGGAAGCTTCACGAGCGCCGATCCGCTGCTCAACCAGATCGACTTCGCGGCGATCGCCTCGATCCTCAACAATCTCCATGGCTTCCAGACCGACACGCCGACCTATGAAAAGAATGGCTGGACCGGCGATGCGCAGGCGTCGGCGGGGGCGGCGGCGCGCAGCCTCGACATCGCGCGCGTCTGGACCAAATGGCTCGCCGACTTTCGCGACGGGCAGTCGGACAAGGGCGAAGTGCCCGAAATCGCGCCGACGACGCCCTTCTACGGCTATGAAAATACCCCCGGCTGGAACGTGATCTGGGGCCCGACGACGCCGTGGGACGCCGCGGCGATGATCCTGCCGTGGGAGCTTTACACGACCTATGGCGACACGCGCATCCTCGCCGACAATCAGGACATGCAGCGGCGGCTGGTCGATTATACCGCGACCTTCATCAAAGCGCCCGATTATCAGCGGTCGGCGGGACTGTCCGAATGGGCGTCGGCGGGAGGCATGGATTACAGCAATGCGCGCGGCGGCGGCATCGACGCGGTGACGACGGCCTATTTCTTTCATGAGGCGGATCTGCTGGCCAAATCGTCGGCGATCGTCGGCAAGGCGGAGGATGCAGCGCGTTATGCCAAGCTCGCCGTCGACATCCGTGCCGCCTATAATGCGCGTTATTGGAATGGCGCGATGGGCTGGTACCGCACGATTGACAGCAAGGGCGCGGTCGGCCGGCCGACGCAAGTGCAGAATATCCTGCCGCTCGCCTTTGGCATGGTCCCTCCGGGCCGCGAGCAGGATGTGGCCAATGCGATCGCGAACGACGTCGATCAACAAGGGCTGCGCACCGGCGTTTATGGCGCGCGTTACCTGCTCGACATATTGAGCGACTATGGCCATGCCAACCTCGCCTACCGTGTCGCGACGCGCACCGACGAGCCGGGCTGGGGCTGGTGGATCAGGAACGGCCACAAGACGATGTTCGAGACGTGGAGCCTGAACAGCCGCTCGCGCGACCATCATTATTTCGCCTCGATCGCCGACTGGCTGCGCCAGCGGCTGGCCGGGCTGCGCCCCGGTGCGCCGGGATATAAGGTCGTGCTGGTCAAGCCCGCGATCCCCGACGGCCTCGCCAGCGCCGAAGCGGCGATGGACACGATCCACGGCCGCGCGTTCTCCGGCTGGCAGGTCGGCTCGCACCGCAAGCTGACGCTCACCGTCGAGGTGCCGCCGAACACGACCGGCGAGATCTGGGTGCCGACGCGCTTCGGCGGGATCGCCGCGCCGTCGGGCGCCGAGGCCATGCGGCGCGAGGCGGATTATGCCGTCTATCGGACCGGACCCGGCCGCTTTATCTTCAACACTGGAGGCACGCCATGATCCGCGGTTTATTCCTTTCGGCCGCGGTCGTGGCGTCACCCGTTGCCGCGCAGCAGGTGACGGTCGACAGCGGCGCGGTGACCGGGGCGAGTGCCGACGGCGTGGCGTCGTTCAAGGGCATAGCTTATGCCGCCCCGCCGGTCGGCGCGGGCCGCTGGCGCGCCCCGGCGCTGGTCGCCGATTGGAACGCCCCGCGCGACGCGACGTCTTACGGCCCCGACTGCATGCAGAACCCGCTGCCGGGTATCCAGCCCGGGTCGCGGCCGATGAGCGAGGATTGCCTGACGCTCAACGTCTGGACGCCGAAGCCCGCCAAGGGCGCGAAGCTGCCGGTGATGGTCTGGATCCACGGCGGCGGCTTTGTCGGCGGATCGGGCACGCTGCCCGAAACCGACGGCGGCCTGCTGGCGAAGCGCGACGTCGTCATCGTCAGCTTCAACTATCGCCTCGGCCGCTTCGGCTTTTTTGCGCACCCGGCCCTGGGCAAGGATGGCAATTGGGGGCTGATGGACCAGATCGCGGCGCTGAAATGGGTCCAGCGCAACATTGCGGCCTTCGGCGGCGATCCGGCGAAGGTTACGGTCTTTGGCGAGAGCGCGGGCGGGGAATCGGTGTCGCGGCTGATGGCGTCTCCCCTGGCGAAGGGGTTGTTCGCGCGTGCCATCGTCGCCTCGGGCGGCGGCCGCGACGACTGGCCGACGCTGGCCGAAGCGCAGGTGAAGGGGCAAGCGTTTGCCGCGCGGGCAGGGGCGGCCGATGCGGCGGCGCTGCGCGCGCTTCCCGCCGATGCGGTGCTGGGCAGCATCGCGCTGATGAGCAAGGAAGAGGATCGCTATTCGGGGCCGATGACCGACGGGACGATCGTTCCGTCGGGTGCCGAGACCATCTTTGCCGCGGGCAAGCAGGCGCGCATTCCTTACATCATCGGCAGCAATGACGATGAACTCGGCTTCATTCCGGCGCCGTTCCGCGCGATGGTCAACGGCCCGGTCGAAAAGGGGCTGGGGGCGTCCGCAGCGACCGTGAAGGCGGCTTATGCGAGCGAGGACGAAGCGAACCGGCGGCTTGGCGGCGACGCGATCTTTGCCGAACCGGCGCTGGCGTTCGGCCTGTGGCAGGCGCGATCGGGCGCCACGGCCTGGCTCTATCGCTTCGGCTATGTTGCCGAGGCTCAGCGCAAGCCTGATGTCGGCGCGGTGCATGCCTCTGACGTCGCGTTCCAGTTCGGCAACCTTGGCGCCGACGCCACGCCCGCCGACCGTGCGGCGGCGAAGCTGATCGGCGATTACTGGACCAATTTCGCCAAGACGGGCGATCCGAACGGCAGCGGACTGCCCGCCTGGTCGCGCCTCGACCCCGCCGCGCCGCAACTGCTTTCGATCGGCATCGCCGCGACCGCGATGGCGCCCGCGAGCACGCCCGCGCTCACGGCGATCGCTGCTGCACGGGACGGAAAATGATGAAGGATATGACCATGCGCCTCTCCGTCCTGATCGCCGGTGCGCTGGCCATCGTCGCAATCCCCGCCTGCGCGTGGGAAGTCGTTCGCCTGTCGAGCGATCCCGTGCCCGCGACGTCGAAGGAAGTGCGCGAAACCGGTCCCTTCGGCACGATCGTGCGCGACGTGTCCGATGCGACGCTGACCCCCTATGTGGCGGACAAGCCGAACGGTACGGCGGTGATCGTCGCGCCGGGCGGCGGCTTTCACATGCTGTCGATCGACAATGAGGGGGAGGCGGTCGCGAAGTGGCTGAACAGTCAGGGCGTCACCGCTTTCGTGCTCAAATATCGCCTGCTCGAAACCGGCGCCGATTTTCCGATCCAGATGATGCGCTATCTGGCCGATCTTCCCGCGCTGCGCACCGCGGTCGAGCCGCTGCGCCCGCTCGCGACCGCCGATGGCGAGAATGCGGTGGCGTGGGTGCGGGGGAATGCGAAGCGCTTTGGCATCAAGCCGGACCGCGTCGGGCTGATGGGCTTTTCGGCCGGCGGCGCGGTGACGGTGTGGACGCTGATGGCGGACAAGCCCGCCGGTCGCCCCGATTTCGCCATCGCCATCTATCCCGGCCTGTTACCCGACACGATCGCGGTGCCGAACAAGGCGCCGCCGCTGTTCGTCGCCGCGGCGAAGGACGACAAGCTCGCCTATGACGACAGCGTCCGCCTCGCCGATGCGTGGCAGAAGGCGGGGATGAGCAGCACGATCGTCACCTACGAAAACGGAGGACATGGTTTCGGCATGAAGAAGAGCGGCAAAGCGAGCGATGCGTGGACCGATGCGATGGCGGCGTGGATGCGCAATCAGGGACTGGTCGGCCAATGAGGGGGGCATCGATCCTGCTGCTCGCCGGCGGCTCATTGCTTGCGGCGTGCACCGCGAACGAACCCGCCCCGGCGCCGACGCCGGTCGCCCAAAAGGCCGGGAGCTGCGAAGCGCTGGCCGGTATGGCGCTGAAGAACGGCAAGATCGACGCCGCGGCCCCGCTTGCGGGCGGTGCGATGGTCGATCTCGAAGCGGGCAAGCCGGGGCTTCCCGCCCCCGCCGCCTTCTGCCGCGTCCAGGCGACGTTGTCGCCGGTGCCGGGATCGTCGATCAAGGTCGAGGTGTGGCTGCCCGAGCGTGCCGGCTGGAATGGCAAGCTGCTCGGCGCAGGCAATGGCGGCTTTGGCGCGAACATGCTGCTGCCGTCGCTGTTGATGCGCGGCGCGGTGCAAAAGGGCTATGCCGCGGTCGGCACCGACATGGGGCATTTCGGCGAAGCCGATGTCGATGCGAGCTGGGCGCTGAACGCGCCCGAAAAGATCCGCGACTATGGCTGGCGCGCCAATCATGTCGGCGCCGAGACCGCGAAACAGGTCATTGCGGCCTATTATGACGGCGCGCTCGGCGCGAGCTATTTCCACGGCTGCTCCGACGGCGGGCGCCAGGCGCTGACCCTCGCGCAGCGCTATCCTGCCGATTATGACGCGATCATCGCCGGCGCCCCCGCCATGCCCTGGACGCGCATGGCGAGCGCCTTTGCGAACAACGCCGCCCAAGCAGGCAAGCCCGGCGGCGACCTGTCGATGGCGAAATTGAAGCTGCTCCAAACCGCGTCGCTCGGCCAGTGCGATGCGCTCGACGGCGTCAAGGACGGCGTGATCGACGATCCGCGCGCCTGCCGTTTCGATCCGGCCAAGCTCGCGTGCAAAGGCGGCGACGGCGCCGATTGCCTGACGGCGGGCGAGGTCGCGACCGCGAAGCTGTTCTACGACGGTGCGAAGAGTGCCGACGGCAAAAGCTTCTATCCCGGCTTTGCACCCGGTGCCGAAGCCGAAGCTGGGACCTGGTCTATGTGGCTGACGGGCAAGACTTCGCAGCATGTGAAGTTCGGCACCGCCTTCTTCCGCTATTTCGTCCACGCCGATCCCGACTGGCAGCTTGCGGACTTCAATCTCGAGCGCGACTATGCGCTGGCCAAGGCGCGCGTCGGCGGCGACCTCGACGCCGACCGCACCGATCTCGGCGCCTTCTTCAAGCGCGGCGGCAAGCTGATCCTCTATCATGGCTGGAACGACGCGGGCATTCCGGCCGAGAATACGCTGGATTATTATCAGCGCCTTGTCGCCGCGAACCCGCGTGCGGCGGCGACCTCGGTTCGCTTGTTCATGGTACCCGGCATGTCGCATTGCCTGGCCGGACCCGGACCCAATATCTTCGATCCGCTCACCCCGCTCGACGGCTGGCGGCAGGGCGGGCCCGCGCCCGAACGGATCGTCGCGACCAAATATGACAACGACCTGTTCGCCTATATCGGGCTGCCCGCCAAGGCCGGGCGGACGCGGCCGCTCTGCCCGTTCCCGAAGGTCGCGAAATGGGATGGCAGGGGTTCGACCGACGACGCGGCAAGCTTTGCCTGCGAGGCGCCCGGGAAATGACGAGTCACGTCCAGGGCGCGACCGAGCCGCCGTTGATCGACCACACGATCGGCGACGCGCTGGCGCTGGCCGCCGCACGCTGGGGCGATCGCGATGCGCTCGTCTCGGTCGGGCAGGGGATCGGCTGGAGCTTCGCCGAACTGCTCGAACGATCCGACGCCTTCGCCGCGGGCTTGCTCGCGCTGGGGCTGAACCCCGGCGACCGGATCGGCATCTGGGCCCCCAATTGCGCCGAATGGGCGCTGACCCAGTTCGCCGCCGCGCGCGCCGGGCTGATCCTCGTCACGATCAATCCCGCCTACCGGCTGTCCGAGGTCGAATATACGATCAACAAGGTCGGGCTGGCGGCGCTGGTCGCGGCGACGCGCTTCAAGGCCAGCGACTATCCGGCGATGATCGAGGAGCTCGCGCCCGAGGCGGCGGCGAGCGTGTCCGGCCAGCTTGCCGCCGCGCGCTTGCCGACACTGCGGTCGCTGATCCTGATCGGTGCCGACGCGCGCCCCGGCTGGCTGCGTTTCGATGATGTGGCAGGGCTGGGGGGCGATAGCGATCGCCAACGCCTGGCCGCGATCGGGCCGACGCTGAACCCGGGTGATGCGATCAATATCCAGTTCACCAGCGGCACCACCGGCCTGCCGAAGGGCGCGACGCTCAGCCACCGTAATATCCTCAACAACGGCTATTTCGTCGGCCGGACGCAGGGGCTGGAGGAAGGCGACCGCATCTGCATTCCGGTGCCGCTCTATCATTGTTTCGGCATGGTGATGGGCAATCTGGCCGCGATCACCCATGGCGCGGCGATGGTCTATCCGTCCGAGGGCTTCGACCCCGAAGCGGTGCTGCACGCGGTGGCGGCCGAGCGCTGCACCGCGCTCTACGGCGTGCCGACGATGTTCATCGCGCTCCTCGCGCATCCCGATTTCGACCGCTTCGACGTCTCGTCGCTGCGCACCGGCTGCATGGCGGGGGCGATCTGCCCCGAGCCGCTGATGCGGCAGGTGGTCGAGCGGCTGAACATGCGCGACGTGACGATCGCTTATGGGATGACCGAAACCAGTCCGGTGAGCTTCCAGACCGCGCCCGACGATCCGTTCGAACGGCGCGTCGGTTCGATCGGCCGCGTCCAGCCGCATCTTGAATGCAAGATCGTCGACGCGGGCGGCAACATCGTGCCGTCCGGCGCGCCGGGCGAGCTTTGCACCCGCGGTTATTCGGTGATGATCGGTTATTGGGACGAGGCCGAACGCACCGCGGATTCGATCGATGCCGATGGCTGGATGCATTCGGGCGACCTCGCGACGATCGATGCGCAGGGCTATGGCAATATCGTCGGCCGCCTCAAGGATATGGTGATCCGCGGCGGCGAGAATATCTACCCGCGCGAGATCGAGGATTTTCTCTATCGCCACCCCGCGGTCGAGGATGTCGCGGTGGTCGGCATTCCCGATGAGCGCATGGGCGAGGAGCTTTGCGCCTGGGTGCGGCTGAAGCCCGGGGCCGATGTCACCACCGACGCGATCCGCGATTTCTGCCGCGGCCAGATCGCCCACTATAAAATCCCGCGATATCTGCGCATTGTCGACGCATTCCCCACGACGGTGACGGGGAAGATCCAGAAATATATGATCAGAGAAACGATGGTCGCCGAATTTGGAAAGGAAGACGCATAATGAAATATCTCCTGCTTGGGGCCGCCCTGCTGGCTGCCTCTCCCGCCTTCGCGCAGGATGCGAGCGCGCCTGCGGATGCGGCAAAGCCCGCCGATGCGGCGCCCGCCGCGACGGCGCCGGCAACCGACGCCAAGTTCAACCTCGACACCCCGCTCCAGGACATCGTCGCCGACGAAAAGGGCAAGGCGGTGATCGAAAAGCATTTCCCCGGCATGATCGCGCTGCCCGAATATGAGATGTTCAAGGCGATCAGCCTGACCCAGCTGCAGCCCTATTCGAACGGCAAGATCACCGACGAGATGCTGGCCGCGACGGCCAAGGATCTGGCGGAGGTCAAGTAATGATGCGCCGGACAGCCTATCTGGCAGCGAGTTTGCTGTCTTCCACGGTGGCGCTGTCCGGCGCCCACGCACAGGATATGGTCTATAAGGACAAGGCGGCGCCGCTCGAAGCGCGCGTCGATGATCTGATGGGCCGGCTGACGCTCGACGAGAAGATCCTGCTGCTCGCGGGCGAAACGTCGATGACGCTGAATCCGATCGAGCGGCTTGGCATCCCGTCGATCCGCATGACCGACGGGCCGACCGGCGTCCGCTCGCCTGACGGCAAGCCGGCGACGGTATTCCCTGTCGGTGTCGCGCTGGCGGCGACGTGGAACCCCGATCTCACCGCCAAAGTCGGCGCGGCGATCGGCAAGGAAACGCTGGCGCATGGTGCCGACGCACTGCTCGCGCCGACGGTCAATATCGTCCGCACCCCGCGCTGGGGCCGCAATTTCGAAACCTATTCCGAAGACCCGTATCTGGCCGGCCAGATCGGGCTGGGCTATGTGACGGGCGCGCAGGGCGCGGGCATTGGCGTCTCGCTCAAGCATTTCGCGGCGAACAACCAGGAAACCAACCGTTTCATCGTCGATTCGGTGGTCGACCAGCGGGCGCTGCACGAAATCTATCTCCCGGCGTTCGAAACGGTGATCAAGCAGGGCGACCCCTGGTCGGTGATGGCGTCGTACAACAAGATCAACGGGACGCATGCCGCCGAGAACCGCTGGCTGCTGACCGACCTTTTGAAGACCGAATGGGGTTACAAGGGCTTCGTCGTGTCCGACTGGGGCGCGGTCCATTCGACGGTGACCACCGCCAATGCCGGCATGGACCTCGAAATGCCGGGACCGCCGAACCATTTCGGCGCCAAGTTGCGGAAAGCGGTCGACGAGGGCAAGGTCACGGCCGCGCAGATCGATGACAATGCGCGCCGCATGGTGCGGCTGATCGTGCGCAGCGGCGCGATCGAACGCGGCGTGGCGCGCCCGATCGCCGAGGTGACCCCGCGCAACGCGGCGCTGGCGCAGAGCGCGGCGGAAGAGGCGATCGTGCTGCTCAAGAACAGCGGCGTCCTGCCGCTGCCGTCGTCGATCAGGTCGCTGGCGGTGATCGGCCCGAACGCCGACGTCGTGCGTATCCAGGGCGGCGGCAGTTCGGCGGTGGTGCCGTTCGAGACGAGCACGCCGCTCGCCGCGCTCAGGGCGGCGTTGCCGGGGGTGAAGATCAGCTTCGCCAAGGGTGTCGACAATGACGAGACGCCGCCGGCCGCGAATGCCAGGCTGTTCAGCCCCGGCACCGACCGCGGCATCGCCGGGCTTGCGGCGACCTATTATGCCCATGCCGACATGAGCGGCGAGCCCGTGAAGCGCGAAACCGCGACCAGCTTCCTGAAGCGGATCAGCGGCAATATCGCGGGGCCGCAAGTCACGGGCTATGCGGCGTTCCGCTGGGAAGGGCTGTTCTGGCCCGAGCAGAGCGGCACCTATGAGTTCAGCACCCGCGGCACCGGCAATGCGACGATCACGCTCGACGGCAAGACATTGCTGTCGAAGGACAGCGCGTCGAAGCCCGACATCCGCGACGTGCTCGGCTTTCCGATCCCGCGGCGCACCGTCGCGGTCGACCTCGAAGCGGGGCGCGGCTATCCGATCCGCATCGACTATGTGACCGGGCAGACCCCCTATGAATATCTGAGCTTCGGGGTGCGCGAGCCGCTGCCTTCGTTCGACGAAGCGGTTGCGGCGGCGCGCGGCGCCGATGCGGCGCTGGTGTTCGTCGGCTCGTCGTCGACGACCGAGGGCGAGGGTTATGACCGCACCTCGCTCGACCTGCCCGGCGATCAGGACCGGCTGGTCGACGCGATCATCGCCGTCAACCCGAAAACCGCGGTGGTCGTCAACGCCGGGGCGGCGATGACGATGCCCTGGGCCGAAAGGGCGCCGGCGATCGTCGACATGTGGCTGCCGGGCGAGGGCGGGGCGGCGGCGCTCGCCAATGTTCTGACCGGCAAGGTCAACCCGTCGGGGAAGCTGCCTGTCACCTTCCCGATGCGTACCGAGGACGATATGGTCAATCTGAAGGGCGCCAAGACGCCCTATTCGGAAGGCCTGCTCGTCGGCTATCGCGGCTATGTGGCGAAGGGCGTCAAGCCGCTGTTCGCGTTCGGCCATGGCCTCAGCTACACCAGCTTCGCCTATTCGGGGCTTATTGTCCCCGCGCGGATCCGCGGCGGCGATGCCGTCCCGGTGCGCGTGACGCTGCGCAACGACGGCCAGCGCGCGGGCAAGGAAGTGGTGCAATTCTACGTCGCGGCGGTCGCGCCCGGCGAGGGCGATGCGCCGATCGCGCTGCGCGGTTTCGCGAAAGTCGACCTTGGGCCCAAAGCGCGCCGGACGGTGGCCGTCACGCTCGACCCGCGCGCCTTTTCGCGCTTCGACGCGGCGGCCGGGCAGTGGCGCGTGGTGCCGGGCCGCTACCGGATCATGGCCGGGGCGTCATCGGACGATCTTCGCGAAACGCGCGAGGTCGAGGTCGTCGCCGAGTGATGGCCGGCGCGGTCCGGCCGCAATAATCGCTACGGCTTGTCGGCAAACGCCAGCCGGAGCGCGTCGCGAAGCGCCGGCCAATTGCCCGATCCGTGGGTCTCGCCCGGCGCGACGTGAAATTCGACGTCGATGGGCGCGGGCCGGAGACGATCGGCCAGTTCGCGCGCGTTGTCGACCATCCTCGCACGCCGGCTGAGATCGGCGATGCGCAGCCATTCCGGATCCTGCTCCGTTCCGGGGGCGGGCGACTGTTCATATTGCCCGGCGCTCAGCAACAATGTGCGGCGGGACGGCAAGGCGGTCAGCCGATCGGCCAGGCCCGGCAGCAGCTTCAGGACCTGCTGGTCGCCGTACCAGATCGAGGGGCTGGAGGCGGCATAAGCGCGGAACAGGCCGGGGCGCTTGAACAGGGCCTGCAAGGTGAAGAGGCCGCCAAGGCTATACCCCGCCAAGGTTCGCCGTTCGGGATTGACGGGATATTCCGCCTCGACGGCGGGAATCACCTTTTCGGCCAGAAAGTCGAGAAATTGGTCGGCGCCGCCGGCCGGGCCCGCGCTGGGCATCAGCTTGTCGCCGCCGGGGACGGCGGGCGTATAATCGAAACCGCGGCGCGATGCGCCCGGATAGCCGATGCCGACGACGATGCCCGGTTCCAGACCCGCATAGCCGCCCAGCCGGTTCTGATATTCGGCCGCGATCGCGAAGCTTTCGGTGCCGTCGAGCAGATAGAGGATGGGATATCCTTCGGGGGGCGGCGGTTGCTGGGGCCAGGCGATGAAGATGAGATAGTCGCCGCCCGCGTCGGAGCTCATGCGCCGCACGTCCGAGCGCGGCATGACATAGGGCTCGCCCTGCGCGGCGGCCGGTGCCGCGACCGGCGCCGGGTTCGCGTGGAGGAGCGATGGCTGCATCGCGGCGATCGTCGCGGCGAGCGCCAGCGGGAAATGCGCGCGAATGGATTTTCCGGTCATCGATATCTCCCGTTCATTCCTGCCGTCACGAGCGAGCGACTGCTGCAACTTTGCGAACTTCGACGTTGTTTCGTCGCAAACCCTATTGACTGCCGACGAGAAAAATACAAGATGTATACAATAATTATCAGTAGCATCCGTAGGCAGGGGTTTTCATGCAAGAAGGTTTTGAACGGCGCGCGCGGACGGGAAGCGCGCGGCGGTCTTTCGCGTCGCCGGCGGCGCCGCGGGCACAGGGGCGCGGCCGATGACCGGTGCGCCGCGGAGCGACGACAATCTGGCGCCCGCGCTCGCGGCGTCGGCAATCGAGATTCTCGCGCGCCTGATCGCGTTCGACACGACGTCGAGCGCATCGAACCTGGCGCTGATCGATTATGTCGAGGCGTATCTGGCGGAGCATGGCGTCGCCGCGCGGCGGATCGCCAACGCCGACGGCAGCAAGGCCAACCTGCTCGCCACGATCGGCCCTGCCGAAGCGCGCGGGCTGGTGTTGTCGGGGCATACCGACGTCGTCCCCGTCGCGGGCCAGCCGTGGAGCCGCGACCCGTTCACGCTCGCCGAGCATGAAGGGCGGCTCTACGGGCGCGGCACCGCCGACATGAAGAGCTTCATCGCGCTGGCGCTTGCCGCGGTGCCCTATCTGACGCCGCGCGCGATGACGCGCCCGGTCCATCTCGCCTTTTCCTACGACGAGGAAATCGGCTGCCTCGGTGCGCCCGACCTGATCGACGCGCTGGTCGCCGAGGGGCATCGCCCGGTCGCCGCGATCATCGGCGAACCGACCGAGATGGCGATCATCAACAGCCACAAGGGCATCCACCTGTACGAAGTCGTCGTCACCGGGCGCGAGGCGCATTCGAGCCTGGTGCACGAGGGTGTGTCGGCGAACATGATCGCGATCGGGATTTTGAGCGTGCTGGGCCGGATTGCCGAAAGCGAGCGGGCCGACCATCGCGATGCGCGCTTCGATCCGCCGTGGTCGACGCTGACGGTGGGGACGATCCACGGCGGCACGGCGGCGAATATTCTCGCGCGCGAATGCCGCTTCACCTTCGACCTGCGCACGGTGCCCGACCGCGACGTCGATGCGGTGCTCGCGCCCTTCTGGGCGGCGGTCGAGGATGCGCGAACCCGGCTGAAGGACGAGGGCGAGGAAACCGGGGTCGCGGTGCAGGTGATTGCCGAGGTCCCGCCACTGCGGCGCGAGGAGGAAGGCGCGGCCGAACGGCTGGCCGCGATGCTGAGCGAAGTCGCGGCGCCCGCGGGCGCGGTATCCTATGGTGCCGAGGCGGGGCAGTTCCAGACGGCGGGCATGTCGACGGTGATCTGCGGCCCGGGCTCGATCGTCCAGGCGCACCGCCCCGACGAATATATCGAGGTGGCGCAGATCGAGGCGGGCGCGCGGTTCATGTCGAGGTTGATTGCGATGACCCATGCGGAGTAGAGATCGGCGATGCGCGCCGCCCGAACCAGATCCGATAAATCCGCCGAGCCGGCGGAGGTCCTCGACATAAGCGACGAGGTCGCCCGCCAGTCCTCGGGACAGAAGGTCTATGCCTTGCTGCGCGAGCAGATCCTGAATCTCGACCTGCCGCCGAATACCGAGCTCGACGAGGTTCAGTTCAGCCGCGAGCTGGGCTTTTCGCGCACCCCGATCCGCGAGGCGCTGATCCGGCTCGCGTCGGACAGCCTGGTCGTGCTGGCGCCGAACCGCGGCGCGCGCGTCGCACCGCTCGACCTCGATCAGGTGCCGCAGGTTCTGGAGGCGCTCGAGCTGTATGAGCGCGCGACGACGCGCTGGGCGGCGCTGCGCCGGCAGCCGCACCACCTCGACCTGCTCGAACAGCGCAACCGCGAGTTCGCCGTCGCGAGCGAAACGCGCGATCCGCGCCTGATCGTCGAGGCCAACTGGGCCTTTCACGACGCGATCAACCAGGCGTGCGGGAACAAGTTTTTGGCCGCGGACTGCTCGAAAATGCTGCGCGGGGTGATGCGCTTGTCGCTGCTGGCCTTTCGCCAGAATGGCGCGGCGCTGCTGAGCTATTCGGACGTCATCGAACAGCATGATCAGATGATCGACGCGATCCGCCGTGGCGACGCCGCCGAGGCCGAACGGCTGGTCTATGAGCATTCGGACGAATTCCGCGAGCGGATGAAGACCTTTGTCGCCGGTGCGAGCACCGCCGATTTCTCGCTGAACGGTCGCGGCTGAACCGCGGCCGCCCGCTTCAATCCTCCAGATCGTCCGCGACCTTGGCACTTGCGCGGTAGAAGAAGAAGGCGGTCGGCACGGTCAGCGCCATGACGATGATCAGCGCGTAGCGCAGCCCTGCGGGGCCGTGGATCGCGCTGAAATGATCGCTGAGCGCGCCGGTGATCACCGGCCCGAGGCCGAAGCCCAGGAGATTGCCGAAGAAGAGCACGACCGCGATCGCCGTCGCCCGCCGCGCGCTGCCGCACACCGCGTGGATCGCGGCGAAGGCCGCAGGTAGCGCGGCGTAGAGCAGGATGCCGCCGATCGTGCTGACGACGAGGAAGGTCGGCAGGTCGTCGATCAGGAACATCGCGCAATTGGGCACCGCCGCGAGGCCGAAGGCGATGGCGGGGAAACGGACGATCCAGCGCGGATCGCGCCGCGACAGCGCATCCTGGATCGCGCCGCCGGCGAGGCTGCCGATCAGCACCCCGAGCGCCGAAGTGGCGCCGTAATAGAGCCCGGCCTGCTCGATCGGGCTTTCGATCACGCGCACGAGATAGGAGGGGACGAAGACGAGCGAGCCATAGGCGGCGAAATGATAGAGGGTGAAGCCCGCGAGCATCAGCACGAACGAGCGTTTTCCGGCGAGGCGGCTGACCGACGTGCGAAAATCCTCGGCACTGCCGCGCGACACCGCGGCATCGACGCGCGAGCGTGGTTCGTCGAGCACCCAATAGACGAGCGCGGCGATCAGGAGGCCGGGCAGACCGAAAGCGATGAGCGTGGTGCGCCAGCCATAGGCGGCGACGAGCTGCGATCCCGCCGACAGGCCGATCAGATAACCGACGGTCCCCGATGTCGCGAAGATGCCGATCGCGCGGGCGCGTTGCGCGGTCGGGAAATAATCGACGATCAGCGACTGGGCGGGCGGCGTCGCGCCGGCTTCGCCGACCCCGACCCCGATGCGCGCGAGCAGCAGCTGCCAGAAGCTGGCCGCGGCGGCGCACAGCATTGTCATGACGCTCCACACCGAGATCGCGACCGCGATCAGCTTCTTGCGATTGCCGCGATCGGCAAAGCGCGCGATCGGCAGGCCAAAGGCCGAATAGAGCAAGGCGAAGGAAAGACCGCTGAGCAGGCCGAGCTGGGTGTCGGAGACCTGGAATTCATGCTTGATCGGTTCGAGCAGCACCGAAATGACGACACGGTCGATCGAACTCGACGCGCCGACGAGGAACAGGATCGCGAGGAACAGCCAGCGGCGCGAGGGGGTATAGAGATGCGCCGCGCCGCCGCCCGCTGCGGCGGCGGGGGGTGGGTTAGCGGCCGCCATTGCGGCCTTCCCACTGTGCGAACCAGCGCAGCACGCGCGTTCCCTGATCGATCTGTGCTTCGTAGCGCGCCGCGGCATGGCCTTCCTCGGGATAGAGGACCAGTTCGGTCGGCACGTCGGCGAGGACGAGGGCGTGGTGAAACTGCACCGCCTGCGCCGGCGGCGTGGTCTTGTCCATCTCGCCCGCGATCAGCAATGTCGGGGTCGTCACCTTGTTGGCATGGGCGAGCGGGCTGCGCTGGTCGAAGGTGCCGCCGACGTCATAGGGATCGCCGCCCGAATATATCGAAAGGAATTCGGGATGGTGCGCGGTGAAATATTGGCTGCGCATGTCGGTCAGCGGTGCGATCGCGCAGGCGGCCTGGAAGCGCTGCGTCTGGCCGACGAGCCAGGTCGTCATGAAGCCGCCATAGCTGCCGCCGGTGACGAACAGCCGGCTGCCGTCCACCGAATGGTGGGCGATCACATGGTCGATGCCCGCCAGAATGTCGTGCATATCCTCGCCCGCCATGTCGCCGATCACGCGCGACGCGAAATCGAGCCCGCGCCCCGAACTGCCGCGCGGGTTGGGGAAGAGCACGGCATAACCCGAACTGACGAGCAGCGCCGCGAGCGGGTTGTCGAACGTCCAGCTATCGCGGAACAGGTGCGAGGGGCCGCCGTGGATGAAGGCGACGAGCGGCGGGCGTTCGACCCCCTCGGGCATTGCGAGATAGCCAAGAATGTCGAGCCCGTCGCGACCCTGCCAGCGTACGACTTCGGCGGGCTTCATCCTTGCCTGGACGGTCGCGAGGCCGGGCGGGGTGAGGTCGAGCAACATCCGTTCGCCCGCTGCGTCCGAGCGCGCGAGATAGGGATAGCGGTCGAAGGCATGGCCGGGGACAAGCACGGTATCGTGCTCTGCGGGGACCGCATAGGGCACCTTGCGGCCCGCCGTGCCCGATGCCTGCCATTCGATGGTGACGGTGCCGCTTGCGACGTCGAGCGTTCCCGCAACCGACCCCGGCGCGGCGAAGCCCGTGAAGAAGAGGCGGTTCGCGTCGCGCCAGGCGAGCGCCGAGACCTGCGCGCCGATATCGGGTTCGCGCGCCGCGCCGGTCGCGCGGTCGTAGAGGGTCAGCGAGCCGAGCTGGACGGTGCGGTGGAAGCGGCCTTCGATCACCGCAATCGTCCGGCCATCGGGTGACGCGGTCACGCCCGCGAGTTCAACCTGGGGGGCGGCGAAGCGTTCGAAGGCGCCGCCCGCCGCCGGGGCGATCGCAATTTCGGTCTGGTACCAGCCGCCTTCGGTCGGGCTGGCCGAGGTGATCGCGACGACCGCGCCGGGGCCGCACCAGTCGGCTTCCCACACATTCTGGCCGTCGGCGCCGACGCGGGTCAAGGCGCCGGTCCCGATGTCGAGGATGCGCGCGTGGCGCCACAGCCCGTCATGGCTGCCGGTTTCGACCGTCGGCATCCACGAGGGGCGTTCGCCGCCGTCACCGCCGCCGATCCGCGCCGTCGCCGCCGACCCCGCGGCATCGGCGCCCGCGTCGGCGCTCTGGATCAGAATCTGGCGGCTATCCGCCGCCCAGACGAAAGCTTCCACCGCCTCGCCGGCGATCGGCGCGGGCGCCACGGCGCGGCCGGGGGTGTCGGCCGATGCGATCATCAACTGGAAATTGCCCGCGCCATGGTTGCGGTCGGACAGGAAGGCGAGCCAGCGGCCGTCGGGCGACCATTTCGGCTGGCTGTCGTTTGCGTCGTCGCTGCCGAGCAGGGTCACCCCGCCGCCGGGCGCAAGCAAGCCGATCCGCGTGACCGGGAAGCCGCCGCCTTCGCGCATCATCGGGCCCGAAAAGGCGATGACGCCGCTGACCGGGTTCGCCGCGACATGGACGATGCCGTGAAATTGCGCTGCGCCGGGGCGATAGAGCCGCTCGAAATAATCGCGCACCTGCGCTTCGATGGAGTCGGCGGAAGAGGGGAGATCGCTATCGGGGGAGGCCACGGGCAAACCTTTAAAAAGCAGGGGCCGGATCGCTCCGGCCCCCAGGAGACTCAATAACGGAATTCGAACTGCAGGCCCACGGTGCGTGGACGCACGCGATATTCCTGGCTGATGTCCGTCGGCGGCTGGGTGATGCCGTTCCAGTTGCCGATATTTTCGACATAGAGCGAGGCGGTCCAGTTGTCGGGCGATTCGAGCCCGATGCTGCCGCGCGCCAGCAGCGGTTCGTCGCTGAGGAAATAGCGCGCGGCGCCCGACGCGAGCAGGCGTGCGGGGATCTTCGACCGATAGGTCAGCGATCCCGACAGCACGCCCTTCAGCCCCGCCTTGCCGACCGGGAAGCGATAATCGAGGAAGCCGCTCGCCGTATATTCGGGCGAGAAGGCGAGCCGGTCGCCCTTTTGGTAGAGGGTGACGGGGCCGCCCGCGGTCTGGGTGATGATCGGACCCGACAGGTCGAGGCCGTTCCAGCTGAAGGTGCCGCCGATGTCGAGCCCTTCGATCGGGTGCGCGGTCAGCGCGAGGTCGGCGCCGAAGCCGCTCGCCTTCGGCCCGTTGACCGACGCCGCGAAGACGACGCCGTCGATATCGACGTTCAGATTCTGCTGAATATCCTTCCAGTCGATATAATAGACGGCGGCATCGAAGGTCAGCGCGCCGTCGAGCAGGCTGCCCTTGGCGCCGACTTCATAGTTGGACAGGCGGTCGGCCTTGACCGGCGGGATGCCGGGGGCGGTGCGGATGATCGTCGGGCTCTGGTTGAAACCGCTGCGGAAGCCCTGCGAATAGGAGGCATAGGCGGTGAACTTGCGGCTCGGCAGCCAGGTGATCACCGCGCGCGGGGTGATCGCGTCGAAGGTGTCGGTGCGGCGCGCGAGCGGCTGGTCCGGGTTGCCGGTCGTCGGCGTCAGTTCGATCTGCGTCACGCGATCCTTGAAATAGCGCAGCCCGCCGGTGACTTCGAGCGTGCCGTCCATGAAGCGCCGGGTGACTTCGCCGAACGCCGCGAACGAGCGCGACTTGTCGCGGAAGTTGATCGGCGCGGGGAGGACGAACAGCGTCTGGTGGAGGAGATCGGACGCGTCGCGATAAAAGCCGCCGACCGACCAGCGCCAGTCGCCGCTGCCGGTCGAATTGATCAGCACTTCCTCGGTGAAGATCTTTGATTCGATTTCGGTGTGCAGCGTCTGGTTGGCGCCGAGGTTGGTATAATCGCGCTCGCTCAAATTGGAGAATTTGAGGTAGCTTGTGGCGCTCGACACTTCGAAGCTGCCGAAATCATAGCCAAACTTGCCGCTGAACGCGTCATAGTTGAGCTTTTGCGGCAGCGCGACGGTCGTCGTCTGGAGGCCGGCATCGTTCGCATAATTGGGCGAATCCTGGTCGATGCGCGAAATCCACGCCGACAGGCCGAAGCTGAAATTGTCGGTCGGCTGGCCGTTGAGCTTGATGCGGATGTTGCGCGACTGGCTGTCGTTCGCATTCTTCACCCCGCGCGCCGGCTGTTCGATCCAGCCGCCCGAATTTTCGAAGCCGCCGACGACGCGAAGGCCAAGCTTGCCTTCGACGAGCGGGATGTTGACCGCCATGTCGCCGCGATAGCTGGGGTCGCCATTCTGGGTCGCCGCGACGCCGGCGCGCGTCTTGATTTCGAAGCGGTCGAGGTTGGCGTCGTTGGTGAGGACGCGCACGACGCCGTTCAGCGCGTTGGCGCCGTAAAGCGTGCCCTGCGGCCCGCGCAGCACTTCGATCCGCGACATGTCATAGGCGTTGGTGTCGGGCAGGATCGCCGACTTGACGAGGCCGAACGGGACCGAATCGATATAGAAGGCCGAGGTGCTCGACCCCGCGAGCGTCGCACCGTTCGCGGCGACGCCGCGGATCGTCAGCTGGGTCGCGCCGCCCTGCGGCGAATTGGTGATCGAGATGCCGGCGACCGAACGCAGCGCTTCCGAAACGCCGCCGCTGGCCTGCGCGTCGAGATCCTTGCCGCCGAGCGAGGTGATCGAGATCGGCACGTCCTGGAGCCGTTCCTCGCGCTTTTGCGCGGTCACGACGATCTCGTCCGCACCCGCGCCATCTTCGGCGGTCTGCGCCGCCGCGGGCATCGCCCAGAGCAGCGCGCCCACGACGCAAAGGCCCGTTCCGGTCTTCAACTTGTTACGCATGATGTCCCCTTTTGCATGTTTTCATGATTGTGACGAGAGTGCGGATAATCAATGAACACATTGTGTATAATCTGTGTAGACAAGTCAAGCGGGGGGGATTAATTCGGTCGGCACCGGCCGGCAAAGGCCCGGAACATGGCTGGCAAGCGGCCGGCAAAAGGCTGACGAAAGGGATGATATGGAGCCGGAAACGGTCATCGAAACAGTGGGAAGCGTGCCCGTCGCGACCTTTCGCGGAGTCGTTTTTCCGTGGCACTGCGATGCGATGGGCCATATGTCGGTGCAGCATCAGATGCCGCTGCTCGACAATGCGGTCTATCATCTGCTCGCCTATTTCGGTCCCGTGGCGGGGATTGCCGATGGGCGCCGCGCCGGCTGGGCCGACGTGTCGCACGAGATTCGCTATCTGCACGAGCTGGTGGCGGGCGATCTGCTGATCCTTGCCAGCGGCATCGTGTCGGTGGGGCGCACGTCGATCCGCCATCGCACGATCATGACGCGGCGGCCCGATGCGACCGCCTGCACGATATTGGAGGGCGTCACCGTCCGCTTCGACCTTGATGAACGCAAGGCGACGCCGCTGTCCGAGCGCGAGCGCGCCATCGCCGCGCGGCTGATGCTGCCCGCCGGGCAAGCCGACTGAACACAGGAGATATTATGGAACGAGTGCTGGTTACGGGCGCGGGAGACAGCGTCGGACGCGCGATCGCCGAACGCTTTCTGAAAAAGGGCGCCAAGGTGCACATCTGCGACGTGCGCGGCGATGCCGTCGCTGCGACGCTGGCGGCCAATCCGGGAATGAGCGGCAGCGTCACCGACGTCGGGGTGCGCGCCGAGGTCGACGCCTTGTTCGCCGACGTCCGCGCGCATGTCGGCGAACTGACGATCCTGGTCAATGTCGTCGGCATGGCGGGTCCGCGCGCGCCGATCGAGGACATCGACGAGGACGAATGGGACAAGACGATCGCGGTCAACCTGTCGGGCATGTTCTACACGATGAAGCGCGCCGTCCCGATGCTGAAAGCGAATGGCGGCGGGTCGATCGTCAATTTCTCGACCTGTTCGACGCGCACCGGCATTCCGTTCCGCGCCCCCTATATCGCGTCGAAGGCGGGGGTCGAGGGGCTGACGAAGAACAGCGCGCGTGAGCTGGGCCCGTCGGGCATTCGCGTCAACGCGATCCTGCCCGGGATCATCAACAACGACCGCTTCCGCTTCATCGTCCAGCGCAACGTCGATGCGACGGGGCGCAGCTTCGAAGACATTGAGAACGACTATCTCAAATATGTGTCGCTGCGCTGCAAGGTCGAACTCGAGGAGTTCGCCGACATGGTCGAATTCATCACCTCGGACGCCGGCAAGAAGATCACCGGCGAGGTCATCGCGGTGAGCGGCAATATGGAATGGGAAGAATGACGATGAGCAAGAAGACGATCCTGACCTGCGCGGTCACCGGCGGCGCGCCCTATAACAAGAAGCATCCGTCGATGCCGGTCACGCCGAAGCAGATCGCCGATGCCTGTATCGAAGCGGCATCGGCGGGGGCGAGCATCGTCCATATCCACGTCCGCGATCCCGAAACGGGCGAGGGTAATCGCGACCGCGCGCATTTCCGCGAAGTCGTCGACCGCGTCCGCCAGACGGGGACCGACACCGTGCTCAACCTGACCTGCGGCATGGGCGCCTATTTCCTGCCCGATCCCGAAAATGAGGGGCATATGCTGCCCGGCAGCGACGTTGTCGGCGTCGACGAACGCGTTGCGCATGTCGAGGAATTGCTGCCCGAGATCGCAACGCTCGATATCGTCACCAACAACCAGGTCGAAGGGCCGACCGAATATATATATTTCAGCCCGACGCACACGCTGCGCGCGATGGCGAAGCGGTTCCAGGCGGCGGGGGTGAAGCCCGAACTCGAAGTCTTCGGCCCCGGCGACATATTGTTCGGCAACAAGCTGGTCGAGGAAGGGCTGATCGACGGCCCGGCGATGATGCAGATGGTGCTGGGCGTGCAATGGGCGGCGCCGCACGGGGTCGAAACGATCCTCTATCAGAAAAGCCTGATGGCACCCGGCACGATCTGGGGCGCGTTCGGCATCGGCCGCGAACAGATGCCGATGCTGGCGCATACGCTGCTGCTCGGCGGCAACATCCGCGTCGGGCTGGAGGATAATCTTTATATGTCGCGCGGCGTGTGGGCGACCAACGGCCAGCTGGTCGAGCGTGCCTATACGCTCGTCAACGCGGTCGGCGGTTACGAGGTCGCGACGCCCGCCGAGACGCGCGAGATATTGAAGCTGCGAACGCCGGGCGCATGACCGGCGGCGCCGCGACGATCCCCTATCATGACGCCGATGCGGTCGCGCGGGCAACGCCGATGCCCGCGCTGATCGCGGCGTTGCGCCAGGCGTTTGCGTCCGGCGCATATCGGGCGCCGCCGCGGCTCGCCGCCGATATGGAGGGCGCATCGCTGCTGGTCATGCCGGCGTGGAAGGCCGGCGCGCGGCTGGGCACGAAAATCGTCACCATCGATCCGCATGTGCGCCCGTCGGTGCGCTCGGCCTATATCCTGATTGACGCCGCTTCGGGTCTGCCGGTCGCGGCGATGGACGGCGCGGCGCTGACCCGCCGGCGGACCGCGGCGGCTTCGGTTCTCGCGGCATCGCGGCTGGCGCGGCGCGATGCCGTGACCTTGCTTGTTCTCGGGACCGGCGCGCTCAATGCGCCGATCATCGAAGCCTATGCCTCGGCCTTTGCGCTCGAGCGGATCCTGATCTGGGGACGCGATGCGGCGAAGGCGGAGGGGGCGGCCGCCGCGGCGCAAATGCTGGGTTATCCCGCCGTGACGGTGGCCACGGTCGGCGACGGTTTGGCCGCGGCCGACATCGTTTCCGCCGCAACGCTCGCAACGGCGCCGTTGATCGCAGGGACGGCGCTGCGTCCCGGGATGCACGTCGACCTCATCGGCGCCTTTCGGCCTGACATGGGCGAGGCCGACGCCGGCAGCTTCGCCCGTGCGCGCGTCTTCGTCGATACTCGCGAAGGCACGCTGGAGGAGGCGGGCGACCTGTTGCAGGCGATCGCCGCGGGGGCGATCACCGCCGACGCGATCGAAGCCGATCTCGCCGCCCTCTGCGCCGGTGCTCATCCGGGACGCGGCGGCGATGATGCGGCGATCACCCTGTTCAAATCGGTCGGCACCGCGATCGAGGACCTCGCGGCGGCCGAACTGGTCGCGGGGTCGATCGCGCGGTGAAGCTCGAAGCGATCGACCGCGCGCTGCTGGCCGGCGAACAGGGAGCGGCGGCGCGGCGTGCGATGACGCTGCTCGTCCGCTATGGCGAGGCTTGCGGCGCCGAGCGCTTCATTTCCATTCAATCGGCGCACATCGACGGCTGCCTTTATCATGGTCCGTCGAGCATCGATTTCGTCCGGCGCTTCGTTGACCTGAAGGGCAAGGTACGCGTTCCGACCACGCTCAACGTCGCGGCGGTCGATGTCACCCATCCCGGCTGGCATTGCGGCGCGCGCGGCCTCATTGCGCAGCAGAAGAAGCTGACGCGGCTGCACGAGAAACTCGGCTGCCTGCCGACGCTGACCTGCGCCCCCTATCAGCGCATGGTCCGCCCGCTGCGCGGCGAACATGTCGCCTGGGCCGAATCGAACGCGATCGTCTTCATCAACTCGGTGCTCGGCGCGCGCACCGACCGCTATGGCGATTTCACCGACCTGTGCGCGGCGTTGACCGGGCGGGTGCCGCTGGCGGGTTTTCACTGCGACGAGGCGCGGCGGCCGGCGATCGTGCTGATGCTGCCTTCGCCCGAAGCGGCAGGCCTGCCGCGTGACCTGTATTTCGCCGCGATCGGCTATGTCGTCGGCCGCCGGTCGCGGGGCGCCGTGCCCTATTTGCGCGGGGTGCCGCAGGGCGCGAGCGAAGACGAACTGAAGGCGCTCGGCGCCACCGGCGCGTCGTCGGGCGCGCTGGCGCTGTTCCATGCCGAACATATCACGCCCGAGGCGGCGGACATGCCGACCGCCGGGGTGCCGGTCGAGACGGTGACGCCCGACGAGGTTCGCGCCGCGATCGACCGCCTGTGCGCCGCGGCGGAGGGCGAAGCGGTGGCGGCGATCTGTCTGGGCACGCCGCATTATTCGCTGGCCGAATTCGCCGCGTTGAACCGCGCGGTGGACGGACGCCGCCGCGCGGATGCGACCGAAATCTATGTCTCGACCTCGCGCGAGATCGCGGCCGAGGTCGAAAGCGATGCGTCGTTCGATGGCTTGCGCGCCTTTGGTATCCGTATCGTCGTCGACACCTGTACCTATCTGGCGCCGGTGGTACGCCAGACAAGCGGTTTGATCCTGACGACATCGGGCAAGTTCGCGCATTATGGCCCCGGAAATCTGGGGCGGCGCGTCGCGTTGATGACCCTCGAACGCTGCATCCGCTCGGCCGAGGCGGGGAAGGTGGTCGAAGCATGCTGATCCGTGGCCGCGCGCTGATCGAGGGCATGGCGAGCGGCGCCGTGCTGCGGCTGACCGAGCCGCTGAGCCTGTGGGGCGGGGTCGATCTGTCGACCAGCCGCATCGTCGACGCATCGCATCCGCAGCAGGGAGCGACGCTGGCGGGAAGGTTGCTCGCGATGCCGGGCAGCCGGGGCTCCTCCTCTTCGTCGAGCGCGCTGGTCGAACTCGCCCGGTCGAAGCGCGCGCCCGCCGGGATCGTGACGACGCGCGGTGACCCCATCCTGACCATCGGCGCGCTCGTCGCCGAAGATTTGTATGGCGCGGCGATCCCGATCCTGATCGTGGCGGACGAGGATCTTGCCATACTGCCCGACGGGGCGTCCGCGCATCTCTGGTGCGAAGCGGGCCAGGCGGTGCTGAATTTTCCGGGGGATGCGCTGCTCGGGTTCGGCATGCCCCATTTGCCCTAGCAGGGTGGCGACCGGGCGCCGCCGTCAATTCGCCGCGTCCGTTGCACGGCCGGGCAGCATGGCATTTGGCGCGACACCGCGCGATGCGGCACGGGCGGAGATGCCGTTCGACAGGAGCTTTTCATGCCCAAGCCTTTCCGTTTGCTCGCCGCTCTTTGCCTTGCCGGCGCGGGGCTGTCCGCCGTTCCCGGGGCGCTGGCGCAGGAAAAGGCGCCCGCTGCGTCGCTAACCCCCGGCGCCAAAGTCTATGACCAGAATGGCGAAGAGGTCGGGCAGATCGGCAAGGTGGCGGCTGACAGGGTCGCGGTGGTCATCGACGGCAACGGGCTGGTGGTGCCCAAGGACGCTTTCGTGAAGGGCGCCAAGGGGCCTGCGCTGCAGGCGCCGAAGGCCAAGATTCTGGCGGTGCTGAAGGAAGCCGAGAGTGACGCGGCGGCGGTCGACGGGGCGCTGAAGCCGGGCGCCGATGTCTACAGCGCCGATGGCGCCGCAGTGCTCGGCAAGGTCAAGACGATCGCGCCGCAGGGCGCGGTGCTGACCACCAGCGAAGGCAATATCACCATGCCGCGCGCCGCCTTTTTCCTGTCGAAAAAGGGGCTCGCGGTGAAGGTAAATCAAAAGCAATTCGTCGAAGGCGTCCGCTCGGCACGGGGGCAGAAGAAAGGCGGCTGAGCGCCAAGCGCGCCCGGTCGGATGGCGCGGTTTACCATTTCGCCACCCTTTGGGTGACGATCATGCTGTTGCCCGCCCGGCGAAACGGAATGACGTGGGGCGGGAAGGGGATCGCGCGAGCGGTCGCGGGCCAGCCGTCGCGAACCTCGGCCATCCGGACCTCGACTTGGCCGGGTGCGGCCGCCTGCAGGCTTATATCGACCGTTTCGCTGCCGCTGGCATGGAAGATCAGCTGCGACCAGGATCCGGCCTGCAATGTCCCGGCGACCGGCGTCCCCGCCAGCCGCAGCCCCGTCAGGTCGACCGAGGGCTTCAGATAGAGCCGCATATAGCGTCCGCCATTGCTGTTGCCCGCGCGGATGTCGATGCGATGCGCCGTGCCGTTGGCGGTCGCCGCGACTTCGAGCGCGGGTTTGCGGAAGGCGGCGGGCTTCGCCGGCGCGACCCAATGCTCTTCCTTGGCGAGCGGGGCGATCGACTGCAGCTTTGGCGTGCCGCCGTCCTGCGTCAGCGCGGTCTTCACCCAGCCGCTCGTATCGAACTTGCCGCTCACCCAGCGGGCGCTGCCGTCGTCGGCATCCGCAACCAGGAAGGCTTCGACCATTTCGGGGCTGGCAGCCGATGGCGTCCGGCCCGCGATCCCGGCGGCGGTGCAGAGGACGAGGCCTGCAATAGTGAAGAGCGCTCCCACGCGCGGAAGATGGCGCGATGTCCAGAGGAGGGGAGCCAGCGCCAGCAGCAAAAGCAGGATGAAGGGCGTCAGGACCGCGGGCAATGTCGCGCCGATGAGGACAAAGAAGTCATAGCCGGTTCGCGCCATGAGCCCGGCGAGGAGCGCCGCGGACAAGGCTAGCGCGATCAGGCCGGCGGGGCGGGCCGCGCGGCCGGGGGCGAACAGAAGCAACGCCAGTGCGGGCAATAGCAAGATGAGCGGCCAGAGGAGCGCGTGCGCGCCGGTGGGCAGAAATATCTGGAGCAACAGTGCGAGCAGGCCGATCAGGGCCGCCGCGCCCGCGAACCAGCCGGGCAGCGCGGTGCGCGGCCCGAAGCTGGCAAAAGCGAACAGCGCGGCGGCGAGGCCCAGCCCGAGCGGCACGACGCTGAAGTCACCGAGCAGCGCGGCAACCACGCCTGCAGCGGCGAGCGACAGCGCTGCCTGCCACCGGCGGCCGCTGGCGGCGCAAGCGAGGAGGAGCGCGCCACCGCCGAGGCCGAGCAGGATCGAGGCCGACAGCACCGACCCGAACTGGCCGACCACCGCATAGGGCGAGGCGATATCGCGCAGCAGCAGGGTGACGAGGCGCAGCGCCAGCATCAGGATCGTTGCGACGCCAAGCAGCAGCGTCACCACGCCGCCCGCGCCCCTCATCGTGTCGCGCCAGCCGATCGTCCGGCGCGTGAGGCTGACGGCGACCATCGTAAAAGCGGCGACGGCCCCGACGATCGCCAGAAGCCAGCCGACCGCGACGGGATAGGTGATGAAAAACCGGCCGAACAGATCGGCGAACACCATATCGCCGCCGTCCTTGTCGAGGCTTTTGGCCTGCGCGAAATCGCGCGCGATCGGCAATATCTGGTCGCCCATATGCTGGACGCTGCCCGGATTAAGGCCTTCGGGCGTCGACAGCGGCGTATGATAGGCCATCTGGTGCCCGACGAAGGCGAAGTTCATGCCGGTGTGGCCGCGTTCCAGCGCCGCGGTCAGGTCGGTATCGTTGGGCATGCGCTTGTAGATGGTGACCATCAACGAGTCCGAGGCGGGCCGGTCGACATTGCGCCGGTACGCTGCGATCAGCGCGCGGTTGCCGCCGCTGGTCTGGAACATCAGCGCCTTGCCGCTGTCGCCGCGGGCTTCGAGATTGATGACCAGCCCGGCGCGCTGGCGCAGTTCATCCTGTTCGAAAAAGGCATTGGCGCCCAGCAGCCCGGCCTCTTCGCCGTCGGTCATGAGGAAGATCACCGACCGGCGCAGCGGTCCGCCGGCTTTGAGTGCGCGAGCCACTTCCAGCGCGGCCGCGACGCCCGCGGTATCGTCGCCGGCGCCTGGCGACAGCGGCGCGGTGTCGTAATGCGCCATCAGCAACAGCGCGGGCAAGGCGGGGTCGCTGCCCTTTAGTTCGCCGACGATGTTGCGGACGCGCCCGCCGATCGCCGCGTCGGCGGAATTGCGGCGGGTCACGACGATCGTCTGGTCGCGCATCTGCGGCGCCAGCCCCAGCACGGTCATGCGGGATAGCAGATAGGTTCGGGTCGCTTCGATTTCGGGCGATCCGATCGGGTGCGGCCTGATTGCAATCGCGCGCACGTCGGCCATCGCGCGATCGGCTGAAAAATGCGTGGCGGGAGACGTCGTCGCCGCCGGTTCGGGCAGCCGGTTGGCAAGGAAAGCGAGCGATATCGCGGCGACCAGCACGAACAGCGCCAGCAACCAGCGGAGCTTTTCCGGAACGAAAACAGGGGCCTCGGCGTCGCGGCGATCGGCTTGCATGAACATGTCGCTCCTTGAAATGCGGGGTGCGCGTCGCGTCGTCCGAGACACCCTCTCTGGTCGCTACATTTTCAGAATTTTCTGATTTGTCAAATAATGACCTGTATAGGACCGTTTGTGGCCGCATTCTTGTGCGGTCTGGCGCGCCGTCGCGCGCGGAATCATGCGGTGGCATGGGCTTTTTCTTGATCGAAGTGCAAAAATGCAAATATGTGCTAAATGAGAAAATCGATTGAAAGGAAGCGAATGCCGTCAGCGCGGGGAAATGGAACGTCGACCATCGAGAAGCGCGGGACGGCGACGAATAATCCAGGCCTGTTTCTGAGGGAGTTTCGAACCGAGAACGGCTGGACGCTGGCCGAGGTGAGCGAGCGGACCGGGATTCCGGTTTCGACCTTGTCGAAAGTCGAAACGGGCAAAATGTCGCTGAGCTACGAAAAGCTAGTGCGGCTCAGCCGCGGGCTGGAAATCGATATCACCCGCCTGTTCGCGGCGCCCGCCGCCCAGCCGGCGGCGGCGCCCGCGACGACCGCGCGGCGGAGCATCACGCCGGCGGGTGCGGGACCGTCGATCAAGACGACCACCTATAATTATACCTATCCGTCGGCTGACCTGCTGAACAAGGTGCTGAACCCGATGATCATCGAGATCAAGGTACGGTCGATCGATGATTTCGGCGAATTAATGCGCCATACAGGCGAGGAATATGTGCTGGTGCTGGAAGGCCAGTGCGAATTCCACAGCGACATGTACGCACCTTCGCTGCTCAAAACGGGCGATTCGGCCTATTTCGACGCCTCGATGGGACATGGCTATGTCGCGGTGGGCGAGGGGCCCTGCCGCATTCTCTCGGTCTGCTCGGCGGCCGACGCCGATCTGAAATCCTCGCTGCGGCCGATCGATTAGGGTGGGGTAACGGCCGTTTGCGGACGTCCCACCGCCTCGTCACCCCGGACTTGATCCGGGGTCCCGCTTGATGCCGAAACTGCCTCTGCTCCAAAACAAAGCGGGATCCCGGGTCAAGGCGGAAGAGCCACGGGTCTCCTCCGCGGATGACGGTTATCGGAACGTCCGCTCCCCACCCCAAATCCGCCCGTCGGTATCGCCCGTTGCGAAATGGGCTGGCGGTAGTGGCGGATGTTTTGTCAGCGCTCAGCCAGGCCATTGACAAATTTCCATTCCGGATGCTTTATCTCGATATTGAAAAAAATTTCAATTTAAGAAATTTCCGGTAAGCCATCCTTGGGAGAAGCGCTGCCGGCCGGGAGCGAGGGTAGCATGCGTTTTTTCAGATTCTGCAAGATGGTCGGCGCGGCTGCGCTGGCGATGCTGGCGGCCCCGGCGGTGTCGGGCCCGGTATCGCAGGCTCCGGCGGCAAAGGTAGCGGCGCCGCCGTTGGCGTGGCCGCTGGTCAAGGCCGATGTCGACGCGTGGCTCGACGGTTTCATGCCCTATGCGCTCGAGCGGGGCAGGGCGGCAGGCGCGGTTGTCGTCGTCGTCAAGGATGGCGCGATCCTGACCCAGCGCGGTTTCGGTTTCGCCGATGTCGCGAAGCGCCGCCCGGTCGACCCCGAAACGACGCTCTTCAAACAGGCGTCGGTTTCGAAAACGATCACCTGGACCGCGGTGATGCAGATGGTCGAGGCAGGGAAGATCGATCTCGACAAGGACATCAACGCCTATCTCGATTTCAAGATTCCGCCCTTTGACGGCAAGCCGGTCACGATGCGGAACCTGATGACGCATACCGGGGGGTTCGACGAGGTGCAGCGCGGCCTCAACAGCTATGATATCAAGGATATTCCGTCGCTCGGCACCGCGGTAAAGCGGCAGGTTCCGCCGCGCATCTATGCGCCGGGGACGACGCCCGCCTATTCGAATTACGGCACGACGCTGGCCGCTTATATCGTCGAGCGCGTGTCGGGCATGCCGTTCAACGATTATGCCGAACAGCGCATCTTTGCGCCCGCCGGGATGACGCACTCGACCTTTCGCCAGCAATTGCCGGCACGGCTGGAGCCGTTGCTGGCGAACGGCTATCTGCTGGGATCGGGTAAGCCCGGCAAACCGGAACTGAACAGCTTCGCCCCCGCGGGCGGCCTGGCCGCGTCCGGCGCCGACCTGGGGCGCTTCATGATCGCGCACCTCGACAATGGCGGGGTATTGCTCAAGCCCGAGACCGCGCATCTGATGCACGACAGCATCACGAAAATGATCACGCCGCTCAACGGCATGGCGCTCGGTTTCTACGAACAGAATATCAACGGGCGGAAGGTGCTGTCGCACGCCGGCGATTCGATCGTCTTTCACAGCCAGTTGTGGATGTTCCCGGGCGAGAAGGTCGGCGTCTATATGTCGATGAATGCCGCGGGCGCTGAAAAGCTGTCGGCGGCGATCCGCAGCCATTTGTTCGAAGCCTTCGCCGATCGCTACTTTCCCGCGGTCCAGGCCGACGGGCGCGTCGATGCGGCGATCGCGCGCGACCATGCACGGATGATGGTCGGCACCTATAACAAGACCCGGCGGATCGAGACGAGCTTTCTGAAAGCGATGGAACTCACCGGGCAATATAAGATCGCGCTCGATGCCGACGGCGGCATCCTGTTCAAGGCGGCCCCGACGATTGGCGGCGCGAACCGCAAATGGGTCGAGATCGCTCCGTTCGTCTGGCGCGAAGCCGGCGGCAAGATGCGGCTGGCGGCGGAAGTGAAGGACGGCCGCGTCGTTCGTTTCGGAATCGATTCCTCGTCACCCTTCATGCTTTTCGATCCGGTCCCTTGGTACAGTTCGGCGGCCTGGCTCTCGCCCGCCTTGTTCGCCAGCCTTGCCGCGCTGACGCTGACGGCGCTGTTCTGGCCGGTCACCGCGCTGGTGCGGCATCATTATGGCGTCCGGCCGCAAAGGAGTGTCGCTGAATGGCGGGCCTATCGCCTGACGTGCCTGCTCGGCGCGCTGGCGGTGATCGTCCTCGTTGCCTGGTTGCTGTTCGCGAGCGCGCTGCTGTCCGACTTCTCGTCGATGAACGGCGAGCTCGACCCGGCGCTGATCGTGCTGCGCATCGCGACGCCGCTCATCCTCGGCGGGCTCGTGGTGAGCGCAATGTGGAACCTCGCGCTGGTCTGGAAGGGCGCGCCGGGAAAATTCGCGCGGTTGTGGAGCGTGGTGCTGCTGGCCAGCGCGGCGGTGCTGCTGTGGATCGCCACCGTCTTCCATCTGATCGGCATCGGCACGGCTTTCTGACCGGCCGGGTCATTTAGCGGCGCTCGACCGCAGAATTTTCTTGAAATTTCAAAAATAGAAAATTACTGACCTAATCAGGCTTCAAAGAGCATAGGCAGGATTGTCGCTTTGATGCATGAGTTGTTGGTTCTTGCAAGGTGAAGTCCGTGAACATCGAATCCTCTTTCAAAGTCTCCACCGGATCGCTGAGCTTGCCGCAGCCCTATCTGCTGTTCCTCGGCGACACGACGCAGCGCGGCTATGCCAAAACCGCGCTCGGTCTGCGTGACTGGGCGCCCGAAAAATGCGTCGGCGAATATCGCTTGCCGGGCGCGACGGTCAGCGCGGGTCTCGAACAACTTACTCCTGCGCAGGCAGAGGCGCGGGGCGCGCAATCGCTGCTGATCGGCGTCGCGAACAGCGGCGGCGTGATTGCGGACGGCTGGGTTCCTTCGCTGTTCGAGGCGCTCGAAGCGGGGCTCGACATCGTCAGCGGCATGCATATGCGGCTGGCCGATATTCCCGGCCTCGCGGTCCGGGCGCAGGAGCTTGGCAGGCAGTTGATCGACGTTCGCGATCCGCCGCGCGGACTGCCGGTCGGGACCGGACGCAAGCGTTCGGGCATGCGGCTGCTCACCGTGGGAACCGACTGCGCGCTCGGCAAGAAATATACCGCGCTGGCCATCGCGCGCGCCTTTGCCGCACGCGGGGTCGATGCCGATTTCCGGGCGACCGGCCAGACCGGTATCATGATTGCGGGCGGCGGCGTGCCGATGGACGCGGTGGTTTCGGATTTCGAGGCGGGCGCTGCCGAACTGGTGAGCCCCGATGCGGCGCCCGGTCACTGGGACGTGGTCGAAGGGCAAGGGTCGCTGTTCCACCCCTCCTATGCCGCGGTGTCGCTGGGCCTGCTGCATGGGAGCCAGCCCGATGTCATCGTCGTCTGCCATGAACCCGGGCGCGAAGAGGTGATGGGCCGGCCAGGTTACAAGCTGCCGAGCATCGAGGAGACGATCGAGCTCAACCTGCGTCTCGGCGCACGCACCAATCCGGCGATCCGCTGTGCCGGGGTGTCGTTCAACACCGCGCATATGGACGCCGATGAAGCGGCCGCGCTGATGGCGGCCGAAAGCGAGCGGCTGGGATTGCCGGTCGCCGACCCGATCCGCGGCGGCGAGGCGTTCGACCGCCTTATGGACAGCTGCCTCGCATGAGCGCGGGCGCGGCCACGGCGTCAGGGGCGGGACCGTCGTGGTTCCAGCGCTTCCTGTTGCCGGGCTTTGCGTTCAAGGCCGTCGTGATCGGCGGCGGCTATGCAACGGGGCGCGAGCTGGCCGAATTCTTCCTGCCCAGCGGGCCGTGGGGCGGGCTGGCGGCGATGCTGCTGGCGATGCTGCTATGGAGCATCATCTGCGCCGCGACCTTCGCCTTTGCACGCAAGATCGGGGCGTTCGACTATCGCAGTTTTTTCGAAGGACTGCTTGGCCGGGCCTGGATTTTGTTCGAGGTCGGCTACGTCCTTCTCGTGACGCTGGTGCTGGCGGTGTTCGGCGCCGCGGCGGGCGAGATCGGCGCGTCGATATTCGGCTGGCCGCCGCTGGCCGGAACCGCGCTGCTCGCGGCCTCGATCGCGTTGTTTGTGACCTTTGGCAATGCGTCGGTCGAGGGATTGTTCAAATATGTCTCCTTCCTGCTCTACGGCGTCTACGCGCTGTTCATGGTCTTCGCGCTCAGCAGCTTCGGCGACGAGATTGCGGCGCGCTTTGCGGTGCCGGCGCCGTCGGACGGCTGGATCCTCGGCGGGCTGACCTACACCGGATATAATGTCATCGGCGCGGTGGTGATCCTGCCGGTCATTCGCCATCTGACCAGCCAGCGCGACGCGGTGGTTTCGGGCCTGATCGCGGGGCCGCTCGCCATGGCGCCCGCCATCCTCTTCTTTGTGGCGATGATCGCTTTCTATCCCGGCATCATGAACGAGACGCTGCCGTCGGATTTCATGCTGCGGCAACTCCAGATGCCGCTGTTCCACCTGTTGTTCCAGTTCATGATCTTTGCCGCGCTGCTCGAAAGCGGGGCCGGGTCGGTGCACGCGATCAACGAACGCGTCGACGCGGCGCGCCGGGCAAGAGGCGGGGCGCCGCTCGGCAAAAAGGCGCGAGGGGCAATCGCCGCGGCGCTGCTGATCGGCTGCATGTTCCTTGCCGATCGCTTCGGGCTCGTGACGCTGATCGCCAGCGGATACCGCTTTCTTTCATGGGTTTTTCTGGCGGTTTATGTCGTGCCGCTGCTGACGGTCGGGCTGTTTCGCCTCGTCCGCAGCCAGAATATGGCCGAGGAGCTCCGGTCCGCCGTGCAGGGGAATGTCGAATGACGAAGGTGGCGGGCTGGGCGCGCTTCCGGCGCTGGCTGAAGCGCATATTTCTGGGCCTTCTTGCCCTCTTGATCCTGCTGGTCATCGTGGGCGCGATCTATGAGGCGCTGGGGCGCCGGAACGCGGCGGCCAACTATCCGGCGCCCGGCAAGCTGGTCGATATCGGCGGGCGCAAAATGCACATCGATTGCCGCGGCACGGGATCGCCCACCGTCGTTTTCGAATCGGGACTGGGTACCGGCGGTACTATCGACTGGACGCTGGTCCACGACCAGATCGCGCATTTTACCCGCGCCTGCGCCTATGACCGGGCGGGGATCATGTGGAGCGACCCCAAGGACACGCCGCAGCGCGCCGCCGCGGTCGCCGACGACCTGCATGCCCTGCTGAAGGGGGCCGGGATTTCGGACCAGCTCGTGCTCGTCGGCCATTCGATCGGCGGGCCTTATATACGGACCTATACCGGGCGTTATGGCGATCAGGTCGCGGGGCTGGTGATGGTCGATGCGTCGCATCCCGATCAGGTCGCGCGGCTGGGCAAGGTCGCCAATACCAATGCCCATCCCGGACAGGCGGCGTGGATCATGCACACCGCATCCGCGCTGGCGTGGACGGGCGCCGTGCGCCTGGCGATGGCCAATGCCGGGCAGGGCAAATTGCCGCGCGCCGCCGCGGCGCGAATGGCCGCTTATGCCAGCGCGTCGGTGAAAGGCGCGACCTCCGAACTCGACGGTTTCGACGCCACGATGGACGACGCGCGCGCGGTTCGCAGTTTCGGGAACCGGCCGCTGGTGGTGCTGACCGCGATGGCGCCCTTCAAGCCCGCCGAGCTCAAGGGGCTCGGCATCCGGGCCGAAGACGGGGCGCGGTTCAAGCAGGAATGGAAAGTGCTCCATGCCGAGCAGACCGCGCTTTCGACGCGCGGCCGCCAGCAGATCGTGCCCGACGCGGGTCATTATATTCAGATCGACCGGCCCGACGTGGTGATCGACGCGGTCCGCGAGGTCGTTGGCGAAGTTCGCGCCGACCGGACATCGGCCGGCAAAGGGACCATCCGCTAGCCAGGAATGAAATGGCCGGCCGTGCGCGCCGGCAGGGAGATGAGATGATGAAGCGTAAGATTTTCTTCGGTGCGGCGGCGATGCTGCCGCTGCTGCTCGCCGCCAACACCCCGGCGCCCGACTATGACATCGTCATTCGCGGCAGCCGCGTGCTCGACGGTGCCGGCAATCCCTGGGTCAGCGCCGATGTCGCGGTGAAGGATGGCCGGGTCGTCCGCGTCGGCCAGGTCGCCGGACGCGGGGCGAAGGAGATCGACGCGACGGGACGCTATGTGTCGCCGGGATTCATCGACATGATGGACCAGTCGGGCGGCGTGCTGCTTAAGAACGGCGCGGCCGAGAATAAGCTGCGCATGGGCGTGACGACGGTGATCGCGGGCGAAGGCGGCACGCCGGTGCCCGCCGCCGAGATCCCCTCCTATTTCGGCCGGCTGGAAAAGCAGGGCATTTCGATCAACTTCGGCAGCTATTATTCGGCGACGCAGGCGCGGGTGAAGGTGATGGGCGACGGCGCCGGATCGCCGACCGCGGCGCAGCTCGACGAAATGGGCCGCGAAGTCAAAATCGCGATGCAGAACGGCGCCTTCGGCATCACCAGCGCGTTGATCTATCCGCCGAGCAGTTTCCAGACGACGTCGGACCTTGTCACCTTGGCGAAGGTCGCGGCGCAGTGCGACGGTTTCTACGCGACGCATATGCGCGACGAGAGCGAAGGGCTGGTCCAGGCGATCGAGGAAGCGATCGAGATCGGCGAGAAGGGCGGGGTGAAGGTCGAGATCTTCCACCTCAAAGCCGCCTATGCGCCGGGCTGGGGCAAGCTGATGCCGCAGGCGGTCGCGACGATCAACGCGGCGCGGGCGCGCGGGGTCGATGTCGCGGCGGACATGTATCCCTACACCGCGGGCGGCACCGGGCTGGAGATTATCGCGCCGAGCTGGGTGTGGGCCGACGGGGTCGAGAAGGGAATCGAGCGGCTGCGCGACCCGAAGGTGCGCGAGCGGATGAAGAAAGAGGTCGCGGCGGGGTCGATGCCCGGCTGGTCGAACCTCGTCCATGCGTCGGGCGGTTTCGGCAACGTTCGCCTCGCCAATGGTTTCAGCGAGAAATACAAGCCCTATCACGGCAAGAGCCTGGCCGAGATCGGCGCGGCGCTGAACCGCGATCCCGCCGACGTCGCGTGGGACATCTTGCTCGAAGGCCTGCCCAACCGCTCGGTCGCGCTCTATTTCATGATGAGCGAGCCGGATATCGAGACGGCGCTGAAACAGCCGTGGACCAGCATCGGCAGCGATGCGGCGGCGTCGGAGAAATTCGGCGAGATGGACGCGCTCGGCCTGCCGCACCCGCGCGCCTATGGCACTTTTCCGCGCATCATCGCCGAATATGTGAAGCGCCGTCATGTGCTGTCGCTGGAGGAAGCGGTGCGCAAGATGACCGGCTGGCCGGCGCAGCGCATGGGGCTGTCCGACCGCGGGCTGATCCGTGACGGAATGCGCGCCGATATCGTCGTCTTTGACCTCGACAAGCTCGACGATGTCGCGAGCTGGGAGAAACCGACGGCGTCGCCGACGGGGATCGAAACCGTGATCGTCAATGGCGTCGTCACGCTGGCGGACGGCAAGCACAGCGGCGCCAGGGCGGGTACGGTGCTGCGCCACGGCTGCGCGGGAGCCGCCAAGCCATGACCGCGGCGCTGACGCTGGATTATAAGGTGGAAAGCTTCGCACTCGCGAAGCCGTTCCGCATTTCCGGCCATGTCTTCACCGACTCGCCGGTCGTCGTCGTTACCGTTTCGGACGGCATCCATGAGGGCCGCGGCGAGGCGGCGGGGGTCTATTATCTGAACGACGATGTCGCGGCGATGACCGTTGCCATCGACGGCGTGCGCGATGCGGTCGCCGGCGGCATGACGCGCGATGCCTTGCAGCGGCTGCTGCCCGCGGGCGGCGCCCGCAACGCGATCGATTGCGCGCTGTGGGAACTCGAAGCGCGGCAAAGCGGTACCCCGGTGCACGCCTTGGCGGGCCTGCCCGAACCCCGCCCGCTGCGCACCACCTTCACGCTTGGCGCCGACGATCCCGATGTGATGGCGGCGGGCGCGCGCGACTATGCGCAGGCGCGCGCGCTGAAGCTGAAACTGACCGGCGATCTCGACATGGACATCGCACGCGTCGATGCGGTTCGCGCGGCGCGGCCCGACTGCTGGATCGGCGTCGATGCCAATCAGGGATTTGCGATCGGCGACCTCGATGCGCTGATCACCGCGCTCGCCGCCGCCGATGTGAAGCTGCTCGAACAGCCGCTGGCGCGCGGGCGCGAGGCCGATCTCGACGGCTACCAAAGCCCGATTCCGATCGCCGCCGACGAAAGCGTGTTGACCCTCGCCGATGTCGATGGGCTCGCGGGGCGCTTCGACGTCGTCAACATCAAGCTCGATAAATGCGGCGGGCTGACCGAGGGGCTGGCGATGGCGCGCCGGGCGCGCGAACTCGGCCTTGGCGTCATGGTCGGCAATATGGTCAGCAGCAGCCTCGCCATGGCGCCCGCCTTCATCGTCGGCCAGCTTTGCGACATCGTCGATCTCGACGGCCCGATCTTCCTCGCCGCCGACCGCACGCCCGCGATCGAATATCGCCGCGGCGATGCCTGGTGCGGCGAGGCGATCTGGGGACGCGGATAAACGCACGGAAAAAACCCAAAGAAAAACAGGGGAGAGAAGGACATCATGAAGAAGATCATGCTTGCGGCGATGGCGTCGGCCATGCTGGCCTTGCCGGCGGCGGCCGAGCAGGCGGCAACCTATATTCATGCCGGGCGGCTGCTCGCCGATCCGGCCAGTGGCCGGGTCGAGACGAACAAGACGATCGTCGTCGAGGGCGGCAAGGTCAGCGCCATTCGCGACGGTTTCGTCGGCGAGGGCGCTGTCGTCGACCTGCGCGATGCGTTCGTCATGCCGGGCTTTATCGACAGCCATGTCCACCTGACCTTTGAATCGGGCCCGACGAGCCGGCTCGATGCGGTGACCAAGTCGGCGACCGATCAGGCGTTCGACGGCGTCGTCTTCGCCAAGCGCACGGTGCGTGCGGGGTTCACGACGGTGGTCGACCTGGGGTCGGAGACCGAGGCGATCAACGGACTGCGCGATGCGATCGCGACCGGCAAGGTGGTCGGACCGCGCATCATCGCCGCGGGCGGGGTCGCGGCGCACGGCGGGCATGGCGATATCCACGGCTATCGCCAGGAAATCCTCGACCTGTTCCGTGCCAAGACATTGTGCTCGGGCGCCGACGATTGCGCGCGCGCGGTGCGGCTGGCGGTGCAGCAGGGCGCCGACATCATCAAGACCGCGTCGACCGGCGGGGTGATGTCGAACACCGCCGCAGGTCTGGGCCAGCAGATGAGCGACGCCGAACTGGTCGCGATCGTCGAGACCGCGCACCGGCTGGGCCGCAAGGTCGCGGCGCATGCGCATGGCACCGACGGGGTCAACGCCGCGCTGCGCGCCGGCGTCGATTCGGTCGAGCATGGCACCTATATCGATCCCGAATCGATCCGCCTGTTCAAGGCGAAGGGCAGCTACCTCGTCCCGACATTGCTCGCTGGTCATACGGTGTCGGAGCAGGCCGAGACCGCCGACTGGATGCCCGATGCGGTCCGCGCCAAGGCGCGCACCGTCGGGCCGCTGATGGTCGACGCGCTGCGGCGGGCGCATGAGGGCGGCGTCAAAATCGCCTTCGGCACCGATTCCGCGGTGTCGAAGCATGGCGAGAATGCCCGCGAATTCGCGCTGATGGTCGAAGCCGGGCTGACCCCGCTCGACACGATCCGCGCCGCGACCGTCTGGGCCGCGACGCATGTCGGGCTGGAAAACGAGATCGGGACGCTCGGCACCGGCAAGGCGGCCGACATCGTCGCGGTCAGGGCCGATCCGCTGACCGATGTCCGCGCGCTCGAGACCATGGCGTTCGTGATGAAGGGCGGCGCCGTCGTCCGGGCTGCCGACGAATAATCCATCCGCCCGGTGCGCCCCAACCGGGCCGCCGGGCACAATATTTGGGTCGGGTGCGACAGGGCGGCCCGAAGAGACGAGCCGGGAGATAATCTATGCGATCGTTCAAGCAGTTTATGCTGTTGCCGCTCGTCCTGCTGCTGGGGATTGGCGCCGTGGGGCAGGCGGTTCCGCCCGCCTCGGTCGCGACGAAGAGCGCCCCGGCCGCAACCAACGCCGCCGCCGCCCCGACCGCGGGGCCGGCGCCAGTGGCGGCGCTGACCAAGCAGGACATCGATAGCTGGCTCGACGGCTATATGCCCTTCGCGCTCGAACGCGGCGACCTGGCGGGCGCGGTCGTCGTCGTGGTCAAGGATGGGCAGGTGCTGACCCAGCGCGGCTTCGGCTATGCCGACCTTGCCAAGCGGGCGCCGGTCGATCCCGAGCGCACGCTGTTCCGCCCCGGATCGGTATCGAAGCTGTTCACCTGGACCGCGGTGATGCAGGAGGTGGAGGCAGGCCGGATCGACCTCGACAAGGACGTCAACGCCTATCTTGATTTCAAGATCGCTCCCTATCGGGGCAAGCCCGTCACCATGCGCCAGCTGATGACGCACACGTCGGGGTTCGAGGAACATGGCAAGCGGACCATGTTCGAGGATCCGAAGTTCCAGATTTCGCTGGGCGATTATGTGAAGACGCCGCCGAAGCGCATCTATGCGCCGGGGACGACGCCGTCCTATTCCAACTATGGCACCGCATTGGCGGGCTATATCGTCGAGCGCGTGTCGAAGACGCCCTTCGACACCTATGTCGAACGGCGGATATTCCAGCCGCTCGGCATGACGCGGTCGACCTTTCGCCAGCCGCTGCCGTCGGCGTTCGCGCCGTGGATGGCGACGGGATATCGCAAGGGGTCGGCCGGACCCTCGAAATTCGAGATCGTCGGACCAGGACCGGCCGGGGCGCTGTCGGCGACCGGCGCCGACATGGGCAAGTTCATGATCGCGCATCTGGCGCAGGGGGCGGGGCTGATGAAACCCGAAACCGCGCGGATGATGCACGACACGCCGCTGACCATCCTGCCGCCGCTCAACCGTATGGAACTCGGATTTTTCGAAACCAACATCAACGGGCGCCAGGTGATCGCGCATCTGGGCGATACCCAGCTTTTCCACACCGCGCTTCACCTGTTCACCAACGAGAATATCGGCATCTATATGTCGTTCAACGCGACCGGCGAGCAGGCATCGGTCGGTCCGGTGCGCCGCGCGCTGTTCGAACAATTCGCCGATCGCTACCTTCCCGGCAATGAAATGCCCGCGACGCGGGTCGATGCGAAGACGTCGGCCGAACATGCCAAAATGCTCGCCGGCAACTGGCTCAACAGCCGCCGGGCGGAATCGAATTTCTATGCGCTGGCCTCGTTCATCGGCCAGATGACGGTGAGCGTCGATGCCAAGGGCAATCTGATCGTTCCGGCAGCGCGCGACCTGAATGGCGTGCCGGCGAAATGGGTCGAGACCGCGCCGTTCGTCTGGCACAATGCCAATGGCCATGGGCGGCTCGCCGCGCAGATCGTCGACGGCAAGGCCGTGCGCTGGAGCATCGACGGCATTTCGCCCTTCATGGTGTTCGACCGCGCCCCCGCGTCGAAATCGGCGGCGTGGTTGAAGCCCGCGCTCTACGCTGGTTTCGCGATATTGCTGATCACCTTGCTGCAATGGCCGGTGTCGGCGCTGATCCGCCGCCATTACAAGGCACCGCTGGCGCTGCAGCGCCGGTCGCTGCTGGCCTATCGCGGCGTGCGGGTTGCGGCGGCGCTGGTGCTCGCGATGATCGCCGGGTGGGTGATCAGCCTGTCGACGATGAAGGCGCTGCCATCCTTCGATCCGTGGCTGTGGTTCCTGCAGATCGCCGGGCTGATCGTGTTCGTCGGCGGCGTGGCTGTCGCGGTCTGGAACCTGCGCCTCGTCCGCCGGGAAAAGCGCGGCTGGTTTCGCACGCTATGGGCGGCGCTCATCCTGCTGGCGATGCTGCTGACACTGTACACCGCCTGGACCTTTGGCTTGATCGCGATGACGGTGAATTACTGATGGCACGCTTGAAACTCGGGGTTTCGGTCGAAAAGCTCAAACTGGCCGCGCCATTCCGTATCGCCAGCCGGACCTTCGACAGCGCCGATGCCATCGTCGTCACCCTCGACGACGGGTCGCATGTGGGCCGGGGCGAGGCGACCGGCGTCTATTATCTCGGCGACGATCTTGCCCATATGCTGGCGGCGCTCGAGCAGGCGCACGACGCGATCGAGGACGGGCCGTCGCGCGAAGAACTGCGGTCGATCCTGCCCGCGGGCGGTGCCCGCAACGCGGTCGACGCCGCATTGTGGGAGCTTGAATCGAAGCGCTCGGGCTTGCCCGTCTGGGCGCTGGCGGGCCTCGCCGCGCCGCGTCCGCTGCGCACGACCTTCACCGTCGGTGCCGACGAGCCGGCGCGGATGGCCGAAGCGGCGCGGGCCTATGCGCACGCCCGCTCGATCAAGATCAAGCTGACCGGCGACCTCGACCTCGACATCGCGCGGGTGTCGGCGATCCGTGCCGCGCGCCCCGATGTCTGGATCGGGGTCGATGCCAATCAGGGCTTCGCGATCGGCGACCTCGACGCGCTCGTCGCGGCGATGGTGGCGGCCGATGTGGCGCTGATCGAACAGCCGCTGGCGCGCGGGCGCGAGGCCGACCTCGACGGGTATCGCTCGCCGATCCCGCTCGCCGCGGACGAAAGCGCGCTGACGCTGGACGACGTCCCGGCGCTGAACGGCCGGTTCGACGTCTTCAACATCAAGCTCGACAAATGCGGCGGGCTGACCGAGGCGCTGATGATCGCAGAGGCGGCGCGCAAGGCGGACCTCGGCGTCATGGTCGGCTGCATGGTGTCGAGCAGCCTCGGCATCGCGCCGGGCTTCGTCGTCGGCCAGCATTGCGACATCGTCGACCTCGACGGGCCGCTCTTCCTGGCACAGGATCGCGCGCCCGGGCTCGTCTACCGCGACGGCACGATCTGGTGCGACGAAGCGGTGTGGGGCGCCCGCACGGCCGTCGCGGCATGACCACCGCACCGGAGCCGACCTGGTTCGGCCAGCCGCGCGGGCTGACCGTGCTGTTCCTGACCAATATGTGGGAGCAATTCTCCTACTATGGCATGCGCGCGCTGCTGGTCTATTATATGACCAAGGAGCTGCTGCTGACGCAGGGCCATTCGTCCTTCGTCTATGGCGCTTATACCGCCTGCGCCTATTTCACTCCGATCGTCGGCGGCGTGATCGCCGACCGCCTGCTCGGCAAGCGCCGCGCCGTCATCCTGGGCGCGACGATCATGGCGATCGGCCATTTCATGATGGCGTTCGAGCCGCTTTTCTATGCCGCGCTCGCGACGATCGCGATCGGCAACGGGCTGTTCCTCCCCAGCCTGCCGAGCCAGATCAACGACCTCTACACCGCCGGCGACGCCCGGCGCGGCTGGGCGTACAACGTCTATTATGTCGGCATCAACATCGGCGGTTTCCTGGCGCCCCTGATCTGCGGGACATTGGGCGAGCTTTACGGCTGGCATTACGGGTTCGGCGCCGCCGGCGTCGGCATGTTCGCGGGGCTGATCATCTATGTCTGGGGGCAGCGCTACCTGCCGCCCGAACCGCCGCGCGCGCCGACGGCCGACATGCCGCCGATGCGCTGGGCCGATCACAAGGGCACCTTCATGGTGCTGGCCGCCGTCGCGCTGTCGGTCACCGTCTTCCGCGGCGCTTATGAACAGGTCGGCAATACGGTCGCGCTGTGGGCCGACACCGGGCTCGATCGCGCGATCGGCGGGTGGACGATCCCGATGACCTGGTTCCAGTCGCTCAACCCGCTGCTCGTGATGCTGATGACGCCGCCGCTGCTCGCCTATTGGCGCCGCCGCGCCGATGCCGGGCACGATATGGCGCCGGCGCGGCGCATGGCGCTGGGCGCGCTCGTCGTCGCCGGCGCCTATCTGCTGCTCGCGGCGGTCGAATGGGGCAGCGGCGAGGCGAAGGCGCCCTGGTTCTGGTTCGCGATCTTTTTCGCCATCTTCACCTTTGGCGAGCTTTTAATCCTGCCGACCGGCCTTGGCCTCTTCGCGCGGCTGGCGCCGCCGCGGCTCGGCGCGACGACCGTTGCGGCCTGGTATCTCGCGATCTTCTCGGGCAGCCTGTCGGCGGGGCTTGTCGGGATGCTGTGGAGCCACACCGGCCATGCCGCCTTCTTCGCACTGCTGAGCGGTATCGCGGTCGCCGCGGCGCTGCTGCTGCGCTCGCTCGACCGCGCTGTCCGGCGGGTCGATCCGACGTGGGTTGCGAAGGCCGACTGACCGGCGCTGCCGGCGCTTTCGACTTCGCTCGATACGAACGCGATTGAGGATGGCGGGTATCGGCCGGGAGTTGCCGTCCCGTCCATCGTCACCCCGGACTTGATCCGGGGTCCCGCTGGACGTCGAAACCTGCGTTACCCTCAAAAAGCGGGATCCCGGGTCAAGCCCGGGATGACGAAGCTGTAGAAAGCGATGCCTGCTTCCCACCCCAAAGCGGCCGTCCACGGTGCGAACACAAAAAAGGGAGGCAGCGGCGGTACCGCGGCCTCCCGTCAGTAAGAGCGGACGATGTCCGTCGCTTCGTCAGAAATTGAGCTTCACGCCGCCCGAGACATAGCGGCCGATCACGTCATAGTTCGGCGTGATATAGGGGGTGAACGGCGGGTCGACGTCGAACAGGTTGTTGACGTTGCCGAACAGGGTGAACGGCCCCGCCTTGAACTGCAGCCCCAGGTCGACATAGGTGCGGCTGCCGTTGCGGTTGTTGACGATCGCTTCCTGCGTCGGGCCCAGCTGGGTGTTGTAGACGCCGCCGTCGACGTAACGAACGCGCAGGTTCGCGCCGATATCGTCGTTGTCGAAGGCGACCGTCGCCGAACCGCGCCATTTCGGGGTCGAGAAGGCGGTTTCGCCGCCGACGATGCCAGACACGTCGGTGCCGTTGATCTTCAGGTGGAAGACATGGTTGGCCAGCGCGCGGAAGGTCAGCTTTCCGTTGCCCAGCGCCATCCGGTACGATGCTTCGATATCGAGGCCGGTGGTGTTGTAATTGGCGAGGTTGCGATAGGTGTTCGTCATCGATTCGATGCTGCCGTTCGGCAGGCGGGTGATGACGCCGCCGCACGTCCGGTCGTTCGGATTGGCCGCATAGCATTGACGCAGCAGATCCTGCGCGGTCACCGTCGTGATCACATTGTCGATGTCGATCTCATAATAATCGACCGACAGGTTGAGCCCGGGAATATAGTGCGGCGAATAAGAACCGCCGAGCGTCAGCGTGTGCGAGATTTCGGGCGTCAGATTCTTGTTGCCGCCGCCATAGACGACGACATTGGCCTGCGGCGTGTTGACCGCGCCGCTGGCATCGGGGAACGGATCGATGACGTTGCCGATGTTGGTCGACCGGGTGAGGAAATATTCGGTGATGCTGGGCGAGCGGATGTCGCGCGAATAGACGGCGCGCAGCAGCAGGTCATTGACGACGCGCAGGGTGCCGCCGGTCTTCCACGACCAGATGCCGCCGCTGGTGCTGTAGTCCGAATAGCGCGCGGCGCCGTTGATATCGAGCTTCACCGTGCCGTCGACGTCGATCAGCGGCACGTTCACTTCGGCGAACGCTTCCTTGACGTTGAAGCTGCCGCCGGTGGCCGACGAATTGAGGGTTCCGAGCGCGTTCGCGAGCGACAGCGGATCGACATAGTTGGTCGTCTGCTTTTCCCAGCGCGCGTCGGCGCCGACCGCGATATCGACGGCGCCCGCCCAGGTCGAGAAGGGCTGGCCCGATAGGCTGGCGCCGACGGCGTCGAGCTTGGTCGTGGAGATCAGCTGCGATCCGCCGAAAGCCCAGGCAACCGCGTCGTCGGAGATATTGCCGTTGCCGAACAGGTTGATCGGCACGCAATTGGGATCGTCGTTGGCGGTCGATGCGTCGGCGTTGATCCGGCACACCGGCGCATTGTTCACCAGCACGGAATCGACACCCGCGTTGAAGCGCGCCTTGATCCGCTGGTTGTTCAGCCGCTGGTTGATCCGGATTTCGCCATGATCATAATAGGCATTGTAGCTCCAGCCGTTGCCGAATGTTCCCTCGAGCCCGATCGCGCCTTCGAGGTTGCGGCGGTTGAACTTGAATTTCAGCATCTTGTCGGGACCGACATCGTCGAGGACGCGGCCGAGGATGAATGGGCCGGTGACGCCGGCCGCCGCGAGCTGGTCGCGGTTCTGCTGGGTCAGGAAGGCGTTGTCGGGCATGATCACCGCAGTCGGCGTTTCAGGGAAGAAGCCGTAATTGCCGGTCATGCGATGATAGCTGAAATTGGCCCAGATCTTGAGCGAGTCGGTGATGTCGTAGCTGGCGCGGGCGAAACCGTTGATGCGTTCATACGGCGTGCTGACCGCGACATAGTCATAGATGTTCTGGCCGCCACCGCCGACGGTCGTCACGCCCTGGGTCACCTCGCCGAACGGAAATCCGCCGATATTGCCGTCGGGATTGAAGACGAGATTATAGGGGGCGCCGGTCAGGCCGAGGATCGAGCCGCCGTTATAGAGCTGGGTCGAATTGGGATCATTCACCAGTTCCAGCCGGCCGTCGGGGCGGAGAAATACGCCCGATTCAAGCTGCGGGCGGCTCTTGCGGTTGAGGATGCCGCGTTCGTTCATATAGTCGGCGGCGACCATGAAGTGGCCGCGGCCACCCGCGAAATCGGTGCCCCACGCGATATCGGCGCCATAGCGCGCGCCATCGCCGCGCGACGATACGCCGGTCTGCGCGCCCAGGCGCCAGCCGGTGAAATCATCGTCGAGGATGATGTTGACCACGCCCGCGACGGCGCCCGAGCCCCAGGCCGCGGAAGCGCCGCCGGTCACGACGTCGATGCGCTTGACCAGGCTCTGCGGTACGGTGTTGAGATCGGCGGCGCCCGAAAAGCGGTGCCCATCGAGCAACGTCAGCGTGCGGACCGGGCCGAGCCCGCGCATGTCGGCGGTCGAGACGCCGCTGCTGGTATTGCCGGTCGTCGTCGTCGGCGTCGATGTGGGGCGGAATTGCGGGGTATCGTTGAGCACCTGGGCAATGCTCGGGCGGTTGCCCAGCGCCAGTTCGGCCTCGCCGATCACCGTGGTCGGCGTCGGCGCGTCGAAGCCCGAACGCTGAATACGCGAACCCGTCACCACGATATCCTCGTCGCTGACCGCGAGCGGCGCTGCCGTTTCGGGCGCGGTCTGAGCATGGGCCGGGCTGTGGCATGCGATGGCTGTGAGCGCGGTGCTGGCGAGCCAGCCCAGTTGAACAATTTTCATAGAAATCCCCTTCACCGTCCTGGTGGCAACGCGGGCGAGCCCCGGCCGTGTCGTTTTTCCGAACGGTCCTGAATGAGACTGCTGCTTGCCGATATCCATAAGCGCAGACAAAATAGAAAATTTCAAGCCAGAAAGAGAAAAAATTTCAAAATCTGAAAAATCAGCGTTGCGAGATGGATATGGGCAAGCGGCGCGGGTTTCGCGCCGGCGCCGTCATCCTGTCGTCGATCGGGGACCCGCCGCGGTGGATGGGGTAGGGCCTATTCCTCGGCGAGGAGGTCGATTGCAAACCTAAATGAACAATGTCGGCTTTGGGGTGGGGAGCCGCCATTCGCTAACCATCCATAACCGTCGCCCCCGCGAAGGCGGGGGCCGCAATCGGCCGAGCGCAAGGCTGCCAGCGGCCCCCGCCTTCGCGGGGGCGACGGTTATTTGGCTAGCGTCCGCAATCGGCCGTCAGCAGACATTCCTGTCCCCGGTACACACGTCAGCGGAGGCAAGGTCCAAGTTGCTGTTTTTTATGTATGGCAGGTGACAAGTTTGACAAGTTTAGCAACACGCCGGACGTCGGAAGGGGTTGCCGCCAAGGCCGGATTGCTGATCGGTAATTTCCCGCCCATGTCGTCGACATATGACGGCCGATACAGCCGCTTCGCCGGCCGATGAAGGATCGCACGCCCTTGCCCAATTCCCGCGCCGACCTCGATGAACGGACCTGCCGGCTGATCTGCCCGATCGCCGCGGCGATGGTCGGGGTGTGCCTGACCGGCATCGGCATATTGCAGGTCAGCGTCAGCCTGGCGCGGCAGACGACGCTGGCCGACGACCTGCTGGCGATCGACGCGCTGCTGTTCCTCACCGCGATGCTGTCATCCTATTTCGCCTTGCGGCTCGATTCAGCGCGGCGGCTGCACCGGCTCGAACAGCTGGCGGATACCAGTTTCATTGGTGCGATGCTGCTCATGACGTGCGCCTGTTTCGTCATCACCTACGCCGTCCATATCTAGGAGACGACCGGCAGGGTCAGCCGGACGCGCAGCCCGTGCGGCGGATTGGGTCCGAGATGCATCGTGCCGCCGTGCAGATGCGCGATGGTTTCGACGAGCGACAGGCCCAGCCCCGCACCCGCGCCGCCGCGCGCCGGGTCGAGGCGGACAAAGCGCCGTGCCGCATCCGCTCGCTCGCGCTCGCTGAGCCCGGCGCCATCGTCGCTTGCGGTCAGGGTGATCCGGTTGCCGCCGATATCCTGCGCGTCGATCCGGATCGCCGATCCGCCGGCGGCATATTTGAGGGCGTTGTCGACGAGGTTCGAAAGCGCTCGCACCAGGAGTTCGCGGTGCGCGAAGATCGCCAGTTCGGACGGCGCATCGACGGCGATCGTAAAACCGCGGTCTTCGGCGAGGGGGCCATAGACTTCGGCCAGATCGTCGAGCATCGGGCGCAGCGCGAAGCGGGTGAACTGGTCGCGGCCGATGCCGGCTTCGGCACGGCTGATCTCGAGCGCCGTGTCGAGCAGCCGGTGCAGGCTGTCGGCCTCCTCAATCGCGTCGGCGATCGCCGCCTGCGCCGCGGGCTCGTCCGTGCGCCCAAGTCCTTGTTCGAGGCGGGCCTTCAGCCGCGACACTGGCGAGCGCAGGTCGTGCGCCATCGAATCGGTCACCATGCGCAATTCGCGCACCAGCCCGGCGATCCGGCCGAACATCGCGTTGATCGAAACCGCGAGCCGGTCAAAGGCATCGCCGGTTTCGTCGCGTTCGACGCGCGTATCGAGCTTGCCGCCGACGAATGCATGGGCGGCGCGTGAGAAGACGTCGATGCGGCGTGCCAGGATCCATGCGACGAGTATCGCCATCAGCGCCGCGATCACGATGCCGACGGCGAGGGCGTAGAGAAAGGCGGTCTCGCTGGCGCGCGCCAGTTGGCGCTCGGCGTCGAGTATCTCTCCGGTCAGCAAGGCGTAGCCGCCGGGCAGCCGCGTCGTCACCACGCCCAGCGATTCGGGTGCCGTCGCACCGGAGCGATAGAGCTGGATCCGCTGCCAGCGCGCGGTGTCGGCGACCGTGGACGGCCATTGGCGCAGATTGCCCGTCAAACGGCGGCCGTCGGGGCCCTTGAGCAGGACGATGAAATTGCGATCGTCGCGCGCTTTTAACCGATAGTCGATCGCCTCGACGAGGCCGGGCAGGCCTTGCTGGCGGTAATCGTCGACCAGATCGTCGCGGGCGACCTCGGCCGCCGTGCGCGCGTCGGACAGCAACGTCGCCGAGGTGAAGCGGTGGACGACGGTCAAACCGAGCGCCAGCGCTGCGACCTGCGCGAGCACAAGCAGCAGCGTCAGGCGAACGATCGTGCCATGGCTCCATCGCATCGCGTTCGGACCCTAATCCGGATGGCCGAGCATATAGCCGGCGCCGCGAATGGTGTGGACGAGCGGCTTGTCGAAATCATCGTCGATCTTGCGGCGCAGGCGGCTCACATGGACGTCGACGACATTGGTGCCGGGATCGAAATGATACTCCCAGACGCCCTCCAGCATCATCGTCCGGGTCACGACCTGGTCCTTGTGGCGCAGCAGATATTCGAGCAGCCGGAACTCGCGCGGCTGCAGCTCGATGCGCTTGCCGGCGCGGGTCACGCGCCGGTTGAGCAGGTTCATTTCGAGATCCTCGCATGCCAGCATCGTTTCGGCCGCGATGCCACCCGACGGACGCGCCATCAGCAGCTTTAACCGCGCGAGCAGTTCCGAAAAGGCGAACGGTTTGGTCAGATAATCATTGGCGCCCGAGGTCAGCCCCTCGACCCGCGCATCGACGGCGCCCAGCGAGGAGAGGATGATGATCGGGGTCGCGATATGGGCGGCGCGCACCGCGGCGAGGACCGCCATGCCGTCGATGCCCGGCAGCATGCGGTCGAGGACGATCGCGTCGTAGCTGCCGTCGGTCGCGTGGAACAGGCCGTCGCGCCCGTCGGCGACATGGTCGACGAGAAAGCCTTCTCCCGTCAGCCCCTTGCAGACAAAGTCCGCGGTCGTCCGGTCGTCCTCGATCACCAATATCTTCTGCGACATAGCGAAACTTTCCAGCCCGCAGGCATAGGTCCGGTTACTGTCTATAGCCGCTTGTACCGTCATGGCGAAGATGGCGCGGCGTGCGCGGGCTCGCGCGGCGTCCCGGCGGCGTCGGCGCGGCTCCCGCGGGCGCGAACCGGGCGCGAGACGATCTGGTGGAGCGCGGTCATGCCGCTGGCAAAGGCCATGCCGCGCGGCCCGGCAATATAGCGCGGTTCCCAATGGGTCGCGAACTTGGCCTTATAGTTTCTGAGGCCCTGGAAACCATAGAGCATTTCGCCATGCCGGAACAGAAAAGCGGCGCTGCGCGCCCAGGCCGGCGCCAGCCTGCGCCCGTCGATTCCGGCCAGCGGCGCGATCCCCAGGGTGAACCATCGATACGCCTCGGTCTGCGCGTGCTGGATCAGGCGAAGGAACAGGAAATCCATCACGCCATAGGGGACATCGTGCGCGTGGCGCATCAGGTCGACCGACATTTCCTCGTGGTTCGGGGTCGCGAGGATATTGGCAAAGGCGATGATGCGCCCGCCGACGCGCACGACGGCGCAGGGGAAATGCACCATATAGGCGGGATCGAAGCTGCCGAGGCTGAAGGCCTTTTCGCGCTGTTTCTTCGCCGCGAGCCATTCGTCCGACACGGCCTTGAGTTCGGGCAGATGCCGTTCGACCGCGGCCGGGGGGATGATCGCGAAGGTCGCGCCCGCCTCGATCGCGCGGCGCTCGGCGTGGCGCAGCGACTTGGCCTGCGGGCCCGCCAGCGAAAAGGCGGCGAGTTCGACGCGTGCTTCCTCGCCATATTTGACGATCGACAGGCCAAGGTCGATCGCCGGGGGCAGGCAGGCGGCGCTGATCTGATAGATCAGGATGCGGCCCTGCGCGGCATCGGCGCGTTCGCGCAATTTCCAGAGCAGGTCGGCCCAGCGTTCCTCGCGCCCCACGGGGTCGCCCATCACGATCCAGTTCGCGCCCTGCACCCGGTACATCAGGAAGGCGTCGCCTTCCTCGGCGAGCAGGAAATGCTTGTCGCCGGTGAAGGCGAGGAAGGCATCGCTATGGCCGGCGAGCGCCAAGGCCGGCGCGAGCCGGTCGAGCGCGACGCTGTCGTTACCCGCTGCACGCGAAGAGGGTATGAGCAGGCGCCAGAGCGCCAGACCGGCGATCAGCACGGCGATGCCGAACAGGGCACGCAGGAAGCGCGGGGCGTCGCCGTTCAGGCTGAACTGCCACCACAGGCTGTTGGTATAGGCGACATGCTTGTAAGCGAAGAAGCCTGCGAAAGCGGAGGAGAGCAGCGCGGTCATCGCGGCGACGGTCCAGCCGGTCGACAGCGGTGCGTCGAGCAGCGACGTGGTGCGATAGAAAGCGGGCCGGCTCCATTGCAGCGCGGCGCAGATTGCCGACAGGATCAGCGCTTCCTCATAATCGAACCCCTTGGCGAGCGAGAACAGGATGGCGGCAAGCAGCAGCGCGCGCGTCGCGGCGAAGGCGCCGTCGAGGCGGCGCAGCAATCCGGGCGCAAGGAAGAGCAGCAGCGCCCCCGACAGGCTGGCGGCAATATGCGAAGCCTCGACGAAGGGCAGTGGTACGATATGCCGCAAATCGTGCATGCGGCCCGTCTCGGCGGGGGTCGCACTCGACAGGAGCAGGATCAGCCCGCCGGCGAAGGCCAGCGCGGCGAGCAGCGGCGGTGCCAGTTCGCGAAGCAGCGACTGGCCGGCTTGCGCAACCTCCTTTGCCGGCCGCCGCCAGGCCTTGCCTTCGTGCAGCGCCAGCAGCAGCGCCGCGAGCAGGAGCGGCAGGAGATAATAGATCACCCGATACGCCAGCAGCGCGGCGAGCAGCTGCGCCTTGTCGCCGGGGACGGCCGCGATCACCACCGCCTCGAACACGCCGAGGCCGCCGGGCACATGGCTGATCAGCGCTGCGATGATCGCGAGTGCATAGCCGAGGAAGAAAGCGGGATAAGCCGCCGGGTCGGGGGCGGGAAGCAGGACGTAAAGCGCCGCGCTGGCGGCGGCGAGATCGAGCGCGGCGATGGCGGTCATCGCGGCGCTGCGCTTCAGGTCCGGAAGCGGGGTGCGCCAGCCGCCGATGGCGACCGCCTCGACCCCGAAATGACGCAGCAGCAGGGGGACGAGGCACAGGGTCATGACCACCAGGCCGGCGATATGCAGCCAGTGCAGCGACACGCCCCAATCGAAGAGCGGCAATATCTGCGTGCTCGTCATCGCGGCCAGCCCGGCGAGGAGGATGACGCCGTTCCAGAAGCTGAGGCTGGCGAGCGCGATCACGCTGCCGACCTCGCCGCCGCTGAGGCCCGCCGCGCGATAGATGCGATAGCGCGCCGATCCGCCGGTGAGCAGCGCCAGCCCGAGGTTATGGCTGAGCGTGTAGCTGGTGAACGAGGCGAGCGCATAGGTCCGCCAGGGCAGGCCCCGGCCGATGACCCGCAGCGCGAACCGATCGTAAAGGGTGAGCATCAAATAGCTCGCCGCGGTCAGCAGCAGCGCCGCGGCGACCTGTCCGGCCGAGAGTGCGTCGAAGGCGTGGCGGATCTGGTGCGGGCGAACCGAATGGAGCAGCTTCGACAGCGCGGTCAGGCCGAGCATGGCGACGAGCAGCGCCGCGCCGATCGACAGCAATTGCCGGTGGCGCCCGCCCCATGTCATGGCGTTCGTGAACATCGTCACCGCCGCGTCCACAACTGATGCTTGCAGATGAGACCGCCCAAGATGCAGCCCGATATGCGCAGGCTGTCCGGTGTTTTTTGTTCGATCGTGGAATAAAAGCGGCGCCCCTGATCGGGGACATAGACCTGTCCCGTCCAGTGGCCCGCACCGCTCGCGCGGTAATCGCTGAGCAATTCGGTGCCCACGAGCGCGGTCACCCCGGCGTCGCGTGCGTCGGCGATCGCCTTGGGACCGGCCCAGACGATATGGCCGCAGAGGAGCTGCCCGCAGCTGTGCGTGCGGACGAGGATCGTGCCCTTGGGATTCTGCCACAGCCCGAACGGCGTCGGGGCGGGCACCGCGCCGGCGCTGCCGGACAGCGCCAGAAGCAGCGCCATGGCCAAAAGCCTCATCTCATTCGCTCCTTGCTGTTCGGGCGTCGCGGATCGCGGGCCAGATCGCCGCATCGAGGGCGCGATCGTCCGAATTCAGCCGGTGTCCGCCCGGCAGGGTGATGCGCCGGACATTCGGCATCTGCAGTTCGGGGCACAGGCTTCCCGCTTCGTCGGCGCCGTGGACGCAGGTCACAGGCACCCAGCGGAGGCTTGATGCGGTGGGATAGGCGCGCTGGTCGGGAATCTCGAAGCCGGCAAGTTCGATCGGCGAGGCGCGAAAGATGATATCCTCGCCGGGTACGATCAGGATGACCGACCGGACCGGATGGCGTGCGGCGGCGGAGAATTGCGCGAGGCCTGCGTGCAGCATGTCGGCGCCGAACGACTGACCGATCAGCACGACATGATCGGTCTTCCCCAGCTTCATCGCATGCACCATGGCCGTCTTGACCAGTTCGGCGGCTTCCTGCGGCGTCCGGCGCGGCGAGAAATAGGTCAGCGAATTGACGGTGACGACGGCATAGCCGCGGGCGTGCAGCCGGGCCGAAATCCGGGGGGTCATGCCGACGCGGTTACCGAGGTCGCCCGACAGCATGACGATCGCGGGCCGCGATGGGCCGGGGGCCGCCGCCGCCATGTCGTGGAACAGCGGGCCGTTATAATAGCCGGCGTGCAGATAGGCGGCCGAAGCGACGACGAATGCGATGAGCAGGGCGATGAGCCAAGCCTTGCCGGCGACTCTCTTGCTGGGGATTTTCTTCGCGATCGGGATGGTCATCGCACCTGGCTTTCGCTTCCGGACGGACGGAAGATAGGCGGTTGCGTCCGGCCGGAAGCTGGCCCGAGGATTACGATATTGTCATGTTGCGGCCATGCCCCGGTTGGATCGCCGGTCCTAGAAGGAAGGGGTCCAAGGCGGGACCATCCCCCGGCTCCCTGTTGCCTCCGGCCTCCGCCTGGACAATCCGGTTCGTTCCGTCCGCGCTTGCGTGGATGCTATGGAGTAAAGAATATGGCACGCTTTCATACGCTTATCGGTCTCGGCATTGCATCGACGATGATGATCTCGGCGCCGGTCTTTGCCGCGACGTCCACGGCTCCGGCGACTGCCAAGCCCGCAACGCAGCAGGCCGCGGCTTCGAAGCACGTCGTGTCGGCACGGCACGCGCACCCCGCGAAGACCGCCAAGAAGGCCGCTCACTGACGAAGAACACGCAGCCTGCGAGGGCATGACCCCGGCACAAGCCGCCCTGAAGCAGTCCGCTGTCCGGCCAGTTTCCCGATCCCGGGGAACTGGCCGGTTTCGTATGTCGTGTCGAGATTAGATGGGGAAAGCCACTCGGGTCATTTCTTCGCGTCGGGTGCGGCAAAACTGCCGATGCCGAAAATCGAACGACCCGGATATTGCGGCATCCGGTCGACGAGCAGGTCGACGCCACGGTCACCCTTGTACCGCGCGAAATGGTCGCCCAGTTCCATCAGTCCGGGCGCGGCGGTGGCGAAGCGCGGCCAGTGCGGCAGGTCGCCGCCATTGGGGTCGCCGCGCTTGACGAAATTGACCCAATAGCCGGACATGCGCCGCGCAATCTCCCGATCCACATCCGTGAACGGGCGTCCGGGCGATGCGTGCAGGCTATCGAAGACATAGGGTATTTCGGCCGAATGAAAGGCGCCGAACATCGCCGACCCCGGCCCGGGTTCGGGATGGGTAAAATAATAAGCGAACAGCGGCGCGTGATGATCCGCCGCCCAGTCGATGACCGAGGCTTGCCCATAGAGGCGGGTCAGGCGGCGATTGGCGGCGATTGCCGCCCCATCGTCCGCTGGGGTCGTGCCGAGAAGCTGTGCCGCGGATGCGGTGTCGCCGGCCATCCGCGCCGCTCGCGCCGTCACCTCCGCCGCCGTCGTGCGGAAATAATCGGGGTTGAGGACGCCTTCGTCGGCGGTCAGCCCGACCATGACCGGTACGGCGCGCCGCCGGCCTTCGGCTTCGAGCGCGGCGATTTGTCCGGGGACGATCGTGCCGTCGACGACCGGGCCCAGCAGGGGCATGCCGCCGACGTCTGCGGTTCCGGCAAGCGGCCCGGCGTCGAGGAGCGCCATCACCTGTTCGGCGGGCAGCTGCCTGAGCGCGCCGACATCGGCAAGCTTGGCGCGCGCGAGCAGGTCGTCGCCGCGGCGATAGGCATCGTCGCGCTGCGGCAATGGCGTTTCGATGATACCGCTCTGTGCAATCGCGCGCGCGAAAAGGCCGTCGGCTTGCGGTGAAAGCAGCAGCATATGCACCGCCATCGCCCCCGCCGACTGACCCGCGACGGTCACCTGCCCGGGGTCGCCGCCAAAGGCGCCGATATTGCGCTGCGTCCAGCGGAGTGCGGCCAAGATATCCTGCAGCCCGAAATTGGTGCCGCTGCCCGGGTCTCCCGCCCCTGCGTGGAAACCCGCGAAGCCGAAGACGCCGAGCCGGTAATTGATCGAGACGACGACGATGCCCTGCCGCGCAAGCGCCGCGCCATCATAGATCGGGACCGAATTCGACCCCGACATGAAGGCGCCGCCATGGATCCACAGCATCACCGGCAGCGGCCGGGCGCCCCGCTTTTCCGGCGCCCAGACATTGAGCGTCAGGCAATCCTCCGAAACCGGAGCGGGGGTCACATATTCGCTTGTCCACGGACCGAAGCCGTCGGGGGTGATCGGCTGCATGCAGGCGGCGCCGTGCGTTGTTGCATCGCGGCTGCCCTGCCATGCGGGCGGCGCTTCGGGCGGGGCCCAGCGCCGTTCGCCGACCGGCGGCGCGGCATAGGGGATGCCGAGGAAGCGGACGACGCCATCGTCGACCGCGCCGTGCAGCGCGCCGCTCTCGACCCTGGCCTCCTGCGCATCGACGGCCGGCGCCAGCAGCCAGGCGCACGCGAGGAGGGTTAGCCGTACCGCTGTTCGCGCGCTCTTCATGGCTTGCTGGCCGCTTTGGCTGCGTTTGCCACGCCTTCGACGAAGTCGAGCCGCGGACGGATCGGGTCGGCCCGTTCGCGCGCGCCGGCGGCATCGAAGATCATGATATTATCGGCAGCCGGGCCGTAGCGCGCCCATGCTCCGCCCGCGGCTGAAGACGGCACGCCGGTTTTAGCGAAATTCACCCAATAATCATGGACGATCCGCGCCGCCGCGCGGTCGCGGTCGGTGGTTGCGGCGCCGTGGCGCACCTCGACGGTGTCGAAGACGAAGGGAAGTTCGCTGGCGTGTAGCGCGCCGGGCAGCTTGCTGCGCAGATATTCGGGGACATAGCCGAAGCGATAGGTGAAGACCGGCTGGCCGCGTCCGGCGATGATCTTTGCGACATGGCGCGCGGGTTCGAGGAAGGTGAGGTCGGCCGAAACCGCGACGCCGATGTGCGCTGCGTCCTGCTTCCCCTCGGGATCATAGACTTTCTCGGCGGCGGCACGCACCGGGGCGAGCGGCGCGTAAGCGGCGTCGATGCCGCCGCCGAAGAAGAAGCCGTCGGCGTCGTTGGCGCCGATGACAATCGGCACCGCCGCGCCGTCGCCCGCCGCATAAGCATCGTCGACCGACTTTTGGACGATCTGACCGTCGGCGAACAGCGGGGTGAAATCCTTCGCGCCGAACAGGCTCATCAGGTTGAGCCCGCTCATCACGCTGTCGGCGGGCAGGGCGCGCAGCGCCGCCAGCGCGGCACCATCGCTGCCCTCGACGCCCTTGGTGCGCGCGAACTCGCTGCCGGTCGCTTCGGCGTCGGCGGCGCTCTGCAGTGGACCCATCAGGTCGCGCCCGCCGCCCGACAGGACGATCGCCTTGTGAAACAGGCCGCGTGCGAGCGGGGTCGTCATCAGCGCATGGACCGAAGCCCCCCCCGCCGATTCGCCGAAAATCGTGACATTGTCCGGGTCGCCGCCGAACGCCGCGATATTATCGCGTACCCACTGCAACGCCGCGATCTGGTCGAGGATCGCGTAATTGCCTGATGGAGCGCCCGCCGCCTCCTGCGTCAAAGCGGGGTGGGCGAAGAAGCCGAAGCGGCCGAGGCGATAGTTGAAACTGACGAAGACGACATCGGCCTCGGCGAACTTTGTGCCGGCATAAACGGGCGGCGAACTGCCGCCGTTGACGAAGCCGCCGCCGTAGATCCACACCATCACCGGGCGCGGCTTCGCCGCGGAGGCCGCAGGCTTCCAGACGTTGAGATAGAGGCAATCCTCGGCCGGCTTCACCCCCAGCGGCGCGGCGTCAGCCTTATAGGGGATTTGCATGCAGTCGGGGCCATAGCGATCGGCGGCGCGGACGCCGGGCCAGCGGTCGACCGGCTGCGGCGCGCGCCAGCGCAGGTCGCCGACGGGCGGCTGGGCGAAGGGGATGCCCTTGAAAGCGAGCACGGCGCCTTCGGTGATCCCGGCAACGCGTCCGCCGTGCGTTTCGACCTCGGTCTGGGCCATCGCCGGATGGGTGATCGCCGAGGTCGCCAGCGCGGCGGAGATCAACATGGCGTGAAAGCGTCGCATCGTGTGACGATCCTTTTTCTGCGATTATCGGGGCGAGCGGGGGCAGGCGGGCTGATCGCTGCCGAGGTCGAGGCAATGGCCATCGGTCGCCGCGGCCGGCGCGACCCGCGCCAGCGCGGCCAGCGTCGGGGCAAGGTCAACGACCGCGACGGGCAGCGCGCGCTCCTGATGCGGCGCGCCGGGCCACCAGAAGAGCATCGGCACGCGGCGGTTGAAATCGCTCGGCCCCGAATGCCCCATCATGAACAGGCCGGGCAGCGGCGGCGCGGGCACCTTCAGCGGGTCGGCCGCAAGCAGGACGTCGCCGCTGCGGCCCGCAAAGACCGAGAGCGCCATCCGGTCCGCGACCGGCAGCAGGTCGGGTGAAACGCCGGCGGGCACCTTGCGCGCGGCAAGCTCGCTTGCGGTCCAAGCCGCCGCGATGCCGGGCAGGGTTCGCGCGCGCGCCGCCGCGGCGTCGGCGATCCGCTTCTTGAGCGCCTTGTCGGCAAGGGCGCGGCCGTCGGTGCCGATGATGACGAGTTGGGTTGGGTCGAAGAAGGCGGGGCGCAGCGCGTCCCAGTCGATCCCGGCGGCGGATCGCACCGCCGCATTGAGGTCGGCGAGCATCGCCCGGGTGTCGATCCGGCCCGCGTCGGCATAGCCGCGCGCCGCCAGCCGCTCGGGAATGTCGGCGCCGCCGTGGTCGGCGGTCAGCGCCACGACGAAGGGAATGCCGAGCGCCTCGACGCGCTTCAGCAGCCGCGCGATCTGGGCGTCGACGCGCGCCATCTGGTCGCACATTTCGGGACCCTGTGTCCCATAGGCGTGGCCGACCATGTCGGTCGCCGACAGCCCGACCGCAAGCAGATCGGTGCCCGATGCCCGGCCGAGCCGCTGGCCGTCGATCAGGTCGATCGCGGCGTCGACGGTGACGTCGTCATAATAATATGGCGGCAATGCCGGACCCGATGCCGCGGGCTGGCCGGGGATCGACGCCGGGGTGCCGGGGGGCAGCTGGGCGCGAAACACGCGCCCGCCCCCCAGCGGAAACTGCGCCTCGCGCACGCGGCAGCCTTCATTGGCATAAGTCCAGACGGGCGGCTTTCCCGCCAGCCGCTTCTCCAGCGCGGTATTGAGCGTGGCGAGCGGCGCGAGGCGGTTCTTGGCTTCCGCGACGCTTGCGCCCCAGCTGTCGAACCCCTGTTTGCCGTCGAACCAGTAGGCGCCGTCGGGCCGGTGCCCGCCCATCATGATCGCCGAGCGATCCTTGCCCGCGACCGAAAAGACTCGGTTCGCCGGCGAGGCGGCCTTGAGCCAGTCGCCGAGGGTCGAAACTTCGAGCATCCCTGGGCCGACGCCCAGCCTGCGCGTTGCGCGCGCCGCGACATGCGTGCCGTCGTCGGTGCAATAGCGGTCGACCGAGGCCGACTGGTCGTACCATTGGTTGGCGATGATCCCGGTTGCATTGGGATGCCGCCCGCTCGCGATGACGGCATGACCGGCGCAGGTTTCGGTGACGCCATGGACGTGGAAGGCGTTCGAATAGACGACGCCCTGCGACAGCGTGCGCAGCCCGCCGTGAAATTCGGCGCGAAAGCTGTTGAAGAGGTCGGCCGAAAACTGGTCGACCGAGATGAGGAGGATCAGCCGCGGCGACGGCGGGGCATCGTCGGCATGCGCGGCGGACGCGGCGGCGGCGATCGCGAGCGCCATCGCCGCCCCGGCAGCGCGGAGCCATCGCCGCGCCCCGCGCGCGCGGCGGGCATGGGTGCCGGACCGCATCCGGAACAGACCGCCCGGCACCCCGCCCACTAGAAGCGCCCTTCGAGCGACAGGCCGAGCGTCCGGAACGAGGACAGCCCGAACATATGATAATAATCGCCGCGCGATTGCGAGTTGGAGTTGATGAAGGTCGGCTGGCGTTTGTCGAAGCAGTTCCGGCAGAAGAGCGTCAGCTTGTATTTGTCGTCGATCTGCTTGATCCCGATGCTCGCGTCGAACAGCGAATAGCCGGGCAGTTCGGTGTTCGGATCCTCGGTCGAGCTGAAGTTCGATTTGGTGCGGGCATAAAGCGCGCCCTGCATGAACACCGCCATGCTCTCGCTGACCGGGGTCTCGTAGCGGCCGGTCAGGCTGACCGTCCATTTGGGCACGTTCGGCAGGCGGTTGCCCGAGGAATCGATCGTGCCGTTGGCGCGGCAACCCGGCTGGAACGGATAGCAGCGGTCGGCCTGGAAGTCCGAGAAATAGGCGTCGACATAGCTGACCCCCAGGTTGAACACGAGCCCCTCGGCGGGCAGCGCCGACGCCTCGATCTCGAATCCGCGCGACTTCAGCGCCCCCGCGTTGAGCAGCACATAACCGTTGCTCGCGGTATCGAACGCCTGCGCCTGGAAATTCTTGAAGGTCGAGGTGTAGCCCGAGAGGTTGAAGATCAGGTGGCGGTCGAGCAGCGTCGACTTGATCCCCGCTTCGTACGATGTCGGGATTTCGGGCATGATCAGCGGTGCGCGCGGATCGATCGTCAGGTTGAAGCCCGGACCCTTGTATCCGCGCGCGACCGAAGCATAGGCCATGACGTCGTCGGTGAGGTCATATTGCGCGCCGACGCGCCACGAGAAATTCTCTTCGCTGATCCGCTGGTCTCGCGAACCCGCCGCGCTGAGCGGGACGACAAAGTCGGAAACATCGCTGATCGAGCGCAGCTTGAGCTTGTCATGGGTATAACGGCCGCCAAAGGTGAGGCGGAGCGCGTCGGACAGATTGAGCGTGCCCTGGCCGAAGGCGGCATAGCTTTTCGAGGTCATCGACCCCGTCGAAACCGCACCGACCCACGCGTCGAAACCGGCGGGCGGCGGCGTGGTCAAGCCGTTGGCGCCAGCGGCCGTGATATCGGAATCGCTCTTCGCGTCATAATAATAGAGGCCGAGCTGATATTCGAAGAATTGGCCGGTAGGCGAAGCCAGCCGCAGCTCTTCGGTGAACTGGCTGATCGTCGAAAGCTGGTGGTTGGTGTCGAGCAGGTTGACGCGGTGTTTGTCCGAATCGAACAGATTGTCGGCGTCGAACTTCCGCCAAGCGGTGATGCTGGTCAGCGAATGGCCGCTCGCGAATTCATAATCGATATTAGCCTGCAATCCGCCGACGTTGAAGCTCGCGCGGGTCGGCGCACCATAGCTTGAATAGAAATTATCGGGCCCGGCGACGATGCCGAGGTCGGCATTTTCGGCGGCGAAGCGGCTGGTCGGCCGCACGATGCGATCGGCGCTGCCGCCCGATCCGACGCCCGACGAATGGGCGTAGTCGCCCGCGATGAAGATGCTGAGATCGGGGGTCGCCTCCCAGAGCAGCTTGGCGCGCAGGCTCGTCTGGTTCTGGCCATATTGGCTGCCGGGAACGTCGACCAGATTGGTGATGACCGGATCGGTGTGCGTCTGCGATGCGCTGACGCGCAGCGCCGCGGTCTCGCCCAGCGGTATGTTGACGATGCCCTGCAGGCGATAGAGCAGCCCGTCGCCCGGCACTTTCATCTGCGCGATTTCGCCCAGCACCTGCCCGTCGAAGCGGCCGAGTTCGGGGCGCCGCGTCGTGATGTTGACGAGGCCCGCCGAGGCATTCTTGCCGAACAACATGCCCTGCGGCCCGTTCAGTACTTCGATCTGGGCAAGGTCGAGATAGTTCATGAAGCCGAGCGACGGGTTGCCCATTACCACCCCGTCGATCACCGAGGTGACGCTTGCCTCGATCGTGTTCGAAAAACTGAGCGTGCCGACGCCGCGTACCGAGAAATTCGATGCGCCGAGCGCGGCATTGAAGCTTTTGACCTGCAGGCTCGGCGCGACCAGTTGCAGCTGCGACGGGTCGAAGATCTGCCGCGCCGCAAGCTGGTCGGCGTTCACGACGGTTGCCGATATCGGCACCTCCTGAAGATTTTCGGCGCGCTTCTGTGCGGTCACGATGATCTCGCCGAAACCGCCGCTGTCGCTCTGCGCTTCTGCGGTGTCCTGTGCGTAAGCGGGCGCGGCGAGCATGAGCATCGTCGTCATGGCCGCGGCCGAAGTCCAAATCCTGTTCATATCCATCCCCTTGTTTTGTCTTATTTTGCGTAGTTCCAGGTCCTTCCGGCGATCGGGACGCTGACGTCCTCCAGCAGCTCTTCCGACGACGCGCCGAGCGCGAAGCGATAGGTGCCGGGCGCGATGCTCCAGCCCTTCGGCGTCCAGTCGGCGAGCAGGCGCGGATCGATCGGCACCTCGATGGTGCGCGCTTCGCCGGGTTTCAGTTCGGCGCGCGCGAAGGCGACGAGGCGCCGCGTCTTGCCGCGCGGCGTTTCGACCAGATAGACCTGCCCGATGTCGGCGCCGCCCCGCGCGCCGCTGTTGCGCAACGTGAAGGTCGCGGCGGGTGCCGCGCCGCTGGTGACCGACAGGCCCGAGCGTTCGAAGCTGGTGTAGCTGAGCCCGAAACCGAACGGATAAAGCGGCTTTTCCGCCTTGCGCGCGAACCAGCGATAGCCGACGTCGGCGCCTTCGACATTATAGTCGATGTCGAGCGTCTGGCCGGGCTTGCCGTGGCCGGCGAAGCTCGGTTCGACTGTCTCGGCGCCGGGCAGGTCGGGGCGCGGCAATTGCGCGACCGACGCCGGGAAGGTGACGGGCAGGCGGCCCGACGGGTTCACGTCGCCGAACAGCACGGCGGCGATCGCTTCGCCGCCGCGCGCGCCGGGATACCAGGCCTCGACGATCGCCGCGACGTCGCTCTGCCATGGCATCGCGACGGGGCCCCCGGTTTCGAGAACGACGATCGTCTTCGGGTTCGCCTTGGCCACCGCCGCGATCACGTCATCCTGCCCCTGCGGCAGCGACAGGTCGGGGACATCCAGCCCCTCGGTCAGCCACTGGGTTCCAAAGACGATGACGAGGTCGGCATGTTTTGCCGCCAGCGCCGCCTCGGCCGGGTAACGGCCGTCGCGGAAGCTGACTTCGGCCTGCGGGGCGCGGGCGCGGATGGCGTCGAGCGGCGCGGAGCGATGGTAGTTTTGCGCCATCAGCGCCGTGAACAGGCCGTCCTTCATCGTTGGTAGCGAAACGGCGGGGCCGCCCTGGCCCTGCGCCTGCGACGATCCAGCCCCCGACAGGACCCCCGCATCGGCATAGCCGCCGACGACGAGGATTTTCTTCGCCGAGGCGGCGAGCGGCAGGATGGCATCGCGGTTCTGGAGCAGGACGATGCCCTTTTCGGCGATGTCCTGCGCCACTGCCGCGCCCGCGGCGACATCGATTGCGGCCTTGCGCGGCGGGTTCTTGTCGACCCCGACGGCATAGATCGACCGCAGGATGCGGCGGCTCATGTCGGCGACGCGGGTGCGATAGCGCTTGTCGCTGTTCGCGGCATCGAGCAGCGGCGCGCCGAAATGGACCGCGGCGTCGAGCTGCGACCCCGACTGCTGGTCGAGCCCGGCGAGCGCGAAATCGGTCGCGCGGACCGACCCCCAGTCGGACATCACCCAGCCCTTATATCCCCAGTCTTTCTTGAGGATGCCGTTGAGCAGCCGGTCGTTGCCGCATGCCTGCGCGCCATTGACCTTGTTATAGGCGCACATGACCGATCCCGGCTGTCCCTGTTCGATCGCGATTTCGAAGGCGAGCAGGTCGCTCATCCGCAGCGCGCTCTCTTCGAGGATGCCGTTGTGGAACTGGCGTCCGATCTCGGTCGGGTTGAGCGCGAAATGCTTGATGGTCGAAATGACATTCTGCGACTGGATGCCCGCAACGGCTGCGCCGCCGAGCAGGCCCGAATGCAGCGGGTCTTCGCCCAGATATTCAAAGACGCGTCCGCCGCGCGGGTCGCGGACGAGGTTGATCCCGCCGGCAAGCAGGACATTGAAGCCCTTGGCATGCGCTTCCGATGCGATCAGCGCGCCGCCCGCGCGCATCAATTCGGGGCTCCAGGTCGACCCCATCGCCATACCCGAGGGCAGGGCGGTCGCGCCATCGCCGCGCAGACCGCCAAGATAGGATACGCCGAGGCTGGCGTCGGTCTCGGTCAGCGCCGGGACGTCGAGGCGGGGGACGCCGGGGATATAGCCGGCGCCAAGCGGCGCGCCCTCCGGAATTTTGGTGTCGCCCAGCGGCATGGCGAGGATGCCGTTCAGCATTCCGACACGCTCGGCATTGGTCATCTCGGCTTCGGTGGTGGCGGCGCGGCGATCGGCATCGCTCGATGCATCGATGCCCGATCCTGTCTGAGCCAGCGCCTGCGTCGAACTGGCGGCAAGCAGCACCGCGCAGCAAAGCCACGATCTCATATCTCTCTCCCCTGTTTTGTCTGTTCTCGACTCGATAGCTATCTAATCATGTCAGCGCTGACAATGAGAAAATGTCAGCGCTGACATTCGGGGCTGGACTGGGTACGTATTCGGTGGCTAACAAGGTGCGATGAAGCCTATCGATACCGCCGTGAGAAAGCCTGCGACCCTGGACGATGTAGCGGCGATTGCCGGGGTGTCGGCGAAGACCGTGTCGCGTGTCGTCAATCGCAATGCCAACGTCAGCGCCGCGACGCGCGAGCGTATCGAGGCGGCGATCCGCGAAACCGGATACCATGTGAACCAGGCCGCCCGCTCACTCGCGGCGTCGCGATCCTTCCTGATCGGCGCCTTCATGCCGCATCTCTCATCCTTCTATTTCGCGGAGATTTTCCGCGGGGCGGCGAAGGCGTGCCGCCAATATGGCTATCATCTGGTCGTCGAGGAATTCGACCATGGCGTCGATACGATGGTCGACCGTTATGAACAGGGATTGCGCAGCGCCCGCTGCGACGCGCTGATCCTGACCCCGCCGGTCTGCGACGACGAAAGACTGCTCGCAGCTCTCGACCGTGACGGCATGCCCTATGTCCGGATCGCGCCGGGCATCCGCCCCGGCGTTTCGGCGGCGCTGAGTGCGGACGATGCCCAGGGGGTGCAGCAACTTGCCCGACATTTATGGGCATCGGGCCGCCGCCGCTTCGCGATCATCGCGGGACCCGCCGACCACGCCGCCGCCATGATCCGCGAAAACAGCTTCGTCGAGACGCTCGCCGGACTGGGCGGCGATCCCGAGGGGATATTGCTCACGCGGATCGAGTTGCACGAAAGCATTTCGGAATCCGGTCGCGCGGCGACGCTCGACCTGCTCCGCCGCGTCGATCCGCTGCCCGATGCGATTTTTGCGTTCAACGACGAAGTCGCGATCGGCGCCATGGCGGCGGCGCGCGAACTGGGCCTGACGGTTCCGGGCGATGTCGCGATCGCCGGCTTCGACGACAGCTATATCGCGCAGCTCGCCTGGCCGCCGCTGACCACGATCCACCAACCGATCGCCGATCTCGCATTTCAGGCCGTCGGTGTCGTGGCGAGTGGCGAGAGCTTCGCGGCCAGCCAGATATTGTTGCCTACCAGCCTCGTGGTCCGCGGGACGGCGTAGAAGCCGGAAGGACCGGCGCGGCCGCGACATCGCGCGCTGCGATCTTCACCATCATCGATGACCATCGGCCGCTTCCATAGGCCGGGCGGCGATCGGCGCCCGTCTGGCGGAAAGAAAAACCTGAAGGGGTTGTGATATGAGATAACGTCTCATATACGCCCGGCGTCCAGAGAAGAAAGGGGTTTTTGTGAAGTTTCGAGCTCTCCTCCTGTCCGCTGCGGTTCCGGCGGCTGTTCCATATGCCGCCATGGCAGCCGAATCGGTACCGCCCGTCCGGCATGCCGATCGCGACGCCGGTTTCATGCAGGCGGGCAGCACCGCCGACCCGGAAATCGTCGTATCGGCGAATGTCCTGGGGCTGCGCGCCGATGAAACGGCGACGCCGGTCATCACGCTGACCGGCGACGAGCTGGCTCATCGCCGTCAGGCGACGCTGGGCGATACGCTTGCCGGGCAGCCCGGCATCCATTTCGACAATTTCGGCGGCGGTGCGAGCCGCCCGGTGATCCGCGGGCAGACCGCGCCGCGGGTTCAGGCACTCTCGGATGGCGCGAGCATCCAGGATGCATCGGCGATTTCGCCCGATCATGCGGTCACGACCGAGCCGTTGCTGCTGCGCGGGATCGAGGTGCTGCGCGGGCCGGCGGCCTTGCTCTATGGCGGCAGCGCGATTGGCGGCGCGATCAACCTGCTCGACGAGAAGGTGCCGACCTCGATCCCCGAAGGCGGCATTGCGGGCATGGCCGAAGGACGGATCGGAACCGCCGATGACGAGCGGTCGCTCGTCGGCGGCATCACGATCGGCGGGCAGGGGCTGGCGCTACGCGTCGAAGGCGTCCACCGCTCGTCGAACGACTATCGCGTTCCCAAGGGTTTCGGCGAGCGCCATGTCGATGGATCATATAACGACACCTCGACCTTCAGCGTCGGCGGCTCATGGGTCGGCCCCGGCGGCTATCTCGGCGTCGCTTACACCCGCCAGCGCAGCGAATATGGCCTGCCGGGGCACAGCCATGACTATGAGGGCTGCCATCCCCACGGCAGCAGCCTGCACTGCGGCAGCCACGGGCACGACGACGAGGATCATGACCACGACCATGATCACGACCACGAACATGAAGAAGTGCCATTCGTGAAATTGCGGAGCGAGCGCTTCGACATCCGCAGCGAATATGAAGACCCGCTGCCCGGGTTCGAGAAGGTGCGTTTCCGGCTGTCGTTCACCGACTATGAACATGACGAGATCGAGCATGACGAGGTCGCGACGACGTTCAGCAACAAGGCGTATGACCTGCGCTTCGAACTCGCGCACAAGCCGATCGGGGGGCTGCGCGGCGTCGTCGGCGTGCAGCATTGGGAAAGCAAGTTCAGCGCCGTCGGCGAAGAGGCCTTTCTGCCCGCAAGCGAGACGCGCAATACCGCGCTGTTTCTGATGGAAACGCTCGATGCCGGGCCGGTGCGTCTCGAACTGGCCGCGCGTCAGGAATGGCAGCAGGTCGAAACGACGCTGAACCGCGAAGTGCGCCACAAGCCTTTCTCGATCTCCGGCGCGGCGATCTGGGACATCGGCGGAGACTATTCGCTCGCGCTGTCGATCGCCCGTTCGCAGCGGGCGCCCAATGTTCAGGAACTTTACGCGCGCGGCATCCACCTCGCGACGAACAGCTATGAACTCGGCACCGCGACGCTGGGCAAGGAAACCGGCAGGTCGGTCGACTTGACCTTTCGCAAGACGGCCGGGGCGACGACCTTCACGATCGGTGCCTATCATCAGGATTTCGACGATTATATCTTCGCGAACACGCTGGATCGGTTCGAGGATTTCAGGCTGATCCGCTATACCGCCGCGGACGCGACCTTCACGGGTGTCGACGGGGAAGTGCGCCATCGATTCGGCAATGTCGGGGTGTCGCTATTCGGCGACTATGTCCGTGCGAAGCTGAAGGGTGACCTGGGTAATCTGCCGCGAATCCCCGCCGGCCGTCTCGGCGCGCGCGCCGATGGGCAATGGGGCGCGCTGTCGGGCGACGTCGAATATTATCATGTGTTCGAACAGGACCGGATCGCGGCGTTCGAGACGCGGACGCCCGGCTATGACATGCTCAATGCGACGCTCGCCTATAAGCTCGAACTCGGGCCGAAAACCGGCGCCGAACTGTTCGTGCGGGCGAATAATCTGACGAACGAACTCGCCTATAATCACGCATCCTTCATCAAGAACGCATCGCCGTTGCGCGGACGGAATTTCGTCTTCGGCTTGCGGACGAGCTTCTGAACCAAAGGGGGCCGGAAAGGAGGGGCGCTCGGTTCCGCGCCCCTTCTTTCCGATATTCGTCCGTCAGGCGGGTTCGGCCGCCAGAACATAGTCGAAGCCATGGCGCAGGCTTCCCTCGCGCTCGATCCGGCCGAGTGCCCGGTCACGCAGAGCTTCGCCGTGGGCGGCCAGCGACCGGGCGAGGTCGCGGTCGGCGATCTTTGCGAGGCGCGGGGCGCACATGTCGATCTGGCTGTTCACGAACCGCTGCTTGTACCGGTTCGCAAAGCGCTTCGCCGCGACGACGCGATACCCCGATGCTTCCAGATGGTCGACGGTCCATTGCGCGGGATATTCGCGATAGGGCTGTTCGCCGGCCAACAGCAGGCAGGCGTCGCGAAAGCGGCCGATCTCCCGGATGATGCGGCTTTCCTCCGTGCCGGGATCGACGGTGACATAGGGTTCGAGCCCGACGATATAGAGGCGACGCCCGACCAGCGGCAGCAAGCGCGCGAACAGGCGGTGCTGGAAATAGGGAGCGAAACCGTCGATCGCGCCGAGCAGATAATCGGCGAGCACGGTGTCGTAGGTCTCACCAGCGAGAAGGTCCGGATCCTGCCAATTGCCGACGATGATGCGATCGCCCTCGCGGCGTCGCGGCGCAATCGCGTCCCGGACCTGAACGGCATGGGCCTCGGCGCCGGTCACCGCGGTCCATTGCTCCGTCACGAGGGATCCGACCCAGCCTATCGAATGCGTGCCGGTTCCGGCATCGAGCAGGCGACCCCACGGTTTTCCAGCCTGAATGGTCTCGATTTCCCGGAATAGCCCGGAAGCGGGTCGTCGTACTTCGGATTGATCGGTCATCGGAATGATATAAAGTATCATTCCGGCAATATCAAATCCTGTCCTCCGGGATACAGCGATCCAACGCTCGCCCCGGCTCGCTCGGCGACTCGCGCGGTGGTAAACCGGTGCGCACCCGCGGCCGTCAAAACCTGAACAGCGGCGTCGAGCACAGCCGAAACCAGCCCGGTCGAGCGACCCTGCTGCGGCTGTTTTCGCGAGGAAACCTTGGCGGTTCGGCGGTGAGGCACCGGATGCTCCGGAGAATGCGAATAGGAAATGCGACTGATTATTCGTATTTTCCCGGTCGGGCACCATTCCTTTGCCCGACCATCGGAGAAACCACATGACCACGCTTGTCAGCGCCCCCGTGGCGCCTCTTCTCGATCGCCTGTTTGACGAGGCCGATGCGGCATCGCCGCTCGCCAGCCCGGCCTTTGCGGCCCTGTCCGACGACCAGCGCCACCGGCTGATGCGGAGCAAGGAGGATTACCGCGAACTCTATGCGAACCTGAAAGACTATGCGCTGCCGGTATCGCGCGAAACCGGCCGCCTGCTCTATATGCTTGGCCGCGCGACGCGCGCGAAATCGATCGTCGAGTTCGGAACCTCGTTCGGTTTGTCGACCTTGCACCTGGCTTCGGCGCTCCGCGACAATGGCGGCGGGCGGTTGATCACCAGCGAGTTCGAACCGGCGAAGATCGCGCGGGCAAGGGAAAATCTCGTCGCCGGCGGTCTTGCCGACCTGGTCGAATTTCGCGAGGGCGATGCGCTTCAGACGCTCGCTGTCCAATTGCCCGAGAAAGTCGACCTCCTCCTGCTCGACGGCGCCAAGTCACTTTATCGCGATATCCTCGATCTGGTCGAGAGCCGGCTTCGTCCCGGAGCGGTGATCGTCGCCGATAACAGCGATTATTGCCCTGAATATCGGGACCATGTCGGCTCGATCGCGAACGGCTATATCACGATGCCCTTTGGTGACGACGTCGAATTGTCCATCTGGCTTGGCTGAGCCGGATTGTCTCCCATCGTCAGAAGGCCACGTCGATCCGGATCGTGTCGCTGTAGCTGCCGGCCGGCGGGGTGATCTGCCCGGGTAGAATCGCGGCGCGATAGGTATAGCCCTGCGTCGTCGTCGAATCATAGATGCCGGCATTGGTGTCGGCACTTGCGCTGCTACGCCGCGCGGTGCCGACGGCCCCCCAACGATCGGCGGACGCGGCGGTTTTGTAAAGTTCGTAGCGCAGATAGTTGGTGCCGCTGCGCATCCGCCGCACGCCATTGTCGGCGTTGTCGCCGTCATTGAGCCCGACGGTATAGGCCGCGCCCGCGCTGCAGCGGATGAGGATGGTGCGGGTGACGGGATTGAAGGCGCCGGCGAGCGGGGCCGAACCGAAAGCGACGTTTGGCGCGGTGATGATGCAGTCGTTCTGGACGGTCAGTTGGACATTGACGCGCACCGGGACCCCGGCTCCCCAGACCGTCGCCGGCCCCAGCAGCGGCCGGACAAAGCCCGGGCTCGACGAATAGGCAAGGCACACCGCGACGCCGAGCGAGCAGACCGAATAATACCAGCGAAGGTCGATGAAGCCATTGTAGGCTCCCGCACGCAGACCGGCCGCAGCACTGGTGCGAAAATAGATCGGCACGCTGTTGTTCGTCCCCGACAGCAGGCTGACGAGGCTGAGCGACGAGAGGTCAAGCACATTACCGACCGCCAGCGGCGTGCCGCCGGACGTGAGCGATGCGGTATAGGGGATCGTCTGCCCCGTCGGCCCGGTAAGCTGGAAGGTCGATGCCTCGACGCGCAGCCCGATATAATGGGTGGTCAGCGCCGCAAGGAGGATGTCGCACTGAAGGCCGGCCAATCCGCTGCCCTGCTGCGGTGTCGTGGCGATCGTATAGGAGCTGAAGCTGCCGAGATTCGTGTTCGTGGTGGCGGTGGTACAGGCGGACGCGGCCTCGGGCATCAGCATCGCGGCGGTGGACACCAAGGATGCGCGGACAAGGCGGGTCAGGGTCGGCATGTCAAATTCCCCAGTTCGATGATGTCGTCGGCCTTCGGGTCGGCGGTAAAAGCGGCGTGGCAGCTTCCGCCATCGGGCAGGCTGACCTCAACCCGATTTTCCGCCGCGGCCTGTTCGATAAAGAGCAGGCCGTCCCAGCCGACATAAGTCGATACGCTCTTGTTGATCGTCACCGCCGCGCCCGCCGGGATCACCGCACCCGTGGTGTCGCGGAGCGTCGCGCGCGCCGCCGCCCTGTGAGTCACGGGGAAACGGACGACATGCCCGCTGCCCGCGGCGATCGCGACGCGCTGGCTGACGAGCGGCGTCTGGACGTTCGCGGGCAGGTCGAGCGTATCGATGTCGTAGCGCGCGGGATAATAGGCGCTGGCCGAGGGGACGAGCAGTTGGCCCTTTTCGTTGGTCGTACCGATCAGCTGATTTTCATAGCGCACCGGAATTCCCGGCTCGCCATTGGTGCTGACGACGGCGAAGGCGTCGGAAACGCGGTTGGCGGCAAAGAGAGCGCCATCCATGAAGACGAGCGAGCCGCTGGCGCCGAACCAGCCGGTGATATCGCTGCGGCCATAGGCGCCGGCGCGCAGCTGGACCGGCTGCGTCCGCCAGATCACATCGCCGCGCAAATAGGGGCTGCGGCCGTCCTCGCTGACCGCGCTGGCGTTCCAGCCGAAGCCGCCTTCGGTCGGGACGGGCTGCGAATAGTCGGCGCGCGCGCCGGTGCGTCCCCTCGGATCCTGTGCGACGCCGGCGTTGAGCGTCCCGCCGCCGAGCGCAATGCTCAGCGTCAGTGCGCCCGACCAGCTGCGGTCGATGAAATCGCGCGACAGCGAGGCATAGACGCGGCTTTCGCCCCACAGCGGGATTGCCCAGGCGAGGTTCGCCAGCCGCGCATCGCGTCCGCGCTCCTGCCGCAGTTCGAAATAGCCGACGCCGAGTGTCCCCGCTCCGCCCAGCGAAATACTCGCTGTCGCGGCGCTCAGCCGTTCCCAGCCCACGTCGTCGCCGCGATCGAGAAGGCCGAGATCGACGTAGCCGCCGCCCCGCCGCGTGTGGCGCAGCCCGACCGAAAAGCCGCGCGCCTGATATTCATAGCCAAGGTCGAGCTGGCCGCCATCGGCATCCTTGCCGAAGCTGCGGCTATAGGCTGCGCTCACCGTCCCGAAATTGCCGAGCTTCACGACCGCGCCGCCGCCGGCGAGGCGCATGTCGTCGGCGACCTCGGCGCGCACCTCCAGTGTCACGCCGGGAGTCACGCCATGGCGCGCCGAGGCGCTGGCCGCGACGCCGCCATAATCGAAATTGCGGGTGCCGTAATTGCGGCGGAACACGCCCGCCGCGACCGAATAGTCGGTCAGGCCCGGGCGGAGCAGCGCGCTGCTGATATAGAAGGGCAGCGCCGTCGCGACGCTGCGTCCATGCATGTCGGTGACGATCAGATTGGCCTGGCCATAGCCGTTGATCGGCGGCAGCGTGCCGAGCGTGAAGGGGCCGGGATTGACGCGGCTGCCCGCGATCCGCTGACCATCGACGACCAGATCGACGGTGGAAGGCAGCGCGGCGTTGCCGGCGAATTCGGGAAGCGGGTAGGTGATGATGTCGGGCCGCACCGAAAAATCGCGCGACACCTGGATGCCGCCCAGACGGACCGCGGGCGCATAGGGCAGGGTCCGCGTGATGATGTCGCCCGCCTCGACGGTCGTCATGCTCCGCTCGTCGGACCAGCGCCAATAGCTGTCGAAGCGAACGTAGCGCTTCGCGCCGCCTGTCCGCAGCGCGCCGGTGGTCGAAAAAATGCCGGCGGGACCGAATACGCGCGCTTCGTGCCATAGCGATGCCTGCACCGGCCCCCGGTTGCCCCCGGTTACATAGACATCGTAATTGAGCAGCGCCCCCATATCATATTGTGCCGGCCGGAATTCGCGGCTGCCGCCGCCGATCCGCTGGATAGGCAGATATTCGGGCGACACGGTCAGGTGCAGTTGCTGGGCGAGCGCGTCATAGTCGGCGCGTACGCCGTCGAGACTGTCGATAAACAGCATGTCGCCGGGCGCCTTGAACAACAGCCCGGCGCGGTGCAGGTCGGCGGCGCGCATCTGGAACCTGCCGCCTTGCTTGACGACCGGCGCGACGATGCCGGTCCGCATGCCGTTGATGAAAAGTTCAAGTTCGAGCCGCTGGTCGGCGGTCAGATCGGCGATCTCGCTCCGCTGTGGCGGCGGGGGCAGGTCGGCATAGCCGTCGAGACGGGCATCGGCATATGCGGCAGATGCGGCACCGGGGAACCAGAGCGCCGCGACGAACGCCGGCGCCCAGCGAAGCCGCCCCGGCGAAAAGAGCGCGCGCGCCACCGCCCGTCATTCCGGCAGATGCTCGATACGCGCGCTCGTCTGTCCGTTCACCGCCGCCGACAGCTCGCCCGACGTCGCGGTTCCTTGCGGCAGCGGCCAGCGCATCGTGGCGCCGGGAAGCACATAGCCGAACAGCCCGTCGGCCAACGGTGACCGGCCGCTGCCGGTCACAAGGGCGACGTCGGTGAGCCGCGCGTGACCAGCGCCTTTGTTGCGGACCTCTATGAATCGGCCGCTTGCGTCCGAGCCGAGGCGCCAGCCGAGCGCCGGTTCCGGCAGGGCCGCTTTCGCCTTGTCCTTCCGGCGCGCGCCTTGGGCATAGGAGAAGAGCGGCAACGAATAGCGCATCCGGAAACTGACTGCGGCGCCGGGCGCGGCAGGCGCGTCGCTCGTCGGAATTTCGTCGACGATGACGCGATAGGGCTTTTCGGCGACGGCCGGCGGCGGTGTCGTGCGGGTCAGGCGGACCAGTTGCCGCTCGCCAGGCTGGATGCTGACGATCGGCGGCGTTCCGAGAACCTCGTCTTGCGGGGCATAGGCATCGCGGCCGTCCTGCTGCGCCCAGGCATAGACGCGAACCTGCAAGGTGACGGCTGTTTTGCCCGGATTTTCGAGCCACAGCGCAGCGGCGCGATCGTCGCCCTCGATCACCGGATTGATTGGCCAGATCAGAATCGAACCCGGCTGCTGCGCCGCAGCGGGACGGGGCGCGATGGCAAGCAATATGATCGCAAGGATCAACAGGACGGCGGGGAGCAAGGCGCGTTTCATGGACCAGTCCTTGAAAGGGGCGATCACCATGTCAGCGTGACCGTCAGCGTGTCGGTGTAGGGGCCCGGCGGCCGCGTTCCGGGCAAGGTGAGCGAGCCGTAGATCGGCAGCCGCACATCCTCGCTATTCGTTCCGGATACGGGGACCGCGTAGGCTGTTCCGATCGCGATCGGCTGGGTGCATCCGATGTCGCGACATAGACTATAGGCGATGCGCGCGCTGCTGTTGGCGCCGAGCTGGAGATTGCGGACGCCGACGGCGGCATGGCTGCCGCCGTCGATGCTCATCATCAGATTGGCGCCGGGGGTGCAGCGCAGGCGGATCGCCTGCCCGCCGGTGGTCGTCGCGGTGTGGGTTGCGGTCGAGAAGGTCGAATCGACGCCGAAATCGAGCTCCCCGATCCGCCCCGCATTGCCGCTGGCGCCGAGGCCATCGACGAGGCATCCGGCGGTGATCGTCGCCGATACGTCGAACTGCGCCGTGGTTTCGGCCTGGGCGGAGCCGCCGATCCCGCATGCGACGAGCACTGCGAGGGCCGCAAATGCAGTCGACGGGCGGGGGGCAGGCATGGCTGCGAGCCGGCGTCCGCCCTAAAGCTCGACCACCACCGTGACGACGTCGGCATAGACGCCCGGCGTCAGCCCGGCTTCGCCGAATGCGCGGCCGTAGACGTTGACCGTCTGCACCGATCCGTCACCGGCGAGGACGATATCCCCGCCGACCGGGATGATCGCCGTGCGACCCGCATCCGAATAGAGATTATAGGTCACGAATTGCCCGGCGGCGGTCTGATGTTCCATCGCGTGAAGGCCGGTGCCAGCGCCCGACCCGTCATTCTGCCCCGCGTTGAAGGACAGGGTGGGGGTGACGCCGTTGCTGCACTGGATCGTGAAGCCGGTCGCGCCGCTCAGCACCTCCGCATCGGTCTGCGTGAACAATGTGTTCTGGGTGCCGAAATCGAGCGTGCCGAAATCGACGCCGGTCGAACCATCGTCGTAATTCTGGCCGTTGATGATGCAGCCGGCTTCGAGCGTGATCGTCGCATCGATTGTTCCCGTGATATCGGCGTGCGCCGGGACCGAGAAAATCAGGGCGGAGAGACCAAGAAGGTAATAAAATTTCCTCTTTTGCACGATGACAACTCCTGAATTGCCCCTCTGTTTCGGAGAGAAGCTTTTTCCAATAAGCAAGATGCTTATACTATTGCGGAGTTAACAAGTTGCTATTTATAGAATAAATCATTTTTATAAGTAATAATGCTTAAACTTCGCGCATGATATTTTAAGTGTAGCCGATGACGCGAATTTGTCACGAGGAGACTGTTCCGATTCCGGAGGTTCTCCGATCGAAACGGGTGCGGAGAGAAGCGAGGGAGGAAGCGGGCTGTCCGCAACCGGACCACTCGAGCCTATCGAATAAGTCGCGTGATAACGGTCCGTAGCACGCCCGACTCGAGTTTGCGCTTCGTAACGGCCGCGTTCCACGCGAGCGATGACAGGATGACCAGAACCTCGTCGAGATCGAGCGGAAGCCCGGTCTGAGGGGGGAGCGAGCCGACGGCTTCCAATGCGCCGCGGACATAAGCACGGCGCTCTCGCAGGCCTTGTTGCAGGCGCTCATAGACGTCGGGTTTGGCGTTATACTCGCCGATCAGGAAGCCGATCGCAGGCGCGATGCGCGGGTCCGAGTAGGAGCGCTCGAGCGACAGCGCGAATTCGAAAAGATATTCGACCGGGTCGTTCGAATGCGGCGGGGAGTGGAATTCGAAGGCTGAGTTAATTGCCGCGGCGAGCGCCTCGGCCGGGCTCGGATAGCGACGGTAGAAGGTCGCGCGGCTGATACCGGCCCGCTCGCATATCTCGTTGACGGTGACGCCCGAAAAACCCTTCTCGGAGACGACGTCGAGCGTTTCCCGCTCGATGCGCCGGTCGACGTCCGCCGATCGCGGACGGCCCATTTGCGGCTTGTCCAACGCGTGTGGGCTTTTGGTCGTGGCAGCGGCGGTCCGGGGCATGGTGCCTTGTGGCGCAAGCGGTCGCCGAAGGGAAGTGTCAGGCGAGCGCGGCATAGACTTTGCGCTTCAGCCAGTCCTGGAAACCATAGGCTGTGGCGGGAAGGAGCTGGGTCAGAAACAGAACCGTGAGGTTGCGCGCCGGGTCGACCCACCAGATGGTCGTTGCGGCGCCGCCCCAGTAAAAATCGCCCTGCGCGGGAACACCTGCGCGGCTCTCGTCGAGCGTTGTCGCGAAGCCGAGGCCGAAGCCCATGGCCTCCGGGACAAGGCGAGGGTCCGCAATAAGCGCGAGGTCCTTGAGTTCGCGGCCGCCGGGAAGCTGGTTTGCGATCATTTGCGCGAATGTGTCTGCCGACAGGACCGGGCGGCCTTTCCTGCGAAGCATTTCGGCGAAGCGGCCATAGTCATCCATCGTGGAGACGAGGCCGCCGCCGCTGGACTCGAAGGCCGGCGAGGCAAGGTAGGTGCTGGTCGCCGGATCGTCGGCGAGCCGCATCGAGCCGTCCGGCGTCGTGATATAGCAGGCAGCAAGGCGATGCAGCTTGTTCCGGGGAACGTGAAAGCCGGTGTCTTCCATCCCGAGCGGCTCGAATATCGTCTCGGCGAGTTGCTCGCCCAGCGGCTTGCCCGCGAGGATCTCGACGACGGCGCCCACGATATCGGTCGCGACCGAATACATCCAGCGGGTGCCCGGCTGATATCGCAGCGGGAGGCGGCCGATCGCCCGGGCATAGGCCTGGAGCCCGTGAGCTGCGGCAATGTCGGCCGCCGCATAGAGCAGCGCGACGGGATCTTCGACGCGGGCGCCGCCGACGGCGGCGAGCCTCGTGCCATAGGTCAAGCCGGCGGTGTGGGTGAGGAGATGGCGGAGCGTGACCGGCCGGGCCGCGGGTTCGGTGATCGGATTTGAACCGTCGCCCGCCGTCCGGACGCGCTGATCGAGCCAGCCGGGAAGAAAATCCGACACCGGTTGATCGAGCCGCGCCGTCCCGCGCTCGATCTGCATCATCAGCGCCGCGGAAACGATCGGCTTGGTCATCGAGTAGATGCGGACGATCGCATCATCCCGCCAAGGGTGCTCGCGCTCGATGTCCATCATCCCCATGCAGCGGTCGAAGATCGTCTCTCCGTGCTGGACGATACGCAGATGTCCGCCCGGGAAGCGTCCGGTGGCGACAAAATCGGCCTCGATCGCTTGCGCGACCGAGGCCAGTTTCCGAGAGGAAAGGGTGGTCAGAAACCGGCCCTCAGGGTGATGCCATAGGTGCGCGGGGCGCCGAGAAAGGCATTGATGCTGCCCGACTGGAACGGGGCGTCGAAACTGTTCTGCATATACAGCTTGTTGGTGAGGTTGTTTGCCCAGAGCTCGATGCCCCAGTTCTTGTCCTCATCGCCGATGCCGATGCGCGCATTGATGACGGCATAGCTTTTCTGGAGTTTCAGCGGATTGAGGTCAGTGCCCGCATTATATGACGAACTGTAGCGCATGGTCGCGTTCGAACGCAGCAGCAGTCCGCTGCCGAGCGGAAGTTCGTGAGTCACCGAGAGCGAGGCCGACCACAGCGGCGCGAGGTTGAGACGCTCGCCGGGCAGGCGCGCGGTCGAAGGCGTCAGCGACAGGAGCGCACGGTTTTTCTCCGAATAGCGCGTGTCGGCATAGGTGACGCCGCCCTGCAGGGTGAAGGCGCTGCTCGGACGCCAGAGAATATCGGCATCGACGCCTTTCGAGATAACTTCGGGAACCGGGAAAACCGAGAAGAAGAAGCCGTTGAACGCGTTGAGCTGATAGTCGGTATAATCCTGGTAGAAGGCGGCGGCGTTCAGATAGAGGCGGCGGTCGGCGAGTGTCGATTTGACGCCGAGTTCGAAGCTGTCGACGAACTCGCCGGGAAAGCTGGTGTCGAGCACCGGCTGCAGCGAGGTGGGATTGCCGGCGGCATAAGGAAAAGCGACGCGGTCGAGGTTGAAGCCGCCCGATTTGTAGCCGCGCGAATAGCTCGCATAAGTCATGAACTCGGGCGAGAAGCGATAGGCAAGCTTCGCGGTGCCGCTCAGCGCATTCTCTGTCCGCTTCTGCGTGTTGTTCAGTCCGATGAAGTTCGAATTGAAGAAGGGATTGCAAAGCGCGCCGATGATCGCCGCCGATCCGGTCGCCTGCCCGGCATTGCAGAGCGCGCCGCCGTCGGTCGCACCGAACGCGGCGACGGCCTTCTTGCGGTCGATCGTGTAGCGGAGGCCGATGGTCAGCTCGAGCGCATCGGTGAGCTTCAGGCTGTTGTTCGTGAACAGCGCGAAACTGTCGCCCGTCTGCTTGTAGACGTCGCGCGACCCGGTGCCGGGGACGGCGAGGTCGAGGATGGGCTTCAGGAAAGCCGGATTGGTGCCGCCCGAGAAGAGGAGGCTCAGGAACGGTTGAAAGTCGCTGCCGTAAAGCTGTGCGACGCGGCTATCGAGGATTTCGTGGGCGTAGAAGCCGCCGACCGTATAGTCGAGATCGCCGCTGCTGCCGCTCGCGCGCAGTTCCTGGCTGAACTGGCGAAAGCGGTTCATCGTGCCGCCGTCGGCCTCGCGATAAAGGATGTCGGCACCGCTATAGTCCGAATCCGAACCCGTCACCCAGCGCCAGTCGCGCCAGGCGGTGATCGAGGTCAGTGTCGCATCGCCGAGGTCGTAGTTCATCTCGAGGCTGAGGCCGCCGTCGCGGATCTTCTGCGTTGTGTCGCGGTTCGAGAAGGCGAGGCGCCGACCCGGATCGGCGGGCGAGAGGACACCATTGCCGGACCCCGCGAGCGCATTGACGATTGCGGTCGTCGGTCCGTTGACGAGCTGGACCGCGACACAGCAATTCTCGTTGCGGCGGGTGATGTCGCCGATCAGCCGTGCGTCGAAGCCCGCGTCATTGGTGAAATAGAGCTGGCCGCGCAGCGACCAGAAATGGCGGTCGGCATCATCGCTGATCGCTCGCGGCCCGTTGCCCGTGACGACGTCATAATAGCCGTCGCGCTTGCGGTGTACGGCGAACAGGCTCGCGGCGAGGCGGTCGGCGACGATCGGGCCGCCGACCGAGATCGAGCCACCGGCTTCATCATAATTGGCAACCGTGAACTCACCGCGCGCATGGGGTTCGAAGCTTGGTTTCGCGGTCACGACGTTGATGACACCGGCCGACGTATTCTTGCCAAAAAGCGTGCCCTGCGGCCCCTTCAGCACCTCGACCCGTTCGGCCTGGCCGAGGTCGCCTAGCGCGACGCCGGTCCGCGGACGATATACGCCATCGATCACGACGCCGACCGAGCTTTCGAGTCCGACATTGCCCCCGGCAGTGCCGACGCCGCGGATAAGCGCGGTCGACTGGGTCTCGTTCGCGGTCGAGACGACGCTGAGTCCCGGGGTGAGGACAGTGAGGTCCTTGATGTCCTTGACCCCGGCGTCCTGCAACAGCTGCGCGCCGGCGACGGTCACGACGATCGGAACGTCCTGGAGCGACTGCTCGCGCTTCTGTGCGGTGACGATGATTTCGCTCGCATAGCCGTTATCCGCCGCGTCGGCCTGAGCAGCATCCTGCGCCGCCGCGATCCCCGGCAGCATCGAGCCGCCGGCCAGCAGGGCAAGTATCCGAATCGTGCGATGTGTCTTCATTGGTCCACTCCCTTCAAATTGCCGGCTTTTTGCAGGCAAGGGAACATGACCCTTGACCGCTCCTGCCGATCCATGGTCTATATACGATACAAAACGTATCGTTATGTCAAGATCGATTCAGGAGAGGCCAAAAATGGGATCAGGATGGGCGGCGCCACCGCAGTACCGATGCGGCGCCGGCAGCGGCGGGCGGACGGAGGATCAGGAGATCATCCTCGAAGCTGTAATCGCGGATCATGTCGATCCCGATCCAGTCGGGGATCCAGGCGGTCTCGACATGGTGGATGATCCGGCACCCATCGCGATCGATCGTGAATCGTCCGGCATATCCTATGTATCCGGAGGCTGTCGCGGCGAGCAGGTCGGGGGCGATCTGCGAAAGGTCGGGTCTCGCGCTGCCGAGCGGTTCGCGGTCGCGCCGCATCAGGTGCGCCGACATGAAGCCTGCCTCGGTATAGGTGCCGAGGCCGTAGGGCAGGGCCCCGAGCGGGTCTATCCGCTTACCGTTCGCGAGCGTCGTCACATAGTCGATCAGTTGCCAGTTGCCGATGAAGTCATCATTCATAATACGATACTCCTTGTTTCGTATTCAGTTAACATGGGAGCTGTGTGAATGGCGAGTCTGTTTGATGCATGGCGCCTCGACGGGCGCGTCGCCTTTGTGACCGGCGCCGGCGGTGCGATCGGCGAGGCGGTGGCGACAGCGCTCGCCGCGGCGGGTGCGCATGTCCATTGTGCCGACCTTCGCGCGGAAGCGGTGGCTGCGGTTGCGGCCCGGATCGGTGGCACGCCGGTGCTGCTCGACGTGACCGACCGGGCGGCGGTGTTTGCCGCTATCGATGCCGCCGCGGCCGATGGCGGCCTTCACATCGTTTGCAATCTCGCCGGTATCGCCGGCCGCTCGCAGCGCGTCGTCGATCTCGACGAGGAGGCGTTCGATGCGATGTTCGCGGCTCATTTCGGCGGCGTGCTCCACGGGTGCCAGGCGGCGCTACCGCATTTGCGGCGCGCCGGCGGCGCGATCGTCAACATGAGTTCGGAGGCGATCGATATCGCGCCGGCGACGATCGCGAGCTATGCGGTCGCCAAGGCCTCGATTTCTTCGCTTACCAGGATTTTGGCTGCCGAGGTCGCGGGTGACGGCATCCGGGTGAACGCCGTCGCGCCGAGCTTCATCCCGAGCGAACTCAGCCTGGTACGGTATGCGGGCGATCCCGAGGGACGCGATCGATATCTCGACTGGTGGCGCGCCAAGTCGCCGCTCGGCCAACTCTGCTCGGTTGATGATGTCGCGGCGCAGATCCTTTATCTCGCCAGCGATGCGGCGGGCTATGTAACGGGACAGACGCTGCGCGCCAACGGCGGGATATCGATGCCATGGTGATGGCGAATGTCCTCACACTGGCGCGGCGGCCGCGCGGCGTGCCTGTTCCGGCCGATTTCGCGATCGAGAGACGGATGCTTGATTGCCCGGCGGACGGGTTCGTTGTCGCGATCCTCTACGCGTCGATTGACCCGGCGATGCGAACCTGGATCAGCGGCGAGGATACCTATCGCCAGCCCGTCGCGATCGGCGAGGCGATGCCCGCGCTCGCCATCGGCCGCGTCATTTCGAGCCGGACCAGGGCTTTCCCGCCCGGCGCGCTCGTGCGCGGAGCTTTCGGGATCGCAAGCCATGCTGCAAGCTGCGGCGAACAGGTCACGCTGCTTCCACCGATGGCGATCGATGCACTGCCGCATCATCTGGGCGTGCTCGGCATCAGCGGGCTCAGCGCCTGGTTCGGCCTCGTCGATTGCGGCGCACTCCAGCCGGGCGACCGCGTGCTCGTGAGCGGTGCTGGCGGAGCCGTGGGCTCGGCGGCGATGCAAATCGCCCAGATCGCGGGTGCCGAGGTCGTCGGGGTGGCGGGCGGCGCGGAGAAATGCACCTGGGCCATGGAGCGTTTCGGGGCGCCGGTTCTCGATTATCGGGGCGGCGATCTGGCCGGGACGATGAGATCCGCGCTGCCGGGCGGTGCCGACCTCGTCTTCGACAATGTCGGCGGCGTCTTTCTCGAGGCGGCGCTCGATCACCTCGCCGAGGGCGCGCGGATCGTCGTATGCGGTGGCATCTCGCAATATGGCAGCGCCGAGCGTCATGGCCCATCCAATTATCTGAACCTTGTTGTCCGCCGCGCTTCGATGCGCGGCTTCCTGGTCCACGACTTCGCTCCGCGCTTCCCCGATGCGGTGCGGCGCCTTGCCCGCTGGCACCAGGAGGGCCGTCTGGTCGGTATCGTCGATATCGAGCGCGGGCTCGAGAATTTCTCCGGCGCCCTCGCCGGTCTGTTCAGCGGCACCAACCGCGGCAAGCGGCTGCTCGCCTTAAATCCGGAGCTTCTATGATCGAACGTCTTTCACTTGCCGGGCGCCGCGCCATCGTCACGGGTGCGGGTGCCGGCCTCGGGCGCGCGACCGCCACGCTATTCGCCGCGGCCGGCGCGGAGGTGCTCTGCGTCGACCGGAACCGCGATGCCGCAGCCGAGGCTGCGGAGGCGATCGGCGGATCCTTCGCTGCGGTCGATGTCATCGACCGGCTTGCTGTCCGCGAGGAGTTGGGCGCCTTCGCCGGTCATGGGGTCGATATATTGGCCAACATCGCCGGGGTGGCGAGTTCGGGCGAGCGTGTCGAGGACATGAATGGCGCGCGATTCGAGCAGATTTTCGCGATCAATTTCAAGGGCACGCTTTTTTGCATCCAGGCGGTTCTGCCCGCGATGATTGCCGCGCGCCGGGGCGCGATCGTCAACATGGTCTCCTCGGCGATCGACCTCGCCATCCCGACCAATGCGAGCTATTCGATTTCGAAGGCCGCGGTTGCGATGCTGACCAAGGTGCTCGCGAACGAGGTCGGGCCGGACGGCATCCGCGTCAATGCGGTGGCGCCCGGCTTCGTGCCAACCGCGCTATCGATGGAAGCCGCAGGCGCCGTCGCTGCCGATCGCACCGCCTATCTCGACCGCTGGGCAAAGAGTGCTCCGCTCGGACGCGTAGGATCGCCCGAGGATATCGCGCAGCAATGCCTCTATCTGGCTTCCGATGCATCGAGCTTCGTTACGGGGCAGATTTTGCGCGCTAACGGCGGAACAACGATGCCTTGGTGAATTGACGCTTCCATATATATACGATACATAATGTATCATAAATAGGAGAAGGCAAGATGCGAATCGCATGCATAGGCGGCCGGGCCTGGCTGGTGACCGCCAGCGGCAAGGGCGCCGATATCGAGCAGGCGTCGGACGGGCGCTTTTCCGCCGATCCGCAGGCGCTCTTCGGTTGCTGGGGCGATTTGCGCGCATGGGCGGCGGGCCTTGCGGATGACGCGCTTGAACCCGTTGACGCGTCTCTCTTCGAGCTTCCGGTGCCGCGCCCGCGGCAGATATTCGCGATCGGCGCAAACTATCGCGCGCACGCCGCCGAAGCCGGGGTCGCGCCGCCCGAGCAGCCCGTCATCTTCACCAAATTTCCAAGCTGCCTGACCGGCCCCAATGATGCCGTCGCGATCCGTCACGAACGGGTCGACTGGGAAGTCGAACTCGTCGTCGTCATGGCCCGGGAGGCCAGGGACGTGCCAGCGGCCGACGCATGGGACTATGTCGCGGGCTTGGCCGCGGGGCAGGATATTTCGGAACGCGCGATCCAGCGGCTCGGACCCATGCCGCAATTCTCGATGGCGAAATCGCTTCCGGGCTTTGGACCGGTCGGGCCTGTCGTCGTGTCGGTCGACGAGTTCGCCAATCCCGACGATCTTGAACTGGGGTGCGCCGTAAACGGCGAAACGATGCAGCGTTCGCGGACGAGCGACTTCATTTTCCCGGTCGGCGAACTCATCGAATATATTTCGCACCTCGTTCCCATCTACCCGGGCGATCTCATCTTCACCGGCACGCCCGAGGGCGTGGGCGCGACGCGCCAGCCGCCGGTCTTTCTGAAACCAGGCGATGTCCTCGCCACATGGGTCGAGGGCATCGGCACGCTCACCAATCCCATCACCAAGGAGCAAGCCCAATGAAGGTCGCCCGCATTTCGTCAGACCGCACGATCGAGGTCGCCGACATCGACGAACCGCCGGTCACGCCGGACATGGTGAAGGTTCGGGTCGAGCGCTGCGGCATATGCGGCACCGACCTTGTCGCCCGCACCAGTCCGAACCCGCGCTGGGCGGTCGGGAGTATATTGGGCCACGAAATCGTCGGCACGGTCGCCGAGGTCGGGGAGGGTGTTTCCGGCTGGGCTGCGGGTGATCGGGTCGCGCTCTATCATGGCAGTCCGTGCGGTCGGTGCGAGATGTGCTTGAGCGGCCGCGATTACCTCTGCCTCGATCATCTCGATTCCGCGCTCGGCCATGGCGTCGCGCAAGGCGGCTATGCCGAGCATATCGTCGTGAGTCCCGCCTTGCTGCACCGCATCCCCGACGAATTGAGCTTCGACCAGGCGGGGATCACCGAGCCGCTCGCGATCGCGTTTCACGGCGTCAACAAATCGACCGCGTCACCGGGCGATACCGTCTGCATCCTGGGTGCGGGGCCGATCGGGGCGATGACGGCGGCGGCTCTCAAGGCGCGCGGAATAGGCGAGATCGTCTTCGTCGATCCCAATCCCGCCCGCCGGGCGCTCATGGAAAAATCGGGCTACCGGGCTGTCGATCTCGCAGCGGTCAAAGACGGCGGCGCGGCGGCGCTGGGCACGAGGAGGCCGACCGCCATCTTCGAATGCACCGGCCATGTCGAGGCGGCGGGACTGGCCGTGGAACTCATTGCCTATAACGGGCGCATCGTGTTGCAGGGTGTGCCGAAGGCGCCCGTCCTGCTCTCGCAATATTCCGTCGTGCAGAAGGAGGTCGAGATCGTCGGTTCGGCGAGCTGTACCCAGGAGGAGATGGAGGAGGCCATCGGCCATCTCGCGGCGGGCCGCGTCCGGGCCGAAGACATTGTGACCGCGATCGTGCCGCTGGAGGAGGCTGATGCCATATTCGATGCGCTGCTCGATCCCGCGGGTAACCAGTTGAAAGTGCTGATCGCGCCGAACCTGGCGAATTGAGGAGACGATCATGGGTATTGCGGAACTGGGGCATGCCGGCCTTCATGTCGAGGACCTCGACACCATGCGCGACTTTTACGCGCGCGTGCTCGGGCTGATCGTGACCGACGAGGCGCCCGAACTTGGGGCAACCTTCCTGTCGTCGCGTCCCGACATCGAGCATCACGAGATGGTTCTCGCGAAAGGCCGCACCGCGGCGCGCGACGTCAGGCTCATCAACCAGATTTCCTGGCGCGTCGCCGACCTGCCGTCGCTGCAATCGCTGTATCGCGCGATCCTGGACTATGGTTCGCCGATCCGGATGGTCATCACCCATGGCAATGCGATCGGCGTCTATTTTTCCGATCCGGAGGGCAACCCCAACGAGATCTATTGGCAGACCGGGATCGACGTGCCGCAGCCGTTCGGCAAGCCGATCGATCTCACCATGAGCGCCGGGGAGATTATCGCCGAAAATGAGCGATTGATCGCCGAGGGCGGGCAGGCCCATTGAGCTTGTAACGATGGCTGGGGCCCCGATGACCGCGAATGACGATACGCCTGAAGGCCGATTGCCGGGCAGCGCGCGCGCGTGGGCGTTCTACGAAGGCGCCCGGACGCCCTATGTCATCCTGATCAAGGTCTATATCTTCATTCCCTATCTTGCGACGGTCCTCGTCGGGGATCCGGTCAGCGGACAGGCGCTCGTTGCCCGGCTCGTCATGGCTTATGGTCTGTTCGCGGCGTTGACCGCACCGCTCCTCGGGGCGACGATGGATCGTGCCGGCAAGCGCAAGCCGCTCCTCGCGGCGATCACTGCGGCGCTTGTCGTCTGCTGCGCCAGCCTGTGGTGGGCGACGCCCGCCGGCCTCGGCCTCGGGCTGACCTGCGCGATCATCTTTTTTGCCGGAATTCTCTTTGCTTACAGCGAGGTGCTTCATAACTCGCTGCTGCCTTTTGCCGCACCGCCGGGCCATATCTCTGCCACGTCCGGTCTTGGTCTGGCGCTCGGCAGCGCCATCTCGGTCGTCCTGCTGGCGTTCATATTGTGGGCCTTCGCGTTGCCCGCCAGGATGTCGGCGGACTGGCTTCCGGATGCGCCCCTTTTCGGGTTGTCGGCGGCAGCCCATCAAACCGACAGGATTGTCGGGCCGATCGTTGCGCTGATCCTCGGCTTTGGCGCTTTGCCTCTCTTTCTGTGGGGCCGCGATGCACCGCGGGGGGCTGGCGGCGGGATTGGCGAGAGCTTCGCGCAGCTGAAGATGACGCTGAAGAGCCTGCCGGCGAACCGTCCGATGGCGACCTTCCTCGCCTCGCGCATGATTTACACCGACGGCCTGACCGCGATCCTGCTCTTCATGGGCATCTATGCCGCCGGGGTCATGCGGTGGGGCGCGCTTGAACTGACCGCGCTTGCCATCATCGTCAGCTGCTTTCTCGCCATTGGCGGTCTTGTCGGCGGCCGTCTCGACCGGCTTGTCGGTCCGCGCCGCGCCATCCGGATCGAACTCGCGATCGTGGTCGCCAGCCAGTTCGCCTTGATCGGGATCGCACCCGATCGCCTCTTCTATATGGCCTTCAACGGATCGCCGCTGTGGGATGGACCGATGTTCAACACGCTTCCCGAGATCGCATTCGTCGTGCTGGCGTCCGTGAGCGCTGTCGGTATCTGCGGATGCTATGCATCGAGCCGGTCGATGCTGACGTCGCTCGCGACGCCCGAGACCGTTGGAAGCTGGTTCGGCCTCTACGCATTGTCCGGTTCGGTGACGATCTGGCTGGGATCTGCCTTGGTCGGGCTCGCTACCGCGGTTTGGGGAACCCAGCAGGCCGGGTTCGTCGCACTGATCGGCCTGATCGCGCTGGGGTGGTTCGGGATTGGCTTCGTCAAGAAAGAGCCGGATCCGGCATGAGGCGCCGGTCGATCCAGTCCGCGCGAATTTGGCCCGACAGCTAGGGTTCTGACCCTAGTTCAACTGCTCGATGATGACGTCCGCTTCGGCCAACTGGCGGAGTGCATCGGCCATGCCGGGTTCTGCGATGCAGCGAGCGAAACTCATTAGATTCTCGTCGATCGCCTCGCCGTCGTCCGGACGCATCTGCCGCATGATCGTGGCTACCGCGCCGCGCGGGCGTCCGGCGATCGCCTCTGCCCGTGCGATGGCATGCGAAACAGCGTCTTCGGCGACGGCATCGACGATTCCGAGCGACAGGGCATCGTGCGCTCCAAGGACGGTCCCTTCCAGAGTGAAGAGCCGGGCGCGGTGCAGGCCAATCAGCCTCGCCAGCCGCTGCGGACCGCCGGCGCCAGGCGGAATGCCAATGCGGATTTCGGGCAGGCCGATCGCGCTGGCCGAAGCGGCGGCAATACGCATGGTGCAGGCGAGGGCGATCTCGAAGCCGCCACCCATGCAGTCGCCGTTGATCGCCGCGATGATAGGTTTCGTTGCCGCATCGAGCATCGCGCCCAACGTTGCAAAGGCCGATGTCGTGAAATCATTCTCGGTCGCGGCGCCGCTGAGCAGGGCTTCGGCCGCGCGCGAAATCTGCCCAAGATTGGCGTGCCGGATGAAGATGCCCGCGCTCGCGCCAGTGAGGACGATTGCGCGAACCGCGTCGTCGGCCAGTTCGCGTTCGAAAATTCGGCCGAGCGTAGCGGCGCCCCTGTTGGAAATCGTTCCGTCGCGTGCTGGATGAAAAATGATGAGCGAGACCGCGCCTTGGCGCGACAATTGCGCCATCTCGCCGCCATCGGTCATCGCGCCGGGCTTTCGATCAGGCTCTCGATGCGGGATTGGACGAGCGGCAGCTGGTCGTTGCCGAAATACATATATTTCTTTTCGACGAAGAAGGTCGGCGACCCGAAGGAGCCGCGATCGATTGCTTCCTGCGTGTTTGCCCGCAGCCGGTCCTTGATGACCGGCGATTGTGCCAGCGCGCCGAGCGCCGCGCCATCGAGGCCCGCAGAATCGGCAATCGCGGCGAGGACCGACGGGTCGTCGAGATTTTGCTGATCGGCGAAATAGGCCTCGAAGGCGGCTTCCGACAGGCGGGTCAGCGCTTCCTGGTCATCTTCCAGCGCACAGCAAAAGCGCATGGCGTGCACCGATTTCAGCGGGTGGTGCCGCGACGGAAAGTTCATCGCGACCTCTGCAAGCTTTGCCCATTCCTTGAGCCAGACATAGGTCAGGCGGAATTTCGTATTGTCCGGATTGTCGCGCCCGGCGTAGACGCTGTCGTTGACCGCGTTGAAGACCCCGCCGACGAGGAAGGGCCGCCACGTCACCGCAATGTCCTTGCCCGCCGCCCATGACCGGAAATTGTGGAAGGCAATGCGTGTCCAGGGCGATGACAGGTCGAAGAAAATCTCGACTTCGGCGGTCATTCGGTTTCGTCCTTGATTCCGAACAACAGCTTGCGCGCCTCGGCGCTGTCCTGCGGGCGGCGGTTGATAAGCTGGCGCCCGAGATCCATCCCGCGCCGCAGGGCGGGGCGTTGCTTCAACAGATCGTACCAGCGTTTGACATGGACGAAGCCGCCCAGATCGATGTCCTGCGCCTTGTAGGTCTGGACCCACGGAAAGGACGCGATGTCGGCGATGCTATAGTCCTCGCCGGCCAGATAGGTTTGTTTCGCAAGCTGGCGATCGAGCACGCCATAGAGGCGGAGCGTCTCGTTCCGGTAGCGATCGGTGGCATAAGCGATGCGTTCGGGGGCATAGAGTTTGAAATGGCCGTGCTGGCCGAGCATCGGCCCGAGCCCGCCGACCTGCCAGAATAGCCATTCAAGCGCCGCCTTGTGGCCGCGGATGTCGGCAGGAAGAAACTGCCCGGTCTTCTCAGCGAGATAAATGAGGATCGCGCCGGTCTCGAAAATCGACAGCGGCTCGCCACCGTCGGCGGGCGCATGGTCGACAATGGCCGGGATGCGGTTGTTCGGACTGATCGCGAGGAAGTCGGGCTTGAACTGGTCGCCCTTGCCGATGTTGACCCAGCGCACTTCATAGGGAAGGCCGCATTCCTCGAGCATTACCGAGATCTTCCAGCCATTGGGGGTCGGCGCGGTAAACAGTTCGATCATGTCCGGTTCTCCGTCGCAGCGCGTTCGACCAGACCTGCCGCCTCGAGCAGTGCGGCGCAATCACGCTCGATCGGCTTTTCGGAGACGGTTTTCGGGATCGCGGCCAGCAACTGCCAGATCTCGGGCACCTCGCTGCGTTGCAACCGCTCGGCCGCCCATTGCCGCACCGTGTCGAGCGACCCGCCGGGCTCGAGGACAAGCGCCGCCACCAGCGTCCGCTCGCCCGCGACATTCGCTGGTGTTGCGACGCCATAGACATAGACGTCGGCGACCGCCGGACATTGTGCAAGCACCGTTTCGACCAGGGTCGCGTTGACGAAATCTCCATTGCGGCGAATACCCCCGCCGGCGCGGTGGAGGAAATAGAACCAGCCGCGCTCGTCGGCATAGGCCATGTCGCCCGAACGAAACCAGCCGCGCACGACCTTGTCGGCGCTTGCTTTTTCGTTGCGGAAATAGGTGATGGCGTCGGAAGCGCCATCTTCCTTGCGAAAGCAGAGGTGGCCGGGCTCGCCCGGCGGGCAGATTTGGTCGTCGTCGTCGAGGATCGCCGCGATCATGCCGGGCGGGGGTTTGCCCATCGACCCGCGCGGTCCCTCGCCCATGCGATTGATCAGCGTGCCGCCATTTTCGGTGCTGCCATAAACTTCGGTGACCTGCACCCCGAAGCGCGTTTCATATGCTTCCCACAATTTGGCCGGCATGCCCGATGCGATGACCAGGCGGACGGGGTTGTCGCGGTCGCCGGGTTGTGGCGGCACGGCAAAGACCTCGGGAATCATTCCGCCGAGCAGGGTGAACATCGTACAGTCATAGGCGCGGCAGATATCCCAGAGGCGGCTCTTGGTGAACTGGCGGCTGAACACCGTCGGCAGCTCGAGCGCGAGTCCGGCGGCGAGTGTCGAATGCGCATTGGTGTGGCAGAGCGGAAGGCCGGTGTAGAGCGTGTCGCCCGCGCCGACGCCCAGCGCACGAAGCCCCTTCATGCCGCGCATATAATTGGCATGGCTGCGTACGACGGCCTTGGGATTGCCCGTCGTTCCCGAGGTGAACATCAGATACATCGGCGCGGCGGGGTCGGGTATTTGCGGCGCCAGCCCGGCCGCGTCGGCCGGCAGGTCGGCGGCATAGGATGAGCCCGCATAATGTTCGGGCATACGCATGCTGTCGACGACGAGGAGCGGGGGCCGGCGGTCGAGCTGCGCCGCGACGGCGTCGAGCGCGGCAAGTGCCGCATCTTCCGCGATGATGGCCTTCGCCGCGACATGGTTGATCATATAGGCCAGCTTGTCGCCCATGCTGCGCGTGTCCAGCGGGACGAAGGCCGCTCCGGCCAGTGCCGCGGCGACCATTGCCTCGACGAACTGCGGGCGGTTCGTCATCATCAATATGATGCTGTCGCCGGGTTTGACGCCATAAGCCTGCAGCCAGGCGGCGAGGCGCTGCCCCCTGTCCCACAGGCTCCGGAAGTCCCGCGTCTCGTCTGACAGGCTGCCGTCGGGTTCGACATGAACGAAGGTCAGGATCGGAAAGTCGGGCCGTTCGGCCGCCTTTTGCTCGATCAGGCGGGCGATGTCGTTGACGCGTTGGCTCATGATGTCCCGTTCAGGCGGTCTGCGGTTGGTGGTCGGTCATTTTCGCCCCTCAGGCCGGAACGGCCTCGCGCAGCGTCAGGCGCACCGGCAGGCTCTTCAGTCCGCCGACGAAATTGGTCTGGATCCAGCGCGGGTCGCCATCGAGCTCGATGCTGTCAATGCGCGCGAACAATTCTTCGAAGAAGATGCGCATCTCCATCTTGGCCAGATGTTGGCCGAGGCAAAGGTGCGGGCCATAGCCGAAGGCGAGGTGGCGGTTGGGCGGACGGCCGATATCGAAGCGATAGGGGTCTTCGAACACCTCCTCGTCGCGATTGGCCGCGGGATAGCACATCATCATCGCCTGCCCCGCGGCGATGTTTTGGCCGCGAAGCGTATAATCCTCGATCGGCGTGCGGAAGAAATGGGTGACCGGCGATACCCAGCGCACCATCTCGTCGACGGCGGAGGGAAGCCGCGTCATGTCGCGGCGCAGCCGCTGCATTTCCCCGGGATTCTGGAGGAGCGCGAGCAGCCCGCCGGCGATCGAGGCGCTGGTCGTGTCATGCCCCGCCGTCGCCGCGAGGATGAAATAGGAAAGCGCTTCCTTCTCGCCGATCTCGGCACCGGCGAGCAAGGTCGCCAGATCGTCCGACGGCCGCGCCCGGCGCTCGGCGAGCAGGTCGCGAAAATAATCGAAGAAGCCGTTGACCGTCGCAATGACGTCCATCTGCTCGGTCTTGATCTCGGGATCTTCGGGACCGAACAACTGCTGCGTCATCTTCAGCATCAACGGCTCGTCGGCGGCGGGAACACCGATGATCCGCATGATGACGCGCAGTGGATACCAGCTCGCGACCGAGCGCATGAAATCGCAGCGTCCGCCATCCTGCAGCGCGCGATCGAAGAGGTCGCGGGCATAGCCGCGCAGCTCGTCTTCGAGCACCTTGATGCGCGCTGGCGCAAACCAGGCCTGGGTGAGCTTGCGGTGAAAGCGATGCTCGCTGCCGTCCATGTTGGGGAGCTGGTTGAGGAGGAAAGGCCGGCCGCCGGTGACCTTGCGGATCTGATCGTCGATTACGGTCTTGCGGAGCATCACGCGCGGGCCGTTGACGAACAGGTCCATCGATTTTTCGACGCGCATGATATCGGCATGTTTCGTGACGATCCAGAAGGGCGCATAGTCGTCAGGTTCGACCCAGAACACCGGCGCTTCGGCCCGCAAGCGGCGCAGCAATGCGTGATAGGCGGCCGGGTCGGCGTGAAAGGCCGGATCGACCAGCTGGTTGCCCGTTGTTCTTGCGTCCATTCCTCAATCCCATGCAGGTCTCGTGCCTATATCTTGTCATATAACAATATATGTATTATGTCAAATGAACGTCAGGGCTTGAGCGCGACGGGGAAATCCTGCCATAGATTGCGCGTCGCGCCACGGGCGCACGGGGGAAGAGATTTGGGCAGTAACAGAAATCCGCTGACGAAAGAGCAGGTCGTTGCCGCGGCCGTCGAATGCATCGAGCGTTTCGGCGTCGCGAAAACCTCCATGATCGACATCGCCCGCCTGCTGGGCGTGACGCGCCAGACGGTGCACCGATTGTTCGAGACGCGCGCCGCGCTGTTCGAGGCTGTCGCCGAAGAACGGATCGAAGCCGCCGGGCTGCGGCTCCGTTCGATTTTCGCCAGGTTCGACGATATCGAGGAAGCACTTGTCAGCGGCTCGCTCCAGTCCCTTGCGGTCGGTCGCAGCGACGACATTCTTTATGCGATCCAGCAGCAGGCTGATCATCAGGTCGATCAATATATGTTTCGCGGTTCGCCGCAAATTCAGGAAATGATGGTCGGGCTATGGGGGCCGGTGCTCGATCGCGCGCGTGCAGCGGGGCGGATTCGCGATGGCCTGGACAATGACAGGATCGTCCACTGGGTTCGCAACGTCCATGCGATGCTGACCATGCGCATCGACTATAGCGAAGAGCAAAAGGCACAGCTGCTCCGCGACTTCTTCGTTCCGTCCATCGTGAAATAGCCGCGCTGCTGGCCTATGATGCCAGATTGAGGTCGATCGAGCCGAGGTCCGCCATCGCGGCGGCGGTGCGTTCGACCAGCCGCCGCGTCGTCGTTTCGGGCTGCACCGCCTGGACAACGCTGTTGTGGCCGATGGTGAAGGCCCAGGCAAGAAAAGCGTAGGGCATGTTGGCGCGATACGCATCCCATGCCTCGTTCCAGTCGAGCGCGGGGCCGCCTGCCGCAGCCAGCTCGCCGAGATAAAGACGCAGCAGCTCTTCCTCCCACGCCCGGCGATCCTCGATCTCCAGCCCGGTCGACATGATGTAGCTGACGTCCCATGCCCAGGGGCCGCGCAGCATCACCTGCCAGTCGCAAAACCCCATCGCCCCGCTGGCGGTCCGGTACGTCTGCGCGATATGCGCGTCGCCGTGAAGCAGGGTGAAATTGCCGCGCGCCGCTTCCCGTGCATTGCGCCGGACGACGCCGTCCCAGAGCGCGTCGATGCGGCCGCGGACGGCGGGGGGAATGAGTTCGGGCGCCGCCTCCATGCCCAGCCCGGCCCAATAGGCCATGCGCAGGAAGCGATCATTGTCGCCGAGATAGGATGGCGTGCCGCGAAGCCAGCTATGCTCCGCGAGCGATGCATCCTTCCAGAAGCGCGCATGCAAGCGCGCCAGGCCGGTGAGCAGGCTCGCCATTTCGTCGCGGTTCACCGCCGCGCCGTCCATGATGAAATCGGCCTGCCGCGTCGCGACGACATCTTCCATTACGATCATCGACCGCATCGAGCGGGCATCGACGCACGCCCAATAGCCTGCGGGCGCCTCCATATCGATCTGCGGCCGGAAATCGCGGTAGAACCCGACCTCGCCGAACAGGCAGTTCGACAGGCCAAGCAGCAGGCGCTGCATCAGGATCGGGGTCGATTTGGTGAAGATCTGTGCCGGAACCCCCGCCGTGCGTGCTGCATCGTTGAGGTCGAGGATGAAGCCCTGCCGCGTCGACGATCCGACCGAACCACCGGCAGGCGTGACGCGCGTCACCTTGCCGCCCGGGACTTCGCGGCAGAGGGTCGCGGTCATCCATTCGGGCGTGATGGCTTCCCAGCTCCACGGGATGTCGTCGATCGTCCGCGCCGCCGGCCGGACCAGCTTGTCATAGTGTGCGTGCAGCGCGATTTCGGCCTTGCGGCCGGCGAGGAACAGCTTGGACAGCATCGGCGGACTCCTTTCCGGCGCGGGGTGGCTAGGGTCCTGACCCTAGAGGATCGAATAGCCTCCATCGACGGTGAGTTCGGTCCCGGTGACGTAGCGCGACGCGTCGGACGCGAGGAACAGGATGACCCCGGCGACGTCCTGCGTTTCGACCCAGCGGCCCATCGGAAACATCGACGCGACATAGGCTTTCGCTTCCGCCTCGCTGGCGAAACGCCCTGCCGTCACGCCTGGTTCAAGCCCGCTCCGGCCGAGATCGGTGTCGACCGGTCCCGGATGGACCGAATTGACGCGAATGCCGTTTCCCGCGCGCCCGAATTCGACAGCGACCGCCTTGGTCAGCATGCGCACCGCGCCCTTGCTCGCCGAATAGGCGGCCTGCATCGGCCCCGCGATCTGGCCGTAGATCGACGACAGATTGATGATCGAGCCGGCGCCGGCCTCTGCCATCAGCGGCGCTGCCGCCTGGACCCCGAACCAGATGCTCTCGACATTCACCGCGTGGACGCGGCGGAATTCTTCGATCGTGGTCGAGAGGACCGGCTTGTTGAGGATCATCCCGGCATTGTTGACGAGAATGTCGAGCCGGCCTTCCTCCGCTTTGATCGACGCGACAATGCGGTCCCAATGGTCGGGGTCGGTCACGTCCTGCTGCGCGAAACGGCCGCCGGGCGGTGCCGATCCCGAAGGGGCGATATCGGTCGCGACGACGGTCGCTCCCGCTGCCGCCAGCAGCCTGGCGGCGTGCGCGCCGATCCCTTTCGCGGCTCCGGTTACCAGCGCGACGCGGCCATCAAGCTCGAACATGCTTCAATCCTTTTCGTATCGGCAGCGGCGCGCCGGACTGCCGCGCGGAAACCGTCGGTTTCCGCGCGGTCTCCTTCGGCGTCCCGATAAGCGTCAGAAATCGACCGACAGCTGGGTACCCCAGGTCCGCGGACGTCCGTAGTTTCCGTAATAGGCGCCGGTGACGAGGTAGGTCGCATTCTGACGATAAAGCTGGTCGGTGACATTGTTCACGAACAGGCGCAGCCGAACCTTGTCGTCCCACGCGCCGAGCGTTGCCGACAGGTCAACCAGCTCATAGCCTTTCTGGATGTCCTGCGGCTGCCCGAAATAGCGCAGCACGGTCTTGCTGCGATAGGACGCATCGGCGCGCAGCGTCAGCGACGACAGGAACCCGCCCGACAGTTCGGCGCGATATTGCGCGCCGATCGAGCCCGAGAAATTGGGCGCGTGCGGCAGTTGCATTCCGTCGAGGTTGATCTGGCCAAGGCCGGGCCGGGCATCGTCGATCGACAGGAAATCGCGGAAGCGCGCGTGCAGCCAGTTGGCCGACGCATCGAGCGTGAAGGCATCGTTGACGCGGAATTTGATCTCGCCCTCAAGCCCATAGATCGTCGCGGGGGCATTCTGCACCAGCGTGACTGCGGGCGGGCGGGTTATGGTGACCTGCAGTCCCTGATAATCATAGTAGAAGCCGGCGAAATTCGCGGTCAGGCGGCGGTCGCCGGTTTGCGTCTTCAGGCCGATTTCGAACGCATCGAGCACTTCGGGCTGATAGATGGCGGCCGTCCCGAGCAGTTCGCCGCCGCCGCCGGGAAGGTTCGCACCGCCCGATTTGAAGCCGCGCGAATATTGTGCATAGGCCGATACGCCATCCGAAAAATCATATTGCAGATTGACCTTGGGAAGGAAGCGGTTGGCCTTGATCGACGAGGTGACGCCGGACGCGAGCGGCGCCACCGTCCCGTCGGGCAGGTTCAGGAACAGGTCCTGCGAGAAATCCTTCTTCTCATGATTGAAGCGGAGACCGAGGTTGATGCGGAAGGCGTCGGTAACCGAATAGGTCGCGTCGGCGAAGACCGCGATCGACTTGGTGTCGGTGTCGACGCTCTGCACCAATTGGGTGTCGGGCAGGACGCCGAAGCCGCCCGCCGCCGCCGAACCGATGCCGAGCGGCAGCGCATTGCCCGCCTTTTCGGTGAAATAATAGGCGCCGAGGATCCATTCGAGCGGTCCGCTGTCACCGATCAGCGACAATTCCTGCCCGAAGGATTCGGACGGGCGTTTGAAGTTGGTCGCGTAGAAAAAGGGCACGTCGGTCGCGTCGGCGTCGAAATCGACCCGGCTTTTGTGATCGACATAGCTGGTGATCGACCGCAGCGAGACGCTGTCCGACATTTTCCAGTCTATCTTGCCCGATGCGATGAAGGTCTGGGTGTCGAGGATATAGGGCCAGTCGCCATAAATCTGGTTGGGCTTGGTCGTCTGTCCCGTGGTGGGCAGGGCGGTTGGCGTGAACAACTGCTGATAGGCGCCGCCGCCATAGGATTCCTCGTAGCGCGCCCAAAGATCGATCGTCAGGTCGCTGCTCGGTTCGAACCGGATCGCGCCGCGAACATATTCGCTGTTCTGGTCGCCGATGCGGCCGTTGCCGGGCAGCAGACGGACGAAGCCCTTGTCTTCCTCATGCCCGCCGCTCAGCCGGACCGAGACGGTGTCGGATAGCGGTCCCGAGACGTAGGCGCTGGCGCCAAAGGCGCTGTAGCTGCCGGTTGACAGGTTGAAGCCGGCGCTGAAATCGCGGGTCGGCGCCTTGGCGATGAAGTTGATCGCGCCACCGGTCGCGTTGCGCCCATAGAGCGTGCCTTGCGGACCGCGCAGCACCTCGATGCGGTCGAGATCGACCGCGCGTAAATAGCCCATCGTCGCACGCGGCATGAAGACGCCGTCGACATAGGTTGCGACGGTCGGCTCGGTTACGCCCGAGTCGACGATCGAGCCGACGCCGCGGATCGAGATCAGCGTCGTGCCGGCATGTTCGCCGAAATCGAGGTTGGGAATCGCGCTGGTCAGGCTTTCGATATTGTCGATGCCCCGCGTCGCAAGGTCCTCGCCCGAGACCGCCGAAATAGCCGCCGGAATATCCTGAAGATTCTGGGCGCGCTTGAGCGCGGTGACGACGATCTCGCCATCGGTGGCCTCCCCGGCGGACGGCGGCGCAGCGGTCTGTGCGAAAGCGGGTGTCGTGAGGCTGGCCAGCAGCATGGCCGTGCCGGCGCGCAAATGCAGTTTGGTATTCATCGATACCCCTCCCATATGTTGTTGTTATATCATTTAATTTCCAAAGAGCGTTATTCGGCCGCCACCGCGTCCGGCCCCTCGCATTCTTCGCCTCCCAGCATGCGCCCCGGTACCGCGCCGGTGTGCTTGCCATCGATGAAGGTCGTGTTCCCGTTGACGAGGACGCGGGCATAACCCCCGGCATCGACGACACGGCGCCAGTCGCCGCCGGGAAGGTCGTTGACGATCCGATGCCGCCCGCGATCGAGATAAAGCGCATCGAGATCATAGATGATGATATCGGCAAAATTCCCCGGCAGGATCGCGCCGCGATCCTCGATCCCGAGCATGCGCGCGATCTTGAAGCTCAACTGATAATGCGCTTCTTCAAGGCTCATTGCCTTCTGCTCGCGCACCGTGCGGATCAGGAAATCGGTGCCATAGCAGCCGCTTGAAAACGCTTTGGTATGCGCGCCGCCGTCGGAGACGCCGCAGGCGACCGCCGGATGCGCGAGCAACCGCGCGCCAAGCGACGCATCGGTCGCCGAATAGGGCAATGATTTGATCTGGAGATTCAGGTCCGAACGGAGCGCGAGGTCGCATAGTGCCTCGACCACTGACAGGCCCAGATCGGATGCGATGCTCGCGAGATCGCGGCCGAGATAGGGCTGTAACTCAGGCGCATCGCCGACCTCGATGACGATCTGTCCTTCGAAGCCGCCGGCGCCGTTGGTCGGGCCGTTCCGGGCATAATCTTCGGCGAACTTCCGCACGAAATCGCCATCGCGGAGCAGGGCGCGAATATCGTCGTCGGTCTGTGCGGCGATCAGGCGGCGCACCCCCCACAGCTGGCCTGCGGCGGTGTCGAGGTCGCGAATTCCGGCCTCGACCCATCCGGCGTAAAGCAGGGTCGCCCCGCAGATGTCGAGGCCTTCGCCGCGCAGCGCGTCGAGCCATGCGAGATCAGCGTCGATGACCTCGGGCATCCCGTCGATCGCGAGGAAGATATTGTGGATGATCCGCACGCCGCTGCCCTTCGCCATACGCGCGACCTTCTCGGTCAGTGCGAGATTGCCGAAGGGGCCGATCTGGGCGAGCATCTGGATGATGCCTTCGCCGCGTTCGGCGAGCGCGCGGCAGATTTCGACGACATCGTCGTCGTGCATCACGTCGGTCGGCATCGCCGAGCCGTCGAAATCGACGTGCGAATTGCCCTCGACCCCCATCACCGACATCGACAGGCCGATCGCGCCCGCGTCCATCGCTTCGTTGATCAACCGGTGCATTTCGGCGATCTCGCCCGTCGTCGGACGGCGTGTCTTCGCGGCATCAACCCCCATCACATAGATGAGCAAGGGATTGAGCGGCAAATAGGTGAGGATGTTCACGCTCTTCGGCAGCGACCGCATCGTTTCGAGATATTCGGGAAAGCTCTCCCAGTTCCAGGGGAGGGCAAGGCGCTGTTGCTCGACCGGAATCTGCTCGGTGGTCGACAGCATCAGCATCGTCCGCTCGCGATCGCTTGCGCGGACCGGTGCGATGCTGAATCCGCAATTGGCATTGAGGATCGAGGTGACCCCATGCTCGCCCGAATCCATGCAAAAGGGGCTCCAGAAAATCGCCGCGTCATAATGGGCATGCTGGGTGATATGCCCCGGCGCAACGATACGCCCGGCGGCGTCGATCACTTCATCGGCGGGCGCGGCAGCAAGGTTGCCGATCCGGGCGACGCGCCCGTCGATGATGCCGATGTCGCCGCGACGCTCGGGCGCGCCGGTACCATCGATGATCCGGCCATTCCGGATGACGCAATCAAAGCACTGCATATCACTCTCCCAGGCCTCACCCTTCACAGGCGGTTTGCCGACTCATTGTCAGCAGTCATATTACACATTATGTTATGTGTCAAACAAGATGGCCCGGATTATGTTGCTCTGTTTGTTCGCCCCAGATGTGGGGCGTGTTGGCAGCAGGACGTACGTCGATGGCGATATGGCGGTGACGGGATGAACGCCTGGCATCGCCCCGGCTTGATCGTTACAGGCTGCCCGTGTTGCCGCGATGTCGGCCGCGTCGCCGGGCGCCGCAACAAAGCGAACGACGATGTCAGCCACGACCGCGGGCAATCAAGGCTTATCCCGGGTTGCGCGCGAATTGTGGCAGGCCGGCCGGTATCTCGACCCATGGCAGCGCTGACGAAGTCCAGACATGGATCGCCGGTGTGAACCGGCCGGGATCGTTGGCGGTTCCTGCCTTGACGATCGCGACTTTGGGCGACGCCGCCGACAGCGAACGGATCGGCGACCCGCAGGTCGCGCAAAATTGCCGCAGCACTGGCTGGCCGCTTTCGGTGTCATGGTCTTCCCACGTCGTGACTTTGCCCGTCATGGCCATCGCGCCGGTGCGCACGACGACATTGACCGAAAAGGCGCTGCCCGACTGGCGACGGCAGTTGGTACAATGGCAGACCGCGACCGCCAGTGGATCGCCCGTCAACCGGTAACGGATCGCGCCGCAGTTGCAGCCGCCTTCGACTTCCGACATCGCTCGTCTCCCATATCGCCTTTTCGTGCTTGCACTTTTATCTAACAATATTAGTTTGTGAAGTCGGCAGGTGATTATCGAGCCGACATCGATCGGCCGGCCAATGTGGAGAGGCAGAATGAGCGACAATTTCGCGATGACGATCGGCGGGCGCGCGGTGACCACCGCCGCGACGATCGAGGTCCGCAATCCGGCCACGGGTGAAGTCTTCGCTGCGGCGCCGGATGCCTCCGCCGCCGAACTCGACGCCGCGGTTGCGGCCGCAACGCGCGCCTTTCCGGCGTGGCGCGACACGCCACTCGCTGACCGCAAGGCCTCCCTCGTCAAGGCGGCCGAGGCCATCGAGACGCATGCCGACGAACTCGCTGCGCTGTTCGTCAGGGAGCAGGGGCGCCCACTCCCCGGCGCAAAGATGGAAATCCTCGGCGCCGCGATGTGGATGAAGGCAACGACGATGCTCGACCTGCCCGTCGACGTGACCGAAGACAGCGATACGCGCCGCGTCGAAGTGCATCATGTCCCGCTGGGCGTCGTGTGCGGCATCGTGCCATGGAATTTTCCGGTGCTGCTCGCGTCGTGGAAGATCGGTCCGGCGCTGATGGCGGGCAATACGCTGGTGCTCAAACCCTCGCCCTTCACCCCGCTCTGCACGCTGCGCATCGGCGAACTGATCCGCGACGCCTTTCCGGCGGGCGTCATCAACATCATCAGCGGCGGCGACGCGCTCGGCCCGATGATGACCGCGCATCCGGGCTTTGCGAAGATCAGCTTCACCGGATCGACCGCGACGGGGCGCCGCGTGATGGAATCGGCGGCGAAGGATTTGAAACGCATCACGCTCGAACTCGGCGGCAACGACGCCGCGATCGTGCTCCCCGATGTCGATGTCGACGCGGTGGCGGCGCAGCTGTTCGAGGGCGCGTTCCATAATACGGCGCAGGTCTGCGTCGCGACCAAGCGGCTCTATATTCACGTCGATATCTATGATGCCTTGCGCGACCGGTTGCACCAGCTTGCGAAGGAACTGCCCGTCGGGGACGGGGCGGAACAGGGCAATCGCTACGGCCCGGTCCAGAACGAGCCGCAATATCGCCGCGTGATGGCCTTGCTCGACGATGCGCGCGCGAACGGCCTGACCCTGCTCGAAGGCGGGGCGGTGCCCGATCGTGGCTATTTCGTGCCGCTGACCCTCGTCGATAATCCGCCCGAGGACAGCCGTGTGGTCGTCGAGGAAGCGTTCGGCCCGGTGCTGCCGCTGCTGAAGTTCACTGATGTCGACGATGTCGTCGCGCGCGCGAACGACAGCGATTACGGCTTGGCGGGTGCGGTATGGTCGGCCGATGTCGAGGCTGCGACCGCGATCGCGCACCGGCTCGACACCGGCACCGTCTGGATCAACCAGAATCTCCAGTCGACGCCCTTTACGCCGCTGGCCGGCGCGAAGCAGTCGGGGTTCGGACAGGAGAATGGCTTGCCCGGCCTGCTCGAATTCACCCGGCCCAAGGCGATCTTCATTCCGAAGGCAGCGTGAGGCGATGCAGCTGAGCCCTGACGATGAGGCGTTTCGCGACGAAGTTCGCACCTTTTTCGCGGCCGAGCTGACACCCGAGCTTCGCCGCGCGGGCAAGTTGATGACGTCGGTCTATGCCGACCATGACTCGCAAATGGCCTGGCAGGAAAAGCTCCATGCCAAGGGCTGGGCGGCGCCCGCCTGGCCGGTGGAGCATGGCGGCTGCGACTGGAGTGTCGTGCAGCACCATATCTTTGCGAGCGAGCGCGTCCGCGCGGGCGCGCCGCCGGTGTCGCCGATGGGGATCAGGATGTGCGGCCCCGCGATCATCGGCTTCGGCACCGACGAGCAAAAAGCCTATTTCCTGCCGCGCATGCTGAATGGCGAACATTTCTGGTGTCAGGGCTATTCCGAACCCGGCGCGGGGTCGGATCTCGCGGCGCTGCAGATGAAGGCGGTACGCGACGGCGACTATCTGGTCTGCACCGGCACCAAGATCTGGACGACGCATGCGAATGTCGCGAACTGGATTTTCTGCCTCGTCCGCACCGCGAAGAGCGAGCGCAAGCAGCAGGGGATCACCTTCCTGCTGATAGACATGACCTCGCCGGGGATCGAGGTGCGCCCGATCATCATGGCGTCGGGTGAGCATATCCAGAATCAGATATTCTTCGACAACGTCCGCGTTCCGGTCGCCAACGTTCTGGGCACAATAGATAATGGCTGGACCGTCGCCAAATATCTGCTCGAATTCGAACGCGGCGGCAGCGCCTATGCGCCCGAGATCGAGGTCGCGCTCGACGAACTGGCCGGGCAGGTCGCGGTGCAGTCCGAAGGGCCCGGCCGCGCCTTGCTCGATGCGCGGATTGCGGAGGCACGCATCCGCTGCGACATCCTCGCGCGGCTGGAGAGTGATATCCTCTCGCGGCTGTCGGCGGGGGCGCCCGCGGGTACCGATGCGTCGATGATGAAAATCCTCGGCACCGAATTGCAGCAGCGCGTGACCGAGCTTGCGCTCGAGGCCGCAGGACCGCTCGCCCGCGCCCTTCAGCCGGGCGTCGCGATGCCGGGCGGGCCGATCCCGGGGCATGAGTCCGACGATTATTGCAGCGGCGAAATCTGGCAGGCGATCGCGCCGCTGCGTTACCTCAACGAACGCGCGGGCAGCATCTACGCCGGAACGAACGAGATTCAGCGCAACATATTGGCGAAGGCGGAACTGGGAATCTAGATCCTCCCGATGGCTTCGGCACAGGGAGAAATGTCAAAGCCCCATATAGCGCGCCAGATGCTCGTCGCGCGTGCCATATTCGCTTTCGATCACGGTCAGCCGCTTGAACAGCGCCGATACCGGCAGCTCTTCGGTCATCCCCATCCCGCCGTGCAACTGCACGGCATTCTGGCCGACGAAGCGGCCCGCGTCGGTAATGGTGACCTTTGCGGCGCTGATCGCCTTTGCGCGCGCCGCCGGCGCAAGGTCGAGCGCGTCGGCCGCGAGCGAGGCGGCGGCGGCGGCGCGTTTCGCCTCGATATGCATGTCGACCAGCCGATGCTGCACCGCCTGAAAGCTGGAAATTGCCTGCCCGAACTGTTCGCGCTGGCGGCAATAGTCGCTTGTGTCGGAGACCAGCCGCGCCATGATCGCCGCGGCTTCGGCGGCGACGCCAGCCGCGCCAATGTCGAGCATTTCTGCGATATCTTCGGCTTCCACTAAAAGCCTTGCATCACTCGCCACCGTCACATCGTCGAGCAGCAGATCGGCGGCGCGGCGGCCGTCGATCGTCGGATAAGCTTTCATCGCCAGCGCCTCGCGCGGCAACAGGAAGGCGGCCGGGCCGTTGGTCGTCGTGGCCGTGACGATCACCGCATCGGCATCGGCTGCTCCGATCGCGAGCAGCTTGCCGCCCGACAGGCGCCAACCCGCGGCGTCGATCTCCGCGCGCGCCACGTCGCGGTCGTCGAGCGTCGCGAAAGCGAATGTCACTTTGCCCGCCGCGATGCGTGGCAACCAATTTGTCGCGGCTTCGCCGCCGGCGCGATCGAGCAATGTGCCGGCGAGCAATGTGCTTTCCAGATAGGGCAGGGCAATCGCGCGCGGGCCCAGCACTTCGAGAACCGCGAAACCATCGCGCGGAGCCAAGCCGAGCCCGCCATGCGCCTCGGCGAACGGTAGCCCGAGCACGCCGGCGTCGGCGAGTGCCTGCCAGCCGTCGCCGCCGGGTTTCATCCGGTCGAGCCGCGCCCCGAGTGCTTCTTTCAATTCCATATCCATGTCAGCCCGCTTTTTCGTTCGGCGCATCGCGCAGGATGATGTCGGCGGCGCGCCATGCCATCGCCATCGTCGGCCCGTTGGTGTTGCCCGACGGGATCACAGGCATGATCGAGGTGTCGATGACGCGGACCCGCTCGACGCCGCGCACCTTCAGCGCCGGATCGACCACCGATGCCGCATCCTTGCCCATCCGGCAACTTCCGACGGCATGGTAACCGCAGGTGCCAAACCGGTCATAGGCGGCCAATATTTCGCTGTCGCTGTCGAACGCCGGGCCGGGCAGCGTTTCCCCGGCGATCATGCTCGCAAGTGGCGCCTGCTTCGCATAATCGCGCATCACGTGCACCGCCCCGATCATCGCCGCGCGATCCTCATCATTGGCGCGGTAATTGGGTTTGAAGCTCGCCGCGACATCGGGATCGCGCGTCGCGATATGGATGCTGCCGCGTGAGGTAGGGCGCAGCGGGTAGACGACGGCATTCATGCCGGGGTGTTTTTCGAGCTGCGTGCGCTGCGTCGCCATGTCGAAACTGAACGGGGCGATCAGCATTTGCGCGTCGGGACGGTTGAGTCCCGGGCGCGTCTTGAACCAGCCACCGATCTCGTACGCCGCGGCTGACATCGGGCCGTCGCCGGTCAGATAATATCTGAGCGTCGCGAGCAGCAGCCGCCAGCCGCCAAAGACGCGGTTCTGCGACAGCGCCGCCTTGGTCAGCTTCCATTGCATGATAATGCCGCGATGCTCGATCAGCCCTTCGCCGACCTCCGCATTGTGATGGACGAGCGGAATATCGAGCGCGGCGAGGCGGCCTTCGTCACCGATTCCGGAGCGTTCAAGGATCGCGGGGCTCGCCATGGCGCCGCCGCAAAGGATGACTTCATGCGCCGCTTCGATCCGCTCGCGCTTGCCGCCGTGGAGGACCGCGACTCCGACCGCGCGCTTGCCCGCGAACAGGATGCGGTCGACGGTGCGGTCGGTCAGCACGGTCAGGTTCGCGCGCTTCTCGGCCGGGCGCAAGAAGGCCTGCGCCGCGCTTTGGCGCTTGCCCTTGAAGATCGTGCGCGGGGCATAACCGATCGCGACCTGATCGTCGGGCGCATTGACGTCGACCTTGTTTGCCCAGCCCATCGCTTCGCCTGCGGCCACCTGCGCATTGCTGATCGGCAGCTGCTGGGTCGGCATCGAAATTTTGAGCGGCCCCGCGTCGCCGCGCGTCTCGCCGGCGCCAAGCTCGTGATTTTCGAGCGCGCGATACGCCGCGCCGATATGCGTCCAGCCCCAGTCGTCGCTCGATTTCTCCGCGATCGCATCGAAGTCGGCGGGCTGACCGCGCACATACATCATGCCGTTGACCGACGACGATCCACCGAGCACGCGCCCGCGAACCCATGCCTCCGACTGGCCTGCGGTCGAATCCTCGGGCTCGCTCATATGGACCCACAGATGTTTCGGATCCTGCATCACCTTCGCGAGGCCCTTGGGCATCGAAATGAAGGGATGACGGTCGCGCGGCCCCGCTTCGATCAGCGCGACGCGGATCGCAGGGTCTTCGGACAGGCGATAGGCCAGAACACATCCCGCCGCCCCGGCACCGCAGATGATATAATCGAAGCGCATCCTCGTTTTCCTTCTGATCCGCCGCTGTTTTCGCGGGCTCTGCTGTATCGCATAAAAAACTATTGTCATTAGGTAAAGGGTGGAATAGGCTGATGGCAACGATAAGGAGAGGAATCTGCAAATGAGCGATGTTGCAGAAGTGGTACGCCCCGCGCGCAAGGTCACGACATTGGCGCAGCTGACGCCGAGCCAGATCGAGGCGATCCGCAAGATCCCGGCCGAAAAGGACGCGGTCGTGGTGCCGTTCGGCGCGACGCGTCCCAATGCGATCTTCACCGGGCAAGCGCGCTTCGATCTGGAGCAGGACAGGATATTCCGCCGCTATCCGGCGCCGGTGACCGTCTCAGCGCTGCTCGAACCCGGCAGCATCATGGCGAACGAGAGCTATGGCTTTCCGATGCTGGTCTCGCGTACCCGCGATGGCACGATCAAGGCGTTCGTCAACGCGTGCCAGCACAAGGGATCGAAGCTGCTCGAGGATTGCGCCGTCCATAAACAGGGCCGCGTGACCTGTCCCTATCACGCCTGGACCTATGGCATCGACGGCAAGCTGATCGGCGTGTCGCGCAGCGAAGCCTTTCAGGACTTCGACAAGAGCCAGCGCGGCCTCGCCGAACTCGAAGCGCGCGAATGGGGCGGTATCGTCTATGTCCAGCTAAATCGCGATGTTCCCGCCGACTGGTCGCAGCTCTCGCAGCAGGTGGCCGACGATTTCGACGCGATCGGTATCTCCTCGGCGCATGTCTACGGCCGCAAGGCCTTTGACCTCAAAGCCAATTGGAAAGTCGTCCTCGAACCCTTTCTCGAGGGCTATCATGTCCAGCGGCTGCACGCGGCATCGATCGGCGACAAGTTTCAGGACGCGCCGAACATCGTCGACATGTTCGGGCCGAACATCCGGCAGGTGTCAGGGCGCATCGGCTATATCCCCGAAATGCTCGACGAGGATCCGGCGGCGAATGTCCATAAACTCGTGACGCACGCCTATACGGCGTTCCCTAACTGCGTCGTCGTCACCAGCCAATATTATACCAGTGTCATGCTCCTCATACCGCGCGGCCCCGGCCGCACGACGGTCGAATATTTCATGCTGACGCCCGAGGCGGCCTCCACGCCAAAGGCCGAAGAAGTCTTTGCGCGCTCGTACGAACTTATTCTCGGTGTCTTTGGCGGTGAGGACTTCCGCGCGGCGGAGATCAGCCAGCAGGGGCTGAACGCGGGCGTTCCGGAGGAGACCGTGTATTGCGGTCTCGAGACGAATATCGTGCGCTATTATGAAGCGATCGAAGCGCTTCTGTGATTGTTGAACCGGCGGCAGACCGGATGGAGAGGGACTGAATGGCGCAGACATTGCCCGGCGCGATGGATTGGTGGGCGCGAATGCGGCCTACGCAGCCGGCAGTGGTGCTGGGCGGCGACCGGCTCAGCTACGCCGATTACAAGGCCTGGTCCGACCGGGTCGGGGCAATGCTGGAGGCCGACGGGCTGCAACCCGGCGACCGCGTTGCCATTTGCTCGACGAACAGCCTTGCCTATTGCGCGCTCTTGATGGGGATCATCCGTGCCGGCGGCATTGTCAATCCGGTCAATTTCCGTTTCACCCCGCGCGAAATCCGCGAGCTTTGCGAAACAAGCGAGCCGCGCTTCACCTTTGCGGCACCCGACTTCGAAGCCAATGTGACGGCGGCGGGGCTGACCCCGCGCGCGATGGCCGAGGTCGAGGTGCTGCGCCATGGCGAACCCGCGGCGGTCGCGCATGACCCCGAACCCGATGCACCGGTCGTCATCATCGCGACCAGCGGCTCGACCGCCAAGCCCAAGGGCGTCGTCTTCACCAATCGCTCGATGACCGCCTACGCCGCCAACTGGGCGGTCGAGGAAATCGCATCGTCGCCCGGATCGCGCATCATCAGCCTCGCGCCGCTCAACACTTCGGCGGGCTTCGTCCAGCTGATGCATTATACGGTGCAGGGCTGCACGATCTTCATGGAGCCGGTGTTCGTCCCCGACGCGATCCTGCAATTGCTGCAGGACGAAAAGGTCAATTGTTTCGGCGCGGTGCCGACCTTCTTCGAGGCGCTCGCGCGCTGTCCGGGCTTTGCCGATGCCGACCTTTCGTCGATCCGTCTAGCGACTGCGGGCGGCGCGCGGGTCAGCCGGCAATTGCTCGACGCGTGGAAAGCGAAGGGTATCACGATCCGGCAAATCTACGGCCAGACCGAGATCGGCGGCAATGCGACGATGATGCCCGAGCATCTGGCGATGGATGAGCCCGAGAAATGCGGCTGGGGCTGTGTTTTCATGGACCTGCGCGTCGTGCGCGCCGACGGCAGCGATTGCGATCCGGGCGAGCCGGGCGAGATCGTCATGCGTTCACCGGGAATGATGCAGGGCTATTGGCGCAACCCGGAGGAGACCGCCAAAGTCATTCGCGACGGCTGGCTCTGGTCGGGCGACATCGGCATGCTCGACGAGCATGGTCTCCTCACCTTCGTCGACCGGATGAAGGATCTGATCATCTCGGGCGGGCTCAACATCTCGGCGGCCGAGGTCGAACGCGTCGTGTGCGAATTTCCCGGCGTCGTCGAGGCGCTCGCGATCGCCGCGCCTGACGAGAAGTTCGGCGAGACACCGTTCATCGTCTATCATGGCGTTGCCGAGGTCGATGTCGCGGCGCTGATCGACCACTGCAACACCAACCTCTCGAACTACAAGGTGCCGCGCTATGTTGCCTTCTCGGCCGAGCCGCTGCCGCGCCTCGCCACGGGCAAGCTCTCGAAACCCGCGGTTCGCGAAATCTATGCCCGCGCGCATGAAACGATGGAGCGCGTCCGCTGATGCGCCAGGAGAAAAGCCTATGAACGCGCCCTTGGCTGTCGACGCCGCTGTGCTGCCGCATATCCCGCCGCACCTCGTCTTCGATTTTGACATCTACGCCGATCCGCGCATCGGCGAGGATGTGCAGGGAACCTATGCCGCCGCGCTCGCCGACGCTCCCGATATCTTCTGGACGCGACTCAACGGCGGGCACTGGATCGTCAAAAGCTTCGACGCGATCAGCAAGATCGTACTCGACCCCGAGCATTTTTCGGTGCGCGAGATGCAGATTCCGCGCGTCGAAAAACCACCCTTCTTCATTCCGCTCAGCCTCGATCCGCCCGAAAATCTGCCATATCGCAAGGCAATGATGCCGATGTTTGGGCCGAACGCGATCAAGGCGCTCGAACCACGCATCCGCGAATGGGCTGTCGAGCTGGTCGACGCCGTGGCGGCCAAGGGCGCTTGCGATTTCCAGGCCGATCTGGCGAAGCTGTTCCCCGTCAGCGTCTTCATGGAGCTGATGGGCATGGACCTGTCGCGGCTTCAGGATTTTCGCCATCTCGCCGAAGCATTCTTCTCGGCGCAGAATGACGAGGCCGAAATGGGGCGGCTCAGCGCTGCGATCCTTGGCGAGATGAAGGCGCTGATCGAAAAGAAAAAGGCCGCGCCCGACGACAAGCTGATGTCGCACTTCATTCAGGTCGATGTCGACGGCCGGACGATGAGCGACGACGAGATTCTTGCGATGAGCTTTGTGCTCTTCCTCGGCGGCATGGACACGGTGACGAACGTCACGGGCTTCGCGTTCCAGCAGCTCGCCCAGATGCCCGACGTGCAGGCGCGGCTCGCCGCCGATCCGTCGCTGATTCCCGCCTTTGCCGACGAAGCGGTGCGCCTCTATGGCGTCGTCAACACGCCGCGCCTGGTGGTGCAGGATCAGGCGATCGGGGAGGCGCAGTTTCGCGCTGGCGAGATGGTGCTCAACATCCTCTGCCTCGGCAGCCGCGATCCGGCGAAGTTCGAGCAGCCCAATATCTTTGATCTCGACCGCCGAAAGACCGCGCACCTGACCTTTTCGTCGGGACCGCATCTCTGCGTCGGTCACGTCCTTGGCCGCGCAGAACTGCGCATCCTGACTGAGGAGTGGGTGAAGCGTGTCCCGGCGTTCAATGCCACGCCGGGCGAACGGCACGCCTTTCGTATCGGCACGGTGATGGCGCTCGAAACGCTGCCGCTCGAGTGGACGGTGGCCGCCTGATATGGATGTGATTGACGGTGCCGACGCGCCCTATTGGAACGGATTGGTCGAAGGCCGCCTGATGCTTCCGCGCTGCGGCGGCTGCGGCGACTGGCTGTGGCCGGCGGTCAGCCGCTGCGGCAAATGTGGCAGCGAGGCGATCGAATGGACCGCGCGCGCGATGGCGGGCACGATCTTTTCGTGGACGCGGACCTGGCACCGCTTCGGCTTCACCGAAAGCCTCGACCTGCCGTTCGTCTCGATCGTCGCGACCGTGGATGATTGTGGCATCCGGCTGCTTGGTCGCCTCGACGATCCCGATCGGATCGATCCGGTAATGGGCGAAACAATCACGGGTCGGGTCGGTGCGACACGCGTCGAAAATCGCGACATTCCTACGATTATCTGGAGCCGCGGCTGATGCATCCGCTTTATGGAACCACCGCCGTCGCGGGTATCGGCATGCGCCAGTATAGACGCGGCGCCTCGCCGCTTCCCGAGCAGGGTGTGCTCGTCGAGGCGATCCTTGCCGCCTGCGCCGATGCGGACCTTGATCCCGCCGAGGTCGACGGTTTCGTCTCCTACGGCGACGACAGGAACGAGCCCGTCCGGCTGATGCCCGCGCTGGGCACGCGCGAACTCAAATGGTCGAGCGTCGTCTGGGGCGGTGGGGGAGGCGGCATCGCCGGCGCTTTCGGGTTGGCGGCGGCGGCGATCCTCTCGGGGCAGGCGCGTGCTGTGATCGTTTTCCGCGCGCTGGTCGAAGGGTCGAGTGGGCGGCTGTCGGCGGCCGTCATGGCGCATCACCTGAACGATCATATGCTCGCCGCCGGGATCGTCGCGCCCGCGCAGGTGTGCGCGATCCGCGCCAATCGGATGTACGAACATCATGGCGTGCCGAAATCGGTCGCTGAGGATCTGGTCCGCGCATCCTATTATCATGGCGCGCGCAATCCCGAAGCGGTGGCCTATGGCGACGACCTTGATGTCGAGGGGTTCCGCGATGCGCGCTGGATCGCCGAGCCCTTTCGCCTGTTCGATTGCAGCCGCGAGAATGACGGGGCGGCGGCTTTCCTGATGGTGTCGGCCGAACGCGCGCGCGACCTGAAGAAGGCGCCTGCCTATCTGCTCGGCTGCGCCAATGGGGCCGAGAAGGGGTGGGGTGACCTGCTCGAAAATGACGATGCGGTGCTATATCCGACCGCGGGTTTCCGCTCGATCGCGCGGCGACTCTACGCGGAAACCGGCTTGTCGCCCGCCGATATCGATGTCGTGCAGCTTTACGAGAATTTCAGCGCGCAGGGCGTCGCGTCGCTGATCGATCATGGTTTCTGCACCTATGAAAATGTCGCAGAGGTCGTGCGATTCGACAATCTGATTGCGCCGAGCGGAAAGCTTCCGATCAACACCGGCGGCGGTAATTTCGCGCAAGGCTTCATCCATGGCATCGGCACGGCTTATGAGGCGGTGAAGCAACTCCGCGGCGAATCGTCGAACCCGGTTCCGGATGCGAAAATCTGTCTGCTCGCGGGCGGGCCGGGCGCGCCGACGGTCAGTTCGGCGATCTTCGCGAACGAAATTCCGTAGTCGAGCGATTGATCAGTCGAGCGATTCGCCGATACTGTTCGATTTGATCCGTTCGCGCACGCCGACCAGGAACAGGCGCAGCGATTCGACGAACAATTGCTCGTCGTCGAACGGGTTGTCGGCGATCGCTTTGGCGAGGCTGGGATATTTCTCGCTGTCGACCGCCGGCATCGGTTCGATCCCGCGCGACCGCGCCGACGCTTCGAACAGCGCGGCGCCATAAGTGTATTTTTCGACCGCATCGATGACCGTCATCTGGATCGGCGTCGGATAGGGTTCTTCGGACGCCGCGCGGTCATAGGCGGCGAGCAGCATATGACGCGGGAAATAGCGCAGGATCAGCGGCGCCGCGCCGGGATGCTTGAGCAAGGTCTGGCGTGTCGCGACGCAGCGTGCGATGATCTGCTCCTCGAACGACTGGCCGGTCGCGCTGACCGCCGGCATCTTGACCAGCATGATGCGCGCCACTTCCTGAAGCAGCTCCGACTTGTCCTTGAAATGATGATAAAGCGACGGCGGGCGAACGCCGATCTTCTTGGCCACAAGGCTCAGGCTCAATTCCTCCAGCCCGTGCTCGTCGATGACTTCGAGTGCGGCTTCGGCCGCGTTGCTTCGCGAGATCAGCGGTTTTGAAGGTCGTGCCAAAGGAATATCCTGCTTTCTTCGTCGCTCATGGCAGCGCATCCTGCGAAGTTCCAGCCTAAAAGGATAAGGTTTTGCGTCATCGCAGCATCAGGCCGCCGTCGACCACGATCGATTGGCCCGTGATGTAGGAAGCTTGCGGCGAGGCGAGGAACAACGTTGCCGCCGCGACTTCGGCCGGGGTACCGAAACGGCGCACGGGAATCGCGCGCAGCGTATTGCCGCTCCTGCGTTCGTCGGCGCGCACGCCTGCGGTCATGCGCGTCTCGATGAAGCCGGGCGCGACCAGGTTGACGCGAACGCCGTCGCGCGCCCATTGATCGGCGACGGCACGCGTGAAACCGAGCAGGCCCGTCTTGCTCGCCGTATAGGCAGGAGCATAGCCGATAGCGATGAAGCTGGCGCACGACCCGATATTGACGATCGTTCCGCCGCGTTCGCTGAGGCCTGGAAAGCAAAGATAGCTGAGTTCGACGGCTGCAGAGAGGTTGACCTCGATGACCTGCGAATAGCCCTCCATCGAATATTCGTCAGCGTGCGACTGTCCGGCATTGTTGACAAGAATATCGATCGGCCCCGCCGCCTCGACCAGCCGGGCGCGGTCGGCCGGCACGTCCATCCGCGCCTGCACATAGGCAAAGCGCGCCAGATCGTCGTCATAGGCGTCGGCTGCGGTACGGGTTCCGCTGATGACGACCTCGGCGCCGCTGTCGGCGAACGCCGCGGCGATGCCCAGGCCGATACCTTGCGTCCCGCCCGTCACGAGCACGCGCTTGCCGCTGAAGTTGAGTTCGATCACGTTGCTCTCCCGATAAAACTATTGACGTTAGATAAGGCGAAGCGCAGGCTCTTGGCAAGCAGGAGAGGTTAGGCATGGCGAGCGGCTTGCAACGGACGGTCTATAATGCGCCCGACGGCGTCCGGCTGGTTGCCGATCGCGGCGGCGATCCCGGCGCGCCCGCCGTCATCCTGCTTCATGGCGGCGGCCAGACGCGGCATAGCTGGAGCCGCGCGGTCGATCGCTTGCTCGCCGAAGGATTCCAGGTCGTCAATTTCGACGCGCGCGGTCATGGCGAAAGCGACTGGTCGCCAGCGGGCGCCTATGGTTTGGATGATCGAGCGGCGGATCTGACGGCCGTAACCGAAAGCCTGACTGTACCGTTTGTCCTCGTGGGCGCTTCGCTGGGTGGCGCGACGTCGATCGTCGCTATCGACCGGGGACTCCGGCCGGCGGGATTGGTGCTGGTCGATATCGTACCCGAACCCGATGCGCGAGGCGTCGATCGCATCGTCAGCTTCATGCGCGGCAATCCCGATGGCTTTGCGACGGTGGACGAAGCCGTGTCGGCGGTCGCCGTCTATAATCCGGCGCGCGAACGCCCGGCGGACAGCCGCGGCTTGATGAAAAATCTGCGCGAAGGTGCCGATGGGCGGTTCCGGTGGCACTGGGACCCGCGCATCGTCGACGCCCCGCCCGAGGCGCTCCATCCGGTCGTCCGCCAAGCCGCCGAGCGCTTCGCGGCGCTCCCCGACCTGCCGGTCCTGCTCGTTCGCGGGCTGGCGAGCGACGTCGTCGGCGACGCGGGTATTGCCGCGTTTCGCAAACAGGTTTCGCGGCTCGAACTGCTCGACGTCGCGGGGGCAGGGCATATGGTTGCGGGGGATCGCAACGATGCTTTCAACGACGGGGTAATCGCCTTCGCCCGCCGGGTCTTGCGCGCCGCGTCGCGATGAAATCTCAAAAAATCATTCTATAACAATGATATAATATATGAGGTTGCAAACCTTACGGCGTTATATTTTCCGATTGACATTAAATCTAATGAGCATAGATTAATTGGCAAGGCTGCGGATGACGGCCTGCTTTTTGGAGAGGACCGTTATGGATCGCAGTGTTTCGCTTCGCGCTGTTCGCAATGCCTGCCTGGCTTCGGTCGTCGTTGCCGCCGGGATGGCTTTCCCGGCCCTGGCGCAGACGGCACCGGCCGACGCCGCGCCCGGGACCGACGAGACCGCGAATGTCCCCGCCGACGGCGAAATCATCGTCACCGCGCGCCGCCGCGATGAACGCCTGATCGATGCGCCGGTCGCGATCACTGCGCTCGGCGGTGCGGCGCTCGACAATTATGCCGTCACTGATTTCAGCGACATGGCCTCGCTCGTTCCGACGATGGTCGCGGGCAAGGCGGCATCGGGTTCGTCGGCCAGCATCTTCCTGCGCGGGGTCGGATCGACCGCGCTCAGCGCCGGCTTCGACCAGTCGGTATCCTTCGTTGTCGACGGTATGCCGATGAGCCGCGGCCGCGAGATCGGCCTCAGCCAATATGACGTCCAGCGCGTCGAAGTGCTCAAAGGCCCGCAGGCGCTGTTCTTCGGAAAAAATGCCACCGGCGGCCTGATTTCGGTCACCACGAACAGCCCGAAAGACGTTTTCGAAGCGGGATTCAAGGCGGGTTACGGTTTCGAGGCGAAAGAGAAATATGGCGAGGGCTATATCTCCGGCCCGCTCGCCGATGGCCTGCGCGCACGTCTGGCCTTCCGCGTTGCCGACAGCGACGGTGCGTTCACGAACAGCGCCGCGGCGACCTATCTCGATCCGCTCGGCATGGAGCGGCATCGCAACAGCAAATATCGCGGCGGCGGCCGGACCTACAGCGGGCGCGCGACGGTCGAGTGGGACGCAACCGACAATCTGACCTTCCAGGTGAAGACCGGCTACACCGACCAGAAGGATGGCGGGCCGACCGACATTCTCGAACGTCTCTGCGGCGGCGGGCGCACCACGCCCTTCTCACCCGACCCCTTTGGCTCGGGCACCGGCATCCCGCCGAGCCCCAATGCCGATTGCGCGATCGACGGCCGGGCGGATAGTTCGACACTGCCGCAGGCGGTGGCGGACGCCAATTTCCGCTACGCCGGCGATGGCCATATGTATTCGCGGTTGAAGTCGGGTTACGGCATCCTCACCGCGACGCTGACCAGCGACGTGTTCGACGTCACCTCGATCACCTCCTATTATCGCTTCAAGCAGACCGACCTCAACAATGTGTCGGGCGAAGCCTATCCGGCGAGCTTCTCGCAACTCGCCGATTACCGGCAGACGTCGGAAGAGCTCCGCTTCCAGTCGAAATGGGACGGCGCGGTCAACGTGCTGTTCGGTCTCTTTGCGTCGAGCAACAAGTTCATCTTCAACACCGACGCCTATATTTTCCCGGTGCCGGTCAGCCCGGTGACCGACACCTATGTCACCTTCAAACGTGATAACGGGTTCAAGGGCAGCTCAATGTCGGCGTTCGGCGAAGTGACCGCCAACCTGACGGATTCGATTGAACTCGCGGGTGGCGCGCGCTGGAGCTATGAATCGCGCGACAGCTATCAGGCGTCGTTGCCGGCGCATCTCGGCTTTGCGGCGGCGTTCCCGGCCGGGCTGCGCCTCGACGACCGCTATCGCGAAACCGACGTCTCGCCGCAGGTCACCCTCCGCTACAAGCCTTCGCGCGATCTGACCTTCTATGCCGCCTATAAGGAAGGTTTCAAATCGGGTGGGTTCAACATTTCGCAGACGCTGACCCCTGCGGCGACCGTCGGGGCGGGCGAATATGGTGCCGAACGCGCCCGCGGCGGCGAAGTCGGCGCGCGGGCTATCCTGATGGGCGGCGCGCTGTCGCTCAACGCCACCGCCTATTATTACGACTATCTCGATCTGCAGGTGCAGAATTTCGACCCCGTCACCATCGGCCAGGTCGTGGCGAACGCGGGTACGCTGCGCGTCAAGGGGATCGAGGGCGATTTCAACTGGCGCTCGGGCGGATTTTCGCTACGCGGCGCCGCGGCGTTCAACGACGCTTCGTACAAGGATTATATCGGCCAATGCTATGGCGGCCAGACGGTCGCGGCGGGATGCAACCTGCTCGCACCCGCGCCGGGCGCTGCCTTTACCAGCCAAGACTATGACGGCCGAACGCCGCCCAAGGCACCGCGCTTTGCCGGGCGGATCGGCGCGAGCTACGATATGCCGCTGACGGCATCGGGCTGGACGCTGCAACTGTCGAGCGACGTCAGCTACACGGGAAAATATAATTTCACCGACACCCTGCGTCCCGACGGCGTGCAAAAGGCTTACACGAAAATCGACGCGGCCATCCGCGTCAACGGACCCGACGATCGCTGGACCCTGGGCGTCATCGGCCGCAACCTGACCAACAAGCTGGTGGTCACGGCGGCAAATGATATTCCGTTCGCGGGGGGAACGGGGACGGGCACCGCCGAACCGGGCGTGCTTGCCGATATGTCGGCCTTTGTCGACAATCCGCGGGAAATCTATGTCGAGGTCGGCTTCAAATTCTGATCGAACAGTGTCGCCGACGGGAAGTTACGCATACGGCATGATCGACCTCGTGCCCGGACTCCGGGGCACGACCAAGGCTGGGATACCGGCCGGGAAGAGCATGTTCGCGCGAAACGCTCGTCGATGCCTGCTTCCGGTGAGAAGGAGCGTTGTCCGCGGGGCTGTTGATTCGCCGCGAATATGCCGATAGCAGACTGCCGCCGGCGAATGCGCGATCCGGTTTGTCGCACCGGCTGCCTGCAATAGGATATGCTGTCTTGCCAGGCGTTTCGGCGAGATGGGATTTGCTGGCTTCGCATGACACCGGCGGCGTCGGTATTCGTTCCGAAACAAGGTAGCGCGCGTGGATATTTCGCAACTCAAGACGATCATTCACGTCGCGGAACTGGGCAGTCTGAGCAAGGCGGCCGACCGCCTCAATATCGCGCAGCCGGCGCTGAGCCGTCAGGTCCGGCTGCTCGAATATGAACTCGGCACGCAATTGTTCACGCGGCACGGACGCGGCATGGTGATTACCGAGTCCGGGCAGAGGGTGCTTGAGCATGCCGTCCGCATCATGGCCGAACTGGATGCGATCCGCAGCGACGTGACCGGCGAGGGCAAGGGCTATCGCGGCATCGTGGCGCTCGGCATGCCGCCGACGGTCGCCGAGATCGTCACCGTACCGCTGGTGCGTAAGGTTGGCGAGGCCTATCCCGAGCTTTCGCTGCGCCTCTCATCGGCGTTCAGCGGGCATCTTGTCGACTGGCTGCATCGCGGCGTGATCGACGTCGCCGTCTCCTACGAGCCCGAATTGCTGCATTCGCTGCGCGTGGTGCCGGTCCTGTCGGAAGACCTGCTGCTCGTCGGCCCGGCGGGGCTGGGGCTCTCGCTCGAAACGCCGGTCGGTTTTCGCGATCTTGCCGGCCGCCGGCTGGTGCTGCCAAGCCCGGCGCATGGCCTGCGCATGCTGGTCGAGGACATTGCGCGGCGCGAGGATGTCCAACTCAGCACCGCCGTCGAGGCCGATTCCTTCGGTGCGATGATCAACCTCGTGCAAAGCGGGATCGGCATGACGATCCTGCCGCTTGCACCGATCTACGACAAGGTGCGCGCGGGTGATCTGTGCGCGGCACCGATCGTGTCGCCGACGCCGACGCGCCGCATCGTGATCGCCCATTCCGCCGACCGCCCGCTCAGCCCGGCGGCGCGCTTCGTCGGCGAGGCGTTTGTCGAGATCGTCGAGGAAATGATCCGGCGTGGCGCCTGGATCGGTTCGATCAATGCCGAGGCGGACGTCGCCTGACGGTGCGGCTATTGCATAGCTGATAGATTCAATCGTTGCTGGACGCTGCGCGCGCTGCCCGGAATGGACGTCGTCCTGAAAGGGTAGCCCGATGAACAACGCGCAAGAGAGTTTTCCGGAAATTCGCGAGGCGGTCCGCCGGCTCTGCGCCCGGTTTCCGGGCGAATATTGGCGGGAACTCGACCGGGAGCGTGAATATCCCGCCGCGTTCGTGCGGGCGCTGACCGAAGCGGGCTTCCTCTCGGTGCTGATCCCCGAGGAATATGGCGGTTCGGGCCTGGGCTTGCAGGCGGCGACCGCGGTGCTGGAGGAAATCCACCGTTCGGGGTGCAACGGCGGTGCCTGCCACGCACAGATGTACACGATGGGCACCCTGTTGAAACATGGATCGGAGGCGCAGAAGCAGGCCTATCTGCCCGCAATCGCTAGCGGCGAACTGCGCCTCCAGGCCTTCGGCGTGACCGAACCCACCGCAGGCACCGATACCACGCGTATCCGCACCTTTGCCAAAAGAGTCGGCGATAACTATATTGTCAATGGTCAGAAAATCTGGATCAGCCGCGCCGAGCATTCGGACCTGATGGTCCTGCTTTGCCGCACCACCCCGCGCGAGGAATGCGCCAAGCCTTCGGACGGCATGAGCGTGCTGCTCGTCGACATGTGTCGGGCCTTGGACAATGGGCTCACCATCCGTCCGATCCGCACGATGCTCAATCACGCCACGACCGAGTTGTTTTTCGACGACCTCGAAGTGCCCGCGGCCAATCTGATCGGCGACGAAGGTAAGGGATTTCGCTACATCCTCTCGGGGATGAACGCCGAACGCATCCTGATCGCGTCCGAATGCATCGGTGACGGCCGCTTCTTCATCGATCGTGCCGCCGCCTATGCGCGCGAGCGGAGCGTCTTCGGCCGGGCGATCGGCCAGAACCAGGGGGTCCAGTTTCCCATTGCGCGTGCCCATGTGCAGCTCGCCGCCGCGGCGGGAATGGTCGACCAAGCGGCGCGGATGTTCGACGCCGGGCTGAGCGGCGGCACCGAGGCCAATATGGCCAAGATGCTGGCATCGGAAGCAAGCTGGGCGGCCGCCGACATGTGTGTGCAAACCCATGGCGGCTTCGGTTTCGCCGAAGAATATGACATCGAGCGCAAGTTCCGCGAGACGCGCCTCTATCAGGTCGCGCCGATCTCGACCAACCTGATCCTCAGCCATGTCGCGACGCATGTGCTGGGGTTGCCCAAGAGCTTTTAGAGCCTCTGCCCCGCCGTCATGAAGAGAATTCCGCGCGCAGGCTCGCCCCCTGTTCGTCGAGCGCGGGCACGCGCGAGGGCAGGTCGCCGTCGCGCCCGGCGGGGCGGGGCAGTGTCGCTTCGCCGCCCGGAAGCGTGCAGGCAATGCCCCGCAGCGCGGCATGTCGAAGCACATCCGCGACCGCAGACACCCGTCCCCAGGCGATCTGGCAGCGCTCGAGCGCGTCGATCGCCTCGCCGCAAGTCCAGCCCGCGAAACGCGCGGCGATGAGGTCGGTCAGCGCGGCGCGATGCGCCACGCGCACGGGATTGTCGTGGAAACGGGGGTCCGTGGCCAGTTCGGGCTTCGCCATCACACCCGTGCAAAAGCGAACCCATTCGGCGGGGGATTGCACCGCAACGACCAGGTCGCCGTCACTGCAGCTGAAAGTGCCATAGGGAAAGATCGCGGCGTGGGCGAGCCCGCAGCGCGGCGTGTCGCGGCCGCCGTAAGCCTTGTGCAGCATCGGCACCGCCATCCAGTCGGCCATTCCGTCGAACATCGCGACCTCGATCGCGCGGCCGATGCCGCTGCGGCCGCGCGCGATCAGGGCTTCGAGAATCGCGGCATGGGCGTTCATACCCGCCCCGATGTCGGCAATCGAGACGCCGACCTTCGCCATTGCATCCGGCGTGCCGGTGACTGCGCAAATCCCGCTCTCCGCCTGCACGAGCATATCATAGGCTCGCATATCGGCGTAGCCGCTGTCCTGCGCATAGCCACAGACGTCGACTGCGATCAGGGCTGGAAAGCGCGCGTGCAACTGCTTCGCATCGAGCCCGAGCCGCGCGGCCGCGCCCGGCGCCAGATTCTGGACGAATATGTCGGCGCGCGCCAGCATCCGCTCGATCAAGCTGCGGTCGCCGGCATCCTTTACATCGGCGACGATGCTTTCCTTGCCGCGATTGAGCCAGGCGAAATAAGCCGACGTGCCGTGGACTGCCTTGTCATAGTGGCGCGCGGTCTCGCCGCCGGCGCGCTCGATCTTGATCACCCGCGCGCCGCCGTCGGCAAGCCGCGCGGTGCACAAGGGCGCGGCGACCGCCTGTTCGATCGATACGACGGTCAGTCCCTGTAGCGCGCCGGTCATGCGGCCTGCCCGGAGCGGAAAATCTGGTCGGGATGATCTGTCATGGCACCGCGCCATATAGATTAACCGCCGGCCTCACCATGAGGAAGCCGTGCTATCACCTATGCCCGGAAGACATAGCAGAAAGCGCCAATTGCTGGAGGTGGTAAGCAGGCGTTTGCTGTAGCCTGTGCGCATGTCGACCATGATTCAGGAACGAGCCGCGGCGCCAGCCGCGCTACACTGGCCGGACGTGCTCTATCAGAGCCTTCGCGATGCCGGGATAACCCATGCGAGCTATGTGCCGGACGCCGGCCACGCGCGGCTGATCGAACGCCTTCGTGCCGATCCCGACGTTTCTGCCACGGTGCTGACGACCGAGGAGGAGGGCATCGCGGTCGCCGCGGGCGCCTGGCTCGGCGGCAAGCGCAGCGTCGTGCTGATGCAGTCGAGCGGCGTCGGCAATTGCATCAATATGCTGTCGTTGCCGATGATCGCCCGCTTTCCGCTGCTGATGCTGGTGACGATGCGCGGCGAATGGGCCGAATTCAATCCGTGGCAGGTTCCGATGGGCGCCGCGACCGCACCCGCGCTGCAGGCCATCGGCGTGCGCAGCTTCCATGTCGAAACGCCCGAGGACCTGCTCGAAACGGTGTCGGCCGCGGCGATCGAGGCATTCGACGGCGATCAGCAGATCGCAATCCTGATCGGGCAGCGCATGCTGGGAGAAAAGAAGTGGTGAGCGGGCTCGACCGCAGACGCGTCGTCGAGGCGTTGCTTGCCGGGCGCGGCGACGCGCTTGTCGTGACCGGGCTGGGCTCGCCGAGCTACGACGTGCATGCGGCGGGCGACGTTCCGGCCAACTATTATCTGTGGGGCGCGATGGGCAGTGCGTCGCTCGTCGGGCTGGGACTGGCGCAGGCGCAGCCCGGCAAGCCCGTGCTGGTCATCACCGGCGACGGCGAGCAGCTGATGGGCCTCGGCGGGCTGGCGACGATCGGTATCGCGGCGCCCGACAATCTCACCATCGTCGTCATCGACAATGGCCATTTCGGCGAGACCGGGATGCAGGACAGCCATACCGGGCTCGGTATCGCGCTCGATCGCGTGGCGGCCGCCTGCAATTTCGCGGTGGCGCGCACCGCCTCCAGCCAAGCCGATGTCGATGCGATTTGCGCGGAAGCCGGCAGGAAGGCCGCAGGGCCGCGTCTGTTCGTGATCAAGGTGAAGGCGGAGAATTTGCCGCGATCGCTGCCGCCGCGCGACGCGGTGTTCATCAAGAACCGGTTCCGCGCGCATCTCGGCCTCGCGACGGCATGAGCGGGCTGGTCGACTTTCGCAACATCGTCGCTGGCCGCACCGTCGAGCCACGCGACTGGTTCGAGAGCATCGATCCTTATACGACAACGCCGTGGGCACGAATTCCCCGCGATGGTGCGGAGCAGGTCGACGCCGCGGTGGGCGCGGCGTCGATCGCTTTCCGAAAAGGGGAATGGGCCGAGCTGACGCCATCGAAGCGCGGCCTGCTGCTGCACCGCTTCGCCGATCTGCTCGCCGAGCGCGCCGGTGCGCTGGCGGCAATCGAGACGCGCGACAATGGCAAGCTGCTCGTCGAGGCGCGCGCGCAATTGCGCTACATGCCCGAATGGTTCCGCTATTTTGGCGGCCTTGCCGACAAGATCGAAGGCCGCATGCTGCCGATCGACAAGCCGGGCATGGTCGCCTTCACCCGCCGCGAGCCGCTCGGCGTCGTGGCGGCGATCCTGCCGTGGAATTCGCCGTTGCAACTGCTGAGCTGGAAGCTCGCGCCGCTGCTCGCCGCGGGCAATACCGTGGTGATCAAGCCGTCCGAACATGCCTCGGCCTCGACGCTCGCCTTTGTCGAACTGTTCGAAGCCGCCGGTTTTCCGCCCGGTGTGGTCAACACCGTCACCGGGCTTCCGGACGAGGCGGGCGCTGCCCTGGTCGCGCACAAGGACATCGCCAAGATCGCCTTCACCGGCGGCGAGGCGGGCGGCATCGCCATCTATCAAGCCGCCGCCGCCGCGCTGAAGCCAGTCACGCTGGAACTGGGCGGCAAATCGGCCAATATCATATTCGCCGACGCCAATCTCGATTCCGCGGTGAATGGCGTGGTCGCTGGCATCTTTGCCGCCGCAGGCCAGACCTGCGTCGCCGGATCGCGATTGCTGGTCCAGCGCCCGGTGCACGATGCATTGGTCGAACGCATTGCGGCGCTGGCGGCGCCGGCGCGGCTTGGGGATCCGTCCGATCTGGCGACGCAGGTCGGCCCGATCGCGACCGAAGCGCAATGGTCGCGGGTGAACAATTATGTCGACATCGCACGCGCGGAGGGGGCCGAACTGGTCCTTGGCGGCGCCTCGCCGGATCGCGCCGGATGGTTCGTCGCGCCGACTGTGCTGACCGGTGTGAACAACGGCATGCGCATCGCGCGCGAGGAAGTGTTCGGCCCGGTCCTGTCGGTGATCCCGTTCGACGACGAGGAAGAGGCGTTCGAACTCGCCAATGATTCGCCCTATGGCCTCGCGGCAGGCCTTTGGACCACCGACATGGCGCGGACGTTTCGCGGTGCCGAGCGGCTGCAGGCGGGCACGCTGTGGGTCAATAGCTATCGCGCGGTCAGCTATATGGCGCCGTTCGGCGGGTACAAGCGCAGCGGATTGGGCAGGGAGAATGGGCAGGAGGCGATCGAAGCCTATCTGCAGACAAAGACCGTTCTGATCGATCCGGATGCACGCGTCGCCAATCCCTTTTCTATCCGCTAGCGAACGGCCATGACCCGCGAACATCTGCTCATCATCGGCGGCGGTATCATCGGTGCGCTATCGGCGTGGTCGCTTCGGCAGGAGGGCTTTGCCGGGCGGATCAGCGTGATCGAGCGCGACCCGACCTATCGCTTCGCCTCGACCGCGTTGTCGGCCGCGTCGATCCGCACGCAATTCGCATGCCCGGTCAATGTCGAGCTGAGCCTGTTCGGCGCACAGTTCCTGAAAAATGTGTCGGGGTCGCTCGGGGTCGAGGCGGATATCGGCTTTGTCGAAAATGGCTATCTGATCCTCGGCGACGAGCGCACCCTGCCGGCGCGCGAACAGGCGCTTGATATGCAGAGAGCCTGCGGCGCCGCGGTCGAGCGGCTGGAGGCGCCCGCGCTGGCCGAGCGTTTCCCCTGGTTATCGACCGACGGCGTCGCCATGGCCACCTTCGGCACGCGCGACGAGGGCTGGTTCGACGCCTGGTCGCTGCTGCAGGCGGCGAAGAGCGCGGCGCAGGCGGCGGACGTCGCCTTCGTCCGGGCCGAGGCGACCGGTTTCACGACGCGCGGCGGCCGGATCGTGGCGCTGGAGACCGCTGGGGGCGAGATCGCGGGCGATTGGTTCGTCAACGCCGCCGGCGCCGCCTCCGCCCGCGTCGCGCGCTGGCTGGGGCGCGATTTGCCGGTGCGCGCGCGCAAGCGCACCGTGTTCCATATCAAGGCGCCGCTCGATAGCGAGCGGATGCCGATGCTGTTCGACGTCTCGGGGGCGTGGATGCGGCCCGAGCGCGACGGCTTCATCGCCGGCATCGCTCCGCTCGACGATTGCGACCCCGACGCCGATGGCGATTTCGAGCCCGATCATGCGCTGTTCGAGGAGGCGCTGTGGCCGATCCTTGCCGCGCGCGTGCCGGCGCTCGAAGAATTACGGGTGCAATCCGCCTGGGCGGGCCATTACGAGATGTGCCTGTTCGATCACAACGGCATTGTCGGCTTTGCGCCCGAGGCCGAAAATTACATCCTCGCCACGGGCTTTTCGGGGCATGGGGTGATGCATGCACCCGGCGTTGCGCGGGGCGTCGCCGAACTGGTCGTGCACGGCGCTTATCGCTCGATCGATCTTGCGCCGCTCGGTATCGAACGGATCATCGCCGGGCGGCCGATGCCCGAAAGCGCGATCTATTAGGAGGAATGGCATGCGGTTGAAGAACAGGGTGGCGGTCGTCACCGGCGCGGCGCGGGGGATCGGATTGGCCTGTGCCCGCCGCTTCGCGGAAGACGGTGCCCGGGTGGTGCTGTCGGACGTCAATGCGGAAGGGCTGGATGAGGCCGTGGCGCAGCTGGCGGGCGAAGGCCATGACGTCGCGGCGTTCGTCGCCGACGTCAGCGTGGTCGAGGAGATCCAGAAGCTGGTCGACTTCGCGGGCGCCAAGTTCGGCTCGATCGACATCATGCTCAACAATGCCGGCATCGCTCTGACCCAGGATTTCCTGACGATCACCGAAGCCGATTTCGATACGGTGATGGCCATCAACCTGCGCGGCGCCTTCTTCGGGGTGCAGGCGGCGGCGAAGGCGATGATCGCGCAGGGGCGCGGCGGCGTGATCATCAACATGTCGTCGATCAACTCGCGCATGGCGAACCCCAGCGTGGCGACCTATGCGATCTCCAAGGGCGGGCTCAACCAGGTGACCGGTACCGCCGCGGTCGCCTTGGCGCCGCACGGCATCCGGGTGGTCGGCATCGGCCCCGGCACGATCGCGACCGAAATGCTCAAAATGGGCTTTTTGACCAACGAGGCGCAGGGGAAGATGATCCTCTCGCGCACGCCGGCCGGGCGGCTGGGCGAAGCAAGCGAGGTGGCGGCGGTCGCGTCGTTCCTCGCCAGCGACGACGCGTCCTATATGACCGGCCAGACCCTCTATCCCGACGGCGGGCGGATGATCCTCAACTATGTGATGCCGGAGCCGGAGCAGTGACGCTTGCGCTGCCGGTCTTCCGCCGCCTCCACCATGTCTGCATCGTCGTGCACGATATCGATGCCGCCGAAGCCTATTATGAGGGCGTCGGGATCGGGCCGTGGCACGATTATCCGCCGCTCGACCAGTATACCGAACTCGATGTGCCGAGCCGCGAGGGGTTCCTCGGCATGAAATACCGCTTCTGCGATATCGACAATATGCAGATCCAGCTGTGCCAGCCGCCAGAGGTGGATTGTCCGCAGCGGCGCTTTCTCGAAGAGAAAGGCGAGGGCGTGTTTCACCTCGGCTTTACCGTCGACGATTGCGACGCCGCCGAAGCCGCCGCGCGCGATGCCGGGGTCCCGGTCCTGATGCGTGGCCGCCGGCCCGACCGCAGCGGCTTCACCTATTTCGACAACGCCGATCGCGCGGGCGTTGTGCTGGAAATCCGCCGCGCGGCCGGCGGCTGAGGAGATCGGAATGCGATCGATCGACCTCAATTCGGATCTCGGCGAAGGCTTTGGCCCGTGGCTGATGGGCGACGACGAGGCGATGCTGGCCATCGTCACCAGCGCCAATGTCGCTTGCGGCGGACATGCAAGCGATCCCGAGACGATGTACCGCACGCTGGCGCTCGCCGCGGCGCGCGGCGTCGTGGTCGGCGCGCATCCGAGTTATCCCGACAAGGAAGGGTTCGGCCGACGGCGGTTGCCGTTCACGCCCGCGGAGGTCGAGCGCTTCGTCGCTGCGCAGATCGGCGCGCTGGTCGCGGTGGGGGCGCTCGCCGGGCACCCGATATCCTATGTCAAGCCGCATGGCGCGCTCGGCAATTTCGCGACCGAGGACAGGCCGGTGGCGGAGGCGATCATCCGGTCCGTCGCCGCGGTCGACGGCAGCCTTGCGATCCTTGCCATCTCGGGCACCATGCTCGAACGCGTCGCGCGTGAAGCGGGCCTGATCGTGTTCAGCGAAATATTTGCTGACCGCGGATATACACCCCAGGGCAATCTGGTGCCGCGCGGCCAGCCCGGCGCGATGATCCACGACCCCGACGCAGCGGTGGCCCGGCTCTTGCGCTTCCTGGCGACCGGGCGGATGCCGACCGTCGATGGCGGCGAGGTGCCGCTCGATGCCCATTCGGTTTGCGTCCATGGCGACAGCCCCGAGGCGCTTGCAATGGCGCGCTCGATCCGCGCGGCCTTTGCCGCGGACGGGGTCGAGGTCGCGCCGTTTCTGGGGTGAGCACCGGCTTCCCCTTGGTCAGGCCGGTCGGTGCGGCGGCGCTGCTCGTCGAACTCGGAGACCGGATCGATGCCGGGATCAATGCGCAGGTGATCGCGCTCGACCGAACGCTGGCGGCGGCGGCACCGGCGGGGCTCGTCGAGACGGTGCCGTCCTATGCCTCGCTGCTTATGACCTTCGATCCTCTGGTCACCGATGGCGCGGCGCTCGCGGCAGAGGCGCTGCACCTTGCGCGAACACTGCCCGCACCGCAGGGGCAGGCATGCGAGCATATCGTCCCCATATGTTATGACGGGCCGGACCTGCCGGCGGTCGCCGGGCGCACCGGCCTCACCATCGATCAGGTGATCGCGGCGCATCTTGCCGGCGACTATCGCTGCTACATGTACGGCTTCGCGCCCGGCTACGCCTATCTCGGCGGCGTGCCGGAAGCGCTGCAGCTGCCGCGCAAGGGGAGCGCGGAGCGCGGCCATCCGGTCGGCAGCATCATCGTCGCGGGCGCGCAATGCCTGATTACCACCCTGCCGATGCCGACGGGCTGGTGGGTCATCGGCCGGACGTCGTTGCGCGTGCTCGATCCGCTTGGCGAGCGTCCGTTCCGGTTCGACCCCGGTGACCGCATCCGGTTCGAGCGGGTGGACCCGGTCGCGCCGGACAATTGAGATGACGGCCAGCCTCCACATCGAGAATGCGGGGCCGCTGACCAGCGTGCAGGATGGCGGGCGCCGCGGCCACATGCGGTTCGGCGTTCCCGCATCGGGGCCGGTCGACCGGTTCGCCTTCGCGGCCGCCAATGCGGCGCTCGGCAACGCGCCGGGTGCGGCGCTGCTCGAGATATCGGCGGGTGGCATTGCCTTGCGCTGCGCCGGCGAGGCGCTCGCTTTTGCGCTTTGCGGCGGCGATTTCACCGCCGAGATCGATGGCAGATCGCTCGGCGGCTGGCTCGTCGAGCGGCTTGAGCCGGGGCAGAGGCTGCGGATCAAGGGCGGCGCCGCGGGCAATTGGGCCTATCTTGCCTTTTCCGGCCGGATCGACACCGATGTTTGGCTGGGCAGCCAGGCCACCCATGCGCTGTCCGGGCTCGGCGGCGGCATATTGCGCCCGGGGGCCGCCATTGTCGTCGAGGATGTGCGCACCGGGGGACAGAGGCCAGGCCCGCTGCCCGCGATCGCAGCTTCGCCGATCGAGACGGCGCGGATCGTGCTCGGACCGCAGGAGCGCTTCTTCGCGCCCGCATCGCTGGAGCATCTGGCGAATACGACCTTCCACGCCGGTGCGGCGTTCGACCGCATGGGCCGCAAGTTCGAGGGTCCGGCGTTGCCGCCGCTCTCGCTCGATATGCCGAGCGAGCCTGCGGTGCGCGGCGCGCTGCAGGTGGATGGCGCGGGCCAGCTGACGCTGCTCCTCGCGGATCACCAGACGATCGGCGGCTATCCGAAGATCGCGGTGGTGGTGGAGATCGACATCGACCGGATCGCGCAGCTTCCGGCCGGCGCACCGCTTCGGTTCGAAATATTGTCGCAGGCGGAAGCGATCGCGCTGATGCGTCGGGCGGCGAGAGAAGAGGATCTGCTGAAGCGGATCGCAAGCCGCCCCGATCTCGATGAGCGCTTGCGCACCATCAACCTGATCGATGGCATGGTGGATGCTGGAAAACCGGACAGCGAGCTGCCGATCCCTTGAGCCGGGTTTGAACCGGACCTCAGATCACCGGTAAGCTGCGCCGGCGCAATTCGCTCGGCGAAGCGCCGAAACGGCGCTGCACGGCCATGGAGAAGCTGGAGGGGTGGCTATAGCCCACCGCGTAAGCGATCTGCGTGATCGACGTCTCGCGCTGTTGCAACAGCGCCAATGCATGCTCCATTCGCCTGTCGGTGATAAAGTCGTAAACCGTCTGCCCGGCGATCTGCCGGAAGCTGAGGCAAAGGTTGCTCCGGCTCATGCCGACCTGCTGCGCCAGGTCTTCAAGCGACGGCGGCGTCACGAAATTCTCGGTCAGCAGACGCTGCGCCTCGATCACGCTGCGCGTCGTGAGCGCCGAGGTCGGCGGCTGGCGCAGCCGCTCATCCTGCGCAAGCGCCTGAAAGGCGTGGCAGAGGATCTCGATCGCCTTGGATTTCAGAAACAGCCGCCGGCTCGCCCCTTCGAGGTCGCAGGCATACATGTCTTCCAGGCAGCGCTGAAGCCCGCGCACCAGCGGCAACCTTCGCGCGACGCTGCGCCGCAGATTGCCCGCGATGAAGTCCTGCACTTCGGCCGGCAGTTCTTCCGTGCCCTGCGCGTAAAGGCGCTTCAGAATATTGCGGTGGACGACAATGGTAACGCCATCGTTGCGGCCTCGAAACGCCGCTTCGGCGGGCGCCATTCCGGGCGGCTCGATGATGATCGAGGCTCCCGCGCCCCTGATATCTATCCTCTGGCCGTCTGGCGTCGCATATTCATAATCGCCGTCGCTGGCGATACGAACGCGCAGCATGTTCGGCGCGGCCATCGACGTTGCGCATGGCGCTGCAAAAGTGGTGCGCGCCAATTGCACGAACAGCCCGTCGGCGAGCCCGCAGAATTCGGAATAGCCGACGGCCCAGCTTTTGGCCGGGTTCACCCGGTAATGGCGGGGGTCGCCAAGGGGGACGAGCGTTTCCACCTGTGACGGAATTTCGTCCCCGGCGTCGAGTGCATAGGTGCTCGACGCGTAGGGCAGGGTAACCGGAAGAAAATGTTCGATCGCTGCGAAGCGGCGCAAACGCCCGGCATCGGCCGCGCCCTCCATCAGTTCGGATACCGGCGGAGTCTGGCGCCCGTGCGTCCGGTATCCCGCCTGCTCATGGTCCGATCGATGCACGGCATCCTCCTTCGCATCGTCGGTTTAGACGATTAGCGAACACTTCTGTACGCTGGACTATGAAATCGGTCCAGCGTTGCGGCTAGTCAAAGCCGTCGGAGGCGCACCGGACGCGTGCACACCGGCGGGCTCGATGGGAGGGCGGATGCTCTCCCAGGCCGGACAGAGGAAAGAACGACATGACCGAGACACTTCCCGCCGCACAGGGCGCCCGACCAAAATACCCTCAGGTGGAGCCGCGCCCGGAGACGGTCGAATTTGGGGGCATAAGCTATCAGGACCCTTTCCGCTGGCTGGAAGAGGATGCCGACCCCGCCGTGACGGCGTGGCAGGCCGCCCAGGATGCGCTGACGCAGGCGCATCTCGTCGGCCTTCCCGGCTTCGGCGCCTTTTCCGACCGGTTGGCGGTGATCGGAGCGAAGGAAGACCCGACGGTTCCTATCTTTGCCGGGGGGCGCTGGTTCAGAAAATATGTGCCGGAAGGCCAGAATCTCGCCGTGGTCGAACTGTCCGAAAGTCCGACCGGAGCGGGCCGGCGGGTCGTCGACCTGAATGCCATGCAGACGGGTGAACCCTTGCAACTCAGCACCTTCATTCCGTCTCCCGATGGGCGCAAGGCGATCTTCGGTTGGGCTGCGGGAGGCCGTGAAGAGCCGCACTGCCAGATCATCGACGTCGATACGGGCGCGGTACTGGTGGACGGTCTGCCGCAGAAGCAGCCGCTTTTCTTCGCCTGGCTGCCGGGTAGCAGCGCGATCGTCTATTCGGTCCTCGATCCCGCTTCCGCCGTTGCAAAATTGTTTCGATTTGTCCTCGACGCCCCGGAGCAGCCGACGGTCGAGCCCGTCGAATTCAATCATCCGGTCGTTCGGCCTGTCGTATCGGCCGACGGCCGCTATCTGCTGGCCTTCGTTGACCATCTCGCGCCGCGGCCCGATTATATTCTCGATCTTCAGGGTGACGGTGTTTGGCAGCCGTTCCTGAAGGATGTGCCGGGGATTTTCCGCGGCGATGTTCTGGAGAGCAATTTCATTGCCGTCATCGACGACGGTGCCTCACGCGGACGCGTCGTCTCCATCCCTCTGGCGACGCCGGACCGGCGCGAGACGTGGAAGGAAATCGTGCCCGCCTCGGACAACGTGCCCGGCGTGGTCCTGATAACCGGGGGACGCGCCCTTGTGCTCGATCTGGTCCAGAATTACGCCCGCCTTCGCGTGTTTGGAAAGGACGGCGATTTCGAAGGTGAAATCGAGCTGCCCGGACGCGGCGTTGTCAACAGTTTCAGCAACCTTGCCGTGTTGTTCAATATGATCGACCCCGTGTTGCGCGCAGAGGATGGCCGGGTGATTTTCGCCTTCTCGACCTTTGCGACAGCCCCGGTGCTTTGCATCGCGGACGTCGCGACGCGCAAGCTGACGGCGCTCGGCGAGCCGTCGTGGCAACTCGACGTTCAGGTGGTCGATCGCGTTGGCAAAAGCGCCGATGGGGCAAGCATCAGCTATCAGGTCGTGGCGCGCAGCGACCTTGATCTGTCGACCCGGCCGCCGACGGTGATCCACGGCTATGGCGGCTTCAACGTCGCGATGTTGCCGGGGTGGCTGGGCGCCCAGTGGGCGGCGTGGATCGAAGCGGGCGGGGTGCTCGCGCTCGCCCAACTGCGCGGCGGCGGCGAATATGGGGCGACCTGGTGGGAGCAGGGCCGGCTGAAAAACAAGCAGAACAGCTTCAACGATGTCTTCGCGGTTGCCGAGGATCTGATTGCGCACGGCATCGCCACGCCCGGCCGTCTGGGGGTGATCGGCGGGTCGAACGGTGGCGTCATGGCGGCCGTTGTGGCCGTCCAGCGCCCCGACCTGTTCCGTGCCAGTGTACCGCAGGTGCCGATCAGCGACCTGCTGGCGCGCGTTCGTGATCCGGTCACGATGGTGTCCACGCTGGACTATGGCGACCCGGCCGATCCCGAAACGGCGGCAAGTCTCTACGCCTGGTCACCCTATCAGAATGTGCGGGACGGCGTCGCTTATCCCGCCATGCTGATCGACTGCGGCGGCAATGATCCGCGCTGCCCCGCCTGGCATGGCCGCAAGCTGGCCGCTCGCCTCCAGCAGGCGTCGGGCAGCGACTTGCCGACCTTGCTGCGCGTCCGCGCCGAAGCGGGGCACGGCGCGGTCGGAAAGGATCAGCGACGGCACCAGTCTGCCGAGGTGCTCGCTTTTCTTGCCGGAGAACTCGGCCTCGCCGTCTGAAGCGGCCTCGATGGGATCGGCAGCGTTGAATCGCCGCCGATCCCGGGATCGGCACCGGATTTCCCATCCGTCACCAGGCGCCAACTGTTCGCCGGCTTTCGGCGATTGGAACGCAATTCGATCGGGCAAGTCGAGCGAGGTCGCCCTTCGTTCATCAATCCATAAGCGTCGGGTCGTTGGTTCCATCAGTGGCTTCAACGTTGCCGGACCGGATTCGATAATAGGCTAAGCTACCGGAATCCTGCGATTTCGATCATATCCGCATTTTACCGATGGCGGGGTCGGTGCGGCCGGGCCGGCCGGTCTCGACCTTGCCTGCAAAGCGGCGGAGGAATTTCGGATCGTGCGGGGTGCGGACGGCCAGGTCGTACCAATTGTCATGGCGGGCGAGGTGCCAGCGTTCGTTCCGGCTCGTTTCGGCCGGGACCCTGATCTTGCGCGAACGGCCGCTCTTCGCCGAATAGGCATCGTCGAAATCGACTTCGAAGATGACGGGTTGGTCGCTGCCATTCACGAATTGCAGTTCGACCGCATCTTTGGCGGGAAGATGCATCAGGGACGCTTCGATGCGCAGTCTCCCGACGAACGCCCCGGCATATCGCCGGTATAATCCATCGGGGCCCGTCAGCGTCAGATCATAGCCGTCGGGTGCACCGTCTGCTTCATGCCAAGCTTCGCTTTCGTGACTGGCATTGACTCCGATCGTGTAGTGCCAAGGCGACGCATGATGGCTGTTGTCATAGACCGTCAGTGCCGCGCCCGATCGTCCACGATTGACCATCTTCAACCGGAACCGGCCTTCCAGCGTAATCTGCCCTGAAATATCGAGCTCATAGGGAAGCGGTCGCGCGCGGCGCTGGCCCGGCATTTGCGCGGTGGGCTTCTGAACGGCGGGGATGACGTTGGCCGAGCCGGTTTTTGATCGGGCAACCCGTTCGAGGAAGTCATCGGTGCCGGGCAGCATGAGCGCCGCCCAGCCGCGGTTGGGGTCGGTGAAATCGAAGGCCGAGGTCAGGTCGCCGCAGACCGCGCGGCGCCACGCGCTGATATTGGGTTCGCCCACCCCGAAACGCCGTTCCATGAATTGCAGGACCGAGGTGTGGTCGAACAGCTCGGAGCAGACGAAGCCGCCGCGGCTCCACGGCGAGACGATGATCGCGGGCACGCGAACGCCGAGCCCGATCGGGTGGCGGCCGGGGTTGGCGACCGCGGCCGCGCCATAATCCTTGATCTCGCCATCGACCGGGACGGTGCTGTACCCCTGTGCCGCCTCCATCGGCGGGACGGGCGAGGGCATATGATCGTAGAAGCCGCCGCTTTCGTCATAGTTGACGATGAAGACGGTGCGCGCGAACATCTCGGGATGGTCGACCAGCGCCTCGATCAGCTTCGCCGCGACATGTTCGCCCTTCGACGGTTCGGCCTCGGGATGTTCGGACAGGTCTTCGGCGGTGACGATCCACGACACCTGGGGGAGCGTGCCGGCGGCGAGGTCCGCGCGAAACGCCGCGACCAGCTGTTCGCCGTCCGAGCGCGTGCGGTCGGCGCCGGTCTTGTGTTCGCTGACCCATGACCGGCCGCGGCGATACAGGTCCGATCCACGGTCGCAGGGGCGAAAGGCCGGGAAGATCGACAGCAGGTTGTCGCCGTAATTGTCGTACTCCTGATAGACTTTCCAGCTGACCCCCGCTTCCTGCAGCCGTTCGGCATAGGTCGTCCAGCGAAAGGCGTCGGGGCGCAACGGCAGGTCGGTCGCCATGTCGGCGCTGGGCGTTTCATCCTCGCCATAATTGGTCATTTCGGGATCGCCGCCGACCGTCCCGCCGCCGTTGCAGCCGCTGAACAGGTGCAGGCGGTTGGGATAGGTCTGGGTCAGGGTCGAGCAGTGATAGGCGTCACAGATGGTGAAGGCGTTGGCGAGCGCATAATAGAAGGGCAGGTCCGACGGCCCGTAATGCAGCATCCGCTTGTGTAGTTCGCGCGTCGCGCCCCAGCCGTCGCACCGCCCGCGGTTGAAGATGGTGAGGTTGGCCTGATGCCCCTGCGCCGACCCGTCGACGGTGAACGACTGGCTGCTTTTCGAATCGCCATGATAGGGAAGGACATAGCCGTCGGGATGTTCGTCGCTCGGCTGCGCCCAGATCGTCCGCCCGCCCGGGATCGGTACGGGCCGCGGGTCGCCGAAGCCGCGCACGCCGTCGAGCATGCCGAAATAATGATCGAACGAGCGGTTTTCCTGCATGAAGACGACGATATGTTCGACGTCCATGATCGTCCCGGTGGCATTGTTCGCCGGGATCGCCATCGCGCGTTCGATCAGGTGGGGGAGGAGGGCGATCGCCGCCCCGCCGCCCGCCGCCATCTGCAAGAAACGCCTTCTGTCCGTACCGCGCATCATCGAAGCTCCCATTCCGTCCTGTCGCCGTGGCGTCATAAATCTGGTATAGTCCAAAAAGACTACAGATTGACGACAAGGTTCGTCCGGCCCGGACGTGACAGGAGATGCAATGACTTTGGCAGTGATCGATGACATTTTTTCCATGTTCAACAGCCTGGGTGCGTTGAGTTACGGCGAGGACGTCACCCAGCTTGCGCATATCCTGCAGGCGGCCCATTGCGCGCGCGAAGACGGTGCACCCGATAGCCTGGTCGCCGCGGCGCTGTTGCACGACATCGGGCAATTCATGGACGACGCGGGAAATGCGGCGGAAAAGCGCGGGATCGATGCGCGCCATGAAGTCAGCGGCGCCGCGTTCCTGGCATCCTATTTCCCGGCCGAGGTCGTCGAACCGGTGCGCCTTCACGTCGATGCCAAACGCTATTTATGCGCGGTGGAGCCCGGCTATCTCAAGGGGCTGAGCAGGGCTTCGAAGATCAGCCTCGCGCTTCAGGGCGGGGTCTATTCGGCCGCGGAGACGGCGGCTTTTGCGGCGCGTCCCTATTCCGCCGAAGCCATAAGGCTGCGCCGTTATGACGATATGGGGAAGCGGCTCGATTGGGACGTGCCGGGTCTGGAAAGCTATCGCGATGTGTTGGAATCGCTGCTGATCGCGAAATAATATCATTTATATTTAAATGCTTGAATGTTTTTTCGCGCAAAAAATTCCTTGTCCGGACGCCTGTCACGCGCCTGTCATCGCAAACTGGTTTATACCAAATAATGGGCAAGCCCAAAAGGGCGTCAAAATATTGAAGCGAATCGACGCCACCTGCGGACCGCGATGACGATCTTCTCGCGGAACGGAGGAGGCTTGCCCGCGAACCGTCCCGATCGATCGCGTTCGGGAAGATCATCACACTGGATTATTGGGGATTTTCCTATGGCCACTTATCATCGGGCAGATCGCCGCCGAACGTTCCTCATGCTGTCGGCAGCCTCGCTCGCTATCACCCTTACGTGCGCTGCGCGTGCCGCTGAAGTCGATGAAGCCGCCGCTGCGGCGGTCGATTCGGCCGATGCCGACGCGCCCGACACGATTCACGTCTACGGTCAGCGGCTCAGCACCGCGGTGGCGATCGACGAGAAGCGCAAGGCCGACAATATCGTCGACGTCATTTCGGCGGACGATCTGGGCAAGCTTCCCGACGCCAATGTCGCCGATGCGCTGGGCCGCGTTCCCGGGGTGTCGGTGATCGTCAACCAGGACACGGGCGAGGGCGAATATGTCGCGGTCCGCGGCCTGTCGGGAACCTATAATGCGGTCAGCATCAACGGCGTCCGCGTGGCACAGACCGACCCCGACAGCCGCGACGTGTCGCTGAACGTCCTGCCGCCCAACGGGCTGGCGGCGATCCGCGTGACCAAGACGCTGACCCCCGACCAGGACGGCGATGCGATCGGCGGTACGATCGATTTCCGTACCCCGACCGCATTCGATTTCAAGGACCGGACGATCGTCCGGCTCTATGCTACCGGCGGCTTCAACGAACAGGCGCGCAAGGCCGACGAGGCGTCGTCGACCTATCAGGCGCAGGCCGACTTCGGCACGCGGTTCGCCGACGATCGCTTCGGCGCCTTTGTCTCGCTGAACTATGGCGTGTCGCACGGCAACGGCCAGGAAACCGAAAATGACGGCGAGTGGGAGCCGTATAAGTGGCGCAAGGATTCGGAGGAGCCGATCGACGAGCGCAACATGCACCTGCCGGGCATCGACCTCGATTACCGGCGGTTGAAGCAGACCCGCTATGGCGGCAATTTCTCGCTCGATTTCCGCGGCGATACGACCCAGCTTTATCTGCGCGGCCAATATTCGAAGCAGAAGCTGCGCGGGACCAACGACCTTACCGACTATAATAATATCGACACGCCGCGCTTTACCCAGGTCGACGAAGACGACACGGGGCTGGAGCAGCCCGAGGACATGATCACCGGCCGCGACAATCGCGGCGCCATCTATGGCTATACCGTCGGCCAGATCGTCGACGCCGACGGCGACGGCGTGATCACCGACGCCGACCGCGACGGCAGCGGTCTGTGGTCGCTGAACGGGCGGTCGGGCGTGTGGGATCCGCGCAATTTCGAGTTCGCGCGCAACTTCGAAACGATCGACCGCAACCAGACGCTCGCGACGATCAACTTCGGCGGCAGCAGCCAGTTCGGGCGGCTGAAGCTCGACTATGACGTCAGCTTCAGCGGCGGCGAACGCTCGTCGCCGGGTAGCTTCGAAGTCGCCTATGCCTGCGGCGAGGATCCGGTTTGCGTGACGCCGCAGACGGGAATCGACTGGGTGTCGAACGATCCGCGTTTCCCGCACGCCGGGCTGCCCGACTATGCCCAGTCGGTCGAGCGCGATTCGAGCCTGCTGGTGTTCGACGGCGCCGAATGGAGCCGCGACAAACAGACCGACAGCCGGATCGCGGCGCGGCTCGACGCGCGCTACGATATGGACGGGGTGCTCGATTATGTGAAGTTCGGCGCGAAGTTCACCCAGTCGCGACGCAAATATAACTACACCCCGATCTGGGAAGGCGACCTGCTCAACGCCGACCGGAATATGGCCGATTCGGGTTTGATCGACAAGGAAGTCGGCAGCATCCTGCGCGGCCAATATTATTATGGCGACGTGTTCGACCGCGACGCGGTCGAAGCCGCCATCCGCGCCGCGGCGGCCGACGGATCGGGGGCTCCGTCCGAGACCGACCTGCTCGAGGACGACAAGAAGAGCACCGAAAAAGTCTATGCCGCCTATGCGCTCGCCCATTTCAGCACCGGCCCGCTGCAGGCGATCGCCGGGATGCGGTTCGAACGGCGCGAGACGCATAACGAGTTCTGGATCGACGATGGCGACGACAGCGGGTTCGGCACGACCGATCGCGGTTACAACGTCTTCCTGCCGAGCGTCACCGCCATCTATCGTCCCGACGATCGCCAGGTCTATCGCGCCGCGATCTGGACCGGCTATTCGCCGCCCGAATATGGCTATCTGTCGGCGGGGCAGTCGATCACCCGCGAACCCGGTACGGGCGAGATCATCGCGATCAGCCAAGGCAATCCCGATCTGAAGCCGGCCAAATCGATCAACGCCGATATCTCCGCCGAATATTATATCGACGGCAGCAGCATGGTTTCGGCCGGCCTCTACTACAAGCATATCAAGAATTTCATCTTCACCAACGGCAGCCAGGTGAACGCCGACACCCAGAGCGGGCGGATCGAGATATCGCAGCCGCAAAATGGCGAAACCGCCGAAATCTATGGCGTCGAACTGAACCTGATCAAGAATTTCCAAGGCCTGCCCGCGCCCTTCGACGGCTTTGGTTTCGAGGGCAATGTGACGGTGCAGAAGAGCGCGGCATCGACCGGGCAGCCGTATCGCAACGGCGACAAGATCCGGTTCATCAACACCCCGCACCTGCTCTACAATGCATCGCTGACCTACCAGAAATACGGGATCGAGGCGAAGCTGTCGTATAATTACCGCGGCAAGTTCATCGAATCGCTCCGCGACAATGCCGTCGACAAATGGGTCCAGCCGAACCGGAGCCTCGACCTGCACACGCGCTATAATTTCACCAGCCAGTTCGCGGTCGACCTCGACGTTTCGAACCTGCTCAACGATTATAAATATTACACGACGAAGGGCGACAATCCGTCCTACATGAAGGATTATATGGAGCCGGGCCGTACGGTCCTGTTGCGCGCGAGCTATATCTTCTGACCGACGGGCGTTGACGCGAGGGGGCGCGGGACGGATCGGCCGTCCCGCGCCTTTCCTGCTTCTTGACCGGCGCGGGCAGGGCCTGTCATGACATGGCCAAGCCGCCTTCCTCCGCTTTCCGTTCCTCCTCTCCTCCGATCAGGCGTATGATGCCAAAAACAGCCGACTTCACTTCCTGGACCAGCACGGCGGATGCGGCAGACGGTCCGCAATATCTCGCGATCCGCAACCAGATCGCGCTCAGCATCGAGATGGGCAAGCTGGAGCCGGGCGCGAAACTGCCGTCCGAAAGGCAATTGCAGACGGGGTCGGGCGCCGCGCGCGGCACGATCCGCGAAGCATTGTTCCAGCTTGAAGCCGAAGGACTGATCTATCGCCGCGACCGCAGCGGCTGGTACGTGTCGCCGCCCGCGGTCACCTATGACCCGACGCGCTGGGCGGGGTTCATGACCTATGTCGCCGAACAGGGCAGGACGCCGGCGACATCGACGATCGGCAAGGAAAACCTGCCGGCCAGCTCGGCGGTCGCGGATATCTTCCGCGTCGCGCCGGGGACCCCGCTCCACCTGATCACGCGGCTGCGTTCGATCGACGGACGCCCGGTGCTGGTCGAACGGATTACCGTCGATCCCGCGCTCGCGCCCGGGCTGCTTTCGCATTCGCTCGACGGGTCGCTGACGCACATATTGACGACGCATTACAACGTGACGGTGGCGCGCAACCGGGTCGACATGCGCCCCTGTGCGCTGACCCGCGAGGCGGCGGATGCACTGGGCGTCAAATCGGGAACACCGGGACTGCTCGTCGTCCGCACCAGCTTCGACACCAGCGGGCGGGTCGTCGAATATGACCAGGAATATTGGCGGCACGACGCGATTCGCGTCCATGTCGACCTCGTCGTCCGGTGCTGACGGACTGACGGATCCTCAGCTTCCGGCGATGGCGGTGCCGCGGCGCCCCTTTCGAACGAAGGAGAGCGCCGAGCAGATCGTCAACAGGCCAACGATGACCGCGGTGGCATAGGCACAGAGGATATAGAAGCCCAGCCAGTCCATCGCCGGGGCGGCGATGCTGCGATAGAGGAGCAGCGCAACGCTGCCGGCGTAACCGGACGCATCGGCGATATAGATCAGAAAACCCGCATTGCCCGCTTTCCCGATCGCGGCGATCATCCGGTCGAACAGCATCGCATTGAACGGCGTGTAGGCGAGGTACAGTCCGGCGCCGGTCAGGATCATCCAGTCGAGCGGCGTCAGCCAGTGCGCCTGGAAGGCCAGCGTCGAAAGCCCGAGCAACAGCGCGCCGATGATGATGATGCCATGCATCGCGAGCAGCGCGCGCAGATTGTCGCGCACCAGCATCAGCGATCCGAGCGCGGCCAGGGCAATAACCGCCACCGGAATCTCGCTCTGGGAAAACACCGATGCTTCGCCGCCAAAGCCGAGCCCGATCCAGATCTCTGCCGCGAAATTGTCGCGGAAATCGCGCAGCGCGGTCAGCAGCACATATCCCAGTACGAGGAGGAGCATCGCCATGCCGTGATCGCGCAGGAAGGCGGCACGGTCCGCCCGCAACATCGGCTTGCGAACCGCACGCTCCGCCTCGTCGCGCCGGTCGGGCGGGGGCAGCATTTCGAGCGCCCAGACCGATATCAGCAACAGCGGGATGAACAGGCCGCCGGTGGCCGCGGGCATCCAGACGTCGCTGACGCCCGCCTGCATGAGCAGGACGGCAACACTCTTCACGACCCCGGAAGAAAGGATGAAGCTGGCACATAATAATGCGCCCATCACCTCCGACGTTCGCCGTCCCTCAAGATAGCTGAACACAAGGCCCCAGATCATGCCGAGCGGCAGGCCATTCAGAAACAGGCAGGCGACGTTCCACGGCGCGGGCAGCAGCGCGAAGAGGATGAGCGCCAGCCACGACATGCCGATCAGCCCGACGATGGCGATGGCGCGTCCCTTGCGGCCGATTTCGGCGATGACCCGGATGCCGATCATCTTCGACAGCGCATAACCGCAAACTTGGGCGATCAGGAGCGCCGTCTTGTAATCGACCGCGATGCTCCATCCCGCAACGTCGACATAGGTCGCCGCGGCAAAGGGCTTGCGGAACGCATACATCGAAAAATAGGCGAAAAAACCGGCAAGCCCGGCGAAAGTCGCAAAGAGCGGCGCGGGCCATCGCGCGATCAAAGAGGTGAAGCGGCGCACGAACATGGTCCCGAGATGAAGACGATCGCAGCCGGATGGCTGATCTCAAACTGGTATGGACCAGTTCTCGGACAAATTTGTGACGGACGAGCCGATTTTCGATATCCGGCACCGTGGTTGTTCATTCGAACGATGCGACCGCGAACAGGGCGAAATCCGTCGGATATCAAACCAGGGCCGCTTCACCGCTGGCTCGCAAGCCGACCGGCCGCTACCCGCCAGCAATCATAAGAAATGACCTGGATTATCGCAATCCGCGTAACATGGTCCTGATCGACATGGTCTTGAGTCCTTGCGTATCGCCCCATTCATATTCGGGTATGCTCGCTGACGGTGAACCCGCCGGTAGCAGCATCGGGTTGCGCGGGGCTCAGTTCTGAGCACCGCCGCACTGTGGAACGAGCGACCACAGCCAGAACTAGCCGAGGCGTGCTCATGAACTCCGATCGATGAGCGGTGAGGACGCGGTTAGAAATACGCTAGAAGGCGCGCGGCGCCGGCCGGCACTGACGCGCTAGACTTGCGCTAAGTGGTTTTTTCTGGAAGAAAATGGTGGACGCACTTTTTTTTAGGGCTCGAACCTAGGACCCGCTGATTAAGAGCGTGGCTTAAGCTCTTGTTATTGCTATTCATTTTGCGTCATTGTGACCCACGGAGCGCACGAAACCGTATCTTGGACCTGCTGATTTCCGAGCATATCGTCTCACGTCCGAGCATTCAATTTTAGTCGTCCGATACCCCCTTGGGACCCCAGCGGAAGATCGTCGTTTTTCCGGGTATCAGAGCGAAGGAGGATAGGCCCCGCGAGCGGAAAAGGCTCGAGCGGTCAGCAATGTCGTATCGCGGTGTGCGTTCGAAGTCAGGGTAAATCCCACGCGCTCGGGCGGCTAAATCTCACGCAGACTCATGATCGATAGAAAGATGTTTTATAAATCAATTTATGCCGATATTGTGATCGATAGAAAGGTGGCTGATCGATCATGCGCTGGAACTGGCAACGGCCGGAATGGCCAAATTTCCGATATGATGCGGCGCGTTTGCGCTCGGCGGAAACGCAGTTCCTTAAAGGGGCCGGTGTTGTCGTCGGCACCATGCATCATCTCGATGGCGAGGCCCAGCGCGGCTTAACGATCGAGATCATCTCGCAGGAAACGGTCGATAGCTCCGCGATCGAGGGTGAAGTGCTCGACCGTGCCAGCGTGCAGTCGTCGGTCGCAAAGCAACTCGGCTTCGCTGCCCCGGAGCGCCGGGCCAATGCGGCAGAGGCTGGCGCCGCTGAGCTCATGGTGGACTTGTACCAGAGCTACGCCCGGCCGCTGACCGATCAGCAGTTGTTCGATTGGCATAAAATGCTGATGCATGGCCGAAGAGACATCAAAGACATCGGTGCCTACCGGACGCACGCCGATCCGATGCAAATCGTGTCTGGCCCGCTTCACGCGCCGCAGGTCCACTATGAAGCGCCATCATCGGAGCAAGTACCGGCAGAGATGCAGGCGTTCGTTCAGTGGTTCAACGACAGCGCACCCAACGGCACCACGCCGCTTGCAGCGATCACACGGGCAGGGATTGCACACCTATGGTTTGAATCGATCCATCCGTTCGAGGACGGCAATGGGCGTATCGGCCGAGCCATTGCGGAAAAGGCGCTGGCACAGGCTCTAGAGGCGCCGACGCTGACCGCACTTGCCGAGGCGATCCATCGGCATCGCAAGGCCTATTACATGGAGTTGCATCGCGCGAGCGAGACAAACGAGATCGACGCTTGGTTAGAATGGTTCGCCAATATCGTTCTTGAGGCTCAGGCGCGGACGATCACACGCATCCGATTCCTTATCGAGAAAGCCCGCATGTTCGATCGGTTGAACGGTCGGATCAATATGAGACAGGAAAAGGCCCTTCTGCGCATGTTCGCCGAAGGGCCGGACGGCTTCGTGGGTGGGCTCAGTGCTCGCAACTATCAAACGATCACCGATGCGACATCAGCCACGACGACCCGCGATCTCGCCGAATTAGTCGAACTCAACGCGCTAAGACGTACCGGCGAACGGCGTTACGCGCGCTACAATCTCAACGTGGATATTGAGTGAGGATCGGCGGCATTCGATTTCGTGAGACCGCAAAATCCCAGAACAGTCGCACGCCACTTGGTCCGAACGTCGTCCCGAGACGTTGGTCTGAAACACCCCCCGGTCACATGGCGGCATAGCCATATCGCGCTGGGCTGAACTTTCCCGATGCAGGTCCTCCGCGCACCGGGAATTCCTTTGAGATCGCCGGATTTCCATGATTATTGAGGTGTCATTCGAAAGGATGGCACATGCAAAAAGCACTTACAGACAAAACGATCGAAGCCGTGAAGGCGGGACCGAAGCGACAAGAGTTTCACGATTTACGCTGCCCGGGAATGACGCTTCGCGTTGAGCGATCGGGCCGTAAAACCTTCTACATCAAGTTCCGATACGGGCTGAAACAGAAGCGGATGAAGCTCGGCGTTTATCCGCGAATGTCACTGGCAACCGCACGAGGAAAAGCGAACGATCTTCTTCGTCAGGTGGATGAAGGCGTCGATCCCACGAAGCGTATGCATTCGCCGGGGCGAACGACGCCCAGCCGCCGCAAAACGCGAATGTCGAGCGCCAGCACTTCCTCAACATTGCCAACATGCGTTGATCGCCGCGCACCCGATCCAATGCCGCCCATGAATTCCTCCTGCATCTCGGACGGCATCATACATCCGAAACCGTTCGGTCTCAGGCCCAGCCTCCGGCTCTGCGGAAGGCGGCTCCGTGCCTCTCAAGCTGGCTATTCAGCGAAATACTGTGGCTTGGGGTAGGTGCCCTGGCCCTAATCGAGCAGCCGCCCCGGCGTTACACCCAAGGCCGCAGCTAGCTTGTCCACTACGGTGATAGTCGGGTTGCGCGCGCCCCGTTCAAGGTCGCTGATGTAGGTGCGGTGCAATCCGGCCTCGTCCGCGAATGCTTCCTGCGACCAGCCCTTTTCCTGCCGTAGCAGGCGCAGGTTTCTCGCAAGACGTTCCCGAATATCCATCACTGCGACATGGACCGTCATGTAGCCAATCAGTCTACAGACGATCGGTTACAATTCACTTTGCCAGAGCGCCGCCATTTTCTTATCGATGTCACTTATCGACTACAGCGAGAGGTGGCTATGCATCGCCAAACAGACCAATGCCGTTAGGCACACTTCATACGGTTGAGGGGATCGTGCGCCATGAGCCGCGCCGCTTCATCCTCGCGGTTCATGGTGGCGGCGAATGGGAGCTTGAGCCGGATCGCCATGTCGTGCGGCACGTCGATTGTTCGGTCGTGATCGAGGGCGTTCGAACTGGTTTCAACCGGCTAGAGGTCGTGCGTATCAAACGCGAAGGGGAAGAATGGCCACCTGAACAAAGCTGGACGGCTTGGTTCAATCGCTGGCGGAAGCGATAGGGCCGGGGATGTATGAGCGTTTCAGAGGCAGCAACATCTGATAGCGCGGCTCAAACTGGTGGTAATGCTCGTAGATCAATTCGATTAATGCCGCCCCGTCGATCAGTCGCAAGTTCGGCTTGGTCTGCTCAAAGGTTCGTGCATCGGCCGAAAACGAACCGAGCGTCACGAACAGGCCTTTTTCCTCCCGCTCAATCGCGCCGAACAGCTTTTGCACATCCGGGCGGCCGATGGTGGACAGAATTTGCTTGCATTGCACCTTGATGATGGGCGGTTCGAAGCCGAGTTCGTCCCGGTGCGCGATTATGTCCACCCCGCCATCCGCCGATGCCTGCGTAACCCGCGAGTAATAGCCCATGCACTTTAGCAAGTGCGCGATGAAATGCTCAAATTGATAGGGTGTCTGTGATGTCTTCAGGCGCTTGATGATGAAGTCCTCGGTCGTTTCCTCCACCTGTTCGGAAACCCGTTCTGCACTCGCTTCGTCTATATCCGCAGGTTCAAAGGCTTCGCCTTGGGGCATTCATATGCGCCGCGATCACGGACTTGCTCCGATTGAGCAGGGCTATATCGCAATCGGCTGGCACGAAATGGGCGACCTGTCCCTCATCAAGCCGACGCGCGACGCATTCAAAGCCGAATATGAACGCGCTTATCCCGATGCTGGGCTGGGCAAGGTCCGCACGTCGGCGGGTGTCCCCTTTCGCTTTCTTGTGGAAATGAAACCCGGCGATATCGTCATCTTCCCATCTAAGCCCGACCGGATGGTTAACATCGGCGTGGTTGATGGCCCCTATCTCTACCAAGCGCAGGCACCGTTCGATTGCCCGCACCGCCGTGCTGTCAAATGGCTCAAGCACATCCCGCGCGCCGACTTCAGCCAGAGCGCGCTCAATGAAATCGGCTCGGCGCTCACACTGTTCAAGGTGGCGACTAACGCCGACGAGTTTCTTGCGGCGCTGGAAATCGTGCGGTCTGCCATCAAATGTCGCCCGTGTCGTTTTCAAAGGTTTTTATAATGGTCGTCATTCGATCAATGATCCGATCAATGATTTTCCGACGCTCAAGAATTCTTGGCTTGACTGTCAACGCATCTACTACGTCTTCACGCGGTGGCGCCTGTCCTGTGAAGTTATACAGCTCAATAAGATGGTCGAGTTGCTTACGGTCAATTCCCTCTGAAGCGCAAAGCGCGTCCAATGCATCTTCGCGCTCAACTTCCCAGTACGAACGGAACACAGCTTCGACATTATCGCCCTTGCCAATTTGAGGCATGTTTTGCTCAATAAATTTCTCAATCAGTTCGCGCTTACTCCGCAAAGATGGTTCCGATGACACAATGTCCAAAACGTCGGCGATCCGCTTGGTTCGGTCAGCCGCTTGCCCAGGGGCCGCGTTGGCGTCGTTCAGAAGCTGAAGAATATAGGCGACATTGATTTTGTCCTGCCGGATCAATTCCAGTTCAAAATCGATGTCGTTTATGATCGAGACAGCATCTCCCTCATCCTGCTTGCGCGTTTGATCATGAATATCGAGGTACTTGCTTTTGAAGTCATCGAACGTTTGAGAGTCAATTGCGAGGTCTGCCCAGTTGAATTGCGCAAAGACATCTAACACATTTTTGATGCGAGCAAGCTGGCGGAATGCACGAACGAATCTCAGGCGCTCATTCTCATCTGCTAGCGCATCTATGCTATCAACCGTTGGGGTTATGGCCAGTAGCAGAGCAACCGCATCATTGAACTTGGTAACTTGATCCTCGTAAGGTTCGATGAGGATCGTTTCGCTGGCATACTTGTCAGCGAATAAAGCTACGGCTTCATCCGTTGCCTTTTTTAGGTTGCGAAACGCGACGATATTGCCTTGCGACTTGACCTCGTTGAGGATGCGGTTGGTTCGAGAATAGGCCTGAATGAGACCATGATATTTCAGGTTTTTATCGACGTAGAGTGTGTTGACCTTCTTTGCGTCGAAGCCGGTCAAAAACATCGCGACGACCAACAGGATATCGACACGATCCTTATCGTTGAAGCTTTCGCGTTCGCGCTCTTTGATGCGTTTCCCGATGTCCTTGTAATAGTTGTAAAAACCCTGGCCGTCTCGGGTTGTGAAGCTGGTGCCGAACATCGCGTTGTAGTCCGCGATGTAACTTTCCAGCTTGTCGCGGGTGTGGCGGTGGGTTGGGGTATCGGTGGCAATATCGAATTCGGGTTCCGCGATAAGCCCGTTGGCATCCTTGTCGTCTTCATTCGCGGCAAACGTGAAGATGGTAGCGACCCGCAAATCGTGAAGGCCAGCCTCTCGCTTGGCGCGGAAGAACTCATAATATTGTGTCAACGCATCGACACTGCCGACCGCAAGGATTGCCGTGAAATCGTGCTCATGGGTTTTGCGACTGTGGTTGGCGACGATCCAGTCGACTACCCCCTCGATGCGATCAGGATTCTCAAAGAACTCCTTCGTGTCGATGCCTGCGACTTTTTCGTCAATCAGACTGCCGTCGCGCCGACGCAATTTGCCCCAATATTCGACCGAAAATCGCAAGACGTTTTCGTCGCGAATTGCATCGGTGATAACGTACCGGTGCAGGCATTCGCCGAACAAATCCTTCGTCGTCCGGGCAATCGCCTCGCTGCGGTTGGCGTTGACCTCAAGGATAGGGGTGCCGGTGAAGCCGAACATCTGGAAGTTGGTGAAAAAGCTGGTGATGCGCTTATGCGTTTCGCCGAATTGCGAGCGATGGCATTCGTCGAAGATGAACACGATCCGCCGTCCGCGCAGCGGTTCCATCCGTTCCAGAAACTGCGCCTTGGATATCGCTACGTTCAACTTCTGGATGGTCGTCACAATCAGCGGCGTGCTGTCGTCGGTGAACTGACGCACGAGAGTGTTGGTGTTGTGAGTCCCGTCAACGCTGCCTTCGCTGTAGGCATTGAACTCGCGGGTCGTCTGGTAGTCTAGGTCGGCGCGATCGACGACGAACACGACTTTCGCAACGTCAGGCATTTCGGTCAGAATCTGCGACGCCTTGAAGCTCGTCAGCGTCTTGCCTGATCCCGTCGTGTGCCAGACGTAGCCGCCCTTGGTACTGTTCTTTACCCGATCTATCAGCGCCTCAACCGCGTAAAACTGATATGGGCGCAGGACCATAAGCTGCTTGTCGCCCTCATGCAGCACCGTGTATTTAGCGATCATCTTCGAGACGTGGCACTTATCGAGGAAAGCTTCGGCAAAGTCGCTAAGCTGGTTCAGCGGCGTGTTGTCGATTCCGCTCCAAGTGAACGTTTGTTTGAAGCTCTGCTTGCGGTTGTTGGCGTAATAGCGCGTGTTGACGCCATTCGAGATGACAAAAATCTGTATATATTGGAAAAGTCCGCGACCAGTTGTGTAGCTGTGTCGGTGATAGCGGTTGACCTGATTGAACGCCTCTTTCAGCTCAAGCCCGCGCCGTTTCAGCTCGATCTGGATCAGCGGCAAGCCGTTCACAAGCAGGGTCACGTCGTAGCGGTTCTTGAACGCTCCATCCTGCGCAATCTGGTTCGTCACCTGATAGCGGTTTTGACACCATTCGCGGGTGTTCATGAATTCGATATAGCAAGTGCTGCCATCCTCTCGGATCAGGCCGAACCGATCGCGCAGCGTCTTGGCGCGATCGAAGACATTGCCCTTGTCGAGATGATTCAGCACGCGCGCAAATTCTGCGTCGGTCAACGTCACACCGTTCAAGCGACCGGCGTTGTGGGCTTCGAGCTGCACCTTGAGATTGGCAATCAGCGCAGCCTCGTTTTGCAGGGTCACGCGGTCCCACCCGCGCGCTGCCAAGCGGTCGATCAGGCTGTCTTCAAGTTGGGCCTCAGTCTGCGTCGCCATCGTCGCCCCCTTCGCTATTTTGGGCTTCGCGCTGGGCGTCGATGTAGGCCTCTAGCTCGATCAAATAGTCTTCATAATAAAGGCGATAAAGTGCGTCGCTGTAGAGCAGCTTGCCGTCGAGCGGGTACTGTCGGTCCAGCTCCTCGTTGAAGTCGGGGTTGTCGTCATACGGCGTGTCTGGAATCCCGCCCGGTAGCAAATCGGGTTGGTCCGCATCGTCCTCAGCGACGTCGGTCGGCACCGTTGGCGCGGTTCGGGCGAAATACGATTGCAGCATGTAGAACGCGACAGCGTCGGTCATCTGAAGGCACAGCCGCGCAAAGTCTCTGTCGCTTTCTTCGACCTTTGGGGCAGCCTTGCCATGCGATATATCGCCACGCGCGTTGCGAAGCGCGCCAAGCGAATGCGCTAGACCGCCCACGCGGTTGACGAAATGATCCTCGATAATGTCATCATTAGCGCGCAGCAGTTTAGCCGCCCACTTAACCAGCGGCTCAACCTCCTTTTTGTTGAGATCGTCGCGCGTTGCGGCCGCGTCGAGGCCAAGGATGATGGTCTTGGCGATCCCCTCCAATAGCGCCTTGCAAGTCTCGATACAGATATCGGGATGGACAGCGATGTTGCGACGCGCTTTTCCAAACAGCGGCAGGTAGTAGACGCAATCGGGGAATTGCGCCTGGTTCGCTTTGATCAACTTCGACGATCTTTGCACCCGCCGACCCTAAACGAACATCTGCTGCAACAGGCCTTTTTTGAAGGCCTGCATCGCGCGGATCTTGGCGGACACCGCGCCGATTCTGTCATCAACCGTACTTAGGAAAGCGGCAATTTTGCGCTGCTCATCGGGATGGGGCATGGTCGCAACGATCTTTGAAACCTCCGTCTTATTGATTTCCAAGAAGGTCGATCCTGCGGCCCAGCGCAGAAATTTCCTTTTGTGAAACACGGCCCAATAATACCAGAATTCATTATCGTGCTCAGGCTTTACGATCATCGCTTGAAAGCCCTGATTGGTCGAACATTCTTTTCTGGCAATGCCGACGTCGCCGACATTGGCGCGCGTCGAAAGCAGCAACGTGCCGATGGGCAGTAATTTCGCAGAAGATTGGTTTAGCCCCGCCAGCGTCAACTTGCGCTCGCTATCGTCGAGGTATTTTGATTTTATCTCGGTTGGCGTAAACCATGGAATATCACCGTCCCAATAGGACGGCTCGGTTGTGTCGGGAGTGCCACCACCGACGATTTGAGCAATTTCACCCAATCGCTTTTCCACCCAATCAGGAAAGGCGGTTCCATCGTCGCGTTTGAAGCGGAGGGTCTGGGCAAAGATACGCTGCATGAGGCCCTTTTTATACCGTTCCAGCGCAACCCGCCGCCGCCGTAGCAAGTCGATCCGTGCATCTACCGCACTTAGAAACGCCGCGATCTTTCGTTGCTCGGCGAGATCGGGCGCAACGCAAACCGAAACGGCGTCGAGCGATTCTTGCCCGATATTATAACGGATGCTGCCACCGCTTCGACTGGTCATGTCCTTTCGGACCGGTGCAGTCTTCAGCAATGCGTCGAAATAATAAGGGTCTATTGCCTGTTTCGGGTGTCCACGGATTACAAAGCCGCCAAAAGTGGCGGGTTGTTGATCGATATAGATGTTGGATTGCCCAACCTCTTCGCGCGTTTCCGAACTGCGCTGAAAAAGGACGTCACCGTAAACGACTTTGTTCTTTGCGAACTCGTTGTCCGATATCTCGACCGATCCGATTATGGCGTCGTGCGTGATAGGTGTATCGGCGATCACGTCCATCACGTTGATAAACTTCCGTCCGCTCCCATACATCGATTTGTCAGCGTTGACGCCGTTTTTGAACGTAAAAAAATCGCCAAGCCGAGCGATTTTCCAGTCGCCGACAAACTCAGGAAAACGCAGCTTCGGAGTCACGAGGGCAGTTCCAGCCCAAGTTCGGCGCAATAGGTCGCAAATTTAGCATCCACATCTGTCAGCTCGACATCGACTGACTTTAACTCAGCAAGAACGGCTTCTAGGTCAATTTCATCTTCTACATGAAACGTATCAACATAACGTGGGATATTGAGGTTATAGTCGTTTGCAGAGATTTCGTTCATTGGCGCAACGTGACTGTAACGGTCCTCACCTGTCCGCGCGCGATAGGTCTCAACGATCTTTGCGATATCCTCGTCTCGTAGAATGTTCTGGTTCTTCACCTTTTCAAAATGCTCGCTGCCGCTTGCGTCGATGAACAGAATGTCGTCGGGATTTTCGCGGCACTTCTTGAATACCAGCACACAGGTCGGAATGCTGGTGCCGTAGAAGATGTTGGCGGGCAGGCCGATCACTGCATCGAGATAATTTCGCTCGGCGATCAGGATTTTGCGGATTTCGCCCTCCGCCCCTCCACGAAACAGCGCGCCATGCGGCAGGATGACGGCCATTGTACCATTGTCCGCCAGATGGTGGATCATATGCAGCACAAAAGCGAAATCGGCCTTCGACGACGGGGCAAGGCGACCATAGGTGCTAAACCGGTCGTCAGTCGAAAAATGTGGATTCGCGCTCCAGTTTGCACTGAATGGCGGGTTGGCGACGACTGCCTCGAATTTCCCATCATGCTGCGGGCGTTCTAGCGTGTCCTCCTGCTTCAAATCGAATTTGCGGTAATGCACACCGTGCAGAATCATGTTCATCCGCGCGAGGTTGTAGGTCGTGCGGTTGAGTTCCTGCCCGAAGAACCCGCCAACTTGCCGCATGCCGACTTCGCGCGCGACGCGAAGCAATAGCGATCCCGAACCGCATGTCGGATCGTAAACGCTTTGGAGGCGCGTCTTTCCGATCGTCACGATTCGCGCAAGGATCGTCGAGACCTGTTGCGGGGTATAAAATTCGCCCGCTTTCTTGCCCGCGCCGCTGGCAAATTTGCCGATCAGATATTCATAGGCGTCGCCCAGCAAATCGCTGTCTGCATCGTGCAGGTGGAAATCGAGCCGGTTGAGGTGGGTGAGGATTTTGGCAACGAGATCGTTGCGGTCGCTGACTTGCCGCCCGAGCTTGGTCGAGTTGAGGTCCATATCCTCGAACAGGTGGTTGAAATCCTCCTCGCTCGCGCTGCCCATCGTCGATTTCTGGATATTCTCCAGAATGCGGGCCAGGTCGTCGAGGATGAAGTTGTTGCCTTTGCGGCTCCCACGATCGGCGATCGACGCAAACAGCTCCGACGGCTTCAGAAAATAGCCCAGCTCATCAATCGCCTCAGACCTGACGGCTTCAAGAACCTCGTCACCTTCGGGGGTGCCTTCTTGGATGTCCGCAAAGCGGATATCGTCCGGTTCTAGAATGCCATCCGCATAGAGATTTATCCGCTCCGAAAGGTACTTATAGAAAATGAACCCCAGAATGTAGTCGCGGAATTCGTCGGCATCCATCTTGCCGCGCAGGTCGTTCGCAATCCCCCAAAGCGCTTTCTCCAGTTCCCTCTTTTGCGCTTCCGTCATCCGACCGTGATTCCCCGTTGCATCGATCGCCTTCCTAGAACGAGACGGGAACTGATGCACCGATTTTGTGACGGTCACGGCGCTGAGGCAACGGGGGCGGGCCGTTCAGATATGAATCGGTTTGGAAGCGCCGGGCGGGGAGGGACCGTTCAGCCACCACAGGACGAGTTCAGGCAATTAACCTGTGGGGGGCTTCATTCCAGCATTCGGGCATCAGTTAGAGTGAGCAGGGCCAGCACGTCGTTACCGAAGGCCTTGACGCACTCCTCTCGCAATTCAAACCGATCTGCATTCCACCGATCGAACCAAGCGTCTGCGCCAATGATGGTTGGCACTGCCCTCTCTATCCCCCCAAACAGGATGTCCATGGCGGCGGACTCAGGGTCCAAGTCGTTTTTTGGAAACCAATGGTCCGGTACGGCGCGATTGCGGCGAAACCAGCGTCGGCCGTTTGGGCCATGGCAAACGATGACACAGGGCCAAGGGCTGAGGTCGATAAAGCGGAGCGCGGTCGCCAATCGACTTGTAGAGAAGGTGGTCGCCAAGGCGTCGATTGCCTCGAATGTCGGCTTCGGAAATTGAGCGGAAAGAGGCCGAAAGAGGTATGCTGGCATGAGGAGGTCTGCTGCATAGTTATCAGCTTGGCGCTCGATCGACGCGCCAGCCTGCCCGGGGGTTCCAATTTCGCTCGCTCGGCAAATCGACGATCGGCCGCGGTGATGTTGCCAATGCCCGAGTTCGTGCGCGATCGAAAAGCGACGACGGCGCGGGTCTCCGTCGTCTTTCACCGTGATAATCGCACGATCCTTGAACCCTATTATCCGCGCTTCGCAGCTCTCTAGTGCGTCGTATCGAACCTTTGCGCCCAAAGCCCAGGCGATCGCCTCTATGTCTATTTCTTCCGGGTTAGTGACACCGAAAGACTGCAAAACATGCTCGGCTACACTCAGTCCTCTCAAATCGGATTCCCGTCCTCATCGATAGCTCCTAACTCTCTCAAGTCGGCCAAGATCGAATCCATCTCCTGCTCAGTGATTCCGTCGCCGTTTCGAGCTGCCATGGTCAGCCGACTTTTCAGTTTGGCATCGTCATTCGCGAAGCGCGCCAAGACAGCCGCCCGATCTCTCAATGGAAGCCGATGAATATTGGTCCGGGCCGACATGGCAGAGCGATCGATTTCGGCGCGCGCTGCAACAAGGCGCGTCTTTCCGCTCTGCGCCGTGGCGACCGCAACCATAGCGCGAAGTCGCACAGCTTCTTTTTGCGGGTCCAATCCCTCCGCCTCGATCTCCGCCAGCAACTCGGTGTCCGAGAGTCTCATCACGTCCGCAACGAGTTCGTCCGCTAAGCGATCAAGGCACGGACCTGTGCGATCCGACCCGCTCACGAAACCCAACCGTTCGGGAATGCGGCATTTATTTTACGACGCATACGCCGCCGAATGGTCGCATAGGCCGTGATGTCGAGATCGTTCATGACCATGATTTCCTCCTTCGACAATTCTTCTAAATCCGCCCACAGAAACAAGGTCGCCTGCTCGTCGTCGGCAAATAATACCTCCAGCGCATCGCGCCGCGCCGCTGCATCTTCCTTTGCCAAGGCCGTTTGCTCGGCGTGCGGCTCCGGCGTAGCTGGCTCGTAATATGCCTGTCCGCTATCAGTGGCCGTATGCATTGAGACCAATTCGGGCAAAAGGCTTGCTTTCTGCTTGCTCGCCCACGCACGGCTACGCATCACACCCACCAAAAACGGCATGATCGCCATTTCGCGCGGGCAGTTCCGGTTGCCTTCAATGGTTTGGCAGATGGCTTCGCTGAGCAGGTCGCTCGCGTCGCAACCTGCGGTCAATGCATAAATACGGCCTGCCCTCTCCAGCCTGAGAAGGTCAGCCGATGTTAGGCCTTCGATCGCCTGCCGCGCTTCCGCGAGATCAAGTGTCGGTCCGTTCACGTAGCTCCGCCGTGGCTTCCATTGAGTAGGCTAGCTTAGAACGCCGCTCAGACATTCGAACAATAATTATTTTCGATGTCCGAGGATGTTGGAAATCCTAGCCTACCCCGATGAGCGTCAATGAAGACGATCGGGAGCGGTGTCGCAAGCCGTCTTACCCTCTATTGCGAGAAAGGAGGAAATGATCATGGCAGGCAAGAACCAACATGTTGTCCCGCACGCAGATGGGTGGGCAGTCCGTGGCGCAGGCAATACCCGCGCGACTTCGGTCTTCGACACCCAGCGCGCGGCAATCGATGCGGCGCGCGGCATTGCGCAAAACCAGCATAGCGAGCTGCTAATCCATGGCCGCAATGGCCAAATTCGCGAGCGCGATAGCTTTGGTGGGGATCCTTTCCCTCCCCGAGGCTAAGTGAGCTGGGCCGCATCTTAGGGTGCGGCCCTTCTTCTATGATCGTATGTATTCGGAGAATGAGATGGCCTTGAATCGCATTCACCTGCGCAAGCTCTTGAAAATCCTTTTCTCGGAGCCGAACGCCCGCCGTTCCGCACTTCGCTCCGACATCCGTGAAGAGATCGCGCGTGAAGCGGGGCAGGATGAAGGCGGAGGCGATTTCTACGCTCCTTTCTGGGCTGACGCCAAGAGCCACGTTTTCGGGACAGCCGATTTACACACTATGGTCGATGACCGTGTGGGAGCGAACGGGCGGCGTGCAAACCTCTACCCCCAATTGCGCGCTGGATTCTTGACCTGGTGGAATGAACGGCGGCGTTGGACCAACGAACCGTTCCGTCTGGGGCGCTCGCTGAAAGCGCATTTTCCCTTTCCCGGCTTAGACGCCACGGTGAAGGTTGATAACGTTTTGACCGTGCGAGATGGGCTAGATGTCGAACACGTCGTCTATCCCTACTTTGCACCCGAGCCAGTTCTTTCAGAGAGCGCGGCACGTCTCGGGTTATGGCTTCTGTCTCGCGCATTGCCGACCGTTCCAGTCGAGGAAATTCGCATCCTTGATGTTATCAGAGGACGGACATTTTCGGTCGATCGGCATTCGCTCCTTGGCAGCGAGGAGCATGAATTCCACCAAAGATACGCGGCTGCGCTGGATGAACGCGCTATCCTCAGGCGCGAATACCCTTGAGCTTGCTGAGCAGTCCGCCGGTTTGCAGCGTCGTAACGCTAATTTGCTCTGATACCCCAGTGGGACCCCGCGCCGGATCACCGTCGCTGTCTTACCTCTAAGTCATTGAAAAATGGTGGACGCACTTGGGCTCGAACCAAGGACCCGCTGATTAAGAGTCAGCTGCTCTACCAACTGAGCTATGCGTCCACATGCCGTTTTCCGGCCAGCCTGGCAGCATCGAGAGAGCCTCTTTGCTGCGAAGCGAGCGGCCCGCTATCATGGCGTTGCGGGGATGGCAATGCCTTGGGCATGTTTTTCGAAAGTTTTTTGTCAGTGGAAGCGGCGGGTGCCCGTTTTGCTGTCGTTGTCGATCGCCAATATGATGCCGACGCACGTCATGATCGTCAGCATCGACGACCCGCCATAGGAAAACAGCGGCAGCGGAATGCCGACCACCGGCGCCATACCCATCACCATCGACAGATTGATCGCGATGTAGAAGAAGATCGTCATCGTCAGCCCCGCGGCGGTGAGCTGGCCGAAGCGCGTCCGGGCGCGCAGCGCGACGCGCGTCGACCAGCGCAGCAGCAGGAAAAAGCCGAGGAGCAGCGCCAGCCCGCCGATCAGCCCCCATTCCTCCGCCATCGTCGCGAAGATGAAGTCGGTGTGGCCTTCGGGCAGGTAATCGAGATGGCTTTGCGACCCGTTGAGGAAGCCCTTGCCGCCGATGCCGCCCGATCCGATCGCGATCTTCGACTGGCTGATATGGTATCCGGCGCCGAGCGGGTCGCTTTCGGGGTCGAGGAAGATCAGGATGCGCTTTTGCTGATAATCGTGCAGCATCGAGAAGATGACGGGCAGGGCCGCGGCACCCGCGAGCGCGGCGCTGCCGAACCACCAGAAGGGCAGGCCCGCGATGAACATCACGACCACGCCGCTGGCGCAGATCGCCAGCGCGGTGCCAAGGTCGGGCTGCAGCATGACGAGCGCCGCGGGCAGCCCGATCATGACCAGCGCCGGCCACAGTGCGGTCCAGCCGCGCGTTTCCCCGGGAGGAAGCTGGGTATAGAAGCGCGCGAGCGCGAGCACGATCGCGACCTTCATCAGTTCCGAGGGCTGGAGGTTCATGAAGCCGAGGTTGAGCCATCGCTGGCTGCCTCCGCCGACGAAACCGAGCAGTTCGACCGCGACGAGCAGGATCAGCACACCGATATAGCCCAGATAGGCGAAATCCTCGAAAATCCGCATCGGGAAGCGCCCGATGACGAGCGCGACGCTCAGGAAGACGAGGAAGCGGACGCCCTGATTGAGCGCCCATGGCGAGAAGTTGCCGCCCGCCGCCGAATAGAGGACGAGCAGCCCGAAACCGGTGATCGCCGACAGCAGCGCCATCAGCTTCCACGGGAAGCGCTGGATCGCGGGCGGGACGGGAATCATGGGGCGGGCTCCGGCGGGTCGGGCTTGGTTGTGGCGCCCGCTTTCCACGCGGCATAGTCGCGGTCCATGCGGTCCTTGATCGTGCCGCCCCAGCCGGCCTCGAAACCTTCCAGCGCTGCCATCGCCTTTTCGCGGTCGAACAGGAAGGTCATGAAGTCCTTGGCCACCGGCGCCGCCGCGCGCGATCCGCCCATGCCATGCTCGATCACCACCGCGGTCGCATAGCGCGGGTTGTCGACCGGGGCGAAGCCGATGAACAGGCCATGGTCGCGGAATTTCCACGTACCGCCCTTGCCGTTGCCCGTGCCGAGCCCGCGGACCTGCGCGGTGCCGGTCTTGCCCGCCATGGTGATGCCGTCGAGCGGCAGGCGGCTGCGCCCGGCGGTGCCGCCGGGGCCGTTGACGACCAGGTCCATCCCGTGGCGCGCAGTGGCGAGCGCTTCGGCCGAGAAGGGCAGCGGCTCATTCTTGAATTCGCGGTTGATCAGGCGGGGATAGAGGCGGCGCCCCGACGCGATCCGCGCCGCCATCACTGCGAGCTGGAGCGGGTTCACGCTGACATAGCCTTGGCCGATGACGGCATTGAGCGAGTCGGAAGCCGACCATTTCTGGTCGTATTTCCTGAGCTTCCACGCGCTGTCGGGAATGGTGCCGTAACGCTGGCTGCTGCCCGCGAGCTGGAATTCCTCGCCCAGCCCCATCAAACGCGCGGTCGGCGCGATCGCATCATAGCCCAGCCGGTCCGCGAGCCAGTAGAAATAGCTGTTGCAGCTTTTCATGATCGCCGACGGCATGTCGAGGCTGCCGTGCGTGCCGAGGCAGCGGAAGAAGCGGTTGCCGAGGCGATAGCCGCCGATGCAGGTATGGCGCTCGCTGGGGTCGACGCCATGTTCGATCGCGGCGATCGCGGCCATCGGCTTCAGCGTCGATCCGGGCGGATACAGGCCGCGCGTTGCCTTGTTGATCAGCGGCTGGTGATCGTCGGCGCGCAGCCAGCTATATTCGCTGTTGCTGATCCCGTCCGAAAAGCTGTTGGGATCGAAACTGGGCATCGAGCAGAAGGCGAGGATGTCGCCGTTCTGGCAATCGATGACGATCGCCGCGCCCGATTCGCGCCCCATGCGCCGCGCGACATATTCCTGCAGGTCGGCGTCGATCGTCAGATGGACGGTCTTGCCCTGCTGGTCGGCCTGGGTGCTGAGTTCGCGCACCACCTTGCCGCGCGCGGTGACCTCGACCCGCTTGGCGCCGGGCTTGCCGCGCAACATCGGCTGGAAATATTTCTCGAGCCCGTCCTTGCCGATCTTGAACCCCGGCGTGATGTAGAGCGGGTCCCTGACCTTCTCATATTCCTCGGCGTTGGGAGCGCCGACATAGCCGATCAGGTGGCCGACCGCGGCGCCGGTCGGGTAATTGCGCGCAAAGCCGCGCTGCGGCGCCATGCCCGGCAGGTCGGGCAGGCGGACGAGCACCGATGAATATTCGGCCTCGGTCATGTCCTCGGCTACCGCGACCGGCTGGAATCCCGATGCGGCCTTGAGGTCGCGTTCGATGCGCTCCATCGTGTCGCCGTCGAGCCGCAGCAGCGTCTTCAATTGCCCCAGCACCAGCTCCTTGTTGTGCAGCCGGTCGGGAATGATGTCGATGCGCAAGGACACGCGATTGTTCGCGAGCGCCTTGCCGTTGCGGTCGACGATCCAGCCGCGCCGCGGCGGCACCAGCGTCAGATTGACGCGGTTGCTTTCGGATTCAAGCACATAGCGGTCGTTGTCGATGACCGAGATATAGGCCATGCGCGCCGCGAGCGCGGTGCCGACCGCGACCTGCGCGCCGCCGACGACGAGCGCGCGGCGGGTGAAGGTGATCCCCCTCCATGCCTCGGTGATCGGGGGACTCTTGCGCGGGTTCTTGCGGCGGAACATCGTTATGCGTTTATCTGCGTTTCAGGCGGAAATTGTCAAACTTGCCGGTGAGGCGAAGGAACAGCGGGACGAGCAGGGCGGAGATGATGATCTGCGGCACGACGAGCCCCAGCACATGGCCGTGCGCGGCATGCGGGTGGGCGATCAGCGCCGCGAGCGCCTGGATGATCGCGACAAGCAGCGCTGCGATCGCCCAATCGTGGAAAAAGCCGCGCCAATAGATGCGCTGCGACGAATAAGCGATCGCGATGCTCGCCAGCGTCCACAGCCCGACCGCGGTGCCGATCGGCGCGCCGCTGAACAGATCGTCCCACAGGCCGAGCGGCAGCCCGACCCACACCGGCCACATTTCGGTGCGCAAAAGCTGCCAGCACAGGAAAAACAGCAGTCCGAGCGGTGGCAGCACCGGCGAATTGGCGATCAGCGGCAGCGTCAGCGGCAGCGCCGATGCGACCATCACGGTCGCGACCGGCACCACCCGCATCCGCCACAGCGACGCGGGTTCGCCGAGGCGAGGACCCTTCCGGTTCATGGCGTCCCGGCAGGCGGGGCGGTTGGGGCAGGGATAGCCTGCGCCTCGATATTGTCTGGCGTATAGGGGCGCAGCACCGACACCGCGTCGACCTTGCCGGGGTCGGCCAGCGGGCGTGCCAGCGCGCCGTCGTCCTGCCGCCGCACCACGATCGCGACCGGGATGTTCGGCGGATAGAGGCCGCCGGTGCCCGAGGTGACGAGGATATCGCCGGGCTTGAACGGGTTGTTGGCGATGTTGAGCGTCCGGATATCGAGGTCGCCATTGCCACGGCCGTTGGCGAGCGCGGGCAGGCCGTCGCTGGCGCGGCGTACCGGCACGATATTGTCGACGTCGGTGAGCAGCAGCACCTGCGAAACCGAGGGGCCGGAGGAGAGCACGCGGCCGATCAGCCCGTCGGCGCCGCGCACCGGCTGCCCCGCCATGACGCCGAGGTTGCGGCCGAGGCTGAGCAGCGCGAGCCGCTTGCTGCTCGTCGAGGTCGAGGTGAGGAGGTAGCCGTTGGCGAGCGCGCTTTTGTCGGTTTCCTGCAACTTCAGCAGCGCCTTCAGCTGGCGATTCTCTTCCTGCAGCGAACTCGTTGCGACGAGCTTGCGGCGCGTTTCGGTCAATTCCTTGCGCAGCCGCCGGTTTTGCGATCCGGCGCTGACATAGGCGCCGACGCTGTCGTCGATACCCGAAATCGACCCCGTCACCGATCGTGTCACGCGCGCGACGGGCGCGGTGATTTCCTGGCTCGCTACACGCAATTGGGCGAAGCCGACGGGATCAACGACCGACAGGATCGCCAGCAACAGCCCTGCCACCGCCCCGGTCACCGCAATGACATAGGCCGCGAACAGGCTGTACTGGGCCTTTCGGGATTGCCCCGGACGATGATGTGCCGGGCGAGCCATGGTGCAGCGTTATCCGATCAGGCTTGCTGGAGCACGCCGCGAAAGGCGGGGTCTTCCATCGCGCGGCCGGTGCCGATCGCGACGCAGGTCAGCGGATCCTCGGCGACCGTGACGGGCAGGCCGGTCGCGTCGCGCAGCAGTTCGTCGAGTTCGGCGATCAGAGCGCCGCCACCGGTCAGGACGATGCCCTGGTCGACGATGTCGGCGGCCAGTTCGGGGGCGGTGTTCTCAAGTGCGATCCGCACCCCCTCGACGATCGTGCCGATCGGTTCGGACAGGGCTTCGGCGATCTGCGCCTGGTTGATCGAGATTTCCTTGGGCACGCCGTTGACGAGGTCGCGGCCCTTGATGTGGATCGTCATCCCGACGCCGTCGGCCGGAATGCGGGCGATCCCGAAATCCTTCTTGATCCGTTCGGCAGTCGCTTCGCCGATCAGCAGATTATGGTGTCGGCGGACATAAGAGACGATCGCTTCGTCCATCTTGTCGCCGCCCGCGCGGACCGAGGTGGTGTAAGCGAGGCCGCGGAGCGAGAGCACCGCGACTTCGGTGGTGCCACCGCCGATGTCGACGACCATCGAGCCGATCGGTTCGGTCACGGGCATGTCGGCGCCGATCGCGGCCGCCATCGGTTCCTCGATCAGCCACACTTCGCTGGCGCCGGCGTTCGATGCGGCGTCGCGGATCGCGCGGCGTTCGACGCTGGTCGAGCCTGAGGGGACACAGATCACGATTTCGGGGCTGCGGAATGCGTTGGGCTTGCCGCCGTGGACCTTGGTGATGAAGTGCTTGATCATCTGTTCGGCGACGTCGATGTCGGCGATGACGCCGTCGCGCAGCGGACGGATCGCCTCGATGCTGTCGGGGGTCTTGCCCATCATCAGCTTCGCGTCATCGCCGACCGCCTTGACCCGCTTGATTCCGTTCAACGTCTCGACCGCGACGACCGAGGGTTCGTTCAGCACGATGCCCTTGCCGCGCACATAGACCACCGTGTTCGCGGTGCCGAGGTCGATCGCCATGTCTTGGGAATTGAATTTGAACCAGCGGGAAAAGAAGGACATCGATTACTGCTTCCTGTCATCGACAGCGCGGCGTTCGAACGGGCCGCACCACCGTCGTCAAAATTGCGCGTTCCCGTGCCGACTGCAGGACCAAATCTGGGGGAGATTCCGGCTCGGCCGAGGTCGGCTGGCTGGACAGGAAGATCAGGCTGTGCGGGTGGGTCGCGATTTGCGTTCGACTGCGCTAGGAGAGGCCCCATGTCAATACGTCGCCTGCCGGAAAAGCTCGTAAATCGGATCGCAGCCGGTGAAGTGGTCGAAAGACCCGCCGCAGCGCTCAAGGAACTGGTTGAAAACGCCATCGATGCCGGGGCGACTCGTATTTCGGTGCGAATCGTCGAAGGCGGAATTCTTCGGCTCGAGGTCGAGGATGACGGCTGCGGGATGACCGCCGCCGACATGGCGCTCGCGCTCGAACGGCACGCGACGTCGAAGCTGCCGACCGACGCGATCGAGGATGTCACGACGATGGGGTTTCGCGGCGAGGCGCTGCCGTCGATCGCCAGCGTCGCCAGGCTGACGCTCGAAAGCCGGGTGGCGGGCGGCGATGGCTGGAAACGCGTTGTCGATAATGGCACCGGGGCTGCCGAAGGACCGGCGGCGCTGGCAAAGGGCACGCGCGTCGTCGTCGAGGATCTGTTCGCGCGCGTTCCCGCGCGGCGCAAATTCCTGCGCAGCGGCCGCAGCGAATATGCCGCCTGCCTCGATGCGGTCCGGCGGCTGGCGATGGCGCGCCCCGATGTGGGTTTCACCGTCGAGCATGACGGGCGCCGCGTGCTCGATGTGCAGGGAGGGCAGGACCGGGTTACGCGCGTCGCCGCGCTGACCCAGCGCGAACTGGCCGCGAACAGCATCGGCGTCGATCTCGATCGCGGCGAGGTGCATATGGGCGGCGTGATCAGCCTGCCGACCTACAATCGCGGCATCGCCGATCATCAATATCTGTTCGTCAACGGCCGCCCGGTGAAGGACCGGCTGCTCGTCGGGGCCTTGCGCGGCGCCTATGCCGACCTGCTTGCGCGTGATCGCCATCCCGTCGTCGCGCTGTTCCTCGACGTGCCGACGAGCGAGGTCGACGTGAATGTCCATCCCGCAAAGACCGAAGTGCGCTTTCGCGATCCGCAGCTCATTCGCGGGATGATCGTCGGCGGCCTCCGCCGCGCGCTCGACGAACATGGCTTCCGCAGTGTCCAGCGTCCCGCCGAAGCGGCCGTCGCGGCATGGCAACAAGAACCGGTCGCGCCAGCGCCGGCGCCGACACTGTTCGCGGCGCATCTGCCCTATCCACACGCGCCGGCGACGCACCTGTTTGGCGCCGATGGCGATGCGGCGACGCAAGCGTTGCTGCGCGATCGGGTCATTGATTTTGCGCCCTCGCCCGACGCCTTGCCGATGGGCCGCGCTGAGACGGCGACCGCGCCGGTGCCGCAACTTGAAGCCCATCCGCTCGGCATCGCGCGCGGCCAGATCGCGCGCACCTATATCGTTGCCGAGGCCGAGGACGGCCTCGTCATCGTCGACCAGCATGCGGCACACGAGCGGCTGGTGCTCGAACAACTCCGCCGCGGCATGGGCGGGCAGGCAGTTCCCTCGCAGGGCCTGCTGCTTCCCGAAATCGTCGAACTCGACGAGCCCGCGTGCGACCGGATCGAGGCCGCGACGGCTGAACTTGCGGCGCTGGGGGTCGAGATCGAACGCTTCGGTCCCGCCGCGGTCATGGTGCGCGCCACCCCGGCGATGCTCGGCACGGTCGATTGCCATAAGCTCGTCACCGACATCGCCGACGACCTTGCGGGCTATGACGCCGCGCTCGGCCTCAACGAGAAACTCGAACTCGTCGCGGCGACGATGGCGTGCCACGGTTCGGTGCGCGCCGGGCGCACGCTGAATGTCGCCGAGATGAACGCGCTGCTGCGCCAGATGGAAGTCACCCCGCATTCGGGCCAGTGCAATCACGGCCGTCCGACCTGGGTGAAACTGGCGATGGACGATGTGGAGAAATTGTTCGGGCGGAAGTGACCGGCGGCTATGGGGATGGCAACTCGCAGCCGAAAATCGTCTCTCCTGATGGTATTGCGCGTCTTAACCTCGATCGTTAGTAGGCTCAGCGTCGTCGGGAACGAACGGGCGCCCCCTTGCTCGCAAGTCCGCCGGCCAAAGGAGAAAATGTCGATGAAATCCCCTCTTGCGGCGCCGCTTTGCGCCTTGTTTCTGCTCGCCGGCTGTTCGGGCGAACCCCAGTCGGAAGCCAAGACTCCCCCCGCCAAAACCGCAACCGCCGAGAAGAAACTGCCCGACACCGGCGGTGACGCGCCGATCGAACTGAACGCGATCGGCAAGGGCGAACTGCTGGCGCTCAAGGGCGAACTGGGCTGCAGCTTCACCGTCAAGGGCCAGGACGGCGCGGCGCTCGTCGCCAAGGCCGATGTCGGTGCCGACGCCCTGACCGAGGGTGCGGTGAAGATCGGCGATCGCGTTCAGCGTGTCGCCGGATCGGGCGGCTTCGCTGCGCTCGAAAAGGGAATGGCGCTGTCGGGCCCCGGCCTGAAGCTGGCCGTCGAGCGGACCTCGGAAACGTCGAAGAAGACGGGCAACGAGCAGACCGCCTATCCCGCGAAGCTGCTGGCCAGCCGCACCTTTGGCGGCGAGCAGAGCTTCGACGGCGAATGGATCTGCGGCGCCTGAGTGCCCGGGCCTCGCGCCGGGATCACGCCATCGTGATTCCGGCGCGGCCGTTTTCGACCACCCCCGTCGCGCGTTTTGACAATATGTTCACCGGCGTCGTCACCTTGTCGACGACCATGAAATGCGTCTGCCACGCCTCGCGGCCGACCTCGCACACCATATAACCGCGCTGGTCGTTCGCGAATTTGAGTTCGGGATTGAGCTTCAGCCATTCGTCGGTGCCGTTGCGCTGGTCGCTGCCGTCGCCGCCGCTCGAGATCGAGGTGCCGACGAATTCGGCGCCGACGACCTTGTCCTGCCGGATCAGGTCGCCGCAGAAATTCTGATGCTCGTCGCCGGTCAGCACGACGACATTCCTGAGGCCGCCCATGCGTGCCAGCATGCGGTCGCGCGGCGCTTCATAGCCCGCCCAGCTGTCGAGGTTCAGGATCTTCTCGGGCTCGTCGGGTTTGCGGCGGCGGTCGAGCGACATCATCGTCACCTGCTGCGCCAGCGTGTTCCATGTCGCGCCGCCTGCGCCCAGATTGCGGTTCAGCCACTCTTCCTGCGCCTTGCCCAGCACCTGCGCATTCTTGTCGTAAACCCCGGGACAGGCCGGCTTGAAACCGTCTTGGCACGGCTGATCGTCGCGATACTGGCGCGTATCGAGCAACTGCATCGACATCAGGTCGCCGTAGCGAAGCTCGCGGTTCAGCGCGACCATTCCCCCGCGCGGCAGCATCGACCGGCGCACCGGCATATGCTCGTACCACGCCTGCATCGCCGCCTGCTTCTTCAGCATGAAGACCTCGGGCGGCGGCGCGTCGGGATCGTTGGTATCGAGGCCGAGTTTCCAGTTGTCGATATCCGAAACCCAGTCGTTGCGGATTTCATGATCGTCGAAACTCGACAGGAATGCGTGAACCGACCGCGCCGCCTGCTGGTCGATGTCGAGCAACGTCTGGGCATAGGCATTGCGAAAATCGCTCAGGTCAATCAGCGCGCGCTGCGCATAGCGGCGGACCGGACGGATCGGCAGGCCGTCGTCATAGAGATAGTCCTGCTGATATTCATAGATGAAGTCGCCATAATGATAGACGAAGGCGAGTTCTTCGCGCGCCAGATGGCGATAGGCGCCATAGAAGCCGGATTCATAATGCTGGCACCCGGCGACGCCGAATTTGAGCGCGTCGACCTTGGCGCCGGGCATGGGCAGGGTTCGCGCGCGGCCGCGCAGGCTGCGCTCGCCGCCGGCGGTGAAGCGGTAATAATAGGGGCGGTCGGCCTGCAATCCGGCCACCTCGACATGGACGCTGTGGCCAAGTTCGGGGCGCGCGAGTTCGGTGCCTTTCGCGACGACGTCGCGAAAGCCGGTGTCGCTCGCGACCTCCCAGTCGACGGGGATCGAGGCGAGCGGCATGCCGCCATGCGGTGCCATCGGTTCGGGGGCGAGCCGCGTCCAGATGACGAAACCGTCGCTCGCCGGATCGCCCGCCGCAACGCCGAGGCTGAACGGGAAATCGCGAAAAATCCCGCCCTCGGCGCGCAGGATCGCCGGCGCGGCAAGGCCCGCGGCGGTCGCTCCGGCCAGGAAATGACGGCGGTTATACATAAATGGCTCCGTGCGCGAATCGATGACGTATCGATAGACGAGCCGCAAGTTACACTAATGCGTCCCGCCGCATCAGAACCAGAACCGCACCCCAGCGACAAAGGCCGGCCGTGACGCGCCGTCGCTTGTTGCGCGCGCCAGCCGTGCCGTCTTCCCCAGCTTGCGGTCCCAGACGAAGCCCACATAAGGCGCGAATTCGCGGGCGATTTCATAACGTAACCGCACGCCAAGCTCGACGCTCGAAACGCCGCTGCCGATGCCGCGTTCGGCGACGTCCTGAAACGCCGCTTCGACCTCGGCCATAGGCTGCACGATCAGCCACTGGGTGATGCGCTGGTCATAGCTGGCTTCGAGGCGCGCGGTGACGTCGCCTTTGGCCGACAGGAACAGCGCGCCCTCGACGTCGAACCAATAGGGCGCGAGGCCTTCGAAACCGATGACGGCATGCGTCGGCGATGCGCCCGGTCCGATGTCCTGCCTTACCCCGGCCTGCACGTCGAAATAGGGGCCGATCGCATGGCTCCACAGCGCCTGCACCTCGGCCTCGTCCAGTGAACCGCCGAAATCGCCTTCGCCTTCGGATTTGACTGCCAGCTTGTCGATATCGCCGCCGAAGCGCGCCTCGGCATCCCAGGCATAGCTGTCGCGGCCTTTGCCGATCCGCGCCTCGGCCATGTCGACCATGACCTGCGAGATCGCGCTGCCCCCATGTTCGGCATAGAGCCGCGCGCGCGCAGCCGCCATCGCGTCGGCGCCGAAGATCGCATCTGCGGCGCCGACGCGCGGCGCGGGCGGGGGAGGGGTGTTGCCCGCGCCGGGGGTGGGGGGGGTGGTGTCAGGGAGGGTGCAATGGCCCATCGCGGCATGCTCGGGCGCGCAGGCGGGCGGAGGCGGTGCTTTGGGTGCCGGCATCTCGCAATGCCCCATTGCGGCGTGTTCGGGTGAACAGGAGGGAGCGGGCGACGGTGGCGGCGCGGGCGGTGCGGGCGGCGCCTTCGCCTCGGGCATCGTGCAATGGCCCATCGCCGCATGCTCGGGCGAGCAGGCAGGCGCGGGTTCGGGCGCCGGCATCTCATGACCCTGATGCTGCGCGGTCACGAGGAGGAGCGCGAGCAGGCTCATGCCGCCTCTCCCGCCGGCCGCACCGTCACCACCTGCATCATCCCGGCGTGCATATGATAGAGGAGATGGCAGTGAAACGCCCAGTCGCCCGGCGCGTCGGCGGTCAGGTCGAACGTCGCCTTGCCGCCCGGCTGGACATTCACCGTATGCTTGCGCGGCGCATGGTCGCCCTTGCCGGTGACGAGCTCGAAGAAATGGCCGTGCAGATGGATGGGGTGCGTCATCATCGTGTCGTTGACCAATGTCACGCGCACGCGCTCGCCCTCCGTGAAGGGGATCGGTGCCTTGACCTCGTTCATCTTCACCCCGTCGAACGCCCACATATAACGTTCCATATTGCCGGTAAGGTGGATCTGCAGCTGCCGCGACGGCGTGCGCGTGTCGGGATTGCGGTCGAGCGCGACGAGGTCTTGATAGGATAGCACGTCGGGCTCGCCCTCCAGCCCTTGCCCCGGGTCGCCGGTGCGGTCGACGGGCATCGGCGATATGCTCTGGACGGTCGGCGTATCCTTGACCGTCGGCGCGGCGCGCATGTCGCGCATGCTATGCTTCATGGTCTCGCCGCCATGGCCCATCGCGCCATGATCCATGCCGCCCATCCCCATATCCTGCATCGTCGCAAGCGGGCGCGGGCGGAGCGGCGGAACCGCGGCTGTCATCCCGGCGCGCGGCGCCAGCGTCGCTCGCGCCAACCCCGACCGATCCGAACTTTCTGCGATCAGCGAATAGGCCTCGTCGCTGGGCGTGACGACGACGTCGTAGGTTTCGGCGACCGCGATCTGGAATTCACCGACGCGCACCGGCCGTACGTTCAGTCCGTCGGCCTGCACTACCTCCATCGTCAGCCCGGGGATGCGGACGTTGAAGGTCGTCATTGCCGATGCGTTGATGATGCGCAGCCGCACCCGTTCGCCGGCCCGGAACAGTCCGGTCCAATTGTCCGCAGGCCCCAGGCCGTTGATCAAATAGGTATAGGTCGATCCCGTGACGTCGCTGATATCGGTCGGGTCCATCCGCATCGCACCCCACGCCACCCGGTCTTTCAGCGCCTGGTCCTCGCCCGCGAGCAGCCCCGCCAGCGTCTGCTTGTTATAGTTGAAATAGCCGCCCATCTGCTTGAGCTTCTTGAAAATGACATGCGGATGAAGCGCGCTGTGGTCGGACAGCAGGATCACATGTTCGCGGTCATAGGCGACCGGATCGGCATCCGCGGGGTCGATGATCAGCGGGCCGTAATGCCCCATCTGCTCCTGCAATCCCGAATGGCTGTGATACCAATAGGTCCCCGACTGCCGCACCGGAAATTCATAGGTAAAGCTCTTGCCCGGCGCGATGCCGGGAAAGCTGATCCCCGGCACGCCGTCCATATGGAAGGGCAGGATCAGGCCGTGCCAGTGGATCGAACTATCCTCGCCCTGCAGCGCGTTGGCGACATGAATACGCGCCTTTGTCCCTTCCTTCAGCCGCACCAACGGGCCGGGGATGGTGCCGTTGATGCCGATCGCATGGCTCGTCTTGCCGTCCACGGTCAGCATTTGGTGCGCGATCTTCAGGTGAATGTCGGCGCCGCTGACGGTCGGCAGTCCCGGCGAAATCGGCTGCGCCCACGCGGGAAGCCATGGCACGAGCGCCGCCGCGCCGCCTGCGGTCAGCAGCGATCGCCGGTCGATCATCATGCTCACATCACCCTCCACAGCATCCACAGCGCCATCGCCACCATCATCACATTTTCGGTCAGCGATACGAAACCCAGCGGCACCTTGCTGCTGCCGCCGACGCAGGCGCATTTGATGTCGCGCTTGTCGATATAGACCGCCTTGAACACCGACACCGCGCCGATGCCGCCGATGAACAGCGCAACCGGGATCGACAGCCAGGGCAGCGCGTGCGCGGTCATCAGCACGCCGGCAAGCCCCTCGGCAAAGGGATAGATGCTCGCATAGGGCACCCAGCGCCGCGCGAGCAGGTCGTAATTGAGGAACATCGTCGCGAACTTGTCGACGTCCTGCAGCTTGAGCAGCGCGAGCACGACCATGCTGAACGAAATGAACCATTCGGCGGCACGCAGGGTGAAAACATTCCCCTCGACCGCGAAGCCGGCGGCGAGCGCCATCAATGCCGTCATCGCGAACAGCGCGATCACCGGCGTATAGCTCGTCGCATCGGGGTCGGCGACCTTCAGCCCGAAATGGCGGCGCAAATCGTCATGGCCGCCGATGCGAACGCCGTCGATGAAGGTCTGCGGCGTCGTCTTGACGCCATGCTCGGCCTTGAAGGCGTCGGTCTGTTCGCGGGTGGTCAGCCAGCGGTCGTCGACCGTGAAGCCCCGGCTTTCGAGCAAATGCTTCGATTTGAGCCCATAGGGGCAAGTGTGGCCGGGCATGACCATGCGATGGAGTATTGCCTGTTTCGTCATGCACCCCATATAGCTTCCGTACCATGGTACGGAGTCAAGCGATGCAATTCACCATCGGAAAATTGGCGCAGGCGGGGGCGGTCGGGGTCGAAACCATACGCTATTACCAGCGCCGCGGCCTGCTCGAAACGCCCGCGCGCAGCGGCGGCGACCGTTGGGGCGGCGGTATCCGCCGCTATGGCGCTGACGATCTCCGCCGGTTGAAGTTCATCCGCTCGGCGCAGGCGGCCGGTTTCACGCTCGACGAGGTTTCCGAACTGCTGGCGCTGGAAGCCAGCGATGACCGGGTCCAGGTACGCAGCCTCGCGCGCCAGCGGATCGACATGCTTGACGTGAAGATTGCCCAAATGACCGAAACCCGCGCCGCCCTCGCGCGCCTCGCCGACCAGTGCGCGGCGAGCGACAAGGGGCCATGCCCGATCTTGGCGGCATTCGAGCCGTGATGATTTGGAAACCGGCGCGGGAAGGGCCGGTTGCGGCCGGGAGTTGCCGTCCCGTCCATCGTCACCCCGGACTTGATCCGGGGTCCCGCTTGACCTCGAAAGCCGCCGGCGCCCAAAAAAAGCGGGATCCCGGGTCAAGTCCGGGGTGACGAAGCTGTAGAAAGCGATGCCCGCTCCCCACACCAATGCCGGCAATCGACCGGGGCTCGTGATCCGCTCGCCCTTGGTGCTCCTCGTCGCCACGCTCCTCGCGATGACGAAGTTGAATCGGGCGCCCGTCAGCTATGCAGGAAATGCATCACGTCGCCGTCGTGGACGATATAGGCCTTGCCTTCGGCGCGCAGCTTGCCGGCTTCGCGCGCCCGCGCTTCACCGCCCAGCGCGACATAATCGTCATAGGCGATCGTTTCGGCGCGGATGAAGCCCTTCTGGAAATCGCTGTGGATTTCGCCCGCCGCCTCGGGCGCGGTGGCGCCGGTGTGGACGGTCCACGCGCGCGCTTCCTGCGGACCGACGGTGAAGAAGGTGATCAGGTGGAGCAGTTCGTATCCGGCGCGGATGACGCGCGCGAGACCGGTTTCGGTCAGGCCCATTTCCGACAGGAATTCCATCCGGTCGGCCATGTCCATCGTGACGAGCTCGCTTTCGATCGCGGCCGAAACGACGACCGCCTGCGCGCCCTCGGCCGCCGCCTTGGCAAAGACTTTTTCCGAAAAGGCGTTGCCGGTCGCGGCGCTGCCCTCGTCGACGTTGCATACATAAAGCACGGGCTTCGACGTCAGCAGCTGCGCGGTGCGCAGCACCCGGGCCTCTTCCTCGTCCCGGGGCTGGGTCAGCCGCGCAGGCTTGCCTTCGCGCAGCAGGTCGAGCGTCTGGCCGAGCACCGAGGCGGCGATCTTCGCTTCCTTGTCACCCTGCGCCGCCTTCTTGGCAAAGGCGGGAACGCGCTTCTCGAGGCTTTCGAGGTCGGACAGCAGCAGCTCGGTTTCGACCGTTTCGGCGTCGGCGACCGGATCGACCTTGTTCTCGACATGCTGGATGTCGTCATCCTCGAAACAGCGCAGGACATGAACGATCGCGTCGACCTCGCGGATGTTGCCGAGGAACTGGTTGCCCAGCCCTTCGCCCTTCGACGCGCCGCGCACCAGCCCGGCGATATCGACGAAGGCGAGCTGCGTCGCGATGATCTTCTTGCTGCTGGCGATCGCCGCGAGCTTTTCCAGCCGCGCGTCGGGCACCGCGACATTGCCGATATTCGGCTCGATCGTGCAGAAAGGATAATTCGCCGCCTGCGCTGCCGCGGTTTCGGTCAGCGCGTTGAACAGGGTGGACTTGCCGACGTTGGGCAGGCCGACGATGCCGCATTTGAAACCCATAAAAACTCCGTAGATCGGCATGACGCCGCTGTTGCAGCGCCCCTAGCGCCAAGTCGGGCGCGATGCCAGCTTTTGCCGCGCGTTCGATTATGGTTGCGGCAAATTCAGCCTTGGCCTTTATCGCCGTTACGATGATGAAATCCACCCGATGGGCGGCCGCTGCCTTGCTGCTGGCGCTTGGCGCGGCCGGCGCCGCCGCTGCGCCCACCCGTTTCGAAGCGGGCGTCCTGGCCGAACTCAACCGCTTTCGCGGCGATCCTGCGGCCTATGCCGCCGTCCTTCGCGCCTATCGCCCTCGCTTCGAGGGCAAGCGGCTGATCGCCGAGGAAGGCGACGAGATCGATATATTGACGAATGAGGGCGTCGCGGCGGTCGATGAAGCGATCCGCGACCTGCGCTACCGAAAACCATTGCCGCGTCTTGCGCAAAGCGATTTGCTGGCGCGCGCCGCCGCCGACCATGTCGCCGACCAGTCGCGTTCGGGCGCCGTCGGCCATGATACCAAGGGGCGCGGCCCCGGTGAACGGATGAAGTCGCGCGGCGGCGGGCCCTATGTCAACGAGGTGATCACCTATGGCCACCACAGTCCGGCGGGGGTGATCCAGCAATTGCTGATCGACGACGGCGTGCCCGATCGCGGCCATCGCCACAGCCTGCTCCGCCCGGGGCATCGCTATGCGGGCGTCGCCTGTGGCCGCCACCCGGTGCACCGGACGATGTGCGTGATATTGATGTCGCAGACGCCCGACGGCTCGCCACCGCCGCCGAAGCGGGCGACGGTGAAGCGCGATCGATAAACGAAAGGGGCCGGCCTCGCGCTGCGAAGCCGGCCCCTTCCTTGACGCCGGAGCTTCAGTTGCCGACCGGCTGGGCGTCGGTGCGGCGGACGACGATGGTCGACGAACGCGGTTTCTCGCCCGCGACCGGCCAATTGCCCTCGGGATGCTGGATGTTGATGAAGAAGGTCGTGAGGTCGGGGGTGTAAGCGATACCCGTGATCTCGCAGCCCGTCGGGCCGACCAGGAAGCGCTTCGACTTCTTTGTCGTCTGGTCGAGGTAGAACATCGCATTATGCCCGAACACATCCTCGATCGTCTTGCCGTCGACGCCCGAATTGCCCGGAATGCTGTGATCGGTCTGCACCCACAGGCGGCCCTGCGGATCGATCCGGATGCCGTCGGGGCTGGAGAAGGTGTCGCCGTCGATATTGCCGACCAGGTTCGACCCGCCCGCCGACAGCGACGGATCGCCGGCAGTCAGGAAGATTTCCCATGCAAATTTGGTCGCCAGCGGCGAATCGCCTTCCTCGCGGAACTTGATGATGTGGCCGTGCAGGTTGGTGACCCGCGGGTTCGCCGCGTCGGTGACCTTGCGGCCGCTGTTGTTGGTCAGCGTGACGAAGATCGCCTTGTTGTCGGGCGCGACGGTCAGCCATTCGGGGCGGTCCATCACGGTGCCGCCCGCGACGCGAGCCGCCGCCTGGCAGTTGATCAGCACGTCGGCCTGGCTGTTGAAGTCGACCGTCGCCGGGGTCGGCGGGGTCGTGTTCTGGCTGACGTTGCCGGGGTCCGAGGCGCCCGCGGTCAGGCCGTTCTCGCCGACGACCAGCGCGCGCCATTCGCCCGACCCGTCGCCGTTGAAGCGCGCGACATAGAGCGTGCCATAATCGAGCAGGTCGGTGTTCGCGGCGCGGTTCGACGGGCTGAACGCGCGATCGGGAACGAATTTATAGATGCAGCCGGGGGTCGAATCATCGCCCATGTAGAATGCGACGCGATTGTCGCCGCTCGCCAGATGCGCGACATTTTCGTGGCTGAAACGGCCCATCGCGGTGCGCTTGGTCGGCGGCGCGAGTTCGCGCACCGGATCGATTTCGACCACCCAGCCATAGTTGCGCGCGGGCTGCGTCGGGTCGAGGTAATTGTTGGTCGTCTCTTCGCAGGTGAGATAGGTGCCCCAGGGCGTCCGGCCGCTCGAGCAATTGTTGAGCATGCCCTTGATCGTACCCGAAAGCAGGCCCGCCGCGGGCCCCCCGGCGCGATAGCTGCTGTTGCCGGTATAGCGCTTGTTATAGGTCGATCCCGACTTGACCGCCCATTTGCCGTCGCCGCCCTTGGCGATTTCGACGACGCTGATGCCGACGGCGGACAGCGCGAGCGCCTTCTGGTCCGCCGAGGCGGTGGCGGCGTTATAAGCTCCGTCGAAAAGGATGTTATAGTCGGCGACCTCATGGTTGATCGCCAGCAGGCCGCCGGTGTTCGGATCGACACCCGACAGCGTGAAATATTCCATGCCGTCGTGGTTGCCGCCGGCCCATTTCTCGGCGACCGCCGGGGTCGGATAGCTGCCCGAATAGGCGGTGCCGCTCTCGACCGAATCGCCTGCCTTCAGCAGAACGTCGACGGTATAGCCGGCGGGGACGGTGACCTTGTCGTCCTCATTCGCCGCAACCGACGCGAAGTTGATCGCATAGCTCGGGGCGGGCGTGGGGGTCGGCGTCGGAGTGGGCGTCGGAGTCGGGGTGGGCGTCGGCGTCGGCGTCTTGTCATCGTCGCTGCAGGCGGCGAGTGCTGCGGCGGGGAGCACCGACAGGCCGAACAAACCGTTTTTGAGAATCGAGCGGCGCGACGGATTTTCTGCGATCAGCACTTCAAGGCTGTTCGGCCCGTTCAGATCGTCGGTTTCGCGGCGATAGGGCGCGCGCGCGGCATCGGTGATATAGGACATGCAGTACCCCTGTTTTTCGGTTGGGTCCCGGGACCGGATTGTTCCGGCGGGTGTCCCCCGATTGCAGAGAGAGGTGTCAGCAGCATGGCTTCAACATGTCAGAACATGTTGAATTACATGACAGATTTTTTACAGTCCGGGCACCGAGGCGCGCCGCGCTGCGATCAGGCAAGCCACCGCGCATAGACGCGCACATCCTGCCGTTCCCAGCCGAGATGCGTATAGAGCCCCGCGGCGGCATTGCCTTCGCGAAGCATCAGTTCGACCTTCGGGCACCCGCGCTCGCGCAGCCAGTCGCACGCGGCGTCGAGCAATCGCCGCGAAACCCCGCGCCCGCGCTGGTCGGGCAGAACGCCGAGATAATAGATCCAGCCGCGATGCCCGTCGAAACCCGCCATCGCGGTTCCGGCGATCCGCGCGCCGTCTTCCGCCAACAGGATCGTCGCCGCCTCATGATCCAGGGCGCGCTGAAAATCGGCGCATGGATCGTTCCACGGGCGGGTGAGTTCGCACGCCGACCAGACCGCGACCACCGCATCGCGATCTGCCGCGGCTGCGGGGCGGATCGCGATCATCCCTGCAGGCGCAGCGCGAGGTCGCTTGCGAACCGCACATCGTCGCCCTGGGCGAGCCACGGCGCTTCGGCGGCGATCGCGCCGAGCAGGTCGATCAGCGGTTCCATCTCGCTCTTGTGATAATTGCCGAGCACATGGCCGGTCACGCGGTCCTTGTGCCCCGGGTGGCCGATACCGATGCGGACGCGGCGAAAATCTTCGCCGACATGGCTCATCATGCTGCGGATGCCGTTGTGGCCCGCCGCGCCGCCGCCGCGCTTGACCTTCACCTGCATCGGGATCAGGTCGAGTTCGTCGTAAAAGACGGTGACGTCCTCTGCCGTCAATTTATAGAAATCGAGCGCGGCGCGCACGCTGCGGCCGCTTTCGTTCATGAAGGTGCCGGGTTTCAGCAGCAGGATGCGCTGCGATCCGATACGTCCTTCCTGGATCCAGCCCTGGAATTTCTTCGCGGGCGCAGGAAAACCATGGACATCGGCGATGACATCGGCGGCCATGAAACCGACATTGTGGCGGTGCATCGCATATTGGGGCCCGGGATTGCCGAGGCCGACCCAAAGCTGCATCGTCTTCCCCTCCACTTCAGGGGAGGGGCAGCGAGACTTGCGAGCTTGCTCGCTAGTCGCAGCGGGGTGGGGCCATCACCCCTGCGCTGCCCCGCAAAACCCCACCCCAACCCCTCCCCTGAAGGGGAGGGGCCAAGATGGTTTAAGATCAGGCTTCTTCGCCGCCTTCGGCAGCTTCGCCGCCATCGACCGTCGTGTCGCCTTCGCTCGACTTGAGCGCCGACGGCGCAACGATCGTTGCGATGGTGAAGTCGCGGTCGGTGATCGCGCTTTCGCTGCCCTTGGGCAGGGTGACGGCGCTGATGTGGATCGAATCGCCGACGTCAAAACCGGTGACATCGATCTGGATGTCGTCGGGCATCTTGTCCGCGTCGCAGATCAGTTCCAGCTCGTGGCGAACGATGTTCAGCACGCCGCCGCGCTTCAGGCCCGGCGAGGCTTCTTCGTTGATGAACACGACCGGCACCGCGACCGTGACCTTGGCATCCTTGCTGATGCGCAGGAAGTCGGCGTGGATCGGACGATCCTTGACCGGGTGAAAAGCGACGTCCTTCGGCAGGGTCCGCACCTGCTTGCCATCGACTTCGATCATCACGATCGAATTCATGAAGTGACCCGTCATCAGCTGCTTCATCAGCAGCTTTTCTTCGACGTGGATCATCAGGGGTTCTTCTTTGCCGCCATAGACAACGGCGGGGACGCGGCCATTACGACGCAGGTCACGCGAGGCTCCCTTGCCTCCGCGTTCGCGCGTCTCGGCCGACAGCACCAGCTGGTCGCTCATCATTTTTCTCCGAGAAACAGTTACACAGTTCCGCCACGCCTCCAGGGATGACCATGGCCGGAAGCGGGCGCGCATAGCGGGGAAGGGGCAATATTGCAAGCGTTGGGGCCGGCGGCGGCATTGCCGACCCTGGAATTGTCGGCTTTCGCCCCGAAGTTGTCATTGCAAATATTGTCATCCCGGCGAAGGCCGGGATCTCTCCTTTTCGGATTCACGCACCGGATCGGATTCACGCATCGGCGAGATCCCGGCCTCCGCCGGGATGACGGCTATGGGTGGGTCGGGAATGTAACTCAAAATCGACAAGGACACCCCCGCCGAACCCAACTCACTGCACCCGCGTCACCTTGACCCCCTCGGCTTCCAGCATCGCCGGCACGCCGTCGGTCCCGACCAGATGCCCCGCACCGACCGCCATCAGCACCGTCCCGGGGCGCTCCATGCGCTGTTTCACCCATGCGCTCCACTGCCGGTTGCGATCGGTCAGGATCGCCTTGCGCGCGGCAGGAACGGCGTCGACGTCTTCGTTGATCACCTGTTCGAGCGCCGAGACATCGCCGCGGGCCCATGAGGCGACGAGCGCCTTGACGTCCCGAACCGACCGTCCCGTGTCCTCGACCGCGCGGGTCAGCAGCGCCCGCTGCGTTTCCGGGTCGAGCGTTTCGAACAGCGTCAATTGCATTTTTGCGGTTTCGAGGCCGTCGATCGGCTTGGCGGCCGCCGCGAATTTGGCGGTCAGTTCCGATTCGACGCCTTCGGACGGGTCGAGTTCGGCATTGCGCGTGACGCGCTGGCCCATCAGCACCATCACGGCCCAGTCATCGAGCGCGTCGCCGCCGAAGTTGTCACCGGTCGCCTCGAGCGCGCGATATTGTGCCAATGCATCCGCCGTCAGCCGCTTCTCCATCGCCATCGGTTCGGTGCGCGGCGCGAGCGTCTGGAAGACCCCGCCCGCCGCCGCCAGTTCGCGCGGCGACAATTCCATCACCAGTTCATCGGCGGCGTCGATCGCGCGTGCGACCTTGCCATGGGCCCAGTCGGTCCCTGCGGGCAGGGCGTGCATCGTGCCGAGGATATAGATATGCGTGTCGCTATCCTCGACCAGCCACATCGCCGGCCGCGCCTGCGCGCGCGGTTCGGGGGCGGCGCAACCGGCGAGCAGGAACGGCAGCAGGGCAGCCGCAAGACCGCGCGCCCGCGCCCGTGACCGGACGGGCTCCGGCTTCAATATTTTATCCGTTCGGCGGTCAGTCCGCGTTCCTTCAGATAATCCTGCACGCTATGCTCGCCTGCAAGGTGGCCCGCGCCGACCGCAACGAACACCGTGCCCGGCTGCGCCATCCGCGCCTGCAAGGCTTCGGCCCAGCGCGCGTTGCGATCGAACAGCAGGACCTTGGCGAGTTCGGGGGTTGCGGCCATGCTTTCGTTCATCGCGGCGGCGAGCGCTTCGGTATCGCCTTTGCCCCACAGCACGACCGTCTTGTCGAGCGTCGGGCCCAGCTTGTCGATATCCTTGACCACCGAATTGAGGAAGGCGAGCTGCTGTTCTTCGGGCAGACCGTCGAAAAAGCCCAATTGCTCCTCGATCGTCTCAAGCCCCGAAATCGGCTTTCCGGCGGTCTTGGCGGACGCCGTCAGCAACTTTTCGGCACCCTGCTCGGGATCATAGCCGAGCTTGGCGAGCGGCAGGATCGACAGCGTCATAGCCGCGAACCAGGGCTCGAAGGCGTCGAACTGCGCCGGCGCGATGCCAAGGCCGGTCAGTGCGGCCTGATAGGCCTTGAGCTCGTCGGGGCTGAGCCGCGACGACAAGGTCTTGCCGCTCTGGTCGATCGCAAGCGGGATCATCTTCTGCGCCATCGCGGCCTGGTCGTCGGGCAATATGATTTCGAGCATCAACTGGTCCGACTTGTCGAAGGCCTGGCGAACCGCTTCGTCGAACCAGCTGAGACCCGGCTTCAGCACATGCACCGTGCCGAACAGATAGATGGTCGTATCGTCGTCCTTCACCACCCACAGCGCCGGATCGGCGTCGGTCGCCGCCTTTGGGGCCGGCGCGGCGGCCGGTTCGGCAGCCGTCGCCATATTGTGGCCCGGCGCCATCGCGCATTGGGCAAAGGGGATCGCGGCGCAGGTGACCGCGAGCTTCTTGAACCAGCGCTTCTTGAACCAGATCTTCATGGAGAATTGCCTTTCGATTTCGGCTCTTATGGCCGGAGCGTTGAGGAGAGGGAACCCCGATCGTTCAGCGAAATTTCAGCCACAGATAGACGACCAGATTGACGAGGAACGCCAGCAGGAAAAGGAGCATGGCGTCGATCGGCGGCGCCAGTCCGGCGCGATGCAGGACCCACCAGGCGGGAATCGGGATGATGAAGACATAATAGCTTGCCAGTCCCGCGCGCAGATAGGCTTGCCGCTCATGATCGTCGATCACCCGCTCATAGAGCGGGATGAGGATCGTGAGCCCCAGCACCCACAATGCGGCGAGGATGACGGCGGCGGTGGGCGACAATGCGCCGCTGAGAATCGCATTGATCGAAAGGTCGTCGGTGCCGCTTCGCGCCACGATCACCGACAGCGCGCCGATCAGGACGGCGGCGAACAGGCAGCCCCAGTAAAGCCGTTTGCGCCGCGACCAGCCGCTCCAGAAGTTGCCGACCCGCCGCAGATAGAACAGCATCGCGGCGCCGCCGCCGAGTAGCACCGCGCCGCTGACGACCGGCGTCGGCGGTGCGTTGCCACCTGCCTCGCGCATGGCATCGAGATAGCCGGCGGCGACCCCCATCAGGAATATCGTCGCGAAGATGATCAGGATCGGCCAGACGATGCTCGGTCGCTGGCGCTTTTCGGCGGGGTCAGTTGTCATCGCTGCTTCCTTCGAAACCATCATCGAAAATCTCCTCGATCGGCATTGCGAACAATCGTGCCAGTTTGAACGCCAGCGGCAGCGAGGGGTCATATTTCCCCGTTTCGATGGCGTTCACCGCCTGCCGCGATACGTCGAGCCGGTCGGCCAGTTCGGCCTGGCTCCAGTTCCGCATCGCGCGCAGCACTTTCAACTTGTTGTTCATTCGGTGCCTCGCCAGCCTTTGCATCCGGACGGAGATGAATGTCGGGAGCCTCCCCGCATCATCAAAATCGGGCCGAGTGCAACGGAAAGTTTCGCGTGCATCCTGTCGGGCGGCAAGAGGCTGGAGCACACGCTGTGAGCGCGCCGCTCCAGCTCAAGTCGCGGGCCGTTACCGGGGAGTGCCGGCCCTGACGAAACCGCGAAACGCTCCATGCGGCAACTTATCGCGCGGCGATCCGCATGCCGCGATCGGCTGCGGCGACCGCCCGGTCGGCCTGCGGCTTCGCGCTGGCGTGCGCCGCGGCGATGCATTCGGTCTGCAACGCCAGTTCGGTCGTGCCGCGCAGGTCGCTGCGGCACAGGCGGCGCGCGGCGCGCTCCACCCGCGCCTCGAGCGTCTCGCGATCGCGCGCGACGGCCAGATTCAGGTCATCGATACGAACGATCTGGCTGATACCGTCGTCGGCCGGCGCCGCGAACGCCGGGGCGCTATATGCCAGCGAAACGGCGATTATCGTTGTGCGGATGATCATGGGACTATCTCCTCTCCGAAGGGTGTCGGTCATGTCGACATGACTTTATGTAAAGTATCCATGACAATATGTCGTGATTCGCTGACTATGTCAACAACACCTTACATTTGCCCCCGCGATGACGCGCTGCGTGGCACTTTCGCCAACTTCCGCACGCCACCCGCCCTTGACCCTGCGCCCCTGCTGCGCCAAGGGCGGCGTCAATTGTTGCACCTGCGAAAGAAGGCGGACAGTGGCCGACGCGGCGGAAAAGGAATCTCTGAGCTTTCAGGACATGATCCTGACGCTGCACGCCTATTGGGCGGCTCGCGGCTGCGCGATTCTCCAGCCCTATGACATGCGCGTGGGGGCAGGGACCTTCCATCCCGCAACGACGCTGCGCAGCCTCGGTCCCGAGCCGTGGAATGTCGCCTATGTCCAGCCGAGCCGCCGGCCGACCGACGGCCGCTATGGCGAGAATCCGAACCGGCTCCAGCATTATTACCAGTATCAGGTCATCCTGAAGCCATCGCCCGCCGACCTGCAGGATCAATATCTGGGCAGCCTCGCCGCGATCGGCATCGACCCGCTGCTCCACGATATCCGCTTCGTCGAGGACGACTGGGAATCGCCGACGCTCGGTGCGTGGGGGCTGGGCTGGGAAGTCTGGTGCGACGGCATGGAAGTCACCCAGTTCACCTATTTCCAGCAGATGGGCGGCTACGACTGCAAGCCCGTCGCGGGTGAACTTACCTACGGGCTCGAACGCCTCGCGATGTATATCCAGAACGTCGACAATGTGTACGATCTGCGCTTTTCCGACGCAGTCGGCGATGTTGCCGCAGTCAGCTACGGCGACGTCTTCCTCGAAAACGAACGCCAATTCTCGAAATGGAATTTCGAGGTCGCCGACACCGACGCATTGTTTGCGGGCTTCAAGGCCGCCGAGGCCGAGTGCCAGCGCGCGATCGCCGCGAACGTGCCCTTGGCCGCCTATGACCAGGCGATCGAGGCAAGCCACCTGTTCAACCTGCTCCAGGCGCGCGGCGTGATCAGCGTCCAGGAACGCGCCAATTACATGGGGCGCGTCCGCGACCTCGCGAAGGGCAGCTGCAAGGCATGGATCGACAGCCAGTCCGAACGCTGGACCGAAAAATATCCGGGGTGGACGCTGTGAGCGACCGGTTTGTTTCCGGCGCGGCCAACAAAGGCGCCGACTTCCTTCTCGAACTGCGCAGCGAGGAAATCCCGGCGCGAATGCAGGCCGGTGCGCGCGCCGAACTCGAAAAGCTGTTCCGTGCGCAACTGAGCGCCGCTGGCCTTGAAGCGGGCGATCTCACCATCTGGTCGACCCCGCGCCGCCTTGCGCTGGTCGCCAGGGGTTTGCCCGAAGCGACGGCGGCCGTGAGCGAAGAACTGAAAGGCCCGCGCAGCAGCGCGCCGCCGCAGGCACTCGAAGGTTTCCTGCGCAAGACGGGCTTGACGCAGGACCAGCTCGAAGACCGCGACGGCGTGTATTTCGCGGTGATCGACAAGCCCGGCCGCGCGACTGCCGAGGTGCTGGCCGAGGCGATCCCGGCGATCGTCCGCGGCTTTTCGTGGCCCAAGTCGATGCGCTGGGGCAAGGATAGCGCGAGCAGCGAAAGCCTGCGCTGGGTCCGCCCGCTGTCGGGCATCGTCGCGATCTTCGGCGAGGAGTTGATTCAGTGTGAAGTTAGCGGGATTTCTGCGGGCTATGCGACGCGCGGTCACCGCTTCCATTGCCCCGGCGAGATCACGATCGGTTCGGCCGCCGACTATGCCGAAAAGCTGCGCGCCTGCCATGTCATCGTCGATCATGAGGAGCGCCAGTCGATCATCCGCGACGGCGCTGCCAAGGCTGCCGCCGATGCCGGCCTGGCGCTCGTCGCGGATGAGGGGCTGGCGATCGAGAATGCCGGCCTCACCGAATGGCCGGTGCCGCTGCTCGGCCGCTTCGACGAGGCGTTTCTGGAAGTGCCGCCCGAGGTCATTCAGTTGACGGCGCGCGTGAACCAGAAATATTTCGTCGTGAACGGTGCCGACGGCAAGCTCGCCAACGGCTTCGTCTGTACCGCGAATATCGACGCGGTCGACGGCGGCGCGGAGATCGTCGCGGGCAACCGCAAGGTGCTGGCGGCGCGGCTTTCGGATGCACGCTTCTTCTGGGAAAAGGACCAGAAGAGGACGCTGGCGCAGCACGCCGAAAAGCTTGCGAACATCACCTTCCACGAAAAGCTGGGCACCGTCGCCGACAAGGTCGAGCGGGTGGCAAAGCTCGCGCGGTGGCTGGTCGAGGAAAATATCGTCACAGTCCAACCTCGTCATTCCCGCGAAGGCGAGAATCCCGCTTCAACGCCGTCAAGCGGGACCCCCGCCTTCGCGGGGGTGGCGAAAGAGGAATTGGCCGACCAAGCCGAACTCGCCGCGCGGTTGGCAAAGGCCGACCTCGTCACCGAAATGGTCGGCGAATTCCCCGAATTGCAGGGCCTGATGGGCGGCTATTACGCCCGCGCCGAAGGCTTGCCCGATGCAGTCGCCGACGCGATCCGCGATCATTACAAGCCGGTCGGGCAGGGCGATGATGTGCCCACGGCGCCGGTGACGGTGGCTGTGGCGCTGGCGGATAAGCTGGATACGATCATCGGCTTTTATTATTGGGGCGAAATGCCTACGGGATCGAAAGATCCCTACGCTCTTCGGCGAGCTGCAATAGGGATTTTGCGAACCGTATTGGATAATTCGATCCGGCTTCGGTTGCAGCCGGCATTTCATGGCGGATTTCAGCTGGTCCATGAGGCGATGCGGAAGCTTCCCCCAAGAGACGTGGAGCTGGGTTTCATGGGAAATGCTGCGGCCGGCGCGGTCCTATTGGTCATCGACCGCCTCAAGGTCCAGCAACGCGAAGCCGGCGTTCGCCACGACTTGATCGATGCCGTGTTCGCGCTTGGCGGCGAGGACGATCTCGTCCGCCTGCTCGCCCGCGTGAAGGCGCTGCAGGCGTTCATGGCGACCGAGGACGGAACCAACTTGCTCGCCGGCTACAAGCGCGCGGCGAATATTCTGAAACAGGCGGATATAGCCGTCGCCCCCGCGAAGGCGGGGGCCGCTGGGAATAGTGCGCCGAACACAACGGCCCCCGCCTTTGCGGGGGCGACCGATGTGGATCGGACGCTGCTCGCCGCGCTCGACGCCGCTGAACCTGCCGCGACCACCGCGGTCGCCGAAGAGCGCTTCACCGATGCGATGGCCGCGCTCGCGTCGCTCCGCGCGCCGATCGACGCCTTTTTCGACGGCGTGATGGTCAACGACCCCGACGACGCCATCCGCACCTATCGGCTTGGCCTTCTGGGCCGATTTACCGGCGCGGTGCATGGCGTCGCCGATTTCTCGAAGATCGAGGGCTGACGCTACGGCAGCTTTGCAGCGAACGAAGTAAAACTGAATCGACCACAAGCCTTCTCCACACTATTTCCCCGCCAACCTCCTCCCCGGGGCAGCAGGAGCATATGATGACGACGATGGTGCATTTGTTCGGCGGCGCGGCCACCACGGCCGAGCGCTCGAAAGAATTGCTGGGCGGCAAGGGTTCGAACCTTGCCGAAATGGCTTCGATCGGCCTGCCGGTCCCCCCGGGCTTTACAATCACCACCGACGTCTGCACCGCTTATTACACCAATGGCGAGCAATTCCCGGCTGGCCTCGTCGAGGAAGTCGCCGCCGGCATCGCGCATATCGAGGGCATCACGGGTAAGACATTCGGTGACGCCGCCGACCCGCTGCTCGTCTCGGTCCGCTCGGGCGCCCGCGTTTCGATGCCCGGGATGATGGACACCGTCCTCAACCTCGGGCTCAACGACCGCACGGTCGTTGGCCTGTCCGACGCGTCGGGCGACCCGCGCTTCGCATGGGACAGCTATCGCCGCTTCGTGCAGATGTACGCCGACGTCGTCATGGGGCTCGACCATGCCGAGTTCGAGGAAGCGTTGGAAGTCGCCAAGGAAGACAAGGGCTTCTATCTCGACACCGAAATGTCGGCTGAAGACTGGCAGGCGCTGGTCAAGGAGTATCAGGCGATCGTCGAGCGCGAGACCGGCGCGCCCTTCCCGCAGGAACCGAACGACCAGCTATGGGGCGCGGTCGGCGCCGTGTTCGCGAGCTGGGAAAGCGACCGCGCAAAAGTCTATCGCCGCCTGAACTCGATTCCCGCCGAATGGGGCACCGCGGTCAATATTCAGGCGATGGTGTTCGGCAATATGGGCGACACTTCGGCGACCGGCGTTGCCTTCACGCGCGACCCCGCGACCGGCGAGCGCGCTTGGTACGGCGAATGGCTGATCAACGCGCAGGGCGAAGATGTCGTCGCGGGCATCCGCACGCCGCAATATCTTACCAAGGTCGCACGCGAGAAGGCGGGCGCCAAGCCGGCGTCGATGGAAGAGGCGATGCCCGAGACCTTCACCGAGCTTGGCGGCGTCTTCGACACGCTCGAAACCCACTATCGCGACATGCAGGACATCGAGTTCACCGTCGAACGCGGGACGCTGTGGATGCTCCAGACGCGCTCGGGCAAGCGCACCGCCAAGGCGGCGCTCAAGATCGCGGTCGACATGGCGGCCGAGGGGCTGATTTCCGAAGAGGAAGCGGTGCAGCGCGTTGATCCCGGCGCGCTCGACCAGCTGCTCCACCCGACGCTCGATCCCAAGGCGCCGCGTGATGTGCTGACCAAGGGGCTCCCGGCGAGCCCCGGCGCCGCGTCGGGCAAGATCATGTTCGACGCCGACAGTGCCGAGAAGGCTGCGGCGATGGGCGAGGCGGTGATCCTCGTCCGCGTCGAAACCTCGCCCGAGGACATTCACGGCATGCACGCGGCAAAGGGCATCCTGACCGCACGCGGCGGCATGACCTCGCACGCCGCCGTCGTTGCGCGCGGCATGGGCCGCCCCTGCGTCTCGGGCGCCGGCGGGCTGGCGATCGACGGCAATGCTCGCGTGCTGCGCGTTGGCGGACGTGAACTGCGCGAAGGCGACATCCTGACCCTCGACGGTTCGACCGGCGAAGTGATGGCGGGCGAGGTTCCGACCCTGCTCCCCGAACTCGTCGGCGATTTCGGCGTGTTGATGAGCTGGGCCGACAAGGTGCGCCGCATGAAGGTGCGCACCAACGCGGAAACGCCGCAGGATGCCCAGGTCGCGCGCGATTTCGGCGCCGAGGGCATCGGGCTTTGCCGCACCGAGCATATGTTCTTCGACGCCGCGCGGATCACCGCAGTGCGCGAGATGATCCTCGCCGACAGCGAAGACGGCCGCCGCGCCGCGCTCGCCAAGCTGCTCCCGGAACAGCGCGGCGACTTTGCCGCGATCTTCGGGGTGATGGCGGGGCTGCCGGTCACGATCCGTCTGCTCGATCCGCCGCTGCACGAATTCCTGCCGACGCGCGAAGAGGATTTCGCTGATGTCGCCGCCGCTGCGGGCGTCGGGATCGAAGCCCTGAAGGCGCGCGCGAACGAACTGCATGAATTCAACCCGATGCTTGGCCACCGTGGCTGTCGTTTGGGCGTCACCTATCCCGAAATCTACGAGATGCAGGCGCGCGCGATCTTCGAAGCGGCGTGCGACGTCGCTGCCGAAACAGGCGCCGCACCGATCCCCGAGGTAATGATTCCTTTGGTCGCGACCCGCCGCGAATTCGACCTGATGAAGGCGGTCGTGGACAGTCAGGCCAAGGCGGTGTTCGCCGAAAAGGGCCGCGAGATTGCCTATCTCGTCGGCACGATGATCGAACTGCCGCGCGCCGCGCTGATGGCGGGTGAGATCGCGGCCAGCGCCGAATTCTTCAGCTTCGGCACCAATGATTTGACGCAGACGACGATCGGCATCAGCCGCGACGACGCCGGCCGCTTCCTGACGCAATATGTCGATAAGGGCATCTTCCTGACCGACCCGTTCGTCAGCCTCGACGTCGAGGGCGTGGGGCAGCTGATCGAGATTGCCGTGGATCGCGGTCGCAGCGCACGCGCGGGCATCAAGCTCGGCATCTGCGGCGAGCATGGCGGCGACGCGCCGAGCATCCATTTCTGCGAAAAGAGCGGTCTCGACTATGTCAGCGCCTCGCCCTACCGTGTGCCGATTGCACGTCTGGCGGCAGCGCAGGCGGCGTTGAAGGCGAAATAGCGCGTCCGCCCCCGCGCGCACAGGCGGGGCCGCTATCAGCTCTGCTCATCCGTCGCTGCCCCAAACGACAGCGGCCCTGCCCGCGCGGGGGCGACGGAAGGGGATGGGGCATGAAGAGCTGGCACCGCTATGCGATCATGTTGGTGGGCGGACTGGCGGTGGGGCTCGGCGCGGCGTGGGCGCTCACGGGTGGCGGAATGCGCGATGGCGGGGTCGAGAACGGTCCTTGGTCGACATCACTTGGTTACGGAACCAAGGCAACTGACGCTCTCACGCGCGCCGCCGTTGCGCGGGGAGGGTTGCTCGCGCTTCCCGCGAAGGAAACGATCTACTGGTCGGCAAAGACCGACGCGGCTGGCGCAAAGCTCGACGGCGATTGCCGCTATAGTTTGTCAGGCACTTCGCTTGATGCACGCTGGTGGAGCGTGACCATCTATGATGAGGCAGGCTACCTCGTCGCTAACCCGGCGAACATCTGGTCGGTCAATGGCGCGAACGTCGCGCTCGACGCGAAAGGCGCGTGGCGCGTTACCATTTCGCCGGAGAAACCCAAGCAGGGCGCCTGGCTTCCGGGAACGAAGGGACAGCCGTTTCACCTGACATTACGCATGTATAATCCGGGCGAAGCCTTCCGCGCCGATCCTGCAAGGGCGGCGCTGCCGCATATCGTGAAGGAGGGTTGCTGAGATGCGCCGCTGGCCCGGTCCGCTCCTCTTCGGTATCGTCGTTGCGGCCGCTACCGGCTATGCCGCGATCGCATATATCCCCTACGGCTTGATGAAGGTTGTGATCGAGCGGCTGGGGCAGGGCGGTGTCAACACCATGTCTTACGGCAATCTGGCGAATCCCGACCGTCAGCCGGTCGTCAGACCGAGTCCCGATCTCGCTTATTCGAGTTGCCCTTACGACCTGTCCGCCGGACCGGTCGCGATCGATGTGACGCCGGTCCCGGGGCGTTACAGCTCGCTCAGCATCTTCGATGCCAAGACCGACGTGATTTTCGTGCGCAACGATGTCGAGGCGGGCGGCAAGCCCTTTCGAATCATCGTCGCGCGGGACGGGCAGGCGGTTCCGGCAGGTGCCGAAACCGTGCGCACGAGCCATGATCGCGGGATCGCGCTGATCCGGCTTTTGCTGAAAGACCCGGCGGAAATCGGTGCGCTCGAGGCGCTGCGCCGCCAGTCGCGCTGCACTGCGGTCACAAAGCTGAAATAGGGGGTTGCGCCCCCGCGCTGTGCCCCTTAAAGGCGCCTCTCCACGCACCCGTAGCTCAGCTGGATAGAGCATCAGACTACGAATCTGAGGGTCGGGCGTTCGAATCGCTCCGGGTGCACCATTCCTCTTGCGGCTTCGGCAAGACCCCCGATATCGTTCGATTTTTACGCCTGTTCGTGCCTCCCGCTTGCGGGAGGGGAGAAGAACGGCGGCCACTGGCCGGCTTCGCACCTAACCCCCCGCCGAGTTCCGCAGCTTCGCCATTTCGATGCGGTCGCGGCCCAGCGTCTTGGCGCGCAGCAGGGCGGCGTCGGCGGTGCGGACGAGGCGGTCGTAGGCGCAATGGTCGGGCGCCACCGCAATCCCGACCGAAACCGTGACGGGCTCGAGGTCGTTGCCGCCGTGGCCGAGCTGAAGCGCCGATATCCGCGTTCGGATGTCCTCGGCGCGTTCCTCTGCCTGGACCGGCGACAGGGTGGGAAGCAGGATCAGGAATTCCTCGCCGCCATAGCGGAAGGCCAGCCCCGCCTCGCGCGTCACATTGGCGAGGACCAGTCCGACGGCGCGGAGGACGGTGTCGCCGGATTCGTGGCCGTGATTGTCGTTAAAGCGTTTGAAATGATCGACGTCGATCATCAGGCAGCCGAGCGGTTCGCCCAGGCGTTCGGCCTGGGAAATCTGGGTTTCGAGCACGTCGCCGAGCTGGCGGCGGTTGGCGAGGCCGGTGAGCGAGTCGGCCATCGCCATTTCGCGCAATGTGTCGCGAAGTTGCAGATTGGCGATCGCCAGACCGATATTTTCGGCAAGCATGTCGAAATAGATGAGCTGCGCCGCCGCCGGCGTGTCGCCGCCCACCGGCATTTCGAAATAGAGGAGGCCCAGTGTTTCGCGCTGCGCGGTGAGCGGCAGGCAAAGCGTGTCGACCGGATGGTCCGGGTTCCAGTCGATATGGTCGCAGGGCACGTCGACATTGCCGCCCGCCGGCCGATGGCGCAGGCCGCGGCGCAGCGCCCAGCAGGAGAGAGCGGAGAATTGCGCGCTCGACCGCACGGGACCCAGCCAGCCGCATGCTTCGACCACCAGATTGCGCTGCCGGTCGAGCAGGTAGAGGCGCCCGGGCATGTCGGGCACGATTTCGGGAACGAAGCGCTGGACGACTTCCTTGAGGTCATGGAGCGTGTCGCAGCCCTGCATCCGCTGCGTCATCCGCGACAGCAGGTCGCGCATCGTCCGGTCGGCGTCGCGTTCGGTTTCGAGCCGCTGCCGTTCGAGGCCGTTCTCGCGGAAGATGCGGATCGCCTGCGCCATGTCGCCAATCTCGTCGATATGGCTGATCTCGGGCGGCTCGGCGGCGAAATCCTGGACCGCGAGCCGGTTGACGACGTCGCTGAGCTTGACGACGGGGTGGAGCACGCGTTGCTTGAAGACGAAATAGAGCACGAACAGGACGAGCAGCGCGGTCAGCGCCAGCACGACTTCGGAAATGCGTTTCCACACGCGCGAAATATCGGTCGCGTCGCGGACCTGCGTTTCGATGCGGGTGTCGAGGCGATCCTGGAAGCGCTGAACCTCGAGTTCGGCGCGGTCGAGCTGGCGTTCATATTCGGCGCCGAACAGGATTTGCCGCGCGACGGCGGAATTTCCGCTTTCCTGCGCGGTTAGCGCCGATTGCTGTTCGTCGTGCAGGGTGTCGGCGAGCGTGACGGCTTTCTTCAGCGCGTCGAGTTCGCCGGCGGTGGCCCCGGCGTCGCCGATGTGCCGGATGCGATCTTCGACCGTTTCGAGCGCCGCGAATTCGCTGCGATAGGCGGCGAGATAGGTCGGATCGCCGGTGTTGACGAACTGCCGCGCCCGGTCGCTGAGGGCGTAGATATCGGTGCCGAGTTCGGCGGTTTCCTGATCGAGCAGGTAACGCTGTTCGACCGCAGAGCGTTCGCGGTCCTGGGCGTTCGACGCCAATATCATCGTCGTGCTCGACACGATGGTCAGCACGACGGTGGCTCCATAGGCCCAGTTGGTGATTGTCGCCAAGCGCATGATAGCGTCCTAACTAGCCAATCGTTGGAGCAAGGTTAACCCCGGCCGGATCGTCAATTCCGACGGCGGCGCGGATCCTTTTCCTCCCGGGTTTCCCCCGCAAGGATTTCCGCCGCCCATTGGTCTGCATCCGATGCGGCTTCATAGGCGGCGAGATGCGCGGGACTGGTTTCCAGCCACCGCGTCAGGCCGTCCCAATCGTCGAAGGACGGATCGGCGACGCGCATCGCCCACAGCCGGGCGGCTTCGGAGAATATCGATGGATGCGTCGTCATGCCCTTTCCCTCTTAACGGGATTCTATGGCATGACGAAATCCCGGCGCCTATTCCGTATGCAATTTTATCCTGAGCTCGGCGAGCGTCCGATAGGCTTTTTGTAGATCCTTTTCGACCGAGCTCAGGCTCATGCCGAGTTCGCTCGCGATATCGGCCTGCCCGACGCCGTCGAGGCGGTAGCGGCGAAAGACATGATCGACCCGCGATCCGAGGGCGGCGAGCGCGGCCTGCACCTGCTGAAGCTGTTCGCGCGCGATGAAGACGCGTTCGCCGACGGGCTCGTCTTCGGGGCTGCTGCCAAGGCCATGCCAGTCATGCTGCCGCTTTTCGCGGCTGATCCGGGCACGTCTCAAGTCGCGCATGTGATTTTCGGCGGCGCGGAAGAGATAGGACACCGGATCGGCGACCGGGCGTTCAGGGGCAACGGCGATCTTCTGCCACAAATCATGCAGGACATCTTCCGCCTCGTCCCCCGCGCCGCGGGCCGCAAGGAAGCGGAGGAGGCGGCCGCGTTCAGCGAGCAGCGTCGCGTGGAGGGCGCCGGATCCGGGGGTTTCCATCCTAGGGAGTGCCTTCCACGGGATCGGCGGGCGCGCGTCGCCGCGCGAAGTCCGATATATGGGGTGCGGTGTCCGCGATCGTCATCGGCCGGGCTGAACGCGGCGGCGGCGCGCCGCCGAGGAGCGGAAAGGGATCGGTCGCGCGACCGTTCACGCGCACCTCGAAATGCAGATGGCTGCCCGTCGAGCGGCCGGTCGACCCCATCAGCGCGATCTCCTGCTGCGGGGCGACCGGATCGCCGGCGCGGACGAGCAGGCGCGACAGATGGGCGTAACGGGTGCGCAGCCCGCTGCCATGATCGATCTCGACCATCCGGCCATAGCTGCCCGCCGCACCGGCAAAGGCGACGAAGCCCCCGCCCGATGCAAAGACGGGGGTGCCCAGTGGGCCGGGGATGTCGAGTCCATAATGCATGCGGCCACCGCCATGGAGGGGATCGGCGCGATAGCCATAGCCCGACGACAGACGCGGCATGACGGCAGGCACCGGGCTCTGCTGCGGCGGGGCGATGACGGGCTGGGGGGCTGGCGCCGACCAGTCGGTCATGCGCTGGCGAAAGGCGGTGCTGTCGCCGCCGGGCAGGGTGGTCTGCGCCGCCACCGGACCGGCGCCGGCACACAGCGCGAGGAGCGGATAGAGGGCGGGGCGTACAGGCATGCGCCCATAAGACGGAGCCCTTGGCACGCGCCCTTGGTACGGTGTGCAAAAAAATCATCACCGATAAATCCTTACGGAAACCGGCGCCTTCCTCCGTCTCTCCCCATAGCACGAGCCTTTTGCTTCGAAGGAGACGGATGATGAATTCCACCGAACGCCGCATGCTGGACATGCTCAAAAAAGGGCGCGACCATTATGGCGTGGTCGCGGTGAAGGCTGAGTTCGAGGCCGAGGGCACGCGCCCCGATGAACTGCTGCGCCTGCTCGAACTGACGTGGCGCGCCGACCTGAAATTCGCGCTCAAGATCGGCGGCTGCGAGGCGGTGTCGGACCTGCACGCGGCGAAGCTGTACGGTGCCGATTATATCATCGCACCGATGGTCGAGACGCCTTACGCGCTGTCCAAATTCATCGACGCGAGCGGCAAGGTCTATGGCGCCGAGCAGAGTGGCACGCGCATGCTGTTCAACCTCGAAACCGAAACGACGCTCGCCAATCTGGACGCGATGTTGCCGCTCGCCGCGGGCGAGGTCGACGGGATCGTCTTCGGCCGCGTCGATTTCACCCTGTCGCGGGGATTGCCGCGCGGCGCGATCAACGACCGCGCGATCACCGACGCGGTGCTGCGCGTTGCGGAGGCCTGCGCCGCCAAGGATCTGGAACTGGTCGTCGGCGGATCGGTCGCGGTCGAGGCGGCAGCGGCGCTGCGCGAAATCCGTGGCGTGCGGCTCGACCGGTTCGAGACGCGCAAGGTGATCTTCGACGGCGCGGCGGTGGAGGGGGAGGGTTTCGAGGCGGGGATAGCCAATGCTGTGGCCTTTGAGCTCGACTGGCTGAAAAACAAGCGCGATTATTATGCCCGCATCGCCGACGAGGATCTGGCGCGTATCCGGATGATCGAGGAGCGCAGCGGGGCCGCGAAGCGCAGCCATCTGGCGCGGGTGGCCGCCTGATCCATGACGCTGGGCGAGCAGGTTTCCCTTTTGATGCGCGACGTCGCGGCGAGCGTGGTGATGCCACGCTTCCGCGCGCTCGTCCCCGGGCAGATCGCGGAAAAAAGTCCCGGCGAAGTCGTGACGGTCGCCGATCGTGAAGCCGAAGCGCGGCTTCACGACCGCCTCGCCGCGCTCGGGCTCGGTGCGCGCATCGTCGGCGAGGAAGCGGCGGAGCAGGATCCCATGCTGCTCGAAGGGATCGGCAAGGGGCTGGTGTGGCTGATCGATCCGCTCGACGGCACCGCCAATTTCGCTGCCGGACGCGCCCCCTTTGGCATGATGATCGCGCTGGTCGACGGCGGCGAACCGCTCGAAAGCTGGATCCTCGATCCGCAGAGTGGCCGGCTTTGTCATGCGCGGCGCGGCGCGGGGGCAAGCTGCGACGGCAAGCCGGTGACCGCGCGCCGCAGCCACCGTTCGCCGCCGCGCGCGGCGCTCGGATCGCATTTCCTGCCGCCCGAACGGCGCGCGCAGTTGCACGATTTTGCCGCGCCCGGGCTCGACATCACACCGGTGCCGCGCTGCGCCGCCGAAAGCTATGTCCGCCTGGTGCTGGGGCAGGACGATATCGCGCTGTTCCAGCGCATCTTGCCGTGGGACCATGCGGCGGGCGCGCTGTTCCTGACCGAGGCGGGCGGGAAGATTACCCATTGGGATGGCACGCCGTATCGCATCGGCGGCCGCGGCCGGGGCGTGCTTGCCGCGGCGAATGCCGAGCTTTGGCAGACCGCGGCGGAACTGGTTCTTCACCCGGCGGCGGGCCTCACCGACGATAAGGATGATTTTTGATGGGTAAGGGCTGGAAGCTGCTGGCGGCGAGCTGGCTGGCGCTATCGCTCTGCGCGATGCCGTCCGCGGCGCAGCTGGTGTCGCCGGTCGAGCCCGGCGCGGCGCAGGCCGGCGGCGCGGGCGCACGCGCGGCGGAGCAGATCGCGATACCGTCCGTCGACCTGCCGCAGATCACGCCGGTCATGCTCGACGGCGATGCGCCGCCGCCGGCCGACAAATCGAGCGACAGGCCAGGCAGCGGCGATATCCGGCCAAAGCCAGCCGCTGCTGCCCTGCCACGGCCGAGCGAGTTTGAAACCTATGTCTCGACGCTGGCGGGCAAGCCGCTGCGCCGTTTCGGGAGCGAATTGCTGCTGCCCGCGGCGCGTGATTTCACCGCGCCGCCGACGACGGCGATCCCGCCCGATTACCGGATCAATCCGGGCGACGAACTGCTGCTCGGTATCACCGGGTCGGTACAGGCGTCGGGGCTGCGCCTCGTCGTCGATAGCGAGGGGCGCATCTTCGTGCCGCGCGTTGGCGCGATCGCGGTCGGCGGGGTGCGTTATGGCGACCTGCACGGCCTGATCGAACGGCAGGTGGCGCGCCAGTATCGCGGTTTCAACCTGGAGGTCGCGATCGGGCGCCAGCACGGCATTACCGTCTATGTCACCGGTTTTGCGGCGCGGCCCGGATCGTACACGGCGAGCAGCCTGTCGACCCTGGTCAACGCGGTGCTCGCGGCGGGCGGCCCGGCGGCAGGCGGCAGTTTTCGTTCGATCCAGCTACGCCGCGGTGGCCAGCTCGTTTCGGATTTCGACCTCTATGACCTGTTGCTGAAGGGCGACAAGCGCGGCGATGCAGCGCTTCAGAATGGCGATGTCATCTATATCTCTCCGGCCGGGGAGGAAGTTGCGGTGATCGGCAGCGTCAACCGCGAGGCGATCTTCGAACTGGCGCCCGACGAAACGCTGACCGATGCGATCCTTTATGCAGGCGGTGTCAACAGCGTCGCCGACAACAGCCGATTGATGGTGCTGAACGGCATGGGCGGGGGCGAGCCCGGCTGGCGCGAAGTGGCGGCGGCCGAAGCGGGGACGCGCAAGGCGCGGCGCGGCGACGTCGTGCGGGTGTTGTCGCAGGTCGGCATCGCACGGCCGCTACGCCAGCAGCCGGTGCTGGTCACGCTGAGCGGCGAAGTCGCGCACCCGGGCCAATATTATGTCCAGCCCGGAACCCGGATGGCCGATGTGCTGACCGAGGCGGGCGGGCTGACGGCGGAGGCCTTTCCCTATGCCAGCGTGATCACGCGCGAAAGCGTCAAGCATCAGCAAAGATTGAGTTACGATCGCGCGATCGACGATGTCGAACTGCTGCTCGCGTCGCAGCCGGTGACGTCGGTCAACCGCGCCCAGCTGGTCCAGCCGGGCAATCTGGCGCTGATCAAGAATATCGTCGACCAGCTTCGCCGCCGCGAGCCCGACGGGCGGTTGATTTTCGACCTGGCGGTCGATGCCACGTCGCTGCCCGGCGACCTGATCCTCGAGAATAATGACGTCGTGCATATTCCGGCGCGGCCGGTGACGGTCGGCGTGTTCGGCGCGGTGCCGAGCCCGGCCTCTTTTGCCTATCGCGACGGTGCGACGGTCGGCGACTTCGTCCAATCGGCGGGCGGGGTGCAGAAGATCGGCGACAAGAAGGAGATTTTCGTGGTCCGCGCCAACGGCACGGTGCTGGCGGATGGCAAGCGCGCGCTGCGCGCGCCCGCACTGCCCGGCGATCTGGTCTATGTGCCGATCGACGCCAATCGCGGCGAATTCTGGGCACGGCTGCGCGACATCACCGGCACCTTGTTCGGGGGACTGGTCGGCGCCGCGTCGATCAAGTCGATCCTCGAATGAGCCGGGACGGTAAGCTGCGGCAGCATATGGCCGATTTCGTCCGCAATGCCCGGATGCGGCGCCGCGTCTATGCGCTCGCCGCGCTGCTCCTCGCGCTGCTGACGGTGTTTCCGCAACCCTATGTCGCGCGCGCCAAGGTGTTGCCGCAGGACAATAGCAGCATCGGGCTGGGGTCGACGCTGAATGCGCTCGGCGGCCAGCTTCAGGGCTTTGCCGCGCTGTTCGGCGGCGCGAAGCAGCAGGTCGACATGTATCTGGCGATCAGCCGCAGCAGCGAAGTCACCGACGCGGTGATCCGCAAGCTCAAGCTGGTCGGTCCGGACGGCTATGCGTCGGCGACCAGCGCGCGCGTCGCGCTGGCGAAAAAGGCCGATGTCCATTCGCTGACCGGCGGCATCATCGAGGTCGAGGTGCGCACGCACGGCGCTGCGGAGGCCGAGGCGCTGGCCCGCGCCTATGTCGACGCGATCGGCGACCGCATCGTCGCGCTCGGCAAGGACCGGGTCGAGCGCAAGCGCGCGATCGTGTCGCAGCGCTTCCGGGAAGCCGCCGGCCGCGTCGCGACGAGCGAAAAGGCGCTCAATGATTTCCGCCGCCAGAACCGCCTCGCCGAACCGCAGGCCGAACTGGGGGCGGCGCTGTCGGTGCGCGCCGGGCTGGAGGCGCGGTTGCAGGCGAAGCAGGTCGAGTTGCAGACGCTGCAGAAATTCCAGGGGCCGGAAAATCCGCAGCTGGTCGCGGTGCAGACCGAAGTGGCGTCGCTACGCGCGCAGATCGGGCGCAGCGCGCAGGCCGACGTCGGGCCCGCCGGGCCGAATGTCGCCGGTCTGGGCGAAGTGTCGGGCGAATATCTCGACCGCTACCGCGACTATCGCTTCGCGCAGGCGCTGTACGAGGTGTATGCGCGCTCGTCCGAAGAGGTCGCGGTCGAAACGCTGGCGGGCGAGACGGCGGCGAATGTGCAGGTGCTGGAGGCGCCGCGGCTCGACGCCGACCGCAAATATAATATCGCGGCGGCGGCGCTGCTGGCGCTGGTCATCCTCGCGGCGCTGTTCACCGAAATCTATGCCCCGGCGACCGGGATCCGGCTGTTCGCGGCGCGGGGCGGGGACGCGGGGGCATGAGTGCGGCCGCCGATCGCCCCGAACTGTCGGTCGTCATTCCCTGCTTCAACGAGGCGCAGAATGTCGCGGCGATCTGTGCCGCGGTGACCGAAGCGGCGGAAGGGCACGCGGATAGCCATGAGATCATCCTGATCGACAATGGCTCGACCGACGGCACGCGCAGCATCATGCGCAACCTGTGTCTTGGTGATCCGCGGATCCGCGCGATCTTCAACAACCGCAACTATGGCCAGATGCGTTCGCCGACCTATGGCCTGTATCAGGCCGAGGGGCTGGCGGTGATCGGCATGGGCGCCGATTTTCAGGATCCGCCCGCGCTGATCGGTGAATTGCTGCGCAAATGGCGCGGCGGGGCACAGGTCGTGCTGGGGCAGCGGCGATCGGAGCGGGCGTCACTGCCGCTGCGCATCGTGCGCCACCTCGGTTACGCCTTTTTGCGGCGTTACGGCGATTATCCGGTGATCCCGGGGGCGACGGGGTTCGGCCTGTTCGATCGCGAGGTGATCGATACGCTCGCCGCGTGGAACGAGCCCGAGCCTTTTTTTCGCGGCATGGTGGTCGAAAGCGGCTTCCGCATCGCGCTCGTTCCCTTCGACCGTCCCGCGCGTGCGGCGGGGGAGAGCAAGAACGGCTTTGCGGCGCTGGCGTCCTTTGCCTTGTCGGCGCTGGCGGGGTCGGCGAAATCCTTGCTGCGCCTGCCGCTGTTCCTGGCGCTTTATACCGGGGGGCTGGCGTTCCTCTTGCTGCTCGCGGCGCCGGTGGCGCTTTTCCTCGACGGTCCCATCTGGTGGCTGCTCGGCTTTGGGTTCGGTTTCGCGCTGTTCGCCATTCTGCTGCTGTTCCTTGGGCTGATCGGCGAGCAGTTGCGGATGCTCGCCGAGCGCAGCCGGAACGTGCCGCTGGTGATCGAGGAAGAACGGATCAATTTTCCCGCGGGCCGAGCGCGCCCGGCGGCGCGTACGCTCATCCGCCGCCCATGACAGCTTTGCCGACAACCACGCCGCGTGCGCGCCTGCTGCCGCTCGCGGTCGAGGCGCTGCTCGCGCTCGGCGTGCTCGCCAGCCTTGGCTGGACGCTGCATTTCTTCCTTGAATATGGTTATCTGCCGCAGCCGTTCGTGTTCGACACCAACGACACCTATATGGACTGGTTCAACACCGCCTATTGGGCGAACAACCGCGGCGCCTATGACGTGTGGCGGAGCATCTACCCGCCGCTGTCGTTTGTTTTCCTCGACGCGACGAGCCTGCCGGGCTGCTATCTTCAGTCGCCCTTCTGGGCCCGCGATTGCGACTGGCTGGCGCGGGCGACGATCCATGGCTTTTATCTGATCGACGTGGCGCTGGCGTGGGTCTGTTTTCGCCGGCTCGACCGCCGCACCGCGCCGATGCGCACGATTGCGGTCGCGCTGGGCCTGCCGATGCTGTTCACGATCGAGCGCGGCAACCTGATCCTCGTCGCCTTCGCTTTTTTCATGGTCGCGCATGGCCCGGTCACCGCATCGAAGCCGTGGCGCTGGTTCGCGGCGGCGGTGACGATCAATTTCAAGCCCTATCTCGTCCTCCCGATGCTCGCGCATGCGGTGAAACGCGACTGGCGCCCGCTCGAAATCGCGGGGATCGCGACCGCCGCGCTTTATCTGGTCACGCTGGCGCTCGTCGGGTCGGGGACACCGGGGGAACTGGTGTCGAACACCGCCAACTGGGTCGTGTTCCAGGGCGCGCAGGTGTGGAACGAGGTCAATTATTCAACGAGTTACGCACCGTTCATGATGTTCCGTACGCTCGACATCCCGCTGTTGCAGTTCGTGCCGTCGCGGCTGGTCGAAACGATCGAATTCACCGTACCGATCGTCATCCGCTCGACGCAGCTAATGGCGCTGGCGGCGTTGGCCGCCGCTTGGCTTCAGCCGCGCGCATTGCCGCTTCACCGCATTTCGGCGATCCTGCTCGGTGCCTATCTCGTCACCCAGTCGCCCGGCGGTTACACGCAATTGTTCCTGCTGTTCCTCGTGCTGATGGAGCGCTGGCAGGGGGCGGGGCCGATCGCCGCGATCACCGCCGCCTATCTGCTCTGCCTCATCGGCGACTGGCCGCTGGCGACGGTGCTCGACGTGGCGAGCAACAGCTGGCTCGGCGAGCGGACGGTGACCGCGAGCTTCGGGCTGACCGCGGGGCATTTCATCCGGCCGGGGCTGGTGGCGTTGATCGTCTGGGCGCTGTCGCTCGACAGCATCGCCAGGGTCGTGCGGGCGCATCGGGACCAGCGTCCTTCGCTGGGGCTGGTGGCGGCATGATCCTCGATGAAGATCTTGCCGCGATCGATCGCCGGCTTGCGACGCATTGGCCGGAACTGGCTGGCGCGCGCATCTTCATGACCGGCGGCACCGGCTTTATCGGGCGCTGGATGCTCGAGGCGCTGGCGCGATCGGGGAGCGATGCCGAGGTCGTGGTGCTGAGCCGCGATCCCGCTGCCTTCGCGGTGCGGGCGCCGCATCTGGCGCAGCGTTTTCAGCTGGTTGCGGGCGATATTTCAGACTTTGTCGCGCCGCCGGGGCGGTACACGCATGTGATCCACGCCGCGACCGATGCGAGCGCGGCGCTTAACGCGGACGATCCGCGCCGGATGTTCGACACGATCGTCGCGGGCACGCGCCGCGCGCTCGATCTCGCGGTGGAACGCCAAGCGGGGCGGTTCCTGTTCCTGAGTTCGGGGGCGGTGTACGGTGCGCAGCCGTGGGAGCTGTCGCATGTCGGCGAGGACTGGCATGGCGGGCCCGACCCGCGCGATCCCAAATCGGCCTATGGCGAGGGCAAGCGGGCGGCCGAATTGCTGGGCGCGATTTACGGCAAGCAGTTCGGGCTCGACGTGGTGACGGCGCGCATCTTCGCGCTGCTCGGCCCGCTGCTGTCGCTCGACATCCATTTTGCCGCGGGCAATTTCATCCGCGACGCGATGGCGGGGCGGACGATCCGGATCGAGAGCGCGGGCACGGCGGTGCGCTCCTATCTTTACGCCGCCGACCTGACCGCGTGGCTGTGGCTGATGCTGCTGCGCGCGCCGCGCGGGGCGACCTGGAACATGGGGTCGGAGGAAGCGGTCTCGATCGCTGACCTCGCGCACCGCATCGCCGCGGTGCTCGGCGGGCCGGGGGTCGAGATACTCGGGCGCGCCGACGTCGGGTGGAACCCCGGCCGCTATGTTCCCTCGACCGCACAAATCCGCGGCGCGCTGGGGGTCACGCCGACGGTGGATCTCGACGAAGCGATCCGCCGCACCGCAAGTTTTCATGGATGGAAAAAATGAGCCAGATCAAACTTTCCGACTGGGTCGCCCAGACCCTTGCCGACCAGGGCATCGCCGATGTGTTCATGCTGACCGGCGGGGGGGCGATGCACCTCAACCATTCGCTCGGCATGCATCCGGCGCTGACGACGACCTTCACCCATCACGAGCAGGCGCTCGCGATGGCGGCAGAGGCCTATTACCGGCTGACCAATCGGCTGGCGGTGGTCAACGTCACCTCGGGGCCCGGGGGCACCAACGCGATTACCGGCGTTTATGGCGGTTTTGTCGATTCGATCGGCATGCTGGTGATTTCGGGGCAGGTGAAGACCGAGACGACGGTGCGCCACACCGCGCTGCCGCTGCGCCAATATGGCGATCAGGAACTCGATATCGAGGAACTGGTGCGCCCGATCACCAAATATGCGGCGATGGTCACCGACCCGCGCTCGATTCGCTATCATCTGGAAAAGGCGCTCTACCTGGCTACCAGCGGGCGGCCGGGGCCGGTATGGCTCGACATTCCGCTCGACGTCCAGGCGGCGAAGATCGATCCGGCGGACCTGCTGCCGGGGTTTGACCCGGCCGAGCTCGACGAGCCGTGGAAGCGGGAGGATCTGGCCGAGGTTGCGGCCGACATCCTCGCGCGCATCGCCAGCGCCGAGCGGCCGGTGGTCTTCGCGGGTAGCGGCGTCCGGCTCAGCGGCGCGCATGCGGGGTTCCTGACGCTGATCGAGCGGCTTGGCATCCCCGTGGTCACCGGCTGGAACGCGCATGATGCGTTATGGACCGATCACCCGCTCAATTGCGGCAAGCCGGGCACCGTCGGCGACCGCGGCGGCAATATGGTGACGCAGAGCGCCGACCTGCTGCTGATCCTCGGCAGCCGGCTCAACATCCGGCAGGTCAGCTATAATTGGCAGAGCTTTGCGCGCGGCGCGTACAAGATCTGGGTCGATATCGATCCGGTCGAACTGGCGAAGCCCAATGTCGTTCCCGACATGCCGGTGACCGCCGACCTGGCCGAGCTGATCCCGGCGTTGCTGCGCCAGCCCTATGCCGGCGCGACCGACGGCCATCGTGAATGGCTGGCATGGTCGCGCGAGCGGGTGCGGCGCTTTCCGGCCGTCCTCCCCGAATATCGCGACCATGACCAGCTGGTGCATCCCTATGTCGCGATGGACGAACTGTTCGCGCAGCTGGGCGACGAGGATGTCGTCGTCACCGGCAATGGCAGTGCGTGTGTCGTCGGTTTTCAGGCCGCACATCTGCGGCCGGGACAGCGCCTCTGGACCAATTCGGGCTGCGCGACGATGGGGTATGACCTGCCCGCCGCAATCGGCGTGTGCACGGCGACGAAGGGCAAGCGGCGCGTGATCGCGATCGCCGGTGACGGCAGCATCATGATGAACCTGCAGGAGATGCAGACGATCGCGGGGTATCGCCTGCCGGTGAAGGTCATTTTGATCAACAACAGCGGCTATGTCTCGATCTTCCAGACCCAGCGCAATTTCTTCAACGGCGCCGAAGTCGGCGGCGGTCCGAAGAGCAATGTCACTTTTCCCGATTTCGGCAAGATCGCGGCGGCGTTCGGCTTTGCCTACGCCCGCACCGACACGCATGCGGGGCTTGCCGACGCGATTGCCGCGACGCTGGCGGCCGATGGCCCGGCGCTGTGCGAGATCGTCGTCGACGAGCATGTCCCGTTCGCGCCCAAGCTGGGCGCGAAACAGCATCCCGACGGGCGGATCACTTCGCCGGCGCTCGAGGATCTGTCGCCCTTTCTGCCGCGCGAGATACTGGCGGAAAATATGCGCATCGCGCTGATGGACGAGGATTGAGGCGATGATGGGCCGGGTCGTCCCGCTGAACCGGCCGCTGCGTTTTCTGATCGCGGGCGGATTGAACACGGCGTTCGGGCTGGCCTTTTATCCGCTGCTGCTCTGGTCGCTGCCGTGGTTCCGGACACATTATATGATCGGGCTGGGGGTCGCGCAGGCGGTGTGCCTGTGCTTTGCCTTTACGACATACAAGCTTGGGGTGTTCCGCACGCGGGGTTCCATCCTGCGGGAGTTTGCCGCTTTCGCCAGTTTCTACCTGTTCAACTATGCCGCCAACTGGGCCGCGCTGCCACTGCTGGTCGAGCTGGGCGGGGTGTCGCCGATTATCGCGCAGCTGGGTTTTACGGTGGTTTTGGTGGCCGGGAGCTGGTTCTGGCACAATCGGGTGACGTTTCGGGAAGGCTAGGGTGGGGTGTTTGTGGGCCAAAACGTCGGCGTTGGGGTGGGGAGCGGGACATATAGCCCTCTCCCCTTCAGGGGAGAGGGTTGGGAGAGGGGGACGTGGCCAAACCCCTCTCAACTCCGGCTAGCCAGCAAGCTGGCAAGCCTGCGTATCTCTCCCCTAAAGGGGAGAGAGTAATCCGTGGAACGGCAACTACCGGCCGATAGCGGCCATTTGAAGCATGAGCGCACTCACGCCGCCGCCACGCGCACGGGCAAGCCTCATCCAGATCGCGCGCCGTACCGCGCGATCTGGTCGATCGTCACCGCGCGCGCGTTCGAACCGGCGGCGACCGCGCGATGCCAGTCGCTGATCCATTCGAGCGCGCTATCGAGCGGCAGGACGGGGCGCCAGCCGAGTGCGGTGCGGGCTTTCGAACTGTCGAGGCGCAGCAAGCTGGCCTCGTGCGGCCGCGGTCCGGTGTCGGGCCGCACCGCTTCGCAGTCGCCCCACGCCGCTTGCAGCCGCTCGACGATCCACGATACCGGCCGGGCATCCTCGTCGGACGGGCCGAAGTTCCAGCCGTCTGCAAAGGCGCGCTCGCCCGCGAACAGGCGTTCGGCGAGGAGCAGATAGCCGTGCAGGGCTTCGAGGACATGTTGCCATGGGCGCACCGATCCGGGCGAGCGGATCAGCGGCGCGGTGCCCGACGCCAGCGCGCGGATCAGGTCGGGGACCAGCCGGTCGTCGGCCCAGTCGCCGCCGCCGATCACATTGCCGGCGCGCGCCGAGGCGAGCAGCGGGCCTTCGCCGCTGAAAAAGCTGTTTCGCCATGCCGAAACCACCAGTTCGGCGCAGCCCTTGCTGCTGCTGTACGGATCATGGCCGCCCATCGCGTCGCTTTCGCGATAGGGCCAGATCCATTCGCGGTTTTCATAGCATTTGTCGCTGGTGATACAGACGATCGCCTGGACACCCGGCACCCGCCGCGCCGCGTCGAGCAGGTGGACCGTGCCCATGACGTTGGTGGCGTAGGTTTCGACCGGTTCGCGGTACGAGAGGCGGACGAGCGGCTGCGCCGCGAGATGGAAGATGACCTCGGGCCGGCAGGTCTCGACCGTGCGGTGGAGCGCCGCGGCGTCGCGCACATCGCCCTCGACATGGGTGAGGAGGCCATCGATGCCGGCCGCGGTGAACAGGCTGGGATCGGTCGGCGGGGGCAGGGCGAAGCCGGTGACCTTGGCGCCGAGCGCGTGCAGCCACAGGCTGAGCCAGCTGCCCTTGAAACCGGTGTGGCCGGTCACCAGCACGCGGCGTCCGGCCCAGATGTCGCGGCCGCTCACCAACGCTTCCACGGCGCCGCATCCTTGTTCCACAGGTCTTCGAGATATTGCTTGTCGCGCAGCGTATCCATCGGCTGCCAGAAACCTTCGTGGCGGTAGCCGACGAGTTCGCCGCCGCGGGCCAGACGTTCGAGCGGCCCGCTTTCCCAGACGGTGTCGGGGCCGTCGACGAGATCGAGGACCGACGGGTCGGCGACGAAAAAGCCGCCGTTGATCTGGCCGCCATCGCCCATCGGTTTTTCGCAGAAATCGGTGACGCGGTCGCCGTCGAAGGCGAGGGCGCCGAAGCGTCCCGGCGGCGTGACCGAGGTGACCGTCGCGCGCAGGCCGTGCGCGCGGTGGAAATCGACCAGTTCGGCGATGTCGATGTCGGCGACGCCATCGCCATAGGTAAAGCAAAAGGGCTCGCCGGGGTCGAGATAGGGACGGATCGCGGCGAGCCGGCCGCCGGTCATCGTCGCGGGGCCGGTTTCGACCAGCGTGATCCGCCACGGTTCGCTGCGCGCATGGTGGACTTCCATGCCGTTGCCGTTCCGCAAATCGATCGTGACGTCGGAGGTGTGCAGGAAATAATTGGCAAAAAATTCCTTGATCAAATAGCCCTTGTAACCAAGGCAGATCACGAAGTCGTTGAATCCGCTGGCGGAATATATCTTCATGATATGCCAGAGGATCGGCATGCCGCCGATTTCGACCATTGGTTTCGGCTTGATCGCGGTTTCTTCGCCCAATCGGCTGCCAAGGCCGCCTGCCAGGATTACGGTTTGCATCGTCGCTCCACGTCTAGGGTTCAACACCATGACGGACCCGATGCCCGAAGCCCGCAAATCGCCCTGGAGGCCCCTCGTCGGGCCGGCGCTGCTATGCCTCATCCTGATCGTCGCCGCGGTGCTGCGGATCGACGGCGTCGGGTTCGGCCTGCCGGCATTGAACGATGCCGACGAGCCCCTGTTCATGGCGAACGCCGTCGAGATGCTGTCCGGGCCGACGTTGAACCCCGGATGGTTCGGCCATCCGGGTACGATCACTTTCTATTCGCTGATGCTGGTGATCGCGCTGGTGGGGGGCATCGGTGTGGCCACCGGCCGTTTTGCCGACATCGATGCCTTTGTGGCCGCAGTTTACGCCGACCCCGGGATCATCTTCCTGCCCGCGCGGTTGCTGATGGTCGCGTTCGGCGTCGCCTGCGTGTGGATGACCTGGCGGCTCGGCAGGCGGCTGGGCGGGACGCGCGTCGGGCTTGCCGCTGCGGCGATCCTGGCGGTCAATGCGGTGCATATCGAATATTCGCAGATCATCCGCACCGATATGCAGGCGAGCCTGTTCATGCTGCTGTGCGCCCAGTCGGCGCTGATGATCGCGCAGGACGGGCGCCGCCGCGACTTCCTGCTGGCGGGACTGTTCACCGGGCTTGCCTGCGCAACGAAATGGCCCGCGGCGGTGATCGGCGTGACCGTGATCGGCGCCGGCCTCTACCAGTGGCGTCTTGGCTCGACGAAGCTGCGCGAACTGGCGCTGTTCGGCCTGACCGCCGTCGCCACCTTGTTCGTCGTTTCACCCTTCCTGCTGATCGATCACGCGACCGTGCTGCAGAATCTGTCGGGCGAAGCGCGGCCGTTGCACCCCGGCGCGACGGGGGGCGGGCTCTTTGCCAATCTTGGTTGGTATGTCGGGGGACCGCTGCTCGCCTCGCTGGGGTTTGGCGGGATTGTGCTTTCGGGGGTCGGCATGATCTGGGGGGCGGGGGACAGGCGACGCTGGGCGTTCGTGATCCTGCCTTTTTGCCTGACTTTCCTGCTCGTCATCGCGGCGCAGTCGCTGCGTTGGGAGCGATGGCTCGTTCCGTTGCTGCCTTTCGCCGCGCTCGCCGCCGCGCGCGCCTTGGGCGGGCTGGCCGACCTGTTGCCGGCGCGGCGGGCGCAATTCGCGTTTCCCGCGATCCTCCTCCTCCTGATCATACCCATGGCCGGAACCGCGCGGATCGAGGCGGCCGAGCGGCGGCACGACACGCGCCAGATCGCCTCGGCCTGGCTGCGCGAGCACGCGCCGCCGGGAAGCCGGATATTGATCGAGCATCCGGCCTTCGACCTGCTCGGCGAACCATGGCGGCTGCTGTTCCCGATGGGGTCGGCGGGCTGCGTCGACGTTCACGACCTGCTGGCCGGACGCGTCAGCCAGTCGGATGTCGAACGCCGGCGGCACGGCGGGGCGATCGTCGATGTGGGGCATATCGACATGGCGCGGCTGGAAAGTTGCCGCGCCGATTTCGCCGTGGTGACCAATCATCTGCGCTATCGCGGCGACGCTGCGCATTATGGGGCGGAATTGCAGCGCTACGACCGGTTGCTGGCGGGCGGGACGCTGCGTTTGATCGCGCGCGCCGAACGCGGGCGGAGTGCGGGACCCGAGGTTCAGGTCTTCGACTTGCGGCCCTTAAAGGGTGTTGCAGAATAGCGCGGCGATGACGGATGCGGCGGCGGTTGCATCGCCGGCTCCCAATAACAGGGCGTCGTGCGGCGCCAGATCGAAGCGCTCGCCGCCCAGGCAAACCGCGGTCTGTTCGGTCGCGAGCAGCAACATATGGTCGGCGCTGGCCCGAATTTGCGTGCCATGTTCGACCTGCGTCCGGACGAGACCGCGCCGCGCCATGATGTTCAGAACCGTGCAGGCGCCGCCGACCGGTGCGCCCGTCACCGCTGCTTCGCCCGGAAAGGCGAACGCGGGATCGCCGGGCTGAAGGCGCCGCGCGCTATCCCGGTCGATCGTCAGCGACAGCGCGCCGGCGAGCGGCAGCAGCAGGCGGTCGACGCCGGGAAAGGCCGAGAAGGGCCCCGCCGTGTCGATCGTCGCGATGCTGGCGCGCCAGACGAAGTCGCCATCGCCCGCGCCCGGGGGGAAGACGGCGACGTCGCGGGTCACGCCGCCGCCGTTTCGCCATGGACGGGCGATGCGTTCGGCCGCCGGCAGATGCTGAACAGCCGTCACCCCAGGATGCCGGGCAGGTCCAGTTGCTTGGCGCGCGCATGGTCGAGCGCGATGTCATAGCCTGCGTCGGCGTGGCGCATGACGCCGGTGGCGGGGTCGTTCCACAGCACGCGTTCGAGGCGCGCGGCGGCTTCGGGGGTGCCGTCGGCGACGATGACCATGCCGCTGTGCTGCGAAAAGCCCATGCCGACGCCGCCGCCATGGTGCAGCGACACCCAGGTCGCGCCGCTCGCGGTGTTGAGGAGGGCGTTGAGCAGCGGCCAGTCGCTGACCGCATCGCTGCCGTCGCGCATCGCTTCGGTCTCGCGGTTCGGCGAGGCGACCGAGCCCGAATCGAGATGGTCGCGGCCGATGACGACGGGGGCCTTGAGTTCGCCCTTCGCCACCATTTCGTTGAAGGCGAGGCCGAGCCGGTGGCGGTCGCCGAGTCCGACCCAGCAGATGCGCGCGGGCAGGCCCTGAAAATGGATGCGCTCTCGCGCCATGTCGAGCCAGCGGTGGAGATGGGCGTTGTCGGGCAGCAGTTCCTTCACCTTGGCGTCGGTCTTGAAAATATCCTCGGGATCGCCCGACAGCGCGGCCCAGCGGAACGGTCCGACGCCGCGGCAGAACAGCGGGCGGATATAGGCGGGGACGAAGCCGGGGAAGTCGAAGGCATTTTCGACGCCTTCGTCCTTGGCGACCTGGCGGATGTTGTTGCCATAGTCGGTCGTCGGGACGCCCGCGGCCTGGAAGTCGAGCATCGCGCGGACGTGCGTCGCCATCGACGCCTTGGCCGCCCTGGCGACCGCCTGCGGGTCGCTTTCGCGCTTGGCGAACCATTCGGCGACGCTCCAGCCTGCGGGGAGGTAGCCGTTCACCGGGTCGTGGGCGCTCGTCTGGTCGGTGAGGAGGTCGGGGCGGATGCCGCGGCGGTAGAGTTCGGGGAGGATTTCGGCGGCGTTGCCGAGCAGGCCGACCGAGACGGGTTTCCCGTCGGCATGGCCTTGTTCGATGATCGCCATCGCTTCCTCGATCGTCGCCGCCGAGGCGTCGAGATAGCCGGTGCGCAGGCGCATATCGATACGGCTCGGCTGGCATTCGATCGCGAGGCACGAAGCGCCCGCCATCACCGCGGCGAGCGGCTGCGCGCCGCCCATGCCGCCGAGGCCGGCGGTGAGCAGCCATTTGCCCGACAGATCGCCGCCATAATGCTGGCGGCCCATCTCGACGAAGGTTTCGTAGGTGCCCTGCACGATGCCCTGGGTGCCGATGTAGATCCACGAACCGGCGGTCATCTGGCCGTACATGGCAAGCCCGCGCTTATCGAGTTCGTTGAAATGGTCCCAGTTCGCCCAATGCGGCACGAGGTTGCTGTTCGCGATCAGCACGCGCGGCGCGTCGGCGTGGGTACGGAACACGCCGACGGGCTTGCCCGACTGGACGAGCAGCGTTTCATCCGCTTCGAGGCGCTTCAGCGTTTCGACGATCTTGTCATAGCTTTCCCAGTCGCGCGCGGCGCGGCCGATGCCGCCATAGACGACGAGTTCCTCGGGCCGCTCGGCGACGTCGGGGTGGAGGTTGTTCATCAGCATGCGCAGCGGTGCTTCGGTGAGCCAGCTTTTCGCGTTGAGTTCGGTGCCGGTCGGCGCCTTGACGATGCGGCTGTTGTCGAGTCTCGGATTGATGGGGCGGGTGGTCATTTTTGTCCTTTCGCAAAATCGAGGGTCGCGGCGATCACCTGCCGCAGCACGGGGAGGATCGCGGGATCGGGATCGAGGGGGGAGGGCCAGTTGGCCTCTGCCGGTTCAGCAGGCTCGGCCATGTAGCCGCGCTGCGCGAGTTCCATCTGGATGGCGTGGATGCCCTCGTCCGGGCGGCCGTAGTGGCGCGTCGTCCAGCCGCCCTTGAAGCGGCCGTTGACGACGTGGCTGCGGCCGCTGGCGGCGCAGATTGCCGCAACAGCCGCTTCAAGCACTTCGTCGCACGTCGTCCCGTCGTTGGAGCCGATATTGAACTGCGGCAATTCTCCGTCGAACAGGCGCGGGACGTGGCTGCGGATCGAATGGGCGTCGTAGAGGACGACGCGGCCGTGGTGCGCGCGCAGGCGGGCGAGTTCGGCGGCTAGCGCGTCGTGATAGGGGCGATGATAGAGGTGAAGCCGCTGCATGATCTCCGCCTCGTCGGGCTCGCCGAAACGGTAGAGCGGTTCGCCGTCGAAGGTGGTGGTCGGGCAAAGCTCGGTCGTCGCCTGTCCGGGATAGAGCGAAGCGCCCGACGGGTCGCGGTTCATGTCGATCACCGCGCGCGAGATATCGGTCGCCACGGTCGTTGCGCCCATCGCGCGCACGAAGGCGTAAAGATCGGCGATCCACCAGTCGGTGTCGAGCCGCGCCTGCCAGGGCGAGACGAACTGGTCATCAAGGCCGGCAAGACCGGTGCCGCCATGCGGGAAGGCGACGACGAGCGGGGCGTCGCCGCGATCGACGCGCAGCCAGTCCATCAGGCGACGCCGGGCAGCGGGGCGCCCACGGCTTCGATCAGCGCGCCGCCGCGGACGAGGCGGTTCGCCGCCTCCATGTCGGGGTGGAAATGCCGGTCATGGTCGAGCGTCGGGACGTCGGCGCGTAGCCGCGCACGGGCGCGTTCGAGTGTTTCCGACGAAGCGAGTCCGCTGTGGAAGTCGCAGCCCTGCGCCGCCGCGAGCAGTTCGATGCCGATGACCGCGGTCGCATTCGCCGCCATGTCGAGCAGGCGCCGCGCCCCATGCGCCGCCATCGACACATGATCTTCCTGATTGGCCGAGGTCGGGATCGAATCGACGCTGGCGGGATAGGCGCGCTGCTTGTTTTCGCTGACCAGCGCCGCGGCGGTGACCTGCGGGATCATGAAGCCCGAATTGAGCCCCGGCTGCGGCGTCAGGAAAGCGGGGAGGCCCGACAGCGCGGGGTCGACGAGCATCGCGACACGGCGTTCGGCGATCGAGCCGATCTCGCAGATCGCGAGCGCGATCATGTCGGCGGCAAAGGCGACGGGTTCGGCGTGGAAATTGCCGCCGGAGAGCGCTTCGTCGGTGTCAGGGAAGATCAGCGGATTGTCCGAAACACCGTTCGCCTCGATCTCCAGCGTCGTTCCCGCCTGGCGCAATATGTCGAGCGCGGCGCCCATCACCTGCGGCTGGCAGCGCAGACAATAAGGGTCTTGCACCCGCGCGTCGTTTTCGAGATGGCTGGCGCGGATCGGCGACCCGGCCATCAGGCCGCGCAGCGCCGCCGCGACCTCGATCTGGCCGCGATGGCGGCGCAGGTCGTGGATGCGCGGATCGAAGGGCGTGTCCGAACCCTTGGCGGCTTCGGTCGACAGCGCGCCGGTGACCAGTGCCGAACGGAACAGCAACTCGGTCTCGAACAGCCCGGCGAGCGCGTTGGCGGCTGAAAATTGCGTGCCGTTGAGCAGCGCGAGCCCTTCCTTGGCGGCGAGGGTGATCGGCGTGAGTCCGGCGCGGGCGAGCGCATCGGCGGCGGGCAAGCGTTCGTCGCCCGTGAAAATCTCGCCCATGCCGATCATCGTCACCGCCATATGCGACAAGGGCGCCAGGTCGCCGCTGGCCCCGACCGATCCCTGGGCGGGGATGACCGGGGTCAGGCCGTGGACGAGCATCGCTTCGAGCAAGGCGACGGTTTCGGGGCGGACGCCCGAGGCGCCCTGCGCAAGGCTGGCGAGTTTCAGCGCCATCATCAGCCGGATGACCGGCACCGGCGACGGATCGCCGACCCCCGCCGCGTGGCTGAGCACGATATTCCGTTGCAGCGCCGCGAGATCGGCGTCGTCGATGCGGACGCTCGCGAGCTTTCCGAAGCCGGTGTTGATGCCATAGACCGGCTCGCCATGCGCGAGGATGCGGCCGACCGCCGCCGCGCTTTCGGCGATGCGCGGGGCGGATGCGGGGTCGAGCCGGACCGCGGCGCCGCGATAGATGGCGCGCCAGTCGGCAAGCTTCACGGTGCCGGGAACAAGCAAGATGTCGGTCATTGACCACTCCAGATACGGGCATGGAGCGGGTTCAGCCCCATGCGATAGACGAGTTCGGCGGGATGTTCGATGTCCCAGATGGCGAGGTCGCAGCGCTTGCCGGCTTCGAGCGTGCCGATCTGGCCCTCCAGCCCGAGCGCGCGCGCGGCGTTGCGCGTGACCCCCGCGAGGCATTCGGCGACGGTCAGGCGGAACAAAGTCGCGCCCATGTTCATCACGAGCAGCAGCGAGGTGAGCGGCGAGGTGCCGGGATTGCAATCGGTCGCGAGCGCGATCGGCACGCCAGCCGCGCGCAACGCGTCGATCGGCGGCAGCTTCGTCTCGCGCATGAAATAATAGGCGCCGGGGAGCAATGTCGCGACGGTATTCGACGCCGCCATCGCGGCAACGCCCGCTTCGTCGAGATATTCGAGATGATCGGCCGACAGCGCGCCATATCGCGCCGCGAGCGCCGCGCCATGCTGGTTCGACAATTGTTCGGCGTGCAGCTTGACCGGCAGGCCGGCGCGCTTTGCGGCGTCGAAGACATTCTGCGTCTGCTCGGCGGTGAAGCCGATGCCTTCGCAAAAGGCGTCGACCGCGTCGGCGAGGCCAAGCCGGGCGATTTCGGGCAGCATGGTATCGGCGACGACCGCGATATAGGCGTCGGCATCACCGGCATATTCGGGCGGCAGTGCGTGCGCGCCGAGGAAGGTCGCCGCGATGCCGACCGGGCGTTCTTCGCCAAGCCGCCGTGCGGCGCGGAGCATGCGAAGCTCGCTGTCGAGATCGAGGCCATAGCCCGATTTGACTTCGACCGTCGTCGCGCCTTCGGCGATCAGCGCATCAAGGCGAGGGAGGGCCGATGCGACGAGCTCGTCCTCGCTCGCCGCGCGCGTCGCGCGCATCGTCGACACGATGCCGCCGCCGGCACGCGCGATGTCTTCATAGGAGGCGCCGTCGAGGCGCATTTCGAATTCGCGGGCGCGGTCGCCGGCATGGATCAGGTGGGTGTGGCAGTCGATCAGGCCCGGGGTAATCCAGCGGCCGGCGCAGGCGATGGTTTCGCGGGGGTCGAACGCCGGGGCGCCGGCTGCGGGGCCGGCATAGGCGATGATGCCGCCAGCGGCCGCGACGAGCCCGCGTTCGACGATGCCCAGACCGTCGCCGGTCATCGTCGCCAGTCTGGCCTCTCTCCACAAGGTGTCGCAGCGCATGCTCGTCGCCTTTTATCTGTTCCGAAAGCATGCCGCGAACGAACTGCCCGTATCGGACGAAGCCGAGGCTCCATCGGCCAAAGGGGGGGGGGGGGAGGCCGCGGTGCAACTCGACTTCGCCCGACGCAGATGGATCACGTGGGTCCATCTGCAATCGCCATGCCGGTCGCAATGATTTGCACGATATGGATAGTAATGTATAGACATAATTTGAGGTGCTGGTGATGCGGTTTGGAAATCGGGAGCGATTTTTGTTTTTTCGTCACCCCGGACTTGACCCGGGGCCCCCCTAAACGACGGTGAAATCTCCCGATAAGAACGACGTCGCCACCTTTCAAATTTGTACGGCATATGGAGAAACGGCCTATGGCAACGCTGCATCGGACGGGTGATCGCGTCCTCTTCTTCGACCGGGCGATGCTGGCGTCGGGCTGGGCCCGCGACGTCCGGCTGACGATCCGGTCGGGGATTATCGCCGCGATCGAAACCGGTGCGGCGCCGCGGCCCGACGACGACCGGCACGGCTGCGCGCTGCCGGGCATGGCCAATCTGCATAGCCACGCGTTCCAGCGCGGCATGGCGGGGCTGGCCGAGCGGCGCGGACCGTCGGACGACAGCTTCTGGACGTGGCGCGAGGTGATGTATCGCTTTGTCGGCCGCATGACGCCCGAAGACCTGCACGCGATCGCGGCGCTTGCTTATCTGGAGATGCTCGAAGGCGGCTTTACGCGCGTCGGCGAGTTTCATTATCTTCATCATGATATCGGCGGGGCAGCCTTTGGCGACCCGGCCGAAATGAGCTCCGCGATCGTCGCGGCCGCGCAGGAGAGCGGGATCGCGCTGACGCTGTTGCCGGTGCTCTATTCGCATTCGGGTTTCGGCGCGCAGCCGCCGCAAGCCGCGCAATTGCGCTTCGTCATGGACAGCGATCGTTATGCGCGGCTGATCGAGGCAGCGGACAAGGTGGCCGTCGCGCTGCCCGACGCCGTCGTCGGGATCGCCCCGCACAGCCTGCGCGCGGTGTCGGCCGAACAGCTCGATGCGCTGGCGGAGCTGGGCGCCGGCCGCCCGGTGCATATCCATATCGCCGAACAGGTGAAGGAGGTCGCCGATTGCGTCGCCTGGAGCGGGCAGCGACCGGTCGAATGGCTGCTCGACCACGCGGCCGTCGACAAGCGCTGGTGCCTCGTCCATGCGACGCATATGACCCCCGATGAAACAGAAAGACTGGCGAAGAGCGGCGCGGTCGCCGGGCTTTGTCCGATTACCGAAGCCAATCTGGGCGACGGCCTGTTTCCGGCCGAAGCCTTTGTGGCGGCGGGCGGGCGTTTCGGGGTGGGGAGCGATTCGAACGTGCTGATCGATGCGAGCGAAGAGCTTCGCCTGCTCGAATATGGCCAGCGGCTGCTGCATCGCGGCCGCAACATGCTGGCCGGCGGCGAAGGGCGGTCGACGGGGGCCGACATTTATGCGGCGGCAGTCGACGGCGGCGCGGCGGCGCTTGGCGCCGCGGGCGGGCTGCGCATCGGGGCGGCCGCGGATATCGTCGGGCTCGACCTTGGCCATCCCTCGCTTGCCGGAAAGGCCGATGATGCGCTGCTCGATGCCTATATCTTCGCAGCGGGTCGCAGCGCGATCGATGATGTCTGGCGCCGCGGCGAGCGGCTGGTGAGCGGCGGGCGGCATCGGGACCGCGCCGGGATCGTGCGCCGTTATATCGCGGCACTCGGCAGGCTGGCGGCGTGAAGCAGCCGCTCCACGACCGCATCCGTTCGGATTATGAAGCGCGCATCCTGTCGGGTGCGCTGCTCCCCGGCGCGCGGTTGCCGACCGAGCTGGAATTGATGCGCGACTATGCTTGTTCGCGGATGACCGTGAACAAGGCGCTGTCGGCGCTGACCGCGGCGGGGCTGATCGACCGGCGCAAGCGCGCGGGGACGTTCGTCGCCCGGCCGCGGGTGCATTCGATGGTGCTCGATGTCCCCGATCTGGAGCAGGAAGTCGCCCAGCGCGGGCAGCGCTATCGTTACGACCTGTTGCGGCGGGAGGTCCGGATGCCCGATCCCGGCACCGCCGAAGAGACATTATTGGCGGGCGCCGGTCCGTTGCTGGTTCTCGACGGCGTGCATCATGCCGACGATGTGCCGCTGGCCAGCGAGCAGCGGTTGATCAGCCTGTCGGCGGTGCCCGAGACCGAGGGCGTCGATTTTGCGGGCGCGTCGCCCGGCGCGTGGCTGCTCAAGCATGTGCCGTGGACGCAGGCCGAAACGCGCATCGCGGCGGTCGGTGCCGACCGGGCGGTTGCGGCGGGGCTTAACCTGCTGCCTGGATCGCCCTGTCTGCTGATCGAGCGGCGGACGTGGCGCGGCGATGACGGGATCACGCTGGTACGGCAGCATTTCGTCGGATCGGCTTATGACCTGATCGCGACCTTCGGACCGGCGAAGGGTTAGGTCGGCAGCGGACTTTTCTTTTCCATCGTCATCCCCGCGGAGGCGGGGATCCCGCTTGGCGGTCGCGGAAGAAAAAGCGGGATTCCCGCCTTCGCGGGAATGACGAGATAGGAAGTTTGCAGGCGCGCTCAGCGCGGGAGCGCGAGCATCGCGTCGGATCGGGCGAGCACGCGCAATTCCAGCCCGGCATCGGCCGCGCGCTCGACGGCGAGGCGGGTGGGCGCCGAAATCGTCACCAGCAGCGGGCAATCGGCGAGCACCGCCTTTTCGACGAGCTCGAACGAGCAGCGCGAGGAGAGCAGGGCAAAGCCGCCGTCCCACGTCGCATCGGCGCGCCGCATCGCGCCGATCAGCTTGTCGAAGGCGTTGTGGCGCCCGACATCCTCGCGCACCAGCTTGATCGCGCCGTCCGCATCGGCCCAGGCGGCGGCGTGGACGGCGCCGGTGCGGCGGTTGAGCGCCTGATGCGCCGCGAGGTCTGCGAGGGCGCGGAACACGGCCGCCTCATTTGCTGAACAAACCGCGGTGACGCGCGGTAGCGGGCGGATCGCCTGTTCGAGATTCTCGATCCCGCACAGCCCGCACGACGAATCGGTCGCGCGGTGGCGGACGCGGTCGAGCAGCGCCGCGGTCCGCTCGGCAGGGAGGTTGGCGCGCGCGACGATGCCGCGGTCAGTCTGGTGAAGCGCCACCTCGACCGCCACGTCGCCGGGCGATTGCAGGCGTTCGGCGATCAGGAAGCCGGCGACCAGATCGGCGATATCGGCGGGAGTCGCCATCAGCACCGCATAGCCGATGCCGTTGAATTCGAGCGCGATCGGGACTTCTTCGGCCAATTCGCGCGCGATGGCGCTTTCGCCGCCGTCGGGGGTCAGGCGCCGGAACGCCTGTTCGGTCACCGCGGGGTCGCTCAAGCGGCGGCAATCCGCTCGATTGCGGCGGCGGCGATCGGCGACAGGGCACCGGGGCGATCCAGGGCGAGCTGGACGATACGCTGGCGCATCAAGGGATCCCAGAACTGGCGAATATGGTCGGCCGTCATCTCGACCGCCCGCGCGTCGCCCTCGGCTTCCAGATTGCGGGCGATCTGGTTCGCCATATGGACCAGCCGGTCGGCGGTCGACATGACGTCGCTATCGTGCGCGCCGGCCATTATTCGGCAGCCTCGACGGTCATGATGCGGCGGCTCTGGCGGGCCTGTTCGGCATAATCTTCCTGCCAGTCGGATGGGCCGTTGGAGAGGCCGACCTGGACCGCCGTCACCTTATATTCGGGGCAATTGGTCGCCCAGTCCGAGTAATCGGTGGTGATGACGTTGGCCTGCGTGTCGGGGTGGTGGAAGGTGGTGTAGACGACCCCGGGCGCGACGCGTTCGGTGATCAGCGCGCGCAGCGTCGTTTCGCCGGCGCGGCTCTTCAGGCTGACCCAGTCACCCTCCTTGATCCCGCGATTCTCGGCATCGAGCGGATGGATTTCCAGCCGGTCCTCGGGATGCCAGGCGGTGTTGGCAGTGCGCCGTGTCTGCGCGCCGACGTTATAATGACTGAGGATGCGGCCGGTGGTGAGCAGAAGCGGGAAGCGCGGCCCGGTCTTTTCGTCGGTCGGGACATAATCGGTGACGACGAACTTGCCCTTGCCGCGCACGAAACCGTCGATGTGCATCGTCGGCGTGCCGTCGGGCGCGGCGTCGTTCGCGGGCCATTGCAGCGAGCCTTCGGCCTCCAGCCGGTCGTAATGGACGCCGGCGAAGGTGGGGGTGAGCGCCGCGATCTCGTCCATGATCTGCGACGGGTGCGTATAATTCCAGCCGAGACCCATCGCGTTGGCGACGAGCTGGACGACCTCCCAGTCGCCATAGCCGTTCAGCGGCGCCATCACCTTGCGCACCATCTGAATGCGGCGTTCGGCGTTGGTGAAGGTGCCGTCCTTTTCGAGGAAGGTCGATCCGGGCAGGAAGACATGCGCGTAATTGGCGGTTTCGTTGAGGAACAGGTCCTGCACGACGACGCATTCCATCGCGGCGAGGCCCGCGGCGACGTGGTGTGTATTGGGGTCGGACTGGAGGATATCCTCGCCCTGGATGAACAGCCCCTTGAAGCTGCCGTCGGTCGCGGCGTCGAGCATGTTGGGGATGCGGAGGCCGGGTTCGCTGTCGAGGGTGACGCCCCACGCCGCCTCGAACGTCTCGCGCACCGCGGCGTCGGAGACGTGGCGGTAGCCCGAAAATTCGTGCGGGAAGCTGCCCATGTCGCACGCGCCCTGGACATTGTTCTGACCGCGCAGCGGGTTCACGCCGACACCCTCGCGCCCGATATTGCCCGTCGCCATCGCAAGGTTGGCGATTGCCATCACGGTCGATGAGCCCTGGCTGTGCTCGGTGACGCCGAGGCCATAATAGATCGCGGCGTTGCCGCCGGTGGCATAGAGGCGCGCGGCGGCGCGCAGGTCGGCGGCACGGACGCCGGTCAGCGGTTCGATCGCTTCGGGCGAGCGGCTCGCTTCCGATACGAAATCGGCCCAGTCCTGAAATTCGTCCCAGTCGCAGCGGGTGCGGATGAAAGCCTCGTCGTAGAGCTTTTCGGTCGCCACGACATGCGCCATCGCGGTCAGCAGCGCGACGTTGGTGCCGGGACGCAGCGGGAGATGATGTTCGGCGGCGATGTGCGGCGATTTCACCAGATCGATGCGGCGCGGGTCGATCACGATCAGCTTCGCGCCCGCTTTACCGTTTTTTGGCCGTAGCCGCTGCTTCATCCGGCTGCCGAAGACCGGGTGCGCATCGGTCGGATTGGCGCCGATGACGAGGATGACGTCGGCCTGTTCGACGCTGTCGAAATCCTGCGTTCCCGCCGATGTGCCGAAGGTCGTCTTCAGCCCATATCCGGTCGGCGAGTGGCAGACGCGGGCGCAGGTATCGACATTATTGTTGCCAAAGCCCTGGCGGATCAGTTTCTGGACGAGGAAGGTTTCCTCGTTGGTGCAGCGTGACGAGGTGATGCCGCCGACGGCTAGGCGGCCATATTTGTCCTGAATGCGGCGGAATTCGCTTGCCGTATGGGCGATCGCTTCGTCCCAACTCACCTCGCGCCACGGTTCGCTGACGCTGGCGCGGATCATCGGACTCAGGATGCGTTCCTGATGCTGGGCATAGCCCCAGGCGAAGCGGCCCTTGACGCAGCTATGGCCGCGGTTCGCCTTGCCGTCCTTCCACGGCACCATGCGCACCAGTTCCTGCCCGCGCATTTCGGCACGGAAGGTGCAGCCGACGCCACAATATGCGCAAGTGGTGACGACGGCGCGGTCGGGGGTGCCGGTTTCGACCACCTTCTTCTCGATCAGGCTCGCGGTCGGGCACGCCTGCACGCAGGCGCCGCACGAGACGCAATCGGAGGCGAGGAAGCTGTCGTTCTGCGATGCGGCGATCTTCGAGTTGAATCCCATGCCCTCGATCGTCAGCGCGAACGTACCCTGCACCTCGTCGCAGGCGCGCACGCAGCGCGAGCAGACGATGCATTTCGACGGATCGAAATCGAAATAGGGGTTCGACTGATCCTTCGGCTGCCCCATGTTGGTCGCGCCGTCATAGCCGTAGCGCACGTCGCGCAGGCCAACGGCGCCGGCCTGATCCTGAAGCTCGCAATCGCCGTTCGCGGCGCAGGTCAGGCAGTCGAGCGGATGGTCGGAGATATAAAGCTCCATCACCCCGCGGCGAAGCTGTTTCAGCCGCTCGGTCTGGGTGCGCACGACCATGCCCTCGGCGACCGGGGTGGTGCACGAGGCGGGGTATCCCGCGCGCCCTTCGACCTCGACGAGGCAGAGGCGGCACGAGCCGAAGCTTTCGACATTGTCGGTCGCGCACAGCTTGGGGATCGACCCGCCGCTGAGCGAGGCGGCGCGCATGATCGACGTGCCTTCGGGCAGCGTGACCTGCTCGCCGTCGATCGTCAGCGTGACGTTGCGGCCGGTCACCAGCGCGGGCGGGGTGCCGTGGTCGGTTTCGCGGGTGAAACCCATGTTCTTACTCCGCTGCTTCAAGGGCCGGCGCGGGGGCGCCGAAATCTTCGGGGAAATGATCGAGCGCGCTCAACACCGGATAGGGGGTGAACCCGCCGAGCGCGCAAAGCGAGCCATATTTCATCGTGTCGCACAGGTCGCGGAGCAGCGTGGTTTGCGCGCCGAGGCTGACGTCGATGCGGTCGGGCGCGCGCGAATAGAGCGCCTTGCCCAGTGTTCCTTCCTGCGTGGCGGTGCGGGCCGGCTCGGTCTCGCGCGCCGCGATGATGCGGTCGACGATCTCGACCCCGCGCGTCGAGCCGATCCGGCACGGCGTGCATTTGCCGCAGCTTTCGGCCGCGCAGAATTCCATCGCAAAGCGCGCCATATGCGCCATGTCGACGCGGTCGTCGAAGATAGTGATCCCGGCATGGCCGATCAGCCCGCCGGCTTGGGTGAAGGCTTCATAATCGAACGGCAGGTCGAACATCGATGGCGGGAAATAGGCGCCGAGCGGCCCGCCGACCTGCGCCGCGCGTACCGGGCGGCCGCTGGCGGTGCCGCCGCCGATGTCGTTCACCAGTTCGCCGAGGGTGATGCCGAAGCCGACCTCGAACAAGCCGCCGTGCTTTACATTGCCCGCGAGTTGCACTGGCATCGTGCCGCGCGAGCGGCCGAAGCCGACATTGGCATAAGCGTCGGCGCCCTCGGACAGGATGAAGGGGACGGCGGCGAGGCTCAGCACATTGTTGATCACCGTCGGCTTGCCGAACAGGCCGGCGAGCGCGGGGAGCGGCGGCTTGGCGCGCACCTGGCCACGCTTGCCCTCGATGCTGTCGAGCAGCGCGGTTTCCTCGCCGCAGACATAGGCGCCGGCCCCGGCGCGCACTTCGAGGGTGAAGGGGGCGATGCGGCCTGCCGACAGGGCGATGGCGTCGCGCATCGTATCAATCGCGAACGGATATTCGCTGCGGATATAGATATAGCCGTGGCTGGCGCCGACGGCGTGCGCGGCGATCGCCATGCCCTCGATCAGGCAATAGGGATCGCCCTCCATCAGCATGCGGTCAGCGAAGGTGCCGCTGTCGCCTTCATCGGCGTTGCAGACGATATATTTGGGGCTATTCGGCGCATCGAGCACCGTCTGCCATTTGATCCCGGTCGGGAATCCGGCGCCGCCGCGGCCGCGCAGCCCGCTCGCCTTGACGGCGTCGACGACCGCCTGCGGTTCGGCGGCGCGTGCGATGTCGAGGCCGATCCAGCCGCCGTGCGCGGCATAGTCGGCGAGGCTCAGCGGATCGACGATACCGCAGCGGGCGAAGGTGAAGCGCTGCTGCTTCGCGAAGAAGGGCAGGGCGGCGATGTCGCCGAGCCGGTTCGGATGGCTGCCGTCGAGGATGGCGGCGACGTCGGCGGGCGTTGCCGGGCCATAGCCGATGCGGCCTTCTGCGGTTTCGATCTCGACCAGCGGTTCGATGCTGAACAGCCCGCGCGATCCGGTGCGCACGACCTCGCAGCCCGCGTCGGCAAAGGCGCGCGCGACATCGTCGGCGCCGAGCGCGACCGACGCCATGTCGCGGCTGATGAAGACGCGCGTCATGCCGCGACCTCGGCGGCGATGCGGTCGAGCGCCGCCGTATCGATCCGCGCCATCGGGCGTCCGTCGACCAGCGCATTGGGGCCGATCGCGCAGAGGCCGAGGCAATAGACGGGTTCGAGCGTGACCTGGCCGTCCCGGCGCGTCTCGCCCATCGCGACGCCGAGCCGTTCGGCGGCGGCGGCCTCCATCGCGGCGCCGCCGCGCGACTGGCAGCTTTCGGCGCGGCACAATTTGACGATATGGCGCCCCGCGGGCTGGCGGCGATAATCGTGGTAGAAGGTCAGCACGCCATGGACGTCGGCGCGGCTGAGGTTCAGCGCCGCGGCGATGGCCGGGACGAGCGTGTCATCGATATATCCTATCTCGTCCTGCACCGCGTGCAGCAGCGGCAGCAGCCGGTCGCGTCCGCTGCCTTCGCGGCGGACCCAGCCGTCGATGAGCAGCTTCGCTTCGTCCAATCCCATGTACGCCATCCTTTTCCGGCAAAGTCAGTGGCGTAGAGGCGTGCGCAGGTCAAATCGATCTGCGCCATGTTTGATAGATATTTTCTATCATATATGGTACGGCCCTATTTCATCGTCACCCCGGATCAAGTCCGGGGTGACGAAGAGCAGGGAAGCGGGTTCGGCCAAGAGCCTTTATGAAAGCCGATATCCCTGCGGCAGCCGCAATTCGCGCGCGACCGCAAGCACGCTCTGCGCAAGCGGGCTCATCGGGGTGCGATCGGAAACGATGACGCCGATCCGGTTCGCTTCGCCGGTTTCGGGCAGCGGCGTGATCCGCGCCCAGTCGAGGCCCTGCAACAGCAGCGCGTGATTGTCGGGCATGATCGAACAGAGATGGCCCTGGCGGACGATCGCGAGGAGCGCGATATAGCTGTCGGCGGTGACGATCGGCCGCAGCGCGAGGCCGAGCGCGGCAAGGCGCGCGTCGAGGATGCGGCGGTTCTGCATCCCCTGATGCAGCAGGCATAGCGGCAGGGTCGCAAGATCGTGCCAGCCGGGCCGGTCGGGGACGGCGATGCCGTCCTTCGCGCTCACCAGCCGGCTGCGTTCGCTGTAGAGCGGGACGGCGAGGGCATGGGCGGGCGGCTCGAAATCGAGATAGGTGATCCCGGCGTCGAGTTCGAAGGCGGCAAGTTCGCGCTCGATCTGGCGCGAGGTGAGCGCGCGGACCTGGACGTTGAGGCCGGGGAAGCGCGCGCGGATCGCCTCGACCAGAAAGCCGGTTGCGGGCATCGACGCCGGGATCGCGCCGAGCCTCAGTTCACCCTTCAAGGGGCCATGCGCGGTCCCCGCGACCTGTTCGAGCGCGTCGGCGGCGGCGACGAGCTGCCGCGCCCAAGGCAGGATCGCCTCGCCCTCGGTCGTCAGCCCGGCATATTTGCGGTCGCGGACGATGAGCCGTTTGCCGAGCTGCCCCTCGAGCGTCGCGATGCCCGCCGAAAGCGTCGGCTGCGACACATTGCAACTCGCCGCGGCGCGACCGAAATGCCGTTCGCGGTGGAGCGCGAGGAAATATTCGACGAGGCGGGTCTGCATCGGCGGCTTTTGCCCCCGTCAGGCCGCCGCGACAAGCCTCTCGTGCCGGTAGACGCGCACCGCGAGCACGGTGAAGCCCTCGCGCAGCTTGGCGGCGCAGCATTCGGCCTGATGGCGGTCCATCGTGTCGACGGCGATCTCGATCCGCATGCGGTCACCGTCGACCTGCGCCTTCATCAGCGCGGGGACGATCGAGCGCTGGGCAAAAAAACCGGCGATCCGCGGCAGGACCTGCGGGTCGACGACGGCATCGATTCCGAAATGCCACATCAGGCGGCCACCCGCTGGCCGCCGGCGATGACCTGTTCGGCCATTTCGTCGGCGACGGCGGCGGGCGAGCGGCCTTCGCGCGCCGCGCGTTCAAGGATCGCCGCGACACGCGGGCCGATCTGGGCGACGCGCCGGGCGACATGCGCCTCGTCCTCGCCGAGATATTCGGCCGAAACGTTGATGATGCCGCCGGCGTTGACGACATAGTCGGGAGCGTAGGTGATGCCGCGCTCGACGAGCAGGGCAGCGACGTCGGGCGTCGCGAGCTGGTTGTTGGCGCCGCCGCACACGAGCTTCGCCTTCAGCCGCGCGACGCTGTGCGGGGTCAGCGCCCCGCCGAGGGCGCAGGGGGCGAAGATGTCGGCGTCGACTTCCGCAATCTCTTCGACATCGACGACCCTGGCGCCGAGGATATGCTGCAACCGGTCGCGGCGCGCGGGGCTGGGGTCGGCGATCACGAGATGCGCGCCGGCATCGGCGAGGCGGCGGCAAAGGTCGGCGCCGACATTGCCGGTGCCCTGCACCGCGACGGTGAGGCCATCAAGGTCGCGATCGAGTGCGAAACGGGCAGCGGCGCGCATCGAATCGAAGACACCCTTGGCGGTCCAGGGCGACGGATCGCCGCCGGCAAGACCTTCGAGCGGCTTCAGGCCGGCGACGTGGCGCGACACGGTTGCGACCTCGTGCATGTCGTCGACCGTCGTGCCGACGTCCTCGGCGGTGATGTAGGCGCCGCCGAGACTCTCGACCGCACGGCCGAAGGCGCGGAACAGCGCGGCGCGGTCGAACGGGCCGTCGGGCTTCCGCAGCACCGCCTTGGCACCGCCGAGGGGCAGGCCGGCGAGGGCGTTCTTGTAGCTCATCCCCTCGGCGAGGCGTAGCGCATCGGCGAGCGCTGCATCGACGTCGGGATAGGTCCAGAAACGGCACCCGCCCGCGCCGGGGCCAAGCGCGGTCGAATGAATCGCGATCACTCCGTCGAGACCAGCCTCGGCGTCGTAGAGGCGAATGCACTCCATCGGCGGGTTCAGGCGGCTGGGACGGGTAACCATGGCGTTTCTCCTTTGGGCAGGAGCAGGCTTATCGCCGCAAAGGCGAGAAAAAACTTGATCGCTTTTATGGTGTTGGTGAGGATTATGGGATAATATGATCGGTGAATTACAATTATGAGGATGAAATGACCGAACTGGATCCCTTTGAGATAAAGATCATCCGCGAATTGCAGCGCGACGCGAGTCAGACGACGGCCGAGATTGCCGAGCGGGTCGGCCTGTCGACGTCGCCCTGCTGGCGGCGGATCGACCGGCTGGAGCGCGAGGGGGTGATCCGCAAGAAGGTCGCGGTGATCGACCGGCGCAAGGTGGGGCTGAACGCGCATATCTTTGCGCAGGTGAAGCTGAACGCCCACGGGCGCGCAAACCTCGACGAATTCGGCGAGGCGATCCGTTCCTTTCCCGAGGTGCTCGACGCCTATGTGCTGATGGGCACGACCGATTTCATGCTGCGCATCGTTGCCAAGGATATCGATGCCTATGAGCGCTTTTTCTTCGATCAGCTCAGCAAGCTTTCGGGGGTGCAGGAAATCAATTCGACGGTGGCGCTGTCGGAAATCAAGTCGACCAACGAATTGCCGATCGGCTAAATCCGTGCGGCCAGCGCACCGAGTGTGCCGTGCGCGTCCATGGCCGCGAGCCAGCGGCTGACGCCGTCCTGCAAGCCCGGATGGCCGGCGAGATCGCCGAACAGCGGGCGGATCGAAAGCACTGCGGCCGGATCGCTTTCCGCCAGCGGACGAAGGACGTCAGCCATCGGATGACGGATCGCGATCGGCTGGCCCCGGTCGTCGCGGCCGCGCAGGCGGCGAATCCACGCCGCGAGCGCGAATTCGAGCAGGGGGGAGGCGAGGCCTTCGCCGATCCGGTCGCGCAGCGGATCGAGCAGATAGTTGAGCGGTGCGTCGGCGTTCACCCGCGCGGTGGTGTCGCGAAGATTGGGGTTGGCGAAGCGGTGCACGAGGTCATTCTGATAGGCGGCCAGGTCGATGCCCGGCGGCGGGCGCACCGTCGGCCCGGTCTCGCGGTCCATGAGCGCGGTCATATAGGCGCTGAGCCGTTCGTCGCGCATCGCTTCGTCGATCAGTGCATGGCTGGCGAGTTCGCCGGGGGCGGCGATCGCAAGGTGGCTCGCGTTCAGCAGACGGAGCTTCATCTGTTCGAAGGGGGTGACGTCGGCGGCAAATTCGACCCCGACCTCTTCCCACGCCGGCCGCCCCGACGGGAAGCGATCCTCGATCACCCATTGCCGGAAGCGTTCGGAAAAGACGGGGCAGGCGTCGGACAGGCCGAAGCGGGTTTCGAGCCATGCGAGGTCGTCCGGGCGGGTGACGGGGGTGATGCGGTCGACCATCGTATTGGGAACGCTGGCCCGGTCCTCGACCCAGCGGGCGAGCGCAGCGTCCTGCGCCTTGGCGAGGTCGAGCAGGGCGCGGCGCAGTACGTCGCCATTATGCTGGATATTGTCGCAGCTCAGGACGGTGAAGGGCGCCTGTCCGGCATCGCGGCGGCGGCGCAGGCCGTCTAAAATGATGCCGATCGCGCTCCGCGGTGCGGCGGGTTCGGCGAGGTCGTGGCGGATCAGCGGGTGGTCGAAGTTCAGCCGCTTGCTGCCGCTGTCGAGGCAATAGCCGGCTTCGGTCACCGTCAGGCTGACGATCCGCGTCGCCGGATCGTCGATCGCCGCGCGCATTGCCGCGCGCTGGGATGGAGCGAAGATTGCCTGGACGACCGATCCGATAATCGTCGCGCCGTCGGCTTCCGCGTCGCGTTCGACGAGCGTGTAGAGATGGTCCTGCGCCGCCAATGCTTCGCCGAGCGGCGCGTCGGCGGGCATCAGGCCGACGCCGGCAATGCCCCAGGCGAGGGCGTCGGCCCGCTTTTCCATCAGGTCATGCGTGTAGCGCGCCATATGCGCACGGTGGAAGCCGCCCATGCCGAGATGGACGATACCGCGGCGCAGCGCTGTACGGTCGAAATGCGGCCGGGCCACGGTGGGAGGAATATGGCCGAGATTTTTCCGGCTGGGCCTGACGGGCGTGGGCATCGCATCTTCTTTCGCTGCCGGGAATAGCCTGTCTTTCTACACGCTGCGCGGCGACATGCGCGGGGTCTGCGGGTCCGGCACAGCGAAATTGCCGCGCGGCATCGTGCAATGCGCCTTTCCCTCCGCCGATCCGCTGCTAAGAAACGCGGCGATGAGCATCACCATATCTGGCCGCCGCCTGGCGGGCGTCGAACTGGGCGGGACCAAGGCGATCGTCGTGGTCGCCGACGGCCTCGACATCGTCGAGCGCGTGACGATCCCGACCACGACGCCGGACGAGACGTTGGGCCGCGCGATCGACGTGCTGGCCAAGTGGCAGTTCGATGCGATCGGCATCGGCAGCTTCGGACCGGTGCGGGTCAATCCGGGCGCCGCCGATTTCGGCACGATCCTCGATACGCCGAAGCCGGGCTGGCGCGGCGCGAAGGTGCTTGCGCCCTTTGCCGAGCGCTTCGACTGCCCGGTCGCGCTCGACACCGACGTCAATGCGGCGGGCATGGCCGAAGCCGCGGTCGGCGCGGGGCGCGGTTGCCGGACGGTCGTCTATCTGACGGTCGGCACCGGCGTCGGCGCCGGCATCGTCGTCGATGGCCGGCCGGTGACGGGGCGATTGCACCCCGAACTCGGCCATCTGAGCCTGCGCCGTGCCGCCGGCGACGGCTTTGCCGGTTCCTGCCCCTTTCACCGCGATTGCATCGAAGGGCTGATCAGCGGGCCGGCGCTCGCGGCGCGATTTGGCGGAAATCCGGTGGATGTCGATCGTGCCGACACCAGATGGGACATGGTGGCGCAGGATTTCGCCGAGCTGTTCGCGATGCTGATGTTCACCCTGTCCCCCGAACGGATCGTCATCGGCGGCAGCGTCGCGCTAGGCCAACCCGATGTCATGGCGCGCGCGACTGTCGCAGCGGCGGACCGCTTGACCGGCTATATCCCCGATTATGACGCGGCCGCACTGAAGCAGATCGTCGTTCCCCCGGCACTGGGGCACGACGCCGGGCCGCTCGGGACGATCTTCCTGGCCGAAAGCGCCTTGCAATCGCGCTGACCGGGCGCCGGTCCGGGCACAGTTTTTCCGCCTGAGGGCACAGCCCTGGCGATGTCGCCGGACGCCATGCTGCGCTAGTCATCGATCATGGCCAACGAGACTCCTTTTACACCGAACGTCATCGTCGATGGCGGCGCCGTTCGCGGCATCGCCGCTGACGGTATCGCCCGCTTCCTCGGCATAGCCTATGCCGCGCCGCCGCAGCGGTTCGCGCTGCCCCGGCAGCCCGACGCCTGGGAAGGCGTCCGCGATGCGGTCGAGCCCGGCCCCGCCGCCCCGCACCGCGTCGGCGCATTTCCGATGATCGACCCGACCCCGCTGATCGGCCACGGATCCGACGGCGGCGATGGCGATTATCTGCGGCTCAACATCTGGGCGCCGCAGGATGCCGAGGATGCGCCGGTGATGGTTTTCATCCACGGCGGCGGTTTCGTCGTCGGCAGCAAGGATGCCCCGGTTCACGACGGATCGGCCTTCGCGCGGTCGGGGATCGTCTGCGTCGCGATCAATTACCGGTTGGGGATCGACGGTTTTCTGCCGGTGCCGGGGGCGCCGACCAATTTGGGGCTGCGCGACATGATCTTCGCGCTGGAGTGGGTGCAGCGGAATATCGCCGGGTTCGGCGGCAATGCGGGCAATGTCACGCTGTTCGGCGAAAGCGCGGGGGCGATGGCGATTGCCGACCTTGTTATTTCGCCTTTGACCGAAGGACTGTTCCGCCGCGCGATCATCCAGAGCGGGCATGGCGCGATGGTGCGCGAGATTGCGGTGGCGCAGCGGCTGGTGCGGAAACTGGCGAAGTTGCTGGGCGTTGCGCCCGATCTGGACGGGTTTCGCAGCGTTTCCGATGAGATGGCGATGGATGCGATCGAGAAGGTAGCCAAGCCGACGGCGCGGCTCGATTTGCGCGGCGCGGACGGGATCGAGCCGGTGTTCGGGATCAGCCGCTTCATTCCGGTCTATGGCGACGATGTGCTGCCCGAAAAGCCGATCGATGCGCTGCGCAAGGGGGCGGGGCGCAACGTCGAGATATTGATCGGCAGCAATGCCGAGGAGATGAACCTCTATTTCGTGCCCAGCGGAGTGCGGCGCAAGATCGGCGGGCTGCTCGCGCGCTGGCTGCTCGGCAAGTCGCTGCCGCAGCCGGGCAAGGCGCTGCGCGCCTATGGCTTCAGGCAGAAGGGCGTGCGGCCAGGCGAGGCGATGACGCGCGCGATGACCGACCTCGTCTTTCGCTGGCCGGCGCGCCAATATGCCGAAGCGCATCAGGGCAAGACATGGATGTACGAGTTCGACTGGCGATCGCCTGCGTGCGGCGGCGAACTGGGGGCGTGTCACGGCATCGAGATGCCGTTCGTGTTCGACACGCTGGCCTGTGCGACCGGCCCGCGGGGGCTGGCGGGCGAGGCGCCGCCGCAGCTGCTGGCCGACCGGGTCCACGGCATCTGGGCGGGGTTCGCGCGCGACGGGGCATTGCCGTGGCCGCAGTTCGGATCGTTCCGGCAGGTGTTCCAACTCGCGCGCGGGCAGGCGGTGCATGAAAAGGTGATGCCCGCGGCGGCGTTTTTGCCGGAATAGGATCGGGATCTATCGTTTCCGTCATTTCTGCCTTGGCGGGAACGACGAGAGCAGAATGAAGAATGGAGGCTTGGCCGAGCGCGGCAAAGCGCCTCTGCGGATCGGCATAGTTCAGAACCTTTCATATAGGTTGAAAAGCTGTCAGATAGGTATCGGAAGCGGCGAGGACCGCACCTGAGGGGATGCCTGATGACCAAGTTTCGATTTGCCGCCGTTTCGACCGCCGTGCTGGCGAGCCTGCTCGCCGTGCCGACGCTTGCACAGGACCTGCCCGCCGATACCGCCGCGAGCGACGACGGCGAGATGATCGTCGTTACCGCGCGCAAGCGCGACGAGACGCTGAACGATGTGCCGATCGCGGTCACCGCGATCACCGGCGACACGCTGGTCGCGCGCGGGTTCAATTCGGTGCGCGAGGCGGCGGTGCTGTCGCCCGGCCTGAACATCAACAGCGACGGCACCGGCCGTGCCTTCGTGTCGATCCGCGGCGTCGGCGTGACGCTGGTACAGTCGGTCCAGCCCGGCGTCGGCCTGTTCATCGACGGTGTTTACCAGCCGAACACCGCTTACCTCAACAATCCGCTGACCGACGTCGAACGCATCGAAGTGCTGCGCGGGCCACAGGGCACGCTGTACGGCAAGAATACGATGGGCGGCGCGATCAACGTCATCACGCGCCAGCCGGGCAATGATTTCGAAGTGCGCGCGAACGCAAGCTATGCCGGTCCCGACGATGCCTGGATGGTGTCGGGTTCGGTATCGGGGCCGATCGTCACCGACAAGGTTGCGCTGCGCGTCGCGGCGGCGCATCGCCAGCAGGACGGGTTTCTGACCAACACGGTCATCGGCGGCAACGCCAATCCGCTCAACACCGACTCGATCAACGCCACGCTGCGCGTCACGCCGTCGGACGGCTTCGCGCTGACGATCAAGGGCTATTACGACAGTGTCAACGGCGTGAACGTCCCCTATTCGCGAGTCAGCGGGCCGCGCGATTATCGCCGCGACGTGCAGTTCAACACGCTCAACGAAGTGCGGTTCAAATATCGCGGCGTCAACGCCCGCGCCGAGGCCGACCTGGGTGGCGGATCGAAGCTGAGCGTCATCGGCGCCTATGACATGCGCAACGGCTTTACGCCCGACGGCGAGGGCGATTTCGGCCCCGACAATATGGTGCGGACGATCGCGCGCGACAGCCTGCGCACGCTGACGCTCGAATCGCGGCTCGACAGCGACTGGTCGGATCAGTTTTCGACGCTGTTCGGCGTTTTCTACAGCAACGAGATGACGCGCGCGCGCAGCCAGGATACGATCAACCTGATCCACCCGTTGCTCGGTCCGGTGAATATCGTGCGCAACACGACCGCGAAGAATATCGGCGAAACCTATGCCGCCTTCGGCACGGTCTTCTGGAAACCGAGCCTCGACTGGGAAGTGTCGCTGGGCCTGCGTTATGATCATGAGGATCGCACCTCGCGCGGCACGGTGGATTCGGTCACGACCTCGATCCTCGGCGTCATGCCGGCGAGCAGCCGGACCGATGCGGCGCTGAAATCGAGCGAGTGGCAGCCGAAGCTGAGCATCACGCGCAAATGGACGCCCGAGCTGATGACCTATGTCTCGGTCGCGCGGGGTTATCGCGGCGGCGGGTTCAACGCCCCGACCGCGCCTGCGGCGGTGCGGACGTACAAGGGCGATTCGGCGTGGACGTACGAAGGCGGGATCAAATATGCGGCCCCGGCGGTCAGCCTGTCGGGCACCGTCTTCTACAGCGATTACAAGGATTATATCGGCCTCAACTCGATCGCCCCGGCGGTGGGCGGCGGGTTGGTCACCGTCGATCTCAACACCGGCGATGTCGAAAGCTATGGTGTCGAGCTGGAAGCGATGGTGCGCCCCGTTTCGAACTGGACGCTGCGCAGCGGCCTGACGTGGATGCACGCGCGCATCACCGACGACAGCGCCTATCGGTCGGTGACCGGGATGACGCTGTCGTCCGACCGGCTGACCTTCCAGCCCGACTGGACCGCCAGCTTTTCGAGCGATTACCGGATCGAGACCGGCGGCGACAGCGACGTGACCCTGAGCGCCGGGCTGGTCGGCAAGGGCAAGCGGCTTGCCGCGACGCTCAATCCGGCGACGCCGACCTTCCTCGATAGCTATTGGCTGACCAATGCGTCGGTAGCCTATCGCACCGGGCCGGTCGAGGTGGCGCTGTTTGCGAACAACATCTTCGACACCGAATATTTCGAAAGCTATATCGAGAAGACGACGCTGGCGCTCGCCGGGCTGCCCGCCTCCGACCTCGGCATCACGGGCGACCGGCGCCGCTATGGCGTCCGCGCCAGCCTGAAGTTCTGACCATGGCGGGGACGGTGTCATCGGGGGAGCGCAAACCGCTCCCCGCCAGCCTGGTGGAGGCGCTGGAGGAGCGGTTCGGCGACCGTTTCCAGCGGGGCGAAGCGGTGCTCGGGCAGCATGGGGCCAGCGAAACCCATTTCGCAACGATGCTGCCCGACGCCGTCGTCTTTGCGCATTCGACCGAGGAGGTCGTTGCGCTGGTCCGGCTTTGCGGCGCCGCCGACATTCCGATCGTGCCGTTCGGCGCGGGCACCTCGATCGAGGGCAATGCGGCGCCGGTCCATGGCGGCATCTCGCTCGACATGAGCCGGATGGACGCGGTGCTGGCGGTCCATGCCGAGGATTTCGACTGCGTCGTCCAGCCGGGGGTGCGGCGCGAGGAACTCAATCAGCATCTGCGCGACCAGGGGCTGTTCTTCCCGATTGATCCCGGCGCCAATGCGACGATCGGCGGCATGGCGTCGACGCGCGCGTCGGGGACCAATGCCGTGCGGTATGGCACGATGAAGGATGCGGTGCTGAGCCTCGAGGTGGTGACGCCGCAGGGCGAGGTGATCCGCACTGCGCGGCGGGCGCGCAAGTCGGCGGCGGGCTATGACCTGACCCGGCTGTATGTCGGATCCGAAGGCACGCTGGGCATTATCACCGAGGTCACATTGCGGCTGCATCCGGTGCCCGACACGATTTCAGCGGCGGTATGCAGCTTCGAGACGCTGGGCGGCGCGGTCGATACGGTGGTGCAGTCGATCCAGTGCGCGGTGCCGCTGGCGCGCGTCGAAATCCTCGATACGAAGCAGATGATTGCGGTCAACCGCTGGTCGAAGCTTGATTATCCCGAGGCGCCGACGCTGTTTTTCGAATTCCACGGCAGCGCGGCCTATGTCGCCGAGCAGGTCGAGACGGTGAAAATGCTCGCCGAAGCCCATGGCGGCAGCGCGTTCAGCTGGTCGAACCGGCCGGAGGAGCGCTCGAAGCTGTGGCGCGCGCGGCACGAGGCCTATTATGCCGCGGTCAACATGCGCGCCGGCGCGATCGGCTGGGCGACCGACGTCTGCGTGCCGATGAGCCGGCTGGCCGAATGCATCGCCGAGACGCACGCCGACCTGGAGGGCGCGAGCGTCCCGGCGACGATCCTGGGGCATGTCGGCGACGGAAATTTCCATGTCATCTTTTCGATCGACCCCGACGCATCGGCGGAAATGGAGGAGGTCGAGGCGCTGAACGCGAAACTGGTCGAGCGCGCGCTGGCGATGGACGGCACCTGTACGGGCGAGCATGGTATCGGGCTGGGCAAGCAGGACTGGCTGGTCGCCGAACTGGGCGGCGCGGTCGAGCAGATGCGGCGGATCAAGCGCGCGTTCGATCCGCAGAATTTGCTCAACCCCGGCAAGATTTTCACATTGTGATGGCGACGCTGGCCGAAAGACCGAGCGGCGAGGTGCGGCGGCTGACCGCGTCCGCGACGATGGTCCCCTTGCTGCTGCTGGCGCTGGTGACGACGATGGGTTTCACCGCGCTCGGCAGCTTCGGGACGATCCAGGAAAGCGCGAAGGCCGAACTGGGGCTGGGCGACGATGCGCTGGCGCTGATCCAGGGGCTTGGCGCCGCAGTGCCGATGGTGCTGTTTTCGGTGCCGATCGGTGTCCTCGTCGATCGCCGCAACCGGGTGCGGTTGACGATCGGGCTGGCGCTCTTGTGGACGCTCGGCACGCTGCTGACCGCTTTTGCGCCGAGCGCCGGGCTGCTGACGGCGGCGCGGATGCTGGTCGGGATCGGCTCGACCGGATCGCTGACCGCCGCGCTGTCGCTGTGCGCCGATTTCTGCGCGCCCGAGCAACGCGGGCGCGCGATGCTGATCGTCAATCTGGGCAAGGCACTGGGGGTCGCGCTCGGCTTTGCGCTGACCGGCTGGCTGTTCGGCCTGCTGCCAGGGATCGGCGGGCCTTCGTGGTTCGCGGACCTTGCGCCATGGCGCAGCGCGCATGTGGTGCTCGCGGCAATCAGCGCGCTGTGCCTGCTGCCGCTGTTGATGCTGCGCGAGCCCGAACGCCGCGAGGTCGAAGCGGGCCCCGATGCGCCGTTTCGCATCGTCGCCGCCGAATTATGGGCGCGGCGCGCGTTTCTGGGGCCGCTGTTCGCGGGGCAGGTCGCGGTAGTGATGGCCGATGTCGCGGCGACGGTGTGGGTCGCCCCGGTGTTGTCGCGCGACTTCGGGTTGCAGCCGCAGGAGTTCGCCGGCTGGGTCGGCGCACTGATGTTCGGCACCGGGGTGGCGGGCGCGGTGCTCGGCGGAATTTCGGCCGATATGGGGCAGAAGAGCCGTCGGCGCGGCGGGCTGCTTCTGGGCGCGGTCATCGCGGCAGGGGTGGGGATTCCCGCCGCGATGTTCCCGTTGATGCCGGGGGTCATCGGCTTCGCCGTGGCGCTGGGCATGCTGTCGCTGTGCGGCGCGGTGACGGGGCTGGTCGTGTCGGTCGCGCTGACCGTGTTCATTCCGAACGAATTGCGCGGGCTGTGCATCGGCGCCTTCATCGCGGTCGCCGGGCTGATCGGTTTCGGCCTTGCGCCGTGGCTCGTCACGCAGGTTAGCGCGCTGATGGGCAGCGAGGCGATGCTGGCCGAGGCACTGGCGCTGGTCGGGGTGACGGTAAGCGCGCTGTCCTTTTTCGCCTTCCTGCTCGCCATGCGCCGCGCACCTGTCGCGGTCGCTGTAGAACCTGTCATATAGGTATTGCCAAAGCTGTCAGATAGGTCTAGGAGCGAGATCCGGGAGACAGGCAATCATGGCGATCAAGCATCCGGTCATCGTTTCGCATGAAATGACCAGTTTCGTGGGGCGGGGGGCATGCGACCGCCGCCTGCTGCCACCCGACGCGCTCCTGCTCGGATTCCACGATATCGGCGAACCGGTGGTAAGCGTGCTGGGCGCTCGCGACCTCGACGGCGACGCCGGCGACCATCTGCTGGTGTTCGCGGTGTCGCGCGCGGCGTGCCGCCGGTTGTTCAAGGCGGTCCCCGCCGCGGATGCGCGCTGGTATCTGCCGTCGGACCTGCGCGCGCTGGGCCAGTCGATCGTCGCGCCCGACAGCGACGGCGCTGCCGCCGACACGCTGCGGCTGGCGCGCAGCATCGAATTGCTCTGCCAGTTCTTCGCCGCGCTCGATGAAGGGCGGCTGGTCGCGGTCGAGGGTGTCACCGGTCTGGGCGAGAGCGATATCGCGCGGATCGCCGCGGCGCGGCGCATGGTCGACGAACGCTGGCCCGAGAAACTGACGCTCGACGATATCGCGCGAAGCTGCGGCATCAATCGCGACAAGCTCACGCGCGGCTTTCGCGAAATCTATCAATGCACGGTCGCCGAGGCGCTGAGCGAGCGGCGGCTGAAGCAGGCGCAGCAGATGCTCGCGGCGAGCGACCTGCCGGTGGGCAGCATCGGCTATCGCTGCGGCTATCTCAACAACGCCAGCTTCACGCGCGCCTTTTCGCGGCGCTTCGGTATGGCGCCGACCGAGATGCGCAGGGTGGGGATTGCGGCATGAGCGAAGCGATGCAGATCGTCGACAACGGGCGCGGTTCGCTGGTCGAACGGGCGATGGATTTCGTGCGCGACCATATTCGCGAGCGCGACCTGAAGGTCGGCGACACATTGCCCGGCGAGGGCAGTTTTGCCGCCGAGATGGGGGTGAGCCGCCCGGTGATGCGCGAGGCGTTCGGCGCGCTTGCGGCGCTGCGGCTTGTCGATGTCGGCAACGGGCGGCGCCCGCGCGTGGGCGCGATCGACGGATCGGTGATGGCAGCGTCGATGGGGCATGCGGTCAACACCGCGCAGGTGAGTCTGGCCGATGTGTGGGAGGTGCGGCGGACGCTGGAGCTGCGTACCGCCGAACTGGCGGCGGCGAACCGCAGCGACGAACAGGCGCGCGCGATCCTGGCGGCGGCGCACGGGCTGGCAATCCAGGACGATGAGGCCGCGCGGACTGCGGCTGATACCGCGTTTCACCAGACGATCGCGGCGGCGAGCGGCAATCCGCTCTTCTACCAGATCGTGCGCTCGTTCGAGGAGTTGATGGAGCTGGCTGTCCCGCGCGCCTGGCAGGGTCGGACGACCAGCGCGGAGCGCGAGGAAACGCTGGCGCTGCACCGCGAGGTCGCCGAGGCGATCGCGGCGCGCGAACCGGCGCGGGCGCGGATCGCGATGGAGCGCCATTTCGCCAATTCGATCGGCGAGCTGCTCAAGAGCGGCGGATAGACGCTTGCCCTATATCCTGTTCCCGGGTTATAAGTTAGAATACTAAGTAATTTCGGGCAAGGGACGATATGCGGGGCAAGGCGGCGGCGCGCACGCTCTACGACAAGATATGGGACGCGCATGTCGTCGCCGAGGATGAGGGCGAGACATTGCTCTACATCGACCTGCACCTGCTCCACGAAGTGACGTCGCCGCAGGCGTTTGCGGGACTCGCCGAGGCGGGCCGGGCGGTGCGCCGTCCCGAGCGGGTGCTGGCGCTGTCCGACCATAATGTGCCGACCGAGGGGCAGGCGGCGGGGCCGGCGGGGGTCGCCGACGACGAGGCGCGGGCGCAGCTCGAAGCGCTCGTCGCCAACACCGCGCGCGCGGGAATCGAGAATTTTCCGATGGGTGATCCGCGCGGCGGCATCGTTCATGTCGTCGGCCCCGAACAGGGGCGGTCGCAGCCGGGGATGACGATCGTCTGCGGCGACAGCCACACCTCGACCCACGGTGCGTTCGGCGCGCTCGCGTTCGGGATCGGGACGAGCGAGGTCGAGCATGTGCTGGCGACGCAGACGATCCGCCAGCGCCGCTCGCGCAACATGCGCGTAACCGTCGACGGGGCACTGGCGCCGCATGTCCATGCCAAGGATCTGGCGCTGCACCTGCTCGGCGCGATCGGGGTCGATGGGGCGGCGGGGCATGTCATCGAATATGCGGGCGCAGCGGTGCGTGCGCTGTCGATGGAGGGGCGGATGACGCTGTGCAACCTCAGCATCGAAATGGGTGCGCGCGCAGGGCTGGTCGCACCCGACACGGTGACCCTTGCCTATCTCGCAGGGCGGCCCGCGGCGCCGAAGGACGCGGCGTGGGACGCGGCGATGGCGCGCTGGCGGACGCTGGCGAGCGACGCGGGGGCGGTGTTCGATCGCGAGGTGCGGATCGATGCGCGCGATGTGCGGCCGATGGTGAGCTGGGGCACGAACCCGGCGCAGGTCGTCGCGGTCGACGGCCATGTCCCCGATGCGGCGGCGCTGGACGGCGTTGAAGCGCGCGCGGCGGCGACACGCGCGCTCGCCTATATGGACCTTGCTCCCGGCGCGCCGATCGCCGGAACGCGGCTCGATCGCGTCTTCATCGGAAGCTGCACCAACAGCCGGATCGAGGATTTGCGGGTCGTCGCCGAGATCGTTCGCGGCCGCCGTGTCGCGCCGCATGTCCGCGCGCTGGTCGTGCCGGGATCGGGGCTGGTCAAGCGGCAGGCCGAGGCCGAGGGGATCGACCTTGTGCTGCGCGCGGCGGGGTTCGACTGGCGCGAGCCCGGCTGTTCGATGTGCGTCGGGATGAACGCCGACCGGTTGCTGCCCGGCGAGCGCTGCGCCGCGACGTCGAACCGCAATTTCGAAAATCGCCAGGGGCGCGGCGGGCGGACGCATCTGATGAGCCCGGCGCTGGCGGCGGCCAGCGCAATCGCGGGGGCGATTGCGGCGCCAGAAACGCTGGCGAATTAGAGCATGATGATTTTACTCCGCCTCGTCATTGCGAGGAGCGAAGCGACGCGGCAATCCAGAGCATGCGTAAACCGCTCTGGATTGCTTCGCTCCGCTCGCAATGACGAGATGGGGATTAGGGTATAGTCATCAGACTCTCGATCGCCGCCTCGAAGCGCGCAATCGCGTCGGCATGGCGCAGCGTGCGCGTGATGTCGTCGAGCCCTTCCATCAGGATATGGCGATCGTCGGTATCGACATCGAACGCGATCGTTTCGCCCGACGCGAGGCGGATCCGCTGCGCCGCGAGATCGACCTCGATCGCGGCGTGTTGGGCCAGCGCGATCTCGCGGCGCAGATGGTCGCACAGCGTTTCGGACAGTCGGATGAGCAGCAGGCCGTTCTTGCGGGCATTGCCCGAGAAAATGTCGCCGAAGCTGGGGGCGATCACGCAGCGGATGCCGAAGTCGGTCAGCGCCCATACCGCATGTTCGCGCGACGAGCCGCAGCCGAAATTGCGGTCGGCGACCAGAATCCGCGCGTCGCGGCAGGCGGGCCGGTTGAGGACGAACGACGCGCGCTCGCGGTCCGCGTCATCGAAGCGCAATTCCTGGAACAGATGCCGGCCGAGCCCGGTGCGCGTCAGCGCCTTCATATAGCGCGCGGGAATGATCATGTCGGTATCGACGTTGGCGAGCGGCAACGGCGCCGCGACGCCCTTGACGCGGACAAATTTCTCCACGGGATTCTCCAATAACTTAGATTACTAAGTAATTGGTCATGGCGCTCTTGTCCAATATTTTCGGGGGGTTGCGACAACGGTGTCCGCCAAAATGGTGATGAACAAGGTTGCCGCACGAATCTTCGTGTTCTAAGGTTAAGCGATAGGCGGACGTCCGCCCGATTTCAGGGGCCACGGCAGGGGGCATTGTTTTGGCCAAGAATTCAGAAGTTTATCGGAATCCGGCCGAATATTACACCGATCCGGAAAACAGCATCGGCTATCTGGCGCGGGTTGTCTTCCGGTCCTTTTCGCGGCTGCTGGAGCGCCGCACGCTGACGCACGACGTCTCGGCCGGCCAGTGGCGCTTCCTGCGCCAGTTGTGGCGCGAGGACGGGATTACCCAGCGCGAACTGTCCGAACGCGTCGGCATGCGCGAACCGACGACGGTCGTCGCGCTGAAGGGGCTGGAAAAGGCCGGGCTGATCACGCGCAAGAAGACCGAAGACGATCGCCGCAAGACCTTCATCCACCTGACGCCGCATGCGAAGAAACTCGAACTCGTCCTCGCGCCGATGAACGCCGAGATTCACGAGATCGCGACCAAGGGGCTGAGCGACGCGGAGGTCGAGATGCTGCAAGGGCTGATGCGCCGGGTGATCGACAACCTTGCCGATGAAACGCGCAAGCTGGCGGTGCTGTCCGACGTCAAGGCCTGATCTTTCGCTTTCGCGCGGGGCAACGACGTCTTCTGACGGCCGGAAGCTGACATTGCCCTCCTCGTCACCCCGGATTTGATCCGGGGTCCATGACTTCGGCGCCGCATTGGATCCCGGATCGAGTCCGGGATGACGAAGTGAGGGTGAGCGAACGGCAGCTCCCCACCCCGGCACCGCCATCGCACGCGCGCTCTGTATTAGCGCAACAAAACTCCTTGCCATGCATGCGCTACAAATGTAGCTAGGCTACAAATGTAGCGCATGAGGTGATTCGCCATGTTGTCCAGCCTGCCGCCACGCGAACGCGAGATCGTCGATATTCTCTATGCGAGGGGCGCATCGACGGTGTCCGAAATCGGCGATGCGCTGCCCGATCCGCTATCGGGATCGGCGATCCGCGCGATGCTGAAGCGGCTCGAGGCCAAGGGTTTCGTCGCGCGCGAACAGTCGGAGCGCGGCTTCGTCTATGCGCCGAGCGTGCCCGAGAAGGCGGCGAGCAAGTCGGCGCTTTCGCAGGTCGTGCGCGTCTTTTTCAACGGGTCGGCGACGAGCGCCGCCGCGGCGCTGCTCGGCATGCAGGACGATATGAGCGCGTCCGAACTCGACGAACTGGAAAAATTGATCGCCGATGCGCGCGAAGGGAGGGCCCAGTGATGGCCGGCCCGATCACCGCCGCCGCCCTGATCGGGCTGGCGTGGAAGTCGGTGCTGGTCGCCGGGCTGACCTTGGCGCTGCTGCGCCTCGTCGGCTCGCGATCGGCGGGCGAACGCTCGCTGGTCGCGCATGCCGGGCTTGCCGCGTTGCTCGCGCTGCCGGTCGCGACGCTTCTGCTGCCGCAGTGGCAGCCGCTGCCGGCGCGCTGGTCGATCGAAGAAACCGCTCCCGCACCTTCGGCGGACGCGGCAAAGGCAATGGGGGGATCGGCGGCCGATCCGGTCTCCGCCGCGGCGCCAGTCCCTGTCGCGGCGGAAAAGGCCGGATCGCCGCCGGTCACATGGCGGGCGCTGGCCGATCTGGCGCCCTGGATATATGCGCTGCCGCTGGCGCTGCTCGCCGGCCTGATGGGAATCGCCGTCGTGCGGCTGTTCGCGATGCGCGGGCGCGCCGACGTGCTCGTCGAATCCTCGTGGCTCTCGGCGCTGGCCGAGGCGCAGCGGCGGATGGGCTTCAAACATGGCACCGCGCTGCTGGTCAGCGACGAATTGCGGTCGCCGATCAGCTGGGGCGTGCTGCGCCCGACGATCGTGCTGAGCCCGAAGGCGGTCGCGGCGGTGGGCGAGGCCGAAGCGATTATCGCGCACGAACTGGCGCATGTCGCGCGGCTCGACTGGGCGAAATTGCTCGCCGCGCGGCTGGCCTGCGCGGTCTTCTGGTTCAATCCCCTGGTGTGGATGCTGGCGCGCGAAAGCCATCAACTGCGCGAGGAGGCGGCCGATGATGCGGTGCTGATGGCCGATATCGACGGCCCCGATTATGCGACGCTGCTGGTCGGTGCGGCGCGCCACGACAATAAGGCGACGCTGATCGCGGCGCACGGCGTTGCCCCGGCGCGGGGCAGCCTGAAACGCCGGATCACGCGCGTCCTCGACGGCAGTCTGAAGCGCGGGCCGGCGAGCGCGAGCTGGATCCTGATGAGCCTGGTCGTGCTCGCGGGTATCACCGCGCCGCTCGCCGCCTTTTCGGCGACGGCGAAGCCCGCGGCGGCAAAGGATGTCCACGCCTCTGCCGCCGCCGCCGCTGCCACCACGGTTGCGGCAACGCAGCCCGCCGCAGCCGTGCCGGGTGCCGCTGGAACTGCAAATGGTCCGGCGCCCGCTGCGGCGGTGCCCGACGGGGGGCTGCCGGATGGGGCGCTGTCGACCGAGCAACTGGTTGGAATGCGGGCGGCCGGCGTCACCCCCGACGATGTCCGGCGCATGCGCGACAGCACAGGCCGGGTCGATGTCGAGGATGTCATCGCGGCGAAAGCGAGCGGCGTCGATGCGGCCTATGTCGGCCAGATGCGCGGCGTGTTCCCGGACGCCGACGTCGGCGAGCTGGTCGGCGCGCGCGCGGTGGGGATCGATGCCCCCTATGCGCGCGAGATGCGGTCGCTGTTCCCGCGCGTCGAGCTGGACGAGCTGGTGTCGATGCGGGCGCTGGGCGTCGATGGCAAATATGTCCGCGAGATGCGACGGGCCGGATATCCGCTGACGACGACCGACGACGCGATCGAGATGCGCGCGGTCGGTTATGCCCGGCCGCCGCGCTCGCCAAGTCCGCCGCGTCCGCCGCGCGCCAGCGGTATGATGGAGGCTCGCGGCGCCGACGGCAGCATGGCACGGATCGGACCGGGCGGCGCCATGGAAGCGCGCAGCGCTGATGGCAGGGTCGCCCGCATCGGGATGCCCGAGACGCCCGAGACGTCCGAAGACTGACGCCCGGCCGCTAGGCCACACCAGACTCCATTAACCCTTGTTTGAACGTCGCTGCGGCGGCGAGCGATGATGCTCGCCCGGCGCATGTGAGGGAGAAATGCCATGAAAATTTCGTTTCTTGCCGCCGGCGCCGCGCTGCTGACTATTTTTGCCTGTTCGGTTCCGAGCACCGCCGCCGATCCGTTGATGCTCGGCGGTATCGCATGGCAAGCGACGCCCGCGGCGGGGCGCACGACGGACGGCGGCAAGCCGCATCTGCGTGTCAGCCATAGCTCGTCGAGCAGCGACCTGTCGTTCGACCGCGGCCGCCCCGAACTGGCTGGGGTGCAGGCGGCACTGCGCGGCGGGGCGGGGCCGGTCTCGTTCACGGTGGTGCACGAGGCGGGGACGCTCGCGTGCACGGGCACGTTGAAGCGCGCCTTCGACGGCGGGGGCCGTTGCCGTTTCACCTCCGATCCGCGTTTCGAGGCCGAGCTCGGGACGCGCGGGCTGGCGCCCGGGCGGCGGTCCGACCTGCTGGCGATGCTGCTGGTCGATGCGACGGTCGAACTTGCCGACGGGCTGGCGCGCGAGGGGGTGAAGGCGAAGGACAACGGCGACCTGATCGCGGCGGCGGCGCTCGAGGTGACCCCCGCCTATGTCCACGACCTTACATCGTCGGCGCTCATCCTCACCGACCTTGGCGATGCGATTGCGTGCAAGGCGCTTGGCGTCGATGGCGCCTATGTCCGCGGCTTGGCGGTGACGGGATATACCAGGCTCAAGGCCGACGATGTGGTCAGCATGAAGGCGCTGGGAGTGTCGCCGGACTATGCGCAGGCGATGAACCGCGCAGCGAAAGGGAAGGGGCGGTGATCCGTCCGGTCAGTCTGGCGGCCGTAGCCGCTGTGCTTTGCAGCGCGCCCGCGCTGGCGCAGGATGCGCCCGCACCGGGCGATACGCCGCCGCCGGCATCCGCCGAGGCGTCCGCGGGCGAAGGGCGCCGCGCGGCGCGGCAGGTCTATAGCCCGGCGGATTTCGCACGTTATGCGCCGAAGAACGCCTATGACATGCTGCGCGAGGTTCCGGGTTTCGCGATCCGCGACAATGAGGATCTGCGCGGGCTGGGGATCGCGACGGGCAATGTGCTGTTCAACGGCAGACGGCCGTCGAACAAGGGCGACGATATGTATAGCCAGCTGTCGCGCATCCCCGCGGGCAATGTCGAGCGGATCGAGATTGTCGATGGCGCGACGCTGGATATTCCCGGACTGTCAGGGCAGGTCACGAACATCGTCTATCACGCCGATGCCTTTTCCGGGCAATTTTCGTGGAAGCCCGAGTTTCGCGCGCATTACACCGATCCGCTGTTCACGCGCGGCGATATTTCGGTGCGCGGGCGGACGGGTGGGATCGAATATGAGGTTGCGCTCAACAATGACGACAGCGCGCGCAGCGGCGCGGGCGGGCCGACGCTGATCATGGATGGCGCCGGCCGCATCGTCGAAGAACGGTCCGACATCTGGAACACGCATTACGACACGCCAAAGCTGTCGGGACGGGTGACCTGGACCGGTACGGGTGGCAGCATCCTGAATCTGGGTGGCCATTATCAGCGCAAATATGACCGCTATTATGAGGACGGGCTGCGCGTGTCGCCGGGGCAGCCCGACCGGCTGCGCACCGTGCGCGACATGGCCGATAGCTGGAATTATGAACTGGGCGGCGATTATCAGTTCGGCCTTGGACCCGGCAAGCTCAAGCTGATCGGCCTTCGCCGGTTCAGCCGCGAGCCTTACAGCCAGGAAATCGTCACGACGCCGGTCGACGGGTCGCCGCGGGCGGGCGAGCGTTTCGCGCAGACCGGCAGGCTGGGCGAGACGATCGCGCGCGGCGAATATCAGTGGAAGATGTTCGGCGGCGACTGGCAACTGTCGGGCGAGGCCGCGTTCAACACGCTGGACAATGTCGCGTCGATCGCGGTGCTGGGTCCGGCCGGCGTCTTCGTCGACCAGCCCTTTGCGGGCGGCATCGGCGGGGTGAGCGAAGACCGGTACGAGGGGCTGCTCAGCTTCGGGCGCAAGCTGACGGACAAATTGTCGATCCAGCTGGTCGCCGGCGCCGAGCATTCGACGATCAACCAGACCGGGATGGCCGGGCAGACGCGCAGCTTCTTCCGGCCCAAGGGATCGCTGGCGCTCGCCTGGGCGCCGTCGGCCGATTTCGATGTGTCGCTGAAGGTGCGGCGGCGCGTCTTGCAACTGTCCTTTTATGACTTTCTGGCGCGCGCCTTTTTGAACGACGACAACCAGAATGAGGTCAACAACGACCTCAGGCCCCAGCAGGACTGGAGTTACGAGGCCGAGATCAACAAGAAGCTGGGCGCATGGGGATCGACCAAGCTGAACCTGATCTACCGCGACGTCGAGGACAAGGTCGATGTAATCCCGGTCGGCGCCGATGGCGAGGCGGTCGGCAATATCGCGAAGGCGCGCGCCTGGGCGATCGACTGGACATCGACGATCAATTTCGATCCGGCGGGGCTGAAGGGGGTCAAGCTGGACACGCGCGTCATGCATCAGAAATCGTCGCTCCGCGATCCGTTCACCGGCGAAACAAGGTCCTATTCGGGGTGGACCGATACCGTCGTCGAACTGCGCCTTCGCCACGATGTCGCCGGTACCGACTGGGCGTGGGGCGTGAATGCCGACTATGCGCATTATCAGCCGAATTATCGCCGCAATCAGACCGACAAGGTCTGGGAAGGCCCGATTTTCGCCGACGTGTTTGTCGAGCACAAGAATGTGATGGGGCTGACGGTTCGCGCGACGGTTGCGAATATCCTTGATGCGCGGTCAAGACGCGACCGCGTCGTGTACACCGGGGTTCGCGGCCAGGGTCCGGTCGATTTCATCGAACAGCGCGACCGGCTGATCGGTCCGGTGTTCGCCTTTTCCGTGCGCGGAAAATTCTAGCGGGCTATGGCGTGTCGATGACGAGCCGCCGGCGCAAAATCTATTTCGATGGCGGATGCCGGCCCAATCCGGGGACGATGGAGATTGCCGTCGTGGCGGGCGGCGTCGCCTATATCGACCGCGATGCCGGGCAAGGGAGCAGCATGGACGCCGAATGGCTCGCGCTGATCGCGGCGTTGCGGCTGGCGCGCGAGCGCGGGCTGGCCGACTTTGTCCTGCTCGGCGATGCGGCGGCGGTGGTGGCGCAGGCCAATGGCACAGTGCGCGCGCGTGGCGGCGCGGCTGCGCATCTGGCGGTCTTTCGGGCGCTGGCGGGCGACGGACCGGCGCCGCGTGTGCGGCATATCAAACGCACCCAGAATCTGGCCGGGATCGCGCTGACGCGGGCGTTGGTGGAGGGGAAATCGCGCATCGGGTCATGATCATGATGATGACTTGTTAAGCGCTGCTCGCTAGGAGCCCGGTCCTCACAACGGAAGACCAGCACGTTGAAGCAGACCTATCCCTTACCCGTCCACCATAGCTGGCCGGTTTACGAGCGCGAGCGCTTTTTCGAACTCGGCCAATTGCACGGGTGCGACACGCTGGACCCAATCCCGGACATCGTCGATGTCGCGGCGACAGGGCAGCGGAGGCTGACCCGTCTGGGCCATTGGGACTGCGATCTGTCCGACAACAGCCTGACCTGGTCGGACGAGGTCTATGATATTTTCGGTATCAGGCGCGGTGCCGCGGTGACCCGCGATGAAAGCGTGGCGCTGTATGGCGAAGAGTCGCGGGCGGCGATGGAGAAATTGCGCGCCTATGCGATCCGGCATCGGCGCGGCTTCACCCTCGACGTTGAAATCAAGCCTGCGCAGGCGGCCCGGCGGTGGATGCGGTTGATCGCGGCGCCGGTTTGTCGCGATGACCAGGTGGTCCGGCTGCACGGGCTGAAGTTCATCGTTCCGGACCGCGATTGAGCGCAGGAGCGGCGGTGCGACCCGGCATTTCGGACGGTAAAACGTGCATGAATAGCGCCATTTGGAGTGTTTTGCTCGTCCGATCCTGAGAAACCACCGGTCTGCACCTGCGGTGGTTGACGGCCCCCGGCCGTGGCCACAAGCGGAAGGTCACAGGTGTCGCGCGCTGACTTTGCGCACGCACCCGATTCTTTCCCCATAGCCAAAGGCCCCCGCCCCCCATGAAATTCTTCAATCGGTTCGCATCGGCCGCGCATGACATGGCCATCGACCTGGGAACCGTGAACACCGTGGTTTATGCCCGCGACAAGGGCATCGTGCTGAACGAGCCGTCGGTCGTCGCGCTGGAGACGCGCGACGGCGTGCGGCGGGTCAAGGTCGTCGGCAACGAAGCCAAGCTGATGATGGGCAAGACGCCGAGCAATATCCAGGCGATCCGCCCGCTGCGCGATGGCGTGATCGCCGACATCGACGTCGCCGAACAGATGATCAAGCATTTCATCGACAAGGCGAAGGGCGGATCGGGCCCGCTGCGCCAGCGCAGCAATGTCGTGATCTGCGTGCCGTCGGGATCGACGATGGTCGAGCGCCGCGCGATCCGCGATGCCGCCACCAACGCCGGTGCGGTTTCGGTGCAGCTGATCGAGGAATCGCTGGCAGCGGCAATCGGTGCCGGGCTGCAGGTCACGGCGCCGATGGGGGCGATGGTCGTCGACATCGGCGGCGGTACGACCGAGGTCGCGATCCTGTCGCTCGGCGGCATCGCCTACAGCAATTCGGTGCGCGTCGGCGGCGACAAGATGGACGACATGATTTCCTCCTATATCCGCCGCAAGCATAATCTGATGATCGGCGAAATGACCGCCGAGCGCGTCAAGCTGGCGATCGGATGCGCGACCCCGCCTGACGGCGAGGGCATCGTCATGGGGGTCAAGGGGCGCGACCTGGTGAACGGCCGGCCGTCCGAAGTCCGGGTTACCGAAGCCGAGGTCGCCGATGCGCTGACCGAACCCGTCGGGCAGATCGTCGCCGCGGTGCGCGCGGCGCTCGAGCAGACGCCGCCCGAATTGTCGGCCGACATCATCGACCATGGCATCACGCTGACCGGCGGCGGCGCGTTGCTGCGGCGGATGGACATCGCGATCGCGCAGGCGACCGGGCTGCACGTCCGGGTCGCCGACGATGCGCTGATCTGCGTCGCGATGGGGGCAGGGCTGGCGTTCGAGGACCGCGCCTATCACGGCGTGCTGCTGGCCGCCTGAGCGGCGCCGTCAGGCGTAGGCGTCGATCGCGGCGAGGTGTCTCACCTTGTCGGCTTCGCCGAGGAACGAGCCGGTGAAGCTGTTGCGCGCGAGGGTGACGAGTTCGGCGCGCGAGAGGTCGAGCGCGTCGGCGACCGCGCGGTAATTGGCGTTCACATAGCCGCCGAAATAGCTGGGGTCGTCCGAATTGATCGTGGCGATGAGCCCGGCGTCCAGCATGGTGCGGAGCGGATGCGCGGCGAGGTCATCGACGACGCAGAGCTTGAGGTTCGAGAGCGGGCAGACGGTCAGGCACATGGCTTCGCCGGCAAGGCGCGCGACGAGCGCGGGGTCTTCGAGGCTGCGGTTGCCATGGTCGATGCGGTCGACCTTGAGCAGGTCGAGCGCTTCATGGACATAGGCGGGCGGGCCTTCTTCGCCGGCATGCGCGACGATCTTGAGACCCAGCGCGCGGGCGCGGGCGAAGACGCGTTCGAACTTGGCGGGCGGGTGGCCGACTTCGGACGAATCGAGCCCGACGCCGTCGATGCGCCCGAGATAGGGCAGCGCCGCGTCGAGCGTCGCTTCGGCATCGGCTTCGCTGAGGTGGCGGAGGAAGCACATGATGAGCTTCGAACTGATGCCATAACGCGCGGATGCATCATCGAGCGCGCGGGTGATGCCACGGATCACCGTTTCGAACGCGATGCCACGTTCGGTGTGGCCCTGCGGGTCGAAGAAGATTTCGACGTGGCGGACATTATCGGCGCTGGCGCGCGCGCAATAGGCGATGGTCAGATCATGGAAATCCTGTTCGGTGTGGAGGACGCCCATGCCCTGATAATAGATGTCGAGGAAATCCTGGAGGTTCGAGAAGGCGTAGGCGGCGCGCACCTCTTCGACCGAAGCAAAGGGGATCGCGACATGGTTGCGCCGGGCGAGGGTGAACATCAGCTCGGGTTCGAGCGAGCCTTCGATGTGAAGATGCAGTTCGGCCTTGGGCAGGCCGGCGATGAAGGCGGCGCGGTCTTCGGATGATGTGAAAGCGTCAGGCATCGCCCCGTCCCCCTTTGTCCTGTCCCTCTTCGCGCAGGATGATCGCCGCCTCGGGCTTGTGGCGGCGGATTTCGTCGATCGTCAGCCCGTCGATCTCGTGCGGGAAGATCAGCCACCGGTCGGTTTCGTGGACGAAGAAGTCGGGGCGAAGATCGGTGACGTTGCGGCGGGGCTTGAACCAGACGGTCGCGATGCGGATATCGCGCGGCATATTGTGGCGGCATCGCGCCCGGAGTTCGGCGATGAAAGCGCGGATGCTGCGGCCGCTGTCGAAGACGTCGTCGATGATGAGCAAGCGGTCGTCGGGACCGAGCGTGTCGATCAGATAGCCGAGCGCGAAGACCCTGATCTGCGGATCCTGGCGGTCGATGCCCTGATAGGATGAGGTGCGGATCGCGATGTGGTCGCAGGGGTGGCCGTGATAGTCGAGCAGTTCCTGCACCGCGATCCCGACCGGGGCACCGCCGCGCCAGATGCCGACGAGATGGGTCGGTTTGAAGCCGCTGTCCACCACCTGCATGCCGAGGCGGAGCGAGTCGGCGAGCAGCTCGTTCGCGCTGATGAAGATTTTTGCATTGCTCATGGCGCAGGATTAATCGTCGGTGCCGATACCCGCAAGGCGCGCATCCCATCCCAGCATCGCGACCTTCGCCACCGCCTCGAGATCGGCGCGGCTCGCGCCGTCGCGGGCGGGAATCGACATGCCGGTCTGGACCGTCTGCACAAAGCGGGCGAGCGCGTGAATATCGGTCCCGGCCGGCAATTCGCCATCGGCGACAGCCCGGTTGAGGCGAAGCTTCAATCGTTCGAGCGTCACGGCGCGCCCCGAACGTCCGAGTTCGCGCAGGCCGCCATGATCGTCGCCGCCCACGGTCGATAGCGCCACCATGCAGCCGCGCGGCATGTCGGCGAGGCAGCCGGTCAGCGCCGCCGCCGAATCCATCAGGAGCGAGCGGACCGCTTCGCGCGCCGTCGCGGCTGCAAAAAAGCCCGACCAGACGAAATGCTCGTTGGTTTCGCCATAATGGCGCAGCGCCTCGGCGTAGAGCGCTTCTTTCGAGCCGAAGGCGGCATAGAGGCTGGGCGCGCCAATCCCCATCGCATCGGTGAGGTCGGCGATCGAGGTCGCCTCGAAGCCCTTGGCCCAGAACAGCCGCGTCGCCTGGTCGAGCGCGGCGTCGCGGTCGAACGCGCGCGGCCGGCCGCGTCCGCGAGGCGCGGTTTCAGCGGTTTTCGAAGGCGAGTCCGATTTCTGCATCGGTCACTATATAAATCCATTGACAGCCGTTTGCAACGTTCCTACCTATTTATGTATCGAACGTTACATAAAGGAGAAGATCATGACCGAATTGACTGGAAAGCGCGCACTGGTGACTGGCGCGTCGCGCGGTATTGGCGCCGCGATCGCCCTGGCGCTGGCGGAAAAGGGCGCCGATGTCGCCATTACCTATGAGCGATCGGCCGATCGCGCGGCCGAGGTGATAAAAGCGATCGAGACGAAGGGGCGGCGCGGCGTCGCGATCCAGGCCGACAGCGCCGATCCGGCCGCGATCAAACGCTCGGTCGACGAGGCGGCGGCGGCGCTCGGCGGCCTCGATATCCTCGTCAACAATGCGGGGATCGCGATCCAGAGCCCGATCGCCGAGATCAGCGCCGCCGACATCGATGCGCTGCTGGGCGTCAATGTGCGCGGGCCCATCCTGACGTCGCAGGCGGCGATCGCGCACCTCGGTGCGGGTGGCCGCATCATAACAATCGGTTCGGTCGGCGCCGAACGCATCGTCGGCGATACCGGCACGGTCTATTATGCGACCAAATCGGCGCTCCACGCCTTCAACAAGGGGCTCGCGCGCGAACTCGGGCCGCGCGACATCACCGTGAACCTGGTCCAGCCGGGTTCGACGAACACCGACATGAACCCGGCGAACGGCGAATTTGCCGACTTCCAGCGCGCGCTGATCCCGCTCGGCCGCTATGGCGAGCCCGAGGATGTCGCCGCCGCCGTGGCTTTTCTGGCGAGCCCGGCGGCGCGGCAGATTAGCGGAACCATCCTGACGGTAGACGGCGGCGCGAACACCTGACGTCGCCCGCGGGCCGGGGGTCGGAGCGCTATGCTCTGAAGACCCGGCCTTTGCCGGGGAGCACAGCAGGAGGCCATGGCCGCTCCCCACCCTAAAACCGCCATCCGAATTCCTGCGCCGCGATCGATCATCACAAAAGGCAGTTGCCCGTCCGCCGGACAATAGGTTAGTATACTAATTATTTTGTCCGGGAGGGAAAATGACCAGCATAACAGTCGTCGTCGGCAGCACGCGTGAGGGATCGTTCAACGCCATGCTGGGCGCGCTCGCTGCCGCGAGCCTTGAAGCGCAGGGTGCGAGCGTGACGCGGGTCGACCTGGCGGAGTTTGACCTGCCGCTCTATTCGGCGGCGCGCGAGGCCGGCGATTTCCCGCCCGATGCGCAGCGGCTGAAGGATATTTTCGCGGCGCAGGACGGGCTGCTGTTCGTGTCGCCCGAATATAATGGCTCGCTGCCCCCGCTGCTGAAGAATGCCATCGACTGGGCGTCGCGCCCGACGGGGGGTGAGGGGCTGGTCGCGCTGAGCGCCTATCGCGGCAAGGCGGCGGCGGTCATGTCGGCGTCGATCAGCCCGTTCGGCGGGCTGCGCGGGCTGATGCACCTGCGCCAGATCCTGTCGACGATCCAGATGCTGGTGATTCCCGAACAAGTGGTGGTACCGAACGCGCACGCAGCATTCGAGGCGGACGGCAGCCTGAAAGATGCGCTCCCCGCATCGCTGGTCGAAATGACGGCCGGGCGGCTGATCGCGGTCGCGAAGGCGCTTGCCGCCTAGACTTTGCGTTCGATGCTGTCGCCCCAATCGGCTTCGAGCGTCGCGAGCAGCGCGTCGAACCGGTCGTGGCCCAGTCGCTCGGCGAGCTGATCGGAGAGCGCGTCCATCGCGCGCTGCGCATCCTGGCGCATCCTGGCGCCGGTGGCGGTCAGCGACACGATCATGTGGCGCCGGTCGCCGGGATCGGGAGCGAGCTCGACGATGCCGAGCTGGACCATCTGGCCGATCGTGCTGTGGATCGCCTGGCGCGATACGCCAAGGTTGCGGGCGATGTCGGAGGGGCGCACGATACCGCTGACGATATTGGTCATCACCATCGATTGCGGCCGGCTGACATCGGGCCAGCCGCGGTCGTGCAGCCGCGCCTGCAGGCCCTCATCGAGCCAGCAGAAGCGTTGGAACAGCGCGATGATAAGCTGATTGGTGCGCATGCGATGCTGAAAATATCCCCTGTCGCCGGCGGTGTGCCGGCCCCGCGACGCTAGAGGGGCGAGCCGGACGAAGCAAGGCAGAGCGGCGTTGCAAAAGCAAAATGCTTAGTATACTATGCTTTTAACGAAGGAATGAGGGAGAGTCGCGCCGACATGGACGGGCTGATGCAGAATGTGCCGCTGACGGTCGATCGGATCATCGATCATGCGGCGAACTGGCATGGCGGCCGCGAGGTGGTGTCGCGCGATGCCGAGGGGCATGTCACCCGGTCGACCTATGCCGATATCCATGCCGACGCGAAACGCGTGTCGAATGCGCTCGCCGCCGCAGGGGTCAAGGCGGGCGATCGCGTCGCGACGATGGGCTGGAACAGCGCGCGGCATCTGGCGGCCTGGTACGGTGCGGCGGGGATGGGCGCGGTGCTCCACACGCTCAACCCGCGGCTGTTCCTCGAACAGATCGCCTATATAGCGAACCACGCCGGCGACCGGCTGCTGATCGCCGATCCGGCGACCGCCGATCTGGTCGAAGAGTTGCTGCCGCAGGTGCCGACGATCGAGAAGGTGATCTTCTTCTGCGACGCCGCGTCGATGCCGCGGACGCGCTTTGCGGCGGTCGCTTTCGACGACTGGATCGCGGACCAGCCCGCCGAATATGGCTGGGGCGGGTTCGACGAAAATGCGGCGTGCGGGCTTTGCTATACATCGGGGACGACCGGAAATCCGAAGGGTGTGCTCTATTCGCACCGGTCGAACTATATCCATGCGCTGATGACGTTGCAGCGCGACGCGCTGGCGCTGTCGGCGCGCGATACCGTGCTGCTGGTCGTACCGATGTATCATGCCAATGCCTGGGGCGTTGTCTATTCGGCGCCTGCGGTCGGCGCGAAACTGGTGCTGCCGGGGCAGCGGATGGACGGCGAATCCATCTACAGGCTGATCGAGGAGGAGGGCGTCACCTATTCGGCCGCGGTGCCGACAGTGTGGCAGATGCTGCTCACCTATATGCAGGAAAACGCGAAGCGTTTCACGACGTTGCAGCGGGTGACGATCGGCGGATCGGCGTGCCCTGAATCGATCATCCGCACCTTCCGCGATGGTTATGGCGTCGACGTCATCCAGGGCTGGGGGATGACCGAAACCTCGCCGCTCGGTACGGTGTCGGTGCCCAATGCCTCGGTCGCGGCAGAGGGCGACGACGCGCAGATGGCGTATAAGCTGAAGCAGGGGCGGCTGCTCTGCGGGCTGGAGATGAAGCTGGTCGACGATGCGGGTGCCCGCCTGCCGCACGACGGCAAGACGCCCGGGCGGCTGATGGTCAAGGGGCCGACGATCGCGCGCGGCTATTATGGCGGCGAAGGCGGCGATGTGCTCGATGAAGAGGGGTTTTTCGACACCGGCGACGTCAGCACGATCGACGGCGAAGGCTATATGCAGATCACCGACCGCGCCAAGGATGTCGTGAAATCGGGGGGCGAATGGATCAGCTCGATCGAGATCGAGAATATTGCGATGGGACATGATGCGGTCGCCAACGCCGCCGTCGTCGGCATCGCGCATCCCAAATGGGACGAGCGGCCGATCCTGCTGTGCCAGCTCAAGGACGGCGCGAATGCCTGCGCCGACGATCTGAAGGCGTATCTCGACGGCAAGATCGCCAAATGGTGGATGCCCGACGATGTGCTGTTCGTCGGTGAAATCCCGCTCGGCCCGACGGGCAAGATCGACAAGAAGGCGATCCGGGCAGGGCTCGACGGATATAGGCTGCCGTTCGAAGTCACGCGTTAGGATGTTCCCCACGCTCGTCATCCCGGATCAAGTCCGCGATGACGATGACGATGATAAGATACGACAATCAGGAGAGACGATGATGGACCCCAACGGGATCGAAGGACTGGACGCGCAATTCATCGGGCTGGTATCGCCCACCGCGCCGCGCATTCAGGCGGGCGGCCACCCGTGCCAGGGGATTTACTGGACCGAGGCAGGCAAGCGCCCGAAGGTCGCGATCATCGCGACGCACTATAACGTCGATTTTTCCGAACATTATATCGCGCCCTATTTTGCGCGGCAGGGTTTTGGCTTTCTCGGCTGGAACACGCGCTATCGCGGGGTCGAGGACCAGTTCCTGCTTGAGCATGCCATCCTCGACATCGGGGTCGGCATGAAATGGCTGAAGGAAAAGGCCGGGGTCGAACAGATCGTCATCCTTGGCAATTCGGGGGGCGGATCGCTGATGGGTGCCTATCAGGCCGAGGCGATCGCCCCGACCCTGACCGACCGGCTGCCTTCGATCGGGCAGGATGCGCTGGCATCGCTGATCAAGGGCGACCTTTATATCAGTTTCAACGCGCATCAAGGGCGCCCCGAAGTGCTGACCGACTGGATGGACGCGTCGGTGATCGACGAGAATGATCCGGTGGCGACCGACCCCGCGCTCGATCCGTTCAACCCCGACAATGGTCCGCCCTATTCGGAGGCGTTCATCGCAAAATATCGCGCCGCGCAGCGCGCCCGCAATCAGCGGATCACCGACTGGGCGAAGGCCGAACTGACGCGCCTGAACGATGCGGGCATCCCCGATCGCATCTTTCCGATGTTCCGTTGCTGGGGCGATATCCGCTGCGTCGATCCGGCGATCGACCCGTCGGACCGCAAGCCGAACTGGTGCTATCGCGGCGACCCCGCCGTCGCGAACCGGACGCCGAGCATCGGGCGCGCCAATACGATCAAGACGTGGCTCAACATGTGGAGCCTCGAAACCTCGCCGTGCCAGGGGCAGCCGCATCTCGCCAAGCATGACACGCCCGCGCTGGTCGTGCAGGGGACGGCCGATACCGGTGTTTTCCCGAGCGACGCGCGCAAGATCTTCGATTTTCTCGGCTCGACCGACAAGAGGCTCGAATTGATCCCCGGGGCGCATTATTTCGAGGATTCGATTGCCGAGCGTCAGACGGCCGCCGATCTGGTCGGCGGGTGGATCCGGGAGAAATTATAAGTGGATGAGGCGGACGCCGATATCATTGCGGACCTGCGCGGCGCCGGCTTGGTCGGGGCGGGCGACATCGCCCTCGAACCGCTGACCGGCGGCGTGTCGTGCGACGTGTGGAAGGTGGAGACGGCGGACGGCCCGATCGTCGTCAAGCGGCCGCTGCCGCAGCTGCGCGTCGCGGCCGAATGGCTGGCGCCGGTCGAGCGCGGGGTCAGCGAAGTGCGCTGGCTGCGCCGCGCGCGCGGCGTCGATGCCCGCATCGCGCCCGAGGTGCTCGCCGAGCTGGCGACGGGGCATGCCTTTGCGATGCGTTTCCTGCCGGGCTGTCCGGTGTGGAAGGACGAGTTGATGGCGGGGCGCGTCGATGGCGATTTTGCCGCAGCGGTCGGGCGCGGGATCGCGGCGGTGCATGCAGCGACGGCGCACAGCGATGCCGATCGCGACGCCTTTCCGAACGACGAGATGTTTCGCGCGCTGCGCGTCGACCCTTTCCTGCTCTATGTCGCCGACCATGATATCGAGCTGGCGCCGGTCCTGCGCGCGCTCGCAGACGATCTGTCGTCGCGCAAGATTGCGCTGGTCCATGGCGACGTCAGCCCGAAGAATATCCTCGTCAGCGCCGACGGACCCGTGTTCCTCGATGCCGAATGCGCGGTGTATGGCGACCCGGCGTTTGATCTCGCCTTTTGCACGACGCATTTGCTGCTGAAGGCGGTGTGGTCTGGGGACGCGCGGCTGAACGACGCGGCGGCGTTGCTGGTCGACGCCTACAGAAGCGGGATCGACTGGGAAGAACCCGATGGCCTGCTGCTGCGCGTCGGGAAGCTCACTGCCGCGTTGCTCCTCGCGCGGGTCGAGGGCAAGTCGCCCGCGCCCTATCTGACCGACCCCGAACATCAGCGCATCGTGCGCGAACAGGCGCGGGCGTTGATCGTCGCGGCGCAACCGATCGAGGCGCTCGTCGCCAACTGGAAAAGGACTTCTGCATGACTGCGCCTATCGCCTCCGTCACCGGCCGCCAGCTCTGGGATTCGCGCGGGCGGCCCACGGTCGAGGCCGAGGTCGTGCTGGAATCGGGCGCGACCGGCCGCGCCATCGCGCCGGCAGGGGCGTCGCGCGGCGCGCATGAAGCGATCGACCTGCGCGATGGGGGCGAGGCGTTCGGCGGGTTCGGCGTCAATGGCGCGATTGCGGGGATCGGTGCCGAGATCGCCAGGGCGATCGCGGGCATGGACGCGGGCGATCAGGTCGCGGTCGATGCGGCGCTCTGCGCGCTCGACGGCACGCCGAACAAGGCGCGGCTCGGCGCGAATGCGGTCGTCGCGGTATCGATGGCGGTGCTCCACGCCGCCGCCGCCGACGCGCGCGAGCCGCTGTGGCGTTATCTGGCCGGGGGCCGCAAGGTGCGCATCCCGCTGCCCGAGATCCAGATTTTCGGCGGTGGCGCGCATGCCGGGCGGCGGACCGATGTGCAGGATTTCATGATCATGTGCCCCCAGGCGGGCAGCTTTCGCCGCGCGCTCGAAATCACCGACGATGTCTATCGCGCCGCAGGGAAATTGATGGAAGCGAAGGGGCCTTTGTCGGGGGTCGCCGACGAGGGCGGCTGGTGGCCCAATTTCGCGTCGAACGAGGATGCGCTCGATACGCTGACCAGGGCGATCGAGGCGAGCGGGCACCGTGCGGGCGAGGAGGTTTTCATCTCGCTCGATATCGCGGCGAACGAACTCGGCGATGCCGATGGTTACAATCTCGCGCTCGACGACGGGCGCTTGTCGGGCGAGGAAATGGCTGCGCGGATCGTCGAATGGGCGGGGCGCTATCCGATATTGTCGATCGAGGATCCGGGGGGGCAGGACGACTGGGCGACGATGGCGGCGGTGACCGCGGCGATCGGCGAGCGGGTGCAGATCATCGGCGATGATGTGCTGGTCACCAACGCCGCACGGGTCGAGCGCGCGGGCGAAGCGGCGGTGTGCAACGCGGCGCTGATCAAGGTCAACCAGGTCGGCACGGTGACCGAAGCCAAGGCGGCGCTCGATGCCGCCGTCGCGCGCGGCTGGGGCGCGATCGTGTCGGCGCGTTCGGGCGAGAGCGAGGACGTCACGATCGCGCATCTCGCCACGGGATGGAATGCCGGGCAATTGAAGGTCGGCAGCTTCACGCGATCCGAACGCATGGCAAAGTGGAACGAGATGCTGCGGATCGAGGAAGCGATGGGCGGCGATGCCGAGTTCGCGGGCTTTTCGGCCTTTGCCGGATCGATCGGGCGGGTGGCGGCATGATCGTCCTGCACGCCCGGCCGAGCCCGGGATTTCGCGAGGCGGTCGATGCGATTTTCGGTCCCGGCGTCGTCGTGCATGTCGACGAGGCGGCGCCGCTCGATGAGGTCGCGCCCGACATCACCGCGCTGCTCCATGTGCTGACGCCGGTCACGCCGGAATTCATCGCGTCGGCGCCGAAGCTCAAACTGATCCAGAAGCTGGGCGTCGGGGTCAATACGATCGCGCTCGATGCCGCCCGCGACCACGGCGTCGCGGTGTGCAACATGCCCGGCACGAACAGCCAGGCGGTCGCCGAAATGGCCCTGTCGCTGATGATGGCGGTGCTTCGCCGCACCTGCTTCTTCGATGCCCGGACGCGCGGCGGCGAGGGGTGGACCGCCGATCCGTCCGAGCTCGACAGCGTCGGCGAAGTGGGCGGGCGCACGGTCGGGCTAGTCGGCTTCGGCAATTCGGCTGGGCTGCTCGCGCCGGTGCTCGCGGCGCTGGGGGCGAAGGTCGTCTATACGGCGCGCAGCGCGCGCGACGTGCCCTATGAATATTGGCCGCTCGACCGGCTGGTGGCGGAAAGCGACATCGTGTCGCTGCATATGCCGCTGACCGACGAGACGCGCGCGAGCATCGACCCGCTGGCGATGAAGAAGGGCGCGGTGCTGGTGAACACGGCGCGCGGCGAGCTGGTGGACGAGGCGCGGCTGATCGAGGCGCTGCGTTCGGGGCATCTGCGCGGAGCGGGGCTGGACGTGTTCGCCGAGGAACCGCTGCCGCGCGGCAATCCGCTGCCTGGCTTGCCCAATGCGGTGCTGGCGCCGCATATCGCGTGGCTGACGCCGGAGACGCTGGTGCGCAGCCTGACGGTGGCGCACGAAAATTGCCGGCGCCTCGCCGCGGCCGAACCGCTTCTTCATCAGGTGGTCTAATGACGCTTCCCATCATTCTCATCACCGGCCAGCTTCTGACCGACGCCGTGTGGCAGCCGTTGCTCGATGTCTGGCCCGGTCGCGAGGTCACCGTCGCTGACAATCGCAGCGACGACACGATCGAAGGCTTTGCGCAGCGCTTGCTCGACAATGCCCCGCCGAAGTTCGCACTGATCGCGCACGCGATGGGCGGCTTTGTCGCGTTCGAAGTCATGCGCCGCGCGCCCGAACGCGTCGCAAAGCTGGCGCTGATTTCGACGCTCGCCTCGGCCGATGGCCCGGCGCAGACGGCGCGGCGGCAGGGCTATATCGACCTGGTGGAGAGCGGTAATTTCGATCGGGTCGTCGAAGAGCGCATCCCGATCCTGTTTCCCGAGGAAAAGCGGGGCGACGCGCGGCTGCTTGGCATCGCGCGGCAGATGGCGGCGGATACCGGTGCCGAGACCTTCCTCGCCCAGCAACGCGCGATCATGGCGCGGATCGACAGCCGGCCGCGGCTGGGCGAAATAGCGGTGCCGACGTTGCTGATCTGGGGCGAGCAGGACGGCATCACCAGCCGCGCGCATCATGATGAGATTGCGGAGGCGATCGCGGGAGCGCGGTTGGAGGTGATCGCGGGGGCAGGGCATTTGCCGACGGTCGAGGCGCCGGAAGAGGTGGCGGCTTTGCTGACGGCGTTTATCGACCGATAGCCCGTCATTCCCGCGAAAGCCGGAATCCAGCTTATTCCCTCTTCGTGCCTTTGCGCCTTTGCGTGAGATTTTTCTGATTTCACGCAAAGGCGCGAAGGCGCAAAGAAAAGGAAGAAAGAAGCTTGGATCCCCGCTTTAGCGGGGATGACAATATTATTTGAGCTCCGCCCGCACCAGCGCCGCGCCGTCGACCATCGCCTTCAGCTTCGCCTGGCTATGCTCGCGGCTGTGATATTTCATCCCGCAATCGGGCGCGATCCACAGCCGCTCGGCGTCGACGTAACGCAGCGCCTCGCGGATGCGCTCCGCGACGACCTCGGGGGTTTCGACCTCGGGGATCGACAGGTCGAGGACGCCGTACATGATCGTCTTGGTCGGCAGTTCGGCGAGGATCGCGGGGTCGAGTCCGGGCTGCGCGGCCTCGACCGAGATGACGTCGATCGCCGATGCTTCGAGTTCGGCGAGGAAATCATAGGCCTTGGGCTTGGGCCCCGTCGCGCCCGCGCCGTGATGCACCATCGCATAGCCGAAACAGATATGGAGCGCGGTCGTGCCGCCGACCCCGTCGAGCGCGCGGTTGATTGCCTCGATGGCGTAGCTGTTCGCTTCGGCGGCGCGCGCTTGCAGATAGGGTTCGTCGAGCTGGACGACATCGACGCCCGCCGCGAACAGATCCTTCACCTCGGCATTGACCGCGTCGGCATAATCCATCGCCAGCGACCGTGCGTCAGGATAATAGCCGTTCTCGGCCTGCTGGGTCATCGTGAACGGGCCGGGCAGCGTGAGCTTGACCGGCTTGGCCGAATGGCGGCGCAGGAAAGCCGCGTCCTGCGCTTCGATCGGCGCGATGCGGCGGATCGGGCCGGAGACGAGCGGCACCGGATTGGCGTTGCCCGTCCGGTCGACCGCACTGCCATGCTTTTCGGTATCGATGCCCGACAAGGCGGTCGCGAGGCGGTTCGAATAGCTTTCGCGCCGCATCTCGCCGTCGCCGACGATGTCGATGCCCAGCTCCTCCTGATCGCGGATCGCCATCAAGGTCGCGGCTTCCTGCGCGTCGGCGAGCCAGGGGCCGGGAACGCGCCACAGCGTCTCGGCGCGGACACGCGGGGGCAGGCTGGCCTTCAGCCGCTCGCGGTCGATCAGCCAATCAGGCTGGGGGTAGCTTCCGACGATCGTTGTCGGCAGGATGGGGTGGTCGAACAAGGCCGGTCCTCTCGATTTTCTGGCTGGTCAGTATTTACTTAGTATTCTATCTAATTCAAGCGAAACAGGACCGAGAGGGAGAGGAAAATGATCGATCTGGATGCCATCCAGACATTGGCCGACATACCGGCGGCGCAGGCGCGGGTGCGCGGGCAAGCGACCGCGGTGAAGTTCGGCGACCGCGAGACGAGTTTCGCCGAGCTCGACGCGCGCGCAAACCGGGTCGCGAACGCGCTGATCGCGGCGGGCGTGGCGCCCGGCGACCGCGTCTCGGCGCTGAGCAAGAACCACGACGGCTGGTATCCGCTGTTCTTTGGCACCGCGCGGGCACGCGCCTGCTTCGCGCCGATCAACTGCCGCCTGGCGCCGGGCGAGATCGGCTTCATCCTGGGCGATGCGGGGCCGAAACTGCTCTTCGTCGGCGAGGATTTCTTCGACTGCGCGCTCACCGCGATCGAGGGGCTGGCATCGCCGCCGCGGCTGATCGCGCTCTATGGCGGCCATCCGGCGTTCGAACCGTTCGAGGCGTGGCTGGGGAACGCGGCGGATACACCGCCCGCCGCGCGGCCCGCACTCGCTGACGATGTGCTCCAGCTCTATACGAGCGGGACGACCGGGCTGCCCAAGGGCGTCGTGCTGACCAACCGCAATTATCGCACCTTCCTCGAAGCGGCGACCGAGGTCGACGGCTTTGCCTATGGTGAGGACGAGACGGTGATGATCGTCATGCCCCTGTTCCATGTCGCGGGGACGAACGTCAGCTTCTCGGGGCTTGCACAGGGCGGACGGCTGGTGCTGGTCAAGGATTTCACCGCGCCCGATGCGGTGCGCATGATGCGCGTGGAAAATGTCGCGCACGCCTTTCTGGCGCCGGCGATGATCCAGATGATGCTGCTCCAGCCCGATGCGGACGCGGGTGCTTATCCGGGGCTCAAGTCGATCGCTTATGGCGCGTCGCCGATCGCCGAGGATGTGCTTCGCCGCGCGCGGGCGACCTTCGGCTGCGACTTCGTGCAATTCTACGGGATGACCGAGTCCGCGGGCGGCGGCTCCTATCTGTCGCCTGCTGCGCATGATTTACCGGGCAAGCTCACCTCGTGCGGCAAGCCGTGGCCGGGTGCCGCGATGGCGATCCTCGACGGCGAAGGCAGGGAAGTTGGCGACGGCGAGATCGGCGAGATCGCGATCCGCGGCGGCATCGTGATGAAGGAATATTGGAACCGCGCCGCGGCGACCGAAGAAACGCTGGCGGGCGGCTGGCTCCACACCGGCGACGTCGGCTACCGCGACGCCGACGGCTTTTATTATGTCCACGACCGGATCAAGGACATGATCGTGTCGGGGGGCGAGAATGTCTATCCGGCCGAAGTCGAAAGCGCGATCATGGGCTGCCCCGGCGTCGCCGATGTCGCGGTGATCGGGGTCCCCGACGACAAATGGGGCGAGGCGGTGATGGCGCTGGTGGTGGCGTCGGCCGACCTCAGGCCCGAAGCCGCCGATGTCATTGCCTGGGCGCGGGCGCGGATCGCGACGTACAAGGCGCCGAAGCAGGTCGATTATATCGACGCCTTGCCGCGCAATCCGTCGGGCAAGGTGCTGCGCCGCGAACTGCGCGCGCCCTATTGGGAAGGGCGGGATCGGGCGGTGGGGTGATGGGGAGGGCGGCTTTGGGGGTGGGCGAGCGGATGTTCGCACGCCGACTAAAAACCTCGCCCCCGCGAAGGCGGGGGGCGCGGTCGGCCTAGCGTAAGGTTGCCAGCGGCCAGTTAAGGGTTGGACATGCCCCGCATGTCCAAGGATTGTCCGGGGGACAATCCGACCCTTCACTCCTGCGCGGGGGCGACGGTTATTTGGCTAGTGTCGGCTTCCGGCCGAAACCTCATTTCCACAAAAAAGGCCCGGCGGGATAACCGCCGGGCCATGAGTTCTTCCCAGTAGAAATGCTTATTCCGCCGGCACCGGGGTGCGGCCGGTGATGAAGCCATCGACCTTGGTGCCGTCGGCGCGCACCGGATCGTGCGCGACGTCGCTGTCGTCGAACACCCTGGTCCACGCCGCGAATTCGAGGCAGACGCCGTCGGGGTCGAAGAAATAGACCGAGCGGACATAGACGTCGTCGTTCATTTCGGGCGACGACTGGGTCGGGGAATTGTCGTGGTTGAGGATCGGGGTGACCTCGACCCCCTTGTCGATCAGCCGCTGATAATATTCATCGAATTTTTCGGCGCGGACGTTGATCGCGATATGGTTCATCGATCCGTGCGCCGACACGAAGCTGCCGCGCGTCGGCAGCGCGGCGGGGGCCGAAATGCCGGGAACCGCCTCGGGCGCGTTCGGGAACCAGAAAAAGGCGATGCTGTCGCCATTGCCGACGTCGAAGAAGAAATGCTGGCCGCGCCCGCCGGGCAGGTCGAGCGTCTTCAGGAGCGGCATGCCGAGGATGTCGCGGTAGAATTCGACCGTCTTCGCCATATCCTTGCACACGAGCGCGAGGTGATTGACCCCGCAGAATTCGAACTCCTTGTTGGTTGCAGCCATGATCCGTCTCCTGTCTTAATTGGTGGCGCTGGGGCGGCGCTTCATCCGCTCGTACCAGCCGTGAACGTGGGGGTTGGCAAGATCGACCGGCTGGCCGACCGTCACGCCGAAATCGAGGAAGGCGAAGAGCATGAGGTCGGCGAGGCTCAGCCGGTCGCCGGCGATATAGTCGCGGCCCGCGATCAGCGGGTCGAGCCAGGCGATCCCGTCCTGCGCGACCGCCTTCAGCCCCGCCGCGGCTTCGGGCAGGCAGCGCATGCGCGGTTCGAACAGCGGCAGACCCTCGGCATAGCGGAAGCCGTTGGTCAGCGGTTCGCAGATCTTGATGTCGACGCGGCGCGTCCACATGCGCGTGTTCGCGCGTTCCTCCGCCGTCGAGCCGATCAGCGGCGTTTCGGGAAAAAGCTCTTCGAGATATTCGCAGATCGCGGTGATTTCGGTGAGGATGCTGCCGTCGTCGCGTTCGAGCGCGGGGGTCTGTCCCGCGGGGTTCACATCGACATTGTAGGGCGCGCGCCGGTTCTCGCCGCCACGCAGGTCGATCATGACCTCGGGAATATCGATACCCTTTTCGGCCATGAACATCGTCACGACGCGCGGGTTGGGACCGATGCTGTTATAATATTTCATCCTATCCTCTCACGTTCATGCTTATCACTCCGAGGCCAATCTGTCAATTAAGTTGACGATTATGCAAGGCGAGGCCCGGGCGCGGCCAGCGGACACGGTAAAGCGTGCCCGTCGTCGACGCGGTGATCCAGGCGTCGCGGCGGTCGGCGCCGCCGAAGGCGATATTGGTGATGCCGATGTCGGGCAGCGGCACGAATTCGGATCCGCCGCCGTCGGGGTCGAAAATCGTGATCCCGCCCTCGACCATCGTGCCGACGCAGATGCGCCCGCTTTCCTCGACCGCGAGGCTGTCGAGCAGGCGGAAGGCGGGCGGGGTGCCGACGAAGCGGCCGGGCGCCCACGGCGGCGGCGGCGCCAACTCGCCCGGCGCGACGACGTCCATCGCCCAGACGCGCGCGGTCATCGTCTCGCTGGCATAGAGCGTCTTGCCGTCGGGCGACAGGCCGATGCCGTTGGGCCCCATCATCTCGGCGCGCTGGCGGGTGATCTTCGACCCGTCGGCGGCGGCGTAATAGATCGCGCCGTGGTCGCGGCCGCTCGCGCGGAGCTGGCCGTGATCGGTGAACCAGAAGCCGCCGCCATTCTCTTGGCTCGCGTCGAAAACGATGTCGTTCGGCCCCTTGAGCCGCTCGCCCTCGAAGCTGTCATAGAGCGTCTTCACCGCACCCGTCGTCAGGTCGACGCGCTGGATCGACCCGCAAGCTTTGGCATTCGCGGCATGGCCGGGGAAAAGCAGGCCGCCGGCCTCGATCCACTCAAAGCCGCCGTTGTTGCAGACATAGGCGGCGCCGTCGGGGCCGATCGCGAGCCCGTTCGGCCCGCCGCCGGGTTCGGCGACGACCGACAGCGTTCCATCGGGCGCGACGCGGGTCAGCGTGCCGCGCGCGATCTCGACGAGCAGCGCCGATCCGTCGGCCATCGGGACCGGGCCTTCGGGGAAGCGAAGGCCGGTCGCGACGACTTCGGGGGCGCCGTAGCCGGTCATTCGGCTTTCGGACGCGGCGCGCTGAGGAAGTCGGCGGCGCTGAAGCCTTCGGGCGCCGCGACCTCGACGATCGGATCCTCGCGGGCGTCAAACTCCATGCGCAGCGCGCGGGTGATCACGGCGTGCATGTCGTAGAGGCAGGTGATGTAGGTGAATTCGAAAATCTGCTCATCGTCCCAGAAGGTCCGCAGTTTTTCGAATATCTCGAGCGGGACGCGCCCGCCCGCCTGGGCGAGGCAGTCGGCATAGGCGAGCACCGCGCGTTCCTGTTCGTTATAGCAATCGGCGACGGTCCAATAGGCGATCGCCGCGATCTTTTCCTCGCTGACGCCGAGGCCGCGCAGCGATTTGCAATGCTGCGAAAAGACGAACTGGCTGCCCTTGACCCAGCCGGCGCGCGTCTGGCCGAGTTCGCGCAGCACGGGATCGATCTTGCGCGCCGGGTGGCGATAGACCGCGAAGCCGTCGACCGCGTGCTTGAAGATGTCGGGGGCCAGCGCGAAGACCGTCCACCAGTCGCCGGGCGTGCCGGTCGCGGTGCCGGGTTCGGCGACGGGGTCGCGGTCGCCGAACAGGCGGTTGTAATAAGCGGTGACGGTCTCGTCGGTGACTTCCGAACGGGGCACCTGGCGCAGGATCGGCATATCGGACTCCTCAGGCGTTGGCGAATTTGCGGAATTCAGCGACGTGCGCGCTGTCGAAATATTCGTCGAGCCGGGTGATCTTGCCGTCCACGACCTTGCAGACGATCGCGCACGGCAGGCGGACTTCGCCATCGTCGTGGACGCGCTTGCCCTTTAAAACATGCTGCTGGACGAAGCCGCCGGGAAAGGCGGTGAGGCGGCGGTCGGCATATTCGCGGTCCTTGATCCGCGCGACCATGCCGGTCAGCGTCTGCGCGGTCTGCGCCGGGGTGACGATCAGCTCGTCGGTGTTGTGCCAGATCTCGGCATCGGGGGTGAAGCTGCCCTGCATCGTTTCGATGTCGCCCGCCTCGATCGCATCGAAGAAGCGCTGCGCCATTGCGCGGATGTCATTCTCTTCGGCCATGTCTCTCTCCTATGTTTTTTGCGCCGAACATGCGGCCGCCGTTGGCCGCGATCAGCCCGTCGATATCGTCGCCTTTATACCCCGGATCGGCCGAGGGGCCGAACGACGACAGCATGTCCTGCGTCACCAGCTCGGCCATCGCCTTCCATTCGGGGTGGGTGAAGATCCAGTAATCGCCGGCCTCGATCGCCTCGACGACGCGCGCGCCGATCTTGTCGGGTGACATGCCGCCCGCGAGGACGCCCTGCATCGCCTGGCTGGTTGCCGCCGCCTTGCCGGTTTCGACCTCGACCGGGCGCAGGTCGCGCGTCGTCTCGACGATCCGCGTCGCCGACATGCCGGGCATCAGCACCGAGATGTCGACGCAGGTTCCGGCCAGTTCGCCCCGCAGCGCCATCGCGATGCCGAGCGTCGCATATTTGGAACTGATATAGGCGACCGAGATCGGCGGCGGCACGATCGCGACCATCGAGCTGGTGATGACGAGATGGCTCGGCTCGCCCGATGCCTTCATCTCGCCGAGGAAGGTGCGGCAGGCGTAAAGATGCGCGTGGGCGTTGACCGCATAGTTCCAGCGCCAGACGTCGGTGTCATATTGTTCGAACGGACCCGAGCCGCCGCCGACCCCGGCATTGCTGAACAGGATCCGCACGGCGCCGAATTCGCGCGCCGTGGTGCCCGCTTCGGCCCAGCTTTCCTCGCTGGTCACGTCGAGCTGGAGGCCGAGTGCGTGCGCGCCTTCGCCGCGCAGGGTTGCGGCGGCCGCTTCGGCGCCGGCGGCGTCGATGTCGGCGAGGATCACCGCCGCGCCCTTGGCGGCGAGCGCCCGGGCGGTGGCGAAGCCGAGCCCGCTCGCGCCGCCGGTGATGAAGGCGGTCTTGCCCGCAACGTCGGTCATTCGGCGAAATCCTTTTCGAGGTGGCGCGTCATGCGATATTGCGCGATCCCCGCGGCGGCGGCGAAGGGCATCAGCGCCATCAGCGCCCAGCGCAGGCTGTCGACGCCATAGTCGGGTTTGAGCGCGTCGCTGACGATCCCGGCGAACAGCGGGCCGAGGCCCAGGCCGACGATGTTGAACATCAGCATCAGCACCGCGGCGGCGGTGGCACGGCTGCGCGGCGGGGTGAGGTTTTGCACCAGCGCGAGCGCGGGGGCGACATAGGCGGTGCAGGCCGCCATCGGGATCAGCATCAGCACGAGCGACAGCTGCCATGTGTCGACGAGCAAAGCGGCGATGAAGGTCGGGATCAGCACCGCGGTTGCGAGCGCGGGGATCGTGCCATAGGCGCGGGCGGAGGTTTTGGCGCGGTGGCTGACGAGCCAGCCGCCGCCGAGGATGCCGATGCCGAAGGTGATGCCCGCGGCTGGCCCGAAATAGGTCGCCATCGCGTCGAGCGGCATTCTTTGCGTGCGCATCAGGAAGGCGGGAATCCAGTTGAGCATGCCATAGCTGGTGAAGGCGGCGAGGCCGCTGCCGATCATCACCATGCGCAGCGACGGGCGGCGCCAGAACATCGCGAGGCTTTGGCTGAAGGGCAGGGCTTCGTCGGCGGGCTTATGCGTGTCCATCGCGCCGCGCGCCGGTTCGCGAACGAGCCAGATGAGCAGCGGCGCGACGAGGATGCCGACGAGGCCGATGACGACGAAGGCGCCCCGCCAGCCGATGTTCGCGGCCGCCCAGGCGCCGAAGGTCGCGCCGACGAAGACCCCGAACGGGCCGTTGCAGGTAAACAGCCCGATCGCGAGCGGGCGCTGTGCGGGCGGATAATAGTCGGCGATGACCGACAGCGAGGGCGCGGTGCCGCCCGCTTCGCCCGCACCGACGCCAAAGCGCATCAGGGCGAGCTGCCAGAAGTTGCCGACCATGCCGCAGGCGGCGGTAAAGCCGCTCCACACGACGCAGGCGATGCCGATCAGCCTGATGCGGTTCCAGCGGTCGGCGAGCATCGCGACGGGGACGCCCATCGCGGCATAGAAGAGCGCGAAGGCGAGGCCGGTAAGCAGCCCGAACTGCGTGTCGCTGAAATCCATTTCGGCGCGAATCGGTTCGACGAGCACCGACAGCAATTGGCGGTCGACGAAGTTGATCGTGCCGACCACGAACAGCATCGCCAGCGCGACGTTGCGGCGCATCGCATGACCGCTGCCGGACGCTGCGGCACCGGCACCCAGGGTGGTGGCCTCGGTCATAACTCTCCTTGTAAACGCACGAGTCTGCTCGGTCGAAAAATACTTAGGTATTTAAGTTTATCTGTCAACGTGCTTTACGGTAGCGGCAAGACCGACGGGAGAGAAGATATGGATATCAACGGCAAGACGGCGATATTGACCGGGTCGGCGGGCGGCATCGGCCGCGCGACGGCGGTGGTGCTGGCGGCACGCGGCGCGGCGCAGATCGCGCTGGTCGACGTCAATGAAGCGGGGCTGGCCGAAACGGCGCGGCTGGTCGAAGCGGCGGGTGCGCGCGCGAGCGTGCACCGGCTCGACCTGTCCGACATCCCGGCGACCGAGGCGTGGTTTCGCGCGCATGGCGACGTCGATATCCTTCATAACAATGCCGGGGTCGTGTCGGGGCTGCCGCAATTTCCCGACGTCGATGCCGCGCGCATCCGCCGGATCATCGACGTCAATGTGACTTCGCTGGTCGCGGCAACGCAGATCGTGGTGCAGGCGATGCGGAAGCGCGGCGGCGGGGTGATCATCAACACCGTCTCGACCGTCGCGCTGGGCACCGGTTTCTACGATGCCATGTATGCGACGACCAAGGCAGCGGTGATGATGTTCACGCGCTGCTGCGCGCCGCTGAAGGAGGAATGCAACGTCCGCGTCGCCGGCATGTTGCCCGGGCTGGTCGACACGCCGATCCTCGACACGACGGGGGCGGGCGGCAAATCCGAATGGATGAAGATGGTGCTCGCGAACAATGAAGCCTGTTTGCCCGAAGATATCGCGGGCGGGGTGATGGCGCTGATCGAGGATGACAGCCTTGCGGGCGGCGACTGGGTCGCGGTGCGGCGGCTGGACGGCAAGGTGGAATATCAGTGGGGGCGGGCGCATACGGTGTAGCCCCAAACTTCGTCATTGCGAGGAGCGAAGCGACGCGGCAATCCAGAGTGTGCGTCAGCCGCTCTGGATTGCTTCGCTTCGCTCGCAATGACGAGATTGACTAACGCACCGGCGCTTCCAGCATATTCTTCCCGAACAGGTTCGACCATTGCTCTTCGGTCAGCACCGGCCGCGCGCTCGACAGGTTGGCGGCGTTCTTGACGTCGGTGCCCGCGATCACCGCGGGACGCTCGGCGATGCGCGCAAACCAGTCGGCGACCGCCGGATAATCGTCGAGCGTCAGGCCGATGGCGCGGATCGCGCGCGTCCAGGGCCAGCATGCGATGTCGGCGATCGAATATTCCTCGGCCAGATATTCGGCCTCGCCCAGCCGCCCGTTCAGGACGTGGAGCAGCCGCAGCGTTTCGTTGCGATAGCGCTCGACCGGATAGGTCTGGCCTTCGGGCGCATAGCGGATGAAATGATGCGCCTGACCCTGCATCGGGCCGAAGCTCGCCATCTGCCACATCAGCCATTGCTGGGCTTGCGACCGCCGGCGCGGGTTTTCGGGAAGCAACCGCCCGCTCTTCTCGGCGAGGTAGAGCAGGATCGCGCCGCTCTCGAACACCGGAAGCGGCGCTCCGCCGCCGACCGGATCATGGTCGACGATCGCGGGCAAGCGGCCGTTCGGGTTGATCCGCCGATATTCGGGGGTCAGATGATCGCCCTCGAGCATGTTCATCGCGAGCAGCTGGTGCGGCAGCCCCGTCTCCTCGAGCATGATCGAGACCTTGTGGCCGTTCGGCGTGGGCGTGAAATAGACCTCGATCATCGAAAGGGCACCGCGTGATGGCGGGTTAGGGCCGCCGCCGCTTCCTTCCGAAGGAGGATGCGGGCGGCGGCCGGCCCCCGGGACATCAGAATTTGAACCCGGCTTCGACCGAAATGTTGCGCGTCGGTTCGAGGTAGAGGATCGCGCGCGGCACCGGGGTGATCGGCGACGGCAGGTTGAACGCGCTGCCGATCGTCTTTTCGTTCGTCAGGTTCTTGCCGACGAGCGCGACGTGCCAGCCGTCGTCCTGATCGGCGAGCTGGACGCGCAGGTCGAGCTTCACATAGCCGCCCTGGACGCCGAAGATCGGGCTCTGATTGTCCGAATTGAAATATTTCGAACGGCCCGACGCGACGCCGGTGATGTCGATCTTCATCGCGTCGGACATGTCGACGCGCGCGTGGGCGGTGACGCTGCCGGTCCATTTCGACGAATAGGCGACCGGGAAACCGGCGAGGTTGTTCGTCGCCGGGGTGCAGGTCACCGGCTGCGACGCGAGACACGCCGCGCCCGGATAATCGTCATATTTGATGTCCGAATAGGCACCCGATGCGCTGATATCGAAATTGGGGAAGGGGAAAATGCTGAGCGACCCCTCGACCCCCTTCGACGTTGCCGCCGCGGCGTTGCCGGTCAGATAGCTCGAGGTTGCGGGCTGATAGACCGAAACCTGCAGGTCCTTGAACTTCGTCTTGTAGACCGAGACGTTGGCGACGACCTTGCCGTCGGCCAGTGTCGACTTGATCCCCGCCTCGAAATTCTCCGACCGTTCGGGCTCGAAGGTGAAGGTGCTGTCGACGGTACCGAGGGTGTTGGACACGAACCCGCCCGATTTAGAACCCCGGCCCCAGGTGCCGTAGATCATGATGCGCGGGGCGATGTCATATTGCAGCGTGACCGACGGGTCGACATTGCCTTCGCTGATCGAGCCGTCGGCGTTGGTGATCGGGCGCAGCGGGAAAGGTTGTCCGTTGAGGCCGTTCGAAGCCGACGCGAGCGTGGTGCGGAAGCTGCCATCCTTCTTCGTATGCGAATAGCGCAGGCTGCCGATCGCGCGGAAGGCATCGCTGATGTTGAGCGTGCCCTGTCCGAACACCGACCAGCTTTCGGCCTTCTGGCGGAAAATGCTGTCGATGCGGGCGAGATACGGACCGTCGAAGATCGGGATGCGCGGATCGGCCGGGGTCGCGCCGGGGATGGAAAGGAACAGGTTGGGGATGTTGAAGCCCTGATATTGTTCGAGCGTGTAATCGGACTTGTCGTAATAGGCGCCGGCGATGAATTCGAACGTCTCGCCGACGGGCGACAGGATGCGGACTTCCTGCGAGAATTGGTCGAAGCGTTCGGGGAAGGCGTTGTAGACCGAGTTGGCGGTGTGGGCGCCGCCGCTGTTCGGAATCATCTGGTCGAAGCCATTGACGATCTTCGACTTGAACCAGCTGTAGCCGGTGACCGAGGTCAGCGTGAAATCGCCAAGCGCAAGATTGCCGACGCCCGAGAGCATCACCGATTCATTGCGATTGCCCTCGCGCCCGAGCGCCGAGCGTTCGAGGTAGCGCGTGTCCTGCGGATCCTGGCCGCTGGTCAACGGGCTCGACACGGTGATGCCGCCGACGATGTCGCGGTTTCCGTACTCGGCCTTCAGCGTATAGTCGAAGCTGCTCGACGGTTCCCATTTGACCGTCAGGCGCGCGAGCTGGGATTTGATTTCGGGGTCGTCGTGGTTGGTCGCGAGATTGCGGATATAACCGTCCTGCTTGACGATCTTGTACGCGAGGCGCGCCGAGAGCGTGCTGCTGAGCGGCCCCGAGATATAGCCCGAAACGTCGAAGCCCTTCTGGTCGAAGTTATAGAGCGCGGTGAAGGCGCCCTCCGCCTGGCTGGTCGGACCGGCCGACACGACGCTGACCGCGCCCGCTGCGGTGTTCTTGCCGAACAGCGCGCCCTGCGGGCCGCGAAGCACCTCGACGCGTTCGAGATCGAAGAAGGGCGCCTGCGCCTGGCGGCTGCGGCCGGCGTAGATGCCGTCGACATAGAGCGACACCGACTGGTCGAAAGCGAAGTTCGCCGGCGGCGAGCCGAAGCCGCGGATATAGATGACGTCGTTGCCCGCGGTCGACTGCACGAACACGTTCGGGGTGTAGTTCATCACCGCCTTGATGTCGCTCGTGTTGAATTCGGCGAGTTTGGCGCCGCTCACGACTTCCATCGAGATCGGCACGTCCTGCAGGCTCTGCTCGCGCTTTTGCGCGGTGACGATGATTTCGTTGGTGTTGCTGTCGTCGGCTTCGGCGGCGGGTGCGCCGCTGGCCTGCGCCATCGCCGGCGCGGCAAATGCCGTCATCGCGACGGTCGCGACACCCGACAGCAGAAACTGGTTGAACGCCTTCATGCTAACCCTCCCTTAAAGTCCTGTCGACGGTGCCCCGGATATGCGTCCGATCCGTCAATCTGATTGACCCTTAGTATACTAATGGTTTTATGCTTGTCCATAGCTTTGCAAAGAGGATTCGCAAGATGAACGACGAAAATGGGAAAGCCGGTTCCGCCGCACTTACGAGCAGCCATCTGTGCACGGTGGAGTTCGAGGTCGGCGGCGGCATCATCGGCATGGGGGTGTCGCCGTTCGGCGATCACCGGATGGGCTATATCAGCGGCGGGCGCTTTTTCGGACCGCGAATCAACGGCATCGTCCTGCCTGGCGGCGGCAACTGGTCGCGCAGCGGACGGCTGGGCGAGGATGCTTCGGTCGGGACCTTCGATGCCCGCGCGGTGTGGCAGACCGATGATGGCGAGCTGATCTATCTCTCCTACACCGGGCGCAACGTCATTCCAGACGATGTCCGTGCCGCCTTTGCCGACCCGGCCGCGCCCCATGTCGATCCGTCGCGATATTATCTGCGAATCGCGCCGGTGTTCGAAACCGCGAGCAAGACCTATGGCTGGCTGAACGGCCTGCTCGCGGTCGGGGTTGGCGAGCGCACCGATTTCGGTGTCCGCCATGTGATCCACGAGATTCGCTGAGATGATCGACCTTCATTATTCGGCGACCCCGAACGGGCAGAAGATCGCGATCATGTTGGAAGAGATCGGCGCGGCGTATCGGGTCCTGCCCTATGACATCTTCAACGGCGACCAGCTCACCGCCGCGTTCGGGCGCATCAACCCGAACCACAAGCTGCCCGCGATCGTCGATCAGGATCCGGCGGGGGGCGGCGATCCGGTTGCCGTCTTCGAATCGGGGGCGATCCTGCAATATCTGGCCGAGAAGAGCGGGTGTTTCCTGCCCGCGTCGGGCGCGGCGCGCGCGGCGACGCTGTCGTGGTTGGCCTGGCAGGTCGCGGGACTGGGGCCGATGGGCGGGCAGGCAAGTCATTTCCTGCGCTATGCGCCCGCGGGGCAGGATTATGCCGTCGAACGCTACACGAAGGAATTGCAACGCTTGCTCACCATACTCGAACGGCGGCTGGAGAAGAGCGCCTATGTCGCGGGCGACGATTATACGATCGCCGACATGGCGATCTGGCCCGGGCGGGCGTCGGCGTTCGTCATGGGGATGGGGCTGGATGAATGGCCCGCGATCCACGGCTGGTTCGAACGCATCCGCGCGCGCCCGGCGGTGGCGCGGGCGATGGCGCGCGAGGATTTGAAGGCATCCGCGAAATATGTGGGGCGGCATCAGACGCTCGACGAGAAAGAATGGTCGAACATGTTCGGCGATGCGAACCAGGCGGCGGTAAAGGGGGATTGAGGGAGGCGGGTTTCGGCTGTTAGTTGCCCTATCCATCACCGTCACCCCGGACTTGATCCGGGGCCCCGCTTGACCTCGAAAACTGCTGGTGCCCCAAAAAAGCGGGATCCCGGGTCAAGCCCGGGACGACGAGGGAGAGAGCGAAAGCGGCCGATTGCGGAGGTTCTCCTCCCCTCCTTTTTAGGGAGGGGCTGGGGGGTGGGTAGCCGCCGAAGGCGGCGCGCTTCCTCTTGCTCGCTGCGCTCGCGACCCACCCCTAACCCCTCCCTAAAAGGGAGGGGAATGTCTCAAATCCACCCCGATGCCGTCGTTCGCCGCTTCCGCTTCACCGCTGCGCGTGCTGGCGATCGCCCCACAGGATCGCGCGATGTTCGTCGGTGAAGCCGGTGAGCCCGCCCTCGATCGTTTCGGCGCGCGCGGTGCCGGCCTTCATGCCTTCGGCGACCGCTGGGCGAGCGAGCATTGCGGCGCCCCAGCGCTCGACGTTCGGAAAGCGCCCCGCCTTGTCGATGAACTGGCGGCGCAGATAGGGCAGGGTCGCCATATCGGCGATGCTATAATCGTCGCCCGCCAGCCACTCGGCTTCGCCCAGCCGATGGTCGAGGACCATCATCAGCCGGTCAACCTCGCGGCCGTATCGGGTGATCGCATAGTCGTGCCGATCCTTGGCATAATGGGTAAAATGCGCCTCCTGCCCGAACATCGGACCGACCCCCGAGACCTGGAACATCAGCCATTGCCAGCAGATCGCGCGCTTCACCGGGTCGCTCGGCAGGAAACGCCCGGTCTTTTCGGCGAGGTAGAGTAGGATCGCGCCGGTTTCCCACAGGACGAAGCCGGGACCGTGCGGGCCTTCGTCATCGACGATTACGGGCGTCTTGTTGTTCGGGTTGAGCGCGAGAAATTCGGGGGTGAGTTGATCGCCCGCGAGGATGTCGACGGGTTCGAGCCGCCATGCGAGTTCCATTTCGAGCAGCGCGATCGCGATCTTGCGCGCGTTGGGGGTCGGGCCGCCATAGAGGGTGATCATGCGGATTTTCCTTCGTGGCCGAGCCAGCGATGGAGGACATCGGCGCTGTCCTGCCCGACGGTCAGCGGGGCGGGGCGGCGGATGCTGCCCGGCGTTGCCGACAGCTTGGGGAACACACCCTGCATCCTGATCTCGCCGAACTCGTCGTCCGCGACCGTCACCAATGCCTCGCGCGCCGCGAAATGCGGGTCGGCCAGCATATCCTCGGCATCGAAGACGCGGCCCGCGGGAACGCCCGCCGCGACCATCTTCGCTTCCAGTTCGGCGATCGTCATCGTCGCGGTCCATTCGCCGATCAGCGCGTCGAGCTCCTCCTGCCGCACGCCGCGCGCGCGATGCGTCGCATAGCGCTCGTCGCTCGCCAGTTCGGGCCGGCCCATTGCCGCGGCGAGCCGCGCGAAGACGCCGTCCTGATTGGCGCCGATCAGATATTCGCCGTCGCGGCACGGATAGACGTTCGACGGCGCGATCGCGGGGAGGGTCGATCCGGTGCGGCGGCGCTTGGTGCCGCTCGCCGAATAATCCGACACGGTCGATTCCATCACCTGCAGCACCGCCTCGTAAAGCGCCGAATCGACAATCTGGCCTTCGCCGGTCTTGCTGCGGTGATGGAGCGCGGCGAGCGCGCCCATGCAGCCATAGGTCGCGGCGAGGGTGTCGCCGATCGACACGCCCATGCGTGCCGGCGGCAGGTCGGGATAGCCGACGATGCCGCGCCAGCCGCCCATCGCCTCGCCGATGCCGCCAAAACCCGCGCGCGCTGAATAAGGGCCGGTCTGGCCATAACCCGACACGCGGACGACGATCAGCCCGGGGTTGCTCTTGCGCAGCTCGATGGGGTCGAGGTTCCATTTTTCGAGCGTGCCGGGACGGAAATTCTCGATCAATATGTCGGCCTTTGCGATCAGCTCGCGCGCCAGCGCCTGACCCTCTTCGCCGCGCAGGTCGACCGCGACCGAATATTTGTTGCGCGCGATGACGCGCCACCAGCTTGGGCGGTCGCCCTGGCCCCAATTGCGCATCTGGTCGCCGGTGCCGGGCGGTTCGAGCTTGACGATCTCTGCCCCCATGTCGCCGAGCAGCTGGCCGCAGAAGGGGCCAGCGATGAGCTGCCCCATCTCGACCACCCTGATGCCGTCCAGCGCTCCCCCGTTTTTCGTCATTCCGTTCCTTTCGGCGCCCAAGCCGGTCTATGAAGCATGTCGGCGGCTTTTGGCATCACTCTTGTGGTCATCATATACTTAGAATGCTATGTAATTTTCAACCTGCAAAATGACTCGAATGGAGACGGGGCGCGAAATGGCGGAAAAGCACAGGGTTGAGATGGTCGAGGTTGGGCCGCGCGACGGGTTGCAGAATGAAGCGTTGGTGGTTCCGACCGCCGATAAGGCCGAACTGATCCGCCGCGCGATCGATTTTGGCGCGCGCCGGATCGAGGTGACGAGTTTCGTCAATCCGAAGAAGGTGCCGCACCTCGCCGATGCCGAGGAACTGGTGGCGATGCTGCCCGAGCGGGGCGACGTGACCTATATCGGGCTGGTGCTCAACCGCCGCGGGGCCGAGCGCGCGCTGGCGACGGGGCGCATCGACGAACTCGGCGCGGTGTGCGTGACGAGCGATAGCTTCGGCATCCGTAATCAGGGACAGAGTGCGGACGAATCGCTCGCCGCGGCGATGGAAATCGTCGGACTGGCAAGGGCGGCAGGGCGGAGCGGCCAGATCACGATCGCCACCGCTTTCGGCTGTCCGTTCGAGGGCGAGGTCGCGGTCGCCCGCGTCGTCGAGATGGCGAAGCGCGCCTGTGATGCGCAGCCGCGCGAGATCGCGCTTGCCGACACGATCGGTGTCGGGGTGCCGTCGCAGGTCGCCGAGATGGTGGGGCGCGTGCGCGAAGCGGTCGATGGCCTGCCGGTGCGGGTGCATTTCCACAATACGCGCGGCACCGGGCTGGCCAATGTATGGGCGGCGGTCGCCGAGGGCGCGGCGACGGTCGACGCATCGCTCGGCGGGCTCGGCGGCTGTCCTTTTGCACCCGGAGCGGCGGGCAATGTGGCGACCGAGGATGTCGTCTATATGCTCGAACGCAGCGGCATCGCGACGGGGATCGACCTGCCGGCTGCGGTGGAGGCCGCACACTGGTTCACCGGCGTGATGGGGCGTCCGCTGCCGGCGATGGTCAGCAGGGCGCCCGCCTTTCCGGGCTGATCGCCCGCGTCAGCGCCCGGAGAGCCGCTCCAGATCCTCGACGCTGTTGATGTTGGCTATATCGTCGCCGTCGATCGCGGCCGCGCCCTGCGCATCGGCCCAGGCGCGCACCGAGCGCCGGCCGCCGCCAGCCAAATGCTCCGCAAGCTTTTCGGCCTGATCGGCCGGCCAAAGGCCAATGACGGGGCAGGCGGCGAGATAAGCGCTGTCCGGGCTTTTGCATAGCTGCGCGAGCTGGTCGGGTGCAACGTCAGGCGTGTCGCACGGCAAGGAGAGCAGATGGGTATAACCCGCCGCCTTTGCCGCGGCCATCGCGCCCGCGATACCGCCGAGCGGGCCCATGCCCGGCTCGGGCCGGTCAGCCACCGAAACGAAAGGCGGATAGTCGCGCCCCGAAACGAAGACCGTCCCGACAAGCGGCTGCAAGGCGGCGATCGACCAGTCGATCAGCTTGCGGTCGCCGTAGCGTTGTTCGGCCTTGTCGCGCCCGAAGCGTTGCGAGCGGCCGCCGGCGAGCACGACCCCGGCGATCCGTCGCTGTTCGATGTTACCGCCCATACGCGCGCTTCTCCGTCGATCCGCACGGAGCCTTTGTCCGTCGCCGGGCGAGTCTACCCCGCCGACTGCGGAATATACAGGCTTTGCGGCGCCATATATTCGAGCATGCCTTCCAGCCCGTTTTCGATCCCGAACCCGCTTTGCTTGTGACCCGCAAACGGCGTGTCGGGGCGGAGGACGAGATTCTGGTTGATCCAGACGGTCCCGGTTTCGAGCTGGCGCGCGATCGCCACCGCCTGATCGACGTCCTTCGACCACACTGCACCGGCAAGCCCATATTCGCTGGCATTGGCACGGTCGATCACCTCTTCGACGGTGCTGAACTTCATCATCGGCAGCACGGGGCCGAAGGCTTCTTCCTGTACCACCGCCGATTGCTCAGGCGGGTTGTCGACGATCGTGACGGGGATGAAATAGCCGCCGCCCGCCGGGCCCGCCGGCCCTTCGATCAGCGTCAGCCCTTCGGCCTTCGCGTCCTCGATCAGGCTGGTGACACGGTCATATTGGCGCCGGTTCTGCAGCGGGCCGAGCACGGTACCCTGTTCGCTGCCGTCGCCGAGCTTGACCGCCTGCGCGATCCCTGCGAGCCGGTCGCGGAGGCCATCATAGATGCTTTCATGGACGTAGAGCCGCTTGGTCGCGACGCAGATCTGCGCGCTGTTGAAGAAGGCGCCGAAGAAGATTTTCTGCGCGACATCGTCGAGGTCGACATCGGGCATGACGATCGCGGCATCATTGCCGCCGAGTTCGAGCGTCAGGCGCTTCAGATCCTTTGACGCACTTTCCATCACGCGCTTGCCGGTCGCGGTCGATCCGGTGAACGAGATTTTGGCGAAGCCCGGATGCGCGGTCATCTTTGGCCCGAGCGCGTCGCTGCCGGTGATGATGTTGAGCACGCCGGCCGGGAAAACATCTTTCAGCAGTTCGCCGATCTTCAGCATGCAGAGCGGCGTGTAGGGCGAGGGCTTGAGCACGATCGTGTTGCCAGCGGCGAGCGCGGGCGCGATTTTCCAGAAAGACAGGTTGACCGGGAAATTCCACGGCGAGATCGCGCAGACGACGCCGAGCGGCACATAATGCGTCTCGACCCGCTGGCCGTCGCCCTTGTCGATCACGTCGACCGGCGGGGTCATTTCGGCATAAGCATGCAGCCAGGCGACCGCGATATCGATTTCGGATTTCGCCGCTTCGGTCGGGCGCCCCTGTTCGCGGGTGAAGAGGCGCGCCAGCTGCTCGCGATGGTCGTTCAATATATCGGCCGCCTTGTGCAGGTATGCCTGCCGGTCGGCAATCGGGGTGCCCCGCCACCCCTTGAAGGCGCGGCGCCCGGCGTCAACCGCGGCGGCGAGCTGGGCGTCGGTGCAGTCGGGGGCGGTGGCAAAGGCGGCGCCCGTCGCGGGATTGACCACGTCAAGACGCTCATGGCTGTCCACCAGCGCGCCGTCGATCAGCATGCGATAGTCGGTTTCGAAGTTCATGAGGGGCCTCTCCTATGTCGTTGGTTGACTCATCTTAAATGAGCATTTAACTGATGATTAAACGATCATTTAAAAGGCGTCAAGGTGAGAGAGGATTGGAGCATGGCGGAGATGGACCCGCACACCCCGATTTTGGTCGGCGTCGGCCAGGTCGTGCGGCACTGGGATAGCAAGGATGCCGCTGACGCGCCGAGCCCGCTCAGCCTGCAGGTCGCGGCGGCGCGGCGGGCGCTCGCCGACAGCGCGGCGGCGGGGCCGCTCGCGGCGCTGGTCGACCGCGTCGTCGTCGTCCGCTCGAACCTCGATTCGGTCGCGGGCACCAAGCATCCGTTCGGGCGCTGCGCCAATCCGCCAGCGACGCTTGCCGCCGAGCTTGGCATGGCATCGGCACGCTGCATCTATTCGGTGGTCGGCGGCGACCAGCCGCAGGCGCTGGTGAACGAGGCGGCCGAGGCGATCTTTGCGGGCGAGGCGGCGGCGGTGCTGATCGCGGGGGCCGAAGCGACCGCAACGATGAAGCAGGCGCTGAAGGCGCGGATCCAGCTTGACTGGTCGCACAGCGCTGAGGGCGCGCAGGAGGATCGCGGGCTGGGGCCGATATTGTTGTCGGACTATGAAATCGCCAACGGCCTCGGCGCGCCGACGCAGACCTATCCGGCGTTCGAACAGGCGCTCCGCGCGCGTCTCGGGCTCGATCCGGCAGCGCATGCGGATATGATGGCCGAGCTGTGGGCGGGGTTTTCGGCGGTCGCTGCGACCAACCCTTATGCGCAATTCCCCGCAGCGCGGTCGCGTGATTTCCTGAAGACGCCGGGCGATGCCAATTACCGTGTCGCCGATCCCTATCTGAAATGGCATGTCGCGCAGGATGCGGTGAACCAGGGCGCGGCGGTCGTGCTGACCTCGGTCGGCGCCGCAAAGCGCGCGGGTGTCGATCCCGCGAAATATGTCTATCTGCACGGCTATGCGGCGTTCAAGGACCGGCTGGTCAGTGAGCGGGCGGATTTGTCGCGGTCGCGCGCGATCGAGGCGGCGCTGCAGGGCGCGCTCGACATGGCGGGCAAGACCGCCGCAGCGATCGACCAGTTCGACCTCTACAGCTGCTTTCCCTGCGCGGTGCTGCTCGCGGCCCAGGCGCTGGGGGTCGACTGGCGCCGGACGCCGTGCACGGTGACGGGTGGGCTGCCCTTTTTCGGCGGCGCCGGGAATGGTTATTCGATGCACGCGATCGCGACGATGGCCGAAAGGCTGCGCGCATCGCCGGGCGAATATGGGCTGGTCCTCGCCAATGGCGGCTTCCTGTCGAAAGAGGCGGTCGGGATTTATTCGACCGAACCGGTTTCGGGCTGGAAGCCGCGCGCCGATGACGCAGCGCAGGCGGAGATCGACGAGGCGGCGGCGCCGGTGCTACTCGCCGAGAGTAGCGAGGCGGTGATCGATAGCTACACGGTCACGTGGAAGAAGGGGCAGCCGTCGCGTGGCTATGTGATCGCCTCGAACGACAAGGGACGCATCCTGGCACGCGTCCGGACCGGGCATCGTGCGACCTTGCAAAGCCTGCACGACGGCGATGCGATCGGGAAGACCGTGCGCATCGCCCATGAAAAGGGCGTCAATTTCCTCGAAGCGGGCAGCCGGCTTTGCGAGCCTGCTGCGAAGGGCAGGCTGGGCGAGCGGCGCTTTGACGATGTGATCGTCCGCCGCGACGGGCATATACTCGAAGTCACGCTCAATCGCCCCGATGCGATGAACGCCCTCCACAGCGCGGTGCATTTTCAGCTGCACGAGATTTGGGACGATTTCGAACGCGATCCCGATCTGTGGGTCGGTATCGTCACCGGCGCGGGCGAGCGGGCCTTTTGCAGTGGCAACGACCTGAAGGTCACCGCGAAGGGCGGCGACATGGCGATCCCGCCGTCGGGTTTCGCGGGGTTCTGTGCGCGGTTCGACCGCACCAAGCCGGTGATCGCCGCGGTCAACGGCGTCGCGATGGGCGGCGGGCTGGAAATCGTCCTCGCGTGCGATCTTGCGGTGGCCGAGGACAAGGCGCGGTTCGCGCTGCCCGAGGTCAAGGTCGGGCTCTACGCCGCGGCGGGCGGGGTGCAGCGGTTGACGCGGCAGATCGGGCGCAAGGCGGCGATGGAACTGATCCTGACCGGGCGGCATTTCGACGCGGCCGAGGCGGTGGCGCTGGGCGTCATCAATCAACGCTGCGACGATGGCGGAGCGATGGCTGCGGCGCGGGTGCTGGCGGCGACATTGCTCGAAAATTCACCCTCGGCGATCCGCGCCTCGAAGGAAGCGCTCAACCGGCTGGAGGAGCTGGAGTCGCTCGAAGAGGCGCTGGCGGCCAACAGCCGCATCTTTGGCCGGCTGATGCGGACCAAGGATTTCCGTGAGGGCGTCACCGCCTTTGCCGAGAAACGCAAACCCGAATGGAGTGGAGCATGATCGCAGCCGCTGATGGCAAGCCGATGCTGGAGGGCGTGAAGGTCGTCGACCTGACCAGTGTCGTCTTCGGGCCCTATTGCACGCACATCCTCGCCGAACTCGGTGCGGAGGTGATCAAGGTCGAAACCCCGCACGGCGGCGACGCCTTTCGCTGGTCGGGCAAGGCAGGGGCGACGCCCGGCATGGCGCCCGCCTTCATGGCGATCAACCGCGGCAAGCAATCGGTCGCGCTCGACCTGAAGCAACCCGAAGATCTGGCTTGCATGATGACGCTGCTCGCCGATGCCGACGTGTTCGTGCTCAATGTGCGCGGCAAGGCGGTCGAGCGGCTCGGGCTCGACTATGATGCGGTGAAGGCGATCAATCCCGGGATCATCTATGCGCATTGCGTCGGTTTCGGGCAGGATGGACCGTACGCCGATCTTCAGGCCTATGACGATGTCATCCAGGCGGCGTCGGGGACCGCGACCCTGCTGCCGCGCGTCGACGGCAATCCGCGCGCACGCTACCTGCCGTCGCTGATCGCCGACAAGGTCGCGGGGCTGCACGGCGCCTATGGCGTGCTCGCCGCGATCATCCACAAGCTGCGGACGGGCGAGGGGCAAAGGCTGGAGGTGCCGATGTTCGAGGCCTTCACCCACTTCATGCTTGTCGAGCATCTCGGCGGGCTGACCTTCGACCCGCCCAACGCGCCGGTCGGCTATTTCCGCCAGATCGACCCCGACCGGCAGCCGTTCCCGACCTCCGACGGCTATGTCAGCATCGTGCCTTACACCGACGAGGCGTGGCCGCGTGTGTTTGGTCTGCTCGGCCAGCCCGAAATCCTGGATGGCGAACGCTTTGCGACGCGCAAGGCGCGGGCGGCGAACCTGGCGCTGCTTTACCGGGAAATGGCGCGCCTGACCGTGGGTTTCACCACCGCCGAACTGGTCGCGAAATGCCATGCGGCGCAGATTCCGGCGCAGGCGGTGCGCGATATCGGCGACATCATGGACGACCCGCATCTGGCCGCGACGGGATTCTTTTCGCGGCAGGAGCATGCCAGCGAGGGCGGCTATTTCGCGATGGAGCATCCGGTGCGCTTCGCAACCGCGCTCGATTCGGCTAAGCGTCCGGCGCCGCTGCTCGGCGAGCAATCCGAGCGGATTCGCGGCGAAGCGGGCGGCGGGGCAGGGAAAACGGGGAAGCCATGACCGAGACGTCCGCTCCGGCGCCAACGACGCCGCGCCGCATCATCGACGCGGCGCGGGCGCTGATGACCGAACAAGAGCTGCTCGAGGTTTCGATCGCCGAAATCTCGCAGCGCGCGGGGACCAACGTGGCGCTGGTCAGCTATCACTTCGGCAACCGCGAAGGGCTGATGGTCGCGATCGCGGAGGATGATGCCGAACGCGCGACCGCCAATCTCGACCGCCTGCTGGCCGCCGACATCACCCCGACCGCGAAGATCGCGGCGCATATCAAGGGGCTGATCGAGGCCTATTATGCGCGCCCCTATCTGCATCGCCTGCTCCAGAAGCTGCTGCGCGAAGGATCGTCCGAAGCGTCGGGCAAGGTCGGCACGACCTTCGTCCAGCCAGTCGCGGCGGCGCGGCGGACGATTATTGCCGATGGCGTGGCGCGCGGCGAGTTTCGCGAGGATGTCGACGCGGGGCTGGTCGGCTTCGCGATCGACGGCGCCTGTGCGCATATTTTCTCGTCGGTCGAATCGCGGCGCGTCATCCTGGGCGACGGCGCGCTCGACCGGCCGCTGGTCGAGCGTTACGTCCGGACGGTGTCCGACCTGATCCTCGGCGGCATGACGCGCTGATCAGCCCGCCACCGCCGCCTGCGGATTGAAGCCGAGCGTTGCCGAATAGCCGCCATCGACCCCGATCGACTGGCCGCAGACGAACGAGGCGGCGTCGGACAGCAGCCAGACGATCGCCGCCGCGCTTTCCGCGGGTTGGCCGAAACGGCCGATCGGATGCATGGCGGCGGCAGCGTGATAGGCATCCGCATTGCCCTGCAGCACGCGGTCGAGCATCGGCGTTTCGGTGCCCGCAGGCGCGATCATGTTGATACGGATACCGCGCCCGGCATTTTCCACCGCCGCCGATCGGGTGAGCGCCCAGACGGCATGCTTCGATGCGGCGTAGATGCCTTGTCCGACGAGCCCGGTGAACGATCCGACCGAGCCGACGTTGACGATCGCACCGTGGCCGCCCGCCGCCATTGCTTGGATTTCGGCGCGCATCGCGAAGAACAGTCCACGCGCGTTGACGTCCATGATGTCAGCATAATCGTCGTCGCTGGCGTCGTGGACCGCCGACATACGCCCTTCGACCCCGGCGTTGTTCACCGCGCCGTCGATCCGCCCGAACGCCGTGACGCCTTCGGCGATGAAGGCGTCGACGCTGGCCGCGGTGCGGACGTCGACGCCGAGCGCCAGCGTCGCGGGCGCGCCCGCCGCACCGGCTTCATCGGCCACCGCCTGTGCCTGCGCGACCTTTCGCGCGCCGACGATCACCGTGGCGCCTGCGGCGCCGCATGCGATCGCGGTGGCGCGGCCGATGCCCGTCGAGCCGCCGACGATGGCGACGATCCTGTCGTTCAGCATGGGGCCGGCCCGTTCAGGCGGCTTGTGCGACCGGAGCGCGCGCCGGTGCCTCGCCCAGATAGACCCCGGGCGTTGCGCCGGTCGGGCGATCGGCCTCGAACGTCTGTTCACCGTTGACGAAGATGTGGCGATAGCCGCCGGCGCGCGCCTTGCGGCGCCAGTCGCCGCCGGGCTGGTCGTGGACGACCTCGAACCGGTCCTGGTCGAAATACAGCTCGTCCAGGTCGTAGATCAGGATGTCGGCCGCCATGCCTTCGAGCAGCGCGCCGCGATCCTTGATGCTCATCGCGCGCGCCGGCTGGTACGACAGGCGATAGTGCATCTCCTCGAGCGACATCAGCATATTGTCGCGGACGAGCCACAGCATCAGGTCGGTCGTCCACTGGCCGCCGCTGAAATTCTTGGTATGCGCGCCGCCATCGGATGCGCCCGCAAGGACGTGCGTGTGGGTGAGCAGGTCGGCGACCTTCAGCGGGTCGATCGCGATGCCCGGCGTCTTGAGTTCGATGCGCAGGTCGCTTTCGAGCGCGGTGTCGATGAAGGCGTCGACCTCGGTCTTGCCCTCGGCCGCCGCGATCTGGCCGAGCGTGCGGCCGACATAGCCCTTGGGATCGTTCGACCCCGGGCCGACACCGATCACCGTATAGTCGGCAAGCCCGCCTGCTGTCGCCTCGAACATCACCGGATCATAGCTTTCGTTGAAGCGCTGGCGGAAGTTCGGGTCGAGCAGCTTGGCGCGCTTTTCCCCGGCGGTCTTGCAGAAGGTCAGTTCGCGATAGACGTCGAGCGCGTCGAGCGAACAGCCCGGCGAGTTGAACAGCTCGGTCTCGTTCCACGCGCGGCAGATCACCGTCGCGGCGTACATTTCGACGCCGTCCTGCGCATTCATGCGGTCGAGCCACTCCATGCTCTGGCGGTGCAGGTCGGGGGTATATTCGCTGACCGAAAAGACATTGTGCAGGATCGGGCGGCCCGTCGCCTTGGCCAGCCCCTCGCTGATCGTGCGGTCGCCGACCGGCCCGATCTGCGAGATCACCTGGATCATCCCTTCCTGCCGTTCCTTCAGCGCTGATGCGATCGCATAGGCATCGTCCTTGTGCATGATGTCGGTCGGCATCGGCGACCCATCGACATCGACATGGTTGTTCTCATGCCCCATGAAGCTCATCGAGATGCCGCAGGCGCCGGCATCCATCGCCTCGTGGATCAGCGCCTTCATCGCGTCGATCTCGGCCGCGGTCGGGCGGCGATGCTTCGCTTCCTCGCCCATCACATAGAACATCACCGCGTTGATCGGCAGGAACATGGTGAGATTCACGGCCTTCGGGGTGCGCCGCATCGCGTCGACCAGTTCGGGGAAGCTTTCCCACGACCAGGGGAGGGCGGTTTGCATCTGGATCGCCGGAATCTGTTCGGTGGTTTCCATCATCAGCATCGCGCGGTCGCGATCCTTCACATGGACGGGGGCGAAACCGAAGCCGCAATTGCCGGTGACGACGGTGGTGATGCCATTCTCGCCCGCGTTCGAGCAGCCGGGATCCCAGAAGATCTGCGCGTCATAATGGGTGTGCGTGTCGATATGGCCGGGCGCGACGATCATTCCCGCTGCGTCGATCAGCCTCGCGCTTCCGGGATCGGCGATATGTCCGATTTGGACGATCTTGCCGTCCTTCACCCCGATATCCGAGCGGAATCGCGGAAAGCGCGTTCCGTCGATCACGGTGCCGTTCTTGATGACGAGATCGAATCCGTACATGACAACTCTCCCAATCGAATATATCGATGAGAAGAATGCGACAAATTTTAGTTTTCGTCAAATTTCTATATTTTCTGCGGGCGGATTGATGGACAACAACCTTGAAACAGACGTCGCGCGCCGGACGCAGGCGCGCATTCTCGACGCCGCGAATCAGGTGATCGCGAAGGTCGGCTACGCCAGGCTGCGCATGGATGCGGTGGCGCGCGGATCGGGGATCACGCGCCAGACGATCTATAATTATTTCCCGAACAAGGCGCAGCTCGCGGTCGCGGTGCTGCTGCGCGAAGGGTCGGCGGTCAACGACCGCGCGAAACAAAGCCTGCCGGGCGACCTGCAGGGGGTCGAACTGCTGTCGGCCGCGATCCTCGCGCTCGTCGACGCCGCGCGCGCGACGCCGATTTTCGAAGGCATGTTCGAGGAAGGGTCGGTCGGCTACGTCAACGAGCTTGCCGAGCATCAGCAGGTGATCGCGCATATGATGCACGATTACTGGGCGCCGGTGATCGACCGCCTCGCAGCGACGGGGCAGGTGCGCGCCGACGTGCCGCCGGACCGGCTCGAATGGTGGCTGAGCTTCGTCTACCGCTCTTTGCTGTCGCGGCCGGCGGAGGACCTCGACGACCGCGCGGCGATGGACCGGCTGGTGCGCGAGTTTATCGCGCCGAGTGTGATGGTCGATAGGGGCAGCTAACGGCCGGAAGCTGCCGTCCCGTCCATCGTCACCCCGGACTTGATCCGGGGTCCCGCTTGACCTCGAAAACCGTCGGCGCCCTAAAAAAAGCGGGATCCCGGGTCAAGCCCGGGATGACGAAGCTGTAGAAAGCGATGTCCGCTCCCCACCCCAAACATCCCGTCAACCCGCCCCAACCGCCTCCACCGACACCGGAATCCCGTCGATAAAGGTCGTCCCCGACACCAGCTCGACCGCCTCGGGACCCAGCCCCAACAGGACGTTGATGTTCGCGCCGGGCAGCGTGTTGGCGTGCCGCCAGCCGCCATTGTGCCCCCAGCCGTGCGGGTAGCAGGCGGCGCCCTCGACGACGTCGTCGGTCACTTCGACCCGCACCTCGACCGCACCATGCGCGTTCGACACGCGTGCCTGTCCGCCGTCGGCCAGCCCGTGCCTTGCTGCATCGGCGGGGTGGACGAGCAGCGCGGGTTCCTGCGAGCGCGCGAGTTTTTCGGGATTGTGCATCCAGCTGTTCATCGACTTCAATTTCCGCTGGCTGAACAGCTTGAGCGTCGGCGCGACGCTCCCCACTGGCTGATGCACTGCGAAGCGCGCGAACTCGTCGGCGAGGATCGGGTGCCAGAGCCTGATCCTGCCGTCCCCGGTCGCGATGTGCGGCGCCCAGTCATCATAGGTCAGCGGCATGTCGAGCATCGTCCCGTGCGGCATGTCGGCGAGTTTGGCAAAGGTCAGCGCGTCGGCGCCGCGGGCCTTGCCGAACGGGCCGTGGCGCAGCCCCAGCTCGACGAGCGTCAGCGGGGTGATCGCCATGCCCTGCCGTTCGAGCCAGCGCAGCCCCGGGGTCGGTGCGATCGAGCCCAGCCCTATGCGGCGGACGAGGTCGTCGAAAATGCCTTTCTCGTCGCGCGCCTCGCCCATCGTCGGTACCGCGGCGCGCGCGTACTGGATATAGGGGCGGACCATGTGCGACAGGCCGATCAGCGGGATGTCGTCCTTTTCGAGGAAGGTCGCCGCGGGCAGGATATAGTCGGCAAAGCGGTTGCTCTCGGTCACATACAGGTCGATCGAGAAGAGCAGGTCGAGCGAGGCGAGTGCCTGTTCCAGCCGCTCGCCGCCCGGCGCCGACAGCACCGGATTGCCCGCGACGATCATCATCGCGCGCACCTGGCCTTCGCCGGGTTCCAATATATCGTCGGGTAGCGCCGCGGCGGGCATCAGCCCGGCGACGACGGGCAGGTTGCCGATCCGCGTGCGATGTTCGCCATAGCCCGACAAGGGTTCGCCGCCGCCCGCGAGCGGGAAGGCGCCGAAGGTCGATCCGCCGACCTTGCCGAACTTGCCGCCCGCAATGTTGATCGCGTCGAGCAGCATGTTGGCGATTGTTGAAAATTGCCCGCGGCAGAGGCCGACGCGGCCGTACATCGCGGCGCGCGGCGCGGCGGCGAAATCGCGCGCGAGCGTCTCGATCGTTTCGCGCGCCAGCCCCGTCGCAGCGGCGGCCGCGTCGAGATCGACCGCGCGGACGGCGGTCTTGAGATTGTCCCAGCCGGTGCAATGGCGCGTCAGGAAATCCTCGTCGACCGCTTGCGAATCGATCATCACCTTCAGCATCGCGGCGTGGAGCCACGCGTCGGCATCGGGCTGGACCGCGAGATGCTCGTAACGCTTCGCGGTCTCGGTCCGGCGCGGGTCGATAACGATCACGCGGCCGCGCGCGGCGATCGCGTCAAGGTCGTGGCGCATCCGCGGTGCGGTCAGCAATCCGCCGTGCGACACCAAAGGGTTGGCGCCGGTGATGATCAGGAAATCGCAGTTGGGCAGGTCGGGGATCGCGTTGCGAAAGGCGACGCCGTAAAGGATCCAGCTCGCAAGATGGCGCGATGTGCTGTCCTGCGATCCAGCAGCATAGAATTTCGTGCTGCCGATCCGCTGGAGGAACCACTGGCTCGACATGAAGGTGTCGGTCGAAAAGGCGCCGGGGTTGCCGAAATAGGTCGCGACCGCCTCGGGCCCATGCGTAGCGATGATCGCGCTCAGCCGCGCCGCGATATCGTCCAGCGCTTCGTCCCACGACACTTCGGTGAATTCGCCGGGACCTCCCGTGCGTTTCAGCGGGCGCAGCACGCGGTCGGGGTCGTTGGCGATGTCTACGATCGCCGCGCCCTTGACGCAGATATGTCCCTGCGTGTGCGGATTGTCGCGGTCGGGCGACAGCTTCACCGGCCTGCCGGCCTCGACGGTGACGATGGTGCCGCAAAAGGCTTCGCACAAGCGGCAAAAGCTCGTTTGCTCCTCGCGAGTCGGTGCGTCGGGGGACATGTTTTCAAGCTCCTTCCCGGGTCATATTCGGCGCAAGGCGGCGATTTAAACACATATTTAAATGCCGCTTGACAGATTAAAATACGACGAATATCTATTTTTGTCGTACCGAGCTATGCGCCACTTGCGCCATGCTAGGCAAGCAGAAAGACGGGGTGAAAAACCCTGCATTCTGAGGGAGAGGGACCATGGGTAAGACATTTCTTCTGGGTAGCGCGGCGATGTTCGCGATGACGGGTTCGCCGGTGTGGGCGCAGGCGGCGGCCGATGCCGCGCCGCAGGGTGCCGATGCACCGCAGGCCGGTGGGCTCGACGACATCGTCGTCACCGCGCAGCGCCGGTCCGAAAATCTCCAGAAGGTGCCCGTCGTCGTTACCGCGGTCGCGCCCGAGGTGCTCGAAGCGCGCAACGTCTCGACCCTTCAGGACCTGCCCAAGCTGACCCCGGCGCTGACCGTCCAGAACCAGGCGAGCAACGTCACGCCCTTCATCCGCGGCGTCGGCTCGACCGTCACCGGCGCGGGGCAGGCGGCGAGCGTCGCGACGTACGTCGACGGCGTCTATATCTCGACACTGACCAGCGCGGCGTTCGACCTCGACAATGTCGAGCAGGTGCAGGTGCTCGAAGGGCCGCAGGGCGCGCTCTATGGCCGCAACGCGACCGGCGGCGCGATCGTCGTGACGACGAAGACGCCGAAACCGGGCGATCCGATCTCGGGCCGCTTTCGCGCCGAATATGGCAATTACGACAATCGCGGCGCCTCGGCGATCATTTCGGGCGGGCTCGGCGACATGTTCGCCTTCTCGGTCAATGGTTCGATCCGCAAGCGCGACGGTTATATCAAGAACCTCAACCCCGCCGGGGCGGGCGCGACCAACGACGATTTCTACGATCGCGATTCCAGATCGATCGGCGGCGTGCTGGTGTTCGAACCGTCGAGCCAGTTCAACCTTGTCCTGCGCGCCTCGCATTTCGAATCCGACGACCGGTCGGGGCAGGGGTTCCAGGCGGTCGGGCTCGATATCGACGTCGGCGGCACCGGGCTCAACGGGTCGCAGCTCTATTATGCCGGGCTGCTGCAAAGCTTCGGCGTATCGCCCGGCGATGCCGCGGCGGCGGCGGCGGGCCTGCGCTTCAGTCCGAAGCACGGCACGACCTATGATAATGAAGCGAACGGTTCGACGCGCGGTCTGCTGCGCCCGGGCCCGGCCGGATCGTTCGTCCAGCTCAACACCGAAACCTATTCGGCCAAGGCGACGCTCAGCCTCGATACTGTCGAGATCAGCTCGCTAACCGCTTATCAAACAGCGGAATCGCTGTCGGCCACCGAAGTGCTCTTCGCCGATCCGACCAGTTATCCGGCCGGCTTCCAGGGCGGATCGGTGGGCTTCACCGGCGATTTCCCGTCGCGCACCTGGCAGCAGGAATTCCAGATCGCGTCGGTCGGATCGCCGGTGCAGTGGATCGCGGGCGCGGTCTATCTCGACGCCGCGGGCGACGTGTTCCTCACCGGCGACCTGCCGCCGCTGTCGGCGCTCACCGCCGACAACCGCTGGCAGAACAAGTCGCTCGCAGGCTTCGGCCAGATCACCGTGCCGCTGACCGACAGGTTCAGCATCACCGCGGGCGGGCGCTACACCGACGAGAAATATACCAGCAACGACCGCATCTCGCTCGCCGATCCGCGCAACGTCTTCGGCACCCCGAACCAGGGGCGGCAGCAATTGAAGGGGTCGAAGTTCACCTATACGGCGCGCGCGCAGTACGACAGCGGTGATATCCTGCTCTATGCAGGCATATCGACGGGGTTCAAGGGCGCGACGCTGTCGAACACCAACCTGCTCAGCCCCGGCGTGACGCCCGAGACGATCACCTCGTACGAAGCCGGCGCGAAGATCCGGCTGTCGTCGGACGCGCGGCTGAACCTCAGCGCCTTCCACTATGATTACGGCAATATCCATATCGCCTACACCGACTCGGCCAGCGGTTCGAACATCCTCGTCAACGGCACCGGGGCGAAGATCGACGGGGTGCAATATGACGCGCAGTGGCGCGCGGCGCCGTGGCTGACCTTGCGGTCGAACGGGCTGTTGCTCGACAGCAGCTACAACCGCGACGTCCAGTCGGCGGGTGGTGCCGGGGTGCTGCTGATCAAGGGCAACCGGCTGGCGGGGGCGCCGAAATTCGCGATCTCGCTCGGCGCCGATATCGTCCAGCCGGTCGGTGCGGGCGAGATCAAGCTGTCGGTCGATGCCTCGCACAACGCGGGCTATTATTTCGACGCCGAAAACCTGACCGGCACCGGCGGCGCGAATGCCGATGATTTCCAACTCGTCGATCTCAGCCTGACCTACACCGCGCCGGGCGAGCGCTGGCTGGTGTCGTTGTTCGGCGCGAACATCACCGACGCCAAATATTATGACAGCGGGCTGCCGATCAGCGGGCTGGTGCGCAACGCACGCGCGGCGCCGCCGGCGACCTATGGTATCCGCATCGGGTATAATTTCTGATGGCCACGCTTGCCTCCGCCCCGGTCGATGACGCGATCGTCGCCCCGGCGACCTATGCCGACCCGGCGGCCTATGATGCGCTGTTCACGCGGTTGCGCGCCGAGGACCCGGTCCACTGGACCGAGCCCGATGGCTATCGCCCCTTCTGGTCGGTGACGAAATTCGCCGATATCCAGGAGGTCGAGCGAAACGCCGCGCAATATCTGAACGCCCCACGCATGCTGCTGCGCCCCATCGCGGTCGAAGAACAAGTGCGCAAACTGACCGGCGGCAGCGCGCTGATGCTGCGCGATATCGTCCATATGGACGGGCGCGACCATATGGCGCACCGCAAGCTGACGCAGGCGTGGTTCATGCCCGCGCGGCTGAAGGCATTGGAGGATGACCTGCGCGCGCTGGCCCGCGAGTTCGTCGGGCGGATGGCGGCCGCGGGGCCGTCGTGCGAATTCGTCGACGATGTCGCGGTCTGGTATCCGCTGCGGGTCATCATGCGCATCCTGGGGGTGCCGGTCGAGGACGAGGCGAAGATGCTGGTCCTGACGCGCGACATCTTCGGGCCCGACGATCCCGATATCCGCAAGGGACCGAAACCCGACCTCGCGTCGACGATCAAGGGCTTCACCGACTATTTCGGCGCGCTGACCGAGGCGCGGCGGCGCGATCCGTCGGACGACATTGCGACCCTGCTGTCGGCGGCCGAAGTCGATGGGGAGCCGATCGGCACCCTCGAACTCATGTCCTATTACATCATCATCGCGACCGCCGGGCACGACACGACCAGCTCGACGATTGCGGGCGGGCTGCTGGCGCTGATCCAGAATCCCGCTGAAATGAAGAAGCTGCGCGCCGATCCTGCTATCCTGTCGAGCGGGGTCGATGAAATGGCGCGCTGGGTCTCGCCGGTGAAGCATTTCTTCCGCACCGCGGCGAGCGATTGCGAGCTGCGCGGGCGCAAGATCCGCGAAGGCGACAGCCTGATGATGTGTTACCCGTCGGCGAACCGCGACGAGGAGGTCTATGCCGACCCGTTCCGTTTCGACCTGTCGCGGCCGCCGAACAAGCATCTGGGCTTCGGCTACGGCCCGCACCTCTGCCTCGGCCAGCATCTCGCGAAGATGGAAATCCGCATCTTTTTCGAGGAATTGCTGGAGCGCATCGACGATATCGAACTCGATGGCGATCCGGCGTGGATCGCGTCGAATTTCGTCAGTGGGCTGAAGCGGCTGCCGATCCGCTACAAGACGCGCTAGGGTCGCTCGTATGATCCGGATGCTCTTCTGCCTGCGGCGTTTGCCGACGCTCAGCCTCGACGAATTTCAATCCTATTGGCGCGATACCCACGCGCCGCTCGTCGCGCGGCATGCGCCGGTGATTCGCCTCGCTCTCTATCGCCAGCACCACCGGCTCGACGACGCAACGCTCAGCGCGCTGCTCAAAGGGCGGATGACCGACGATGCGTTCGATGGCGTAGCCGAACTCGGATGGGCGAGCGCCGCCGATCTGACCGCGGGCGGCGGCACGCCCGAAGTCCGCGCCGCGAACCGCGAACTGTTCGAGGACGAGCAGCGCTTTATCGACCTGTCGCGCTCGCCGATCTTCTTCGCTGAAAGCTACGACGTCATCGGCTAGCCGGTCAGTCGGCCTCCTGAAACGCCCGCGTCCGGTACAGCCCGTTCGCGGGCGACGTCCCGAACAGCAAGGGCGGGGCGCCGGTGCCGCCGCGAGCGTTGAACATCGTGCTGAGGTGGACGCCGCCGGTGCGGCCGTTCCAGTGGCCGACCGCCGGCATGCCGACCTCCAGATAGCGCCCGCCCATGCCGAGCAGGACGTTCCCGAGCCCCTCGACCTCGATCATGTGCGTGCCGAGCGATCCCGCATCGAAAGTCACCCGCGCATCCTGCATCGTCATCCCGTCGAGCGTGACGCCGAAGCGCGCGTCGCGCGTCAGCGGGCGCTCGATGACGCCACCGGCGATCACGAAGCCGGTACGGTTGCGCTTGCCGGTCAGCGTGACCGACTCGCTCATGCTGAAGATGAGGTCGGGGCCGAACGATCCGACGAGCCAGAAGAAGGTCGCGAGCGCGGCGTCGGGGTCGTCGTGCTTGCGCACCCCCCAGCTATGGTCGCGGTGGCCGAAGCCGTCGATGGTCCAGCGCTGGTCGCCGATGCGCATCGTCCCGCGCACGCGCCCCGCAACCTCGGTATGCATCGCGGCGAATTTCTCGCGAAAGCCTCCCGTCAGCCCCGACAGCGCCCAGGCGTCGTAATGCGGATGGATATTTTCGACATGAAGATCGAGTTCGCAATCGACATCCGACGCGGTCCAGCGATTGGTCGCATCGTCGAAGGTCGCGGTCAGGAAGCCGTCGATCGCGAAACCGTTCGCGAACCGGTCGCCTTCGCGCATCGGCACGTCGAGCCGCGAGCGGTTGTAGCCGGTCCCCGGCGCGACAACGCCGAAGGTGCAGTTGCCGATGCCGCGGTTCGGATGATGGCCGATGCGGATGAAGCCGCCGAGCCCCTGTCCGATGTCCTGGAAGCAGAGGACGACGCTTTCCTGCCAATGATCGTCGGCCTCGGGCGGGTGCGGCCATTCGTCCGCGACGGGCAGGACGATGATATCTTCGGGGGCGATCATGTCGCGATCCCCGGAACCAGCGCGGCGAGCCGCTGGCGGGTTGCGGCCCAATAGCTTCGCTCGACATCCTCCAGTTCGGGGGGCAGGCGGCTCATCCCCATCGAAGCGAAGACCGCGAGGCGCCATTCGCCAAGGACATGCGCGAAGTCCCAGTCATCGAGCTTGCCGCGCGCTTCGCAGTACGCGGCGATCATCTCGTCGGCGGTGGGGATGCCGTCGACCGGCGGCGCCAGCAGCGCGAAATGCGCGATTCCCGCGATCTGATAAGCAAGATCCGCCTCGCCGACACCGGGGTGCGACAGTTCCCAGTCGAGCAGCGCGATCACGCGGCCGTCTTCGCCATACATGAAGTTCGATATGTTCGCGTCGCCGTGCGCGAGTTCGGGCACGCGGTGGCGCGGCGCATGGTCGGTGAGCCAGCGGCCGACGGTTTCGAGCGTGCCGCGGATATCGCGATAGAATTCGGCCTTGGCGCCGGCATCGGCGGGCGGGATGGTGCGGCGCAGCTCAAGCAGGTTCCACGCGATCTCGCGGTCAAGATAATCGCCGCTGCCGCCGCGCCGGGCGAAATAGTCGTCGGCAAGACCCTCGGGCGAGGTTGCATGGACGAGTGCGAGCGTACGTGCGGCTGCGAGCAGCATCGCGTGCCGCGCCGCGGCATCGACCGCCATATAGGGGCCCTCGTTGAATGGCATCGTGCTCGGCGCGATCGCCTCTATCCGCTCCATGAACAGCCCCGGCTTGCCGTTCACCGCGCCGTCGGCATCGAGCCACAGCGCGTTGGGGACGGGCAGGCCGCGCGCATGGAGCGCCTGCATGATCGTGAACTGGGGGCTCAGCGAATATTGGCTGAAAAAGGCGCCGCCGAGGTCGTAGCGGAACACCAGCCGCCGCGTCGATTTCCGGCCGTCGGTGTCGAGGTCGACATCGAACAGCACGGTCCCGCTCGACGCGCCCGCCGACCGGCGTCCCTTGTCGATCCGCAGCGCCTCGACCGTGCCGCCGATGTCGGGGCGCGCGGCGACGAAGGCGCGCAGCCGCTCGGCGAGATCGTCGTCATCGCCGCTCTGGGTCGCGCCCGTGATGGCACGGCTTGCCTGCAGCGCGCTGCTGTCGGACATGAAATTCTCCTCCTCGCACTCTCTCCCGGTGCAAAAAAGAAATGCGACGAAAAGATATTTTTGTCAAATTATCGATAGTATCTCAAGGAAGCACACGCCCCTCGTCGCGCGCCGGCATCGGGGCGACGATGCGCAGGACGATCGCGGCGATTGCGAGCCACGCGCCCGAGATCAGGATCGCGGTCGGCAGCGAGGTCAGGTCGGCGACCAGCCCCATGATGTAAGCGCCGAGCGCGAGTGCGCCGAAGGTGACCGCCTGATAGATCGACAGGCAGCGGCCGAGGATATCCTCGGGCGAGCGGATCTGCATCGCGACGTTGAGCGTCGTGAAGGTCGTCACCCAAGCCCCGCCCGCCACGAATGCCGCCGCGATCACCACGTACAGATTCTGCGTCAGCGCGACCGGCACCATTGCCGCGGCGAAGGCGATCGCCGCGACGCCGAGCACGCGATCGCTGCCCCAGCGCCGCCGCGCGTTTCCGATCCACAGCGCGCAAAAGATCGACCCGATGCCGAACGCGCCGAGGCACAGGCCGAAGGTCAGCTCGGTACCGTGGAGCCGGTCGCGGACGAGCGAGGGCAGCAAGGCCTGGAACCCCGCAGCGCCAAGCCCGAAGGCGAAGCCGCGCATCAGTACCCGGCGCACCGGGCTTGACGCGGCGCAGAAGCGGATGCCGATCATGATCGCCGACAGCATCGGCGTGCGCGTGGGTGGCGTAATTTCGGGGTGCCAGCGCAAGAGGACGATGATCAGCGCGACATAGCTGATCGCGTTGAGCGCGAAGGCGGCGGTCGGGCCGGTGAGCGAGATCAGCAGCCCGCCGAGCGCGGGGCCGACGCTGCGTGCGAGGTTGAAGGCGATGGTGTTGAGCGCGATCGCCTGGGGCAAATCGGCGTGACCCACCTGCAATCGCACCGACGCCTGCCACGCGGGCGAATTGAGCGCGGTGCCGCAGCCGACCGCGAGGGTGAAGGTCAGCAGCGCCATCGGGGTGAGCGCCCCGGCCCAGGTCGTGGCCGTCAGCAGCGCCGACGCGATCAGCATGAAGCCCTGCGCCGCGAGCATAACCGCACGGCGGTCGAAATTATCGGCGATCGCGCCCGCGAAGACGCCGAGCAGCAGGATCGGCACGGTCGCGCTCGCTTGCACCGCGGCGATGAAAAGATGCGAGCTGGTCAGCTCGGTCATCAGCCAAGCGGCACCGACCGACTGGATCATCGACCCCATGTTCGAGGCAAGGTTGGCGATCCAGATGGCGCGAAAGGCAGGGAAACGGAAGGGGGCCAGCGATGCTGGCAGGGGACGCTTTGCCGGACTCACCTCATGGCGACTAGACCCGCCCGCGCGGCTCGGCAAGGGGCGTCCGGTGCGATCTGCCCATTGACCGCCACGCCGATGGCGACTGCCCCGTCCATTGCCGGAACGCGCGGGTGAAGGACCGGGCCTCGGCATAGCCCAGCGCTTCGGCGATCGCCTCGACCGTGGCATTGCTTGCGGTGAGCAGCCGCGTCGCGCGGTCGCGCCGGACATTCTCGCGCAACATCGCGAGGCTGCTGCCTTCGGCGCGGAGGCGGCGGCGGAGGATGTGCGGCGACAGGCGTGTTTCGGCGGCGAGCTCTTCGAGTGTCAGGTCGGGGCTGCGCGTGAGCAACTGGCGCACCTGCCGTGCCGCGCTGGTGTCGCTCGCGGGGATCGTCATGATATCGAGCGGCGCCGCGGCGAGCATCGCGTCGAGTTCGGACCGGGTGCGCCGGATCGGCGCGTGGAGGACATGCGCATCGATCATGATCCGCCGCGCCGCCCCGTTGAAGCGGCGGCGGCACGGAAAGAGATATTTGAATTCCTCGAAATAGGGGCCGGGCCGCGGATAATCGAATTCGGCGGACAGCAGGGAGATCGTCTCGCCCGCCAGCCAGCAGGCGAGGCGGTGCCAGATGATCATCCAGAATTCGCTGAAATAATGATCGGGATCGCGGTCCGGTTCGGCGAAGCGCACCGTAACGACCAATCCGGCCAGGGTCGTGTCGATGTCGGTCGCGATTCCGGCGTCCAGCAGATTGTAGAAGCGCGCCGCGCGCCGCAGCCCGTCGGCGACATCGCTGCCCTCGAGCGCCAACTCGCACGCGAAGGCGAAGCTGCCCGGCGCGGCGCGGCGGGCGGTATAGCCCATATATTCGTCGTCGAGGCTGTTCCAGATATTGCGGACGAGCAGCGCCATCGCATCGATCCCGCCGCGCCAGCCGGGCCGCGCGAAGTCGGCGGGGTCGAGTCCGGTGCTTGCCACCAGTTCCGCGAGCGGCCGGCCCCGACGCTCGGCCCCCTTGGTGCAGACGTTGAAATAATAGCGATCGATCGTGGCCATGGCCTGCGCATTATGGTGAGTTTTTATCGCCTGTCATGACCTGTTTTGCTTCTCGCCCGCGTTTAGTCTCGCCGCAAAACAACGGGAGACTGCACATGACCGAAACCACCACCCGCCCCCGCGAGGAGAGCGCCGCCGACCGCTGGGCGCGCTTCGCGTCGATCCGCACCGGCGATGATTATGTCGAATCGCTGCGAAACCGCGGCGTCGAGGTCTGGCTGTTCGGCGAGCGCGTCGACGAGCCCGTCGATCATCCGATCATCCGACCGTCGATCAACGCACTCAAGATGACCTACGATCTCGCGACAGAGGACCCGGAACTGGCCACCGCGCACAGCGACCTGATCGACGCGCCGGTCAACCGCTTCCTCCACATCGTCGGCTCGCCGCACGATCTGGTGATGAAGAACCGGATGCAGCGCCGCATGGGACAGCTCACCGGTACTTGCTTCCAGCGCTGCGCCGGGCTCGACACGATCAGCGTGCTCCACTCGATCACCTTCGACATCGATGCCAAGCACGGCACCGCGTATCACCAGCGCTATCTTGACTTCATGCGCCATGCGCAGCGCGCGAACATCATCCTTGGCGCCGGGATGACCGATCCGAAGGGCGACCGCTCGAAGCGCCCGCACGAACAGGCCGACCCCGACATGTTCCTGCATGTGACGAAACGGACCGATGCGGGGGTCTATGTCACCGGCGCCAAGGCGCATATGACCGGCGGGCTCAATTCGCACTGGATCTGCGTCATGCCCACGATGAACATGGGCGAAGCCGACCGCGATTTCGCAATCGTCGGCATGGTGCCCGGCGACGCCGCGGGGATCACCTATATCTATGGCCGCCAGTCGTGCGACACGCGCGCGATGGAACCGGGCAACATCGACCAGGGCAATGCGCGCTTCGGCGGGCAGGAAGTGCTCGTCGTCTTCGACGATGTCTTCGTGCCCTACGAGCATGTGCTGATGGACGGCGAATATGAGTTCGCGCAGGACATGGTCGCGCGCTTCACCGCCTATCACCGTGCGTCGTACGTCTGCAAGACCGGGCTCGGCGATGTGATGGTCGGCGCCGCGGCGCAGGTCGCCGACTATAATGGTGCCGAGGCGGCGAGCCATATCAAGGACAAGCTGGTCGAGATGACGCACCTCAACGAGACGATCTATTCATCGGCGATCGCGTCGAGCCACGAGGCGAAGCAATTGCCGTCGGGTATCTTCATGAACGACGCGATGCTCGCCAATGTCTGCAAGCATAATGTGACGCGCTTCCCCTACGAGATTTCGCGGCTGGCGCAGGATCTGGCGGGCGGGATCATGGTGACGATGCCGTCGGACGCCGATTTCAAGCATGAGAAAGTGGGCCCGATCCTCGAGAAATATATGAAGGGCAAGCACAATGTCCCCGTCGAGTTCCGCCAGCGCATCCTGCGCCTGATCGAGAATATGACGCTGGGGCGCAACGCGGTCGGCTATCTGACCGAGTCGCTCCACGGCGCGGGGTCACCGCAGGCGCAGCGCATCCAGATATTGCGCGGCATGGAGGTCGAGCGGAAGAAGACATATGCGCGCGACCTTGCGGGAATCGGCGAGGAATAGCAGCGTCGCCGCGAGAGGAGAGGGCGGATGGCTGCACCGGTGATCGCGATCTGCGGCATCGCGACCGACGAGGCGAGTTGGCGGGACATGCCGGTCGATCGCATCTTTTTGCCCGCCGGCGATACGATCGACGCGATGGCCGATGCGATTGCAGCCGAATTGCCCGGTCGTTTCGCGCTCTGCGGCCATTCGATGGGCGGCTATGTCGCGCTCGCAATCGCGGCGCGGATGCCGGAGCGGCTGGCAGGCTTCGCCTTGCTGAGCAGCGCCTGCACCGCCGATGGCGACGAGGCGAAGGCGGGACGCCACGCGGCAATAGACCAGGCGCGCTCTGACTTTGCCGTCCTCGCCGAACGGCTCGCCCGCGCGATGCTGTCGCGAAGCAGCCGTGCCGATCCGGTGCTGCTCGCCGACACGCACGCGATGCTGCTGCGCTGCGGCGCCGAGCGCTTCGCCCGGCAGCAGGCGGCGGCGATGACGCGTGTCGACCGGTGCGGCCTGCTGGCGACGCTGGCGGTGCCGGCGCTGGTCCTGGCGGGCGAGGACGACGGCATCGTCGCGCCCGGCCGGTCGCGCGAGATGGCGGCGGCGCTGCCCGACGCCGTGCTGCATATGATCCCCGGCTGCGGCCATGTTCCGCAGCGCGAGGCGTCCGGGGCTAGTGCCGCGGCGATTGCCGCATGGCGCGAAAGGATGACGTCGTGAAACCCGAACCATATCGCCTGAACGCTGCGACCTATCCGCGCCACAAGACGGTGCCGATCCGCTTTGCCGACGTTGACATGTTCCGCCACCTCAACAATGTCGCAACCGGGCAATTTTATGAAGAGGCGCGTTTCGAACTGCTCGCCGAGGCACGCGAACTGGTGGCGAAGGAGGATCGCGGCGCGCTCGTCATCGCGAGTGTCAACACCAGCTTCCTTGGGCAGGCGCGCTATCCGGGGACGATCGACGTCGGGACGGGGATATTGCGCGTCGGCGAGCGTTCGCTGGTGATCGCGCAGGGCCTGTTCGTCGGCGGCAAATGCATCGGCGTCGCCGACAGCGTCATCGTATCGACCGGTCCGGAAGGCGCGGTGCCGATCGCCGATCCGGTCCGCCTGTTCTTTTCGTCGCTGGTGATCGCCGCCGATTAGCTGGGCGGCTGGAGTCCGAACTCTTCGAAGGTGAAGCTGTGGCGCGCGTTCGAGGGCAGCGCCGCGAGCGCGGTCATCGTGCCGTTCTCCAGCCGGAAATGCCAGGTCTGCTCGATCTTCGGCGCGCGCGCGGCAAAGGCGGCGGGATCGAGAAGCGCGATATTGGCGCGGTGCTGGGGGTCGCGCACCGAGGCATAGCGGATCGCTTGCGCTTCGATCGAACGCGCGTCGGCGGCGAAGGCCTGGCACGCCGCATAATCGCCCGGGTGCATCCACAGGGCCTGGTCGGCCGCGAAGGGCGCGGCGGTCAGGTCGAGCCCGCGATCGAGCGTGACGGGCACCGAAATCGCCGAATGCTCGACGACGGTGCATGGCGGCTGAAACCCGGGCGAGCGCGAGAAGAAGAGCAGCCGCCAATAAGCGGTTTCGGCGACTGCGGTCGCGGCATGCTCGGCGGCATAGAAGATACCCGGCCGCTCGCCCGCCCTGCGGAAGCGCGAAGGCTTTTGATATCCATAGCGAAAAGGGGTCGCGAGCAGATAGTGCAGGCCGCGCGCCGCAGGCGGCAGCGGCGGCTTGACCTCCTCCACAAGCTGTTCGAGCAGCGCCTGATCGTCGGCGTGCGCCGTCAGCCGGTTGGTCGAGATGCGGTGCTGCGCCTCGACCAGCCGCCAGAGCTTCGCCTGATAGGGACGGAAATCGCGAACCGCGGGAACGATGTCAGACCTGCGCGCGATAATCGTCGACATAGTCGGTCACGTCGCCGAGCCCGCGGATCGAGCGCACAAGGTCGATCGGCCGGCCGCCAAGGTCGAGATTGGCGGTTTTGAGCCACGAAACCGACGCGGTGTCGTCGCTGCCCATCAGTGCGTCGAGGCTGCGAAACAGGCGCACCAGATATTGGCCGAGTTCGAATTCCTTGCCCGACCGGTCGAGCTGGACGCTGCCCGCGCGGAGGCGCGATATGGTTGCGGCCGAAAGCCCAAGAATGGCACCGAGTTGTTCGTTGGTCAGCCGCCAGCAGGCGGCGACGCGCACGACCGCTTCGGAAAGGATCCGGCTCTCATCGGCCTGCCGGGCGAACTGCGTTGCCATATTCGCTCCCTTGAACAAATTCATAATATATCATTCATAGGAACTGATCGGTCATTTTGCAAGGGCAGGCTTTCAGTGCGCCGCGCCGTCCATCCTCTCGACAACCATGGCCGCACCGACCCCCATCGCACCCGTCAGCACGACAAGGCCGTAACGGCCGCCCGAGGCGTCGAGGGCGTCGAGCAAGGTCGATGTCAGGATCGCCCCGCTCGCGCCCATCGGGTGGCCCTTGGCCAGATGGCCGCCGCTGACGTTCACGCGGGCGGGATCGGGCGATCGGTCGCGCAGGAATTTTGCGATGGTAACCGCGAAGGCTTCCATGAATTCGATCCGATCCATGTCGGCGAGGGTCATTCCGGCGCGCGCCAGCACCTTGTCCATCGCCGCAAAACCGGCGGTCAGCGACGCCGCCGGATCGCCGCCGCTTTCGGCAAAGGCGACGACGCGCGCACGCGGTGCTGGGCCAAGCCCTTCAGCGCCGACGAGTGCGAGGCCCGCGCCGTCGCAGATCGGCGGCGCGTGGGCGATGCCGTGGCGCGGCTTGAAGCGTCTCCCTTCGAGCGCGCTGGTATATTCCGCCTGCAATGCACCGAAGACCGGCGGCGCGGCGGCGAGGGTTTCGGCGGTCGTTTGCGGGCGGATGCATTCTTCGCCCGCGAGCGATCCGGTCGCGATGCGTGAATGCTGGAGCAACGGGTCGCGCTCGGTCGCCGCTGCCTTCTGCTGCGAGACGAGGGTGACGGCGTCGAGCTCGGCGCGCGTGATATTCTCCACGGCGGCAAGGCGGTCGGCGCCGAGAACCGGCGGTACGAAGCGCGCGCGCGGCGGCAGTTCGGCGTTGGAATAGAAAGCGGCCTGGTCGCCCAGGAAGGGCGTTTGGCTCATCGATTCGACCCCGCCGGCCAGCGCCGAGGCGATTTCACCGCTTGCAACCTTTGCGACCGCCTGGCCGATCGCCGACAGGCCAGAGGCGCAATAATTGTTGATGCTGTGCGCCGCGGTGGCGTCGGGCAGGCCGGTGTGAAGCTTTGCCAGCATCGCGATATGCCCGCCCTGGGCGCCGCTTTGGGTGACGCAGCCGAGGATCAGCGCCTCGGGACTGCGCGCGGCATCGCCGCATCGCGCCGCGAGTGCCGCAGACTGCTGGCGCACCAGTTCCTGCGGGGTCAGCGCGGCAAGCCCGCCGTCGGCGCGTGCCTTGCCGCGCGGCGTCCGCACCGCATCGTAAAGATAGACGTTCAAAAGCTCAGACGCCGACGACGAAGCTGACCGCGGTCGTGGCGCTGCCGCCGACGTTGAAGGTCGCGAAATTCTGCGCGTCTTCGACCTGATAGTCGCCGGCGTTGCCGGTCACTTGCCGCCAGCTGTCGAGCAGCATGCGGACGCCGGTCGCGCCGACGGGGTGACCGAGGCCGATCAGCCCGCCCGACGGATTGACCGGCAGCTTGCCGCCGAGGGCAATCGTGCCGTCCTCGACCGCGCGCCAGCTTTCGCCGGGTTCGGTGATGCCGAAATGATCGATCGCCATATATTCGGTGATCGAGAAGCAGTCGTGCACTTCCACTCCGTCGCACGCATAAATGTCGGGCATTTCGGCACGGCGCAATGCATCCATCATCGCCTTGCGCACGCTCGGGAAAACATAGGGATTCCCCTTACTTTCCTGTACCTTGGTCGAATAGAGCAGGGGTGCTGTCGCATGGCCCCACCCCTTGATCCGCGGAATGGTGTCGATCGAAATGCCCCGACGCTGCGCGTAACCTTCGGCAACTTCCGCCGAAGCCAGAAATATCGCCGCCGCGCCGTCGGTGACTTGCCCGCAATCGGACTTGCGCAAGGAGCCCTCGATCAGCGGATTGACGTCGTCATTCTCGCCGAGATGCTCATCGGTGACTGCCCAGCCGCGCGTCTGCGAGTTGGGATTCTTCTTGGCATTGGCAAAATTATTCGCCGAAATCCCGCGCAGATGCGCGCGGTCGAGCCCGAAGCGCTCCTCATATTCCTTGGCGACCTGCGCGAACATGTACGGCCAGAGATAACGCGCGTCCTGCGCCTCGCGCCCGGCCCAGGCAGCGGCGCCGAGATATTCGGCGGCGCGCTGGCCGGGGACGTTGCGCATCAGCTCGATGCCGAGCACGAGCGCGAGGCCATAACGCCCGGCCTCGATCTCGGCCGCCGCGGCAAGGATCGCGATGCTGCCCGACGCGCAGGCGGCCTCGTGCCGCGACGCCGGGATGCCGGCAAGGTCGGGATGGACATGGCCGAAGAAGCCGCCGAGCTGGCCTTGGCCCGCGAACAATTCGCCGACGAAATTGCCGACGTGCGCGGTCTCGACTTCTTTAGGCTCGATCCCCGTCGCCACGAACGCCGCTTCGGCGACGTCGCGGAACAGTTCGAACAGCCCGCCGCCCTCGCGTTCGAGGTTGCGCGCAAAATCGCTCTGCGCGCCGCCGAGGATGAAGACGTCTTTCGCCATGTCAGGCTTCCTTTTCGAGAGTGGCGAGCGCCATTTCGCGCACTTCGCTGCGCATCACCTTGCCCGTGACGTTGCGCGGCAAGGCGTCGAAGCGGAACAGGCGTTCGGGCAGTTTAAAGACCGCAAGGTCGTGGCCGCGCAGATAGCCGGCAACCTCGCCGACCCCGATGTCGTCGGCACCGCGCGGGACATAAGCGAGGCCGATGCGCTCGCCCATCACCGGGTCGGGGAGCGAAAAGACGCACGCCTCGGCGAGCAAGGGATGCCCACCCAAAAGCTGGTCGATCTCTTCGGGAGAGATATTGACCCCGCCGCGGATGATCAGGTCCTTGCAGCGCCCGACAAAGCGGTAGAAATCGCCACCCTCGGCGATCTCGAACAGGTCGCCGGTGCGGAACCAGCCGTCGTCGGTGAAGGCTTCGGCGGTGCGCTCGGGGGCGTTATGATAGCCCTCGAACAAGGTCGGCCCGCGGATCTGCAATTCGCCCGACACGCCGTCTTCCTCGATCGGATCGCCGCCGCCGGGCGGGACGAGGCGGCTTTCGATATTGGGCGCGCGGCCTTCGCCATAGGGGCGCTGATAGGTGCCGCGGCGCGGGAACAGGCTGGCGCGTTTGTCGGGATCGGGCATGACGCCCTCGCCGGTGATGAAGCTCATCCCCTCGTTCGAGCCGAAGACGTTGACGATGATGATGCCGAGTTTTTCCTGGAACCCGCGCACCATCGCAGGTGCGAGTGGTGCGGAGCCAGAGGCAATGACGCGCAGGCTGGAGAGGTCGACCGAGGCGAGCAGCGCCTCGTTCTGGAGCAGCATGTTGAGCACCGCGGGCGGCGCGATCGTCAGGCTAGGGCGCTCGGTCGCGATCTGCTTCAAGTAGATGCCGGGATCGAAGGGATGGTGCAGCACCATCGTCCCCGCGCTGGTCAGCCAGCACATGGTGATCCCGCCGATGCTCGCCATGTTGATGAGCGGGAAGGGGTTGAGCAGGACGTCGCCCGGCCCGACCTTCATCGCCTCATATCCCGCGCCCGCGACCGCGATCCAGTGGTTGTGGCTGCGCGGCACGCCCTTCGGCACGCCGGTGGTGCCCGAGGTCCAGCAGATGGTGAAGATATCGTCGGCGTCGACCGGATTTGCCGCGACATGCGCCGCGAGCGCTTTTTCGTCGCCGTTTGCGGTCGAGAGGTCGAGGGCGCCAACAGGAGCATCGGGGCCGAAGGTCATCAACTGGATGCCGTCGAGCAACGGCGCCGCGACGCCGACATGGTCGCAGCCCTTCACCTGTGTCGCGCAGACGAACGCCTTGGGCGCGATCACGCCGATCATGCCCTTCAGCTCATGGCTGCGATATTGCACCGCCGCCGGGCTGATGATCGCGCCGATCTTCGCCGCCGCGAAATAGAGCGCGACGAATTCGCTGATGTTCGGAAGCTGGACGAGCAGCACGTCGTCCTTGCCGATCCCGGCGCTGATCAGTGCCCCCGCGAGCCGGTCGATCTCGGTGGCCAGTTCGGCGTAATTCAGCCGCTGCGGTTCGCCGAAAGCGAACTCGCCGCGGTTCGGCGCATCGACCAGCGCGAGCCGTTCGGGATGCGCCGCCGCATTGGCGACGAACAGGTCAGCGAAGGTCTTGTCGCCCCACCAGCCGCTTGTCCGGTGCCGCTGCCTCTTCTCCTCTCCGGCGACGATCATCTCAGGCGGCCAGCACGCTGTTTTCGCCCATGCCGATATCGTCGCCGCTCGCCCACACGGTGTGCGTGCCCGAACAGATGCGTTCGGGCAGAATGATCCGGCACACCGGCCCTGCGGCGATATTCTTCGCGTCGATCAGCACGCATTCGGAACGGTCGGTTTCGAGGTCGGCGATAAAGGAGACGAGATAGCCGTCGTCCTCGTCCTTCGCATCGATACGCGGCGCGAACGGGGCTTCGCTGCCGAACCGGCCGGGGCCGAACTCGTAGCTCTCGCTCGTCCGCGCGTTCAGGTCGTGCTTCACGAGGCCGCGGAACAGGAACCAGCCGGGCTCGGGGATCGCGCTATAGGCGTAGCGATAGGGCTTGCCCGCATAGCGATGGTTGAACATGCCGAATTCGAGGTCGCGATCGTCGAGCCTTTGCTCCTTGGTCTCGCCGGTCTTGAGGTTGAAGCGCCAGCGGTGGAGGCGCGGCTTGAGCAATCCCTGGTCGAGATAGGCCATCATCCGCTCGAGCCCCTCGGGCGCGTCCGGATAGGATTTCGGCATCGGCTCTTCCTGATAATAGCCGTCGAGGATGATCTCGTCGCCTTCCTCCCACGCGTTCAGCCAGTGCAGCGTGTAGGTCGGTTCGGCCTCGAACCAGCGGATATCCTCTGGTTGACCGTGGCGCGGGATGATCGCGAAGCGCGTCTTCTCGTCGGGATGGAACTGGACGACATGCAGGTTGCGTTCGAGAAGCCCCTCGTTCCAATAGAGCGGCATGTCGTTGAGAATCGTGTAATTCTTGGTGAACGCCATGTCGTGCGGCAGGCGCGGTCCGGCGAGCGGCACGGGGATATAATGCTTGAGCCTGTTGTCGGCGCCGACGACGCCATAATGCATGTAGGGGGCGTGCTTCGAATAGTTGAAGAACATCAGCTCGCCGGTCGCGAGATCGACCTTGCAATGCGCTGAAATGCCGTCGAGCGGCACCCAGCTTTCGGTGCCATATTGTTCGAGCGTGAAGGGGTCGAGACGATAGGCTTCGCCGCATTGGTAGAAGGTCGAAATGATCCTGCCCGCATGGATCGCGACGTCGGTCGAGCTTGAATCCTTGAGCCACTCTTGCGCCCCCCAGCCGTGGCGCGTCGATTTATGCGGCGGCTCCATCAACCCCGCCCACAACGAACGCCCGGCTTCCTTCTCGGCCTCGAACCCCTTGGTGCGCACGAAACGGCTGCGATAGCTGGCGCGGCCGTCCTTGAAGCTGATCGCATGGATGAAACCGTCGCCGTCGAACGGGTGATAGCGGCCGATCGGCTCGTGAATCTGGTTCTCGCCGGTCCGCACGTAAACCCCGTCGATGTCGGTCGGGATCGTTCCGGTCACCTCGGTATCGCCATTGGCGAAGATCGCGTTCCACTCGTTGTACGTCGGGCGCCACGCGTCCTTCATATAGGGGTGGTTGTTTGGCTGGATCGTGGCCGTGATTGTCTCGACGAGTTCGGCGGTCATGCGGGGACTCCTTGGGCTGCTGCAAAGCGCGGCCTTGCGGCAGCGGCATCATATTCCTTCACGAGGTGGTCGACGATAGCCGCGACGGGTTCCACTGCGCGGACGGCACCGACGCCTTGGCCGGCGGACCAGACATTCTTCCACGCCTTGGCATCGTCCTGCGCGTCCGAGAAGTTGGGGCGTTTGTCCTCCGGCATGTTGACGGGGTCGTATCCCGCAGCGATCAGGCTGGATTTCAGCCAGTTGGCGGTCACGCCGGTGATGCCTTTCGACGGCACAATATCCTCGGCGCCCGCGGCCACGACCATATCCTTGTAACCCGGCACCGCCATGCTCTCGGCACAGGCGATCAGCGAGGTCCCGAGATAGGCGAAGTCGGCACCCAATATTTCAGCAGCGCGCACCGCATGGCCGGTCGAGATCGCGCCGCCGAGCACCAGCGGCCCGCCCCAGAATTGCCGCACCTCCTCGACGAAGGCGAAGCCTGCGGTCGCGCCGGTATGCCCGCCCGCGCCCGCGGCGACGAGCACGAGGCCGTCGACCCCGGCCGCCGCGGCCTTGCGCGCGAAACCGACCGAATTGACATCGGCGAAGACGAGCCCGCCATAGCTGTGGATTTCCTCGACCACGCGTGCCGGGCTGCCGAGCGCGGTGATCACCAGCGGTACCTTGTGGCGGACGACGCAGGCGAGGTCCTCCGCAAGGCGGCTGTTCGACGGATGGACGACGAGATTGACCGCCCACGCCGCCGCTTCGGGATCGTTCGACAGCGCGGCGTCGATTCGGCCTATCCAGTCTTCAAGGTCTGCCGACGTGCGCGCATTGGGAGCGGGGAAGCTGCCGATCACACCTGATCGCGACGCGGCGATCACCATCTCGGGACCCGACACAAGGAACATCGGCGCGGCGATCGCGGGCAGCCGCAAATTGCGCGTTAGCGCAGGTGGAAGGCCGTTTTTCGGCACTGTCATGCTCTCCCGAATTATCTTACTTGCATAGTGATACTTAAAGACGATAAGAGTCGCAAGGCCAGAATGACATCGCGGGAGCCAACCCGACGATGGTGGGAGGGAGAGAGAAGATGAAGAAGCGTTTTGCCGTGCTGGTCGCCGCGTCGGCGCTCGCGAGCCCCGGGATCGCCTTTGCGCAGGATACCGCGCCCGCCGAAGAGCGCGGCGGGCTTGAGGAAATCATCGTCACCGCGCAGAAGCGCGCCGAGGGATTGTCCGACGTGCCGATCTCGATCTCGGCGATCAGCGGCAAGCAGGTCGAGAATTACGGCCAGACCAACCTTGAACAGATCAGCTCGTCGGTCCCGAACCTGAAGATCACTCAGACCGCGATCGCCAACCGCATCGCGATCCGCGGCATCGCATCGGGCGACAACAAGGGCTTTGAACAGTCGGTCGCGATGTTCGTCGACGGCGTCTATTACGGCCGCGACCAGCTGTCGCGCCTGCCGCTGATCGACATGGAGAGGGTCGAGGTGCTGCGCGGGCCGCAGCCGACCCTGTTCGGCAAGAATGCGATTGCCGGCGCGGTCAACATCACCACCCGCAGCCCGACCGACGAGTTCGAGGGCATGGTCAGCGGCCTCTATGAGTTCAACCACAAGGAATTCCAGCTCACCGGCGTGCTGTCGGGACCGCTGACCGAAGGCGTCGAGGCGCGTGTCGTCGGCTATTATCGTAAGATGGACGGCTATTTCTACAATACCAAGCTCGACCGCGATGAGCCGAACGTCGATGAAAAATATTTCCGCGGCAAGCTGGAATTCGACCGCGGCGGGCCGTTCGCCGCCGAGCTGAAGCTGGAATATGCCGATTTCGAAACGAAGGGGCAGCCCCGCGACGTGTTCGGCGCGGTCGGCAATTACAACGCGGTCTTCCAGGGGCCGTTCTTCGTCGACACCACCCCCGATTATGTTCGCGCCGATAATGGTTATGAAAGCCGCAACAAGGTGTTCGGCGCCACGCTCAACGCCGATCTCGAAATCGGCGAGCATACGCTGACCTCGATCTCGTCGCTGCTCGATTACAAGACGCGCGAGGTCGTCGATGTCGATTTCTCGGGCATCAGCTTCCTCGACGGCACCAATTTGCGCGAGGATTATCGCCAGTACTCGCAGGAGTTGCGGTTGACTTCACCCGGCGGCGAGACCTTCAACTATATTGCCGGCGTCTATTACCAGCATGCGAAGCTCGACGTGCAGGATTTCACGCTGTTCAATTCGACCTTCCTGGCGCTGGGGCCGCCGTTCAATGCAATCGGCGATACACGCAACGACCGCGACTATGCCCAGAAGTCGGACCTGATTTCGGGCTTCGCGCAGGGCGAGCTGGCGCTCAGCGACCGGTTCCGCATCACTGCGGGCGCGCGTTTCAACCATGAAAAGAAGAGCGGCAGCCGCACGCTGGCGATCGTTCAGGGGCCGCTCAATAGCTTCAACCCGCTGCTCGTCGCGGCGACTTTCCGCGCGCTCAACATCGAGGCGCACAGCGTCTCGGGCAAGATCAGCGAAGACAGCTTCAACCCGATGGTCAATGTGCAGTATGACGCCACTGATGATCTGATGCTCTACGGCTCCTATGCCAGGGGCACCAAGGCGGGCGGCTTCGACATCCGTTCGAACTCGCTGCCGGGATCGACGACCGTCGCCAAGCCCGGCGCGTTCGAATTCGAGGACGAGAGCGCTGACAATTTCGAGGCAGGACTGAAATACAAGGGGCGTAATATCGCCTTCAACCTGTCGCTGTACCGGACGAAGTATAAGGATTTGCAGGTCAATATCTTTGACGGCACGCTGAACTTCAACGTGCGCAACGCTGCGGGGGCACGGACGCAGGGGGTCGAAGCCGACTTCCGCGCGGCGGTTGCCGACGGGCTGACGATCAGCGGTGCGGTCGCCTATCTCGACTTCAAATTCACCAATTTCACCGACGGCCAATGCTATTATCTGCAGGTCCCGGGGCCGGGCGGCTTCTGCGACTATTCGGGCAAGCGCAATGCGCTCAGCCCCAAATGGTCGGGCAACCTCAATGTCGATTATACGACGCCGGTGACGAGCGACATGAAGGTCGCGTTCAACATCAACGCCGACTTCTCCTCCTCCTATATTGCGTCGGCGAACCTCGACCCGCGCACGCATCAGGACGGTTATGCGAAGCTCGGCGCGCGGCTGGCGCTGGCAGAGGTCGACGATCGCTGGGAAGTCGCGGTCATCGGCCGCAACCTGACCAATCAGCGGATATTGCAGACGGCCAGTTCGATGCCGCTGGCGACGACGATCACCCGCAATGCCGGCAATGCCTATAACGGCATCGTCGACCGGCCGCGGACGATCGCAGTGCAGTTGACCGGGCGGTTCTGATGCGCTGGGGGAGGGCGGTTCGCCGCCGCCCTCCCGCCATGGGTACCGGCCTTGCCGCCGCACCGCCCTTGGTCTAGGGGCGGCACCGACTGAAGGATGGCCATGGCTTGAAACACGAACGCACCATCAGGGCCTGCTCGATCTGGCGCGCGCTCGATGTCGTTGGCGACGTTCCCGTGCTGCTGATCATGGAGCAGGCGTTTCTCGGCACGCACAGCTTCGACGAATTCGTGGCGCGCACGGGGCTCGCGCGCTCGGTCGTCAACGGCCGGCTCAAGAAGCTGGTCGACGAGGATTGCCTGGCCAAGGTCGCCAAGAAGGGCGGCCGCGGCTATCATTATTTCCTGACCCAAAAGGGTCGCGATCAGTTTCCCAACGCGCTGATGATGCTGCGCTGGCAGCATAAATGGGAAGCCGCGAGCCGCGATTTTCGCGTCCAGCTTCATCATGCGACGTGCGGGCACGCGAGCGAACCGGTGCCCGTATGCGAGCATTGCCGGGCTGAAATCGACCCGCGCGACGTCGGGTGGCGCGAAGGGCCGGGGCTGGTGCAGGTGACCCCGGCCTATGAACGCCGCCGCTTCTGCGGCGAAGTCGGCGCGCGCCGCCCCGGCGGGCGCCCGCTCGTCGACACGATGATCGAGCTGTTCGGCGATCGCTGGGCGACGCTCGTCGTCCGCGCGATGTTCACGCGCATCAACCGCTTCGACGATATTCAGCGCGACACGCTGATGGCGACGAACATCCTGACTGGCCGGCTAGACCGGCTCGTCCGACAGGGCATATTGCGAACGGTGCCCTATTCTGCGCACGTCGATCGGGTCGAATATAGGCTGACCGAAAAGGGCCGCGATCTCTATCCGGTGATCCTGGCGCTGCTCCAGTGGGGCGACCGCTGGTTTTCCGACGAACGCGGACCGCCGGTGCTGTTGACGCACAGCCGGTGCGGGCACGACCTCCATATGGTTGCGGCGTGCAGCCATTGCGGCGACGAGCTGACCTTGTCGAACAGCAGTTTCACCGTCGAAGAAGCGGCAACGGACGAAACGCCTTAGGCCGACGAAATAATCGTTCGTCCCCCACTGGCGCGCGCGCGCCCGACTGGTTACATGGGCCGCCACCGAACGAATCGCGTGTGTCGCCCCGAAGCGCGGGGCAGGCGCCGCCCGCACCAGAAAGTGGCTCCATGGAAATCATCACCGGTCTGACCTTCGACGATGTGCTGCTGGTGCCCGGTGCATCGGATATCCTGCCCTCGGACGCCAATCTGTCGACCCAGCTGACCGGCGAGATCAGCCTCAACATCCCGATCCTGTCGTCGGCGATGGATACGGTGACCGAAGCCGACATGGCGATCCTGATGGCGCAGATCGGCGGGCTGGGCGTGCTGCACCGCAATCTGACGATCGAGGAGCAGGCGGCCGCCGTCCGCCAGGTCAAGCGCTTCGAAAGCGGGATGATCGTCAACCCGATTACCATCACCCCCGACGCGCCGCTATCCTATGCGATCGCACTGATGGACCAGCACAAGATTTCGGGCATTCCCGTCGTCGAAACGGGTGGCAAGCTGGTCGGCATATTGACCCACCGCGATGTCCGTTTCGCCGACAATCCCGGCCAGCCGGTGCGCGAACTGATGACCGCTGACAATCTCGCGACCGTCCGCCCCGGGGTTGGGCAGGATGAGGCGCGCAAGCTGCTGCATCAGCGCCGCATCGAAAAGCTGCTTGTCGTTGATGACGACTATCGCTGCATCGGCCTGATCACGGTCAAGGACATGGAAAAAGCGGTCAATTTCCCCGACGCGACCAAGGACGCGAGCGGCCGGCTGCGGGTCGCGGCGGCGACCAATACGGGCGATAGCGGGGTCGAACGCGCCGAGGCATTGCTCGACGCCGAATGTGACCTGATCGTCGTCGACACCGCTCACGGCCACAGCAAGATGGTCGGGCAGACGGTCGAGAAGATCAAGAAGCTGTCGAACCGCGTCCAGATCCTCGCGGGCAATGTCGCGACCGGCGATGCGACCAAGGCGCTGATCGACGCCGGTGCCGACGGGGTGAAGGTCGGGATCGGCCCGGGATCGATCTGCACGACGCGCGTTGTTGCAGGCGTCGGCGTGCCGCAGCTTACCGCGATCCTCGACAGCGTCGAACAGGCGGCCAAGCTCGGCGTTCCGGTCATCGCCGATGGCGGCCTGCGCACCTCGGGCGACATCGCCAAGGCGCTCGCGGCGGGCGCGTCGTGCGTCATGGTCGGCTCGCTGCTCGCGGGTACCGCCGAGGCGCCGGGCGAAACCTTCCTGTTCCAGGGCCGTACCTATAAAAGCTATCGCGGCATGGGCAGCGTCGGCGCGATGGCGCGCGGCTCGGCCGACCGCTATTTCCAGCAGGACATCAAGGACCAGATGAAGCTGGTTCCCGAAGGCATCGAGGGGCAGGTGCCGTTCAAGGGCCCGGCGAAAGATGTGATTCACCAGCTCGTCGGCGGCGTGAAGGCGGCGATGGGTTATACCGGCAGCCGCACCCTCAAGGACTTGCGCGAACGCGCGAAATTCGTGCGCATTACCAATGCGGGGCTGCGTGAAAGTCATGTCCACGACGTCGCGATCACGCGTGAGGCGCCGAACTATCCGGTCGGCTGAGGCGGGCCGATGACGCCTGCCGCACGCATTCAGGCGGCGATCGAGATCCTCGACGCCATTGCCGCCGCCGCGCGTGACGGCGGACCACCCGCCGACGCGATCTTTGCCGACGCGATGCGTTCGCGCCGTTATGCGGGGTCGAAGGATCGCCGCGCGATCCGCGGCCATGTCTATGACGCGATTCGCCTGGTGCGGTCGGCTCCGGCGTCGGGCCGTGCGGCGATGCTGGCGCTGGTCGATGCCGATCCGGGCCTCGCTTCGCTGTTCGACGGGTCGGGTTATGGACCCGCGCCGATTGCGCCGGACGAGGCGCGCGCCGAAACCGGGTTGGCGGCGGACGCGCTGGTCGCATTGTTCGACCCGCTGGTGGAAGGCGAGGGCGAAGCGATGCTCGCCCGCGCGCCGCTCGACCTGCGCGCCAATCGGCTCAAGGCGGCGCGCGACGATCTGGCCGTGCTGTTTCCCCAAGGTAAGGCGATCGCCGGGCTGGCGGATGGTTGGCGGCTGCCGCCCGAAACCGCGGCGGTGCAGGATCCGGCCTATCTGGACGGGCAATATGAGGTTCAGGACGCGGCGAGCCAATATGCCTCGCTGGCGCTCGCCGCGGCCGCGGATCTGCCGATCGTCGATCTTTGCGCCGGCGCGGGGGGCAAGACGCTCGCCATCGCGTCGGCGACCGGCGACGGTGCCGACATATTGGCGTGCGATACGAACCGCGCGCGGCTTCAGCAATTGCCGCCGCGCGCAGCCCGCGCTGGCGCGGTGCGCATCGAAACGCGGCTGCTCAATCCGGGCCAGGAAGCCGAGATGCTCGCTGACTGGCACGGCCGCGCGGCTCGGGTCTTCGTCGATGCGCCCTGTTCGGGCAGCGGTACTTGGCGGCGTAGCCCCGAACTGCGCTGGCGCCTTACGCCGGCGCGGCTCGACCGCCATCTTGCCGACCAGCGGAAACTGATCGACCTTGGAGCCGGTCTGGTGGCGCCGGGCGGCAAACTCCTCTATGCGGTCTGCTCGATCATCGAGCGCGAGGGGCGGGCACAGGTGGACGATTTTCTGAACCGGCATAGCGGCTGGACTGCCGATAGCGGTTATCTGCCCGAGGGTGTCGGCCGCGCGGCGGGTGGCGGATATCTGCTGACTCCGGGGCACGACCAATGCGATGGCTTTTTTCTCGCGCGGCTGACGGCGCCATGTTAGCATCGCCGGCAATGAAGCGATGGGAGAATGCAATGCGCGTTGGTTTCCTGGCCGTGGCCGCCGGTCTTGTCCTCGCCAGCCTGCCGACGGCGTCCGACGCGCAGCGCGCCGACAACGACATTCTCCCGCGCTCGACCGCGCTGCAGGAGGAAGGTGTCAAGGCGCAGGGCGCCGGCGACCTCGATCGCGCGATCGACTATTATGAATCGGCGCTTGCGGCCGACCCGCGCAACCGTTCGGCGATCATCGCCCTGGCGCAGGTCGCGCGGGCGCAAGGCCTGCCGGGCAAGGCGATCGGGCTGTACCGCGAGGCGCAACTGCTCGAACCCAATGACATCGTCGCCCTGACCGGCGAAGGCGAAGCACTCGCCGACAAGGGCGCGCTCGAGCTTGCCCGCGCAAAGCTGGCCGACGCGCAGCGCATCTGCGCGAGCAAATGCCCGCAGGTCGCGGCGCTGGAAAAGGCGATTTTGGCGAGCGATTCCAAGCGTGTGGTTGCGGCGGAAACGCTGGTGCCGAAGCCGGTCGTCGCAACGGTGACGACCAGCCAGAACTGATGCTGATGCCGTCGCTGGAAAGGCGCTGGCGAAGCAGAATATGGCGGTGACGGTCGGCCCGAGGCGGACCTTTTCTTGCCCCGTCGCCCCGGACTTGATCCGGGGTCCATGACTTCGGCGCTGCAGTGGGTCCCGGATCAGGTCCGGGATGACAAATTTTGGGACGCAGCGCCCACTCCACCGCAACCGACATCTGCGCTTGAACGGCGACCGCGCGCCGCACAGCGTCCGCCCTATTTATAGATGCACGCGTCCAGCCCGTCGCGCTTCACCACCCCGATGCGGGCACGGATCGTGTTGCCGTAACGCCGGGTGAAGCCCGATGGGCTGACCGCTTCGCGCTTCTTGGGCAGCGGCAGGATCGCGGCGATGCGTCCGGCCTCGGCGGGAGTGAGCTTGCCCGCGCCGTGCCGGAAATAGCGTTGCGCCCCGGCCTCGACGCCATAGGTGCCGATTCCGGTCTCGGCGACGTTCAGGTAAACCTCCATGATCCTACGTTTGCCCCAGATCTTTTCGATCAGGAAGGTGAACCACACTTCGGGCACCTTACGGATATAGCGGGTCCAGCCCGTACCCTGCCAAAGGAAGACGTTTTTCGCGGTCTGCTGGCTGATCGTCGACCCGCCGCGCAGGCGTTTGCCCTTGGCGTTGCGCTCGATCGCCTGTTCGATCGCGTCGCGATCGAAGCCGTCATGGCTGCAAAATTTGCCGTCCTCGGCAGCGATCGCCGCGGCGACCATGTTGCGGTCGATGCGGGACAGGCCGGTCCAGTCCTTGGTGATGCCGCTGCTGTCCGCAAGCATGGTGAAGGTCACCGGCGGCGGTACGACGGCATAGATCAGCACCCAGACCACCGAGGCGATGATGAACCACAGCAGCCATTTGAGCGGCCGCAGATACCAGGGGAGCTTGCGTTGCTTCGCGCGGGAATGGGTTGCCATGAGGGCTAACTAACCGCTCCCCGGCATGAGGCAAGCGGGGTTCATCCATAATCACCGCCCCGGATCGAATCCGGAGCGGGGAAGAGGAGAAACTCAGGCGCCGACCAGCCGCCGGTCGCCGGCCAGTTTCAGCATCGCCTTTTGCAGCTTTTCGAAGGCGCGCACCTCGATCTGGCGGACGCGTTCGCGGCTGACGTCATAGACCTGGCTCAGATCCTCGAGCGTCTTCGGATCATCGGTCAGGCGGCGTTCGGTCAGGATGTGGCGTTCGCGTTCGTTGAGTGTTTCGAGCGCTTCGCTGAGCAGCGCGTGGCGCACGTCGCGTTCCTGCGCCTCGGCGACACGTTCGTCCTGCAGCGGGCCTTCGTCGCCGAGCAGATCCTGCCACTGGCTGTCGCCATCCTCGCCCATCGGAACGTTCAGCGACGTGTCGCCGCCCATTGCCATGCGGCGGTTCATACTGGTGACCTCTTCCTCGGTCACGCCGAGGTCGGTCGCGATCTTGGTGAGATGTTCGGGCGTCAGGTCGCCGTCCTCGAACGCCTCTAGGTTGTTCTTCATCCGGCGCAGGTTGAAGAACAGCTTCTTCTGCGCCGCGGTGGTGCCCATTTTCACGAGGCTCCACGAGCGGAGGATGAATTCCTGGATCGAGGCGCGGATCCACCACATCGCATAGGTGGCGAGGCGGAAACCGCGTTCGGGGTCGAACTTCTTCACGCCCTGCATCAGGCCGATATTGCCTTCGCTGATCAACTCGCTGACCGGCAGGCCATAACCGCGATAGCCCATCGCGATCTTCGCGACGAGACGAAGATGCGATGTCACGAGCTGCGCCGCGGCCTCGCTGTCACCATGCTCCTGAAAACGCCGGGCAAGCATATATTCCTGCTCGGGCGTCAGCAGCGGAAATTTCCGGATTTCGGCCAGGTAGCGGTTCAGGCTCGCCTCACCGCCGAGCGCGGGCACCGTGGCCGGAACGTTGCTTTTATTAGCCATTGGTAGCGTCTTCCCTAATTTTCAGAGGAGAAATATGCCGCGGTTGGGTCCGGCGGTCGAGATAGATTTTTATTCGAAACCTAAACGCGCAGTGCATCGATCAGTTCCCGCATATCCGCAGGGATTTCGCTGTCGAGCGCGATCCTGTTACCGGTCACCGGATGAATAAAACCCAAACGGGCCGCGTGCAATGCCTGCCGCACGAAATTCTGCGCTTTCAAGACCTCCGACAACGGTTTTCTGACGCGGCCGTAGACTGGATCTCCGACCAGCGGATGCCCGATATGCATCATATGGACACGCACCTGATGCGTGCGCCCGGTTTCGAGCCGGCATTCGACCAACGTCGCATTGTTCAGCGGCTCGACCGTCCGGTAATGGGTTATCGCATGCTTGCCGCGGTCTTCAGCGACCACCGCCATCTTCTTGCGGTTCGTGCTCGAACGGCCGAGTGCTGCATCGACCGTGCCGCTTGCGGGCATCGGGCGCCCCGTGGCGAGTGCCAGATAGCGGCGGTCGATGCTGTGCGCGGCAAATTGTTTCGCCAGCCCCTCATGCGCCTTGTCGTGCTTGGCGGCGACGATCAGCCCGCTGGTATCCTTGTCGATGCGGTGGACGATCCCCGGCCGCGCGACCCCGCCGATGCCCGAAAGCTGGCCCGCGCAGTGATGGAGCAACGCATTGACCATCGTCCCGTCGAGGTTGCCGGCGGCCGGATGGACGACCATCCCCGCGGGCTTGTCGACGACAATCAGATGCTCGTCCTCATAAGCGATGACGAGGTCCATGTCTTGCGCGACATTATGTGCCGGCGCGGCGGGAGGAATTCGTACCTTGATCGTCGCGGGCGCGGCGGCCTTCGCCGACGGATCCCAGAGGATTGTGCCGCCGGAATCGGCAACGCGACCGCCCTTGATCAGGCTCTTCAAACGTTCGCGCGAAAGATTGGGGAGGGCTTCGGCCAGCGCCCGGTCGAGCCGCAATCCGGCTGCGCTGTCATCCAGCGCGACGGTCAATATGTCGTCTTCCCCCGGCATTGAACGCGATATGGGTTCCTGGCATAGAATTTCAAGAACGGAGCCTTCGCCGGGATGACGAGAACGATGGTGCTTGCCCTTATGCCTGCCGCTGCCCTAGGAGCAGGATCACGCCGGAAACTGCCGGATACTGCGCTGGGGAGCCACTTTATTCATGTCCGACGATCGCGTCGATTTCGCATCCATGCTGGCCTCGCGCCTGTGTCATGACCTGCTGAGCCCGGTAGGCGCCTTCGCGAACGGGCTGGAACTGCTCGCCGACGAAAAAGACCCCGAAATGCGCGCGCGCTGTTTCGAGTTGCTCGAACAGAGCGCGCGGACATCGGCAGCGAAACTGAAGTTCTTCCGCCTCGCCTTCGGCTCCGCAGGGGGCTTTGGCGAAGCGGTGCCGCCGGACGAAGCAAAGGCGGCGATCGAGGGAATCATGGCCGAACGGCCGATCACGCTGAACTGGATGATCGGCGAGGAGTCTTTGCCGAAGCCCGCGGTGAAGATCATCCTCAACCTCGCACTGATCCTCGTCGATGCGCTGGTGCGCGGCGGACGGCTCGACATCGGCTGCGAACGACAGGGTGCGGCCCCCGACGGGGCGATCGAGATTGCCTTGCATGTCGAGGCCGAGCGCATCTTCCTGGACGCCGATGTCGAACGCATCCTGGCCGAGGGCGAAACAACCGGCGCCATGACGTCACGCACCGCGCCCGCGATCCTCGTTCAGGCGGTGGCAGCGCAAAATGCCGGGACAGTCATGCTCGCCCGCGAAACGCCGACCTCGCTCCTCGTCGGTGCGGTGCTCAAGGGGCGTTAGAGTCTGTCGCGGAGAGATTGAAATCGGCCCCCGCACAGCGGTTGCCGTGGGAAACCCGCGGCGCGCCGCTCCTTGCCGGCGGGCTTCCCACGGCAATCACGACGCCTCAATCTCTCCGGGACAGACTCTAGGTCCTTCTGTCCCAAGGCTGTCTGCGATTTGGGCCGCGCCCATGTGAGACAGGTCATAGCGCCGGTTCGGGGCGCCTCGTATCGGCAATGGCGAGTTGAAGGCCCGCCGATCATCCGGCCGGGCGCGAGATAGGGAGAGGCGCGCATGGCCGACGGTTTCCGTCCGAACGGTTCGAACAGAGCCTATCGACGTCTTGGTGCGAGTCTGGCCGTCGCTGCGATTTTTGGAGCCACGTCGATGGCGGGCGCCGTGGTGCCGCAATCGCCGAGCCTCGAGCGTGAGAGCCGCGAACGGCTGGACCGTGAGCTGGACGGTGCAGGAATAGGCGAGGTAGCGCGGTCGGCGGTCATGGTGACGCTGTTCGGCGCACTGGGTGCAGAGCCCACCGACGGGCAATATCGTTACCGCGAACCCTATCCCCAGCTTCCCGACGTCGATGCCGTCGCGCGGCCGGTTCGCCCCAATTGCACCGCCGTCGCGCTGACCGTGATGCCAAAGGCCGAACGCGCCGGCGTGGTGATCGTGAACGGACTTTATTGCATCGCCGATCGTGAAAAATATGTGTGGCAGATCCATTCGCTGAAGGTGGGGCGGGATTAATGCCCGCACGGGATGGATGGATGTCGGCTTTGGGGTGGGGAGCGGACATATAGCCCTCTCCCCTTCAGGGGAGAGGGTTGGGAGAGGGGGACGTGGCCAAACCCCTCTCAACTCCGGCTAGCCAGCAAGCTGGCAAGCCTGCGTATCTCTCCCCTAAAGGGGAGAGAATAATCCGTGGAACGGCAACTACCGGCCTAAACCCGTCATTCCTGTAGCGGGCCCGTCAGCGATATAATCGCGAAGCAAAACCGTCCATTAACCATTGTCGGTCATGGTCGCGCTTCGAATTTGGGGCGCACCGGTACCGTCATGGACGATCTGCTGAACGACTTTTTGGCCGAAACGGCGGAAATTCTCGCGGAAGCCGGCGGGGCCATCGTCGCGTGGGAAGCGGATCCGGCTGACCGCGACCGTCTCGACGCGATTTTTCGTCTCGTTCACACGATCAAGGGCAGTTCAGGTTTTCTGTCGCTGCCGCGGGTCACGGCGCTGTCGCACGCGGCCGAAGGGGCGCTTGATCAGGTGCGACGCGGTCATCGGGCGGCCGACGCAGCGCTTGTGACCGCGGTGCTCGCCATCATCGACCGGCTATCGGGCGTGTGTGCCGCGCTCGGCACCACCGGCGTCGAACCGGCGGGCGACGACGCTTATGTCATCGATGCGCTGGCCGAGACCGGGGACATACCGCACGCGCCCGTCGAGGTCGCCGGGGTGCCGCTGCGCCGCGAAGATGACCTGACCGCCGAGTTGCAGAACTGGCGATCGATCCGCGTGCCGCTGCCCCTGCTCGACAGCGTGATGACCGGGGTCACCGATATCGTCCTGGCCCGCAATGAATTCGCCCGGATGCTGCGCGAATCGGGGGCCGATGCGTCGCTGATCGCATCCTTCGACCGCCTGTCGGATTCGATCGCGGGCATGCGCCAGTCGGTCAGCCAGATGCGGATGCAGCGCATCGACAAATTGTTCGCGCCGTTGCCGCGCATCGTGCGCGACCTGGCGCAGGGTCTCGGCAAGAAAATCCGGTTCGATACCAGCGGCGGCGAGGTCGAACTCGATCGCGAAATGATGGAGAATATCCGCGACCCGCTGATCCATATCGTCCGCAACGCGATCGACCATGGCATCGAACCGCTCGACGAACGCGTCGCGGCGGGCAAGGGTGTCACCGCGACGATCTCGGTCGCGGCGCGCCAGTCGGGCAACCAGATCGAAATCGCGATTCGCGACGATGGCAGGGGCCTGTCGGCCGACGCGCTGGTTGCCAAGGCGATTGCCGCCCGCATCGTGACCGCAGGCGAAGCGCGCGCCATGGCACAGAAGGACAAAATTGCGCTCATCTTCCGGCCCGGCTTTTCGACCGCATCAGAGATTACGGCGATTTCGGGCCGCGGGGTGGGCATGGATATCGTCAAATCGAACCTCGAAAAGATCGGCGGCGTCGTCGATGTGCGCAACGAAGAGGGACGCGGGCTGACGATCATCTTGCGCGTGCCGATGACTCTGACGATCATTTCGGGCCTGATGGTGCGCGCCGCAGGGCAATATTTCGCCATTCCGCGCGGGGCGGTCCGCGAAATCATGCTGGAAACGAGCGACACCGTCCGCATCGATCGCGTCGGCGGCGGCGAACTTGCCACGGTGCGCGGCGACCAATTGCCGTTGTTGCGGCTCGAGGATGTGCTTGGCTGTACGAGCGACGACCAGGACGACGTCGACGACCGCGCGCTGGTCGTGATCCGGCCGGGGCAGGGGCAAAGCTATGCGCTCAGCGTTGCGGCGATCCACGATCATGAGGAACTGGTGATCAAGCCCGCAGCGCCGATGATCATGGCGACGGGGCTTTATGCCGGGACGACCTTGCCCGACAACGGCCGCCCGGTGCTGCTGCTCGACGTGCAGGGGCTGCTTGCCGCGTCGGGTATCGATGCCTCCGAAGCCGCGCGCAACGCCGATGCGGCGGATGAAGCCGCGGCCTCGCGCAATGCGACCCAGTTGCTGCTCTTTCGCGATACGAATGGGCGGACGCGCGGGGTTCCGCTTTCGGTCATCGAACGCGTCGAAGAAGTGCCGGCGGATGCGTTGTTCGAGGCTGCAGGCCGCGTCCAGGTCCGGATCGGCAGCGATATTTTCGCGGTCCATGCCGCACAGCGGCCCGACGTCGATGGCGCAGTCAAGCTGCTGCGCCTTTACGACGGACGCGCCGCGCTTTGTTATCCGATCGCCGCGGTAATCGACATCGTCCGCTTGCCCGATGCGATCCAGCCGGCGGCGGCGCCGGGACTGGTCGCCGGAGTTGTCCTGATCGGCGGCGATCCGGTCGAACTGATCGATCCTTTCTGGCTGATGGCGCAATATGGCGGCGGCGAAGCTCCGATGCTGCGCCAGCCGCTTTGCCGCCTGGCCGACGATCGCGACGGGTGGGGCCGTCATTTTCTGGCGCCGATCCTGCGCACCGCGGGCTACCGCGTCGTATCGGGCGATGACGCCGACGAAGCGGCCGACGTGCTGCTCTGTCTATCCGATGGGGACGGTCCCTGTGCTCATGCCGATGCCGACGCGCCGGTCATCCGCCTGCGAGCATCGATCGCGGCGGCCGGGCCTGACGACAAGACTGTCTATCGTTACGATCGGGCCGCGCTGCTCGATGCGCTGCGCCTGTGTGTCGGGGGAGGCCGCGCATGATGGACAAACTCTATCTGGTCGCGCGCATTGCCGATACGCGGGTCGCGCTGCGCAGCCATGCGATCCATTCGGTGGTGACCGTCGGCACGCCGGTCCGGGTGCCCGCCGCGCCGCCGCATGTCGCGGGGCTTTTCGCGCTGCGCAGCCGCGTCTTCACGCTGATCGACCCGCATGTCGTCGTCGGGCTGCCGCCCGTGCCGGTCATCCCCGGACAACGGGCGATCGTCGTCGATGTCGCCGACCATGGCTATGCGCTGCTCGCCGACGAGGTTGAGGATGTCTGCTTCATCGATGCGCCCGAGGCGCGGATCGTGAGCAGATTGCTACCGGGCTGGGCGCGCGTCGCCGATGCGGTCATCGAACATCAGGGGGCATCATTGCTCGTCGTTGATCCGTCGCATTTCGTCACGTTGCCGGCCCAGGCGGCGGCGTGATTCATCGGGTTATTAACCGGGCTGTTAACGGGCTGGACACCCCTTCGCCATAACGTGGCGGATATCCCCGGGGGGTCGGAGATTGTTTATGTTGAAATCCTGTCTGGTCGTCGACGATAGCAAGGTGATCCGCAAGGTCGCCCGTCACATACTGGAAAGCATGTCCTTTGCCGTCAACGAGGCGGCCGACGGGCAGGAGGCGCTGACCTTCTGCCGCGCGCATCGTCCCGATGTCATCCTGCTCGACTGGAACATGCCGGTGATGAGCGGGATGGAATTCCTGGGGGCGTTCAACGATCTGGATTATGGCCGCGAAGAACGGCCGCGGGTGGTATTCTGCACCACCGAAAACAGCATCGACCACATCCGCGCCGCGATCGAGGCGGGCGCTGACGAATATGTGATGAAGCCGTTCGACCGCGAAACGCTGGAAGGAAAGTTGCAACTCGTCGGCGTGGCCTAGGAGAATCCTGGCATGGCGACATCGCAGCGCCTTTTTCCCGATAATCCCCAGGGCGCCGGTGTGCCGGCAACCCGGTCGGTGCGTGTGATGCTCGTCGACGACAGCCTGGTCGTCCGCAGCATCCTCGAACGCATCGTCGACCAGCATCCGGGGCTGAAGATCTGCGCGTCGGTCGCCTCCGCGCAAGACGCGCTCGCCTTTCTTTCCTGCGAGCCGGTCGACGTCGTGATCCTCGACATCGAAATGCCTGGAATGAACGGTATCGATGCCCTGCCGCACATCATCGAGCGGGCCGAGAATGCGCGCGTCCTCATCCTGTCGTCGAACTGCGTCGAAGGCGGACCCGCCGCGATCGAGGCGCTGGCCCTCGGCGCGAGCGATACGCTCGCCAAGCCCGGCCGCGGCAGTTTTTCGGGGCGCTTTGCCGAAGTGCTCACCGAACGCATCCTGTCGCTCGGCCAGCAGCCGACGCCTGCGGCGACGCGCGCGGCACAGCGCGCGGCGCCGCCGCCAGCCCCGGTCGCGATCGACTCCGCGCAGCCGATCGAATGCATCGCGGTGGCCGCATCGACAGGCGGCATCCCGGCTTTCGCGAGTTTTCTGGCCAATCTCGACCCACGCATCACCGCGCCGATCCTGCTGACCCAGCATTTGCCCGACGCCTTCATGGAGTTTTACGCCAAGCAGATCGCAACAATGACGACACGCCGCGTCCAGGTCGCGGCGGGGGGCATGGCGGTCGAGCGCGGGCATATCTATCTGGCGCCGGGCGACGCGCATCTGATGCTTGCGACCCATGGCCAGCGCCGCGAAATCCTGCTCGACCGGCGCCAGACCGACAACGGCTGCTGCCCGTCCGCCGATCCGATGCTCGAAGCGGTCGCCGAAACCTATGGCAAGGGCGCGGTGGCGGTGATCCTCAGCGGCATGGGGCGCGACGGCGCGAACGGCGCCCAGAGACTGAAGGCGGCGGGCGGCACGGTCTTCGCGCAGGCGCCCGAAAGCTGCGTCATCTGGGGGATGCCGGGCGCGGTCGCCAAGGCGGGGATCGCGGCGGCGACGCTCAATCCCGACGCCATTGCGCTGATGCTCGGCAGCTTTCTTGCGGGGCGCGGCAAACCATGATGGGCGGTGGCGGCGCCAGCGAATCGGCGTATCGCGTGCTGATGGGCGTACTCGAATCGCGGACCGGGCAGACGCTGTCGCCGAACCGCATCTGGCGCATCGAAATGTCACTGAAGCCGGTGATGCAGCGCCATGGCGTCGCCGATCTCGACGCACTGGTCGGAGCGCTGGTGACCTCGAACAGCCGGCAGTTGCTCGACGACACAGTCGATGCGATGCTCAACAACGAGACCTATTTCTATCGCGAACATAGTGTCTTCGATGACATTTCTTCGACCGCACTCGAACATTTGCGCAAGTTGAATGCGGCGTGTCGCCGCATTACCATCTGGCATTGCGGCGTATCGACGGGGCAGGAAGCCTATTCCATTGCGATGCTGCTCGCCGAACAGGATGCGAAATGGGCAGGCTGGCAAGTCGATATCGTCGGCACGGACGTCAGCATCCATGCGATTTCGCGCGCGCGCATCGGGCTTTACAGCCAGTTCGAAATCCAGCGCGGGCTCCCGGTGCAGCGCATGGTCCGCTGGTTCGACCAGACCGATGGCGGCTGGCTCGCCAAGGCCGATATTCGCCGCCGCATCGATTTTTCGGTGCAGAATATGCTGACCGACCGGCCGCCGCTGGCGAGCCCGGCCGATCTGATTTTCTGCCGCAATCTCCTGCTCTATTTCTCGCTGCCGATGCGGCAGAAGGCGTTTGCGAAGCTGCGTGCGATGGCGGCGCCGCAAAGCTTCCTCGTGCTCGGGGCAGGGGAAACGGTGCTGGGGCAGACCGACCAGTTCGTCGCCAGCCCGCGGCTGCGCGGCCTCTATGAGCCCGCCGATCAGCAGGCGCGCTGCGCCACCGCTGCCTGAGGCCCGTAGCTGAGCTTGCAATTTGTCCGCCGCTGGCGCAATCGGGACCGAGCAGGCTGAGGACGGGCAACGATACGAATGAGCGACTTCATCGAACGCTGGTCCCCCAATTTCGACGATCGCGCGCTGCCCGTATCCATGATCGTGCTCCATTATACCGGCATGAAGACCGGGGCCGAAGCCCTTGATAGACTTGCCGATCCCGAAGCGAAGGTGTCGGCCCATTATGTCGTCAGCGAGGATGGCCAGATCACCCACATGGTGCCCGAGGACAAGCGCGCATGGCATGCGGGCAAGTCGCACTGGCGCGGGATCAGCGACATTAATTCGGCAAGTGTCGGGATCGAGATCGTCAATCCCGGCCACGAATGGGGTTATGTGCCCTTTCCCGATCCGCAGGTCGCCTCGGTCGTGCGGCTTGTCCACCTGATCAAGGACCGTCATTCGGTCACGCGCGGCAATGTCGTCGGCCATTCGGACATCGCACCGCGGCGCAAGCAAGACCCGGGTGAACTGTTCCCGTGGGACGAACTGGCGCGCCGCCGCCTCGCTCTGCCGCGCCCGACCAAGAAGCTGACCGACCCCTTATGGACCGACGCGGGCTTCCTGCTCGCGCTCGAACGCTTCGGCTATGATGTGACCGATGGGTTTGCGGCGACGGTGGCATTTCAGCGCCGCTTCCGCCCTGAGCTGATCGACGGGACGATCGACGGCGAGTGCCGCGCGATCCTGCTGGCGCTGTTGCTTCCGCAGCCCGAGGGCAATTAATCCCTGCCGCCGCCGCCGCGCAGGCGGGGGCGACGAATCCTCGCTAATCTCCGCAAACATTGCTATACTCCCACTCGCCAGAGGGTCGGGCGATCGCCGCTTCGCGCAAGCGAGGGGGAGGAAAGTCCGGGCTCCACGGAAATCACGGTGCCGGATAACGTCCGGCGGGTCCGCTTTCGGGCGGATTCAGGGAAAGTGCCACAGAGAGAAGACCGCCAAAGGCTTCGGCCCGGCGAAAGGTGAAAGGGTGCGGTAAGAGCGCACCGCGCGGACGGTAACGGACGCGGCATGGCAAACCCCACCGGGAGCAAGGTCGAATAGGGATGGCACGGAAGCAATTCCAGGGTCGGTTCCGGCCCCGCCGTCCGGGTTGACTGCTTGAGCGTTCGGGTAACCGTCCGTCTAGAGGAATGATCGCCTATCCCCCGTCAAAAGGGGTGGACAGAACCCGGCTTACAGACCCTCTGGCATTTCTCTCCCATCACGCGCGCGGGAACCGCGTGCAACCGGCCCGCGTTCGTATGGGACCAGAAAGGGAGACGAACCATGAAAGTCGTCGAGGATCATGTCGAAGTCACCGAGACCGAAGCGAGCAGCGGGGTCAAGGGGCACAATGTACGCTATGTGCTCGCCATCTCGCTGATCGCGGCGATCGTCGTGCTGTCGCTGGTTTGGATCGTCCCCGCGCTGCTGCAGCCCTGACCCCCGGATCATCTTCCGGCCCTTCGACTGCCTTGCAGGCGCTCAGGATAAACTTCAGCCTTTGGCTGAAGGCCGGAAGCCCGGCGTGGCTTTTGAAACGGTGATCGAGATCCCGGCCTTCGCCGGGATGATGAAAGTCAAGGCTATTTGGCCTTGGTAAAGGCGACGAGCTGTTCCTCGGGATCGGGCGTGTCCGCCATATAGACCGGTTTGGACGGCCGTTTGAAGCGGGTGACGAACGCATCGTCATAGCTCGCGTCCTCACCCTCGCCGGAGAGTTTCAGCGTCTTGGTCTCGACGTCGCCGGTGAGGAGATTCCAGCTCATCTCATTGCCGTCGTGCGCATAGGTGCGGCTGTAAACCGTCGCATCGAGCCCGATCAGCCGCATCTTCGGCTGCACCTTGTCGGCGCGGTAGCGATAGGTGGCCGACAGTGCGGTGGTGCCGCCGGTCAGATCCTTGACTGTCAGCACGCCCTTTGCGATCGACAATTCGGCGGCGCCCAGCGCGTCGGGTGCCAGCTTGAAGTCGCCGCCCGGCTGATGCCCGATGTCGACTTCGCCGCGATAGCTCAGCACGACATAGAGGTGGCGTTCGTCGGGGCTCGCGACCACGAACACCGTATCGGTATCGCCATCGCCGTTGAGGTCTCCATCGGCGCGGCCTTCGATTTCCTCACCGAGTTCGAGCTGATCGAGCAGGAACTGGTCGGTAACCGCCGACAGCGGCGGGCGCACCGGTGCGGCATGGGCCGTAGTTTGCAACAATATTGCGGCCAGAAACATCATTTTTCGCATTGCCGCGTTCTCCCCCGATCGGGCATCAGATTATCAGCTGTTACCCGATCGTCCAGCCATTGCCGGTGATGGCGGGCACAATATGGCGCGGCATAGATTCGGCTTTGGGGTGGGGAGCGGGCGTCGCTTTCTACAGCTTCGTCATCCGCGGAGGAGACCCGTGGCTCTTCCGCCTTGACCCGGAATCCCGCTTTTTTGAAGGTAGCGCAGGTTTCGACGTCCAGCGGGACCCCGGATCAAGTCCGGGGTGACGATGATGGAGATGGAACTAACGGCCGAAAGCTGCCCTACGCCGATGGCAGCCGCACGATGTCAATTTTCGGGATAATCTACCCCCATCACTTCCCATTCCTTCGGCCCGGCCGGAAGCTGCACGGTCCTGAGGTCGCCGACCGCCGCGCCGCGCAGGGCGCGGGCGAGGGGGCTGTTCCAACCGATCCGCCCGTCACCGGCCTCGGCCTCATCATCGCCGACCAGCGTGACGGTGCGGCGCGCGTCGTCGTCATCGGCGAGTTCGACGGTGGCGCCGAACCAAATGCGGCTCTGGTCGGGTTGCTGCGCGGGGTCGACGATGCGCGCTGCCTTCATCCGCCGGGCGAGGAAGGAAAGCCGCCGGTCGATCTCGCGCAGCCGCTTGCGGCCATAAATATAGTCGCCATTCTCGCTGCGGTCGCCATTGCCCGCCGCCCAGCTGATCGTTTCGACCAGCTTGGGGCGTTCGATCCCGAACAGCGCCTCATATTCGGCGCGCAGCGCCGCGAAGCCCGCAGGGCTGATGACATTGGTCTTTTCCCCCGCCACGGTGCGGCTTAACCCGGCGTGCGTTTGCCGAGGTAGAAGCTGAGCGGCGCATTGGGCAACGACCGGTTTCCGTCGCGAAGCGTGTCGTAGACGACGGCGTTTTCGAGCACGCGCTGTACATAGTTGCGCGTTTCGAAGATCGGGATCGCCTCGATCCAATCCACCATCTCGATCCCGCCGCCGCGCGGATCGCCGTTGGCGCGCAGCCATTTGTTCACATTGCCGGGCCCGGCGTTATACGCTGCGACCGCGAGCGGATAGCTGCCGCCGAAATAGCTCAGCATCTGCTGGAAATAGGTCGATCCGAGCATCATGTTGTAGTTGGTGTCGGTGGTCAGCGACCCGGCATCGTAGCTTAGCCCCAGCTTTCCTGCGACCTCGCGTGCCGTGCCCGGCATCAGCTGCATCATCCCGCGCGCGCCGGCGTGGCTGATCGCCTGCCGGTCGAACTGGCTTTCCTGCCGGGTGATCGCGTGGATGAAGGTCCAATTGCCTTCATGCCCCGCAGGCACGCGGACGGTCGGGAAACCCGACACCTCGACGGCATCGAGGCTGTTCGCCTGCGCGCTGCGGCCGATCATGACGCCAAGGTCAGGGCGGCCGATCGCCGAGGCAAGCTGTCCGGCGAGGACATGGTCGGCGGGGGAGGTGGCTTTCTGCGCGAGGGCGCGCAGGAACAATGATTGCTCGCGCCACGCGCCGATTTCGCCAAGCGCGCGCGCGGCGCGGACGAGGCGGTCGTCGTCGAACGCGCGTTTTTCGTCGCCGCTGACCTGGATTGACGGCACCGGGGCGGGTCTGGGCTGCGCCCGGTTCAGCCGTTCGAGCGAGAGCTGGCCGTAAAACTGGTCATAATGCTGCGCGGCGTCGGCGAAATGCGCGTTGGCGGTTGCAGGGTCGCCTGCTGCGAGCGCGGCGCGCCCCGCCCAGTAAAAACCCTTGGTCCGCGTCTGCGCCGAGCGCGCGGCTTCGCCATAATTGCGGAACAGCCGCACCGCTTCCGCAGGGCGGCCGAGGTTCTTGAACGCAAGTTGCCCGGCAAGCCAGGCGAGCGAGGTATAATCGTCGCGGATGCCGAGCGGGGTTTCGCGGATCACCGTGCCCGGTGGAAGTGCGTCGTCGAGCTGCCGCGCGATATTATAGGCGGTCTGCTTGTCTCCCGCGGCATCGGCAGCCCGTGCGTTGGTGAGCAGGGTTTCGAGCCATTCCTCGGCATCGGCCGGCGCGCTAGCCAGCGAGCGCGGCGCGGCGAGCAGCGCGCGGGCCTCGCCGACGCGGTTCGCCTTGCGCAGCCAGGTCGCCTTGTCGGTGATATAACCCGCGTCGGTGCGCGTCAGCGACGGATTGGCGCCCTCGACCGCCATCGCCTGCATCGCCGCGTCGACCGCGCCGCTGCGCATTGCCAGGCGCGCCGAAAAGACGCTGCGCCGCTCAGGCGAGGTATAGGCAAGCTGGCGGCCCGCCGCCGATGTGGCGCCGAGCCACAACAGGCGGTCCATCCGCGCATCGTGGTCGGCGGGAGTCAGCGCGCCGGGGAAGAAGCTCAGCACCCGGCTCGTTTCATAATCGTCGAGCGTCCCGCTCGTCCACGCGCGACGGACCGCGGCGTTGGCCTCGTCGCGGCGCCCGGTGGCGTTGAGCGCGAGCGCCATGCGCAGGTTGCCGCTCGCGGTCTGCGGCGGGTAGGCGGCGAAATAGGCGAGCGTGCGCGCAGGGTCGAAGCTGTCGAGCGCGATCGCCTTTTCGGCGCGGCCACGCATCTTGTCGGCGTCGGGCCAGCCCTTGTTCGCCATCAGGAAGCGCGAAAGCTGGTCGAAGGAGGCGCCGGTGTTCGCCGTCAGCCGCCGCCATTCCATCACCGCGTCGCCGACCGAACTGCTCGACGGCGGCGGCCCCGATGCCGAGGCGAGCCCCATCTGGGCGCGGTACCAGGCCATTTGTTCGGGGGTCAGTTCGCTGGCCGTGGCAGCGGTAGGAATGAGAAGAGCCGCGGCGAGCGCGAGGCGGGAAATATGGGACAGCGAAATCATGGACGCCATATTAATGCCAAACTCCTTGCGGGGCGCTGAATAGGCGTCCATTAGGCGGCGCGCCTGAGATTCCTATCGGTCGCGGGCCGGTTTTTGTAAAGGAGCGGAGCATGTTTTCGGGTTCGATTCCCGCCTTGGTGACGCCATTTCGCGACGGAGCGTTCGACGCGCCGGCCTTCAAACGGCTGGTCGAATGGCAGATCGACGAGGGAACGAGCGCGCTGGTGCCGTGCGGCACGACCGGCGAAAGCCCGACGCTGGGCTTCGAGGAACATTATCGCGTCATCGACTGCTGCATCGAAGCGGCGGCGGGCCGTGTTCCGGTGATCGCCGGCTGCGGATCGAACGATACCGCGACCGCGATCCGCCACATGCGCCATGCACAGGCGGCGGGCGCGGCGGCGGCGCTGGTCGTCGCACCCTATTACAACCGGCCGACGCAGGACGGCATGCTCGCGCATTTCAAGGCGCTCGCCGATGCGTGCGACCTGCCGATCGTCGTCTATAATGTTCCCGGCCGCACCGTCGCCGACATCAGCGCCGAGACGATGTGCAAGCTTGCCGAAATGCCGTCGGTTGTCGCGATCAAGGATGCGAGCGGCGATCTGGCGCGCGTGACGATGCATCGTGCGGGTGCGGGCGTGGATTTCTGCCAGCTCAGCGGCAATGACGATCTGTGGCTGCCGCATGCGGTGATGGGCGGCGCCGGCTGCATCTCGGTCACCGCCAACGTCGCGCCGCGCCTGTGCGCCGACTTCGCGGCCGCCTGCGCCGCGGATGACTGGGCGAAAGCGCTGCAATTGCACGACCGGTTGTTCGACCTGCACAAGGCGATGTTCTCCGATGCGTCGCCCGGGCCCGCCAAATATGCGCTGTCGCGCGTCCACGACTGGTTTTCGCCCGAAGTGCGCCTACCTATCATCCCGGCGTCCGACGCATCGCGGAAAGCCGTCGATGCCGCACTGTCCGCGGCGGGAGTTCTCTAGGTTTCGAAATGGCCCGTCCCCAGTCCGCCGCAGAATTCGACAAGAAGAAGGTCGTCGCCGAGAACCGGCGCGCGCGCTTCGACTTTGCCATCGAACAGGTGTTCGAGGCGGGGATCGCGTTGCAGGGCACCGAGGTCAAATCGCTGCGCTTCGGTGAGGGCACGATCGCCGAAAGCTATGCCGAGGTGAAGGGCAACGAGGTGTGGCTGATCAACAGCAACATCCCCGAATTCAGCCATGGCAACCGCCACAATCACGAACCCAAGCGTCCGCGCAAGCTGTTGCTCAGCGGCCGCGAAATCAACAAGATGTACGCCGGCGTCGCGCGGCAGGGCATGACGCTCGTCCCGCTTTCGGTCTATTTCAACAGCCGCGGCCGCGCCAAGGTCGAACTTGCCCTCGCCAAGGGCAAGAAGGCGCATGACAAGCGGGAGTCGATCAAGGAACGCGACTGGAAGCGCGACAAGCAAAGACTGATGAAAGACCGCGGATGAGCGAGATGAAAAAGATCAAATCGCGCCGCGTCCAATCTGAAACCGGCCTGATGAACTGGATCCGGCGCAATTCGCCGAACCGCGAGGAATTGCTGGAAAGCCGCTTTATCAAGCCGTTCGCGCACCGCGTCGCGCACAGCCATTTGTGGCGCTTTACCCGTACGTCGGTGCGTCGCGGGACCGCGCTGGGGCTGTTCGTCGGCATTTTTTTCCTGATTCCCGGCGTGCAGATATTGGGCGTCGCGCTGCTGGCGCTGCCGTTTCGCGCGAATATCCCGATCGGGGCCGCGATGACCTTCCTGTCCAACCCGGTCACCACCCCGCTGATCCTCGCGGCATCGGTGTGGCTGGGCAGCGCGCTGTTCGGCATGCACACCAATGTGTCGAACCTCTACATCCTTTACGACGAGGGGGCCTCGCTCGTCGAATGGTGGCATTGGTTCACCGCCAACGCGGGGACCGCGTTGCTTGGCGGCCTGGCCGGGCTGTTCGTCATTTCGGTGGTTTCGGCGATCGTCGGTTATATTCTCGCCTCGGTGATCTGGGACAGCTGGATTCGCCTGCGCTGGCGGCAAAAGATTCGCCGTGCGCGCGACAAACGACTTGAGCCATCGACGAGCGACACGCCCCCCGGTTGAACCGCCGCAGCGCAGGGGTATAGCAGGTCTATCGCTAAATATCGTCCCGCACCCGCGGGCCGATCCTCTGCTCTGTCTTGAAATCCGGGGAATGCTATGACCTCTCTCAATTCGTCTTCGCGCCTGATGGCGACTGCCGCGCTGGGCGCGTTTCTGCTCGGCGCGTTGCCGGCGATGGCGCAGGAAACCACCGCCACCGCACCCGCCGCCCAAACTGCTGCCAAGCCTGAAATCGGCGATTTCGGTTTTGACACGACAGGCATGGACAAGAGCGTCCAGCCGGGCGACGATTTCTATGCCTTTGCCAACGGCACCTGGGCGAAGAATACCCAGATCCCGGCCGACAAATCGAACTATGGCATGTTCACCGCGCTTGGCGACCTGTCGCAAAAGCGGACCCAGGAAATCCTCGAAGCGGCAAAGGGCGACCCGAACAGCATGATCGGCCGCGCCTACGCCTCCTATCTCGATTCCGCGGCGGTCGAGGCCAAGGGGCTCGCGCCGATCCAGCCGTGGTTGAACAAGATCCGCAGCGTCGACAAGGCGGGGCTCGCCGCGCTGCTTGCCGAAGCCGACCGCAGCGGTGTCTCGCACTTCTTCGGCGGCTATGTCGGCCAGGACGACAAGAACCCCGACGTCTATATCTATTCGATGGGGCAGGGCGGCATCGGCATGCCCGACCGCGATTTCTACCTGAAGGACGGCGAGCGCAATGCGAAGCTGCAGGCGGCCTATGTCAAGCATCTCGAAAATGTCCTGACGCTGGCAGGCGAAAAGGATGCCGCGGCGCGGGCACAGGCGATCTATGCGTTCGAAAAGCAGATCGCGACGGTCCATTGGGACAAGAATGACAGCAGCGATGCGGTCAAGGTCTATAACAAGATGACGATTGGCCAACTCGCGCAGAGTGCGCCGGGCTTCGACTGGACGACCTTCATCCGCGGCGTCGGGGTCAAGGAAAACGCGTTGCTGGTTGCGCAGCCGAGCGCCTTCACCGGCGAGGCGAAGCTGCTCGCCGACGCGCCGATCGGCGTCATCCGCGACATATTGATCGTCCGCAGCCTCGACGGTTTCTCGGACGTCCTGCCCGATGCGGTCGCGCAGGAAGCCTTCGCCTTCTACGGCACCGCGCTGTCGGGCACGCCTCAGATGCAGGAGCGCTGGAAGCGCGCCGTCGATTTCACCACCGGCAATCTGGGCGAGGCGGTCGGCCAGGATTATGTCGCCAAATATTTTCCGCCCGAAACCAAGGCGGCGATGGACGGCCTCGTCAAGAATGTCCTCGCGGCGCTCGACACGCGCATCGGCAACCTGACGTGGATGCAGCCCGCAACCAAGGTGAAGGCGAAAAAGAAGCTCGCCAATTTTACCACCAAGATCGGCTATCCCGACCGCTGGAAGGATTATGGCAAGCTGGAGATCAAGGCCGACGACCTGTTCGGCAATTCGCTGCGTTCGAACCAGTTCGCGCATGACGACAATATCGGCCGCCTCGGCGGCCCGATCCGGCGCTGGGAGTGGGGGATGACCCCGATGGAGGTCAACGCCTACGCAAATTTCGGTATGAACGAGATCGTTTTCCCGGCCGCGATCCTTCAGCCGCCTTTCTTCGATCCGAAGGCCGACGCGGCGATCAACTATGGCGGCATCGGTGCGGTCATCGGCCACGAAATCAGCCATCATTTCGACGATCAGGGCGCGAAATATGACGAGACCGGCAAGCTCGCCGACTGGTGGACCCCCGCCGACGTCGCGGCGTTCGAAGCCGCGGGCAAGGCACTCGTCGCGCAATATGACGCCTATGAAGTGCTGCCCGGCGAAAAGCTGGACGGCACTTTCACGCTGGGTGAGAATATCGGCGACCTCGCCGGCCTGACGATCGCCTACGATGCCTATAAAAAGTCGCTGGGCGGCAAGGAGGCGCCGGTGTTGGGCGGCCTGACCGGCGACCAGCGCTTCTTCCTCGGTTGGGCGCAGGTGTGGCGGCGCAACTATCGCGAACAGAATCTGTCGCAGCGGATCACCACCGATCCCCATTCGCCGTCGATTCAGCGGTCTTGGGTCTCGCGCAACCTTGACCCTTGGTATAAGGCCTATAACGTCAAGGAAGGCCAGAAGCTGTATCTGGCGCCGAAAGACCGCGTCCGCATCTGGTAACGCGCCAATAGGAAAGACTGTCATTGACCGCGCAAAGCCTGCCTGCCGCTGAGGAAGATTTCAGCAGGGGGGCGGGCCCCGGGGGATCGATGCTGGCCCCGCCGACGCTGTCGCGTACCGACTATGCGGCGCTCGGCGGGCTGGGGCTGTTGTCGGTCGCCTTGCTGTTCTGGGCGACGCGCGACGGCATATTGACTGCCGGTTTCTTGGCTGGCCTTGCGATGGCCGCAGGCGGCGTGCTTCTTGCCCGGCGGCTTTTTCCTGCCGCCATGGCAGGTGAAGCAGCGTTGCCCGACTGGACGATGCTGCGGCAGGCGGTCAATCACGACGATGTCGCGGTGGCGGTGACCGACCGGGGCGGCCGGCTCGTCTGCGCCAACGACCTGTTCGCCACCTGGTTCGGCGGCTTCATCACGCCGCCGGGGCTGCCGCTCGATGGGCGCGGCCCCGAACTGCTCAAAAATGCCGGACGCGCTGCGTGGCGCGACGGCGAGGGCCGCGTCGACGACCTCGCGGTCGGGCCGCTGCAATTGCGCGCGCAGGTGGCGCGTACGGGGCAGGCCGAGGATTATCTCGTATGGCGCTTTTCGGCTCTCGAACGGCTCGACCTCGCATCCGAAATTGTCCGCCATCTCGACGGGCCGGCGGGGCGGACGCTGGGACAGGCCGGGGTGATGACCGCGCTCGTCAGTGCCGAGGGGCGGCTTCGCGTCGCGAACCAGGCCTTCCTGCTCCGCGCATTGGGCGAAGGGGATGCTTCCCACTATGCCGGGCGCGACGTCGCGCCGATGCTGCGGCTCGACGACGGCGGCTCGCTTTATTTCGCGCGCGAGGGTGATCGCGCGACGCCCGTGCGCATGCTCCAGATCCCGCTCGCACCCGCCGACAATCATACACCGATGCTGCTCGCGATGCTCGACGAGGAAATGGGGCCGACCGATCGCGGCACCGCACAAAGCTATGTCGAAACCTTGCTGTCGCTGTTGCCGTTCGGGCTGGCGATGGTCGATCGCGATGGGCGCTTCCTCTATATGAACCGCGCGTTCGGGCGCGCGGCGGGGCTCGCCGACGGCCGGACGCCGCGCTACCCCGGCGACCTGGTGGTGGGCGAAGACAAGGGGCCGCTCGCCGACATGATCCGCCGTCACAGCAGCGGGCAGCAGGTCGGCGGCGACCTGTCGATCCGGCTTGCTGGGCAGAGCGACGAGCCGGTGTCGATGCGCGTCGTCGGGGTGCGCGGACTCGGCGAGGCGGCGGTGCTGCTCAGCCTCAAGGATTCGAGCGAGGAGTCGCGGCTGAAGCGCCAGGTTGCGCAGGCGTCGAAAATGCAGGCGGTGGGCCAGCTTGCGGGCGGTGTCGCGCATGATTTCAACAACATCCTGACCGCGGTGCTCGGCGCCTGCGACCTCATGCTGATGCGCCACACGCCGGGCGACAGCGATTATGACGATATCCAGCAGATTCGCAGCAACGCCAACCGTGCCGCCAGCCTGACGCGGCAGCTGCTCGCCTTTTCGCGGCAGCAGACGTTGCGGCCGCAGATCTTGCAGCTGCCCGACGTGATTTCGGAAGTATCGCACCTGCTCAAGCGGCTGATCGGCGATACGGTGACGCTGTCGGTGCATCACGGACGCGGGCTCGGTGCGGTGCGCGCCGACCCGGGACAGCTCGAACAGGTGATCATCAACCTCGCGGTCAACGCACGCGACGCGATGGCTGGCGGCGGCACGCTGACGATCGAAACCTATCCGATCTCGTCGGCCGAGGCGCGGCAGATGGGCAGCGAGATCATGCCGCCCGCCGACTATAGCGCGCTCAAGGTCAGCGACACCGGCACCGGCATCTCTGCCGATGTGCTCCCCAAGATTTTCGAACCCTTTTTCACGACCAAGGATGTCGGCAAAGGGACCGGGCTTGGCCTGTCGACGGTCTATGGCATCATCAAGCAGTCGGCGGGTTTCATCTTCGCCGACAGCAAGCCGGGGCAGGGGACCAGCTTCACCATCTATCTGCCCGTCCATCGCGCCGACGGCGAGGTGCCGGTAGTCGCGGCGCCGCCGCCCAAGCCGAAGAAGAGCCAATGGGGAACGGGAACGATCCTGCTCGTCGAGGACGAGGATATGGTCCGCGCGGTCGCCGAGCGCGCGCTGGTGCGGGCGGGCTATACCGTCGTCACCGCATCGCAGGGCGAGGAAGGGCTCGAGCGTTTCGGGCAGATGGACAAGATCGACCTGATCGTCAGCGACGTCGTGATGCCGACGATGGACGGGCCCGCGATGGCCCGTGCCATGCGCGCGAAACGTCCCACGCTGCCGATATTGTTCATGTCGGGCTATGCCGAGGAACAATTGCGCCAGTCGATCGATATTGATGACGTGGCCTTTCTTCCCAAACCTTTCTCGGTCGCGCAGTTGACCGAAGCCGTGTCGGCGGCGCTCGACGAGGCGGCGCATCGGGTGTCCGATGCTGGATAATCGGCGTATCCTGCTCGTCGAGGACGATGTGCTGATCGGCATGATGCTCGTCGACATGTTCGACGCGCTCGGCTTTCCCGAGCCGGCGCAGGCGACCTCGAATCAGGAGGCGCTGGCGATCATCGGGGCCGAGCCGGTCGCGGGGGCGCTTGTCGACATCAACCTCGGTGATGAAAAAGGCTGGCCGGTCGCCGACGCGCTCGCTGCACATGGCATCCCCTTCGCCTTTACCACTGGCGGCGGCGATGTCATTCCGCCGGCGCATGCGCATCGCAAGCTGGTGACCAAGCCGTTCAGGATCAGCGAGATAGAAACAGTGCTGAACGGATTCTTCCCCGGATAACCGCCGATTCTGGCACCTCATTTTTCTTTTGTTCCCTACTTGTTCCAAAGGAACAAATGTGGCACACAGGTTCGGCGTTGCGGTGGCCTTGCCGTCGCTTTAGAGCAGGAAAGGGACGGTCATGGCCGGACAATTGTCACTCGTCGAATCGGGGAAATCAGTGAACGGAACGGACAGGCAGAAGGCGCTCGACGCCGCGCTCGCGCAAATCGATCGCGCATTCGGCAAAGGCTCGGTAATGAAACTGGGCTCGAAGGAAGCAATGCAGGTCGAGGCGATCTCGACCGGGTCGCTTGGCCTCGATATCGCGCTTGGAGTCGGTGGCCTGCCGCGTGGGCGCGTTATCGAAATCTATGGTCCCGAAAGCTCGGGCAAGACCACCCTGGCGCTGCACACGCTGGCGGAAGCACAGAAGACCGGCGGCACCGTCGCCTTCGTCGATGCCGAACATGCGCTCGACCCCGTCTATGCCCGCAAGCTCGGCGTCAATATCGACGAACTGATCGTATCGCAGCCCGACACGGGTGAGCAGGCGCTCGAAATCGTCGACACGCTCGTGCGCTCGAACGCGATCGACGTGCTCGTCGTCGACTCGGTTGCCGCGCTCGTCCCGCGCGCCGAAATCGAAGGCGAGATGGGCGACAGCCATGTCGGCCTGCAGGCGCGCCTGATGTCGCAGTCGCTGCGCAAGCTCACCGGTTCGATCAGCCGTTCGCGCTGCATGGTGATCTTCATCAACCAGCTGCGCATGAAGATCGGCGTGATGTACGGCAACCCCGAAACGACGACCGGCGGCAACGCGCTCAAATTCTACGCCTCGGTCCGCCTCGACATCCGCCGCACCGGCCAGATCAAGAATGGCGACGAGATCGTCGGCAACACCACCCGCGTAAAGGTGGTGAAGAACAAGGTCGCGCCGCCGTTCAAGCAGGTCGAATTCGACATCATGTACGGGCAGGGGATTTCGAAGATCGGCGAGATCCTCGACCTGGGCGTCAAGGCCGGCATTGTCGAGAAATCGGGTGCCTGGTTCAGCTATGATTCGATCCGCATCGGCCAGGGCCGCGAGAATTCGAAAACCTTCCTCAAGGACAATCCGGAGCTGATGGATCGACTCGAAACCGCGATCCGCGGCCGGACCGAGGCGGTGGCCGAGGAAATGATGGCGGGCCCCGACGACGAGGGTGACGACGAAAATTGATGCGTTTCCGTCCGGTTCGCCTGTGCGGACCGGATGGCGAACGGCGGCGGGCCACCAGCCCCTTGCCCCTGCTCTCTCCCCGCAGGTGGGCCCGCCCGCCATCGATAGGGATCGGCCTCCTAAGTGTCTGTTTTGTTGATAGTCAGGTGACAAGTTTGACAAGTTAAGGGCAGATGCGCCGGCCGTTGGTTCCGATCGTTGTTCTTGCGCGGTCTCCATCAACAGCTACAAGCGGCGGATGCCCGCGATCCGCCTTTTCGGCCTGCCCACCGACATCAACAGCAGCTTCGAACGCGGTGCGGCGGCTGGTCCTGCGGCGATCCGCGCCGCGCTACGCAGCGACCGCGGCAATCTGGCGAGCGAACTCGGACCCGAGATCGGCGTCGATATCGCCTTTGCCGATGACGGCGACCTGCCGCTCGGCGAAGACACGCCGCGTGACGATGCCGCGATCCGCCGCCATGTCGCGATATTGCACGAAGATGGTGAAATCCCGCTTGCGCTTGGCGGCGACCATGCGGTGACCTTTCCGCTGGTCGAGGCGGCGGCTCATTGCTTCGGGCCGCTGAACATCCTTCATTTCGACGCGCATCCCGATCTCTATGACGATTTCGGCGGCAATCCGCGCAGCCATGCCTCGCCCTTCGCCCGTATCTGCGAGGCGGGCCACGCCGCGCGGCTGGTGCAGGTGGGCATTCGCACCTTGAATCGCCATTGCCGCGAGCAGGCCGTGCGTTTCGGGGTCGAAATCGTCCCGATGACGGACTTCACGGCCGATCGGGTGCCGGTATTGGCCGGTCCACTCTACATCTCGATCGACCTCGACGGGCTCGATCCCTCGGCGGCGCCGGGCGTGGCACACCCCGAACCTGGCGGCCTGACGGTGCGCGAAATGCTGGCGGTGCTGCACAAGCAGACCGCGCCGATCATTGGTGCCGACATCGTCGAGCATCATCCCGGCCGCGACATCGGCGGCGTCACGGCCATCGCCGGTGCCAAGCTGGTGCGCGAACTTGCGGCGCTGATCGACCGCAACGGCACCTATCGACCCTGATCTGCAAAGGAGAGCGCCATGAGCCTGATCGTCCACCATCTGAACAACAGCCGCTCGCAGCGCATCCTGTGGCTGCTTGAGGAGATCGGCGCGCCGTACGAGATCAAATTTTACGACCGTGACCAGACAACCAACCTCGCGCCGCCCGAACTGCTGGCGGTGCATCCGCTCGGCAAATCGCCCCTGATCGAGGAGCTCGACGATTCCGCCGCCGACGGAAGGGGCCGCGTGATCATCGAATCGGGGGCGATCACCGAATATCTTTGCGAGCGCCATGGCGGCGCTCATCTGGTCCCCGAGCGCGGAAGTGACGATCATGTCAGCCACCTCGAATGGCTGCATTTCGCCGAAGGGTCGGCGATGACGCCCATCCTGCTGCGCATCTACACTGCGCGGCTCGGCGAGGCGGCGGCACCGCTCGAACCGCGGATCGCGCAGCAACTCGACGCGCATTTCGCCTTCATGGAAAGCCGCGTCGGCGACAATGGCCATTTCATCGGCGACAGCCTGTCGGCGGCCGATATCATGCTGAGCTTCCCCGCCGAGATCGCGGTGATGCAGGGCGTGGCGCCGCGCTATCCCAAACTGGCGGCGTTCGTGAACGCGTGCCATGTCCGCCCCGCATGGCAGCGGGCGCGCGAAAAGGGCGGCGCCTATTATGGCTATTGATTGCCCGGCATACGGCCGCTTCCTGCTGGTAGCGGCCGTCCTGCTTGTCGGTGCGCCGGTCGCGTTTGCCGCACCGCCGGCGCTTGCTCCCGAAGTCGAGCGCGAGATCATCGTCCCCGAAGGCGTCACCTTCAAACCGTCGCCGGGCGATGAGGAAGGGGCGATCGACCGGTTCGCGACCTATACGATGGCGCTGGCGAAACGCGATTATGAGGCCGCCTATGCAATGCTGCGCCTGTCGTATCAGGCATCGAACCCGCGGCTCGAATGGGAAATGAACCTGCGCAAGCGCCCGGGGCTGTGGGCCGACGGAATGATCCGCATCCTGCGTCTTAGCTGGTATGCCGATCCGGCCGGGCAGCCGCCCGGTCTGTACGCGGCATTCGATTTCCGCGGCGATCGCAAGGATGGCACGATGGATTGCGGCTATGTCAGCGTCCATCGCAGCGCGCCGGGGTCCGACTGGGCCGTGGTGCGCACCGATACGTCCGAGGTGCCGGCCGCGATGATGGAAGACGGCGTCCCCAAGGCCGACGTGCTGCGCCAATTGCCCTGCTATCTGGGGAAGGGCATCGCCACGGATTTCTGACCTGCCGAAATAAATTTGGGTTGCATCGCGGCGCTTCGGTTCGCACGATAGGTCGAGCCGACGCGCTGCCCGGATTTGACCGCCGGCGCCGAGGATGCCGGGGGGTATTGCGCCATGTCGATGATGTTTCTTGCCGCGCTGCTGGCGGCCGCGCAGCCCGTACCCGAGATTCGGATCGAGGTGGTTCCGGGGCGTGGCTATGCCGCCAAGGTCGCGAGGATCGATCCCGATCAATATGACCCGGTGATCAAGCGCATCCAGGCGATCGCCAGCGAGCGCTGTGGCCGGCAAAGCGTACGCTTCGGCCGCTTTTATTTCGACAATATGATCGACCCGTCGCGCGGCGTCACGATCCTCGAGAAATTCCACCAGGGCTTTTCCTGTTTTGACCCCGCGACCGACCCCTACAAGCCGGTTGCCGCCGACTGGAAAGCGAGCGCAGCGGAAACCGCGGCGGTAAACCGCTTCGTCACGCGCTTTTTCGACAATCTCGACGCGGGCAATGCGAAGATTCTGGTGTCGATGATGGATCCGATGCTGGAGACGACCGAGGCGGAGATGAAGACGTTCAGCGACGAGGCCAAGCGTTACCAGATGGGCGACGGCGAGTTTAGCCCGAAATTGGAAGACTGGCTCAACAATCCGCCCGATGCCGCCTACCCGGGGGCCTATGCCTTTTTCAGCGTCATCGACAATCATCCCGGCATCGCCGGAACCTGCGGCGGCGTGCTGGTGCAACGGGTGCGCGACGGCGAATATCGTATGTCTCAATATGATGTTCGCTACCTGTCGCAGACGCTGGTCGACGATGAGGGCATGAGCGACGCCGAGCTTGAGCGCCTGTGCCAGCGATGACGCGCGCCGCCCGGCGCACGCAGCATGCGCATGATGCTTGAGAAACGCGCGTTCCCGCACTAGATCGCGGGCATGACATCGACCAATGACATTCGCCGCTCGTTCCTCGACTATTTCGCCGGGGCAGGCCACCATATCGAACCGTCGGCGCCGCTGGTGCCATACAACGACCCGACGCTGATGTTCGTCAACGCGGGCATGGTGCCGTTCAAGAATGTCTTCACCGGTCTGGAATCGCGGCCCTATAAGACCGCGGTGTCGGCGCAGAAATGCGTGCGGGCGGGCGGCAAGCACAACGACCTCGACAATGTCGGCTTCACCGCGCGGCACCATACGTTCTTTGAAATGATGGGGAATTTCTCCTTCGGTGATTATTTCAAGGATGAGGCGATCCACCATGCGTGGACGCTGATCACCAAGACCTGGGGGCTGAGCCCCGAGAAGCTGACCGCGACCGTCTATCACACCGACGACGAGGCGTTCGACCTGTGGAAGAAGATCGCCGGCTTGCCCGAAGAGCGCATCATCCGCATCGCGACGAACGACAATTTCTGGTCGATGGGCGATACCGGACCGTGCGGGCCGTGCAGCGAAATCTTCTATGACCATGGCGACCATATCTGGGGCGGCCCGCCGGGATCGCCGGAAGAGGATGGCGACCGCTTCGTCGAAATCTGGAACCTCGTGTTCATGCAATATGACCAGCGCGGGCCGGGCGATCGCATCGACCTGCCGCGGCCGAGCATCGACACCGGCATGGGGCTGGAGCGCGTCGCGGCGGTGTTGCAGGGCGTTCCCGACAATTACGATACCGACACGTTCAAGGCGCTGATCGCGGCGTCGGTCGACCTTACCGGGGTCCAGGCCGACGAAGCGCACAAGGCGAGCCACCGGGTGATCGCCGATCATTTGCGTGCGTCGAGCTTTCTGATCGCCGACGGCGTGCTGCCGTCGAACGAGGGCCGCGGTTATGTGCTGCGCCGGATCATGCGTCGCGCGATGCGCCACGCGCACCTGCTTGGCGCCAAGGATCCGCTGATGTACCGGCTGCTGCCGTCGCTGACCGCCGAGATGGGCGCCGCCTATCCCGAGCTGATCCGTGCCCAGCCGCTGATCGCCGAGACGCTGGAGCGCGAGGAAACGAAGTTCCGCCAGACGCTCGACAAAGGGCTGCGGCTGCTCGACGAAGCGACCGTCGGCATGGGCGAAGGCGCGACGCTCGCGGGCGACGTCGCGTTCAAGCTCTACGACACCTATGGCTTCCCCTATGACCTGACCGAGGATGCGCTGCGTCTGCAGGGCATCACTGTCGATCGTGGCGGCTTCGATACCGCGATGGCGCAGCAGAAAGCGGCGGCGCGCGCGGCGTGGAAGGGGAGCGGGCAGAAGGCGTCGGAGGAAATCTGGTTCGACCTGGCCGAGACGAACGGGAGCACCGAATTCACCGGCTATGGGGCGACGACGGGCGAGGGCACGGTGATCGCGCTGGTCAAGGACGGCGTGCAGGTAAGTGAGGCGAAGGCGGGCGACGAACTGGTCGTGCTGACCAACCAGACGCCCTTCTATGGCGAAAGCGGCGGCCAGATGGGCGACGCGGGAACGATCGCGACGCTGGAAGGCGCGAAAGCGTCGGTCAGCGACACCGGCAAACCGCTCGGCCGCCTGCACGCGCATCATGCCAAGCTGGAGGCGGGAAGCCTGAAGGTCGGCGACGCGGTGCAACTGACCGTCGATGCCGCGCGGCGCGACCGCATTCGCGCCAATCATAGCGCGACCCACTTGCTGCACGCGGCGCTGCGTAACCGGCTGGGCGGACATGTGACGCAGAAGGGCAGCCTGGTCGCCGAGGATCGTTTCCGCTTCGACTTCTCGCACCCCAAGGCGCTGAGCGCCGAGGAAATCGCCGACGTCGAGGCGGAGGTGAATGCGCAGATCCGCGGCAATGAGGCGGTGACGACGCGGCTGATGACCCCCGACGATGCCGTCGCGGCGGGCGCGCTGGCGCTGTTCGGCGAGAAATATGGCGACGAGGTGCGCGTGCTGAGCATGGGCAAGGCCGACGAGCGCAACTATTCTGTCGAGCTGTGCGGCGGCACGCATGTGCGCGCGCTTGGCGATATCGCCTTGTTCAAGATCATCAGCGAAAGCGCAGTGTCGTCGGGCGTGCGGCGTATCGAGGCGCTGACAGGCGACGCGGCGCGCCAGTGGCTGAATGGCCGCGACGAGGCGTTGAAGGCCGCGGCTGCGGCGCTCAAGACCTCGCCCGATGAGGTGCCGGCGCGCGTCGCGGCGCTCGCCGAACAGCTCAAGAAGGTCGAGCGCGAGCTGGCCGACGCCAAGAAGGCGATCGCGCTTGGCGGGGCTGGGGGCGGCGGAAGCGGCGGCGCGGCGGCAGGGCCGGCCGTCGAGCAGGTCGGCGATGTCGCCTTTCTGGCGCAGGTCGTCGAAGGGCTTGATCCCAAGGAGCTGCGCGGCACGGTCGACGGGCTGAAGAAGCAGGTCGGTAGTGGTGTCGCGATGCTTGTCGCGGTCAACGACGGGCGCGCTTCGGTTGCGGTCGGGGTGACCGACGACAAGATGGCCAGCCTCAGCGCGGTCGACCTCGTCAAGGCGGCGGTCGCGGCGCTTGGCGGGCAGGGCGGCGGCGGGCGGCCCGACATGGCGCAGGGCGGTGGCCCCGACGGCGGCGCGGCGAATGACGCGGTCGCTGCGGTCAAAGCCGCGCTCGCCTGAAGTCGACGAGCTTGAAACCGACCAAGAAGACGCGGCGCACCGACCATGCCGAACGGCTGATCTCGGCGCCGCTGGTCGATGTGTTCGCGGCTTTCACCAGTGCCGACAAGCTGGCGCGCTGGTTGCCGCCCGAGGGAGCGACCGGCGAATTCGAGCATGTCGACCTGCGCGCGGGCGGCGGCTTTCTGATGCGGCTGACCTTCGATGACGCCGATGTCGAGACCAAGAGCGATGACGATAGCGACGTCGTCGAGGTCTATATTCCGACGCTCGACGACGGGCGGCTGATCGTCTGGGAAGTCGAATTCGAGTCCGACGATCCGCGCTTTTCGGGGACGATGGCGATGCACTGGTATCTGTCGCGGCAGGGCGGCGGCACGCTGGTGACGATCGATGCGCATCACGTGCCGCCGGGCATTTCGGCGAAGGATCATGTGGAAGGGCTGAACAGCTCGCTGGCGAATTTGGGGGCGGTTGTGGAAGAATAACCGTCGCCCCTGCGAAGGCAGGGGCCGCCGGCAGCCTTGCGCCACGCTGACAGCGGCCCCTGCCTTCGCAGGGGCGACGTTTATGCCTCGAGCCCCTTGGCTTTCCCCCACGCCCGCGCCGCCGTGTACCCCAGATACCCCGTCCCGAAGAGCGCGTAGAGCGGTTCGGGGATGCCCGCGAGATAGGCGTTCATGCCCTCGGCGATCGCCTTGGCGATTTCGGGGCGCGCGGCGGCGATCAGGCCCATCGGGATCGCCCAGAGCAGGAGTGCGTACATCACATAGAGAAAGCTCGGCCGCGCGCGGCTGGCCCAGGGGTCGGCGCTGCCCGCCTCGGCGACGATTGCGGTCATGCGGGTCTTGATCGCCTCCATTTCCTGGCTGCCCTCCATTTTGAGGAGCTCGAGCTTGGCGCGGTCGCGGGCTTCGGGGTCGGGGATGATCTTGTCGATCAGCTTGGCGATCGGGCCGATCAGGCCTTCGATAATGCTCATTTCAATGTCTCCTGTTGGTCGGAAGGTCACAAAGGTCACGCTACATCCCCCTCTCCTGGGGGGGGGGATCAGGCGTCGCCAATGCGATTGGCGAGCCAGCCGTAGAGGAAGGCCTCCTGGCTGGGGCGGCGTTCGGCGAGCGCGATGTAGCGTTCGCCCTGCAGCGCCTCCATCGCGCGAAGGAGGACGGTTTCGCCGCCCTTGCCGCGCGCTTTCAGGAAGGCATCGAGCGCCGCCAAGGTGCGCGGACCGACGTCGCGGTCGACCGCGATGTCGGGATAATCGCGTGCGGCGCGATTGAGCGCGTTGAGCGCGCGCTGGAGGAAACCCGCGGCGGTGCCGGTGCCCATGTTGACGCCGGTGTCGAACAGTTCGGCGGCAATCTTCGGCGCGCGGAGTGCCACCTTGTCGAAGCCGGGACGCAGCCAATAGAGGCGGCGATAGATCGACGCGGCGTCGGCGCGCGGCAGGTCGCGCATGGCGCCGGCATAGCCCTGCGCGCGCGCGACCGCTTCGGTGATCCCCCAGCAGGTCGGACCGCCGCGATCGGCGGGGTGGTTTACATATCGGCCTTCGCGGTCGATGACGGCGTCAATCAACGTGTCGACGTCGGAGGTCGACGGGTCGGGTCTTGGCATGATTCGCTCCTTTGGTTTGTCATTGCAGATAAAACGAACCATATTGGGATATTGTAGGAAAGGATTTTCGCCATGCGGGCGTTGCGGGTGAGCGAATTGCTGCCGGATCATGCGGGCGCCGCGCTGGCCGACCTGCCGGTTCCCGAACCCGCGGCGGGCGAAGTGCGCGTGCGGGTGCGCGCGGCGGCGGTGAATTTTCCCGACTTGCTGATGACGCGCGGCGGATATCAGTTGAAGCCCGATCTTCCCTTCGTATCGGGAATGGAATTCGCGGGCGAGGTCGATGCGGTGGGGGCGGGCGCCGGAGACTGGCGCGTCGGCGACGCGGTGGTCGGCGGCAACCGGTTCGGGGCGATGGCCGAATATTGCGTGGCCCCGGCGGGTGTGCTGCGCGCGAAGCCCGGGGCGCTGGATTGGGACGCCGCCGCCGCCTATCCGGTCGCCTACCTCACCGCCTATGTCGCGCTGGTCCGCTGCGCGCGGGTCGAGCCGGGCGAATGGGTGCTGGTGCACGGTGCGGCGGGCGGGGTCGGGCTGGCGACGGTCGATCTGGCGAAAGCATTGGGCGCGCGGGTGATTGCGGTGACGAGCAGCGCGGCGAAGCGGGCGGCGATCGAGCGGCTCTATGCGCCCGATGCGGTGATCGATGCCGCGCCGGGGTTTCGTGAGACGGTGAAGGCACGGACGGGCGGGAAGGGGGCCGATGTGATCTTCGACCCCGTCGGCGGTGATGTCTTCGACGAATCGACGCGCTGCATCGCCTTTGGCGGCCGGCTGCTGGTGATCGGTTTCGCGTCGGGGCGCATCCCCGAGGTGTCGGTGAACATGCCGCTGATCAAGGGCTTTTCGGTCGTCGGGGTGCGCGCGGGCGAATATGGCCGCCGCTTCCCCGCGCGCGGTGCCGAGAATGTCGCGGCGATCGACGCGCTCGCCGCCGAGGGACGAATCCGCCCGCATGTCCATGCGTCGCTCGACCTCGCTGACTGGCGCGAAGGCTTTGCGATGCTCGAACGGCGCGAGGTCGTGGGCAAGGTCGTGCTGAAACCGTGACGAGCCGAAGCCGCTGCCATGGTTTTGCGACATGCAAGCTGCCATGTCCGCACCGGGGCGTCCCGGCGAAGGTGCCGAGCAAGACAAAAGGACATGATATGAAGAAATGGACGATGATCGCAGCAAGTTTCGGGCTGGCGATTCCCGCGATGGCGGCCGCCCAGCCGCCGCACGATGATGGGCGTATGTTCGCGATGATCGACACCAATGGCGACGGCAAGCTCGACAAGGCCGAAATCACCAAGATGGCGGAAATGCGCGCCCAGCAGCAAGGCGATCCGAAACTGGCAGCGCCGGAAAAGATTGATGCCTTCATCAAATATCTTGATGGCAACGGCGATGGCGTGGTCGACAAGGCCGAACTGGAAGCGAAGCAAAAGGCGCGTGCGGAACCGCCGCCGCCGGCCGAAGATCAGCCCTAAAAAAGCGTCCAGAGCGGATTGGCGGGGTCGGCGAGCAGCTTGGCGGTCAGGGCGAAGGACATGACGACGAGCAGCGGCCGCACCCCGCGTCCGCCGAAGCGGATCGCGAGGCGGGCGCCGAGCTGGTTGCCCGCCACATTGGCGGCGGCCATCGACAGGCCGAGCAGCCAGAGGACATGGCCGCCGACGATCATCGCGAGCAGCCCGGCGACATTGGTCGCAAGGTTGAGGAACTTCGTATTCCCGATCGCGCGGACGAGGCCGAGCCCGCCGAGCGCGACGAGCGTCAGCGTCATGAAGGATCCCGTGCCCGGGCCGAAGAAGCCGTCGTAGAAACCGAGCGCCGCGACGATCAGGGTCAGCCCGAACGGGCCGGCGCGCGCGTGGCGATCGACGCTGCTCATCGGCGGCGCGAGCAGGAAATACAGGCCCATCGCGATCAGCAGCAGCGGGACGAGCGCGGCGAGGAAATCGGCGCGGACATATTGCACCGCGGTGGCGCCGAGCACCGAGCCGGCAAAAGCGCCCGCCGCGGGCCATGCGAAGCGGCGGAGATCGACGTGGCCCGCGCGCCAGAAGGTCAGGAAGGCCGAACCGGTGCCGATCGTGCTTTGCAGCTTGTTCGTTGCCAGCGCCGAAACCGGCGGCACGCCCGCAGCCATCAGCGCGGGAATGGTGAGGAGACCGCCGCCGCCCGCCATGGCGTCGACCGTCCCGGCGAGAAAGGCGACGCCGATGAGCAAGGCGAAGAGTTCGGGGGCGAATTGCATCATGCAGGCGCTCCTAGGTTCGATCGCGCCGCATGGCCATGCTCAGCTGACGGCGAGGTGGATGGCTTGGAACAGGAAGGTCGTGCCGATGATCGTCATTAGCCAGCGGCGGCTGGCGCGGAAATGCGCGTCGCTGATGCGGTCAAGAATGACGCCGCCGACCATGATTCCCGCCATTGACGCGGTAATGGCGAGCGCGGTGGCCGGCAGCGGGATCGCGGCGCGTCCCGCCGCGCCGAGCAGCACGCCGCCGTAGAAGATGATCTTCGAGGCGTGTCCCATCGCCTGCATGACGGCCTTGGTCGCGACGATCTGGTGCCGGCCGAGGCGGGTGTTGATGAACAGCATGTCGGTTACCGGACCCGAGACCCCGGCGACGAGCGCAATCCCGGTCGAGACGAAGCCGCCGCCGAGCGCGTGCCAGCGGTTGGCGGCGTCGAGCGGCAGCCAGCGTTCGGGCAGCCAGACGAGGATCGGCATCAGACCGAGGCCGAGGAAGACGCAGAATTTCGTCGGCGCGAAGACGATGAGCGAGAAGAAGCCGACTGCGGCCGCGGCGCCGAGCGCGAACCAGAGCAGCACGGGCCAGGCGATATGCGTCCGGTGGAGCAACGCGCGCCAGGCGTTCGAGGCGAACTGGATCGTGCCGTGGAGCGCCAGCGCGGTCGATACGGGGAGTATCCAGGCGAGCACGCCCATGAAGACGAGGCCGCCCGCCATGCCGAAGACGCCCGAAAGGATCGAGGTGAGGAAGGCGGCGATCACGATCAGCACGCCTGCCTGCATCGTTCGCTCGCTTTCCGGAAGGGCTTTCGACAGGCCGCCCTCGAAGACCGCACAGGTTGCGGTGGAAAATTGGTCGGGACGAGAGGATTCGAACCTCCGACCCCCACACCCCCAGTGTGATGCGCTACCAGGCTGCGCTACGTCCCGACCGGCCCGATTGGGCAGGCGAGGCCCCTAGCGCGGGTTGGCGGATGATGCAAGGCTCTCCTGAGCAAAGTCGAAGCGGAGGCCCTGCATTGGCGGTGCGTTTGTATAGCGCCCTTGATCGGGCGCGCCGCCTCCCCATTTCAGCCGCGCTTGCCAAGGGGGATGGTTGCAGCACGGTTGCGCGTCCGGCCCCTGCGTGATAGGCGCCGCGCCATATTTGCGTAGCCGTTTCCGGGGGAAGCGGCGATGCTGCAAACAGAAAGACTTTCGTTCATGTCGACCAATTTGCTTCTGACCCAGGCGGCCGGATCGGGCGGCGGGGCTGCCGGTTTCCTGATGCTGGTGCCCTATCTCCTCATCTTCGCCGTTTTCTGGTTCTTCCTGATCCGTCCGCAACAGGTGCGCGCAAAGGAACATCGCACCAAGGTGGCGGCGGTGAAGCCGCGCGACCAGATCGTGACCGGCGGCGGCATCGTCGGCAAGGTGACGCGCGTCGACGATGATTTCGTCGATGTCGAAATCGCCCAGGGCGTGAAGATCAAGGTCGTGAAATCGACCCTTGCCGACGTTCTCCAGCCCGGCGGCAAGCCCGCCAACGACTGACGCGGCGCGGTCCGCTTTTGCGGGCCCGCCCAGCCCAACCGGATCCCTCCTTATGCTCGATTTCCCGCGCTGGAAGACCATCGGTATCAGCATCATCCTGCTGCTCGGTATCCTCTTTTCCATTCCCAGCTTCCTGCCGCAAAAAACCTTCGACAGCCTGCCCGGCATCGCGCAGACGAAGGTCAACCTGGGGCTCGACCTGGCCGGCGGCAGCCATTTGCTGCTCGAGGCCGACCTGGCCGACCTGCGCAAGACGCAGCTTGCGAACATGGAAAAGACGGTGCGCACCGCGATGCGCGGCGAGCGCGGGCCCGATGACGATATCGCGATCGGCGAACTGCGCGTGCAGGGCAACCAGATCAGCTTCCTCGTCCGCGACCAGACGCAGCTCGACGATGCGCGCGACCGGCTGTTCAACGAAACGCAGGGCGCGGGGCTCAGCGGCCAGCGCGACTGGCGCATCGATGTCGTCGACACGACGCGAATCGTCCTGACCCCGACCGGCGCGGGGCAGACGCAGGCGGTCGCGCACGCGATGGACACGGCGCGCGACATCATCGACCGCCGCGTCAACGCGCTCGGCACGCGCGAACCGACGATCATCCGCCAGGGTACGGACCGCATCGTCGTCCAGGTGCCCGGGCTGCAGGATCCAGCCGCCCTGAAGGAATTGATCGGCAAGACCGCGCGGCTCGAATTCCGCATGGTCGATGCCAATGCCGACCCGAATGAAGCGGCCGCCGGGCGCGTCCCGGTGGGCAGCGAGATCGTGCCTTATGCCGAAGGCGAGGGCAGCGGTGCCCGTTTCGAAGTCCTGCGCCGCCAGGTGATGATCAGCGGCGAACAGCTGATCGACGCCCGGCAAAGCTATGAGCAGCAATCGAACCAGCCGGTCGTGTCGATCCGTTTCGATTCGGGCGGGTCGAACACCTTCGCCAAGGTGACGGCACAGAGCGTCGGCCAGCGTTTCGCGATGGTCCTCGACGGCAAGGTGCTGTCGGCGCCGTCGATCAACGAACCGATCCTGGGCGGCAGCGCGCAGATTTCGGGGAGCTTCAGCGTCGCGAGCGCCAACGCGCTGGCGATTTCGCTGCGTTCGGGCGCACTGCCGGTGAAGATGGCGGTCGTCGAGGAACGCACCGTGACCCCCGAGCTCGGCGCCGATTCGATCCGCAAGGGCGCGATCGCGGGCATCATCGCGACCGTTTCGGTGCTGACGCTGATGCTCGTCGTTTATGGCCGCTTCGGCGTCTATGCGTGCGTCGGGCTGGTGTTCAACGTGTTCCTGATCATCGCGACCATGGCGGCGTTCAACGCGACATTGACCCTGCCGGGCATCGCGGGCTTCGTGCTGACGATCGGCGCCGCGGTCGACGCGAACGTGCTGATCAACGAGCGAATACGCGAGGAATTGCATCGCGGACGCAAGGTGTTCCAGGCGGTCGAGCTGGGCTATTCGGAGGCGAGCCGCGCGATTTTCGACGCGAACGTCACCAACGTCATCGCCGCATCGCTGATGTTCTGGTTCGGGTCGGGCCCGATCAAGGGCTTCGCCGTGGTGCTGACCATCGGTATCGTCACCAGCGTCTTCACCGCCGTGACCGTCACGCGCATGTTCGTCGCCCACTGGCTGCGGACCAAGCGTCCGACGTCGATCAACATTTGAGGAAGGCGATATCATGCGCTTGCTGAAACTCGTCCCCGACCACACCAATATCGACTTTCTGCGCTGGCGGAAATTCGCCTCGTTCATGAGCTTTTTCCTCGTCGCCGTGTCGATCACGCTCGTCGCGGTAAAGGGGCTGAACTTCGGCGTCGACTTCGTCGGCGGCCAGTCGGTGCGCGTCGAATTCACCCAGGAAATGCCGCCGATCGACGAGATTCGCGAAAAGGTCGGTCATATCGGCCTTGGCGAAGCGACGATCCAGCAATTCGGATCGGACAAGGCGGTATCGATCCGCACCGCACTGCCCGAGGGCGACAAGACGGTCGCCGAACGTGCGGGGCAGCAGCTCGTCTCCGGCATCAAGAAGGCGTTCCCGACCGCGAAGACTGGGTCGGTCGAAACCGTGTCGGGGAAGGTGTCCGAAGAGCTGATCCGAACGGGGGCGCTGAGCCTGGGGCTCGCGATCATCGGTATTTCGATTTATATCTGGATACGCTTTGAATGGCAGTTCGGCGTCGGCGCGCTCGGCCGCCTTTTCCACGAGGTGTCGTTGACCTTCGGGCTGTTCGCGGTGACGCAGATGCAGTTCGACCTCAACAGCGTCGCAGCGCTGCTGACGATCGTCGGCTATTCGCTCAACGACACCATCGTCGTTTATGACCGTATTCGCGAGAATCTGAAAAAATATCGCAAGATGGAGATCATCCCGCTCCTGAACCTCAGCATCAACGAGACGCTGTCGCGCACGGTGATGACCACCGTCGCGATGGTGCTGGCGCTTGGCATGTTGCTGATTTTCGGCCCCGACGTGATTTTCGGCTTCACCGCAGCGATGCTGTTCGGCGTGTTTATCGGCGGCTATTCGTCGGTGCTGATGTCGACGCCGGTGCTTGTGTGGCTGAAGGTCGGTCCGGGCAGCTTCGTGCCGCGCACCAGCGCCGGGATCGAGGGCGGCGAGCGCATCGAACGCAAGGACGACGGCGCGGTCGTTTAAGCCGGCGTGCTTCGGAAAACGGATGGCGCCGGCCCGCTTCGTGTGGGCCGGCGTCGTCGTATCCGGGGTCCGAACCCTATGAACCGGCGAGCCGGCGCAGATGTTCGGCGAGTTCGCGGCCGTTGCGGTCCCAGTCGAAGCGGCCGCCGAGGCTGGCCGCGACATTGGCTGGTGCGGGCGGCTTGTCGAGGATATCGCGCACCGCTGCGGCAATCGGCCCGGGCGAACGATCGACGATCCGTCCCGCTACCGGTGATGTCACCAGCTCGCCCGCGCCGCCCGCATCGCTGATGACGATCGGCGTGCCGCAGGCGAGCGCTTCGACCCAGGCGTTGGCGAGACCTTCGCTGGCTGACGGCATGACGACGGCGTCGGCGGCGCGGTAAAGTTGCGGCAGGTCGGCGTTCGCCACCGGACCCATGAAATGGACGCGCGATGCAACACCCAGTTTCTGGGCCAGCGCGCGGTAGCGGCCGTCTTCCTCGCCCGCGCCGGCGAGCCAGTAATGCACGCCGGGAAGCGCGGGTAGCGCCTCGATCACCAGCGCTTGCCCCTTGCGCGCGATCAGCGCGCCGACGGTGAGGATCGCGGGTTCGGTCCCCATGCCGAGTGCGGCGCGCGCGGCGGCGCGGTCGCCGGGATGGAAGCGCGCGCTGTCGATGCCGGTGTAATGGAGCGCGATCTTGCCGGGGTCGATACCGATCGCGGCCATATCGCGCCGCATCGCGTCGGACACCGCGAGCAGCCCCGCGGCGCGGCTGGCGGCGGCCAGGAGCTGCGGTGCCGTCGCGGGATCATGGCCGAAATGGCTGATGTCGGCGCCGCGTGCCTTGGCCGAAAAGGGCAGGCCGAGCGCGTCCGCGACGCGCATCGCGGCGGGGCCGTCGGGATAGAAGAATTGCGCGTCGACGACGTCGAAAACACCCGCGCGCGCGATCGGCAGGACCGCGCGGGCGATCGCGGCGGGATTGAAGCGGGCGCCGACGCGAGGGAGAAGGCGAAAGCGCGGGCGGTGGACGGGCAGGCCGTGCCACTTTTCCTGGCGCGGCAGATTGCGGAGCGCGCGGTAGCGCGGGTGAAGCGACAGCGGGAAGGGGGGCAGGCCCACCGGAGCGGCGATGGTGAGTTCGATGCCCGGTTGTGCCGCGAGCGCGCGGAGGCTCTTTTCGACGAACAGCCCGAAATTGGGACGCGCGGCGTCGGGGAAGAGTGTGGCGATGGAGAGGATGCGGAGGGGGGGCATGCCGGCGTTTCTACTTGTCCGTCGCGATGACAAGTCGAGTGGCGGATATGTAAGCGAACGGCAGATTTCGGCCGATTGCGGATATGGCCATTTTCGTCACCCCGGACTTGATCCGGGGTCCATGACAACGTCCATCGCCTGGATCCCGGATCAAGTCCGGGATGACGAAGGTGGGGGGAGGCAATTTCGCCATTTCTAAAGGCTGCGCAGCAGTCGCACGGCCACCGCCGCCCATGGCGGATTGGTGACGACCTGTTGCCGCTGGCCGGTCCCGAGCGGCAGCAGATGGAGCTTTTCGCCATCGACGTTGAGCAGCCGCGCGAAGAAGAAGCGGCCGGCGGGGCGGGGAACGAGCAGGTCGCGGTTGAGCGCGCTCCCCCAGTCGGCTTCGATGCGGCGGCACCAGATTTCGTCACCCGCCCGATAATCGCCGATCGACGAGATGACGCGGACGGCGACCATATCCTCACCGGGCCGCGCGGTCAGCGCCTGTTCGACGCGCGTCGGTGCCTGTGCGCCTTCGGCGCCGAGCAGCGCCGTGATCGTGAGCTGGGTGTCTTGCGGCAGTTGGACGAGTTCGGCGGCATCGACGCCAAGCGCCGCGGCAATGCGGTTCATCCAGCCGAGCGACAGCGTGCGCGTACCCGTTTCGAGGCGGCCGATCGTCTGCGCGGTGGTCGGCGGGTCGCAACGCTGCCCGACTTCTTCGAGCGTCAGGCCCTTGGCGCGGCGGACGGAGCGGATGCTGTTGATCATCGCAAATCCCTCAAATAACCAAATCGGTTTCTTCTTTCCTACAAAATATCCCGATGTCAAGCCTGGTGTATAGCAAGGGAGAATCGCATGACCGCACGCCGCCTCGAAACCCGCCTCCACCCCGACGACCGGATCGACCCCGAGAAAACGCGGCCGCAGGTGATGCGGCATGTGACGGTCAATGTTGCGGAGAGTCCGATTGCGTGGCTGGCATCGCGCGGGCATCTGAGCGAGGCGCAATTGCGGGCGGGCGAGCGGCTGCGCGCCGATTATGAGCGCGCGGGGCTGGCGGCGCGAGTGACGATGCGCTGGGACGCCGCGCCGCCGGGAAAGAGCCGCGGCGGCGCGCGCGCATCCGATGCGTCGCTGGCGCGGATCGACGCGCAACGGCGCTTTCACGGCGCGCTCGATGCCGCCGGGCCGGGGCTGGCCGATATCTGCTGGCGCGTCATCTGTGCGGGCGAGGGGATCGGGGGCGCCGAGAAGGGGCTGGGGTGGCCCGCGCGGTCGGGCAAGCTGGTGCTGGGGCTGGCGCTCGACCGGCTGGCGCGGTTTTACGGGACGGGGTGAGGGGGTGGGTGTGGCTAAAACCAGACATATCTATCATCGTTACCCTCGAACGAGACGCGTGGCTCGTTCGACTTAATCCGGGGTCCATGACTTCAGCGCCGCAGTGGATCCCGGATCAAGTCCGGGATGACGAAGAGGGTAGGAAGCGGCCGGAAGTGGACAGTAATCCTCCCTGCGGCGCAGCCGTGGGGAGGGGGACCGTCGCCGCAGGCGATGGTGGAGGGGCGGCGAGATCGCGCCATTGCCCCTCCGTCAGCCCTCCGGGCTGCCACCTCCCCATCGCTGCGCGACAGGGAGGATTGAATGACCCAAACATCCGCTTCCCACCCCAAAGCAGTCTCTCCAAGGCTGTGCTTATCCCAGCCCCTCAACCTCTTCGGCCAGCGCCAGCCAGCGATTCTCGGCCGTAGCCTTCTCCTCGCGCAGCGTATCAAGCTTTGCCGTCAGCGCCGTAAATCGCCCATGGTCGCGCGTGAAAAGGCTGCCGTCGGACAGTTCGACCTCGATTCCCGCCATTTCCGTTTCGATCTCGTCGATCCGGCCGGGAAGCAGGTCGTAGTCGCGCTGGTCCTTGTAGCTCAGCTTCTTGCGCGCGGTCGGCGGGGGTGGGGGGGCGGCCGTCGTCGCCTTGGTCTTTGCCGTGTTCGGCTTCACCCGCTTGGCTTCCCAGTCGGCATAGCCGCCGGCGACGATATCGACCTTGCCCGACCCGTCGAGGCCGAGCGTGACGGTGACGGTGCGGTCGAGGAAGTCGCGGTCGTGGCTGACGAGCAGCACGGTGCCGGCATAGTCGGCGATGACTTCCTGGAGCAGGTCGAGCGTTTCGAGGTCGAGGTCGTTGGTCGGTTCGTCGAGGACGAGCAGGTTCGATTCGCGGGCAAATTCGCGCGCGAGGAGGAGGCGCGAGCGTTCGCCGCCCGACAGCGCGCCGACGCTGGCCTCCATGACGCCGGGATCGAACAGGAATTCCTTGAGATAGCCCTGGATATGTTTTTTGACGCCGCGCACTTCGACCCAGTCGCCGCCGTCGGCGAGGATGTCGCGGACGGTCTTGTCGGGCGAGAGCAGGCTGCGCTGCTGGTCGATGACGATGCCGTCGAGCGTCGGGGCGAGGGTGATCGTGCCGCTGTCGGGCCGGATTTCGCCGGTCAGCAGCTTGAGCAGGGTCGACTTGCCCGCGCCGTTGGCGCCGACGATGCCGATGCGGTCGCCGCGCTGGACGCGGAAATCGAGGCCCTTGATGATGATGCGGTCGCCGAAGCTTTTCGAGACGCCCTCGGCGACGATCACCGATTTCGAGCGGACATCGTCGTTGGCGAGGCCGAGCTTGGCGACCCCCGGACCGCCGATCATCGCGGCGCGGGTGGCGCGCATTTCCTTGAGTTTCTCGAGCCGTCCCTGATTGCGCTTGCGCCGCGCGGTGACGCCGCGTTCGAGCCAATGCGCCTCGAGCCGCAGTTTCGAATCAAGGCGCTGCGCGGCGCGCGCTTCCTCGGCGGCGACGGCGTCGCTCCACTCCTCGAAACCGCCGAAGCCGATTTCCTTGCGACGGATGCTGCCGCGGTCGAGCCACAAGGTCTGGCGCGTCAGGCGGGTGAGGAAGGTGCGGTCGTGGCTGATCGCGACGAAGGCGCCGGTGTAGCGCGCGAGCCAGCTTTCGAGCCAGTCGATCGCGGCGAGGTCGAGATGGTTGGTCGGCTCGTCGAGCAGCAGCACGTCGGGGTTCTGCGCCAAAGCCCTCGCGAGCGCGGCGCGGCGGCGCTCGCCGCCCGATGCGCTCGCGGCGGTGCGCGACATGTCGATGCCGAGCTGGTCGGCGATCGCGGCGACTTCATATTCCTCCGGTGCATTCGGCGCGGCGACGGCAAAATCCATCAAGGTCGCGAACGGCCGGAAATCGGGTTCCTGTTCGAGCATCACGACATGCGTGCCGGGGACGATGACCCGCTTGCCCTTGTCGGCGTCGATCTGGCCGGCGAGCAATTTGAGCAAGGTCGTCTTGCCCGCGCCGTTGCGCCCGATCAGCGCGAGGCGGTCGCGTTCGCCGACATAGATGTCGAGATCCTGGAACAGCCAGCCGCTGCCTTGGACGAGGCCAAGGCCTTCATAAGATAAAATCGGTGCAGCCATGATGAACGGCGCGCTACCGACACGTTCAGCATCATGCAAGCGCGCTCAGCACAAAGGCCGGAACGGGTCCGCGCCGTCTGCGTTACGGGGCGGAGATTTGGAACCACCGGAACCCCGGTTCACAGGAGAATGAAATGACGAAACAAATGTTTGCCTTCATGGCAACCGGACTGGCGCTGATGGCGGCGACGCCTGCGCTGGCGCAGCAGGGAGGTTCGACGGTGACGGCAGCAACGACCCAGGGGCCGATCCTGACCTTTTCGGTCAGCGAAGAAGTGCGCTCGCGTCCCGACCAGGCGACCGTCGGTGCCGGCGTAACGACGACCGCGCCGACCGCGGTCGAAGCGATGCGCCAGAACGCCGCGGCGATGGACAAGCTGATCGCCGCCGCCAAGGCGCGCGGGATCAAGGCCGAGGATATCCAGACGAGCGGCATCAACCTGTCGCCGCAATATGACTATAACAACCGCACCGATGGCCAGCCGCCGCGTTTCCTGGGTTATCAGGTGTCGAACAGCGTCCGCGCGACGACGCCCAAGATCGACGACATCGGCCCGCTGCTCGACGCACTGGTCGCTGCGGGCGGCACCAATGTCGACGGACCGTGGTTCGGCATGAAGGATCCCGACGCGCAGCTCGTCGGGGCGCGCGGCACCGCGATCAAGGCGGCCGAAGCCAAGGCGCAGGATTATGCGCGGCTTGCCGGTTTCCGCGGCGTCGAGCTGGTCTCGATCAGCGAGGGCGGCAGCTTTGGACCGCAGCCGCCGATGCCGATGGCACGGATGGCGATGGACGCCGGTTCGGCGAAGGCGACCCCGGTCGAGCCGGGTCAGGTCGCGAATTCGCTGACTCTGAACTTCCAGTACCGGCTGGTGAAATAGTCCCTTTCATGCCGTTCGTCCTGAGGAGCCCCCTTCGACTGCCTGCCTGCGGCAGTCGCTCAGGACAGGATTGAGCTTGTCGAAATGGCGTCTCGAAGGACTTGGCGTCACGCTTGGCCCTTCGAGACGGGTCTTTCGACTTCGCTCAGCCCCTCCTCAGGGCGAACGGTTTTTGTTGCATGGGCTACCCCAGCTCCCCATCCGCCCACGGCCACGGCCGTTCGCGGAACCATTTGGTGATGATATATTTGCGCCCCTTGCGCACCTTCATCCCATGGTGGAGCGTGTCGGCGTTCGCGGTGCCGTCGGCGTGGACATTGTTCCACGCCAGCAGCTTGCCCGTTTCGGGCTGGTGCATCTTGCCGGTCGCAAGGAAGCGCGTCGCGCCGCCCGCTTCGGGTTCGTTGAGGTAGATCATCAGCGTCCAGCTGCGCTGGCCCGGAACCGCGCAATAGGTTTCCCAGTCGCTGCCATGCGGGTCGAAATAATCGGTGTGCGCCTTGAATTCCTGTCCGACGTCGTAGCGCTGACCCTGCATCGGCTCGCCATAGGCGAGCGGGATGCCGGTGAGGTCGTGGAGGCGGTGATTGACCGCGATCACCAGCGGATCGCGGTGGTCGAGGTCGCAGGTCGTGCTGGTGCGGAAGGCGTCGTCGCCATTCGGGTCGGCGATCGTCGAGGGACGCACGTCGCGGTCGATCTGCGCGATCAGCGCGGCGCAGGTTTCGGCGTCGAGAAAGCGCGAAAGCATGAACTGCGCGAGCTTCGGCGTCGGCGCGCGGCGGATGCCCGGGACGGCAGCGAGCCGCTGCGCGGTGCGGTCGGCGCCCGAGGTCGCCATGTCGACATGTTCCTGTCCAGCCATGGCGCGCTTTTTAGCAGGGAAGCGCGTGCGAACAATGCTTGACGAGCGGGGGGATGCGCGCCTATTCGCCGCGCGCTGTCGAGGGTGCTTCGTGCGCCGCTCTTCGCTTATGTGGCGACCATAGCTCAGTTGGTTAGAGCGCCGGTTTGTGGTACCGGAGGTCGCGGGTTCGAGCCCCGTTGGTCGCCCCATTTTCTCTATCTCCAGCCATAGAAGCTTTTGGGGTGACTCGCAGCGCCTGTTTGATTATTACGTCGCCACGTAATTTTTTAACATGAGGATGAGACCATGTCCGCTGTCTGGGATTTCGCCGATTTCGACGATCATGAGCATGTCCACATGTTCCGCGACCGCCACAGCGGGCTGACGGCGGTTATCGCGGTTCATTCGACCCACCTCGGCCCCGGCGCGGGCGGCGTCCGTTACTGGCATTATCCGCAGCGCGCCGCAGCGATCACCGACGCGTTGCGCCTGTCGCGCGGCATGAGCTACAAAAATGCAATGGCGGGTCTGCCGATGGGCGGCGGCAAGGGCGTGATCCTGGCCGACGAACAGGGTGCGAAAACCCCCGAACTGCTTGCGGCGTTCGGGCGCGCGGTCGAGTCGCTGGGCGGCGCTTATGTGACCGCCGAGGATGTCGGGATCACCGATGCCGACATGGTCCAGATTTCGAAGCATACCAAGCATGTCAGCGGGCTTCCTGTTGCGAGCGGCGAAGCCGGCGGCGACCCCGGCCCGCTGACTGCGCTCGGCGTCTATCTGGGTATCAAGGCGGCGATTCGCGAGGGGCTGAACAGCGACAGCGCGAAGGATGTGCGGATCGCGATCCAGGGCGTCGGCAGCGTCGGCGGTGGCGTCGCGCGCCGGTTGGCGGCCGAGGGCGCCAAGCTGACCCTCGCCGACGTCAATCTGGCGCGCGCCAAGGCGCTGGCCGAGGAACTGGGCGCCGATCTCGCCGATTCGGCGGCGATCATGGAGGTCGAGGCCGATGTGCTGAGCCCCAATGCCTTGGGCGCGATCCTGACCGAGGCGAGCATCGAGAAACTGCGCGTGCCGATCGTCGCGGGCGGGGCGAACAATCAACTCGCGACCGCTCTGGATGGGCAACGCATCCATGATCGCGGCATCGTCTATGCACCCGACTATGTGATCAACGCGGGCGGCATCATCAACGTCGCGCTCGAATATCTGGGCCAAACCAAGGGACAGGGGGGCAGCCGCGAGGAAGTCGAGAGCCGTATCGAGCAGATCCCCGGCCGGCTGGCCGAAATCTGGGCCGAGAGCAAGGCGAGCGGGACGCCGGCATCGGCAGTCGCGGACCGGATGGCGCAGAAGCTGATCGGGCGGGGTTGATCCTGTTACGTCGCCTCCGCGAAGGCGGGGGCCGCTATCGGGGTCATGTAAGGTGGCCAGCGGCCCCCGCCTTCGCGGGGGCGACGCTAAGTAGGCTGGCGTGAGTTCCAAATTCCGCTAAGTCGCTCTCGATGAAGCGGCATTTCTATCTGGTGAGCGGCTGGCTGTCGCTCGCGCTTGGCGCGGTCGGCGCGGTCTTGCCATTGCTGCCGACGGTGCCGTTCGTGATCCTCGCGGCTTTCTGTTTCGCGCGTTCGTCGCCGCGGCTGGAGGCGTGGCTGGTCGAACATCCGACCTTTGGTCCGCATATCGTCGCGTGGCGCGAGAAGGGCGCGATCAGCCGCAAGGGCAAGATCGCGGCGATGCTGGCCTTTGCTTTCAGCATCGTCCTCGCGGCGATTTTTTCGCCATGGCCGTGGGTGATGGCGCCGGTTGCCGCGGCGGCGGTGACCGGAAGCTGGATATGGACGCGGCCGGAGGGGTGACGCCGTCTTCGGCTGCTACCCACCCCCAGCCCCTCCCTAAAAGGGAGGGGAGAAGAACGTCCGCAACCGGCCGATTCTTGCCGTTTCCTCCGCTCCTCGTCATCCCGGGCTTGACCCGGGATCCCGCTTTTTTGGGTGCGCCAACAGTTTTCGAAGTCAAGCGGGACCCCGGGTCAAGTCCGGGGTGACGAGAAGGGTAATGGCGGCAATCGGCCGTTTCCCGTCTTTCCTTATCCGGGACACGAACAGGCATCGGGCAAAGCCTTGACGCTGCCTCTTGCACCGGCGACAAAAGCGCCGCCGGGTCGCGCCGGGCAAATTGCTGGACCGTCAAGCCCGGCTCCCCTAAGGACGCGAACCGATGCACGCCTATGCGAATCCGACCCGTTTTCTGGCGATTGCCAAGCCGCTGACGCCATGGCTGCTCGGCGTCGGGCTGTTGCTGTTGCTTGCCGGGGCGTGGGCGGGGCTGACGCAGGTGCCAGGCGATTACAAGCAGGGCGAGACCGCACGTATCCTGTACGTCCATGTCCCGTCGGCGTGGCTCGGCATGGGCGGCTGGACGTCGCTGGCGATCGCCGGGCTGGTCCAGCTTGTCTGGCGCCATCCGCTGGCGGGGATCGCGGCGCGCGCGATCGCGGTGCCGGGGATGCTGTTTACCGCGCTGTGCCTTGCCACCGGATCGATCTGGGGCAAGCCGACCTGGGGAACCTGGTGGGAATGGGACGGGCGGATGACCTCGATGCTGGTCCTGCTGTTTCTCTATGCGGGCTTCATCGCGCTGACGAGCGGCGACGAGGGGCAAAGACAGGGCGGGACGCTGTCGCGCGGCGCGGCCATCTATGCGCTGGTCGGCGCGATCAACATCCCGATCATCAACCGCAGCGTCGTGTGGTGGAACAGCCTGCACCAGGGGCCGAGCATCACGCTGCGCGGATCGAGCATCGACGGCGCGCTATTATGGCCTTTGGGCTTGACCGTGCTGGGTTTTTCGCTGCTATTCGGCGCCATCGTGCTGATGCGGATGCGGCGGATCATCGCCGACAACCGCGTCGCGGCGCGGTTGCGGCGGCTGGCCGACGACGAGGGGGCGTGACGCGTGACGGGGGTGATCAGCGGGGGTGGCCAATGGGCCTATGTCGCGGCGGCTTACGCGCTGACCGCGCTGCTGACCGGCGGCGTGCTGTGGTATAGTTGGCGGGCGATGGCGAAGGCCGAGAAACGCAGCGACGCGCTGCGCGCCGATAGTCGGCGCGGCGGGGCGCCGCGCGGGAACCGCAAATGAAGGCAAAGCATCAGCGACTGATCCTGGCGCTGGTCGCGCTGGCCGGCGTCGGCGGCGCGGGCGTGCTCGCGGCGAGCGCGCTGCGCGACGAGGCCGCCTATTTCCGGACGCCTGTCGAAGTGAGTGCGGGCAAGGCCGAGGTCGGCGAAGCGATGCGGCTGGGCGGCATGGTCGCCAAGGGCAGCATCGTGCGGCAGGCTGATGGCCTGACGATCCGTTTCGTCGCGACCGACGGCAAGGCGTCTGTCCCGGTCGAATATAAGGGCATCGTGCCCGACCTGTTCGGCGAGGAATCGGGCATGGTCGCCGACGGGCGGATGCGCGCCGACGGGACTTTCGTCGCCGACCGCATCCTCGCCAAGCATGACGAGCGCTATATGCCGCCGCAGATGGGCGAGATGCCCAAGGATATGAAGGCGGCGCCCAAAGCATGATCGCCGAACTCGGCCTGGCCCTGCTGTGGATCGCGGCGGCGCTGGCGTGCCTGTCGCTGGTCGCGGGGGCGCTGTTCCTGCGCGGCGGGCCGAAGGACCTCGCTACCCTCGTGCGGCCGGCGAGTGTTGCGCAGGGCGTGCTGACCACGGCCGCCTTTGCTTTGCTGATTGCGCTGTTCGTTCGTTCCGACATGTCGGTCGAACTGGTCGCGCGCAACAGCAACAGCCTGAAGCCGATGCTGTTCAAGGTGGCGGGGGCGTGGGGCAATCATGAAGGGTCGATGCTGCTGTGGCTGACGATCCTGGGAATTTCGGGCGCGCTGGTGGCGATCTTCGAGCGGCGGCTGCGTGAGGACACGCTGGTTGCGACGTTGGCGGCGCAGGCGGCGCTGAGCCTTGGTTTCTTTGCCTTCCTGCTCTTTTCGTCGAACCCGTTCAAGCGGCTGCCGGTGGCGCCGCCCGACGGGCAGGGGCTCAACCCGCTGCTGCAGGACCCGGGCTTGGCTTTCCATCCGCCGACGCTTTACGTCGGTTATGTCGGGCTGTCGGTCGCGTTCAGCTTTGCGGTAGGCGCGCTGATCACGCGCGAGATCGGCCCCGCCTTTGCCCGCGCGATGCGGCCGTGGGTGCTGGGGAGCTGGATTTTCCTGACGCTCGGCATCACCGCGGGCAGTTACTGGGCCTATTATGAACTCGGCTGGGGCGGCTGGTGGTTCTGGGATCCGGTCGAGAATGTGTCGCTCGTGCCGTGGCTGGCGGGGGCGGCGCTGCTCCATTCGGTCGCGGTGACGGCGACGCGCAACGCGCTGCGGGCGTGGACGGTGATGCTGGCGGTGATCGGCTTTTCGATGTCGATGGTCGGTACCTTCATCGTGCGGTCGGGGCTGCTGACCAGCGTCCACAGCTTTGCGGTCGATCCCGAGCGCGGCACTTTCCTGCTTGTCCTGATGGCAATCTATATCGGCGGGGCGCTGTCCCTGTTCGCGCTGCGCGCCGGGAGCGTCGCCGAGGGGAAGAAATTCGCACTGCTGAGCCGCGAGGGATCGCTGGTGATCAACAATCTGTTGCTGACGACGATCCTTGCGCTCGTGCTGCTCGGCACGCTCTACCCGATCGTCGCCGAGGCGATGGGCGAGAAGATTTCGGTCGGGCCGCCCTATTACAATCGTGTTGCCGGGCCGCTGGCGCTGATCCTGTGCCTCGTCATGGTCGCGGGGCCTTTGCTTGCATGGCGCAAGGATGACGGGAAAAAGCTGTGGTCGCGCCTGCCGCTGGCGATCTTTGCGGGGGCGGCGGTGCTGTTCGGGCTGATCCTGTTCGGCGGCAAGGTCGGCCTATTGCCGCTGCTCGGCATGACGGTGGCGGGGGTCGTTGCGGTCGCGAGCCTTGCGCCGCTGTGGGGCCGTAACCTTCGCCGTACGCCGCTGCCGACATGGGGCATGGTGATCGCGCATTTCGGCGTCGCCATATGCCTGGCGGGGATGGGGGCCGAAAGTGCGTTCATCAAGGAACGGCTGGTCGCCGCGGCGCCGGGCGAGGTGGTCAAGGTCGCTGATTTCGCGGTGAAGTTCGTCGGCGTGAAGCCCGTTGCCGGGCCGAACTATACCGCGATCGAGGGGACGCTGATCGCCGCGACCCCATCGGGGCAGTCCTTCACGCTGCGCCCCGAAGCGCGCACCTTCCCGGGCCTGATGGGCACCGCGCCGACCGAAACCAACGAGGCGGCGCTACTGACGCGGCCCGGCGGGCAATTGTACGTTGTGCTTGGCCAGCCGGTGCCGAGCGAGGATGGCAGCGCCGACCGGTATCAGCTGCGCCTGTGGTGGAAGCCGCTGGTGTGGTGGATCTGGCTGGGCGGCGCGCTGATCGCGGTCGGCGCCGCGCTGTCGATGCTGGGGCGGGCGCAACTGCTCGCGATCTGGCGTGCGCGCCGGGCGCGCAAGGCTGAGGAACGTTTCGCACCATGAAGAACCGCTGGGTCCTGTTCGTGCCGCTGGCGATCATGGGATTGCTGTTCGGTGCCTTCATCTATCGGCTGACCGTGCCCGCCGAGACGCTGATCCGCTCGCAATGGATCGACAAGCCGATGCCCTTGTTCGACCTGCCGCCGGCCACGGCGGGAGTCGAAGGGTTGAAGAGCAGCCAGCTTGCCGATGGCCGGCCGCGGCTGGTCAATGTATTCGCCAGCTGGTGCATCCCGTGCCGCGCTGAAGCGCCGCAGCTCGAGGCGCTGAAGGCGGCGGGGGTGCCGATCGATGGTATCGCGATCCGCGACCGGCCCGACGATGTCGCGGCCTTCCTGAACGAGGTCGGCAATCCCTTCGACCGCATCGGGTCGGACATGCAGAGCAGCGTCCAGATCGCATTGGGATCGTCAGGGGTGCCCGAAACCTTCCTGATCGACGGCAAGGGCATCATCCGCGAGCAGATCCAGGGCGTGATCCTTGCCGATCAGGTGCCCGGGATCGTGGCGAAGCTGGAGGCGATGAAGTGAGGGAGCGGTTCACGCGTTGCGGTGCCCCTGCGCAGGCAGGGGCCCATCTCCTGCTGAAACGTTCGGGAGCGGCCGTTCGTTTAATAACATATGGGCCGGAGATGGGCCCCTGCCTGCGCAGGGGCACGTGGGTTTTTGGGCTCGCGGTCCTGCTTTCAGGTCTTTGCCTGCCCGCCACCGCCCAAGACCGCCTGCCGCCTGCGCCCTATGCCTATCAGCAGCTCAAGGATCCCGCCGAGGAAGCGAAGGCCAAGGCGCTGATGGAGGAACTCCGCTGCCTTGTCTGCCAGGGGCAGTCGATTGCCGACAGCGACGCCCCGCTCGCAGGCGACATGCGCCACGAGGTGCGGAGCAAGATCGCCGCGGGCGAAAGTCCCGCCGCGATCAAGACATGGCTCGTCGCGCGCTATGGCAATTGGGTGAGCTATGACCCGCCGTTCGACGGCGCAACCGCGTTGTTGTGGTTCGGGCCCTTGCTTTTCCTCGCGGTCGGCGGCTGGCTCGCCTTCGGCCGCTTTCGCCGCGGCGAAAGCGAAGAGGGGAGCGAGGGATGATCTGGCTCTGGGTCATGCTCGCCGCCGCGCTGACGATCGGAGGCATCCTCTGGCTCGGCAAGCTGCCCGCGGCGGTGCGGCCGCTGGCGGGGGCGGCGGTCATGCTCGGGCTGACGGGCTATGCGCTGCAGGGCAATCCGTCGCTGCCGGGCAAGCCGGTTGTGACGGCGTCGGAGCCCGAGGGCTTCGGCGAGGCGATCACCGACCCGCGGCAGGGCATGTCCGAACGCTTCGGCCCGGCGGCGCAATGGCTCGGCCTGTCGGATGGCTTCGCGCGCACCGGCAAGACCGAACTCGCGGCCAAGACGCTTGAAAAGGGGCTGGAGAAATATCCCGACAATGTCGACCTGTGGGTCGCGCTCGGCAACGCGCTCGCGGCGCATAGCGGCGGCACGATGTCGCCCGCCGCGGCGCTGGCGTTCGACGAGGCGGCGCGGCGCGACCCGTCGCATCCGGCGCCGCCCTTCTTTGCCGGGCTCGCGCTCGCGCAGGGCGGCGATCTCAAGGGCGCCGAGGCGGTATGGAGCGAGCTTCTCGCGCGCAGCCCCGCCGATGCGCCATGGCGCCCCGACCTCGAGATGCGGCTGGCGCAGCTGCGGCAGGCATTGGGGCCGCAGGTTCCGGCCGATGCGCCGGCGGGTCCTTAATTGGAACCTGTTCCATCCGCGCAAGCTCGTCTAAAGGCGCGCGATGACTGCTGAGTCGCGACCGGCGGCAGGCGGCGCCGAAGGCGCTGCTCCGGCTGCCACAGACACGGGCCATCACGGCCACGGGCACCATGGCGACGGCAAGCTGAAGCTGGCCGTCGGCGCGGTCGGCGTCGTGTTCGGCGATATCGGCACCAGCCCGCTCTACGCGTTTCGCGAGACCTTTGCCGGACATCATTCGATCGATGCCGACAAGTTGCACATCTATGGCGTGCTGAGCCTTGTCTTCTGGTCGATGATGCTCGTCGTCACCTTCAAATATGTGCTGACGATCATGAAGGCCGACAACAAGGGCGAGGGAGGCAGCCTGGCGTTGCTGGCGCTGATCAGCCGCTCGTCGGGCGAAAAACGCTGGACCTGGCCGATCATCCTGCTCGGCGTGTTCGCGACCGCGCTTTTTTACGGCGACAGCATGATTACGCCGGCGATGTCGGTGCTCTCGGCGACCGAGGGGCTCAGCTATATCAACAAGGGCTTCGATCCCTATATCGTGCCGATCGCGCTGGCGATCCTGATCGCCCTGTTCGCGATCCAGTCGCGCGGGACGGCGAAGGTCGGGATGCTCTTTGGCCCGATCATGCTCTGCTATTTCCTGATGCTCGCGGTGCTGGGGGTGATGCATATCGTCGACCATCCGTCGATCATCCTCGCGACGCTCAATCCGGTGAACGCCCTTTATTTCTTCTACGTCGACGGCTTTACCGCCTTCATCGCGCTCGGCGCGGTCGTGCTCGCGGTGACGGGGGCGGAGGCGCTCTATGCCGACATGGGGCATTTCGGGCGCAAGCCGATCGGGCTGAGCTGGCTCTGTTTCGTACTGCCCGCCCTGATGCTCAACTATATGGGGCAGGGCGCGATGGTGCTGGAAGCCGAGATGGGCTCGCGGCTGGGGCTGATCCAGGATCCGTTCTTCCTGATGATGCCCGACGCGTGGCGCGTGCCGATCGTCATCCTGGCGCTGTTCGCGACGATCATCGCGAGCCAGGCGGTGATTTCGGGCGCCTTCTCGCTGACCCAGCAGGCGATCCAGCTCGGCTTCATTCCGCGCCTGCGCGTCGAGCACACCAGCGCCTCGGCGGCGGGGCAGATCTATATTCCGATGGTCAACTGGGGCCTGATGGTGATGGTGATCCTGCTCGTCCTGTTCTTCGGATCGTCGAGCAATCTCGCCGCAGCCTATGGCATCGCGGTGACCGGTGCGATGTTCATCGATACCTGCCTGATGAGCGTCGTGCTGTTCAGCCTGTGGCGCTGGCCGGCGTGGAAGGCGGTCCCGGTCCTTGCGGTCTTTTTCATCGTCGACATCGCCTATTTCGGCGCGAACCTGATCAAGGTGCCCGATGGCGGCTGGGTGCCGCTGGCGATCGGCCTCATCATCTTCACCATGCTGACGACCTGGTCGCGCGGCCGCAAGCTGATGCAGAAGGAAATGGCCGAGGGCGCGATGCCGATCCCGGTGTTCGTGAAATCGGCGGCGAACAGCGCGACGCGGGTGCCCGGCACCGCCGTGTTCATGACATCGTCGGCCGACGGCGTGCCGCACGCGCTGCTTCACAACCTCAAGCACAACAAGGTGCTGCACCAGCGCATCATCCTGCTGACGATCAAGATCGCCGACGTGCCTTTCGTGCGTGAGGAGAATCACTGCGCGCTCGACGATCTGGGGCAGGGATTCCACCGCCTGATCCTGAACTACGGCTTCATGCAGCCGGTCGATGTGCCCGAGGCGCTGAAGCGCGTGACCGGGTGCGGCGCCGAGTTCAAGATGATCGAGACCAGCTTTTTCCTGTCGCGCCAGACGTTGATCGCAGCGAGCAAGCCGGGCATGCCGATCTGGCGCGAAAAGCTGTTCGCGTGGATGCTGCGCAATTCGGAAAGTGCGATGGAATATTTCCGCCTGCCCACCAACCGCGTCGTCGAACTGGGAAGCCAGGTCGCGATCTGACGCCGCACCGCGCAGACCATTCCGGAACGGACGCAATAAGCGTTTGAACATTGCGAGAAGTCTTGCAATGCAAGCGGAAATCCTTCGAAGGTCGATCCGAACCATGGGTGCCGGCAACAGCGATGCGTCCATCTTTCCGGTTCCCCCGGAACCCTTTGCCCTGATCCTTGGCCCGTCGATGCACATTCGTTCCGACGAGGAACTGGAGACGGCGATCCGCCATATGGGGTTGCGCCCCGAACGCGCGCGTAGCGACGATTCCGAAATCATGGCACAGATCGCGTCGCCGCTGCTGCGCCTGCGTTTCGGGCGGGTGTCGGTCCTGGCCGGGCGGGCGGCCGGCCGCGCGCTCGATCTGGTCGACCCGGCCCATCCGGCGACGAGCCTGCTCGCGGCGAGCCTGCCGGCGGGGTGGCGCGGGGATGGCCAATGCTGGATATTCATTCCCGACGATGACGGCGCGTGCGCGCGCGAACAGCCGACGCGGAGGCGCGAATTCTTCAAGATGATGGTGCTGCTGATCGACCTGTTCGACGCAAGCCACTTTTTCTGGTCGCCGGCGCGGCTGTGGTCCGACGCGCCGCAGTTTCGGGCATCGATTGCCGAGATGCTGACCAGCGGCATGCCGCCGGTCCTGCATCTGGTCGCGTTCCGGCGGCATGAGGCGGAGGGGGCGGCCTATGTCGGGACGCGCGGGCTGGAGCTCTTTGCCGGACAGGAACTCGAAGGCCGGATTCCCGAGGGGTGGACGGTGGGGGATATGGTCAAGCGGCTGGCCCGGCTGTCGCTCGACATGATGCTCAACGGCCCGATCCGGGAAGCCCGGCGCATCCGCGGCCTCGATGCCGGCGAATGGGTGTATCTGTCGCCACCGCCGGCTGGCGAAGGAGGGCGGGCGCATATTCGCGTCGAGTTCGGCGGCGATCGTTGACGCCGCGAGGAAGCTGGCACGGCGCGCCGCCGCCCTGTACCGGTTTCCAGCGTCATCATCTGATCCCGATCGCATTGTTGCGGCGGAGCCAGATGGCCGCGATGTTCGACCAGTTGCAGCGCGAGGATTTTGCGCTTCAGAATTTCGCATGCAATGGGTTGATACTGCCGGCGAGCGAGCCCGCCGCGCTCCGCCTGGGTCACGCGCTGCATCGCGGGCCGCATCATGGTTACAGCGATGTCATCGCCGCGCGGGTCGAACGGATCCGCGTTCACTTCGCGCTGCAGGCGCCGGTGGACCCAGGCACTGCGCGGCGCACCGCAATGATGCGGCTGCGTTTGCTTCAGGATGTCATGCGGCGGGCGCTCACCGATCGCCACCGCGCAGGCTTCTGGCTCAATCGGCGCGATCCGATGCGGCTGTTCGCCGACCGGCCCTATCTCGACGATGCGATCGACCGGCTGTTTGGGGGATAGATGCGAGGGTTGGTTTCGGGGTGCACAAAGGAAGGGCAGCCACCGGCCAAAACCGGCAATTGTGCGATGGACCATCAGGCGGCGAGGCGGCGGCTTGCCTTGAAGGCGGCGTAGCCGAACCATAGCGTCCCGGCGAGCAGCGCGCCTTGCGCCGCGACGAACGGCCCTTCGGTTCCGGTGGGGGCCAGCGCGTGGAGGGCCGGGACCTTGAGGAACGACTGCACCACCAGCACGAACAGGTTGAGGTAGAGCGCGAGCGTGGCGGTGATCGCATAGACCGGTGCCGCGCGGCCATGGAGTTTGCGGCCATAATAGGCGGCGAAGGCGATGATGAGGATCAAGGTCGAGAGGATGCCGACGCCGAGCGCGGGGGTGAAGGCGAGGATCGGGAACAGAAAACCGGACAGGCTGGTGAGGAGCGTCGTCCAGAGGAAGATGCCGGTGGTGCGGGGGAGAAGGCGTTCCCGCGCAAAGGCGGGCAGCGCGATGAGGCCCGCCCCGATGGCGATCAGGCTGATCGCGACATGGAGCGCGGTGAACTGCGATATGGTGAGGCCGAGGATCATTGTCTTTGCTCCCTGCTGCGGGCGGCGCCAAGCGCACCGCCGCCCGCCGGTTGATCAGTTGTGGATGAAGTCGAGGAGGTCGGCGTTGAAGCGGTCCTGTTCGGTGACGGTGAGGCCGTGGGCGCCGCCTTCATACACCTTGAGCACCGCCTGCTTGACGATCTGGACGGTCGAGAGCGCCGCGGCGCCGATCGGCACGATCTGGTCGTCGTCGCCGTGGAGGACGAGCGTCGGCTTGTCGAACCTCTTCAGGTCTTCGTGGAAGTCGCTTTCCGAAAAGGCGCGGATGCTGTCGAGCAGGCCCTTGAGGCCGCCGTTCATGCCCTGCCGCACGAACTCGTCGCGCACCGCTTCGCTGACCGCCGCGCCGTCGCGGTTGTAGCCGTAGAATGGCAGGGTCAGGTCCTTGAAGAATTGCGGCCGGTTGTCGAAGGTGCCCTTGCGGATGCCGTCGAAGACGTCGATCGGCAGGCCGTTCGGATTGGCTTCGGTCTTGAGCATCAGCGGGGGAACCGCGCCGATCAGCGCGACCCTGGCGACGCGGCCGGTGCCGTGGCGGCCGATGTAGCGGGTGACTTCGCCGCCGCCGGTCGAATGACCGACCAGGATGACGTCCTTGAGGCCGAGCTGTTCGATCAGTTCGGCGAGGTCGTCGGCGTACTGGTCCATGTTGTTGCCCGCCCAGACCTGATCCGAACGGCCATGGCTGCGGCGGTCGTGGGCGATGGTGCGGAAGCCCTTGTTCGCGAAGAAGACCATCTGCGCGTCCCAGGCGTCGGCGCTGAGCGGCCAGCCGTGCGAAAAGACGATCGGCTGTCCGTCCTTCGGACCCCAGTCCTTGAAGAAGATGCTGGTGCCGTCGCGGGTGGTGATCGTGGTCATGTCGTGGTTCCTTTCGTCGCGCTTTGCGTATGGGGCGGGGTATCCGTCCCGGTGAAGCAACAGATAAGCGGGCGCGGGCTTGATCGGGATTGGCGGATACGACAATATGCGGGCCGATTCCGACAAAGGAGCCGATATGCCCAAGTTGCAGGTGCCCGACGCGACCCATGTGCCGCTCGTCGAGGTCGGGATGATGACCTATCCCGATTGCCAGATGGGCATGGTGCACGGCATTACCGACCTGTTCGACGTCGCGGGGCGGTTCGCGGTCGATCACGGCCGCCGGCCGATCCGCGCCAGCCATTGGCGGCTGGAAGAGGGCGGGGGCTTCAGGCGCCGGTACGACAGCCACCCCGATGAGCCGGCAGGCAATTCGCCCGCGGTGCTGATCGCGCCGGGAAGCCTGCACAAGCTGCTCGAGCCGGGCGAGGTCGAGCCCTATGCCCGCTGGCTGCTCGACCGGCACGCGCATGGCGCAGTGCTGGCGTCGAATTGCGGCGGGGCCTTTGCGCTTGCGGCAACCGGGCTGCTCGCGGGACGACCGGCGACGACGCACTGGTATTTTGCCGATGAATTCCGCGCACGGTTCCCCGACGTGCGGCTGGAAGCCGACCGGATGGTGGTCGATGACGGTGACATCGTTACCGCGGGCGGGCTGATGGCGTGGACTGACCTGGGGCTGCGCATCGTCGAGCGCTTGCTCGGGCCGTCGGTGATGATCGAAACCGCGCGCTTCCTGTTGATCGACCCATCGGGCCGCGAGCAGAAGAATTACGCGAGCTTCGCGCCGAAACTGACGCATGGCGACGAGCCGATCCTGAAGGTGCAGCATTGGCTGCAGGCGAAGGAAGGGCGCGTGAACGGCGTCGCCGACATGGCGCGCGAGGCGGGGATGGAGGAGCGTACGTTCCAGCGCCGCTTCAAGGCGGCGACGGCGATGACGCCGGTTGAATATGTCCAGCATCTGCGCGTCGGCAAGGCGCGCGAATTGCTTGAATTCACGCGGCGCACGGTCGACCAGATCGCGTGGAGTGTTGGTTACGAGGATGCAGCGGCGTTCCGCAAGCTGTTCCACCGCACCACCGGCCTGTCGCCGAACGAATATCGGCAGCGCTTTGCGGTGCCGCAGCCGCTGGCCGACGTGGCCTGAAAAAATATTTGCGCCCTGTGTCGATTTGGCGACGGCTCGTTCGTCGTCTTGATACGAGGCCGTTGTTGGCCGGATGAAAAGGAGACGGACGATGCGTGTGATGGTTTTCGTAAAAGCGACCGAGGATAGCGAAAAGGGCCTGCCGCCGACCGAGGACATGACTGCGATGTTCGAGGCGATGGGCAAGTTCAACGAGGAACTGGTCGCGGCCGGCGTGATGGTCGACGGCGATGGGCTGAAGCCGTCGTCGGCGGGGAAAAGGATTGCGTTCGACGGCCCGAGCCGTGCGGTGATCGACGGGCCGTTCGCCGAGACGCGCGAACTTGTCGCGGGCTATTGGGTGTGGGAGGTCAAGGATATGGACGAAGCGGTCGCGTGGGCGAAGCGCTGTCCGAACCCGATGCCGGGACCGAGCGAGCTTGAAATTCGCCCCTTCTATGAAATGGCCGATTTCGGTGACGCGATGACCCCCGAACTCGCCGAGCGCGAGCAGAAGCTGCGCGAAAAGCTCGGCGGCGAATAAGCGATGTCCGCCGCCATGCTTGCCTCGCGGACGATCTTCGCGGACAAGGCGGGCATGGCGGCGGATGAGACCCACCGCGCGATCGAGGCGGTATTCCGGATCGAGCGCGCCAGGCTGATTGCCGGCCTGGCGCGTGTCGTTCGCGATGTCGACCGCGCGGAGGAACTGGCGCAGGATGCGCTGATCGTCGCGCTGGCCGAATGGCCGGTGCGCGGGGTTCCGGGCAACCCCGGCGCCTGGCTGATGGCGGCGGCGAAACGGCGCGCCATCGACGGCATAAGGCACGACGCGATGCGGACACGCAAGCATGCCGAAATCGCCCGCGAACTGGACGGAGAGAGCGATATGAGCGCAGAGGCCCTCGAGGCAGCGCTTGACGATCCGCTGGGCGACGAACTGCTCGGACTGATTTTCGCCGCCTGCCATCCCGTGATTTCGCCCGAAGCGCGCGCTGCCCTGACGCTAAGACTCGTCGGCGGGCTGACCGCCCTGGAAATCGCGCGCGCCTTCCTGTCGAACGAGGCGGCGATCGCGGCGCGGATCACCCGGGCGAAAAAGGCGATTGCGACGGCCGGGGTCGCGTTCGAGGTGCCGCGCGGCGCCGAACTCGCAGGCCGGCTCGGATCGGTGCTCGAGGTTGTCTATCTGATCTTCAACGAAGGCTATGCGGCGACCGCCGGGCCATCGCTCGTCCGCCCGCCGCTGTGCGCCGAAGCGCAGCGGCTGGGCCGCATCCTTGCGGGATTGATGCCGGAGGAACCCGAAGTGCTTGGTCTGCTCGCGCTGATGGAAATTCAGGCGTCGCGGCTTGCCGCGCGCGCCGGCCCGGACGGCCGCTTTGTGCCGCTGACCGAACAGAAGCGCGCGCGCTGGGACCAGTTGCTGATCCGCCGCGGCTTGAATTTGCTGGCGCGGGTTGAGGCGTTGGGCGGTGCCGACGGGCCTTATGCACTGCAAGCGGCCCTCGCGGCGTGCCACGCGCGGGCGCGCACCGCCGCAGACACCGACTGGACGCAGATCGCCGGACTTTACGATCGGCTGGGGCAGGTGATGCCGTCGCCGGTGGTCGAACTCAACCGGGCGGTCGCGCACAGCATGGCCTTCGGTCCCGAAGCGGGATTGCGGCTGGTCGACGCGATCGCCGATGCGGCGGCGCTGCGCAACTATGCACCGCTCCCCGCCGCACGCGGCGACTTCCTGCTGCGCGCCGGGCGCTATGCGGAGGCGAAGGCGCAGTTCGAAGCGGCGGCCGGGCTTTCGGCGAATGAACGCGAGCGCGATTTCCTGCTTGCCCGCGCCGCGGTGTGTGCGGGATCATCCGGAGGATGAAGGCCGCGTTCGAGACGATCGGCGACGAGGCGCAGCCGCTCGTCATCCTCGATGACTTCGCGGCCGGTGTTGACGTGTTGCGCAAGCATGCGATGACCGCGACGTTCGAACCCGCGCTCAACCATTATCCGGGAGTTCGTGCCGGCCTGCCATCCGGATATCTGACCGACCAGTTGCCGCTGATCGCCGCCGCGGCGCGGCAAGCTTTCGGCCGCGCCGGGCCGGTCCGTGTGATCGACGCGAGCTTTTCGATCGTATCGACCCCCGTCGACGCGCTGAGCATCGCCCAGCGCCTGCCGCATGTCGATGCGTTCACGCCCGACCGGATCGCATTGATCCACTATCTTTTCCCGGAAGGCGGCGACGGAACGGCCTTTTTCCGCCATCGCGCGACTGGGTTCGAGACGATCGACGAAGGCCGCCGTGAGCTGTTTTTCCGGCACCTCGAAACCGAATTGCGTTATGCGGGACCGCCGCCCGCCGCCTATGTCGCGGGCGATACGCCCCTGTTCGAATGCACGCGCAGCGTCGCGGGGCGCTATAATCGCGCCCTGCTGTATCGCAGCGGCAACCTGCATAGCGGTGCGATCGCGGCGGACGCGATCCTGTCGCCCGATCCCGCCGAAGGGCGGCTGACGATCACCGGCTTCTTTTCGATCGGCTGACCCAACGCCGCACCGCCAAATCGCCACACCCCGTCGCCTCGAAAAAGCCGCTGTTCCAGAATAGGACAACGGCTCGTCGCAGTCCGGTGTATGGTCGGCGGTAAAGCGCTTAAGGGCGCGGCGATTCTTTCCTTTGATTTATGGATATGATTTCCATGGCATTTTCTTTCCGTCCCCTGCTTCCCGCCGCGCTCTTCGCGACTGCGATCGCGGTTCCCGTGCTGGCGCAGAGCAACCAGATCAGCGGGATCGACGCGCTGCGCGAATGGAACCTCGTCGTTCTTGGCGACCTCAACAGCTCGTCGGAGGTCGAGGGGCGCACGTTCGTCGGCGGCAATCTGGCGGGTAATTCGTCCAACTATGGCATCCGCGCCACGACGTCGGCGAATGGCCAGCCCGGGCTGACCGTCGTCGGCAATGTGACCGGCGGGCACAAGAACCTCAATAACGGGTCGGGTGCGATCGTCGGCGGCAATGTGTCGAGCGGCTTCAACCTCAACGGTCCGAACCAGACCGTGAAGGTCGGCGGGACAATCAGCAACACCAACATCAACCAGAATATCGTCCAGTCGAACCTCGGCGCCAGCAACCCGGCGTTCGTCGTCAACCTGCAGCAGGACAAGACGCGGCTGACGGGAAGCCTGAACAGCCTGTCGTACGAAATGGGGACGCTGAAGACGAACAGCCAGCTGACGATCCAGGGCAACCGCGGCACCTTCACCGCGCAGCCCGATGCCAAGGGCATGGCGGTGTTCAACATCAGCGCCGCCGACCTCGACAAGATCGGCGAGATCCAGTTCAACCTGAACGGCGCCGACACCGCGATCGTCAACGTCAGCGGCCGGACGATCAACCTCAACGACAATTTCCTCGGCGGCACCAACAACCTCGGCGAGCATGTCATCTGGAATTTCCCCGAGGCCGAGAGCCTGAAGCTGTCGACGGCATGGGGCGGATCGGTGCTCGCGCCGCTCGCCGATGCCGAGACGCGCAATTACATCCAGGGGTCGGCGGTGTTCGGCAATCTGACGCAGAATGGCGAAATGCATATCGGCACCTTTACCGGCGGTTACAGCCCGCCGGGTGGCAGCACCTCGTCGAGTGGCGGGGCCACATCGAGCGGCGGCACGTCATCGGGCGGTTCGAGTTCGGGCGGCGCGGTGCCGGTTCCCGAGCCCGGCATGTTCGGGCTGTTCGCGCTGGGCGTCGGCGGGCTGCTCTATATGCGCCGCCGCCGGGCGAAGCAGGACGGCGAGGGCGAGGGCTGACCCTGTTCCGCCGGGTCAGCGCCGCGGCAGCTTGCGAGCGCGCGCCGGCGGCGCGACAAAATAGGCCGTCATTCCGCGCCGGGCGCGATAATCGTCGATGCGCCGCGCATAATGATCGGGCAGGTCGAAATTGGCGAGATGCGTGCCTTCGCGGCGCGCGCGATCGACCGTCATGACCGCCATCTGATGGTGATAGAATAGCTGATTCATATCCATGACGGTCTCCTTGTGATGGCTGGGATGTCGCGCGGGGCCTTAATAGCCGTCCTTCGCGCCGGGCGGGCGGTAGAAGCGGTGGCGGGTAACCGCGCCGTCGATCAAATGGCCGCGAAGCCGAAGACGCATTTCATCGGCGCCGATGCCGGTGGTGCAGACGAGGCGGGTCCCGCCCGATGGCAGCGGTTCGACCACGCTGATGCCGACGCCTTGTGAAAGGCAGAGGCGCCGCACCTCGCTTTCGGGGAGCGCGAGGTTCATGGCGCGGCTCATTCGAAGCCGGGACCCCGCGCCGAAGCGCGGATGGCATTGGCAACCTGTTCATATCCTTCGGCGCTCGCGGTCGCGACGGCAAGCGGCCGGCCGCCGAGCGCGGGATTCTCGGTGTTGAGAAACGCGATTGCGGGATCGCGCCCACCCATCGTCAGAAAGGCAAGCTGGCTGATATCGCCCTGCCGCCGCGCGTCGTCGCGGGCGAGGGGCGCGCGCTTCTGGCGAAAAAAGCTATTTGATCGCGCTTTTGCGGGGGTGACGGGCGAAACTGCCTGTTCGGTCATGCGGCGCTCCTCTTTGGTAAGCGGGAGCGCACATGTCTCTCAGCCGCGACGGCCTACTGAAACCTGTGCCGCGATAAACCATATATGGGGGGCCCGGGGCGAATTATAAGGCGTGGCCGCAGATTTCGGAACGAAGCTTCGGTCGACGGCCATCCACCCCCGCCCTTTACAAAGCGGCGATGAGCGTGGCGCCGGTCGCGGCGACGATGGCGATCAGCAGCGCGGCTTTCGGGCCGTAGGTTGCGATCATCCCGGGCGGCGAGGGGGCGCCAAAGGGCGGATCGTCGTTCAGCTCCATCCGGTCGATGCGCGCCGGTGCGGGGCGGGCGATGGGCGAAGCGATACCGGGGCCGCTGATCCCGCTGGCCAAGACCAGCTTTTCAAACGCGACCGCCATCTTTTCGCGGGCCAGATATTCCTCCATCGCTCCGCGGGCCGGGTCGGGGTCGGCGGGTTCGGGCAGCGCTGCGACCTTGCGTTCGATTTCGCCGTCGAGGGCGTGGAGGCGATCGATCGCCTCGATGATGCGTCGCCGGTCGCCGCTTTCCATCGCGAGTTCGAGGCGGGTGAGCGACAGCATGCCGGCGCGGCAATATTGCAATCCCCAGAACAGCCCCATTGCCGGGGAATCGGCCAGCGCGGCCGGGCGGCCGCCGCCGGGCGGGGGCGTCAATGCGTTCACGATCTTCTCCTGCGCCAACCCTTGCCGCAGGGCCTAAAGGCAAAGTGCCGCCGGGCGAAACCGCGATCCGGTCAGGCGTGAGCAAGGCGCGGCGGATGGGGAGAAGGAGCGGCCCAGGGTCCTGACCCTAGTTGTCCTCCAGCACCTTGCCCATGCGGATAATCGGCACTGCGACGCCGTTTGCGCCCGGCGTGTCGACGTGCTCGATCGGGGAATAGCCGCAGGCGCGGTAGAGCGGTTCGCCCGACAGCGTCGCCATCATTTCGGCGCGCGCGAAGCCGGCGTCCCGCGCCGCCTGTTCGCACAGCGCCATGATCAGGCGGCCGACGCCTTTGCGGACGTGCGCGGGGTGGGTGTACATCGCCCGGATGCGCGCGGCGTCGGTGGCGGGGTCGAGCAGCGCGGGGTCGCGAAGACTGGTGCTGTGGTCGCCGCCATAGAGCGTCGCGCGGCGCGACCAGCCGCCGCAGCCGGCGATTTCGCCATCGTCCTCGATGATGAAATAGCTGCCGTCGGCGATCAATTGGGTGTCGAGCCCCATCACCGCGCGGCTTGCGGCGATCTGGCCTTCGTCGAGGAAGCCTTTCTGCAGTTCGGCGATGGCAAGCGCCATCACGTCGCGCAGCGAGTCGAGATCGTCGGTGGTGGCGAGGCGGTGAGTCAGCATGACACGGCTATAAGCCGCACGGCGAGCGAGCGGCAAGTGCTGCCGCTCGCCCGTCCGTTCGCTTCGGTGGAGGCGTCAGAAACGCTCGCCGACCATCTCCTCGCTCTTCGCCCACAGCGCCTTGGCGTTGTCGGGGTCGAGCGCATAGGCGCGGACGCCCGCGCGCAACCCTTCGTCCTCGGCGAGTTCGGCGACGTGGCAATCCTCAAGATAGCGTCCGCCGATCACGGCCGGATCGGCGACCGCCGCGGCCCAGACCGAGGTTGCGGCGCCCTGCGGGATCGATTTGAATTCAAAGGTTTCGCCGCCCGCCGCCTTCGCGCTTTCGTTGATCTGTGCGACGAGCGCTTCGAGTGCGCCGGCATCGAGGTGGCGGGCGAGTTCGGTGTGGATGCCGCCCGGATGCAGCGCCGCGGCGCGGACGCCGCGATCCCGGTGGCGCCGGTCGAATTCGACGGCGAAGAGGATATTCGCGGTCTTCGACCGGCCATAGGCGGCCCAGGGATCATAATCGCCATTGTCGAAGTTCGGGTCGGCGAGGTTCACGTCCGAAAAACGGTGCCCCGACGACGCGAGGCTGACGAGGCGGCCGCCGTCCCTGATCAGCGAAGCGATACGGTTGACGAAGGTAAAGTGGCCCAAGTGATTGGTGCCGAACTGCGTTTCGAAGCCGTCTGCGGTCTTGCCGAAGGGGGCGGCCATCACGCCGGCGTTGGTGATCACGACGTCGAACGGGCGGCTGTCGGCGACGAGCTTGTCGGCGGCGGTGCGGACGCTGGCCAGCGACGCGAGGTCGAGCGCGATGAGTTCGAAGCTGCCGCCGCTGGCCTTCGCGGCGTCGCGCACGTCGGCGGTCGCGCCTTCGGCCTTGGTCAGGTCGCGCGCCGCGCCGACGACATCGGCACCATGGGCGACGAGGGCGCGGGCGGTTTCGACGCCGAGCCCGGCCGAGACGCCGGTGACGAGGAAGCGTTTGCCCGAAAGGTCGACGCCGGCCAGCACGTCGTCGGTGGTCGATTTGGCATTAAACTGGGTCATGATGGACTCCTTGAGAGGCAGAGCGGGGAGGGGATGCCCTGACCCGGCCAAGATAGGCGCGCGGTCTGCCCTGGCGCTGCCCGATCATGGCAGCTGCTTGCCCAATCCTATCAATGCGGCGCCGCCCGCGCGCGCGTGTCTTGCGCGCGGGCGCGCGGCGTCCGATGTTGCGATCATGCAGGACAGGCTCGACTCGATATGCGCGCAGGTGCTGCGCCACGCGGTTTCTCCCTATTATGAGACGCCGGTGCCGCGGCTGGTCGTCGCGACGCAATGCGCCCCGACGAGCGGGGTCGCGACCGTTTACGAGCCCGTCACCTGCCTGATCCTGCAAGGAACGAAGCAGGTGGTGATCGGCGACCAGATGCTGCGATACGATGCGTCGAGCTATTTCGTCGCCTCGCTCGACCTGCCCGCGGTCGGCCGGGTGGTCGAGGCGACCCCCGACAAACCCTATGTCGCGGCGGCACTGCGTCTCGACCGGACGGTGCTCGCCGACCTGATCGCGAGCATGGACCCGGCGGCGATCGGCCATGCGCCGGGCGAACTCGCGGGTTTCGCGGTCGCGTTGGTGACCGAGGAACTGGTCGAGGCTTGGGCCGGGCTGCTCGGGCTGCTCGACCGGCCGGGCGACGTCGCGATGCTGGCGCCGATGCGCGAGCGCGAGATCCTCTATCGCCTGCTGCAGGGGCCGCTTGGCGGGCAGCTGTGCGCGATCGCGCAGGAAGACAGCCGCCTGTCGCGGGTGCGCCGTGCGATCCTGTGGATGCACGAACATTATGAGGAGATGCTGCGCACGGCGGCGCTGGCCGAGATTGCGGGGATGAGCATTGCGTCCTTCCATCGGCATTTCAAAGCGGCGACCGCGATGAGCCCGCTGCAATTCCAGAAGACGCTGCGCCTGCACGCGGCGCGGCGGCTGCTGGCGAGCGGCAGCGAGGCGAGCCGCGCGGCTTATTCGGTCGGCTATGAGAGCGCATCGCAGTTCAGCCGCGAATATGCCCGGGCGTTCGGGATGCCCCCGTCGCGCGACGCCGAACGGCTGCGCGGCATGGTGCAGGTGGGGGCGGGGGTTTAGCATCCCCTTCGTCGCCCAATGGCGATGCCGTGTGTCCCGGCGGCCCGGTCGGTCGGCGGGAGGTGGCCGCCAAGGCGATGATCGTCATCATGCCTTGGCGGCCGGGGGGAGGCGCTGCGTCCGTTCGCCCGGTGCCTGCGCCTATCGAACCCGCTGCGGCTTGGCACATTCGGTGAACTTGATCTCGCAATCCGACCCGCCGCGTTCGGTGCAGGCCTGCAGCGCTGCCTCGGTGGCGCGGGGAAGGGTGATGTCCGAATAATAATGCCGGCTCCAGCTTCCATCCGGGTGCCTGCCCTGCGAAACTGCGGCGCACTGATTGGTAAAGACGAATTCGACCTTGCAACTGGTGCCACCCTTTGACTGGCAATGGGCGATCGCGGCCTTTTTTGCCTTGCCCCGGCTCGACATCGCGCCCGCCATACCGATCTTGAAGACCGTCTCGTCGAAAGCGAAGGCACCCCAGCGCGGTTCCCACTCCATTCCCGATGAGGAATTGCCGCCCGTGCTACCGTCGCCGTCACCGGTGTGCGGGATGCATTCGACGCCCGGCGTGCCCGCGGCGTTCGGAATGAAGCCGGGCGGACAGGCGTAGGCGGTCGTTGGCGGGAAATAGATCGCACAGGCAACAGCAAGCAGCATCGCCGGTGTCCATCGCGCCAGGTTTTGCATCCGTTTTCCCCGATCAGCCTTGTTGGGCCGCCAGTATCGTCCGAATGGGGCGATATGGGAAATAACGTAAAAACAATGTGTTGATTGAGGGTTTGGGCGCTAGCACGGCCGGGGACTGTCCGGTAACGGACAGCCCCGTCGCGATTCATGGCGCCCGTTCATGCGCCGTTGGCAGCACTCAGGATCGCCCGTACGCTCGCCGTCGCCACGTCGGTATCGAGCCCGCAGCCGAACAGGCTCTTCCCGTCCGCCGTGCGGCATTCGACATAGGCCGCGGCCTGCACATTGCTGCCTTGGCCGATCGCGTGCTCGCTGTAATCGACGATGTCCATCACCGGGCCGCCGCTTTCGCTGAGCGCGGCGATGACGCTCGACATCAGGCCGTTGCCGCGGCCGCTGACGCTGCGCGGGGTGCCGTCGATGGTGAGCTTGCCGGCGAAGATGCGGTCGGAGCCCGAATGGGTTTCCGACCAGTCGACGAGCTGGAAGCGCTTGGCTTCGGTCGCCAGATACTGACCCTCGAACGCGTGCCAGATATCCTCGGCGCCGAGTTCGCGGCTCGTTTCGTCGGCGAGGGCCTGGACGATATGGCTGAAGCTCGCCTGCATTTTCTTGGGCAGTTTCAGGCCCTTGTCCTGTTCGAGTACCCAGGCGACGCCGCCCTTGCCCGACTGGCTGTTGACGCGGATCACCGCTTCGTAGCTGCGACCCAAATCGGCGGGGTCGATGGGCAGGTAGGGGACTTCCCAGCGTTCGTCATTCTGGCGTTCGCGCGCGGCGAAGCCTTTCTTGATCGCGTCCTGATGGCTGCCCGAAAAGGCGGTGTAGACCAGCTCGCCGCCATAGGGGTGGCGCGGGTGGACGGGCAAATTGTTGCAATATTCGACCGTCTGGATGACCTCGTCGATGTTCGAGAAGTCGAGCTGCGGGTCGACGCCCTGCGTGTACATGTTGAGCGCGATGGTGACGAGGCAGGTGTTGCCGGTGCGTTCGCCATTGCCGAACAGGCAGCCCTCGACGCGGTCGGCGCCCGCGAGCAGGCCGAGCTCGGCCGCCGCGACGCCGGTGCCGCGGTCGTTGTGCGTGTGCAGGCTGATGATCGCGCGGTCGCGGTTCGGCAGATTCTTGCAGAAATATTCGATCTGATCGGCGTAGATGTTCGCCGTCGAGGCCTCGACCGTCGCGGGCAGGTTGAGGATGATCGGGTTTTCGGCGGTGGGTGCAAGAATCTGCATCACCGCTTCGCAGCATTCGATGCTGAAATCGAGTTCGGCGGTCGAGAAGGTTTCGGGGCTATATTCGAAACGCCAGTTGGTCTGCGGCAGGCGCGCGGCATTGTCGCGCAGCTGCTTGGCGCCCTCGATCGCAATGCCCTTGATATCGGCCATGTCCATGCCGAAGACGATCTTGCGCCACGCCGGGCTGACCGCGTTATAGACGTGGACGATCGCGGTCCTGGCGCCCGCGAGGCTGTCGAAGCTGGTGCGGATGAGGTCGGCGCGGCTTTGCGTCAGAACCTGCGGGGTAACATCGTCGGGGATGCGGCCATCGCGGACGAGGCCGGAGATAAAGTCATATTCGGTCGCGCCGGCGCTGGGGAAGCCGACTTCGATTTCCTTCAGCCCGATGCGGACGAGCAGGTCGAAGAAGCGCGCCTTCTTTTCGGCATCCATCGGGTCGATCAGCGCCTGGTTGCCGTCGCGCATGTCGGTGGAGAGCCAGATCGGCGCCTTGGTGTTGACGCGGCCGGGCCATTCACGGTTCGCCAAGGGAACCTGCGGAAAGGCGCTATATTTGACCGAGGGGTCGCGGAGCATGGTCATGGGTTGAAACTTCTTCTGCTGGGTTGGTGTCACTTGTCGATCGGACCCTTGAGCGGGTGGCCGCGACTAGCGCGCAGCCAGTGTCACGCCCAAGGGCGTGTAAGTCGCAGAAGAAGAAGGGCGTCGGTGCGCATCGCGACGCTATTGGTTTAAAATGTCGCGCTTGGCAAGGGGGAGCGAAGAAAATGTCGCCGGACCGCGTACAGGGGGATCGCGGCCCGGCGGAGGTGCAGGGGTCGTTGGAGCGCGAGGGTCAGGCGGCCTCGCTCTCGTCGTCCTCTTCGTTCGCGTCGTCTTCGTGCGTGTCGTCTTCGTCCCAGGGTTCGAAGACTTCTTCCTCGAACATATTGTCGACCGCGTGGATGCGGACGCCGATGACCCAGTCGTGGAGGGGGCCTTCCCATGCAGCCTCGACCTCGGTCAGCGTGTCGCCGGCGGCGTCCGCGGGGCGGTCGCCGACAAGGTCGAAGTCCTGAAAGCCGTCCTCGGGCGGGGTGATATAGACATGCGGGTCGAGCCGGACATTGTTCCAGCCCGTGGTGGGCGCAAGACCCTCGGTCTCGACGGTCAGCACGGGATTTTCCTCATCGCCGCCGATCGCGGCGTTTACTTCGACAATTTCGCGTACCAGTTCGCTCATCGTCCATACTCCTGTCGGGGTGGTTCGCCCCGGTGCTACAGGAGTCGTGTGACAGATTGGGGTGCGGCGGTTCAGCCCTTCACCCAGCCGACCGCCGGATTGTCGAAGTCGACGACATCGGCGAGTTCCCAGACGTTGGGATAGCCATAGCCGACGAGGTTGATGAAGGTCTGGATATTGAGCGCGAGGCCGCGCGACTTCATCGGCACCGGGGCGCGATCGTTCGAGAAATTATTGTTGCAATAGATGAGGATAGGGCGGTCAGGGTTGGCGCCGATCACCGCCGCCAGACTGTCGGCGGTAAAGTCGGTGAGCGGCAGGTTGATCGCGCCTGCGATATGCCCCGCGGCGAAAGCGTCCTTCGAGCGCGCGTCGAGGAGCAGGGTGCCGGGTTTCGCGGCTTCGGCCTTGAAGCGGTCCAATGCGATCAGCCGCTCGGCGCGCTGGGGGGAGACGGCGGCGGTAAGCTGCTGGAAGGCGGGATAGTCGATCTGGGGATTGGCGGGCGCGATTTGGGCGAGCGCGGGCGTGGCGGCGAATGCGAGGGCGAAAAGCAGGGTCTTGCGCATGGTGATCCTCCCTTTGATGGGGGGAGGTTAAGCGCGCGTTGGTGGATGGGGGATGAACCGCAATATGCGCAACGTGACGATCAACGAAGCAGCCTATTCATGCCGCAGCGCGTCGATGGGATTGAGGCTGGCGGCGCGGCGGGCCGGAAAATAGCCGAACACGACGCCAATAATCGCCGAAATCGCAAAGGCGATGACGTTGATCTGCGCATCGAACATCCAGCTCACCTGCATCAGCGGCGACAGGACCGCGATGGCGAGTTGCGCGATGACGAGGCCCGCCAGCCCGCCGAGGCAGGACAGGACGATCGCTTCGACCAGAAACTGCAGCAGCACTTCGCGTGCTACCGCGCCGATCGCGAGGCGGATGCCGATTTCACGCGTGCGTTCGGTAACCGATACCAGCATGATGTTCATGATGCCGATCCCGCCGACGAGCAGCGAGATCGCCGCCACCGTCGCAACGATGCGGGTGAGAAGGGTGGTCGTCCCGGTCAGCGTCTCCGAAATCTGCTTGGTGTCGAAAATGTTGAAATCATCGTCCTTGCCGCCGGTTATCTTGCGCCGTTCGCGGAGCAGGTCGGTGATCGAGGCCTGTACCTGTTCGTTCGCATAATTCTGATCGACTCCGACCAGCATCACCGACACATTCTGGTTGCCGGTGAAGCGGCGCTGCACCGCTTTGACCGGCATGATCACGATATCGTCCTGATCGCCGCCGAAACCTGCCTGGCCGCGCGTCGACAGCACGCCGATGACGTCGCAGCTTACCCCCTTGATGCGAAAGCGCGTCCCGACCGCGCCGCCGCCACGATACAGATTCTGGCGGATCGTGTTGCCGATGATGCAAACGCTCTTGCCCGCCTGCTCCTCTGCGGGTGTGAACGTGCGGCCCTCGGCGAGCGGCCAGGGCTGGACGGTGAAATAGGCGTCGGTAGTGCCGTTGACCGTCGTCGACCAGTTGGCGCCCTCGTAGATCGCGGTGCCGCTGGTCTGTGCCTGCGGCGCGACCGCGGTGACCCCGGCGATCTGCTGCGCGATCGCTTCGAGGTCGTCCATTTCGAAATCGGGCGGACGCGGGCCGCCGCCGCCGCGGCCGAAGCCCTGGCCGGGGCGGATCTGGAGGATGTTGGTGCCGAGCGCCGAAATCTGGCTCTGCACCGCCGCTGTGGTCGCGTTGCCCAGGGTCACCATCGTCACGACCGCCGCGACGCCGATGACGATGCCCAGCACGGTCAGGAAGGAACGCAGCACATGGCGGCGGATCGAGCGCAGCGCGAGGAAGAAGGTCGTGCCGATCACGCGTCGGACCCCGCAAGGCCGAGCGGTTTTGGATTGGCCTCGATCCGTTCGACCAGCCCGTCCTTGAAATGCACCAGCGTGTGGGCGAATTCGGCCATATCGGGTTCGTGGGTCACCATCAGCACGGTGATGCCGCTGTTGCGGTTGAGGTCGGACAAGAGTTGCATGATCTCGACCGATCGTTCGGAATCGAGATTGCCCGTCGGTTCGTCGGCGAGCAGCACCTGCGGCCGGGTGACGATGGCGCGGGCGATCGCGACGCGCTGTTGCTGGCCCCCCGACAGTTCGGCGGGAGTATGGTCCCACCAGTCCTTGAGCCCGACCTTGTCGAGCGCCGCCATCGCCGCGTCGTGCCGTTCGGCCTTCGGGTCGCCGCGATAGACGAGCGGCAGTTCGACATTTTCGAGCGCGCTGGTGCGCGAGAGAAGATTGAAGCCCTGGAAGACGAAGCCGAAATATTTGCGGCGGAGCAGTGCGCGCTGGTCGCGGGTCAGCACCTCGACGCGGTGCCCGCGAAACAGATATTGCCCGCGCGTCGGCACGTCGAGGCAGCCGAGGATGTTCATCGTCGTCGACTTGCCCGATCCCGACGCCCCCATCACCGCGATGAAATCGCCCGGCATGATGTCGAGGTCGATGCCCTTGAGCGCCTGGAAAGCGGTCGGTCCCTCGCCATAGGTTTTGACGATCCCGCTGAGGCGGATGATGGGGTCCGCCATCGGATCAGCCTCCGCCGCCCCCGCCGCGCCGGCCACCGCCACCGCCGCCGCCCGCACCGCCGCCAGCGCCGCCGGACCCGGCAGCCGCTGCCGATGTGTCGTCGGAGAGCTGGCCGGTAATCACCTTGGATCCGGCGCGCAGACTGCCCGAGGTAACTTCGGTGACGCTGCCGTTGGTTTCGCCCGTGGTGACCTGGACCGCCTGGGGCTGTCCCTCGCCGCCCAGAATATAGACGGTTTGCTGCGCGCCCCGATCGGACGTGACGGTCCGCTCCGGCCGGTCGCCGCCGCGCCGCGGGCGACGAGGCACCAGGGCGCCGGTGATCCCGCCGCTCGATGCAGCTGCCCCGGCCTGCGCGGGGCGGTAGCGCAGCGCGGCGTTGGGAATCAGCAGCGCATTCTGCTTGTGCATGGTGACGATATCGGCGGTCGCGGTCATGCCGGGACGAAGCTGCTGTTTGGCGTTATCGACCGAAAGGATGGCGGTGTAGGCGACGACGGTGCCGGCGCTGGCGCTACTCGCGGTGGAGGATGACGAGGAAGACGACGAGTTGCCGCTGTTGTTCGACCCGACGTTGACGCGTTTGATCTTCGCCGGAAAGCGCTCGCCCGGAAAGGCGTCGACCGTGAAGGTGGCATCCTGGCCTTCCTTCACTTGTCCGACATCGGCTTCGTCGATCGACACCTCAAGCTCCATCTGACTGAGATCTTCGGCGATGGTGAACAGGACGGGGGCATTCAGGGACGCGGCGACGGTCTGACCGGGCTCGATATCGCGCGAAAGCACGACCCCGGTCACCGGTGAATAGATGCGCGCCTTCGACAAATTGGTCTGTGCGGTGCCCAGCGCGGCGCGTTGCTGCGAAACCTGCGCGCGCGATGCCGCGAGCGACGCGGTGGCGCGCTTCTGGTCGGCGCGTGCAGCGTCGAGCTCGGTCTTTGAAGGCACACGGCCGCCCGACAGGCGGAACACCTCTTCCTGGCGCGCGAGCGTCGCGTTCGACAGCGCCAATGTGGCCTGTGCTTCGCCGACATTGGCCTCGGCGGCGGCGAGGCTTGCTTCGGCCTGAACGACCGAATCCTGCAGACGCGCCGGGTCGAGCGTCGCGAGCAATTGCCCCTTCGTCACGCGGTCGTTCACATCGACATAGACGTTCGTGATCAGCCCCGACTGTTCCGAACCGACATCGACCTGATTGATCGGCTTGATGTTGCCGGTGGCGGACACGGTGACGGTCAGCGCGCCCTTGCTGACCTCCCCGGTCGAATAGCGGACGGCGTCGCCGGGGCCGAAACAACGATAGAGCAGGAGGAGAAACAACAACGCAAGCAGGGCGACGCCGATCCACTTTCCCCTGCGAAGCCAAGGGTTTGCCGGCTTCACGCCCAGAAATTCGTCGAGCGTCTCGTCGCGCTTTTTTTCGTCGGTCATGCGCCGGTTCCGTTCGTTTCCATGGTCTGCCATCCGCCGCCGAGCGCATTATAAAGCTGGACCACGGCCAGCGCCTGCGCCGCTCGCGAACTGGCCAGGCTGTTGCTCGACGACAGAAGCGAGGTTTCGATATTGGACAAGGTCTGAAAGTCGGTCAGCCCCGACTGATATTGCAGCCGGGCGAGAAAGGCGCTGTTGTTTGCCGCTTCGCGCGCGATCGCCAATTGGGCGCTGCGCTCGTCGGCCGACGACACCGCAACCAATGCGTTTTCGACGTCTTCGAGCGAGGTCAATATGGTCTGGCGGTAAGCGGCAAAGGCGCCGTCGGCGGCCGCACGCTGTGCCCGGACCCGCGACGCGCGGGCGCCGCCGTCGAACAATATCTGCGACAGGCCCGCGAACAGCGATCCGGCGATCGTGTCGAACAGGCCCCCGGTGGTGAGGGCGCTGGTCCCGAGCGAACCGCTCAGGCTGAGCGAGGGCAGCAACTGCGCCTGCGCGACCCCGATACGGGCGGTCGCGGCCGCGAGGTCACGTTCGGACGAACGGACGTCGGGTCGCTGGCGAAGTGTGTCGGCGGGGAACCCTGCGGCGATGCCGGTCGGTGGGGCAGGAATCGGTGCCACCGGTTCAAGCGCCGCGGTCGCGGCGCCCGGTGCCTCGGCGGTCAGCACCGCGATGCGATTGAGTGCGTTGCGGATGCCAGTCCGGATTTCGGGGATGCTCGCTTCGGTCTGGGCCAGCTGGGTGCGCGCCTGCTGCTCGTCGAGCGAGGAGGCGAGGCCCGCCTGCACCCGCCAGCGGGCGATATCATAATTGTCGCGCTGATAGCCGACGGTGCTTTGGGCGATCGCGAGCTGTTCCTGCGCGAGGCGCAGCTGCACATAATTCGTCACGAGTTCGGCGATGATCGCGATCCGTACGCCGGCGAGGTCATAGCCGGTTGCCGCCTCGTCGGCCCGTGCCGCCTCGACCGCCCGCCGGTTGCCGCCGAACAGGTCGACCTGCCAGTCAGCGTCGAGACCCAGCGAAAAACTGCTGCTGTCCTTGCCGTTGATCACGACGTTGCGGCCCGCGCGGCCGCTCCCGCTGACCGTCGGCAACAGGTCGGCGCCGGCCTGGATCGTCGCTTCGCGGGCTTGCCTAAGACGCGCCTGTGCCTGGACGATGTCGAGATTGACCGAAATGGCGCGTTCGACAAGCCGGTCGAGCGCCGGATCGTTGAACCGCTTCCACCACGACGCGAGCCCGGCCTCGTCGAGCGCCGCGACGCTGCCATCGCTATACGTCGAAGGCAGTGCCAGATCGCCTGACGTGGCGGGGCGATAATCGGGGCCGACGCTGCAGGATGCCAGCGATGCCGATGCCAGCAGGACGATCAAAGATCCGTATCGCTCGCTCATCTACGGCATCCATATCAAGGTTGCCCGGCTTTCACAGGCGCCGGCGATCGGTGATCGTGCCCACCTTGTAACGACTTGCGATACCCAGTCAAAATCCATTTAAACACTTGTGACCCGAGAGCTGCCACGTGCAACATATCCCATCGGCCGCGAAGCTGCCGACCGAAGCGCCGTCCTCGGGTTCGCCGGGATGGCGCGGTTCGGCTCGCGATTCAGCCGATGTGCGTGTCCTGCCGCAGCGCGGACCAGCCCCATGCCACCAGCCAGACGCAAAAGCCCGCCATCAACCCATAGGCGACCATCGGGTGCCAGTTGTAGAGCAGCACCCCGATCGCGGGCGAGACGATATAGGCCGATCCGTTGATCGACGCGGTCATGCCCGCGACGGCACCCTGATCGCGGCGGGGGACGGCGAGTGAGGAGCCGGCGGTGAAGCCGGGGCGGAACAGGCCGAAACCGAGCGAAGCGGTCGCGAAGCCGATGACGATGCCGTGCAAATCCTGCGCGAGGCCGGTCATCACGATCCCGCAGATGGCGAGAGCCGCGCCCCAGAGGACGGTCGGGCGCGGGGTCATCTTGAACAATGGAATCAGCCCCCATTGCGCGAGCAGCGTCGCGAAAGCGCTGGCCATCAGGACCGTACCGGTCAGCTCGGCGGCGGTTTTCGGATCGCCGCGCAAATGAAGCCGATCGAGGATCAGGAATCCGATGACGCCGATCATCATCGCTTGCGCCTGTCCGCCGAGCAAGCCGGCGAGCAGCCACGGCCGAACCCGCTCATCGCGCCAGCTCAGCGGTTCTTGCGCCGGGGCATCGGGATCATTTTCCTCGTCACTCGTCGGTTCGATTGGCCCTGCCGACAGCGGGTAGGGCGCGATCGCGCCGCGCGCCGCGAAGCGCGGCGTATCGTTGGGGAGGCGCCAGCGCAGCAAGGCCAGCACGACCATTCCGATCAGCGCGAAGATCAGCATCGGGCCGGCCATTCCGACGACCGGCAGAATGAAATAGGGCGCGACCGCGGGCCCGATCACCGTCCCGATGCCGAAGGAGGAGGAGACGAGCGACAGCGCCTGCGTCCGCTCTTCCGGGTCGGTGCGCGAGGCCACATAGGCCTGGACCGCGGGCGGTGCGGCGGATCCCAGTCCGCCGTAAAGGCTGCGAAACAGCGCGAATATGACGAAGGTGAGCCCGGCGCCGATCAGCCCCTTCAGTCCGGCCCAAAGGACAAGGCCGCAAAGGGCCATCGACGAGAGGAAGCCGATGATACCGAGCGCCATCAGCGCCTTGCGGCCGCGCTTGTCCGATTGCCGCGCCCAATGCGGCGCGGTGAGAACCCAGAGCAGCGCCGACCAGCTGAAGGCCAGGCTGACCCAGACGTCGGGGATATGCAGTGTGGTTCCGATCGCGGGCAGGATCGATTGCATCGCGGTGTTGCCCGCCGCGGCGACCAGCATCACCGCGAAGAGGACCGCCATGCGGTCGGCGGGGATCGATTGCGAAACCGTCGCCATATCCTGTTGGCCCCTGCTGGCGCCTGCCGCCTTCGGCTCGTCGCGCATCCCTGTCTCCCTACACCGCGAGGAAGCGCTGTCCAGAGTCAAGCCCCACTCTTTCCTTGCGCCCGCGCGCCTATTTTGCCACCCCTTTAAGCAACCGCAACAACGCGAAAGCCATCATGACCAATCCCCGGGCGCAGGCCCAATCGAATGTCGCGCCGATCCGCCGGATCCGCGAAAGGCTGAAGCGCTTTTTCGGGCCGTGGGGCATGTTCGTCCGCGGTTTCATCAAGCATCCGGTGATGGTCGGGTCGATCGTGCCGTCGTCGCCGACGCTGATCCGCCACATGCTGAAACCCGTGGACTGGAAGAATACGAAGCTGTTCGTCGAATATGGCCCGGGTGTCGGCACCTTTTGCCGCCCGGTGCTCGAACATATGGCCGGCGACGCGACGCTGATCGCGATCGACACCAACGAGGATTTCATCGATTATCTGCGGGGGAATATCCGCGACAGCCGCTTTATCGCGGTCCACGGGTCGGCGGCGGATGTCGAGGATATCATCGCCGCGCACGGGTTCGATCACGCCGATTATGTCCTGTCGGGCCTGCCGTTCTCCACCTTGCCCGCGGGTGTCGGCCCGGCGATCGCGGCGGCGACGCATCGCGCGCTGCGCCCCGGCGGCGCCTTCCTCGTCTATCAGTTCCGCGCCCGCGCGCGGGACTTTCTGGCGGCGCATTTTGGCCGCATCGACAATGCGTTCGAATGGGTCAATGTCCCGCCCTGCTTTCTCTTCTGGGGCTGGAAGGAATAGAGCTTACACCTCGGTATCGGGGTCGGTCTCGGCGAGGCCGAAGTTCAGCCGCCGCGTGACGGTATAATCGGCAAAACCGACGACAAACCACGACAATGTCCAGCGCAGCCGCGTCAGCCAGCCGGCGCGCGCCTTTTGAACGTCGGCGGTGATGATAGCGCAATCGGCCTCCAGCCCGGCGATGAAATCGCGCATTTGCCGCGCAAATCCGGCGTCGGCGATGCGCAGCATGACCTCGACATTGACGAACAGGCTGCGCATATCGAAATTTGCGGTACCGACATGGACGACATCGTCGATGACGATCAGCTTCATGTGCAGCCGGCACGGAAGATATTCCCAGACCGTCGCCCGCTTGCGCAACAAATAGCCGAAAAGCAGGCGCGAGGCGCCGATGGTGGCCGGATTGTCCGACTTCGCCGCCATCACAAAGCGGGCGCGTCCGCGCTTTGCCACGCGCCCCAGCCGCCGCAGCATGCCCTGACCGGGCGAAAAATAGGCCATCGCCATGTCGAGCTGATGCGCGCGGTCGAGGTCGGCGCGGACCGAGCGCGCCCATGGCGACAGGCGCTGGGTTGGCCCGCCGACCAGCCACGACACGGGCCCGCTATCGACCGGCCATTCGCGGATCAACCGGCGCAGCATCAAAAGCTTGCCGTCGTTGTTCACCGTATAATCGTGGATTTCGGCGAACCAGTCGACCATCCGCGCCACCGTCGGCCCGCGCACGACGATGCCAAGGTCGAACCAGCAATGGGTGCGGCGGTTGCTGAGATAGGGATCGGCGATGTTGAAACCGCCGGTTACCGCGACATTGTCGTCGATCAGCAGCAGTTTCTGGTGATTGCGGATCAGATAGCTCGATCGCCAATGCCGCGAGAAGAAGGTCACGCTGCCGCCCGCCGCCCGCAGCGGGGCAAAGACGCTGTCCGATATGTCCGACGAGCCGAAGCTGTCGATCACCGCGCGGACGCGGACCCCGCGTTTCGCCGCCGCGGTCATCGCGTCCAGCACCTGCGCCCCCGCGATGTCATGCTTGAAGATATACATGACCATGTCGACGCTACGGATCGCCCCGCCAAGCAGCGCGAGGATCCGCTCGAGCCGCTGGTCGCCGTCGACGATGACCTCGATCCGGTGCCCCGCGACATCGGCCGTCAGCGTCCTGGCATCGCTGACGGGAAGGGGCGCGGCGGTCATGCACCGCTCATAGGCCCGGCGCGGCGCGGGGGGCAAGGACGGACGGCAGTAGACGCGGTTTTATTGACATTCGCATGCGGCGCTGCTAGCGCGCAGCGCTTGCCGCCACGCCCCCAAAAAGGGCATGGCCTCTCCTCAATCAAGGAATTACCATGGCCCGCGTTACCGTCGAGGATTGCGTCGACAAAGTTTCCAACCGTTTCGACCTGGTTCTGCTCTCGGCGCATCGCGCGCGCGAAATCTCGGGTGGTTCGGAGCTGACCATCGACCGCGATCGCGACAAGAACCCCGTCGTCGCGCTGCGCGAGATCGCCGAACAGACCGTGCGTCCGAAGGATCTGCAGGAAACTTTGGTCGGTTCGATGCAGAAGGTCGTCGTCGACGATGACGACACGCCCGATGAAATCAGCTCGATCAGCCGTTCGGCCGAAGCGCTTCGCCTGACCGCCGCGGCCCCGCCGCGCAGCCCGGCAGGCGGTGGCAGCGACTTCGAATAAGTCGCGCCATTACGGATTATGAAAAAGGGTCGCGGGAAACCGCGGCCCTTTTTTGTTGGCGGTTGTGCATTTGGCTGGGGCGGCTGGTTGCGGCCGATTGTTGCCCTTTTTCAGTCATCCCGGGCTTGACCCGGGATCCCGCTTTTCTGAGGGTAACGCAGGTTTCGACGTCCAGCGGGACCCCGGATCAAGTCCGGGGTGACGAAAAAGGGAATGTCCGCAACCGGCCGGAAGTTGCCGTTCCCGTCGGGGTACACAAACGAGCGAATGGCCGCTTTCCTACCCCAAGGCCGACACCCTGGTAAGTTACCTGTCGACAACGAGGCAGGCCTGGCCCGACTTGCGGACGGTGGCGCAGAAGCTTTCGGTTTCGCCCTTGTTTGCGAAATCACCGACCTGCAGGCGGGTCAGCTTGCCCTGCACAAGATAGGGCTGGCGCGCCGCGAAGGCGGGGTGCTTCTTTTCGAGGCTGAGCCACAGCTTGCGCGCATTGCCCTCGACCCCGAAGGCCCCGAGCTGCGCGCGCCACGGGCTCGCCGTCGCACTGCGCACTGATGCTGCCGGGGCAGCAGGCGCCGCGGCGACAGCCACGGGCGCGGGCTGCGCGACCGGGGTCACGGGAACGGGCTGCGCCGGCTCGGGCGCGGGCGGCAATTCGCCGCTTTCGGGCGGCGCGGTGTAGGTCGTTCCGGGCTGCGCCGGCGCGGCCCGTGCCGGGGCGGGCTGCGACGGCGGCAGCGCGGCGGTGCGGATCGGTGCCGGGACCGCGCGGACGGGCGCTGGCGTGGTCGCCGTTGCGGCGGCGGCTTCGCTGGCGGCCTGAACCGCCGCTGCTGCGGCGGCGTCGGCGGCGGGTGAGGAGAGCGGCGCAGGCGCCGGGACCGGGGTGACGCGCGCCGGTGGAGCGGGTGCCGGCGCGATCACGGGCGGCGGCGCATAGGCGGTTCCGGGCTGCGAAGCGGGCAGGCTGGCGGTTTTTACCGGCGACGGGGTGGGCTTGGCCGGGGCCGGCGCGGCGGCATTGACCGCGGCCAGGCGCGCGCGTTGCTCGTTCTTCTCCATTTCGGGGAGCATCGCGAGGCCGCGCTGGCGCTGTTCGAGCGGGATGAGGTTGTCGAGCTGCGCCAGCCGCGCCGAAGCGATGCCGAGCCCGGCGTCGCTCGCGCGCTTGGTCAGCGCATAGGCGCGCGGCCAGTCCTGCGCGGCAAGGTCGCCATTGAACATCGCGGTGCCGAGGACATATTGCGCGCGCGGCTCGCCACGCTCGGCCGAGCGGAGGATATAGCTCATCGCCTCCTCGCGGCGGTTCGCGGTGAAGAGGATGAGGCCCAGATTATCCTCGGCCTGCAAATGCCCCTGTTTCGCGGCGCGGCGGTACCAGGTTTCGGCCTGCGTCAGATCGGCGGGCACGCCGCGGCCGAGCTTATAGGCCTGGCCGAGATTGAATTGCGCATCGGCATCGCCGGCCAGCGCGAGCGGCCGCCACTCGGCCACCGCGGCTTGATAGTCACCCGCCTGCCACGCCTCGACGCCTTGCTTGACGTCGGCGTGTGCGGGAGCCGCGAGGATCGCCGCCGAAGCGAGCGGGATCGCCAGAAAAAGGGCGGTGCGGAATGAGCGCATCTGTATTCTCCAATGACATGCGCCGCTCAGGATGAAGAATCCCGGGCGGTGCGCAGTCCCGAAGCCGTCCTACCCATAAATGGCTAACAGCGCGTTAGCGACGGGCAAGCGATACGCGAATCCTGATCCGTTTCGGGACACCTGTCCGTAAAGCCGATGTTTACCACAAGCGTGAAGAAGGTGTTCACCCTCTTTTTGACATCGTTAACCCAATTTTAGCGCCCCGCGTGGCATTCCCCGCCGCAATTGAGGTAATCAGGGGGGCAGTCGTGCGCGTTTTGGCATTGGCTTCACAAAAGGGCGGGTCGGGCAAGACGACATTGTCGGGGCATCTCGCGGTGCAGGCGCAACTCGCCGGCGCCGGTCCGGTGGTGCTGATCGACATCGATCCGCAAGGCTCGCTCGCCGATTGGTGGAACGAACGCGAAACCGACCTTCCGGCCTTTGCCCAGACCACGGTCGCGCGGCTTGCCTCGGACCTCGAAATCCTCCGCCAGCAAGGCTTCAAACTCGCCGTTATCGACACGCCGCCGGCGATCACCATGGCAATCCAGAGCGTCATTTCGGTTGCCGAACTGATCGTCGTCCCGACGCGCCCCAGCCCGCACGACCTGCGCGCCGTCGGCGCGACCGTCGATCTGTGCGAACGCGCCGGCAAGCCGCTGGTTTTCGTCGTCAACGCCGCGACGCCGAAAGCGAAGATCACCAGCGAAGCCGCGGTTGCGCTGTCGCAGCATGGCACCGTCGCGCCGGTCACGCTGCATCACCGCGTCGATTATGCCGCGTCGATGATCGATGGCCGCACGGTGATGGAAGTCGATCCGAACGGCCGCTCGGCCGAGGAGATCCGCCAGCTCTGGTCCTATATGAACGACCGGCTGGAAAAGAATTTCCGCCGTACGATCTTCTCGTCGCCGCTGCCTTCGCAGTCCGGCTATGGCGCGGTCCGTCCGATGGGCGGTGGCTTCGGCCGCCGCATCGCGGGCCAGTAAGGGGGAGCCGGAGTGATGGGCGAACCCAAACCCCTCGCATCGCTGAGCGCCGGTCTGCTGGCGCGCAAGGGCGCCGCGCGCCCCGCAATGCGCCGCCAGCCGCTCGGCAGCGGCCCCGCGGTGCTGAATACGGTCGGTTACGACGACCTTGGCTGGAACGACATGGGATATGATGTCGATCCCGAACAGTCGACCGAACCGACGAACATGGTCGATCTGAAACCGATGCTGGCGGGGTCGGTGCTCGCGCACAACGTCGAGGCCGAACAGGCGGTCGACGAAAGCGCCGGGCATGAATTGACCCCGATATTGGGCGACGCGTTGGCGAACGAGGAAGTCTTTCCGGCCGAACCGCCCGCGATCCCCGAGGTCGTTCGCCAGCAGGAAACGCTGGCCGACCGTGTCGCCGCGGTGGCGCGCAAGGTCGAACAAGGCCCTGTCGAGCGCCAGCCGCGTACGCTGCGCGCCCGTGAAAAGGCGGCGTTCACGCTGCGTCTCGATGCCGAACGCCACCTGCGGTTGCGGCTCGCGAGCGCGGTGACCAACCGGTCTTCGCAGGTGATCCTGACCGACTTGCTCGACGAATATCTGTCGTCGCTGCCCGAAATCGACGCGATGGCGAGCCGCCTGCCGGCGGTGCGCCCGACGCGCCAGACGATGCGTAAGGGGGACTGATCATGAACCGCAACATGCTAATGAAGCTGGCTATTTCGGGCTTTGTCCTGGGAATTACGACCTTCGGGCACGGGACGCTGGGCCAGAGCGCCGAAGCGTCGAGCGTCGGCAAGCCCGGTATTGCCGAGAAATCGGCGGGTGCTGCGCGGACCGCGCTGGAAAAGGGCAAGGCCGGCAAGGCGGTCGGCTATGCCGAAGCCGCCGTCGCCGCGAGCCCGCGCGATGCCGGATATCGCGCCTTGCTCGGCCAGGCCTATCTGAACGATGGCCGCTTCGCCTCGGCCTCGACCGTGCTGACCGAAGCGATGGAGTTGGGCGCGAACGACGCCAACACCATCATCGCGCTCTCCCTTGCGCATATCGCGCAGGGCAAGGCGGCCGACGCCGTCGCGCTGCTCGGCGCACACCGCGACACGGTGCCCGCCCCCGATGCCGGGCTGGCCCTCGCGCTGGCCGGCGACAATGAATCGGCGATCTATGTGCTGACCGAAGCGGCGCGCGCCGAAGGTGCGAGCGCCCGCACGCGGCAGAATCTGGCGCTGGCGTTCGCGCTGTCGGGGCGCTGGGCGCAAGCGCGCATTCTCGCTGCGCAGGATTTGTCGCTCGCCAAGGTCGACCTTCGCATGACCGAATGGGCAAAACTTGCGGGGCAACCCGATGCCCAGTTGCGTGTCGCCAGCCTGATCGGGACGAAGGCCAAGGCTGATGCTGGCATGCCGGTGCGTCTCGCGCTCGCCAATTCGGCGGATACGCGGATGGCCGCAGCCGGCGATGGCGCCGGGGATGAGGTGGCACTCGCTGCTGCCGACCCGGCGCCGGTCGATAGCTTCGCACCGCCGCCGCCCGTGCTGGCCAGCGCCGATACGAGCATTCGCTCGGTCGAACTGCCGATGCCGCAGCGCGACGAAAACGGCGTCGTTCCGGTGACCGAACTGCCGCAGCCGGCAGCCGCGCCCGCCGAAGTGATCATGGCCGACGCGGTGCCTTATCGCGCCGCGCCGGGGGCACCCGCCGAAACGGTCCGTCCTGCGCAGGCGCAGGCGCTGGAGCTGGCGACGCGCATCGTTCCCGCAGCGTTCAATGCCAAGAAGCCGGACGGCTGGGCCGTCCAGCTTGGCGCCTATGACAGCCTCGGCATCGCCAAGGAAAAATGGGGCGTGCTGAAGAAGAAGAACGGCATGCTCGCGAGCTTCCCGGCGTCGAGCCACGCGGCCACCGTGAAGGGTCGCACCTTCTATCGCCTGACCGTCAACGGCCTCTCGACGCGCGGCGACGCGACCGAAATGTGCCGGCAATTGAAGGCGCAGGGACAGACCTGCTTCATTCGCCAGATGGGCGGCGCCGAAAGCATCCAATGGGCCGCCAAATCGAGCCCGATGCGCCTCGCATCGCGATAAAGTTCGACACTCCGGGGGGAGTGGACCGAGGAAGGGGCGCAGCCGCGAGGCTGCGCCCCTTCGCTTGTAAGGGAGCGGAGATGACGCGGGGTTTGCGAAGAGATGAGATGTTTTTGCGGTGTGTTGAGCCGCAAGACGCTGGGAAGACACAGAATTGTGGTTAGAGCGCAATGCCTGATAGTGGACGGAGTTTATCATGAATATTTTCAAAAAGGCCGCCGTGGCACTTGCCGCAACCTCGATGGCTTTGGCGCCGGTGGTGGCTTCGGCTGCCCCCGCGGCGGCTTTCGACGGCGCACGTGCAACCTCGACTGTCGATGGTCAGAGCGAATTTGAAGGCTCGACCTGGCTTTATGCCCTGATCGCCCTGGCGGCCGTCGTCGGTGTCGTGCTTCTGGTCGACAAGGATAGCGATCCGGTCAGCGCCTGATTCTCTATCGAAGCTATCTTTGCGGGCTCCGTCGAAAGACGGGGCTCTTTTTGTTGGTGATGCCGATTGCATCGCGGGGAAGTGATGTCGGTTTTGGGGTGGGGAGCGGACGCTGCTTAACGCACCTTCGTCATCCCGGGCTTGACCCGGGATCCCGCTTTTTTTTGGGCAGCGACAGTTTCGACTTCAAGCGGGACCCCGGATCAAGTCCGGGGTGACAAAAAGGGAAATGGCAACTTCCAGCCGTTATCCGACAAACCGGCTTCACCCAGCCCCTAACGCACCCGCAAACCGCCCTTCCAGATCGCGGTGGCACGGCCTTGCACCGGCATGCCGTCGAAGGGCGTGTTGCCTGCCCAGGCCGCCATCTTCTTGGCGTCGACCTGCCACGGCGTGCCTTCGTCGATCAGGATGAGGTCGGCTTCCTTGCCCACCGCGAGGCTGCCGGCATCGACGCCGAGCAGGCAGGCGGGAGTGGCCGCGAGCAGTTCGAACAGGCGGCCCGGCGAAACATGGCCGTCGCGGACAAGGTTCAGGCCGAGCGCGAGCAAGGTTTCGGCGCCGGCCATGCCGGGCAAAGCCTCGGCGAAGGGCAGGCGCTTGTCTTCGGGGCCGCGCGGGTCGTGGCCCGAGGCGAGGATGTCGATCGTGCCGTCGGCGATCGCGGCAAGGCAGGCGTGGCGATCATCTTCCGACCGGAGCGGCGGCGACAGGCGTGCGAAGGTGCGGAAATCGCCGATCGCGGTGTCCGAGAGGAGCAGGTGCGCCGGGGTGATGCCGCAGAGGACGGGCAGTCCCTTCGCCTTGGCGGCGCGGATCAGGTCGAGCCCGCGCGCGGTCGTGACCTGCCGGAAATGGACGGGCGCGCCGGTTTCCTCGACGAGCGCCAGGTCGCGCGCGATCGCGATCGCCTCGGCGATGGCGGGCGCCGAGGCGAGGCCGAGGCGTGTCGCCATCTCGCCGTCGGTCGCGACGGCGCCGGCGGTGAGTCCCTCATCTTCGGCATGGATGATCGTGACGAGGCCAAGCGAGGCGGCGTAGGTCAGGACGCGGCGCATGACGCCGCTGTCGGCGATGCGGCTGCGGCCGGTGGCGATCGCGCGTGCGCCCGCCTGTTTCATCAGGCCGATCTCGGCGAGTTCCTTGCCTTCGAGGCCCTTGGTGGCGGCGGCGACCGGATGGACCCAAAGGTCGGGCTTGCCGCCCTTGGCCGCCCGCTCGACCAGCCCGGCGCCGTCGAGCGGACCGATATCGGGCATCAGCGCCGCGCGCGTGACGCCGCCGAAGTGAAAGGCGGGCTTGTCGGTCGCGAAGACCCCGAGATCGATGATGCCGGGGGCGAGCCATTGGCCCCTGGCATCGACCGTCTCGGTCCCTTCGGGAAGGTCGCGGGGGTCGATCGCGGCGATGCGGCCGTCGACCGCGAGCAGGCTGCCCGGGCGCGGCGTGTCGCCGTCGATGAGCAGCGCGCCGGTGATATGGAGCGGCTTCAGTTCCATCCGGGCACCCCCCGCTTGCGGCGCGTCAATATGTCGAGGCACGCCATGCGCACCGCGACCCCCATTTCGACCTGCTCGGTGATCGTCGAGCGGACCGGGTCGTCGGCGATGCTGCTGTCGATCTCGACCCCGCGATTCATCGGGCCGGGGTGCATGACGATGGCATCGGGTTTCGCTTTTTCGAGCCGCTTCGGGGTGAGGCCGTAGAGCGTATGATATTCGCGCGGGCTGGGCAGATAGGCGCCGTCCATGCGCTCATTCTGCAGGCGGAGCATCATCACGACGTCGGCGTCGTGCAAGCCTTCGTCCATGTCGGTGAAGCTGGTGACATGCATCCGCTCCATCGCGGGCGGCGTCAGCGTCGGCGGTGCGACGATGCGCACCTCGTTGCCGAGCAGGGTCAGGGCAAGAATGTTCGAACGCGCGACGCGGCTGTGGAGGACATCGCCGCAGATGGCGATCGTAAGGCCCTCGACCCGGCCGAGGCGGCGGCGGATCGTCAGCGCGTCGAGCAGCGCCTGCGTCGGATGCTCGTGGCGGCCGTCGCCGGCGTTGAGCACGGGACAGTCGACCTTGTCGGCGATGAGCTGCACCGCGCCCGAACTGGCATGACGGATGACGATGGCATCGGCGCGCATCGCGTTCAGCGTCATCGCGGTGTCGATCAGCGTTTCGCCCTTCTTCACGCTCGACTGGGCGGCGTGCATGTTGACGACGTCGGCGCCGAGGCGCTTTCCCGCGATTTCGAACGACAGCAAGGTGCGCGTCGAATTTTCGAAAAAGGCATTGATGATCGTCAGGCCTGCGAGCCGGTCGTCATGCTTCGCGGCGCCGCTGCGGTTCATCTCGACCCACTGTTCGGCGGCATCGAGAATATAGCTGATCTCCCACGGGGTGAGCGGGGCGATGCCCAGCAGGTGGCGATGGCGAAAGGCATCGCCGCCGGGCGGATAGTCGCTGGCGGGTCGGGTGGTTGCGTTTGTCATTAAAGCCGAGCGTCTACGCAGGGCGGGGTAAATAAGCAAGCGCCGCGGCGACAATCGGGTCGATCAAATCGAGGCCCCAAAGCCCGAGCAGGACGATTTCTGCGGCGCAGAGCATCACCATTTTATTCGCGAAGGGTTGTTTGCGTGTCTTGTGCCGGACGAGGCGCGAAGCGAGGTAGGTTCCGATCGCTCCGCCGAGCCACGACCAGCCAAGCAGGGTGCTCTCGGATATCCGGCGTGCGCTCGCTTCGGCGCGGCGCTTGTCGGCAACCATCAGGCCGAAGGCGATGCCGTTCGCGACGCCAAGCCAGATCAGGAGATATTCGGTCAACCGCGCGTCATTCGCGGGTGAGGGCGTCGATCGCGCCCTGGAGGATGAAAGCCGCGGCGGCGCTGTCGACACGCTCGGCACGTTTGGCGCGGCTGACGTCGGCGGCGATCATCGCGCGTTCGACCGCCGCGGTCGACCAGCGTTCGTCCCAGAGCAGCAGGGGGAGGGCGAGGGGGGCGAGGTTGCGCGCGAAGGCGCGGGTGCTTTGCGTGCGCGGGCTGTCGCTACCGTCCATGTTGAGCGGCAGGCCGACGACGAGCCCGACCACCGACTGCGCAGCGGTGAGCGCCTTCAGCGCTTCAAGGTCGGCGGTGAATTTGGTGCGCTTGATCGTCTTGTCGGGGGTCGCGAAGGCCCAGTTCGCATCGCAGAAGGCGACGCCGATGGTTTTGGTGCCGACGTCGAGCGCCATCAGACGGCCGCCGTTCGGGCATGCGGCGACGAATTCGGCGGGGGCGGTGGTGATCATGCGCCGCCTTTATCGCCTAAATTCGTCATGCTGAACCTGTTTCAGCATCCATGGCCCGGCGTCGCGGCGTCGGGCCATGGATCCCGGGTCAAGTCCGGGATGACGAAGATGTCGGAGCGGGCTCGATCGGCGGCGCCAGTGGAGCCGGGGGCGGCGGCACCGGCGACGGCTTCCCTTCATACGTGGCCAGCCGGCGCAGTACGTCGGCGCGGACGTTCGCCCAGAACAGGGTGATGTCGAAGACATGGTAATTATTGCCGGGCAGCACATAGCTCGGCGCATAATCCTTCGCGATTTCGGCGTCGCCGATCATCAGGAAGCCGCGCGCATCGTCGCATTTCGCGCCGATCCTGCCGGCGACGAGCGATCCGCGCTTGAAACCGTCGGCGGGTTTCAGCGTGCCGATATTGGCGTCGGGCGCGGCGGCCGCGTCGGGGGTGCCGGTCAGCGGGTTGGTGCAGAGCATGCGCGTTCCCGCACGCGGGCGGCCGTCGAAACCGATCGTGCCGTCATAGGCGTCGGTGATCATCACCGGATCGGCGGGCTCGGCAAAGCTCGCCCACGACAGGATGCAGCCCTTTTGCTCGGGCGTCTCGCAGGCGGGAAGACCAAGCGCGGCAAGATCGGTGTCGCGGCTGATCGGCCAGCCGATGATATAAGCGGCAACGATACGCCTGGCGAGCGGCGTCCCCGCGATCCGGTTCTTGAGCAGCGTGGTCAGGTGGAGCGCGCCCTGGCTGTGGCCGGCGAGGATGATCGGCTTGTTCTTGGGGATCGACGCCAGGAAAGCGTCGAACGCCTGTTCCACGTCGCGATAGGCGGCGTCGATTGCCTTGCCCGCGGTGACGCGATCCTCGGCGAGGAAGGCGCCGAGCGTCGCCTGGCGGTAACGCGGTGCCCAGACCTCGCCGGCATCGCCGAAGGCGCTCGCCATGCCCTGCATGAACAATGTCGCGCGATAATTGGCGTCGCGGTCGTCGAGCGGAGCGTTCCAGCTTGACTTGCTGTAATAGCTGGTCGGGTGGACGAAGAAGATCGCTGCATCGCCCTTTGGCGCGGCGGTTTCGGTCGCCGTTGCGGCCTGGGCGGAGGGTAGGATCGTGCCCCCTTCCTGCGCCTTCGCCGGAGCGGAGGGCGCTTTCTCGTCGGTCGCCGGACGCCACGCCGACGGGTCGCCCTCCAGACCGGGGCGCGCGATCCACATTTTCGGATCGTCATAGGCGTTGGGTGCGGCGGCGGCCTGCTCGACGAATTTGGTGCTGGGAACGAGCGCCATCCGGCCGAACCAGCTCGGGTTGAGCTGATAGGCGATGCCGAAGCCGAGGACGAGAAGGATGATCGCGGCGATCAGGTAAAGGAATTTGCGGGCCATTGGGGCTCCATCAGGAGAAGATGTCGTGCCGTTCGCAGCGGACGCGAAAGAGAATGATGGGCGCTATCTGGCTTGCGAAGCGCCATGAAACAAGCCCAGATGTGGGGCATGACCGAGACACCCGCAAGCACGCCCGCTCCCGATTCGGCCGAAGTCCGGGCTCGTCCCGTCTCGGCGCGCCTGGATGAAAATGACGCGCCCTGGCCGCTGCGGCCATGGATCATGGCGGCGATCGGCGCGCTCGCGGGGCTGATCTTTCACCTGCTCATCGATCGTAACCATGCCGCGGGGGCGGCGCCGGGGCTGGATGCGCTCGCGGCGTTCGTCGCGATCGCAACGGTGGTTTTCCTGCTCGGCGTCGAGCAGCGGCGCTGGCACTGGGCGCTGGGTTTCGCATTGGCCTGGGGCGCGGTGATGGGGCTGATCACCTGGACGTCGGCGGGTTACAACCTCAATAGATCGCCGATCGAATGGCCCTTCTGGTCGGGGATATTGGCGGTGCTCGTCGCAACACCGCTGTTCCAGACGCGCCGCGACGTCGCGCCCGACTGGCGGTTCTGGAAGCTGTGGGCGATGCCCTATGAACGGCTGCACAGCCATGCCTGGACCGACGCGGTGATCGGCGCGGCGGGGCTGGTCTTCGTCGGCATCACTTTCCTGCTCATCGTGCTGATCGGACAGATGTTCAAGCTGATCGGGATCGACCTGATCGAGCGATTGCTGAACGGCGAATGGTTCGGCTGGATGCTCGCGGGGGCAGCATTCGGCGGCGCGGTCGGCTTGCTGCGCGAGCGCGACAAGCTCGTCGCGACCTTGCAGCGGCTGGTGATGATCGTGCTCGCGGTGCTGGCGCCGGTGCTGGCGGTCGCTTTGGCGCTGTTCCTGCTGTCGCTGCTTGGCACCGGGCTGACACCGCTCTGGAAATCGGGCTTTTCGACCGCCGCGCTGATGATGGCCGCGGCCGCCTTTGCGGTGCTGCTCGCCAATGCGGCGATCGGCAATGGCCGCGATGACCGGTCGGGCAACCGCTTCCTGCAGATCGCGGCGGCTGCGCTGGCCGCAGCGGTGCTGCCGCTCGCGGCGATCGCCTATTATTCGATGCATTTGCGGGTGGTCCAATATGGCTGGACCCCCGAACGCATCTGGGGCGTGATCGCGGCGATGATCGCGCTGGCCTATGGCGCTGCGGGACTATGGTCGGTGGTCAGGGGGCGGCGTGATTTCGACGACCTGCTGCGGCCGTTGCAACAAAAGCTCGCGATCGGCCTGATGCTGCTCGCCGCCTTCCTCGCCTTGCCGATTCTCGATTTCGGCGCGATTTCGACGCGCGACCAGCTCGGGCGGCTGAAGGATGGCACCATCGCCGCCGGCAAATTCGACTGGGCGGCGCTGGCGTTCGATTTCGGGCCCGCCGGACGCCGGGCGCTGGCCGACCTTGCGAAGTCGCCCGACAAGGCGAAGGCGGACCTGGCCCGATGGGCATTGAAAACAAGGAATCGCTGGGACCTGAACGCGCCGGGCGAAACGCCCGATGCCACAGATGTGACCTATGCGGCGAAAAAGATCGAAGAGAAGATACGCGTGCTGCCGGCCGGCCGGATTCTGTTGCCCCAAGCCTATGCGGCGGTGGATTCACGCGGCCAATGCCGGACCGCACCATGCGTCGCCTATGTGCTGGACGAGGCGCGGATCGTCGTCATCGGCCGCGGCAACAATGTCGCGCTGTTCGCGCGCGATGCGAAGACCGGCCAATGGGCGGAGGATTATCAAGCGTTCCGCAGCGGCGGCGTGCTGACGATCGACCGGGTCGAGAAGGGAAGAGTCGAGGTGCGGCCGGTCGCACGGCGGCAGGTGTTCGTCGACGGCCAGCCGCTGGGCGAGGTTTTCGAGTGAGAATCGCGCCCACGCCTTGAAGCGATCCGGCGAGGATGCTAGCGGCGCAGCTTCTCCCGATAAGGCGAAAAAGATGGCAATCGATCAGGCAACGGTAAGGAAAATCGCGTCGCTGGCGCGCATCGCAATCAGCGATGCGGAAGCCGCCGCGATGGAAGGCGAATTGAACGGCATCCTCGGCTGGGTCGAGCAACTCGGCGAGGTCGATGTGACCGGGGTCGAGCCGATGACCGCGGTGATCCCCAACACGCTGCGGCTGCGCGACGATGTCGTCGATGCCGATCCGCTGACCGGCGGCAATCGCCGCGACGATATTCTTGCCAATGCGCCTGCGCCGCAGCACGGCTTCTTCGGCGTTCCCAAGGTAATCGAATAATGACCGAGCTTACGAACCTGACTGTCGCGCAGATCCGCGACGGGCACCGCGCTGGCGAATTCAGTGCCGTCGAGGTCGCCGAGGCGTTCAACGCCAATGTCGCGGGCGCGAAGGCGCTGAACGCGTTCATCGTCGAGACCCCGGACCATGCGATCGCGGCGGCAAAGACCGCCGATGCCGACCGCGCAGCGGGCACTTTAAAGCCCCTGTCGGGTGTGCCGATCGGGATGAAGGATCTGTTCGCGACGAGCGGCGTCCAGACGACCGCGGCGAGCCATATGCTCGAAGGTTTCGTTCCGCGCTATGAATCGACGGTGTCGGCGAAGCTCTGGGACGCGGGCTGCGGCATGCTGGGCAAGCTGAACCTCGACCAGTTCGCGATGGGATCGTCGAACGAGACGAGCTATTTCGGCAATGTGATCAGCCCGTGGAAGCGCAAGGACGGCGGCAATGCGGCGCTCGCGCCGGGCGGCTCGTCGGGCGGCTCGTCGTCGGCGATCGCGGCGCGGCTGTGCCCCGCAGCGACCGGCACCGACACCGGCGGCTCGATCCGCCAGCCTGCGGCCTTCACCGGCATTTCGGGGATCAAGCCGACCTATGGCCGCTGCTCGCGCTGGGGCATCGTGGCGTTCGCAAGCTCGCTCGATCAGGCGGGTCCGATGGCGCGCGACGTGCGCGACTGCGCGATCATGCTCGAGAATATGGCGGGTTTCGATCCAAAGGACGCGACGAGCCTGAATATGGCCGTTCCGAATTGGGAAGCGGCTTTGTCGAGCGACCTCAAGGGCAAGACGGTCGGTATTCCCAAGGAATATCGATTGGAAGGCATCGATCCCGACATCGACGCGATGTGGGATGCGGGCATCGCGATGCTGAAGGATGCGGGGGCCGAGGTCGTCGAGATCAGCCTGCCGCACACCAAATATGCGCTGCCGGCCTATTATATCATCGCCCCCGCCGAAGCATCGTCGAACCTCGCGCGCTATGACGGCGTACGCTACGGCCTCCGCGACCTGCCCGAAAAGGCGGGGTTGCAGGACATGTACGCCGCGACACGCGCCGACGGCTTCGGACCCGAAGTCAAGCGGCGCATCATGATCGGCACCTATGTGCTGTCGGCGGGCTTCTATGATGCCTATTATACGCAGGCGCAGAAGGTGCGGACGCTGATCGCGCGCGATTTCGAGGCTGCGTTTGGCGTTTGCGACGTGATTCTCGCTCCGACCGCGCCGTCGGCGGCTTTCGGGCTGGGCGAAAAGACTGCCGATCCGCTGTCGATGTATCTCAACGACGTGTTCGCGGTGCCTGCGAGCCTCGCGGGCCTGCCCGCGATGTCGGTCCCCGCAGCGCTGAACCGCGAAGGGCTGCCGCTAGGCTTGCAGATCATCGGCAAGGCGTTTGACGAGCAGGGCGTACTGAACGCGGGGCTGGCTATTGAAGAGCGGGCGGGCTTCAACGCTCGCGCCGAAAAGTGGTGGTAAGATGAGCGATTATCGCATCAAGGGCGAAACCGGCGAGTGGGAGGTCGTGATCGGCCTGGAAGTCCATGCGCAGGTCACCTCCAACGCCAAGCTGTTCTCGGGCGCCGCGACGGCGTTCGGGGCGGAACCCAATACGCAGGTGTCGCTGGTCGACGCCGCGATGCCCGGCATGCTGCCGGTGCCGAATCGCGAGTGTATCCGCCAGGCGGTGCGCACCGGCATGGCGATCGAGGCGCAGATCAACAAATACTCGCGGTTCGACCGCAAAAATTATTTCTATGCCGATCTGCCGCAGGGTTACCAGATTTCACAGCTTTATCATCCGATTGTCGGTGAAGGTTCGCTGACGATCGAGGCTGATGAAAAGGCCGGACTGCCCGAAGCGAAGCGCATCGGGGTCGAGCGCATCCATGTCGAGCAGGACGCGGGCAAGCTGATGCATGACCAGCACCCGTCGATGTCGTACGTTGACCTCAACCGGTCGGGCGTCGCGCTGATGGAGATCGTCTCGCGCCCCGACATGCGCTCGCCCGCCGAAGCTGGTGCGTATGTGCGCAAGCTACGCTCGATCCTGCGCTATGTCGGCTCATGCGACGGCAATATGGAAGAAGGCTCGATGCGCGCCGACGTGAACGTGTCGGTGCGCAAGCCGGGCGACGAATTCGGGACGCGCACCGAGACGAAGAACGTCAATTCGGTGCGTTTCGTGATGGCGGTGATCGAGGGCGAGGCCAAGCGTCAGGTCGAACTGATTGAAAGCGGCGGCACGGTGGTGCAGGAAACGCGGCTTTATGATCCGGATCGTAACGAGACGCGATCGATGCGGTCGAAGGAAGATGCGCATGATTACCGCTACTTCCCCGATCCTGATTTGCTGCCGCTCATCCTCGACGATGATTTTCTGGCCGAATGCCGGACGTCCTTGCCCGAACTGCCCGACGCCAAGCGCGCGCGCTATCTGGCGGCCGGAATTTCGCCCTACAACGCCGACGTGCTGACCGCCGAGGTCGAGGCCGCGCTGTGGTTCGACACGCTGCTCGAAGCGGGCGCGAAGCCCGCTCCCGCGGCAAACTGGGTGACCAGCGAGTTGTTCGGCGCACTCAACCGCATGGGCCGCGACCTGTCGGATTCGCCGGTCAGTCCTGCGGAGGCAGCCGAACTGCTCGGCCTCGTCGCCGACGGCACGATTTCGGGGACAATCGCGAAGGCGGTGTTCGAGAAGATGCTCGAAAGCGGCGATGCTGCGGGCGTGATCGTCGAGCGCGATGGCCTCAAGCAGACGAGCGACACCGGCGCCATCGAGGCCGAGATCGCGAAGATCCTGACCGCCAATGCCGACAAGGTCGAACAGTATAAGGGCGGCAAGGAAGCCTTGTTCGGCTTCTTCGTTGGGCAGACGATGAAGGCGATGCAGGGCAAGGCGAACCCGCAGGTCGTCAACGAACTGCTGAAAAAGACGCTCGGCTGATTGCCAAGTGATGCAGTTCACAGCGAATTCAGCTACTTCGCTGTCATAGGCATGGACGTTGGTCCAGGATGATGACGAAGGATGGAATGATGAAGCGGATGATGGTTTCGGTCGGCGGCGCGGTTACGCTAATCTTGGGTGCTACGGCGAGCGTCGCGGGCGCGCCCGCGGTGAACGAAGGTTACGACTGGACGATGCGCGTCAACGAAGAGGAACGCGCGCAGAGCGCGATCCTCGCCTATGAAGTCACCGACACCGATGACCAGCCGCTGGCTTTTTCGTGCGAAGAGGGCGGCAACCGCATCTTCGCGAGCATTTCGGGAAATTCGCCCGATCTGACCGCAATCGACCTGGCGTCGGGTGACCAGAAGCTGCGGTTGACGGGGACCACCGATGCCGAAGAGATTCCCTATTTCTCGTCGGAGGAAATCGCCGGCGGCTCGCCCTTCATCCGCGCCTTTGCCGCCAACGGCTGGCTGCGCATGACTGCCGACGGCGCGACCGTCGACATGGCGGCGACGCCCGGCGGCAAGCAGGCGATCACGCGCTTTGTTACATTCTGCGCGGGCTGACGCGGCGCAGTAAGACAATCCGGGCCCGGCCGTTCCCGGCCATTATCGAGGCGTCAGACCTGTTGCGGCGGGACTTCGTCCGGGCCGCGGCCGGGCTGATCGATATCACCGCCGCCGGGGCTGCCCGGGACTTCCTGCGGCTGGCCGGCGGGGTCTTCGAGCGGGGTCGGCTGCACCGGCTGTTCGGGCGGCGCCTGGGGTTCGATCGTGTCGGGCTTCGGTTTGGGAAGCGGGTCGGGGGCACTGGCCATTGTCACTCTCCTTGCGTTAAGCAACGAACGGGCGCGGCGCATGTTCCGGCGGCGGATTATCGGGGCTTTGTGCCCTTGCCCTTGGCCACGTGTCTGCTATAGCCCCGCGCGGCCCGCACGGGCGTGCGCGGCAGCGCGCGATTTCGTGCACCCCGGCCGAAAGCTCCTGCGGGCGTGGCGGAATTGGTAGACGCGCTGGTTTTAGGTACCAGTATCGCAAGATGTGGGGGTTCGAGTCCCTTCGCCCGCACCAATCTGTAGCGCAGGCCGGGAACAGGGGAATTCCGCCATATCGGCTGGGTTCTCGATACGAGATTTTGAGCAAGGATAAGACCAAGGCAATGAAGACCGTCGAAACGCTGAACGAAGGCCTGAAGCGCGAATATAGCCTGACCATCGCCGCCAAGGATATCGACGCGCGCGTCGATGACGAAGTGAAGAGCATTGCGCCGACCGTGCGGATGCCCGGCTTTCGTCCCGGCAAGGTGCCGCCGAACCTGATCCGCAAGATGCACGGCGAAGCATTGTCGGCCGACGCGCTGAACAAGGCGATCGACGCCAGCGTGCGCGACCTGATGGCGAAGGAAAAGCTTCGCCCCGCGTTGCAGCCCGCGGTGACGCTCGCCGATGGCTATGAGCGCGGCAAGGACGCCGAACTGACCGTCGCACTGGAAGTGCTGCCCGAGATCGAGACCCCGTCGATCGACGGGCTGAAGCTCGAACGGCTGACCGTTCCGGCCGACGACAAGGCGGTAATGGCGAAGATCGAGGAATTCGCCGCGCAGATGAAGCGCTTCGAAGAGGCGCCGAAGACCAAGAAGGCAGCCGAGGGCGACCAGGTCATCATCGATTTCGCCGGCAGCGTCGACGGCGTCGCCTTCGACGGCGGCACGGGCGAGGACATGGCGGTCGAAATCGGCTCTGGCCAGCTGATCCCGGGCTTCGAAGACCAGCTGGTCGGCGTCAAGGCCGGCGACGAAAAGACGCTGAAGGTGACCTTCCCCGACGAATATCCGGTCGAGAATCTGAAGGGCCAGCCCGCCGAATTCGCCGTCAAGGTGAAGGAAGTGAAGATCCCGGCCGCGTCGAAGATCGACGACGAGTTCGCCAAGTCGCTCGGCCTCGAAAGCCTCGACAAGCTGAAAGAGCTGATGAAGGATCAGGTCGAGCAGGAACTGAACGGCCTGACGCGCACCTATATGAAGCGCAAGCTGCTCGACCAGCTCGCCGCCGCGCACGACTTCGACGTGCCGCCGACGATGGTCGAGGCCGAATTCAACCAGATCTGGCAGCAGCTCGAGCATGAAGTCAGCCACGAGGAAGATCCCGAAGCGGCGAAGGCCGAACTCGAGAACGACCGCGACGATTATCGTTCGATCGCGGTGCGCCGCGTTCGCCTCGGCCTGCTTCTGTCCGAAATCGGCCAGGCGCATGGCGTGCAGGTCTCGAACCAGGAAATGCAGCGCCTGGTCATGCAGGCGGCGCAGCAGTATCGCCCCGAAGATCGCGGCCGCTTCATGGACTATGTCCAGCAGGATGCGCTCGCCGCCGCGCAGCTCCGCGCCCCGCTCTATGAAGACAAGGTCGTCGACTTCCTGTTCGAAAAAGCCGAGATCACCGACCGCGAAGTGACGCGCGAAGAGATTGAAGCGGCGATCGAAGCCGATGACGACGGCCATGTGCATGGCCCGGGTTGCGGCCACGACCATGACCACGACCATAAGCCCGCCAAGAAGGCGGCAGCGAAAAAGCCCGCCGCCAAGAAGGAAGCGGTGAAGGAAGAAGCCGCCGAGGCTGCCCCTGCCAAGAAGGCTCCGGCGAAGAAGGCCGAAGCGGCCCCCGCCAAGGCGGAGGAAAAGCCCGCGGCCAAGAAGGCTGCGGCCCCGAAGGCGGCTGAAGAAAAGCCGGCTGAGAAGAAGGCTCCGGCGAAGAAGGCAGCTGCGAAGAAATAAGTTTCGCGCTGAAGAGATCAGGAAAGGCCGGGTGGAGGAATTCGCCCGGCCTTTTTCTTTGGGGCGAATAGAAGGGCTGTTTGACGTCGGCATTGGGGTGGGGAGCGGCCGGTCGCTAACCATCCATAACCGTCGCCCCCGCGAACGAGTGAAGGGTCGAATGGTCCCCCGGACCATTCTTGGACATGCCGGGGGCATGTCCAACCCTTAACTGGCCGCAATCGGCCGAGCGCAAGGTTGCCAGCGGCCCCCGCCTTCGCGGGGGCGACGGTTATTTAGCTAGCGTCCGCAATCGGCCGCTTTCTGCCCAAGACTTCGTCATCCGCGGAGGAGACCCGTGGCTCTTCCGCCTTGACCCGGGATCCCGCTTTTTGAGGCACGAGCAGTTTTCGACGTCCAGCGGGACCCCGGATGAAGTCCGGGGTGACAAGCTAGGAAAAGGTCCGCAACGGGCCGCAGCCCGCCGCTCGCCGTTGCCGGAGCCTAAAGCGCCCGCGTCCAATATTGCAGTTGGTGCCGCTCCTCGCCGGTGCCCCCAACGGTTTTCCAATCGAACCACGCCGTCACGTCTTCCAGCGGCGCATAGCCGCGGCCGCGCCAGAAGGCGTCGAGCGGGCGATAGCCGGCCGGGCGTTCGGGATGATCGGCAGCGCGGATGACGCTGCAAAAGGCGGCATGCGAAGCGCCATGTGCGCGCGCCTGCGCCTCGCGATGGTCGAAGAAGGCATGACCGACGCCTTGCCCGCGATACCCACCGAGCAGTACCGATTCGCCGAAGTAGAAGGTACGCGCGATATCGAAGCCCGCGGCGGCGAGCGGTTCCTGCCACGCGGCGTCCTGTGCGGCCAGCGGCGCCGCGGTGGCGGCACCGACGATATCGGTGCCGTCGCGCGCGACCACGACGACCGCGCCTGCCGCCGCCGCGAAATCGGCGAGATAACTGGCCTCATAGGCCGCATCGCCGTCATAGATATAGGGAAAGTCGCGAAATACCGCGATGCGCAGCCGGGCGAGGGCAGGGATGACATCGGCCAGCCCTGCGCCCGTCACCGGTGCAACTTTTATCGTCACGCGCCGACCTGCCGCATCCAGTCGGTCAGGTTGTAATAAGTGGTGACGCGGTCGATCAGCCCCTCGGCATTGACCGACAGAAAGGCACCGCCGGGGAGGCGATAGCTTTGCCCGTTCGCTTCGGGAAGCCCTTCGTCGGTCGCCAGATAGGTGCCGTTGACGATGAATTCGGCGGCGGCGCGATCACCCTCGGCGAAAATCACCATGCCGGTCAGCTCTTCGCGATAGCATTTCGTCATATGGGCGTTGAATTCGCGGAACAGCGGCTTGCCGTGGCGCGGGTCGCCCTGGTTGACGTCGTGGCGAACGTCATCGGCGAGGCAGGCGAGCATCGCTTCGCTGTCGCCGGCATTGAAAGCGGCATAATAGGTGGTGACGATGTCGCGGGTCGTGGTCATGAAGGCCTCATCAACTGGAATTGCGCAATCCCGATTGGCGCTTCGCACCATTCCCCGCAATATAGAAATAGCAGGGCTCAGCCTTAGATCACGTCCATATTGTAACAGTGCCAGCTGAAGATCGCCGCGGCGCCGCGGTGCGGGCGCCAGGCTTCGCCGAGTTCGCGCACCTGTTTCTCGCTTGGCCGTGCTTCAAGCTGCAATATACGCCCGACCGCTTCCTGGACCGCGAGGTCGCCCGCAGGCCAGATGTCGGGGCGTCCTTCGGCAAAGAGAAGATAGATTTCGGCCGACCAGCGCCCGATGCCCTTGACCTTGGTCAGCAGTGCGATCGCTTCTTCGTCATCGGCAGGCAGCGCGTCGAACTGCAACTCTCCGGCGAGGATGAGCTGGGCGAGGCTTTTCGCATAGCCCTGTTTCTGGCCCGACAGGCCGCAGGCGCGTAGCGCGTCGAAATCGGCGGCGGCAACCGCTTCGGCGGGACAGCCTTCACCGAATCCCGCTTCGAGCTTGTTCCAGATCGAATTGGCGGCGGCGACGCTGACCTGCTGGCCGACGATGGTACGCAAAAGCGTGGGGTAGCCGGGCGCGCGGATGCGCGGCTCGGGATAGCCCGCGTGGCCGAGCGCGCGCGCGAAATTGGCATCGAGCGCCGCGAGCGCGTCGATTCCGGCATTCAGCTGCTGCTGGCCCAGGCCCATCGTATATTCTCCTTTTGTTCCCGGTCATCGCTCTAGCAGCGCTTGATTTGCCGCGCAACGCGCGACATAGGCCAAGCGAATCTAATGATATGGGGATGCACATGGCCAAGCTGATTGTGGTGACGCGTGACGGGACCGAGCATGAGATCGAAGGCGACACCAGCCTGACCGTGATGGAAAATATCCGCGATGCCGGTTTCGACGAACTGCTCGCGCTGTGCGGCGGCTGTTGCTCGTGCGCGACATGCCATGTCCATGTCGAGGCGGGTGCGACCGACCGGCTGCCCGCGATGAGCGAGGACGAGAACGACCTGCTCGATTCGACCACCGATCGCAGCGATGCGTCGCGCCTGTCGTGCCAGCTGCCCTTCACCGACGCCCTCGACGGGCTGAAGGTGCGAATTGCGGCAGAGGATTGACTATTCGTCATCCCGGCGGAGGCCGGGATCTCGACATTTTGTTATGGCGCAAAGTTGAGCCCCCGGCCTTCGCCGGGGCGACGGTTGATGGAATTATGCGCCGGCCGTCGCCACCGCGTAGAGTGCGATCGCGGCGGCGTTCGAGATATTGAGGCTCTCCATCCGCGGCGAAATCGGCAGCTTCGCCAGCACGTCGCAATGTTCCATCACATTGTGGCGCATCCCGTCGCCTTCGGAGCCGAGCACCAGTGCGACGCGGCTGCCGTCGAGCGTTTGGGCCAGCGTCGTTTCGGTATCGCCCATCAGCCCGATGCGCCAATATTGCGCCTCGGCGATCTCTTCGAGCGCGCGCGACAGGTTGACGACGCGCACCCACGGCACGGTTTCGAGCGCGCCGGACGCAGATCGCGCGATCACACCGCTTTCGGGCGGGCTGTGGCGGTCCTGCGTGATGATCGCGGCGGCGTCGAACGCCGCTGCCGAACGCAGCACCGCGCCGATATTATGCGGGTCGGTGACCTGATCGAGGACGATGAGCGGACGCTTGCTGTCCGCATCGACCTCTTCCTGCAACAGATCGCCCAGATAGATGCTTTCGAGCGGGTCGACCTCGATCACCAGCCCCTGATGCGGCGCGTCGCGCGCGACGAGTCGCGCGAGATCGGTGACCTCGGCATAAGAGATGGGAACGACCGGGGGCAGGTCGAGCTGCGCGAGCGCCTCGCGCGTGCCCCAGATGCGCTTGACGGTCCGTTCGGGATTGGCGAGCGCGGCCAGAACGGCGTGGCGGCCCCAGAAACGGATCGGCTGGCCGCGCGTGCTCTGGCCTTGCGGGCGGCGGTGACGGGAAAATTGTCTCATAGCGCGCGCCTTTCCCATGACTGGCATTGACAGGCAAGCCTCGTTTCGCCATTGGACCGCTTCCCAAAGCGGACCCCATGGACAGGTGGCCGAGTGGTTAAAGGCAGCAGACTGTAAATCTGCCCGGGTTTCCGTACGCTGGTTCGAATCCAGCCCTGTCCACCACCCTCTGGTCCGAGGGCATCTCCTAAAATCGCTGGAAGCCGCAGAAAACCTAGGGTATTATCCCTCGGTCGTTCCTCTGCATCTCATCGCAGATCACTGCAGCGCAGTGAAAAGTGTGGGGAGAATGTGGGGGTAAATTTTTCGACCCCTAAGAATCGGGCTTCCGAGTGTGGGGGTAAAAAATTGGGTTAACCCTATGAAAAAGCTTACGGCTTTGGCGGTCAAGGCAGCATTGGCGAATCCCGGCACGTATCAGGACGGCGACGGGCTATTTCTGAAGGTCGATAAGCGGGGAGGGGCCTCTTGGCTTCTTAGGCTGCAACGTGACGGCAAACGCCAGGATATCGGCTTGGGCAGCGCCAAGCTGCTTCCTCTTGCGGAGGCGCGTGAGAAAGCCAATGAACTTCGGAAGGCGGTCAAGATCGAGGGTCGCGATGTGCTGGCGGAAAGGAAGGACGAAGCCGCCGCCAAGGTGACATTCCGGGAAGCGGCCCGCCAATATCATAGCGAGAATGCGGCAGGCTGGAAAAGCGCCATCTATGCCCGCCAATGGCTTGCGGCCCTCGAGAGCCATGCTTTCCCGAAATTGGGCGACCTTCCAACTGGGAGAATCTCCGCGGCGGACATCATCGATGTGCTGTTGCCGATATGGCAGGAGATTCCCGAAACAGCGCGTCAGGTGCGCAACCGAATCTGCGTCGTCCTCGATTATGCGCATGCAAAAGGCTGGCGCTCTACCGAAGCTCCGTCGGGCAATGGCAGCCTGAAAGCCGGGCGCGGATTGCCCCGCCAAGTGAAATCGCGCGAGAATCGCAAGGCGATGCCTTACAGCGCGCTGCCCGACTTCATGGTCGCCTTGCGTCGAAAGCCCGCATTCGGACGGCTGGCGCTCGAACTGCTCATCCTGACAGGCGTGCGCAGTCAGGAGGTTCGGCTCGCGACATGGGCGGAGTTCGATTTCGAGGGGCGACTGTGGACCATTCCGGCCGACCACATGAAGCGGGCCAAGGCCCACATGGTCCCGCTATCGGACGCGGCTCTCGCGGTGCTGGCCAAAGCAAATGCCTTTCGGCTCCCCGATACAGAGGTCGTTTTCCCCGGAGCGGTTGGAATGCCGATGTCCGACATGACGTTGCTGAAGGTGCTACGCGACATGAAGGTGCCGTTCCATGTGCATGGTTTCCGGTCTACATTCACCGACTGGGCGGCCAACGAGGATTTTGCGGACGCCGTGGTGGAAGCGGCGCTGGCTCACAAAACACCTGACGCCGTGCAGGCGGCCTATCGCCGCACAACCTATCTTGGCACGCCGGCCCAGCCGGGCGCGCGCGTCAGGCTGATGGAGGCGTGGGGGAGTTATTGTGCTGGTAGCGCTGCCGGGGCGATACCGCAGGACCCAAATGGACGCAGCCTCGATTAGGCGTGCATCGGCGGCATCACACCGCAGCCAGAGGTCGTGCAACTACCGGCTTTGAAGTCGGCTGTGCTCAATTTCGCGGCGGAGCGTCGGTATTGTCCGCCCGCTCGCCGAACCGCTCGGCCATCCAGCTTTGAACCTCCGACTCGCGCCATGCGACGCATCGACGGGTGAGCTGAAGCTGGCGGGGAAAGTTGCCGTCGCGGATTTGCCGGTAGAGCGTCGCGCGGCTGAGGCCGGTCCGGTCGAGCACGCTTTGCATTCGCAGAAATCGTTCGGGTTCCATGGCATATCCTGTCTTCGCTTTGACGCTCCCGAATGCGATCTGGATGTGCACGATCCACCCATCAAGCCTCGGCAGCCGGTCATGGGCGGCGTGCGGCGATGCTTCGTCCTGTCGCCTGCGGGTGCCGCAGGCCGTTCCGCCATGCGATATCGTGCACGGGCCTGCCGACGCATGCCGTCAATCGAACCATGGACCGCTGAGCGGCGCGGCAAGATAGCGGCGCGCGACGCGGACAAGCCTTTGCACCCGCAGGCGATAGGAGGCGCTTTCGACCCGCCATCGCTCAGGGGCTATGGCATGTCCGAACAGCGCGCGCGCCATCACTTGCTGGCGCGCGCCTTCAAGAAGTGCGTCTCCGACGCGCAGTTCGAGGATCCACTGCGCCGCGCGCCGCTCGCGGGGCAAAAGCGATGCGGGCAGCCGCCCTTTCCGGGCGAGGAGGACGAACTGCCGGAGCGCCTCGAGATTCGGTATTGCCGATGCGAGACCCGTCACGCGATGCTCGACCAGGGTCGGCCCGCCGAGCAGCGTGCCGTCGTGAAGGTCGAGGCGAACGGCCCAGTGACCGTCGCTGAGCAGCCAATGCTCGACATGCGCCGCATCGACCTCGACCGACATGCCGATCTCATATTGCGGCCCTGGCAGGCGCGGGGAGATTGAGAATGGCGGGTATCAGCCTCAGGCAATTACCCGATCGAACACCGGTCAAGCTCGCGATCAACCTCATGCCTGACCTCCACGCGTCGATCGGCGAATATGCCGCTTTCTATCGCGAGCAATATGGCCGCGAAGAAGCCGTCGCCGAATTGATTCCCGCGATGCTAGCGGCCTTTCTCGACAATGACCGGGTATTCCAGCGGTTGCGCCGAGAACGGAGAGGAACGGGGGATGATGATCGCCTATGCTTCGCGCACCGGTACGCGCCGCAACCTCGATGCCCTGCGCCGTGCCGGGTGGAGGCTGATGGTGTCGGCCCGCGGCGCGCTGCGGACGGAAGGATTCCGCTATACCCTCGACAATGGTGCATGGACTTCGTTCCAGCGCGGCGAGCCGTTTGACGAAGCCGCGTTCGAGCGCGCTATTGCCCGGCTCGGCGCCGATGCGGATTGGATCGTCGTGCCCGACATCGTCATGGGCGGCATGGCATCGCTGAAATTTTCGCGGACCTGGCTCGCCCGACTCCGCAATCGTCGTTCCCTTGCCAAGGCGCGCTTCATGGTCGCTGTCCAGAACGGCATCCTGCCCGCGCATGTCCGCGACCTGGTGGGGCCGCGCGTCGGGGTCTTCGTCGGTGGCGATACCGAGTGGAAGCTGGCGACGATGGCGGGTTGGGCACGGTTCGCACGCGCGCGCGGCGCAATATGTCATGTTGGCCGGGTCAATAGTGCGCGGCGCATCCGACTTTGCGCGGCGGCCGGCGCCCACAGCTTCGACGGATCGGGCGTGTCGCGGTTTGCCACGGCACTGCCGCCGCTCGATCTCGCGAGGCGGCAGGCCGATGTCGAAGGTTGGCTCTCGCGAGACGAAATCGCAAGCTTCGCTCTCCGTTCCTCTATGCCAGTGCGAGGTGGAGGATGAACGTCGAGGAGCGCGAGCGAACTGCGTTGGTAGCGCAAGAGATCTTGCCGACCGAGCCGGTCAGCCTATGCATCGCCGATGCTGTAAAGTTCACCGGCATTCCGCGCTCGACCCTATATGAGCTGGTCGAGCAAGTACCATCGACACCGTCAAGATCGGCCGATCAACCTTCATTCTCCACGCGAGTTTGAAGCGTCTCTTCGAGAAAAGTTGAACCGCCCGGCTGTTCTTTGATCTCACGCGGCCGATGTCGTCCCGGGAATTCCGGCCATCTCGGCGGGTGTAAGAACCGGCTCGTTTCGGTCCTTGCGTTCCGAATAGCGGTCGACGAGCTGGTCGGCGTGGCCGCGCGTGAGCACGGTGAACCGCACGAGTTCCTCGGCGACGTCGACGATCCGGTCATAGTAACTCGACGGCAGCATGCGGCCCGCTTCGTCGAACTCCTGCCAGGCCTTCGCGACACTCGACTGGTTGGGGATGGTGATCATCCGCATCCAGCGGCCGAGGATGCGCAGCGTATTGACGCTGTTGAACGACTGCGACCCCGCCGACACCTGCATCACCGCGAGCGTGCGGCCTTGCGTCGGGCGGAGGCCCTTATAGGCGAGCGGAAGATGATCGACCTGCGCTTTCATGATGCCGGTGATCTGCCCATGGCGCTCGGGGCTGCACCAGACCTGGCCTTCCGACCAGAGGGAGTGCTGCCTGAGTTCTTCGACCGCCGGATGATCGTCGTCGGCAATCTGATCGGGAAGCGGCAGGTCTGACGGATCGAAGATGCGCGTTTCGCAGCCAAAGAGCTGGAGCAGGCGTGCGGTCTCCTCGACGACGAGCCGCGAATAGGAGCGTTCGCGCAAGGAGCCGTAGAGCAGAAGAATGCGCGGGGCGGGATCGAGCGGTCCGAGGCCGAGCGCGGGCTGCGTGCGAAGAAATTCCGGGCTGAGCGCCGGGAGATGGTCCGGGTCGGAGAGAGTGCGAAGGCGGTGATGGGTCTGTTCTGTCATGATACTCGGGCTTCTGAAGGCGTGGTGGCCGGGAACCAGCGGCGTCCGAGGCGAAAGGCGACGCCGACGAGCAGGATGAGGATGGGCACTTCGACCAGCGGGCCGATGACGGCAGCGAAGGCGACCGGCGAGGCAAGGCCGAAGGCGGCGATCGTGACAGCAATCGCGAGCTCGAAATTATTTCCCGCCGCGGTGAAGGCGACCGCGGTGGTGCGCGGATAGTCGGCCTCGATCAGCCTGCCCATCCAGAAGCTGATGAGGAATTGCACGACGAAGTAGATGATGAGCGGGATTGCGATCCGGACGACGTCGGCAGGGATGGTGACGATCTCGCCGCCCTTGAGGCTGAACATCGCGACGATCGTGAACAGCAGCGCGACGAGCGTGATCGGGCCGATGCTGGGCAGGAAGCGCGTCTCGTACCACTCGTCTCCTTTCGCGCGAGCGAGGAAGCGGCGCGTGAGATATCCTGCGAGGAAGGGGATGCCGAGATAGGTGAGGACCGCCTCGGCGATGGTCCAGAAGCTCACGTCGATGACGCTGCCTTCGAGGCCGAACAGCGGCGGCAGCACGGTGAGGAAGAACCAGGCGTAGATGCTGAAGAAGAGGATCTGGAAGATCGAGTTGAAGGCGACGAGCGCCGCGACATATTGATTGTCGCCCTTCGCGAGCTGGTTCCAGACGATCACCATCGCGATGCAGCGGGCGAGACCGATCAGGATCAGGCCTGTCATATATTCGGGTCTGTCCGAGAGGAAGAGGACCGCGAGCGCGAACATCAGCACCGGCCCGATGATCCAGTTCTGGACGAGCGAGATTGCGAGCACGCGCTTGTCCGCGAACACGCGTGGCAGTTCGTCATAGCGCACGCGGGCGAGCGGCGGATACATCATCAGGATGAGGCCGATCGCGATCGGGATGTTCGTCGTGCCAACCGACATGGCGTCGATCGCGGCGGGCAGCCCCTTGAAGACCGACCCCAAGAGGACGCCGAGCCCCATCGCGAGGAAGATCCAGAGCGTCAGATAGCGGTCGAGGAACGACAGGCGTTCGCGCTTGGCGGCAATGGTCACGATATTTTCATCAGGCCTGAACGCGATTGCCGGCCGCATCGACCACCTGTTCGCCATCTTCCTTGGTGAAGGCGCCAAGCTGCCGTGCGGGCAGGATATCGAGGACGGCTTCGGAGGGACGGCAGAGCTTGACTCCGAGCGGCGAGACGACGAGCGGGCGGTTGATGAGGATCGGATGCGCCATCATGGCATCGACGAGCGCGCGATCGGTAAGGCTTTCGTCCCCGAGGCCGATGTCCGCATAAGGCGTGCCCTTCTCGCGCAGCAACTCGCGCGGTGTGATACCCGCGCGTTCGATTAATTGCTCGAGCAGTGCGCGACACGGTGGTGTCTTCAGATATTCGATGACATGCGGCTCGACCCCGGCATTGCGGATCAGCGCGAGCGTGTTGCGCGAGGTGCCGCAGTCGGGATTGTGGTAGATGACGATGTCGGTCACGGAGCCCGTTCCTTCAGCAGCAGGTGAGTTCGGCGAGCAGCGGCTCGCATAGCTCGGGGTGGCCTTGGCAACAGTCCTTCGCAAGGAAGAGCATCAGATCCCGAAGCGTGTCGATATCGGCTCGCTGGATCTGCTGTCGCCCTTGTTTTTCGGATTTGACGAGGCCTGCCTTGGCCAGCACCGCGAGATGCGTCGAGAAGGTGCTCTGCGTGAGACCCGATGCGTCGACAAGCTCGCCGGTCGACAGGCCTTCCGGCTCATGCCGGACAAGCAGGCGAAAGGCCTCGAGACGCGTGGGGTGGGAAAGGGCGGCAAGAGCAGGAAGTGCGGAACCGATGTTCATGTATCGGAATTATCCGATGCATCTGCGTCCGTCAAATCATATCGGAAATACCCGATAGGTCGGGCGGGCCGGCCGATGACTCGGTTCGGGCAATATAGGAGAGTTCGCCCGGCTACCGGCGATATGGAACAGCTATTGAAGGGTGGGCATCGGTGTGTAGCCGTTCTTCTGCCCGATTGGGTCCGGAAGACGCCGTGTTGGATCGGGATGGGGTGGTACTTCGGTCGCAGGCTGGGCCGGCCCCCGCTTGGTAGGACCCTTTTTGCCACCGGAAGCCATTGCTGCGTACATTAAGGTCTCCCGGCTAGATATTCGGAAAAGGCAGCCAGAAGCGTTAGGATGGCGTTGCCGAACCATCGCTCATGCGAGGCATTGCTTGCGCACCTCATTCGCGAGATGGTCTCTTTCGGCTCGCGCCTTTTCGGACTTCATCTGGCGAACCGCCATGGCATGCCAGGCCGCGGCCGAGCGCAGGCTGCGATCACGCACCTGCGTCTGCTCGGCCGCAGCGGCTTCGGCCTCGCACCGTTCTGCCTGCTCGCGATAATGAACGCTTGTTGCTGTAGCGGCCACGGTGAGGTCCTTTCGATCAGTCGATCATGTCGGCGATGAGACGGCGGAGTTCGCGGCGCGATAACGTCGGCGAGCGCCGAGCCTCCGGGCGGAGGCGTATCGGCCTCCCTGCCTGTGAAAGGCCTGCAAGGCCGGGGTAGATATTATTCTGAAACATGTTGGTCTTCTTGAATATTAGTGTCAGCGCCGCTTGCTTGCGGCGTCCGGATTGCCAGGGCCGCGATCGCGATAGACGATGCGACCCTTGGTCAGGTCATAGGGCGTCATTTCGACGCGCACGGCATCGTCCACCACCGAGCGGATGCGGAAACGCCGCATCCGTCCGGCGGTGTAGGCAATGAGCCGGTGGCCATTTTCGAGTTCGACGCGAAAGCGCCCGTCGGGCAGGATCTCGTCGATCATGCCGTCGAAGGTGAGAAGCTCTTCCTTGGCCACCCGACGCGTCAGGCCGCTTCGAGATTTACGGCCGAAACCTTGCCGTCACGGCCGGTCTCGAGGTCGTAGCTGAGGCGCTGGTCCTTGTTCAGCGTCGCCATCCCGGCGCGCTCGACGGCGGTGACGTGGACGAAGCTGTCGCCCGAGCCATCCGCGGCTGCGATGAAGCCATAGCCCTTGTCGCTGTTGAAGAATTTGACGTTGCCGATCGGCATGGATGTTTCCTTTCACGAAAACAGGGTATCCGCCGGCAAAAGCACCGGCAGAGCTGGAAGCGTGAGAAGGGAAGAAGCGACCCCCGCAGGGGGGCATCAAATTTCGTCGCAGGCGACGTTAGCGATCTGCATATAAGTCAGCGATCTCAAAAAATCAAGGAATTCCTCGGCTTTCAGTTACGTCGACAAATAGTCGGCCGAGAGCAGGAGGTCGATGTTCGCCTGGGGCGCCTGAGGTTCGATCAGGACCTTTCGACATGCAGATGGCTTGTAATGCAGCATCGGGACGCCCACATGAGACTATCGCCGGCTTGGCATTGCATGCCGGTGACTGAGAGACAATCGCGCTCCCGCAAAAGGGAGCAGACATGGATCTCAACCAACTTCTCTATCATCACCAGATGGCGCTCATGGCGGTAAGCCAGGCCCGGCGCGACGGTCACTTGCTTCCGAACTTCGATCTGCCCCGCTATTATACGAAGCGGATCAATGAGTATCGCGAGCGCCGTGGGCTGGCCGACGGCTTTGCAGGGGTTATCACGCCGGAACATGTTGGTCCGAAGGCTGACCCACCTGTTTCCGATCCGGCAAACGACTACCCATTTTTTGTTGGCGACACGCTGATTGCCGAATTGCTCGTCAACGAGGCGCTGGCGATGACCGGGGAGGAAAGGGCGGCCTTCGGCCTGGAAGACATCGTCGGCCGGCTTGCTGCGGTCCAGGAGGATATCTGGGTTATCGGACGCGATATCTATCGCGCGCTTGGTCTCGACGAGGACAAGCTGGCCGCGCTTGAAGCCAAGTTGTCGGCCTTGCCTGATTTGCATCCAGCCGATGCGGTGCATCTCCAGCCGTTTCGGTCGCTATCGGAAGCGGGCATCGTCCACACATATGTGGAACAATTCCGGGTCGGGCCATTCCGATATTCGAATATCGACGACGCGCGCGCCGCGCTCCGGCGCCAGGGCTCCAGCAGTGGAGCCGAAGGAAAACAAGCCAATGACCTCTGAGCACGATAAGCTGCGCACCGCTTTGGCGAGCGCGCGTACAAACCCGTTTCGGCGAAATCGCAAGGTCACACCCCTTGCGCCGGACGATGCGCAGCGGCAAGGCGCGATCAGCGCGCTGGCGTTCCAACTGCTTGGCGGACGCGACGCGGCGCTCGACTTTCTCAACACCGAAGACACTATTCTGAGCGGGCGTCCCATCGCGGTCGCGACGCGAAGCGACGCCGGCTATGCGAGCGTCGAGCGCGAGCTTCGCGCACGATCCCTTGTCCGGGATGCGCCGCATGGAGGATGATCGAGAAGGAGCCAGTCATATCGTCCGCTGCTGGTTCGAGTGGGAGATCGACGGCCTTGCGCGAAAGGTCATTCTTGTCGTCGAAACCGATCTTCCCATGCAGCCCGACGAAAACGGCTATGAAGTCATCGCTCTCGATGAGCTTCGCGCCGCTGCCATCGCCCGGTCGCGAGCGTCCCCTGGCGCTATCGACCGGATCCGCATCGTTCCGGTTCGCTACTAGCTGGCCCGCGCAAGAGGATCGGACGTCACGATATGGCCGACTATGAGATTATCGCTGTGCGCGAAGGTACCGGTAATGGCCAGACGCATCATATCGCCGCGGTGAAGGTGGGCGAGAGCCTGTTTCTCGCCGATCAGATCGTCGACTGGATTAACGCGGGGACGCATCGCTTCTGGGTGTGGTTTCAGAATGAAGAGGTCGATGTGGTCGCCAGGGAGCAAGGTTCGTCTCGGCGCTATTACCTGACCATAAAAAGCGGGGCTTTTCCGCCCGTTGCCTTGCTCTCGCTGCCCCGTTTTTAAGTTTGGAATTTGGATTCGGATCCGGATTCGTAACCGGTTCAACGGTAGCGACGACGAACAGCGACAGGCCTATCTTCGGACTTCAGCGCCGCTCGAACGCTTTTCCGCCGGCCATGTTGGTCGAAGGAGAATTGTGATGGGAAGATCGGAGTTTGATTAATCGACGCCGCGCCCCGCGTGGAATCCTGACAAGAAGGTCGGTGCGAAACGTTCGCTGAAGCTGCGGCAGATATGGGCGATCCGATTTCATCTCGTCGCGAAACAGACTATCCGTCGCGAACCGCAGGGCCGGAGATACCGCCCGCCTTCAGAGATGTGCGGAAAGCCGCAGTGCGGCTGCCGCCCGCGCCGCCAGCACCGGGCGTCAGGACGAAGCAAGGAAATGACCGATCCCGGTTGTTTCACGTCATCGCGACCCGCTGATAACGAACGTCCGCTTCTCTCAGCTTGGCTCGAAAGCTCCCTGTCGGTTGCCGGCCAGATTCAGCAAACTCATCCTCCGGGTCTGTGGGAGCACGAAGCTCGCTCCGAATTAGCTGGCTAACCCCCCGGGGGTTACAGCGATTCGGGAGTTCGGCGCAAAGATGCCGATGACTCTGCCGATGAGGATATCCCGCACATATTCGTCTTCATACGGACCATCCATAAATCGAATGCGCTCGCCGCATGGCTTGCCTTCCAGCGTCATGAGTTGCTGGCCTGCGAAAGATCCGACGAACCAGAGTTCCCTAGGCGTGGTCGAGCGATCCGGATTGCAGATATTCACCCACCTTTTGGTGAGTCCCGCAAGCGTCGTGCGCGAGCTGGTCTGCCATTGGATGAGATACATCTCCCCTTCATCCAATTCCCGGTCGCGCGTATCTACGACCGCGAGTTCGCCTTTCCGGATGTGCGGAAAGCTCTCGCCCTCGATGTCTTCGAAGGCAATGCAACCGGGAGGGAGTTCGTCGTAAATGACGAACGAGCGCAGCCCCGGTTGTTGGGCATCGTGTGGAAATTCATCGGCCGTCATGGTGCCTCACTTCCCCCGCCCGGATTTTCAATCAGCGACCCGAAACAGGCATGGGATTTCCCGGCGGACCATCCGCGGAAGCACCGCTTGCCCGCGTGGGGTGTGTTATTCAATATTGCACGATCCTGTTGGCAATCGTCCGGAAAAATTGCATTCGTTTTGGTGGGCCTCTTCGATTGCGACGTCGCTGCCAAATGCCAGGACTGGCGCTTCCGAACGGTCAAAAGCGTGCCCGGCACTTACAAAACAGGCAGACGCCGTGACTTCCGTCTCGCCATTCGTGACGCGCCCCGATCGATCATGGTTGCGGTATGAAGATCGCGCCCAGGGGCGGGCTGAAGAACGCCCCTTCGGAAAACCGTCTTTCCCGATTTGGATTGTCTGGCGCCGGCGTTTTGCTGCTAGGACGATCATTTGCCCGCAACTATTCGGATGCGCGGGGAGGCGGCGCGCAGGATGACAATGAAACTGGAGATTTCGGCGAAGGAGGCGCGACGGATCGCGCTGGCGGCACAAGGATTCGGTGCGCGCCGCCCCGAGCAGCCGAACGCCGCGCATGTTCGCCGCGTGGCCGACAGGTTGGGCCTGTTTCAGATCGACAGCGTCAATGCACTCACCAGAGCGCATTATCTGCCGGCCTTCTCGCGGCTCGGTCCCTATGATCGGACGCTGCTGGAGCGCGATGCCTGGGGGCCGAAGCGCCGGCGGCGCTTCTTCGAATATTGGGCCCATGAAGCCTCGCTGCTGCCGATCGATCTTCATCCGCTCCTGCGCTGGCGGATGGCGCGGGCCGAGCGCGGCGAGATCGGCTACCGGGCGCTGCGCCGGCTTGCGACCGAGGGACGGCGCGAGGTCGATCTCGTGCTGGCCCGGATTGCCGACGAGGGGCCGATGGCTGCTGCCGATTTCGAGAAGGGGGCGAGCAAGTCCGGCTGGTGGGAATGGAGCCCGACCAAGCATGTCCTCGAATATCTCTTCTGGGCCGGCAGGATTACGACGTCGACGCGCCGGGGCAGTTTCGCGCGCATCTACGACCTGAGTGAGCGGGTTATTCCGCAGGCGGTGCTCGATTTGCCGACGCCCGATGCCGCGAGCGCACAGCGGGCGCTCGTCGAACGCAGCGCGCGGGCGCTCGGGATTGCGACCGCGGCGGATATCAGGGACTATTACCGGCTGAAGCCCGGCGAAGCCGATCATGCCATCGCCGATCTCGTCGACGCGGGCGTCCTCGTGCCCGCCAATGTAAGCGGCTGGAATGTGAAGGCCTGGATGCACCGCGATGTACGGTCACCGCGCAAGATAGGTGGCGCGGCCCTGCTGGCGCCGTTCGACCCCTTGGTCTGGGAGCGTGGACGCGCGGAGCGGCTCTTCGATTTTCACTATCGCATCGAGATTTATGTCCCTCAGGACAAGCGCAGGCACGGTTATTATGTCCTGCCGTTCCTGCTCGACGAAGCCCTGGTGGCGCGGGTCGATCTCAAATCCGACCGTAATGCCGGCGTCCTGCGAGCGCCGCGTGTCACGCTCGAACCGGGTGCTCCAGCCGAGACGGTCGAGCGGTTGAAGGGCGAACTCGAGGGCATGGCGGGGTGGCTTGGCCTCGGCGCCGTCCATATCGGGGCGGTTGTCTGAGCCGACGGGTGCAGGAGTAGCCGCAGCACGCCTCTAGGGAGGTTTGCGGACCTAGCTTTGTCAGAATTGGAAGATTGAGGTTTTCGGCAATCTCAGGTTGTTTGATAGGCCGCCTATGGCGTGGCCGAGACGCTTGTTCCCCATATGCTCGCTGCCTTCATCGAGAGCCGCCGCAGCTTTGCACGATCGCTCAAAAGATGATGCGACCATAGGCGGGGTGCTGCGTGCATACGCAAGAGCAGGAAAACCATATAACTCCATGCCGGCATTATCCTCGATGCACCCAGGCCGGGACGGCGGAACGAGACCGGCGTTCGGCGAGGGGCGGCATTGGCGTGCCGTGCGCTCTCGGCGCGCCAATGCCCCTTCGGCCGGAATATGGCGTCCGGCCTTGGTGGGCTCACTGCGGGTTCGCCGCCATTCCCACCTCCGCGCTTGATCCGCCCCAGCGTGCGGCGTCTCCCGCGGTCCCCGCGCTTTCGGGTCCGGGTCCCCATCGTTTACGGCAAGACCAGCTCGGTCCCCGCAGCCAGTGTGTCGATCTCGGCGATGCGCTGAAATTCCGCGAGATACTCCTGCCGATTATGCGAGAGCCAGCGGACCACGCCCGAATTGCCGAGAAGCTTCGCGACATAGCCGCGCGCGAGGGTCAGGTGCAGATTGTCGATGCCATAGCTGTCCTCGACCGACTTTATGCGCGTTTGCAGCACGGCCAGTTCGCGTTCCATGCGCGCGAGCTGCTGGCTGTTCGGACTCGCGTTCGCGTTGCCATTCCGATTTTTCGGCGGTTTTGCGAGTTGATCGTCGGGCGTGGCGGCGAGGAGCGCCTTGGCAAAGGCCGCGGTGAAATTATTCTGTCCGATCATGAGGTCGGCAGCCTCGACCTGGCGCAGCGACGACATGCGGCGCAGCGTGTCGAAAACGGCCATCGGGCAGTTCGTCTCTTTCAGCATCTCTGCGGCGTCGGAGCTGATACCGTCGAGGAGCCGCGAGCGCCGTTTGACGGTCTGGATTTCGAGTCCGAGCGCATCGGCAATTTGTGCCGGGGCGACGCCGCGCTCGATCGCCCGGACGATCATCCGATGTTCCTGGACGGGAGGAAGGCGGTTGATGCGCTTGTTATAGCTGTAGGTATCCTCGTCGGTGGCGACGAGGCATTCGATCGATGCGATGGAAAGCTGCTTGAGGACCTCGATCCTCAAATGGCCATCGAGCAGATAATATTGGCCGCAATCTCCCGGAGCCGCGATCACAACGGGCGCTTCGACGAGCCCGATGGCCTTGATCGAGCTTACAATCTGGGCATATTTCTTGCATGCGCGGCGCGGCCATCGATCGCGGCGCGCAATTGCTTCGCAGTGGCGTCGGTCCAGCGGGCATTTTCGGCGGTCAGGCCCGATGGCGAGGAGCTGGATGAAAAATTGCATCCGGAAAGGGTAAGGGACAGGGCAAGCAACGAACACGCAATCACTCCATAACGCACGCAAATCTCCTCGGCGGCCTGAAGAGATAACCCGGGAGCGGAGGCGGCGTTCCGGCGCGGTCGCGAACCGGGTGATATATTGTCGGCGATTTTGCCTAGGCGCGGGCCGCATACAGCAGCCGGCCCGTCCCGAGATGGTCGAACACCGCGTCGAGGCACGCATCGCCCACCGCGAAGCAGCCTTGGCTGCGTCCCAATTTGCCATGCGCCGCAATCATGGTCTCATCGGCGTACCAGGCGCCGTGAATGACGATCGCGCGCTCCATCGCATGATCGTTGGTCGGGTCGAGCCCGGCGAGCCGCTGCGAGCGGCCATGCTTGCCGACATAATAGTCGCCGGTCACAAACGCACCCTCGCTCGACGCGTTCGATCCCGACGCGTTGGAGAAGCGCTCGGCCCAGCCCGTATGCAGCGGATCGGATCCGCTTCCGTGCGCCACGAGCAGCCGCGACGCCTGGCCGCTCGCCACGTCGAGGAAGTGGAAGCGCGCGTCGGACGAGGGCGCCGCAAAATCGACGATGGCGATGCGGTCGCGGTGCCGGATCGCGCCGGCGTGGCTGTCGAGCGCCGCAAGCGCCTTGCGCAGCAGCTGCGGATCGAGTGCGGCGTCTCTGATGCTCTGCGTTTGCGGACGCGGCGACGGAGCCACGGCAACGGGTCGCTCCGGCAAAACGCTCGAAAGCGGTCCCGCGGTCGAGCGGGTCAGGAGGCTGGCCGCTACCGCTGCGCCCGACATCATCAGGGTTCGCCGGCCCGGTCGAAAGGGCAGGTCGGTCATCGGCTTCATATAGGCGACCGGCGGAGCGATTGAAGGCCCGCCAGGCGCCGGACGCGCCGCACCGTGCGCGCGCATGGCCGAACCGTTCGCGGACGACCGCTCCGGCGGGGGAACCTCCTCCCGTGCGCCACGTTGCTGGATCATCGCGGGGCGGGCGACTTGTCTTGGAGAATCCCGATGAAAAACGCCTCTGTTCTCAGCCTCGCCGTGTTTTTGGCGGCTTGCGGGTCGAACAACGACTCCGCACCGCCTCCCGCCGAAACGGCAACGGTCGATCAGGCTGCTCCCGCCGAAATGACCGCGCCCGCCGGCACGCCGGCGACCCCGGTCGACGCGGCGGGTTATATCGCCAAGGCCGGCGCCGGCGACATGTGGGAAATCGAATCCTCGAAGGCGCTTCTTGCCAAGTCGACCAACGCAGACGTGAAGGCCTTCGCGCAGATGATGATCGACAATCACGCCAAGTCGACCGCGAAAGTGAAGGCCGCGGCGGCCGAGGCGAAGATCGATGTGGCCCCGCCGAAGCTCGATGCCGACCAGCAGAAGATGCTCGATGACATCAAGGCCGCCGACGCGGCCTCGATCGACGCGCTTTATCTCGCGAACCAGACGGCCGCGCATGATGCCGCGCTCGCGCTTCATAAGGCTTATGCCGCGAGCGGGGACACGCCGAGCCTGAAGAAGGCGGCTTCCGAAATCGTGCCGGTCGTCGAGGCGCACCGCGCCGAACTTGGCAAGCTTGCCGCGAAGCGCTGATCCGATCGGCTCGCGCTCGGGCTCCCTCCAGGCGCGGGACGGTTGCGGGGTCGCGACCGCGGGCCGCGGCCCCGTCTCATCGGATTGCAGCTCGCGTTGCCGCCGGGCAGGAGAGGCTTTGCCGTCGACCCTGCCATTCCGATAATCGGAGTCGTCGAAGCAATACGGCCGGGGCAGCGGGGCGCCAGCGCGCGCCTTCGATCGTGAAGAGGCGGCGGGTCGGGAGCTACCCATATGTGCCGCGCTCCCGACCGCTTGCGTACCGAAAAAGGGAGCGGGCCACCACCCGCTCCCTCATTCGAGGCTGGAGCTCAGCTCTGGATCTTCGGGCTGACGACGCCCGAGGTGTAGCGCAGATTATTCTGCACATGTTTGACGCCCGAGACGCCGTCGGCGATATCCTCGGCGCGGCGCTTCCCACGGCGGTCTTCTACCGTGCCGGCGAGGGTCACCTCGCCATCGGCGACGCTCACCTCGATCTCGGAAGCATCGATCCACACATCTTCGGTCAGCCGGTCATTGACATCCTCGCGGATACGCTCGTCGGATCGTGCGTAGTTTTTGGGACCCCGGCCCCGGTGGTCGAGCTCGGGCCGGCGCTGCGCATCGCGATCGCCGAACCAGGACATGACTTCGTCGCCGGCGCGCTCCATGAACCCGCGCTCGTCGGAGCGATAATCGCGCTCGCGCGTCGGGTTCGAGCGCCCATAAGGCGAGTAGCCGGGTGCGGGCGGGTAACCGAGTTCGGCGGGCCAGCCGAAACCCGAACGATCCCAGGCGCCGCCGCGCGCGTCGCCCGCGGCGTCCTGATACCGGTCATAGTCGCTTCGGCTGCCATAATAGTCCTGGCGGCGACCACCCGGCTCGCGCGCGTAGTCGGCGCCATAGCGCTCGCGCTGGCCGCTTTCGCGGCGATAATTTGCGCGATCCCGGCGCTGCTGGCTGTACCGGTCGCGCGAACGATCGTCGCCTTCCTCGTCAGCTACATAGGTGCGAGCCGCTTCCTCGGCACGGGCACGGTCCCAGCGCGGGGCTGCATCGCGGTAATCGGGGCTTCGATTGTCGCTATAATCCCAGAGCGGGGTGCGGTCGTCAAACCTGTCCATCTTGCGTCTCGGCGGGCAGGTTGCCTGGGGCGGCAACCCCCAAGCCTGACGAATTGACGCGTCGGCTTGGCGGAAGTTCCCCCAATCGAACCCCCCGCGACGGCCCGTTCGGCGGATACGCCCGGCCTCGGGAAAAATCGCCTCGCACAGGCTCTCGCATCCTCGCGCGACCAGCCCGCGCGGCGAGCGAAGCGTTGCCTATGTCGCGCGCGGCGGGCGCCGTTCATCGCTCCGCGCGGCAGCCCTTCTCGTGGCGGATGGCATCGGCTCGTCGGGTCACGCGACGCGCTTTGCGCGTTTGCGTTTCGCCGGCTCGGCAAGCTCGATCCAGACGGGCGTGTGATCGCTGGTTTTCTCCCATCCGCGCGGGCGAAGATCGACTTCGGCGGCCTTGAGCAAAGCCTTGGCGAGAGGGTTGAGCAGCAGGTGATCGATCCGGATTCCGGCGTCGCGCGCGAAGGCGTTCCGCCAATATGGCCAGAACGTGTAGAGAGTCTCATCCGGGTGAAGATGGCGGACCGCATCGGTCCAGCCCTGATCGAGCAGGCGCTTGAATGCGGCCTTCGCTTCGGGGGCGAAGAGGGCGTCGTCCTTCCAGCGCTCGGGCTTGTAGACATCTTCGTCGGTCGGGATGACGTTGAAGTCGCCGACGACGACGACCGGCGCCTTGAGGTCGACGAGCGTGGCGAGGTGCGCGTCGAGGCGTTCCATCCAGGCGAGCTTGTAGTCGAACTTGGGGCCGGGACGGGGGTTGCCGTTGGGGAGATAGAGGCCCGCGATCAGCACGCCGCCGACCGCTGCCTCGATATAACGGCTTTGCTCGTCCCCTGGATCGCCGGGCAAGCCGCGGCGGGTCTCGTGGATTTCGCCGACGCGGCTGAGGAGTGCAACCCCGTTCCAGCGGCGCTGGCCATGCCAGATCGCCTGGTATCCCGCCTCCGCGATGGCCGCGCGCGGAAAGGCTTCCTGCGGCGCCTTGAGTTCCTGCAGTACGACGATGTCGGGCTCGGCGAGGGCGAGCCATTTGAGGAGGATGGGCAAGCGGCCGCCGATCCCGTTGACATTGAAGGTCGCGATTTTCACAGGCCCGGGAGCTTGCGATCGGCACCGCCGCGGCCAGCGAGCCCGGTGCTGGCGCGCTCCAGACGCACCTTTGTCTCGCCGACGATGGTCGGCGCGCGGCAACCGTCGAAATCCGTCGCGGAGCAGATGCCGGACCTCACCACCGCGTCGGGCAGGGCCGCCGGTCCCGGCGACGGGACAGGCGCGGGCGCCGACGTCCGGGTGGAGGTGCGGGACATGACGTGACTACTCGAAGAGGCGTGCTTCGTTCCGTCCCGGCGCGGCAACCCTTTATGCAAGCGGGCGTTGACCGGGCATCAATCAGGAGCGCAGCATGACCGTGAAGATGAACAGCGTCGGTTCGCATGACCGCGACCGGATCAGCCTTGGTGAAGATCATGAGGTCCGCGACTGGATGGCGACTCTCGGCGTGAGCGAGGACGAACTGCGCGAGGCGGTCGACGCGGTCGGCAACTCGGTCGACGCCGTGCGTGCCTATCTGAGGTGTCCGTGATGGCGCGCGAACATGATCGCGCGGCGACCGCGCCCGTCGAGCGCATCGCGCGCGCGCTCGCGGGTCATGCGCTCAGCCGGAATGCCGAAGGCGACCTCGCCTCGGCGGGCGAAGCCGTCAACGATCTCTGGCCCGAATATACCGACGCCGCCCTGGCCGTCCTGCGCACGCTGCGCGAGCCGAGCGGGCGCATGCTCGCGGTCGGCGACGGCGACGTCTGGGAGCGGATGATCCGCGCGGCGATCGAGGACGAGACGATCGCCGACAACTGACCGCGCCGCACCGCTTGCCGGCCGCGGCGGCCGGTCAGCGAAGGCTTCGGAAGGTGACCGACCAGCGCGGCGCATGCATCGCCGCAATGCTATGCTCCCAGTCATCTCGGACTTCGCCCTGCATATGATAAATCGATCGCGGCGCGAGATCGGCCGTCGCGCGCTCGAACCTGGTGCCGCCCCTCCGCCGGAAACGCATGGTCGCGGGCGCGCCGAGCGAGAGGCCGATGACGTGCCCGAAGACCGGGCGGTCCTTGTGCCAGCCGATGCCCGCGCCCGGACCATATTGAATGACGAGCGCCTGCTCGAGGGAGGCGGGGTCGACACCCGCAAATCCGGCGGCGCGGCCGCGGACGTCCTCGAGCCAGTCCGGGATTGGCTCGCCCGGGGCGAAGCGGCCGGTCTGGAAGTCGTATGTCCAGCCGAACGAGCGGGTGAGCCGCTTGCCTTCCCATTGCTGGAACTGGAATGGCGCCAGTCCGGCGGTTTCGATGCGCGCGACAAGCTCCTTCTCTTCGCTCGCGCTCACGACCTCGCCGGCGTATGTCAGGCCGGGAAGAAGCGCAGGGCCGAAAAGGTCTCCCTGCGGCGGCGGCGGTACCCCTGCGGCGGGCCGGGTCACAGCGGAAGTCCGGCTTGCTTGCGCAGCGGCCCGAAAGGCGTTGGCGCGATGCCCATGTCTGGAACATAATGGGAACGGTAAGGAGTCGCAAGGGCAACGGACCACCGCCGATGTGTAAAAATTATCGGCTCGAGATCGATGTCGCGTCGATCGCCGAAAATTTCGACGACCTCCATATCAGGGTGGATATGCCCGAAGGCGTACCGAATGTGCCTGCGCGCGAGGATATCCGTATTACCGACATGTGACCCGACGTCGAGGGGGCGGCGGCGGTCTGCGGGCCGATAAAAGGCCCGCCGAAGCGGGCCAAGTTTACCACGGGAGGAGTGGCGGAGGATTCCTAGTTTTCGGTGCCCGGCGTGCCGGTCTTCGGCGGCTTGCCATCTTCGATGCGGCCTTCGTTGCGAAGGTCGCGGCCTTCCTGCGCCTTGCGCTTGGCCTCGGGGCTGTCGCCGGCCTCGAAGGCTTCTTCTTTCACATAACCGGCGGCTTCTTTGATCTGTCCTTTGACGCTCATGATCATCTCCTTCGTTGATGCGGAAAAAACCGGCGAGCGGTATCGAAAGTTGCGTTCCGGCCGGAGAATTTATCTTCATCTCGCGGCGCAACTTTCGCGATATTCCGGGGTTTCGATCCTGCACGGGTCATGCGGAGATCCCCGGGTCTGCCGGTGCCATGTGCGATCAATCTCGTGCCGCCGCGGGCCGCCTGCGCCCCTCGTCGGAGGGCTCGCGGCGCACGATTTCCATCTCCGCAAAGAAGACCCGGCCGTGCGTTTAGCGTGCCGCCATTGCGGTGCCGCACCGTGACGGCGTCATCCGGGATAGGGCGATCGCTTGAGAAGACCCGCCAGATGCGCTGCATTTGCCGCCACCATCTTCGCGGTCCCCGTGATCATGCGCGGGCGGTGGTCGAGATCCTTGAAGTCGACCGATCCCATGGCTTCGCCGACCCAGTAGCACCCCGCGACCGCCGGGATCGTCCAGCCGACGTCGTTCAACGCCTGGAACAGTTCGGCGCAGACATGATGCGCCCCGTCCTCGTTGCCGACGATCGCCGCGACAGCGACTTTCGAATAGCTCGGCATGCGGCCGGCCTCGTCGGTCTCCGCGAGAAACGCGTCCATGCGTTCGAGCACGAGCTTTGCGACGCTGGACGGCTGTCCCATCCAGATCGGGGTGCCGAAGATGAGGATGTCGGAGGCGAGGATCCGCTCACGGATAGCTGGCCAGGCGTCGCCGTCGCCCTCGTCGGACGAGACGCCCCATTTTACCATGTGTGCGGCGATGCGGATCGGGTCGCCGACCTCGATGTCATGCTCGGCGAAATGCTCGGCAAGGACCGCGATCATGGCGTCGGTCGAACTCTTGCGCCCCTTCGCCGAGAGCGAGCAGTTGATGGCGGATGCGGTGAGCGAGGGCACGGGACGTCTCCTTGAGCCCCCTCCCTACAATGATCGTTCCGGGCGCCGGTTCCACTGGCCGGTCGGTGTCTTCCGCGGGGGAACGAGGATGAGGGTGCGGCCCTCTACGTGCCAGGACTGGAACGCGGACAGGAAATTCATGCCGGGCACGACACTGTCGCGGAGAGCCCGCGAGATGACGACCTTGAGCTTTCTTGCTTCGATGCGCCCGGTTTCGAAACGGTCGAGCGTTGTGGTATCGGCCCGCACGGACCGATCTCCAGTCATCGAGGCCGAGGCTCGTGGAACCACGATTTCTACTGAGTGGGTGAGAAATGCCCGGAGAACGGAGCGCGCCGGCCTAGCCGAGCGTCAAATCTTCCTTGGCGACCTCGTAATAGCTTGCGACACGATCGGCATAGGCCTGATCGAACAGCGGCGCATTGGCGGCCCAGCTCGGGCCGCCTTCGAGCACGCGCCGGTCGATGGTCACGACATAGGAATCGCTTGTCGCCTCGAATGCGAGCAGGCGGAAGGGCAGGGGATAATAGGCTTTCCCCATGCCGAGGAAGCCGCCGATGGACAGTACCGCATAGACCGCCTGGCCGGTTCGCTTGTTGATCATGAACGCGTGGATCGATCCGAGCTTGTCGCCGTCACGCGTCTTGACCCCCATCGTGTCGGCCTTGTTCGACTGGCACAGCAGCTGGGTCGGTTCGTCAATATCGGTCATCGGGCCTCCTTGTGGTCATCCTCACAACAGGCGAGCCGCGCGGGGGTTCCGGCGGGGCGGGCAAAGACGGGATGAGCGAGGCAACATCTGACTCTCCCGCGCATTGTCACAGGAGCAGACAAGGAGTTTTACCATGGCAGCCTCGACCCCTCTCGCCGCGCATCGCATCCTGATCATGGCCACCGATGGCTTCGAACAGTCCGAACTCGAGGTGCCGCTCGCGCGGCTGCGCGAGGCGGGCGCCACCGTCGATATCGCCTCGCTCGACACGGCTGAGATCACCGGCTGGGACAAAGATGACTGGGGCGACGATATCGAGGTCGATCTCGAGATCGCCGACGTCGACATCGACGATTATGATGCGCTGGTTCTTCCCGGCGGACAGATCAATCCCGATCTTCTGCGCGTCGAGACGGCGGCGATCGCGCTGATCAAAGGCTTCGCAGCGGCCGACAAGCCCGTCGCCGCCATCTGTCATGCACCCTGGCTTCTCGTCGAGGCGGGCCTTGCGAAAGGGCGCCGCATGACGAGCTACAAATCGATCCGTACCGATGTCGCGAACGCAGGCGCCGATGTGGTCGACGAAGCCGTCGTCGTCGACGGCAACCTCATCACGAGCCGGTGTCCCCACGATCTCGATGCCTTCTGCAACGCGATCATAACCGCCGTCGCCGACGCAGCGGCGCACGCCGACTGAGCGCGCGCCGGGCGCCGTCGGGCGCGCGCTCCCGCGCACGCTGGTGACGCCGGCGCGCAACAATGACGGTCGTTACGATTGTTGGGGGCGCCGCGCCCTGGAAAAACGCCGCGCTCTCATGTCCCCTTTGGCACCCCGCGTCGACGTCGGCGCGAAACGGCCGCGTGATCATAACGCCTGGGCGTTGCCGTCAGGCGGCGAGACTCCTCGCCTCGGGCGGGACGGGGGCCAGCGCGGTTTCGCCTTCGCGGCTCGAAAAGCAGAAATCTTCGGCGAGATAGGATTGCACATCCTGATATCGGGGACCGACCGCGGCGACCGCGACGAGGATTTCGACTTGGGTAACGCCGAGGATCGCCGACCAGGCGCGCATCGCGTCCACACTGCTGCGATTGATCCGGCCGCCGTCCGGTACGATTTGTGCCTGCATCCTGCTCCATCCCGTCGGCGTCGAAAATCGCCGTCTGTTGAACGCGCGTCCGGCGCGCTCCGTTCCCGGGTCTGCGGTGAACGGATAAGCCGGTCAGGCGATAACGGAGGGCAGCGCTGCCGTGCAGGCGCGGTGCAGCGCCTCGCACCAGCGCTCGACGCCGGCGGGCATTTCGAGACCGTCCTGCCGGACCTCGATTTCGGCATAAGGGAGGCCGGCCGGATAGGCATGGTGCGGGACGCTAAAGTCGGTGGCATCCATGCGGTAGGGCTCGTTATCGCCGACGACGAGGTCGGCTTGCGCGCGCAGTCCCGCGAGCAGTGCCTCGGCAAATCGTGTGTCGCCCCGATCGTAGAGGACTCCAGCGTGCCAGGGACGGGCGCGGCCGCCGAGCGCGGGCGTGAAGCTGTGGAGCGCGAGCAGGATCGTCGGTCGCGCCGCCGCGCCGCGCCGCGCGATCTCCGCCGCGATTTCGGCATGATAGGGGGCGTGGATTGCCGCGATCCGCGCCGCAAGATCACGGGCCTGAAGCCGTCGATTGCCCGGGATCGCGCTGCCGTCGGACATGGCCGGCGCCGCCTCGGGGTGCGCCGGGTTACGGTTGCAGTCGATCACGAGCCGCGAATAGGGCTGGAAGAGGAAGGGCGCGTCGAGCGCCCCGGCGAGCGCGATGCCGAGCGCATGAACTCCGATATCCCAAGCGATGTGGCGCTCGCGATCCTGTCCGGACAGGCCCAGCGTGCCGAGCGCGCGGGGAATCGCGTTGCCGGCATGATCGCCGAGCAGGAGGAACGGAGCGCGTCCGCCTGCGTTGACCCACTGAGCGGGCGCCGGTTCGTCTGCGAGCAAGAGGCTGTCCGACAGCGACATCACGAAAGTCTCCCATGCCCCGGCTCACGATCCGCCATACGACCGAATATAGATATCGCCAGCCCGTCGCCTTCGGCGAGCACCGGATCATGATGCGCCCGCGCGAGAGTTTCGACCAGCGTCTCGTGAAAGCGGATCTTCGCATTTCACCCCATCCTTGCGAGCTGCGATGGTTGCACGACGTGCTCGGCAATTCGGTCGCGATCGCGCTGTTCGACAAGCGCGCGAACGCCTTGCGCGTGGTGAGCGAAATGACACTCGATCACGCGCCCCTCGCGAGCGACCGGATCGACATCGAGGACTATGCCCGGCACTTTCCCTTCACCTATGCCTCGGAAGACATGCCCGACCTGCTTCGCTCGATCGAGCGTGGATATCTCGACGTCGGCCGCATCGTCGACAAATGGGCGAACGGGTTTCTGAACGATCATGGTCCGACCGATACGCTGGGCCTGCTCACCGACATGGCGACGACGATCAAGCGCAGCTTCACTTATGTGCCGCGGCATGAAAAGGGCACGCAGTCCCCGATCGAGACGCTGTCTCGCCGGCAGGGAACCTGCCGCGATTTCGCGGTGCTGATGATCGAGGCGGTCCGCGCGCTCGGTCTCGCCGCGCGTTTCGTCTCGGGCTACGTCTACAATCCCGGCCGCAGCGAAGGGCGCGTCGGAGGCGGCAATACCCACGCCTGGGTCCGCGTCTTTCTGCCCGGATCGGGCTGGATCGAGTTCGACCCGACCAACGGCATTGTCGGAAACCGGGGGCTTGTCCGCGTCGCGGTCGCGCGCGATCCGTACCAGGCCGTGCCGCTCTCGGGCAGCTGGAGCGGCTATCCCGCAAGTTACATCGGCATGGACGTCGCCGTCGACGTCGAGCTCGGCGATGCCGCCGCGGGCGAGACCGATATCGCCGCATCGGGCCTGACCCACGTTGCAAGGAATGCTGCCAAATGTTGATCAGGGCCGGATACGAGATCCGCTTCGAGACCGCGAACCCGACGCCGATGATGGCGATGCTCAGCATCCATCCGTCCCGCCAGAAGGACCTCAAGACCCCGCAGCAGATCGAGACGTCTCCCGTCATTCCCATTTACAATTATGAAGACAGCTTCGGGAACATCTGCACGCGCCTGACCGTGCCCGCGGGCGGGGTGACGCTCGCCGCCGATTTCGTGATCGAGGACAGCGGGCTCGTCGACGCGCGCGCGCCCGATGCGGCACCGACCCCGGTCGAGGATCTGCCCGACGACATCCTCATCTATCTGCTCGGAAGCCGCTACTGCGAGACCGACCGGCTCATGGGGGTGGCCTGGGCGGAGTTCGCGCATCTCGCCTCGGCGCGCGACCGGGTCGATGCGATCGTCGCCTTCGTCCACGACCATATCGTCTTCGGCTACGAACATGCGCGCCCGGACAAGACCGCGTGGAACGCCTATCAGGAGCGGCAGGGCGTGTGCCGCGACTTTGCCCACCTCGCGGTGACCCTGTGTCGCTGCATGAATATCCCCGCGCGCTATTGCACCGGCTATCTGGGCGATATCGGCATCGCGCCGGTCGATGCTCCCATGGATTTTTCGGCCTGGTTCGATGTCCATATCGGGGGCGACTGGTATACATATGACGCGCGGCATAACCGCCCGCGCATCGGACGCATCCTGATGGCGCGCGGGCGCGACGCAACCGATACCGCGCTCACCACCGCCTTTGGCCCGGCGCGCGTCATATCCTTCCAGGTTCATACCGACGAGGTCGATACGGACGATATCGCGTCATGACGGTGCGGCAGCGGGGAGCGGCCCGGCCATGACGGCGATGGATCGCGCGATACCGTTCGTCGGCGATGCCGACGGCACGGCGGCCGAGACCGGATCGTCGCTTGCGCGGTGGCGCGTCGTCGCAAGCTATCTATGGCGGCACCGCCGCCATCCGGATCTCGACGCGCCGACCCGCTTCACCGAGCTGGTACAGCGGCGAAAGCTCACCGATCGCTCGCCGCGACAGTCGCAGTTCCTCGACAAGCTCGGCGTGAAGGCCATGGTGTCCGCGCGCCTCGGGACGGAGTGGATCATCCCGACGCTGTGGCACGGGCAAGCGCTGCCGGCATCGCTCCCGTTCGACGTGCCCGCCATTTTGAAGGCACGGCACGGCTGCAATCAATATGCGGTGCTGTGCGACGTGCCGAGCGCGCGCGAATGGCGCCGCCTCCAGCGCACGGCCGCGCGCTGGCAGCGAAGGCTTTACGGGATATGGCTCGACGAATGGGCCTATCGGGGTGTCCCGCGCGGACTGATCGCCGAGCCCTTGTTGGGCGGCGCGCTCCCGCTGCCCGTGGACTATAAGATCTATGTGTTCGGCGGGACGGCGACACATGTGCAGGTCCATCTCGATCGCGGCGGCCGCCACCGCTGGATCCTGCACGACCGTGGCTGGCGACAGCTGGTGGCATGTGCCGACCGGCCACCGGCACCGGCATCGCTTGCCGCGATGCTCGAGGCAGCCGAAGCGCTGGCGCGCGATACGGCGTTTTTGCGTGTCGACTTCTACGAGGTCGACGGAAAGCCCCGGTTCGGGGAATTTTGCCTGTACCCCGGATCGGGGTTCGATCCGTTCGCTGCCGACTGGATCGATCTCGAGCTCGGGCGATTGTGGCTGCGTGCCATGCAGGATCGGTCCGGCCTCGGGACGTCCTGATATCGCCGGCCGGCCAGCGCGCGCCTACCGGGTCGCGCGCGGCTCCCCTCCGGACAAGCGCTCGACGATGCGGCGCCGATGCTCGATCGCTGCGAGGATCAGTTCGGCGCGCGACAACAGGCTGAATCGCCGGACGAATTCGGGATCGGTGATGGCGGCGGCCAGGTTCAGTGTCAGCCAGTCGGCTGCGGCGGCGCAACAGGTCGTGCGGCCCGTCAGCCGCGCGGCCATTGCGTCCAGATCGGCGCCCGGGGCATCGAGCGCCGCGCCGCGCCGCTGCAGTTCGGCTTCCACCGCTGCAAGGTCGCGCCGCGACAGCAGCGGCCAGCGATCGTGAAAGCATGGCCAGTCGGGGACCGGGACCGTCCACGGAACGTTCGCCAGCACCCAGTCGGCGATTTCGCCGATCCGATCCCGGGCCGGCGGAGCCTCGGCAACGCGAAGCGCCGGATGAAAGTCGGTCTCGCGACCGCCCGATGCGGGGGTGGAATTGAGATCAAGCACGTCGCCACTGCCTCCAAATCAGCCGGTTCGATGCGCGCCGATGCGCGCGTAGCTTCGCGATCGCCACGGTTACGGCGATCGCCGCCGCGGCCAGCCCGCCTGCGATCATCCACGGCGTCTCCATGAGCTTGCCTCCGGTAAAATGCCTCGTGGCACATTACGCATGGCGCCAAGAAAAGCTGCTTGCCCGATGGCGATCGCGTCGCGCGGCGCGGTCCGGGCGAGGAAGGGCAAGCGGCGACCTTGCAACGGACAGGCGCGAGGTCGCGTCCCGCGTGTGGCGGCATCCGGAAATCGGCACGCGGCGCCGGGTGGATCAGTCGATCCAGACGCCGTTCGTCCGGTGCCACTCGGCGATCGATAATGGCGGGTAGAGCGCGTAGCTCTCGTCCGCCGGCGCGATATCGGGCGCGACCCAGTCCGCCTTATATTTGAGCATCAGATGCACCGAGGATCGAGGCGCCGGCAGGGGCGTGTCGATCGCGCTCGCGAACGGATGCACAAGATCGGGCCAAGCGGGGTCGTAGAGCCATAGCGCCGCGCCGCAGTCCTTGCAGAACCGCCGCCTTCCGCCGGAAAGCTCGCAGCGCTCATGCTCCGCATTGGCGATCCGTGCGCGATACGTGCCGAGTTTCGCCTCGCCTTCGACCCTGAGCGAGGCCGCATTGGCACCCAGATTGATGGAATAGCCGCCACCGCCCTGTTGCTTGCGGCAGATCGAACAATAGCAGCGCTGATAAGGAACCGGCGTATTGCTTTCGACCGTGAACGTCACTTCGCCGCAATGGCAGGAGCCTTCGAGCGTAATCGGCATCAGCGACCTTCCCTGGACTGCGCCGCGAACCAGTCGGCATAAGGCGTGTTGCGCGCCATATGCCGGTTATAGTCGGGAGCGCCGTCGGTCCACCAGACCGGACCGCGCTCGCCAAGCGCCCGCTTGCTCGTATCGACGCCGGCGCGCGCCTTGCGCAGCGCGAGCGTATCGCCGGACATTTTTGCCGCCGCGACCGCGCGCCGCGCGGTCATGAGGCTCTGCACCAGCCGTTCGCTTTCGCTGGTACCGAGCGCGGGGTTCGCGCGGCGCCAGAGCCGTTCGCGCACCACCAGGTAGCGGCCATCGGGCGTGACGGGATGATCGGCCATATCGGCCTATGGCTTCGGAAGGGGAACTTCGGGCATCGCCATGAGGTCGGCTCGCGTCAACGAGGTAGCAAGATCGGTGTCGTCGCCGTTCACCACGGTGCGCAGGCCGAGAATCGGAAGTTCGACATAGCGGTCGGGATTGCTTCCTTCCACTTCGACCAGAAGCCGATCCACCTTGCCGTCCGGGGCGCGAAGCACCTGCGCGACGTCGCCAACCTCCTTGCCGTCCGCACCGACGATATCGGCGTTGAGAAGCTCGGCCTCGCTCAGGCCGAAGGCTGCGGGGACCGGCCCCGCGACGCTCGCGCTCGTTTCGGCGGATTTCTCCAGCCTGTCCTCGGCGGCCTCGTTCGCATCGGAGCAGGCGGCCAGCAAGGTGGCGGACAGGGCGGCAAGCATGATCGTTCGCATCGGGTCATCCTTTCGGAAAGGGTTCGGCTTCAACGCGTGCGATCCATCCGTGGTTGCGAGCGAATGACGGGTCTTGCGATGCAATGGGGCGCGGACGAACCACGATGCTCCACGTCCCGCTGCGGCGCCGGCCCCGGCACCGCCGGGGGGGGCAAAAAGAGGGAAGGGCCGTGGCCGCTCGGGTCAATCCATGCTCATCCCGATCGAAATTCGCCGCGCGGCGGCCACGAGGCGCGGCGCGAGAGCGAACGGCGCCGACCATGCAGGTCGCCTACGACGCACCGGCCAGCGACCTGGACATCGCCGGCGTGTTGAGCGGCTTGCCAAGATAGGCGGCGTGATCGCGGTCGGAACTGTCTCCGTCATAAGATCATGGCTCTGGCAATCAAATAGGATCCGCAGCCTGCGAGCAGCGTCGCGGCGGTCATCGCAAACACGCCGTTCATCCATTTGCGGGCGCGGACATATGCCAATCCCGACGCGAAGGCGTAATATCCGGCCAGGCCGAGAAGCGGCGCCAAAAGCAGATTGATAAGGTCCATTCTGCGGTGATTCCGCTCCGGATAGGGTAGGCCGCTGCTGCTGGATGCCCGGAATCAAAGGCTGGCCGACGGGCTCGAATGAGACCGCCGGCATCGTCAGGGACCGCGGCCGAGAGCGGCGAAGCGACCCCGGATATTCACGGGAGCTTGCGTCCCCCGCGGCCGAAAACAAAGCCGACGATGACGAGCACGACCGCAACCACCAGCAGGATCTTGGCGAAATCTGCCGAGAGCCCGGCAATGCCGCCGAAACCGAGGAGTGCCGCGACCAGTGCAACGACCGCGAAAATGATGGCCCATCTGAACATGTAAGTCTCCTGTCGAGACGCACGCAGCTGCTGCCCGCGCGTCAGGGTGCACGAGCTTCGCGGCGCCGCGAAATCATCCTGTCCGGATATGGGGCCAACGCCAGCCGCGAGCCAAGGTTCCGGCGTCTCGTCGAGCAAGGCAGCCTTCGGCGGAATCGAACGGAAGGTCGCACGGGACACGTGTACGTCGGCGTTCGAAGATTGCCCGCGGCCCACTACGCGGCGAGACGGCGGCGCAGGGAGTTTCGGCTCTCGGGCGATTAGCGCAGTTGACTGTCCTTGCTGCCGCGGCGGTTGATGCCCGCCGGTCGGACCGATGCATCGCGTGACGTCTGGCAGGCTACGCATGTTCGTGTTCCGGGTAACGCCTCGCGGCGCGCTGCCGGTATTTCCGCTCCGCAATCGTCGCAAAAATCGGTCCCCTTGCCAGCGGGAAGGCGCGCCCGCGCATTCTTTACCGCGTCGGACACCGTATCGTCGATCTGATCCTGCACGGCGCCGTCGCGCGCCCAACCATTGGCCATGGCCTGTCTCCGTCGATGAAACGCGCGCTCGCCGCGGAAGCTCCCGGCCGTGTCGCGGGCGGGCGTGAAAACGGCGGCTCCGACTTTGGCCGGGCCGCCGCTTCATGTCGATGTTCGACGGCGGAGACTAGCTCGCGTTGAGCCCATGCTTCAGCGCCGACATCTGGTCATGGCCGTCGCGCACCGACGTAAAGGCGGTCTGAATCAGCTGGCGCACTGCGGGGTCGAGATCGTCGTCCTTCAGCGCGCTTTCGAACTTCGCCTTGATGTGATCCTCGCCGCGCTCGACCTCGGCGATGACCGCCGAATCGTCGCGCTCGCCGGTCAGCTTGTCGCGCAGTCCGAGGAAAGCGCGGTGCGCCGACGCGAGCACGGTACCGTCGTCCTCGGGGTTACCGCCAAGTTCGCGGACCTTCGCCTGGAAATTCGCGACGATGGTCTGACGCTCGTTGGCGCGGCTCAGAAACTGGTCCCGGAACTGCGCGGCATTGGCTTCTTCGGCGGCCTTGCGATAGCCATCGACGCTGTCGAGCGTTGTCGCGATCAGCGAATTGAGCGTTGCGACATTCTTGTTATCGAACATTGTGAGATCCTTCTGGGAGGGGACGCCATCGAAGTTTCGAGGGCCGTACGATCCCCAACCACTATCGCGCGCGAGGGTTGCGAAGGGCGGGCGGAAACTAACCTGCATCATGACGATAGGGCGGCTGACGATGTCTCGGAGCCTCGAACCGAACTGCAGCAACTTAAGCTGCGGCGCCGCGTACTGCTGGCAACCCGTCTCCTGACGCCCTATCGTCTCAAGGATGTCAGGAGACGCGGCCAATCATTCTGACGGGATTGCGGTTCCGCTTCTGTGGCTGGATGAACAGCGTCGACGGGTCCGATGCCGAGCCGGCTTAACGATGATCGACCTGCCGGATAAATCCCAACTTCTCGCACAGACGACGCAGGGCTCGTTGCCGCTCGATCTCGGTCTGCGCGATATCTTCTGCCGATGGCGCCGCGGGCCGATCGACGAATATTATCGCACTCCGCTCGGCGTTGCCTTCATCCATATCCGGGCCGGGTTCCACCGGCGCGGGAATACCGCGCGATCGCGCCGCCCCATGCGCTATGACCAGCGCGCGGCAGCGCGGTTTGATCTGCAATACGACGTCCGGCGGCAGAATGCCGCGTTCGGCTTTTTGAAAGGAGAGTTGGTCTTCGGCCGCCTGATAGGCTCCTTCGCCGGAATCGGGGCTCCGTTGCTCGGGCCCTGGTGACGCGGCGCCTTGGGCGGGTATCGGGCTATCGGAGCAGCCTGCGACAGAAAAAAACCATAAGGCGAACAGACAAGGCACGAGAGGCTTTGGGAACCAGCCTAGGCCAGGCATTGCGCACGAACGTCATTGGCGAGCCGACCCCTGTCCGCGCTCGCTTGCTCGAACTTGAGCCGGCGAGCGGCCATGGCGTGCCAGGCGGCAGCGGAACGCAGGTCACGGGCGCGTACGTGCGCTAGGTCGGCGCGCGCCGCATCGGCTTCGCATCGGTGGGCATGGTCGAGATAAAGGTCACTGGTAGCGGGCATGGCGTTTCCCTTGGTCAGCCGAGCAGCTTGGCGATGAAAGACCATATTTTTTGGCGGCGGCGTCTCGTGAGGCCCGGCATGCCGGTGAAGCGGATCGGCCTGCCGGCGAGCGAGAGACCGCCGAGGATCGGGAAGATATCGTTGTTCTGAAACATGTCGGTTCCGATGTTCGGGAAATGCGTCGCGGGCGGAGGTGCGCCACGAAGCGTGGAGGTGCCGACGCACAGCCGCGAAGCTGTTCGCCGGCACGGCCCGGCTCAGGCGGTTTCGAGATTGACCGCAGAAATCTTGCCGTCGCGGCCTTTTTCCAGATGGTAGGAAAGACGCTGATTTTTTTCGAGTGTCGCCATTCCGGCCTGTTCGAGGGCGGTCGCGTGGACGAAACTGTCGCCCGAGCCGTCTTCATTCGAAATGAAGCCATAGCCCTTGTCGCTGTTGAAGAATTTTACGTTGCCGATCGGCATGGATGTTTCCTTTCACGAAAACAGGAACCTGTCCGCGAAAGTGCGGGACAGAGCTGGAAGCGTGAGAAGGGAAAAATCGCCCCGAAGGGGTATCAAAATTCCGTCGCAGGCGACGTTAGCAAAAAAATATATAGTTCGATCTTTCAAAATGTCAATAAATTATCTCGCGATCTCTCGCTGATGATGGCGTATAATTATCGAAATAATTTCCATTATAAAAATTGAGAGAAGATATTTATATTTGACATATAACGTCATATTTCTTCAAATCCTTAATCGTACCGGAACAATTATTCCGATCCGGTGTTAGGGTCTTGAGAGCGGCTACCGCCGGTCCAGGAGTCTTCCATAATGCGCAAATTCATGTTCGCGGCGAGTATCGCCGCAATCGCCCTCGTGCCGTCCGCGGTTTCGGCGCGCACCCAGTCGCAGGCGAGCTGCGAGCAGCAGCGCTCGACGCGCGTTGTTGCAACGGTTGCCGGCGCTGGCGCTGGCGGCGTCCTTGGCAATGTCGTCGCGGGGAAAGGCGACAAGCGGCTCGGCACCGTGATCGGTGCGGTCGGCGGCGCGATCCTCGCCAATCAGGTTGCCAAGCCGGGTCGCGATTGCCGCGACGCTTATGGCTATTATGATCAGGAAGGCCGTTGGCACGCATCGGGTATCAGCTCGTCCGAGGCTCGCGGCTATTATGATCGCGAAGGGACGTGGTTCGAAGGACCGCCCAATGGCCGCTATGGCGATGACGGTCGCTGGATCGCTTATACCGGCTCCAGTCGCGGCGAGGGCGACTATCAGTCTGGCGGAGAATGGATTCCGGCGTCGGCGAACGGTTATTACGATCGCAACGACAAATGGGTCGCAGGCATGACGACCGGTCGATACGATAATCGCGGGCGCTGGGTTGCAGACGCTGGTAACACGCCCGGCAATCGCCGCGCCGACGCCTATGGTTATTATGACGCGCAGGGAGCCTGGCACGCAAATGCCTCGTCACGCGGCAGCGCAACGGGATATTACGACCGCAATAATCTTTGGGTGAACGGAAGCCCGAACGGTCATTATGACGAATATCGCAACTGGGTTCCGCACAGCGGAGACAGCAATGCGAACGGCAGCTACGATAGCCGGGACCGGTGGGTACCCGCTTCCTCGACCGGCTATTATGACGACAAGGACCAGTGGGTCGGCGGCGCAGCGAGCGGCTACTACGACCGACGCGGACGCTGGGTCGCCGGGTCGACCGTCGGCCATTATGACGCGAAAGGGCGATGGATGGCGGGGGTCGCAAGCGGCCGCCGCGATGCCAGCGGCATGTGGGTCGCCGATCCGCAGCCCGGATATTATGATGCCAATGGCCGCTGGAATGCCGGTGCGACGAGCGGCTATTATGACAATCGCGGCCGCTGGATTTCTACCGCCCGCAGGACAGCTTATTCCGGTGGATACGGCGAAGGCCGTTCGATCCACTCACAGCTTTCGGACCTCGATCAATATGTTCGCACCGCGCGGTCGGATCGCAGAATAGACAGTCGCACCGCCGCAAGCGTCCAGCGCGAGCTGACGGCGATCCGCCGCGACGAAGGAAAGATGCGCCACGACCCGATGGGCAATGTGTCGGATCGCGAAATGGCCGATCTCCAGGCCCGCGTCAACCGCGTGAACCTTCGCCTGCGTATCAGCCCCAACTGATCGGCTCAGGCGTGCCGGCGCAATAGCCGCTCGGCGAGAGTCATGAATTCCTTCCCCGCGATCATGGTGTCCGCCGTGCTCGCGGGGTTTTTGCGTGTGAGGGGAAAAACCTGCTTGCCGGAGATTTGCCGCGCGCCCGCGATCAGTTCCAGTTTTCACCCTATGGGTGAAGGGGAGTCGCGGGCTGGAGCAAATAGCGCCGGACGGCCTTGTGAAAGGGGCCGACGACCGCGACCGCAATCATGATATCGGCTTCGTGAACGCCGAGCAGGCTTACTCATGTCCGCATTGCGGCCGGTGAACTCCGGTCGATGACCCCGCCGTCGGGGAGGGCCGAGTGTGTGCAGGCAGTCATGGCTGGTGGTCCTCGCGCATGTGGAGAGGCTTTGAAAAAGCGGGCCGCGAAGCATGTCGCGGCCCGCTTTTTTAGCTTGATCAGATGTCAGCTTTTCTTGCCGTCATCCTTCTTGTCGCTCTGCTTGCCCGCGCCCTGCTGGCCGCTGCTGCTGTCCTTCTGCTGCTGCTGGCCGCCCTTGTCGGACGAACCACCCTGCTGCTTGCCGCCGCTCGATGAGCTTTTGTTGTCCTGCGCCATTTTGAAATTCCTCTATCGTTGCCCGGAATGGGCATGAAAGAGACGCGGCGCTCCATGGCCGTGTTCCGGCGTTTCCGCGGAAGTTAACCTGCATCATCACGATTGGACGGGGGCTGGCGCGCGCCGGATACGCGCGCGTTGGATAGCCCCGTCCGCTCCTTGGCCGTCATGCTTCGAAAGCGGTATCGGGGACCATATGTCCGGACTGGCGCGGGGTGATCAGCCGGGCAAGGTCGAAGCCCTGCGTCTTCGCCACGGCGAGATAATTCTCGACGACCTCGCTCGGCAACGCGGCTGTACGCGCGATCAGCCAGAGATGCTCGCGGTCGGGTGTTCCGACGAGCGCGACGGTATAATCGGGGTCGATCGCGAGAACCCAGTAATCGCCCTGCGTGAACGGAATCCATTGCAGATATTCGGGAAGAAAACTGACCTTGAGCTTCGCGTTGCTGGCGTCCTGGGGAACCGCGAGCCCGATCGACCGATCGGGCTTCCAGTCCTTGTCCAGGCAGCGGTTCTCGACCCGAATGCGACCATCCGCGGTCTGGCTGTAGGTGGCGGTGATATCGCTGGCAGCCGCGTCCTCCCATTTCAGAGGCAGGCGGCATATCTCGAACCAGCGACCCACATATCGCGCAAGGTCGATGTTCGGCACCGCGATAACGGGCGTATTTTCATTGTGATGCATGATTTTTCCCATTCGGAAGAGGAAACTTCGCGAGCGGCGTCCGGTTCCTTCCACATCGTTCCGCCGGCGCGGCACCCGGAAGAACGGCCAGGAGGGCAACACCCTCCCGCCTCGACGATACCGCCGGCCGCGTGCCAGCGACCTGCCGATACTGCCGTGAAGCATAGGCGGCGCCGCAGCGGCCGGGCCGGCCAAGTGAGGTCGATGGACGCCGTGAGCGTATCGGCGCGGCGCGCGATCGCGCCGCCGAAGCGGTCGGGGCCTGCGCGCAGGGCGGCGCAGGAAGCGATCATGGCGCTGATCGGCACGGCAGGCGGTGGAAGGCGCAGTGACGGAAGAGGGAAGGGCGAGGGCGGCCTTGCGCCCGCGCCCCTCACGATGCAGGGAAATCAGCGGCTCCCGCCAAGCGGAGCATCCGCTCCGGTCCTCGGCCCATTGTCGGTGCGGACCGGCTTATGGCCTCCGCCGGCCTGTGTATCCGAATCATAGTCCTCCGGATTTCCACCGCCGCCCGCGCCGGCACCGCTGCCCGTGACCGGGCCACTGCCAGCCTTGTTGGCGCGGTGCCCACGGTTCGAGGCGCCGGTAATATCGCCGTCGTCGCGTTCCTCTTTCGGGTAATCGCCGGGACGAACCGTTCCGACATTGTCGCGGTCCTCGGCATTCTCGGCCGGGAGCGAGCCCGGCGTGGAAGCTTTATCGGTCATGACGATCTCCTTTTCGGGTGTGGAGGTTCCGCCGCTCAATATGTCGAGGGCGGATCGCTGGCGGGGAAGGATTGGTCGGCCGCCTGATCGACGCCGTCCCAGGCGCGCCGCGCATCGCTGCGCATGCCGCCGGGTCCGGCCGAACGCGTCTGGTCGAAATTTTCAGGATCGGTTTCGCTGTCGGCGAAAGCCGCCGAATGCGTATCGCTCTTCGGAAATTTCGGTGCTTTCTTGCGGGTGAACCAATAGAGCGCGCCGATTACGGCGACACTCATGATCTTGCCGATGCCCGAGGATTTTCCGGGTTGATGGGTTGCTGCGGTCATGATCTTCTCCTCTTCGAGGAAGAAACGGCGCGCTGCGGCCAAGGTTGCCGGGTTGATCTGGATCAGTCCGTTTGTGGAATGGGCGGCAGAAGGCCCGGCGTGCTCGCGGAACCGACCGCCGGGCCATGGCTTCTTCCCAGACGATGCCCCGGAGAAGTCATGCAGAGCGCGTCCGCCTATCGTCACATGAAAGCGAATATCGTGCTCTATGGCGCGCTGATCGCCAATCTCGGCATCGCCATCGCCAAGTTCATCGCCGCCGCCATCAGCGGCTCGTCCTCGATGCTGACCGAGGGGGGCCACTCGCTCGTCGACAGCGGGAACCAGCTGCTGCTCCTCTATGGCCAGTCACGCGCAAAACGGCCCGCCGACGCCTTCCACCCCTTCGGCTATGGGCGCGAACTCTATTTCTGGGCCTTTGTCGTCGCGATCCTGATTTTCGCGATCGGCGCGGGGGTGTCGATCTATGAAGGCTGGAGCCATATCCTCGACCCCGAGCCGCTGCGCGATCCGACGATCAACTATGTGGTGCTCGGCATCGCCTTCCTCCTCGAAGGCATGTCGTGGAGCATCGCGGTTCGCGAATTCAACACCGCGCGGGGCGATCGGGGGTGGTGGGAAGCGGTCAGACGCTCGAAGGACCCGGCAGGCTTCATCGTGCTGTTCGAAGACAGCGCCGCGCTGCTCGGGCTTGCGATCGCCGCTCTGGGTGTCTGGGCGAGCCACTGGACCGGCGATGCACGGATCGACGGCATCGCGTCGGTTGCGATCGGCGGCGTGCTGGCGGCCGTGGCGGCCCTTCTCGCGCGCGAGGTCAAAGGGCTGCTGATCGGCGAGAGCGCCGATCCCGATCTGGTCGCCGCGATCTGGCGCCTCGTCGATCGCCGCCCCGAGATTACGGCGGTGAACCATGTGCGAACGATCCACACGTCGCCCGACACCGTCTTCGTCGCGGTCAGCGCCGACTTCGACGACGCTCTCTCGATGGGCCGTGCGGAAAGCTTGATCGAGGAGATGGAGACCGAACTCAAGATGGCCGAACCGCGGATCAGCTCGATCTACATCCGTCCCGAGAAACGGAGCGATGCCGTGGTGTATCCGCCGCCGCGACGCGACTGAGATTTTCCCGTATCGGCGGGCACGCGAATTGCTGCAAATCGCTATAACCGAAGTTAGTCGGGCGCAACTGGCCACCCTCTCAGCGGTTTACCGGTCATGCTGCAACCCACCGACGATCGCGACCACCCGCTGGCCCGCCGCTTCGACGCCTTCGTGCGCGATCCGGCTTTTCCTTGTGTTGGTGCCAAATCCGCCCTCGCCAAGGGGCAGATACGGATCGTCGTCGGCCGCGACATGCGGTCGGCGTGGGACGACCTGCGCATCTATCCCAACCTGCTCGATCTGGCCTGGACCTACGCGCGCGAACCCAGCCTCTTTCATTCGCTCGCGGTCGTGTTCGAGGAGGATAGCGGGCTCGATGAGGAAGGGTTCGAACGCTGCCTGTGGGAGCGTCTCGAATCGCTGACCCGGAAGGACGACTTCCACGGCCAGATCGCCGACCCGCGGGTCAGCGCCGATCCCGGCGACCCGCATTTCTCGCTGAGCTTTGGCGGCGAGGCCTTTTTCGTCGTCGGTCTTCACTCGCGCGCGAGCCGTCCGGCGCGGCGCTTCGAGCGGCCGGCGCTGGTCTTCAACCTGCACGACCAGTTCGAACAGCTTCGCGCGAGCGGGGTCTATGACAAGATGGGCAGCACGATTCTGGCGCGCGATGTCGCGCTAGCCGGCGACGTCAATCCGATGCTCGCGCGCCATGGCACCATGTCGGAGGCGCGCCAATATTCGGGACGGGCGGTCGGCAGCGACTGGGTCTGTCCCTTCGCGGGGCGGAGCGGCGCACCTGCACCACGAAATTTCCTGGTCGGCCGAGGCTACTGATCGAATGGGCGCGGTCCGCAGCGCTGCCTGTCGTCCGCGACGACCGACTGTCTGCGATTGGCCATCGCGGCCACCGATGGGCGTTGCGCCGAGGCCCTGTCCGAGGTTCGGGTAATGACCTCGCCCTGCGCGTGCGCAGCGCAATCCGGACCATGGCGATTGTCCGCACGGCGGCAAAAGAGATTGAGCGAGGTTAATAATCGCCCGCGGCGCGGGACGATTGCCCGCGCCCGGCGTTCGTTCGTTGAACGGGGACATTCCGCTCCTCGTCACAGGATAATCATCATGGCTGCAACCAAATCCGCCTCCCGGAAAGCCGCTTCGAGCGGCGCCGGAAAACAATCCGAGCGCGCATCGAAAGCGAAGGGCAACGGCAAGCCCGGCCCTTCCGCGCAGCGCCCTGCCGACGCGATCAAGCTGCTCAAGGCCGATCACAAGGAAGTGAAGACCTGGTTCAAGGAATATGAAAAACTCGAGGCGAAGGGCGACAAGCAGGCGCTCGCCGACAAAATTTGCCTCGCGCTCACCGTTCACGCGCAGATCGAGGAGGAAATCTTCTATCCCGCCGCGCGAGCGGCGGTCGACGACGATGCCCTCTTCGACGAAGCCGAGGTCGAGCATGGCAGCGCGAAGCAGTTGATCGCGGAAATCTAGGCGATGAAGGCCGGCGACCGTCTGTTCGACGCCAAGGTCATCGTGCTCGGCGAATATATCGATCATCATGTCGAGGAAGAAGAAGAGGAAATGTTCCCCGAGGCGCGCGACAGCGATCTCGACCTGAAGGCGCTGGGCGTTCAGCTCGCTGCGCGAAAGGCCGAACTGATGGCCGCGGCCGGTAAGTAACCGGCCCAATGCCCGACCCGTTGGACCGCCTCTTCAGCGAGCGGCCCGCGGGTCGCCCCAGCGAACTGAATCTCCGTCATGATGAATGCCCTGGTGCCCGATGCAACGCTCGCGCTTATCGGTCGTTGCGAGGGAGCACAGGCCTTCCGCTGATGCTTCCCGAAACCGAACGAGGATCGTCAGACATGTTCACCGAACGCTTCCTGAGAGACAAACGCGGTGCAAGCCTTGATACCGCCGAACGCACGCGGCTCGAGGCGGCGATCAGCGAGGTGAAGACCTTCGCTGCACGCAAGATCATCGCGCGTGCAGGCGAGCCGCTCGATCAGAGCACATTGCTCGTCGAAGGCATCATGTCGCGCTATCTCGACGACCGGAACGGACTCCGGCAGTTGGTCGCGATCCACCTTCCGGGCGATTTTCTCGATCTTCACGCTTTCCCGCTCAAGGTGCTCGATCACGATGTGGCGACGCTGACCCCCGCGACGGTCGCAATCGTGCCCCACTCCGAGCTCGAGGCGATCGCCGAGGAAATGCCGCAGCTCGTCCGCAAGCTCTGGTTCGCGACACTGCTCGACGCGGCCATTCATCGCGCCTGGCTTTTTCGTCTCGGGCGGCTCGACGCCACCGGGCGCGTTGCCCACTTCCTCTGCGAGACGAACGCAAGGCTCTTTTCGGCCGGACTCAGCGACGGACGAAGGTTCGCGCTCGGGCTGACGCAGGCCGACCTCGCCGAAATCTGCGGGCTCACGACGGTGCATGTGAACCGCGTGATGCGTCAGCTCCGCGAAGAGAAATTATGCATCTTCCGTTCGTCGCTCGTCGAAATCCTCGATCCGGCCGGTCTGGCGGCGCGCGGCCAGTTCAACCCCGCCTATCTCTACAACAACCACGACGTCGAGCATCTCTCCTCCCGCCAAAGGCCAAAATCATGAGATCCATCCCAGCCGGACTCGAGCCCGAAACCGAACCCGGCATCGCCAGCGCCGAAGGGGGGCTTGTTTTCCTCGACGGGCCCGACGGGATCGCCAAGACGATGACCGCCGATGCTGCGGCGCGGACCGGTCAAAGCCTGATCGACGCGGCGGCGATTGCCGAAGCACAGAGGGCGAACGGCGATGTTTGACCCGTTCGGCCAGTGGAGCCGCTATCTCTCGGCCGGCCATTCGATGCACGCCACGGGCCGGCACGCCGCCGAAACGCTCGATGGCGCGAGCCGCGTCGTCGCGGCGCGCAGCGCGATCATCGGCGAGGCCCTTGTATCACCCTGGACCGCCGATCATGCCGAGCTCGGGCGCATGATCCCCGAAAAGATGGAAGCCTTCGCGCTTGCCGGCACCGCGATCGCCACCGTCTGGTGGGACAATGGATCGCTGTGGATGAAATATCTGCAGCACCTTGGCGTCATGGCCATGCGCGGACGACCGCCCACCGTCACCGAACTCGCCGACCTCGGGCAGCGCAGTGCCGTTCTCGCGTTACGCTCCGTGGAGGCCGGCGCAAGGCTTGGTTCGGTGAGCCTGGCGCCCGTACGCGGTCAGGTGCGGGCCAATGTCCGCCGGTTGAAGGTTACGGAAAGGAAGCCAGGTCGAACAGGGCGCTTGCGGGCGCGTTGACTGGCGCCGATGCGCCGCGAGGATGCGGCGATGACGATCATGTCGAAAGGATAACGGGCTGGAACAGATTGCTGGGCTGGTGGCGCCGGTCGCCACGATGATTGCCGCGATGATGACCGCCGCCAATCTCGGCGCGCGTGTCACCGGCTGGGGCTTCGTCGTCTTCACGGTCGGCTCGATCGGCTGGTCGCTCGTCGGCCTCGGATCCGGTCAGACCAATCTCGTTGCGACCAATGTCTTCCTGACCCTCGTCAATCTTGTCGGCGTGTGGCGATGGCTCGGGCGGCAGCGCGGCTATGAGGATGGAGCGCGGTCGGCATCGAGGTCCAGCCGGAAAAGCCCTGGTTCGAGCCTGTTTTCAGCCACCAGCCTGTCGGGCCTGCCGGTGAGCGATATGCGCGGAGAGACCGTCGGATCCTCGGTCGATGCGATGATCGAATGCGAAACCGGGCGGGTCAGCTATATCGTCGTTGCGAGCGGCGGCCTTGGGGGGATCGAGGAGACGCTGCGCCCCGTCCCGCTCGCTAGCGTCGACTGCCATGCCGACGGGCTCATTCTCCTGGAGACGAAATCGCAGTTCGAACGCCGCCCCGAGCTTGGCGCGGGCGATTGGCCAGCGCGTGTGCCGGGTGCGGATCACCGGAAATCGGAAGCTTCGCGGCGTTCCGCCGTCGACAAGGAGGATGTGCATGCGACTGTTTAGGAACAACAGCCTCACTGTCGTTTTGCTGCTGCTCTTTGGTGCCACCATCGTCGGTCAGTGGCTGACGGGCTGGCAAGTGGCGACTGCGGACGCGTCGCAACATGGCCGGGCAGCAATGTCGCTGATGGGTTACACGCAAAGCCCGGAGTTTCTGTCGAGCGTGTTCGAGAATTGGGAGAGCGAATTCCTGCAGATGTCGGCCTATGTCGTGCTGACCGCCATGCTCATCCAGCGCGGCTCGTCGGAATCGAAGGACCCCGACAGCCCGCCGCGCGACGCCGACCTCGCGGCGCAGGCATCGAAGCCGGGCGCGCCGGCCATCTTGCGCAAAGGTCGCCTCGCACGCGCGCTCTATGCCCGTTCGCTCGGCATCGCATTGTTCCTGCTCTTTCTTTTCTCCTTCGTGATGCACTGGACGCAAAGCGCGCGCGCTGCGGCCATCGAGGCGAAGGACCATGGCGAGGCCGCGCTGTCGACGATCGCCTATCTTGGCGATCCGCAACTGTGGTTTGAATCCTTCCAGAATTGGCAAAGCGAATTTCTGTTGACCGCCGTGCTCGTGCTGCTTTCGATCTTTCTGCGTCAGAAGGAATCTCCCGAATCGAAGGCGGTTGCGGCTTCGCATGCGCACACCGGCGACTGACGATGTGACGGGAAGCAAGAGAGATCGGCCGGCGGGCGCGATCTGAACCGAGACCATCGCAACGGGCATTCGCCGACAAGGTGCGGCGGCCGGCATTCCATCGCAGGCCTCACATCGCGGGCGCCGGTCTTTAAAGGTCGCCGGTCGCAGCAGCTGTGCCGGCCTGGCTCTCGATCTCATAATGGATCGGTTTGAAACTGCCTCCGCAGCTGTCGTAAGCCGAACAGGCGGTCAGCCCGATCACCAGATCGCTCAGGGCACGCATCCGGATATAGTCGCCAGGTGCGGTGGGTGGCGGCAACACCTTGAGCTTTCCCTTTCCATCCACCGGGACATTCATGAAGATGTTGAAGGCAACCGGAATGGCGTCTTCGCCGATTCCAAAAGGGGCGAGGGCCGCGGCGAGGTTGCCGAAGCAGCCGCGGTGGACCGGCTTGTCGGCATAGAAATGGCGGAAGGTCGCCTCGCTGCACGGCGTCAGAAGAAAGTCATGCGTGCCGACGCCGTCCTCGACGATTTCGAGCATCGGGTTCGATCGGTTGGACCAGAGCCGGTTCCCCGTCGTGAGCCGGATCGTCTCTTCATAATCGAAGGTGCGGCCGTTCGAGAGCGCTTCGCGGACATCGCCCTGCATGAAGGCGAGCAGGTCGCTCACCTGGCCGCCTTCGGGATCGATCACCCGCAAGATATCGCCCTCGCGCAAGGAAAAGGCGGTGCCGCTGCGCGGCGCGATGTGTTGAATCATTGATTGGAGCCCTTGATGGGAGTCGTACGAAAGGCGGATCCGTCGTCTTTTATACGGATGGCGACGTCGAAAGCTGCGAAGGGAAACGAAAGTGGGTCGGGAGAGACAATATCGGACGAACCGTGGGACGAATCGCGATCCCGGGCGTTGCTTCCCTGTCTGTGCCATATGGGGCACATGAGGTGCCGATCCGGCTTTGCGGTTTTGGGCCGCAAGGAGAATTTGATGCCGGTCTCGCATATACTCGTCGTGGAGGACGATCCGCTGATTTTGATGATGGCTCTCGGCATCATCGAAGACGAGGGATATATCGTTCTCAAAGCGTCCGATGCCGACGAGGCCATGGTCCTGCTTGAGCGGAGTTCCGAGATTGGCATCGTCTTTACCGATATCGAGATGCCCGGTTCGATGGACGGGCTGGAGCTCGCGACCTGCATCCGCGAGCGATGGCCCGATATCAAGATACTCGTGACCTCGGGCGGTGTGCGCGTGAGCGAAACCTCGCTCCCGCCGCAAGGGCAGTTCCTGCGCAAACCCTATAGCGCGAACGACCTTACCGCCAAAATCCTTGCGCTCCGGTGAAGCCGCCGCCTTTGAGGCTGCGCGGTGAACTGCTCATGGGCTTGGCGTTCGCGATTGACGCCGGCGCCCTGCTGCCGTCTAGGTCCATTTGCAGCGAGACCACAACGCACTGAACGACGGAGGATGAGTGGAAATCGACCCGGCCAGCAGTGTCGAAGCGATCCGCGCGATCGATGTCGTGCCTGCCATCCTCGATACCGTGTGCCGCGTGACGGGGATGGGCTTTGCCGCGATTGCCCGCGTTACCGAAGCGCGCTGGGTCGCGTGCAGCGTCAAGGACGACATTGCATTCGGCCTCGAACCGGGCGGCGAGTTGAAGCTCGAGACCACGATCTGCCACGAGATACGTGACAGCCGGCAGGCCGTGGTCATACCCGACGTCGCGAGGGACGCTGTCTACCGCAGCCACCATACCCCCGCCCATTACGGGTTCCGCAGCTATATCTCCTTTCCGATCGTTCTTCGCGACGGGCGTTTTTTCGGAACGCTTTGTGCGATCGATCCCGAACCGCGCGATCTTGACCGGCCCGAGGTGGGCAACATCTTCCGGATGTTCGCCGACCTGATCGGCTTTCATCTGGGCATGGGGGCGCAGCTTTCCGAAACGCAGGCGGATCTGGGTCGCGAGCGCCAGACCGGAATCCAGCGCGAGCAGTTCATCGCCGTACTGGGCCACGATCTTCGCAATCCGCTGGCGGCACTCGAGGCCGGGCTTTCCTTGATGAAGCGGGCGCCCGACCAAAAGCGGGCCGAATTCATCATGTCGGCTATGCAGGCGACGATCGACCGCATGAATGCCATGGTCGGCAATATCCTCGATTTCGCGCGCGGACGGCTGGTCGGCGATTTGCCGCTCCGCTTCAAGGCGGAGTCTGCGGAAGCGATCGTGACGCAGATCGTAAACGAACTGGCGATTGCCCATCCGGACCGAGAGATCGTCTTGCATTGCGATTCCGCTACGCCACTGATGTGCGACGCCCAGCGGATCGGCCAGCTCGTGTCCAATCTCGTCGGTAATGCGCTAACGCACGGCGAGCAGGGGACGCCGGTCGTCGTCGCGTGCCGCGAAAGCGACGACGAATTCACCTTGTCGGTCACGAACAATGGCCCCGAGATCCCGATGCAGGTCCGCGAAACATTGTTCCAGCCCTTCGAACAGGGCGCAGAATCGCACGCAAGCGGAAGCCTCGGCCTTGGCCTCTATATCGCCTCGACGATCGCCAAGGCGCATGGCGGCAGTCTCACAGTACAGTCTTCGCCGACCGAAACGAGCTTTGCGTTTCGCATGGGTCTCGCGGCGACCTGACATAGCATGTCGCTCCTGAAAGCCTGGGCCGCGCTACACCTCGGCTGATGGCTCAACAGTTGCCTTTGACGCCGTCGACACAGTCTCCGGCGGATTCGACATCCCGTCCGGCGCCCTTGACCGTATTGCAGGCCGAAAGAACCAGCATCGAACTGATTGCGAATATTGTCAGAAGCTTCTTCATTCACTTTCTCCGACAGCGAAGGCAAATTGCCCTCTGCCGGGGATTACGGTCTCCAGAGCGAATTGTTCCGCGGCGTCGGTTACCCGGAGCCAAGACGTTCGAATGGGTCGACAGATCGGCCAGGCCTGCAACCGGGAAACACCGGGACTGTCACCCTCGGAAAGCTTCGCTTTGCAATCAGCAGATATTTGTCGAGGTTCGTTGCCGACCCGCCCGTCGACCGGTTTGCAAAAACCCTGCCAGGCCCTGACTGGCGGCCGATCATCTGCTCGTGCGGCGATTTTTCCAGGCCGCCGGAAAATTTCGCGTGAATGGAACGGCTTGGGAATATCCGCGTATCTACGCCGAGCTTCAAAACACGAAGGATTGAACGCTTTCTACCGGGCCGCGCGTGCGCGGTCCGGACTAGCGTAGCGCTGCCTGCGTCAGCGCCTTGCAATTGACCGCCGAAGGAGGCGGAGCTTCGGCTTTTTTGCCGTCGTCCTTTCGCAGGCCCAGAGCACTGCCGATCGAACGGCCGATCGATCCGATGATGCCCTTGCCGGAACCCTTGCCCTTTGTCGGCTGGCTGTCGACGGTGATCGAGGGGACCGAGAAGGTGCCTCCGACCCGCAACGGGTCGACGAGCTTCAGGACAGGCTTGTCTTTCGACGCACCCACCACCGTCAGCGCCACCGTTTCGCCATCGAGGTTGATCTGGCCGCGGCCGCTGCCGCGCGATACGGCGGTCGCGATCAGGAACGGCGCGGGACGAAGAACGCCATTTTTGGCATCGAAGGCAAGGATCGCGCAGGTGAGCGGGGTCATCGCGTCATCGTCGCCGAGCTTCTGGCCGATGGCACCGCCCAGATCCTGGCCGAGCACGAAGGCGGCGGCACGGTTCATCGAGCCGCGGCTGGCGGTAAAGGCGATTTTCCCCGACCCGTTGCCGAAAGCCTCGCGGATCGTCGTCCCGTGGCCCGTTATCCGGACGAGGCCCTGCACCGCGCCACGGATCATGTCGGGCTGACCGACCAGCGTTTCGAGCAGCGCGCCCTCGACCCTGAGTTCGGTCGAGAAGGTCGGCATGGGCTTCGTGGAATCGACGTTCACCCAGCCGGTCATGCGCCCGGCGTCGAGCTTGGCGACGGCATTCTCGAGCTTGAGGACACGGTGATCGAGCGCGAGATTGCCCTTCAGGCTCTGGAAGGCCGATCCGCCCTCGACGAGGAGCCGGGCGATGGAGAAGCGGATGATGCCGTCGGTCGGTCCCATCCGGCTGAGATCGATCCGCGTGTCGGGGATGACGCGCTTGCCGATCCGGGCCTCTTTGGCGCGCGCTGCAGCGAGCCCCGCATCGTCGGCGAGGTCGTCGAAATCGAACTGCGTCGCATCGATCGTCGCATCGATCTTCGTGCGGCCGTCGCGTTTCAGGACCGTCGCTTTTGCGTTGATCCGCGAGCGGCCGATCGTGCCGTTCAGCCGGTCGATGAACCAGTCCTCGCCGACGTGGCGCACCGAACCGGCGAAATCGACATCCTGCGTTCCGAACAGGCCAGCCTCGATGACATAGTCCAGCTTCTTGAGGCTGGTGCCCCTTGCCGTCATCTTCATCGTCATGTCGCGGAAGTTGAGCGGGCCGGCGGTTGTGCCGGTTGCGGTGACGTCGAGAACAGCGGAGGCGAGGTTTGCAGAAAAGGGCCAGGTATCGCTTGTGCCTTGACCTGTTACCGGCTTGCCGCGCGCCGTGAGGCGAGCGGGCGCTCCGTCGAAGCTGCCCGCGGCGTCGACCGCGAGGCCGGTGGCGCCGTTGGCGGTGATCGTGCCCGCAATGTCGAGTCGGCGCTTCGCATCGCGCAGCGTGAAGCGGCTCTTGTCGATCAGCAGGCGATCTAGAGATGGCGCATCATTGCCCGGCGACGATTTCTTGTCGGCGCGTCCCGCCCAATTGCTGTTGCCTTTGGCGTCGCGCACGAGCGCGACATCGAGGCCCGTGACGATGATCGACTGCGGATTGGCGTTGCCGGTCATGACATCGAAGATCGACAGGTGCGCGCTGGCGCGGACGATTTTCAGGAAGTCGCCTTTGCCGGCCCATGCCGGTTGTGCGATCCGCAGGTCGTTCACGACGATCTCGGGGGTGAAGGAAAAGATGTTCGTTCGTGACAGCGCGCCGATCGTAACCGGCGCGCCGAACTCGGCCGAAAGCCGGCGCTCGGCGACCCCCTTCAACAGTCCGACGGGAAAGGCGGCGGCCGCAAGCACCACGGCGACGATTGCAATGACGATAGCCCCGACGGCGATTTTTGCCTTTTTGGGAAAGCGACTGCGCGGAGTGTCTGCTGTCGCCATTCGCCGTCATTCTCCCTGCTTGCCGATCGTCAAATCCCGTTCGTCGCGAAACGTTCCTGTGCTTAGCCCACATCTAACGCGAGGAGACTTGATCCAGGTTAGTGTGTGACCAATGCTACCGCGCTACGCGAGCAGCGCTGCGACGAGGGGGGATGCGTTCGACCCGCGCATGATCTCGTCGCGGCACCTCTTCCGACATATCGCCAAATCGCCGTCACGCGCATCCAGTTGACGGAGGCCGCGTTCTCGAACGATGAGATGGCGGATCGGAACGGCAGGGTGGAGCATCGCGTCGCAATATGCCGACCGGTTTCCGGATGCGGGCTTTGCGCTCGAACGCTATGCGCACCGCCTTTCGTGCGTCGAGATCAATTCCTCCTTTTACCGCTCGCATCGTCCCGCCACCTGGACGCAGTGGGCGGCGATCGTACCCGAGGACTTCCGCTTTGCGGTGAAAGTGCCGCGCACGATCACGCATGAACACCGCCTTCGCGATTGCGGTGACTTGATTGCGCGTTTCGTCGATGAGACTGCAGGGCTGGGGCCGAAGCTCGGCGTCCTGCTCGTTCAGTTTCCGCCCAATCTGACCCTCGATGTCGAAGTGGCCGAGCGCTTCTTTGCCGAGCTTGGAGCCTCGACATCCGCTCGTATCGCCTGCGAGCCGCGCCATGCGAGCTGGTTCGAACCCGGCGCTGGGCGCCTGCTGGCGACCTTCGAAGTCGCGCGCGTCGCCGCCGATCCGGCGCGCGTCCCTGCGGCCGGGGTGCCGGGCGGCTGGCGCGGGCTCTCCTATTGGCGCCTCCACGGATCGCCCGCTATATATCGTTCGCCTTATGGCGCCGAGCGGCTCAGGGGGTATGCAACGCTGATCGAGCGCGAGGGCCAGGGAGAGGCGCCAGCATGGTGTATTTTCGACAACACTGCCGGGATGGCGGCGATGGGTGACGCGTTCGAACTCGCCTCGGCGGTGTCGAACCGATGAAATCGGACCTGCATTCGGAGGGCGAGGCGCCGCTCCTCGATGTCCTTGTGGTGGGCGCTGGCCCCGCCGGACTCGCCGCCGGCCTGTATCTGGCGCGCTTCCGCCGCCGCGTCCGCATCGTGCATGACCGGCGTTCGCGGGCACTCTGGGTTCCGCGCTCGCGGAACGTCCCCGGTTTTCCCGACGGAATCGTTGGAGCCGATCTCATCGCGCGGATGAGCGACCATGCGCTGCGCTACGGCGCCGAGATTGCCGAGGGGAAAATTGTCGAAATCGCGCGGCGAGACGATGCTGGCGGCTTTCGCGCAATCCTCGAAGGCGGTGCGATCATCGACGCGCGCGGGCTGATCCTCGCGACCGGCGTCGACACCAATCTGGCGCAGCTCGACAGCGGCGATCATGCGGCGGCCGTGCGCAGCGGCGTGCTGCGCTATTGCCCGATCTGCGACGGCTTCGAACATAGCGACGAGCAGATCGCGGTCCTCGGTTCCGACCTCCACGGCGCCGCCGAGGCGATGTTCCTGCGGCAATATTCGCGCAACGTCACGCTCATCCCGAAATGGCAGGTTGCGCTGACCGATGCGCAGCGGGGCGAACTTGAAGCGAGCGGCGTCGAGGTTCTCGAAGGCCGGGTGCTGCGCCTCGACGCGGCCGAGGAGGCGATGTTCGTCGCGATCGAGGGCGAAGCCGCGCCGCGCCGGTTCGACACGCTCTACCCGGCGTTCGGATCGACGCCGCGCAGCGAGCTTGCTGCCATGCTGGGGCCGCTGACCGATCCGAATGGCTGCATCCCGTTCAGCGCTTTTTCGGACGGACTGCTTCCAGGCGTTTATGCTGCGGGCGACGTCCTTGAAGGGCTCGATCAGATCAGCGTCGCGACCGGACAAGGCGCGATGGCGGCGACACGTCTCCACAACTGGCTCCGCGAACAGGACGGGCATGTGATGGCCGACCAGAAATAGGACAGAATGCGGGCACGCCGCGAAACCTAAGGGCGAGCGGGGGGTTGAAGATGCAATTCCCTCGAAACCCAAGGAACCGATCATGGCCAAGAAGCCCGCGCCGTCCCCTGCGACCGACCACGCCCTTCGCGATCATCAGCCGGGAGAGCGCCAGATCAAGCCGACCGACAGCCGCGGCAATGGCGACGAACTGCATCAGGGCGTGGGAACCGAGGGCGCCGATGCGGCCGCCTATCTCACCGACAATTTCGGCCATCGTATTTCGGACAACCAGAATTCGCTGCGCGCCGGGACACGCGGCCCGACGCTGCTCGAGGATTTCGTCCTCCGCGAGAAAATCTTCCATTTCGACCATGAGCGTATTCCGGAGCGGATCGTCCACGCCCGCGGTTCGGGCGCACACGGCGTCTTCGAATGTACCAAGGCGATCCCCGGTCTGACCAAGGCCTCGATCCTGCAGAAGGAGGGCGCGACCTGCCCGGTCTTCGTCCGTTTCTCGACCGTCGCCGGCGGGGCGGGGTCGGTCGATACGCCGCGGGACGTGCGCGGCTTCGCCGTCAAGCTCTACACCGAGAGTGGCAACTGGGACCTTGTCGGCAACAACATCCCGGTCTTCTTCATCCAGGACGCGATGAAATTCCCCGACCTCGTCCACAGCGTGAAGATGGAGGCCGACCGCGGCTATCCGCAGGCGGCGAGCGCGCACGACACCTTCTGGGACTTCATCGGGCTGATGCCCGAGGCGATGCACATGATCATGTGGGCGATGTCCGACCGCACGATCCCACGCAGCCTTCGCATGATTGAGGGTTTCGGCGTCCACACCTTCCGTTTCGTCAATGAAAAGGGCGAGGGCAAGTTCGTCAAATTCCACTGGAAACCGGTGCTCGGCATTCAGTCGACAACGTGGGACGAGGCGGTCAAGATCGCCGGCGCCGATCCCGATTTCCACCGCCGCGACCTGTTCGAGGCGATCGATGCGGGGGATTTTCCGGCTTGGGACCTAGGCGTGCAGCTGTTCGACGAAGCCTTCGCCGAGAAGCAGCCTTATGACGTGCTCGACGCGACCAAGCTGATCCCCGAGGAGGATATCCCCGTCGAGATCGTCGGCCGCATGACGCTGAACCGCAATGTCGACAATTTCTTTGCCGAGACCGAACAGGTCGCTTTCCTTCCGTCGAACATCATCCCAGGCATCGATTTCAGCAACGATCCGCTGCTGCAGGGCCGGCTTTTTTCCTATCTCGACACGCAGAAGTCGCGGCTGGGGACAACCAATTTCCACCAGATTCCGATCAACGCGCCCAAATGCCCGTTCCACAATTTCCAGCGCGACGGGATGATGCAGACGCTCGTCCCGACCGGGCGCGCCAATTACGAGCCCAACAGCCTTGCCGAAGCCGGCGAGAATGGCGGCCCGCGCGCGAGCGCCGAAACGGGCTTCGCGACGTTCACGGCCAATGACGAGCGGAACGACCCTGCGCAGAAGCTGCGCATCCGCGCCGAACTCTTCGCCGATCATTTCAGCCAGGCGCGACTGTTCTACCTGTCGCAGACCGAGAATGAGCAGGCGCACATCGCCTCGGCGCTGGTGTTCGAACTGTCGAAGGTCACGCTCGATCATGTCCGCGCCCGCGTCGTCGGCCAGCTTCGGAATATCGATGAGGATCTCGCGACGCGTGTTGCCATGGGGCTCGCCATCGATCTGCCGGCGAAGGAAAAGGCCGCGCGTGCGCCCGTCGATCTTAAACCTTCCGACGCGCTGTCGATCCAGAAGAATGCCGACGACACGATGGAGGGCCGCAAGGTCGCGATCCTGTTCGCCGAAGGATCGGACAAGGCGGCGATCGACAAGCTGAAAAGTGATATCGAAAGCGCGGGTGGCACCGCCTTCCTCGTCGCGCCCAAGGTCGGCGGGATCAAGGTCAAGGGCGGCACGCTCAAGGCCGACGGCCAGCTCGCGGGCTCGCCTTCGGTATTATTCGACGCCGTTGCTTCGATCCTGACCGACGAACAGGCCAAGGCGCTGTCGGGGCAGGGCGCCGCGGTTCAGTGGTTCATGGACGCCTATGGGCATTGCAAGACGATCGCGCATGACGAGGCGACGCAGCTGCTGCTCGACAAGGCCGGAGTCGAAAAGGACGGCGGCGTCGTTGCGATCGACAAGTTCGAAAGCGTGGGCACCCGGCGTCATTGGGCACGCGAAGCGAGGGTGCGCGATCTTGCCTGATCGCCTGTCCTGGTGAGCCGCGCATCGGCTACCCATCATCGCGATCTCCGGACCGGCCAGTCGATCTGGTCGGCACGGCGTCGTCCCGCGATCGCCGCGCAGCCGTTGACACGCGACATCGCGTGCGAGGTTGTCGTGGTCGGGGCTGGCGTGTCGGGCGCGCTGATCGCGGAGGCGTTGTCCGAAGCGGGGCTCAAGACCGTTATCGTCGATCGCCGGGGACCGGCAGAGGGATCGACCGCCGCGTCGACCGCGATGCTGCAATATGAACTCGACACGCCGATGACCTTGATGGCCGAGCGGATCGGTCGTGAAAAGGCTGAACGCATCTGGCGGCGATCGCGCCAGTCGGTCGACGCGCTACGCGAACGGACCGAACGGCTGGGCCTTGCCGTCGATGGTGCGACGCGCGGCTCGATCTATCTCGACGGCAATGTCCTCGATGCTGGCGGGCTTGCGCTTGAAGCCGACGCGCGGCGACGCGCGGGCTTCGAAGTCGAACTGCTCAAGCCCGCTGCGGTGCAGGAGCGATATGGGATCGAGGGACGTCACGCGCTGATAGGCTTCGGCAATTATTCCGCCGATCCGCGCCGCCTCACCGCAGGCTATCTGAATGTTGCGCTGGCGCGGGGCGCGCGGCTCTATTCGCCCGTCGATATCTGCGACATCGCGCCGACGGGCGAAGGTGTAACATTGGTCTCGGCGCGCGGCCCGAGCATTCGCGCGCGCCATGTCGTCATGGCAACGGGTTATGAGATGATGAAAGGGATTCCTCGCAAGGGGAACAAGATCATCTCGAGCTGGTCGATCGCGACGCGCCCACAACCCCGCGCCATCTGGTCGACTGCCGCAATGATCTGGGAAGCCGCCGATCCCTATCTGTACATCCGAACAACCCCGTGCGGAGAAATTATCTGCGGCGGCGAGGATGAGGAAATAGCCGATGCGGCTCTCCGCGACGCGAAGCTCCCCGACAAGGCGGCGACGCTGTCGCGAAAGCTTGCTGCCCTGCTGCCGGGGGTGGACGCGGCACTCGCGTATAGCTGGGCCGGCAGTTTCGGCGACAGCCCGGTCGGGACACCGACGATCGGCCGCATTCCCGGCATGCCGAACTGTTATGCCGCGATGGGATATGGCGGAAACGGGATCACTTTCTCGATGATGGCGGCGCAGATGCTGCGCGGCCTGATTTGCGGTTATGGCGATCCCGACGCCGATCTGGTCAGCTTTCATCGCAAGTTCTGACCCCGGAAAAATCGGCTATTCGGCCGATGAATTTATCGCCGGTGCCCGCCATGACGAGCGTCGGGCCCGCGAGCGTGAAGCCAGGCGAATTTTTCGCGATGGCGACCGGCCGCTCGCGCGGCGCAGCCTCGCTTCAACCCTTCCGACGGGAACTTCGGCGGTCTCCAGACGTCGCTGAGGGAAGGGCGGGGCCCCGCGCGCGGCGCGACAGGAAGGAGCCCGGAATGATAGACGAACAGGACGCGCATACGCAGCAGCCCGGTCTCGACGGTCGCCGCGCCATCATAACGGGCGGCACGACGGGGATCGGGCGTGCCATCGCCGTTCTGCTGGCAAGCTACGGCGTGCGGGTTTTCGTTTGCGGGCGCACCCCCGAGCATCTTGCCGATGCGCTGCGCCGCATCGACGAGGTGGGCGAGGGCGACGGCATCAATGTCGATCTCTCGATCGCCGACGATGTCGATCGCTTCTTCGAGGCAGCGGCGGCCTATCTCGGCGAGATCGACATCGCGATTATCAACGCTGCGATCCCTGCGGCAGCGCTCGCCGACAGCGGCGAGAGCGAAACGCGCTACCAGCTCGACACCGACCTCACTGCCTATCTCATCTGCGCGCAGGAAGCGGCCCGAAGGATGTCGGCGGGGAGCGACATCGTCTTCATCGGATCGATGTCGGCGGTATCGAGAGGAGCGGGCGGTTCGATCTATGTGGCCGCCAAATCGGGTATCCAGGGCTTTGTGCCCTCCTTCCGCAAGGAACTTGCCGAAGAAGACATCAAGGTCGGGCTGATCGAGCCCGGATTCACCGGCGCCGACTTCCAATATCCCGAGTTCCCGCCCGAGAAGCAGCGCGAGCTCATCAACGAGGACAAGATGCTTCGCGCCGAGGACATTGCGGTGGCGGTCCACTTCATGCTGTCCCAGCCGCGGCGCTCCGCGGTGTCGCTCATTCGCGTCGAGACGCGGCTGGAGCATCCCTGATCTTGGCGCCATCATTGCTTGTCTCGCGCAGCGGCGGACGGGCGCGGAGGATGCCGCCGGCCCTGCCGGGGCCGACCGGTGCCCGACGAAGGTCGCGCCGGCCTATCTCTGGCAGGCGATGATCGCGGAGACGACGGCAAGCGTCTCTTGCGGGTCGCGGACGCGAACCGTGTCGAGGCCGATCTGTTTGGCTGGATAGTCATTGCCCCCCGGGAAGATCGCGTCGCCGATGAACAGCATCGCGTCGAGCGGGAAGCCGCTCGCCTCGGCAAGTTTCTTCAGCCCGTAACCCTTGTCGACGCCTTCGCGCGTGATGTCGATTGACGTGGCGCCGCCCATGTTGATCGACAGGCCCGGGAGCCGGGTCGTCAGGTCGGCCTGGATGATCTTGCGCTTCGCGAAATCGGGATCCCATATCTCTTTCGCGTGGATCGGTGCCTGTTGCCCGAGCGCGGAGAAGGTGATCTGGCTGCCGCGATCCTCGATCCGTTCGCCCCAGGTTTCCTCGGGTACAAATCCGGTCGCTTCGAGCGACGCGTCGAAGGCGTCCAGGATATGGCGCTTCTGCTCGTCGTCGAAAAGCTCTGCATAGACGGCCGCCCACGCGCCCTCGCGATGCGTGTAGAGCTTGGTGCCGGTCGTCGGCATCAACCACAGGCGAAACGGGTCGGCGCGAGCCGGGAGGCGGCTCGCGACCTGCTTGTCGAACTGGGGCCAGTCGCCCCCCGAAATGACGGCGACATCGGCGACTTCCAGCAGATCCGCCAATGCCTCTCCCATTTCGGTCTCGAGCGGCTGCTTGCTTTCGGCGAGCGTTCCATCGAGGTCGAAGGCAATGAGGTGTTTCATGCGATAAATTCCTTGGAGGAGCCGTACGATATGCGATGGGCGGCAGCGCGCGCCGCGTGAATGACGATCCGGACGCGCAGAAGAGGAACATTGGCCCGCTTCGAGCCTTGATGAAGCATCGGCGGGGCGGCCTCGATGTCGCGAAACCGCTCCCGCGCCGTCAACCGGAGTGCCCGATGCCATTCGAAACCGATCGCCTGATTTTTGGCCCCCACGATGTCGATCTCTCCCGTTCGTCGCTTGCGGGCTCGCTCGATGCCGAAACCTTTGTGCTCGGCGCTTTCAATCCCGGCCTGACCCGCCTCGCGAGCGGCAATTTGCTGATGATGGTGCGCGTAGCCGAGGCGCTGCGCGAACCGGTCGCGAACGGCCATGTCCACAGCATAAGATGGGACGCCGGTCGCTATGTGCGCGATGCCTGGCCGCTCGAACTTTGCGACACGGCCGACCCGCGTACGTTTCTCGTGCGCGGCGGGGCTTGGCAGGTTATCGCGCTGACATTGCTTTCCTGGCTCCTGCCGGTCGAGCTGACGCCCGACGGGCTCGCCATCGTCGCGATCCATTATGACCGCGCCATCGCACCCGCGGCGCCCTTCCAATGCTATGGTATCGAAGACGCGCGCATCAGCCGCGTCGACGGCCGATGGCTGATGACCAGTTGCTCGGTGAGCCCCGAGCGCCATTCGACGACGCTCTACAGTTCCGACAACGGCCTCGACTGGCGCTTCGAAGACATTGTCCTCGATCATCAGAACAAGGACATGCTGATCTTCGAGGGGCGGATCGACGGGCAATTCTGGGCCCAGACGTGCCCGCTCGGCAGTCTCTATTTCGCTTACCCGCCGGGAAGCCCGTGGCGTGCGGGTCCTTCGATCAACCTCGCGACTTCGCCCGACGCGCTGCACTGGAAGCCCCATCGCGAACCCGGCCTGCGCCCGCATGCCGACACCGTCGCGACCGCGCGAATGGGCGGCGGAACGCCGCCGACCCTGACGCCGGACGGTTGGTTGACGCTCTGGCACGGGGTGGAACCGAAGGAGATCGTGGGCATCTATCGCACCTATTGGTCCCTGCTCGATCCGGACGATCCGTCGCGGGTCCTGCGCGGTGACCATGGTCCGCTGCTCGAGGCGAACCCCGAGCTTACCCGGCCGATCGAAGACAGGATATATGTTCGCGATATCGTCTTCACCACCGGGATCGCCGATGCCGGCGATCATTATATCGTCGCCTCGGGTGAATCCGACCTCGCGTGCCGGATCACCCACATTCCGAAGCACCGTTTCGGCCTCTGATCCGGCAGCGCCCGGCAGGTTCATTCGCGCAGCGCAGCCGCCGCGCGAACCTCTTGCGATCGGGCGAGCGGCATCACGAGAATATCGTCTCCGTCGACGACCACTGCGACATTTTCCATGCCGATGAGCGAGACGCGGCGCCCGTCGGCGCGCACAAGGCAACCCCTGCTGTCGTGAAAGAGCCCGTCGCCGCGGCAACTGTTGTCGGCCATATCGTGCGCGGCACGGCTGTGGACGGCATGCCAGCTTCCAAGGTCGGACCAGCCCATCGACACGGGTACGACGGCCACCCGGTCGTGCTTCTCCATGACGGCATAATCGATCGAGACGGCGGGCGCCGCCTCGAAGCTGGCGAGGTCGGCATAGCGTGCGGTGCCGTCGTCACCCCCGTTGGCCAGCGCGTCTTCGGCTGCGGCAAGGATGTCGGGACAATGGACGCGCATCGCGTCGCGCATGGCCCCGGCACGAAACAGGAATATCCCTGCATTCCAGCTGTAGCCGCCGGCGTCGATCATGGCCTTCGCGACATCCAGCCGGGGCTTTTCGACGAACCGCTCGACGGCGAAGCCGGTGTCGCCGATGGCCATGCCGCTCGCGATATAGCCGAAGCCCGTGTCGGGACAGTCGGGCGCAATTCCGAAGGTCACGATCCAGCCGTCGCGCGCGAGCTGCGCCCCCTGTTCGATCGCGACGTGAAAGGCCGGAACATCGTCGATAATATGATCGCTCGGCATGATGAGCAGCAGGGCATCGGGCGCCGTCGCCGCGACCGCGAGCGCGATCGCGGGTGCGGTGTTGCGGGCGGACGGCTCGACGAGCAGCCCGATCCCGCGTCCGCCTGCCTGCTCGCGAACCGTCTCGACGTGCGAGGCGCCGCAAATGACCAGCGGGTCGGCGAAAGCCGGCCCCGCGACGCGAGCGAGGGTCTGCGCGAACAGGCTTTCGTCGTCGACGATATCGAGGAACTGCTTCACGCGGGCGCCGCGGGACGCAGGCCAAAGGCGCGTCCCGGCACCCCCGCAAAGGATGACGGGTTGGATCGGCGCGCTCATTCGCAGTCTCCTCAGTGGGCGAGCGCCGGCGCCGGCGCCGGTGCCGCGGCAGGAAGCGGACCCGTGCCGGCGCTGCGCCAGTCCGGGGAATCGGCTATGGCTTCGCGCCAGAACATGTCGGCCATCGTCCGATAGGCGAGATGAAAGGCGAGCACCGACTCGGCACCGCTGTTGCGATTGACGCCGCGCGGGGTGAGACCGTCGAAGCAGCGCCCCGTCCTGACATCGCCCAGCGGCAGGTGGCGGTCGTTCCGGCCGAGGAACCAGGCGTAGGCGGTCTCGGCGTGCGTCGACCAGAGCGCGTTGCCCGTGGCGGCCGACGCGGCCGCACAGGCCGCGATCGTCGCCCACGCCTCGAGCGGCTGCTGGTCGAAGGGCAGGCTTTCGCCAGGCTTGCCGAAGCTTTCGGATCCGACCGGACGAAAATGACCGTCCGGCGCCGTTTGGTAAGAGGTCAGCCAGGCCAGGGCGTCGAGACCGGTCTCCACGAGCGGAACCGACGGCAGCCGCCGCCCGGCGCGGATGAGTGCTTCGGCGAGACGCGCGTTGTCGTAAGCGAGATCGGCTTCGAACCAGTCCCAGCCGGGACGGCGTTCCGCTTTCCATAGCGCCGAGAGAAAGGCCGCGCCGCGCTCGACGATCGCGCGCGCCTGTGCATTTCCGGGGTCGTGCCCGAGCCGGTCGTCGGCGCCGAGCATCGCGAAGGCAATCGCCCGCGGATTCTCGAACTGCTCGAACATGGCGGCGCTTCGATCGAACCAGCTCGCCGCCCAATCGCGCATCGCGGGCGCCGCGGCGTGCGCGGCGGCATGGCCCAGCGCCCATAATGTCCGGCCATTGCTGTCTTCCGACCCTGCGTCTTCCAGCCATCGGCGGTCGTAACCCATGAAATTGCGGAAGCGGCCGCGTTCGGCGTTCCATCCGTGCTGGATAAAGCTCGCGAAGGTCTGCGCGTGCGACGCCGCTTCTTCCTGCGCTCGCGGCGGCAGGCTGTGCACGAGCATGAGCGCGCGCGCATTGTCGTCGATGCAGTAACCATGCGCGCGGTCGGGGACGAAATGGTTGCAGTGCTGGAACATGCCGACTTCGTCGCAGAGCGACCATGCGCCCTCCAGCGCAGGCGCGGCGCGCCCGCGCGCCGTCGGTCGATCGCGCCGGGTGACCCCGTCGACCAACGCGCCGCACGTCTGCGCGACGACGGTCCAGGCGGTGCGCCGGCCGCGGGCATAGGCGCGGCGCTGAAGCGCGCGCCGTTCTTCCGGGACCGCGAGAAGCAGGAGCACCGCCTCCGCGATCGCCTCGCTGTCGGCGCCGGGAAGCAAGATGCCGACGTCATCGGCCAGCAGTTCGCGCGCATGAACGAACGGGGTCGATACGACCGCGCGGCCCAGTGCGACGGCATATGCCAGCGTGCCCGAGGTGATTTGCTGAAGATTGGGGTACGGGGCGAGATAGATGTCGCAGAGTTCGATCTGGTCGAGCAGTTCGCCGGTATCGAGGAAGCGATTTTCCCAGGCGATATTATCCGCGACGCCGAGGCTCTCGGCGAGCCGTTCGAGGCTTTGCCGATAGGCTTCCCCCTCGGCGGCGACCAGGTTGGGATGGGTCGCGCCGACGATCCGGTAGAGAATATCGGGATATTGGGCGGTGATCGCCGGCAGGGCCCGGATCGCCGTTTCGAGGCCTTTCCCCGGCCCGATGAGACCGAAGGTCGAGAGAACCGGTCGGTCGGCAATTCCCAATGTCTCGCGCAGCGGCGTGACATCGACAAAGGGGCGATCGGGCGTGCCATGCTCGATATGGACGATCTGGTCGCTGCTCGCTCCATAGACGTCGCGCAGGATTTCGCGGCCGAAATCGCTCATCACCACAAGCTTGCTTGCGCGGGCGATCAGTCGTTCCATGACCCGGCGCTGGTCGGGGTTGGGCTCGGCGAGCACCGTGTGAAGCGTCACGATCAGCGGCGCGGCAACCCGATCGACCAGCTCGAGGACCATGTCGCCTGCGACGCCGCCGAAAATGCCGAACTCATGCTGAAGCCATATCGCGCTCGCGCCGCTGTCGTTGATCGCCTCGGCGGCCGCGCGATAGCTTGCAGCCTCCTGCTCGCGGATCGTGCGCGCCACTTCGGCGCCAAGCGCCTGATCGCCTTCGCCGCACATCGCATAGACGTCGATGGCGAGATCGGGCCGGACCGCGCGCAGATGATCATGGGTGTCCGCGGTAAAGGTCGCGATCCCGCATCGACGCGGCCGGAAACATCCGATCAGGGCCACGCGCGCGGTCGTCTCGATACCGCTGGCGGCAAGAGGGACATCAGAGACGGGAACATCGTTTTCGCAAACGTTCCGGAAAAAACGGCCTTCGCTGTCGTGCTTCATATCCGTCCTCGTGGCTGGCATTCCCTCGCACGCGCGCGCCTTCCGCCTCGCTCGCGGATGCGCGCGAAGAAGACGCCGGCCGCAAGACCGGGCTCGGGAACTGGCTGATTGTGTGCATGCTTAACGCGGCACATGCGTTCGGGTTGCAGTGCAACATGACGGGATCGGGAAATAAAGCCCTTCGATTAACCCAGGTTATAACGATTCCGTCTCCCGGCAGCGCGGTCGTCGGAAAGGCGCTGCGCGGCCAAACCATGCGAATTCCGCGCGCTACGGCGCCAAGCTGTCGCTGCGCAAGGAGCACCGGCGCGGCCGCGCGGGAGTCGGAAAAGACCCCCGCTGCTGCTATAAGGAGGCGAAGGGAATCGGGTCGCATCCGATGGCTTGCACGGCTGCCGGCGCAATCGCGGGTGATTGCGCCGTTCGCCAGGCCGGCGCCGGCATGCGTGCCGTCTCGAATGTTCGAGGACCATGGCCATGGGCGTATTTCATATGATCGTCACCGACGCGTCGGCGCGACATCGCCGCGTCGATTTTCATGCGGACAGTCCCGAACAGGCGTTCCTGTTGGCCCGCAACGAAAAGGATGGCGTCGAGGTCGAGCTGTTCGAAGGCGAACATCTCCTCGCCCGGATGACGAAATCGGGCGCCAATATGTGGCAGATCGGCGGCGTGCGAACGGCCCGTGCGCCGTCGCGGCGCGAAACCCCCGCCATGCCCGGCGCCGGGGCCGGATCTTCGTCCGCCTAGCGTGACATAGCCGCTTTCGAAGCAGCGACAGCGAGGGCAAGGCCGCCCGGCCGCGCCCGGCGGCGCACCTTGCGCGGTCGATTTTGATCGGGCGACGGGAACGTTGCGGCGCGAAGACCATTTGCTTTTCTCCCCGATCGCTTCATCGTGCGCGACCAGTTGCCGGTGGAAGGCGACGATATGAAAGGTCGAGACCATCCATGCTGATCTGCCGGCCCGAGCAGTCCCCGCTAAAGATTCTTGATGAAAAGCTGACGGCCGATCCCGGTCGTGTGGTGCTGCGGCCGTTCCACCTTGCCTGGCAGTCGAACGTCTCGGAGCCCCCGCGCGCGGCGCAGCTGGTAAGCGACATTCTCGGTCTCGACGACGATCAGGCCGAGCTCGAACTCGGATTGATCTGGAAGGATTTCTCGGAGCGCCACTGGCAGATCGGGGAGATTTTCGACGAGCGCTATCGCGAAATCTCGGAAGACCTCGATCTCGACGATCAGGCGGTGTCGCCCGTCAAACGCCGCCTTATCGGCGCCTATTTCTGCCACGAATATAGCTATGCCGCCGCGGCGCTCATGAACCCGAGCATCGTCCCGCATCCCGATCAAAGCGGTCTTAGCGGCGAGCAGCTCCGCTTTATCATGTCGATGCGCGCGGTTGGCGAAGGGCATATTTCTTCGGTCGCCTTCCGTGAGGGGATCATCGGTCCGGGGGCCGGTTTCCAGCTTTGGCCGCAGTCGGGACCAGCGATGGCGGCCGTCGCCGACGACCGTCACCAGATGGGCCCCGACGAGGCGGTCAGCGTCCATCGCCACGCGGGCAGCGCGATCTCGAACAGCGTGTTGTTCCCCGTTACCGAGGCACAGCGCAACGGTCTCGAGGACCTGCGCCTGGTCCGCTTCGTCGAGGACGATGGCGAGATCGAATATCTCGGCACCTACACCGCCTATTCGGGTCGCGCGATCCGGTCGGAGCTGCTCAGGACGCGGGATTTCAGCAGCTTCTGTCTCGAGCCGCTCCGGGGGCACGCGGCGCGGCACAAGGGGATGGCTCTTTTCCCGCGCCGTATCGATGGCCGTTACCGGATGGTCGCGCGCCAGGACGGGAAGAATATCACGATCCTGACGTCGGACAGCCTCGATGAGTGGAACGACGAGGGGCAGATCCTTATCCGGCCCGAATTTCCCTGGGAATTTGTCCAGATGGGCAACTGCGGCAGCCCGATCGAATGCGACGAAGGCTGGATTTTGCTCACCCATGGCGTCGGCGCGATGCGCAAGTACAGCCTCGGCGCGGCGCTCCTCGACCGCGAAGATCCGTCGCGGGTCATCGCGCGGACGCGCTGCCCGATCTTGTCCGCTGCCGAGAGCGACCGCGAAGGCTATGTGCCGAACGTCGTGTACACCTGCGGCGCCACCCGGGTCGGCGGGCAGCTGTTCATCCCTTACGGCATTTCGGATAGCGCCATCGGCTTTGCCACCACCACGATCGAGGCAATGCTCTCCGCGATGGACTGAGCGGGCAGGGCAGAATGCCAGGCGTCACAGCAACACCCGCGCGTTGGCGCGGTCTTCGGGGTCATCCGCGCCCGCCTTCTGCAGGCTGCGATGCACCGCCGCGCCGTGACGAAAGCTCCCTTGCGCCGGCGAAGCCTCAGAATATCCCGAGAAATTTCTTGCGCTGCTTCTTCTGGCCGTCGGCCGACTGCTTGCCATCCTCGGACTTCGCGGTGGTGCCCTTGCCGACATCGTCGCGCGGCTTGCCCTTGCTGGTACGCTGGGCCGCCGCGGTGGCGCCCGCGAGCACCGGACCGCACTGCGCCGCCTTCGCATCGCCGGGATCGATGAACGGAATGATCAGGCCCACGGGGCTCGCAAATATGCCGAGGCCGAGCGCCGTGCCGGCGCGGCCCGCGAGTTCGTCGCTGACGGGATCGATCTTCGGCGCCGCGAAATAGCCGCCGACGCCGACCGGCGACTGCCCCGAAAAGAGGCTGAAGGTCTTGCCTTCGGCGCGCACCGCCATGTCGATCGCCTCGCTGCGGAAGGAGAAGCCGCCGCGGCCGAGCATCACATTCTTCTTCGTGTCGATGAGGATCGGGTCGGCAGCGGCGATCCCGCCGCGCACGGTGAAGGCGATCACGCCGCAGTTGATTTCGACCGGCTTCTTGAGCTTGTCCTGGAACATCTTCTGTACGAACGTCCCGAGATCGAGTTCGGCGAGCTGGATGTTGCGTGTCCAGAAGGTGCCTTGCGGCAGGACGAATGCGATCCGGCCGTTCGACGTCGCGAGCGATTCGCGCACGCTGTCGCCGAAGCCCACCATCCGGATGCGGCCGCTGACCGTGCCCGTCGTCCCCGACTGCTCGGTCCCGAAGCGCGCGAGCAACGTGCCGAGCCGCGTCGGCGACAGGCGGACGTCATATTCGGTGCGCACGACGGCAGGGCGCGCGTCGATCGCGATGTCGCTTTTGACCGTGCCCCCCGCGACGACGAAATTGAACGGCTTCAGCTCCATCAGCCCGTTCTTGAGCGCCAGCGTCAGGTCGACATTGCTGATCGGAAAGCTCTCGGCGCGCACCCTGGTGACGCGGTAGCGGACGTCGGCGTCGAAGCGCTTCAGCGCCGCGGCGCGAAGCTGCGCGTCGGGCAGAACCCGCGGCCGGCCGCCGACCGTCTCGATCGTGCCGCCGGTGCCCATCCGGTCGAGCCGCTGCGGATCATAGCCGACGAACGGGCCGGCATCGATGATGTTAAGCGAACGGGTGGCGAGGTCGGCCTTGAGATAGAGGCGCCCCTTGGGCTGGCTGACCGCGAGCGAGCCGGCAAGATCGCTGTCGCCGAACATCCCCTTCATCCCGGTGAGTTTCCAGACCTCGTTTTCATAGGTCAGCGCGGAGGTGAGGCGGTAGGCGCGCGTGTCGGGGATCGCGACGCCGAGGAAGTCGAACATGCGCGACAGATTTCCGCCGCGCGCCTGCAGTTTGAGATCGGCGCCTTCGAGCTCGGTCGGCCCGGGCAACGTCCCCGACACATTGAGCGTGTTGCCGAGACCGACCGCATGGAGGGTCAGCGCGTTCTTGCCGCCGGCAATCGTCTCGTTCGGCGATTGGAGGCCCCCCGACACGGTGAAAGGCTGCGCGCGCATCGTCCCGCGTCCGGAAAAGCCGATATCGTCGCTGATGCGCGTGCCCGCCGCGCGAACCGTGTCGACGTCGATGTCCGCGAACAGCTGCAGTCGCGGGTCGCGATAGGTGAGGCCGCTCTGGGTGATCGCGGCGCGGCGGATCCGCGGCAGTTCGAGCGGCTCGGGCGGACGGTTCGGGTCGCCGAAGGTCCAGCTGTTGCGCTTGTTCCCGGCATCCCATTCGAGCGCGAGCCGCGCGCCGTCGAGATCGGCGAACCGCAGGATGCGCTTGCCGAAGATCAGCGGCAGGGTGGCAACCCGCGTGTCGACTTTCTTGGCCGTGAAGAACTGCTTGTCGCGCGCCCACGCCGGGTTCGCGATGCGGATGTCCTCGGCATAAAATTTGACGTTGAGCGGCGCGAAATAGAGCTGGAAGTCGCCGCCGACATTGACCTGGCGCTCGAGCTGCGCCGTCGCGAACTGCTCGAACGGGCCCTTGAGAAAGCGGCCTTTGGTGATGAAGAGGATAAGCCAGATAGCGAAGAGGATAAGCAGGATGAGCGCGACCGTCCTGATCGCGATCCGCAGCGGGCGCGGGCGCCGTTCGAGCGAGGCAGGTGTCCAGGCGGTCCGTGCCCAGTGGCGCGGTCGAGCGGTCCAGCGGAGGGCTGGCGCGCGGGCCGCCGAGGCTTCCTGACCGGAGCGCTTTTCCATGCGGCATCAATCCGCCGCGCGGAGCATCGTTCCGTTCACGGGTTGAGCTGGCGGGCGGATACCGCGCCTTCAGTGCGGTATCGCCAAGGTGGCAGGTGTGCGCCTCAATTGGGGCGCTCAATCTCGAATTTGCATTGCTCGAAAGCGGCCGCTCAGTTTGTGCATCCGCAATCGCGCCAAAGGTTGAACCAATGCTTCGGGCGACAGGAATGGCCCTTCCGTCGCGACCAAGCTGCGCACCAATCTGGCTGTCTGGCCATGCTGCTGCGAACATGCACGAGTAAGAGAGCAGATTGCGGCCTGCGGGGGGCGCACCGCAGAGCCGCTATTTCGACCTCGATCAGCGAGGCCTGGTTCTAGAACTTGCGCGATACTGTTACGCCGTAAGTGACTGGCATGCCGACCACTCGGGCGATGGAATCGGTGTTACGCGCGATACTGGTCACGTAGAATTTGTTGGTAACATTGCGACCAAATAACTGTAGGCGCCATGGCCCGCTTTCGACCCCGGCGCGCAGATCGAGAAGGGTGTAACCCGTAACCAGAAAAAGTGGGTGGTTACCAAATGCCACCTGCGCCCCGCTTCTGTAAGAGATAGTTCCGCCGATGAAGGCATCGATGCTTCCTGATACCGGAAAGTCATATTGCCCATCCACCGAATATTGCCATTTCGGCGCCCCCGGGAAGGCTTCGCCCTTGAAATTCACGGCGTTTTGCAGCGGATCATTGCCGATGAAATCGGATTTGACCTTGGAGTCGATATAGGTCCCGCCAACGGTCAGATTGAGCCCGCTTAAAGGACGGATATCGAGCTGTAGCTCTGCTCCCTTGATTTCACCTTTGGGAATGCTGATAAGTCCCGGCAGGTTCCCAAGAAACGTATTAATATATCCAAGTATTTGCTTATCGGTGTAATCATAATAGAAGGCCGCACCGGATGCTCTCAGCTTGTTTCCGAAAAATCCCTTTTTAAATCCGACTTCATAGGCAAGAATGGACTCCTGCTTAATCGGCGCAAACTGCGAAGGAATGAGCCCGGGTACCGTCGGATAAATTCCGGCCTTATATCCCTTCGTCACGTTGAAGTAATAGTTGGCATCTGACGACGGTTGGTAGCTCAGGCCGATTCGCCACGGAACGTTATTTTCCGAAAGCGTGCTCGTCACGATCGAGACCCCCTGAAATGTGGCGGGGTCCAGCGTGACGCACGCACCAGCGGCGATTGGTGCCGAGGCGAGTTGATTGATCGCTGCCGCGATCTGCCCGCCGGAATCGCGCAGACACCCTGCAAATTTCCTCTTCGAATGCGTGTAGCGGATCGAACCCTGCAGGGTCAGTTGGTCGGTCAGATCATAATCGACCCCGGCAAACACGGCATAGGCATCGATGTCGGACTTGTTCTCATTGATGAAGGTGTCGTAATTAATAGCGCCAACGACGGCATTGGTTGCCTCGAAGTCCCCGAACTGGCTGTCCTTCGTCTTGTCCGACTCATAATTGGCGCCGATGGTCCATTTAAGATTGCCGTCGAAAGCCGTTCCGGCCAGCCGCAGTTCCTGCGAGAAGGAGTCGATCCGGCCGAAGATCGTCAACCGAAAATCCTTTACCGCCAAACCATCAGTGTCGATGGGGGATTCCTGCCGGTATTTGGAATAGGCCGTGATGGACGTCAGAGTGGTTTCAGGCGCAACCGTCCAGTCAACGCGCAGCGAGCCTTGGATCATATAGTCATCCCGGCGAAACGAGAAGTCGGGGTCCCAGTCGGCCAGCCGGTTATTGTCCGGCGCGGGGCTCTGCGCGTTGAGATAGGGCACAAGGGTCTGGCGACCGGCGGGTAGCGCCAGCGCGACGCCGACGAATTGCGAGGCCGGCGTATCGCTCTTGTCCGCCCAGCCATTGATATTGGCGGAAACGGTGAGCGAGCTGGTCGGAGCCCAGTCCAGAAGCAAGCGGGCTGTCGTGAAATTCCGGCTGCCAAGCGTGTCGTTTCGCGTTCCGCTTCGCTGCCAGTCGTCACGCTGTTCCGTTCGAACCGCGATCCGGCCATTGAGCCCTTCGGTGATCGGGCCGCTCAGGACGAGTTCGCCATTTAGTTCATTGAACCGGCCGTATGTCAGGCTTGCCTTGCCCTCGAAGATATCTGTAGGCTTGGCGGCGATATAGTTGATCGCGCCGCCGGTCGAATTTTGTCCGAACAGCGTGCCCTGCGGCCCTTTCAGAACCTCGACCCGCTCAAGGTCGAGGGTCGTGCCCCGCGTCATTTCGGAGAAGGGCAGGGGGACCTGGTCGACATAGACCGCGACGGTGGGCGACGCGGCGATGGCTTTGTCGCGCAACCCCACTCCACGCAGCGTCAGGATCGGAGAGCCATACTCGCTCGGCTGAAATGCAAATCCCGGTACGATCTTCGTGAGATCGGCTACGCCCGTGATGCCTACTTGCTGAAGCTTGTCGCCGCCGACAGCGGTGATCGACATCGGGACGCTGGTCAGCGTTTCCGACCGTTTCTGGGCAGTTACGACGATGTCCTGCGTGCCATCATTGTCTTCCTGTAAAGGAGGCGCTGCTGTTGCTTCCTGAGCGTGTGCGCCTGTTGCACTCGCGAGCGAAATAGTTAGGGCCAGGGGCGCGTGGGCCCAACGGTTCTTGATCATTTTCTCTCCCTCTTCCCACGCATTGATGCGCTCTGTCTGTTCGCTGACTGCAGCCGCGTTGCGCCAGCAATTGCCCGTCGCAAGCGAACTGCCCGGTTCTTTCCCGGTCTCGTCCTTTCGGTACCCCTTGCACGTCAAACTGGACTATCCGCAGACCGCATAATCACTATGGTGCTGGCGCAATGTCCTTCGCCTGGAGGAAAGAGGTGAGGCATCGATCGTCCAACGCCGAACAGCTTTTTCTTCCCGGTGTTCCCTCACCCCGCGAGGTAAGGGTCCGAGGCACCCTTACCGGAACCGAGGCCATTATCTGGCCGCAAGGACTGAGGAGGACGTCGGTGTTCTGACCTTTCCTCGCGGCGGTCCCATCTCATCGGCAAGACTGTCGCGCGTCCGGCGTCATTTCTCCGGGTTGTTGGGGAATCGGCGCAAGCCGCCCGGGAGCGAGTCCTGGATTTTCTGGGGCACCCCGGCGGGATCAAGGATCAGACCGTCATAGCGTATGCGATTATGGGCATGGGACAGGTGATGGAGGGCGAAGGCCCGGTCAACACCGTCCACAAAACCGGCACTGTCCATGCAGCCGTTCACCGCCTCTTTTGCCAGCTTTAGCGCGAACATCGGCTTCGACGCAATTTTGCGCGCGAGCCCCAGCGTTTCTTCCTGGAGAACCTCGCGTGGGACGACCCTGTTGACCATGCCCCAATCAAGCGCATCCTGTGCCGACCAGCGGTCGGCCGTGAAAAGCTTTTCCTTGGCGCGCCTTGGCCCGATTTCCGCGACATGGGCGAAAAACTCCACGCCGCTGACGCCGATGTCGATGGTCATGTCCTGAAAAAATGCGTCTTCTGCCGCGACGATCAAATCGCAGGACCATGCGAGCATGAGCCCGCCCGCGATACAGGCGCCCTGGACCTGCGCTATTGTCGGTTTGGCCAGCGCCCGCCAGCGCTTGCACATGTCGAGATACATCTCGTGTTCCCAGCCATACCAGCGCTCGATCGAGCCGATGCCGGTTTCCCCCCAGGTCGAGAGCAGCGGCCGATCCTTGCCGACGATATCGACATCGGACTGGCCGAGATCATGTCCCGAGGAAAAATGCTTTCCCACGCCGCCGAGGATGATCACCTTGACCGCGGGATCATGGGTGGCCCGAAGCATATGGTCATTGAGCGCATATAGCGTAGCCGCATTCTGGGCATTGGCGTCAGCAGGGGAGTTTATCAGGACACGGCCAATGCCTCCATCCAGAACCTCATAAATGACTTTGTCTGCGCTCATTGGTTCTCTTTCTCGAATGGAATTCATGTGACGCGACGGGCCTTTGCCCGTGCTGTGCTCGAAGGCATGCTGCCGCCGATATGGTTGCGGAAACGAGTGCGGACCGTCGTTCGATAATGGGCGATAGCGCATCGCGACATCCCCGTTTCTGGCACTGGCCTTGGCCTGATTCTGATCCATGGCGCACTTTCGAGTGACGTCGCCTTTCGCTGCTGTGCGGCGATCTCCTATATTGCCGACCACGGCAGTCCGCCTATCGTCAGACCGGGCAAACGCTTTCGCGCAAGCGCACATCGGGACAAAGGAAGGGGCCGTCCCGGCCGCGCATTGACTGCTCATCGACAGCAGCGTTACAACTGACCCAATTATACAGAATATCGAGAGGATGCTGGGAGAGGTAATGGCAGTCAGCATGGTACGTCGCTTCGACACGACGGAGCTGCCGCCCTCGGGCCGCTCGCGGGCGTGGAGCCGGAATGTTCAGGACCTGCATTTCAACATGTCGGTGCACATCCCTGACCAGACCTTCTTTGACGGCGCGCTCGATTGTTATGCCGTCGATTCCTTTCAACTGGTCAGCTTCAGGGAGCCTCCCGCCTCTTTCCATCGCGGGAGCGACCATATCCGCAGCGATGGATGCGACGATGTGGAAATTATCGCACCGATAGAAGGCGAATGCATTATCGAACAATTCGGCCGCACGGCGGTTACGCCGGTCGGCAGTTTCGTGATGTTCGACGCGACGGCGCCAATGAGAATCTTTCACGCCGTGCCGATGTCGGCGCTGCTGCTGAAAGCCAAGCGCGGCATTTTCGAGCAGCGGGTGAGTGATATCGAGCGGTCTTGCGCTCATGTGATCCGATGCGACGTAGGCATCGCAAGGCTCGCGGGAGACTTTCTGCGATCGCTTGTGACCGAGGTCGGATATCTGGCCGAGCATGAATTTCAGAGTTCGTGCAGCCAGTTCGTCGATCTCGTCGCGCTCTCGCTGCAACGCGAATCGGGAACGGCGGATTTGACCGCCCTGTCGCGCGATCGGACGCTCAAGCGGATCAAGGCCTATATCCGCAGATGTTCCGGGAACCATGATTTGACCACCAGCCATGTAGCCAGCGCCCTTGGCCTTTCGGAACGATATGTTCAGGCGCTTTTTAAACAGGACAGCACGACGCCGCGCCAATATCTGAGGGAGCAGCGGTTGTTCGCGGCGCATGAGCAGCTCTGCAATCCGCTCTACCGCAACAAGAGCATCACACAAATCGCCTTCGAGTCGGGCTTTTCGAGCAGTTCCCATTTTTCGGAAGCGTTCCGCGCGCATTATGGATATTCGCCCTCCACGCTGCGGTCGCAAAAGGACGCTGGTCACACCTATTCATGAAAGCGGCACGGTCACCGTCACAAGTCTACCCGGCAGCGGCATCGCCGAATGACTTGCCTGCAGCAAGGCGCGCGGCGGCCTTGGGGAACAAGTTGAGCGCATTCCGCCCGATCGCTTGAATTTGGTCGGCCGAGAGCCCCCGGAATGCGAGCAGGGCCTCGATATTCTCCGCGATTGATTGATCGTCCACGCATGGCACGCCATAATCCGAGCCATAGACGATCTTGTCCACTGTCGTCATTTCCAGAGCTGCCCCCAATGTCGTCGGCATCGTCGCGGCAGTGTCCAGAAAGAGTTTGCCCAACACCTCCGATATTTCTTCGCGCGTGATATTCTGCGGGTTGGGAACCCACGACATCGCTCCCATTTGAAGGAGCCTGCCGGAGATGGCGGGAAGCGCCCCGCCGCAGTGGGCGATGATGAACCGGATGTTTGGATGCCGGCGGAACACACCCGCATACAGCATGTCGACGATGACGTAGGCGGTTTGAAACGCGACTTCCATCAGCGCGCCGGGGCGGTCCCATGCGCTTGTCGTTGCATTTGGGTGGAAGAAGACCACGGCCTTGCGATGCTCCAGCTCGGCCCATACCGGTTCAAGCTGCGGGTCGCTGAGATACACGCCGTTGTACAGCGCCTGCATCGCGAAGCCGTCGGCATTGAGGTCGCTTTCGGACCGAGCAATCTCTTCCAGGCAAACAGCCGGATCGTCGCTGGGCAAGCCAACGAGCAATCCGAAGCGATCGGGGTGCTGGCGGACGATCTCAGCTCCAAAGTCGTTGGACCTGCGTAACTTTTGAACCGTATTCGGAACAAAGCTCAGCATCTGCATCTGGGTGCCGAGCCGATCCATATGATCGAGCGTCTTTTCGACCGTCCACTCGTTGAAATGATCGATGCACCAGCAGTTCTTGCGCAGATGATCCACCATCTCGCGCTGTTCTTCTGCGGACATCGGCGGAAAATAATGGCTGTGGACGTCAATCCAGTTCTGTACCGGCACGGCTTGAATCCTCCGACTGTCGAATATGAAAAGGCTGGGGTCATGGGCCATCTGGCGCCAGGGCAAGCCCGCGGGTGATGCAGCGATCGACATTCAGATGAGATGGGACGCAGCCTTGTGTCAACATCGGCGTCCGCATTACCGGACGGGCATCCGGCCGCGATTTTCCCCCCACCACAGCGTATCGAAAGGCGCTCGTCGCGACCACGGCTCATCTCTGACAAGATGATCATTTCTATCAAAAAGGTCCGGTTTTCAGACATTTTGTGCCCGGACTGCGAGCCGGGTCCGCGCGACGGCGCGTGCCACCGCGATGCTTTCGCGCGAGGTGCATCTTCGCTGCTTTCGCTTCTGCGCTGTGCGTTGTGGCGAAAGCCTTCCTGCGTTCCGACGAAAGCAGGGCAAAAGCATTGGTTCCAAATTCGCCGCACTTGGAGGGCGTCACAGAGCGTCCAACTTGCTGAGAGGAACTCAAGTGCAACCAATTTCGCCGCACGGAACGGTCAAGGTCGCCGTAACGATCGATGATCTCTTCTTGTGGGACGGAACACCGATCCCCGCTGACCGGTCGGCCGCGCGCACGGCGCGCGAAATGACGGATGCGTTCGCGGGTCACGCCATAAAGGGCGTCTACAGCTTTTCCAGTACGGCGCCCGCGGATGGGGATCCCACGCTTTACAAGGTGTTCGATCATTGGGTCGAGACCGGGCACCATGTGGCCAATCATACCCATTTGCATGCCAGTCTGAACTGGGTTGATGCCCCGACCTATATCGCTGATATCGAGCGTACCGAGAAGCTCATCGGCAGATGGACGGCCCATGCCCCGACCAAATATTTTCGATATTGCATGGATATGTGGGGCAATGCGCGGGAGAAGCGCGACGGGGTCGAAGCCTTTCTGAAAAGCGAAGGTTTCACGTCCAGTCCGCTTAGCGCCTGGTTTTATGATCACGCCTGGATCGTCCCCTATTGGCGCGCGCACAAACTTGGCGACCGGGAAGCGCTGGCCTACCTGCGAAAGACATTCGTCGATACGGCGGTCGATCAATTGCGCCGACACGTCGCGCTTAACTGGGCGATGTTCGGCCGCAATCCGCCGCTCATCTGGCTTGCCCATGGCTCGCCGATCGCGGGTGAGTGCATGCGCGAAATCCTCGACAAATTTGCCGAGGGCGGCGTCGAATTCATCCCGCTTGAAGAAGCGATGGCCGATCCATTTTACAGCGTGCAGCCCATCGTCACGGAACGATTCCGCAACCAGACGCAGAAATGGGCAGACGCAAAGTCCGTCAGCCTGGCCGGTATTCCGCCGCAGATCCTGAACGAACTGGACAATATTGCCTATATCGAGGGACACAGCACCGGCGAAGTGTTCCATGACATTTTGCTTCGCCTCTGTAACTCCATGGGTGGTAACTTTTCCTGGCCGGGTTGGGATTGACCATGGCCCCCAGCCAGAAAGCAATGCTGGAGACGCGATGGAAGCCGCTCCGGGATCTGGACGATATTATTGAGATGGAAAGGATGCCCTTCAAGCAAAGGGTGTCCGCTTCCACGACCTATGACCTCATTCGCTCGTCAGCGGATCGCTTTGCCGATCGGCCGGCGCTGACAACCCTGCCGAAGGGAACGCCGTCTTCCGGCGGGCGCACGTTAAGCTATCGCGACCTCTTCGATACCGTGACGCGGACGGCAAATCTGTTTCACCGGCTCGGATTGCAGCGCGACGAATCCGTTTCGATCCTGCTGCCCAACATAGCGGAGTTCCAGTTCGCCATGTGGGGAGCTGAAGCCGCTGGCCGAGCTAACCCTATCAACCCGTTTTTGGATGTCGAAGCGATCGGTGCAATCGTCCGGGCGGCCCGCACCCGAATATTGATCACCCTGCCGCCAGGGCATGCGTCCGGGCTGTTTGAGCGCGCGAGGGAGGCGTGTCCGCCAGAGGTCGTCCTGATCGCGGTTTCAGACGAAGCGGTGGTCGGCGACGCGATCGATTTCTCGGCTGAGCTGGCCTTGTCCCGCGGCGATAGGCTTGACTTCGCCTTGCCCGCCACGGACAATGCCATTGCGGCGCTGTATCACACCGGCGGCACCACGGGGAAAGCGAAGCTGGTCACGCACTCGCATCGCAACGAAATTGCCAATGCATGGCAAAGCTGCTGCTGCTTCGCGCTGACCAGAGACGATGTCGTCTTCAACGCGGCGCCCCTGTTTCATGTGACGGGTTCGATCCTTCTCAGTCTCGCGCCTTTTTCGGCTGGCGCGCATGTCGTGATGGGTGGCCCTGACGGGTTTCGATCCGCCGACACAATCGCATCCTTCTGGAATATCGTTGCCGGATACAGAATCTCGGTCTTCTGCTCCGTGCCGACAGTCTATGCGACATTATTGAACAGTCCGGTCGGGCAGCATGACATTTCCTGTTTGCGCCTCGCGATCTGCGGTGCTGCGCCTTTGCCGTACTCTGTGGCGGAGCGCTTCTTCGAGAAGACGGGGACGATAATCATCGAGGGGTATGGGATGACCGAAACCTGCTCGACGTCGATCGTCAATCCGCGAGACGGAGAACGCAGAACTGGCGCCGCCGGTATTCGCGCCCCTTATCAGGACCTTCGCATTGCAGTCCTGGACGATGCGGGCGGGTTCGTTCGCGATGCAAAGGTGGACGAGGCGGGAGCTCTTCTGCTTCGCGGTCCCAATGTCACGCCGGGTTATTTGCCGGCATCGGCCAATGAAGGTGCAAGACCGCTGCCGGGTTGGCTCGATACCGGCGACACCGCGCGCATGGACGACCGAGGCTATATCTTCCTGACGGGGCGCAAGAAGGACCTGATCATCCGGGGCGGTCACAACATCGACCCTGCGATCGTCGAAGACGCTCTTGTCGGGCACCCCGCGGTTGCAGCCGTGGCCGCGGTGGGAAAGCCCGACGGATATGCGGGCGAACTGCCCGTCGCCTATGTCGTGCGAAAGCCTGGATATGGCGTTACGGCGGAAGACCTTGTGGCGTTCGCGCGCGACCGCGTCGCCGAGCGGCCCGCCGCCCCCAGCGACATATATTTTGTCGATGCGCTTCCGATGACAGCGGTGGGAAAAGTGTTCAAACCGACGCTTCGCCTCGACGCCGTGCGCCGAGCCTGCCTTTCGCTTCTCTCACCCGATCTCGGATATGCGCTCGAAGACATCATCGCTGTCAATGATTCCTCGCGCGGGACCGTGGTGGAGGTGACGATCGCGGGGCCTCCGGACGAGAAACTGGCAGATATCGTCCGAGGAATACTGAGCCCGCTTTCACTTCACTTCGACCTGAGGTGGGGCGGCGAAAACGTCGTTCGGTGATACCGCGCAGGGTGTAGCCGGTCCGCTGGTGAGAGCAAGCTGCACCATAATTTCAGGTCTTTGAGTCGAACGATATGGCGCCCGCCAAACCTGAATAGCATCGATGGGAGTTGGATGATGGACCGCAGCAATGACGTGACAGAAGGATTGGCATTTGCCCCTGTCTCAGCGTCGGATGGTTTGTCGGGAAACTGGGATACAGGCCTGAATGCATGCTTCGAATGTTGCGATCGTCACGCCGCAGTCGATGCCGACAGGCCCGCAATTTATTTTGAAGACGAGGGCCGGTCGAGCGTCACGACCTTTGGCAAGCTTCGGGCGAGGTCGACCGCCTTTGCGGGCCTGTTGACCCGGCTGGGCGTTCAGCCCGGCGACTGTGTCGCGGCCCTCGTTCCGCGCAGCCCGGAACTGGTCGTGGCAGCTTTGGGGGCGTGGCGGATAGGCGCCATTTTCATGCCTTTGTTCACGGCCTTCGGCGAAGCGGCGATCGGCCACCGGCTCGAACAGGCCAATGTCGCCGTGTTGATCGTCGATGAAGCCTATCTCCCGAGGGTCGATGGGGTCGACAATCCCCCGCCTTCCATCTTGATCTCCAACGTTGGCTGTACTCATGGTACGACAGAATCGTGGGACCAACTGATCGCTGCGGCAGCGCTTTCCGAACCGAGCGAGATGGACGCCGACGCACCCTTTCTTCGTATGTTCACCTCCGGCACGACCGGCAAACCGAAATCTTTGGATGTACCGCTCCGCGCGCTGGTCGCCTTCACGGTTTACATGCGCGAAGGGATCGATCTGCAACAAGCAGATCGATTCTGGAATCTTGCCGACCCAGGCTGGGCCTATGGCCTATATTATGCGCTGATCGGTCCCTTGCTGCTCGGCTTTCCAACTGTCTTCAGCAAGCAAGCCTTTGATCCGCATCTCGCGATAGAGACTATACGACGGCTGGAAATCACCAGCCTGGCGGGGTCCCCCACGGCATTCAGGCTGCTGATGAAGGCTGGCCCGGACGCCGTTTGGCCGATCAGAGATCAGCTGAGGGTCGTCTCGAGCGCGGGAGAGCCGCTGACCCCGGAGGTCAGCAGCTGGTTCCGCGAACATCTGGGTGTGGATGTCCGTGACCATTATGGACAGACGGAGCTTGGTATCGTGCTCGCCAGCCACGAGATGTCGGAAGACTTGGCTTCGCAACCAAAGGGCAGCACGCCCATCTCCGGCTTTCGTCTCGCCGTCCTCGATGAAGCGGGAGGCGAACTGGGGCCTGGAGCAGCAGGCGAGTTGGCGGTTCACCGCACTGCATCTCCGCTATTCTGGTTCGTGGGATATAGGGAACAGGTCGCCCTTTCGGAACCCTATTATCGAACAGGCGATCTGGTCCAGTGGAACAGCGAAGGCCGCATCCTTTTCATCGGCCGCACCGATGATGTCATCACCTCATCAGGCTATCGTATCGGGCCGTTCGACGTCGAGAGCGCGCTGGCGGAGCATGCTAAGGTTCTTGAGGTCGGGGTGATTGGAATACCCGACGCGCAGCGGACTGAAATCGTAAAGGCCTTTGTGGTCCTGATGCCCGATGTCGACGCTACGAACGATCTGACCGAGGAACTAAAACAGTATGTACGCAAAAGGCTATCGGCTCACGCATATCCCCGCGAGATCGAGTTCATTGATCGTTTGCCAAGGACACCGAGTGGTAAGCTTCAAAGACATCTATTGAAAGGGAAAGCCTTCCCCTGACGGCCCGTTCATAGTCCGCCCCTATCTCTTCTGCACGGAATAATCGCCTCCGCGAGGCCCTAATTATGCGCGCGATTTTTGATGCGCTGCTTCGCATGTATGGGTTTTGAGGACAATACCGACATCAGGAGAATCCCGCGGCATATCGACGAGCAAAATGAACGGCAGGATTGATCGGTCACATCTGAGGGCCGCCAGCCGAGGCGGCTTACCACCTCCACCAAGCCGCTGGGAACGTCGCGACCGGTGCTCGAAACCTGCCATTCGCCTATCTCAGAACGGGGTTGCAGCAACGCGGCCCGAAGACGACTGATGAGCTGTGACAGTGCGCAAACACGCAGTCACCTCGGGACTACGCGGCTTCGCGCCCTGATCGCAGCGTATCGAGTTCAATGCCGGGCCGTTCCGTCGGGCCCTCTCAATTCTCAAGCATCCGCCCTTGCGCCTAAACCGTCAATGCATCGCGGCGTGGCAGGTCGGCACCGATCATGCGATGCTCCGACGGACTGACGTCATAGGCGGACGGGAGCTATGCACCGATGACAGCGTCGAAATCTTCGTTCAGCAGGGCTGGTTTCGTAAATGCAACGCCCGGGCTGCACTCGGAAGACTCTCACATATCATGTGCTGATAATGGTGAAATTATCTCATCAATAACCGCAAGTTCTTTAGACTTATCCCCATTGAGATTTTTGTTATCACTTTATCCAAGTCTCCCTCGGAGGGAGAAAAGTAATATCGGGGGCGATGAAAATGAAATACTTAGGTAATTATTGCTCGATTATCGCTATTTCTTGGCTGAGTCTGAATTCGGTCAGTGCTCGTGAGATTTCACGCGAAAACGATGCACGCTCCACCGAGTCAGGCAGTCAGCCGGCCTTCGATGATACGGCAGATGCTCCGGCCTCGGGAAACGATATCGTCGTGACCGCCAACAAGCGGCAGTCGACCACCGTTCTCAAAGCGCCTAGCGCCATTCAGGCTATCTCCGGCACGGATTTGCTCGACCAGGGCGCCGTGAGCTTTGAGGATGTTGCGGGACAGGTGCCTGGTCTGGCCGTTCAGAACCTCGGCCCCGGCGATCGCAAATATGTTATTCGGGGGGTCAGTTCCACTGGTGCTTCGACCACCGGCGTTTATTATGACGAGGCCGTAATAAGCGGTTCCAATGCGAATGACGGCGGCGGTCTTCAGTCCGATATCCGGCTATATGATCTGGAACGTATCGAGGTGCTGAGAGGGCCGCAGGGGACGCTTTACGGCGCCGGTTCGATGAGCGGAACGATCCGCTTCATCACCAACAAGCCCAATCTCGACAATTTTAGCGGCTATGTGAAGGGCGAGATATCGACGACCCGCAAGGGCGGCGAGAACTACAATATCAACGGGGCGCTCAACCTGCCGATCGTCGAGAACAAGATAGCGCTGCGCCTCGTCGGTTGGGGCGTCGATGACAGCGGCTTTGTCGACCAGGTTCGCGTCGGCACCGGGTCGCCCGATCCTCTTGGGCGTGTGTCCAACGTCAACAATGACAAAGTCCTTGGCGGCAGGGCCATCCTGCGCGTCAAGCCGGTCGACGATCTGACGATCGACCTTTCCTACACCCGCCAGCGCCAGGAATCACAAGGCTCGTCGCGATACACTCCTGCCGGGATCACGGCGTACTCAGTTCCGGGGACCCCGACTACCCAAGGTTGCGATCTGTGCAACACCGATGTCAATCTCGCTCCCCGCAAAGACAATCTTGAGATTTTTAGTGCCACGGCCAATTATCAGACGTCGTTCGGGACATTCACGGCCACCACCAACCAGTTCAACCGTAAATTCCTGTACAGTATCGACACAACCGCGATCCTGTTTCAGCTCGGCATTCCCTATCCTTCGCTGACCTATGAATATGTAGATCGGAAATTGAACTCCAGCGAACTGCGCTTCGCTTCTGATTTCGACTTTCCAGTCAATTTCGTGGTCGGCGGTTTCCGCCAAGGCGAAACCTCGAACCTTGAGGTCAATGTCCTTTCCACGAATAGCATCGGCAAACCACGGGGCGGATTCAGCACCCTGAATTCAATGGATGCTTTGCTGTTCCCCGACACCGGGAGCACATTTTATGGCCGTACGGATCGCCGCAAGAGCGTTCAATATGCCGCATTTGGCGAGGTGGCATGGGATGTGGCGTCTGGCCTCGAACTGACTGCCGGCATACGCTATTTCCACGAGACACTTAACGGCGTCCAGCAAACATTGCATCCATTTGGTGGCTTTCCGGACGGGGAGACCAGCGAGCCGCCGGTGGTCAACGAGGAGCAATCGAACAGCAAGCTAACGTACAAGTTCAACGCGGGCTATACGGTCAACACGGACTTGCTGATCTATGCGACAGTGTCGTCGGGTTTTCGCTCGGGCGGCTTGAATCCTCCCAGCCCCTTTGCGCCTATCCCACCGTCGTTCAAGTCGGACAATCTGTGGAACTATGAATTTGGTATCAAAGGGAAATTGTTCGGCGGCGGTCTCGAGTACCAAGCCGATGCTTTCTATATCGACTGGAAGGGTATCCAGGTCCAGCAGGCAACCCCGGAAGCGCTGCCTTACCTGGGCAATGCCGGCAACGCGCGCATCAAGGGCTTTGAATTCGAACTCGTCGCCAGGCCGACCGATTCTCTGACCGTCAATTTCGCCGGCTCGATTCAGGATGCCTATCTGAAGGAGGGCGCGACGCCGGATCAGCTGGCGATCAATCCGACACTTGGTGTTTCCGGAGACAAATTGCCTGACGTCGCACCGTTCCAATTTGCGGTTGGGCTGAATTATACGACCCCATTGTCGTCGACCAGCGACTGGTCCGCGACTTTGGCGGCCGACGTCAATTATCAAGGCAAGCGTAATGCCTATTTCCAGAACAGCCCGTTCAATATCGAGCTGAAGTCCTACACGCTGGTTGATCTTCGCGCATCGATCTCGAACGATCTGTGGACGGTGTCGGTCTTTGCCCGAAACCTGACCGATAAACGCGCCCAGCTCTCGGCAATCAACTCGGCCCAGGATCCATATGCGCTTATAACGGCTCGCCCGCGCACTTTTGGGCTCTCGGTCTTGCGGAATTTCTGAAGTGCATGAAGGTAGTGGCCATTACCCGGTGAGGCCCTGACGGCCGAATGATTGCCGATGCATGGTTAGGTTCAAGCGATATGCGGGCGATGATCCAAGATATCTGCGGAGGTCGAGTATGAAAGCAAGTGGCACCAGTCTGATGTGCAAGGCGCTCATCGCCATCTCGCTGACCTTCATGTGCCAGCCCGCTTCAGCGCAAGAATTTATGCAGCAATATTGTGTTCCGAGCGAGGCAGCCGACCCGCAGCCGCTGCATATCAATGGATCCAAGCCTTTCATCTACAAAACGGTTGATGGATCTGATTTACGTCTCCACGTCTTCAGTTCCGCGGCGCGCGGTCCGGATAAGAAGGCGCCAGCGGTCGTCTTCTATTTCGGAGGCGGCTGGATCATCGGCGATATCCGGCGCTTTCAGACGCAGGCCACGCATCTGGCGCTGCGCGGCATAGTGACTGTCCTTGTCGATTACCGGGTCAAGTGCCGGCATCATTCGTCGATGATGGATTCCGTCGCGGATGCGAAGTCGGCGATGCGCTGGGTGCATGAACATGCCGGCGATTTCGGTATCGATACGAACAGGATCGCGGCGTTGGGCAGTTCCGCGGGAGCTCACTTGGCGTTGGCGACGGCGCTCTACCCCGATGCGGAGGCCCCGGCGCGCAAAGGGGAAGCAGATGTCCGGCCCAATGCGCTCATCCTCTATAATCCTGCCCTCGACACGTCATCGCCTGAGGCAGTGCAGACTATCGCACGTTTTGTCGGCAAGGAGGATGCGGAGCGAGGTCGCGCGTTTTCCCCGATCGGACATCTCGGCAAAGATCTGCCTCCGACGATAATCTTCCAGGGCACAGCCGACACAGCGACGCCGCCCGAGAAAGCAGAAGCCTTTTGCAAGCAAGCGACGGAGAAAGGTTCGCGCTGCGAGTTGGTGCTGTATCCCGGTGCACCGCACGGCTTCACCGAGATATGGATGGGCCTCGACGATCCATCGCTCGGTGCCAAGACGGAGTATTGGGCAGAGGACACCAGCAGACGTACCGATATTTTTCTCGCGACACTGGGATGGCTGCCGCGAGACGGGAGTTCGTCAGCTAGCGGCAGCGAGGCTTGCGAATGCGAAGCACGGCCGGACGAGTAATAGCGGTTGGGCAGCGATCGCCAATTATCTCGCGACCGGTGAAATCCGTTGATGATGTCACGCGGCGTTTGATCTTTCCGATCGGTGCTTCTCGCTATCATGTTGTTTTAGCTTCCATGATTCTCGCCGCTTCCAAAATCTGACGCGGCAGTTCCCGGCGCCGGGCGTCGTCCGCGCGAACGGCAATGGATGCCAGTGCCTCTCGAAGAGCAAATGCGCGTGACGTCGGGCGGTCAGCGTTGCCGGGATATTCGGTGGGAGACGATAGGTGAAGCTTCAGCAATTGCGTCAATTCGTGGCGGTTGCGGAAACGCTCAGTTTCCACCGCGCGTCCGAGCGTCTCAATATTGCTCAACCGCCGCTTTCGATGGCGATCAGGCGGCTGGAAAATGACCTTGGAACAAGATTGTTCGAACGAAATTCCCAGTCGGTGAGGCTGACAGAGGCGGGGAAGGCCGCCCTTGAACCGGCGCGAAAGGCAATTTTTCATGCCGACCAGGTTCGACAGGTTCTGGCGCAGGTGGAATCGGGAGAGATGGGTCGGCTACGCGTCGCATTCGTCCCTTCAGCGATGCTCACCTTCCTGCCGCGGACAATCGCGCGTTTGCGCGTGGAGCATCCATCCATCCAACTCGATTTGGTCGAGAACGACACGCAGGCCATCCTCAGCTTGCTGGACAACGGCCAGGCCGACATCGGAATAGTAAGGCATCCGGCTCCGCAGACTGCGTCGATTACGCTCGTTCCGATCCAGAATGATGGATATATCGCGGCCCTTCCCGAAGACCATCGTTTATCCGGATGTACCAGGATTCGGCTGGAGAATCTCGCGACCGACAGCTTTGTGTTCCCGTCGGAGAGCCGTAACCCGACGATGTTCTTCAGTGTCAAAGCGACATGTGCCCAAGCCGGATTCCTTCCTAACATTGTCCAGCACGGTGAGCAGGCCCACACAATCCTGGCGTTTGTTGAAAGCGGAATCGGCGTGGCGCTCGTACCCGCGATGTGGAAGGGGATCGCACCCCCCGGCGTCGTACTGCGTCCGCTCGTAAAGCAGACCGCTGCGAGCGGAACCGGCCTTTCCATCGCCTATCGCAACGATGCCATGACATTTGCGACGCGCCGGATACTCGACGTGGCGGTCGATGTGCAAAGGGCGCTGGAAGCACCGGCGCCATCAAGGCCGGCGATATCCCAATGATATCGGCAGCGGACCTAATGATATTAGACGCCGTGCAGAGCGGTTTCTACCCTCAGAGCCATGCTGGTGCGTGCCCGCCTGAACGGGCACCTGCGGCCATTTAAATCAACAAAATATAATTGAGAGAAGGATTCCCGGATGAGCTCCGCAATTGACGTAGATGGCAACAGCACTCTCGACGCCGAGCAATTCGATGTGCTCATTATCGGCGCAGGTTTTGCGGGCCTTTATCAGCTCGACAGCCTGCGCCGGCGCGGCTTCAAGGTTCAGTTGATCGAAGCGGGCGCGGATGTCGGCGGCGTCTGGTACTGGAACAGCTATCCTGGGGCGCGTCTTGATTCCGAAGGGGCGGTGTATCAATTCTCTCGCGAAGATCTTTGGAAGGATTGGGACTTCGGCGAGCGATTCCCCGGCCGCGATGAGGTCTACGCCTATTTCAAATATGTCGATAAGAAACTGGATCTGAGCCGCGACATCCGGTTCAACACGCGCGTCACGAAATGCGCGTTCGATAGCGTCACCAACACATGGGGCGTCGAAACCGATACCGGGTTCTCGCTTCGCGCGAACTTCATGGTGATGTGTACCGGTTTCGCATCAAAGCCCTATATACCCGAGCTGCAAGGTCTCGAAAGCTTCGCGGGCGAATGCCACCATACCGGCCTTTGGCCGAAGGACGGGATCGACTTCGAAGGTAAAAGCGTCGCCGTGATCGGTACGGGCGCGAGCGGCGTCCAAGTGATCCAGGAAATCAGTCCCATCGTCAAAGACCTGACTGTGTTTCAACGCACGCCGAACACGGCCTTCCCGATGGGGCAGCAACGGTTTGATGGCGCCGCCAAGCTGGACGTGAAGAAGCAACAGGCTGCAGGTCGTTTCCAAGCTGTGGCAGACTCCCACGGAGGCGTCGACGTCGTCCCTCTCGGCGATTCAGCGCTCGCCGTGTCGGAAAGTGAGCGCAATTCCGTGTTTGAACAGCGCTGGAACGAAGGGGGCTTCGGATTCTGGCTCGGAACGTTCGCTGACGTCATGCAGAACGCCGACGCGAATGCAATGGCCTATGCGTTCTGGCGAGACAAGGTTCGTGCCCGGGTCAAGGATCCGGCGATGCAGGACAAGCTGGCACCCATGAAGTCGATACATCCGATTGGGACGAAGAGACCCAGTCTGGAACAGCGCTACTACGAAGTTTACAACCAGCCCAACGTGAGGCTTGTTGACGTCCGAGCCGATCCGATCGTCGAGATTACGCCTACGGGTTTGCGGACGACGGAGGCCGCGTATGAGTTCGATATTCTGGTGCTCGCCACGGGTTATGACGGCGTCACCGGCGGGCTGACCAGCATAGATATTCGCGGCACCGACGATCAACTGCTTCGGGACAAATGGAAATCCGGCGCCAAAGCCTATCTGGGCTTTGGGATTCACGGCTTTCCCAACATGTTCGTGATTTACGGCCCCCAAAGCCCATCGTCTTTCTGCAATGGTCCGACCTGCGCCGAGATACAGGGCGCTTGGGTTGTGGATTGCCTCGAAGACATGCGGGCGCGCGGCTATGAGCGGATCGAAGCCACGGAGGAAGCGCAGGATAGCTGGGCTCAGCACGCGACTGACGTGGCGATGGAAACCTTGTTTGTGAACGCCGATTCCTGGTGGATGGGTGCGAATATTCCCGGGAAAGCCCGCCAGCTCCTCAGCTATGCCGGAGGCCAACCGGCCTATTTCGAAAAATGCAGGGAGGTGGCCGCCAACGGTTATGAAGGCTTCACGTTAAGCTGAAAGTCCGGAGGACAATACAGTCATATGATACCCGCCCGTCACGGGATGTGTTGCGCTGCGCTGGAAGCTCAGAAGTATATTCTTTCGGGAGCGCCGAGGGAAGCGATCCATTCGCTTGTACCTCGGACAGACTGCTGTCCGGCGGGTTCCCGCGTCAACTCATAATCGTCACGCCCAAGCGGCCTTCAGCGGCTGGCATTTGTCGCGATCCGATTGTCTGACCTCTCATCGCGTGTGCGGGCAGGCACGCCTAATGCTCGCCCGATGGGCGCTCGCCGTCGCCAACAGGCAGGTCGCCCAGATGTACGACGCCGCTGGCAACAAGCGTTTCTATCGTCTCGGCCGTGTAGCCGAGATCGTCCAGAATAGCCCTTGAGTGCTGCCCCAAAACAGGCGCGGGGAGGCGAACGCTCATCGGCGTTCTTTCGAAGCGGGCGGCTGGACGGACGAATTTCGTTATGCCTTCAGTTGGATGATCCATGGTTTCGAACATCCCAACCGCCTTCAAATGCGGGTGGTCGGGCAGGTCTTCAATGTTGTAGATTCGCGTTACGGGGATATCGAGTTCGGCACAGATCGAGAGCCACTCGTCCGTGCTTCGTGTCGGCGTGATCTCGTTCAGTCTGTCGTAAAGCATGCGGACTACCGAATTCACCTTGAAACGGTCTCCTATGTCGATTTCATGCAAAGCCGTCATGAGGTCCAGATAAGCGAACAGGTCGGCCCAATGCTTGGGGCTGTAAGGAAGCATGGCCACATACCCGTCGGCGGTTCGCGAAGGCCGCCGTCCGCCGCTCAGGATTCGCGCATATCCTGCGGCACCCACGGGCGGGTCAAACGCCATCCCCCCCATATGCTCGGTCAGAACGAATTCGACCAAAGTCTCATACATGGGAACTTCTACATATTGGCCTTCGCCGGTTCGCGCTTTGTGGACCAGCGCGGCCAGCACGGCGCCTGACACAGCAACGCCGGCCAGCTTGTCGGCGATCAGGCTGGGCGTATAGTCCGGTTGACCGCTCGCAGCGCCGACCAACCCCACGAGGCCGCAAGCCGCCTGCACGATGTCATCGAAAGCGGGCTTGTGACGATCGGGCCCTTCTTGGCCGAACCCCGTTGCGGCGCAGTAGATCACGTTCGGATTGACCGCTCTGATCGCGTCGTAGCCCAAGCCCAGACGCTCCATTGCCGGAACCCGCATATTGTGGATGACAACGTCGACTGACGCGGAAAGGTCCAATGCTATCTTGCGGCCTTCCTCCGTTTTCAGGTCGATCGCCAGCGAGCGTTTGTTCCTGTTTATTGCGAGAAAGATTGAGCTCATGCCCGGATTGCGAGCGGCCCCGTTCGCGCGCATCATGTCGCCGGCCGTGGCTTCGATCTTGATGATGTCGGCTCCGTGATCACCGAGAATCTGCGTGGCAACGGGGCCTAGCACCACCGACGTGAGATCTAGCACGCGGATCCCGCTCAGGGGGCCGGTCGCTTTTGGCAATGCGGCGTCGCTATCCGGCGACACGGCTCCAGGGCTCATCGACATCACAATTTATCCCCTGAACTGTTGGTAGCGACAAACGCGCTTGATGAAGACGGCGCCCGAGTTGAAAGGGCGGGGTAGCGCGGCGCGGCCAGCAAAATGGACTTGAACATGATCAGGCACCCGTTGTTTGGTCCTGCGCTGCGCGGAGACGCAACAAGCGCAGTGGCTGATACGTCAGGACGGGCCGGTCATTTTGATTCAGCACGATATTTCGGGTGCGAACCAGCCCTCGGTCGCCCTTGGACGTCAGTCTTACCTCGATGACTTCGCACGCCACATGAATGGTATCGCCCACGCCGGTCGATGCGTGCACCTCCATGTCGGTGTGGAGGAAAGCGAGCCCGGCGCGCGCGAGCGTGGGAACGATCAGTCCCTCGGCAAACGCCATAACCAAAAGCGCGGGGACCGGACGCCCCTGGATCGCATGGGATGTGCGGTCGTGCAGATTGGTGAACAGTTCTTCGGTGAACCAGGTCAAATTGATGTAGGTCGCGAGATCCGCCTCGAGCAAGGTGCGCCCGGGGCTGTGCCACCGCATGCCCAATGCGAGATCGTCGAAGAACAGGCCGGAGCCGATCAAGCCCAGATCATTCACGCCAAAGGTCACTTAGTATGAGCGCGGAAGGCCGAGAACCTTCTCCGCGATAAAGCACATGATGAGTTGGATGCTGACGGGCGCGATGCGCAGCAGCATCGCTTCGCGCATATAGCGTTCGACGTGATATTCCTTGGCATATCCGAAGCCGCCATGGGTCAGCACCGCGGCCTCGCAGGCTTTGAACCCAGCTTCTCCGGCCAGATACTTGCCTGCATTGGCTTCGGTGCCGCAGGGCAGGCCTGCATCGTAGCGCCAGGCAGAATTCATCACCATGAGATTGGCGGCTTCCAGTTCCATCCAGCATTTGGCGAGTGGATGTTGGATGCCCTGATTTTGCCCGATGGGACGATCAAACACGATCCGCTCGTTGGCATATTGAGCCGCGCGCTTGAGCGCGACCCTGCCAAGCCCGATCGCCGCCGCAGCTGCGAGGGAGCGTTCAGGGTTCAGGCCGTGCAGGATATGATAAAAGCCTTTCCCCTCTTCACCGATCAGGTCGGTGGCAGGAACGGGAAGGTTTTCGATAAACAGCTCGTTGGAATCGACCGCCTTGCGGCCGAGTTTCTCGATTTCGTGAACATCGATAAAACGCCGGTCGAGGTCGGTGTAAAAGAGGCTCAGGCCGTCGGTCGACTTCTCGACCTCTTCCAAGGGTGTCGTCCGCGCCAGAATCAGCATTTTTTCGGCGACCTGCGCGGTACTGATCCAGACCTTGTGACCGCTTACGAAATAGGTGTCGCCCTCGCGCCGCGCGAAGGTCTTGAGCTGCGTGGTGTTGAGGCCGGTATTCGGTTCGGTCACCGCGAAGCAGGCTTTTTCAGCTCCCGCGATCAAAGGCGGAAGAATGCGCTTCTTCTGTTCTTCGCTGCCGAACACAACGACCGGGTTCAGGCCGAAGATGTTCATGTGAACGGCAGAAACACCGCTCATTCCCGCGCCCGATTCGCTGATGGCCTGAATAAGAACGGCGGCATCGAGGATCCCCAGTCCGGCGCCGCCATATTCCTCGGGCATGCAGATGCCGAGCCAGCCACCGTCGGCAATCGCCTTGTGAAAATCGAGCGGAAAGCCACCGTTGCGATCTCGGTCGAGCCAATATTCGGCGTCGAAACGAGCACATAGGCGCAAGACCGATTCCCGTATCTCGTTCTGCTGTCCTGTCATTTCAAAGTTCATGTGCAACGTGTCCGATTTGAATAATGAGATATTAATTGTGGAAATAGAGAGACTGCGGCGTCGTGTAGGCGAGGTAGCCATGCTCGCCGCCATCGACGCCGAGACCGGATTCCTTCTGCGGTTCGAAGTACCGGGCGGTCCCGAGTTCGGGACCAGTGGATCGCGCGGCATCGACCGAAGAAAAGATGGAGACGCCGCCCGCCCGGATATTGCGGGCGAGTTTGTAGCCGTGATCGGATCGCGCGGTCCAAACACTTGCCGACAGTCCGAACGCGGTGTCGTTAGCCAATGCGATTGCATCGTCCAAATCGTCGAACAGTTCGACGGTCATCAGGGGGCCGAAGACTTCTTCAGTTTGCAAGACCGATCCTCGGGGCAATCCGGTCACGATGCTGGGCGAAACATAATAACCGCTGCTGTCAGTGATTCCGCGTGGGCAGTCCAGGTCGACAAGCTCGCCCGTTGCACTGGCTGCCGTGTAATAGCCTTGCACCCTGGCGAGTTGGGCTCTGCTGGCGATCGGGCCAAGCCGCGTGCTCGCATCCGCCGGATCGCCAACCTGCCAGTCCCGAGCGGCAGCGATCAGGCCGTCGATCGCCTGTTGCTCTCGACCGCGCGGGATGAGCAGCCGCGTTTTGGCCACGCACCATTGGCCGGTGTTCCAGAAGGCGGAAAAGAATAGCAGCGGCCAGATCCGCTCGTCGTCGAAAGCGTCATCGAGCACGACTTGCGGCGACTTTCCACCGCACTCCAGCAGGACCGGTTTAAAGCTGGTGCTCGCCGCAGCGCGGGCAACCGCATGGCCGGTAACGCTGGAGCCGGTGAAGGCAACAAGGTTGAGATCGGGATGTTCCGCAAGGCGCGCCCCCGCTACCGGACCCTCGCCGATAACGACATTGAAGGCCCCGTCAGGCAGTCCGGCTTCCATTGCAAGACGAGCCAGCAGGAGCGTCGTCCTTGGGCAAAGCTCGGATGCCTTGACGACGATCGTGTTTCCTGCGGCAAGTGCCGGCGCAACCCGCAGAAGGACGTTCATGACGGGAACATTCCACGGGACGATCGCGCCGACGACGCCCCGCGCGCGGCGCAATACGACGCCCATTCGCCGCTCTTCGGAACGGAACATGTCGCCATTCACAGTGTCGATCTTTAAGGCATAGCTTCGAAGAATGTCGCCCGCTGAAGCGTTCAGGCCGGCGGCGTCGGTGCCGGGCCGGCCCACCTCGAGCATTTCGAGCAGCGTCAATTCTTCCGCATGCTCGTCGATCAAATTGGCATAGACGAGCAGCAATTTCTTGCGATCATAAGGCGAAAGCAAGCCCCAGCTATGTTCGAAACACCGGCGCGCGGACGAGACGGCAAGATCGACTATTCTGACGTCCGCCGTCTCCGTATCGCCGAGATCGGCATCGTTGGCCGGATTGCGATGTGCCATGGCCGAGCCTCCGCCGTCGACCGTCCGACCGTCGATCCAGGATGCCCGCAAACTGGTCATCAAGGCCGTTCCGCGCGGAATATCTGCCCGGCTCTGATTCATGGATATGCTCCCTCGCAATATCGGTCACGTCAATCGCGCCTACACAGGCAAGAATGGCTAAACTTGTCGTCGCGCCGAGGTCGATCCCGGTGGATTCTGGCCGTCCGGCTCATCGATCAGGACCGCCACCATATGTTCCAGCGCGGTGATCGCCACGACAGCAACATTGGCCCGGACCTAAGCCATGCCAGCGGTCGCAAGTACAAGATGCCGCCTGAGGCAAGATTTCTTCGATTTTTACGACGAAATTTACTCCTAAAATCTGTTTATTATTCCCAGAGCACGCAATCAAATATCAGTTTTATGCATCTTGATACTTTATTGATATCGAGCGCGACGGCCGGAGGGCGTCAGGGTGGGCTCATCTCACTAGCCCCGCTCTCCACGCGCTGGCGTTAAATTACTTCGCTGCCGACCATCCGCTCGACCGGCACGATCCGTCTATTTCTGACGATGTAGAGCGCGGTGCCAATGAGGGCCCATGCGACAAGCAATCCCCATTTGAAGGCCGCAGCCGCGTTGGTCGGCGCCGGCTGCACGAGTGCAAAAAAGACCATTCCCGAAGCCGCTACGATCGCGAGGATGCCTGCCGGGTAGCCGCCATATGCCTTAAAGCCAGAATGGCCTGGATCTCGCCTGCGCATCACCAATGTCGCAGCGCAGATCAGAACAAAAGTCAGTGCTATGCAGACCGACATGACATTGACGAGCGGTTCTATGAGTCCTTTGCCAAGGAAAACTCCGATAAAATTGAAAATCGCGACCGCGATGACACCCTTGCCCGGCGCCCCGGTCTTCGCGTTCACATGGGCGAAGACTGCCGGAATCATGCCCTCGCGCGATTGCGCAAAGAGGAGACGCACCGCTGTCATGAAAACCGAATTCCACGTTTTGATCAGTGAAATGATGAGCGCCAGCAGGAAAATTGTCTTCACGGCTCCGGACCAGGGCAGTCCGGAAAGCGCCTCGACCGGAGGCAGCCCGCTCGCCGCGAGTTCGCGCCATGGCGCCGCCTGGATGGCAGCCAGGATAACGATCAGGTAGAACAGGACCGCGCAGACGACGGCGGCAACGCACAACCGGACAACCGTCTCCTTCGACGTCGAAGGAGATCTTTCTTCAATGGTGTGCAAAACGCTTTGAAAGCCGGCCAGGATCATCGGCGCGGATCCGAAGACCCATGCGACTCCAACAAGCCAGGAGCCGCCATCGCCGGCCTGCCAGAACGGCTGCATATTCTGCACGGAGCCGTACGAAAATTCGAGCCCCACGGTCACGAAGACGATGGCCAGGAACATCATCGTCATGACATTTTGAAAGCGCACAAACGAATGGGCGCCTCGGTAGTTCAGCACGGCGATCACAAGGCAGCATGTCAATGCGAGGAAAAGCCCGCCAGCGCGAATTGGTTCGCCAAAAGCCATGTAAAGTGTCGGCCCAATCAATGTAGGCCATAAAATCTCGACAAGCCAGGACAGGGCGACGCCCTCGAAAATAAGGTTGCTAAGATAGACAATCGTCAGCAGCCAGCCGACGACAAATCCGGCATGCCGGCCGAATACGGCCGTGACGTAGGTTACTTCGCCGCCGGTTTGAGGAAAGCGGGATGCGAGTTCAGCATACATCGCCGCGACCATTGCGATGGCGGCTCCGCCCAGTGCGATCCCCAACATGGTCCCGGCCGGCCCGGCGTGCATCAGAAACCCGCCCAGAAGGACAACCCAAGACGTTCCCACGACGCCGCCAAATCCGAATATCGCGAATTGGGCCGGGCGGATGGTTTTCTGAAAACCGGGCCCCTCAGTTCCTTCCGGAATGCCGTCTTTAGGCACCGTCGTCACAAATGCCCCGCAATCCGGCCATCACCGGGCCGCTGACTATCGGCAGTGGAAGACTGTGCGGGCTTTGTGTCCACGCATGGCCGACGCACAGATCTAAAATTTCCTGACGCCAATTGCTGTTCCTGCCTTCACTTTGATGCTGCGCCAAAGATGATAGCAAGGGCCTGCGCGCCGATAAGTTCAAAGAACTTGCCGCAACTGACGAAGAAACTTCATCAATGGTGCACGTTCCTTGCCATGCTCGCGCAATAACCACGCCGGCGCGCGCCCATTCGCATGATTCCCGTGCGTCCTTGCGCTTGTCAGACTGGCAGGACGTCTCGCTGAACGTCGATGCTCCGCAAGTCTTCGCTGTTGTCTGGGTAAATGCCTTTGCCCGCAGCGAGATTTTGACTCCAACGGCATTCGCTCTAAACGCGAGAGGTCAACGGCGGAGTAGCAGATGGCTGAGAGAGTGCTTCCATTGCGAGGAATAGCGGTGTTTGAAGCGGCAGCACGCTCATCAAGTTTCCAAATTGCCGCTGACGAACTCAATCTCACGCCATCCGCCGTCAGCCATCAGATACGGTTGCTTGAGGAAATAATCGGAGTCCGGCTCTTTGACAGAGTTGGCAGAGGAGTCATTCTCACACCGGACGGGGCTGAATATGCCCTCTCTGTTCGTCAGGGCCTCGGCCGCTTGCGAACAGCGACAAGCGACATCCGAGCGCGGGGAAAGAAGGGCGGCAGCCTGGAAGTCGTTCGACTGGAGATGCCGCCTTCTTTCGCGCGGTGCTGGCTTGTTCCTCGCTTGGCCGATCTGATGTCCGAACTACCGAACATCGACATTCGACTGAATGCTCAAGGAAATTATTTGCATGCGAATCGGTCGCCTTTCCCGGAACTGGCCGATGCGCCTGCCGATGTGCAAATCGTGTACGGGGACAAGGGCACTTGGGGCGACAAAGCGTCGTTGCTTCTCACTGAAGTGTACCAACCCTATTGCACGCCTTCGTTTCTGAAGCAGCACAATATTCGACAGCCGGACGATCTTCTCCTGGTGAGATTGATCAGAACAGCCCTGAACATCGTGTCCTGGGACGAATGGTTGAACTTGCAAGGGATCGACATAGCCGGAAACTCGATGGGGACGGTCCAGATGGATCCCTCTCATCTGGCGATAAAGGCTGCCGGCGATGATGTCGGGATCATTTTGGAAAGCAGCGCCCTCGTCGCGCAAGAGGTGGCGGACGGGACTCTTATCGCCCCGTTTCCCAACCTTAGTCGTCCCGGTGTGGGATATTGGATGTATACACCCTCCGCACATAATCTGCGACCATGCGTCGAAGCAGTGAGGGACTGGATGGTAGCCATTGCCGCTGACAGGCGGGGCGATGACGGACCGACGATCGACCGAACCTCAAAATCGTGATCGAGAAGGCCGGTTAGCCTCGATCATGACCGTATCTCGTACCACGCATGTGCGGCGCGCGAGTTACTGACCGGCGTCGGCAGTGGCTTGGGTGATCGCAGCGTCGAGTACCTCAAGGCCAAAATCGATCTCGGTTTCGGTGCAGGTGATAGGGGGCGCAAGCCGCATCACGCCTGCGGAGAAAGCTCCTGTAATATTTGCCGACACGCCCAGCTCAAGTGCCAACGACGTCACCTTTGACGCGATCTCGGTTGAACTTTGACCGCAGTATGGTTCGAACTCGACGCCGAGAAGCAAACCGCGACCGCGCACATCGCCGATGCACCGGTGCTTTTGCATCAGATTCTGCAAACCCTTGAGCAGCCGAGCACCCAACATCTTGGCGTGGGGAACAAGTTGATCGCGCTCGATGACCTCCAGAACCTTCAAAGCGACGGCTGCAGGCAGCGGGTCGTTCACATGCGTGGTGGCAAACATGAACCCTTTCGAAACGCCGGCCTCGGCGATTTCATCTGTGGTCGAGACAGACGACATAGCCATCCCGGCACCAAGGGTTTTTGACAGGAGAAGAATGTCCGGAATGATATTGTCCCGCTCGAACGCAAACATCTCGCCGGTGCGTCCGAGGCTGGTTTGAGCTTCATCGAGGATCAACAGCATGCCCCGAGCGTGACAATGCGCCTTGAGCGCAGCGAGGTAACCAACGGGAAGGTCCAGAACGCCTCCCGTGCTCAGGATCGGCTCGGCGACAAACGCGGCGAGGTTGCCGGTCGATTGACGATCCAGCAAGTTGAAGCTGTCATCCAATTCCTGCTGCCACGTAACGCCGGGAAATCGAGGACGAAATGCATTCGGTGCCGGGATTGCAAAGGAGCCGGGCATAAGCGGCCCGTAGCCGCGACGTGCGACGGAATATGTGGCCGAAGCAGCCGCGCCGGTCGAACCATGATAGGACTGGCTGAAGCCAACGATTTCCCATTTTCCCGTAACGGCCTTCGCAAGCCGGAGCGCCGCCTCGACGGATTCTCCCCCTGTCGATAAAAACATTGACCTCGGCAGCTCGGGCACAAGTTTCGCCAACGCCACCGCGAGATCAATGACAGGCTTCGACACCATCATACTGAGCAGATGGTCGAGATTTCCCGCAGCTTCGGTCAGTGCCTCAACAAGATCGGGGTGCGCGTGGCCCAACACCGAACTCATTTGCCCGGACGTGAAATCAAGTACCTTACGGCCTTTAGCATCGTAGAGCCACGCACCCTCGGCACGCGCCGGTATAAACGGAACAAAATCACCGCTTACACCCATATACTTAAGCAAATTGCGATTGGCGGCCTCCCAAAGGGGGAGATCGGCTTCGCTTACATTGCCATTCATTCTAAAATACCTTCCAACGGGTCTAGCGATGTCGTTAGACGACCTTTTCAGACCGCCTGTTAGCCCGCTGCTATTGCCGGCGATAAGCGCAAATAGTTTGCCCGAATTGGTGAGGTCATTTCGCGAATCGTCGAGTGCGCTCAATTCCCCACCGCCGGGCAGCAGCACTCAATATCCACCACTGGGGACCCGATTAATTGGGCCTTTCGTTGGCACCTAGAAGGCCTTCAGGCTGCTTCAGACGATATCTGTAGGGGCTCGTACCGGTACGTCCACAAGCCCGGCCGTCGTCGCCAAGCCCCGACGAAGTGCACCGAGCACGAAGTCAGGCGACAGGCCGCGGTCGGTGGTCAACTGAAATTCCGCGCCAGTGAATAATTGCATGTGAATTTCGGTGGTTTCCGCAAGGCCCAGCGGCAGTTTCACAATCCCGAGTTTGGCCAAGCCGGCAAGGCTTTGCATGACGTCCTCGCGGTACAGAAACAAAAGCTTCGACAGACTTTCCGGATTATCCTGCATCTGAGTGAGTTCGGCTGAAAACTGCAAAGATAAGCGGAAGCGCTTGGACGTGGGCGAGCCCTTCTCGGGGCGCCCGTGAAAGAAAGTAGCGACATAGGCATCCCAGGACGTTGGCCGTGCGCTATTGAGCCGGTCGGCATGGTCGAGGACACAAGCCGCCGCGATCACTTCCTCTCGAGTCCGGAAATGCGTGTAAAGCGCGCCGTTCGAAATGTTCGCCGCGCGACAGATATCACGCTGCGATGTCGCATACACCCCCTTTTCCAGCAACACACCCAATGCGGCGCGCGCGATCGCCTCGCGTTGGCCTTGCGGCCTATTTCTTTGCCTGCGACCTGTCCCGCGTCTGGCGCGTCACCGAGGCGCTCGAATATGGCATCGTCGGGGTTAACACCGGACTGATTTCCACCGAAGTCGCGCCCTTCGGCGGTATCAAGGAATCGGGCCTCGGTCGCGAGGGATCGCACTACGGAATCGATGACTATCTCGAGATCAAATATGTCTGTGTGAATGTACGTGAAGGCTAACTCGGGCGGCCGCCGAGCGGTTGGCGACCATCGGCCTGCGCCAAGATACCGGGACGTGAGCAGGGTCTGTCGGATTCCCCGTGCCATGGATCACTTCCTTGTCTGGCTGGGCGAAGCCAGCAGTAAAGGCGTGCAACCGGTCGACATACGATTGTGCTTGCCATGAGCATTCGTGATTTCTTGCTGCTGATGGCGGCCAGTCTTTTCTAGGCATCGAACAATGTCCTGAGCAAGATCGTCGTCACCGATTGGGCCATCCCGCCGCTTTTCTATGCATCCTTGCGCTTTTCCGTTGTTGCGCTCCTCATGTTGCCTTGGCTGCTGCCGGTGCCGCGCCCATTCTGGCGCATTTCCGCGATCGCATTAACGCTGGGCGGAGGCAGTTTTGCCCTCGTTTTTCTGGGACTCAAAACCACGTCGCCGTCGGCGGCTGCGATCATCCTTCAGCTCGGTGTGCCCTTCACCGTGCTACTGTCGATTTTGTTGCTCGGAGAACGCATCCATTGGCGACGCGGGTTTGGCATCGCCCTGACGCTTGCGGGCGTTCTCGTGGTGTCGTGGAATCCGCATGGTCTTTCGCTGTCGACGGGTCTCTGGTTCGTCGCCGCAAGCGCCTTGGCGGGTGCTATCGGTGCCATCCTGATGAAGCAGGTCGGCGGCGTAAAGCCTTTTCGCTTTCAGGCTTGGGTGGGGCTTATCTCGGCGAGCGTGCTCGCGCCCCTGTCACTGACCCTGGAGTATCCGCCTCCGCTCTGATCGGAATATTTGGGAGCCGCGCATCGGCAAGTCAGGCGAAGCGTTAGGATAGGGATGTCCGATTACCGCGTTTTCAAACTATAAGCAGATCGTCTTCAATCGGCCAGCACCCGCCGAAATCTACGATTTTGTTCCGGTTGAAGCCAGTTCGCGAGCGACCGAAAGGAATGCGGCCAGCCCGGCGGACGGATGCCTCCGGCCTGGATAATAAAGACAGAGGCCGGGGAAGGGCGGGGTCCAGTCTTCAAGCAGGCGGACAAGCGTTCCTGCTTCGATATCGGCGATGACATCCTGTTCGAAATAAAAACCGATCCCGCGTCCCGCCATTACAGCGGCGCGGGACAGGTTGAACTCATCGAACGTCATGGGGCCGCTCACCTCGATCTGCGCTAGGTCGCCGCCCTTCTCGAAATGCCAACGGTAGAGCGCGCCATCGGGTAGGCGGACGCGAATGCAGTCGTGGGAAAGGAGATCGGTCGGCACCAGCGGTCCCGACCGTGTCTTTAGATAGGCTGGCGAGGCGACCGCCGCGAAGCGCTGCGCCTCACCGAGCGACAGGGCGATCATGTCGGTCGGAACGAGCGAGGCGACGCGAACGCCGAGATCGAAACCTTCGGCGACGATGTCGCGCAGCTGGCCCTCGGTCACGACGTCGACATGCATGTCGGGATAGCGGCGCGAATATTCCAGGAGCAAATGGGTGAAAGCGAGCGAGCGTACCGCGAAGGGCGGCGCATTGATCCGCAGTTTCCCGGAAGGAGTCTCGCCGCGGGCGCGCACGATCTCGATGGCTTCGCGGACATCCTGAAGCGAGGGACCAAGGCGATCGACGAAGACCCGCCCGGCGTCGGTCAATGCGACGCTCCGTGTCGTGCGGTTGAACAGGCGCACGCCAAGCTCGGTTTCGATCCGCGCGATCATGTGGCTGAGCGCCGTCGTCGACATGCCGAGATCAATGGCGGCCTGCCGGAAGGAGCCGCGCCGCGCAACTGCCAGCACAGCGTCCAAATCCCGAAGCGCCAGTCGCGACATTATCCCGAATCCTTCACTAGCTCATGCCAGATTGGCCTTCTTATCCGGATAGTGTGCTGGTCTTACAACAGAGGCAAGTCAAACGAAGGAGACTTGTCATGCAGACCAAGAGCGAATCCGACACCAATCAAAACGGCACCCAAGCGGTTGTCGCAGCCTTGCCGAAACCCATCGCCGACTTTGTCGAGGCCAATGCGCGGCTCGATGTGGGCGGCATGCTGAAGCCGTTTGCCGCCGATGTTCTTATCGTGGACAACGGCCACCGTCACGCGGGCCACCCCGAAATCAGGACGCTGTTCGAAGACGAGGTCGTCGCCGTGAAGGCCATCTTCACGCCGGACAGCGTGCGTTACGAGAAGGGCAGGATCGTCGTGGAAGGCCCGGCCCATGGCGACTTCAAGGGCAGCCCGATCCGCTTCACCTATGCCTTCACCCTCGAGAATGACCTGATCAAGACGCTGGAGATCACCCTATGAGCATTACCGTTGATCCGACCGAGTTCGCGGGCAAGCGCGTCGTCGTCAGCGGCGGCACCAAGGGTTTGGGCCGCGCCACCGTCGAGCGCTTCCTGGCTGGCGGCGCCCGGGTGATGACCGCCGCCCGCGGAAACCCCGAGCCCATTGCAGGCGTCGAGTTCGTCCGGGCCGATCTGACCACGGCGGCGGGCGGAGAAAGCCTCGCTGCAGCGGCGCTCGCGCAAATGGGCGGCGTCGACATCGTCGCCCATGTGATCGGCGGTTCATCCTCACCGGGCGGGGGCTTCGCCGCCCTGACCGACGATCACTGGCTCGCCGAACTGAACCTCAACCTTTTGGCCACGGTTCGCCTTGATCGACTTCTAATTCCGCAGATGGTCGAACGCGGCGCCGGCACGGTGGTACATGTCACCTCGATCCAGTCGGTCCTGCCGCTTCCGGAATCGACGACCGCCTACGCCGCCGCCAAGGCTGCGCTCAGGACCTACAGCAAGTCGGTGTCCAAGGAGCTCGGGCCGAAGGGGGTGCGGGTCAATATCGTCTCCCCCGGCTGGATCATGACCGACGCGTCCGAGGAACTGCTGAAGCGGATGCAGGCCGCCAATGGCGGTACGATCGAAGACGCGCGGCAAGTTGTTCTTGACGGCCTCGGCGGGATTCCGATCGGGCGTCCGGCCGATCCGCATGAGGTCGCCGATCTCATCGCCTATCTGGCTTCGGATCGCGCTGCCGCCATCCACGGCGCTGAGTTCGTCATCGACGGTGGCACCGTTCCGACCGTTTGAGGTCATTGCCCCGACGTTCGCACCTCGCAGCGGACGCGGCAGCCGGCAGGGACACGTCCGATCGCTTCGAGGGCAGGGACGTCGTCTCGCCGTGTCCGTTGCACGGCCGATCAGCATCGCATTTGGCGTGCTGTCATGCATTGCGGCACGAGAAGACACTCTGGTTCCCGAGGAGTCTTTCATGCCCAGATCATTCACCCCGACGGCGGCGCTGTGCCTTGCGGGCGCGCTGGCACTTGCTGCGCCCGTCGCGCACGCGCAGGAGGCCGCGCTGGCTGCTTCGCTGGTTGTCGGGACCAGGGTCTATGACCAGAATGGCGAACAGGTCGGCGAGATCGCGAAAGTGTCCGGAGACAGGGTTGCGGTGTCCATCGACGGCAACGGGCTCGTCGTGCCGAAGAATGCCTTTGTGAAGAGCGCCAAGGGCCCGGCGCTGAAAGCCCCGAAGGCGAAAATTGTCGCGGTCCTGAGGCAGGCCGAGGCCGATGCGGCGGCCGTCGATGGAGCATTGAAACCTGGCGCCGAGGTGCGGAGCGCCGACGGTGCCACGGTGCTCGGCAAGGTCATGGCGATGGCGCCTCAGGGCGCAATACTGACCACCAGCGAGGGCAATATCACCATGCCGCGGGCGGCATTTTTTCTGTCAGCGCGAGGGCTGGCGATGAAGGTCGATGAAAAGCAGTTCCTCGCCGGTGTCAGGGCGGCGCGGGCGCAAAAGAAGGGCGGTTAGAGGCAGGGACGCCCTGACATCAAGCGCGACATCAGGAGACCGGCATCATGGCGATCAAGCGGATGGATAATATGGGAATCTTCGTCGAGGACCTCGATGCGACGGTGGATTTCTTTCTCGAACTCGGCCTCGAGCTCGAGGGGCGGGCTACGATCGAAGGCGAATGGGCGGGCCGTGTCACGGGTCTCGGCGACCAGCATGTCGAAGTTGCGATGATGCGCACACCGGACGGCCATAGCAGGCTTGAGCTTTCTCGCTTTTTGCGGCCGTCCGTCGCTGCTGATCACCGAAACGCCCCCGTCAACGCCCTGGGCTATCTTCGCGCGATGTTCGCCGTCGACGACATCGACGACACGCTGGAACGGGTTCGCGCGCGCGGCGCGGAGCTCGTAGGCGAGGTCGTCGACTATCAGGACATATACCGGCTCTGCTACATCCGTGGACCCGAAGGGATTCTCATCGGGCTTGCCGAGGAGCTGGGTTGAGCATTGGTCGGCTACCGGCCTTTTGGTGCACTGGCGTTCATGTGCTAGCGTTGGGCAAACACATCGGAGCCGCAGCGATGGGAAGCAATGCCGACCATGACCTTTGGGGTCAGGTGCTCGCACTCGAAACCCGATATGGCGACCGCGCGCCGGCAATCATTGCCGATAGGATTCAGGCGCTTCGTGCCCGCGGCGAAGACCAGGAAGCCGAATTCTGGTCCCAGGTTGCGGACTGTCTGAACGATCTTCATTCAATCCGTTACTTCGGCGGGCGACGAGCGGCCGACCCGTCGTCACCCGCATCGACTGGTCCCGCTGCGATGGGGGCAGCGGCGGCGCGGTACTGACGTCCGTCTCAAGACCCGGCAAGCCGTGCCCACGCGGCCGCAAAGCTCCGGTGGTGGTGCAAATCCTGACCGCAGCGCCGAACCACTCATGGCTTGTCGAGCGAACTGCCAATGACCAAATAACCTTCGGCAACCGGAAAGAGGTCATATTTGTCGAAAATCGTGAATGGCGCCAGCCTGCAACCGCGCTCGGGCAACGCACCGAAAAAGATCGTCTTGCTGTTGCACGGCTTCGGATCGAGCGGCACCGACATGATTTCGCTCGCCCCCCAGTGGCAGGAGGCGCTCCCCGACACGCTGTTCCTCGCGCCGCACGCGCCGCAGCGTTGCAGCATGATGGGCGCGGGCTATCAATGGTGGGGCCTGTCGGGATTTGCACCCTCGGCACTGGCCGCCGGCGCGGCATCGGCAGCGCCGACGATCGACGCCTTCATCGACCGCAAGCTTGCCCAATATGAACTGACCGAAGCCGATCTGGCGCTCGTCGGTTTCAGCCAGGGCACGATGATGGCGCTTCATGTCGGTCTGCGTCGGCCGCGCGCCGTCGCCGCGATCGTCGGTTACTCGGGCATGCTCGCCGGAACGCTCGGCCTTGTCCATGACGCCTCCCCAAAGCCGCCGGTGCTGTTGGTGCACGGCACGGCCGATCCGGTCGTGCCGATTGCCGCGCTCCACATGTCCGAAAGCGAACTCAAGCGCCTGGGCGTCGATGTCACGACGCACATTTCCTATGGCGTGGGCCACAGCGTCGATCCGGTCGGATTGCGGCTCGGCCGCGATTTCATCGCCGAGGCCTTCGCCCGATCGTCGTGACGGCTATGCGCCTTCAGCCCCGGTCGGGGCTCGGCGGCGCATCCCCGAAAGCTCTGATCACGCGAGCAGGCGCCTGAGGAAGTAAATCCGGAACAGGTCGAGCAGCGCTTCCGCCGTCTCATTGTCGTTGGCGGACGCCACGACCTGGCGCCCGCCATCGGCCGCGCCGGAAAATTCGAACGGGTGGAGCCCCGTCAGCCGCAGCCGTGCCGGATCGAGCCCGTCGCGGCGCAGGGCGGCATGCGCGGCATCGTCGATCGACAATCCGACCCAGATGCCCGCGCTGCGCGCCGCGATCTGCTGGATATCGCCATATTCGCCCGCGATCAGAAGCTCTGCCCTGCCGTCCATTCGATCCCCCTGGTCCGCGCCCTCGTCGCCGTCGAAAACCCGCTGCGGACCGCCCCGTCCGCGAATCCGGAGACCGCGCGCTCACGCCTTGCTCCGATCCCCCGGCGCTGGCCATGCCAATTTCGATGAAGCGTTCAGCAAAAATTCTTTAGCCGCGCTTCGTGCCTGTCACCGCCGGGACCATTCCGGTGCCCGAGGCGACGCGGTCCCCGCGTCCAAAAAGCGCCGTTCTTTCCGTCCTCCGCATGCGCTGCGGCCCTTTGCGTGCGCGCCGTTTCCTTAGGCCCGGCCTGTCCCTGCTCACGCTCCAGGGATGGTCTCCGGCGAGACCTACGTCTCGCTGAGCCTTGCGGCACTCGAGTTCGGACCGCGCCGCCTCGACCGCATCGCTCATTCCATCCAAATCGGCGATTCACGACCGATACGGACTGGATTGAAGACGGCCCGTTTTTCGGATTCGGGCATTCGATTGCCGTGCCCGGAACCGCCTTGCCGGGACCCGCCACAGCTTGCCCAAAACCAGATCAAGCGCATCATTTTGTGAATCGAACAAGCGTTAGACCGTCAGAAATGTGGGGGTGAGTGTGGGGGTAAGAAACTCTCATTAAAAGAAAAAATAAATTAAATCAATGGTTTAATATATAGGTTCGATACAAGCCCTGCCACCATCTTTCCCGGAATAGCGCGAAAATGCATATGGGCTTGGCCTCGGGCCTTGGGCGGTTCCGGATTCGCACATCGGCGTGGGAATCCGCCGGAGCAGCGGCTCGGTCGTCGGCGGCGCGCGCGCGAGTGCATCACGCGCAATCCCCGGCAAGAATTCCGCTTCGTTTGCGGCAAAAGCCGCCACGATGATCGATATGGGCTAGGTTTCCGGCTGGCCGATCGGGATGCTCAGCGTGCTGGGATGCGCTGTATCGTGATAGAGCCGCACGGTGACGGTGCGGGCGTCGGCCATGGTCTCGTCGACCACGGGCTTGCCGCTGTTATAGTTTTTTTGCCACTTCAGATCGTGGTTCGGCTTCACCACGAGTCGCAGGCGGCAGCCCTTCCTGATCAGCCGCGAGATGAAGAAGAAGCCGTCGAAGTCATATCGTAGCGGTTCCTTGGTGGCGATCAGCTTTTCGGTCCGCAGCCCTTCGCGATAGCGGGCGCGCTTGTGCTGCTCGGTCAGGAACATGCTCGAGCCATCGGGCGCGATTTCATAGATCGAGACCATGAAATCGGTGTCCGGCGTATCGATCGCGATCGACGCGTTGAATTTGAAGAAGCCGGTGACTTCGGTGTCCTTCTCGAACGGCTCGCTGTGATAGATCAGCTTGCCCCCCGCATTGGCGGCGACCAGCGTCTGGCCGGTCGTGTGCCATTCGGTCAGCGACGCCTCGAGCCGTAGGCCGCTCAGATCGCGCGGATCATAGATAAAATGATCGGGCTCCGCCTTTTTCGCGGGCTTGGGTTTGAGCGTTCCTGACGCATAGACATTATCGGGATTGCCGGACGAGTGCAGGTGCAGCGTTTCATAGCGCGCGGTGGCGGCTTCGATCGTGTCGGCATAGCGCCACTTGTCGGCGACCATCACATAATGGGCGAATTTCTTCTTGAGGAATTCGGGCCGCGGGCCGTCTTCCATCGCGAAGGCGTACCAGTCGCGGTGCAGCTTCTTCATGTCGAGCACGCTCGCCTGACCGACCTTGATGCCATAGAATTCGGCGGTGGGATTGCGCACCTCGTCATGGCCCCACGGGCCGATCACCAGATAATGATTGGCCTTTGCACCGGCATGTTTGAGATGCTGGCGATGGAATTCGAGCGTGCCGAGCTGGTCGCCGTCATAGATGCCGCACAGCGACAGCACCGGCATGGTCAGCCGGGCAAGCTGCTCGGGCAGGGGATTGAGCTGGTCGTAATATTCGTCCTGCTGCGGATGCTTGATCCATTCTTCGAACGGTTTGGATTCGAAGCCGAAAAACTCCGGCATCTTGCGGAACGGCAGGCCGGATTCGAGGAAACGCAGATATTCCTTGCCCCAGTTCGCGTCGGCAAAAGCGTTGTTTCGCCGTGTGTTGCCCTTGACGAAGGTCATCCACTGCCCGCCGGCATAGTTGAAGAAGATATTGTAGCGGATCGGAAAATCAAAGCCGGCGTAGGCGGGGGCCGAGGGGATGATCGTCGCGAGCCCTTTGGGATCGCCGCGCACGGTTGCCCATTGCGTGTAACCGACCCACGACAGGCCGCACATGCCGACCCGGCCATTGCAGAAGGGCTGCTCGACGATCCACTCGACGATGTCGTGGCCGTCGTTCGGCTCGGTACCGAAGGGAGAAAATTCGCCATTCGAATCGCCGCGCCCGCGCATGTCGACCGCGAGGAACGGGTAGCCGTTCTGCGAAAAGCTGAGGCCTTCGGCATGGTAGCCGTCAGCCGTATAGGGCGTCAGCGCAAAGATCGTCGGCCGCGGTGTCCTGACGCCGCGCGGCAGGTAGAGCGTTGCGCCCAGATGCACACCATCGCGCATCGGGATGCGCACTTCATATTTGATCTGTGCCGAAAATTTGGGCTCGGCCGCCGTCTCGTCCAGATTGGCCAGCGCTGCTTTTGCGGCGGGGGCGGAGGCCAGCGTCAGCGCCGAGGTCGCGGACAAAAGATATTCCCTGCGGTTCACGCTTGCCTCCCATGATTTTCGTATACGTTATTCTATTTCCTTTCCTCGTCAAGCGTGAATGGAACCGCCTTCCGGCGCCGTTCGACGTCGGTACCCCGGCCGCAACTTTCGTGAAGGTCATTCTGCTTCGGTCGAATCGTTCGAAACGGCATCCGCCGGTGGAACGAAGCTGACTTGCGCGAGGCGCCAGTTTCGTTCCGCCTTTCCCGGCCAATGGCCCTGGGCGTCAAAGGGTTCGTCGGGGGGAAGGCAGCCGTGAACTTCGGCGCGGATCAGCCGTCCGGTTTCGCGCAGCCGGATCGTGGCATCGGGATAGCGTTGCTTCAGCGCAGCTTCGAGAGCTTCGGCCTCTTCGGCGATTTCGGCGCTGGCCAGCGCGCGCGGCGTACCGTCGACGAGTTCGGCGGTGGACGAACGGATTGCCTTCAGCCCGTCGTGGAGAATGTCGAAGGAAATTGCGGCGGCGGCGAGCGAGTCAGCCCACCACCAGCCAAGCCCCAGGCCGATGATGCCCGCGATGCCCGCCGCGCCGGTCATCCAGTTCGCCTTGTTCATCAGCGCGTCGGTGTGGAGCAGCTTGTCGGCGAGTTCTTCGGCGAGCGGCAATTCCTTGCGTCCGATGATCATCGGCGGGATCATCGCATAGACCTGTGCGCCGATCATCAGCCAGCCGAGCCAGATGTCGCGTCCGAACAGATGCACCGATCCGACCGTCGCATGCTCGGCCTTGATCAGCGTCAGCGCCGAATCCCACAGCAGCAGCGCGCCGGTCGCGGCGAGCGCGACCGCGGCGAGGAAGAAGCCGAGGCCGTTGACCCGCTCAAAGCCGAAGGGAAATTTGCGCGACCGCGCGCCCTTGCGCTCCATTCGCGCCGCGATGAGAAACGCGATCGGCGGAACGAGGCCCAGCGTATCCTCGATCCACGCGGTTTTCATCGTCTGGCTCTGTCCTAGCACCAGCCCCATCACGACGATGATCGTCACAGTCCAGAAAATATTCCAACACTCCAACCGCTCGGCGCGCTTCAGCGTTTCGCGCAAGGCGGGGGGAAGGCTGTCGACGTGCGTCGCGGCCGGATCGCTCATGTCGCGTCGCTTTCGCGCACGATTTGCCGGGCCTTGGTTTCAACCAGGAATATCCAGCGATTTTCGCCGCTTCGCATAGCAACGCGCCATTCGATCCGGTTTTTCTCGTGCCCTTCGATGCGAATGGGTGGCGAAAGCGTACTCGTTGCGGCCCACGGTGTTTTCTTTGTGAATGGGGCGATGACGAGATCGATTTCGCCCTTGTCGAGTTTTTGGAGAAGCGGTTCGAGGGCACCTTCGCTAAGTTTTGCTTTCGCGCCCGTTGACCGTTCGATCCGTTCGATGAGCTGCGTCGCCTCGGGCGGCAGGTCCTGCTGTGCGCCGATGCGGAGGATACCGCGGGAGCGGATATCGTCGAGACTATGCTCCGGATCGCGCGGGAAGTAATCGCAACCGCCAAGGCCAAGGGCGATCAACGCGAGCAATATCATGCCTTTCGGGCGGGGCTTTGTGATCGGGACTTTTGCACCTTCGCGCGGTGCCGCTTTCACTCGGGCCAAGGCATGTTCCTCGCGAAGGCTGTTGCCGCGGTGAGCGGCATTCAGTTCAGGATACGCCCGGGAAGGGAAGAGGGTTCCGCGCCTCAGCGCCGCGCGAGTACGTCATAATGCCGCCCGATGCCGAAGCGGTCGAAGCGGGTGAAGCCGGTCGATCTCAGCCGTGCCTCGATCACGGCGGCGTCGGTCCAGCGGCTGTCGATTTCGTAGAAGATGGCGGAGATACGATCGCGATGCGTGGATGCTGCCAGCGCCTCGACGACGGTTTCCTCATGTCCCTCGACGTCTATCTTGACGATCAGTGGCAAAACGTCGGGAAGCAGCGTGTCGACACCCGAAATGCCGAGAATGCGAATATCCTCGGCCTCAGGCCGAGCCGTGTTGTTCGAATCGCGCAGGCTGGCGGTGCCGCTATGCGTGGCGTTGGTGGATATCGCGGCGATTCCCGAATGGAGCGAGACGGCGGCGTGGATCGGCCTGATCTTCGCTTCCGCTGTGTTGAGCGCGATATTGTCGCGCAGCAGGGCAAAGGTCGCGGCGACGGGTTCGAATGCGATCGCCGCCGCGCAGTGCGGGTTCTGCGCCGCGAGCAGGCTGTAGAGGCCCTGATTGGCGCCGATGTCCACGAAGGCGAAAGGCATGTCGTGCGCGGCAAGATAATCCGAAAGGACGCGGCCATAGGTCGCGTAGCGGCAATATTGAAAAGTGCGATCGCGCCAGTTGGCACGCATCCGGACGCCATAGCGCGACATCACGACGTCGTCGGGGCGAGGCAGGGGCAGCGCTGAAAGACCGCGCACGAACCATTTGTGCAGCGTCTTCTTCACACCATAGTCGAAGAAAGCGGCGAAGCGCGAGGGAGCTGGCTGGTTATATGGCATAGCGGTCACTGACGCGCCATATAGGCAAGGATGGCGTCGGCCGCGCGCTCGGACGAGGGGCGCTCCTGGAGATCGAAGCTGTAGCGAAACATATCCTCCTGCCGCTCGTGCATCGCGGTTGACAGCAGCGGGGTTTTGGCCAGGGCGGCCGCGAGTTCGTCGATCGTTTCGACGACGGTACCGGCGCGCCAATGCGCGAAATCAGGGTTGCCCTGCCAGTTGATGCGGCGCGGATTGAGGAAGATGCAGGGGCGGGGGCGGCGAATGAACTCGTAAACCTGACTGCTTGCATCACCGATGTAGATGTCCGCAGCATCGGTATAGGTCATGTCGAGGCTCGCGGGGCTGGCGGGGTCTATTATGATGTGGTCGTGCCCGTGATGCTCCGGACGCGGGCGGGGGTTCCAGCCGAGGGCGAAGGGAGAAAGCGAGGCGGTGAGCCGTTTTTTGAATAGCATGACGTGCGGCGCGAAGATGAGGTTGTAATCGCCGCTTTGCGCAAACCAGTCCAATATTTGCGGTCCCATGCCATACCATGACGACAAGGCGGGCGAGGGATGCGGGTTGTAGAGGACCGTCGGCCGGTCCTTGGGAAAGAGGCGCGGGCCGGCCGGTCGCGGCGGCAGGTCGAATTTCGGATAGCCGACGATCGCATGTCCGTCGTCCTTCAGCAGTTCGGCCTGCGCAAGGCGGTCGCGGATCTTTTCGCCCGACAGGAGGACAAGGTCGAACTTGCCGCTGGCCTTGTCGAACCCGATCGCGCGGTCGCCCGCGCCGTGCCGCGTATGGACCAGCTTGAGCGATTTCAGCCCGAAGAGCGATTTCAGCAGCAGCGAGGTTTTTTCGGGCACGACGAGCGCATCGAGATTGCGGAACCGGTCGAGGTTGCGGTGGAGGGTCGAGACGATGTCGGCGGGAAGCGCGCTTCCCGTCGCCTTGTTCGCGGCGCGCGCGAGGAGCGATGGCGGGCGCAGGCGGACGATTTCCGGCCTCGTTTTTCCATGCGCGGCCGCGAGCCGGCGTACCTCGGCCTCGCAACCTTCGGAGACGAAGATGCTGACCCGCGCCTGGTGGTCGCGCTGCTGCAGCTTGAGCGCCACCGGCAGCGCATGCGCGACCTGATGCCCGCCGTGATGGTTGAAGAGGAAACCGATGCGCATCACGGCCGCTTCCGCCAGTCGAGGATCGGCCAGCCGCGCGCGGCGGCGACGCTGCGCAGCTTGGGCGACGGGTTGACCGCGCAGGGTTCGTCGCACAGGTCGAAGACGGGGAGGTCGGAGACATGGTCCGACCAGAAACGGATATACGCCGCCTCGCGCGCGATGCCGGCCTGCGCCATGAAGGCTTCGAGCCGCTGGCGCTTGTCGGCGCCATAGCAATTGGCGCCGCCGATCGCGGGGACGAGGCATCCGTCCTGCCAGATCGATGCGGTCGCGATGACGTCGGCGATGCCGAGCCGGCGCGCGAGTGCGGCGGTGTAAAAATGCGGTGCGGCGGTGGCGAGAACGACGCGGCGCCCCGCCTGGCGTTCGGCCTCGATCAGCGCGAGCCCTTCGGCATAAAGGCCGCGTTCGGCGAGCCGGCGCGCGAAGCGGTCGGCGATCCGCGCCGCATCGCGTTCGGGCAGGGCGCCGCCAAGCGCGACGCGGTGCATCGCCTGCTTCATCGCACGGCGCGGGATCAGCCCGAGCACATAGAGGATCGCGACCGGCAGCAGCAACGGGACGAGCAGCAGGCGCCACGGGGCGCGGGTGCGCGCAGCGAAGAAGAGGAAGGGTGTGTAGGTGGGCAGGATCGACAGCGTGCGATCGAGATCGAAAACCGAAAGTTCGATCCGTCGCGTCTCGACCGCGCGCGCCGCGGCGCGTTTCGCTTGTATTTGTACCACGACCCACTCCTGTTCTGCAGGAGCGACAGTGGCAGCGGCACCTGCCGCGCCGATGGCGCAAAGATTTGATTTTCGACATGTTCGGTCCGCGCGCATCGAAGTGATGGCGGCAGCGGCGTTCAGCCGGTATCGGTGACGCAATGCATATATTGGTGATCGAGGACGATGCGCGCGTCGCGGAACATATCGGCAAGGGACTGAAGGCGGCCGGGCACCTGGTCGATGTCGAAGGCGACGGGCGCGCCGGATTGCTGCGCGCCGCGGCTGAGACCTATGACCTGATCGTCGTCGATCGCATGTTGCCCAACGTCGACGGGCTGACGATCGTGCAGACGATCCGCGCGACGGGCGACACGACACCGGTCCTGATCCTGAGCGCGCTGGCCGAAGTCGACGAACGCGTCGCGGGGCTGCGCGCCGGCGCCGACGATTATCTGACCAAGCCGTTCGCGATGTCCGAACTGCTGGCGCGGATCGACGTGCTGAGCCGCCGCGGCCCGGCGATCGTCACCGAAACCAGGCTGGCGATCGGCGACCTGGAAATCGACTTGCTCGGCCAAGCGGTGCGGCGCGGGGGCAAGCCGGTCGATCTGACCGCGCGCGAGTTTCGTATCCTGGCCTATCTGGCGCGCAACGAAGGGCGGGTGGTGACACGTTCGATGCTGCTCGAACATGTGTGGGATTATCATTTCGACCCGCAGACCAATATCATCGACCAGCACGTCAGCCGGCTGCGGCAAAAGGTCGATCGCGGATTCGAACGGCCGCTGATCCATACGGTGCGCGGTACCGGCTATATCATGCGGGCGGCACCATGAGCGCGCCGCGCCGCCGCGTGTGGCGCAGCCTGACGCTGCGGCTCGGCGTCATCTATGTCGCGCTGTTCCTGACGTCGACCGCCGCGATGTTCGGCGCGGCCTATTGGATCGGCGTTTACCAGCCGCTGCTCCACGAAACCGGATCGGTCCGGACCGAAGCCGGAAATCTCGCGGCGGTGGACCGCGCGGCGGGGCGTGATGCGCTGCTCCGCGCCCTGGAGGCGCGGCGTGCGTCGGGACCGCGGCGGGCCTTCGACGCGCTGATCGCGCCCGATGGCAAGGTGCTGATCGCCAATCTGCCGAGCTGGCCCGACGATCCGGTACCGGGCTGGGCGCTGCTCGAGGCCGATGCCTATAAGGGCGGGCAGGAACGCGATTACGAAGCGCTGGTCGTCGAGCAGCGGCTCGACGACGGGACGCGGCTGATCGTCGGGCGCGATGTCGAGGACATCGACGACCGCGATGAACTGTTCACCATCGGTTCGGCGTGGCTGATCGTCGTCGCGGCCTTCCTGGCGATTGCCGGCAGCTTCGCGATGAGCGCCGCGGTCGGGCAGCGGATCGATGCGGTGACACGCACTGCACGGCGGGTGATGGCGGGCAGCCTGACCGAGCGCATTCCGCTGCGCGGCACCGGCGACGATTTCGACGAGCTTGCCGACGCGCTGAACCTGATGCTGGCGCGGATCGAGGAATCGGTCGAATCGGTGCGGCGGGTTTCGGACAATGTCGCGCATGAACTGCGCACGCCATTGGCGCGGCTGCACGCCGACCTTGATGAATTGCGGACGGCTGAAAGCGAGGCGGAGCGCCAGCGGCTGGCCGAACAGGCGGTGAATGAGGCCGAACGGCTGCAATCGATCTTCGACGCGCTGCTGCGCATCGCGCGGATCGAAAGCGGGCGCCATCTGGCCGGGATGAAGCCGGTCGACCTGTCGACCCTGCTCGCCGATGCCATCGAATTCCATCTGCCCGAGGCCGAGGCGCGCGGGCAGCGGATCGAGAGCCGCGTCGCGCCGGGGCTGGTGATCGAGGGCGACCGGCACCTGATTTTCCAGGCGGTGTCGAACCTGCTCGACAATGCGGGCAAATATGGCGGCGAGGGCGGGACGATCGGGGTGACGGCGAGCGCGGCCGGGGCGGGCGCGCGGATCGAGATCAGCGATACCGGCCCGGGGATCGCGCCCGAATATCGCGAGCGTGTGAAAGAGCGTTTCTTTCGCGTTCCCGACACAGCGGGGCAGCCGGGGACGGGGCTGGGCCTCGCGCTCGTCGCCGCCATCGTCGCGTTTCATAAAGGGCGGATGGAGATTGGCGATGCGGGTCCGGGGGCGAAAGTGGTGCTGAGCTTTTGACGGCTTTGGGGTGGGAAGCAGGCATCGCTTTCTACAGCTTCGTCATCCCGGGCTTGACCCGGGATCCCGCTTTTTTGAGGGTAACGCAGGTTTCGACGTCCAGCGGGACCCCGGATCAAGTCCGGGGTGACGATGGACGGGACGGCAACTCCCGGCCGGTTGTTGCCCTTTTTCAGTCATCCCGGGCTTGACCCGGGATCCCGCTTTTCTGAGGGTAATGCAGGTTTCGACGTCCAGCGGGACCCCGGATCAAGTCCGGGGTGACGAAAAAGGGAATGTCCGCAACCGGCCGTCGGCCGACCTTCCTATTTCTTCTCGACCAGTTCCTTCAGCAGAAAGCCGTGCAGCATCGCGGCGCGGACCGCGTCTTCGGCATGGTCGGCGCCGACCGAATGGCCGCCCTCGGTATATTCGTGGTAATAGACGGGGTTGCCATATTCCTCGAGCTGCGCCGCGAATTTGCGCGCGTGGCCGGGGTGGACGCGGTCGTCCTTGGTCGACAGGTAGAGGAAGATCGGCGGGTATTTCACGCCCTTGCGGATATTCTGATAGGGCGAATATTTCGAGATATAGTCCCAGTCGGCGGCATCGTCTGGATCGCCATATTCGTCCATCCATGATGCCCCGGCGAGCAGCTTGTTGAAGCGCCGCATGTCCTTGAGCGGCGAGCCCGAGATAACCGCGCCGTAGAGGTCGGGGCGCTGCTCCATCGCGGCGCCGACGAGGACGCCGCCGTTCGAACGGCCCGAGATCGCGATCTTGCCCTTGGCGCTCACCCCCGTCGTGACGAGATCCTCGGCGACGGCGTGCAGATCGTCGAAGCTGTTCTGGCGTTTTTCATAGAGCGCGGCCTGGTGCCACAGCGGACCATATTCGCCGCCGCCGCGGATATTCGCGAGGACATAGGCATTGCCGTCCTCGACCCAGAACAGCCCGAGCGGGCCGGCGCGATAGGGCTGGCCGGTGAGGTAGCCGGGGGTCTGTGCCGCCTTGAAGCCGCCATAGGCGTGGATGAGCGCCGGGACGGGCGAGGCTTCGCTGCCTTGCTTGCGGACGAGGAAATAGGGGATTTTGGTGCCGTCCTTCGACGTCGCGAAGCGTTTTTCGACGTGCATGTCCTGGGCGTCGAAAACCGCCGGCAGGCTCTGGATCGCCTGCGCCGGCCCGGTTTCGCCGAGGGCATAGAGCGTCGGCGGCCGGAGCATCGTTTCGGCAGTCGCGAGCACGAGATTGCGGCGGCCGACCGTGCCCGCGATGTGGACTGTCGCCTTGTCGGCGAGCGGCACTTCCTTCTGGCTCCAGCGGCCATGGGGCTGGTCGCGGCGCAGCGCGAACAGCTTGCCCTCGACATCGTCGAGCGCCTTGACCCACAGCACATCGTCGCCCGCCGCGACCTCCTCGATCGCCTGCGCGGCGGTCGGCTGCATCACGAGGACGAAGGGCACCTGATCGCCGCGCGACATTTCGTCGAGCGGCAGCGCGAGCAGCGAGCCCGCCGGATAATCAAATTCCTTGTCGTTGAGGAAGATGATCGCCTGTCCGTCGATCACCGCGCGAAGTTCGGCGGTTTCGGGGATGATCGTGTCGGTATATTCGCCGCCTTCATAAGGTTTGGGAATGTAATAATCGGTGGTGTAGAAGCTTTTGGCGCGGCTGATGACCGGCCAGCGCTTGTCCCCGTCCATTTCGGCGCTGACGGTCATGCCGACGTCGGCGGCCTCACCCTCGACGAGCGTCTGCGCCGACGACAGCGGGGTGCCGCGTTTCCAGCGCTTGACGATGCGCGGATAGCCCGAGGTGGTCATGCTGTCCTTGCCGAAATCGGTCGCGACGAGCAGATTGTCGGCGTCTTCCCAGGTCACGCTGCTCTTCGCGAGCGGCAGCGCAAAGCCGTCCTTGACGAATTTTCCTGTCGTACGGTCCCATTCGCGCACGATGTCGGCGTCGGTGCCGCCGGGGCTCAGGGAGATGAGGCAGCGTTTGTAATCGGGGGCGAGGCAGTCGGCGCCGTGCCAGACCCAACTCTGTTTCTCGGCCTTGCCGAGCGCGTCGACGTCGATGAGCGTCGTCCACACCGGTTTGCCGGCGAGCCAGGCGTCGAGCGGGCTTTGCCGCCACAGCCCGCGCGGATTGGCGGCGTCGCGCCAGATATTGGTGACCGTCTCGCCCATCACCTCGTCGGGCATCGCGATCTGCCGGTCGTCGTCGAGGATGGCGCGGGCGCGTTTGCGATCGGCTTCGAAACCCGGGCGCGGCAGGATCAGCTTGCCGGTCGCGGCATTTTGACGGCGCACCCAGTCGAGCGATTTCCGGCCGTCGATATCCTCGAGCCAGCGATAGGGATCGGCGGGTTCGGGCGCCGCGACCTTCGGCTTTTCTTCCCCGTCGTCCTGCGCGGCGGCGGCGCCCGCAAGCGAACAGCAAAGGGCGAGCGCGGCGAAGGTGGCGCGGATCATCATCATCTCCCTGTTGCCGGCGTGCGCCGGCCTCTCCAGACCTGCTAGCATCGCGGCACGGGGCAAGGGAAGGGCCGCTGTGCGGCGGCTTACTGGTCGATGATGATCGTGCCGGGGTGGTGTTTGTCGAGGTGGCGCTTGATGATCTTGAGATTGCGGGTGTTCGAGCGGAAGAGGAAGTCGAACGCGTCGCCGACCAGCGGGATCGCGCCAAGTGCGGTGTCGACGCCAAGATTGCCCATCATGCGCAGGATTTTCCACTTCGGCATGCCGAGGTTGCGCGCTTCCCAGATCAGGTAGGCGCCCATTATCGCGGTGATCACATCGCCGACGACGGGGACCAGGCCGACGATCGCGTCGAGCCCGACGGGGCGGTTGATCCCGGGGATGACGAAGCTGCGTTCGAGCAGGATTTCCAGCGTTTCCACACGCTTGCGCAGCGCTGCCGGGTCGTTGCGGTTCTGGATCAGCGCATCGAAGATCGCGTCGGGATTGGGGGTCGAAGGGGCCATCAGGGTCCTTTCCGGAAGCGCTCGAAATTGCAGCGCCGCCCGTTTAGTTGGGCGCTGCGATCAGATGATTCAATGGGTGTTGTGCCCGGCCGTTGGCGCGCAGGCCGGTCAGCCGCTGCGACGCGACCGACCAGCGGAGCGGGGTCGCGAGCGGGATGAAGGGGGTGTAGCGCGCCATGACCGCCTCGGCCTCGCCGACCTGCTGGGCGCGCTGGCCGATGTCGATATTGGCGGTGGCCTGGTCGATCAGCTGCTGCGCCTCGCGGTTGCACAGCGTGTCGCGGCGGCACGACAGGCGGCGCAGCGCCCATAGCGCGTCGTCGTTGGGCATCACCTCGTCGATCAGCCGGAGGTCGGCGTCGGCGGCGAGGCCGACGCGGCGGCTCTCGATCCCGAGCCGCGCGAAGTCGGCGGCGACATAGGCGAAGAGGATGCGCCCGCCGGGCGAGTCGGGCAGCGCGATGCGCAGCGGTGCGATCTCGCGCCCCGCGCCGCGCCAGGCGTCGACGGCGCGCTTCGCCTGTGCGAGGCGCGAGGCGTCGTCATATTCGGACCAAGCGGGCAGCAGCGGCGCCGGGCCGCCGTCGCGCGCATAGAGCGCGGGGCGCAGCGTGAGTTGCGGCTGCCATTCGGCGAGGCCGAACGCGTCGATCAGCCGGTCGCGCCGGATCACCCGCGACAGCGCGTCGCGGTTGGCGTCGGTGGCGAGGAAGCCTTCGGCCTTCACGAAGCTGAGCCCGAACAGCCCCGGGGCGGGATCGACGACGAGGCGCGAGCGCCCGACGTTCGAGGAAATGAAATAGGGCAAAGTCGAAAAACGGCCGCCGATGACGCCGTCGGCATAGCCGTTCTTGAACCGCGCCAGCGCGCGCGAGGGCGAGGTGCCGATCAGTTCGATCGACGCCGCGGGATCGTTGGCGGCGGCCTCGGCCGCTTCGGGATCTTCGGCGAGCGGATCGGGGACGGGGGAGAGGCGGATCGCGCGGCCCAGCTTGTGCGCGCGCATCGGGCCCCAGCCCATGCCCTTGTTGACGATCGCCATCGACGGCTGGGCGAGCAGTTCGAGCATCGCCGGCTGGGGGACCGCGAGGCGGATTTCGATGACGGTATCGGTCATCGCCTTGATCGTCTCGATCTCGGGAAAATCATCCTTGAGCATGTGGCGGCTGCGCGGCGCGAGATAGGAGCGGAGGATCGTCGCGACATCCTCGGCGGTCACCTTGCGGCCGTCGGCCCATTTCGCCTCGCGCAGGCGGAAGATATAGCTGCGGCCGTCGCCGGTCACCGTCCAGCGATCGGCGAGCCCGGTATCGATCTGCCCTTCGCCGTCATAGCTGATCAGCCCCTGCGATGTCGTGTCGAGCAGTGCGGCGTTGGCGGCGGACAGTTCGCCGTTGACGGGGTTCGCGGCGGCATTGAGCGGCCCGATCGCGGCGATCTTTACCGGGCCGCGGTCACCGAACAGGCCGCAGCTGGCGAGGACAAGCGCGAGCAGCGCGGCCGGGGCGGCGTGCCATCCTTTGCTCTTTGCCTGCATTCTGTACCCTGTTCTTCGTCGCCGCGCGATGTTGCCGATCATAGCCGTCCGCCGCGAAAGCGGAATAGCCGTCGTCATGAATTAACCCGCAGGTCGGGGCGGCGGGCGGGTGATCCGCGCATCGCCATAGGCTTTGCCCGCCGCGCCGTCGCGTGCGAAATCGACCAGCAGCCGGAAATAGCCGGGGGTGAAGCGCGTCGACACGCGCGTGCCGTCGGCGGCGGTCTCGAACTCGGTCATGCCATGTTCGGCCTTGGGGAAGACGGCGAGAGTGATCGGCTTGCCTGCATCGATCAGCGCGGTAATCCGCCGCACCGTTTCGCCGGCCGGCGCATCGATATCCTGCCCGCCGAGCGCCCAGAGCTGCGGCACTTTCACCGCGCGGAGCGTCGGCATCGGATCATAGTGGAGCGGGGTGCCGAAGCGATAGGCCTGGCCCTTGGTGCGGATGTCGTCGGCGGTCATGCCGAGGATGATGTGGGTGAAATTGCCATAGACGTCCTTATACCAAGGCTCGCCGCGATAGCGGGCGCGCACCGCGTCGAGTTCCTCGATCCCGTCGGTCATCCCGCTTGCGAAGACGCGCGTCGCCGCGGCGCCGATGTCCTGCGCCCTGGCGATCACGTCGGGGCCATAGCCCTTCAGCCCCATCTGGAACGCGATGGCTTCGCGGTCCTCGTCGGCGACCGATACGGCAAGCCCGAAGCTGACGATCAGGAAGTCGACATCGGTGCGCGTTGCCGCGAGCGGCGCGATCCAGCCGCCCTGGCTGGGTCCCTGAAAGCCGAAGCGGACGCCACGCGGCCCCGCCATCCGGCGCGCCTCGGCGAGCGCCGCGACCGCATCGTCGGCGAGCAATGTAAAGACCTGCGTATATTTGTCGCCCGACGCGCCCGTCCCGCGCTTGTCATAGACGAAGGCGCCGACACCCGCGGCGGGAAGCAGGTGCTGCAAGGAATTGGAATCCAGGGCAGAGCTGAATTCGGCGCCATGGAGCAGGACGACAATCGGGACAGGGCCGTCGCCCGGCGGCATGACGAGGCGGCCGACGAGGCGGGTATCGTGGCTGGTGAAGCTGGTGTCCTGCGTGGCGAAGGCGATCCGCCGCGCGCGACGTTCGCCGAACTCTGCGGTGCCCGCGGCGCAATCGAAACGCACCTGCAAGCCGTCGGAGCGGCCGGTCCAGCCCGCGGTGCTGGTCCAATGATCGCCGTCGCGCCTGAGTTCGCCCGTGCTGCCATCGAGACTGCGCCAGCGGAGCGCCCCCGCGTCGGCGGCGGCGACATCGATTACCCCGTCGTCGGGCAGGCGATACGTGCCGATCGCACAGTCGGGGCCGGCGGCGGCCGCCGGCATCGCCGCTGCGATCGCGATCAACGCCGACAGCAGGCGCGGCGGGAGAAGAGGGCGCCGGTTGCGGCGGGTTCGATCGATGGCTGGCATGATATCCGGTGGCTGAGCGAGGCAGAGGCCAAGGTCCTAACCCTAAGGCAAAGAAGATGTGATTCTGCATCGTAGCGGCAAAACTGCTACCGCCAAGGGCGATAGGTGGATGACGGCGTCATCAGGCTCCAAGCCCCGGAAAAGGAAAGACTATGCTGCAATCCTCTCGATCGGTGGCGATGGACGTCGATCTTTCCGCGCTTCGCCACAATCTGGCCGTGGTCCGTGCGCTGGCAGGCGGGCGCGAGGTGATCGCCTCGATCAAGGCGAATGCCTATGGCTTCGGCGCGGTCGGGATCAGCCGCGCGCTCGTCGATGCCGGTGTCCGCAAGCTATGGACGGGCAATGTCGACGAAGCGATCGCGCTGCGCGACGCGGGAATCGATGCCGAGATCCTGCTGTTCGGCGGCATCGAACCGCAGCAGGTCGAAGCGGTGCTGCGCCATGATTTCCAGCCGACGATCTTCGACGACGCGGGGGCGGAGATGCTGGCGAAGGCGGCCGCGGCCGCCGGGCGGCGTGCTCCGGTCTGGATCAAGCTCGATGCGGGACTGGGGCGCTTCGGCGTCGCGCTGGAACAGGCGTCGGCGTTTGTCGAACGGGTGGCGGCGCGGGGCGAACTCGACCTGCGCGGCGTCTATTCGCATCTTCCCTTCGGTTCGAAAGATGGCGCGGACTGGGCGCGCGAACGCTGCCAGTTGTTCAACGCCGTGATCGACGCGCTTCGCGGGCGCGGGGTCGCCATTCCGGTGACGCAGATATGGGGCAGCTCGGGTGTGCTCGCCGACCTTCCCGACGCGTGCGAAGCGGTGTGTGTCGGGCATGCGCTGTTCGGGATCAGCCCGCTGGAGCAGGATGTCGGATCGCATCCCGCGCTTCGCCCGCTGATCCGGTCGGTATCCGCGCCCGTGCTGCAAGTCGGCGGGGCGGGGGTCGAGGGCGGCGGCTATGGCGCGCGTGGCAACAGCCTGGCCGCGACGCTCGGCATCGGGCTGGCCGACGGCCTGGCGAAGGCGAAGCATGGCGAAGCGCAGGTGATCGTCGGCGAGCGGCGCGTGCCGATCCGCGGCTTCACGCTCGAATATCTGATGATCGACGTCAGCGATGGCGCAGCGCCCGCGACGTTCGACCGCGCGCTGATCATCGGCGAAGCCGGCGATGTCCGCATCACGGTCGACGATTGGGCCGCATGGACCGGTGTTTCGCCGCTCGAGGTGATGATGTCGCTGTCGGACCGGATGCCGGTTCGCTATGTCGACGCGCCGACCGGCTAGGATTCGGGCCTATCGATCTCCCGCCGTCATTGCCGCGAAGGCGGGGGCACCACGGGAGAGCATCGGCTAGGGCGTCTGGCCGATCGCCGACCGGCCACTTTTGATCGCAGATTGAGAGAGAAGCGGATACCGGCCGCCGATCGGCCCGTCAGGCGCCCCACACTTGCTCGTAGACCCGCATCCAGTTGCCCCCCAGCACCTTGCGGATTTCGTCGTCGGTCCAGCCGCGTTGCATCAGTCCCTGGGTCACGTTCGGCAGCTCGGTGATTTTCTCATAGCCCTTGACCATGAACATTTCGGCCGGGGGCACGGCGCTATAGGCGTCGGGCGGCCAGAGCAGCGGGTTGGTCCGGGTCAAATCCGCCCGGCCATACATGAAATCGCATCCCAGGCCGATGTGATCGACGCCGACCAGGCGCTTCAGATAATCATATTGATCGAGATGCTTTTCCAGGCCGACCTGGGGTGTGAGCCGGATTTTCTCGTCCTTTCGGCTCCGCGCGTGGAAATCATTGACGGCGGTGACGCCGACGACGCCGCCGCTGGCGGCGATCTGTTCGATCATCTTGTCGGGCATGTTGCGCGGGTTGTCGGCAATCGCCCGCAAGTTGGTGTGCGAACAGATGACCGGGACCCCTTTCGACATGGCGATCGCGTCATAGGATGTTTGATCCCCGGTATGCCCGCCGACGTCGAGCACGATCCGCTGCTTGTGAATCTGTTCCACCAGCCGGCGGCCGGCACGGCTGAGCCCGAGCGTCGGATCGAGCGATCCGCCGCCGAACACGGTGGTGTTGTTGTAGATCAGGCCGCAGATCCGGAGGCCCAGTTCCCAAAAGGTCCGCAAATTCTCGATCGGGGGAAGACCCCACTCATCGGTTTCGTTGGTCAAGTAGGTGGCCGATTGCCAGCCGACGAGGTAACCGATCTTGCCGTCCTGATGCGCCTGCCGGATGTCGCGCACGCTCTTTACCAGCACCAGGCGCTTCGCATGTTTGTCGAAGAAGTTCAGCATCGCGGTCGCGTTGCTGAAGCTGGACATGCCATGGCCTTGCCAGATATCGACCCCGGCCGATTCCAGCATGTCCAGATACTCGTCGGTCATCGCGGACCCGTCGAGCTGATCGACCAGCAGCGTCGAATCCTGGAGCTGCCTGGCTTCTTTCAAGGTGGCGGAGCGACCCGGCGGCTGATTGGCGAAGGCGGTCGAAACCGACAATGTCGTCGCAAGGCCCAGGGAAGAAAAGAGCGCCTCTCTCCGGTTCATGCCTGATTCTCCTGTGAGTGGGTGGTGGTGGCCGCGCCAGCGAGCAGCGGGCCAGCAAGCAGCGGGCCAGCGAGCATCGGGCCGACGACAAAGGCTGAAGTGAGGATCGGGCGCATCGGGAACTCCTGAAGATCGCGATGAGCCTGTATCATTTGAATATAGCGTCTGGACAAGCGGCAGAAATTTCCGGTCTCAGCTTTAGAAAGGCTATTGATGCCGCCGGTTTCCGGGAAAGCGGGAAGGGCGATGCAGGAAGGTGGCAATCGGGCTTCGACGGTCTCGACCCCGGGGCGCGGCAGTGCCTTGTCACAGGGGATGGTGCGGACGGCGGGACTTGAACCCGCATATCCAGAGGATGGCAGATTTTAAGTCTGCTGCGTCTACCGATTTCGCCACGTCCGCTTGGCTTGCCGGTCAAGCCGATGGTCCCGGCGACGTCAAGTGATGTTTGCCGCTTCACCCCGGCGGGCGGCTCGGCTAGATGACGGTGATGACTCCAGTCCTCGAGATTTCCGGCCTCGGAAAAACCTATAAAAGCGGGCACGTAGCGTTGAGCGCCGTCGACCTGACGATCAACAAGGGCGAGATTTTCGCGCTGCTCGGGCCGAACGGTGCCGGCAAGACGACGCTGATCAGCATCGTGTGCGGCATCGTCACCGCCAGCAGCGGGACGGTGACCGTCGCCGGGCACGACCATGGCCGCGACTATCGCGCGGCGCGGACGATGATCGGGCTGGTGCCGCAGGAACTGCACACCGACGCGTTCGAAACGGTGATGGCGACGGTGAGCTTTTCGCGCGGGCTGTTCGGCAAGCCGCGCGATCCGGCATTCATCGAGCAATTGCTGCGCGATCTGTCCTTATGGGACAAGCGCGGCAGCAAGATCATGGAATTGTCGGGGGGCATGAAGCGCCGCGTGATGATCGCCAAGGCACTGTCCCACGAACCCGAGATATTGTTCCTCGACGAGCCGACCGCCGGGGTCGACGTCGAACTGCGCCGCGATATGTGGAACATGGTGCGGTCCTTACGCGAACGCGGCGTGACGATCATCCTGACCACCCATTATATCGAGGAGGCCGAGGAAATGGCCGACCGCGTCGGGGTGATCAGCAAGGGGCGGCTGATCCTGGTCGAGGAGAAAAATGCGCTGATCAAGAAGATGGGCCGCAAGACGCTGACGCTCAACCTCGCCGAACCGCTGGGTGCGGTGCCGGAAGAGCTTGCCCAGTGGAAGGTCGAACTGGCGGCCGAAGGGCATGAACTTGTCTATGAATTCGACAGCCAGGCCGAGGCGACCGGCGTTCCGTCGCTGCTGCGGCGGATGAGCGACCTGGGTATCCAGTTCAAGGACCTGAACACCAAACAGAGCTCGCTCGAGGATATTTTCGTCGGGCTGGTTCATGAAAGCGGCGCGGCGCAGGAGCAGGCGGCATGATCTCGAATATCCGCGGCATCCGCGCCATCTACCTGTTCGAAATGGCGCGCTTCGGGCGCACCTTCTGGACCAGCCTGATGCTGCCCGTGATCACCACCGCGCTCTATTTCGTCGTTTTCGGATCGGCGATCGGCAGCCGGATGAACGAGGTCAGCAACGTCCCTTATGGCGCGTTCATCGTGCCGGGGCTGATGATGCTGACGATGTTCACCGAAAGCATCAGCAATTCATCCTTCGGCATCTATATGCCCAAATGGACCGGCACGATTTACGAGATGCTGTCGGCGCCGATGTCGCCGCTTGAGCTGCTGATCGCCTATGTCGGCGCGGCGGCGACCAAATCGGTGATCATCGGGTCGATCATTTTCGCCACCGCGCATCTGTTCGTCGACGTTCAGGTCGCGCATCCGCTGCTGATGGCGGCGTTCATGGTGCTGATGGCGGTGACCTTCTGCCTGTTCGGCTTCATCATCGGCATCTGGGCGCAGAGCTTCGAGCAGCTTCAGGTCATCCCGATGCTCGTCATCTATCCGCTGACCTTCCTCGGTGGTGCCTTCTACTCGCTCGATATGCTGCCGGCGGCATGGCGGACGGTCACCTTGTTCAATCCGGTCGTTTATCTGATCAGCGGATTCCGCTGGACCTTCTTCGGGCAAGGCGACGTCGGCATCGGCGTCAGCATGAGCGCGGTCGCGCTGTTCCTGGCGCTGTGCCTTGGCGTGATCTTCTGGATGTTCCGGACGGGATACCGGCTGAAGAATTGATGATGGCACAGGCTGTCGTCCCGGCGAAGGCCGGGATGACGGTGTGCGTTCAGTCGTTCAGCCGCTCGCGCATTTCCTTGCCGGGTTTGAAATAGGGCACCGCCTTGGCCTTCACCGCCACCGGCGTGCCGGTGCGCGGGTTGCGGCCGGTGCGCGATTCGCGGCTGCGGGTCGAAAAGGCACCGAAGCCCCGCAGTTCGACCCGGCCGCCCGAGGCGAGCTGATCCACAATGGAATCAAAAAAGGCGTCGACGATGCGTTCGACCTCTTCAAGGCGTAAGTCGCTGTTTTCACTCGCGATCTTTTGAACCAGTTCCGACCGGATCATGAGCTTCCCCTATTATCACGCACCCCGCGGATGCAGGTTATGACCGGTCGCTGCCGGCTTGTTGCGTGAGACCCCTCCCAACGCGGAGCGGAGACTATCATGATTTGATGATCGGTCAAAATATATCGCGGCAGCAAAAAGGCCCGCAGAGGGACACTCTGCGGGCCTTTTGTGTCGCCTGACGGCGGAAGAAGGAATCAATCCTTCTTGCCGGCCTTCAGCGCCTCGCCGAGGATGTCGCCGAGCGACGCACCCGAGTCCGACGAGCCGTACTGCGCGACGGCCTGCTTCTCTTCGGCGATCTGCATCGCCTTGACCGAGAAGTTCGGCTTTTTCGAGCGGTCGAAGCCGATGACCATCGCGTCGAACTTCTGGCCGACCTGGTAACGTTCGGCGCGCTGTTCGTCGCGGTCGCGGCCAAGGTCGGCGCGCTTGATGAAGCCGGTCGCGCCATCGTCGCCGGCCTGGACTTCGAGGCCGTTGTCGCGGACTTCGAGGACGGTGACGGTGATGACGTCGTTCTTCTTCACCGAACCGGCAGCAGCGGCGCCGCCGCCAACCGCCGGGGCGCCCTTTTCAAGCTGCTTGATGCCGAGGCTGATGCGTTCCTTCTCGACATCGACGTCGAGAATGACGACCTGCACGGCCTCGCCCTTGCGGTGGAGGTGCAGCGCTTCTTCGCCCGAGATGCCCCACGCGATGTCCGACATGTGGACCATGCCGTCGACGTCGCCCGGCAGGCCGACGAACAGACCGAATTCGGTCGCATTCTTGACTTCGCCTTCGACGACGCTGCCAACCGGATGTTCGTCGGCGAATGCGCCCCAGGGGTTCGACTGGGCCTGCTTGAGGCCGAGCGAGATGCGGCGCTTGTCGCTGTCGACTTCGAGGACGATGACGTCGACTTCCTGGCTCGTCGAAACGATCTTGCCGGGGTGGACGTTCTTCTTGACCCACGACATTTCGCTGACGTGGACCAGGCCTTCGATGCCGGCTTCGAGTTCGACGAACGCACCGTAATCGGTGATGTTCGTGACCGTACCCGACAGCTTCGCACCGACGGGGTACTTGGCGGCGACGCCTTCCCACGGATCGCTTTCGAGCTGCTTCATGCCGAGGCTGATGCGCTGCGTGTCGCGGTTGATGCGGATGATCTGGACGCGGACATTGTCACCGATGTTGATGACTTCGCTCGGGTGGTTGACGCGCTTGTAGCTCATGTCGGTGACATGGAGCAGGCCGTCGATGCCGCCGAGGTCGACGAACGCACCATAGTCGGTGATGTTCTTGACCGCGCCTTCGATGATCTGGCCTTCTTCAAGGTTCTGGATCAGGCCCGAGCGCTGTTCGGCGCGCGTTTCTTCGAGGATGGCGCGGCGCGACACGACGATGTTGCCGCGGCGGCGATCCATCTTGAGGATCTGGAAGGGCTGCGGCAGGTCCATGAGCGGGCCGACGTCGCGTACGGGGCGGATATCGACTTGGCTGCCGGGAAGGAACGCCACGGCGCCGCCGAGGTCGACGGTGAAGCCGCCCTTGACGCGGCCGAAGATGACGCCTTCGACGCGCGCTTCCTTGTTGAATTCTTCTTCCAGACGGTCCCAGGCGGCTTCGCGGCGCGCACGGTCGCGCGACAGCATGGTTTCGCCATTGGCGTTTTCGACGCGGTCGACATAGACTTCGACTTCGTCACCGACATTGATGTCGGCCTTCTGGCCCGGCATCGCGAATTCGCGCAGCGGCACGCGGCCTTCGCTCTTCAGGCCGATGTCGATCACTGCCAGGTCGTTTTCGATCGCGGTCACGGTGCCCTTGACGACGCGGCCTTCAAAGCCGCCGTCGGCACCACCAAGCGATTCGTCGAGCATCGCGGCGAAATCGTCGCGCGTCGGGAAAGCCGTAGTGGCCATAGATGATATTCCTTACTTCATTTGTTCCGGCCAAGCGGTTGGTTCCGCTGGTCTTGTGGCCGATCCGTCCTGCCCGCCGGATGCGATGCAGAACATCCGCGAAGCGGGCGCGGGGAAAGGCATGGGCAAAGCAAAAGGGGCGCGATGGGTGAACCCCATCACGCCCGACGCTCATGTCGAGCGGCGGCCTGTCCGTGCCTCAACCAGCGCAATCGCCTGTTGGACGGCGTCGCCTATAGTCAAATTGCCCGTATCGAGCAAGTCCGCATCGGGGGCCCGCAGGAGCGGCGCGTCGGCGCGGCCGGTGTCGCGCGCATCGCGCGCGTGGATATCGGCAAGCACGGCATCGTAAGTCACGGTGACCCCGCGCGCCTGCATCTCGGTAAAGCGCCGGCGCGCGCGCACGTCGGCGGCGGCGGTGACGAACAGCTTGGCGTCGGCATGCGGGGCGATCACGGTGCCGATGTCGCGTCCGTCGAGCACCGCGCCGCCGGGCTGGTTCGCGAAATCGAGCTGCCGCTGAAACAGCGCCGCACGCACCGCGGGGTGCACCGACACGCGGCTCGCGAGCCCGCCGGTCGTTTCATAGCGGAGCGCCGGATCGCCCAGCAGGCTGTCGGGAAAATCGCACGCGGCCAGCGCGTCATCGGCCTTGTCGGCGTCGCCATGATCGAGCTGCGTCTGATAGCCGACGGCGCGATAAAGCAGCCCGGTGTCGAGCACGGGCAGGCCGAAATGATCGGCAAGCGCTTTTGCGATCGTGCCTTTTCCCGACGCGGTCGGGCCGTCGACGGCGATGATCATCAGTTCATCTGGAACGCGTCGATGCGCGCGCTCGTCAGCCGGTTGTCGGGGCCGAACAGCAATTTGAACCAGCCGCCATTGGCGAACGATCCTTCGCACGACGCAATGCCGTTGCCCTGGCCTGCCTTGTCCGCTTCGAGGCAGTCGATCGTGATTTCGGGCAGGAAGGCGCGCACTTTCGCCAGCACATCGCCGCGCGTCCGCGCCGTACCGATATTCAGCGCGCTGATATTGCGGGTGCCGAGCGCTGCGACGTCGACCGTCTTGATCGCCAGCGTCTCGCCCGCGAAGATATGATGGACGCCGGCATCATCTTCCCATTCGCACGCGATGCCATCATCGTCGCAGACATCGCCGTTGGTCAGCCGGCCGACGAGCTGCGGCGTGCTCGGCAGGTTGAGCGGGTAGCGCGAGAAGCTTTCGTCAGCGCGGTCGAACGGATCGGCGACGCTTTCGCCGGCATGCGCAACGCCGCCCGACAGGGCGAGGATGAGCGCGGTCATCGCGGCGGCGGTTTTCAGTTTCATCGTGTCAAATCCTCATAATTACCTGAAATCGAGGCGCTATCCTGTCACGATCGCGCGGTGGCGTCGATGACGGCGATCACAGTTTTCCCTGCAACTGATCGAGCAAAGCCTCGAAATTGGGAAAGCTGGTCGCGACCGGCGCCACATCGTCGATCGTGATCGGGGCATGGCTGACGAGGCCCGCGATCGCGAAGCTCATGCAGATGCGGTGGTCCAGATGGCCGGCCACCCCGGCGCCTCCGGGCAGCGGGTCGCCGCCTGTGCCGTCGATGACCAGCCCGTCCTCGCGCTCCTCGACGCGCGCGCCGATCGCTTTCAGGCCGTCGGCCATCACGGTCAGGCGGTCGCTTTCCTTGACGCGCAATTCGTCGAGGCCAGTCGTCGTCGTGCGCCCTTCGGCCAGCGCCGCGGCCACGAAGAGGATCGGGAATTCGTCGATCATGCTCGGCGCGACGGCGGGATCGACCGCGATGCCCTTCAGCGCGCTGTGGCGGACATGCAGGTCGGCGACGGGCTCGCCGCCGACGTCGCGGGCATTCAGGAGGATGATATCGCCGCCCATCTGGCGGAGGACCTCGACCAGCCCGGCGCGCGTCGGGTTGAGCCCGACATTGGCGATGATGACGTCGGATCCGGGCACGATCAGCGCCGCGACGATGAAGAAGGCGGCCGACGATGGGTCGCCGGGGACGGTGATCGTCTGCGGTTTCAGCTCGGCCTCGCCGCGGATGCGGATATGGCGGGTGCCGTCGGGGGCGGTTTCGACGTCGAGGTCGGCGCCGAAGCCCTTCAGCATGCGCTCGCTATGATCGCGGGTCGGTACGGGTTCGATCACTTCGGTGATGCCCGGGGTATTGAGCCCGGCCAGCAGAACCGCGCTCTTCACCTGCGCCGAGGCCATCGGCAGGCGATAGGCGAGGGGAATGGCGGGGGTGAGCCCGCGCACCATCAGCGGCAGCCGGCCCCCCGGCGAGGCGCTGATGTCGGCGCCCATCTGCGACAGCGGATCGATGACACGTCCCATCGGGCGGCCCGAAAGGCTCGCGTCGCCGATGAAGGTGACGGTGATCGGATGGCTGGCGACGAGGCCCATCAGCAGGCGCGTCGAGGTGCCGCTATTGCCCATGTCGAGCGCCTCGCGCGGCTGGAGCAGCCCGCCGACCCCGACGCCATGGATGCGCCATTCGCCGTCTTCGCGCCGTTCGATCGTCGCCCCCATCGCTCGCATCGCGGCGGCAGTGGCAAGAACGTCGTGCCCCTCGAGCAGCCCGGTGACGCGGCTTTCGCCGACCGCCAGCGCCGACAGCATCAGCGAACGGTGCGAAATGCTCTTGTCGCCCGGAATCGCGATCCTACCTCTGAGCGGAACGGAAGCGGAAAAGGCGCGCGGCGTGGAGGTGTGATCGGTCATGGCGTGCGGCTTTTGACAGCGGCCTTGCAATCTGGCAAGGCGCACGCCGATTTGACGGTTAGCTGTTCAGCTGACGTCGCTCTTCCGATATTTCTATCCCGTTTCCAGAAGGTTATGAGGCATTTATGGTGAAGGCTGAATGGGGCACCAAGCGTAGCTGCCCGAAATGCGCCACGCGATTCTATGATTTGACCAAGGATGATCCCATCAGCTGCATCAATTGCGGCTATGCCTGGATCCCGGAATCGGTGCTGAAATCGAAACAGCCGATGCCGTTCGAGCAGATCGAGAAGCCCGGCAAGGTCGACAAGGAAGAAGGTGCCGACGAGGATCTGGACCTGGACGTCGATGTCGACGAGGACAGCGATTCGCCCGACAATGATGTCGATCTGGGCGGGGACGACGATCTGGGCGTGGCCACCGGCGACGACGACGACGTCGAAACCTGATTTTTTCCTGCAAGGGGCCAAAAAGGCATCGCGAGATGCATTTGGCCCCTTGCATCACTCGGCGGCGCTGCTAAAGGCGGCGTCCCGGTCGCAGCAGCCAAGAAGATTGGCGAGGGCGGCACAGTGAAATGTTACGGGGCCTTAGCTCAGCTGGGAGAGCGCCTGCATGGCATGCAGGAGGTCAGCGGTTCGATCCCGCTAGGCTCCACCATTTCCCCAAGCGACGCGAGAGCGCGCTTTCCAACTTATCCGAAACCGGCGTTGGCCCGCGAAGCGGGACGTTCCGATTGGCGATTATATCGCTTGTAAAGCCGACGGAGGAATGTCCGCCTTGGGGTGGGGAGCGGACGTTTGTTTAATCAAGCCCCTCCCCTAAAGGGGAGGGGCTAAAGACTGTGCGTCCGCTAACCGCCATTAGCAGCCTATCCGCCCGCGCCGAGGTCCAGCGCCGCCCCGATGGTGTCCCAGACCTGCGCGAGGTCGTCCGGCATGGTGCAATAGGGGGGCATCACATAGACGCTGTTGCCGAGCGGCCGGAGCAGGACGCCGCGGTCGCGGGCGAAGGCGGTCAGGCGCGGGGCGAGGTTCGAGAGGTAGCCGTCGTCGGGGACGGCGATGTCGAGCGCTGCGATGGTGCCGAGGCGGCGGGGGTTCTGGACGCGCGGGTCGTGAGCCAGGATCGCGAGATGCGCGCCCTGCGCGTCGGCGAGCGCGTCGATGCGCTGCTGCACGGGCTCGTCGCGCCAGATGGCGAGATTGGCGTTCGCCGCGGCGCAGGCGATGGGGTTCGCGGTATAGCTCGACGAATGATAAAAGGCCTTGCCGCGGTCGGCGGAGAAATGCGCCGCGAAAATGGGTTCGATGCAAAGCGTGACGGCGAGCGGGATGGCGCCGCCGGTCAGGCCCTTCGACAGGCAGACGATGTCGGGGATCACCCCCGCCTGGTCGCAGGCGAAGCGGGTGCCGGTGCGGCCCCAGCCGGTCATCACCTCGTCGGCGATGAAGAGGACGCCGTGGCGCGCGCAGATCGCGCGCATTTCGGCGAGCACCCAGGCAGGGTAGATCAGCATGCCGCCGGCGCCGAGGATCAGCGGTTCGACGATGAAGGCGGCGGGCGCGTTGCCGGTTTCTGGGGTGGCGCAGGCGGCTTCGAGCGCGTCGAGCGCCGTCTGTTCCTGCCCTGCGTACGGGAAGGGGATGGTGTCGACGTCGAACAGCAAAGGCTGCCAAGCGCGGTTGTAGACGCCGCGTTCGCCGACCGACATCGTGCCGATGGTGTCGCCATGATAGCTATGATCGAGGACGAGGATGCGGCTGCGCGGTTCGCCGATGTTGAACCAATAGCCGAGCGCCATCTTCAGCGCCACCTCGACGCTGGTCGAGCCCGAGTCCGAGAAGAAGACGCGGGTCAGCGGATCGGGGGTGATGCGGACCAGTTCGGCGGCGAGCGTCTCGGCGGGTTCGTGCGTCCAGCCAGCGAAGATAAGCTGGTCGAGCTTTTCGGACTGGGCGCGGATCGCGGCCATGATGCGCGGATGGCCATGGCCATGGGTGGTGACCCACCAACTGGATATGGCGTCGATCCAGTAGCGGCCGTCTGCGTCATAGAGGCGCGCGCCTTCGCCGCGGGCGATCGGCTGGACCGGGTCGCCGAGACCGTGCTGGGTGAAGGGGTGCCAGACGGGGGATGGGTTCGAATTCATCATATCGCCCTACTCTCCTTCGTCATTCCCGCGAAGGCGGGAATCCCGCTTTGGCTTGTTTGCGCCGCCAGCGGGACCCCCGCCTTCGCGGGGGTGACGGATTTTAATCGAAGTCGGCGAGATCGAAGTTAGCGGCGAAAGCTGCGGCCAGATTTCCCGGCGTCAGCGGGTCGATGATGGGCAGGCGGCCGAGGCGGCGGACACCCGCGATTTCGGGAATGATGGTTTCGCTGTCCTCCATCGCGTCGCCGAGGAAGACGAGCCCGTGGATCGGGACGCCGCGCGATTGCAGCGCTTCGATCGTCAGCAGGCTGTGGTTGATCGTACCGAGGCTGGTGCGCGCGCAGACGATCACCGGGATCTGCCAGCGCGCGAAAAGGTCGGCGTAGAGAAGCTGGCGGGTGACCGGGACGAGCGCGCCGCCCGCGCCTTCGATGAGGAGATCGCCTTCCGGCGGGGTCAGTGCGTCGAGGTCGATCGCGACCCCGTCGATTGCGGCGGCAAGATGCGGCGAGGCCGGGGTAACGAGCCGATAGGCCTCGGCATGGATCGGCACCTTGGCGAGGCGGGCGACGGCTTCGCTGTCGGTTTCCTCCTCGAGCCCCGACTGGATCGGTTTCCAGTAGGGGATTTGAAGCGCGCCGGCGAGCGCGGCGGAGAAGATGGTCTTGCCGATCCCGGTGTCGGTGCCGGTGACGACGAAACGGCGCGTCATGCGGCGGCCATGGCGGCGGCGAGCGTGTCGGCCATCGCGTCGATGTCGCGTTCGCCCACATTGAGCGTGATCGCGATGCGCAGACGCGCGGTGCCCTGCGCGACCGTCGGCGGGCGGATGCCGCGCACGTCGAAGCCCGCATCCTGTAGCGCGCCGGCGATGCGCATCGTGCGCGCATTGTCGCCGATCACGACGGGCAGGATCTGGGTGCCGCTGGCGGGCAGGCCGAGCGCGGCGAGGCGCGTTTCGGCGTAACGGACGAGCGATTGCAGGTGCGCCTGGCGTTCGGGCTGGGTCGCGACGATTTCGAGCGCCTGGCGGACGAGCCACGCCATCAGCGGCGACGGCGCGGTCGAGAAGATGAACGGGCGGCCGCGGTTGACGATGAAATCGCGGGCGATCTGGGGGCCGCAGAGCAGCGCGCCCTCGGCGCCGAGCGCCTTGCCGCAGGTGTGGAGGGTGATGAGGTTGTCGCGGCGGGCGAGGCCGTGCGCGAGCCCGGCGCCCGCGGTGCCATAGACGCCGGTGGCGTGCGCTTCGTCGACGACGAGTATGGCGTCGTGGCGGTCGGCGACGGCGGCGAGGTCGGCGAGCGGGGCGCGGTCACCGTCCATGCTGTAGAGGCTTTCGACCGCGATCCACGGCGTGCCGGTGCCGCCCGCTGTGCGCCATGCCGCGATTGTATCGTCAAAGCTTTGCGGGTCGTTGTGCGCCGCCGCGGCGCGCTCGGCGCGGCCGAGCTTCATGCCGTCGTGCGCGCTGGCGTGGATCAGGCGATCATAGACGATCAGGTCGCCGCGTTGCGGCAGCGTCGCGAAGAGCGCGGCGTTGGCGGCGAAACCGGTGGAGAAGAACAGCGCCGCTTCGTGCCCGTAATGGCGCGCGGCATGGGTTTCGACCGCTTCATGCTCTTCGTGATTGCCGCGCAGCAGGCGCGAGCCGCCCGACCCGGCGGGAAGCCCGCGCGCGATCCCGGCGGCGAGCGCTTCGCGAAGAACATCCGATCCGGCGAGGCCGAGATAGTCGTTCGAGGCGAAATCGACCCCGGCGCGCGGAATGAGCGCGCGCCGGCGATTGTCGGCGGCAAGCGCGTCGAGGTCGGCGCGGTGGGTGGCGAAAGGGCGGGGATGAGACGGCATCGGCGCTTCCTAGGCTGAATATCGGTAATGACAAGCCTGTCCGGGCGCGTTCAGCGGCGGCGCTGAGCGAAGCGTTCCTCGGCGGTCAGTTGGCGCGGTGTGGCGATCGGTAGCAGCGTCGCGGGGTCGAAAAGGTCACAGCGCCGCCGGTCTCCTGACACGATGTCTTTGATCATGCGCGGGAAAAATCGGCGCATCAACGCGGCCATGCTCATCGCGGGCAGCTGGGCGGTGTCGCCGATGCCGTCCGGCGTGAAAAGATGGCCGAGCGGCGGACCGACGAGCCGGTCGCGCGCCACGGGATCGCAGGCGGCGAGCTGGGTCGTGATATAGGGAATCTTGCCGTTCGCGTAGCTGTTGAACAGCGGCAGGCCGCAGCAGGCGGCATACCAGCGCAAGGTCGGCTTGCCGGTCAGATGCAGACAGGCGAGCCGGTCGCGGCCTGAGGCGATCCGCACGCGGGCGCAGCGCGATTGATACAGGGCCGTGCCGCCGTGCGCGTCGAGCACGCGTGTCGCATGGCCGAGGTGGCGGGCGAGAAACTGGCAATCGGTGCAATGGCATATGACATGGTCGCCCTGATCCGGGCCGACGCGGAGCAATGTCCCGGAAACGGCCCCGCATTTACAGGCAAAGGCGAGGCCGGAGTTGGCGAAAGAGGTTGCCATGCTGCCCCCTTTAGCCGTCATTGCGAGCGAAGCGAAGCAATCCAGTGCGGTGTATTCCGCCCTGGTTTGCTTCGTCGCTACGCTCCTCGCAATGACGAGGACGGTCGGGAGGCGTCAGTTGACCGCCTTGTCGACCAGCTTGTTCTTGGCGATCCACGGCATCATCGCGCGCAGTTCGGCGCCGGTCTTTTCGATCGGGTGCGCGGCGGCGGCCTTGCGGCTTGCCTTCAGTTCGGGCTGGCCGGCCTGGTTGTCGAGCACGAAGTCCTTGACGAAGCGACCCGAAGTGATGTCGGCGAGGACGCGCTTCATTTCCGCCTTCGTCTCGTCGGTGATGATGCGCGGGCCGGTCTTGATGTCGCCATATTCGGCGGTGTTCGAGATCGAATAGCGCATGTTGGCGATGCCGCCTTCATAGAGGAGGTCGACGATCAGCTTGGTTTCGTGGAGGCATTCGAAATAGGCCATTTCGGGGGCGTAGCCCGCCTCGACCAGCGTTTCGAAACCCGCCTGGATCAGATGGGTGACGCCGCCGCACAGCACCGCCTGTTCGCCGAAGAGGTCGGTTTCGCACTCTTCCTTGAAGGTCGTTTCGATGATGCCGCTGCGGCCGCCGCCGACCGCCGACGCATAGGAGAGGGCGAGCGCCTTGGCGTGGCCGTTGCCGCTGTTGCCGCTGGCTTCCTGGGCGACCGCGATCAGGCAGGGGACGCCGCCGCCGCGCTGATATTCGCTGCGCACGGTGTGGCCGGGGCCCTTCGGCGCGACCATGAAGACGTCGATGTCGCCGCGGGCTTCGATGAGGCCGAAGTGGATGTTGAGGCCGTGGGCGAAGGCGAGCGCGGCGCCGGGCTTCATGTTCGGGCCGAGGTCGTCGGCATAGATTTTCGCCTGATGTTCATCGGGAGCGGCGACCATGATGACGTCGGCCCATTCGGCGGCTTCTTTGTTCGACAGCACCTTGAAGCCGGCGCCTTCGGCCTTTTTCGCGGTTGCCGAGCCGGGGCGGAGCGCGATCGCGACGTCCTTGACGCCGCTGTCGCGCAGGTTCTGCGCATGCGCGTGACCCTGGCTGCCATAGCCGACGATGGCGACCTTCTTGCCCTTGATCAGATCCTGGTCGGCGTCGCGATCATAATAAACCTGCATGTTCTTCTTCCCTATTTTTCTGCCGTCACCCCGGACTTGATCCGGGGTCCCGCTTCTAAACGTTGCTGAGCGGGACCCCGGATCAAGTCCGGGGTGACGATAGTGAAACCCAATGCGTAAATTCTAAAGCGCCTCCGGCCCGCGGGCGATGGCGACGACGCCGGTGCGGCCGACCTCGACCAGCCCGCATTCGCGCATCAGCGCGATGAAGCGGTTGACCTTGTCGCTGTTCCCGGTGATTTCGAAGATGAAGCTCGACAGCGTCGTGTCGACGACCTTGGCGCGAAACACGTCGGCGAGACGCAGCGCCTCGATCCGCTTGTCGCCGGTGCCCGCGACCTTGACCAGTGCGATCTCGCGCTCGACATGCGCCTCGCCCGCGTCGTTGAGGTCGACGACCTTGTGCACGGGGACGAGCCGGTCGAGCTGCGCGATGATCTGGTCGATGATCGGCGGCGGGCCCGAGGTGACGATGGTGATGCGGCTGAGCGCATGGTCGGCGGTGATGTCGGCCACGGTCAGGCTTTCGATATTATAGCCGCGCGCGGTGAACAGCCCGGTGATCTTGGCGAGCACCCCGGCTTCGTTATCGACGGTGATGGCGAGCACATGGCGCTCGCCGGCTTCGGTCTTGATTTTCATGATTTTACACCAGTGCCTTGGCTTCGTCGTCCATCGTGCCGGTGACGTCGCTCGGCTGGAGGATCATGTCGGTGTGCGCCGCGCCCGATGGGATCATCGGGAAGCAGTTGGCGAGCTTGGCGACGCGGCAGTCGACGATCACCGGGCCCGGCGTGTCGAGCATCGTCTGGATCCCCGCTTCCAGTTCGCCGAGTGTGTCGATGCGCAGGCCCGTCCAGCCATAAGCATCGGCGAGCTTCACGAAATCGGGCAGGCTGTCCGAATAGCTGTTCGAATAGCGACTTTCGTACGTCAGTTCCTGCCACTGGCGGACCATCCCCATCCATTCATTGTTGAGGATGAAGATCTTCACCGGCAGGCGGTACTGCGCGACGGTGCCCATTTCCTGGATGTTCATCTGCAGGCTGGCTTCGCCCGCGATACAGATGACGAGGCGGTCCGGATTGGCGATCTGCGCGCCGACCGCGGCCGGGAAGCCATAGCCCATCGTGCCGAGCCCGCCGCTGGTCAGCCAGCGGTTCGGGTCCGCGAAGCCGAAATGTTGCGCCGCCCACATCTGATGCTGGCCGACCTCGGTGGTGACGATCGGGTCGCGGCCGCGCGTCGCGTCGAACAGCGCCTTGACCGCGCGCTGCGGCATGATTTCGGCGTCGGCTTCCTTCTTTTCGGGGAAGTCGAGGCAGCGCGTCGCGCGCCAGCCGTCGACGCGGCGCCACCATTCGCCAAGGTCGCGCGCCTTGTGACCCGCCGCCTGCCAGTCGGCGACGATCGCGGCGAGCGCGCGGCCGGCGTCGCCGACGATGGCGAGGTCGACGGGGACGATCTTGTTGATCGAGCTGCGGTCGATGTCGATGTGGATTTTCTTCGAATCGGGCGAGAAAGCGTCGAGGCGGCCGGTGACGCGATCGTCGAAGCGCGCGCCGACCGCGATGATCAGGTCGGCGCGGTTCATCGCCATATTGGCCTCGTACGTCCCGTGCATGCCGAGCATGCCGAGCCATTTTTCGTCGTCCGACGGAAAGGCGCCGAGCCCCATCAAGGTCGAGGTGACCGGCGCACCAGTGAGCGCGACGAGCTGGCGCAGCGCCGCGCTGGCAGCCGGACCGGCGTTGATCACGCCGCCGCCGGTGTAGAAGACCGGGCGTTCGGCAGCGGCGATCATCGCGACGGCGCGGGCGATCGCATCGCCGTCGGGTTCGACCTGCGGCCGGTAGCTGTTGTGCAGGATATTTTCGGGCACGACATATTCGCCGGTCGCGACCTGCACATTCTTCGGAATGTCGATCACCACCGGGCCGGGGCGGCCGTGGGTTGCGATATGGAACGCCTCGTGGAGGATCGGGCCGAGGCGTTCGGGGTCCATCACGAGGTAATTATGCTTGGTGCAGTGGCGCGTGATGCCGACCGTGTCGCATTCCTGGAAGGCGTCGGTGCCGATCAGCGCGGTCGACACCTGGCCGGTCAGCACGACCATCGGGATGGAGTCGAGCAGGGCGTCGGTGATGCCGGTGACCGCGTTGGTCGCGCCGGGACCCGAGGTCACCAGCACGACGCCGGGCTTGCCGGTCGAGCGCGCATAGCCTTCGGCGGCGTGCGTCGCCGCCTGTTCGTGGCGGACAAGAATGTGCTGGATCGTCGGGTGCTTGTAGAGCGCGTCATAAATGGGAAGGACCGCGCCGCCCGGATAGCCGAACACCGTATCGACCCCAAGGTCGACCAGCGCCTGAACCACCATGTCGGCACCACTCATTTCCGTCACGACGAAACTCCTTCCTGCAAACGTGCAGAGGCACGAGCCGATGGGCTTGTGCGCTGCAACAAGGTTGCGGGCAATAGGTGTATGATTCTATCTTGTCAACAGTCTATTACGTAATATTATTGCTAATTCATCGATATTATAGACCGATAATGACTCTTCATGGCGCGGCCAGCCCGCTGGGGGCTGATGGCGGAACCACGTGAATTGGCGCTTTGCATATTGACGCGTTGCCGCCTGCGTCAGCACGAGCGCCTCGGCACCGGTGATTTCGCCCGCGAGGTGGCGCGCGATCTGCGGCACGCCGATCGCGCGCATCGCCGGAAGATCGGGGTCGAGACCGCGCGCGAGCAGCGCTGCCGCCTCGTCGATCGCCCCCATGGCGAACATCTGTTCGAGCCGCCGGTCGCAGCGGTCGCGCAGCCAGTCGCGCGGCGGCAGCAGGATGAGCGGGGTGAGCGCGATGGCGTCGGCGATGCCGCCCTCGCGCGCCTGCTGCCAGTCGGCGAGGGTGCGGCCGGTCGATTGTACGACCTCGAGCGCGCGCGCGATGCGGGTGCGGTCGGCGGGGTTCAGGCGCGATGCCGCGGCGGGATCGGTTTGCGCAAGCGCGGCATGGGCCTCGGCGACCGCCATCGCGCGCACCGCATCGCGGATCGCGGGATCGATTTCGGGGACCGGCGCGATGCCGTAGAGCAGGGTGCGGAGGTAAAGGCCGGTGCCGCCGACGAGGATCGGGACGTCGCCGGCGGCGTGCGCCGCGGCGATGACGGCGCGGGCCTCCTCGGCCCAGCGTGCGGCGTTATGCGCGTCGGCGGCGTCGACATGGCCGAAGAGGTGATGGGGGACGCCCGCCATCTCCTTGGGCGCCGGGCGCGCCGAGAGGATGGCGAGGTCGGCATAGACCTGGCTCGCGTCGGCGTTGACGACGGTCCCGTTTTCGAGCGTTTTTGCGAGGGCGACCGCCAAAGCGCTCTTGCCGCTGGCGGTGGGTCCGGCAATAAGCGCGAGAGGCGGTTTGGACGCCGAAGAGATCAAAGGAGATGCCATGTTCGTCGCGACGCTGATAGCAGCAGGAAAGCTGACCGACGAGGTGGTTCGCGAAGGCATCGACCGGCTCGCGGCGACGGGGCATGATGTCGGGGCGCCGCATTGGCTCGACGAGCATGACGCCGCCGATATCGTCTTTCAGGGCAGCCTGGTGAGCGCGCGCGCCGAACTGGCGAAGATGGACCATGGCGCGCTCGACGTCATCGTCCAGCCGCTCGGCGACCGGACCAAGAAGCTGATCATCGCCGACATGGATTCGACGATGATCACCGTCGAATGTATCGACGAACTGGCCGATTATGCCGGGCTGAAGCCGCAGATCGCGGCGATCACCGAGCGTGCGATGCGCGGGGAGATCGATTTCCGCGCCGCGCTGGCCGAACGCGTCGGGCTGCTCGGCGGGATGGCGGAGACGGTGCTGACCGAATGCCGCCAGGAGCGGGTGCGGCTGACCCGCGGCGCGCGGACGCTGGTGCAGACGATGAAGGCGCATGGCGCCTGGTCGGTGCTGATTTCGGGGGGCTTCATGCCCTTCGCCGGGCCGGTGGGCGAGGCGATCGGGTTCGACAAGATCGTGGCGAACGAGTTGGAGATCGCGGGCGGCAAGCTGACCGGCAAGGTGCTCGAACCCGTCGTCGACAGCGCGGCGAAGCTCGAGACGCTGAAGGCAGAGGCGGCGAAGCACGGCCTGCCGCTCGCCGAAACGCTGGCGGTCGGCGACGGCGCCAACGATATTCCGATGATCACCGCGGCGGGGCTGGGGATCGGCTATCATCCGCATCCGGCGGCGGCCGAGGCAGCGGCGGCGGTGATCCGGCATCATGACCTGACCGCGCTGCTGTGGGCGCAGGGCTATCCGCGGCGGTCGTGGGTGCTGGGGTAGGGCAAGGGGGCTGGTTGCGGCCGATAGCTGCTCCGTCCGTCATCGTCACCCCGGACTTGATCCGGGGTCCCGCTTGACGTCGAAAGCTGCCGCTGCCCTCAAGAAAAAGCGGGATCCCGGGTCAAGCCCGGGATGACGAAGGAAAGCGAAAACGGTCGAAACGCGGCATTTTCTACTTCGTCGCCCTGAACTTGTTCCAGGGTCCATGGCCTGCCCGTTCCTCACGCGCAGTGCTGGATGAGAGTTCAGGCGATTGATACTGAAACAAGTTCAGCATGACGAGGTTTAAACGCCAGCTCCCCACCCCAAAGCCGACATTGCTCCCGCTCCGGAAGCAGGCGTCATCACGGAACCTGCGTCAGCTCCGCCACCCGGATCGCTTTCGACGCGAGCAGCGGGTCGATGATCCGCTGGATACGCGGCGCGCGCGGGGAGCCGATGGTGACGTTGAACAGGCTGTTGGCGATGACGTCGGCGATCTGGACCCCGTCGCTGCGGCGGCTGTCGGCGAGCGAGGCGCGGCCCCACTGGCCGAGCCCGGCCTGGATATCCTCGCGGATATGGCCGAGGATCTTCGGGTCGTAGCGGCCGTCGTCGATCACGACATCGGTGCACACACCGCCGGTTTCAGGGAGCCAATGGCCGACCGCGCTGTCCAGTAGAGCCGCGTAGAGTGCGAGATCGCTGGGCAAGGTGCCGCCGGGGTTCTGCGCGAGCGTATCGCGCTTCGCCACCGCGACCCACGCGCGGCCGCCGGCGCGATCGAAGAGTTCGAGCAGCCAGGCGCGCTCGACGATGCTGATGCGGCTGCCCTTCAACTCGCCGCGCAGTCCGGTCACGCTGCGGAAGCGGTCATGGATCGCGGCGGCGGCCGACGGGGTAAGCATCACCGCCGAAAAGGTCATGACGCCGGTGTTGAGTCCGCCCGATTCATCGCAATAAATTGTCATCGGCGGCTATTTCACCCGTCCGAAGAAAGCGACCGAGCGGCTCTGCCCGGGCGCGATCGCGTCGGGCCACAGCCAGCGGACATGCGTGACGTCGGGGTAAGCGGCGGCGTGCGGCGCGGCGCCCTGGGCCGCTACGGTCAGCGTATCGAGCGCGCCGAATTCCTTGGCGCCGTCGACCGAGACGCTGAACGCCGCCGGATCGTTCGTGCCGTCGAAGACGAGGCCTTCGGGAATCGGATTGACGATCTTGACCCCCGACGCCGGTTTGGCGCCCTTGTTGGTGAAGGTCAGCGTGATGCGGATGCGGTCGCCGGGGACGACGACGTCGGGCGCGACATAGGTCTTGGCCGGGGGCTGGCCCGCGGCGGCCGGAGCCGGTTTTTCAAGCTCGATCTTCGACGCGAGCGCGCCGCCGTCCTGTGCCGCGGCGGGTTGTGCCAATAAGGCCGATGCGGCCGCGCACGCCATGACGCCAAACAACCGGTCCCTCATCGCCATCTCCTTTGGTCCGCCTCTTCTTGGCGTATCAATTGCGGCAGGGATAGCGTTTCTTCATCAGCGCGTCGAAGGCCGAATAGACCGACACCGACCGGCGCTGGCTGGCAGGGTAGCTGCGCAAATGCGCGAGCCATTCCTCGGGCGACATGCTGCCCGATTCGGGCGGGCAGCTCGTCGTCTTGAGCCCCGCCTTGCGCTGCGCGTCGATCCGCGCCTTATAGCGCTTGCCCGCGGCGACGACCTCGTCCTTCAGCCGGTGCCCTTCGGGCGTCGCGGCGGCGAGCGGACCGAGGCGCATCACCGGTTCGGCGCGTGCGAGAAAGGCGGCGATATTCATGTCCCCGGGCGCCATGCCGCACAGTATGACGCCCGCGCCGATGGCGAATGCGGCGGGCAGGGCCCGTGTCGACAGGCTTTTGATCATGCGAAGAAAATCGGGGTCAGGTGCTGAATATTGGCTGAATCAGCCACGGCAGTTTTGACTCGGGATGCCATGAACGGAGCGAGCAAATAAGCGTATCCCCGCGAAGGCGGGGATCCATCACCCGGCGGTGCAAAATAGCACCAATCGGAGATGGATCCCCGCCTTCGCGGGGATACACGGTATTTTTGTAGAAAAAACAATCGCACCGATATCAATAGATGGATCGCTGCAATCTAAGCGCCCTGCGGATTGACGTCGCCGAACGGGCGCGGTTTGCGCTTGATCTGCGGCATGCCGCCAGCGTGGCCCGACACCGGGGTGCCGCGCTTGCCGGCATCGTCTTCGCGGCCGATATCCTCGCCCTTGATCGCGCGCTTCGATTCCTCGCCCGACAGCGTCTCATATTCGAGCAGGGCGCCGGCGAGCAGGTGAAGCTCGTCGAGATTGTCGGTGAGCACCTTGCGCGCGACGGCTTCGCCTTCCTCGACGAGGCGGCGGACTTCGGCGTCGATCAGCTTCGCGGTCTCTTCGGACATATTCTGCGCGCGCGACACGCTGTGGCCGAGGAAAACCTCGTCCTGATTGTCGCGATAACGCAGCCAGCCGAGCTTTTCGGACATGCCATATTCCATGACCATCGAGCGCGCCATGTCGGTCGCCTGCTGAATGTCGTTCGACGCGCCGGTGTTGAGCTCGTCCTGGCCGTAGATCAGCTGTTCGGCGATGCGGCCGCCGAAGCAGAGCGCGAGGCGCGCCTTCATCTGCTTCATATTGGTCGAATAGCGGTCGCGTTCGGGCAGGTTCCACGTCACGCCCAGCGCGCGGCCGCGCGGGATGATCGTCACCTTGTGCAGCGGGTCGCAGCCTTCGACGTGCAGCGAGACGAGCGCGTGGCCGGCCTCGTGATAGGCGGTCGATTTCTTCTCGTCCTCGGTCATCACCATCGAGCGGCGTTCGGCGCCCATCATGACCTTGTCCTTCGCCTCTTCGAACTCGTTCGAGGCGATCAGGCGCTTGCCCTTGCGGGCGGCGAGCAGCGCCGCTTCGTTGCAGAGGTTGGCGAGGTCGGCGCCCGAGAAGCCCGGGGTGCCGCGCGCGACGCGGCGCAGGTCAACGTCGGGCGCGAGCGGCTTCTTGCGCGTGTGGACTTCGAGGATCTTCTGGCGGCCCTCGATATCGGGGCGCGGCACGACGACCTGGCGGTCGAAGCGGCCCGGACGCAGGAGCGCGGGGTCGAGCACGTCGGGACGGTTGGTCGCGGCGACGATGATGATGCCCTCGTTCGCCTCGAAGCCGTCCATTTCGACGAGCAGCTGGTTGAGCGTCTGCTCGCGTTCGTCATTGCCGTTGCCGAGCCCGGCACCGCGATGGCGGCCGACGGCGTCGATTTCGTCGATGAAGACAATGCACGGCGCGTTGCGCTTCGCCTGTTCGAACATGTCGCGGACGCGGCTCGCGCCGACACCGACGAACATTTCGACAAAGTCCGAACCCGAAATGGTGAAGAAGGGGACGCCCGCCTCACCCGCGATCGCGCGGGCGAGCAGGGTCTTGCCGGTGCCGGGCGAACCAACGAGCAGCGCGCCCTTCGGAATCTGGCCGCCGAGTTTCGAGAATTTGGTAGGGTCCTTCAGGAACTCGACGATTTCCTCGAGTTCCTCGCGCGCTTCGTCGATGCCGGCGACGTCGTCGAAGGTCACCTTGCCCTGTTTTTCGGTGAGCATCTTGGCGCGCGACTTGCCGAAGCCCATCGCGCCCGAGCCATTGTTCTTCTGCACCTGGCGGAAGACGAAGAAGGCGATGCCGAGGATGAGCAGGAAGGGCAGCGACTGGACGATCAGATACATCCAGAAATTGGGCACTTCCTGCGGCTTGCCGTCATATTTGACGCCATTGTCGTTGAGCATCTTGAGCAGTTCGGGGTCGCGCACGACGTTGGCGCTGAAGCGGTCGCCGTTCGACAGCGTGCCCGTGACCTTGTCTTCGGAAAGGACGACGTCCTTGACGCTGCCTTCCTCGACCTTCTGCCGGAACTCGGAATAGGCAAGGGGGGCGCCCGCAGGCTGTGATGCGCCGCCGAACATCGAGGCGACGAGGAGCATGGCCAGCAAGATGCCGCTCCAGATCATCACGCTCTTCATCCAGGGGTTGCCCTGCGGTTCCTTGTCGTCCTGCATGCGGAATCTTTCCCAATCGCCACGCAATTCGCGGCCTTACTCCGGACAAGATAGGATAATCCGGTTAAATGACAATGAGCCAGTGACGCCTATTTACGCGCTTTGCGCCTCGGGGCGGTGGAAATGCGCCAAATCGTGCCTTCGAGCCCGCGAACGGCGTCGATCAGCAGCGCGCCGACCATCGCGCGGCGCCCTTCGCGCATCGCTGCGATCACCCCGTCGAGCGAGGCGCCGCGGAGCGACAGCCCGGGATCGTTGGCGCGCAGCCGCTGGGTGATGATGCGGCGGAAGATTTCGGGCGGATAGCCGTCGTCGCGGATCACCGCGATGTCCGATGCATCGGGCCATGACGCGATCAGCCGCTCGACCGCCCAGTCGATCGCCTCGTCGGCCTCGGCAAGCCAGCCCGCCGAGCGCGCCGCAGCTTCGGGATCGAGCGCAGTCTGCGATCGCAGCGCGTGGCGCAGCCGGGCGCGATCGAAGCGGTTGTCGCAATTCGACGGATCGTCGACGAAGGGCAGGTCGTTTTCGAACGCCAGCTCGACCAGCTGGGCGCGGCGCCAGTGGAGCAACGGGCGGAGCACGACGCCGTTGCGCGCGCGGATCGCGGCGAGCCCGCCGACGCCGCTGCTGCGATTGAGGCGCATGACGATCGTTTCGAGCTGGTCGTCGGCATGATGCGCGGTGACGATATGGTCGAGCGCGTTCGCGGCGCGCCACTGTTCGAGCAGCCGGTAGCGCTCGCCACGCGCCGCCGCTTGCAGCGAGCCCTTGATCGGCGCCGACGGCCGCAGCGTCGAATGCGGAATATGTTCGCGCGCGCAAAAGCCCGCGACCATCCGCGCTTCCTCGTCGGATCCCTTGCGGAAGCCGTGATCGACCGTCGCCGCCCAGACTTGCCCGGGCAGCAGGGTCGCCATCAGCCAGAGCAGCGCCATGCTGTCGGGGCCGCCCGATACGGCGATACCGTAGTGAAGCCGTTGCCAGTCGGCGCCGAGCAGGACGGAAAGATCCCGCCCCAGCCGTTCGACGGCGTCGGTGTCAGCAGCCTGCTTTTGTTTTTGCGGCGGCTGCATCGGTCCGGACATCCTGCGGGGCCTTGGCCCCGTAAACCTCGTCGAATTCGCGGAACGCCTTGCAGGCATCGGCCTTGCGGCCGAGCTTGTCGAGCGCGACGCCCATGTACACCAGGCTGTGCGGTGCGCGCGCGCCGCTCGGCCGGTCCTTGTAATTATTGTAGAAAGCGACCGCGGCGAGGCTGGGCTTGCCCTCGTCGAGATAGGCGCGGCCGAGCAGGTTCTGCGCGAAGCTCGCCTGGCTGCTGTTGGGCCATTTGGTGACGACCTGTTTCAGCTGGGCCTGTGCCTCGGGATAGAGTTTCGCCTCCCACAGGCGATACCCATAGTCATAGCCGTCCTTGGTGTCGTTGCCGGTCGCCGGAATCTCGACCTTCTTGACCAGCGCAAGCCGCGCGGCGTCGGGTGTCGCCGCGGCGGCGGGTTTCGCGACCGGCTTTTTCGCCGGTGTCGCGGCCGCGGTCGGCGTGGTCACCGGGGGCTTGACCACCGGCACCGGCGTCAGGCCGGCGGGCGTCGCTTCGGTGCCCGTGGTCGGCGCGGCGAAGCGCTTGTCCATTTCGGTCTTGTAAGCGGTGAATTGTTTTTCGAGCTCGCGGAGCTGGAAAGCATTCTGCTCGGTCTGGCCGGTCAGCGACTGGAGCTGCGCCTCAAGCGCATCGACGCGTGCGGTCAGGTCGATCACCGGCGCGCTGGTCTTGACGCGGGCTCCCGGCGTGTTGTCGGGCGCGATCTCGCCCTCGAAAAAGGCGGGTGCGCCGCCCGGGAACACCGAGCGCTGCACCGCGCGCATTTCCTTTTCGAGCCGTTCGACGCGCTTGTCGATTCCGGTCTCCTGCGCCTGGGCAGCGGGCACCATGGCGACGAGCGCCATCGCAGCCGTTCCCAGGAAAGTGATATGGCGTTTTGTCATCTGCCGATCGGCCCCCACCTATTAACCATTCTCATCATCAGGGTCATAGCGCCGCAACCCATGGCTGCGCAAACCCATTTCGGCGCGCCGCCCGGCCAGCCGGTCGAATATCGGCCGAATTCAGCGCTTGGGCTTGGGTGCGGCGCCGGTTGCCGGAGCGTTGGCGTCGGCGCGCGCAACCAGATCGGCGGGCTTCAGCGAGATGCCCTTTACCAGCGTGTCGGCGGGGCCGATCGCGCCGACGTCGCGGCCGCCGACGGTGACCTTGAGCGCCTGCGGGATGCTGGTGCGCAGCGTGAATTGTTCGATATAGGCGGGCGGCACCTGATAAGTCTCGCCGGCATCGAGGGTGCGCCAGTTTTCGGTCTTGCCCGTCGCGTCGTCAAAACCGATCCAGACTTCCTGCGGCCCCGGCGCGGTGAGGACGACCGGTGCATTCGCGGCAACGGCGCTGCCGCCGGCAGCGGCTTTGGTCGCGGCCGGGCCTGCCGCGTCGGCGGACGGCGCTTCGGACGCCTCGGCGTCGCGCGTCTGCGCCGCGATCAGCGCCTCGTCGGGTTCGACCGACAGGAAGCGCCAGACGCCATAGGCCGATGCGAGCAGCGCGGTGACGATGACGAGCGTCCAGGTCAGCCGGGCCGTCGGCAGCCGGTCGGGATCGGTCGGTTCATAGGCCTCGTAAAGCGGCCGTGCGCCATATTCGTCTTCTTCGAGTTCGCGGCGGATCGAGGCGCCGACCTCGGCCTCGGGCAGATCGACCGCGCGGGCATAGGCGCGCGCGAATCCGGTCACATAGGTCCGGCCGGGAAGTTCGGTGAAATCCGATTTTTCAATCGCTTGCAGATGGCGCTGGGTAATGCGTGTCCGCGTCGCGACGTCGGCGAGCGACAGCCCGGCCGCTTCGCGCGCCAGACGCAGCCGATCGCCCGTACGCGTGATCGCCAGTTCGCCCTGCTCGGCGACCTCTTCGTCTGCCATTGCTGTCTCCAGTGCCGGCCGTTGCAACCCATGCGGCCGTGTCAGGAGCGTTCATCGCATTGGCAATGCGCGAAAGTCAAACGAAGTTCGGTAAACGACCGGTTGAAAAGAAGCTGAATTCGGATTGTTTGAATTTGGGTGGATGAATTGCGTGGGGTAGGGTTGGGGCGTCGGCTTTGGGGCGGGGAGCGGCGTTACTTCGCCCACCTTCGTCATCCCGGGCTTGACCCGGGATCCCGCTTTTTTTGGGCATCCAGCAGTTTTGACGTCAAGCGGGACCCCGGATCAAGTCCGGGGTGACGATGGTGGAAACATCCGCAACCGGCCGAAACCCGCCGTCACCCCCTAAAGCACATATTTGCTGAGGTCGGTGTCGCCGACGATGTCGGCAAGCTGACGGTCGACATAGGCGGCGTCGATCGCCAGCGTCGTGCCGCCCATGTCCTCGGCGCCGAAGCTGACTTCCTCAACCAGCCGCTCCATGATCGTCTGGAGACGGCGGGCGCCGATATTCTCGACCTTTTCATTCACATCGGCTGCCAGCTTCGCGACGCGCGCGATCGCGTCGTCGGTGAAGGAGAGGGTGACGCCTTCGGTCTGGATCAGCGCCGCATATTGTTCGGGCAGCCCGGCCTTGGTTTCGGTCAGGATACGCACGAAATCGGCCTCGCTGAGCGCGCCGAGTTCGACGCGGATCGGCAGGCGGCCCTGCAGTTCGGGGAGTAGGTCGCTCGGCTTCGCGACATGGAAGGCGCCCGACGCGATGAAGAGGATATGGTCGGTCTTCATCGGACCATATTTGGTCGCAACCGTCGTGCCTTCGATCAGCGGCAGCAGGTCGCGCTGGACGCCCTCGCGGCTCACCGATCCGCCGCGGACGTCGCTGACGGCAATTTTATCGATCTCGTCAAGGAACACGATGCCGTTCGCTTCGGCATCGGCGAGCGCGACGCGCGCGACGTCGTCCTGATCGAGGCGCTTGTCCTGCTCTTCCTCGATCAGCCGCGTCGCGGCTTCGATGACCTTCAGCTTGCGGCGCTTCTTGGGCATGCCGCCCATCGCCTTGCCGAGCATGTCCGACAGGTTGATCATGCTCATCTGCCCGGGCTGGCCGGGCAGTTCGAAGGGCATGCCTGCGGCGTCGGCAACCTCGATCTCGACTTCGCTATCGTCGAGATGGCCTTCGCGGATGCGCTGGCGGAAGCTCTGGCGCGTCGCCTCGCTGGCACCCTTGCCGGTCAGCGCGTCGAGCAGCCGCTCCATCGCGGCCTCTTCGGCGGCGGCGCGCACCGCATCGCGGCGGCGGTCCTTTTCGAGCCGCACCGCTTCCTCGACGAGATCGCGGGCGATCTGTTCGACGTCGCGCCCGACATACCCGACCTCGGTGAACTTGGTCGCCTCGACCTTGATGAAGGGCGCGTCGGCGAGCTTGGCCAGGCGGCGCGAAATCTCGGTCTTGCCGCAGCCCGTGGGGCCGATCATCAGGATATTCTTCGGGCTCACCTCGTCGCGCAGGTCGGCCGACAGCTGCTGACGGCGCCAGCGGTTACGGAGCGCGACGGCGACCGCGCGCTTGGCGGCGTCCTGGCCGATGATATGCGTATCCAATGCGGCGACGATCGCCTTCGGGGTCAGGTCTTTGTTCATGTGTCGGAGGGTTCCAGCAAAGAGAAATGCATCGGCTGCCTAGATGGGATCGGGCCGGGGCAAGTCAAGCCGGGCAGCGGAACCCCGCGAACAGCCGCTGGTGTGCCGCGACGATCCGCGCGATGCGCTCGGGCTGGGGTTCGGCCACCCACTCGTTGCGTTCGTAGGAGCCGCCGATGACGATGCCGTCGGCGCGCGGGAACATATAGCCGGCGTCGCCGGTGAAGGCGTAACGCACTTCGGGTTGCGGGATCAGGATCGCCAGCTGGCCGCGGATCGGCATGAGCTCCTGATCGCCGAACAGGTCGCGCGCGCCGAGCCCGGTACAGTTGAAGACGAGCGTTTCGGGGAGCGCGGCGATCTCGGCCGGCGCGGCGAAGCTTTTGACCGCGATGCGGCCGCCGGCGCTTTCGATGTCGCGCATCATCTGGCGCAGATAGCGGCCGGTTTCGACGTAGAGCGTGTCATATTGCCAGAGATTTTCGACGGGAAAGGGATGCTCGCCGGGGCGCAGCGCGTGCGCAGCGGGCGGAAAGGTCGGAAGCTTGGGCTCCTCCGGCGTCCCTTCGGAGTAGGTGGTGAGCCAGCGGACACCATAATCGTCGCCGACCATGATCTGGAACCGCCGCCAGCTGTAGTCGAGCGCGGCGGTGAACTGGCGCCGCCATTCGGGGGTGACGGCGTCGGGCTTGAACAGGCCGAAGGGATGGAACTGGCCGCCGGCGATGTTCGAGGTCGTGTCGGGCGGCAGCGCCTTGGCATAGACGGTGACCGGGAACCCCGCTTCCTGGACGAGGCGCGCGGTCGACAGGCCGACCACCCCGGCGCCGATCACCGCGACGGGGCCGCTGTGGCCGGCGAGCCCCATATCGGCGGCGAGCTTCGATGTGCCCCAGCTCAGGGTGATGCCCGAGCCGCCATGGCCGTAGTTATGGACGAGCCGCTTCGTACCCAGCGCTTCGGCGCGGACGACGAAGCCGCTCGCGCGATAGGGGCGCAGGCCCGCCATGGTGCGGATGACGCGGTCGGGCGCCGCCTTGACCGGCATCAGGCACGATGCCGGGGTGCGGGCGGTCGTCGTGGCGCAGCCCGGCAGGGCGAGCGCGGCGGAGGCGGCAACGAAATGGCGGCGGGGGAGGGCGTGAATCACCCCGCGACCATATAGGCTTAGCTGTTGATGTCGATGGTTTCCGAGGTGAACTGGTCGTTGGTGTAGACGCAGATATCGGCGGCGACCTGCATCGCCTTGCGCGTCAGCACTTCGGGGTCCTTTTCATAGCCGGCGAGCGCGGTCGCGGCGGCGAGGGCATAGTTGCCGCCCGACCCGATCGCGGCGATGCCGCCCTTCGGTTCGAGCACGTCGCCGTTGCCGGTGATGACGAGCGTGACCTCCTTGTCGGCGACGATCATCATCGCTTCGAGATTGCGCAGATATTTGTCGGTGCGCCAGTCCTTCGCCAGTTCGACCGCGGCGCGGAGCAACTGGCCGTTGTGCCGCTCGAGCTTGGCTTCCAGACGTTCGAACAGGGTGAAGGCGTCGGCGGTCGCACCCGCAAAGCCGCCGATCACGCTGCCATCGTGGAGGCGGCGGACCTTGCGGGCGTTGGGCTTCATCACCGTCTGGCCCATCGACACCTGGCCGTCGCCGATGATGACGACTTTCCCGGGTGCGCGGGCGGAAAGAATGGTGGTTCCGTGCCAGGGCGCGGCACGATGCGCATTTTGGTCGCTCATGGGGCGCGATATGGGAGATGGCCGTGGAGCGTGCAAGGGGAGCCATGGCCCCCGTTGCCGCGCCGTCACGCCATGGCGCGCTGCCCTGGCGCCGCCGGCCATCCCTGATCGGGCCACAGGCCGCGACTGTCATAGACGATCTTGCCGCTGCGTTCCTCGAGCGGGACCGATTTGAACACGTCATGGTCGACGAGCACGATCAGCACATCGCAATCGGACAGCGCATCGTCGAGTTCGACCAGTTCGGCGCCGCTGCCGGCGAATTCGGCGGGCAGCGCCTTTGCATAAGGCTCGACGATCCGGATGCGCGGGCCGAATTGGTGCGCAAGGGCGGCTGCGACTTCGAGCGCCGGGCTCTCGCGGAAATCGTCGATATTGGGTTTGAAGGCGAGGCCGAGGACGCCGACGCGGGCGTCCCGATGGCTCGCGACGAGCGCGGCGGTCGCCGCGATGACATGCGCCGTCTTGGCAAGGTTCACTTCGCGCGCGGTGCGGATCAGGCGGCTTTCGTCGGGCGCGCCATGGACGAGGAACCAGGGATCGACCGCGATGCAATGGCCGCCGACGCCGGGGCCGGGCTGGAGGATGTTGACGCGCGGGTGGCGGTTGGCGAGGCGGATGACGTCCCAGACGTCGACGCCCATCTTGTCGGCGATCATCGACAATTCATTGGCAAAGGCGATGTTGACGTCGCGATAGCTGTTTTCGACGAGCTTCACCATTTCGGCGGCGCGCGCCGTCGTGGTGACGCAGGCACCGCGCACGAACTGGCGGTAGAAGGTCATGGCGCGCCGCGCGCAGCGCGGGGTGATGCCGCCGATGCAGCGGTCGTTGTCGACCAGTTCGACGAGGATGCGGCCGGGCAGCACGCGCTCGGGGCAATAGGCGATGAAGATGTCGGGGGTGCCGGCGCAGCGGCCCGGGACCTTGAGGTCGGGGCGTTCGGCGGCGAGCAGTTCGGCGACCTTTTCGGTGGTGCCGACGGGGGAGGTCGATTCGAGGATGACGAGATTGCCGGGTTCGAGCACCTTGGCGATCTTGCGTGCAGCGTCGAGGACATAGGTGATGTCGGGGCGATGATCCTCGTCGTGCGGGGTTGGCACCGCGATGACGAAGGCGTCGGCGGCGACGGTCTCGGTCGAGGCGACGAGCGCGCCGCGCGACACGACGCCCTGAACGAGGCCGTCGAGATCGACTTCCTCGATATGGACGCGGCCGCTGTTGACCGTTTCGACGACATGCGCGCTGACGTCGATGCCGGTGACCTTGCAACCCGAGCGCGCGATCAGGGCAGCGGTCGGCAGGCCGATATAGCCGAGGCCGACGACAGTGACTTTTTGTTCGATATCAAGCGCCACGCGCAACAATCTCCGCAATCTGAGTGCCTGCCGTGCCGTCGCCGAAGGGATTGTGGGCGCGCGCCATGGCAGCATAGGCCTCGCTATCGTCCAAAAGGCTGAAAATTTCGGAAACGATGCGATTGCGATCCGTTCCTACCAGCCGCGCGGTGCCCGCGGCAATGCCTTCGGGGCGTTCGGTCGTCTCGCGCATTACCAGCACGGGCTTGCCGAACGACGGAGCCTCTTCCTGGACGCCGCCGCTGTCGGTCAGGACGATCTCGCTGACGCTGAGCAGGCGGACGAAATGCGGGTAATCGAGCGGGTCGATCAGCGCGACGTTCGAAAGCGTGCCAAGGATCGGCTCCATCGCGCTGCGCACTTGCGGATTGGGATGGACGGGGAAGATGACTGCGACATCGGGCCGGGCGGCGATCGCGGCGATCGCATCGGCGATGGCCTTCATGCCGTCGCCGAAATTCTCGCGGCGGTGCGAGGTGACGGCGACGATGCGCTTGCCCGCGAAGCGCGCGACGAGCGGGTCGAGCCCGGCCGCGAGCACAGGTTCCTCATCGATCCGTGTCTTGGTCGCGAGCAGCGCGTCGATCACGGTATTGCCGGTGATATGGATGCGATCGGCGGGGACATTTTCGGCGCGCAGCGCTGCCGCCGCGGTCTCGGTCGGCGCGAAATGGAGGTCGGCGACGGCCCCCGTGACCTTGCGGTTCACCTCTTCGGGCCAGGGATGATAGATGTTGCCGCTGCGCAGACCGGCCTCGACATGGCCGACGGGAATCTTGCGGAAATAGGCCGCAAGCGTTGCCGCCATCGTCGTCAGCGTGTCGCCGTGGACAAGGATGCGGTCGGGCTTTTCTGCGTCGAAAGTCTCGCCAAGACCGGTAACGAGCCGCGCCAGCAGCCCGTCGAGCGTCTGGTTCGCCTGCATCACGTCAAGGTCGATGTCGGGCACGATCCGCGCGATATCGAGCACCTGATCGAGCATTTCGCGGTGCTGCGCGGTCACGCAGACCCGGACGTCGATGTTCTGCCGGGCGTGCAGCGCGTGCACGACCGGGAACATCTTGATCGCTTCCGGACGCGTACCGAAAACTGCCATAATTTTCATTCAAAAGGCTCCGCGCGGGTTCGACACACTTAAACTGCGCCGGTGGCTGATCGCCGGTTAAGCGAAAAAACTTGCAACACTCTTAAATTAGGCTGCTTTGCAGCGACGGGGCAAGGTTGCGATCGAAGGTGTTGCAACGAATGCTCCCCTGCGGCGTATATTGTCACTCTGGAATGACGGGGCTAGGGGCAGGGGTGAGCTTGAGCCAGAGATTTTGGCCACCCGAGACAATTTAAGACGATAGATCGGTTCGACTTTTCATGTTCTGGAAGCGTAAGAGCAAGGCAGCCGATGCGGCGCGCGGCCGGCATGCAATTCCCGAGGGGCGGCGCGTTTATGCGATCGGAGATATTCACGGGCGCGATGACCTGTTCGCCCGGATCATCGAACTGATCCGGGCCGATCATGCGGCGCGGGGCCCCGCCGACATTACGATTGTCCTGCTTGGCGACCTTGTGGACCGGGGCCCTGCCTCGGCTGCGGTGGTCGAACGCGCGATGGGTTTGCACAAGGAATTCCCCGACACGCGGCTGCTGATCGGAAATCACGAGGAATGCTTTCTCGCCGCATTGACCGGCGATGTCCGCCGCCTTCGCTATTTCATGCGGATCGGCGGCGACGCGACGGTGCGCAGTTATTGGAATGATGACGAAAGCCTTGACGCTGCGAGCTTCGAGGAGGTCGCCGAACGGCTGCCCGCCCTCGTGCCCGCCGAGCATGTCCATTTCCTCGGGATGGGGGAGGACGTTGTCGAAATCGGCGACTATGCTTTTGTTCATGCCGGAATCCGCCCCGGTGTGCCGCTTGAAAAGCAGTCGCTTTCCGACTTGCGCTGGATCCGCGACGAGTTTCTCGACCACCTCGGCGATCATGGGAAGATCATCATCCACGGTCACAGTATCACCGCGGAGCCCGATGAGCAGGTCAACCGCATCGGTATCGACGTCGGCGCCTTTCGCAGCGGCGTGCTCGCCGCGATGGGGATCGAGGGTAGTGAACGCTGGTACCTGTATGCGCGTGAGGCCGCACTCGAACAGGCGGTTTGATACATGCTCTCCTCCTGCTGGTCTCGGACCGTGCAACATAGCGGTCGTTCCGGCGCACCATCCATCGCAACGGGTTGTCACTCCCGACCCGACGGGTTAAGCGCCCGTCAACTGGAGATTGAGGTGGATTTGCCTTGGGTAAGACAACAGCAAAGAGCCGGATGACCAACATTTCCAGACCTGCCACCGCAGCCCGGCCCGTGATTGGAACGGCGCTGAACGCATGGGCGCCCATCCTTTTCCTCGTCTTTGTATTTCTGGCTGGCGGTGCTTCGCGAAGCGATGTCTCGTCGCTGCCGGTTTTACGCGGCGGCGCGATATTGTTCGGCTGTTGGGCCATCGCGGGAATGACGCGCGACGATTGGCGGCGTGTCCGTATTCCGCTGGCCCTGTTGCTGGCCCTGACCGGGTGGATGGCACTTCAGCTCGTGCCGCTGCCTCCCGCCTTGTGGCATGGCTTGCCGGGCCGCGAATTGATCGTCGCGATTGATAATGGCCTTGGTCAAGCCGACCTTTGGCGCCCTGTCTCGATGACGCCGTCCGCGACCTGGAACAGCCTGCTGGCGATGAGCGTGCCCCTCGCCGCGGTTTTGCTGGCGACCCGCCTTCAGGAGGACGGCGCCACGAAAGTCATGCAGGCGCTGGTCGCCCTGGCGGTGGTGAGCGCGTCGCTGGGCATCGTTCAGATTGTTTCGGGCAACGGCAGCGCCGCATATCTCTACCGGATCACGAACGCCTCATCGATGGTCGGGCTATTCGCCAACCGCAATCACCATTCGCTTTTTCAGGCCTGCGCCATCGTGCTGGCCGCAGCGCTTCTGCGCGACGAATTCATGCGAAGGCAGCGGCGCGCCTCGCTGCAGCTTGGATATGCCGCAGCGGCTATTCTGAGCCTCGCGATGACGGCCCTGATCGGCTCGCGAGCGGGGATGGTGGCGGGCGGCATCGCCTTTGCATTCGGATATGCAATGCTGGTTCCCGCATGGCGCGCCCGTCCCCCGCATCATACGCGGGCGGGGCGTGCAAGCAGTCCCCCCCAACAGAAATTCGGGGCGCGGCAGTGGTTCGATTACGCGCCGGCGGTTTTGGTCGGGTGCATTCTGGTTGCCGTTTTGCTTCTCACCAATCGCAGCACGGGCCTGAGCCGGATTGCCGAAAATCGGGTCGCCGAAGATCTGCGTCTGCTCGCCTGGCCGGGCGTCCAGCAGATAATCGAAAGCTACTGGACGGTCGGGGCAGGTTTTGGCGCTTTCCCGAACATCTACCAGATCGTCGAAGCCGATTCGCTGCTCCAGCCCGCCTATTTCAACCATGCTCACAACGACTGGGTGGAAGTTCTGATTACGGGCGGGGCTCCTTTCGCCCTGATCGTGCTCGCCGGACTCATTTGGCTCTTCCGCAGCGTTTGGCAACTTGGCTTTCGAAGGCTGATCAAAGGGCATCGGGGGGATTTGCGCTTGCCGATCCTTCTTGTCGTGGCGCTTTTTGGCGGGGTCAGTTTGGTGGACTATCCGCTGCGGGTGCCCTCGCTTCAAGTAATGGCGGTATTCCTGGTTATTTTGCTTGCATCCGCCTCGGGCGGGGCAGGTTCGACCGGGAATAAGCTTGCGGGTGAAAGCTGAGCCATTATAGCCTTTGGAGCCACCACAGTGCTGAGTGTGAAATTCCCTATGAAAAGATTTTTCCTGTGTTTTGCCGCCGTTTCGTTGCTGGCCGGGTGCGCCAAGGATGCGCCGCCCGTCGCCAGCGCGCCGGACACGCCGATCACAGTCCTGGCCTCGCTTCCGCCGCCGGAAGCATCCGATGTCATCCGATCGACCCGGCTTGCCTTTGTCGGGCCGTTCACGGAGCTCCGGGTCGAGGTGTTCGGTGTTGACGAGATGCAGCGCGATATCATGACCGACGGAGAGGGGAATTTTTCCTTCCCCCTGGTGGGGAACGTCGCCGCGGCAGGGAAGACTCCGATCGCACTTGCCGATGAAATTCGCGGTAAGCTGGCGGGCAAATATATTCGCGATCCCCAAGTCACGGTGAACTTCAAGGCACCGAGCAGCGCGCTGGCATTCCAGTCGATGGCCGTTTCGGTCGACGGTGAAGTGAAGCGGGCGGGGTCCTATCCGGTGGCGGGCCGCGTGACGCTGATGCGCGCCGTCGCATTGGCGGGCGGGGTTACCGAATTCGCGAAGCTCGAGGATGTCGTTGTTTTCCGCAACGTCGGCACCAAGCAATATGTCGCTATCTATAACCTCGGTGCCATCCGGCGGGGCAATTATGCGGATCCGGAGATTTTTCCGAACGATGTGGTCGTCGTCGGCGATTCGCCTCAGCGCCGTGTGTTCAAGGATATTCTCACGGCAACGCCAGCCTTCCTGTCGCCGCTGATCCTCCTCATCAGAGAATTTAAATAGGGTGGACAATAAGATGAATGAAGGCGTCAGGGGCGCGATCGCAGAGGCGGAGCCGGTGCCGACCCAGAATGCGGGCGACAGCGACAAGCCCTACTCACTGACTCTCCCCGAGTTCGAGAAGATCCTGGCGGCGGTTATCCAGCACCGTTATTGGGTTCTTGGCGCCATTGTGGTCGCCCTGCTGCTGGGATTGCTTGCGACGACGCTCGCCACTCCCGAATATACGTCGACCGCGCGAATCGAGGTATTGCCCGATTCACCCGTCGATACCTCGGTGCCCAATGAACGCGATCGTTCGGCGGTTAATGAAATTGCGTTTTACAACACGCAATATTCGCTGCTGAAATCGGAATCGCTCGCGGAACGGGTCGTGCGCGCGGGGAATCTGACGGCCGATGAGGATTTCGTCGAGGCGTTCGGTCTCGGGGCGTCCGATGCGGGTTCCACGAGTGCGGAGCGGCGCAGTCTTGCCGACAAGGCGGCCGACACGCTGTTGAACCATTTGTCTGTCGAGCCGGTCCGCACCTCAAGTCTCATCGACATCAGTTTTTCGACCCCTTCGCCGCAATTGTCGGCGAAGCTCGCCGATCTTTGGGTTGCTCAGTTCGTCCAGGCTACGATTGACCGGCGCTTTGCCGCGACGTCGGACGCCCGCAAATATCTGGAGGCGCGTCTCGAAGCGCTGCGGCGCAATCTGGAAACTTCCGAGCGAGCGCTCATCAACTATTCGGTCCAAAAAGGCATCGTTACATTGTCGTCCGGCGCGGATGCGAGCGGCCGGACACAGACGCAGACACTCGTCGCGACGGACATCGCGCAGATCAGCACGGCCCTCGCCAAGGCGCGTGAGACGCGCATCATTGCGGAAGCGCAGCGCGCCAACACAATGACCGGGGTCGCGCAGGTCAATGCCCCCACCGTCGGGGCGATGCGGCAGCAGCGTGCGACGCTGGAGGCTGAACTTGCGAAAGTTCGCACGCTCTTCGCGGACGATTATCCGACGGTGATATCGCTTCGCGCCCAGATCGCCAATTTGGACAAGAGCATCGCGGCGGAAACGAACCGTTCTTCCCAGAGCAATCGCGAGGCATATGACGCTGCGGTGAAAACCGAACAGGATCTGCAGTCTGAGCTCGATGCCCTCACCGGCCGTTACAATAGTCAGCAACGCGAATCCATCGAGATGGCGATCATGCAGCGCGAGGTGGATTCGAACCGCCAGCTGTATGAAGGCCTGTTGCAACGCTATAAGGAAATCGGTGTTGTCGGTGTCGGCACCAACAATGTGTCGCTCGTCGACCGCGCAAAGGCGGCCCGGGTGCCTTCGAGCCCCAACCTCCTGATCAACCTGGCTATCGCATTGCTGGCCGGTATCGCGGTTGCCGCGGGTATCGTGTTCCTGCTCGAAAAACTCGACAGCTCCATTCGCGATCCGCAAGAAGTCTCGCCGCGCTTCGGGCTGCCCTTGCTCGGCGAAATTCCCGAAGCCAGCGACCGCCCGATTGCCGAGGCTATCACGGACAAGAAATCAGCCGTTTACGAAGCTTATTTCTCGTTGATGACCAACCTGACGTTTCTTACCGAACATGGCGCCCCGCGGTCGGTCATGCTGACGTCATCGCAGCCGCAAGAGGGCAAGAGCAATTCGTCGCTTTGCCTCGCAACGGTGCTGGCGGCCACGGGCAAGTCGGTCATCCTCGTCGATGCCGACGTCCGCAACCCGTCGCTCAACCGCTATCTGGAAATTCCCGATCAACGCGGCCTCAGCCACTATCTGTCGGGCGACAACGACCTCGACAGCATGATCGCGGAGCTTCCGCGTTTCGGTTTCTCGATCCTCACTGCGGGCAAGACTCCGCCTAATGCTGCCGAATTGCTGGGCAGCGACCGATTGTCGACCCTGATCCAGACGCTGCTTGGCCGCTACGACCATGTGTTGATCGACTCGCCGCCGCTGCTTGGGCTTGCCGATGCTCCGCTTATTGCGCGCCGTGTGGAAGGCGTGTTGTTCGTCATCGAAGCGAGCACGACCCGGAACCGGAGCATCGCGATGGCACTCACCCGCCTGCGGATGTCGGGAGCGAAGCTCTTTGGTGCGATCGTGACGAAGATCGGGGTGCGTAACCAGCTGTACGGCTATGGCTACCGTTACGGTTATGGCTACAGCTATGGGGCAGACAAGAGCGAAGGTGAGGAGCGTTCATAGGGAGCGGATCCTGCTGTTCGGAACATGGTGAGTTTATGAAGATTGCGCCTTTCATCCTTTGGACGGGCGGGGTGCTGCTTGCGGCTTTCGTCGGCTCGGCGAGCTCGGTGATTGCCAATCAGGTCAAGAATCCGGCGGCTTCCTATGCGATCGGTGTCGGTCCCACCGGCATTGCCGAAGCAAATCTCGCCTTCGCATCATTTTCCGGACGAAAGCGCATGGATCCGCAGGCCGGCGTTTCGGTTCACGAACGCCAGCTCGCCAGCCGCGCTTATCGAAACGAGCCGCTGTCCTCGGCAGCGCTTGGCCTGATGATCGCGTCGATGCCGGATAGCGCCAGCAAGGGCGACAGGGCGCGGTTGCTCGAACTAGGCGGACAGCTGACGCGGCGCAGTTCGCTCATCACATCGGCTTCGATCGAAGCGGCAGCCCGTGATGGCAATCAGCCAGCCTTTTTCCTGTGGCTATCGCGCGCGATTTTGACCAACGAAAGCCTGCGCGCCACCTATATTCGCGCGATGGCACAGGCAACGGCGCGCCCCGATACCGAGGCGGCGCTTGCCCCCGTCATCGGCCCAAACCCGACTTGGGCCGGTCATTACTGGAAGGCCGTAGTCAACGTGCCCGAAAGTCTGGTCAATGCCGCCAAGCTTCGCGTCGCTGTGGCGCAGTCGCCATGGCGTCAGCGCAGGATCAGCGACACCGACCGCATGCTGGTGTCGCAGCTCGCGAAGTTCCGGCATTTCGATGCAATGCGTGACCTGGTGGCGGCCTTGAGCCCGGCGGAAGGGGGCGCCTTTGCTGCCAACCTTGATTTTTCCCGGCCGTCATTGCTGCCGCCGGTCGATTGGCAATTGGCGTCATCGGGAAATCTGGGCGCCACGATTGAACCGAAGCGCAAGATATTGGCGATTTCGGCGATCGCCGGTGCACGCGGCTATGCCGCCAGGCAATTGCTGCAACTTGCCCCTGGGGCTTATGAGCTCGAGTGGAATCTTGCCGCCGATGCCACCATCGAAAATGGCACGCTGACGGCGCGTCTTGACTGCGCGGAGAAGGCGGGCAGCGCCGATGGCATCGAGGTGTCGAACCTCGATATCGGACGGCGGCGCACCAGCCTGACGATCCCCGGCGATAGCTGTCGCTGGTACTGGCTTTCGATTAACGTCAATGTGCCCGATACGTCGGCGGGCCTGGATGCACAGTTCCGGCGTATCAGCCTGACGCCAAGCGGCCAGCCTGCGCCGGTGGCACCCAAAGTAACCAATCCAGCCAACTGAATTCGCTCATTCACGAGCAACAAACGGGACGATTTTCAAGGATCGGATTTTGATGTCGATTGCTGAGGGCAACAATGATCCAGTCCGGACCGGACGGATATTCATCACCGGGGCCGCGGGTTTCATAGGCTTTCACCTGGCACGGCTGTTGCTGGAGGAAGGATATGCCGTCCATGGTTATGACGGCATGACTGATTATTACGACGTCAGCTTGAAACGGGGGCGTCACGGTCATCTTGAGCAATATCCTCACTATTCGTCGACCACGGCGATGCTGGAGGATCATGAGACGCTCATGGAAGCCGCGCGGCTGTTCAGACCTGACGCCATCGTGCATCTGGCGGCGCAAGCGGGTGTTCGGTACAGCCTCGAAAATCCGCGCGTCTATATCGACAGTAACATAGTCGGCACGTTTAACGTGCTGGAAGCGTCACGGGAATTGGCGATCCCCCACCTGCTGATGGCCTCGACATCGTCGATTTACGGCGCGAACGAGAAGATGCCGTTTGCCGAACTGGACAAGGCTGACGAGCAGCTGACCATTTACGCGGCGACGAAAAAGGCGAACGAGAGCATGGCGCACAGCTATGCGCACCTCTGGAATATTCCGACGACCATGTTTCGCTTCTTCACGGTCTATGGCAGTTGGGGACGCCCCGATCTCGCCTCGTTCAAATTCGTCGATGCCATTTTGGCCGGCAAGCCGATCGACATATACAATAATGGCGACATGTACCGCGACTTTACGTTTGTTGGCGACCTAGTCCGCGGCATACGCCTGTTGATCGACACACCACCCGAGCGGCCGGCCGGAAAGGACGATATCGCGCCGGGCGACAGCCTTTCGCACGTAGCCCCCTTTCGCATTGTGAACATCGGCAACTCCGACAAGGTGCGCCTGCTCGATTTCGTCGAAGCGATCGAGGTCAATCTGGGCGTCGAAGCGGTTCGCAACTATTTGCCGATGCAAAAAGGGGACGTTCCCGCGACATGGGCGGATTCCTCATTGCTCGAACGGCTGACCGGTTTTCGTCCGAACACGTCGATCATGGACGGCATTGCCGAATTTGTTGCGTGGCATCGCGGCTATTATGGCCATTAGCTGGCGGCCTTAGTTTCGAAAGGACGAGGATGCGGGTTGGCAGATGCTGGGTGCAATTTCCCGTCTGCCTGGCGTTTTTTCGCTACGAATTGCCGCTTGCTCTCCCGGGGCCGCCGTCGAAGCAAGTCATTCGGCCTGCGAGCGCAACGTTCTACATGTTTTGACGGGCTGATCATCGTCACAGGCTTGGCACAAATCGATGGGATGGATAGAGCGGCCGGGTTTGGAGACGTGGTACGTGGCGTGGGGTTCGGTTTTGCTCTATCGGCCCCGTGAAATCTGGACGCGACAGGGTGATGGCAAGGCAGGCCGGTTCTGAAAACGACGGATGTCGGAAGGACCGGAATTGCGGTTGCCGTTTACGGAAGCGAGTTGAGAAAGGCGAGTTCCTTGTTAATTGAAAAATTGCATTCGCGAGACGCAGTCATCGGGATACTTGGATTAGGCTACGTCGGGCAACCGCTTGCATTGCGCTACGCAGAACTCGGCTACAAGGTCATCGGTTTCGATATCGACAAGCGAAAGGTTGACGCGCTCAACGGCGGCCGGTCGATGATCGAGCATATCAACGACGCCGATGTCGCGAAGGCGATGGCGGCAGGCATGCGGTGTACGACCGACTTTTCGGAGGCGACGAATGCCGATGCCTTGATCCTGTGCGTTCCGACGCCCTTGAACAAATATCGCGAACCCGACCTCAGCTTCGTTGTTGCGACGACCGAGGCGATCGTCCCTTATCTCCGGGCGGGGCAGGTGGTTTCGCTGGAAAGTACGACCTATCCGGGAACGACGGACGAGGAAATGTTCCCGCGCATTTCATCGACGGGATTGGAAGTCGGCCGCGATATTTTCCTGGTCTATTCGCCGGAACGGGAAGACCCCGGCAACGAGCATTTCAACACCCATTCGATCCCCAAGGTCGTCGGCGGCCATACGCCGGCCTGCCTCGAGGCCGGTTTGGCACTGTACGGACAGATCATCGATAAAGTCGTCCCGGTCAGTTCGACGCGCGCGGCCGAGATGACCAAGATCCTGGAAAATGTCCATCGCGCGGTCAACATCGGCCTGGTCAATGAAATGAAGATTGTCGCCGATCGCATGGGAATCGACATCTTCGAGGTCATCGACGCGGCCGCGACCAAGCCGTTTGGCTTTACGCCCTATTATCCCGGACCGGGACTTGGCGGGCACTGTATCCCGATCGACCCCTTCTATCTGACATGGAAAGCGCGGGAATATGGACTCCACACGCGGTTCATCGAGCTGTCGGGGGAGATTAATCAGGGGATGCCGGCCTACGTGGTCGACAAGCTCAGCCGCGCGCTGAACGGTCAGCGAAAGGCCCTGAACGGCAGCCGCGTCCTTGTTCTGGGCATCGCCTATAAAAAGAATGTGGACGACATGCGCGAAAGCCCCGCCGTCCAGATCATGGAACTGATCCGCGATACGGGCGCCGACGTCTCCTATGCCGATCCGCATGTTCCGGTATTTCCCGAAATGCGCGAGCATAGCTTCGATCTGGAAAGCGTTGAATTGACCCCCGAAGCGATCGCGTCTTTCGATGCCGTGGTGGTCGCCACCGATCATGCAAAATTCGATTATGATCTGGTTTTGCGGAGCGCTCAATTGATTGTGGACAGCCGAGGCGTCTATCGCGGCGCACATGAAAATGTTATAAAGGCTTGATATAGTGAAAAAATTTACTCTCTTGGGTGCCGGCGGCTATATCGCACCGCGCCATATGAAGGCCATCAAGGACGTTGGCGGAGACCTGGTTGCCGCTATGGATCTGAACGATTCCGTCGGCATCCTCGACAGCCATTTTCCCGAAGCGCAGTTTTTCACGCAGTTCGAACAATTCGACGCCTTCGTCGATGCGGAGAAGCGCGCCGGACGGCCGATCGATTATGTCTCGATCGCCTCGCCAAACTTCCTTCACAACGCGCATATGCGCTTCGCGCTTCGCGCCGGGGCGGACGCGATTTGCGAGAAGCCGCTTGTACTCAACCCCGAGGATATCAGCGAACTGCAGTCGCTCGAACGCGATACGGGGCGAAAGATCAATACGATCCTGCAACTTCGCCTTCATCCGGCCATCATCGCATTGCGCGAACGCGTGGCGGCGATGCCTTTGGATCAGAAGGCTGATGTGGACCTTACCTATATCACGTCCCGCGGTAACTGGTATTTGAAGAGCTGGAAGGGAGCCGACAGCCAGTCGGGGGGGATCGCGACCAACATTGGCGTGCATTTCTTCGACATGCTGCATTTCGTCTATGGGGCGTTGCAGGAGAATATCGTCCACCTCAACACACCGCAAAAGGCAGCCGGCTATCTGGAATATGAGCGCGCGCGCGTGCGCTGGTTCCTGTCGGTCGACGTCAATGACGTTCCTGCCGCCGAGCGGGCCAAGGGCAAGCGCACCTTCCGCGCGGTGCTCGCGGACGGCGAGGAACTCGAGTTTTCCGACGGTTTCACCGACTTGCACACGCTCATTTATCAGGAAGTGCTTGCCGGCCGCGGTTTCGGGGTCGAGGAAAATCGTGTAGCGATTGAAACCGTCACGCATATTCGCAATGCTTCAGTATCGGCATCGGGGGAGAAACATCCCTTTATCCGTCCGTAGGGGGACTGCCCATGTTTACGGGTTCGACCAAGGCTCTGAGCGAATTTTCCAACCAGTTCGGGCTGAGCGTTCAACGTGACACCGATTTCGCATATGTCGGCAAAATTCCGACGCGGCTTGCCAAACGAATTGTGCCGTGCGGCAAGCCCGCCCATATCCATGCGGCGGCGGAGGAGGATGGCGTTTGCGCCATTATAACGACCGGCGAGCATGCGTCGCTTGTTCCTGACCGGTTGGGGCTGGCAATCGCCGACGACCCCGTCGCCTCGGCCATGCAGTTGCATGAGTTCATTGCCCGGATTCCGGATTTTCAATGGCAGAGCTTTGAAAGCCGGATTCATTCCAGCGCCACGATCTATCCCGGCGCCTATATTGCCGAGCGTGACGTCGAAATCGGTGAAGATGCCGTCATCTATCCGAACGCCGTCATCATGCCCAGGACGATCATTGGCGCCCGATCGACAATAGGCCCCGGCACCGTGGTCGGGACCGATGCCTTTGAAGTCAATCTTGCGACAAATCCTCTCTCCATTCTCGTCCAGGCGGGAGGCGTGCGAATTGGCGATGACGTGGACCTACAGGCAAAATGCACGATCATTCGCGCTACTTTTGGCGGCTTCACTGAAATCGGCGACGAAAGCAAATTCGACTGCCAGATCCACCTCGCGCACGATTGCGTGGTTGGACGGCGGGTCCGTATCGCAGCCTGCGCGGAAGTGTCGGGCAGGGTAGAGATCGAAGATGATTGTTTTATCGGTCCGAATGCTTCGATCAGCAATGGACTGACGCTCGGGGCGCGAACGCACATTACCATTGGCGCGGTCGTTGTTCGCGACACCGAGGCGGATAGCCGCATGACGGGCAATTTCGCCGTTGATCACCGAAAATGGATTTCTTTCATGCGGGGCTTCAAATGATTCCTTTCATCGACCTGAAGGCGCAGCAGGAGCGTCTTCGAGCCGACATCGACGCGGCAATTGCCAAGGTGCTCGCGCACGGGCGCTACATATTGGGTCCCGAAGTCGAGGAACTCGAGGAGCAACTCGCCACCTACACTGGTGCCACCCATTGCATATCGGTAGCCAATGGCACCGATGCGCTCCAAATTGCATTGATGGCGCTTGGCGTCGGACCGGGCGATGATGTCATCACGCCCGCGTTCAGCTATTTTGCGACGGCGGAAGTGGCGGCTTTGCTGGGCGCCAAACTGATTTACGTCGACATCGATCCGCTGACTTTCAACATGGACCCGGCACTGCTCGAAGCGGCGATCACGCCCGCGACGAAGGCGATCATCCCGGTGTCGCTCTATGGCCAGCCTGCCGATATGGATGCAATCAATGCCATCGCTGACCGGCATGGCATAACGGTGATCGAGGACGGCGCACAAAGCTTTGGGTCGACCTACCGCGGACGGAAATCGTGCAATTTGTCCACAATCGGCTGTACGAGTTTCTTCCCGTCCAAGCCCCTTGGTTGCTATGGTGACGGCGGCGCCATTTTTACGTCGGACGCGGAATTGGCCAAGATCCTTCGCCAGATCGCGCGTCACGGACAGGAAAAGCGATATCACCACGTCCGCATCGGGGTGAATTCGCGGCTCGACACGATCCAGGCCGCCATCCTGCTGCCCAAACTCGCTATTCTGGATGACGAATGCGAGGCGCGCCAGCGCGTGGCCGACACTTATGCAGCCGAATTGGCCGGAGCGAACGTACGTTCGCAGGCGATCGAGCCGGATTGCCGGAGCGCGTGGGCGCAATATACCATTAGCACGCCCGGCCGCGACCAGCTTCAGGACAAGCTGAATGCGGCGGAAATTCCGACGGCCATCCATTATCCGCTACCGCTGAATCGGCAACCGGCCGTCGCTCAGCCCTCTGCGCACCTTCCCAATGGCGATCGTGCGGCGCAAGAAGTCTTAAGTCTGCCCATGCATCCCTATCTGGAGGCATCCGATATCGCGCGGATAGCCGGAGTGATCAAAGATTTTTCATCATGAATTATCTTGCGATAACGCGCCCCATTTCTTCGTTGCGCCTGTTTTTCATATTTCTCATCGCGATTTTTGCCTGGTCGATTTTTTTTCCTGCTTTAAATTGGCCAGACGAAGTATATAAGATTTCTCAAGTCGGGATCGATAGCAATATATATCTTGAACTTATGTCAAGATTGTCAACGAATTATTGCATAGTAAACTATGTATATACTTCAGATGGCTCCTATCTTTCCAATCAGTTTTTCTTCAGGATGACGAGTGATGGCGGGTGTTATTATACTCTAAAATATATAAATGCCGGTTTTGTTGTAATTTTGGCGGCTATATGTTTATCTCTGCTTTGGAAAAAGCCGTATCTTAGAAATTTATTCGCACTATCTCTGATATGGCCGGCACAAATATTTTATACGACCGGGGTAAATCAGCAGGCTTTCTTTAGCATTGTCTCAATGTTTATCATTGTCTCTGTAATCGGGTCGTCGTTCATTATTCCATATGTTGCCCTGGCTGGGGTAATGATATTTGTCGACCGCTCGTTCGTCTCATTGTTCATATTCCTTGGCGCGCTGATCGCGATGCGGTGGAAGCCGAGGCTGGCCTTGCCCGTCTTCATTCTGGTGTCGATCGCCGCGCTGGTAGGTCGGCCTTATATCGAGGGGCTCGAAGTCCTGTTCGGTAGCGGCCAAACGGTAGGGGACATCAGCGGCAGTCTTGAGAACTATTATGATTCCCCCATACTTAGTTTAGGTCTGTTTCTTATTTCGTTCGTCTATCTTGGCGGGACCAATAGTATATTGGGAATCGGGATAGATTATATACTGGTTCTCGGTACGATATTGGTGAGAGCGTTTAAAAAGAGAAAAAATGCCGATATGATGGCATATTTCCTGTCTTTTATATTTACGTATTTCATCGTCATATTATTTGTTCCGACAATTCAAACTTTCAGATATTATGTTTTCATTGTCCCTCTTGTTCTTCACTTTCTTGTAGAAACCGAAGGTGATACAAAGAAATATGTCGCATATTGCGTGGCGATGAATGTTATTTATTTGATACAGGCAAGAATAATTTATGCATGACATTCCACGCGTGGCGGTGCTTTTGGCCAGTTACAATGGCGCCGGTTGGATTGGGGAACAGATTGCCTCGATTGTGGCGAGCCGGGGCGTTGCGACCCATATTTTCCTTTCGGATGATGGGTCCAACGATGGCACGGTCGCGATTGCCGAAAAGGCGGCGGGCGACCGGTTGACGCTGCTTCCCTTCAGTCCCTCCGGTTCGGCGGGATTGAATTTCTTTCGCTTGGTCAAAGAGGCGGAATGGGACGGGTTCGATTATGTTGCGCTGGCGGATCAGGATGACATCTGGGAGCCGGAAAAATTGGCGCGGGCGGTTGCTGCCATCGGGCAGCGAAACCTGTCGGCTTATTCGTCCGACATAACGGCCTTCTGGCCCGACGGACGGCGCCAGTATATCCGGAAGAGCCAGCCGCAGCAGCGCTGGGACCATCTGTTCGAAAGCGCCGGGCCTGGGAATACATTTGTTTTTCCAGTGCGGGAGGCCGCCTATTTGCGAGAAAAATTATCTTCGGCGGATCCCAGGAAACTCCGTATCGCGGATCGGCACGATTGGCTGTTCTACGCATATTTCCGCGAGGGCGGGAAGCGCTGGCTGATCGATGACGTGTCCGGGCTCGATTATCGGCAGCATGAAAGCAATGTCGTGGGCGCGGCAAAGGGCATTCGAGCCAGGCTGGCCCGCTTCAGCCTGGTGAACGACGGATGGTATCGTTCGCATATCCTGATGGTCGGTGATCTGACGGATGCCTCCAATCCCATCATCGATTATGTCCGGCGGCCCCGCCTGCGCCATTGGTGGAAGCTGCTCGTCAACGCGCGGTCGTTCCGGCGCGATTTCAAGGAATCCCTCGCAGTCATGGTCATTCTGGCGATGATGGCTTTGCCGGGGAAAAATGCATGATCCGCCTGTTGTATCTCACTTGGGGCGAGGTTCCGCGCATGTCGTCCGTATATGGCGGGCAGGTGGTCGATGTGGTTGCCGCGTTGCAACACCATCCTCGCGTCGAACATGCGGCGCTGGTGGCTGGATATCCGTTGATCCATTCGGGCATGGTGCGCGAAAAATGGCGTTATCGCCACCAGCTGGCCGCGATTCGCGCCCGGATCGGTGCCGAAAATTTCCGGACGCGCCGGATTCCGGTGCCGCCCGTGGGCGTCTATCCCAAGCCGCATGAACTGCCGCTGTTCTTTTTTGGACATCATGCCTTTCTGGCAGAGGAAATTCGCCGCCATCGCGCCAACGTCATTCAGTGCCGCTCCTATGTCGCGGCGCTCTTCGCGCTGCGGGTCCGGGAACATTATGGACTGGATATCAAAGTGGTGTTCGATGCCCGATCGTTGATGCCCGACGAGGCATGTATTTCCGGTCGCTGGTCCAGAGAGTCGGATGCCTACCGGTTCTGGAAGGAACAGGAAAAGCAGATATTGGCCACAGCGGATGTTTCCAACGCCGTGTCAAAGCCGATGCAGGATCATTATGACCGGCTGGGCGCGCGCAAAACGGCGCTGATCCATCTCAACGCCAAAGTCGATCATCTGAACGAGGCGCGCATCGCCGATGTGTCGCGTCTGGATGCCGGGGCGCCGCTTCTTGCCTATGCCGGATATCTTCACGAAGGAACCTGGCACGACCCGCGCAATTTATGGGCTGCGTTCGCCGGTTTCCGGCGGCACTGCCCGAACGCGCGCTTGCTGGTGATCACCAAATCGGCCCATGCCCAGCTGCGGGCCGGTCTGGCAGCCGAAGGCCTGGATGGCCTCGCGGATGCGATCAGCTTTACATCGGCGGAATCGCCGGCTGAAACGATCCAGCTATTGCAGAATGCCGATATATCGGTGCTCAGCTACCGCACGCCGGCAAATGAATTCGAACGCGAGCTGGCCGAGCCGGTTTTTGCTACGAAAACGGCCGAGTATCTTGCGGTAGGGCTGCCGTTGCTGGTCAACCATTTTTGCGGGGGCGCGCGCGATTATGCGATTTCCCGTGATGCCGGCGTCGCTTACGATCCGGCGACCGGCCCGACCGCCGACCAGGTTGCGACGTTGTTGCGGCAATCGCGAGAGCGGGTGCGTATTTCCCGGACAGCGCGGAGCGATTTTTCGGTTACCGACAATGCCGGCAGGCTCGTGTCGCTGTTTGAAAGTCTGCCGGATTCGGCGCCGGCGCGCCGGCTGGAAACATAGGAAGCGAAGAAGCCAATGCGGTTAGTCTATCGGATCGGGGTTGCGTTTCACCTTCTCAACCGGGTGATCGAAAAGCTTGTGGGCTATTATTGGGGCTGGTCGCTGAAAAGCTATATCCAGGCCAAAGCCGCAAGATGCGGATCGGTTTTCCTCGCAGGCTATGGACGCTTCGCTCATGTGGCGGAGCTTGAGATCGGTGACAATGTCCATATCAATGTCGGCGCCTATTGGGTGTGCGAGGGCGGCGTATCGATCGGCGATAACACGATCTTCGCCAAAAACGTGACCATCTACGCGCGCAATCACAACTATGGCGGTGACGAACTGCCCTTCGACCACACCAATCTATATCGCCCGGTCGCCATCGGGCGTAACGTGTGGGTTGGGGCGAATGTAACCATCCTGCCTGGCGCCCGCATCGGCGATGGTGCGATCATCGGGGCCGGTGCCGTGGTGGCAGGCGAGGTGCCGGATGGTGCCATTTTCGTTGCACAGAAAGCAGGTCAGATCGGTTCGCGCGATATGGAGCATTATCGCCGGCTCGATGAGGCGAAAGCCTATCATAATCCCATATATTTTGCCTGACGACGCGGTTGGTCCGGTTTGATGTCTAAGCTGCTGTCGCGCGTCTGGTCGAGATCGTCGTCGCTGGTTTTGGGGAGCCTTGCGCTGCAAGGCGCGAGCTTTCTGGCGCTTCTCATTCTGAAGCCGCGTCTGTCGGAGGTGAACTTCGCCTTTTTCATGACGCAGTTGTCCTGGGCATCGATCGTCGGATCGGTGGCAACATTCCGGCTCGAACTGCTGTTGTTTCAGGAACGGAATCGTGTCGACCGTGAATCGTTGATCTCGATTCTCGTCTTTGCGATTCTGATGCTCGGCCTTGTCGGGGCGGCGCTTTGGGCAATCTCCTGGCAAGCGGGTCCGGCGGTCATGATGTCGCCGATGGCAATCTTGCTGGCACTCGGCTTCGGATTGATCGAGGCACAGACTTTCCTCTGCGTACAGCTTGAGCGGTTGGGCGCGTTGCTGGTCACCCGCGCGGTTCAGGCGGCGGCACTCGTCGGAACGGCGCTCGTCGCCTGGAGCGATTTCGGCCACGATCATCTGTTCATTTTTTATGCGGCAGGCGTCTCGGTGCCCGTCCTCTTGTGGTGGTTTTACGCGATAGCGCGGACGGACGGGCGGCCCGGGATTCATTTCCCGACGCTATCGGTCTGGAAACGCAGCCTGTCGCTGACGCTGTCGACGTTGGTGAACAATATCTATGCCAACTTGGCCATATTGCTGGCCTCCGCGACGCAATCGCCCGGCTTCGTCGCTGATTTCGGCTTCGTCATGCGTCTGCTGACGGGGCCGATCACGCTGATCCGGCAGGCTTATGGCCATACTTATCTGGTCGATGCATTCCGGCTGGAACGCGACGATCCCAATCCGTCGAGAGCGTTATGGGCGCTGACCAAGAACGCGATCGGGCGGAGCGTGGCGACGTATATCGTCATCATGATTGTCGCGATTGCCGTATTGTTTTCGGCAAACAAGTTCTTGCAGATTTCGAACCCGCAGATGATCTTCCTGCTCGCCATCGTAACGATCGGGCAGGTCGGCGTGAATACCGTGGCGACGATCAGGACGCCGCTGCGAAAAGAAAAAGAGTTTCTGATCTATGATGTGCTGCGCGTCGGCGTCCTGGCGGGGGCCCTGACCTTCATCACCGCCCTGTCGTTTGACGTGGTGTTCAGCATTTTTTCGTCACTCCTATATGCGGGTTATCTTCTGTTTATATGGTGGCGGATTCGCGCCTTCTCCCGATCGGAGGGCGCTTCATCGTCATGATGGCCGATCCGTTTCCAATTCGGGTTGGTCTTGGCCGAACGATGCGCTATCGGGCGCGTCGATTGCGGACGTTTCGGCCTGCGCGTGGCACGAAACCGACATGATTGTCTCTCATGAGACGATTTGCCAGTTGCAGGCGCCGGATAGGGCTTTGATAACATGAATCATTCTTTCGGTCCGGTGCAACTCATCCGTCCGACGCGGCATGGCGATGCGCGCGGTTGGTTCACCGAAGTCTATTCGGAACCGGTATTTGCCGAGCGGGGAATCGATTGCCGGTTCGTGCAGGATAATCACTCCATGTCGGCGGCCCGTTTCACCTTGCGCGGCCTGCATTTCCAGACGCCGCCACGTGGGCAGGACAAGCTCGTGCGCTGTATCCGGGGCCGGATTTTCGATGTGGCGGTCGATTTGCGCAAGGATTCGCCGACATTCGGAAATTGGGTCGGAGCCGAACTGAGCGCGGAAAACGGCTTCCAGCTCTTTGTCCCGATCGGGTTCGGGCATGGATTTCTTACGCTCGAGGATGATTGTGAAGTCGTCTATAAATGCTCCGACACCTACGCGCCCAGCCACGATGGCGGCGTGTTGTGGAACGACCCGGCGATCGGGATCGACTGGCCGATGCCGGCCGGCACAATCCCGGAATTAAGCGCCAAAGACCAGCTTCACCCAAGCCTCGCGGAATTCGACAGTCCCTTCGCCTATAACGGCGAACCTTTGGCGCCCCTCATCTGAAGGATAGCATATGCGCATCTTGGTAACCGGTGGTGCCGGCTTCATCGGCTCGGCCATGATCCGTCATCTTATCGATCATAGCGATCATGAGGTTCTGAACTACGACAAGCTGACCTATGCGGGGACATTGTCTACGGTGGAACGTGTCGCGTCGAGCAATCGTTACCGTTTCGTACAGGGTGATATTTGCGATGCTGCCGCCGTGCGCGACGCGATGCTGGAATTCCGTCCTGAAATTGTGACGCATCTGGCTGCCGAAAGCCATGTTGACCGCTCGATCGACGGGCCGGGCGCCTTCATTCAAACCAATCTGGTGGGCACCTACACGATGCTGGCGGAGGCCAGGGACTATTGGCAAGGTCTGACCGGCGCCGCAAAGGACGCGTTCCGGTTCCATCATATTTCGACGGACGAAGTCTATGGCTCGCTGGGTGAAAACGGCCTCTTTACCGAAGAGACGCCCTATGACCCGCGTTCCCCCTATTCCGCGTCGAAAGCGGGGTCGGACCATCTGGTCAATGCCTGGGGACATACCTTCGGCTTGCCGGTGTTGATCACCAATTGTTCGAACAATTACGGCCCCTATCATTTCCCCGAGAAGCTGATCCCGCTGATGATCGCCAAGGCGCTCGCGGGCGCCCCGCTGCCGGTGTACGGAAAGGGGGACCAGGTTCGCGACTGGTTGTTCGTCGAGGACCATGTTCGCGCCCTGCAGACGGTTTTTGAAACCGGTAAGCCCGGCCGATCCTATAATATCGGCGGAAACAACGAAAAGCAGAATATCGAGGTCGTGGGCATCGTTTGCGCCATTCTCGATGAGTTGCGACCGCGGGCCGACGGCGTCGGCTATGCGGAGCAAATCGCTTATGTCGCCGACCGGCCGGGTCATGACAAGCGCTATGCAATTGACGCCAGCCGCATCCGCGATGAACTTGGCTGGACGCCGGCCGAAACCTTCGAAACCGGAATTCGCAAGACGATCGAGTGGTATCTGGCCAATGAGGACTGGTGGCGTCCCATCGTGGAAAAAAGCCAAGCTGCCGACCGCCGGGGACTGGCGGCCTGATCATGGCGGATCGTCGAGCCATTTTGGTTGCCGGCGCTGACGGGCAGGTCGGCACCGAGTTGCAGCGCTGCCCCTGGCCATCGGATTGGGAGGTCGTTGCCGTCGGGCGCCATGCACTCGATCTGGGCAATCCGGAGGCAATCGCCGCGATGCTCGCTTCGCGCAAATGGGCGGCCGTGATCAATGCCGCCGCCTATACGGCGGTCGATAAAGCGGAGCATGATGTGGTTTCGGCATGGGCGATCAACGCCTTGGCGCCGGCCGCCTTCGCCTCTGGATGTGCGGATGCGGATATTCCGCTGGTCCATATATCCACCGACTATGTATTTCCGGGCGACAAGCAGGGCGCCTGGGTCGTGGACGATCCTGTCGCCCCGCTCAACGTTTATGGCGCTTCGAAACTTGGCGGCGAGCTTGCGGTCCGGACGGCCGGTGGCCGCCATGCGATCGTGCGAACATCGTGGGTGGTGAGCGCCCACGGCCAGAATTTCGTCAAGACGATGTTACGCCTTGCGGGGGACCGCGATCATATTCGTGTCGTCGGCGACCAGTGGGGCAGCCCGACCGGTGCGGCCGATCTGGCCGAGGCGCTCATGAAGATTGCCATTCGTCTTGCGAACGATGCCCAGGCGCCGTCTGGAACCTTTCATTTCAGCAACGGCGGCGAGACATGCTGGGCCGAATTCGCGAGCGAAATTTTCCGTCAGTCGGCAATGCGGGGGGGTGTGCGAGCCGACGTCGAGGCCATCGCCACCAGCGAATATCCGACCCCCGCGCGGCGCCCGGCCCGTTCGTCGCTGGACACAAGCGCGATTAAGCTCGCTTATGGAATTCAGCCACGACCATGGCCGGAAGCATTGGGCGGCATTCTTGATGAACTGATTGGAGCTTCCAAGTGAAGGGTATTATTTTGGCCGGCGGGTCCGGTACGCGTCTGTATCCCGCCACCCTGGCCGTCAACAAGCAGTTGCTGCCGGTCTATGACAAGCCGATGGTCTATTATCCGCTCTCGGTTCTGATGCTGGCCGGCATCCGCGATATTCTGATCATCTCTTCGCCCGAATATCTCGGCAATTATCAGCGGTTGTTCGGGGACGGCGCATCCATCGGATTATCGATTCAGTATGTCGAGCAGCCGCGGCCCGAGGGGCTGGCGCAGGCCTTCATCCTCGGCGCCGATTTTATCGGCGAGGACGAGGTCGCGCTGGTGCTTGGCGACAATATTTTCTTCGGCGCCAATCTCTCCGACCTGCTTGCCAATGCCGCCGCGCGCAAAAAGGGCGCCACGGTGTTCAGTTATCGCGTCGAAGATCCGGAGCGCTACGGCGTCGTCGAACTGGATAAGGATGGCCGGGCCATATCTATCGAAGAAAAACCGGCGCAACCGAAAAGCAATTGCGCCGTCACCGGCTTATATTTCTATGACAACCGCGTTGTCGATTTTGCGGCGAATTTGGCCCCGTCTCCCCGCGGAGAGCTGGAAATTACCGACCTGAACCGCCTGTATATGGAGGCGGGAGAATTGTTCGTCGAGCAAATGGGGCGGGGATATGCCTGGCTGGACACCGGAACGCACGACAGCCTGCTCGAAGCATCGGAATTCGTGCGCACCCTTCAGCATCGTCAAGGTATTCAGATCGCGTGCCTTGAGGAAATTGCCTACCAGATGGGTTTCATTACGGCTGATCAAGCGCGGGCGCTGGGAGAAAAATTCAAGAACACCGCTTACGGCCGGGCCATTTTGCAGGCGGTAAATCTTTCGGAAAATTGAGAGAAATCAGGCGCTGCGCAATCTGGGTTGCCCTTGTGATCAGTGCCGGTGCCGATGGAGCGAAACAATGCTAGCGAGACGACAGTGACTCCTGGTCAGGCGCAACTCGTGGAAGAAGTCCTTGCCCGTTTCGGGAAGGCTGCGGCCATCGTGGATCCCGATATGATCGCCCCGTGGATCCGCGACTGGCGTGGACGCTATTGGGGAGCGGCTCCGGCTATTCTGGCGCCGGAAAACACGGCGGAAGTCGAAGCGATTGTCATCCGTGCCGGCGAACTCGGTGTCCCATTGGTTCCGCAGGGCGGCAACACATCCATGGTTGGCGGTGCGACACCGCCCGCCGACGGAAGCGCGTTGATATTGTCGCTGCGCCGCATGAAACGGATCCGCGAACTTTCGCTGGAAGACAATAAGGTCGTCGCGGAAGCCGGCGTAATTCTCGATGATCTGCACGCGGCAGCGGATGCGGCGGGACGCCGCTTTCCGCTCTCGCTCGGTGCGCGCGGCAGCGCGACCGTCGGCGGGCTGGTTTCGACAAATGCCGGCGGAACGCAGGTCCTGCGGTTCGGAACGATGCGCCGCCTGGTGGCCGGCATCGAAGCGGTGCTGCCCAACGGGCAGGTTTACCACGGCCTGTCTGCACTGAAAAAAGACAATCGCGGTTATGATTTCAATCAATTGCTGATCGGGGGAGAGGGCACGCTAGGCGTCGTTACCGCCGCGACGCTCGAACTGGTACCCGCGGTTACCGATCGCTGCGTGGCCTGGGTCGGGATGTCGAGCCCCGAGGAAGCGTTGCGCCTTCTTCGCGTGTTCGAAGCCGAAACAACGCAGGTCGAAAGCTTCGAGATCGTCCCGGAGGATAGCCTCAGCCTGGTCTTGAAACATATTCCCGGCACCAGAAATCCTTTGTCGCGCCTTCACCCGTGGAATGTTCTGATCGAAGCCTGCGCTACCAGTCCGATCGCAGAATCTCCCCGGACCGTGATGGAACGCGTGCTCGCCGCCGGCTTCGACGATGGATTATTCGATGACGCGGCCATTGCGACGAGCGAAGCACAGGCGAACGATTTCTGGCGCATTCGGGAATCCTTGTCGGAGGCCGAGAAAGCGCGAGGCCCCGCAACCCAGCACGATATTTCCGTTGCGATCAATTTGATGCCGAAATTCATGGTCGAAGCCGCGGCGGAACTGGCGGCCCGCTTTCCGGGAACGGAAGCGTCGGCGTTCGGGCATCTGGGAGACGGTAACGTTCATTTCCACGTTCGCGCGCCGGTCGGCGCCGATCCTGCGAAATGGTATGCCGAACAAGCCCCGCTGGTTACCGCATATGTTCATGATCTTGTCGTCGCCAGTGGCGGTTCGATTTCGGCCGAGCACGGCATCGGACAAATGAAACGCGAGGAACTGGAACGCCTCGGTCCGCCAGCGCGCCTTTCCATGTTATCCGCAATCAAGCGTGCGATGGATCCCGCCCAATTATTCAATCCTGGAAAACTCGTGCCGGATTGGACGTATAATGATCAGGCCAATAGCTAAGCCTTGAGGGTGAGTGCGGAGCCGACCCGGGCTTCTGGCTTAAGACGAGGCTACGCACGCCGGGATGCCAGCGGCAGGCTCTAAGCGGGCGTCGTGACGACCCGATCCCCGCTTCCGCGCCCCAGGCCAGTCTGGATGATGATCCGAAGGTTCAGGGCGAGCGATTGCAGCTTCATATAGGTATAATCGCTCACGGCCAATTCCTGTGGGCGGCTCATGTCGATTTCGCGGATTTGCGCATAGCCGGTAATGCCTGGTTTCAGGGAAAAGACTCCGACCGCTTCGCGTGCGTCGATCAACTCACGCTGGGAAAACAGGCAGGGGCGTGGCCCGACAAGCGTCATTTCGCCGCGCAGCAGGTTGATCGCTTGCGGCAGTTCGTCGAGCTTGGTCGCGCGGAGAAATTTGCCGATCTTGGTCACCGCGCTGACGCCCACTTCGTGCGTCCCGACATTGGCGGTATCGCGCTTCATGGTACGAAATTTATAGAGGGTGAAGGCCGCTTGTGCCTTGCCGATCCGCGACTGCTTGAAGATAGCCGGGCCAGGACTATCTGCCCGGATTGCTACCCAGAGGATGGCGAGCAACGGCATCAGCACCAACAGGATGCCGACCGCGACCGCTATGTCGAGCATGCGCGTGACCGTGCGATAGATGCGCGAGCGCAAAAGATCGTCGGTGAGAATTCCCGGCACCGGCAGCATGTTCGCGGCGCCGGCTGCATAATCGGCGAGGCTTGGCACGGACGTGGTCGGTTTCAGGGCCTTGAATAGGGCGAATGCCATCGCGCCGATCGCGCCCGTGCCATTCAGGAAACCCAGCTTTTCGCCATAATATCCCTTGCTATGCAAATGGCCGATATGGACCTGGTCAAGCCTGTCTCCGACAAATTCGGCGATCCGCCGTTGAGCCACGGCCTCACTCACCGCCTGCGGCGAATTATCATCATCATCGAGTGATCGGATCGATGCGATGTTGATGAACCGGCGTCCGTTCATGCGATTAAATTGTTCGCCAATCCACGCCGCGAAATCGTCCGGCGAGCGGGCCTGGTCATCGTGACCCGCGGCGAGATGGATCAGTGTATCGCAGTCGATTTCGTCGGCAAGAGCTTCATAATCCGCGATAGCGACGCTGGTCACGCCTTCATAAAGCGTGCGCAGCGAGTCTGGATTGGGATCCACGGCAAGTATCCGGCCGCCTCGCCGGGCAAGGGCCGGTACGAGATGGCGACCGACATCGCCCGACGCGCCCGTCACAATGAAATCGTAGCGATTGGATGTCTCGATGGTCATGGGAGCTTTCAGGCAGAACGTCGGGCCGACAGGTCAGGTCGCGGGCGGAAAATCATCGCGTAGCGATGTTGTCAACGTTTTCCGGTGTGCGCCCTTCGTTAGCGCTTGTTCGCCGCGAGGCGTTCGACCCATCCGGCATCGGGCGCGAACTCGGGTACGAGGCCACTGATCGTCTGCACCGCTTCGACGCTGTCGCCGCTCACGCGGATCGTCGTGTCGAGCGATTGCAACTCGCGCTCAAGGTCTTCCCATGGCCACAAGCCTTCGCGGGCGCGCATGATGCGGGGGTGGTTTGTTTTCTCGGGATTGTCGCCGATCAGCAATTCTTCGTAAAGCTTCTCGCCGGGGCGTAGTCCGGTCTCGACGATCTGAATATCACCATCGGGATTTTCCGCGGAGCGCACGCTGAGGCCGGAGAGGTGAATCATGCTGGTCGCCAGATCGAAGATACGCACCGGCTGCCCCATATCGAGCACGAACACTTCGCCGCCCTTGGCCATCGCGCTCGCCTGGATGACCAGTTGCGCCGCTTCGGGAATGGTCATGAAATAGCGGGTGATGTCACGATGGGTGAGGGTGACGGGCCCGCCCGCCGCAATCTGTGCCTTGAAGCGCGGCACGACCGATCCGCTCGATCCCAGCACATTGCCGAAACGCACCATGCTGAAAACCGTCTTCACCTCGGGCCGCTCGGCGCGCGCCTGCAGGATCAGCTCGCACACGCGTTTCGATGCCCCCATGATATTGGTCGGCCGCACCGCCTTGTCGGTGCTGATCAGGATGAAATTGGCGACGCCCACCGCTTCAGCCGCGGCGACGCTGTGCAGTGTCCCCATAATGTTGTTGCGCAGTCCCGAGATCGGGTTCGCTTCCACCAACGGGACATGTTTGTATGCGGCGGCGTGAAAGACGGTTTCGGGGCGATGATAGCTGTAGATGCGGTTCATCGACGAGCGTTCGGACGCGCTGGCAAGCTCCAGCACCAGCGGCACGTCGATGCGCAATTCACGCATCAATTCGATCAACTCCTGCTCGATGGCATAGAGCGCATATTCGGACTGCTCCAGCAGCACGAGGCGGGCAGGGCGGCACCGCACGATCTGGCGGCACAGTTCGCTGCCGATCGAGCCGCCGGCGCCCGATACGAGGACGATCTTTCCGGCGGTCGTGCGGCTCATCAGCAGCTGGTTGGCCGCCACGGTTTCGCGTCCGAGGAGCTCTTCGATCTGGATTTCGCGCAGATCGTTGACCGTCACGGATCCCTCGATGATGCCGGTCAGGTTCGGTAGCGACCGGACATAGACTTCTTCGCCTTGCAGCGTCTCGATGATCTCGCGGCGCCGCGCGCGCGATGCGCTGGGAATGGCGAGCAGCACTTCGTCGATCTCGGTTCCTTCGAGCAGGGTCTGCAGGCGGTTGGCACCGAAGACCGGAACGCCGTCGAGGCGTTGGCCGTCGAGGCGCAGATCATCGTCGATGAAACCGACGAGATGAACCTGCGATTCATGCCGAAGGGACAGGGCGAGCTGCTGGCCCGCGCGGCCGGCGCCGTAAACGACGACGCGGCGCGCATTGACCGACACCACCTTGAAAAGGTCGAGCAGGACGAAACGTATCGCGATACGGCTTGCCCCGAGCAGCAGGAGAAAGATGATCGGATGCAGGATGCTCAGCGTCCGGGGAACATCGGGCAGGCGGAATATGAAGCAGACGACGAACAGGGGCAATGACAGCAGCGCGCAGGCGATGGCCAGATCGCCGATCGTGCGCGCGCCGGAAAAGCGGATCAGCGAACGGTAGACACCCGTTTTCCATGCGATCGGATACCAGACCAGCAACGCCACGGCCGCGAAGGACAGGATCGGCGGCGAAGCAAGTTCCCATACGCCGAGCCGCAGTGAAAAGGCGATCCACACCGCCACGACGCACAGAAATCCGTCGATCGCGACGGCCGCTATCTGACGCTGGACACGCGACCGGTCGACCACGAATGCCAGTATTTTCGCGCGCAGGTCGCGCCACCGATCATCAGTTCGAATCATTCTATCGCCAACCGCTTTCTATGGCCCCCGCCACAAGGCGCGGGTTAAAGTATAGCAGATTGCAGGGATATTTCCCTGCGGCGACCCTGCGTTCAATCGACGTAAGTTCACGACGAACAACGGCGGCTTCATAAACAGGGTCGCAAAATAGTTCAATAACTAACAATTAACTTCCGCTGCATGGCGAAACACCCTCCGCGGCGCCTAAACTCGCTGCGACGCAAAACGATCCAAGCCGCCGACCATAAATTCAAATAAAGGACACTTTGAAGTCGCACCCTGCCGTAACAATATGAGGTCGGCCGCGGCCAAGCTGTGACCAAGCGCATAGTCTGCACATTCGCGGATGGGCTGGCGGGCGGGGAGTTCGCTTGCAATCGCGGCGAACAGGCTCGACATAGACCGCCAAGGAGCCGGACATGGATATCGCGTTCGACAACAGTTTCCACGATGCGATGGAAGGCTTTTATGCGCCCGCCGAGGCTGCGGTGCCGGCGGCGCCGGCGTTGCTGGTCTTCAATCATTCGCTCGCCGCATCGCTCGGGCTGGACGTTGCGAATGCCGGTGACGAGCAACTGGCGCGTGTTTTTTCGGGACAAGAGCCTCCCGGCGGCGCCAATCCGATCGCGCTCGCCTATGCGGGGCACCAGTTCGGCCATTTTTCGTCGCAGCTCGGCGACGGCCGCGCGCTGTTGCTCGGCGAGGTTGTGGCGCCCGATGGCAAGCGCTTCGATATCCAGCTCAAGGGATCGGGACCGACGCCTTTTTCGCGCAACGGTGACGGCAAGGCGGCGATCGGCCCGGTGCTGCGCGAGTTTCTGGTGTCCGAGGCAATGGCGGCGATGGGGGTCCCGACGACGCGGGCACTCGCGGCGGTGGCGACCGGCGACCGCGTCCAGCGCGAACGCGCGCATCCCGGCGCGGTGCTGACGCGCATCGCGAGCAGCCATATCCGCGTCGGCACCTTCCAGTTCTTCGCCGCGCATTTCGGGGCCGATCATGTCGTCCGGCTTTCGGATTATACCGTCCGCCGCCATTTTCCCGAGCTTGCCGATGCGGCAAACCCGCATCTGGCGCTGCTCGATCGCGTCATCGGCCTGCAGTGCGATCTTGTCGCGCACTGGCTCGGGGTGGGTTTCATCCATGGCGTGATGAACACCGACAATGTCGCGATCAGCGGCGAAACGATCGATTATGGTCCGTGCGCCTTCATGGACCGCTTTGCGGTCGACACGGTGTTCAGTTCGATCGACGCCAATGGCCGCTATGCCTATGGCCGCCAGCCGCAGATCCTGCACTGGAACATGGCGCGCTTCGCCGAAGCCCTGCTACCCGCAATCAACGCCGTCGATCCCGCCGATGTCGAGCGGGCGAAGGCGTTGGTGACGGCGATTCCCGATCGTTTTCGCGAGGCGTGGTTCACGCGGATGCGGACGAAGCTTGGCCTCGCCAACGCTGACGACGCCGATGCCGAGCTGATCGATGGCCTGTTCGACGAACTCGAACGGCTGCGCGTCGATTTCACCTCCTTCTTTCGCGCCCTCGCGATGCTGCTGCGCGGCGATGCGGCGATGATGGAAGCCTTGCTGCCCGATCCCGACGCGATGGCGCCGTGGATCGCCGGCTGGTGGGCGCAGCTCGAGCGCGAAACCACCGGTCCGGCCTTGCGCGCTGCGGCGATGGACGCGGTGAACCCGCTCTATATTCCGCGCAACCATATGGTCGAAGCCGCGCTCGCCGCCGCCGAAGCAGGCGACATGGCACCGTGGACGGCTTTGCTCGACGTCGTGCGCCATCCCTATGCGGTGCGTGCCGGGTGCGAGGCGTTTGCCGAACCCGCCCCCGAAGATTCGGGCCCGTATCGAACCTTTTGCGGAACCTGAGCCGGTCAGGCTCGTTGGAACCATGGTCAGCGGCCGGGCAGGGGATCGACCTATCGCAATAAGCACCCCTCGGGACAGGTTTCCCCGTAAAATCCGGTTGCGCCGCCGCGCTGCCGAGGCCACAAGTGCGCGATCGGCTGTGACAGATGCAAAATTCTGAAAAACCTTGTCAATTGCATCGGTGCCGGATTCCGCGCCTGCGCGGGCTATTGATCGTCTCGACATCGTTTCTATGTGTCGCCTGGGCCGGCTCTGCCGCAGCGCAGCAGGTCGAGCCGCCGCGTGTCGTGCCGACGCTGGAGGCGCAAGATAACAGTCCGATAGCGGTCCCGAGCCCGCCCCCGCCCGACGTGCAACTACCCGAAGTGGCGCCGATCATCGGCGATGAAGAGTTTCAGAAGGCCATTCCCGCGATCAGCGCCGAGGATGATCCCGAACTCGACCGGCCGCTCGAATCGATGGCTGAATTCGAAAAGCGCCAGGCGGCCGAAGCGACGAAGAAGCCTGGCGATGCGGCTGTGACCTCGACCATCGAGGCGCAGCCGCCCGAGGTCGGCGGCGTCCCCGTGCCCGCGCTGGCGGACGGCGACAGCGTCGAAGTCATCGGCGATGCGCCGATCACCGACACCGAACTCGCCGCACCGCTGCCGCCGCTCGAGAATTTCAATGTCGAGCCCGTCGTCTTTGCAGAAGCCGAGGATGCCGATGCCAACCGGGCCGTCGCCTATACGGTGCAGGTCAACGGCCTTGCGCCCGCCGACGATTCGACCGACGTCGACCTCGCCGATCTGTTCGGCGACCTGTCGGCGCTCTACGGCGGCGACGGCAAGGCCGATAATGCCGCGATGGTCCGCGCGCGGCTGAGCGCCGACGGCGAACTGATGCAGCGCGTCCTGGCGTCCGAGGGCTATTATGACGCAGTGGTCGCGACGCGGATCGAGCGGACGCCGCAGCCCGCCGATAGCGGGAACGGCAAGGCGGGCGCCGCGCGCGGGGCGGCGAGCGGCGAGGCCAACCGGGGCAACCGCGGCCCGATCGTCGCGGTGATCGATGTCACCCCGGGAAAGCGCTATACCTTCTCCGACATCGTCATCAACGCCGCGGCGACGGTGCCGCCAGGGTTGATCAACGATAATTTCCCGCTGGCGATCGGCGAGCCGATCGTCGCCCAGCGGGTCCAGGGCGCCGAGGCAGCGATCGCGCTCAAGCTGCCCGAAGAGGGCTATCCGTTCGCCAAGGTCGGGCAGCGCGACATATTGCTCGACGGTGCGACCGGCGACGCGGTCTACACGCTGCCGGTCGAGATCGGCAAACGATCGCGCTTCGGCGGGATCGAGACCAAGGGCGACCTGGCCTTCGATGCCGAACATGTCGAGGTGCTGTCGCGTTTCAAGCGCGGCGACCTCTACGACAGTCGCAAGGTCGACGATTTGCGGCAAGCGCTCGTCGCGACCGGGTTGTTCTCGAGCATCGCCGCCGAGCCGCAGGCGACGGGCGAAAGCGCGGGCGACGACACCGAATATGTGACGATGCTGGTGACGCAGGATGCGGGACCCCCGCGTACCCTGGCCGCCAGCGCGGGTTACGGAACGGGCGAGGGCATCAGGCTGGAGGGAAGCTGGACCCACCGCAACCTCTTCCCGCCCGAAGGCGCGCTGATCGGCCGCGCCGTCATCGGCACGCAGGAGCAGGGTATCGGCGCGACTTTCCGCCGCTCGAACGCCGGCAAGCGCGACCGCACGTTCGAACTCGTCGCCGAGGCAACACGCAGCAATTATAATGCATTCGAAGCATTGACCGGGCGCGTCGGCTTCCGCGTCAGCCGCGATTCGACCCCGATCTGGCAGAAGAAGCTGACCTATGCCTATGGCGCCGAGCTCATCGCGACGAGCGAGGATGACTATGATTTCGACCTCGGCCGCCGCAACCGCGATTTCTATACCATCCTCGGCCTGACGGGTCAGGTCGGGATCGATCGCACCGACAGTTTGCTCGATCCCACCAAGGGGTTCCGGGTGACGACGTTGGTCCAGCCCGAGGGATCGCTCGCGGGCCGCTTCTCACCCTATGGCCGACTGCGCATCGACGCGAGCGGCTATTATCCGGTAACGGACAGCATCGTGCTCGCGGGTCGCGTCCGCGTCGGGTCGATCCTCGGCGCCGCGCGCGAGCGGCTCGCGCCGTCGCGGCGCTTTTATGCGGGCGGCGGCGGCTCGGTGCGCGGCTATGGTTATCAGGAACTGGGGCCCAAGGACCCCAACAACGACCCGATCGGGGGACGCAGCGTCAACGAGGCGGCGTTCGAGGCGCGCTATCGATTCGGCAATTTCGGCATCGTCGGCTTCGTTGACGCCGGGCAGGTCTATCGCGGATCGACCCCGACCTTCTCCAACCTGCGCTTCGGTGCCGGGCTCGGCGCGCGCTATTATACGAACTTCGGCCCGATGCGCCTCGACATCGCGACCCCGATCGGCCGCAAGCCGGGCGAGGCGCTGGTCGCCGTCTATGTCTCGATCGGGCAGGCATTCTGATGGCCGACGACGCGCCCGAGATCGTCGTGGAAGAGAAGAGCGCGCCGCCATCCTGGCCGCTGCGTATCCTGCGCTGGATCGGGCTGGCGCTGCTCGGACTCATCCTGCTCTTCGCGCTGTTTCTCGTCGGGCTGAACAGCGACGCCGGGCGGCGGTTCGTCGTCACCCAGATCGAGAAATATGAATTCGAAAACGGGATGAAGATCGGCATCGGCCGGCTCGACGGGTCGCTGTTCAGCGCGATGACGATCCGCGATTTCACGCTGTCCGATCCCAAGGGCGTCTTCCTCGCCTCGCCTGAGCTCAAGGTCGACTGGCGGCCGCTGCGCTATCTGGCGAACCATGTCGACGTCCGCTCGGCGACCGCGAAGACGATCACCATGCAGCGGATTCCGGCGTTCAAGCCGGTGCCCGACACCGGCGAGCCGCTGCTCCCCGATATCGACATCGACGTCGGCATGCTGCGGGTCGACCGTTTCGTCTTCGAGCCTGCGGTCGCCGGCGAGCGGCAGGAAGCGCGGCTGAACGGCAAGATCGCGATCGCCGACCGGCGCGCGCAGGTGACCGCCGATGCCGAGACGATCGGCGCCAAGGCGAAGGGCGACACGCTGAAGCTGCTGCTCGATGCGGTGCCCGAGGCGAACCGGCTCGCGATGACGCTCGACGTCAATGCCCCGCAGGGCGGCGTGCTCGCGGCGATGGGCGGGTTCAAGGAGCCGCTGACCGCGAAACTCGACGGGCGCGGCGACTGGAAGGCGTGGAACGGCAATCTGACCGCCAATCTCGGCGCCGCGCCGCTGGCCCGGCTGGCGCTGACCGCGCGCGACGGGACCTTCGCTGTCAAGGGCACGGCGCAGGCGTCGCGGCTGCTGACGGGCCCCGCCGCCGAAATATTGGGCAGCGAAACCGCGATCGACCTGACCGCGCGGCTTCAGGATCGCAAGGCGGCGATTGACGGGCGGCTGGCGTCCGACGCGGCGCGGCTGGGGATCAGCGGCGGTATCGATATGGGCAATAGCCGCTACGACGGGCTGCAACTTGCGGTCAATATTCTGCGGCCGGGCGCCATTGCGCCCGCGGTGCGCGCGAACGGCCTGCGCGCGACCGCGAAGCTCGACGGGGCATTCGCGCTGCCGACGGTCGAATATCAGGCGAACGCCAACAGCCTCGCGGTCAACGACATCGTCGTCGAGACGCTGAGCCTGGCGGGCAAGGCGCGGGTCGACGCCGACCAGATTATCATTCCCGTCGCCGGGCGCGCCGCGCGGATTCGCGGGCTCGATACCGTGGCCGGCGGGACATTGGTGCAGGTACGGCTCGACGGCGATCTGGCCTATGCGGGCGGCCGGATCCTCAGCGACAATCTGCGGCTGCGTTCGCCGCGCATCGACGCCAAGGCGATCATCATCGCCGACCTGAACAAGGGCTTCTACACCGGCGCGATCGACGGGCGGATCAACGATTACCGCATCGAAAGCGTCGGTATTTTCGATATCGACACCGACGCCGATCTGAAGACTGCGCCGAACGGCGGGTTCGAGATTGCCGGCCGGGTGCGCGCGCGGTCGACGCGGCTGTTCAATTCGGGGGTGCGCGATTTCCTCGGTGGCAATGCGACGGCATCGAGCGATGTCCGCTATGGCACCGACGGTGTCATCCGCTTCGCCAATCTGCGAATGACAGCGCCGCGGCTGCGCGTCACCGGCGGGCAGGGCAGCTATGCGCCGAACGGCCAGATTCAGCTCGCGGCGCGGGCGCATTCGACCGACTATGGTCCGGTGGGCATCCAGCTCGCCGGAACGATCAGCGATCCGCGCGCGGTGGTCACCGCCGAACGGCCGGGGCTTGGCATCGGCCTCGCCAATCTGGTCGCGCGGATCACCGGCGCGCCGAACGGCTACCGCCTCGCGGCGACGGGCGACACCGACTATGGCCCGCTTTCGGCCGATGTCGTGCTGCTGCTGGCGTCGGGGCCGCTGACAATCGATATCGAGCGCGGCGACCTGTCGGGGATCGGCTTTAACGGGCGCATCGTGCAGAGCGAGGCCGGGCCGTTCACCGGACAGCTCAACGCGTCGGGACAGGGGCTGGGCGGGCTCGTCCGGCTGACCGCTGCGGGTAAATATCAGGCGGCGGCGATCAACGTGCGCGCGAACAATGTCGTGCTGCCCGGACCCGCGCAGCTCAACGTCGGGTCGGCGATCGTCGATGCCGATGTTACCCTCTATGACCAGCCGCATATCGTCGCCGACGTCCAGATCGCCGACACGCGCATTCGCGATTATGACATTGCGGTCGGGCGCGTGAAGATCGATTATCGCGACGGCAGCGGCAAGGCGCAGGCGTTGGTCGAAGGGACGAGCGGGGTGCCCTTCCGCATCGCCGCCAACGCCGACCTGCAGCCGAAACTGTGGCGCGCGTCGGTGCAGGGCCGCGCCACGGGCATCAACTTCCGCACCGTCTCGCCCGCGCGGATCATCCCCGGCGCCGACGGATATGAACTGCTGCCGACCAACATCAACCTCGGGCGCGGCAGCAACGCGCGCGTCGCCGGGCGCTTCGGCGACGGCATCATGATCCAGAGCCGCCTCGACCGCGTCAACATGGCGATCCTCAACACCGTCTATCCCGACATGGGGCTGGGCGGGCGCGCGACCGGCAGCATCGATTTCGAACAGGCGAATTCGGATAGCTTCCCGCGCGCCGACGCGCGGCTGACGATCGACGATTTCACGCGCACCACCGCGGCGTCGGTCAGCCAGCCGGTCGACGTCAATTTCGCCGGCAAGCTGCTGACCGACGGCGGCGAGGCGCGCGCGGTGATGCGCAAGCGCGGCAGCGTAATCGGTCGCATGCAGGCATCGCTGCGGCCGCTGGGACCCGGTGCAGGCAGCTGGATGGAGCGATTACAGGCGGCGCCACTCGGCGGCGGCATTCGTTACAATGGCCCGGCCGACACGCTTTATTCCTTCTTCGGACCCGCCGACCAGCATGTGTCGGGACCGATCGCGGTCGCCGCTGACTTTAGTTGCAGCGTCGCCGACCCTTGCCTGCAGGGTGTCGTGCGCGGCAAAGACATGATCTATGAAAACCAGACCTATGGCACGCGGCTGACCAACATGGCCGTGAACGGCCGCTTCACCGGCAACCGGCTGGAGATCGAGCAGCTGACCGCGACCGCGGGCGACGGCAGCATCCAGGCGAAGGGCTATATCAGCCTCGCGTCGGCCGATGGTTATCCGATGAATATCTCGGCGACGCTCGACAATGCGCGGCTGGCGCGGAGCGAGAATATCGCGGCGCGTGCGACAGGAACACTGACCCTTGAAAAGGTCGCCGGGCAAACCGCGCTGCTTTCGGGCGACCTTCGGCTTCCCGAAACGCGCTACAAGATCGTGCTCGAGGGCGCGGCGAAGGTTCCTGTCCTCACCGGCATACGCCGCAAGCCGCCGACGGGGCGGCGGCGGATCACCGGCGATGGCCTCGCCGCGGTTGGCGGCAGCCTGTTCGACCTTATCCGCCTCAACATCCACCTGCGCGCGCCCGACGAAATCTATGTCAGCGGCATGGGGCTGGAATCCGAATGGCAGGCCGACGTCACGCTGACCGGGACGACCGAAGCACCGCGCGTCGCGGGCGAGATCGAGCTGGTGCGCGGCACGCTGGGCTTTGCCGGACGGTCGTTCGAATTGCAGGAAGGCCGGGTGACCTTCCCGACCGGCGATGCCTTCGATCCGTCGATCCGGCTGGTCGCGAGCGAGACGATCGACACGGTGACGGTGAACGTCAATGTCTCGGGCCGCGCGATGAATCCGCAGATCACCTTCTCGAGCGTTCCGGGGCTGCCGCAGGACGAAATCGTCTCGCGCATCCTGTTCGGCGATTCGATCACGTCGCTGTCGCCGCTGCAGGCAGTGCAGCTTGCTTCGTCGCTGAATGCGCTGCGCGGCGGGGGCGGCGGTTTGAGCCCGCTCGGCGCGCTGCAGTCGGCGACCGGGATCGACCGGCTCCGCGTCCTCGGCCCCGACGATGCGGTCGGGCGCGGTACCGCGCTCGCGGCCGGGCAATATATCTCGAAGGACATCTACCTCGAAGTCATCACCGACGCGCGGGGCTATACTGCGACGCAGCTCGAAATCAGCCTGTCGAAAGCACTGTCGATCCTCAGCCAGGCCGGGGGATCGGGCCAGTCGAACCTCAGCATCCGTTATCGAAAGGATTATTGATGCGCCGTGTCCTGATCCTGCTGCCGTTCCTGCTCGCTGCATGCGAGCGTGAACCCGCCTTCAACGACCGCTACGACGCGACCGCCAAGGATATCGAGGCGCGCGCCAAGGCGATGGATGCCGAAATCAGCGCCGCCGAGAAGGCGAATAGCGCGAACAAGGCGGCAGGCGAGGCCGAGCCCGCCTACGACTGACGGCTTGCCATGCGCGGCTGGCCGGTCTAACGAAGCCGCGTCATCTGGGGAGTAGCCAGCCGTCCACACGGACGGGCCATCGCGTCAACATACTCGGTCGAGAGGCCGTGGTGCGGTGGAAGCGGGATCATCCGCTTGGGCGAGACCAATGGCATCGCACCTTTCGTCCGGGCCGGGCGGCGGGGAGCGATGACCGTTGGAATCTGCCTGCCGCCTGGCCCCGGAGAATCTCATGGAAGCCATTTTGACGTCGACCGCGGTTGTCGCGCTTGCCGAAATCGGCGACAAGACGCAGTTGCTCGCGATCCTGCTCGCGACGCGGTTCAACCGGCCGGTGCCGATCATCCTCGGCATATTGGTCGCAACACTCGCCAATCACGCGCTCGCGGCGCTGCTGGGTTCGCAGGCGGCGGCGTTCCTCGACAGTCCCGTCTTTCGCTATGCGATCGGCCTGTCGTTCGTCGCGATGGCGGCGTGGACGCTGATCCCCGACAAGTTCGACGACGACGAAGCACCGAAGCCGCGCTTCGGGGCGTTTTTGACGACACTGGTCGCCTTTTTCCTCGTCGAGATGGGCGACAAGACGCAAGTCGCGACGATCGCGCTTGGCGCCCAATATCATGACGTCATCGCGGTCACGACGGGGACGACGCTGGGGATGATGATCGCCAATGTGCCGGCGATCTTCCTCGGGCATGAATTGCTGAAGCGCGTCGACCTCAAAAAGGTGCGGATGGTCGCGGCGGCGTTGTTCCTCGTCATCGGCCTCTGGGTGCTTGCCCAGACCGCGGGCTGGTTCGCCTAGGCGGCGTATCAGGCGTTGCGCATGGCGGCGGTGCGTTCGAACCGCCATGTCGACGCACACATCGCATCGAGATCGCGCTTTGCTTCCCAGCCGAGCTCGTCGCGGGCGCGGTCGGGGCTGGCGTAGCAGCTTGCGACATCGCCCGGGCGGCGGGGCCCCACGCGATGCGGGACGCGGACATTGTTGATCCGCTCGAACGCCGAAATCATGTCGAGCACCGAATAGCCCTGGCCTGTGCCGAGATTCCAGACGGACAGCGCGTCGTCCTGCGCCCGGATGCGATCGAGCGCCGCGACATGGCCCTCGGCGAGGTCGTCGACGTGGATATAGTCGCGAACGCCGGTGCCGTCGGGGGTCGCATAATCATCCCCGAACACCGCGAGTTCGGGAAGGCGCCCCGCCGCGACGCGGCTGATAAAGGGCATCAGATTATTGGGAACCCCGTTCGGATCCTCGCCGATCAGGCCGCTGTCATGCGCCCCGACCGGATTGAAATAACGCAGCACCGCGATCCGCCACGCGGGGTCGGCGGCGGCGATGTCGGACAGCATTTCCTCGATCATCAGCTTCGTGCGGCCATAGGGATTGGTCACCGCGGTCGGATGTGCTTCGTCGAGCGGCAGATATTGCGGCTCGCCATAGACGGTGGCGCTCGATGAAAAGACGAGGGTGCGAACGTCGCAATCGACCATCGCCTCGATCAGCGACAGGGTACCGCGAACATTATTGTCGTAATATTTCATCGGGTCGGCGACCGATTCTCCGACCGCCTTCAATCCGGCGAAGTGGATCACCGCATTAGCGCCGTGATCAGTAATGGCGCCCCGCACGGCGTCGCGGTCGCGAATGTCGCCGACGACCAGCGGAACCGGCTGGCCGGTGATCGCCTCGACGTGTTCGATCACCGCGGCGCGGCTGTTCGAAAGATTGTCGAAACAGACGATGTCGTGGCCCGCGGCGGCCAGCGATACCGCCACATGGCTGCCGATATATCCCGCGCCGCCCGTCAGTAGAACTTTCATCATGCCCGCCGTCATTGTGGTGCCGCGATCGCCCGCTGCCCAGCGCATAGCGTTCCTGTCCGCATTTTGCCAATTGCGAACGTCACACAGATATCGCGGGATCATCGCGCTGCGAACGATCGACCATATCCATGAAATCGCGCGCCGAATTGCGCTCCGCCTCGTCCTTGAAAGCGATATCGAGGTCGGGCGCGGCGCCGAGCATATACATGAATGTCCACAGCGCGAAACGGCGGCCGGCATTGGTTTCCAGTCCGAAATCGACGCGCATGCGTTCGGTGCCCGCATCAAAGGCCTCGGGGCGAAGCGAGGCGAGGTCGGCGGTGCCGAAGTAGCGGCGCAGTTGATCGTCGAAATCCATGGCATCTTCCTTGGCGTTTGCGCGCCGCTTGGCAAGGCTGCAAAAATCGGATGGTGCGAAGCGCGCTCGGTTGTCATCGCGCGGGCGCACCGGTAGGGCGGCAGCGTGAGCAGCAGCATCGAAATCGGAACCGACGGCGCGGGCAGGGCGGTGCATGTCGACGTGCACGAACTGCTCGCGACGCGCCTGCTCGTTCAGGGCAATTCGGGGTCGGGGAAATCGCATCTCCTGCGCCGCCTGCTCGAAGAGAGCGCCGGGCTGGTGCAGCAGGTGATCATCGATCCCGAGGGCGATTTCGTCACCCTCGCCGACGCCTATAATCATGTCGTGATCAACGCCGGCGATTATAATGAGCGCGAGATCGCGGCGATCGGTGCGCGCATCCGCGAACATCGCGCCTCGGTGATCCTTGCGCTCGATACGCTGGAGATCGAGGCACAGATGACCTGCGCTGCCACCTTCCTCAACGCGATGTTCGATGCGCCGCGCGCGCATTGGTTTCCGGCGCTCGTCGTCGTCGATGAAGCGCAGATGTTTGCGCCGAGTGCTTCGGGGGATGTGGCTGACACTGTCCGTCGCGCCAGCCTCAGCGCGATGACCAATTTGATGTGCCGCGGGCGGAAACGCGGCCTTGCGGGCGCGATCGCGACGCAGCGGCTGGCCAAGCTGGCAAAGAATGTCGCCGCCGAGGCGAGCAATTTTTTGATGGGACGGACCTTCCTCGACATCGATATGGCGCGTGCTGCCGACCTGCTCGGCATGGAACGGCGGCAGGCCGAGCAGATCCGCGATCTCGAGCGCGGCTGCTTCCTGGGGCTCGGCCCCGCGATCTCGCGGCGGCCGGTGTCGGTGCGGATCGGGTCGACGCGCACGACGACGCAATCGGGAACGCACGACCTGCTGCCGCTGCCCGCCGCCGAAACCGCGGAGATGCGGACGATGCTGTTCGCCGAGATGGAAAGCGCCCCGGCGCCGGTGCCGGCGTTCGAACCGGCACCGGTCGAGGCGAGCGAAATGATCCGGCGTATCGCCGAACAGGAGGCGGCCTCCGAACCGCCGCCGCCCGGCGACCTGATCGAAGCGGTGCAGGATGCGGTCGACGCCGAGGCGGTGGTCACGGCGGCGCTTGAGGATATGCTTGCCGACCCCGACTGCGCCTTTCATCCCGAGGCGTTTCTGTATCAGGATTTTTCGGTGCGCTGCCGGATGCAGAAGATCGGGCGCGTCCCGCTTGACCTGGCGGCGTTCCGCCGCCGCTTCGCGCTTGCCAAGGGCGGGATATTCGATCCCGCCGACCCGCAATGGCGCGCGATGCTCGACGCCGCGGCGCGGCTACCCGACGACATGCTCGCGCCCTTCCTGCAGATCGCGCGCGCGGCGCAGGATGGCAGCCCGTGCCCCGACGACGACGCGCTCGGCCGCGCTTATGGCACGCGCTCGCCCGGCCGCATCCGGCGGCTGGTCGAATATATGGAAAAGCAGGGCGCGATCGTCGTGCGATCGGACTTCGGCGGCCGGCGCTCAATCGGTATTCCCGAACTGGGGCTCAGCACCGAGGCCGAGTGAAGTTTTTGCAACGGCGGGCTGACCTTGCGAAAAAAAAAGCCTCGTGCTCCCGCGCGTGCCATTTTGAGCCGACCGGAGATGGATACCCGCCTTCGCGGGGATACGGCCACTCTTGCAAGCGTTTAGTCGGAGATGCTCTAAATATCCTCGGCGAGGCGGCCGTAAAGCTGCGGCCGGCGGTCGCGGAAGAAACCCATGCCGGCGCGATGCTTCGCCGCGCGATCGAGGTCGATGGTTTCGACCAGCACCCCGGTTTCGCCCGCGCCGAATTCCTGGGTCAGGTCGCCCCATTCATCGCTGATGAAGCTGTGGCCATAGAAATTGGCGTCGCCTTCGGTCCCGATCCGGTTCGCGGCGATGACGGGCATGCAGTTCGACACCGCATGGCCCTGCATCGCGCGGCGCCACATGCGGCTGGTGTCGAGGCCGGCGTCATAGGGCTCGCTGCCGATCGCGGTCGGATAGAAGAGCAGTTCGGCGCCCATCAGCGCCATCGCGCGCGCGCATTCGGGATACCATTGGTCCCAGCAGACGCCGACGCCGATGCGGGCCCCGAAAACGTCCCAGACCTTGAACCCCGTGTTTCCGGGGCGGAAATAATATTTCTCTTCATAACCCGGGCCGTCGGGAATGTGGCTCTTGCGGTAGGTTCCCATGATGCCACCATCGGGGCCGATCATCGCGAGCGTGTTGTAATAATGCGGCCCGTCTTTCTCGAAATAGCTCGTCGGGATCGCGACCTTGAGCCTGGCGGCGAGCGCCTGCATCGCGATGACGCTGGGGTGCTCGGCGGTCGGGCGAGCGGAGGCGAAGAGTGCTTCGTCCTCGACCTGGCAGAAATAAGGCCCTTCGAAGAGTTCGGGCGGCAGGATGACTTGCGCGCCTTTCGCCGCCGCTTCCTCGACGAGCGCGGTGACAGCCTCGATATTCGGCCGGGCGGGGCCGGGCAGGGGAAGCTGCAGCGCGGCGACGGTGATGGTGCGGGTCATGAGCGGGATATAGGCGAGGGATGGTATGATGCCAGGATAAAGTCGCCGCTGGAAAATTCGTCGCCCCCGCCTTCGCGGGGGCGACGATGGCTACTTCGGCACCTGCTGGCTCGAGCAATGGAAGCTGCCGCCGCCGGCGATGATGCCGCGCGCGTCGACGCCGACGGCGCGGCGGGTGGGAAAAAGGGCGGCGAGGGTGTCGATCGCGGCCTGGTCGTTGGCGACGCCATAGGTCGGGACGACGACGACGCTGTTGCCGATGTAGAAGTTCATATAGCTCGCCGCGGCGATCTCGCCGCCCACCTCGACGCGGCCGGGTGAGGGGAGGTCGACGATTTCGACGCCGCCGAACGCCGTGGCCCGCGCGCGGGCATCGGCATAGATATGCGCGTTGGGATCGTCATTGCCCGCCGCGACGGGCACCGCCAGCCGGCCCTCGCCGACGAAGCGCGCGAGATTGTCGACATGGCCGTCGGTGTGATCGCCGACCAGGCCATTCCCCAGCCACAGCAGCCGGTCGATGCCGAGCGACTGGTGGAGGCGCACCGCGATATCCTCGCGCGTCAGCGTGGGGTTGCGGTTGGTGTTGAGCAGGCATTCCTCGGTCGTGACGCAGAGGCCGGCGCCGTCGACGTCGATGCCGCCGCCTTCGAGCACCCAGTCCTGTTCGTCGACCGGCAGGCCCGATCCGGCGGCGAGCGCGGCGCCGACTTCCAGATCGCCCGGCATGACGAATTTCTCGCCCCACCAGTTGAAGCGGAAATTGCGCGCGCGCCGGGCGGTGCCGGTGCCCGCGACGATCGGCCCGGTGTCGCGCAGCCAGATGTCGCCGAGCAGCTGGATCAGGATGCGGACGCCGGGGTCGACGAGCGCGGCGGCGATATCGGCCTGCTTCTCGTCATTGACGACCAGTCGTACCGCTTCGCCGCGTCCGCCGTCATGGACGGCGCCCGCAAAGGCCGCGACGTCGCGGCGGCCGGCGTCGATCTGGCCTGACCATTCCTCGGCCAGGTGCGGAAAGCCGATCCACACGGCTTCGTGCGGTGCCCATTCGGCGGGCATTTTGAGGGTCATATGGTGCTCGTCCAACTATACACACTCGTCATTGCGAGACCCCCGGACTTGTTCTGGGGGACGCGGCAATCCAGGGTAGCGTACACCGCCCTGGATTGCTTCGCTCAGTTTATCCTTAGCGCCTGCAAGGCAGTCGAAGGGCTCGCAATGACGAGGGGTTATTTCGCCGCCGGCCGCGATTTGTCGCGGGCGGCGCGGAATTCGTCGCCCTTGACCCAGTTCGGCCATGCATCGGTCATCGCCAGCATCCGTCCCGCGACATAATAGAGGCGCAGGTCGGCGAGCATGCCGTCCCAGTTGGTGATCGCCGCATATTCGTCGGCGGGGGCGTGATAGCGGTTCTTTTCATAATCTTCCGACGCCTTCTTGCCGGCGTCGGTACCGCCGGTGACAAGGTCCTCGCCGCTGCCGAAATTGAACATCGGCACGCCGAGCTTGGCGAAGCTGAAATGGTCCGACCGGTAGTAGAAGCCCTTTTCGGGGGTCGGTTCGTCCTTGATCACCCGCTTGTCGAGCTTCGCGAGCTTTTCGACATAGGCGTCGAGTTCGGACTTGCCGCGGCCGACGACGACGATGTCCTTCGTCGGGCCGATCGCATTGAGGGCGTCCATATTCACGCCGCCGACCGTCTGTGCGAGCGGGAAGACGGGATTTTCGGCATAATATTTCGACCCGAGCAGGCCCGATTCCTCGGCGGTGACGGCGAGGAAGACGATGCTGCGGTCGGCGGCGCCCGCCTTTTGATAGGCCTGCGCCAGCGTGACGAGGCCGGCGGTGCCGCTCGCATTGTCGACGGCGCCGTTGCAGATGTCGTCGCCCGCCACCGGCGTGCAGCGGCCGAGATGGTCCCAATGCGCGGTGTAGAGGACATATTCGTCGGGGCGCTTGGTTCCCGGCAGCACGCCGATGACGTTGCGCGACAGCTTCTTCGAAATCTGGTTGTCGAAGCTGAACGAGGCCTTCACGCCGGTCAGCGCGACGGGTTTGAAGCCCTTCACCTTGGCGGCGTCGCGCAGCTTGTCGAAATCCTGGCTGGCGCTGGCGAAGAGTTCCTTTGCCTTGGCAAGCTGGATCCAGCCGTTGGCGGCGGTTTCCTTGGCGCCGCCATCCTTGCTGTCGGCCAGATACTGGGTGCCGGTGTTGCTCGATTCGACGACATTCCAGCCATAGGCGGCGGGTTCGGTGTCGTGGACGATCAGTGCCGCGGCGGCGCCCTGCCGTGCCGCTTCCTCATATTTATACGTCCAGCGGCCGTAATAGGTCATCGCGCGGCCGTTGAATTCGCCCTTGGCTTCCTTTGTCTGCCAGTCGGGATCGTTGATGAGGATGACGACGGTTTTGCCCTTCACGTCGAGCCCCGCATAGTCGTTCCAGCCCTTTTCGGGGGCATTGATGCCATAGCCGACGAACACGACGTCGCTGTCCTTGATCGCGGTCTTCGGCTGGACGCGATAGCTGAAAGCGACAAAATCCTTGGCATATTGCGCCGTCACCGGGGTCTTGCCGCCGGTGAAGGTCAGCGGGGTCGCGTTCTTCGCCGTGATCTCGACCAGCGGCACGTCCTGTGTCCACTTGCCATTGTTGCCGGGCTTCAGCCCCGCTTCCTCATATTTCTTGATCAGATAGGCGACGGTCTTTTCCTCGCCCGCCGTCCCCGGAGCGCGGCCTTCGAAGGCGTCCGACGACAATTGCTTCGTCACCTCCTGCAATGTCGTGAGCGACAGTTCGGGGAGCGCGACATCGGGGATGGCGGACGCGGCGGCGGTCGCCGCCTTGTCGGCGGTGTCGGAACCGCTGCACGCGGCAACCGACAAAAGGACCGCGGCAGCCGCGGCGGCTTGGGGGAAGCGAAGCATGGAATATCCTTGGGATTCAATTGCGACTGAAACCAATGTGCCAGCCCGGCGGCTACGATGCAAGGCGCGCGGCGATGGCAGAGGTCAACCGGTAAGCTTCTAAACTCACTTGAAAGAACTTCGTTTATTGGCAATCTGGCGGCAAGAATTTGCAAATGGGGGCCAGGATGATTTCAAGGCAGATGGGGGCGTGCAGCCTTTCGCTTGCGGCTCTGGCGGCCGCGCTGGTTCCGCTTTCGGGCGCGGCTGCACAGGAAAAGGACAATGCCGCGCGGTTCGGCGCGCTCGAAGCCATCGCCGACATCAGCTTGTCGCCCGACGGCAACCATCTTGCCTTCGTCGAGCAGCAGGTGAAGCAGAAGCGGCAACTCTATGTCGTCGATACGAGCGAAGGCGCGCAGCCGAAACCGGTGCTGTCGAGCGATGGGGGTGCCGAGGGAAGCCTGAGCTGGTGCGGCTGGGTGACCAATACGCGCCTGACGTGCCAGGCCTTTTTTCGGGATTCGGTCGTGGGCGATGTCATCGGCGCGACCAACATCTTTGCGGTCGATGCCGATCGCGCCAATTTCCGCATGCTCAGCAACCGCCGCAGCGAGCGGTCGCTCTATGCCGATTTCCGCGGCGGCAGCGTCATCGACTGGTCGGCGACCGACAATGGTTCGCTGTTGATGTCGCGCAGCTATGTCCCGGAAAGCGAATTGAACACGCGGATTGCGAGCCGCGCCGCAGGGCTGGGGGTCGACCGGGTCAATTCGATTACCGGCGCGGCGCGGCGGGTCGAAGGCGCCAATCGCGACGCGATCTATTATCTGTCCGACGGTAACGGCAATCTGCGGATCATGGCGACGCAGAGCTTTTCGAGCGGCACCGGGCAATTCGAGCCCATAGTCCGTTATTTTTACCGGCCAAAGGAAGGCGGCGGCTGGCAGTCCCTGTCGCAGTTGGATGTTGTCACGAACGGGGGCTTCCAGCCCGCCGCGGTCGATGCCGCGACCAATCGCGCCTATGGCTTTCAGACGCTCGACGGGCGCAAGGCGGTGGTGGCGATGGCGCTCGATGGCAGCGGGACAACCGACACGATCTATGCGCATCCAGAAGTCGACGTCGACGACATCATGCGCGTCGGGCGCAATGGGCGGATCGTCGGGGTTTCCTTTGCCACCGACCAGCGCGAGGCGGTGATGACCGACAAGCCGCTGGCGAAATTGACCGCGTCGCTGTCGAAGGCGCTTGGGGGCAAGCAGGTGGTGATCGTCGACGCCTCGGCCGACGAAAGCCGTTATCTTGTCCGCGCCGAATCGGACACCGACCCCGGTTCCTATTATCTGTTCAACCCCGGCGCCAGGGAGGTGCGGCCGCTGCTCGCGGTGCGGCCGCAGCTTGCCGAGGTGACGCTGTCGCCGGTGAAGGCGGTAAGCTATGCTGCCGCTGACGGCGTGATGGTTCCCGGCTATCTGACGCTGCCGCCCGGGCGTAGCGACGCCAAGGGGCTGCCCGCGATCGTCATGCCGCACGGCGGCCCGTCGGCGCGCGACGAATGGGGCTTCGACTGGATGGCGCAATTTTTCGCGCAGAGCGGCTATGCGGTGCTGCAGCCCAATTACCGCGGCTCGTCGGGCTATGGCGACCAATGGTATCAGAACAATGGTTTCCAGTCGTGGAAGACGGCGATGGGCGACATCGCCGACGGCGGCCGCTGGCTGGTCTCGGCGCAGGGTGCCGACGCCGCGAAGCTGTCGATCGTCGGCTGGTCCTATGGCGGCTACGCGGCCTTGCAGTCGGGCGTCGTCAACCCCGACCTGTTCAAGGCGATCGTCGCGATTGCGCCGGTGACCGACCTTGCACAGTTGAAGGCCGAGGCTTTGCGAGAGGGCACCGGGCGGATCAACGCCAAATTCATCGGGTCGGGGCCGCATGTTCGCGAAGGGTCGCCGGCGCAGAATGCCGAAGCGATCAAGGCGCCCGTACTGATGTTCCACGGGACGTTCGACCAGAATGTCGACGTCGCGCAGGCGCGGACCATGCGCCGCGCGCTGGAGGCGAAAAACAAGCGCGTCGAACTGATCGAATATCCGGAGCTTGCGCATTCGCTGAGCGACAGCGACGCGCGCACCGACATGCTGCGCAAGATCATGGCGTTCCTGCCGCACTGAACGAAAAAGGGCGGCCCGTTGCCGGACCGCCCCTTTTTCTTGCGATGAACCGCCGGATCAGCGCGAATAGAATTCGACGACCAGGTTCGGTTCCATCTTCACCGGATAGGGGACTTCGTCGAGCGTCGGAACGCGGACGTAGGTCGACTTGGTGCCGTCGACGGCCAGATATTCGGGCAGGTCGCGCTCGGGCAGGCTCTGTGCTTCGGCGACCAGCGCCATTTCCTGTGCCTTCTTGCCGAGGGTGACTTCGTCGCCCGGCTTCACGAGGCGGCTCGCGACGTTGCACTTCACGCCGTTCACATAGACGTGGCCGTGGCTGACGAGCTGGCGGGCCGAGAAGATCGTCGGGGTGAACTTCGAACGGTAGACGACCGCGTCGAGGCGGCGCTCGAGCAGGCCGATCAGGTTCTGGCCGGTGTCGCCCTTCATGCGCGACGCTTCGAAATAATTCTTCTTGAACTGCTTCTCGGTGATGTCGCCGTAATAACCCTTCAGCTTCTGCTTCGCGCGGAGCTGGATGCCGAAGTCCGACATCTTGCCCTTGCGGCGCTGGCCGTGCTGGCCGGGGCCATATTCGCGGCGGTTGACCGGGCTCTTCGGGCGGCCCCAGATGTTCTCGCCCATCCGGCGGTCGAGTTTATACTTGGCGCTCTGGCGCTTCGACATATGTCGTCTCCAATATGCTGTGTGCCGAAGGATTTCGGCGGTTCCCGGGTTGCACCATATGGGCTGATGCCATATGCGACCGCCGCTTCACCGGGGTGCGGGGTCCATTGCGAAGGCGCGCGGTTAGACGGCGACCGGCGTAAAGTCAAGCTTTACAGCCGCTGCTCGACACGGCGGAAAAAGCCGTTAAAGGCAGCGACCATGACGTCCGCCAAACTTCCCGAACCCAGAAATCCCGAAGCCAGAAATCCCGAAGAGTGCGAAACGATGACCGAGGTCCGCGCCGGGGTCGACCAGGTCGACCGCGAACTGGTCGCGCTGCTCGTCCGCCGCTTCGGCTATATGGATGCCGCGGCCCGGATCAAGCCCGACCGCGCGGCGGTGCGCGACGAGGTGCGCAAGGCCGAGGTGCTGCGCAATGTCGCGCAAGAAGCCGAAGCGTCGGGGCTCGACCCCGATCGGCTGCGCGCGGTGTGGAACGAGCTGGTCGAACAGTCGATCGCCTATGAATTCGACCGCTGGGACCGCACGCGCGCCTAATCCTTATCGCTATCGCTTCGTTCCGGTCGGCGCCCTTTGCCCAGTGCTGTAATGATGCCGTGCATCATCCTGATATCATTGTAAGACCAGCCGGTCTTGGTCAGCGTCGTGCGGAGCGTGCGCAGCGTCGCTTCGGTGCGGTCGGGCACGAAGAAATAGCCCGCGGCGTCGAGGTCGCGGACAAAATGCTGGATCAGCCGTTCCATCTCGCCATGATCCGCCGGCGGATCGAGCGGGGCTTCGGGCGGGCTCGCGAGCGCGATACCCTTCGACCATTCATAGGCGAGCAGGATCACCGCCTGCGCGAGGTTCAGCGATCCGAATTCGGGGTTGATCGGCACCGTGACGATGCTGTGGGCAAGCGCGACATCGTCGGTTTCGAGCCCCGAGCGTTCGGGGCCGAAGATATAGGCCGAGCGCCCGGCGCTGGCGTGAACCGCCTTTGCGGCGGCTTCGGGCGTGAGCACGGGTTTGGTGACGCCGCGCTTGCGCACCGTGGTCGCGTAGATATGCGCGCAATCGGCGACCGCTTCGGCAAGGCTGTCGAAGACCCGGGCTTCGGCGAGGACGCGATCGGCGCCCGACGCGGCCGGCCCGGCATCGGGGTTCGGCCAGCCGTCGCGCGGCGCGACGAGGCGCAGTTCGGTCAGCCCGAAATTGAGCATTGCGCGCGCCGCCTTGCCGATATTCTCGCCAAGTTGCGGACGGACAAGAACGATGACGGGAGGCGGGGCGGTTTCAATCTCCGTATCCCTCTCTTCCCATATCCCCGAGCGAGAGCGAGGGGCTTTGCCGGGGCTTAGCCCCTCCTCAGGACGAACGGATGGTGAAACATCCCGTTCGTCCTGAGGAGGGGCAGAGACTGAGCTTGTCGAAGGCTCTGTCCCGTCTCGAAGGATCTCGGCCCGGGATGCGAGCCGGCGGATCGCAGGCCAATCTTCCCGGATCAATGCTTCCTTCTTGACCCGGGACCAGCCCTTGATTTGCCGTTCGGTTTCCAGTGCTTCAACCCGGGTGGGAAACTCGCTGCTCCACACCAGCTCGACGGGACGCCTCGTCGCCGTATAGCCTGGAATTTCGCCGATCTGATGCTGGCCGACCCGATAGTCCAGTTTATCCGTATGCCCGACGTAATAGCTGCCGTCGCGACAGCGCAGCATGTAGGTCCAGAACGTCATGATGTGTGGGTGCCTGTCACTGATAATGCCGATCAGATCATTCGTTCGTCTTGAGGAGCCATTGAGCTTGTCGAAATGGCGTCTCGAAGGGCTGTGACGTTGCTATCCTTCGAGACGAGGCTTCGACAGGCTCAGCCTCTCCTCAGGACGAACGGTGGTAAAGTCAGAGCATGGCTCAACTCTTCTTCGCCGCTTCGGCGACGCTCGAGGCGAATTCCTCGAAATCCTTTGCTTCGGTGAAGTCGCGATAGACGCTGGCGAAGCGGATATAGGCGACATTGTCGAAGCCTTTCAGTGCTTCCATCACCATCGCGCCGATCTGTGCGGCCTGCACCTCGCTTTCGCCCGATGTTTCGAGCTGGCGCTGGATGCCCGACACGAGGCGCTCGATGCGGGCGCCGTCGATCGGGCGCTTGCGGCACGCGATCTGGACGCTGCGCATCAGTTTTTCGCGATCGAAGGGCTCGCGGCTGCCACCGGCCTTGAGCACCGCGACTTCACGCAGCTGGATACGCTCGAAAGTCGTGAAGCGCGCGCCGCAATCCTCGCACTGGCGGCGGCGGCGAATCGCGGCGCCGTCCTCGGTCGGACGGCTGTCCTTCACCTGGCTGTCTTCATGGCCGCAATAGGGACAGCGCATCGGTCAGCGCTTCACCCGGCTGTAAAGCGCAATGGCGGCGCCGGCGAACAGGCCGACCGGCCAGGTGACGACGGGCAGCACCAGCCCCGCGACCGCACCGATGGCGCCGCCGGTCAGGACGGGGCGCGTCGAGGGATGGTTGATCCCCTGCTTGCCCATCGCCTTGACCTCTTCGATCGTCAGTTCGACCAGCGTCGGTTCTTCGGGGTGCTGGCGCGCCATGGCCCTATCCCTGATAGATGGGGAAGCGTTCGCACAGCGCGCGAACGCGGCCGCGGACATTGGCTTCGACATCGGCATCGCCATGTTCGCCCTTGTCGCGCAGCGCTTCGAGTACGTCGGCGACCATATCGCCGATTTCTTCGAATTCGGCGACCCCGAAGCCGCGGGTCGTGCCGGCGGGCGAACCGACGCGGATGCCGCTGGTCTTGATCGGCGGCAGCGGATCGAAGGGGATGCCGTTCTTGTTGCAGGTGATGGCGCTGCGTTCGAGCGCCTCGTCGGCGTCGCGGCCGGTGACGCCGAGCGGGCGGAGGTCGATGAGCGCGAGATGCGTGTCGGTGCCGCCCGCGACGACGTCGGCGCCACGTGCCTTGAGGCGGCCGGCGAGCGCCTGCGCGTTGGCGACGGTCGCCTTGGCATAATCCTTGAACTCCGGGCGCAACGCTTCACCGAACGCCACGGCTTTCGCGGCGATGACGTGCATCAGCGGGCCGCCCTGCAGGCCCGGGAAGACCGCCGAGTTGATGCGCTTGGCGATCGCTTCGTCATTGGTCAGCACCATGCCGCCGCGCGGGCCGCGCAGCGTCTTGTGCGTCGTCGTGGTGACGACATGCGCATGTTCCATCGGCGAAGGGTGCGCGCCGCCGGCGACGAGGCCCGCGAAATGCGCCATGTCGACCATCAGCAGCGCGCCGACGTCATCGGCGATGGCGCGGAAGCGCGCGAAGTCGAGGATGCGCGGATAGGCCGAGCCGCCCGCGATGATCAGCGCGGGGCGATGTTCCTTCGCCAGGCGCTCGACCTGGTCGAAATCGACGAGATGATCCTCGGGGCGTACGCCATATTGTACCGCGTTGAACCATTTGCCCGACATCGCGGGCGCCGCGCCGTGGGTCAGGTGACCGCCGGCGTCGAGGCTCATGCCCAGGATCGTCGCGCCCGGCTTGGTCAGCGCGAGCATCACCGCGCCGTTCGCCTGCGCGCCCGAATGCGGCTGGACGTTGACATAGCCGCAGTCGAAAAGCTGCTTCGCGCGATCGATCGCCAGCTGTTCGACCTCATCCGACGGGGCGCAGCCCTGATAATAGCGGCGGCCCGGATAGCCTTCGGCATATTTGTTGGTGAAGACGCTGCCCTGCGCTTCGAGCACCGCCTTCGAGACGATGTTTTCGCTCGCGATCAGTTCGATCTGATACTGCTCGCGCTCCATCTCATGCTTCATCGCTGCGGCGACCGCAGGATCGACCGTATCGACGCCATCGGTGAAATAGCCAGCCGATTTGATGGGCTTGGCGAGCGTATCTGTGGTCATCGGCTGGTCTCCAGTAGCGGCGGATTGGAAAGCTTGTCGACGCGGCGCGCGTGGCGATCGCCGGCGAATTCGGTGGTGAGGAAGGCGTCGAGGCAGGCCTTTGCCATGTCGATGCCGGTCAGGCGCGCGCCCATCGCGATGACGTTCGCGTCATTATGCTCGCGCGACAGCTTCGCCGACAGCGGTTCGGACACCAGCGCGCAGCGCGCGGCGGGATTGCGGTTGACCGAGATCGAGATGCCGATGCCCGAACCGCAGAGCGCGACGCCGCGGTCCGCGCGGCCGTCGGCGATCGCCTCGCCGAGCTTGTAGCCATAATCCGGATAATCGACGCTTTCGGGGCCGTTGGTGCCGAGGTCTTCGACCTCATGCCCCTGTTCGCGGAGCCAGTCGGCGAGCAGGGCTTTGAGTTCCCAGGCGGCGTGGTCAGAGGCTATGGCAAGGCGCATCGGCGCGGCTCCTGCAAATCGTTAGGGAATCGATGAGGGCGCTTTAGGCGAAGCGTCGCGCCTTGGCCATAAGCGGCGACGCCTTTTTGACTGTATTTTGTCACAAAGCCGGTTTGACCGTCCCGGGGCGCTCGCATAGACGGGGGCATGGGCGATCTTCTGCTTTCCATCGTGATGCTGACCGGGCTGGCACTGCTCGGCGGTGCGGTAATGGTGTTCCGGCACGGCGACCGGCGCCGCGCGCTGCTGATGGTCATCGCGGCGCTCGTCATGTTCGCCAATGTGGCGATCTGGGTGATCCCGGTGAAGGACGCGCCCGCCACGGCCAAAGGGGCCGAATGACCGCCGACTGCGCGCACCGGCTTTCCGGGCGCTTCTGTCCCGATTGCGGAAAGGATCTGCAGCCGCAGCCGATCGACCGCCGCGCGGTGCTCGGCGAACTTGCCGAAAACTGGTGGGAAAAGGGCGTGCTGCACACGCTGGTCGGCCTGTTCCGCCGGCCGGGAGTGCTGATCCGCCGCTATATCGAGGAAGACCGCGACCTGCTGGTCAAGCCGGTGCCCTATATCGCGGTGATCCTGGCGCTTAACTATGCGGTGCGGGCGCGCGTCCGTCCCGCAAGCGACACGACCGACCTGTCGCTGATCGAGATGATGCGCAACGAGCCGGTCGCGTTGCCGCTGATCGCGGCGCTGATCTCGGCACTCGTGCTGCATTTCGTCTTTTATCGCGGGTCGCCGGCGGGGCTGTTCGGAACGATGGTCATGCGGCTGTACGTGCTGGCGCAGGCAACGCTGCTCGTTCTCGGCGCCGATTTGCTCATGGAACTGGCGACGAGCGAGCGCGGGCTGGGGCGCAACCTGACGCGGCTCGCCTTCGGCCTTGGCTTCACCATGTTCGCGGTGCGGCAATATTATGCCGGTGAAGGGCGCGGCGGGTGGATTCGCGCGGTCGCCGCGGCGATTTGCGGCGAACTCGCGCTGATCCTGCTCGTCTATATGCCCGCGGCGATGATCGAGCAGGCGAGCCTGCTCGATTAGATGCCGTCAGCGGATCGGCGAATCGGGGGCGAGCCGCATATCCAGATAGTTATCGAGCGACTTCATCAACTGGTCGAGCTCATGCTCGAAGAAGTGATTGGCGCGCGGGATCTCGTCGTGATGGATCGTGATGCCCTTTTGGGTGCGCAGCTTGTCGACCAGCTTCTGCACCGCGCCCGGCGGGACGATTTCGTCCTGGCCGCCCGCGACGATGATGCCCGACGAAGGGCAGGGGGCGAGAAAGCTGAAGTCGTACATGTTCGCCGGCGGCGCGACCGACAGGAAACCGCGGATTTCGGGGCGGCGCATCAGAAGCTGCATGCCGATCCACGCACCGAAGCTGAAGCCCGCGATCCAGGTCGTCTGCGCCTCGGGATGGATCGACTGGACCCAGTCGAGCGCCGATGCGGCATCGCTCAGCTCGCCAATGCCGTTGTCGAACGTACCCTGGCTGCGGCCGACGCCGCGGAAGTTGAAGCGCAGAACCGCAAAACCGCGCGCGACGAAGCTTTTGTACATCGCCTGCGTGATGCGGTCGTTCATCGTGCCGCCGCCCTGCGGATGCGGGTGCAGGATCAGCGCGACGGGCGCGCGCGGACGCGGCGGGGGCGAGAAACGGCCTTCGATGCGGCCCTCGGGGCCGGGGAAAATAACGTCGGGCATGCGCGCACCTTTATGTTTCTGAGGCTTGCCAGTGATTCGCCGAGGGGCGGGGTGGCGGAGCGAGAATGGCGCCTATATAGAAAAAAGGTCGCAACTTGCAACTTTTGCGAATTGTTCGCAATAAGGGCTTTGCTGCCTTGCATTTCCGTCACCCCGGACTTGATCCGGGGTCCCGCTCAGCAACGCCGGAAAGCGGGACGCCGGATCAAGTCCGGGGCGACGATGATGGTGAGCGTGGCTCGACATATGACATATTAGAGGGCAGACGCAGCGCATGATCTACCTCGACTATCAGGCCACGACGCCGCTCGCTCCCGAAGCGCGTGAGGCGATGCTGCGCTGGCTGGAAGGGGCGGGCGCCGGCGAATTTGGGGGCGACGGCTATGCCAATCCGGCAAGCACCCACAAGGCCGGGCGCGCCGCCGCGGCGGCGGTCGAGGTCGCGCGCGACCAGGTTGCGGTGCTGCTGCCGAAAGGCGGGCGGGTCTTCTTTACCTCGGGCGCGACCGAGGCGCTCAATTGGGCGCTGCTGCGCGGCGCACAGGCCAAGCCGGGCGGGGTCGCGGGGCTGAGCATCGAACATGCCGCGTCGCTGCAATGCCTCGAGGCGCTCGACGCGGTGATCCTGCCGGTCGACGGCGATGGGCTGGCGCTGCCGCCCGCCGACGCGCTGATCCCCGAAAACGGCATTGTCGCGGCGATGCTGGTGAATAACGAGGTCGGGACGATCCAGCCCGTCGCCGATTTCGCCGCCGCGGCGCATGCGAAGAACAGCCTGCTGCTCTGCGACGCGGTGCAGGGTTATGGCCGCGTCGCCATTCCCGAAGGCGCCGACCTGATCGCCATTTCAGCCCACAAGATCCACGGACCCAAGGGCATCGGCGCGCTGTGGGTGAAGGATGGCGTCGACCTGCCGCCGCTGATGCTCGGCGGGGCGCAGGAACAGGGGATGCGCTCGGGCACCGTCTCGCCGGCACTATGCGCGGGTTTCGGCGCCGCAGCGGCGCTCGCGGCGGAGCGCTTCGACGCCGACGCAGCGCATGCCGAGCGGCTCTGGTCGCTCGCGCTGGAGATGCTGCCCGAATGGACGGTGAATGGCGACGCGAACCGCCGCTACCACGGCAACCTCAATGTCCGGCGCGCGGGCGTCAACGGCCTGCGCCTGATGTCCGATGCCCGTAATGTCGCCTTTTCGCTCGGCAGCGCCTGCGGCAGCGGGTCGGGCAAGGTCAGCCATGTGCTGCGCGCGATGGGCGTCAGCGAAGCCGACGCGCGCGCCTCGATCCGCCTCGGCTGGGGGCGCTATACCAGCGAACAGCAATTGCGCGACGGGCTGGCCGCGATCAAGGATGCGGCGCGGCTGCAGGGGGTGAATTGATGCGCGTCACCTTTGTCCACGCCGACGGCAAGGGGCGCACCGAGGCCGATGCCCATGCGGGCGACGTCCTGCTCGACGTCGCGCAGGCGCATATGATGCCGCTCGAGGGGACGTGCGAAGGCCAGATGGCGTGCTCGACGTGCCACGTCATCGTCGCCAAGGAGGATTTCGACCGGCTGCCCGAAGCCAGCGAAATGGAGGAAGACATGCTCGACCTTGCCGCCGGGGTGCGCCGCACGAGCCGGCTGTCGTGCCAGATCGTGCTGACCGACGATCTCAACGGGCTCACCGTGCATATCCCCGCCGAAAGCCGCAACATGCAGGGGCCGCGCTGATGCGGATCCTGCTCGCCGGTCTCCTGCTTACGACCTCCGCTTGCGCGAGCGTACCGACGGAAACGATCGGCGATTCGGTGATCCAGGCGAAGGCGCTGAGCGATCTTGAAAAACGCAGCGGCGGCCGGCTCGGCATCGCGGTGGTCGATGCGCGCGGCAAGCTGGTGATGGCCGATCGCGGGCATGAACGCTTCGCCATGTGTTCGACCTTCAAGCTGCTGCTGGCGGGACAGATGTTCGAGCGCGCGGCGAAAGGGAGCTCGCTGGGAACGCGGCTGGCCTTCACGCGCGCCGACCTGATTTCCTATTCGCCCGGCACCGAAAAACTGATCGGACCGGACGGGAAGGGCGAACAGCGGCTGGAGCTTGCGGCGCGCGATGCCGTGGTGCTCAGCGACAACACGGCGGCGAACCTGATCCTGAAGCAGGCCGGCGGTCCGGCCGCCTTCACCGCTGCGCTGCGGCGCGCGGGCGATAAGGTGACGCGGCTCGACCGGATCGAGCCCGAACTCAACGAAAACGCGCTGGGCGACGAACGCGATACGACGAGCCCGATCGCGATGGCGACGAGCGCCGCATCCTACGTCTTCGGCAACCGGCTGCGCCCCGCTTATCGGGAGCAACTGCGCGGTTGGATGATCGAAAGCCGGACCGGCCTCAACCGCATCCGTGCGGGTTTGCCGCAAGGCTGGATGGCGGGCGACAAGACGGGGACATGCGGAAACGCCTATAACGACGTGGCCTTTGCCGAGGCGCCGGATGGCCGCAAATATGTGATCGCGGTCTACCTTGACCGGCCCACGGTCGCCGGGGATGCCGCGAATGCCGTGATCGCGGAGGCCACAAGATTGACGGTAGAGACGATCGAAATCCCCGAATGATGATCTTTCGCAGACGCGAACCGGCGTCTTGCAGGCGCGCCTTGCATTTCGGCGCCGTCCCCGCCATATGCGTCGCGGAAGTCGGGCGGACGTGGTCTTCGCCAACCCGGTCAGGTCCGGAAGGAAGCAGCCGCAACGAATTCGCCGCGGGTCGTTCCGGCTTCCACCCTCATCACATCGGCGGTTAAATCCATCGTCACCCCGGACTTGATCCGGGGTCCCGCTAAACGACGTCGAAAAGCGGGACCCCGGATCAAGTCCGGGGTGACGGGGTGTTGGATTACATCGCCGCTATTCTCCTTCGACAACCGCGTGCACGCCCCCTAAGACAGGCGCATGGACGATTCCGCCGACGATGAACTCCCGATGCTGGGAATGGACCTGCCCGAAACGACGCCGCAGCCGTCGGCGGGCCCGTACCGCGTGCTGGCCCGCAAATATCGCCCGCAAACCTTTGCCGAGCTGATCGGACAGGATGCGATGGTCCGCACGCTGGGCAACGCGATCGCGCGCGACCGGCTGGCGCACGCGTTCCTGATGACCGGGGTGCGCGGGGTCGGCAAGACGTCGACCGCGCGCCTGATCGCGAAAGCGCTCAATTGCATCGGTCCCGACGGGCAGGGCGGGCCGACGATCGATCCGTGCGGCGTGTGCGAACCGTGCCGCGCGATCACCGAGGGCCGCCATATCGACGTCATCGAAATGGACGCCGCGTCGAACACCGGCGTCGACGATGTGCGCGAGATTATCGAGGCGGTACGCTATGCCGCGGTGTCGGCGCGCTACAAGATCTACATCATCGACGAAGTGCACATGTTGTCGCGTAACGCCTTCAACGCGCTGCTGAAAACACTCGAAGAACCGCCCCCGCACGTCAAATTCCTGTTCGCGACGACCGAGGTCAACAAGGTGCCGGTGACGGTGCTGTCGCGCTGCCAGCGCTTCGACCTGCGCCGCATCACCCCCGACATGCTGTTCGCGCATTTCAGCGCGATCCTGCAGAAGGAAGGCGTCGAGGCCGAGGCGCCGGCGATCTGGCTGATCGCGGGCGCCGCCGAAGGGTCGGTGCGCGACGGATTGTCGATCCTCGACCAGGCCATTGCACATGCCGACCTTGATGGCGGCGGCAAGATCAGCGCCGACCAGGTGCGCGCGATGCTGGGCCTCTCGGACCGGTCGTCGATCGCGCAGCTGATGGCGACGATATTGGATGGCGACGCGGGCGCCGCGATCGATCTGGCGCGCGCGCAATATGCGCTGGGGATCGAACCCGTGGCGATGGTGCGCGGGCTGATGGACCTGACGCATGCCGTAACGCTCGCCAAGGTTTCGCGCCATGACGATCCGGCGCTGGCCGAGGTCGACCGCGAACGCATCGGCGACTGGGTACAAAAGCTGGGTTTTGCGCCATTGAACCGGCTGTGGCAGCTGCTCCTCAAGGGGCATGACGAGGTGCTGCGCGCGAACAATCCGCTCGAACATCTCGAAATGCTGCTGCTGCGCGTGATCTATGCGGCGTCGCTGCCCGACCCCGGCGAGCTTGCGAAGCGGCTCGAAGCGGGGGGCGTGCCGACGATGCCGTTGGCGGCGCCGGTTCCGCCATCCGGGCAGGACGCGCCGGCCGCGGTGGCCGCGCCAGCCGCTGAACCCGCGGCAAATCCCGCGCCGCCGCCTTCGGCAAGTGCGGAGTCACCCGTCGCGGCAAGTCCCGGGTCGCGGGCCTCGGCACTGACCGTCGCGCAAATTCATCAGCTTCTGGAAAGTACCGGAAATCATCGGCTTGCGGTGCAAGTTTACGATTATATGCGAATCATCGAGCTGGAGCCGGGGAGCATCGTCTTTGCCGCCGTTCCGGCGCTCGATGCATCGTTTTCGCGCGAGCTTGGCGAGGCGTTGCTCGCGCAGACGGGAAGCCGCTGGCAGGTGCGTGCGGGCGAAGATGGGGGCGCGGCGCGTCCGAGCCTCGGCGAAATCCGCGCCGCGCGGATCGCCGACAATGGCGAGCGTATCCGCGAACTGCCGGTCGTCAAGGCCGTTTTGGCGGCTTTTCCCGACGCAAAGCTTGTCGAAGACGACGACAATCGCCATAGGTCCAACCCATGAAATCGATCGAAGACATGATGAAGGCGGCGCAGGAAGCCGCCGCCACCGTTCAGGCCCAGATGCAGGAGGCGCAGGCGAAACTCGACTCGGTCGAGGTCGAAGGCGTCTCGGGCGGCGGACTGGTGCGGATTCGCGCGAGCGCCAAGGGCCGGATCAAGGCGATCAGCATCGACGACAGCCTGATCGTGCCTGCCGACAAGCAGATGCTCGAGGATCTCCTTGCCGCCGCATTCAACGATGCGCGCGAAAAGGCCGACCAGGTGAGCAACGAGGAAATGGGCAAGATGACGAGCGGCCTGCCGCTGCCGCCCGGGTTCAAGCTGCCGTTTTGACATAATGTTCCTCCCTGTGCCGCAGGCATGGGAGAGGGGGACCGCTCGCGAAGCGAGTGGTGGAGGGGCCGGACGGGAGCGCCAAAGCCCCTCCGTCAGCGCTTCGCGCTGCCACCTCCCCATGCCTGCGGCACAGGGAGGATCGATTACCCATTCACCGCAGCGACATTGAATGCGCGGGAAATTACGCCATATTAGCGAAGAACACCCTATAAAAGGGCGGGGCTGCCGAAGTCGGCGCCCGCCCAGGAGCCGTAATGACGCAATCTTTTCCCCTTCTTCCGCTGCGCGACATCGTCGTTTTCCCGCACATGATCGTGCCGCTGTTCGTCGGCCGCGACCGCTCGGTCGCGGCGCTCGAAACCGCGATGGAAAGCGACAAGGAAATCTTCCTCGTCGCCCAGCTCGATCCGGGCGAGGACGACCCGCAGCGTGACGACCTCTACGATGTCGGCGTCATCGCCACCGTACTCCAGCTGCTCAAGCTTCCCGACGGCACCGTGCGCGTGCTGGTCGAAGGCAAGGAGCGCGCCAGGCTGCTTGCCCTGACGACCGAAGAGAAAACCGTGATGGCGAGCGTGAAGCCGGTTGCCGATACCGTCGACGACAGCGTCGACACCGCGGCGCTGATGCGCTCGGTCGTCGACCAGTTCGAAAATTACGCCAAGCTCAACAAGAAGATGCCCGCCGAAACCGCGGTGCAGCTGTCGCAGATCGAGGAGGCATCGCGCCTCGCCGATTCGGTTGCGGGCAATCTCAACATCAAGGTATCCGACAAGCAGGCTTTGCTCGTCGAGGATGCGCCGTCGAAGCGGCTCGAAATGGTCTTCGCCTTCATGGAGGGCGAACTGGGCGTGCTGCAGGTCGAAAAGAAAATCCGCGGCCGCGTGAAGCGCCAGATGGAGAAGAGCCAGCGCGAATATTATCTCAACGAACAGTTGAAGGCTATCCAGCGCGAACTCGGCAACGACAATGGCGAAGGCGGCGACGACCTGGCCGAGCTCCAGCTCAAGATCGACAGCCTCAAAATGTCGAAGGAAGCCAAGGCCAAGGCGCAGGCCGAAATGAAAAAGCTACGCGCGATGGCGCCGATGTCGGCAGAGGCGACGGTCGTCCGCAACTATCTCGACACGCTGATCGGCCTGCCGTGGGGCAAGAAGTCGAAGCTGAAGAAGGACATCGCCAAGGCGCAGGAGGTCCTCGATGACGATCATTATGCGCTGGAGAAGGTCAAGGACCGGATCGTCGAATATCTGGCGGTGCAGGCGCGCACCAACAAGCTGAAGGGGCCGATCCTCTGCCTCGTCGGCCCGCCGGGCGTCGGCAAGACCAGCCTCGGCAAGTCCATCGCAAAGGCCACGGGCCGGGAATTCATCCGCCAGTCACTCGGCGGCGTGCGCGACGAGGCCGAAATCCGCGGCCACCGCCGCACCTACATCGGCTCGCTGCCGGGCAAGATCGTGACGAACCTCAAAAAGGCCGGCACGATGAACCCGCTGTTCCTGCTCGACGAGATCGACAAGCTGGGCCAGGATTTCCGGGGAGATCCGGCGTCGGCGTTGCTCGAAGTGCTCGACCCCGAACAGAATGGCAAGTTCCAGGACCATTATCTGGAGGTCGACGTCGACCTCAGCGACATCATGTTCGTCACCACCGCCAACTCGCTCAATCTGCCGCAGGCGCTGCTCGACCGCATGGAGATCATCCGCCTCGAAGGCTATACCGAGGACGAGAAGGTCGAGATCGCTAAGCTGCACCTGATCGCGAAGCAGGTCGAGGCGCATGGGCTGAAGGCCGGCGAATTCGAGCTGACCGACGAGGGCCTGCGCGACCTGATCCGTTATTACACGCGCGAAGCGGGCGTTCGCACGCTCGAACGCGAGATTGCGCGGCTGGCGCGCAAGGCGCTGCGCCGGATTCTCGAAGGCAAGGCGACGAGCGTCACGGTCACGCCGGACAACCTCTCCGAATTTGCGGGCGTGCGCAAATTTCGCCACGGCATGGGCGATCTGGAGGACCAGATCGGCGCGGTCACCGGGCTCGCGTGGACCGAGGTCGGCGGCGAATTGCTGACGATCGAGGCGGTCACCGCGTCGGGCAAGGGCCAGGTCCGCACCACCGGCAAGCTCGGCGAGGTAATGACCGAGTCGGTGCAGGCGGCCCTGTCGTTCGTAAAGGCGCGCGCGCCCTCCTATGGTATCAAGCCGAGCCTGTTTGCGCGCAAGGACATCCATATCCACCTGCCCGAAGGCGCGGTGCCGAAGGACGGCCCGTCGGCCGGCGTCGGCATGGTCACCGCGATGATTTCGACGCTGACCGGCATCGCGGTCCGCCGCGACGTTGCGATGACCGGCGAAGTCACGCTGCGCGGGCGTGTGCTGGCGATCGGCGGGCTCAAGGAAAAGCTGCTCGCGGCTCTTCGCGGCGGGATCAAGACGGTGCTGATCCCCGAGGAGAATGAAAAGGATCTGGTCGAGATTCCGGCGAATATTACCAATGGACTCAAGATCATCCCGGTCAGTCACGTCGACCAGGTATTGGCCGAGGCGCTGGTGTCGCCGATCGTGCCGATCGAATGGACCGAGGCCGACGAACTCGCCGCTTCGCCTCCGATTGCGCCGGGTGCGGACCCCGAAACGGCGATTCGGCACTAGCCGGATCGCCGCCGGTCTCAACTGGGGGGTCTTTTCGTCGCAAAAACGTCATTTTGGGGCGTTTTGCGTCCCTTTTTGCTTTGACAAGGCAGGGCGAAACAGCGTTAGTGGCGCGCCATGGCTTCGGGCCATGAATCATTCAACCAACCATATTGCAGGGGTTCCTTAGGCATGAACAAACAAGACCTGATCGCCACCGTCGCGGACTCGAGCGGCCTGACCAAAGGCGACGCGAGCAAGGCGGTTGAAGCCGTATTCGACGCGGTCACCGCGGCGCTGAAGAAGGGCGGCGAAGTCCGTCTGGTCGGTTTCGGGACGTTCTCGGTCAGCAAGCGCAAGGCGTCGACCGGTCGTAACCCGCGCACCGGCGAAACGATGACCATCGCGGCATCGAACCAGCCGAAGTTCAAGGCCGGCAAGGCCCTCAAGGACGCCTGCAACTGATTGCTGGCGCCTTCTGGTGAAAAACATCTCGGGCCGTGGCGCAAGCTGCGGCCCGATTTGCGTTGCGGGCGAAATTTCAGGCAAATCGACGTTGCATTCACCGCGCCAGCGGCTATGGACGACCGGCTTTCGGAGGCGGGACCTGGGTTCCGCAACCGGACGGGCGCGTAGCTCAGCGGTAGAGCACACCCTTCACACGGGTGGGGTCACAGGTTCAATCCCTGTCGCGCCCACCATGGCCCTTACGGCCATGTCTGGAACCGAAACCGGGGCTGACCCGGTCATTCATCGCCTATTCAATGCCTTCGCATTAAAGACATGGCCATGATCCGCACTCTGACCTTTTCACTCGTCTCCGGGCTGCTGCTGTCCGCCGCTACGCCCGCGCTCGCGCGCGGTGATCGCGACCGCGACCAGGATAATATGCGCGACGCCGCGGCGCAGGGGCAGGTGATCCCGCTGGGCAAACTGATCGCCGAAGTCCGTTCGCGCCCGCCCTATAACGACATGACCTATCTTGGCGGGCCGCAGTTCGATTCCGGCCGCATGATCTATGCCTTGAAATTCATGGACGGCAGCCAGGTGGTGGTCGTCTATGTCGATGCCCGTTCCGGCCGGATCGTCGGACGCAAACCCTGACATTCCTCCTTGCCGGACAATCGTTGCAACGAGATTTTGCGATGATCGTCCGGACTTGATACACAGTCGAAACAAGGCGGCCGGCCCGTGCCGGCCCGCACACGAAAGGCGCCTGAATGCGGATTTTGATTGTCGAAGACGAACCCACGCTGGGTCCGCAGCTCAAGGCAACGCTCGAAGGCGCGGGGTATGCCGTCGACCTTGCGACCGATGGCGAGGATGGCCACTTCCTCGGCTCGACCGAAAATTACGACGCCGCGATCCTCGATCTCGGCCTGCCCGAGATCGACGGGCTGACCGTGCTCGACCGCTGGCGCCGCGAGAAGCGCAATTTCCCGGTGCTTGTGCTGACTGCGCGCGACAGCTGGTCGGACAAGGTCGCCGGGCTCGATGCCGGCGCCGACGACTATCTCGCCAAGCCGTTCCAGACCGAAGAGCTGATCGCGCGGCTGCGCGCGCTGATCCGCCGTGCGGCGGGCAATGCGTCGAGCGAGCTGATCGCGGGCGACGTCCGCCTCGACACGCGCTCGGGCCGCGTCACGCTGGCCGGCGAGCCGGTGAAGCTGACCGCGCAGGAATATAAGCTGCTGTCGTACCTGCTCCACCACAAGGGCAAGGTCGTGTCGCGCACCGAGCTGATCGAACATATTTACGATCAGGATTTCGATCGCGATTCGAACACGATCGAGGTGTTCGTGACGCGGATCCGTAAAAAATTGGGCGCCGACATCATCACGACGATCCGCGGCCTGGGCTACCAGCTCGACGACCCGCAGGGCTGACCCGATCGGCATGGCCGAAGCGGCAGCCGAAGACGACGCCGTCGCGGCGATCCCGGCGGACCCGGACAGCGCGGCGAAACAGGCCGCGCTGACCAGCCGCATCACCGGCTCGCTCGCGCGGCGCATGATCGCGATTGCGGCGCTGTGGATTTCGGTGCTGCTGATCGGCGGCGGCTTCGCGCTCGACCGGGTGCTGACCGGGGCGATCACCCGCAATTTCGATTCCAGCCTCGAATATGTGCTGATCGCGATGATCCGTTCGTCCGAAATCGGTCCCGACGGCGAGGTGCGGCTGATCGAGCCGCTCGGCGACCAGCGCTTTCTTGAGCCCTATAGCGGCCTTTACTGGCAGATCAGCGGCGGCAGCCAGGAGCCCTATCGCTCGCGTTCCTTGTGGGAGCGTTCGCTGAAGGCGCCGACGCCGCATATCGACGACGAAATCCACACCTATGACAGCACGCAATTCCCCGACGAGGAATTGCGTGTGCTCGAACGCAATGTCCTGCTGCCCGGCAGCAAGGTGAGCTGGCGGTACCAGATCGCCCAGTCGCGCGAGGCGCTGGACCTTCAGGTCGGCGCGGTGCGCGCGACCCTGATCCCCAGCCTGGCCTTGCTCGGCATCGGCCTGATCATCCTTGCGGCGCTCCAGACCTTCTATGGCCTGTGGCCGCTGCGCCATATCCGCCGCGCGATCGCGGCGATGCGCGGCGGGCACCACCGGCGCGTCATCGCGCCGCTGCCGCTCGAGGTCCAGCCGATGGTCGAAGAATTGAACGCGTTGCTCGCGCATAATGAAAAACAGGCCGAAGAGGCGCGGCTGCACGCCGGCAATCTGGCGCATGCGCTGAAGACGCCGCTCACCGTGCTCGTCAACAGCGCAACCAGTTCGAACTCGGAACTGGCCGAAACGGTGCGCCGCGAGGCCGCGACGATGCAGCGGCAGGTCGACCATCATCTGGCCCGCGCGCGCGCGGTCGGTCGGCGCGGTGCGGCGCAGGCGCGCGCGGTCGTCTGGGACAGCGCGAACAGCGTCGCGCGCGCGGTCGCGGCGCTCTACCCCGACGCGCGGCTCGATGCGTCGGGCGACAAGAGCCTGATCGCGCGGGTCGAACGGCAGGATCTGGACGAGCTGATCGGCAATCTGCTGGAAAATGCCGCCAAATATGGCGGCGGCAGCGTTTTCGTCACGATCCAGCGCGACGGCGACATGGCGGAGATATTGGTCGAAGACGATGGTACCGGCATCTCGCCCGCCGACCGCGACCGCGTCATCGATCGCGGCGTGCGGCTCGACAGCGGCAAGCCCGGTACCGGCCTCGGCCTCGCGATCGTTCGCGACGTCGCCGAAATCTATGGTGGCAGTATCGCGCTCGAAGAGAGCGAGGATCTGGGCGGGCTGCTCGTGCGGCTCAGGCTGCCGGCGGGCTAGGCGCATCGGGGTGGGCACGGCGCCAACGCAGCCCGATCATCAGGATGAACGGCCAGAATATCGTGTTGAGCGCGTCGAAGGCGCTGTCCGGCATCCGCCATGCGCCGTGCGCGATGCGGTCGGCGACCTCCTTTGCGATCGCCGCCGCGAGGACGAACAGGAACGGCGTCCAGGTCGCCAGCGAGCGCCGCGTCACGATGCGTGCCAGGAACAGGACGACCATGCCGCCGTGGACATGCAGCAGGCTGTCCGAGGCGCCGGTGCTCGTGCTGAGATTTCCGCTCAGCGGGCGATAGAATTCGATCAGGCTTTCCATAGGTGTCCGCTAGTGCATCGGGCGAATGAACCTGTCGTTACCGGGCGATGATGTTTGCGACGGGGAGAAGGGGTATTGGCGGCGGGTGGAGGGTGGAGGGTGGAGGGTGGAGGGTGGAGGGTGGAGAAGATCTTGCGTCGCCCCCGCGAAGGCGGGGGCCGCTGGCAGCCTTACGCTACACCGACTACGGCCCCCGCCTTCGCGGGGGCGACGGCTTTTAGATCACGTCCGCAACCTGGCGAAAGCCGACGCGCCCCAACGCGTTCAGGCCGCCGTCACTTCCAGCCCGCGCTGCACCGCCGGCCGCGCAAGGCCGGTGTCGAGCCAGCGCTGGACGTTCGCAAAGCGATCGAAGCCGACGATCTCGCGCGCTTCGTAAAAGCCGATGAGGTTGCGGACCCAGCCGAGCAGCGAAATGTCGGCGATGCTATAGTCGCCGCCCATCACCCATTCGCGTTCGGCCAGCCGCGCGTCGAGCACGCCCAGCAGGCGCGCCGATTCGGCCGCGTAACGATCGCGCGGGCGCTTGTCCTCATAATCCTTGCCGGCGAATTTGTTGAAGAAGCCGAGCTGGCCGAACATCGGCCCGACGCCGCCCATCTGCCACATCAGCCACTGGATCGTCTCGTAACGCGTGTTGGGATCGGCGGACAGAAACTGCCCGCTCTTGTCGGCGAGATAGATCAGGATCACCCCCGATTCGAACAGCGCCAGCGGCTTGCCGCTCGGTCCGTCGGGGTCGTAGATCGCGGGGATCTTGCCATTGGGGTTGAGCGCGAGGAAGGCCGGGTCGTGGCTTTCGTTCGCCATGATGTCGATGCGGTGCGCTTCGTAGGGAAGGCCGGTTTCTTCGAGCATGATGCCCGCCTTCACGCCGTTGGGCGTCGGCGCCGAAAAAAGCTGGAGCCGATCAGGGTAGCTGGCCGGCCAGCGGCTGAAAATCGGATGTTCGCTCATGCGCCATTCTCCCGTTTGGCCTGCTCGTGATGCCGGATCACCTCGTCGATGATGAAGCGCAGGAATTTCTCGCTGAATTCGGGGTCGAAATCGGCGTCGCGCGCCAGGGTCCGCAGCCGTTCGATCTGCCGCTCCTCGCGCGCCGGGTCGGCGGGAGGCAGGCCGCCCTTGGCCTTCAGTTCGCCGACGGCCTTGGTCACCTTGAAGCGTTCGGCGAGCATATAGACGAGCGCCGCGTCGATATTGTCGATGCTCTGGCGGTAACGGCTTAGCTGATCGTCCATGCACGGCTCCTCTTATGCCCGGCACGCTTGGCACCGGGCGGGGGCGTCATGCAAGCCGAAAGTCGTTGCAAAATGATGGCCCCCCGGCCAATGCGGCGCTTGTCATGACTGCCGAAATTCATCAGCTCCACGGCCAAAAGCCGCCCTCGCTCGACCCGATGATGGCGCTTGTCGCCGCCGATATGAACGAGGTGAATGCGGTCATTCTCGACCGGATGCAGTCCGAAGTGCCGCTGATCCCCGAATTGGCCGGCCATCTGATCGCCGGCGGCGGCAAGCGGATGCGGCCGATGCTGACGCTCGCGTGCGGCAAGCTGCTCGACTATCCCGGCCGGCGCCACTGCAAGCTCGCCGCGGCGGTCGAGTTCATCCATACCGCGACCCTGCTTCACGACGATGTCGTCGACAAATCGGACCTGCGCCGCGGCCGCAAGACAGCGAACCTGATCTGGGGCAACAGCGCGCCGGTGCTCGTCGGCGACTTCCTGTTCAGCCGCGCTTTCGAGGTGATGGTCGAGGACGGCTCGCTGAAGGTGCTCAAGATCCTGTCGCGCGCCTCGGCGGTGATCGCGGAGGGCGAGGTCAACCAGCTTTCGGCGCAGCGGCGGATCGAAACGAGCGAGGACCAGTATCTGGCGATCATCAACGCCAAGACCGCCGAACTGTTCGCGGCGGCGTGCAAGATCGCCGCGGTGGTCGCCGAGCGCGACGATGCGGCAGAGGCCGCGCTCGACGCCTATGGCCGCAATCTCGGCATCGCGTTCCAGCTCGTCGACGATGCGATCGACTATGTTTCCGATGAGGCGACGATGGGGAAGGGGGTCGGCGACGATTTTCGCGACGGCAAGGTCACGCTTCCCGTCATCCTCGCCTATGCGCGCGGCACCGCCGAGGAACGCGAGTTCTGGAAACAGGCGATCGTCGGCCACAAGACGTCGGACGAAGATCTGGCCTATGCGACCGGCCTGCTGCGCAAGCATGACACGATCAACGACACGCTCGCCCGTGCGCGCCATTATGGCCAGCGCGCGGTCGACGCGATCGGCGGCTTCCGCGCCAGCCAGGCGAAATCGGCGCTGACCGAGGCGGTCGCCTTCGCGGTCGCGCGCGCTTATTGAGGTTGGCATCTGCCGTCCAGAGCATGTGCCCCTGCGCAGGCAGGGGCCCATCTCCGGTCGTAGCGGTTTGCGATACGCGGATGGAAAAGGCGAGGGCGGGAGATGGGCCCCTGCCTGCGCAGGGGCACGGAGTTTCATGACGCTGATGTACCTCGCCAGTCTTGCGGTGCTCCCTATATGGGTGCGGCAATGAACTCTCACGGAATCGCGGCGCTCCCGATCGACATCGTCCTGCCCGACATCATGGCGGCGCTGGTGCTGAAGCCCAACGCCGTCGTCGTCGCGCCGCCGGGCGCGGGCAAGACGACGCGGGTCGCCCCCGCGCTGCTGGGCCAGCCATGGTGCAAGGGGCAGGTATGGCTGCTGTCGCCGCGGCGGCTCGCGGCGCGCGCGGCGGCTGAGCGCATCGCCGAGGAGATGGGCGTCGCGATCGGCGGCGCGGTCGGTTATGCGACGCGCCTCGACAGCAAGCAGTCGGCGTCGACGCGGCTGCTGGTGATGACACCGGGCCTGTTCCGCAACCGCATCCTCGCCGACCCGGAGCTTCTCGGCGTATCGGCGGTGCTGTTCGACGAAGTGCACGAACGCAGCCTCGATGGCGATTTCGCGCTCGCGCTCGCGATCGATGCGCAGCAGGGATTGCGTGACGATCTGCGCCTCGTCGCGATGTCGGCGACGCTCGACGGGGCGCGTTTCGGCGCGCTGCTCGGCGATGCGCCGGTGGTGCGGAGCGAGGGCAAGATCTGGCCGCTTGACCTGCGCCATATCGGCCGCCGCGCCGAGGACCGGCTCGAGGCGAGCGTCGTCGCGGCGGTGCGGCAGGCGCTGGTCGACGAGGCGGACGGCGATATGCTCGCCTTCCTGCCCGGCGCCGCCGATATCGAGCGTGCGGCGACGGCGGTGGAGGATGCGCGGCTGCCGCTTGTCGTCCACCGCTTGCATGGCCAGATCGACCCGGCAGTGCAGCGCAAGGCGCTCGTCCGCGATCCCGGCGGCGGGCGCAAGCTGATCCTTGCGACGAGCATCGCCGAAACCAGCCTGACGATCGAAGGCGTGCGCATCGTGATCGATGCCGGCCTGTCGCGGCGTCCGCGTTTCGACAAGGCAGCGGGCATCGCGCGCCTCGTCACCGAACGCGCCAGCCAGGCGTCGGCGACGCAGCGCGCCGGGCGTGCGGCGCGACAGGGGCCCGGCGTCGCCTATCGCTTGTGGGAAGCGGCGGCGACTGCGGGCATGCCGCCGTTCGACCCGCCCGAAATCCACGAAAACGACCTGATGCCCGTCGTGCTCGACTGCGCAAGCTGGGGCATCGTCGATCCGCGCCAGCTTGGCTGGCTCGATCCGCCGTCGCCCGCCGCGATCAGCGAGGCGAAATCGCGGCTGCAGGCGATCGGCGCGCTGACCGTCGACGGGCGCATCACCGCGCATGGCAAGGCACTCGCCGCCATCCCGTTGCCGGTGCCGCTCGCGCATATGTTGCTCGACGCGGCGCGCGCAAACGAGGCAGAGCTTGCCGCGCGGCTGGCGGTGCTGCTCACCGAGCCGGGGCTCGGCGGGCGCGGGGTCGATGTCGAGGCGCGGCTGGCGCGCTGGAAGGGGGCGAAGGGCGACCGTGCCGAGGGCGCATGGCGTCTGGCGCGGCGGCTCGCCGGGATTGGCGAGAAGCTTGCCACGGGCTCGGGATCGATCGGCGGGCGCTCGGTCGGCGGCTGGATCGCCACCGCCTGGCCCGACCGGGTTGCTCGCCAGCGCGCCGGACAGCGCGGCGACTATCTGAGCGTCGGCGGGCGCGCCTATCGCATCGACCCGCTCGATCCGCTCGCGGGCAGCGAATGGCTCGCGATTGCCGATGCGCAGGGTCACGCCGCCGGGGTGCGCATCCTCGCCGCCGCCGCGATCGACCGCGCCGAGGTCGAGGCGATTTACGCCGATCAGATCGTCGCGCATCAGGCAAGCAGCTATGACGCCGCGAGCGACCGCGTCGACCATCGCCGCGAACGCCGCCTTGGCGCGATCGCGCTGGCAAGCGGGCAGGCGGGCCGCGGCGAAGGCGCCGAGGAGGATGTCGCGGTGCGGCTGGCCGCGGTCCGCGACAAGGGGCTGGGATTGATCGGCTGGGGACCGGTGTCGCACGCGCTGCGCCAGCGCGCGTCCTTCGCGGCGCTTGATACGCTGTCGGCGCCGGCGCTCGCCGACAGCCTTGACATCTGGCTGGCGCCGCTGCTCGAAAAATCGCGCGGGCTGCGCGATATCGGTGACCAGCGGCTCGCCGATGCGCTGACCGGGCTGCTCGACTGGCCGGCGCGGCAGTTGCTCGAAAAACGCGCGCCCGCGGACTATGCCACCCCGGCGGGCAGCCGCCACGCGATCGATTATGGCGCCGACGGTGGGCCGACGGTGGCGGTGCGGGCGCAGGAGATGTTCGGGCTGGCGCGCCACCCGTTGATCGGCGAGCCGCCGGTGCCGCTGATCCTCGCGCTGACCTCGCCCGCGCATCGCCCGATCCAGACGACGCGCGACATCGGAAGCTTCTGGAGCGGAAGCTGGGCGGAGGTCGCGAAAGAGATGCGCGGGCGCTATCCCAAGCATAGCTGGCCCGACGATCCCGCAAACGCGCGCCCGACGTTGATGACCAAAGCGGCACAGGCACGGCGCGACGCGCAATAGACCTCTTTTCGCGGCGCGCCCTTGGCGCTAAGGCGGCGATACAGGCCCCAGTTACAGGACGACCCCGATGAAAGCGCGTATTTTCCAGAAGCCCAAGAATGCCATGCAGTCGGGGCGCGCCGGGACGCAGCGCTGGATGCTGGAATTCGCCCCCGCCGAAGCGCGCAAGGCCGACCCGCTGATGGGCTGGGCGGGCAGCGGCGATACGCGGCGCCAGTTGCGGCTGGGCTTTGCGAGCCGCGAGGAAGCGATTGCTTATGCGGAGAAGAACGGGATCGAGGTCGAAGTGACCGCGACCCCGGTGCGGACGCTGAAGATCCAAGCCTATGCGGATAATTTCCGCTAAATATCCAGCAGTCCGTCATTGCGAGCGTAGCGAAGCAATCCAGAGCGGTTCAGGCCTGCTCGGGATTGCTTCGCTACGCTTGCAATAACGAAATATTATCCCGCGTCCGGCTGCAGCAGCTTGTGCAGGTGGACGACGACATATTTCATTTCGGCATCGTCGACGGTGCGCTGCGCGGCGGCGCGCCAGGCCTTTTCAGCGGACTTATAATCGGGGAATAGCCCGACGACGTCGAGATTGGTCAGATCGACGAAATCGAGCGTCTGCGGATCGCTGACGCGGCCGCCGAAAACCAGGTGCAATTTGCTCATCGTTGCTTTCCTTGCCGGTAAGCGCTGTGGTGGGGAGGAGGCGCGCCCCTACCAGCGCCGCGCCTTTCCGGCAAGTCCGCCCTAGGCAGCGTGGACGAATTCGGATGTCCGTTATTGGTCGGAAGCTGCCGTCCCGTCCATCGTCACCCCGGACTTGATCCGGGGTCCCGCTTGACCTCGAAAACCGTCGGCGCCCTCAAAAAAGCGGGATCCCGGGTCAAGGCGGAAGAGCCACGGGTCTCCTCCGCGGATGACGAAGCTGTAGAAAGCGATGCCCGCTCCCCACCCCAAAGCCGCCGTTTCGCCAAGTCACAAATGTGACCACGCGACCTAGTCTTCGTCCTTGCGCCCCTTGGGGATCAGCGAGCCGAGCAGCGCGCCGACCGCGACCGCACCGGCGAGCAACGCCAGCGGCTGTTCCTCGGCGACGGTCTTGAGCTTGCTGCCCGCGCGCTTGGCCTGCACCTTGCCCTTTGCGAGCGCCTGACCGGCGGCTTCGCGGGCGACTTCGGCCTGTTCGCCGGCGCGTGCGGCCAGATCGCCGGTCGCGGCGCGGGCGCGGCCGTAGCCATCCTGAATGCGCGCCTTCGCCGCCTCGGCGGTCGCGCGCGCATTTTCGGCGGTTTTCTCGGCAAGTTCATTCGCTTTTGCGCGCGTATCGCGGGCGGTTTCACTGAACGGCTTCATCATCTTCCTCCAGATATCCGATATCATCGTCGTCGGCCGGTTCGGCTTCGCCGGGGCGCAGCCGCTCGGCAACCGATGCGGCCAGTTCCTGAATCTTGCGCCCGACCTTCGGCACATGTTCCTTGATCGGTTCGCGGAACAGCCACGCGACGCCGGCGGCCGCGGCGAGCGCGATCGGCAGCCGGTTGCTGCGGAATTGTTCGCGGACCGCATGCGCCGCATCGTCGACCTTTTCGTCGACGCGATATTTGCCGCGGCTGAGCAGGGCGCCGGGCTTGAACGCATCGCGCGCGGCGCCCAGCTTGCGCTGCAATTCGGCGCGCTGGATCATCGAGCGGCGCGCGGCGTTGATCAGACGGGTGCGCGACGGGCGCATCATTCGTCTCCCTTGGCGAGCAGGTCGTCGCGGAAGGCCGCTTTGACGTCGCCATAGCTCAGCCGCGCGCGCCAGCCGGCGAAGGCGGCAAGCGCGAGCAAGGTCGCAAAGACGATCAGCGTCGCGAGCAAGGGTCCGAGATGCTGCGCGAGCACGAGGATCGCGCCGAACGCCAGCGCCAGCATCGCGACGAGCAGCGCGCAGGCGGCAACGAACCCCCAGGCCGAGGTCCAGCCGACGCCATGATAGGCGAGCGCACCGCGTGCCTTGAGCAGCGTCAGTTCGGCTTCGGCCGTCGCCTGCAGATTGTCGACGACGTCGCCGACGATCTTTTCAAGCGGCACCGGCGGCGGTGTCACCGGGCGGCCGCCCGGCGCATAGCCATGGCTTACGCCGTCGAAGCTGCGCTGCTCAGGGGCGGGCGGGGTATCGGTTTCGGGAGACGACAACTCGGATCAACCGTTGTTCGAGCCCTTCAGCATCCGGGCGAGGACAAAGCCGATCACTGCCGCGGCGCCCGCGGCGACCGCCGGGTTCTTCTTCACCATGTCCTTGGTCGATTTGGCGAGTTCGTCGAGGTCCTTCTTGTCGAGCGTCGTCGCGAGCCCGGCAACGGTCGACGCGGCCGAACGTGCATAATCGCCATATTGCTTGCCGAACTTCGTGTCGACGGTGCCGGCGCTGTCCTCGAGCAGCTTGGCGAGGCTGCCGACGGCTTCGGCCGCCTTGTCCTTGCCCTTGGTCGCGGCATCGCGGGCTTTCGCCGATGCCTGGTTGGCGAGCGTCGTCGCATCGGTCTTCAGCGAAGCGGCCTTTTTCGACGCTTCCGACTTGATGGTGTCGCGCGTCGCGGCGATCTGGTCGCGGATCGGGTGATCCTTCGCGCTTTTCACCGCCACCGGCTTGCGCGCGGGCGCAGCCTTGGTCGCACCGGCCTTGGCGGGCGCTTTGGGGCGGGGGGCGGCAACCTTCTTTGTCGCGGGAGTAGCAGCTTTGGCCATCGGCGTTGTCCTCTTCTTTATCAGAACCGGGCGCCGGCGGTCGATGCCGGTCGCGCAAGTCCCTCTGGGTCCTGCCTTAATATAGCAAGACACGCCCAATGGTTCCATAGCCACGCAAAATTCCTGTGCCGCATGCTTGACGGTTGCACTAGCGGCAAGCCGCCGATAACAGGCGGGCGCTTATTCAACCGGCCATCTGCTGGCCTTGCGCAACAGGACCCGACCCATGACCGCCATCATCGACATCCACGGCCGCGAAATCCTCGACAGCCGCGGCAATCCCACCGTCGAAGTCGATGTTCTGCTCGAAGACGGCAGCTTCGGCCGCGCCGCGGTGCCTTCGGGCGCGTCGACCGGTGCGCATGAAGCGGTCGAACTGCGCGATGGCGACAAGGCGCGCTATCTGGGCAAGGGCGTGACGAAGGCCGTCGCCGCGGTCAACGGCGATATCGCCGAAGCGCTGATCGGCCTCGATGCGGAAGACCAGCGCGAACTCGACCAGGCGATGATCGACCTCGACGGCACCGCGAACAAGAGCCGTCTCGGCGCCAATGCGATCCTCGGCGTCAGCCTCGCCGCTGCCAAGGCTGCGGCCGACGCGCGCGGCCTGCCGCTCTACCGCTATGTCGGCGGCGTCTCGGCGCGTACCTTGCCGGTGCCGATGATGAACATCATCAACGGCGGCGAGCATGCCGACAATCCGATCGACGTCCAGGAATTCATGATCATGCCCGTCGGCGCCGGCAGCATCGCCGAGGCGGTGCGCTGGGGCAGCGAGATTTTTCACACGCTGAAGAAGGGCTTGTCGGCGAAGGGCCTTGCCACCGCGGTCGGCGACGAAGGCGGCTTCGCGCCGAACCTCGCCTCGACGCGCGCTGCGCTCGACTTCATCGCCGCGTCGGTTGACCAGGCGGGCTTCAAGCTCGGCACCGACGTCGTGCTCGCGCTCGATTGCGCCGCGACCGAATTCTTCAAGAACGGCAAGTATGAGATCAGCGGCGAGGGGCTTTCGCTCAGCCCCGAGCAGATGGCCGAATATCTCGCCGCGCTGGTGAACGACTATCCGATCAAGTCGATCGAGGACGGGATGAGCGAAGATGATTTCACCGGCTGGAAAGCGCTGACCGACCTCGTTGGCGACAAGTGCCAGCTTGTCGGCGACGATCTGTTCGTCACCAACCCGCTGCGGCTGGAACAGGGGATCAAGGACGGCCTCGCCAACTCGCTGCTCGTCAAGGTCAACCAGATCGGCACCTTGTCGGAAACGCTCGACGCCGTCGATATGGCGCATCGCGCGCGTTACACCGCCGTCATGTCGCACCGGTCGGGCGAGACCGAGGATTCGACGATCGCCGACCTCGCGGTCGCGACCAACTGCGGCCAGATCAAGACCGGCAGCCTCGCGCGTTCGGACCGGCTCGCGAAATACAACCAGCTTATCCGCATCGAGGAAGAACTGGGCGACATGGCGCGCTTCCCGGGGATGGCGATTTTCGGCTAAGCCTCTCTTCGGGGGCGAAACTATAAATTAGGCCCGATGGTGGAAGACTGCTATACTGTCACGCGACGGTTGCGGTTTTCCCACTAGATCGGCTTTTCGTGGTCCCGGCTTCAATGCCCGCAGTCCCTCCGTTTCATATGGTCAGCCGATCGAAACTTGTCGAAAGCCGAGTCCGCACCAGCTTCCGTCATGCAAGGTATTTGACATGCGGTCTTTTTATCTGTTGCTCAAGGATGATTCCTCGGGCGAGCCGAAGCGCATCGATTTCGAGGCGGAAAGCCCCGATTTCGCGTTGCAGATCGCACAGGGACAAGCGTCCGGACGCGATATGGAGTTGTGGGAAGGCGCGATGCGGCTCGGTACGCTCAGCAAGGCGGCACCGCAGCTTTGGCGGCTTTCCTGATCGGATGAGTTGTTGAAAAGCGGCATCTGACGCCTTGACGCCACGAATCAACTCTGATTCAAGGGCCGGAATGACGCAGCGCCACAAATTCCGCAAATCGATGAACCGGGCAGTCGGTCCCGCGATCGCGGTAATCGCGGTGCTGGCGATGATCGGCTATATCATCTTCGGGCCGACCGGCCTCTATGCGTGGGGCGATTATGGCCAGTCGGTCGAGAAGAAGCGCGTCGTGCTGACCGAGCTCACCAAGAAGCAGAACGAACTGCAGAATCGCGTCAACCTGCTCGACCGGCGGCGTGTCGATCCCGACCTGGCCGAGGAATATGTCCGCGAAAAGCTGGGCGCCTATCACCCTGATGAGGTGATCATTCCGATGGAACCCGGCGCGAAGCCGTAAGCGAGTTTAGCCCCTCTCCTTCAGGGGAGGGGCAGCGAGACTTGTCAGCTTGCTGGCTTAGTCGCAGCGGGGTGGGGGCTATCGGCCTTACGCCACCCAGGCAGCCCCCACCCCAACCCCTCCCCTGAAGGGGAGGGGCTTAATATCGCGCCATTGCTGGATACGTAAATCGCTCGCGCGCTCCTCCATGGTGGGCGTTGCCAAGCACGACATGGCGGTCCTATAGGGGGCCTTGCCGTAACGGCTAAATCAAAGGAAACCTCCCTTGGCCAAAGCACCCGCGCGCCAGACTGCCGCGCCAAAAAAAGTCGCTTCCACCCCAGCTCCCGCGACCAATCGCGAATCCCCGCGCGATCCCGCACCCTATGACGCCACGCCCGAAGAACTCGAGAAGTTCTACCGCGAGATGCTGCTCATCCGCCGCTTCGAAGAGAAGGCGGGCCAGCTTTACGGGCTCGGCCTGATCGGCGGTTTCTGTCACCTCTACATCGGCCAGGAAGCCGTTGCGGTCGGCCTGCAATCGGCGCTCGACGGCGACAAGGACAGCGTGATCACCGGCTACCGCGACCATGGGCACATGCTCGCTTACGGCATCGACCCCAAGGTCATCATGGCCGAACTGACGGGACGCCAGGCCGGCATCTCGAAGGGCAAGGGCGGCTCGATGCACATGTTCAGCGTCGAGCATAAATTCTATGGCGGCCACGGCATCGTCGGCGCGCAGGTATCGCTCGGCACCGGGCTGGCCTTTGCGCACAAATATCGCGGCGACGGCGGTGTCGCCATGGCCTATTTCGGCGACGGCGCGTCGAACCAGGGCCAGGTATACGAAAGCTTCAACATGGCCGAGCTGTGGAAGCTGCCGATCATCTTCGTGATCGAGAATAATCAATATGCGATGGGCACGTCGGTCAATCGCTCGTCGGCCGAGGATCAGCTCTACCGCCGCGGCGAAAGCTTCCGCATCCCCGGCATGCAGGTCGACGGCATGGACGTGCTCGAAGTGCGCGGCGCCGCCGAGGCAGCGCTCGAATGGGTGCGCGCGGGCAAGGGGCCGGTGCTGATGGAACTCAAGACCTATCGCTATCGCGGCCATTCGATGTCCGATCCCGCCAAATATCGCAGCCGCGAGGAAGTGCAGGCGGTGCGCGACAAATCTGACGCGATCGAACATCTAAAAAAGCTGATGCTCGACGCCGGCATTCCCGAGGAAAAGTTCAAGGATATCGACAAGGAAATCCGTGCAATCGTCGCGGAATCGGCCGACTTTGCCGAAAGCGCGCCCGAACCCGAACCTTCCGAACTTTATACCGACGTGCTGGTGGAGCAATATTGAGATGGCCATCGAATTGAAGATGCCGGCGCTGTCGCCGACGATGGAAGAAGGCACGCTCGCCAAGTGGCTCGTCAAGGAAGGCGACGCGGTGAAGTCGGGCGACATCCTTGCCGAGATCGAAACCGACAAGGCGACGATGGAATTTGAAGCGATCGACGAAGGCACGATCGGCCAGATCCTGGTCGCCGAGGGCACCGACAATGTGAAGGTCGGCACCGTGATCGCGACGATTACGGGCGAGGGAGAAGAGACGGCAGCGCCGGCGCCTGCCGCCGCCGCACCGGATCCCGCCCCCGCTCAGGCTGAGCCCGTCGAGGCGCCCGCGGCGGAGGATGCCCCCGCGACAAGCGCAGGGCAAACGGCAGAAAAGGCAGAAAAACCCGCCGCGACCGAACGCGCATCGGATCCCGCGATCCCCGAAGGGACTGCGATGGTCAAGCTGACCGTCCGCGAGGCGCTGCGCGATGCGATGGCCGAGGAAATGCGCGCCGACGACCGCATCTTCGTGATGGGCGAGGAAGTCGCCGAATATCAGGGCGCGTACAAGGTGACGCAGGGTCTGCTCGACGAATTCGGGTCGAAGCGCGTCGTCGATACCCCGATCACCGAATACGGCTTCGCGGGGCTTGGCACCGGCGCGGCGATGGGCGGGCTGCGGCCGATCATCGAGTTCATGACGTTCAACTTCGCGATGCAGGCGATCGACCACATCATCAACTCGGCGGCGAAGACCAACTATATGTCGGGCGGCCAGATGCGCTGTCCGATCGTGTTCCGCGGCCCGAACGGCGCCGCGGCGCGCGTCGGCGCGCAGCACAGCCAGAATTACGCGCCCTGGTACGCCAGCGTTCCCGGCCTGATCGTGATCGCGCCCTATGACGCCGCCGATGCCAAGGGGCTGCTGAAAGCGGCGATCCGCACCGAAGACCCGGTCGTCTTCCTCGAAAACGAACTGCTCTACGGCCGCAGCTTCGAGGTGCCCGAGGTCGATGATTTCGTCCTGCCGATCGGCAAGGCGCGGATCATGCGCAAGGGCAGCGACGTCACCATCGTCAGCTATTCGATCGGCGTCGGGCTTGCGCTCGAAGCCGCCGACACGCTCGCTGGCGAGGGGATCGACGCCGAGGTCATCGACCTGCGCACGCTGCGTCCGCTCGACACCGCGACCGTGCTCGCCAGCCTCAAGAAGACGAACCGGCTGGTCGTCGTCGAGGAAGGCTGGCCGACCTGTTCGATCGCCAGCGAAATCGCGATGGTCGCGATGGAACATGGCTTCGACGATCTCGACGCACCCGTGATGCGCGTGTGCAACGAGGACGTGCCGCTGCCTTATGCGCATAATCTCGAAAAGGCGGCGCTCGTCGACACGCCGCGGGTGATCGCGGCGGTGAAGGCGATCTGCAATCGCGCGTAAATCAGCTCGTCATTGCGAGCCCTTCGACTGCCTTGCAGGCGCTCAGGATAAACTCGCGCCTTGCGCGAGCGAAGCAATCCAGGGACGGCGTAAACCGCCCTGGATTGCTTCGCTGCGCTCGCAATGACGGCGATGTGGTGATAGCGCCGCTGGCGCATGGACTCTGAAACCGTTTCCGAGGCGGACACCTACCCCGACATCCGCGATCCGCGCGTGATGGTCGCGGTGCCGCACGCCCGGCGCCCGGCGATCGCGGCGCTGTGGGCGCTGGCCGAGCGGCTGACCAGGCTGCTCCGCGAAGCGCGCGAGCCGCTGATCGGGCAGATCAAGCTCGCCTGGTGGCGCGACATGATGGCGATGCTCGCGAGCGATCCTGCGGCGCTGCCGAAAGGCGAGCCGCTGCTCGCCGAATTGCAGGCAAGCTGGGGCGGCGAGGGTGGTCTCGATGCGCTCGTCGACGCGGCAGAGGCCATGCTGCTCGCCGAGGACGACGCGGCACGGCACGCAGCCGCTGCCGCCTTTGGCGAGGCGCTGTTTACGCTGTCGGGCGGGCCCGGCAGCGGCGGGCGACGCTGGGGGCTGCTCTGGGGCGCCGGGTTGCAGGAAGGCGCGCAGGAAGGGCGCGACCTGTTCGCCGCGGCCCGCGATACGGCGCCGCCGCCGCGCCGTTTGTTCAAGCGGCATCGCGGCTTGCTGATCCTCGATCGTTGGGCTGCTGCCATCGCGAAACGGGGCGGCGAACGGCATTGGCGCAGCGAGGGATTGCTGCTGTTTCGCGTCGGCCTTCTCGGACGCTAACGATTAATTGCCGCCTCGGGGGTAGAAATGCCGCGGGCGAACATCTATCTTGCCCGGTACAAAATAGGGTCGCAGGGGACACACGGATGTTCAACGGGCTGATCGCCTATCTCGATTCGATCAAGGCGCGCGATCCCGCGCCGCGGTCGCGCTGGGAAATCCTTCTTTATCCGGGCCTGCTCGCGGTGGGCATGCATCGCGTCGCGCACTGGCTGTTCGAGGCGGAGCTGTTCTTCCTCGCGCGCTTCGTCAACCATTTCTCGCGCTGGCTGACCGCGATCGATATCCATCCGGGCGCCAAGATCGGTCGCCACCTGTTCATCGACCATGGTTTTACCGTGATCGGCGAGACTGCGGAAATCGGCGACAATGTCACCATCTATCAATGCGTGACGCTGGGCGGCACCGATCCAGCCAACGGCATCGCGGGCAAGCGCCACCCGACCCTGGCCAATGACGTCATCGTCGGATCGGGCGCGCAGATATTGGGCCCGGTGATCGTCAACCCGCGCGCGCGCGTCGGCGCCAATGCCGTGGTGACCAAGGACGTGCCCGAAGGCGCGGTGATGGTCGGCATTCCGGCGCGCTCGACCTTGCTCGACGCCACCGAATATGCGCGCGAGTTCGTCCCCTATGGCACCCCGTGCAGCGAGACCTTCGACCCCGCGACGCAGAAGGTCGAATTGCTGCAATGCCAGCTCGACCAGATGCAGAAACAGCTCGCGGCATTGCTCGCCGAACGCGAGCTTGCCGAAGAGGAAGCGCCGCGGCGCAAGGGGAGCCGGAATAGCGTCTAGGGATCAGAACCCGCCCATTGCGCGTTCGAGGTTTGAAGCGATTTTGTTCAGGGCGAGGAAGCAAGGCGCAGGCATATGTCGATATTCCAAGACTTGCTGACGCGGCCATGGACAAAATCGGTCAAATCCCGAAGGGACGCAGAAATGGCTTCGATCTCGGGCGCGCGCGCCCTTGCGAATGGAACCACCATCCGCGGCGGCCGCCCGCACCCGATATCTTCGCCATTTCTGCGCCTCGAACGCGTAATGGGCGGGTTCTGATCCCATGGGGACGGTGACGCCTCTGCCGTTCGCGAATAGAACGGTGCCGCAGCAGACCGGTTTCGAGCGCCCCGAATTGATGCGCATCCTCGACCTATATGGCCGGATGGTCGCCGCCGGACATTGGCGCGACTATGCGATGGATTTCCACCGCGATGCCGCCATTTTCTCCGCCTTTCGCCGTGCCGCCGAGCGTCCCGAGTATCGGATAGAAAAACGCCCCGCCTTGCGGAGCCGGCAGGGCATGTGGGCCCTTGTCTCCGAAGCCGGGGCGATCTTGAAACGCGGGGACGAGCTGTCGAATGTGCTCGCCCCCGTCGAACGCAAGCTTATGAAGCTGGTAGGGGACTGACCGCCCGCACCGTCGCCGGCAACTGGTTGGCGAGGTTTTCGGGCAGCAGGCCGACCACGACCGCGCGGGCATTCTGCCAGAAGGCCGAGAGCAGCAGCAGCGCCGATCCGATCACGAACGCCGTCAGCGCGACGTTGAGCTCGACCGCGCCGAAGCTGTTGAACAGCTGCGTCATCGCGAACAGCACATAAGCGAGCGCCGAGACGAGCAAGGCGCGGCGGTCGATCGCCAGCGCGATCAGCCCGAACGCGATGTAGATGCCGACGACGAGGATCGCGGCGCCGCTGCCGATATCGTCGCCGCGCGTCACGCCGAGCAGGTGAAAGATCGGGTGCACGATCATCGGCGCGGCGAGCAGGTGGAGCCAGAAGGCGACGTCGCTGCGCCGCGTCTGGCGCACGCGGTCGCTGCGGTCCCACCACATCGCGAGCGTGAAGACGCCGAGACCGGCGATCAGGACGAGGATCATCGGCAGGGTGCCGTCGGGGCTGGGGAGGCCGGTGACCGCAAGCACCAGCGCCACCGCGGTCGCGGCGAGCGCGGCGGTCCCGGCGGCGACGGTGATCGGCACCATGAACCGCTTCCAGTGCAGCCAGGTCGCCGCGGCAGTTACCAGCGCGATGCCGCCGATGACCAATGCGCCGACGCTATTGCCCGGATCATTGCCGAAAATCGCCTCACCATGTTTGACGAGGAAGCCGACCATTGTCCCGAACACCCCGCCCGAAAAGGCAAGCACGAGGACAATGCTGGGCAAGGCCATGCGGCGCTGACGGGTGAAATATTCGGCGAGGAACCACGCCGACGCGGCGACGAACGCACCGCCGAGCGCGGGATGGATCGAGGCGCCGATCCAGCCGACCGCGACGAGCAGGATGACTGCTGCAATGCTGACGAAAATATCGTTGAAACCGGTGATGAGGCGGAATGATTCCTCGTCCGCTCCGGGAGCGGCGCGGACCGATGCGATATGTGACCGGAATGCCGCGGCGGCCTCCGGCGTCAGAACATGCGCATCGACCGCGGTTTGCAGGTCGCTTTCACTATACATCGGGGTCGTCCTTCTGTCCGATCCCCTTGTCCCGCAGGCGTTATGCCATCAGCGTATTGGTGTGTCAATACAGTCATGCACCACATCCTCCCCATCGCTCCGCGACGGGGAGGGCCAACCAAAGCTTCAGCCCAGCGCCTGTAACGCCTTCATGACCGCCATCGATTGCTCGCTGCCCGACTGGGGGACCGTTTCGCCATTGCGGTCGATGATCTTCTCCCACGCCGCGGCGACGCCCTCGGGGGTGCGCTCGCCTTCGGGAAGGGCAACGCCGGGAGTCATCGTGACGTAGGCGGCGTGGAACGCGCCGGCGCCGGCGCCGACGATCATGTTGGTCGGCGCATCTTCACTGACGAGGTACAGCGCGGCGGGGACGACATTTTCAGGCGTGAATTTCTCGAACAGCTCGGCGGGGAAAATGTCCTCGGTCATGCGCGTGCCGGCGACCGGGGCGATCGTGTTGCAGCGGATATTATATTTCGCGCCTTCGAGGTGGAGCGTCTTGGTCAGCCCGGCAAGGCCGAGCTTCGCGGCGCCGTAATTGGCCTGGCCGAAATTGCCGTACAGGCCGGTCGACGATGCGGTCATCAGAATGCGGCCATAGGCCTGTTCGCGCATCAGGTCCCAGCACGCCTTGGTGACGTTGGCGCTGCCGCTGACATGCACCTTCAGCACCAGGTCGAAATCGGCGGGCTCCATTTTGGCAAAGCTTTTGTCGCGCAGGATGCCGGCGTTGTTGATCAGGACATGCACACCGCCCCATTCTTCTTTCGCCTTGGCGACCATTTCGACCATCTGGTCATATTCGGTGACGCTGCCGCCGTTCGACATCGCGGTGCCGCCGGCGGCACGGATTTCCTCGACCACGGCCAGCGCGGCGTCCGAATGGCCGGTGCCGTCGCGCGATCCGCCGAGGTCGTTGACGACCACCTTGGCGCCGCGGCGCGCGAGTTCAAGCGCATAGGCGCGGCCAAGTCCGCCGCCGGCGCCGGTGACAATAGCAACGCGCCCGTCAAATTTGATCGTCATGATGATCTCCCGGAAGAGGCCGCCCGGTAAAAGGTTGCCGGAAAAAACTGGCCTTGAAAGCTTGGACGTCCTTAGCCGTTCGCTTGCCTCAGACAAGGGCTGAATGAAATTCTATGCTGAAACAAAAATGTCATTCAATTGACGTGCAACTGTCACTTATCGGTCATAACAGCGCCGCGGGGCCAAAGCCCAAGATTGTCACCTTACGCAACGGAGCAACATCATGCGCCCTGTCCTGACCGCCGCCCTGTTGGGCACTTCGATGCTTGGCCTGCCGACGGTGGCCCACGCCCAGGCGATGAGCGCCGACGAAGCCGCGACGCTCCGCGCCGAACTGGCGGCACTGAAGTCGCAGGTGCAGACGCTCGAGGCGCGGCTCGATGCCGCGACGGGCGAAACCGCAACCGCAACCGCGCCGGCGCCGACGCCGACGCCGACGCCGACAGTCACAGCAAAGCCCGCGACCGACATCAGCTGGAAGGGCGCCCCGGAGATCAAGACCGCCGATGGCTGGAGCTTCAAGCCGCGCGGGCGCGCCCAGTTCGATGTTGCCGGCATCGATGCGCCCGCGGGCGTCCTGGGAACCCATGGCGGTATGGCAACGGAAATCCGCCGCGTCTTCCTAGGCGTCGACGGCAAGATCCCGGGCGGCTTTTCCTACCGCGTCGAAGCCGATTTCGCCAATAGCGCGGTCGAGTTGACCGATATCTATTTCACCTATGGCCCCGGGCCTCTGTCGGTCACGGTGGGGCACATCAGACCCTTCACGTCGCTCGACGATATGACGAGCGATTTGTTCACCAGCTTTACCGAGCGCGCCGCTTTTGTGCAGGCGTTCGGCTTCGAACGCCGCGTCGGCCTGTCCACGCAATATAAGGGCGAGGGGTTCTTGGTGCAGGCGGGCGTGTTCGGTGACAATGCCAACGACCTTCTGAACGATGCGAACAACAGCATTAGCGGGGATGTGCGCGCGGTGTGGACGCCCAAGCTGGGCAAAACACAGCTTCATCTGGGTGGATCGGCCCATATTCGCGATTTCAATGACCAGTCGCCCAATGCACGCTATCGGGCGCGGCCGTTCGTCCACACGACCGACACGCGCCTGATCGATACCGGCAATATCGGCGCCACGGGCGAGCGCGGTTATGGGCTGGAAGCGGCGATGAACAGCGGGCCGTTCCACGCCGCGGCGGAGGGTTACTGGCAGACCGCCAAGCGCCCTGGCTTCGCCGATCCGACCTTCTTCGGCGGCTATGCCGAAGTCGGCATGGTGCTGACCAGCGGCGATAGCCGCAGTTATAAGGATGGCGCGTTCGACCGGTTGAAACCGTCGAAATCGATCACCGACGGCGGGATCGGCGCGATCGAGATCAACGCGCGTTACGATTATCTCGACCTGAACGACAACGGGATCGTCGGCGGCCGCCAGCGCACCGCGCTGATCGGGGTCGTGTGGGCGCCGATCGACTATATCCGCGTCATCGCCAACTATGGCCGGGTGAAGATCAACGACGCGGTCGTCGCGACCGCGACGGGCGACCGCGACTATTCGGCCGACGTTTTCGGGCTGCGCACGCAGATCGATTTCTGACGGTCGTTATCGGCTGATTGCTGCCGTTCCATCATCGTCACCCTCGAACGAGACACGTGGCTCGTTCGACTTGATCCGGGGTCTGCCTTCTTGAAGGGACAGGCGGATCCCGGGTCAAGCCCGGGATGACGAAGGTGGATGAAGCTACGGCAGCTCCCCACCCCAAATCCGCGCTGCGCCGCGAAACCGCTCAGCTCAGCACCCGCGCCAGCGCCACCCATTCGCCGACGCTGACCGTTTCGGCGCGCCGGGTCGGGTCGATGCCCAGCGTATCGAGCGCCTCGACTGCGCCCGCCATGCCCTTCAGGCTCTGGCGCAGCATCTTGCGACGCTGGCCGAAGCCTTTTTCGGTCAGTTTCGACAGGATTTTCGGGTCGACGCCCGCGGGCTGGCCGGCCGGGACGACATGGACGATCGCCGACATCACCTTGGGCGGCGGCGTGAAGGCCGACCGGTGTACCTTCATCGCGATTTTCGCGGACGATCGCCACTGGGCGAGGACGCTGAGGCGGCCATAGGCATTGGTCCCGACGGACGCGACGATGCGTTCGGCGACCTCGAGCTGGAACATCAGGGTCAGCGACAGCCATTGCGGCGGCCAGTTCGCGGGCTCGAGCCAGCGGGTGAAGAGCGCGGTGCCGACATTATAGGGCAGGTTGGCGACGATATGATAGGGTCCGCCCGCGAGCGCGTTGGCATCGATCGCCATCGCATCGTCGGCGACGACCTGTAACTGGCCGGGAAACGCCGCGCCCAGTTCTTCGAGCAAAGGCAGGCAGCGATCGTCGCGTTCGACCGCGATCACGCGTGCCCCGGCGCGCAGCAGCGCGCGCGTCAGTCCGCCCGGTCCCGGGCCTACTTCGAACACCGTGGCGTCCTCAAGATCGCCCGGCAGCGCCGCGACGCGATCGAGCAATTGTTCGTCGAACAGGAAATTCTGCCCCAGCGCCTTGCTCGCCGACAGGCCGTGCGCGCGCACCGTTTCGCGCAGCGGCGGCAGGATGTGCGTCGGCTGGCGCGTCACTTCGCGGGGGCGCTGCTGCGCTCGCGTGCCGCCGCCATCCGCGCCGCCATCGCGATCGCGGCGATCGTCGGCCCCGGATCGGCCTTGCCCTGTCCGGCGATGTTGAAGGCGGTGCCATGGTCGGGCGAGGTGCGGATGATCGGCAATCCCAGTGTCAGGTTGACCCCGTCGTGGAAATGCAGCGCCTTGAACGGCGCGAGCGCCTGGTCATGATAGCAGCAGAGCAGCGCATCATATTGGTCGCGGATGCCGGGCGCGAACAGCGCATCGGCGGCGAGCGGGCCGTCGATGACGATCCCGTCGGCGGCAAGCTGTTCGACCGCAGGCGCGATGATCCGGATTTCCTCGTCGCCGAGCTGGCCGCTTTCGCCGGCATGGGGGTTGAGCCCCGCGACGCCGAGGCGCGGCTGCGCGATGCCGAAATCGCGCTGCAGCCCGCGCGCGACCATGCGCGCCTTGGCGACGATGAGCTCGCTGGTCAGCCGGTCGGGGACTTCGGACAACGGGATATGGACGGTCAGCGGGACGACGCGCAGGCTGGGGCCCGCCAGCATCATCACCGCATTGGTCGCGGTCACGCCGCAGCGTTCGGCGATGAACTCGGTCTGGCCGGGGTGCGTATAGCCGATGCCGTGCAGTGCATGTTTCGACACCGGACCGGTGACGAGCGCGGCGCTCGCCTGGTTGCGCGTCAGCCCGATCCCGGTTTCGAGCGCGTGGAGCGCGCAGGTCGCACCGGCCGGCGTCGGGCTGCCGGGGCTCAGCGGCCCGCTGTCTTCGAGGTGCCAGACGGGCAGCCCGTTATCGAACGCCTTGACCGCCTCGTCCATGTCACTGATGCGCGCGACGGGGCCGTCCCACACCGCCTCGATCGCGGCGATATCGCCGATCGCGACGAAGGCGGGCAAATCATGCTCGCGGCGCGCCGCCCAGGCGCGCGCCGCGACTTCGGGGCCCACGCCCGCCGGGTCACCCATGGTGACCGCGATCGGGCGCGGGTTGGATCGGTCAGACATCAGCTATATTCGATCACGGCGTCCCGGCGCAGATCGCGAAGATAGCGCTGCGCCCGCTTGTTGACCTTTTCCTCCAGCAGCCGGTTTTCGATCTGCTGGACGTCGGGCGCGGTCGCGGTGTTCGGCACGTCGCGGCCGCACAGGACGAGGACGCTGATCCCTTCGTTCGCGGCGCCGAAGGGCTGTGTCGTCTGCCCGATCTGCAAGGTTGCGAGCGTCTGTTGCAACGGTCCGGGCAGCGAACGCATTTCGATATTGTCGCGCGAGACCACGGTGGCGCCCAGCTGCCGCGCGACATCGTCGGCGGCGCCGCAGCCCGCGATCGTCCGCGTCGTTTCGGCAAACTGGCCGGCCAGCTCGGTGGCGCGCGCCTGCGACGTGCCGGCAGGGAATTCCAGCGACAGCTGCTTCAGGCTGAGCACCGCATCGCGCGGATCGGCGGTCAGCACCTGGCGCCGGTCGATCATCAGCATGATCGACACGCCGCCCGGCACCTCGATCGGGCCGACGAGCTGGCCGGGCTGCATCTGCGTCGCCGCTTCGGACATCGATGCCGGCAGCTGGCCGGCCTTCACCCAGCCAAGGTCGCCGCCGACGACCGCGGTCGACGCTTCGGAAAACTGGCGGGCATAAGCCGCGAAGCTGCCGCCGGCCTGAAGCGCCTGAATGATCTTCTGTGCGTTTTCGGCGACCGCCGCCGCATTTTCGGGGGTCGCCGAAAGATAGATTTCACCGAGGTGGAACTCGTCCTGCCCCTTGGCCTCGTTCATCCGCTTGACGACCGATTCCACTTCCTCGGTCGACACATTGGTCGTCGATTGGATGTTGCGCGACAGCAGGCGATCCCATGCGAATTCGCCGCGAATCTGTTGCTTCACTGCGGCCGAAGACGATCCCTTCGACGTCAGATAGGTCGCAAACTGATCGGGCGTCTGCTTGAAACGCGTCGCGAGCCGCGCGAATTGTTCGTTCACCAGATTCTCGTCGATCGAGATGTCGGCGGCCCGGGCTTCCTGGATCTGCAGCTTTTCATCGATCAGATTGCTGAAAACCTGCTGGCGCAGCCGCTGCACTTCCTCGGGCGGCAATTCCAGATTGTTGTTCGCGATCCGGATCAGCGCCATGCGCTGCTCGATATCGGTCGATGTGATGATCTCGCCGTTCACCGTCGCCGACGGGCGATAGACGTTGGGCTTTGCATCGCCGAAAATCTGGACGTTGCCCGGAATGTTGAGGCTGGTCGTCGGGACTTCTTCGTCGGCGACGGTTTGCGCCAGCACCGGCGCCGCACCCACGGACGCTACGGCGATCAGTCCGATCATGGTCGAAAATCTGGTCATTGCTACCCTATTCGAGAAATGAGGCATGCTCCGTATCAGCGGACACGCCCGATGGTCCAGCGCAATCCGCCTTCGGGGCCATTTGATGGTCGCGGATACCCCGCCGACGCTGAACCTAGGCTGAGCGAACGGGGGCACCGGCTTCCTCCCGCCGCTCTCCGGCCGTCAGAACCCCAGGTTGCGGAAGGCGATGCGGAACGAGAAGCTGTTGCCGCGCTTCGCATCGCCGGTATCGATATAGTCGCGGCGCCAGGTCAACGCGATCGACAGGCAATCATCGTCATAAGCGACGCCCAGCCGGTGACGAATCGGGTCGAAACCGTCGGCGATGCCCAGGGGATCGTCGACCTTCCGCGTCAGGTCGACGATCGCCGAGCCAAAGACCGACCAGTGGTTGGCCACCGCGACGCGCCCGCCGACGCGCGCTTCCTCGCGATCCTGCAAATCCTCGCCGAGCAGCAGGATATCGCGATTGAGCCGCGAATAGCCGAGCACGGCATAGGTCGACTGGCTGCCGATCGTCGCATCGATCTCGTTGCGGCGGACCGCCAGATTATCCTTGTCGAGGCGATAGCGGTGGGTGAGGCGCAGGAAATCCTTATACGCGATCGTCGTGCGCCCGACGATGTCCGACGTGCGGTCGGTCAGCCCGGTGCCGTCGGGAAACAGGCTCGGCTTGTCGGACAGGCGATAGCTTTGTCCGACGATGCTGTTGATGTTGAAGCCGGGGCGGCTGAAATTCCATTCGACGCCGTAAGTGATGCGCGCGCCATCCTCGAACCGGTCGTGGCCGTTGAAACGGTTGATCGCGAAGAGGTTGCTGTCCTCCAGGTCGAAGGCGCGCGAATCCTCGTTCGGAATGTCGAGATTCTTGATCGGCGGCGTCGCGACGACCTGGATGCGCGGGGTCAGCGTCTGCGTGCCACCCATGAATTCGCCGACGAACGGCCAGCGTACGTCGGCAGCAACCGCCGCGATCCCGCGCGCCTGCCACCCCGACTTGCCGCGATAGCCGGGGATGCCGGTCAGCAGATTCTCGTCGCTGTGATACACGTCGCCGCGGACGAGTGCGGTCAGGGTGATTTCCTGCCCCATCGTCGTCAGCCGCCTGAGGTCCCAGCGGACGCCGGCAAAGGCGCGCTGCGTATCCTGTCCGGCGGTGCGCGCGATCGCCAGCGTGTTGAGCTGCACCTCGAACTGGCCGCCGAACAGCGGGTCAGCAAGCCGCTGGCGATAGTCGATGATCGGCAGCGCGATCGGCTGCTGGCCTTGCGCGTCGTTGCGGCGCAGCGTCTGCGTCGCCCAGCCGGCGATCGACAAATAGCTGTTGCCGCCGATCCGCTCGATCTCGAACATCGAACGCAGCCGGTCGTCGCGGCTGATGTCGTAACGCCGCATGAAGGTACGGTCGGTCGCGATGCGGCCCGAATAGGTCAGGCTCCAGCGCGGATCGAACTGGAATTTGCCCGCGCTCTCCAGATAGCCGCGGAAGCGCTTGCGGCTGTTCGGATCCTCGCCGGTCAGCGGGACGAGCGAGCCATAGGTCGCATAGCCGTTGATCCGGAACGATCCGATGTCGGTCAGCGCGCGCGCTTCACCCTCGATCATCGGCGCCGCGCCGGTGTAGATATGCGGCGTGATCGTCACGTCGCGGTCGGGCGCGATGCGCAGATAATAGGGGACCGCGATCTCGAACCCGTTCGACCGGTCGAGGCGGATTTCGGGAACGAGCAGCCCGCTGCTCGGTTCGTTGTTGAGCGGGTGGCTCAAACCCGGCAGCGGGATCAGCGGCAGGCCGAAAATCTCGATCCGCGCGCCCTTGTACCGGACCTTGTTCTTCGCCTTGTCGTACAGCACCTTGACGGCGCGGACCTGCCAGCTCGGATTTTTGGGACAGCCTTCGTTATCTTCGACCGGGCAGGGGGTATAGGCGGCGTTTTCCAGCTCGATATTGCCGTTGTCGAAGCGCGTGCCGCGGATCGCCGCGAGGCGCGATCCATTGTCGAGCACGACGAGCAGGTCTTCGACAACCCCGTCGCGCAGCGTGTCGGTCAGCTCGATCTTGTCGCCATAGGCAACATCGCCCTCGGGATTCTTGATCGCGACATTGCCCTCGGCAAAAACCTGGCCGGTCTTGCGGTTCCACGTCACCTTGTCGGCGCGCATCGAAATCGTGTCGCGGTTCATCGCGACATTGCCCTCGGCGACGACGATATCGGTGTCGCTGTCGTAATTCAGATTGTCGGCGGCGAAGCCGATCTGGTCCTCGGCCTTGGAATCGGGCGCATCGGTGACGAGCGGCGCGACATCGGGGGTTTGCAGGTCGGGGGTGCCGGGCGCTGCGGGGGGCGGCGATTCGCCGCCATCCTGCGCCGAAGCCGGCGCCGCGAGCAAGGCGCATGCGCTGGCCGTGGCGAGCCAGAACGGCCGCATCGGCGCTTTTCCGTGGAACAAAGCCAAGGTCATTTAGTCACTTTGTCCCATACCCTTTGAAAGTCCACCCGGACCGGACCGGCTGCTTTGTTTTTGCAACTCGCAAGCGAAACCCCTATCGGTCCGCCACGTTGCAATCAATCTTCACATAAGAAAGTCATCGCATGGACATTCAGTTTGTCGCGCAAATCGATGCGTCTGCCGACGTCGTCGCTTTCCCGGTCCGCAAGGGCGGTCTCGCCGCGCTGGTCCAGGCGCTCGGCGATCCGCACGGCGCGTTGCTCGGCGGCGCCGCGGCACAGGCGCGGTTCGAGGGCGCGGCGGGCTCGGTGGCCGAAACCGCCGCGGTCGACGGCAGCCGCGTGCTGCGCCTCCTGCTCGTCGGCATCGGGGAGGGCGATGTCCACGATCTCGAACGCGGCGGCGCGGCGCTTGTCGCGCGGCTTCAGACGAGCGGCGCCGCCGCGGTCCATGTCGATTTCGCCAGCGCGGGCGCCAGCGATGCCGACGATGTGCTGGCCTTCGCGATGGGCGCGCGGCTGCGCAACTGGCGCCTCGACACCTATCGCACCCGCCTCGCCGACAAGGCGAAACCCAGCCTTAAATCGGTGACCATCGCCTCGGCGCACGGCGACCTCGCGGACCGCTGGGCCGAAAATGAAGCGATTGCCGACGGCGTCGCGCTGACCCAGACGCTGGTCGCCGAGCCGCCGAACATCCTCTATCCCGAAAGCTTCGTCGAACGCTGCCGGCATCTCGCCGACCTTGGCGTCGAACTCGAAATCCTCGACGAACAGCAGATGAAGGCGCTCGGCATGGGGGCGCTGCTCGGCGTTGCGCAGGGCTCGACCCGCCCGCCGCGGCTGCTTGCGATGCGCTGGAATGGCGGTAAGGCGGGCGAGGCACCGGTCGTGTTCATCGGCAAGGGCGTCACCTTCGACACCGGCGGCATCAGCCTGAAGCCCGGGGCGGGCATGGACATGATGAAGTGGGACATGGGCGGCGCGGGCGCCGTCGCGGGCGCGATCAAGGCGATCGCGGGGCGCAAGGCAAAGGCGAATGTTGTCGGCATCGTCGGCCTCGTCGAAAATATGCCCGACGGCAATGCGATGCGCCCCGGCGACATCGTTACCACCATGTCGGGGCAGACGGTCGAGGTGCTCAACACCGACGCCGAGGGCCGTCTCGTGCTGTGCGACGCGATCAGCTGGGCGCAGAAATCCTATGATCCCAAGGTGATCGTCGATCTCGCGACGCTGACCGGGGCGATGGTGATTTCGCTCGGTCACGAATTTGCCGGCATGTTCGCCAACGAAGACGGCCTCGCTGCCGACCTGCTCGCGGCGGGCGAGACGTCGAACAACAAATTGTGGCGCTTCCCGTTGTCGCCCGCCTACGACAAGCTGATCGACAGCCCGATCGCCGACATGAAGAATATCGGCCCGCGCGAAGCCGGTTCGATCACCGCGGCGCAGTTTCTGAAGCGCTTCGTCAATGACGGCGTCGCCTGGGCGCATCTCGACATCGCGGGCATGGCGTGGGCGGACAAGGACGGTCCGGTCTATGCCAAGGGCGCGACGGGCTATGGCGTGCGCCTGCTCGACCGCTTCATCGCCGAGAATTTCGAGGGGTAGGTTGAATTTCATGGTCGTCATTGCGAGCGGAGCGAAGCAATCCAGGGCGGTCTTGCGCTGCTCTGGATTGCCGCGTCGCCTTCGGCTCATCGCAATGACGGTCATTGGATAGGGATCAGATGCCCCGCGTCGACTTTTACCGGCTGACCCGCGACCCCGTCGAGCGGGTGCTCCCCGCGATCGCGGCGCGCATATTGGCGGCGGGCGACCGTCTGCTGGTTGTGGCGGCCTCGGCGCTCCAGCGGCAGGCGATCGACGAGGCGCTGTGGACCGTGCAGCCCGCCAGTTTCCTGCCGCACGGCGCCGCGGGGTCGCCCGACGAGGAAATCGAACCGATCCTGCTCTCGGGAACGCTGGACCCCGCGCCCGCCAACCGCGCGCGTCTCGTCGCGCTCGCCGACGGCGAATGGCGCGACGAGGCGCTGCGCTTCGAGCGCACCTTCCTGCTCTTCGACAACAGCCGCATCGACGACGCGCGCGCGACATGGCGCAAGCTCAGCGCCGCCGAGGACACCGAAATCCATTTCTGGAAACAGGATGATCGCGGCCGCTGGGCCGAGGGGCCGTAGCGGCGGCAAGAAGCTGTGACAGCCGTCACCGACGGGCGGGCGGTGATCGCGCAAGGGGGGCGGACTTTACGTCGCAACAGGAGCTTCCCAGATGACCATCCGCAACCGATCCACCCTCTGCTCCGCGCTCGCCGCCGCGACCCTGCTGCTCGCCGGCTGCGGTTCCAAATCGGACAGCGAAGTCGCGAGCGGCACCTACATCGACCCCGAAACGGGCAAGTCCGCCGACTATAGCGTGCGCAGCGGCAAGGACGGCGAAAACGACCAGGTGACGATCAAGACCGACGACGGCGAAGTCCGCTTCGGCGGCGAGGCCAAGCTGCCCGCGGGGCTTACCCCCTTTCCGGGATCGAAGATGACCGGCGGGTTCGCGGGCGCGTCGGAAGGCAAGCAGGGCGGAATGGCGAGCTTCGAAGTCAAAGGAAAGGCGGCCGATGTCGTCGCCCATTACCGGCGCCAGATCGAGGCAGCGGGGCTGAAGGTGAAATCGGAGATGACGGCCGAGGACACGATCATCATCAGCGCCGAAAAACCGGAAGATACAAAGACCTCGATCCAGGTCACCGCGACGCAGACCGGCGATATGGTCGAGGGCGTGGTAACCTATGGCTCGGGCGGCTGAGCGGGGCGTACGCGCTCTGTCCTTGCGATGCGGCAAAAGCGCGGCTAGAGGCGCGCGCATCGCAAATCATAACAACCAGGAGCTTTCCCATGGCGGTCACCCGCACCTTTTCGATCATCAAGCCCGACGCGACGCGCCGCAACCTGACCGGCGCCGTCACCAAGATGCTCGAAGACGCCGGCCTGCGCGTCGTCGCATCGAAGCGCATCCACATGAGCCGCGAACAGGCCGAAGGCTTTTACGCGGTCCACAAGGAACGCCCCTTCTTCGGTGAACTCGTCGATTTCATGATCAGCGGCCCCGTCGTCGTCCAGGTTCTGGAAGGCGAAAACGCCATGCAGGCGAACCGCGACATCATGGGCGCGACCAACCCCAAGGACGCGGCGCCCGGCACGATCCGCAAGGAACTCGCCGAAAGCATCGAGGCGAACAGCGTTCACGGCAGCGACAGCGACGAAAATGCGGCGATCGAAATCGCCTATTTCTTCAAGCCCGAAGAAATCGTCGGCTAAACGATATCGGCCGCAAGGCAGGACAAGGCCGCCGGAGCGATCCGGCGGCCTTTTCCGTTCACAACAGCGGGCTCAAGGTCGCGAGCAGGTTCTGCCACAGGCGGCGCAGCACGCCGTCGCGGGCGACATCCTCGGCGGCGACCCGATCCGATACCGCGAGATACTCATCCTGCCGGGCGCGGATTTCGCCGACGAACCCGTCGTCGGCGAACAGGATATTATTCTCGAAATTCAGCTCGAAGCTCCGCCGGTCGAGATTGGCCGACCCGATCAGCGCCGCCGCGCCGTCGACGACCATCGTCTTGGCGTGGAGCAGCCCGGGGCGATATTCGAACAATCGTATCCCGGCGGCGAGCATATCGTCATAATAGCTGCGGCTGGTGCCCGCGACGATGCGGCTGTCGTTGCGCTGCGGCAGGATCATCGTCACCGCCACCCCGCGCCGCGCGGCGTCGAGCAGCGCGCAGATCAGCTGCTCGTCGGGAACGAAATAGGGCGTCGTCACCACCAGTTCGCGCCGCGCCGAATGGATGAGCGAGGTGAAGCAGGCGGTCATCGCGGGGTAGGGCAGGTTCGGGCCGGTGCCGATGACCTGCGCGATGATCCCCGGGTCGGCGACCGGCGGCTGCTCGGCATCGTCGCCCAAAAGGCCGCTGATATCGTCGCCATGTTCCGATTCCCAATCGGCGGCGAAGATGAACTGGCAATCCTGGACGACCGGCCCCTCCCAGCGCGTCATGATGTCAACCCACGGCGCATAGCGCGATTTGACGCGAAATTCGGGGTCGGCGAGATTCTGGCTGCCGCACCAGGCGATGCGATTGTCGACGATCAGCTGTTTCCGGTGGTTGCGCAGGTCGAAACGGCCGCGGATCAGTGTCCAGATCAGCCCGCCGATCGGCAGCGCGATGCGCGCGTCGACCCCGGCATTTTCCAGCTCGATCCAGTAAGCCGACCGGATGAAACCGCGCGAGCCGAGCGCGTCGGCGAGCACGCGCACCCTGACTCCGCGCCGCGCTGCGCGGATCAGCGCGTCCTTGATACGAAACCCGTTGTTATCGGCCAACCAGATATAGAAGCAGAGGTGGACGGTCGTCTGTGCAGCGTCGATATCCTCCACCATCTCGCGGATAGCGCTGTTGCTGTCGGCCGACAGCCGCGCCCGGTTGCCGCGCGTCGGGGGCAGGGCATTTGCGGTCTCGGCGAGCGCAAAGGGCGCTGCATAGGGCGTCCCGGCGAGCGTCTGCCGCACCGCCTCATTCTGCGCCGGATGCGGCAAATGCGCCTCGATCGCGCGATATCGTGCGCGGCGCTTCGAACTGATCCGCGCTTCGCCGAGCAAAAGATAGGCGACCACGCCAACGACCGGCACCATGATCGTCGCAATCAGCCACGCGATGCGCGACGCCGGCTCGCGCTGCGGCCGCAGGATGATCCGCCCGATCACCACGATATGAACCGCAAGGAAGGATAGCGAGAGGGCGAAGGTGGCGTCGAACTTCATCGCCGCAGTTCAACCGGCTTTCACGAAAAAGGCCAGCGCCAATTCATTGCTGTGCCCCTGCGAAGGCAGGGGCCCATCTCCTATGGCATGAATATCAGCGCCCACTGCTGGAGGACGGAACGGCACGAGATGGGTCCCTGCCTTCGCAGGGGCACCGGCCCGTCTGAAATATGGGGTGAAAGCGAGTCACATCAAACGCATGTGGCTCTAGAATTCGTCCGCGACGCCCATCAGCCCGGCGAGCTTTTTCGGCGCGATCGCCAGCCAGCTCTTGCGCAGCCATTCGCCGATCGCATCCCAGTCGGTGTCGCCCAGGTCGAGGCGGATGCCGACCCAGCCGTCACCGAAATAGGCGGGACGGTAATATCGGTCCTCGTCGAGCTCGATCAGCATCGCCTGCTCCTCGGCGCCGCTGATCTTGACCAGCAGCGCGGTTTTGCCGTCTCCGTGGTGATCCTGCGTGAAATAGGCGAATTTCTTGCCCTTAACGATGCCGAAGCAGGGCATGCCGTGCGAGCTGACCTCGTCGGCCTCGGGCAGCGCCATCGCGAGCGCGCGCACGCGGTCGAGCAGCCAGGCGGGATCGCGTTCGCGCGTCACGAAGGCGGCGAGCGTTTTGGGGTAAAGCTGATGCTCGGCGAACTGGACCCGGCGCGCGAGGCTTTCGACCGTATCGCCGGGGACGATCGCGACCCGGGTTTGTGCGAGCACCGGGCCGTCGTCGAGCGTCGGCGTCACGACATGAATGCTGCACCCGCCATGGCCGTCGCGCGCGTCGATCGCCTGCTGGTGCGTGTTCAGTCCCTTGTATTTCGGTAGCAGGCTGGGATGGATGTTGAGCATCCGGCCTTCCCAGCGGGCTACGAATTCGTCGCTGAGAATACGCATATAGCCCGCGAGCGCGACATATTCGGCGCTCACCTCGCGAAGCCGTTCATCGATCAGCGCATCGAAGGCGTCGCGGTTCAGGCCCTTGTGCGACAGGCCCCATGTCGCGATTCCCTCGGCCTCGGCGATCGCAAGGCCCGGTGCGTCGGAATTGTTGCTGGCGACGAGCACCAGCTCATAAGGGCAATCGGCCGCCTTCGCGGCATAGAGCAGCGCCGCCATATTGGTTCCGGCGCCCGAGATAAGGACGGCGACACGCGCCTTAGCCATTATGCGTTGCCGACCACGCGCTCATCGCGCTCCATGTTTCCGAACCACCCGTCACGGTGCAGCCCTTTTCGCCCTCGGCGATATGTCCGATGCGATGCACCGTTTCGCCAGCGGCTTCGAGCGCGGCGGTCACCTCGGCGACGTCGGCTTCGGCAACGACGACCGCCATGCCGATCCCGCAGTTGAAGGTGCGCGCCATTTCCTCGGGCTCGATATTGCCCTGCGCCTGCAGATACGCCATCAACCGCGGCTGCGCCCACGCATCCGCGTCGACATGGGCATGGAGAGTTTTCGGCAGGATGCGCGGGATATTTTCGAGCAGCCCGCCGCCGGTGATATGCGCCAGCGCGTGGATCTTTCCGGTCTTCACCAGCGGCAACAGGCTCTTCACATAGATGCGCGTCGGCGCCATCAGCGCGTCGATCAGCAGGATATTCTGGTCGAACAGGGCAGGGCGGTCGAGTTTCCAGCCCTTGTCGGCGGCGAGCCGGCGGACGAGCGAAAAGCCGTTCGAATGCACCCCCGACGAGGCGAGGCCCAGGATGACGTCGCCCGCCGCGACCTTGTCGGCGGTCAGCACCTGGTCGCGCTCGACCGCGCCGACGCAGAATCCGGCCAAATCATAATCGCCTTCGCTGTACATGCCCGGCATTTCGGCGGTTTCGCCGCCGATCAGCGCGCAGCCGGCCTGTTTGCAGCCCTCGGCAATGCTCGCGACGACCTCGGTCGCCACATCGTTGTCGAGTTTGCCCGTCGCATAATAATCGAGAAAAAACAGCGGCTCGGCACCCTGCACGATCAGGTCGTTCGCGCACATCGCGACCAGGTCGATGCCGACCCCGTCATGCTTGCCCGATTCGATCGCGAGTTTCAGCTTGGTGCCGACGCCATCGTTCGCGGCGACGAGCAGCGGATCGCTGAAGCCCGCGGCCCGAAGATCGAAAAAGCCGCCGAAGCCGCCCAGGTCGGCGTCGGCGCCGGGACGGCGCGTCGCACGGGCGAGCGGAGCGATGGCACGGACCAGCGCGTTGCCGGTCTCGATCGATACGCCGGCCTCGGCATAAGTGTAGGAGGCGGGTTGCCCGTCTCGTTTGTTCTGCTTGGAATCCATGGCCAGCGCGACTAACGAGTTCAGCCGAGAAATGCCATGATTTCCTTGTCCGGTACCTTGCGTTTCGCCTAGGTTCGGGGGCAGAGCATAGAGAAGATATGATTTCGGTCGCTTTCCCCCGCTTCGCACCCCGTTTTTCGTTCGACGCCGTGCGCCCGCGCGATTGGCGCTGGGCCGCGCTTTTCGGCCTTCTGCTGGCGATTCTGGTCGTCGGCGTGGTCGAGGGGCAGATCAGCCGCGGCGATCGCGGGATCACTCCGATCAACAGCAGCGGCGATTTCCTCGCGAGCGGTATCCTCGTCGACGTCATCGGCGACAATGCCGAGGATGCGCGGGAAAAGGGCTGGCGCGAAGCGCAGCGCCTGGGCTGGACCCAGCTCTATCGCAAGCTGAACGGCAGCGATGGCCCGAAACTCGGCGATTCGGTGCTCGACGGCATCGTCACCGCGATCGTCGTCGAGGACGAACAGATCGGCCCGCGCCGCTATGTCGCACGCCTCGGCGTCCAGTTCGACCGCGTCCGGGCGGGGCAGATTTTGGGCGTCAGCGGCCGCACATTGCGCTCGCCGCCCTTGCTCGTCATCCCCGTCTATTCGGTCGACGGCATCCCGCAGGTGTTCGAACAACGGAGTGCGTGGCAGCGCGCCTGGGCTGAATATAACACCGGGCAGAGCGCGATCGACTATGTCCGCACCGCGGGCACCGGCGCCGACACGCTGCTGATCAACGCCGGCCAGACCGGCCGCCGCGGCCGCGTCTGGTGGCGCGTCATCCTCGACCAATATGGCGCCGCCGACGTGCTCGTGCCGATCGCGCGGGTCGAATATTCCTATCCCGGCGGGCCGATCAAAGGCTATTTTACGGCGCGTTTCGGCCCCGATAACAAGCTGATCTCCAGTTTCACCATGACCGGTCCCAATCCCACCGCCTTGCCCGACATGATGGAAAAGGCGGTCGCGCGGATGGACCGCATCTATATCGACGCGCTTGCCGCTGGCGTGCTCAAGACCGATACCTATCTCGTCCTCGAAAAGCCGGTCGAAAAGAAGGACCTGCCCGAAGAGGTGGCGACCGACGACGATGTGCTGCCCAGCGAGACCGACGCCAGCGTTCCCGCCGCTCCGGCGGTCGGCATGTCGACCTTCACCGTCCAGTACAGCTCGCCCGACGTCGAATCGGTTTCGGCGACCGAACGGGCGATCGCGGGCATCGCGGGCGTCCAGTCGGCCTCGACGACCAGCCTCGCGCTGGGCGGCACGTCGGTGATGCGCGTCGCCTTCCGCGGCGACATCGCCGCGCTCAAGGCGGCGCTCGCCGCGCGCGGCTACAAGGTGCAGGAAGGCGGCAGCACGCTCAGGATCAGTCGCTGATGGCGCGCGCATCGGGACAGATCGCGCTCCCGCTCGACTGGAGCGCCGGGGGCAGTAACGACGGCCCGCTGATCGTCGGCACCAGCAACGCCGATGCGGTGCGCTACCTCCGCCATGTGTCGACCTGGCCCGTGCGGACGGCGGTGCTGGTGGGGCCGCGCGGATCGGGCCGCAGCCTGATCGGCCGGCTCTTTGCACGCGACACCGGCGGCCGCGTCATCGACGGTCATGACAGCGTGTCCGAAGAAGACCTTTTCCACGCATGGAACGCGGCGCAGGCTTCGGGCAAGCCGCTGCTGATCATCGCCGATGCGCCGCCGGCGACGTGGGATATCGCGCTGCCCGACCTCGCGTCTCGGCTCGCCGCGGTGCCGGTGCTGGCGATCGGCGAGCCCGACGACTGTCTGGCGCGCGACCTGATCGAGGCGCTGTTCGCGCAGCGCGGCATCGCGATCGCGCCCGAGGCCGCGTCGTATATCGTGCCGCGCATGGAGCGCAGCTATGCGATGATCCATCGCATCGTCGCGGCGCTCGATGCAGCATCGCTCGAACAGGGGCGCCGGGTCGGTATTCGTCTTATTCGTGAAACATTACTGTCACAGGGGCTGATCGATCCCGATCTCCTCGAAAGGCAGGATAGCGATATATGTCGATAGCCAATGGACCTCTTCGCGCCGATAATGACGCCGTCACGGCGCCGCCGTCCTTCGGTCCCGAACGCTTCTTCAATCGCGAACTGAGCTGGCTGGCGTTCAACCGCCGGGTGATGGAGGAGGCGCGCAACCCCGCGCATCCCTTGCTCGAACGGCTGCGCTTCCTGTCGATTTCGGGCAGCAACCTCGACGAATTCTTCATGGTCCGCGTCGCGGGGCTGAAGGGGCAGCAGTTGCAGGGGATCGACGATCCCTCGGCTGACGGTCGCTCGCCGGGACAGCAGCTGGCCGAAATCGAGGCCGAGGTGAACCGGCTGGTCGACGAACAGCAGAGCGAATGGCAACTGCTCCACCGGCTGCTCGCCGAACAGGGCATCGTCGTCCACGGCACCGGATCGGACGGTGCGGCGTTGCGCGCCGGCCTGCGCCAATATTTCCTCGACCAGATATTCCCGATCCTGACGCCGCAGGTTCTCGACCCGGCGCATCCCTTTCCCTTCATTCCCAATCGCGGCCTCGGCATCATCTTCGACCTGCAGCGCAAGGCGAATGGCGACACCGTGCGCGAACTGGTGATGATCCCGGCGGCACTGCCGCGTTTCGTGCCGGTGCCGGGGCAGGGAAGCGCGTTCGTGCCGATCGAATATCTGATCGAGATTTTCGGCGACCTGCTGTTCCCCGGCTTCACGATCCGCTCGCTCGGCGTCTTCCGCATCATTCGCGACAGCGATATCGAACTGGAGGAAGAGGCCGAGGATCTCGTCCGCCTGTTCCGCACCGCGATCCGCCGCCGCCGCCGCGGCCGCGTCATCCTGCTCGAACTCGAGGCCGACATGCCGGGCGAAATCGCCGCGGTGCTCAATGCCGATATTCAGGGGCATGAGGCGATCGTCGCCAAGATCGGCGGCTTCATCGGGCTCGCGGCGCTGTCGGCGCTGGTCGATGTCGATCGCCCCGACCTGAAATTCCCCGCTTATTCGGCGCGCTTTCCCGAACGCATCCGCGAACATGGCGGCGATTGCTTCGCGGCGATCCGCAGCAAGGATATCCTGGTCCATCATCCGTATGAAAGCTTCGATGTCGTCCTCGCCTTCCTGCGGCAGGCGGCGGCCGATCCCGATGTCGTCGCGATCAAGCAGACGCTCTACCGCGCCGGCGACCAGTCGCCGGTCATCCGCGCGCTGATCGAGGCGGCCGAGGCGGGCAAGTCGGTGACCGCGGTCGTCGAACTCAAGGCGCGCTTCGACGAGGAACAGAATCTCCTCTGGGCGAACCAGCTCGAACGCGCCGGGGTGCAGGTCGTCTATGGCTTCATCGAGTGGAAGACCCACGCCAAGATTTCGATGGTCGTGCGCCGCGAAGGGCAGGGGTATCGCACCTATTGCCACTTCGGCACCGGCAATTATCACCCGGTGACCGCGCGCATCTATACCGATCTCAGCTTCTTCACCGCCGACCCGCGTGCCGGCCGCGACGCGGCGCAGCTGTTCAACTATATCACCGGCTATGTCGAACCCGAACGGCTGGACCTGATCACCATGTCGCCGCTCAATATGCGCGCGCATCTGTGCGACCTGATCGATGCCGAAATCGCCGCGGCAGAGGCGGGGCGGCCGTCGGGCGTCTGGGCCAAGATGAACAGCCTCGTCGATCCCGACATCATCGATCGCCTCTATGCCGCGAGTGCGGCGGGTGTGCCGATCGAACTGATCGTGCGCGGCATCTGCTGCCTTCGTCCCGGGGTGCCGGGCCTTTCCGAAACGATCCGCGTCAAATCGGTCGTCGGCCGCTTCCTTGAACACAGCCGTGTCTGGGCCTTTGCCAACGGCGCCGCGCTGCCGCACCAGCGCGCCAAGCTCTATATCTCCAGCGCCGACTGGATGCCGCGCAACTTCGACCGCCGTGTCGAATATATGATCCCGATCGAAAATCCGACCGTGCATGACCAGATATTGGACCAGGTCCTCGTCGCGAACCTGATCGACAATGAACAAAGCTGGATATTGCAGCCCGACGGGACCTATGTCCGCGTAAGTCCGGGCGACAAACCTTTTAACTTGCATCATTATTTCATGACCAACCCGTCGCTCTCGGGCCGTGGCACCGCGCTCCACAAACGCCAGGACGTCCCGACGCTCGCCTTCGATACGCGTGAAGATTGAGACGATCGGCTTGGGTCTGCTGCGCTCCTCGAAACAGGCGGTCCATCGTTCGGCCGTCATCGACATCGGTTCGAACTCGGTCCGTCTCGTCGTCTATGAAGGTCCGCATCGCGCGCCCGCGGTGATCTTCAACGAAAAGGTCGCCGCCGGGCTCGGCCGCGGCCTGTCGATCGACGGCCGTATCGCCGAGCAGGATGCGATACGCGGCCTGACCGCGCTCCGCCGCTACGCGCTGCTCGCGCGGCATATGGAGGTCAAGGACCTGCAATGCGTCGCGACCGCGGCGGTGCGCGACGCCGCCAACGGCCCCGAATTCATCGCCAGCGCGGCCGAGGCGGGGCTGCGGATACGCCTGCTGTCGGGCGAGGAAGAGGCGGAGGCGGCGGGATATGGCGTCATCGCGGCGATTCCCGACGCGCATGGGATTGCGGTCGACCTGGGCGGCGGCAGCCTCGAACTCGCCGAGGTCGCGGGGGGCCGGGTCGGGCGCTGCGCGTCCTTCCCGCTCGGCGTGCTGCGCTTGCCCGCGCTGCGCAAGGACGGCGTGCAGGCATTTGAACGCGCGGTGCGCCGGATGCTGAAGGCGGCCGATTGGCCCGGAAAATTGAGCGGCCTCCCGCTCTATCTCGTCGGGGGATCATGGCGCGCGCTGGCGCGCCTCGACCTGGAACTGACGCGCGATCCGCTCGCGGTGCTCGACCAGCACACGCTGCCGCGCATGGCGCTGCGCCGGCTGGTGCGCGCGACCCGGCGGCTGACGTTCGAAGAGATTCGTGCGATTCCCGGCATGGCATCGACCCGTGCTTCGTCGCTACCCGACGCGGCGGCGCTGCTCGCCGCGCTCGCGAACATCATCGATGTGCCCGAAATGACGGTATCGTCGTCGGGGCTGCGCGAAGGTCTGCTCTACCAGACGCTTGACGCCGCGACGCAGGCGCAGGATCCGCTGATCGTCGCCGCCGAATTCGAAGGCCGGCGCCTCGCGCGCTTCGCGCCGCACGGGCCCGCGATCGCCGACTGGATCGCGCCGCTGTTCGCCAGCGAAGCCTTCGCCGACAGCCGCATCCGGCTCGCTGCCAGCCTGCTCAGCGACGTCGCCTGGTCGGCGAATCCTGATTTCCGCGCTGAACGCGGGACCGAAATCGGCCTGCATGGCAATTGGCGCGGCATCGACATCCCCGGACGCATCCTGCTCGCGCGCGCGCTGCACGCCGGTTTCGGCGGCGCCGACGGCGACTTTCCCGCGATGGGCACGCTGGTCGAGTCCGAACGCCTCGCCCGCGCGCGCCAGTGGGGCCTCGCGATCCGCCTCGCGCAGCGGCTTACCGGCGGGGTCGAGGCGCCGCTCAAGGCGAGCGCGATCGCGCATGTCGATGGCAAGCTGCGGCTCAGCCTCGATCCGGGCTGGCACAACCTCGCCGGCGAATCGGTCGAGCGGCGGCTGCGCTCGCTCGCGCAGGCGCTCGACGCCAAGCCTGAGCTGGTGCTGCGTTGAGACTGGTTGTTTTGGAATAGGCAGGCCAATCTACCCTTTTCGTCATCCCGGACTTGATCCGGGATCCACCGCGGCGCTGAAGTCGTGGATCCCGGATCAAGTCCGGGATGACGATTCAAAAATTGCGGCGAGTTGAACGCGCACCGCCTCAGCCCGCTTCGTCGACCGGAACGGCAGCCTCGGCGTCGATCTCGCTCATCACCAGCTTGCCGTTCTTGACTGCAAAGCCCATCCGCCCTTCGACCAGGTCGAGCGCGGCGTGACCGAAGACGTCGTAGCGCCAGCCTTGCATCATCGGGATATCGTCGCGCCGCCCCGCGGCCAGCGCTTCGAGGTCGTCGCTGCGCGCGATCAGGCGCGATGCGACATTCAGCTCGCGCGCGCGGATTTTCAGCAGCAGCTTGAGCAGGTCGGCGACGAGCACGCCTTCCTTGCCGAGCCCCGGGCCGCGCGGCGCGCGGTCGGGCATATCGTCCTTCGGCAGCGGCTGCGCATTGCTCAGCGCGTCCATCAGCCGCGCGCCGATGTCGTTCGACCGCCACGTCGCCGACAGCCCGCGCACGCGGCCGAGTCCCTCCTGATCCTTCGGCGGATGCGCGGCGAGGTCGCCCAGCGTTTCATCCTTGACGATGCGTCCGCGCGGCAAATTCTTGTTCCGCGCCTCGCGCTCGCGCCACGCGGCGAGCGCCTGCAACCGGCCGAGCACGTCGGGCTTGCGCGTCGGTATCTTGATCCGCTGCCACGCCTTTTCGGGATCGACGCTGTAATTGGCCGGATCGGCGAGCTTTTCCATTTCCTCGTCCAGCCAGTGGCCGCGCCCGGTCTTGACGAGCTTTTTCAGCATCATCGGGAAAATCTTCGCGAGGTGCGTCACGTCGCCGATCGCATAGTCGATCTGGCGCTTGTCGAGCGGCCGGCGGCTCCAGTCGGTGAAGCGCGCGCCCTTGTCGAGCAGGATGCCGAGCCACGCTTCGACAAGGTTCGAATAGCCGACCTGTTCGGCCTGGCCGAGCGCCATCTGGCCGATCTGGGTGTCAAATATCGGGTGCGGCGTCTTGCCGGTCAGGTTGAAGATGATTTCGACGTCCTGCCCGCCGGCGTGAAAGACCTTCAGCACCTCCTCATTGTCGACCATCAGGTCGAGCAGGGGTTTGAGGTCGATCCCGTTCGCCATCGGATCGATCGCGGCCGCATGCTCGCTGTTCGCGACCTGGATCAGGCAGAGTTCGGGCCAGAATGTATTCTCGCGCATGAATTCGGTGTCGACCGCGATGAAATCGCTGTCTTGGATAAGGCCGACAAATTCGGCGAGCGCGGCGCTGGTTTCGATGAGCGGATGGACTTGCATGATGGGCCTATACAGCGAGTTGACGGGGACGGGCAGGAAAAATTGTGTGCATTCTTCGGGCCGCGGCGCCTCCATCGCGGGCGGTGGAAATCGCGAAGGGGATTTGGCCGCCCATGCGCCGCTCTCGATTGCTTCGTTTCGCTCGCAATGACGCGGGGGTTTGGCCGTCCGCCCTTGACAAATGGCGCGCCGACCTGCCTTAGGCGCGACCATAAACATCAACTTTTTGTTGATTTCCCCGGTCATCGAAAGACGAGAAAATGCACGCCTATCGCACCCACAACTGCGGCCAGCTCCGCGCCGAACAGGTCGGGCAGACCGTCCGCGTCTCCGGCTGGGTGCACCGCAAACGCGACCATGGCGGATTGCTCTTCGTCGACCTGCGCGATCATTATGGCCTGACCCAGATCGTCGCCGACAGCAGCGACATGGCGTTCGCGATCCTCGACGGCCTGCGCGCCGAAAGCGTCGTGACGATCACCGGCGATGTCGTCGCCCGCTCGGCCGAAACGGTCAACGCCAACCTGCCGACCGGCGCGATCGAAGTCCGCGCGCGCGACGTCTCGGTCCAGTCGGCGGCGATCGAGCTGCCGATGCCGGTCGCGGGCGAACAGGAATATCCCGAGGATATCCGCCTGAAATACCGCTTCCTCGACCTCCGCCGCGACCGCCTGCATGCCAACATCCTGCTGCGCTCGAACGTCATCGCGTCCTTGCGGCGCCGCATGGTCGATCAGGGTTTCACCGAATATCAGACCCCGATCCTGACCGCCTCGTCGCCCGAGGGCGCGCGCGACTATCTGGTGCCGAGCCGCGTCCATCCCGGCAAATTCTATGCGCTGCCGCAGGCGCCGCAGATGTTCAAGCAGCTGCTGATGGTCGCCGGCTTCGACCGCTATTTCCAGATCGCGCCCTGCTTCCGCGACGAGGACGCGCGCGCCGACCGCTCGCCCGGCGAATTCTACCAGCTCGACTTCGAAATGAGCTTCGTGACGCAGGATGACGTGTTCAACGCGATCGAGCCGGTGCTCGCGGGCGTGTTCGAAGAGTTCGCCAACGGCAAGTCGGTAACCCCGGCCGGCTCGTTCCCGCGCATCCCGTACCGCGAGTCGATGCTGAAATACGGCAATGACAAGCCCGATCTGCGCAACCCGCTGATCATCACCGACGTTTCGTCGCACTTCACCGGTTCGGGCTTCGGCCGCTTCGCCGACATCGTCGCCGCGGGCGACGTCGTCCGTGCGATTCCCGCGCCCGCGACCGCCGAGAAGAGCCGCAAATTCTTCGACGACATGAACAGCTGGGCGCAGGGCGAGGGCTTTGCAGGCCTTGGCTATGCGACGCGCAAGGGCGGCGAATGGGGCGGCCCGATCGCCAAGAACCATGGGCCGGAAAAGATGGATGCGCTCGCCGCCGAGCTCGGCACCGGTCCCGACGACGGTCTGTTCTTCGCCGCCGGCAAGGAACAGGCGGTCGCAAAGCTCGCGGGTTTCGCGCGCACCCGCGTCGCCGAACAGCTGGGCCTCATCGATCCGTCCAAGTTCGAAATGTGCTGGATCGTCGATTTCCCGATGTTCGAGGCCGACGAGGACACCGGCAAGATCGACTTCAGCCACAACCCGTTCAGCATGCCGCAGGGCGAGCTCGAAGCGCTCGAGACCAGCGACCCGCTCGACATCCTCGCGTGGCAATATGACATCGTGTGCAATGGCGTCGAACTGTCGTCGGGCGCAATCCGCAACCATCGCCCCGACATCATGTACAAGGCATTCGAGATTGCGGGTTACAGCCAGGCCGACGTCGACGCCAACTTCAGCGGCATGATCAACGCCTTCAAATTCGGCGCGCCGCCGCATGGCGGTTCGGCGCCGGGCGTCGACCGCATCGTGATGCTGCTCGCCGACGAGCCGAACATCCGCGAAGTCGTCGTCTTCCCGATGAACCAGAAGGCCGAAGACCTGATGATGAACGCCCCGGCGCCGGTCAGCGACAGGCAGCTCAAGGAACTCGGTATCCGCATCGTCGACGGTCCGAAGAGCTAGGCGTGACCGGGCGGCCCCGCGAACACCGGCTGGCAACGCCGGAAGGCGATATCTGCTGGTTCGAATGGGGCGCGCCGTCGTCCGATCGCGCCTCGCTGCTGCTCCTCCACGCCACCGGCTTTCATGCCCGATTGTGGGATCAACTCGTCGCTGCGCTGCCTGCGGGCACGCACGTCATCGCCCCCGATCATCTCGGGCACGGACGCAGCGCCAATCCGGCGTCGCTGTCCGACTGGGCGGCGACCGCGGATGCGCTGCTGCCGCTTGTCGACCATTTCGCCGGCACGCCGCTCGTCGGCTGCGGCCACAGCATGGGCGGCTATGTCCTGACCCGCCTCGCAGCCGCGCGGCCGCAGGCGTTCCGGCATCTTTTGCTCGTCGATCCGGTGATCATGGCACCGGCCCTCTATGCCGAGGCGGCCGGGCAGCCGGTGCCCGATCCTGCCGAACATCCGGTCGCGCGCCGCCGCGCCCGCTGGGACGGCTGGGAAGCGATGAACGCGCATTTCGCGCAGCGCCCGCCCTATATGCATTGGCAACCCGCGGTGCTCGCCGACTATTGCCGTTTCGGCCTGCTGCCCGCAGCCGAGGGTGAGGGATATGAGCTCGCCTGTCCGCCGATGCTCGAAGCCTCGGTCTATCTGAACGCGCTGCGCACCAGCCCGCACGACTGGCTCGCCCGCATCGCCGCGCCGGTCAGCGTGATCCGCGCCCGCACCGGCGACCGCGCCAACGCGCTCGATTTCTCGGTCAGCCCGACCTGGCCGGGGCTTGGCGCGGCGCTCGGCGCGGTCCGCGACGAACAATGGGGCGAGAACAGCCACTTCATCCCGATGGAAGCACCCGGGCGGCTCGCGGCGCTGCTCGCGGCAACGCTCTGATCTTCATCCCGTCTTCGTCACCCCGGATCAAGTCCGGGGTGACGAAGACGGGATGATCGCCGCTTTTGACAGTTTCCTCTCGCTGCGATAGCCCGCCCATGGGTTGATCAACGGGGGGTATGATTTCATGCTGCGTCTGCTTGCCGCGACGATGTTGTGCCTCGCTGCACCCGCCACCGCCGAAGTGCTGACGATCGAGGGCAGCGAGCCCGCGACCGCGAACGTCAACGACCTGTTCCGCGTCGCGGTCGAGCGGTTCGAGGGGCGCGACGGCGCGGTGCTCGCGCAGGCGCTGGAGGCCGAACTCGGCGCGGCGCAATTCGGCGGCCAGCCCTATTATCGCATCGTGGCGCTCGAATCGGGCGCGCCGGTCGATGCGCTGATCACCGGCACGGTGCGCAGTCGCACGGAGGAAACGCCGGTCACCGAAAAGCGCAAGCGCTGCGTCGAACAGGACCCCGGCAACAAGAAAAAGTGCCTCAAGGAGAAAGAAGTCGATATCCGCTGTTATAGCCGCGTCGCCACCGTCGCGACGACGGTGCGGCTCGTCGCGATCGCCGACGGGGCGGTGCGCTATTCGCGGCCGCTCCATGCCCGCGACGACATCACCTATTGCCCTGACCGCAGCGCCTCGCGAACGGTCGATCAGTTCGTCGCCGAGACGCTGAAGACCCAGGTGCGCGTCATTCGCGGCGACCTCGCGCCGCGCGATTATGCGCTCGACATTCGCGTCGACGAAAATCGCAAGGGACTGGCGAAGGCGGCGGCAGAGACCTTCAAGGATGCGATCCGCCAGACCAAGAGCGATCAGGACGGCGCCTGCGCGACATGGACCGCGCTGACCCGCGATGCCGAACCGACCGCGGCGCTTGCCTTCAACCTCGGCCTCTGTTCCGAACGGCAGGGCGATTTCGATGCCGCGCTCGACTGGTATGGCGAGGCGCAGCGCCAAGGTTCGCGCAGCGACGCGATCCCTGACGCGCTGGCGCGGATCGAACGCCACCGCCGCGCGCTCGCCGATTGGCAGGCGCGCCAGCGGCTGGGCCGCCGCGAGTAACTCGCGCACCGCGCGCTGTACCAGAAAATGACAATGATATTCACGCCCTTGGTAACCGGCCCCGGTCTGGGCTAGGGATGGCGTCATGACCATTTCGCTTTCGGACCATGAATCGGGCGCCAAATATGACGGCGACTATGGCGATGACATCAAGGCGCTGCAGGAGCGGCTCGAACGGGTGCAGGCGGCGCATATCACGCACGGCCAGCGCAGCATCATTATGTTCGAAGGCTGGGACGCCGGGGGCAAGGGCGGTATCATCAAGCGGCTGACCGCGCTGCTCGACCCGCGCTATTTCGAGGTATGGCCGATCGCCGCGCCGACTGACGAGGAAAAGGCGCGGCATTTCCTCTGGCGCTTCTGGAAGCGGCTGCCCGGCAATCGCGAAATATCGATCTTCGACCGCAGCTGGTACGGTCGCGTCCTCGTCGAGCGCGTCGAAGGTTTCGCAAGCGAGGCCGAATGGCGCAAGGGCTATGACGAAATCAATGAGTTCGAGGCGCAGCTGACCGGCAGCCGTACCAACCTCGTCAAATTGTTCATCCACGTCACGCAGGAAGAACAGGACAAGCGCTTCGCCGACCGGCTCGACGATCCGTGGAAACGCTGGAAGACCGGGCCGGAGGATTATCGCAACCGCGCGAAGCGCAAGGATTATGTCGCTGCGATGGACGAGATGTTCGCGCAGACCAATACGCGCTGGGCACCGTGGAAGGTCATCGACGGCAACAACAAGAAGGCGGCGCGCATCGCTGCGCTGACGCATATCGCCGAAATGCTCGAGGGCGCGGTGTCGATGACCCCGCCCGACCTCGACCCCGCGGTGGTCAAGCTGGCGCATAAGGCCTTCGGCTACACGGCAAAAGACTAGGTGGCGTGGACAAACTCGGTCTATTATCGGCCGATTGCGGACTTTCCTTTCATCGTCACCCCGGACTTGATCCGGGGTCCCGCTTGAAGCCCAAAGCTTTCGTCGCCCAAAAAAAGCGGGATCCCGGGTCAAGCCCGGGATGACGAAGGTAGGGTGGTACCTGTGTCGGCTCCCCACCCCAAAGCCGCCGTTCAACGCGTTGCGAATTTGTCCACGCGACCTAGGGTCAGGATCTATTGATTTCCCGTTATTCCCGCGAAGGGCGCGGAGAGATGGCTGGCTCTCCAAGCAATCTGCCGCCTTCCTTTTTCCTTCTTTGTGGCTTTGTGCGAGCCAAAAAAATCTCGCACAAAGCCACAAAGAACAGCGGGATTCCCGCCTTTCGCGGGAATGACGAAAGAGGGGGTGACGGACAGGGTTTAACAGTTCCTGACCCTCGGTTTTTGGCCGCGTCCCGCTAGCAATCGCGGCGCCCAGCCGCTACATGGGTATGATGAGCCGCGCCAAGAGATCTGACGATTGGGGTTTTCCCCGCTGGCGCCCCTATGGGTCGTCGCGCGAGGCGCAGAAGGTCCGGCTGTGCGATCGCCACGGTTGTACCAATCCCGGCAACTGCCCGGCGCCCAAGTCGCCGAACAGCCCCGAACGCTGGTATTTCTGCGAAACGCACGCCGCCGAATATAATCGCGGCTGGGACTATTTCGAAGGATTGAGCGCCGAGGATGCTGCGGAGCGCGCCGCCGCCGAAACGCGTGACGCGGGGGCCTATACCAAGGCGCAGCATTATGCCTGGGGCGGGTCGGGCGACGGCAGCCGCAGCGCCGACGAAATGCGCGCGCTGGAAATCCTCGACCTCGAACCCGACGCCGATTTCGAGACGACGAAAAAGGCGTGGCGCGGCCTCGCGAAGGAGTGCCACCCCGATGTCAAACCCGGCGACGCCGAAGCCGCGAAGCGCTTCGCCGCAGGGCAGGCGGCGTTCGAAGTGCTGAAGCAGGCCGAAGAGCGGAAAAGCTGGAAGCCCGCGTAGCGGCGGCGGACGGCTGGTTACTGCCCGTCTTCTCCCCTCCCGCTTGCGGGAGCGGCTCTATCCATCACCGTCATCCCGGACTTGATCCGGGGTCTCGCTTGACGTCGAAACTGCCAGTACCAAAAAAGCGGGGTCCCGGGCCAAACCCGGGATGACGGGCGACCGCAAACGACCGATTGCGGTCGCTCGAATATCGCTGAAACAAAGTCTATCTTCCTCTGTCTGTCGGAGGTGGTAAGGGGGGATGCGGGCAACGCGGACGCCCGTTCAGGTGATGCGTCGCCCAAGCTCCGCTCCATTAGCCGCGTCTGCGGCAAGGAGCGTATTTGCAATGACGACCGATCACTATCGTCCGCCGAGCCTTTCTCTGCCGATCCTTTTCCTTCGCTTCCTGCGATTCGGTTTTCTCGCCTTTGGCGGTCCGGTTGCGCAGATCGCGATGGTGAAGCAAGCGCTGGTCGAAGAGGAGCGCTGGATATCGCCCGCGCGCTTCAACAGGCTGCTCGCGGTGATGCAGATCCTGCCCGGACCGGAGGCGCATGAGCTATGCGTCCATCTCGGCATGGTCGCGCGCGGACGGATCGGCGGATTGCTGGCGGGGCTGGGTTTCATGCTGCCGGGCTTCGTGCTGATGCTTGGCGCGGCGTGGTTTTACAAGGACTGGATTGTCGGCCATTCGTCGATGGCGCCGATCTTTCTCGGCGTGCAGATCGCGGTGCTCGCGATCATCCTGCGCGCGGTGCAGCGGATCGCGACGCATATCCTCGAAGACAGGCTGCTTTGGGGGCTCGCCGCGGCTTCACTCGCCGCGACGCTGGCGGGCGTCCCTTTCTGGATTCCGCTGATTGCGGCCGGGTTGATCTACAGCTTTGCGGCACGGCCGCTGATCGCCGCCGGCGTGGTCGCCGCCGCGATTGCGCTGGCTTTTCTCGGCGCGGGACAGGCCGTTGCCGTGAAAATAGACGTCGCCGCGAGCGAGGTGGGGATCATCGCGCTGTTCGTGGCGGGATTGAAGGGGGGATTGCTGACCTTCGGCGGCGCCTATACCGCCATCCCCTATGTGCGAACCGACACGGTCGGACGCGGATGGCTGTCCGACGCGAGCTTCCTCGATGGCGTGGCGTTTGCGGGTATGCTGCCCGCGCCGCTCGTGATCTTCGCCACTTTTGCGGGCTATGTCGCGGGCGGACTGCCGGGCGCGGTTGCGATCACCGTCGGCATGTTTCTGCCCGCCTTCGCCTTTTCGATGATCTTTTTCGAGCGATTGGAAGCGGTAGCCGAGAACCCGGCCTTGCACCGGATGCTGGCTGGCGTCGCTACGGCCGTCGTCGGCGTGATCGCCGCGACGCTGTTGCAACTCGGCTGGTCGACGGCCGGGCGCTCGACGACCCTCCTGTGGCCGGGGCTTCTCTTTTGCGCTTCGGGGCTGGCGGTCTGGCGCTGGAAAGGAAAGCTGGTCGTTCCGGCGATTATATTTGCGGGCGGATTTGCCGGGTGAGTGATGAAATTATGAGTAAGGGAAAGGAATCGATGTCCGCATTGCATCCCGAACTCGCTCCCGCCTCAACCCGCCCGGGTAACGGCGAACGCCTTCAACCCTTGCCCGAATCCAGCGCATAACCCGCCGACCGCACCGTGCGGATGATATCTGCCGTCCCCGGCAGGTTGATCGCCTTGCGCAACCGCCGGATATGCACGTCGACCGTCCTGAGCTCGATGTCGCTATCCTGCCCCCACACGCTGTCGAGCAATTGCCCGCGCGAAAAGACGCGGCCCGGATGCTCCATGAAATGGCGCAACAGGCGGAACTCGGTCGGGCCCATCGCGACGATCTGGCTGTTCCGCACCACCTTGTGCGCGACCGAATCCAGTTCGATATCGGCATAGCTTAGCATCTCGCCGGCCAGCGCGGGGCGCAGGCGGCGCAGCACCGCCTGGACGCGCGCGACCAGTTCGCGCGGGCTGAACGGCTTGGTGACATAATCGTCGGCGCCGGTTTCAAGGCCACGGATGCGGTCCTCTTCCTCGCCGCGCGCGGTCAGCATGATGATCGGGACGTTCGCCGATTTGGGGTTGCGGCGCAGGCGCCGGCAGACCTCGATCCCCGGCAGGCTCTCGATCATCCAGTCGAGCAGGACGATGTCGGGGACGCGTTCCTCGACGAGGATCAGCGCCTGTTCGCCGTCGGGGGTCTGGCGGACCGAAAAGCCTTCGCGGGCGAAATGCCAGACGATGAGCTCGGCGATCGCTTCGTCATCCTCGATGAGCAGCAGGTCGGGCTGGGGCATCAGGCCTTCTCCTGCTCCGCGGCGCCATCTTCGGGACGGTCGCCGCGCTCGCGTTCTTCCATCCGTTCGCCGGTCACGACATAATGGACCATCTCGGCGATGTTCGTCGCATGGTCGCCCATGCGCTCAAGGTTCTTGGCGACGAACAGCAGGTGCGCGCTTTCCGAAATATATTTCGGATTTTCCATCATGAAGGTGACGAGGGTGCGGAAGATGCTGTTGTAGAAATCGTCGACGCTCTTGTCGCGCACCGTCACCCGCACCGCGAGTTCGGCGTCGCGCGCCGCAAAGCTGTCGAGCGCGTCGTGGATCAACTCGACGACGATGTTCGACATCGACATCAGGAGCGGGATCGCCTCGATCGACCGCGTCTGGTCCATCAGCGCGACGCGCTTGGCGATATTCTTGCCATAGTCGCCGATCCGCTCGACGACCGACACGATCTTGAGCGCCGCGATCATCTCGCGCAGATCGTCGGCCATCGGGGCCCTCAGCGCGATGGTCTGGACCGCGAGCTGTTCGACCTCGGCCTCCAGCGCGTCGATCTTCTTGTCGTCGCGCACGACCTGTGCGGCGAGGTCGAGGTCGCCGCTGTTGAGCGCGTTCATCGCCTGGAGCAGCGCCTGTTCGGCGCGCCCGCCCATTTCGCTGATCAGTCCGCGCAGGCGGTTCAGATCCTCGTCGAAGGCCTTGACGGTATGATCGTTCGTTAATGCCATCACTCTTGTCCTTTAGCGCCGCGACTTAGCCGTAGCGGCCGGTGATATAGTCCTTGGTGCGTTCCTGCCGCGGGTTGGTGAAGATGTCGGTCGTCTTGCCGTACTCCACCAACGTCCCGAGGTGGAAAAAGGCGGTGCGCTGCGACACGCGGGCCGCCTGCTGCATATTGTGCGTGACGATCACGATCGCATATTTGCCGCGCAGTTCGTGGATCAGCTCCTCGATCTTCGCGGTCGCGATCGGGTCGAGCGCCGAGCAGGGCTCGTCCATCAAAATGACCTCGGGATCGACCGCGATCGCGCGCGCGATGCACAGGCGCTGCTGCTGGCCGCCCGACAGCGCGGTGCCGCTCTCGGCCAGCCGGTCCTTGACCTCGTCCCACAGGCCGGCGCGCACCAGCGCGCGCTCGACGATGACGTCAAGGTCGGCCTTGTTCGGCGCGAGGCCGTGGATGCGCGGGCCGTAACCGACATTGTCATAGATCGACTTGGGGAAGGGGTTCGGTTTCTGGAACACCATGCCGACGCGGGCGCGCAGCTGCACGACGTCCATCGACGGCGCATAGATATCCTCGCCGTCGAGCTCGATCTGTCCGGTGACGCGCGCGCTCGCGACCGTGTCGTTCATCCGGTTCAGCGAACGCAGAAAGGTCGACTTGCCGCAGCCCGACGGGCCGATGAAGGCGGTGACGAGGTCGGTGCCGACGTCGATCGAGACGTCGTTGATCGCCTGTTTCTCGCCATAGAAGACGTTGACGCTATGCGCCTTCATCTTCGGGTCGGATATGGTCAGGTCTTCTTGGGTCATGTTCACCAGCGTTTTTCGAATTTGTTGCGAAGATAGATCGCAAAGGCGTTCATCGACAGCAGCACGATAAGCAGCACGATGATCGCGGCGGAGGTTTTCTCGACAAAGCCCCGGTCGACTTCGTCCGACCAGAGGAAGATCTGCATCGGCAGCACGGTCGACGGCGAGCAGATGCCGCCCGGAACGTCGCCGATAAAGGCGCGCATCCCGACGAGGAGCAGCGGCGCGGTCTCGCCCAGCGCGCGCGCCATGCCGATGATCGTGCCGGTCAATATGCCGGGCAGGGCGAGCGGCAGGACATGGTGGAACACCACCTGCACCGGGCTGGCGCCCACACCCAGCGCGGCATCGCGGATCGACGGCGGCACCGATTTGATCGCGTTGCGGCTGGCGATCACGATCACCGGCATCGTCATCAGCGCGAGCGTCAGCCCGCCGACGAGCGGGCTCGCCTGACAAAGCCCGAACCAGTTGATGAACACCGCGAGCGCGAGCAGGCCGAAGATGATCGACGGCACCGCCGCGAGGTTGTTGATCGACACTTCGATGAGGTCGGTCCAGCGGTTCTTTGCCGCATATTCCTCGAGATACAGCGCCGCGAGCACCCCGGTCGGGAACGCGATCAGGAAGGCAATGAAGATCGTCAGCACCGATCCCTTGAGCGCCCCCCAGATGCCCGCAACCGCAGGGTCGGTCGCATCGGCGTTCCTGAAGAAGGGCCAATGGATGCCGGTCGACAGCTTGCCGTCCCTCTCCAGCGCATCGACCTTCGCGCCGAGCACGCCCTTGGCGCCTTCCTTGGCGGCGATGTCGACCTCGGACGAAGCGGGCAGCTCGAACACCGTCTTGGCCGTAAGCAGTTCGGGATCGGCCTTGATCGCGCTGCGCACTTCCTTCCACGCATTTTCGCTGATCAGCTTCGACCCGCCTTCGCCCAGCGCCTCGTCGGCGGCAAAGGCGACGATGTCCGACAGGCCCGCATTCGCAATCACCTGATCGGCATCGGCATCACCCAGCCGCGCCGTGTCGATCGTCAGCGGCATCGCCTTGAAGTCGACGGGCACTTCGACATGCGTATAGGTAAAGCCGCGTGCGCCGTTGCCGACCATCACGAACAGCAGGAAGGCAAGGAAAGCGCCCGAGAGCAGCACCGCGCCCAGCCCCATCAGCTTGAAGCGGCGTTCGGCGGCGTAGCGGCCCGCGATGCGCTTCTGCATCACGGCGCCTTTCCAGTCGGTGGGGGTGGTCTGCCTATTCATAAGCTTCACGATATCTTTTGACGATGCGCAGCGCGACGATGTTGAGCAGCAGCGTAACGATGAAGAGGACAAGGCCGAGCGCGAAGGCCGCCAGCGTTTTCGCGCTGTCGAACTCCTGGTCGCCGGTGAGCAGTTTGACGATCTGCGCGGTCACCGTGGTGACGCTGGCAAAGGGATTGGCGGTCATGTTGGCCGACAGGCCCGCCGCCATGACAACAATCATGGTTTCCCCGATCGCGCGGCTGACCGCGAGCAGGATGCCGCCCATCACGCCCGGAAGCGCGGCGGGGATCAGCACCTGGCGGATCGTCTCGTTCGGCGTCGCCCCCAATGCCAGCGACCCGTCGCGCATCGCCTGCGGCACCGCGTTGATGCTGTCGTCGGCCATCGACGAGACGAACGGGATGATCATTACCCCCATCACGATACCCGCGGCGAGCGCGCTTTCGGTCGAGGCGTTGGGAATGCCCAGCATCACCGCGAAATTGCGCAGTGCGGGGGCGACGGTCAGCGCGGCGAAATAGCCGTAAACCACCGTCGGCACGCCCGCGAGAATCTCGAGGATCGGCTTCACCCAGCGCCGCACCGCCGGCGCTGCATATTGAGTGAGGTACACCGCGGTCATCATCCCGATCGGGATGGCGACGATCATCGCGATGATCGCGCCGATCAGCACCGTGCCCCAGAACAGCGGAATGCCGCCAAAGGTATCGGGCTGCGGCGCACCACTGGTGGGCGCCCATTCGGTGCCGAACAGCAATTCGGCGGGCGAGACGAGGCGGAAGAAGCGGATCGATTCGAACAGCAGCGACAGCACGATGCCGAATGTCGTGAGGATCGCGACCAGCGACGCGAGCAACAGGAACAGCATCACGATCTTTTCGACCCGCGTCCGCGCCCGGAATTCGGGGCGAATGCGCGTGAAGGCGTAAAGCCCGCCCGCCAGCGCCAGCGCCAGCATCGCGGCGATGCCGATCCACGCATATTTGTGGCTCGCGTCGGCGTAGGGCTTGACCAGCGGCGCCGCGGCGGGCAGCCGCACCGCGGCCTGCCGGCCCTCGGCAACACTGCGCGCATCGGACAGGATCGCGCCGCGTTCGAAGCCGAACGACGGCAGGCTCTGCGCCGCCTCGCTCGCGAGCACCTGGTTGGTCACCAGCGCCGGCGAAACCGACGACCAGATCGCGAGGAACAGCGCCGCGGGGGCGAACAGCCACAGCGCGACATACCAGCCATGATATTGCGGGCGCGAATGCAGCTTCTCGCCCGCACGGCCCGCCAGCAGTGCCGAGCGCGCGCGCCCGGCCAGCCAGCCGATCAGCGCGAGACCCGCGATCAAAAGCAAAAGGGCGGCGGCGTTGAAGGTCACTTAAGCCTCAAATCCTCGGCGTCTTCCCTTCCGCTCACCCTGAGCTTGTCGAAGGGTGGAACCACCCTTCGACAAGCTCAGGGTGAGCGGGGTAGGAGAGCATCAAAAAGTCGGCGGCCGGATCGGGCGAGCCCGCCCCGGCCGCCAGCGGGGGATGTTACTTCAGCGCCGAACCGTCGAGCACGGTCATGCCCTTGGCGTTCGCCGCCGCGGTCGCGGCGACGTCCTTCGGCGACACGATCAGGCCCTTGGGCGCCAGATAGCCGCCCTCGGCCGCGCCCTTCAGGAACTCGGCGACATATTCGGCGAGGCCCGGGACGACGCCGACATGCGCCTTCTTCACATAGATGAACAGCGGGCGCGAGCCGGGATAGCTGCCGTCGGCGATCGCCGCGTAAGTGGGCGAAACGCCCTGTACCGGCACCGCCTTGATCTTGTCCTTGTTGGCGTCGAGGTAGCTGAAGCCGAAGATGCCGAGGCTGGTCGGATTCTTGTCGAGCTTCGAGATGATGAGGTTATCATTCTCGCCCTGCTCGACATAATAAGGCGCGCCGCGCAGCGTGGTGCAGGTCGCCTCATGCTTGTCCTTGTCGCTGTCCTTCAGCGCCTTCATCTCGGCGTTGGCGTCGCAGCCCTTGCCGAGGATCAGCTCCTTGAACGCATCATAGGTACCGCTGGTCGACGGCGGCCCGAAGACCGAGATCGCGACGGCGGGAAGCGCGGGGTTCACGTCCTTCCACGTCTTCGCCTCATTGGGCTTGCCATAGGGGTTGGCGGCGAGCGCCTTATAGACGTCTTCTTCGGAGAGCTTGAAGCCCGGGCCGCGCTGTGCTTCGCCCAGCGCGATGCCGTCGATGCCGACCTGAATTTCGACGATGTCCTTGACGCCATTCTTGGCGCAGGTGTCGAACTCCTTCTTCTTGATGCGGCGCGAAGCGTTCGCGATGTCGGGGGTGTCGCCGCCGACCCCGGCGCAGAAGCGCTCGAAGCCGCCGCCGGTCCCGGTGCTGTCGATCTTCGGCGTCTTGTTGCCGGTCGCTTCGGCGAACTTTTCACCGACCGCGGTGGCAAAGGGATAGACGGTCGACGAACCGACCGCGCTGATATAATCGCGCGCCCCGCCACCCGAAGAGGCCTGGTCCTGACACGCGGAAAGCGCCAGCGCGCACGTCGCGGCACCGGCGATAAGGGCAAATTTCTTCACCATGGTAATTCCTGTGGTGGGGGTCGTTACCGATCCAAGCCACCACCCCCGCGGCGACTCGCTGAGCCGCAAATGGGGGAGTACTGTGACGTGTTTGTGACAGGGGGTGTCATATAAGTGTCATGCTCTGCTCCTGCTACCAAATCGGGTTGGTCGTTGGGCAATGTCGGCGCTAAGAGAGGTAATATATAATCTATCGCAGAGAACCCGCACATGCTTGGTGAAGAATCGATTCGTACGGCCGTAAATCACCTAGTCGCGTTTGGTGATACCGATATATTTCCGGCGCTTCCCGAGTTGAGATTCTTCGGTGAAAAAATTGACGAAGTTGTAAAAATTCTATCGAAGCTTACACCGGGAGATTATATTCCAAGTACAGCTCAAGAATTTCTAGTACCAAAATCTTCAAACTCTTTTCGGATAGCTCATCAGCTCACTAGTCAGGATACGCTTATATACCTAGCTAGCGTCCTTGATAACGCCGAAGAAATCGAAGGAATGCGGACCCCTGCTGATGAGGGTGTAGCGTTCTCCTACAGGTATTTAAAAGGAATAGGTCCAAAGATTTTCGACCCGGAATGCTCATATCATGACTGGTTGGAAAAAATTACCGATTTCGGTGGAGTTATAGTTCCGCAGAATGACAAACGCGTTGTCGTGGAAACTGACATATCCGATTTTTTCCAAAGGATATATTTTCATAGAATAGAAAATATATTAGATAATTGTAGCAAGAGACATGCGTCCTCGATAACGAAAAAGATCGTTAAAACTGTCAGGGCCAACCAGTCATTTGGTATTCCTGTTGGTCAGTCGGCATCGCGAATGTTGGCTGAAGCAGTCCTCAATGACACAGATAAATTTCTTCTAGATCAGGGACTCGCTGTTACACGGTTTGTCGATGATTTTAGAATAATAGCAGAGGGGGAGGCTGAAGCTCATGCAGCCCTTTGCCAACTTGCTGAACACCTTATGGTTACTGAAGGGCTCTCGTTGAACGGTGCCAAAACTGCATTTACGAGTGTCGGGGCGATGCAAGATGAAGCTGTGCGCAGCCTCGAAGATATGTCAGGGAGCGGTGATCTGAGGAAGATGCTCCGCTCCATTCGTGTTCACTATGGTGACGATCTGACGGATGACGATACCGAAGACGATATAGCAGAATTCCCATTTTCCGATGCGAACGACATATTGGAAAAGATGGATAAGCTAGAAGATGAGTACCCTTCGGACATATCCGTTTACAAGGCGATGTTGCGCGCAATTAAGGTCATGGGCGGGGCTGATCCAGATCACATAATGAAGTATGCAAATAGATTTTTTTATATAATTCCTAGAGACTATTGCCTTGCAATATCATCTTCTTCGACAGAAGATGATTCAAAAGTAAATAAAACTAGAATGAAGCTTTTGAGCTATCTTAAGACTTCTCCGTATTGTGATCTCGAGATATGCAGGTATTGGATACTATCCGTGTTCATAAAGTCGAACTTTAACGTGTCGGAGAAGGATTTTAGAGGATATGATTTTAACAGATCTATTTCTGAGCGGCGTTGTCATCATTTGTTGAAAGCGAAGCTGGGCGATGTTTCGTATTTTCGGCAGCGGAAGGCCAGATTCAACGACTTAAGCGATTGGGAAAAGCCGGCATTTATGATGGGTGCGATGGTGCTTCCTAGGGATGAATATGAAAAGTGGCTTACCGGAATCCGGAGTTTTAGTCCTGGGCCGCTAGGCGGTCTTTATTGCGATTGGTTAAAGGAGAAGTGGGGGAGCCTGCCGGAGCTTCTGACGTAGATACTGCGCCGGTAATTCGTCCACTCAATTCGACAGGTTCGCAGTCATGATCCTCATCACCGGCCACGTCATCCTCACCCCCGAGCATCGCGAGAGCATGATCGCGCTCGGCGCCGGGCATAGCGCGCGGTCGCGTTCCGAGCCGGGGTGTCTGGCGCATATTGCCATATCGATGTCGAAAACCCCGACCGGCTGATGTTTGTCGAGGAGTGGGAGAGCGTCGACGCGGTGCGCGCCCCGTCATCCCGGACCTGATCCGGGATCGCGCTGCCCGCGGCGCGCGGCTTCGTCGCCGAGATGCGCGCGCTGTCGCCCGCGCCGCCGGTGATCCGCATTTATGCGGCCGAGGATATCACCGCAAAGCTGTTGGGGTAGGGCCCGCGAGAAAATGGGCCGAGTCATTCCTTCTTCGTCATGCCGGACTTGATCCGGCATCCATATAGGTGCCGTCGATGGACCCCGGATCAAGTCCGGGGTGACGAGAATTGCGAAGGGAAGGGCTTCGGAAAAAACCGCTTTCCTACATTATTCGGCCGTGCCAGCCTTCATCCGGCTCTTTCAATTCGTGGACGAAAAGGGTCGCAGCCCCGACGGGGATTGCGGCGACGGCGGGGTGTGCCGGGCCTGCCCGGTACGCGGGGAGCGCCGGAACGAGGGGTAGGTAGCGTGACCTTTGTGACCTTCCGAATATATTGCGCGGATATGGCCGCCTCCCCGATCCACCGGGAATGGGGGAGAGCGAAGGACATGCCGCGCTCGGCGCTTGATCCGGGGCCGGGATCGCCAGGACCGGGTGCGGGGCCCCGGGCCGCATCAGGGGAACGATAACGGCGTGATTGCGGGGGCATATGAGCGAATTTGAATTCACCATGTCGCTGTTCGGGCTGATCCTCGGCCTCGCGCTCGCCGAGGGGCTGGGCGGGCTGGCGCGGGCGCTGAAGGCCAGCCACCGGGTGCGGATCGGCTGGCCGACCGCGCTGCTCGGCCTGTTCGTGTCGGCCGACGTCGTCACCTTCTGGATGTACGGCTGGTCCGTGCGCAACCTCTTGCCGCTGAGCTGGCCAGTGCTGTTCGGCGGCTTCCTCGTCACCGCCATCTATTTCATCGCCGCCAGCCTCGTCTTCCCCGACGACCCCGAAGCATGGGACGATCTCAACACACATTTCGACAAGCACCGCCGCACCGTGCTCGGCGGCATCTTCCTCTGTAATGTCGCGCTGCTTATCTGCGTCGGGATGCTCGACGCCTTGCCGCCCTTCGACCTGCGCCGGATCGTCCTGACCTGGAGTTTCTTCCCCGTCGCGGCGCTGGCGATATGGGCAAAGGACCGGCGCGTCATATGCGCCTGCCTCATCTGGCTGATCGCGCTCTACCCGCTCTCGGCGGTGTGGCGTTAGCCACGTCATGCTCGTCACCCGCACTTGATCCGGGGTCGCGCTTTTCGCCGTTGCGGAGCGGAATCCCGGATCAGGCCTGTCCTGAGCTTGTCGAAGGGGCCGGGGTGACGATGAGGGGAGGGGACTGGATTATTTCCCCAGCAGCGGCGCCAGATACTGCCCGGTGAAGCTGCGCTTCTCCTTCACCACCTGTTCGGGGGTGCCCGCCGCGACGATTTCGCCGCCCTTCACCCCGCCTTCGGGGCCGAGATCGAGGATATAATCGGCGGTCTTGATGACATCCAGATTATGCTCGATCACCACGACGCTGTTGCCCTGGTCGACCAGCGCCTGCAGCACTTCGAGCAGCTTGCGGACATCCTCGAAATGCAGGCCGGTCGTCGGTTCGTCGAGGATGTAGAGCGTCTGCCCGGTCGAGCGGCGCGAGAGTTCCTTGGCCAGCTTGACGCGCTGCGCCTCGCCCCCCGACAGGGTCGTCGCCTGCTGCCCGACCTTGATGTACCCCAGACCCACGCGGACGAGCATCGCCATCTTCTCGCGGATCGACGGCACCGCCTTGAAGAATTCGGCCGCATCCTCGACCGTCATGTCGAGCACGTCGGCGATGCTGTGGCCCTTGAACTTCACCTCGAGCGTTTCGCGGTTGTAGCGCTTGCCGTGGCACGTCTCGCACGTCACATAGACGTCGGGCAGGAAGTGCATCTCGATCTTGATCAGCCCGTCGCCGGTGCAGGTCTCGCAGCGCCCACCCTTGACGTTGAAGCTGAAACGCCCCGGCTTGTACCCGCGCGCCTGGCTTTCGGGCAGCCCCGCGAACCAGTCGCGGATGATCGTGAAAGCGCCGGTGTACGTCGCGGGGTTCGACCGCGGGGTGCGGCCGATCGGCGACTGGTCGATGTCGATCACCTTGTCGCAATGCTCCAGCCCCTTCAGGCTGTCGTGCGGCCCCGCGACCATCCGCGCGCCGTTGAGCACGCGCGCCGCGCTGGCATAGAGGGTGTCGATGATCAGGCTCGACTTGCCGCTGCCCGACAGCCCGGTCACGCAGGTGAAGGTGCCGAGCGGGATCTTCGCGGTGACATTATTGAGGTTGTTCGCGCGCGCGCCCTTGAGCACGAGGTCGAAGCCATTGCCCTTGCGGCGGTGCTTGGGCACTTCGATCTTCTTCGCGCCGGTGAGATACGCCGCGGTCAGGCTGTTCTTGTTCGCGAGCACTTCTTCGAGCGTGCCCTCGGCGACGATCTCGCCGCCGTGGAGGCCCGCGCCGGGGCCCATGTCGACGACATAATCGGCGTGGCGGATCGCATCCTCGTCATGCTCGACGACGATCACGGTGTTGCCGAGGTCGCGGAGGCGCTTCAGCGTCGCGAGCAGCCGGTCGTTGTCGCGCTGGTGCAGGCCGATGCTCGGCTCGTCGAGCACGTAGAGCACCCCCGACAGCCCCGATCCGATCTGCGAGGCGAGGCGGATGCGCTGACTTTCGCCGCCGCTCAATGTGCCGCTGGTGCGGTTGAGGTTGAGGTAATCGAGCCCGACATTGTTGAGGAAGCCCAGCCGCTCGTTGATCTCTTTCAATATCGCCTTGGCGATCTGGCGCTGCGTATCGTTCAGCTTCGCGTCGAGCGTGCTGAACCAGCCGAGCGCGTCCGCCACGCTGCGCTGCGCCGACAGGCTGATATCCTCGCCCGCGATCTTCACCGCGAGCGGTTCGGGGCGCAGCCGCGCGCCGTGGCATGTCTCGCACGGATGCGGCGCCTGATATTTGCTCAGCTCCTCGCGCATCCATGCGCTCTCGGTCTGGAGCAGGCGGCGGTTGAGGTTGCCGATGACGCCCTCGAACGCCTTGTGCGTCGTATAGCTGCGTTTGCCGTCCTTGAAGGTTAGCTCGACGGGCTTGCCGCCGCTGCCGTAAAGGATGATCAGCTGCACCTCGCCGGGCAGGTCCTGCCACGGCGTCGTCAGGTCGAAGCCATAGGCTTTGCCGAGGCTTTCGAGCACCTGCATATAATAAGGCGAGGGCGGGTTCGATTTCGCCCACGGCACGATCGCGCCTTTTTTCAGGCTCAGCGCATGGTTGGGGACGACAAGATCGGGGTCGAACTCCTGCCGCTCGCCGAGCCCGTCGCAGGCGGGGCAGGCGCCCTGCGGCGCGTTGAAGCTGAACAGCCGCGGTTCGATCTCGGCGATCGTGAAGCCCGAAACGGGGCAGGCAAATTTCTCCGAGAAGATGAGGCGGTTGGCGGGAATACCCGCGCCCTTCATCGCGCCGCCGGTGTCTTCCTCCTCGCGCCCTGGCACCGGGCCGTCGGCGAGGTCGACATAGGCAAGCCCCTCGGCAAGCTTCAGCGCGGTCTCGAAGCTGTCGGCGAGCCTTGTGCCGAGCCCTTCGCGCACCGCGATACGGTCGACCACGACTTCGATGTCATGCTTGTATTTCTTGTCGAGCGTCGGCGCCTCGCCGATCTCGTAAAATTCCCCGTCGATCCTGACTCGCGTGAAGCCGTCCTTCTGCCACTGCGCGAGTTCCTTCTTATATTCGCCCTTGCGGCCGCGCACGACGGGGGCGAGCAGATAGGCGCGGGTTCCCTCGGGCAATGCCATCACACGGTCGACCATGTCGGTGACCGTCTGCGCGCTGATCGGCTCGCCGGTTGCCGGCGAATAGGGAATGCCGACACGCGCCCACAGCAGGCGCATATAGTCGTAGATTTCGGTCACCGTCGCGACGGTCGAGCGCGGGTTGCGCGACGTCGTCTTCTGCTCGATGCTGATCGCCGGCGACAGCCCGTCGATATGCTCGACGTCGGGCTTTTGCATCATTTCGAGAAACTGGCGCGCATAGGCCGACAGGCTCTCGACATAACGCCGCTGGCCCTCGGCATAAATGGTGTCGAAGGCGAGCGACGATTTGCCGCTGCCCGACAGGCCGGTGATGACGATCAGCGCGTCACGCGGCAGGTCGACGTCGACGCCCTTCAGATTATGCTCGCGCGCACCGCGCACCTTGATGTGGGTGAGACTCATGGGAGAGGTATGTTCCAGATTTGTTCTTGGCGCGCAAGAGGGGAGAGGCGCAAGGAAGATAGGGATGCGATATGGGGGCTGCAATGGACAGCTTCCGGAGGCGGGCGGGAACTGTTGGGCCATCGGTACGTATAAGCTGCTGATCTGGAGGGAGGATCGCGATATGATAATTTCTCGTTCTTTGTTGGCGGGACTTGCCGTCACCGCGCTGGGGCTGACCGCCTGTCAGCAGGATGCTGCGCCGGCTGCCGACGAAACGGCGGCGACCGGAACCGCGGCGTCCGGCGAGCGCAGCAATGGCGTGGTTCGCGAGGAGGTCGTCCCGGCAGCCCCGCCCGCGCTGCCCGCCATCCAGACGCAGCCGGGCCCGGACGGCATCCAGTTCGCGCTGCTCAAGGCGGCGGTGACCGGCGACATCCTGACCGTGACGGTCAATTGCACCTCTGAAAAGAGCAAATGGGCCTATCTGAAACTCGATGAGATCAGCGTCATCGACGACACCACGTCGCAGCGCATCGGTGTGCTCAAGGATAATGGCGGGGCCTGGATGGGCTCGCCGCTCAACGGCAAGGATCGGATCGGGCTGAACTGTTCGCCCAATGGCGTGATCTGGGCCAAATTCCCGGCCCCCCCGGCGAGCAGCCCGACCGTGTCGATCAATTTTCCGGGCGTTGCACCGTTTGACGGAGTGACGGTGGCGCGATGAGGGCGACACTTGTCCTCATCGGCGGGCTGATGTTGGTCGCGGGCTGTTCCGACGGGGAGGATGCCGCCGACACCGGAGGCAAGAATGGTGGCGCCGCGACGGCATCGACGGCGAGCGCCGGGGCCGGAAACCGGCCGGCACCCGGAGGGACGATGAAGGCAGACGTCAGCGCCCTGGCGGCGGACACCAGCGGCCTTGAGGTCCGGATCACCGATATGGGTACGATCATCGACTTGCCGAGCGACACACTCTTCGACTTTGACAAGGCGACTCTCACGGCCGCCGCGGAGGTGGAACTTGCCAAAGCGGCCGAAATGATCCGCAGGGCGCCGCCGGGCGCGATCGAGGTGATCGGACATACCGACAGCAAGGGTGAGGACGACTATAACCGGAAACTCTCCGAAGCGCGGGCGAAGACGGTCGCAGAGTGGTTCGGGCGGCAGGTTGGGGTGCGGCAGCGCGAATTCCGGGTGTCGGGCAAGGGCGAAGCCGCCCCGATCGCGGCCAACGCAATGGCGGACGGCGTCGATGATCCGGCTGGCCGGGCGAAGAATCGACGGGTCGAAGTCCTGCTCCCGGCCGGGGCGTCTTCCCGCTAAGGCCTGAGTCCGACATCTGCGCCGGAAATCTACCAACGCGGCTTTTGAATCGACCAGTGTCGGCGTGCTCACTTGACTGGCGGGCGTGGTGGCCGACAGTGCGAACCATAGTCGCCGGGCAGGGGTGTCGGCGCAGGAGACCCGAAATGAAAACCGTTTTTATGGGAGCCGCAACCGCAGCTTTGGCTGTATCGTTGATCGCCGGGCCGGCGATCGCACGTGAAATGCCGGCGCGGGCCGCCACAATGACCGATGGCGACAAGGCAGGCGGTGCAGACGACACATCGCTGAAGGCACTCACTTTTGGCAATTGGGGCGTCGACCTGACCGCGCGTGACGAGACGGTGAAGCCCGGCGACGATTTCGACAAATATGCCAACGGCGGCTGGTTCGCGCGCACCGAAATTCCGGCCGATCAGCCGTCGGCCGGGGTCGATTACGACGTCTATAACCTGACCCAGCGCCAGCTTCGCCAGCTGGTAACGAGCGCCCCGGCGACGAGCCAGGTCGGCGGGCTGTACCAAAGCTTCATGGACGAAAAACGCGTCGATGCGCTTGGCAGCAAGCCGCTGATGGCCGATATCGCGGCGGTCGCCGCGATCAAGGATAAGAGCGCGATGGCGCGCTTCATGGGCACGACGCAGGGGACGTTCGGCGCGACGATCGTCGGCGGCGGACCCTATGCCGACACCGATGATCCGACCACGAACGTGCTATGGCTGGGGCAGGGCGGGCTCGGCCTGCCCGACCGCGAATATTATCTGACCGACAGCTTCAAGCCGCAGCTGGGCGCCTATCGCGCCTATATCGCGCGGACGATGAAGATGGTCGGCAATGCCGATCCCGACAAGGCGGCCGACGCGATCCTTGCGTTCGAAACCGAAATCGCCAAGGTCAGCTGGGCGATCGCCGACCGCCGCGACGTCGGCAAGATCAACAACCCGATGTCGTCGGCCGAGCTTGCCGCCTATGCGCCGGGCCTCGACTGGACCGCCTGGTTCGCGGGAGCCGGGCTGGCGCCGCAAAAGCGCATCATCGTCAACGAAAACACCGCGATCCGCGACATCGCCGTGCTCTATGCCAAGACACTGCTCGACACGATCAAGCTGTGGCAGCAGTTCCATGTCGCCGACAATGCGGCGATCTATCTGTCGAAGGATTGGGTCGACAGCCGCTTCGAATATACCAAGGCGCTGAGCGGCGTCGGCGAACTGCGCCCGCGCTGGAAACGCGGGCTGACCCTCGTCGATGGCAGCCTTGGCGAGTTGGTGGGCGAAACCTATTCGCAGCAATATTTCCCGGCCAGCGCCAAGGCGAAGATGGAGACGCTGGTCGGCAACCTGAAACTCGCGATGGGCGACCGCATCCGGAACAATAGCTGGATGGCGCCCGCGACCAAAGACGCCGCGCTCGCCAAGCTCGACAAGATGGATGTCATGGTCGGCTATCCCGACAAATGGCGCGACTATTCGGGGCTGAAGATCGATCCCGCCGACCTTTACGGCAATGTGAAGCGCAGCGCGGCGTTCGAATATGCCTATGGCCTGTCGGACCTCGGCAAACCCGTCGATCGCAAGAAATGGTCGATGAACCCGCAGGAAGTGAACGCCTATAATGGCGGGCTGGAGAATAAGATCGTTTTCCCGGCCGGCATCCTGCAGGCGCCCTATTTTGCCGAAAATGTCGACGACGCGGTCAATTATGGCGCGATCGGCGCGGTGATCGGCCATGAGATCACGCATGGTTTCGATGATCAGGGGCGCAAGATCGACGCCAGCGGCGCGGTCCGCGACTGGTGGACGCCCGAGGATGCGGCGCGCTTCGAGGCGCAGGCCAAGGCGTTCGGGGCGCAATATGCGACCTATGAAGCGGCGCCGGGCGCCTTCGTCAATCCCGACCTGACGATGGGTGAGAATATCGCCGACCTTGCCGGACTCGAGGTCGCCTATGACGCCTATCACCGCTCGCTGGGCGGCAAGGACGCGCCGGTGATCGACGGCCTGACCGGCGACCAGCGCTTCTTCCTCGCTTTTGCGCAGGCGTGGCGGGACAAGGCGCGCGAAGATGCGATCAAGCAGCAGGTGGCCAGCGATCCGCACAGCCCGGCGCGCTGGCGCGTCATTGGCCCGGTGCGCAATGTCGATGCGTGGTACAAGGCGTTTAACGTCGACGTGGGCGCCAAATATTATCTGAAGCCCGAGGCACGGACGCGCATCTGGTAGTCCTGAGACCCCTTTCTCAGGATGAGGCGGGGGCGGCTTCGCGCCGTCCCCGTATCGTCATCACGACCAGCGACAGCGCCGCGCCGATGATGACGAACAGCGCGGGAAAACCGCCGAGCACCGACATCATCCGGATGCCGTCGATCCCCGACGCGGCGACGAGCATCACCGCGACCAGCCCGACGGTGACGCCCCAGACCGCTTGCACCCCGATCGGCGCTTCGGGCGCGTCGGGCGAAATGCCGCGGGTCGACAGCGCGCTCATCGCCGACACATTGGCGTCGGCCCCCGCGACATAGGACAGGAAGATCGCGAACAGCACCGTCGCGGTCACCACCGGCCCGCCGCCGAGCGCGTCGAACAGGCGGAACAGCACCGGATCGGGACCTTGCGCGCTCAGGATCGCATAGAGGCTCGCGCCGCTCTGCTGGTCGAGGATAATCGTCGCCCCCGCGATCGCGGTCATCCACACCGCCCCGAACAGCGCGGGCAGGATCAGGTTGACGAGGATGAAGGCGCGGACGCTGTATCCGACCGCCAGCCGCCCGAGGAACAGCGCGGTCACCGGCGCCCAGGCGAACCAGTTCGCCCAGTTGAAGATCGTCCATTGCCGGTGCCAGTCGCCATCGACGTCGAGGCCCAGGTTGCGCGGCACGAAGGTCGCGAAATAATCGCCGCCGCCGCGCAGCGACAGGCCGAGCATCTGGGCGGTCGGCCCGGCGACCAGGACGAAGGCGATGATCGCGAAAAACAGCCAGGTGTTGAGCACCGACAGCCCGGCGATGCCCTTTTGCAGCCCGGTCGCGGCGGAGAGCAGGAAGCTGCCGACGATCAGCGCCGCGATGCCCCAGCGCAGCGGCGTCCCGCCGGCAAAGCCGCCAAGCCCCTCGATCCCGCCCGCGAGCGAAAGGATGCCGGCGCCGAGCGACGCCGCCATCCCCGCGACCAGCGCATAGAGGCAGATGATGTCGACCGCCGTGCCCACGGGGCCGTGCGCGCGCTGGCCGATCAGCGGCACGAACAGCGACGACAGGCTGAACGGTTCGCGGCGGTTGTAGTAAACAAGCGCGAAGGCCAGGCCGGCGACGGTATAGATGGCGTAGGGCGTCAGCGTCCAATGGAGGAACATCGTCGACATGGCGAAGGTCGCGGCGGCGTCGCTGCCGGGCTCGAGCCCCAGCATCGCGGGCGGCGCGTTGAGGTGGAACAGCGGTTCGGCGGCGCCCCAGAACAATATGCCGGTGGCGATGGTGGTGCACAGCATGACCGCGAACCAGCGCCAGCGCCCCAGCAACGGCCGCGCATCGGGGCCGCCGATGATCACCGTGCCGAGCGGCGACAGCGCGACGAGCGCGAGCAGCACCAGAAAGGCGACCCCGGCGACGGCGAAGACGGGGCCGAGGCGGAGCAGTATCCAGTCGTTGATCGCCGTCTCCAGCGCGACAAAGGCGGCGCCCTGCCACAGGCTGAAGGTCAGCGCGGCGACGAGCACTGCCAGCGGCACGAAAAAGACGGGGCGATTGATCGGGTGACGCGATGGGGCTGGCAAATGATCCGCCGTTCGGACAAGAGGAGCAGGTCAGCATGACGGCCTCCGGCGCCGAGGTCAAACGACGCGGGAACGCCCGATGCGCCAGAACGTTGGACGGGCAGGATTTTGATGGAAGGATATGCTTCGATGAGCAGGAAGATTCTGGCCGCCGCCGCGATCGCTGTATTGATCGGCTCGACCCACGCCATGGCCTTTCAGGCCGCGCCCGAGGCCCCGCCCGCCGCGGCCGGGACGAAGCCCGACGGCACCACGCCCGAAGAGCGTTCGAACACCGCCCGGCTGAACGCCGAACAGGCGGCGCGATCGAAGGCCGAAAATACGACCTACGAGCAGGAAGTGTCCGCGGTGGCCCAGCAAACCGCGGCCGACCAGGCGCGCTTCGCCGAAGAAACGGCGGCCTATGAAGCCGAAAAGGCGCGGGTTGCCGCGATGTCGGCCGAAGAACGCATGCAGTGGGAAGCCGATGTCGCGGCGTGCCGGGGCGGGGATGTCAGCCGCTGCGCAAAACCGGCCGTTCCGCCCCGGCACTGATCGGGTCGGTCCTCGCGCCATCGGCAACCGGGTGGACCCGGCATCGGCGCGCGCCGTCAGGGCTGCATGATCGCCTTGACGTCGTGCAGATAGGTGCGCCCGATCCGGTGGACGCCGCCTTCGCCCAGATCGACGCTCCACGCGCCGTCGCCATGGTGGCGCAGCCCGGCGATGCCGCCCCGGCGGACCATTTTCGACCGGTGGATGCGCATGAACTGGTCGGGATCCATCCGCGCTTCCAGCGACTTGATCGTCTGGTGGATCAGCCAGCTGCGGCTGCCGACATGCAGCCGCATATAATCGCGTTCGGCCTCGATCAGGTCGACCTGATCGGCATCGATCCGCAGCATCTCGCCGCGGTTCTGGACCCAGAATTCGCCGATCCAGCGGCTCTTCTGCTGGCCGCTGCGGTCGGCCATCCGCCATTCGCGGACGCGCGCCAGCGCGCGCGTGAGGCGGTCGGGCGCGACCGGCTTGAGCAGGTAATCGACCGCCGCGACGTCGAAGGCGGCCACGGCATAGCGGTCGAACGCGGTCACGAAGACGACCGCCGGCGGATTGTCGAGCTTCTCGATCGCGGCGGCGACGTCGATGCCGTTGAGGTCGGGCATCGCGATGTCGCACAGGACCAGGTCGGGCGCGAGCGCGTCGACCATGCGCAGCGCCGTGGCGCCGTCGCCGGCGGTGCCGACCAGCAAAACGCCGTCCTGCTGCTCCGCCAGCATCTGCAGCCGCTCGATCGCGAGCGGTTCGTCGTCGACAATCAGGGTCCGAAGCGTCTGTTGCATCGTCAGCATCCGTTACGCGCGAGCGGGAGCCACAGCGAGACGAAGAAGCCGCCATGGTCGGCGCGGCCCCATTCGCACCCCGCGGCCGGACCATAGCGCGTCAGCAGCCGTTCGCGAACATTGCCGAGGCCAAGGCCGGTGCCGGGGGCCGGGGTCGGCGCCTTCGCATCGATGTCATTCTCGATCCGCAGCACCAGCAGGCCATATTCGCTGGTCGCCGCAACGCGGACCGCGATTTTCCCCTTGCTCGGCGCGACGCCGTATTTGATCGCATTTTCGATGATCGGCTGCAGGATGAGCACCGGGACGCAGGCATCTTCGAGCGCCGCCGGGATCGTCACTTCGACCTGCAAGCGGTCGGGAAAGCGTGCCTGTTCGATATCGAGGTAGAGCCGCTGGAGCGCGATCTCCTCGTCCAGGCTGACAAGCTGTTCGGGGTCGATCGCCAGGCTCGACCGCAGAAAGGCCGACAGGTTCATGATCATCGTTTCGGCTTCGGCCTTCGACCCGCGCATGACCAGCGTCGACAGCGAATTGAGCGTGTTGAACAGGAAGTGCGGATTGACCTGATAGTGCAGCGCACGCAGCTGGGCGTTCTTCGCCTCCAGCCGGAAATGATTGGCGCGCCGCTCGACCGCGCGCATTTCATTGGCATAGCCGAAGGCGACGTACAGCGCCGCCCAGACGGCGAAGAAGAAATACCAGCGGATCGAACTGTCGAGGATCAGCACGGTCTGCCAGGTCACCGGATATTGGCCGCGCAGGTCGTCGATGACCAGATGCGTGTCGGCGGCGGGGAACCAGTAATAGAAGACGAGCAGGTTGACGCTGGCGTAGATGATGACCAGCGGCACCGCGGCGCCCATCGCGACCGCCAGCCGCGCGCCGAAGCTTTGCGGCTGGATGCGCTGGAGCAGCTTGTACAGCACGAAGGTGCACAGGATTCCGGCGACGACGACGACCCCGCGCCGCCAGATCTGCTCCCATTGGCCCGACGGACCGGTGAGCAGGGCGAGGCCGGTGCTGATCAGGAAATAGAGCAGCCACATCGCGATGATCGAACCGATTGCGACGCGCGGATTGACGCGGGCATCCGACGCGCGCCAGTCGGGCGCCGCGGCAAGCATCTTGGCGCGCTGGTCGCGCAGGGCGTCGCTGTTGACGGTCATCTTCATCATCGCCGGTTTAGCGTCAAAATCCTGCCAAAGGCCAGCCGGCGCGCGGCCATCAGTCGAAGGCGCGCGCGCTTTGGTCGAAACGCCGCAGCGTTATCCGGCCGCCGGTTGCGGCAGGGCGCGGCGCCAGTTGCCGCGCTTGAAGATGATCCAGGCCATCGCCAGCGACGCGAGCGACGACAGCGGAAAGCTCCACCAGATGATATCGCTGCCGATCAGCGGATAGCCGAAATGATAGATGCCGAAGCGGATCGGGAACATCGACACGAACAGGATGATCAGCGGCGGCATCACCGCGCCGTTCGCGCGCAGCGTGCTGATCAGGACGATCGTGGTGCCAAAGGGCAGGAAGGTCCAGGTCGCGATCAGCTGGATATTGCGCGAGACCTCGATCGCCGGACTGCCGCTGCCAAGGAACAAGGCGAGCGCGGCGCGGTCGAACAGCAGGAGCAATATGATCAACACGCCGGTCATGACCAGGTTGATCGCGATGCCGCTGTTGGTCACCGATCCGACGCGATCCCAGCGCTGCGCGCCGATATTCTGCGCCGCCATCGAACTGACCGCCGCGCCGATCGCCAGCGCGGGCATCTGGATATAATTCCATAGCTGCAACGTCGCGCCATAGGCTGCGGCGGTAACCATCCCCTCGCGGTTGACCAGTCCGACCATGATCAGCCCGGCGCCTGAAATCACGAACATCTGCGCGCCCATCGGCAGCCCGCGTCCGATAATGAAGCGCAGTTCGCTCCATTTGGGGAGCAGATAGGAAAGCTCGGGTCCGCGCAGGCGCAGGACATGGTTCTTCTTGTAGAACCAGGCGATCATACCGATCATGCTGATCGTTCCCGCCGCCGCCGTCGCCAGCGCGCTGCCCGCGATGCCCAGCCGGGGGAAGGGGCCAAGCCCCAGGATCAGCACCGGGTTGAAGATGATGTCGAGCACCACGGCAAGGATCATGAAGCGCAGCGGCGTCACCGCATCGCCCGCACCGCGCGACGCCATCATCAGCGTCACCGACAACATGCTCGCCGGCACGGCGAGGAAGGTGACGCGCAGATAGTCATGCGCCAGCGCAAAGGCCTCGGGCGGGGTTTCGAGCCAGCGCAGGATGCGGTCCGACGCGAACCAGCCGATGATTGCGATCACGACCGAGAAGAGGAGGGCGAGGCCGATGACGCCGCCGGTGGCGCGGCGCGCGGCGTCGATGTCGCCGCGCCCCATCGACTGGCCGATCAGCACTGTTGCCGCCATGCCGAAACCGAAAAAGGCACCGAACATCAGGAACATGATGATATTGGCGTTGGCGGTCGCGGCGAGCGCGCTGTTGCCCAGGAACTGCCCGACCCAGATCGAATTCACCGAACCCGACAACGTCTGGAGGATGTTCGACGCGAGCGTCGGCAAGGCGAAGAGGATCAGCGTCTTGGTGATCGGCCCGCTGGTCAGGTCCATCCGCCCGCCGCCGCGCGCGGTCTGGCGCGGCGGGATCGGGCTGGCGGCGGGGTCCGCTGCCGCCGCGACCGGGGTCGGCGTGACGGGTTGTCCGTCGGTCACGCCGGACCGCCTTCGAGGTCGCCGACGCATTGGGTTTCGGGTTCGCTCTTCGCCATGCGTTCCAGCTCGCGCGTCTGCGCGGCAATGCCCGGGACAAGCGCATCGGGCTTCGCGCGATAGGACTCGATCAGTTGGATCGCCCACCGGTAATGGCGCGCCCCCGCGGCGCAGCTGTCGCTGCCGCCGTCGCCTTCGCCCCAGACTTCGCGCCAGCCGGCTTGGCCCTCGCGCGTCAGGATGATCTTGAAACCGCCGGTGATGCCATTGTCGCCCTCGGCATAGGCGATGGCGCGCGCACCGTCGTTCCATACCCGCAGATGGCGGAAGGTGAAGCGCAGGTCGGGATGCGTGCGCAGTGCGGTGAGGATTGCGGCGCGTTCGGCGCTGCCAACCGCGGGGGTATGCGGGCTCGCATCCCTGGCGGCGAGCGGCGCGGCGAAAAGCAGCCCCGTCGCCAGAACCAGCGTGCGCAAGCCCCGCATCATCCCAGCCGCGCCAGCGCGGCGGTCAGCCGGTCGGCCTCGGCTTCCTTGGCGGCATGGTCGGCGCGCGCCTTTTCGACCGCTTCGGGCTTCGCGCGCTCGACGAACGACGGATTGCCCAGGCGCCCGGCCAGGCCGTCGCGTTCCTTCGCGGCGGCGGCGAGCGCCTTGGTCAGCCGGTCGCGTTCGGCGGCGATGTCGATCACGCCTTCCAGCGGCACGGTGATCGTCTCGCCCTCGACGACAAGCTGTGCCGAAGCTCCCGCCGGTGCGGCTTCGAAACGGATCGCTTCGAGCCGCGCGAGGCGGTCGAGCTGCGCGGCGAGCTTGTCGGCACGATCTTTCAGCGACGCCGGGAAATGCGCGGTCAGCCGCGCACCCGGCGGCAGGCCGAGTTCGGCTTTCGCCGTCCGCAACTCGCTGACCAGCTTGATCAGCCAGTCGATATCGGCGCTGGCATCGGCATCGCGCGTGGCGTTCGGTGCCGGCCATTGCGCGGTGATCAGCGGATAGCCGGCGCGCTCGCCAAGCCCCGTCCACAGCTCTTCGGTGATGAAGGGCATGAACGGATGCAGCATGACGAGGATCTGGTCGAGCACCCAGCCCGCGACGGCCTTCGTCTCGTCGTCGATCGCGCCCTTGATCAGCTCCAGATACCAGTCGCAGAAGCGATCCCACGCAAAGCTGTAGATCGCGTTCGCGGCCTCGTCGAAACGATAGTCGGCCAGCGACTTGTCCATCGCCGCCACGGTCGCGGCGACCTCGCCGATGATCCAGCGGTTGACCGGCAGCATCGCGGCGGGCGCCGCGATGCTGGTCGATGCCGAAATGCCATTGGCTTCGCAGAAGCGCGCGGCATTCCACAGCTTGGTCGCGAAGTTGCGATAGCCCGCGAGCCGCGCGTCATCCATCTTGATGTCGCGGCCCTGGCTTTCCATCGCCGCCATGAAGAAGCGCAGCGCGTCGGCGCCATATTGGTCGATCAGGCCGAGCGGATCGACGACATTGCCCTTCGACTTCGACATTTTCGCGCCGTCGGGCGCGCGGACCAGGCCGTGGAGATACAGCGTCTTCCACGGCACGTCGCCCATGAACTCCATCCCCTGCATTGCCATGCGCGCATCCCAGAAGAACAGGATGTCGAAGCCGGAGACGAGCACGTCATTGGGGTAGTGGCGCTTGAGCAGCTCGGTGTCTTCGGGCCAGCCGAGCGTGGCGAAGGGCCAGAGCGCGGAGGAAAACCAGGTGTCGAGCACATCCTCGTCGCGCGTCAGGGCCACGCCCGCACCCGCCTCGGCTTGCGCTTCCTCTTCGGTCTCGGCGACGAAGATGCGGCCATCCTCGGCGTACCACGCCGGAATCCGGTGCCCCCACCAAAGCTGGCGCGAGACGCACCAGGGCTGGATATTCTCCATCCAGTTGAAGAAGGTCTTTTCCCAGGTCTTCGGCACGATGTTGATGCGCCCATCGCGCACCGCCGCCATCGGCGGCTGCGCCAGCGTTTCGGCGTCGACATACCATTGATCGGTGAGCCAGGGCTCGATCACCACGCCGCCGCGATCGCCGAACGGGGTCTGGATCGTGCGCGGCTCGGCGTCATGCGCGTTGCCATCCTTGTCGGTGTGCGGGATCAGGAAGCCCGCTTCCTTCATCTGTGCCACGACCAACTCGCGCGCGCCATCGACGCCGTCGCGCTTGAAGCGATGGAGGCCGAGATATTCGTCGGGGATCAGCCCGTCGCTCGTCTGGACGACATTCGCATCGCCATCGAACATGTTCAGCATCTCGCTCGCCTTGAAGCCCGCGCGCTTGCCGACTTCGAAGTCGTTGAAATCATGTCCCGGGGTGATTTTCACCGCGCCGCTGCCCAACTCAGGGTCGGCATGCTCGTCGGCGACGATCTTGAAACGGCGCCCGGTGATTGGCTGAAGAATCTCCTTGCCGATCACGCTCTGGTAGCGCGCATCGCCCGGGTGCACCGCGACCGCCATGTCGGCGAGCATCGTTTCGGGGCGCGTCGTCGCGACCTCGATATAATCGCGCCCGTCATCGAGCGTCACGCCGTCTGCGAGCGGATATTTGAAGTGCCAGAAGCCGCCCTGCACCTCGTGCGTTTCGACCTCGAGGTCCGAAATCGCGGTCTTGAGCTTCGGGTCCCAGTTCACCAGCCGCTTGTCGCGGTAGATCAGCCCCTTTTTGTGCAGGTCGACGAACACCTTGGCGACGGCGCGGTTGAGCCCGTCGTCCATCGTGAAACGCTCGTTCGCCCAGTCCATCGAACAGCCGAGGCGGCGGAGCTGGCCGGTGATCTGGCCGCCGCTTTCCGCCTTCCACTGCCACACTTTCTCGACGAATTCGTCGCGCGTGTAATTGGTGCGCTTGTCCTGCCGCTCTTCCATCTGGCGTTCGACGACCATCTGCGTCGCGATCCCGGCATGGTCCATGCCGACGACCCACAGCGCATCCTTGCCGCGCAGCCGTTCGTAGCGGATCAGCACGTCCTGCAACGTGTTGTCGAGCGCATGGCCGATGTGCAGCGCGCCGGTGACGTTCGGCGGCGGGTTGACGATCGTGAACGGCGTCGCGTCGGGACGCGCCGGACGATACAGCCCGCGGCTTTCCCACTCATGGGTCCATTTCGCCTCGATAGCGGCGGGATCAAAGGTTTTTTCCATCGGCATAGCCGAGCGCCTTTGCCAGCCATGCTGCGGCGCGGCAAGGGGGTGATCGCTTAAACGGCCTCTCCCCCTCGTCATGCCGGACTTGATCCGGCATCCCGCTTTCCTGCGTTGGATGGAAAAAGCGGGACCCCGGATCAAGTCCGGGGTGACGAGTGAAAGAAGAGTCGAGCTTATTTCTTCAGATAGGTCCCCAGCCAGTTGAACACGCTTTGGTGCCACTGCACGCTGTTCGCGCCCTTCAGCACCCAGTGATTCTCGTCGGGGAAGACCAGCAGCTCGGACGGCACGCCGCGGCGCTGGAGCACGGTGTAGGGAGCGATGCTCTGATAATAGGGCACGCGGTAATCCAGTTCGCCGGTGATCACCAGCGTCGGGGTTTTCCACTTGTCGACATGGTTCACCGGGTTCCATTTTTCGCCGTCGGTGCGTTCCCACCACGGCCCGCCATGATCCCATTCGTCGAACCACAGTTCCTCGGTTTCCATCGACATGGCGCGCAGGTCGAAGATGCCGGCATGGGTGACGAGGCATTTGAATCCGTCGGGCCAGTTGCCCGCGATCCAGTTCATCATATAGCCGCCGTACGACCCGCCGAGCGCGCAGGCGTTGGTGACGTCGATCCCGGCGTCCTGTTTGCCCGCCGCGGCGAGCCCCAGCTTCAGGTCTTCGAGCGGCTTGCCGCCCCAATCCTTGTTGATGCTGTCGGTGAAGGCCTGGCCATATCCGGTCGAACCATGGAAATCGATCGTGATCGTGCCATAGCCCTGCTGCGCGAACAGGCGCGGGTTCCAGCGCGTCGACCAGGCGTTGCCGAAGCTGCCCTGCGGCCCGCCATGGACGAGCAGCGCGACGGGCAGCTTGCCCCCCGCCGCATTGGCGGGCTTGAGGATCTGGCCCCACACCTTGTCGCCGCCGGCGCCCGCGAACTGCAGGCGCTCGACCTTGACCGGGTCGAACTGCGCCAGCTCGGCCGCATTGACGTTGGTGAGCTGCGCCACCTTGCCCCTGGCGTCGCGGACATAGACGTCGGTCGGCAGCAGCACGGTGTTGCGCGAATAGAGCAGCGCGCCGTTCGCCAGCGGGGTCACGTCGCCGATATTGCCGTCAAAGGCTTCGTTCGACGCCTTCAATTTCTCGACCTTGCCGCTCGCCGCATCGACGCGGAACACGGGGTGGTCGAGCACGTCCTGCGCGGTGACATAGAGCGACTTGCCGTCGGGCGCCCAGGCGATCGAGGCGACCGAACGGTCCCATGCGTCGGTGAGCCTGCGCGCTTCGCCGGTGGCAAGATCGCGCAGCATCAGCACCTGCCGGTCGGATTCATATCCCGCGCGCGCCATCGCGGCATAGGCGAGCCATTTGCCGTCGGGCGAGGGGGCGGGCAGCGTGTCGGTCGCCTGATTGGCCTCGGTCAGGTTGAGCGGCGGCATCCGCGCGTCGACCAGCACCTTGTAGATATCGAGGTTGGTCGACGTCGGCTCGCCCCGGTCGGCCTTGCGCAGCGTGAAATAGACGGTGCGGCTGTCGGGGCCCCACGCCAGTTCGCTGCCGTCGCCGAACGGTTTCGACGGGGTGTCGCCGATCAGCCCGCCATCGATCGCGCGCTCGGCTGTCGCCTTGCCGCCTGCCAGGTCGAAGACGAAGGGGCGGCTGTAGGTGCCGGGCGTTTCCCACTGATCCCAATGGCGGACGAAGCCGCTGCCGTCCTTGTACAGGCGGCCGGTGCCGGGGCCGGGCTGCGCGCCCTTGTCCTTCGCATCGCAGCCGAAGCTGGTGCATTCGCGCGGGATATCACCCCAGGCGAGCAGCTTCGTCCCGTCGGGCGAGATCTTGAAGCCCGCGACGTCGGCCTTGGCATCGGTAACCTGCGTCGCGGCGGCGTTCGCGGCCTGGGGGTCGATCCGCCAGACCTGGTCGCTGCCCGACGCATTCGAAAGGAAGAAGAGGATCCCATCCTTGTCGAAAGCCGGCGATGTCTCGTTCTTGCCCGCGGTGTCGGCGATGCGGACCGGCCGCGCATCCTTGGCATTGCGGTCGACGATCCACAGCCCGGTCGAGCGCTTGTAGCTTTCCGCCTCGGTCTCGGTCATCTGATAGACGACCCAGCGCCCGTCGGGCGAAGCGGCCGGCGCCGCGACGCGTTTCAGCGTGGCCAGGTCGACCTCGGTCATCGGGCGCGCGAAGGCGGGGGAGGAAAGGGCGGCGGCGAGCGCGAAGGCGCTGGCGAGGATGTGGTTACGCATGAAAGCGGTTTAGCGGCGGAGCGGGCAGGTTCAAGGGTAGAAGTGCTATCGCTGCCGCGCCTGCCAAACGGGACGTAAAACCCGACTTGGCGGCGACAAACTAAACCTCTCTGGCGCAAAGTGCCGGGGCGTCGCATCGGCGCGCTCGCCATGAAAGATTTGCGCGTGCCCCGTTGGAAGTCCCTCCCGAAAAGCCTTTTCACCCCGCTGCTGGCCGGGGCGAGCCTGCGCGACCGCGTGATCGCGAGCTTCGGCGCGCTCGCGGGGATCGGGATCGCCGGATGGATCTGCGCGACCCTGTTTCCCGTATCGATGCCGTGGCTCATCGCCCCGATCGGCGCATCGGCGGTGCTGCTGTTCGCGGTGCCCGCGAGCCCGCTGGCCCAGCCCTGGTCGATCGTCGGCGGCAATTTCCTGTCGGCCGTCTTCGGCGTCGTCGTGGCCCAGGCGGTCAGCGAGCCGGCGCTCGCCGCCGCGCTCGCCGTTTCGACCGCGATCCTCGTCATGTCGCTGCTGCGCTGCCTGCATCCGCCGGGCGGCGCCGCCGCGCTCAGCGCCGTTCTCGGCTGGCAGGGCTTCGCGGGTCATGCCGCCGATTATCTCGTCCCGGTCCTGCTCAACTCGCTCATCCTCGTCGCGATCGGCATGTTCTTCCACCGTTTTTCGGGCCACAGCTACCCGCACCGGGCGCGGCCGGTGGACGGAAAGACCGTCACGCCCGAACCCGTTGGCCTGCTGATGGACGATATCGACGGCGCGCTCGCCGATCTCGGCGAAACCTTCGACATCAGCCGCGAAGACCTCGCGCTGCTGCTGACGCGCGCCGAGGTGCACGCCGCGGCACGCCTCGCCAAGGTGCAGCTGGCCGCCGCCGGGAACAAGATGGCGGCCGGAAATGATGCGGAGCGCAAGCGCGCGAGAGCGCGGCTGTAATCGCATTTTGTCACCCCGTGAACGCCGGGGTGAGGGGCATGAACAGGCTTCGGCGGTCGAGCACTTCGGCCTTGATCGCCTGGTCGGGGCCAAGACGGAGGCGCCCCTGTCGCATTCGAACGCGGCCCCGTTGCGGATAGAGCGGCAGTCGATCTGGCGCTCCTGCTTAGAACTTCTGGTTTGTGGGGCGACGGCTTGTTTCTGATAACTCCATCCGATCACAGGAGTACAGATCATGAGGGTAATCGTCAGGCGGGCGGCTGCGATTATGGGGCTGGCAACGTTGGTGCCATCCCCGGTGATGGCGCAATCGGTGGCGCCGATCGTCGTTCCGGGCGGCGATATGGCGAAACTGGCGCCGCCCGCCGAGCCGGCCGATTACATCCGCCGCGAAGCGATGATTCCGATGCGCGACGGCGTGAAACTCTACACCGTCATGATGATCCCGAAGGGCGCGACGAATGCACCCATCGTGCTGACCCGCACCCCCTACGACGCGACCGCGCGTGCCATGCGCTCGCAGAGCCGCACGCTGATCAACGCAAGCCAGCGCAGCGAAGAGCAGTTCGTCCGTGCCGGTTACATCCGCGTGTGGCAGGATGTGCGCGGCAAATACAAGTCGGACGGCGAGTATGTCATGATGCGCCCGCCGGTCGGCCCGCTGAACGACACGGGCGTCGACAACGCCACTGACGCCTATGACACGATCGCCTGGCTCACCAACCCGGCAAACCTGCCGGAGAGCAATCGCCGCGTCGGCATGGTCGGCTCCTCCTACGAGGGGCACACGGTGGCGATGGCGCTGTTGCGTCCGCATCCGGCGCTGAAAGCTGCCGTCGCCGAAAGCCCGATGATCGATCAATGGCGCGACGACTGGTTTCACAATGGTGCGTTTCACAACATATATCTCGATTATTTCGCGATGCAGACCGGCTCCAAAGGCGCGGGGCCGCGTCCGCCACATCACGGCTACGACGACTATGACAATTTCCTGCGCGCCGGATCGACCCACGACTGGGCTGTAAAACATGGGCTGGACCAGATGCCCGTTTACAAGCGGCTCGAGGAACACCCCGCCTATGACGAGCTATGGCAGGGACAGGCGCTCGACCGGTTGCTCGCGGCCAATCCCTCCGACGTGCCGACGATCTGGGAAGCCGGGCTGTGGGATCAGGAAGAGATTCATGGCGCGGTGCTCGCCTGGGAAGCACTCAAGGCAGCTGGCAAGGCCGGCAACAATCATCTGATCATGGGGCCATGGCGGCACAGTCAGGTCAATCGCGAAGGGCGCAGCACCGGGGCATTTGTGTGGAACGGCGACACGGTACGGCAATATTGGGATCAGATGGTCATGCCGCTGTTCCGCGAACAGCTGGAAAGCGGGCCTAAGGCGGACCTGCCGTCGGCGATCCTGTACAACACCGCCGAGGATCGCTGGGAACGGTTCGCACGCTGGCCGCTGGCCTGTGAGCGCGACTGCGCCGTGCCCTTGACGCCGCTGAATCTGGCGGGCGAGGGCGGGCTGAGCTTCGCCCAAGGCGCGCGCGGCGAAGACAGCTATGTCTCGGACCCCGCCAAGCCGGTGCCGTTCATGCCGCGGCCCTATGACATGGACGAGTTCGCGGCGCCATGGACCACCTGGCGCCTTTCCGACCAGCGCCATGTCGACAAGCGGCCCGACGTGATGAGCTATGAGACCGGGCCGTTGACCGGGCCAGTGCGCGTTTCGGGCGTGCCGATTGCTGAACTGTTCGCACGCACGACCGGAACGGACGGCGACTTCATCGTCAAGCTGATTGACGTGTTCCCGCCGGAAAATGCGAATGATCCGCCGATGGGCGGCTACCAGCTTCCGATCAGTATCGAGATACTGCGCGGGCGCTATCGCGACGATCCCTCAAAGCCGAGCGCGATTCCGGCCAATATGGTGCAGCGCTATCGATTCCGGATGCCGGTGGTGAACCATGTGTTCCGGCCGGGGCATCGCATCATGGTGCAGGTGCAGTCATCGCTGTTCCCGCTCTACGATCGCAATCCGCAAACCTTCGTGCCGAATATCTTCCGCGCCAGGAAACAGGACTACCGCGCCGCCACGATCACGCTGGAACGCGGCGGCGCCGAGGGCAGCCGCGTGTGGCTGCCGGTGCTGCCGGTCGACAAACCGGAGAGCGCCGGCAAGTGATGGATTGTCGCGGGATAGATTGCGTCAAATCCTGGGGTCAGGACCCTAACGGACGAGCGCGCCGCCCTTCATCACATGGTCGATCTTCTCGAGCACGCTGACGTCGGCCAGTGGGTCGGCTTTGACCGCGACGAGGTCGGCGAAGCGGCCGGGGACGATGGCACCTATGTCGTCGCGCCCCATTTCGACCGCGGCGCGGCCGGTGGCCGACTGGATCGCCTGCATCGGCGTCATGCCATATTTGACCATATTGCGGAACTGGCGGCCGTTCAGCCCGTGCGGATAGACCCCGGCGTCGGTGCCGTAACCGATATTGACCCCCAGTTCGACGGCGCGGCGGAAGGCGGCGCGCTGGGTATCGGTCGTCTCGCGATTCTTGCGCAGATATTCCTCGGGCCAGCCTTCCTTCGTACCCTGCTCGTCGATGTAGGTGCCGTTGTAGATGTCCATCACCAGCCAGGTGCCGCGCTTTTTGGCGAGCTGGAGCGTCGCCTCGTCGGCGATGCTGGCATGCTCGATGCTGTCGACCCCCGCATTGATCGCATTCTGGATGCCGATCGCGCCATGGGCGTGCGCGGTGACTCTCTTGCCGCGGGCGTGCGCGACCTTCACGATCGCGCGAAGCTGGTCGACGGTGAGTTCGGGGGCGCCGGGCTCGGTGCCGATCGCCAGCACTGCGCCGGTCGCGATCGCCTTGATGAAGTCGGCGCCATGGTCGAGCAGCCAGGTCGCCTTGGCGGCCGCCTCCTCGGGCGTCGCGGCGACGCCCAGGCGCATGTCGGGCGGCAGCTGTTCGTTCGGGACGACGCCATTCAATTCGCCGCCGCCCTTCGGAATGGTGATGTACGCCCCCGCGACCCACATGCGCGGCCCCGGCACGTCGCCGCGCTCGATCGCGTTGCGCAGGGTTACGTCGGTCAGCCCGCGATAGGTGCCGACGTCGCGCACCGCGGTAAAGCCGGCGTCGAGCGTGACGCGCGCATTGCGCGCGCCGACAAGCGCGGTTTCGGCGGGCGACGCCTTGATCGGCGCGGCCAGGTCGGCGCTCTGGCCCAGATCGGCGAGATGGGTGTGCAGGTCGATCAGTCCGGGCAGGACGGTGAAGCCCGACCAGTCGAGCCGCGTCGCACCCGCTGGCGTCGCGCCGCACGCGGCGACCGCCGCGATACGCTCATCCGCGATCGTGATGCACTGGCCGGTCCGGACCTCGTTCGTCACCCCGTCGATCAGCCGCCCCGCCTCGACATAAAGCGTTGCGGCCGATGCCGGCGATGCCGCCAGAAAGGTCGCCGCCAGCGCGGCGGTCAGATGGCGGTGTCGAAGGCGTTGCACTGGCGCGGGTCTCCCGTTTGCAGGCCGCGGCGCAGCCAGGTCATGCGTTGTTCGCTGGTGCCATGGGTGAAGCTTTCGGGCACCGGGCGCTGTCCCGCCGAGCGCATCAGCGTGTCGTCGCCGATCGCATTGGCGGCGCGCATCGCTTCCTCCATGTCGCCCGCTTCCATCACCGGCTGGCCGGCGCTGTTCTTCGCCCGCGACGCCCAGACGCCGGCATAGCAGTCGGCCTGCAATTCCATACGGACTTGCAGCGCATTGCCGTCAGCCTGCGATCCACGCGCCTGCGCGGCGCGGACCTGGTCGGAAATGCCGCTGATCGTCTGGATATGGTGACCGACCTCATGCGCGACGACATAGGCTTGCGCCGCATCGCCCGCGGCGCCGAACTTGCGGTCGAGTTCGGTGAAGAAGTCGGTGTCGAGGTAGACATATTGGTCGGCGGGGCAATAGAAAGGTCCCATCGCCGACTGGGCGGGGCCGCAGCCCGACTTGTCCGTCGAATTCTGATAAAAGCGCAGCCTCGGCTTCTGGTAACCGCTGATCAGGCTGCCCCAGACCTGATGCGTCGACCCGAAGACATTGCAGGCAAAGCGTTCGCTTTCGGTGTCGCAGGCAACGCCTTGTGCGCCGCGGCTGTCGGCCGCCGGATCGGCGGTGCCGCCACCGCTGCTCAGCATATTCGCGCCCGGGCCGAGCAGGAAAAAGGCGACCGCACCGATCAGCAGGATCGTGCCGCAGCCCATTTTGCGCCCCAGCAGCATCGGCAGCAGGCCGATGAGCAAGCCGCCCATCCCGCCGCCACCGCCGCCGAAGCCGCCACCACCGCCACGGCCGAGATCTTCAATGTCGTCGCCTGGCTGATAATCATCGAGGCGCATCGGAACTCTCCAGCAATCGATTGGGTCTTTTACCGGTTCTGGCAGCAGCTCGCGGCAATTGGAAGCGTCTTCGCGCGGCGCCATGCAGGACCGGCCTTGCAATCAGCTCTGTTGCGGTGCAACAAAAGCGCCCGCGTCAAAGGATCCCCCGAGTCCATGCCCCGCCGCGCCGCCCGTACCGCCTTGCCATTGCCCGATCTCGTCGTCCTCGTCCTTCAGGGCGGCGGGGCGCTCGGCGCGTTTCAGGCCGGGGTTTACGAGGCTCTGATCGACCTCGGCATCGAACTCGACTGGGTCGCCGGTATCTCGATCGGCGCGGTCAATGCCGCGATCATCGCGGGCAACGAGCGCGATCAGGCCGTGGGCAAGATGCGCGAGTTCTGGAATGGCGTATCGTCGGCGCTCCCCGCGCTGCCGATCGCCGATGACAGCCTGCTGCGCGAATGGACGCACTGGGCTGCGGCGGGACAGGTCGCGACCTTCGGGGTGCCCGGTTTCTTTACCCCGCGCTGGCCGCCGCCGGCCTTCGCCGAACGCCAGACCCCTGCGGCGATCAGCTTTTACGACACTGCGCCGTTGACCGCGACGCTCGACCGCCTCGTCGACTGGGACCGGGTGAACAGCGGCAAGGTCCGCCTGTCGGTCGGCGCCGTCGAAGTCGAAACCGGCAATTTTCGCTATTTCGACACGAAATCCGACACGCTCGACGCGCGCCATATCCTCGCCTCGGGGGCGCTGCCGCCCGGGCTGCCGCCGGTCGAGATCGACGGCATCTGGTATTGGGACGGCGGGCTGGTGTCGAATACGCCGCTCGAACATGTCGTCGAGGCGGCGAAGGAGGATATGCTCGTCTTCCAGGTCGATCTGTTCCCCGCGCGCGGGGACCGGCCGCGCGACATGGAAGAAGCCTGGTCGCGCGAAAAGGATATCCGCTTTTCCAGCCGCACCCGGCGCATTTCGGACGGGCTCGTGCGGCGGCGCAAGGAACATGCGCTGATCGACAGGATGCTCGGCAAGCTGCCGCCCGAATTCGCCGATCTCGCCGAAGTGAAGGCGGTCCGGCGGATGGTCGATGCCAAGGCGCTCAACGTCGTCCAGCTGATCCACCAGCCGCCGGCATGGCAGTCGGGGGCGCGCGATTTCGAATTTTCGCGCTCGACGATGGAGGTCAATTGGGCGCTGGGCCGCGACGCGGTCGAGGCGGCGATGAAGGACGGGCATTTGCTCGCCGACAGCATCGCGGAGGGGCGGTCGGACAGTTTCGCGGTGCAATCAAATGCCCTGCGGCCCAAGGCGGGCGAAGATATTTCCTGACTCCATCGTGACTCCCCCACTGAAAGGATCAAAATCATGCACCTTAAAGGCAAGACCGCCCTCGTCACCGGCTCGACCTCGGGCATCGGGCTGGGCATCGCCAAGGCGCTCGCCGCCGAGGGCGCGAACATCATCATCAACGGTTTCGGCGATGCCGCGGCGATCGAGGCCGAGCGCGCCGCGCTGGAGGTGCTGAACGGCGGCAAGGCCGCCTATGATGGCGCCGACCTCACCAAGCCCGACCAGATTGGCGAGATGTTCGCGCGCGCCGACAAGGATCTGGGCGGGGTCGATATCCTGGTGAATAACGCCGGGATGCAGTTCGTGTCGCCGGTCGAGGATTTCCCGCCCGAAAAATGGGACATGATCATCGCGCTCAACCTGACCGCCTCGTTCCACACCATTCGCCATGCAGTGCCCGGAATGCGCCAGAAGGGATGGGGGCGGATCATCGCCACCGCCTCGGCGCACTCGCTCGTCGCGTCGCCGTTCAAATCGGCCTATGTCACCGCCAAGCATGGGCTGGCCGGGCTGACCAAGACCGTCGCGCTCGAGGTGGCCGAGGCGGGGGTCACGGTGAACTGCATCAGCCCCGGCTATGTCTGGACCCCGCTGGTCGAAAATCAGATCCCCGATACGATGAAAACGCGCAAAATGACGCGCGAACAGGTGATCAACGACGTGCTGCTGGCGGGGCAACCGACCAAGAAATTCGTGACAATCGAACAGGTTGCGGCGCTCGCCGCCTTCCTGACCCGCGACGAGGCCGCGAGTATCACAGGCACAAACCTAAGCATAGACGGCGGCTGGACCGCTGCCTGAGCAGGCTGGCGGCGCAGCCATAGATTGCTGCGGCCTTGAGCATTTTACTTTGGCCGCTTATGGTTAAAGCGAACCGGACCGGGAGAGGCGGACAATGCGGGGTCGCTTACCATTGATATCGATGCTCGCGCTGGGGCTCTGCCTCGGCGCGTGCAAGACGGTGCCGTCGGTGCCGCCGTCGGCGGCAGATGCCCCCGATACCGGCACCTGGCGGGCGACGGCGACCGATCAGGACAAGGCGCGCATCCGCGGCTGGTATTCGAGCTGGGAAGCCGCCCTTGCCGACGCGCGCGCAAAGGGCTTTGGCGGCGCCGTCCAGCGCGAAGGGGTTTTGCTCCAGCCGATGGCGGCGCTGCCCAATCCGCATCTGCCCGCGGGCGAATATCGCTGCCGCACGATCAAGCTTGGTACCCAGGGCCGCGGCGGGCTCGGCTATATCGCCTATGACTGGTTCCGCTGCCGCATCGCGGCGGAGCAAGGGCTCTACAGCCTCGTCAAGCTAACGGGCTCGCAGCGGCCCGTCGGCCTGATCTTCCCCGACAATCTGAACCGCCAGATATTCCTCGGCACGCTCGAACTGGGCGACGAGGAGATGCCGGTCAACTACGGCAGCGACCGGATGCGCGACATGGCGGGGCTGGTCGAACGGATCGGCGACAATCGCTGGCGCCTCGTTCTGCCCGCGCCGGCCTATGAATCGCTGCTCGACGTGATCGAACTGGTGCCGGCGGGCTGAACGTCTGGCGGACCGAAAAAGGGGTGAAATGATGCGGATTCTATGGGCAGGCGCGGCGGCGCTGGCATTGTCGGTGCCTGCGGCGGCGCAAAGTGATACGCTTGGGGCCGAGGTCGGCAAGCAGATGCCGTCGCTGATGGAAATCTACAAGGATTTTCACGCCAACCCCGAACTCAGCTTCATGGAAGTCCGCTCGGCGGGCATATTGGCGGCCGAGGCGCGCAGGCTCGGGTTTCAGGTCACCGAAAAGGTCGGCGGGACCGGCGTCGTTGCGGTGATGAAGAACGGGCCGGGTCCGGTCGTGCTCGTTCGCGCCGACATGGATGGGCTGCCGGTGACCGAACAGACCGGCCTCGCCGGCGCGTCGAAAGTGCGCGTCACGACCAAGGAAGGCGTCGAAACCGGCGTCATGCACGCCTGCGGCCACGATACGCATATGACCAGCTGGATCGGCGTCGCGCGCCTGATGGCGGCGAACAAGGACAAATGGTCGGGGACGCTGGTGATGATCGGCCAGCCCGCCGAAGAACGCGGCGCCGGCGCGCGTATGATGCTCGAGGATGGGCTTTATACCCGCTTTCCGAAACCCCAATATGCGCTCGCGTTCCACGATGCCGCACAATTCCCGGCGGGAATGATCGGTTATACGCCGGGCTATGCGCTCGCCAACGTCGATAGCGTCGATATCATGGTCAAGGGTCTCGGCGGCCACGGCGCCTATCCGCAGACGACGAAGGACCCGATCGTGCTTGCCAGCCGCATCGTCGGCGCGCTGCAAACGCTCGTCTCGCGCGAGATCAGCCCGCTCGACAGCGCGGTGGTGACCGTCGGCAGCTTCCACGCCGGGGCGAAGCATAATATCATCTCCGACGAGGCCAAGTTGCAGCTCACCGTGCGCAGCTATACCGACGAGGTGCGTAATCATCTTCTCGACGGCATCGCGCGCATCGCAAAGGGCGAGGCGATCGCTGCGGGGATACCCGAGGACAAGATGCCGGTCGTCAGCGTCGATCGCAACGAATATACCCCGGCGACCTTCAACACCCCCGAATTCACCGAAGATATGGCGAAATATCTGAAGGGCCGCTTCGGCGACCAGCGCGTCGTCCAGATGCCGCCGGTGATGGGGGGCGAAGATTTCGGCCGCTTCGGCCGCGAAGACAAGACGATCAAAAGCCTGATCATCTGGGTCGGCGGCGTACCGCAGGCCGAATATGACGCGGCAAAGAAGGACGGACGGACGATGCCCAGCCTCCATTCGCCCTTCTGGGCGCCCGAGGCGGACAAGGTGATCGCGACCGCGACCGAGGCGCTGACCGCGATGACGATGAAGCTGATGCCGAAGGGGTAGGTGGGGTGTCGACTTGCGGCCAATTGCAGCCACCCCATTCACCGTCATCCCGGACTTGATCCGGGGTCCCGCTTGACCTCGAAAACTGCGCTACCCTCAAAAAGCGGGATCCCAGGTCAAGCCCGGGATGACGAAGGTGAGCGGAGCTCATGGCAGTTTCCCACCCCAAATCGGACCTCTGCCCTATAATCAACAACCGCCGCCGCTACGCGTAAATCGCGATCCCCTGGCTGCCGCTCAGCACCGGTTCGCCGGCGCGGTTCCACAGCATCATGTCCTGCACCGAAAAACCGCCGCGGGCATAGCCGGTCTTCGCCGACAGCAGCCACCATCCGTCGTCGGTCCGCGGATCGCCGCTCAGCATGTTGACGGTCCAGTTCATCGAACTGATCGGGCCGAATTCGGTGAACAGCGCCATCGCCGCGGGCGGCAGCGCGTCGCCCATCGCGAGCAATGCGACCGCCGGGTGGCATAACGGTTCTTCGACAAAGCGCACCCAGGTCAGATATTCGCCGACCGCGCCCTTCCAGTCGAAGCGTGGGCCGGTGGTCGGGCGCATGTCGAAATGGCGCGTGAAGCTCGGCCGCACCTTGTGATCGGGGACCGGCGCCAGCGTTTCGGGCGCGGGCACGTCGGGCATCGCGATGCTGTTGTGGTCGAGATGGCTCGCGCGGTCGCCCGAAAAGGCAAAGACCGCGGCAGTGCCGAAGCCCATGTCGCTCGACACGCCGGCATCGACGAACAGGCTCGATTTCGACTGGCGGAGCACCCGTGTATCCACCGTGCAGTCGCCCCCGACGGGGCCGACGAAGCTGATCTGTGCATAGCGCAGCGGCGTGTCGGTCGGATGCAGCGCCATCGTGCCCGCCAGCGCGACCGCCGAACTGATCCCGCCGTAAGCGGTGCGGCCCTGCATCCATCCTTCATCGATATGCGCATTGGCCACGCCCTCTTCGGTGCGCAGCGTCGAGAGAAGGGCGTCGAGAGGGCTGGGGGAGGGGGGATTCATAGGAGTCGTTTCATTCTCAAAACCCTGAGGGTGTCGAAGGACCGTTCTTCTTTGCGGCGTAAAAAGAAAGAACATTGCTTCGACAAGCTCAGTGCGAACGGATGCGGGTTATTCCTCGATCCGGAACGTCAATCCGGCATGGTCGGTCAGCCGCGCGATCAGCGCATCGCCGAGCAGCGCGCCCGGTGTCCAGACGCCACCGTCGCCCTTGTTGGCGAGCAGCGCCATGCCCGTTTCGGCGAGCATCTTCGATGTCGAGCCATAGCCCGGATCGCGGTCGCCCTGGACGCTTGCCCGCACGGCCGTGCCATCGGGATATTCGCCGACGAACAGCACGTCGTAGAAACCCTTCTCGCGCTCTTCCTTGCTCGGACCTTCGCCCGGCTGGGGTTTCGATTCGCCGAAGGGGTTCGCCTTGGCGATCGCTTCGGCCATCGCCTTGCCCGCGTCGCCGATCGTCGTCATCAGCATCTCGTCATAGACAAGGTCTTCGCCCCATGCGTGGCCGAGCAGGAAATTGGTGCGATGGACATTCTTGGTGTTGATCGCCGCCATGACGAAGGGCGCGGTCCAAGTGCCCGTCGCGCCGTCATATTCGGGGATCAGCCCGGTCGGCTGGTGCGGCCCCTCGAAGCCGGGGGTCAGCGCGAAGCTGGATTTGAGCAGCAGCGCCAGCGAGGGCTTTTTCGCTACCGCCTTCACCGTCTCGGTCAGGCTGGCGATCGTGCCGCCCGATGCGCCGCCGGCCATCTTGCGGACGCGGCCCTTGACGCGCGGTGCGGGTTTGCCGTGACGCTTGACCGCCTCGGCCTGCAGGAACAGCACGCCGAGGTCGAAGGGGATCGAATCGAAACCGCAGCTAAAGGCGATGCGCGCGCCCGAGGCCTTGGCGGCATCCTGATATTCGTCGATCATCTCGCGCATCCAGCCGGGTTCGCCGCACAGGTCGGCATAGGCGGTACCCGCCTTGACGCAGGCCGCGACTAGCGGGGCGCCGTAAAGCTGGTACGGGCCGACGGTGGTCAGAACGACCTTGGTGCGCGCCGCCATCGCGTCGAGGCTGGCGGGATCGCTCGCGTCGGCGACGACGAGCGGCGTATCCTTGGGCGCGCCGATCAGGTCGCGGACATCCGCCAGCTTGTCGGCGCTGCGCCCTGCCATCGCCCAGCGGGGTGCATCGGCGCGGCCGGCATAATGCTGGGTGAAATATTCGGCGACAAGGCGTCCGGTAAACCCGGTCGCGCCATAGACGATGATGTCGAATTCGCGATTGGCGGCCATGACATCCTCCCTTTTACGTAAACGTCAACCGAAGGCTAGCGTACGCAAGGAGGGATGCCAAGCACGAAGCGTCAGCGGCGCCAGAAGGGGCGCTTCTCAACCACCACCGGCGCCCCGGCCGCCTCGGCGCGCCCCTCGGCCCGCGCGGCCCGAAGCTCGGCATCGGCCGCGTGACGCTGCGCGGCACTTTCGGCAACTTCCGCCCGCCGCCGCGCCCGCAGCGCATCATAGCTCCAGCGCGTATGGCCATAGCCGAACAGGCAGAGCAGCCCGCCGGCGATCGCGAGATTCTTCATCGCCATCATCGCCTGCATCGGGTCGGTGAATTCGCGGTGAAAGAATAATATCGTCAGCAGCACGAAGCCCGCAAGCAGGATGGCCCACAATCGCGTTGCAATGCCAAGCGCGAGGCAGACACCAGCAATCAGTTCGAACAGCCCGGTGGGAATGGCGAGCCCCGCGGGCAGGCCGGCGGCAGAAATCATCGCATTGGTGTCGGCGACATGGATCAGCTTGTTGATCCCCGACACCAGGAAAATCACGGCGATGAACAGGCGCCCGATAAAGACGGCGATCATGGACATGGGTCATCCTCCACTACATGCCCGCCCGCTTGTGCAGACAGGACGCGCGGGGAGCCCATGAGGTTCCGGGCTAGCGCGGGGTAAAGGTCAGATCGGCGACCTCGCAATCGTCACAATCGATCGCGCGCAAGGTCGCCGCTCCCGGCCCGGGCGGCAGATCGACCTCGGCAAGCGGGATAACCTGCCACGCCGCGCCTGCGGGAATGGGGACACCGCGCTCGTCGATGCCGATGCGGCCGCCCTTCGCCGATCGTACTCGGGCGGAGACGGTCCAGCGGCCGGCCTTCGCGACCTCGGCGCTGTACCGCATGAATTCGCCGGTGACGAAATCGCGGACATAGGGTGTGCCATCGGCCTCGCGTGCGATGTCGACGCCGTCGTTGCGGTAGGTGGCACCATTGTTCCATGGCGTGCGTTCGCCGCCGGTCGCGACGTGATAATTGGCGTCGACCGTGTCGCGATAGGCCACCCCCGACGGCCCCAGATCATAATCGGCCGCGCCAATAACGAGCGGTCCGGTTCCGATCCGGCGCGGAGTGAAGGCGCGGTTGCCGGCTTCGTGCGGTTGGCGGAACATCGCATCGATCACATCGGGCTTCGCGATATTCTTGTCGAAGCGGCTGTTTCCGGCGAGCGTCATCATTGCCGCAAAGGCTTCGTCCGCGCCCGGTTTCGGGCCGCCACCCGTCGCCCACGCGACGATCTTTGCCCAGGCCGGCCCGGGATCGATCTCCAGCGGCTGGTTGAAACCGATCTTCTTGAGCGGCCAGAAATTCCAGCCGATGTCTTCGCCTTCGACCAGCGCGATCGCATCGCGGAACCAGACATTGCTGTTCTCGCCCGATTCGCCGAGCCAGATCGGCCGATTATAGCTGGTGCGCAGCGCCTTGATCTCGGCGATGCTCGCTTCGTCGTTGCGGTTCCAATATTTGTGGAAGCTCAGCACCATGTTGGCATCCCATGCAGGCGGCAGGCCTTTATAATTATTGCCCCAGCAATTGCCCTCGATGATGACGATATGCTTTGCGTCGACCTTGCGGATCGCGGCGGTGATCCGCTGTTGCAGGCTCCAGACCGCCTTGTTTTCGGTCTCGTCGCAGCCATTGCCCTTGCCGGGGGTCGCAAAGCTCCAGTTCGGCTCGTTGATCAGGTCATAGCCGCCGATCCATGGCTCGTCCCTGTAGCGCGCGGCGAGCTTGGTCCACAGGGTAACGGTCTTGCGCTGGTTCTCCTCGCTTTGCCAGAGCGACGGCTTGGCGGGATCGCGGTCCGAAATGGCGAGGTCATTGCCTTGGCCGCCGGGTGCGGCGTGGAGGTCGAGGATCAGGTAGATGCGGTTCGCCTTGCTCCATTCGAGCAGCCGGTCGATGCGCTGGAAACCTTCCTCGTGCCATGTGTCCTGCCCGGTCTTCGGTTCCTTGTCGGCGGGCAGGGTCAGCTGGTCGAAATGGATCGGCAGGCGTACCGAATTGAATCCCCATTTCGCCATCGCGGCGATGTCGGCCTCAGTCGTGTGATTGTCGAGCCAAGCGCGGTAAAACACTGCCGTGCGCTCCTCGCCGACAAGTTCGACAAGTTTGGCGCGGATTTTATGCTGCTGCCCGATCTCGCCGAGCTTCAGCATATAACCCTCCTGCAGCATCCAGCCGCCAAGCCCCATGCCGCGCAGGATGACGGGTTCGCCGCTGTCGTCGACGATGTGCGTGCCATCGACCTTCAGCCAGCCTTCGGCCTGTACTGCCGTCGACGAGAGCAGAGCGGCGATCACGAAAACGGCAGTGCGGAATTTCATGACCTCATCCCCATTTCCTGATCTATGGGAACGTTATCAATCTCCATCGAAAGAGCAAGTGCGCGATCCTGTTTCTCCGTTCTTCCGTCATCCCGGCGAAGGCCGGGATCTCGCCATTGCATCATGCTGGCGGCCTGAAATCCCGGTCTTCGCCGGGATGACGAGATTGAACGGCCGGCTTCGGGCGAAGGGAATGCGGCGTTCTGGCCTTAAAGCCTGGGCAGCGTGACGCCCTTCTGCCCCATATATTTGCCCGCGCGGTCGGCATAGCTCGTTTCACAAGGCTCATTGCCTTGCAGGAAGAGGAACTGACACGCGCCTTCATTGGCGTAGATCTTCGCGGGTAGGGGAGTGGTGTTCGAAAACTCCAGCGTGACATGGCCTTCCCAGCCCGGTTCGAGCGGGGTGACGTTCACGATGATGCCGCAGCGCGCATAGGTCGACTTGCCGAGGCAGATCACGAGCACGTCGCGCGGAATGCGGAAATATTCGACCGTCCGGGCCAGCGCGAAGCTGTTCGGCGGGATGATGCAGACCTCGGTCTCGCGATCGACGAAATTCTTGGGGTCGAATTCCTTGGGGTCGACCGTCGTCGAATCGATGTTTGTGAAAATCTTGAATTCGGGCGCGACGCGTGCGTCATAGCCGTATGAGGACAGGCCATAGCTGATGCACCCGTCGCGGCGTTGCGCCTCGACGAACGGTTCGATCATGCCCTGCGTCTGGGCGGCTTCGCGAATCCAGCGATCGGAAAGAATGGCCATGCGTGTCTCTTGAAAGCGCGGCGCGCTTTGCGCAAGCCGATGTTTGCGGTCCTTCGAGGCTCGTCATCCCGGCCTTCGCCGGGAAAGGCCGGTGGATACCGGCATTAATCTATCAGTCCCAGATCCTTCGGACCAAAGGCCGCGGGGAGCAATTCGCTGAGCCTGTAGCTCGTCACGGTCATTCCGTCGCCCGAACCGCAATGAACGAGGATGTCGGTTTTCGACCGCTCGGCGGCTTCGTTGAGGATCTGGCGGCAACGGCCGCACGGGTGAACTGCATCGCCGCCGAGCAGCGCATCGCCGTCGGGCCGGCCGCCGACGATCGCGACTTCGGCCAGTTCGCCGATCCACCCTTCGTTGGCAATTTTCGCGATCGCCGCCGTCTCGGCGCAGAGCGTCAGGCCGTAGCTCGCATTTTCGACATTGGCGCCGGTCACGACGTCGCCATTTTTGAGCAGCAGCGCGGCGCCGACATGGAAACCCGAATAAGGCGCATAGGCCCGGCTTGCCGCATCGCGCGCCGCGGCGATCAGGGCGTCGCGGGTGCTTTCGTCGGTCATGGCGTGTCTCCCTCGCCGCGCAGGACGTTCCAGCCGACGGTGCCGCCGGCGCCCGACAGGCGCACGAATTGATTCGCCTGCCACATTGCCCAGGGATGCGCGCCATAATCGGGTTCGAAGAAATCGCGGCGCAGCCAGGTCGTGCGCGCGATGCCTTGCGTCACCTTATAATCGCGCTCGAACGCCGGGCCTGGGGCGATCAGGCTTCGTTTGCCCATATGTGCCTCGATCTGCGCGAGGAAGGTCGCGAGTTCGGACAAGAGCAGCGCGCGCGTCGGCCGGTCGGGGCAGCGGTCGTCATAGTCCAGCCAGACGACCGCGGGCAGCGTATCGGGCCGTCTCGGCACATGGCGGATGAAGTTTGCGGCCTGGTCGGTCGCGAGCTGACAAAGGCTGTAGCGGTGGATCGCCCCTGTCTGGATGCCCGCTTCGCGTGCCGCCGCCATATTGCTCGCGAACATCGGGTCGACGCCGTCGGTACCGTCGGTCGCCATCAGATAGGAAAAGTCGGCGCCCGCGGCTTTGATCGACCCCCAGCGGACAACGCCGTTGTCTGCGTCGATCGTCACACCCTGGATCGGAAATTGCGCGCGGGGCGGCGTCCAGCGCGCGGCCCACCACATCACCAGTCCGGCCGCAAGGACAAGGAGCAACAATAGGCCGCTCACGCGCCGCAGCCAGTAGGCAAGCACGCCGCGCCACTCGGCGAGCGGCTTTACCGGACCCTTGTTCCCCCTGCTGGCTGCCCCCGTCGCCATCGCTAACCCTTGATGTGTAACACGCAGATCAGCGTGAAAAGCCGTCGTGCCGTGTCGAAATCGACCGCAATCTTGCCATCGAGCCGGTCCATCAGCATTTCGGCCGCCTCGTTGTGGAGCCCGCGCCGCGCCATGTCGACGGTCTCGATCTGCTGCGCGGTCGAGGTTTTGATCGCCTGATAATAGCTGTCGCAGATCGCAAAATAATCGCGGATCGGGCGGCGAAAACGACCGAGGCCGAGGATGATCGCCTCCAGCGGCGAGCCGTCGTCGCGGCTGATTTCGAAAATCAGCCGCCCTTCCTCGACACGCAGCATCAGGCGGTAGGGACCGGCATAGCCGTCGGGGTGGCCGCGCTGCGGCACGAACTTGTTATCCTCGATCAGGTCGAAGATCGCGACGCGGCGCTCCTGCTCGACATCGGGGTTGCGCCAGACGATCGAGCCCTCGTCGAGTTCGACCGCGATGATGCGCTGTTTCGAAGGATCTGCGTCGGCCATATGGGAAGTGCTTCTACTTGGCCGGGCACGAAGGGCAAGGGGGCGACTTATTCACAGCAACCCACAGCTATGATAAGCTTCACTTCATCGCCTGTTGCACCACCCGCAGCGACACCGCATGAAGGCTGCCATGCCAGAGCTCGCCCTGATTCCGACCCCGGCCAACGCCGGGGATGACCGCCAATTGCCGCGCAATATCGAGGCTGAGGCCGCGTTTCTCGGTGCGATTCTGATCGACAACCGAGTCGTCGAGGATTTGCCGGTCGCATTGACCCCCGAGCATTTCTTCGAACCGCTCCATGGCCGCATCTTCCAGCAGACGATGGCGCTGATCGAACGCAACAGCATCGCGACCCCGGTCACGCTGAAGCCTTTTTTCGAAGCCGACGAGGCTATGAAAGCGGTCGGCGGCCCCGGATATCTGGCGCAATTGACCGGCAGCGGTGCGGGATTGATCGGCGCGCGCGACTTTGCCCGGCAGATTTTCGACCTCGCGTTGCTCCGCGAATTGGTCGGGGTCGGGCGCACGCTCGTCGACAGCGCGCTCGATACGAGCGAAAGCGTCGATCCGCAGTCGCAGATCGAGGAAGCCGAAACGGCGCTTTACCGCGTCGCGGGCGGTGAGGCCGAAATGGGCTCGGTCAAGAGTTTCAACCAGGCCAGCCTCACCGCGCTGCAAGCGGCAGAGCGCGCGCTCAATTCGGGCGGTCATCTGTCGGGGATCACGACGGGCATCGGCAGCATGAACGCCAAGATTGGCGGTATGCATAATTCGGACTTGATGATCCTCGCCGGACGCCCCGGCATGGGCAAGACGTCGCTCGCGACGAACATCGCCTATAATGCCGCCGAGCGCTTCCGCCGCGATGAAGAGGATGGCATTCCGCCCGAGAAGAATATGGGCGCCAAGGTTGCGTTTTTCAGCCTCGAAATGTCCGCCGATCAGCTGGCGACGCGCGTGCTCGCCGAACAATCGGGGGTGTCGGGCGAGGCGCTGCGCATGGGCAAGATCAGCAAGGACCAGTTCCAGCAGCTCTCGCGCGCAGCGCAGGCGTTACAGACGCTGCCCCTGTTCATCGATGACACGCCGGGCCTGACTATCGCCGGCCTGCGCACCCGCGCGCGCCGGCTGCAGCGCCGCCACGGCATCGGTTTCGTCATCGTCGACTATCTTCAGCTGTTGCAGGGCTCGTCGAAGAGCGGCGACAATCGTGTCCAGGAAATTTCGGAAATTTCGCGTGGTTTGAAGACGCTGGCGAAGGAACTTCATGTACCGGTAATGGCGCTGTCACAGCTCAGCCGTGCGGTCGAAAGCCGCGAGGACAAGCGCCCGCAGCTTTCCGACCTTCGCGAATCGGGCTCGATCGAACAGGACGCCGACATGGTGCTCTTTGTGTTCCGAGAGGATTATTATGTCGCGGCGAAGGAGCCCAAACGTCCGATCGAAGGCGACGATGTCAAGATCCACGCGCAGCATGAGGAATGGGCGGCCGAAATGGAACGTGTCTTCGGTCTTGCCGAAGTCATCGTCGCGAAATCGCGCCACGGCTCGACCGGCAAGATCCGCATGCACTTCGAGGCGAAGACGACGAAGTTCAGCGACCTTGCCGACGACAGCATGGCGTATGATGATTATGAGTGATCGCCGCAGGTAAATGCTTCGACATTGCGAGGGGCGATGCATTTTTGAGATGCGTCAGATCAGAACACCGGATCGTTCGCCGGATCATCATCGATCGGCGTCACTTCGGTGTGGATGCCGCATTCGGTCTTGTCCCAGCCGCGCCAGCGGCCCGATCGAGGGTCTTCGCCCAGCTTGACCTTCGATGTGCATGGCGAGCAGCCGATCGAGGGATAACCTTCGGCTTCCAGCGGATGGCGCGGCAGATCATGCTCGGTGAAATAGGCGTCGAGCTGATCGCGCGTCCAGTTGGCGAGCGGGTTGAACTTCAGCCGGCCCGTGGTGCCGTCGAGCTCGAAGCGCGCCAGCCCCTGCCGCGTCGACGACTGGAAACCCTTGCGCCCCGTAATCGACGTGTCGAAATCGACGAGCGCCTTTTCGAGCGGCTTGACCTTGCGGATTTCGCAGCAGCCGTCGGGATCGTAGGACCAGCGCAGTTCGGTTCCGTCCTTTACCGCCAGTTCTTCGGGATCGGGCGTCAGGTTGACGATGTTGAGTTTCAGCTTCGCCGCCAGTTCGTCGCGATAGGTGAGCGTTTCGGGGAAATGCTTGCCGGTATCGAGGAACAGCACCGGCATGTCGGGCGCGGCTTGCGTCACCAGATGGAGCAACACCGCGCTTTCGGCGCCGAAGCTCGAGACGATTCCGGTCTCGCCCAGCAATCCCGCGCCGATCACGCTCGCCACCACTTCGGCGGCGTCCTGGCCGCGGAAGAGGTTGTTGAGGCGAATGACGTCGGCCTGCGTGAAACGCGGCGCTGCGTCGATCCGGTCGCGGGTGCGGGGAGAGACCGTCACGTCAGCCATGCCTCAGCTTCCATATCGGCACCACGCCGTCGGCGGCGCCCTGATAATGTTCGGGCCAGCGCGACAGCGCCGCCTCGACATCGGCCGGGTTCAGCTCCTTTTCGGGCGCAAATGTGTCGAAACCGCAGCGCTTCATATAGGCAACCTGGTCGACCAGCACGTCGCCCTGCGCGCGCAACTCGCCAGCATAGCCCGCCTCGCGCAGGATACGCGCCGACGAATAGCCGCGGCCGTCGCGGAATTTCGGGAAAGCGACCTCGATCAGCGCGAGCCGGTCGAGATGCGGGATCAGCGCGCGCGCATCCTCGTCGGGCTCCAGCCGCACCGCCGTCGCGTTTGATTGCGACAGGAAGGCGTCGAGGGTGACCGCGGGCTCTTCGCCGTCCGAATGGATATGTTCAACCATAGATCGCCTCCTTGAACGGGGCCATGCCGACGCGGCGGAAGGTGTCGACGAAGCGTTCGCCCTCGGTGCGTGTCGCAAGATATTTGTCGGTGACGCGCTCGATCGCATCGACGACGCCATCCTCGTCGAAACCGGGGCCGGTGATCGTGCCGAGGCTGACGTCCTCTGCGCCCGATCCGCCAAGCGACAGCTGGTAGTTTTCGGTGCCTTTGCGGTCGACGCCAAGGATACCGATGTGGCCGGCATGATGATGGCCGCAGGCGTTGATGCAGCCCGAAATCTTGAGCTTGAGCTCGCCCAGGTCGCGCTGGCGCGCCGGATCGGCGAAGCGCGTCGCGATCTTCTGCGCGACCGGGATCGAACGGGCGTTGGCGAGGCTGCAATAATCGAGGCCCGGGCAGGCGATGATATCGCTGATCAAGCCAAGGTTCGGCGTCGCCAGCCCCGCTTCGTCGAGCGCCTGCCAGATCGCGTGGAGGTCGGCCTTGCGGACGTGCGGCAGCACGATGTTCTGCGCGTGGGTGACGCGCAGTTCATCATGGCTGTATTTCTCGGCAAGGTCGGCCATCAGGTCGATCTGCGCCGAGCTGGCATCACCGGGGATGCCGCCGACGGGCTTCAGGCTGATGTTGACGATCGCGTGGCCAGATACCTTGTGCTTCGCGACATTTTGGTCGACCCAGACCGCGAAATCGGGATCGCCGCGGTCGATCGCATCGGGCGCCGAGGCGTCGAGCGGTGGCGGCGCGAACTGCGCGGCGATGCGGTCGAACTCGGCCTTCGGCGGATCGATGCCCAGCGACTTCACATGGACGAACTCTTCCTCGACCTGGCGGCGATATTCCTCGGCGCCCAGCTCGTGGATCAGGATCTTGATCCGCGCCTTGTAGATATTGTCGCGGCGGCCATAGCGGTTGTAGACGCGCAGGCACGCCTCGGCATAGCTCAGCATGTCGTCCAGCGGCACGAAATCCTTGATCAGCGGCGCAATCATCGGGGTGCGGCCCATGCCGCCGCCGACGTAGAACGCCGCGCCGTGGACGCCGTCCTGCTCGACGATCTGGATGCCGATATCGTGGAGGCGCATCGCGGCGCGATCTTCCTCGGCGGCGATCACGGCGATCTTGAACTTGCGCGGCAAATAGCTGAATTCGGGGTGGAAGCTCGACCACTGGCGGAGCAGTTCGGCCCATGGGCGCGGATCGGTGATTTCGTCGGCGGCGGCACCGGCCCACTGGTCAGAACTGATGTTGCGGATGCAATTGCCGCTGGTCTGGATCGCGTGCATCTCCACCGATGCCAGATCGGCGAGGATCGCGGGCGCGTCTTCCAGCTTGATCCAGTTATACTGGATATTCTGGCGCGTCGTGAAATGGCCGTAATCGCGGTCATATTTGCGCGCGATGTGAGCGAGCATCCGCATCTGGCGGCTGTCGAGCGTCCCATAAGGGACCGCTACCCGCAGCATATAGGCGTGAAGCTGGAGGTAAAGGCCGTTCATCAGTCGCAGCGGCTTGAACTGGTCCTCGGTGATTTCGCCCGCAAGGCGGCGGCGCACTTGGTCGCTGAACTCGGCGACACGGGCAGCAACCATCTGATGGTCATATTCGTCATATTTATACATGTCAGATCACCCAGTCGCCGGCCGCGGGATCGGCGGGTTTCAAAGTCAGGTCGGGGCGCACGGTCGGACCCAGCGCGCGAATACGGTCCTTGATATGCGCGGGGCGCGGACCCTCGGCGGTTATCTCGCCAGCGATGATGTAGGGAGCGTTGACGCGGCGCGCGCCTTCCTCGGCGGCAAGGATCGCCTCGCCCTGCTCGCCGACGTCGGCGGCGTCCTCGATATGCAGCGACCAGTCGGCACCGGTCCACCAGGTGACAAATCCCGTTTTCAGGTCATTGCCCGTGAGCAGCTTCATGTGAAATCCCTTATTTGAGCAGCAACGCCCGGTGCGCCGAGGCAATCGAGCGCGTCGGCGCGTGCTGCGACCTTGCCGACCACGATCAGCGCCGGGCTTTGGACTTTCTCGCGCGCGACGAGGTCGCCGAGATCGGTGAGGAGCGTGCGCAGGACGCGCGCGTCGGCAGTGGTGCCGCGCTCGACGACAGCGACAGGAAGATCGGGCGAAACGCCATCGGCGATCAATTTGTCGGCGATGGCGTTGGCGGTCGCGAGGCCCATGTAGATAACCAGCGTCCGGCCATGGCCCGCGAGCCCCGACCAGTCCTGATCGGTCAGGTCCTTGCACTGGCCAGCAACGAAGCTGACCGCGCTCGCATCTTCACGATGGGTGAGGGGGAGTCCTGCCTGTGCGGCGCAACCCGCCGCCGCGGTGATGCCAGGGACGACCTCCACCGCGACGCCGGCCTTGCGCGCGGCGTCGAGTTCCTCGCCGCCGCGCCCGAAGATAAAGGGATCGCCGCCCTTCAGGCGTACGACCTGCTTGCCCGTCAGCGTTTCGCGGACGAGCAGCTCGTTGATCAGTTCCTGCTTCAGCGTGTGGCGGCTGCGCTGCTTGGCAACGCTGATCCGGTCGACCTGCGGCGGGATCAGCGCGAGCACGCCGTCGCCGACAAGCCCGTCGTGGACGACCAGATCGGCGCTCGCGAGCAGCCGCGCGGCGCGCAGCGTCAACAGGTCGGGGTCGCCGGGGCCGGCGCCGACGAGCCACAGCTTGCCTGCAGAAATCGGAGTCTTTTCCATGCAGCGGAGATGGGCCGTGCCGGTCGATATGGCAAAGCAGGCTTTTTTGATGGCGATGAAGGTAAAATTGCTCCTTCGACTATCGTCGCCCCGGACTTGATCCGGGGTCCATTCTTCGTTCGTCCGGCGGAATGGATGCAGGATCAGGGCCGGCATGACGAAAAAGAGATTAAAGAAAGCCCTTGCGGATCAGCTTCGGCTTGTCAGCCTCGCTCTCGCGCAAACCGACCCCGATCGACGCGCGCATCGTGTCGCTTTCCGAACTGGCGACCGGATAGGCGCAGTAATCGGCCGCATAAAAGGCGCTGGGCCGGTGATTGCCCGACAGTCCGATGCCGCCGAAGGGTGCCGCGGACGAGGCGCCGTTGGTCGGCCGGTTCCAGTTGATCACGCCGCCGCGCGCATTCGCCCAAAACTGGTCGTAGAGCTTCGGCGAACCGCCGATCAGCGCCGCCGACAGGCCAAAGGCGGTATTGTTCGCCTCGGCGATCGCGGCCTCGAAACTGTCGACGCGGATCACTTGCAGCAGCGGGCCGAACAATTCGATGTCGGGGCGCTCGGGCATCGTGGTGACGTCGATGATGCCGGGGGTCAGGAAGGGGCGGCCGGGCACCGGACGCGTCATATGGCGGATCACCTGGCCGCCGTTCGACATCAGGATCAGGAAGCTTTCGGTCAGGCCGTCGGCGGCTTCGTTGTCGATCACCGGACCCATATAGGGGGCGGGGTCGGCGTGCGGATGGTCGACGATCAACCGGCCCGACAGATCGCGCACCTGTTCGATCAGGCCATCGGCGAGGCTTTCCTTGACGATCAGACGCCGCGCGTTCGAACAGCGTTGTCCGGCGCTGAGAAAAGCCGACTGCACGACGAGGATTGCCGCGGTACGGATGTCGGCGGTGTCCCACACGACGATGGGATTGTTGCCGCCCATTTCGAGTGCGAGAATCTTGTCTGGGCGGTTTGCGAACTGGCGGTTCAGCGCCAGGCCGGTACGCGCCGAGCCGGTGAACAGCAATCCGTCGATGTCGGGATGGCCGGCGAGCGCCTTTCCTGTTTCGGGGCCGCCGACGACAAGACGGAGCACCTCTTTCGGGACGCCGGCGCTGTGGAACAGGTCGACGAGCATCGCGCCGACCGCAGGTGTCTTTTCCGATGGTTTGAAAATCACCGAATTGCCCGCGAGTAAGGCGGGCACGATATGGCCGTTGGGCAGGTGCGCCGGAAAATTATAGGGACCGAGCACCGCGAGCGCGCCGTGCGGCTTGTGGCGCACGGCATTGCGGAGCCCCATCGCGCCTTCGATCCGCCGGTTCGGCGTCCGTTCGGCATAGGCGGTGACCGAAATATTGACCTTGTTGTAAACGGACTCGACCTCGGTCCGCGCTTCCCACAAAGGCTTGCCGGTTTCGCGCGCGATCAGGTCGGCGAACTTCTCGCCTTCGGCCTTCACCCGGTCGGCGAAGCGACGCAGTGTTTCGGTGCGGAAAGTGACGGGTTTCGCGGCCCATTCGGGCCATGCGGCCCTTGCGATTGCGACCTCATCATCGACATGGCTGGTCGGGCCGCGCCACAGTTCCTCGCCGGTGGCGGGCTCGTACGAAAGCAGCTCTTCGCTCATGACCGGATGCCTTATCGGCGAAAGCGGGCGGCGGCAACCGTCGGGCAGATTTGCATGACGGATCGCTTGCACGCGGGCGCCGCGTTGGCGATAGACGCCGTAGACGCAGGCGAGAAAAGGAAGCGCGCCATTTCGGTCAAACAGGGAGTCCAACGCGACGGGCGCCGCGACTGGTCGGACCATTATTGGTGGTCGGGCGACGGCGTGCGCCTGCATGCGCGCATCTATGATGGGCCCGGGGAAGCAATCGGCGCGCCGCCGGTGCTCTGTCTGCCGGGACTGGCGCGCAATGCCCGCGATTTCGAGGCAGTGGCGCCACATGTCGCGCAGTGGCGCAAGGTGATCGTCGTCGAATTTCGCGGGCGCGGCGAGAGCGCTTACGCCAAGGACCCGATGACCTATGTCCCGCTGACCTATGTCCAGGATGTCGTCGCCTTGCTCGACGAACTGGGAATCCAGCGCTTCGCGACGATCGGCACCTCGCTCGGCGGCCTTGTGGCAATGCTCATGGCGGCGAGCCTGCCGGGGCGGCTCGTCGGTGCGGTGCTCAACGATGTCGGACCCGAACTCGAAGCGGCGGGACTTGCGCGCATTCGTGACTATATCGGCGCCGGGGGTAGCCAGCCGACATGGATTCACGCTGCGCGCGCCTTCGCCGAGCTCAACGGCGCAGTCTATCCCGGCTATGAAATCCACGATTGGCTACGGCTGACCAAGCGCACGCATCGCCTGACCCCCGAAGGGCGCATCGTCACCGACTACGACAAGCAGATCGCGGCGCCGCTCCGCGTCCCCAACAGCGATGGCGGCGTCGATCTATGGCCCGCCTATCAGGCGCTTGGCGAAATTCCGGTGTTGATCCTGCGCGGGCAGCATTCGGATATCCTGTCGCGCGCGGCAGCCGAAAAGATGGCGACGAAACTCCCCAAGGCAAGGCTGGTCGAAATTCCGGGCGTTGGTCATGCGCCGACGATGGACGAGGCCGAAGCGCGCGCGGCGATCGACGCCTGGGCGGCGAAATTGCCCGCCGCGTGACCGGCACTGATCGCCCGGCGCGGCTGCTCCACCTCCACTCGAGCTTTTCGCTGGGCGGCAAGGAGGCGCGTGCCGTCCGGCTGATGAACCTGATGGGTCCCCGCGCCAGCCATGTCATCCTGTCGGCGGTTCCCGATGCGCTGAGCGCGCGTGATGCGATCGACCCCGCGATTGATGTCGAGTTTCCCGCCGCCGCGCCGCCGCTGCACGGAAAGCCGGGGCCTGCGCGCTACCGCGATCTTGCGGACTATATGCAGCAGTTCGATCTTGTCCTCAGCTATAATTGGGGATCGATGGATGGCGTGATGGCGCACCGGTTGTTCGCGCCTTTCCGTAACCTGCCGCCACTGATTCATCATGAGGATGGGTTCAATGAGGATGAGAGCGTCCGGCGCAACTGGAAGCGAAATGGCTTCCGGCGCCTCGCGTTGCCGACCGCCGAGGCGCTCGTCGTGCCATCGGCCTTGCTCGAACGCATCGCGGCGGACGAATGGGGTGCAGGGCGCCGCACGCGGCTGATCCGTAACGGGATCGGCGTCGGCGCCTATGACCAGGCGCCCGACCTGCCGGTCGCCGGGCTCGAACGGCGCGAGGGGGATGTCGTGATCGGCACTGTCGCCGGGCTGCGCAAGGTCAAGGATTTGCCGCGCCTCGTGCGCGCGGTTGCCGCCTTGCCCGCAAATGTCCGGCTGGTGATCGTGGGCGAGGGGCCGGAGCGCGATGCGATTGCGGCGGAGGCCGTGGCGTGCGGCATGACCGGCCGGCTGGTAATGCCGGGCTTCATGGCCGAACCCGCCCGCTGGATTGGCCATTTCGACTTGCTCGCGCTGTCGTCGCGTAGCGAGCAGGCGCCGATCGCGGTGATCGAGGCGATGGCGGCGGGTTTGCCCGTCGTCAGCCCCGATGTCGGCGATGTGGCGGCGATGGTTTCGGACGACAACCGCCGCTTCGTCGCTGCCGACGAATATGGCTTTCGTGCCGCTTTGGCCGAACTGGCGACCGACGCCGCCTTGCGCCACCAGGTCGGCGCGGCGAACCGGGGCACGGCCGCCCAACGCTTCGGCGAATCTGCCATGGTCGCGGCTTATGAAAATCTCTATGGTCGCGCGCTTGACGGACGCCGCCTGCTCACCGGCACATGAAGCGGCGCGCCATTGACTTTCACCGCCGCTTTCCGCTTACGGAACCGGCATTTGGGGGCCTGCCGCGGATGAAGGGCGGGCGGAGAGAAAGAGGTTTGACGTGTTCAAAGGTTTGAAGCCCATTCTTTACGGCGGACGTGAAGTGTGGCCGTTGGTCGAGGGCGGCAAGGGCGTTTCGGCAACCAACCATATGTCGAGCGGCGCGTGGGCCGCTGCGGGCGGAATCGGCACCGTGTCGGCCGTCAACGCCGACAGCTATGACGCCGAAGGCAAGATTATCCCCCAGGTTTACAACGCCCTGACGCGGCGCGAGCGTCACGAAGAACTGATCCAGTACGGGATCGAAGGCGCCGTCGCGCAGGTCGAACGCGCCCATGAGGTGTCGGGCGGCAAGGGCGCGATCAACATCAACGTCTTGTGGGAAATGGGCGGCGCGCAACAGATCCTCGAAGGCGTGCTCGAACGGACGAAGGGTCTGGTCGCCGGCGTCACTTGCGGTGCTGGGATGCCGTACAAGCTCAGCGAAATCGCCGAGCGGCACAATGTCCTTTATCTGCCGATCATCAGCTCGGCGCGCGCCTTCCGCGCGCTGTGGAAACGCGCCTATCACAAGGTTTCGCATCTCCTGGGTGCGGTGGTTTACGAAGATCCTTGGCTCGCCGGCGGCCACAACGGCCTGTCGAATGCCGAAGACCCGCTGGTGCCGCAGGATCCCTACCCGCGCGTCAAGGCGCTGCGCGAGACGATGCGCGCGGAAGGGATTTCGGACGACGTGCCGATCGTGATGGCGGGCGGCGTCTGGTATCTGCGTGACTGGGAACACTGGATCGACAATCCCGAACTCGGGCAGATCGTTTTCCAATATGGCACGCGGCCGCTGCTGACCGAGGAAAGTCCCATCCCGCAGCAGTGGAAGGACCGTCTGCGCACGCTCGACGACGGCGATGTGCTGCTCCACCGCTTCTCGCCGACGGGCTTTTATTCGAGCGCCGTGCGCAACCCGTTCCTCCGCGATCTCGAAGCGCGCTCGGAACGCCAGATACCCTATTCGAAACAGGAAGCGGGCGATCATATCGTCCAGCTCGACGTCGGGGTGAAGGGCAAGAATTTCTGGGTCACCCCGCACGACCGCGCCCGCGCGCGCGACTGGTTCGCGGAAGGCTATACCGAGGCGCTCAAGACCCCCGACAACACGGTCGTTTTCGTGAACGACGCCGACAAGGCGACGATCCGCAAGGACCAGGCCGATTGCATGGGCTGCCTGTCTCACTGCGGTTTTTCGGCATGGAAGGACCATGACGATTATTCGACCGGCTACCTCGCCGATCCGCGCAGCTTCTGCATCCAGAAGACACTGCAGGACATCGCGCACGACGGCGATACCGAACAGAATCTGATGTTCGCAGGCCACGCCGCGTTCAATTTCAAGACCGATCCCTTCTATTCGAACAACTTCACCCCGACGGTGAAGCAACTGGTGGACCGGATTTTGACGGGGGATTGATCGCCGACCGTTATTGATTTGGACTCGCACAAGGCCACGAAGTCACAAAGTTTCTTGAAACTCGTTCGGCCTGAGCTTGTCGAAGGGCCGTTCTATCCTTGAGCCGAGGAAGGACGATGCTTCGACAAGCTCAACACCAACGGAATACAGGAATCTTTGTGGCTTTGTGCGAGTCAAATCAGCGACAAAGTCACGCCCACCCCTCCAGCACCTGATCGGGCGGCCGGTGCCCGTCGCACCAGGCGCGGATATTCGCGATGACCTTTTCGCCCGACGCTTCGCGGCCCTCGATCGTTGCCGAGCCGAGATGCGGGAGCAGCACGACATTTTCGAGCGCTAGCAGGGCGGGATCGACCGCCGGTTCGTGCGTGTAGACGTCGAGCCCCGCCCCCGCAATGCGGCGCGTCTGGAGCGCCGTGACCAGCGCCTTTTCGTCGACGATCTCGCCGCGCGCGGTGTTGATCAGATAGGCGGTCGGTTTCATCGCCGCGATCCGTGTTGCGCTCACCAACTCGTGCGTCTCGCTCGTGTGCGGGCAGTGGATCGTGACGATGTCGCTGATCCGCAGCAGCGTGTCGATGCTCGCGTGATAGCTGGCGCCCAGTTCTTCCTCGATCGCGGCGGGCAGGCGTTTGCGATTGTGGTAGTGGATCGACAGACCGAAGGCGCGCGCGCGACGAGCGACCGCCAGACCGATCCGCCCCATGCCGACGATGCCGAGCAATTTGCCGCCGACGCGGTGGCCGAGCATCGTACTGGGCGCCCAACCTTCCCATTTCCCCGAGCGCATCAGCTTTTCGCCCTCGGCGAGGCGGCGCGGAACCGACAGGATCAGCGCCATCGTCATATCGGCGGTATCCTCGGTAAACACCCCGGGGGTGTTCGATACCATGATCCCCTTTGCGCGCGCGGCGGCCAGGTCGATATGATCGACCCCGGCCCCGAAATTGGCGATCAGCTTCAGCCGCTCCCCCGCCGCCGCGATGATCTCCGCGTCGATATTGTCGGTGACGGTCGGCACGAACACGTCGCAATCGGTGACGGCTTTTTTGAGCTGCTCGGTCGTAAACGCGTCGTCATGCGCCGACAGCGCGACGTCGAACAATTCGGCCATGCGCCCCTCGACATGCGGCATCAACTGGCGGGTGACGATGACGCGGGGGCGTTTCGGACGGGATGAATCAGGCATGGCCGCCGATAGAGCGTGCCGATGCGAAAGGGTCAAGGGGGTGGGTGCGTGCCGATGCTGTGGACGATCATCCGTTTGCATGCAGCGACCGGTTGAAAAGACCCGCCGATTTTGACAAGGCTGATGGATGACCAGCCGGAAATTAGCCGCAATTTTACTGTCGCTCGCCGTTGTGGGGCCGGCGTCTGCGCAATCTGACCCCGTCGCGCTGCCCTATTGGGCGTCGATCAGCGTCGATGAGGCGCGCATGCGCAAGGGGCCTTCGCCCGACGTCCCGGTGATCTGGGAATATCGGCGCAAGGATCTGCCGGTAAAAGTCATTGCGCGCTTCGAGAATTGGCGGAAGATCGAGGATCCAGACGGAACGCAGGGCTGGATGGCGGCACGGCTGCTCAGCCGGACGCGCACGGCGATCATCACCGACGAGATTCGCCCGCTACGCGCCGCCGCGAGCCTGTCGGCGGCAATTTCCTATCGTGCCGAACCCGGCGTCGTCGGCCGGATCACCGATTGCGCCAATGGCTGGTGCCTGTTCGATGTGAAGGGCCGGCGCGGCTGGGTCGAGACCGATCATATCTGGGGCGAGTGACCGCCCCGGATATAGCAGGCCATTACTTCTTCTTCGGCGTGACCGTGGCGACCGTGCCGTCATCGGCGGTCGCGGTGAAGCTGCCGTCGGCTGCGGGCTTCGTTAGCGCCCAGCACATGCCCATTTCGTCGCCATCGGGATCGAAGCAATCCTTGCCGTCGTGGGTCGCATATTGACCCTTGGTCGCCTTGCCCTTGGCGTCGGTGTCGACATAGGTTCCGTCGGCGTTGATTGTTGTGGTGGCCATCGTGCCATCGGCCATTTTGACGTCATAACTTCCCGCGGGCGTCCCCGAGTCGGACGTCGCTGCCGGCTCGGCCTCGGCGGCCGGCTCCGCAGCAACTTCCTTTTTCTCTTCAGCCTTTTGCGAACAGGCCGATAGCGCCGTGAGCGCCGCAAGCAGAACGAGCTTTTTCATGTTCGTACCTCCCCCCCTTTGGAAGCTTGAGGCTATGTCTTTCGCGTGGACGCGGCAACGACAATCACCAGGACGAAAAAGGGCCGATGTTGTCCATCGACCCTTTTGACGTCCGACGATGTCTAACGGTCAGCGCCGCCAGTTGAAGTGGTTGCGATAGACCTTCACGACCTTGCCGTTCCGCGCATTGACCAGCAGCAGGTCGTTGTAATGGCGCACATAGGTCAGGTTGCGGCCGGCACGCGGTACCCCCCAGCGGCTGTCCCAGGTCGGGCGATAGCTGGGCGCGTAATAGTTGGAGCGCAGCGTCGAGCCGACACGAAACTGCTGATATTTGAACGGCGCGCGATAATTTTGGTAACGCGTGTCGCGGCGCCAGTCGCGCTGGCTTTCACGCAGATCCTTGCGCGAGTCCTGCACGTCGTGGCGTGCGTCGCGAATGTCGCCGCGGTCGCCGCGACGCTGGGCATTGCGCAGATCGCGCTGATCTTCGCGCAGTTCCTGACGATCCTTGCGAATCTCGCGGGTCTGGGCCTGCGCCATCGCAGGGACCATCATCGCGGCGATCAGGCCGGCGGCGAGAAATTTGCTCTTCATGGTGCCATTCCTTTTCAATCCGTCAGGGGGAAGGGGGTATCCGCCCGATGACAAGCAATGGTCTAGGCCGGCCGGCTTGAACCGAACCGGAATGCCGCGTTTATTTTCAGGTCATTAGTGTCGCAAAATGTCGCACGATAGCGACGAAGTGGCGCCGCCATACGGCGGCGCCACGCAACCATTTTCCGGTAATAACTTAAATCAATTCGATTGCGACCGCCGTCGCTTCGCCGCCGCCGATGCAGAGGCTGGCGATCCCGCGCGTCTTGCCGTGGCGCTGGAGTGCCGCGATCAGTGTCGTGATGATGCGCGTCCCGCTGGCGCCGATCGGATGGCCGAGCGCGGTCGCACCGCCATGGACATTGATCTTGTCGTGCGGAATGCCAAGGTCGTGCATCGCGAACATCGCCACACAAGCGAACGCTTCATTGACTTCGAACAGGTCGACGTCGCCGATCGACCAGCCGGCTTTCGCCAGCACCTTGTTGATCGCGCCGACGGGGGCGATCGTGAAATCCTTCGGTTCCTGCGCGTGCGCGGCGTGTGCGACGAGCTTGGCGACCGGCTTCGCGCCTTTGGCGTCGGCGACCGACTGGCGCGTCAGCACGACGGCGGCAGCGCCGTCGCTGATCGACGAACTGGTCGCAGCAGTGATCGTGCCGTCCTTGGCGAAGGCGGGCTTCAGCGTCGGGATCTTGTCGGGCATGCCCTTGCCGGGGGCTTCATCGGTGTCGACGACGACGTCGCCCTTGCGGCCCGAGATGGTGACCGGCGCGATTTCATTGGCAAAGGCCCCGTCGGCGATCGCCGCCTTGGCGCGGCTCAGCGATTCGATCGAATAATCATCCTGCGCCTGTCGCGAAAGCTGATAGGCGTCGGCGGTGTCCTGCGCGAAAGTACCCATCGCCCGGCCGGCTTCATACGCATCTTCAAGCCCGTCGAGGAACATATGGTCATAAGCGGTGTCGTGACCGATCCGCGCGCCGCCGCGGTGCTTCTTGAGCAGGTACGGCGCATTGGTCATCGATTCCATGCCGCCCGCGACGATCAGGTCGATGCTGCCGGCGGCAAGCGCTTCGGCGCCCATGATCACCGTCTGCATGCCCGAACCGCACACCTTGTTGACGGTCGTCGCCTGCACTGACTTGGGCAGGCCGGCCTTGATCGCGGCCTGACGCGCAGGGGCCTGGCCCAGCCCGGCGGGCAGGACGCAGCCCATATAGATACGCTCGATGTCGTCGCCCGAAACGCCGGCGCGCTCGACCGCCGCCTTGACCGCGGTCGCGCCGAGGTCGGTCGCGCTCGCGTCCGACAGGCTGCCCTGCATGCTGCCCATCGGGGTGCGGGCGTAGGAGAGGAAAACGACGGGATCGGTGGCGGTCATATCGAAAGACTCCGTGGGGAAAGAATAGGTCGGCGCGTCGCTTAGCGGAAATGCTGCACTTGCGAAAGAGGGCGGTGGCCTTGCCTTACGCCTGTGCGCGAATGGCTGCTTCCGGCCGGGAGTTGCCGTTATCCCTTTTCGTCACCCCGGGGCTTGACCCGGGGTCCCGCTTGACGTCGAAAGCTGCGGAAGCCCCAAAAAAAGCGGGATCCCGGGTCAAGCCCGGGATGACGAGGGGTGAGGGCGAAAGCGGCCGATTGCGGATGTTCTTCTCCCCTCCCTTTTAGGGAGGGGCTGGGGGTGGGTAGCCGCCGAAGGCGGCGCTCTTCCTCTTGCTCGCTGCGCTCGCGACCCACCCCTAACCCCTCCCTACAGGGGAGGGGAATGTCTCAAATCCACCCCAAAGCCGATATTCTTCAGCGCCGACCCAACCGGCCCAAAATCCCTGTCCTACAAAATCCCGATGCGCTAGCCGTGGTCGCAGGACGGGGCGCGCTGGCTCCCTCATGGGATCATCTTAAAGTCACAAAGGACACAATCCTGACCTCGGCATGCGTGTCTTTTGTGGCTTTAAGCCGCGCGAGCGGGGCCAAGAAAAACGGCGCAAAATGCGATTTTAGAGTGAAGTTGCCTAGTTTTCCGCCGTTTTTTGACTGCTACAGCGCGTTTCATCTTGCAACCTGCCGTGCGGCATGATCAACATCGCGTGAAATCAAAGGGGAGACGGGGCATGGCCACCGCAATCAAACAGGATATCGCCGGCGAAACGCAGCGCATGCACGACGTGCTCGCAGCGCAGAAGGCGAGCTTTACCGCCGCGATGCCCGAAACGCTGGCGGTGCGCACCGACCGCATCGACCGTGCGATCGCGCTGCTCGTCGATAATGCCGAGGATTTCGCCAAGGCGGTGAGCGAGGATTTCGGCCATCGCAGCCGCGACCAGACGCTGATGACCGATATCATGCCGTCGGTCAGCGCGCTCAAGCATGCGAGGAAGCATATGGCGAGTTGGTCGAAGGGGGAGAAGCGCAAGCCGACCTTCCCGCTCGGGCTGCTCGGCGCGAAAGCCGAGGTCGTGTATCAGCCGAAGGGCGTCGTCGGGGTCGTCGCACCGTGGAATTTCCCCGTCGGCATGGTCTTCGTGCCGATGGCGGGCATCCTCGCCGCGGGCAACCGTGCGATGATCAAGCCCAGCGAGTTTACCGAACATGTCTCGGCACTGATGGCGCGGCTGGTCCCGGATTATTTCGACGAAAGCGAAATGGCGGTGTTCACGGGCGATTCCGACGTCGGGATCGCTTTCTCGAAGCTTGCCTTCGACCATATGATCTTCACCGGCGCGACCAGCGTCGGAAAGCATATCATGCGCGCCGCGGCGGATAATCTCGTCCCCGTGACGCTCGAACTGGGCGGCAAGTCGCCGACCTTCATCGGACGCAGCGCCAATAAGGATCTCGTCGGCCAGCGCGTCGCGCTCGGCAAGATGATGAACGCGGGGCAGATTTGTCTCGCTCCCGATTATCTGCTTGTCGCGGAGGATCAGGAGGGCGCTGTGATCGACAGCGTCACCAAGGGCGCGGCGGCGCTTTACCCGACCCTGCTCGCCAACGACGATTACACCTCGGTGGTGAACACGCGCAATTACGACCGGCTGCAATCCTATCTGACCGACGCGCGCGAAAAGGGCGCCGAGGTGATCGAGGTCAATCCGGGCGGAGAGGATTTCGCCAGCTCGAATGGCCACAAGATGCCGCTCCATATCGTTCGCAACCCGACCGACGACATGAAGGTGATGCAGGACGAAATCTTCGGTCCGATCCTGCCGGTGAAGACGTACAAGACCATCGACGACGCGATCGATTATGTGAACGCGAACGACCGCCCGCTAGGCCTCTATTATTTCGGGCAGGACAAGAGCGAGGAGGACCGCGTGCTGACGCGGACGATCTCCGGCGGCGTGACGGTCAACGACGTGTTGTTCCACAACGCGATGGAGGATTTGCCCTTCGGCGGCGTCGGGCCGTCGGGAATGGGCAATTATCACGGCGTCGACGGCTTCCGCACCTTCAGCCACGCCCGCGCCGTCTATCGGCAGCCGAAGCTCGACGTCGCGGGGCTCGCGGGGTTCAAGCCGCCCTATGGCAAGGCAACGGCGAAGACGCTGGCGAAGGAACTGAAAAAGTAGCTCAATCCTTCCCGGCTACCTTGATCGGCTTGCCGAGCAGCGTCTTCACATAGACGCGCTGGACCAGCACATAGACGACGACGGTCAGCGGCGCCGCGAGCAGCACGCCGAGAAAGCCGAACAAGATGCCCGCCGCGACCACCGCGAACAACAGCACCGCGGGCGGAACGTCGACCGCCTGCTTCTGGATCATCGGCTGCAGGAAATTGCCCTGCAGTTGCTGGATCGCGAGGAACAGGATCAGCGTCCACAGCGCGGTCGCGGGCGATACGGTGAAAGCGAGCAGGACGGCGGGGACACCCGCGATGATTGGCCCGATCATCGGAATGACGTCGAGCAGCCCGGCGATGAGCCCGAGCCCGCCCGCGGCGGGCACGCCGAGCGCGGCGAGCCCCGCCCAGGTCAGTGCGGCAACGACGAGCGAGGAGACCGCTTGTCCGACCATCCAGCCCTTGAGACCGCGCCCTGCATCCTCCAGCGCCAGTGAGGCGGTTTCCTCTGCCTTGGCCGGCATGAGCAACAGCAGGCCGCGGCGATAGGTTGCGGGGTCGCTTGCGAGGAAGATCGCAGCAACGAGGACCAGCACGAAATCGGCGATGCCGCTGCCCGCCGCAAGCGCATAGCCGCCGGCCTGCGACACTAGCCGCGAGATATCGTCGCTGCCGACGGCGGCGATTTCGCGGACGCGGGCGCCGAGGCCGTAGCGGTCGAGGAAAGCTTCAACGCCGGCCAAGGCTTGCGGGATCTGGCGCTGGATCGTGTCGATTTCGCGGGCAAGCTGCGAACCGAACAGCATGAACGCGCCGGCGAAGATCGCAATGATGCCGGCGACCGAAAGGGCGAGGGCAAAGCCGCGTTTCATCCCGGTCCGGCGGCAGAGCCAGCTCGCGATCGCATCGAAGACCGCACCCAATACGATCGCGGCAAAGACGAGCATGAAGAAGCGCGTCAATTCGATGGCAAGCCACGCCACGCCGACGATCGCGATGACGATCAGCGCTGCGGCGGCGATTCGGCCCGGGCCGAATGCGGGGGCGGTTTCAGCCTTCGCACGCGTTGTTGTGGATGGCGCCGGCGAAGCTTTGGTCTTTTCGGTCATGGCCACCTCTTAATGCACCATGTCGCTTATCCACTAGACTAAAACCGCCTTTATGTGGCAACGGCTCCCCGCAACGGTTGCGGACAGGGAATCAACGCCCCTTCTCGCCGTCCACGGGCCCCTGTGGTGAAATTGGTAGACGCGCCGCACTCAAAATGCGGTTCCGCAAGGAGTGCTGGTTCGAGTCCGGCCAGGGGCACCATTTCCAGTCAAAGTCGCACCGACGATCGACGTTGGATGTTACTTCGCCCTTCTTGTCATTGCGAGCGTAGCGAAGCAATCTAGAGCGAGTTTACGCGCACTCTGGATTGCCGCGTCGCTTCGCTCCTCGCAATGACGAGTCCGAGTAAAGTCGTCATGCTCTATCACCGAGGCGTTGACCGATTTTGTCGGCGGTTCGCCGCAGCTTCGCAGCAATCCCGGGTGCGTTGGCCGGATCGAATTGGGCCGGCGAACCCGACAGCGAGATCGCATATCCGTTGCCGGACAGGAGGATATGATCGTCGACGTCGCACTCGACATGCTGAAGCAATAGCCCCGGCAAACCCGCCGGCGACCGCGCGCATAGCTATGCCTTGTTGCATCGACCGCGCCCATGCGACATTCGTGCGCCGAGGCCGTTGCGGATCGGCGAGGGAGAGTCATGAGCGAAGCCATCGTCACGGTCGACATCGGGGGTACCCATGCGCGTTTTGCGATCGCCGGAGTCGAAGGCGGCCGCGTGGTATCGCTGGGCGAAGAAACGACGCTGCATACGAAGGATCATGCGAGTTTCCAGACCGCGTGGCAGGATTTTGCGCACCGGCAGGGTGGGTCGCTGCCGCGCGCGATCGCGATCGCGATTGCCGGGCCGACGCGCGGCGAGATCATTCGCTTCACCAACAATCCGTGGATCATCCGACCGGCCCTGATCGGCGAGAAGCTGGACGTCGACCGCTATGTGCTGGTCAATGATTTCGAAGCGGTCGGCCATGCGGTGGCGCAGGCCGACGAACGCTATTTCGAGCGGCTGACCGGTCCCGACGGACCGCTGCCCGCAAGCGGAACGATCAGTGTCATCGGTCCCGGCACCGGGCTTGGCGTCGCGCATATCTGGCGTAACGGCGCCGACTATCGCGTCCAGGCGACCGAGGGCGGACATATCGACTTCGCGCCGCTCGACAGCATCGAAGATGCCGTGCTCGCAAGGCTGCGCAAGCGGCACCGGCGGGTATCGATCGAACGGATCGTATCGGGACCGGGAATTATCGATATCTACGAAACGCTCGCGGCGCTCGAAGGACGGGCGGTGACGCCGCTCGACGACAAGGCGATCTGGACCAATGCGCTGAGCGGGGAGGACAGCCTTGCCGCCGCGGCGGTCGATCGCTTCTGCCTGTCGCTCGGCAGCGTGGCGGGTGACCTGGCGCTCGCGCAGGGTGCCGGCGGCGTCGTCATTGCGGGCGGGCTGGGGCTGCGCATCCGCGACAGCCTTGTTCGTTCGGGTTTTCCAGAACGCTTCGTCGAAAAGGGACGGTTCGAAGGCTTCATGTCGGCGCTTCCGGTGAAGCTGATCACCCATCCGCAGCCCGGGCTGTTCGGCGCTGCGGCCGCCTTTGCGCGCCAATACGGCTGACGCAAATATCGCTGGCATCGCGCCGTGAAAGACGGCAGCTAGGGAGGCGAAAGGAAAACGCTTCCGATGTCCGCCCGCCCCGTCCTCGGTATCATTGCCTGCAACCGACAGGTGGGAGCGGAACAGGCGCAGGCGGTGATGAACCGCTATGCGACGGCGGCGATGCGCCACGCCGATTGCGCTGCGCTCCTTATCCCGTCGCTCCCCGAATATATGCGCGCCGACGAGATCGTTGGCCGGCTCGACGGAGTATTGCTCACCGGATCGCCGTCGAACGTCGAACCGGCGCGCTATGGCGAGGAGCACGCGGGCGACGGCCCGTTCGACCCCGACCGCGACCGGATGATGCGCGACCTTGTCGATGCGGTGATCGCGGCGCAGCGCCCGCTGTTCGGCATCTGCCGCGGGTTTCAGGACATCAATGTGGCGCTCGGCGGGACGCTGCGCCGCGACACGGCGACGAACGGCGAACTGCTGCGCCACCATACGCCCGACGGGACGCTGTTCGATGCGATGTTCGATCATCGCCACCATGTCGAACTGGTCGCAGGCGGGATGCTGGCTTCGGCCTATGGCATGGCATCGCTCGACGTGAATTCGGTGCATTATCAGGGCGTCGGCCGGTTGGCCGACGGGCTGTCGGTCGAAGCGCGCGCGCCCGACGGGCTGGTCGAGGCGTTCAGCGCGCGGCCGAACGGCGCGCCCTTGCTCGCGGTGCAATGGCATCCCGAATGGGGGGCCGACGGCAACGAAGAAAGCCAGACCTATTTTCGCCTGCTCGGGCTGGCGTTGCGGGGTGCGCTGTGAACCGGCGCGTCACCCGCTACGACCGTTATCTCGCGCGGCTTTGCTTCTCTCCCTGATCGACCGGACGCTTTCCACGTCTCTTTGCCGCTTCGGCCGCCCATCGATCAGGAGTTTTTGACATGCCCCGCAATCACGACATCGCCGAACTGCGCCGCCTCGACGTCGCGCATCATTTGCCCGCACAGGCCGATTGGGCCGAAATCGAAAAGCTCGGCGGCAGCCGCATCATCACCCATGCCGAGGGCTGCTATATCCACGACGGCGACGGCCATCGCATCCTCGACGGGATGGCCGGGCTGTGGTGCGTCAACGTCGGCTATGGCCGCGAGGAATTGGCCGAGGCGGCCGCGGCGCAGATGCGCGAACTGCCCTTTTACAACACCTTCTTCAAGACCGCCACGCCGCCGACGGTGACCCTCGCCGCCAAGATTGCGGGCCTGACGGGCAACCGCCTGCCGCATATCTTCTTCAACGCCTCGGGCAGCGAAGCGAATGATACCGTCTTCCGGATGGTGCGCCATTATTGGAAGCTGAAGGGTGAACCGAAACGCACTGTCTTCATCAGCCGCTGGAACGCCTACCATGGTTCGACCGTCGCGGGGGTGTCGCTCGGCGGGATGAAGGCGATGCACGCGCAAGGCGATCTGCCGATCCCCGGCGTCGAACATGTCCGCCAGCCCTATTATTACGGCGAAGGGCAGGGGATGACCGAGGAGGATTTCTGCGACGCCTGTGTCCAGGCGATCGAGGACAAGATCATCGAGGTCGGCCCCGAAAATTGCGCCGCCTTCATCGGCGAGCCGGTGCAGGGCGCGGGCGGCGTGATCATCCCGCCCAAGGATTATTGGCCGAAGGTCGAGGTGGTGGTGCGCAAATATGGCCTGTTGCTCGTCGCCGATGAAGTGATTTGCGGTTTCGGGCGCACCGGCAAGATGTGGGGTCACGAAACCATGGGTTTCACGCCCGACCTGATGCCGATGGCGAAGGGATTGTCGTCGGGTTATCTGCCGATTTCGGCGACGGCGGTCGCAGCGCATGTCGTCGAGGTGCTCAAGACCGGCGGTGATTTCGTCCATGGCTTCACTTATTCGGGCCATCCCGTCGCGGCGGCGGTCGCGCTCAAGAATATCGAAATCATCGAACGCGAGGGTCTCGTCGAGCGGACGGCGAGCGTCACGGGCCCGCATCTGGCGAAGGAACTCGCGGCGCTGAACGATCATCCGCTTGTTGGCGAAACGCGCTCGATCGGCCTGCTCGGCGCGGTCGAGATCGTCGCCGATAAGGTAACGCGCACGCGTTTCGGCGGAGCAGAGGGCACGGCGGGACCGATGGTACGCGACGCCTGCATCGCGAACGGGCTGATGGTGCGCGCCATCCGCGACAGCATCGTGATGTGTCCGCCGCTGATCATCACCGCCGAACAGATTGACGAGATGGTTGCCATCATCCGCAAATCTCTCGATGAGGTGATGCCGAAACTCCGCGCGCTCTAAACAGGAAAGACCAACCCCCTATGCCTTCCGGCCTTTTTGCCCTGCTTGACGATATTGCGACGATCGCCAAAGTCGCCGCCGCGAGCATCGACGATATCGGCGCTGCGGCGTCGAAGGCCGGGGTCAAGGCGGCGGGGGTGGTGGTCGACGATACCGCGGTGACGCCGCGCTATGTCACCGGCTTCACCCCCGACCGCGAGTTGCCGATTATCTGGCGGATCACCAAGGGGTCGATCTTCAACAAGCTGGTCCTGATCCTGCCGGCGCTGTTGCTGCTGTCGACCTTCGTGCCGTGGGCGATCACGCCGCTTCTGATGCTGGGCGGCGCCTATCTCTGCTTCGAAGGGGCGGAGAAGGTGATCCACTCGCTCCAGGAGGATAAGACGAGCCTGGCCGAGGACGCCGAGATTGTCGCCGACAAGGATCATGAAGAGACGATGGTGAAGGGCGCGGTGCGCACCGATTTCATCCTGTCGGCCGAAATCATGGTGATCGCACTCAACGAAGTGCTCGACGAGCATTTCGCGATGCGCGCCGTGACGCTCGCGGTGGTCGCGGTCGCAATCACCATCGCGGTCTATGGCGTCGTCGGGCTGATCGTGAAGATGGACGATATCGGCCTGCATATGGCAAAGAAAGGCAATAGCGCGCGCCGGGCCATCGGTCGCGGACTGGTGTCGTTCATGCCGAAACTGCTCGCGGCACTGGCGGTCATCGGAACCGCTGCGATGCTGTGGGTCGGCGGGCAGATCGTGCTGCACGGGCTTCACGGATATCATATCGGCGGGATCGCCGAGGCGCTGGAAAGCCTTGCGCACTCGATTGCGGGTGGTCTGCCGCTTGAAGGACTGTGGACGTGGCTGATCAAAGCCACCGGCGACGGAATTTTCGGATTTCTGCTCGGCGGGGTCATCGTTGGCGTGCTGCACTTCATTCCGGGAAAGAAGGCAGCACACTGATTTGTCACCCTTGAACGAGCCACGTGTCTCGTTCGAGGGTGACGATGGTTTGAAGGTCTAATTCAGCCGAGCAGCACCACTGGACTATCTGCCCGCCAATGCATGCTGACCTTGTCGTCCCAGGTGAAATCCTCCTGATCGTGGCGCGACAGATTGGGGCGCGAGACGCGGATTCGTGCGCCGGTTTCCAACTCGATCTCGAACAGGGTAATGTCGCCGAGGTAGCTCATCCCTTTGATCTTGCCACGCGCGAAATTATAGCCGTCGGGGGCATCCTGCGCCGCCGCCTTGACGGCTTTTCCCTCGCCCGGGACGTGGAGGTAGATTTTCTCGGGGCGCAGCGCGACCCAGACGTCGGCACCGTGCGGGCCGGTGACGCCGTGGTTGAGGTAGACCTTGCCAAGGCCGGGGCAATCGACCGCCGCCTTGTCGGGCTCGTCGAGGGTCAGTTTGCCTTCGAAAATGTTCACCGATCCTACGAAATCGGCGACGAAGCGGTTGGCGGGATATTCATAGAGGTCGGACGGGGCCGCGAGCTGCGACACGTCGCCCTTGTTGATCACCGCGATGCGGCACGCCATCGACAGCGCCTCATCCTGGTCGTGGGTGACGGTGACGAAGGTGATGCCGACCTTTTCCTGCAATTCGGAAAGTTCGAACTGCATCTGCGCGCGCAGCTTGGCGTCGAGCGCCGACAGCGGTTCGTCGAGCAGCAGGACCTTGGGGCGCATCACCAGACTGCGCGCGAGTGCGACGCGTTGCCTTTGTCCGCCCGACATCTGGTCGGGCATCCGGCTTTCGAAGCCGCCGAGCTTCACCAGATCGAGCGCCTCGGCGACGCGGTCGCGCGCTTCGCCGCCCTTCACGCCGGCGATCTTCAGGCCATAGGCGACATTATCGGCGACACTCATGTGCGGGAAGACGGCATAGCTCTGGAACACCATATTCACCGGCCGCTTGTTCGGCGGGATGCCCGCCATATCCTGCCCGTCAATGAGCACGCGGCCCTCGGACGGCAGTTCGAACCCCGCGATCATGCGGAGCAGCGTCGTCTTGCCGCAGCCCGATGGGCCGAGCAGCACGAAGAATTCGCCAGCGAGAATGTCGAGACTGACATTGTCGACCGCGGTCACCTTGCCGAAGCGTTTGGAGACGTTCTGGATCTGGATGATCGGCTGGGCTGGTTCGGTCATGGTCAGTGGGTTTCCGCAATGGTCTTCACGCCCTGAAGCTTCAGCGCGATGGCGGTCAGGGCAATGGTCAGGATGATGAGGATGGTCGATGCCGCGTTGACCTCGGGCGTTACCGAAAAGCGGAGCATCGAATAGACTTTCACCGGGAAGGTAATCGTGTCGGGGCCGCTGGTGAAATAGGTGATGACGAAATCGTCGAGGCTGAGGGTGAAGGACAGCAGCGCGCCCGCGACGAGCGCCGGCTTCATGTGCGGAATCAGCACGTCGCGGAACATCTGCCATTCGCCCGCGCCAAGATCCTTCGCCGCCTCCTCCTGCTCGCGGTTGAAGCTGGCGAGGCGCGAGCGCACGACCATCGTGACGAAGGGGAAGCAGAAGGTGATGTGGGCGATCGTGATCGCGCCGAGGTTCAGCGGCCAGATCAGGTCGGTGGGCCAGTTCAAACCCTTGGCGAAGAACATCAGGAAAGCGACACCCATACAGATTTCGGGGACGATGATCGGCAGCGAGATCGTTCCGTCGACCGCGGCCTTGAAGGGAAAGCGAAAGCGCCACAGCAACACCGCGGCGATGGCGCCGAGAATGAGACTGAAGATCGTCGCGAGCGCCGCGATCGTCAGCGAATTGACCAGCGCCTCGATCAGCGCGTCGTTGTTCAGCGCCTTGTCGTAATATTTCATCGTGAAACCACGCCACACGACGTTACGCTTGCTGTCGTTGAAGCTGAAGATCATCAGCACGATCAGCGGCGCGTAGAGGAACAGCATCACCGCGCCGACCCACAGCCGCATCCACAGTGTGCGGCTATATTCGAGCGGCGCGATCGGGGTGCGTCGGAATAGTGCCATCAGCGGACCTCCGGCACTTTGCGGCGCATCGACTGCAGCGCGATCAGGATAAACATCGCGTAGATGAGCAGGAAGGACAGCGCGGCGCCGAACGGCCAGTCGTTCGCCTTCTTGAACTGCCGCTCGATGACATTGGCGATCATCTGGCTGTCGGTGCCGCCCATCAGGTCGGGGGTCAGATAGGCGCCCAATGCGGGGATCAGCGTGATCATCACCCCGGCGACGATGCCCGGCGCCGCAAGCGGGACGACGATGCGCATGATCGTGCGGAAATGCCCGGCGCCAAGGTCGAGGCTCGCCTCGATCAGGCTCCGGTCGAGCCGGTCAAGCGCGGCGTAGAGCGGTAGCACCATGAAGGGCAGGTGGACATAGACGAGCCCGAAGACGACGGCGAAATTGTTGAAGAGCAGTTGCACCGGTTCCCACGTCGGCAGTGGTTCGAGCCCGACGAGCGTCTTGACCCAGCTCGCGCCGCCCCACAGCGCGCCGAGCCCCTGGTTCGCATAGCCTTGCTGCCCCAGCAGGATCATCAGCGCATAAGTGCGGACGAGCAGGTTGGTCCAGAACGGCAACATGATGCCGAGCAGCAGCCACGGCCGCCATTTTTCGCTGGCGAAGGTGATCGCCATCGCGACCGGAAAGCCGACGATCAGGCAGATCAGCGTGACGAGTGCTGCGACCGCGAAGCTCTTGCCAAAGATGCTGAGGTACAGAAATTCGGTCGCGCGTTTGTAATTGTCGAGCGTGCCCGAGAAGCGGATTTCGTTGAGTCCCGCATTTTCGCCGAAACTATAAACCCAGACGATCGCCATCGGGACGACGAAGAACAGGATCGTCCACAGCAAAGTGGGCAGCGAGACTGCCGCGAAGACCCGTTTATTGGCTTTCCAGTCCTGCTCGGCCACCCCCCGATGCCCCCTTCAGACCCTTACGACGCCCGCACCTTGGTGAAGGCTTCCTCGTAGAGTGGCTGCAATTTTTCGTTGAACTTCGCATATTCGCATTTGGCGAGCACGTCGGCGGGCGGGAAGATCACCGGATTGCTCCGGTAGCTTTCGGGCATCAGCGCCTTTGCCGCCGCATTCGGCGTCGGGAAGAGGATCGTTTCGGTGATCTTCTTGTCGACTTCGGCGTCGAGCATATAGTTGATGAATGCATGGGCATTCTTCGGATGCGGCGCGCCCTTGGGGATGCACAGCGTGTCCGAGTTGAACTGGCTGCCTTCCTTGGGCACGATGAAGTCGAGATCATCGTCTTCGGTCATCGCCTGCGCGATGTCGCCATTATATTCGAGCACGACGTCGCAGTCGCCTTTGAGCAACAGGTCCTGCCCGTCATCCTCATGGAATTTCTTCACATTGGGCTTTTGCTTGATCATCAGCGCCGAGATCGTTGCAATATCCGCGGGCGTCAGCGCGTTGACCGACTTGCCGAGATATTTGCCGTAGAGGCGGAACATGTCGCCGGCTTCGGACAGCCAGGCGATGCGATCCTTATATTCGGGGCTGTCGAACAATATTTTCCAGCTGTCGGGCTTCGCCTTCACCTTTGACTTGCGATAGCCGATGCCGAGTACGAGCCAGGTATAGGGCATCGAAAATTTGCGGCCCGGATCATAATCGACGGTCATGAAGGCCGGATCGATATTCTTGATATTCGGGATTTGTGCATGGTCGAGCGGCTGGAGCATGTCGGCGCGCGCCATGCGTTCGACGAAGTCGTTCGAGGGTACGATGACGTCATAACCGGGATTGCCCGCCTTGAACTTCGCGAACAGCGTGTCGTTGCTGTCGAACAGGTCCATCGTGACATCGACGCCGCTTGCGCCCTTGAAATCGTCGAGCGTCGTCTCGCCGATATAGGTGTCCCAATTGTAGAAGTTGAGCTTGGCTTCCTCGCCATTCGCGAGCTTCTTGCCTTCACCCTTGCTGCACGCGGCCATGCCGCCGAAGCTGATCCCGACTGCCGCCACGCCCAAGGCCTGCAGCAGTGAGCGACGGCCCCGGGTTCGGTTGAGCAGTTCGTTGAGATCCATGACGAGCCTCCCTGTATGTGGCGGTCAAGCTGACTCAATAAACGCGGCTTGGGAAGAAGTTTTTTGCCTCCCTCAGGCGTTGCGCAAATACCAGTCATAGTCGAGCGTTGGTACGACGCTGAAATAACGGTCTTGTTCGACGCGCTTTACGATGCTGAACATGTCGACGAAGCGCGTTCCGAGATAGTCGCGCATCAATTGCGACCCATGGAAGCGGTCGACCGCGGCGATCCAGTTCGACGGCGGCTTGTCATCGCCAGACGCGTCGCGGTCATAGCCGTTGCCGACGACCGCTGTGCCGGGATCGGTTTGGTTCGCCATCCCGTGATGCATCCCCGCGAGCACCGCGGCGACCGCCAGATAGGGGTTCGCGTCGGCACCGCAGGCGCGATGTTCGACATGGCGGCTCGGCGGCGGGCCGGCAGGGATGCGGAACGACACAGTGCGGTTGTTGACGCCCCAGGTCGGCGCGACGGGGGCATAGCTGTTCGCCTTGAACCGGCGATAGCTGTTGGCGTGCGGGGCGAAGAGCGCGAAGGCATCGCCGACGCTGCCGATCATCCCGCCGATCGCGTGGCGCAGCGCGGGCGTGCCTTCGGGATCGTCGCTGGCGAAGATATTGACCCCTGCATCGTCGTTCATCGACACATGGATATGCATGCCGCTGCCCGCCTGTTCGGCGAACGGCTTGGCCATGAAGGTCGCCTCCAGCCCCTGCGCCTGCGCGATCGCCTTGACAAGGCGCTTGTACATGATCGCATCGTCGCAGGCGCGCAGGGCATCGGGCTTGTGGCGCAGGGTCAGTTCGAACTGGCCGGGGGCAAATTCGGAGATCGCGCTTTCGAGCGGGATGTCCTGCACGTCGGTCGCGGCATAAAGCGCGTCGAAGAAGGGACGGAAATCGTCCATTTCGCGCAAGCCGTAGACTTCGACGTTGCGCGGCGTGTCACGGCTGTAGCCGGGGCGGGCAGGGCGAATGGCGCCGTCGCGCGCGCGGCGCGGATCGACGAGGTAGAATTCGAGCTCGACCGCGAGCACCGGGGTCATTCCGTCGGCGGCAAAGCGGTCGACGACGCGGCCAAGGACGTGGCGCGGATCGAGGTCGTGCGGGGTGCCGTCGAGCTCGTAGAAATCGACCAGGAACTGCGCGGCATGCTCGCCGCCCCACGGGGTGCGGACGAGCGTGCCGGGGATCGGCTTCATCGACCGGTCGGCGTCGCCGTCCTCCCAGACCAGCCCGGTTTCGATCGTGTCCTGCCCGGTGATGTCGACGACGGTGATCGATCCAGGCATCATGCGGCCGCTGTCGTACACCGCCAGCACCTCGTGCCGGCGCAGCCGCTTGCCGCGCGGCACGCCGCCGAGGTCGGTATAGATCATCTCGATCGAATCGACATCGGGATGGGCCTTGAAAAAGGCTTCGGCTTCCGACCGGGGAGCGATCACGCCCGATGACTTCGACATTCAATTCGCTCCTTCACCCCAACCGATCGCGCAGCGCATACCAGAGCAGCCCCAGCGTGGCGAGCGGCCGCCGCAGCCATTTGCCGCCGGGGAAAGGCCGCGACGGGAGGTCCGCGAGTATGTCGAAGCGCTCGGCCGTTCCCGCCAGCGCCTCGGCCACCAGCTCGCCCGCCAATGTCGTCACGAGCGCGCCATGGCCCGAAAAGCCGTGTGCGTAGAAGATATTCCCGCGCCGCCCGATATGCGGCAGCCGGTTCATGGTCACCGCGACGGCGCCGCCCCAGCCATAATCGATCCTGGCGTCGGCGATCTGCGGGAAGACCTGCGCCATGAACGGCCGCACGAACACCGCGATATCGCGCGGCGGCGTCTGCGAATAGCGTTCGCCGCCGCCGAAAATCAGGCGCTTGTCGGCGGACAGGCGGAAATAGTTGAGCACGAAGCGACTGTCGGCGACTGCGGCGTCGGTCGGCAGCAGTTCGTCGGCGTTCGGGAGCGGGGCGGTGGCGATATTATAGTTCATGATCGGGACGGTGTATCGGCCGAGATCGGGTTCGACTTCGCCGGTCCAGGCGTCGGTGGCGTCGACGACATAATCGGCGCTTATGATTGCCCGGTTCGTGAACAACTCGCTCGACCCGTCGGCGAATTCGACGATCCGGTTTACCCGTTCGCCTTCCCAGATGCGAACCCCGGCGTCTTCGGCCGCCCGGGCCAGTCCAATGGCATAATTTAGAGGATGAAAATGTCCGCCGTGCCGGTCATGGATCCCGCCGTGATAAAGAGCGCTGGCGATATGATCGCCCATGTCATCCTGTGCGATAACCTGGCAATCATAGCCGAAGCGGATGCCCAGATAGTCCGCATCGCGCCGCATCGTGTCGAAATCGGCCGACGTCCATGCCGCCTCCAGATGCCCCGATTTCAGGTCGCAATCGATGCCATGCCTTGCGATGCGCGCGTGGACGCGATTTTCGCGCCAGCAGAGGTCAAACAGCGCATCGGCACGCTCGCGTCCGAATTCGATTTCGAGATCGAGCGCCGACCAACGGAGGCCGGGGATCAACTGCCCACCGTTACGCCCCGACGCGCCAAAGCCGATATGCTCGGCTTCGACCAGGATCACCGAAAAGCCGCGTTCCGCACAGGCGAGCGCGGCGGAGAGGCCGGTGAAGCCGCCGCCGATCACGGCAACGTCGCATTCCAAATCGCCTTCAAACGTGCGCGACCGCCATGTTTGCGCGGTCGCCGCATAATAGCTGTGGTTCAACGGGTCGGTCATGGCCGGGTCGCGCGTCAGACCCGCATCAACAGATGTTCGCGCTCCCAACTCGATACCACCGACTGGTAATTGAACAGCTCATAATCCTTCACCGCGAAGAAGATTTCGAAGAAATCGTCGCCGAGCAGGTTGCGCACCTTTTTGCACGAGGCGAAGCGGTCGAGCGCCGCTTCGAGCGTGCGCGGCAGGGTGCGGGCGCGGTTATAGGCGCTGCCGGTGATCGGCTTCGGCGGCACCATGCGGTCGACCATGCCGATATAACCACACACCAATGACGCTGCGATCGCCAGATAGGGGTTGCTGTCGGCGCCGGGAAGGCGGTTTTCGACGCGGCGATTGTTCCTGTCGGCGATCGGCACGCGAAAGCCGCACGAACGGTTATCCTCGCCCCACTGGACGTTGATCGGCGCCGCGCTGTCGGGGCGCATGCGGCGGAAGCTGTTCACATTGGGTGCCCACATCGGCGAGATTTGCGGCATGAAGCGGATGAGGCCGGCGATATAGCTGCGGAACATCGCGCTATCGCGCCCGTTGGCGGTTGCGAACAGGTTCTTGCCTGTATCGGCATCGACCACCGACTGGTGGATATGCATCGCGCTGCCCGGCTGGCCCGCCATCGGGTTCGCCATGAAGGTTGCGTAGACATTGTGTTGCTTGGCAACGCCGCGCACCACGCGCTTGAACAGGAATACCTCGTCGGCGAGGCGCAGCGGGTCGCCGTGGATGAAGTTCACCTCGAGCTGCGCGGCGCCCATCTCATGGATCATCGTATCGATATCCAGCCCGATCGTCTCGCAATCGTCGTAGATATGATCGATGATATCTTCATATTCGTTCATCGCTTCCAGCCCATAGGGCTGGCTCGCCGTCTCGCTGCGTCCCGACTGGCCGGTCGGCGGGGTCAGCGGGAAATCGGGGTCGGCATTTTGCGAGACGAGGTAGAATTCGACTTCGGGCGCGATGATCGGCCGCCAGCCCTTGTCCTCATAGAGCGCGAGCACCTTTTTCAGGATCGTGCGCGGCGCGATGTCGACCTCGCTGCCGTCGCGGTTGAGGACGTCGGCGATGACGAAGGCGGTCGGCGAAGTGAAGCCTGGTGCGACGCAGATCGTGCCCGGGTCGGCGATCATGATCTTGTCGGGGTCCTTGTCCCAGATATCGTCGATATCTTCGGGATAATGGCCGTCGATCGTGCAGATGAAGACGCTGCCCGGAATGCGCAGCGATTTGTCTTTCACCGACGACAGGAATTTTTTGGCGGGCAGCACCTTGCCGCGCTGGACGCCATTGATGTCGGGGACGATGCATTCGACTTCGTCGATCTTATGTTCGCTGATCCACTGTTCCAGATTGACTGACATGAGCCCCCGATTAGGCGGAGCGAACCGCCCGTTTGTTCGAGGGCAGCCTATCGCGAAGTCGGGTAAAGCGCCAGAGGGACGTGATTCGGCCATTTCTTATGGCCAGAGCCAGCATTTCTCCATTGCCAGCGCCACAGGCATTTGTCAGGTAGCGGCCTCCGCGGTGTTGACGTAGTTCGAAAAGCGGGGCGTGATTTTGTTTCTTCGTCACCCCGGACTTGATCCGGGGTTCCGCATTTTCGGGCGTCGCTGAGCGGGACCCCGGATCAAGTCCGGGGTGACGTGAGAGCTAATTCGGACGTCCCAGCCCAATTATGTCACCACCGATCCGCAAGCCACGGGAGAAAGCCGCGATGCAGGGTGATAATGACGTTCTGGCATCCTTTTGGATGCCCTTTACCGCCAACCGCGCCTATAAGGCGAACCCGCGCCAGATCGTCTCGGCGAACGGCATGTATTACCAGAGCAGCGACGGGCGCCAGATTCTCGACGGCACGGCGGGGCTATGGTGCAGCAATGCGGGACATTGCCGTCCCGAGATCACCGAAGCGATCGCCAAGGCGGCGGCTACGCTGGATTTTGCGCCGACTTTTCAGCTCGGGCATCCGTTGCCGTTCGAACTGGCGCAGCGTCTTGCCGCCTTGATGCCCGACGGCCTCGACCGGATATTCTTCACCAACAGCGGATCGGAATCAGTTGATACGGCGCTGAAAATTGCGCTCAATATCCAGCGCGCCAAGGGGCAGGGGACGCGCACTCGGCTGATCGGGCGCGAGCGCGGCTATCATGGCACGGGCTTTGGCGGAATCAGCGTCGGCGGGCTCGTCAACAATCGCCGCGCTTTCGGCGGCGGGTTGCCCGGCGTCGATCATTTGCGCCACACGCATGAACTCGACCGTAACGCCTTCACGCGCGGGTTCCCGCAGCATGGCGCCGAACTCGCCGACGACCTGCAGCGCATGGTCGACCTGCACGGCGCCGATACGATCGCCGCGGTGATCGTCGAACCGATGGCGGGCTCGACCGGCGTGCTGCTGCCGCCGGTCGGCTATCTCCAGCGCCTGCGCGAGATTTGCGACCGGCACGGCATCATCTTGATTTTCGATGAGGTGATCACCGCCTTCGGCCGCGTCGGCGGGGCGACCGCGTCGGATGCGTGGGGCGTGACGCCCGATATCATCACGATGGCAAAGGGACTCACCAATGCGGCGGTGCCGATGGGCGCGGTCGCGGTGAAGCGCGAATTGCACGACGCCGTGATCGACAGTGTCCCGGGCGGGATCGAACTGTTCCACGGCTACACCTATTCAGGCCATCCACTCGCGAGCGCGGCTGGCCTCGCGACGCTCGACCTTTATGCGCGCGACGGCCTGCTCGACCGGGCGAGCGAAGTTGGCGGCTATTGGGAAGATGCGGCGCACAGCCTGAAAGGCAGCCGCCATGTCATCGACATCCGTACGGTGGGACTGGTTGCGGGCATCGAACTCGAACCGCGTCCCGGCGCACCGACGGCGCGTGCGAACGAGCTGTTTCAGGCCTGTTTCGACAATGGACTGCTTGTCCGCGCAACGGGCGACATCATCGCCTTGTCGCCGCCGCTGATCGTCGAGAAAAATCAGATCGACGAGATGTTCGGGAAGATCGCCGGGTTGCTCGCCGCGATTGATTGACGCGCTGTTCTAAAGCAGGATCATTTCGCTTGCATCGTCATCCCGGCCTTCGCCGGGATGACGAAGGAGATGGGCCTCATCCAAAGATGATCATGGCCAGCGGCTGAGGCCGGCGGCGCTGGAAATCAGGCCGCGTCGGCGACGGCCTGGGCCTTGGCGGCGGCGGCTTCGACCTGCCGCGCGCGCGTCGCTTCGGTCTGGACCAGCCTTTCGGCCATCGTCCGCCAGGCCTGCGCGGCGCGCAAATTGCGGTCGCGAACCTGCGTCAGCGCGCTTTCGGTCGCTTCGGTTTCGCATTTTTCGGCCTGTGCCAGATAGAAATCGCTGGTGGCGGACATGGCGGCGCTCCTTTCGAGGGCAAATAGATCGGTTCGGCAGGCGGTGTCAGTCGACCATTTCGGCGATCAAGCGGCGCAGTTCGCGCCGCGACAGCGTCGGCGATCGCCGAACCGCTTTGGGTGCCTGGGTGCCTGCGAGGGCATGCCGGCGAAGGGGAGAAGAAAACGCATTCAAATTGAAAATCATAATATCCTGAAACTGTATTATCTTGAATTATATCGGAAATCAGCGCCGAGCGCCTTTGCGCGGACCGCTTCCGGCTGGGCCGGCACCACGATCGCGATAGACGATCCGACCCTTGGTCAGATCATAAGGCGTCATTTCGACGCGAACGGAGTCGCCCACGACCGACCGGATGCGGAAACGCCGCATCCGGCCAGCCGTGTAAGCGATGATACGATGATCATTCTCGAGCAGGACGCCGAAGCGCCCGTCGGGAAGAATTTCATCGATCTGGCCGTCGAGGGTTAATAGTTCCTCTTTGGCCAAAGGATCAGGCCGGCTGGAGGTTGACGGCCGCGGTCTTGCCGCGATTGTCGGTTTCCAGCTCATAGGAAACGCGCTGATCCTTGTTCAGCGTCGCCATCCCGGCGCGTTCGACAGCGGTGATGTGGACGAAGCTGTCGCCCGAACCATCCTCGTTGGCGATGAAGCCATAGCCTTTTTCGGTGTTGAAGAATTTTACGGTGCCGATGGGCATGAGGTCGTTCCTTTCACGGAATCGGAGTTACCGTCGGCTCATGCCGACGGCGCCAAGTAGCGTGGGGAAGGAAGTGTCCGCCAATCAGGCAAAAAAATCCGTCGCAGGCGACGATAGCGAATGGAAGATGGGCCTCTTTTGTGAAAAAGTCAAGGACGCGGGCCGAAATCGCACCATGACCAGGCTGGATCAACTTTCGGGGAGCAGCGGAAAGGCTACCGAAACGCGCGTTCCGCGGCCGACCTCGCTATGAATATCGAGCTGCCCTTGATGGCGCTCGCTGATATGCTTGACGATGGCAAGGCCGAGCCCGGTGCCGCCGACCGACCGGCTGCGCGCCTCGTCGACGCGGTAGAAACGTTCGGTCAGGCGTGGCAGGTGGTCGGGCGCGATGCCGTCGCCTTCGTCGCTGACCGACAGGCGGACACGCCGTCCTTCGCGCGCCAACTCGACCGTCACCGGGGTGTCTGCGCGGCCGTATTTCATCGCATTGGAGATGATATTGTGCGCGAGCTGGCCCAATTGCGCCTCGTCGCCCAGCATCGGTTGCGCCTCGTCGCCCAGCTTCGCGGCGATATCCGCGGCCCGCGCCTGTTCACTGTCGCGAAGCTGCGCGATCGTCGTCTTCACGATGAGGGTGAGGTCGACGGGCATCGTCGGCCGGCGAAACCGGTCGGCCTCGACGCGCGAGATCGAAAGCAGGTCGATGACAAGCTGCTGCATGCGCCCTGCTTCGCGGTAGATGATCGACAGGAAGCGGTCGCGGGTCGGGCCATCGGCGTCGCCATTCATGTCCTGCAGCGTTTCGACATAGCCGAGGATCGCCGCGAGCGGGGTGCGCAGTTCGTGGCTGGCGTTGGCGACGAAGTCGGACCGCATCCGGTCGGCGGCGTCGATCGCCGACCGGTCGGACAGGAAGACGATCCGGTCGTTGCCCGACAGGGCGGCGATCCGCATCGTCCAGCGCTGGCCGGGACGCGGAAAGTCGATGAGATTGATCGTATCGAGCGCCGCGTCCTCGTCGATCCGCGACAGCCATTCGGTCGCCGCGGGATGGCGGATCGCGGTGCGGATATCGGCGCCGACGATATGACGGCCGAGCAGGCGGATCGCGGCGTCGTTGGCGATGGCGACGATATTGTCGACCAGCCCGAGCAGCGGTTCGCGCTCCTGATCGACCCAATGGGCAAAATCGGGGTGGCGGAGCAGCGAGACCGGCTGCGGTTCGGCCGGCGGTGCCGCGGTGCCTTGGGGATCGGACCGCACTGCAGGCACCGATCCGTAGACGATCGCCGCGCCGGCCAGCCCCGCGGCGGTCAGGATCGCGATCACCAGCGCATCCCCTCCTGCCAGCGCCGCGAAGATCGCCGCGACGGCGACCAGCGTCAGGGCAATGATCAGGCTGGACAGGCGATCGAACATCGCTGCCCGCCTCGCACGAAGCGGCCGGACAACGCAAGGCCGTTTGCTGCCGTTAACGCTTGGGCGGCGAATGTCCCAAAGCGGGATGCGCCGCAGGGCCGCTCGGTCTTTGCTTTTCCTTAGCAGCTCTATGGTTTAAGCGGTCGCCATGGAAAACAGCGAAATCCCGGCCGAAAACATGGCGGCGGACAGTGATGAAACGATCCCCTCGCGGCGCAAGATGCTTGCGCTTGGTGCGGTGGGCGTGTCGGCGGCGCTGACGATCCGTCCTGCCTTTGCCCAGACCGCGGTGTCGGTCATGAACTGCCAGATTCCGGTGCCCGCGCCGACGTCCGCCGGCAAATATATTGATCCCAAGGGCAATCTGGTGCCGCCCGGAACCAAGGGTGCTTTTCCCGGGTCGGCGCGGCCGTTCACCGGTGAGGAAGTGAAGCGCGCCTTCCGCGGTCAGACCCTGCCCGGAACGCAATATAATCAGTCGCAGGCCTATCTGCAGTATATCCGGCGCTTGCAGGCGGGGCAGAGCGGCTTTACCTGTTTCGCATCGATCCAGATGCCGCGCTGATCATCCCCGTCCGGGCGATGATATACGTCGCCAGACAAAGGGATAAATGTGAAACTCGCTTCGCTCAAATCCGGCCGCGATGGACGCCTGGTCGTCGTCTCGGACGATCTCGCCTGGTACACCGATGCCGGCCAGATCGCCGCAACCATGCAGTTTGCGCTCGACAATTGGGCTTATGCGGGCCCGCGGCTCGCGGCGCTCGCCGAAGACCTCAACCATGATGCGATACCGAAAGAGCGGTTTCACGAACGTGACGCGGCATCGCCGTTGCCGCGTGCCTATCAATGGGCGGACGGCAGTGCCTATGTGAACCATGTCGCGCTGGTGCGGCAGGCGCGGGGCGCCGAAATGCCCGACAGCTTCTGGCACGACCCGCTGATGTACCAGGGCGGCAGCGACGCGTTCCTGGCACCGCGCGACCCGATTCCGCTCGGCGATCCGGCGTGGGGCTGCGACATGGAGGCCGAGGTCGTGGTGGTCACCGGGGACGTTCCCGCCGGCACCGATGCGGACGCCGCGCGCCGGCATATCCTGCTGGTTGGTCTGACCAACGACGTTTCGCTGCGCGGACTGATCCCGCCCGAACTCGCCAAGGGCTTCGGCTTTTTCCAGTCCAAGCCGTCGAGCGCGATGTCGCCCGTGTTCGTGACGCCCGACGCGCTTGGCGAGCGGTGGAAGGACGGCAAGCTTCACGGCACGCTGTGCGTCGACTTCAACGGCGAACCGCTCGGGCGAGCCGATGCGGGGGTCGATATGACTTTCGATTTCGGAGCACTGATCGCGCACGCGGCGAAGACGCGTAATCTCGGTGCCGGAACGATCATCGGATCGGGTACCGTATCGAACCGCGGCGCTGACGGTGGCCCGGGCAAATCGATCGCCGACGGCGGGCTCGGTTACAGCTGCCTTGCCGAAGTGCGGACGGTCGAGACGATCGTGGCGGGCGAACCTCGCACTCCTTTCATGAAAAGAGGCGACACGGTCCGGATCTGGATGGACGACGACCGTCATCACAGCATCTTCGGGGCGATCGAGCAGCAGGTCGACTGACGAAGCGCGTCATATTCCTTGCGCACCTCGTGAGGGAATGTCGGTTTCCGACTGGAAGTGACATAGCATTGTTCGTCACTCCGGACTTGATCCGGGGGCCACGACTTCAGCGCCGCAGGGGATCCCGGATCAAGTCCGGGATGACGAAGGCGGATGAAGCGATGACCGCATTTACCCCAAAGCGGCCATTCTTCCCGTGAGTTTGCAATCGACATAATCGCAAAAAAGGGGCGGGATTGCTCCCGCCCCTCCGGTTGGTTTTCTTGAGCTGGCTTTAATTACCGCCGCCGCCGAAGCTTCCGCCCGACATCGCGTCGCTCAGCGAGCAGGCCGCGGGCCCCAGGATCACGACGAACAATGTCGGCAGGATGAAGAGGATCAGCGGGATCGTCATGATGGCGGGCAGGCGCGCAGCCTTTTCTTCGGCGCGCATCATACGCTCGTTGCGGAATTCCGCCGACAGGACCCGCAGCGCGCTGGCAAGGGGAGTGCCGTATTTTTCGGTCTGGATCATGGTCGTGACCACCCCCCGCACCGATTCCAGATTGACGCGATAGGCGAGGTTTTCGAACGCCTGCCGGCGTTCGGTAAGGAAGCCGAGTTCGATCGAGGTCAGCGCGAATTCCTCGCCCAGTTCGGGATAGGCACGGCCCAGTTCTTTCGATACGCGCTGGAAAGCAGCGTCGACGGTGAGGCCGGCCTCTGCGCAAATGACGAGCAGGTCGAGCGCGTCGGGCAGGCCCTTGCGGATCGCGTCGGTGCGCTTCTGGCGCTTGTTCTGAACGAAAAGGTCGGGCGATTTATAGCCGAGCAGCAAGGCGCCCATCACATAGACCGAACGCTTGACCGGCGTCATATCGGGCCACATGTCGAGACCGTAGATCAGGAACGCCGCGAGGCCCCCGAAAACGATCGGCAGGACAAGACGGCCAAAGATGACCGTAACGGCAAGATCCTTAGACCGGATACCCGCCTGCGCCAGTTTCTGCTGAACGTCCTTGATCTGCCCGTCCTGCAGCACCTGCAACTTGCCGAGGAAGGTGCGCATCTTGTCGGCGGTCTGGTTCTTGCGAATCAGCCTTGCGCGGCGCTTGGTCGTCGATGCGGTGACGCCGGCCTTCAATTGTTCGCGGCGATCATTCAGCGCTTTGACGCGCTTTGCCATCGGATCGCGCACGGTCAGTGCGCCATAAACCGCGACAATCACGGCGAATACGCCGACGGCGGCCAGCAGGGTCGACGCCCAGATGACGTCGATGCCGAGCAAGGTCGGGCCGCGCGCTGCACCGGTAAAGGCGGTGAGGAGGAGGCTGCTGTTCATCGATAGGGCCCCTCAGATCTCGAAATTAATCATTTTGGCCATGATGAAGACACCGATGCCCATCCACAACAGACCGCCGAGCCCGGCAATAATCAGCCGTTGTTCGAAGAAGAAGCCCTGCAGATATTCGGGATTCATCATCCACACGATGCCGAAAACGAAGAAGGGCAGAGAACCGACGATATAGGCCGATGCCTTTGCTTCCGACGACATGGCGCGGATCTTGAGTTTCATCTGCGCGCGTTTGCGCAAGACGTCGGACAGATTCGCCAATGTTTCGGCGAGGTTGCCGCCCGTCTCGCGCTGGATCGATATCGTGATGCAGAAGAACTGGAACTCGGGGGTTCCGAGCATGTTCGCCGTTTCCTGCAACGCTGCTTCCATTGTATTGCCGATACGGATGCGTTCGATCACGCCCTTGAATTCCTCTCCGACCGGGCCCGGAAGCTCCTGGCTTACGATCTGGAAGGTTTCGGTCACCGGCAAGCCCGATTTGAGTCCGCGAACAAGCAGGTCGATCGCATCCGGGAAACGCGCCGTGAACTTGAGTACACGTTTCTTGATGAGTCGTCCGACGACCCAATAGGGCAGGCCGATGCCCGCCATCAGGCCGACCAGACCTGCAAGCAGCGGGGGCGATCGAAAGACAAGCAAAACGCCGGTCACGATGATGAACGCGGCCATCGACCCGAACATATACTGGCTGACGGTCCAGCCCTTGCCCGTCCGGCGCAGCCGCAATTCCATTTGCTCGCGGCGCGGCATCAGGCTGGAGATCCGGGCATCCCCCTGTCCCCCTGCCTGAATGGTCTTGCGCATCTGAGCTGCAACGACCGCTTCGGTCGTATCGGCGTGCCGGTCCTTGACCATCGACAGGCGCCGTGACTTGGCCTTGCCGACCGACGGCCCGCCTAGGAGGATCACCAGCACGGCAAAAGCCAGGAAGGCAGCGACGACGATGAGGATGACTGACAGGTTCATGGTCTGGATTTGTCCGCTTCGGTCAAGAGGGCGCGGCTGACCGGCGGAGCCGGTCAGCGCGAATCCCTATTTCGCGCCTTTCTTGGCCATCATTCCACCAATGCCGCCGAGCTTGCCGAGCAGCGAGCCGCCCGATTTCGCCTTTTTGGCGGCTGCCGGCGCTTCCTCGGCTTCGTCGTCGGCCGCATCGAGCACGAGCCGCATCAGGTTCGTCCACACTTGAGCCGCCTTCGTGCCCTTGCAGATTTCGGCATAGGATTTGCCGAGCTTCGCCGACTGGCTCACCAGCTTGGGGTCGAACGGGATGAGGACGTCGATCGGACGTTCGATCGACGATTCAAATTCCTTGCGCGACAGTTCGCCGATCGCGGTCTGGAACTTGTTCGCGACGAGTATCACGCGCGAACCTGGGACATTCTGTTTGAACCAGGAAAGCAGGCGAATGGTGTCGCGCGCCGAGGCGAGCGTGACATCGCTGACCAGCAGGATCGTTCCGACTTCCGACACCAGATGCGGGAAGGGGATCAATACTTGGCGCGGGATGTCGATGATCGTGATCTCGAACGCGTTGCGCAGTTCCTCTTCGAGCTGGAAGAAGGCCGAACCGTCGGTCATCACCGGCTGGTGGATAGGCGCTTCTGCCGACAGCAGGCTGAGCTTGTCCGATGCGCGCACCATCGCGCGTTCAATGAACAGCCCGTCGATGCGGCTGGGGTTGTCGATTGCGTCGATCAGCCCGCGGCCCGGTTCGAGGTCGAGCGTCAGGGCGCCGGTACCGAAATGGACATCGAGGTCGAGCAGCGCGGTCTGGCGATCGGCCTGCGCGCTTATCGCCCAAGCGAGCGACGTCGCGACGAGCGATGCGCCAGCCCCGCCGCGAACTCCGACGACTGCCATCATGTGATGCGGCTTGGCGTCGTGCATGTCGGCATGTTTCGGTGCGCTGAGCATCGCCTGTGCCATCGTCAGCGACTCGCGGACCTGATCGAGCGACAGCGGTTTCAGAAGATAATCCTGAATTCCGCTGGACAAAAGGTCACGGTAGAGGCGGACATCGTTGACCTGCCCGGCCGCGATCACGACCGTTCCAGGTTCGCAAACTTCGGCGAGGGCGTTGATATCGTTGATCGGGTCGCCCGATTCCGACATGTCCACGAACAGGATGTTCGGGCTTGCCGAAACCGACAGCGACTGGACGGCATTACGAAGGCCACCCTTGTTGCACTTCTCGATCGGCCAGCCCATGTCGCCGGCGGCGACGCGGATGAGCTCGAGCGTGTCGTCGTCGCAGACGAAGGCATTGAAGAGATCGCGCAGACCCACGGGTTTGAAAGGAGCGTTCACTTGCCGCCTCCGCTATTCGTCGACTGGCCGCGCAGGTCGCCGGCGCCTGTCTGGGGTTTTTCGCGATAGGTCTTGATCGCCCGGCTCGCGGCGGCCGGGTCGTTCCGGTCCTCGCTCGTGCCCTTGATCAGATCGTTCGGATCGGCGACCATCGCCGCGAGATTGCTGTTAATCGCGCAACCATAATTCGATGACGTCGCATTTTTGTAATTGATCGAATATTTGCTGGCCCAGTCGGGGCAGCCCGCCACGCTGGCCGAGGCGCGGGTGATCACGACACGCAGATAGCCTGGCGGCACAGCGCCAGTGGTGACGGGAACGTCGCTGCTCATCAGCAATCCGCGTCGCTCGATCATCGAACGGATCGTCGCCTGTGCACTGGTCGAACCATAGGCCGACGGATCTTCCACCGCGATGCGATCGCCATAACGCGCGCCCATCGTGTCGAGCCAGCCCTGGAGGCGGCCCTGTTCGCTGGGCGGCAGGTCGCCATTCGCGGCGGCGACGTCGAACTGATAGATGGCGTTGCGGACGACCGGCTGGTGCACCGACTCAAGGCTGGTGTTGCTGGTGGCGCTGCCGGCGCAGCCGGCGAGCGAAGTGGCCAGCGCCAGGACCGTCCAAATTGCGATTTTGTTCATCACTTTGCTCCTGAAATCCAGCGCGTCACTTGATGCTGAAACCGGGCGACACTTCGTCGGTGCCACGCAGGCGGTCGGCATCGCCCACCGTCGTGTCGAGGCGTGGCTTCGGCCGGTCGCCGCCGGTTACGCCATTGTTTTCCTGTCCGAGCAGCAACCGCGAGAGGTCGTTCGGAGCCTGGAAAGCATCGGTCGGCAGCTTGATCTCGTTCGCCGACACCGGATTGACCAGATAGGGCGTCACCACGATCACCAGTTCGGTCTCGCCGCGGCGGAAGCTGTCGGACTTGAACAACATCCCAAGCACCGGCACGTCGCCGAGGCCCGGAAGCTTGTCGATCGCGCCGATCGAGCGGTTGTTCATCAAACCGGCGATCATGAAGCTTTCGCCCGAGCCGAGCTCGACCGTCGTTTCCGCGCGGCGGATCGTCAGCGCCGGGATCTGGAAGCCTTCCATTTCGATCGCGCCTTCGGTCGACAGTTCCGACACTTCGGGCCGCACACGCAGGCTGATACGGCCGTTCGACAGCACTGTCGGCGTGTAAGCGAGGCTGACGCCATATTTGCGATATTCGATCGTCGTGCCGGCGAAGTTGCCGGGGATCGGGATCGGGAATTCGCCGCCCGCGAGGAAGTCGGCAGTCTCGCCCGAAATCGCGGTCAGGTTCGGCTGGGCCAGCGTCGCGACCATGCCCGAACGTTCGCCCATATCGAGCGACGCCATCAGGTCGAGCCCGAACAGGCGACCGGCCCCGGCAAGGCTCCGCGTACCCGACGGATTGGTGAACTGATATTGGGTGCCCAGGATTGTGCTGTTGATTGGCTGTCCGGTCACGGGATTATAAGGGCGCGGGACCGGGCTACCCGGAAAGACGGCCGTTGGCGCCTGGATATCGGTGATCGTGCCGGGTGAACGGCCGTTGAATATACCGCCCAGGAAGCCGCCCGTCATGTCGCGGGTCAACAGGTTGCCGCTGATTTCCTTGACCAGCGACCGGTTGACCTCGGCGATGCGGACTTGCAGATTGACCTGCAGCGGCGTCGCGGTGCGCAGGCGCGAGACCACCTTTGTCTGTTCGCCGACGAAAGCCTGTACCAGCCGTTCGGCTTCGGCGCCGTCGTCGGGCGACTGGACGGTGCCGGTCAACAGGACGAGGCCGTTCATCGTGTTCGCCGAAATCGAGGCTTCGGGCATCGCGAGCGACAACATCTGATCGATCGTCTCGATGTTGTTGCCGACGCGGGCGACGGTCGAATAGACGACGCGGCCGTTGGCGTCGGTGGCATAGATGCTAGTCTCGCCGGGCGCCTTGCCGAAGACATAGAGCTGGCGGCTCGAGCGGACCTGCACGTCGGCGACCTTGTCGTCGGCGACGAACACGTCGGTCATCGCGGCGGGGAGGCTGATAAGGCGGCCGCGGCCGACCGACAAGTCGATGCTGCCGTTGGCGTTCTGGACTGCCTGGGCCGACGCTTGCTGGGCCGGAGCGGAGATCAGTGTGGCGGCGATCAGGCTGATGGCTATGGTGCGCGCCAGTGCCGTCGCCTTTGAAGTGGCTTTGCTGTTCATCTTACTTACCCCCCACCGGAATTTCGGTGACCTGGCCGCCGCGGGTCACGCGGACGACAGGGCCGCGGGGTGCCGCCGGTGCGGCAGGCCCCATCGCCGACGGCGTACCGCCGCCATAGGATTGCGGCTGCTGCCGCGGTGCCTGGACGCGGCCGCTGACAGGAACCCAAAAGCGCGAAACATCGCCGCCGGTGGTCGCCGATCCACGACCCGAGGTCGGGCGAGCGGCGGCTTCGGCCAGCATCTTCTTTTCGGCGGCAGTGCCGCCCTTTGCCGGAACATTGACTTCGCCCGATGCGATTGCGGCATCGAGGTCGCCGGCGCTTTCGGCCAGCGGACGCAGGGCGAGCGACAATTTGCCCATATCCTGCGCGACGGCAATTTTTTCGGCAATTTCGGGCGTCGCTTCGAGCGTCACCGAGCCAAAGGTGCGAACCGGGGTCTTGCCCGTTTCGTCTTCGGCATCGTAGCGCTGGTCGGTGGCGAGCACGCGAACGTTGCGGACAATGGTTTCGGCGGTGAAAAGTTGATCGTCGGGATAGGAACTGCCTTCCTTCACCCTGATCTCCTGAGCCAGGACCACATCGACGCGGTCGCCCGGAAACACGAAGCCGGCGACGCCCTGTTCCTGCGACACCTTGACGGTAACCGCGCGCATCCCCGGACCAAGCGCCGCGGCCAGGAAGCCGCGATCGTCGGGATGGACGAGCGCGCCCTGCGTGACCGGCTGGCCGGCGGTGATCGGATAACGGACCACCGTGCCGACCAGCGTGTTCACGTCGGTCTTGTCCTTCAGGAAATAGGCCTTCTCGACCAGTTCCTTCGGCCACGGCTGAAAGCGGAAGCTGTCGGGGCCGACGATCGTCCCGACCGGCAGTTGCCGGGTGGCGACGAGGATCATCGGGCCGTTGATTTCCGGCGCGGCGGCGGCCCGGGCTTCCGGTGCCGGCGTTCCGCGCAACATCTGGTTGACCCCGAACGCGGCACAGATCGCAATGACCAGCGCGCCGACGATCAGCATTATCTTTCGCGTATCCATGACGATTTTTCGCCTCCTAACACCCACCGGACGCGGCGGTGCTTACCCTCAGGTCGAACCGATAGACTGAAACTGGTTAAAATATTGTTGGTGAAGCGCCCAAAGGCCTGCGGCCGCGATCGCGACGCCGTACGGCACTTCGACCGGCCCCTCGGAAGGGCGCAGCTTCATGTGGACAAGCATCGCCGCGGACAGGATGCCCCCCCCGATCGCCATGATGGTCAGCATGGGCATGAAGAGGGGAAGGGGCACCCACAGCATGACGGCGCCGATCATCTTGACGTCGCCGCCGCCCATGGCGCCGACCGCGAAGAGCCCGACAAAGAGGAGGAACACCGCAAAGGCCGCGCCGAACTGGATCGGCACATCGGGCCAGATCGGCAGTCCGATCGCCATCCAGAAGGGGATCGCGAGCAACGCCATGGCGGCGTTGAGCCCGTTGGAAATCGTGCGCGAGCGAAGATCGCTTATGGCGGCGACGATCATGAGCGCGGCCAGAACGGCCATCAAAGCAAGAGAGGCTGGGCCGTTTTCCATCGGCTTTCCTATAGTCTTGATGGCTTACCAAAGCGTAACCATCCGGGGCGGAGCGCGCGGCTTGCATTCCGCTGGCCAGCGGATATGCGGGCGCCCATGATCGCCGCACTGCCTTCATCCACCGATGTCCTGATCGTCGGCGCCGGAATCGCCGGCGCCAGCCTGGCTGCGGCGCTCGCTCCCCATCGCGGTGTCGTCATGATCGAAGCGGAGGATATGCCCGGGCGCCACGCGACGGGCCGTTCGGCGGCTTTCTGGCACGAAAGCTATGGTGGGGCCGGGGTGCAGCCGCTCTCCGCCGCATCATTCGCCGTGCTCGACAATCCGCCGCCTGAATTTTCGGACCGCGGCTTCCTCTTGCCGCGTACCGCGCTGACGCTAGGCCGGCATGACGAGGCTTCGGCGGTCGATGCGTTTGTCGCCGAATTTTCCGCGAAAGATGTCGATGTGACCCGGCTCGCGGGTGCCCAGGTGGCCCGCAAAATTCCCGGCCTTCGCCCCGAGTGGACCGAAGCCGCCTATGAACCGGCATGCCGCGATATCGACGTCGGTGCGTTGCACGCCGCCTATTTGCGGGCGGCAAGGCGGGCGGGGGCGACCGTTGTAACGCGCGCACCGCTCACGGCAGCGCGGCGCGCCGGCGACGGCTGGGAGGTGCAAACCGGTGCGGGAACGATCCGCGCCGCCCTGATCGTCAATGCAGCCGGTGCCTGGGCCGACGAGGTTGCCGCCGCATGCGGCGTTACGCCGCTGGGCATCCGGCCGCTCCGCCGGACCGTCCTCCAGCTACGGCTCGGCGTTCCGGTGCCTGCCGACCTGCCGCTCGTCGTCCATGTCGGCAGCGAATTCTATTTCAAGGGCGAAAGCGAGGGGCGAATCTGGCTCAGCCCGCACGACGAAACGCCGTCGCCTGCATGCGATGCGGCGCCCGATGAAATAGACGTCGCACTCGCCATCGACCGGCTGCAATCGGTGGTCGACTGGCCCATCGCGATGGTCGAGCGCAAATGGGCGGGACTGCGCAGTTTTGCGCCCGATCGCATGCCCGTCTTTGGCGCCGACGGCCGCGAACCGGCCTTCATCTGGTGCGCCGGACAGGGCGGGGTGGGCATCCAGACCGCCCCCGCGATCTCGGCGCTTCTCGCGGCAGAGCTGGGCGCACCGGCGCCGTACGGAGCGATCGGCGCGATCGACCCTGCGTCCTTTGCGCCGACGCGTTTCGCGTGACGGCTTGCGCGCGCGTGGCGGCGGCGTAAATTCGGTTCCGGTCGCCTGTTCCGGCGACTCCTGCACCGGAGGTTTCATGGCCCATTATTTCGAGATCAAGACGAACAAGGCCGGCGAGTACGTCGCCTATTTCAAATATAACAGCGAACCGATCTTCTGGACCGAAGGCTATTCGAGCAAGGCGTCGGCCAAGAATGCGATCGAATCGATCCTCAAGAACGGCCCGGGTGCCGAAGTGCGCGACGCCGAATGAGGCACGCCGCGCGGGCGTTCAGCGCGCCCGCGCGACGGCCAGCGCGGCGTCGCTCGCGAGCTGGTCGGCGATTTCGTTGTCGCCGTGGCCGGCGTGGCCCTTGACCCACAGCCATTCGATATCGTGCCGCTTCGCCTCGGCGACCAGGCGCTGCCACAGATCGGCGTTGGCGACGGGCTTTTTGGCGGCGGTTTTCCAGCCGTTCTTCTGCCAGCCGAACACCCATTTGGTGATGCCGTCGCGAACATAGATGCTGTCGGTCGACAGTTCGACGCGGCAACGGCGTTTCAACGCCGCGAGCGCCTCGATCGCTGCCATCAGCTCCATGCGGTTGTTCGTCGTGTCGGGTTCGCCGCCCGACAATTTTTTCACGACATCGCCCCACCGGAGCACCGCGCCCCAGCCGCCCGGGCCGGGATTGCCCTTGCACGCGCCGTCGGTCGCGACGATCACCGTCTTTGTCGGCGCATCGCTCATGCGGCGGAAAACAGGCTGGCGGCGTCTTTGGCCTGATAGCAGCGCAGGCGGTTCAGAAAGGGTGCCGGGTCCTTGCGCGTGACGAGCGCGTCGGCCGGCGTGTGGACCCAGTCGTGCGCCCGCGTCAGCAAGAAGCGCAGCGATGCCCCGCGCGCGAGCAGTGGCAGCGCCGCGATTTCGGCGTCCGACAGCGCAATTTCTCGTACATATCCGCGCATCAGCGCCGCGGCGCGAGCATGGTCGCAGCACGTGCCGTCGGTCGAAAAGGTCCATGACGCATGGGTGATCGCCACGTCATAGGCACGGAAATCGGTCGCAGCGAAATAGAAGTCGATCAGGCCGGTCACGCGGTTGCCCAGCATCAGGACGTTGTCGGGAAACAGGTCGGCGTGAATGACATGTGCCGGAAGGTCGGCGGGCCAGTTGGCGTCGAGCCATGCAAGTTCGTCGTCGACGACCGATTGCAGGCCCGGGATGACGGCGTCGAGATCGCCGGTCGCGTCGGCGACGGCGCGCCAGTGACGGTGCCCCATGCTGTTTTCGCGTGTGCTGACGAAATTCGCGGCACTCCGGTGCATTGCGCCCAGAGCGCCGCCGGCCGCCGCGCACTGTTCGGGCGTCGGGTGGGTCAGCGATATGCCGGACAGGAACTGGATGATGCAGGCGGCGCGTCCCGAAATCTGCTGGATCGCTTCACCTTCGCGATCGCGGATCATCGCGGGGACGGGGCAGTCTTCCTTTGCGAGATGGCCCAGCAGGTCGACGAAAAAGGGAAGGTCGCCGGCCTGCACGCGCTTTTCATAGAGCGTCAGAATGAAGCGCCCGCCGGTCGTTTCGAGCAGGAAATTGCTGTTTTCGACCCCTTCGGCGATCCCTTTGCACGACAGGACGGTGCCGATGTCGTAGCGGGCGACGAGTGCGGCCAGATCGTCGGGATCGACCTCGGTATAGACGGCCATCAGCTGGTTGCCGGCTCGAGCCCGCGGGGCAGTTTGAAGATCATATTTTCCTCGGCCGTGACAACGATGTCCTCGCTGATGTTACGATATGCCGCGATGGCATCGATCACTTCGCGGACGAGTTCTTCGGGGGCGCTGGCGCCCGCGGTAACGCCAAGCGTGCCGATGTCCCGCAGCCATGCCGGGTCGATGTCTTCGCCGCGCTGGACAAGATGCGCGGGGGTGCCCATGCGCTCGGCGACCTCGACCAGCCTGACGCTGTTCGAACTATTGGGGGCACCGATCACGATCACCCGGTCGCATCGACCGGCAATCGCTTTCACCGCCTGCTGGCGGTTCGACGTGGCATAGCAGATGTCTTCGCCGCGTGGCCCGCTGATCGCCGGGAAACGGTGTTGAAGCGCGGCGACGATGTCGCGCGTGTCATCGACCGACAGCGTCGTCTGGGTCAGGAAGGACAGCATGTCGGGATCGGCGGGGGCAAGCGCGGTGACATCGTCGACCGATTCGACCAAGGTCATCGCGCCATCGGGAAGCTGGCCCAACGTCCCGATCACCTCTGGATGTCCGGCATGGCCGATGAAGATGATATGGCGGCCGGCTTCGTTCGCGCGCTCGGCCTGGCGGTGGACCTTCGACACCAGCGGGCAGGTCGCGTCGATATAATCGAGCCCGCGCAGTTCGGCTTTGGCTGGCACCGCCTTGGGGACGCCGTGGGCGCTGAAAACGACCGGAACACCGTCGGGAACCTGGCCCAGCGATTCGACGAAAATCGCGCCCTTGGCCTTGAGCGATTCCACCACATAGCGATTGTGGACGATTTCGTGCCGGACATAGACGGGCGCGCCGAAGCGCTCGATCGCCAGCTCGACGATACGGATCGCGCGGTCGACGCCGGCGCAGAAACCCCGCGGCGCGGCTATCAAAACCTTGAGTTCTGCCGTTTCGCCTTCGCTTTCGGGCGCGATGTCATGCGGTGCGTTCATCGTGCCGGCGCTCTAGCGCAGCAAGCGCTATGCGGTAAAGCGGCTTCGTCCGTGTTGCGCCGCGTTCATCGCACCGATAAGAAGCGGCGCGCATGGAGCTTGGGACAATCGTTCCGACGCGCCTGAGCCACTTTGGCGCGCCAGTTTTGGAAAGCCGTTTATCATGATGTCCATTTCGTCCTCGTCGCGTAAGTTCCTGGTCATGCTGTGCGGAACGGCAGCCATGGCGACGGTGGCGGGCTGCGCGAAAGATAATGAGATCGACGTCAGCGGCGGCGTCGGCATTACCTCGACGCGCAGCGCCTGTCCGTCGGTGGCCGTGCCGCTGCAAACGGGTGACGTTACGCTGTTCGACCCCGCGACCAGCCGCGATGCGAGCGCGATCGACGTCGTTGCGACGATCACCAATGTCACGCCGCAGTGCAATGACACCGGCGAAAAAGTCTATCAGCTCGCGAATTTCGATGTCGTCGCCACACGCCGCGACGCCGGCCCCGCCCGCACGGTCACCCTGCCTTATTTCGCAACCGTCCTGCAGGGGGGGACCGTCGTCGTCGCCAAACGGCTCAGCAATGTGACCATCAATTTCGCCGACGGGCAAACGCGCGGCACCGGCCGTGGCCAGGCTTCGGCCTATGTCGACCGTGCGGCATCGACGCTGCCCGCCGACATCCAGGAACGCATCACGCGCAAGCGCAAGGCGGGTGACCAGGACGCGGCGATCGATCCGCTCAGCCTCCCCGAAGTGCGCGCCGCGGTGCAGCGGGCGAGTTTTGAGCTGCTGATCGGCTTCCAGCTGACGCAGGAACAGCTCGAATATAACGTCCGACGATAAGGCGCGCGGCGGCGCTTTCCTTGCGCCGTTCGCAATGTGTCCCTGCGACGCTTTTCCGGCGGCGCAGGGCTTTTCGCGTTGCCCAAGCTGCGATAGGGCGCGCTCCAGCTCCATTTGACCGAAGATAGGCCCAGCCGTGACCCTGTTCAGCCGTTTTTCCGACCATATCGGCGCCGTGCTCGACGCGCTGGCCGCCAAAAATGCCCTGCCGGCCGGGCTCGACCGCAGCGCGATCAGCGTCGAACCGCCGCGCGATCCCGCGCACGGCGATGTCGCGACCAACGCCGCGATGGTGCTCGCGAAGCCCGCGTGCATGAACCCGCGCGCGCTCGCCGACTTGCTCGTCATCGAGCTCGGCGCGATCGACGAAGTGACCGAGGCGAGCGTGGCGGGCCCCGGATTCATCAATCTGCGCCTCGCCGACGACAGCTGGCGCAGCGAGCTCGCACTGATCCATGGGCAGGGCGGCGATTATGGCCGCTCGGCGACGGGCGCCGGGCGGCGCGTCAATGTCGAATATGTTTCGGCCAATCCGACCGGCCCGATGCACGTCGGCCATTGCCGCGGTGCGGTCGTCGGCGACGCGCTCGCCGCGCTGCTCGAATATGCCGGGCACGACGTCATCCGCGAATATTATGTCAACGACGCCGGCGGGCAGGTCGATGTCCTCGCGCGATCGGTCCATATGCGCTACCGCGAGGCACTCGGCGAGGATATTGGCGCGATCCCCGAGGGGCTTTATCCCGGCGATTATCTGATTCCCGTCGCGGGCAAGTTGGCGGCCGAATATGGCGACCGCTTCGTCGGCGCTCCCGAAAGCGCGTGGCTCGGCCTGTTCCGCGCCGAAGCGGTGAGCGCGATGATGGACATGATCCGCGCCGACCTCGCCAAGCTCGGCATCCATCATGATCTTTTCTCGTCGGAGGCCGAGCTGCAGGCCGCCGGCAAGCCCGCCGCTGCCGAAAAATGGCTCCGCGCGCATGATCTGGTCTATGACGGCGTGCTGGAAGCCCCGAAGGGCGAGACGCCCGAAGATTGGGAGCCGGTCGAACTGCCGCTCTTCCGCTCGACGAAGTTCGGCGACGACCAGGACCGCCCGATCAAGAAGTCGGACGGCAGCTGGACCTATTTCGGCGCCGATCTCGCCTATCATTTCCAAAAGAGCGAGAATGCCGACGAGCTGATCGACATCTGGGGCGCCGACCATGCGGGGACGGTCAAGCGGATCAAGGCGGCGGTCGCCGCGCTGACCGAGGGCAAGAAGAAGTTCGACGTCAAGCTGGTCCAGATGGTCCGGCTGCTCAAGAATGGCGAACCGTTCAAGATGTCGAAGCGCGCAGGCAATTTCGTCACCCTCGCCGATATCGTCGACGAGGTGGGCAAGGATGCCGTGCGCTTCACGATGCTGACCCGCAAGGCCGACGCGCAGATGGACTTCGACTTTGCCAAGGTGGTCGAGGCGTCGCGCGACAATCCGGTCTTCTACGTCCAATATGCGCATGCGCGGATCGCATCGCTGAAGCGCAAGCTTGCCGATGCGGGCATCGCAGCCGCAGCGCCCAATCCGGCGCGGCTCGACGCGCATGAACTCGGCCTCGTCAAACTGCTCGCGCAATTCCCGCGGATCGTCGAATCGGCGGCCGCGGCGCGCGAACCGCACCGGATCGCCTTTTACCTGGGAGAGGTGGCCGCGGCGTTCCATGCCTGGTGGAATATGGGCAATGATCGGCCCGAGGCACGCGTCATCATTGCCGACGATAGCGAATTGACCGCGACGCGGCTTTATTTGGCCGACGGAATCGGGCAGGTAATCCGGAACGGGTTGCACCTGATGGGGGTCGAGGCGCTCGAGGAGATGGTGTGATGGCCGACGACAGCAAGGGGCAGGGCGACGCCGGACTGGGGCTCGAAGACGAAGACCGGCTGCCCTGGCTCGAAGCAGCCGACGATTATGACGAGGATGGCGAAGTGTCGCCGGTCCGTTTGCTCGTGATGGTGCTCGGCGGGCTGTTGTTGATCGGCGCGGTGCTCGGCGGCCTGTGGTGGATCCAGAATGGCGGCGCGCGCGGGCAGGGCGAACTGATCGCGGCGCAGCAGGGGAATTACAAGGTTCCGCCCAAGAACGATGCTTCCAAGACGTTCGAGGGTGAGGGCGATGCGAGCTTCGCCGCGAGCGAGGGCGCCGAACCCGGCGGCAAGGTCGATCCGAGCCGCATGCCCGAAGAACCCGCGGTGACGCCGGAAGAACGCGAAGCAGCCGCCAAGGCCGCCAAAAAGGCCGCGGCGGACAAGGCGGCTGCCGCGAAGGCCGACGCTGTCCGTTCCGCCTCGGCCGAAAAGGGCAAATCCATGCCCGCGGCCACCTCGGTAAAGACCGCTGTTGCAGCGAAAGATGTCCCGGCCGCATCGGGCGGCGCGATGATCCAGCTCGGCGCGTTCAGCAGCGAGGCGGCGGCAGGGAAAGCGTGGGCCAACCTTTCGAAGCGCTTTGCGTATCTGGCCGATCACGGCCAATCGGTGTCGCCGGCAACGGTGGGCAGCGGCAAGGTCTATCGCCTGCGCGTTTCGGCAGGATCGGCCGCCAACGCCGCGAATTTATGTGGGAAATTGCGTGTTGCCGGCGAAAATTGCGTCATCGTCCGCTGATTCCGCCCGCTTGGCCGCAGCGGTGATTGGTTCGGTAACCGCGCCATGCCATCATGCGCGCACTGGTCGTCGCACGAGGGGGTGTCGGCCGAGGAAGGTTGACGCACAATGATACCGGCAATCTTTGGCCTGTCGGGCCTGATGCTGACCGACGACGAACGCGCATTCTTTCGCGACAGCGATCCCGCAGGCTATATTCTCTTCGGCCGCAATATCGAAAACCGCGAGCAGGTGCGGCGGCTGACCGATGATTTGCGGTCGCTCGACGGACGCAGCAATTTGCCGATCCTGATCGATCAGGAAGGTGGCCGCGTCGCGCGGATGAAAGCGCCGGAATGGCCCGATTTTCCGAGCGGCGCCGCGTTCGACGCGTTGTACGAGCGCGCGCCGGCGAGCGCGATCGAGGCGGCACGGCTTAACGCCATGGCGCTCGCCGTCATGCTCGCCGAGGTCGGGATTACGGTCGATTGCCTGCCGTTGCTCGACGTGCGTCAGCCGGGGGCAAGCGATGTCATCGGCGACCGCGCGCTCGGCAGCGAACCGATGCGCGTTGCCGCACTCGGCCGCGCGATCCTCAGCGGGCTTCAGGCCGGCGGGGTCGTCGGGATCGTCAAGCATATCCCCGGGCACGGCCGCGCGATGGCCGATTCGCACGAGGCGCTGCCCGTCGTGGCGGCGCTCGACCGCGATCTCCAGACCGATCTCGCGCCCTTCGCGGCGCTCCGCGATGCGGCGATGGCGATGACCTGTCATGTCGTGTTCAACGCGTGGGACCCGGATCGCCCCGCGACATTGTCATCGACGGTCATCGATAGCGTGATTCGCCAGCGGATCGGCTTCCATGGCCTGCTGATGACCGACGACCTGGACATGAAGGCGCTGTCAGGGGATGTGCCGTCGCGCGCCGCCGATGCCATCGCCGCGGGATGCGACATCGCGCTCAACTGCTGGGGCAAGATGGACGACATGGTCGGCATCGCGGGCGCGCTCGATCCGATCAGCACGATATCGCTCGCGCGGCTCGAGGGCGCGATGGACCGCATCGTCGGGGCGCACGACCCGCGCCAGTTCGCGACGCTGGTCGACCAGCGCGACGCCTTGCTGGCGATCGCCTGATGGAAGAATTGCCGCTCGATTTCGAAGTGGCACCGACGGTGGAGCGCGACGATGCGCTGCAACTCAGTCTCGAAAGCTGGGAAGGGCCGCTCGACCTGCTGCTGACACTCGCGCGCAGCCAGAAGGTCGATCTCCGGCAGATTTCAATTCTGGCGCTCGTCGAGCAATATCTGACCTTCATCGCCGAGATGCGCGCGAAACTCGAAGTCGCCGCCGACTATCTGGTGATGGCGGCATGGCTTGCCTATCTCAAATCGGCGTTACTGCTACCCAAGGATCCGGCCGAGGATCCCTCGCCCGACGAACTGGCGCTGCGCCTGCAACTCCGGCTCCAGCGGCTGGCGGCGATGCGCGAGGCGGCGGCGCGGCTGCTCGCGCGCGACCGCGTCGGCCGCGACGTTTTTCTGCGTCCAAAGCCCGAAGGGCTGCACGACGTCAAGCTGCGCCGCTGGGATGCCAGTCTTTACGATTTGCTGTCTGCCTATGGGCAGGTCAAATTGCGTACCGAACCGGTGGTCCATATGGTCGCACGGCGGCCGGTGGTCACGCTCGATGCCGCGCTCCACCATCTGCAGCGGCTGATCGGAGTGAAGCTCGACTGGGCCGAGCTTTCCGAATTCCTGCCGTCCGACTATCAAGGTCCCTTGCGCCGCTCGGCGATCGCGTCGAGTTTCGTCGCGGCATTGGAACTCGCCCGGCAGGGGCGCGTCGACCTGAAACAGGACGGGGCGTTCGAACCGCTTTATCTGAAGGCAGCGTCCGCATGAATCCGATCGACGACCTCGAACGCGCGATAGAGGCGATGCTGTTTGCCAGCGACGAACCGCTCGACGCACGGCAGATTGCGGGGCGTCTCGGCGACGAAAAGACGCCGGGCGAAATTCGCGCGATCATTCAGGCGATCGCCGCGCGTCATGCGGGGAGCGGGATCGAACTGGTCGAGCGCGGCGGGCACTGGCATTTCCAGACCCCGGCCGACCTCGCGCATCTGCTGCGCCGCGAACGCGACGATCCGCGCAAGCTGTCGCGCGCGGCGTCGGAAGTCCTCGCGATCGTCGCCTATCACGAACCGGTGAGTCGCGCCGAGATCGAAGCGATCCGCGGCGTCCAGACATCGAAGGGGACGCTCGATGTGTTGATGGAGGCCGAATGGATCGCGCCGGCAGGACGGCGCGAGGTGCCCGGGCGGCCGCTGATCTACAAGACCACCGACGCGTTTCTGCAACATTTCGGCCTCACGAGCCGCAAGGACCTGCCGGGAATCGAAGATTTGCGTGCGGCGGGCCTGCTCGATCCAGTCGACCTTGCTTTCGAGGAAGCGATAGGAGAGCTGGACCTAGTAAAAGACGGCGAAGACGCCTAGATGGGCCCTTCAAGGAGACGATAGATGGGTAGCTTCAGCATCTGGCACTGGCTGGTGGTCGGGATTCTCGTCCTGCTGCTGTTCGGCAAGGGCCGCTTTTCGGACATGATGGGCGATGTCGCCAAGGGTTTCAAAAGCTTCAAGAAGGGCATGGCCGACGACGACGATGCGCCGCTGCCGCCAAAGCATATCGAGGGCCAGCGCGCACCCGATACGACCCCGATGTCGACGCCGACGAACGAGCACGACAAGCTCTGACCGACGTCCGCTTGCGGGGGAATTAGTAAGCGATGTTCGATGTTGCGCCCACCGAGTTGTTGCTCGTCGTGGTGGTGGCCCTGGTCGTCATCGGCCCCAAGGATTTGCCGAAAGCGATGCGCTTTGTCGGCAAGTGGGTCGGCAAGGCGCGCGGTATGGCGCGTCATTTTCGCGCCGGACTCGATACGATGATGCGCGAGGCCGAGCTCGAGGAACTGGAGAAACAGTGGCGCGAGCAGAATGACGCGATCATGCGCGAATTTCCCCGCATCGACGGCAATGATCCAAAGCCGGCGAGCCCCGCGACGAGCGCGCCATCATCGGGGGGCGAAGCCGAAGATGCGGATCAGGCGGCTGCGGCAACCAGGCCCGAAACGCCCGAAACGACCGAAACCCATGTCGTTCCGCCGAAAGACGGGCCGCTGCCATGACCGAAGACGCGCCGGCGACAGCTCAGGACGAAGATGGCTCTGGCGGCAAGATGCCGCTCCTCGACCATCTGATCGAACTGCGTTCGCGGCTTTTGAAATCGCTGCTTGCGATCGGCATTGCCTTTGGCGTCTGCCTCTATTTCGCGAGACCGATTTTCGGCATCCTTGTCCAGCCGCTCGTGCGCGCGGGGCAGGGTAAGCTAATCTACACCCAGCTGTTCGAGGCTTTTTTCGTCGAGATCAAGGTCGCGCTGTTCGCAGCGACGATGATCGCTTTTCCGGTAATCGCGAACCAGTTGTGGAAATTCGTTGCACCCGGGCTTTACCGCCAGGAAAAGAGGGCGCTGCTGCCCTTCATCCTGGCAACCCCGATGCTGTTCGCGATCGGCGCGAGCTTCGCCTATTTCATCACCATTCCGATCGCGCTCAAATTCCTGCTCGGCTATCAGGGCAATATTGGCGGGATCACGCAAGAAGCACTGCCGTCGGTTGGCAATTATCTGAGCTTCATCATGCAGTTCATCATGGCGTTCGGCATCGCATTCCTGCTGCCGATCCTGCTGATGCTGATCGAACGATCGGGGCTGGTGACGCGCGAACAGCTCGTCTCGGCGCGCCGGTACATGATCGTCGCGGCGTTTGCGATCGCGGCGGTATTCACCCCGCCCGACATATTGAGCCAGCTGCTGCTCGCGGTGCCGTTGGTGTTCCTTTACGAACTATCGCTGTTCGCGATCTGGTTCACCCAGCGCCGACGCAAAACAGGCGCCGAAGCGGCGCCTGTCGAACCTCTTGAAGAGGTCTGATAGTCAATTTGGGGGTAAGCGGGTCAGAACCCGGTCAATGAATGGCGTCGCTGCCAGCCTGACCGACCGACTCGATATCGCGGCCAGCTCCCTTAACGGTATTGCAGCCAGCGACCAGAAAGCTTGCCATCAATGCCAGGAGGATTGCGCGAAAACTTGTCATCGTTCGTCACCTTAGTCGTCGTTCCAGAGTGCAAAATGGCCCGGCACGCTTTCGAGGGGGGGGAGGGAATGCGGGCCGGGCCAATGTTGCTGAGCAGCGCTGCGGGGGGGCGATGATCGCTGCTCGAAAGGGAAACGACCATGCTGGCGGATAAGTTCCCGAAAAAAATCGCAGCGATGAACTTTTTTTCGCGATTCTTTTGAATCGCTTGCGTTTCAACGATTTGGCTTAGCTCATCGCCGTGAGGCCGCTCAGCACCGCGAGCCCCAGGAAGGAGAAAAAGCCCATGATGTCGGTCAGGGTCGTCACGAAGACCGCCGACGACACCGCCGGATCGACGTCGAACCGGTCGAGCGTCACCGGCACCAATATGCCGGCGAGGCCGGCGACCAGATTGTTGATCAGCATCGCCGATGCGATGACGATACCGAGCAACGGATTCCCGAAAATCAAGGCGGTTCCGGTGCCGATCAAGATGCCAAGCGTCAGGCCGTTCACCGCTGCAATGCGGAATTCGCGCAAGATCATGCGCAACGTATTCGATGCGGTGAGCTGATTGGTCGCGATGGCGCGCACCGTGACGGCCAGCGTCTGGGTTCCCGCGTTGCCCCCCATTCCGGAAACGATCGGCATCAGCACCGCGAGCAGTGCGAATTTGGCGATCGCGCCCTCGAAGAAGCCGACGACCGACGCTGCCAGCATCGCTGTGCCGAGGTTGACGACCAGCCAGCTCAAGCGGGTCCGGATCGTCATGATGATCGGCTCGTTGATGTCGCCGTCGCCGGCGCCCGACAGGCGCAATATGTCTTCGCCCGCCTCTTCCTGGATGATGTGGACGATGTCGTCGACCGTGATCATGCCGACGAGGCGACCGGACTTGTCGATGACCGCCGCCGAGATGAGCGCATATTTCTGAAAGCGCAGCGCAACCTCTTCCTGATCCATGTCGATCGGGATCAGTGTCTGCTCGCGCTTCATCACATCGCTGATCGCGATATCGCGCGGGGTACGCAGAATCCAGCTGAGCTGGCAGGTGCCGACCGGTTTATGCATCGGATCGACGACGAAGATTTCCCAGAAGTCGCTCGTCAGGTCGGTGTCTTCGCGCAGCCGGTCGATGACGTCGCCGACGGTTGCATGTTCGGGTACCGCGACGAGGTCGCGCTGCATCAGGCGACCGGCCGATTCCTCCGGGAACGACAGCGCGTCCTCGATCGCGGCGCGATCCTCGGGCTCCATCGCCTCGAGCACCGCCTGCTGATCGTCGGCCTCCATGTCCTCGATGATCGCGACGGCGTCGTCGGTATCGAGTTCGGAGGCGAGTTCGGCCACTTGCTCCGGCGCGAGAAGATCGATTAGTTCTTCGCGCACATAATCGTTCATTTCCGCCAGCACGTCGGCGGACAGCATGTCGCCGAGCACGGCGGCGAGCATCGGGCGTTCGTCGGCGCGCGCGAGTTCGAACAGGTCGGCGATGTCGGCGGGGTGCAGGCGGCCGACCCGTTCGCGCGCGGCCTCGCTTTCGCCGGCCTCGGCAAGCTCGATGACGTCGCGGACGAATTCGGGCTTCAGCCGGTCGTCCTCGTCGAGTTCGGTTGCCGCCTCGCGCATGTTCGAATCGCGTTCGGGGTCGCGATCGTCGATGATGGCCTCGTCATTGGGGGGCGGGGAGTCTTCGCGTTTGTCCATCGCGCGGTCCTCCCTGTCTCGTGCCGGCAAAGCGCCCGGCGGGCCGTGCCTCCCCCTAGGCCCGCCTTCTCGATATGGCAACGGCGGGCGGGGGGGATCGGCAATTAATGCGTGGCTTTGGCGGCGCGCCTCGCTATGGCACCGCCAAATCCCCAATGCAGGAGCTTATCATGGCAGACCAGACCCTCACCCTTTCGCTGTCGACCGGCGACGTCGTCATCCGCCTTCGCCCCGACCTCGCGCCGCAGCATGTCGAGCGGATCACGAGCCTCGCCAGCGAAGGCTTTTACGACGATGTCGTCTTCCACCGCGTGATCCCCGGCTTCATGGCGCAGGGCGGCGATCCGACGGGTACCGGCATGGGCGGCAGCCAGCTTCCCGACCTGCCGCAGGAATTCAGCAGCGAACCGCATGTCCGCGGTGTCTGCTCGATGGCGCGGGCGCAGAACCCGAACAGCGCGAACAGCCAGTTCTTCATCTGCTTCGACGACGCACGCTTCCTCGATAACCAGTACACCGTCTGGGGCGAAGTGATTGAAGGCATGGAGAATGTCGATGCCCTGCCCAAGGGCGAGCCGCCGCGCGAACCCGGCAAGATCGTCAAGGCGACGGTTGCCTGACGTGAAAATCCCTGCTTCGGCGGGGATTTTTTTCTAGTCGCCGATGAAGCCGTTCAGCCTTTCGCAGGCGGCGATCCAGTCGGTCTTGAACAACTGGACGACCTGCCCGGCGCCCATCGCTTCGTTCATCAGCCCGACGCCCTGGCCGACCCAATAGGTTGCGAGCGTTTTGGCGCCTTCATGACCGACTTCGGACAATTTATCGACCTTGCGCAGCGCGGGCTCGCTGACCAGCGATTGGAGCGGCATCGGCAGCGGTTTCGGCGCGCCTTCGGCCTCCCATGCGTCGGTCCATGGCGAGCGGAGCTGGCGTGACGGCTTGCCCGTCCGGCTCTTCGACCGCACCGTGTCGCGCGACGAGGCGGCCAGCATCTTCTCCTTCACCACCGGATTGGTTTCGGCCTCGGCGGTGGTGAGCCACACCGATCCGGTCCAGGCGCCATGCGCGCCCATCGCCATCGCCGCCGCCATCTGGCGCCCGGTGACGATGCCGCCCGCGGCGAGGATCGGCGTGTCGGCGCCGACCGCCGCGACCGCGGCCGCAACCTCGGGGACCAGCACCATCGTCGCGACCTCGCCGCAGTGACCGCCGGCCTCGCCGCCCGCGACCACCAGGATGTCGACGCCGGCGCGCACCTGCGTCAGCGCATGGTCGCGCGTACCGACGAGCGCCGCGACCGGGACATCGTGGCGCTTGCCGAGTTCGAGCATCAGCGGCGGCGGGACACCCAGCGCATTGGCGATCAGCTTGATCGGATGGCGAAAGGCGACTTCGAGCAGCGCGGCGGCGCCGGCGTCGCTCATATTGTCGCCAAGGCTGGAGGAGACGCCGCCAACGCTGTTGCTGTCGACACCGTGCTTTTCGAGCAGGCTCGCGATGAAGGCCTTGTGCTCTTCGGGGATCGCCGGGCACGGAGCTTTTTCCTCACCTTTGCCCGCAAAGCTGTTGGGAACGATCAGGTCGACGCCATAGGGGCGGCCGCCGATATGCGCGTCGATCCACGCCAGTTCCTCCTCGAGCCGTTCGGGTGGCAGCGATGCGGCACCGAACACACCCATGCCGCCGGCTTTCGACACCGCGACGACGACGTCGCGGCAGTGCGAAAAGGCGAGCAGCGGAAATTCGATGTCGAGCATCGCGCAGATGGGGGATTGCATGGGGACCTCTCCAATTCGTTATTTGCACCCATGTCAGCGACAGTTGACGTAAACGTCAAGTTGATTTGCGCGGGGCAGTCTTTATCGCGGACGGCATGACCGATTTTACGCTCCCCGACTTCGACCTCGATGCCTTTGTCCGCGCCACTTTGGCTGAGGATCTGGGGGCTGGCGGCGACGTCACGTCGATGGCGACGATCCCGGCCGAGGCGCGTTTCGACGGGGTGATGGACAGCCGCGATGCGATCACCGTCGCGGGGCTGCCGATCGCGACAAGTTTCTTTCGCGCGCTCGATCCTGTCATGGAGATCGAAATTCTGGTCGAAGAGGGCGTACAGGTGGCGCCCGGCACCGACCTGATCCGCCTGTCGGGCAAGGCGCGCGCGATGCTGACCGCCGAGCGATCGGCGCTCAACACGGTCCAGCATCTGTCGGGAATCGCGACGATGACGCGCGAATATGTCGATGCGATCGCCGGGACGGGCGCGGTGCTGCTCGACACGCGCAAGACGATTCCGGGCCTCAGGGTGCTCGAAAAATATGCGACGCGGATGGGCGGCGCGACGAATCATCGCATGGGCCTGTGGGATGCAGCGATGATCAAGGACAATCATGTCGCGGTCGCCGGATCGGTCGAGGAAGCGGTGCGCCGCGCGGTCGATGCGGGAATCGAAAACATCATCGTCGAAGTCGACCGCGTCGATCAGGTCGTGGGCGCGCTTGGCGCCGGGGCGACGCACCTGCTGCTCGACAATATGGACCTGGCGGGCTTGCGCGAATCGGTCGCGCTCGTCGCTGGACGCGTCCCGACCGAGGCATCGGGCGGGGTGCGGTTAGACACGATCCGCGCGATCGCCGAGACAGGCGTGACCTATGTTTCGGTCGGCCGCCTGACCCAGTCGGCGCCCGCCGCCGATATCGGGCTCGATTTTGCGCTGGCTTGATTTGCCCGTCGCCCCCGCGCAGGCGGGGGCCGCAATCGACCTTGCTCTACCTTGCCAGCGGCCCCCGCCTGCGTGGGGGCGACGGGTCATATCCGGCGCCGTCCTTGCGCTGCTCCTCGCGCCCACCGCCGCCGCTGCCCAGGCTTTGGCTTGCAAACTTCCCGACCGGGTTGCAGTTCCGCGCCTAGAGCAACCGCGGCGCGGCGAGCCGGTGCGCAAGCCGCCGATCGCCGGTTATCTGTTAGCCATGAGCTGGTCGCCGCAGCATTGCGCGACCGTCCGCAATCCGAAGGACGCGCGCGACCGTTTCCAATGTGCGGGCGACAATGGCCGTTTCGGCTGGGTACTGCACGGCCTGTGGCCCGAGGCGGCGAACCCGGGCTATCCGCAATGGTGCCGCCCCGCGAAGATCGTGCCGCAGCCGGTGCTGCGCCGCCATATGTGCATGACGCCCTCGGCGCAGCTGCTCCAGCATGAATGGGCCAAGCATGGGACGTGCATGAGCCCGCATCCCGCCGCCTATTTTCGCGCTTCGGAGCTGATGTTCGGCGCCGTCCGCTTTCCCGACATGAAGAAGCTTGCGGCCCAGCCGCAGACGGCGGGAAGCATCCGCCGCGCTTTCGCCGCCGCGAACAAGGGGGTTGCCGAACCGATGATCGCGGTCGCGATCGACGACAAGGGCTGGCTGGACGAAGTGCGTTTCTGCCTGGGTCCGCGCATGCGGCCGCAGCGGTGCAAGCCGTTTCAGGCCGGCGCGCGCGACCAGCGCAGCGTCCGCATTCGTCCGATGCCGCGTTAGAGGACAGACTCTGAAAAGCACCGCATTACCGAATCATACCCCGGTTTGTGTCCCGTGATGGAACGTTGCCGGCGTTAACCCTTTTTTAACCTTACCGGACCGTTAACGATGTCCTAGCTTGTCCGGCATGGACAGCGAAGATCGCATCGATATCCGGAATCGGGTCCGCCAGCATGGTGCGCGCCAGCTCGTCATCGCGCGAATGATCGCGCCGGACGACTGGCAGGGCGAATTGCGCCGCGCGCTGGTCAGCGATCGTGTGTCGCAGCATTTCTGGAATGGCGGCAGCGACCTGCGGCTGTTTCTGGAAAGCTTCGCGATCTTCTTCACCGCGACGATGATGTTCTTGATCTAGGGTAGGTTTCGGGCGGCAGCTGCCATTCTCTTTTTCGTCACCCCGGACTCGATCCGGGGTCCCGCTGGACGTTGAAACCTGTGCTACCGTCAAACAAGCGGGATCCCGGGTCAAGGCGGAAGAGCCACGGGTCTCCTCCGTGGATGACGAAGGTGAGTTGAATGCATGACAGTTCACCACCCCGAAGCCCGTTGGCCGAACCCCGATCAGCCCTTCAATCGCAGGCCTTGTGCAGCTTCCACGCCAGCAGCGCTGACACCAGGCACATCGCCGCGACCATCAGCAAGGTGTTGTCGATCGTCAGCCCGGTGCCGATCAGGACGCTGAGCAAAAGCGTCGCCGCGACCATGAAGCCCGAGTTGACGATATTGTTCGCGGCGACGGTTCGCGCGGTCTGTGATTTGGAAACGGTCGTGGTCAGGAAGGCGTAGAGCGGGACGACGAACATGCCGCCCGCGATAGCGATGCCCAGCAGGTCGAGGATGATCCGGTCGCCCGCCGTCAGCGACAGGAATTCGCGCCAGTTCATCAGCGTGCCGTCGATATGGACCCAATGGGTGACCGACCACCAGAGGTCGAGCACGAACAGCCCCATGACGATCACCGACCCCGGCGAATAGCGCGCGGAGACATGGCCCTTGAGCAATCGGTTGACGATGATCGATCCGATCGCGACGCCGACCGAGAATATCGCGGTGAACAGCGTCGCGACGGTGTTGTCGCCGCCGAGCGCATTCTTGACCAGCGGCGGGAATTGCGCCGCGAGGATGGCGCCGATCGCCCAGAAGAAGCTGATCGACACGATCGCGAGGAACAGCCGCGGAATATGCATCGTCGAATTGACGATCTGCCATGACGAGCGGAAGACATTATGGTCGATGACCAGCCCTTCGGCTTCCTTTTCAGGCGGCGCCGCGGGAACGAAGTTGGCGGTCATCCGACCGATCACGGCAACGAGAATGATACCCGGAATGGCGAAATGCGGCGGGGTCAGCCCGCCGACGATCGATCCGCCGAGGATCGCGATATAGGTTCCGGCCTCGACCCAGCCGGTGCCGGCGAGCACCTCATCCTCTTCCAGATGCTGCGGCAGGATCGCATATTTGATCGGGCCGAAGAAGGTCGAGTGCATCCCCATCGCGAACAGCGCGAGCAGCATCACGGGGACGAGGTGGAACCAGATGCCGATGCCGCCGACGATCATGATGAAGATTTCGGCCGATTTGATGATGCGGATCATCCGCGTCTTGTCGGTGCTGTCGGCGAGTTGCCCGGCGAGCGCCGAAAAGAGGAAGAAGGGCAGGATGAACAGCCCGCCCGCGAGCGCGTTGAACCACGCCTCGGTCTCCGGATCCTTGTAGATGGTGAAGGTGACGAGGATCACCATCGCCATCTTGTAGAAATTGTCGTTGAAGGCGTTGAGGAACTGCGTCGCGAAGAGGGGCAGGAACCGGCGTTGCTTCATCAGCGCGAAGGAACCGGTCATTGAAAACCCAATCTTGTAAACCAACTATCCGATACCATTTCGCCCATCGGGCAAACTGGTTGTGACCCCGGGGGCTTATCGGGTAGGGCAGTCAGGGTCAAAGCCCATTTTGGAACGGACACGTCGACGGGGATCATGCTGAGCCTTCCCAATCTTTTAACCCTGTCGCGCATATTGGCGGTTCCTATCCTGTTGTTCCTGTTGTGGCCGGGGGTCGCCGAGGGATCGCACCAGCCGAAGCCATTCGATTATGCCTTCGCCTTCGGCCTCTACTGTCTGATGGGCATTACCGATTATTTTGACGGCTATGTTGCACGCTCGCGCGGCATCGTGTCGCGGCTCGGCGCCTTTCTCGATCCGATCGCCGACAAGATCATGATCGCGGCGGTCATCCTGCTGCTGGTCTTTACCCGCGACATCACCGGTTATCACGTCATCGCGGCGCTGATGATCCTGCTGCGCGAGATCATCGTGTCGGGGCTGCGCGAATTTCTCGCGACCTTGCAAGTGTCGATGCCGGTGACGCAGCTCGCCAAGTGGAAGACGACCTTCCAGCTCGTCTCGTTCGGCGCCTTGATCCTGGCCGGTGCCTTGCCGGCGATGATATGGATCAAGACTGTCGGGCTGGTGACGCTGTGGGGCGCCGCGGTGCTGACGCTGATCACCGGCTGGGACTATCTGCGCGTCGGCCTCAAGCATATGGATTGAACCGGTCATGCTGCAGATCAGCTATTTCGCCTGGGTGCGCGAGCGGATGGGGGTTGCCGAGGAGGTGATCGCCTTGCCTGCCGGAGCCGCGACGGTCGGCGACCTGATCGCCTGGCTCGCGGCGCGCGACGAACGCGGGGCCCGCGCCTTTGCCGAGCCGCAGCGTATTCGCGCCGCGCTGGGCGGGGCGATGGTCGGCGCGGGCGCATCGATCGGCGATGCGCGCGAGATCGCGCTATTTCCTCCAGTGACGGGCGGATGATTCGCGTCGCGGTTCAGCCGGCCGCGATCGACGTGGCGGGTGCTTTGGCCGCGCACGATGCCGGCGGCCATGGTGCGAGCGCCAGCTTCATCGGCCGGGTGCGCGGCGACGACGGGCTGACCGAATTGTTCCTCGACCATCATCCGGTGCTGACCGCGGGCGGGCTGGAGGAACTGGCGACGCAGGCGGCGGCACGCTGGAAGCTCGGTGCGCTGACGCTGATCCACCGTATCGGCGCGATGGCACCCGGCGATACGATCGTCCTTGTCCTCGCGAGCAGCCCGCATCGCGCCGAGGCGCTGGCGGCGTGCGAATATCTGATCGACCGGCTGAAGACCGATGTGATGCTGTGGAAGCGCGAAAGTTTCGCCGATGGGCGCGTGTCGTGGGTCGAGCAGCGCGAGGGTGATCATGCGCGCGCGGGGCGGTGGATGTGAACTAATTCGTCATTGCGAGCGAAGCGAAGCGATCCAGGGCGGTTTAAGCCTACTCTGGATTGCTTCGCTCGCGCAACGCGCGAGTTTATCCTGAGCGCCTGCAAGGCAGTCGAAGGGCTCGCAATGACGGGGTTTTGCGACGGCGCGCTAATCCCCCTTATGCTGGCGGAAAATATCCGCGAGCATTTGAAACTCCTCGCCGCGCGGGCTGCCCTTGCGCCATACCAGTGCGATCGTCCGCCAGTCATGATCCGACGCAAGCGGGCGCGTGTCGATGTCGGTGTGGTCGAGGATGCCGGCCTCGATCGCCATTTGCGGCAGCATCGTGATGCCGAGGCCGTTGTCGACCATCTGCACCAGCGTGTGGAGCGAGGTGCCCATCATGCGCGCGCCGGCGCGCAATTCGGGGCGGTTGCACGCGGCGAGGGCATGGTCCTTCAGGCAATGCCCGTCCTCAAGCATCAGCATCTGCGCGGGGTCGAGCTGGTCGGCGCTGACCATCGCCGGCAAATCCTCGGCCTGATCGCCCGGGAAGGCGACGAACAGTGCGTCGTCGAACAGGTTTTCGGCCTCGACGTCGCCGCACGCGTAAGGAAGCGCGAGCAGCACGCAATCGACCGCGCCATGATGCAGTGACTCGCATGCCTGCGCGCTCGGTTCTTCGCGAAGAAACAGCTTCAGCGCCGGCCGCTCCTTCCGCAGCCGCGGCAACAGCCCGGGGAGCAGGAAGGGGGCGATTGTCGGGATCACGCTCATGCGCAATTCGCCGACGAGCGGGGCGGCAGCGGCCGCCGCCATATCGGCCAGTTCCTCGGCCTCGCGCAGCACGCGGTGCGCCTTTTCGACGATCGCATTGCCGAGCATCGTGAAGCGCACGACGCGGCGGGTGCGCTCGACGAGCGTTTGGCCGAGCAAGGTTTCGAGCTCGCGGATCCCCGCCGACAGCGTCGATTGCGTCACGTTGCACGCGTCGGCGGCGCGGCCGAAATGGCCGTGCTCGTGCAGTGCGACGAGATATTGCATCTGTTTGAGCGACGGCAGGTAATTTTGCATTGATCGGATATAGCAATGGAAGTGTCGATTTTGAACATCTCGATCGATTAAAATTCGCGGCCAAAATGGCGGCGTTTGTTGCCGCCGCCCGCCGCAGCATGATAGTCAGTGCAATCAACCGGCGCGGAGGGGCGGATGGCGATTTCCCGATTTCTGATCGGCGGCGTGGCGAGTGCCATGCTGCTCACCGGCGGACTCTTCCTATGGAAGGGCTATAGCCAGATCGCCGAAGAAGAGGTGCTGCCCGAACCGCCGCCCGGGCTTCCCGCCATACCGGTCGCGGGCGCCGGCGCGCCGAAGCGCGGACCGGCGCCGCCGGCGCTGCCCGCCGCGAAAGAGGCGTCGCGCGAGGAAAGGCGCTTCAACCGTTTCGACCGCGACCGCAACGACAGGATCAGCCGCGTCGAACTGATGTCCTCGCGCACCGCGGCGTTCCGCAAACTCGACAAGGACGGCAATAATCTGCTGACCTTCGAGGAATGGGCGGCGGCAACGGGTCAGCGCTTTGCCGGTGCCGACAGCGACAAGTCGGGCGATCTGACGCGCGCGGAGTTTGCCACAACGGCACCGAAGCCGGCGGCGAAACCCAAGTGCCGCTGCTGATCGTTGCCTCGCTTTCGCGGGGGCGACGATCAGGCCGCGACCCCCTCGGCTATCCTGATCCATCCCGCGAGCGCTGATCCCGCACGCTGGGTGTATCCCAGCTTGCGATCCTTCTTGCGCACGTCCTCGGCAAGCGGCGGGAAGAGTCCGAAATTGACGTTCATCGGCTGATAGCTCGCCGCATCGGCGCCGCCGGTGATATGGCCGAGCAGCGCCCCGAGCGCGGTTTCGGGCGGCGGCGGGGGCAGGTCGCGCCCGCCGAGTTCGGCGATAGCGAAGCGCGCGGCGACGAGGCCGATCGCGGCGCTTTCGACATAGCCTTCGCAGCCGGTGATCTGCCCCGCGAAGCGGATGTGCGGCGCCGATTTGAGGCGAAGCTGGCCGTCGAGCAGCTCGGGCGAGCGGATGAAGCTGTTGCGATGGAGGCCGCCGAGCCGCGCGAACTCGGCCTTTTCAAGGCCCGGGATGGTGCGGAACAGCTCGACCTGCGCGGCGTGCTTCAGCTTGGTCTGGAAACCGACCATGTTCCAGAGCGTACCGAGCGCATTGTCCTGGCGGAGTTGGACGACCGCATAGGGCCAGCGGCCGGTGCGCGGATTGTCGAGCCCGACGCCCTTCATCGGACCGAAGCGGAGGGTTTCGGGCCCGCGCTCGGCCATCACCTCGATCGGCATGCAGCCCTCGAAATAGGGGGTGTTGGTCTCCCAATCCTTGAACTCGGTCTTGTCGCCGTCGACGAGTCCCTGGACGAAGGCGTGATACTGGTCCTTGTCCATCGGGCAGTTGATATAATCCTTGCCGTCGCCGATCGGCCCGACCTTGTCCCAGCGGCTCGCCATCCAGGCGACGTCCATGTCGACGCTGTCGCGGTAGACGATCGGGGCGATGGCGTCGAAGAAGGCAAGGGCATCCCTGCCGGTCGCGGCGCCGATACTCTCGGCAAGCGATGCAGCGGTGAGCGGGCCGGTCGCGACGATCGTCAGGCCTTCGGAAGGCAGCGTGTCGACGCGTTCGCGGACGATGGTGACGTTGGGGTGGCTTGCGAGTGCGCGGGTGACGCCGCCCGAGAACAGGTCGCGGTCGACCGCAAGTGCTGATCCGGCGGGGACTTTGGTGGCGTCGGCCTCGCGCATGATGATCGAACCGAGCGCGCGCATCTCGCGGTGGAGCAGGCCGACGGCGTTGCTGTCGCCATCGTCGCTGCGAAAGCTGTTCGAGCACACCATCTCGGCGAGCGTGTCGCCCTGATGCGCGGGGGTCGTGTCGCCACCCCCGGGCAAATTGGCGCCGCGCATTTCGGAGAGGCGCACGCGATAGCCCGCCTCCGCGAGTTGCCATGCAGCTTCGGAGCCTGCGAGACCGCCGCCGATGATGTGAATGTCGTGGCTCATTACCCGTTTCCGTTGACTTGCGACCAATCCGCCGGCCACTAGGCGGGTTCAGGACAAGATGCAAAGGGGCGGACGATGAGCGAAGAGGGTCGGGATCGCGCGCGCTGGCTATGGCTGCTGGCCTTGGCCGGCGGCGTGAGTTTTTTTATCGCGGTTTTCCAGCGGCTCGACGGTCCGGCGATCTGGGCGTGGAAGACGAGCGGCGTCGGCTTGCTGGCGCTTTGGGCGGCGGCCAATGCGCGCGAGAAGAACGGCTGGCTGATCGCGGCGGTGCTCGGTTTCGGGGCGCTCGGCGACTGGCTGCTCGACGCGAAGGGGCTGATTGCGGGCGCTTTGGCGTTTGCAGTGGGCCATCTGATCGCGATCACCCTCTACCTCATCAACCGGCGCGCGCAGATGACGCCGTCGCAGCGCCTGCTCGGCTGGCTGACCATGCCCGCGACGCTGGCGATCGTCTGGGGCATGCTGAGCCCCCAGCCGGGCTGGTGGCACGCCGCGGTTTATTCGCTGTTCGTTGCCGCGATGGCAGCCGCTGCGTGGACCAGCCGCTTTCCACGCTATCGCACCGGGATCGGCGCGATGATGTTCCTCGCGAGCGACCTGTTTATCTTCGCGGGCGAGGGCGGGGTGCTGTCGAAGGACGTGACGCTCTGGCTCGTCTGGCCGCTCTATTTTGCGGGGCAGGCGCTGATCGCGTGGGGTGTGGTTTCGACGCTGGCGAAGGAAACGAAGGCCTAGGCGCCGCCCCACGCCGCTATGGTGGTGCGGTGAAGCAGGCGGTCGTGGCCGTCGTAGCCGCCCGTCGCGCGGTGGAGCAGCGAGCGATTGTCCCACATGACGAGCATGTCGGGCTCCCATTCGTGGTTGTAGCGAAACTCCTCGCGCCCCTGCCACTGGATGAGTTCGTAGAGGAGGGGCAGGCCCTCGCTGTCGTCGAGCCCGTCGAAGCCGATGATATAACCCGCGCAGCCGAACAGGCCCTCGCGCCCGGTTTCGGGATGATCGCGGACGAAGGGATGGTGCCGGATCTCGAGCGCTTCGTCGTCCGAGCGGATATCCATGCTCCGGCCCTTGTCGTTCGCGCCATACATGCCGGTGGGCGCATAGCCGTTACGGGCGCTATGGACCGCCTGCAGGCCTTCGATCCGCGCGCGAAGCTGAGCGGGCATCGCGTCGAGCGCGGCGTGCTGGTTCGAAAATTCGGTGTTGCCGCCCACCGGCGGGATGGTGATGCCGAGGAGGCAGGTGCCCGCGGGCGGGCGGGCCTGAAAACTCCAGTCGCTGTGCCAGTTTTCGGCGAAGAGCGGCGCGGTCTCATCGGCTTTGCGCTGCACCGCGATGATATGATCGCGGCCGGGGATCGGGCGAATGAAGGGATCGTCGCCGAAGCCGCCGAAATAGCTGGTGAAACGCTCGAGATCGTCGGCGTTCATCCTCTGACCGGGAAAGGCGAGGACATGATGATCGAGCCAGGCCGCGCGGATTGCGGCGATGGTTCCGGGCGCGAGCGGCCGGGTCAGGTCAACGCCGGTGACGCGGGCGCCGCAGGCCTGGCCGCTGGGGGTGATGGCGAGGGTCATGGCGCGATGCTGCGCCGATTGCGGCATGGGATCAATCGCGAGCGGCAAGCCGCCCCGAAAGCTGGCCGAGCCGATGCACCCCGGGCCGCACGGCCCTGACAGTTCAGCCAAGCGCCATCTTTATGTTCCTAATCTCATCCGCGGGGACCAACATGGAGAAAACGGATGTTCCTGCTCAGAAAACTGGCGTTGACCGCGCTGATCGGTGCCAGCGCCCTCGCGGCACTGCCCGCCGAAGCCGATGCGCGTGACCGGCACCATCGCCATTCCTATTACAGTCACCGCGACAATGATCGCTATCGCGATTATCGGCGCGACTACCGCCGCGATTATCGGCGTGACTACCGCCGCAACGATTATCGCAACCGTCGTTATCATTGCCGGCGGGGCAGCGGAACCACGGGGCTGATCGTCGGCGGCGCCGCCGGCGCCTTGCTCGGCCGCGAAGTCGACCGGTACGGCGACCGGCTTCCGGGCACGATCATCGGAGGCGCCGCCGGCGCGCTGATCGGACGCGAGGTCGATCGCGGCGGTCGCCGCTGCTAATTCGGCGGCGCTGTGGATAGGCTTTCAGCTGCCGGCGTTCGCGCCGGCAGCTGAAACGCGCCGCGACGCGATAGGACATGACGGCTGGCTGGGCATTTGAGGCCGCGGCAACACATAGATGGTTGTCGTTTCTGCCGTCATCGCGCAAAGGGCGAAAATTCAGGCAAGTTTTACGTCGAAAGGCCGACATGTCTCCGGTAGTCATCGGCCTGCTTCTCGCTTCGGCACTTGCCCATGCCGTATGGAATGCCATCGTCAGGAGCGGTCAGGATCGCTTTTGGTCGCTTGCAATCATCTGTCTGGTCGGTGCCATAGCGGCCTTGCCCTTCGCCTTTGGTTTGGGCCTGCCCGCGACGGCGAGTTGGCCTTACCTCGTCCTGTCGTCGGTACTCCAGATCGGATACAGCCTGTTTCTGGTCAGGGCGTATCGCGACGGGGACCTGTCGAGCGTCTACCCGATCGCCCGCGGCAGCGCGCCCTTGCTGGTGACATTGGCGGCCGCCGTGGTCGCGGGCGAATTGCCGAACACCGCCGGTCTGACGGGAATATTCCTCGTCTCGTCGGGCATCATCCTGTTGACGCTGGGAAACGGCCGCCCGGATGGCAAGTCGGCCATTGCCGCTTTTGCAACGGGGATATTCATCGCCAGCTATATGGTTGTCGACGGGCTTGGCGTCCGCTTGTCCGAACGCGCGACCAGCTATGCGGCCTGGCAAGCCGTGGTGGCCGGAGTTCTGATTCCCCTGTCCTATATCGTCATCCGGCGGCGGGCTCCGGGCTTGCCGCGCGGCAAGGAAGGGGCGCTGGTCGTGGGCGCGGGGATATTGGGCACGCTCGGCTATTGCATCGCGGTGTGGGCGATGAGCCGGAGCACGATGGGCGGCGTTTCCGCAATTCGCGAAACCAGTATCGTTTTTGCGGCGCTGATCGGCACATTTGTGCTGAACGAAAAGATGAGGTGGCAAAAATTTCTTGGCGTGTTGGTCGTGACGGCCGGCGTGGTTTGTCTCTCGGCCAGATGAAGTGGATGGGCGGGGTATCTGCCGGGAGGGCTGCCGGATCAAGTCAAGGATGCTGAGGGGAGCGGCCGGAAGCGGCCGGTTGCGGACGTTCTTCTCCCCTCCCTAAAAGGGAGGGGAATGTCTCAAATCCACCCCCAAACAGACCTTACCCCTAATCCACATCCCGCGCTGGCAAACTCAGCGTAAACCTTGCCCCTTGGCCCGGTGCGCTTTCGACCGTCAGTTCGCCGTCCATCGCGCGCGCGAGGCGGCGGGCGATATAGAGGCCAAGCCCCGAACCCCCGCTGTCGGTACGGCCCAACCGCTCGAATTTCTCGAACACCACCGCTTGCTGGTCGCCGTCGATTCCCTGTCCCTGGTCGGCGACGGTGACCATCGCGCGGTCGCCTTCGCGATCGACGCGAATCCAGATCAGCGAATCCTCGGGCGAATAGCGGATCGCATTGCCGAGCAGGTTGAGCAGGACCTGCAGCACCCGCCGGAACTCCCCGGTCGCCGGCATTTTGTCGTCGGTGCGCGGCGCATCGATGCGGATACCCTTTTCCTCAGCCTTCATACCGAGCAGTCCGACCGCGCGCCGGGCGAGGTCGCCCAGATCGATTTCGTCCGCGGCCGCCTTGAACCCCGGGCGCTCGATATTCTGAAGATCGGCAAGATCGTCGACCAGCCCCAGCAAATGGCGCCCGGCATGCGCAATATCACCCGCATAGCGTGCGTAATCGGCGCGGATCGGACCGTCGAATTGCCCTGAAATCGTCTCGGCAGTGGCGATGATGCGGCTGAGCGGCCCGCGCAGCGCACCGTCGATCCGCCGCCCGAACTGCGGATCCGAAAGCGGCAGCGACCCGAAAGCCGGATCGACAAGAACCGCCGCTTGCGGTGTTTCCACGACCTCCGCGGGTGCAGCGATCCCGCGAAACCCGGTAAACCGCCCCGTCGCGTCGAAAAGCGCTTCGCCCGACAGCGTCATCGCGATGCGCGCCGCCGGCCCGTCGGCACGGACACGCTGCGCATCGAAGCGCGACTGGCGCGCGAGCGCGCGCAAGACAGGGAAATCCCCATCCTCGTCGGGCTGAAGTTCGAACAGTTCGGACAGCGACCGTCCTTCCCAGTCAGACGGAACCGGCGGCGCCTGAATGCCCGCGCGCAGTGCGACCATGCGCAGTTGCTGGTCGCATTCCCATGTCCAGCCCTGCGGTGTCAGCGCCGTGTCGGCGATCGCCGGAACCTGCGGCTGCGCGACCGGGTGCGTCCGCCAGTCGCTGATTTCCAGACTCGCGCCATCGGCATCGGGCACGATCCGGACCAGCGCGTGCACGTCGCTATGATCGTCGGCGGTGTAGAGCGGCCGGCTGATGTCGCGCTGCAGCCGCTGGGCGAGCGCGACGAGCCGCGCGAGGTGCGGCAGCGCCAGCGGCTTGTCGAGCCCCGCGCCAGCCCGTTGCTGCAGCCGCAGCAGCGGTCCGTCGGCGCTGATCAGCGCGCCCGACCGGTCGATCCGGCCGCGAACGATCCGCTCGCTCACCGCTTTTGCTCCAGCGGCGATCCCGATGCACCGGCACGCGATCGCAGCAGCGTGGCATAATCATCCTCGGCCGCGCCGCCGCCATTCACGGCCCGGTCGGGGAGCATCGCGAGCGAGGCTTCGAGCGGCGCGAGCGCGGCGCGAGCGACCTTCAGCGGGGCGAGAAGCGACGGCAACGCCGCCGCCTCGGCCGCCAGCAGCGCCAGCACCATGTCGCCATAGGGGCGGCGATGCGCCGCCGCAGCGAGCGCGGTTACCGTCGGCCAGTCGTGCCGCGCGATCGCGGTTGCCGCGACATCGGCCAGGCCGGCTGCATCAGCCGCCAATATATCGTGATAAGCACGGGCCGCCTGATCGATCCCCGCCTCATCAGCCTGACGGGCGAGCGCTTCGCGCACCGTTTCGCCAAGCGCCGCCGCGAATCTGTCATCATTGCCCGCCTGCACAAGCCGCCACGCGGCGATATCGAGCAGCAGCGAGCGGAACAGTTCGGCATCGAGGCCGGCGATCGCGATCGCGGGGTTACCGACCGCGTCGAAGCGGCGCCGGTCGGCGATCTGCAGGTTCAGATAGGCCTGCTCGGCATCGGGCAGCGGATCGCCGGCGGCCAGCGAAGCCATATCGACGACCGCCGCATCGCTTCCCATGTCCGGCATCGGCGGCGGGCTGGCGCGCTGGGCCGATTGCTCGCGCCAGCGATGCTCTTCGGCGCGCGCGAAGCAGGTGGTGGCCAGCCGGCCGGCACCGGGCAGCCCGCTCTGCATCCAGTCGCGCCACAGCGCCGCCGCATCGACCTCGCCGCGCAGCCGCGCCGCGACTTCCGTGACGAGCCTGCGGGCGATCCCGAGCGACAGCGCACGCTGTTCTTCGGTCAACCGCCCCGCTGCGGGCGCCGCCAGATATTGTACGAGTTCATCGAGGCGCGCCGACAAGGTCGGCGACGGCAGGTCAATGCCGGGCGAGGAGAATGAATCAACCATGCGCGTCCGCGAGTAACAGCTTGACGTTAATGCGCGCTAAACCTTGAACCACTTTGTTTTATAAGGGCCCCGCCGGCTCGGGCCGCCGCGCGAGACGGAGCCACAGCAGAATCTGGAGCAGCGCGAGCAGCGGCAGGATCGCGAACATCAGCGGCGCAAATCCGGACAAAAGCGCCGGCGCGAGCATGATCCAGGCCTGATCGGCGTCGGGAAGCAGCCAGTGAAAGCGCCGCCGCTCGCCCGAATCCTCGTAAAGCCAGCGCGCGAGCAGGATCGCGGCGGCCAGGCAGGGCGCGAGTGCCGCTTCGGAAAACAGCGGCATCCGGTGCCCCGGCCCGGCAAGCGACAGCAGCCAAGGAAAGATCGCGAGCAGCACCCAGGCAAAGGTGCGGATAACCTCGCGCGCCCGGTCCTGCGCCGCGCTCTCGGCGCGGAATGCCGACAGGAAGCGCATCGCCGCCAGCCCGAACCCGCCGAGGATCGCAACCAGCGCTCCCGCCGCCGCCAGCCCGCTCGCCGCCAGCAGCGCCACGATCACCCACAGCAACGCGGTGATATAGGGCAGATACCGCGCCGTCGCCGGCGATTTGACTAGCAGGGGTCCCGCCAGCCGGATCAGCGGCATCATGATCGCCGAGCGTCCGAGCCCCATGCCGCCATATTCGACCTGTTGCAGGCTCGATTGCTCGATCAGCGCCGCGGTCGGGCGGTCGGTGACGATCGCGATCTCGCCCTGTTCGAACAAGGCGGGCTCGCAATAGAGCCGCCGCGCGCCTGCCTGCACCGCCAGCCGCAGCAAGGTGAGCATCATGTCCCATTCGCCCGGCATGCCCGCGAGTTCGGCGACCATCGGCGACGAAATGCACGCAAGACCGCCCCAGCGCCGCGTCGCGTCGATCCGCTCGAACCCCTGCGTCAGCACCGTATCGCCGGTCACCAGGATCGCCGGCGACCCCGGCCGCGCGATCGCGGCATAATGGGTCCCCCCGGCGCGCAGCCCGTCGGCGACGAGGATGATGCGATCGTCAGCCTCGACGAGCGCCATCAGATCGGCAGCGGCGCGCACCGGCGACACCTTCATGCCGCGGCGGCGGATGCGATCGCAAACGCTCAGCAGGTCGGCGGGCACCGTCCCCACCGCGACCGCGATATGCGTCACTCCGACATCGGCAAGGCGCGCCGCCTGGCGCTCGATCAGCGTTTCGCCCGCGACGGTCACGAGTGCGCGCAGCCCGCCGTCGGGCAGCATCTCCCCGGCGCCGATCAGCGCGATCAGGGCCATCGACGGGCAACAGTCGGAAAAGCGGTCATCGGGCGACGAGCTTTAGGGGCGAAGGACCGATTGGCAAGCCGCTTCTGTGCGGCATGATGCCATAAAAAGACGCCGGACCGAGTGGTTTTCCGACGTCATTTCGCGGCGGGTTCCGACCCCCGCGAAGACGCGAAAAAACACCCCGGAAAATGCCCGAATCGCTGGCCATTCCGCCCATCATCGGCTAGACGAAAACCATCTCCCGAAAAGCAGAAAAAAGGCCGGGTCTTGACCGAAGAAAATACGCATTTGCCGCCGCCGGACGACGGCGTTTCGCCGATCAATATCGTCGACGAAATGAAGACCAGCTATCTCGATTATGCGATGAGCGTGATCGTCAGCCGCGCGCTCCCCGACGTGCGCGACGGGCTGAAGCCGGTGCACCGCCGCATCCTTTACGCGGCGCAGGAAGGCGGCTTCATCCCCGGCCGGCCGTACAAGAAATCGGCGAAGATCGTCGGCGACGTCATGGGTAACTACCACCCCCACGGCGACAGCGCGATCTACGACGCGCTCGCGCGCATGACGCAGGACTGGTCGCTCCGCGTGCCGCTGATCGACGGCCAGGGCAATTTCGGTTCGATGGATCCCGATCCGCCGGCATCGATGCGCTATACCGAGGCGCGCCTCGCGAAGACCGCGATGGTCCTGCTGAACGATCTCGACAAGGATACCGTCGATTTCCAGCCGAACTATGACGCGAGCCGCGAAGAGCCGACGGTGCTTCCGGCGCGCTTTCCGAACCTGCTCGTCAACGGCGCCGGCGGCATCGCGGTCGGCATGGCGACCAACATTCCGCCGCACAACCTCGGCGAAATCATCGACGCGACGCTCGCGACGATCGATCGCCAGCTCGCGGGCGGCGAGCCGATCAGTCTCGATGAACTGATGGCAATCGTCCCCGGCCCCGATTTCCCGACCGGCGCGACGATGCTCGGCCAGGGCGGCGCGCGCCTCGCCTACGCCACCGGCCGCGGTTCGATCATGATGCGATCGAACTATGTGATCGAGGAAGGCCGCAACGACCGCCAGTCGATCGTCCTGACGGCGATCCCATTCCAGGTCGGCAAGTCGGGCCTCGTTGAAAAGATCGCCGAAGCCGCACGCGACAAGCGGATCGAGGGCGTCGCCGACATCCGTGACGAATCGAACCGCGAAGGCGTGCGCGTCGTCATCGAGCTGAAGCGCGATGCAACCGCCGAGGTCGTGCTCAACCAGCTCTGGCGCCACACCCCCGCGCAGTCGAGCTTCCCCGCCAACATGCTCGCGATCCGCGGTGGTCGCCCCGAAATGATGGGGCTGAAGGCGATCCTCGATGCCTTCATCACCTTCCGCGAGGAAGTGATCACCCGCCGCTGCAAGTTCGAGCTCGCCAAGGCGCGCGACCGCGCGCACATCTTGCTCGGCCTCGTCGTCGCGGTTTCGAACCTCGACGAAGTCGTCCGCATCATCCGCGGATCGTCCAGCCCCGCGGCTGCCCGCGAAGCCTTGCTCGCCCGCGAATGGCCGATCGGCGAAATCGCGCCCTATATCCGCCTTGTCGAGGCGATCGAGGGCGAGATGGACGACAGTTCGACCTATCGCCTGTCCGAAGCCCAGGTGAAGGCCATTCTCGACCTTCGCCTCCATCGCCTGACCGCGCTCGGCCGCGACGATATCGGCAAGGAACTCGGTGAGTTGGCGACCGAGATTGAGGGACTGCTTGAAATCCTCGCCGACCGCGGAAAACTCTATGCGGTGATGCGCGAAGAGTTGATCGCGGTGCGCGAGGAATTCGCGACCCCGCGCCGCACGCTCGTCGCTCCTGCCGCCGACGGCATCGACGACGAGGATCTGATCGAGCGCGAGGAGATGGTCGTCACCGTCACGCTCGACGGCTATATCAAGCGCACCCCGCTGGGCACCTTTCGCGCCCAGCGCCGCGGCGGCAAGGGCCGCGCGGGCATGGCGACGAAGGATGAGGATGTCGTCACCGAATTGTTCGTCACCTCGACGCACACCCCGGTGCTGTTCTTCTCGACGCTCGGCAAAGTCTACCGCATGAAGGTGTGGCGCCTGCCCGAAGGCGGGCCGGCAACGCGCGGCCGTCCGATGATCAACCTGCTGCCGCTCGGCAAGGACGAGACGATATCGACCGTGCTGCCGCTGCCCGAGGATGAGGGCGAATGGGGCAAGCTGCACGTCATGTTCGCAACCGCAAAGGGCAATGTGCGTCGTAACAGCATGGACGCCTTCACCAACGTGCCCTCGAACGGCAAGATCGCCATGAAGTTCGAAGGGGAGGACGAGGATGACCGCCTGATCGGCGTCGCCTTGCTCGACGAAAGCGACGATGTCCTGCTGGCAACGCGCCAGGGCAAGGCAATCCGCTTCGCCGGCGACGACGTCCGCGAATTCCAGAGCCGCAATTCGACCGGTGTCCGGGGGATGCGCCTGGCCCATGGCGACGAGGTCATCTCGCTGTCGATTCTCCACCGCGTCGGCACCAGCAGCGAGGAACGCGAAGCCTATCTGCGCGCCGCGCCGTGGAAGGATAATGAGAATGCGCCGACCCTGGACGGCGACCGGATGGCCGAACTCGCCGCGCGCGAACAGTTCATCCTGACGATCTGCGCCAATGGTTATGGCAAGCTCTCGTCGGCCTATGAATATCGTCGCACCGGACGCGGCGGTCAGGGGATTACCAACATCGACAATATCGCCCGCAACGGACCGGTCGTCGCCAGCTTCCCGGCCACCAAGGTGCATCAGCTGATGCTCGTCACCGATCAGGCGAAACTGATCCGCATGGGTCTCGATTCGATGCGCGTCATCGGGCGCGGTTCGGCGGGCGTACGCCTGTTCGACGTTGCCAAGGACGAGCATGTCGTTTCGGCAGCATTGATCGAGGAAAGCGACGAGGAAGACGTCGAAGGCACCGAAGGCGAGGCAGCGGCGGCGCCCGAGGCCGAGACCCCGACGGAGGCAGCACCCGAATGACCGCAGCGACGGCCTTCAAGGTGCTGACCCAGCAGCAATGGGCCGATTTCGAACGCGAACGCGTGTTCCGCGGCGCCCCAGTGGATATTGCCGACGGCTATATCCACCTGTCGACTGCGCAGCAGCTCGAAGGCACGCTGGCCAAATATTTTGCCGGCCAGACCTGCCTGATGATCGCCGAGGTGGATTTGATCCAGCTCGGCGACGCGGTCCGCTGGGAAGCGGCGCGCGGCGGCGATCTGTTTCCGCATATCTATGCCGAACTGCCGATCCATGCGGTGATCAGCCTGCAACGGCGGGATTAGGGTTAAACCGCTTTTAGCCATGGATGGCGGCTTTCGAGGCGGGGAGCGGGCGTTTAAACCCCGTCATGCTGAACTTGTTTCAGCATCAATCGCCTGAACTCTCATCCAGCGCTGCGCTTGAGGAACGGGCAGGCATGGACCCTGAAACACGTTCAGGGTGACGAAGAAAAGAATGTCCGCAACCAGCCGGAACCAGCCATAACACCCAAAAAAAGGGGCCGCGGAACGGCCCCTCTTCTTTTCGCTCTGTATCGTGATTACCGCTTATCGACCGGTACGAACGGACGGTGCGTCGGGCCGGTGTAGAGCTGGCGCGGGCGGCCGATCTTCTGTGCGGGATCCGAGATCATTTCGTTCCACTGCGCGACCCAGCCGACGGTGCGGGCGAGGGCGAAGAGGGCGGTGAACATCGTCGTCGGGAAACCGATCGCCGACAGGATGACACCCGAGTAGAAATCGACGTTCGGGAACAGCTTCTTCTCGACGAAATAGGGATCGTTGAGCGCCATTTCCTCAAGCTGCAGCGCGACTTCGAACACGGGGTCGTTGACCTTCAGGGCGTCGAACACTTCGCGTACGGTCTTTTGCATCACCGTCGCGCGCGGATCGTAATTTTTGTAGACGCGGTGACCGAAGCCCATCAGGCGGAACGGATCATCCTTGTCCTTCGCGCGCGCGATATATTCGGGGATGCGTTCGGGGCGGCCGATTTCGCGCAGCATGTTGAGCGCCGCCTCGTTCGCGCCGCCATGTGCGGGACCCCAAAGGCAAGCGATGCCCGCCGCGATGCATGCGAAGGGATTGGCGCCCGACGAACCGGCGAGGCGGACGGTCGAGGTCGACGCATTCTGCTCATGGTCGGCGTGCAGGATGAAGATGCGGTCGAGCGCGCGCTCCACGGCGGGCACGACCTCATATTCCTCGGCGGGCACGCCGAAGGTCATGCGCAGGAAGTTGCCGGTGTAGCTCAGCTTGTTGTCGGGATAGACGAACGGCTGGCCGACCGAATATTTATACGCCATCGCGGCGATCGTCGGCATTTTGGCGATCAGGCGGTGGCTGGCGATCATCCGCTGGTGCGGATCGTGAATTTCGGTCGAGTCGTGATAGAAGGCGCTCAAGGCACCCACGACGCCGCACATGACCGCCATCGGATGCGCATCGCGGCGGAACCCGCGGTAGAAGGTCGCGAGCTGTTCGTGCAGCATCGTGTGGCGGGTGATCGTGGTGTCGAAATCGGCGAGTTCCTGCGCATTGGGCAGTTCGCCGTTCAGCAGCAGGTAGCAGGTTTCCATGAAGCTGGAATTTTCGGCAAGGTCGCCAATCGCATAACCGCGATGGAGCAGGACGCCTTCGTCACCGTCGATGTAGGTGATCTGCGATTCGCAGCTTGCGGTCGACGTAAAGCCGGGATCGTAAGTGAAGGCGCCGGTCTGCGCGTAGAATTTGCGAATGTCGACGACATCCGGGCCGACGGTGCCCGACAGGACAGGGCTGTCGACAGTCGTGTCGCCCAGCGTGATTTTCGCAGTGTCGGTCATATTTTGTTCCCTGTACTGACGGCGGGGAGAGAGAGTGGCTACGCCCCTGCCGGATAATGTTGCGCTGCGTCAAGTCGCGCCAGACTGACATCGCGTCCAAGCAACAGCAGCACGTCGAAAATTCCCGGGGAAACGGTTCGGCCGGTTAGCGCAGCGCGTAGGGGTTGCGCGAGTTTGCCGAGCCCCAGTTCGGCGGCTTCGGCTTCGGCGCGCACGGCAGCGTCCAGCTCTTCTATCGTCCAGTCGTCCAGCCCGCGCAGCCGCCGAGTCACAGCAGCCAACAGGCCTTCGGGCGAGGCCCTTAGCACCTCGGCCGCCTTTTCGTCCACCGGCAACGGATCGGGCAAGAACAAGAAAGTTGCGCCATCGGCGATCTCATCGATCGTTTTCGCGCGCGGCTTGAGCGATGCCATCGCGCGCACGAGCACGTCGCGGCCTGAATCGTCGAGCGCGCGACCGACGAGCGTTTCGACGCGCGGTGCGACCAGCCCGGCAAGCCGTGCATCGTCCGCTTCGCGGAGATAATGGCCGTTGAGGTTTTCAAGCTTCTTGAAATCGAAGCGCGAGGGGGAGCGGCCGACGTGCGCCAGGTCGAACCATTGCACGGCCTGTTCGCGGCTGATGATTTCATCATCGCCATGGCCCCAGCCGAGGCGGAGGAGGTAATTGTTCACCGCCTCGGGAAGATAGCCCATTTCGTCGCGATAGGCATCGACGCCCAGCGCGCCATGGCGCTTCGACAGCTTTGCCCCGTCGGCGCCGTGGATCAGCGGAACATGCGCGTAGACCGGCTCGCGCCAGTTCATCGCGCGAATGAGCGCGAGCTGGCGAAACGCGTTGTTGAGATGGTCGTCGCCGCGGATGACATGGGTCACCCCCATGTCATTGTCGTCGACGACGACGCTGAGCATATAGGTCGGCGTGCCGTCGCTGCGCAGCAGGACAAAATCGTCGAGTTCGGCGTTCTGGACGGTGACCTCCCCCTGCACCTTATCGGCGATCGTCACCGCGCCGTCTTGCGGTGCGCGCAGGCGGATGACGTGCGGGACGGCGAGGTCGCCGTCGTCGCGGTCGCGCCACGGGCTGCGGACGCGGAAAGGCAGGCGTTTTTCCTGCGCTTCGGCGCGCATCGCGGCGAGTTCGTCCTGCGTCAGGTAGCAGCGATAGGCTTCGCCCCTGGCGAGCAGTTCCGCCGCGATCTCGGCATGGCGCGGGGCGCGCGCGAACTGAAACACCGTCTCGCCGTCCCAACCCAGATCGAGCCACTGCATCCCGTCAAGGATCGCGTCGATCGCGGCGTCGGTCGAGCGCGCGCGGTCGGTATCCTCGATCCGCAGCAGGAACTTCCCGCCATGGTGGCGCGCGAACAGCCAGTTGAAGAGCGCGGTGCGCGCGCCGCCGATGTGGAGGTAGCCGGTCGGCGAGGGGGCGAAGCGCGTCACCACGTCGGTGACCGTTGCTTCCGGCGCTGCTTCGGCAATATTGGTCTGGTTTTCGGTTGCCACTATGGCCTCTTTCACTCACTCTGCCATCCCCGCGACAGGTGCGGGAACGGGGATCGGGGGAGCCCCTAGCATGGCGACAAGGCAGCTTCAAACGCCGTTTGGCGGCCGATGGGCCAGCCGGTGGACGGCGCTGGCCGATGAAATCGAGGTGCGGCTGGAGGCCGAGCGCGAACGGATCGGGCTGTGGCTGCCGGTCGCGCTTGGTGCGGGCATCGCGGCCTGGTTCGCATTGCCGACGGCCGTGCATTGGACCGGACTGTTGCTGCTGCTCGGCGGCGGGCTGCTCGCGGGGCTTTTGATCGGCCGGGAACGGCGGTTCGGGCGGATGGTGACGTTCGGCTGCGCGATCATGGCGCTCGGCCTGCTCCTCATCTGGGCGCGCGCCGCATGGGTGGCGGCGCCGGTGCTGGCGCGGCCGATCACTACCGAATTTTCGGCACGCATCGAGCGCGTCGTGCCGCTGCCGGCGCGCGGACAGGTGCGCATCCTCGCGCTGCCGCAACGCCGCGCCGACCTGCCGCCACGCGTCCGGCTGACCTTGCGCAGCGAGCAGGCGGCGGGGCTGGCGGGGGGCGAACTCGTCGGGGTGCGCGCGCGGCTGATGCCGCCGCCGCCCGCGAACCTGCCCGGCGGCTATGATTTCGCGCAGCGCGCGTGGTTCGACGGGATCGGTGCGGTGGGCACCGTGCTGGGCGAGGTCGCGCGGGTGCCGGGGACGGGCGAAGCTATACCGCCGCTGCGCAACCGCCTGAGCGGGCATATCCAGCGGCAGGTCGCGGGATCGGCCGGCGGCATCGCGGCAGCGCTGGTCACCGGCGACCAGGGGGCGATCAGCGACGCGGATGCGGACGCGATGCGGCGCAGCGGGCTGGCGCATCTGCTGTCGATCAGCGGGCTGCATGTCACCGCGGTGGTCGGCTTCACAATGTTCCTCTTGATCCGGCTGCTGGCGCTGAGCCCGCGGCTCGCGCTCAGCGGGGTCGTGCTGGCGGCCGCGGCGGGCGGCGCGGCGCTGGCGGGGGTCGGCTATACGTGGCTTAGCGGCGCCGAGGTGCCGACGATCCGGTCGTGCGTCGCGGCGTTGCTCGTCCTCGCGGCGTTCCTGCTGGGGCGCGAGGCGCTGACCTTGCGGCTGGTCGCGGCGGGGGCGCTGATCGTGCTCGTCTGGCGGCCCGAATCGCTCGCGGGGCCGAGCTTCCAGCTCAGCTTCGCGGCGGTCACGGCGATTATCGCGCTGCACGAAAGTCCGCGGATGCGCGCCTTCCTCGCGCGGCGCGACGAGCCGGGGATCTTTGGCGCGGGCCGCGCGGTGGCGGGGTTGCTGATCACCGGCTTCGTCGTCGAGATCGCGCTGGCGCCGATCGCGCTGTTTCATTTCCACAAGGCGGGACTTTACGGTGCGCTCGCCAATGTCGTCGCGATTCCGCTCACCACCTTTGTCATCATGCCGGCCGAGGCGCTCGCGCTGCTCTTCGACAGCGCCGGGCTGGGTGCGCCCTTCTGGTGGGTGGCGGAAAAGGCGCTCGACCTGCTGATCCTGCTCGCGCACGTCGTCGCCGATGCGCCGGGGGCGGTCGCGACCTTGCCGTCGTTTCCGCCATGGGGCTTTGCGTTCGCGGTTTTTGGCGGGTTGTGGCTGCTGCTTTGGCAAACATCGTGGCGGCGGGCAGGGATGCTCCCGGTCGTCATCGGCGTCGCGGCGCTGTTCGCGCAGCCGCGGCCCGACATGCTGGTGACGAGCGATGGCCGCCATATCGCGGTCGCGGTGCCGGGTGGGGGCTATGCCTTATTACGCGACCGCGCGGGCGACTTCATCCGCGATTCGCTGTCCGAGGCGGCGGGGATCGACACGCCGTTGATGGCGCTCGCCGACTTGGAGCATGTGACGTGCAACCGCGACTTCTGCCGCTGGCGGCAGGGGGAGGGGCGCGGGCAGGGGCAGGGCGACGCAAAGGATGATGCGACGGACGATTCCGGCCGGGTCATTCTGGCATCACGCGGCATGGACCGGGTCGACGGGGGGGAGATGGCGCCCGCCTGCGCCGCCGCCGATGTGGTGATCAGCGACCGCTGGCTACCGCATGAATGTGTCGCGCGCTGGCTGACGATCGACCGCGACAGCCTGGCCGAAACGGGCGGGCTGGCGCTTTATCTGGGAAAGACGCCGCGCGCGGTCGCCAGTCTGCGGGCCGGCGACAGGCATCCCTGGCGCCGGCCCGAACAGGTCAGTGGTAACGACGAAGCAGTCCCGACAGGCGCCCTTGCACGATGACGCGCTCGGCGGGGTAGCGCTGCGGTTCATAGGCGCTGTTCGCGGGGTCGAGCCGGATCATCTGGCCTTCGCGGCGGAAATATTTGAGCGTCGCATCCTGCCCGTCGACGAGCGCAACGACGATATCGCCTTCGCGCGCGGTGCTGGCTTTCTGGATCAGCGCATAATCGCCGTCGAAAATACCCGCCTCGACCATCGAATCGCCCGATACTTCGAGCGCATAATGTTCGCCCGCGCCGAGCAGCGCGGCAGGAACCGCAAGATTATTATGATCCTCGAACGCCTCGATCGGCACGCCGGCGGCGATCTTGCCGTGCAGCGGCACTTCGATGATGTCGTTCGCGGCGATCGGCCGCATTGCCGGGGCAGGCTTGCGCAGCGGCACGACATTTTCGCGCGCGGGCGCCGCCTTGACCGTTTCGGGCAGTTTCACGACTTCGAGCGCGCGCGCGCGGTTGGGAAGGCGGCGGAGGAAGCCGCGTTCCTCGAGCGCGCTGATCAGCCGGTGAATTCCCGACTTGGATTTCAGCCCCAGCGCCTCCTTCATTTCCTCGAACGACGGCGAAATGCCGCTCGCGTCGAGCTTTTGCTGGATGAAGTGAAGCAGTTCATGCTGCTTGGCGGTCAACATCGATCATTCTCCGTCAGGACCAGAACCGGACATAATGAGAACGATAGTGGAACAGACCGGAACTTGTCAAGCGATGTCGATATAGTCGGCAATCTCGCCCGCGTCGCGCGCGGGGGCGCCGATGTCGCGGATCACCAGCGCATCGGCTTCGATCAGCGGGACAGTCTGTCCGCTGTCCTGGCTGTCGAGCAGGCGCAGCTTCGCCCCCTCGATGCGTGCGCGCAGATAATCGCGGCGGCTGCCGCCCGGCGCGAGGGCGGCGGCGAGCGGCGCCTGCCGAACAGCGGGAAGCGGGCTGTTGGCACCCGCAAGGTGGCAAACGAGCGGGCGCAGGAAGAGCGTCGCGGTGACGAAGGCCGAACCGGGGTTGCCGGGCAGGCCGAGCAGCAGCGCGTCGCCGATCGTCCCCGCGATCAGCGGCTTGCCCGGCCGCATCGCGATCTGCCAGAAATCGAGCCGCCCGCCGGCATCGTCGAGCGCGCCGCGGACATGGTCATGGTCGCCGACCGATGCGCCGCCGACGGTGACGATGACATCGTGGTGGCGCGCCAACTCCCTGATCGCCTTGGCAAGCGACGCGCGATCGTCGCGGATGTGCAGCGGGAGGCTGACGAGCGCAGGCTCGGCGGCGAGCATCGCGGCGAGCATCGCGCCGTTGCTGTTCGGGATCTGCCCGGGGCCGGGAACATGGCCGGCGGGGACGAGTTCGTCGCCGGTGGTAAGGAGCGCGACGCGCGGGCGCGAGCCGACGCGCAATTGGCCGGCGCCGCCCATGATCGCTGCGGCGATGGCACCCGCATTCAGCCGCGCACCGGCGGTGAGCAGCCGCGCGCCCTGTGCAAAGTCGCCGGCGCGTTCGCGAATGTGGCGGCGCCTGGCGCCGGGGCCATCGCCGGTCAGCGTCAAGGCGGTGCCATCGGCGGCGACGTCTTCCTGCAGGATGACGGTGTCGGCCCCATCAGGGAGCATCGCGCCGGTGAAGATGCGGATCGCTTCGCCCGCGCCGGCGGCGCGTGCGGCGGTCGCGCCGGCCGCCACCTCGCCGACGATCGTCCACGGTCCGGGCATATCGTCGAAGCGGATCGCATAGCCGTCCATCGCTGACAGCGCTGCAGCGGGCTGGTCGCGCGATGCCATGACATCTTGTGAGAGATAGCGGCCAAGCGATTCGGAAACGGCGATATTTTCAGGTGCCAGCGGCTCGCGGAGCGCGAGCAGACGGGCCTGTGCCTCCTCGACCGGCAGTAAGCCCGTCATTCGGCGCGCCAGTCGCCGGAGCGGCCGCCGCTCTTTTCGAGCAGGCGGATGTCGCCGAGGATCATCGCGCGGTCGAGGGCCTTCGCCATATCGTAAAGCGTGAGGAGGGCGACCGACGCTGCGGTCAACGCCTCCATCTCTACGCCGGTCGGGCCGGTGGTGGCGGCGGTCGCGCGCACCGAAATGCCGTCCGTTTCCCAGGCGAATTCGACGCTGACCCTGGTGAGCGCGATCGGATGGCAGAGCGGGATGAGGTCGGCGGTGCGTTTTGCCGCCATGATGCCCGCGATACGCGCGGTCGACAGCACGTCCCCCTTGGGCGCGTTACCGGCGCGAATCGCGGCGAGCGCGTCGGCCGACATGGTGATGCGGCCGCCCGCGACGGCGCGGCGTCCGGTTGCCGGCTTGGCCCCGACATCGACCATGTGCGCGGCGCCGCTTTCGTCGAGGTGAGTCGGTTTGTTCGTCATCGCCGGGGACCGAAGCAATGTGGCGGACGAAAGGCAAGGGGGAGAGGGGGTGGAATGGGGTTTTCGTGGGAGGAGGAGGGCGGATTTCGGCCGGTTGCGGACATCCATTCACCGTCACCCCGGACTTGATCCGGGGTCCCGCTTGAAATCGAAAACTGCTCGTGCCTCAAAAAAAGCGGGATCCCGGGTCAAGCCCGGGATGACGAGGGAGAGGGCGAAAGCGGCCGATTGCGGACGTTCTTCTCCCCTCCCTTTTGGGGAGGGGCTGGGGGTGGGTAGCCGCCGAAGGCGGCGCTCTGCCTCTTGCTCGCGGCGCTCGCTACCCACCTCTAACCCCTCCCTAAAAGGGAGGGGAAGTCTCGAATCCACCCCAAACTGTCGCTCGCGGACAATCAGCCTTCAAGCAGTGCCTTCGTTGCCGCCGTGACGTCGGGCTGACGCATCAGGCTTTCGCCGACGAGGAAGGCTTTCACGCCGCTTGCCGCCAGGCGTTGGCAGTCGGCGTGGCTGGCAATTCCGCTTTCGCCGATGAGCAAGGTGCCCGGCGGCACGAGCTTCGCGAGGCGTTCGGTGACGCCGAGGTCGGTTTCGAAGCTGCGCAGATCGCGGTTGTTGACGCCGATCAGCCGCGACCCGAGCTTGGTCAGCGCGCGATCGAGTTCGGCCTCGTCATGGACTTCGACAAGCACATCCATGCCGCGATCGACCGCCGCAGCTTCGATATCCTGCATCGCGCCATCGTCCAATGCCGCGACGATGATCAGGATCGCGTCGGCGCCGATCGCGCGCGCTTCGGCGACCTGCCACGGGTCGACCATGAAATCCTTGCGCAGCGCCGGAAGCGCGCAGGCATTGCGCGCGGCGACCAGATAATCCTCATGCCCCTGAAAATAGGGCGCGTCGGTGAGTACCGACAGGCATGCGGCGCCGCCGGCTTCATAAGCCCGGGCATGGTCCGCCGGATTAAAATCTTCCCGGATCAGTCCCTTGGACGGTGAAGCTTTCTTGATTTCCGCGATCAGCCCAAAGCCGCCAGCGTCGATCTTTGCCTGCAGCGCCGCGGCAAAGCCGCGCACCGGGCCGGCATCGATCGCATCGAGATCGGCGAACGAGCGTATGGCGCGCCGCGCTACGACCTCGTCGCGCTTGGTGGCGAGGATTTGCGTCAGTTTGTTCATTTATAGGCGATCCAGCAATTGAGCAGCGCGTTGGCAAGACCCTTGTCGATCGCTTCGGCGGCTTCCTCGACCCCGTCGACGAGGTTGTGGGCCGCCCCGGCGACGACCAGCGCCTCGGCCGCATTATAGAGCACGGCGTCCCGATAGGCGCCTGTTTCACCCTGAAGCAGGGCGCGCAGCGCCTTGGCGTTATATGCGGCATCGCCGCCGCGGATCGCCGCAATCGGATGCGAGGAGAGTCCGGCATCGGCAGCGGTGCTGCGCTGCATCCGCACGCCTTCGGTGGTGACGACCGCGACCTCGTTGCCCCCCGCGAGCGACAGTTCGTCGAGCCCTTCATCGCCTGAAATCACCCGCGAATGATCAGTGCCGAGCCGGTGGAGCGCCTCGGCATAGACGGGCACATAGGCGGGGCGCGCGATGCCGACGAGCTGGCGCGTGACGCGCGCCGGATTGGCGAGCGGGCCCATCAGGTTGAAGATCGTGCGCCGCCCGATCGCCTTGCGGATCGGCATGATACGGCCCATCGCGGGATGGTGGTGCGCGGCGAAGAGGAAACAGATGCCGAGGTCGGCAAGCTGCGCTTCGGCCATCCGCGCCGCGCGTTCCATGTCGAGGCCGAGCGCTTCCAAGGTGTCGGCAGCGCCTGATTTTGAAGAAGCGGCGCGATTTCCGTGCTTTGCGACAGGAACTTCGCACGCGGCAACGACGATCGAGACCGCGGTCGACACGTTGAGCGTATGGTGACCGTCGCCGCCGGTGCCGCAGACGTCGATCGCGCCTGCCGGGGCGTCGATCGGGATCAGCCGGTCGCGCATCGCTTGCGCGGCAGCGGCGATTTCGACCATCGTTTCGCCGCGATCGGACAGGGCGATGAGGAATTCGGCGATATTTTCGTCGCTGGCCCCGCCATCGAGCATCACGGCGAAGGCGTCCGCCGCTTCGTCATGATCGAGCAGCGCGGCGGGGTCGGGAAGGGGTCCGAAGCGGCTCATGCCGCCTTGCGCTCCTGCACCGGCAGTCCCGCGAGCGTGAGGAAATTGGCGAGCATCGCATGGCCATGCTCGGTCGCGATGCTTTCGGGATGAAATTGCACGCCGTGGATCGGCAGGCCGGCGTGGCGGAACCCCATCACCGCGCCGTCGTCGCTCGTCGCGTTGATGACGAGGCTTCCGGGAATGTCGACGACTTCGAGGCTGTGGTAGCGCGTCGCGGTGAGCGGCGAGGGCAGGCCGGCGAACAGCCCGCTGCCGTCATGGCAGACGGGTGACGTCTTGCCGTGCATCAGATGGCCGCGCTGTACCGTGCCGCCGAAATGCTGGCCGATAGCCTGATGACCGAGGCAGACGCCGAGCAAGGGGCGGCGCGCGTCGGCGCAGGCGGCGACGAGGTCGAGGCTGATGCCTGCTTCATTGGGCGTGCACGGGCCGGGCGAAATCAGGATGGCGTCGGCGCCGCTTGCCAGCGCTTCTGCTGCGGTCAGCGCGTCGTTGCGTTCGACGCGCACCTCGGCGCCAAGCTCGATCAGATAATGAACGAGGTTGAAGGTGAAGCTGTCGTAATTGTCGATGACGAGGATCATGATCTTTACTGCCCGTAACCCGGTGTTCCGGCAAGGCGCACTGCCTCGCGCGCTGCGGCGAAGAGGGCGCCGGCCTTGGCCTCGCACTCGCGTTGTTCATAGGCAGCTTCGCTGTCGGCGACGATGCCCGCGCCCGCCTGGACGTGCATTTCGCCGTCCTTGACGATTGCGGTGCGCAGCACGATGCAGCTGTCCATATTGCCGTCGGGGGCGAAATAGCCGACGCCGCCTGCATAAGGCCCGCGCGCGTCGCTTTCGAGTTCGGCGATGATCTGGCACGCGCGAACCTTCGGCGCGCCGCTGACCGTCCCCGCCGGGAAGCCCGCGAACAGCGCGTCGATCGCGTCCTTGCCCTCGGCAATGCGGCCGACGACGTTCGATACGATGTGCATGACGTGGCTGTAATATTCGACCGTATAGCTGTCGGTGACGGTCACACTGCCGCCGGTCGCGGCGCGGCCGACGTCGTTGCGGCCAAGGTCGAGCAGCATCAGATGTTCGGCGCGTTCCTTGGGGTCGGCGAGCAGCGAATCGCGGTTTTCGACATCCTCGGCGCTCGTCTTGCCGCGCGGGCGGGTGCCGGCGATCGGGCGGATGGTGATTTCGCCATCGCGCACCCGGACGAGGATTTCGGGCGACGACCCGATCAGCGCGAAGCCGGGCAGGTCGAGGAAATAGAGGAAAGGCGACGGATTGATGCGGCGCAGCGCGCGATAAAGATCGAAGGGCGGCAGGTCGAACGGCGTGGAGAAACGTTGCGACAGCACGACCTGGAAGACGTCGCCCGCCGCGATATAGTCCTTCGCTGCCGCGACCATGCCGGCATAATGTTCGGGCGTCATTGCGGGCGTCGGAACGATATCGCCGGGCCGGACGCGGGTTCCCGCGCGGTCGCCATGCGCGCTGGTGCTCGATAGCCGCGCGGCGATGGTGTCGAGCCGTTCCTGCGCCGCGTCGATCATCCGGTCGATGGGGGCCGCGGGGTCGGGCCAGATCGGCGCGATCAGGAAGAGTTCGTCGGCGAGGCGGTCGAAGACGAGGATCGTCGTCGGCCGTACGAACACCATATCGGGCAGGCCGAGCCCGGCGTCCGGCGCGCGCGGGATGCGCTCGACCAGGCCGATCGTTTCATAGGCAAAGAAGCCGACGAGCGTGGTCAGCGCCTTGGGCAGTCCATCGGGCACGTCGAAACGGCATTCGGCGACGAGGTCGCGGAGCGCCTGAAGCGCGCCGGTGGCGGCCGGCTCGAACGCCTCTTTGTCGCGGCGCCAGTCGCGGTTGATGCGGGCGCTGTCGCCGCGCGCTTCGAGCAGCAGGTCGGGATCGAGGCCGATCATGCTGTAGCGCCCGCGCGTCTCGCCGCCTTCGACCGATTCGAGCACCCAGTCGCCGCGTCCCGGTTCGATCAGCTTGAGCGCCGCCGAAACGGGGGTTTCGATGTCGGCGATCAGCCGCTGCCAGACGACCGCGCCGCGCCCCTGCGCCAGCGCCTCGAGCGCGGCGGCTCTGCCCTCCAGTGCCATGGAACGGCTATTCGGCGACCGGCGCCGTGCCGGTCAGTTCGCGGCGCAGCTGCTCGACGAGTTGCTTGTTGATCTTCACCCCGGCGCGGCGTTTCGCCTCGACGACGAGCTGTTCGACCAGCTCGTTGCCGAAAGCGGCGCCGAGCGGGCGCGCGATATAGGCGGCGGCGCGTGGGTCGACCGACTTGATGTCGGGGCGATTGACCTCGTTGAGGGCGATCACCATCCAGCCGCGGTTGCCGGGGATTTCGAGCGTCTTCACCGTGCCCTTGGCCATCGAGAACAGGAGCGCGAGTTCGGGCGGCGCGCCCTTGCCGTCGCGGTCGAGGTCGCCGCGGCGGCCGCCGATCGTCTGCACGCTGCCGATGTTCGGACCCGCGGCACCGACCGCTTCGGCGAGCGACTTGCCGCCCTCGACCGCCTTGACGATCGCGCGTGCCTTGTCGCGCGCGACCTTCTGCCCCTCGGCAAAGCGCCAGTCGGCGAGCAGGTCGCCGCGGATCTGGGCGAAGGGCGGCGGCGCGGCGGCGGTGATCGATTTCACCGAGAAAACGGCGAATTTCTGGTTCTCGACCAATGTCGCGAGCTCGCCTTCGCCTTCGCCACTGCCCTGGAACGCCTGCGCGATCATCGGCGCCATTTCGGGCGGCAGCGCGAACGCGGGCTGCGACGGCGCGCGGCCGTTCGGCAGCAGCGCCGGCGTTTCGACGAGCTGAAGCTTGCGGTCGGCAGCGACTTCCTCGATCGACGCGCCGCCGTTCACGGCGTCCTGAACGGCGTTATAATAATCGACGATCGCTTCGTTGGCCTTGTTCTTCGCAAGCTCGGTGCGAATGTCGGGGGTCGCGTCGGCGAGGCTGCGTGCCGGCTTGGCGGTGACGCTTTCGATGCGTGCGACAGCCCAGCCGAGGTCGGTCTGCGTCGGGCCGAGCACGTCGCCGCGCTGAGCGGCGAACGCGGCCTTGGCGGCGGCGGGCGAGGTCGTCGCGGCATAGGCGGCCTGGGTCAGTTCGCCGGTCGTCGATGCCGAGAGGCCCGCCGCCTGTGCTGCGACCGCGAGCGGGGTCCCGCCGCGCACCTTCGCCGCGATGCTGTTCGCGGCAGCCTGGTCGGGAACGATGACCTGGGCGAGGCGCCGGGTCTCGCTTGCCGCATAGCTCGGTGCGTTGTCCTTATAGGCTTTGGCGACTTCGGCGTCGGTCACTGCAGGCACCGGCACCGCGCTGCTGTCGAACAGCGCATATTGCAGGACGCGGCGCTCGGGGACGGTGAATTTCGCTTTGTTCTGCGCCAGATATTTGCGCAGGATATCGTCGCTCGGATCGGCCTTGGGGGCAAAGGGGCTGGCGGGGATGAACGCCGCCTGGCCGTGCCTTTGTTCGAGCGGCAGCACCGCATAGGGTTTTGCCATTCCTGCCGCGACGACGGGCAGCATCCCGATCGGCTTGGCGAGTTGCTGGGTCAGCAGCAGCGTTTCGATCTCGCCGCGAATCTGGCTTTCGTTGAGCCCGCTTTCGGCCAGATAGGCTTCATAGCGTTTCTGGTCGAAGCTGCCCGACACGCCCGAAAAGGCATCGGCGATCTGCGCGTCGATGAGGCGCTTGCTGACCCCGAACCCCATGCTGCGCGCGAACTGGCGCATCGCGGCGTCATTGACCAGCTGGTTCAATATCTGGTCGAGCCCACCCGCCTGGACAAAGGCTTCGCGTGTCAGCCCGGGCTGGTCCTGCCGCGCCCGGTCATACGCCTGTTGCACGCGCGCGCGCAGTTCGCCGGTCCCGATCTCGGTATCTCCGACCTTCGCGACATTGGCACCGCCAAGCCCGCCGAAGTTCGAGTTGCCGGTAACGTCGCCGAGCGCAAAGGCCAGGCCGACGAGGAGGACGAAGCCGAGCGCGATGGCTTTCCCGACGGTGGATCCGAAGAGGCGGCGAATAGCGGTGATCATGAAGCGGACATTCTTTCGGCGGGGCGCACGCGTGCGCGGTTGCGCGTTGCTTTAGGCGGGAGGCGGGGCGGCATCAAGGCGGGAAAGCGGCTTTTCTCGGCACGGTTACCCGGCTTGCCACTTCCCCCTGCTCGCCGCTAGGGCGCGAGCAAGGATTTGGCTGAACGGAGGAACGGTACGATGGCGCGGCGCAAATATGTGGTCGGCAACTGGAAGATGAACGGGCTTGCGGCCGCGATGGGCGAGGCGGAGGCGATTTTCGCCGCGGCGAAGGGGCATGCGGCCGTCGATGTCGCCATCTGCCCGCCGTTCACGCTGATCGGCGCGATGGCGGCGGCGCAGCCCGGCGCCGCGGTCGGCGGGCAGGATTGCCACAGCGCGGCCTCGGGAGCGTATACCGGGTCGGTCGCCGCGCCGATGCTGGCCGATGCGGGTGCGACGCTGGTGATCGTCGGCCACAGCGAGCGCCGCGAAGGTTGCGGCGAAAGCGACGCCGATGTGCAGGCAAAGGCCGAAGCGGCGCTCGGCGCGGGTCTGTCGGTCATCTTGTGCGTCGGCGAACCGCGCGAGGTTCGCGAATCGGGCGGGGCGATCGACTATGTGCTCGCGCAGGTCGCGGGTTCGGTCCCCGCCGATTTCGGTGCCGACCGGCTGGCGATCGCCTATGAACCGATCTGGGCGATCGGGACGGGGCTGGTCCCGACCGTCGCCGATGTCGAGGCGATGCACGGGGCGATCCGCGATGCGCTGGCGGCGCGTTTCAACGACAAGGCGCAGGCGATGCGCATCCTTTACGGCGGATCGGTCAACGGCGAGAATGCCGCTGAATTGCTCGGCGCGGCCGACGTCGACGGGGCGCTGGTAGGCGGGGCGAGCCTGACGGCGGGCAAGTTCGTGCCGATCGTCGCGGCGGCGGCTGCCTTGGGGTGAGTTCATAGCGTCGTTCGCCGCCAGCGCCCGGAGACGATGCTATGGCTTGAAGCGGCGCGCCTTCGTCTCTATGTGCGCCGCGGGCGTGGACCGAAATTGAGGCCGCGCAAGTTCGGGAAAATTCGATGTCCAATCTGTTCACCTTCATTCTCGTCGTCCAGGCGCTCATCGCCGCGGCGATGATCGGCGTCATTCTGATGCAGAAGTCGGAAGGTGGCGGCCTGGGTGTCGGTGGCAGCCCCGCGGGCCTGCTTTCGGCGCGCGGCGCGGCGGATTTCCTGACCCGCGCGACGACGATCCTGGCAACCCTGTTCGTCGGTCTGTCGATCTTGCTGGCGGCGATGGCTTCGGTCGGACGCGGCGGTTCGACCATCGATACCTCGCTGTCCAAGGCCGCGCAGCAGTCGGGGGCCGCGCCCTCGTCGCTGACCGGACCCGCGCAGCCAGCCCAGGGCACGCAAGGTGCGGCGGCACCCGCCGCTCCGGCGAGCGACGATCCGCTGGCCGCCGCCGCTGCTGCCGCGGCGCAGGATGCGCCGGCCCCGCAGCAGCAGGCGCCCGCCAAGAAATAGGCCGGACTATCGGAGGCTTCGGCCTCCACCCTTAACCCCGCGCGGCGGATTTATTTCCGCCGTTTGCGATTCGACGGCTTGCGCCGTCCCCCTTCTGTTGAGTAAGTCTTTCCTCCCATGGCGCGGTTCATTTTTATCACCGGCGGCGTGGTCTCCTCCCTTGGCAAAGGTTTGATGGCGGCTAGCCTCGCGGCTCTGTTGCAGGCGCGGGGTTACCGCGTTCGCATCCGGAAGTTCGATCCCTATCTGAATGTCGATCCGGGGACGATGTCGCCCTATCAGCACGGCGAGGTCTATGTGACCGACGATGGTGCCGAAACCGACCTCGATCTGGGCCATTATGAGCGCTTCACCGGCGTCGCGGCACGGCAGAGCGACAATGTCACCTCGGGCCGGATCTATCAGCAGATCATCACCAAGGAACGCCGCGGCGATTATCTGGGCGCAACGGTACAGGTCGTCCCGCACGTCACCGATGCGATCAAGGCCTTCGCGCGCACCGACATCGACGACCTCGATTTCGTGCTGTGCGAGATCGGTGGCACCGTCGGCGACATCGAATCGCTGCCGTTCATCGAGGCGATCCGCCAATTGAGGAATGAAGAAGGCCGCGACAAGACGCTTTCGGTCCATGTCACGCTGGTGCCGTACATCGCGGCCGCGGGCGAGCTCAAGACCAAGCCGACGCAGCACAGCGTGCGCGAACTCGCGTCGCTGGGCGTCCAGCCCGATATCCTGCTCTGCCGCTGCGAAAAACCGCTGCCCGAGGGCGAGCGCGCCAAGATCGCGCAATTCTGCAACGTGCGCAAGGAAGCGGTGATTCCGGCGCTCGACGCCGACAGCATCTATGCGGTGCCGGTGCAATATCATGGCGAAGGGCTCGACAGCGAGGTCTTGCGCGCTTTCGGTATCCACGACGCGCCCGATCCCGACCTGACGCGCTGGTACGACATCATGGATCGCAAACAGCATCCCGAAGGCGAGGTCACCATTGGCGTCGTCGGAAAATATGTGTCGCTGCCCGATGCGTATAAATCGCTGAACGAGGCGCTGGTTCATGGTGGCATGGCGCATCGGGTCAAGGTCAACATCCGCTGGCTCGACGCCGAGATGTTCGAGGCCGATGAGGATCTCGCTGCGAATCTCGAGCCCCTGCACGGCATCCTTGTTCCCGGCGGCTTCGGCGAGCGCGGGTCGGAGGGCAAGATCGCGAGCGTGCGTTTCGCGCGCGAGCGTAATGTGCCCTTCTTCGGCATTTGCCTTGGCATGCAGATGGCGTGCATCGAAGGGGCGCGGAACACGAGCGGGATCGACAAGGCGTCGAGCACCGAATTCGGACCCACGGAAGAGCCGATCGTCGGGCTGATCACCGAATGGATGAGCGCCGAGGGCTTGCAAAAGCGCGGCGCCAATACCGACCTTGGTGGCACGATGCGGCTGGGTGCCTATGAAGCGAAACTGTCGCCGAACAGCCATGTCGCAAGCGTTTATGGCGCGAACGAGATCAGCGAGCGGCACCGCCACCGTTACGAGGTCAATGGCGCATATCGCGACCGGCTCGAATCGGGCGGGCTCGTCTTTTCGGGTATGTCGCCTGACGGGATGCTGCCGGAAATCGTTGAGCGTCCCGACCATCCGTGGTTTATCGGGGTGCAGTTCCATCCGGAACTGAAGTCGAAGCCTTTCGATCCGCATCCCTTGTTCGCGGGATTCATCGAAGCGGCGGTCAAACAGAGCCGGCTGGTCTAGGACCGCCGGCAAAAAAGGGTCAGGGACATGGATCACGCGAAACTCGCCGAATTACAGGGTCCCGACAGTATTTTTTCCGGGCTTTCGATCCAGGACTGGGCCGACATCGCCGGGCGCGCGGTCCAGGTCAATTTTACCAAGGGCAAGGAATTGCTCAGCCAAGGCGATGCAGGCGACAGCCTGCTCATCCTGACCGAAGGCAGTGCGCGCGTGTCGATGCTCACCGCCAACGGGCGCGAGATCGTGCTGGCCTATGCCGAACCCGGCGCGGTGCTCGGCGAAATCGCCTTGCTCGATGGCGGTGAACGCACGGCATCGGTGGCCGCGACGAGTGCTGGCAGTGCGCTCCAGCTGGGCCGCAACGCGATGCGTGACTTCGCAACCAGCCATCCCGATTTCGCTTGGTCGCTGATGCAGCAGCTCGCGCGGCGGCTGCGCATGGCCGACCAGACGATCGAAAGCGACCGCGCCTATGCATCGGGTCCGCGGCTCGCGCGCTATCTCAAGCGCCTGATTCGCAAGGATGCGGAGACCGAGCAGCGCGTCGAACTCAGCCAGACCGAACTCGGCAACTTCGCGGGGATGAGCCGCGAGCATATCAACCGCCAGCTGCGCAGTTGGGAAGAATCGGGGATCATCTCGCTCGAGCAAGGGCGGGTGCGGGTGCTCGATGCCGATATGCTGGAGGATATCAGCGAGAGCGAAGGGTAGGGGCAGGTTTCGGCTGGTGGTGGCCGTTTGATTTCCTATCCGTGTCATCCCCGCGAAAGCGGGGACCCAGGGCTGCGCAATCCCGCCCTGGGTCCCCGCTTTCGCGGGGATGACAAAGATTGGGTGCGCATGACGAGGTTTGGATGGCCGCTTCCCACCCCAAAGCTGATGCAAAGCCTGAACGCAAGCGCCGGAATCACAACGCCCGGGCCTCTTTCGAGACCCGGGCGCCTGTGACGAACTACCGCCATCCCCCTTTGCGCAGACCAGGCGAATGGCCTGCACTCCCTGGAGCCGGGCCTTTGGGCCGCGTTGAACCAGAAGTCATCGGGCTAGGGCGAACGAACGGGCTTGTCACCCTTTGCGAACGCTCTCAGGGTCCTTTTGCCCTCTGCTGTGGCCGATGGGCAACATATTTTGCGAATCGTTCGCAACAAATCGCGCGCGGGCGCCCATTGCCAGCGCCGATGCCGCTCCCTAAAGCACCGGCATGACCGCAACGCGCCCCGCGCCGAACAGGCCGTCCGCTTTATGATCCTGCGTCCGTACGAACGCACCATCTTCAAACGCTATCTGCTGCCCCAGCGCGGCGAGGGGTTCATCTTCGTTGCCGCGGCGTTCAGCTTCATGGCCGTGACGCTCGGCGTCGCGGCGCTGGTGATCGTGATGAGCGTGATGAATGGAGTGCGCGCCGACCTGTTCGACAAGATCGTCGGGCTGAACGGCCATGCGGTGGTCCAGGGTTTCGGCGGCCGGATCGACGACTGGCAGGGCGTGCTGAAGCAGGCGAAGGCGACACCCGGCGTGGTATCGGCGACGCCGCTGATCGAGCAGCCGCTGCTCGCAACGTTCAGCGGGCGCGTCGAGGGCGTGCTGGTGCGCGGGATGACCGTCGCCGACATCCGGAAAAACGAAGTACTGGGGGGCAAGGTGCTCCAGGGCAGCCTCAATTCGCTGACCCCCAATGCCGGCAATGTCGCGATCGGCAGCGAACTGGCGCGCAACCTGGGCGCGACGGTGGGATCGAACCTGACGATCATCAACCCGGCGGGCCGGTCGACACCCTTCGGCACGGTGCCGCGCGAGATCAGCTATCGCGTGACGGCGGTGTTCGAAATCGGCGTCTATGATTTCGACAAGGCCTATGTCGTGATGCCGATGGAGGATGCGCAACTGCTCCTGCTCACCGGCGACCAGATCGGGATGATCGAGGTCAAGGTGACCGATCCCGACAAGGTCGGCCCGATATTGCAGCCGCTGGCGGAGAAGGTCGCGGCGCAGGCGGTGATTTCCGACTGGCGGTCGATGAACGCCAGCCTGTTCGAAGCGCTGTCGGTCGAGCGCGTTGCGATGTTCGTGATCCTGTCGCTGATCATCCTCGTCGCCTCGTTCAACATCATCTCGTCGCTGATCATGCTGGTCCGCGCCAAGACGCGCGACATGGCGATTTTGCGGACGATGGGCGCGCCGCGCGATGCCGTGATGCGCATCTTCATCGCGATCGGCCTTGCGATCGGGGTCGCCGGCACATTGGTCGGGATGGCGATCGGCTTTGCCACGCTCTACTTCCGTCAGGAGGTGCTGCGCGGGGTCGAGTTTCTGACCGGGCAACAGCTCTGGGATCCGTCGATCCGCTTCCTTGCCGAATTGCCGTCGAAGCCCGACCCGTTCGAAATCGCGGTGATCGGGACGATGACGATCGTCTTCAGCTTCCTCGCGACGCTCTACCCGGCCTATAAGGCGGCGAATACCGACCCCGTGCAGGTGCTGCGCTATGAGTGACGTCGTGCTTGAACTTGTCCAGTTGAAGCGCAGCTTCACGCAGGGCGACGTCACCATCGAGGTGCTGCGCGGCGTCGACGCGCATCTGAAGCGCGGCGAGATCGTCGCGCTGCTCGGGCCGTCAGGATCGGGCAAGTCGACGATGCTGCAAGCCGTCGGGCTGCTCGAGGGCGGTTTCGACGGCACGATCCGCATCGATGGCGCCGATGTCACGCGCTACGAGCAGGGCGAGCGGACGAAGACGCGGCGCGAAAAGATCGGCTTCGTCTATCAATTCCATCATTTGCTGCCCGATTTCAACGCGATCGAGAATGTCATCCTGCCGCAGCTGATCCGCGGGACGGGGCAGAAGGCGGCGGAAGAACGCGCCGCCGACCTGCTCGGCCGGCTGGGGCTCGGCGAGCGGCTGCATCACAAGCCGAGCAAGCTGTCGGGTGGCGAGCAGCAACGCGTCGCGGTGGCGCGCGCGCTGGCGAACCGGCCGCTGCTCGTGCTTGCCGACGAGCCGACGGGCAACCTCGACGAGGCGACCGCCGACCGCGTGTTCGACCAGTTCGTGAAGCTGGTGCGCGACCATGGCTCGGCGGCGCTGGTCGCGACGCACAACGAACGGCTCGCGGCAAAGATGGACCGCGTGCTGCGCTTGCACGAAGGCCATATCGAGGCGTAGGCTGCGCCCGGCATCGGAGGGGATATCATATGGCGCTTTACGATCTTGCGGCAAAGCTTCCGGGCGGCGGCACGCAATCCCTGGCCGACTATCACGGCAAGGTGCTGCTGATCGTCAACACCGCGTCGAAATGCGGCTTCACCCCGCAATATGAGGGGCTGGAGGAACTGTATCGCGATTACAAGGATCGCGGGTTCGAGGTGCTTGCCTTCCCGTGCAACCAGTTCGGGGCACAGGAACCGGGCGACGCGGCCGAAATCGCCAATTTCTGTTCGCTGACCTATGATGTCAGCTTTCCGGTGATGGCGAAGATCGACGTCAACGGCAGCGATGCCGATCCGATCTTCAAGCATCTGAAGGATGAAAAGACCGGGCTGCTCGGCAGCGGGATCAAGTGGAATTTCACCAAATTCCTGGTCGACCGCGACGGCAAGACGGTGTCGCGCCACGCCCCGACGACGAAGCCCGAACAGCTTCGCAAGGAGATCGAGGCGCTGCTGGGTTGATTGCCTAGCGGGCGGTGAAATCACCGGCGGGCGGTCGCGGCAGGTCGCGGCGCCGGACCTCGACCCATATCGGCTTGCGCCCCAGCCGCGCGTTGAAGAGGCTGTTGAAGGTTGCCGGATCGCGCGGCGACGCGCCCAGCGTTTCGCCATAAATGCGGCCGACCGCCTTTGGGTCATAGCCCATGGCGTTCAGCAGGGTGGGGAAGATGCGGTAGTGGCTCGACGCATCGAAATGCTGCTTTGCGGCGGCGTTCCAGCGGTCCGCCCCGGTCCCGGCCGTGCCGATGACGACGAGCGGCACGGCGCCCTCTTCGCTCGCCGGAAGGGGGCTGCAATGTGTCGTCGTCCCGGGATCGCCGCGCTCGTGGAGGTTTTGCCCATGGTCGGACGTGTAGACGATGAGCGCCCCGTCGAGCGCCGCGCCGGCGAAGATGCGGTCGAAGAAGGCGCCGACCGTCCACGCCACCGTATTGCGATAGCTGTTGCGGTAGAGGCGCCACGCCTCGGCGCCGCTGAAGAGGTTTTCGGGCAGCTTCATTTCGGTGACCGCGACGGTTTCGCCGCGCGGCAAGGCGGGCTGGTAGGTCGCGGCGGATGCGGGGTATTTGTCCGCCACCGGAAAATGGGCGCCCATCTTGTTGATCAGCACGAAATCGCGGCGACCGTTGTTCAGCAGCGCGATCAGGGCGTCGGCCGCAGCCATGTCACGATCGACGACGGGAATCTCGTCGAACTGGACAAAATGATCGATGCCACGTCGCTCGACGTCGTCCATCCCGTTTTGATAGGAGCCGCCGGTCCGTTGCGCATCGATATAGGTCGTGCGGAACCCCGCCGTGTGCGCGTAGTCGAAGATCGACGGCATCGCGGCGTTCAGCCGCTGATATTTGCCGCGCGTGCCGCCGTGCCGGAGGGTGAGGTTGCTGCCATAGCTGCAATTGGTGATCGACGCCGCGATGCCGAAATTGCTGACGGCGATATCGCGCGGCGGCGACAGGAGACCCGAGTGGACGCCGGCCGTGTCGTTGATGTCGAGATAGCGCGCGGCGATGCTTTCATCGATGATCAGCACGATATCGCCCTGTCCGGCCGCCGGCTTCGGGATGAGCCGCACCGGCTGGCGCGGGGGTACGGGCATCGCGACCGCCTCTATGACGTATAAGGTGGCATAGGAGGTTCCGACCGAGGCGGCGGGCAAACCGCGCGCGCCTTCGCCGCCGCGGAAAAACAGCAGGGCGGTGAGGATCGTCAGGCCGGCGAAGGGCGCCAGTATCGCCACCACGCCCGGCATTCGCCGCGACGGCCCGGGTTTGATGCCAATGGCGAAGAAGAGAAGGAAGGCACCCGCCGCGGCGTGGGCGATCGACGCGCCATGTTGCGCAAAAGCGTCATCGAGGAAGCCGGCCGAATCGAGCATGGAAACGAACGCATCGTAGCTCATCGCCTTGGCCGTCGCGGCCTGAAAGCCGTCGACGAGCAACGCTGTGAGCAGCGATATGGTGGCCCAGGCCCACCGCAGCGGCGATGACTGAATGAAGGCCGCACCCCACAGGCAGGCGGCCAGAATGCCATAAAGCGCGGCATAGAGCAGCAATTGGAGCGACGCCCCCAGCATGGCAACGCGCGCGGCGACTTCGCCGAATCCGAACGCCAGACCGAGCAGCAGGAGAATTGTCTTGGCCGCTGCCCTTGCTTTCGTTGCCGTCATTACTCGCATTCATTTCTATCGGTCGGGCCCGGCCAACGTCCTTCGAGACGCTATCGCGACACGCTCCATGGCTTCTCAGGGCAAACGGATCAACCCGGACCGGAAAGGCTCTAACATCCGGTTATTGATATTCCATCCGTGCGGCGAACGGGCAATCGGCCCTTTCGCGAATCATCGCATCCGCCTAGCCTGTTTCGATGGCCTATAGCCCCTTTGTTCCGCTGCGCGTCTTTTCCAGTTTTACCATGCTGGAGGGGGCGATCGACCCCAAGGCAATCGCCAAGGCGGCGCGTGACCGCGGGTTTCCGGCGATCGCGATCTGCGACCGCAACGGCCTTTATGGCGCAATGGCGTTCGGCGAGGCGTGCAAGGCCGCCGGGGTGCAGCCGGTGGTCGGCGCGATGCTCAGCGTGGCGCGCCCCGGGCAACGGCTTGCGAACGGCGCGCCGCTGATCGACTGGATCGCGCTGTTTGCACAGGATGAGACGGGCTATGGCAATTTGTGCGCGCTCGTGTCGGGCGCGCATCTTGGCCGTCCGGTCGAACAGGATCCGCATGTTTCGCTGTCCGATATCGCGGGCAAGAGCGATGGCCTCATTTGCCTGACCGGCGGCGGCGAAGGCGCACTCGCGCGGCTGCTTGCCGACGAACAGGTCACCGCTGCCAACGATTATGTCGAGCAGCTCGAAGCGCTGTTCGCGGGGCGGCTGTACATCGAATTGTCGCGCCGCGGCGATGCGGCCGAAATCGCCGCCGAAAAGGCGTTGCTCGACATGGCCTATGCGCGCGCACTGCCGATCGTCGCGACCAATCCGGCGAATTTCGTCGAACCGAACTTCCACCCCGCGCATGATGCGATGCTGTGCATCGCGCAGTCGGCCTATGTCGAGAGCGAGGACCGGCGCGTTTCGAGCCCCGAGGCGTGGCTGAAGCCCGCCGAGGCGATGGAGGACAGCTTCTCCGATCTCCCCGAGGCGATGCGCAACACGCTGGTCATCGCGCAGCGCTGCGCGTTCATGGCGCCGAAGCGCGCGCCGATCCTGCCGAGCCTTGCCGGCGACCGCGAGGCCGAGGCGGCACAACTCAAAGCGGATGCGCACGCCGGCCTCGCGGCGCGGCTGGCGCTCCATTCCGATCTGACCGCGGAAGAGCGGCAGGCCTATGTCGAGCGGCTCGATTTCGAAGTCGGCGTTATCGTCCAGATGGGCTTCCCGGGATATTTCCTGATCGTTGCCGACTTCATCAAATGGGCGAAAGCGCACGATATTCCGGTGGGGCCGGGGCGCGGTTCGGGCGCAGGCAGCGTCGTCGCCTGGGCGCTGACTATCACCGACCTCGATCCACTCAAATTGGGCCTGCTGTTCGAACGCTTCCTCAACCCCGAACGCGTGTCGATGCCCGACTTCGATATCGACTTTTGCGAAACGCGGCGCGGCGAGGTGATCCGCTATGTGCAGGAGAAATATGGCCGCGATACCGTCGCGCAGATCATCACCTTCGGTAAGCTGAAGGCGCGTGCGGTGCTCAAGGACACCGGGCGCGTGCTCCAGATGAGCTATGGCCAGGTCGACCGGCTCGCGAAGCTGGTGCCCAATCACCCGACTGACCCCTGGACGCTCGAACGCGCGCTGAACGGCGTTGCCGAGCTGATGACCGAATATAAGCAGGACGACGGGGTGCGCCGCCTGTTCGACATGGCGCGCCAGTTGGAAGGCCTGCCGCGGCACAGCTCGACCCACGCCGCGGGCGTGGTGATCGGCGACCGCCCGCTCGACCAGCTCGTCCCGCTCTATCGCGACCCGCGCTCGGACATGCCGGTGACGCAGTTCGACATGAAATATGTCGAGACCGCGGGGCTGGTGAAATTCGACTTCCTCGGATTGAAGACGCTCTCGGTGCTGAAGGAAGCCAAGCGGCTGCTCGCGCTGCGCGGGATCGATGTCGATCTCGATACGCTCGCATGGGACGATAATGCGGTTTACGAACTGCTTCAACGCGGTGAGACGGTCGGGGTGTTCCAGCTGGAATCCGAAGGCATGCGGCGGACGCTGTCGGCGGTGAAGCCGACCAATTTTGGCGATATCATCGCGCTCGTGGCGCTGTATCGCCCGGGGCCGATGGACAATATTCCGCTGTTCGGCGCGCGTAAGAACGGGCGCGAGGCGATCGCCTATCCGCACCCGTTGCTCGAAGGCATCCTGGCCGAAACCTACGGCATCTTCGTCTATCAGGAACAGGTGATGCAGGCGGCGCAGATTCTGGCCGGGTACAGCCTCGGCGGCGCCGACCTCTTGCGCCGCGCGATGGGCAAGAAGGTCCAGGCCGAAATGGACGCGCAGCGCGAGACGTTCGTGAAGGGCTGCGGCGAGTATAACCAGATCAATGCCAAGGCGGCGAACGAACTGTTCGACTTGATCGACAAGTTCGCCGGCTATGGTTTCAACAAGAGCCATGCCGCGGCCTATGCGCTGCTGTCGTACCAGACGGCGTGGCTGAAGGCGCATTATCCGCACGAATTTTTCGCGGCATCGATGTCGTTCGACAGCCATCAGACCGACAAATTATCGATCTTCATCGACGATATGCGCCGTTTGGGCGTCGAGGTCACGCCGCCGTCGATCAACGACAGCGAGGCCGATTTCTCGGTCGGCCAGAGCGGCGAGGAACTGACCGTCCGCTATGCGCTGGGAGCGCTGAAAGGCGTCGGCGAGAAAGCCATGGAAGCGCTGGTCGCCGAACGGCAGGCGAAGGGGGATTTCGCAAGCCTCGACGACTTTGCGAACCGTATCGATCCCAAGATACTCAATCGCCGCCAACTCGAAGCGCTGGCCGGGGCGGGAGCTTTCGACGGGATCGAACCCGATCGCCCGCGAGTTTATGTCGGCGCCGAAGCGATGCTGGGATCGGCGAGCGTCAATGCGCGCGAACGCTCGATCGGGCAGGACTTCCTGTTCGGCGAAATCGATACGGTACCGGCGTTGCGCCTGCCCGCTGCCGAACCCTGGACGCTCGCCGAGCGCATGACGCGTGAAAAGGAGGCCTTTGGTTTCTATTTCTCGGCGCATCCGGTCGAGCAATATGAGGCGATCGTGCTGGCGCGCGGTGCGCGTAGCTATGGCGACATTTGCACCCATGTCGAAATGACTCCGGGAACGCGCATCCCGATGACGATGGCAGCGATGGTCGAAAGCGCACGGCCGCGGATGTCGCAGCGCGGCAACCGCTTTCTCAACCTGACGCTGTCGGACCGTAGCGGGCAGTTTCAGTCGAGCTGTTTCGACGAGCAGGCGGGCAAGATCCTCGAAGGGCTCGCCGCCGACGGTGGCTGCGCGATCCTGGCGGTCGAACTCGACCTGCTCGAAGGCGAAGAAACGCCGCGGGTAACCGTGCGCGGGGCGCAATCGCTCGTCGACATTGCCGCGACCGCGGCGCTGCAATTGACATGCCGGGTCGAACTGCCCGAGGCGGTTCCGGAGATCGCGAAATGGCTCGAACGGCGCGACGACGCGCGCGGCAAGGTCGTGATCGCCACGCGTGACCCCTTGACCGAGGAGGATATCCGTATCGAGCTTGGCCGTGGTTTCGCGCTGGGTCCTGACACCGTCTCGCGCCTCGAAATGGTTGCAGGCGTGACCGAGGCGGCGCTTTCACTTGTCGCGCCGCGCGAATTCCGGGTTCGGTAGCGTCCTATGACCGTTGCAAGCAAGACGCCCGGGAGCTGCCTTTGCGGCGTCGTGCAGTTCGAAATAACGGGCGGATTCGACGCCTTTTTCCTGTGCCATTGTTCGCGATGCCGCAAGAATAGCGGGTCGGCGCATGGCGCGAACCTGTTCGCGTCGGACGCGACCATCGCCTGGCGGTCGGGCGAAAAGAATATCGCAACCTACCGTGTGCCGGATACGCGGCACGAGCGCAGTTTCTGCAAGAGCTGTGGTTCGGCTCTTCCCGGGGTGCGGATGGGCGGTGCGTTGCTTGTCGTTCCCGCGGGGAGCCTTGACGGGCCGGTCGATATTCGTCCGACGGCGCATATCAGTTGTGCCAGCCGCGCGGAATGGGACCGCAATCTGGCCGATGTTCCCCATTTGGATGGCCTTCCCGGTTAAATCTGCGCTTTTCGCCTTCATTGCCTCCTGTTTTGCCTTGCGCGCGCTTTGCCTCCGACCTTATCCCTGAGGGGCAACGATAGAATAGAGGATGCCTGATGATGGGAATGCAGGGCCAGCCCTTGCTGGTGACCAGCCTGATCGATCATGCCGCGCGCGAACATGAGGGCCGCGAGATCGTTTCGCGGTGGACCGATGGCAGCATGACGCGATCGACCTGGGGCGAAGTGGGCAAGGACGCGCGCCGTTTCGCCTCGGCAATGGTGAAGCTGGGGATGAGGAAGGGCGACCGGATCGCGACGCTCGCGATGAACCACGGCTATCACCTCGTCACCTGGTACGGCAGCGCGGGCATGGGCGGGGTGCTCCACACGGTCAACCCGCGGCTGTTCGACGAACAGCTCGTCTATATCGTCAATCATGCCGAGGACCGGGTGTTGCTGTTCGATGCGGCCTTCCTGCCGATCGTCGAGCGGCTGCGGGGTCAGCTTCCCACTATCGAGCATTTCATCCTGTTCGATGCGCCCGCGCGCGATGGCTATCTGTCTTACCGCGATCTGATCGACGACGGCGATGCCGGTTTCGCGTGGGTGGAGCTCGACGAGCGCGATCCGGTCGGGCTGTGCTACACCAGCGGGACGACGGGCAATCCGAAGGGCGTATTGTACGAGCATCGGTCGAACGTCATCCATGCGATCACCGAGATCCAGCCCGACGTGTTCGACATGTCGAACCGCAGCGTCATCCTGCCGATCGTGCCGATGTTCCATGCCAATAGCTGGGGTATTCCCTTTGCCGCCGCGACGGTGGGGGCGAAGCTGGTGTTTTCGGCGACGAACGAGGCGCAGATACTGTGTGACCTGATGCACGACGAGGGGGTTACGCACAGCGCCGGCGTGCCGACGGTGTGGATCGCGATGTTCGCGCATATGGACGCGACCGGGATCGGTTATGGCAAGCTCGGCCGCGTCATCATCGGCGGGTCGGCGGCGCCGCGCGCGATGATCGAGCGGTTCATGACGGCCGGGGTCGACGTCGCCCATGCTTGGGGCATGACTGAAACGAGTCCGATCGGGACGATGGGCAAAAGGCCGTGGAACTGGGACGAGATGGGTTTCGACGAACGCGTCGACGTCGTCTGCCGCCAGGGGTGCCCGCCATTCGGCGTCGAACTGCGCGTCGTCGACGACGAAGACAAGGTGCTGCCGCGCGACGGTGTGTCGAGCGGCAGGCTGCAGATCCGCGGGCCGTGGATCATCCAGCGCTATTTCAAGGCGAGCGAGGATGCGGCCGACGATGACGGCTGGTTCGACACCGGCGACGTGTCGGTGATCCATCCCGACGGCGTCATGCAGATCACCGACCGCGCGAAGGACGTGATCAAATCGGGCGGCGAGTGGATCAGCTCGATCGAACTCGAAAACGCCGCGATCGGCGCCCCTGGGGTGCAGGAAGCGGCGGCGGTCGGCGTCTATCACCCGAAGTGGGATGAGCGGCCGATCCTGCTCGTCGTCCGCAAGGCCGGCGCCGAGACCAGCGAGGCGGCGATCATCGACTATCTGGGGGACAAGGTCGCCAAATGGTGGTTGCCCGACGAAATCCTGTTTGTGGATGCGTTGCCGCATACGGCGACGGGGAAGATATTGAAGCGCCAGATCCGCGACGATTATAAGGATTACAGGCTGAAATCGCTGGCGGCGGCTTGAGGCGAGTTAGTGGGAGCGTCGCCCCTGCGAAGGCAGGGGCCGCTGGCGGCCTTACTCAAGCGTTGAGGATTTCAAACAGGTCGGCCCATTGTGGGTTGATTTCCGAGATCAGCCGAAGCTTCCATCCGCGCTTCCACCTCTTCAGAGCCTTTTCGCGGACGATAGCTTCGTCGATCCGATCGAAGGGTTCTGCATGGATCAGGCGCGTCAGGTTCCACTTCTTGCAGAAATCCGAGCCGGTCCCGGATCGGTGCGCAAAGATGCGAGCAGGGAGATCGGCCGTTACGCCGATATAGAGAATTCCCATCGGCTTGTTCGTCATGATGTAGACATAGGCGCGTCTCATCGAAATCAGCTCCATGATCCCAGCGGCCCCTGCCTTCGCAGGGGCGACGATTGTTCCTGCTAAAACAGCTCCATCTGGCCGTCGCGTTCGGGCGGCCGGAACAGGTCGCAGCGGATCGGTGCGAAGCTGCGGTCCATGCCGTGCTCGCGCGCCGCGCGTTTGACGCGGGTGCGGATCAGCTGGGCCCAGACGCCTTGGCCCTTCATGCGCGTGAAGAAATCGGGGTCGTTGTCGCGGCCGCCGCGAATATCCTGCACCATATGCATCACCTTGCCGGCGCGGTCGGGATAGTGCGCGGTCAGCCAAGCGCGAAACAGTGGCGCGACCTCGTGGGGCAGGCGCATCAATATATAGGAGGCGCGGATCGCGCCGGCTTCCGCGGCGGCCTGCATAATCGCCTCGATCTCATGATCGGTGATTGCAGGGATGATCGGCGAGATGTTGACCTGCGTCGGCACGCCGGCGTCGATCAGCTCGCGGATCGCGGCGAGCCGTCGGCGCGGATGCGGGGCGCGGGGTTCGAGCGTGCGGGCAACAGCGGGGTCGAGCGTCGTGACCGAGATCGCGACGCCGACCAGATTGTCCCGCGCCATCTGCTCCAAAAGGTCGATGTCGCGGAGCAGCCGGTCGGACTTGGTGGTGATCAGCAGCGGGTGTTTGGTCTCGGCGAGTACCTCGACGATCTGGCGCGTGATCCCCCATTCGCGTTCGATCGGCTGATAGCCGTCGGTATTGGTGCCGATCGCGATTGGCGCGACCTTGTAATTGCGCCGGGCGAGTTCGGCACGGAGCAGCTGCGCGGCATCGGGTTTGGCGAACAGCTTGCTTTCAAAATCGAGCCCCGGCGACAGGTCGTGAAAGGCGTGCGTCGGGCGGGCGAAGCAATAGATGCAGCCATGTTCGCAGCCGCGGTACGGGTTGATCGAGCGGTCGAAACCGATGTCGGGCGAGGTGTTGCGTGCGATGATCGTCTTGGGATGTTCGACCGTTACCGTCGTGCGCAGCGGCGGGGCGTCGCCGTCGATATCCTCCGCCGCGTCGAGCCAGTCGCCATCGGCGACACGTTCGGCTGATCCGGTGCGCGTCGGCCGCAAATTGGTCGGCGCACCGCGGCCGGAAATGGGGGGCAGGGGTTTCGATGATTCCACCGATGCAGGTTATCGCTCCGGTGAGAACAAATAAAGAACAAATATTCGTCGCCCCCGCGAAGGCGGGGGCCGCTATCGGCCTTGCGCTACGTTGCCAGCGGCCCCCGCCTTCGCGGGGGCGACGGTCATTCGATCAGCCGCGGCATCAGTTCGACGAAGTTGCAAGGTTTGTGACGGCTGTCGAGCTGGGTCGACAAAATGCCCTCCCATGCGTCGGTCACCGCGCCGGTCGATCCCGGGAGCGCGAAGATATAGGTGCCGCGCGCGACGACGGCGCAGGCGCGCGACTGGATCGTCGAAGTGCCGATCTTTTGATAGCTGAGCCAACGGAACAACTCGCCGAAGCCGGGAATATCCTTGCCGTCGAGGCGGTGCAGCGCCTCGGGCGTCACGTCGCGGCCGGTCACGCCGGTGCCGCCGGTGGTAATCACCACATCGACATCGGCATCGTCGATCCAATTGTGGAGCCGAGAGACGATCAGGTCTCCTTCGTCGCGGATGATCGCGCGCGCGGCGAGGATGTGGCCGGCATCGGTCAGCAATTCGACGAGCTTGTCGCCCGATTTATCGTCGGCCTCGCTGCGGCTGTCCGAAATCGTCAATATGGCGATGCGAACGGGTCGGAATTCGAGGGCCGGATCAATTGGCATCGGCAAGGCCGCCGGCATAGGTCAGCCGAATCCGATCCTTGCTGTCGGGAAAGCGCGGCCATTTGCCTTGCGCGAGCGCGGCGCGGCTGATCGACGGTTTGCCCTGCTGCGCCTCGTACATCCAATAGTTACGCAGCACGATGCCGACATAGCCACGGGTTTCCCAATAGGGGATCGATTCCATATAGAGCAGGGGGTCGCCCTGATCGCGGATTTCGGTCTGCCAGCGCGCGACCGGGGCGGGGCCGGCGTTATAGGCGGCGATGACCTTTGGCAGCAGGCCGCCGGTCGAACCGTCGCGGCTCAGATATTGCAGATAGCTTTGCCCGAAATCCATGTTGACCGCGGGAATGCGCAAATCGCCCGTCCCGCTGTCACCGCGCCAGCGCGCCACGTCGCGCGCGGTGCCGGGGCGCACCTGCATCAGGCCGAAAGCTCCGGCGGGGCTGACCACGGTGCGCTGGAACCGCGATTCCTGCAACGTGTGGGCAAAGACGAGCGCCGGATCGACCTTCCAGCCGCCATTGGGTTCCCATTTCGGCTGCGGATAGCGGGTCTGCGCCGCGAGCTTGCGCCCCTGCGGGGTGTTGTGCGCGAGATAGAGCTGCGTTTCCGGCAGGCTGAGCGCACCCGCCATGCCGATCAGCTGGGCATGCTGTTCGGGGTTGCCGATCTGCGCCTGATAGCGCAGCGCGTCGCCGGCATATTTATCCTCGCCGATCTCGGCGAGCGCCATCGCGACGCGGACGTTCGGGAGGTCCTCGAGCGCGCGCCAGGCGCTGCGGTCGGCGCGGACATTTTCGCGCTGGCTGGCGGTTTCGACGCCGAGCGTTTCGGCGGCGAGCAGGCCGTAGAGCGTTTCCTCGTTCGCGGCAGCGGCGCGCAGGCGCGGCTGAACCGATGCGGGTTCGCCCGCCGCGATCGCGGCGCGCGCAGCCCAATAATAGGCCGCCGCGCGGGTTTCGCTGTCGGGCGCTTCCTTGGCGACGCGATCGAACGAGACGAGGGCGCTGCGATAATCGTGGAGCCGCCACGAGGCGAGACCCTGAACCCACGCGCCCTGCGTCGCCCAAGCGCCGCCACCCGCGGTGCAGGCGAGCGACAGGCGCAGCGCATTCTGGTCGTCATTTTCGATATAATAGGACCAGGCGACCTTTTGCGTCCATTCGGCGCGCGCTTCGGGCGACAGCTGGTCGGCGACGGCGCTCAGCAGCGCTTCGGCGCCCGCCGGATCGTCGTTCTTGATGCGATCGGGGATGGTGGCGGCAAGGCGCGCCGCAACGGGATCGCTGACGCTGTCAGCGCCCAGCCGGCGTGGCGCACTGCCCGCCCAGGACAGGCGCGTCTGCATCGGCAGTGTCGGCAGGTCGGTCGCGCCGCGTTTGGCGGCGAGCCGGCCAAGCTGCTCGGCCTGCGGCAGCTGCGGCGAGCGCGCGAGGATTGGCATGATGTCGGCGACTTCGGCGCGCGGGCTGTTCGGCGCGATGAGCAGTTCGGCGCGTAGGAAATCATTGAGCGGGCCGTTTTCGGCGCCGTCGAGCAAGGATTTGGCGTCGGCCCAGCGCTGCCCGCGGATCGCGGCCAGCACCTGCGTATAAAGCTGTTTCTGCTTCGGCGACAAAATGTCGGGTACCGTCTGCGGCTGGGCGGTGAACCCGCGGTCGCCCGCTTCGGTCGCCGCGGCAGGGCTCGCGCCCGCCGCCGCGGCGGCAAGGGCGCAGGAGAGAAGGAATATTCTTGTCTTCATCTGTCAACGTCCCCGGTTGAACAGTTTGAGGCTATCCCAGGCGGCCGCCTTATGGGCCGGCCGGGCCAGCAGCATCGCGGGGTGCGCGATGGCCACTGTCTCCACCTTGCCGACATATTGGTTAACATCGAGTAACCTTCCCCGCGCATCGGCAAGCGGTATTGACGCGGCCATGCGGACGATGTCGCTGCCGATCAGAAGCAGGCGCTGCGGATTGGCGAGACGCAGGTGGTGCCAGAGCAAGCGGTCGAGTTCGGCGCCATCGCGTTCGCCGCAGCGGCCCCCGGGCGGACGGGTGACGGCGAGGCTGGCGACATAGCAGTCGGCGCGCGCGATTCCGATCGCGCGTAGCATCGCGTCGAGCAAGCTTCCCGCCGCGCCCGCGAACAACAAGGCTTCGCGCTGGTCATCGACTTCAGGCCACGCGGTGAGGAGCATCAGCGGCGCGTCGGCCTTTCCGGCCGGCAGCACCCGCTGCGCATCCCATTGGCTGCCCGGTACGTCGGGGTGTTCGGCGAGCCAGGCCTGGAAGGCGTCCCATTCGTCCGGAAACACGGCCGGTCCCTTGGCAGCGGGCGCTTCGGGCGTTTCCTGACGCTGGAGCGCAGGGGGAAGCGGCGGGGCCTCGGGTTCGGCCAGAATCGTAGGCTTCGATTTCGCTGGAACGACGTCATTTGCCGGCGGCAAAGTCAGCCAGCCCGCCGGCTCTTCGCCGACAAGTGCGTCGACGCCGGCCAGCGACCACCAGTCGCAATAGCTTTCCGCCAGCAAGGCTGAATTCTGCCCACCCATGAATTTGTTGAAACAGCCTGTTGACGGACACGTCAATTGGCGGGCATCGCAATTCGTGACAGAATGAGCGCCGGACACGATGAATGATCGGCGCGGGGACGGCAGAAAGGTTATTGCGGTGAGCGAACGGGAATCGATGCCCTATGACGTGGTCATCGTCGGAGCGGGTCCGGCGGGACTTTCGGCGGCGATCCGCCTCAAGCAGCTGGCGAATGAAGCAGGCAGCGAATTGTCGGTCTGTATCCTTGAAAAAGGGTCCGAAGTTGGCGCGCATATCCTGTCGGGCGCGGTCATCGACCCGAAATCACTCGACGAATTGCTTCCCGACTGGCGCGACCAAGGATGCCCGCTGGCGCAGGTGCCGGTGAACGACAACCAGCATTGGGTGCTGACGAAGACGAAAAAATTCGGGCTTCCCAATTTCATCTCGCCCGGTTTCCTGCACAATGAGGGCACTTATACGGGCAGCCTTGGTAATCTTTGCCGGTGGCTCGCCGAACAGGCGGAAGCGCTGGGGGTCGAGATTTTCGCTGGCTTCCCCGCGGCCGAGATTCTCTACAATGAGGACGGCTCGGTAAAGGGCGTTGCGACCGGCGACATGGGCGTCGCGCGCGACGGCAGCCACAAGGGCGATTACCAGCCCGGCCTCGAACTTCATGCCAAATATACCTTCTTCGGCGAGGGCGTGCGCGGTCATCTGACCAAGATGCTGAAGCCGCAGTTCGCGCTCGATGCCGACTGCGAGCCGCAGGTCTATGGCCTCGGCGTCAAGGAGCTGTGGGATATCAAGCCCGAGAATCACGCCGAGGGCCGGGTCATCCACACGCAGGGCTGGCCGCTCGATCACAATACGAACGGCGGCGGTTTCCTCTATCACCAGGCGAACGGGCAGGTCGCGTTGGGTTTCGTGACGTGGCTCAATTATCGCAATCCGCACACCTCGCCCTTCCAGGAAATGCAGAAGTGGAAGACGCACCCCGAGATCGCGAAGATCCTGAAGGGCGGCAAGCGCGTTTCCTATGGCGCGCGCGCGATCAGCGACGGCGGTTATCAGTCGGTGCCGAAGCTGGCCTTCCCGGGCGGCGCGCTGATCGGCGACAGCGCCGGCTTCCTGAACGTGCCGCGTATCAAGGGCACGCATACCGCGATGAAATCGGGGATGATGGCGGCCGAGGCGGCGTTTGCGGCGGTGACCGCAGGGCGCGGCAGCGATACGCTTGCCGCCTATCAGGACGCCTATGACGACAGCTGGGTGAAGAAGGAACTCAGCGTCGTGCGCAACGTCCTGCCGCTCGTCGAGAAATATGGCGACCTTGCGGGCACGCTGCTGTCGGGCATCACCATGTGGGCCGAAACGCTGAAGATCAGAATGCCGTTCACGATGAAGCATCATCCCGACAACACGACGCTCTATCGTGCCGACATGATGCCGAAGCCCGACTATCCGAAACCCGATGGCGTGCTGACCTTCGATCGCCTGTCGTCGGTGTTCCTGTCGAACACCAATCATGAGGAGGACCAGCCGGTCCATCTGCAACTCAAGGACCCGTCGATCCCGGTGGCATATAATCTGCCGCTCTATGACGAGCCTGCGCAGCGTTATTGCCCGGCGGGGGTCTATGAAATCGTCGGTGAGGCCGAAGGCGATCCGAAGTTCGTGATCAACGCGCAGAATTGCGTCCATTGCAAGACGTGTGACATCAAGGACCCGACCCAGAATATCAACTGGGTCACCCCCGAAGGCGGCGGAGGCCCCAATTATCCGAACATGTAAGTCCGTCCGCTTTGCCGCCGCCGCGCTTCTCGTTGCCCCGATGCTGGCGTTCGCGGTGCCGGCGCGGGCGGCGGATGATAGCAGCGCCGCGCTGAATGCGCTGGTGAAGGCGCGGCTGGCCGAGGAAGCCGGCGAGCCGGCCGCCGCCCTGTCCGCGCTGGCCACGCTGGCCAGTCATTCGCCGACGCTGCCGGGGCTGCGCGGGCGGATGCTCGAACAGGCGATCGAAGCCGGCGATCTTGCGGCGGCGCGGAGTGCGGCGGCGACGCTGTGGCAGGGGGGCGATCGCCGTTTCGATGCGCAACTGGTGCTGTTCGCCGATGCCGTCCGCAAGGGTGACTGGAAAGCCGCGCAGGGATATTTGGCCGGCCGCGCCGACAAGACCGGCGCTGATGCGATATCGCGGCTGATCCAGCCGACGCTGAATGCGTGGATCGATCTGGGTGCACGCACCACAAACCCTGAACGCCATCTGCTCGCGGCCAATGTCCGGGCACGTCCCGAACCGGCGCTCGCGCTCGAAGCGGCGCTAGTCCAGCTCGCCGGTGGCCGGACGGCCGACGCCATCGCGATCACCGACGCGATCACGCTGACCGACCGCACGAGCCAGCTCGTCGCGCTGCGCGCCGCGGCGACGCTCGACAAGGCGGGCGAGGGGGCGGCGGCCGAGCGGCTGCGCAAACGCATCGCGCTGGCGTCGGGCGGACGCGAGGATCCGTTGCTGCTGATGCCCGACCAGCCCGTGTCGACGCCGCGCGGCGGGATTGCCCACTGGATGGCACTGCTCGCCGACGGGTTCGCCCGGACGCCGAACAGCAGCCCGAAAATCTCGCTGATTTTCGCGCGGTCGGCCTATTGGCTCGACCATGGCGACTGGACGGTCCGCTCGGCACTGGTCGAGGCGCTCGATCATAATGGCCAACCGCAGGAGGCGATGGCGCTGCTCACCGGCGGCCGCCGGGCGATGCCGCCGGTGCTCGATATGCGGCGCGCGGAACTGCTCGCCGATGCGGGGCAACTGGCGGAGGCGGCGAAGCTCGCCGAAAGCGCGGCGGCGCAGGAGCCGCCGGTGCGCAGCCTGCTGGTCCGCTTTGCCGATATCGCGCGGCGTTCGAGTGACCCGCAGGCGGCCGGGCGCGCCTATTCCCGGCTCGAGGCGACGCTGGGTACGGGCGACGACAGCGCGCTGCGCGGCACCTTGCTGATCGCGCGCGCCGAATTGCTGCTGCAGGCGGGGGCGTGGGACGATGCCCAGCCTTTGCTGGAAAAGGCGGTGGCGCTGCGGCCCGACGATGCGGCGGTGCTCAATTTTGCCGGCTATTCGGCGCTCGAACGGCGCAAGGACGTCAAGACCTCGCTCGCGCGGATCGAGGCGGCGTGGAACCTGGAACCGCAGGATGCGAGCATCACCGATTCGCTCGGCTGGGCCTATTTCCTGACCGGGCGCGTCGAGGAAGCGGTGCCCTTGCTCGAAAAGGCGCAGCGCGGCGAACCCGATAATCCGGTGATCGTCGAACATCTGGGCGATGCCTATTGGCAGGCGGGGCGCCGGTTCCAGGCGCGTTATGTCTGGCGCGCCGCGGCGCTGCTCGCCGAGGCCGAGATGACGACGCGGCTGGAGACGAAGTTGCGCGACGGGCTGACTCCGGCGACGACCGCGCCATGACCGTCTTTCGCGAGACCGGCTGGGCGAAGATCAACCTCGCGCTCCATGTTCGCGGGCGCCGCGCCGACGGTTATCACGATATCGAGACCTTGTTCGCCTTCGTCGACGATGGCGACGTGATCGAGGCCGAGTTTGCCGATGCCGACAGCCTGACGATCGCGGGCGAGTTCGCCGAACGGCTGAGCGCTGGCGGCGACAATCTGGTTCAGCAGGTGCTGGCATTGCTCCGCGCGCGTCATGGCGCCGGGCGGGTGCCGCCGCTTGCGGTGACCTTGACCAAGCGGCTGCCGGTCGCGGCGGGGATCGGCGGCGGGTCGGCCGATGCCGCGGCGATGGCGCGGCTGGTGCGGCGCCATTTCCTGCCAGAACTGGGCGATGCGGCGCTGGCGCGGCTGATCGGCCCGCTGGGCGCCGATATCGCGGCTTGTGTTGCGAGCGCGACCTGCCTTGGCGTCGGCGTCGGGGCGGAATTGAGCCCGGTGCCCGAATTGCGGCTGACGGAAACGCCGGTGCTGCTCGTCAATCCGCGCCAGCCGGTGGCGACGGGGCCGGTCTTTGCGGCGTGGGACGGCATCGATCGCGGGCCTCTCTTCACCGGCGCCGATTTGCGCGCGCAGCTGTTCGCGGGGCGCAATGATCTGCAGCGGCCCGCGATGGCGCAGTGCCCGGCGATCGTTGATATGCTGACCGAACTTGGCGCGCTGCGTCCGTGGCTGGCGCGGATGTCGGGGTCGGGGGCGACCTGTTTTGCCTTGTTTGATGCCACGGCCGAACGCGATGCGGCCGCCGCGAACCTGGCGCAAAGCCATCCGCATTGGTGGCAGATGACGGGAGCCCTTCGATGAGCAGCGAGGCCTGGAGCCAGTTGGGCGAACCGCGCGCGGGCGGCATCTTGCTGATCGCCGATCATGCGTCGGCGCTGGTGCCCGATGATATCGACCTCGGCATCGACCCGGCGTTGCTGCGCGAGCATATCGCGGTCGATATCGGCGTCGCCGAGGTGGCGGCGCTGCTGGTCGACAGCGGCGCGGTCGATGCGGCGATCCTCGGCGGGGTGTCGCGGCTGGTCGTCGACTGCAACCGCGAGGAAGAGGCGCCCGGCGTGCTGCCGATCGCGAGCGATGGGCATGCGATTCCGGGCAATGCGCTGGGCGAGGACGGCCGCGAGGCGCGGCTTGCGCGCTTTTTCCGCCCCTATCACGACCATATCGCGGCGACGATCGCGGCGCATCGCCCCGCGATGATCCTGTCGCTGCACAGCTTTACACCTCGGCTCGCCAGCGACCCCGGGCAGGCGCGGCCGTGGCAGGTTGGGGTGCTCTATAATGAGGACGACCGGCTGGCAGCGGCGGCGATCGCCGCGCTGGCGGGCGAAGGGTTGGTCGTCGGCGACCAGCAGCCCTATTCGGGCAAGCTGCTCAACGCGACGATGAACCGGCATGCCGAAGGCAATCATATTCCCTATGTGGGGATCGAGATGCGGCAGGATCTGGCCGGCGATGCGGCGGGGCAGGCGCAGTTCGCCGAACGGCTGACGCGCATGTGCAAGAAAGTAACATTGAACATCGGCGAATAGGCGTGTAGACGCGCATCCGATCGACATTTTATGAAATATTATTTCTCGGAGCTCTCCAAATGCCTTCTTATCGTTCGCGCACCACGACCCACGGCCGCAATATGGCCGGCGCACGCGGACTGTGGCGCGCCACCGGCATGAAGGACAGCGATTTCGGCAAGCCGATCATTGCCGTCGTCAACAGCTTCACCCAGTTCGTGCCGGGCCATGTCCACCTCAAGGACCTCGGCCAGATGGTCGCGCGCGAGATCGAGGCGGCGGGCGGGGTTGCCAAGGAATTCAACACGATCGCGGTCGACGACGGCATCGCGATGGGCCACGACGGCATGCTGTACAGCCTGCCGAGCCGCGACCTGATCGCCGACAGCGTCGAATATATGGTCAATGCGCATTGCGCCGATGCGATGGTGTGCATCTCCAACTGCGACAAGATCACTCCGGGCATGCTGATGGCGGCGCTGCGGATCAATATCCCCGTCGTTTTCGTGTCGGGCGGGCCGATGGAAGCGGGCAAGGTGATCCTGAAGGGCAAGGAGGTTGCGCTCGACCTTGTCGATGCGATGGTTGCCGCCGCCGACGAAAAATATAGCGATGCGGAAGTTACCGCGATCGAACAGGCGGCGTGTCCGACGTGCGGCAGCTGTTCGGGCATGTTCACCGCCAATTCGATGAACTGCCTGACCGAAGCGCTCGGCCTGTCGCTGCCGGGCAATGGTTCGACGCTCGCGACGCATGCCGACCGCAAGCAATTGTTCCTGCGCGCCGGTCGTATCGCGGTCGAGATGTGCCGCCGCTACTATGAGCAGGACGACGACAGCGTGTTGCCGCGCAATATCGCAACCTTCGAGGCGTTCGAAAATGCGATGAGCCTCGACATCGCGATGGGCGGTTCGACCAACACGGTGCTCCACCTGCTCGCGGCTGCGTTCGAGGCTGGCGTCGATTTCACCATGGACGACATCGACCGGCTGTCGCGCCGCGTCCCGTGCCTGTCGAAGGTCGCGCCCGCCAAATCGGACGTCCATATGGAGGATGTCCACCGCGCCGGCGGGATCATGGCGATCCTCGGCCAGCTCGAACGCGCGGGTCTGCTCCACGCGCATCTGCCGACGGTGCACAGTGCGACGCTGGGCGATGCGCTCAACAAATGGGACATCTCGCGTACCAACGACCCCGAGGTGCAGAAATTCTTCATGGCAGCTCCCGGCGGGGTGCCGACACAAGTGGCGTTCAGTCAGGACCGGCGCTGGGACGAGCTTGACCTCGATCGCGAAACCGGCGTCATTCGCTCGGCCAGCCATGCGTTCAGCAAGGACGGCGGGCTCGCGGTACTGAGCGGCAATATCGCGCTCGACGGCTGCATCGTGAAGACCGCGGGGGTCGACGACAAGATCCTGAAATTCGCGGGCCCGGCGAAGGTGTTCGAAAGCCAGGACGCGGCGGTCGCCGGCATCCTGACCGGGCAGGTCGAGGCGGGCGACGTCGTCGTGATCCGCTATGAAGGGCCGAAGGGCGGGCCGGGCATGCAGGAAATGCTCTATCCGACGAGCTATCTGAAATCGAAGGGGCTGGGCGCCGCCTGCGCGCTGATCACCGACGGACGCTTTTCGGGCGGCACGTCGGGATTGTCGATCGGCCATGTGTCACCCGAGGCGGCCGAAGGGGGCACGATCGGCCTGGTGGAAAATGGCGACCGGATCGAGATCGACATTCCGGCGCGGACGATCAGCCTTGCCGTGTCCGACGCCGACCTCGCGGCACGCCGCGCTGCGATGGATGCGAAGGGCGATGCCGCGTGGCAGCCCGCAAAAGCGCGCCCGCGTAAGGTTTCAGTCGCACTTCAGGCCTATGCTGCGATGACGACGAGTGCCGCGCGCGGTGCGGTGCGCGACCTGTCGCAGCTGAAGGGGACCAGGGGATGACGAAATCGACGCGGCGCGGCGCATGGCTGCTCCTGCTGGCGCTGGGCGGCTGCAACGGCTCGCCCGACAATGGCGAACTCGCCAAAGTCGAGGCGCGGGGATCGCGCGAAGCCGCAGAAAACGGCCGCATCGAATGCGCGCTCGAGGGCGCGAAGCTGTTCGACCGTACCTGCACCGTCCAGGAAATGAGCGGCACCGACGGAACGGCGCTGGTCGTTGGACGCGGCGATGTCGGGTACCGGCGCCTGCTGATCACCACCGACGGGCGCGGGCTGATCTCGGCCGACGGGTCGGAGCCGGCGAAGGTAACGATCGTCGGCGACAAGCTGATCGAAGTCGCAGTCGGCGCCGACCGTTATCGGCTGCCCGCCAATACCGGCGGCGCGAAGTAATTTCTTCGTCATTGCTTCGCTTCGCCCGCAATGACGATATGGGAATGAACGATCGCTTCTGCCGCGATCTTTTTTCTGCGTCATGCTAGACTTGGGGCATGCCTATACCCTTTGAAGCGCCGATCCTGACCAGCGCCGCGATGCGCGAGGCCGAGGCGGCTTGCGCGGTGCAAGGTACTTCGCTGTCCGAATTGATGGAGAGCGCCGGGGCGGCGGTCGCCGATACGGCGTGGCGGATGGCGGCGGGCGCGCCGATCCTGATCCTGTGCGGTCCGGGAAACAATGGCGGCGATGGTTATGTTGCGGCGCGGCTGCTTGCCGAGCGCGGCGCGGCGGTGCGCGTGGCGGCGCTGGCCGGGCCAGCGACCGATCTGGCAAAGGCGGCGCGGGCGCGCTGGAGCGGACCGGTCGAGACGTTTGATCGCACGACGAAACCCGCGCCGCTGGTCATCGACGCGCTGTTCGGCGTCGGATTGTCGCGACCACTGGCCGATGAACTCGCGGCGATGCTGCGCGCTTTTGCGGGAAGGCATATTCTTGCGGTCGATGTGCCGAGCGGCGCCGATGGCGACGGTGCGGCCGACTGGACGCCGCCGCTCCCCGCCGACGTGACGCTGGCGCTCGGGGCGCTGAAACCGGCGCATGTGCTGTTGCCGGCGGCGACGGCATGCGGCCGCGTCCTGCTCGCGCCGATTGGTATATCGGCGAACAAGACGATGCGCACCTTGCCTGCAACGCGACCGGCGACACCCGACTCAAAGGCGCATAAGTTCAGCCGCGGCATGGTGCTGGTGTTTGCGGGGCCGATGCCGGGCGCCGCCGAACTGGCGGCAGCGGCGGCGCTGCGTGCGGGCGCGGGCTATGTCGTGCTCGACGGCAGCGAGCGGGCGCCCTTCGCCGCGATCATCGTCGAGGGTGAAGAGAAATTCGGTGAGCGGCTCGACGATCCGCGTGTCGGTGCGGTCGTGATCGGCCCGGGCTTTCCGGCGGGCGACGATTTGCTGTTCGATGTCGAGGCGGCGCTCGATTCGGGAAAGCCGCTCGTGCTCGACGCCGCCGCGATCGCGGCGGCGCTGCCGCGGCTCGCCGAAACCCCGCGCCGGGCGATCCTGACGCCACACGAAGGCGAGTTCGAGAAGGCTTTTCCGCAGCTTTACGGCAGCAAGATCGATCGCGCGAAGGCGGCGGCTGTGCGGACGCAGGCGGTGGTCGTCTACAAGGGTGCCGACACGATCGTCGCCGCACCCGACGGCCGCGTCGCGGCGGCGTGGCCGGGCAGCCCGTGGCTGGCCACTGCGGGGACGGGTGATGTGCTCGCGGGCGCATGCGGCGCGATGCTGGCGCGGGGCGGCGACCCTTTCGACGCGGCAGTCGCTGCGGTGGGCTGGCATATCGCGCAGGCAGCGCGTATAGGCCCCGGCCTTGTCGCCGACGACCTGGTCAGGAAATGAAATGAGTGAAGCTGCGCTGATCGAGCGCATCGCCGCGCGCGGCGATGGCGTGACGGGCGACGGGCGCCATGTGATGGGCGGAGTCCCCGGCGACCGGGTGCGCGACGACGGCATCATCGTCCCCGGCCCGAACCGTGCCGATCCGCCGTGCCGTCATTTCGGTAAATGCGGCGGCTGCCAGCTCCAGCATGTCGCTGAACCGGCGCTGGCCGACTTCGTGCGCGACCGCGTCGTTGGCGGGCTCGAGGGCCAGGAAATGAGGGGCGTCCATGTGCTGCCCGCGCTGCTATCGCCGCCGCAGAGCCGCCGCCGCGCCACGCTGACGGCACTCCGGACCGGGAAGCAGGTCGCGATCGGCTTCAACGCGGCGCAGAGCAACCAGATCGTCGACATGCGGATGTGTCCGCTGCTCCTTCCCGAACTGTTCGCGCTGATCGCGCCGCTGCGCGAGCTGTTGGGCATCATCGCGCAGCAGCGACGGCCGGTGAAGGTCAAGTTGCAGATGCTCGATCAGGGTGCCGAGGTGATATTGGAAGGCGTGAAGGCCGAGGGGCTTGACGCTGCGATGGGGCTGCAGGACTTTGCCGCCGCGCACGCGCTGGCACGGCTGGCGATCGATCAGGGCGACGGGATCGAAACCATCTGGCAGCCCGAACCGCCGACGATGCGCTTCGGCGACATATTGGTCGAAGTACCGCCCTTCGCCTTTTTGCAGGCGACGGATGCGGGGCAGGCTGCGCTGGTCGATGCGGTCCGGCGCGCGATTGGTGATGCGGGCGCGGTGGCCGATCTGTTCGCGGGTGTCGGCACCTTTGCGCTGTCGGTGCAGGCGGGCCGGAAAGTCTATGCCGCCGAGGGCGCGCGCGATGCGATCGCGGCGCTGACCGGCGCCGCGAACCGTGCACGGGCGCTGGTCGCGACCGAACATCGCGACCTGTTCCGGCGGCCGCTGATCCCTGCCGAGCTGAATCGTTTCGGCGCGGTGATCCTCGACCCGCCACGCGCGGGAGCGGAGGAGCAGGTGAAGCAACTCGCGGCGTCCGACGCGCCTGTCATCGCCTATGTCAGCTGCAACCCGGCAAGCTTTGCCCGCGACGCGAAGATGCTGGTCGCGGGCGGCTATACGCTCGACTGGGTCCAGCCCGTCGGCCAGTTCCGCTGGTCGACGCATGTGGAGCTGGCCGCGCGCTTTTTGCGCTGACGTCAGTTCAGCACGAAGCCCATGAAGGCGTGGATGCACAGCGCCAGGAGCGACAGGCTCGCCAGTGCGAAGATGCCGAAACGCCAGATCACGCGGTTGACGGTCACCTGGATCAGGCTGTGGACGATGCGCAGCACGACATAGGCCCACGCGATCTGCGCGTTGAGCCCGCCGCCCATGCCGCCGATCGCGAGCGCCAGCGCGACGGCATAGAAGACCGTCGGCTGCTCCATCAGATGGTTGTAATTATGGGCTTTCCACTGGACCTCGGGTGGCAGCAGGTCGTCGAGGCCCTTGCCGGTGCCGCCGACCATCTTCGCGGCATCGATCTTGGCGCGCTGCATCGCGGGAATGCGCGTCGCATACATCCAGACCCACATCACCATCGACCAGAGCGCAAGCGTCGCAACGGGCCCCAATATCGCGTTATTATCCATTATCTTTCCCCCTCAATTGCCGAGCGTCGCGATCACCGCCAACAGCGTCAGCGCGAGCAGGCACAATGTCGACAGCGCGAAGATGATGAAGCGCACCGGGATGCGGTTGACCGTCGACTGCCACAGGCTGTGGATGATGCGCAGGACGACATAGGCCCAAGCCAAACCGCGCGTATAGCCAACGTCGCCGCCTGACAGGTGCAGGAAGATAATGACGGCGTAGAAGAGCGTCGGCTGTTCGAGCAGGTGCGTATAATTGTGCGATTTCCAGTTGGTGAGCGGCGGCAGTACGCCTTCGAGGTCGACGCCGCGGCCACCGGGCGGCGCGGCTTTCAGGTCTATACCGGCTTTTCCGAATGCCTGGAAACGCGTCACAGCGGCCCAGATCAGCATGGCGAGCGTCCAGAGCACAAGCACGGCACCGGGCGCGAGAATATTGCCGGGCATCATCTTTCCCCCTGTTGTCTGCGGCGTCGTTTTGCCGCCCCTAGGCGGCGATGCTAGGGCACGCGAACGACAATGCAACAGCGGACAGGAAAAGGGCCGGTCGCATCGCTGCGCCGGCCCCTTCGTTTTGCGTGATCGGTTCGGTTCAGAACAGCTTGGTCACCGTCGCGGTGCGGCGTTCCTGTTCGACTTCGCCGGTATAGAGGCTGACCATCGGTTCGTCGCTGACAACGTGAGTTTCGTCGGCGCCGAAACCGTTGAACTTGGTGCGCATCGCACAGCCATAGGCGCCGAGCATGCCGATTTCGATGAAATCGCCTGCCTTGACGTCGGCCGGCAGGAAGAAGGGGCCTGCCATATGATCGAGATCGTCACAGGTCGGGCCATAGAAGCTGAACGGCACCATCTCGGCATCGCTTTCGACATCGCGTTGCAGCGAAACCGGGAAGCGCCAGCCGACATGCGCGGCATCGAACAGTGCTCCATAAGCGCCGTCGTTGATGTACAGTTCCTCACCGCGGCGCTTTTCGACGCGGACGATCAGCGAGCTATATTCGGCGGACAGCGCGCGGCCGGGCTCGCACCACAGTTCAGCCGAATAGCTGATCGGTAGGCTTTCGAAGCTGCGGTGAATCGTCTCGAAATAGGCGTCGAGCGGCGGGGGCTCCATGCCGGGGTAGGACGACGGGAAGCCGCCGCCGACATCGATGATGTCGACCGTGACCGACGCCGCGACGATCGCGGCGCGGACGCGTTCCATCGCCTGCGCATAGGCGTGCGGGGTCATGGCCTGGCTGCCGACATGAAAACAGATGCCGAGCGCGTCGGCGGCCTGACGGGTCGCCATCAGCAGCTCGACGACTTCGTCGGCCTCGGCGCCGAACTTGGCGGCGAGGCTGAGCTTCGAATGGTCCGAAGAGACGCGGAGGCGAACCAGCAGGTTCAGATCCTGCGCGCCCTCGGTTGCCCGGACGATCTTCTCGAGCTCGTCCATTGTGTCGAGCGAGAAGGTGCGGACGCCATGCTTCCAATAGGCTTCGGAAATCGCTTCTTCGGCCTTCACTGGATGCATGAAGCAAAGCGTTGCGTCGGGCAGGGTGCGCGCGGTCAGCCGCACTTCGGCGATCGAGGCGACGTCATAATGCGTCACACCCGAATCCCAGAGGACGTGCAGCAGGTCGGGCGACGGATTCGCCTTGACCGCATACATGGTCGTGCCGGGAAATCGCTCGATGAAGAAACGCGCTGCGCGCCGCGCGGCGTGCGGGCGGACAAGCGTAACAGGTTCGACCGGCGAAAGTGCCTGAATCAGCCCGTGGGCGCTATGATGCTGGTGCAACTCAAGGGACCCCCAAAAATAACGTTCAACTTACAAGGCTGCCTTGCGGTTATTGGAAGTCCCCCTGGGGCAGCGGAGGGCGATATATGCAGGGGGGTCCCCCCTGTAAAGACCCTATCGCGCAATTTTGTAATAGAGCGGTAACCGTGGGGCCGAACCGGGGCCCATCTGCGCCAAACCGCGCAAATGCGAGACAAGGGCGAACCGCCACGTTAGGGATGGCGCATCGCCCAGCCCGAAGAGGATTTCCCCCCATGGTCTCCCGCGTCGATGTGAATCATGACTTTTCCGACACCGAACTCGATGAGCTGAGGGCGTTCGGCAAGGTCGAATCGCACCGGGCCGGCGACCTTCTCGTCGAGGAAGGCGCTATGGCGCCCGATTGCATCGTGACGCTGTCGGGGCATACCGACATCTTTGCCTCGACCGACGAAGGGCGAAAGCGCGTCGGGTGGATGGAGCGCGGGCAATTCGCGGGCGACCTGTCGGTGCTGACCGGGCAACGCCATTTGTCGCGCGTCGAAATGGGTGTCGACGGCGAGATATTGCGCATCGCCCACGCCGACTTCCAGCGCCTGATCGCCGGCAATTCGCATTATTCGGATATTTTCGTGCGCGTCCTGTCGGCGCGGCGCGAGTTTAGCAATCACCGTGGCTTTGCGGTGACGATCGTCATCGGTGCGGCGATGGACCGCAGCGTCTATGCGCTGCGCGACCTGCTGATGAAGCATGGCGTCGCGCACCGCTGGTTCGACCCTGCCGACGGACCGGTCGCCGGGCATCTGCTGGCCGAGCGCGGGCTGACCGACGCGCAATTGCCCGCGGTCATCCTGGGCGCCGCCGACGTGCTGATCCAGCCGACGCCCGAGCAACTTGCGGCGGGGCTCGGGCTCGATCTGCTGCCCGACGGCGCGACCGCCGACGTCATTGTCGTCGGCAGCGGCCCGGGCGGGCTGGCGGCGGCCGTCTATGCCGCGTCGGAAGGTCTGACCGCGATCGCGATCGATTCGCTGGCTCCCGGCGGGCAGGCGGGTACCTCGTCCAAGATCGAAAACTACCTTGGCTTCCCGACCGGGATATCGGGGAATGAACTGGCGCGCCGCGCGACGGTGCAGGCGCAGAAGTTCGGCGCGCGGCTGGTTTCGCCCGTGCGCGCCGCATCGATCGTCCGCGACGGCGACGCCTATTGCCTCCATCTCGCCGACGGCCGCAAGCTGCGCAGCCGTGCGGTCGTGATCGCGAGCGGGGCGCAATATCAACGACTGCCGATCGATGGCATCGAGAGCTACGAAGGGCGCGGCATCTATTATGGCGCGACCCCGATGGAGGCGCAGCTGTGCGGCAACGCCGAGGTGACCGTCGTCGGGGCGGGCAATTCGGCAGGGCAGGGCGCGATCTATCTCGCCAGTGTCGCCAAGAAGGTCCATGTGATTTTCCGCCGGTCGAGCCTGCGCGACACCATGTCCGAATATCTGGTCAAGCGGCTGGAAGAGCATCCGAATATCGAAATCATCCCGTCAACCGACGTGACCGCGCTGCATGGCGAGGAGGGGCTTGCCGGGCTGACCTATCGTTGCCGCGAGACGGGGGCCGAAGGCCATTGTGATTGCCGCTTCCTGTTCCTCTTTCTCGGTGCGAGCCCGAACACCGGCTGGCTGCCCAAGGAAATGGTGTGCGACGAACGCGGCTTCGTCAAAACCGGCACCGACATCGCGCCGATGGAACTGGTCAAGGCAGGCTGGTCGCTCGACCGCATGCCCAGCCGCTATGAAACGAGCTGGCCGCGCATTTACGCGATCGGTGACGTGCGCAAGGGATCGGTCAAGCGCGTCGCCTCGTCGGTTGGCGAGGGATCGGTGGTGGTCAGCGACATCCATCAGGCGCTGGCGGAAGTGCAGAACGACGCGCTCAGCTGACGGGCGCTCGAACCTCGACGCTCTCTTCCCGCTCCTCTTCGTGAAACGATTGAAGACTACGAGACATGACGAAGGTGCCCGAGTAGTCGTCTATGGACCAGCAGCCCTCCACCTGTTGGCCATCGGTACTGAGCGTGCCGTCATAGGTCACCGCATGGCCATAGGCGCCGTCACCATCATAATATTTGCGAAAGCTCACCGCCGTGCCGGTTCGCACGCCGCGGATATCGGCACGTTCGTCGACGCTCGCCAAAAACTCGGAGGCTTCGGAAGTCGAGCCGGTCAATAGGCCCGCGTTGTCGCCTATTGTCGCTACAAAACCCATCGGCGGCTCCCAAGGCTCCGGGTACCAATATTGCCCGGTCCATAGCCCGGTCATATCCATCGGGTCTTGCATGGCCTCACCCCAGCCGCGTCTTGAAATCCTCGTAACCGAATTCGCGGATCAGCTTGAGTTCGTCACTCTCGCTGTCCCACAGCCAGATCGAGGGCAGCGGCACGCCGTTGAAGCTGTTCGTCTTGACCATCGAATAATGCGCCTGGTCGAGGAAGGCGAAGCGTTGGCCGACGCGCGCGCCGCCAGGCAGGCGATAGTCGCCGATCACGTCGCCCGCGAGGCATGACGGCCCGCCGAGGCGCGTCGGCATGCCCTCGCTGCCTTCGTCGAGCATGGCGGGACGATAGGGCGCTTCGATCACGTCGGGCATGTGGCAGGTCGCCGAAATATCTGTGATGCCGATCGGCATCCCGTTGTCGAACAGGTCGAGGATTTCGCCGACGAGGATGCCGGCGTCGAGCGCGATCGCTTCACCGGGTTCGATCATCACCTCGCAGTCGGTCGCGGCGCGCACCTGCTTCAGGAAGGCGATCAGATCATCGATCTGGTAGTCGGCGCGGGTGACATGATGGCCGCCGCCGAAATTGATCCATTTCAATTGGCCGAAGAAGGGACGGAGCATCGGCTGCACCGCGTTCCAAGTCCGCTGGAGCGGCGGGAAATCCTGTTCGCACAGGCTGTGCATATGGATGCCGTCGACACCCTCCAGATGTTCCGGGAGGAGCTGGGTTACCGGGAATCCAAGCCGGCTGCACGGCGCGGCGGGATCATATTTCGCCACTTCGCCCTCGCTGTGCATCGGATTGATCCGCAGCCCGACGTCGAAGCTTTCGCCCTTCGTGCGCAGCTCATCGAGCAGCGGCCGGAAACGGGCGATCTGGCCAGGCGAGTTGAAGATCAGATGATCGGACAGGTGCACGATCTCGGGAAGGTCGGCCTCCTTGTAGCCGGCGCAATAGGTCGCGACCTCGCCGCCATATTCGGCACGGCCGAGCTTCGCTTCATACAGCCCTGAGGCGCAGACACCGTCGAGATATTCGGCGACCGTCGGTCCCAGCGACCACATCGAAAAGGCCTTGAGCGCCGCGAGTACGCGCGCGCCCGATGCCTCGCCGATATGGCGCAGAACCGCAAGATTGGCGCGCACCTTTGCCGCATCGACGACGAAAGCGGGCGAGGGAACGCGCGCGAGGTCGAAATGGGCGAAAGCTCCGGGGTCGCCGGCTCTGGTTTCCATTGGATTCTTGTTCCTGTCAGGCCGCAATCGGCCCCTTGAAGATGAAAAAGGCGCCGCCCGCGATCAATGCGAAGCCGACCAGATGGTTGATCGTCAGCTTTTCGCCAAGCCAGAAAACGGCAAAGCCTGCAAAAACGAGCAAGGTAATCACTTCCTGCATCGTCTTCAATTCGGCGGTCGAATAGACGGCATGACCGATCCGGTTCGCGGGTACGGCCAGGCAATATTCGAAGAAAGCGATCCCCCATGCGACCAGAATCGCGAGCCACATCGGGCGCGAAACATCGCCGAGATGACCGTACCACGCAAAGGTCATGAAAATGTTCGAGATGACGAGCAGGCCGACCGGCGCGAGATAGGGCGTCATTTCGTCTCCTTCATATCCTTCGTTAGCGGGAGCACGTCGCGCAGCAGCGCGGCGAAGAACAGCCCCGGCTGCTCGACCATCGGCATATGCGCCGAATGTTCGAGCCAGACGAGGGTCTTCGACGGCGCCTTCACTTTCGCAAACCAGCCGGCCGCCACCGGCGACGGCACGGTATAGTCGTGCCGCCCGAGCAGGAAGACGATGGGCACGTCCATCTTCCCGACCTTCGCAAAGCTGATATCGGCGAGGCGCGGCCAAAGCGTCGTCACCGAAAATTCGCTGCCCTTGCCCCACGCTTGTATGTCGGCCGCCGTATATTCGGGTGACAGGCGCGGGGTCTGGAAATAATATTCAAGGTCGGGCTTGTTGTAGACCAACGAGCCATAGGGAATAGCATATTTGCGCCAGCCGTCGGCCTTGGCGATCGTGAAGTCGCCTGCCGGGTAAGGGGCGAGTGCGTCGATTGCAGCGACCGCCTCCTTATCGCCTGCGGCGAGTGCCTTGGCGCGGGTCCATGCCATGCCGGCCTTTTCGCCCGCGCGGAAATCGATGCCCTGCCCGACGCCGACATAGGCGTAGAGCAGGTCGGGGCGTTTCACCGCGACCGACAGGCCGATGATAGAGCCCCAGCTATGCCCCATCAGCACGACCTTGCGCTTGGCGTAACGCTTCTTGAGGAGTTCGATCAGTTCGATGGCGTCGTCGCGATAGCGATCGGGCGTCATCGTCGGGGCGAGCGCGCCGGGATCGTTCAGCGGATAGGAGCGTCCGGCCCCGCGCTGGTCATATTGGACGATGGTGAAGACATCCTCCCACGGCCGCTGGAATGCCCAGGCAAAGGGCATCTCGACCGCACCCGGGCCCCCATGGACGAAGATGAGGATAGGATTGTCACGGTCGGCGCCGCGGACGTTGACGACCTGCCGCGTCCCGCCGAGTGTGACTTCGAACGTTTCCTGCACGCCATTGGGCGTCACGATCTTGCCGATATCGGCGACGATCGCACGCGCCGGGGTGTAGGCGTCATCGGATTGGGCGGCGGCGGGCGCCGCCAAGGCGGCGAGCAATAGCGTCACCGCGATGCGGATCGTCATGGCATATACCCTTTGTCATCCCCGTGAAAACGGGGATCCAGTTCTGGCGTTGCTACCGGGTTCCCGCTTTCGCGGGAACGACAAAAAAGAGATTGGCTGGCAAGCGGATCAGAAATCCAGCGGTCCGTCCAGTTCCTTTACCTGCCATGGCAGGCCGTGCCTGTTCAGCATGTCCATGAACGGGTCGGGATCCATCTGCTCCATGTTGAACACGCCGTCGCCGGACCAGCTGTTGGTGACCATCATCGCGGCGCCGATCATCGCGGGGACGCCGGTGGTGTAGCTCACCGCCTGGTTGCCCGTTTCGGCGAACGCGTCCTCATGGTCGCAGATATTGTAGAGATAGAGCGTCTTTTCCTTGCCGTCCTTGCCGAGGCCGGTTGCGATGACGCCGATGTTGGTCTTGCCCTTCGTCGTCTCGCCGAGGCTCGAGGGTTCGGGGAGGACGGCTTTCAGGAACTGGAGCGGGACGATCTCGCGGCCTTCGTAGATGACCGGGTCGATGCGCGTCATGCCGACATTCTGCAGCACGGTGAGGTGGGTGATATAGGCCTCGCCGAAGGTCATCCAGAACCGGATGCGCTGGATCTCGGGCAGGTGCGTCTTCAGGCTTTCGATCTCCTCATGATACATGAGGTACATCGTCTTTTCGCCCACCGCCTCGAAGTCGAATTTCTGCTTCACCGACATCGGGGGAGTTTCGACCCAGTCGCCGTTTTCCCAATGGCGCGCGACCGCGGTGACTTCGCGGATATTGATCTCGGGGTTGAAGTTGGTCGCGAAATGCTGGCCGTGATCGCCGCCGTTGCAATCGAGAATGTCGAGCGTGTCGATGCGGTCGAAATGATGCTTCCGGAGCCAGGTGGTGAAGACGCTGGTCACGCCGGGGTCGAAGCCCGAACCGAGCAACGCCATCAGCCCGGCGTCCTTGAAACGGTCCTGATATGCCCATTGCCAGTGATATTCGAACTTCGCCTCGTCGCGCGGCTCGTAGTTCGCGGTGTCCATATAATGCGCGCCGGTCGACAGGCACGCCTCCATGATCGTCAGGTCCTGATAGGGCAGCGCGAGATTGACGACATGCGTTGCGCCGATCGAGCGGATGAGCGCCGCGGTCGCGTCGATATGGTCGGCATCGACCTCTGCGGTCTTGATCGTGACCCCGGTGCGGGCCTTCACCGATTCGGCGATCGCATCGCATTTGAACTTGCGGCGGCTGGCCAGCGTGATGTCGGGAAAAATGTCGGGGTTCATCGCCATCTTGTGCACCGCGACCGAACCGACGCCGCCTGCGCCGATCACCAGAACCTTGCTCATCGAAAAATCTCCTGTCGCGATCGTATGTCGCCTTGTCTTGTATGGCCGGCCCTATAGGACGAAGCCATGACAGAACAAAGCCCCGATCCCTTGCTGAACCCGAACCGCGCGCCGACGCTCGCGGGTGTCGAACGCGCGGCGGCGAAAGTCGCTGCATTGCTGCCGCAAACCCCGCTGCTCCCGCTCGAAATCGAGGGCAAGACATTGTGGTGCAAGGCCGAGTGCTTGCAGCCGGTGGGCGCATTCAAGATTCGCGGCGCCTGGCACCGGCTGACCGACCTGACGCCCGAACAGGCGGCGGCGGGGGTGGTCGGCGTGTCTAGCGGCAATCACGCGCAGGGCGTCGCCTGGGCCGCCAAGCGGCTGGGCATCCCGGCGACGATCGTGATGCCGAGCAACGCGCCGCAGATGAAGCTTGCGGCAACGCGCGCGCTGGGCGCCGAGGTCGTGCTTTACGACCGCGTCACCGAATCGCGCGATGTCGTCGCGGCGAAGCTGCTCGAAGAGCGCGGCGGGAAGCTGGTTCATGCTTATGGCGATCCTTGGATCGTCGAAGGGCAGGGAACCGCTGGTATCGAGGCGCGGGCGCAGCTGGCAGCGCGTGGGATCGACGGCCCCGACAAGGTGATTGCCTGCTGCGGTGGCGGCGGACTGTCGGCGGGGCTCGCGCTGGCCTGCCCCGACGCAGAAATCGTGGCGGTCGAGCCCGAGGGCTGGGACGACCTGACGCGCAGCCTGGCGGCTGGCGAAATCCTGTCGGTCGAGGATTTGTCCTACCCGACCGAATGCGATGCGCTGCAAACGCCGCAGACTTGGCCGATCAACTTCGCAGTGCTGCAGGCGCGCGGGGTGCGCGGGGTCGTGGTGACCCGCGAGGAAGTGCGCCATGCGATGCGCGTCGCGTTCGAAAAGCTCCATCTGGTGGTCGAGCCGGGCGGAGCGGCGGCGCTGGCAGCAGTGCTCGCAGGCAAGGTTGACCCGGGCGTGGCGACGTTGGTCACCCTGTCGGGCGGCAACGTCGATCCCAAACATTATGCGGAGATATTGGCGGGATAAGCTGGGATATTTATTCGTCGCCGTGCGTTTGGACGAAATAAGGAGACACGAGATGCAAAAGAGCATGATCCTGGCCGGCGCCGCCGCGCTGACGATATTGACCGGATGCGAGAAGGCCGAGGCGCCGGCTCCCGCCGATACCACGACGACCGAAGTGCCGGTCGAGACGGTGCCTTCCGAAACATCGCCGACCGACGCAGCGCCGGCCGATGGGGCGGCGATGGACCCGGCTACGGCGCCGCATCGCTTTGCAAGCTGGGCGGGCAAATGGACGGGCGTCGAAGGCATGTATGTCACGATCACCCCGGGTGAACCGGGCAAATATAAGCTGGAAATGCAGTCGGACCTCGACACGAAGGGAACTTATGACGGCAATGACAGCGAGCATGGCATCAAGTTCAAGCGCGGTAAGGAAGAACTGAGCCTGCGCCGCGGCAACGGCGACGAGACCGGGCTCAAATATCTCGCCGGCAAAAAGGAATGCCTGATCGTCAAGGATGGCGAGGGCTATTGTAAGGATTGATGGCCGGAACGGCGACGGGATTTTTACATCCTGTCGCCGGTTTGTCATCGAAACGACGCGGAAAACGCATCAAAGCCTGTCATGCGCAGCCCCGGATCCACCTTTCTCCGGGAGACCTCGACCTATGGCCAGTCAGCCCAATCGCAAGATCGCCGCCGCCGTCGTTCGCGAGGACGGCGCGCAGAAACAACGCTTGCTCGATCGCGCTTTTGCGCTGGCTTTCAAGGGGCTGGTTTACGCTCAGATATGGGAAGATCCGGTCGTCGACATGGAGGCGCTGGCGATCGAGCCGGGCGACCGGATCGCCACGATCGCGAGCGGCGGCTGCAACGTCTTTTCCTATCTGGTCGCCGATCCGTCGGAGATCGTCGCGGTCGACCTCAACACCGCGCATGTTGCCCTCAATCACCTGAAACGCGTCGCGATCCAGCGGCTTCCCGATTATGGAAGCTTTCGCCGCTTCTTTGCCGAGGCCGATAGCAGCGCCAATATTAGCGACTATCACGCCTTCGTCCGCGGCCATCTCGACGACACGACGCGTCGTTACTGGGAGGGCCGTGATCTGCGCGGCCGCCGCCGCATTGATGGCTTTGCCCATGGGGTTCACAAGCGCGGCCTGCTCGGTGGTTTCATCGGTCTCGCACATCTGGTGGCGCGGATGCACCGCGTCGATCCGCGCGCATTTCTCGCCGCAAAGACGATCGAGGAGCAGCGGGCGATCTTCGATGCCAAATTCGCGCCCTTCTTCGACCGGAAATTTATCCGCTGGATCACCGATCAGCGCTCGTCCCTCTTCGGACTCGGTATTCCGCCGGCGCAATATGATGCGCTCGCGGACGGCAAGCCGATGGCCGACGTGCTGCGTGCGCGGCTTGAAAAGCTGGCGTGCGACTTCCCGCTCGAGGACAATTATTTTGCATGGCAGGCGTTCGGGCGCCGATATGGCAGGGGCGCTGCCGCCCCGCTGCCGCCCTATCTCCAGGCTGAAAATCACGCGGTGATAAAGGCGCGTGCCGCGCGGGTCACGATGCTGCATGCGAACATGACCGACATGCTCGCCGCCGCCGGTGATGCGAGCTTCGATCGCTATATCTGCCTCGATGCGCAGGACTGGATGAGCGACGCGCAACTGACGCAGCTGTGGACCGAAGTCACGCGCACCGCGCGCCCCGGCGCCCGCGTGCTGTTCCGGACCGCTGCCCAGCCGACCTTGCTGCCCGGACGGCTGCCCCCCGCATTGCTCGACCGGTGGGACTATCGTGAAGCGGCATCGCGGGACTATGCGCGCCGCGATCGGTCGGCCATTTATGGCGGCGTCCATCTCTATGTTTTGAAGGGCGTATGATGATGAATGACGCGCATGGCAGTTTGATGGATGGCATCTATCGCTACCAGCGACATTTCTATGATTTCACGCGGAAATATTTCCTCGTCGGCCGCGACGAGATGATCGCGAATCTGGCGCCGCCGCCGGGCGGCGCGGTGCTCGAAATCGGCTGCGGGACGGGGCGGAACCTCGTGCTGGCGGGCCGGGCGTGGCCCGGGGCGCAATTGTTCGGCATCGATATTTCCGAAGCGATGCTGGAAACCGCGCGCGGCGCAATGGCCAAGGCGGGGCTGGCGGACCGCGCTGTCCTGGAGCGCGGCGACGCGCGTGATTTCGACCCGGAGGCGCTGTTCGGGCGCCGGGCCTTCGACCGCATCTTCATCAGCTATGCGCTGTCGATGATCCCCGACTGGGCCACGGCACTTGCCCATGCGGCACAATTTCTCGCGCCCGGTGGGCGGATCGAGATCGTCGACTTCGGCCAGCAGGATCGCCTGCCCGGTTTGTGGAAACGGGCATTTTTCGGCTGGCTCGCCTATTCCCATGTCGTCCCGCGCGCCGATCTGGCGCCGGTGATCGCCGGGCTTGCCCGCGAAACCGGCATGGCGGGCCATTGCTGCAGTATGGCGCGGGGCTATGCGATTCGCGGCGGTCTCGCGCGCACCTGATTTGCTGCTATTCTCCCGCGCGGCATCGGCGGAGGGGCGAATGAACGACACGATCGAACGGGCGGCTGGCGATCAGCTTCGGGGCGTCATGGCGACGCTGGCGCTGGCGTTTCGGACCGACCCGGCGCTGGCGTGGATATTGCCGGGCGCCGACCATCGCGCGCGGGCCTTGCGCAGCCTGTTTCGCACTCTCGTTCCCGCTGACGCGCGGGCCGGCGTCGCCCTTCGTTCGTCAGGCGACGAGGCGGCGGCGCTGTGGCGCGCGCCGGGGGAAGCGCATAGCGGGACGTTCGAATTTCTGCGCACCGTCCTGCCGCTCGTCGCGACCTTCGGTACCGCGCTGCCGCGCGGGCTGAAAGTGCAGGGTGGCATCGACGCGCACCGGCCGAAGGGACGCTTCTGGTATCTCCACTATGTCGGCGTGCGGCCCGAACATCAGGGCAAGGGGCATGGCGGGCGGATCATCCGCGCGCAGACCGCGGTCGCCGATGCCGAAGGCCTGCCATGCTGGCTCGAAACCGCAACGCCGGGAAATGTGCCGCTATACGAACGGCTGGGCTTTATTACCGAGATCGAATGGGACGTGCCCGGTGGCGGGCCGCACTTCTGGGGGATGATGCGCCCGGCCGGTTGATATCAGTCGTCGAAGCCCACGAAGCGAACCGCATCGTCCACGCTCTTGCGGTTCGATACCACGGCGTTGGCCGGGAAATCGTCGTCGGGCCACCCCATTGCGACGCAGATCATGATGACCTGATCGTCGGGGATATGCGCATGTTCGCGCACGACGGGCGATTGCATAATGCCCTGGCTGTTGATCACGCAGCCGAGCCCGCGCGACCATGCCGCGTTGACCAGCGCATTGGTCACCGCGCCGCAGTCGAACGGCGCGATGTCGCTGCCCAGCAGCACGCGGTCATAGGTAACGACGATGCTGACGGGCGCATCGAATTGCCGGAAACCGCGCAGCACCCAATCCTGCCGGGCATCCTTGTCTTCGCGCGCGATGCCCATCGCGCCGAACAATTGCTTGGCGATCTCGATCTGGCGCGCGCGATGATCGTCGGCGATGCCGTCGAAACGGCGGAATTCGCGGCTGTCGGGTTTTCCGCCAAGGATGCCGTCGGTGTTGCCCTGGCGGATCGCGGCAAGCGGGGCGCCGGTGATGACCGAGAAATTCCAGCACTGATTGTTGAAGGAAGAGGGCGCGCGCATCGCGACCGCGATCACCTCGGCGACCAATTCCCTGGGCACCGGCTTGTCGAGGAAGCCGCGGATCGAGCGGCGCCCGACGACGACTTCGTCAAAGCCGGGCAAGTCCGTCACGCAGCCTTGCGCAGTTCCAGCCGATCCCAGATTTCGGCGAGCGCGTCGGTCAGTTCGCGCATCATCGCTTCGTCATGCGCCGGACCCGGCGTGAAGCGCAGGCGTTCGGTGCCGCGCGGGACGGTCGGGAAATTGATCGGCTGCACATAGACGCCATATTCGGCGAGCAATATGTCGCTGATCTTCTTGGCGCGCACCGGGTCGCCCACCATCAGCGGCACGATGTGCGTCGTCGAATCCATCACCGGCAGGCCGGCGTCGCGGAAGCATTGCTTCAGATAAGCCGCGGCCTCCTGCTGCGCTTCGCGTTCGACGCTCGACGCCTTCAGATGGCGGACGCTGGCGAGCACGCCCGCGACGAGCACCGGCGACAGGCTGGTGGTGAAGATGAAGCCCGGCGCATAGCTGCGGATGACGTCGATAATATTCTTGTCGGCGGCGATATAGCCGCCCATCACACCGAACGCCTTGCCCAGCGTACCTTCGATGATGGTGATGCGATCGGCCGCTTCATCGCGGTCGGAAATGCCGCCGCCGCGCGGGCCGTACATGCCGACGGCATGGACTTCGTCGCAGTAAGTCAGCGCATTATATTTGTCGGCAAGGTCGCAGATCGCGTGGATCGGGGCGACGTCGCCATCCATCGAATAGACGCTTTCGAACGCGATCAGCTTTGCCGCGTCGGGATCGTCGGCGGCGAGCAGTTCCTCGAGATGCGCGAGGTCGTTGTGGCGCCACACGCGCTTTTCGCAGCCCGAGTTGCGGATGCCCGCGATCATCGAGGCGTGGTTGAGCTCGTCCGAATAGATGATGCAGTTCGGGAGCAGCTTGCCCAGCGTGCCGAGCGTCGCCTCGTTCGAGATATAGCCCGAGGTGAAGAGCAGGGCGCCGTCCTTGCCATGCAGGTCGGCGAGTTCGGCTTCGAGGTCGACGTGATAGTGGGTGTTGCCGCCGATGTTGCGGGTGCCGCCCGAACCGGCGCCGACGTCGTGCAGCGCCTCCTCCATCGCGGCCACGACTTTCGGATGCTGGCCCATCGCGAGATAGTCGTTCGAGCACCAGACGGTGATCGGCTTCGGCCCGTTATGGCCGGCAAAGCAGCGGGCGTTCGGAAAGGCGCCGCGGTTGCGCAAGATATCGATGAAGACGCGATAGCGCCCCTCTTCGTGCAGTCGGTCGATCGCCCGGGCGAAAATATCGTTATAATTCACGGTTCAGCCCCGCTTGTCAGACTGGTCGCCGTTCCCCGCCAACGGCACTCAATAGGCGGGCCAATAGCGTTGAAGCTGGCCGAAATCCAGTGCGAACGATTCGCAAGTTACCGGGTCGATTTATGTGATCGAAAACACCACGGCATTGACGCCGAACCGCTAAACCGTGAAACGTGAACGACAAAATTTGATGGAGTTGCCCGAATGCGCCTTGTGATGATGATGATCCTGCCCGTTGCCGCACTCGGCACCGGGATTTCGGCGGCGAAGGCGCCGCCGCCGCCGTTCGAGGGGACATGGATGAGCTGCGAGACCTATCAGGGGTCGTCGATCTGCGCTTACACGGCGCTTGCGCAGCGCGGGACGCGGGTGTGCGGCGTGCAGAGCGATTTTGCGACCAACAGCTATTATGTCCAGCGCTTCATCGGAACGGCGCGGGGCAATGTCGTGGAGATCGACAAGATCTGCGGCGATCCCGGGTCGGAAACCGACACCTATTGCGCGGGACAGGCACCCGCCGGCGCCGAGAAGGTGGGCTGGGGAACGTCGGATCGGCAATTGTCGCTGTGCAAGGGAACGCTGAGCGGAGGAAAGAAGGGCGAAGCGTCCGCTTGCACGAGTGCGTCGGCGCGCAATGGCCTGCCGAAAGTTTCCAAGCTGAATGGCGAAGGTCCCGAAGCCGAAGACCGCGCATGGATGGCTTCGTGTTTGCAAGGAGAAGGCGGCTAGATCGTTTCGATCCGGCCGATGCCATACGGGGCCAGCGCCGCGAGTGGCGGCGGCGGCCGGTCGGCGCTGCGCGTGAACACCGCGATCCCGGGCGTTGCCGTCTGGGGCCACTCCTGCCCCTCGGTCAGATGGGCGATGCGGCGCGCGATGCCCGCGGCGCCGTCGATCAGCTTTACGCCGGGACCGGCCGCCGCCTGAAGCTCCTCCTCAAGCAGGGGGAAATGGGTGCACGCGAGCACGATCACGTCGATGGCATCGCCGCCGGGCTGGTCTCGTAGTCCCGCGACCGCACGCGCGACGACGGCGGGATCGATGGGGTCGCCGCGCAGCTTCGCCTCGGCGCCGGTGACGAGGCCGGGGCTGCCATGACGCAGCACGATCTTGTCACCCGCAAAGCGCGCGCTGAGATCGTCGACATAAGGCTGGCGCACTGTCGCTTCGGTGCCGAGTACGCCGATGACGCCGCTTCTCGTCAGCTCCGCCGCGGGCTTGATCGCGGGCACTGTGCCGACGATCGGCAGGTCGAGCGCGGCGCGCACATGCGCGAGCGCGATCGTCGATGCGGTGTTGCACGCGATCACCGCCAGACGCGGCTGGTAGCGTTCGACGAGACGCCCGAGCAGCGCGGGAACGCGCGCGGCAAGCTCCGCCTCGCTCTTCTGGCCATAGGGCAGGCCGGCATAATCGGCGGCATAGACGATCGGCGCGGTCGGCAGCAGCGCGCGCGTCGGCCCGAGCACGGTGAGCCCGCCAAGGCCGCTGTCGAAGAAGAGGAGGGGCGCGTCGCGAGGCGGTGATGACATGCGTGCGGCGTTAGCAGGAGGAGGGGCGGGGCTCAATTGTTCCGTTCCCTGCTTCCGTCATCCCGGCGAAGGCCGGGATGGATGCTGGTCCATTTTGATCGTCATCACTATCGAATCCATTGATTGCGCCGAACAACATCGCCACACTGGCCGCGAATGGAGCGGGGACTTTCATGACGATATTCTTGTTGATCGGTGCGGGCTATTTGCTGGGCTCGATCCCCTTCGGGGTCATCCTGACCCGGCTGTCCGGCGCAGGCGACCTCAGGCAGATCGGGTCGGGCAATATCGGCGCGACCAACGTGCTGCGCACCGGGCGCAAAGGGCTGGCAGCGGCGACGCTGATCCTCGACGGGGCAAAAGGCGCGGCGGCGGTCCTGCTGGCGCGCCATTTCGCCTCCGAATTCGGCCAGGATGGCGCGATGATCGCCGGCGCGGCGGCGATGATCGGTCATTGCTATCCAGTGTGGCTGAATTTCCGGGGCGGCAAGGGGGTCGCGACGTTGCTCGGCCTCGCGCTCGCGCTTGCCTGGCCGATCGGGCTGGTATTCGCTGCGGTGTGGCTCGGCACCGTGCTGCTGCTCCGCATCTCGTCGCTCGGCGGCATGCTCGGCGCGATTTCGGCGCCGGTTGCGGCGCTGGCGTTCGGCTATCCGGTTTACGCCATCGGCCTTGCCGGTCTCGCGGTGATCGTGCTGTGGCGCCACCGCGAGAATATCGCCCGGCTGCGCGCGGGAACCGAGCCGCGGATCGGCGGAAAGAAAGACGCGGCGTGACCCACGCCGAACGGCTGGCGCGGCTGCGGTTGATCCGCACACCGCATGTCGGCCCGGTCAGCTGGCACCAGTTGATGCAGCGTTTCGGGTCGGGCGAGGCGGCGCTCGACGCGCTTCCGGATCTCGTGCTGCGCGGCGGGGCAGGGAAGGCGCGCATTGCGCCCGCCGAGGTCGCGCTGCGCGAGTTCGACCGCGCGGCCGAGCTCGGCGCACGCCATGTCTTCAGCGACGAAGCCGATTATTCGCGGCTCCTGCGCGAGGTTGACGGGGCACCGCCGGTGATCGTCGTGCGCGGCGATGCGGCGATGGTCCACCGGCCGTGCGTGGCGATCGTCGGGGCGCGCAACGCCTCGGCGGCCGCCTGCCGCTTTGCGCGCCAGCTTGCCGCCGATCTGGCGGCGCGCGATGTCACGGTGGTGAGCGGGCTGGCGCGCGGCGTCGACACCGCGGCGCATATCGGCGCGCTTGGCGGGGCGACCGTCGGCGTGATCGCGAGCGGGATCGATATCGCCTTTCCCCCCGAAAACGCCGCGCTGCAGGAGAAAATCGCTACCGACCAGCTTCTGATCGCCGAACAGCCGCCTGGGGCCGAACCGCTGGCGCGGCATTTCCCGTCGCGCAACCGGATCATCGCGGGGATGGCACATGGCACGGTGGTGATCGAGGCGGCGCCGCGATCGGGGTCGCTGATCACCGCGCGGCGTGCGGGCGATTATGGGCGCGAGGTGATGGCCGTCCCGGGCTCGCCCCTCGATCCGCGGGCGCAGGGCTGCAACATGCTGATCCGCGAAGGCGCGACGCTGATCCAGAATGTCGACGATGTGATCGAGGCGGTCGGGCCGATCGATACGCGGATGGTCCGCGAACCGGTGCAGGCCTTTCGCGCGACGCCTATCGCGCCGGAGGCGGGCGACGGCGACCGGCGCGGCATCGCCGAACTGCTCGGGCCGACGCCCGTCGCGATCGACGAGATTGTCCGCCAATCGGGCCAGCCTCCGACGACAGTGCAGCTTGTCCTGCTCGAACTCGAACTCGCGGGCCGGATCGAGCGGCATGCAGGCGCCAAAATTTCCCTGCTGTGATGCGCCGCACAGCGAGCCAAGATGCAGTAATATAACGATTCGTCTTGGTTCAGCCACGGTTCAGCGGCCGAACGACAGGCTGATGATATGGTATCACATGCGGGGAGATTGTGGATGCGTAGCCGATATCTGACCGGAGCGACGATGCTGGCCGTTTTGGCATCTGCACCCGCGCCGCTGCCGATCGCGGCCGCTTATGCGAAGCCCGCCGGCGGCCAGCAGGGCTTCTGTCGCACCGCCGACCCGCTGCCCCGGCTCGATCCCGAAGTTCAGCCGCAGCAGCAATCGAACGGCGATCTCAAGACGAGCGGCACGAGGGCCGATCGCGAACGGAGCGACGAAGCGATCCCACCGCCACCGCCGCCGCCTCCACCGCCGCCGACGCCCACGCCATCCGCTCCGCCACCGAGCTATGCCGGCGATGACGATAGCGCGAGCGTATCCGAAGTGATCGTATCGGCCACACGGGTCGGTGGATCGAAAGCCGGATCATCGGCCTCGTCGGGCAAAAGCGAGCGCAGCGCCGAGCCCGCCTCGCCGGTCCCTGGATCGTCCGCCGACATGCGGATGCCGATGCCGCCGATCGAGCCGTCGCGTCCTTATCCCCAGCCGCAATCGGGCCTATTGACCGCCGGCGAGCATGACGACTTGCTCAACCCCGAACTTTACGCCGCTTATGTGAACCGCAGCAATCTGGGGCAGGAAATCCGGGTGCTGCCGCGCGTCGACACGATGCGCGTGGTCACGGTGAAGGTGAGCGACCGCAGCGGTCAGCCTATCCCGTTTGCCGACGTGATCGTGACCTGTTCGGACGGCAACAGCATCACCATGGCGACGCAGGCCGACGGCAGCGCCGTTTTCTTCCCCGGGCTCGACCGGCTGAGCGACCGGATTACGGTAACCGCCCGCAAGGCAGGGCAGACGATCGCCAATGCGCGGCCGGTGCTGGTCGCGGACGCCGCGGGAGGCCAGACCGTCGGGCTGACCGCGAACGCGGCGGCGTCGAAGGTCTCGAAGCTCGACCTGATGCTGGTCGTCGACACGACCGGCAGCATGGGTGACGAGATCAGCTATCTGCAGGCCGAATTGCGGTCGATCATCGCCGCGATCACCGCGAAGCATCGCGACCTCGATATCCGCGTCGGCTTTGTCTTCTACCGCGATATCGGTGACGAATATGTCACGCGCACCATCGCGTTCGACAGCGACATCGGGCGCGTGCAGGGCCAGCTTGCCCGGCAATATGCCAGCGGTGGCGGCGATTATCCCGAGGCGATGGACCAGGCGCTGATCCGTGCGGTCGGCCAGCAATGGCGGCCCGACGCGGCGAAATCGCTGCTGCTCGTCGCCGATGCGCCGCCGCACGACGAACAGTTCGGGCGGACGTGGGCCGCCGCCGAGGCCGCGCGCGCCAAGCGTATCCAGATCACGCCGGTTGCCGCATCGGGGGTCGCCGACAAGGCCGAATATGCGATGCGCGCGATGGCGGCGGCGACCCAGTCGCGTTACCTGTTCCTCACCGACGACAGCGGCATCGGCAACCCGCACGCACCGCCGGCGATCGACTGCTACCTCGTCACCCGGCTCGACGCACTTGTCCGCCGCGTGATCGACAGCCAGATCAGCGGCCGCCGGATCGAGCCCGAGGAACAGGAGATCATTCGCAGCGTCGGCAAATATGACGCGGGCAAGTGCATCCTGCCGGCCGACTTCAAGTGGAAGAATTGATCGGGGGATAGGCGATGATGATCTTGTCGCTGTTCGCTGCGCTGGCGACCGCCCCTTTGAACAATGAGCCTGTCGTGTCGCGCCAGGAGCGGGACGCGATCGTCGAAGCGGCGGGGTTCCGCCCCAGTCTTGGAGGCGCGTTCTGGATATGGCGCGATCCGTCCGATCCCGAAAGCGAATGCGATGCCGCCGCCGTCGACATTGTCGAACTGCGCGACCGGAACGACGACGGACGCGCCGACGCGTTGATCGCGGCGGACGGGCCTTGCTACGACAATCAGGGACCCGGTCACCTGCTCGTCGCGGCAACCGGATCGGGGTGGCGGCTGATTGCCGCCGATCTTGGGCGAGAGCCCCGCTTCTATCCGCGTACCGGGATCGAATGGCCCGACATCGAACATGGCGATGCCGATATACGCGGTTGCCGGGCCTTCGACCGTTGGGACGGTGTCGCCTATGCCGCCGGTGGAACATCGCGCGAAGGGCATGTCTGTGAACTGCGCCCGCCTTTCGCACAGAAGAAGTGAAACAGGGTTGCGGAAGGTGATGGTGCGCCTCCCGGCTTGACTTGCTCCTCCAACTGACCGATGCGAACCCCGTGGGTCGCTTCGGGGAACCCTTGCCGCTCGATTGGACCGGTGAGGGTCGGAGGACCAGAATCCATGAAAAAACTGCTGCCGGCTGTTGCCGTACTGGCGCTGCTCGCCCAGCCCGTTCACCTTGCCGCGAAGGAGGTGGAGCCCGTCAGGATATCGGGGCCCGCCAATGCAAAGGGTGTTACCGCCGTGACCGTCGGTGCTTTCAATGTCGGTTTCATTTTTGAATCGATCGATCGCACTGCGGCATCGGGCGGATTGATGGGCGCGTTCGGCGGGACGACGAAGGCGAAGAGTGAACTGGTCGGGGTGACGCCCGAAATGATGCAGGCGATCACCGACGCGGCCTATGCCGATTTCGTGTCGCAGCTGACCGCCGGCGGTTACACCGTCCAGCCCGCCGCCGATCTGTTCGGCCACGCGTCGCTCGCAAAAACCAAATCGCAGGCGGTGCCGCTCGATATCAACCTTGCGCTCGAAAAGGGCAGCAAGGGGAAGGCGACCTATTTCAAGCCGTCGACATTGCCCTCGCTGCTGATGATTCCCGGTGACTTCATGGGCAGCGGGATGAGCAGCATGGGCATCAACATGTCGGCGGGGCAGGCGGTCGGCGCGCTGAACAATTATGCGCGCGAAAGCGGCGTCGGGGTGATCGACGTCGTCTATCTGATCGATTTTTCGCAGCAGAAGCGGCCGGGCGCATTCAGCTTCGGCGGGCTTCAGGTCAACAGCGCGCTGTCGGTCAGCGCCGATTATTCGCGCATGACGCTGATTGCGCCGAGCGGCAAGCAGTCGGTGATCACGGTCAAGGCACCGGTCGCAGTCGAGGGCGAATTCGTCGAGAAGAGCGACGCGTCGAGCGGCACCGACAAGGCGCTGCAGTCGGGCGCCAACGTCGCGGGCGGTGTCGCCGCGGTGATGGGTTTCGGCGGGCTGCGCTTCGGCAAGACGCGCAAGTTCGAATTCACCGCCAAGCCGGGCAATTATGAGGAAGGCGCCGCGAAGGCCGCAAGCCTGGCGAGTGCGATGCTGCTCGGGCGGCTGGGCGCGCTTCGCTGATCGATCAATCGTCGCCCCCGGTGAAAGCGCGGGGGCGACGATAAGGTTTCAAATCCCCCTTGACGGGATGGCCCGGCGCCCGCCACCCTCGCGCGTACGTACGTAAGAGTTTCCGGGGAACGAATTTTTCATGCAATTGGTAATTGTGGAATCGCCCGCCAAGGCGAAGACGATCGAGAAGTATCTGGGTCGCGATTTCAAGGTGCTGGCCAGCTACGGCCATGTTCGCGACTTGCCGCCCAAGGACGGGTCTGTCGATCCCGACGACGGCTTTGCGATGGAATGGCAACTCTATCCCGACAAGGCAAAGCGGCTGAAGGAAATATCCGACGCCGCCAAGACTGCCGACCGCCTGATCCTCGCGACTGACCCCGATCGCGAGGGCGAGGCGATCAGCTGGCATGTGCAGGAATTGTTGCGGCAGAAAAAGGCGCTTCCCGCCGCGGTCGACCGCGTGACCTTCAACGCGATCACCAAGCAGGCGGTGACCGACGCGATGGCGCGTCCGCGCGCGCTCGACGAGGATCTGATCGACGCCTATCGCGCCCGCCGTGCACTGGACTATCTGGTCGGCTTCACCCTGTCGCCGGTGCTGTGGCGCAAGCTGCCCGGCGCCAAGTCGGCGGGGCGGGTCCAGTCGGTTACGCTGCGCATGGTCGTCGAACGCGAGCGCGAGATCGAGGCCTTTGTCGCGCAGCAATATTGGTCGGTGACCGGCCTGTTCGAAATGGGCGGGACACCGTTCCGGGCGCGTCTGGCGCGATGGCGCGGCGACAAGATCGAGCGGCTGACGATCGGCACCGAAGCCGACGCGCGCGCCGCCGAGGCCGATGTGAAGGCGGGTCATTTCACCGTCGACCTGGTCGAGACCAAGCCGCTGACGCGCAACCCGCCGCCGCCCTTCACAACCTCGACCTTGCAGCAGGAAGCGGCGCGCAAGCTCGGTTTCTCGGCAAGCCACACAATGCGGATCGCGCAGGCGCTCTATGAGGATGGCGCGATCACCTATATGCGTACCGACGGCGTCCAGATGGACGGCAGCGCGATCAGCGCGGCCCGCAAGGCCATCGCGACGCGTTACGACGGTGGTTATGTCCCCGACCAGCCGCGCCAGTATCAGACCAAGGCGAAGAATGCGCAGGAAGCGCATGAAGCGATCCGCCCGACCGATTTTTCGAAGGACAAGGCCGGCGGCGGCGACCATGCGCGCCTTTACGACCTGATCTGGAAGCGCGCGATGGCGAGCCAGATGGCGTCGGCGCGGCTCGAACGTACGAGCATCGACCTGACCGACGGCACCGGCAAGACGATGTTGCGGGCGTCGGGGCAGGTCGTGAAATTCCCCGGCTTCCTCGCGCTTTACGACGAAAGCCGTGATGATGCGGGCGACGATGACGACGCACGCCTGCTGCCCGCGATGGCCAAGGGTGACGCACCGGCAAAGACCGGTGTCGAAGTCGAAAGCCATGAGACACAGCCGCCGCCGCGCTATTCGGAGGCAAGCCTCGTCAAGAAGATGGAGGAACTCGGCATCGGGCGTCCGTCGACCTATGCGTCGATCGTCCAGGTGTTGAAGGACCGCGGTTATGTAACGGTCGAGAAGAACCGCTTCATTCCCGAAGAGAGCGGCCGGCTGCTGACCGCGTTCCTTGAGCGCTTCTTCGAACGCTATGTCGAATATGATTATACCGCCGGGCTCGAGGAAGAACTCGACGACGTGTCGGGCGGCCGCGCCCAGTGGCAGGCGGTGCTCGAACGCTTCTGGCGCGATTTCAAGCCGCGCACCGGCGAGGTGATGGAGCAGAAGCCGTCGGAAATCACCGCGGCACTCGACGAATTCCTCGGTCCCTATCTCTTCCCCGACAAGGGCGACGGTACTGATCCGCGCCTCTGCCCCAATTGCGGCACCGGGCGGCTGGCGCTGCGCGGCGGCAAGTTCGGACCGTTCATCGCGTGCAGCAACTATCCCGATTGCAAGTTTACGCGAAAATTCGCGCAACCGGGCGGCAGCGATGCGGGCGATACGGGGCCAGAGACGATGGGCAATGATCCCGACAGCGGGCTGGAAGTGACGAAGCGCAGCGGGCGCTTCGGCCCTTATATCCAGCTTGGCGACGGCAAGGAGGCGAAGCGTTCGTCGATCCCGAAGGACATCCCCGGCGAGGATTTCGACCTCGATTATGCGCTGCGGCTCTTGAGCCTGCCGCGCGAAGTCGGGACGCATCCTGAAAGTGGCAAGCCCATCATGGCGGGGCTGGGGCGTTATGGCCCCTATCTTCTCCACGACGGCAAATATGCGAAGCTGACGGGGACCGCCGAAATCTTTGACATCGGCATGAACGCCGCGGTCGTCCGTATCGCCGAAGCAGCGGCGGGCGGCGGGCGCGGGCGGACGAAGGCCGAGCCGCTCAATACCTTTGGCCCGCATCCGACGAGCGGCGGCGAGATGAAACTGATGGAAGGGCGCTTCGGCCCCTATGTCACCGACGGCACGACCAACGCGACGCTGCCGAAAACCGCCGATCCGGCCACGCTGACCCTCGAAGAGGCGATCGCGCTGATCGATGCGCGTGCGGCGAAGGGTCCGGCGAAGGGCAAGAAGAAGGCGGCGCCGAAGAAAAAGGCACCGGCGAAGAAGCCGGCCGCAAAAAAGGCGCCTGCGAAGAAGGCTGCGTCCACGGAGTGATGTCATCCCGGCGAACCCGAGGCCGAGCAACACCTGAGATGATACGGATATCGACGCCATCATCGAGCAAGTGCGTGGCGAAGCGGTAGCGCAAGGCGCGCGGTCCGGCGCGCTTGTCGATACCGGCTGCCTCGGCCGCTTCGACGACGACGCGATAGAGTTGGCGCGTGCCGATCGGGGCCGAGGCTCTCGGTCCGGGGTCGATATCGCTGACCTCGAGCGCCGACACTTCGGCGACGCGCAGCCCGGCGCCATAGGCGACCGACAGGGCGGTCTGATACTTGAGGCAGCGCGTGGTGCCAGGGTAAGAATGGCTCCTTCTATGCGTCAGTATTAATCATTTGCGCCGGTAGAGAGGGAAAGCGTTAATTCGTCCCCGGCGGGCATATAAAGATCATAGCGAGCATCCCCGTCGCAAAAGGGGACTGTAATGAAGAGCAAATATGTAACCGGATGTGCTCTCGCTCTGGTGTGGACGGCGCCGGCATTGGCGCAGGATCGCGACGCTGCCGGCAGGCAACAGGCCGGACAGGGCGACGATGAAATCATTGTCACCGCGACCCGCCGCGAGACCACCCTGCAGGACACACCCGGCGCCGTCAGCGCCATCGGCGAGGAGCAGATCCTGAAGCGCAATCTGGTCGGAATGAACGATTATCTCCAGTCCGTGCCCGGCGTCAGCTTTCAGGAGCGCGGCAACGGTCAGAACACGATTACCATTCGCGGCATCAGCACCGGCAGCCAGATTTCCACCAACACTCCGACCGGCAGCTATTTCGGCGAAGTTCCGGTGACCGGCATGGGCACGCAGATCAACGGCAACCAGGCCGGCAACTCCGATCCCAAGATGTTCGATATCGAACGCGTCGAAGTTTTGCGTGGGCCGCAAGGCACCTTGTTCGGATCGGGCGCGCTCGGTGGCGCGGTTCGCGTCATCCCCAACTCTCCGAAACTGACGGAATTTGAAGGCCGCGTTAATGCGGAATATTCCAACACGGCGCGTCGCGGTGGCGACAACTACACGGTGAACGCCATGGTCAACCTGCCGATCGTGCGGGATCGGCTGGCAGTTCGCCTGGTTGGCTATCGGGTTTTCGAGGACGGCTATATCGATAATGTCGCCGCAAGCCAGCCGACAGACGCTATCGATTATGCTGCGGGCCTTGGCGTGCAATCGCGCGATCGCGGCAACGTCGGTGCGTCGAAAACCACCGGTTTTCGCGGCAGCATCCGCTGGGAGCCGGTAGCGGGCCTGTCGTTCGAAGCGATGCATCTTTATCAGAGGATCGAGCAGAACGGCTTCGGATATATCGACACCAACGTATCGCCGACCGATTATCTCCAGGCGACACCCCGCACCGGTCCCGACAGCACGGCGGACGAGTTCGCAAATACTACTCTCAACCTCTCCAATTTCATTGCCGAATATAGCTGGGACTGGGGTACGTTGATCAACTCCACCTCATATGTGGATCATAAAGCGAAAAGCCACTTTTCTCTGGGCTATGTCGATCCTGCAAGTCTGGCGGGTACCTATTCCGCCGGTCGAAAATATAATAAGGTTTTCGTAAACGAAACGCGTTTCACGTCCGATTGGGGTGGGCCGCTCGCCGTTGTTGCGGGTATTTATTATGAAGACCGCTCGGAGCATGTTTACGCCAATCTGCGCTACAGCGGCACCGTAACCACTGGTCCGGCCTATGACGATATTGCGGCGAGCCTGAGTGAAGGGCCGGAGCGCGAGCTGGTGACCAAACAGTTCGCAGCGTTCGGAGAAGCGGCATTCACGCCCTGGGATCCGCTGACTTTGACGGTCGGCGCACGTTATTACCGGTTCAATACTTCCTATCCGATCTTCCGCGATCAATATGTCGAACCCGTGATCGTGAATGGCTTGCAGGGCTTCAAGAGCAACGTCGACGGCGTGAACTGGAAAGTGAACCTCGCCTACAAGCCGAGCGACGAGATTTTCGTATATGGCCAATGGGCACAGGGTTTCCGTCAGCCGCAGGTCCAGAATCTTCTGGATCCGCTCGACGATCCCAATGGTGACGGCATCGTGGATTTCGTCGATGGGACCCAGCGTAGCATCCCGCCCGGCCTTCTCGATCCGGACAAAGTCGATACCTATGAAGGCGGCTTCAAGTTCCAGTCGCCCAGCGGCAACGTTCGCGGGTCTCTGACCGGTTATTATACCGACTGGAAGGGCATTCCGGTCATCCTCCTCACATTCCCGCGCCGCGCCGGATTCTATTTCAACGCCGGCAGCGCGACGGTGAAGGGCGTAGAATTCGAACTGTCAGGTCGTTTGCCGGGCAATTGGCATGCCCAGTTCTCGATGTCCTGGTCCAAGGCTACATTGGGTAACGACGCGGATTCCCTTGCGCTGTCTGGCGGCATCAGGGACGCCCAGCTTCCCGGCTCGCCCAACCACAATGCTTATGCCGCACTGGAAAAGCAGTTCGATATTGGTGGCAATGAGGCGTTCATCCGCGGCGACTGGACCTATGTCTCCAGCTACTACAGCAACCTGAATGAGACCGGCAAGGTTGGCGACTACCATCAGTTCGGCCTCAATGCGGGCATCACGATCGACAGGATCAAGCTGGGCGTTTTCGCCAAGAATCTGACCAATCGCGATGACTTCACCTGGGTCGACAATCTCTTGGGCGGCGGCCGTGCCTATCGCCTCCGCCCGCGCACCATCGGGGTCAATGTCGGGTTTGATTTCTAAGGTTCGGCCCCGTCAGAGCCACAAAATGACGGAGGCGGCGATGGCAATGATGGTCATGAGAGTCTTGACATTGCGATCGAAGCGGGTCGTGCCGTGCTGTCGTTCGATCGGCCCGCCCATGCCTATGGCCGCGACAGCTATGTCAGCGATCCGGCGAAGCCGGTGCCGCGTTTCATCGACGGGCGCACCAATGTGCCGAGCGATGAAACGCCGGTGCTGGATGCGCCCGCCCATGTGGAGGATGTTCCGGTCGCGGACATCATTGCCGCCGCCACCGGCAGCGATTTTGTCGTGAAACGCGTCGGCGTCTATCCGGCCCGTTATCCCGGGACGCCGGCTCTGGGCGGTTACCTGTTGCCAATCGCGATGGATATTTTTCGCGGCCGCTATCGCGGCAGTTTCAGCACACCCAGCGCGTTTCCCGCCAATGTGCCGCAACGCTATCGCTTCGACCTGCCGAACCTGAACCATATGTGCCGGCCGGGCACCGGATCATGATCCAGATCCCGTCCGGCCAGTTCCCGCTCCACGACCGCAATCCACAGAGTTTCGTGCCGAACATCTTCTACGCGAAGGCGGAAGACTATCGCGCCGCGCCGGTATCGATCCTGCGCTCCGGCGATCGTGCGATCGCGATCTGGCTGCCGCTGGTGACGCTGAACCCGAAGAGCCAGTGATTGCGATATTCTTGAGAAAGGACCCGGATATGCGTAGTTTCTCCCTCGCCGCGCTGCTCGCCGGCACAATGCTGCCCGGCGTCGCCATGGTCTGCGCACAGGAAGTGCCGCCCGCCCGGGTCCCGGCGCCAGCGCCGACGCACGCCAAGGCGCAGATCGGCACTTTCGGCTTCGACGAGGCCGGCATGGACCGTTCGGTTAAACCCGGCGACGACTTTTTCGCTTATGCCGTCGGCACCTGGTACAAGAACACGCCGATCCCCGCCGACAAGCCTGCCTGGGGTTCGTACATCCAGCTCCAGGACGAGACCGACACGCGAATTCGAGGGCTCTTGCAGGCGGCGCAGGCCGATCCGGCGAACAAGCTCGGCCGGGCTTACGCCAGCTATCTCGACACCAGCCGGGTCGAGGCGCTCGGCCTCGAGCCGATCCGCCCCTGGCTCGACCGCATCAAGGGGCTGAACGACCGCAAGGGTTATTCGGCGCTGGTCGCGGACGCGGACGAGATGAAGATCGGTGGTCCCGTCGCCTATTGGGTGTGGCAGGACGACCGGCAGCCGACCCGTGCGATGCTGATGATCGAACAGGCCGGTCTCGGCATGGGCGACCGCAGCTTGTATCTATCTCAGGATCCGGGGGTCGTGGCGATCCGCACCGCCTATACCGCCCATCTCGCTAGGCTGTTGACGCTGGCCGGCGAACCCGATGCCGATGCGCGGGCGCAGGCAGTGATGGCGCTCGAGACCGAGATCGCCAATGTCCATTGGGTGCGCGAGGACGCGATCGACATGGTGAAAACCTATCACAAGTTCACCATCGCGCAGACCGCGGATTTCTCGACCCCGACCTTCGATTTCCAGGCGATTCTCAAGTGCCATGCCCCTCGCGTAACCGAAGTGCAGATCCGCGAGCCGAGCGCGGTGAAGAGCATTGCAGCGATCGTCGACAAGGCCCCGCTCGCGGTGCTCAAGGATCAGCTGCTCCTGCGCAGCCTGGATGGTTTTTCGGAAGCGCTGCCCGAGCGGATCGAGAATGAGAGCTTCGCCTTCTTCGGCACTGCTCTTGCCGGCACGCCGCAACAGCCGCTGCGCTGGCGGCGCGCCGCGGCCTTCGCGACGGACGCGCTGCGCGACGAGGTCGGCAAGGCCTATGTCGCGCGCTATTTTCCGCCTCGTTACAAGGCGGAACTGACCCAGCTCGTCGACAATATGAAAGCCGTGCTGCACGACCGGATCGACCGGCTCGAATGGATGCAGCATGAGACCAAGCTGCGCGCCAAGGAGAAGCTCAGGCGCCTGACCGTCCGGATCGGCTACCCCGACAAATGGCGCGACTATTCTACGCTGGAGATGCGGGCTGACGACCGTTTCGGCAATCGGGTGCGGGCCAACCGGTTCGACTTCCGCTATATGATGGATCGCGCCAGCGAACCGACGCGCAGCTGGGAATGGGGCTATGTCGGCGCGCATGTCGTCGATGCCAATGCCAATTACAATCTGTTGCAGCTTACCTTTCCCGCTGCGTTCCTGCAGGCGCCGAACTTCGATCCGGGTGCGGACCCGGCGATCAACTATGGCGCGGTCGGCGCGATCGTTGCGCACGAGATCACGCATAATTTCGACAACACCGGTGCAAAATACAATGAGGACGGGATTCAGACGAACTGGTGGACGCCGCAGGATGTCGAGGCGTTCGAGGCGGCGGGCAATGCGCTGGTCGCGCAATATGACAAATATGAAGTGCTGCCCGGCCTCAACGCCAACGGCCGCGTTTCGCTGGGCGAGAATATCAGCGACCTGGCCGGCCTGACCATCGCGTTCGAAGCGTATGAGCGCACGCTCGGCGGCAAGCCCGCGCCGGTGATCAACGGCCTGACCGGCGAACAGCGCTTCTTCCTGGGCTGGGCGCAATTCTTCCGCATCAAGCCGCGCGACGAGTATCTGCGCCAGTATGTGCGGACCTGGCAGCACTCGCCGGACCGGCTCCGCGTGCTCACCGTGCGCAACATCGATGCCTGGTATAAGGCGTTCGATGTAAAGCCTGGCGACAAGCTGTATCTGCCACCGGAGCAGCGGGTGAAGGTATGGTAGAACGGGTGCGTCGATGAGTGCGTGCGCCGCAAGGCTCGACCGCCTGCCGCTCAGCCGCTTCCACCTCAGCCTGTTGCTGATCGGCGGCCTGGGTTTCCTGTTCGAGGCGATGGACGTCGCGATCATCGCCTTCGTCCTGCCGGCGATCCGCGAACAATGGGATCTGAGCAACCAGGCGGTGGGGCTGCTGGCCGGTTCCGCCTCGATGGGCGGCATCGCCGGCGCGTTCCTGGGCGGCTGGCTGGGCGACCGGTTCGGGCGCAAACAGGTAATGCTCTATGCGCTGGCCGTCTACACGCTGGCGACGCTGGGCTGCGCGATGTCGACCAGCTGGACGCAGTTCCTGTTCTGGCGGATCATCGCGGGGTTCGGCACTTCGGCCGAGGCGATCATCATCGTCCCGTACCTGATCGAATTCGTGCCGCCGGCGGTGCGTGGACGCTTCATCGGCACGCTCAGCGCATTCCTGTCCCTGGGCTTTCTGTGCGCGGCGGTGCTCGGCTATCTGCTGGTGCCGGGTTCGCCCGAAGGCTGGCGGCGCGCACTGTTCGTGGGCGTACTGCCGATCCTGCTGCTGCTCTGGTGGCGACGAACATTGCCCGAATCCCCACGCTGGCTGGAATCGCAGGGACGCGATGCCGAAGCCCTGGCGGTGATCGAACGGATCGAAGCCCGTGTCGCGCGTTCCAAGGCGCTGCCGCCGGTCCCGCCGCATGCTGCGGCGCCAGACGCGGCACCCGGCCGCGCGCGGGTAGGCGATCTGTTCCGCACCGCACTGAGGCCCCGAATGCTGAGCGCCATCATCCTGTTCTTTGCGATAGGCTTTTCCCATTATGCATTCTTCAGCTGGATGCCGAGCTTGCTGGTCGGGCGCGGCATGAGCATTTCATCGAGCTTCGCTTATTCGCTGGCCATCTATGGCGCGCAGCTTCCCGGTTATCTGACCGCCGCCTGGGTCAATGACGCGTTCGGCGCGCGCCGGACGATCATCTGGTATATCACGGCCAGCGCGCTGGCGTCGTTTGCGCTGGCGCTGGCCGGCAGCAATCAGGCGATCCTGATCGGTAGCATTGCCTTGTCCTTTTCGATGAATGGCGTGCTGGCCGGCGTCTATGCGTTCGTGCCGACCCTGTTCCCGACCGGCCTGCGCGCGACGGCGCAGGGCATCGCCGGGGTCGCCACGCGCTGCGCTGCAACGATCTCGCCGATCCTGATCGGGTTGAGCTATGCCGATATCGGGTTCGCGGGTGTCTTTATCGGGATCGGCATGGTGCTGATGCTCGGGGTCGTGCCGATTGCGATGTTGAGGAAGGCCGGATCATTATTATGAATCATCTTGAACAATTGCAGGCGTATCTGCGGGCGCATGACATCGATGGGCTGGTGGTCCCGTCCACCGACGAGTATCTGAGCGAGTTCACGCGCGAGCCGTACAAGCGGCTCGAGTGGGCGACGCGTTTCTCCGGATCGACCGGGATGGCGATCGTACTGCGCGACGATGCGGCGATCTTCGTCGACGGCCGTTACCGGTTGCAGGCCGAGCGTGAGACCGTGGGCCTGGCCATCACCGTTTGCGACACCGGCGATGCCGCCCAGATCGAGTGGCTGAGCGGCAAGCGCGAGGCGGTGCGAACACTTGGCATCGATGCCCGGGTGACATCGCTGAACGAACTGGCGCGGCTGGAACGAATCGGGGAAAGCTGCGGCATCGCGGTCGCTTCGCTCGCCGCCAATCCGATCGACGCGATCTGGACGGACCGCGAAGACGCACTGAGCGGGTCCGAGATTTTCGACTATGCGCTGGAATTCGCAGGTCGCTCTGCGGCGGAGAAGATCGATCGCATCGCGGCGCATCTGGGCGATCGGGGCGTTGCCGGACATCTGGTCAGCGATCCGGAGGATGTCGCCTGGCTGCTCAATGTCCGCACTGACGATTGCCGCCGGCTCGATCGCCAGGGCTGGCAGATCCTGCCGATCCCGCTGACCCGCGCGTTCGTGGCGGATGACGGGCGGACGATCTGGTTCGTCGATGCCGCGCGGCTGGCGCCGGCGCTGCGCGAACGCGTTGCGGCCGACGGGATCGTGCTGCGCGAGCCCGAGGCGATCGAGCCGTTCCTGCGCCAGTTGCCGCAAGGCCGCTATAGCGCGAATCTGGGCCGGACATCGGCGGGCCATGCGGCGCTGACGCGCCAGGCCGGCGCACTGACCGACGATCCCGTCGTCGCCCATACGCGCTGGCGCAAAACGTCGCAGGAGATCGCAGCGGCCCGGCCGGGCTATGACAAGGATGGCCTGGCCACGATCAGGTTCCTGGCCTGGCTGCACGGATCGATCGGCAGCCAGAATATTTCGGAAATGGAGGCGGCTGCCCGGCTCCATGCATTTCGCGGCGAGGATCCGGCCTATCGCGGGCCATCGATGCCGTTCATGTCGTCCGCGGGACCGAGTGCGGCGATGCCCCATTATGTGCCCAAGGCCGAAACCGCGCTGCGGCTGAATGATCATCCGCTGTTCCTGCTCGATTCCGGCGCGCAATATCTCGGCTGCTCGACCGACAACACGCTCACCACCGCACTCGGCCGTCCCGAAGCGCGGCATGTGCAGGCGCATACCCTGGTCATCAAGGGCTGGATCGCGTTAGCCACCGCGATCTTCCCGGTCGGCACGAGCTCGGTCCAGCTCGATGCGATCGCGCGCCAGCCGCTGTGGGACGCCGGGATGGATTACCGCCACGGCACCGGCCATGGCGTGGGCAACTATATGAATATCCATGAAGGTCCGCACATCCGCCCGCAATTCGATCATCCGATGATCGCGGAGATCGATCTGGGCATGATCATCGCCAACGAACCCGGCCTGTACCGCCAGGGGGACTTCGGCATCCGCGTGGAAAGCCATATGGCGGTGGTGCCCGGGTCGTTCGAGGGCTTCCTGGCGTTCGAGACGCTTTCCGCCCTGCCGATCGACCCGAACCTGATCGATCCCACACTGCTGAGCGCCGCCGAACTGCAATGGCTGCAGGATTATCATCGTGGCCTGTGGGGCCGGTACCAGGACCGACTCGACGAAGCGGCGGCGGCATGGCTGGCGGACTGGGTCGCGAAGTTCGACGCGATGCGGGTGGCGGAGGCGACCTGATCGGCTGCCAATGTCGACTTCCAGCGCGTTATGGCAAAGGTGCCCCGCGAAGGCCGGGATGACGCTGGCGTTGAGGCATGTTAGGGTAGCGCATCGGGGAGACATGCCCATGCGCCACCTGTTCGCCGCCATCCTGCTCGCCATCCTTTCGATGCTTGCATTGCCCGTTGCCGCCCAGCCGTCGCATTATCTGATTTCAGCCCAGCCGATGACCGATACGCCGTCCGGCGTGCAGGCTTGGCGCATGCAATATTGGACGACGAACGGCAGCGGCCAGCGCTTCGCGGTTACCGGTATCGTCGCCGCGCCGATGGAGGCGATCCCGCCGCGTCCGCGTCGCGTCATCGCGTGGACGCATGGCGCCTGGGGCGTTGCCGAAAAATGCGCGCCATCGCTCAGCCCGAATTTCTTCGAATATTCGGCGGGCATGGATGCGGTTCGCAGCGGCTATGTCGTCGTCGCCCCCGATTATATCGGGCTCGCCAGCCCGACGATGCACCCGTTCCTCGTCGGCACCGACACCGCATATGCCGTGCTCGACGCGGTGCGTGCGGCGCGTGAGATTCCGGGAGCGGCGGCAGGCAGCAGCTTTGCCGTCTGGGGGGAGTCGCAGGGCGGCCATGCGGCGCTGTGGACCGCGACGGCGGCGCGCTCCTATGCTCCCGACCTGACGCTCGTCGCCACCGCGGCGGCGGCTCCGCCGACCGATCTTGCCGCAAATCTGCGCGATGGAAGCGACAAGAATGCGCGCGCATTACTGCTGTCCTTCGCGCTGCACAGCTGGTCCACCCTTTATGGCTTCCCGCAAGACGGGATCACCAACCGGACCAATCAAGGCATCATCCGCCGGCTCGCCGAAAACAACTGTGTCGCCTTCAACAAGAAACCGAAGCTCGGCACGATCCTCGGCATACTGACCATCGCCCGCGCCACGAAAAACAAGGACATTGCGAAGATCGAGCCCTTCGGCGCCTTCGCGCGCGCCAACAGCGTCGATCCCGTGCGCGTTCCGGGCCCCCTGCTGATCGCGCAGAGCAGCAAGGACACGATCGTCGCGCCGGCGGTCACGCGCAAATTCGCCAAGGCCGTGTGCCGGCGCGGAACGCCGCTGCGCTGGATCGACATGACGGGCGATCATGGTGCGAGCGCTCGCGATAGTGCGCAGGAAACGATCGGCTGGATCACCGCACGCTTTGACGGCAACCCGCCGCCGAACGACTGCCGCCGCATCTAGGGTCAGGACCCTGGGGCCTGACCCCGATTAGAGTGTCCGAAACCGGGGCGGGAAACCCGTATTTTCCGTTACAGCACGGTCTGTAATCGTGATAGCTTCGCCTCCCGATAACAAGGGTTTGGGGAGAGCGGACATGGCGAGCATCAAATTCTTCCACACATCGTTGATCGCGCTGGCAATGCTGGCGACCGCGGCGCCGATATCGGTGATGGCGCAGGATGCCGTGCAGCAGGACGATGAAGACGCCAACCTCGACAGCATCATCGTCAGCGGCGCCCGTATCCGTCAGGGCGGCGCGCAGGATATCCAGCATTTTCGTTCGATGGCGCTGACCGCGATCAGCTTGCCGCGGCCCGAATCGCTGAGTGTCGAGGGATTGCTCGGCGAGCATGATCTGACCTTGCCCGCCCGTGGTGCCTGTGCCGAGCTTTTCTGCCTCAATGTGCAGGCGATGCCGGCGAGCCTGCCGACGCGGCCGGACGACCTGCTATTCCTTGGCATGGCGTTCGACAGCAATATCGATGCCGAAAGCTGGAAGCGCGAACCGCTCAGCATCATGGCCGTCGTCGATCGCTCGGGCTCGATGGACGGATCTCCGATTGCCAATGTGAAGGCGGCGCTGCACCAGATGGTCGACGAACTGGGGCCGAAGGACCGGCTTGGTATCGTCATCTATGGCACCAATTCGAACGTCCATCTTTCGCCGACGGCGGCGCAGGGCAACAAGCAGGTGTTGCACGCGGCGATCGATACGATCGCGATCGACGGCTCGACATCGATGGAGGCGGGGCTGACGCTTGGCTATGCCACCGCCATTGCCGAGGCCGGGCAATTCGGCGGCAAGGTGCGGATGATGCTCTTCACCGACGAGCAGCCCAACACCGGCCGTACCGATGCGGGCAGCTTCATGGCGATGGCCGAGGACGCGTCGAGGCGCGGGATCGGGCTCACCACCATCGGCGTTGGCGTGCAATATGACGGCGCCCTCGCCACGAAGATATCGAGCGTCCGCGGCGGCAACCTGTTCTTCGTCGCGGGCCCTGAAAAGGGCGGCGAGCTGATGCGGAAGGAATTCCGCAATATGGTGAGCGAGGTGGCGCACGACCTCATCATGACGCTGACGCCGCATGCCGGATATCGGATCAGCGGCGTCTTCGGCGTTCCCGACGGGCTGATGACCGAGGGCAAGGACGGCGCGATCGCGGTCACCGTGCCGACGGCCTTTCTGTCGTCGAACGGCGGCGGCATCTACGCTTCGCTCGGCAAGGCCGAAGGCCGGGCGCATTTGCCTACGGCGACGCTGGCGGACGGCTCGCCGCTGATGGATGTGTCGCTGACCTATGTCAGCGCGCTCGATGGCAGCAAGCATGGCGATGCGCTGAGCATCGGCGCGCCGACGGCGGAGCCCGCGGCCAATCTGCGGCTCGCGCAGACGCTGGTCGATCAATATCTTGTGCTCGATGCGGCGACGCGGGCGTTTCACCGCGACGGCAATGCGAAACAGGCCTTCGCGCTGCTCGACGGGCTGCAGACGCGGCTTGCCGGGGTTGATTATGCCGATCTGAAGGATGAGCGCGAGCTGGTCGACACGATGCGCAGCAAGGCGGCGATCTATGCAGGTTATGGCGGCGAGGTACCGAAGGACATGCAGCCGATGCGCGTGCTCGGCAAATGGCGCGTCGTTGCGCTGAACGGGGTCGAAGACCTGTCGCGCAACGACGTCGTCGAATTCACCGACAATGACGAGTTTATCACCTATTTCCAGCGCCCGCTGCGCGGCGATGACGAAATGTACCAGGGTTTCCAGATCAATGAGCGGGAAATCTATATCCCCGAAGGGGATCTGCGCATGCGCTACTGGATCGATGGTGACCGGTTGCGGATGAAGTCGTCTGACGGCAATGTGCGGATCGTGCTGGAGCGCGAAACGAAGAGTTGAGGCATGGGGGCGCTTGGGGCGGCGCGGTCGGGCGCCGCCATCAATCGACCCAGTCGAGCCCCATGTCGCGATAGACGCTGCGGTCCTCGTCCCAGTTGGCCTTCACCTTGACGTGCAGGAACAGATGGACCTTGCGTCCCAGTATCTCCGCCAGCTCGGCGCGTGAGCGGCTGCCGATTTCCTTGATGCGCTCGCCCTTGTGGCCGAGGATGATTGCACGTTGGTTATCGCGCGCGACCAGGATCTGTTGGTGGATTTCGGCGCTGCCGTCCTTGCGGGTCGAAAATTTCTCGGTCTCGACGGTCGACTGATACGGCAATTCCTCGTGAAGCTGGCGATAGAGCTGTTCGCGGGTGATTTCGGCGGCGAGCATCCGCTCGGGCGCGTCGCTGACCTCGTCCTCGGGGAAATGCCATGGTCCCTCGGGCATCAGCGCGGCGAGGTTCGCCTTGAGTTCGGGGACTCCGTCGCCGCTGCTTGCCGAAATGAAGAAGGTTTCGTCGAACGCGACACGCGAATTGAGGTCGGTCGCGATGGTCAGCAACTTGTCCTTCTTGGTCAGGTCGACCTTGTTGAGGATCAGATATTTCCGCTCGGGCCGGTTCGCAATGCCTTCGAGCACGCGCTCGACCCGGCCCGTCAGCTTCGCCGCGGCATCGACCATGACGAGGATCGCTTCGGCCTGGTCCAGGCTGTTCCACGCCGCCGCGACCATCGCGCGGTCGAGCCGGCGGGTCGGCGCGAAGATACCCGGCGTGTCGATCAGCACGATCTGCGCCTCGTCCTCCATTGCCACGCCCATCAGGCGCGTCCGCGTCGTCTGCGCCTTTGGGCTGACGATCGCGACCTTCTGGCCGACGAGCGCATTGACGAGGGTCGATTTGCCCGCATTGGGCGCGCCGACGACCGCGACGAAACCGCAACGCTGGATCATAACTTCATTCCTTCGAGTTCGGCGAGAAGCGCCGTTGCGGCCGCCTTTTCGGCCGCTTGCTTGCTCGCGCCTTCGGCTTCGGCGCGCGCCAGCTTGCCGATGCTGACCGCGACGCGAAAGCGCGGCGCATGGTCCGGGCCCTCGCGCGCGACGATTTCATATTCGGGCGGGCGACGCTTGCGCGCCAGCGCCCATTCTTGCAGCGCCGCCTTGGGATGCTTGGGCGCCGCCTGCTGGCCCTCGATCATCGCGCCCCAATGCGTCAGGATGAACGCCCGCGCGGCGCCGGCGCCCTGATCGAGGTAGAGCGCGCCGATCAGCGCCTCGATTGCGTCGGCGGCAATGTTGTCGCTGTGGCGCCCGCCGTCATTGCGGGCTTGCGGACCGAAACGGACGAGCGCCGAAAGGTCGAGCCGGCGCGCAATAGCGGCGCAGGTTTCGCCCGACGCCAGCGCGTGAAGCCGCGACGACAGCTCGCCTTCGGCTGCGGCGGGAAAACGCGTATAGAGTTCCGACGCGATCACGAGCCCGAGGACCCGGTCACCCAGAAATTCGAGCCGCTGATAATCGGCGCGCCCGGTGCTGCCGTGGGTCAGGGCCTGGTCATAGAGTGCCAGGTCGCCCGGGGCGCAGCCGATAATCCCGGCGAGCGCCCCGGTGTCGAGTGGGTCGCTCAAAAACCGTCCCCGATGCGGCTCCAGCGCGCCGCGGTGAACCAACTGATCGGGTTGAACCAGCTCGCCGACCCGTCGGTCGAGAACATGCCGACCAGCGCATGGCCGACGAGATTCTTTTCGGGGACCAGGCCGATGCCCTGGTTTTCGATCGCTGGGAAACGGCTGTCGGCGCTGCGGTCGCGGTTGTCGCCCATCAGGAACAAATGGCCTTCGGGGACGACGACGAGCGGCGTATTGTCCTCGGGGATCGTCGTGATATCGAGGATCGCATAGCTTTTGCCGCCGGGCAGCGTTTCCCTGAACTGCTTGTAGCGGCACTGGCGCTGGCCGTTCACGACCTCTTCGAATTCGGGCGAATAGCAGGGCAGGGTGCCCGTTGCGCGCGACGCCTCGATCATGTTCGCCGTCACCGGAATGACGAAATCGGGCATCGTCTCGCGCTTCACCGGCGCGCCGTTGAGCCAGACGATGCCGTCGCGGACCTGGACGCTGTCTCCCGGCAGCCCGATCACGCGCTTGATATAATCATTGTCGGCGACCGGCGGCGCCTTGAACACGACGACGTCGCCGCGTTCGGGAGTACGCGCGAAAATACGGCCGGGGATCAGCGGGACGCTGAACGGCAGGCTGTATTTCGAATAGCCATAGGCCATTTTGTTGACGAGCAGATAGTCGCCGATCAGCAACCGCGGCTGCATCGATTCCGACGGAATGTTGAAGGGCGACAGGAAAAAGCTGCGGAAAATCAACACCGCGATCGCCAACAGGGCGAGAAAGCGGACGGTGTCGACCGCCTCTTCCTTCGCCGATACCGGCGCTGGCGTCGGCGAGGTCGGGGAAGGCTGGCTGGCGGGCGCGTTATCGGCGGTAAAGCTGGCTTCGGTCATCTCGCGGCATTGGCGATGAATAGGTTGCCACGTCAAGCGAATATCGGCGGATGACGCTGGCGCATGCGCGGCCATGAGCTTAGGTAAAGCGCACATCTCACTCCCGTTCGCATCGAGCGAAGCCGGGATGCCCGCCGGTGTTGCACAAGACTGGATGGGTGTCTCGACTTCGCTCGACACCAACGGAATTACAAGGAAGCTCTGATGACCGCAGCGTCCAACGCCTGGCAGGCCCTCGCCGACTGGCAGCCACGGCAATTGACCGATCTCGTGGCGATCGATCCCGAAGCGCGATTGCAGGCGCTGGTGCGCAGCGTCGCCGATATAAGGTTCGATTTCGCCAAGACCCATCTCGACGATGGCGCGGTCGCAATCCTTTCCGGCCTTGCCGAAGCGCGGGATTTCGCGGGTCGCCGCAAGACGCTCTTTTCGGGCGGCATCGCCAATCCCACCGAAAACCGCGCCGCCGAACATAGCGCCGAGCGTGGCGACGGGGCGCCCGAGTCGGTGCATGCCGCGCAAGCGCTGCACCAGCGGATGCGGATGCTGATCGACGCGATCGAGGCGGGGGCGTTCGGCGAGATCCGCCACCTGCTCCACATCGGCATCGGCGGTTCGGCGCTCGGCCCCGACCTGCTCGTCGACGCGCTGGGCCGCGACAGTTCGCGTTACGATGTTGCGGTGGTTTCGAACGTCGACGGCGCGGCGCTGTCCGAAGCGTTCGCCAAGTTCAGCCCCGAACATACCCTCGTCGCGGTGGCTTCGAAGACCTTCACCACCACCGAAACCCTGCTCAACGCCGCGTCGGCGCTGCAATGGCTGGAAGAGGGCGGCGTCGACGATCCGATCGGCCGCGTGATCGCGCTGACCGCGATGCCCGAACGCGCCATCGAATGGGGCGTCGACGAAACGCGCATCCTGCCGTTCAATGAAACCGTTGGTGGCCGCTATTCGCTCTGGTCGTCGATCGGTTTTCCCGCGGCGCTCGCGCTCGGTTGGGACGCTTTTGCCGACCTACTCGAGGGCGCGGCCGAAATGGATCGCCATTTCCGGCTCACCAATGGCGCCGACAATATCTGCCTGCTCGCCGCCTTTGCCGATCAGGTCTACGCCAATCGCCTGGGTTGCCAGACGCGCGCCGTCTTTGCCTATGACGAACGGCTGCGCCTGCTGCCGGACTATCTCCAACAGCTCGAAATGGAATCCAACGGCAAGTCGGTGACGCTGGGCGGCGAGCCCGTTGGGCGCCACAGTGCACCGATTACGTGGGGCGGCGTCGGTACCGACGCGCAGCATGCCGTGTTCCAGTTGCTTCATCAGGGCACGCATCTGATCCCGGTCGAATTCGTCGTCGCGCGCGAGCCCGACCATCTGCTCGACGACGCGCATCATGAAACGCTGGTCGCCAATTGCATCGCGCAGGGGGCAGCGCTGATGACGGGGCGGGCGAGCGACGATGGCGCGCGAAACTATCCGGGAAACCGACCCTCGACGACGATCCTGCTCGATCAGGTGACGCCGCGCAGCCTGGGCGCGCTCATCGCCTTTTACGAGCATCGCGTCTTCGCCAACGCTGTCCTGCTCGGGATCAATCCCTTCGACCAGTTCGGCGTCGAACTCGGCAAGGAAATGGCCAAGGGGCTTGCCGAAGGAACGGTCGAATTCGATCCCGCGACGCGGGCGCTGATGCACGCGGCGCTCGGCGACTGAGCGGGCGAGCACTGTCACTGAGCGCAAAATTCGATTGGCAAGGCGTCGAACCATAACCACATAGGCCGCACCAGCATTCTTTCATCACAAGAGCGGGGGCCGTTTAATGAGCGCGTTTGACTATGATCTGTTTGTCATCGGGGCGGGATCGGGCGGCGTTCGCGCGTCGCGCGTCGCGGCATCCTATGGCGCGCGCGTCGCGGTGGCGGAGGAGCATCGGGTCGGCGGTACATGCGTGATTCGAGGATGCGTTCCCAAAAAGCTGCTCGTCTATGGTGCCCACTTTGCCGAAGATCTGAAGGACGCGCGCCATTTCGGCTGGGACGTTCCCGATTGCCATTTCGACTGGGATCGGCTTCGTGACAATGTGCTGGCCGAAGTCACGCGGCTCGAAGGCCTCTATGGCCAGACGCTCGACAATCACAAGGTCATGGTTTTCAGGAGCCGTGCCACCGTCGTCGGGCCGCAGAAGGTCCGGCTGGCCGACGGGCAGGAAATCAGCGCCGAGCGCATCTTGATCGCGACCGGCGGCTGGCCCTTCGTTCCCGAATTTCCGGGCAGCGAGCATGCGATCACCTCGAACGAGGTCTTTCATCTTGAAAAATTGCCGAAGCGGATCGTGATCGCGGGTGGCGGTTATATCGCCAACGAGTTCGCGGGTATCTTCAACGAATTCGGCAGCAAGGTGACGATCGTCAACCGCGGCGACACGATCCTGCGCGGCTATGACGAACAGATCCGCGACCGGCTGCTGCAGATTTCGATGACCAAGGGCATCGATTTCAAGTTCAACGCGCCGTTCCAGTCGATCGAGAAGAACGACGACGGGACGCTGGCCGTCCATCTTGAAAATTGCGACGCGATCATCGCCGATGCGGTGATGATCGCGACCGGGCGGACGCCCAACACGAAGGGGCTCGGGCTCGAGGATGCGGGGGTCGCGCTCGACGCGCACGGCGCAGTCAAGGTCGATGAGACCAACCAGTCGTCGGTGCCGAGCATCTATGCCGTCGGCGACGTGACCAACCGCATCCAGCTGACCCCCGTCGCGATCCGCGAGGGCCAGGCATTCGCCGACAGCGTTTTCGGCGGCAAGCCGACGGTGGTCGACTACCACAATGTCCCGAGCGCCGTATTCAGCCATCCGCCGATCGGCGCGGTCGGGATGACCGAGGCCGAGGCGCGCAACAAGCTGGGCAGCATCCGCACCTACACCAGCGATTTTCGCGCGATGAAGAATGTCCTCGCCGGCCGCAACGAGCGGGCGCTGTACAAGATGATCGTCAACGCGGCGACCGATCAGGTGGTCGGGCTCCACATGATCGGCCCTGACGCCCCCGAAATCCTGCAGGCTGCTGCCGTCGCGGTGAAGGCGGGGCTGACCAAGGCCGATTTCGACGCCACCGTTGCGCTGCACCCGAGCATGGCCGAGGAACTGGTGCTGCTGAAATAGCGTTTCGGGCCCGCGCCGAAACGCGCTATCTTTCGGTCAGCAGGGCAGGGGGATTGTCGCATGGCGGGCACGGCATTGGTCACCGGGGGCAGCGGCTATATCGCGGGCTTCCTGATCCGGCAGTTGATCGCGAATGGCTGGACCGTTCATACGACGGTCCGCAACCTGAAGCGCGAGGCAGATGTCCGCGGCTGGCTTGATGTCGATAACGACAAGCTCAAATTCTTCGCCGCCGATCTGGAGCATGACGCCGGCTGGGCCGAGAGCATCGCCGGATGCTCGCATGTCGCGCATGTCGCGTCGCCTTTTCCGCTCGGCGTGCCGAAGGATGCAGACGAACTTGTCGTTCCGGCCCGCGAGGGGGCGTTGCGGGCGCTTCGTTTTGCACGGGCGGCTGGGATCAAGCGCTTCGTCCTGACCTCCTCGATGGCGGCCGTGGCCTATGGCCATGACAACGGCGGCGACATCTACAGCGAGGCCGACTGGACCAACCTCGATAACCCCGATGTCATGCCGTATCCGCGGTCGAAAACGGTTGCCGAGCGCGCGGCGCGTGACTGGGTGGCCGCCGAAGGGAGCGACATCGAATTCGCCTCGGTCAATCCCGCGGCGGTGTTCGGGCCGCTGCTTTCGGACGACCTGTCGACCTCGATCGAGCTGGTGAAGCAATTGCTCGAGGGCAAGGTGCCGATGTGTCCCGACATCGGTTTCGGCATTATCGACGTGCGCGACGTCGCCGACCTTCACTATCGCGCTCTGACCGCCGAAGGGGTCAAGGACGAACGCTATATCTGCTCGGGCCCATTCCTGAAGATGATCGATGTCGCGAACATCCTGACCGCGAACCTTGGCGATAGGGCGAAGAAGGTGCCGACGCGCAAGATGCCCGACTGGCTGTTCAAGCTGTTCGCGCTCGTCCGGCCCGAATTGAAGCAGCTGGTTGCCGAGCTTGGCAATGTTCGGGGCGGCGATAGCCGCCATGCGATGCAATCGCTCGGCTGGACGATGCGCTCGCCCGAGGATGCGATCCTCGCGACGGCGCATAGTCTGATCGAGCGGGGGATTGTGAGGGTGTAAAATCCCCCTCCCGCAAGCGGGAAGGGAGAGTTGTCACGCATTCGCGCCTTCCTCGATTTTCTCGACGAGGAATTGACGATCGAGCCTTAGCCGATCCGGTACGGCACGACATCGCGCCGGTCGGGATCGACCAGGATCGGCCGGTCGCTCGGCGGAAAGGCGCGCTGGTCGCAATCGTCGCGCGGACAGATGCGGCACGACAGGCCGATGCGCGTTGCGGCCTGCGGCGCGGCGACATCGACGCCATCGGCATAGACGAAATCGCCGGCATATTGCGCCTCGCACCCCAGCGCGACGGCGTAACGGCGCGGGCTGCGCGCATAGCTGCCCGACGGCTTCACCAGCCCCTTCGCCATCGACACATAGCGCAGCCCGTCGGGCGTTTCGGCGAGCTGGAACAATATGCGGTCGGGGATCGCCGCCGCCTCGTGGACGATCCACAGCGGACAGGCGCCGCCGAAGCGTGCGAACTGCAGCCGCGTCGCGCTGTGCCGCTTGGTGATATTGCCCGCCATGTCGACGCGGCAGAAGAACATCGGAATGCCGCGCGCGCCGGGACGCTGAAGCGTCGACAGGCGGTGGCACGCCTGTTCGAAGCTGACGCCATATTCGAGCCGCAGCCGGTCGATGTCGTGCCGTACCGCCCGCGCGCTGGCCCGAAACGCGCCATAGGGCATCAGCACCGCGCCCGCGGCATAGTTGGCGAGGCCGACGTGAAGCAACTGGCGCGCCGCGGGCGTGCGCAGCGGCGAGGCTTCGACGACCGCGGCAATTTCATCGGTGAGCGCGAGCGCCGCAAGCTGGTGCGCCAGTTGGAAGCGCCGGCTTTCGGCGGGCAGCGACGGGTCGATCACCAGATGCCGCATCGTCGCGTCGAAATCGCGCAGCGCCTGGCTCTGGCGATAGACGATCGAAATGCCGAGCGCATTACGCATCCGCCGCTCGATCATTTCGACGGGCGGGGAGGGTGGCGATCCGCTGAGGCTCGCCGCCAGCGCCTCGGCGGCGCGGTCGATGCTGTCGACATAATTGCCCGCATCATGGAACCAGTCGCGCACTTCTTCCCATGGCAGGCGGCTGCCTTCGGCGGTGCCGCCCGTCAGCGCCTCGTCGATCATCTGTAATCGCTGTCCGGCGCGGCGATAGGCGGCATGCAGCGCGACGAACTGGTCGGCGAGCTGCGGCTGCTGCAAAGCGGCGCGTTCGAGCTGCTCGGGGGCGAGCGGCTGCGTCGCGAACAGCGGGTCGGCCGCGGCCTCGCGCAACGCACCATGGCGCCGGTCGCCGGCGTCGGCCGCGACTTCGTCCCATTCGAGCGGGAACAGCTTTTGCAACCGGTCGAGCAGCGCCGGGGTCAGCGGCCGGTCATCATGTTCGATTTGGCTGAGGTAGGAAATCGAGATGCCGAGCGTCGCGGCGAACTCGGCCTGTTTCAGCCCGCGCTCGATGCGGACCCGCCGCAGCCGCGTTCCTGCAAAAATACGCTGGCGCGTCATGAAAGGACACTCTCTCAATCGTCCCCGACGCAGGTGCCGGAACGTGCCCCTCCGTGTGGACCCAGAAAAGACCACGCCCCGACACCCTGAAGACTGTGCGGAACGCGTAAATCCATAGTTTGCAAAATCACATTTTGCAATTTTGCAAATTCGCATTTGCTTGCACGCGGGAGAGGGGGCAGATGGCGCCTTCCCGATCCGATGGAGAAGCCGAGTGTCCGCCAACATCGCCGAAATGGAACGCCGCCGTGCCGCCGCCGCCCTGGGGGGCGGCAAGAAGCGCATCGATGCGCAGCACGCCAAGGGCAAGCTTACCGCGCGCGAGCGCCTCGACGTCTTGCTCGACGAGGGCTCGTTCGAAGAGCTCGACACCTATGTCGAGCATAATTGCACCGACTTCGGCATGCAGGACCAGATCATTCCCGGCGACGGCGTCGTCACCGGCTCGGGCACGATCAACGGCCGCCTCGTCTATGTCTTCAGCCAGGATTTCACCGTCTTCGGCGGTTCGCTGTCCGAGCGGCACGCCGAAAAGATCATGAAGGTCATGGACAATGCGATGAAGGTCGGGGCGCCCGTCATCGGCCTCAATGACTCGGGCGGCGCGCGCATTCAGGAGGGCGTTGCTTCGCTCGGCGGCTATGCCGAAGTGTTCCAGCGCAACGTGCTGGCATCGGGTGTTGTGCCGCAGATTTCGCTGATCATGGGCCCGTGCGCGGGCGGCGCGGTTTACAGCCCCGCGATGACCGACTTCATCTTCATGGTGAAGGACTCCTCCTATATGTTCGTCACCGGACCCGATGTGGTGAAGACGGTGACCAACGAGGTCGTCACGCAGGAGCAACTCGGCGGCGCGATCACCCACACGACCAAAAGCTCGGTCGCCGACAATGCGTTCGAGAACGACATCGAGGCGCTGCTCGCGGCTCGCGATTTCTTCGACTATCTGCCCGAGAATAACCGCAGCGGCGTCCCGGTCCGCCCGACCAGCGACCCCTATGATCGCGCCGAGGCGAGCCTCGACACGCTGATCCCGCCCAATGCGAACCAGCCGTACGACATGCACGAACTGATCCGGAAGACCGTCGACGAGGGCGATTTCTTCGAGGTGCAGCCGGCGCATGCCGCAAACATCATCTGCGGCTTCGGCCGCATCGAAGGCCGCACGATCGGCATCGTCGCGAACCAGCCGCTGGTGCTTGCGGGTGTGCTCGACATCAACTCGTCGAAGAAGGCCGCGCGCTTCGTGCGTTTCTGCGATGCGTTCGAAATCCCGATCATCACCTTCGTCGACGTGCCCGGCTTCCTGCCCGGCACCGCACAGGAATATAATGGCATCATCAAGCATGGCGCGAAATTGCTCTTCGCCTATGCCGAGGCGACGGTGCCGAAGATCACGGTCATCACGCGCAAGGCCTATGGCGGCGCCTATGACGTGATGGCGTCGAAGCATCTGCGCGGCGACCTCAACTATGCGTGGCCGACCGCCGAGATCGCGGTGATGGGCGCGAAGGGCGCGGTCGAGATCATCTTCCGCAGCGACATCGGCGATCCCGAAAAGATCGCGCAGCGCACGAAGGAATATGAGGACCGCTTCGCGAACCCGTTCGTCGCGGCATCGCGCGGCTATATCGACGAGGTCATCCACCCGCATAACACGCGCAAGCGGATCGCGCTGGGGCTGCGCAAGCTGCGCAACAAGCAACTCGAAAACCCGTGGAAGAAGCACGACAATATCCCGCTGTGACACCGAGCACTAAAATTCCCTCGTGGATGAGGTAGTTAGGGATCGCGGCCCGAAAGACGGCCGCGATGTCTGACTGATCAAATGAGGTTCCAAAATGCGTAAATCCGTTCTTGCAGCCGCCGTCGCCCTGTCCGCGCTCGTATCGCCCGCGGCGTCGGCGTTCGATCCCGACACGCCGGTCGGAGAGAAAGAAGAAGCCTTTCCGGTGACGCTTGGCAGCGACGAGGATACGACGATCGCGCTCGGCTTCCGCGCCGCCTTCGGACTGGCACGTGGCGCGGAGCCCCAGGTGGCGCGGACGATCGACGGGCAGGACTATGTTTTCCGGCCGGTCGCCATCCACCTGCTGCCCAACAATGTCGGCGTGCTGCTGAGCATCGGATCGCTCGAAGACGCCGGGCACAGCGAAAGCGGATTGAACGCGATTCATTATCTGAAATCGAGCCCGGCGGGCTGGGTAAAGCAGGGCGAGTGGATCGGCCTCGGCGCGACTGGTACCGTCGGCAATGGCGCGACGAGCTGGGCTTTTTCGACCCTTCTCGGCCGCAACCCTTATCTGATTACCGCCGGCGGCGGGGTGTGGCAGGGCTGCGCGATCGGTTCGGCGGCGGTGACCGAACTGACGCCGGACGGTCCAGTCGATCGCGGCGGCTTCACTGAGGGTATGAGCTCGGGTGCGGGGCTGGGCCAGACCGAGCAGGACTATGAAGGGAAGATCGCGGCCGCGGTTCCCGACAAGAGCTTTACCGTCGCCTACACGGGAACGCGCGCGTTCGAGCAGCAATATGTACTGAAGGGCGGCAAATATGAACTGGTCGGCAAGGACCAGGTTCCGGGCTGCTGAGGAGAAAAAGATGAAACTGGGCCGCCTCAACCATATCGGCGTCGCGACGCCGTCGATCGCCGACAGCATCGTCTTTTACCGCGATGTGATGGGTGCGACGCAGATTCACGAACCGTTCGACCTGCCCGAACAGGGCGTCAAAGTGTGCTTCGTCGATACGCCCGGTGCCGACGGGGCGCCGAACGGCACACAAATCGAGCTGGTCGAGCCACTCCCGGGTAATGCATCGATCGCGGCTTTCCTGCAAAAGAACCCCGCAGGAGGTCAGCATCATATGTGCTATGAGGTTCCGGATATTCACGCCGCCAAGGCCGAGTTTGAGGCGCTGGGCAAGCGCATCCTCGGCGAGCCGCGGATCGGGGCGCATGGGACGTTGATCTTCTTCCTCCACCCCAAGGATATGGGCGGGGTGCTCACCGAGATTATGGAAACGCCGAAGGGCGATCATTGAGTTTCATTTCATCGTCACCCCGGATTTGATCCGGGTCCCGCTTCTTCGACGTCGCAAGCGGGATGACGGATCAAGTCCGGCATGACGAAAAAACGAGTAGAGATACGCATATGACCGACAAACCGACCATCGACCAATGGGCCGCCGCCGCCGACAAGGAAGTGAAGGGCAAGGACCTGACCTGGGCGACGCCCGAGGGGATCGACGTCAAGCCGCTCTACACCGCCGCGGACGTCCAGACCGAGCCGGGCCTTCCCGGCTTCGCGCCCTTCACGCGCGGCGTTCGTGCCTCGATGTATGCGGGGCGGCCGTGGACGATCCGGCAATATGCGGGCTTCTCGACCGCCGAGGAATCGAACGCCTTCTATCGCCGCAATCTCGCCGCGGGCCAGAAGGGCCTCAGCGTCGCCTTCGACCTTGCGACCCACCGCGGCTATGACAGCGACCATCCGCGCGTCGTCGGCGATGTCGGCAAGGCGGGCGTCGCGATCGACAGCGTCGAGGATATGAAGATCCTCTTCGACGGCATCCCGCTCGACCAGATGTCGGTGTCGATGACGATGAACGGCGCGGTGATCCCGATCCTCGCCTTCTTCATCGTCGCGGGCGAGGAGCAGGGGGTCGAGCGTAAATTGCTCGACGGGACGATCCAGAACGACATCCTCAAGGAGTTCATGGTTCGCAACACCTACATCTACCCGCCCGAGCCGAGCATGCGGATCATCTCGGACATTTTCGGCTACACGAGCCGCGAGATGCCGAAGTTCAACAGCATCTCGATCAGCGGCTATCATATGCAGGAAGCCGGCGCGACGCAGGTGCAGGAGCTGGCCTTCACCATCGCCGACGGCGCCGAATATGTGCGCTATGGCGTCGCCTCGGGTCTCGACATCGACAAGTTCGCCGGGCGCCTGTCCTTCTTCTTCGCGATCGGCATGAACTTCTTCATGGAGATTGCGAAGCTGCGCGCCGCGCGCGTGCTGTGGCACCGCGTGATGACCAACCTCGGCGCGCAGGACGAGCGGTCGAAGATGCTGCGCACGCACTGCCAGACCAGCGGCGTCTCGCTCACCGAGCAGGACCCCTACAACAACGTCATGCGCACGACGATCGAGGCGATGGCAGCGATGCTCGGCGGCACGCAGTCGCTGCACACCAACGCGCTCGACGAAGCGATCGCGCTGCCGACCGATTTCTCGGCGCGCATCGCGCGCAACACCCAGATCGTCATCCAGGAAGAGACCGGGATGACCAAGGTCGTCGACCCGCTCGGCGGCTCCTATTATGTCGAGGCGCTGACGCAGGAACTGGTCGACAAGGCGTGGGAGATTATCGAGCGGGTCGAAAAGGAAGGCGGCATGGCGAAGGCCGTCGCCGCCGGCTGGCCCAAGGCGATGATCGAGACCGCCGCCGCGGCGCGGCAGGCGCGCGTCGATCGCGGCGACGATGTGATCGTCGGGGTGAACAAATACCGCCTGAAGGACGAGGATCTGCTCGAAACGCTCGAGGTCGACAACACCAAGGTCCGCGAGGCGCAGGTCGCGCGGATCAACAAGACCAAGGCGAGCCGCGACGAGGCCGCATGTCAGGCTGCGCTCAAGGCGCTGCGCGACGCGGCCGCGGGCGAGCAGTCGATCGAGAACAATCTCCTCGCCCATGCGGTAGAGGCGGCACGCGCCCGCGCGACGCTTGGCGAGATTTCCTCGGCGATGGAGGAAAGCTTCGACCGTTACGGCACCCAGCCGACCCCGGTGAAGGGCGTCTATGCCGCGCCTTACGAAGGCGACGGCCGCTGGCAGCAGGTGCTCGACGGCGTCGCTGCGGTCGAACGCCGCATGGGACGCAAACCCAAATTGCTCGTCGCCAAGATGGGGCAGGATGGCCATGACCGCGGCGCCAATGTCATCGCCTCGGCCTTCGGCGACATGGGTTTCGACGTCGTGTCGGGGCCGTTGTTCCAGACCCCCGACGAAACCGTCGTGCTCGCGCTCGACAGCGGCGTCGACGTCGTCGGCGCATCGAGCCTTGCCGCCGGGCACAAGACGCTCATCCCTGAACTGATCGGCAAGCTCAAGGAAGCCGGCCGCGGCGATATCAAGGTGATCGCGGGCGGCGTCATTCCGCCGCAGGACTATCAATATCTGCGCGACGCAGGCGTGCAGGGCATTTATGGTCCCGGCTCGAACGTCGTCGAATGCGCCGCCGATGTGCTGCGCCTGCTAGGCCATAATATGCCCCCGTTGGAGGATGCCGCATGAACCGGATATTTTGCCTGACCCTCGCCGTATCGATCGCGATGCTGAGCCCCGCGGCTCATGCGAAAACCGAAAGTCGGCCGAGCGAATATCGCCCCGGCGTCACCGTCGAGCATATCTACAAGCAGGATATCGAATATTTCTTCACCAACTGGTACGGCCGGGTCGAAGCATCCGACGGGCCATGGCGCGACATTTATTTCGAAACCGCCGAAAAATACGTCAACAAAGGGATCATGCGCGTCAACTGCGCCGATCCCGAGGCCGATATCGACTTCACGCTCTATGACGTCGGCGAATATGGCGACGCGGCCGAGCGGCGGCAGGTGACGGTGTCCTACGCCGACCGCAAGCCATGGGCCGACGGCAATTATCAGCCGCTGTCGGGCGAAACGCCGCCGATCGAGTTCTACGACGCGGCGCGCACGCATTTCTGCAAATAATATCCAGCGAAAGATTGTCTCATGAACCTCTCCGTTTCTTCCGAACAGGGCGACATGTCGCGCAACGACTGGACCCGCGCGGAAATCGCCGAACTGTTCGACCTGCCCTTCGATGAACTGATGTGGGAGGCGCAGGGCATCCATCGTCGCCATCACGCGCACGGCGAGGTTCAGCTATGCACCTTGCTCAGCATCAAGACCGGCGGCTGCGCCGAGGATTGCGGTTATTGCTCGCAGTCCGCGCACGCCGAGACGGGCTTGAAGGCGACGAAGCTGATGGACGTGCGCGCGGTGCTGCAGGCAGCGGCCGAGGCGAAGGATGGCGGATCGCAGCGTTTCTGCATGGGTGCCGCGTGGCGCAACCCCAAGGACCGCGACATGCCCGCGATCGTCGAGATGATCGAGGGCGTGCGCCAGATGGGCATGGAAACCTGCATGACGCTCGGCATGCTGACGAAGGAGCAGGCGCAGACGCTCGCCGTCGCCGGGCTCGATTATTACAACCACAATGTCGACACGTCGCCTGAGAATTACGAGAATATCATCTCGACCCGTACCTTCCAGGACCGGCTCGACACGCTCGAGGAAGTGCGCAGCGCCGGGATCAACGTGTGCTCGGGCGGCATCGTCGGGCTCGGTGAGACGCGCAGCGACCGCGTCGGCTTCATCCACGCACTCGCGACCTTGCCGCGGCATCCCGAAAGCGTGCCGGTCAACGCGCTGGTGCCGGTGAAGGGCACCGTGCTCGGCGACATGCTGGCCGACACCCCGCTGGCGCAGATTGACGAGATCGAATTCGTCCGTACCGTCGCCGTCGCGCGCATCACGATGCCGCTCAGCATGGTCCGCCTGTCGGCGGGCCGTGAAAGCATGTCCGAAGCCACGCAGGCCCTCTGCTTCATGGCGGGCGCGAACAGCATCTTCACCGGCGACAAGCTGTTGACGACGGGCAACCGCGGCGACAGCGCCGACGCCGCACTGTTCGCCAAGCTCGGCCTGAGGCCGATGGTGAGTGAAGAGCCGATGCGCCAGAGTGCCGAAATGCAGGCGGCCGAGTGACCCGCAAGCCGCTCGTAGCGGTGCTGACTTCCGTGCTGTTGCTGCCCGCTTCTTGCGCATGCGGGATCACTGCGAACCGGATGCAGCAGGCACGGCAGGGAATGGACGTGGAAATGGGCGGACCGCTCTGGCTCGAAAATCTTCTCTGGCTCGGCGCGCTGGCGTTGATGCTGTTTTGGGCCCGCCGGATCAACCGCCTTTATGACATCAGCGCTGGAGAACCGGCGCCGAAGGAGACTGTTGAATGATCTTCGCCTCGCTACTGCTGCTGTCCGCAATGGCAGCCGACCCCGAGATCGATTGCGATAACGCGATGTCGCAGCCTGACCTCAACGGCTGTGCCTATCAGGAATATGAACGGGCCGACGCGGCACTCAACGCGCAGTGGAAGATCACCGCGGCGAAGCTCAAGGAACAGGACAAGGGGTTCGACCGGACCTATGACAAAAGGCCCGGATTTTTCGACACCGAGCTGGCGGCGCAGCGCGCCTGGCTGACCTATCGCGACCAGCATTGCGCGAGCGAGGGCTATTCGATGCGCGGGGGGTCGGCGGAATCGATGGTGATCAGCGGCTGCCGCGCACAACTGACCGAGGCGCGGACCAAGCAGCTCAAGGATCTGATCGCGGATTATTGAAGCGGAACTTGGTCCCCCTCCCGTCTGCGGGAGGGGTTAGGGGAGGGCGTGTTCCTCCAATTATGTCGATTTCCCTTGCGGACAGGCCTCTCCCGGCCCCTCCCGCAAGCGGGAGGGGAGAATAGAGTGTTCAAGAAGATCCTGATCGCCAATCGCGGCGAAATCGCCTGCCGCGTCATCAAGACCGCGCGCCGCATGGGCATCGCCACCGTCGCCGTCTATTCGGACGCCGATGCGCGCGCGCCTTTCGTCCAGATGGCCGATGAAGCGGTGCATATCGGCCCCTCGCCCGCGTCTGAATCCTATCTGATCGCCAACAAGATCATCGCCGCGTGCAAGGCGACGGGCGCCGAGGCTGTCCATCCGGGTTATGGCTTCCTGTCCGAACGCACCAGCTTTGCCGAGGCGCTGGCGAAGGAAAATATCGCTTTCATTGGCCCGCCGGTGAACGCGATCGCCGCGATGGGCGACAAGATCGAGTCGAAGAAGCTGGCGAAGGAAGCCGGCGTCAACGTCGTCCCCGGCTTTGTCGGCGAGATTCGCGACACCGAGCATGCGGTCGAGATTTCGAACGAGATCGGCTATCCGGTGATGATGAAAGCATCGGCGGGCGGCGGCGGCAAGGGCATGCGCCTTGCCCATGACGAAAAGGATGTCCGCGAAGGCTTCGAGGCGACCAAGCGCGAGGGGCTCAACAGCTTCGGTGACGACCGCGTCTTCATCGAGAAATTCATCCTCAATCCGCGCCACATCGAAATCCAGATCCTCGGCGATCAGCATGGCAATGTGCTGTACCTCAACGAGCGCGAGTGCAGCATCCAGCGCCGCCACCAGAAGGTGGTCGAGGAAGCGCCATCGCCTTTCGTCACGCCCGAAATGCGCAAGGCGATGGGCGAGCAGTGCGTCGCGCTGTCGAAGGCCGTGGGTTACTATAGCGCGGGCACGGTAGAGTTGATCGTCAGCGGTGCCGATCCGACGGGCGAAAGCTTCTATTTCCTCGAAATGAACACGCGCCTGCAGGTCGAACATCCGGTGACCGAAGCGATCACCGGCATCGACCTCGTCGAACAGATGATCCGCGTCGCGGCGGGCGAAAAGCTCGAACTGACGCAGGATGATATCAGGATCGACGGCTGGGCGATCGAGAACCGCGTCTATGCCGAGGATCCGTACCGCGGCTTCCTGCCCTCGACCGGGCGGCTCGTCCGTTATCGCACCCCCGTTCCGGCGTGGGAAGGCGACGAGCGCGGCGTCGATGGCGTACGGGTCGATGCGGGGGTCGAAGAGGGCGGCGAAGTGTCGATCTTCTATGACCCGATGATCGCCAAGCTCGTCACCTGGGGGAAGACACGCGACGAAGCCGCCGACTTGCAGATCGCGGCGCTCGACCGTTTCGAGCTCGAAGGGCTCGGCCACAATATCGATTTCGTCTCCGCGATCATGCAGCACCCGCGCTTCCGTTCGGGCGACCTCACGACGGGTTTCATCGCCGAGGAATATCCCGAAGGGTTCCACGGCGCCGAAACCGATGATCATATCGTCCGGGCCCTCGCGGCGATCGGGGGCTTCATGGCGAGCGCCGAGGCGGATCGCGCGCGCCGCACCGACGGCCAGCTCGGCGACCGGCTCGACCCGCCAGCCAAGTGGGAGGTCACGGTCGGCGGCAAGAACCACAAGGTCAAGCTCGGCCACAAGCATATCAAGGTCGATGGCGAGAAGGTCGATATCGCGCTCGAATATACGCCAGGCGACAAGCTGGTCGTGGCCGAGATCGACAATGAAGAGCTTGCGGTGAAGGTCGCAAAGACGCGCGGCGGGTGGAAGATGACGACACGCGGCGCGATCCACGACGTGCGTGTGCTGCCTTGGCACGTCGCGCCGCTCGCGACCCACATGATCGAGAAGATTCCGCCCGATCTGTCGAAATTCCTCATCTGCCCGATGCCCGGGCTGCTCGTCGCGCTGCACGTCGACGAGGGCGATGCGGTCGAGGCGGGGCAGCCGCTCGCAACGGTCGAGGCGATGAAGATGGAAAACATCCTTCGCGCCGAAAAATCGGGGACGGTAAAGACGGTCAACGCCGCGCAGGGCGACAGCCTGGCGGTCGACGCGGTTATTTTGGAGATGGAATAGTCGTCGGTTCAGCTCCTTTCCATATTTTCGTCATTCCCGCGAAGGCGGGAATCCCGCTACAAGGATGAGGAAGCGGGATTCCCGCCTTCGCGGGAATGACGGAGATAAGGATGCATCTGAATCACGCTGCCGATACGCCAGCGGCCTCTGAAATCACCTTCGACGATTTCCTCCGCGTCGACATTCGCATCGGCACGATTATCGAAGCCGAGCCCTTCCCCGAAGCGCGCAAGCCCGCGTTCAAGCTGAAGATCGATTTTGGCCCCGCGATCGGCGTCAGGAAAAGCAGCGCCCAGATCGTCGACCGCTATACGCTCGACGAATTGCCGGGGCGGCAGGTTGCGGCCGTCGTCAACTTCCCGCCGCGCCAGATCGGCAAGTTCATGTCCGAAGTGCTGACGCTCGGCTTTTCGGATGATGAAGGCGAAGTGATCCTGTTCGCGCCCGACCGGTCCGTTCCCGACGGCTCACGCCTTTTCTGATCAGGCGGCCGCCGGCTCGCCCATCAGCCGCTTCGCGAGGAACAGCTTGAACAGCACGAAGGCGACCAGCCCGACGACGGCCGTCGCGACGTGGAACAGCCAGAAACTCGTGGTCGGCATCGACGAATACCAGCCGCCGACGGTGCCGACGACGTAATTGGCGGCGAAAAAGGCGAGGTAATAGATGCCGATGATCGTCGCGTTGAGCGCGCGCGGCGCCAGCTTGGTGAACAGCGCCAGGCTGACCGGCAGGATATGGGCAAAGCCGATGCTGTTGGTGACATGGAACATCAGCGGCCAGAACAGCCCGATCTTGCCGCCGCCCTGCGTTGCGGCCGCCATGAACAGGCAAAGCCCGCCCGCGATGGTGAAAAAGCTGCCGATGATCATCTTGCCGAGTTCGTCGGGCTCGCGGTAGCGCTTGCCGTACCAGACGTAAAAACCCGCAACCGCGACCAGCATGCTGAAGCTCGCGGTCGCATCGATCGTGATCATCCAGCTCGTCGGCCATGTCTGGCCAAAGAAGGTCAGCTGGAAATGCTGGTCCGCCCAGACCAGATAGGCGTTGAAAATCTGCTGGTTGGTCAGCAGCGCGAGCGCCAGCACCGGGACGAGCAGGAGGACGGCGGCGACGCGCTGCCAGTCCTGCCGCGTCATCGGTATCGCCGCAGGGGCATCTTCGGCTTTCGTTTTTGAAGGCAAATTGTCGGCGGGAAGCCAGGGCTTCGCCATGATATAGAGGATGAGCCCGGCGACCATCACCACCCCCGCGGTGCCGAAGCCCCAGTGCCAGCTCACCTTTTCGCCGAGCGTCCCGGCGACGAGCGGCGCGACGATCACGCTGACATTGATCGCGATATAGAAAATCTGGAACGCCATCGCGCGGCGCAGGTCGTTCGGGCCGTAAAGCTCGCCGACCTGGCTCGCGATATTGCCCTTGAACAGCCCGACGCCGACGATCAGCGCGACCAGCGCGAACAGGAAGCTGCCCTCGAACGCCATCAGGAAGTGGCCGAGCGCCATGAACAGGCCGCCGAGGATCAAGGTCGTGCGGCGCCCGAGCCAGCGGTCGGCGATGAAGCCGCCGATGATCGGGGTCAGATAGACGAGCGAGGTGTAATCGCCGAAGAGGCGCGAGGCGAGCGGCTGGCCATCGAGCCCATAGAAATTCTTGACCCAGTCGAGCCCGATCACCCCGGCGGCATGTTCGGGGAGCAGCAGATATTTGACCATGTAGAGCACGAGCAGGGTCTGCATCGAATAATAGGAAAAGCGCTCGCATCCCTCGACGAAGGCAAGATAGCCGAGGCCCTTGGGATGACCGAGGAAGGCGCGGTCATTGCGGTCCGCCTCGAAATCGGGGGTCGCTTCGGCGATGGTCATTCGATATTGCTCCGATAGATATTCTCGGGCTGACGCTTAAAGTTTCAGTTGAAACTTGCCAGTGGCGTTCGACGAACGACGGGGGCTGGCGGCTTTTGGCCGTAAGCTGCCATCTCCATCATCGTCACCCCGGACTTGATCCGGGGTCCCGCTTGAAGCCGAAAACTGCAGCTGCTTCAAAAAAGCGGGATCCCGGGTCAAGCCCGGGATGATGGAAAAGGGCAGGAAGCGGCCGGTAGCTGACGCTAACAAAATACCGTCGCCCCCGCGAAGGCGGGGGCCGCTGTCGGCCTGGTGCAAGCTGGCTAGCGGCCCCCGCCTTCGCGGGGGCGACGGTTTCTGGTCGGCGTGGGAATGTCCGCTCCCCACCAAAGCGGCCTTCAATCGAGCAGCGCGACGGCGCGGATCCACCCCGCGCTGGCGCGTTCGATCTTCACCGGGAAGCAGCTGAGCGTCCAGCCGGTCGGGGGCAGGGCGGCGAGGCCCGTCAGCTTTTCGATCTGGTAATAGGGTCTGATCCGTCCCGCCTTATGGCCTTCCCAGATGATCGACGGGTCGCGCGTTTCGGCCCAGCGCCGCGCCGTATGGCTGAACGGTGCGTCCCAGCTCCACGCGTCGGTGCCGACGACCTTCACACCGCGCTCCGTGAGGTACAGCGTCGCCTCGGCGCCCATGCCGCACCCCTGGTCGGTGAAATTATCGGTGCCATAGATCGCGCCCGACTGGACCAGCACAATGTCGAGCGGCTGGAGCGCATGTCCGATCCGCACCAGTTCGGCCTCGACCTCGGCGCCGCTCACGACATGGCCCGCCGGGCGGTCGGAGAAATCAAGCTTCACGCCGGGACGAAAGAACAGGTCGAGCGGTGCTTCGTCGATGCTCGGAGCGGCGGTCGCGCCGCTGTCGGTCGTCGAATGAAAATGCCATGGCGCATCCATATGCGTGCCGTTGTGCGTGCTGAGCGTCAGGCTTTCGACTGCCCAGCCCTCGCCGTCGGGAAGATCCTCTTTCGTAAGCCCCGGAAAGAACATGGCGATCTGCTCCCACGTGGTCTCGTGGGTCATATAGCTGATCTGCGGGCGCATCACCGGCGGGTCGGACACGACATCGTTGGTGATCGGAATCGACAGGTCGATGAACTGCATTTTTGCAGCCTGCCACTGAAATGACGCTACGCCAAGAAGGCTTGCGCGCCGCGGCGGTACAACTAGAGGTAGCGAAACCGTTCGTGTCGAGCGAAGTCGAGACACCCATGTGTCGTGCATGCCCTCCCGGCATCTCGACTTCGCTCGATGCGAACGGAAAGGGGATAGGCTCAGAGAGCTTAGGGAGAGACCATGACGAACCTCGCCGCCGACGCCGATCATGGCGCGGACTATCAGCCGACCGCGAAAGATATCCGGATGGTCATCGCCGCCTCGTCGGCGGGGACGATCTTCGAATGGTATGATTTCTTCATCTACGGGACGCTGGCGGCGATCATCGGCAAGGCTTTCTTCCCCAGTGACAATGCGACGCTCGAGGTGCTGCTGGTGTGGGCCGGTTTCGCGGTCGGCTTCGGTTTCCGGCCGCTCGGCGCCGTGCTGTTCGGCTTTCTCGGCGACCGGCTGGGCCGCAAATATACTTTCCTTGTCACCGTCACACTGATGGGCATCGCAACTGCGGGCGTCGGCATGATCCCGTCGGCGGCGACGATCGGTATCGCCGCGCCGGTCATCATCATTCTCCTGCGTGTTCTTCAGGGGCTGGCGCTCGGCGGCGAATATGGCGGCGCCGCCGTTTATGTCGCCGAACATTCGCCGCCCGAAAAGCGCGGTTTCTATACCAGCTTCATCCAGGCAAGCGTCGTCGGCGGCTTCGTGCTCAGCCTGATCGTGGTGCTCGGGTGCAAGGCGCTGATGTCCGACGCCCTGTGGGAAAGCTGGGGCTGGCGCGTGCCGTTCCTGCTGTCGATCCTCCTCCTCGCTATCTCGCTCTGGATGCGCCTCAAACTGTCCGAAAGCCCGGTGTTCCAGGCGATGAAGGAGGAAGGGGAACTGGCGAAAAACCCGTTGAAGGAAAGCTTCACCTATCCTGGCAATCCGCGGCGCATCTTCATCGCATTGTTCGGTATCGCCGCCGGGCTGACCGTTATCTGGTACACCGCGATGTTCTCCGGCCTGTCCTTTCTGAAGGGGCCGATGCGGGTCGAGGATACTGCGGCCGAAATCATCGTCGGCGTCGCCGCCGCGCTCGGCATGGGCTTCTTCCTGTGGGCGGGGCGGCTCTCCGACCGCATCGGGCGCAAGAAACCGATCGTCTGGGGCTATGGGATCACGCTCGTCCTCCTCTTTCCGCTCTTCTGGCTGATGGGCAGCGTTGCCAATCCAGCGCTGACCGCCGCCGCCGAAAGGGCGCCGGTCGTCGTCACCGGATCGAAATGCAGCTTCGATCCCTTTGCGCAAAAACAGAATACCGTCTGCGGCAAAACGCTCGGCGAACTCACGAAGCTCGGCGTTCCCTATACGATCGTCACCAGCGGCAGCGCGTTCGACAGCGTCCAGGTGACGATCGGCAAGCGCGAAGTCGCGGGCGAGGATCCGGCGGTGCTCAAACCCGCACTCGAAGCGATGGGCTATGATTTCGAAAAGCAGATTCCCGGCCCGCTCGGCATCGCGGTGATCGTCGCGGCGCTGCTCGGCCTCAGCGCCCTGTCGGGCTTTACCTATGGCCCCGTCGCGGCATTGCTCTCCGAAATGTTCCCGCCGCATGTTCGCTATTCGTCGCTGTCGATCCCCTATCATCTCGGCACCGGCTATTTTGGCGGCTTCCTGCCGCTGATCGCGAGCTTCATCGTCGCCAAGACCGGCGACGCCTTTGCCGGGCTCTGGTATACTTGGGGCGTCGTGCTGGTGGCGTTTCTCGTCACCGCCTTCATGCTCAGGGACCCGGTCGAAGGGCAGTGGGACAGGGCCGCGCCCGCAAACTGATCCGCTTCCGGAACAGCCCATTGGCGCTGCCGCCAAAGCCGTATAGGGCACGGTGATGATCGCCATCCCGTCGCCGCTCCGCCTCCGCCTCGACCGCACCGCGCTCGCCGCCAACTGGCGCTGGCTCGCCGCGCAGAGCGGGACGGCGGCGTGCGGCGCGGCGATCAAGGCCGACGGCTACGGCCTCGGCGCGCGGGCGGTGATGCAGCATCTCGTTGCTGCGGGCTGCCGGGACTTTTTCGTTGCGAGCTGGGCCGAGGCGGCGGCGTTGATGCCGCTCGCCGAGGGTGTGTCGCTATCGGTGCTGCACGGGGTGGGAGAGGCGGATATGGTCGCCGCGCGCACCCTGCCGGCGCGCCCGGTACTCGGCAGCCTCCAGCAGGTCGCGCGCTGGCGCGCGGCGGGCGAGGGGCGGCCGTGCGACGTCATGGTCGATACGGGAATGAGCCGCCTCGGCCTCCGCATCGACGAGGCACTGGGCGGTGCGCTGGACGGCCTCGCGATTGAAACCCTTCTCAGCCACCTTGCCTCGGCCGATGAGGAAAGCGCGCAAAATGCGCAGCAACTCGCGGCGTTTCGCGAGGTAAGGGGCCGGATTCCGGCGCGGCGTTACAGCTTCGCGAACAGCGCGGGCATCTGTCTCGGCCGCGACTATGCTTTCGATCTGACCCGGCCGGGCCTCGCCCTCTATGGCGGGACACCGCGGCCCGAGGTCGCGGGTCAGATCCGCCAGGTCGTATATCCCGAAGCACGCGTGCTGCAGGTTCGCAGCGTCCGCGTGGGCGAGACCGTCGGCTATGGCGCGACATGGACAGCATCAAGGGGCAGCCGGATCGCGGTCGCGAACATGGGTTATGCCGACGGCTACCTCCGCTGCCACGCGGGAAGCGGGACGGCGACCTGGCAATCACACCGCCTGCCGCTCGCCGGGCGCGTATCGATGGACCTTGTCGCGTTCGACGCCACCGACGCCGGCGCCATCGACGAGGGCGACTGGCTCACGCTCGACTATGACCTGCCCGAAACCGCGGCGCGGTGCGGGCTGTCGCAATATGAGCTGCTGACCGGGTTGGGTGGCCGCTGGGCGCGCGAGTGGGTGGATTAATAGCGGAAACGGCCCGAAAGGTGCGGGGCGCTACCAATTCGGGCAGAATAGAAGGCGGCAGAATTATACGCCGCCTTCCATTTTCGAAACTACCGCTTCTTAGAATTTACCGCGAACGTTCATGAACACGCGGCGACCGAAATAATCATATTGGGTGCCGAATGCCGGCGAATTACCGATCGCGGTAATGCCTCCCAAAACGGTCGAGAACCGCGGCGGCGCGGTATCGAACATGTTGGACACGCCGAGCGTGATCGCGAACTTGTCGTCAATCTCGCGGGTAACCGACATCGAGTGATAGAAGGTAGGCGACAAGCGCACATCGGGACAAAAACTACCGCCGGGACGGTAAATAGAAGTTCTGCATGCGCTGCCGCCTTGAGTGTCGAGCAAATCTTGCAGATCCGATGTTCCGCCGGTGACATCGAGGCCGTAGAATATAGTCCAAGGCCCCTTCTCCCACGAGAGGCTGAAATCGCCTACCCATTTCGGATCGCCCGCTTCACCATTGTCGTCGATGAGGGTTCCCGGAAACAGTTCGATGGTATCCTTCGTCTGCCAAGTCATCTGCGCCCGGAATTCAAGAGCACCGAGATTACCCAAATCCTGATTTACACGCAACGTGACGTCGATACCGCGATTCCGCTGATCGCTGATGTTGATATACGAATCCTCGATGTCGGTGATATTATCAACTTCAGGGCCACTATTGGCGCGCGTGATCAGGTCGCAAAGCGGCTCATTAGGATAAAATTCCGAATTATAACAGCCGACGACGATGTTACGCGCGCCCAATTGCGTTATTTCATTCTTTACGCGGATGTCGAAATAATCGACCGCTAGGCTTGTCCGCAGTCCGCCCCAAAGCACACCGCTCAAATCAGGCGTCAGAATGACACTAGCCGTCTTTGCGGTGGAGGTTTCGGGCCTCAGGGTCCCAAGCCCGCCAGCGGTCGTTACGGTTGCGGAACCTGTTGCACCGGCAAAGTCGTCGGGAATACCGGCGGCCGTACAATTGTCAAAGATGCGTTGGTTAATCGTACCTTTTTCAAGTTCAGCCGCTAGGTTGCGACAGATGTCGATATCCTGCTGCGGCTGAAAACCTGTCTGGTTCTCGAGAAATAGTTCGAACAACGCCGGTGCGCGAAACGACGTGCCCCAAGTGCCTCGAAAGCGGAGCCAGTCGGTGACTTCCCAGTCGAGTCCGGCTTTCCACGTCACGTCGCTGAAACTGTCGGTCGCACCGTCACGGCGAGTAGCATCGACGTGCGTATAGCGCCCGGCGCCCGACAGGGTCAGACGCTGGATCAGCGGCGTATCATGGATCAGCGGAATCTGGATTTCACCAAAGATTTCCTTCGAGACAGTCCTGCCCGCTGTAATTCCGGAAGATGTACGGAGAGCGGCGTTTCCAGCTAGGGTGACCTCACCGGGCACGTCGCGAATCTGGTCGCGGCGGATCTGGACGCCGAAAGCCACGCCGACATCGCCTGCGGGCAGGGTAAGAAGATTACCCGAAAGCGTCGCTTCGCCCGACCATTGTGTAAAGCGCGTATGCCCGGTTTCTTCGCCCATCAGGAAGTCGCGCTCGGCTTGCGTGAAATCGCCGCGCAGAACGCGGGGGTCGGTCCAGTCAATGTCCATGCAGGGCCTCCCGGTAACCGGGGTGACCATGCCTACGCATGACCGCGTACGAAAATCCTGCGTGAAGCGCGCATCTTCATAAACGACACTCTGGGTGTAGCTCGCGTTTGAACGGCTATACTGTGTGTAGACGTCCCAGTTCCAACCTGACAGGAAGCCATCGAAATCGCCCCGAAAGCCTAGAACACCGCGATAATAATCGACGTCGGTGCTGAAGTCAGACTTTACCAGAACCAGTGGGCGGAGGAGGAAATTTCCACTGAACTCCGTATTAAATGGATCTCCTGCGTCGCCTATTACGCAATTGAAATCCGATGTGGTGCAAAAAGCTCCTGGATAGTTCGGGTTTAGAGACAGGCCACCTGTATTCGGATTAACTGTAAGCGAAGGGAGAAGGGAATTTCCAGTAAACTGGAATACGTTAATTTGCTGAAATCCATTATTGTAGGATTTTCTATTATTGAAAAGAAGTTCAGTATATACTTCGACGTTGTCGGTGAGTTCGTACGAGGCATCCAGGTAGCCCGTCACGCGCGAGACTTTGGAGAAAACGTCGGCTGCCTGTTCAAGGGGCTCAAATTGATTGAGGGCGCCTCTCGATGGCCCGTCAAAATCCAGTCCAAAGAAGTTGGATGGGGCCGTCACGCCCGGTATCGTGTTGTAGTCCACGCCAACCTGGCCAAAATGAGATCCATATTGGCCGGCGAACAACGGCAGTCCGTTCGGCGCCTCGAGCGGACCTTCTCCAAAGAGTCCGGTGAAGTCATTGTCGGTCAGGATCATATTGCCCAACGTGCCAAAGCATGCCGGTTTGCCCGTCCGGAAATCAACAATGTCGGCGCGGCTTCCATCAGCTTCGCGCTTCAGATAATCTTCTTGGCAGAACAAGAAGTCCCGATCTCGTCGTTTGAGATTCTGCTGCTGGAAATAATCGACCGTCATCAGGATATGACCGCGATCGAACCGCTTTCCGTAGCTGATATTGAAGTCGTAGATTTCGCCGCCGCCGTGCTGTGGAATCGACGTGAAGCCGCCCAACTCGAAACCGTCGGCATTGTCCTTCGTCAGAATGTTGACCACGCCGGCGACGGCGTCCGAGCCATAGATCGATGAAGCGCCGGTTTTCAGCACTTCGACCTGACGCACCACCGAAAGCGGTAGTACGTTAAGGTCGAATGAAGCCACGGCGCCGCGGACGCCCGCCGGACCGGCACGGCGTCCGTTTAGCAGGACAAGTGTACGCTCAGCTCCGAGGCCGCGTAGAGACACCGTCTGTGCATCAGCGCCGCCGTTAGTAACAAAGCCATTCGAGATCGATGAGGTGATCTGGATCGAGCCCTGGGCGATTGGGGACGATTGCAGCAGATCTTGTAACTGGTTCTGGCCTTGTTTCTGTCCAATTTCTGGACTGATGACCTGAATCGGGTCGGGGCTGTTAAACTCGTTTCTGCGCTTAATGCGCGAACCGGTCACCACGATGGCATCGCCGCTGCTCGCGTTGGAATCGCAAACGCCGTCGTTGTTGAGGTCGGCGCAATTGGCGCTGCCGATCGTGTCCTGCGCAAACGCAGGTTGGCTGGCGGACATTGCCACTGCAAAAGCAGCGGCACCCACAAGCAGGTGCGACTTGTTCATAGATAACTCCCCGGTTGCCCCGTTCAAAAAACCAGATGAACGGAATGGAGTTTAGAAACGCCTAAAATTTTGGCGGCACAAGAGTTTGATGGCGATTTCGGACGGCGGCGCGACTGATAGGGGCGGCGCTGTGCTATTTTGGCAACAGCGGCGTTGTGCGCGAAGGTTTCAGAAAAAATATTGTTCTATTTCAGATATATAAAATGATTCAATTGAAGCGTCATAAATAAAAAAATGTCATGAAATAGATTGTGCTTGAAACGAAGTTGCCAATCATCCGCCAAAACCGACCAATCCGGGCTAGGAATGGCGAACTGTCCATGACACGGGCCGCGGTCCCGGGCTCCGACTCGCAATGGATCGTCGCTGCCGCGCTCCCGCACATGTTGCGATGCATCATATTTTGATGCTAATGCCCGGGTTGCAAGATCAGGAACTCCCGCACCGATGCTTTTGCGATCGTCACGGGACATCAGGAGCGCGGGTCAGCATGGCGAGGTCGAAATCGGCGGAAGAGGGCGACGTCGTCACCATCAAGAAATACGCCAACCGGCGCCTCTATGATACCGAACGCAGTTGCTACATCACGCTTGAAGATCTGGGCGCGATGGTGCGCGACGGCCGCGAATTTCGCGTCGTCGACGCGAAAAGCGGCGACGACATCACCCATAATGTCCTGACCCAGATCATCATGGATACCGAAACGCGCGGCGAGACGCTGCTTCCGGTTCCCTTTCTGCGCCACCTGATCGGGATGTACGGCGACAAGATGCAGTCGATGGTGCCGCAATATCTGGAAGCGTCGATGACCGCGTTCCGGAAGAACCAGCAGGACGTGCGCGACGCGTTCGAAGGCGCGCTGGGGTCGAACCCGCTCGCCGAAATGGCGCGCCGCAATCTTGAGATGTTCCAGCAGGCGGCCGGGGCCTTCATCCCGGGCGCGGCCGGCGGCAGCACCAGGGCCAAGGATGCCGAGATCGCGGCGTTGAAGGCCGAAGTCGCCGAGCTTAAGGCCGAGCTCGCGAAAAAGAAGTGACGACGGGCGCCCTTGCGCCCTCAACGACAATAGAAATCGGATAAAGATGATCAAGCATGCGCTCAGCGTAACCCGGCAGGCCGACTTCGCGGCCTGGTATCAGGATGTCATTGCCGAAGCCGACCTCGCCGAGGAATCGGGCGTGCGCGGCTGCATGGTGATCAAGCCGTGGGGCTATGGCATCTGGGAACGAATCCAGACGATCATGGACGCGGGCATCAAGGACATGGGCGTCCAGAATTGCTATTTCCCGCTTTTCATCCCGTTGAGCTTCTTCGAGAAGGAAGCCGACCATGTCGACGGGTTCGCCAAGGAAATGGCGGTCGTCACGCACCACCGGCTGATCCAGGACAGGAGCCCCGGTGGTGGGGGCAAGCTGATCCCCGACCCCGAAGCGAAGCTCGAGGAACCCCTGATCGTCCGTCCGACGTCGGAAACCGTGATCGGCGCGGCGATGAGCCGCTGGGTTCAGTCGTGGCGCGACCTGCCGCTGCGCGTCAACCAGTGGGCCAATGTCGTGCGCTGGGAAATGCGCACCCGCATGTTCCTGCGCACCGCCGAATTCCTGTGGCAGGAAGGCCATAGCGCGCACGACAGCAAGGAAGACGCGCTCGCCGAAACGATGCGCGCGCTCGAACTGTATCGCAGCGTGGCCGAGGACGCGCTTGCGCTCCCCGTGATCGCTGGCGAGAAGCCGGAGAATGAGCGTTTTCCCGGCGCCGCCGCGACCTTTTCGATCGAAGCGATGATGCAGGACGGCAAGGCGCTCCAGGCCGGCACCTCGCACTATCTGGGCACCGGTTTCGCCGAGGCTGCGAATATTCGCTTTCAGGACAAGGACGGCGGCCACAGTCTCTGTCACACGGTCAGCTGGGGCTTCTCGACGCGTACGATCGGCGCGGTGATTATGACGCATGGCGACGACGATGGCCTGCGCTGCCCGCCGCGCATCGCGCCGCACCAGATCGTCATCGTGCCGATGCTGCGCGATAATGAGGAGGATCAGGCGATCCTCGATTATTGCGCATCGTTGCAAGCCGAACTGAAAGCGCTCGACGCCTTCCGTGAGCCGCTGCGCGTCCATCTCGACGCCGGTGCGAACAAGGCGCAGACCAAGCGCTGGGGCTGGGTCAAGAAGGGGGCGCCGATCATCCTCGAAATCGGCCCGCGCGATGTTGCCGGCGGCAATGTCGCGGTGATCCGCCGCGACCGGCTCTACAAGGACGACGGCAAGCTCGACAGTGCTTTCACGCCAAGGGGCGAATTCGTCGCCGCCGCGGTCGCGACGCTCGGCGAGATTCAGGGCAATCTCTACGCCGAAGCGAAGGAGCGGCTTCACGCCAATATCCGGCGCGACGTTACCGACCTTGCCGCGCATTATGCGGGCGAGGACAAGTTCACCGGCTGGGTCGAGGTGCAATGGTCGCGCCCCACCGGCGGGGTTCTTGACGGGATCGTCGAGCAGCTCAAGGCGTTGAAGCTGACAATGCGCAACACGCCCCTTGATGCCGCTCCCGCCGACGGCGCGTGCTTCTTCACCGGCGAGCCTGCGGTCGAACGCGTGCTCATCGGCCGGACCTACTAATTGGCGAAACGGCAACAGCCCGCTGGCCTGCCCAGTTCCGAGCAGATCCTTCGCTTTATCGAGGAAAGCAAGGACGCCGTCGGCAAGCGCGAAATCGCCAAGCATTTTTCCCTGCATGGCAATGAGAAGATCGCGCTCAAGGCATTGCTCAAGGATATGACCGACGAGGGGCTCGTCGATCTCGCGCCGGGCCGCGCGTTCCACAAGCATGGCGGCCTGCCGCGCGTCACCGTACTTCGCGTCGCCGCGATCGACGGCAGCAATGTGTGGGCGGTGCCCGAACGTTGGGAAGCTGCCGGCCCCGCGCCGCGTATCCGGGTGATGGAGCAAGGTCGAAAGGGCGCGCTCGGCGTCGGCGACCGCATTCTGGCGCGCACCGAGGAACGTGGCAGCGGCCATATTGCGCATCCGATGAAACGCCTTCAGGCGAGCGCGGAAACCGTCATCGGCGTGCTCGTCGAGGATGTCGGGCCGGGTGGCAAGCCCATGCTGTGGTTGCGTCCTGCCGACAAGCGCGCGCGCTATGACTTTGCCGTCGCCGACAAGGGCGATGCCGCTATTGGCGATCTCGTGCGCGCCGAACTGACGGGACGCGGCCCGGCGATCAAGGCGAAGGTCATCGACCGTATCGGCGACCCCTTCGCTCCGAAATCATTAAGCATGATTGCGATTGCGCGGCACGAGATTCCGCACGTATTCGGCGCCGAAACACTCGCCGAGGCTGATCGCGCGGCGAAGCTTCCCTTGACGTCCGATGGCCGCGAAGATTTGCGCGCCTTGCCGATCGTCGCGATCGATCCCATCGACGCGCGCGACCATGACGATGCGGTGTGGGCCGCGCCCGACGAGGATGGGGGCAACAAGGGCGGTTTCCGCGCGATCGTCGCGATCGCCGATGTCAGCTACTATGTCCGCCCGGACGGCGACCTCGATCGCGAAGCGCGGCGGCGCGGTAACAGCGTCTATTTTCCCGATCAGGTCGTGCCGATGCTGCCCGAAACGCTGTCGGCGGGCGTCTGTTCGCTGAAGGCGGGGCAGGATCGCGCGGCGATGGCGTGCCACCTCGTCATCGACCGCCATGGCAAGGTGACGGCATGGCGCTTCACCCGCGCGCTGGTCCGGCTGCGCGCGAATATCGCCTATGAACATGCGCAGGCGGCCTATGATGCCGACGCGCCGCGCGACGATTGGGACGCCGATGTGCTCCCGTCGCTCAAATATCTGTGGGCCTGTTGGGCGCTGCTCGCCAAGGCGCGCGCCGCGCGCGCACCGCTCGACCTCGACTTGCCCGAACGTCAGGTGATCCTCGACGAGATGGGCGGCATCGCGGAAATCCGCGTCCGCGACCGGCTCGATTCGATGCGGTTGATCGAGGATTATATGATCGCGGCGAACGTCGCGGCGGCAAAGGCGCTGGAGGCGAAGAAATCGCCCGTCATGTATCGCATCCACGAACCCCCGAGCCGCGAGAAACTCGTCAGTCTGAAGGATTATCTCGAAACCTTCGAACAAAGCTTCGCGCTGGGACAGGTTATCACCCCCGCGGTGTTCAACCGCCTGATCGACGGCTTTTCGGAGGATGACCGGTTGCCCGAGATCATGCAGGCGATTTTGCGCAGCCAGACGCAGGCCTATTACGGCCCCGCCAATGCGGGGCACTTCGGCCTCGCGCTCGGCAGCTACGCGCATTTTACCTCGCCGATCCGCCGTTACGCCGACTTGATCGTCCACCGCGCGCTCGTCGACAGCTACAAGCTTGAAGTGCCGGGTACCTCAAAGGGCTTGCCCGCGCGCACCGGCCTCGGCGAAGCCGATGCCAAAGGGCTTTCGCGGATCGGCGAGGCGATCAGCGCGCTCGAACGCCGCGCAATGGAGGCCGAGCGCGAGACCGTCGACCGCTATGTCGCGGCCTATCTCGCGACGAAGAAGGGCGAGATCGTATCCGCGCGCATCACCGGGGTGCAGCCCTTCGGCTTCTTCGCGACCGTCGACGGACTCGGCGGCGACGGCTTGGTGCCGGTCTCGACATTGGGAAGCGAACGTTTCTTCTATGACGAAGCGGCACGCAGCCTCGACAGCGAACATGGCCGCGTCAGCTTCACGACCGGCCAGCGGATCGACCTCAGGCTGATCGACGCCAACCCGATCAGCGGCGCGCTGCGCTTCGAACTGCCCGACGCGCCCGAGGGCGGCTTCCGAAATCGTCCGCCGCGCCGCGACGGGATGAAGGACAAGGCCGGCAAGCATATGGTTGGCAAACGCGGACGGCCGGCGAACATCAAACATAAAGGAAAGCGGCGCTAAATTTGCGCGTCATTGCTTCGCTCCGCTCGCAATGACGAAGCCTATTTTGATTTCGCCAGCTTCTGCAGCAAAGCCGCGCTTTCGGAATCCGCCGGAAAAAACGCCTCGATCGCCAGTTCCGACAATGTGACGTCGACCGGCGTCCCGAAGATCGTCACCGTTGATACGAACGAAATCCGCCCGGCGACGGTGTCGAGCACCAGCGGCACCGCAATGCTGCTCACATGGCCCGCGTCATTGTCGTTCGCTTCGGCCGCATAGCCGGCGAGTTCGGCGCGCAGCGCGATCAGGCCGGCGTCGGCGCTCGCTTCGATCTGCTGATCGATACGGTGCAGGATATGCGCGCGCCACATCGCATGATTGACGATCTGCGGCGCCAGCCCGTCGGGATGGAGCGCGATCCGCAGCACGTTGACCGGCGGCGTCAGCAGGGCGGGGGAGACCTGCTCGATCAATATCGCGATCGCCTCGTTCGCTGCGACCATGTTCCAGTGCCGGTCGACCGCGAGCGCGGGGTAGGGTTCGTGGCCCTTCAGCACATGGTCGACGATCGCGCGCATACCCGCCATTTCGGCGCTGTCGAGCGGCCGCTCCTGATAATCGGGGGCATAGCCCGCCGCGAGCAACAGCGCGTTGCGCGCCCGGTGCGGAACTTCGAGGCAGTCGGCGATCCGCCCAAGCATCTGCGCGCTTGGCTTTGACCGCCCCGTTTCGATGAAGCTCAAGTGCCGCGTCGAAATCTCCGTATCGAGCGCCAGGTCCATCTGGCTCATCCGGCGGCGCGTGCGCCATTCGCGCAATTGTTCACCGAGCGGTGCGACTTGCATGACCGTCTCCTTCGCCGCCGGAACTATACCCCGGCCTTCTCCTTTTCCATTACCTCCGGCGTAATCGACGCCATTCAATCCGGGGTCCAGTTTGGAGAGGTCGAAAGGAGAACCATCATGTCGATCCTCAATCTGAAGAATATCCTCATTGCCGATGCCGTCACCTGCGGAGGCGTTTTCGCCATCGGCCTGCTCGCCGCTGCGCCCGTCGGCGCGCTCCTCGGGCTGTCCGCAAATATCGTCGCGACCGGCGGCTGGATTTGTCTGGCGGCCGCGCTCCTGATGATGGTCGCGGCGCGGCAGTCGGTTCCGAATGCGGCGCTCGTCAAGCTGATTGCGGTCGGCAACCTGGGCTGGGTCGCCGCGAGCTTTGCGGTCGTCGTGACCTTCGCAGCGCAGATGACCGGCATCGGTATCACGGTCGTCATCGTCCAGGCGCTTGGCGTCCTCGGATTTGCGTTTCTCGAATGGAAAGATGCCGCCATGCCGAATTCCGTGGCGGCCCGCGTCTAACTCAGCGCGTCGAGCCGGCTCATATCGATGCCGCCCGGCACCAGCATCACCGGACAGGGAAGCGTCCCCGCATCCTGTCCGGTGAAATGCGCGACCAGCGGTCCGGGCGCTCCGCTCGCCGCTGTCGCGAGCACCAGTGCCGCAATCTCGTCGTTGGCGCCGATCACCTCGCGCACCACCTCGGCGGGCTTGCCCGATTTCACCATGATCTGCGGCGTGACATTGGCTTCCTGAACCACCGCGTCGGCGGCAGCCGCCACCAGTTCCTCGGCATGTTCGCGGGCTTCGGCCTCGATCGTCGCCTGGACGCCGCCGAAGGCGACGAAATCCTGCGGCGCGACGATCGCCAACACCATCACCCCGCCGCCCGTTCGCGCCGCACGCCGCGCGGCAAAGCGCAGCGCGAGGCTCGCTTCGGGACTGTCGTCGATCACCACCAGATAAGTCCGCATCGCCCCGACCCCTCGTTTGCGCGTATTCACGCTTTGGCGCGCGGAGAGTGCGTCACATTCGTATGAAAGGCAAGTTTGCCCCGATAGACCTTGACCACGACTATGCTTATGGTGAGGGAGAAGCCGTAGCGGCAGCCACGGCCCGCAAGACTGACGAGGGAAAAATCTCACGATGCCGATCGAACTGAAAATGCCAGCCCTTTCGCCGACGATGGAGGAAGGGACGCTCGCCAAATGGCTGGTCAAGGAAGGCGACGCGGTCAAATCGGGCGACCTGCTCGCCGAGATCGAGACCGACAAGGCGACGATGGAATTCGAAGCGATCGACGAAGGCGTGGTCAGCCAGATTCTCGTTCCCGAGGGCACGGACAATGTGAAAGTCGGCACCGTGATCGCGGTAATCGCGGGCGAAGGCGAGGATGCCGGGAGTGCCAAGGCGGCACCGGCACCGGCACCGGCCGCTGAACCGAAAGGAGAGGCAGCTGCCCCCAAGGAAGAGGCGAAGAAGGACGTTCCGGCGGCGGCACCCGCACCCGCCGTAACCACAGCGCCGACGGCTTCGGGCGAACGCATCAAGGCGAGCCCGCTCGCGAAGCGCCTCGCGGCCGATCAGGGCATTGACCTCTCGACGCTGACGGGCAGCGGCCCAGGCGGCCGTATCGTCAAGGCCGACCTCGAAGGCGCCGCACCCGCCGCCGCCAGCGCTGCTGCTCCGGCGCCCGCAGCGGCAACCCCCGCAGCGGCTCCGGCAATTGCCGGCCCGATCCCCGATTTCGGCATCCCGCACGAGGACGAAAAGCTCAGCGGCATGCGCAAGACGATCGCGCGCCGTCTGACCGAGTCGATGCAGCAATCGCCGCACATCTATCTGACGGTCGACATTCGCCTCGACGCACTGCTCAAGCTGCGCGGCGAACTCAACGCCAGCCTCGAAAGCCGCGGCATCAAGCTCAGCGTGAACGACATGCTGATCAAGGCGCTCGCGGTTGCGCTCGAACGCGTTCCCTCCTGTAACGTCTCGTTCGGCGGCGATGTGATGCGTAAATACAGCCGCGCCGACATCTCGGTCGCGGTCAGCATCCCGGGCGGCCTGATCACTCCGATCATCGTCGACGCGGGCGGCAAGTCGATGTCGAAAATCTCGACCGAAATGTCCGAACTCGCGGCGAAGGCGAAGGAAGGCAAGCTTCAGCCCAGTGAATATCAGGGCGGCACCGCCTCGATCTCGAACATGGGCATGATGGGGATCAAGCAGTTCACCGCCGTGATCAACCCGCCGCAAGCGATGATCATGGCCATCGGCGCGGGTGAAAAGCGGCCCTACATCGTCGACGACGCGCTCGCCATTGCGACGATCATGTCCACGACCGGCAGCTTCGACCACCGCGCAATCGACGGCGCCGATGGGGCGCTGCTGATGAAGACGTTCAAGGAACTGGTCGAGAACCCGCTGGGGCTGGTGGCATAATCTGCGGCCTCTCTCTCCTGCGGGGAGGGAGGTTTAAGGCTTGCGCCAGGTCGCGCTGAAGCTCGGCCCCGTCATGCCGATCGACCAGCCGAACGGCCGGATCAATCGTGCGATGATGCGCGCCATGCACAGCTTGGCGGGTGATTGTCCCATGGCAGCGCGGGCCGCGAGCCAGCGCTCGCCGCGGTCGGCAAGATCGAGATTCTCATAATTGCCGAACGCTCGCAGGATGGCGAACGGATTGGCTCCGCGTTGCAACGGCGTCTTCCGCCCGAATAGCCGGCGGTCGATGACACGCGGCCAGTAATTCACCAGCCAGCGCCCCGAATGCACCTCGCGCGGAGCGAGCCGGCTTGCGGTGCCCGACACGATGATCAGCCCGCCGGACTTCAGCACCCGCTTGAGCTCGCCCATCACCGCGTCAAGCTGATCGGGCGCGACATATTCGAGCACGCTGATGCACAGGATGATGTCGAAACTGGCATCGGCAAAGGGTAACACGCGCGTGTCGCGAACATGGCGGAGGTCGATCCGTCCGGCAACGCCATGGCGCGCCGCATTGCGGCGGGCGAGGGTGATCGTGTCGGCATCGACATCGACTCCGGTTACGCATGCGCCCATCGTCGCCGCGACGATCGAACTAGCGGCATAGTTGCAGCCGAATTCGAGCAGCGCCGCGTCGTGGACATCGCCGGCATAGGCGGCGACGAGGTGGCGCACTTCCTGCCATGCAACGGGAACATAGCCGCCGACCCATTTATCGTCGGGGTCATAGCCCATCGCGGTGGCCTGCACGCGAAAGGCCGCGTCGTCGGCCGCGTTCACGACCTCGGGCATGGCGGGATTCTCGCGGGGAGAGGGGGAATAGCTATGGACCGGTTGCATGGCTCTGGCGCCGACCTTATGCGATGGGGATGAAATCATCCTTAATCCGGCAACCTATAGCCTTGCCGTAAGTGCCGGCCGCCCTAAGGGTGCATGTCGGAAAGTAGCGAAGGAACGTCCGAATGGCCAATAGTTACGACCTCATCATTCTCGGTTCGGGCCCCGGCGGTTATGTCGCCGCGATCCGCGCCGCGCAATTGGGGCTCAAGACCGCGATCGTCGAGCGCGAGCTGCTTGGCGGCATCTGCCTCAACTGGGGCTGTATCCCGACCAAGGCGCTGCTGCGCTCGGCCGAAATCTATCATTATATGCAGCATGCGGGCGATTACGGCCTGATCGCCCAGCAGATCAGCGCCGACATCGACGCCGTCGTGAAGCGCAGCCGCGGCGTCGCGAAGCAGCTGAGTCAAGGCGTCGCCTTCCTGATGAAGAAGCACAAGATCACCGTCCATATGGGCACTGGCAAGCTGACCGCGCCTGGCAAGCTCGAAGTGACGGGCGAGAAGGGCAGCGAAATCCTGACCGCCAAGAATATCATTGTCGCCACCGGCGCGCGCGCGCGCGACCTGCCGTTCGCGCCCGCCGACGGCAAGCGCATCTGGACCTATCGCCACGCGCTCGTCCCGCCCGAAATGCCGAAGAAGCTGCTCGTCATCGGATCGGGCGCGATCGGGATCGAATTTGCGAGCTTCTACAGCGACATGGGTGCCGAAGTGACCGTCGTCGAAATGCTCGACCGTGTCGTGCCCGTCGAAGATGCCGATGTGTCGGCCTTTCTCGAAAAGGCGCTCAAGAAACAGGGCATGACGATCCACACCGGCGCTGGCGTTGAAGAGCTGAAGGCGACCGCGAACGGCGTCTCGGCCAAGATCAAAGCCAAGGACGGCAAGGTCGAAAGTGCCGAATTCAGCCACGCGATCGTCGCGATCGGTATCGTCCCGAACACCGAGAATATCGGGCTCGAAGCACTCGGAGTTAAGACCACAAAGGGCCATATCGATACCGACGCGATGTGCCGGACCAATGTCCCGGGCCTGTGGGCGATCGGCGACGTCACCGCGCCGCCGTGGCTTGCGCACAAGGCAATGCACGAATCGGTCATCGCGGTCGAAGCGATCGCCGGCAATCACCCGCACGCAATGGACCCGCGCAACATCCCGGGCTGCACCTATTGCCGCCCGCAGATCGCCAGCGTCGGCCTGACCGAGGCGAAAGCGAAGGAACTTGGTTACGAAGTGAAGGCCGGAACCTTCCCCTTCATCGGCAATGGCAAGGCGATTGCGCTGGGCGAAGCGGAAGGTTTCACCAAGACGGTGTTCGATGCCAAGACCGGCGAACTGCTCGGCGCACATATGATCGGCGCCGAAGTCACCGAACTGATCCAGGGCTATACGATCGGCAAGACCGCCGAACTGGTCGAGGATGATTTCATCGGTACCGTCTTCCCGCATCCGACGCTCAGCGAGACGATGCATGAAGGGGTCTTGGCGGCATTTGGACGGCCGTTGCACATCTAGGCACACGAGAGGGCTGATAGAGGCATCGCAGTTTGAACCCGTCGATCCTGTATTTCTCCCGATGGGGTAATGCGATCAAGGCGCTGTTCTTTCTGGGGTTTGCGGCGCTATCCTTCTTCTTTTCGGCGTTGCTGTACGGCGAAACGAAGCCTGAACCGATGCAGGAAGCGACGGTCCGGCCAGACCTCTATCTGCCGATACCCGCGCCGCGCCGCGATCCGCTGGCACCATTCAAGGTGCCGCTTCTGATCGCGGCGGGTGGCGTGTGTCTTTTCTACGCCGGCCGGCATGGTGCGCGGGCCATCTCGCGGCGGGTCGCGGTCAGGATTCTCGACGGCCATCTTCATTTTCATCCAAGCTTTATTGCTGCGCCCCGCCAGCTGCCGATCGCCGATATCGTGGAGATGATCGTCGATCGCGCCGACCGCTTGCCCGGCGATGGATCGCGCGCCGCGAAGCTGGGTGCTCGGCTGCGCCACGGTCTCTATCTTCGCTACCGTGCGGGCGGCGGCGCAATCGGCGAATTCAGGTTGGCTGACAATGATGTCGATGGCGGAACCGGACAGCTACGCCGTTTTGCCGCCCATCTCGGCGCCTGGCGTCAGTCGGCGGCGCGCGCGGCGCGACGCGATTGATTGCGGCGATGGCCGCACTTTGCCATGAGCGTCGGCATGACATCTTCATCCAATTCGCCTGCCTCCGCCACTTTCGCGCGCCGCGCCGTGCTGCCGGTCGTCCTGCTCTTCCTCGCCATCAGCGCAATCGTTGCGGGAGGCTTTGCCGACGATCTCGACCGCCGCATCGGCGTGTCGCTGGCGCTTTCGGCCGATACATCGCCGCCATGGCTCATTGCTGTCATGCAAGCCGTCAGCTGGGTGGGCGGCGGCACACCGCGCTGGGTGATCGTGATTCTGCTCTGCGCGCTGGTCTGGCGCTGGTGCGGGCCGCGCTGCGCCGCAGCGCTGGCGGCTGCGTCGCTGCTGTCGAACCTGGCGTCCAGCCTGATGAAGATCGGCTTCGGACGCGCGCGCCCCGACATTATCGATCATCTCGATCATGTATCGAGCGCATCCTATCCCAGCGGCCATGCCACGAACGCGGCGGTCGTCTATTTGCTCCTCGCCTGGCTGACGCCGCCGCGCTGGCGTCCCTTTGTCTGGGTACTCGCGGCGATCATGATCGTCGTTAACGCCTTTTCGCGGATGACGCTCGGCGTTCATTGGGCGAGCGATATCGTCGGTGGCACCCTGCTCGGTGCCGCCTTCGCCATGCTCGCCATCATCTGGCTTCAGCGTCCGGGCCGCGGGCCCTTTTCGGCGAACTCGGCTACCAGCGCGCCATAGTCTTCCATTGCCGGGAATTCGGCAAAGCTATGCACCGCGTCGGTCTTTGCCCAGGGCAGGGCTTCGTTCGTGTAGCTTTCGATCCACGGCGTGAACCAGGCGAAATCGTCGAGCATCGACGGGCGGACGTTGACGAAGCCCATCCCCGGCTCGATCTCGGTGAACACCCAGCTTTTGCAGTGATCACAGTGGCGATGGTGCAGGCGCGCATCGTGCAGCCCGCCAATGACCGGCTCGCCCGCCGTGACGCTGAACCCGCTGTCGGGGATCGCCATCGTCAGCGAAAAGGCGCTCGCGCTCATCTTCTGGCACCCGGTGCAATGGCAAGCCATCGTCAGCATCGGCGGCGCGATGATCTCGAAACGCAGCGTCCCGCACCGGCATCCGCCCGTCCAAGGCAAGTTCCACTCGTCCACGTCATCACTCCCATCTGGTGGTCGGTTGATTTTCTAACGCATCGCTGTGCGCCATCAAAGCATGACAGCGCACCGGCTAACGAAATTCTAACCGCCCCACGCTAGGACGACGTCTGTCGATGGCCGGGATCATATGCATATTTTCAAAGTTTCGGCTGCACGATCGTCTGAACGATGAGCGGAAATCGAAGGGGTGGATATGAAGACCATCGCATACGACAAGTCCAAGCTGGTGAGGACAGCCGTCGGTTGTCCGATCCTCGGCATTCTCGGGCTGATGAGCCTCGGGCGCGTCGGGGCCTTCCTGGCGGTGGTCATCCTGATCGGCGCGGTGATGCTGATCGCCCTTGGCGTTCTCGGCGCGCGCAAGCTGTTCGGCGACCGGACAGCGCTGCGCTATGATCGCGACCGGCTGATCATCGTCACCATGTGGACCGAAAATAACGTGGAATGGCGCGATGTCGCCGAGGTCGGTACCTCCGCGCTCAGCAGCTATGCCTTTTACGGTCTGATCAAGGTCGCCAGCACCAAATATCTGCACATCAAGATGAAGGGCGAGTTTCTGGGAAAGAAATATCGCCTGCTCAGCGACATGTTCGACCTCGACAAGGCCGGACTCGCAGCACTGGTTGACGACCTCGCCGCGCACCAATTCGCCGCGATCGGGGCTCCGGTCCCGCAGGCCGCCGATAAAATGGCAAGGCTGGCGGTTGCTGCCCCGCAGGCTGAGGTTTTCGATCCCGACGCCGCGTTTGCCAACTATATGCGTCGCCGCGACGAAGCCGCCGAGCCGCCGCCTCCCGTCCCCGCGCCGAACTTTGGCCGTCGCGATATATTGGAAGGCGCTCCGCGAACGCCGATGACCGGCGCGCGCGCGGGCGGTTTCGGCCGCAAGGTGACCTGATCGATCGTTTCCGGCTGGCCCGGACAAAATTCTTCTGTCCTATCAAGTCCTGTTTTGCCATCAATCGAACGGGCAACAACAAGGGGCAGGACGGACATGCAATCGCGAGTGAAGTTCGGGAGTTTTCTGCGGGGAATCGCTTTCGGCAGCGGCGCGCTTTTCGCGGCGATGACCGTGCCTGCGACCGCACAGGATGAGGGCGGACGGACCGTCATCACCGCCGCGCGCTACGTCGATGTCCTGACGGGCAAGACCGTCGATCATCCCGCAATTTTCGTCGGCGCCGACGGGCGTATTACCGGGATCGCCGATGCCCGCACGGTACGCTGGGGCAGCGGAGTCAAGCATATCGACCTTGGCGACAAGACGCTGCTTCCGGGCCTGATCGACATGCACGTCCATCTTGATGGGCCCGCCGACATCGGCGGCTATCGCGGGCTCGAATTCACCGACAGCTTCTGGGGCATGACCGCGGTCAAAAATGCGGGCGACATGCTCGGCGCGGGCTTTACCACGGTCCGCAACGTCGGATCGGACAATCGCAACGACATCGGGCTCAAGGAGGCGATCGAGGCCGGCTATGCGACCGGCCCCCGCATCGTTCCCGCGGGATATGCGCTCGGCGCGACCGGCGGGCATTGCGACAGCACCTTCCTGCCGCCCAGCCTCGAAAAGAAGGATGGCAAGGAAGAAGGGATCGGCGATACGCCCGACGAGCTGCGCTATCAGGTCCGTCGCCAGCGCAAATATGGCGCCGAGGTGATCAAGGTCTGCGCGACGGGCGGCGTCTTTTCGCGCAACACCGAACCCGGGCAATTGCAGGTTTCCGAACGGGAGCTCGCGGCGATCGCCGACGAGGCGCATCAATGGGGGCTTCGGGTCGCGGCGCATGCGCACGGCGCGGCGGGCATCCGCGCCGCCATCGCGGCGGGCATCGATACGATCGAGCATGTCAGCCTGGTCGATGACGAAGGCATTCGCATGGCGCTGGCGCGCAAACGGCCAGTGTGGTTCACGATGGATATCTACAACACCGAATATACGCAGGCCGAGGGCGCGAAGAACGGCGTGCTCGAAGACAATCTGCGCAAGGATCGCGAAATCGCGCAGATCCAGCGCGACAATTTCCGCAAGGCCCACAAGGCCGGGGTGCGGATGATCTTCGGATCGGACGCGGGTGTGATGCCGCACGGCGAGGTCGGCAAGCAATTTCGCGTCATGGTCGAATATGGAATGACGCCGATCGAAGCGATCCAGGCCGCCACGCGCAACGCCGCCGAGGCGCTCGATCGCGACAAGGACGTCGGCGCGATCGCGGTCGGCCGCTACGCCGACATCATCGCGGTCGACGGCGATCCGCTGACCGATGTGCGCCAGCTCGAAAGCGTCGATGCGGTGGTAAAGGGCGGCGTGCTGGTGAAGGGTGGGAGCTGACGTTGTTCCGAAACGCCGTCGTGCTGAGCCCGTCGAAGCGCCGTCCTTTCTCCCGAAGAGAAGAACGGCCCTTCGACGGGCTCAGGGCAAGCGCTTTTTGAGAAAGCGGTTCAAACCACCAGCTTGTCGACCATTGCCTCGTGCATCTCGGGGGTCAGGTTCAGCACCGTCTCGGCATAGGTCGCCACATCGCCATGGTCACGGCGGATTGTTGCGAGTGCGGCGTCGAGGAAGGCGGGATTGACCGACATCAGGGTGCGGATCGCATCGTCGTGGATCTCGGCACCATAACGGGCGCGAATGTGCGCGGCGCCCTGTGCGATCCGTTCCTCGATCTTGCCGGCGCTGTTGGTCAGCAGATAATCGGCCATCAGATCATCCTCGTTGACGCCGAGCAGGCGGTGAACGATCGCAACCGCGAGCCCGGTGCGGTCCTTGCCCGCGACGCAGTGGACAAGGCTCGGCGCATCATATTCAGCCAGCGCCGCGACATAGAGGCGCAGCGTTGCGACCAGCGCCGGGCGGTATGGCATGCCGGCATAGGTGTCGATCATCCGCGATCGTGCCGTCTCGTTGTCGATCGTGCCGCCCGCCGCCTGCAGGTGCGGCGCCAGCCCCGCGGTCTGCCCGCCCGCGAACAGCACGCGCGCCGAGAAATTCTCGCTGCGGCGGCACACATGATCGGCGCGCTCGTCGTCGCCGCGCAGGTCGACGACGGTCTCCAGCCCCAGCGCGTCGACCGCGGCCAGGTCCTCGGGGGTCGCATCGACATGGTGGGCCGACCGCCAGAGGACGCCGCTGCGCAGCCGCCCGCCGCCCTCGACCGCATAGCCGCCGTAATCGCGGAAATTATGGACACCCGAAAGCGGCAGGACCCGTTCGGCAAGCATCGTCATTCTCCTGTAAAGACCGGTGGCCGCTTTTCGACGAAGGCGTTGATCGCCTCGCGATTGTCGGCGGTTTCGTGCACGATCGCCTGATAGGCGGCGCTGATTTCGAGGATGTCGCTCATCCGGCTGTGCTGTGCCTCGCGCAGCAGCCGTTTGGTCAGGCGCAGCGCGCGCGGCGGATTGCACACGATGCGTTCGGCGATGGCGATGGCGCGGTCCAGCAAATCCTCGTCGGGTACGACATCCGTCACCAGACCATATTCCTTTGCTTGGCGCGCGTCAAAACGGTCACCGGTCAGGAAAAGTTCGGCGGCACGCGGATAGCCGAGCACCTTCTGGAGCAGCCATGCACCGCCATCGCCGGGGACAATGCCGACCTTGATGAAGCTGCACGCGAATTTGGCGCTCTCCGCCGCGATACGGATATCGCAGGTGCAGGCTAGGTCGCAGCCGAGGCCTATGGCGTGGCCATTGACCGCCGCGATCATCGGGATTTCGCAGTCCATCAGCGCGCGGATCACTGCCTGCACGCCCTTGCGATAGTTGCTGCGCGTCGAATCGGGCTGGTCGAGCACGCCGATGCCGGTGCGGTCCTGCATGCCTTTCAGGTTGCCGCCGGCGCTGAACGCCTTGCCGCTGCCGGTCAGGATGATCGCGCTGACGCCGCGGTCGTCGCCGAGGTCCCGCAGCGTCTCGATGATATCCTGGCAATCCTCGTGGGTGCCGATCGCATTCATGCTTTCGGGCTTGATCATCGTCAGGATCGCGATCTTGCCCCGCCGCTCGACACTCAGAAATTCACCCATGGTCCAAAATCCCTTTTCAGTTCGGGAAAGCTATTGCATGGCTGCCGCGACATGCAAGGCTTTGCGCTCTATCCTTTCGATCCGCCCGGCGACATATCGGCACTGCGTGCCGATTTGCGGGGGTGGCTGGCGCAGCATCAGCCGCAGGGCGATGTTGTCGAGCGGGCCAATTGCTGGGCCAGCTTCGACGCCGGTTTCAGCCGTGCGCTGGGCGCCGCTGGTTACATCGGCATGACATTGCCCGCCCGCTACGGCGGCGGCGAGCGCCACCCGCTCGAACGTTATGTGGTAATCGAGGAATTGCTCGCCGCGGGCGCCCCTGTCGGCGCGCACTGGATTGCCGATCGCCAGACCGGGCCGTTGATCCTGCGCTACGGCAGCGAGGAGCAGCGTCAGCGCTATTTGCCCGGCATTGCGAAGGGGAAGCTTTACGCGTGCATAGGCCTGTCCGAACCGGGCGCGGGATCCGACCTCGCCGCGGTCCGCACCAGCGCGCGCGAGACCGCCGAGGGCTGGCGGATCAACGGGCAGAAGATCTGGACCACCGGCGCGCACCTGTCGCACGTCATTCTCGCTCTCGTCCGCACCGAAGAGGGCAGCGAGCGCAATGCCGGGTTGAGCCAGTTGCTGGTCGACCTCGACACGCCGGGTATCACCATCCGCCCGATCATCGATATGGCCGGCAATCACGACTTCAACGAGGTTTTCTTCGACGATGTCCTCGTCCCGCATGGCGCGCTGATCGGGACGCGCGGCGAGGGGTGGAAACAGGTTACTGCCGAACTCGGCCTCGAACGCTCGGGCCCCGAACGTTATCTCTCGAGCCACGCGCTGTTCGCGGCGCTGATCGACGCGGCGGGTAGCGATCCCGAACCGGCGCTGGCGGTGCTGATCGGCGAACTGGCGGCCGAGATGTGGACGCTGCGCCAGCTGTCGATGTCGACCGCGGCCAAGCTCGCGGCGGGAGAGGATCCGATGGTCGAGGCCTCGGTGGTCAAGGAACTGGGAAATGCGTTCGAACAGGATATGCCGCGCCGCGTGCAGGCGGTGATCGACTGCGGCTGGGACGATGAAAATGACCTGGCAAGGCTGCTGCGCGCGCTGCTCATCGCGTCGCCGAGTTTTTCGCTGCGCGGCGGGACGCGCGAGGTGATCCGCGGGATCATCGCACGCGGGCTGGGGTTGCGATGAGCGCGGCGCGCGAGATGCTGTGCGACACCGCGCGCGCGGTGTTCGTCGAAGCCGCCGCTGAGGGCATCGCTCCGGTCGAGGCCGCAGGCTTTTCGCTGTTGCTGGTCGCCGAAGCCGATGGAGGATTCGGCGGCGATTGGGGCGATGTCAACGCGGTGCTGGCGATCGCGGGGGTCGCGGTGCCCGATCTTCCCGTCGCCGGGCTGATCCTGTCGGGGTTGGGCGAGGCCGATGATGCGCTTCACGCCGCAGCGGCCGTCAGCCTGATGGCGGGTGCGATGGGAGAGGCGCTGGGCCTTTCGATCGAGCATGTAAACACGCGCCAGCAATTCGGCCGCCCGCTCGGCAAGTTCCAGGCGGTGCAACAATCGCTCGCGGTCATGGCGTGCGAAGTGCGCGCGGTGGAAGCCGCGGTGGCGGCCATGGCAAAGCGGCTCGACACCGTCGGCCTCGACGCCGGGGCTGCAAACTTCGAAATTGCCGCTGCGAAGCTGCGCGCGAATCGCGCGGTGGGTGTCGTCACCGCGATCGCGCACCAGGTGCATGGCGCGATCGGTTTTACCCGCGAATATGATCTTCACCGCGTGACCATCCCGCTGATGCGCTGGCGTGGTGCACATGGCAACGATGCCCATTGGGCCCAGCGGCTGGGGCGTCAGGTTACCGGATTCGGCGGGCGCGGCCTCTGGGAAGCGATGACCGCGCGCGCCGACTGACTTTCTGGCGCATTCATTGTGCCCCTGCGAAGGCAGGGGCCCATCACCTATGCTCCCGTCCCGGCAAAGCCCGCTGCTGCAGTTGGTGACGGCCGGAGATGGGCCCCTGCCTTCGCAGGGGCACAGGACTCCGAAATCCGCGCCGATCGACAGTCAGCGCACTGCGCCGCCGTCGCGGAGCGCCGCGATCTTCTCCGTATCATAGCCGAGTCCCGCCAACACGGTATCGCCGTCGCCGCCGACCGTGGGTGCTTGCCGCGGCGTGTCGTTCACCGTCGCCGAATAGCGCGGCGCCGGAGCAGGATGCGGAACGCCCGCCACTTCGATGAAGGTCTTGCGCTCGACATTGTGCGGATGGGCGGGGGCCTCGCTCAGCGACAGCACGGGAGCGAAACAGACGTCGGTCATTTCCATCAGCTCGCACCATTCATCGCGCGTCTTGGTCGCAAACAATGCCGCGACCCTGGCCTTCTTCGCAGGCCAGTTTTCCTGGTCGTCCTGCACGTCGAATTCCGGATCGGCGTCGAGCCCGGTCTTGGCGCGCAGCAGCGCATAGAATTGCGGTTCGATCGAACCGATCGAGATGAACTTGCCGTCGCTGCAGGTGTATGTGTCGTAATAGGGGGCGCCACCGTCGAGGCGGTTCACGCCGGCCTCATCCTTCAGCATTCCGGCTCCATGGAACCACCAGCTCATGCCCGCGAGCAAAGCCGAACCGTCGGTCATCGCGCAATCGATGACCTGGCCTTCACCGGTCTTGCTTGCATGAAGCAGCGCGCTCGACATGCCGAACGCCAGCATCATGCCGCCGCCGCCGAAATCGCCGACATAATTGACCGGCGGCACCGGCTTGCCGCCGCGCACCCCGATGCCGTGCAGCACGCCTGACAGCGAGATATAGTTGATGTCGTGGCCCGCGGCCTGCGCATAGGGGCCGAACTGCCCCCAGCCGGTCATGCGGCCGTAAACGAGTTTCGGATTGTCGCCGATCAGCACGTCGGGGCCGAGCCCGAGCCGCTCCATCACCCCGGGGCGATAGCCCTCGATGATCCCGTCGGCGGTTTTGCAGAGATCGCGGGCGATCTGCACCGCGTCGGCGTTCTTCATATCGAGCGCGATCGACGTGCGGTTCCTCGAGAGGGGGTCGCGCGGGTCCATGAAACCGCCCGGACGATCGATGCGGATCACCTCGGCGCCATGGTCGGCGAGCATCATGCCGCAGAAGGGACCGGGACCGATCCCGGCGAATTCGATGATCCTGATGCCTTGCAGCGGTCCTGCCATGTCTCTCGTCTCCTTTGCGGCCCTTCGGCCATGCCAATGTTGCACTTATGTGCAAGCCAACTTCATTTTGTCGTCAAACTGTCAGACTATTGCAGTCCGTCCGTCATCGCCCGCGTCTATCCGCCCGGCATGGAATCGCCATCCGGAGCTCCTCGCCCGATGACCATCGCACCCGATCGCCGCGGCTTTGCCAAGGGACTTGTCGCGAGTGCCTTTGCCGGCCTTGCGCTTCACAGCCGCCATGTCTCCGCTGCGATGCTTGCCGAAGGGCGTGGGTTTGGTGCGACCATAGCCGACCCCGCGGGCCTGCTCGATCTGCCGCCGGGCTTTTCCTATAAAATTCTCTCGCAATACGGGCAGTCGATGAGCGACGGGTACCGCGTCCCGAACAGTGCTGACGGCATGGGCTGTGCGGTCCTGCCCGACGGGCGGCTTTGCCTGATGCGCAACCATGAGCTTGGCCCGGAAGAGCTTGAGCATGGCGCCTGCGCGCGCGGTGACGGGGCGCTTCCGGCGGCGTTCGATTGCATCGGCGGCGGCGACGCGCTGCCGGGCGGGGCGTCGACGCTGCTCCTCAACCCCGACACGCTGGCGGTCGAGGAACAATATCTCGCGCTCGCGGGAACGATCCGCAATTGCTCGGGCGGCCTGACGCCATGGGGAAGCTGGCTGAGCTGCGAGGAAGATGTCTCGCGCGCCGGCGGCAAGCTGGGGCAGGACCATGGCTGGGTGTTCGAGATTCCCGTCGCGCCGGGCCGTATCGTCAAGGCCGAGCCGATCCGGGCGATGGGGCGCTTCAATCACGAAGCCGCCGTCTGCGATCCGCGCAGCGGCGCCATCTATATGACCGAGGATCGCGGCGACAGCCTCTTCTACCGCTTCCTGCCGTCCGAACCGGGCGCGCTGCACCGGGGCGGGCGGTTGCAGGCGCTCGCCTTCGCCGATGCCTCGCTGACCGACACGCGCAACTGGGCGCGGCCGACGCTGCCGACCGCCGGCTGGCACGCGGTGCGCTGGATCGATCTGGACGAGGTCGAAAGTCCGCGCGACGACCTGCGCAAGCGGGGTGCACGCGCCGGCGGCGCGATCTTCGCGCGCGGCGAGGGCATTCACGGCGGCGACGGCGAAATCTATTTCACCTGCACCTCGGGCGGGCCTGCGCGGCGTGGACAGATCATGCGCTATCGCCCGTCGCCCGCCGAGGGGACGGAAGGCGAGACGGCGGCACCGGGACGGCTGCAGCTCTTCCTCGAGTCGACCGATCCCGAACATTTCAGCTTCGGCGACAATCTGACCGTCGCGCCGAACGGCGACCTTATCGTGTGCGAGGATCGTCGCGGGGCAAAGCCCGACAACTGGCTGCGCGGGGTCACCGCTGACGGAAAGGTTTATCCCTTCGCCCGCGTGACCGCCGCGACCAAATGCGCGGGGGTCTGCTTCGCCCCCGACGGCAGGACGATGTTCCTCAACCTTTATAATCCGGCAAGGACCATCGCGGTCCGCGGACCGTTCTAGACTGTTCCCCTCCCGCAAGCGGGAGGGGAGGCCGTGTTTCATATCCGCTCGATGATGATTGCCGGCGCCATGCCGCCGGCGGCGCACATGGTGACGAGGCCGTAGCGGCCGCCCGAGCGTTCGAGTTCGTCGAGCGCGGTGCCGATCAGGATCGAGCCGGTTGCACCGATCGGGTGGCCGAGCGCCATCGCGCCGCCGTTGATGTTCACCTTGTCGCGGTCGAGGTCGAGGTCGCGGATGAACTTTTCGGCGACCACGGCGAAGGCTTCATTGATTTCCCAGACGTCGATGTCGTTCTTCGTCAACCCGGCCTTTTCGAGCACCTTCTTCGCCGCCGGCACGGGGGCATTGAGCATCAGCGTCGGATCGTCGCCCTGATTGGCGTAGGCGACGATGCGCGCGCGCGGCTTCAGGCCGTGCTTGTCGGCATAGTTCTTCGAGGTCAGGAGCAGCGCCGCAGCGCCATCGACGACGCCCGACGAGTTGCCGGCGTGATGCACGCCCTTGAATTCGAGGTCGGGATAGCGGCGCGTGATCTGCTTGCGGAAGGTCGTCCCGCCGCCCAGATCGAAGTCGGCGAGTGCGTCGAAGCTGGCCTTCAGCGAGGCGAGGCCTTCGGCGGTCGTTTCAGGACGCGGAAATTCCTCGCGGTCGAGTGCGACCGAGCCGTCCTCATTGAGGACGGGAATGACGCTCTTCGCGAAACGATTTTCGTCGATGGCGCGCTTCGCCTTGCGCTGGCTTTCGAGCGCGAGGGCATCGACGGCTTCGCGGTCGATGCCTTCCAATGCGGCGATCGCGTCGCCGCAGACACCCTGGTGCGATTGCGGGTGGATGTCGTCGAGCGCGGCGTTGCCCGACCCCATGCCGAGCGGCTTCAGTCCGGCATTGGCTTCCTCGGCGCCGATCTGTGCCGTGTAGCTCATCATTTCGGTGCCGCCCGCGATGACGCAATCTTCCATGCCCGACATGACGGTCGCGGCGGCGAAGTTCACCGAGCTGATGCCGCCGCCGCAGAAACGGTCGAGCGTCGTGCCCGATGCCTTGACGTCATAACCCGCGGCCAGCGCGGCCATGCGGCCAAGGTCGCCGCCCTGCTTGCCCTTTTGCGTCGAGGTCGACCAGATGATGTCGTCGACCGTCGCGGTGTCGAGATTGTTGCGTTCCTTGATCGCTTTCAGCACCGTCGCGGCAAGATGCTGCGGATGGAGGTGCGACAGCGCGCCCTTGCCGGGCTTGCCGATCCCGCGCGGGGTGCGGACGGCGTCGATGATATAGGCTTCGGACATCACAGATTTCCTTCTTCGAGGGGAGTTCGGATTAACGCGGGGCCATTCTGATCGCGCCGTCCAACCGGACGGCCTGGCCGTTGAAATAGCTGTTGCGGACCATCTCCATCGCAAGGCTGGCATATTCCTCGGCCTTGCCGAGCCGCTTGGGGAAGGGGACCGACGCGCCGAGGCTGGCGAGCACCGGTTCGGGAAGGCCTGCGACGAGCGGCGTGCTGAACACGCCGGGCATGATCGAATTCACGCGGATGCCAAGGTCCATCAGGTCGCGCGCCATCGGCAGGACGAGGCCGTTCACGCCCGCTTTGGCCGAGCCATAGATCACCTGGCCGATCTGCGCATCCTGCGCCGCGACCGATGCGGTGAGGATGATCGCACCGCGCTCGCCGTCATCGAGTTCGGGCAGCGTCGCCATCCCTTCGGCCGCGATCGATGCGATGCGATAGCTTGCGGTCAGGATGCCGGCGACACCATAGGCATAATCCTCGGTCGGCGTGCGACGGAACGAACCCGTCGCCTTGTCGAAGGCCAGCGTCTTGCCGCGGCGCGAGGTCATCGCGCAATGGACGCAGACGCGTTCCTGGCCATGGGCGGCACGCGCTTTGCCATAACCGTCGATGACCGATTGCTCGTCGGTGATGTCGACGCGGCAAAAGATGCCTCCGATCGACGCCGCGACCTCTTCTCCCAGCGCTTCGTTGATGTCGAAAATCGCGACCTTGACCCCCGCGGCGGCAAGCGCCTCGGCGGTCGCGCGGCCGAGGCCTGAAGCACCGCCGGTGACGACGGCCGCGGTGGTGGAATCGATCTTCATGCGTGGCTCCTCAGGCGGGAATCTGGTTGAAGGGTACGCCCTTGTCGGGGCGATGATCCTGCGGCAGGCCAAGGATTTTCTCGGCGATCGTGTTGAGCAAGGTTTCGTCCGACCCGCCGGCGATGCGGCCCGTCGGCGCGTTGATCCAGCTCGACGTCCAGTCCTCCTTTTGCGAGGCGTGGTTGTCGTAGGTGAAACCGTCCGAGCCTTGCAGGTCGATCGCCAGTTCGGACAGCTTCTGGCGCGAGCGTACCGCGACGAGCTTGTTGAGCGACCCTTCCGGGCCCGGCGTCATGCCCGCCTGCATCATCGCCATCGCGCGAGCGGTGATCGATTGCAGGCCACTCCGCATCGCATAGTTGCGCGCAATCTGCTGGCGGATGCGGCCATCCGCGATCGCCGGCCTGCCGTTCAGTTCGGTGTCTTTCGCCAGTTCGACGAACAGGTCAAGATGCGGGCCGAAACCGGCGCTGTCGGTCGCGACATAGCGTTCGATCATCAGCGTCGCGATCGCAACCGCGAAACCGCCGCCGACGGGCGACATGCGATGATCGTCGCCGATCTTCACATCGTCGAAGAACACCTCGTTGACGTGACTGTCGCCGCCGACGAGCTTGATCGGGCGCACCGTGACGCCCGGCGCCTTCATGTCGACCCAGAAATAGGTGAGCCCCTTGTGCTTTGGCACATTGGGGTCGGTGCGCACGACGATGACGCCATAGTCGCTGTAATGCGCCCAGCTGGTCCACACCTTTTGCCCGTTGATCTTCCAGCCGTTGCCGTCGGCTTCGGCCTTGGTTCTGAGGCCCGCGAGGTCGGAGCCGCCCGCGGGTTCGGAAAAGAGCTGGCACCAGATTTCTTCGCCCTGCAGCGCCTTCAGCACGCGTTCCTTCACCCATGCCTTGTCCTCGCCGAACTGCATCAGGACGGGGATGGGCATGCCGAGCGAGATGCCGAAATAGAAGCTGGGGAAACCATGCTTCATTTCCTCGGTATCGAAGGTGACCTTTTCGAGATGGCCGAGGCCCTGGCCGCCGAATTCGGTCGGCCAGTTGATCCCGGCATAGCCCGCGTCGAACTTCGCCTTCTGATATTGGCGGCCGAGCGCGAGGTCGTCGGCTTCGGAGAGGCCCTGGCGCGCCGCCTTGCCATAGGTCGGCACCATCGAGGCGAGCCAGGCCGCGGCCTTGGTGCGATAGGCTTCGAGGTCGCTCATGCGGCTTCTCCTGTCAGGCGGTCGACAAGCACGTCTTCCCAGAAGAGCAGATTGCCCTGTTCGATCGCGAGGCTGCGTGCGCGGCGGGTGTGGAGGTGGAGCCCGAGTTCCCAGGTCACCCCGATGCCGCCATGGATCTGCACACAGTCGCGCGATGCGGTGTCATAGGCCTCGGTCGCCGAGATGCGCGCGGCGGCGGCGGCGATGATGAAATCGGACTGTCCTTCGCGCGACGCGGCGTGAATGCAGTTCGCACGTGCCAGTTCGACCAGCCCGTAAAGCTCGGCGATGCGGTGCTTGATCGACTGGAAGGCGCCGATCGGCTGACCGAAGGCGCGGCGGGTGACGGCATAGTCGCGCGCGATTTCCATCATCGCCTCCGCGCCGCCGGTCTGCTCATGCGCGGTGATCACCGCCTGCAAAGCGAGGATATGGAGCGCGGCTTCGCGCGCGGCGCCGCCCGCGGCGAGCGTTTCGGCGGGCGTGTCCTTGAACGCCAGATCGGCGTAGAGGCGGCTGTTGTCGAAGCTGGCGATCGGGTCACGCGTCACGTCTGTCAGTTCGGCGACGGCGAGCATCGGCATGCCGGACCCGTTTGCGAAGACCACGGCGACGTCGGCAGCAAGTCCGCCTGACACCCCGGTCATGATCCCGTCGAGACGCTCGCCGGTGAGGGTGATCCCCGGTCGCGCGGGCAGGGCGTTGGCGCCGTTCGCGAAGGCGACCGTGCCGATCGTCTCGCCGCTCGCAAGGCCGGGCAGCCACTTCGCCTTCTGGTCTTCGGATCCATAAAGCTCGATAGCCTTCGCCGCGCCGAAACTGGCCGTCAGGAACGGCGCGCCGGCCAGCGAACGACCGACTTGATGCGCGATCAGTCCGAGTTCGATCAGGCCGAGGTCGAGCCCGCCATAGGTTTCGGGAAGCGCAAGCGCGGTCCAGCCCTGCTCCTTTGCGGTGGCCCAATAGCCTTCATGATACCGGCCCGTGGTTTCGAGCAGGGGGAGCAACTCCTCCTTGTTCACCCTGGCTTCGATCACGCGGCGCGACTCGGTCGCGATGGCCTGTTGTCCTTCGTCGTATAAAATCGACATGCGCGTTCGATTCCTCACCCTGTCAGTTAAGGGACATCATCCGTACGTTAACGTAAACGTCAAGTAGAATTGACGCTACGGCTAGCGAATGGTGAATTTCTTGGCCTTGTCGGCCATCAGCTCGGCGCGATCGACCTGCGGCACGCCGACCGGATTGCCGATCTGGCAATATTTGAGGCCCTGTTGCAGCGCGACCGAACGCGGCAGGTCGAGCGATTCCCAGATCGCCTTGACCGATCCTGCGGTTGCCGCGGGCGGCTTGGCGGCGATGGTGGTCGCCAGTTCGTGCGCGCGGGGCCAGAGCCCTTCGAGTGTCGTGATCTCGCTGACGAGCCCGATGCGCAGCGCAGTCCCCGCACCAATCCGTTCGTCGTTGCCGAGCAACACCATGCGCAACACATCGTGCAGCGGCATGTGATAGGTCATGCCGATCGGTTCGAGCGCGCTCGTCATGCCATAGGTGACATGCGGATCGAAGAAGGTCGCGTCTTCGGAGCAGATGAGAATGTCGGCCTCGTTAAGCCAGTAGAAGGCGCCTCCCGCCGCCATGCCGTGCACCGCGGCGACCACCGGTTTCCAGCAGTTCATCGACTTGGGGCCCAGATAGACACCCGGATCCTCGCAATGCCAGATATTGCCCAAGTCGACGACGGTGCCGCCGGGCTTGAGCGATTCCTTGACGTCGACCCCGGTGCACCACGCCTTGCCGGGCGCCGCGCGCAGCACGCAGCAATGAATATCGTCGTTGCGCGCGACCGACTTCCACAGATGCTCGAATTCGTCCATCATCCGCCGCGTGAAGCTGTTCATCGCCTCGGGCCGGTTGAGCGTGATCGTGGCGATGTGGTCGGCGATGTCGACCAGGATGGTTTCATATTGCATGGTCGGCGGTTCCTCTTCCGGCGCTCGTTTTCATCGAACGCTCATGGTTGACCTAGTTATACAACTCGTTATGACACAGGTCGCAACAACGGGGCAAGTCCTGCGATGAATTTCGACCTGAGCGATGAACAGAAAATGCTTGGCGAGCAAGCGCGCGCGCTTCTCGCGGATATGACAGCTTTCGACCGGCTGCGCACGCTGATCGATTCGGGCGCCGAATGGGACGAGCCGCTGTGGCGCGCGCTCGCCGGCATGGGCTTTCTCGGCGCAGCGATTCCCGAAGAATATGGCGGACTGGGTCTCGGCGCGCTCGACCTCGGCGTGATCATGGAAGCGCTCGGCGCGGCCAACGCCGCGGTGCCCTTCATGAGTTCGATCATTCTCGGTGCCGAGGCAATCCGGCTGGCGGGCAGCGATGCCCAGAAGGCAGCATGGCTTCCCAAGCTCGCGAGTGGCGAGGCGATCGCGACCTTCGCTTATGCCGAGGGTCCGGGGCCGGTGTTCTCGGGCGGTGTGAGTCTCGAAGGCGGCAAGCTCGGCGGCAGCAAGACTCCCGTCGCCGATGCAGGCATCGCCGATATCGCGGTGGTGCTCGTCGCTGGCGGAGGCTTCGCATTGGTCGAGCTGGATCAGCCGGGCGTCATGCGGACGAAGCTCGACAGTTTCGACCAGCTTCGTCCGCATTACCGGCTCGACTTCGCCGGTGCGGTAGCCGAGTCGATGCCGGGGAACGGCAAGCTCGACCGGCTGATCGACCAAGCGGCAGTGCAGGCGGCGTTCGAGGCGGTCGGCGCGTCCGAAGCCTGCCTCCACATGGCGCGCGACTATGCGATGGAGCGGCAGATTTTCGGCCGACCGCTCGGCGGTTTCCAGGCGATCAAGCACAAGCTCGCCGATGTCGCGGTCGCAACCGAATTGGCGCGTTCGAATGCCTATTACGGCGGCTGGGCGGCGGAATCGTCGCCCGACGACCTGCCTGCGGCAGCAGCTGCGGCGCGATTGTCGGGGATCAAATGCTTCGAACTGGCGGCGCGCGAGAATCTGCAGGTGCATGGCGGTATCGGCTATACCTTCGAGGCGAATTGTCATTTCTATTACCGGCGCGAACGCATGCTCGCGGTGCACTTGGGCAACCGGGGCTTTTGGGCCGATCGGTTGCTCGGCGCGCGACCGGGCAGTCAGGTGAGGGCGGCATAGGATGGATTTTAACGACAACGCAGAGGAAGCCGCCTTCCGCGCCGAAGCGCGCGCGTGGCTTGCCGCTCATGCTCCCGCGCACGAACTGCCGGCGGGGGCGAAGATGCCCGATACCGAAGAAGCCGATCGTGGCCGCGCGTGGATGCGCGCGCTTTATACGGGTGGCTGGTCCGGTCTGACCTTCCCCAAGGAACTCGGCGGACGCGGCGCATCGGGGATCGAGGCGGTGATCTTCGCCGAGGAGGAAGGCAAATATCACCTGCCCAAAGGGCCCTTCACGTCAATCGGCACCGGTATGGCGCTTCCCGTCATCGCCAAGCACGGCAACGACGCGCAGAAGGCGCGCTTCATCGAGGCGACGCTGAAGGGCGACATCACCTGGTGCCAGCTTTTCTCCGAACCGGCTGCGGGATCGGACCTCGCGGGCCTGCGCACCAAGGCGGTGCGTGCGGACGATGGCTCGGGCGACTGGATCGTCAACGGGCAGAAGGTCTGGTCGAGCTGGGCGCATCTTACCGATTGGGGCATCCTGGTGGTGCGCACCGATCCGGCCGTGCCCAAGCACAAGGGGTTGACCTTCTTCGTCGTCGACATGAAGACGCCGGGGATCGAGACACGCCCGATCCGACAGATTTCGGGCGCGAGCGAGTTCAACGAGACTTTCCTCACCGATGTCCGCATTCCCGACGCAAATCGCCTCGGTGCCGAAGGCGATGGCTGGGCGTGCTGCATGACCGTGCTGATGGGCGAACGCCTCGGTTCGGGCGCGCATCGTAGCGGGATCGAACCATTGCTCGATTTTGCCGCGGCCACCCCTGACAGCCATGGCGGCACGATGCTCGACGACCGCGCGGTCCGCCAGCAACTCGCCGAGGCGCTGGCGGAAGAGCAGGGCGAGCGCTTTTTCCAGGCGCGGCTGCGCACGATGGTATCGAAGGGAGAGAATCCCGGTGCGCTCGCCGGGATGGTCAAGCTTGCCTATGCGGGCCGCTACCAGAAGACCAACGGCCTTGCACTCGAACTGCGCGGTCTCGCAGGGATCGCGCCGGACGCGGGCGATACCGCGACCGGCGACGTCCAGTACGATTATATCTATTCAACCGTGATGCGCATCGCCGGCGGTGCCGACGAGGTGCTGCGCAACCAGATCGCCGAACGCGTGCTCGGCATGCCCGGCGAGGTACGGATGGACAAGGATGTGCCCTTCGAGAAACTGAAGGGCTGAGCCGCCGATCGTTCAATCGTCATCCCGGCGAAGGCCGGGATCTCATCGTTGCGGCCTAACTCACCGGTGAGATCCCGGCCTTTGCCGGGATGACGAGATTAAGCTTTCAGTCCCGCCTTCCAGTCGCGGCGGATCTTCTTCGCGAGGCTCCATTTATGGACCTCGGTCGGGCCGTCGTAGATACGGAAGGCACGAACTTCGCGGAACACTTGCTCGACGATCGTCTTGTCGGTGACCCCGGTGCCGCCCATCACCTGCACGCAGCGGTCGGCTATGCGCATCAGCGCTTCCGACACCGCAACCTTCGCCATCGAGCTTTCGACCGTACCGAGCGAGCCGGTGTCGAGCACGCCCGCGCACCAGTCGATCATCAGTTCGGCCTGCTTCAGGTCGATCATATTCTCGGCGAGCATGAAGCCGACGCCCTCATGCTCGATCAACGGCTTGCCAAAGGCTTCACGGCGGTTGGCATAGTCGGTCGCGATTTCGTGCGCGCGGATGCACGCGCCGAGCCAGCGCATGCAGTGCGACAGGCGGGCCGGGGAGAGGCGGACCTGCGCATAGCGAAAGCCTTCACCAGCTTCGCCGAGCATCTGGTCGGCGGGGATGCGCAAATTGTCGATCGTCAGCGTGGCATGGCCGCCCGGCATCGAACTGTCGATCGTGTTCGGCACGTCGTCGATGCGGATCGCGGGATCGGGCAGATCGATCAGGAACATGCACGCACCCTGTTCGGACTTTGCCATCACGATGCCGACGCGCGCGCCCTGCGCACCGGTGATGAAGGTCTTGCGGCCGTTGACCACCCAGTGATTGCCGTCGAGATGGCAGGTCGTCTTCATCATCGACGGGTCGGACCCGGCGCCGCCCTCTTCGGCGGGCTCGGTCATAAAGAAGGCCGAGCGGACATGGCCTGCGACCATCGGCTTCAGGAAGCGCTCCTTGAGTTCGGGGCTGCCTTCCTTGCCGAGCAGGTACATATTGCCCTCGTCGGGCGCCATCGTGTTGCACGCGAGCGGGCCGAGCGGCGACAGGCCGCTCTTGATCAGCACCACGGCGGTCTCGCGCTGGTTGAGGTGGTCGCCGTCGCCCAGAATGTGCGGCGTCAGCACCCCGGCGGCGCGCGCATGTTCGCGCATCTCCATCACCAGATCGTCGGTCGGCGCGCCATGATGGTCGCGGCGCGGATCGCTTTCATAGGGGGCGATGGTTTCGCGGACGAAGGTTTCGACCTTCGTGGCGATGGCGAGTGCGCGATCAGATATGGTCATGGACATGCGCCTTGGGGCACGCGCTCCGACCGATCAAGCCACTTTGCGCCTTTCGGCCGCAGCTTTTGCCAGCGGCCCCGCCAGTTCCTTTTTCAGAATCTTGCCATTGGGATTGAGCGGCAGCGCGTCCATGACCACGAGGGTGCGGGGGACCTTGTTGTCGGCGACATGCTCGCGGCAGAAGGCGATGATCTCGTCCGCCGTCGCGCTGATTCCCGGGCGTAGCGTCACCGCGGCCGCGATGTCCTCACCCAGTATCTCGTGCGGAACGCCGACGACCGCGGCCTGTTGCACCGCGGGGTGGAGGTGGAGCGCGGTCTCGATCTCGAGCGGGGTGATGTTGTAGCCACCGCGAATAATCAGCTCCTTCGAGCGGCCAGCCATGATGAGGTCGCCATCCTGATCGACGAAGCCGAGGTCGCCGGTCTTGGTCCAGCCGCCCTTGAAGCCTGCGGCGGTCGCATCGGGATCGTTCCAGTAGCGGCGCTGATGCTTCTGCCAGCCATAGATTTCGCCGACGACGCCGGCTTCGGTGACGATATTCCCCGCTTCGTCGCGAATCTGCATATGCGCGGGCAGCTTGCCGACGCAGCCGGGTTTCAGCACCTGTTCCTGGCTGCGCGTGCCGATGCCGACTCCGCCCTCGGACATGCCGTAACTGTTGCGGATGCGCAGGTGCGGCCACAGGTCGGCGGCGCGCTTTACCGAATCATGCGGCAGCGGCGCGGTGCCGGTCATCAGATATTTGACCCCCGCCATGTCGTAGGTCGCGACGTCGGGATGGTCGAGCACGAGGCGCAGCATCGACGGCACGAGATAGACGAGGTCGGGCCCTTTTTCTCGCGCGAGGTCGAGAAAGCCCTTGGGATCGAATTTCGGCTGGGTGATCGCGGTGGCGCCGCCGCGCGCCGGGAGCATCACGATACCGATATTCCCGCCCGATCCGGTGAGCGGCAGCGCGTTGAGCGTCGAGCGCGAGCGGTCCATATTGTGCCCGGTGACCCCGGTCATCAGATCGGCATGCGACAGGACGACGCCCTTGATCTTGCCCGTCGTTCCCGATGTGCCGAGGATTTCGGCATCGGCCATCGGGTCGAGGTCCGCCTGGTCGGGCAAGGCCGCAATATCGCGCGGCATGTCGTCGACCTGCCAGCAACCGGCGAGTTCCAGATCCTTGACCAGATCGGGGGCGTCGGTCAGGCAGAAACGCGGTTCGCACAGCGCCGCATAATCGGCAACTTCCTTCGGGTTGAGGCGGGTGCTGATCGGGCAGGCGATACCCCCGGCGCGGAATACCGCGAACACCGCGATCGCCATTTCGACCGCATGCGCGTTGCTGATCGGCAGGAAGACACGATCGCCGGGAACAAGCCCCGCTGCGGCGAGCCCGCCGCCGATCTCGTCGGCCTCGCGGTCCCATTCGGCGAAGCTGATCTGCCGCCTTGTGTCGTCATGTGCGATCTCATCGGCCTGATGCGACGCGCGCACCTTCAATGCATCGCTGATGCGGCGAACTTCCATTGGCGACACTATCCCCTTGCTTCGATATGAAGCATGTATTACCTAGTTATATAACTCGTGACAAGGGAGATATGCGATGGCCGAGGCGAAAAACGACATCAAAGAAAGCGATGAGTGGCAGAAAGCCGTCGCCTACGAGATTACGGACGAGGATATCGAGCGCCAAAGAAAGTTGCTTGGCTTCGATCAGGCGGCGAAGACGCGCGAATATATCACCACCGCGACCGAGGATAATATCCGCAACTTCGCGCACGGCATGGGCGACGACAAGCCGCTCTACACCGATCCCCATTATGCGAAGAAGACGCGCTGGGGCAGCGTGATCGCGCCCGGCATGATGGCGGGAATCATCAACCGCCCGATGAAGGGTGACCCCGTTCCCGACGAGATCAAGGCGCTGAAGAAGAGCCTGTTTCGCGGCGTTCACGTCTTCGTGTCGGGATCGCAATGGGACTTTTATCGCCCCATCTATCCGGGCGACACCATCTACAGCTTCAACGGCGACGAAACGTGCGAGGTCAAGCAGTCCGAATTCGCCGGCCGCTCGGTAATCGGTGTGCGCCGCGATGTGAAGATCAACCAGCGTGGCGAGGTTGTCGCAGTATATCGCATTCTGCGCGTCCTCACGGAACGCAAAACGGCGGCGAAAAAGGGCAAATATTCGGCGATCGAACCCGCGAGCTATACCGACGAGGAAATGCAGGCGATCGAGGACATCTACGCCGCCGAACGCGTGCAGGGTGCCGAAAAGCGCTGGTTCGAGAGCGTTGAAAAGGGTGATTCGGTCGGGCTGCAAGCCAAGGGGCCGCTGACCGTTACCGACGTCATCTGCTTCCACGCCGGCGGCTATGGTTTCGTGCCCTATGCCCCGACCGCGAACCGCCTCGCACACAAGAATCGCCAGCGCATTCCCGCCTTCTATGTGAAGAACGAACATGGCATTCCCGATGTTGCGCAGCGGCTGCACTGGGACCCGCTGTGGGCGCAGGCGATCGGCAATCCGATGGCGTATGATTATGGAGTCATGCGCGAAAACTACCTCTGGCAATATCTCAGCGACTGGGCCGGCGACGATGCCGTCATCACCCACATCCACGACGAGATTCGCAAGTTCAACTATATGGGCGATGTTCAGCGCGTGACCGGCGAGGTCCTCGCCAAGCGGCAGGAAGGCGGGCAGAGCCTGGTCGATGTCGCGGTGAAATTCACCAACCAGCGCGACGAGGAAACGGTGCGGGCAACCGCAACGATCGCGCTGCCGAGCAAGGACCGGCCGCTGCCGCTCTATCCGCAGGTGCCGGACGAGCTCGCCGAAAAGGCGGTGGCGATGCTCGCGCGCCACCGCGAGCTTGGCGGGGATTGACGGGGGTCCGATCCACCTTGCTGGATCAAGATGACATTAACTTGAATCGTCATTGCGAGGAGCGCCGCGACGCGGCAATCCAGAGTGTGCGTAAACCGCACTGGATTGCTTCGCTTCGCTCGCAATGACGAGATTAAGGTCGGTCTAGAGAGCCATCATGCTCTGGTGGAGATAATCTATGAGTGAAATCCTGATCGATGATGAGGCGGGCGTCCGCACCATCACCCTCAACCGGCCCGACCGGCTCAATGCGTTGACCAGTTCGATCATGGCGCCGCTCGCCGACGCCTGCGCCGATGCGGCGCGCGATGCGTCGGTTGGCTGTGTCGTCGTAACCGGCGCCGGCAGGGGCTTTTGCGCCGGCGGCGACCTCAAGGAAGGCGGCGCGGACAAGGCGGTCGTGTCCGTCAATGCCGAGGTCGGCAGCCGCACCGAGCAGGGGCATGTACGCCTGCGCACCTTCATGGAAACCTCGCGCCTGCTCCACGAAATGCCGAAGCCGACGATTGCGATGGTCAACGGCCCCGTCGCGGGCGCGGGCATTGGCATCGCGGGCGCGTGCGACCTGCGTTTCGCCGGAAAGAGCGCGAGCTTCCTCACCGCCTTCGATCGGATCGGCGCGGGAGGGGATTTCGGCTCGACCTGGTTCTGGACCAAGATCGTCGGCACCGGGGTTGCGCGCGAACTCTTCCTGCTGGGCGAGAAATTGTCGGGCGACGAGGCGTTTGCCAAGGGGCTCTATACCCGTCTGTTCGACGACGAGGCGCTGCGCGATGAAACGATGAAGGCGGCCCGCCGCCTCGCCGACGGGCCGCGCATGGGCTATCGCTATATGAAGACCAATCTGAACAACGCCGAGGATTGGGCGTTCGAGGCCGCGCTCGATGCCGAGGCGCTCAACATGGGGCTGTCGACCAGCGCTACCGCGATGATCCGGCGCGAAAAGAAGAAACAGGAAGAACAGGGTGGCGGCTGAATATCATCATATCCGCATCGACCGGCATGCGTCCGCTATCGCAGCGGTCGTCGTCACCCGCGCCGACATCGGCAACGCCTCTTCGCCCGAAATGCTCGGCGAGATTCGCGATGCCTTCGCGGCACTGTCCCCGGACGGCGATGTTCGCGCGATCATTCTGGCGGCGGAGGGAAAGCACTTCTCTGTCGGCGCCGATTTCGCCTTTTTGCAGCGGCTTGCGGGCATGTCCGCAACCGAGGTCAAGGACACGGTCTACGACAAGTTTCAGGGCGCCGCACGGGCGATCTACCGCTGCCCGAAGCCGACACTCGCGCTGGTGCAGGGCGCCGCGATTACCGTGGGCTGCGAGATTGCACTTGCGTGCGACTTCCGCGTCGCCGCCGACAATGCGATGTTCCAGGAAAGCTGGATCAAGCTCGGTATCATGCCGCCGCTGGGCGGCACCTTTCTGCTTCCGCGGATCATCGGGCTCGGCCGCGCGATGGAAATGTGCCTGCGCGGCAAGCAGGTGCGTGCCGAGGAAGCGCTGGCGATCGGGCTGGTGAGCGAGGTGGTGGCGAAGGACGATCTGGCGGCGCGCGGGCTGCAACTGGCGCAGGAACTCGCGGCCTTGGCCCCGCTCGCTTACGCAACGGTCAAGCAATCGATGCAGCGCGCGCTCGAAAGCAGCATGGAGGCCGAGTGGCAGGCCAATCTGCCGAACCAGGCGGTGCTGCTCGGCAGCGAAGACCATCGCGAGGGGCTGGCCGCGGTTACCGAAAAGCGGACGCCGGTGTTTCGCGGGCGCTAGGCCGCGTAGGCAAATTCGAGCCTCGCGGGGGTGGCGGCTTTGGGGTGGGAACGGCGGCTATCGGCCGCTTCCTGGCCTTTTTCCGTCATCCCGGGCTTGACCCGGGATCCCGCTTTTTGGGGTGCCAGCGGTTCTCGACGTCAAGCGGGACCCCGGATCAAGTCCGGGGTGACGATGAAATAAAGGTCAGCTAACGGTCGCTTTCGGACATAGGAATTTGTCGACGCCGCCTAGGTCCGCTCAAGCTGCTGCCCCGCCGCGACGAAAATCGTCTGCGTCCCCTTGGCATAGACGCCATCGGCATCGGCAAAGACCGTTTGCGCCACCGCATGGCCGTTGCCCGCGCCTTCGGTCTGTGCGTCAAGCAGGAACCAGTCGCCGCGCGGCATGCGGAAGAATTGCACCGAGATGTCGAGATTGGCGTAGCTCCATTCATGCGCAAAGGTCGCACTGCCGACGCCATTGCCGAAATCGGCAAACAGGCACGCCTTGACGAAGGGCGAGGCCGGAACGCCCGCCACGACCTCGCCGTCCATCCGCATCCACGATACGCCGCGCCCGGGTTCGCGTACCCGCCCCATGATCGGACGCGTGCGGATCGCGCCTGCCATGCTGGCGCCGACGAGGAAATTATCCTCGGGAACTTCTTCGGGCGCCGGGTGCGGGTGCGGCGCCGGAAATGCCGGCGTATCGAGGTGGCGTGCAAGCAGCACATGCGCCTGCGCGACGAGCTTGTCGCTCGCAAGCAGTTCGATCCGGTAAAGCTGCGCCTGCCGCCCCTGGCGCACCGCGATGATGCGCGGCGTCAGCAATGCACGCGGGACGATGCCGAGGATGTCGATCGTCAGTCGGCAGATTTCGCTTCCGTCGCCAAACCGGGCTTCGTCGATGAGATGGCCGAACAGCGCTGCGATCGGGCCGCCGGCCACGGCATTGGCGAACCAGGGATTGCGGGCGAGACCCGAAGGGTCATATCCCCTGTCGCGCGCAGTGAAATAATGAGGGATGGTGCCGGTTTTGTCGCTCATCCTGTCGCCTCTACCATGTCCATGCCGGCACACAACATGTTTGACGTAGTTATATAACTCAGGCATAGGATATGGCGACAAGCGAGGGAGAGCGTCGATGGATCTGAGCTATGGCGAAGCCGCCGAGGCCTTCCGCGCCGAGGTGCGCGCCTTTTTGGCGCTCCACTGGCCACCGCCGTCGGATGCGCGCGGGGCCGACCTCAAACAATATATCCGCACCTTTCGCGCGCTCGCAACCGATCAGGGCTATCTCTATCGCGCGATCCCCAAATGTTACGGGGGTTCGCAGCAACCGGTCGACGTCGTTCGCGCGCAGGTGATCCGCGAGGAGTTCGTGCGAGCCCGCGCCCCGATGGAGGTCGGCGGCAACGGCATGAACATGACCGTGCCGACGCTGCTCGAAAAGGGCAGCGACGCGCAAAAGGAACTGTTCATCCGGGCAACGCTCGACGGCGATTATATCTGGGGACAGGGCTATTCGGAACCCGGCGCCGGATCCGATCTTGCCAGCGTGCGCACCCGGGGCGAACTGTCGGCCGACGGCGATAAATGGATCATCAACGGGCAGAAGATCTGGACGTCGCAGGGGATGCAGGCGACGCATATGTTCATGCTCGTGCGCACCGAGCCCGATGCGCCGAAGCATGACGGCATCACCTATCTGCTGATCGACCTGAACCAGCCCGGCGTCACCCGCCGCCCGATCCGCCAGATGACGGGCGAGGAGGGGGACCATACATTTTGCGAGTTCTTCTTCGACAACGCCGAAACGCCGGTGTCGTGGCAGGTTGGCGAGCGCGGGCAGGGCTGGCATGTCAGCCGCACGACGCTGAAGCATGAACGCGCCAGCATCGGCGGTGCCGAGGGGCTCGGCAAGCAGTTCGCCAAACTCGTCGAGCTCGCGAAGGAAGTCGGCCGCATCGATGATCCGATCGTACGCGACAGACTGACGCAGATCGAGGGCTCTGTGCTGTCGCACCGCTATTCGAGCTATCGCATCTTCAGTTGCGCCGCCGCTGGCGAAGACCCCGGGCCGGTCGCGCTGATGATGAAATTGCTGCTCACCGAAATCGGTCATGAGATGGCGCTGCTCGCGCAGGAACTGATCGGCGAGCATGGTTTCGTCGAACCCGCGGGCGCGGGCGGGCGTGGCAACCGCGGGCCGCGCGGTCCGGAAAAATGGCTCGATCAGATCATGGGCAGCCTCGGCAATTCCATCGCGGGCGGCGCGTCAAACATCCAGCGCAATATCATCGGCGAACGCGGCCTTGGCCTGCCGCGCGATCTGGCGATGAACGGGGAGCGCTGAGCCCGATGCATTTCCATCTGACCGAAGAACAGGCGGCGATTCAGGACGCGGTGCGCGGGACGCTGGCCGACACATGGCCGATCGAGCGGCTCCATGCCTTTGCCGATGGCGATGCCGATTTCGACCGGGATAGCTGGCAGGCATTGATGACGCTCGGGCTGGGCGGCATCCTGCTGCCCGATAGCGGCATGGGCCTGCTTGAGGCCGCCCTCGTCTGCGAGGTCGCGGGCGAAGCTGCCGCAGCGGGTCCGCTGATCGGGCAATTGCTGGCGGTTGCAGCCGCATCGGCGAGCGACAAGGCCGGAAGCCATGTCGATGCGCTGGTGAACGGCGAACGGGTCGCGACTGTGGTGCACGGCGGCAGCGCCTTCGTCCCTTGCGCGCGCGCCGCCGACCTTTTCCTGATTGTCGATCGCGACGCGGGGGTACGGCTGGTGCCCGCGGGCGAAGGCGTCACGATCGAGGCCGTGAAGGCATCCGACCGTAGCCGGCCGGTGTCGAAGGTCGAGATTGCCGATGGTGCCGGCGACACGCTCTTCGCGGCCGACGATCCGATGACCGCGCGGCTCGCTGACGCCGCGCTGGTCCTCGTCGCCGCCGATGCGCTCGGCGGGGCGCAGAAGGTTGCCGCGATGAGCGTCGCTTATGCCAAGGAGCGCGAGCAGTTCGGTCAGCCGATCGGCCGCTTCCAGGCGTTGAAGCACCAACTCGCGCATATGGCGCTCGACGTCGAGCCCGCGCGCGCGCTCGTCTGGTACGCTGCTTATGCATGGGACGTGGCGCTTCCCGACACGCCGCGCGCCGCGGCGATGGCGAAGGCGCATCTGTGCGACATCTATGTCCGCACGGCGCGCGCCGCGGTCGCGGCGCATGGCGGCATCGGCTATACATGGGAATATGGCCTCCATTACTGGTTCCGCCGCGCCATGTTCGATCGCGCCTGGCTTGGCAGCCCCGCCGAACATCGCGCGCGCGCGGCGACGCTGGCGGGCTGGTAGGCGGTGAGCGATCCGCTGACCCTCGCGCCGGGCGTGCGGCGGCTGCGCCCCGACGATCATTTCATGATCCTGTCCGAAACCGGCGCGTCGCCGATGCACGTCGGCGCGCTGATCCTGCTCGATGTGCCTGCCGATCGGCGGGATGATTTCGCCGCGGCGATCCGCCGCCAGTTCGCCGACCGGCTTCCCGCGACGCCGTTGCTCGTCCGGCTGCACGAGGCGCCGGACGGTTATGATGCGGACGTCTGGGCCGATATCGCGCGCGCTGACCTAGACGCGCTCGTCGCGGTCGAGCCGCATGACGGGAAATGGAGCGAGGCGGCGCTTTATGACGCGGTCGCGGCGCTCAATATGCGGCGGCTCGATCTGTCGGGTCCGCCCTTCGCCGCGCATCTGTTCGAGCGGCTCACCGATGGCGGCAGCGCGATCTACCTCAAGATGCATCATAGCGTCGCCGACGGGATCGGGTTTCAGACCGTGCTTGGCCTGCTCAGCGATGCGGCGCCCCCGGCGACCGCGCGCTTCGCCGACGCGCGCCTGCCCGAACCCGAAAAATGGCATGCGAAGGCCGAGGCGCGCTTTGCCGCCGAAGAGGGTTTGCGCGCCGCCCAGTCGGCGCGGCGCAAGCAAGCGCTCGCCGCGCTGGAAGCGCATAAGGATGACCGCGAACCGACGCCGCAGCTCAAAATGTCGGGTCCGACATCGGACAGGCGCCGTTATGCGACGATCAGCCTGCCGCTCGCGCGGATCAAGGCGGTCGGGAAGTCGCTCGATGCGACGGTCAACGATGTCTTTCTGACTCTCGCGAGCACGGCGCTCCGCAATTATCTCAGCGAAATCGGCGACCTTCCGGACACGCCGCTCGTCGTCAATTCGGCACGCTCCTATCGCCGCCCCGAACATGGCGATTTCGGCAACCGCATCGTCGCGTTGCACCCGCATCTCGCGACGCAGCTCGCCGACCCGGTCGAACGCCTCCGCGCAATCCAGGTATCGATGGCGGCCGAGATACAGCGCACGGCGCATGACGAGGCGCTGCTCGACGCCGCCGAAAAGCCCTATGGTGCACGCGACCGCCGCGCCGCCTTCGCCGAGCGCATGGCGGGCGGCAAGCGGCTGCTGCCCGGCAATCTGACGCTTTCGAACGTCCCGGGCCCGGCGGAGACGCGCAGCTATGCCGGCTTTCGCCAGCTCCACAATTATCCGGTGCCGATCATCGGCTCGGGCCGTTTCCTCAACATCACCTCGCGGCGGAGCGGCGACAATCTCGACATGGGCGTCATCGCCGATGCCGAAAAGGTCGCCGATGCCGGCCGCATCGCGGCGCTGTTCACCGCCGCACTCGACGAACTGGAGAGCATTGCATGAGTGACGATCTGGCGTTCAAGCCCGAAGACGACCGCTACCACCAGCTTTCCGATGATCCTTACGAGACCGAAACCAACTGGTGGTCGTTCAATATCCCCGAACGGAAGATCGGCTGCTGGATCCACGCGCCCTATTATCCGAACCGCAAGAGCGTGACCTGGCGTATCTTTGCGTGGGATGACGAAGGCTATGATCAGGCGCGCATGGCCTATTACCGCAAGGTCGAGGAAGCGGCGATGCCCGACGCGCCCGATCTTACCGACATCATCTTCCCCGGCGACAAGCATGGCGGCGGCTACAGCCTCAGGATGATCGAGCCGGGGATGAAATATCATCTGCAATATGACGATCCGGCGCGCGGTTTCGCGCTCGATTTCACGCACACCGGCCTGCACGAGCCGCACCGTTTTCCGCCGGGCAAGCCGCCGTTCATGGCCACGCCGCATTTCGACCAGCTCGGCCATGTCGAAGGCTGGATGACCCTGCGCGGCGAACGCATCCGCATCGACGGCATCGGCGTGCGCGACCGCACCTGGGGGCCGCGCGGCGGGCCTTATGCGGCGAGCCCGAAATCCTATGCGAGCGATATGGACCGGGTGAAGCATCCGGGCGGCGCGCACTGGCGCGAAATCGAGCGCGAGCGGGGCAGGGGACGCATCCAATATATCTTCGGCCACCGCCATGACGGCACCGGCTTCCTCGGCTTCGCGCGCGTCGCCGACGGGAATGACGAGGGTTGGGCGCCGATGAACGCGGGCTGGATTCGCCGCGATGGCAGCTTCGGCAGCCTTGATGCGGCCCGATCGCGCATGCGCGTTTTTCGCAGCCCGAAGACCGGCTGGAGCACGCATATGCAGGTCGAACTGGTCGACGAACACGGCCGCGAGATGAAGAGCGAGGGTTTCGTCGTCAGCACGATGAGCGAGGCGGGATATGGCGTGAACCAGCTGATGCGCTGGGACATCGACGGCGGCATCGGTTGGGGCGAAGATCAGGATGTGTGGAATCCAGCGCACTTCGTCCGGATGCTCGACGCGCTGAAGGCGACCGCTTGACCGCGATGTTCGCGAACCTGGCTCTGCCCCTGATGTGCGCGCCGATGAGCTTTGCCTCTTCGGTGCCGCTCGCGGTCGCTTGCTGCCGGGCCGGCGTGGTGGGGGGATGGCAGGGCGGCACGATCACCCCGTTCGAACAGTTCGAACATTATCTGAAAGCGCTGGCAGACGTCGGCGGCGCGCCGCCGATCGTCAACATGCCCGCGCGCTGGGGGAGCGATCCCGCCGCCGCCGATCGCCTTGCTCTGCTCGAACGCTATCGCGTGCCGCTGGTGCTTTCGAGCCTTGGCGACCCGTCGGCGCTCGTCGCGCGCGTTCACGGTTGGGGCGGGCGCGTCATCCACGACGTCACGACGATGAAGCACGCTGAAAAGGCGATCGCCGCGGGTGCCGACGGGCTGATGCTGACCTGCGCCGGGGCCGGGGGGCATACCGGTTTCCTTACCCCGATGGCATTTGTTCCCGCGGTGCGGCGGATGTTCGGCGGCTTGCTGATCGTCGCGGGCGGCATCGCCGACGTGCACGGTATCGCGGCGGCGCTGGCGCTCGGCGGCGATATCGCCTGCATGGGCACACGCTTCATCGCGACCCCCGAAAGCGGGGTTGCCGAAGGGCACCGCGCGATGATCCCGGCGGTCGGCGCAGACGATATCGTCGCTTCGGCGGCGATGAACGGCGTGCCCGCGCACTGGATGCGCCAGTCGATCGAGGCGGTCGGGCTCGATGCGAAAAACCTGCCCAACGTCCGCTCGCCGATGCCCGAGGGCGTGATGCCGTGGCGCGATATATGGAGCGCAGGGCAAAGCGCCGGGCTGATCGACGCGATCGAGCCGGTGGCGGAGCTGGTGGCGCGGTTGAAGAACGAGTTCGAAGCGCTGTCCGCGACCGCCGACTGGCGTGCGCGTCTGGCGACGGTCACGGCCGACTGGTCCTAGTCCATCACCAGCACGATCCGCCCGGCGCTTTTCCCTGCCGCGGCATCCTCCATCGCGGCGCGAAACTCCGCGAGCTTGTAAGTGCGTGCGATGGCCGGCCGCAGCTTGCCTTCCGCCGCCAGCGCGAACACCGTGTCGCGATTGGCTTCGCTCTTCTCGGGCTCGAAAATCCCGAACTGGCGGACGTCGACCCCGATCAGGCTCGCGCCCTTGAGCAGCGGCAGGTTGGTTCTGAGCGCCGCAATCCCGCCGGGGAAGCCGATCACCAGATGTCGCCCGTTCCACCCCAGCGAGCGAAAGGCGGGATCGGTCGCGTCGCCGCCGACGGGGTCGAAGACGACATCGACGCCCTTGCCGCCATTCGCCGTCTTTACCTGTTCGCGCCAGTCGTCGGCGCGGGCATCGACCACCGCGTCGGCGCCGCCCGCGATCGCGAGCGCACGCTTGCTGTCGCCCGACGCCGATCCGATCACCCGCGCCCCCAGATGCTTGCCGATCTGCACCGCGGCGTAGCCCGCCGCGCCGCCTGCGCCGAGCACGAGCAGGGTCTCGCCTGCCTTGAGCCCCCCGCGATCGACCAGCGCATGCCAGGCGGTGGCATAGCTTACCGGAAATACGGCGGCTTCCTCGAACGACAGCGCTGCGGGCATCTTGCGCACCGTGCGCGCCGGGAGGTTCGCGGCATTGGCGAACATCCCGCCCCAGCCGCTGCCGACCACCCGGTCGCCGACCGCAAGTCCTTCGACCTCGCTGCCGACTGCGGAGACGATGCCCGCGCATTCGCTCCCCGGAATGAAGGGTAGCGGCGGCTTGACCTGATAGCCCCCGGACGCGGTCAGGACATCGACGAAGCTGATCCCCGCCGCCCTGATAGATATACTAACTTGCGTGGGTGAGGGGGGACCCGGATCATGATCGACAAGCGCATAGCGGTCGGGCGGGCCGAGTTCGTCGGCCATGACGGCACGGGGCATTGTCTTTGATTGCGGGTCGGGCATAGGGGACACCTCTTGTCAAAATGAAATAAGAAGTATAACTAGGTTATATAAGATAGGAAGGGGTAGGCTTATGGCTTTCAAGACGCGGATCACCGAGATGCTGGGGATCGAACACCCGATCGTCCAGGGCGGCATGCAGAGTGTCGGCACCGCGCAAATGGCGAGCGCGGTATCGAACGCCGGCGGCCTGGGCATCATCACCGCGTTGACCCAACCGAGCCCGCAGGCGCTGCGCGACGAGATCGAGAAATGCCGGTCGATGACCGACAAGCCGTTCGGCGTGAACCTCACCGTTTTCCCGACGATCAATTCGCCCGATTACAACGCCTATGCCGACGCCGTCGTCGAAAGCGGCGTCAAGATCATGGAAACCGCGGGCACCCCGGCGGTCCGTGAAATCTGGGCCCGGGTGAAGCCGCATGGCGTCACCATCCTTCACAAATGCACCGCAGTGCGTCATGCGCTGTCGGCCGAGAAGGCGGGCTGCGACATCATCTCGATCGACGGTTTCGAATGTGCGGGGCATCCGGGCGAAGACGATATTCCCGGCCTGATCCTGATCCCCGCCGCCGCCGACAAGGTTAAGATTCCCATGCTTGCGTCGGGGGGCTTCGGTGACGGACGCGGCCTGATCGCGGCGCTCAGCCTCGGTGCCGAGGGCATCAACATGGGTACGCGTTTCTGCGCCACCAAGGAGGCGCCGATCCACGACAATGTGAAGCAGGCCTATGTCGACAATGACGAGCGCGGCAGCTTCCTGATCTTCCGCAATTTCAAGAACACCGCGCGCGTCGGCCGCAGCGAAGTCAGCGAAGAGGTCGTTCGGCGCCTGTCGCTGCCCGATGCGAAGTTCGGCGACGTGCAGGAACTGGTCGCGGGAACCGCGGGCCGCGAACTGCTCCAGACCGGCGACCTTACCAAGGGCGTCTTCTGGGCGGGGATGATCCAGGGGCTGATCCACGATATCCCGACCTGTCAGGAACTGATCGACCGGATCATTTCGGAAGCCGAAGCGATCATCGACCAACGGCTGGCGGGCTTTCGCACCTGACGCCTATTGCTGGCCGCCGTCGACGCGAACCAGCGCGCCCGTCGTATAGGATGACGCGGGGCTGGCGAGCATCAGGGCGGCGGTCACAATCTCCTCGGGGTTGCCCGGTCGGCCCAGCGCAACCGGCTGCGTCTCGCGTTTTCGCTCGTCCCACGCGTCGGCGATGTCGGTCAGGAACGGACCGGGGCTGATCGTGTTGACGCGCACCTTCGGCGCATATTCGCGGCTCAGCGACACCGTCATCGCGTTCAGCGCCGCCTTCGCCGAACCATAGGGGATCACCATCGGCAGCGCCATCAACGCGCCGGTCGAACTGATATTGATGATGCAACCGCCATCCCCCTCGCTCATCCGGTGCGCGATCTGGCTGGCGAGGCGGAACGGCCCTTTGAAGTTCAGGTTGAGCACCGAATCAAACAGATTTTCGGGAATCTCGTGGCTGGCGCACGCGGGCGACATGCCGGCGTTGTTGATCAATATGTCGACGCGGCCGAATGCGGCATAAGCCGCGTCGATCAGTGCGTCGATCTCATCCCAGCGCCCGCAATGGACGCCATGCGCCATCGCCTTGCGGCCGAGCGTGCGGCATTCGTCCGCGACGCTTTCGCAATTTTCCACCTTGCGGCTGGCGATGATGACGTCGGCGCCGCGCTCGGCAAGCGCCTTCACCATCCGGTAGCCGAGCCCGCGCGATCCGCCGGTGACGAGTGCGACCTTGCCGGTGAAATCGAACAGCGGATCGGGGGTCATCTCATTCTCCTGCGGGGGGTGCGGTCATCGCGGCGGCCGCCGTCATCAGTCCGGCGTTACATCTTTCGGCGATTGCCGCACCCGGCACCGCGTTGAAGGCATGGATCGCGCCGGCATAGCTGTGCAGTTCGACGGGCACGCCCGCCGCGGTCAGCCGCCGCGCATAATCGAGATTCTCGTCGAAGAAGAGGTCGAGGCTGCCGGTGGCGATATAGGCGGGCGGCAGGTTCGACAGGTCCTCGGCAAGGCTCGGAGAGAACCAGCCCTTGCGGTCATCGTCGGCCTTGTAACCACCCTGCAACGCGCTCCAGCCAAAGCGATTGCTCGCCCGCGTCCAGATGAATTCGCCGGTGGTGGGATTGGTGTAGGGGCAGGCGTCGCCGCCGGTGCGATGATCGAGCATCGGATAGGTAAGGAGCTGCCCCGCGAGCGCCGGCCCGCCAAGGTCGCGCGCCATGATCGCCAGCGCCGCGGCCAGCCCGCCGCCTGCGCTTTCGCCTGCAACGATGATGCGCTTCGCATCGAAACCCAGGGCATCAGCCTGACCCGCAAGCCAGACGAGCGCCGAATGGCAATCCTCCTGCGGCGCGGGGAACGGATGCTCGGGGGCCAGCCGATATTCGACCGACGCGACCGGCACGCCGGCGGCGGCGGCGAGCGTCGCCGGGGGGGATTGAATCTGCTGCGCCGATCCCATCACCATGCCTCCACCGTGGATATGCAGGATCGCGCCCGCGCCGGGCTGCGACGTCGCTGGACGATAGAGAAAGACCGCGATGTCCGGACCGCCATGGATCGACGGTATGACGATCTTTTCAGGCGCGATGACGGGCGGGGGCATGATGGCATAGGCCCGGCCCGATTGTTCGCGAAGCTCGCCGATCGGCGTTGCCTCCAGATCGACCGGCGGAAACATGTCGAGCAAGGGCGCGATTTCGCGATCGACGAGGGGGCGGCTACTCATAGGGTCACGTCCTTCAGTTCTTCCGCGCCCGGATCGCCGCCCGCCGGGTCGGAATATGTTCGCTCGGGAACAGCCCCGGCGCGGGTGCGGCGTCTCTCAGATACGCCTTGGCGACCTGCGCCTTGTGCACTTCGGTGGGCCCGTCGGCCAGTGCCATTGCGGGCAGGCCCATCCACATGTCGGCGAGCGGGGTTTCGAGCGTCATGCCGAGGCTGCCGTGCAGCTGGATCGCGCGCTGGACGATGTCGTGATAGACTTTCGCCATCTGCACCTTGCACATCGCGATATGCGTGCGCGAAGCACCGTGCGGCATGCGCCCGGCCTCGACCTCGTCGATGATCCATGCGGTCTTCAGCACGAGCAAGCGGAACTGTTCGAGTTCGATGATCGAATCGGCGATCGCGCCCTGCACGAATTGATGTTCGCCGAGCTGTTTGCCCTGTGTCCGCCGCGACACCGCGCGTTCGAGCATCATGTCGATCGCGCGCTGGCATTTGCCGACCGTGCGCATCGCATGATGGACGCGCCCGCCGCCAAGCCGCGCCTGTGCCACCTTGAATCCTTCGCCGGGACCGCCGAGCATCGCGTCCAAGGGCACGCGCACCTGATTGTAGTGGATATAGCTGTGCGTACCGTCATCCTCGCCCTTGCTGTCGCCCATCGTCTGCGAATGGCGGATGAACTCGACCCCCGGGGTATCGGTCGGGACAATCAGCATCGACATACGCTGATGGGGCGGATTTTCCGGGTTGGTCACCACCATCACGATCAGGAAAGCGGCGAAGCGCGCGTTGGACGAGAACCATTTCTCGCCCTCGATCACCCATTCGTCGCCGTCCTGCCAGGCGCGGCAGGTGAATTCCTTGGGATCGGCGCCCGCCTGCGGTTCGGTCATCGAAAAGCAGGAGACGATCGTGCCGTCCATCAACGGCCTCAGATAACGCGCCTTTTGCGCCTCGGTCCCGAACATGGCGAGGATTTCGCTGTTCCCGGTATCGGGTGCCGCGGTACCGAACACGGTCGGCGCCCAATAGCTGCGGCCCAATATCTCGTTCATCAGCGCGAGCGTGAGCTGGCCGTAACCCGGACCGCCGAGTTCGGTGCCAAGGTGACAGCCCCACAGCCCCTGGGCCTTCACTTGTTCCTGAAGCGGCGCCATATGCGCCCGCGATTCCCGGTTCGCGACGTCATAGGGCGCGCCGTGGCCGGGGAAGAGAATGTCCATTGGCTCGCATTCCTCGCGGACGAATTTGGCCATCCAGTCGAGCTTCGCCTGCAATTCGGGTTCGATGCGGAAATCGATCATGGATCTGTCCTTGGATTAGCCGATCAGGCGGATGAGTTTCTCGGCTTCGGCGAAATTTCCGCGCACCAACCGGTCGAAAAAACGCCCGGTCTCGGCGCTCAAAATGCCTTTGGCCGCCTGCGCGACCTTATATTCGAGGATGCAGCCGCCCTTGAACATCGCGAGGATCAGATAATGGTCGAAGCTCGCCATGCTGCGCCCCGTGCCCGCAGCATAATGTGTCATCAGTTCCTGCCGCGTCGGCCAGTCCATGACATTGTAGAGCGCCTTTTCGGGGATATGGCCCGGGAAGCGGTCGTCGCGGATGCCGTTGCAGAACCAGGCAAGGTCGAGCAGCGGGTCGGCGATCGTCGACAGTTCCCAGTCGATCAGCGCCGTGAGCCGGCACGGCGGATCGAAGGTGAAGAGCGCGTTGGGCGTGCCGACATCGCCATGGATGATGCCGGGACGGAAATCGTCCGGCATGTTGGCGCGCAGCCAGTCGCGCGCCAGTGCATAGCCGGGTAGCTCGCGCCACTCGAAATCATAGAGTTGCTTATAGCTTTTGATCTGGCCTTCCCAGCGGTCGACCTGCCGTTCGAGGAAATTGTCGGGACGTCCGAAATCGCCGAGCCCGACCGCGCGGTAATCGACATTGGCGAGCGCGATCAGCCCGTCGACCATCGCGAACGGCACCTCGCGCGCATGCGGCGGCTTGTCGAAAGGGGGGCGGTCGTGGATTTTTCCGCCGGTCAGGTCGGCGGGCCAGCCCTCGACGCGGTCCATGACATAGAAAGGTGCGCCGATGACGTCCGCATCGGCGCAGCTGCCGTGGCATATCGGGTGCGGCACGCCGGTGCCGTTCAGTGCGGTGAGCACGCGCGCCTCGCGCAGCACGCTCTTCGCGCTTCCCGGCGGCGGCACCGCGGGCGGACGGCGCAGGATCAGCGTGCGCGCGCCGCGGTTCAGCGACAGGATCACGTTCGACGTGCCGCCGTGAATTTTCGCAATGGCCAGCGGGCCGCGCCCAAGCGCAGGGATATGGGCGTCGAGCCATGCCGTCAGCCGCTCCGGGTCGGCGAGCGCCCTGATATCGTCGCTCATCCGTCGCGTTCCTTCAGATAAGCTTCGATCTCGCCGCGGATTTTGTGCATCCGCTCGGCCGCATCGGCGAAGGCAGCATTGCCGACGCGCTCGATCACCGCTTTGGTGACGGTCTGCGCTCGATCATGATCGGCGGCCTTCAATGCGCGGCCTGCATCCGACGCGACGATCAGCGAGGCGCGCTTGTGGTCGGGATTGTCCGCGAAAGCTGCCAAGCCAAGCTCGACAAGCCGGTTTGCCGCGCGCTGCACGACCTGCCGCGGATGACCGAGGCTGCGGCCGATCTGCGCGATCGTCGGCGGCGCGGCGGCGTTCACGACGGCGGTCAGGACGGTCAGTTCCATCTCGGGCAGCCCGCTCGCCGCGCGGGTGCCGGCATAAAGTCCGCGCATCCGGCCACGCAACCGCGCGACTTCGTCGGCGAATCGTTCGAACTCGGTGAAGCGCTCCGTCATGGCACTTTGATGTCAAATTGACACTATAGTGTCAATAAGGATCAGCGCGATGCCATCTTGGCGAACAGCGACCCCTCGGCCTGCCAGTCGATGCGCACCCGCCGATGCGTAAAGCGCCAGCCCGCTACGGTGCGAACCAGCCGGTCGTCATAGGTCCCGCTATGATCGGGGCCGAAATTGCTGTGGACGGTGAAATAGCTACGCGCCGTGGAGGCATCGCCGTCGACCGCGATCAGCGGATTGGTAATATGATGGCGGATGAAGGTCAGCCGCGCATCGCGCGTCCCTGACGACAGCGCCGCCTCGATCGCCGCCGGTCCCCGTGGCGCCTGCCCCAGAAATTCGAGCACGCCGTCCGCGGCGAAGCAGGCGGTCATTTCGCCAAGCCGTCCGCGGTCGCCATGATAAGTGTAGCGCGCGAGCAGGTCGCGGATCGCATCGCGATCGGCGGCAAGATCAGCCATTGTAGCAAAGCTCCAGTCCGGGCTCGTCCCAGCGCAGCTTCACGAGCCGCCCCGTGGTCGAAAGGGTGATATAGGCGTCGCGCATATCGGCGCCGCCAAAGGCGATATTGGTGACGTAGCGCTCACCCGGAATATCGAGCTTCCGCGCTTGCCCGCCGGGGGTGATTGTCGTGATCCCGCCGTCGTACAATGTCGCAACGCAGATGTTACCGGCGGCGGTCACCGCAAGACTGTCGAATCCGACCGGTCCCGGCGCGGTCGCGACCCATGTCGGGCGTTGCTCTTCGGCCTTGCGCTCGTAACGCCACAGCCGTGCCTGATGCGTGTCCGCGATATAGAGATGCACGCCGTCGGGCGACAGACCGACGCCGTTGTACGACACCGCATGGCGGTTGATCGCGGTGACCGCCGACCCGTCGGGCAAGGCGCTGAACAGCCCACTTGCGGTGCGGATCCCGTCATGCGTCTTGCCAAGGTCGGTAAACCACATTCGTCCGTCGGCGTCGAAGACGATATCGTTCGGCGCTTCGAGCGCGATACCGTCGCAGCGGTCATAGAGGCGATCGACCTTGCCCGAAGACAGGTCGACGCGTTCGATCCGCCCTTCGTGCCCGGGTCCGCGCGCATTCTGGAATTTCACCAGATCGAGCCCGCCGTTGTTGCAGACATAAAGCGCGCCATCGGGTCCGATCGCGGCGCCGTTGGGGCCGCCGCCGATGTCCGATATCGCCTCGGTTCGCCCGTTCCAGCATCGCGTGACGCGCCCTGCGGCAAGCTCGACCACGATCACCGATCCATCGGCCAAGACGACCGGTCCCTCGGGAAAGGCGAGGCCCTCGGCAACAATCTCCATCCGCTCATCCTATATAACCTAGTTATGTATCTCTTGACACGCGAAGGGTCGAGGCGCAACCCTGTGCGCAAGGGAGAGACGATGCCGGTTCCAGCACATCATATCGTGGCGACGCCGCCGCCGTTCGACGCACCGCCCTATCCGGCGGATATTTTCGCCGGGCAGACGGTGCTCGTGACGGGGGGCGGTTCGGGCATGGGGCTCGCGATGGCTAAGGCCTTTGCACAGGGCGGCGCCGATGTTGCGATCATGGGGCGCGGAATAGAACGCGCGCAGGAAGGTGCGGCCGAAGTCGCGGCGCTCGGCGTGCGCACCCATGCGATAAGCTGCGACGTGCGCCACGCCGATGCCGTCGCTGCGGCCTTTGACGAGGCCGAAACCGCGCTTGGGCCGATCGGCCTGCTCGCCAATAATGCCGGTGCCAATTTCCCGATCCTGGCGGACGATATTTCGGCCAATGCCTGGAACGCCGTCACCCGCATCGCGATCGACGGCACCTTTCTCTGCTCGACCGAATATGCCCGCCGCCGCATCGCGCGCGGAGAGGGCGGGGCGATCGTCAACAACAGTGCGCAATATATCTGGACCGGCTTCCCCGGTGACGCCCACAGCGCGGCGGCCAAGACCGCGCAAGCGACGATGACGAAGAAAATGGCCGCCGACTGGGCGCGCCACGGCCTTCGCGTCAACGCCATTGCCGCGGGCTTCTTTCCGCACGCAACCTCGACCGCGGGGCGCCGCGAGGGCGGCACCGAAGTCCTTCAGAACATGATCCCGGCGGGCCGTACCGGCAGCATCTGGGAATTCGGCTGGCTGTCGGCGATGACCTGTACGCCGCTGTTTGGCGAAATGACCGGGCAGATCATCTTGCAGGACGGCGGCGAAAGCCTGCGCCGTTCGCTGATGATGCCCGACTATGTGCCGCCGCGCGAACGGGCCGAAGGTCCGTGGGCGTGGCAATGAACGGCTGGCTGGCGGGCAAGCGCGCGCGGATCGAGGGTGGCGGCCCGGCAATGGCGGACGCGTTGGCGGCGGCGGGGGCCACTCTCGTAGCGAGCGATGCCGACATCTGGGTCCATGTCGCCCCGCCGCCTGCGGCCAAGGCGGCGCACGACCTCACTCACGCCGAATGGCGCGCGAGCCTGGACGCGGGGCTCGACCGCCGTTTCCTGGGCGCGAAGGAGTTTGCCGAACAATGTCGCGCCCGCGGCCAAGGCGGTGCGATCCTGTTCATCGGCGCTCCGGAGCAGGCGCTCGGTGCCGATCAGGCGGCGGCGGCGGGCGCACTCGGTAACCTGACCAAGACGCTCGGCGTCGAATGGGCGCGCGACGGGATTCGGGTGAACAGTATTTTGACGCAGGAGACCGGGCCGACGCTCGGCCATCTCGCCGCCTATCTGGTTAGCGACTATGCCGCTTATGTCACCGGCGCGGTAATGGGTATCGCCCTTGATGACTGACCGCTCGCGCCTCGACGGGCAGGCGGCGTTCGTCACCGGCGGCGGCGGCGGGATCGGTCGCGCGATTGCGCTGCGCCTCGCCGAAGCGGGCGTCGACGTCGCGATCTTCGACATCTTTCCCGAACGCGCCGAAGAAGCGGCAGCGCGCGTGCGCGAACGGGGGCGGCGTGCGATGGCGATCGCCGGTGATGTCATGGACAGCGATGCGCTCCGATCGGGAATCGACCGCGGCGCTGCCGAATTCGGCCGCCTCGACATCTTGGTCAACAATGCCGGCGGCGTATCGGCGCGGCCATTTCTCGAACAAAGCGAACGCAGCATGCGCAAGCATGTCGACATCAACCTGATGTCGATGCTGGTCGCGACGCAGGCCGCGGCAAAGCATATGGTCGCGGGCGGAAAGGGCGGTGCGATCGTCAATGTCGCAAGCATCGAGGCGAGCCGCGCCGCGCCCGGTTTCGCGGTCTATGCCGCGTGCAAGGCCGGGATGCTCAGCTTCACCAAATCGATGGCGGTCGAACTGTCGCCGCACGCGATCCGCGTCAACTGCATCGCTCCCGATCACACGATAACCCCGGGCAATCAGGGGAATCGCGCGGGACCGGTCGATCCCGCCACATGGAAAGCGCGCAGCGGCGAAGAGGTCGATGCGATGAACCGGCTGATCCCGCTGGGTCGCGAAGGAATCGACATGGAATGCGGCGACGTGGCGGTATTTCTGGCAAGCGCGATGTCGAGCTATGTCACCGGCATATTGCTTCCGGTCGACGGCGGGACCTGGGCCTCGTCGGGCTGGGTGCGCGGACAAAATGGCAAATGGACCTTGAATGAAGGCTTGTCGTTTGGACATTAATGTCAAGAAAATCCGCGAATATTGCGGGGCTGTGACAAAAGCCCTAAAGGCAAGGCTAGGGTAGCCCGCGATTTCAATAACATCCGGGGGACAGGGGCAAGGTATTGCAGATGGAAAAAGCCAACGCACGCATCCGGGTACCGAAGACATCCGAACTGGTTGCCGACCAGATCCGGGCCCAGATCGTCCGCGGGGAACTGAATGAAGGGGACTCGCTGCCGCCCGAAGGCACGTTGATGGCGACGCTCGGCATCTCGCGGCCGACCTTGCGCGAAGCCTTCCGTATCCTCGAGGCCGAAAACCTCATCAGCGTGGTGCGCGGATCGCGCAGCGGCGCGCGTGTCCATCGGCCATCGACCGAATTGGTGTCGCGCTATGCCGGCTATGTGCTCGAAGCACAGGGCACCACGATCGCCGACCTCTATACCGCGCGGCTCGCGATCGAACCGACTGTCGTGCGCTGGCTCGCGACATCGAAAGGTCAGACGCCTGGCTTCGCGCAGCTGAAACAGGTGCTCGCCGATCTGGAGAATATGCTCAAGACCGAAGGCTATGCCGAATTCGTCGACAATGTCTCGATCTTCCACCAGACGCTGGTCGAGGCGACCGGGAACAAGACGCTGAGCTTTATGAACCGCATGCTGCTCGACCTTGGCCGTCATCATCAGAATGATTATCAGCGTCGCCACCCGCGGACGACCGAGGACAAGTACAAGAGCCTCCGCGCTGGATATAAATCGTTCGAAAAGCTTGTGACGATGATCGAGGATGGCGATGTCGAGGGGGCGGTCGCGCACTGGCGGCTGCATCTGCGCAACGCGAACGACACCTGGGGCGCGCGCGGCGAGGCCGAACGGATCGTCGACTCGCTTCACGGATGAACTTCATCGAGGCGATGATCGCCGCGGCGGGGCAGGCTCCGCACGCGCCGCTCACGATCGCGTCCGACGTCCGGCCCGCGGCGTCGACGCTGGGCGAGGTCGTACGCGCCGGACGGCAGATGGGAACGGGGATGACGGCCGCGGGTATCGCGCCCGGCGATATCGTCGCCTGCATGCTGCCGAACTGGCGCGAATGGCTGGTCGTCGCGGTTGCGGCGGCACAGGCGGGGGCGGTGATGCTGCCGATCGTCACCATTTACGGCGCGAAGGAACTGGGCTTCATCCTGCGCCAGTCGGATGCGCGCTGGCTGTTCACGCCCGATCATTTTCGCAACGTCGATTTTGCCGGGGTCGTCGCGGGCTGCGGCGACCTTCCGGGGCTGCGGCGTCATGTCATGACCGGGGCCGATTTCGATGCGCTCGCGTCGCCGTGCCCGATCGGCGAACCCGCCGACGTTGCCGCTGATGCGATGAGCCTGCTCGTCTACACCTCGGGCACCACTGCCGATCCCAAGGGCGTGATGCATTCGGCGCGGACCTTCCTTGCCGAACTCGCCTCGATGCGCGAGATGCGCCGCGAGGCGGGGGACGATGCCGTCATTTCGCCGTGGCCGCCCGGGCATGTCGCGGGCGCGCTGTCGATGTACCGGTTCCTTTGTCAGGCGACGCCGCTGGTGCTGATGGACCAATGGGACGCCGCGCTCGCCGCCGAGCTGATCGACCGGCATAAGGTGACGTCTTCGTCGGGGACGCCCTTCCACCTGTCGGGCATGATCGCCGCCGCCGACGCGCACGGCCATGACCTCACTTCGCTGCGGCAATATCTCGTCGGCGCGGCGCCGGTGCCGCCTTCGCTGATCGCGCGTTGCCGGCAGCTGGGGCTCGCGGTCTATCATTGCTATGGATCGAGCGAGCATCCGACGGTCACGTCGGGCGTCGTCGACGATCCGCTCGACAAGCAGCTTCACACCGAAGGGCGCGCGATTCCGGGATCGGAGCTGCGCTTCGTCGATGATGACGGCAATGATGTTCCTTCCGGCAGCGACGGCGAAATCTGCACCCGCGGCCCCGAGCTTTTCCTTGGTTATCTCGATCCCGCGCTTAACGTCGGCGCCTTCTTTCCCGGCGGCTGGTATCGCACCGGCGATATCGGCCGCGTCGATACCGAAGGCTATCTGCTGATCACCGACCGCAAGAAGGATATCATCATCCGCGGCGGCGAGAATATCTCGTCGAAAGAGGTCGAAACACTGCTGCTGTCGCACCCCGCGATCGTCGACGCCGCTGCGGTGGCCGCGCCCGACGAGCGGATGGGCGAGGTCGTGCGCGCCTGCGTCGTGCTAGCGCCGGGTACGGCGCTGACGCTGGACGAACTGCGCGAGCATTTCTTCGCGGCGGGGATCGCGAAGCAGAAAACCCCTGAACGCCTCAGCATCCTGCCCGAGCTGCCAAGAAACGCCTCGGGCAAGGTGTTGAAGCACGAATTGCGGCGCAGCGCCTAATTCCGCATGATGAACCCGCCGTCGACATTCAGAGCCTGACCGGTGATCCAGTCGCCCGCGGGCGAACAGAGCAGCAGCAGCGCGCCGACCAGATCCTGCGGCTCGCCGCGCGGTTGTTTCACCACCCGCGCCATCGCTGCCTGCACGAACGGACTCTCGTCGGGGGTCAGCGCCTTGCCGGCGTCGGACATCGTCATCCCCGGCGCGATCGCATTGACGTTGACGTTCATCGGCCCGAGTTCGGTCGCCAGCGTCGTCGTGAGGCCGAGCAGCGCGACCTTGCTGATCCCATAGGTCGTCTGCGCCGGAAAGCCGCCCGCCGATAGCTGGTTGACGATCTTGCCGCCGCCGCGCGCCTGGAACAATGGCACCGCCGCCTTCGAACAGATCAGCGCCCCGGTCAGGTTGACGCGCATCAGCTTGTCGAAATCGGCGATGCTCGTCTGGATCGCGGGAGTGCCCACCGCCTCGACCATCAGCGCGGCATTGTTGACGAGGATGTCGAGCCCGCCGAAGGCGGCTTTCACCGCCTTCATCATCGCCGCGACCGATGCCTCATCGGCGATATCGACCTGTACGGCGATCGCCTTGCCGCCCGCCGCGGCGATCTCGCCAGCGACGCGCTCGGCGCCTTCCTGGTTGAGATCGGCGACGACGACGCTCGCCCCCGCATTGGCAAGCCCGACCGCATAGGCGCGCCCGATGCTGTTGCCGCGTCCGCCGGCGCCGGTGACGATCGCGACCTTGCCGTCCAGCCCGAACTGGTCGTTGGTGAAATCGGCCATGCTCACGCTTCCTGCTTCGGAAAGATCGGGGCGCCGATGCCGATGGTGACCGTCTTATAGTGGACGAATTCGTCGATCCCGGCCTTGCCGCCTTCCTTACCGAAGCCCGAGATGCCGATGCCGCCGAAGGGGGTGTAGGGATTGATCTGGAAGCCGCCGTTGACATAGACGCCGCCGGCGTTGAGCCGTTCCGAAATCCGGTGGACGCGTTGCAGGTCGTTCGACTGGATCATCGCGGCGAGGCCATATTCGCTGTTGTTGGCAATCGCGATCGCCTCTTCCTCGTCATGGAATTTCATCACCACGACGGCGGGGCCGAAAATCTCGACCTGGCTGATTTCATGGTCGGGATCGGCGTCGACGATCAGCGTCGGCTCGATGAAATTGCCGTCGGCCAATTCGCCGCCGCAGCGTCCGCCGCCGAGCAGGAAGGTCGCGGCCTTGTCGGCCTTGGCGCGGTCGAACATGCCGAGGATGCGGTCGACCGCCGCCTTGTTGATCACCGGCCCGACCGCGACGGTCGGATCCATCGGGTCGCCGACTTTGAACTGGCCGATGATCGCTTTGAGCCGCGCGACGAAATCGTCATAGACGTCGGCGTGGACCAGCTGGCGGGTGGGGAGGGCGCAGCCCTGGCCCGACAGGCAGCCGACGGTCCAGAACACCGCGCGCTCGGCCGCCGCCTGCAAATCGCAATCGGGAAAGACGAGGCTCGCCGATTTGCCGCCCAGTTCCATCACACTCGGCTTGATCTCCTCGGCGCAGGCGATCAGGATTTTGCGCGCGGTGATCGGTCCGCCGGTGAAGCTGATCTTGCGGATCTTCTTGTTGCGGACGATCGCCTCGCCGCATTCGGCATTGCCGGGCAGGATCGACAATACGCCATCGGGTACCCCCGCCTGCTTGCACAGCTGCGCGAACATTTCGGGCGCGAAGGGGGTGATTTCGGCAGGCTTGCAGATCACGCAATTGCCTGCCGCGAGCGCCGCCGCGACCTTCATGCCGAGCGAGATCAACGGCCCGTTCCAGGTGATGATGATCCCGACGATGCCGATCGGTTCGGGCACGGTGTAGCTGAGTTCACCGCGCGTATCGAAAGTGCTGATCAACTCGCCCGACATCTTGTCGCACCAGCCCGCATAATAACGCGTCCAGCCGACCGCGCTGTCGACCCCGCGCTCGCCGACCATCAAGGTCGTGCCGCCGTCGAGCGCCGCCATTTCGGCCAGCTTCGCCTTGTTCGCCTCGAGCAGGTCGGCAAGCCGGTTCAATATGTCGCGCCGCGTCTCGGGCGGTGTACGGCGCCAGTCTTCCTGTACCGCCGCCGCCTTGCCAACCGCTTCCTCGACCTCGCGCGCCCCGGCAAGCGGGATATCGGCCTGCACGACCTGTTTGACCGGATGCAGATGCGGGTGCGTCCCGCCGGTGCCGTTCGTGCGTTGCTCATGTCCCAGGTGCAGGTGAACTGCGGGTGCGCTGGCCATCATCTTGTCTCCCATTGAAATTGTCAGGCGTTCCACGCCAGATGCAAATGTTCGAGCGCCATCACGCTGCCGCCGCGGCAGCTTTCGTCGCCCGTGGTGATTTGCCGGAAATGGCCGATGCGGCCGAACCAGGCGCGGTAGAAGACGATCAGCTCCATCCGCGCGAGGTGCAGGCCAAGGCAGGTGTGGATGCCCGATCCGAATGCCGCGTGGCGATAAAATTGCCGCTCGACCGACACGGTCTTCGGGTCCTCGGTCAGTCCTTCATCCCAGCCGACGAGCGGCAGCGGCGCGAGGATGCAGTCACCGGCGGGCAGCTTGACACCCTCCAGCTCGGTATCCGTCATGATGTAGCGCGGCGTCGCGACGAACGCATAGCGGCGCAGCAATTCCTCGACCAGGTTCGGGATCACGGCGGGATCGTCGATCGCCCGCTGGCGCAGCGCATCGTCGTGCGCGAGGTGCCGCATGCCGAAACTCATCGCATTGGTCACCGTGTCGAGCCCGGCGAGGAACATCAGGAAGCCGATCGACATCAGCTCCTCGAACGTCACCCGGCGCCCGTCGACGTCGCTGGCGATGATCTTCGAAATCATGTCGTCGCGGGGTTCGGCCATGCGCTGCTGGATCAGCTCGCCCAGATGGCCGACGATTTGCTGCGCCAGATTGTTGCGGACTTCATTGCTCGCCTGCGAGTTGAAAAATCCGGTGACGAGGCCGCGGAACTCCTCGAATTTCTCCATCGGAAAGCCGAACAATTCCATGAACACCGCAACCGGCAGCCGCGAGGCGATCGCTTCGACGAACTCGCATTGACCTTTGGCGGCGACGTCGTCGAGCAGCTGGGCCGTCCAAGCCGTGACGCGGTCTTCGAGCGGTTCGATCGCCTTCGATTCGAAGAAGGGGCGCAGCATTTGCCGGTATGGCCGATGCTCGGGCGGATCGAGCATTTCGGGGATCATCCTGGGCTGGTCGGGGTTGGGCGGGATCGACAGATAGCGGCTCGAGAATATCTCGGGATGCCGCACGACATGCTGCACCGCCGCGCCGGTGTTGCACACCCAGTGGCCACCATGGGCATTGGTCCAGAAGACCGGCGGCGCGGTCTCCTTCAGCTCCCAGTAACGTGCATGGCAATCGGCGAGCACGCCGGGGTCGGCGATATAGTCGAATTCATGCACCGGCGAACGCACCGGTTGCGCTTGCGACTCGGTCATCTATCCTCTCCTCTTGCGCATAAGTAAACGACGGTTTACATATTGAGTCAACGGGGAGACAGCATGGCCACGACGATTACCGACACGCGCGCACGCGACGCCGACCGGACGCGGCAGGCGATCCTTTTTGCTGCGCAGCAAATCTTCGCCGAAAAGGGCTTCGCCGAGGCCGGGGTGCGCGACATCACCGCGCGCGCCGGCGTCAATCCCTCGCTCGTCAGCCGCTATTTCGGCGGCAAGCTCAAGCTGTTCGAGGCGGCGCTCGACGCGACGCTCAACACGCGGATGATGACCGACTTGCCGAAGGAGGAATTCGGCAAGGGGATCATGGCGCGCTTCGCCGACGACGAGGATCGGGTCAGCCCGCTGCCGATGATGTTCAGCGCCGCATCGGACAGCGAAGCGCGCGCGGTGGCGCAGCGGCTGCTGCGCGAACGGGTGTTCGAGCCGCTGAAACATTGGTTCGGCGGCAAGGACGCCGATGTGAAGGCGGCGCGCTTCATGATGGTCTCGCTCGGCTTCTTCGCCTACCGCGACCAGCTTCCGCTCGCCGAGTTCGCGGGGCGCGTCGATCCGGGCGTGCGCCGATGGCTGGAAAAGGAATTTCAGGCCATCGTCGACGAGTGACATCGTTCAGGCCGCGAGCAGCGCCGCGCTGGCGGCGGGCGCGATGAACTGCAGCAAATGGGCGCGCTTCAGGCAGAGGTGCGGGTGCGCTTCGTCGGTCATCCCGATCCCGCCATGGACCTGGATATTGGCGCGGCCGTTTTCGAGCGCGGCCTGATCGGCAAGCCGCTTTGCTGCTGCAACATGAAAGGCCGCATCGGCTTCGTTCGCATCGAGCGCGCAGGCGGCATAATAGAGTTGCGATCGCGCCACCGCCGCGCGCACCGCCATGTCGGCGCAGATGTGCTTCAGGGCCTGGAACCAGCCGATCGGCCGCTCGAACTGCTCGCGCAGTTTCGCATATTCCGCCGCCATGTCGCGCGCTGCGTCGGCGCAGCCGACCGCGAACGCCGCGGCAAGGAGCTGGAGGTGGAGGGGAGCGCGAATATCATCCGCGATCCACGCCGCCGCCGCCCACTCCTGCCGGCTCTGCATCGTCGACAGGTCGATCGTCGGCCGATGCGCGGCGGGGCGATCGGAAATAGCGAAGACGCGCACCGATCCCGGCTGCGGCATCAGCACCGCCGCCGCGTCCACCGGATCGAGCACGCGCAGCGGCCCGGGCGCGTCGACCGTGAGCGCCAGCGCCACCTTGCCGCCGGATGGCGCCGCACACCAACGGTTCGCGACCGCCGAGGAAAGCAGGCCGATCGGCGCAAGGACGCGGCCAAGCTCGGCAAAGACAAGCGCTTCGGTCGCATGATCAAGTGCCAGTCCGCCGTTCGCCTCGGGCGCCGTGATCCGCGGCAGTCCCATTGCTTCGAGCTGATCCCACAGGCCGTCCGGTCGCGCGCGCGCCTGCTCCAGCGGCATATGGTCGCGGCACCAGTCGGCGGTCGCGGCCTGAAACGCGATCTGCTCGCCATTCGGGGTCAGGTCCATCGGATTACTTTCGTTTTCGGGGCCCGGCCTGCGCCGGGGCGCGATGCCCGCTCCGCAGTCATCGCGATTTGGGCAGGCCGAGCAGCCGCTCGCCGATGATGTCGCGCTGGATCTGCGCCGTGCCGCCCGCGATCGTCGCGGCGAAGCCGCGCAGATAATCCTGCACCATATTGTCGTCGCCATAAGCGAAATCGAGCAGGTCCTCGCCCGCCAGCATTACCGCCATGCGTTCGAGCCGCTGGCCGAGTTCGGAGGTGAAGAGCCGGATCACCGACGCTTCGGGCCCCGGCTGCCCGCTGCGCACGACCTGCGAAATATTGCGGTAGGTCATCGCGCGCACCGCCGCGACTTCGGCGCGAAGCTGCGCCAGGCTGTCGGCGATGCGATCGTCCTTGATCATCCCGTTCGCGCGCGCCGCGGCGATCAGCTCCTCGATCTCCTGGCTCTGCTTGACCTGATCGGCGATGAAACCGGTGCCGCGTTCGAAACTCAAGGTCGACATCGCGACCTTCCACCCGTTGCCGAGCCCGCCGACGACGTTGGCCAGCGGAATGCGCACATCGTCGTAGAAGACCTCGGCGAATTCGGTCAGCCCCGACATCTTGCGGATCGGGCGGATCGTGATCCCGGGCGCGTGCATGTCGCAGATGGCCCAACTCAGCCCCGCATGCCGCCGCGATCCCTCTTCGGTGCGCAGCACCAGTTCCTGCCAGTCGGCGACCTGCGCAAAACTCGTCCAGATCTTCGACCCGTTGATGACCAGTTCGTCGCCCTCGATTCGCCCGCGCGTCTTGATCCCCGCCAGGTCCGATCCCGCACCCGGCTCTGAAAAACCCTGGCACCAGATCGCTTCGCCCTTCAGGATACGCGGCAGATGATACGCCTTCTGCTCCTCGCTCGCGTTGAGGATCAAGGTCGGGCCGCCATGGTTGATGCCGACGAAATTGGCGCCGATCCACGGTGCATGCGCTTTCGCATATTCCTCCAGCCAGATGACCTGCTGGACGATCGACAGCCCGCGCCCGCCATAGTCGACCGGCCAGTTGATCCCGGCCCAGCCGGCATCGAACAATCGCCGCTGCCACGCCTTGTCGAAACCGATCGCATCGGCAGCATCGAGCGGGCGTTTTTCGACGGGCACATTGGCGTGCAGCCAGTCGCAGCATTCTTCGCGAAACCGCATTTCTGCAGGGGAGAAGCCAATGTCCATCAGCCGGGCTTCTTCGCAGCGGCGATCGGCTCGCCCTTCTGGCGCATCGCCGGATCGAAACCCGCATTGCGCATCAACTCATGGCTGAGGCCGGTGTGGAGGGCGAACCCGTCGGTCTCGTAGATCAGCCGCTTGTTCTCGGCATTGCTGTGGCGGCTGTTGCCGAGGATCAACGCGGCGAGCTCGGCGACCTTTGCGTCGAGCTGGTCATCGGCAACGCAAAAGTTCGCGAGCCCCATCGCGGCGGCTTCCGCGCCGGTATAGGCTTGGCACGTCAGCATCATTTCGAGCGCTTTTGCTTGACCCACACGCCGCAGCAGCCGCTGAGACATGCCCCAGCCTGGAACGAGGCCCCATTTGCCATGCGTATCGGCGAAGCGCGCGCTGGCACCGCAGATGATGAAATCGGCCGAAAGCGCGAATTCCAGCCCGCCCGTATAGCAACTGCCCCGGACCTTCGCGATCACCGGCTGGTGCAGCTTGGTCAGTGTTTCGAGGATCAGCATCTCCTGCCGCAACCAGCCGAGCGCGTCGGCATGCGGCGGCGATTTGAGGTCATGTCCCGCACAGAAGTGTCCGCCGGCGCCGGTGATCACGACGAGCCCGATAGCGTCGCCTACACTCTCGATATCACGGATATGGCCGCGGAACTGGCGGAACAGGTCGCGGTTGATCGCATTGCGTTTTTCGGGGCGGTTAAGCGTCAGCGTTGCGATCCCTCCGGCATCGTCGCGCAGGATAAGCGGTGCGTCGTTCATGCCCGGTCTCCGCGCGTCTTCGCGATCGCGTCCTTCGCGCTGCCGCTTTCCATCGCGCGCTTGCCGAACTGTTCGCGGATCGGCACGAACTCGGGCATCACCAGGCTGCGCCGCAGCCAGTTGGCGGCATCGACGACCAAAATGTGCCCGCTGATGTAAGCCGCATAGGGCGAGCAGAGAAAGGTCGCGGCCCAGCCCAGTTCGCGCACTTCGCCGACGCGCATGCCCGGAATCGTATTGTCGCCGCGTTCGCCCTCGCGGTGGCGCGTCATATGACCGGGCAAGTCGTCGTGCGGAAAGCGGCCCGGCGCGATGCAATTGACGCGGATGCCGTCGGGTGCCCATTCGACCGCAAGGCTCTGCGTCAAATTGGTCACCCCGGCCTTTGCCGCCGCGCTGTGCGCAGTGCCGGGGCCGCCCGTCCAGCTATAGGTCGCGCCGATGTTCAGGATCGCGCCCGGCAACCCCGCCGCCAGCCGCCGCAGCGCGAATTCGCGGCTGCAATTATAGGTGCCGTTGAGGACGATATCGACGACGGTGCGAAACCCGTTCGGTGTCATCTCCTCGGCGGGCGCCGGGAAATTGCCGGCGGCATTGTTGATCAGCACATCGACCGGCCCCAGCTTGGCCTCGATCTCGTCAAAGGCCTTGGCGATCGCGTCGGGATCGCGCACGTCACAGGCAACGGCAATCGCCTCGGCCCCGACGTCGCGCATCGCGGCGAGCCCTGCCTCCAGATGGCCGGGTTTGCGGCTAAGGATCGCGACCTTTGCGCCCAGCCGCGCGAATTCCACCGCCATGCCCTTGCCAAGGCCGGTGCCGCCGCCGGTCACCGCGATAACCTGTCCGTCATAGCTTCCATCGGGCAGCGCTTTGGCGCCGGGCGGCGGCGGAGCGGGCAGCGCCATCCTATTTTCCCCTATAGCTTGGCGCGCGCTTCTCGCGGTGCGCGGCGCGGGCTTCCTGATAATCGTCGGTCTTGAACAGATAGGATTGCGCATAAAGTTCGGCGCGGGTGCCGGTGCGGATCGTCGGGCCATGCATCAGATTGACCAGTTCCTTCGCCAGTGCGAGGTTGATCGGCGGCTTGGCGGCGATATCGTGCGCGACCTCCAGCGCCTTGGCGTCGAGTTCCTCAGGCGGCACGACGAAATCGACCGCGCCCCATTCGAGTGCGGTCGCGGCGTCGATCGGCTTTCCGCTCATCACCATATATTTGGTCCGCGACGGGCCGATCAGCGCGGTCATCATCTGCGTGCCGCCAGTATCGGGCAGCACGCCATAGAGGATTTCGGGCAGCGCCATCTTCAGCGTCGTGTCGGCAATACGGACGTCGGCGGCGAGCGCGAGTTCGCACCCGCCGCCGATCGCTCCCCCTTTGAGCGCCGCGACGATCGGCTTGGCCGATTCCTGCATCCGCAGGCGGCCTTCCTGGTGGCGGCGGACGAAATGGAAATCGCTCTCATCGCGTGCCCGGCGGCCCAGCACCTGGGTGTCGCGTCCCGAGCAGAAGCTCTTCCCCGCGGCGCGGATCAGGATCGTGCTGCTCTCGCTCTCGTCGAGCGCTTCGTCGAGCGCCGCGCGGAACAATGCCGACATTGCGTCGTCCATCGCATTGTGCCGGTCGGGCCGGTTCAGCGTCAGGATGCGCAGGGCACCCTCGCGCTCGCTCAGGATCAATTCGGACACATGCCGCTCCCATCTTCTTTTCGGTAAAGCTTGCATCAGTTATATAACTAAGTCAATTATGTCGAAAGCGATGGGGAGAGATGGAACGATGGAACTCAGCGGAAAGACCGCGCTCGTCACCGGCGCATCGCGCGGCATAGGCGCCGCGATCGTGCGCCGACTCGCGGAGGCCGGGGCGCATGTCGCGGTCAATTATGCGGGCAGCCGCGACGCCGCCGAGGCGCTCGTCGCTAAGATCGAGTCGGCGGGCGGAAAAGCCTTCGCGGTGCAGGCCGACGTCGGCACGCTGGGTGGCATCCGGTCGATGCTCGACGCATGCGATGCGGTATTCGGCGGCGCGCCCAATCTCGACATTCTCGTCAACAACGCCGGGGTCGGCGGCGAGGGCGATACGGGCAGCCTGACCAAATGCAGCGAGGAATTGTTCGACCGCATGATCGCGGTGAATCAGAAGGCGCCGCACTTCATCACCCAATATTGCCTGCCGCGCCTCCGCGACGGCGGCCGTATCGTCAACATCGGTTCGCTCGGCGGCCGTTCGGCGCTGCCGCCTTTCGCCGCCTATGCGGCGACCAAGCGTGCGCTGCAGAGCCTCACCATGTCGACCGCGGTCGTCGTCGGCCCGCGCGGCATTACCTGCAACCTCGTCGCCCCCGGCGCGGTCGATACCGAATTCAACAAGACGCTCGCCGAAAAGCCGGGCTGGGCCGAAGCGACCTCGAAGCTCACCCCGATGAAACGCCTCGGCGTGCCTCAGGATATCGCGGGTGCGGTGATGATGCTCTGCCGCGACGAGGCGCAATGGGTCACCGGCCAGATCGTCGAAGCGAGCGGGGGGCTGTTCCTGTGACGAGCCTTGCGGGCAAGACCGCGCTCGTCACCGGCGGCTCGCGCGGGATCGGCGCCGCGATCGTGCGGCGGCTGGGGCAGGCGGGCGCGCATGTCGCAATCAACTATGCGGGAAGCCGCGCCGCCGCCGAAGCCCTTGCGGCAGAGGTCGAGGCACTGGGCGGCAAGGCGTTGGCAGTAGGGGCCGATGTTTCGACCCTCACCGGGATCGAAGCATTATTTGCCGCGTGCGATACGGCGTTCGGCGGCGCGCCCAATCTCGACATCCTGATCAACAACGCCGGCGTCGGCCGCGGCGGGCGCGACGGGACGCTGAAGGGGGCGGGCGAGGAACTGTTCGATGAGTTGTTCGCGGTCAATGTCAAGGGACCGCATTTCGTGACGCAAGCCGCGCTGCCGCGGCTTCGCGACGGCGGGCGGATCGTCAACATCGGCTCGATGTCGGGCAAGGTCGGCCAGCCGTTCGCGGCGAGCTATGCGATGACCAAGCGGGCGATCCAGAGCCTGACCTTCTCGACCGCGCTGGCGGTCGCGAAGCGTCAGATCACCTGCAACTGCATCGCCCCCGGCGCGGTCGCGACCGAGTTCATCGCTGCGCTACGCGAACAGCCCGGCTGGGACGAGGCGACGGCGAAACATACGCCGATGGGCCGCCTCGGCGAAGCTGACGATATCGCGGGCGCGGTCATGATGCTGCTCGGCGACGATGCGCGCTGGGTGACCGGGCAGGTGATCGAAGCAAGCGGCGGGCTTGCGCTCTGATGGCATTGATGACCGAAAAATTGCGCACGATCATGGCGCTCGATCCCGACCGGACCCAGATCGATTTCGAAGGCACGGACTATAGCTGGCGCCAGATTGCTGACACCGTGCGTGCGATCGAGGACGCGCTGGGCGCGATGGGGCTGCCCGAGGATGCGCGCGTCGGGGTGATGCTGCGCAACCGCCCCGGCCATGTCGCGGCGATCGTCGCGGTGCTTTCGACCGACCGCTGCCTCGTCACGCTCAACCCGATCCTGCCCGACGACAAATTATTCGCCGATGTCGAAGGGCTGGGCCTGCCCGCTGTGATCGCCGACGCGACCGATCTCGCGCGTCCCGGCCTTGCCGAAGCCTTGGCGCGCGCCGGGTCGGCGGTCATCGAAATCGGCCCGCGGCTCGAAGGCGCGCGCGTCGTGCGGGACGATATCGGCACCATCATCCAGACCTCGCCCGGCGTCGCGGTCGAGATGCTCACCAGCGGCACGACCGGCACCCCCAAGCGCGTGCCGCTGAGCCGCGCGTCCTTCGACGCCAGCTTTCGCGGCTTCACCCGCTATGAGCGCGGACGCAGCTTCGACGATCCGCCGCGGCTCAACTCCGGCTGCACGATGATCGTCAACCCGCTCACCCATATCGGCGGCATCTACGGCTGCATCGGCGCGCTTGCCGCGGGGCGCAAGATCGCGTTGCTCGAAAAATTCAGCGTCGATGCCTGGGTCGGTGCGGTCAAGCGCAACCGTCCGGCAGTCGCCCCCGCGGTGCCCTCGGCGGTGCGCATGCTGCTCGACGCCGATGTCGATCCCGCCGACCTTTCGAGCCTGCGCACGCTGATCGCGGGCACCGCGCCGCTTTCGCCCGATCTCGTCGATGCCTTCCTCGCCAAATATGACATCCCGATCTGTGCCAATTACGGCGCCACCGAATTCGCGGGTGCGATCGCCGGCTGGACGATCGACGATTTCCGCGCCCGCTGGACCGAAAAGCGCGGGGCCGTCGGCCGCGTCCACGCCGATATCGACGCGCGGATCGTCGATCCGGACAGCGGCGCCATCCTGCCCCCGGGCAACGAGGGACTGCTCGAGATCAAGGGCGCGCAGCTTGGCAACGGCCTCGAATGGCTGCGCACCACCGACCGCGCCATGCTCGACGCCGACCGCTTCCTCTTCATCCGCGGCCGCGCCGACAATGCCATCATCCGCGGCGGCTTCAAGATCCACCCCGACGATGTCGTGCAGGCGCTGAGCGACCATCCCGCGGTCCGCGAAGCGGCGGTCGTCGGCGTGCCCGACGCGCGGCTCGGCGCGGTGCCGGCGGCGGCGATCATCCTCAAACAGGGGGTCGACGCGCCCGCGACGAACGACCTCAGGACATGGCTGAGGGACCGGCTGATCGCCTATCAGGTCCCCGTCCATATCCGCATCGTGTCCGACTTCCCGCGCACCCCGTCGATGAAGCCATCGGCGCCGGGGCTGCGGGCGCTTTTCGAGGAGGCAGGCTGATGGAAGATTATGCGGGCAAGGTCGTGATCGTCACCGGCGGCGGCCGCGGCGTGGGGCGCGGCATCGCGAAAGCCTTTGCCGCCGCCGGCGCCGAGGTGATGCTCGGCGCGCGTACCATTTCCTATGCCGAGGATGTGAAGGCCGAGATCGAAAAGGCCGGCGGCATCGCCGAATGTTTCGCCGCCGATATCGCGAAGCATGCCGATTGCCGCGCGCTCGTCGCCGCGGCGGTGCAGGCGTTCGGCGGCGTCGACATCGTCGTCCACGCCGCCGCCGACATCCCGCACGGCGGGCTCGGCCATGTCGATGACGAACGATTGGAGGCGGGCTTCGCCAGCATCGCCAAGGCGGCCTGGTGGCTGCTCGATGCGGCGCGCCCGCATCTGGCCGAGGCCCGCGATGGCGGCCGCTTCATCGCGATCGGCTCGATCAACGGTACTTTCAACGTCGTCCCGAACATGACCGCCTATGGCATGGCGAAGGCGGCGCTCGACGCCTTCATTCGCGCCGCGGCGGGCGACGTGGTGGGCGAGCGGATCACGGTCAACGCGATCAACCCCGGCCTCGTCGCCAGCGACCGCGCGAAAGCGGTGCTCGGCGAGGAAGGGCTGGCCGCCTATGGTGCGACGGTCCCCGTCGGGCGCCCGGGTACCCCCGCCGATATTGCGCACGCCTGCCTGTTCCTCGCCTCGGCGCGCTCCGACTATATCACCGGCACGACGATCAAGATGGACGGCGGCTCGACCGTCGCCGCGTCGCCGGGACGGAACGATATCCTCCAGGACCGGCTCAAGCTCCAGCAAGGAAAGGCGCCCTGACATGGATCTCGGAATCAAGGGCAAGGTCGCGCTCGTCTTCGGCGGCTCCAAAGGCATCGGCCTCGGCTGTGCACATGAATTCGCGCGCGAGGGTTGCAGGACCGTCATCGCCGCGCGCACCCAAGCGACGATCGACGATGCGGTCGCCGAAGTGGCGGCCGCGGGCGGCGACGCGATCGGCATTTCCGCCGACTGCACCAGCAAGGACGGCATCGCCAAGGCGGTGCAGGCCGCGTCCGACGCCTTTGCACCGCCCGATATCCTGATCTTCAACGTCGATTCCGGCCCCAAGGGCAGCTTTCTCGAAGTCGACGACGACACCTTCGCCGCCGCGAACACCAACAATGTCATGGCCTTCCGCTGGGCGGTACAGGCCGTGATCCCGCATATGCAAAAACAGGGCTGGGGCCGCATCCTCACCATCGGCACCAATTCGGTGAAGGCACCGCACCGCAAACTCGCGCGCGCCGCGCAGAATACCTACCGCGTCGGCGCGCTCGCGCTGTCGAAAACGATCTCGGCCGAACTCGGCCCGATGGGGATCACCGTCAACACGCTCGGCACCGGCGCGATCGCGACGCCGCAGTTCAAGGCGGTGTTCACGAAGATCGCCGCCGAACAGGGCCAAACCTACGACGAACATATCGCCGAGCGCACCAGCGCCTACCCGGTCCCGCGCATGGGAACGCCCGAGGATATGGCGGCGGCCGCCGCCTTCCTCTGCTCCGATCGCGCCGGGTTCATCACGGGCCAGGTGCTGGTTGTGGATGGCGGCAATCTTGAAGTTCTGCAATGATTAGCAAGCAAAGGAATATGGCGCGATGAAACTCGACAAGGATATTGCGGCAGTGGTCACCGGCGGCGCTTCGGGGCTCGGCCGCGCAAGCGCCGAGGCGCTCGCCGGCGCGGGCATGAAGGTCGTCATCTTCGACGTGAATGAAGAGGGCGGAAAGGCCGTCGCCGACGCGATCGGCGGCACCTTCTGCAAGGTCGACATCACCAGCGAGGACAGCGTCGTCGCGGGCTATGACACCGCCCGCGCCGCGCATGGGCAGGAACGCATCCTCGTCCACTGCGCGCAGATTTCGAAGGGCGGCAAGACCGTCCGCTACGACAAGGCGTCGGGCGGCTATGTCCGCTATTCGACCGACGATTATGCCTTCTCGGCGCAAGGCATCCTGATCGCCAGCTACCGTCTCGCCTCGCTCGCGGCGCTCGGCATGGCCAATGCCGAACCGCTGAACGCGGATGGCGAGCGCGGCTCGATCGTCCTTACCGCGTCGGCGGCGGCGCAGGATGCGCAGGTCGGGCAGGTCGGCTATGGCTCGCTCAAAGCCGGGGTGAACGGGCTGGTGCTGCCGATGGCGCGCGATCTGATGGATGTCGGCATCCGCGTCAATTCGATCATGCCCGGCATCTTCGCGACCCCGCCGATGCTTGCCGTCAAGGACAAGGCACCCGCGATCTTCGAAGGTCTGGCGGCGTCGGTCCCCTTCCCGAAACGCCTCGGCAAGCCCGAGGAGTTCGGATCGCTGGTACTCGAACTCGCGCGCAACAGCTATTTCAACGGGCAGAACCTCCGCCTCGACGGCGCGATCCGCATGCCGCCCAAATAGGAATGATGATTTGAACGCACCGCAGCAATTTCCCTTCGCACGCCAGTCCGCCGGCCCCGCGCCGCTGCGCCGTCCGGGATCGATCCGCCGCACGACCTCGATCGATTCCGACTGGCCGGACGGCTTTGGCGAACCGTGGGTCATGACCGGCCGCGCGCGTGATCTGCTGACTCCGTTCGCGGGCGATCCGGTCGAACTCGCAAGCGGGGAATTCCGGATCAAGGCCTCGCCGCTGCGCGAGATCATGGAAATCGCGATTTCGAACGATCATCCGCGTGCGCAGGAGATGGTCGGGGTGCGCGCCGGCGGTGCGAGCCGGACGGCGCTGGCCGAGGTGCTCGGGGACCTCCGCGGGACGCCGCTGTTCCAGGTGCTCGACGATTTCGCGGGCGCCAGCCTGGTCGCGGGATGGATATGGTCGCGCTGGACCGACGACTGGCATAGCCGCATGGTCGCGAACCGCACCAGATCGACCGGCGGCAACAAGGGCCGCATGGTCAATATCTGCACCGGGTTCACCGAAGGCGGCAGTTCGCTGGCCGAAGACGGCAGCGTCGACCACAGCGATCAGTCGGCGACCGACGTCGGCCCGCTCGCGAACCCCGACGACCCGATCGGCTGGCACGAACTGGCGGTGCAACAGGGCCGCCCGCAGGCGCGCCGGGCGCGGCGGATCGATGTCTGGCGGGCCGAAGGCGTGCTGAAAGTCGATGCGGGTTTCCAGGACAGCGGACCCAATCCGCAGGGGACGCGCACCGCGATCCACGAATATCGTATCTATGCCGAAATCGACGAGGCGGAGGGAAGCTTGCTGTCGCTGCAGGCGCTGCCGCTGATCCTGCCGTTTCGCGAATGCCCCGGCGCATCGATGAAGGCATCGCGGATGGTCGGGCAGCATGTCGGCGAATTTCGCCAGGCGGTGCTCGATACGCTGGTCGGAACGATCGGCTGCACGCATCTCAACGATGTGCTGCGCGCATTGGCCGATGTTCCCGCACTTGCAGCTTTGTTGCCGAAAGCGCGCGATTGACGGAATTTTTTACGCTTTCCGCAACGGAAAGCGTAATCCACTTGTCTAGCTTATTAGACTTAGTTATATAACTGGGCAAGCGAGGACGCCAGGAAGCCTCGTGGGGAGGATGTTGACCATGATTTTCAAGCAGAATCGCGATTCGGCCCGATTGCTTGCGGCGGTCTCGCTCGGTGCGATTGCGCTTTCGGCCACCCCCGCCTTTGCCCAGGCGGCCCCCGAAGAGACGCAATATGACGACGACGCGATCGTCGTCATCGGGGTGACCAAGCAGGATGCAAATATCCAGGACACGCCGATCGCGATCACCGCGTTCAGCGGCGCGAAGCTGGAAGAGCAGGGGATCAACAAGGTCGAGGATATCGCGACCTTCACCCCCGGCTTCAACATTCGCGGCGCCGGCAACAATCCGACCGCCTTCTCGCTCGCGATGCGCGGACAGGTCCAGAACGACAATATTGCGACGCTCGAACCGTCGGTCGGCACCTATCTCGACGAAATGTACGTCGCGCGCGCCTATGGCCTCAACGTCGAACTCGTCGATGTCGAAAGCGTCCAGGTGCTCAAGGGGCCGCAGGGCACGCTGTTCGGCCGCAACACCTCGGCGGGCGCGGTGCTGATCAAGACCGCCGATCCGCGCTATGACGAAATCTCGGGCCGCATCAGCGCGACCTATGGCCGCTTCGACGAACGCACCGGGCAGGCGGTGCTCAACCTCGGCCTTTCGGACAGCCTCGCGATCCGCGGCGCGCTCTATTATCAGAAGCGTGACGGCTACAAGACCGACGTCGACACCGGCAAGAAATACGAAGGCCGCGAAACGATCAACGGCCGCGTCAAGGTCGGCTGGAAGCCCACCGAGACGTTCGAGGTCATCCTGTCGGGTGAATGGTATGACACCGACATCGACGGCCCGGCGCGTCAGAATCTCTTCTTCAACGCGCCCGCCGCCTTCGGCCCCGCCAAGCCGATCGTCGACGGACAGGCCGCGACCGACCGCGACCAGTTCGGCGGCAACGAGAATCTTGTCTCCGTCACCCCGCCATCGGCCGTTGCCGGCGCCAACTCGCGCGGCATCTTCAATAAGACGAAGACGCAGACCTATCTTGCCAAATTCATCCTCGACACCAGCTTCGGGCAGGTACGCTGGATCAACGGCTATCGCGGTGTCCAGAGCCGCAACCTCCTTGACCTCGACGGGTCGAGCGTCGTCGGCCATTTCACCGAGGGAACGCAGAACCTGAAGCAATATTCGTCCGAAATGCAGCTCACCGGCACCGCCTTTGATGACCGGCTGAATTTCGCCACGGGCATCACCTATTTCCGCGAAACCGGCTTCGATCAGTCGCGCTCGAACCTGTTCAACGGCAAATTCGCCGCCGGCCCGACGGTCGCGCCCGAATTCGTCGGCGCGGCCAACTGGTCGAACTTTTCGGGTACGCTCGATAACGACAGCTTCGGCATGTACGGCCAGGTCAATTACAAGCTCGCCGACCGGCTGCGCTTCACCGGCGGTCTGCGCTATTCGATCGACGATCGCCGCGTGATCACCCAGACCGGCGACGTCGCGAACAACAGCGATGTCTTCGTCCGCTGTACGCCATCGACGGTTGCCTTTCCGTGCCTCCGCTCGCGGCAGAAGACCTTCACCAACCTGTCGTACACGGCGGGCGTCGATTTCGACCTTAGCGACGATATCCTGATCTATGCCAAGCACAGCAAGGGCTATCGTTCGGGCGCGATGCAGTTGCGCACGGTGACGCTCGAGGATTCGATCCCCGCCGATCCCGAACTCGTCTACGAACAGGAAGTCGGCATCAAGACGACCTTCCTCGACGGCCGCGGCAAGTTCAACGTCGCGGGCTATCATAACAAGGTGAAGGGCGCGCAGCGCAGCCCGGTCCTCGCGCCGAACGGCATCAGCCAGACGGTGATCGAGAATGCCGATACCGAAACCTGGGGGGTCGAGGTCGATACGTCGTTCGAAGTCGCCAAGGGCTTCACCATCTTCGCTTCGGGCGCGCTGACCGACCCGAAATATACGCGCTACGAAGGCAAGGCGCTCGCGGGATCGCCGCCGAACCAGGAAATCGTGACCGTCGACAAGCAGGATTATCTGCTGATCGGCATCGTCAAGAAGCAGTTCTCGGTCGGTGCCAACCTGAAGCAGGATCTTGGCAGTGTCGGGTTTGATGCGAATGTCGTCTATGCTTGGCAGGGCAAGATGCCGCAGATCGACATTCCCGCCAACATGTTCACATCGACTGCCCCCGGCGGGCTCGGCCTTACGCCCGAACAGGCGGCACAGGTCGCCGCGGTCGCCCAGTCGGGTTCGCTCGGTATCCTCAACGCGCGCGCCGCGCTCAGCTTCGGTCCCGAGAAGAATTTCGAAATCGCGCTGTGGGGCAAGAATCTGCTCAACGACCAGGAACAGCAATACACACTGCTGCTCAGCAACATCTACATCGGCACCTCGTACAACGAACCGCGCAGCTATGGCGTGACCGCGAGCTATAAATTCTAGGACTGATCGACATTCAGTTCATGGTGAGCCGAAAATGGTGTTTTTGCGAGACCCGGAGCGCAGCGTACTTTCGGTACGTGAGCATCGGAAGCTCGCAAAAGCGCCATTTGCAGGCCGCCATGGGCTGAATGTCGGTCGGTCCTCGGATCACAGGGCGCTCCCTCGGGAGCATTGGGGGAGGGACGGCCTTGGCCGGACCTCCCTCTTTTTTGTCCGGGAAAGGAAAAGCCATGTCTTCAGAAAGTTCGAACCGCCGCGGACTGACCCTCGGCCTGCTCGTGATCGTCGCGATCCTGAGCTATGTCGATCGGCAGGTTTTCACGCTGTTCCAGGACGATATCAAGATCGAACTCGGCCTCGACGACGGCCAGCTCGGCCTGCTCACCGGCATCGCCTTCGCCGCTTTTTATGCGATCGCCGCCTTTCCGATCGCGCGCTACGCCGATCGCGGCGACCGGCGCGTCGTGATCGCGGTCTGCGTGTCGATCTGGAGCGCCGCAACCGCGGTGTCGGGCTTTGCGCACAGCTTCTGGCAGATGCTGCTCGCGCGGATCGGGCTTGCCGCGGCGGAAGCCGGCGCCGGCCCCGCCGGCCTGTCGCTGCTCACCGATATTTTCCCGAAGGGCCGCCGCACCACGGTCATCTCGATCATGCTTGCGGCCAATGCCGTCGGCCTTTCGGGCGGGCTCGCGCTCGCGGGCTGGCTGTCGCAATGGTACGACTGGCGCGCCGTCTTCCTGATCGTCGGCCTGCCCGGCCTCGGCGTCGGGCTCGCCGTCTACCTGCTCGCCGCCGAACCGCGCCGCCGCGGGATGGCCGAACCGGTGGCACCGTCGCAGACCAGCTTGGGCGAGGTTCTGCGCACCATGGCGTCGAACCCGTCGCTGCGCTGGGTCGGGCTGCTGCTCTGCATGGTTCCGCTCACCGGCTTCGCCTTCATCCTGTGGGGGGCTTCCTTCTTCCAGCGCGTGCACGGGATGGACAAGACCGAAACCGGCTTCTGGCTCGGCGGCGCGATGGCCGCGGGGCTGGTCATCGGCAATCTCGTCGCCGGCTGGGTCAGCGACAAATATGGCCAGGCGAACCCGCGCTTCAACGGCTGGTTCGCGGGCATCGGCCTGCTGCTGTCCTTTCCCTTCGGCGTCGGCTTCGCGCTCGCAGGGAACGCTTATGTCGCGCTCGCCTGCTTCGTCGTCGTCAAATTCATGATGACGCTCCACCTCGGCCCGATCATCGCGCTCTGCTTCGCGCAGGTCCCGGTCCAGATGCGTGCGACGATGTCGGCCACGATCAACATGTTCATAGGCCTGGCCGGCGTCGGATTGGGCGGAACGGTCGCCGGCTATCTCAGCAAGGCGTTCACGCCGGACTATGGCGAACTGTCGCTCCAGCCGTCGCTGGCAATCCTGTCGGGATGCCTGCTCGTCGGCGGCATCGCGGCGATCATGGCCGGAAAGACGGCGCGGCCGATTGCAGAGTAACCGGAACCTTCCCTCCCGAACGCGGGAGGGGAAGGGGGGAGGGTTTTTATGCCGCCACCTGCGTGCTCGTCACCACCACCGGGGCGATCCCGAACAGCCGCGCGGCGTTCAGTCCCAGGATATTCCGCCGCACATCGTCGCTGACCTGCATCCCCTCGAACAGTTCGTCGACAATCCGGCGGCTGGCAGGGAAGGTGCCTTCGGCATGCGGATAGTCCGATCCCCACATCACATTCTTCGCGCCCGGCAGTCCCGCCGCAGCCGCGGCGATGCAGCCGCGATCGTGCTGAAAACTGGCCCAGACCTGGTCGTCGATAATCCGGCTCGGCGCGCGGCCAAGCTTGGGAAAGACGAAGTTCGCGTGCGCGACCGACACCTCGTCCATCCGCTCGGCGAGCGCGACGAGCCAGCTCGCGCCGCTTTCGATGAAAGCGACTTTCGCGCCGGGATTGCGGTCGAGCACACCGCCCGACACCAGATACATCACGCTCGTCTGTGCGTCGTTCATCTGGTTGGTGTAATTGATGATCCCAGCGCCGGGACCGCGTTCGACGATCACGCTTTCCAGCCCCGTGCCCGTATGCATCACGAACACGATGCCCAGCGATGCGGCCTTTGCGAACACCGGATCCCACGCTTCGCTGTTATATTTGGGCAAGTCCTGCGGTGTGGTCGCGGGCAGCATCGCGGCGGTAAAGCCCTTTGATGCCAGATAATCGAGTTCGGCGAGGGTGTTCGAAAAATCGAGCACGGGCAGCATGCCGCACCGCACGAAACGGTTCGGATGGCCGCCGAGGAAACCGTCGTTCCAGTCGTTGTACAGCCGCGCCGATGCGGCTTCAGCATCGGGATTGTCGAGGCAATAGAGCCACAGGCCGAGCGACGGGAAGCAGATTTCGGCGTCGATGCCTTCGAGTTCCATATCCTCGAGCCGTCCCGGTATCTCGCGGATGCCCTTGCGCTGGGCATCGCCCAGTTCCTTTTCGCGATGCTGTCCGACGCGCAGGCGATAGATGATCTTGTCCCTGGTTCCGGTGATCAGATATTCACCCTCCTTGCGCGCGTGGATCGCATGATCCTTCAGCGATGCGGGCAGGCCGTCGAGGAAGATGTCTGCCGGTTCCATGATGTGGCTGTCGGCGCTGAATATGAAGGGTTTCATGCAGTGTCTCCTGTCGACTCACTGTCGGTCTTTACGGCATTAAAAGATACCTAGTTATATAAGTCAAGAGCGAGTGGAGCTGGACATAAGGTCTTAGGAGGCTTAAATAGATATCTGATTGAATATCTTCTCCCGATGCTGTTGCCCCAAGCTTGTCGAAGGGGCCGCTCATGTGCGGGGATGCCGAAAGGAAGAACAGTGCTTCGACAAGCTCAGCACGAACGGAAGCGCGGAACCGGCGCTGAAACCCTTGCCAGCCGAACCGCTCGCCAACTCTCACAGCTCAGCCTCGCCTCTGATCCCGGCACCCATTTGGGCGCCGAGGACGACCTGCTTACCCGCTTCGGCGTCAGCCGGCCAACCCTCCGCCAGGCGGCGAAGCTGGTTGAGCGCGACCGCCTCATCAGCATCCGCCGCGGCGCGCAGGGCGGCTATTATGCCGAGCGTCCCGACGCGCGCGACGCGATCCAGTCGCTCGCGCGCTTCCTGCGCATGAAGGGCGCGAACCTTGGTCACGTGATTCAGGTTACCCGCCCGGTGTCCGAGGAAGCCGCCGTTGCTGCGGCGCGCCACCGCAGCGCCGCCGATGTCGCGGCTCTGCAAGCCTTCGTCTCGACGATCGATGCGCGCGACACGCCGCGCGACCTGATCGCCGCCGAAGTCGAAATGGCCCGGCTGGTGTCGCAGATGAGCGGCAACCCGGTGGTCGAACTGATCCTCGAGATCGGCTACAGCTTTGGTCTCGACGAAAAGGGCGGCGACCTCTACGCCGATGCCGACCGGCGCGCGCGAACACGCGCGATGCAGCATAGCCTGTGCGCCGCGATCATCGACGGCGATGCGGATATCGCGCGCTTGATGATGCGGCGGCGGTCGGACCAGTTCGACGAATGGTTGAACCTGGGCGGTGCATCGGTCCCCGGCATGCCCCCAGTCGGATCGACGCAGAAGGAGCAGGAATGAGCATCGTCGAATATCGCGGGTTTGCAGGGGTTCGGCTCGAAGCCGAGGTGCTCGGTTCCGACAACGACCCTGCCGTCCTTCTGCTTCACGGGGCGGGGCAGACGCGGACGGTGTGGTCCAGCGTCGCACAGGCGCTCGAACAGGCGGGGCGCCGCGTGATCAGCCTCGATCTGCGCGGCCATGGTGGCAGCGAATGGCCCGAAGACGGGCGCTATGATTTCGAATCGCTGGTCGAGGATCTGCGCGCGGTGCTTGCGCAAATGGGGACGCGGCCCGTCGTCGTCGCCTCGACGCTGGGTGGCTGGATCGCCAGCGCCGCGCTCGAACGCGACGCGGCGGTTCTCGCGTCGGGCCTGGTTCTCGTTGACTCGCCTGTTCACGTCGACCCGGCGATGGCGCAGCGCGTCGGCGACCGGCTGCGCGAAGCGGCGACGCTCGCGCCGGGGCAGGCGCAATGGGATGTGCGCTTGTTCGATACGCTCGATACTTCGGCAATGGCCGACCGGCTCGACGGGGTTGCCGAGAAGATCGCACTGCCGACGCTCTATGTACGCGGCGCGATCAGTGAACTCGTTTCGAAGGAGGATGCCGCTGCGTTCGTCGCCCGACTCCCCGACGGCGAACTGGTCGAGGTCGAGAATAGCGCGCTTGTCGTCATCGAGGATCGCGCCGATGCGCTCGGCGGCTATCTCATCGACTTTCTGGAACGCCGTGCCCCGCGCGGCTCGCCCGAATATCGGGCGGGCAGCGATGCGCGTACCTTTCGCGATGCGCTCGGCTGCTTCGCGACGGGGGTGACCGTCGTCACCGCCATATGTCCCGACGGCAGCCCGGTCGGGCTGACCGCGAACAGCTTCACCTCGGTCTCGCTCGACCCCCCGATGCTGCTCGTCTGCATCGCCAATAGCGCCGGCAGTGCGCCCTATCTGCGCGATGCCGAACGCTTCGCGGTCAATGTCCTCCAGATCGGCCAGCAGCCGACCTCGAACCGCTTTGCAGGGAAGGGCGAGGACCGCTTCGGCGTCACCCCGTGGGAGGTTGGCGAATATGGTACACCGGTGCTCACCGGATCGCTTTCCAGCTTTGAATGCGCACGCGATGCGCTGCACGACGGCGGCGACCATTTCATCCTCGTCGGCCGCGTGCTGAAGGCTATTTTCGAGCCACGCCGCGACCCCTTGCTCTACTTCCGCGGCAAATATCGCAAACTCCATTTCGCTTGACGACTGGACAAGCAGCCGCCAGCATCATATCGAACCTAGTTATATAACTAGAATCGGAGGAGAGGCGGATGGCCTGGGTCAATCAGGACAAGTGCGCGATCGTCGGGGTCGGGGCGACCGACTATTATGTCCGTGGCAAAAGCTGGCCGCGCACGATCAACGACATGGCGGCCGAGGCGATCATGAACGCCTGCGCCGATGCGGGGATCAGCCACAAACAGATCGACGGCTTCTCCTATTATTCGACCGCGGGCGCGGGCTATCTCGACAAGTTCGATACCGCCAGCCTGATGGAAACATTGGGTATGCCGCATATCAGCTGGTCGGCGACATTGACCAGCGGCGGGGGCGGTTGTCCCGGCGCGATCGGCCTTGCGACCGCTGGCCTGATGAACGAGGATTGCACCTACACCGTCACCTTGATGGCGCTGCAGCAATTGCCGCAGCATCGGCTCGGCGTCGTGTTTGGCGCCGCCGCGCCCAACCCGGAAAACAGTTTTCTCCAGCCGTCAGGTTTGGTCGGGCCCGGCCATCTGATGAGCGTCCTCGCGCGCCGGCACATGCACCTCTACGGCACGACGCAGGATGCGTTCGGCGAGGTCGTGATGGCGACCCGCGCCAACACCCACAACCGGCCGAAAGCCGTGCGCAAGGAGCCGCTGACCAAGGACCAATATGATGCCTCGGTAATGCTGGCCGATCCGCTGCGGCGCCTCGACTTCTGTCTCGAAACCGACGGCGCGGTCGCCGTCATCACCACGACGATGGACCGCGCCAAGGACTGCCGCCACAAGCCCGCGGTCGTCCACGCCGCCGCGCATGGCGGTCAGCGCGAATGGGGCCGCGCCTTTGCGTGGATGGGCATGCCCGACCCGCATTTCGCCAGCTCCGGCCACAAGTTCACCGCCGACCGCGTCTGGGCGCAATCGGGCCTCAGCGCCAGGGACATGGACGTCGCGCTGATCTATGATCATTTCAGCCCGATGGTGCTGATGCAGCTCGAAGACTATGGCTTCTGCGAAAAGGGCGAGGGCAATGATTATGTCCTCTCGGGGAAGCTGCGCTACGATCCCGCGACGGGCAAGGGCGTCAATGGCGGCACGCCGGTGAACACCCACGGCGGCAACCTCAACGAAGCCTATATCATCGGCATGACCCATATCGTTGAGGGCGTCGAACAGGTGCGCGGTACCGCGATCAATCAGGTCAAGGATGCCGAATTCGCGCTCGTCTCGGGCGGTCCGGCGTCGCTCCCCGTCTCCAGCCTCATCCTGCGCAAGGACTGATCGACATGACCTACGGCCCCGCCCGCGCGATCCCCGGTGACCAGATCCGCATCACCACCAACCCCGATACCGAGCCTTTCTGGCAGGCGGCGAAGGAGGGCAAGCTCACTGCGTGCCAGTGCGGCGGGTGCGGCCATTTCCGCATGCCGCCGACCGCGATCTGCCCCGAGTGCGGCAGCCGCGCCAAGGAGTGGCCGACGCTCCCCGGCACCGCCACCGTGTTCAGTTACGCGATCTGCAACAAGAACCCCAGGAATGGCGAGGATTATGTCTATGTCCCCGTCGTCGTCGACCTCGACGGCGCTCCGGGTACACGCCTCAACGCCAATGTCTCGGGCTGCGACGCCGAGGACGTCCATATCGGGATGCAGGTGACCGTCGACTGGACGCCGATCCAGGACGGCTGGGTCCTCCCCAACTTCCGGAAAGCCTGACGCGATGCTCGGCGACCTCAAGATCGTCGAGATCGGCGAGGGCATGGCGGTGCAGGTCGCCGGGCTGATGCTCGCCGAACTCGGCGCCGATGTGCTGAAGGTCGAGCGCCCCGGCGGCGACCCTGCACGCGGCACCGCGCCCTTCGCCAACTGGAACCGCGGCAAGAAGAGCCTCGCCCTCGATCTCGATACCGGCGACGGCCGCGCCAAACTTGAAGAACGCCTCGCAGGCGCCGACGCGCTGCTTCACCAGTTCACACCGGCGCGCGCGAAGGTGCTCGGGCTCGACGACGCCAGCCTCGCCGCGCGTTACCCGCACCTCGTCGTCACCGCCATCACCGGATCGCCCGTGAACCACCCTGACGTCGAGCGCGGCGACGACGAACTGCTCGTCGCCGCGCGCGTCGGCGCGCTGTACGAGAATGATGGCCACCGCGCCGGGCCGATCGTCTATCGCTACCGACAGGGCAGTTGGTCCGCCGCGCATCTCGCCGCCGCGGGCCTGCTCGCACGCCTCGTGAAGCGGCTGCAAACCGGGCAGGGCGGTGCAGCGCACACATCGATCTTCCAGGGCTTCCTCGCGACGCTTCCGCTCGTCTGGGCGCGCAACAGCGAAGGTCCGATGGTGAACCCCGTCACCTATCCGCCCGGTCCGCGCCCGATTGCGCAGCAATTGTTCCAGTGCAAGGGCGGCGACTGGCTCCAGATCATGGACCCGACCCGCCAGTTCGATTACGCCACGATGCCGACGATGTGGGACGTCATGGCCGAAACCGAGGTCGACCTCGAAACCGAAGCCGGGCAGGCCGAAGCCTTCAGGCTTCGCCCGCGCGACAACTGGATCGCCGACATGCGCGCCGCCGATATCGCGGTCGAACCCGCTTATCCGATGGGTGAAGTGCTCCGCCACGACGATGCCGAGGCGAACGGTTATGTGATCGAAGTCAATGATCCCGACCTCGGCAAGACCCGCCAGCCCAACACGCCCTTCCATAGCGACGCCGACCTGCCGCAAGGCCGCCCCGCTCCGCGCCTCGGCGAAGGCGGCAATGTCACATGGCCCGCCAAGCCCGCGCCCGCGCCTGGCACCGCGCCCGCCGAAATCCTCGAAGGCGTCCGCGTCCTCGACCTTGGCATGTTCCTCGCCGGTCCGATGGGCCCGTCGATGATGGGCGACATGGGCGCCAACGTGATCAAGGTCGAGGCGCTGACCGGCGACCGCATCCGCTTCATGCACCGCTATTACCAGGCCGCGGCGCGCAGCAAACGCAGCCTCGCGCTCGACCTCACCAACCCCGCTGCCCAGCCGATCCTCGAACGGCTGCTGCAGTGGGCCGAACTCGTCCACCACAATATGCGCTTCAAGGGCGCCGCCAAGCTAGGCCTCAGCGAAGAGGGCATTCGCCAATACAACCCCGATATCGCATTCAACTATTCAAGCGCCTATGGCCAGCGCGGCGCGCGCGGCAACTGGCCGGGCTATGACTCGATCTTCAACGCGATCGCCGGCTGGGAGTTCGAAAATGCGGGGGAGGGCAACCGCCCCGTCTTCAACCGCCCCGGCACGATGGACGTCGCGACCGCGCAAAGCTGCCTCGTCGAACTGATGGCGTCGCTCTATGCCAAGCGCGCGACGGGCAGGGGCTATACGACGCAGACCTCGCTCCTCGGCATGGCCGCGTTCACGCAGGGCGAACGGCTGATCGGTCCCGACGGCGAACTGACCGACACTTATCATCTGACCAGCGACCAGACCGGCTTCTCGCCCTGGCACCGGATCTATGAATGCGCCGATGGCGCGTGGGTCGCGGTCGCTGCGCACAAGCCCGAGCAGCAGGCCGCGCTTGCCGAACTGCTCGGCGATGATCTTGAGGCCGGCGCCAAGACGCGTAACGCCGCCGACCTGCTCGCCGACCTCGAAGCCGCCGCCGTCCCAGCCGACGCCGTCAATTTCGAAAATGCGATGCACCGTTTCTTCGACGATCCGTTTAATCGCGAACTGAACCTCGTGTCGGTCCTGCCGCAGCCGCTCTACGGCATCGTCGAACAGCCCGGCGCCTTCTGGAATTTCGGCGACACCCCGGTCGTTTTCAAACGCTGCTGCCCCGCAGTTGGCGAGCATAGCGATGAAATCCTTCGCGAAATCGGCTATTCAGACGACGAGATCACGGACTTCCGCGCCGCGAAAATCATAGGATGACGGCGCACGAGCTTCTCCCGCCCGGCCTCGCCGCCGCGGTCGAAACCGCCAGCGGCGCCCGCGTCGTCGCGGTCCGTCCACGCGGCGGCGGCGGCGCCTCGCGCGAGGGCGCCGAGCTCGACCTCCTATGGCCCGACGGCCGCGCCGCCAGCGCTTATATGAACTACGACGTCCACAAGGCGGGGGCGGGCGACGACGCCGCTTTCCTGCGTGAGGCTGCAGTGCTTCGTGCGCTCTCGGGGCCGCTCGCCCACGCTGGCGTTCGCGTCGCGCCCTACTACGCATCGGTCCCCGACCAGCGCGCCCTCGTCTGCGGCATGATCCCGGGTAAGGATCGCTTCGGCACCATCGCCGACGCAGCGCAGCGCGACACGCTCGCCGCCGATTTCATGGCGCAGCTCGCCGCGCTCCATCGCATCGACGTCGTGGCAAATCCGGTCGAAGGCATGGGCCCGGTCGAACCCGCCGAAACCTTCATCCGCCGCCGCATCGCCGAGCTGCGTGCGGGGAACAGCGGTAAGGGCTGGGACCCGCTGATCCACCTGTCGCTGGGCTGGCTCGAAGCGAACATCCCCGCGAACATGCCCGCGTCGGTCATCGTCCATGGCGACGCAGGGCCGGGCAACTTCCTCTACGACGGCGACAAGATTACCGCGCTGCTCGACTGGGAACTCGTCCATTACGGCGACCCGATGGCCGACCTGGCGATGCTCGCGATCCGGATGCTGTTTCAGGGCTTCGTCCCGCTGCGGCAGGCTTTTGCCGCTTATGAAGCCGCGGGCGGGCACCGGGTCGACCTGCCGCGCCTGATCTACTGGCGTCTGCTCTTCCAGACCAGCTTCGCGCGCCGCTCGCGCTACGACGATCCCGCCGCGCCGCCGCCGCCCAACCTCGGCATGAACCTCGTCTATTCGACGATCCACCGCCGCGTCCTCTCGCACGCCCTCGCCGAAGCCGCGGGCATTGCCTTGCCGCCCGTTATGCTGCCCGATGCGCCGATCGGCGCGCATGACAAGAGCTTTGCCATCGCACTCGACGACATCCGCGACACCATCGTCCCGCGCGTCGCCGACCAGCAGGCGGCGGTGAAAGCCAAGGGCATGGCGCGCCTGATCAAATGGTGGCGCGCGATCGAGCGTTTCGAACCCGGCTTCCACGCCGCCGAACAGGCCGAGATCGAAGCCGCGCTCGCGCAGGGCTTCGCCGACTATCGCGCGGCTTGGGCGGCCTTTCGCGATGCCGTCGCGGGCGACCGCATCGCCAACGACGCCGCGATCATCCTCTGCAACGCGCACGAGACGCGCGAAGCGGCGCTGATGGCCGATGCGATGGGCGGCCTCGCCGATACGAAATTCGCACCGCTGCAATAGACATCAGGAAAGGTTGAGGGACATGGCGAAAGATATCTTGGGCTACAAGGGCAAGCGCGTCGTCGTGATGGGGTGCTTCTCGGGCACCGGCGAAGCCTGCGCGCGCGCGCTGGTCGACCTCGGCGCCGAAGTGCACGGCGCCGACATCAAGCCGTCGCCGGTGAACCTTGCAAGCTTCACCGAAGTCGACCTCAAGAACCCTGACGCGATTGCGGCCGGCATCGACAGCATCGGCGGCAAGATCGACGCGGTGTTCAACGTTTCCGGCCTGCCCCAGACCTTCCCCGGCGAGGACGTCGTCACCGTCAACTTCCTCGGCATCCGCGCGTGGACTGAAGGCTGGATCCCGCACCTCAACCCCGGCGCCGCAATCGTCTCGGTCTCGTCGCTCGGCGGCATGAAGTGGCTGACGCGTCAGCCGCTCCTCCGCGAATTTATCGCGATCGAGGATTTTACCGAGGCGCGCCAATGGTATCGCGACCGCGCGGGCGAAGTGGGCGACCCTTACAGCCTCGCCAAGGAAGCGATCAACACCTGGACCCAGGTCCGCGCGCCCGACCTGATCGGCCGCGACATCCGCATCAACTGCACCATGCCCAGCCCGATCGATACCCCGATGCTCGGCGAATTCCGCAAGGTCGCGGGCGACGCGGTGCTCGGCGCCTTCGCCAAGGCCAAGGGCCGCTATTCGACCGCCGAGGAACAGGCGCTGCCGCTGATCCTGCTGGGCAGCGACGCCGCGAGCTTCATCAGCGGGGTATGCCTGCCGGTCGACGCGGGCCTAGCCGGCGGGCTCGCGACGGGCGTTCTTGATATTCAGAAGATGATTGCCGAGGCTTCCGCCTAATGCTTGTCATTGCGAGGAGCGAAGCGACGCGGCAATCCAGAGTAGGTGCAAACCGCTCTGGATTGCTTCGCTTCGCTCGCAATGACAATGTGTGAACTACCCGCGCGCGCCCAGCATCATCGCAATGCTGTGTGCCGCCGCCGCCTTCAGGTCGGCATAGCCGACGCCTTCGCTATGGCTGCTCATCGGGCCGATCGCCGACAAGCGCTCGAGGATCATCAGCACCGTGCCGGCGCACGACCGCGGCGACAGTTGCGCCGGGGTGCGTCCCGCGGCTTGCGCTCGCATCACCTGTTCGCTGATCGCATCCATCATCGGCCGCGCCTGTGTCATCCGGGCTTCGTAGAAGCGCGGGTCGCCTTCCTCGGCCGCCAGGTTGCGGACGACGAAGATCGTCCGGTTGCGATTCCAGATGTCGGTGTAGCATTCGACGAAGGCCAGCGCGGCCGTGTCCGCTCCCGGCGCCAGCCAGTCGCGCGCGATGATCGCCTCCAGTTCGGGCGAGGACTGGCTCGCATTTTCCAGCGCGGCGAGCACGGCTTCGGGCACGCCCTTGAAATAGACATAGAAGGTCGCGGGCGACGTCTGCGCCGCGCGCGCGACATCGACGACCGACACGTCGCGCAGCCCGTGCGTTTCGAGCAGCGCGACGGTCGCGTCGATCAGCTGCTGCCGCGTCCGCTGCCCCTTGGCGCCGAGCCGGCGTCCGCTGCCTTCGGCGGCGATATCCGCCGTCTTGATTGCCTGTTGCTGCGTCAAATGGCTTGTCCTGCCCCTTATTTTCGCCGCCACCCTAACAGCAGGCTTGCGATATGGCAAAAAGTTGACGTATCGTCAAAAAATAGATGAAAACCATGGAAAATTGGGGATTCGGGATGGAGAGGCTTGCCGATAAGGTGGCGGTGGTGACCGGGGGGTCAAAGGGAATGGGACGCCATTTCGTCGCGGCGCTGGTCGCGTCGGGCGTGAAGGTCGCGTGCCTCGCGCGGCCCTCCGAAGAGTTTGATACACTCGCCGGGGAGTTCGGTGACGCGGTGCTGCCGGTTGTCTGCGACGTCGCCTCATCGGAGGCGGTGAACGCCGCCATCGCGCAGGTGGCCGCCCATTTCGGCCGCATCGACGTCGTCGTCGCCAACGCGGCCGTCTATCACCCCTTCGCCTTCGAAGCGGGCAGCGACGCAATCGTTCGCAGCCATGTCGATATCAACATCCTCGGCGTCGCCTGGCTGATCCGCGCCGCAATCCCGCATCTGCGCAAAACCAAAGGGCAGGTGATCGCGATCAGCAGCGAATCGGTGAACATGCCCTTTCCGATGCTTGCGCTCTATGCCGCGACCAAGGCCGCGGTCGAAACGCTCTGTCACGGCCTGCGCGACGAACTGCGCAGCGACGATATCCGCGTCACCATATTGCGTTCCGGTTCGGTCAAAGGCGGATCGAGCGGCAAGGCCTGGTCGCAGGAAACCGTTGCGGCTTTCTACAAGAAAATCGTCGAAACGGGCCATGCGTCGATGACCGGCGAGGGTGCGACACCCGAATCGATGGCGCAGGCCCTGCTCTCGGTGATCGGGCTTCCCGCCGATATCGGCGTCGACCTGATCGAGGTCCGCGCGGCGCAGGTCGGGGTTCCCGAGGGCGCGAAGACGGCCGCCGGATAGTGGGCGATCGCCGCAAACTGACGCTGCTGATCGGCGCGCTCTGGATCGCCGAGGTCACCGGATCGTTCGAAACCGCGATGATCCTCGCCGCGCTCAAACGGCTGATCCAGGACTTCGGCAATCCCGCGATGGTGGGGTGGCTGATCACCGGCTATCTCATCGTCGGTGCTGCGATCGCGGCGATCGTCGGGCGCCTCGGCGACCTGTTCGGACGGCGGCGGGTGCTCGTCGCCGTGCTCGCGATCGGCGCGATCGGATCGCTGATCAGCGCGCTCTCGACCAACTTTCCGGTCCTGCTCGCGGGCCGCCTGATGCAGGGCGTGACCGGCGCGATCCTGCCGCTCTGCATTGGTCTGGTGCATGAAAATCTGGGCAAGGACCGCGCCCCGATGGCGATCGGGCTGATGATTTCAGGGGCATCGATCGGCACCGCCGCCGGTCTCGTCGTCGGCGGCATGATCGTCGACAGCTTCAGCTGGCACGGCATCTTCTTCACCAGCGCCGGGCTGTGCGTCGCGGCAGCGCTTGCCGCGCTCGCCTTCGTCCCGCCGTCGATCCGGCGGCCCTCGGCACAGGCCGTCGACTGGTTTTCGGGCCTCGCCTTCGCGCCCGGGGTCGCGCTCATCCTCGTCTATTTCAGCATGGGCAAGGATTGGGGCTGGGCGAACGGCTGGTCGCTCGCCGCGCTCGTTTCGGGCTTGCTGCTCACCCTCTGGTGGTGGCGGCAAAGCCTTGCCAGCCCGAACCCGTTGATCGCGGTGCGCAGCTTTTCGAACCGCACTATCGCGATCGGCGGCGCGGTCACCGCACTCGTGTCGATGAGCACGCTCCAGATCACCGTCTTTTTTTCGCTGCTGATGCAGGCGCCGGTATGGACCGTCGCGGGACTCGGTTTTTCGGCGACCCTCGCGGGGCTGGCAAAGCTGCCCTCGAACCTCAGCTCGACCTTTGCGGGACCGCTCGGCGGCTGGCTCGCGGGGCGCGGCGGGGGGCGGTTCGCGCTGATCGTCGGCGGCCTGCTCACCACGACGGGCTGGCTGTTGTGGTTCGTCGTCGACGTGAACAGTTTCCCCGTTGTTGTCGCGCAACTCATCCTGATCAGCTTCGGTGCGACGATGCTCTTCTCGGTCGCGCCGACGATCATCGCGCAGGCCTCGCCCCCCGAACGGATCAGCGAGATTTCGGGGATGCTTACCGTCATCCGCCAGTTGTTCCTCGGCATCGGCGCGCAGATGGTGACGACGCTGCTGGCCATCGATACCGTGCGCCGCGGTGACGAGGTTTATCCGTCGCCCTTCGCCTACGACCTCACCGTCATCGTCATCGCCGCGATCTGCGTCGCCGCGATCGCGACATCTTTCGCGCTTCCGCGACAACTTCCGGCACAGGAAAATCCATGAGACCGCTCCCCGAACTCACTCCCGAAAACACCGCCTTCTGGACCGGCGGCGCCGAAGGCAAGCTGATGATCGCCTTTTGCACCGCCTGCGACGACGCGATCCACCCGCCGCAGTTGATCTGTCCGAAATGTTGGAACGAAACCATTGAATTTAAAGAGGTTTCTGGCATCGGAACGGTCTACACCTTTACCGTGAACCACCAGCCTTGGACCCCCGGGCTTGCGGTTCCCTTTGCGCTCGCGGTGGTCGACCTCGACGGTGCGCCGGGCGTCCGCGTCACCGCCGAAGTGGTGAACACCAATCCCGAAACCGTCCGGATCGGACAAGCGCTCCGTGTCACTTTCGCCAACATCGAAGACATCTGGTTCCCGCAGTGGGAGCCCGCACAATGACCCTCAATGCCGCGATCACCGGCATCGGCATGTCCGACATCGGCCGCAAGACGAACCGTCCCGCCATGCTTCATCTCGCCGAGGCCGCGAAGCGCGCGCTCGAAAGCGCCGGGCTGACGAAGGACGACATCGACGGCATCTGCACCTATCCGGGCAAGGCCGACAATTCGCCTGGCATGTCGCCGCTCGGCACCGGCGAGGTGCGGAACGCGCTCGGGCTCAAGACGCGCTGGCACAGCGCGGTCCCCGATGGGCCCGCCCAGATGGCACCGATCATGGTCGCCGCGATGGCGGTCGCGACCGGGCAGGCGCGCCACGTCCTTTGCTTCCGCGCGCTCACCGAAAGCAGCTCGCAAACCGCCACCCGGCGCGCGAGTATCCCCGGCGCGGGCCGCGCGCGGCTTGGCGGCTGGTATTCCTATCTGGTTCCCGCAAACGCGATGTCGGCGTCGAACTGGGCGGGGTGGATGGCGACGCGCTATTTCCACGAGTTCGGAATGACGCGCGAGCATCTCGGCATGGTCGCGACCGGCCAGCGCGCCTTTGCGCAGCATAATCCGGCCGCGGTCATGCAATCGCCGCTGACGATGGAGGATTATCTCGGCGCGCGGATGATCTCCTCGCCGCTCGGCCTCTTCGATTGCGACGTGCCGATCGACGGCGCCTGCGTCATCATCGTCTCGGCCGCCGACGCCGCAAAGGACTGCGCGAACCCGCCACTGACGATCGATGCCCTGGGTTCGGCGCTCCATTCACAGGAAACATGGGATCAGCGCGCCGACCTCACGACGATGGGCGCACACGACGCTTGCGCCGACCTCTGGTCGCGCACCGACCTGAAACCCGCCGACGTCGATGTCCTCGCGCTGTACGACGGCTTCAGCATTTTCGTGCCCTATTGGCTCGAAGCCTTCGGTTTCTGCGGCCATGGTGAAGCGAAGGATTTCATTGCGGCGGGGCATATCGGCCCCGGCGGACGCTTTCCGGTGAATACCGGGGGCGGGCAATTGTCGGGCGGGCGGCTGCACGGCTTCGGCCTGCTGCACGAAGCCTGCACGCAGCTTTGGGGGCAAGGGGGCGGCCGTCAGGTCGATGGCGCGAAGGTCGCGGTCTGCGGCATGGGGGGCGGGTTTATCGCCGGATCGATGCTGCTGCGGCGGGGTTAAGCCATCTCCTCCCGCTTGCGGAGGGGAATCAGAGGTTGACCCACCGCCGCTGATCGCTGGACCTCGCCGCTGCCTCTACCACCTCCTGCACATGCAGCGCCTGCGCAAAATCAGGCGTCGCTCTTCCTTCGCCGTTGATGGCATCGCGCATCTTCGCAAAGATCGAAGCCAGCGCCAGCAATCCGGTTTCGGGCCGTCCGGCGACCGCATGGCAACCGGGCACGGCCAGATGTTCCGGCTCGATCGTAATCGCTTCCATCGCCGCACTTCCCAGCGCCGCGTCTTGCGTCCCGAACAGCCGCGTGTCGTGCGCCATCGGAAAAACCGGCGCGCGCGCTTCGAGCCGTCCCTTGGATCCCCACACCGAAAAACGGAACCCGTCGCCGCCGATCTTGCACCAGTTCGCCTCCAGCCGCGCCGGCAAGCCTGACGCATGGCGCAGCAGCAGTGAAGTGCGATCGGGCACCTGCGGGCGGATGATCTCGCCATCCAGCGGCCATGCGTTCAACGCCAGCGACTGATCCGCGGTTGCCGACGCGACCGGGCCAAAGAAATGCACCAGCAGGTGCAGCATATGACTGCCCAGATTGCGCCCCGCGCTCGCGCCGTTGGCAGGGTCGGCGAACCAGACATAGCCCGGCACGTTGGTCTGCGCGGCGCTGAACAGCGGCACGTCGAAAGCGACATCGGCGCCGAAGGTATCGCCGATCCACCCTGCTTCGATCATCGCCTTCATCTGTACCATCGCGGGCACCGCCTGCATGAAGGCGTCGACCACCGCGACGGTTCCGGCCGCTTGCCAAGCGCTGGTCATCGCCTGCGCATCGCTCAGGTTTTTCGCGAACGGTATGCCGTTATAGACATGCTTGCCCGCGCCGAGCGCGGCCATCACCATGGCGTGGCGCAGCGGCGGGCGCGTGCCGCAATCGACGACGTCGATGTCGGGATCGGCCGCCATTTCACGAAAGTCGTGAAAAGCGCGGCCGACCTTGAACTCGTCCGCCGCCTTCGCCGCCGTTTCGGGCCGCGAAGTGCAGATGGCGGTGACCTCGACGCCGTCAAGGCTGCGCCACGCGGGCAGGTGCGCCTTGGCACCCCAGGCGGCACTGATGATGCCGACGCGGAGGGGAAGGGGCATCGCGGCTTTCTCCCTCAGGCGATTGCCTTCCTGTTTTTCAGATCCTCGATGCGGTCCCAGTCGAGCCCCAGTTCCATCAGGAACAATTCGGTGTGCTCCGAAGCTTCGGGCGCGCGCGTGTTTTCGACGCCGGCATGATCGAATTGCACCGGATTGGCGACCAGCCGGATCGGGGCCCCGCCATCGGCGCTCTCGACCTCGAAAATCAAATCATTCGCCAATACCTGCTCGTCGCTCGCGACGTCGTGCACGGACTGATAGGCGGCCCATTGCCCCTTCATCGTTTTCAGATGCCGGGTCCAATAATCATAGGGTTGCGCGGCAATCGCCTGTTTTACGAGTGGATAGGCCTCGGTTGCATTCGCCATGATCGCCTCGGCGGTTGAGAATCGCGCGTCGTTCGCCGCCTCGGGGATGCCGAGATGCCCGAAAACATCCTCGATATAGGGCCCGGGCGACAGCACGGTCAGGTTGATGAATTTGCCGTCCGACGTCTTGAACACGCCCATGAAAGGATTGGTGCCGACCGCCTGGTTGCCGCCGGGCATCTGATTTTCGAACGGGTCGGTACCCAATTCCATCGCGACGTCGACCGAACAGGCCGTCGCCCATATACCAGACGAAAGCAGCGACACATCGACCTCGGTCGCCTCGCCGGTGCGCTCGCGGTGAAACAGCGCGGCAGCGATCCCGCCCGCGATGTTCATGCCGCCGATCGTATCGCCATATGCGGGTCCGGGCTGCGTCAACGGTCCGTCCAATGCCTTGGGGGTCACAAGCACCGCCGAACCGCCGCGTGCCCAATAAGCGGTCGAATCGAACCCGCCTTTGTCGCGCTCGGGCCCCTTGTCGCCGAAGGCGCTGCCGCGGACATAAATGATGTCGGGGTTTGCGGCGCGGATATGCTCGATATCGATCTTCAGTTTCTGCCGTGCCGAGGGCAGGTAATTGGTCAGGAAGACGTCGGCGGTCTTCGCGATTTCATAGAGCAGTTCGCGGCCTTCTTCGGTCGAGATGTCGATCCCGACGCTGCGCTTGCCGCGGTTCGGATGTTGCATCAGCGACGAGCGTTGCGGATTGACCGCCAGCCTTTGCAACATCTGGATGCCGCGCTGCGCGTCGCCACGCACCGGATGCTCGATCTTGATCACATCGGCGCCCCAGTCGGTCATCACGCCACCGGCGGCGGGCACGAAGGTGAATTGTGCGACTTCGAGGACGCGAATGCCGGTCATCACTTTGGTCATGCGCTTTTCCCCTATTCGGCGTGAAAGCCGATCACCTTCTGGTAGGTGAATTCGTTGAGGCCATCCTCGCCATATTCGCGGCCGTAGCCCGAACGCTTGATGCCGCCGAACGGCGCGTCCGACTGCATCGTTCCGGCGCCGCCGTTGATCGACACGCCGCCGGTGCGCAGTTTGAGCGCCATGCGATAGGCTTGCCCCGAATCTGCCGAATAAATCGCGCCCGACAGTCCGAAATCGCTGTGGTTGGCCATGGCGATCGCTTCGTCGTCATCGTCGAAGCCGATGACCGCGCCGATCGGTCCGAACACCTCCTCTTGCGCGAGGCGGCTCTCGTTTTTTACATCGTCGAACAGGGTGGGTTCGTAATAATAGCCCTTGTCGAGCCCGGCGGGCCGCTTGCCGCCGGCGACCAGCGTTGCGCCTTCATCCTGTGCGATCGCGACATAATCCTCCGTGCGTTTGCGCGCGACTTCGCGGATCAGCGGGCCGTAATTGACGGTGGGGTCGACCGGATTGCCGATCTTGATGTGCCCGAGCATCGCTTTCATCGCCGCGACGAACTGCGGACGAACGCTGTTGTGGACGAGATGGCGTGTCGTGAGCGCACAGCCTTGGCCGCCGTGCGTCGTGAACCCCATGATCCCCGCCGCCGCAGCCTTCTGGATATCGGCATCGGCACGGACGATCAGTGCCGACTTGCCGCCAAGCTCCATCACGATCCGCTTCAGCGTCGGTGCGGACTGCGCCTGGATCATCGCCCCGACCTTGTCCGAACCGGTGAAGTGCACCAGATCGACGCGCGGATCGGTGGTGAGCAGTTTTCCCGTTTCGATATCGCCGGTGACGATGCTCAGTACGCCCTTGGGCAGTCCGACCTCGTCGGCGATTTCGCCGAGGATCAGCGCCTGCATCGGCGTGTAGGGCGAAGGCTTGAGGACGACCGTACAACCGACCGCAAGCGCAGGGATGACCTTGCCGATATTGAGGAAGAAGGGAAAATTATAGGGCGAGATCGCGGCGACGACGCCGACCGGCTCGCGGCTCACGACCCCGGTGCCCAGCGTCGTGGTGCCTTGGGCATTGGGCGTGAGCTCGATCGGCAGCGAACTGATCGCGGGCCGCGCCGCAACTTCGATTGTCCGCCGCGCATGCTTCATCGGAATACCATATTGCAGAAACTCGGCGAGTATCCGCGTTGACCCCGCCTCGGCGACGATCATATCGACGATCGCGCTCTTGCGCGCTTCGATCGCATTCAGAAAGCGCGTCAGGATCGCCTGCCGTTCGATCACCGGCATAAAGGCCCAGTCGCCCTGGTCGAACGCACGCCGCGCCGCGCCGATCGCGGCATCGACCTGTGCCGCGCTGCCGACCGGCGCCTCGATCAGCAGGCTTTCATCGGCGGGGTTGATCACCGCCTCGCGCTGGTCGGTCTTGGCCCATTCGCCGCCCACATAAATGGCGTCGGCATATTTCAGAAATGCCATATTCTTGTCCTTATTTGGCGTCCCAGACGATCGGCAGGTTGCGGATCGACAGCAGTCCCGGAATGACGGTCGTATCGGCGCCCGGCTTCAACCGGAACGGCGGCACGCGCGACAGAAACTCCTGCAACAGCACGCGCAGCTCGCGCCGTGCCAGATGCGCGCCCAGGCAGATATGCACGCCGCCGATCAACGTGAAGTGGCGGTTGTTCTTGCGCTCGGGATCGAAATCGCGCGGGCAGGCGAACTGCTTTTCGTCGAAATTTCCCGAACTGTTGAGGCAGGCGATCCAGTCGCCTTCCTTCAGTTCGACGCCGTGCCAGGTGAAATCCTTCTTGATCCGGCGCCCCGAATTGACGAGCGGCTGGACGCGCAGGAACTCTTCGACCGCGCTGTTGATAATCTCCGGGTTTGCACGGATGCGGGCCTGCAATTCGGTGTCCATCGCCATGCGCCGGAACATCTGGCTGATCGTCGAGGCCACGGTGTCGAGGCCGCCGAGCCACAGGAACCAGGTCATGCCGATCGTCTCGTCGTCGCTCAGCGGCTTGCCGTCGATCCGGCCGTTGGCGATATAGCTGCCCAGCGTCTCGTCGGGACTTGCCTGTTTCTCGGCGATGAAACCGCGAAGATAGGCCAGGATGCCGGTCACCGCTTTCGCTTTCGCCGCGATATCGGGATCATGCAGGATCGCATATTCCCATTCGAGGAACTGGTCGAACATGCTGAAGGGAAAACCCATCAGATTGAGGAACACGCGAACCGGATAGATGCGCCCGAAATCATAAGCGATATCGACCTCGCCGTCTTTGGCGACGGCGTCGATCATCTCGTTGACGATCGCACGGATTTTGGGCTCCATGTCGTTCATCGCGACCGGGGTGAACCAGGGGTTCAGGAATTTGCGATAGCGGCCATGGTCCGGCGGGTCGATGCCGAGCGGAATCGACGGAAAGGTTTCGCCCGCCAGCGCCTGAAACTGCGCCGCCCCCTCTGTCGAGAAAATGTCGTTATCTTCGTAGACGCGGCGGATGTCGTCATAATGCGACACCGTCCACGCACCATGCTGGCGTCCGCTCGTCGGCCAGGGGTAATAGAGGATCCGCGGCACGCCTTCCGAACGCAGCACGTCCGACGGCAGGTAGGGGTCGGGCAGGTCGAACTCGATCTGACCCTGCGCAAAGCGCGTGTCGAGGACCAGCTCAGGCGGAACATGCGTTGGCACCGGCGGTGCGTCCGCCGGGGCGGGGGCGATCGGGCAACGGGAAAGCATCGTCTCGGTCATATCCGCCTCCGCTCAGGCCGAAGCGAACATGCGTTCGATGTCGCCCGAAGTGACCGGGCGCCGCGCCTGGCCGATCGCGTCCATGCTGTCGGTTTTCAGCCCGCCCAGATTGTGCCGCGGGCTGACGTCGACGTCCTTGCCGAGCTCGCGCAGGTGCGCAACCGTACAATATTCGCGTCCGCCATTAAGGGCGAAGGCATCGAAACTATATTCGCGCATGACGTTGAGGTGGGTGATCTTGTCGATCACCTGCCGGTCGAGCCCGTTGACCGATGCCCACAGATATTCTGGGACGTTCGGCCAAACGGTATCCGAATGCGGATAATCACATTCATAGGCGACCATGTCGGTGTTCATATAATCGAGGTTCTTCACCCCGAACTGGTCGTCGATGAAGCAGCAGATGATGTGCCGCTTGAACAGGTCCGACGGACGTTCGCCGCCGAAATCGGTGAAGGTCCATTCGTGATGATGCTCGTGCGTAAAATCGGCGCGCTCGAGGAAATAAGGGATCCAGCCGATGCCGCCTTCGCTCAGCGCCATGCGCAGGTCGGGATAGCGCTGCCAGAATTTCGCGAAGGTCCAGTCGGCGGCCGAATTGGCGATCGAGATCGGCATTGCCGTGATCCACGCGTCGATCGGGCTTTCGGGCGACGGATGCATCGCCCGCGCGCCGGTGCCGATATGGCAGTTGATGACCATCTTGTAGTCGGAGCAGGCCTTCCAGAAGGGCTCCCAATATTCGTTATGGATGCTCGGCAGGCCGATGTTCGACGGATTGTCCGAAAAGCTGACGGCGTGGACGCCAAGGTCGCTCATCCGCTTCAGTTCGGCGAGGGTGTCATCCATGTTCCACATCGGGATCAGGCACATCGGGATGAAGCGGCCCGGCGCGGTCGCGCACCATTCCTGCACATGCCAGTCGTTCCACGCGCGGCAGGCGAGCAGCGATTCCTCGGGGTCCTTTTGCGCCATGGCGACAAAGGTGCCGCCGGCGAAGCTCGGCATCGTCGGGAAGTTGAGCGAGGCGAGCACGCCATTGGCGTTCATGTCGTCGACGCGCAGCTTCGGATCATAGGTCCCGGGGCGGAGCTGGTCGAAGGCGCTTGGCTCCATGCCATATTCGCTGCGCGGACGGCCGACCACGGCGTTGAGGCCGATCGTCGGGAAGCGCTGGCCGTTCCATGACCAGATGTCCTTGCCGTCGTCCTGGACGATGCGGGGCGCGCGATCCTTCTTGCCCTCCGGATAATGGCGGATGAATGCTTCGGGCGGTTCGACCGCGTGATCGTCGACGCTGATGATGACCATGTCGTCCATTTGCACGGCGACTCTCCTCTCATGTTGCTTATCGTTGCACACATCATCGCAAAAATTGACGATGTGTCAACTCTTGGTTTATGACCTAGTGTAATAAGTCAGGACAGCCGACCAGGAGAGGAAGATGATCGCACGAACGCTGCCGGTAATCGACCGGGACAATGAGGCCTATTGGACTTGGGGCCGCGACGGAAAGCTTGCGATCCACCGCTGCGGCGACTGCGATTATTTTGTCCATCCGCCCGTGCCGTTCTGCCCCCGATGCGAAGGCCGCAACGTCGCGCCGCGGGCGGTATCGGGGCGGGGCAGAGTGGTGACCTTCACGGTCAATCACAAGGCGTGGGTTCCCGGCCTGCGGGTTCCCTACATCCTCGCGCTCGTCGCGATTGAGGAGCAGGATGATGTCCGCTTGGCCTGCAATATCGTTGATTGTCATGCCGGGGAAGTGACCTTCGGCATGGCGGTGGAAGTCCTGTTCGAGCAAGCAGAAGACCTGTGGGCCCCGCTGTTCCGACCGGTGCAATCATGACCGCCTTCGCCGAGAAAAACACAGCGATCTCCGGCGTCGGCATGTCTGAAGTCTCGCGCGGGGCCACCAAGTCCGCACTGGCGCTCACCGCCGATGCCGCGCTCGAAGCCATCGCCGATGCGGGCCTTACCCGCGCTGACATCGATGGGATTGCGACCTGGCCCGGCGAGCGCGCAGATGGTTCGGGCTTCGCGCCCGTCGGCTGCGCGGCGTTGCAGGACGCACTGCGGCTGGAGGTCGGCTGGTATGCCGGCGGCGGCGAAGCGCCGGGGCAATATGGCGCGGTCTTCAATGCGATCGGTGCGATTGCGGCGGGGCTGTGCCGCAATGTCCTGATCTTTCGAACCATGTATGAAGCAACGGCGCGCAAGACCGCTTATGCCAATTCGCTGCTGCGCGAGGGTCAGCGGCAGGCCGGCCCCTTTGTATGGTATGCGCCTTATTACACCTATGCCGCGGCGCTGCAGCAGGCGCTATTCTTCAATCTCTATGTTCACAAGAGCGGCATCACGCCCGAACAGGTCGGACAGATTGCCGTGAACCAGCGCCGCAACGCCGCGCTCAATCCGAATGCGATCTATCGGACGCCGATCACGCTCGACGACTATCTGGCTTCGCCGATCATCGCGACGCCGCTGCGTCTTTATGACTGCGATGTGCCGATCGACGGCGCTGCGGCAATCATTGTTTCGCGAATGGACGTCGCGCGCGATTTGCCGAATCCGCCCATCCGGGTCGAGGCGATCGGATCGTCGATGCGCTATCGCAACAGCTGGACCCAGCTGGCCGAACTCGACACGCAAGCGCAGCCCAAGGTTGCCGAGATGATGTGGAGCCGCACCAACCTGAAGCCCGCTGATGTCGATATCGCGCAGCTTTACGACGGTTTCAGCTTTCACACGATCAACTGGCTCGAAAATTTCGGCTTTTGCGAACGCTATGGCGCGAAGGATTTCATCGCGGGTGGAACGCGGATCGCGCTGGACGGCGAATTGCCGGTCAATACCGGCGGTGGCGCGCTGTCGGGTGGAAGGCTCCACGCCTATGGTGCGGTGCACGAGGCCTGCACGCAATTATGGGGCCGGGGCGGCGAGCGGCAGGTCAAGGGTGATCCGCAAATTTGCGCGACATCCACCTCGGGCGGTCCGCTGGCCGGCGCGATGCTGCTGGTTCGCGACTAACTTTGCCAGGCGATGACGCCGCCGATCAGCGTCAAATGCACGCTGGCGAGCGCATCGCGATCCTGCGGCCAGTCGTAGAGGATCAGGTCGGCGGGCGCGCCGACGGCAAGCGGCGTGGCCTGATAGAGTTGGAGCGCCGCCCTGCGATCGATCGCTTCCCCGGCGCCAATCACATCGCCGCCGCGCGTGCGCCGGTCGGTTGCGGCGCGCAAGGCGATCCACGGATTGGCATCGCCATAGGGTGCGTCGGACCCGCCGAGCACATGAACGCCGCGGCGCTGCAACGAACCCAGACGATAGAGATCGTCCAGTTCTTCGCGGGCGACCTGTTCGAGATAACGGTCGCCGCGGTCGTGAATGAAATTGGGTTGAGTGACGACGGTCAGTCCCGCCGCTGCGATATCGCCGATCAGGCTGTCCGCGATCACCCCGCCATGTTCGATCCGGTCGCCGGGCCGCGATCCTCCCCCGACCGCCAGCGCCTCCAGATAAAAGAGCAATTCGCCCATCGTCACGCAATGTGCGGCGACGTTTCGGCCTAGCGTGCGGGCGGCCGCGATACGCGCAGCCGCGCTCTCGACAGTCGGCAAATCGTCCTCGTCGAACAGCAGCTTGAGCGGGCCGATCCGATAGCCGGCGCCCGGTGGCAGGCTTTCGGTCCCCATCATAACAAGTCGTTGCGGCATCGCACCCGCGAGCAATGCCGCTTCCTCGGCGCCGTTGGCGGCGCCGGCATCGGTCACCCCGGTCACCCCCCATTGCACCAGCCTGGCACCGAGCGCCGCCAGCGAGGGCGCCGCGGCGCCGACCCGATCGCGCAGCCATGCATCGCCGCGCCGGATACGTCCGTTCGGGCGGCCGTCGACGTCTTGCTCGACACAGGCGGGGAAGGGGGGCTCGCCAAGCTTCGCCACGCCCGCGCTGTTGAGGATCCAATATCCCCCGGTGCGGTCCTGCACGCGCAACGGCTGGTCGGGCAGCCAGGCGTCCAGAAGGTCGCGATCGGGCAATCCGGCCGCGCGCTCGTCATAACCGGTCGCCCGAACCCACCCGCCCGGCGCCGGGCGCGCGGCGCGCAATTTTGCGATGATTATGTCGATGCTGCGGGCATCGGCAAGGTCGACCGACGCCATCTGCGCCGCGGTCGCGAGAAGGTGCAGATGATGATCGTGCAGTCCCGGTCCCAAAATGCACCCTTGCGCGTCGATTTCCAGGCCCGTTCCCGTCAGGCTGGTATCGAGCGCGGCAATGATTCCGCGGCGGATTCCGACCGAGATCGATCGGCCGTCGAGATCGCGCGCGTTGCGGACGAGAAGGTCGAAAGCCGCGTTCATGCCAGCATTTCCGCGAAATACGCAGCCGTTCCCGCGAGCGGGATATCCAGCAGCCCGCCTTCACCCTTTGCCATCGCCTCGAGTGCGTGCGTCGCGGCGGTCAGTCCGGTCAGCGGGTCGGCAAGTGCGTCGCCCATGAATTGCGGTGCGCCGTCCTGCCAGCGGACGAGCCCGCCCGCAGCGGCGCAGTCGTCGCCAAACCCGATGCGCATCGCCGGTGCGCCGTACCAGCCGTGCGCGGTAATGCCGATCCACAGCAGGTCGGGGTTGAGCGCGAACAGCCGATCTTCGTCGAGCCCGGTACGGGCGAGGGCATGCGGGCGCCCGGAGGTGATCAGCGCTCGTGCGCCGGCGATCATCGCCAGCAGTTCGGGATCGTCGAGCGCCATCGTCAAACGCTGCTTGGCACTGTTGAGCCGTGTGTCGAGCGCCGGAGTGTGTCGCAGCGTCGGATCGGGACGGGCGGCGCTCTCGATCTTTATGACCCGGTGGCCCGCTTCGGCGAGCAGGGCGCCGCAATAGGGGCCCGCCCACAAGGCCGACAGGTCGACGATCACGCCGTCCTTGTGCTGACCGCCCCGCAGCGGGCGGCAGGCCAGCGGCGACGCCTCGCCCACCACCGCGACCGGCAGGTGGAGGGCAATGGCGGCGGCCGTCATATCATCGGCGTCTCGGTCGGCGGCAGCGGCGATCACCGCATCCCAGCGGTCGGCGTCGAACGACGCGCCGGTCCAGGCGGGAACCAGATCATAATCCTCGTCGCGTGCCAGCGATACCGCGATCCAGCCGTTACGGCAGGCGACAAGGCGGCTATGCCGGTTCGGCGACCACAGGCCGGGCTCGCCGAGCGCAAGGTCCTCGTGACGCGACAGGGCACTGCGGGCGTCGAAGGCGATCCTGCCGTCCGAAGCGGCGGCCAAACGGTCGCCCGCCGCCGCAACGGCATCGACGAGGCCGGTCACGGTCGCTCCTCGACCGCATGGACAAGCCCCCATTCGCAGGCAAGCGCCGCGCCGACGCGCTTGCCCGACAACAGCATCCAACAGGTGCGATGGCGTCCGATCGCACGCGCGATCGTCGCCGTTCCTCCCGCACCGGGGATCAGCCCCATCGCCAGTTCGGGGAGCTGGAACCATGCGTCCGGCGCCGCGATCCGGCGATGGGCTGCGGTGGCAACTTCGATGCCCGACCCGATACACGCGCCGTGCAATCGGACCGTCGCGCGCTCGCCCAGCGCATCGAGCGCGCGCGCGCAACTGTGCAACAGGCGGACGGCGTGCGCCTCGGCGAGGTCTTTCGCCGTGCCGAACTCGGCAAGCGCGCCGCCGGTCGAAAAGCAGCGCCCCGCGCCGCGCAGGGTGACCTGCGGCTTGCTCGGATCGTCGAGTGCATTGGCGAGGGCTTCATACAGCGCGTCGCGCATGTTCGCCGTCATGGCATTGCGGTTGGCGGGGTCGTTGAGGATGAGGGTAACATCATCGCCTTCGCGCTCGACCGCAACGGGTTCGGCGGGCGTTGGTCCGCTGTCCGCCACGTCTTCTTTCGCTCTCCAGTGCGCGAATTCGTTGCCGCCGAGCAATGTAGAATAGGCCAGGGATTCGGCCAGCAGCGCGTCGGCGAGCGGAAGGGAGGCGGTCAGTCGCAGCAGTTGTGCCCCGATCGTGGCGGCAAGCGGATTTGCCTTCACGGCATCGGCAAGCCGTGCGATCTGCGCGTCGGCATTGCGCGCGTCGAGCGAAACCCACGGTCGCGGCGCATTCGCGGCGGTCGTGAGCAGCAGGTCGAAATCATCTGCGACGATCGAAGGAAGCGCTCCTTCCCGGTCTGCCCCGATCACCAGCGCCTGAATCTGGACCATGGGTGGCCGCCATGTCCGCGCATCGACAACCAGCACCGGCTGCCCTCCCGGTGCGGAGAGCCGGTCGGCGTCGAGATGATCGGGGCCGCTCATCGCGCCTTCCTATCCGGCGCAGACCTCTTCCGCCAGTTCGGCCTTGAGCACGCGGCGGAGCAGCTTTCCGGTTTCATTATAGGGGAGTTCGCTACGCACGAACCATTGTTCGGGGGTTTTCGTCGAGCGCAGCCGGGCCTTGATGGTTGCCGCCATGCCGACGGTGTCGGGCGCGCCCGATCGGGACACGATTACCGCGACGACCTTTTCGCCCCATTGGACGCACGGAATCCCGAGCACCGCGCAATCGGCGATGTCGTCGAAGCCGCGCAGCACATCCTCGATCTCGCCCGGCGAGATATTCTCGCCGCCGCGCACGATGACGTCGTCGAGCCGCCCCTCGACGAACAGATAGCCGCCGTCGTCGAGCCAGCCCGCGTCATTGGTTGCGAACCAGCCGTCGTCGGCGATGGCCTTTCTATGCAGATATTCGCCCGACACCTGCTCGCCGCGAACATGGATTTCACCATGTTCGCCGGGGCCGCACGGCGAGCCATCCTCGCGGCGGATTTCGAGTTCGATGCTGGGGAGCGGCTGGCCGACCGACGCGATGCGGCGGCGGATCGCCGGGTCGTCGGAGGCGAAGGCGGCGCGATGATCATCGGCGCCGAGCAACGCGATCGTCGAACTGGTCTCGGTGAGACCATAGGCGTTGACGAAATCGACCTGCGGCAACATCGCCAGCGCGCGCGCGATCACCGGTTCGGGCATCTTGCCGCCACCGTAGGAGAGCGCGCGAAGGGCGGGCAGCGTCTCGCCGGTCTCGACCATCACGTCGAGGATGCGATCGAGCATCGTCGGGACGACCATCGCATGGGTAATGGCTTCGGCCGCGGCGACCCGGACCCAATCCTCGGCGGTGAAAGCGGGCAGATAGACGATCCGCCGCCCGCCATAGGCCGAGGTCAGGATCGCCGAGATTCCGGCGATATGATAAGATGGCACGCTGACCAGCGCGGCCTGGTCCTCGTCCGCCCCAAGGAATTCGACCGTCGCCATGACATAGGAGGTCAGGTTCGCATGACGGAGCACGGCCGCCTTGGGATCGCCGGTGGTGCCGCTGGTGAACAGCAGCACGGCGATGTCGTTTTCGGCTTCGGGCAGGTCGACCTTCGCGCGCGCGCCGCCCGTCATGAATTCAGCCTCGAAGCGGCTGCGCGCGACCAGTTCCACACCGTCCACCGGCGCGATACGGCGCAGCATGTCGTCGTCGGCGATCAACACCGCCGGAGCGCTGCGGGCGACCAGCTTATTGAGATCGGCATCGGCGAGGCGATAGTTGAGCGGCACGAAGGGCGTTCCCGCCATGCCGCTCGCAAAGAGCAGGACGGGAAGGGCGTCGCCGTTCATGCCGAGGAAGGCGGTGTTGGCCTTTCCCTCGGAGAGCAACCAGGCCGCAACCCGGCTGGCACGCGCCCGATAGGCGTGGAAATCCATGCCGTCGCCGCTGCCGCCGAGCGCGAGGCGTTCGGGGCAGGCATCGGCGGCGATATCGAGCAGAAGCGGCGTACGCATGCAAAATCAGTCCGACGCGGGAAGCGGCTTGGCGCCCTTGACGGTCATCGCGGCACCGTTGAAGGCGAGCGAGCCTTGCCCGGCCTTGGCGCCGAGCACTTCGAGCCCGCTATCCTCGTCGACATAGCGTTTGCCGATGGCGACGCCCTCGGCAAAGTCGGCGCTGACGGCGCCCGACGGCGTGGCAGCATCGTCGATCGGTAGCACCGTTGCGCCGCCGCACTGGAGTTCGCCCGCTGTCCGGGGCGGGCGCACGACGACCAGTTGCGCGTCGCATACCGCGCTCTTCCAGCGCGAACCCGGTTTGAGGTCCATTTCGTTCATCCTTTCCCGTCGGCGTCCGGCCTTGCCATCGTGTCGGCTTTGACCTGCCAATATGTCAATCGACATAGAAAGTAAACGTAGTTATATAACTGAAAAGAGAAAGAGGGATTGCGATGCATCCAAGGCATTTTGCGCGAACCGCGCCCGGGCGTCCGGCAATCGTCATGGCGGCGGATGGCGCCGCGACCAGCTATGCGGCGCTCGAGGAGATCGCGAACCGCGGCGCCAATCTTTTCCGCTCGCTCGGAATCGAGGCGGGCGACACGATCGCGATCTGGCTCAAAAATGGCCTCGAATATTATCATGTCTATTGGGCCGCGCAACGCGCCGGCCTCTATGTCTGTCCGATTTCGACGCAGCTGACGGCCGAGGAGGCAGCCTATATCCTGGCCGACAGCGGTTCGAAGCTGCTCGTCACCCACGCCGATGTGGCCGCTGCCGCGGCACTGGTTCGGGGCCGCGCGACGCTCGTCCCCGGGGTGGCGACGATTTTCGATGCCGGGCCGGGGCTTGGCGGGCTGCCGTCATGGCATGCCGCCCTGGCGGGTCAGCCGACGGGCCCGATCGCCGACGAATCGGCGGGCTATCATCTCGTCTATTCGTCGGGAACCACGGGGCGGCCGAAGGGTATCCGCCTGCCGCTATCGGGCGAGGCGACCGACGCGCCGCATATGCTCGCCGACCGGATATCGGGACGTTACGGTGTCGGCGAGGGGAGCATATTGCTGTGCCCGGCGCCGCTCTATCACACCGCGCCGCTGGTCTATGGCATGGCGGCGCACCGGCTGGGCGCGACGCTGGTGGTGATGGATCGCTTCCATGCCGAGGAAACGCTGCGCCTGATCGAACGCCACCGCGTGACCTTCATGCAAATGGTGCCGACGATGTTCGTGCGCCTGCTTGCGCTTCCCGAGGAGATTCGCAGGCGTTACAATCTCTCCTCGCTCGAAAAGATCGTCCATGCCGCGGCGCCATGCCCGGTCGAGATCAAGCGGCGGATGATCGAATGGCTCGGCCCGATCATCTACGAATATTACGGCGGATCGGAAGGCAATGGATCGACGTTCATCACGCCCGAAGAATGGCTCGATCATCCCGGATCGGTCGGCCGCGCCGATTGGGGCACACTCCATATCTGCGACGACGCGGGGCGGGAGGTGCCGGCGGGTGTCGACGGGCTCGTCTATTTCGCGGGCGGGTGGGATTTCCAGTATCTGAACGACGCCCAGAAGACGCGCGATGCGCGCCATCCCGTCCATTCGGGCTGGAGCACGCTCGGCGATATCGGGCATGTCGATGACGAAGGATATCTCTACCTCACCGACCGCAAGAGCTTCATGATCATCTCCGGCGGCGTGAACATCTACCCGCAGGAGACCGAAAATCTGCTCATCCTGCATCCCGAAGTTGCCGATGCCGCGGTGATCGGCGTGCCGCACCCCGACATGGGCGAAGAGGTGAAGGCGGTGATTCAGCCGCAGCGCTGGGAAGATGCAGGCCCCGACCTGGCGGCGCGTCTGATCGACCATTGCCGCGCGCACCTCAGCCATGTCAAATGTCCGCGCTCGATTGACTTCGATCCTGCCCTGCCGCGCCATGACACGGGAAAGCTCTACAAGCAGGAAATCCGGGCGCGCTACTGGCCCGGAAAATGATCGGCCGTTCGCTCGTTACTCGGTGTCGGCAAGGAAGTTTCGGCTCGCCATAGCAAACAGGATGGCGGCGGGGGCCAGGACGATCGCCATGATCATCAGCGCATAGCGCAGGCTTTCGATGCCAAAGCTGGGCGCCAGAAGGTCGCTGATCCACCCCGTCGCGAGCGGCCCCAGCGTCAGCCCGATCGCGTTGATCGACGCCATGACGATGGCTGAAGCCGTGGCCCGGCGCGTCGGGCCGCAGATATGCTGGACGGCGGCGAAGACCGCCGGCAGCGCGGCGAACAGCAGCGCCATCAACACTCCGGCCCAGACCAGAAATCCGGCGAGCGACTGGGAACCGAAGGCGAGCCACGTCACGGGCATGGCGATGACATAGCTGCCCGCCGGCCACCACACGAGCCATCGCGGGTCGCGCCGGGTGAGCCGGTCGCACACGATGCCGCCGACGATCGAACCGATGATCGTCCCGATCGCGCTGCTGATTCCGTAAGTGGTTCCGACCACCGCCACATCGAGATGCATCACGCGCATCAGATAGGCCGGAATGAAGATGATCGGTCCATAGGCAAAGAGCGAATAGATGGTGAAGCCGGTGATCAGGAAGCGGAAGGACGGCTTGTTCATGAGCGCCGCCGTTTCGCGGCGGAAAGCGGGGCGCGATCCGGGCGTCGTTGCCAAAGGCGGGCGCGGTGGTTCGCGCAGGATGAGCACGGCGAGCAGGGCGATCGGCAGCGACGCCACGCCCATGACGATAAAAGCCATGCGCCAGCCATAGCTATGGGCCAGCCAGCCGCCGGCGACGAGCGCTAGGGTGCCGCCAAACGTGACGGCCGATGACAGGACGGCGAAGGCCTTGGCGCGCGCGCTCGGCGGAAAATAGTCTGCGACCAGGGCATGGCTGACCGGTACCGCGCCGCCCTCGCCGACGCCCACGCCCATGCGGGCAATGAACAGAAACACGAGCGAGGTTGCGAAACCGCACAGGACGGTCATGACGGTCCACAGCATGAAGGCAATGATCAACCAGAGCTTGCGGTTTCCGTGATCGGCCGCCCGCGCGAAGGGGATGCAGGACGCGGCATAGCAAAGGGCAAAGGGCGCGCCGCCGAGCGCACCCAGCATGCGGTCCGACAAGCCATATTCAATCCGGATATTCTCGAGGACGACGGGCAGCAGTTGCCGGTCCGCATAGCTTGCCACCGCGATCAGGAAGAGCACGATGAGGAAAAGCCAGCGCTGCTTTTCGGGAAAATGATCCCACGGCTGCCATTCCGTCGTCGCTCGCGTCATGGTCGCCCGTCTTCCCCCGATGCGCGCTCAGCATTGCGATCGGCAAGGCATGGCGGCTTTTCGCTATCGGGGGATAGAAGGGGTGTTAGGCACGCAGGGACAAGTCAATAATACTCAGTCATTGGCGCAAATATTCTGATTCTGGACAGCAGAGAAGCAGCACGATTATCCTGATCGCAACAGAGTGGGCGATCTGTTCGCGGCCAACGCCCCCAAAACAAATGAACGCGATCATATGCAACTTTCAGCCTGGCCGGGCGGATTATCCGGAATGGGCGGGAAAATCGTTGAATACATCGCAATCGGATAACGAGAGAGGAATGCGTTATGGCAACGGTGGATCAATCAACCATGGCTTCGCTGGCGGACATCGCACCGCTCGCCGACGGCATCTTGTGCGACATGCTGTTTCCCGCGCCGCCGGCGGAGGTCGAGGAAGAACTGCTGGCGCGCCGCCAGACCGGCTATTCCTATACGTCGTTGACGCTCGCGCAGGACAATGAAGCGGCGCCGTCGCAGGTCTATGCCGCGCTGGCGAAGATGCGACATGCGCTCAGCCTCCATCCCGACGATTTCATACTCGTCGATAGCGTCGACGACATTCGCGAGGCCAAGCGCACCGGCAAGATCGGGGTGGGTTTCCACTTCCAGGGCAGCGAGGCCGTGGGCCGTGATCTCGCCAACGTCGGCGCCTATTACAAGCTCGGCGTCCGCTGGATGCTGATGGCCTATAATTTCCAGAACAATGTCGGGACCGGATGTATCGAAGCGCAGAAGAATGACGGCGGTCTGTCGGCGTTCGGCCGCGACCTGGTCGCCGAAATGAACCGCGTCGGCATGCTCGTCGATTGCTCGCATTCGGGATATCGCACGACGATGGATGCGATGGAGGTGTCGACCCATGCGTGCATCTTCTCGCACTCGAATCCGCGCGCGTTATACGATCATCCACGCAACATTCGCGATGACCAGATCAAGGCCTGCGCCGCGACGGGAGGCGTGATCGGCGTTAATGGCGTCGGGCAGTTCATCGGCGAGCCAGGCGGGGTCCAACTGGACACCATCATAAGCATCATCGATTATCTGGCCGATCTGGTGGGCCCGCAGCATGTCGCGCTGGGCCTCGACTATATGACTCCCGGGCACTGCAAGGCGCTCTATGATTTTTACAAGGGCAATGTGGCGAAGAAGATCGGCATGCCCGAACTTCCCTGGGCGTTCCTGAGCCCCTCGACCATCCCGGCCCTGCTCGAAAAGCTGCTGGCCAAGGGGTATAGCGCCGACGATCTTCGTGGAATCATGGGGGAAAACTTCCTGCGCGTCGCCGCCGAGGTTTGGAAATAGCGCATTGACGGGGATATAAGCCGTTGCGCGTCGTCTGCGGACGCCGCGCGTGCGGCAAATCAGCGATTGTCACGGATCTCCCATCGAACGACAGGCCCCATTGCAAATCACCAGGACAGGCGTAGAAAGCGCGGCCGGGGCGAGGGAGTGATTTATGCTCATGATCGTTGCGATGCTGCTTTCGGCCATCGTCGGCGCCGTCACCGATGACCTTGGCCTGCCGATATGGCTGATCTTTTTCATCTTCGCGGGCGGCGCGGCGCTATTGTTCCAGAAGGGCGGTCAGGCCGATCGCCTGACGCGGCAAATGACTTCGCGCCGGCGCCGGCGAAGAGCCGCGGCGGGGCATATTATCTTCTATTTTCTATGCCTGTCGCTTGCCGGAACCGCAGCTTACATCGCAACCGCCGGGGGCGCACCGACCTGACGCCGCCGCTGGCGCAAGGCCCGCCGGTATATTCGGAATTTGGTGAGCCCTGCTGGGTTCGAACCAGCGACCTACTGATTAAAAGTCAGTTGCTCTACCGACTGAGCTAAGGGCCCATCGCGGCGCCGGCAAAGGCCGTGCCCGAAGTGAGCCGTCGCCCTAGTGCGCCTGTGCGTTTCGGTCAACCGGCTTTGCCCGGTTCAATTGCACGGCAAGTTGCCGGATGCTTCGTGCCGCGATCGGATGGCGCCATTGCGGGGCGACAGCAGACAGCGGACCAAGAACGAAATCGCGCTCCGTCATTGCGGGATGGGGGATCGTCAGCGCCGGATCGCTCCACGAACCGCCGGACCAGAGCAGGATATCGAGATCGAGTGTCCGCGCGCTCCAGCGCTGGCCGGTGCGACGCCCGAACGCCGCTTCGATCGCCTGTAGCCGCTCAAGCATTTCGGGGGGACGGAGCGGCGAAGCGACGAGAGCGACGGCATTGGCGTAGCGGCGGCGCGACGGGCCCAGCGGCGCGCTGGCGATGATCGGGCTGGCATCGACGGGCTCGATATCGTCGCTTTCGAGCGCGGTGAGCGCCGCCATCAACACCTGGCGCGGATCGCCGAAGCGCCCATGACGCCGGTTCGAGCCAAGGCCGATCGCATAAAGTGCCAAAGGCATGGGAGAGGGTGGTGTTGCATCGCGCATGCGCCGGCGCCTATCGCAGCGGCGTGGATATTGGTAGTCCCTTGCCCGGCACCGAGCCGCCGCGCGATTGTCAGCGCTGCCCGCGACTCGTTGCGCTTCGCCGCGAATGCCAAGCCGAGCATCCCGATTGGTGGAGCGCGCCGGTCCATGCGTTTGGCGACCCGGATGCCTGGCTAGCCTTTGCGGGACTGGCGCCGGGCAAGCATGGCGCCAACCGCACCGGGCGGCCATTCACCGGGGACTATGCCGGGGACCTGCTTTTTGCGACGCTCGCGGAATATGGGCTGAGCAAGGGGCGTTATGATGCACGGATCGACGACGGATTGACGCTCGAAGGCGCGATCATCGTCAACAGCGTCAAATGTCTGCCGCCGCAGAATAAACCAACCCCTGCCGAGATTGCCAGTTGCCGGCCCTTTTTCGAGGCGCAGCTTGCCGCCTTGCCAACGGTCGGCGTGATCATCGCGCTCGGGCGGATCGCGCATGACGCCGCGTTACGCGCCTTTGGTGAGCGGCTCGCCGCGCATCCATTCGCGCATGGAGCGGTTCATAGGCTGCCGGGCGGGCGCCATCTGGTCGATAGCTATCATTGCTCGCGCTACAACACGAACACCGGGCGGCTGACCGCGGCCATGTTTGCCGATGTCTTTCGGACCGCGCTGCGGCTGAAAGATCAGACGAGCGGGCCGAATTCCTCGACCAGCCCGCGGTAGAGCGTGCGTTTGAACGGGACGATCAGCTTTTCGATCTCGTTCAGTTCGGCCCATTTCCAGGCCCGAAATTCCTGATCGTCGGTGTGGATGTTCACGTCGCTGTCGGCGCCCATGAAACGCATCAGGAACCAGTGCTGGCGCTGGCCGCGATATTTACCGCTCCACATCTTGCCGATCAGATGGTCGGGCAGGTCGTAGAAATATTCCTCGCGACTCCGTGCGATGATCTCGACGAGCCCGCCGTGAATGCCGGTTTCCTCGCCCAGTTCGCGAATCGCGGCCTCTTCGGCTTCCTCGCCGGGATCGATGCCGCCCTGCGGCATCTGCCATGCCTCGCTCGTCGTATCGAGCCGCTGGCCGACGAAAATGCGGCCGTCGCGATTGGCGAGCATCACACCCGCGCAGGGGCGATAGGGAAGGGCATTATGGTCGATCATGCGGCTCCGTTAGCCTCGGCGACGATCGCCTTCAATATGGTCAATGCGCTGTGGATGTCATCCTTCGCACTCGGGATGCCCTGCGCAAGGCAGATATAGCCGTGAATCGTGCCTTTGGCTTCGCGATAGGTGGTCGGCACGCCCGCTTCGATCAGCTTGGCGGCATAGGCGCGGCCCTGATCGCGCAGCGGATCGAGGCTGGCGGTGATCAGCAGCGTCGGCGGCAGGCCTTCGGCGGGAAAATCGATCGGCGCCGCCCGGCGATCGCCCGGATCGGCGGCATAATGGTTGCCGAACCAGGTCATGCTGCCTTCGGTCAGCAGATGGCCTTCACCAAAGTCGCGATAGCTTTGCCAGTCATTGTGCGTTGTCACCGCAGGATAGATGGGATGGATGGCGATGACCGGCTTCGACGCGGGAGCGTCGCGCAGCGCGAGCGCGGTGACAATGGTCAGATTGCCGCCCGCGCTGTCGCCCGACAGGACGAGGCCGGTGGACGGGATATTGTCGGCGACCCACCGCGTCGCTGCTTCGCAGTCCTCGGGTGCGGCAGGAAAGGGATGTTCGGGCGCGAGCCGATAGTCGACAGCGATCACCGGCATATCGAGAATACGTGCGGCTTCGGCGCAATAGGGATCGTGCGTCGCGAGGTCGCCGATCACCCAGCCGCCGCCATGATAAAAGACCATCACCGGGCCGGCCTCGCGGTCCGGGCGATTGTCATAGATACGGATCGGAATGTCACCCGCCGGGCCGGGGATCGTACGATCTTCGACCCTGGCGATGTCGCCACGCGGCACGTCGGCGAGCTGGCCCATCACGCGCATCATCTCGCGCGCGCCTTCTGGCGGCATCTCTTCCATCTTGGGGCCGTCCTGCGCGTTGAGGAAGGCAAGGAACGCCGCGACGTCGGGGCGTGTGTAATGGGTGGTGCCGTCGGTCATCGTGCATTCCTCTCCGGATCATTGGGGCGCTGCGCTCTGACTCGCAGCTATTCGGCATCACCCGGTCATAATCAATGGCAAATCGAAACCCACTCGTGCCTTTCGCTTTGCGGCGCACAATTTTTTCTGAATTGCGGCTTGTCCCCGAGAGGCCTAGGCCAGCTAAAGCTTTGCAGTATTTTATTGAGGCAGAAGATATAATGGCGACAGCGGTAGAGGACCGGGCCGACAAGCGGCAGTCCCCCCTTTCGGATGCAGTGGTGGTGCGGTTCGCCGGTGACTCCGGCGACGGGATGCAGTTGACGGGCGGCCAGTTCACGCTGTCTTCGGCGCTCGCGGGCAATGATTTCGCGACCTTCCCCGATTTTCCTGCCGAGATTCGCGCGCCGCAGGGCACGCTGTTCGGCGTGTCGGCTTTCCAGATCAACTTCGGGTCGTCCGCGATCGACACTGCAGGCGACGCGCCCGACGTACTCGTCGCGATGAACCCTGCGGCGCTCAAGACCAACGTGCCGCAGCTCAAGCAGGGCGGCCTCATTATTGCGGACGAGGGCGAGTTCAACGACCGCAACCTTGCCAAGGCGAAATATGACGCCAACCCGCTCGACGACGGCAGCCTCGCGAAATGGCAGTTGCTGAAGCTCAACATCAGCCAGCTGACGATGGATGCGGTCAAGCCCTTCGGTCTCGGCAACAAGGAAGCGCTGCGCTGCAAGAATATGTGGACGCTGGGGCTGGCGCTGTGGATGTTCGACCGCGATCGCCAGCCGCTGATCGACTGGCTGAACGGTAAATTCGCCAAGGCGCCGGATCTGGCTGCCGCCAACATCGCCGCGCTCAATGCAGGCCACGCCTATGGCGAGACCGCCGAACTCGCAGGGCCGCTCAAGCAGCATCATGTCGATCCCGCGCCGGTGGCGCCCGGGCTCTATCGTACGCTGACCGGCGCCGAAGGCATCGCCCTCGGCCTTGTCGCCGGCGCGCAGCTTGCCAAGCTGCCGATGTTCTTCGGCGGCTATCCGATCACGCCGGCGTCGGCGATCCTGCATCATCTGTCGCGGCTCAAGGAATATGACGTCACGACCTTCCAGGCCGAGGATGAAATCGCCGCGATCTGCTCGGCGATCGGTGCGAGCTATGGCGGCTCGCTGGGCGTGACCAGCTCGTCGGGCCCCGGCATCGCGCTGAAGGGCGAGGCGATGGGCCTTGCGATCATGACCGAACTGCCGCTCGTCATCGTCAATTCGCAGCGTGGCGGCCCGTCGACCGGCCTGCCGACCAAGACCGAGCAGTCGGATCTCTATCAGGCGGTCTATGGCCGCAACGGCGATGCGCCGATGCCGGTGATCGCCGCACGCTCGCCCGGGGACGCGTTCGAATGCGCGGTCGAAGCGTGCCGCATTGCTGTCCGGTACATGACCCCGGTGATGCTGTTGACTGATGGCTATATTGCGAACGCCGCCGAGCCTTGGAAGGTGCCCGACCTTGAAAGCTTCGATGCCTTCCCGGTCGAGTTCCTGACCGAAGTGCCCGAGGGCGGCTTCAAGCCCTATGGCCGTGACGAGAATTTGAAGCGCCCATGGGTCAAGCCCGGCACGCCCGGCCTGCTGCACCGTATCGGCGGGATCGAGAAGGAAATCGACACCGGCCACATCAACTATGCGCCAGACAATCACCAGGCGATGACCGATATCCGCAAGGACAAGATCGACGGCATCAAGGTGCCCGATCAGGTTGTCGAACTCGGCGCCGAAGGCGGCAGGCTCGCGGTCGTCGGCTGGGGCTCGACCTTCGGCCCGATTCATCAGGCCGTGCGCCGCAAACGGGCCGAGGGCCAGGACGTCAGCCACATCCATATCCGCCATATCTGGCCGTTGCCCGCCAATCTCGGCGAATTGCTGAAAAGCTATGACAAGGTGATCGTCCCCGAAATGAACACAGGCCAGCTCAAGACCGTGCTGCGCGACCAGTATCTGGTCGATGCCAAGGCCGTGAACAAGGTGTCGGGCCAGCCCTTCACCATCGCCGAAATCGAAGCCGCGATCGAGGGAGCGCTCTGATGAACGAGATGACCACCATCGCACGCCCGACGACGCTCAAGGATTGGGAAACCGATCAGGAAGTCCGCTGGTGCCCGGGCTGCGGCGACTATGCGATCCTGAAGGCGGTACAGCGCACGATGCCGGAAATCGGCACGACGCCCGAAAATACCGTGTTCATCAGCGGCATCGGCTGCTCGTCACGCTTCCCCTATTATATGGAAACCTATGGTTTCCACACGATCCACGGCCGCGCGCCGGCGTTCGCGACGGGGCTGAAACTCGCCAATCCGGGCCTCGATATCTGGATCGTCACCGGCGACGGCGACGGCTTGTCGATCGGCGGCAACCACACGATGCACCTGATCCGCCGCAATCTTGATTGCCAGATCATGCTGTTCAACAACGAGATTTACGGCCTGACAAAAGGCCAATATTCGCCGACGAGCCGTGTGGGCACGACCAGCCCGTCGACGCCCTATGGTTCGGTTGATCGTCCTGCGCAGCCTGCGGCCTTCGCGCTCGGTGCCGGTGCACGCTTCGTTGCGCGCGGGTTCGACGTGTCGAAGGAACTGCCGAACGTGCTGAAGGCAGCGCATGCGCACAAGGGCGCCGCCTTCATCGAAATCTTCCAGAATTGCATCGTCTACAACAAGGATGTGTTCGAAGATTTCGCCGCGCCGAAGGGCGCCGAAGACCGTCAGCTCTGGTTGAAGCAGGGTGAACCGATGGTCTTTGCCAAAGGCACCAAGGGGATCACGCTCGATGCCGAGGCGCTGACGCTCAAGGTCGTCGATGTCGTAGACGGCGACTGGAAGGCGGCGGGCGTGATCGTCCACGACGTCACCAACCGCAGCGTCGCCCACATGCTTGTCGAAATGCGCTTCGGTGAATTCCCGATGGCACTTGGCGTTCTCTACGATGACCCGCGCCCGACCTTCGAGGCCGATGTCGTACGCCAGAACGCCGCAGCGCGCGAAGGCAAGACCGCCGACCTGCAAAGCCTGCTCAAAAAGGGGCAGACCTGGACCGTGACCGAGGGCGGACCCGAACTTTAAGCCTCTTGCCGCGAGCTCGCGGGTCAGGTTTATAAGTCCCGATGGACAATCTGACCCACAGCCTCGTCGGCGCGCTTCTTGGCCAGCTTGGCCTCAAGAAGAAGACCGGCCTCGCAATGCCGACGTTGATCATCGCGGCGAACCTGCCCGATATCGATGCGGCATGTGCCACTTACGGGATCGAGTCGCTCGCGATGCGGCGCGGTGTCACGCATGGACCGATTGCGCTGCTCTTGCTGCCGCTCATCCTGTGGGGGCTGATGCTTGCCTTCGATCGCTGGCAGGGACGGCGCGGCAAGCGGCCTGCGGCTAGGCTGCCGATCCACCGCGGCTGGTTGCTCGCGCTCGCCTATATCGGTTGCTTCAGCCACCCGGCGCTCGACTGGCTCAACAATTACGGCATCCGCCTGCTTGAGCCCTTCAGTCATCGCTGGTTCTACGGCGACACATTGTTCATCATCGACCTGTGGATATGGATCGCGCTCGGCCTCTCAGTCTGGCTGTCGCTCCGGCGCGAACGGCGTGGCGCGGCGAACTGGCAGCGCCCCGCATGGATCGGCTTCGCCGCAGTTTCGGCCTATATCTTTGTAAACGGCCTGATCACCGGCGCGGCGGAAAACATGGCGGCCGAGTCGCTGCGGGCAAGCGGAAAGGGCGATGCTTTGGCCGTCGCCAGCCCGCCGCCCCTTGCTTTCTGGAAACGTGACATCTTCTGGCGCACCGCCGATCGGTACGGCAGCGCCAGTTACACGCCCGGCGTCGGCGGGCATGTCGACATTACCGGCGTACCGATCGGTCTCGATGATCCGCGTCTGGCGACATGGATCAAGGCCGATCCGGCGGCGCGCGCCTTTCTGTTCTGGGCGCGGATGCCGGTTGCCGAGGCGGACGGGAAAGCGATCGTGCTTCGCGATCAGCGTTATATGCAGCCGCTTGCACGCGATCGTTTTACCGTCCGTGTCACCGCTCCCGACACCGCAAGCTCCCCCGAATGACCCGTGGCGGAGGCCCGATTGTGTGACGTCATGACGGTGCATAACAGCCGATTGTCAGACGCCCGCGTTTACGGCAGGATGGCACTATGAACACACATGTCAGTCCCAGGCGCGGCAAGGAACTGCTGCGCGCGGACCGGGCCTATCGCTCGGGTGGACTGATGGCGCGGTTGATCGCATTGGCGCCGGCACGCCTGTTTCACCGCATGCTCGACCGGATCGATGGCGGGCTTGGCCTGGGCACGATCGAGGGGCATTTGCCCGATGGCAGCGTCCGGCTGCTCGGCGGACGCGGCAAGGGGCCTGTCGCGGTCGTGCATCTGCATAGCTGGGCGGCGCTCGTCCGCCTCGCGCTGTCGGGTTCGGTAGGCTGGTACAATGCGTGGGAACGCAGCGAATGGTCGTCGCCCGATCCGGTGCCGCTGTTCGACCTGTTCATGCGCAATGGCGAAGCGCTCGGCAATGTCGGCCGCGCGCACGGGCCCTGGCGCTGGCTGAACAAGATGGCGCACGCACTGCGCCGCAACGACCGGCGCGGAGCGCGGCGGAACATCCATGCCCATTATGATTTGGGAAATGATTTCTATAGCTTGTGGCTCGATGCAGGGATGAATTATTCGAGCGCGCTGTTTCTGAAGCCCGATCAGACGCTCGAAGAGGCGCAGACCGCCAAGGTGGATGCGATCCTCGACCGGCTCGATCTCCGCTCGGGCAGCCGGCTGCTCGAGATCGGCTGCGGGTGGGGCGCGCTCGCCGAAAGGGCCGTCGAACGTCATGACGTGCTCTACACCGGTATCACCCTGTCGCCATCGCAGGCGGAAATAGCCGATGCACGGTTGCATGCGATCGACCTGTCGACACGTTCGCGGATCGAGATTTGCGACTATCGCGATGCGCAGGGTCCCTATGACGCGATTGCGAGCGTCGAGATGGTAGAGGCGGTGGGCGAAGCTTATTGGCCCGCTTATCTTGATGCGATCGCGCGACTGTTGCGCCCGGGCGGCAAGGCTGCGATCCAGTATATATTGATCAACGATGCGCTGTTCGAACGCTATGCGGCGAGCAGCGACTTCATTCAGGCCTATATCTTTCCAGGCGGCTGTCTGATTTCGGAAAGCCGCTTCCGCGCGCTCGCCGAAGCGCGCGGGCTGGTCTGGCGCGATGTGCGTCGTTTCGGCGGCGATTACGCCGAAACCCTGCGCCAGTGGCGCGCGCGCTTCGACGCGGCGGTCGGGGCGGGGCAATTGCCGACGGGTTTCGACGACCGTTTCGTCCGGCTGTGGCGCTACTATCTTCAATATTGCGAGGGCGGATTCCGCGGCGGCGGAATCGACGTCGCCCAGGTCACGCTCGAAAAAACAGCCTGAAAACAGGGGAGAGAGGTTTATGCGAAGATATCTGGCGGCGGTGCTGCTGTGCACCGCTGCGGCGGGGTGCAATGCGCCCGCATCCGCCCCGAAGACTGACCATATATCGAAGGATTTGCCAAAGGACTTGAATGTGCTGTTCTGGACCCAGGATCAACGCGACGCGGCCTTCCGCACGATGGAAACGGTGCCCAAGGTCGTCGTCAACACGGTCCCGGCGGGCGGCGCCGTCTATCCGCTGCCGCAGGGCAAGCCGATCGATATCGGATTGGACGTCGACGCCTATATGGGGAAACAGCGCAATGCCGGCCTGATCATCGTCCAGGACGGCAAGATCCGGCTCGAAAAATATGCACTCGGCTATGACGCATCGGGGCGCTGGACCAGCTTTTCGGTGGCGAAGAGCTTTACCTCGACACTTGTCGGCGCGGCGGTGAAGGATGGCTATATCAAGAGCCTCGACGACAAGGTGACGGCCTATATTCCGGGCCTCAAGGGTTCGGCCTATGACGATGTGTCGGTGAAGCAGTTGCTCACCATGACCTCGGGCGTGAAATGGAACGAGGATTATACCGATCCCAAATCCGATGTCGCGCAGTTCAATCTGCAAAAACCGGTGCCCGGCGAGGACATAACCGTCAGCTATATGAAGACCTTGCCGCGCGAAGCGCCTGCGGGGTCGAAGTGGGTTTACAAGACCGGCGAGACGAATTTGATCGGCGTGCTCGTCTCCAGCGCGACGGGCAAGACGCTTGCGGCCTATCTGTCCGAAAAGGTCTGGAAACCCTTCGGTATGGAACGGGACGCGGTGTGGATGCTCGGGCCGACGGGGCATGAGATCAGCGGCTGCTGCGTGTCGGCAAGCCTCAAGGACTATGCCCGTTTCGGCCAGTTCATCCTGAACGGCGGCGTCGCCGGCGGGCAGAAGGTGCTGCCCGACGACTGGCTGCGCGCGGCGACGACCAAACAGGCGTCGATCGACCTGCCGGGCCGCGGCTATGGCTATCAATGGTGGACGAACGACGACGGCAGCTTCGCGGCGCAAGGCATCTTTGGCCAGGGCATCTTCATCGACCCGAAACGCAAGCTGGTGATCGCATCGAACGGCAATTGGCCGACCGCAACCGACCCCGAAGGCGTCGGCGCGGCGCGCGAAGCCTTCTATAAATCGGTGCAAACCGCGGTGGACAAGGAAGCGAAATAAGCCAAATCAATCGTCGCCCTCGCGAAAGCGGGGGCGACAGATGTCAGTCGGCGATGGTACCAGCGGCGCGCTGCGCGATCCACACCCCAGCCAGCGGAATCGCGACGCCGAACGCCATGATCCACCATGCATCGGCGAGCGTGGCGGCACGATAGAGCGCCGCACCGATCACCGCGCCCGCGACGACCCAGCCCGCGCCGGTTCCGCGCGACGCGCGCATCGCGATCCAGCCGCCGGCAAAGGTGCCGACGAACCAGCCGACGAGCAGCGCGATCGTCGATCCGATCGGAATGAGAACTTCGCCGCTGTTCGGATCATAGGCATCGGGTGAAAATTCGCTGCCGGCATATTGGGCGAGCCACAGCAGAGCGAACGCCACCGCGATGCCGATGACGGTCGCGATGATCGAGCGAAAAATATTGTTGGTCATTCCGATGCCCCCAAGCCGATCTTCATGCGGCGGTTAGCGCAGGAAAGCAAATATCGCGTTAAGCGTCCGCCATCACCTTGGGCAGCGCATGAAATGCGGTGCTGTCAAAGCCTTCGGTCATCAGATTGGCGACAAACTCGCCGACCGCCACCGGATCCTTGATGCTCTGCGGATCTTCGCCGGGATAGGCGCGCGCGCGCATCTGGGTGCGGGTGCCTCCCGGGTCGAGGATCGCCGTACGCACCGTCGAGATATTGCGCATTTCTGCGCCATAGCTGGTAACCAGCGTCTCGAGCGCGGCTTTCGATGCCGCATAGGCGCCCCAATAGGCGCGCGGATCGCGCGCGACGCCGCTCGACAGTGCGAGCAGGCGGCCATTCGCCGCGCGACGCAGCAGCGGATCGAAATTGGCGATCAGCGCCTGCTGGGCGATCAGGTTCAGCGTCAGCAGCTTGTTGAATTCCTTGCCATCGATCGCCGCGACCGGGGTCAGCGTGCCGAGCATCGCGGCGTTGAGCACGAGCATGTCGAGCTTTTGCCAGCGCTCGGCCATTGCCGCCGCGAGGCGCGCGATGCTGTCGCCGTCGGTCAGGTCGAGCGGCGCGATCGTCGCGCTGCCGCCGGCATTGTGGATGCGGTCTTCGAGTTCCTCGAGCCCGCCTGCGGTGCGCGCGGTGATCACGACATGGGCGCCCCGCGCCGCTAGTGCTTCGGCGATCGCTTCGCCGATCCCGCGGCTCGCGCCCGTGACGAGCGCGACCTGGCCCGCCAATTCCTCATTCAAATTGGTCATTGTGTCAGACAACCCGTTCGGCAAGCAGCGAAAATTGGTCTTCCAGTGCATGCTCGTCGAAATCGGTCAGCGTCGTCGGATAGTCGCCGGTGAAGCAGGCGTCGCAATATTTCGGGGCATCGTCGCTGCGCTTCGCTTCGCCAAGGGCGCGATAGAGGCCGTCGATTGTAACGAAGGACAGGCTGTCGGCGTTGATGAAATTCGCCATCTGCCCGACGGTCATCTGCGCCGCGAGCAGTTTTGCACGCTCGGGCGTATCGACGCCGTAGAAACAGCTATGCTGCGTCGGCGGGCTCGCGATCCGCATATGTACTTCGGCGGCGCCGGCATCGCGCATCATCTGCACGATCTTGAGGCTGGTCGTACCGCGGACGATCGAATCGTCGATCAGTACGACCCGCTTGCCCGCGATCAGCGCGCGATTGGCATTATGCTTCAGCTTGACGCCCAGATGGCGGACCTTGTCGCCGGGCTGGATGAAGGTGCGGCCGACATAATGCGAGCGGATGATGCCCAGCTCGAACGGAATGCCCGATTCCTGGGCATAGCCGATTGCGGCAGGCGTTCCCGAATCGGGTACCGGAATGACAAGGTCGGCCTCGACGGGGTTTTCGCGCGCCAGCTCGGCGCCGATCGCCTTGCGCACCGAATAGACGCTCGTGCCGTCGACGATCGAATCGGGGCGCGAGAAATAGACATATTCGAAGATGCACGGGCGCGCCGCGCGCTCGGCGAAGGGATGGTGCGACGTCAGTTCGCCGTCGCGGATGATGACCAGTTCACCGGGCTCGACCGAGCGGACGAATTCGGCGCCGACGACATCGAGCGCGACCGTTTCCGATGCGAAAATATAGGCATCACCGAGCTTGCCGATGACGAGCGGGCGAATACCCAGCGGATCGCGGCAGCCGATCATCCCCTCGGCGGTCAGGCAGATCAGCGAATAGGCGCCCTCGACCTGCTTCAGCGCGTCGATGAAGCGATCGAGAAGCGTGCGGTAATTCGACGTCGCGACAAGGTGGATGATCACTTCGGTATCGCTGGTCGACTGGAAAATCGAACCGCGGCGGACCAGAATGCGCTTGAGCGCCGTCGCGTTGGAAATATTGCCGTTGTGGGCGACCGCGAAACCGCCGGTCGACAGGTCGGCAAACAAAGGCTGGACGTTGTTCAGCGCTGTTTCGCCCGTCGTCGCATAACGGACGTGGCCTACCGACGAGGCGCCTGCGAGCTGGCGCATGATCTCGTCGCGGTCGAAATTGCCCGCGACATGGCCCATCGCGCGGTGCGTATGGAACTCCTTGCCGTCGAAGGCAGTGATACCCGCGGCTTCCTGTCCGCGGTGCTGCAGGGCATGGAGGCCCAGCGCGACAACCGCGGCGGCGCTCTCGGCGCCATGAATACCAAAGATGCCGCACTCCTCGCGGAGTTTGTCGTCGTCGAAAGGATGGGTCGTCAGCATGTCGATCCAGGTGCAGGGGGGCAGTGACTGGGGCGCATATAGGGACGCTTGCCGCAAATGTCGCCCCCCATATTCACGGCTTCGTCACATAGGCTTTCAACCATGGGGTGACAGCGGCTTCCCTCCTGCTCTAAAGCGCGGTTTATGGACAATCAGCGCGATACCACCGACCAGTTTCTGCCGCGTTTCGACGCCGCCGGGCTGGTGACCGCCATAGTGACCGACGCCGCGACCGGAAGGCTGCTGATGGTCGCACATATGAATGCCGACGCGATCGCGCTGACACAGGCGACGGGGCAGGCGCATTTCTGGTCGCGTTCGCGCGCTGCGCTCTGGCGCAAGGGCGAAACCTCGGGCAACGGTTTGACGCTGGTCGAGATGCGCGTCGATTGCGACCAGGACGCGCTATTGCTGCGCGTGACGCCCGCCGGCCCCGCATGCCACACCGGGCGCCGGTCCTGCTTCTATCGCCGTGTCGAGGCCGACGGCCGCCTGACCTTCATAGACGACGATGCGCAGGGCTAGCGCCGCGCTTCTTGCCGGGGTGCTATTGCTTGCCGGATGCGGGCGGCCGCCGCCCGAACAGAATGAAAAGGCGATCGATGCGGGCAATCCGCTCGAGATTGCGGCGCGCGAGCGCGGTATCGTTCGCCCGGAGGCGCAGGTTCCGACCGGGGTCTTCGAGCGTTCGCACGATCTGGGCCGCGACGCCATGTGCGTCGTTCCCGACGGCGCGGGGCGCTGGCGCTTCGTCGTCACGGCGGCCTTTGGTCCCGGTCTGTCCTGTACGGCCACCGGGCAGATCGCGCAGGAGGGTGACGGCTGGCGCATGCGTTTCCCGGCTGCAGAGGGCTGCGAAGCGCTGGTTCACGAGGATGAGGATGAACTGCGACTGCCCGGAAATCTGCCGCCGCAGTGCGACCGGCTTTGCCCCGATCGCGCATCGCTTTCGGGTTTGCGCCTCCCGCGCGCCAGCTGGTCCGAACAGGACGCGAAACGCTTGCAGATCAGGGACAGGCAGGGCAATATGATCCGGCCTTGCGGCAACTGATCCACCGCACTTTCCGGCAATTTGCCAGCCTTGACGTTCACGTCAACGGAAACTAGTCTTGCTGGCATGACCGACGAATACGGCCACGCCCATATCGACACGCCCGACCACCTTGGGCGCGAGCAATTCAGCATCACCGATCTGTCGTCCGAATTCGGCGTGACCGCCCGGGCGCTTCGTTTCTACGAGGATGAAGGGTTGATCAGCCCGTCGCGTAAAGGGCTGTCGCGCATCTATTCGAAGCGGGACCGCGCCCGGCTCGCCTGGATATTGCGCGCCAAGCGTACCGGCTTCAGCCTCGCCGATATTCGCGAGATGATCGACCTTTACGACGTCGGCGACGGCCGCAGGCTGCAGCGTCAGGTTACGATCGAGAAATGCCAGGAACGCATTGCATTGCTTCGTCGCCAGCGCGACGATATTGACAGTGCTGTAGATGAGCTGTCACGCTTTATCGAAACGGTGCAAAAGGTCGACGCCCGCGAAAACGCGGACTGAAACCTCAAGACCCCTCCCCGGGCGAGCAAACACCGACAGACCTGTTTTTCAGAAAGATTTCGCATGCCCGCTTATCGCGCTCCCGTTCAAGATACGCTGTTCCTCCTCAACGACGTGCTCGAAATCGAGCGCTATGCCAATCTCCCCGGTTTCGCCAATGCGACGCCCGACATGGTCGAGGCGGTGCTGACCGAAGCCGGCAAGTTCTGCGAGGAAATATTGTTCCCGATCAACCAGTCGGGGGATTTGGAAGGCTGTACGCGCCATGATGATGGCTCGGTGACGACCCCCAAAGGCTTCAAAGCGGCGTATAAGGCCTATTGCGACGCCGGCTGGGGCCTCCTGACCGCGCCCGAGGAATTCGGCGGTCAGGGACTGCCGCACGTCATCGGCTTTCCGGTCGAGGAATATCGCAACGCCGCCAATCAGGCCTTCGCCATGTATCCCGGCCTGTCGCAGGGCGCGACCGCGGCGATCCTCGCCAAGGGATCGGACGAACAGAAGGCGACCTATGTTCCGAAGATGGTGTCGGGCGAATGGACCGGCACGATGAACCTAACCGAGGCGCATTGCGGTACCGATCTCGGCCTTATCCGCACGCGCGCGGTGCCGAACGGCGATGGCAGCCACGCAGTGACCGGGAGCAAGATCTTCATTTCGTCGGGCGAACACGACCTGGCCGACAATATCATCCACCTCGTTCTCGCGAAGACCCCCGACGCCCCCGACAGCGTCAAGGGCATCTCGCTGTTCATCGTTCCCAAATTCCTCGTGAACGACGACGGCTCGCTGGGCGAACGCAACATGCTGCAATGCGGTTCGATCGAGCATAAGATGGGCATCCATGCCAATTCGACCTGCGTCATGAATTATGACGGTGCGAAGGGATGGATGGTCGGGGAGGAGAATAAGGGCCTTGCCGCAATGTTCATCATGATGAATGCTGCGCGGCTCGGCGTCGGCATTCAGGGACTGGGGCAGGCCGACGTCGCATTCCAGAATGCCGTTGCCTATGCGCAGGACCGCCGTCAGGGCCGCGCACTCACCGGGCCGCAGGATCCGCAGGAAAAGGCCGATCCGCTGTTTGTCCATCCCGATGTACGCCGCATGCTGATGGACGGCAAGGCGACCGTCGAGGGACTGCGCGCGCTTTGCACATGGGGCGCCCTCCAGGTCGATCTTTCGCACGTCGCGGAAACCGAGGAAGAACGCCAGAGCGCCGATGACCTCGTCAGCCTGCTGACCCCGGTGATCAAGGGCTATGGCACCGACAAGGGCTATGACGTCGCGACCAACGCACAGCAGGTGTTCGGCGGCCACGGTTACATCGAGGAACAGGGCATGAGCCAATATGTCCGCGATGCCCGCATCACCATGATCTACGAAGGCGCAAACGGCGTGCAGGCGATGGACCTCGTCGGTCGCAAGCTTGCGCAGAACGGTGGCCGCGCGATCCAGGCCTTTTTCGCGGTCGTCGACGGCGAATGCGCGGCGGCAAAGAAAAAACCCGCCTTTGCCGACTTCGCCACCCGCCTCGAAAAGGCGAATGGGGAGCTTAAGGCTGCGACGATGTGGTTCATGCAGAACGGCATGACGAACCCCAATAATATCGGCGCCGGCGCGCATCACTATATGCATATTCTCGGCATCGTCGCCTTGGGATCGATGTGGCTGATGATGGCCGAAGCGGCGCAGAAGGCGCTCGACGAAGGCCGCGGTGACAAGGCGTTCCTCGAGGCAAAGCTCGTCACCGCGCGTTATTTCGGCGAGCGTTTCCTGCCCGACGCGGGATCGTTGCGTCGCAAGATCGAGGCGGGCAGTGACGCGATGATGGCGCTGGCGCCCGAGCAGTTCTTCGCGGCCTGATGCCGCAGTGACGCGCCGCCGCAACCAAAGCCGCCGCGGCGCGTCTCAGCGGGCATGAGCGAGGGCGCGCTTTCCCCTATCGTTGCCGAAGGCCGCAATTGCTGGCGGATCGAACGCGCCGACAAGGCGCGGATGATCGTCGATGCCGCGGATTATTACGCGCTGCTCGAACGTTTGATGGCGGGCGCGAAGGAACGCATCCTGCTGATCGGATGGGATTTCGACCCGCGCATTCCGCTCTTGCCGGACGAAAGGGGCAGGGGCGAACCGCTCGGCAATTATCTGCTCCGGCTCGCGCATGATTGCCCCGACCGCGATATCGACATCCTCCGCTGGAATTTCGGCGGCCTCAAGCAGTTCCTGTCGCCGACCATCGTTGCGATGATCGCGCGATGGAAACTGACGCGATCGATCAGTTTCCGCCTCGACAGCGCGCATCCCGTCGGGTGCAGCCATCATCAGAAGGTCGCGGTGTTCGACGATCATTTGGCGGTGTGCGGCGGCATTGACGTCGGGTCGCGGCGCTGGGACACGCGCGATCACAAGGATGGCGACACACGGCGGACCGACCCCGACGGCGATGCCTATATGCCGTGGCACGATTCGACGATGATCCTGGCGGGGCCGGTCGGCAACGCCCTTGCCGATCTCGGCAATGAGCGCTGGCAGCGGGCGACGAAGAAGGCGCTGCGCGACGTGAATGGCGACGGCGAGAATTGGCCCGACGACCTCGAACCCGATTTCCACGGCGTCGAGGTCGCGATTTCGCGCACGCGCGCCGAATATGAGGACTGCGGGGAAATCCGCGAGATCGAACAACTCTATCTCGACATGATCGCCGCCGCGAAGCGCTTCATTTATTTCGAAAATCAATATTTCACCTCGGCCAAGATCGCCGCCGCGATCGCCGAACGGCTGAACGAAGATGACCCGCCCGAATTCGTCATGGTCATGCCCGAAACCGCCGACGGCTGGCTCGAACAGATGGCGATGGACGCGGCACGGGTGAAATTGGTGCGCGAGATCGCCAAGACGAAGCATGGCGACCGGCTGAAGGTCTATTATCCGCGCACGCACGACGGCGAGTCCATCTATGTTCACGCCAAGACCGCCGTGGTCGACGACCGCATGATCCGGGTCGGCTCGGCGAACATGAACAATCGCTCGATGGGGCTCGACAGCGAGTGCGACGTGACCATCGACGCGGCGCTGTCGGCGAACACCGGGGTCGAACCGACGATCCGCCGTCTCCGCGAATCGCTGATCGCCGAACATCTGGGGGTCGAGCCCGTCGAGGTCGGGCGCCGGTTCGAAACCACCGGCTCGCTGATCGAAACGATCGAAGGGCTGCGGGGCGAAGGCCGCTCGCTCGAATTGCTCGACCTGACCCAGCCGGGGCCGTTCGACGATTATATCGCCGAGCATGAACTGCTCGACCCCGAAAGCCCCGATGCGATGTTCGAAACCCTGACCGAGCGCGGGCTGCGCAAAAGCTGGCATCGCGGCCGCGACTGGATGAGGCGGCACCGTCCGTTTGGAGAGAAGAGCTAAACCACCACCCGCCCATCGTCATCCCGGCGAAGGCCGGGATCTCGACCTATCACGATGACGCACCGGTGAGATCCCGGCCTTCGCCGGGATGACAGGCCTTTCAATCCGCCAACGAAAGGATGTGCTGCGCCTGCTTGAGGTGCGGCGCGTCGACCATCTTGCCGTCGATCTGCAGCACGCCGACGCCGGGATTGGCGGCGAAGGCGTCGACGATCGCCTGCGCGCGCGCCACTTCGTCGGGTGCCGGGGTAAAGGCGGCATTGATCGGCGCGACCTGCGACGGATGGATCGCCATCATGCCGGTAAAGCCGTCGCGTCGCGCGCGGGCGGCATAAGCGGCGAGCCCCGCCTCGTCCTTGATTGCCGGAAACACCGTGTCGATCGCGGCGACACCGGCGCCGTGCGCGGCGAACAGGGTCAGCGACCGCGCGACATCATAGGGCGCGGTATAGCTGCCATCCTCGTTGCGGCTCGTCGTTGCGCCGATCGCTGCCGGCAGATCCTCGGCGCCCCAGGTCAGCCCGAGCAGGCGATCCTTGACCTCGCGATAGCTGCCGAGGGTGAAGATCGCCGCCGCCGTTTCGGTCGCGATCGGCAGGATCGGCGGCAGCGACGCGTCGCGCGCGGATTCGCTACGCAATATCGTGTCGAGTTGCTGGATGCTCGGCGCGCCCTCCGCCTTGGGCAGCATGATCGCGTCGGGCCGCGCACCGGCAATCACGGCGACGTCGGCCGCGGTCATATGGCCGTCGAGCGGATTGACGCGCACGAGCGTGATGACCTCGCGCTCGCCCGCCAGATAGTCGGCGATCGCGGCGCGCGCCGCCTCCTTGTTCGCGAGCGATACCGAATCCTCAAGGTCGAGGATGATCGCATCGGCGCCCGACGCCGCCGCCTTGGCAAAGCGTTCGGGCCGGTCACCGGGGACGAAAAGGAGCGAGCGCAGACGCATCAATGATCTTTCTTCTTGAGCAGTGCGGAACGTTCGCACTGACAGACGATTTCGCCGCGCTGGTTGATCGCGCGGTGCAGGAAGGTCACGATACCCGCATTCGGCCGCGATTTGGACTCCTTGAGACCGATGACCTCGCTTTCCGCACGAAGCGTGTCGCCGATGAACACCGGCTTCGGCATCACCAGCCGGTCATAGCCCAGGTTCGCGACCAGCGTGCCCAGCGTCGTGTCGCCGACCGACAGCCCGACCATCAGGCTGAAGGTGAAGGTGCCGTTGACGAGGATCTGTCCGAATTCCGACGCCTTCGCCGCCTCGATGTCGAGGTGCAGCGGCTGCGGATTATGCGTCATCGTCGTGAACAGCAGATTGTCGGTTTCGGTCACCGTGCGGCGAATGTCATGCTTCAGCGTGTCGCCGACCTGCCATTCGTCGAAAAATCGTCCAGCCATAAATCAATCCCTTAGATGAAGTTTCATGCCGACATGGCTCTGTACGAAGCCGAGCCGGGCGTAAAAGCGATGCGCGTCGGTACGCGTGGCCGACGACGTGAGCTGGACGAGCTTGCAATCGCGCGCGCGGCATTGTTCGACCGCCCACAAGATCATCCGTTCGCCCAGCCGCTGCCCGCGCAGGTCGGCCGCGATGCGCACCGCCTCGATCAATCCGCGCCAGCTCCCCCGGAACGAGAGCCCGGGGAGGAAGCTCAATTGCATCGTCCCGACGATGCGGCCATCCCGTTCGGCGGCGATCAGCCGCTGGTTGGGGTCGGCATCGATCACCCTGAACGCCGCAAGATAGCGCGGGTCGCCGGGATCGGCTTCGCGGTCCGCCGGAATCGTTTCTTCGGCTAGCATCGCCAGGATGGCGGGCAGATCCTCCGCGGTCGCGTCGCGCAGGATCAGCTCGCTCATTCGGCTGCCTCGATCCGCACGAGCAATGCCTCGACCTGCACCTGCGCGCCGGCTTCGGCGTTCAGTTCGGCAACCACACCGTCGAACGGCGCAGTCAGGCTATGCTCCATCTTCATCGCCTCCAGCGTCAGCAGCTTCTGCCCCTTCACCACCGTGTCGCCTTGCGCGACGTCGACCGCGATGATCTTGCCCGGCATCGGCGACAGGATCGCGCCGTCGCCGGCGGCACTGCCCGCCGCGCCGTCGGTCCGGTCGGCGGTAACCAGCATCGTCGCGCCTTCGTGCACCATCAACAGCGCGCTGCCGCCGTCGATCGTCTCGAAATGGCTCGCGACATAGCCGTTTGCCCGGGCATCGGCTTCGAAGCAGGTGCGCTGTCCGTTGATGCGCAGCGCCCGCTCGCGGCTTGGGGCGCGATTGAGGCGGAAGCCCGCCAGTTCGGCGGGGGCATGGTCGCCATCAGCCTCCAGCCGTTCCGCCGCTGCCGTCAACTCGTCGGCGGGGGGCAGGGGATTGGCCATCAGCGCCTCGCCGCGGCGTTCGATCAACCCAGTATCGACATCACCGTTGCGGAAATCTTCGTCGCCGAGCAGGCGATAGAGGAAACCCGCATTGGTCTTCACCGGCCACACCCCCAGCGTCGACAGCTCCTGGCGCAGATAATCGATCGCTTCCTCGCGCTGCCCGCCCGCGGTGATTACCTTGGCAATCATCGGGTCATAGAAGGGCGAAACCTCGCTGCCTTCCTCGATCCCCGTGTCGACGCGCGACGACAGCGGCAGCATCAGGACATCCAGCGTGCCGGTGCTCGGCAGGAACCCCGTCGCCGGGTCTTCGGCGTAGAGGCGCGCTTCCATCGCCCAGCCGCGGATTTCCAGCTCGTCCTGCGCGAGCGGTAGCGGCTCGCCGCTCGCGACGCGGAGCTGCCATTCGACCAGGTCGACGCCGGTGATTTCCTCGGTCACCGGATGCTCGACCTGCAGGCGGGTGTTCATTTCCATGAACCAGATGCGGTCGGCGCGCAGGCCTTCGCTGCCGTCGGCGATGAATTCGATCGTTCCCGCGCCGACATAATCGACCGCCTGTCCCGCGCGCACCGCCGCGGCGCACAACGCTTCGCGCGTTTCGGCGCTCATGCCGGGGGCGGGAGCTTCCTCAATCACCTTCTGGTGACGCCGCTGCAACGAGCAGTCGCGCTCGAACAGGTGGACGACATGGCCGTGGGTGTCGCCGAAGATTTGCACTTCGATATGGCGCGGGCTCAGAATATATTTCTCGATCAGCACATGGTCGTTGCCGAACGATGCCGCCGCCTCGCGCTGGCACGACGCCAGCGCATCGATGAAGTCGGCCGCGTCGTCGACCTTGCGCATCCCCTTGCCGCCGCCGCCCGCGACCGCCTTGATCAGCACCGGATAGCCGATTTCGGCGGCTTGGTTTGCAAGGAAGGCGGGGTCCTGATTGTCCCCCATATAGCCGGGCGTCACCGGCACGCCGGCCTCGGCCATCAGCTTCTTCGCGGCGTCCTTCAGGCCCATTGCGGTGATCGACGACGGCTTGGGCCCGACCCAGACGAGCCCGGCGTCGAGCACCGCCTGTGCGAACTCGGCATTTTCGGAGAGGAAGCCGTATCCCGGATGGACCGCCTCGGCGCCGGTCGCCTTCGCGGCGGCGATGATCTTTTCACCAACCAGATAGGATTCGCGCGCTGGCGACGGCCCGATATGCACGGCTTCGTCCGCCATGCGGACATGCAGCGCTTCGGCATCGGCATCCGAATAGACGGCAACGGTGCGGATGCCCATCGCCCGCGCGGTGCGGATGATACGGCAGGCGATTTCGCCGCGATTGGCGATGAGAAGGGAGTTGATCATGGGTTTATCCAATGGCTTTCAAATCTGTCCCGTGTCGCGCCAGGCCAGCGCTATGGTCTTTTGATCGGTTAGATAGTCGACAAAGATGGTCGTCAGATCCTTCAGGCTGAACGTCGAACTGTTCTGCCGACCGGGCCTGTCATCGATGAGATCATAGAGCGGTCCAGGTGGCCCCAGCCGCGACTGAAGCAGATAGCCGCCATAGACCGCCTCGGCCGTCATGACGCAACGATCGCAGGTTTCGACGCTGATCTCTTCGCACTGCACCTTGCCGAAACAGGGCTGGAGCGCTTTTCTGAGCTGGCGCGCGCTACGGACCTTTACTTCGTGGCTTTGCCCGTCGGTGGTGGCGATTACGAGCGTCGCGGGAGTGAAGGCCGGCTCGGGCGCGGCGTGCGCCGCAAACGGCATCGCAGCCACGAGGCCGGATAGCAGGACAAGACGCACGGATTTCGGGAATAGAGGCATCCGCGTCACATCCTGAACACGCCGAACCCGCGGTCCTCGACCGGAGCGTTCAGCGTTGCTGCGAAGGCCAGTCCGAGCACGTCGCGCGTCTGGGCGGGGTCGATGATGCCATCGTCCCACAGGCGCGCGGTGGCGTGATAAGGATTGCCTTCATCCTCATATTTCTGGCGGATCGGCGCCTTGAAGGCTTCGGCTTCCTCGGGCGTCCATTTGTCGGCGTCGCGGTGGACGGTCGCCAGCACGCTTGCGGCCTGCTCGCCGCCCATCACGCTGATCCGCGCGTTGGGCCAGCTGAACAGGAAGCGCGGGGAGTAAGCGCGTCCGCACATGCCGTAATTGCCCGCGCCAAAGCTGCCGCCGATCAGCACCGTGATCTTCGGCACCGTCGCCGTCGCGACCGCGGTGACCAGCTTCGCGCCATGTTTGGCGATGCCCTCGGCCTCATATTTGCCGCCGACCATGAAGCCCGAGATGTTCTGGAGGAAGAGCAAGGGGATGCGCCGCTGCTGCGCCAGTTCGATGAAATGCGCGCCTTTGACCGCGCTCTCGCTGAATAGCACGCCGTTGTTGGCGAGGATCGCCACGGGAATGCCCCAGATATGCGCGAAACCGCAGACGAGGCTCGATCCGTAATTCGCCTTGAACTCGTGAAACTCGCTGCCGTCGACGATGCGCGCAATCACTTCGTGGACGTCATAGGGCGCGCGCACGTCGCTGGGGACGATGCCGTAGAGTTCTTCCGGATCATATTTCGGCGCCCGCGGTTCCTTGATCGCGACCTCGAACCCGCTTTCATCGCCGAGATGACTGACGATATCGCGCACGATCGTCAGCGCATGCTCGTCATTCTCGGCGAGATGGTCGACGACGCCCGATTTCTTGGCGTGCAGGTCGCCGCCGCCCAGATCCTCGGCGCTGATTTCTTCGCCCGTCGCGGCCTTCACCAGCGGCGGGCCGGCGAGGAAGATCGTGCCCTGATTGCGCACGATCACCGTCTCGTCGCTCATCGCGGGGACATAGGCGCCGCCCGCGGTGCAGCTTCCCATCACGCAGGCGATCTGCGGAATGCGCTTCGCCGACATATTCGCCTGGTTGAAGAAGATGCGCCCGAAATGGTCGCGGTCGGGAAACACCTGGTCCTGATGCGGCAGATTGGCACCGCCGCTGTCGACCAGATAGATGCACGGCAGGCGGTTCGCCTCGGCGATCTCCTGCGCGCGAAGATGCTTCTTCACCGTCAGCGGATAATAAGTGCCGCCCTTCACCGTCGCATCGTTGCACACGATCATGCACTGACGCCCCGACACGCGGCCGATGCCGGCGATCATCCCGGCGCCCGGAACCTCGCCTTCGTACATGTCGCCCGCGGCGAGCTGGCCGATCTCGAGGAAGGGCGATCCCTGGTCGAGCACCCGCTCGACGCGCTGGCGCGGCAGCAGCTTGCCGCGGCTCGTGTGCCGCTCGCGCGCCTTTTCATTGCCGCCCAGCGCGGCCTCGCCGACCCGCGTCCATAATTCGTCGCGGAGCGCGCGATTATGCGCGTCGTTGGCGCGATAGGTCTCGCTGTCCCGATTGACCATGGTTCCCAAAACTGGTGCACTCACGTCCTGATCTCTCCCGTCATTGCCTGCCGGACTAACTTGCCGCTCGTCGATTGGAAAGGACCGCAGGCCGAAATTGGTTGGTATTGAAACCGGATTGTCACAGGCCTAGACCCTTCGCCCATCCCCGGAAAAATCCCCGAGAAACAAGGTCGCCGCCATGAAAAAAACCGTCTTCGCCATCTTGCTGTCCACCGCCGCGATCGTCGCCGGCCCCGTCGCCTGTTCGAAGGGCGAGAAGCAGGAGGCCAGCTACACCGTCGGGACCGAAATCGGCATCAACAAGGCGGCGATGAATACCGCCGTCAAACCCGGCGACGATTTCTACGCCTACGCCAATGGCAATTGGCAAAAGACCATCGAGATCCCCGCCGACCGTTCGGCGATCGGCGCCTTTCTGGTCGCGCAGCTCGAAACCGAAAAGCGGAACCGCGAACTGATCGACGCGATCGTCAAGGGCAATGCCGGCGCCGATACCAACGAAGGGCGCATCGCCGCCTTCTACAAGGCCTATACCGACACGAAGGCCATCGACGCCGCCGGGATGAAGCCCGTCGCGGCCGACCTCGCGCGCTTCGATGCCATCGCCGACAAGGCCGCGCTGTCGAAGATATTGGGTGAACAGGTCCGCGCCGACGTCGATCCGCTCAACGCGACCAACTTCTTCACCGAAAATCTCTTCGGCATCTTCGTGACGCAGGGTCTCGCGACCCCCGGCGATACCATCCCCTATATGCTGCAGGGCGGCCTTGGGCTTCCCGAACGCGAATATTATCTGTCGGCGGATCCGAAGATGGCGGGCATCCGCACCGCTTATCAGGCGTATATCGCCAAGCTGCTCACAGCGGCGGGACAGGCCGACGCCGCGGCAAAGGCGAAGCGTATCTACGATCTGGAGGTCAAGATCGCCAAAGCCCATGTCACGCGCGAACAGAGCGAGGATTTCACCAAGTCCGCCGGCGTCTGGACGAAGGATGATTTCGCCAAAAAGGCACCGGGCATCGACTGGCCGGCCTTCCTCGCCGCTGCCAAGCTCGACGGCGCGGCGAAATTCGGCGCCTATCATGCCGCGGCGATCACCGGCCTGTCGGCACTTGTGGCGTCGGAGCCGCTCGATGCGTGGAAGGACTGGCTGACGTTTCATCAGATCAACAGCCACGCCGACGTGCTGCCCAGCGCGATCGATAACGCGCATTTCGCCTTTTACGGCACGACGCTGTCGGGCACACCGCAGCAGCGCCCCCGCGACAAGCGCGCTCTTGCGGCGCTCGACACCTATCTCGGCGACGCGGTGGGCAAGGCCTATGCCGACAAATATTTCCCCGCCTCGGCCAAGGCCGAAGTCGGCGACATGGCGACGAACATCAAGGCGGCCTTTGCCAAACGCGTGAACGGCATCGACTGGATGGCGCCCGAAACCAAGAAGGAAGCGATCAAGAAGGTCGAAACCATTGCTGTGGGGGTCGGTTATCCCGAAACCTGGCGCGATTATGGCCGCTACACGATCAGCGCCGGCAACGCCTATGCGAACGAGGTTGCCGGGCAACAGGCCGAATATGCGCACCAGCTCGCGAAGATCGGCAAGCCGATGGACAAGGGCGAATGGTGGATGGTTCCGCAGACGGTCAACGCCGTGAACCTGCCGGTCCAGAACGCGCTGAACTTCCCCGCTGCGATTCTTCAGCCGCCCTTCTTCAACGCGCAGGCCGATCCCGCCTATAATTATGGCGCGATCGGTGCGGTCATCGGGCATGAGATCAGCCACAGCTTCGACAATAATGGCGCGGCGTTCGATTCGACCGGCGCGTTGCGCAACTGGTGGACCGCGGCGGATCTGGCGAAGTTCAACGCCGCGGGCGCGGCGCTCGCCGCGCAGTACGACAGCTACAAACCGTTCCCCGACCTCGCGCTCAATGGCAAGCTGACGCTGGGAGAGAATATCGCCGACGTCGCGGGGCTTCAGGCCGCCTACGACGCCTACCATGCCTCGCTGAAGGGCAAGGAAGCGCCGGTGATCGACGGCTTCACCGGCGACCAGCGCTTCTTTATCGCTTTTGCGCAAACCTGGGCGACCAAGATGCGCGACGAAGCGCTGCGCCAGCGCGTTGCGACCGACGGCCACGCGCCGGGCAACTACCGCGCGCTCACCGTCCGCAATCTCGACGCCTGGTACAAGGCGTTCGACGTCCGCGAAGGCGACAAGCTGTACCTCGCGCCCGACAAGCGCGTGCGCGTCTGGGGATAAGATAGGACAGGGCGGGGCGGTCATTCCGTTCCGCCCGCCTTGTCTGCGGTGCCCGGCGCTTCCTTCAGGATCAGATAGCGATAGACGCCGATCGCGTTGATGATCAGCAGCGCTATATTCTGCCAGCCGATGCCTTCGCTGTCGCTTTGCAGAAAGCCCCATGCGACGAGCGCGATGCTGCTCGTCACGAAGATGACGAACGCCCAGCCGGTCCAGCGCCGGCCAAGGTTGAGCGATACGATCAGCGCCGCGAGCGTCGCCGCGCCCGCGCCATAATATTGCAGCGCATCGAGCAGCGTGTCGCTCATGAAGCGCTCGCCGTCGCGCCATGCACATATTCGAGCTTCAACCCGTCGGGATCGGCAAAGAACAGTGCATAATAGGTCGGGCCATATTGCGGATAATCGGCGGGCGCGTCGAGGATCGTGGCGCCGATGCTGCGCAGCAATTGATCAAGCGCGTCGACATCGTCACGGCTTTCGGCGGTCCATGCAAGATGATGCAGGCCCGGCGAATAGCGATCGTGCGTCCGGGCGGCGCCTTCGCCGCGCGCTTCGATGATGCCGACCGAATGAAAGGGCTCGCCGTCCCGGTCCCAGTCGCTGCCATGGTCATGGTCGGCCGATCGGCGATAGCCGAGGAAGCCGAGCACCGCGTCATAGAAGATGCGCGAGCGCGGGGCGTCGGTGACCGTCAGGTCGACATGATGGATGAGTCCGCGCACATTCATGTCAAGGCGCCGATCAGGGCGAAGATGCCCGCGCCGCTCAGTGCCGGCCACGCGATATGCTGGCCCTTCGTATAGGCGACGTTGAACAAACCGGTCGCGAGCCATCCCGCGCCGATGACCGCCACCAAGCCGCTCGGGGTTCCGGGCCACGCAACGGCCACCGCGGAAATCAGCATCAGCACCGATGTTGCATGCCAGGCAAAGCGAATGATGCGGCGCGTCAGCGGTTCGGAAAGCGGGCCGTCGCGCCGCTGCAATAGCGGCGCGATCAGGCGCCGATAGCCCAGCACCGAATGAACCCCGGCCGTCGTCACCATGAAGGCGGCCGACAGCCAGAGCCAGGTCACGCGCCGGCGCCGATCAGTTCGCGGCCGATCAGCATGCGGCGGATTTCATTGGTGCCCGCGCCGATATCGAGCAGCTTGGCGTCGCGCCAATAGCGTTCGACCGGCCAGTCCTTGGTATAGCCCGCGCCGCCCAGCGCCTGGATCGCTTCGCCCGCGACCTTCACCGCGCTCTCGCTCGCGAGCAGGATGCAGCCCGCGGCGTCGAAGCGCGTCGTCTGTCCGGCATCGCACGCCTTGGCGACATTGTAGACGTAGGAGCGCGCCGACTGGAGCGCGACATACATGTCGGCGACCTTCGCCTGCATCAACTGGAACGATCCGATCGGCTTGCCGAACTGCTTGCGCTCGCGAACATAGGGGATAACCGTATCGAGGCACGCCTGCATGATGCCAAGCTGGAGTCCGGCGAGCACGACACGCTCGTAATCGAGCCCCGACATCAGCACGCCGACGCCGCCATTCTCGGGCCCCATCACCTGCTCTTCGGGCACTTCGCAGTCGTCGAAGACCAGCTCGGCGGTGGGGCTTCCACGCATGCCGACCTTGTCGATCTTCTGCCCGATGCTGAATCCCGGCATGTCCTTTTCGATCAGGAAAGCGGTGATCCCACGCGATCCCGCCTCGGGGCTGGTCTTGGCGTAAACGACCAGCGTGTCGGCATGCGTCGCGTTCGTGATCCAGAATTTGGTGCCGTTGAGCAGATAGCGGTCGCCCTTTTTCTCGGCCTTCAGCTTCATCGATACGACGTCGCTGCCCGCGCCCGCTTCGGACATCGCAAGGCTGCCGACATGCTCGCCCGAAATCAGTCGGGGGAGATATTTGGCTTTCTGCTCGGCATTGCCCCAGCGGCGGATCTGGTTGACGCACAGGTTCGAATGCGCGCCGTAGGACAGACCGATCGCACCGCTCGCGCGGCTCACTTCTTCGACCGCGATGACATGCTCAAGATAGCCGAGGTTCAGCCCGCCCCATTCTTCCTCGACGGTGATGCCGTGCAGGCCAAGTTCGCCCATCTGCGTCCACAGCTCGTCGCGCGGAAACCAGTCCTCGCGGTCGGCCTTGTCGGCCAGCGGCGCGATCTGCTCATCAGCAAAGCGCGCCGTCGTGTCGCGGATCATGTCGGCATTTTCGCCGAGGGCGAAATCGAAATCGGGGGTGGCGCGCATGGGGGACCTATCGATCAAGGGCGGAACAGGGCGCGATACTGCATCAAAATCCGATCATATGGAAATTGAAACTCCACGCGTTTTATCATAAGGAAAATTTATGATAAAACGCGCCCATATTCGCCAGTTCCTCGCCGTTGTCGACGGGGGCAGCTTCACCCAAGCTGCGCAGCGCATCCGCGTCACCCAGCCCGCGCTGTCGACGGGCATCGCCGAGCTGGAGAAGCTCGTGGGCACGCCATTGTTCATCCGCAACCGGCGCCAGATCCGGCTGACCGAAGCGGGCGGGCGCTTTCTGCCGATCGCCCGCGATCTCGAGCGCGGCTTCCGCACCGCCGACGGCTTCGGCCGCGCCGCCGATGTCCGCGCCACCGAGTTCAAGCTCGGTGTCATCCGTTCGGTGTCGAGCGAGTTGCTGCAAGCGGTCGTCGCGCCGTTCCGGCCCGGTTTCGCGATCGAGCTCATCGAAAGCAGCGAGTCCGACCTGCGCTCCTCGGTCGGTAGCGGACGGATTCATATGGCGCTGCTTCCGCTGCGCCCTGACGAGCGCGGAGCGCATATCGTGTCACTCTATGAAGAGCCGTTGACGATGTTCGTCGCGGCGGATCATCCGCTCGCCGGGCGGATCGAGGTCGGCCCCGAAGAGCTCGCCGCCGAAACGATGATAGCGCGCCGCTCGTGCGAGTTTCTCGACGCGACGAGCCGCTTCTTTACCCGTCACGGCGTCCGCCCGCGCTTTGCGCTGCGCAGCGAAAGCGACGAACGCTGCCTGCGCATGGTCGCCGCGGGCATCGGCATCACCACCGCGCCGGTTTCGCTCGCGATCGACGGCATCGTGCCGCTGAAGGTCGCCGGCTATGACTTTCGCCGCGAACTGGGGCTGGTCGTCGATCCGGCCTGGGCCGCGCTGCCCGACGTGGCGCCGCGGCTCGCGCACGCGCTCGAAACGATCGCGAGTATCGCCGCCGAATGGCGCGAAATGAAGGTTGCGGCTGCGGCGTGACGGCTTGCCTCACAAGTCTGGCTTGCAGCGCCACAAGGCCATACAGCTTGATCGCCGGCATGAGCGGCGGCAAGGGCGGGGCATGACCGATACGCTGACCCATCTCGACCGGCTCGAGGCCGAGAGCATTCATATCATGCGCGAAGTGATGGCCGACGCGGCCAAGCCCGTGATGCTCTACAGCGTCGGTAAGGACAGCGCGGTGATGCTCCATCTCGCGCGCAAGGCCTTCTATCCCTCGCCGCCGCCATTCCCGTTGCTCCACGTCGATACGACCTGGAAGTTCCAGGCGATGTACGAGCTGCGCGACCGCATGGCGGCCGAAAGCGGCATGGAACTGATCGTCTATCAGAACCCGGAGGCGAAGGCGCGCGGGATCAATCCGTTCGACCATGGCCCGCTGCACACCGACATGTGGAAGACCGAAGGGCTGAAGCAGGCGCTCGACCTTCACGGCTTCGACGTCGCGTTCGGTGGTGCCCGCCGCGACGAGGAAAAGAGCCGCGCCAAGGAGCGCATCTTCTCGTTCCGCACCGCGAGCCATGGCTGGGATCCGAAGAAGCAGCGCCCCGAGCTCTGGAATCTCTACAATGCGAGGAAAGCGAAGGGCGAGAGCATCCGCGTCTTTCCGATCTCGAACTGGACCGAGCTCGACATCTGGCAATATATCGCGCGCGAAAATATCCCGATCGTGCCGCTTTATTTCGCCGCCCCGCGTCCGACCGTGACACGCGACGGCCTGCTGCTGATGGTCGACGACGATCGCTTTCCGCTGCTCCCCGGCGAGACGCCGGTGCAGCGCTCGGTGCGCTTCCGCACCCTCGGCTGTTATCCGCTGACCGGCGCGGTCGAAAGCGAGGCGAAGACCTTGTCCGAAGTGATCCAGGAAATGCTGCTGACGACCACCAGCGAACGCCAGGGCCGCATCATTGACAAGGACGGCGGTGACGCTTCGATGGAGAAAAAGAAGCAGGAGGGGTATTTTTGACCCGCCACGTCAATCTTCAGATTGACGAAGGGTCAACCCCCGCGAAGGCGGGGGCCGCCAGCGGCGGAGCACCGACGCCAACGGCCCCCGCCTTCGCGGGGGCGACGAGTAAGGCCATATGACCAAAACATCTACCGACCCCATTTACGTCACCGATGCGCTGATTGCCGAGGATATCGAGGCCTATCTCGAACAGCATCAACAAAAGTCGCTGCTGCGCTTCATCACCTGCGGTTCGGTCGACGACGGCAAGTCGACGCTGATCGGCCGCCTGCTTTACGACAGCAAGATGATCTTCGAGGACCAGCTTGCGGCGCTCGAAGCCGACAGCAAGCGCGTCGGCACGCAGGGGCAGGAGATCGACTTCGCGCTGCTCGTCGACGGCCTTGCGGCCGAGCGCGAGCAGGGGATCACGATCGACGTCGCCTACCGCTTTTTCACGACGGAAAAGCGCAAGTTCATCGTCGCCGATACCCCGGGCCACGAGCAATATACGCGTAACATGGTCACCGGCGCCTCGACCGCCGACCTTGCCGTCATCCTGATCGACGCGCGCAAGGGCGTGCTCACCCAGACCCGCCGCCACAGCTTCCTCGCGCACCTGATCGGCATCAAGCATATCGTGCTTGCCGTGAACAAGATGGACCTCGTCGGTTACGACAAGACCGTCTTCGATCGCATCACTCTGGCCTATCGCGCCTTCGCGAGTGAAATCGGCATCACGAACTTCACGGCGATCCCGATCTCGGGCTTCAAGGGCGACAATATCACCGCGCTCTCGGACAACACACCGTGGTTCAAGGGGCCAGCGCTGATCGAACATCTCGAAAATGTCGAGGTCGGCAGCGCGGCTGATGAAGCCAGATCCTTCCGCATGCCGGCGCAGTGGGTCAATCGCCCGAACCTCGATTTCCGCGGCTTTTCGGGCCAGCTCGCGAGCGGCAAGGTGAGGCCCGGCGACGCCGTGCGCGTCCTGCCGAGCGGCAAGACCTCGACGGTCAGCCGCATCGTCACCCTCGACGGCGACCTTGCTGAAGCCGTCGCCGGCCAGTCGGTAACACTGACGCTCGCCGACGAGGTCGATTGCTCGCGCGGTGACGTGATCGCCGCTGCCGACGCGCCGCCCGAGGCGGCCGATCAGTTCGAGGCGACGCTCGTCTGGATGGCCGACGAGGCGATGATCGCGGGCCGCGCCTATTGGCTCAAGCTCGCGACGCAGAGTGTCTCGGCGACGATCCAGCAGCCGAAGTACGAGATCAACGTCAACACACTCGATCATCTCGCGGCGAAGACGCTCGAATTGAACGGCATCGGCGTCGTCGAACTGTCGACCGACAAGCCAATCACCTTCGAGGCTTATTCGGACAACCATACGCTCGGCGGCTTCATCCTGATCGACAAGCTCACCAATGCCACCGTCGCCGCGGGCATGCTCCACTTCAGCCTGCGCCGCGCGCAGAATGTCCATTGGCAGGCGACCGACATCGACCGCGACATGCGCGCGAACCTCAAGAACCAGCGCCCCGCGCTGCTGTGGTTCACCGGCCTGTCGGGTTCGGGCAAGTCGACGATCGCCAATCTGGTCGAGAAAAAGCTCCACCGGATGAATCGCCATAGCTTCCTTCTCGACGGCGACAATGTCCGCCACGGCCTCAACCGCGACCTCGGCTTCACCGAGGCCGACCGGATCGAGAATATCCGCCGCGTCGGCGAAGTCGCGAAGCTGATGTCGGACGCCGGCCTGATCGTCATCACCGCCTTCATCTCACCGTTCCGCGCCGAGCGTGATATGGTGCGCTCGATGCTGCCCGAGGGTGAGTTCATCGAGGTGTTTATCGATACCCCGCTCGCCGAGGCCGAAAAACGCGACGTCAAAGGGCTCTACAAAAAGGCCCGCGCCGGACAGCTCAAGAATTTCACCGGTATCGACAGCCCTTATGAGGCGCCCGAAGCGCCTGAAATCCGGATCGACACGACGGCAATGACCCCCGATCAGGCCGCGGACCTGATCATCGATCGCCTGTTGGGTTAGGCATGGGCAGGGGGGAAACGGACGAACAGCTTGCCGAGCGGCTGGCGACGGCTGCGGGTGCGATCCTGCTCGACCTTCAGTTATCGGGCGAATTTGCGGGCAAGGCGCTTGGCCATGCCGGTGACACGCGCGCGAACATGTTGCTGATGCGTGAATTGCGCGCGGCGCGTCCCGGCGACGCGATCCTGTCCGAGGAAGAGAAGGACAATGTCGTGCGCTGCGGCAACCGCCGGGCGTGGATCGTCGACCCGCTCGACGGTACGCGCGAATATAGCGAAGGACGGAGCGACTGGGCGGTGCATGTCGCGCTCGCGGTTGACGGAGTGCCGACGGTCGGGGCGGTGGCGCTGCCGGGCCTGAACCTGACCCTGACCTCGGGAACGCCGAGGCCGCTCGGACCCGCGAACACCCCGCCAAAGATGCTGGTCAGCCGCAGCAGGCCCGCTGCCGAGGCCGTCTATGTCGCAGCAAAAATGGGCGCCGAACTGCTCGCCATGGGGTCGGCGGGCGCGAAGGCGATGGCGGTCGTGCGCGGAGAGGCGGACATCTACCTTCACACCGGCGGCCAATATGAATGGGATAATTGCGCCCCGGCGGCGGTCGCCGTTGCGGCGGGGCTGCACGTCAGCCGGGTCGATGGATCGGCGCTCGTCTATAATTGCGCCGACCCTTATCTTCCCGACCTGCTGATCTGCCGCAAGGAGCTTGCCGAAGACGTGCTGCGGCTCGCTGCCGAATATTCGCCCGGCTGACGGGCAGGGCATTGCCAGCGGCGCCGCGCCGCCGTAATTCGTTGCATCAAAAAACTGAAAATCGGGAGACGCGCGATGACCGACCTGCCTGAAACCAACACCGTCATGGTAACTCTCGTAAAGCCCGAGGGGCAGCTCGAGGTGTATTTCGAGCGGCGCCCGATGCCTGAGCCCAAGCCCCACGAAGTGCTGGTGAAGGTCCTCACGACGCCGATCAACCCCTCCGACCTTGGCTTGCTGTTCGGCGGGGCCGACATGACCACCGCGCGGGCCGGGACACGCGATGGCCTGCCGACGATCACCGCCGACGTACCGCCGGCGGGCATGCGCGCGATGGGCGGCCGTATCGGCGATGCGCTGGCGATCGGCAACGAAGGTTGCGGCCTCGTCGTGAAGGCCGGGGCTTCGCCCGAAGCGCAGGCGCTGGTCGGCAAGACCGTCGCGCTGCTCGGCGGCGAAATGTACGCCGAATATCGCTGCCTGCCCGTGCAGATGGTGATGCCGCTGCCCGACGGCACCGATCCGGTCGACGGCGCCTCCTGCTTCGTCAACCCGCTCACCAGCCTGGCCTTCACCGAAACGATGCGGATGGAAAATCACAGCGCGATCGTCCACACCGCCGCCGCGTCGAACCTCGGCCAGATGCTCGTGAAGATCTGCGCCAAGGACGGCATTCCGCTCGTCAACATCGTGCGCAGCGACGCGCAGGTCGAAATCCTGAAAGCCATCGGCGCGCAGCACATCGTCAACAGCAGCGCCGATGATTTCATGGAGCGGTTGGTCGATGCGATCACCGAGACCGGGGCGACGATCGGCTTCGACGCGATCGGCGGCGGCAAGCTCGCCGGGCAGATCCTGGCGGCGATGGAAGCGGCGGCGGTGCGCAGCATGACCGGCTACAGGCGCTACGGTTCGGATACGTTCAAACAGGTCTATATCTATGGCGCGCTCGATCTGTCGCCGACGACCTTCTCGGCACGCAGCTTCGGGCTGACCTGGTCGCTTTCGGGCTTCCTCTTGACCCCCTTCCTGCAAAAGGCCGGGATGGAAACCAACCTGCGTCTCCGCAAGCGCGTTGTCGACGAACTGACCACGACCTTCAAGAGCCACTACAGTCATGAGATTTCGCTGACCGACGCGCTCGATCTCGATACGGCGCAGGCTTACAATGCGAAACGGACGGGCGAGAAATATCTGATCCGGCCGCACGGCTGAGAAAGGACTGTCGATTATCGGCCGATTGCAGCCACCCCATTCACCGTCACCCCGGACTTGATCCGGGGTCCCGCTTGACCTCGAAAACCGCCGGCGCCCTCAAAAAAAAGCGGGATCCCGGGTCAAGCCCGGGATGACGAAGCTGTAGAAAGCGACGCCTGCTCTCCACCCCAAAGCCGTCAACCAGCTGTCCTATGTGCCTTTCCTACATTATTTCGCTGTGGCAGCATCCATTCCGGCTCTTTGATTTCGTTGAAACAGCTGCCCGGCAAATGAGATGCTGCCGACACGCACCCGCTTCATCCTCTCCGCCTTAGAGAGTGACGACATGACATTGCCCCACCGTGATTGCCCCCGGAAGCCCGCCGGGCGGCGGCGCGTCCCTGGACCGGGCTTAAAGCCCCAAAGGACACAATTGCGGTGCGCCGATGCGGGGTTTTTGAGGCTTTAACGCTCGGCGGCATGCATTTCAGTGTGAAGTTGTGCAGTTTTCCGTTGCTTGGCGCAAAAGGCTTTTCTTCTGGCTCGTCGGTCGGGCCCAACGGCCCCAATGGTCTCTCTTGGCTATCCCATCGACCGCGCAAAATGCCATTTCAGTGTGAATTTAGGCGGAATTCCGCCATTCTCCAATTCAGCGCTTCATGCACTGGCGCGCATCATCGCGCTTATATTCGCCGCAGTTCCACAGCGCTTTCTCGAACCCCGCCTTGTCGTCGCGCAGATAGGAAAAGGTCATCGCGGCGCGCTGCATATCGTTCATCGCTTCGCTGTCGGGTTTGAGCGTCGGGTTGGTCCAGCCCATGAACTTGCAATAGGGCTTGTCGCCGCAAAGCCGCAGCGCGGTGGTGACGAAGCTTTCGGGCGCGGCCTTGCGGTCGAGCGCGACATAGATGGTGTCGCGTCCGGCGGCTTCGCCCGCGCCGGCAATCACCTTGGCCTCGCCCAATGCCGCATTGGCATCGACACCGGCGGTTTCGGTCTGCGGTACGCCGAGTGCGAGGGCATGGAGCGGGGACAGCGCCGCCATCTTGGCCACCGGGCCATCGCTGCCCGACACCGCGCCGCGGAACGCGCCGGGCGTTCCCCAATATCCCGGCCAGCGGAAAAACAAATGGGTGTCGACGATCGCGATCTTCTCGAGGCTGTCGCTCCAATAGGGACGCACCCAGTCGGTATGATAATGGGTCGCCAGCCCGACAGCGGGATAGGTCAGGCCCGACAGCATCATGTCGGCATTGACCTGTGCCCGCGTCCACGCTGCGTCCGAATAGCGGCGGGCGAGCGCACCGTCGCAGGTAAAGGTGAACTGGCAGCCGGTGCTGCGTTCGGAACCCTGAAAGACGACGCCGCAGATCGATTTGGGAAAGGCGGGATGGCGCGCGCGGTTGATGATCACCTGACCGACCGCGAGTTGGCCTTTGCTGTCGTCGCCCGCTTCGTAAAGCATCGCCGCAGCAAGGCAGTCGCGCGCGCGGGTCCGTCCATCGCCCTCACCGGCATAAACGAACGGGCGCGCCGCGACGAAACCTTTTGTTATCAGCGGAATTTTCGCATTTTCCGCGCGGGCGTCGTCCTCGGTGACCGGGGCGAGTTCCATCGGCAGCAGGTCGGGCACGACATCGGCGGGCGGCGCCACCGGGCGCGGCCGCGCCGCGAGGCCGGAGCCGCCGACCCGGCCGCTCGCATAGAGCACGAGCACGATAGCTACGACGACGAGCAGCACAAACAGCCATCCCGACCGTTCGCGCCACAGGGGCAACGTCGCTGGATCGCCCTCGGGGCGCATATCGGAAGATCAGATTTCGGGAAGGAAATCGGGAACCGAGAGGTAACGCTCGCCGGTGTCGTAGTTGAAGCCCAGCACCCGGCTCCCGGCCGGCAGTTCGGCAAGCTTCTGCGCGATCGCGGCGAGCGTCGCACCCGACGAAATGCCGACCAGCATGCCTTCCTCGGTGGCAGCGCGGCGCGCGAAGTCTTTCGCCTCGGCCGCCTCGACCTTGATCACGCCGTCGAGTAGGTCGGTGTGCAGGTTGCGCGGGATGAAACCGGCGCCGATGCCCTGGATCGGGTGCGGGCCCGGCTGGCCGCCCGAGATGACGGGCGAAGCGACGGGTTCGACCGCGAAAATCTTCAGGTTCGGCCAATGGCCTTTCAGAAATTGCGCGCAGCCGGTGATATGGCCGCCTGTCCCCACGCCGGTGATCAGCACATCGATCGGGGTCTCCTTGAAATCGGAGAGGATTTCGGGGCCGGTCGTGCGGACATGGACGTCGATATTGGCTTCATTTTCGAACTGCTGCGGCATCCAGGCGCCGGGGGTCGTTTCGACCAGTTCGATCGCGCGCTCGATCGCGCCCTTCATGCCCTTTTCGCGTGGAGTGAGGTCGAAGGTCGCGCCATAGGCGAGCATCAGCCGGCGGCGTTCGAGCGACATGCTCTCGGGCATGACGAGGACGAGCTTGTAGCCCTTGACCGCGGCCGCCATCGCGAGGCCGATGCCGGTATTCCCCGACGTCGGCTCGACGATGGTGCCGCCGGGCTTCAGACTGCCGTCCTTTTCGGCGGCTTCGATCATCGCCAGCCCGATTCGATCCTTGATCGACCCGCCGGGGTTGCTGCGTTCGGATTTTACCCAGACTTCGGCGTCGGGGAACAGCTTGGCGACACGGATGTGCGGCGTGTTCCCGATGGTATCGAGGATCGAATTGGCTTTCATGATCGATTTGCGCTTTCTCTGAATTCGAACCGGGGGTCGCGGCGAACACGGTTCGGCCAGTCTCCGGCACGTAGCCAGAGCGCCTCGTCCGCGAGCGCCGGTGCGGGCGCGGGTTGTAACGATGCGAGCAGATACTGTCCATAAGGCCAATCGGCGATGCCCGAGTCGGCGTTGATGTGGCCAAAGGGACCCGCATTGACGAAGCGCGCGTCCCATTGCCGCGACAGGCGCCACACATGCGACGTCTTGGCATAGGGATCATTGTCGCTCGCCACGACGATCATCGGCGTGCGCGACGTAAAGGACGGCGAATCGGCGAAACTCGTCGCGTGATTGTCGCGCCGCAACTGCGACAATTCGGGCGGTGCGACCAGCAAGGCGCCGGCGATGCGCGCCCGGGCGAAGCCGCTTGCCTGCGCGAACCAATGGGCGAAGGCGTGGCAGCCAAGGCTGTGTGCGGCAACCAGCACCGGCTCATTTTCGGCGGCGATCGCGTCAGCGATCCGGGCGACCCATTCATCGCGGTCCGGATCGTTCCAGCGGCCGAGTTCGATTCGCTCGCAGGTGCCGAATTTCTGCTCCCACAGGCTCTGCCAATGGGTCGGTCCGCTGTTGTAGAGACCCGGTATCGTCAGGATTTTATGGGCGATTGTCGAACTATGCATGGCGTGTGCTCCATCGTTGGGGAGTGAGAGGGAGCCGCGGTGGCGGGTGAGGCCTACATAACTCAACTGATTAAATTGACAATAGGATATGGACGAGCTGAAGACGAATTGCGGCGAACGGTTTGGGATCAGGATTTCGGTTGTTTGAACTGCGGCTCGAAGGTGCGGGCGCGCCGTAGTTCGGGGAACAGCCATGCCCAGAGCGCGGTCACGCCGACCGCCGCTGCGCCGCCAAGGGCAACCGCGCTCACCGGCCCAAATGCGGCGGCCATCGCCCCGGCGCGCATCTCGCCAAGCTCGTTCGAGGCCGAAATTGCGAGCCCCGATGCGGCGCTGACCCGTCCGCGCATATGATCGGGCGTATTGAGCTGGATCAGCGTGCCGCGAACGAAGACCGAGAACATGTCGGCCGCGCCCAGCAGGACGAGCATCGCCAGCGAAAGGAAAAGGCTGGTCGAGAGGCCGAAGGCGACCGTGGCAAGGCCGAAGACGACGACGGCCCACAGCATCTTTACGCCGACATTGCGTTCGATCGGTCGGAACGACAGCCCTAGCGCCACGACCGCTGCTCCGAGCGCGGGCGCCGCACGCAGCAAACCAAGTCCTTCGGAGCCGACATGCAGGATATCGCGCGCATAGACGGGCAGCATCGCGGTGGCGCCGGACAGGATCACCGCGAACAGATCGAGCGTGATCGTCCCGAGCAGGAAGCGTTCCACCCACACGAACTTGAGGCCGTCAAGCATCTCGCGCAGCGGGTGGCGGCGAACTTCCGCAGGTGGCGGCAGCACGGGTCGCACCCGGCTGATCGCGAAGGCCGAAACGGCGAGCAGAACCACGGCGAAAATATAGACCGAGGTCGGGTGCGCCGCGTAAATGAGGCCGCCGGCGGCGGGGCCGATCACCGATGCCGACTGCCAGGCAATGCTGCTCATCGCGATCGCGCGCGGCAGCACGGCGGGGGGAACGATATTGGGGGCGATCGCGCTCATCGCGGGGCCGGAGAAAACGCGCGCGACGCCATGAAGGGCGGCAAGCCCGAAAAGCAGCGGCAATGTCAGGCCATCGGTCCAGGTGAACCAGCCGAGTATCCCCGCGATGACCATGTCAATGAGATTGGAGAAGATCGCGACGCTGCGGCGTTCGAAGCGGTCGGCCGCCCAGCCGGCGACCGGCGTGAGTACGGCGAGCGGGACGAACTGGAACAGCCCGAGCAGGCCGAGCTGGAACGACGCTTCCTTGATCGACATGCCGTAGTCGGTGCGCGCGGTGTCATACAGCTGGTAACCGATCACGACGACCATCGCGATCGTCGCCATCACCGCGGTAAAACGCGCGAACCAATAATAACGATAGTCGGGAAAGCTGAGCGGGGAAGGGGCTTTGGGATTGGCGTCCGGCATCACCGGTTCGTCAGCGGGCTCGGGAGGTAAGGTTGCCATTGCGATCCGCCCTAAACCGCTTTTCCGGCCTGTCCAGATGGCTTAGGGTCAGGCCCATTAATTGCACGTTCGAGGCGTCGAAATGGCGAAGATTTCGGGTTCGGGCGACCTTGCGGGTAGCATCGCTACCCGCAAGGTCGCCCGAACCTGAGATCGAAGCCATTTCGGCGTCGCTTCGCGATTTGACCGATTTTGCCCATGGCTTCGTCGGCAAGTTTTGAAATATCGACATATTCCTGCGCCTTGCCTTCTCGCCCTGAGCAAAATCGCTTCAAACTTCGAACCTGCAATTAATGGGTCCTGACCCTAAGCCTGCCGTTCGTCGATTATCGGATGCCATCCCAGCCAAGGAATGACAGAAAGCGACGCATCGAGTTCAGGGAGATAACCGGATGAAAATGAAATTTGCCCGCTTTGGCGGCGCCGCGATGGCCGCGACGCTGCTGGTGCTGACCGCCTGCAACGCGTCGGACAACAAGTCCGCGACGGCGCCGGGCAGCGCAAAGAACTGGACCGAGTTTCGCGACAATTTCCTCGCGGGCTATTTCCCGCTCAACCCGAATTTCGCGGTCTATCAGGGCAAGCATGAGTTCGATGGCCAGCTTCCCGACTGGTCGCCCGAAGGGATAGAGAAGCAGGCGGCTTTCCTCGAAAAGACGATCGCCGACGCCAAGGCGTTCGACGGCAAGATGAGCGATGCCGAAAAATTCGAGCGCGATTATCTGGTCCATGTCGCGCAGGGGCAGCTTTTCTTCCTCCGCGATACCGATTTCGCGCAGAAGAATCCGGCCTATTATGTCGGCGCGCTCGACCCCAACGTCTATATCTCGCGTCCCTACGCCGATGCGACGACGCGGATGAAGGCGTTTATCGCCTATGCGCAGAAAGTTCCCGCCGCGGCCGAGCAGATCAAGGCGAACCTGAAACTGCCGCTGCCTGCAACCTTCGTCAAATATGGCACCGCGGGCTTCGGCGGTTTCGCCGACTATTATACCGGTGACGCCAAAAAGGCCTTTGCCGAGGTCAAGGATCCCGAACTGCAGAAACAGTTCGACGATGCGGCGGCAAAGGCGGCGGCAGCGATGAAGGATCTCGCGTCCTATGTCGGTTCGAAACCCGGCACCGCCGACGGCTATGCGCTCGGCGCCGACAAGTTCGCCAAGATGATCCTGACCAATGAAGGCGTCGACACCCCGCTCGATGAACTCGAACGAATCGGTCAGGCCGACCTCAAGCGTAACCAGGACGCGCTCAAGGCCGCGTGCGCCACTTATGCGGCGGGCATGACGATCGCCGACTGCATGAAAAAGATGAATTCGGACAAGCCCGCCGACGGCCCGGTCGCCGAAGCACGCCGCCAGCTCCCTGCGCTGCGCGCCTTCCTCGTCGAAAAGGATCTCGTCACCATCCCGGGCACCGAGCAGGCGAAGGTTGAGGAATCGCCGCCGTACAATCGGCAGAACAGCGCCTATATCGATATCCCGGGGCCGTATGAAAAAGGCCTGCCGTCGGTCTATTATATCTCGCCGCCCGATCCGACCTGGGACAAGCAGACGCAGAACGACTTCGTGCCGGGCAAGAAGGACCTGATGTTCACCTCGGTGCACGAGGTGTGGCCGGGCCACTTCCTGAACTTCCTCCATTCGAACCGCGCGACAAGCATCTTCGGCAAGCTGTTCGTCGGCTATGCCTTTGCCGAGGGCTGGGCGCATTATACCGAGGAAATGATGTGGGACGCCGGGCTCGGCAATGGCGACCCGGAAACGCATATCGGTCAGCTCTCGAACGCGTTGCTCCGCGATTGTCGTTACCTGTCGGCGATCGGGCTCCATACCAAGGGCATGACGGTCGCGGACTCGGAAAAGCTGTTCAAGGAGCAATGCTATCAGGACGAAGGCAACGCCCGCCAGCAGGCGGCGCGCGGCACCTATGATCCGCTCTACCTCAACTACACGATGGGCAAGCTGATGATCCGCAAGCTCCGCGAGGATTGGACGAAGGGCGACAAGACGAAATGGAAGGCCTTCCACGACCAGTTCCTCTCCTACGGCGGACCTCCGATCCCGATGGTGCGCGCCGCAATGATGAAGGAGGATGCACCGAAGGCGGTCTTCTGACTTGCTCGTCGCCCCCGCGCAGGCGGGGGCCGTAGTCGGCATTGAACTTCGTCGCTGCGTATACCTCCAACGGCCCCCGCCTGCGCGGGGGCGACGCTTTCAGAAGGCTGGCGAATCGAATTACGGACAGCTAGCTTCCCGTCAAAGGGGGGCTAGCCCATGGTCGACGTCTTCATTTCCTATTCGCGCGAAAACAAGGCGCGCGTCGCCGACATCGCCGCAGCGGTCGCCGCTGCCGGCTATGACGTCTGGTGGGATGCCGAACTGCCCCCGCACCGCTCCTACGGCGATGTGATCACCGAAAAGATCGGCAACGCCAAGGCGGCGATCGTCGTCTGGTCGCAGGCGTCGGCACAGTCCGAATGGGTTCGCGCCGAGGCCGATGTCGCGCGCAACCAGAAGAAGCTGGTCCAGACCGCGATCGACGACGTGATGCCGCCGCTGCCCTTTAACCAGATCCAGTTCGCTGATTTGCGCGACTGGCGCGGCGAGGCCGATCATGGCGGCTGGCGCAAGGTGCTGATGAGCCTCGAGGATTTATGCGGCCGCGAAGCTGTGACCGCTTCGACAGCTCCCGTCGCAAGAGCGCCGTCACCATCGCCGCCTGTCGATCGCCAGCCTTCGCCTGCACCGCAGAAATCCTCTTTCCTGCCATGGGCGCTTCTCGGCCTTGCCGCCATCGCGGTCGCGTTGCTCACGTGGAAGCTGATGCAGCCGGCGCCTGCGGCGCCCATAGCGGAGCAAGCAGACAAGGGCGTCGTCTCCGACACAGCAAAGGCACAAGGTTCGTCGGGCGACGCGCCGGCGGTCGAAAACGGCCCGGCAGAAGCGTTCACGCTCGCGGCGGTCATCGACGATCCCGACGGCTTCACCAATATCCGCGCTGGGCAGAGCACGCAGTCGGCGATTGTCGGAAAGGTACTCGAAGGCGAGAAGTTCCTGACCTATCGGCAATCGGGCCCATGGTGGCGGGTGCGCAAGGCCGACGGCACGGCAGGCTATATGTTCCGCAAATATATCCGGCTGGTCGAGGGCGGGACGACGGATAATTCAACGTCGCTGCCCGACGGCCCGATGCCGACCGGGATCGGAGGCAGCGGGGTGGTGATCCCAGATTCGTCCGAACGCCTGCTGGCGCCCGCTGACATCGCCAATTTCGGCTTGCTCGAACTTCGCGTCGCGCGGAACGAGATTTTCGCGCGGCATGGTTTCCGTTTCAAGGACGCCAGGCTCCGCGCGCATTTCAGCCAGTTCGACTGGTACCGTCCATCGACCGACACGGTGCAGCTATCCGCTGTCGAAAAGGCCAATGTCGCCTTGCTGAAATCGGCCGAAGCCGCCGTGCAATGATGGTGGGCGAGGCGACGGCAAGCGCCGCCGCCGAGGCGGAGGTCGTCCATCGGCTGGCGCACGGCGACGCGCTGAGCGCCTTCGATTGTGCCGCGGGCGCCCGGCGCGCGGGCGTCGATAGTCCGCGTCTGCGTTACTTGATGGTTCGGGCGCTCGCCGCATCGGGCGACAGCCTGGGTGCAATGCATCTCTATGAACAGTTCGATCTCGCCGCGAGTGGCGACGTCGACAGCCTCGCGCTCGCTGGACGCATCTGGAAGGATGCGGCGTTCGATCGGGACGGCGCCGGGCGCACCGAATATCTGCAAAAGGCGGCTGCCGCCTACGACCATGCCTTTCGGACATCGGGCGCCGACTTTCCTGCCATCAATGCCGCAAGCCTCTATGCCATGCTCGGCGAACGCGAGCGCGCGGCGGCGCTTGCCGAACCGATCGCCGCTTATGGCGCGGCGGGCAACTACTGGGATCTGGCGACGCGCGTCGAGGCATTGCTCCTGCTCGGTCGCGGCGAGGAAGCGCTGCTTCATGCCCGCGCCGCCGATACCGAGGCCGGCACGCGGACCGGCGACCGCGCGTCGACCTGCCGCCAGCTTGCCCGGCTCGCGAAAAGCCGCGCGATCGATCGCGATCACGCTGCCGCAGTCATGGCTGTGCTGCGCCCGATGCCGGTCGGCGTTTATTGCGGTCGCATGTTCCGGGCCGGCGGGGCAGGGGAGGCCAATGCGCGCGCCGCGATTGCTCGCGCCCTCGATACCCGCCCCGTTTCGGCGCTCGTCGGCCCGCTCGCCTGCGGCGCCGACATATTGTTCGCCGAGGAAGCGCTGGCCCGCGACATCGACCTGACCGTCGTATTGCCCTTTGCCGAAGATGATTTCATCGCCCAGTCGGTGGCGTCGGGCGGCGGCGAATGGCTCGCCCGCTATGTCCGCTGCCGTGACGGCGCGGCGATGGTCCATTTCGCCAGCAACGCGCGCTATGTCAGCGATGATTGCCAGTTCATCCTCGGCTCGCATACCGCGATGGGGCTCGCCAAGCTGCGGGCGCGCGAACTCGAAACGGCAGCGATCCAGTTCGCGGTCGTCGATCCGGCGGCGGCGGCGCGGCCCGATGCGGTCATTGCCGGCACCAACGCCGATATCGCCCTGTGGCGCGACCACGGCGGCGTCACGGCGACGATTGCCGTGGGCGATCTCGACCGCAGGCTCGACTTTCCGCCCGCGCCGAAACCTCCCGAGGGGACGCGGCGCGGCCTTTACGCGATATTGTTCGCCGATTTCGCGGGCTTTTCAAAACTGGGTGAGGCCGAGCTACCGGTCTTCGCGCAGGAGGTGATGGGCGGTATCGGCCGCATCCTCGACGATTTCGGTGACGCCGTCCTGTTCCGCAACACTTGGGGCGACGCTGTCTATGCGATCATCGACGATCCAGCGACGGCGGCGCGCATCGCACTGGCGATGCAGGAACGCCTCGGCACCCTGCCGCCGGGATTGGGGCTTGAGGGGCATCAGGCCGGGATGCGTACGGGGATTCATTTCGGGCCGATCTATCGCGGAGTCGACCCGGTCGTCGGCAACGAGCTGTGGTACGGAACCGAGGTGACGCGCACCGCGCGGATCGAGCCGGTGACACTGGTCGGAGAGATTTATTGCACCCAGCCGCTCGCGGCGATGCTCGCGCTCGGCAACGCGCGCGATTTCAACTGCGACTATGTCGGCAAGGTCGGGCTCGCGAAGGATTATGGCGAACTGGCGCTCTACCGCCTGTCGCGCCGCTCAGCCTGACGGTGCGCGGAGCCGGGCGATGAAGAAGCCGTCGAGGCCTCCCGCTGCGGCGAGCGTTCCCGGAAGGGTCCGGACAAAGCCGTTTGCGTCGGGTAGAATGCCGTCCGGCAGTTCATCGGCGCCGACCGGTGCGGCGGCCCAGTCCTTGTGTTCGGCGAGAAACGCCGCAATCCGCTCTTCGCCTTCAGCCCGCTCGAGCGAGCAGGTGGCATAGAGGAGAGTCCCGCCCGGCTTGACCCAGTTCGCCGCGCGCGCGAGTAATTCAGCCTGCAAGGTCGCCATCTCGGCGATCTCGCGTGCTTCGATACGGTGCAGCACGTCGGGGTGGCGGCGGAAGATGCCGGTCGCCGAGCACGGCGCGTCGAGCAGCACCGCATCGGCCGCCTCGCCCGGTTCCCACTTTCGGATATCGCCCTGCACGACCGCGGCCTCCAGCCCGGTGCGGTCGAGATTTTCCTCGAGCCGCGTCAGCCGTTTGGCGCTCGCATCGACCGCGAGCACCGACCAGCCCGCCGCGGCGAGCTGCATCGTCTTGCCGCCGGGTGCGGCGCAGAGGTCGAGCACCGATCGCCCTTCGCCCGCGCCGAGCAGCCGCGCGGGGATACTCGCGGCGATATCCTGCACCCACCAGCCGCCCGCCTTGAAACCGGGCAGGTCGGTCACTGCCTGCCCGCGTGGCAATCGCAAATGGCGCGCGACAAGGCTGGTGGCGTCGGGCCACGCCGCCGCATCGGGCTCGGCGGCGAAGCTGAGGTCGAGTGGCGGCGCCGCGCTCCACGCCGCTTCCGCCGCCGTCACCATCGCATCGCCCCACGCCGCCGACCAGCGCTCGGCGGTCGCCGGGGGCAGGGTGGCGCGCTCGGGCAGCTCCCATTCTTCCTGCTGCGCGCGCGACAAGATCGCATGCACCAGCCGCCGCGGTCCACCCTCGACGAGCGGCAGCGCGGTCGACACCACCGCATGCCCCGGGCTCTTCAACACCAGCAACTGCGCCAGCGCGATCCGCAGCACCGCGCGCGACTTGACGTCGTCGGGAAGCGTCTGCGTTGTCGCGCTATCGATCAGCGCGTCGATATCGGTCATCCAGCGCAACGCTTCGGAAACGATCGCGATCGCAAAGGCGCGGTCGGCAGGCGCCAGCCCCTGCGTCGCGGCATGCGCGGCGATATCGAGCGGATCGCCGCGGCGCAGCACGGCGTCGATGAGGCGCAGCGCAGCACGGCGCGGCGCCGTGCCCGGCGGATCGCCCTCGGCGCTGCGCCGTCTGCGATGCGGGTTCCGGTCAGCCATGACGGTTGGCGAAGCGTGCGCGCCGTCCTATATCGGTGCCGCGATGACCAAAGACAGCGAAGCTCGAACCATCGGCGGAACACCGCGCGCGGCGAAGCGCCCGGCGCATGTGAAGCCGCCCGCAGGCTGGACGAACGCTCCCGTCCCGGCACCCGCGCCGATCCGCGAGGATCGGGACGAAGATCAGCCCGGCGGGCGCAACCCGGTGCGCTATGGCGATTGGGAGCTCAAAGGCCTCGCCATCGACTTCTGACGCTGTGGTCGGCGAATTTCTCAAAAGGGGTTCATCCGTCCTATCAATCGGGTGCGGTCGATGAACTGATGTTTCAGCGCCGCCAGAATATGGATCGTCACCAGCGCCAGCATCGTCAGCCCCAGCAATTCGTGCCGATCGTGCAATGTGTCGGCGACGCTTTCGCTCGGACCGACGATTGAGGGCATCGTGAACAGGCCGAAGACGTCGATTGGGCGATCTGCCGCGGACATCCACACCCAGCCCGACAGGGGCAACAGGATCAGCAACAGATAGAAGAGCAGGTGCACGACCTTGCTCAGCGGGCGTTGCCATGCGGGCGTTCCGGCGGGCAGCGCCGGCGGTTTATGCCCGATCCGCCACAGGATCAGCGCGATCGTCAGCAGCAATATCGTGATGCCGAGCGACTTGTGAATGCCCATCGCCGCGCGATGCGTCTCCCGCGGCAGGCCCTCGGTCAGCATCGCGAGGCCGATGTTGACGATCACCGCCAGACCGATCAGCCAGTGCAGCCAGATGGCCACCTTCGTATAGCGCGGAGCGGCGGTTGTTCCCGCGGTGCCGGCATCGACGTCGGTGGCCATGGCTATCTCCTCAGACGGCGGGAGTCTCCGTGACCAGCGGCATCTTGCCGCTCTTCACCTGCTCCGCAAAAACTTCGCGCATCAGCTGCAGTGAAAAGAGGTGCGCGAAAATCAGGCCGAGCATGCCGTTCTGCGCCATCTTGCGCAAGACGTCACCGCGCAGTTCGCGCAGCTTGTTCTCGTCGACCATCTGGAAGCCGCGATAGACGAAGGGCTTGTCGCTGCCGTCGGGCTGGATGCTGACTTCGCCGTCCATCAACAGATCGGCCTTCTTGAGTTCGTCCATGAATGCGCCGGTGCGCAGGCCCGATTCCTCGAAATTCTTGCAGAATTCGAGCACCGAGTTGACCGGCTCGGTCGGCTTGCCGTCTTCGAACAGCGCATCGCCCTCGTCGAACTTGCCGACCGCGCCCGACGTCGGGTCGAAGCAGAGCGACAATTCATCGCTGTCGGGCCGCAGGCGGGCGAGAAGGAAGGGGTAACGGCGGATATAGGCCGGGACATAGACGGGGTTGATCAGCTTGCCGTCGGCATCGACGAAGGTGTTCATGCCTTCGTTCAGGCCCATCAGCGCGAGCGGCACCGGGTTTTCGCCCGCCGAAAAAACGATCGGGTAGAAACGGCTCGCCGGAACGAACTCATCCGAGGTCAGCGGAACCGCATGCTGGTCGACCAGGAAGTCGGCCTTGTCGAGCGGCCGGGCGCGGAAATCGGCGTGGTCGACGCTCGAAAGCGGAACAAGATCCTTGTAGAAAAGCGGCAGGTTATTCGCGGCGGGCGCAGTGGCCATGGTCAAGCTCCGAGATAGGACCCCGACAGCGCGGGGTTTAAAGGGCAATGGCGCGCCATATTGGCACGCGCGGCGCGGCGCAAGGGGGCGATGATGGACGGCGCCGCCCGACCGGCCAATCGTTCAGCCGATGAGCTTGCCGGGATTGAACAGGCCGGCAGGGTCAAGCCCCGCCTTGATACCGCGGAGCGCCGCCAATCGCGCCGGGCTGTCGAGCTCGGCCAGCATATCGCGTTTCATTTGCCCGATGCCATGTTCGGCCGAAATCGAGCCGCCTAGCTCGATGACATGCGAATAGACGAGCCGGCTCAGCGCCTCGCCATGTTCGGCGAGCCAGGCCTTGCCGTCGACGTCCACCGGCGGCTGCACATGATGGTGGACGTTGCCGTCGCCCAGATGGCCAAAGGACAATGCGCGCACCCCCGGGAAAGCATTGGCCAGCCGCTGCGGGTTTTCGCCAATGAAAGCGGGCATCAAGTCCACAGGAACGCTGATGTCGTGCTGGATTGCCGGCCCCTCGGCGCGTTCGGCTTCCGAAATGGAATCGCGCAGACGCCAGAAATCCTCGCTCTCGCGATCGTTCTTGGCGATGACCACGTCATCGAGCAGCCCGGCTTCGAGTGCCGACGTCAGCTCGGTCTGCAACGCCGAATCAAGCGCCTCTTCTCGCTCGCCAGCCAGCTCGATCAGCGCATACCAGGGATAAACCCCGGACAGCGGCGCGCGGGTTTGCGGAATATGGCGCAGCACGGCATCGAGGCAGCTATGCGGAATAATCTCGAACCCTTCGAGTTCGCCGCCGATCGCCGTATCGAGACGGCGAAGCAATCTCCGCGCGCTTTCGGGGGATTCGAGCCCGGTCCAGGCCGTCCGGCGCGCCGCCACCGCCGGCACCAGGCGAAGGCAGGCCGCGGTCACAATTCCCAATGTTCCTTCGGCACCGCACAGCAGATGGCGCAGATCATAGCCGCGATTATCCTTTTTCAACGGCGCGAGGCCGTCAAAGATGCTGCCATCAGGCAGCACCGCTTCGATTCCTGCGACCAGCGCGCGCATTGTTCCGTGGCGGAGGACCTGCGTTCCTCCGGCATTGGTTGAAACGAGACCGCCGATCGTTGCCGACCCTTTGCCGCCGAGGGTGAGGGGGAAACGCAGCCCGTGTTCGAGTGCCGCTTCGTGGAGATGTTCGAGGATCACGCCGGCCTCGACGATCGCGAATTGCGTTGCCTCGTCGATGATACGGATATGATTCATCCGGCGCGTGCTGAGCAATAACGCGTTGCCCGACTCATCGGGGGTCGCGCCGCCAACCATCCCGCTATTCCCGCCCTGCGGCACCAGCGCGACGTCATTTTCGGCGCAAAGCGTCACCACGGCGGCGACCTCTTCGGTGGTCGCGGGGGAGAGCATCGCCGCTGCCGCGCCATGATATTTGCCGCGCCAGTCGGTCAACCACGGTGCCATCGCATCGGGATCGGCGGTGAAACCCTTGGGGCCGAGCAAGCGGGCAAGCGCGTCCAGCGTCGTGACGGACGGTGCGCGCGTCACGCGGCTTGGTCCGGGAAAATTTGCGAGGCCCGCCGGGGCAGGGGTCGACAGCAATTCATTTGATGTTCAATCATGCTTGTTAAACGGCGCATTGAACGAATAGCGTGTTTTCGTCCAGCCGGCATCGATGCGGGAGCCATGGTGAGCAACTTTTTTTGTCAGAGTGCTGAAAGGACGGCAATCATATCGTGCTGACGCCCGCAATCCTGTTATTGGCGGCGGCACCACCCGACGCCGGAATGCCCGCCTCGCCGCCCGAACCGCTGGCGATTGTCGCCGCACCGACTCTCGAACCACCTGCGTCGCCTTATTGGCAGGTCGTGATCGAGCAACAGCTGATTATTCGCGTCCCGGCGCAGCGATCGTCGCTCAATAATTTTGCCGCGGGACCGATGACGACGCTGCGGACGCGCCCGCTGCCGGTTATCTGGAAAGAGAAGAAGGCGCCGAAATGCGTCGCGATGCGTAATATCCTGGGCATGCAAGCGGTGCAGCGCGATAGCATAGACTTGATTACAAAGCAGAAACAGCGGCTACGCGCCCAGCTCAACCGTGGTTGCCGCGCGCTCGATTTCTATGCCGGTTTCTACATGCAGGGCAGCAAGGACGGCAAACTCTGCGAGGGGCGCGACCAGATTCACGCGCGAACGGGCGCGAAGTGCGAGGTCGACAAGTTCCGCCTGATGGTCGCGGTCCCGCGCGAAGAGGATTGACGCGACGATTAATCGCGGGTGCGCGTCGGCTTTCCTTGACTTTTCATCATCCTTTACCCTAGGGGCGGCGCAGCGTTGGCTGGCGTGGGACGCTGCGCTGTCACCTTTTCCGGACATGTTGACCTTATGAAATTTGCCGACATCGGCCTTTCCGACGAACTTTTGCGCGCCATCGACGAGTCGGGCTATGACGAACCGACGCCGATTCAGGCGGGCGTCATTCCTTCGGTCCTGATGATGCGCGACATCATCGGCATTGCCCAGACGGGCACCGGCAAGACCGCTTCGTTCGTGTTGCCGATGATCGACATTCTGGCCCACGGCCGCGCTCGCGCGCGGATGCCGCGCTCGCTGATCCTCGCGCCGACGCGCGAACTTGCTGCGCAAGTTGCGGAAAATTTTGAAAAATACGGAAAATATAACAAGCTCTCGATGGCGCTGCTGATCGGCGGCGTGCAAATGGGCGATCAGGTCAAGGCGCTCGAAAAGGGCGTCGACGTGCTGATCGCGACGCCGGGCCGCCTGATGGACCTGTTCGAGCGCGGCAAGATCCTGCTCACCGGCTGCAACCTTCTCGTCATCGACGAAGCCGACCGCATGCTCGACATGGGCTTCATCCCCGATATCGAGAATATCTGCACCAAGCTGCCCGCGAATCGGCAGACCTTGCTGTTCTCGGCGACGATGCCGGCGCCTATCAAACGCCTTGCCGACAAATTTCTGTCGAACCCCAAGACGATCGAGGTTGCTCGTCCCGCCAGCCGGAACGAGAATATCGAACAGTTCGTCGTCAAGACGTCCGAGCGCGGCAAGCGCGATACGCTTCGCGGGCTGATCGAGGCGGAAGACATTGCGACCGCGATCATCTTCTGCAACCGCAAGACGACGGTGCGCGAACTCGCGAAGTCGCTTCAGCGCTATGGCTATAAGGCCGGGGAAATCCACGGCGACATGGATCAGTCGAGCCGGATCGCCGAACTCGACCGGTTCAAGGCCGGGACGATCAACATCTTGGTCGCGTCGGACGTCGCGGCTCGCGGCCTCGACGTGAAGGGCGTGAGCCACGTCTTCAACTTCGACGCGCCCTGGCATCCCGACGATTATGTCCACCGCATCGGCCGCACCGGTCGGGCGGGTGCCAAGGGACGTGCGTTTACGCTGATCTCGCTGTCTGATGACGAGGCCATCGATAATATCCAGAAACTGACCGGATATAAAATTCCCGTCCATGACGGCGGCGTTTCGACGGCGGTGAGCGACAAGGCCGTCGATGACGATCGCGAACCGCGCCGCGCCGCGCGGTCCGATCGCGGCGGTCGTGGCCGCAGCGCACCGAAGCCGGCCCGGGAAGAACCGCGCGCGGCAAAGGCGGCCGAACCTGCGCCAGCCAAGGCGAAGAAGAGCGGCGGCAATCGCAAGCCGCCGCATGACCGGCATGACGATCTCGACGGTCCCGACGATGGCTGGAACGGCCCGATGCCGGACTTTCTGTCGGTGGGTTTCGGCGCCAATTGACGCCGCCGCCAGTCAGAGCCTGACCAGCATCTTGCCGATATTATCGCCGGCGAACAGGCCGAGGAACGCCTCGGGCGCCCCTTCCAGTCCCTCGCGGACGGTCTCGCGGATCGTGACCGCGCCGCTGGCGATCAGCCCGCCCATGTCGGCATAGAATTCTTCCATGCAGTCGATGAACTGGTCGGTGTAGATAAAGCCTTCCATGCGGATGCGCGCCGGGATCGCGCGGATCAGATATTTCATCTCCTGCGCCTTGCCGTCGTTATAGACGTCGATCATCCCGCAGATGGCAAAGCGCGCAAAGTCGTTGGCGGTGGCGAAGGCGGCATCCAGATGCTCGCCGCCGACATTGTCGAAATAGACGTCGATTCCGCTCTTCCCCAATTTCTTCAGCGCATCTTCCAGCGCCGAAAGGACCGGGTCCGCCTTGTAATCGATCACAGCGTCGGCACCCAGATCCTTGACCCAGGCGCATTTGTCGCCGCCGCCTGCCGAGCCGATGACGGTCATTTCACGCGCCTTCGCGATCTGTACCACCGCCGACCCCACCGCTCCTGCGGCCGCGGAGACGAAGACGACATCGCCGGGCTTCGCTGCCGCGATCCGCAGCAGGCCGATCCAGGCCGTGCCGCCGGTCAGTCCCATATTGTGCAGGAAAGTCTGTGGGCTCATCCCGCCAGCAAGGAGGTCCGCGGGCAATTTATTGGGCATCATGTCGAGCCCGATCACGCCGCCATCGCGCCATCCGCCCGTGTGAAGGACCAGATCGCCGGGTGCAAAGCCGTCGAGCCGGCTTTCGATGACCTCGCCGATCGCGCCGCCGGTCATCGGCTGGCCAATCTGAAAGCTCGCCGCATAGCTTTTCGCGTCGTTCATGCGGCCGCGCATATAGGGATCGACCGACAGCCAAAGATTGCGCACCCGCAGCTGGTCGACGTCCAGCGGGGCATCGGGCAGTTCGCGAAGTGCGAAATTCGCCATTGTTGGCAGCCCGGTCGGACGGCTGATGAGGTGCCACGCCTTGGCCATATTACCCCCGCTTTCCCGTTTTTATCCGGCGACGCGGCTCAACGATCAGAAAAGCCGTTGCCACTGCCGAGCTGGCCCGTTAAGACGCCGCCGGTCGCGGGGCCGTAGCTCAGATGGGAGAGCGCTGCAATCGCACTGCAGAGGTCAGGGGTTCGATTCCCCTCGGCTCCACCACGACCTTTCCTTAGAGAAACCTTGGCTTTCGGCCTCATAACACACTCCTGATCGCAAGAGATTTTGCGGTAGGCACCGGGTTGCGAGGTCTTCGATCTCGTCACTCCTCGACGGCATTGAGCGCAATGCCGAGCTGTTCGGCTTTGCGAGCGCGTAGATGTTGATCACATTCGCAGGCGAATGACCCATGAAGCACTTCACCTGCGGATAGTTCGTCTCGCCAATTCGGTCACGGACGAGCGAGGCCATCGACCGCCGCGCGAACTTCATACCGCTTTCCCGATTGCCCCGCAGGTTGAGCTTTTCCTGCATCGTCTCCTATGCCTGCCGGATGCTGTCGACAGGGATGCAGAAGCCATTTGAGAAGATTGCGGCGTCGGGTCCGGTACCGAAAGAACTGTCGATCGACAGCAGTCACGTCAAAGCGCACTGCTCGGCGGCGGGCTCAAAAAGGGGGAGTTTGAAGAAGCGATCGGGCGCTCGCGCGGCGGGAGAACGTGCAAAATCCATTGTCTGGCCGACGATCGCGGCAGACCCGTCGCCATCACCCTGACACCGGGCAATATCGCCGACATCAGGATCGCCATCCCGCTGCTCGCCTCGGTGGCACCGCCAAAGCGTCTGCTCGCCGATAAAGCCTATGACGTCGACAGCCTGCGTAATTGGCTCGCGGAACGGCAGGTCAAGACCGTCATCCCCTCAACCGACGCGCGCTGGACGCCATATCCTCTTGATCGACGGGCATACCAACGAAAAAATGTCATCGAGCGTCTCTTCGGACGGCTCAAAAACTGGCGACGCATAGCAACCCGTTATGACAGCCATGCTCAAAACTGCCTCGCCGCCATCGCTCTCGTCGCCATCGTCACCGAGTGGGCCCATTGAGGCCCCAACCTAAGTGCCAGCGGGACATTGGGCATCAAACACGCCGTAGACCCATAAATTGGATCCGGGGAACCTATCGGTATCCACCCATAGCGGTGAAGCGCGGTTGGTACCAATAATCCCGTCACGCCCGAGTTTAAGGCGCGCCTCATCGCTGGCTACACTGGCCCCAGCGGTAACACCCTGCACAGTAAGCGTCTCATCACTGGAAACAACAAACGTATGAATCGCCTTGGCGGCAAAAGGAAATTTGACCGTAATCATCTTCCAATCGCTTTCGACGGCGCTAATGTTGACTGGCTTATGCGCGTCGTCATTCAGGGCGTACCAGCCCTTTCCATCGTTTCTCAATACGCCCGCTACAACTCCGCCCGGCGTGCATCCGACAGAAGTCTTATGTCGGTACTTCTCGCGGTCGGTAACGTACTTCAAGACTGGGTGACTGCGCGCTTCTAAAATACCCACAAGAATCGCAAGAGACACAAGGAGATTTAAAGGATTTTTCAGGTTATATTTCATTATCCCCCCCCCAAAGGAAACGCCGCCTTTAGCGGAAGGGCTAGACATTTCTACAAAAGAAAGAGCCAAATTGGTGGTAATTATCGATATCTTCCGTACCTCTGTTTTTGACGCGTGCTTCCAAGAAAAAAGGTGGATATTCGGCATATATGAGTCAATTTTATTTAGTTTTTGATAAATATCTGACAAATATACATAATCTATGATTTGGACGTGTAATTACTACGCATCCATAGTCCCTCCAACGGATGCTTATACCTCACTCGGGAGAAAGAAGCGGATCTTACGGAATAAGGGATGAACAACGATTATGTGATCCGCGCGCTCCTTACCTCTGCCTGCGAGGGGTATGCCAACCCTGAACCGGATCAGGATTGGCGGGTTCGCGACGACAGCGGCGAAATCACGCACTTCGACAAGATCGACACCGCGATCGACTTCATCATGCAGTTTCAGGGTCGTCCTCGCATCGGCTTGCCTACACGGTGAAAGGCAGCGAAGTGCTTCGCCCGACAAGTTCACAGCGCTCGCTCTTCTGCGACTTTCGGGGAAGCGCTTGCGGGACGCCCAAGTCCGCTATGCGACTCGTCGTGGTGGCTAGGAGAAGCTCCTATGACCCGCGACATGAACACTCTTCGCAAGATGGGGCTTATCCGCCGTCGGCGGGATGGTGCACGCAATCAGCACATGATACCGACGGGATGTTGGGGTGGGCCTACCGATTGAAGTGCTCGCTGCAGATGCTGGGATCGTGAGCATGGCCCGCGAGAATGCCAAGGTTCACGCCGATGGTGTGTTCGGCAATTGGTTGAACATGTGGATCGGCTCTGGAACGATGGTCATTTGATGATGGCTGCCAGTTCCGCTTGCTCTGCGTCAATCGCTCTCGCAAACGAACGCATGATGATATCGGTTAAGCCGGTACGAGTAATCCCGGACGCGAGGGTAATACCGCCGAAGAATGGCTTTGATCGCGCGGGCGGAATTCTCCCGGCTGGTTCCGACTTCCCAGAAGTGCTCGGGCGAAATTTTGCGTGGAATAGGCAAGTAAGCGCCGACGTTCATCAGACGGCGAATGCGAGGAATATCGAGAAAGCCGCTAAATCCAAAGAATTTGGCGTAGTTCGGCAGTGTCAAATAGAGGCGCGGGGACAACTGCCGCATAGTTGAGATGGAATTCTCGAATTCGTCCCACGGCATGTGCTCCAGAACTTCACAGCACGCGACGAGGTCGAATTGCCGCCCTTTCATCAAGCCCGGAAGCTCAGCAAGCGGAGCGACATAATCGGGTTCCAGATCGTCGTTGATGTCTGCGGTGGTGATATCATGGCCTGCCAAGCGCAAGAAACTGGATGTGAAACCATTGCCGATCCCAATTTCAAGCACGCTGACTGGGTTCAACGCATTAATGTCGTGAATCTGCTGCGCATGGCTCGTAAGCTGGACCATGGAAAAGTAGTGATTACTGAAATATTCCGGGCGCTTAAGCGCCCGCTCCCGTTCAGCGCCCCGCGAAATAGAGCCCAATTTTTGAACTTGTGCCATGATAGTCATCTCCGCCCCGTGTTTGAGAAGTAAAACATCGACTCTTTGGCGTTTCAACTAAAAAATAATCCATAGGAGAGGGGGGCGCTGTGATGCCCGAAGGTCTCGGCAATCAGTCGCAGCTGCGGACGATTGCGGAGCAGATTTTCACCATATGAAGAGGCGCCGGGGGAGAAACCGATCAGAGCGAGCCCCATCGCGCCGACTAAGAGTATATTTTTATACAATTTCTCCCAAAACGCGACCCATCGCGTGGGATGATATTCATGATGAATAAGTAGACAATATGGAATCAGGCGAGGGTGATGAAGCTGTCGAGGACCCTTTTCGAGCCCGCCTGTTCGAACTCGACCTCGAGCTTGTTGCCGTCGATGTCGATGATTTCGCCGTAGCCGAACTTTTCGTGGAACACGCGCATCCCGATCGCGAGGTCGGATCGCGCCTTGGCGCCAACCGACGCGGCTGGTCCTTTCTCGCTGGGCGCGGGCGCGCGGGTGATCGTCGACGACTGCGCAACGGCACGCTGCCACGCCGGGCCACGTGTCATCGTATGCGCCGGCTGACGCTTCGCGACATGCGCAAAGGGATCGCCCTGCGCCGACCAGTTCGCGCGCCACAGACTGGCTCCGCCGCCGAAACTATTCTCGCTGTCGACATGTTCGGGCGGAATCTCGCCGATGAAGCGGCTGGGAATGCTGCTCATCCACTGGCCGTAGATCCGCCGGTTCGCGGCGTGATAGATGCTGGCGCGCTGCCGTGCGCGCGTGATCGCGACATAGGCGAGGCGGCGCTCTTCTTCGAGGCTCGCGGTGCCGCCTTCGTCCATCGAACGCTGCGATGGAAAGACCCCATCCTCCCACCCGGCAAGGAAGACATGGTCGAACTCGAGCCCCTTGGCGGCGTGGATCGTCATGATCGTGACGGTTTCGGTGTCGTCGTTCTGGTCGCGGTCCATCACCAGGCTGACATGTTCGAGGAACGCCTCGAGCGACTCATATTCCTCCATCGCGCGGACGAGTTCGGAGAGGTTTTCGAGCCGCCCGGCGGCCTCGACGCTGCGGTCTGCCTGCAACATCGCGGTATAGCCCGATTCGTCGAGGATCAGCTGGGTCAGTTCGGGGTGCGACAGTTCGTTCGCTTTCGCCTGCCAGCCGCGCATCTGCGCGACGAAATGGGCGAGCTGGCGACGGGCCTGCGGGGTCAGCTCGTCCGTCTCGGTGATGCGGGCCGCGGCGTGGAGGAGCGGCGCCTGTTCGTGACGTGCGAACTGGTGGATGCGCGCGAGCGCCTTGTCGCCAAGCCCGCGTTTCGGGACGTTGACGATGCGTTCGAAGGCGAGGTCGTCGGCGGCGGACTGGACAAGGCGGAGATAGGCAAGCGCATCGCGGATTTCGGCGCGTTCGTAGAAACGGAAACCGCCGACAATGCGGTACGGCATGCCGATCGCGATAAAGCGGTCTTCGAACTCGCGCGTCTGGAACTGCGCGCGGACGAGGATCGCGGCGCGGTCGAGCGACACGCGCTGGCGCTGGAGGCTTTCGAGTTCCTCGCCGATCCGCCGCGCTTCCTCGGGCCCGTCCCACACCCCGACGACGCGCAGCTTGTCGCCGGGATCGAGTTCGGTCCACAGCGTCTTGCCGAGGCGGCCCGAATTCTGCGCGATCAGTGCCGACGCTGCGGCCAGGATCTGCGGCGTCGACCGGTAATTCTGCTCAAGCCGGATCACCGTCGCGCCCGGAAAATCCTTGTCGAAGCGCAGGATATTCGCGACTTCGGCGCCGCGCCAGCTGTACACCGACTGGTCGTCGTCGCCGACCACGCAGATATTCTTGCGCGCCTGCGCGAGCAGCCGCAGCCACAGATACTGGCTGGCGTTGGTGTCCTGATATTCGTCGACGAGAATATATTTGAAGCGGTCCTGATATTGTTCGAGCACGTCGCGGTGGTTTTTCAGGATCACCAGCATGTGGAGCAACAGGTCACCGAAATCGCAGGCGTTGAGCGTTTTCAGCCGCGCTTGGTAGAGCGCATAGAAATGCTGCCCCTTGCCGTCGGCATAGGCCTCCTTATCCGCGGCATCGAGATCGCCGGGGACGAGACCGCGGTTCTTCCATTTGTCGATCAGCCCGGCGAGCTGACGCGCGGGCCAGCGCTTCTCGTCGAGCCCCTCGGCCTGGATCAGTTGTTTGAGCACGCGCAGCTGGTCGTCGGTGTCGAGGATGGTGAAATTGCTCTGCAATCCGACCAGTTCGGCGTGGCGGCGCAGCATCTTGGCGGCGATGCTGTGAAAGGTGCCGAGCCACGGCATTCCCTCGACCGCATCACCGATCATCCGCCCGATGCGTTCGCGCATCTCGCGCGCCGCCTTGTTGGTGAAGGTGACCGCGAGGATTTCGGACGGCCAGGCGCGGCGGGTCGCGATGATATGCGCCAGCCGCGCGGTGAGCGCGGCGGTTTTGCCCGTGCCTGCGCCTGCGAGCATCAGCACCGGGCCTTCGGTGGTCAGCACTGCCTGCCGCTGCGGGCCGTTCAATCCGCGCAGATAGGGCGGATCCGACGGGTCGGGGGGCGGGAAGTCGGGCAGGGTGGCTGGGGTATCGTTCACGCGCGAACGATTAGGGAACAGCGCAAGGACTGTCCAGTGCAGTGAGGCAGGGCGAGAAGGAGGCGGCGCGTTCGCCTGTTTCTCCCGCATTCCCCCTAACGCAGCCGGCTGTAAAGCGCCGAAGCAACCGGCGAACCGCTGCGTTCCAGTTCGTCCAGCGTGGCCAGTGCCATGGCGCGATAGGCAGGCAGCAGGTCGGGATACCATGTGTCGAGCGCATCCAGATGGCTGCCGATCGTTCGGTCGTCGCCGCGGAGCAGCGGACCCGACAGCCCCGAAAAACCCTGCTTCAGGCTGTTTTCAAGCGCGGCGCGAACGAGCGGCGCGAGCAGCCCGGCGGGGTCGTGGACGCCTGCTTTTTCCAGCGCATGCGACGCGCCGGTCATCAGCGTCACCAGATGATTGGACGCGTGGCAGAGCGCGGCGTGATAAAGCGGGCGCCGATCCTCGGCGATTTCGACCGCGATACCTTCTAGCAGGGCGACGATGTGCCGCGCGCGCTGGATCGCCGCGGGCGTCGAACCGGTGATCGCGAACCGCGCCTCCGCCATGCGCCCGGCTTCTTGCTGCGGATCGCCGGTGAAAGTCATCGCGGGATGGATCGCGGCGGTCAACGCACCCGCCGCACATAATGGTTCAAGGATCGCCGCACCGCTCCGTCCACTGACATGAAAGACGAAGGGCGCGCGATCCGCCGGCAGCGCCGCCGCGAGATCGGCAGTGACGGCTCCGATGGCATCGTCGGAAACCGCGATGGCGATGACGTCGCATGCGCTGGCCAGCTGATGGATGCTGGACGACGCAGCGGCGCGGTCGACCCGGGCCACGGCCGCCTGCAGCTTTTCGGGCGAGCGTCCCCAGAGCACCGGCGGCGCGACGGAATGCGGCGCGAGCGCCTGTGCCAACGCCTGCGCGACACGGCCTGATCCGACGATGCCGAACTGATGCAATGAAGGATTTGTCATGACTGGTGCGTGTAGCGCGACGGGTCCGGTTTCACCAAATGCTTGTCGGATTTCATTCGGCGCCAGGAATGGGGAGAATGTCCGCTTCCGGCTGGGAGTGGACGTAGCCTTCCTCGTCACCCCGGACTTGATCCGGGGTCCCGCTTGATGCCGAAAGCTGCTGGTGCCTCAAAAAGCGGGATCCCGGGTCAAGCCCGGGATGACGAAGAAAGGGTAGGAAGCGGCCGTTAGTCGGCACTGTGAATATCGTCATCCCGGCCTCCGCCGGGATGACGGTTATCGGAATGTCCGCTCCCCAACCCAAACCTGCGCCCTTACGCATTCCGCTTGAAGCAACGCCCCAACCCGTTCAAAGCGCCCGGACCAAGCGGGGAGAGGTTTTGGCTGTGGATCTGGCACCCTATCGTGCGCATCGGCGCATATTGACCGCCAGCCTTGTCGGCACCGCGGTCGAATTTTATGATTTCTATATTTACGGCACCGCCGCGGCGCTCGTTTTCGGGCCGCTGTTCTTTCCGTCGGAATCGCCGTCGGCACAATTGATGCTGAGCTTCATGAGCTTCGGCCTCGCTTTCTTCGCGCGGCCCGTCGGGGCGATCGTCTTCGGTCACTATGGCGACCGGATCGGGCGCAAGTCGACGCTGGTCGCCTCGCTGATGCTGATGGGGGCCTCGACGCTGCTGATCGCGTTCCTGCCGACCTATGCGATGGTCGGGTGGGTCGCGCCGCTGCTGCTCTGTGTCCTGCGTTTCGGGCAAGGTTTCGGGCTTGGCGGCGAGTGGGGCGGGGCGGCGCTGCTCGCGGTCGAAAATGCCCCGCCGGGCTGGCGTGCGCGCTTCGGTATGGCGCCGCAGCTCGGCGCGCCGGTCGGGTTCATCGCAGCGAACGGCCTGTTCCTGTTGCTCGGCCTGTGGCTCAGCGATGCCGATTTCGCGGCATGGGGATGGCGCATCCCCTTCCTCGTTTCGGCGCTGCTCGTCGGGCTGGGGCTATGGGTGCGCCTGAGGATCGGCGAGACACCGGCCTTTGCCCAGGCGCTGGAGAAGGAGGCACCGGTCGGGGTGCCGATCGGCGAGTTGCTGCGACATCATCTGGTCGCGACCGTCGCGGGGACCTTCGCGGTGGTTGCCTGCTTCGCCATCTTCTATCTCGCCACCAGCTTCGCCTTGGCACATGGGACGACGGTGCTCGGCTATCCGAAGGAGCAGTTTCTGCTGATTCAGCTCGGCGCGATCCTGTTCATGGCCTTCGGGATCATCTTCGCCGGCTATGTCAGCGACGCCACGAGCACGCAGAAGGTGCTGACCTGGGGCTGCGGCGCGACGGTGCTGGTCGGCTTCCTGTTCGGACCGGCGCTCGCGTCGGGTTCATGGTTCATTGTCGGGCTGGGACTCGCGACCTCATTGTTCGTAATGGGGCTTGTCTATGGCCCGCTCGGCGCATGGCTGACCGGGCTGTTTCCGGTGCACGTGCGTTATACTGGCGCGTCGGTGGCGTTCAACGTCGGCGGCATATTGGGCGGCGCGATGGCGCCGGTCGTCGCGCAGGCGCTCAGCGATCGCGGTGGCACGGCCATGGTCGGGCTGTACCTCGCGATCGCCGGGGTGGTGAGTTGGGGCGGATTGCTGATGGTGCGCCGGACCGCGACTCAGCCAGCCGCGACTAAGCCAGTCTGAGTAGCGTCAGCTTCGCCTTGCCGACCTTGCGTTCGGTATCGATCTCGAACCCCGCAACCTCAACAGCCTCGCCATGCGCGGTTTCGACCGATACCCAGCTGTCGGGGGCGACCCAGCCCAGCCGGTTCAATTTGTCGAGCGCGACGCTGCCGGCGCCGGTCCCATAAGGCGCGTCGAAGAGCAGCACATCGCAGGTGCGCCGGGCGGGGCCGAGGCCCAGCACCGATCCGGCGCGGATGTCGGCGCGCGGCGTGCCGCCCAGCGCCGACAAATTGCCGCGCAGTGCATCGAGCGCATCGCGGTCCTGCTCGCCGAACAGGCATTGTTCCGCACCGCGCGACAGCGCCTCGATGCCAAGCGCGCCCGATCCCGCGAACAGGTCGGCGACATGCAATCCCTCGAAGCTGCCCAGCCGGCTCGCGAGCATCGAGAACAGTGTCTCGCGCGTGCGGTCGGCGGTCGGACGGGTGGCGTCGTTTTTGGGCGCGATCAGCTTGCGGCCGCGCCATTCGCCGGCGATGACACGCATCAGCGCAGGTGCCGCCGGAACTTGAACAGATCGTCGCGCGCCACGACGTCGACGTCGCCCATGCCCAGATCTTCGAGCGTGAACTCGCCATAGCGGGTGCGGATCAGGCGGCTGACCTGCAACCCGAAATGTTCGAGCACCTTGCGCACTTCGCGGTTCTTGCCCTCGGTCAGCGTCAGTTCAATCCATTGGTTGCGCCCCGTGCGGCGTTCGAGGTTGGCGTCGATCTTGCCGTACCGCACACCGTCGATCTCGATCCCCATGACGAGTTCCTCGAGCTGTTCCTGGCTGATGTCGCCAAAGGCGCGCGCGCGGTAGGTGCGCTCGACGCCGCTGGCGGGAAGTTCGAGCTGGCGCTTGAATTCGCCGTCGTTGGTAAGCAGCAGCAGCCCTTCGGTATTATAATCGAGGCGGCCGACGGGCATCAGCCGCGGCAGGCCCTTGGGCAGCAGGTCGTAAATCGTCTTGCGCCCCTTGGGGTCGCGCGTCGCGGTCAGGCAGCCGGCGGGCTTGTGAAAGCGATAGAGGCGCGTCGACACGGGCTTGGCGACGGGATTGCCGTCGACAGTCAAACCTTCCAGCGAGGTGAGCAGCGGCGCGGGCTGGACGATGACTTGGCCGTTGAGCGCGATCCGGCCTTCCTCGATCATCCGCTCGACATCGCGGCGCGATCCGACCCCGGCGCGTGCGAGCAGTTTGGCGATACGCTGCGGGCCGTCTTCGCGATCCGCTTCTTCGAGCTTCGGTTTGCGCGGTGGCGCGGCGCCGCGTGCAGCGCGGCGGCCCTTGGGCGCATCACGAGCGGCATCGCGCTCGCCGGGAGCTTTGGGCGCCGGTCGGGTCGGATTTCGGGGTGGGCGGCGGGTCGTCATCGGAACGGATGCGTCTTTCTTGTCGTTTTTCGGGATAAACTGTTGCGTTGTGATCACGCTCATAGCCGGAAAAGTGTCGCTTCGTCGATGGCAAGCAGAAGCGATCTTGCGGGAAAGGCCGGAGCGAGTCATGGCGACGATGTCAAAGGGAGTGTTTATGCTCTTCGTCCACCGCCCGTCGTGCATCAAGCGGCTGCTGATCATCGAGGATGATCCGCTGGTCGCGTTCGATAATGAGCGGACGTTGCAGCACAGCGGTTATGACGTCGTCGCAACGGTCGATTCGGGCGAGGCGGCGATCGAGCTCATCGCTTCCGAACAGATTGATGCGCTGGTCCTCGACCTGGGGCTCGCCGGGCATATGAGCGGGCGCGAAGTCGCCAGGATCGCACATGACCGCGGCATCGCGGTGCTGCTGGTGACCGGGGCGCCGCCTGAAGATGCCGGCGACATCGCGCTCGCCTGCCTCAGCAAGCCGCACAGCGCTTCGGCTTTGATCGGCGCCCTTCGCGCGGTCGAAGGAATGATCTGCAAGAATAAGGCGCCGCGCAAGGTCGCCGGGTTGCAGACCTACTGGCGTCCCGAGGCCGCCTGACACGCACGTCCCGGCGCATGATCGCCAATTAGCCGCTTCCAATTTGAGGGCGAGGCTTTAGGCCGGACTCCCATCGGGCAACGGTGCGGCGACAAGCGCACCCGGGAGGAAGTTCAGCATGGCAACAGAAGCGGCTCTGCCGGCGGCGAAGGGGTGGAGCGAAAGCGTCCGCCCCTATCTCGAACGTGCACCGCTCGCGGCGTTGCTGCTGGGGATATCGTCGGGTTTCCCCTATGCGATGATCGGCGCGACACTGACGACGCGCCTGTCGCAGGATGGCTTCGAAAAATCCTCGATCACCGCCTTTTCGCTGGCGTTCCTGGTCTATAATCTCAAGCCCCTATGGGCATGGGTGATCGATGCGGTGCGGCTGCCCGGCATCGGCCGCCTTGGCCAGCGCGTTTCGTGGATCGTGTTGACTGCGGCGCTGGTGATGCTGGCAGTCGGCAATCTCGCGCTCGTCGATCCGCAGCATGTCGGTCAATCGCCGGTCGGGCAGTTCATGATATGGTTCGGGCTGGGCCGTGAAGGCGAGTTCGCCGCGCTGTTCGAAATGGCAGTCGGCGCGGTGCTCGTCGGATTCGCGGGCGCGACCTTCGACGTCGTGATCGACGCCTATCGCATCGAGATTTTGAAGCCTGAGCAATTGGGCGTCGGATCGGGCATGTCGCAATATGGCTGGCGTATCGGGTCGGCGGGTGCGGGCGCACTCGCGCTGTTCATGGCGGCCCGGCAAGGCTGGGAGGCCGGCTATCTGGCCTGCGCGCTGTTCGCGCTGCCCGCGGTCATCGCGGCCTTCTGGGTCGGCGAGCCCGAACGGCATCGCGAGGCGGTGAAGCGTGAGGGGCGGCCCGGGATCGTGGCCGGCATCGTCGGTCCGTTCACCGAGTTTTTCAGCCGCCATGGCGCATGGCTGGTGCTGCTGTTCATCCTGCTCCACAAGATCGGCGACACGCTGGCGAACCTGACGCTGCGCCTGCTGCTCAATGATCTGGGTTTCAGCAACGACGAAATCGCCATCTATGACGTCGGCATCGGATTCTGGGCCTATCTGATCGGCATTTTTATCGGCGGCATCATCTACGCCCGGCTGGGGATGAAGCGATCGGTGCTGATCAGCCTGATTCTGATGGCGATCAGCAATTTCAGCTTCGCGCTGCTCGCGGCAGCGGGGCACAGCAATTGGGGTCTCGCCGGCGCGATCGGGTTCGAGAATATCGCAAGCGGCATTGGCGGCGTTGTCGTCGTCGCCTATTTCTCGGCGCTGTGCGACTTGCGCTTCACCGCGGCGCATTATGCGCTGATCAGTTCGGCGGCGAGCATCGTCGGGCGCTTCCTGACCGGCACCACCGCGGGCGCGATGATGGAGCAGTTCGGCAATGTGAATTTCTATCTCTTCACCGTCGTTGCGGCGTTGCCGGGAATCATCCTGTTCTGGCTGATGATGCGCAGCGGCCTCGTCGATTCCTCGGTGGGTACCGCAGGAACGGCGCGCGAAGGCGACGCGCAGGCATAGGTCATCATGCACTGGTTCGTCATCTCGATCGCGCTGCAATTGCTTTGCATCGTCCATGTGTTCCGCACCGGGCGCAACACCGCATGGATCATGGCAATCGCCTTCCTGCCGATGGTCGGTATCCTCGCTTATTTTATCGTCGAGATCATGCCGAACCTGCACCGCGACCGGCGCGTACAGGACGCGCGGACGAAGATTGCCGACAGGATGGATCCCGAACGCCGCGTGCGCGATGCAAGCGAGGCGGTCGAGTTCAGCGATACGGTCGGCAACCGGATGGAATATGGCGATGCGCTGATGGCGCGCGAACGCTATCGGGAGGCGCTCGACCAGTTTCGCGCCGCCGAACGGCGCTCACCGCATGTCGACCGTGCAATCGGGATGCGGATTGCCGAAGCGGCCTATGAGGCTGGACAGGGTGCCGAAGCGCTGGCGGCGATCGACCGGCTTCCCCAAACGATCTCGCGTACCGACCTCGACCGGCGCGACCTGCTGCGCGCCAAGATCGCCGAAGCCGATGGCCGGGCGCAGGACGCGCTGGCGATCTATCGCGACATCGTCGACCGCGTGCCGGGCGACGAGGTGCGGTGCCGCATGGCAGCGGTGCTGATCGCCGAGGGCGACAGGACGGGCGCGCGAGCCGTACTGCGCGAGGTCATGCAGCGCATAAAGCGTACACCGCCGGTCACGCTGAAGGCCGAGGCGGCGATGTACGACTGGGCGAGGCGGATGCTGGCCTCGCTGGATTAGGCAGGCGGTTCGTCGTTCAATTCGAGCGCTTGCCCCACCAGATAGAGCGATCCGCCGATCAGGATATTGCGCGCCGGGCCGTCGGCCGCCAGCGCGCGCAGCGCCGACGGCAGGTCGTTCTGCGCCGAAACCTGCGCGATGCCCGTATCGCGGGCGATCTGCGCGAGGTCGGCGGGATCATGATGATCATGGCCCGGGATCGGCACCGCGACCAGCCTGCCGACATGCGGCGCGAGCACTGCCAGAAAGCCCGCAGCATCCTTGTTGGCGAGCATGCCGAGAACGAGGTCGATCGGCTCGCGCCGTGCCAGCGTCGGGCCCAGGAAGTCCGCCAGTTGCAGCGCGGCGTCGAGATTATGGCCGCCATCGATCCAGACATTATGCTCGGCGGGCATCAGCGCGGTCAGCGGCCCGCTGCCCAGCAACTGCATGCGCCCCGGCCAGAACGTATCCGCGACGCCGCGCGCGATATCGGCATCGGCCGGGCGCGGTCCGGGGGCGAGGCGCAGCATCGCGATCGCCAGCCCGGCGTTGCGCCGCTGGTGCTGGCCCGCCATGCGCGGATGCAACACTTCGGCGATTGCGTCCGACGTCGAGGACCAGCGAAAGCCGTCGCCTTCGGGCTCGGCGTTCCAGTCGCGGCCTTCGGCGAACAGGGTTGCGCCGGCAGCGGCGGCCCGCCCGGCAATGACGTCCATCACCGCGGACGGGTAAGACAGAGCTGCGACGCGCGTGCCCGGTTTGATGATCCCGGCCTTTTCCCACGCGATGCGTGCGGCGGGTTCGCCCGGTGTCCCGGCTTCGGGCGCGAGCAGGAAGGCCTCATGATCGATGCCGAGCGAGGCGATGCCGCACATCGCGGGGGCGGGAATGATGTTGGTCGCATCGAGGCGGCCGCCCAGCCCGACCTCGATAATGACATCGTCAGCGGGAGTACGCGCGAAAGCAAGGAAAGCGGCAGCGGTGGTGACTTCGAAGAAGCTGGCGTGGAGATCGGCCGCGGTGTCGAGCACCTCTTCGAGCAACGACGCGAGCAGGGCATCGTCGATCAGCGTACCGGCGAGCCGGATCCGTTCGTTGAAGCGGACGAGGTGCGGGCTGGTGTAGCTGTGAACGCGGCGTCCCTGTGCTTCGAGAATCGAACGGAGGAAGGCACAGGTCGAACCCTTGCCGTTGGTTCCCGCGACATGGAAGGTGCGCGGGAGCTTGTCCTGCGGATTGCCGATGCGCGCGCAGATTTCGGCGATGCGCTCGAGGCCGAGAATATCGCGGCCCGGCGACAGTGCGGCGAGGCGGTCGAGCTGGGTCTGGACGGCAGGGTCTTGGGAGTGGGCGTGGTCGGGCATCGTCGAGCCTTGATCGTGAAACTGTCGTCCAGCATCTCTCATTTTCGTCAAGCCGGACTTGATCGGCATCCTTGCCGCGCCCGTTGCATGGACCCCGGATCAAGTCCGGGGAGACAAAATAAGAAACGTTGCGGTCTCGGAGGAGACTAAGCCGCCTTCTCTGGCGCCAGATAACCGATCAGCCGGCCGAGCGTTTCGGGAAGCTCCTTCCGGTGTACGACCATGTCGATCATCCCATGATCGAGCAGATATTCGGCGCGCTGAAAGCCTTCGGGCAATTTCTCGCGGATCGTATTCTCAATCACGCGCTGGCCCGCGAAGCCGATCAGCGCCTTGGGTTCGCTGATCTGGACGTCGCCGAGCATCGCATAGCTCGCGGTGACGCCGCCCGTCGTCGGGTCGGTGAGCAGCACCACATAAGGAAGGCCGGCACGGCGCAGGCGCGCAAGTGCGACGGTCGCGCGCGGCATCTGCATCAGCGACAGCGTGCCTTCCTGCATACGGGCGCCGCCGGCGGCGGTGATCGCCATATAAGGACAGCCGCGCCGGATCGCTTCCTCGACCCCGGCGACGAAAGCTTCGCCGACCGCGACCCCCATTGACCCGCCCATGAAGGCGAAATCCTGCACCCCGATCACCACCGGCTGCGCCGAGATGCGGCCGAACGCATTTTGATAGGCGTCGCGGTCGCCGGTCTGCGCGCGCGCCGCCTTGATCCGGTCGACATATTTCTTGGTGTCGCGGAATTTCAGCGGATCCTCGGGCGCTGCGGGCGCCGCGATCAGTTCATGCAGCCCGCCGTCGAACAACTGGGCAAAGCGTTCTTTCGCGCCGATACGGTCGTGATGGTCGCAGCGCGGGCAGACGTTGAGATTATCTTCCCATTCCTTGACGAAGACCATCTGCTGGCACTGGCGGCATTTGTGCCAGAGATTGTCGGCGGTATCGCGCTTGGCGGCGAAGGGCAGGGCGTTGCGAACGCGGTCGAGCCAGCTCATGCGGCGATCTCCTTTGCGCCGTGAATAGCATCGGCGAGCAGGCGGGTGAAGGCTTCCACATGCGGCGCGGCATTGTCGCCATGTTCGGCGATGATGTCGATGAAGGCCGAACCGACGACGACGCCGTCGGCGACCCTGGCGATCTGGGCCGCCTGATCGGGGGTACGGACGCCAAATCCGACCGCGACGGGCAAGTCGGTCGCGGCCTTCAGCTGCGCGACCGCTTCATCGATGCTGGCCTGCGCGGCCTGCTGCTGCCCGGTGATGCCGGCGACCGAGACATAATAGAGAAAACCGCCCGCGCCGTTCAGCACGTCAGGCAGACGTGCGGCGTCGGTGGTCGGGGTGGCGAGGCGGATCAGGTCGACGCCCGCACCGCGCAACGCAGGGCCGAGTTCGGGGTCTTCCTCCGACGGAATATCGACGCAGATGATGCCGTCGACCCCGGCCTTTTGGCATTCGGCGGCAAACCAGTCGCCGCCGCGGATCGTCATCGGATTGGCATAGCCCATCAGGACAAGTGGCGTTTCGGGATGGCGGCTGCGGAACGCGGCGGCATAAGCGAAGATGTCGGCGGTCGTCGTGCCTTTCGCGAGGCTGCGCAGGTTCGCGGCCTGGATCGCGGGGCCGTCGGCCATCGGATCGGTGAACGGCATGCCCAGTTCGATCACATCGGCCCCGCCCGCCACGAGCGCGTCGAGGTTCGCGGCGGTGTCGCCGTCACCCGCGGTGATGAAGGCAACAAGCGCGGGGCCCTTGGAAAAGGCCGAAGCGAAGCGGGTCATATAGCCCTCTCCCCTTCAGGGGAGAGGGTTGGGAGAGGGGAATGACCGGCAAACGAGGATAGCTGCTCCAGCACGCCCGTCATGTTCGTCATCACATCGCCATTGGTAAATCTGATCACTCGGTAACCCTGTTCTTCAAAATATTCCGTGCGGGTGCGGTCGTAGGCTTCTTGGCTGCCGTGCGTGTCGCCATCAACCTCAACAACAATCATCGGTGCGCGGGAAGAGAAATCGGCGATATACCGTCCGACAACCTTCTGCCTGCGAAATTTAATCCCTTGAAAACGCGCCGCGCGAAGTTCGAACCACATGCGGACTTCCGGTTCGGTCTGTTCGCGTCGCATTCGCTTCGCAAATTCAACCAGTCTCCAATCCCGCATATGTCCCCCTCTCCCAACCCTCTCCCCTGAAGGGGAGAGGGCTTTTAGAGTTCCACCCCCAATGCATCCGCCACGGTGAAGATGTCCTTGTCGCCCCGGCCCGAGCAATTGACGATGATGATCTTGTCCTTGCCCAGCGTCGGCGCGATCCGCTCGGCAGCGGCGATCGCATGCGCACTTTCAAGCGCCGGGATGATGCCTTCAAGCTTGGTGAGTTTCTGAAAGCTGGCCAGCGCTTCTGCGTCAGTCACGGGCTCATAGCGGACGCGGCCGATTTCGTGGAGCCAGCTATGTTCGGGACCGATGCCCGGATAGTCGAGACCGGCCGAAATACTGTGCGCCTCGGTGATCTGCCCGTCCTCGTCCTGGAGCAGATAGGTCTTGTTGCCATGCAGAATGCCCGGGCGCCCGCCGGCGAGGCTGGCGGCGTGCTTGCCATCGAGCCCTTCGCCCGCCGCTTCGACCCCGATAATCTCGACGCCTTCGTCGTCAAGGAACGGATGGAACAGGCCGATCGCGTTCGATCCGCCACCGACGGGGGCGATCAGCATGTCGGGAAGGCGGCCTTCGGCTTCCAAAATCTGTTCGCGCGCCTCGATACCGATCACCGACTGGAAATCGCGAACTAGTTCGGGATAGGGGTGCGGGCCGGCGACGGTGCCGATGATGTAGAAGGTGTCGTGGACGTTCGCGACCCAGTGGCGCAGCGCCTCGTTCATCGCGTCCTTCAGCGTCTTCGCGCCGCTCTCGACCGCGACGACTTCGGCGCCGAGCAATTTCATGCGGAACACGTTGGGCTGCTGGCGCGCGACGTCGACCGCACCCATGAAGATGGTGCAGGGCAGGCCGAACAATGCGGCGACGGTCGCGGTCGCGACGCCATGCTGGCCGGCGCCGGTTTCGGCGATGATCTTCGTCTTGCCCATCCGCTTGGCGAGCAGGATCTGGCCGATGCAATTGTTGATCTTGTGTGCGCCGGTGTGATTGAGGTCCTCGCGCTTGAGGTAGATTTTCGCGCCGAGGTCTTCGCCGGCGCTCGCGCGCAGATGCTCGGTCAGCCGTTCGGCGAACCACAGCGGGCTCGGGCGGCCGACATAATGCTTCAGCAGATAGTCGAACTCGGCCCTGAAGCTGTTGTCCTGCTGCGCGGCACGATAGTGACGCTCCAGATCGAGGATCAGCGGCATCAGGGTTTCGGCGACGTAGCGGCCGCCGAACTGGCCGAAATGGCCGCGGGAGTCGGGCTGGTGTCGCAGGCTGTTCGCCTGCGGGGCGGAGCCGGTGCGAAGGCTGTCGGGTGCGTGAGTCATCGACCCGCCGCTTTAAGGAAAGCCGCGATCTTGTCCACATCCTTCACGCCCGGCGCGCTTTCGACGCCCGACGATACATCGACCAGCGGCGCGCCTGTTGCCGCGAGCGCTTCAGCGACATTGGCCGGGGTTAATCCACCGGCGACCCCCCAGTCCATCACATGGCGATGATTGATCAGCAACGACCAGTCGAAGCGCGTGCCGGTGCCGCCGGGCAGCGCCTGCGCGGGCGCGTCGAAGAGCAGGCGATCGACGACGCCGCGATATTGCTGGCTCCGTTCCAGTGTTCCCGCATCCTTGAGGCCGACCGCCTTCCATGTCTCGACCCGCGCATGCTGCTTGACCGCGCCGATCCATTCGGGGGCTTCGATGCCGTGAAACTGGATGATGTCGGGACGCACTTCGTCATAGGCCTTGCCCAGCAATTGCGGCGAGGCGTTGACGAGCAGCAGCGCGACCCTAACCCGTTCGCCGGCGTGCTGGCGCAATGTGGCAGCGGTCTTGAGGTCGATATAGCGCGGGCTCGGCTCATAATGGTTGAGGCCGATATGCGTCGCGCCGTGACGGATGGCGGCATCGACCTCTTCGATCGTCTTGAGGCCGCAGATTTTGACGAGAGGGGGCATGAGTTGGTCTCTATTGGTGCCGTCATCCCGGCGAAGGCCGGGATCTCAACGGTGCGCCGGAGCGCGACGGCGAGGTCCCGGCCTTCGCCGGGATGACGGATGGGGCGTCTTTAAAGAGTCGCTTCGATCTCGCGTGCGGCGAGGTCGGGGTCGGACGACTGGCTGATCGGGCGGCCGACGACCAGGATCGACGCGCCGTCGGTCATCGCCTGCGCGGGCGTCACGATGCGCTTTTGATCGCCGGCATGGCCGTTGGCGGGGCGCACGCCCGGGACGACGAAAAAGCCGCCGGGCCACGCCTTGCGCGCCGCTTTCACTTCCTGTCCCGAACAGACGATGCCGTCGACCCCCGACTGGCGCGCGAGCGCGGTGAGGCGAACGACCTGATCGTGCGGAGTGCCACCGACGCCGATGTCGTCGAGATCGGGGCCATCAAGACTGGTAAGCACGGTTACTGCGATGATCTTCGTGCTCGTACCCGCCGCCGCTTTCGCCTCTTCGAGCATCGCGCGGCCGCCTGCGGCATGGACGGTCAGGATCGCGGGCTCGAGCGGACGCAGCGCCTGGATCGCCTTGGCAACCGTGTTCGGAATGTCGTGCAGCTTGAGATCGAGGAAGATGGGAAGGCCAAGCTTCGCCATCTCGTGCACGCCGTGGTGGCCGTTGGCGCAGAAAAATTCGAGCCCGAGCTTCAGCCCGCCGACATGGTGCCGCACCTTCTGCGCCAGCGTCATCGCGGCATCGAGGTGCGTGGTGTCGATGGCGAGATAAAGCGGCGAGCTCATGGGGTCTCCAGTGGCGATGGCGGAATGTCGTTGACGGGCGCCGATGCGGGCGGTGCGGGGTCGGCGGGGCGGTTCGCCAGCGCGCGCAGGTCGGCCAGTTGCCGCTCGCTGCTGTCGAGGCGACGGTTCAGTGTCCAGCGCGTCGCGCGCAGCGCGATCCACGTCGGAATGCTGCCGAGCAGGAACGCGATGAAGATCAGCATCGGCAATTTGGTTTCCAGATCCTGCCCCGGCCAGATGCGCACGGTCACCGGAATCCAGTTCGCCATCGCGAAAACAACGAGGACGATCGTCACAATGACCCAAATAATAGTCCGCAGGATTCCCACTTGCCTTGCTCCTCGGTCGGTCTTCGATCGACCCTAAGCCAGATTGTCGCGGGTTTCCAGTCCCCGGCCATCCCCAATCCCTGACAGACGGGGCAGGCCGGGGAGAGCGTTCAACCGAACACCCGCGCGAAGATCGTGTCGACATGCTTCATATGATAGTCGAGATCGAACAGCGCGGTCAGTTGATCGGCCGACAGCTTCGCCGTCACGTCGGCATCAGCCTTCAGCAGTTCGAGCAGCGACAGCTGGCCATCGCTTTCCCACACGCGCATCGCGTTGCGCTGGACGAGCGCATAGCTGTCCTCGCGGCTGGCGCCGGCCTGGGTGAGCGCCAGCAGCACCCGCTGCGAATGGACGAGCCCGCCCATGCGGTCGAGGTTCTTCTGCATCCGTTCGGGGTAGACGAGCAGCTTGTCGATCACCCCGGTCAGACGGCCGAGCGCGAAGTCGAGCGTGATTGTCGCGTCGGGGCCGATGAAGCGTTCGACCGACGAATGGCTGATATCGCGTTCGTGCCACAGCGCGACGTTTTCGAGCGCAGGGACGACCGCGCTGCGAACCATGCGCGCAAGGCCGGTAAGGTTTTCGGTGAGGATCGGGTTGCGCTTGTGCGGCATCGCCGACGAGCCCTTCTGGCCGGGCGAGAAATATTCCTCGGCCTCGAGCACTTCGGTGCGCTGGAGGTGGCGGACTTCGGTGGCTAGGCGTTCGATCGAGCCCGCGATGACACCGAGGGTCGCGAAGAACATGGCATGGCGGTCGCGCGGAATAACCTGCGTCGATACGGGCTCGATCGACAGGCCAAGCTTGGCGGCGACATGTTCCTCGACGCGCGGGTCGATGTTGGCGAAGGTGCCGACGGCGCCGGAAATGGCACAGGTCGCAATGTCGGCACGCGCGGCGATCAGGCGCGTCTTGCAGCGGTCGAATTCGGCATAGGCTTGTGCAAGCTTCAGCCCGAAGGTGACGGGTTCGGCGTGAATGCCGTGGCTGCGGCCGATCGTCGGGGTCAGCTTATGCTCGATCGCCCGCCGCTTGATCGCTTCGAGCAGCGCGTCGAGGTCAGCGAGCAATATGTCGGCCGCCTGGCTGAGCTGAACAGCGAGGCAGGTATCGAGCACATCGCTCGATGTCATACCCTGATGCATGAAGCGCGCTTCGTCGCCGACGTTCTCGGCAACCCAGGTCAGAAAGGCGATCACGTCATGCTTGGTCACGGCCTCGATCGCGTCGATCGCGGCGACGTCGATGACCGGGTTTGTCGCCCACCAATCCCACAGCGCCTTGGCGGCCGATTTGGGAACGGTGCCGAGCTGTGCGAGCGCATCGGTGGCGTGCGCTTCGATCTCGAACCAGATGCGAAACCGATTCTCCGCCGACCAGATAGCGGTCATGTCCGGTCGAGCGTAGCGCGGAACCATTGAATTTCCTTCCTTTTGTGACGTTTCGTCGAAGAAACTGTCCTGAATTGCGACGGAGCGCCCCCTAGCAGGGACAGACTGTTTCGCCAATCGCGCCGCGCACGCAACTTTCGGTAAATCGGACGAGTTGACCCCATGCCCCATCAGAAAGGCGGCGGGTCGCAACACCGCAAGCTGTCGCCACTACAGGAGTAATAAGGTGATTAAACAAGTACTTTTGATCGGCGCGGCAGCAATCAGCTTCCCCGCATTGGCGCAGACGACCGAGCCCACGGACAGCGATCCGGCGCCGACCACGCAGTCGGAACCCGCACCCACGGCAGAGCCGGCCCCTGCGCCTGCTCCGACCGACAGTACGGCCCCGACCGAGGATCCGGCCCCGTCCGATGCGGACAAGGAAAAGGCGGACCCGACCGACGGTACCCCGCCGGCTGACCCGGCTCCGGAGCCCGAATCGGCTCCCCCGCAGGAGTAATCTCATGCTGAAACAAATGCTTTTGATTGGCGCCGCAGCGGTGAGTTTCCCCGCTCTGGCCCAGAATACCCCTCCGGCAGCGGACCCGGCCGCACCGGCAACGTCGCAGCCGGCTCCGACCGACCCGACGGCGCCCGCACCGGCACCCGATGCATCAACGCCGCCTGCCGGTGATCCGGCCGCACAGCCGGCACCTTCGGGAACCGCCGCTTCGCCGACGCAGGTCGCGCAGATCGTGGATCAGGAATTTCCGACCTACGATGCCGACAAATCGGGCGAACTCAGCGACGCGGAATTCGCGTCGTGGATGAAGAAGCTGCGGACCGCGACCGACCCCTCGGTCGATCCCGAATCGGCTGATGTGAAGACTTGGGTTGGCCAAGCCTTTACGGCCGCCGATGGCGACAAATCGGGTCAGGTCAGCAAGACCGAACTGACCGGTTTCCTGTCGCGCGGCGCTGGTTAAACAGCGTCCCTGACTGGGTGGTGAAGCCGTCGGAGCGATCCGGCGGCTTCGTCGCGTTTATGACAAGCTATTCCGCCAACGAGGCGGGCGCCGGTGACGGTTGGCGGACTGCGGTAATCGTCAGCCGGTGGTCGACACCGCTGCGATCAGGCCACGAGATCGACTGGCCCACCGAAAGACCGATCAGTCCTGCGCCGATCGGCGTCAGGATCGATATCCGGCCCGTCGATATGTCCGCATCGCCCGGATAAACGAGGTGGACCACCCGTTCGGATCCCGTCTTTTCATCCAAAAATGCGACTTCGGAACCCATTGTCACGACATCGGCCGGTATGTCAGCGCGGCTGCAGATGCCGGCACGGTCGATTTCGCCGAGCAACAATTCGTAAAGTCGCACATTATCGCGCTGTTTTTGAAGGGTGAGTTCGGTCAGGGCGTCCGCTTCGCTATCAATCATGCGGATCTTCGGCCTCGCGGCCGCTTTTCTTTGGGTCATGGCACAGGCTTTCCAGCTGACGCGCGATTTTCGACCGCGCGAATCTCTATGGATGGAATTCGCCCCGGGTTCGGGGCGACGGCGCCGGGAACCCGGGGCTAGATGCCCGCGAGAAGCTGCCCCCCATGGAAGCGAAAAAGGCTGCGCTGAACCTGCATGAACTGATGATGTCGCGGGAGGGGAAGGAAGTCAAATGCAGCTGGGTCCTGAGCCTGGGTCGCGTGACAAATTCGCAACTTGTCGAACGTCGGCTTTGGGGTGGATTTGAGACATTCCCCTCCCTTTTAGGGAGGGGTTAGGGGTGGGTCGCGAGCGCAGCGAGCAAGAGGAAGAGCGCCGCCTTCG
>NZ_JAASQN010000002.1 GCF_011762125.1 Sphingopyxis panaciterrae
GAGACATTCCCCTCCCTTTTTGGGTGGGGTTTGGGGTGGGCCGCGAGCGCAGCGAGCAAGAGGAAGAGCGCCGCCTTCGGCGGCTACCCACCCCCCAGCCCCTCCCTAAAAGGGAGGGGAGAAGAACGTCCGCAATCGACCGATAACGGACATTCGAATTTTTCCACGCGGCCTAGAGCAGCCCCATCGCACGAAGGCTGCGAAAGTCCGCTCCGCCGATGATGATATGATCGTGGAGGGTTATGCCGAGCTTGGCCGCGGCGGCGGCGATATCGCGGGTGATCGCGATATCCTGCCGGCTCGGTTCGGGGCTCCCGCTCGGGTGGTTGTGGACGAGGATGATTGCCGACGCGCCGAGTTCGAGGGCGCGCTTGATGACCTCGCGAACATAGATCGCCGACTGATCGATCGACCCCTCGCTCGCCAGTTCGTCGCGGATCAGCATGTTGCGCGAATTGAGATAGAGGACGCGGACGCGCTCGACATCGATCGGGCCCATGTCGGCGCGCAGCCAGTCGAGCAGCGCATCCCAGCTGGACAGCAGCGGCTTGTCGCGAAATTCGCCCTTGAGCATCCGCAGTCCCGTCGCCTGCACGATCTTCAGCGCCGCGATCGCGCCTTCGCCCATGCCGTCGACGCGGCGCAGCGTATCGGGATCGGCGCTGATCAGCTGCGCCAGCGAGCCGAATTCGCGGAGCAGCGCCTTCGCCAGCGGTTTGGTGTCGCGGCGCGGGATGGCGAGGGCGAGCAGATATTCGACCAGTTCATAGTCGGCCAGCCCCTCGGCATCGCCCAGCAGACGCGCGCGCAGCCTGGCGCGGTGGCCCATATGATCCGGTGTGTCGCTGTCCCCCATGATGGGGGGAATAACCGCCTTGTGGGGCGCACTCAACGGTCATAGAAAAAGGATGGCAGCGATCCGGACCAATCTCTTGCAGCGAAAGGGGTTTTCCGGCGTTGCCACCCAGAATGGGGTTCGGACCAGAGGGCGAGAGATTTATAGCGTCATGACGTCATCGGCCGTTTTCCCGTTTCCGCGCTGTCCCTCATCGTCGGCACCGTTATGACTGAACCCGATGGGCAACCACGCAGGCTGCGATACCGGACCTTGCTGTTTAAAAAGCGCTGGCTGACCGCCGGTGCGGTGATCGTGCTGGTCGCCGGTGTATGGCTGGGGCGCGAACCGATCGCTGACCGGTTTATTCGCGAAGAGCTCGACAGCCGCGGCGTGCCGGCCAGTTACCGGATCGACCATATCGGCTTTCGCAGCGAGCAGTTGTCGAACGTCGTCATCGGCAACCCGGCGCGTCCCGACCTGACCGCGAAAAAGGTCGAGGTCCTGCTCGGCTATGGCTGGTCGGGGCCGTATGTTTCCGAAATCCGCGCCGATGGCGTTCGTCTCTATGGCCGCTTTGCCGAGGGGCGGCTGTCGTTCGGCACGCTCGACAAATTTCGCGATCCGACAAGCACGGACCCTTTTGCCTTGCCCGATCTGTCGGTGGCGCTGAAGGATGCGCGGGCACGGGTCGAAACGCCGTGGGGCGATATCGGGGCCGCGCTGAACGGTGGCGGCAATTTACGTACCGCCTTTACCGGCAAGCTCGCGCTGGTCGCGCCGCGTATCACGGCGGCAGGATGCCACGGCGATGACGTCAGCTTCTACGGCACCGTTTCAGTGCGCAACGTCCGGCCGACCCTCGTCGGACCGTTGCGCGGCAAGAGCCTGCGCTGCGCCGACGGCAGCGTCACAGCCACATCGCCGCAGGTCGCACTCAATCTCTCGCCATCGGAAAATCTCCAAAGCTGGAAGGGGACGGCCGACGCAAGCATTGCGAAACTCGCCGCGGGGCCGGTGTTTGCCAACCGGCTTGGTCTGATCGCGCGCTTCGACGGAACGGCTCAACAGACGAAGCTGGAGATCGAAGCCGAGATGGCGCGCCTTCGCAGCGACGATTTTGCCGCCGAAACCGTGGATCTCGACGCCAAGGGGCTGTTCGGCACCAAGGCGCCGCAACTTGCCGGGCGCATCACCTTCGCCAGGGCCAGCGCCAGCGCGGCGATGCGCCGGTCGATTGCCGAGGGTGGGCGAAACTTGGCGGCGACCCCGCTTGGCCCGTTGGCGGAAAAGGCGGCGCAGGCCGTGTCGCGCATGCTGGCTAATACCGGTGGCAGTGCCGATTTCGCGCTCGCTGGCGAAGGGCAAGCCGCGCGCGTCGATGTCGTTGCGCTACAATTGACGAGCACAAGCGGCGCGCACCTGAGCGGCGACGATGCCAGCCGAATATCCTATCTCTGGGCCGCGCCAAGGCCAGCCTTCCTCGCGGCGGGGCGCTGGACCTTTGGCGGCGGCGAATTGCCGTCGGGGGTCATCGACCTCGACCGGCGCGCCGATGGCGCGGTGAGCGGGCTCGCGCGTCTCGATCCCTATGCTGCCGGCGCCGCACGGCTCGCGCTGACCCCGGTGCGCTTCGCGGGCGAACCCAGCGGCCTGCTGCGTTTTGCCACCAGCGCCGAACTGTCGGGGCCGCTTGCAGACGGACGTGTCGATAAATTATCGCTACCGCTGGCCGGCGTGCTCGCTCCCACCGGCGCCCTTGCGTTGAACGGCGGATGCAGCCGCGTCGGCGCCGAGCGGATCGATGTCGGCGGTTTCCGGCTCGGCCGAAGCGCAATCGATTTGTGCAGCCGCCCTGGCGCGCCATTGTTAAGCGCCGGTCCGAGTGGGTTAAGCGGAGATATTCGCGTGCCCGCCATCCGGCTTCGCGGTGCCAGCGGCACCTCGCCTTTTGCCTTCGACAGCGGACCGGCGCGGATCGACCTCAAATCGATGCGCTGGTCGCTGGCGCGCGCGGATGCCCGGCTGGGCGAAGGCGAAGGCGTAACCAAATTCGCCGCAGATATGATTACCGGCGGCGGCACCGCGAAGGGAATGGCGGGCAATCTCGCCGGCGCGAGCGCCAGGATCGGCGTCGTGCCGCTCGATATGAGCGAGATCGACGGGAAATGGCGCTGGGTCGATGGCGCGCTATCCCTCGACGGCGGGCTGGTGCTGACCGATTCGGAACCCGACGCGCGCTTTTTTCCGCTTATCAGCCGCAACGCCAATTTGCGCTTCGCGGGCGGCGTGATCGATGCGACGGCCAGCCTCGACGAGCAAAAGACCGGCACCCGGGTCGTCGACACGGTCATTCGCCACCGGCTCGCCGACGGGACTGGCTCGGCCGATCTCAAGGTCAGGGAGTTGCGGTTCGGCGACAAATTCCAGCCCGATCAACTGACGCGGCTCGCCCTCGGCGTCGTCGCGAATGTACAAGGCTCGATCGTCGGCGATGGGCGTATCGACTGGTCGCCGGGCGGCGTCACCAGCCGCGGTACCTTCGCCACCGCCGACACCAGTCTCGCCGCCGCGTTCGGTCCGGTGACCGGTTTGACGACCACGCTCACCTTCGACGACCTCATCGGGCTCAAATCGGCGCCGGGGCTCACCGCGCAGGTCAAGGAGATCAACCCGGGTATTCCGGTGCTCGACGGGACGATCGAATATCGTTTGCTCGGCGATAACAAGGTGCGGGTCGAGGGCGGCAGTTGGCCTTTTGCTGGCGGCAAGCTGCTGCTCCATCCAACCACGCTCGATTTCAACGCGACTGAACCGCGCCGGTTGTCGTTCGACATCGTCGGGGTCGACGCCGCGGTGTTCCTGCAGAATTTCGGCTTCGACAATATCAACGCGACGGGCAAATTCGACGGCACGCTGCCGGTCGAGTTCGGCGGGCTGGGCGGACGGATCGTCAATGGGCGTATCGATTCGCGCGAAGGGGGCGGCACGCTCGCCTATGTCGGCGAGCTTTCGAATCACAATCTGGGCACGATGGCCAATTTTGCCTTTGGCGCGCTGCGCAGCCTCAAATATGATGACCTCACGATCATTCTCAACGGCGACCTGGACGGCGAAATGGTGACCGATATCCGCTTTGGCGGCGTGGGGCAGGGCGAAGGGGCCACGCGCAATTTCCTGATCAATCAGATCGCGAAACTGCCCTTTGTCTTCAATGTGAAGATCCAGGCCCCCTTCCGCCAGCTCGTGACTTCGGCCAAGGGCTTTTACGATCCGACGATCTATATCGAACAGAATCTCCCTGCGCTGATGCAGGCGCAGGAAGACGCCAAAGCCGCCGCAGCACAAGCATCCATTCCCGTTCAGCCCCCAGCAAGCGAGCCCGTGCAATGATGACAGCAACTGAAGAAGCGAGGAGGCAGGGCGTCGGCGGTCGGTGTCTGGTGGTGATGATGGGAATGGTCGGCTTGGCCGGCTGCGTCCAGATCGATACGCCCGACAAGCCGATCGAGATCAACCTGAACATCAACATCCGCCAGGAAATCGTGTACAGGCTGGATGGTGACGCCAAGAAGCTGATCGAACAGAATAGCGAGATATTCTGACAGGGAATGATGACGATGATGAAATCTATCAAGCATGGGAAGCCGACCGCGCTGGCGCTGGTCGCCGTTGCGGTGACCGCCGCAATCGCGACTCCATCGGCCATGGCCCAGCGCAACCCCGCCTACGAAGCCGCGCGCGCGGCGGGGCAGGTCGGGGAACAGCCCGACGGTTATCTCGGCTACGCGTCGAGCCCGACCCCGGCGGTGCGGGCGATCGTCGACGACATCAACATCAAGCGCAAGGCGGCCTACACCAGTGGTGCGCCGCAGGGCAGCACGGTTGAACAATTCGCTTTCGTGACCGGATGCAATCTGATCGCCAAGACCAAGCCCGGCGAAAAATACAAGGCTCCCGATGGTAGCTGGAAGACCCGGGACGGCGGCGCGCCGGTGCGCGATTCGCGCTGCCCCTGATCGATTTGAGCAACAAGGGCGCCTGCGGGCGCCATATGCCGCCGCGCCCCTAAACGCGGCGGCATTTTTGCGCGCCCGGGCCGCGTCATTTTTGTGCACCTGCGAGGCGTGATTTTTGTGCACCTGCGCACAAGCATTGACTTCATCGGGCGTCGTTCCTAAACGGACCGCGCCTTAGGGGTCCCCCGATTTTTCGGGCCTTTTTTCGCAGGCAGAATCGGGGGTTTCCGGCTCTGTTTCAGAAGGATGGCGCAAGATGACGGGGAATGGCAGCGATCCGAAACCAGCTTCGGAGGATTCGCGCTTGGTCTCGCTCGAAGAGCGATTGGACCGGGCCGAAGCCGCAGAAGCGAAACGGACCGCTGTTAACGGCGGACCGGAGACCGATGCGAATTACAAGCTCGGTAATCGCGTTCTGGCCGAACTGTTGGGCGGTATCGGTGGCGGCGCGCTGGTCGGTTGGGTAATCGACCGCTTTGCCGGCACGGCACCTTGGGGCCTGTTGGTGGTGCTGTTCCTTGGAATAGTCGTTGCCTTCAGAAACATATTTCGGATTGCGAACGTTCGGCCTTCGAAGCCGGACTGACGGGGATTAAGGCGAGGTATCGCGTGGCGGATCAAGGTAAAGTAGACCCGATGCACCAGTTCGAGGTGCAGAAGATGTTCGACATGTTCCATGTCGGCAATCATGAGGTTGCCTTTACCACCAGTGCGATGTGGATGGTGATCGCCGGCCTGCTGTTGTGGGTGTTCATGATCGGCGGGATGAAGCGTCAGCTCGTTCCCGGTCGCTGGCAGGTTGCTGTCGAGGGCTTCACGGGCTTCATTTCGGGCATGATGAACGCCAACATCGGTCCCGAAGGGCGCAAATATACGCCCTATGTCTTCTCGCTCTTCATGTTCATCCTGATGCTGAACGTCATCGGCCTGATGCCGTTCGGTTTGTTCGGTGTGCATCCCTTTACCGTGACGAGCCATTTCGCGATCACCGGTTTTCTCGCGATCCTGAGCTTCTCGATCGTCCTGATCGTCGGTTTCTGGCGCCACGGCCTGCATTTCTTCTCGCTGTTCGTGCCGCATGGTACGCCGTGGTGGCTGCTGTGGCTGATCCCCGCGATCGAACTCGTGTCGTTCATGGTTCGCCCGTTCAGCCTCGCTCTCCGACTGTTCGTCGCGATGACCGCCGGCCACGTCCTGATGAAGGTGTTCGCATCGTTCATCATCGACGGCATTGCCGCTGGTCCGGCAGTCGGTCTTGGCGTCGGCATCCCCAGCATGGCGCTGATGGTCGGAATCAGCGGTCTTGAACTGCTGGTGGCGGGCATCCAGGCCTATGTGTTCGCGCTGCTCACGTCGCTCTACCTGAACGACGCGATCAATCTGCACTGATATTTCAACTGTATAATCAACGTTTTTCCCAAGGAGTATAAAATGGACGTTCAAGCTGCTTCGCTCATCGGCGCCGGTCTGGCCGCTATCGGTGCCGGTATGGCCGCCATCGGTGTGGGCAACGTCTTCGGTAGCTTCCTCGAAAGCGCGCTGCGTAACCCGGCTGCTGCCGACGGCCAGCAGGGCCGCCTGTTCATCGGCTTCGCGGCTGCCGAACTTCTCGGCCTGCTGTCGTTCCTGATCGCGATCCTGCTGTACCTCAAGGCAGCCTGATTTCGTCGGCGGGTCTGGCCATCGGGCCGGACCCGCGACTGCTTTCCTCTTCCGGTTCGAGATAATCCATGCCTCAAATCAGCCAATTCGCTGAAAGCTGGTATGCCGCATCCCAGATTTTCTGGGTGCTGTTGACCTTCGGCTTCGTCTTTCTGGTAATTGGCCGCGGGATGCTGCCGAAAGTCGAGGCGACCGTCGACGCCCGTGATCGCAAGGTTGCGGATGATCTGGCGGCGGCGAAGGCCGCACATTCGGCGGCCGACCAGATCGAGGAAAGCTATCGCCAGCAGAGCGACGCAAGCCGTGCCGCGGCCCAGAAAGCCGTTACGGAAGCCAAGGACAAAGCCGCGCGTGACGCCGAAAAACGTCTCGCAAAGGTTGAAAGCGAACTGGCGGAAAAGCAGTCGGCTGCGGAAGCGGACATCGCCGCGGCGCGTACGTCGGCAATGGCTGAAATTGAATCGGTCGCTACCGAAGCGGCAAGCGACCTGGTCGCCAAGCTCTCGGGGGTGAAGGTTGCTGCGGCGGACGCCAAAGCGGCGGTGAAGGCGGTGCTCCATGGCTGATTTCGGACTGTTTCTTTCGGAAGCCGCGGCGGAAGTGCATGCGGAACCCATGTCGTTCGGTTTCATCGACGCCACCGTCTGGGTTTCGATCGCGATGGCGATCTTCATCGCGATCCTGCTGTGGAAAAAAGTGCCGGCGATGGTTGCTGGCATGCTCGACAACAAGATCGCCGAGATTTCGAAACAGTTGGGCGAAGCCGAACAACTCCGCCTCGACGCCGAATCGCTGAAAGCCGAATATGAGGCGAAGCTCGCCGATGCGGCAAAGGAAGCCGACGAAATGCGTGCCCGCGCCGATGCGGAGGCTGAAGCGCTGGTTGCCAAGGCCAAGGCCGACGCCACCGCGCTGATCGCTCGCCGCAAGCAGATGGCCGAAGAACGCATCGCGGCCGCCGAAGCAGGCGCCCTCGCCGAAGTTCGCGCCGCAACGGCCAAGGCCGCCACCGAAGCCGCGGCCAAGCTGATTGCCGAGAAGCACGACGCCAAGGCCGACAAGGCGCTGGTTGATCAGGCCATCGCGGGCGTCGCCCAGAGCTGAAGCCGGCGACATTGTTGACGCAAAACGCCCGCGGAAATCCGCGGGCGTTTTGCTATCCGGGATCGGAAATGGGAAAAGCTGTGACGGCTAACGACCGTTAATAGCCGTTCCCATCGTGGACCCGGCGCAAGCCGGTATACGTCAGGAAAGCAAGAACGTCCGCTCACCACCCTTTTATTCCGGGTTCCGGCTTTCTGCCGGGGCTGCCACACCGATCAATATCTGATCATGATCCGCCGCGCGAGCGCGGGCGAAATGCTGTTCACCAGTTGAAGCAGCTTGACCATCCCGGCGTTGACCTCGCTTCTGCCGGTGCGGATGCCGTGGACGATTTCGGCAGCGCAATCATGCGCGCTCATCTTCTTGCCCGCGCGGCCCGCGGTCATGTTGGTTTCGACGACCGGCGGCAGCGCCTCGATCACGCGGACATTGCTGTCCTTCAGCAAATGGCGGATCGCCTGGGTGTAGCTGCGCAGCCCCGCCTTGGTCGCGCAATAGATCGATCCTCCGGCGCGCGGCGCGATGGCGAGCCCCGAAGTGACGTTGACGATTGCCGCTTCCGGCTGGGCGCGGAGGGTCGGCAACAGCCGGGTGCAGAGCGCGATCGGCGCGTCGAGGTTGGTCCGGATGCAATGCGCCGCGCTCTCCAGCGTCGCGAGGTCATCGAGTTCATATTCGCTGCCGACACCGGCATTGTTGACGAGCAGCGCCAGCGGCTTTCCGGATACCCCGTTCACCACCGCATCGACGCCCGCGGGCGCCGAGAGGTCACCGGCAATCGTCCCGAAGCCAAGCCCGGCCATCGCCTGCAATTTGTCCGCCGAGCGCCCGCTAACGATCACGTCGGCACCCGCCGCCTGCAATTGCAGCGCGATCTCGCGCCCGATCCCATCACTGCCGCCCGTAACCAGCGCGAGTTTGCCGTGTAGCTCCAAAAGACCCCTCCTATGTCGTTTTACCTCCGACACTATGGCGACACGCATCACCTTCGCCTACATGCAAAATCATGGTTCGCCCCAATGCTCCCGACCGATTCAACGAAGAGAAATCCGTCTATGTCGTCCGCGGCGGCGGCGAGGACGGCGACAAGCCCGACCTCGAGCGCGGTGCGGGGGTCATTCGCGGCGTCGTCAAAAGGCTGCCGGTCCGGGCCGGCGTCTATCGCATGCTCGATGGCCGCGGCGATGTGCTGTACGTCGGCAAGGCACGCGCGCTGAAGAACCGCGTCACCAATTATACACAGGTCGCAAAGCTGCCGCAGCGATTGCAGCGCATGGTGTCGCAGACGCGTGCGATGGAGATCATCACGACGAACAGCGAGGCCGAAGCCCTGCTGCTCGAGGCTCAGCTGATCAAGCGCTATCGCCCGCCGTACAACGTCCTGCTGCGCGACGACAAGAGTTTTCCGTTCATCCTGTTGCGCATGGACCATGATTTTCCGCGGGTGCAGAAGCATCGCGGCGCGCGGCGGGCCAAGGGGCGCTATTACGGGCCGTTCGCAAGCGCGGGGTCGGTCGCGCGGACACTCAACGCGTTGCAAAAGACGTTTTTGCTCAGAAGCTGCACCGACAGCTTCTTCGCCAATCGCTCGCGCCCATGCCTGCTTTACCAGATCCGGCGCTGCTCGGCGCCGTGCGTCGATCGCATCTCGAAGGACGAGTACGCCGGCCTGGTGGGCGACGCGCAGGACTTCCTTGAAGGCCGGTCAACCGCGGTCCAGAAACGGCTGGGCAATGCGATGACGGTTGCGGCCGAGGCAATGGACTATGAACAGGCCGCGGTGCTGCGCGACCGGCTGAAATCGTTGACTTTCATCCAGGGCAGCCAGTCGGTGCACGCCGACGGTCTGGGCGATGCCGATGTGTTCGCGCTGGCAGCGAAGGGCGGCCAGCTGTGCATCGCGGGCTTCTTCATCCGTGGGGGGCAGAATTGGGGGCATCGCAGCTTCTTTCCCGCGCATGTCGCGGGCGTTCCCGAAGACGAAGTGCTCGAAAGCTTCCTGATGCAATTCTACGAGGGCGTGCCGCCGCCGAAACTGATCCTCGTCGACCGCGAGCCTGCCGAATGCGCGCTGCTGGCCGAAGCGTTGGGCGCGGTGGCCGAACGCAAGATCGAAATCAGCGTCCCGCAGCGCGGCAACCGGCGGCGCTTGCTGGAGCAGGCCGTACGCAACGCGGGCGAAGAACTCGACCGGCGGCTCGCCGAAAGCAGTTCGCAAGCGAAGCTGGGGCGTGAGCTCGCCGACCTGTTCGACCTTGAAAATCCGCCCCAACGGATCGAGATTTACGACAACAGCCATATCCAGGGTACCAACGCGCTCGGCGCGATGGTCGTCGCAGGCCCGGAAGGCTGGATCAAGGGCGCCTATCGCAAGTTCAACATCAAGCGCGCCGAGACGATGCCCGGCGACGATTTCGCGATGATGCGCGAGGTATTCCAGCGCCGTTTCGCACGCGCGATTGAGGAGGATCCCGAACGCACCAAGGGCGAATGGCCCGACCTGGTGCTGATCGACGGCGGCAAGGGACAGGTGTCTGCCGTGTCGGCGGTTTTCGCCGAGCTGGGGATCGACGATCTGCCTTATGTCGGCGTCGCCAAGGGGCCCGACCGCAATGCGGGGCGCGAGACCTTCTACTATCCTGACGGCCGCGAATTCACGCTGCCCCCGAATAACGCGGTGCTGTTCTATATCCAGCGGCTGCGCGACGAGGCGCATCGCTTCGCGATCGGCGCGCACCGGCAGAAGCGCGCGAAAGCGATGGGATCGTCACCGCTCGACGAGGTGCCGGGGATCGGCCCGTCGCGCAAGAAGGCGCTGCTGATGCATTTCGGCACCGGGCGGGCGGTGCGCAACGCCAGCCTCGAGGATCTGCGCAAGGCGCCGGGGGTCAGCGCGGCAGTCGCGCAGGCGGTCTATGATTTCTATCATCCGGGAAGCTGAGGGAGGAACGACGATGGATTTCGCAGCCATGATGCCGCTGGCGGCGACGCTGGGGGTGACGATCCAAGAAGGCAGCAACGAACGCGTCGCGGGTAAGCTGCCGGTGCGTCCCGACATCTGCACCGCGGGTGGCATCGTCCATGGCGGCGCCATCATGGCCTTTGCCGACTGTCTGGGCGCGGTCGGTGCTTTCCTGACCCTGCCCGAAGGCGCGAGCGGGACGACGACGATCGAAAGCAAGACCAATTTCCTCGGCGCCGGTCCGGTCGGATCGCTGCTGGTCGGGGAAGCAACCCCGGTGAAAATCGGCAAACGACTGTCGGTATGGCAGACGCGCATCCGCACCGGGGAGGGCGCCGAGGTCGCGCTGGTCACGCAGACGCAGATGGTGCTTTGGCCAGCCTGACCACCGACGCGATCGTCTGCTCAGTGCGCGCGCATGGCGAGCATGGCGCGATCTTGCGCGCATTGACGCCAGAAGCCGGGTTGGTCGCTGGTTATGTGCGCGGCGGGCGCTCGACGCGGATGCGCCCGATATTGATCGCGGGCAACCTCGTCGCGCTGGAACTGCGCGCGCGGACGGAGGAGCAACTCGCCGGGGCGACCGCCGAACTGCTGGCGAGCCGCGCACCGCTGCTCGCCGAACCGCTGGCCGCTTCGGCGATCGACTGGGTCACCAGCGTGACCGCGGCGATCCTGCCCGAAAGCCAGCCCTATCCTTTGCTGTACGCCGCCTTGTCGGCGGTGCTCGACGCGATCGGGGTCGCGCCGTCGGCGCGGCAATGGGCCGCGGCGCTGGCGCGATATGAACTGCTGCTTCTTGCCGAACTGGGCTTCGGGCTGGGCCTCGACGAATGTATCGTGACGGGAGCATCGGACGAGTTGGCCTATGTCAGCCCGAAATCCGGCGGCGCGGTGAGCGTGCGCGCCGCGGCGGGTTATGAAGAGCGGCTGCTTCGCTTGCCGCCGTTCCTGCGCGGGCGCGACGGCGACCCGTCGCTTGCCGATGTGCTCGACGGCCTTGCGATCACCGGCCTCTTCCTCGACCGCGACCTGCTGGAAGGGCGGAACCGCGACCTGCTTGTCGTAAGGGCAAGATTGGTCGATCGACTCAATAGGGCGGTTGCGTGATGGATCGTCGCTGCCTAGAGCGTCAACGTCAAACCAAGGCCACCTGCTGCTTCCGTTTGTGCTGAGCTTGTCGAAGCACCGTCCTTTTCGCTGACGGCGCCGAAGAGAAGGGCGGCCCATCGACGGGCTCACGGCGAACGGCGTATGTGAACGGAAGGGCAAGCGTTGAAAATCCTGCTGCTGGCTGGCGACGGTATCGGTCCGGAGATCATGGCGGAGGCCGAGAAAGTGCTGACGGCGCTTACCTTGCCGGTGACGCTCGACCGGGCGCTGGTCGGCGGCGCGGCCTATGAGGCGACGGGGCATCCGCTGCCGCCCGAGACGCTGGAAAAGGCCAAGGCGACCGACGCGATTCTTTTCGGCGCGGTCGGCGATCCGCGCTTCGACAACGTCGAGCGGCACCTGCGCCCCGAGCAGGCGATCCTTGGCCTGCGCGCCGAACTGGGACTCTTCGCCAACCTCCGCCCCGCGAAGCTGTTCCCCGGTCTCGAAGACAGTTCGGCGCTGCGTCCCGAGGTCGCCGCGGCGATCGACCTGCTGATCGTCCGCGAACTCAACGGCGACGTCTATTTCGGCGAGAAAGGCATGCGCACGACCCCTGACGGGCAGCGCGAAGGCTATGACATCATGTCGTACAGCGAGAGCGAAGTGCGGCGTATCGCGCACGTCGCCTTCCGTGCAGCGCAGGGGCGGGCGAAGCGGCTCTGCTCGGTCGACAAGGCCAATGTGCTCGAAACATCGCAGCTATGGCGCGATGTCGTGATCGAGGTCGCCGCGGATTATCCCGACGTGGCGCTAAGCCATATGTATGTCGATAATGCCGCGATGCAGCTGGTGCGCAACCCGGGGCAGTTCGACGTCGTCGTCACCGGCAACCTGTTCGGCGACATCCTGTCGGACCAGGCATCGATGTGCGTCGGATCGATCGGACTGCTTGCCTCGGCATCGCTGAGCGAAGGTAGGCAGGGTCTGTACGAGCCGATCCACGGTAGCGCGCCCGATATCGCGGGCCGAGGTGCAGCCAACCCGCTGGCGATGATATTGTCGCTGGCGATGCTGCTGCGCCATTCGGGCGGTGACGAAGCGAGCGCGGCGCGGATCGAGACGGCGGTCGCGAAGATACTCGCCGACGGTTGCCGCGGCGCCGATCTGGGGGGCAATATGGGGACGGCGGCATTGGGCGATGCGGTTGTTTCGGCTCTGAAAAACTAGCGAGACGGATAAGATAATGAAAAAGACCACGGGTTTCGATCGTAGCAAGACGAAAAGCTGGCATCCCGCAACGCAGGCGGTGCGCGGCGGCACCTGGCGCAGCGAGCATGGCGAGACCTCGGAGGCGCTTTTCCTGACCTCCGGCTACACCTATGACAACGCCGAGGAAGTCGCGCGACGTTTCGCCGGTGAAGAACAGGGTATGACCTATTCGCGCCTGCAGAACCCGACCGTCGCAATGCTCGAAGAGCGCATCGCGCTGATCGAAGGTTCGGAGGCATGCCGCGTCCAGGCGACGGGCATGGCGGCGATGACGACAGCCCTGCTATGCCAATTGTCGGCGGGTGACCATATCGTCGCGGCGAAAGCGGCGTTCGGCTCGTGCCGCTGGCTGGTTGACCATCTGTGTCCGCGCTTCGGTATCGAGACGACGGTCGTCGACGGGCGCGACAATGACGCGTGGGAGCGCGCGATCAAGCCGAATACCAAGGTCTTCTTCTTCGAAACCCCCGCCAATCCGACGATGGATATCGTCGACATGAAGCATGTCTGCAGCCTCGCAAAGGCGCATGGCATCACCTCGGTGGTCGACAACGCGTTCGCCACCGCGGTGCTCCAGCGCCCGATGGACTTTGGCGCCGATGTCGTCGCCTATTCGGCAACCAAGCTGATGGAAGGGCAGGGCCGCGTCCTCGCCGGTGCCGTCTGCGGAACCGAAAAATTCATCAACGACGTGCTGCTGCCGTTCCAGCGCAACACCGGACCCAATTTGTCGCCGTTCAACGCGTGGGTGGTGCTGAAGGGGCTCGAAACGCTCGACCTGCGTGCGCGGCGCCAGTCGGAAAACGCACTGGCGGTCGGCAAGGCGATCGAGGCGCGCGTCGCGCGGATGCTCCACCCCGGACTGGCCAGCCATCCGCAGCATAATCTGGCGATGAGCCAGATGGACGCGTGCGGGCCGATTTTTTCCTTCGTTCTGGACGGCGGACGCGAACAGGCGATGGCGTTGCTCAACGCGCTCGAGCTTGTCGACATTTCCAACAATATCGGCGACTCGCGCAGCCTGTGCTGCCATCCCGCATCGACGACCCACTATGGCGTCAGTGCCGAAGCGCGGGCCGACATGGGGGTCGTCGAGGGGATGCTGCGGATCAACATCGGGCTCGAGGATCCACGCGACGTGATCGCCGACCTGGACCAGGCATTGACCAAGGTCGGGCTTTAGGCGACTCTGGGATGGAGATGATCGACTCCTTTTTTCCTTTTTCCGCGGCCACCGGGTCGATCACGGTGCGCGTGTCGGTCAGCTATCTTCCCGAACAGTCGCACCCCGCTCTGGGCCGCTGGTTCTGGGCCTATCATGTCCGGGTCGAAAATCATGGCGAGCTTGCGGTGCAACTGCTGACCCGCCATTGGCGGATCAGCGACGGGCGCGGACAGATCAGCGAAGTCGAGGGCGAGGGCGTCGTCGGCGAACAGCCGGTGATCCAACCCGGCGCCGCGTTCGACTATGTATCGGGCTGTCCTTTGCCGACACCCGAAGGATCGATGGTGGGAAGTTATACGATGCAAATGGGCGATGGTTCGGAAATGCTGATCGCGATCCCGCATTTTCCACTTGTGGCGCCTGCGACCGCGTCATGAAGCGCACGCACCTGCCCTTGAACGCTTTGCGCGTTTTCGATGCCGCTGCCCGGCATCTCAGCTTTACGCGCGCCGCCGACGAACTCGCGGTAACCCCCGCTGCGGTCGGACAGCAGATTCGTGCGCTCGAGGACATGCTCGGCGTCGTGCTGTTCCGCCGCACGCCCAAGGGGCTCGAACTCACCGGTGAAGCGAATGCGGGGCTCGACGCACTGCGCCAGGGCTTCCTGCAGTTCGAAGAATCGGTGCGCGCGATGCAGGCGGGACAGTCGTCGCAGTCGCTGACGATCGCCGCCCCGCGCGATCTCACCGCCAAATGGCTCGCGCCGCGGCTCGCACGCTACAGCCAGCAGGCCCCCGACGTGCGCTTCACGCTGGTGTCGGCGGATACAGGCATCGACTTCACCGAGGCGAACCTCGACCTTGCGATCTTCTGGACCGACGGCACGGGCGAGCATGAAGGCATTGCACTGGCCGATGCGATGATGGTGACCGTGGCCGGTCCGGGAAGCGGCAGCGACACGCGCATCGCTTGGCCAGGCTGTCCGGTCGAGGACGGCGAGCCCGCATTGCGGCTCGGCGATGCCGGGCTGGCGATCGATGCGGCGGCGAACGGGCTGGGGCAGGCCAATGTTCCCGCCATGCTCGCCGAAGCCGATATCGCGTCGGGCCGCGTACGACAGGTGAGCGAGGCTTTTGCGGTCAAGCGCGGTTACTGGCTGGTCGCCCCGACGCCGCAATGGCGACAAGCGAAGGTGAAGGCACTGGTCGCGGCGCTGACTGCCTGACCCGCTATTTCGCGGCGAGCGCGAGCAGGCGGGTGACCAGTCCAACCATCTTGTCCGCATCGAGATTCGCCTTCGGGTCATTCCAGCTGGCGGTGACGACGAACCATTTGCCGTCGGCCTTGCGCTCGCCAAGCACGCTCATCGACAACACGCCATTTTCAGACCCGCCTTTGTACCCAAGATAGCGCCATGGCTCGGCTGCCGCCGGGCCGACGCCGTTGTTGATTGCCAGCACCGACATCACCGTGCCCGATTTGCGGGCTCTAAGGGCGACGAGCGCGCGCGCGATATCGTTCGGACTGGCGAACCATTCGAGGCTGTTGATGAAGCGCGGGCCATCGATGAAGCTGATCCCGTCAACATTGGCAAGGATCAGCCGGGCGCGGTTCGCATCGATCAGCTTGCGCTGAGCCTGATCATCACCCTCGATAAAGGCGGGTCGCAAGTCGCTGAAGTTATTTCCTTTCAGCGCGAATGCCTCGACCGTGGTCAGCAACGGAATGTTACGCGACGGGTCGCTGTGTCCGGCGGCACGGATCCGCGCTTCGATGCGACCGCGGCCGAGCAGATGGATCAACGTGTCGGTCGCACCATTGTCGCTGACCGATATCATCCAGTTCGCGAGCGTTTGCAGCGTGACGGGCGTCCCCGTCGGCCAATTGGCGGTGCCGGCAGAGGAAAAACTGGGGTGGGAGAAGGGGACGACGTCGCTCCAGCGCCGCTCGCCCGCCGCGATTTGCGCGCCGAGTTCGTCGAGGACATAGAGTTTGAACGTCGAACCGACGGCAAATTGCCTGTCGGCGTTGGCGGCAGCAAGCGGCCGAATGGTCGCGCCGTCGAGCTGGGCAACAAGGAATCCCGCGCTCCCCGGCAGGGCTGCGAGTTCCGCCGCGACGCGATCATAGCTGTCGTTCGCCATCCGGAAATCGGTGAGCTGCAGCCCGATCACCCGTTCGCCGGCATCGGCGCCAACGTCGAGCAGGACCGTCCCGACACCCTTTTCGAACCGAAATTGCAGCGTTCCCGATCGGCCGTTTTTGGACGCAAGCTGCTCGACCGCGACCGGGGGGCCATATTGCGCGATCAGGCTGGTGGTCATCGCCTTGAACTGCGTTTCCGGAATGGCTTGCTGGAACGATGGCGCGAAATAATCGGAAAAGGCGATCTTGCCGGCAAACAGGTCAACGAGTTCCGCGGCGCGTTTGTCGAAGGCGGTCGTCACCGCCGGCGCCGTTTCGGGGGACTGAAGGGCGTGCGCGGCGGACGGGGCGGCGAGCGCGATCGTCGCGGCGGAGGCAATTGAGGCCAGCAAGCGGTTCATATTGTTTCTCCTTCTGTCGCGCGCGGGGCGTCGTCGAGCTGATCGATCTGTTCGCGAAGCATGGCCGCCGCGCGCCGGTTGAGCAACCAGATGCCGAGAAAAACAAAGGCGGGAACGGCCGCGAAGACCACAAAGCCGACCATGCCGCCAAATCCGCTTGCCCTCGCTATGCCCGCCATAAAGACCGCCAGGCCGGGAAGCATCGGACCGAGATACCAGATCCCGACACTCGCCAGCATCCGCGCTTCGGTGGTAAGCTGGGTGTGGTAATAGGAGCGGACATCGGCCGCCTCAGCAGCGGGATCGGGCCGTGCGGTACGACGCGCCAACTGCCACGCCATCGCCAGGCCGCCGACGATGATGAGCAGGCTGCCGATCTTGAGCAAAGGTTCGGGCAGGATCAGCGCGTAGAGGCCGAAGATGAGCGTAACAAAGGCGGTCGCGACATATTCGCGGCGGTTGCGCTTGCCGATCGCGCGGCGAAACGCCGTGGCGCGCAGCTTGATTTCGGCGAGCGGCAAGGGCGCCGGCGCCGTATCGCTCTGCCGCCACAGGCTGCGCAGGCTGTCATCGTCGATTATGTTCGTCATCTTATGCCTCCCGACAGCGCAAAACGGCGCGTCAGCATGGACTTGAAACGGTGGATTTTCGCCGCGACAGCGTCGGGCGAGACGCCGGCAATCTCGCCGGTCTCCGCCGCGGCAACGCCTTCGAGATAGAGAAGCAATATCTGGCGATCGGGCGGGCCGAGCCGGTCGATGATCGACAGGATCAAGGCGGCCGCCTGCTCGCTCTCGACGCGCTCGAACGGCGTCGGATCCTCGGCTGCCAGTTCGACGTCCTCGATGCTCGTCCAGCGGTGGCGCATATGGCGGCGTCGCGTCATGACGTATGACGTCGCACGATTATGCGCGATGCGCCAAACCCACGTGCTGAGAGAACAGCGCCCGTCAAACTTCGCAAAGCTTTGCCAGAGCGCAACCTGAATGTCCTGATCGAGGTCGCGGCGCAGGTCGCCATCGGCCTCATAAGCTCGCGCAATGCGAGCAAGACCACCGCCGAAGCGCGCCATCGCATCCGTAAAAACCTGATCCTGTTCGGCTTCGGTCACCCGAAATCTCCAGCAACTATCGTCGTCTGGCTATTTAGTCGGCAGCGGCGGGACTTTCTGACGGGGCCGGTGTGATTTTTATCAGGCGTCGATCGCCGCCTCGTCGAGGCTCGCGGCGTTTGCCTGGATGAACTGGAAGCGATGCTCGGGATGCTTGCCCATCAACCGGTCGACAAGATCCTTGACCAGATGCCGCTCTTCATATTCCTGCGGCAGCATGACGCGCAGCATCGAACGCGTCGCAGGGTCCATCGTCGTTTCCTTCAATTGGTTCGGGTTCATTTCTCCCAGACCCTTGAAGCGGCCGACCTCGACCTTCTTGCCCTTGAACTGCGTTGCCTCGAGCTCGGCGCGGTGCGCGTCGTCACGCGCATAGGCCGAAGTGCTTCCTGCGGTCAGCCGATATAGCGGCGGCTGCGCAAGATAGACATGACCGCGCCGGACGATATCGGGCATCTCCTGAAAGAAAAAGGTCATCAGCAAGGTCGCGATATGCGCCCCATCGACGTCAGCGTCGGTCATGATAACGATCTTCTCGTACCGCAACCGGTCGGCGTCGCAATCCTTGCGCATCCCGCAGCCGAGCGCGAGCGCGAGGTCGGCAATCTCCTGATTGGCGCGGATCTTGTCGTTGCTGGCGCTCGCGACGTTCAAGATCTTGCCGCGGATCGGCAGGATCGCCTGCGTCTTGCGATCGCGCGCTTGCTTGGCGCTGCCGCCGGCGCTGTCGCCTTCGACGATAAACAGTTCCGTGCCTTCCGGGCCATTGTTCGCACAGTCCGTGAGTTTTCCCGGCAGACGGAGCTTGCGTGCGCTGGTCGCGGTCTTGCGCTTGACTTCGCGCTCCGCCTTCCGTTTCAACCGCTCGTCCATGCGGTCGAGGACGAGGCCGAGCAAGGCGCGGCCGCGGTCCATATTGTCCGACAGAAAATGGTCGAAATGGTCGCGTACGGCATTTTCGGTGAAACGCGCCGCTTCGGGGCTCGACAGCCGGTCCTTGGTCTGGCTCTGAAACTGCGGGTCCCGGATGAAGACCGACAACATCATCTCGCCGCCGTTGAAGACATCCTCGGCGGTAATCTGGGTCGCCTTTTTCTGCCCGATCAGTTCGCCGAAGGCGCGGAGCCCCTTGGTGAGCGCGGCGCGAAGCCCCGCCTCATGGGTGCCGCCGGCAGGGGTCGGGATGGTGTTGCAATACCAGCTGTAGGAGCCATCGGACCACAGCGGCCAGGCGATCGCCCATTCCGCGCGGCCCTGATCGCCGGGAAAGTCCTGCCGCCCGACGAACGGCTCGGCGGTCGCGCATTCGCGGGTGCCGATCTGTTCCTTCAAATGGTCGGCTAGCCCGCCGGGGAACTGGAAGACCGCCTCGGCAGGCGTGTCGTCGCCGATCAGCTCGGGCGCGCATTTCCAGCGGATTTCGACGCCCGCGAACAGATAGGCCTTCGATCGCGCCATACGGTAGAGGCGCTGCGGCTTGAAGCGGCCATGCTCGCCGAAGATTTCGGGATCGGGAACGAAGGACACGCTCGTCCCGCGGCGATTCGGCGTCGGCCCCAGTTCTTCGAGCCCGCCGAGCGGCGTGCCGCGCGAGAAGCGCTGGCGATAAAGCTGCTTGCCGCGCGCGACCTCGATTGCGGTGTCGACCGACAGCGCGTTGACGACGCTGACGCCGACGCCATGCAGGCCGCCCGATGTGGCATAGGCCTTGCCCTCGAACTTGCCGCCCGAGTGCAGCATCGTCATGATGACCTCGAGTGCCGACTTGCCCGGAAATTTCGGATGCGGATCGACGGGCATGCCGCGCCCGTTGTCGATGACGGTCAGACGGTTTCCGGCCGCAAGCTCGATTTCGATGCGGCTCGCGTGGCCTGCGACGGCCTCGTCCATGCTGTTGTCGATGACTTCGGCGGCGAGGTGATGCAGCGCGCGTTCATCGGTCCCGCCGATATACATGCCCGGGCGGCGGCGGACCGGTTCGAGCCCTTCGAGCACCTCGATCTGCGAGGCGTTGTAGCTTTCGGTCGCGGGGGCGGAGCTGTCGAACAAATCGTGACTCATGCACCGGCTATAGGGGGCGAGAAAGGCCGCTGGCAAGCGTGGTTTTCGCGGCAGCGGACGTATCGCGCCCGGGGCTCGGTTCATCGCATTTCGATGCCGGCGAGGAACTTTGGAATGACGCGGCGAGTTTCGCCCCCGACTGCAAAGTCATTCAAAAAGCGGAGTAAAAATAATGAAACTCACCTCTCTCCTCGCCGCTGTGGCGGTTGGCGCCCTGGCCGTGCCCGCCATGGCCCAAGAAACGACCGGCGGCGGTCGCGACACGTCGCAGGACTTCAACGGCCCCTATATCTCGATCGGCGGCGGCTATACCGTGCAAGGCAATGATCGCCGGGAAACATTGGTCTTCGATAATGATCTCGACGGCACCTATGGCGACACCGTCAATACGTCGGGCGGCGCCAACGCGTTTTCGCGCGGCTTCTGCAACGGCGCCGCGACCGGCACCGCCAATGTCGGCTGCCGCAACGACAAGGACGGCCCCGAATATTTCGGACGCCTTGGTTATGACCGGCGCATGGGCAATTTCGTCGTCGGCGCGGTGCTCGAAGGGGGCCGCAGCGAAGCGCGCGACAGCGTGAGCGGCTTTTCGACCACACCCGCAAGCTATACGATGAGCCGTGAAGCCGATTATCAGGCAGGCGCCCGCCTGCGTGCCGGTTATACGCCCGGCGGCGGCGCGCTTTTCTATGTCACCGGCGGCGGTGCCTACGCGCGGCTCGACAACAAGTTCACGACCACGAACAGCGTCAACAGCTTCGCCGACAATGGCAAGACCAATGCCTGGGGTTATTCGGCTGGCGGTGGCGCCGAAATCATGGTGACGAACCGCATCGGGCTTGGCCTCGAATATCTCTACACCGACGTGAAGGACGACGATTATACCGTCAATGTTGGTCCCGGCACCGCGCCGGCGACCAATCCCTTCCTGATCGAAGCCGGTGGAACCGATATTCAGCGGAGCGATCCGCACTTCCGGACCCACAGCGTGCGCGGGACCGTGAGCTTCCGCTTCTGACCTCTTGGGAGCGGGAAGGAGGCGTCGGGTCGAAAGACCCGGCGCCTTTCCTTATGCGGTAGCTGGCGCTGCAAACACAGCGAAATTACCGTTGGCACTGCTGACCATGCGGCCGTCCTGATACAGGCGCGCATCGACGTTCGCGATGCGCTTACCACGGTGCAGAACCTCGGCTTCGCACGTCAGTCGGCCTTCGCCGACGCGCACATGATAGTTAAACTTGATCTCCAGCGTCGCGCACCATTGCTCGTCGCCGAGCAGGCTGGTCAGCGCCCCGCCCATGGCGGTGTCGGCAAGCGAATAGGCGACACCGCCATGGGCGGCGCCCTGCGGGCTGAAATGGCGCGCAGGATCGATCTCGATTGCCATCGTGCATCGCCCGTCGCCACGCTCGACCAATTGAAAGCCGAGCATGCGCGCAAATTCAAACTCCTGCCCGAAGGGCTTCACCGGACGCGTGGTCCGCCGAACGGCGGGGGCGGGGGCGGGCGGCGCGTGCCGCGCGGCAGTTGCGCCTGATAAGCGCGGCCGCAATGCTCGACGCAATAGGGGAAGCCGGGGTTCACTGCTTCACCGCAGAAATGGAAGTCGGGCTCGCCCGGATGCCCCATCGGCCAGCGGCAGATGCGATCGTTGAGGTCGAGCAGGCTCGTCTTGTCGGCGATTTCAGGGCTCGGCTTCGCGGGCACCAGGCGGCGCGGCGGCGCGGGCGGGATCGGCGCCTGCTGGTCGCCGGGGCCTTGGCGGATGAAGCCGCCGGGGCCGATCGAAACGATGCGCGGGCTGTCGGGCTTCGGCGGCGCGGGGGCAGTGGTGCCTTCGTCATCCGATGATGCATCGATCACGGGTTTGGGTTCGGGGCGTACCGGCGCAACCGGGCGCGGTGCCGCAGGTGCCACCGCGCGTGGCGCCGGGGCAGGCGCTGCCGGCTTCGGCGTCGCCGGCGCCTTGGCCGGCTTCGCGACCTTTTCAGTGGCCTTGACCGGCGATGGGCGCGATTTCAGGCCGAGCCGATGCGCCTTGCCGATCACCGCATTGCGGCTCACGCCGCCGAGTTCGTCGGCGATCTGGCTGGCCGTCAGGCCCTTTTCCCACATCGTGCGCAGGCTTTCGATGCGCTCGTCAGTCCATGACATATATATTCCTCATCATTCCACGCCGCGAACCTGTCGGCGATCCTTTCGGACCGGCTCCGTCATTGCCCAGCTTGCGGTAAGATCGGGGAGGCGATAGGCGAGAACGCCATGAACGACCAGCCCCAAATTTCACGCTCCGACTCAGGCGATTTCACCGCCGTTCCGACTTTTGCGGAACCCGGCGTACCGCATATCCACACCCTGAACGTTCCGGGCATGCAGGCCCTCTATGTCAAGGAGGTGCGGCGGTTTTTCAAGGTCCAGCTGCAAACTATCTGGGCCCCGGCGATCACCACGCTCCTGTTTCTCGTCATTTTCACCGTCGCCCTCGGCGGCGCGGGCCGCAAGGTTATCGGCGTCCCCTTCGCCGATTTCATTGCGCCAGGGCTGATCATGATGGCAATGCTGCAGAACAGCTTCGCCAATTCCAGCTTTTCGCTGCTCGTCGGCAAGATACAGGGCACGATCGTCGATTATCTGATGCCGCCGCTCGCGGTCGGCGAATTGATCATTGCGCTCATCGGCGCCGCGGTCACGCGCGCCTTGCTTGTCGGGTTGGCGCTGTGGCTCGCGATGCTGCTCTGGCCGGGCGTCCATGTCATTCCCGATCATCTGTGGGCGGTCGTCCTTTTCGGCGTCCTCGGCGCGGCGATGCTCGGTTTCCTCGGGCTGATCACATCGGTCTGGGCGGAAAAATTCGACCATGCCGCCGCAGTGACCAATTTCGTCGTGACCCCGCTCGCGCTGCTTTCCGGTACCTTCTATTCGGTCGACCGGCTCGCGCCCTGGTTCCAGACGATCGCGCATGGCAATCCTGTTTATTATGCGATCATGGGTTTCCGCTACGGCTTTATCGGCACCGTCGATTCCACGATCGCCAACCCGGTGCTGACAGCCGCGCTCGCGCTGATCCTGGTGAACGTCGCACTCGGCGTATTGACCTACCGCCTGCTCGCGTCGGGATGGAAGTTGAAGGCCTGATCGTTCGGATTGGGCGTCCGGGTCAGTGGCGATGGATCGCGCGGATCCGGTAGCGGCCGCGATCGAGCCCGTCGAACATAGCATCGACCTGGGGGTGATCGATCGGCCCGCCGTCGCCGTCGGCAACGAGGTTCTGCTGGCTGACATAGGCGATGTACGACGAATCCTCACTCTCGGCGAGCAGATGATAATAGGGCTGTTCCTTCGCAGGGCGGATCGCCTCGGGAATCGCTTCATACCATTCGTCGCTATTCGCGAAGACGGGGTCGATATCGAATACGACGCCGCGAAAATCGAACATCCGATGGCGCACGATATCCCCCGGTGCAAAGCGCGCTCGCTCGATGAGCGGCGCGATTACGGCGGTGGGCAGCTTGGATGGGGATTCAGGCGTCATATGGTCAATCTATGGCTGTTTACGCGAGTTTCAAGTCGGTTACATTCAGTCCGGTCGCAGTTTGCCGAATCGAGCTGTGATCGGGATTACAGATGTATTGGCCGTTCGGGTTAGCATGCTCCCATGGCCTTTGCATTTTGGATTGGATACGGGCCGCCACAAATAGGGGAGACGCATAATGGCTGATTTGCCTCCGAATAATTCCAGTCCGGTATCGGGCATCATCCAGCGGGCGAAGGACATTCTTCTCAAACCGAAGGAGACATGGCCGGCCATCGCTGCCGAGAGCGCGACCACCCAGTCCATCTACATACCCTATGTTGTTGCATTGGCCGCGATCGGTCCCGTCGCGCGATTCATCGGTGGCCAGCTTTTCGGTTTCACCGCCTTTGGCGTGACCTATCATCCGCCGCTCGGCAGCGCGCTGGGTTCGGCGATCCTGTCCTATGGCCTGTCCTTGGCGATCGTGTTCATCCTCGCGCTTGTCATCGACGGGCTCGCACCGAATTTCGGTGGGCAAAAAGATCAGATCCAGGCGCTCAAGGTCGCGGCATATTCGGCCACCGCCGGTTGGGTCGGCGGCATTTTCGGGCTGCTTCCGGCGCTGGGGCTGATCGGCGCCCTGCTCGGGCTTTACGGTCTCTATCTTCTCTATCTCGGCCTGCCGGTCCTGATGAAAGTGCCGCAGGAGAAGGCAGTTGGCTATACCGTCATCGTAGTCGTCGTCGCGATCGTGCTGTTCCTGATCGTCGGCGCGGTCATTGCGTCGTTGACGGCGCCTTCGCTGCTCAGCATCCGGGGGTAGCGCTCGCCAGCCGTCCCGGCGCAGCGTCGGGGCGGCCGTCTACCCGGTGGTCGCTGGTAGAAAATTGGAGGAGAGTGAGGGATTCGAACCCTCGGTACCGTTGCCGGCACTTCGCATTTCGAGTGCGACGCTTTCGACCACTCAGCCAACTCTCCTCGCTGAGGCAGACGCCCCTAGCGGCGGTCCGCGACACTTGCAACCCTCTCGTCACAAAATCGCGGCGCACCAGATGAATGGCAGGCACCAGACCCGCCAGCCCCACCAGCAGGTCCGCGCTTCCCAGAACGCCAATTGGCGCAAGCTGGACCTTTCCACGAAGGCGCTGGCACCCTCGACGGGCCGCTGCTAGCGCCTGACGGACCGAAAGGAATGGAGTAGTCCATCGTGCCGTTGACGGGTATCCGCGTTCTCGATTTCGGGCGTTACATCGCCGGGCCCTATTGCGCGGCGCTGCTCGCCGATTATGGGGCAGATGTCATCCGCATCGAAGCGCCGAACGGTAATGAAGATCGCTTTTCGGTTCCGGTTGCGGACGACGGATCAGGCGCCATGTTCCTGCAAATGAACCGGAACAAGCGCAGCCTGGGGATCAAGCCCGGAAGCGAGGAGGGGCGCGGAGTCGTGCGCCGGCTCGTCCGCACCGCCGACGTCGTGATCGCGAACATGCCCGACGATGCACTCGAAAAGCTGGGGCTCGATTATCTGACGCTTTCGGCGCTGCAACCCCGGATCATCCTTGTCACCGCCTCGGCTTTCGGCAGCGAGGGGCCGCTGGCGCAGCGCGTCGGCTTCGATGCCGTGGGGCAGGCGATGTCGGGCGCCGTCTATCTCGCCGGGGCGAGCGGGCAGCCGGCGCGCGCGCAGGTCAATTATGTCGATTTCACCACCGCGCTTCATTGTGCTTTCGGGGTGATGCTCGCGCTTCACGAGCGCGAACGGACGGGGAAGGGGCAGCGGGTAAGCGGGTCGCTGCTCGGGAGCGCGCTCGCGATTTCGAACGGGCTGACGATCGACCATGCGCTGAACGGCATCGACCGCGGCATGATGGGCAATCGCGCTTTCAGTTCGGCGCCGACCGATATCTTCGCGACGCGCGACGGGTGGATCATGACACAGGTCGTCGGCAATCCGATTTTCGCGCGCTGGGCGCAATTGGTCGGCAGGCCCGAACTCGCCGACGATCCGCGCTTTCGATCCGACATGGCACGCGGCGAAAATGGATCGGAGCTGACCGCGCTGATGACCGATTGGTGCGCGGCGCGGACCACCGAACAGGCGATTGCCGACCTCGCGACCGCCCGGGTCCCGGCGGGCCCCGTCCTGCGGCCGTCGGATGCCTTGGCCGAGCCGCAGGTGGTGGCTGCGGGGCTGGTCGAACCGATGGACTATCCCGGCACCCGCGCGCCCGCGCCGATCATCCGGACGCCGGTCACTCTGTCGGAAAATGACAAGGCCGCGCTGGCGCCTGCGCCGCGTGCCGGCGAACATAGCGACATGATCCTCGCCGAACTCGGCTATGACGACGAAGCCATTTCGGCTTTGCGGGCGACAAGGATTATTTGACCCTTTGCCGGTGGACGGCCTCGTCGATCAAGCTTAAGTACCGATCAGTATGAAATTAAGCGCAGGAGTCCGCGATGACCGAGCAGAGTGAATATGTGCCGCCGAAGATCTGGACGTGGGACAAGGAAAGCGGCGGGCGTTTCGCCAATATCAACCGACCGGTCGCCGGGCCGACGCACGACAAGGACCTGCCCGTCGGAAAGCATCCGCTGCAGCTTTATTCACTTGGCACCCCAAATGGCGTCAAGGTGACGGTGTTGCTCGAGGAACTGCTGGCGGCTGGCCACGCCGACGCCGAATATGACGCGTGGCTGATCAATATCGGTGAAGGCGACCAGTTTTCGAGCGGTTATGTCGCCGCCAATCCCAACAGCAAGATCCCCGTATTGGTCGACCGCAGCGGCCCCGAACCGATCCGCATCTTTGAATCGGGTGCGATCCTGATCCACCTTGCCGAAAAATTTGGCGCCTTCCTGCCGACCGACTCCGCGAAACGCGCCGAAACGCTCTCATGGCTGATGTGGCAGATGGGCAGCGCCCCCTTCCTCGGCGGCGGTTTCGGGCATTTTTATGCCTATGCCCCGACCAAACAGGAATATCCGATCAATCGCTATGCGATGGAGGTAAAGCGCCAGCTCGACGTCCTCGACCGTCGGTTGGCGGAGAGCGAATATGTCGCAGGCAGCGATTATACGATCGCCGACATGGCAATCTGGCCCTGGTATGGCGCGCTTGCCAAAGGCCTTGTCTATGACGCCGGCGAGTTTCTGCAGGTGCAGGATTACAAGCATGTCCAACGCTGGACCGACCAGATCGCCGAACGTCCGGCGGTGAAGCGCGGGCGCATGGTCAACCGTGTCATGGGCGATCCGGCAAGCCAGTTGCACGAACGGCACGATGCGTCCGATTTCGATTTGCGGACGCAAGACAAGCTCGCGCCCGAAACCGCAGCAGAATAAGGCCAGCCGCGTCCGAATATCGGTTTTACGAAGCCTGGTGCCCTGTCGAAGTTAAGCTTTCGACAGGATAACCGCCGATGAAACCCGGAACCGGCGGTTCCGGGCGGCAAGCGCGCAGCGGACGTCGGGTCTGAAATTGCGTAAAATGCGAAAAGCCGGCGTCGCGGCTCAGCGACCCGGCTTTCATTGCCGGCGTCCATGATTGGACGCATGACAGCGCAAACCTTCTTCACGCGGCTCGCCCGCAAGCCAGCCAGCGCTGGCCTCAATCTGATGCGGAGCGAGCGCGGCGCGGCGATGATCGAAATGGCGATCGTGCTGCCGCTCTTCATCGCGCTGCTGATGGGCATCCTCGTCTACGGGCAATATTTCCTGCTCGCGCACAGCGTGCAGCAGGCGGCGAATGACGGCGCGCGCGCCGCGATCGTCGGTCTCGATGCGACCGACCGCCGGGCCATCGCGACGCGCGCGATCGATCGCAGCTTGCGCGGGGCGGGGCGCCTCACCCCCGACGTGCGCACGGTCACCATCTCCGAAACCACAGAAGCGATCACCGTCGGCGTGGCTTACACTGTGCCCGCCGACAGTTTTCTTCGCACGACCATCATTCCGGTTCCCAGCAATATCATTCGCGCCAACGCGACCTTCGAACTGCCGGTGGAGTGACGCCATGACCCTCTTTTCGAATTTTTCCGCGCTGATCCACGACCGGCGGGCGGGCATCAGCATCATGTCGGCCTTTGCCCTCACCATGCTCGTCGGCTCGGCGGCGCTGGCCGTCGATGTCGGTTCGCTCTATCTCGACCGCCGTAAGCTGCAGGGCATCGCCGATGCCGCAGCAATGGCAGCGGCGGCGCGCCCCGGGGAAGAGCGTGCCGCTACCCAGCACATCATAGCGGCGAGCTGCGCCTGCACGATCACGATCGCTTCGCTGACCAGCGGAACCTACACGCCCAACGCCGCGATCGAGGCCGAGCGGCGCTTCTCGGCGGGAGGCGCTTCACCGAACGCCGTGCGTGTCACGCTGACGCGCAATCGCCCATTGTTCTTCGGGCGCTTGCTGACCGGTCGCAGCGAAAGCCTGATCAGTGCGACCGCGACGGGCGCGCGGCGCGGCTATGCGGCTTTTTCGCTCGGCTCGCGCGTCGCCGCCGTGCACGGCGGCGTGCCCAATGCCCTGCTGTCGGCGCTGACCGGCAGCCAGGTCAACCTGTCGGTGATGGACTATAATGCGCTGGCGAGTGCCGATATCGACCTGCTCGCCTTTTCGGATGCGCTCCGGACCCAGGCCGGGGCTGACGTCCTGACCTTTGGCCAGACGCTCGACAGCCAGGTGACGATGCCCCAGGTGCTGTCGGCGCTGGCGCGCTCGTCCGATGGCCAGGTTTCGACCGCACTCGAGAAGCTGGCATCGGCCGCGCTGCCGCGTAGCCTGGTGCCGTCGCACGCGATTGACCTCGGGCCGCGTTCGTCGAGCATCCGTGTCGATGCCGCTAACCCGGTCAAGGTCAATGCACTCGATCTCGCCCGGGCGATGCTGCTCCTCGGCAATGCGAACCGCCAGCTCGACTTGTCGCTCGCGGCCAATCTTCCCGGCGGATCGGGCGTCAATCTGGCGTTGATGATCGGCGAACCGCCGGCCAATTCGCCGCTGATCGCGGTCACCGACACCGACGATGTCATCGTGCGTACGGCACAGGTGCGCTTCAAGCTTGACGCCAAGGTATCGACGCCGCTCGCCGCGGTGCAGATTCCGGTGCTGGCCGAACTCGGGTCGGCGTCGGCACGCATATCCGACATCCAGTGTCAGGGGGCGGGCAACAGGTCGGTCGCGCTGGCGGTCACCACGACGCCCGCGACGATCGGGATCGGGACCGTCAACGACAGCGATTTTCGGAACATGCAGCGCAAGCTCAACCTGCAGCCCGCCCGCCTGGTCAGCCTGCCGCTGGCGAGCGTCGATGCCAGGGCCGAGATGATATTGTCCGACCTTGCCGAAAAACCGCTCCGCTTTTCGCGGGCCGAAATCGATGCCGGCAAGGTGAAGACGGTGGAGAGCAGCGGGCTGGTCGCGGGCGCGGCCAAGTCGCTGTCCGAACGGATGGACCTCAGCGTCAACGTCCCGCTGCTCGGAATCGGCATCAACGCCAAGATATTGACGTCGCTGGTCGGCGACACGGTCGGGCTGGCCGCGCCGGTGCTCGACACGTTGATCGCCGATATCACCGGCGTCCTCGGTGTCCACGTCGGCGAGGCGGATGCGCGGGTCAATGCGCTCAAATGCGGCAGGGCAAGGCTGGTTTGACATGCAGAGCGGCGCCAGATCGGATCGATAACGCACATCGTTGCATCCCATCCGGCGCAACAAGATGAACAGGGTGCGCTAATATTGGCTTTGAGGAGGCCGATATGGCAACAGCGCGTGAACCCCAGAGAGTTTCAGCCGCCGAATTTATTCGCGGTTTCGCCAATTGGCGGTTGCAGGCGGCGCGCAAGCCGGTCGTCGTGACGCACCATGGCAAGGACGCGCATGTCCTCATTTCGCTCGACGACTACCGGCGCCTCGACCGCGAAAACAGCACGGATCCGACGTCGGCCAACGGTCTTCGGGAATCGCTGGTGTCGGTGGTCGAAGCCGTCCGTGACGGGGTCATCGTCATTGACCGGCAATGGCATATCCTCGCGGTCAATCCGGCGGCGAGCGATATGCTCGAACACGCCGCAGCGGCCCTTCTTGGCAAGGAACTCACCGCCGCGCTGCCGCAGCTGCACGGCAGCCTGCTGTTCCAGCGGATCATCCGCTTGATCGACCATCGCGAACGCTTTTCCGGCGATGTTCCGGGCATCTTTCGTGCGCGCCAGTGGCTGCGGGTCGATCTGGTGCCGCTGCCTGTCGGCGGCGCGATCATGTTGCGCGATGTCAGCGAGGCGCTGGAGGATGTCGCTGCGTCCGATACGCGGCGCGCGCTGGCGACCGCGATCGACGCCGATGGCGGCGTCGGTCACGTCCGGCTGTCGGTTCGCGAAACGATCGAGGCGGCGAACGATACGCTGATGTCGATGGTCGGTGTCGATCCCGCCGCGATCCGCCGGGTGCGCTTCTCCGCGCTGCTCGCCGTCGGTCAGCGCGCTGCCTTTGCGGAAGCGCTCGAAGAGGTTTTTCGTGGTCGCGAGCCGGTGCGGGTCGTGTCGCAGATCGTCACGCGCGAAGGCGTGGCGCTCGACGTAACCCTCTCGATCGCCGAGGTGCGCGGCGCTTATGCCAGCGAAGGCGCGGTCGTCCTGGTCACGCCTATTTGCTCCGGCTGAACCTGTTTTCTCCTCGCCGTCGCGGCGCTGGACAAGGCGGCCGAAGTTGGCGAAGTTGTCACGCAACGCGTAGCAAAAGACAACTTACCTTTACGTAAGCGTGAGGCGGCAATATAAGCGCGGGATTGCCCAAGGGAGAATCGTCATGGACATGGAGTTCAGCCCCGAAGAACTGGCCTTCCAGAAGGAAGTGCGCGACTTCATCGCCGAAAATTACCCCGCCGAACTGCGCGGGAAACAGGATGAGGGCGATGAGCTGGCCAAGGAAGATTTTCTTGCCTGGCACAAGGTGCTGTACAAGAAGGGCTGGGTCGCTCCCGCCTGGCCCGTCGAATATGGCGGCACCGGCTGGACCCCGACGCAGCGCTTCATTTTCTCCGAGGAAACCGCGCGCGCCGACTGCATCCGCCTGATGCCCTTCGGCCTCGCGATGGTCGGCCCGGTGATCTACACATTCGGCACCCCCGAGCAGAAAGCCCAATTCCTGCCGCGCATCCTGTCGGGCGAGGATTGGTGGTGTCAGGGCTATTCGGAACCCGGTGCGGGATCGGATCTTGCCAGCCTGCGTACCACGGCGGTTCCGGACGGCGACGACTATATCGTCAACGGGCAGAAAACCTGGACGACGATGGCGCAGCACGCCGACTGGGGCTTTTTCCTCGTCCGCACGGACAAGGAAGCAAAGCAGCAGGAAGGCATTTCCTTCCTGCTGATCGACATGAAGTCGCCCGGCATCACCGTGCGCCCGATCATCACGCTGGGCGGCGAGCATGAGGTCAACGAGGTGTGGCTGGAGGACGTGCGCGTCCCGCAGTCGCAGCGCGTCCATGAGGAAAACAAGGGCTGGACCTGCGCCAAGTTCCTGCTTGCGCACGAACGCACCGGCATCGCCGGCGTCGCCGCGTCGAAGCGCGGGGTCGAGAAGGTGAAGGCGATCGCGCGCACCGAACTCGACGGCGACAAGCCGCTGCTCGCCAACGCCTTCTTCAAGCGCAAGCTCGCCGAGTTGGAGGTCGATCTGACCGCACTCGAATTCACCGAATTGCGCAGTCTCGCCGGGCCGAACGCGGGCAGGGGGCCGGGACCCGAGTCGAGCCTGCTCAAGATCAAGGGCAGCGAGATTCAGCAGCGGCTGACCGAACTGACGCTGGAGGCGGTCGGCCATTATGGCGCGCCCTATTTCCGGGGTTTCGGAGAAAGTGACAACGAGCATCCGATCGGCCCCGATTATGCGCATCGCGCCGCGCCGACCTATTTCAACATGCGCAAGACGACGATCTATGGCGGGTCGAACGAGATTCAGCGGAACATCATCGCGAAGATGGTGCTCGGGCTTTGATCACAAATTGACGTCATCCCGGCGAAGGCCGGGATCTCAACCTGTCGCGACGACGCAGCGGTGAGATCCCGGCCTTCGCCGGGATGACGATCAAATCGAGGACAACGATAATGGATTTCACCTACACCGAAACGCAGGACATGATCCGCGACACGCTGTCGCGCTTCCTTGCCGACACCTACGACTTCGAAACACGCCAGAAGTTCATCGATAGCGACAGCGGACGCGATCCCGCGATCTGGACCGCGCTGGCGCAGGAACTCGGCATGCTCGGCGCACCTTTCGCCGAAGAGCATGGCGGGCTCGGCGGGGGCGCGCTGGAAAATGCGATCATCATGGAGGAATTGGGCAAGGTCCTCGGTATCGAACCCTATCTGCCGACCGTCGTTATCGCGGGCGGCGCGCTGAAGGCCGTCGGCGGCGCACAGGCCGATGCGATGATCCCCGAAATCATCGCCGGCAACGCGATTATCGCCTTTGCCTATGCCGAGCCACAGGGGCGCTACGACCTTGCCAACCTCAAGACGAACGCGAAGAAGGACGGCGCGGGCTATCTGCTGAACGGCCACAAGAGTGTCGTCTACACCGCGCCCTGGGCCACGCATTTGCTCGTCACCGCGCGCACCGGCGGCGCGCAGCGCGATGCGGATGGCGTGTCGTTATTCCTGATTGACGCCAAGCTTCCCGGCATCGTCCGCCGCGACTATCCGACCGTCGACGGCAGCCGCGCTTCGGAGATTTATTTCGAGAATGTCGCGATCCCCGGCGACGCGCTGCTGGGCGGCGAGGGAGCGGGCCTGCCGCTGATCGAGCAGGTCGTCGACGAAGCGACGGTGGCGGTGTGCGCGGAGGCGACCGGCGTCATGCAGAAGCTGCACGAAGGCACGCTGGAATATACGCAGCAGCGCAAGCAGTTCGGGGTGCCGATCGCGAAATTCCAGGTGCTCCAGCACCGCATGGTGGACATGTTCATGGAAGTCGAACAGGCGCGCTCGATGACGATCATGGGGACGCTGAAACTGGGCCAGCCGGCGAACGAGCGCATGGCCGCCGTGTCGGCGTGCAAGGCAAAGGTCGCGCGCGGTGCGAATTTCGTCGGCCAGAACGCGATCCAGACGCATGGCGGCATCGGCATCACCCAGGAACTCGCCATCGGCCATTATTTCAAGCGCGCGACGATGATCGAGGGCCAGTTCGGCAGCGCCGACCATCATATGGAGCGGTACGAGCGGATTACGCTGGCGGATTGACGGGGTCCGGAATGGAAGGGACCGGTTCCGGCCGGGAGTGGCCATGTCCTTTTTCGTCACCCCGGACTTGATCCGGGGTCCCGCTGGACGTCGAAAACTGTCGCTGCCCTCAAAAAGCGGGATCCCGGGTCAAGCCCGGGATGACGAGGAGCAGAGGAAACGACAAGAATCGGCCGATTGCGGACGCTAGCCAAATAACCGTCGCCCCGCGAAGGCGGGGGCCGCTGGCAGCCTTGCGCTCGGCCGATTGCGGCCCCCCTTCGCGGGGGCGACGGTTATGGATGGTTAGCGAATGGCGGCTCCCCACCCCAATACAGCCACCCGCGCCACGCGCATCAATAGGCGATATCGATCGCCACCCGCAGCGTACGCGGCCGCAGCGGGGTCAGGAAGCCGGCGCTGCCCTCAACAAAAGGCGTGCCGAGCGCGAAGCGGTTGCCGCGCGAATCGAAGAGGTTGGTGACGGTCAGCGACAGCCCGCGCCGTTCGTTGCCGAGCCGCGCGGCAAGGCCGGTGTCGAGATATTTGCCCTGACCCTCGCCCAGGATCGGACCGATACCGAGCCGCGACGGGCCGACATAATTGGCCCAGCCGTTAAGCCGGAAATCCTCGTCGCCGATCGGCCGGGCATAGTTGAACGATCCGCGGACCGCATAGCGCGCGACGTTCGGAATCTGTCCCAGCCGGCCCAGCAAGACCCCCGTTGTGATCGGTACTCCGCCATTGTTTCCGTCAGCGGTCGCCGCATAGGCAATCGTGCGCAATTCGCCGTCGAACAGTTCGGTGACCCGGCTGTGATTGTAAACCCCGCCCAATTCGAGCGACAGTTCCGACGTCGGCCGCACCGCAAAGGCGCCGGTGATGCTGGTGATGCGGCCATCGCCGATATTGGCGGTGGTCGGGAAACCATTGGAATCGATGAAGTCGGCCTGGATGTCGCGCCAGCGGCTGTGCGACACGGCGATACTGGCGTCGAACGGCGTGCGGCCCTTTTCACCGAACCGGATGCCGCCTTCCCAGGTCTGGACCTGATCGTTGCGGAAACGGCGGACGAAATTGTTGGAAACCGCGAGCCCGCCGGGGCGGAAGCCCTCCTGATAGCGGACATAGACGGTGAGATCGCGCGAGGGTGACGCGAGGAGCGAGAAGGATGGCAACAGGTCGGTCTCGGTCCGGTGCGCCGTGACCGCGCGGCCTTCGAACGCGACATCGAGCGGGACGTCCTCGCCGGCCCCGCCGAGGCGTGCGTGCGACAGGCGCAAGCCGCCCGCGGCGATCAGGCCCGGAAGTATCTCCAGCGTCGTTTCGCCATAGCCGGTGAATTCGGTGATCCGGTTGGCGACGCCGACCAGCGGTTCCTGGACCAGCGCGTCGCCCAGCTCGCGGCTTTGGCGGGTGCGATTGTCGAGAAAGCTGGCACCGATCACCCAGCCGAAACCATCGTGAAACGGGCGCGACAGCCGCGTTTCGCTGACGAACATGCGCGTTGCATTATGCTGGTCGAGAATGCGCGGCGGATCGCCCGGCTTCGTCGCATCGAAGCGCTCGAACAGGCGATGACTGATGAAGGCGTTCGATGAGCGGAAATGCAGTCCGTCCCAGTCCTTCATGACGACGATGGTGCCAAGGCCATAGCGCGCCCGCGCATTTTGTTCGACCAACGAGTTGCGGATCAGCGGCGGCGCATCCTTGTCCGCATATTGGGCGTCCTTCGAGGTGATCGACTGATAGACGCCGCCAAGGTCGACCGTCCAGTCGTCGCCCGCGTTGAGCCGCAGCGTGCCGCGCCCGCCATAGACGTTGACGCGGTTGACGTCATTCTGGCCGCGCAACGGATTGTCGATGTAGCCGCCGTCGCTCAGCATATAGCCGACGAGGCGAAGCGCATGGCCATTGCCGCCCAGCGGCACGTTGGCGATCGCGCCCAGATCGCCGCCAGGGTCGCCATGCTGGGTCAGCGACACGCCCGCGATCGCCTGTACGGACTGTTGGTCGGGGTTCGGCGGCGTGGGTACGACGCGGATGATCCCGCCGAGCGATCCGGCGCCGTAGAGTGTGCCCTGCGGCCCTTCGAGAATCTCCACATTCTTGATGTCATAGAGGCGAAGGTCGGGATCGGGCGCGTTATAGCTGAGGCGAATGTCGCCGAGATATTGGCCGACGGTCGCCTGTGTCGGGCCGGTGAAACTCGAATCGGCGATGCCGCGAATAAACAGCTTGTTGCGCCCCGAACCCAGATGGGTCGAGGAGACGGTGGCCATGCGCGAGAGGATCGAATCCATCCCGCGCTCGCCGCCGAACGCCAAATCGTCGCCATCGAGAACGGTGGCGACGCCCGCATAATCTGCGTAGGGAATGTCGGTCTTCGAGGCGGTGACGATGATCTCGTCTTCGGGACCGGCGACAAGGTTGTCGGGCGCCCGCGCTCTCGGCGGCGGGGCAGGCGGCGGCGGGGAAGTCGCGCGCCGTGCGACCTTCCGCGGCGGCGGGCGGCGCTCGATCCGCCAGCTCGTCGTGCTGACGCGGACGATCCGCGCATCCGACCCCTGGAGCATCCGCCTGATCGCCTTTTCGATGCTCATCCGCCCGCGCACCGGCTTGACGCGCGATTGCCAAAGCCCTGCGTCGACGACGCTGATGCTGACCCCCGCCTGCCGGCTGAGGATCGGCAGCGTGCCCGAAAGGCTTCCGCTCGGCACGTCGAAGGCGCGCTCCTCTGCCGCGATCGCCTGCGCCGGAAGGCTCGCCAGCACCGCTGCAAGGGTGAGGGGAAGGGCGAGAGGAAAGGCGCGCGCCATCGTCAACGTTTCAGCACCCAGCCATCGCCCTGCCGCTGAGCCGTCGTTCCGGACAGTGCGGCAAGGTCGGCGACTGTCCGCGCGCGGTTCTTGTCGACGACGAGCGCGCCGCGAAAAGACACGCCAGCCGCTTCCGGCGCAACGCTAATCTTCAATCCCGCGGTGCGCTGCAGATCCTCGGCCACGACCGAGAGCGGTGCGCCATTATAGACGAGAAGGCCGGTTCGCCAGCCGCCGACGCTACCCGCATCGACATCGCGAACCGCGGGCGGCGCCTTGTCGTCATCGCGTGCGTCGATCGCCTTGCCCGCGGTCATGCGAACATCGTCCTTGCCGGGATTGTAGACGACGATACCTTCGGAAACCGCGACCGATGTCGCGCGGTTCCGCCGCACGACGTTGAACGCGGTGCCGAGGTCGACGATCTTCGACGCGCCCGCTTCGACGACGAACGGATCGTCGTCGCGGTGGACGACGTGGAACATCGCCTCCCCCGACGCGAGGCGGGCAAAGCGCGGACGATCCTCGTCGAGTTCGATGACCGACGCGCCGTTGATCTCGATCCGCGATCCATCGGCCAGCTTGACCGTTCGATGTTCGCCTGCTGCGGTTTCGATGCGGTTCGTGTCGCCGAAGAGACCAAGGCCCGACAGGCTGACGACGCCGACCAGCGCCGCGGCGATCGCACCGCCGAACCACGCCCGGCGCGACGGACGCCGGATTGTTTCGGGGCGAATGACCGGCGCCGCGGTTTTCGGCAGCGCATCGAGGTCGTGATCGAGGCTGGCGATCATGTCGTAGATTTCGGCATGGCTCGCGTCTGCGGCGAGCCAGTCGGCGAAGCCGTCCCAATCGGCAAAGCCGGGGTCGCGCTGGCGGATCAGCCAGTCGATGGCGCGGGTTTCGGCGATGGTGCGCGCGTCAGCTGGCATCGAACTGCCTCCGGACGTCGGCCAGCACCGCATAGACTTTGCGCAGATCAGCCTCGACGGTGCTCAGGCTGACCCCCATTTCGCCGGCGATATCGCGCTGACTGATACCATCGATGCGGAAACGGCGGAAAATCCGCGCCGGACGCTCGCCGGTGGCGGTAATCGCCCGTTCGGCGAGCGCGAGCTGCTCGCGCGAGATGAGCAATGTTTCGGCCGAAGGTTTGGGCAAGGCGGCGCTTTCGCCCCACGCCTTGTCGCGGATATCGCTCCGCTGCGTCGAGCGATAGCGGTCGAGCATCAGATTGTTCGCCGCGCGCATCACATAGGACAGCGGATCGGCGATCGGCCCGGTGCGGCGATCGGTCAGGCGCATCCACAGGTCCTGGAACAGGTCCTCGGCCGCGTCGCCCGCACCGCGAAGGTGCAGGAAACGGACAATCCGGTCCCGGTTGGCGAGCAATACGCCTTCGATACCCTGTCCGGCGTCGCTTCGTTCATTCGCCTCTGTCATCGATCGCTTTGTCTGGAATGCCGTTTGTCGCTGTCCGGCGCCGCTTGACCGCGCGCCGCCCGGCCCCCCGATGACGCCGTCATATAGCGTCATCGCCCGGTCGCGCAACTGCGGCGCGCGACCGAACAGGCCCGCGGGCGGCGGGATACGGGAGGGAAGGGCGGCATATGCAAACATCGATTTCTTCATTCCAAAGGTGCCATGGCAAGGGGGAAGCGAGGGTAGGAGGGGTGCTTCCCCCTTGCGGCAAAGTCGGCCCCGGGGGGCTTAGAGACCGACTCGCAAGCTGGCACGGAACGCCCAGCCCATGTGGCTCTGCTGTTCCTCTGCGGAGAATTCACCACCGACCTGGAAGGCGGAATTGCCCGCGATACCGCGGATCCGGCCGACCCAGCCGCTGGTGCGATCGTCGGGGACGAGGGTGAAGGGGGTGCCGTCCTTGAACGATGCGGTGGTCGCGCCGAGCGACCCGCCGACGATCTGGCGGCGGCCGCCTTCGATTTCGAAGCGCGTCCAGCCGTCATATTCATCGGTGCCGCCGAAATCCATGCCCAGCGCCACGGTGCCCGACACCGCAAGCTCGTCGCTGTCGCGGCCAAGCACCTTGAGGTCGAGCGAATCCCCGCCGCCGGTTTCCTGATATCCCTTTTCGGTGAGCTTGTAATAATCGACCGCGACGACCGGGCGGATCGAGAAACCGCCGCCGGTTACCGCGTCATAGGCGACCGAGCCCGATGCCGACCACAAGGTGCCGTCCCATTTGCCGCGGATCGTCTTTTCGATATCCTCGGCGCCCGCTTCGGCGCGGAAGATGCGCGTGCCCTTCATCTTGACCGGCGCGCCCGAAATGCGGGCGTTGGCCATCAGGCGGTCCGAACGCAAGCGCCAGTGCAGCGCGCCTTCGAACTGGCTGGTGCTGACTTCATTGTCGTTGCTGCCGTTGCCGTCCTTGCCCTTGAGATAAGCGATGGAGCCGCCGAAGTTGCCGGCGTCGCTCTCGATTTCGGCGCCCATCGAAATGCCCCAGCCGCTGACGTCATAGCTGGCGGTGTTGCCGAGGCTCTTCGACGTGCCCCAGACGGCCTGGTTGATCCAATAGCCCCATTTGCCCTGGTCCTGATACGGCGCGTTGGGATCCTGAAGGTGGCGCGCCAGCGCGCGCGAGCCCGAGGTGACGGTTTCGAAAACGCCGCCTTCATGCTCGGGCAGCATCTGCTGGAGCTGGCCGCGGAACTGATTGCCGTCGGTGATGTCGAGGAACACGTCCTCGACCTTCTCGTCGCCGCCCAGCGCGTCGACGACCGCATTGAACGCGCTTGCTTCCGAGCGGTTGAGCCCGAGTTCGCTCGTGCTCTTGCGCGACACGTCGACGATCAGCTGCGTGGCGTTCGACGTCAGCGTGCCCTTGTAGAGGAAGGGGAGGAGTGTCTGCGACGTGGTGAGGTTGCTCGCGCCGCTCAGCGAGCCCGCGGCCAGCACGATGTGCTTGCCTTCGGCATTCTCGATGCTCGTCAGCTTGAGCGCGAGCTTCGATTCAGCGCCAAAGCTGGCGTTGCCCGTTACCTGGATCGCGGTGCCGCTGTTGCCGTTGTCGAGCGTGACGCCCAAAATGCCCTTGTCGGTGACCGACAACGACGAGATGGTCGTCGCGCCGACGACGTCGAACGTGCCGCCGCTGACGGTAACGCCAAGCCCTTGCGAATTCAGAAGGCGGCCCGAGAAGACCGACGTGCCGCCGATGCTGAGCGTATCGGCGCCGCCGCCGAAATCGGCGACCCCGCCGAACTTCGCCGTGCCGGCCAGCGTCATCGTGTCGGCGCCGCTGCCGAACTGCGCGGTGCCGTCGTAGGTCGCGTCGCCCGACAGCGCGAGCCGGTTGGAGCCAGCGCCGAAGAAGGTGTCGCCCTTCATCGATCCGTCGGCGATGTCGAAGACGTCGTTGCCGCCGCCGAAACGGACGTCGCCGACGATGCTCGGCGCAGTGACGCCCGATGCGACCGCGGTCTGCTTGACCGTCGCGCCGCTGCCATTCGCGGACAGGTCGATCGCAATATTGCGGTCCGACGAAGCCGCCGCCCCCGTCGCGCTGATCGCGCCGCTGTTTTCGACGGTCGCAACCTTGCCCGACAAGTCGACGATGGCCCGCGCCGTGCCGTTGTCGCCACCGGTCTTCGCTGCGATCGTGCCGCTGTTGCGGATCAGCGAAACATCGCCGCCGGCATCGATGATCACGGCGGTCGCGATCGAATTCGCGGCATTGCCGCCGGTCGTCGCATCGATCTTGCCCGCGTTGCGGATTTCGGGGGTGGTCGCGCCATTGCCGATGCGGATTGCGGTCGCGGCGGTGTCCTTCGACTGCGCCGCAACACTGCCCGAACCGCCGATGCCGATGCCGCCGGCGATCGTCACCGCGCCGCCGAGCCCGCCGACCTGAATGGCGTTGCCGTCCTTGCTGGTATAAACACCATTCCCGAGCACCGAACCGTCGATGATCAGGCCAAGACCGGTACCGGTGCCTGCGACCGGGCCGATCGTGACGCTTTGCGTCGCCGAACCGATGCGGATGGCGGCGGCGGAACCGAAGGAGCGCACCGAAGCGGTGCCTTCCTTCGAATCTTCGATGCCGTCCTTGTCTTCGTCATTGTCGGTCGAGCTATTGTCCTTGGGCGGAACGGCCAGAACGATGCCGCCCGCCACATTGCCTTCGATCGAGAGCGCGGGGCCGCCGATCAGCAGGTCGTCGGCGTCGAGCTTCGACGGATCGGACGGCGGATTGACCATACGGTAGCCGGTGGCCGTCAGATTGCCCTGCACGACGAGCGCGCCCGAGATATTCCCGGCAAGCCGGACGGCCATTGCATCGACGCCGGTGCCGCTGATCTCGCCGGCAAGGCGAACATTGCCGCTCACATCCTGCAGTCCGATACCGAGCGCGCGGTCGCCAAGGACCTGGACGGTGCCGTTGTTGACGAAATCGCCGGTCAGCGGACCGCCCAGGCGGATGCCCGCGGAATCATTGCCCTTGACCGTGACCGTGCCGCTGTTGGTGATATTGCCGGTGAAAGCGCCGCCGGTCGCGATGCCGACGCGGTTGCTGCCGACTGCAAAGGGGCCGTCGATGTCGCCGTCCTTGTCGATATCGGTCGGGGCATAGGTTTCATCGATGATGATCTTGCCCGACGCGGCATTGTTGATCGAACTCGTCACCCCCGCATTGGCGTAAATACCGGTCGCATTGTCCGCATTGGTGATCTGGATTGTGCCTTCGTTGACCACCTTGTTATTGCTGTCGATGGTCACCGCGGTGCCGCTGGTCGGCTTGATCGATCCCGAGGAGGCAAGCTTCATATCGTCGGGCGCCGTCCCGCCCTTGACCGTCGAGGTCCGAATGGGGCCGGTCTGTGCATTGCCGATCACCGTTTCGGCCAGGGCGGGGGTGGTCGACATGGCGGCCAGGCAGGTGGACGCTAGCAAGATCTTGCGCATTGAGTTCCTCTTATGATCGCGATCGGGATGTCCTCCCGGGACAATCACAAGACGGAGACGCGGCGCTGTAGCCTTGAAAAATAATTCATCTTTGCATTCGAACCGCAATTCGGGCGCAAGAAACGGGGTGCCTCAGGGCTGGTCGCGGAGCGAGAAGGTCGCGAACGGAAGGAGGCGGTTGTATCGATCGGGGAACATGATGGACGGCCGGTTTCGGCCGGTAGCGGACACCAGCCAGATAACCGTCGCCCTCGCGAAGGCGGGGGCCGCTATCGGACTTAAGCAAGGCTGCCAACGGCCCCCGCCTTCGCGGGGGCGACGGTATTTAGTCGGCGTGGGAACGTCCGCTCTCCACCCCAAAGCCGCCATCGCCCTGGAATCCCATACCCCGTCCGCCAATGGTCCATCAGCCAGGAAAGACCCGCATAATCGTGATCAGGACGACCGAAACCCACGATTTCCGCCACCGCGCCGCCGCGCTCGATCCCGGCAGTCTGGACGAAAAGGGCTGGCACATCGTGCCGCGCCTGCTCAACCCCGAGACCTGTGTCGCGCTGCGTAACGCCTATGATCAGGATGACCTATATCGCACCACGGTCGTCATGCAGCGGCACGGTTTCGGCCGCGGAGCCTATCGCTATTATCGCTATCCGCTGCCCGATATCGTCGCGGCGTTGCGCGAGGCATTTTATCCGCCGCTCTCGAAAATCGCGAACCGCTGGTCCGAGACGCTGGGGCAGGCGATGCGCTTTCCCGATAGCCATGACGCGTTTCTCGATATCTGTCATCGCGAAGGGCAGGGGCGCCCGACGCCGCTTTTGCTCCGTTATGGCGCCGGCGACTATAATTGCTTGCACCAGGACCTCTACGGTGCGGTGCATTTTCCGTTTCAGATAGCGGTGTTACTTTCCGAAGCTGGTGCAGAGTATGATGGCGGCGAATTCATCCTCACCGAACAGCGCCCGCGCATGCAATCGCGCGCGCATGTCGTGCCGCTGCGGCAGGGGGACGCGGTCATCTTCGCGGTCAACGAGGCGCTGCGGATCGGAACGCGCGGGCCATATCGGGTCAAGTTACGCCATGGCGTCAGCGAAATTCGCGGCGGCGAACGGTTTACACTCGGCGTGATCTTTCACGACGCCTCATGACGAAAGCGGAGACTGCGGCCTGTCCTTGTCCGCCGCCCGGAAATGGTCGATCTGGTCGGCGCGGGCCTTTTTGAACGCCGGCCGGCCGGTGATGCGCGCAACATAGGCTTCGGTCGCCGGACGATCGCCGAACGAGCGAACGTCCGAAACCCGGAGCACATCCGCCATCAGCAGATCAGCCACGGTGAAACGGCCGGCGGCGAGCCATTCGCGATCGCCGAATATCGTTTCGAGCTGGTCGAGCCGTTGCCCCATCCATCCGCGCAGGCCGTTATCGGGATCGCCGCATATCTTCAGGAACCACCACGGTACGCTGACCATCTCGATCGAGTTGAGCGCAGCGATCGTCCACTGCAGCACCTCGGCCTCGCCCGCCGGGTCGTGCGGCATCAGCTTCTCGCTTTTCCGCGCCAGATACAGCAACCCCGCGCCGCTTTCGAACAGGTCCACGCCTCCGTCGCGCAGGAACGGGACCTGGCCGAACGGCTGTTGAGCAAGATGGTTGGTTTCGCGGCCATCGAACGGCACCGTCCGAACCGCATAGGCCAGACCGGCCTCTTCACACGCCCACCGCAGCCTGAGATCGCGCACGAAACCGCGCGGCCCTTCGGGCACCCAGTCATAGGTCCAGATCGTCAGTTCGCTCATCGCGGCAAGCCTTTCCTACAGGTTCGGATCTGCAATAATCGTCAGGGCGAGCGGAGGTTCCGGTGGTATCGATGCGACGACAGCTATCGGCCGGAAGCTGCCGTCCCGTCCATCGTCACCCCGGACTTGATCCGGGGTCCCGCTGGATGTCGAAACCTGCGCTATCCTCAAAAAAGCGGGATCCCGGGTCAAGGCGGAAGAGCCACGGGTCTCCTCCGCGGATGACGAAGCTGTAGAAAGCGACGCCCGCTCCCCACCCCAATGCCGGCCGTCGTCATCATCTGGCGGACAGGGTGGGATTCGAACCCACGGTGAGCTTGCACCCACGGCGGTTTTCAAGACCGCTGCCTTAAACCACTCGGCCACCTGTCCGGCGTCCGCCGCCATAGCGTGTGAAGGGCCATCGGCAAGCAAAACCTGATGAGATCGGCCCGGCGCGCGAATGACTCGGCCCGTCTCGTCGCGGGCTGGTCAAGGCGCTCGCATATGTGCCAGACATTGCCTATGGGTGGGGATGTCATGCACGCCAATCGTTTCAAAATCGCACGCCTTTTCAAGCTGGCAGCCACCATGTTGTCGACCTGGGCGCTCACCGCGTCGGCGCCGCTTCACGCGCAGGCCAGCGACGCAGGCTTTACAACCTATGTCCAGTCGCTGTGGCCAAAGGCGCAGGCGCGCGGGGTTTCGCGCGCGACCTTTGACCGGGTGACGGCGGGGCTCAGCTATAATGCGCGCGTCGTGGCGCTCGACCGCGACAATCTGGGCGCACCGCCCAATCCCAACACGCCGATCCCGGCCTTTGCGCCATATAAGGCGAAGCATGTCGATGCCGCACGCATCGGCGGCGGGCGCAGCGTTCACGACCGGCTGCTGCCGCTCCTGTCACGGATCGAGCAGCGTACCGGGGTGCCGACGAGCATCATGATCGCGATCTTCGGGCATGAAACCGCCTATGGCAAGGTCACGGGCAATTTCGACCTGCCCGAGGCGCTGGCGACGCTCGCCTATGAAGGCCGCCGCCGCAGCCTGTTCGAACCCGAATTCCTCGCGACGCTGGAGATGGTCGAAAAGGGCGTGCCGCGCAGTGTGCTGAAGGGCAGTTGGGCGGGGGCTTTCGGTTATCCGCAATTCCTGCCGTCGGTTTATCTTCAGGTCGCCGAGGACGGCGATGGCGATGGCGTCGCCCGCATCTGGTCGAGCGAAGCCGATGCGATCGAATCGATCGGCGCCTATCTGCGCCGCGCCGGCTGGCGCGCGGGGCAGCCGTGGGGTGTCGCGGTGCGCGTTCCGGGCGGTTTCGACCGGAATCGTTTCGCAACCCGCCTCCAGCCGACACGCTGCCCGCGCGTTTTTGCGCGCTACAGCCGCTGGCGCAGTATGGCCGAATGGCGCGCCGATGGCTTCCAGCCGCTCAGCGGCCGCTGGCCCGACGGGCAGGTGCAGGCGACGTTGCTCGAACCCGATGGCCCGGGCAACACCGCCTATTTGCTGACGGGCAATTATCGTGCGATACTCGACTATAATTGTTCCAACTTTTACGCGCTTTCTGTGGGGTTACTGGCGGATGAAATCGATCGTTAGGGGCGGGGGCCTGATGGCAGGAGCGGCGTTGCTGCTCAGCGGATGCGGTAGTTTCGGTGGCAAGGGCGACAGTCGCCCCGTAACGGGCGCCGCGCCGGTTTCGGCGGCGGACGTCGACGGGCCGGCAAAGCTGGGGGCGCCCTTCACCATCGGCGGCACGACCTATACGCCTGCCGATATCCCCGATTATGACGATGTCGGCTATGCCGGCTGGTACGGCGATGAACTCGCCGGGCAAGCCACGGCGAGCGGCGAAAGCTTTGATCCATCGGCGATCACCGCCGCGCACAAGACGCTGCCGCTGCCGAGCTATGTCGAGGTGACGGCGCTCGACACCGGGCGGACGATCCTGGTGCGGGTCAACGATCGCGGGCCAATGGTCAATGACCGGCTGATCGACCTGTCACGCGGCGCCGCCGAGCAGCTCGGGATCACCGGCGGCGGAGCGGCGGCCGTCCGCGTCCGCCGTACCAACCCGCCGGCGTCCGAACGTGCGCAGCTGCGCGGCGGCGGGGCGGTGCCTGACCGGATCGCCACTCCCGATTCGCTGCTGATGATCCTGCGCAACAAGCTCAAGGGCGTGCCCGTGCCGGCGGGCGCTTCGCCGGCGGGCACGGTAAAGCCGCTACCCGCCGCACCAAATGCTTCGTCCCCTGTAGCGCAGCCCGCCGGAGGCGATCGCTTCATCGTCGAGGGGCCGGGTGCGAAGAAGCCGGTGGCGAAACCTGCCGCAAAGCCTGTAACCAAGCCCGCGGCGCCCGCCGCCAAGCCCGCTCAGATCACCGTCGGCGGCTATGTGAAGGTTGCGACCTTCAGCAACCAGAGCCGCGCCGCGGCAACCGCCAAGTCGCTTGGCGGAACCGTCGTCAAGGCCGGCAACCTCTGGCAGGTCCGCATGCCCTTCGGCAACGATGCCGAGGCAAAGGCCGCGCTCGCCAAGGCGAAAGCAAAGGGATTCGGCGACGCAGTGGTCCTTCGCGACCGGTGACCCGCCGGCGCATGCGAATGGCTGGCATCAGACGGGGCGGCAGCATCGCGGCGCTCGCGATGATATCGCTGGTGACCGCGCTCCCCGCTGCCTCGGCGGATCGCAAGTCCGCGCCCGCGCCGGTCAGCCGCCCGCTCTATGTTACCCAGGCGCCGATCGTGATGCTCAAGGACCTCGATTCGGGCGCGATCCTGTTTTCGCGCGGTGCCGACAAGCGTTTCGCCCCCGCCTCGATGGCAAAGGTGATGACCGCCTATGTGGTGCTCGACCTGATCAGGAAGGGCGAATTGTCGCGCGACAAGCAATTCACCGTCGATGAAGCAACATGGAAGAAATGGAATGGCAGCACCGGCGGCTCGACGATGTTCCTGCGTCCGCGCGAGAAGGTTTCGGTCGATGAATTGCTGAAGGGCCTCATCACCGTTTCGGGCAACGACGCCGCCGCGGTCCTTGCGGTTGGCATCGACGGCAGCGAAGAAGCTTTTGTCAAACGGATGAATGCTATAGCGGCCCATATTGGTATGGATTCGAGTCGATTCGGGACGCCGAACGGCTGGCCCGACGGCGGGGTGACCAAGGTCAGCGCCGCCGATCTCATCACGCTCGCCGACCGCCTGATCCGCGACCATCCCGACGCCTATGCGCGCTATTTCTCGATCCCGAAGCTCGAGCACGGCACGTCGCCCGATGGCAAGCCGATCGTCCAGCGCAACCGCAACCCGATCCTCGGCCGCTTCGCCGGCGCCGACGGGCTCAAGACCGGCCACACCGCCGAGGCCGGCTATTGTTTCCTCGGTTCGGCGAAGCGCGGCGGACGGCGGCTGATCATGGTCGTCGCGGGGATGGGCAGCGAAAAGGCGCGGCGCGACGAGGCAGAACGACTGATGCGCTGGGGTTTCGATGAATGGGAAGGGCGCGAGCTCATTCCGGCAGGCGCCAGTCTTGGTCCCATCGATGTCGGGAAAGGCGCCGCGCCCGCGGTCGCGACCGAGGCGGGGATCGCGGTCCGGATGACGGTGCCGAAGGGCTATGCCGGCGGCTATCGCGCCGTGATGCGCACGCGGGCGCCGCTCGCCGCGCCGGTCGTGCGCGGCACGCCCATCGCCGACCTGATCGTCACGCCAGACGGCCTGCCGCCACAGACGACGCCGTTGCTCGCCGCCGCCGACGTTCGCGAGGGTGGCTGGTGGGCGCGGACGCGCACCGGCTTTTACCGGCTGACGGGCTGGTGAGCGGACGGTTCATTTCGCTCGAGGGCGGCGAGGGGGTCGGCAAATCGACCCAGCTTCGCGCGCTCGCCGCCGCGCTCGCCGAACGCGGCGTCGAAAGCGTCGTCACGCGCGAACCCGGCGGCAGCGCCGGGGCCGAAGCGATCCGCAATCTCCTGATGGAGGGTAGCGATGACCGCTGGGATGCGCGCAGCGAAGCGTTGCTGTTCGCCGCAGCGCGCGCCGACCATGTCGGGCGGGCGATCCGTCCCGCGCTTGCACGCGGCGCCTGGGTGCTGTGCGACCGTTTCGTCGATTCGTCGCGCGCCTATCAAGGCGGCGGTGGCGGGATCACCGATGCCGAAATCATGGCGCTCCACGGCTTTGGTTCGCTGGGGCTGCTTCCCGACCGGACCTTCCTGCTCACCGTCAGTCCGGCCGAGGCGGCACGCCGCCTGTCGCTGCGCGACGCGGCGGGCACCGATCGCATGGGAAGCAAACCCGCCGACTACCAGGCGCGCCTCGCCGCGCGCTTTGCTGAAATGGCGGCGGGCGAACCGGGCCGCTGGCGCGTGATCGACGCCGACGCGCCCGCCGATGCGGTCACCGCGGCGATCCTTGCCGAACTCGCCGGATGGCTGCCATGATCGGCCATCAGGATGCGGAGAGCGCCTTTCTTGAGGCCTGGTCGGGCGGGCGCCTCCATCACGCCTGGCTGCTCGCCGGACCACAGGGGATGGGGAAGGGCGCCTTTGCTGCGCGCGTAGCCCGCTTCCTGGTCACGCACGGCCGTGGCGGCGACGGGGCGTCCGTCACGCTCGATGACCCCGGCGACGGCGCCGCAGCGCGGCTCGTCGATGCCGGCAACCATCCGGAAATCCTGTCGCTGACGCGCCAGCCGAAGGACAAGAGCAAGGACCTCGCGCGCAACATCACGATCGATCAGGTGCGGCAGATGATCCGCCGCCTGCACCTGTCGCTTTCGCTCGGCGATTGGCGGGTCATCATCGTCGACGCGGTCGACGATCTGGAGACCGACGGCGCGAACGCGCTGCTCAAGACGCTCGAGGAACCGCCCGCCAAGACGCTGTTCCTGCTGATCAGCCATTCGCCCGGCCGACTGCTGCCGACGATCCGGTCGCGGTGCAGAACGCTTCGTTTTCAACCCGTTGCTAGTGACGTCATGACGTCGTGGCTGCACGACCTGCGCCCGATGCTCGACATGGCCGAAGTGCGCGCGATCGTCGCCGCGGCAGGCGGCGTGCCCGGCAAGGCCATCGCGCTGATCGACAGCGATGTCGCTGTCATGGAAAAAAAACTGCTCGCCATTGCGGCGAGCGGCGATCCCGGCAACCGGCTTCGCGAGGCGCTCGCGCGCGAGGTCGCGGGAACGAGCAACCGCGCACGGCTCGAACTGGTGATCGATATCGTTCCGGGCCTGCTCGCCCGGCTAGCCCGCGAGCGCCCGGTGGCCGAGATCGCGCCGGTGCTCGCGCAATGGGATCGGGTGCAGCGCACGGTACGCGACGCGGTGCGCGGATCCTATGACGGCGCGATGGTCGGGTTCGAGATCGGCAACTGCCTCGCCGAACTGGCGCCGCCGCCGCGATGATGTTCGCGGCGATGCTGATGGCCGCCATCCGGCCGGTTGCGGACATTCGAGTTATCGTCACCCCGGACTTGATCCGGGGTCCCGCTTGACGCCGAAAACCGCTGGTGCCTTCAAAAAAAGCGGGATCCCGGGTCAAGCCCGGGGTGACGGACGGGAAGGCAAGGAGGGGCCGATTTCTGCCGCATCAAGCGTGTACCCCGGCGAATGCCGGGGTCCAGAGCGCTGGAGAGCCGGCGCCGCGTGGTACCGCCCTGGACCCCGGCATTCGCCGGGGTACACAGTGGGCAGGACGAACGGCCGCTTCCCACCCCAATACCGACATCGACGATGCTTCCCCTTCCGCGCTCCACCGGCTAAGGCGCGGCCATGTCTGAAAACACCGCACCCTTTTATATCACGACCGCGATCAGCTACCCCAATGGGCGCCCGCATATCGGCCACGCCTATGAAGCGATCGCGACCGATGTCATGGCGCGGTTCCAGCGCGCGCGCGGCCGCGACGTGCGGTTGATCACCGGCACCGACGAACATGGGCTGAAGATGTTTCAGACGGCACGCGACCAGGGCCGTGAAACGATCGACCTTGCGAACGAAATGTCGGGATATTTCCGTGAGATGTATGCCAAGCTGAATATCAGCTACGACAATTTCATGCGCACGTCCGACGCCGCGCATCACGCCGCATCGCAAGCGATCTGGCGCGCGATGGAGGCCAATGGCGATCTGTATCTTGATCGGTACGAAGGCTGGTATTCGATCCGCGACGAAGCGTTTTACGACGAAAGCGAACTGACCGACGGGGAAGGGGGCACCCGCCTCTCGCCGCAAGGCACCCCCGTCGAATGGACGGTCGAGGAAAGCTGGTTCTTCCGCCTCTCGAAATATCAGGACAAGCTGCTCGCGCTCTACAACGATCAGCCCGATTTCATCCGCCCCGACAGCCGGCGCAATGAAGTGCTGCGCTTCGTCGAGGGCGGGCTCAAGGATCTCAGCGTCTCGCGCACCAGTTTTGACTGGGGTGTGCCGGTTCCGGGTTCACCCGGCCATGTGATGTATGTGTGGGTCGATGCGTTGACCACCTATCTCTCGGGGCTCGGCTATCCCGACCCCGCCAGCGATTTCGGCACATTCTGGCCAGCGAACATCCATATGATCGGCAAGGATATCGTTCGTTTTCATACAGTTTACTGGCCGGCCTTCCTGATGAGTGCGAATCTGCCGCTGCCCAAACAGGTCTTCGGCCACGGCTTTCTGCTCAACCGCGGCGAGAAGATGTCGAAATCGCTCGGCAATGTCGTCGATCCGATGGCGCTCGCCGATCAGTTCGGCGTCGATGCGCTGCGCTATTATCTGCTTCGCGAAGTCAGCTTCGGGCAGGACGGCACCTATTCGGCCGAAGCAATCGTTCGCGCCGCCAACGCCGATCTGGCGAACAGCTTCGGCAACCTTGCCCAGCGTAGCTTGTCGATGATTTTCAAGAATTTGGATGGCAAGCTTTCGGCCGACTATACCCCTGGACAAGATGACGTCGACCTGCTTGGCGAGGTGAATAAAATGGCGGGCGAAGGCCTCCCGAACGCATTCGAGGAACTCGCTTTCTCGGTCGGGATCGAGGATTGGCTGCGCGCGGTGTTCGCCTGTAACCAATATGTCGATACGCAGGCGCCCTGGGCCCTGCGCAAGAGTGATCCCGAACGGATGCGCGCGGTGTTGATGACATTGTTCCAGGCCGTCCGCACGCTCGCCATCGCGATCCGGCCTGTCGTCCCGGCGGCGGCCGACAAATTGCTCGGCCAGATGGGCATCGCCGAAGATGCGCGCGATTTTGCGGCGCTTTCCGATCCGTCATGGTTCGCGGAGCTCGCCGCGAGCGGCTTTGCTGTCGGCCAGCCCGTGCCGATCTTTCCCCGCCTCGAAGTGCCTGAGGGAGAAGGGGAAGGGGAGGCATAATGCTCGTCGATTCGCACTGCCACCTCAATTACAAGGGGCTTGCCGAGCAACAGGGCGAGGTGCTGGCGCGTGCGCGGGAAAGAGGCGTCACCGCGATGCTCAACATCGCGACGCGCGAAAGCGAATGGGACGATGTGCTCGCGGCGGCCGAGGCGAACGACGACGTCTGGGCCAGCGTCGGTATTCATCCGCACGACGCCGACCATCATCCCGATGTCGATACCGCCAAGCTGGTCGAACGCGCGGCGCATCCGCGCGTCATCGGCATCGGTGAGACCGGGCTCGATTATTATTACGACAAGAGCGATCGGCAGCGGCAGCAGGACAGCTTCCGCCGCCATATCCATGCCTCACAGCAGACCGGGCTGCCGGTGATCATCCACACACGCGATGCCGAAGCCGACACGCTGGCGGTGCTCGGCGAGGAAATGGGCCGGGCGACGTTTCCCGCTGTCATCCATTGCTTCACCGCGAGCGACGATTTTGCCCGGAAGGCGCTCGATCTCGGCCTCTATATCTCGATATCGGGGATCGTGACCTTCAAGAACGCCGCCGACCTTCAGGCGACCGCGAAATGGCTGCCGCAGGACCGGCTGCTGATCGAAACCGACTCCCCCTTCCTTGCCCCCGTGCCGCACCGCGGCAAGACCGGCGAGCCGGCGTTCGTCGCCGATACGCTGGCCTATCTCGCGGCGTTGCGCGACGAGGATCCGGGGGCGCTGGCAGTCGCGACAAGCGCCAATTTCTACGCGCTTTTCAACAAGGCCGCACCATGACGTCACGCATTTTATGAAACTTCGGATCCTTGGCTGCGGGACGTCGTCGGGCGTGCCGCGGATCGGCAACGACTGGGGGCAGTGCGATCCCGACAACCCGCGTAACCAGCGCAGCCGCGCCTCGATCCTGATCTCGCTTGGCGGCTTCCGGTTGCTCGTCGATACCAGTCCCGACATGCGGCTGCAGCTGCTCGACGCCCATGTCGGAGAGGTCAATGCGGTGATCTGGACGCATGAGCACGCCGACCATTGCCACGGGCTCGACGACTTGCGCCAGATCATGCATTTGCGCCGGTCGGCAGTGCCGGCCTATGCGCGCGACCATGTGCTCGACATATTGAAATGGCGCTTCACCTACGCCTTTGCCGGCAATGCCGGGTATCCGGCGTCGGTCGATCCGATCGACCTGATGGATCATCAATCGATCGGACCGATCGAGGTGTCGGCAATCGAAATGCCGCACGGGCCGATCAAGGCGACCGGCCTGATCTTCAGCGATGGTGCGCACAAGATTGCCTATGCCACGGATTTTTCGAAGTTTACCGACGAGATGGTCGACTTTTTCCAGGGCGTCGACCTGTTCGTGATCGACGCCTTGCGGCGCTATCCGCATCCGACGCATCCGCATCTGCAAATGTCGCTCGAGGGTCTGGCCAAGGTCGGCAATCCGCGGGCGATCATCACGCATATGGATAATACGATGGATTACGACGATCTGGCGGGCGAGTTGCCGCCGGGGGTCGAGCCGGGTTATGACGGGCTGGAGGTGCAGCTATGACGATGGAAACCGGCGCCGACATGCTGTGGTTCGCGATGGCGCTGACCCTGGTCGTCAGCGCGCTCGTCGCGCGCCAACTCAAATTGGCCGACTGGCTAAAAATGGGGCTGGCGTGGCTGGCGATCTTCGCGCTCGTGTTCCTGGTGATCCGAACCTACCAGCTCGTGGCATGACATGAGGGGGGCTCGCTTCCCTATATCGATTTAACATAATATATATTATCGGATAATTAGATGACCGAGCCCGTGCGCCGATCCCCTGTCGTTTCTGCCCCCATCGATCGTCTGCTTGCGATCATGCGTCAACTGCGCAATCCTGACGGCGGCTGCGAATGGGATCTGGCGCAGGATTTCTCGACGATCGCGCCTTATACGATCGAGGAAGCCTATGAGGTTGCCGACGCCATCGCGGGCGGCGACCCCGCCGCAATCTGCGACGAACTTGGCGATCTGTTGCTCCAGGTCGTCTTTCACAGCCAGATCGCCACCGACGACGGCCTGTTCGGCTTCGACGACGTCGCGACCGCGATCAGCGACAAGATGGAACGCCGCCATCCGCATATCTTCGGTAACGGACAGACGGATGACGTGCGTCTGCAATGGGAACAGATCAAGGCGACCGAGCGCACGGCCGACGGGCCGCAAGGCGCCTTGGCCGGCGTGGCGGTGTCGCTCCCGGCGCTGCTTCGCGCGCAGAAACTGCAAGCGCGGGCCGCGCGGGTCGGGTTCGCCTGGCCCGATACCGAGGGTCCAAAGGACAAGATCGCCGAAGAACTCGCCGAAGTTGCCAGTGCGCCCGACGACGCAGCGCGTCACGAAGAAATCGGCGACCTGCTGTTTGCGGTGGTCAACTATGCCCGCAAATTGGACGTCGATGCCGAAGGCGCGCTGCGCGACGCGAACGTCAAATTCGCGCGGCGCTTTGCCGCCATGGAAGATCGCGCCGGCGGGTCATTGGCGGGCCTGACCCTCGACGCGCAGGAGGATCATTGGCAAGCGGTCAAGGCGTCGGAGCGCGCCTGACCGGCCACAGCCGTTCGAAACGCGCCGTGTCGGCGGGATCGAGCCGCACGGTGAGGATATGGCCCTCGCCGTCGACCTCGTCGCTCAGCACCTCGCCGCGCGCGTGCAGCCACGCCATCGCCTCGCCCTGGTCGAATGCCAGGAAGATACGTTGCGTTTCGTGGCGCGCGGTGATCTGCGATGCCATGAGAATGCGGGCTGCCTCCACGCCCTCGCCGGTTGCGGCGGAAATCAGCGCGACGTCGGAGCGCCGCGCCGCCATCTCCTCGATCTGCGCGCGCCGGTCGGCGTCGGCGGTGTCGATCTTGTTCCAGATTTCGATCTGCGGCACGGTGTCGGGGATCTCCTTGCCCCCTTCCCCATCCTGCGGCCCGTTGACGCCGAGCGAGTCGAGGATCGCGCGGACGTCGTCATATTGCGCGTCGCTATCGGGATGGACGATGTCGCGGACATGGACGATCAGGTCGGCGGTGGTCACTTCCTCGAGCGTCGCGCGGAAGGCCGCGACCAGCTGGGTCGGCAGGTCGGACACGAAACCCACGGTGTCGGACAGGATCGCCTTGTCGATGCCAGGCAAGGAAATTTCGCGCATCGTCGGGTCCAAAGTCGCGAAAAGCATATCCTCCGCCATGACGGAACTGCCCGTCAAGCAGTTGAAAAAAGTCGATTTACCTGCATTGGTATAGCCAACGAGCGCGATCACGGGCCACGGTGCCCGCTGCCGCTTCGAGCGCTGAAGCTGGCGGGTGCGGCGCGCATCCTCCAGGCTGCGGCGAATACGCGCCATGCGGTTGCGGATCATGCGGCGGTCGGCCTCGATCTGCGTTTCGCCGGGGCCGCCGAGGAAGCCGAAGCCGCCGCGCTGGCGTTCGAGGTGGGTCCAGCTGCGCACCAGCCGCCCTGCCTGATAGTCGAGATGCGCAAGTTCAACCTGCATCCGCCCCTCGGCCGTCGCGGCACGCTCGCCGAAGATTTCGAGAATCAGCCCGGTCCGGTCGATGACCTTGGTTCCGAAGGCGGTTTCAAGATTGCGCTGCTGGATTGCGGTCAGCGACGCATCGACGACCACCAGTTGCACCCCGTGAGCAGCAATGTCGGGGGTGATGGCCTCGATCTGCCCGACACCCAGCAGTGTCGCCGCCCGCGTCTGGCGCAAGCGAAGCATATGCACCGAAACGACGTCGAGCCCGATCGCCAGCGCCAGCCCCCTCGCCTCCTCGGCGCGCGCATCGAGGTCGCGCGACAGGCGCTGGCTATGCCATTCGGGCACGACGATCAGCGCGGCGGCGCCGCGCGTGACCTCGTCTTCATTGTCGGTCATTGGGTCGATCAGGCGTCGTCCGCTTCACCGTCGGCCTCGCCGCTGTCGGTCAGGTTGATCGGGCCATTCGGCTGTACGGTCGAGATCGCGTGCTTGTAGACCAGCTGCACCTGACGCTCGCGTTCGAGCAGCATGCAAAAGAGATCGAAGGCGACGATGTCGCCCTGCAGCATCACGCCGTTGACGAGGAACATCGTCACCGATTCGTCCGAACGGCGGACTGCATTCAGGAAAACATCCTGCAATGCCTTGCCCTTGCTGGCCGGCGCATCGCGAAGATTGTCACCGAGCAGCGACAGGTCGAAGTCGTGCGACGGCATCACGGTGGAAATCGCATGCTTGTAGACAAGCTGCGACTGGCCGTCGCGACGGAGAAGAAGTGAAAAATTGTCGAACCAGGTGATGATTCCCTGAAGCTTGACGCCTTTCACCAGAAACATGGTGACCGGTGTCTTGCTGCGGCGCAGGGCATTAAGGAAAATATCCTGGAGATTCTGATTCTTATCGGACACATTGGCCTCCTGTTCTTGGCGGTATAACCCGCGGGTGCGATGTCGGCACAGCCGGCATCTTTGACCTTCTTCGCACGCGCAATATGCGGCATAGCGTGCCCCGTGTCCGGGGCAAAGCCCCAAGGCGCCTGCTAACCATCGCTATCGTTATTATCGGTTAATCCCAACAGCTTCAACTTGCGGTGCAATGCCGAACGCTCCATCCCGATGAAGGTTGCGGTGCGGGAGATATTGCCCGAAAAACGGTTGATCTGGATCCGCAGATATTCGCGTTCGAAATTCTCGCGCGCTTCCTTCAGCGGGATAGCCGTGATCGATTCGCTGTTCGGCAAAATGTCGGCACCGCCCCGGACCAGTTCGGCCGGCAACATATCGGCATCGATTCGGGCCAACCGGTCGCTCGGCGCGAGAATCATCACGCGCTCGATAACGTTGCGCAGTTCGCGGACATTGCCCGGCCATTCGTGCGCCTGTAGCGCCGCCATCGCTTCCGCGCTGATCTCTGGCGGCTGGACGCGGCGATCGGCTGCGTAACGGCGGACGAAATGATCGCAGAGGCTGGCGATATCATCGCGGCGCTCGCGAAGCGGCGGTATATGGACCGGCACGACATTGAGGCGGTAATAAAGATCCTCGCGAAACCGGTTTTCGGCGATTTCGACCGTCAGGTCGCGCGCCGAGCCCGAAATGATCCGGACATCGACGCGGATCATCGTCCGCCCGCCCACCCGGGTAAAGCTCTGGTCGGTCAGAACGCGCAGGATCTTGCCCTGCGTCGTCAACGGCATGTCGGCGACCTCGTCGAGGAACAAGGTTCCGCCATGCGCCTGCTCGAGCAATCCGACGCGGATCGCGCCGTCGTCGGATTCGGAGCCGAAGAGTTCGATCTCGACAGTTTCGGGATCCATGCGCGCCGAAGAAATGACACGAAACGGCGCATTCTGCCGCCCGCTCCAGCCGTGCAGCACGCGGGAGGCGACCTCCTTGCCAACCCCGGGCGCCCCGGTGATGAGCACGCGGCTCCCCGTCCCTGCCACACGTTTCAATGTGGCGCGAACATTGTTGATCGCCGCGCTTGTGCCGGTGAGTTCATCGGCGGGGCCTGCTTTTTCGCGAAGCTGCTCATATTCAAATTTCAGCCGCTCATTTTCGGTCGCGCGCGCGACGAGATGAAGCAAGCGTTCGGCCTCGAACGGCTTTTCGATGAAATCGAACGCACCGCGACGGATCGCCGCTACCGCAGTATCGATCCCGCCATGGCCCGAAATGACGATGATCGGTAGCGTCGGATCAAACGCCTTGATCGCTTCGACCAGGCCCAACCCGTCGAGGCGCGATCCTTGCAGCCAGACGTCGATCAGCGCCAGCGAAGGCCGGCGCTGGCGAATTGCCTCAAGCGCAGCGTCGCTATCCGACGCCGTCCGGGCGTCATAGCCTTCGTCTTCCATGACGCCGGCGACCAGGTCGCAAATGTCGCGCTCATCGTCGACGATCAGAATATCAAGCGCCATGTTCTTCTCTGTCCTGCCGGTGCCTTATGCGTCCCGGAACCGATTCCGCCTGCCCCGTCGTTCCCTGGCCACCCTTACCCGCCAACGCGCGCAGCCGGTCGGGATGCAATGTCATCGTCACGCGGGTGCCCTTTCCTTCGGGATTGTCCGCGAAGTCGAGTTCACCATAATGTTGCTCGACGATCTTCTTGACGATGGCGAGACCGAGCCCGGTGCCGCCCTGCCGCGTTGTCATATACGGCTCGGCAATCGTATCGCGTGCCTCGGGCAGCCCGATCCCGTTGTCGGAGATGCTGATCAGAATCTCGCCCCCCTTTCCTTGGTCGAGCTTCGCATGAATATGGCCCGCGGATGAGGCCTGCGAATTTTTTGTGGTCTCTTCAATCGCCTCGACCGCATTTTTAACGATGTTGGTAAGCGCCTGCGACAGTAGGCGGCGATCACAGACCAACGGTTCGATGCCGTTCGGGGTTTCGACGGTGAAAGCGATATCGGGCTTGGCGACCTCGAACAAAAATACTGCCTGGCGCAGGATATCGCGGATATCCTCAACCCCGAAGGTCGGCTTGGGCATGCGCGCGAAGCTGGAAAATTCGTCGACCATGCGCCGCATGTCATGGACCTGGCGGATGACGGTGTCGGTGAGCTTGCGGAAGGTCGCCTGATCCCCCTCCACCTTGTCGCCGAAGCGGCGCTGGAGCCGTTCGGCGGCGAGCTGGATCGGGGTGAGCGGGTTCTTGATTTCGTGCGCAATGCGCCGCGCGACGTCGGACCAGGCAGCACGGCGCTGGTCGAGCAGTTGCTGCGTGATATCTTCGAAACTGATAACGAAGCCGTCGCCCTGCTCCACAGCCTTTGCCGCCAGCGTGGCAGGCTCGGCATCCTTGCGCGCAAGCTGCACGATCGCCTCGCGTTCGGTACCGGTGAGCAGATCGGCGAGTTCGGGCGCGACATCGGCGAGCTGGCTTCCGGTCAGGCAATTGGTCGATCGGCAGATCAGCCGCTCGGCCGCCGCGTTGGCAAGCAGGATGCGGTGGTCGGTATCGACCGAAATAACCGCCGATGACACCCCGCTGAGCACCGCCTCGATGAAGCTGCGGCGTGCCTCGAGCTGCTCGTTGACGCTGACCAGCGCCCCGGTCTGGCCCTCAAGCTGCTCGGTCATCCGGTTGAAAGCGCGCGTCAGCACTGAAATTTCGTCGTCGCGCGCCTGCGGCGTCACACGCACCGACAGGTCGCCGCCCGCGGCAGTGCGCGTCGCACCGATCAGCGTCCCGAGCGGTCGCACGATGCGGTCGGCAACGACGATCGCCGCGATCACCGCAAGCGCAAGCAGCAACAACGACCCGAGGTAGAGCGCGCCGTTGAACTGCAACTGCAGCAGCTGCGAGCGTTTGAACAGCGCATTGTAATCGGCGAGGACATTCCCCGCGCGCACCGATTGCGAGAAACCCGGAACGTTGAAATCGCGCGATGCGTAAACATAGGCGCTGTTCGATCCGGGAAGCCGGGCGGTGGCTTCGATCCGATCGCGCTGGCGCGTCACGACAACTTCTTCGCCCGCGTTGAGCCGGCGGATAACCGCTGGCGTTACAAGTTCATCGGGTGCCCGATCATCCGGCGCGACGGCTGTGGCGGTGCGCGCTATGCCGTCAGGGCCGATTTCGATGATCGCCGATTGATTAAGGCTGCGGACGACCACTTGTTGAAAATAATAGGAAGAAAAGTCGGGCCCGTTGATCGGGGCCTTTTGCAGATATCCACCGAGATCCCCGGCCATGGCAAAGGCATTGGCGCCAACCTCGCGCTGATTTTCCCGGTAATAGCCCTCGGCAAGATTGGCGGCGTTTTCGAACATGCCGCGCGACTTGCCCGAAAACCAGAAATCGACGCCGAACTGGAACAGCAGCGACGCAAAGATCACCACCAGCAAAGTCGGGGCGGCCGCGATCAGCGAAAAAAGCGCAACAAGGCGGACGTGAAGACGGCCGTTGCCCCCGGCCATCGAGCGGACCGCCCGCGCCCGCGCGACGCGGCTGCCGATCAGCACGATCAGCGCCATCGCCGGCACGAGGTTGGCGACCATGATCGCCGCAACGATCGCAGGGGTGAGCAGACGCTGGCTCTGAGAGTCGCCGGTGACGAAGATATAGGTCGCGATCGCGACGCTGATCATGATACCGAGAGTGTAATATTCGGGCGCGGCGAATTGCCAGCCGTCCGCGCGACCTTCTTCCATGCCGGAATCGATGTCATTGGCGGAGGGAGCGAGTTGCGCCATTGTTGCTTCGTTACGACAAACCTGTTGCATAGAAAACACACAAAGTGCGCGCAATCCTCGGCTGGGCCGATTTTTGGGTGATTATGCAGGCTGAAATGACGTCACAGGCTGTTTTGGGGGTGGGTGGCGGACATGATCACCGCTGCGGTGCAGCGGTGGGGAGCCGGCCGCTGCTCGCCCTCAATGTCGTCATCCGGGACTTGATCCGGGATCCCGCTTTTATGGGGTACGGCGGTTTCGACATCAAGCGGGACCCCGGATCAGGTCCGGGGTGACGATAAAAAGGGAGGGTCGCTTCCGGGTGAAAGCCGTCGCCCGGCCCCATCCTCAACCCTTGGTCAGGGGCGGGCCGGGTCGATGTCGAGCTGGCCCAGCCGCTTGCGTAACGTGTTCCTGTTGATGCCGAGACGTCGTGCCGCCTCGAGCTGGTTGCCGCGCACGTCGCGCAGGACGCGGCGGAACAGCGCCGCCTCGACGATCGCTTCGAGCCGGGCATGAATGTCGCCGTCGGATGTCGCCACCGCCATCTGCTCGCGCGCCCAGTCGTCGACCGCGCGCGCAATCACGTCAGCGGGCTCGGCCGACCCTGCCCCATCGCCATTGTCGTGCAACACCGCCCGGACGTCGCGCACCCCGACGACGGTGTCGCGCGACAGCACCGCAAGCCGCTGGACCACATTGCCGAGTTCGCGGACATTGCCGGGCCAGTCGTGGCGTTCGAGCAACTGCATCGCAGCGGGCGCGAATTGACGATCGGGAAGCCCCGAATGACGCCCTGCGTCGATGAAATGGCGAACCAGCGCCGCAATGTCGCTGCGCCGGTCGCGCAGCGGCGGCAAGGTCACGGGGATGACGTTGAGGCGGTAGAACAGATCCTCGCGAAACCGCCCGTCGGCAACGAGGGTGCGCATGTCGCGGTGGGTGGCGGCGACGACGCGGACATCGGCGCGCAGCGCCTGGCTGCCGCCGACGGTCGAATATTCGTTGCTTTGCAGCACGCGCAGCAGCCGCGTTTGCGCCTCCAACGGCATATCGCCGATTTCGTCGAGGAACAATGTGCCGCCCGCCGCCTGTTCGAAGCGCCCGGCATTGCGGCTGTGCGCGCCGGTGAAGGCGCCCCTTTCGTGGCCGAACAGCTCGGCCTCGATCAGTTCGCGCGGGATCGCCGCCATGTTGATCGCGACGAACGGTCCCGCCCGGCGTAGCCCGGTGGCGTGGACCGCACGCGCGACGACCTCCTTGCCCGTTCCCGACTCGCCAAGGATCAGCACGGCAAGGTCGTTCGAGGCGAGCCGCGCGATGGTACGATAGACCGCCTGCATCGCCGGCGCGCGGCCGACCAGGCCGTGGCTGTCGGCCTGCCCCGCGTCAGCCTTTTCGGCGGGTTCGGCGCGGCGGCGTCGCAGCGCGGCGCGGACGCTGGCGGTCAGTTCCTCGAGGTCGAACGGTTTGGGCAGATAGTCGTAGCTGCCGATCCCGGTCGCGCGGACCGCGGTATCGAGCGTATTCTGCGCCGACAGCACGATCACCGGCGTCTCGGGATCGACTCCGACGCCCGGAAGTGAATCGATGCCGTCGCCGTCGGGCAGAACGACATCGGTGATGATCAGGTCGGGGCGGTGATCGGCGAGCCAGGCATTGCGTTCGGCGATGCTGCCGACCGACGCGAAGCTGCCGCATTCGTCGATCAGCGTCTCGCGGATGATCAGCGCGATCGCGGGATCGTCCTCGACCAGCAGCACGGTCTTGCCGTTCGTCATGCCGCGGCGCCTTTCGATACCGGCGCGGCGGGGAGATGGACGCGGAAGCGCGTCCAGTCGCCGTCGCGCATATGCTGCACCGTCCCGCCCATGTCGCGCGCCAGTTTGGCGACGAGTGCGAGACCAAGCCCCCGCCCTTCGCGTTTCGTCGTCACGAACGGATCGAACAGGTCGCCGCGGATTTCGGCGGGAACCCCGGGGCCATTGTCGCTGACGCTGACCTCGATCGGCAGCGCGATGCGGCCGCGCCCGTCGCCATTGTCGATCGACAGGCCGTGGCGATAGGCGGTGGCGATGCGCACGGTGCCGTCGGGCTGGCCGCCGAGTGCCTCGCAGCCGTTGGTGACGAGGTTGAGCAAGATCTGGACCATGGCGTCATGGTTGCCGAACACCAGCGGCAGCGATGGGTCGAAATCCTCGACGAAGCGAATATCCGGCAATTGCCGGGCGCGCACCGTTTCCATCGCCTGATGGATCGCCTGATAGAGGTTGATCGCCGAACAGGCGATCGGCTGCCCGCGTGAGAAATGCTCCATCTGGTCAATCAGCGTCGTGATGCGGTCGACCTCGGCGCAGATCAAGGTCGTGAAGCGCTCCCCTCCTGTATCGGTCTTGCGCGCGAGCAATTGCGCGGCGCCCTTGATGCCGGCGAGCGGGTTCTTGATCTCATGTGCGAGCATCGATGCCGCGGCACCGGCGGCGCGCCCCGAGCGGCCGATCGCGCCGCCCATCAGCTCGGCCTCGTTCTGCGACGGCACGAGCGCGAGGATGCGGTGGCCGCTGTGGCCGTATGACACCATCTGCATATCGACGAAGATCGTCCGGCGCGCGCCGACCGAGATTTCGGCGCGATGCGCGAACAGCGCCGAATAGCCCGGATCGTTCATCCGCTGACGATAGCTGCGGTCCATGCGGATGACGTCATAGACGACGCGGCCGACCATCGCGGCGCGGCTGACGTTGCAGAGCTGTTCGGCGGCGGCGTTGACGAACAGGATCACGCCGCCCTTGTCGATCATCAAGGTCGCGATCGGGTGCGACTGGATCAGTTCGTCATGGTCGAAGGTCGGGATGCTCGACGTGCGTGCGCTCACGCGGCAGCCTTGCTGAGGAAGGGCGTGTAGAAGCGTTCGAGCGCGTCGAGCACGTCGCGGCTGGCGGGGATCTGGTTGACCATGTTGCGGAACTCGGCCGAGCCGTGCAGACCCTTGACGTACCAGCCGAGGTGCTTGCGCGCCATATTGACCCCGGTGATCTCGCCATAATGGTCGATCATCGCGCGGTAGTGCGATGTAATGACGTCATATTGTTCGTCGATTCCAGGATCGGGGCGATCGCCCTCGCCGCGCAGCGCCGTCATGACCTGCCCGAGCAGCCAAGGCCGGCCATAGGCGCCGCGGCCGATCATGACGCCATCGGCGCCGCTCTGTGCCAAAGCGGTGCGCGCGTCGTCGGCCGAGCAGATGTCGCCATTGACGATCACGGGAATCGACACCGCATCCTTGACCGAGCGGACAAACGCCCAGTCGGCCTCGCCGCGGTACATCTGATTGCGGGTGCGGCCGTGCACAGTCACCAGCTTTGCGCCGAGGTCTTCGGCGATATGCGCCAGTTCGGGAGCGTTCAGACTGTCGTGGCACCAACCCATGCGCATCTTGACCGTCACCGGCACCGACACCGCCTTGACGCAGGATTCGATCAGCGCCGCGGCGAGTTTCAGGTCGCGCATCAACGCCGATCCCGCGTCGCCATTGGTGACCTTGCGCACCGGGCAGCCCATGTTGATGTCGATGATCGCGGCGCCGCGATCCTCGTTGAGCTTTGCCGCCTCGCCCATTTCATAGGGGGTACAGCCGACCAGTTGCATCGACACGGGCTCCTCGACCGGGTCCCATGCTGCTTTCTGAACCGACTGGCGCGTCTCGCGGATCGCGGCCTGGCTCGCGATCATCTCGGTCACATTGAGCCCCGAGCCGAAGCGGCGCACAAGCTTGCGAAACGGCAGGTCGGTGACGCCCGTCATCGGCGCGAGGATCACGGGATCCACGATGGTGATGTTGCCGATCTGGATGGGCCGCAGCGGCGCCATGGCGGGAGCTTTCGTCTGATTGCCTAAAATTTGAGCAGCCCGTACACGCTAAGCCGCTTTCCCGCAAGCCGCGGCTGCGCTAACCGCGCGGACGATGAGCGAGTCCGCCCTCCTTTCCCGCCCGCGCGTCGCGGTCCTGCTGCTGGCTGGCGGGCTGGGCACGCGCGCGGGGTTTGAGACGCCGAAGCAGCTTGCGATACTCGCGGGCAAGCCGGTGCTGCGCTGGAGCCTCGACGCCTTTGCCGCGCATGATGCGATCGCGGCGGGAATATTGGTGGCGAACGGCGATGTCGTCGCGGCCGCGGGGGCTTTGCCTGAAGGCTGGAGCATCGCCGAACCGGGTGCAGAGCGACAGGATTCGGTCGCAAACGCCCTCGCCCGCCTTGCCGATTGGGATGATGATTCGCTGGTGCTGGTCCACGATGCCGCGCGGCCGGGCGTAACGGGAGCGGTGATCGACCGGCTGCTCATTGCACTCCACGACGGCGCGAAGGCCGCGATCCCGACGCTGCCGGTTCCCGACACGCTGGTCGAACAGGCGGGCAACGAGGCTGGCGACGTCGTCGATCGCGGTGTGCTGGCGCGCGTTCAGACCCCGCAGGCGTTTCATTTGGGGACATTGCGGCGGGCGCATGCCGCGGCGGGCGACGGTGCGGCGACCGACGATGCGCAGCTCGTGCGGCGGCTTGGCGTCGCGGTCACCGCCGTGGCGGGCGATGCGCGGCTCCACAAACTGACATATGCCGACGATATGGCGATCCTGTCGGGACTATTGGAGAGCAATGTCATGATGCAGACCGCTGTGGGCATGGGCTATGACGTGCATCGGCTGGTCGCGGACAAGCCGCTGTGGATCGGCGGGCTGGAAATCGCGCATAGTCATGGGCTTGAGGGCCACAGCGATGCCGATGTCGCGCTTCATGCACTGACCGATGCGCTGCTTGGTGCGCTGGGCGAAGGCGATATCGGCGATCATTTCCCGCCCAGCGACCCGCAATGGCGCGGCGCGGCGTCGCATCATTTCCTGTCGTTCGCCGGGACCCGCGTCGCGGCGCGCGGGGGGCGGATCGGCCATATCGACCTGACGATCATCGCGGAAGCGCCACGGATCGGCCCGCATCGCAACGCGATCCGCGAACGCATCGCCGAAATCCTTGCGATTTCCCCAGTGCGGGTTAGTGTGAAGGCGACAACGACCGAGCGGCTGGGCTTCACCGGCCGCCGCGAGGGGATCGCCGCCCAGGCCGTCGCCACCCTGCAACTTCCGGAGAATTGACCCCGTGCCGTCCGACATTGAAACGCGCCTCGCCGCGCGCGATAAGCTTGCCGCGGCCGTGCTGGCCGGAAATCGCGCCGCCGGCCGCAAGATCGCCGTTGCCGAAAGCTGTACAGGGGGCATGGTCGCCGTCGCGCTGACCGATATCGCCGGCAGTTCCGATGTGTTCAGCGCGGGCTTCGTGACCTATTCGGGCGAAGCCAAGAAGCGCCAGCTCGACGTCAGCAGCGAGATCCTCGAAACCTTCGGCGAAGTGTCGCTGGCCACCGCCTGGGCGATGGCGGCGGGCGCGCTGGCGAACAGCGACGCCGACGTCGCAGTCGCGATCACCGGCATTGCCGGCCCTGGCGGCGGGTCGGAGAAAAAACCGGTTGGTCAGGTGGTCTTCGCCCGTGCCCTCCGCGGCCAGGATCCTGACGATTATTTCACCCAGCGCGTCCAGTTCGACGGCGGCGACCGCGCCGGCATTCGCCACCACGCCACGCTGTTCGCGCTCGACCTGCTTCAGCCCGAACGCGACTCGCTGCGGCCGTCGGAGGACATCACCCTCCCCGCCGCGTAAAGCTCGTCGGCGCGGGTTTCGAACGCCGCGATCATCTTGCGCAGCGCCCTGTCGAACATCTGCCCCGCGAGCGTTTCGAAGACGCGGCTGCGGAACGAGAAATCGACCATGAAATCGACGCGGCAACCGCCGTCACCCTGCGGTTCGAAATGCCATTCGTTGCTGAGGTGGCGCATCGGGCCGTCGATATAGCTGACCGAGACATCGGTCGGGCGCCGCTTGTGAACGCGGCACGAAAAGCTTTCGCGCAGCCCCTTGAAGCCGACGATCATGTCGGCGACCGCCTCTTCCTCGCTTTCGCTGCGGATCCGCAAGGCGATCACCCAAGGCAGGAAATCGGGATAGCGCGCAATGTCGCCGACCAGCGCGAACATCTGTTCGGCGCTGTACGGCAGGACGCGGCTTTCGTGATGCCTCGGCAAATCCGGGTCAACCGGCGGCGGCGGCGCGCGCGAGCTTGGCTTCGCGCGCCGCGCGCATCCGCTCGAAATCGTCGCCGGCGTGATAGCTCGACCGGGTCAGCGGCGACGAAGCGACCTGAAGGAAACCCTTGGCGCGGGCGATCTGGGCATAAGCGTCGAAGGCCTTGGGGGTCACGAATTCGGCGACCTTGGCGTGTTTCGGCGTCGGTTGGAGATATTGGCCCATCGTCATGAAGTCGATGTCGGCGCTGCGCATATCGTCCATCACCTGATGAACCTCCATCCGCTCTTCACCGAGGCCGAGCATGATGCCCGATTTGGTGAAAATCGACGGATCGCGGCGCTTGACGCTTTCGAGCAGGCGCAGCGACGCATAATAGCGCGCGCCGGGACGGATCGTCGGATAGAGCCGCGGCACGGTTTCGAGATTGTGGTTATAGACGTCGGGCCGCGCGTCGACGATCGCCGCGACCGCGCTTTCGGGCTTGTTGCGAAAGTCGGGGGTCAGGATTTCGATCGTCGTCTGCGGCGTTTCGCGGCGTAGCGCGTTGATCACCTTGACGAACTGGCTGGCGCCGCCATCGGGCAGATCGTCGCGATCGACCGAGGTGATGACGATATGGCTGAGCCCCATCTTTGCCGCGGCGATCGCGGTATGCTCGGGTTCGAGCAGGTCGACGGGGCGCGGCATGCCGGTCTTGACGTTGCAGAAGGCGCAGGCGCGGGTGCAGGTATCGCCGAGGATCATCACCGTCGCGTGCTTTTTCGTCCAGCATTCGCCGATGTTCGGGCATGCCGCCTCTTCACACACCGTGTGCAGGTTCAGCTCGCGCATCAGCTTGCGCGTTTCGGCGTAGCCGGGGCTGGTCGGCGCCTTGACGCGAATCCAGTCGGGCTTGCGGCTGCGCTGGCTGGGAGTCGATACGGGCTGTGCAGGAGCGTTCATTTCGCCCACATAGTCTCGCACGCGCCTCTTCTCAACCTCTGTACCTATGCTAAGGCGCCAGCATGACTCACTTTGCAGATATGATCGAGGGCTACCGGCGTTTCCGTAACGGCGGCTGGCGGGAACAGCGTGAACGATGGGAGCAACTCGCCGAAGGCCAATCGCCGAAGGTGATGGTGATCGCCTGTTCGGACAGCCGATCCGAACCGTCGCAGATATTCGACACCAATCCCGGCGAAATCTTCGTCGTCCGCAACGTCGGCGCCCTCGTGCCGCCGTTCGAAACGACGCCGGGGCGTCACGGCGTTTCGGCCGCGCTTGAATTCGCGGTCCAGTTCCTGAAGGTCGATGAGGTCGTCGTGATGGGTCACGGCATGTGCGGCGGCTGCCACGCCGCGCTGCATCGGACGATGGAAGGCGCCGAACCCGGGCGCGGCGGTTTCGTCGCCCACTGGATCGCGATGCTCGACGAGGCGAGCGAACAGATACGCGCCGAATATCCCGACATCGACACGGCCGATGCGCGGCGTGCGATGGAACTGGCGGCCGTCCGCGTCAGCATCGCGAACCTGCGGACATTTCCCTGTATCCAGGAGAAAGAAAAGCGTGGAACCCTGAAGCTGCGCGGCGCATTCTTTGCGATCAGCGACGGGGTGCTTCACCTATTGGATGAAACGACGGGGGAGTTCGCGCCCGCTTAGAGCATCACGCAAACAGGAGGACGACATGAGCAAGAATGCAATGTGGCTGACGATAATTTTCCTCGCGGCCATTTTCGGGGCGTTCATGGGACCGTCGCTGGCGCAGGTCTTTTCGCCGGGCACCTTGCTCATCCTGTCGGTTCTGCTGATCGGCGGCGTCGTCATCTTCTGTTTCTGGGCGCTGTCGAGCAACAAGGGCGGCGCCAAGGCCGATGACGCGGCGGTCGCCAACGCGCGGACGATGCAGGCGCCGGAGGGCAAGGCGCGCATCTATATCACCCGCCGCGGCTTCGTCGCCGCCTTGCAAGGGATGAACATCACGCTCGACGATGCGGCGAAAGGCCAGATCAAGTCAGGCCAGATGCTGATGGCCGACGTCGCCCCCGGCACGTACCGCATCCACGCCGCGACCGCCAAGGCCAGCCTCGCGCGGCCGACCGAATTTGAGATCGAAGTCGGTGCCGGAGGAGTCGTGGTGATCGATGCGATGCTGGAGATGGGCGCGCTGAAGGGCGATGTGAAGCTGACGCGGCTCGATGCGGCGAAGGCACGCGAGAATGTCCATGCGACGAAGCTGGTGTTGTGGGAAGCGCCGCCGGCCTGAAGGCACCGGCAGGACAAATATCGCCCGGCACCGGAGGGGCTTCGTCGAAAAGGGACTATTCGTCGGCGGAGCTTCGGGAACCGTGCGCTCCTGATCCTTATTCGAACGAATAATGGAGCCTCACGCACCTGCGATCGAGCGCATCGGCTGCGATCAGGCGCGGTTTGATCGTCGCGCCGGTCGCGGGAAAAAGCGGACGTCCTCCGCCGATCAGTTCGGGCATGATGTAGATTTGCATGTCCCGCAGGGCGCCACGCTCGATAAAGCTCATCTGCAACTGCCCGCCCCCCAGCATCCAGACATCGCCATCATCGAGCAGCCGAAGTTCGGCGATCAGCGCGTCGACATCCTCGCGCGTTTCGAGGGGGCCCTTTGGATGCGGGATCGGCCGCGAGGTCACGACAAGGACGCGCTTGTCGCCATAGGGCCAGGGAGAGTCGTCGCGGGCCATGAAGTCATAGGTGCCCCGCCCCATGACGACGGTACGAATCCCGCGCAGAAAGGTCCGGTAATCATGATTGCCCAGATCGAGATCATCATAGGCGAAGAGCCAGTCGAGATTGTCGTCCGCCGTCGCGATATAGCCATCGAGGCTCGTTGCAATATAGCCGCGGATATCCGCCATCTGTTTTCCCTTGATTAATAAACGAATAAACGTTTATAAAAATCCATGGGTCGAAGCAAGCTTCTTTCGGACGATGCACTACTCGATCGTCTGTTGGCGCAGGTCGAGAAGATCGGGCCGGCCAGCCTGACATTTTCCAAAGCCGCACAGGCCGCGGGATTGTCCGCCGCCAGCCTTGTCCAACGCTTCGCCACGCGCGATGCGATGGCGGAAGCGGTGTTGTTGCACGCGTGGGACAAGCTGGATGCGGCGACCGCGGCCGCCGACGCCGAGGCTCCCGTGAACCCGGCCGGCGCAATCGGGTTGCTCCTGCGGTTGTCGCCGGGCGAAACCGCCGGCTGCGACGTCACCGACGGGCTCCTGCTCCTACGCGAAGATATTCGGAATCCCGTGCTCGCTGCGCGTGGAGCGGCATGGGGCGCCTGCCTCGCCAAAGCTGTCGGCCGGCGGCTCACCGGCTCGGCGGCCGATGCCGAGCGGCTGGGCTGGCAGATGGCCAGCGTCTGGCAGGGCGCGATCATCTGGTGGGCTTTCCGGCGCAACGGCGAGTCCGCGACGATGATCCGGGCCGCGCTGGAGGATTGGTGCCGCAGTGTGGGCGTCCCGAGCGCCCGGCCGTTGATCGCTGCAAACCCGGATACGCGCCCCGATCAGGGAATCGCGTAAGTCACATTCGCCTGCCCGACGGGCTTGTCGGGGTCGTCGGTCCAGATCCGAATGTCCATCACCGCAAGCCGCTTGCCGAGGCGCAGCATCGTCGCATCGGCGAATAGCGGCCCGGGGCGGCACGGCCGCAGGAACTGATAATTGAGCGCGCTCGTCACCGCCATCGCGACGGGGCCGATATGCGCGAGGACGAGCGCGTAGGCCGCCATGTCGGCAAAGCCCATCTGCGTCGGGCCCGAGATCAGTCCGCCGGGGCGGAGCGCCTGTTCATTGGGGTCCAGCCGCGCCCGGATATGACCCGGCACCGCCGAGACGACATGGCCGCGCGAACCGGGCGCCGAATGGGGGAAAGCCTCTGCCAGGAAGGCATTGAGCGCGTCCGAGTCCAAACGGATCGCGCCCGACGATATCGGAGCCGCCTCCCCCGCCATCAGATCAGCGCGTCAGCTTCTTGTACGACGTCGCATGCGGGCGCGTCGCATCGTCGCCGAGGCGACGGATCTTGTCCTCTTCATAGGATTCGAAATTCCCTTCGAACCATTCGACATGGCTGTCGCCCTCGAACGCCAGAATGTGCGTCGCGAGTCGATCGAGGAAGAAGCGATCGTGGCTGATGACCACGGCGCAGCCGGCGAAATTCTCGAGCGCTTCTTCGAGCGCGGCGAGGGTTTCGGTGTCGAGATCGTTGGTCGGTTCGTCGAGCAGCAGGACGTTGCCGCCCTGTTTCAGCATCTTCGCCATATGAACACGGTTGCGTTCACCGCCCGACAGCTGGCCGACCTTTTTCTGCTGGTCGACGCCCTTGAAGTTGAACGCGCCGACATAGGCGCGCGTCTGCATCTCGTGCTTGCCGATGTTCATCATCTCGGCACCGCCCGAGATTTCCTGCCAGACATTATTGTCGGGTTTCAGGTCGTCGCGGCTCTGGTCGACGAAGCCGAGGTGGACGGTGTCGCCGATCGTCACCTTGCCATTGTCCGGCGTTTCCTGACCGGTGATCAGCTTGAAAAGGGTCGATTTGCCAGCGCCGTTGGGACCGATCACGCCGACAATGCCGCCCGGCGGCAGCGAGAAGGACAGGTTTTCGAAGAGCAGCTTGTCGCCAAAGGCTTTGGAGATATTCTCGACCTCGATGACCTTGCCGCCGAGGCGCTGGGGCACCTGAATGACGATTTGCGCCTTGCCGGGGATGCGCTTTTCCTGCGCCTCGACCAGCTGGTCAAAGCTCTTGATACGCGCCTTCGATTTGGCCTGGCGGGCTTTCGGCGACTGCCGGATCCATTCGAGCTCGTCCTTGATCGCCTTCTGGCGACCGGCGTCCTCGCGCGATTCCTGTTCGAGGCGCTTGCCCTTCTTTTCGAGGTAGGTCGAATAATTGCCTTCGTAGACGAAATAACGGCCGCGATCGAGTTCGAGGATCCAGTTCACGACATTGTCGAGGAAATAGCGATCGTGGGTGACGAGGATGACGTTGCCCGGATAGTCGACGAGATGCTTTTCGAGCCAGGCGACGCTTTCGGCGTCGAGATGGTTGGTCGGTTCGTCGAGAAGCAGGATCGACGGCTTTTCGAGCAGCAGGCGAGTGAGCGCGATGCGACGCTTTTCACCGCCCGACAGGCTTTCGACGCTGGAATCGCCCGGTGGGCAGCGGAGCGCTTCCATCGCGATTTCAAGCTGGTTGTCGAGCGTCCAGCCATCGACCGCGTCGATCTTTTCCTGGAGCGTGCCCATTTCTTCCATCAACGCGTCGAAATCGGCGTCGGCGGGCGGATCGGCCATCAGCGTGCTGATCTCGTTGAAGCGGTCCATCATGTCCGCGACGCCGCGAACGCCGTCCATGACATTTTCCTTGACCGTCTTGTTCGGGTCGAGCTGCGGTTCCTGCGCCAGATAGCCGACGGTGATCCCCTCGCCCGCCCAGGCTTCGCCGGTGAATTCCTTGTCGATGCCGGCCATGATCTTCATCAGTGTCGACTTGCCCGTGCCGTTCGGGCCGACGATACCGATCTTGGCATCGGGATAGAATTGCAGGCTGAGGTTGTTGAGGGTCGGCTTTTGCGCGCCGGGATAGGACTTGGTCAGACCCTTCATTACGAAACTATATTGAGCGGCCATGCGATGAGCTCCGGTATTTGGCTGGGCCGCGCTGGGTCGGCCGGGAGAGATGTTGCGCGCCGGTTAGCGAATAGGGGCCCGCTTGGCAATCGACGCTTGCCCAGCGCGGCAGCGCCGTTAGGAAGTGCGGATGACAAACACTCCTCGCGCTGCGCGCTTCCTCGCCCTCGCCTCTTCCGCTCTCGCATTCTGTGGAGCCGCAACCGCATCACCCCAAAGCGCGGTCGAACTGGCACAGCAGGGCGACGACCCCGCTTGGGCGATCACCGAAGGGCTGACGACCGAGATCGGACCGCGGCAGGCGGCGACCGAAGCCGAAGCTGCGGCCCGGCGCTGGGCACTGGCGCGGCTCGCCGCGATGGGCTTCGCGAATGTCCGCGAGGAACAGTTTATGATGCCGACGTGGGTACGCGGCGACGAAGAGGCTTCGTTGACCGGCCCGTTCCAGCCGCAGAAGCTTCATATCGCGGCGCTCGGCAACAGCGCTTCGACCGGCCCGAAGGGGATCGAGGGTGAAATCGTCTATTTCGCAAGCTATGACGCGCTGCTCGCCGCGCCGGACGCCATGGTGAAGGGCAAGATCGTCTTCATCGACCATCAGATGAAGGCGGCGCAGGATGGTAGCGGCTATGGCCAATATGGCCGCGCACGTTTTACCGGCCCCAATGCCGCCGCGAAAAAGGGCGCGATCGCGACAGTGATCCGCTCGATCGGCACCGACAACCATCGTGTCCCGCACACCGGTGGCACGAATTTCGAGAAGGGGGTGAAGCCGATCCCCGCCGGCGCGCTGTCGAACCCCGATGCCGACCAGCTCGTTCGCCAGTGGCGGCGCGTTACGGCGACGCCGGTGGCGGGCGGCGCCAGCCCCGGAGCGCTGCGCTTGAAGCTGCTGCTAACCCCACAGAATCTGGGGCAGCAGCATTCGGGCAACATCATTGCCGAAGTGCCCGGCAGCGACCCTGCCGCGAGCCCGGTGATCATCGCCTGCCATCTCGACAGCTGGGACCTTGCCACCGGCGCGATCGACGATGCCGCGGGCTGCGGCATCATCACCGCCGCGGCCAAGCATGTCATGACCGCGGGCCAGCCGCGCCGCACGATCCGTCTGCTCTGGGCGGGCGCCGAGGAAGTCGGCGTATTCGGCGGCAAGGCCTATTTCGAAGCACATGGCAAAGAAAAGCATGCCGTCGCGATGGAATCCGATTTCGGCGCCGATCGCGTGTGGCGCGTCGACTTCAAGCTGCCCGACAGCGCGAAAAGCCTCGCCGACCGGATCAGCGCCGCGGTCGCGCCCTTCGGCGTCACGCGCGGCAAATATCCCGCAAGCGGCGGCGCCGATGTCGGCGCGCTGATCGAGGCGGGCGTTCCGGCGGTGGACTTGCAGCAGGACGGGACGCGCTATTTCGACCTGCACCACACCGCCGACGACACGCTCGACAAGGTCGATCCCGCCCAATTGCGGCAGAATGTCGTGGCCTGGACCGCGGTTCTGGCGATTCTTGCAAACAGTAGCGATGCCGAACTGCCGTAATGGTTACAGGGAAATGACAGAATTCCGAGCTGTCCCGGCATCTCAATTATTTTTGTTGACGATTCATGCGGAACGGCTAAATCCCGCGGCTCGCGGTGCGGGAAAGTTTCCCCGACGCGTTAAGGCATTTTAGGGAGCCCACACATCATGAAGAAGTTTGCTGCTATCGCCGTTGCTGCCAGCATGTTCGCCCTCGCCGCTTGCGGTGAAAAGGCTGCTGAAGAAGCCACCACCGACGCCCCCGCCGCTGAAGCGGTTGCGGAAGAAGGCGCCGACGCCGCTGCTGCTGGCGCCGATGCCGCTGCCGCTGGTGCCGACGCTGCCGCTGCTGGCGCCGACGCTGCCGCTGCTCCGGCCGCTGCCGCTCCGGCTGCTGACGCCGCTGCTGCTCCGGCCGCTCCGGCTGCCGACGCCAAGGCTGCTGCTCCGGCTGAAGAAAAGAAGTAAGTCGCAGCCCTTCGGGGCGATGACTGAAACGAAAAAGAGCGGTCTTCCTTCGGGAAGGCCGCTTTTTTTGATTCCGGCAGGTCGGCTTGGAACGCGAAACACCGACCGCGTGTCCTTTCGGGAGCAAGCATATGGAGATCGATATGCCCGGCGATAATATTCCCTTTTCGATGGCCGGTCTCGACCACATCGTCCTTCGCGTTTCGAACCTTCAGACGATGCTGGCATTCTACCACGACGTGCTGGGCTGCACCGATGAGCGAACACAGGCCGAGATCGGCCTGTTTCAGCTTCGCGCGGGGCGTTCGCTGATCGATCTGGTGACGATCGACGGCAAGCTTGGCGCCGCAGGCGGCGCCGCGGCAGGTGCCGAAGGCCGGAACCTCGACCATTTCGCGCTGGCCATTTCCCCCTTTGACGAGTCCGCTATCCGCGCGCATCTTGCCCATCATCATGTCGAGATCGAACAATCGGGGCCGCGTTACGGTGCCGAGGGCGAAGGATCGTCGGTTTATTTCCGCGATCCCGAGGGCAATTTGATCGAACTCAAGGGCCCCGGCGAGCAGAGCGTATAGACTTGCCCCCGCGCCGCGTCTAAGGCGCCAATCAGTCGGGGAGTAGCGCAGCCTGGTAGCGCATCTGCTTTGGGAGCAGAGGGTCGTAGGTTCGAATCCTATCTCCCCGACCATTTTTCGCCTTCGCTTGAATTGCGGCCCGTTCCGCCTTTTCGTGATTAAAGGCGACTTTTCTCCAAAACGGACATTTTTGGTCGAGCATTTGCGTAACGCCGACTATTGGTCGAACAAGGGATTTTCCCTTTTCGGGCTTTCTCCATTCACCGCCCGCCCATTGACTTTGCGCCGTCGCTGGTCTGACTGAAACATGGTTAACGCGGGACGAATCGCGCGTATGGCGAAGTTGCGGGGGGCAAGTGGAACAGGGACAGGCGCTCGATTTACTCGATCAGATGCTGTGGAACGCCGTATTGCTCGCCATGCCGGTGTTGCTCGCGACGCTGGTGGTCGGGCTGATTATTTCGATCTTTCAGGTCGCGACCCAAATTCAGGAAATGACGCTTTCCTATGTGCCGAAAATCCTGACCGCGGCGTTCCTGCTGATCGCGCTTGGGCCGTGGATGCTCGGACGGCTGACCGACTGGGCACGCGCGCTCTATCTTTCCATCCCCACGCTCGGCCATTAGGCGCGCGTTTCGCCCTCGTGGACGATTTCACCCGCCAGATTCTCGCGATCCTCTGCGTGTCGCTGCGCATCGCGCCCGCCCTCGCCTTTGCGCCGCCCTTCACGCTGATGCGGGTGCCGGGGTTGGTGCGGGTGCTGATGGCCCTCGCCTTCGCCGCATGGATGGTCGGCACATGGCCGGACCGGACCGCGTCGCTGGTCGATCGCGCCCCCTCGCTCGCGGCGCTGATGATGGGCGAACTGGTGATCGGCATCGCGATCGCGCTGGCGTTGCAGCTCTGCTTCGCGGCGGTGCTGTGGGCCGGCCAGACGCTCGACATCCAGGCGGGATTCGGGCTGGCGATGGTCGCCGATCCGACCACGCAGGCGCAGATGCCGCTGGCCGGCACGATCCTCGCTTATGCGACCGCCGCGGTCTTTTTCGCCGGGTCGGGACCGTTCGATCTGCTCGGCCTGTGGGCCGCATCGCTCGACATCGTCCCGCTCGGCGCCGCCCTGCGTCCCGACCTGGGCGCGATGGCGCAGCTGATGGGCGCCTTGTTCGGGGTGGCGATCGGGCTGGTCGGCATGGTGATGATGACGCTGTTCCTGCTCGACCTCGCCATCGCCTTCATGTCGCGCGCACTGCCGCAGATGAATGTGCTGCTGCTGGGCTTCCAGGTGAAGGCGATCGCGATGCTGCTGTGCCTGCCGATCGCGATCGGGGCATCGGCCGCCCTGTTTCTCCGCCTGATCCGCCTTGCCCTGTCGGGCGCGCTGACGATGCTCGCGGTGTCCTGACCGATGGAGGGGCAGGAACAGAACCGGACCGAGGAAGCGACGCCGTTCAAGCTCAAGCGGGCACGCGAAAAGGGCCAGGTCGCGCGCGGCCTGGACCTGGGCTTCGTCGGCAGCCTGATCGCGCTGATCTTCTTCGCGCTGGCCGCGGGCGCCGGTTTCGCGGTGACGCTCGCGCAGATCATGCGGCGGTCGCTGACCTTGGGCATCGAGCGTGCGGCCGACCCGTTCGAATTGCTCGCGCTCGGCGGTGCGGCGCTCCGCGAGGGGCTCTATCCGCTGATGCTGCTTGCCATCGCAATCGTCGTCATCCTGATCATCCTCGACCTCATTCAGCTACGCGGGCTGATCTTCAGCTTTCAGCCGCTGAAACCCGATTTCACGCGGCTCAATCCGGCCCAGGGGGTCAAGCGCCTCTTTTCGCTGCGCATGCTCAAGGAAACGCTGAAGAATATCGTCAAGATGGTCTGCTATGCCGCGGTGACCTGGCTGGTGATCGTTGCCGCGATCGAAAGCTTCGGCCGCGGCATGCCTGGCAGCGGCGCCGTCATCCGCGCGCTGATGGGCAGCGCGGGCCAGATGGTCCTGGCCTTCTTGGGCGTCGCCATCTTCTTCACCGTTATCGACCAGCTGATCGTTCGCCGCGAATTCCGCCGTCAGATGCGGATGAGCCGCCGCGAACTGACGCGCGAGATCAAAGACCGCGAGGGCGAACCCCGCATCAAGCAGAAACGCAAGCAGCTCCGCGCCCAGATGGTCGAACAGGCACGCGGCCTCGCGCGGGTCGCGGGCGCCGACCTGGTGGTCACCAATCCGGACCATTATGCCGTTGCCCTGCTGTATGATGCGGACAAAATGGATGCGCCAGTCGTCCATGCGCGCGGCCGCAATGTCATTGCCCAACTGATGAAGCGAAAGGCGCGGCTTTCGAACGTGCCGATCTTCGCCAATCCGCCGCTCGCGCGCGCGCTTTACCACCGGCATGACATCGATCAGGCCATCGGTGCCGACAGCTACCGTGCCGTCGCGGCCCTCTATATCCGCTTGCGCGAACGTAACGCCGCAGCGGGCGACCCCCAAGGCGATCCCACATGACAAACTACTTCGGGCGGAACAAGGACCTGTTCCTCGTCGCCAGCTTCGTCCTGATCCTGATCATCCTGTTCGCGCCGATTCCGCCGGCTTTCCTCGACCTCGCGATCATCATGAACTTCGGGCTGGCGCTGACGATCATGCTGCTGACCTTCTATGTCGCGAAACCGGTCGATTTTTCGACCTTCCCTTCGCTGCTGCTCGTCGCGACGCTGTACCGCCTTTCGCTGAACGTCGCCGCGACGCGGCTCATTCTGACCGGCGGCAACGCCGGCGAGGTGATTGGGTCGATCGGCTCCTTCGCGGTGCAGGGCAATTTTGTCATCGGCCTCGTCGTCTTCTCGATCCTCGTCGTCGTCCAGTTCATCGTCATCACCTCGGGTGCGCAGCGCGTTTCCGAGGTCGCGGCGCGCTTCACGCTCGACTCGCTCCCCGGCCAGCAGATGAGCATCGATGCCGACCTCAACATGGGACTGATCGACCAGAATGAAGCCGCGGCGCGGCGCAAGAATCTGGAGAAGGAAGCCTCTTTTTACGGCGCGATGGATGGTGCGAGCAAGTTCGTGAAGGGCGATGCGGTCGCGGGCATCATCATCGTCCTGATCAATATCGTCGCGGGGCTGATCGTCGGCGTCGTCCAGATGGGGATGAACTGGGGGCAGTCGCTCGAACATTTCGCGCTGCTGACGATCGGCGATGGCATCGCGACGCAACTGCCGGCGCTGATCATCTCGATCGCGACCGGCATCATCGTCACCCGCTCGGCCTCGGACCGCGAACTCAGCACCGAGATTTTCACGCAATTATCGTCGGTTCCCCGCATTCCGTTGATCGTTTGCGGCATCCTGCTCGCGCTGATGCTCCTGCCCGGCATGCCGAAATGGCCGATCCTGCTGATCGGCGCGCTGGCGCTCGTCGCCTGGGTCCGTATCCGCCGCCGGGCGCGAGCCGAAGCCGCGCTGGCGCATGCCGAGAGCGAAGGCGATATCGCCGAAACGGCATTGCCCGGTGAGGCCGCGCCGATCGAGATTCGGCTAGGCAGCGAACTCGCGACCTTCTGGGGTGAGCGGCGCGCGCTGTTGCTCGACCGGATCGCGACGAGCCGCGCCGCGCACGAAACGGCGTTCGGCATCGTCTTTCCCCCAGTGCGGCTGACCGACACCGCCGACCTGGGATCGCAGGATTATCGGATCGCGCTGCACGGCACCGCTTATGGCGCGGGCCGTATCGTGCCCGATCATCTTTTTGCCGTTCGCCCCGGTGAAGGGGGCGCGACGATGGAGGGGATCGAGGCCAGCGACCCCGCCTTCGGCCTGCCCGGTTGGTGGATCGACGCCGCGCGCGAAGGCGAAGCGCGCGCGAAAGCGTTGACCGTGATCGATCCTGAAACGGTCCTGATGACCCATTTCGCCGAAGTGATGAAGGCCGAGGTCGCAACGATGCTGACCCGCGCCGTCACCGCGCAGTTGATCGATCGCGCGCGCGAGCGGCAGTCCGGCCTTGTGGAGGAGCTCGTCCCGAACGTCATGACGATTTCGGACGTCCAGCGCGTATTGCAGAACCTGCTTGCCGAGCGTGTTTCGATCGCGAATATCGAGCTGATCCTCGAAATCCTGGTCGACGTCGCGCGGACCGAACGCGACCATGTCGCCCTCACCGATCAGGTCCGCCGCCATTTGAGCACGAGCATCTGCAACGGCCTGCGCGGCAATCACAGCCACCTCGCGGTGATCAGCCTCGACCCGCGCGTCGAAAACCAGATCGCGCAGAGCATCGGCGGGGGGGCAGCGCAGTCGGCGATCGGGCTCGAGCCGAAGCTGGCCGATCAACTGCTTCGCAAGCTGGGGCCGGCGGCGGAGACGATGTTGCGGCAGGGCCGCTCGCCCGTACTGCTGTGCGCGGCGCAGATCCGGCGTAACCTGCTGCGCCTGACCCAGCGGACCATTCCGCAGCTGTCGATCCTCGCCATCGAAGAAATTCCGCTGCGAACATCGCTGCAATCGTTTCAGGTCGTGAAGCTCGACAGCTGATCGGCTATCGTCGCCTATCCCCCTCGCCCATTTCAAAGGATTGACCGAAAAGATGAACGCACCGGGACAACAGGATAGCCTCGCGAGGCTTCTCGGCTATCTGGAAAGCGATCCTGGCAATGCGGCCCTGCTGCGCGATTGCGCCGCCGCGGCGATGGCAGCGGGCGATGCCGCCGTGGCCGACGACTGCTATGCGCGTCTTGAGCAAATCGCGGGTTTGACCGAAAGTGACGCGTCGGCGGCCGGCCTCGCCGCGATGCAAAGCGGGCAGCAGGCGCGCGCGATCGGGCTGTTCGAGACCTTGGCAGATGCGCATCCCGGCGATCCCGCGATCCGCTTCAACCTCGCGTGGAGCCTGGCGCTCGACCGGCAATATGATCGTGCTGAAACGCTGCTCGACGACGCGACGATCGCCGCGCTCCCGCAAGCCGCGATGCTCGACCTGCAATTGCTGCACGAGCGCGGTGACTTCGACGGCGCGGCCGAAAAGCTCCGCCCCTATCTCGCTGCACATGGCGATTATGCCCCATTGCAGGCCGCGGTGTCGGTCCTCGCCATGGATCTCGACGAAGAGGCGCTGGCGCGACAGACTGCGATCGCCGGCGGCGACCATCCCGACGCACTGACCACGCTAGGCACGCTGACGCTTGGCGACGGCAATGCTGCGAAAGCCCACGCGCTGCTTGAGCGAGCGATGGCGCAAAATGCGGCATCGCCGCGGACGTGGATCGGGCTTGGCCTCGCGAACCTCAACCTGGGAGCAACTGCGGACGCCTTGCAGCAGATCGATCATGGGGCGGCGCTGTTCGAGGATCATCTCGGCAGCTGGATCGCTGCCGGCTGGGCCCATCTGATCGCCGGCGACCGTGACGTTGCCGCCGCACGCTTCCAAAAGGCGATGGCGCTCGATGACAATTTTGCCGAATGCCATGGATCGCAAGCGACGATCGAGGCGCTTGCCGGAGATTTCGCGGCAGCCCGGCGCAGCATCGCGGTCGCATTCCGGCTCGATCGCCAATGCTTTTCCGCCGCCTTCGCCCAGATCCTCGTCGCTTCGGCGGAAGGTGATGCGAGCAAGGCGGACCATATATTGGAACGCGCAATGGATCAGCCGCTCGGCGATCAGGGCCAGACCTTGCGGGTGTTGCTCGGGCGGATTGCGCGGTGAAGACACGTCGAAGATGAGCGCGGCAGTTGACGTGTCGCGTCTGCTTTTGGCCGGTTGTTGCCGTTCCCCCTTTTCGTCACCCCGGGCTTGACCCGGGGTCCCGCTTGATGCCGAAAACCGCTGGCACCTCCAAAAAAGCGGGATCCCGGATCAAGTCCGGGATGACGAAGGTGCGTTAAGCAACGTCCCCTCCCCACCCCAAAGCGGGCACCGTTCCGCGAAGCAACCTCACCCGCCCTTTCATTCCCGCAGATCGCGACGCGCTGCACCCAGCAACGCTTTGCCGGCTTCGTCGTTCGCGAGCAGATCGACGACGCGCGAAACAAGTTGCTGGAATTTGGGATCGTTAACGAGCCCCTCGCCGAATTCCTCAATCAACAGGCCCTGGATCATCGACCGTTCGACATCCTCGTCGCTCAGTGCATCCATTTGCGCGAGCGCGCGGATGCGGTGGATGTTCGATCCGTCGTCCGCGGTCTTTCCGCCCACATTCTGCGGTTTTCCGCCTTTTTTGAGTGCAGCTGCCCGCTCCAGCTTCTGACGAAGCAGGATCATGATATGGTCGGAGGCGGATATCCGCGTCATGCGCTGTTCGCTCGCACGTCAGTGATGCGTCGTGCCGGGCGACAATTGGCCGAGCAGGAAAGACGTCGCCGACTCGCCGTCATCGCCGTTTTGCGGCGCTCCACCACCCAGCGCTTTGCGGCATTCGGCAAGGAGCAGCCCGATATCATGGTTCATCGGCGGGTTGTCACCGTTCAGCGCCATGCCGGCTTCGAATTGCTCGATCGCCGGACCGAATTCGTCGCGGATTAGATGGGTCAGTCCCTCGACAAACCGGCGGAGGTAGTTGCCGATCGGCAGCTGAAGCAGCGGCCCCCAGGTCGACAACGCGCGATCGGCTTCACCCGACGTGAGTTCGAAGAAGCCGAGCTGATAGCGTGCCAGCGTGTAATCGGGCGCCAGTTCGACCGCCTTTTGCAGCGCTTGATGCGCCTCGATAGCGCGCTGTTTTCCGGCGAGGGTTGAGCCGCGCAGAAAATGCAATCGCGGGTCTTCGGGAAAAAGGCGGAGCTCCCGGTCGATCTTGTCGAGGTCCCCGCTGTCGTCGCCGCGGATGTCTTCGACCAGCGCGGCCAGATCCTGGTCGCTGCACAATTTGCTCATGTCATTTTCCTTCATCCCGCCTTCTCCAGCCGGCCGTGCAGCCGGCCCAAGGCGCGCCCGTGTAACTGCGAGACGCGGCCGGTCGACAGGTCGAGCGCCGCGGCGATCTGCCGGAAGCTTACGCCATTCAGATAATGCTGCCGAACGATAAAGGCCTCGGTGGCGGGCAAATCGTCGATCGCGCCGCGCAACAGCAGTTCGGTCTGCTTCCACGCCAGCGTATCATAAGCGTTCGGCTCGTTGGTGCCGACCTGCTCGACCTCGCCTTGACGCCATTCCTCCAGGATCAGGCCGATCGCGAGCGTCGCCGTCAGCCGGGAAAGCTGTTGCAGCGCACTGTCCGCTTCGCCGGACGACGCCGGGATCAGTGATTTGAGCCGCTCGCGCTCGGTCCGGCGGCGGTAGCCGGCGTTGGCGATCGCCTCGCTGTATTTTCCCAATCCGTTCGAGATGCTGCCCAGGATTCGCGGGCGCGCGAACGCCCGGAAAGGAATGGTGCGCAGTGGTTCAAAGCGGTCGATCGCCTGTAACAGCCCCTCATAGGCGAGTTGTTCGACATCTCCGATCTCGTGATTGTCGCTCCGCCGCGCCAGAAAGCGATCGCGCGCAATGCCGCGGGCGAAGCGGGCGTAGTGCGAGAATATCCGGCCGCGGACCGCCGCAACATTGCCGAGCGCGTTGCGCCACAGGGCTGCTTCGACCCTTTCCGGCTTGGCGATCATGTCGATCCCACGTTTTTTACGCGGATGCCCCTTCATCTGAAGCTACCGGCAAGCCCCTGTATCACGAGGCTCCATCCGTCGATGAGGAGAAACATCAATATCTTGATCGGCAGCGAGATGGTCGTTGGCGGCACCATCATCATCCCGAGCGACAGCAGGATGCTGGACACCACCAGGTCGATCAGCAGAAACGGGAGCAAAATCACGAAACCGATGCTGAACGCGACGCGCAATTCGTTGAGCATGAAGGCCGGGATCAGCTTCGGCATCTCGACCTCCTCCGCCTTCGCCGGCAGCGGGGTATTCGACAGCGAATAAATGGTCGCAATATCCTTCTCGCGGGTCTGGCGAAGCATGAAGATTTTGAGCGGCGCCGATCCGGCGTCCATCGCCTCGGTCACGTTCGACTTGCCATCGAGCAGGGGCTGAAGCCCGGCCGCGCTCACCTGGCCCAGCACCGGGCCCATGGTGAAGATCGTCATGAACAGCGCCAGGCTGGTCAGCACCGCATTGGGCGGAGTCTGCGGCATGGCGAAGGCATGGCGTACCATGGCGAGGACCACGATGATCCGCAGGAAACTGGTCGTGCAAATCAGCAGCGTTGGCAGAAACGCCATCAGGGTCAGGACGAGCACAGTCCGGACGACCCCGCTGCTTCCCGATTGCGGGATATTCGGGACGATGTCGGTCACAGCCCAGGCAATATCCGAAACCCCCAACCCCGCCAGCACGATCAGCGACAGCCCCAAGCGACGCCCGGTCATCGCTCGGCCTCTCCGGAATCCGGCGAACGCAGCGGCGAGCGGTCGAGCAGGGTCGATCCACCAGCTCCGACCGCGACCAGGTAGCGCTCGCCATCATAATCGAAGATACAAAGGTCGACCGACATGTTGACCCGGCGCGTTTCGACGATTTCGATGGCGCGTGCGCCGGCGCCGAGACCGCGCGGAAGGAACGAGCCTATTCCAGCGTTCACCCGCCCCGCGCGAACCCGCCGCAGCGCGAGGATGAGCAGCACCGCGATCCCGATGCACAGCAACCAGGCACCGAACACCCTCCACAAGGAAATGCCGGCACCAAGCGCCCCGTCATCGGGCGCCGTCGCGCCCTTGAGCATCAGCAGCACAATCACATTCATCGCGATGGAGCGCCCTTTGCCATCACGCGCCGATGCGCGTGATGCGGACGCCAAAGCTTTCGCCCACCGCGACAATCTCGCCCACGCCGATCGCGCGGCCGTTCACGCGCAATTCGACCGGATCAGCCAGCGAAGCCGCGAGCTGGACGACCTCGTCTTTGGCCAGCGCACGCAATTCGCCGATCGTCATCGATGTAGCGCCGAGCACGGCCTCGATTTCAACCGAAACATGATCGAGCGCAAGCGAAGCGTCCTGCTTCCTGTCGCTCTCAGCCATTTGCATTTTCGTCATCGACTATGTCGTCCTAATTGGGGAGAAGAATGTATCATTGTCGGCAGCCGCGATCCGGACAGCCCCGTGCGCCGCCACCTTTCCTTCGACAAGCAAGTCGCAACCGGCATCGCGGCTGGATTGGAGGACGACGACATCGCCGACGGCAAGCCCGCGCACGTCCGCATAAGCCAGGGTTGCGCGTCCGAGTAGCGCCGCGCACGCAATGCGCGCATCGGCGACCGCATCGACGCGGCCGGTCAAGCGGGCATCGTCCTTCGAGCCCTTCATGTCTTGCTTGACGAACGCGATCACAACGGTGGGATCAGCGAGGACGCGGATCACGTCATGTCCGGCATCATCCTCGATCGAAAGGCAAAAAAGCGATGCGGAGCGACCGCCTTCCGGTTGAGGTTTGGGAATATTCAGTTCAACCACCAAAGGCGCGAGCCGATCGTCGAGGTCGGCGAGAACATGGCTGGCGGCGGACCGCAAAAGCCGCCGGTCATTAGCATGTTGATGGTCGCGCAAGCTGGAAATGGCAATCAGGGCGTGGCCAATGATATCGAGCACGTCGACCCGGCATTGAACCGATATGCACGACGACAGCGGCCGCGGCAGGGACCAGCCTTCATTCCCCTCACCCGCCGGCAACGGCCAACGCACCCACCGCGGCGCCGCGCGCAGCGCCGGCGCATGAAACCAGTGCCGGACCCAGCCGCCGATCGTCGCGCCGATCGCGCTGGCGGCTTGCGACGACGTCATTGCCCCTTCAGGCAGCCATGGCCGTGCAACCGCCATCATCATCCCTGGCCCCGAATTCCGAACAATTGCTGGATCATATCGTTCGATACGCTGATGATCTGCGACGAAGCCTGGAAGCCGCGCTGGATGAGAATGAGATCGCCGAATTGCCCCGACAGGTCGACGTTCGATGCCTCAAGGCGCTTCGACAAAATGCTGCCGACGCGCGTATCGCTGACCGCCAGATATTGCTGCCGACCATAGCCGTCGGAGACGAAAAGGCCGTTACTTCGCTGTTCAAGGCGTTGCGGATCGCGGAAATCGGCGATCGCCACCGCGCCGAGTTCCTGCTTCTTCTCATTCGTATAGGTGATTTCCAGCTTGCCGTCCTGATTGACCGCAAGCTTCGCGATCGTCCCTGCCGGGTTACCGGTGACTTCGGCCGTCCGCAGCGTCGAAACGCTGCCCGAGGAATAGGAGACGACGTTCGACGAAAAGTCGAAGGTCACGTTGAGGCCATTGGCGCTGTCTTCAAACAACAGCGTCGACGTCGTCGGATCGATCATGCTGCCGACGAATTTCAACGTTTTGGACCCGATATCGCGATTCTTGCCATCGGTGACCTTCACCGTCCAGACGTCGGACACTGTTTCGGTCCGGGAGAAGGCGATCTTCCACACGCTTTCGGTGCCGCGCGCATTATAAACCTTCACGTCGGGGATCGTGTAGCTTGTCGCCGTGTTCGACAGATTGTCGGCGAATTTGATCCGGTTGGTCGCCGCCGGCGCACTGGTCCGCGAAGCATCGATATTGAGGCTGACGGGGCGGCTGCTGTCGTCGAGCACCGCCAAGCGATAATCGGTGCCCGACAGGGTGATGAAGCCTTCATCGTTGACGGCGAAGCTGCCAGTGCGGGTATAATAATATTGGTCGCCATCCTGGAGCACGAAAAAGCCGTTGCCGTCGATCGCGAGGTCGAGATCGCGGTCGGTCTGACGCAGTTCGCCCTGGCTGAAATTGATCGTCGGTGCGTTGAGGCCGACACCATGACCGCCGCCGCCGAAACCATAGCCATATTCCAGACCGCCCTGGCTTCCCGTCCCGTAAATATCGGAAAAGGTCACGTTGGCCGATTTGAAACCCGTCGTGTTGAGGTTGCTGACATTGTTGCTGACGGCCTTGAGCCCGTTCGAATAGGCGGTCAGACCGCTAAGCCCGATGTAGATGGCGCCGAACATCTCAATCATCCTCCCTGATTTGCGTCACCGAACTGAGCGGAATATTGCTGACCGTCTGCTCATTCTCGAGTTCGAGCGTCAGATTGGGTAGCCCATCGGCGAAGGCGACCGCGATTACCTTGCCGCTGATGACCGATGCACCCGCCGGAATATCGACCTGCTTGCCGAGCAGGCTCGCCGCTTGCGACGTGGCTTGCGCCGACACGAGCGCCTTCAGATTGTCGTTCGTCGTTTGCGCCTGCTGGATCTGCGAAAACTGGGCGAGCTGCGAGACGAACTGGAAATTGTCCATCGGCTTCAGCGGATCCTGATAGGTCAGCTGCGTCAGCACGATCTTGAGCAGCGATTCAAAGCTGAGCCCGAACGCGTCTGTCGCATTTCCCTTGCCGCTCGCCGCGCCGGGCGCGGGACCTCCGATCGGATCAACCCCCTGCATCATCCGTTCGTGCCTCCGTCAAATTCGATCGATCGTTTCGAAATCGCGACGCCGTGGCCGCGCAACAGTCTGATGATGCGCGTCGTCACCTCGCCGCGCTCCTGCGCGTCGAGCCGCGCGCCGCGGACCAGCACGCGCAGGCTTGCGGCGTCAGCGGCAAGATGGATTTTGACGCCGTCGCCAAGGTCGAACGTCGTTGGCACTGCGCCACGGGTCATGCCGCTCTGCTTGCTCGGTCCGACGGGGGCGCCAGCCATGATCCCGTCACCCAGCGCGCGGCGGTGCGCCTGCGGGGCGGCGGGCAACGGAGTAACGCCCGGGTCCGTTGCACCGGCTGTGCGGTACGCAGCGAGACGCTCTCCCGCTCCTGCGCCCGTTACAGCCGGGCGTTGGCCCGGGGTTTCCGGTTGCAACACCCCTCGGCGCACCCTCGACGCTTCTGCGGCCGCGCCGTCATCCGCAACCGGGGCGATATCATCCGATTTCGCGAGGCGCTGACCGGCATCGCCGCTGCGACCGGTTTCGCCTTTCGCTGCCACCGACGCCGGCGCGACCAGCGGCCTCGCAGCAAAACTGACCGCCTCTTCCGCTCCATTATCCTGCTGACGATAGGTCAGCGGCGACGCGGCGCCCGCGCTGCCCAGCATAGCTGCAAACCCGCCTTTGCCCTGCTTGCCTCCCCTCTGCCCAGTTGGGCGCGGAGCATCCTTTGGCTGCGACGGAGTTGGCGCGGATTGGCCCGAGGCGGCGATGGTCATGACCCTCGCTCCCGCTCGGCAGCAAGCGCCAGGGCATCGATCGCAGCCCTATCTTCCCTGATTTGCGCCAATTTGCGTTCGACGTTGCGGCGCTGCCGCTCGATCGCCGACAGCCGTGACCGTTGCTGATGCCAGCCCGTCCGCTTATCCCTTTCGGCCTGCCGCGCCAGATCTTCGATTTCGCGGCGCTCCGTGACTTTCTTTTCGGCAATCATGATCGCATGGGCGGCGCGCCGCAACGCATCGGGATCGAACGATATTGCGCTTAGAATGCCGTCGAACTCGGTTTCGGACAGTTGCAGCTCGCGCACGCTTGCGCACGTGCGTTCGCCGGCTATACGAAGCCCATCCATCGCGTCAGCAAGCGAAAGTCGTGCGTCTGCGAGTTGAAGACGCTGGACGGTATCAAGCTGTGTCAGCTTGCCCAGTGTGCGCCGCCTATCCATGCGTCGGTCCGTCGACCAACAGTGCGCGCAATTGCCGCGTAGCAGCGCCAGGATCGGCATGTTCGGAAGCCGGCTGCCGCAAAAATTCGTTCAGCAACGGTATTATCTCGATTGCCCGGTCGATCGCCGCGCTGCTCCCTTTGCGGTAGATGCCGCTCTCGACCATCGTCCGCGCTTCCGCATATTCGGCAAGGATCGTCTGTACTTGGCGTGAGAGATCGAGCGCGTCCCCATCAAGCAGATGCGAAGCAAGGCGACTGACGCTGCTGCCCACGTCGATTGCCGGAAAATGCACCTTTTCGGCGAGACGCCGCGACAGGATGACATGGCCGTCAAGCAGCGACTTCATCAATTCCACGATCGGATCGTCGACGTCGTCGGTTTCGCTCAACACGGTGAAAATCGCGGTAATGGCGCCCCCGCCACGGATCGCTCCGCACCGTTCGACGATCTTCGGCAGGGCGGAAAAGACATTGGGGGTCAGCGCACGCAGCGTGGGCGGCTCGCCCGCTGCAAGGCCCACTTCGCGGAGCGCCAGCGCGAGGCGCGTGACGCTGTCGATGAACAGCACGACGTGCCGGCCCTTGCCGCGCCAATGTTCGGCCATGGCAAGCGCCTGTTCGACCGCACGCACACGCATCGATGCGCTTTCATCCGACGTCGCGGCGACGATCGTCGTCGCCGCTCCCGCTGGCTTGTCGCGATGCCCCGACCACAGCGCCTCAACTTCGCGCCCGCGTTCGCCGACGAGGCACAGGATGACATGATCGCATTCGATCTGCCGTGACAGTTGTTCGACGAGGCTGGTCTTGCCGACCCCGCTGGCGGCGAAAATGCCGATCCGCTGCCCTTCGCCAATCGGAAGCAGCATGTCGATGGCGCGAAGGCCAGTCGTGATGCGCCGGTCGGGCGTCACCCGGTCAAGCGCCGCCGCCAGCACCGACCGGCGCTCGATCGATTCCACATCGGCCGGATCGGCCTGCCCGTCGATTGGCCGGCCAAGCGCGTCGAGCGCACGATTTGCGAGGCCATCCCCGACGATGAAGCGCGAAAAGCGCTGCGAGGCAACGACCCGTCCGCCCAGCGAGACCGCCGAACTCGCCGCGAGCGGCATCAGAATGAGGCGTTCGGGTTCGACCACCACCACTTCGGCCAGCACATCATCCCCGGTAGCTGTTTCGATTTCGCAATAGTCGCCCAGCCGCGACAATGGGCCGTCCGCTTCGATCCGCGCGCCCGAAAGGCGGGTCACCCGGCCGCGATATTCGGCGAAATCCTGCGCGGCGATGTTGCGGAGCAAAGCCGAAGTCATGGCGCCTTCCCGCTCATCAATTGCCGGTCGAGGAAAGCGAGCAAATTGCGTCCCTGCATCACGGGACCGACCTCCATCTCGCCCAGCCGCAATTCAAACACGCATTCGCCGCTGGCCAACCCCGGATCGGCGACGATTGTCACGCGACCCTTATCGGAGGCGATTCCGGCGATACTCTCCTCGTTCGGAAAGTCCTTCGCGCTCACGCGGATGCCGAGCAGAAGATCGCGATCGATCTGCGCGCGGCGGACGCCAATAATATCCGCCACCATGGCTCGCCACTGCTCCTGATCGGCAAAGATCTGCCCCAACGCAGATCGGGTGATCGCCAGCGAAAGAGTGAACGATGCCTGCAACGCCTCGCTCATCGTCGCCTCCGCCCGCGTCGCCGCTTTGGCGAGCGTTTCGCGCAACAGCCCGTTCCGTCTCACGCCTTCGGCGACACCCTCGGCATGCGCTCCAGCTCGGATTTTTTCGATATCGGCGGCATGCTGCCGGCGAAGTGCTGCCAGGTCGTCGCGAGCCTCGCTCAGCGCCGTTTCGAGCTGAGGCGTGCAGTCGTCCGTTTCGGGAGGCAGCGCGGCGGACGAGGCCGGAGCTAGCACGACGCCGGGCGACGTGCCGAGCGAGCGGACCAGCAAGAGGCCACTCGGATCATCGCCTTTGATCAGCGCGGTCACAGATTCATGTCCTTCAGCCATTGCCGCCACCGCCTTCCGATCTGGCCCCGCCAGCTCTCTTCCTTTGCGCCGCCGTCGCGAATTTGATGCGCTGACGCGAGGAGCAGTTCGGCGGCGGCGAGAGTCATTCGCAGTTCGGCCGGCGGTGCCTCTGTTTGCCCCTCGAGTTCATGTAAAAGCTGCGAGAGCGGCGACGAAAACATCGCCCAATTTTTCATCCCTATGTCTGTTGGTGAAGGCGCTTGCGCCGCGCGATTCCTGACATCGATCATCGCCATCAGGCCGCGGCGCTGGTCGTCATCCAGCCGTGCAAGAATAGCCTTGCGATCCGAACGCGACAGGCTGTGCCATCGCTGGAGCGTCGGCGATGCGTCACTCATTGCGCTCGGCCCGAAACGCGTCGAGTTCCTCGCTCAGCACGGTAGCGAAATGCTGTCGCTCATCATCGCTCAACGATCCGCGCTGGCGCCAGACGAGCCACAGGACCACCGCAATCAAACCCGTCAAAAGCCACAGCCAGCGGTTCGCCAGCAGGCCATGCGGCAACGCGAAGGACGACGCGGGCTCGCTCGCTCTTTCGCGCGATGTCCGGTCCCAGTCGATCGCCGGCTGGGCGGCCGAGGCCATGGGGGTGGCGCGGGGGCGGACGACACCGGTCTGGAACGTCACGCTGTCGCCCGCGCCGAGATCGAGTGCCAGATCCTCGACAATGCGCGTCGAAATGTCGTTCTGATCGGCCGGCGGCAGTGCATCGATCGTGCGGACGATGATCTGCATGTGCGATGTTGAACCGGTTTTCGCGTCATTCTCAGACGCCGATGTCATGGCGGCGCTTCCGGCGCGCGCCGAAACGATCAACTCGAACGGGTGGCCGCGCATCAATTCCTCGATCGCATTGCTCGCCTTGATCTGCGAATATTGCTCGAAAGCCGCGCGTTCGGTAAGCCCCGAACCGAGGGCCATGGCGGACGGTGCCGCGCTGAGTGTCATGCCCGCATCGTCCAGAACGACCACTTGTTCGGGCGAAAGATCAGTCACGGAAGCGGCGACAAGTTGTTGCAGTCCCTGCACGCGGCTGGGCGCCAACGGGCGACCGTCGGTCGTCTGGACGGTGATCGCGGCCGATGGATGCGCTTGTTCGTTACGGAAGATGCTGCGCTCGGGAAGAGCGAGATGGACGCGCGCGAACCGGACACCCTCCATCGCCATGATCGTCCGTGTCAGCTCGCCTTGCAGCGCGCGCAGATAATTCATCTTCTGCGAAAACTCGGACAAGCCGATGTCCGAATCGTCGAACAGTTCGAATCCGACCTCACCCCCCGCCAGTACATTCGCGGCAGCGACCGCGACCCGCGCCGACGCGACCGCGTCGCGGTCGACGAGCACGCTATGCCCATCGTCGGCCAGCTTGTACGCGATACCTTGCTTGTCGAGTTCGGCGGTCACCGCCGACGTATCGGATTCACGCAGGTTTTCGAAAAGGACCGAATAGTCCTTGGCCAAAAACAGATAATAAGACAGCAGAAGCAGTAGGACCAGCACCGCGAAACTAATCGCTCCGAAACGGAAAACACGCTGCGATTCAGATTTTTGGACGTCGACCATGGTGTATCGTCAAAGCTGCATGTTCATGAGTTCGCGGTACCCTTCGACCAACCGCGCGCGCACCTGCATTGCCATTTCCACCGCCAGCCGCGCCTCTTCGAGCGCGATCGTGACCTGGTGCAACGGGAGCGTGTCATCGACGGTGAACTGACGAACCAAGGCCTCCGAGCGTGCGAGCTTGGCATCGACGGCCTGTAGCCCACCGGTCAGGAGCGATTCGAATGTGGCTGGTGTCGTCGCGGCCTTTGCCGGCGCCGCTCCAAATGCGCCCGCCGCAGGGTCGATCGATATCGACACCGATGCCGGTGAAATCGGCAGCACCGCGGTCATGACTGGCGGCCGATCTGGAGTGCCGCACTATACATTTGAAGCGCCGCCGACATCGCCACCATATTCGCTTCATAGGCGCGGCTCGTCTTGACCATCAGCGTCATTTCTTCGGCTTGGCTGATCGCCGGATAGGTCACATATCCTGTCTCATCGGCGTCGGGGTGGCGGGGATCATAAACCTCGCGCACGCCGCCGGTGACCTCGGCGATTTCATAGACGGCGACCCCCTGCGGCGCCCGATCGGACCGCATCGCGCCCTGTCGCGGTGCCAGTCCCTGATCGACGAGACGGTTGAATCCGGTTGCGGGGCCCGACACCAGCTTGCGCGGCAGATAGCCGGCCGGGCCAGTGCGGCTGGTGTTCATACTGGCGATATTCTGCGCAATGACCTGCAACCGCTGCCATTCGACGTCCATACCGCTCATGCTGATGGCGAAAGCATCCATCACTGGCCTCCCCGGATCGCTGTGCGCTCGATTTGCATCTGGCGGCCGAGGATATCGATCAACGCGGCATAGCGCGTCGACGTTCGCGCCGCCTCTGCCATTTCCATGTCGAGCCGCACCGCACGATCGCCAAGTTCGTCGGACAGCGGCATGATCTTCGCCGGGCTGTCGTTGATCGCTTTCAGGCCCTGCGACGCTGCTGCACGCAATTCCTGTTCGAACGCGACCCCGCGCGGTTGAAAACCGATAGAATTGCTGTTGGCGATATTCTCGGCGATTACTGCGGCGCGCAAATGCAGGCCGTCGAGGGCTTTGGAGATTAACGAGGCGGATATCGGATCCATCACATTATCCTATTGAACGATGATTTCGGCATGGAGGGCACCTGCGGCCTTCATGGCCTGCAGGATGCTGATCGTGCGCCGTGTATCGACACGCGCGCGCGACAATCCCTCGACGAGCGCCGCTACGCTGCTGTCGGGAAAGCGCATCGCATGGTCGTTGCCGCCCTGGTCGACCTCCAGCTTGGTGTTGCTGACGATCAGGCTTTGCACGTCGGAGGCGAAGCCGCCGATGAACGATGGCTGCGATGCATAATTTTCGGTCGTCACCGCGACTTTGATATCGCCCTGCGACACGACGACACTCGATACACGCACGTCGCCCCCGGCAACGATGGTCCCGGTCCGTTCGTTGATCACGATACGCTGCGGCCGGTCGGGCGCGACCGCGAGAGCCTCGATCGAGGCGACGAACGCCGCGAGCCCGGCCCGGTTGCCGCCGAAATGGATGACGACCTCATCGGCGTTGCGGACGTTTGCTGTCCCCGATCCCATCGTCGCGTTGATCCGCGTCGCGATCCGCTCCGCGGTGGTGAAGCTGGGGTCGGTCAGCAGGAAGCTGATCTCGCCGCGGTCATTCAGCACCGACGCGTCAACCGCAGTTTCGACCGTCGCGCCGCCGGGCACCATTCCGGATGTGGGATAATTGCGTTGCTGCCGGTTGGCATTCGCCTCGAAATCAAAGCCGCCGACGGTGAGCGGTCCCTGCGCCAGCGCATAGGGGCGCTGGTCGGGGCCGAGCAGCGGCGTCATGAGCAAGGTTCCGCCGGCGAGCGAACGCGCATCGCCGATCGACGAGATAGTGACGTCGATCCGGTCGCCAGGATTGGCCGATGCGGGCAGCATCGCGGTCACGATCACCACCGCAACGTTGCGGCTGCTGATCTGCTCCTCGGTCACGACGGTGCCGAGCCGCGCCAGCACGTTACGCAACGCCTGCCGCGTCACGTCACTGCGCCGCGTGTCCCCCGAACCGGCAAGACCGGTAACGAGGCCATAGCCGATGAGCGCATTCTGGCGCCAGCCGCTGAAGCGCCCGAGCGCGGTGAGTTGCACCTCGCCCGGCGCAGCCATCGCGGTGGGCGCGTGCGAAAGCGCCATCAGCATCGCGGCAAGGAGGATCACGATCTTTCGCATCTCAACCGATCCCGAGGAAGCCGAAGATGCGGTTGAGCAGGCCTGGTTTGGCGCTGCGGCTGACAAAGCCCTTGCCGTCGAAACTGATCTGGGCGTCGGCGATCCGCGAGGAGACCACGCTGTTGTCGCTCATGATGTCGACGGGGCGGATGCGGCCGCGGATCCGGATATTCCGATTCTCGCCGTTGATCAGCATATTATGCTGCCCTTCGATCATCATGTCGCCATTGGTGGCCATGCCGGTGACCTGCGCGGTGATCCGCGCGACGAGCTGTTCGGACCGCGAGACTTCGCCGGTGCCAGTGAAGCCGCCCCCGAAGTCGAGGCTGCCATGTTCGTCGATCGATCCGGCGCTGAGCCCACCCTGAACCTGCGTTTTCTTGCTCGAGCGGTTCGTCACGCGGTTCGACGCGCTGGCGTTCTCGAAGATAACGATCGTGACGGCGTCGCCGACGCCGGCGGCCTTGATATCGGACGCGATCGCCGGAAATCCCCCGCCCTTGTAAAGATCCTCCGCCGCCCCCGGCATCGCCGCCAGCAACAGCGACATGGCCGCCAGCACCGCTCCCGATCGCCAGCGCCTTTCAGCTCGCATCGTCGCCATTCCCTTCCTCCGCCGGTAGGGGCGCCGCGACGACGCGTCCGTCGGACAGCGCAACGAAAGCGTTGCGACCTGGACGCCCTGCCTGGACGAGGCGCGCCGAGCGCTCGACCGTCACCGGGCCGACACGCGTCCGAAGGGTCATTTCGCTTCCGCGCCGATGCGGTAGTTTAAGGGGCAGCAAGACCGGCCCGAGATAGGCTCCGGCAGGCAATGCCACGCGCGCCGCGGGCGCCCCGGCATCCTCGCTGTACGATAACAGCACCCGACGCTTCATATGGTCGCACGGTACGACGCTGGCCTGCGCCCGATCGACGGGATCACCGACACCGATGGGTTGATTGAGCGCGAGACAAGGGGCGCGGCGGTTGCCGTTCACCGATCGCGCAAATTCGACGCGGACATCGTGCTGGGTTCGGGGAGCGATCCGAAACACCGGCAGTCGACGATGGAGCAATCGCTTCTGGTCGTCCAGCGTCAGGACGATGCTCCTTACGCCGTGGGGCGCCTTCAAAAGCCGGAAGTCGCCACCTGCGGCCGCCGGAATGTCGCCCGGCGCAGCGAGATGCGCAAGCGTCAGATAGTCGCCGTCGACATGGAGAAGCGTGGCGCCGGCAGCCGGGGTTGCGGGGATAAGCGTTGCTGCCTGAAGCAGCAGGACAGAAAGCATCGCCGTTACCGCTTCAGGCTGTTCGTGATTCCGGCGAGTTGGTCGGCTGCCTGGACGATCTGCGCGCTCGCGGCGAACGCGCGCTGGACGGTGAGCAGGTCGACCATTTCCTCGGTCAGCTGCACATTCGAATTTTCGACGCGTTCCTGCGCGAACAGCCCCGCGCCATCCTCGCCCGGCCGCGCGTCGATCAACCGCGCATCGTCGGCGGGCCGGTAAAGACCGCGGTCAAGGCGTTCGACATCGCCTTCGGTCGCGACGCGGACCAGCGCGATCTGTCCCAGTTCGGCGCCCTTGGTTTCGGGAAGGTCGGCCTTTACAACCCCTTCCGCCGTGATCGTCAAATTGGTCGCGTCGTCGGGAACCACAATGTTCGCCCGCAGCGCATGGCCGCTGTCGCTCGCGAGCATGCCGTCCTCAAGCAGCTTGAGCCGGCCGCCGCGCCACAACAGCAGTTGGCCGTCGGGGCCAAGCAGCTCGATGAATCCTGCGCCGTCGATCGCAAGGTCGAGACGGTTCCCGGTGGTGCGGATTTCGCCCTGCTGGAACAGCATCTCCTGCGGCGAAAAGCGCACTCCGCCTGCCGGGAGCATCTCCTGCGCGGCGAGCAGCGCGGTCTGGCTGACCGGCTGGATTTGCCGCCCCATCACTTCCGAAAAAGTCGTGTCGACGCGCTTGTACGTCGGCGTGTTCACATTAGCCACATTGTTGGCGATCGTATCGAGTGCGCGCTGCTGCGCGCGCAGCGCGACCGCGCCGATATCCATTGCCCCGTTCATCGTCCCGCCCTCGCAAAAGTCGTAATCGCCTGTCCGATAAGCTGGTCATAGGTCCGTACCAACTGCGCTGCCCCCTCGGCCTGCCGCGTGTTCGCCATGAGCGCGACCATTTCGTCGCTCAGCACCACGTTCGACGATTCGAGCATTCCCTGCCGGATTTCGAACGCGCCCTCGTCGATTTCGGCCGGTTCGCCCGCGAGGGGCAAGAGACCGCCCCCCGCCCGCCCCGACGCGCCGCCCGGCGCCGCATATACGCCGATCCGGCCGACCGCGGCCCCCTGGTCGAGCAGAGTGCCGTCGCTTAAAATTTCCACCGCATCGCTTTCGACCGCCGCGTCAACGCCACCGGCGAACTGCAACACAAGCCCCTCCGCATTCCGCAGCACCCCTTCGGGACCGCGCGAAAAGCGGCCCGACCGGGTCAGGAAATATTGATCGCCCCGGCGAATCAGAAAATACCCATCGCCCGAAATCGCAATATCAAGTGAGTTTCCGGTGTTCTTCAACGTTCCTTGTGAAACATCGCTACCGAACATCTGAATCGGACCAAGTATAATTCCGCGATTCGCACTCGATTTTTCTACGAAATTGGAGATAATTCGCTTGAATCCGGGCGTAGATGTATTTGCTATATTATTCGATATAGTGCCGAGCCGCTTCTCGGTATTCGACAGAATAGAAGCCGCTGCGTCGATCAAGTTGCCCAAAGTTCCGCCCCCAAAACATGGTTAACAGATCGTCCGCCGACTTGCTCCCGTCAAGAGCGACAATGCGATATCGCGACGAACCGAGCGGTTAAGCGACAAGAACCGTATCCATTTCGGACTGACTGTGTCGACATTGTCGTAGATGGCCACCCCGATCGCAATCGCATCGCGGCGACCAAAATCTGCTCGAACATGAATACGGAATTACGATGACAGTTTAGAATTACGTTGGAATTATGGGGTGGGGCAGCAGTTTTTCTCGGGCCTTAGCGACGGAATTTAGGGGTTAAGTAAACTGTCACTGCAATCCTTTCGTCGCCATTCTTGTGATTGTCGGACGGTTGAGCGACGATGCTGCCCAAGGCATAGCCCGACCCGACGCCATAGTCATAGCCCGTCCGCGAGGTGAAGACGTCGCTGCCCTTCTTCGTCGAGCTATAGTCTTCGAGCAACTGGCTCTTCGCATCATACCAGGCGTCCCGGCTGTACACGACCGTCCTCTCCTATCGCGCAGCGGCTTAGCAAGATTGCCCGTCGCCGTACCCGCCGTCGATGCCGAGCCGATCGCCGCCGGCGTGCTCCCCGTGCCTTCAGCCGAATAATAGTTGGCGATATGGGCATAGATCCAGTCGCCACCCTCCTTCGTCGCCGTCTTTTCCGCCAGCACCAGCCCCCGCGCGTCATAGACGATGTCGTAGCGGTTGCAGACCGTCGTCCCGCTCGCGTCCTTCTCGACCTGCCCGGTGATATTGCCCGCAATGTCGAAGCTGGTCGTCGCCCGCGTCACCCCGCCGATGACGACTGTGGTGACGAGCCCGGCATTGTTGTAAATATAAATTTCCTGCGCTGCCGAACCCGTTTGCGCCGACTGGCGCTGATTCCCCTGATCATAGGTGAGATCGGTGCCGCTCGTCCCGCGAACGATCACCCCGCCGCTCAAGATGCCCTTGCTCGTGACAACCCGGTTCAGGCTGTCGTAGCGATACCATTGATCGACGCTGCTGGTCGTCGCCGAAAGCGTCCCGCCTGCCTGCATCGCCCGATAGACGGTGCCGATCTTGCGGACGTTGCCGGTCGCGTCATAATCCCAGCGCTTGTCGACATTGTCGGCGCCCGAAGCGGCAAGGTCGCGATAGCGGATCATGCGGCCCAATGCATCATAGGTCGCGATGCCATTGCTGCGCAGTTCGCTGCCCGACTCATAGATTGGCGGATATGGATTAGGCTCCTGCGGGTTGCTGTGATCCCAGCCGCCCGGCGTGAACTTGCCCCATTCGTGGAACAGGCGCTCGCTTATCTGGTTGCCCGCCGCATCATAGCTATAGGTGGTGGTATCGCGCTTAAAGGTCGTGTTGGTAGCAGCAATGCCGCTGACGATCGATGCGATTTGGCCGGTATTGAAGTAGGAATAGGTCTTGCGGCGTTGCGCCGTGCCAAAGACATCCTGGCTGTTTTCGGTGATCAGGCGCCCGCTAATATCATAGATATAGTCGAAATCCTGCCCGCCGGCATCGATCCGATCAACGGTACGGCCGAAGGTGTCAGCCTTTTCAACGGTGGCGAAAATATAATCAGACGTCGACGTGCGATCGGCATTGGTGCTGGCGGTAGTGGCCCAGCCGCCGGTGATGACGCCCATGCCGGCCGCGGCGATCGTCGCGTCCCAGGCGTAGCTGGTCGTCGTCGTGTCGCCGCCGAAGCTGCGCGTCGCGGTGACGCGGCCCTGGACGTCGTAGTCGGTGGTTTCCTTGTCGCCGCTGCCGAGGTAATTATTCCAATGCTGCGTGCGCTGGCCGAGGCTGTCATAGCCGTAATAGTCGGTCAGCCCGCCCGCATGGTTGACCTGGACGACGCGGTCCAGCCGGTCGAACAGCTGCGTCGTCGTGCGGCCGACTTCGTCGATCAGGGTGCGTGCCATGCCGTGGATGTCATATTGGGTCCGCTTGACCCCGCCGTCGGCGTGGGTTTCGGCGGTGACCAGCGCGGCGCTGCCGTTATAGCCAGTGCCGGCGAGCAAGGCCAGTCGGGTGAGATTGCCCTTGTCGGCGAGTTTGCTCGCGCCGTTGCTGCTCGTCCCGCCCGCGGCATAGTCGCCATTGGCGTCGCACCAGGCGACCAGGCGGCCCGCCTTGTCGTAATAATAATCGGTCGCCGGCTTGATCCACTGCGTCGCGCCATTTTCATAGGTGACCTCTACCGTCGGCCCCTCCTTGCGGGTCAGCTTGCCGATATTGTTGTAGGCGTAGCTGGTCAGCCCGCCGCGGGCATCGCTTTCGGTCAGCACATCGCCGAACGCGTTGTAGCGGCGGCTGGTGGTCAGCCGCTGGCTGTCGCTCGTACCGGTGAGCTGGCGCCCTTCCTCGACGACAGCCGTCGCCAGACCACGCTTGTCGTAGACCGTGTAGGTCGCGTTCACCTTTGCACCATTGGTGGCGCTCGCTATCTCGGCGAACGCCTGGTCGAACGTCTTGTTCTTCAGGTCGTAACCCGCGCTGGTGATCGCCAGCGTCTGGTTGCCATTCTTGTCATAGCCGAAAAGCTTCCACACGCCGTCGCCGCCATTCGTCGCCGAGAGGCGGCTGGCTTACGTTGTCTAATTTGCCACCATCAATGACTTACGCAATCAGTTTGCCCCCCCTTCCGATAGCACGACAGTTTGGCGAGAGCCTCGCAAGTTTATCCCAAAGGTCACGCCACATACCCCTCGTTTTCGGCTCCTGATGGGGTCGCCTCGCGAAAGCCTGTCCTGAGCCTGTCGAAGGGCTGTGCCCCGGGCGCGTGACCAAGCACGCGGGAGCAAAGCGAGGATGAAAGAGAGGCAGAGTGCAGCATCGCGAGGAGGCTAAAGCAGCGCGGTTTTGTAGGACAGCGGTTTTTGCGGTGACAGCTTTTTAGGGGTTTTTGCACCTCTCGCCGTAATTCCCCGTAATTCCTGTCACCGTAATTCAGGCAGCTTGCTGAATATAGTCATACACTTGTTGGTAACGTCGCCGTGCGCCAAGTGCTCCGAGCCGCTTTTCCATCAAAGCCTGAGCATAATCTTTCCGATTGCAAACAAGAGCAGCTGCGACAACGCGCATCCGATGAGCACGGTCCGCCACCATGCGACCATCGCCCCGTTCATCAGCGGCAACTATATCCTCGGGTGTCACATAGACATCTAAAAAAGGTATTGTCCAACGATCGATGAACATTTTGATGCCTTCAATGATATCCGGCACCGAATCCGACTGATATACATACCAGCGCGCTTTTTCAGCCTTCTGGGAAGTGAACTCAATTGGTTGGTTTGACAACCCTTTCGTCACGCCTTCCAGCAGGCCGAGATTATCACCTATCATATCTTGTAGGACGCTATCGACCGCTGGCACCTCTACTTCCATTATCGGATAAACAGCTGCGGCAGCGCTGGGGTTGTCTTTGGGATGCACTTGGACGGTCACATCAATAATTTGCTTTGAGCCTTGCAGGTGCCGCTTATAGACAAGGCTTTTGGCATGGCGTGAAAAACCATGCTCGATCATGTATGGGTCAAGCATCATTTCCATGCTCGCAATCAGGCAAGCCTTGATTTCGTCCTTCATGTTCATTGCCCGGTCGCCTTTATCAATATCGAGCGCTGCACTGTGATTCCCCTGCTTTGACCGACGCCAATCGCGACATTATTAGCTTTCGAATTCAATGTTGAATCAAAAATCCGCTGTGGTGCCGTCAGTGTAGAAGTTCCCGATTTGACCTCGAGACCACTTACCCGATCGCGAGGCGAGATTGCAATCCCGTCGTAATACCGCAATTGACCAGAAGCGTCACGAACGGCAACATTACCGGTACGGACACTCCAACCAGGCTTCGCCGCGATAGCGTCCCATACACCGACTTCCGCGCCGCCGCCCGCGCGACCAGTTCCGAGAGGGCTTGCGAACTTGCCGTCTAAAGTGCGCCAGCCATTATTCCAGACGACCGTTGATCCGCTTTCTGCGGCCCCGACCACGCCCGGGACGCCGCGCAGGGCGACCTTGGCAGCGGCGCTGCCGCCGACCAGTCCCAACGCCAGTTCGCCGCTCGCCACGTTCCACTGCGTAGCGTCCATGGCGCGCAGGTTCGCCGCTGCTTGCTGGACCATATGACCACCACGGCTGTCCGGGATCAGCGCCGCATCGGTCAATGCCGCCGCACCGCCCATGACGCTGCCAACCACGCCGCCTGCGGTATCCAGCGGATTGGCGACGGCCCCGGGGAGCGCGCCCACCATGTCGAGCGCGCCCAAGGCGATGCCGGCGCCAAAGTCGATCGCGGCGATCGATGCCCTGCCCCACCCAACCGGCCTGCGATAAAGTCAGTCGCGCCTTCTGCGGCAACAATGCTGTCCGGCAGACGCCATGCGCCCGCTAGGCATGTTCATTCAGAAGCAGCGACTGTCACCGGCACGGTCTTGCTCAAGAACTGCGGGCTAACCGAGTTGATACGGTCACACATCTCGCGCACTGCTTCCTTGACCGGGGGGGGAGCGGTGCGCAGTTGTTTTATCATCTCGGATTGAGCTGATGGGCCGTTCAGCACCCTCATCAAGACAATCGAAGCCCAGCGTGGCGATGATAACACAAGGCCGGGGAAGACAGAGAGCAGGGCGTGAATATAGACGCCATCCTCGCATGCTTCGGCAGCGTGGATGAGAGAAAACATTCCCTCATCGTATTCCGCGCTGTCCGACAGCAGAGATAGCAGATCGCCCGGAATCTGTTCATCACCTTCCGCCAAAAGCTCATGGACGGCGATGTCGATTACAGCTGGACGCGCCCCACCCGTTTCGATCTCGCGTCGCAAGTCGGCGAGGCAATGCTTATAGTTACCGCTCATCGCTCTCACTTCACTAAGATAGTTACATGGTTGACTTTGTTCATCCGTATTACCTCTTGCAGGCTAGACCGGATTTGAGGGGTGTAAAGCCCTTCGGCCCGGTAAATCTGACGTGCATCCCATATACCCGCTGCCAGCGCTTCACGAGGCGTCATAGCAATGTCCGCCTTGGTTAAATAGGTGAACGTAGCCCTATGCCGACCGCCGACACCAGGATGGGGATGCTCCATATTGATGGCGATACCGTTCCCTCGCGAGACACCCTCGAGTTCCATTCGAGCGCTGGAAGGAATGTGATGTGGCGTGATGTCGTCGCCTTTAGTGCCTGATGCGATTAGATCGTCGTAAGTTCCAACCATGCCCTCGCCAGGAAGTAGCCTGGGCCCGCCGCCAACCACAGTTTTCTCTGCGGCGAAAGACGATCAAGCTTCTGCGAGAAGCTCTTGCATCCGACCATACTTCAGCGCGTATTTCTCACCTGCATGAACCAAAGCGATAAGCGCCGCTTTACGATACACCGCTGCCATCTCGTCTTCGGATGCGTTCAGAAGCCGATGCGTGTCGACCTCAATTGCGAGCGGCAAATCCCCATGCTTGTGATTGATTTTTTCATAGTGAGGTTCGGTCTCATCGACCAAGCCATAGCGTACGAGCAATCCAACCCAGCCGAAGGGCGCGTTCTCGAGATAGCCGGACTGAATCATTTCCTTCTCAAGCTCATCCCGAACGCGAGTGGCGGCAGCGCCATTTTGCTTGGCCGGTATTTTTGCCATGGTGAGAGCCACACCGCCAATCACTAGTTTCCGATTATGCGCCATTTATGCCGTCCTTATCGATCAAGTGGATTGCCCGGGGGGCGCTTGCCATAAAGGCGTTCGTACGTCTGGATAAAGCGTGTTTCATAGGCCCTTGCATCAGCCTTGCTAGTGAAATTTTTACGGATTTCAGTTGTGTAAAATTCTCCCGTTTCGCGCTGAAGAGCTCGCGCTTGCTGTTCCGCACGAATGGATGCTCCGTCGCGAACCCTTACACCCTGAGCTGACTCCCCGACCTTGTGAAGTGACCCGTCGGGCCCTCGAATAATATAGACATGCGTATCGCCAACATAGTCGAGCGAGTTTTTATGGGGCCTAACTGGGCCTATGGGAGCGTCGTAAATGATGCGCGAGCCCGTTGTTTCTGCGGCACCGACGACGCCCGGGGCGCCGCGCAGGGCGACCTTGGCAGCGGCGCTGCCGCCGACCAGTCCCAACGCCAGTTCGCCGCTCGCCACGTTCCATTGGGTAGTGTCCATGGCGCGCAGGTTCGCCGCTGCCTGCTGGACCATATGACCACCACGGCTGTCCGGGATCAGCGCCGCGTCGGTCAATGCCGCCGCACCGCCCATGACGCTGCCGACCACGCCGCCTGCGGTATCCAGCGGATTGGCGACGGCCCCGGGGAGCGCGCCCGCCATGTCGAGCGCGCCCAAGGCGATGCCGGCGCCAAAGTCGATCGCGGCGATCGATGCCCATTGTCCGGGCGCGGCCCGGGACTTCAGCGCGCGGCTGAACCCGATATAATCCTGCCGCAATCCGCTGACCTGTTGGCCGGCCCAGTTGCTGAACCCGCGGGCATCTTCGCCGATGCGGCCGCTGACCACATAATCGGCGGCAATCGCCGTCGCCACCAGTTGCGGCGGCGTGAGTGCGCGGACGAGGCGGCTTTCTCGATACAGGCCGACGAACGAGGATTTGAGATTGTCATAGGAAGCGCTGACGTCGAACTCCAGCTTCTCAAAAAAGCTCATTCGCCGTCCATTGGCGACAATCGCCGGATCGATCTCGGGATCACCGGCAATCGGGATGCCGCCGTCAAATATGATATTGTTCTGCGCGAGCCGGGTCAGACGCGAGCCGGAGGCCGTCACGCTCGCCAGTCCCGCTACTGTGCTTTCGTAGAGCGTATTGCCAATCACATCCGGCAGCGCACGCATCAGGCTGTCGCCGAAGCTGTCGCCGCTGATCGCGCTACGTGTCGCGGCGGCGGCAATCGCCGTCGCTGCATTAGAAGCCGCTCCCTGGGCCAGACGATCCAGGCTGGAAAGCGGCGCATGGAAGTCGGCGCCCCCATAGGACCATCGGCCGTCCATTGCGGTGCGCATCCCGTAACCCGTCGCCGCGCCGATACCCGCTGCCGCGACGCCTGCGAAGTCGAACTTGCTCTGCAAGCCTGTGGCGACGCCGATACCCTGGGTCAGGGCACTGCTGAGCGCCCCGCGGAGCACAGCGCTCCCGAAACCACCGCTGGCCGCCTTGCTGATGTTGGTGATCTTGTCGGAGACGCTGCCCGCTGCACCGGCTGCTTTACCAAGCTCGCTCAGTCCGCCGCCGATGCCGCCTGCGATCGCGGCCATGCCGACGCTCTTCCAGCTGAACCCGCTTTGCGCGCCGATCGCGATGCCGACGCCTTGCGACGCCGCAGAGGCGACCGCACCCGCCGCCGCACCGCCCGCGATCGCGCCGCCAAGCGCGCCCAGCGCACCCTGCGCCGCCTGGATCATCTGCGGCCCGAGCCATGCCGCGACCCCGATGGCGATGGCGGCGACCAATATCTGCCCGAGCATCCCGCATTTGGGCTTCTTGGGCGGCTTGGGGGTGGTCGGCGACAGGTCGCCGAGCGCGTCGGTGGGGTCGTAGGGTTTGAACGTGTCGGCGCTGTGGCTATTGCGCGTGACGCCGACCGGGATGGTCAGGCTCTGCCCTTCGGTGAGCGCGCTGTTGGCGCCCATGCCGTTCGCCGCGGCGAGCTTGTACCAGAGGTTCGCGTCGCCCCACAGCTGCGCCGCGATGCTGGCCAGCGTGTCGCCCGCGCGCACCGTATAGGCGCCGCCCGCGCTCCCCTGATAGCCGCTGTTGTAGGGATCGTAGCTTCCGGCGAAGTTCGCATAGGCGGCATTGCCCGTCTTGGTCCCATTGCGGAACAGCCCCGCGGTGCTCGAACTCGTCGCCGGGCGCACCGCGGCGCGATCGGCGATCGACTGGCTGTAGGAGACGTCGGCGGTGCCATTGTTCCCCGCCATCCCCATCTGCTGGCCGGCGAAGCGGTAGAAGACCTCGTGCGGCGCCGCTTCCGATGGCGCGCCCGTCCGGCTCTCGTCGCGGCGGATGATCTGGCCATTTTCGTCGAGCGTATAGACGACGTCCTTCGCCACCCCGTCATCAACGTCGGCTCCGGTCATCTGGCCGAACCCGTTCAGCAGCAGATCGGTCTGGTAAATGGGATTGCTGCCCGACCCCGTGTCATAGTCATAGGTGACGAGATCCTGCACCGCCCCGTCGTACCAGGCGTAAGCGGTCGTCGTCAGCGTCCCCGGCTGGCTCGTCCAGCTTGAGCTTCCGGGCGCCAGCTTCGTGTTCACCGCCGACTGGGTGACCACGCTGCCCAGCGCATAGCCCGTGCCCGAACCATAGCCGTAGGTCGTCACCGAACGGAAGGTGTCCCACGCCCCCGCCGCCACCTGCTCGCGCGCGCTCGATACATCGTCCGACGTCACCTGGCCCTTCGCGTTGTAGACAATGCTGCGCGAGTAGCTCACCCCGGTGTAGGTGCCGCCGCCCAGCCCGCCATAGTCCTGCTGCTGCGTCAGACGCCCCATAAGGTCGTAGCTCAGCGATGACTTGAGCTGCGCCGCCGCCCCGTCGATCGCCTTGTTGACGCTCGTCAGCCGTCCGGCGTCGTCATAGGCGTAGCTTTCGACATGCGTCTCATTATGGTTGAGATAGATAATCTTCGGGCCGTCGTCGGCGATCGCCTCGCGCCAGTGATAGGTCGTCGTCACGCTCTGCCGCTGACCCGCCTGGTCATAGGCGATGTCCTGGCTCCGTGCCGAGCCCGCCGCCCCCTGGTCCTCCTCGATCTTGCGCCGCACGATTGTGGTGCCCGCAGCGCCCGCGGTGCCCGACAGCATCCCCCGATCGGTCACCAGACGGTTCAAGCTGTCGTAGCGGTACCAGTAATCGGTGCTCGTCATCGTCCCCGAGGCGATGCCGGTGGCGCCGATCGTCTGATATTCGCTGTGCGTCATACGGATATTACCATTGGCGTCATAGCTGTTGGTGGTGGATGCGGCGGGCGACTTGGCGGTGCCGGCTTCGTTCCAGCCGGTGAGGCGGCCGAGCGCGTCGTAGGTCGCGCTCTGGTTCTTGATCGTGACGACGCCGACCTTGAGCTGTTCGGTGAGGCGGTTGCCGGCCTTGTCATAGGTGTAGGTCGCGGTGCCGTTCGGGCCGCTGTTGGTGGCGATCAGGGCGCTGTTGTAATAAGTGAAGGTCGCGGTGTTGCCGTCCATCACGCTCGACGTCTGGCGTCCGGCGGCGTCATAGGCCCAGGTCGTGATATGGTTGCCAAGGTCGCTCTTCCACGTCGCGCGGCCGAAGATGTCGCTCTTTTCATTAAGGATGCGGCCATTGGCCATCGTCGTATTTTCGGCCCAGCCGCCGGTGATGACGCCCATGCCGGCGGCGGCGATGGTCGCGTCCCAGGTGTAGGTCGTCGAGGTCGTGTCGCCGCCGAAGCTGCGCGTCGCGGTGACGCGGCCCTGGGTGTCGTAGTCGATGGTTTCGACGTCGCCCGCCATTTCGGGCGCATTGTTCCAATGCCGGATACGCTGGCCAAGACTGTCATAGGCATAATAGTCAAGGAGCCCGCCCGGACGATATTCTACCGTGACGAGACCCCGGGCATCGAAGTCGCGGTGGCTCCATCGATTGACCTCGTCGATCGTGATGCGCGCGTCGCCGCGGATGTCATATTTGATGTATCTGGTGCCGCCGTCGGCGTGGGTTTCGCTGGTGACCAGCGCTTCGCTGCCGTTGTAGCCGCTGCCCGCGAGCAGCGTCAGCCGGGTGAGATTGCCCTTGTCGGCGAGCTTGCTCGCGCCGCCCCCGCTCGTCCCGCCCGCGGCGTATTCGCCATTGGCGTCGCGCCAGGCGACCAGGCGGCCCGCCCGGTCGTAATAATAGTCGGTCGCGGGCTTGATCCACTGCGTGCCGCCATTTTCGTAAGTGACCTCGACCGTCGGTCCCTCCTTGCGGGTCAGCTTGCCGATATTGTTGTAAGTGTAGCTGGTGAGCCCGCCGCGGGCATCGGTTTCGGTCAGCACGTCGCCAAACGCGTTGTAGCTGCGGCTGGTGGTCAGCCGCTGGCTGTCGCTGGTCCCGGTGAGCTGGCGCCCTTCCTCGACGACATCCGTCGCCATACCCCGCTTGTCGTAGACGGTGTAGGTCGCGTTGACCTTTGCACCGTTGGTGGCGCTCGCTATCTCGGCGAACGCCTGGTCGAACGTCTTGTTCTTCAGGTCGTAACCCGCGCTGGTGATCGCCAGCGTCTGGTTGCCATTCTTGTCATAGCCGAAAAGCTTCCACACGCCGTCGCCGGCGTTGGTCGCCGTGAGCCGGCCCGCGAGGTCATATTTATTCTGCGTCTGCAACAGGCCGTTGATCCCCGTGCTGCTGACCTCGCCGAACGCATTATATTCGGTGGTCGCGATATCGCCCTTGGCCCAGGCCGAACCGTTCCATGCCGCCACCGACTGTTCGATCGTGCGGCCGAGCGCATCGACCTTGGTCAGAACGGCGTTGAGCATGTTCGTCCCGGCGGAATTCGCGCGATTATATTCGTCGCGGATCAGCGTGCCGTTCCGGTCGTAGCTGTAGGTGTGAACGACGCCCGTGGCATCGGTCATCGATGCAAGCAAGCCGCCCGCGCCATAGGTGTAACGTGTTTCGGTGGCCGCGGTATCGGCTTGCCCCTTCTGCCAAGTATAGGTGAGGTCGCCAAGGCCGGTATAGCGATAGTCGACGGTTGGGGTCACGACCACATCGTTGTAATTGGTTGCGAAGGCAGCGCGCTCTTCGTTGAGCAAGCGCCCGCCGGCGTCATAGGTGTAATAGATACTTTCATCACCGACCTGTCCGCGCGCCGCGCCGTCGGTCGCTTCATTCTTCTGAACCACCTGGCCGAGGCCGTTGTAGACCCACGAGACGGTGACCGACTGCGGTGCCGTTACTCCGCCGCTGCCATCGTGCACCGCGACACCTGCGCGCGTTTCGGTCAGCCGGTTGCCGTTCTTGTCATAGGTGTAGGTGGTCGTGCGGTCGGCGGTATTGGACGCCACCGGCTGGGCGCCCGAGATGGCGCTGAGCGACGGTTCGAGCAGGGCCAAGCCGCCGGCCCCCGCGCCCGATGAGAAGCCATAGAGTTCGTACATCATGCTGACCGCGCCTGTCGGAACATCGATCACGCCGGTCATCTTTGTCCCGAAGGCCTGGTTACCATAAAGCGTCGCGGCGTTAACCGCTCCGATATACGCACCGCTGGCATCGAAGAAATGCATGGTCAACTCGACCCGGCCGATCGACCCCTCCCCCTGGACGCTCGCCTCGATCGCCAATTTCTCGCCGGCGGTGACAGGAATCATATGTCCGATATCGCTGCGCAGCGACACAACCTGCTCGGCGGCCGTCGCGTTGACATTGATCTTGATCCCATCCTGACCATACCATGGCCCTGTGAACGGCGCGCCCTGTGCAATCCCGTTCGGATCGTAGCCGATGCCCCAGCCGTCCGTTCCGTTGAACCTGGGGTTGAAGAGACGATTGCCATTAGTCGCGTAACGCTTTTCGGTGAGGACATTGCCTTCGGCGTCGTAGGTCCAGGCGGTCAGATATTTTTCGGTGTCGAGCTGGTGCGTCTTGCGGCCGAGCCGGTCGTAGCGGCTGAACGTCGCATTGCCGTTGGCGTCGATCGCCTTCACGACATTGCCTATGGCGTCATATTCATAGGTCGTGGCGATCGTCGTCGTTACCCCGGTCCAGACGTCGCCCGCATAGCCGCCGATCACATAGCTGCCCGTTTTCGCGCCGGCGACGCTGCTGGTCAGCAGGCGGTTCAGATTGTCATAGGTGAAGCTGGTAGCGCGCGACGCGCCATTGGCGGGGGGCGGCGTGCCGCCGTCGGTCGCCGGCACCGTCACCTTGGTTTCATAGACCCGCGTTTCGGTGACATTGCCGTTCTTGTCATAGACGTAGCGGGTGTAGGTGCCCGCGGCATCGATCGCCACCGTCTTGCGGCCGAGGTCGTCGTAATAATAGACGTTGCGGCCGCCCGCCGCGTCGGTGACGCTCGTCACATTGCCCGCCGCGTCATAGGCGATCGTCTCGGTCGGCACGAAGTTCGTCGTCACCGTCACATGATCGCTCTGGTCGAGCACCGAGCGCGCCTGACCACTGGTCCTGGTCAGCCGGTTCAGCCCGTCATATTCATAGGTCGTCGTGCGCGCCTCGGTCAGCCCCGCCGCCTCCACCATCTGCGTCCGGTTGCCGCGCGCGTCATAACTGTATGTGTTGGTGACGGTCGCCGCCTGCACATTGCCATTGCTGGTATAGGAGGCGAACGGCAGCGTCTCCGTCAGCAGCAGGCCGCGCTTGTCGTAGGTGTAGGTCGTCGTGCCGCCCGCAACCTTCGCCGCATCCTTCGATTTCGCCGTTACGCTCGTCCGGTTGCCATAGGCGTCATAGCCATAGCTTTCGAAGAAGCCCTCGGCGTCAGTCGTCTTCGTTACCAGACCGCGCTTGTCATATTGAAAGGCGGTGATCGCCCCGGCGCGGGTCACCGACAGGAGGTCGCCGGTGGCGTTATACGCCGACGTCGTCGCAATATTCTCGGCATCGATCCTGGTCAGAACAAGCCCGCGCTTGTCATACACATATTGAGTCACCGTATCGCTCGCGTGCGCCGCGACCGTCGGGAGCGTGGTGGTACTGACCGCGCTCGCAGTCCGGTTATAGCGCCGCGTGAGGCTCGCCACCTCGCCGAACGCGGTGTAGCTTGTTTCGGTCACATAGCTTTCGGTGTCGCGCACCAGCGTCACCTGGCCAAGGTCGTCGTAATAATAATAGGTCGATTTGCCCGTCGTTTGACCGCGCGGATCGGTCATTTTCACGACGTCGCCAAAGCCGTTATATTCGTAGGAGGTCGTGCCCGCGGCGTTGACCGCGGTCAGCAGCAGCCCGCGCTCGTCATAGCTGTAGGTGGTGACCTTGCTGCGCGCGTCGGTCATGCTCACCCGGTTGCCAAGACCATCATAGGCATAGCTGACCGTCGACGCCTCGGCGGCGCCATAGCCGCGCGTTTCGGATAGCACCCGCCCCGCGCCGTCATAGGCATAGCGTGTCTCGCTTTCCACCGCCGTGCCCCACGCCGCGTAAACCGAGGTCAGATTGCCGTTCGCCGCCCAGACGTTGCGCGTCTGATACCCCTCGCCATCGGTGACATATTCGATGCGCCCCGCCGCATCATAGCTGTAGCTGGTCACGACCGCGGTGCCCGCGGCATTGGCCAGCGTGTCGATCTGGGCGATTGTCGTCGTGTCAGCCGCCGTCACCTTGTTCGGCGGCCGCCGCTCGGCGATCATCCGCCCTTCGGCGTCATAGTCGAAGCGCGTGACATAACCCTCGGCATCGACCGTAAAGCGCAGGTCGCCGCTCGCCGCATACCAGCTGCGCGCGACCCGGTTGCCGGCGTTCGCTGCCTGGCCCATCGCCCAGCTGTCCATGGTCACCAGATCGGCGACCGCGCGCGTCGTGGCATAGGTGATCGTCCTGATCACATGGCCCGCGACGTCATAGGCGTAACCGGTGACCGTGCCGATGGCGCCGACCGTATAAGCAACCTGTCCCTTGGCGTTGTAAACATTCGAACCGAGACGGTCATTCGCGCTATTAGCGATGCCCGTCAGCAGCACCTTGATATTGTCGTAAGTGAAGTCGCTCGTCGCCGCCGCGATCGGCGCGGCATGAACGATCGTCGATACCAGCTTGCCGGCCGCATTATAGGCAAAGCTCGACACATGCCCCGTGTTGTCGACCGTGTAGCGCAGCAATCCCTGGGCATCGTAGACATAGCGCATATGCCGGTTCGCCGCGGCGGTCGCGCCGCCGGCGTTGGTGCGCAGCGCCGCGAACGTCCCCGCCGCCCACAGCGACGACGACGTCTTCGCCACATAGGCGATCGCGTCGATCTTTTGTCCCGCCGCGTCGTAGACGATCTCGCTGAGATAGCCCTCGCCGTCGAGCGTCCCGATCAACTGCCCGTCCGCATCGTAGAAGCTGCGGCTCACCGCATCGCGCGCCGCATCGAGCACCGGCAGCAGCGTCGCCGTCGGCGGCGTCGCCTTGAGCGTCGTCAGCTGCCCCGCGGTCAGCTTGTAAAAATAGCTCACCGTCTTGATCAGCCGGTCCGAGCCGTCATAGCTGAATACCGCCACCCCGCCGGTGCCGTCGATCGACTCGATCAGCCGGCCGCCAGCGTCATAGACCGACCAGCTCCAAATGTCCGAAGCGGTCGCGCCCGGACGATAACCGGCAGTTTCGGCGATCCCGCCCGCTGTCGCCAGATCGCCCATCTTCGTCGCATCGAGCTTCGTCGCATAGGCAATCGTCGTCGCCAAACGGGCCGCCGCGTCATAGCGATATTCGATCACACCCCCATCCGCCGCAATGTCCGCCGTCTTCCGACCCGCATTGTCATAAAGAATGAAGCTGTTGTTTCCCGTCGCATCCGTCGCGGCGCGCAGGCGCCCGTTCTTGTCATAGAGATAGCTTGTTTCACTGGCGGGCGATTTGGTCATGCTCGGCGCCGCGGCGATGATCGCATTGCCCTGAATCGATCCGTTGGGATAATCAGGATAGAAGCGCGTTGCCACGCCCTGCGCCTGCGTGAAGCGCCGCTGGACTTCGATGACCGTCGGCTCGGTCGCCGATAGCCCGGTAACGAAGAAAAAACCTTCAGAATTCCAGGCCTTTTCAATGACACCGGGTCCCGACACGATCCGCGCGCTGCCGAGATCAATATCGGCATTGCCCCACCCGGTGGCGCTGCCATAAATACCGAAAGCCAACGATGTCGACGTCGCGGTTCCCTGGAAGGTGACGGTCGACGTCACGACCTCGTTCGCCGCGACCGAGATGCCGGGCGAAATGACCTGTTGCGACTGGCCGCTCGCCGCGCCCGCGACAGTATAGCTGAAGGCGGGCTGGCCGTTGATCGTTCCCGCCGCAGCCGACGCGATACCGCCCAAGACCCAATTGCCGAGCGTCTGCGCATTGGCGTAATTTGTCGTGCCCGCGTTCTGGAAATTCTGGCTCTCGATCTCGCCGATCAGATCGCCCGCCTTATTGTAGATGCGCGTCTGTGTCTTTCCGGTCGAAAGCTGGATGAGTGTCGTCGTGTTCGCGTCATCGAAGCGATAGGTGGTCACGCCCCCCGCAAGATCGGTCGAGCCGACGAGCCGGCCGAGCCCGTCATAGACGAAGGTCTCGGCATTTTCGCCCTGATCATAACGGCTGAGCAGCCGCCCCGACTGGTCATATGTAAAGGTGCCGACCGACGTTCCGTCGCTGCCCACCGCATTGGTCCAGGCGCTCGACGCCCCGTAGCCGCGGGCAAGTGTGATTTGACCGCGCCCATTGAAGGTCAAATGCTGGATCATCACGCTGGTCCGCGCGGTTCCCGCCGGACCGGCGGCAGCGTCCCGCCACAGGTCCATCTGCGCCTCGGTCGGCGCGTCGGATGCCGCGAGGCCGGTCAGGTCATAGTGAGATTCCGGGAAGGCATTCTGCCAGTACATCTGGCCAAAGACGTTGTAATAATATTGGACGACCTCACCCTCGGCGCTGATTACATAGCGCAGGTGGTTCTCGATATCATAGACGTAGCGCGTCGTATGGCTCACCGCCGCACCGCCCGTATCCGACCCGGTGCGCGTCTCGGTCAGCAGTTCATTCTTCGTGCCATAAGTGCGCGTGACGAGATTGTTGTTGGCATCCTTGCTGGTAAGCATGTTGCCGTTGCCGTCATAGGTGTAGACGGTCACCTTGCCCGCGCTGTCGGTGACGCTGGTGAGGTTGCCCGAGCCATCATAACCGAACTGGACATTCTGCGCCGTCGCGGTGGTGGTCGCCGGCGGTGCGGTGATCTTGGTCAGCTGCGCCGCTGCATCATAGTCGAGCCGCGTCGTCTGCCCGTCGGGTCCGGCGATCATCGTATAGCCCGTGCCATAGGTCAGCGTCGTCACCCGCGTGTCGCCCGCCGCGACCGCCTGGGTCAGCGTCTTGACGCGGCCCGACGTATCATAGGTGATGGCGAGGCTCGACCCGTCGGTCTGGGTGATCGAGGCGATGCGGTCGCTGGTGCCGTCATAGGTGTAATTCGTCACATAGGTCTTGCCGTCGGCGACGCTGTTGTCGCCGGGGCTGAGGTCGACCGTCACCGTGATCAGCCGGTTCGACGCGTCATAGGCATAGCGCGTGCGCGTCAGCATCGCCGGGACGTCATCGGCGGCCGTCGATGGATCACCATAATCGGTATAATAGGTCTCAAGCCCGATCAGATTGTCGGGCTTCAGACTGTCCCATATATATTTGACATAGCTTTGTTCGGGAACGCCGGTGGCGGCATTGCCCGCGCCATGGTTCGCGGTCGTCACCCGGTCGAGCTTGTCGGTCGCCGCCACATAGGTGAAGGACAGTTTATAACCGTCGGTGTCCTTCTGCTCCTTGATGCGGAACACCGCCGCGTCGGCGACCGACGCCTCATAGGTCTCGGTCCACTGGCTCGACCCGTCGGTCCATATCCACGTCGCCCCCGACTTGACCAGCCGGTCGTGCGCCCCGTCGCCGTCGGTGGTGACATAGGCCGACTTCGCCGCATCCCATGCATAGACGATCACCGAACCATCGCCGCCCTGCCGGCTCACCGTGCTGCCGGCCGTGTTCAGCGTCCCCGTCAGTCCGAACACCCGCCGCATCGTCGATTGCTGCCACTGGTCGCCATTGTCGCCGTCGGACATCTGCGCCAGGCTGTTGTACGTCCGCGAGATCGAGGCATCAGGGCCGCGGCCGACCAGAAACTCGTCCTCGCGTGCGATCAGCAAATTGCCCGTCGCCGCATTGACCGAAACGCTCTCACCGCTCCGCCCCTGCGTCCCCGACCCGAGCAGACCCGTCCCCCCAAGGGCCGACCCCGATCCCCGCGCAAAACCCGAGCCCGATCCCACAAATATCGATACCATCGACACATCCCCGCAACAGACTTTATCGCGGCGGCGGCTCCTGCCCGGTCTCAACCCGACGTGAAACACCCCGCTAGATACTGATCCAACGGGTTCGGGAGATGTTTAGGGTCTTTTTGACAATTATATCGATTGCATAGCCGGCGGAGAGATGTCCGCTATGGGGTGGAGAGCGGCCGTTGCTTCGCCCATCCTCGTCATCCGGGCTTGACCCGGGATCCCGCTTCTCTTGGGGAGCACCGGCAGTTTCGGCATCAAGCGGGACCCCGGATCAAGTCCGGGGTGACGAAAAAGGGAATGTCCGCTTCCGGCCGAAAAGGGTCAATCCATCTTGAGCTTGCCAAGCGCTTGCAAAGGACAAGCCGTTTTTTCGGATGCGAGGCCGGGTCGCCCTACCCCGCCGAGGTCGCGATCAGCCGCGCATAGAAATCGATCATCCGCCGGAAACTGTCGACCGCCATATGTTCGTTGGTACCGTGGATCATCGCGGTTTCCTTGAGTGTGAAATGCATCGGCATGAAGCGGTACACATCGTCCGAAATTGGCTCCATGCTGCGGCTGTCGGTCGCCGCGACGACAAGGAATGGCGAAAGGACGGCGTCGGGCGCGTCGGCGCGCGCGGCGGCGGCGATATATTTCCAGCCGGGCGACTCGGTCGATGAAACACGCGACGGTTCGTTCGGCGGCTTGACCCAAGCGAGGTCGACCGGCGCGTCGCCGACCGCGGCCTTGGCGCGCGCCATGACGTCGGCAGAGCTGTTCCACGGGGCGATGCGATAGTTGATCAGCGCGTTGGCCGACTGCGGCAGCACATTTTCCTTCGGACTGCCTTCGAGCATCGTCGGGGCGATGGTCGTATGGAATGCCGCGGCCGAGGTGGGCGAGGAACCCGCCTGCCGCTTGAGCAGCGATCCGAACAGCCACTGGTTGGCCACCGCCATCTTCGTCGTGCCGCCTTTTCGTTCGGCGAGCACGTCGATCATCGCGGCGCCGGGGCCGCGCATCTCGATGGGGAACGCCTTTTCGGTGATCGCGAGAACCGCCCGCGCGAGCGTCGTGACGCCCGTTTCGGCAGGCGGCATCGAGCTGTGCCCCCCCGGCGCGTTTGCCGTCACCTTGAGCGTCGCATAGCCTTTTTCGGCGACCCCGATGAGAATCGCCGGCCCGTCGATCACCGGCGCATCGCGCAACACGACGCTGCCTTCGTCGATCGTGAACAGGGCGCGGACGCCATCGGCCTTCAGTTTCGCCGCCGCGGCCACCGCGCCCGATCCGCCCGCTTCCTCATCGTGCCCCGACACCAGATAGATGCCGCGCTTTGGTTTGAAACCCTGGCCCGCCAGCGCCTCGAGCGCTTCGAACAGTCCGATGAGCGAACCCTTGTCGTCGACCGTCCCGCGCCCCCACACCGCCTGTTCGGCGATCGTCCCGGCAAAGGGCGGATATTTCCAGTCGGCTTCGGTGCCGCCGGTCACCGGCACGACATCCTGATGCGCCATCACGATGATCGGTTTGGCCGCCGGGTCGCTGCCCGGCCAATGATAGATGAGCGTCCGGTTGGGCAGGATCGTGCGCGCCATCACGCGATGCACGGCGGGATAGGTTTTGGCGAGCCACGCGTGCAGCCGGTCCCATTCGGCAACCTCGTTATCGGCCGGGTTCTGATGCGAAACCGTCCGGATCTGCGCCGCGGCGCTGAGATGCGCCACCGCGGCGTCGAGGTCATAGGGCGGCGCGGCGGCGAGACGGATGTCGCTGCCATCGGCGATATCCCTGGGCTCGAAGCTCGCGGTTCGCACCGCAACCGTGCCTGCAACAAGGGCAAGCGCCGCCAGCCCGCCCAGGACGATCGTCCGCCGTTTCGCCATATTCCCCTCTCCTTCTGCCGTCCGCCAATGGACCGCGATCAGTTGCAATATGCAAGGGAAATGCCGCAACAATGGCAGGAAAATGGCGGGGCAGGAGAATGGTGGGCCCGGCAGGACTCGAACCCGCAACCTAGCCGTTATGAGCGGCCAGCTCTAACCGTTGAGCTACAGGCCCCTCCATTGCCCGGCGGGGTGTGCGGGCGATAGCGGACGCACCGGCGGATTGGCAAGCGCCAAGGCGCTCAGACCGCCTTGCGCTCCGCAATCGCCAGTATCTCTGCCGCCGTCGTCGGTTCGACGCCGCGCCGTGCCAGATGGTCCAGCAGCACGTCCCACCAGCGATAGAAACGGACGAGGTCGGCATCACTGCGGACATACGGCGTGTTGCCCGGCTGCAGCGACGGCGAATGGAAGGAGAAGTTGAGTACCGGAATTCCCCGATTGAGCGCGATATCGACCGCGCGGCAGGCGCGCTCGGCGGGAATGCCTTCCGGCGTCAGCGCAATACGTTCGACCAGCCCGAGCCGTGCCAGCGCCGCGCCGGCGTGCGTGCCCTTGCGCGCGACGCGATGATAAAGGCGGCTGCCCGCCCGTCCGAACAGCCCGCCGAACACCGTCGTCACCGGAACTTCGAGGATATCGCCCCGCCCCGTGCGCACCCACCAGGGCAACAACGGCGCCTCGCGATAATCGGGGCCGTGCCCGGCGCGGTAATCGAACCCCGCGCGAACCGAGGTATCGCACCGGAAGCCGAGTTCGGCGAGCATCACCGCGCTTTCGGGGCCAAGCCCGTAGCGGCCGGCGCGATAGACGATCGGCCGGACACCGAAACGATCGCCGATCGCATCGCGCAGTGCCGTCATTTTCGCGCGCTGGAGTTCGACGGGCAGGTTGCCGGTATAGCTGTTGCGCTCGCTCACTTCTTCTTCGTGCGGCGGCGTGACCCAAGGATGGAGCTGCGCGCCGATCTCGCAGCGGCCTTCGGCGTTCGCCGCACCCAGGATCGCGACGGCGCGGTCGTCGGCAACGATCGGCCAGTCGACGAGATAGATCGGCCGCACCGCCGCCCGGTCAAAATAGGCTTGGCATTCGGCCAGCGCGGGAACCGAATCGAGGCCATAGCCGGTGCGCGCGAACGGCGCCGTCCAGTCGAAATCCTCTTCGGTATCGATCGTCACCCAGAAACGCGGCCGTTCGCCGCGGTCGAGCCCGATCAGTTTCGGTCCCACCGGATATGCCAGAAGATTGCCCGCAGGCTGCACCGCATTTCCCCCCGCCGGCCCCACCCGGCCTGCGCTATTCGCTTTGCTGGGCGTCCAGCCCGGTATCGGTGCTTGGGTTGGCCGAGGGCAGGTGCAAGGTCAAGGCGTTATGCCCGATATCGAGTCTTCCGCCCGCGCCGCGCGCGAGACTGTCGACCAGACGGAGCGAAAAGCCGAGGCTGAGGATCGCCGCCCCCGGCGCCTCACCTTCGGGGCTGAAGCCCGGATCGAGCAGGTTTGCCGCCGTCGCGAAGCGAATCGAGGCCGGACGCACGATGCGCAATTGCAGCATGTCGTCGTGCGCGGCTTCTGCGACGAGTTGCCCGACCATGATCGCCCCCGGTTCGGATACATCGACCAGCGCGGTCAGCAGCCGCCCGATCATCCGCCGTGCGTTCGCGTCATGGCCACGCGCCAGGAAGGATCCGCCGACGCGCGAGATGCTGAGATCGATCCGCTGTTCGGCGAGCAACGCGGCCAGATCGCCTTCGACCTGCGCCACGATCGCCGCGACATCGACGGTTTCGTGAGCCAGTTCGCGCGGCGGACTGTCGCCGGCACGCGCCGCGGTCTCCAGATCGTCGATGATCGCCTGGACCGACGCCGCGTCGGCGACGATCGTCTCCGCCATCGCGCGATAGGGGCCGCTGACCGGGCCGAACATCTGTCCCGAAATGATCTGCGCGAAGCCGGAGATCGCATTGAGCGGACTGCGCAGTTCATGGATCAGCTGGCGAATCGAGTCGCCCGAATCCGCCGCGGCGGGCTGGCCATAGGGGGTTTCGTTGCGGTACGGCCGGCGCGCGCTGCCGCGATAGCCGCGAAACTGTCCCGTCGCCGGATCGAACCAGGGCAAGGCCGAAAAACGCCATTCGCCGGCATCGGCGGGTGAACCGTCGAGGATCATCCGCGCGTTGATCATCTCGGCACGCTGGCGGAATGCGCCCGCCGCGACACCATCGGTACCGGGCTCGCCACCGAACGCCGCCTCGGCAATCGACAGCCCGATCGCGCTGCCGCGCGTGACTCCGTCGACCCAGTGAATGACGCCGTCGGGGCCGGTTTCGAACAGAAAATTCGCGCGCGGCGTCCGGGGCGCCGCGGACTGCCCGCGAGTCGACTGGAATTTGTCGATACGCCGGACCAGTTCGCTGATCTGGTTCGATCCCGTATCATTGGCCGGAACCGCCGCTTCGGCGCTTTCGGCCCCTGTTTCGGCCCCGGGTTCGATCATGGTTTCGACGGGCAGCGGCGGCACCGTTTCGGCGGCAATCATCATCGGCTGCGGCAAGGCCATCGAGCCGCTGCCCAGGCTCGCGAGCGCGCGGCGGACATTGGCCGGAAGATCGTCGCGGCCGGCGAGGATCGAACGCGCCATCGCCCCCGTAGCCGGGAGCAGCGCCAGCCAGTCGGCTTCCGAAAGCCGGGCGCTGCCCAGCATCACGGCCGACACCGCCGGGACGTCATTGGCATAAAGCGCAACGAGCGGCGCAAAGCGGCCGTGCCGCGCGATCGCCCGCGCGCAGTCGCGCCGGACATTTTCGGGGACCTGGGGCCGAAGCACGGCGAGCGCATGCAGGCTGCGGCGAATATCGCCATCAACCAGTTGATTGCCGCGCTGCGCCAGAATATCGGAGAGCTGACGCCACGCGGCGATGCTCGCCCGGCGGTCCCCGGGCGCCTGACGCAAGATGGTCGTAATCATCGAGTCAGCAGTCACGCGAAGCCGGCCCCACCCTCATATCGTTGTTAGCATATGCTTACCGGCTAGCGTGAATCGGCCGGTCATGAAAGCACCTTAACCATCCGCGTCGCATTGTGGGACAATTGCATTCGCCTGAAATATTATTATGGTCATGGCCTTGCTAGGAAAGCGGAAGTTACAAAATGGCGAGCCAAAAATTCGATCAGATCGATTTGCAGATATTGGGCGAGCTGCAGAAAAACGGGCGAATGACGAATGTCGAACTGGCGCAGATGGTCGGCCTGACCGCGCCGCCGTGCCTGCGCCGCGTCCGTGCGCTCGAGGAATCGGGGGTCATCCGATCCTATCATGCCGACCTCGATGCGGCGAAGCTGGGTTATGGCATCACGGTGTTCGCGATGGTCAGCCTGCGCAGCCAGGCCGAATCCGACCTGAAGGCGTTCGAGGATTATGTCGGCGGCCTCGCCGAGGTGCGCGAATGCTACATGCTGAATGGCGAGATCGACTTTCTGCTGAAGGTGGTCGCGCGCGATCTGCAAAGCTTCCAGTCGTTCCTGACCGCGCATCTGACCTCGGCACCCAATGTCACGAGCGTGAAGACGTCGCTGACCATCCGCACCGCGAAACAGCTCGCCGGGATTCCCGTCGAGGATTAGGGCTTCAGCCTGTCAAGTGCGGGTCGTTCGGATATGTCCGTTTCCGGCCGGAAGTGCAGTTCCGTTCCTCGTCACCCCGGACTTGATCCGGGGTCCCGCTTGGCGTCACAAACGGCTCGTTCCTCAAAAAAGCGGGATCCCGGGTCAAGCCCGGGATGACGAGGAAAGAGCGGGAAGCGGCCAGTTGCGGCTGGAAGTGACGTTTGATTTCCTATCCGTGTCATCCCCGCCAAAAAAAGGGCGCCGCTCCCACCGGGAAGCGGCGCCCGTTAATCCGAGTGATGCGTCAGCCGCCCGTCGCAGGGGCGGCGCCATTGCCAAGCTTGATCACCCACAGGTCGGCAAGCCGCTTGCGGGGACCGGCAATCTGCGCGAAGCTCGCCTTGGCGGAGGCCGCGTCGCCGGCGAGAGCCTGTGCCACGCCCATGCGATAGGTCCACAATTCCTTGTCGCCGCCCGCCGCCAGCGCCGCCTTGTAGAGCGGCACGGCGTCCGCATAACGGCCATAGCTGACAAGGGTATCGCCGGTTGCGCCGGCGACCTTCGGATTCGACAGGGTCGTCGGCTTCTGGGCGTAAGCGGTAAGGGTCGATTCCTCGTCGCCGGCGCGCTCGCCCTGCGTCTTTGCGATCGCATCGAACGTCGCGTCGGGGGTCGGGATCACCTTGCTCGCCTTGCCCTCGGCGACCAGCGCGACAACCTCGCCGGGCAGCGCCGCTTCGGTGGCCAGCGCCGCATATTCCGAATATTCGGGCCGCTGGAGCATCGATTTGGTGGCACGCATCAGCCGCAGCGTATCGAGCGCGATCTCCTTGTTCTCGCCCGTCTGCTGGAGCAGGATGAACAGCGTCTGGCGCCATACCTGCGGCTCGCCATAGTCGCGCATGCGCAGCGTCATCATGTCGAGCATTTCGTTGGTCCGCTTGGCGGTCTGAAGCGCCTTGATCGGGCGAACATAAAGTTCGTCCGAGGGACGCTGACCGGCGGCGCGGCTTGCCTCGATGCTTGCCTTGGCCATCGCGATGCCCTGATCGACCTGCCCTTGCTGCAGATAGCTGTCCATCAAGAGCACCGACAATTGGGGCTCGGTCGAGCCCGCGGCCTTCGCCGCTTCGAGGCGCTTGACCGCCTTGGCATAATCCTTTGCGCCATAGGCGAAGTTGCCCGAGAAGAAATTATAGACCGCGACGCTTTCGGGCGGGGTGATGCCCGAATCGATCATCGCGTCGAGTCCCTGCGCCTGCATCGCCTGATCCTTGTTCAGAATCCCGAGCTGGAGCTGGTAATAAGCCAGCCAATAGCGATCTTCATTGGTGCTCGCGCCGCCCTGCCCCTCGGCCAGCGCCGCCTGCAGCGCCGCCGCATCCTTGGCGGTGTTGGCATCCATCATCTTCTTGACCGCGGGCTGGAATCCCTTGCTGACGCTGATCGTCGTGCCCTTGGCCGCTTCTTCCTTCTTGTCCTTCTTTTCTTTCGCACCGGCGGGCGCGGCCGAAATCATCAGTGCGCTGCCCAGCACAGCGGCCATCGCCGTCACCGGCATCGAGCGAAAACGCTTCACCATCGAAATCTCTCCTCAAACAGGCGGCCGCCTTGCCTCAGCACACAAATGGGCTCGGCCGCGGTTCGGTAACGCGGCTAAACCCGTCGCGTTGCCAAGGCAAGACGGCCGGGATCGATATTTATGATAGGAAGGCGCGACTGAACGGGGATTGAACCCGGATCGGCGCAGAACAGGGTCAGGGCCCTGAGGGTCGGGGCCCCAAGCCGATCAGAGTTCGTCGATCGCCCGGTTGATCTGGCGCAGCACGGCAGGGTCACCCGGCGCGCCGGCCATCGCGGCCTCGGAGAGCTGAATCAGCGGAATGATGCCGAACGTCGCGGCCAGCCCTTTCAGGCGCAGCGCCGCGGCGTGCCAGTTCGCGTCGCAGCGCGCGCGGCGCATCAGATCCGAAAGTTCGCGCGCGCTGCCGGTGAAGGCATTGCGCAAATCGATCGCGATCGCCGCATCGTCGCCGACGGCGGAGCTGAGATACCGGTCGAGGGGGCCACTATCGAAAGACATTCCACAGGCTTGGCAGCTTGTCGTTAAGTTTCCGTTTCGTGAAGCGTATTTGGTGCTAAGATGGGGGGATGACGGGGGAAAAGAAAATAGTCGGATTGTGGCGGGATTCTGCGGCAAACCAGGAAACGGACGGCAAGGTCCAGGATCAGGCCGCGGCGCCCGAAGCGACGCCAGCGCCCGGAACCGAGGTGCCTGCCGAACGGGATTGGCTCGATATGTCGCCGCTTACCGATGCCGACACGACCGGCGAAGAATATGACGCAGGCGTCGATGCGCCCCGGCGGCGCGATCGCTTTGCCCCCGCCCTCCTCCTGCTTCTCGGCGCAGGCTGGACGTTGTTCGCGCTTCACGGTGCGACGGGCGGTTTTACCGCCGCGCCCGCCGCCGGCAGCTGGCCGATGCTGATCGCGACGATTTCGATGCCGCTGACGCTGCTCGCCATTTTGTGGATGGTGCTGCTGCGGTCGAGCCGTTCCGAACAGGCGCGTTTCGCGCGCGTCGCGACCGCTTTGCGCAACGAGAATATGCTGCTCGGCCAGTCGATGCATTCGCTGGGCCTGCACCTTGCCGATGCACAAAGGCAACTCGCCGAGCAGGCAAAGATCGTCCAGCAACTCGGCCTCGACACGGTCGCGCGGCTGCACGACAGCAGCGACCGGCTCGCCAGCAATGCGTCGGTGATCGCCAACGCGCACGACCAGCTCGCCCGGTCAGGCGACGTCGCGATGCAGCGGATGGACGGGCTGCTTGCCGGCCTGCCGCGGATCGATGATGTCGCGCAGCGCCTCGCTGTCAATTTCCGTGAAGCCGGGCTCGTCGCGCATCAACAGGGTGCGAACCTCGAAGCACGGCTCGCCGCGCTGGGCGAGGAAGCGGCGAAGACGGCGCAGACCGGCGATGCCGCCACCGCCAGCGTGCTCGAGGCGATGGTCGCGTTGCAGGGACAGGCGAAAGAGACCGAATCGGACCTGCTCGCCGCGTCGGCCCAGGTCGCCGGCGCGCAAGGGGCCGCGCTCGCCCAGATCACCAGGGTCGCGGCATCGGCCCGCGACGACATGACCGCGACCGTCAGCGCGGTGACGGGTCAGATGGACCAGAGCTGGCAGCAGTTCCGCGATGGCGTCGATGCCGCCGCCGCGCAGCTGGACGCGAAACTCGCCGCGGCGCGCGAGGCGGGCGAAGCGATCGGAACCCAGCTGACGGCGCATGGCGAAGCGAGCGAGACGCTTGCGGCGCGGATCGCCGCGCATGTCACCGATGTCGAACGGCAGCTCGCCGGGCTCGATACCAGCGTCGCGAACCGGACCGCCGTCATCGGCCGCGCGATCGACGATACCAAGGCCCAGCTCACCGCCTTCTCCGACCAGGTGACGAGCGGCAACGCATCGGCGCAACAGCTCGTCAGCCATGCCGAATCGCTGCTGCTCGCGCTCGATGCGGTGACGCGTGAACTCGACGAATCGCTGCCGCTGGCGCTGGGCCGGATGACCGCACACGGCAGGACGGCGGAGACCGCTTTGTCGCAGCTGCGTCCGATGCTCGACGCGTCCGAACTCGTCGCGCAATCGACGCTGTCGCACGTCAATGCGGTGCAGGCGACACTCAGGACGAACGAAGACCAGATGGCGAGCCATGCCGAGAAGCAGCGGATGCTCGTCGACCGCGTCAACACGTCGCTTGCCGAAGCCGACGCGGCGCTGGCGAAGCTTCGCGAAGGCGCCGACGAATTCGCCGAACAGGGCGGCGCGCGGATGATCGCGACCTTGGCAGAGGTGCGCGGGACCGCCGATTCGGCGGCAGAGCAGGCCCGAGAGACACTCGACCGGCTGATCGCGGGCGCCCGCGAAGCCATGCAGGCGACCGCGAGCGAGACGATCGATGCCGCCTTCAAGACCGAGATCATGACGCAGCTGGGCGCGATCGAGGACGCATCGCAGCGCGCCGTCGCCGCGGCCAACGGCGCCGCCGACCGGCTGATGCGCCAGTTGATCACGATCATGGACACCAGCGCGAGCGTCGAACAACGCGCGCTCGAAGCCGAGCAGGCGATCGCCGCTTCGGACCGCGATTCGCTCGCGAAACAGGTCGGGGTCCTGACCGAAGCGCTGAAATCGACCGCGATCGATGTCACCAAGATCCTGTCGAGCGAAGTCAGCGACGCCGCATGGGATGCCTATCTCAAGGGTGATCGCGGCGTCTTCGCGCGCCGCGCGGTCAAGCTGGTCGAGAATAGCGAAGCGAAGGAAATCCTGCGCGTCTACCAGAATGACGACAATTTCCATGCCGCGGTGAACCAGTTCATCCACGATTTCGAAGCAATGCTGCGCCTGCTGATCGGCGCGCGCGACGGGTCGGCGATCAGCGTGACCTTGCTGTCGTCCGACATCGGCAAGCTTTACGTCGCGATGGCGCAGGCGATCGACCGCCTGCGGGGTTGAACGCGTCGCGCGTCGAGCGGAGTCTGTCATCTCGGCGAAGGCAGCGATGCCGTTGGTGGTAATTTCCGACCGGCTTCGGTCCGGCAGGAAGCGACAACGGGATTTTTTCTGGTCCCGGCCAGACACGTCCGCTAGATAGACCGGGAAAGATCTTGCGATGAAGCTGCGCCTGGCAGCGTAGGCTTCCTGGCCGACGTTTACCGTGCAGAAACATCGATATGGAGATCCGAGCATGCCCGACAAAGATCCCGCCGCACCGGTCGATGTCACAAAGGACTGGCAAGCAACCCAGGGCCAGACATCGTCAGCCAAGCGTCTTCGAATTTTTGCCCTGCTCGCATGGATCGTCGCCATCGGCGGCGAGGTTGCTGGCATCGTCTTGCTGTACCAGCACAAGTTCGACCACGGAAACCTCGGGCTGCTGATTGGCCTTCTGATCGGGATCGCAGTCTTTGCGATTGCCGGCAGCTTGATGTGGAAGGCGGCCAACAAGCACGATCCGGCGCGTGCGTCGGAAAAGTTCCGGTTCTTTGTCCAGAACCAGCTTGGGGCGATCATCGCCATGGTCGCCTTCCTCCCGCTGGTTCTCCTGATCTTCATGGACAAGGACATGGATCCGAAGAACAAGAAGATTGCCGGGAGCGTCGGGGCCGTCCTGGCTGTCGTCGCGACCCTGATCGGTGTGAGCTATAACCCGCCGTCGGTGGAGCAATATACTCAGGACATGAACCAGTGCGCAGCGCAGATCAAAGGCGGCCAGCCGACAACAGCCTGTTCGCCCGAGGTGGCCGCTCAGGCGCAGGACATCGCCCGTGACTCGAGCGCCGTGGCAGATGCGACGAAGAACGCCGAAAACCCGGCTGGCCAGGATGTCGTATATTGGATCGCGCCGGAAAACGGCGCCAAGAAATCGGAGACCCCGCATGTCTTTCATCTTTGCGCGAATGTGAGTCCGCTGAATGGCAAGACCGTGAATCAAGGCTCCGTGACCGAAGCTTATGCGGAGAATGCCAGCCGTATCACCAAGCAGATCGAGATGGAGCAGGCACAGTGCGGGTTCGCAAAATCGCAGTGAACCCGCCCGACACCAAAGCTCAAATTACTGTTTCTTGGGAATTATAACGTGGGCGCCCCCCGAAACGCCGGAGTGACAGTTTAGCCTTCAGGCCCGCCCGCTGAGTTTGTCGGGGTCGGCCCAGCCGTTCACATAGGCAATATAGTAGATCACGAACCCGATCGTCGCGACGATCGTCATCTGCAGCAATATGCGTCCCGGACGAAAGCTCGCCGGCGCCCCGGGCTCTTGCCCGCGTACCAGCGGCGTGGCGTCATCGCTCGCGCGGCGGCCGTGAAAGGGCAGCACGAAGAAGGCGCTGAACGCCCAGAAAAGCAGGTAGATGGCAAGCGCCGAGGTCCATTTCATCTTCGCTGGTCCGTTCAGATGGTGACAAGCATCACGTCGACAACGGGCTTCTTGCCCGTCCAGTCGGTCGCAATACGACGCACGCCAAGGCGGATCGCCTCGCGCAGCTTTTCCTCGTCGCGCGCGGGACCGGTGGCGGCCTGTTCGGCGGCTTCGCACATCTCGTCGATAAAGGCTTCGCGCTCATCCTCGACCGGAACGCCGCGATAGCTGATCGCGGCCTGCGTAAAGCGCTTGCCGGCAAAGATGGCTGCAACCGTGATATGGCCATGAAGCGACAGTTTGCGCCTCTCGTTGATCGTCTCGCCATCGGCAGGCAGAATCACGTCGCCGTCGAGGATCAGGCGGCCGGAATGAACGCGCTCGACGATCTTCGCCGGTCCGGGCGCAAGGCGGACGAGGTCACCATTTTCCTGGATCAGGGCGTCGGGGACGCCGCGTTCGAGCGCAAAGCGCGCCTGTTCGTGCATGTGGCGAATTTCGCCATGCACGGGCACCACCAGCTTTGGTCGCAGCCAGCCGTAAAGCGCGGCGAGTTCGGGCTGCCCCGGATGGCCGCTGACGTGGATATGCGCCTGTTTCTCGGTGACGGTCAGGATGTCCTTCGCCGCCAGCTGGTTCATGATCCGCCCGATCGCGACCTCATTGCCGGGGATCTGCTTGGACGAGAAAACGACGGTATCGCCCGCTTCCAGCTTGATCTGATGCCCGTCGGCCGCCATGCGCGCCAGCGCCGCGCGTGGTTCGCCCTGCCCTCCGGTCGCGATCACCATGACCTTGTTGCGCGGCAGCCGCATCGCCTCGTCGAAATCGACCGTCGGCGGAAAATCCTTGAGGTAGCCGACCGAACGCGCGACGCCGAGGATGCGGTCGAGCGAACGCCCCGCGACGCACAGCGTGCGTCCCGTCGCCTTCGCTACCTCGCCCAGCGTCTTCAGCCGCGCCGCGTTGGACGCGAAAGTCGTAACGATCACCCTGCCCTTTGCCGCGCCGACCGCCGTCCGCAAGCCATCGAACAACCCGCCCTCGCTGCCCGAAGCCTCGGGATTGAAGGCATTGGTCGAATCGCCGACGAGCACATCGATGCCTTCGTCGCCGAGCTTTGTGAGCGCCGCCGCCGACGATGGGGTACCGAGCACCGGATCGTCGTCCAGTTTCCAGTCGCCGGTGTGAAAGACGCGGCCATAAGGGGTGTCGATCACCGCCGCGCTCATCTCCAGGATCGAGTGCGCGAGCGGCAGGAAACGGATACCAAAGGGGCCGAGTTGGAACGTCGCGTCGATGTCGACGACATGAACCTTGACCTGCTTTTCCAGCCCTTCTTCGATCAGCTTGCCGGCGATCAGTCCCGCGGTGAAACGGTTGGCATAGAGCGGCACACCGAGTTCGGCGGCAAGATAGGGCAAGGCGCCGATATGATCCTCATGCCCGTGGGTCAGCACGATGCCGAGCAGGTCCTTCTTGCGATCCTCGATGAATTCCAGGTCGGGCATGATGATATCGATGCCCGGATAATCATGGGTGCCAAAGGTCACGCCAAGGTCGAGCATGATCCATTTGCCGTCGCAGCCATAGAGATTGGCATTCATGCCGATCTCGCCCGACCCGCCGAGCGCGAGGAAGAGCAGTTCCTTGCCGGGAACGGTCATGCGCCAGTTCCCCGCTGGTTATAGAGGTGCATCAGGCCGTTCAGCGTCAGGTCGGGTTCGATGCGGTCGAACAATTGCCCCTGTTCCTGGAACAGGGTCGCGAGGCCGCCGGTCGCAATGACCGTCAGCGGTTTGCCGATTTCATTCTTCATGCGCCCTATTAGGCCTTCCATCATGGATACATAGCCCCAATAGACGCCGATCAGCATCTGGCTTTCGGTGGTGCGGCCGATGACGCTGTTCGTCGCCGGCGCCTCGATCGCGATGCGCGGCAACTTTGCGGCCGCGGCAACGAGCGCTTCGAGCGAGAGATTGACACCCGGGGCGATGATGCCGCCGAGATAGGCGCCGTCAGGGCCGATATGATCGAGCGTCGTCGCGGTGCCGAAGCTGATGACGAGCTTGTCCTTGCCGGGTTCGACGGCCTGCGCCGAAATCGCGTTGACCGCGCGGTCGGCGCCGACCGATTGCGGTTCGTCGACCTTGAGCGCGATGCCCCAGGTCACCGGCTCACGCCCCGCGACGAGCGCGTCGACGCCGAAATATTTGACCGCGAGCAGTTGCAGATTGTGGAGCGCCCGCGGCACCACGGTCGAGATGATCACCGCGGAGACCCCCGCGCGGTCATAGCCCTCGATCCGCATCAACTGGTCGAGCCACACCATATATTCGTCGGCGGTGCGGCGGTCGTCGGTCGCGATGCGCCAGCGGGTGAGCGGCTGCCCCGCGTCTGCTTCGGGGTCGAAGAGCGCGAATTTGGCGTTGGTGTTGCCGACATCGATCGCGAGCAGCATCCTAATTCCCCTCTTCGACCGGACGCCGCAACTCGACGTCGCCCGCGTGGACAAGCATGGTCTCCCCACCCTCGCGGCGCAAGCGCAGCGCGCCGTCGGGGGCGAGGCCGTCGAAAAAGCCGTCGATACCCTGTTCGGATACGCGAAGCGGTGTGCCGGCGGGGTGCGCTTGCGACAGCCAGGCGCGGATGATCGATCCGATGCCTTCCTGTCGCCAGGTCCACAGCGCGTCGATCATCGCGATCGCAAGCGCCTCGGCAAAGCGATCGCGGTCGATCGCGGCACCGTTGGCGGCCAATGTCGCGGTCGGACGGTCGGGCAGTTCGGGGGCGGCGACCAAATTGACCCCCATCCCGATCACCACGGCGTTGCCCGTCCGCTCCATCAAGATGCCCGCGCATTTGGCGCCGCCCACGAGCAGGTCGTTCGGCCATTTGAGCTGGGCATCGAGACCGGGGGCCAGCGCCGCGACCGCCTTCGCGAGCGCGACCCCGGCGACGAGCGCGAGCGTCGCGGCTGATGGATCGGCGGCGGTCAGGTGGACGACGGTCGAGCCCATGAAATTGCCCTGCCCGTCGTTCCAGCCGCGCCCGAGGCGCCCGCGCCCGGCGGTCTGGCGGTCGGCGACTAGCCAATGGCTCTCGCCGACATGCTCGCCGCTGGCCAGCCGCGCCAGCAGGTCGGCGTTGGTCGAACCTGTCCGCGCTACCCGCTCTATCGGCGGTATCAGAACAGCACCGACGCGGCGCTCGCCGAAGCGATCGCGAGCATGGGAATGAACAGGTAGCCGATCACCGACAGCCACAGCGCGCTTACGGTGACGAGCGTGCCTTCGACAGCGTTGCCGCCGCCCGTCACCTCGACGTCCGACTTGTCGTCGAAATACATCGTCTTGATGATCGCGATATAATAGAAAGCACCAATCACCGAGGCGACGATACCCGCGACCGCGAGCGGCACGAGGTTCGCGTTCACCGCGGCTTCGAACACCAGATATTTCGGCCAGAAGCCGAACAGCGGCGGGATGCCGGCAAGGCTGAACAGGAACACCGCCATCGCCGCCGCAAGGCCGGGGCGACGCTGCGACAAGCCGGCAAGCGCTGCTATGCTTTCGACCTGGTTGCCCGCCGGATCGCGCAGTTGCAGGACGACGAGGAATGCGCCGAGCGTCGTCACCATATAGACGAGCAGATAGGTCAGCACCGCTTCGACCCCCTGCTGCGTTCCGGCAGCGAGGCCGACGAGCATGAAGCCGACGTTGTTGATCGACGAATAGGCGAGCAGGCGCTTGATATTCTTCTGCCCGATCGCGCCGACCGCGCCGAGGATGATCGATGCGAGCGACAGGAAGATGATGATCTGCTGCCACGCGCCGACCGCGGGGCCCATCGCGTCGATGACGACGCGTGTCATCAGCGCCATTGCCGCCACTTTGGGCGCGCTGGCGAAGAAGGTCGTGACCGGGGTCGGCGCGCCTTCATAAACGTCAGGGGTCCACATATGGAACGGCACGGCGCTGATCTTGAAGCCGAGCCCTGCGAGCACGAAAACGATACCGAAGATCAGCCCGATATTCATCTCGCCGCCCATCCGCGCCGCGATGCCCGCGAAATCGGTTGTACCGGTAAAGCCGTAGAGCAGCGAGATGCCGTAGAGCAGCATGCCCGAGGCGAGCGCACCGAGGACGAAATATTTGAGGCCGGCTTCGCTCGACCGCTCGTCGGTGCGCATGAAGCTCGCGAGGACATAGGCGGCAAGGCTGTTGAGCTCGAGGCCGACATAGAGCGTCATCAGGTCGCGCGACGACGCCATGATGCCCATGCCGAGCGCCGCGAACAGGATCAACACCGGATATTCGGCGCGCATGCCACCGGTGAAGAAGCGCGGCGCAACGAGGATGCAGACAAAGCTCGCCGCATAGATCAGCAGCTTCGCAAAGCCGCCGAAACCATCGACCGACAAAGTACCCGAGAAGACGGTCGCATCGACGCCGAACAACGCGATAACGGCCGCCGCAGCCGCGGCCAGCGTCAGCAGTGCGCTGAGCTGATACAGTCCGACCTGCCGGTCACCGGCGAAGGTGCCCAGCATCAGCGTGATCAGCCCGCCGATCGTCAGGATCAGCTCGGGCCAGATGAGGGCGAGATCGGCGCTCATTGGACGCCTCCTGCATGGCTCGGTCCGTGGGCCGCTTCGCCTTCATGGGCTTTCGCGGCTTTCGGCTTGCCCGCGGCAAGATGCGCGTCGCCCGCGGGCTTCGCCGGGGCGAGGCGGGCGACGACCGTGGTCACATCACCGCGCATCGGCGCGAGGAAGCTTTCGGGATAAACGCCCATCCACAATGCCACAGCGGCCAGCGGCGCGAGGATCACCCATTCGCGCGGGTTCAGATCGGCCATCGCCTTCACATCGTCCTTGGTCAGTTCGCCGAACACGACGCGGCGGTAGAGATAGAGCATATAGGCGGCACCGAGGATGATGCCGGTGGTGCAGACGAACGCCACGACGCTCGACGCCTCATAGATGCCGAGCAGGCTCAGGAATTCGCCGACGAAGCCGCTGGTGCCGGGGAGGCCGATCGACGCCATGGTGAACAGCATGAAGAACAGCGCATAGGCCGGCATGTTGACCGCAAGGCCGCCGTAACGGTCGATCTCGCGCGTGTGGAGCCGGTCGTAGATCACGCCGACGCAGAAGAAGAGCGCGGCCGAGACAACACCATGGCTGAGCATGATGATCAGCGCGCCTTCGATCCCCTGCTGGTTGAACGCGAACAAACCCGCGGTGACGATCGCCATATGCGCGACCGACGAGTAAGCGATCAGCTTCTTCATGTCGCTTTGCACCAGCGCGACGAGGCTGGTGTAGACCACCGCGACCATCGACAGGCCAAAGACGATCCACATCAGCTGCGCCGAGGCGTCGGGAAACATCGGCATCATGAAGCGCAGGAAGCCATAGGCGCCAAGCTTCAGCAGCACGCCCGCCAGGATCATCGAACCCGCGGTCGGCGCCTGGACGTGCGCGTCGGGAAGCCAGGTGTGGACGGGCCACATCGGCATCTTGACTGCGAGGCTGGCAAAGAAGGCCAGCCACAGCCACGTCTGCATTTCGGGCGGAAAATTATAGGCGAGCAGGGTCGGGATGTCGGTCGTACCCGCTTCGCGGATCATCGCGATCATCGCGATCAGCATCAGCACCGATCCGAGCAGCGTGTAGAGGAAGAATTTGAACGCCGCATAGATGCGGTTCGCGCCGCCCCAGATGCCGATGATGAAATACATCGGGATCAGGCCGGCTTCGAAGAAGATGTAAAAGAGCAGCAGATCCTGCGCGCAGAACACGCCGATCATGATCGTTTCCATGATCAGGAACATCGCCATGTAGAGGCCGACGCGTTGCTTGATCGCGTCCCAGCTGGCGAGAATGCAGAGCGGCATCAGGAAGACGCTGAGCATGATCAGCATCAGCGCCATGCCGTCGATGCCGAGCGCCCACTGGAAACGCCCGAACAGGTCGGCGCGCTCGGTGAACTGCCATTGCGCACCGCCGATGTCGAACTGCGCCCACAGCACGCAGCCGAGGACGAACGTCACCAGCGTCGCACCAAGCGCGATCAGCCGCGCACTGCGGTCACCGGCGAAGATGCAGACGATCGCCGCGACCAGCGGGACCGCCAGCATCAGCGAAAGGATTGGGAACCCGCCGCTCACAGGAAATTCACCATGGCCCAGCTGGCGAGGCCGACAAGACCGAGCAGCATCACGAACGCATATCCATAAACATAACCCGATTGCAGCCGGACCGCGAGACGGGTCCCCCCTTGCACGAGCGCCGCGGCGCCATCGGGACCGAAGCGGTCGATGGTGCCTTCATCCCCGCGCTTCCAGAAGAAGCGGCCGATCGCGAAGGCGGGCTTCACGAAGAGGAGATGATAGAGCTCGTCGAAATACCATTTGTTGTACAGGAACTGGTGGAGCAGCTTGAACTGCGCCACGAAGCGCGCCGGCAACGTCGTGTTGCGGATATAGCTGTTCCACGCGAGGAACAGGCCGATCGCCATCGCGGTGAACGGCGTCCACTTCACCCAGGTCGGGACTTCGTGCGCGGCGTGCATCAGATGCTCGTCGAACGCGAGGCTGCCCTTCCAGAACGCCATGCCCTCTTCGGGATAGATGAACTGATGGTGGAAGGCGATGCCCGCGAACACCGCGCCGATCGACAGCACGACCAGCGGGATCAGCATGCTCAGCGGGCTTTCGTGCGGGTGATAGCCCGCCGTGCCGTCGCCCTGAACGCCATGGGGCGCGTCGTGGTGGTGCGCGTGCGCATGATCGTGACCCGCATCTTCTTCCGACGGCGCATCGTGATGGTCGCCATGCACCGCATGCTGGATATGCTCGCTCTGTTCCCAGCGCGGCTTGCCGTAGAAGGTCAGGAAGACGAGGCGCCACGAATAGAAGCTGGTGAGGAAAGCCACGAAAATGCCGACCCAGAAGGCCACGACCCCGCCGCCGCCGCTTGCGAAAGCAGCCTCGAGGATGCCGTCCTTCGAATAGAAGCCGGCGAAACCCGCGACACCCGCGATGCCGACGCCGGTGATCGCCAGCGTGCCCAGCATCATCGCCCAATAGGTGATCGGGATCGATTTGCGCAGATTGCCGTAATAACGCATGTCCTGTTCATGGTGCATCGCGTGGATCACCGAACCGGCGCCGAGGAACAGCAAAGCCTTGAAGAAGGCGTGCGTGAACAGGTGGAACATCGCGGCGCCATAAGCGCCCGCACCTGCGGCGAAGAACATGTAGCCGAGCTGCGAACAGGTCGAATAGGCGATGACGCGCTTGATGTCCCACTGCGTCGTCGCGACCGTCGCGGCGAAGAAGCAGGTCGCGGCGCCGACGAACATCACGACGCCCTGTGCGATGGGTGCTGTTTCGAACATCGGCGACAGGCGGCAGACCATGAACACGCCCGCGGTGACCATCGTCGCGGCGTGGATCAGCGCCGACACCGGGGTCGGGCCTTCCATCGCGTCGGGAAGCCAGGTGTGCAGGCCAAGCTGCGCCGACTTGCCCATCGCGCCGATGAACAGCAGCAGACAAAGGATCGTCATCGTGTCGAGACGCATCCCCATGAAAGTGATGGTCGACCCCGCCATGCCCGGCGCGGCCGACAGGATCTCGGGGATCGAGACGGTGCCGAAGACGAGGAAGGTGCCGAAGATGCCGAGCATGAAACCAAGGTCGCCGACGCGGTTGACGACGAACGCCTTGATCGCCGCGGCATTGGCGCTCGGCTTCTTGTACCAGAATCCGATCAGGAGGTATGATGCGAGACCGACGCCCTCCCAGCCGAAGAACATCTGGACCAGATTGTTCGCGGTCACGAGCATCAGCATCGCGAAGGTGAAGAGCGACAGGTAAGCGAAGAAACGCGGCTGGTCCGGGTCTTCCTCCATATAGCCCCAGCTATAGAGGTGGACGAGCGCCGACACCGTCGTGATCACGACGAGCATCACCGCGGTCAGCGTATCGACGCGCAGTTCCCAGTTGAACTGGAGCGCACCCGACGAGACCCAGTGTAGCACCGGCGTCACCGTCGGTTCGCCCGATCCGGTCACGAACGACAGGAAGATCGGCCAGCTCAGCGCACAGCTGGTGAACAGCGCACCCGTCGTGATGATTTTCGATGGCATATTGCCGATCACGCGCTGGCCAAGGCCTGCGACAAGCGCCGCGAGGAGCGGCAGGAAAACGATCGCCTGGATCACCGGTTTACCCCTTCATCCGGTTGGCATCGTCGACGGCAATGGTGCCGCGGCCGCGGAAGTAAATGACGAGAATGGCGAGACCGATCGCGGCTTCACCCGCGGCAACGGTCAGCACGAACATCGAGAAGACCTGCCCGACGAGATCGCCGAGCGCGGCGCTGAACGCAACGAGGTTGATGTTCACCGCGAGCAGGATGAGCTCGATCGCCATCAGGATGACAATGATATTCTTGCGGTTGATGAAGATGCCGAGCACGCCGAGCGTGAACAGCACCGCCGAAACGGCGAGATAATGACCAACCGAAATCACAATTCCATCCCCTGCCCGACGCCCGGATCGACGAGGCGCGTCGCGTCCTCGGGACGGCGCCGGTTCTGCGCCGAAATATTCTGGGTCCGCACGCCGCCGCGCTGGCGGTGGGTGAGCACGATCGCGCCGATCATCGCGACGAGCAGGACGATGCCCGCCGCTTCGAACAGGAAGATGTAGCGCGTGTAGAGCAGCTCACCGATCTGCTGGATATTGCTGGTATCGGTCGCCGCCGGCGCCGCGCGCGCCGCGAGGTCGACCCCGCCTGCCTGCCAGGCTCCCACCGCAAACACCAGTTCGGCGACAAGGATGATCGCGACGAGCGCACCGAGCGGCAGATAGCGCACGAAACCCGCACGCAATTCGGCGAAATCGATGTTGAGCATCATCACGACGAACAGGAACAGCACCGCGACCGCGCCGACATAAACGATGACGAGCAGCATCGCGATGAATTCGGCGCCCGCGAGCAGCATCAGCCCCGCCGCGTTGAAGAAGGCGAGGATCAGCCACATCACGCTGTGGACCGGGTTGCGCGCGAAGATCACCATGGCCGCGGAGGCGATGACGATGGTCGCGAACAGATAGAAGGCAAAGAGCTGGATCATGTGCGCGCGCCCTTATCGATAGGGCGCGTCGGCGGCAAGATTCGCCGCGATCGCACGTTCCCATTTGTCGCCGTTGGCGAGCAGCTTGGCCTTGTCATAGAGCAGTTCCTCGCGCGTTTCGGTCGCGAATTCGAAGTTCGGCCCCTCGACCACCGCATCGACCGGGCACGCTTCCTGACAGAAGCCGCAATAGATGCACTTGGTCATGTCGATGTCGTAGCGCGTCGTGCGGCGCGAACCGTCGTCACGCGGCTCGGCCTCGATCGTGATCGCCTGCGCCGGGCAAACCGCTTCGCACAGCTTGCACGCGATGCAGCGTTCCTCGCCGTTCGGATAGCGGCGCAGCGCATGTTCACCGCGGAAGCGGGGCGACAGCGGGTTCTTTTCGAACGGATAGTTGATCGTCGCCTTCGGCTTCCAGAAATATTTGAACGTGAGGGCGTGCGCCTTCACAAACTCCCACAAGGTAAAGCTTTTGATGAGGTGGGCAATGGTACTCATGAATACCTCGTCAGCATCAGATAGCCGGAGATCAGGAAGATCCAGAGAAGCGAGATCGGCAGGAAGACCTTCCAGCCCAGCCGCATCAACTGATCATAGCGGTAGCGCGGGACGGTCGCCTTGACCCAGCTGAAGATGAAGAAAAACAGCAGGATCTTCGCGAACAGCCAGATGATGCCGGGGACCACATAGAGCGGCGCCCAATCGAGCGGTGGCAGCCAGCCGCCCCAGAACAGGATCGCGTTGAGCGTGCACATCAACAGCACGTTCGCATATTCGCCGAGCCAGAAGAGCGCGAAGCTCATCGACGAATATTCGGTCTGATAGCCCGCGACGAGCTCGCTTTCGGCTTCGGTCAGATCGAACGGCGCGCGCGCGGTTTCGGCGAGCGACGAGATCAGGAACATCACCGCGAGCGGGAAGAGCAGCAGGTTGAAGCCGAAGGCGTTGACGATGCCGAGACCATGGCCGATCTGCGCTTTCACAATCTCGTTCATGTTGAAGCTGTCGGCGAACAGCACGACGCCGATCAGGATGAAGCCGATCGAGACTTCATAGCTGATCATCTGCGCCGAGGCGCGCATCGCCGAGAAGAAAGGATATTTCGAGTTCGACGCCCAGCCCGACAGGATCACGCCATAGACGCCGAGCGACGAGATCGCGAGGATGTAGAGCAATCCGACATTGATGTCGGCGAGCACCGCGCCCGAATTGAACGGGATCACCGCCCACGCCATCAACGCGACGGTAAAGGTGATGATCGGCGCGATCAGGAACAGCCCGCGGTTCGCTGACGTCGGGATGATCGTTTCCTGCAGGAACACTTTCAAACCATCAGCGAAGCTCTGCAGCAGGCCGAAGGGGCCGACGACGTTCGGACCACGGCGCAGCGCGATCGCCGCCCAGATCTTGCGGTCGGCATAGATGATCATCGCGACGCTGAGCATCAGCGGCAGCGCGATGAGCAGGATGCCGCAAATCGTCGCGACGCCCCATGCCCAGGTCGGGTCCATGCCCCAGGAAATGAAAGTCTCGGTCATTGCCCGGCTCCGTCCTGGTTCCGCCAATTGTTATGCGGGCCGGGCCTTTTCGACTTGCGCGGGTTGAAGCCGCGCCACACCGAATAGCCCATTCCGACCAGCAACACGCTGGCGATGGCATGTGCGGGAGTCATTCTGCGGCCTCCGCGAAATCGGCGCCATGGATCAGTTCTTGCGAGCAGCGCTGCATCGTCGGCGACGCGCGGCAGATGGCGTTGGTGAGGTAGAAATCCTTGATCGGCGACGGGATCGCGCGCGCTTCGGGCTTTGCGGGCAGCTTGGGTACCGTCCAGCCATAGTCGGCGATGCCTTCGACGCCGAGCGCGGGCACCGCCGCGATCATCGCCGCGCGGCACGCGTCAAAGCTGTCGAAGCCGAGCGTCACGCCAAGCGCATCGGCGAGCGCGCGGAAGATGCTCCAGTCCTCGCGCGCGTCACCCGGCGCGAACACCGCCTTCTCGCTACGCTGGACGCGGCCTTCGGTGTTGACCGTCGTGAAGTCCTTTTCGGTCCACGCCGCAGCCGGCAGGATGACGTCGGCGGCATGCGCGCCCTTGTCGCCATGATGGCCGACATAGACTTTGAACGTGTCCGGAAGCGCCGCAAAATCCACCTCGTCGGCGCCGAGGAAGAAAGCGAGCTTCGGCTTCGCCACGACGACATCCTTGATCCCGCCCGGCAGGCCGTAGCCGAGCATCAGCGACCCCATGCGCGCGGCCGAGAAATGCACGACATTATAGCCGTTCCAGCCATCCTTGATCGCGTTCACCGACTTGGCGAGCGCGAGGCCCGCGCCGTGGACGCCGGGCACCGACAAAGCGCCGCCGCCGAAGACCAGCATCGGCCGTTCGGCGCCCTTCAGCGCGTCCGTCACATGCGCGGGCAGCTTCGACACGAGCGAAGCGTCGTCGCCGAGCCAATCGGCCTTGTACGTGAGGTCCGCTTCGGGGCCGATGGCGAAAACCTTCGCGCCCTTCTTCCACACCGCCTTGCGGACGCGCGTGTTGATCAGCGGCGCTTCCCAGCGCAGGTTCGTGCCGACGAGCAGGATCACGTCGGCGTTCTCGGCCTCGGCGATCCCGGTGTTGAAATTGACCGCCGACAGGCTGGTGACGTCATAGTCGAGCCCGGTCTGGCGTCCTTCGAGCAGGCTGCCGCCGAGCGCGTTCACCAGCGTCTTGGCTGCAAACATCGTCTCGCAATCGGCAAGATCGCCAGCGATCGCGGCAACCGACGAACCAGCGTTCACCGCCTTGATCGCGGCAAAGGCTTCGGCCCAGCTTGCGGGCTGGAGCGCGCCGTTCACGCGGACATAGGGCTGGTCGAGGCGGCGACGGGTCAGCCCGTCGACATGGTGGCGCGTCTTGTCGTTCGCCCATTCCTCGTTCACGTCGTCGTTGACGCGCGGGAGCACGCGCAGGACCTGACGGCCCCGCGCGTCGATGCGCACATTGGTGCCGACCGCGTCCATCATGTCGATGCCGAGCGTCTTGGTCAGTTCCCACGGCCGCGCTTCGAAGGCATAGGGCTTGCTGGTCAGGGCGCCGACGGGGCAAAGATCGACGATGTTGCCCGACAATTCGCTGCCCACCGCGCGTTCGAGGTAGGAGGTGATCTGCATATTCTCGCCGCGATAGATCGCGCCGACATCCTCGACGCCCGCGACTTCCTCCGCAAAGCGGACGCAGCGCGTGCACTGAATGCAGCGGGTCATCACCGTCTTGACGATCGGACCCATATATTTCTCGGTGACCGCGCGCTTGTTCTCGTCATAGCGCGTCGCGCCGCGGCCATAGGCGACCGATTGGTCCTGAAGGTCGCATTCGCCACCCTGATCGCAGATCGGGCAGTCGAGCGGGTGGTTGATGAGCAGGAACTCCATCACCCCTTCGCGCGCCTTCTTCACCATCGGGCTGTCGGTCTTGATCACCTGCCCCTCGGCAGTCGGCAGCGCGCACGACGCCTGCGGCTTCGGCGGTCCGGGTGCGACCTCGACGAGGCACATACGGCAATTGCCGGCGATCGACAGGCGTTCATGGTAGCAGAAGCGCGGAATTTCCTTCCCCGCCATCTCACACGCCTGCAGCACGGTCGCGCCCTGCGGGACGTCGAGTTCTACGCCATCTACGGTAACTTTAGGCATTATTCGGCTGCCTCCAGCGCGCCGCCATTCTCGCGGATGCGGCGTTCGATTTCGGGGCGGAAATGCTTGATCAGGCCCTGGATCGGCCATGCCGCGGCATCGCCGAGCGCGCAGATCGTGTGGCCTTCGACCTGCTTGGTGACGTCGAACAACGTATCGATCTCGCTGATGTCGGCATCGCCGGTGCGCAGCCGCTCCATCACGCGCCACATCCAGCCCGTGCCCTCGCGGCACGGCGTGCACTGGCCGCAGCTTTCATGCTTGTAGAAATAGCTGATGCGGCTGATCGCCTGAACGACGTCGGTCGACTTGTCCATCACGATCGCGGCAGCGGTACCGAGGCCCGATCCGACAGCTTTCAGCCCGTCGAAGTCCATCGGCGCGTCCATGATCTCGGCCGCGGGGACGAGCGGGACCGACGAGCCGCCGGGAATCACCGCGAGCAGATTGTCCCAGCCGCCGCGGATGCCGCCGCAATGCTTGTCGATCAGTTCGCGGAAGGTGATGCCCATCTCTTCCTCGACGACGCACGGGCGCTCGACATGGCCCGAGATCTGGAAGAGCTTGGTGCCCTTGTTATTCTCGCGCCCGAAGGAGGAGAACCACGGCGCGCCGCGGCGCAGGATCGTCGGGACGACCGCGATGCTCTCGACGTTATTGACCGTCGTCGGGCAGCCATAGAGGCCCGCACCCGCGGGGAACGGCGGTTTCAGGCGCGGCTGGCCCTTCTTGCCTTCGAGGCTTTCGATCATCGCGGTTTCTTCGCCGCAGATATACGCCCCGGCGCCGCGATGGACGAAAACGTCGAAATCATAGCCCGACTTCGCCGCATTCTTGCCGAGCAGGCCGGCGTCATACGCCTCCTGCACTGCGGCAAAGAGCGTCTCGGCCTCGCGGATGAATTCGCCCCGAATGTAAATATACGCGGCGCGCGCGCGCATCGCGAAACCCGCGATCAGCGCGCCTTCGATCAGCTTGTGCGGATCGTGGCGGATGATTTCGCGGTCCTTGCACGAACCCGGCTCGGATTCATCGGCGTTGATGACGAGGAAGCTCGGGCGGTCGGCGCGCGGCTCCTTCGGCATGAACGACCATTTGAGGCCCGTCGGGAAGCCCGCGCCGCCACGGCCACGCAGGCCCGACGCCTTGACCGTCTCGATGATCGCGTCCTGCCCGGCCGCCATCAGGCCCTTGGTATTGTCCCAATCGCCGCGCGCCTGCGCAGATTTGAGGTTCCACGGCTGAAAGCCGTAGAGATTGGTGAAAATGCGATCCTTGTCGGCGAGGCTCATGCACCCTCTCCCACATCGTCACCCCGGACTTGATCCGGGGTCCACGACTTCAACGCTGCGGTGGATGCCGGATCAAGTCCGGCATGACGAAGGAATGAGGTGCTGGTCATGTTCACCACTCCTTCCGGTAATCATGGTTCGACGACACCATTTCCTTCAGCGTCGTCGGGCCGCCCTCGGGCTCGCTCGTGTGGCGCTTTGGATTCTGGGGGCCGGTCTTGGGCTGCTTGCCCGCCGCCAGGGCATCGAGGATGCTCGACATGCTGTCGAAATCGAGATCTTCGTAATTATCGTCGTTGATCTGGACCATCGGCGCATTGGTGCAGGTGCCCATGCATTCGACCTCGGTCAGCGTGAACAGGCCGTCGGGCGTGGTCTTGCCTTTGACCATGCCGCGGTTCTTGCACGCCGCCATGACATCGTCCGACCCGCGCAGCAGGCACGGCGTCGTGCCGCAGACCTGCACATGATAGCGGCCGACGGGGACAAGGTTGTACATGGTATAGAAGGTCGCGACCTCATAGGCGCGGATGAACGGCATATCGAGCGCTGCGGCGACATACTCGATCACCGGCACGGGCAGCCAGCCCTGCGTCTGCGTCTCGGCGCCGACCTGGCGCTGCGCGAGGTCGAGCAACGGCATCACCGCCGAGCGCTGGCGCCCCGCGGGGTAGCGCGCGATGACCGCCTTTGCCTTTTCGGCATTTTCCGCCGTCCACGCAAAAGCGCCCCAGCGCGCGCGGGTTTCGGCCTCGTCGGGGATTTGGGGTGCGTCAGCCATGGGCAACATGTCGCTTGTGAGAGATGAAAAGAACCGACTGCGTCACAACGCAGCCAAGTGCGGCGACTGCCACCGCAAGAACAGCATAGGATCCGATCGCCATAGCCCCTTCAGCCGCAATCAAACCGCCAACGCCAGCCGCCAATACAGCGAAATAGCCCAACAAACTGAGCGCCAGCGCAATGCGAAAGGCAGCTAGCGCCTTCACCGGTCGCACTCCCCGAACACGACGTCGATCGCGCCGATGATCGCGGTGGTATCCGCGAGCATGTGGCCCTTCGACATCATGTCCATCGCCTGCAGGTGCGAAAAGGCTGTCGGGCGGATCTTGCAGCGGTACGGCTTGTTGGTGCCGTCGCTGACCAGATAGACGCCGAATTCGCCCTTCGGGCTTTCGGTCGCCACGTAAACCTCGCCCGCGGGGACGTGGAAGCCCTCGGTATAGAGTTTGAAGTGATGGATCAGCGATTCCATCGACTGCTTCATCTCGCCGCGCTTCGGCGGCACGACCTTGCGGTCGAGGCTGGCGATCGGGCCGGTGGGCATGTCGCGCAGGCACTGCTTGATGATCTTCGCCGACTGATAGACTTCCTCGACGCGCACCATGAAGCGGTCGTAACAGTCGCCGCGCGTGCCGACGGGAATGTCGAACTCCATCGCCGCATAGGCATCATAGGGCTGCGACTTGCGCAGATCCCATGCGATACCGCTGCCGCGGATCATCGGGCCCGAGAAGCCCCAGGCCAGTGCGTCTTCCTTGCTCACCGTCGCGATATCGACGTTGCGCTGCTTGAAGATGCGGTTGTCGATGACGAGGCTCATCGCGTCGCCGAACAGCTTCGGCAGGCGCTTTTCGCACCATTCGCCGATGTCGTAGAGCAACCGTTCGGGCACATCCTGATGGACCCCGCCGGGACGGAAATAGGCGCTGTGCATGCGCGCACCCGAGGCGCGCTCGAAGAAGTTGAGGCAATCCTCGCGCAGCTCGAACACCCACAGGTTCGGCGTCATCGCGCCAACGTCCATGACGTGCGACCCGATGTTGAGCATGTGGTTGCAGATGCGCGTCAGCTCGGCGAACAAGGTGCGCAGATATTGCGCGCGCGCCGGCACTTCGAGGTCGAGCAGCTTCTCGATCGCGAGCACATAGCTGTGCTCCATGCCGAGCGGCGAGCAATAGTCGAGCCGGTCGAAATAGGGCAAAGCCTGCAAATAGGTCTTATATTCGATCAGCTTCTCGGTGCCGCGGTGAAGCAGCCCGACGTGGGGATCGACGCGCTCGATGATTTCGCCGTCGAGCTCGAGCACCAGACGCAACACGCCGTGCGCCGCGGGATGCTGCGGGCCGAAGTTGATCGTGTAGTTGGTGACTGCCTGGTCGCCCGCCGTATCGGCGGTGTCGACCGGATAGCCTTCGAACAGGTCGCCGCCATAGTGATTGACGTGAGGAGAGTCGGTCATGCGTCACCTCCTGTTTTGGGCTTACGCGGCGTGCGCGGCTTTGGCGGCACCTTTTCGGCCTCGGCGGTAGCGGGCGTTTTCGCGGCCTTGGTCGCGGGTTTTGCCTTGGCACCGTCACGGCTCGTCTTCGCGGCCTTGATGTTGGTTTTTGCCCCTGCCCCGGTCTCGGTCGGCTTTTCGGTCGTCTTGGGGGTCGGTGGCGGCGGGGCCTTCGCCTTGTCGTCGGCGGCCTTCACCTGTGCTGCGGTCAGCGGCGACGGCGCGCCCTTGCCCGACGCTTCGCCCGTACCGCCGGCCTTTTCATCGCCCGGCAGCACATAGTCGGCGCCTTCCCACGGCGACATGAAGTCGAAGTTGCGGAAATCCTGCGCCAGCTTCACCGGCTCATAGACGACGCGCTTGTCCTCTTCGCTATAGCGAAGCTCGGTATAGCCGGTCAGCGGGAAATCCTTGCGCTGCGGATGTCCCTGAAAACCATAGTCGGTCAGGATACGGCGCAGGTCCGGGTTGCCGCTGAACAGCACGCCGTACATGTCGAACACTTCGCGCTCGAGCCAGCCCGCGTTCGGCCACACCGGCACGATCGTCGGCACCGGTGTCGCTTCGTCGGTCGACACGCGGACGCGCAGGCGATGGTTCTTCGTGACGCTGAGCAGGTGATAGACGACCTCGAACCGCTCAGGTCGGTCGGGATAGTCGACCCCCGCGATCTCCATCAGCTGCTGATATTCCAGCTTGTCGCGCAGTTCGACCATCACCCCGGCGACGGCTTCGCGCGTCACCGTGATGCTGTCTTCATCGACGGTGAAGACATGCGCGACGAGGTCGGTGCCGAGCAGCGTCTGCAGCGCGGCCGCGAGCGCGGGCTGCGGCGCAACGAGAGGTGCAGGATGGGCCATCAGCGTTCGATCGTCCCGGTGCGGCGGATCTTTCGCTGCAACTGCATCACGCCGTAGAGCAGCGCCTCGGCAGTCGGCGGGCATCCGGGAACATAGATGTCGACCGGTACGATGCGATCGCAGCCGCGCACCACCGAATAGCTATAATGATAGTAGCCGCCGCCATTGGCACAGCTGCCCATCGAGATGACGTATTTCGGGTTCGACATCTGGTCGTAGACGCGGCGCAAGGCGGGCGCCATCTTGTTGCACAGCGTCCCCGCGACGATCATCACGTCCGACTGGCGCGGGCTGGCGCGCGGCGCGGCGCCGAAGCGTTCCATGTCATAGCGCGGCATGTTGACGTGGATCATCTCGACCGCACAGCAGGCGAGTCCAAAGGTCATCCACCAGAGCGACCCGGTCCGCGCCCAGTTGAACAGATCCTCGGTCGAGGTGACGAGAAAGCCCTTGTCGCCGACTTCGCTGTTGAGGTCGTCGAAATAGGACATGTCGGGGTTGGTCCCCGGCGCAACCGGCATCTGGCCGGGCGGCAGGATGATCGAGCTGCTCATTCCCAGTCCAACGCCCCTTTCTTCCACGCATACACAAGGCCGAGCGTCAATTCGGCGAGGAAAATCATCATCGTGGCCCAGCCAGCCCAGCCGATTTCCTTGAGGCTCACCGCCCAGGGAAAGAGGAACGCCGCTTCGAGATCGAAGATGATGAACAGGATGGCGACGAGATAGAAGCGCACGTCGAACTGGCTGCGCGCATCCTCGAACGCGGGAAAGCCGCATTCATATTCGGTGAGCTTTGCCGGGTCGGGCTTGTGTGCGCCGGTCAGCCGGGCGACACCCATCGGCAGGAAAACGAACGCCGACGACAATCCGACCGCGATGGCCAGAAAGATCAGAATCGGTAAATATTGCGTCAGGTCGACCATGGGGGCGCGCAGTCCTGTGTTTGTGGCACTCTTATGGTGCCGTTCTTGCGGGCGCTTTAGGCCAGCAAGCCGCGCCTCGCAAGCGCTGCGGGCGCTAAATTCGCATGATATTGCTCAAAATTGCGCGCGCGGGTGGCGGCAGGCGTCGTCGCTGTGTTACGCCCGCGGCAAGGGTCGGCTTTCCGGGCTGCCAGCGCCCGCTTCAGATGGGGAGTTTCCATGCCAAAATTCATTCTGCGGACCGCGTGCGTCCTCGCCGCCGCCGCGGCGATATCCGCCACCCCGGCCCAGGCCGAACTGGTCAACGCCCAAAATCCGGCAACCATCAAGGCGATCCTCGAGTCGCAAGGCTGGCCCGCGACATTGGTCCAGAAGGCGGGCGAGGATCCCTATATCGAAAGCAGCCGCAACGACCTGAAGTTCCTCGTGCTCTTTCTGAACTGCACCGACAGCAAAAGGTGCAAGACGCTGCAATATTATATGGGGTTCAACGACGCCAAGGATATCGCGCTGACGCGGTTCAACCAGTGGAACAAGGACAAGCGCTTTGCCCGCGCCTATAAGGACGACGAAGGCGATCCGGTGCTCGAAATGGATGTCGACCTCGATTTCGCGGGCATCCCGCGCGAGAATGTCGGCGAAACGCTCAACACCTGGGCGTCACTGATGGACTCGTTCCGCGAATATGTGTTCGAGAAATGATTAACCCGTCATCCCGGCGCAGGCCGGGATCTCGCCGGTTCAGCATGACGCGATGTTGAGATCCCGGCCTTCGCCGGGATGACGACGTGGAAAATCAGGCGTTGCGCAAAGCGCCCGCCACCAGTTTCTGCAGCTTCGAATGCACGGCGGCGCTGCCGGCGATAAACTCGCTGCGCTCGATGGCGCGGTCGCCGCCACGGAAATCGCTGACGAAGCCGCCCGCCTCGCGCACCAGCAACATGCCGGCGGCGACGTCCCAGATGTGAAGGTCGCTTTCCCAGAAGCCGTCGAAACGGCCGGCAGCGACCCAGGCGAGGTCAAGGCTGGCGGCGCCGAAGCGGCGGATGCCGGCGACTTCGGGCGCGATAGCGCTGAAAATACGGCCCCACTGCGCCATATTGCCATGGCCCATGAAGGGAATGCCGGTTGCGACCAGGCATTCATTGAGATGGCGGCGCGATGCAACGCGCAGGCGGCGATCGTGCAGCCACGCGCCGCGGCCGCGTTCTGCCCAATAGCTTTCGTCGGTGACCGGCTGATAGATCAGCGCCGCGGTCACCTCGCCCCAGCCGCCGCCGAGCTTCGGCTCCTGCACTGCGATCGAGATCGCAAATTGCGGGATGGCGTGGAGGAAGTTCGAGGTGCCGTCGAGCGGATCGATAATGAAGCGCGGCTTGCCCGGCTCACCCTCGATCTCGCCGGCCTCTTCCATCAGGAAGCCCCAGCCCGGACGCGCGTGCGTCAGTTCGTCATAGAGCGTACGCTCGGCCGCCTGATCCGCTTTCGACACGAAGTCCGCGGGGCCCTTTTGCGACACCTGCAGATGTTCGATCTCGCCGAAGTCGCGGCGCAGCTTGGTGCCCGCCTTGCGCGCGGCGCGTTCCATGACGGTGATGATGCCGGATACGGCCATGATATATCTCCCCCCTCCCGCTTGCAGGAGGGGTCGGGGAGGGAATGTTTCCATCGCGGCGGAGGCCCGTCCCTCGACAGGCCCTCGCCTAGCCCCTCCCGCAAGCGGGAGGGGAGCTTAATCAGTCCGCGCGGCGGACATATTCGCGATCGTACACATGCACGACGATCCTGGTCCCGCTGGTGATGTGCGGCGGCACCATCACGCGCACCCCATTGTCGAGGATCGCGGGCTTGTACGACGACGAGGCCGTCTGGCCCTTCACCACCGCATCGGCTTCGACAATCGTCGCTTCGATCGTTTCGGGCAGTTCGACCGAGATCGGACGCTCTTCCCAAAGCTCGAGCACGACATCCATGCCGTCCTGCAGGAATTCATGCGCGTCGCCGACGACATCCTTCGAGATGTTGATCTGTTCGAAACTGTCCTTGTCCATGAACACCAGATCGTCACCCTCGGCATAGAGGAACTGGAAATCCTTGGTGTCGAGGCGAACTTTTTCGACCGTATCCGCGCTGCGGAAACGATTGTTGAGCTTGCGTCCGTCGATGAGGTTCTTGGCTTCGACCTGCATATAGGCGCCGCCCTTGCCCGGCTGGGTGTGCTGGATCTTGGTGACTTTCCAGATGCCCTTTTCATATTCGATAATATTGCCGGGACGGATTTCAACGCCAGTGATTTTCATCGCGCACACTCACTCAACAAGGATGGAAAGAGCAAACCGCCGCCACGCGGGCACCGGTATCAGGTGCGCGCCTTTAGCCGCGCAAGCCGCGAAGGGCAAGCCGCCGCGTCAGGGCGTCGCGGTGACCATGGTCCGCGTCCGCTTGTAGCTGAGCCAGACGAGCCCGACGAACAGGACGAGCCCGATCCACGGCGCATAGGGCGCATAACCGTCACCGGCCACGGCAAGCGGAGCATCGCTGCCGCTTCCCGCGACGATGCCGGCATAGAGCACGCCGAACAGGCTCTCGCCGACGATCATGCCCGTGGCGGTCAGCACGCCCATACGGTGGGCGAAGCTCGCGTTCGGGCGCCGCGCCGCCCAGCGATCGTAGAACCAGCCGCCAACCGCGCCGATGATCACCGGCAGGATCACCGACATCGGCAGATAGATACCGATGCCGATCGCGAGCGGCGGCAGCCGCAGCTTGTTCGCGCGGCCGAGCAGTTCGTCGATGATGATGAAGCCGACGCCCGCGAGCGCCCCATAGCCGAGCATCGTCCAGTTGAGATCGCCGCCGAGCACGCCCTGCGCGAGCGATGAGATCAGCCCCGCCTGCGGTGCCGCGAGCGCGTTCGGCCCCGCCCCCGGCGTGCCGACGAAGCCCAATGTCTCGTTGAGGACGTTGAGCACCGGCGGCACGACAAGCGAGCCGAAGATCACACCGATGATCAGCGCGACCTGCTGCTTCCATGGCGTCGCCCCGACGAGTTGCCCGGTTTTCAGATCCTGGAGATTGTCGTTCGAAATCGTCGCGATACCGAACACCAATCCGGTGACGATCAACGCATAGGCGACCATCGCCTTGATTTCCTCGTCGCCGCCCGCGCGGCCGAGCAGGCCGAGGAGCAAAAGCGACGCCGCGATGATCGCGAGGATGCCGATCCCCGACACCGGCGAATTCGATGCGCCGATCAGGCCGGCCATATAGCCGGTAACCGATGCGATCATCAGCCCGATGACGATGATGAACAGGATCGCGCCGGCGATCAGCGTCATCGATGACCCGGCAAGCGGACCGCCCGCGAGCACCGACCACAACAGCCAGCCGATCGGCAGCATGAGGAGCAGCGACCCGCCGAACACCCAGGCGATCGGCATATCCTGTTCCTCGATCGCCAGCGCCTGCCCGCCCTGCCGGGCGCGACTCGCCGCCATCGCCGAGCGGATGCCGCCGAGCACCGGCCCAGCGATCTTCATCAGCGTCCAGATTGCGGCGATCGCAATCACCCCCGCGCCGAAGAATCGCACATCGGAACGGAACACCGTGTTCGCCAGCGTCTCGGCATCGCCTGCGCCGCCCTGCGTCAGGATCGGCAGCAACACCCACCATCCGGTGACGAGGCCGACGAGCTGCGCCATGCCGACCGACAGGCCGACGAGATGCCCGACGCCGAACAGCGCGAAGGCGAGCCCGCCCGCAACTCCGGTCGCACCGGCGCCAACGGTGAACCAGCGCGCGACTTCAGCGCCCGCCAGCTTCATCTGCGTGAGCAGGGTAAAGCCCGCCGCGACGATCGAATTCCACAGCAAGGCCGACAGCCCGGCGCGATTCTCGGCGGCGCCCTCGGCGCTTCCGGCGCCAACCTGCAGCACTTCGGCGGCAGCGCGTCCTTCGGGATAGGGAAGGTCCGAATCGACAACGAGCGCGCGGCGCAGCGGCACCGAAAAAAGGACGCCCAATATGCCGCCCAGCATCGTGATCGCGGTGGTCGTGACCATCGGGAAACCCTGCCAGTAACCGACCATCACCAGCCCCGGCAGCACGAAGATGATCGCCGCGAGCGTTCCCGCCGCGCTGGCGATCGTCTGGACGATATTATTCTCGAGGATCGTGCCGCCCGACATCAGGCGCAAGAGCGCCATCGAGATCACCGCCGCCGGAATCGAGGTGGCAAAGGTCAGCCCGACCTTCAGCCCGAGATAGACATTCGCCGCGGTAAACATCAGCGTCAGAACGCCGCCGAGCAATATGGCGCGCAACGTCAGCTCGCGCATCACGGCGATCGGTCCCGTGGCGGGTCTGGTGGCTTCGGTCATCGAGATTCTCCCCGACCGCTGTCTTGCGGGGCGCCGCGCGCGACGCAAGCGAAAAGGCGACGAAGCGAGGCCGATTTGACGTATCGATCCAATCTCGACGCACAGTTATCTGCGATTCCGCCGGCATGACCCATATTCATCTTGCCGACCGCGACAACCGCCGACGGAATCGCACCGACCGTAAACCGCTGCGCACCGTGATCGCGGCCGGCCTTTTCGGCTGGCGCAAGCAGGACGTGTCGAACGATAGCCTTCGAAAGGGCGAAGAGCCGCGGTGATCGATCGTACCGGTTTTCCGGGAAGGAACCAATGACCGCTATCGGCTGATTGCCGTCATTACCCTTATCGTCACCCCGGACTTGATCCGGGGTCCCGCTTGAAGTCAAAGACGGATTATGCGGTCAAAAAGCGGGATCCCGGATCAAGTCCGGGATGACGAAGGTGCGTTAAGCAGCGTCCGCTCCCCACCCCAATAGCCGACATTTATCGTTTCAGTCGTCGCCCAATCCACCCGCGCCGGCCAGCAAGGGATAAGGATTGACCGGTTCGCCCGCGTTCCAGTCGGCATCCGGCGCGGTTCGCAAAATCTGGAAATGAAGGTGCGGAACGGCGGGATCGGCGTTACCGCTCGCGCCGACGGTCGCGATCACCTGGCCGCGCCGCACCTGTTGCCCCTCGGCAAGGCCGCGGCGATAGCCCTGCAAATGCGCGTAATAGAGCATCAGCGAACCGTCGGCCGAGCGCTGGTAAATGGTCAGTCCGCCGCGATCGGACGCGAACAGCTTTTCAATCTTTCCGTCCATCGCGGCAACCACCGGGGTGCCCATCGGCACGGGGATGTCGATGGCACGGTGCAAGCGGCCTTCTGCCCGGCTTTGGTCCCAGCTGTTGATCAACTCCGACGCGCCTATGCCCTCGACGGGGATGACGATCGCCAGCGGTTTGCTGCGAACCGGCTCCGCATCGAGCGCCGCGCCGCTTGCCGGGACGGCGGCGGCGGGACGAGCAGCGAACAGGTCATAGGCGGTAACCCAATAGATGGAAGTCAGGATCGCGGTGACAGTGGCCGTCCATAGCACCAGCTTGGTGGCGGCCTGCCAGCGCATCAGGCGACGAAGTCCACCTTCGTGCCGACCGACACCATCTGCGCCAGCCGTGCCGCGTCCCAATTGGTCAACCTGACGCAGCCGTTGCTTTCGGTACGCCCGATATTCTGCGGCTCGGGCGTGCCGTGCAGGCCATAATGCTCCTTGTTCAGGTCGATCCAGACGACGCCGACCGGATTGTTCGGCCCGGGCGGCAGGCGGTGCTTGCCTTCGCTCGCCGCCACGCCGCGCAACAAGGCCGGGTCAAAGGCATAATCGGGATTGCGCCCCACCCCGCGCACCTTCCATTTGCCGATCGGCAACGGATCATGCGCAGAACCGGTGGTGACGGTAAACAGCGCGATCAATTTTTCATCGGCACCGAATATTTTCATCGTCCCGGCCTTCTTCGACACTTCGATCCGATCGGCCTTCGGCTGGTCGCTCCCGACGCCGAGCGAGGAGAGCGTCGCAAGCCAGTCGGCATTGTCGACATTTGCCGCGACGATATGGTCGCTCCCAACATTGGGAACACGCAGCTTCGTACCCGCCGCGATCGCGGGCGCCGCCGCCGTTTCGGGCGCATCGGGCGCGGCAAGGCCCGCTTCGGGGTTCAGGCCGCGCAGCACGTCGGGCGTCGTATGGAAACGTTCGGCCAGCTTTTCGAGCAGCGATTCATATCCCATCGTCGCAAGCTTCGACTGGTCGCCGGCCTTGTCAGGCAGGGGCGCGAAGGAAGTTTCGACATAGCTTGCCGGAACCGTGACGACGCGGGTTGCCGGAATTTTGTCCCACTCGCCGAGCGCCGCCTTCGTCGCTGCGTCCCGTTCGCCGGTGGGTTTCAATCCCCTCGCCTCCTGAAAGCCTCTCAGCGCATTGGTCGTCGACAGCCCGGTCTTGCCGTCGACCACGCCCGGCGAAAAGCCAAGGCGGTCGAGTACGACCTGCAACTGCATTTCGGGGCGGGCCAGATCGTCTTTTGCGGCATGGTCATCGCGTGACGTCATGCCGTCGCCGGTCCACACGGCCTTCTCCGGCGCGGTCTCCGCTTTCGACCGAGACTCGGACTTGTCGGCAGCACCTCCGCAAGCGGCCAGCGGAAGCAGGGCGACGGCACAAAGCAAGCGAATGAATTTCATCGGTAATTCCCGTGATTGGACCTTGTCATCCAACGCGCGGAAGCGCCTGCGGTTCACCCGGCCAGCAGTTTTTCGAACCGTTTGACCGCCGCGGCAGGTCCTTCGGGATCATTCCATACAGCGCCGGACACGGCGATGAAGTCCGCCCCTGCCTCGACCAGCCCGGCGGCATTATCGGGGGTAATGCCGCCGATCGCGACGCAGGGCAGTTCGAACATGCCCTGCCACCATATGAGGATTTCGGGGTCGGCCCTATGCTCGACGGTCTTCGTCGTCGTCGGGAAGAAAGCGCCGAAGGCGACATAGTCGGCGCCCGCGTCGCCCGCTTCCATCGCGAGGTGGCGGCTGCCATGGCAGGTGACGCCGATCTGCGCGTCGGGACCCAGGATGCGGCGTGCTTCGCGCGGGTCGCCATCGTCCTGACCCAGGTGGATACCGTCGGCACCCAGCCGTTTGGCGAGCGCGACATCGTCGTTGACGATGAAAGCAACCTCGTGCGCGGCGCAGATTGCCTGCAACGGTTCGGCCAGCCGTGCCGCCTCATGCTGCTCGATATCCTTGACGCGGAACTGGAACGCCGCGACCGGCGCGGCGGTCACCGCCTCCTCCAGCCGGGCGGGAAAATCGCCCCCGACGTCGAGCGGCGAGATGAGATAGAGCTGGCACGGCGTGCGGGTCGTTTGGGTCATGGCGGGTTCATAGCGACGCGGCTAGCAACCGGCAAATGCAGAACATGCTCCGCCTCGCCGCCGCCGCCCTGATCGCCACGCTCGCCCTGTCGGCCTGCGCGGCCACCGGCCAGCAGACGCCGCTCCCGGACGCCGGCAATGTCGCGCTGGGCCAGCGCGCCTATGCCGACGGCCCCATCATCCAGCCGGTCGAAGTGACCGAGGACAGCCGCTGCCCGATGAACGCGCGCTGCGTCTGGGCAGGCCGGGTCAAGGTGAAGATGCTCTGGTGGCGCCCGACCGGCGAGAAGCAGCCTTTCGAAGTAACGCTGGGCGAAGCGACGCCGCTTGCCGACGGCAGCATCACCCTCGAATCGGTCCGCCCCGACAAGCGCACCGACGTCACACTCAAACCCGAAGATTATCGCTTCTCGTTCCGCTTTGCCGGCGGCCTCTAAATCACCCGCGCCAATACGAACCCGTCCCATCCCTTCGCGCCGACGGTCTGCACCGCGGTCGCGGCGAGGCGCGGGTCGGCGGCGAGCATGTCGAACAGCGCCCGCGTGCCGATGATCCGTTCATCGTCGCTACCGGCCTCGATTACCCCGCCCTCACGCACGACATTGTCGACGATGATCGTCGTTCCCGGGCACCCGAGCCGGATCGCTTCGGCGACATAAAGGCTGTTGCTCTGCTTGTCGGCGTCGATGAAAACGAAGTCGAAGGGCACACCATAGGCCATCGCCGCGAGGCTGTCCGCCGCCGGGCCGGTGCGGATTTCGACCTTGTCGGCCAGTCCCGCATTTTCCAGATTGAGGCGCGCGACGGCGGCGTGATGCGCTTCGAGTTCGAGCGTCACGAGCGATCCGCCCTCCGGCAAGGCACGGGCGAGCCAGATCGTCGAATAGCCGCCGAGCGTGCCGACTTCGAGGATCCGTTTCGCGCCCGCCATTTGCGCGAGCAGGCAAAGCATCTTGCCCTGCGCCGCGGAGACATCGATCGGCGGCAGGCCGCGCGCGGCGTTATTCACGAGGGTGGCGGCAAGTACGTCATCGTCGCCGAGCAATTTCGCGGCGATATAATCGTCGACGGCTTGCCACCCCCCGCTCATTTCGGGCGTCCTGTCACCTAGGCCACGGAGGCCGCGTGAATCTCGGTAATCGCCCGGCCAAGCGAGTTGTTGAATTCCTCGTCACTCATCTGGTGGCGCAGGTCCTCGAGCAGCGCGCGGCTGAAGCTTGCGATGATGCCCGGGTTCTTCGCCAGTTCGGCGCAGGCTTCGGGGCGCGCGAAGCCGCCCGACAGCGCGACGACGCGCAGCACCTTGGGATGATCGACCAGCGGCTGGAACAAACCGGCCTCGGTCGGCAGCGACAGCTTCAGCATGACCGGCGCGCCGGTCCAGGCGTCGAGCGCCGCCAGCGTTTCATCGAGCAGCAGACGGTCCGCCGCGGCGCGCTCGGCGCTCTTGATGTTCACTTCGGGTTCGATGATCGGCATCAGGCCGTGCGCCGCAATGCGCTTGGCTTCGGCGAACTGCTGTTCGACGATCGCCTTGACGCCCGCCGGGTTGGCGAGATTGACGACGCTGCGCATCTTGGTGCCGAACACGCCCTTGCCGACCGCCCGTTCGCACAGGGCGTCAAGGTCGGCATTCGGCTTCATCAGCTGCACGCCATTTTCTTCGGCTTCCAGCCCCTTGTCGACCTTCAGGAACGGCACCACGCCGCGTTCCCAGAGCAGCGCGGGGACCGGCTTGCCGCCGGCATCGCCGTCCATCGTGCGCTCGAACAGGATCGCGCCGATCACCTTTTCGCCATTGAAACAGGGTGCGGTCACGATGCGGCTGCGCATCGCGTGGATCAGGCCGAACATTTCCTCGTCGTTCGAGAAGGCGTCTTCTTCGATGCCATAGCCCTTGAGGGCCTTGGGCGTCGAACCGCCGCTCTGGTCGAGTGCGGCGATAAAGCCCTGTCCCGATTTGATCTGGTTCAGCATCTCGGCATTGGCGGTGGTCATAACGTCTCCGATGGTTTGCATACGTATGTGGCGGCGCGCATAGCGATCCGGCGGGCCGGATGCAATGCGGCGAAAATCAGGCTTTGAGGGCGTCGACCCCCGGCAGCGGCTTGCCTTCCATCCATTCGAGGAAGGCGCCGCCCGCGGTCGAAACGAAAGTGAAATCGCCGCCGACACCGGCATGGTTGAGCGCCGCGACGGTATCGCCGCCGCCCGCGACCGAAATCAGCGAGCCTTCGCGGGTCAGCGCCGCCGCCGTCTTGGCCAGCGCGACGGTCGCGGTGTCGAACGGCGGCGTCTCGAACGCGCCGAGCGGGCCGTTCCACACCAAAGTGCGGCAGTTTTTGAGCACATCGGCGAGCGCTTCGACCGCGGCGGGACCGACGTCGAGGATCATCTCGTCGGCGGCGACTTCGTGGACGTTGACGGTGCGCGTCGGCGGATTGGGCGCAAATTCCTTTGCCACGACGACATCATACGGCAGGTGGATCGTGCAATTTGCGGCATCGGCGGCATCGAAGATCGCGTTCGCCGTATCGACCAGATCATGCTCGCACAGCGACTTGCCGACATTGACCCCGCGCGCGGCAAGGAAGGTGTTCGCCATGCCGCCGCCGATGATCAGATGATCGACCTGGCCGACGAGATTGCGCAGCACATCGATCTTGCTCGACACCTTGGCGCCGCCGACCACCGCGGCCACCGGATGGACGGGGTTGCCGAGCGCGGCGTCGAGCGCCTTCAATTCAGCTTCCATCGCACGCCCGGCATAAGATGGCAGCCGGCGCGCGACACCCTCGGTCGAACCATGGGCGCGGTGCGCGGCCGAAAAGGCGTCGTTGACATAGAGATCGCCGATTTCCGCCAAAGCGTCGGCGAAGCCGGGGTCATTCTGTTCCTCGCCGGGATAGAAGCGCGTGTTTTCGAGCACCGCGACATCGCCGGCGGCCAGCACCGCGACGCCGGCCTTGGCGCCTTCGCCGATGCATTCGGGAATGAACATCACCGAATGGCCGAGCACATCCTCGAGCCCGCCCATGACGAGGCTCAAGGATTGCGTCGGGTTCTTCGCGCCCTTCGGGCGGCCGAAATGGGCGAGCAACAGGACGATCGCGCCCTTGTCCGACAGTTCGCGGATCGTCGGCATCGCTGCCTCGATCCGCGTCTTGTCGCTGACCGCGCCCTCGAACATCGGGACATTCAGGTCGACGCGGACAAGCACGCGCTTGCCGGTGACGTCGCCGATATCGTCGAGGGTTTTGAACGCGGTCATTTTCTACTCCGTTTCCGAAACGTGCCCCTGCCGGCAGGGGCACATGCGGATTAAATCAGCTTCGCGATCACACCCGCGGTGTCGATCATGCGGTTCGAGAAGCCCCATTCATTGTCGTACCAGCTGAGCACGCGCACCAGCTTGCCGTCGATCACCGCGGTTTCGAGGCTGTCGATGGTCGAGCTGTCGGCATTATGGTTGAAGTCGATCGAAACCAGCGGCTCGTCGGTATAGCCGAGCACGCCCTTCAGCGGACCTTCGGCCGCGGCCTTCAGCACCGCGTTGACTTCGTCCTTGCTGGTGTCGCGCGAGGCGGTGAAGGTCAGGTCGACCACCGAAACATTCGGGGTCGGGACGCGGATCGACGACCCGTCGAGCTTGCCCTTCAGTTCGGGCAGCACCAGGCCGACGGCGACCGCGGCACCGGTCGAGGTCGGGATCATCGACATCGCGGCGGCGCGGGCACGGCGCGGATCGTCGTGGATCTGGTCGAGGATCTTCTGGTCGTTGGTATAGGCATGGATCGTGGTCATCAGGCCGCGCTCGATGCCGATCGCTTCATGCAGCACCTTGGCAAAGGGCGCGAGACAGTTGGTGGTGCACGACGCGTTCGAGATGATCAGGTGATCGGCGGTGATCTTGTCGTCGTTGACGCCGTAAACGACGGTCAGGTCGACTTCCTTGGCAGGGGCCGAAATCAGCACGCGCTTGGCGCCGGCATCGAGATGCTTCTGGCCGCCAGCCTTGTTGGTGAAGAAGCCGGTGCATTCCATCACGATGTCGATGCCATTGGCGGCATGCGGCAGATTGGCAGGGTCACGCTCGGCGGTCACCTGGATGCGCTTGCCGTTGACGATCAGGTCATTGCCGTCGACGTCGACGGTGCCGTTGAATGCGCCGTGCACCGAGTCATTGCGGAACAGACGGGCATTCGCCTTGGCATCGCCCAGGTCGTTGATCGACACCAGTTCGAGATCATGGTCGGTACGCTCCAGAATCGCGCGCGCCACATTGCGGCCGATGCGTCCGAAACCGTTGATTGCAACCTTCACTGCCATGTCGAAAAATTCCTTTTCTGCGTGGGGCGAGCCGGTCCTTAACTGCCGAGCTTTGCCAGGATCTTGGGGGTGATCGCGTCGACCGTCAGGCCGAAATGCGTGTAGAGGTCGTCGATCGGCGCCGAGGCACCGAAGCTGTCGATGCCGAAACGCAGGCCGTGGCGGCCGGTGTAGCGTTCCCAGCCGAAGGTCGTGCCCGCCTCGATCGACACGATCAGCGCGTCGTCAGGCAGGATATCGGCCTGGTAGGCGGCGTCCTGTTCGTCGAACAATTCGGTCGACACCATCGACACGACGTCGGCGCCATGGCCGGCGGCTTCGAGCTTGTCGGCGATGTCGATCGCAAGCGACACTTCGGAACCCGTTGCGACCAGCACGACCTTGCGCGCCGCGGCGGCATCACGAAGGCGGTAACCGCCTTTCAGGCAAAGATTTTCCGTGACGTCATGACGCAGCGGCGGGAGGTTCTGACGGGTCAGCGCGAGCAGCGACGGCCGATCTTCCTGCGCGAGCGCGAGCGCCCAGCATTCGGCGGTTTCCACGGCGTCGGCGGGACGCAGCACAAGCAGGTTCGGCATCGCGCGGAGCGACTGGAGATGCTCGATCGGCTGGTGCGTCGGGCCATCCTCGCCGAGCCCGATGCTGTCGTGCGTCATCACATAGACGACGCGCTGCTGCTGCAACGCCGACAAGCGGATCGCGGCGCGGCAATAATCGGCAAAGACCAGGAAGGTGCCGCCATAGGGCACCACGCCGCCGTGCAACGCCATGCCGTTCATCGCCGCCGCCATGCCGAATTCGCGGATGCCATAATAGATATAGCGGCCTGAATAATCATTCTTCGTCAGCGGCTTGGTCGATGACGTTTTGGTGTTGTTCGAACCGGTCAAGTCGGCGCTGCCGCCGATCAGCGACGCGATGTCGGCGGTCAACGCGCCGAGCGTATTTTCCGACGCCTTGCGCGTCGCGACCTTCGGCGGTTCGGTGACGAGGCCATCGAGATAGGCCTTGAAGGCGTCGCCCAGAACGACCTTGCCGCTCAGTCGATCAGAAAATTCAGCCTTTTTATCGCTATTTGCGAGGCGATCATTCCACTCCGCATGAAGCTTCTTGCCCTTTTCGCCGAACGCCGCCCATGCCGATGCGATATCGGCGGGAATGGCGAACGGTTCGGCGGTCCAGCCCAGTTCCGTGCGCGCCGCAGCGATTTCGTCGGCACCGAGCGGCGATCCGTGGGTCGCAGAAGTCCCCTGCTTGTTCGGCGCACCGAAGCCGATGATCGTCCGGCAAGCGATCAGCGACGGACGGTCGTCGGCCAGCGCGGCATCGATCGCGCGGCGGATATCGGCGGGATCATGCCCGTCGCAGCTTTCGACGTGCCAGCCGGTCGCGGCATAGCGCGCCTTCACATCCTCGCTCGTCGACAAATCGGTCGACCCGTCGATGGTGATCTTGTTGTCGTCCCACAGCACAATCAGGCGGCCGAGGCCAAGATGGCCGGCAAGCCCGATCGCTTCGTGATTGATGCCTTCCATCAGACAGCCGTCGCCCGCGATCACCCAGGTACGATGATCGACGAGATCATCGCCGTACAGCGCATTCAGATGCCGCTCGGCGATCGCCATGCCGACCGAGGTCGCGACGCCTTGCCCCAGCGGTCCGGTCGTCGTTTCGACACCCGCGAGCTCGAAATTCTCGGGGTGCCCCGCGCACGGGCTGTGCAACTGACGGAAATTGCGAATGTCATCGATCGTCGGGCGCGCATAGCCGGCAAGGTGCAGCGTCGCATAGGCGAGCATCGAGCCATGGCCTGCAGACAGGACAAAACGGTCGCGATCGGCCCATCTCGGATCGCGGGGATCGAACTTCAGATAATCGGAATACAGCACCGTCGCGACGTCGGCCATGCCCATGGGCATTCCCGGATGGCCGCTGTTCGCGGCCTGTACGGCGTCCATCGCAAGCGCCCGGATGGCGTTGGCGAGCTGGCGTTCGGGCAGTGTCATTGGTCCCCCGGGGATGGATTATGGGATGGCCGGATTCGGTGGGACAGCCCTTTGCGGGGGTGGGGGCAGGAGTCAACCGCCTGCAGCACAAAATTGCGCGCATTTCGGCGCGGAGAGGCGATTGCGCGCCCGAAGTCGCGCTGCTACCCCTTGGATATGGAACTCGATCTCGACGAATCCAGCCTGGCCATCGGCCGTATCGAGCGCGCATTGAGCCGTATCGAAAAGGCGCTGGCCGAACGGGCGAACCGCCCCCCCGCCCCCTTGCTGGCCGCCGCGACCGATCAGGGCGGCCTGAAAGCCGAGGTTGCGGCGGTGATCGGTGAACTCGACCGGCTGATTGCGGAGGCAAAGCATGGCTGATGTGAAGCTGACCATCGCGGGGCGCCCCTATGACGTGCATTGCGCCGACGGGCAGGAAGCGCAGCTGCTTCAGCTGGCGACGATCGTCGATGAAAAGGCCCGTGAAATTCAGGGCGGAACCGAGGTCCGTCAACTGCTGTTCGCGGCGCTGATGCTTGCCGACGAAACGCAGGAAGCCCGTGCCAAGGTCGAAAAGGCCGAACCCCAGTCCGATTCGCTGCGTGCCGCCGTCGCCCTCGCCGAAAGCCGCGAAGCGGCGGTGCGCGAGGAATTACGCGAGGCGCTCGAACGCGAAAAGACCGCGCGCAAGGAACTCGAAACCGCACGGCAGGCCGCGCCGGCCGCCCCGGCGGCGACACCCGTGAACGACCGCGCGCTGATCCAGATCGCCGATCGCATCGAGGCGCTGGCGGCGAAGGTCGAGCAAATTCCTTGAGAAACCCGCTGTTTGCGGAGGCGCTATTCCCATATTCGTCGCCCCCGCGAAGGCGGGGGCCGCTGGAGGTTTTGTCCCGCATCGCTGCGTAAACCGACAGCGCCCCCGCCTTCGCGGGAGCGACGCTTTCTTAGCGGCCGCCAAACCCCTTGAGCCGCCGCGTCCGCGCCCCTACATAGGGGACGGCGGGTACTGCCCGGCACGAGCTTTTGCGAAAATCCCTGAGGCGATACATCATCCTAGGGGGCTGTCCCTGCCCGGACCCTGGTCCGACGTACATGGTCCCCACCTGACGTTACTGGCGTCAGAGGAGTTTCCAGCAAACGACCTCGGCGGTCCCGCCAACCGATCGCGTTCCAGATTGCCCAAGCCAGATCCAAGTCTCAGGGGGAGGCGTTGACCCACTTGTCCGCCGACCTGACCCTTCAGAAGCAGAAATTGCGCGAAAAACTCCGCTTTCGGCGGCGCCATTTCGCCGCGAACCTCGACGGCATGGCGCAGCTCGCGGCGTTCCGCGCCCTGCCCGCGCCGCTTGCGACGCGGATTGCCGATCACGCCGTGGTCGGCGTTTATGCCGCATGGGGTGACGAACCCGACATCCTGCCGATGTTCGCCGGGCTCGGCGAAGCCGGAGCGCTCGCCCTGCCGCATCACGCCGCCCGCATCGAGACGATGGATTTTCGCCGCTGGCGGCCGGGCCAGCCGCTGGTGAAAGGCCCTTGGGGTACGCAGCAGCCCGCCGAAGCCACCCTTCCGGTCGTTCCCGGCCTCATTTTCTGCCCGCTCGTCGGCTTCGACCGCCGGGGCGGCCGCCTTGGCCAGGGCGGCGGCCATTATGACCGCTATTTCGCCGTGCACCCCGCGATACCGCGGATCGGCGTTGCCTGGTCAGTACAGGAAGTCGATGCGATTCCGCGCGAATCGACCGACATCGGTCTCGACGCCGTGCTGACCGAACAAGAATTCATCATCTGTGGAGAGCGTTTGTGAACCAGGATCGCCAGACCCCCGCTCAGGACCAGCATCAGCCGAGCTGGCGCAAGCCCGCCGGCATGTTCCTGATCCTGTTGCTGATCGCGGTCTGGGCGGTGATCATCGTCAGCCTGTCGCCGTGGGTCGGCACCTGGCCGGTGCTGGTCCAGGCGGTCTTCTATCTGGTCACCGGGGTGATCTGGATCATGCCGCTCAAGCCCCTGCTGCGCTGGATGGAACTGGGGCGGTGGCGCGGCTGATTAGGGTCAGGACCCTAAGCCGCGCCGATCCACAAATTTCCGTATTGGAATGTCCCAAGCATGCGGTGGCCATTTCCTCCAAAAAGAGGGGAAATGGCGCGAGTGACGGGGCTCGAACCCGCGACCTCCGGCGTGACAGGCCGGCACTCTAACCAACTGAGCTACACCCGCGTGTGCTTGGGAGCCGCGCCAATATGCGCCGCGCTCCACCCTGTCAACCGTCGCTTTCTTCCTTCGTGCGATTTAATCGATCACGCACCTCGTCGGTGGTGGTGAGGGTGCCATGTTCGAAAAGGAAACCCGCCAGATCGGGGGTTCCCGTCGACGCGAGGATCGTCTGCAGGATCAGCAGCAGCGGCACCGCAAGCAACGCGCCGGGCGTGCCCCACACCCAGCCCCAGAAGCTCAGCGACACCAGAATCAGCAGCGGATTGACCGTCAGCCGCCGGCCGAGCACCAACGGCGTGATGAGATTCGCCTCGACGAGGTGGACGCCGATGAAGATCGTCGCGGGCAGCAGCGCCAGCCCCACCGCATCGAACGTCATCAAACCGCCAAGCGCCAGCAGCACCGCGGCAACGATCGGCCCGAGATAGGGCACGAAATTGCAGATGGAGACGATTCCGCCCCACATGAAAGGCGACGGCATCCCCAGCGCCCAGAGCAGCAATGAGACGACGAGGCCCAGGATGGCGTTGATCATCGTGATCGTCGCGAGATAGTCGGCGGTCGCATCGACGACATTCTGGATCACGCGCGCGGTCTGCATCGCGCCGTCGAAACTGCCGCGCCGCCGAATCGTGCCGCGCCGCAGCCGCGTCCAGCCCGCGAGGAAGAAGAAGATCACGAGCACCGCGAAGAAAAGCTGGATCGCCGCCGACGGCGCCGACGAGATGAAATAGTCGACGACCGAGGTCGGCGCGGTATCGGCCACCGCCTGCGCCGTCGCCTCGGTCCCCGTCGCGACCGAGGTCAGCGTCCGGTCGACGAATTTCTGCAGCGTCGAGTAAAAATCGATCAGCGGCGCGAGGTTGCTCTGGATGCGCGGAATCGATTCGGGAAGCCGTGCGAACCAGCCGGTCGCGGGCAGGACGATGATCGCCAGCGCCGCGTTGACGAGCATCAGGAACGCCGACAGCGACAGGAACGACGCCAGCGCCGACGGCACGCCGCGCCGCTCGAGCCATTCGAGCAGCGGCACCAGCGCAATCGCAATCACGATCGCGGCGGTCAGCGGCAGGAAAAACTCGGCGCCGGCCTGCAGCGCGAAGGGAAGCCCGAGGCAAAAACTGGCGCCCAATATCAGCGCCAGCGCCGCGAGCAGCCGATCGCGGCGGAAATCGTCGATTTCGATCTGGTGCAGGGGATTGTTGCGCGGCACTTTGGCGTCCCGCTTCCCCCTCTCCTCGGCCACGCCCCGTCGCTCCCATATTTTTGACCGCGCCGTCTTACGCGACCTTCGCCTTGCGCGCCAGCAACTCCCGAGGGCGGCCTTCCAATCGCTTTCTGTCCTCATTTGAGCCAGAACACTGATTCCTACTGCCAATTTAACCAGAAATTACCCTTTCGCCGTCATGACAGGCTCCGGACCAGCCATTTGGAGTCAATATTGTCATGATGAAAGCGCCTGTGGGGGGCGTGCAGCATCAGCTTCGCATAACCTCCTCTTCAGCCATCGCCCTGCTCGCCGCCCTCGCGCTGCCGATGCAGGCGCATGCCGCCGGCACGCGCGCCGGCTCGACGATCAGCAACACCGCGAGTGCCAGCTTCGATGCCGGCGGCGGAACGCAGACGATCGATTCGAACAAGGTCGACCTGCTCGTCGACGAGCTGCTCGACGTCACGGTCGATTCGAGCAACCCCGCCGACGTACCGACCACGCCCGGCGCGACCAGCCAGGTTCTGACCTTTTCGGTGACGAACAACGGCAACGGCCAGGAGGCCTTCGTGCTCAGCACGATCGCCAATGGCGGCGGCGACCAATATGATCCGACGGTCACCCAAATCTATCTCGACAATGGCGACGGTGTCTTCGACGCCGGCACCGACACGCTCTACACGCCCGGTTCCAACAATCCGGCCCTGAATCCCGACCAGAGCATCACCGTCTTCGTTATCGCGACGACGCCCGGCACGGTGAGCGACGGCAATCGCGGCATCGTCAGCCTTGTCGCGGCAGCCGAGACCGGAACCGGCGCGCCGGGACGGAGCTTCGCCGGCAAGGGTGAAGGCGGCGGCGATGCGGTGGTCGGCTCCACCGGCGCCGACGGCCAGGACAATGGCGCGTTCGTCGTGTCGGCCGCCACGGTGACGCTCGTCAAATCGGCCGTCGTCGCCGATCCCTTCAGCGGGACCGAGCCGGTTCCGGGTGCGACCATCACCTATACGATCACCGCGACGGTGGCGGGCAGCGGATCGCTGAACGGGCTGACCATCTCCGACAACATCCCGGCGAACACCAGCTATGTGCCGGGTTCGCTGAAGCTCGGCAGCACGGCGCTGTCCGACGCCACCGACGGCGACGCCGGCAATTACGACGGGACCAAGGTCGCGGTGTCGCTCGGCACCATTGCGGGCGGCCAGACCCGCGCCGTCACGTTCCAAGCCAAGATCAACTGATGGAGATGCGCATGCGTACCGCTCTTTTCCTGATTCTCGCCGCGCTGATGCCCGGGCAGGCGCTCGCCGCCAACCAGGTGGCGCTCGACAACAGCGTGTTCATCGAACGCGTCATGACCGATGCCGCCGGCAAACAGCGCGTGCTGCTCGAGGAACCGAAGGTCGTCGTTCCCGGCGACAAGCTCCTCTTTGTGCTCAACTATCGCAACGCCGGGGCGCAGCCCGCCGACAAGTTCGTGATCACCAATCCGCTACCCTCGGCGGTCCGCTTCGCCGATGCCGGCGATACGCAGCCGCTCGTTTCGATCGACGGCGGCCGGGCGTGGGGCCGGCTTGGTGAACTGACCGTCCAGCAAGCCGACGGCACCCGCCGCGCGGCGCAGCCCGCCGATGTCACGCACATCCGCTGGGCGTTCCAGAAACCCATTCCCGCCGGCGCAAGCGGCAAGCTCATGTTCCGGGGGGTCGTCAAATAGACGCGTAAGGCAAACCGCTTAACGGTCGCCAGCGGTGGGGAAATGGCGACCAACCAAAGCCTAGGAGCTCAGCTATGACCAGCAAGCTGACTTATATGGGCACCATCGGTCTGGCGGCGTTTTCATGCGTCGCTGCCGCCCCGGCCTTCGCCGCGGCGGGAACGACCGCGGGTACCCAAATCATCAATACTGCCACCGTCAACTATCAGGTCGGCGGCATCGCACAGGGTTCGCAGAACGCATCGAACACGATCATGGTCGACCGCAGGGTCGAACTGCTGGTCGAAGAGGACGGCACGACGACGACCGAAGTGTCGCCGGGCCAGACCAATGCGGTCACGACCTTTCGCCTGACCAACAAGACGAACGAAATACTCGACTTCGCGCTGACGGCGTCGCAGATCAGCGGCATCGCGGCCGCGCATGGCGGCACCGACTCGTTTGACGTCACCAATGTCCGGATTTATCGGGACAATCCGGCAGGCGCGGGCGTCGGGACGTATGACGCCAGCGATACGCTCGTCGCCTATGCCGATGAAGTGGGGATCGATGCCTCGATCCGCCTGTTCGTCGTCGCGGACATTCCCGCAGGCCTTGGCACCAATGCCGTCGCCGGGGTCCGCCTGACCGCCACCGCCGCCGAGGGCGGCACGGCGGGATCGCCGGGTGCGCTTGTCACCCAGACGGCTGGCGCCAATACCGCCGGCAAGGACACGGTATTCGCCGACGCGGCAGGCGTCACCGACGCCGCGCGCGACGGTTCACACAGCGACGACGACGATTATACCGTCAAGACGGCGACGCTGACGGTGACGAAAAGCAGCCGCGTCGTTTCCGACCTGGTGAACGGTACGAGCAATCCGAAGATGATTCCGGGGGCGGTGATCGAATATTGCATCGCCGTCGCCAACGCGACCGGCGGCGTCGCCGCCACATCGGTCGCGATTACCGATAGCGTGCCGACCCAGCTGACGTTCGTCCCGAGCACGATCAAGCTCAACGGCACCGTCACCGGCACGACGTGCGATTTCAACGGGACGGCGGGGGGCAGCTATGCGGCGCCGGTGGTGTCGGGAACGCTCCCGACCATCAACCCGGGGCAGACGCTGACGCTCGTCTTCCAGGCTACGGTCAACTGATCGGAAACGGACGGAGCAGCGAGTTTTCCGGTGCAATCCGGTAACCGCTGCTCCCTTCGGCGCTGACATGCGGCTGTCTCCGAAACATCTCGGCCACGTGACCGCCCTGGTCGCGGCAGCGATGCTGCCCGCGGCAGGCGCAAGCGCGCAGGTCATTTCCAACACCGCTTCGGCCGCGTGGAACGGCGGCGCGGGCCAGGTGCTGTCGAATCGCGTCGACTTGACGGTTCGCCAACGCCCGCCCGAACCGCCGCGGATCACGACCTATCGCCTTGGGGAACAAGGCGCCAAATCGGCGCCGGTGGTTCCCACGCAATGCGACGGCAGCGATGGTGGCAAGCTCATCCAGCTCGCTGGACCCTATGCCGGCATCGCCACGACCCCCGCCGCCTTGCAGAGCAGCGACAGCTTTCGCGCCGGCGAAGTGGTGGTGGTCGGGGTGGTCCTCGCCTCGGCAAACCATGATCCGCAGCAGCGCGATGCCTTGCCCGTCACCCTCGCACTCGAAAATGGCGACCGCGAACAGATCACGCTGACCGAAACCGCGGCGAACAGCGGCGAATTCATCGGCATCATCAACACGATCGGCGTCCCGCCCGCAATCGTCGCGGGCGATTGCCGGCTGTCGGTGACCCCCGGCACGCCGGTCCGCGTGCAGGTCAGCGACCGCGCCGACGCCAGCCTCGTTGCGCTGGCGACCCTCAATTTCCTCGTCGACCCGTTCGGTATCGTCTTCGACAGCGGCGACGGTGCGCCCGTCGCGGGCAGCCGCGTGACAATCGTCGACGCCGCGACCGGCCAGCCGGCCCAGGTGTTCGGCGACGACGGCGTGTCCGCTTATCCGTCGAGCGTCGTCACCGGCCAGAGCGTCCGCGACGCGGGCGGCACAACCTATGATTTCCCGCCGGGCGATTATCGCTTCCCGTTCGTCGCCCCCGGCACCTACCGCCTCGTCGTCGAGCCGCCGGCGCCCTATACCGCACCGTCGAAATCGAGCGCGGCCGACCTTGCCGGCCTCCGCCGCCCCGACGACGGCCTGCCCTTCGATATCACCGGGGCCAGCTATGGCAACGCCTTCACGCTGAACAGCCCCGCGCCCGTGCGCGTCGACGTTCCTGTCGACCAGCCCGGTCTGCCGTTGATCCTCCGCAAGACCACCTCGACCGCGGTCGCGGTGCCCGGCGACGTCATCCAATACCGGATCGAAGTCGCCAATCGCGACACGCGTCGCAATACGGGCGCGGTGACCGTGCGCGACGTCCTGCCCGCCGGCATGCGCCTGCGCGCGAACACCGTCCGCGCCGACGGCGTGTCGATCACCCCCGATGTCGCGGCGAATGGCCGCGAGTTTGCCGTCACGCTGCCCGGCGTCGCGGCGGCGCGCTCGGTCCTGCTCACCTATCTGGCCGAAGTCGTCGTCTCGGCGCAGCCTGGCAACGCGCTCAACCGCGCCACCGCGACCGACAATCGCGGCACTTCGAGCAATATTGCCGAAGCGACGATCGCGATCAAACGCGACCAGCTCGGCGACCGGATGACGATCATCGGCCGCATCGCCGACGGCGGCTGCGGCGTCGATCCCGGCAAGGCAGCAGGCATCGCCGGCGTGCGCGTGATGCTGCAAGACGGCAGCTACACCGTCACCGACGAAGGCGGCCGCTATCATTTCGAAGGCGTCCGCCCGGGCATCCATGTCGTGCAGATCGACCCGTCGACGTTGCCGCTCGACCGCGAGGCGGTCGATTGCGCGCGCTCGACGCAAAGCGCGGGCAGCGCAATATCGCGCTTCGTCGAAGGCCGCGGCGGCGCGTTGAAGCGCGCCGACTTCCGCGCCGTCGCCAGCACACCACGCGCGGCGCCCAAAACCGGCGCCATCTCCGCGCCGATCATACTCAGCGACCAGGAAGCCGCCGGTGCGGGCCGCGACTGGCTGGCGGGCGAAACGCCGGGCACCGGCTGGATATTCCCCGGCACCGACCACAATCCACGCTCGAAATCGGTGCGTGCCATTGTCAAGCACCTGCCCGGCCAGACCGTCACCTTGCGCGTCAACGGCAAGCCCGTCGACGACATGACCTATGAAGGCGAACGCAAGTCGGCGGATGGCAGCGTCATTGTCGGCATGTGGCGCGGCATCGAAATCCGCGAAGGCGAAAACCGCCTCAGCGCCGAGATAAAGGATGCGAGCGGCGTTACGATCCAAACCATCGACCGCGCCGTGCATTATTCGATCACGCCGATGCGCGCGACGCTGATCCGCGAGCGGTCGGTGCTGATCGCCGACGGCGTGACGCGCCCCATGCTCGCCGTTCGCCTCACCGACCGCGACGGCAAGCCGGTGCGCAGCGGACTGACCGGCGATTTCAGCGTTCCCGCCCCTTATTATCCGGCGATCGAGGCCGATGCGCAGCAGGCCCGCCAGCTCGCGGGCCTCGAACGCGCCCGCCCGATCTGGAAGATCGATGGCGACGACGGCATCGCTTATATCGAACTCGAACCGACGACCGCGTCGGGCACGCTGGCAATGGATTTCACCTTCCGCGACGACAAGGTCGAACGCAAGCAGACGGTCGAGACCTGGCTCGATCCGGGTAATCGCCCGTGGACCGTCGTCGGTTTTGCCGCGGGCACGCTCGGTTATAATACGCTCGACGACCGGATGGAGCCGGTGGCGGAAACGCTGGACGACCTCAGCGCCGACGCGCGGCTCGCGCTCTATGCCAAGGGCCGGGTGCGTGGCAAATGGCTGATGACGCTCGCCTACGACAGCGACAAGGACAAGGACGATGCGCGTTTCGGCGGCGTCATCGACCCGCGCGCTTATTATACCATCTACGCCGACCGCAACGAGACCCGCTACGACGCGGCGTCGGTGCGCAAACTCTATCTTCGCCTCGAACGCCCGCAATTCTATGCGATGTTCGGCGATATCGAGACGGGCATTTCAGAACCGCAGCTCGCCCGTTACCAGCGCGCGCTCAACGGCGGCAAGGCCGAATATCGCGGCCGCAACCTCGCCGCGACCGCCTTCGCCGCCGACACACCCTATCGTTTCCGCCGCGACGAGATCCAGGGCAATGGCCTGACCGGCCCGTACCAGCTCGGCGCAAAGGATATATTGCCGAACAGCGAACGCATCGTCATCGAAACGCGCGACCGGCTGCACAGCGAGCGGATTGTCGAAACCGTCACGCTGACGCGTCATGTCGACTATGACATCGACTATCTCGCCGGCACGCTCCGTTTCCGCGACCCGGTGCTCAGCCGCTCGTCCAGCCTCGACCCGAAGTTCATCGTCGCCGAATATGAAGTCGACGGCGTCGGCCAGCGCGTCCTCAACGCCGGCGGCCGCGTCAGCTACCGGTCGAATGACGAAAAATTGCGTGTCGGCGCCACGCTGATCCACGACGAAGACGGTAATGCCAAGACCAATCTCGGCGGGGTCGACGCGCGCTACCGCCCCGGTATCGACACCGAAATCCGCGCCGAAGTCGCGGTGAGCGACGCGAAAGCCCAGAATGGCAGCCCCGCCGCCACAACCGGCAGCGCCAAGGCCTGGCTGATCGAGGCCGAGCATCACAGCAGCAAGGCCGATCTCCTCGCCTATGTCCGCGAGCGCGAGACGGGTTTCGGTGCGGGCCAGCTCAATCGCGGCGAGGACGGCACGCGCAAGTTCGGGTTCGATGCGCGGCTGCGCGCCACCCGCGCCCTCTCGGTCACCGGCAGCGCCTGGCAGGAGGATTATCTCGATGCCGGATCGCGCCGCCGCGCCGCACGGATCCTCGCCGAATATGACAATGGCACGACCGTCGGCCGCGCCGGCCTGACCCACGCCGACGACCGGCTCAGCGACGGCACCCGCAACCGGTCGAACCTCGTCCAGTTCGGCGCGACACAGCGGCTGTTCAATAAACGCCTCGAACTCGACGCGCAGACCGAATTCGCCCTCGGCGGCAAGGATGCGAGCGTCGATTTCCCCACCCGCCACCGCCTCGGCGCGCGCTTCGCGATCACCCGCGACGTCAATCTGGTCGGCAGCTACGAGATCGCCGATGGCGATACGATCAAGGCGCGCACCGCCCGGCTCGGCTTCGACCTTGCCCCGTGGGCCGGCGCGCGGCTGCTCGCCACCGCGAACCAGCAGGACATCGGCGAATATGGCCCGCGCAGCTTCGCGGCCTATGGTCTGTCGCAGTCGCTGAAGCTTGGCCAGCATCTGTCGGTCGACGTCTCGGTCGACGGCAACCGGACCCTCGGCGGCATTCGCGCGAAAGATGTGCTCAATGCCGACCAGCCGGTCGCATCGGGCGGCTTCCTCGGCGCCGGCGGCACCCTGACCGAGGATTTCCTCGCGATCAGCACCGGCGCCACCTGGCGCGCCGACCGCTGGACGCTGACCGGACGCGCCGAATATCGCGATGGCGAGCTCGCCAATCGCTACGGCCTGACGCTCGGGGGCTTACGCCAACTCGGCGAAGGCCGTGCGCTCGGCGCGCTCTTCACCTATGCCAAGGCGAGCGGCGCCGGCACGACGCCGACGACCGAGGTGATCCAGTTCGAAATGAGCTGGGCGCACCGCCCCGCGGATTCGCGGATTTCCTGGCTCAACAAGAGCGAGTTCCGTTCGGACAAGGTCCGTGACGCGATCGCGGGTCAGGCCGGACCGATCGGAGGCCCCTCGCTGACGATCGACGGCGACGCGACAAGCCGTCGCCTGCTCAACAGCCTGTCGGTCAACTGGACGCCGCTCGGCGATCGCGGGTTCGGCGAAGGCTGGTACGAGCGCGCCGAAATCGGCTTCTTCTGGGGCACGCGCTATAATTTCGACCGTTTCGGCGCCGATGATGTCAAAGGCTGGTCGAACCTGATCGGCGCCGACTTCCGCTTCAACCTCGGCGAGCATGTCGATGTCGGCGCGTCGGGCACCGTGCGCGTCGGCACCGATGCCGACACCGTCAGTTGGGCGGGTGGCCCGACGGTGACGCTCGCGCCGATGACGAATGCGAACATCACCTTCGGCTATAATTTCGCCGGCTTCCACGACCGCGATTTCGAAGATGCACGCTATGCCCGTTCGGGCGCCTATGTGACCTTCAAGCTGAAGTTCGACCAGACGAGCTTTCAGGGGCTGGGGCTGTAAAATCCCGTCGCCCCCGCGAAGGCGGGGGCCGCTGGCAACCTTGCGCTAGGCCGATGGCGGCCCCCGCCTTCGCGGGGGCGACGGTTTAGCTCAATCCGCGAACAGCAGAACCGGCGTCTCGACCAGCTTCTTCAATGCTTGGACATAGCTGGCTGCATCCCAGCCATCGACGACGCGGTGGTCGCAGCTGATCGACAGGTTCATCAGCTTCGCACGGCGAATCTCGTCGCCGTCGAAGACCGGGCGCTCGACGATCTTGTTCGGACCGATGATCGCCACTTCAGGACGGTTGATCACCGGCGTCGTCGCGATGCCGCCCAGCGGGCCGAGCGAGGTGACGGTCAGCGTCCCGCCGGTCAGTTCCGCGGGCCTGGCCTTGCCGGTGCGTGCGGCTTCGGCAAGCCGCGTGATCTCGCTCGCGAGTTGCCACACATTCTTGTCCTGCGCGTCGCGGATGACCGGGACCATCAGCCCTGCGTCGGTCTGCGTCGCCATGCCAAGATGCACCGCGCCGTACCGCGTCACCACGCCGCCCTCGTCGTCATAGCGCGCGTTGATCATCGGAAACTGCGGGATCGTGCGGCAGATCGCGACGATCAGGAAGGGCAGCATCGTCAGCTTCGGACGGCCGCCGCGATTGGCGTTGAGGTCCGCGCGCATCTCTTCGAGCGCGGTGACGTCCATTTCCTCGACATAGGTGAAGTGCGGGATCGCGCGCTTCGATGCCGCCATGTTTTCGGCGATCTTGCGGCGCATGCCGATGACCTTGATCGGCTCGTCGGCGCGCGCGCGGCTGGCGCCGGGCGCATGATAACCCTGCCCGCCGCTGTAGCGCAGGAAGGCATCGAGATCGGCATGACGAACGCGATCGCCTTCGGCCTGCACCTGACCCAGGTCGACGCCGAGGTCCTTGGCGCGAGCACGGACGGCGGGCGATGCGAGGACCGGCTTTTTCTCCCTCTCCCCTTCAGGGGAGAGGGCCGGGGAGAGGGGAACATCGGCGGGAGCAGGAACCGCAACAGCCCCCTCTCCCAACCCTCTCCCCTGAAGGGGAGAGGGCTTTTCGACAACCTCGGCCACCGAAACTTCTTCAGCCCCCGGCGTTTCCGCCACGATTTCCTGCTCGGCCGGCGTGTCCGCCGGCGGCGCCTCGACATCGCCGTCACCATCGGTCTCGATCACCGCCAGCGTCGATCCGATCGCGATCAGGTCGCCGACCTCGCCCGCCAGTTCGACGACAACCCCCGAAACGGGCGATTCCATTTCGACCGTCGCCTTGTCGGTCATCATGTCGGCAAGCTGCGCGTCTTCCTCGACGCGTTCGCCGATCTTGACGTGCCAGGCGACGATTTCGGCCTCGGCAATGCCTTCGCCGATATCGGGCAGACGGAATGAATAACGGGCCATGGCGTCAGTCCTTCAAAATCTTGGTCAGCGCAGTCGCGATGCGCACCGGGCCGGGGAAATAGGCCCATTCGAGGCTATGCGGATAAGGTGTGTCGAAACCGGTCACGCGTTCGACCGGGGCTTCGAGGTGATAGAAGCAACGCTCCTGAACGAGCGCGGCCAGTTCGGCGCCGAAGCCCGAGGTGCGCGTCGCTTCGTGGATGATCAGGCAGCGCCCGGTCTTCTTCACCGAGGTTTCGATCGCGTCGATATCGAGCGGCAGCAGGGTGCGCAGGTCGATGATTTCGGCATCGATACCCATTTCCTCGACGATCGTCTTGGTCACATGAACCATCGTGCCATAGGCAAGGATGGTGAGCGCCTCACCCTCGCGCACCGTCGCGGCCTTGCCGAGTTCGATGCGGTAATGACCTTCGGGCACCGCGCTGGCGGCATGCTTCGACCACGGCTCGACCGGGCGGTCGTAATAGCCGCTGAACGGGCCGTTGTAGATGCGCTTGGGTTCGAGGAAGACGACGGGGTCGTTATCCTCGATCGCGGCGATCAGCAGGCCCTTGGCATCATAGGGGTTCGACGGGATCACCGTCTTCACGCCGCAGATGTGGGTCATGATGCTTTCGGGTGACTGGCTGTGCGTCTGGCCGCCGAAAATGCCGCCCCCGAACGGCGTCCGCACCGTCATCGGGCAGATGAAATCCGCCGCCGAACGGTAGCGCAGGCGCGCCGCTTCGCTGACAAGCTGGTCAAGCCCCGGGTAGATATAGTCGGCGAACTGGATCTCGGGGACGGGCCGCAGGCCATAGGCCCCCATGCCGACCGCGACACCGATGATGCCGCATTCGTTGATCGGCGTGTCGAACACCCGCGTCTTGCCGTGCTTTTTCTGCAAGCCCGCGGTGGCGCGGAACACGCCGCCGAAAAAGCCGACGTCTTCGCCCATCACGACCATCTTGTCGTCGCGGCCGAGCATGACATCCATGGCGCTGTTGATCGCCTCGATCATGTTCATCGTTTTGGTGCTGGTCTGGGATTCGGGGGCCATTATTCGGGCTTCCAGTTGGGGCCGAACTTGGCCTCTTGCTCGGCGAGCAGCTGCTCGCTCTGTTCCTTGAGATGCCAGGGCATGTCCTCGAACACGTCCTGGAACATCGTTTCGAACGGCTGGTGCATGCCATGGCCCAATATGCCAAGTTTTTCAGACTGTTTCTGGGTCGTCTTGACCAGATCGTCGAGCTCTCTCGCCTGCGCCTCATGGCGCTCGCCGTCCCATTCGCCAAGCGTTTCGAGATGCTGGCGCAACCGGTCGATCGGATCGCCGAACGGCCAGATCGTCGGCTCTTCGGCGGGACGATAGGCGCTTGGATCATCCGAGGTGCTGTGGCCCTCGCTGCGATAGGTGAAATGCTCGATCAGGGTCGGACCATTGTTCGTCCGCGCCCGGTCGGCCGCCCATTGCGTCGCGGCATAGACCGCAAGCGGATCATTGCCGTCGATGCGCAGCCCGGCGATGCCATATCCCACCGCGCGTGCCGCAAAGGTCGTGCGCTCGCCGCCGGCAAAGCCCGAAAAGCTCGAAATCGCCCACTGGTTGTTGACGATGTTGAAGATCACCGGCGCATTATAAACGGTCGCAAAGGTCAGCGCCGAATGGAAGTCGCCCTCGGCCGACGAGCCTTCGCCGCACCACACGGTCGCGATGCGGCTGTCGCCCTTCGACGCCGACGCCATCGCCCAGCCCACCGCCTGCGGATATTGCGTCGCAAGGTTGCCCGACACGCTGAAGAAACCATGTTCGGGCGCCGAATACATGATCGGCAGCTGGCGGCCGAGCAGATGATCGCCGCGGTTCGAATATATCTGGTTCATCATCTGGATCAGCGGATAGTCGCGCGCGATCAATATGCCCTGCTGGCGATAGCTCGGAAAACACATGTCGCCGCGGTCAAGCGCCATCGTCGAGGCGACCGAGGTCGCCTCTTCGCCCGTGCACTTCATATAGAAGCTGGTCTTGCCCTGCCGCTGGGCACGGAACATGCGATCGTCGAACGCGCGCACTAGCATCATGTAGCGCAGCATCGTCCGCAGCCGTTCGGGCGAGAGCTTCGGATCCCACTGGCCCTTCGCCTCGCCATCGAAATCGAGCACGCGAACGAGGCCATAGCTGAGCTCGCGCATCGCGTCGGGCTTGGTCGCCTCGCCGGGGCGCGGGGTCGCATCGACCGCGGGTATGGCAATGTCGCCGAAATCGGGCGTATCACCGGGGCGATAGCGCGGTTCGGGGATATGGAGCGACAGCGGCGGCAGATTGCTCGCCGGGCGCCCCAAATTCGCCTTGGGAGGCGTTTCAGTCATCTCTTCATCCCTTCACGGAGCGAATCATCGCGCCGTCTATTAATATTTCAAAGCGGCGACATATTATTACCGCCACCTGCGCATTGCAATGCCCGCTTCAAACGGCAACGGGCGCGGAAATATGCGCTTGCGGCGCATAGGCTTCGACGGTGAAATCCTCGAACTTGTAATCGAAAATGCTGTCCGGCCGGCGCATGATGCGAAGCTTCGGCGCTCCCTCGGGCACCCGCGACAATTGCTGTTCGACCAGTTCGGCGTGATTGAGATAAAGATGGACGTCACCGCCGGTCCAGACGAGTTCGTGCGCGTGAAGATCGCATTGCTGCGCGATCATCCGCGTCAGCAGCGCCGCCTCGAAAATGTTGAAAGCGAAGCCAAGGCCAAGGTCGCACGACCGTTGGAACAACAGGCATGACAGGCCGCCGTCGCTGCGGACATGGAATTGATAGGTCATGTGGCACGGCGGCAGCGCCATGCGATCCAGGTCGGCGACGTTCCAGCCGGTGAAAATATGCCGCCGTGAGCCCGGGTTGCTGCGCAGTCCGTCGATCAGCGCGGCGATCTGGTTATGCCCCTGCGCGGCGCGCCGATACAGCCCCTCGCCCGCTTCGCCCACCGCCTCATAACGCGGCCAGTTGACCCATTGATGGCCGTAAACGGGTCCCAGGTCGCCCCACCGCTCCGCAAAAGCGTCGTCGGCGACGATCCGCGCTTCGAAATCGGCAGCACTGATCGCATCCCCGGTCTCGCGGCGATATTTTTCGAGCGGCCAGTCGGTCCAGATTTTCACGCCCTGCGCCACCAGCGGCCGGATATTGGTATCGCCGGTCAGGAACCACAAAAGCTCGCGCAGCGCGGTCTTCCAATAGACGCGCTTGGTTGTGAGCAGCGGGATCGCGTCGTCCTGCAGCGAGAATCGCATCGTTTCGCCGAACAGCGAACGCGTTCCGACGCCGGTGCGATCGACGCGTTCGTCGCCCTCCACCCAGATGCGGCGCATCAGGTCGAGATATTGCAGCTCATAATGGATGGAATCAGGCAAGATTCGCTCCCTGGTTTGGAAGCTCTTTGCTAGGCCTCGCGCCGAGAGGCGACAAGGGCGCGGGCCAATGCGCCGGCGCCATATGTCCGATATGGCGCGACCCGGCGTTGGACTTTGCGGCGGGCCGTGCTTGATCGCCGCAATGACCCTGTACGAACCCGTCGGCAAAGCGCCCGATCCGCTGGCGCTGGCCGGATTTGTGCCGCGCGAATCCGAAGGCGGCATCGCGCGCGACCTGCTGCGCCCGTACTTCCCGCCCGACCGCGAAATGTTGCTGCTCGCCGGATTCGACGGTTACGAACGCCTGGTGCGCCTCGAACATGCCGAAGGCGACCGCAGCGGGCGTTGCGTCATATCCGCGCGTAGCTGGCGCGCCCTGCTCGACAGCGACATTACGACCGCCTTGATGGCGCACAACCACCCGTCGGGCGCCGCCTGGCCGAGCAACGCCGACCGGCGCTGTACGCAGGAGGCGGCGCTTTTCCTGCGCACCTTGGACGTCGATCTGGTCGATCATCTGATTTTCGTCGCGAGCGGTCATTTCAGCTTTCGCCGTGCCGAATTCATGTAGAAACGGCAATCGCGGCGAATGTGCCGATTGGCGCTTGAAGTTCGCAGATTGCGCGTCTAGAGGACCGCCCTGCCTCGCGGCGACCCTCGGTCGGCGCAAGATCGGTCGGGGAGTAGCTCAGCCTGGTAGAGCACTGTCTTCGGGAGGCAGGGGCCGGAGGTTCGAATCCTCTCTCCCCGACCAGTATCTTCACTTGGTTGAAGATTTTATGCCGCTTGTTCTTGTAACGCGGCACATTACGTCCTAAATCGGTTTCACACCGCTATGGTTTTCCCCCTTTCCATTGCGGTCAGTGCCCCGTCTTCGTGACGCGGGTGCGTCCTCCCTGGACCCTGGCCACCTCGTACTTCGGTACGGGGTGGTTTTTTATTGGGCGTATGTCATTTGGTTGCTCCTGGGAAAATAACGGTTTTGGGGTGGGAGGCTGTCGTTCCTATAACCGTCATCCCGGGCTTGACCCGGGATCCCGCTTTTTAAGGTTATCCGGCAATTTGTGACGCCAAGCGGGACCCCGGATCAAGTCCGGGGTGACGAGGATGGAGATGGCAGCTCTCGGCCAAAACCCGCCCCACAGCAGATCGATATGTCCGCTTACTCCGCTGCCAGCGGCGGAATTTCGACAACGGGCGCCATCTGCCCCGCCTCCGCTACCAGCCGCGCGAACCACTGCGCCAGCGATGCCAGCCGATCCGCGTCCGGCAACCGGTCGGGCGCCAGATACAGGCTGCGGTCGATTTCGATCTGCACCGCATGAATCGCGCGCTCGGGCTGGCCGTGGGTGCGGACGATGTGTCCGCCCGCATAAGGCTGGTTGCGCGTCACCGGCACGTCGAGCCGCCCGGCCGCTTCGACCACAAAGTCGACCAGCCATGCCCCGGCGGTGACGCCATAATGGTCGCCGACGACGATTCGGGCGCCATGGCCTGCCTGCCCCGCCGGAATCGGCGGCATGCTGTGAAGATCGATCAATATGGCGTGTCCGAAGCGCCGCTGCGCCGCCGCAAGTTCTTCGGCGAGCGCCGTCTGATAGGGCCGATGGAAAGATACGAGCCGCCAGGCGAGCCCCGCACCGTCGATCGGACGCTTCCACAAAGGCCCGCAATCGGCGAGCCGCGTCGGCACGACACCGAGTCCCGCACGCTCCTTGCGCCCCGGCGCGGAAAATTGCGGCCGCAGCGCTGGCGCCACCTCGCTCGGCGCCATCTGGCTTTCACCCCGGTTGCAGTCGGCAACCGCGCGCGCCCAGAGCGCCTGCACCACCGTTGCCCCCGCCTCGCAGGCGCCGTGCGCGATCAGGTCGCACCATCCGTCCTCGAGCCGTTCGAGTTCGGGCCGCCCCACCCGCGCTGCGGAGAGGATCTCGGGCGGATAGATACGCCCCGCGTGGGGAATCGACACGATAACGGGTCCGCTGGCCGCGGGCCGATTGACAGCAATGGCGGCTGGCGGGATGGTGCGGTGCGGCATTCGCCATGCGTGCCAAAAAAGAGCAGGTAAATCCAGCGCTCACGGGAATTTGTTAAATCTCTCGCGCTATGACGCGGCTTCAGACATCGGAGTGGCCGGCAGCAACCGGCAGCAACGAGGACCAGGGGACAGACTTTCCATATGATTCGTATTTTGCTGGCCGAAGATGATGATGTGATGCGCGAATATCTCGCGCGGGCGCTGACCAGCGCCGGTTATCACGTGACCGCCGTCGATCGCGGGACCGAGGCCGTTCCCTATATCGATTCGGGCACCTTCGACCTGCTATTGTCCGATATTGTCATGCCCGAAATGGACGGGATCGAACTCGCCCAGCATAGCGCGAAGGTCGCGCCGCAGACGCAGGTGATGTTCATCACCGGCTTCGCCGCCGTATCGCTGCGCGCCGAGGAAAATGTGCCGCAGGCGAAATTGCTGTCGAAGCCCTTCCATCTCAAGGACCTGGTGCGCGAAGTCGATAATATGTTCGGCCGGGCCGACCGGTCGAGCCAACAATAACGACGCCAAAGCCAGCGAAGGGCTTGCCAAGCGATGCGGGGGATATTAGGGGCCGCGTCACCCCAAGGGATGGGCGTGTAGCTCAGTGGTAGAGCACTGTGTTGACATCGCAGGGGTCGCAAGTTCAATCCTTGCCACGCCCACCATTAAAAACGCCGCCACCCTGATGGGTTGGCGGCGTTTTTGCTGTGGGCAATCCGAACCTTCCCGTGCCCCTGCGAAGGCAGGGGCCCATCTCCCGCCATCACGAAATCCGGCGACCGGCGCTGGAAAAGGATAGCGCAGGCGATGGGCCCCTGCCTTCGCAGGGGCACGGAAGCATGGGGTTCAGGCCATGCCTTTTGCCAGATCGCCGCGCGAGGCATCGCCGATCTGGCTGCCGCCGTCGCAGTCAAGGATCGTGCCGGTGATATAGCCCGCCGCGGGCGAGCAGAGGAACACCGCCGATTCGGCGACCTCTTCGACTTCGCCCCAGCGCTTCATCGCGATCCGGTCATAATGCGCCTGCCGCGTTGCCGCATCGGGGGCGAGCCGCGCCATCCCCTCGGTCCCGGCGATCGGCCCGGGCGAGATACCGTTTACCCGCACCTCGGGGCCCCACTCGAGCGCGAGAACCCGGATCAGCTGGTTGATGCCCGCTTTCGCTGCGCAGGCATGCGCCTGCAACGCCGACGCATTGACCGCCTGCCCCGCGGTGATCGCGATCAGCGACGCGCCCGGCCGGACCAGCAGGTCGTGGCAGCCGCGAAACACGTTGAACGTGCCGTTGAGATCGATGTCGACGACGGTGCGAAACGCATTCGCCGACATGCCGAGTACCGGCGCCAGAAAATTGCCCGCCGCGCCCGAAATGACGATGTCCATCGGGCCCAGCTTGTCGGCCACCGTTTCCATCACCCCGCGAATCGCGGCATAGTCGCGCACGTCGCCCGACAGGCCGATCGCGTCATGACCGATCTCGGCGGCGGCGCGCTGCGCCTTGTCGGGGTCGCGGCCCGCAACCGCGACCTTCGCCCCCAGTTCGGCAAAGCGCTTCGCAATGCCCAGGTTGATGCCGCTCGTGCCCCCGGCGACGAATGCCGTCTTGCCGGCCAGCAGATTGTCGCGGAACGTGCTCATGGATTTCTTCTCCCCGATGCGGCGATCCGTCGGCGCCGCGCATGCGGGGTTGACGGGAGTGAATCAGTCGCCTTTTGAAACTCGACAAGACAGCAAGGATGAAACGATGGCAAGCGGCCCCACCTCGAACAGCTTTATCTCGCAGCGGCTGAAGCTCCATTATGCCGACTGGGGGAATCTGGACGCCCCGCCGCTTTTGCTCGTCCACGGCGGCCGCGACCATTGCCGCAGCTGGGATTGGGTCGCTGAACGGCTGGCGGATCGCTACCATGTCATCGCCCCCGATCTTCGCGGCCACGGCGACAGCGCCTGGTCGCCCGACGGCAATTATGAAATGGGCGCCTTCGTCTATGACCTGGCGCAGCTGATCCATCAACTCGACCTCGCACCGGTGACGATCGTCGCCCATTCGATGGGCGGCAATATTTCGACGCGTTATACGGGGCTCTATCCCGGCAATGTGAAAAAGCTGGTGTCGATCGAAGGGCTCGGCCCCTCCCCCGCGGTGCAGCAAGAGCGTGCAAAGACCCCGTTCGACGAACGCATGCGGCAATGGATCGCCGACAAACGGCAGGCGGCGGGCCGCTCGCCGAAGCGCTACGCCACGCTCGACGAAGCGCTGGCGCGGATGATGAGCGAGAACAGCTATCTGACCGAGGCGCAGGCACGTCACCTGACCATCCACGGCGCTAGCCGCAACGAGGACGGCAGCTGGAGCTGGAAGTTCGACAATTATCTCAACATCTGGACGATCTTCGATATGCCACAGGACGAACTGCACCGGCTGTGGTCGAACATCAGTTGCCCGACCCTGCTCCTCTACGGCGCCGACAGCTGGGCGTCGAACCCCGACAAGGACGGGCGCATGGCGCATTTCGGCACCGCCAAGGTGATCGAGTTCGAAAATGCCGGGCACTGGCTGCATCACGACCAGTTCGACCGGTTCATGTCCACGCTAGACGAATTCCTCTAAAAGCCCGTCGGTTGCGCGGGACCTTCACGCGCGTCGAGACGGCAGCGATGGCCTATACGGGGCAGATTTCAGTGCGACAGCGAATGGCGGCGGGCAGCGGCGCGCTGCTTGCCGTGGCCGCGATCGGCCTGGGTTTCGCCGCCGGGCTCGATCTCGACGTCGTTCGCAAGGCCGGCGAGACGATCTCCGCGATCGCGATTCCGGCGCCTGAGCCGCCGCGCGTCGAACCGGTGCCGCAAAAGGTCGCCGCTGAAACGCAGAGCGGCAAGGCCTCCGCTGCAAACCGCCATGCCAAGGCCGCCGCCATCGTCGCGCCGAAACCGGTAATCCCGCCGCCGGTGTCGCCGCCGATCGCGACGGCGACAAGGAGCGGCACCGGAAACGACGCTTCGGCAGGCGCCGCGCCGAACCCCGGCCCGGGATCGGGCGCCGGCGGGCAAGGTGACGGCACGGGCGCGGGCGGCACGGGGAGCGGAACCGGCGGCGGCACCAGGCCGGTCTGGCGCAGCGGCACGATCCGCGACCGCGATTATCCGAAATCGGCCAGCCGCGCGAAAACGGGCGGCGAGGTCGAGACGCGCTTCACCATCCTCCCGACCGGACGCGTATCGGGATGCCGCGTCACCCGGTCGAGCGGCGACGCATCGCTCGATGCGACGACGTGCCGCCTGATCGAAGACCGCTTTCGCTTCAAACCCGCCACCAACGGCGCCGGCGATCCAGTCGCCAGCCTGTATGGCTGGCGGCAAAGCTGGTGGCTCGAAACGCGACGCTGAGCCTGCCTTCCCCTACGTCCGCTTATATCTGCGGCTGGCAATGCGGCAAATTGCGACAATATCGCGAACGATTATCAATATCTGTTGACAGTGAGAACGACTCTCAATAGCGGCCTGCCCGTCCATAACAAAGGGGGTAACAGCCGTGAAAAATACGACGTCCGCCACATTCCTGGCGCTCTCCTGCGTCGGCAGCCTGATGAGCACGACCGCGCTGGCGGCCAATCTCGATGCCGAAACGTCGACCGATCAGCAAAGCGAACGCGAACGCCGCGAGGAGCGCGAGCAGATCGTCGTCACCGGGGACCATTATCAGACGCAGCAGGAATCGCCGAAATCGACGCGTTCGGTACGCGACACGCCGCAGACGGTCACCGTCATCACCGGCGAGACGATCGAGCAGCAGAACCTCCTTACCCTCCGCGACATGCTGTCGACGGTGCCCGGTATCACCTTCGGCGCCGCCGAAGGCGGTTCGCCCCCGGCCGACTCGATCAACTTCCGCGGCTATTCGGCGGGCAGCGACATCACGCAGGACGGCGTCCGCGACAGCGCGGCCTACAGCCGCTCCGACTCGTTCAACCTCGAACAGCTTGAAATCGTCAACGGCGCCAACTCGGTACAGAGCGGCGCCGGTTCGGTCGGCGGTTCGATCAACATCGTCACCAAGCGCCCGCTCGACGACACCCGCGTCATCGTGACCGGCGGCGTCGGCACCGACGATTATTACCGCGGCACCGTCGACGCCAATGTCCGTGTCAACGACCTGATCGCGGTCCGCCTCAACGCGATGGCGCACAAGAATGACGTTCCCGGCCGCGACGTCGAAAATTACGAGCGCTGGGGCGTTGCGCCGTCGATCAGCATCGGCATGTCGGGCCCAACCAAGCTGACGCTGCAATATCTGCACCAGGAAGACGACAATATCCCGCAATATGGCGTGCCCTATTATAACGGCATCATTCCGGGCGCCCACCGCAGCGACTATTTCGGCTATCGCAACGTCGATACGCAGGAGATCACGGTCGATCAGGCAACGGCGATCTTCGAGCATGAACTCAGCGACAACTGGTCGGTCCGCAACCTCGCGCGCTGGCAGCAGGTCAGCCAGTTGACCATCGTCGGCCCGCCGCAGGGCACCTATTGCCTCGCGAGCGGCGTGACGCCGACCGGCGGCGCCTGCACCGTCGATCTCGATACGCGCACCGGCCCTGGCCAAGTCTACAACATCACGATTCCGGCCGGCTATTATTACATCACCGGTCCGCGCGGCACCTATCGCGACAGCAAGAACGAACTGATGTACGATCAGATCGATTTCCGCGGCGTATTCAACACCGGTGCGATCGAACATACGATGGTTATCGGCGCGTCGGCGATGTGGGAAAAATATTCGCTGAACAGCGGCAGCGCCTATCGCAACGCCGACGGCAGCAATCCCTTTGCCTTCAACCCCGCCGCGCCCGATCCGACGGCGCATTTCCCTTATGTCAACATCGCCAATCCCAACGAGATCGTGATCGGCCCCAACCTGCCGGGTGCGACCTATGGCAGCAACGTCTACACCGGCCCCGTCAATCTGACCCAGACCGGCCGCCAGATCGGCGAAGTGAACAACTATGCCGTCTACCTGTTCGACGCGATGAAGCTCGGCAAGTTCGAACTCAACGGCGGTGTCCGCTATGAAAAGAGCAGCGGGTCGAACCGCAACGGTCTCGGCACCGTGATTCCGACCGAATATAGCGACAACCTCTTCTCCTACCGCATCGGTGCCGTTTACAAGCCGATCGAGGCCGTCACCCTCTACGCCGCCTTCGGCAACTCGAAGACGCCGTCGCAATCGTCGGTGAACGGCGCCTGCTCGGACGCGGTGGCCAACGGCAATTGCAACGTCAAACCCGAAGGCGCCAAAAATTACGAGATCGGCGTCAAGGCCGAGGTCGCGGGCGGCAAACTGCTGCTGAGCGCCGCCGCTTTCCGCAACGAGCGCGACAGCTACCGCGTCAATTCGGGCGATCCGCTGCTTCCCGACCAGGTCCTCGAAGGTCATTCGCGCGTCGATGGCCTTGCGTTGAGCGCGGTCGGGCAAATCCTGCCCGGCTGGTCGGTTACCGCCAACTACACCTATCTGAAGAGCAAGGTGATCCAGTCGGTGTCCGATTTCTGCCTCGCCAATCCGGGCCAGGGCAGCTGCACGAACTCACCCGCGTTTCCCGACGTGGTCGCGGGTGCGCTGTTGCAGAACACGCCGAAGCATTCGGGCAGCCTCTTCACCACCTACGAACTGCCGTTCGGCCTGAAGGTCGGTTATGGTGTGACCTATCAGGGCAAGTTCGCGTTCAACCTGCCGACGGCGACCGTCCCGGCGATCAGCTATTCCGACGATTATTGGGTTCACAACGCCTATCTGGCCTATGATTTCAACGATCGCATTTCGGCGCAGCTCAACGTGAAGAATTTCACCGACAAGCTCTACTACACCCGCATCCGCAACAATGGCTGGGCAACCCCCGGCGATGCGCGGTCGGCGGTGCTGACGCTCTCCGTCGGCTTCTGACCTACGGTGGCGGGGGCGGTTCGATACCGCTCCCGCCATTGATCCGCACCCCAACCTATGGCAGCGCGAAGCGGTAGTGCCGAAGGGACATCCCGCCCATGCTGATCGCCATTCCCGACCTTCTGTCCGCGGACGAATTGTCCGACGTCCGGATGATCATCGACGCTGCCGGCTGGATCGACGGCAATGCGACATCGGGACCGCAATCGGCGCTCGCCAAACGCAACGAACAATTGCCCGAAGATAGCGACGCCTCCAAACAGGCCGGGCGCCTCATTCTCGAAGCGCTGGGCCGCTCGCCGCTGTTCGTCGCATCGTCGCTCCCGCTCAAAATCTACCCGCCGCTGTTCAACAGCTATGGCGAGGGACAGGAGTTCGATACCCACGTCGACAACGCGATCCGCATCAAGCGCGGCGTCGATTTTCGTATCCGCAGCGACCTGTCGGTCACCGTCTTTCTCGAAGCGCCCGAAAATTACGACGGCGGCGACTTGCTGATCGAGGATCATTATGGCGTGCAGCGGGTCAAGCTTCCCGCCGGCCATGCCGTGGTCTACCCCTCGTCAAGCCTGCACCGCGTGACCCCGATCACCCGCGGGCGCCGCGTCGCCTCCTTCTTCTGGCTGCAATCGATGATCCGCGATGCCGAGGCGCGGCGCACCCTGTTCGACCTCGACCGCGCTATCCAGCGGCTGACCGGCGATCTTGGCGGCAAGGACCGTTCGGTGATCGAACTCACCGGCGTCTATCACAACCTATTGCGGCGCTGGGCAGACAGCTAAGCCAGCATCTCACGCCACGCGCGCGACAGATATTCGGCGTCGCCCGCCAGCACGCACGCGGCGAGGTCCCGCTCGTCGGCCAGCGCAATGGCGGCTTCCGGCCCCGGCACGGTCAGCGCGGTCGCCCAGCCGTCCGCCATCATGCAACTGCGGTGCACCACCGTCACCGACGACACGTCATGCGCGATCGGCCGCCGCGTGCGCGGATCGAAGCTGTGCGAATAATATCGGCCGCCGTCCGCAAATCCGCGGCGATAATTGCCCGACGTCGCGACGGAGAGGTCGTGAAGCGCGATGCGATAGGGTGCCACCGGCGATGCGGGCGGCAGCTCCAGGTCGACCCACCATGGCTGCCCGTCGGGGCGGATCCCCTCCCCGCGCAATTCGCCGCCGACCTCGATCAGAAAATGGCGGACACCGGCGGCGAGCAGCCATTCGGCGGCCAGGTCGACGCCATAGCCCTTGGCGATCCCCGACAGGTCGAGCGCCGCGCCGTCACCGCGCCGGATACGCCCGGTCGAAGCATCAAAATCGATTCCGCCGGCAGCGGGAGGAGCCGCCGGTTCGCCCGGCACCCGATCGACCGGCCCCGCGCTGCCAAAGCCCCAGCACTCGGTCAGCGCGCCGAGGCCCGGATCGAAAGCGCCGCCGCTCGCCTCGGCGATATCCAGCGCCGCCCCGACCACCTGCGCCAACCCGGCAGGAATGGTATGCCACGCCCCCGCAGCCGCGCGATTGAAGCGCGACAGGTCCGATGCCGGCTCCCACTGGCTCATCTGCGCGACGACCGTGTCGAGCGCCTCCTGAACGCCCTCAGCCACCCCCGCGGGCGGCGCCACCGCCTGCAGCGACCAGCTCGTCCCCATACTCTCACCGGCACAGGTCAGGATATTCGCCCCCGGATCGCGCCCGGCGAAAGCCGCCGGCGTCAGCGCCCGGGGGATCAATATGCGGTCGGTCAGGGCGCCATCACTTCCAGCGTCGTGACATAGCTCGCGCGGCGCTGCGGCGCTGCGGGGGCGGCTTCGGGCGCGCCCTCGCCTTCGGGCCGCTCGCTCCGCGGGGTCGTGACGTTGACCCAATACATGCCGGCTTCGGGCCAGGTCACCTCGACCTTGCCCTCGGCATCGGTCTTGAGGTCGATCTGGCCAAGCTGATCGCGATAGCGGATCCCGCCGGGAATGATCGTCACCGGGAGGCCCGCAGTCGGTTTGCCGTCGAGCAGGAACTGGAACGTCGCCGCCTCCCCCGAAATCAGGTCGTTGGGATGGGTGACCGGAACCAGCTCGATCCCCTTGCCCGTCGGCTTGAACAGCGTCGTCGTCGGCTCACCGACGGTCACGAAAATCTCGTTGCGATTATTCGATTCGGCCGTTTGCACGTTCGTCGCGCCGGCGGGAATCTTTTCCGCGAGATTGGCGGTCGTCGTCCCGCGCGGCAGGCGTTCGGTCTTGCCGTTCAGATCATAGCTGCCCATCAAGCCGTCGGACACCGACGCGATGCGCCACGTGCCCTTCTGCGTCAGATGCACGTCGAAGGTGCTGCGATACCGGCCGGTCGCCTTATTCTCGATCGCCGCTTCGGTGCCGTCGGGCGCCCAGGCCTTCAGCGCGTCGAGCCGCATCGGCTGATGCTCGAAATAGAACAGGTCGTTCGACACCGCGGCATCGACCGTCACCCACACATCGTCGCCCGACAGCACGGTCGACGACGGCATCATCCACTGGCGATGCGCGCTCGCCGGAACCGCGGCGAGCGCCACCAACGCAGCAGTCGCCGCGAAACCCCAAAATCGCTTGTTCATTCCCTGTCCTTTCAGATTAGCGGAAGGAGACCGAAACGGCCCCGAGTTCGCTTGCCCCCGCGGCGCGCCCGCCTGCACCGGCCTTGGCCGGCCAGGTAAAGGGAATGCGCAGCAATTCACGGCCGCCCACCTCACGCGCCGCCTCGATCACCAGCGTGTACTGGCCGGGCGTCTGCACGCCGAGCTGCGCGCGCGTGAACGAGATTTTGTGCGTACCCGGCGCGCGCGTCGCGCCGGTGATCCCGTTGGCGGGAAAGCTCATCGTGCGTCCCGATGCGCGCCACCACTGGCGAACATCGCGCAGCCATTTGGTGCCCTCGTTCGCCTTCATGTCATGGTCGTACCAGACCGCGACGGTCTTCGCCTTGGCGCCCGCCTTCTCGACCCAAAAGGCCACATAGGGTTTGTGATATTCGGCGACCTTCAGCCGCGGGATCGCGACGGTAACGTCCATCGTTCCCGGATCGGCGGCGAGTGCGGGCACGGCCAGCGTCGCGCCGGCACCAAAGGACAGGACGATACGATAGGGCAGTTGCACGGCGACAATCTCCTAGTGGATGAAAATGATGGCGATCGCGGCGGGAATCGCAATCCCGGCCCCGACGAGCGGCCAGGTGCTCTTCCGCTTGGCGGAATGAAGTTGCAGCAGGAACAACCCGGTGATCGCAAAGACCAGGCAGGCGCCCGCGAAGATATCGATGAACAGGCTCCATTCACCGCCCGAATTGCGGCCCTTGTGGAGGTCGTTGAGATAGGAGATCCAGCCGCGGCTGGTGACCTCGCTTGTCACCGCGCCGCTCGCCCGGTCGATCGCCACCCACGCGTCGCCGCCGGGACGCGGCGCGGGCAGATACACCTCTTCGGCCGACCATTCCGCCTCCGCCGACGCCCGCACCGGGAAATGATCCTCGACCCATGCTGCCACGGGTTTCGGCAGCCCCGCCTTGCCGTCGGCGTGCCCTGCCGATGCCAGTTGACGCAGCAAGGCCGGCGGCAATTGCCCACCCTTCTCGGTCACGACGGGCGTTCCCTCGATGTCGGCGGCATGATTGAGGGTGAAGCCGGTAATCGCGAACAGCAGCAAGCCGATCAGGCTGATGGCCGAACTCATCCAGTGCCACATATGGAGCTGTTTCAGCCAAAAGGCTTTCCGGCTCTTCTTGGTCGCCGGGCGCGAGGATGTGGGTGCGTGCATCGATGATTTCTGAACGGAAAGGATGACCGGCCATTATCGAGAACGATTCTCAATTACAATAATATTCGGGACATTTCCTTCGCGCACAGCCGATTCTTTCCCCTGGCGTCAGGACCCGTTAATTCCGCCGGGCGGATCATCATTGCCGCGTCGCGTCAAACGGTGCTCAGCAACAGGCTCGTCTCGCTGTTCTCGACCCCGTCGATCATCCGCACTTCGCGCAGCACGCGGTCGAAGTCCGACAGATTCTGGGCGCGGATATCGGCGACAAGGTCCCAACTCCCGTTGGTCGTATGCAACGAGCGGATTTCGGTAATGCCGCGAAGCTTGAGAATGACCTGCGTCGTCGACTTTCCGGTGACCTCGATGAGCATGACCGCACGCACGGTCCGGTCGTCATAATCCTCGCGAACACGGACCGTGAAGCCCAGCAGCGCACCCGTTTCCAGCAAACGGTCGAGCCTGTTCTGCACGGTACCGCGTGCGACACCCAAGGCATCGGCCAGCTTCGACAGCGACGCACGCCCATCGGCGCGAAGATGCGCGATGATACGGCGATCAAGATCATCAGGGATATATTTGGCGCTTCCCATGGCGAGCCCCTGTGAACGATATTGCCGGTTTGAACAAACCGGCTAGCAGATATGCTAGGTTTCATACAATATATAAGACCGGATTGCGATTTCGGTAGACAGGAGAGAAGCGTAAAATCGGACCACAGTCCATAAGGAAGAGGATCCGCCATGCCGCCTGTCGCCTCCGAGCTCGCGTATATTCCGTTCGTCAGCGTCGAAAATATGATGCGCCTCGTCCATCATTTCGGGATCGAAACCATCCTCGATGAACTGACCGACGCGGTCGAGGCGGATTATCGGCGGTGGGACCGCTTCGAAAAGGCTCCCCGCCTCGCCTCGCACTCGAAAGAGGGGGTGATCGAACTGATGCCGACTTCCGACGGCGAAGCCTTCAGTTTCAAATATGTGAATGGCCATCCGAGCAACACCGCAAAGGGGTTCCAGACCGTCGCGGCCTTCGGCCTCCTCGCGCGCGTCGACACCGGCTATCCGCTGATGCTCACCGAAATGACGCTGCTGACCGCGCTGCGGACCGCCGCGACCTCGGCGATGGCGGCACGACAACTGGCGCCGGAAGGCGCGCGGGTCATGGCGATGATCGGCAATGGCGCCCAGGCCGAATTTCAGGCGCTTGCGATGAAGGCGGTCGTCGGGATCGAGGAAGTGCGCCTTTACGACATCGATCCCGAAGCGATCGCAAAGACAGCGCGCAACCTCGCCGGCAGCGGCCTTCGCATCGTCACCTGTTCGGCCTCGCAAGATGCGATCGAGGGCGCACACATCATCACGACCTGCACCGCCGACAAGGCCTATGCCACGATCCTGACCGACAATATGGTCGGCGCCGGCGTCCATATCAACGCGATCGGCGGCGATTGCCCGGGCAAGACCGAACTCCACAGGGACATATTGGCGCGCGCCCGGACCTTCGTCGAATTCGAGCCGCAAACGCGGATCGAAGGCGAAATCCAGCAGATGGACGAAAGCTATCCCGTGACCGAATTCTGGCGGGTGCTGCAGGGTGACGCCGAAGGACGCGAGGACGTGCGCCAGATCACCCTGTTCGACAGCGTCGGCTTCGCGATCGAGGATTTCTCCGCCCTTCGCTACGTCTATGCCAAGCTGCAAGGCACCGACTTCTTTCAACAGATCGACATCTTGGCCGACCCCGACGATCCCCGCGACCTTTACGGCATGCTTCAGCGCGCGGCCGCCTGACCCTCCATCGCTGCCCGGCCAAGCGGGCCCGCCGCCGCCCGCCGGCTGCGGCCGCGATCAGCGGGCTGCAGCCCCTCTTCCCACATCTTCTTCGCCGGAAATTTGATGGCGACGAGGAGGCGCGCGCGCGCCCACCGCGCTCCTTCGAATCACTCGAATCATCGGCAAGCCCCGGAAGTCCCCGGACTTCCGGGCCGCTCGCAAATTCGAAGGGATAGTTAAGTGGCGGAGACGGAGGGATTCGAACCCTCGGTACCGGATTTACCAGTACGACGGTTTAGCAAACCGTTGGTTTCAGCCACTCACCCACGTCTCCGCATGGCCCGCCGCGCTAACGGCAGTCTGGCTTAGGCGGGTCGCTATAGCCATGGCTTTCGCGCCTCGCAACGCCAAACATTGCCCTTTTTTTACCCGTTCTGCACGACTCGCAGATGAAATGATTCGGCCTGGCGCAAAATCGACTCAAGTCATCGCCCATTCATTGCCCCTGATTCAAAGAGCGAGTCATGGTTAACCCGCATGGCGCCGCGCCGCGCCAACCGATTGGGGGACAATATGCGTAACAAATTCGCCGCCTTTGCCGTCACGGCCTTCGCCGCGATCGGACTGGCCGCATCGCCGATCCCGGCGATGGCGCAGATGACGCAGGTCGATCCGAACACCGCGATCGATTCGGACCTCGACAATCCGAATCCGGCGCCGCCATCCTCATCCGACACCCCGGCGGGCGACTACAATTCGTCCGGCAGCGACATCAACAGCGATCTCGCCACCGGCGACGAACAGACCGCCGTCGCCCCCGACACCGTCCCGACCGTCGGCACCGATCCCGAAACGGCGGCGGCGAATGCCAAGCCGGGCACCACCTACAAGAAGGACGATCTGATCGGCGCGGCCGAAGGCGTGTTCGGCAAGGGCGCCCAGGGCCTCGCCAGCATGATCGAGGACATATTGAAGAAGCAGGGCGAACCCAACGCTTACATCGTCGGCCGCGAAGCCAGCGGCGCGCTGGTCCTCGGCGTCCGCTACGGCTCGGGCACGCTTTACCACAAGGTGGAGGGCGAGCGCCCCGCCTATTGGACCGGGCCGTCGATCGGTTTCGACGCGGGCGCCAACGCCGGCAATACCTTCGTCCTCGTCTATAATCTGTTCGACAGCGAAGACCTCTACAAGCGCTTCCCCGCAGGCGAAGGCGCGGCCTATCTGATCGGCGGCTTCAATGCCTCCTATCTCCGCCGCGGCGACATCGTGCTGATCCCGATCCGCGTCGGCGTCGGCGCGCGCCTCGGCGCCAATGTCGGTTATATGAAGTTTCGCAAGAAGCAGAGCTGGGTGCCGTTCTGAGGCCGCAAAGCTAGCCAAGGGGGCGAAGCCCGCGCTTCGGCGCGGGCTTTTTCTTTGGTGATTGCGCCGGTTGCAAACGCAAAGCACGGATGCCCGCTTTGGGGTGGTGAGCGCACGTTCGCTAACCATCCATAACCGTCGCCCCCGCGAAGGCGGGGGCCGCTGGCAACCTTGCGCTCGGCCGATTGCGGCCCCCGCCTTCGCGGGGGCGACGGTTATTTGGCTAGCGTCCGCAATCGGCCGCTTCTTGCCGTTGCCTCCGCTCCTCGTCATCCCGGGCTTGACCCGGGATCCCGCTTTTTTGAGGGCAGCGACAGCTTTCGACTTCAAGCGGGACCCCGGATCAAGTCCGGGGTGGCGGTGAATGGCATGGCCGCTCCCAGCCGAAACCGGACATTCGAATTTGCCCGCGCCGCCCTGCGACGAAAATCCATTCCCGCTGCAACCCGCCAAGCAGAGGCCTGCCCGGCGGGTTACAATCTTGCGTCAGTTCACGGGATCAGCCGCCGGCGCAGCTTCGGTTGCCGGCGCGGCCGGCGCGGCATCGGCCGCAGGTTCGGCGGCAGCCAGCGTCGGCATCAGCACGCCATTAAGAACGTGGATCATGCCGTTCGACTGCGCGACATCGGCCTGGGTCACATAGCCCGAGCTGCCCTGCGTCCCGTCGACCTTGATGTTGCCCTGCACTTCGGTGAAGGTCAGCGGCTCGCCTTCGACCGTGGTCAGCGTCGTCTTGCCGCCGCCCGCCTTGATCTTGGCATACAGGTCGGTCGAGGTAATGCGGCCGGGGACGACGTGATATTTCAGCACCTGCGCCAGATGATCCTTGTTGAGCGGATCCATCAGATAGGCGGTCATCGGCGGCGGCACCGCGGAAAAGGCCTGATCGGTAGGCGCGAAGACGGTGAACGGCCCGGCGGCGCTCAGCGTGTCGGCCAGGCCGGCGGCGGTGATCGCCTGCACCAGCGTCTTGTGCTCGGGCGAGCTCGTCGCATTCTGGACGATATTCCAGCCATCCTGCATCGCGCCGGCGGCAGCATCGGCCTCGGCGGCGGTCGCTTCGCCTTCATCGGCGGCGCGCGCCTGGGCGGCAGGAACCGCCATCGCGGCGGCGGTCAGGGCAAATAGGGGAACAGCGAAAAACTTCGCACGCAGCATCATTACTCTCCGGTTGTTGATAAGTTCAGGGTTTGCAGACCCTGAACCATCCTAACCGGACGAAGTTCCAAGAAAAGGCCAAATTTGGCCATTTTCAGATAGAAATACTATCCCAGCAACCGCTCGTTGACGACCTTGCCGCCCTGCGTCAGGCGCACGGCGTTGCCGATTTCCTCGTCGAGCACGGGCTTGCCCTGCTCCTTGTCCCAGAAGGCCGACAGGAAGTTGAACAGGTTGCGGCTGAACAGCGCACTGGTGTCGGCGGGCATCAGCGCCGCGATATTGCTCGCGCCGATCACGGTGACGCCATGGATGCGCTTTGCTTCGCCCGACACCGATCCTTCGACATTGCCGCCGCTTTCGGCCGCCATGTCGACGATCACGCTGCCGGCGCGCATCGTCGCGAGCTGGGCGTCGCTGATCAGCCGCGGCGCCGGCCGCCCCGGGATCAGCGCGGTGGTGATGACGATGTCCTGCTTGGCGATGTGCGATGAGACCAGTTCGGCCTGCGCCGCCTTATATTCGTCCGACATTTCGGTGGCATAGCCGCCCGTGCCCTCGCCCTCGATCCCCGCGACACTCTCGACGAAGATCGGCTTGGCGCCGAGTGACATGATCTGTTCCTTGGTCGCGGCGCGTACGTCGGTCGCGCTGACCTGCGCACCCAGGCGCCGCGCGGTCGCGATCGCCTGAAGGCCCGCAACCCCGACGCCCATCACGAACGCCTTCGCGGCGCTGACCGTGCCCGCGGCGGTCATCATCATCGGAAAGGCGCGGCCATAGGCGTTTGCCGCCATCAGCACCGCCTTGTAGCCGGCGAGGTTCGCCTGGCTCGACAATATGTCCATCGACTGCGCGCGCGTGATGCGCGGCATGAATTCCATCGCGAGGGTTTCGAGGCCCAGCTTGGCATATTCGTCGACCCGCGCGCGCTCTCCGAACGGGTTGAGCCCGGCGGCGAGCCAGGCGCCGTCGGCGAAGCCCTTCAGCCCCGCGGGATCGGGGCCCTGGATGCCGAGGATGATGTTCGCCCCCTTCAGCACCGATGCGCGGTCGCCGACCGTCGCACCCGCGGCGGCATAATCGGCATCGGCGATCGAGGCCTGCTCGCCCGCTCCCGCTTCGACGGCCAGTTCAGCGCCCAGCCCGATGAATTTCTTCACCGTTTCGGGGGTTGCAGCGACGCGGGTCTCGCCGGCGGCGAGCTCCTTCAGCACAGCGATGCGCATCGCGGAGGCCGGTCAGGAAGCGAGCAGGAGAACGACGAAGATCGTCACGACCGCCGTAATAACCGACCCAACCTTCAGCAGATTGAGGAAACCCGCATAGGTTTCGTTCGCCGCCTTCATTTCCTGCTGTGCCATCGCTGTTCCCCTTATCTGTGTCAGCTTCGCCACGCGCATCGGCGCGGTGCAGAATCGGAATTTCGCGCTAGCCTTAGCCACGCTGTCCGATATGCTCAAGTGGGGCTTTGGCCGAAAAAAGCGGGATTCAGGCCCTCAGCAAAAGCGGAATGGCCTTAATCGCCCTTTTACCCCTGTCCGGTAAAGCGGTTCGCTATCGCGGAACTATGGCATAAGATGCCGATAAAGGGGCAGATTCGAAGACGATGGCAAGCACGCGTGACACGCGAATGGTGATGATCGTCGATAGCGAGCCTGCACAGCAGCGCTTTCTGTCGGCCCTCGTGTCGCGCGGCGGCTGGCGCAGCGTCGTCGCCGCCGACACCGACACCGCGCTCGCGAAACTCGGTACGCAGGAAGGCATGGCGCTCGACGCGGTCATCGTCGATCAGGGCGCGCCGGGCATGTCGATCCCCGATTTCGTCGCCGAACTGCGTCGCTGGCGCCCCGCGCTCCCGCTGGTCGTCATCACCATGCGCAACGGGGTCGAGGTCGCTGTCGGCGCAATGCGTGCCGGGGCCAGCGACTTCGTGCAGAAGCCGATCGCACCCGACCGGCTGCTCAGCGCGCTCGACCGCATCGTCTCGACCAGCGGACCGCAGGGTGAACTCCGTCCGCTGACCGAAAAGCTCCGCGCGCCGCTCGCCTTCGAAGAGATCATCGGGTCGAGCCCCAATTTCCGCAGCGCGCTGGCGATTGCGGCCAAGGCGGCGCGGGCGCGCGTGCCGGTGATGATCAACGGCCGGCCAGGCACCGGCAAGGAAGTCTTTGCCCGCGCGATCCACAGCGCGTCGCCGCGCGCGCGCGGCGCACTCGTCATGGTCGACTGTTCGGCGGTGTCGCCGGGGCTCATCGGGTCGGGGCTGTTCGGCCATGAACGCGGCGCCTTCGCCGGCGCGTTCGACCGCCAGGTCGGACGGCTCGTACAGGCCGACGCGGGCAGCATCATCATCGACCATGTCGAATGCATTCCGCTGGAAACGCAGGCAAAGCTCGTCGAATTCCTGAACACCGGCGAAGTCCAGATGATCGGCGGGAGCATCCGCCAGAGCGTCGACGTGCGGATCATCGCGACCAGCGCCAGCCCGCTCGACAAGCTGATCGAGGCGGGCCATTTCCGCGAAGACCTGTTTTACGCCCTGTCGAGCGCGCAATTCACCCTGCCCTCGCTGAGCGAGCGCCGCGGTGACGTCGGCCCGCTCGCGCGACATCTGCTCGCGCGGATCGGCGGATTGCCGGGAATGGGGCCGATCGGGGTCACCGACGACGCGCTGCGGTTGCTCGCCGCCTATGCCTGGCCCGGCAATGTCCGCCAGTTGCAGGACGTGCTGTTCCGCGCCGCGGTCGCCAGCAAGACCGACGTGCTGACCAGCGCCGATTTCCGCGCGATCGAGGCGACGTTGGGCGGCGGCGGGGTGGCGAGCGACGGCAATGTCGCGATCAACGGCGAAGCGATCGGTGTCACCCTGTACCTGCCCGACGGCAATCTGCGGCCGCTCGAAGAAATCGAGGCCGACGTCATCCGCCTCGCGATCGGCCATTATCGCGGCCGGATGAGCGAAGTCGCGCGCCGCCTCGGCATCGGGCGATCGACGCTGTACCGCAAGCTCGCCGACCTGGGGATCGATACGGCGGCCTGACGGCTCAACACATCGCTGACCCGGCCCAACATATAATCCTGTACTTATATAATCTCGAACTTATACATCTCTCCTGACAGCCATCAGGAGAGTCGCTCATGTCGTTCGAACCCGTTGCCCAGGCCGCCATGGTCGTCCGCAAGGTCGAGGATGTCACCCATGCGGGCCAGCGCGCCCGCGCCGTCGTCGCCTCACGCGATTATCCGACGGACATCGCCGACCTGTGGAACGCGATCACCGAAAAGGACCGCATTCCGCGGTGGTTCGCCCCGGTCAGCGGCGACCTCGAACTTGGCGGGCGCTATCAGATCAAGGGCAATGCCGGTGGAACGGTCACCGCGTGCGAACCGCCGCGGCGCTTTGCCCTGACCTGGGAATTTAGCGGCGGGATGAGCTGGGTCGAGGTCGAGCTGGCCGAAGCGGGTGGCGATCGCACGCGCCTGACGCTGCGGCATATCGCGCCGCTCGACGACAAGTCGGAAGAATTTTGGGACCGCTTCGGCCCCGGTGCGGTCGGCGTCGGCTGGGACCTGTCGCTGATGGGGCTCGGCTGGCATATCGAAACGGGTGAAAGCAATGAGCGCTTCGCCGAAGAGACGTGGGCGCTCGGCGACGAAGGCAAAGCCTTCGCGACCTGGAGCAGCGACGCCTGGACCGCCGCGTCGCTTGCCTATGGCACCGATGAAGCCGCGGCGCGGCGCGCGGGCGCCAGTACGACCGCCTTTTACACGGGCGCCGAAGCCCCCGAGTGATGCATGCGTTCGACATTCTCGGCGACCCGGTACGGCGGCGCATTCTCGAACTGCTCGCCGGCGGGCAACGCAGTTCGGGAGCGGTCACCGAGGTGATCATGGTCGAATTCGGCATCTCGCAGCCCGCGGTATCGCAGCATCTGCGTATCCTGCGTGACAGCGGCTTTGCCGTCGCGCGCGCCGAAGGACGGCAGCGTTTGTACGTCATCGCGCCCGAACGCTTCGACGAGGTCGATGCGTGGGTGCAGCGTTTCCGGCGCATGTGGGAACCGCGGTTCGAGGCGCTGGCAACCGAAGTCGCACGTGGGAAGAAGAAGCGAGGACCGGAAAGCGAAGACTAGGCCGTCAGCGCTGCATCCCTTAACCCGCGCCAGACGCGCAGCGCCTGCCGGTTTTCGGCAATGTCGTGCACGCGCAGCATCTGCGCTCCCTGGGTCGCCGCCTGATAATGCAGCGCGACGGTACCACCGAGCCGCTGGTCCGCGGGTGCCTCGTTATCGAGCGCGCCGATCATCCGCTTGCGGCTGGCGCCGAACAGGATCGGACAGCCAAGCGTGTGAAACAGCGCCAGACCGTTGATGAGCGCAAGATTGGCGGCAATTCCCTTGCCGAAGCCGAGCCCGGGATCGACGATGATCTTCACCGGATCGATACCCGCCGCAACACAGGCGGCAACGCGCTCGGCGAGCATGTCGTAGACATCGAACAAGACATGGTCATAGCCGCCGCCCTCGTGCGGATCGCTCTTTGCCGACGGCGCATGCATCAGCACCACCGGGCAGCCTGCCCGCACCACGACCTCCATCGCGCGGTCGTCGTAGCGCAGCGCCGAAATATCGTTGACGATGCCTGCGCCCGCGGCGAGCGCCGCCTCCATCACCGCGGCCTTGCGCGTGTCGATCGACACCGCGACGCCGCCCTTCGCCAGCGCCGACACGACGCCTTCGACCCGCTGGATTTCGTCGCCTTCCCAGATCAGCGGCGCGCCAGGCCGCGTCGATTCGCCGCCGACGTCGATGATCGCGGCGCCCGCCGACGCCATCGCAAAGCCCGCATCGGCGGCCGCGGCGGTATCGACATGTTTGCCGCCGTCCGAAAAGCTGTCGGGCGTGACGTTGAGGATACCCATCAGTTGCGGTTCGTTCAGCCGCACCGTTCGCGCGCCGAGTTGCAGCGCCCCGCGCGGCCGCACGGTCGCCGCGCGCTGCATCGCCGCCGCCCGTGCCAGCGCATCGGGCATCGCGGCGATCCAGGCGTCGAGATCGGATACGCTGACGATCGCCGATTTCACCGCCCCGCCATCGCGCAGACTGACCTGCCACGCCGCGAACCAGACCATCGTATCGGCAATGCGCAGGCAATCACCGTCGAGTTCGTGCGGGCGATCGACGAAGCAGGCCGGACGGCAATAGATTTGCGCCGAAGCCGACGCGCTGCCGAGGTCGGGTTTGGTCAGCGGATGGAACATGCTTCTTCCCCACATCGTCGCCCCCGCGAAGGCGGGGGCCGTTGGCGACCTTGCGCGACGCCGATAGCGGCCCCGCCTTCGTGGGGCGACGCCCTGTTTTTTACGCCTCGTTCGCCAGCAGCCAATCCTGCCGCACCGCATCGATCACGCGCAATTCCTTGCCGGTATCGACATGCCAGAATGTCCAGCCATTGCAGCTCGGCGTGCCCTGTACCCCCGCGCCGACCTTATGGATCGAACCCGCGGGCTGTCCTTCGCATTCCAGGCTGCCGTCGACGCGCACCTTCGCCTTCCAGCGGCGTTTCGTATCGGTCAGCACCGTCCCCGGCGCAATCATCCCGCATTCGACCAGCGTGCCAAAGGCAACGCGCGTCGCGGCCTTCGGCGCCATCATCGTCTTCACCGCGCTTTCGTCGAGCGGCAGCGCCATTTCGATGCGCTCTTTCGCGGCGGCGATATAATCATCCTCGCGCTCGATCCCGATGAAGTGACGGCCGAGGCGCTTCGCGACCGCGCCGGTCGTGCCGGTACCGAAGAAGGGATCGAGGATCACGTCGCCGGGGTTCGAGCAGGCGAGCAGGATGCGATAGAGCAGCGCCTCGGGCTTTTGCGTCGGGTGGACCTTGTGCCCGCCCTTTTTGAGCCGTTCCTGTCCCGCGCAGATCGGGATCAGCCAGTCGCTGCGCATCTGCAGCTCGTCGTTCAGCGTCTTCATCGCGCGATAGTTGAAAGTATAGCGCGCCTTCTCCCCCATCGACGCCCAGATCAGCGTCTCATGCGCGTTGGTAAAGCGAGTACCCTTGAAATTGGGCATCGGATTGGCCTTGCGCCACACGACATCGTTGAGGATCCAATATCCCTGGTCCTGCAACGCGGTGCCGACGCGAAAGATATTGTGATAGCTGCCGATCACCCAGATGCTGCCGCCGGGTTTCAGGATACGCTTCGCTTCCTTGAGCCAGCCATGAGTGAACCGGTCATAGGTCGCGAGGCTGTCGAACTTGTCCCACTCGTCGTCCACCGCATCGACCTGGCTGCCGTCGGGGCGCAGCAGGTCGCCGCCAAGCTGGAGATTATAGGGCGGGTCGGCGAAGATCATATCGACCGACGCGGCGGGCAGCGAACGCATCATCTCGACGCAGTCACCCTGCAGGATGCTGTCGAGCGGCAGGTCTGCGGGTGCGACCTTTACCGCGCGCTGCTTCGTCGCCGGGGCCTTGACCCGTTCCATCACACCCATGTTTCGCCCCTGTCTTCGACTGAAAGAAGGCCCTGATGAGTCAGGCGGCACCCGCCGTCAAGCACCGGACTCTAGGGATTCCGCGTGACTAACTGGTTAATATGAGGAGAACGAAAGGAGTCTGACACACCATATGGAGTCCGCCGCGAATCGCAGACTCAACCACTGGTGGTGTGATGATTCGGACTCACCCGCGAAAAAAAATTTGCGTTGCGGCTTAAATCCCCGGATCGATCCCGGTCAGCTCGATCGAACGCACCCACAGCTCGCGCGCCAGCTTCGGGTCGCGCGCATCGCGCGTCGCCCGCGCCGGGCCCGAGCGTCCCGACACTTCGCCAAGCCCCTGCGGACCCAGATAATCGCCGCCCTGCACATTCGCGCCCGTCGCCGCCTGCAAGGTCGGCCAGGCCCCCTGCGCCGCGCTGTTGAAAAAGGGCGTCGCGAGCGGTGTCATGGTGCGCAGCGGCAGCGGCAGGTGTCGCGTCAATTCGGTGAGCGCGACCCCCGGATGACATCCGATCGCCTGCGTCGCGCGTGCCGCAGCGCCGAGCCGCCGGTCGAGTTCGAACATATGGAGCAGGTTGGCGAGCTTGCTCGTCTGGTAGCGCTGCCAATTATGATAGCTCCGCGACGCCGACAGATCGCTGAAATCGATCTCGCCGCCCTTGTGCGCGATGCTCGACGTGATGACGATGCGGTCGTCGACATGGGCATGCACCAGCCCCGTAAAGGCGAAGGTGCCAAGGTGATTGACCCCGAATTGCAACTCATACCCTTGCTTGGTGAGCGTCCGCGGCGGGATCATGACCCCGGCATTGTTGATCAGCACGTCGATCCGCGGCCCCGCGAGCACCGCCTTGGCGGCGTCGCGAAGCTGGTCGATATCGGCAAGGTCGAGCGCGAGGAACGATAGTTCGGCGTTCGGGACATCGCCCCGGATACGGCTCATCGCCACCTCGGCCCGCTCGGCATCGCGGCAGGCAAGGACGACCTGCGCACCGCGCGCCGCCAGGACTCTCGCCGTCTCGAATCCGATCCCCGCATTGGCACCGGTGATAAGGAAAATACGCCCCGTTTGCGTGCCGACGTCGTCGGCCGTGAATCCGTTGCGCATCCGTGTCCCCTCTCAGGCTCCGGGCATTTCAGACCAGCTGCAGTTGAGCGACCGGCGCAAAACTGGTCCGATGAAGCGGCGTCGGTCCGTGCTGACGCAGCGCCGCAAGATGACGGGCGGTACCATAACCCATATTGGTCTCCCAGCCAAAAGCGGGAAAATCGCGCGCCATCGCGACCATATAGCGGTCGCGATGCTCCTTGGCGATGATGCTCGCCGCCGAAATGCACGGATGGATCGCATCGCCGCCGATGATCGCGGTCGCGGCATAGCGCCATTTCGGCAGCCGGTTTCCGTCGACCAGCACCTCGGCGGGCTCGAACCCCAGCGCCTCGACCGCGCGCGTCATCGCGAGGAAGGTCGCCTGCAATATGTTGATGCGGTCGATCTCGGCGACGCTCGCCTCGCCGACGCCCCAGCGGCAGCGCGCCTTGATCTGGATTTCCAGTTCGCCGCGGCGCTTCGCGGTGAGTTTCTTGCTATCGTCGAGCCCGGCAATCCCGCCCTCGCAGAGCAGCACCGCCGCCGCGACCACAGGCCCCGCGAGCGGTCCGCGGCCGGCTTCATCGACCCCGACGATCATATGCGCCATGGCGGATAACGCCGATATTCGCCCGCTTGGTAGAGGCACAGCCGGTTCCCCGCCGGATCGGTCAGCCGCGCCTCGCGCCAGCCCCATTCCTCATCCCTCGGCATCTGGTCGAAGCGCACTCCGCGCCGCGCCAGATACGCCACCCACGCGTCGAGCGCGCCGCTTTCCAGATAGGTCGTCGCGCCGCCCGCCACGCCGTCACCGACATGGATCGACAGCGTCACGCCATTGATCGCCTCGAACCGCGCATAACCATTGCTTGGCCTGTCGACGATCTGCGACAGGCCGAGCTGCTTGTAGAAGGCCACCGATGCCGCATAATCGGCGGCGGGCAGCGTGAACTGGTTGAGCGCCGGACCGGTAAAAAGCCCGTCGTTGCGCACCGCCTGCTGGCCCATCGGGCCATGGCCTTCGCCCAGACCCGGCGCATCGAGCAGCGCCAGCCGCACGAAATCGCGGGCCCGCGCGACCGCGGGCTCGATCGGCATGCCCTGCGCCAGCCCGGCCGCGATCGCACTTGCCAGCGTGCAGCCGGTGCCATGCGTATGCATGGTGTCGATCCGGGGTGCTTCCCAACGCGCGACCTCCCCTTCGCCGGGCTCGACCAGCCGGTCGGTGACCGTCTCGCCGGCGCCGTGCCCGCCCTTGACGAGCAAGGCGCAGCCGTGCGCGAGAATGGCGGCCTCGCCGCCCAGCGCATCGAGTTCGTCCAGATTGGGCGTCGCGACGGTCGCGCGGCCCAGCAGCGCCTCGAACGCCCGGATCGTCGCCGCATCGGCGAGCACCGATCCGCTCGTCGCGACCATCACGGGGTCGAACACCACCGGCACCGTCGCCAGATCGGCCCGGCGCAGCCGCTCCGCGACCGCCGCCGCGGTTTCGGCGCTGCCGATCATGCCGATCTTGATCGCATCGAGGCCGATATCGGCAACGACGCTATCGATCTGCATCAACACCATCTCGGCCGGGATCGCGTGCACGCCCTGCACGCCCATGCTGTTCTGCGCGGTGATCGCCGTAATCGCGGTCATCGCATGGCCGCCAAGCATCGTCACCGTCTTGATATCGGCCTGGATGCCCGCACCCCCGCCGCTATCCGATCCGGCAATGATCAGGACGCGTGCGGTCAACCCTTATACTTTCGCACCGTCGATCCCGGGTATTTCGCCAGCGCCGCGCCTTCGCGAAGCGGCCGGTCAAGCAGGTCGCCGCCGCAATTCGGGCATTGCTCGTCCAGCCGGTCGGCACAATTCGCGCAATAGGTGCATTCGAGCGAGCAGATGAACGCACCATGGGCGTTCGCAGGCAGATCACGCCCGCACTTTTCACAATCGGGTCTCATTTCAAGCATGTCGGTTCGCTGCCTCCTTTACGGCGTCGCATATCATATCGACGACCTGTTCAACCTGTGTCGCATCGTCGCCCTCGGCCATCACGCGGATCACCGGTTCGGTGCCCGACGCGCGAATAACCAGGCGACCGCGCCCTGCGAGTGCCGCCTCGCCATCGGCGATGACGGTCTGTACATGACTGTTCTCGAGCGGCTTGCCGCCCGCGAAACGCACATTCTTCAAAAGCTGCGGCACCGGATCGAACTGGTGGAGCAATTCGCTCGCGGGCCGCTCCGCCGCCACCAGTTCGGCCAGCACCTGGAGCCCGGCAAGCGTGCCGTCGCCCGTCGTCGCATGGTCCGACAGGATCATATGCCCCGACTGTTCGCCGCCGACGTTGAAGCCGCCTTCCTTCATCCGTTCGAGCACGTAGCGATCGCCCACCTTGGTGCGCTCGAGCCGCAATCCCTCGCCTTCGAGGAAGCGTTCGAGCCCGAGGTTCGACATCACCGTCGCGACGACGCCGCCGCCTTTCAGCCGGCCCTGCCGTGCCCAGCTTGCGCCGATCAGCCCCATGATCTGGTCGCCGTCGACAATCGCGCCCTTTTCATCGACGACGATCAGCCGGTCGGCATCACCGTCCAACGCGATGCCGATGTCGGCGCCGCTGGCGACGACGGTTTCCTGGAGCAATCCAGGCGAAGTCGAGCCGCATTTGTCGTTGATATTGGTACCATTGGGCGTGATCCCAACCGCGACGACATCGGCGCCGAGTTCCCAGAACACCGTCGGCGCGCTGTTATAGGCGGCACCGTTGGCGCAATCGAGGACGATCTTCAGCCCGTCCAGACGCATCGATTCGGGCAGGCTCTGTTTCACGGCGTGAATATAGCGCCCGCGCGCATCCTCGATGCGCTTGGCGCGGCCGATCTGCGCCGGTTCGGCAAGCTTGGGCTCACTCGCCAGCAGCAGTTCGATCTGGATTTCATCCTCGTCGGACAATTTATAGCCGTCGGGGCCGAACAGCTTGATCCCATTATCGTAAAAGGGGTTGTGGCTGGCCGACAGCATGACGCCCAGGTCGGCGCGCATCGATCGCGTCAGCATCGCCACCGCCGGGGTCGGCATCGGCCCCACCTGCACGACATCCATGCCGACGCTGGTGAAGCCGGCGACGAGCGCATTTTCGAGCATATAGCCGGAAATGCGGGTATCCTTGCCGATGACGACGCGATGCTTGTGATCGCCACGCAGGAAATGCGCGCCCGCCGCCATGCCGACGCGCATCGCCACCTCGACCGTCATCGGAATCTGGTTCGTCAGGCCGCGGATCCCGTCGGTTCCGAAAAACTTGCGCATGGCACCTCTGCTACTTAAGCCGTGAAGAAAGGCGAAGACCTGCCCCGGCTCCCCGGGATGGCCCCCGAGAAGCACTTTCCGGCCCAAAAACCGGTTCCCACTTTTACCGGGGGGTGCTCTAAGTCACTCAATTTTGCTTGGCAAGCAGGCCAGGAAAAACACGGGGGAAATCCATCTTGAAATCTGCCTGGTTCATCTTGTCGGCGCTGATCGCAGGGATGCTACTTGGCATCGGTGTCGAAATCGTGTCGCCCAGCGCGGGAACCGCGTCGCTGCCCTTCATCGAACCGATCGGCACCTTGTGGCTCAATGCGCTGAAAATGACGATCGTGCCGCTGATCGTCGCACTGCTGATCACCGGTATCACCGCGACTGCCGACGCCGCGCGGGCGGGTAAGCTCGCCGGGCGCGCTGTCATGACCTTCCTCGGCGCGATCTTCCTGTCGGGGTTGATGACGCTGGTGCTGTTGCCGCTGCTCCTCCGGCTCTTCCCGCTCTCGGCCGGCGCCGCCGCGGCGCTGCGCGACGGGCTCGGCGGCACGGCCGAGGCCGGCCCTTCACCGACCTTTGCCGATTTCCTGCTGTCGCTGATCCCGACCAACCCGATCGCGGCGGCCGCCGAGACCGCAATCCTGCCGCTGATCGTCTTCACCACCATTTTCGCCTTCGCCATCACGCGCATCTCGCCCGTCCATCGCGCGACGCTGTCGGGGCTGTTCAGCGCGCTGGGCGAGGCGATGCTCGTCGTCATCACCTGGGTGCTCGCGCTCGCGCCGATCGGCGTCTTCGCGCTCGGCTATGCGCTCGCGGTCAAGGCGGGCGTCGCGGCGTTCGGCGGCCTCGTCCATTATGTGCTGATGCTGTCGGCGATCGGCATTTCAATCACCATCCTCGGCCTGCTGCTCGCCTGGCTCGTCGTCGGCGTGCCGCTGCCGCGCTTCTTTCGCGCGATGGTGCCGACCTTCGCGGTCGCGATCAGTACCCAAAGCTCGCTCGCCAGCCTGCCCGCGATGCTCAAGGCGTCGCACGACCTTGGCGTCGACCCGAAAAAGGCCGACGTCGTCCTGCCGCTCGCGGTCGCGATCTTCCGGTTCACCAGCCCCGCAATGAACCTTGCCGTGGTCGTCTATGTCGCATGGCTGTTCGGCATCCAGCTGACGCCATGGGAAATGGCGGTCGGCCTGGCGGTCGCGATGGCGGCGGCGCTCTCATCGGTCAGCCTGCCCGGCTCGATCAGCTTCGTCACCTCGATCGCGCCGATCGCGGTGTCGATGGGCGTCCCCGTCGCGCCCCTGGGCCTGCTTGTCGCGGTCGAGACTTTTCCCGATATCTTCCGTACGCTCGGCAATGTCGTCGGCGACGTCGCCGCGACCAAATTCGCCGCCGACGAGATCGAGGACGATCCCCCATCAGGAGAAGCGCCATGAAATATCGCACCCTCGGCCATGGCCTTCAAGTTTCCGCGATCGGGATCGGCTGCATGCCGATGATCAAGGGCGGCAATATCCTCTACGGCGAAAATGCCGACCTCGGCGAATCGACGCGCGCGATCCACCGCGCGATCGACCTTGGCGTCACCTTCTTCGACACCGCGCAAATCTATGGCCCGTTCAGCAACGAAGAACTGCTCGGCGATGCGATCAAGGGCAGGCGCGACGGCCTCGTCATCGCGACCAAGTTCGGGTTCAAATTCGACGGCAACCAGATCGTCGGCGTCGACGGCTCGCCCGAAAATGCCCGTAAGGCCTGCGAAGGCTCGCTCCAGCGGCTCGGCATCGACACGATCGACCTGTTCTACCAGCACCGCGTCGATCCCTCGATCGCGATCGAAGAGGTCGTCGGCGGGATGATGGAGTTGGTGAACGAGGGCAAGGTCCGCCACATCGCGCTATCCGAAGCCGGCCCCGAAACGATCCGCCGCGCCGCCAAGGCCGCGCCGATCACCGCATTGCAGAGCGAATATTCGATCTGGGAGCGCGAGGTCGAGGACGAAATCCTGCCCGCCTGCCGCGAAAACGGCATCGGCTTCATCCCCTATTCGCCGCTCGGCCGCGGCTTCCTCGCCGGCACCATCCGCAGCCGCGACGAGCTGGCGGAGAATGACTGGCGCCGCAACGATCCGCGCTATTCTGAGGAGAATCTTCCCGCCAACCTCGCGATCGTCGATGCGATCGGCGCCGTCGCCGACCGGCATGGCGCGTCAAAGGCGCAGATCGCGCTCGCCTGGCTGCTGGCACAGGGCGACGATATCGTCCCGATCCCGGGCACCAAACGCCGCGCAACGATGGAAGACAGCGTCGCCGCCGCCGAGGTCATACTGACCGCTGCCGACCTCGCCGCGATCAACGCCGCCGCGCCCAAGGGCGGGACGAGCGGCCCGCGCTATGGCGAGGCGGGAATGCGGATGGTGCGGCTGTAAATTCCTTCTCCCTTGATGGAAAAAGGATACGCAGCCTTATCGCGAAGCGATTAGGCGGAGTCGGCGGGAGGCGGCTTGCCCAGCTCCCGTATCGCCCCGCTCAATTCATCCATCTTATGGTGCAGCCGCATGATCTCCAGCTCGGCGCGCAAATTGATCTCGTAATCGAGCCCCGCGGCGATGCGGTCCTTCGCCGAGGCGCGGTTCTGGCTCATCATGATGATCGGCGCCTGCACCGCGGCCAATGTCGACAGCATCAGATTGAGGAAGATGAAGGGATAGGGATCGAACGCCATCCCCCAGCGCGCGAGCACATCCGAATTGAGCAGCATCCAGCCGAGCAGGACGGCGGTGAAGGCAATGATGAACCCCCACGACCCGCCCACCGCCGCCACCCGGTCCGACAGCCGCGCGCCGAAGCTCGTTTCCTGATCGACCAGGTCGGCGGCATCGCGGCTGGTCAGGCGGCGTTCGGCGATCGCGTCGAGGACGCGGCGCTCGTCATCGTCGAGCTCCTCGAGCGGCCGCCCGAGGAGGCGCAGCGACAGGTCAGCGGTCTTCGTCGCATCGTGCATCGCGTCACCCGATCCAGCGCCAGATACCCGCGGCCATATAGCCCATCGCGCCATGCGCCCAGGTCGCGGCGATCCACAGCACGATGCCGCCGAACAAGGCATGCGGGCGCGGGATCGTGTCGCCCCATGGCGTTACCCCGCCGATCTGGCGCGCAAAGGGGATAAAGCTCGTCCGCGCCGCCCAATGCCGCCAGCTATCGCCCATCAGCCGCGCCTTTTTGACATCCTGCCCCGCCGACCCGGCGAGCGCGAGAAAGGCGATCGTCGCCGACAATATGAACTGCGCCGGGGTCGGCATCACCAGCGCATGCGCCAGCGCCCAGAGCGCAAAGCCCCACATCATCGGATGGCGCGTGATCGCATAAACCCCGCGCGGTGCGCCCTGCGCCGCGAAGGCGGCGTTCGGCGCCGGCAAGGCGGGATTGCCGATCAACGACCCCATGAACAATATGCTCGCGAACAGGACGATCGCCGATGCCACGCCCCAGAGCGCGTCGCCGACGACCCATAAGGGCGGCTCGGGCGGCATCCCGCGCCACGCCTGCACGACCATGATCAGGCACGCGATCGCAACGATCGAATAGACGATCAGGAACGCCCGCTCGCCCATCCGCCCGGCAAGCGGCGCGCGCATCGGGTGCGACAGCGCGAAATGCGTGCCGACGAACAGCACGCATGTCGTGACCAGCAGCGACATCGGTTGCATTGGGTCCTCTCCTCCCCGCTCTTTCCCGGCGCCGCGTTGGTCAGTCGCCGCGCCTACCTGTCATAAGCCTTGGGCAACGCCCCTTCGGCCGGCGTCGCATAACGGTCGCGCAGGCGGTCCTGCCGCGTCGTCAGCGATTGCGCCTTGCCGTCGATCCACACGCCGGTCGGCCGGCTGCCGAGTTCGAGCGGGTCATTATCCCAGATCACCACATCACCGACCCGGCCCGGGCGCAGCGATCCGATGCTGCCCTCCAGACCGACGGCCCGCGCCGGAGCGCTGCTGATCGACGCAAAGGCCTGGTCCCACGTCAGCCCGCTCGCCCCCGGCACGCGGGCGAGGCCGACAAGATTACCGGCATATTGCGTCGTATAGCCCATCTTGTGCGCATCGTCGTCGTCGAACACCCCGACCGACACATCGACCCCGGCCGCCTTCAACCGCCCGGCGTTCGACTGCGTCGCGCCGAGCCGCTCGAAGCTGTCGGGCAGGTCGCTGAGCGGTGATACCAGCACCGGTGCCTTCGCCGCCGCAATCTCGCGCGCGACCAGCCAGCCTTCGGTGACGCCGACGAGGACGAGCTTCAACGCGGGAAACTCGCCCTTCAGCTTGATGACGTTCAATATATCGGCGGCGCGATCGACGCGCACGAACAGCGGCGTCGTGCCGTCGATCACGCGCACCAGCGCCTCGGCATCGGCGCGCTGGATCATCGCGTCATTGCCCCATTCGGCCAATGTCGCGGGATTGCGGGCAAAGCTGCGCGCCGCGAGCAATTGTTCGCGGAACAGCAGGAAGGTCGCGGCGCGGCTCCCGCCTGCCTTCGCCGATCCCGCCTCGCCGAACGCGACGAACTGCAGCGCGCGCGGCTTGGTCACCATGTCCATGTCGTCGGCAAGGTCGACGACCGCGCCCTGCCCGGCGAACAGATTGCTGCTGCTTTCGGGCGCGACGATCGCGCGCGTGATGCCCGCCGCGCGGTTGACCGCGACGGGCGATCCCATCGGGTTGAGCGCCGGTGCGATGTCGAGCCCCGCCGAAAAGCGCGAGCGGCCCGCCGAACGGTCGTTGGTCCCGCTGACGGCGTCGACTTCGGTCAGCCCGACGCGGCTGAACGCCGCGACGATGCCGGGGGTCACCCATTTGCCCTGCGCATCGATGCGCTCCATGCCGGCCGGCACCGCAACACCGTCGCCCGCGGCAAAAACCTTGCCGCCGCGGATGATCACCGAACCACCCTCGATCGGCGCACTGCCATCGCCGATCACCAGCTTCGCATTGACGATGGCGACGTCCTGCGCGGCGGCGGGAAGCGCGGCCAGCGCCGCGGCGGACAGAAGGAACGCGCGGATCATTTCACATCCCCTTCACCCGGCTGGCCGAGTTCGAAGTCGGTCACCGGCCGCCGTTTCGGATCCTTGGCGTCGAACATCAGCGCGCCGTCGATCCAGACCTTTTCGGGGCGGGTATAAACGCTGAACGGATTGCCGTTCCACAGCACGACATCGGCCATCTTGCCGGGCTTCAGGCTGCCGATCTTGTCGGCCAGCCCGATCGCGCGCGCGGGGTTGATGCCGAGCCAGGTCCATGCCTGCTCGTCGCTGATCTGCATCCCCATGCGGCGACCGGCGGCGAGCGCCTTGGCGGCCTCCTGGTTCAGGCGCTGGATCTGGTTCGCGTCGTCCGAATGGACGATCGTGCACGCGCCTTCCTTGTACATCAGCGCGATATTCTCGGGCACCGCGTCATAAGCTTCCATCTTGAAGCCCCACCAGTCGGCCCACATCGCAGCGCAAATGCCTTCCTTCTTCAAGAGGTCGGCGATCTTATATGCCTCGACCGCATGATGGAACGCCGACACCTTATAGCCGAACTCGTGGCTCATATCGATGACCTGCGCCATTTCGTCGGCGCGGTAGCAATGATTCTGGACGAGGATTTCGCCCGACAGCACCCCCGCGAGCGTTTCCATCGCGAGGTCGCGGTCGACCGCCTTCCCCTCGTCGAGCTTCTTCTTATACGCTGCGGCCTTCGCCCAGGTCTGGCGATCGACCGCCATATTGCCCATGCGGGTCGACGGCATGCGGCCCTTCGCGCCATAGACGCGCTTGGGATTTTCGCCGCACGCCATCTTCAGGCCATAGGGGGCGCCGGGGAATTTCATCCCCTGCACGGTGCGCGACGGCACATTCTTGAGCACGACCGAACGGCCGCCCATCAAATTCGCGCTGCCCGGCAGGATTTCGAGCGTCGTGATGCCCCCGTTGGTCAGCGCCCGCGTAAAGCCCGGATCCTGCGGCCAGACGCTATGTTCGCTCCACACTTCGGCGGTGATCGGGCCGGTCGCTTCATTGCCGTCCGAATGCGCATCGACACTGGGCGACGGATAATCGCCAAGGTGGCTGTGAATGTCGATCACGCCGGGGGTCAGATATTTGCCGGTGCCGTCGATGACGTCGGCGTCGGTGGGCAATTCCATGTCGGAGCCGCCGACGCGGTCGACCTTGCCGCTCGACATCACGATCGACCCATTGTCGATCCGCCCGCCTTCGCCGTCGAAGATCGTGACACCCTTCACTACCGTCAGGCGGGTCGGATATCCCTTGTACGTCGACGGATAAGGATCCTTGTTGAACTTCACCGGCTTCGCCGCCACCGCAGCAGGCTCGTCGCTCGCCGACTTGGTATCGGTGCCACTCGAAGCCCCCGTCGCCGCGCAACCGGCGAACGCCAGCGACACCGCAGCCAGCAGGCTGCCTTTAACGCCGCGGATCATGCGCTTAAACTCCCTTGGGCTCGGGATGGACCCCGGCCGCCTGCGGCTCAGCCTCGCCGATGCCCGCCAAACCGTCTTCGCGATCGCGCAGCGTGTCGAGGTGCATCCACTTCTTCACGATCGGCGACAGGGCGAGCACGACGACGCTGACGCCGATGGTGATCAGGCCGATCTCCCAATAGATGCCCAGCGTCGCTTCCTTCGTCATGCTGCCGCTTTCGCCGCCCGTCGCCTCGCCGATCTTGCCCGCAACGAAATTGCCGACCGCGGTCATGTAGAACCACGCGCCCATGATCAGCGACGCGAGGTAGCTCGGCGCCAGCCGGTTCATCGCGCTGAGGCCGACCGGCGAGAGGCAAAGCTCGCCCGTCGTGTGGAGCAGATACAGCAGGAAGACGAAGACGACCGGCGTCATCGCTTCGGGCCCGACGCTCTGCGCGCCCCAGACGAAGACAAGGAAACCAACGCCGACCTGCGCCAGCGCGATGGCGAATTTCGCCGGCGCCGACGGCTCGAGACCGCGCTTGCCCAGCCATTGCCACAGGCCGGCAAAGACCGGTGCGAAGAGGATGATGTAGATCGGGTTGATCGACTGGAACACCGACGCGGGAACCCCGCCGATGTCGACATAGCGGTCGGTGTAGAGGTTGAAACTGCCGCCCGCCTGCTCGAACAGGCCCCAGAACAGCGGGTTGAGCGCGATCAGGAAAAGGATGGCGAACATGCGCTCGCGCGGTTCCTTGGGCAATTTGAAGCTTTCGTAGAGAACATAGCCGAGCAGCGCGAGGCCCGAGACGATCAGCAGGTTCTGGATGATATCCTGATATTGGATCAGCGCCCACATCACCGCGACCGCGGCGATGCCGGTGCCGTAGACGGTCATTTCCTTGCGCTTCGGCAGCGGCGCCGGCGCCTCGCCCGCGCCAAGCAGGACATTCTTGCCGAGCACGAAGACGATCAGCCCCGCGACCATGCCGATCCCGGCGAGGCCGAAGCCATAGGCCCAGCCGATTTTCTGCCCAAGATAGCCGACAAGGATCGTGCCGAGCGCGGCGCCGGTGTTAATCCCCATATAGAAGATCGTGTAGGCGGCGTCGCGGCGGACGTCGGTCAGGCGATAGAGCTGGCCGACCATCACCGAGATATTCGCCTTGAGAAAGCCCGATCCGACGATGATCAGCGCAAGCGCGAGCCAGAAGATGTTGATCGCGCCGTCAGCCTGCTTGACCGCCGCATCGGTAATCCCGTGATCGCCTTCGAACGCCATGAACAAATGGCCGAGCGCGAGCAGCACCCCGCCGAACACCACCGCCTTGCGCTGTCCCAGATAGCGGTCGGCCAGATAGCCGCCGAGCACGGGGGTGATGTAAACGAGGCTGGTATAGGCGCCATAGATCAGGTTCGATTTGCCATCCGAAAACAGCCAGTGCTGAGTGAGGTAGAAGATCAGCAGCGCACGCATGCCATAGTAGGAGAAACGCTCCCACATCTCGGCGAAGAAGAGCATGTAGAGGCCCTTGGGATGCCCCGCGAACTCGGGCTTCTTGCTACCGGCGATCAACGCGCCGATGGTCAGGAACACCCCCAAAATAACCAGCGCGATGACCGCGATCCAGTCGCCTTCGTCCCAAAGGCCCATCTCTTTCATCTATGCGTCCCTTTTCCCGATTATTTTTTGCGCCGGCTCCCGCCGCGCGAATGGGGCAACCTAGCGCGAAAATTACGCAAGGGAAGAATCTAATTGCGCGTGAAACCGGTTGGATCGGGCCGAAAACTGTTGCGAATGGTTCGCAACACTTGCGCAAACGTCAACAGCGCGCCACATGGTGCGCCATGTTCAACGACCATAGCTCGCTCCTCGCCCATCTCGCCACCCGCCGCTCGGGGAAGGCCCGCGACATGGTTGCGCCCGGCCCCGATTCCGCGCAGCTCAGGGACATCATCGCCCTTGCGCTCCGCACCCCCGATCATGGCAAGCTCGCGCCGTGGCGGATCGTCAACGTGGCCGACGATCAGCGCGAGGCGTTTGCGGCGCTGCTGAAGTCCGCCTGGGTCAGCGAGAATCCCGGCGCGGCGGGGATGGACCTGTCGGCGCTCGACCAGTTCGCGCATCAGGCGCCGACGCTGCTCGTCCTCGTCTCGACCCCCGTCCCGGGCGTCAAAATCCCGGTGTGGGAACAGCAGATGTCGGCGGGTGCCGTCGGCATGAACCTGCTCCATGCCGCGCACGCGCATGGCTTCGTCGGCAGCTGGCTGACCGGATGGGCAGCCTATAGCCCGAACGTCGCCGCCGCGTTCGGCGTAGGCGCGGGCGATACGATCGTCGGCTATTTCTTCCTCGGCACCGCGGGCGGGGAACTCTCCGAACGGCCGCGGCCCGAATATGACGATGTCGTTCGTGCCTGGGACATTTAATTTCAGACAAAAAAGCAAATTTGTAATAGGGTGCGTTTGACTGTGCTGCTGTCTTATGGCATTAAGGCGGCATGCTCGATCAGTCCAAACCCGTGTATCAGCGCCTGCGCGATGTCATCGCCAACGCGATCCTCGACGGCAGCTTCCGCGACGGCGACATGTTGCCGTCGGTCCGCTCGCTCGCGGCGGAGGAAGGCGCAAACCCGCTGACCGTCGCCAAGGCGTATCAGACCTTCCAGGACGAGGGACTGGTCACGGTGAAACGCGGCGTCGGCATGTTCGTCGCACAGGGCGCGACGGACCGGTTGCGGACGCTGATGCGCGAGGATTTCCTCAACAATGTCTGGCCACCTGTCGCCGACCAGATGCGCCGCATCGGACTGGATGCCCGGACCCTGCTCGATTTGACCGAGGCTTGAGTTAGCACTGCGGCCCTACCGCCCGATCTGCCGCGCCTTGTCGCGCAAATCGGCCGCACTCTGAATATCGCCGGCATCCGCCAGCCGGTCGGCGTATAGCCGCATGATCTCCGCATTCAGCGGTTGCAGGCGATAGGCGAGCGCGATCAGCGCGGTCGCACGCCGGCCATCGCCTTTCGCCGCCCACGCCTTCGAAAGCTCGCGCAGCACGACGACGTCGCGATTGCCGATGCGGCGGCGGACACGCTCGAAATGGGCGATCGCCTGGTCCCAATGTTCAAGATCCATCGCAAGGTGCCCGGCCAGCCGGTCGGCGGCGATACTCGACGGCTGGCTGTCGCGCAGCGCGAGGATCGCGGCGCTCGACCCGGCGGTATCCCCCGCGCGAAACAGCGCATGCGCCAGTCGCAAGGTCGTGCGCTCGCCGGCATCGAGGTCGCGCGCGGCGCGATAGGAGCGGACGGCGACCTCAAACTGCCCCCCCGCCATCGCGGCATCGCCGAGCAGGATATGGGCATCGGCGACGCCGCGGTTCGCATCGCGCAATTCGGTCGCCCGCTCGATCGCGCGGCCGCTCTGCCCCGCGGCGATATCGGCCGCGATCGCGGGGATCATCTTGGCGGGATTGAGCGGTTCGGCTTCGGCCGCCATCGACAGGAAACCATAGTCGTTGTCGACCGCGAACGGCGCCGCGTCGCCGCGCGACAGCGATGCGGCGCGCGCCAGATAGTCGGCCGCCTCGCCGCGCCGGCCCAGTTCGGCGGCCACGCGTCCCGCAAGCAGCAGCGACCAGCTGTCGGCATCGTCGCGGTCGACGACCGGGATCAGCGCCTCAGCCGCCCCGTCGGCATCTCCGCCCGCCCAGTCCGCGACCGCGAGGACGCGCCGCGCGGTCATATTATTCGGTTGTTCGGCAAGCAGCCGATCGGCCCAGGTCGCGGCGACCGCTTCACCGCCGAGCTCCAGCTCGACGATCGCGCTGAGCAGCATGAAGGCCGGCACCCCGTCCATCAGCCCGCGCGTCCGCTGCAACAGGCTGCGCGCGAGCCGATAATTGCCCGCGCGTGCGGCGAGCACCGCCTGCAGATAATAGATGCGCGGGTTGCCCGGCGCGATCGCCGCCGCGCGGCGCAACGCGCCGAGCATATCGCGATACCGGCCGAGGTCGCCGAGCGTCGCAGCCTGCTCGATCAGCGCATCGGCATTGTCGGGATCGGCGGCGAGCGCCGCGTCATACCACTCGATCGAGGCATTGAGCCCTTGCTCGGTGCGGATCAGGTTCGCCTTATAGGCGAGTGCCGCGCTATTGTCCTTGTCGAGCTCGATCGCATAATCGACCGCGTCGCGCGCACCCAGCGTGTCGGCATTGGCGTCGCGAAAGCGCGCGACATCGACCCACAGCGCCGATTCACGCGGCAGTTCGCGCACCGCGCGGTCGAACGCATCGCGCGCCGCGCCAAGGTCGCCATTGTCGAGATGGACATTGCCCGCGACCCACGCCGCCTCGCCCATCGCTTGCGGCGCGATCGGCCCCGCATCGAGCGTTTCGAGCGCGCGCGTCCCGTCGCCCTGCAACGCATAGGCCCGGGCGAGCAACGCGCGGAGCGCGCTTTCGTCGCCGCCGGCGCCGATCGCCGCCTGCACCGAAGCCGCGGCCGCCACCCCGTCGCCGAGCCGCAGTGCGACGCGCGCCAGTTCGACCCGCTCGTCGATCGCCTTCGGATTGTCGGCGACCGCCGCCTGCAAATCGGCGCGCCGCTGTTCGAGCGTCTGGCGCGTATCCGCCGGGCGCGCGCCGTCGCACCCGGCCAGCACCGCCGCGATCAGCAGCGCGCTCATCCAGGAACGCCGTCGCGTCATTCAGGCCTGCATCCGATATTGTTTGAGCAGGTCGTAAAGCGTCGGCCGGCTGATCCCGAGCAGCTTCGCCGCGGCCGAGATATTGCCTTCGCTCTGCGTCACCGCGCGGCGGATCGCGACGCGATCGGCCGCCTCGCGCGCGCTGCGCAGGTTCAGCCACGCCTCCTCGCCCGCCGCATCGCCGTCTGTCCCGCCCGACATGTCGAGGTCGCCCCTGGTCACCAGCTTGCCGTCGGCCATGATGACCGCGCGCTTGATCCGGTTTTCGAGCTCGCGGACATTCCCCGGCCAGCGCCCCTCGTCGATCGCCTGCAACGCGTCGGGCGCGAAACCGCGCACGCCGGGGTTCATCTCCGGCGCATATTGGTGCAGGAAATGCCGCGCGAGCAGCACCGCGTCGCCCGGCCGTTCCGCAAGCGACGGGATTTTCACCACCATCTCGGCGAGCCGGTAATAAAGATCGTCGCGAAAACTCTGCACCGCGATCATCGCATCGAGATCGCGGTGCGTCGCGCACACGATGCGGGTGTCGACCGCGATCGGCCGCCGCCCGCCGATCCGCTCGATCGTTCGCTCCTGCAGGAAGCGGAGCAATTTGACCTGCAGCGGCAGCGGAATGTCGCCGACCTCGTCGAGGAACAACGTCCCGCCATGCGCAAGTTCGATCTTGCCCTCGGTCGTCTTGACCGCGCCGGTGAACGCGCCCTTTTCATGCCCGAACAATTCGCTTTCGAGCAGATTTTCGGGAATTGCGGCGCAATTGATCGCGACGAACGCGCCGTCGCGGCGCCCGCTCGCCTCGTGCAATCCGCGCGCCAGCAATTCCTTGCCCGTCCCGCTCGCGCCGAGCAGCATGACACTGACGCCCAGGTTCGCAACCCGCTCGATCGTCCGCGCCACCTTCTGCATCTCGGGCGCGCCGGTGATCATCCCGCCGAGCACGCGATTGTCACTCGCCCCCTGCTCGGCCAGCCGGGCGTTTTCGACTTCCAGTTCGCGCACATGAAAGGCGCGGCGGACGATCAGCCCCAGTTCCTCGATATCGATCGGTTTCTGGTAGAAATCCCACGCCCCGTTCGCGATTGCGGTCAGCGCGCTCGCGCGTTCACCATGCCCCGACACCACGATCACCTTGGTGTCGGGCTTCATCTCCAGGATCGCCTTCAGCGTCCGGAAGCCTTCGCGCGTTCCGTCGGGATCGGGCGGCAATCCCAGGTCGAGCGTCACCACCGCCGGCTCTTCGGCGCGCAGCAGTTCGATTGCGCCGTCATGGTCGCCCGCGATCAGGACCATATATCCCTCATACGCCCATTTGAGCTGCGCCTGCAGCCCCGGATCATCCTCGACGATCAGCAGCTTGGGCAGCGATTTGGGAAGGTCGGAGCCGGTCTCGCTCATGGCTTTGCCACTTTCATCATCGGTTCGGGCGACCCCATATCGCCCCGCGTATCGGCCACCGGCAGCCACAGCGAAAAATTGCTGCCGCGTCCGGGCTCGCTCGCCACGTCGATCGTCCCGCCCATCGCCTGTGCCAGCCCGAGCGCCTCGAACGCGCCAAGGCCGAAACCCGCGTCCTTCGTCGACACGAAGGGCTTGAACAGTTCCTCGCGGATGAAGGCCCGGCTCATCCCGGTCCCTTCGTCGATCACGTCGATGCGGACGCGCCCCTGCTCGCCCGTCGCGACGATCTGGACCGGGCTGTTCGCCGGCGAGGCATCGATCGCATTGGCGGCAAGATGCTGGACGATCTGGCGGATCGAGGCCGCATCGCCCCACGCGGCAAGCCCCGCCTGGCAGCTGACGAACAGGGCCCGCCGCGGCCGCACTTCCGCCGCCACCGCCTGCAACAGCGGTTCGACCAGCACGCGTTCGGCTTCCGCCGCGCGGCCACGCGCGCGCGGCGAGAGGCGGACGAGCAGATCGGACAGGCGCCCCGCCGAAATCTTCAGCGTTTCGATCATGTCGGCGCGAAATTCGGGTTTGTCGGCATGCCGCTCGGCATTGCGCGCGAGCAGGCTGAGCTGGCTCGCCAGATTCTTGATGTCGTGCATGATGAAGGCGAAGCGACGGTTGAACTCGTCGAAACGCCGCGCTTCCGACAAGGCCTGCTGGCTCTGCGCTTCGGCAAGATAGGAAGCCGCCTGCTGCCCCGCGATACGCAGCACGTCGAGATCTTCCCAGTCGAGCGCACGCGAAATACCGGGCCGCTGGAGAATGACGACCGCGATCATGCGCTGGAAATGCAATATCGGCACGACCACCCACGCGCCCGGATCGGCGATCAGCCAGTCGGGGATCGCCAGATCGGCGTTCGGTCCCGTCGTCGTCCCCCGGCGCAGCGTGTCGAGTTCGACGATATGCCGCGTTTCCTGGAGCATGAAAGCCGACCGCAGCGACAGCGTCGCCCCGTCCGGGCCGTCCGCGCCGCCGGTCGGCCAATGCCAATGGTCGGTAACGCGAAAACCGCCGAGCGCGTCGGGCCGCATCAGCAGCGCCCCCGGGCTGCCGGTCAGTTCGGCGAGCGCTTTCGCGACGCGCCGGTGAAGATTGCCGTCGTCGGGTTCGGACGGTTCGCCCGCCTGCCCCCCGCCATCGCCCAGCGTTGCGGTGAAGCGCATCCATTCGGCGCGATAATCATAGCGATGCTCAAAGAAATGCTTCGATATCATCACCGAAAGCCACGCCCGCGCGCGGCGCGACACGAACAATAACCCGCCGGCGCCAAGGGCGACGATCAGGAAGATACCCTGCGCCAGATTGCCGTAATCGCCGCCGACAAGCCGCGCGATCGCGCCAGTCAGCCCGATCAGGATCAGATAGGCGGCGGCGCCCAGCAGGATGATCGTGCGCATCGCCGCGGTGCGCGAGAGCTGCATCCGTTCGCGCCCGATATCCATCGCCGCCACGACGTAAGTCGGCAGGGTCAACAGCGCCATCGCCGGCAGCAGCTGGATCAGCGTCGACGCCGGCTTGCCGGTCAGGGCGCCAAGCAACTGGAAATTGAGTTCATACCCCCACAGCATGGCAAAGCCGCCCGCGACCGCCATCGCCGGCATCCGCAGCGCGCTGCTCCCGTGGCGCGCGCCGCCGTCGATGATCAGCAGCCCGCCCGACGCGACGATCATCGCCGCAATTTCCACCATCGGGCGGATCCATGCCCCCGCCGCCGCGCCTTCGCGCCAATAGGCGGCTACGCCCGAAACGAAGCTGAGCAGGCTGATCGCGACGAGCAACCGCGCGATCAGGCGCAGCGGGCGCGGCATCGGCGCAGCGGGCGACCAGAAACTCGCGCCCAGCCAGCCGAGCATCGCGGCGTTGCGCACCGCCTGCGCCACCAGCGCCTCGGACGAACCGGGATCGAAAAGATAGAGCGTCGCACACCAGAATGCGCTCGCGCCGGCAGCGGCGATCAGCCAGCGCGGCGCCGGCACCAGCACCGCCATCCGCGCACGCGGCCGCGACAGCAGCCACAGCGTGACCCCGACGAAACCGACCAGCGCGAGCGCGGCGAGGATATGCGAAGCGCCCCCCAGCAGCATGGTCAGCGCGCTCCCTCCGGCCACAGCACGACGCGGACCGTCTGGAGCAGGATCAACAGGTCGAGGAAGGGCGAGTAATTTTTCGCATAATAAAGGTCATATTCAAGCTTCACGCGCGCATCCTCGACCGACGCGCCATAGGGATAATTGATCTGCGCCCAGCCCGTCAGCCCGGGCTTCACCATGTGCCGTTCGGCATAGAATGGCAGCTGCAGCTCGAGCTCTTCGACAAAGCTCGGCCGCTCGGGGCGCGGCCCGACGAAGCTCATGTCGCCTTTCAGCACGCACCAGAGCTGCGGCAGCTCGTCGATGCGAAGCTTGCGGATGATATTGCCGACGCGGGTGATCCGCGGGTCGTTCTCGCTTGCCCACACCGCCTTGCCAGCCGCCTCGGCGTCAGTGCGCATCGACCGGATTTTCAGGATATCATAGGGCTCGCCGAACATGCCGACGCGCGACTGGCGATAGAAAATAGGGCCCTTGCTGTCGAGTTTCACCGCGATGGCGGCGATCAGCATCAGCGGCAGGCCGATCACGAGCACGGCAAGGCTGGCGAGAATGTCGAACACCCGCTTGCCCGCTTTCGAAATCCGCTGTCCGGCCGAAAAGCCGTCGGAAAAGATGAGCCCGCTGGGATTGGTCGTCGCCAGGTCGACACGCCCCGTCTCGCGCTCGATAAAGCTCGCGATGTCGTTGACATGGACCCCCGTCGTCTTGACGCGCAACAGGTCGGCAAGCGGTAACGCGTTGCGCCGCTCTTCGAGCGCCAGCACGACCTCGCCCGCGCTCAGCGCAACGACATGATCCGACAGGTTCGGAATCTTCTCGCGCGGAACGGCGCCCGCCATCGTCTTTTCGAAATCGGCCATCGCGACGAAGCCGGCGATCGTCAGCCCGCTCCCCGGCTGATCGGCCAGCGCCTGCAATCGCGCCGCCCGCGGTCCGGCGCCGAGCACCAGGATGCGGCGGCGAAAGGCGTCGGGTGCCGCGGTCTGGGTCAGCGCGAGCCGGATCAGCGACAGCGCGGTGATCGCGAGGCCCATCGCATAAAGGCTGTTCGCGCGCCACAGGGTCACCGTCGGCAGCAGGAAGCCGAGCACGGCAATGAAGATGACGCCAAGCGAGACCGCGACGAGCAGGCGTGCGGTCGCAAAGCGCATCGAACGCAGCGCCTCGGTCCCGTACATGCCGGTCGCCATCATGCCGAGCGAATTGGCGATCGCAAAGGTCGCGATCGGCAGCCAGCGGTCGCCGAGCGGACCCGCGTCGAAACCGGCCTGCTGCGCATAAATATGCCACGCCCCCTCCGCCGAGCCGAGCAAGGCGAGGAAATCGACCAGCGCCAGCCAGACGACCGCATAGGGGACATAATGTTTGAACAGTCTGAACATGAAACCGCTGCGCCCTTCCGGGCTGCGACACTAGCTGCCAGGGGTGAAGTGTCGGTTAATTTTACACTCGCTTATGCCACGGGCGCGCCGGTGGCAAATCGAAAGCAGACGGGTGACGGAGTGGGGAGCCAGGACAGATGATCAGGCACGGCTGTTTTCGGCCCGGAGTTGCCGTCCCGTCCATCGTCACCCCGGACTTGATCCGGGGTGACGATAGACCTCGAAAACCGTCGGCGCCCTCAAAAAAAGCGGAATCCCGGGTCAAGCCCGGGATGACGAAAGTGGGTGGTGCCTATGGCAGCTCCCCACCCCAATGCCACCGTCCGTCTCAGCTATTCGCGCTACTGCGGTGGCGTGGGCGCTGCCGGCGGCGCCTCCCCCGGACGGCTTTCGTTGATCGGCAGCTTCAGGTCGATGCGCGTGCCGCCGATTTCGGTCGATATCACGGCATTGCCGTCCTGAACCCCGACGCGCGTCGTCTCGCCGATCGGGACCGCGCCGATATCGGGGATATCGAGCGGCTGGACCGGACCGGCGGGATTCTTCGCCGGCGCCGCCGGGCGCTTCTTCGTCCCCGCCGCGCCGGTCATGAAATCGCGCCAGATGCGCGCTGGCGCGCCGCCCCCCGAAACGCCGCGCAGCGGTGAATTGTCGTCATTGCCGATCCATATCCCGACGACGAGGCCGTTTGCATAGCCGACGAACAGCGCGTCGCGATTGTCCTGGCTCGTCCCGGTCTTGCCGAAATTCGCCTGCGGCAGCCGCGCCGCGCGCCCGGTCCCGCGATTGACCGCGGCGCGAAGCATCTGCTCGATATCGTCATGCACACCCGATCCGAAGCTGTCGGGGCCCGAGAACAGGCGCTCGAACCAGCCCGGCTCGTCGGTCTTGAAGGCATGCGGGACGACAGGATAGCTGTTCGCCGCGACGCCCGCATAGGCTGCCGTGAGTTCGAGCAAGGTCATGCTCGATGTGCCGAGCGCGAGGCTCGGGTCGCCCTTGGCAAGCGGTGCGGTGACGCCAAGGTCGCGTGCCATGTCGATCACCTTGTCATCACCGACCTCACGCAGCAGGCGGACGGCGGCGACGTTGCTCGACGCGGCAAAGGCATCCTCGAGCGTGATCGTCCTGGAATAGGCCTCGCCTGCATTTTTCGGCCGGTAGGATCCGGTTTCGATCGGACCGTTGTCGATCACATCATCGGGGTCCCACCCGGCCCGCAGCGCCGCGAGATAGACGAACAGCTTGAAGGTCGATCCGGGCTGGCGCTGCGCCTGCGTCACGCGGTTGAAGGGCGAATCGGCATAGTCGCGCCCGCCGACCATTGCGACGACCTCGCCATTGGGACGCATCGCGACCAGCGCGACCTGTGCCTTGCCAAGGCTCGCGCCGTTGATCGCGCGGCGCGCCGCCGCCTGCAGCCGCGAATCGAGCGTCGTGCGGATCGTCTGCCGCGCATATCCGACGTCGCTGAGCTTGCGCGCCTCGGGCAGCGCCCAGTCGGCGAAATAAGTGCCGGTGGGTAGCGTATTGCGACTGCGCACGTCGATCCGCGGCGTCCGCAGCGCCTTCGCCTCGCCCGCGGTCAGATAGCCGGTGTCGACCATCGCACCGACGACCAGCCGCATCCGCTTTTCGGCAAGGTCGGGATTGCGCGTCGGCGCGAGGCGTGAAGGCGCCTGGACGAGCCCCGCGAGCATCGCTGCCTGCGCGGGGGTCAGCTTTTCGGGCTGGCGGTAGAAATAATGCATCGACGCGGCGCGCAGGCCGTAAGTGTTGTCGCCGAAATAGGCGTTCGACAGATAGCGTTCGAGAATCTCGTCCTTGCTCAGCCACGCCTCGAGCCAGAAGGCGATCATTGCCTCGCGCGCCTTGCGCCCGAGCGTGCGCTTGGGGGTGAGGAAGGTGAATTTCGCCAGCTGCTGGGTGATCGTGCTGCCGCCCTGCGTGCGCCCGCCGGTGATATTGCTCCACACCGCGCGCGCGACACTGCGCGGATCGACGCCCCAATGGCTGTAGAACCGCCGGTCCTCGATCGCGAGAAAGGCGCCGGTGACATGTTTGGGCAGATCCTTTGCCTTCACCGGCGTGTCGACGATCGCCCCGATCCGCGCGATCGGGGTGCCGTCCGACGCGAGCAAGGTGATCTGCGGCGGTGCGATCGGTTCGAGCGACTTCGACAGCGGCGCGGTGATCGCGAGCCAGCCGACAAGCAGGATGAAGAGGATCGCGAAGACGGCAAAACCGCGCGAGATACGGCGCAGCCATCTGCGGCGCGGCGAGAGCGGAACCTCGGGTGCCGGCAACGCCGCATCGGGCAGAGGCAAGCCGCCCACCGGGACGGGTTCGGGCTGGGACGCGGCGGCGGGACGGCGACGAAAAAACAACATGCGTGGGCCCGTATTAAACAGGCAACACAGCATAAGCAAATATCTTGGGCCGGCGCCGCGTCGCGCGGCGACGGCTCCCTATCCCGGGGTTCAGGCCATTTTCACCGCCGTCCAGCGCTCGATCACCGATTCCAGGACAGAAATCGGCATCGCGCCCGCCGACAGCGCCGTGTCGTGGAAACCGCGCAGGTCGAACCTGTCGCCAAGCGTCGCCCGCGCCTTTTCGCGGATCGCGACCCAGCTCGTCTGCCCGACCATATAGCTCGTCGCCTGCCCCGGCCACACGCAATAGCGTTCGATTTCGGTGATGTTCGACGGCTCGGGGGTGCCCAGCGCCTCGTTATAATATTGGATCGCCTTTTCGCGCGTCCACCGGAAATGGTGGAGCCCGGTGTCGACGACAAGCCGCGCGGCGCGGAACATATAGCTTTGCAGATAGCCGAGCCGCCCCCACGCATCCTTTTCATACATGCCCATCTCGTCGGCGAGCTGCTCGGCATACAGCCCCCAGCCCTCGGTGTAGACCGAATAGGCGGGCAGACGGCGCAGCCGCGGAATCCCCGTCGCTTCCTGTGCCAGCGCGATCTTATGATGATGCCCCGGCGACGCCTCATGATAGGTCAGCGTCGGCAGCGTCCAGCTCGGGTTTTCGGCGGTGTCGCGCAGGTTGATGTAATAGGCGCCGGGGCGCGACCCGTCGGGCGCGGGCATCTGATAATAGCCGCCCGTCGCGCCGGCCTCGATGTCGGGCGGCACGCGGCGGATGTCGACCTTCGCCTTCGGCAGCCGGCCGAACGCCTCGGGCAGGCGGCGCTGAACCTCTTGCACCTGCTCGTTCAATTTGGCGATCAGTTCCGCTTTCCCCGCGTCGGTGTTGGGGTAGAGGAAGCGCGGATCCTTGCCGAGTGCGCGAAGCCGCTCGGCAACGCTGCCCTTCGTCATTCCCTGCGCCTTGAAGATCGCATCGGCGCGCGACGTCAGTTCGGCCATGCGATCGAGACCGAGCTTGTGCACCTCCTCGGCGCTCATCCCCGTCGTCGTCGCATAGCGCAGCGCATAGGCGTAATATTCGTCGCCCTTGGGCAGGCGCCAGACGCCGGCATCGTGCGTGGCGCGCGGGCGGACGGCCTTGAGCTCTGCCGCCTGACGCTGCATCGCGGGATAGATTTTGCGCTCGACGATCGCGGCGCAACGCGCGGCCCAGTCGCCGGCGATATCCTTCGTCTTCGCCTGGATATTGGTGGTCAGCGCATTGGCGGCCGCGGCGGGCGCCATGATGCTGGCGAACTGGACGAGGGTGCGGTCGATGACGAAATCGGGCGGCAGAATCCCCGCGGCATGATCGGCCTTGATCCGCCCCGTTTCATTGTCGAGCTGGACCGCGAAATCGGCGCAGCGTGCCAGATAGGCCTCGGCATCGGCGCTGCCCGCAATGCTGTGCTGGTTGATCAGGAAATCGGGGATCGAACGATAGCTGCCGCTCAGCTGCGTCACCGGATGCGGTTCGGGCCAGCTGTGCAGGCCATAGGTGAAGCTGTCATAAGCCTTCACATAATCTTCCCACGGCCCGCGGAAGGTTTCGTAATTGACGAGGTCCATCCCCGAAAGCTTTGAGACATCGATCTTTTTCAGTTCGGCAAGGCCGGTGCGATAGAGATCGTGACCCTGTTCGATACCCGCGGGCGAGCGGTCGGCGAGCTTCGATTTCGCCGCGGCGCGATCACCCTTGTCGAGCCCGAGCGCGGTGGCGAATTCGGGATCCTGATCGACCATCATGTCGTAAATGCGCTCGTAAAGCGCGGTCAACTTTGCCCCCTCCCCGCCCGATGTCCCGGCGAGCATCGCGCGCGCGGGTGATTTGATGCCGGCAAGGGCGGATGTCGCGGCCAGCGTGGCGAGCAACGTGCGGCGATCGAGCATGGTGGAGTCTCCGTATAGCGTGTATTAGCTGACTATAACAGAGTGGGTCGATGCTGTCTTGTATCCACTTGATCCCGTCGCCACCAACCCGGCGTCGCGCCGGTCAACCGCGCGACCGCGTGCGTCATATGCGACTGGTCGGTAAAATGCAGACGGTGCGCGACATCGGCGAACGGCTCGCCACCGCCCCGCGCCGCGCGAAAGGCGGCGCGGGCACGGACGTCGGCGCGATACGCCTTGGGCGTGCAATCATAGGCAGCGCGAAAACCGCGACTCAACGTCTCGGCGCGCACGCCATGCCGGTCGGCCCAGTCGGCGAGCAGGAAGGGTTCGAGGCCGCGCAGGTCGGCGGCAAGCATATCGGGCCAGTCGAGCAGCGTGCTTGCCCGGGCGGCAAAGCCTTCGGAAAGCAGCGCCGAGGCGGCGCGCGGATCGCGCGCGGCGAGCCGGACGAGCCGGTCGGGGTCGGCGGTGTGGCCGTATAGATGCGGACTTGCCGCCATATCGGCGGGCAGGTCGAGGATCAGGACGCGCGCGCCCACCGCGTCGAAGCGGTTGAGATGCGATTCGAACGCGTGGTGGATCAGCACGTCGCCGGGGCGAACATTCCAGCGCCCCTCGTCGCCGGCTTCCTGATAGCCGCCCTCCAGTACCACCGCCGCGAACGGCACGTCATGGCAATGGCGCGCGCGCCGTTCCTGCGCACCGTGATGTAGCAAGCCGATCGGCGCAGCGGCGAAGCAGGAGGCCACGGACATCGCGCCTATTCGCGCGCCTTGGCCGCCGCACGAACGTCCTGCGATCGGGCGAGCGGCATCACCAATATGTCGTCGCCGTCGACGATCACCGCGACATGCTCCATCCCGACCAGCGACACCCGCTTGCCGCCCGCGCGAACCAGATTGCCGCGCGAATCGTGGAGGAAAGCGTCACCGGCCACGGCATTGCCCCCGTCGTCCTTACCCTCGGCGAGCGCATGCACCGCGTGCCAGCTGCCGAGATCGGACCAGCCCATCGCGACGGGGACCACGGCGGTGCGGTCCTCCCTCTCCATCACGGCATAGTCGATCGAATCGCTGGGCGCTCGTTCGAAGGCGATGGCATCGGCGTAGAGCGCATCGCCGTCGCGCATTCCCGCCGCGACCGCCTTGTCCGCGGCCTCGAAAATCGCGCGGCAATGGGTCAGCATGGCATCGCGCATTCGCCCGGCGCGGAACAGGAAAATACCTGCATTCCAGTTATATCCACCTGCGGCGAGCATCCGTTCAGCCTCTTCGAGCGGCGGCTTCTCGACAAAGCGGTCGACCGCGAAGCCCCAATCTTCGCCGCCGCCGCCGAGCGGGCGACCGCTCGCGATATAACCGAATCCGGTGTCGGGCCGGTCAGGGGTGATGCCAAAGGTCACGAGCCGGTCCTGCTGCGCCAGCCCCACCGCCTTCGCGATCGCGGCGTGAAAGGCGGGCACGTCGGCGATGACATGATCGCTGGGCATGACGAGCAGTAGCGTATCGGCATCGGCCTGCGCGACCGCGAGCGCGATCGCCGCCGCCGTGCCGCGCGGCATCGGTTCGACGATCAGCGCCGCCTCGCGGTCGCCCAGTTGCTCGCGAACGGTCGCGACATGGCTGTCGCCGCACAGGATTTGCGGCGGCAGGAAATCGCGGCCCGCCGGCGTGCGCGCCACCGTTTGCTGAAACAGGCTCGCTTCGCCCGCAAGCGGCAGGAACTGCTTGGCGCGCGTACCGCGCGATTCGGGCCAAAGCCGCGTTCCCGCGCCACCGCACAGGATGACGGGTTGGATAAGCAGGGTCATGCCACGCAACCTATCGCCTCGCACGGCGGCGGTCACCCCATATCGCGCGGCAAGGCGGATTTGGGTTATCGATCGGGCAAGAATGACGGTTTCGGGGGTGGGAAGCGGCCGTTGCTTCGCCCATCCTCGTCATCCCGGGCTTGACCCGGGATCCCGCTTTTCTTGGGGAGCACCGGCAGTTTCGGCATCAAGCGGGACCCCGGATCAAGTCCGGGGTGACAAAAAGGGATAACGGCGGCTCCCTGCCGATAGCCGTCACCCGAAACCACCCTTCCCCGCCGCCGCTAAATCCGTGCCACCTCGCTCCGGTTACGCCCCGCTTCCTTCGCCCGGTACAGCGCCCCGTCGCATGCCGCGAGCAGGTCGCGCGGCTTCGTGTCGGCGAGTTCGGACGCGACGACGCAGCCGCAGCTGACCGTCAGGCGCGGCGCAACGGGCGACGCGGGATGCGCGATTGCCAGCTTCGCCAGTTCGTCTTCGATCGTCTGCAGGATCGTTTCCGGATCGCCGATACCGGGCAGCAGCAGCACGAATTCCTCGCCGCCATAGCGCGCGGCCAGATCATAGGGCCGCCGCGCAATGCCTTGCAATATTTGGGCAAGCGCGATCAGCGCCTCGTCGCCCGCAACATGGCCGTGCCGGTCGTTATAAAGCTTGAAATGATCGACGTCGATCATCGCCAGCGTCACCGGCTCGCCGGTTCGCGTGGCGTGCAGGCAGGCCTTGGCAAGTTCGGCGTCGAGCCGCCGCCGGTTTGCCAGCCCGGTCAGCGGGTCTTCCTGCGTCTGCTGGTGCAGCTTTTCCCCGGCAAGATGCGCTTCGGTGATGTCGACGACGAAACCGACTGCGCGCCGAGGACGGCCATCAGCGTCCTCGACGACATGGCCCGCCGAACGCAGCCAGCGCAGCGCACCATCGGGGCGGACGATGCGAAAGATCATCTCATAGTCCCGCTCTTCGGCGACAAGTCGCGTCGCCGTCTGCCGGACTTCGGTGACGCGCTCGACGTCGCCCGGATGCACGAAGGCGCGAAAGGACGCAATGTCCCGCACCGGCTGCGCGGGATCGCGGCCCATGATCCGGTACCATTGCTCGTCGCACGTCAACCGGTCGCCGACCAGATCATAATCCCAGATGCCGAGGCCGCCGACGCGGATCGCCATCTCCATCCGCTCGTGCGCTTCCTTGAGTTCGGCCGTGCGCGCCGCATCGCGCTCGCTCATGTCGCGCGCCAGGCCAAAGAACAGCTTCTGTCCGTCGATGAACTGACAGGTCAGGCTGATCTCGACCGGAAAGGCCGATCCGTCCTTGCGAACCGCCGTCTCCTGAAAATGCATCGCCAGTCCCACCGGCGCATCGCGCCATCGCGCCGCATTGGCCGCGGCGTCGGCACCGCGCGAGATGTCGTTGATCGACATGCGCAACAGCTCGTCGCGCGTGTAGCCAAGATCGGCGCAGGATCGGGCGTTGACGTCGAGGAAGCGGCCGGCCGCGTCATGGACGAAGAATCCGTCGGGCACCGTTTCCAGCAGGATGCGAAAGGCGTTCTCGTTGATCGTCGGCACGGCTATCCACTCCCGGTCGCGAACGCCTTCATTTGCAGCTTTTTTCCCGGCGAGCCAGCACGCAAATCGGCTTTACGCGGCATTTGGCATATCGGCTCAATCGCCCGCGAAATCGAAGGCGCTCACCCCGCGCTCGCCCTCCCGGAACCGCAGCGGACGCGCGAGCGGCGGCATCGACCGCTGGATGCAGCCCGTCCGCGTGCAACGGCGGCAACCAAGGCCGATCGGGGTCGCGGGCGACCGCATCAAATCGATCCCGCGCGCGGCAATCAGCGGCGCGGCGACCTTGGCGTCGACGCCGACGCAAACGGCAAAGCGCGCAGGGGTGCCGCTGCCCGTCGCGCCGGGGGCTGCGACCGATCGCGATTGCGTGAACCAACGCGTCCCGTCCTCCAGCTCGACCAGGTCGGCAACGACCTCGCCCGGCCGCGCGAATGCCTCATGCACACCCCACAGGGGGCAACGCGCATCGCCGTCGACCAACGGCGACTGGCTGGCCCCGGCATAACGCTTGCTCCCCTGCCCCGCGCGGTCGATGCGCAGCATGAAGAAGGGCAGCCCGCGCGCGCCGACGCGCTGCAAGGTGGTCAACCGGTGCGCGACCTGTTCATATCCGGCGCCGAAGCGGCGCTGGAGCAGCAGCAGATCATAGCCCGTCGCATCGCACGCGCGCAGGAAACGGCTGTATGGCATCATCAGCGCGGCGGCGAAATATTGGATCAAGTGGCGCTCGAACATCCGCGCCGCAGCATTTTCGGCGAATTCGGCGCCCGCGACAAGCGCGTCGATCTCCGCCTTCGCCTCGATCTGCGCCAGCGTCGCCGCGGCCTGGAAGGTACGCGACGCCGGACGCAGCAGTTCGTTCAGCATCAGTTGCCGCGCGTGCCAGTCGAGCCAGCGCAGCCGGTCGGGCATCACGTCGCTCGGCAAGATGCGGATGCCCAGCTGGTGCCGCGTACGCAAACGCTCCGAAATCGTGCCATAAAGATCGCCGCCCGCGAGGCGCAGTTCGTCGGCGAGCTCCTCGGCCCGGGCGTCGAGATCGGCGAAATGGTTACGCCATTTTTCGATCGCGCGGCGCACGGCGGCAACTTCGGGCGCTTCATCGACACCTTCGGTGCGCGCTTCGGGCGCCGCGTCGAACAACCGCGCGAACGCCGCGGCGGTCGCGGACGCGGTCTGCAACCATTCCTCTGCCTCTTGCGCGCCGATACCCAGGTCGGCGAAACGCGGGTCGGCCAGCCTCCGCCTGAGACCGGCCAGGCCGCCCGGCACCTCTTCGCCGCCGAGTTTCGCCGCGTCGAAATCAAAACGTTCCGCGAGCCTTACGATCACCGTGGCAGACAGCGGCCGCTGCCCATGCTCGATCAGATTGAGGTAGCTTGGCGAAATCTCCAGCGTCTCGGCCATCGCCGCCTGCGTCATCCCGGCCTCCCGACGCGCCCGCCGAACCGCAGCCCCTGCGAACACCCGCCGCTCCGCCATATCTGTAACTTTCTTTACTAATTTACACGTCTTTTTACACCATACCGCCAAATTTCACAATTATTATTGACAAAGCTTTTCACTTTGCGCGGCACTTTCGTCAACTTCCACCCATCAGCTTCGAACAAGGACATGATGATGGGCTATCAGGAAGACATGGCACAGGCAGGCCGCCTCATCCGCGATTATGACGGCACGTGGGACGGCATCAGCGGCGAAAGCATCGCCCGCATGCGCGCCCAGAACAAGTTCAAGACCGGCCTCGACGTCGCCCGCTACACCGCGCGCATCATGCGCGCCGACATGGCCGCCTATGACGCTGATCCCGCGAACTACACCCAGTCGCTGGGCTGCTGGCACGGCTTCATCGCGCAGCAGAAGATGATCTCGATCAAGAAGCATTTCGGCACCGTCAAGGGCCGCTACATCTACCTCTCGGGCTGGATGATCGCCGCGCTGCGCAGCGAATTCGGTCCGCTGCCCGACCAGTCGATGCACGAAAAAACCAGCGTTCCGGCGCTGATCGAGGAAATCTACACCTTCCTCCGCCAGGCCGACGCCCGCGAACTCGGCATGCTGTTCCGCGACCTCGACGCGGCGCGCGCCGAAGGCGACGAACTCAAGGCCAAGCAGGTCCAGGCCGCGATCGACAATCATGAAACGCACGTCGTGCCGATCATCGCCGACATCGACGCCGGCTTCGGCAATGCCGAGGCGACCTATCTGCTCGCCAAGAAGATGATCGAGGCGGGCGCCTGTGCGCTGCAGATCGAGAACCAGGTCTCGGACGAAAAGCAGTGCGGCCATCAGGACGGCAAGGTCACCGTGCCGCACGAGGATTTCATCGCGAAAATCCGCGCCTGCCGCTACGCCTTCATGGAGCTCGGCGTCGAGGACGGCATCGTCGTGACCCGCACCGACAGCCTCGGCGCGGGCCTGACCAAGCAGATCGCCTTCTCGAAGGAAGCCGGCGACCTCGGCGACCAGTATAACAGCTTCCTCGACTGCGAAGAGGTCGAAGGCGCGGGCAACCCCGGCGACGTCCTCATCAACCGCGACGGCAAGCTGGTGCGCCCGAAGCGCCTGCCCTCGAACCTCTATCAGTTCCGTTCGGGAACCGGCGAAGACCGCTGCGTCATGGACTGTATCGCGTCTTTGCAGAACGGCGCGGACCTGCTGTGGATCGAGACAGAAAAGCCGCACATCGAACAGATCGCCGGCATGGTCGACCGCATCCGCGAAGTCGTTCCCAATGCGAAGCTCGCCTATAACAATTCACCGAGCTTCAACTGGACGCTGAACTTCCGTCAGCAAGTGTTCGACGCGTGGGAGAAGGACGGCAAGGACGTCAGCGCCTACGATCGCGCCAAGCTGATGAGTGCCGATTATGACGGCACGCCGCTCGGCGACGAAGCCGACGACCGCATCCGCACCTTCCAGCGTGATTCAGCCAAGCGCGCGGGCATCTTCCACCACCTGATCACGCTGCCGACCTATCACACCGCAGCGCTGTCGACCGACAATCTCGCGAAGGAATATTTCGGCGAAGAAGGCATGCTCGGCTATGTCGCCGGCGTCCAGCGCAAGGAAATCCGCCAGGGCATCGCTTGCGTGAAGCACCAGAATATGTCGGGCAGCGACATCGGCGACGACCATAAGGAATATTTTGCCGGCGAAGCGGCGCTCAAGGCCGCGGGCAAGGACAATACGATGAACCAGTTTGCGGCCTAAAGGCCGCGGCGGGAACCAGTTTGCGGCCTGAAGGCCGCGGCGGGAATCAGTTCGCCGCCTGATCACGAGTTTGGCGCGGGAGCCCGTTGCACCTCCCGCGTCATCCCTCTTGGCGCGGGGTTTGCGACCCAGCCCCGCGCCTCCCGAGCTTTCCTGGGGAGGAAAGCCTGTCCGTCGGAAGCCTCCGGGCTTCCGGCGGACATTTTTATTGAGCCGGCGAAAAGCAAAAGCTGCGCATATGACAACGTTTTCCCTTGCCCAAAAGGCCGCGCCTGTGCATTATGCTGCAACGCACAAAATCCTCCCCAAGGTATTTCTCATGAGCGATAATCGGCTGAAGGTGATGGAAGCCATTGCCCGCCGTCGCCGCATCACGGCGCAGTATAACGGGACGCGCATGACGCTCGCCCCGCACCAGCTGTTCGAGCGCCATGGCGCCCTGTTCATCAGCGCATTGAATCTCGACAAGAATTGGCGTTCGGACGAAGAACGCCGGCTCGGTCATTTCAAGCTCGACGGGCTGAGCGAACCCGAACTGGCCGAAGAATTCGAACCGCTGCCCTCGTTCGAGGCGGCGCCGCCGCGCGACGACGATGTCCTGCTGATGGCGGTGTAAGGGGCGGACTCGCCGCCCGCCCCTTTCCCTAAAGCGCCGGAGGCTCGTCCGCCTTCGTCTTGACCAGCGACCAGATCACGCCGCCCGTGATCAATGCCACCGTCACGCCAAGGCTGACCAGCGGCGGGAATTTGTCACCGCCCAGGACAAAGTCGGCCACGAAGATCTTCGATCCGATGAACACCAGCACCAGCGCGAGCGCATATTTCAGATAGTGGAAACGGTGCACCATCGCCGCGAGCGCAAAATAGAGCGCGCGCAGGCCGAGGATCGCCATGATGTTCGACGTATAGACGATGAACGTATCGGTGGTGATTGCAAAGATCGCCGGCACGCTGTCGACCGCGAACACCAGGTCGGCGAGGTTGATCACGACGAGCGCGAGGAACAGCGGGGTCGCCGCGAGCACCAGCTTGCCGGTCTTCGTATCGGGGGCGCGAACGAAAAATTTCTCGCCATGCAATTCATTGGTGATCGGAATGTGCCGCGACAGCCATTTGACGACCGGATTACCCGCGACGTCCATCGGCTTCTCGCCCGCGAACAGCATCTTGATCCCGGTGAACACAAGGAACGCCGCGAACACATAGAGCAGCCAGCCATATTCGGTGACCAGCGCCGCCCCGCCCGCGATCATGATCCCGCGCAGCACGATCACCGCGACGATGCCCCAGAGCAACGCGCGATACTGGTAGCGCGCCGGGATCGCGAAGGTCGCGAAGATCAGCGAGATGACGAAGATATTGTCGATCGACAGCGCCTTCTCGATGAAGAAGCCGGTGAAATATTGCAGGCCGGCCTCGCCGCCCTTCGCGGCCCAGATCCAGCCGCCGAACGCCAGCGCGATGCCGATATAGAGGGTGGAGAGCTTCAGGCTCTCCTTGATGCCCATCTCCTTGTTCTCCTTGTTCAATATGCCAAGGTCGAAGGCGGTGAGCAGGGTGACGAGCCCGATGAAGGCAAGCCAGAACCAGGCCGGTGTGCCCAGCCAGTCGGCGAAAAGAAATTCCATGACAGCTTTCCTGGAACGCGCCGCGGCACGCCGCCCCGCGGGACGGCGTGCCGGACGCCTGTTCTATCTGATTAGAATGCGAGCGCTGTACGGCGCGGCGCGGGACGAATCGACAGGGCTGCGAGCCGTTTCTTGACCGCGAGCTTCAGCGTCTTGAGCCGCAGCAGGCGAAACGGGTCGGCACCGCGCCGACGCGCCTCATGGCGCTCGGCATCGTCGAGTTGGCGATGCAGCACGGTCAATCGATAAAGATTGGGATGATATGTCATAAAGGGCCTCCTGATTGATGATCAAGCAGGTGACGCCGATGCAAGGACCCCGGTTCAGGGGGGAGGAGGGCCGCAGAGCATCGGTGTCACCCGATGCGGTCCGACATCACGTGGCGGGACACATCCCGCCGACGCCAGAGGGGCCCGGCCCGCATATCCATAATGTAGGAAGCCGATCCGCCGCTTGCAAGTCCCCTTCGCGCGCGGCACCTTCGCGGTGCGCCAGCCAAAGGGGAAAATATCCTATGTCCGTGCTCATCGACCGCGACGGTCCGGTGACGATCGTCACCATCGACCGCCCCGAAAAGCGCAACGCGGTCGATCCCGCGACGGCGGCGGCGCTGCGCGACGCCTTCACCGCCTTCGCCGCGGATCCCGATGCGCGGGTCGCGATCCTGACCGGGAGCGGCGGCCATTTCTGCGCCGGTTTCGATCTGGGGGCGGTCGGGACGACGCGCTACGCTCCCGATGGCCCGGGCCCGATGGGGCCGACGCGGATGCTGGTCGAAAAGCCGGTGATTGCCGCGGTCGAGGGGCATGCGGTAGCGGGCGGGCTGGAACTCGCCCTGTGGTGCGACCTGCGCGTCGTGGCGGCAAGCGCGGTTTTCGGCGTCTATTGCCGCCGCTGGGGCGTGCCGTTGATCGACGGCGGCACCGTCCGCCTGCCGCGCATCGTCGGGCAGGGCCGCGCGCTCGACATGATCCTGACCGGCCGCCCGGTTGCCGCCGACGAAGCACAGCGCATCGGGCTGGCCGACCGGGTGGTTGCCGATCGAACCGCCCTCCCCGCCGCGATCACCCTCGCGCAGCAGATCGCCGCCTTTCCGCAAACATGCATGAACAGCGACCGGTTGAGCGCCTATCGCCAATGGGACTTCGACCTGGAAGCCGCACTCGCCTATGAAGCGCATGCCGGCGTGGCGCCGCTGCGCGACGGCGCGGTGGCCGGGGCGCGGAAATTCACCGAGGGCGCCGGACGCGGCGGGAATTTTGCCATAGGGAAAGAATGACGATGAAAATCTGGTTTGCCGCGGCGCTCGCCGCCCTGCCCCTGCCGGCCGTCGCCGCGGCGCCCGACATTCCCGCCGCCATCTATACCGATCCGGCCGCCGACAAGGCGCACCCCGCCGCAATGGAGGTCGTCCATATCCCGAGCGGCGATGTCGCAATCAACGGCGTCGTCTATGTCCCAGCTGGCGCCGGACCGCATCCGACCGTCGTCCTGTGCCACGGCCTGCCCGGCAACGAAAAGAGCGTCGATCTCGCGCAAGCGATGCGGCGCGCCGGCTGGACGGTGATCACCTTCAACTATCGCGGGTCGTGGGGCAGCCCGGGCGACTATCGTTTTGCCCGGAATCTCGAGGACGCCGACGCGGTGCTCGCCTTCGCGCGCGATCCCGCCAACGCGGCGAAGCTGCGCATCGATCCGAAGCGCCTGGTCATCATGGGCCACAGCATGGGCGGCTGGGTGACCGCGCTGACCGCGGCGCATGACAAGGCGCTGCTTGGCGCGGCGATGATCTCGGCTGGCAATATGGGCTGGCTCGGCAAGCTGCCGCGCGAGCAGGCGATCAAGATGCTCGGCAACAACGGAACCGAGGCACTTGCCGGGACGACGCCCGAAATCATGGCCGACGAACTCATCGCCGGGAAGGACCGCTTCGATTTCGTGAAGGCCGCGCCGGAACTCGCGGCGACCAACCTCTTCATCCTGACGTCCGACGACGGTCTCGCGCCGATGAGCGACGCGCTGGCCAAGGCGATCAAGGCCGATGGCGGCGCGCGGTTGACGACCGCGCATGTCGCGACCGATCACAGCTGGTCGGACGCGCGCATTCGCCTGCAGACCGAGATATTGACCTGGCTGGCGACGCTCAAATCGGCCGGGTAAGCTACCTGCACGTTCAGCGGCAATGGCGGCTTTGGGGTGGTGAGCGGACGTTTCCACATCGACTAAACCGTCGCCCCCGCGAAGGCGGGGGCCGCTGGCAACCTTGCGCCAGGCCGACGGCGGCCCCCGCCTTCGCGGGGGCGACGGCTATAATTTATAGCCGCTTGCAGACATTCCTGCCGGATCCGCAACCGATCCAATCGCCAGCAAATTAAACCACCGGCAGCGCGATCACCGCATCGAGCCCGCCGCCATCCCGGTTGGCAAGCGTCAGCGTGCCCCCTTCCCCCTCGGCGATATCGCGCGCAATCGATAGGCCTAGTCCGGCCCCTCCGGTCGCGCGGTTGCGCGATTGCTCGCCGCGCGCGAACGGTTCGACGAGCGTCCTGATCTGCTCATCGGTCAGCCCCGGCCCGTCGTCCGACACGATGATCCGTGCCATGCCGTCCACCACGGCAATCGACAACCGCGCCCGCACGCCATAAGCCAGCGCATTGTCGACAAGGTTGCGCAGCGCGCGCCGCAGCAGCATCGGCCGCGCCATGACCGCGGCGTCCGCAATCTCGGCAAGGCCGGCATCCTTGCCCTGTTCGCCATAGTCGGCGGCCAGTTCACGGGCCAGCCCCGCCGCATCGATACGCTCCTGAATCTCGGTTCCCGCCCCCGACCGCGCAAGCGCCAATATGTCGGCGAGCATCGCGGTCATTTCCTCGATCGATGCAATCATCTTGTCGCGCAGCCGGTCGTCATCGACCTGCTCGACGCGCACGCGCAGGCTGGCGAGCGGGGTGCGCAGGTCGTGCCCTACCGCTCCGAGCATCCGGTCCTTGTCCGACAGCATCGTCGCGATCCGGGCGCGATAGGCGTTGAAGGCGCCGATCAGCTCGCGCACGTCGGACGGCCCCTCTTCCGCAAGCGGCGTCGCGTCGCGAAGCGCCGGATTGGAGCGCGCGGCGCGCGTCAGTTCGCGCAGCGGCCGCGCCGCGCGCCACCCGATCAGCACGATCGGAACGAGCAGCAGCAGGTACAGCGTCAGCGTCTGCCATATGAGAAAACCCTGCAGGCGATTGCCGCCGGCCTGGATACGGCTGCGGACCGCGAAATAGCGCTCGCCTACCTTGGCCGAAACAACGACCGTGCGACTGGGATAATCGGGTCGTTTCACACCCGGCCGCTGCGGCAGCACCCAGGCATCGACCGCCTCGGCCTTCAGATCGGCCTCATCCAGCAGGCCCGCGACATAGGCGGCCAGTTCGGGCATCCGCTTCGCGCCGGGCAGGACCGGCGGCGGCCGATCCGAAATCACCAGTTTCTGGACGCGTTCGCGGCGCGGCCGCTCTTCGTCATCGCGCCCCCGTAAGACGTCACCGCGCCGGTCGCGTTCGATCGCATCGATGATCCGCCCGGCCGCCATGCCGCCGCCATGCGCCAGCACCTGCTGCCGCTGCCCGCGTGCGAGCAATGTGAAGTTGATCGCCTGCGCGACGAACAGCATCAGCGCGACGGCGACGAAAAGCTGGCCGATCAGGCTGCGCGGCCACAGGCGAAAGCTCATGCCGCAGGCCCCATGCGCTTGACCTCGCACGCGAGCGTATAGCCGCCGCCCCACACGGTCTTGACGAGTTGCGGGTGCGCGGGGTTTTCCTCGATCTTCTTGCGCAGGCGGCTGATCAGATTGTCGATCGCGCGGTCGAAGATATCGGCCTCGCGCCCGCGCACGAGATCGAGCAGCCGGTCGCGGCTCATCACTTGCCGCGGGTGACGCACCAACGCGTGGAGCAGATGATATTCACCCGACGACAGCGCGACCTCCTGTCCCTCGCTGTCCACCAGCACGCGTTCGACCTCGCGCAGCACCCACGGCCCGAAAGCAAAGCTTGTCCCGCCCGGATCGAGCGCGCGGCCGCCCTGCTGCGTCCGGCGCAACACGGTGCGGATGCGCGCAACCAGTTCGCGCGGGTTGAACGGTTTGACGACATAATCGTCAGCGCCGATCTCCAGCCCGATGATCCGTTCAGTATCCTCGGCGCGCGCGGTCAACAGGATCACCGGAATGCTGCTCGTCTCGCGCAGGTGGCGGGTCAGCGAAAGCCCGTCCTCGCCCGGCATCATGATATCGCTGACGACCAGGTCGACCGACTGCGCGCGCAAGACCGAGCGCGCCTCGGCGGCGCTCGCGGCGTCGGTCACGGCAAAGCCCTGCGCTTCCAGATATTCGGAAAGCGGCTCGCGGATCGACGGTTCGTCGTCGATCAGCAGAATGCGCGGCGTGTCGCTGTCGGTCATCGTTTATCCGTCACATGATAGTTCGCCCACCGGTCCGACGGACCGGTGGGCGATAGCTGGCAGGGACCGGCAGCAAAGGCAATGCCGGGAGGGGGATGGCCTGTCGGTTCACCGCCGGCCCCTGCCAAATGGCTTATTCGCCGGCGGGAGGCGTCGCCGCCGCGCCGCGCTTGGCACGCCATTCGGCCGATTTCGCCTTCCACGCTTCGCGCTGCGCCTGGCGTTCCTCGGCGGTCACCTGACCATCCTTGTTGGCGTCGAGGCGGTCGAAACGCGCCAGCGCCGCGGTCTCGAACTCGGCCTGCGTGATCGCCTTGTCGCCATTGGCGTCGGCCTTCATCCAGCCGCCGCGCATGCCGTGGCCGCCGCGCTTGCCATGATGGCCGCGCATGCCGTCACGCTTGCCGTCGCCGGCTTCGCCAGCGGCAACGCGCTTTTCCTTGCGGTCGGCGCGCTTGGCGGCGCGATCGGCACCATGCTGGTCCCATTCGGCCTTGCTGACACTGCCATCCTTGTTGGCGTCGAGCGCGACAAAGCGCTTCGCCTGCATTTCGGCATGGCGCGCCGCGCGGTCGGTCGCGTCGATCTTGCCATCCTTGTTGGCGTCCATGCGGGCGAATTTCTGCGTCGCATGCGCCTGCGCCTCGGCGCGCGTCAGCACACCATTGGCATCGGCGTCACCCATCTTGCCACCCGGGGCGGCGAATGCGGGCGCAGCGACCAGCGCGGCACCCAGCGTCAAAATTGCGATTTTCTTCACGTAACGAACTCCTTGTCATGGGACCTCAAGGGGGAGATGCGGTCCCGATGACGCCCTTCTAGGCACCATTTGTCCCAAGCCGTTGCCGGATGAACGGAAAATTGTCGCAAAATGTCGCAAGATGGCAGCGCTGTTCATCCCGGCGCAAGCGCCCGGCACAGGGGAATGCCATATCCGCCAAAACGAGTAAGCCCCGTCGCATTTCTGCGGCGGGGCTCCCTGGGTCCGTCCGAAGACAGGACCGAAATCTACCCGGTCTTTCGATCAAGTAGACAGATGAAACGCGGCGGCTCCCGGATGGTTCCGGGAGCTCTGCAATCTTCAGCTGATTTTTTTCGCCGCCGCCGACCCGAGGATCAGGAACAGGACGACCAGCGCCAAGCCGACGAAGAACAGGATCTTGGCAATCCCGGCCGCCGCACCGGCTACGCCGCCAAAACCGAGGACCGCGGCAAGCAACGCGATCACGGCGAAGATCAAAGCCCATTTGAACATGTCGATTCTCCTTCACTGCGCGGAAGCGAGATGCGCGGAGCCGGCATCCGAAGCGGCGCGATTGCGCCGTTCCGGAAGGACATGCGGCCGGCAGCCGCTTCTCATTTCCCTATTTACTGAGTGCGATAGGTAAACGATGACCGGTGAGGAAAGTTCCTGCGAGCGCGAAATCGCGCTCGGCATCCGCGGCCCGTTCATGCATGAGGAGGCGGACGAAACAAACGGAGTGGATATGCGCGCGACATCTGTGCTTTCTGTGCTTGGCGTGATGCTGTCAGCAGCGAGCCTGACCCTGGCCTTTTCAGTGACCGCCACCGCTCAAGAGGCTGTGAAGCAAAAAGCCGGCCAGCCGGGCAGCACGGCGTGGCTGAACCGTCAGGCCGCGGCGCTCGCTGAACGCAATGCAGGAAGCGGCTGGCACATGACGCCCAGCGGCCTGCGCTGGCGCCGCGTTGCCGGCGACGGCAGCGGCGCCCGCCCCGGCCCGGCCGACATGGTCACTGTACATTATGTCGGCACCTTCACCGATGGCGAACCATTCGACAGCTCGGTAGCACGCGGCGAGCCCGCGACATTTCCGCTGGGCGGCGTGATCAAGGGTTGGCAGGAAGGCGTCGCGCTGATGGGCGTCGGCGACAAGGTCGAATTCGCCATTCCCTATCAGCTCGCTTATGGCGCCGGCGGCAAGGGACCGATCCCCGGCGGCGCAACGCTTCTGTTCACCGTCGAACTGCTCGCGATCGAGCCGGCTGTCTAGCGGGCACGGCCCTGCGCTCATGATTTGAAATGGAATAATACCCCATTTCGATCAAACCGGGCTCCCGAGCATAGCCCCGCGCGTTTTGATGGGCGCGCCCATCTTGATGGGCGGCCTGCAAATTGGCGGCAATTTCGGTCGCTGGCAAGGATCGGCCAAGAGCTGCGAGGACAGATGCCCCTTGAAGCCAATGTCTTTTTTTGGCTGGGCAGCCGGCGCGCGGCCTTGTCCGGTATGCAAATCCTTCGCGTCCATGCTGGTTGAACCGCGCGGCCGACAATCGAGACCAAGCTGCTATACCATTCCCGACACCGCGGTCACAGCCGCAGAAAGCCTCCCGGCACGTTGGGCTGGGCGGCTCGCATCCGCACGCAGCTTATGTGGCAGAACCCAACGCGATGGCCCGACGCCAGTCATTCCAGTTCAGAACAATATATGTCGAATTAAGAAGTGTCCGGCCTAGCGGCATTATGGGATATATTATACGATAATCTCATAAGGAGGGGAACATGGGGCGGACTTCCATTTTCATGACGGCGGTATCCGGGCTGATGCTGCTCGCGGCGCCGCAGGCGCATGCCGAGCCGGAGGCGCCCGCATATACTGCGTCGCCGATCACCTATCCCCCGACCCGGCGCGACGCCGTTGTCGAGGATCATTTCGGACAGAAGGTCGCGGACCCCTATCGCTGGCTCGAGAACGACGTCCGCACGGACAAGATGGTGGAAGCATGGATCGAAGCCGAGAACAAGGTCACCAATGCCTACCTTGAAACGCTGCCCGGCCGCGACGTGTTCGCGAAACGGCTGAAAGAGCTGTTCGACTTCGAAAGCTTCACCGTGCCGGTAAAAAAGGGTGGCCGCTATTTCTACCGGCGCAATTCGGGCCTTCAGAATCAGGCGGTGCTGTACGTCCGCGATAGCCTGAACGGCCCGGAGCGCGTGCTGATCGACCCCAACACATGGTCGAAGGACGGCGCTGATGCGCTGGCCGAACTTTCGGTATCGAGCGACGGCAAGCGCATCGCCTATGCCGTACAGGAAGGCGGCGGCGACAAACGCACCTTCCGCATACTCGACGTCGCCAGCGGGAAGACGCTGGCCGATGAGGTCAAATGGGCACGCTTCACCACGATCGAGTGGATGAAGGACGGATCGGGCTTCTTCTATTCGCGCTTTCCCGAGACGAAGGGGTTTCAGAGCGTCGCGCATAACCACAGCGTCTATTTCCACCGGGTCGGCACGCCGCAGTCGCAGGACCGGCTGATCCATGCCACCCCGGATGAACCCAAGACCGCACATTATGGAGGCATCACCGACGACGGGCGTTATCTGACGATTGTGTCCGACAATGGCTCGATTCAGCCGAAGCTGAGCGTGGTCGACCTGCAGAGCAAGGACTGGGCGGTCCGCCACATCGCCGGCGACTATCGCAGCAGCTGGTTCTATATCGGCAATGTCGACACCAAATTCTATATCGTGACCAGCGCGGGTGCGGAGCGATTCAAGCTGGTGTCGATGGATATCGCCGCAGCCAATCCGGTCGCGACCGACGTCGTGCCCGAACAGGCCGCCACGCTGAAATCCGGCAGGCTGGTAGGCGACACGCTGTTGCTGAGCTATCTGGTCGACGTAAAGTCCGAAGTTCGCCGTTTTGCGCTCGACGGCAAGCCGGCCGGCACCGTACCGCTGCCCGGCATGGGGGTCGCGGGCGAGATCAGCGGAAACCAGGGCGACCCGGAGAGCTTTTTCGAGTTCAGCAGCTTCAACCGGCCAAAGACCATCTACCGTTATGACGCGGCAACCAACAAGATAAGCGCCTGGGCAACCCCCAAGGTCGATGCCGATCTGGACAATATCCTCGTCGAGCAGCGTTTCTACCAGTCCAGGGATGGCACGCGCGTGCCGATGTTCGTGGTGCGGCGCAAGGATGTGACCGGGCCGGCGCCGACGATCCTGTATGGCTATGGCGGCTACTCGCTGGTCTTTCCGCCCGAATTCTCTCCCGAGAAGCTCGCCTGGGTCGAACAAGGCGGCATCTATGCGGTCGCACATATCCGCGGCGGCGGCGAATATGGTGAAGCGTGGCACGACGCCGGCCGCCTCACGAAGAAGCAGAATGTATTCGACGACTTCATCGCTGCCGGCGAATATCTGAAGGCACAGAAGATCACGCCGCCCAAGGGACTGGCGATCCAGGGCGAATCCAATGGCGGCATGCTGATCGGCGCGGTCGTCAATCAGCGACCCGATCTGTTCGAAGCGGCGCTGCCGATGGTGGGGGTGCAGGACATGCTGCGCTTCCACAAATTCACCAACGGCATCTTCTGGACGACCGAATATGGCTCGCCCGATGTCGAGGCCGATTTCCGGAACCTGTATCGCTATTCGCCTTATCACAACATCCGCTCGGGCGTGACTTATCCGGCAATCCTGGCAGTGACGGCCGATACCGACGACCGCGTCATTCCAGGCCACAGCTTCAAATATGTCGCCGCGTTGCAAGCCGCCGACATCGGCCCCAAACCGCACCTTGTCCGCATCGAGAGCCGTGCCGGCCATGGCCGCGGCAAGCCGGTCGACAAGATCGTCGCGGAGACGGCCGACATGTGGGCATTTGCAGCGAAATGGACGGGATTGCAGGTCGGACCGGCCAAATGATCGAATGCAGCCCGCAAGCAGACCAGGGGAAACGAGAATGAGAAAACTACGGATCGCCGCGCTGCTGCTCGCCGCCGCGCTGACCTCTACGCCAGCTCTGGCGCAGGACGGCAACATGGCGCCGGAGGCACGGCCAATTTATGATCGCGATCAATGGCTGCCGAAGTCGGTGCCGACGTCGGACGAGGTTCTGCGCATCCCGGTGCCGGCCGGTTATAACGCACCGACGGGATCGTTCGTGCTGGTCGGCGGGCGACTTTTCGACGGCACCGGCAAACCGGCGCGGCCCGCTACCATCGTGGTCCAGGGGAAGACGATCACCGCGATCATCAACCCCGGTGACAAGAACTGGCCTGCGGACGCGGTGGTCTATGATGTCGCCGGCAAGACGGTGATGCCCGGGCTGATCGACCTGCACACCCATTTGACGTTCATGAGCGAAGACGATCTGGCGAGCGTCTACACGACCAGCAACATGAGCGGCGCGGAATCGGTCATGCACGGCGTGCGGCGGATGGGTATCTTTCTCCAGGCCGGCATCACCACCATGCGCGACGTCGGGTCCCATGGCGACGCGCCGTTCGTATTGAAGCGGCTGCAGGCGCAGGGCGAAATTCCCGGCCCACGCATTTTTGCCGCCGGCCAGCTCATCACGCAAACCGGCGGCCACGGCGCGATCCACGCTATCGGACCCGGCTATCCCGAGATTAATAACAGCAACCTCAATTCGATGGTTCGGGTCGCCTCGGGTCCCGATCAGTGGCGCGAAGCGGTGCGCGTGCAATTCGCCAAGGGCGCCGACCTGATCAAACTCGCCAGCGAATACAGCCAGGAAGAGATCACGGCAGCCGTCGACGAGGCGCACTCGTTGGGTCTTCCCGTCACGGTCGACAGCGAAACCCAGTATATCGACATGGCGATCAAGGCCGGCATTGACTCCATCGAGCATCCGCTGCCGCGTAGCGACGCTGCCATTGCGTTGATGGCAAAACGCGGGATCGCATCGGTACCGACGTTCGTGCCCTATCGTCTCGTCATGCGAAACTCGGGCGGCTATTTCGGTTCGACCTCGCGCCGGTTCGAACTGAACGAAGACAGCATTCTGGAGATGGGCCGGAAATTGCGCCGCGCGGGCGTCAAGATGGGGATCGGCCTAGACCTGATCTCGGACTGGCCCGAGCATCTGCCGGGCGCCTACATCAACGAGCTGGAGAGCTTTGAGAAGATCGGCTTCACCAAGGCCGAGGCGCTCGTGGCAGCGACCAGAACCAGTGCCGAAATCATCAAAATGGGCGACCGGCTCGGCACGATCGAAGTCGGCAAGCTGGCCGATATCATTGTCGTAGACGGCAATCCGGATGAGGATTTTTCCGCGATGCGAAAGGTCAAGACTGCATTCGTAAACGGCCGATTGATGCTGCAGGACGGTCGGCTTTATAAACCCGCGCACGAGGAGGTGCCGCTGCCGGCGCCGAAGTAAAAATCAGCCTGTCTCGCGGTGAGCGGCTCGTACGACGAACCGCTCACCGCGAGAGAAGTGTCGCTCGGCACGCACGCCAAACGTGCATGAGCGACCGCCCTCCGCTGCAGGCGAATTATCGTGAACAGCCGGGATGAAGCCTAACGCAGCCAATTCCCGATTAGCGAGGGGCTCTGACCGCTACTTTTAGCGCGTTATAACATTGCCGTTCCCCGCGACCGTCGGGATGACGCATTGTTCATTCCTTGTCGACTTCCTCGTGCTTGCGCTCGCGAACGGGCTTGAGCATGCCGGGCGCGAAGAAGCCGATCGGATCGACGCTCATCGCCGCCTGCTTGATCTCGCCCTGGATCTTTTCATAATCCTTCTCCATCGCTTCGGTCACCGAAGCGCGAGTGTCTTTCAGCGCCGCTTCGAAATCCTCCATCGTTACCGTATCGCTGGCCAGCGAGCGCTTCAGCGCGGCAAGGCCGGCGCGGCGGGTCAGATCCTCGAGGTCGGCACCGGTGAACCGCTCCGACCGTTCGGCGAGCGCCGCCAGATCGACATCGTCCGCCAGCGGCATCTTGCCCGTCTGGATTTCGAGGATGCGGCGGCGGCCTTCCTTGTCGGGGACCGAGACATAGATCAGCTCGTCAAGTCGCCCCGGACGCAGCAGTGCCGGGTCGATCAGGTTCGGGCGGTTGGTCGCGCCGATGACGACGACCGACTGCATCTCCTCGATCCCGTCCATCTCGGCGAGGATCGTGTTGACGACACGTTCGGTCACCTGCGGTTCGCCCGACGTCCCGCTGCCGCGTGCGGGGACGAGGCTGTCGAGTTCATCGATGAACACGATCGTCGGCGCCACCGCGCGGGCGCGAGCGAACAGCCGCGCGATCTGCTGCTCGCTCTCGCCATACCATTTCGACAGCAGGTCGGACGATTTGATCGAGATAAAATTGGCGTCGGATTCGCGCGCCGCCGCCTTCGCCAACAAGGTCTTGCCGGTTCCGGGCGGGCCATAGAGCAGAAAGCCCTTCGCCGGCCGGATGCCGAGGCGGCGAAACGCCTCGGGATTCTTGAGCGGCAGTTCGATCCCTTCGATCAGCTTGTCGCGCGCCGCATCGAGTCCGCCGATGTCGCTCCAGCGGGTTTTGGGCGCCTGCACCATCACCTCGCGCATCGCCGACGGCTGCACGCGTTTCAGCGCATTGTTGAAGTCCTCGCGCGTCACGCGCAATTCCTCGAGCACCTCGGGCGGGATCGTGCCTTCCTCGAGGTTGAGCTTGGGCATGATCCGCCGCACCGCCTCGATCGCCGCCTCGCGCGTCAGCGCCGCCATGTCGGCGCCGACGAACCCGAAGGTCGTCCGCGCCAGTTCGGCCAGGTCGACATTTTCGGCCAACGGCATGCCGCGGGTGTGGATGCCCAATATCTCGCGGCGTCCGCTCTCGTCGGGCACCCCGATCACGATTTCGCGGTCGAAACGGCCGGGGCGCCGCAGCGCCTCATCGATCGCATCGGGACGGTTGGTCGCGGCGATGACCACCAGATTGGTGCGTGGCTCGAGCCCGTCCATCAGCGTCAGCAGTTGCGCGACGAGGCGCTTTTCGGCTTCGCCCTGTACCTGGCCACGTTTGGGCGCGATCGAATCGATCTCATCGATGAACAGGATCGACGGTGCGGCCTTGGCCGCCTGTTCGAACACGTCGCGAAGCCGCTTTTCGGACTCGCCATAGGCGCTGCCCATGATTTCCGGCCCATTGATCAGGAAGAATTGCGCGTCGCTTTCATTGGCGACGGCGCGCGCCAGACGCGTCTTGCCCGTTCCCGGCGGCCCGTGCAGCAGCACCCCGCGCGGCGGATCCACGCCCAGGCGCTGGAACAGCTCGGGATAGCGGAGCGGCAGTTCGACCATTTCGCGCAGTTGGTCGATCGTCTCGCCCAGCCCGCCCAGATCGTCATAGGTAACGTCGGTGCGCCGCGAATCCTGCGGCTCCTGAAACTCGGGGAGGAGTTCGACCTCGGTATTCTCGTCGATGAAGACGACACCCTTGGGGTTCGCCGACACGACGAGCAGGCGCACTTCGGCGAGCGCATAAGCGGGCGCGTTGAGCATCTGGCGCAGCTGCGGCGGCATGTCGCCGGCCGAAACGCGCTGCTGCCCCGCGGTTGCGACCGTATCGCCGGCGAGGAGCGGCCGGCCGAAAAAGCTGCGCTTCAGCGCATTGGCGGAGCCCTGGAGGCGAAGATTTTCCTGTGCGGGAGCGAACACCACGCGCGTCGCCGGGCGCGTCTCGACGCGGTTCAGCATCACCATGTCGCCCGCGCCGGCACCGGCATTGGCGCGCTGCAGGCCATCAAGACGCACGACTTCCAGCCCTTCGTCCTCGGCATAGGGCGCCATGACGCGCGATACGGTCTGGCGCTTGCCGCTGATCTGGATGACATCGCCCTCGGTCACGCCGAGTTCGGACATCGCGGCGCGCGAAATCCGCGCGATCCCGCCGCCGCTTTCCTCGGCGCGCGCATTGGCAACCTGAAGCTTGACTTGCTTTTCTTTCACCGATGCATCGGCCAAGATGTGTCTCCCTCAAAAAGGTCAGAACGGCGAAGATAGGATGGTCGTTCCCGATTTACGACCCCCCGGCTTCTCCGGACCGGTCGATGCTATTATATCGCACTGCACAATAATTCTGGCGTGACGTGCCGGGCCATGGCATCAATACAGCCGAAACGAACATGGCACGCCTTCCTCCCCTCAGCAGCATGGAAGCCTTTCTGGAGGTTGCCCGCCATGGCACGGTGAAAGCGGCCGCGATCGAACTTGGCCTGTCGATGCCGGCGCTGTCGCGGCGAATCCAGACGCTCGAACATGCCGTCGGCCGTCCGCTCTTCAACCGCCATCATTACGGGCTCAGCCTGACCGAGGCGGGGCGCGAGCTGCAGGACCAGCTGTCACCGATTCTCGACGAATTGCGCGGTGCGATCAGCCGCGCGGGCAGCCCCGGCGCATCGCTTCGCCTCCACCTTAACGTCCTGCCGCTGTTCGCGCAGCAACGGCTGTTTCCGCGCCTTCCCGAATTGCGGCGCGAACATCCCGAACTGCACATCGACATCGAAACCATGTCGCACGCCGAGGCACGCCTTGGCGAAGGGATCGACGCCGCGATCGCGCTGTCGCGCGCAATCGACCCGGCGCTCTATGCGGCGCGGCTCGATCAGGACAAGGTCTTCCCGATCGCCGCGCGTGCGCTGAGCGACGGCAATCGCCCGATCACCGTTCCCGAACAGCTTCAGCGGACGACGATCCTGCTCCACCGCGAAATGCCCGAGACGTTCAGCGAATGGAAGCAGGCGATCGGCATGCCTTATCTGGAACCGGCGGGAATCGATTTCTTCGATTCGGGGCCGCTGATGCTCGAAGCCGCGGCGCAGGGCATCGGCGTCGCCTTCATGCACGGCCATCATTTCGACGACGCGCAGGACCCGCGCCTGATCCGCTTGTTCGATTTCGACGTCGACAGCCCGTATAGCTACTGGTTCGTCTGCCGACCCCGCGCGCTGCGCCAGCCCGCGGTCAAGCTGTTCCACGACTGGCTGCTCGCGGCGAAAATCTGAAGTGCGGGCCGGGTTAAGCGGCGTTGACGCGCTTCTGCATATCAAGCTGGAAAATGGTGCTGCTGGACAGGATTGAACTGTCGACCTCGTCATTACCAATGACGCGCTCTACCACTGAGCTACAGCAGCAACCGGTTCGCCCGCAAAGCGATGTTGCCGGGCAGGCGCGGCCTATGGCTGGGCGCCCTTCGCCTGTCAAGGTGCGAGGCTTGACGACACGCCGATTTCGGAGGCATGGACGGCGCCGTGAGCAAAACGCCCTCCCCCGCCGACCTCGAACGCGAGCGCCGCTTGGCCGAAGCGCTCCGCGCCAACCTGCGCAAACGCAAGGCGCAGGCGCGCGAAACCGGTATCGAAAACCCGCCTAAAGACTGACGGTCACCGTCACCTCGTCGCCCTCAGCCAACCCTTCGGCCTTGCGCACCGCGGCCTTGACGGGGAGCAGCCAGCCGCCGCTTTCGCGGTGCGGAAAGACCGACGTCTTCCACCGCGTATCGCCGATCACCGCCTCGACCCGCGCCGAACCGAAGCCCTTGCGCCCGTCGAGCCATTGGCCGCCGATCGCCGCCAGCCGGATGCCGTCGGCCACCTCGCCCGATATCGTCACGAAAAACCATGCCGCCGGCGCCGTCGCGGGCTGCCAGCGCCAGAGCGGGGTGATGACCGTGAATTCCTCCACTGGCGCTACTTCGCCGCGACCGCGCGAACGGGAACCGGGATGTTGCAGATATCGGCACCGCCAGCAGGCCTGATGAAAAACGGATCGCGCCGGTTCGCGCGCGCATCGGCATATTTCGCAAAGCTCTCGCTGTCGGTCGACAGATATTCGAACTTTGGCTGCCCGGCTGCGGGCAGTTCGGTCGCGAGGCGGATCGAGGTGATCGGTACACGTTCGGCCTCGTCCTTATAGAAACCCAGCGCCTCCGACCCGCGCGGCAGGCTCGACAGATGCTCGATCCCGCTGACGACGCGCCCGACCAGCGCAATATTGCGGTCGAGATGGCGCGGCGCATGCCCGATGACGGCATAAAGTTCGGCGCCGCTGCCGGTATCGGGCGACATGTTGCGGCCGACCCCGACCATGCCATAGCAATGCACGGGCCAGCGCCGCGCCGAATCGGGCGTGCCTTCGGCGGCGACCGGCCACCCCGCCTCGAAAGACGTATAGCGCTGGATATCGCTGTGCGGGATCAACAGATTGCTGAACCGCTGCCAGCGGGGGGCGTCGCCGCGCATGACATAATCATTTTCGGAAACCACCGCCAATCCCGCGGGCAGCGGCTTCTTCTCGGTCGGATCGCCCCATTGCGCGACATAATTGTCCTGCACGCGGGTAACGCTCGTTCCGTCCCACCAATGGGCGGCGGCGAGCTTGCGGATATTGGCGATCCATCCCTGGCTGAACGGCGGCGGCATCAACTGGATGACGACGCGGCGCGGCTCGCCCGCGGCGCCGGGCGCCAGATCCATCACCAGCAGATCCGACGGCGCGATCGGAACCCAGTCCCGCGCCGGTGCCGCGGCCGCAATCTCTCCCGGCGACGGAATTTCCGCTGGCTCCCCGGCATGAGCGGGCAGGACGAACGAAGCGGCGGCGGCAGCCGTCAGGAGCATCTGTCTCATGCCGTCTGTCTGCCACGGCCATGCGACTTGCGAAACCCCGGCCAAGCGATTAGGGCGCCCCTTCCAGAGCATGCGGAGCGGTGGCCGAGTGGTCGAAGGCGCTCGCCTGGAAAGTGAGTATAGGTCAAAAGCCTATCGTGGGTTCGAATCCCACCCGCTCCGCCATCAACACCCGACATGTTTCTTATCGAAATCTCAGCCCTGCTCGCGCCCTCCGAACAGGGATGCGGCCCGGTCTGCCGCCAGATCGACCTCGCCGAGATGGAGATAGCCGGGGTTGAAGGCCGCGAGCGCCGCGAGTTCGGCGAAATCGGGGATATAGAGGCGCAGGTTGCGAAGCTCGACCGCGCATCGCCGCCGCAATTCCTGCACCGTCCGGTTCACATGAACCTGCGTCAGCCCCGTCGCCTCGGCGAGCTGCCACTGGGTCAGCAGGAAATCGCATTCGCCGCCGCCCGACGCGGGCATCCCGCGCTGGCGGGCGAACAGCTCGCACATCAGCTGCGCGACCCGCTCGATCGCATTGCGCTGGCCGATGTTGATCGTCCATTCGCGCTGAATCGCCGCGGTGACGATCTCGCTCCAGCACAATGCCTGCGCCAGGTTCGGGCATTGGTCGAGCAGCGCCACCGCCTCCTGCCGCCCGATCTCCGCGACGGCGAGCCGCCGGACTGCCGACAGCGAATGATCGGCGCGGGCGACGGTAAACAGGTCGAGGTCGCACGATTGCCCGGGCAGGACGAGCGCGAGTATCTGGCGCCGGCCATCGGGCAATTGCTTGTATTTCTGCGCCCAGCCCGACAGGACGACACGCAGCGCCGCCGGACGTTCGCCTTCGCGCACAAGGTCGGCACCCTTCAGATAATCGCGCGCATTCCGGGCGAGGCTCGCCTCCCAGGTCATTCGTTCGCGCGGGGTCAATAATCGATTCAAAATCTGGCTGAACGTCACTCTGGAAACCCCCGCTATGAGGGCCTGATGTGCGGTGCGAAGACGTCCGACATTCACACAGGTTAAGTTTGCAAATTCACCGCCGATTTTAGCGGCGCTCGTCGCAGCCCGGCGCCAGCGCGCCTGCCTTCGCGCCGCGATCAGATCATCAGATCTACCAGATCGGATATCGTCGTGGTGGCAAAGCCGATCGCGCTGTCGGAGATGCCGTAAGGAATGAACAGCTCGTCGCCGACGGTCAGCGCGCCGCAGGTATAAACGACATTGGGGACATAGCCTTCGCGGTCGCTTTCCGCCGCCGTCAGGATCGGGCACGCGGTCCGGCCAAGCACGTGCGACGGGTCATCGCGATCGAGCAGCGCGGCGCCGAGGCTGTATTTCCGCATCGCGCCGACGCCATGGGTCAGCAAAATCCACCCCGCGCCGCATTCGATCGGGCTGCCGCAATTGCCCATCTGGACGAACTCCCACGGGAAGGCGGGGCTGAGCAGCGGCCGCCCTTCATCGTCCCAGTCGGTCAGCGTGTCCGACGACAGCAAGGTGATATTCTTGCCATCCTGCCGGCCAATCATCAGATAGCGCCCGCCGATCTTGCGCGGGAACAGCGCCATACCCTTGTTGCGCGCCGCGCGCCCCGACAGCGGATCGAGGCAGAAGCTGGTGAAATCGCGCGTCCGCAGCAATTCGGACCGGATCGCGTGCCCCGAATAGGCGGTATAGGTCCCCAGATACTCGCGGCTGCCGTCGTCGTGGGTAAACTGGACGAGCCGCAAGTCCTCCAGCCCGTTGCGCTGCGCCTCGGTCATCGGGAACAACACGCTGTTCGAAATCGCACTACCCGGCTGGCGATGCACCAGCGTTGCATCGTCAGGTTCCAGATGGTGCCGATCGTCGGGGACCGCCGCCATCGCCGGCCCCGATTGCGGCCACAGGCTGAAATCGCCGTCGGGGCCGATGATCCCCTCGCGAAACGCGACGGAGCTGATATGTCCCTCGCCCACCGCGCGCATCGACATCACGAATCGCAGCTGCTTCGGCCCAAGCCCGCTCTGATCGGGATGCGGCACGACGCTCGGGTTCATCAACGCAGCGGCGGCATAGCTGTATTCGTGGCAGAAATAGGCGCCGATCAGGCGCCGCTTGACCGGCGAGACATCCGTCTCGTCGAGTTCCAGATCCTCAGCAATCTCGGCAAATCGCCCGTCGAAAATGCGGCCGATCTGCCAGTGGCGTTCCGAAAAATCCTTCCAGACCAGATCGAGCTCGACCTCCGCCTGCTCCTCATCAAGGCGCAATATGTCGGCCACCAGCTGCGCCGCGCGCGACGGCTCCGACACGCTCGCCTGCCAGGCGAGATGGAACGGTCGCAGCACCACCCGCGATGGGTCGGCAGTCAGTTTTTCACGCAGGATACGCAGCGGCGAATGATCAGGTCTGCAAATCAGCATGGGCGATTTCGACATCCTCTCTGGCGCCCCCCGACCAGAATAGGGTGTCCATCATTTGATAGGCAAGGTGAAATGCCAGCGTCGACTCGGCCCCGACGTTCGAATTGACGCCTTGCGGGGTCAGCCCGTCGCAACAGCGTCCCGTGCGCACCGATGCCAGCGGGACGCCGCGGTCGTTCGCGCCAAGGAACCAGCGGTAGGCGGCTTCGGCATATTCCCGCCACATCTTGGCGCCGGTCTTCTCGAACGCCGCCCCGCACGCGCCGATTGTCGCCCAGGCTTCGAGCGGCTGCTGGTCGAAGGGCAGCGTTTCGCCAGCCAGACCGAAGCCTTGGGAGCCTATGGCGCGGAAATGGCCGCCCGCAGCAGTCTGGCGGTCGCAGAGCCACTCGAGCATCCGCAGCCCCTTGCCGGACCAGTCAGCGCGGTCGCATCGGGCGCCCGCCCTGATCAACGCCTCGGGCAATCGCGCATTGTCATAGGCGAGCATCGGCTCGAACCAGTCCCACCCGGCGGTCTCGCCGGGGCTGGCCAGTCCATCCAGAAATGCCCCGCCCGTTTCGACCAGCGCGCGCGCGACCATATCGTCGGGGAAACGCGCCAGCAGTTCCTCCGCCCCGAGCGTTGCAAAGGCGATAGCGCGCGGACTTCTCACGTTCGCAAAACCCTCGCCCGCCCGACCGAACCAGCGGCGCCCCCATTCTCTCAATTCGTGCGAACGGGCATGCGCCGCGCAATGACCGAGTGCCCAGATCGCCCGCCCGTTGCTGTCGTCGGAGCCCCGCTCTTCCAGCCAACGCCGGTCGTAACCCATGAAATTGCGAAACCCTCGCACCTCATCGTTCCACGCATGCTGGATGAAACTGGCGAAGCGGAGCAGCTGCGCGTCGGTGGACGGGCCTTTTTCCATGCCGTTGAACAGCATCAGGGCGCGGGCATTGTCGTCGACGCAATAGCCGTGCGCGCGATCGGGAACGATCCCGCACCCATGCTGCAATATGCCGACATCGTCACACATCGCCCCGACACCATCGAGCGATGGGGCCGCCCGCCCGGCCTTGGAGGTGTATCTCGCACCGGCAACGACCTCGCCAACCAGTATCGCGCTTTGCCGGATAATCTCCGGCCACGCGGTACGACGGCCGCGATCATAGGCGCGCGCCTGCAGTGCGCGCCGGTCGTCGGGCGACGCCAGCAGGGCGAGCACGGCGGCGGCGATCGCGTCGCTGCTGCCCCGCGGAACCAATATGCCGACGTCGTCCGCAAGCAGCTCGCGCGCATGAATGAACGGCGTCGACACGACCGCCCGCCCCAGCGCGACGGCATAAGCAAGCGTGCCCGACGTCACCTGCGCCAGGTTCGGGTAAGGCGCGAGATAGATGTCGCAGATTTCGATCTGGTCGAGCAGTTCGGCGGTATCGAGGAAGCGATTCTCCCATGTGACGTTCGCGCCGACGCCCAGCTCTTCGGCCAGCGCCTTCAAGCTTTCGCGATAGGCTTCGCCCTCCGCCGCGACCAGATTGGGGTGCGTCGCCCCGACGATCCGGTAAAGGATATCGGGGTGCTCGGCCGCGATCACCGGAAGCGCGCGGATGGCGGTTTCCAGGCCCTTGCCTTGCCCCAGCAAGCCGAAGGTGGACAGCACCGGACGGGCGCCGATCGCCAATGTCTCGCGTAGCGGCGAATGCGCCACGAAATCCCGGACCGGCGTGCCATGTTCGATCAGCGTCACCGCGTCCGGCCCCGCCCCATAAATGTCGATCAGCGTTCGCCGCCCGAATTCGCTCATCACGATCAGACGCGACGCATGCGCGACGATATGGTCCATCACCCCCCGCTGGGCATCGCTCGGTTCGGCAAGCACGGTGTGAAACGTCACGATCAGCGGGACCGCGATCCGGTCGACAAGGTCGAGGATCAGCTCGCCCGCCGTGCCGCCGAAAATCCCGAACTCGTGCTGAAGCCAAACCGCATCGGCGCCGCTCCGTTCGATTGCCGCTGCCGCGTCGCGATATGACGCGCGATCCGCCGCGTCGATGTGCGCCGCAATCGCCGGGTCGCTGCCGGGTGATGCATCGGCGCGCATCGCATAGACATCGACCCCGATCTCGGGATTTTCGTGCGCGAGGTGATCATAGATATCGGCGGTATAGGTCGCGATGCCGCATTGGCGCGGCCGGAAACAGCCGATCAATGCGATGCGGGGCCCCGCCAGGCGCGGTGTGTCGGCAAGAGCCGCTCCGATATGAACATCCTCTTCGGGAAAGCGCGGGAGAAACTTGTCTTCAAAGTCATATTTCATGGCCAGCCTCTTTTTCCGTTGCGGAACGTGCCTGCCTTGGTCGGCGCCTCGGCACTTTGCGCCTCATCTTCTCCCTAAAAACATCACCGCTGGCCGCGCGCTATGCCGTCCGCCATCGGTTTTCCTTCGATGTAGAAGGAGCGGCTGGCCCGCCCATGATGACGGGCCCAGCCTGACACATTGACCCCTGGCGCGCTGCCGGGTTCCCTCCTGCTGCGACGGTCCGGCTGTTTTTCGCCGCGACTTCAACATAGGTTATGATGATCGGCGGTACCCACGCCTGATGGCGCAACCGGCGCGGGCGCCTTGCGTTGCCTTTGCATGACCCCGATCGATTTTCCCTCATGACCCCGCGCTGGCCCTCGATCCTCTGGGTCGTCCGCCATGGCCAGAGCGCGGGCAATGTCGCGCGCGATGCCGCCGATGCCGCACGCGCTCATCGCATCGCGCTCGACCACCGCGACGTCGATGTCCCGCTGTCCGACCTCGGCAGCGAACAATCGCGCGCGCTCGGCGAATGGTTTGGCGCGGGCGAAGAGAACGGCCGGCCCGAGGTCATGCTGGCGTCGCCCTATCTCCGCGCGGTCCAGACCGCCGAAATATTCCGGGATGCTGGCGGCTGCGCGCCCGACGAGCGCATCTGCATCGACGAACGGCTTCGCGAAAAGGAATTCGGCATCCTCGACGGCCTCACCCGGTTCGGGATCGAGGCGGCGCATCCCGAACAGGCCGAATTTCGCAGCCTGCTGGGCAAATTCTATCACCGTCCGCCGGGCGGCGAGAGCTGGTGCGACGTCATTCTCCGGCTTCGTTCGCTGCTCGATACGGTGTCGCTCCATTATGGCGGGCGCCGCGTGATGATCGTCGCGCACCAGGTGGTCGTGCTCTGCCTGCGCACGATCATCGAAAATCTTGGCGAAAAGGAGATTCTCGCCATCGACAAGGAAGGCGACGTCGCCAATTGCGCGATCACCGAATATCGCTTCGACCCCGCCGCCGGCCGCGACGGCAACCTGCTCCTTGCGCGCTATAATGTTACCGCGCCGATGAAGGGCGAGGTTCCCGTCACCCGCGAACCCGATGCGATGGTCGCCGCACGTGGCTGATCCGGCCGCGCTCGACACCGGCTGGCTGAAGGCGCATCCGCTTCCCGCGCACGCCGACGACATCGACAAGAATGACCGCGGCAAACTGCTCGTGATCGGCGGATCGCGCCGCGTCCCGGGTGGCATCGGCCTGACGGCGGAAGCGGCCTTTCGCGCCGGCGCAGGCAAGGTGACGATCGCGACCATCGCCGCGGCCGCGATTCCGCTCGGCCTCGCCTTTCCCGAATGCGCGGTGCTGGCGCTCGGCGAAACCGCGGAGGGGGAGATTGCCGCCAATCCGCCCGGCGCACTTCTCGCCGAGCTCGCATCCTACGACGCGCTGATCATCGGCCCGGCGATGACCGACGATACGGCCGCCGACGCCCTGCTAGCGCAGTTGCTTCCCGCGCTTCCCGACCGGATGTTTCTTTTGGTCGATGCGGCGGCCCTGCGGGCGGCGGGCAATCATCGGGAGACGCTGTCGCAGCGCGGCGCCCGCACCGTCTTCACGCCGCATCAGGGCGAACTCGCCGCGATGCTGGGGATCGGGAAGGCCGCTGTCGACGCCGATCCGCTCGCCGCGCTCGAAACCGCAGCCGAACGTTTCGGCGGCGCCGTGATGGTAAAGGGCGCGACGAGCCACATCCGGGCGGGCGATGCCTGCCTCGCCTATGCCGGCGGCGGCATCGGCCTTGCAACCGGCGGCTCAGGCGACGTGCTCGCGGGGTTGATCGGCGCGCTCGGGGCGCAGGGGCTGGCACCGCTGCAAGCCGCCGCATGGGGAACCTGGCTCCACGGTGAGGCGGGCCGCCGCCTTTCGGAAACCATGGGTCCGATCGGCTTCCTGGCGCGCGAGCTTCCCGCGCTGGTTCCGGGCCTGATGCGCGGCGTCTGACGCAGAGGGAATGGCAAAAGGCCCCGCCTTGCGGCGGAGCCTTCCGGTCTCATGAGCATATGGCTACGCTGAAGAGACGAGCCCAACAGGGCCGTTCCGGTTCGTGCGGAACGGCTGGAGTATCGCGATGATATGGCAGATCCGGCGGCCGTCAACCGCGTCAGGCGTCAATCGCGGGCGGTTTATTCGGCGAATATGATCTGCATCAAGATTGCGGAAAACTCCGCCCCGCCGCGCTAAGGAATCCGGTCCTCGATCGCATAGTGGATCGGCTTGAAGCTGCCGCCGCAGCTGTCATAGGCCGAACAGGCGGTCAGCCCGATGACGAGATCGTCGAGCGCGCGCAGCCGGATATGATCGCCCGCTACGGTGCCGGGCTTCTCTACCCGGATCCGCCCCTGCGCATCCACCGGAACATTCATGAAGATGTTGAAGGCGACCGGAATCGCGTCTGGCTCGACACCAAAGGGTGCGAGCGCCGCGGCGAGATTGCCGAAGCAGCCGCGATGGACCGGCTTGTCGGCATAAAAATGGCGAAAGGTCGCCTCGCTGCACGGGGTGAGCAGAAAATCATGCGTCCCGACGCTATCCTCGATGATTTCGAGCAGCGGATGGGAGCGGTTCGACCACAGCCGATTGCCGGCCGTCAGCCGGATCGTCTCCTCATAATCGAAGGTCCGCCCGTTCGAGAGCATTTCGCACGGATCGCCCTGCCGGCACGCGATCAGATCGCTTACCTGCCCGCCTTCTGGATCGATGACGCGCAATATCTCGCCCTTGCCCAAGACGAACGCCGTGCCGCTGCGCGGTGGAATCTCGCGGATCATCCGGTGTCTCGCGGATCGCGAAAGGGACAGACCCATTCCTCGCCGACCAGCCGTCCGCTATATTGCGCGGCCTCGCTCGCCTCGCCGTGCCGCGCAAGCATCGGGTTGATGCTGCCCGCCAGCTTCGCATCGCGATCGAGGATCCGTTCGCGCATCCTTTCGTAACGCCCTTCGGCGCGAAGCTGCTCGAACTGGTCGTGCAGGTTGAAGACGAGCACCGGCCGCGAAAAGCGCCGCGCCGGACGCGAGGCACGCGGATGCAGGCCGACGACGAAAAACGCTTCACCGCCAAAGCTCAGCGAGAAATGCGGATTATCGGGATCGGCGCAGACCCGCGGATCATGCGGCAGCCCTTTCCACGCATCCTTGTCGCTGAGCGACTGGACACGGTCCCACAGCGCCGCCTCGAATTCCCGTTCGTCGAGGTCGCCAGGGCCATCGAAAATCACCGCCAGGCTTCGCAATCCCGACGGGTCGCGGCGATAGGCGGCCGCCCATTCGAGCAGCTCGCGATGAATGTCGAGGTCATTCCACCCGCTGGTGAGGTCGCGCGCCGGAACGATCTTCAGGCACCCGCTCGCCAAGGCGGCCTTCGCCCCCACGCATGGGAAATCCGGCGCGGTGATGAAGTCGGAAAAGGCGTCGGCGACAGGCGAAGCGGATCGGGGCGGCGGAAAGGCTTTCATGGAGCAGACAACTTCCGACAAGCCGAAAGGCTTCATCGCGCCTCCTAATGCAGATCATGATTCCACACTTTTTCCCGGCGCTATGCTCCCTCACCGGCGGCCAGCGCCGCCAGAACCGCTGCCGAAGCCTTGACGCGCCGTTCGCGCCGCGGGCCTTCGACCGAAACCAGCCCGAAGCGCTGGCCATAGCCGAGCATCCATTCGAAATTGTCGAGCAGCGACCAATATAGATAGCCGCGCACGTCGGCGCCCCCAGCCATCGCCCGCCGCACCCCCGCCACCGCGGCGGCGATGAATATGCCGCGGCGCGCATCGTCCCCGCCGACATAGCCGTTTTCGGTGACGATGATCGGCACGTCCCAGCGACCGGCGATCCATTCGCATACCGCGCCGATCGCCTCGGGCCGGTCTTCCCAGCCCATCGTCGTCGCGACCGATCCGGGATAGAGCCCGACGCTGCCGTCGGCGCGGCTCGTCATCCGTGAATAGGTCTGGACCCCAACGAAATCATCCTCGCGCGCGGCGTCGAGGAACGGCGCATAATAGGTTTCGCGACGGCGGTCGCGGAACGCTTCGCCGCCGGGTTCGGCATCCTCCTCGGAAATGGCGAGCGTCATGCCGACCGCCACGCCCGGCCGTTCGGCACGGACCGCGGCGCGCGCGGCGCGATGCGCGGCGAGACCGTTGCCGAAAATCACCTCCTCATCGACATGGAGAAAGAAGGCTGACAGCGGCGCGCCGAGCACGCGCTCCGCCGCCGCGCGCTGCTCGGCGGTCGCGCGTCCGCGAAAATAGGGCGCCGCGATCGCCGGCAGATTAAGCTCGTTGATCGTGCAGACGAGCGCGATCCCGTCGAGCGCCCGGACGACGCGCGCCGCCTGCTCGGCAAAAAGCTGCGGAAATTCGGGTGCCGCCAAACCACCCAGCCGCGCCAGCCAGCGCGGCTGGGTGAAATGGTGGAGCGTCACCACCGGCGCGATGCCGCGCGACAGGCAGGCATCGGCCATGCGGCGATAATGGTCGAGTGCGGCCTCGGACACATGCCCCCGCTCGGGCTCGACCCGCGCCCATTCGACCGAAAAGCGATAGGCGTTGAGGCCAAGCCCCGCGACGATCGCGATATCCTCTGCATAGCGGTGATAATGATCGGCGGCGTCGCCCGACGGCTCGAGGAACAGCGACGGCTGCGCATGTTCGAGCGCCCAGCAGTCCGAATGGACATTATTCCCCTCGACCTGATGCGCCGCAGTTGCCGTCCCCCACAGGAAGCGCGGCGGCAATCGACCGGTCATGCGCGCGGATCGCGGCTGGAAAAGTTGAAGATATAGGCGCGGCGCGGCCGGTCCTTCGTGCGATTGCCCGACGTGAAATGCGGCGTCCCGTAATTATGCACCGTCGCGCCCCCCGCCTTCAGCGGGCAGGCGACCGCCGCATCGAGGTCGAGCGCCATTTCGGGATGGCGGATCGCCAGCAGGCGCTGGCTGTAATCGGCATCGCCGCCCGCGATATAATGGTCGAGCAGCGGGGCGCGATGCGCGCCGGGGACGAAATGCATGCAGCCGTTTTCCGCATCGACATCGTCGAGCGCGACCCAGAATTGCACATATTCGTCAAAGGGGATCGGCGTACCGGCCGGCGTGAAGGGCATCTGGGCGTAACTATAATCCTGATGCCATGGCGTCGTCGCAAGCTGGCCCGGTTCCTTATAGATCAGCATGTCGAACACCTGCTTCGGCTCGGGAACTCCCAGCAGCGCGCGCGCGATGTCGCGCGCCGCGTCGAGCGCCGGATTGTCGCGAAAGACGGGATGATAGGCCGAAGGAATCATGATCTGGCGCGTCGTCAGCCCAAGCGGATTGTCGGTCGCGCTCACGTCGATCTCGCCCGCGAGCATCGCGTCATAAACCCGCGCTATGTCCCCGATCGCTTCCGCATCGGCCAGCGCGGGGATCGCAAGGAACCCGTCGCGCCGGAAACCCTCGACATCGATCTGCTGCATCGCTCTTCCTTTTTCGCGGCGTCCCGGAACGGTCCCGCCTCGCTCTATTTAGATTAAATCGAACCATTGACAAAATACAATATTCGGTCGAATCTGACGCATATTAAAAATAACGATAAATTTTCTGGGAGAGGGACATATGCCGAAAATACGGTCGATTCTTGCCTGCACGGCCGCGATACCGCTGTGCCTCGCAGCCGCACCCGCGATGGCGCAGGACCAGCCCGAAACCGCCGCGCGCGACGATTCGACGATCGTCGTCACCGCCCAGAAACGCGAGGAGCGGCTGCAGGATGTGCCGGTGTCGATCGCGGTGATCGGCGGCGATACGCTGGACGATCTCAAGCTCAACGCCTCGACCGACCTGCAATATATCGTCCCCGGCCTCGTCTCTCCGGCGCAGTCGGGACCGCGCAACTTCGGCTTCTTCATCCGCGGCGTCGGCACCAACACCTTCAGTTCGGAAACGATCGAGCCCAGCACCGCCTATGTCATCGACGGCGTCGTGATGGGCCAGAGCGGCGCGACCCTCGTCGACCTGCCCGATATCGAGCGGATCGAGATACTGCGCGGGCCGCAGAGCACCTTGTTCGGCAAGAATGCCAGCGCGGGCGTGATCAACATCGTCACCCGCCGCCCCTCGGACACGCTGACCTTTCGCGCCGGGGTCAGCCTCGGTTCGCCCGACAATGATCTGCATGCCTATGGCTATGTGTCGGGGCCGCTCGCCGACAGCTTGCGTTTCTCGGTCTCGGCGCGGCGCAGCTACCGCGAGGGCTATATCCACAACGAGCCCGACGGCCGCCGCCTCAACGATCGCGACGAATTTGGTTTCCGCGGCAAGCTGGAATATGAACCCTCGTCGGCGGTGCGCGCGACATTGACCGGCGACTATTGGGAAAGCAATTCCAACTGTTGCATCTGGACCGTCCAGCGCTTTCCCGACCCCGCTTTTCGCTATCCGTGGGAAAATACGACCGTCGGCATCATCGGCGACGACCTGGGCCGCGAAAACCAGAAACAGTCGATCAACGGCGACGTCTTCACCCATGCCAAAAGCTACGGCGCCTCGCTCCAGCTCGACTGGGACATCGGCGGCGGCCACACGCTGACCTCGATCAGCGCCTGGCGCGGGTTCGAAACCGTCGACGGGCTCGATTCGGACTCGTCGACCGACAATTTCCTCGACATCAACTATGGCGACCACAAACAGCGCCAAGTCTCGCAGGAATTGCGCATCGCGTCGCCGGCCGGCGGCTTCGTCGATTATGTCGCGGGCCTCTATTATTTCCGCCAGACCGTCGACAGCTACACCAACCAGCTGTTCCCGACGCTCTTCTTCCTCCCCTTCTTCAACCGCGAGGTCGATGTCGACGTCGCGACGCGCAACATGGCGGTGTTCGGACAGGCGAATTTCAACTTCACCGACCAGTTGACGCTGACTCTCGGCGGCCGCTGGCTCAACGAAAAGCAGCGCGTCGACAAGGCACGGCTCGACACGCTGACGCTGGCGACCGACAGCGCGAGCGTCAGCGGCAGCGACGACGCACTGACCTGGCGCGCCGCGCTCCAGTATAAATTCACCCCTGACATCATGGGCTTCGCGTCGGTGACGCGCGGTTACAAGGGCGGCGGTTTCGACAGCAATATCGCGGTAAAGGCGCTGCTTCCGGTCGGTCCCGAACGCCCGACCAGCTATGAAGTCGGCCTGCGCACCGCATTCCCCGACGCCGGCCTGACCTTCAACCTCACCGGCTATTATGCCGACATCAAAGGATATCAGACCGCCAGCCGCGACCCGATCGCGCTGACCTTCCCGCTCACCAACGGCGATGCGAAGACGCGCGGGTTCGAGGCGGAGCTGAGCTGGCGCCCGATCCGCGACGCCGACCTGTTTCTCAGCGCCGGGGTGGCCTACACCAAGGCCAAATGGGGCGATTTTCCGGGCGCGCCCTGCGCGGGGGGCCAGACGCAAGCGCAGGGCTGCATCGGCGGGGTCCAGGACCTGACCGGCATGCCGCTGCCCTTCGCGCCCAAATGGGCCTATAATGTCGGCCTCGACTATGCGCAGCCGGTCGGCGGTTCGCTGAAGCTCAGCACCAGCGTCAATTTCAACTATCGTTCGAAACAGGTGATCGGCTTTCCCAACTATGTCGATGTGAACGAGCCCGGCTATGGCCTGCTCGCCGCGACCATCGGCATCGGGGCGGCGAACGACGCATGGAAGCTTTCGGTGTTCGGCAAGAATCTGACCGACGAGAATTTCCGCACCTTCGCCTTCAACAACACCAACGGCACGCTCAACCAGTATCGCGTCTATGAATCGCGCCGGATCATCGGCGCGGCGCTCGATGTCGCATTCTGAACCGGCGAACACGAACGACGGCAGCGCGGCGGCGCCGCGGCTGCTCGCCGGCATCAGCTTCCTGACGCCGGCCGAGCTGCCCGAATGGTCGGAAGGGCCGCGGGGTGACCGCGCCGCCATCTACGCCGCGGTCAAGGCGGCGGGCTATGAAGCGATTCAGACGCTCGAACCGCAAGCGGCGATCGACGCGGGACTGATCCCGACGGGGCTGATGCGCATCTTCGACGATGTCGACCAGATGGCCGACGCCGCGATGAAGTGGCACGACGCGGGCTGCGACTGTTCGACCGTCCAGCTCGGCACCGGGCTGGAAAGCGACCGGGAGATGCTGCGGCTTGCCGAGGCGATGCTCGATATTTCGGCGGCGCTCGATCATCCCATCTATCTCGAAACGCACCGCGCGACGATGACGCAGGATATCCGGCGCACGCTCGACCTGATCAAGGAACTGCCCGAACTGCGCTTCAACGGCGATTTCGGCCATTGGTACATCGGGCACGAACTGACCTATGGCGACATGGATATGAAGTTCGACGCGATGCGCCCGGTGTTCGAACGCACCCGCTTCATGCACCTGCGCGTCTCGTCGAACGCCTTCGGCCAACTGACCGCGAGCGACCCCGCCGAAGCACGCCATCTCGACTATTACCGCCGCATGTGGACCGCGAGCTTTGCGGGCTTCCTGCGCGATTCCGCGCCGGGCGACTATTTCGCCGTCCACCCCGAATTGTTGCCGGCGCGGGCCTTCTATCCCAAGATGGTGCCCGGCCCCGACGGGGCAATGCGCGAGGAGAGCGATCGATGGACCGAGTCCGCCTTTTTGATCGAAGTCGCGCGCCAATGTTTCGCCGAAGCCCAAGCAGCCGTGTGCATCGCGACCTGATGCGCATTGGCCTGGCCGTGATCGCCGCCGCCTTGCTGATCCCGTCCGCGCATGCCCGCTCGCTCGCGGGCGAGGCGGTGGCGCTGACCGCCCCGGCCGGCACGCTCGAAGGCCGCGCTCACAATGGCGTCGAAGGCTTCGCGGGCATCCCCTATGCCGCACCGCCCGTCGGCGACCTGCGCTGGCGCCCGCCCGCCCCCGCGACGCGCTGGACCGGAACGCGCGCCGCCGCCGAATTCGGCAACGACTGCCCGCAGGTCCGTTTCGACGGCGATGCGGCGCCCTCGACCCAACCGATGAGCGAGGATTGCCTCTACCTCAACCTCTGGCGCCCCGCCAAAGCCGCGCGCAAGCTGCCGGTGATGGTGTACATCCACGGCGGCGCCTTCGTCGCCGGATCGGCGGCATCGCCGACGCTCGACGGCGCGAACCTCGCGCGGCGCGGCGCGGTCGTCGTCAATTTCAACTACCGCCTCGGCCGCTTCGGCTTCTTCGCGCACCCTGCATTGACCGCCGAAGCGGGCGGCACGCCACACGCCAATTTCGCCTTCCTTGACATGATCACGGCGCTGCACTGGGTCCGCGCGAACGCCGCGGCCTTTGGCGGCGATCCCGGAAATATCACCATCTTTGGCGAGTCCGCCGGCGGGGCGGCGGTGGACTTCCTGATGGCCTCGCCGCTCGGCGAGGGGCTGTTCCACAAGGCGATCGTCCAGTCCGGCGCCAACCGCGAACCCTATGCCCGCCTGTCGACCGACCGCCCGACGCGCATTTCGGGCGAGAAGGCGGGCACGGCCTTCGCCGCCAGGGCCGGATTGACAGCGCCCGACGCCGCCGCCTTGCGCGCGCTGCCCGCCGATGCGGTGCAGGGTCAGCTCGCAATGTGGGACATGCAGGCCGACCGCTTCAACGGCCCGATCATCGACGGACAGAGCGTCCTCGCCGACCCGATCGATCGCTTCACCGCCGGCAATGTCCCAAAAATCCCCTTCATCGTCGGCACCACCGGCGCCGAACTCAGCGAAGAACCCTTTGCGTCCGCGATGATGGATTATCTGAAAAGCCAGCTCGGCGAAGCCGACCTTGCCGAGTTCCGCCGGGCCTATGGCGATCCCCTGCCCCCCGCCCTGATCGACGATTATTTCTTCAACGAAGCCGCGCGCGGTTACGCCCGCATCATGCGCGATCATGGTGCACCCGCGTGGCGCTATATCTTCGATCATGTTGCAGAAACCGACCGCGCAAAGCGGAAGGGCGCAGGCCATGCGAGCGAACTCGCCTATCTGTTCGGCAACCTGCCCGCCTCCGCCGGGCCGTCGGACCGTACAGCGGCGCGACTGATGGGCGATTATTGGGTCAATTTTGCCAAGCATGGCGACCCGGACGGACGCGGCCTGCTCCACTGGCCGCAGGTCGACCGCAAGGACAATCTGCTGCGCATCCACGCCGGATCGGCGGCAATCGATCAGGATAGCGACGCCCCGCGCCTCGACGCCGTCGAACGCACCGCGAACACCCGCCGCGCCACGGAGAAGACAAAGCCATGAGCCAGCACCGGCTGAGTACCGCGAAGAAGATCGGCTTCACCCTCGGCGACTATGCCAGCAATATCTATTGGCAGAGCGTCTCGATCTTCCTGCTCTTTTTCTACACCGACGCGGTCGGCATTCCGGCGGCGACGGCGGGGCTCATCTATATGGTCGCGTCGATCATCGACGCGCTGTCGGATCCGGTGATGGGCGCGATCGCTGACCGCACGCGCAGCCGCTGGGGCCGTTATCGTCCCTATATCCTCTTCGGCTGTGTCCCGCTCGGCCTCGCCTTCATCCTGCTCTACTGGCGCCCGGCCGTTTTCGAGGGGACGGCGCTGGTCCTCTGGATGCTGTTCACCCACATCGTCTTCCGCCTAGCCTATACCGTCGTCACCATCCCCTACACCTCGCTCAACGCGCGGCTCACCGACAACAGCGACGAACGCTCGACGATCGCCGGCTGGCGGATGATCTTCGGCGTCCTCGCGGCATTGACGATCATCTATTTCACCTTCCCGCTCGTCGCCCGCTTCGGCGGCAGCAGCGCGACCGAGGGTTTCACCTGGGCCGCCGCGGTCTTCGCGGTCGTCGCGACGCTGTTCTTCCCGCTCGTCTTCCGTATCACCCGCGAACCGCCTGAAACGCCCGGCAGCGAACCCCGGCTCAGCCTCGGCGGATATTGGCGCGCGCTCGCCCCGAACACCGCGTTCTGGGTGCTCATCGCCGCCACCGTCGCGGCGTTCGTCTGTTCGGTCGCGCTCGGCAAGTCGGTGCTCTATTATTTCAAATATGTGCTGAACGACGAACCCGCATCGCGAACCGCCCTTGTCGGCATGTCGGCGGTCGGGCTGATCGCCATCCCGATGTGGGTGTGGATAACCAAAGTGATCGGCAAGCGCGGCGCCTGGTTCGCGGGCACCGCCGTCGGCCTCACCCTGCTCACCATCTTCGCGGTCGGCGACTTCGGCACCCCGCTGGTGATGACCGTCTGGCTGCTGGTGTGGAGCCTTGGCACGCTCGGCATGGCGCTTACCTTCTGGTCGATGCTGCCCGATACCGTCGAATATGGCGAGTGGAAGACGGGACAGCGTACCGAAAGCTTCATCTTCGGCCTGTTCCAGTTCTTTCTGAAAGTCGCGCTGGGGGTCGGCGCCGGGCTGTTCGGCTGGCTCCTCGAACGCGTCGGCTATGTCGCCAATGCCCAGCAAAGCACCGAGACGATCGCCGGGATCAAGGACATCATGATCTGGCTGCCCGGCGCGGGCTTCGTCCTCGGCGGCATCGCGATGATCTTCTACCCGATCCGCAAGGGCACCCACGAAGCGATCGTCGCCGAGCTGGCGGCGCGCCGGAGCGCATAAAATAGATCTAAAAATAGCTTTAAACGACAAAATAGATATATTATAGCGACTCGCAAGGAGAGAGTCATGGATGCCGAAGCGCGCCTGAAGGCTTGGAACAAGCAAGGATTTTTCGTGATCCGCGGCCTGGTCGATGCCGCCGCCGCCAAGGCGGTCGAGGATGAGGTGATCGCGCGCATCCGCGCCCATCCCCCCGAAAGCCACCCGGGCGAGACGATCTATCAGGCCGGCACCAGCGACTATGCGATCTTCCCCGAAAAGGAACCGAGCCCGACGGCGCGCAATCCCGAAGACCGCATCGCCAAGGTCTTCAACTGCCATACCGAAGGCATGACCCGCAAAATCGCCGGGAGCGACGCCGTCGCCGACGTCGTCGAAGGCCTGCTCGGCCCCGACATCGACTGTTTCCAGAGCCAGTTCATCTTCAAGAACCCCGGCGTCATCGGCCAGCCCTGGCATCAGGACAGCTATTATTTCCGCTTCGACCGCCAGCCGCAGGTCGGCGTCTGGCTCGCATTGAGCCGCGCCACCTTGGAAAATGGCTGTCTGTGGGTGCTGCCCGGCTCGCACAAGGGCCCGATCCACGACCATGTCCCCGACCGCCGCCCCGCCGCGAACCGCGCCTATACCGAAATCGTCAGCGAGGACGACAGCGCCCGCGAACCGGCGCTGATGGAGCCCGGCGACGTCCTCTTCTTCCACTCCTATCTGATGCACATGTCGACCGACAATGTCGCCGCCGAACGCCGCGCCGCGATGGTCTATCACTTCGCCCGCGCCGGCACAGAGGCAATCAATCCCGAAGCCGCGGCATCGCTCGCACCCGTCAACCGCTGGATCCCCATCCGCCGCAAGGAGGCCGAAGCCGCATGACCGCGCCCTATCGCATTCACCCGCAGAACCACGGCTTTTCGTGGACCGACGCACCCGACACTCCGATGCGTCTGGTGACAGCCGAGCAGAAAAAGCAGTTCGACGAGCAGGGCTATTTCATCCTGCGCGGCGCGTTCAGCGATGCCGAACTCGATACAGTAGAGGCGGCGATCGACCCGCTCGAACATCAGCATGAAATGGCGATCCGCGCGAAGGAGGAAGGCCGCGAGGGCATTTCCACCGCCGACGCGATCACCTTCACCGGCCATGTCGTCAAACAGTCGTCGATCCTGAAATCCTTCGCGGCGCATCCGGTGATCGCCGACGTCTGCCACGATTTGATCGGCCCCGACGTCCGCCTCTATTGGGACCAGTCGGTCTATAAGAAATCGGGCGTGCCACAGGAATTCCCCTGGCATCAGGACAATGGCTACACCTTCATCGAGCCGCAGCAGTATCTCACCTTCTGGATCCCGCTCGTCGATGTCGACGTCGACAATGGCTGCCCGTGGATCGCGCCCGGGCTGCACAAGCTCGGCACGCTCGAACATTGGATCACCCCGATCGGGCTCAAATGCCTCGAAGAGGCCGAGGATGCCGTGCCCGCGCCCGGCAAGCGCGGCGACATCATCATCTTCTCCTCGCTCGCCCCGCATCGCACCGGCCCGAACCTGAAGGCAGGAACGGTGCGCAAGGCCTATATCCTCCAATATGCTCCCGACGGCGCCGAGGCGTGGACGAGGGACGGCGCGCGTGTGCCGCAGACCGATCCCGATCGCCAGTTTCCGATCCTGAAGGACGGGAAACGGCCGTGACCGCCGACGAACTCGCCGCTTTTGCCGAAGCCTTCCGCCGCGATGGCTTCGTTCATGTTCCCGGCGTAATCCCCGCTGACGAACTCGCTGTCTACGCCGCCGCGGTCGACGAAGCGGTCGCCAAACGCAAGGCAAACGACACGCGGACGCTCGACGAGAAATCGCCCTATGAGCAAAGCTTCCTCCAGTGCCAGTATATCTGGGAAGATTTCCCCGGCGTCCGCCCGCTCACCTTCCACCCGAAAGTCGGCGAAGTCACTGCGGCGCTGCTCGGCGCCGACCGGGTACGGCTATGGCACGATCAGGCGCTCTACAAGGAGGCCGGCGGGCGCGAGACCGAGGCGCATCAGGACCAGCCCTATTGGCCGATCGTCGAACGCGACACCGCGACCGCATGGATTCCGCTGATGAAGGTCGATGCTGAAATGGGCTGCATGGGCTATGTCCCCGGCTCGCATCAGGGCGACGCGGAGTTTATCGACATCTTCGGCACCCCCGGCGACGGCAAGCGCCTTGTCGACAAATATGCCGATACGCCGCCGGTGTTCATCGAATGCGAACCGGGTGACGTGATCTTCCACGGCGGCTACACCACACATATGGCCAAGGCGAACCGCTCCGACCACACACGCCGCGTCTATACCGCCATCTATTTCGCCGACGGGTCGCACCGCGGCGGCACGCGCGCGCACCCGTCGGTCGACCGCGACGCGATCCCCGACGGCGGCATCATCGACGGCGGGGCCACCCCGGTCACCTGGCCGCTCGCGGGCGGACGCATTCCCGCCCCCGAGCCATGGCCCGACAGCGGCCTCGAATGGCGCGAGCGCGCCGAACGGCTCGGCATCATCCCGAAGCGCGCATGACCGGGCCGTTCGTCCGCCAGCACGGCCCGCTCTTCCTCGATACCGATGGCGGACAGGTGATGCTGCGCGGCGTCAATCTTGGCGGCGACTGCAAGGTTCCGCCCGGTCAGGGCACCGACGTTTATAGCGATTTTTCCGATCACCGGACGGTCTCCTTCATCGGCCGCCCCTTCCCGCTCGCCGAGGCCGACGAGCATCTCCGCCGCATCGCCGGCTGGGGTTTCAACACGCTGCGCCTGCTGACGACCTGGGAGGCGGTCGAACATGCGGGGCCGGGCGAATATGACACCGCCTATCTCGACTATCTGACCGAAATCGCGCGCAAGGCCGGCGAGCATGGCCTCTTCCTCTTCGTCGACTTCCATCAGGACGTGTGGAGCCGCATGTCGGGCGGCGACGGTGCCCCCGGCTGGGCGTTCGAGGCGGTCGGGCTCGACTTCACCCGATTCGACGCCGCGCGCGCCGCGCATGTCATGCAGGCGCGCTACGACTATGCGTCACCCGAAAAGCTGCAGGCCGCCTATCCGCAGATGAGCTGGGGGTCGAACTATCGCCTGCCCGCCAACGGTATCATGTGGACGCTGTTCTGGGCAGGACGCACCGTCACCCCCGATTTCCGGATCGGCGGCGTCAATGTGCAGGATTATCTGCAGGGCCATTATCTCGGCGCGGTCGATCAGGTCGCGCGGCGGCTCGCCGCGATGCCGCACGTCCTCGGTTTCGACAGCCTCAATGAACCGAGCCTCGGCTGGGCGGGACAAGCGATCGCCTATCGCCATCTCGCCATGTCCGAAACCAACCCCGAACGTCCACGCATCGGCCCGGCGCTCGCGCCGCTCGATGCTATCGCGATGGCGCGCGGGCTGAGCGTCGAGGTGCCCGTACTCACCCGCGACGCCGCGGGCGCCGCGGTGCCGACGACGACGCAGGTCTTCAACCCCGGCGGCGTGTCGATCTGGCGCGACGGGCACGGCTGCCCGTTCGAGGCGGCGGGGCTCTACCGCATCGCGGACGGCACCACAGTCGCGACGGGCGAAGACCGGCTCGCCGCGATCGATCCGACGCACGACATCTATCGTCCCTTCTTCCACCAGGTCGCCGACACGATCCGCCGGCACCAGCCGGGCTGGACCCTGTTCGCCGAAATGGATGTCTTCGCGCATATCGCGGGCCGCCGCTTTCCGGCCGACCTGCCCGAACGCACCGTCAATGCAAGCCATTGGTACGACATGGCCATGCTCTATCTGAAGCGCTTCGACCCCGCGAACCACCGCGACGCCGCCACCGGCGATGCCGAGCGCGGGTCGGAGGCGATCGCCGCGCGCTATCGCCGCCAGCTTGGCAGTTTCGCCGCCGAGAGCGCCCGATTCCCCGGCGGTGCCCCGACATTGATCGGCGAATTCGGCATCCCCTACGATCTGTCCGAAGGCGAAGCCTATGCCCGCTGGGCAGCGGGCGAGCGCGACGGCGTGTGGGATCAGCACGAAGCGGCGCTGAGCCTGATGTACGACGCGATGGATGCGCTCGGGCTCCATTCGACCCAGTGGAACTACACTGCCTCGAACCGCAACGATCTGCGCGTCGGCGACGGGTGGAATCAGGAAGATCTGTCGATCTTCTCGCGCGACCAGCAGGACAGCGCGAACGACGACGGCGGCCGCGCCGTCGCGGGGTTCAGCCGCCCTTATGTGCGGCGCACGCAGGGCCGGCTGTCATCGGTGTGCTTCGACCGCAAGACCCGGCTATTCACCGCCGAACTACAGGCCGACGCCGCGATCCGCGGCGTGACCGACCTCTACATACCCCGCATCCAATATCCGAATGGCTTCGTCGTCCGCTGCGAAGGCGTGCCGGCCGAAATCGACATCGATGCGGCGGGTCAGCGGGTTACGATCCGGGCGACCGCCAGCGGCGCGATGCAAATCGAGATCGAAGCCGCCGGCTGATCAATCGGCCGCGCGGCGCCGCCGCTTCTTCCCGCCCTCAAGCTTCAGTTTTTCGATGATCGAATTGCGCACTGGCTCATTGGCGGCAAAATATTCGTCGATCAGCGCCAGCGCGCGTGGCTTGTCGCGCGCGACCAGCGCGTCGACGATCGCGCGATGCTTGCCCAGCACGTCCTCGTCGGCGCTCGCACGGCTCTCGCTCGGCGACGCGAACAGGTTGACATAGCGTTCGAGCCGGAAGCCGATATCGCCCAGCATCTGCATCAGCAGCGGCGAACGGCAGCCCGCGAGCAAGGTGCCGTGGAACTCCCAATAGGTGCGCTGCCATTGCTCGCGCGACTGCGGATCGCCGCCCGGCTGCGCGACCTTCGCCTTCGACGCGCGGTGGAGTTGAACCACCACGCTCTCCTCCCACGCATCGTCGGCGAGGTCGATCGCCATCTCGATCGCCAGCTTGTAGAGCCGCTGGTAGACCGCACGCACATCGTCATAATCGTCGAGCGACACGGGCGCGACCCGATAGCCCTTTTGATGCTCGTGGATGACGAGCCCGCTTTCGGACATCAGCAGGATCGCTTCGCGGATCGGGCTATGCCCGACGCCATAAAATTGGACGAGATGCTCGACCTTCAACCGCTCATGCGGTTCGAACACCCCGCGCACGATGTCACGCCGCAGCCAGAAGGCGGCCGCCTTCGACGGATTCTGCGCCGGATCGAACGGACCCGATATACCCTGGTCCGAAAAGGTCGAAATCGATGGAATGTCGGTCGTCACAGACAATATTCCATACGGACTATCGCACGATAGTCCAGCGCCGCGAACGATCGATCAGCCGCCGCGTACCTGTTCCCGTTCGGCGAGCTTCTGCGCGCGAATATCCTTCTTCAGCACCTTGCCGACTTTCGAACGCGGCAGGTCGTCCCATATCTCCAGCTCCTTCGGCGCCTTGACGCTGCCGATCGCCGCCTTGACGTGCGCAATCAGCGCCTGCGGACCGGCGCTTTGCCCCGCGCGAAGCTGGACCACAGCACAGACGCGCTCGCCCCATTTGTCATCGGGCAGCCCGAACACGGCGCCGTCCTGGACCGCCGGATGCGACAGCAGCGCCTGCTCGACCTCGGCCGAATAGACGTTGAAGCCGCCGGTGATGATCATGTCCTTGGCGCGGTCGACGATGAAGAGGAAATTGTCGGCATCAAGGTAGCCGATATCGCCGGTGCGGTGCCAGCCATTCACCGTCGCCTCGGCGGTCGCGGCGGGGTTCTTGTAATAGCCGTCCATCACCAGCGAACCGCGCACGCCGATCTCGCCGCGCTCACCCTGCGGCAGCGCCGTGCCATCGTCGCCGAGGATCGCGACCTGCACCAGCGGCCCCGGCCTGCCCGCCGACGACAGCCGGTCGCGGGCCACCGATCCGTCGGCACGGAAATGATCTTTCGGCGCCATCATCGAAATCATCATCGGCGCCTCGGTCTGCCCGAACAATTGCGCCATCACCGGGCCGAGCTTGCCGATCGCCTCCTCCAGCCGCGCCGCCGAAATCGGCGCCGCGCCGTACCAGAAGCATATCAGCGAAGAGAGGTCGGTCGCCGCCAGATCGGGATGGTCGATCAGCATATAGATCAGCGTCGGCGGCAGGAAGGTGTGAGTCGCCCGGTGCCGCGCGGCGAGCGTCAGGAATTCGCCGATATCGGGATAAGGCATGATCACGATCTCGCCGCCATGCGCCATGATCGGAAAGGCGAGCACGCCGGCCGCATGGGTCAGCGGCGCCATCGCCAGATAGACCGGCCGCCCTTCGAACGGATAGCCCATCAGGGTCAGCGCGGTCATCGCCTCGAGATTGCGATTGGTCAGCATCACGCCCTTGGGATGGCCCGTCGTCCCGCCGGTTCCGGGCAGCATTGCCAGGTCGCTGACGGGCGCCGCCGTAAATGGGACGTCGGCAACGCCCGCCAGCCACTGGTCGAGCGATGGCGCAAAGGGCTGCTCGGCATCGAGGCAGACGATGACCTCCAGCTTTGGCAGATCCTTTCGCAGCGCATCGACCAGTTCGGCGAATTTCGAATGAAAGAACAAGGCGTCGCAGTCGAAATTGTCGAGGACATAAGCATTCTCGGCAGCTTCGTTGCGCGGGTTGATCGGGCACCACACCGCGGCGGCGCGCGAAATGGCAAAGACGCAGGCGAAGGCGACCGGATCGTTGCCCGACAGGATCGCGACATGCTTGCCCGGCGTGATCCCCGCGCCGTTCAGCCCGCGCGCGACACGGTGGGTCAGCGCCTGCACCGCGCCATAGGACAGGCTCTTCCCGTCCATCGTCAGGCAGGGCGCATCGACGCCGAGCGACGCCCCCTTGTCGAGCCAGTCGACCAGCCGCATCAGCCCTTCTCCTCAGTCGTGGACCGTGACGATCGGTTTCAGGACGAGCCCGAACTGGCGCAGCGCGCCCAATATCTCGCGGTGCCCGAAAGCCTGGCAGGCCGAAGCAAATCCGGTGCGGCGCGGCGGCTGCTGGAGCAGGTTCGCCGCGGCCCATGCCTGCATCAGCCCGGTCTGCTTATAATTGCAATTGCCATGGATCAGCACATGCGCGCGGCCAAGCGGGCCTGACGCATAAACAGAATCGATGCTCGTGTTGAGGCGCGGATTTTCGCGCGGCGGCATGTCGCCCTGCACCGATTCGGCCATTTTCGCGAGCGCCGCTTCCTGCTCCTTGAACGGTAAGGGCTTGATATCGGTATCGATCATCTTGGTCATGGCCACAACATTGTCCATGACCTCGCGCGCAAACACCCCCCCATAAACCTTCACGGTCGACACCCGCGGATCCTGCTTGAACCAGATCGGGTGCGAGGTGCCACCCCACGGCAGCGTCAGCGCGGTAGCATGCTGGCCGGGGACTTGGCATTCGGTCGCGGTCAGCGTCGGCCATTGAACATATTGATTGTTTTCAAGATAATACCAGTCGGCCTTCAGGATCGTGAAGATCGTCTGGACCGAGGCATAGGTCGGGAACCCCTTCCACAGCACCAGCATGTCGAGCGTGTCGAGCCCCGGCATCGTCTCCAGCGCGATATTCGCCGCAATCTCGCCGGTCGTGTACATTTGCGCGACGCAGGGCGACAGCAGCAGGCCTTTCTTGGCGAAGGCATCGCCCCATTTTTCCTGCGCCAGCAGCATCCAGTCCTGCTCGCCGGTGGTGTCGAGATAATGGACGCCGGCGTCGAGGCACGCCTCGACCGTCTCGGGGCCATATTTGATGAAGGGACCGACCATGTTGCACACGACACTGGCGCCCTTGAACAGCTTGGTCAGCGCCTTCACGTCATGCTCGACCTCGACGACCTCATAGTCGGCGGTCTCGATGCCGGGGACCTTGTCCATCACCTCCTGCACGCGCTGCTTGTCGCGCCCCGCAGCGATGAAGGGAATGCCCAGCTCGCGCAGATATTCGCAGACAAGACGGCCGGTGTAGCCCGAGGCGCCATAAACGATGACAGGTTTCTTTTTGCTCATAACCCCGATCCCTTTTTCATTGATTTCATTGGTCAAACTGCGGTGTAGCCGCCGTCGACGATCAGCTCGCTGCCGCACATATATGCGGCATCGTCGCTGGCGAGGAACAACAGCGGGCGCGCGATCTCGCGCGGCGTGGCCATGCGGCCATAAGGAATCGCGGCGACGGTCGCGGCGGCGAAACCCGCGGCATCCTCGCCCAGCGTCCCCACCGCATCGGCGACCAGCTTGGTTTCGCAATAGCCGGGGTGCAGCGAGTTGATCCGCACCGGCCAGCCCTTGCGCGCGCAATCGACCGCGACCGCCTTGGTCAGCATCGCGACCCCGGCCTTGCTGGCATTATAGGCCGGGAACAGCGGCTCGGCGACGTTGGCGGCGATCGACGCGACGTTGACGATCACCCCGCCCCGTTCCTTCATCACCGCGATCGCGGCACGGACGCCCAGGAAGACGCTCTCCAGATTGACCGCCATCAGCCGTTGCCATTCGGCAATGTCGGTATCGACGACCGACTTCAGGAACCCCATGCCCGCATTGTTGACCAAGATGTCGAACTTGCCCTCGCGGCCGGTGATTTCTGCAATCAGCGCCGTCCATCCGGCTTCATCGGCCACGTCCTGCCGCCGTGCCTCGGCCTTCAGCCCTTCCGCCCGGATCGCAGCGGCCGCGGCCTCAGCCTCGTCGGCATCGATATCGGTGATCGTGACCGATGCCCCTTCGCGCGCGAATTCCTGCGCAGCGGCGAGCCCGATGCCGCGCGCGGCGCCAGTAATCAGGACCGTCTTGCCCGTAAAACGCATCATCCGATGCTCCTCTTGTAAAATGGCCCGGGTCGGGAACGGCGGGCGGGAGGGGTGCCCGCCGTTCCCTGCTCCGGAGGTTCAGAAACTGAACGTCGCTTCGACGCCGTAGGTACGCGGCGTGCCGCGGTTCAGATAATCGAGCCCGAAGACATCGATATTGAGCCCGTAGGTGTAATAATATTTGTTGGTCAGATTCTTGACCCACGCGCTGACCGACAGATTGTCGTTGGCCTTGTAGGTCAGGCGGCTGTTGACGAGCCAATAGCCCGGATTGCCGCAGGTGAAGGCCACCCCGGCGGGCCGCACCGCTCCCGGCGCGCCGGGCTTGTCGCAGGGGTCCAGCCCATAGTCGCCAAAGGCGTCGAAATAATATTTGCCCATGTAGCTCGCATCGCCGCGCAAGGTCAGCTTGCTGTCGCCATGGTCGAAGATATCCCAGTCGAAGCCCGCGTTGAATGTGACCTTCGGCGCGTTCGGAAAGGGGTTGCCGTTGACGTTGCGCGTGAACTGGGTCGCCGGGTCATTCGGATCGACGACATTGCCCTTATATTTGCTGTTGAGATAGCCGAACGAGGCATTGAGCTGCACGCCGTCGACCGGCGCGACGGTCAATTCGGCCTCGCCGCCCCAGACCCGGCCGTTGGCGCTGCGGGTAAAGGTGGTGGCGCCGACCACCTGCGTCGTCTGCTGGTTCGAATAGTCATAATAGAAGCCAGCCAGGTTGAGCTGAACGCGGCGGTCGAGGAATTGCGTCTTCAACCCGCCTTCATAGGCATTCACCTTCTCGGGCTGAATGTAATAGACCTGGTTGGTGCCCTGATAGGCCAGCCCGTTATAGCTGCCGCTGCGATAGCCGCGGCTATATTGGATATAACCCATGACATCGTCGGTGAACTTGTAGCTGATGTTGGCGCGGCCGGTCAGGCGGTTCGCCTTTTCGCTAAGGTTCATCTTCGGCAGGTTGGGGTCATAGGGGAAGGCATAAGGGATCAGATTGACCGCGGGCGTCGTGCCGTCGAGCGCGTAGACGAAGGTGCTGCCGTTCCGGAACTTCACCTTGTCCATCGTGTAGCGCAGGCCCACCGCGAGGGTCAGCTTGTCGGTCGCTTTCCACGTCAGGTCGCCATAGATCGCCTTCGACGGGCGCTGGATATCGAACTGCTGTTTGCCCAGAATGGGTCCGAACGGTCCCGCGCCGGCGGCCAGGCAGCCCTGATAATAAGCGCCGCCGGCCGGGAAATTGCCCGTGTTGTTGATCGCGGCGTCGGTCTGGTAGGCGACCAGCGTCCGCGCGTCGAAAAAGCCGTTCGGGTTGACGACGACCGGATCGCAGAAGCCCGCCGATGTCGGGGTCAGGGTCGGATCGAGCGCGAATGCGGGCAGCACGCGGATCGAATCGGGGGTTCCGATCGCGGTGTTGTTGTAACTGCCCGGAACGCCGAGCCCCAGCAGCATCGGCCGGAGCGCGCCGAAGAAGTCGGGTTCGTTCCGCGTCTTGATGGTGTCCTTGCCATAATAGAGCCCGCCGACGAAATCGATACTGTCGTCGGAATAGTTCAGGCGCAGATCCTGGTTGAAGTTCCTGCTGCTGCTGTTGAACCGGATCGAGCAGACGTCCAGCGGCGAGCCGTCGCAGTCGTTGGGCGAGATGCTATACTTGCCCGTGTCATAACCGGTGATCGAGGTCAGTGTAAAATAGTCATTGAGTTCCAGCGCGATGTTGAGCGCGACACCCTTTGACGAGGAGAGCGACTTGCCGCCCTGATCGGCGGACACCTCGTTCTTACCCAGCGCGCGGCCGCCGTTCTGCGCAGGATTGAAGCGCGAATAGCCGACGATATCTTCGCCATTCGCAAACTGGCCGATCGAATAGGCATTGGCCGTCCAGGGATCGTCCTTTGCGGCATAGACTTTCAGGTTGATGTCGAGCGTGTCGGTCGGCTTCCAGCGCAGCGAAATGCGGCCGGCCATCGAATCGGTGTTGGCGACATGGCGATCCTGCGCGGGATTATATTGCCAGCCGTCGCCCTTTGCGACCGTCCCGGCGACGCGGATGCCGAGGACGTCGGGGATCAGCGTCTTTTCAAAGCCGCCCTCGACCGTCTTGGTGTCGTAATTGCCATAGCCGATCGTGAAATAACCTTCGTCTTCGCCGAGCTTCGGTTTCCGGGTGAAGAAGCTGATCGCGCCGCCCGTGGTGTTGCGGCCATAAAGCGTGCCCTGCGGGCCGCGGAGCACCTCGACGCGGTCGATATCGTAGAGCTGCCCGCCGTGGCTGGCGCGGAAGCTCTGATAGACTTCGTCGACATAGACGCCGACCGGCGACGCGGTCGACGCCGAAAATTCATTGGCGACCGAAATCCCGCGCAGCGAGAAATTCGGCTGGGTCTTGCCATAGGGGGTCGAGATCTGGAGGCTCGGCACCGCGCCCATCAGGTCGGAGGTTTCGTTGATCCCGCGCGCCGCGAGCGCATCGCCACCGATCGCCGACACCGCGGCGGCAACATCCTGCAACCTCTGTTCGCGTTTCTGCGCGGTGACGACGATTTCGGCGATCCCGCCGCCGCCCGTTTCGGCGGCTTCGGTGGTTTCAGCCGGAGCCGCGGGTGCCTCTTGCGCCGATGCGGCGCCATGCCATCCCATCAGCATGGTGGTCGACAGGCAGGTTGCCAGAATAGCTTTGTTGGTCACGCCTTCTCTCCCATGGTTGGAGACCCGTTCTGCGTCAGGTCTTCGTCGGGATGGAGGCTATGGCGACTGGCGGCGGCGCGACAGATAAGGCGACGGGGGGAGCGATGGGGGGGATGACCGCTTCATCTTGCCGATCGCGCGCAGGCGCGATAGCCAGTGGGGACAGATGGAGGGGCAGGCATATGACCATCCAGCCGGGATCGAGGACAGACGCCAGGGCACCGCGCGAAGCGGCAGGCGCGCATGCGGCCGCGCCCTTTATGCCGCGCAAGTTCACGCCGCCGCGTTTTCCCGCCGACCTCGTCGGGTGCGACCGCCGCGCAGGCTGGCTCGACGTGCTGGCGGAGCATGAGATTTGCACCGTCCGGGCGCCCGCGGGATATGGCAAGACCGCCTTTTGCGCGACACTGTTCGCCGAGGCGCAAGCGGCGGGCTGGTACGCCGGCTGGGTGTCCTTCGACCCCGAAGACAATGAATCCGCCGTGATCGGCCATATATTCGAAGCCATCCGGCTGGCACAGGGCGCGGCAATGGACAACGGCTTCGCCGCTGGTCCCGCGTCGCCCGCACTTCTTGCCGCGATGCTGGCGCGCCTGATCGATGCGAACGACGGTCCGCTGCTGCTCGTCCTCGACGATATCGACCGCCTGACCGACGCGCGCGCGATCGAGGTGCTCAACCGGCTGCTTCGCCATCCGCCCGAAAAACTGCGCCTCATCCTGTCGAGCCGCTCGCGGCCCTCGGTGCAGACCGATGCGGCGGCAAGCCGCGGCATGCTACTGCGGATCGGCGGCGCCGAACTCGGCCTGTCCGATGAGGAGATGCTGGCTTTCCTGCGCCATGCGGGGACGGCGATCGACATGCGCGGCTGCGCCGACCTCAATCGCTTTCTCGAAGGCTGGCCGGCGGGGGCGAGGCTGGCGGCGAGCCGCCCTGCCCCGCTCGCCATGTCCGACCGGCCGCTGCTGACCGGCCGCATCGCCGACCATCTGGCGTCGCTGTTAGACGATCTGCCGGACGCCGCGTCGCTTTTCCTGCAACGCTGCGCAGCCGCACCGCGCCTCAACGCCGACCTCTGCCGCCTGCTCGGCGGCGACAAGGAGCCGGCAACGCTGCTCGACGACCTCGCGGCACAAGGGCTGTTCATCGATGCCCTGGCGCCGGGCGACCAATGGTATCGGCTCCATCCCGCGTTCCGCGCCGTGCTGCAGCGCCGCCTTGCCGCGCGCGATCCGGCGCAGGCGGCCCAGCTCCACCGCGTCGCCGCCCGCTATTATGCCGCGCAGGATTTCACGGCCGAGGCGATCGAACAGCTGTTTGCGTGCGGCGACCTCGATGAAGCGGCAACACAGGTCGCGGGTCTTGCCATGGCGATGATCGAACGCGGCGAAATCGAGCCGCTGTCGCGCTGGATCGCTCAATTGACCCCCGCGCAGATCGACGCGCGGCCGGACCTCCAGCGCGCTCACGCCTGGCTCCTGACCCTGACCGCGCACCCGGACGCCGGTGCCGCTATCGCCCGGCTCGAAGCCGGCGAGGCGGACGCGCTGACCTTTTTTCATCGCGCCTCTGTCAAAGACTGCCCAGAAGAGGTCATCGAAACCTGCGACCGGCTGCTCGCATCGCCCGGCGCGCTTTCGGCGTTCGCCATGGCCATGATCCGCGTCGTGCAGGCCCAGGGCGCGCTAAAGCGCGGGCTGTTCGGCCTCGTCCACGACACCATTCGCCCGTTGACGCTCGGCGGCGCCAAACACCCCCTCGACCTGCCGCTCGCGCTTGCCATCTGCCTGCGCGCCGCGACCTCGCGGGCGCAAGGGCAGCTTGGCGAAGCCGAGCGCGTGCTCAGCGCCGCGCGCCGCGACATCGCCGAACCCACGCTCGCCACCGCGCTGATCGATGCGGCGCTTGCCCGCTGTGCCTATGAACGCGACGAACTCGACAAAGCGGCCGGACTGGCGGCCAGCGCCCTCCCCCTTCTCGCGCAGAGCTGTTTTCAGGACGCGCTCCTCCACGCGTTCCTCGTCAGCATCCGCACCGCGGCGAGCCTCGCCCAACCCGACCAGGCGGCCGCGCTGATCGACCGTGCCGAGGTAATCGCCTTCGAACGCGGCTGGGCGCCGCTCAAGGCGCTCTGCATCATCGAACGCGCACGGCTGCGGCTGCCGCAGACGATCGACCCCGAAACGGTCGTCGCCATCGCCGACGAGGATGCGGCGGTGCGCGATCCGCTGTCGGCGCCGGGCCGCGCCTTTGCCCTGCTCTCCGAAATGCGCGCCTATGAAGCGATCGCACTCGGCGACCGCGCGCGCCTGACCCTCATCGCGGAACGGCTGTTGCGGCTCGCCTCGCATGCCGACGATGCCGAACTGCGCGCCTCGGCGACGCTGTTCAACATCCTGCCGCAGCTCAGCGGGCGCTGCGACAAGATGGTCGCGCTCGAAATCGTCCGCTTTCTCAACCACGCCGCCAGCGTCGGTTTCCGCCGCACGATCGTCGACGTGCTCGACGTGACCGGGGTGCGCGCCGTCCAGAATTTCTGCAGCGAGGCCTATTCCTCGGGCTCGTTCCTCGCGCTGCTCAAGCTCGCCGATCCGTCGCGCCGCGACCACCGGCTCGAAGGCCAGCATGTCACCGCGCCGGGCGAGGATTTCTCGTTCCTCACCGAACGCGAGATCGACATTCTGGGGGCGCTGAAGGCGGGCGAATCGAACAAGGAAATCGCGCGCGCCCTGGGTCTCGCCCCCGAAACGGTGAAATGGCACCTCAAAAATGTGATGCGCAAACTGCGCGCGGCGAGCCGCGAGGAAGCGGTCCAGAACGCCGCGACGCTCGGCCTGCGCATGGCCGAGCAGGCCGGCTGAATTACCGGCTCAACGTGCGGCGGCGCGCCTCCCGTGTCCGTATCCACTCGGGCCGCAGATAAGGCGCCAGATTGCCGCAAAGCTGCGTCCATTCGGCCGGCGTCACCGGCAGCACCGTCTGCTCGCGCGCGAAATATTCGGCCGGCGACGCCAGCGCGGGCCAGTCGCTGGCAAGGACGAAGCGATCGAGCCCGGTCTTGCGCATGCCGGCGACATAGGCGGCGCGCATCTCGTCATGCGTACGCGTTTCGGTCGATTTCCCGGCTCCGGGAAGCTTCGCCGGATCGAATTGCATCACCGCCGAAATGTCGAGGACAAGGCGGGCCGTCCCCGGCGCCTTGCGGGCAATCGCATCGCCATAGACTGCCAGCGCGTCGAGCGTGGGCTGGTCGATCCCGGCATAGCCGCCGCCATGCGCGATCTGGATCGGCAGGTCGCCCGCCTGCGCAACGACGCGGTCGATGAAGATGTTTACGCCCGCCGCGTAGAACGGCGCCGCGCCGCGCAAGTGGACGACCAGCGGCATCCGCGCCTTGTTTGCCGCGGCGAAGAAATGGCCGAGCGCTTCGACCTGTTCGGCGTTCGCCGTATCGAAACCGCTGTTGCCAAGGTGCAACTTGACCCCCGATGCGCCGGGCTGCCGCGACCAATAATCAAGCTCGTCCAGCGCATTGGGGGCGAACGGATTGATCCCCACGAAAGCGAAGAGGCGCCCCTTCGACGCCAGCGCCGCATCGACGTTGAAGCGGTTTTCGGCGCGCATGCGCTCCGCCCGCACCGCCGGCTCCATCGGCACGGCGGAAAAGCCGAACATATAGCCGGTGGATAGCAGCACCCCCTTATCGATACCCGCCCGATCAAGTTCGCGCAGCGCGTCGGCGCCCGTGCGTTCGGCGAACAGATCGGCGGCAATCCCGTCGAAAATATCGGGTTCGGCGGCCTGCATCGCGCGCAGCTGGTCGGTGATCAGCTTGCTCTGGATATGCATATGATGGTCGGCCCGCGGCGCCGGATCGGCGCGCGCCGCCTCCTGCGCCAGCACCGGAGCAGCGCCGAGCGCCAGCACGGCCGCCGCCAGCAGGGCGGCGACGCGCCTCACTTCTTGTCCTCGACGGGCTTCAGGTCAAGGTCGTGATAGTCCCAGCTGAAGTCGGCAATCTTGCTCACCGCCTTCATCGTCACGCCGGTCACCTTGCCCTCGGCATCGAGCGCGAAGGTCACATAGGCAGGCTCGATGGCCGGATCGTCGAAATCGGTGACGAAGCTGTCATATTGCCAATGCTTGAGCCGCCCTGCCATCCGCGGGGTCGAGGTGAAGTCGATCGTCAGCCCCTGCGGCGTCGCGGCGACGACGATATCGCCATACCAGCGATCGCGGTAACGCCCGGCATAGCGCGCGGGGTCGAGCGACGGCCCGACCTTGGCCGGTGCGGCCTGCGTCTGCGCCAGATATTGCCGTCCGCCTTCCAGCCGCTCCTTATACCAATCCTGCCACTTCGTGGTCCAGCCATAGTCGGGTGACCCGAGATAATGGTCGAGCAGCTTGTACGTCAGCCCGAGCAGCATGCCGCTTTCTTCGCTGTTCATCATGATCGCGAAACCGACGTTCTTGTCCGGGATCATCACGACGCGCGTGATCGATCCGAAGACGCCGCCGCCGTGCGAGATGATCTGGTGGCCGCGATAATCCTGCACCTGCCAGCCGAGCGCGTAAGATTGCATCGTCGGTTCGGCGGGCTTGAGCGCGTCGGGCAACGGCGAGATCGGCATCATCGTCACCGGCTTCCACATCTCGGCCGCCTGCGCTTCGCTGAACAGATGCTTGCCGCCGGGCAGCGCGCCATGCGCAAGCTGGATCTTCAGCCACGCCGCCATATCGTCGGCGCTAAGCGCGAGTCCGCCCGCCGGGGCGCCGTTGCGGCCCAGCTCGTCGCGCTCGTTCAGCGCCTGCTGGTCGCCCAATCCGCGCAGCGGCCCCGACAATCGCGCATGCGGCCATGACCGGTTCGCTATGCGGAACCGGTCTTCGCTGTCGCTCGTCGCATTCTTCATGCCGCCGGGACGCAACACGCGCTCGCGCATGAAGGCTTCCCACGTCTGACCGGTGACTTCCTCGATCAGCTGCCCGGCGACCGCGTAAAGGATATTGTCATAAGCGTAGGCCGAACGGAAACTCGTCGCGGGCTTGAGGAAGGCGACACGCTCGACCGTCTGCTTGCGCGTCAAATGGGTGCGCGGCACGAACATCAAGTCGCCCTGCCCGAGCCCCAGCCCGCTGCGATGGACAAGCAGGTCGCGGATCGTGATCTCGCGCGTCACCCACGGGTCGTACATGCGGAACCATGGCATATGCTCGATGACCTTGTCGTCCCAGCCGATCTTGCCTTCGTCGACAAGGATCGCGAGCGCCGCCGCGGTCATCGCCTTGCCGGTCGATCCGGTCTGAAAGATCGTTTGCGCATCGACCGGCGCGCGCTCGCCGATCTTGCGTACGCCCCAGCCGCGCGACAGCGTCGTCTTGCCCTGTTCGACGATCGCGATCGACACGCCCGGCGCGCCGATTTCCTGTCGCAGCGCCTCGACCTTTTCGGCAAGGTCCTTCGGCGGCTCGGCCCACGCCGGAACGGCGGCACCGAGCAACAACGGCAGGGCAATCAGGCGACGGGCTTTCATGGCAGAATCTCCGATGAAGGAAGCGGGGCACGGCGCAGCAGGCGGTAGACGCCTACGGTCAAAAGCGGCGCGACAAAGACGATCAGGAACAGCCAGGCGAGGAAGCGATAGCCGCTGGCGATCAGGTCGACGAGGCCGATGCGCCCCGCGACGAACATGCACCCGGCCAGGATGACCGCACCGATCGCGGCGCGCATCCCCGGAGTGAGTGCCGGACGCCCGCGGCTCTCGACCGCCCCCGAAATCCGCTCGTTGATCGCATGCACCGACCCCGCCCCGCTTTCGAGCAGCGCGGCGAAAATCATCACCTGGAACAGCACATGAAACCCCGGCACCGTCATCTGGCGCAGCAGGAAATCGGACGGCAAGGTCTCGGCGCCGATCGCGGGATAAAAGGCCATCATCGCGACGAAAAACAGGATCGCCGGCAGCATCGACAACGGCCCCGCAATCAGCCCCGCGACCAGCGCATCGCGCTGGCTGGTCAAATGGCGCAAAACCGGCAGGATCACCACCGCGCCGACGATATTATAGCTCGCATAGGTGAGCCCGCCCGCCATCCAGTTGCCCGCTGGCGGCGGTGCCTGTGCGAACCCCTGCCCGATCAGCCCGCCGAAGCTGGCGAGCGCAAGGACGAGGAACAGGCCATAGACGGCATAGAGCAGGATCGAGATATATTTGAACATCTGCTCGACGGCGCCGGTGCCCCACGCGACCACCGCGACGATCGATACCGCGAGCAGCAGCGATCCCAGCCATTCGGGCCAGCCAAAGGTTGCCGCCCCGATCGCCCCCGCCGCGGCGCCGAACACCGCGAGGATCAGAATGACGAAGATGATGTACGCCGCCTCGAACGCGACCCAGGCCGGACCGAGCAGCCCCTTGAAAAAGCTGCGATAATCATAGGCGCCCAGCGCCCGCGCCAGCGCAAAGGTCAACGCCGCGACGACGCTCCACACCAGCGTCGCAAGCAGCATCGCGGCCAGTCCGCCCCATGGCCCCGACGGCACGAAATATTCGGCCAGTTCGCGCCCGGTGGCATAGCCGCCGCCAATGATCACCGCCTTCAGCGCGAAACCCGGCAGCAGGAAGCGCTGGAACCAGCTTCCTCCCGCTGCCGGATCGCCCACACTCATGCGAGACAATTGTCGACGAGCGCGTCGAACGACGCGCCGCCGCGGATCGGATCGGCGACCGGCAAACCGAGCCGGTCGCGTTCGGCCGCCATCAATGCTTCGGCCCCTTCGGCGTCGAAGCTTGACGTGTTTAAGCTCACCCCGCCGCAACGGATCGCGGGATTGGTGCGGCTGCCCAGGCGGATCGTCATGTCGATGACATCCTCCACCGACGGCAGGGCAAAGCTTTCCATGCCGAGGATCGTCTTGCGCGTCGGATCGTGACAGACGATGAACATATCGGGCTGGCTGCCGTGCAGCAGGCCGAGCGATACCGGCGCATAAGCGGGGTTGAACAGCGACCCCTGCCCCTCGATCACATCCCAATGGCCTGCGGGGGCGTCGGGGCTCAGCATTTCGGCCGCACCCGCCTCGAAATCGGCGATCACGGCGTCCATCGGCATACCCCCGCCGGCGATCATGATCCCCGTCTGGCCCGTCGCGCGAAAATCGGCGTCGATGCCGCGCGCCACCAGCGCGCGATGCAGCGCCAGCGCGGTATATTTCTTGCCGAGCGCACAGTCGGTGCCGACGGTCAGCAGGCGCTTGCCGCTCCGCTTGCGCCCGTTACCGACCGGAATCCCGGCTGGCGGGGTGCGGATGTCGATCAGCCGCTGTCCCGTCCGCCGCGCCGCCTCGGCCAGCGCAGGAACGCTCGCCAGCCGGACGTGCAGCCCGCTGACGATATCGAGCCCCGCCTCCATCGCTTCGACCAGCGCGGCGATCCAGCTTTCGCCGATCACTCCGCCCTGGTTCGCCACCCCGATCACCAGCGACCGCGCACCCGCCGTCCGCGCTTCGGCGGGTGAGAGGCGCGTCAGGCCGGCAGTCACCGTGCAGCCGCCGATCGCCAGTTCACCGATGCAGCGATCGGGTGCCCAATCCGCCAGACCGAAAGCGGTCTTGGCATAGCCCGCCTCGGTCGTGTCACCAAGGAAGAGCAGATAGGGCTGCGGCAGCACGAAATTGTCGGTGAGCCTGCCCGTCGGCGCATTCATCTTTTCCAACTCCAATTCGCTCAGAAGGCCATGTCGACCGCGACGCCGATCGTCCGCGGTTGCAGCGGAATGCTCGACTGATAGGCTTGGGCCCCGAATGCATTAAGCACATAGGAGCGCTGCGTCGATGCGCGCTCGTTGGCCAGGTTGCGGGCGTATATGCGCAACGTCCAATGGTCGTCGAAGGTGACCGCCGCATTGGCGTCCAGAGCCGTATAGGCATCCGACCACAGATTGTCGGGGCTGCTCGAGGGCAAGGAAGCGAGCTTCGACGAATGCCGCACGCCGACACCGACCCGGCCGGTCGCATTGCCGCCGATCGCAAAGCTGTAATCGGCTTGCACCGACCCGGTGAATTTCGGCACGCTGGGCAGGCGCGCGCCGTCGACGCCCGAAATTTCGGGGGCATCGGCGGTCAGCTTCGCATCGGCATAGGCCGCGCTCGCGACCAGCGACAACCCGCGGGCCGGCCGCCAGGTCACGGTACCCTCGACGCCCTTGCTGACGGCAGACGGACCATTGGCCTGCCCCGTCACGCCGCCGAACGGCTGGACGACCTGGATGTCCTTCCAGTCCATATAGAAACCGGCCACTTCGACCGCGAGTTGGCGGCCCAAATTGCCCTTGAAGCCGACCTCGTAATTGACCAGCGTATCGGCTCTCACCTGCGGCGGCACCCCGGGGAACACGACGTTCGGGCCGCCGGGACGATAGCCATTGGCGACGCGGGCGTAGAGCATCGCATCTTCGCTGATGTGGAACTGCGGGCTGATGCTGTAAATGAACACATTCTCTTGGGACTTGCCGGTGAAATTGGCCGGGCCGATGAACGGGCCGCTGCTGATCTGCTGGAAATCCTGTTTGTTCTTCGCGTAGCGAACGCCGCCGGACAGGGCGAACATGTCACCGAAATAGGCCGTCGCATTGGCGAATACCGCCGCTTCCTTGAACGTCGAGGGCAGTGATATGATGGCGCCCGGGTCGAGCGCATTGGGCTCGCCCGAAAAGTCGAAGGTCCGCACCAGCTGATGATTCTCGCTGTCTTCCTTCGTATAGAAAGCGCCGATCAGCCACTCGAAGCGATCGTTGCTGGGCGAGGCGAGACGGATTTCCTGGGTGAACTTCTTGAGATCGAGCCCGATGCTGAACGGCGCGAGGCCTTCGGGTACGGCGCCCTCGGTGAGCTCGTCAAACGCGATCCCGAAGACCAACGTCGCATCCTGCACGCTGTCCGTGCGCGTCTTGCTATAGGTCGAAACCGACGTCAGCGTCGCAAAGCCGAGATCATAGTCGAGCACCGCCGAATAATAGTTTATGCTCTTGTGGAAGGGCTCGGGCAAAAAGGCATTATACGACCAGCCATCGCCGAGCGGGACGCCATCGACGGTCGAGATGACCGCATTGGTCGCGTTCGCGTCGATCGTCTGCCAGATGCCGCCGAGGCGCACCGTGAAATCCTCGGTCGCGTTCCAGAGCAGGCTCACCCGGCCGCCCACCTGCTCGACCGAATTGGCGTCCTTCAGCGCCGGATTGTTGACCGAACTGACGTAACCCGGCGTCTTGCGCCACGAAAAGCTGCCGGTCACGCCCAGCTTGTCCTGGATGATCGGCGCATTGACCATGACCTGCGCCGCCCAGCCCGGATTGCCCGCATGGTCGATGGTGAAGGCTTCGCCGCCGGCCTTGACGCTGAAATCGGTCGTGCTCGGCGCGACGGTCCGGTATTTCAGCAACCCGCCGATCGAGCTGGCGCCGTACAATGTTCCCTGCGGCCCGCGCAGGATTTCCAGCCCGGCGATGTCATAGGGCATCAGGTCGAGCGAATAGGTCGCGCTGCGCGCATAAAGGCTGCTCGACCCGACCGGCGCATCGTCGAGATAAATGCCCACGGCCTGCGCCGAGCCCACCGGCGCGATCCCGCGCAGCGAGATGATCGAGGTGCCCGGTTGCGTGCTGATCACCGTCATTCCGGGAACATAGCCCGCATAATCGACCAGCGACCCCGCGCCTTGCTCGCGCAGCGCATCGCCGTTGACGACGGTGATCGAGATCGGAACATCCTGCAGCGCTTCCTCGCGCTTCTGCGCGGTAACGACGATGACGCCGTCGTCCGCTTCGGCCGCAGCCAAAGCCGCTTCCTGCGCCTGCGCCGGCAATGCCGCGGCCAGCGCGATCAGGCTGCCCGCCGTCAATATGATCTGTTTCCTCATGACTTCACCCCCCAGGTTTGAGCAAGCAGCCGGCGGAAATTGCCGCCGAGCACCGCCCGGATATTATCGTCGGAATAGCCCCGCCGGATCAGCTCCTCGGTCAGGTCGAAGACCTTCTTCGGATGATCGAAACCGTCGATGTCGATCTTGTCGCGAAACGCATAGCTGCCCTTGTAGCCGGCCTTCAGCGCCGCATATTCTTCCGGCTTCATATCGTCATAGCCGTTGAGGTCGGCGTCCGACCCGATGCCGACATGGTCGATACCGACCAGCTTCGCGACATGGTCGATATGGTCGACCATGTGCCCGACATTGGTCGGATCGGTCGTGCGGATGAACATGCGCACCCCGGTGATCCCCATCACCCCGCCCTTCGCTGCGAGCGCCTTGATCGCCGCGTCGGTCTTGACCCGCGGATGGTCGATCAGCGCACGCGCGTTGCTGTGCGTGATCGCGATCGGCCCCTTGGCGATTTCGATGGCGTCGAGCGTCGTCTTGTCGCCGCAATGCGACACGTCGACCAGCATGCCTTCCTTTTCCATCGCGGCGATGATCGCGGCGCCATAGTCGCTGACCCCGCCGTCGACGCGCTCGGTGCTGCCCGATCCGATCATATTCTGGCTGTTATAGGTAAGCTGCGCGCAGCGCAGGCCAAGGCGGCGGAACAGCGCGACATCTTCGACGCTCTCGAACTGCTCGGCATTCTGGATGCCCATGATCACCGCGCATTTGCCGTCCTTCTTCGCCTGGTCGAGATCGGCGACGCCGTCGACCAGCGTGAAGACATGGCTGTTGCGCCCGGCGAACCCCTGCCAGCCGGCTAGATATTCGAGCGCCTGGCTCTTCGCGTCCGGCCCGCCAAGGCCATAGGCGTTGTGAAAACCGGTGATACCGCTCGCGCGGAACTCGGCTGCTTCGGCGTCGGTCAGCCGATGCGCGATATAATCGGCCGACATCGTGATCTTGAGCGGCGCGAGCATGTCGATGACCAGCGACGAGCCGACCAAGTCGACCGCCCGGCGCGAATAGGTCCGGCCCGGCGCCGCCGCAAAGGCATAAGCGCCCCGGTTGATCATCGGTACCGACACAGCCGCCGTCACCGCGCCGGCGACAAGCGCGCGACGCGTCAGCGGGAATGATGACGTCATTCCACCCTCCACCCTTGAAATTAGTATGAGCCGACTATTGTCCTGATCAGAAAAATGTCAACCCATTTAGGACAAAAATTAAGCGCCACCCCAAATCGCTTCGGGGCAATCGATCATGCCGCCGTGATAGACGACCCCCGGCTCGCGATCGCGCGCCAGAAAGATCGGTCCATCGAGGTCGACGATGTCGCAAAGCTGGCCGACCAGATAGGACGGCGCCATCGACAGGCTGCTGCCCATCATATTGCCGACCATCACCTCGAGCCCCAACCGCCGCGCCTCATGCGCGATGGCGAGACCCTCGGTCAGCCCGCCACACTTGTCGAGCTTGATGTTGACGACGTCGAACCGCCCGACCAGCGCCGCGGTGTCGCCCAGTGTCACCGCGCTCTCGTCGGCGGCGAACGGCAACGGCCGCACTAACCCGTCAAGATCGGCCTCGCGCCCCCGCCGCAGCGGCTGTTCGAGCACCGCCACCCCGTGTGCGACGAGCACCGGCAACAGTTCGGGCAGCGTCTCGATCGTATAGCCCTGGTTGGCATCGACGCCGATCCACGCATCGGGACGCGCAGCACGGATCGCGGCAACGCGCGCGATATCCTCTTCGACATCGCCGGTCAGCTTGACCTTGACCGGCGTCGCGGGATCGAATGCCAGCGCCGCCTTCGCCATCACCTCGGGCCGGTCGGCGCCGAGCGTCATCGTCGAACGCAGCGGCTTCGGGGCATCGAGCCCGGCGAGCGCCCACGCCGGACGCCCCGCCTGCTTCGCCTCCAGATCCCAAAAGGCACAGTCGAGCGCGTTGCGCGCGCCGCCCGGCGGCAGAAGCTGCTGGAGCGCCTCACGCGTCGCCCCGCCTTCGATCGCGGCCCGCACGCGCTCCGCCTCGGCGACCATATGATCGATGTCATCGCCGAGATAATAGACCCCTGCCCCCTCGCCGCGGCCGACATGCATCCCGTCCGAAATCTCGGCGACAAGCAGCGCGGTCTCGGTGAACACATGCCCCGAAATGCGGAACGGCTGGTGATAGGGAAAGCGCTCGACCCGCAGGTCGAGCGTCAATTCCCGGATGCGCTGCGTCGCCATCAATAGACCATCCCGAAGCCATAGAGGTGGAAGGCCAGCGTTACCCAGACCAGCAGCAGTCCGGCGAGCATGAGAAGCACCGCGCCGAGCTTCATCGTCCAGCGCCGCTTGTCCTTGATGCTGAGCCACAGGTGCCAGCCCGCCGTGGCGAGCAAGCCAAAGGCGGCAACCGGGGTCAGAATGCGCAGCAGCTGGATCAGCCAATCGAGCGGACCGCCGATCGAACCGATATCGGCCGAGAAAGCCGAGATCAGCCCCAGCCAACCGGCCACCGCAGCAAGGGCGAGCCACGCAAAGAGCCGCGACAGGCGATAAGCGCGCCGCGCCTTGCCTTCCAGCGCGAAGGTCGCGCCGAAGCTCCGCCGCACCAGCGCCCGGACCGGCCAAGCCAGCGCCGCGAGCAGCACGATGCCAAGCGCCGCGAACAGCGCCGGGACCAGCCACGCGGCGTTGGTTCCGGCGGGTGCGGGTTCGAGCACGGTGAACGGCGACATCGGATCGATGCTGACGCGCACGACGCGCCCGTCCTTCACTTCGGCGGCCAGCCGCTCGCCCGTCCCCGTGTCGCGCCAGACGAAGGGCTCGACCTCGACCCAGTCGCGTGCGCCGGCGCTCAGGCCGTCGAGCGCCGGAATGGCGATCTTGCCATCTTCTGTCGCGACGATGCTCGTCTGCCCGAGCAGGCCAAGCAGGCTCAGGAAATTGGTGAACGAACCGCGGCTGCTGACATAATGGCCGGCCATCATCGCGGCATGCTGGCGCGCCGTCTTGGCATCGACCTGGCCCGGCTTTTCTTCACCGGGCAGGTAACGATCGGCGAATTTGTGGAACAGCGCACTGCGCACCGCGCCCGCGGCGCCTTCCTTGCCGGCGCTGTTCATCGATACGAAGACGCCGATATCGGCGTCGGGGAACAGCCACAAATAGCTGTGGAACCAGACGGTATCGCCGCCATGCGCGATCGCGCGGTGACCGTTGACCCACTGTTCGTAGAAACCGAGCGCCATGCTGTTGAGCGGACCGACGCCGGGTGCCTTGAAATCATGCATCATCTTCGCGGTCTCGGGCTTCAGCAGCCCGGCGCCGTCATTGAGATGCGCGATCATGAACTTGCCCATGTCCGCCCCGCTCGCCGACAGGCTGCCTGCGGGCGCCGGGATCACGATCTCGAACGGCTGCGCCTTCGCGGTGACGTCGGGATAACCCTTCGCCATGAACGGCACGAGGTTCGCCGGCAGCGGCTGGCGAAAGCTCGCATGCGTCATGCCGAGCGGTTTGAAGATATGATTTTCGATATAATTGTCGAACGGCTCGCCGCTGACGCGTTCGACGATATAGCCGGCGAGTGCGGTCGCATAGTTCGAATAAGCGGGCGTCGTGCCCGGCGCGAACACGCGATCGGGCAGTGCCAGCGGCATCTGCTTCTTCAGCGCCATCGCCGCCTTGGGGTCGCTGCTAATCAGATAGCGCACCGACTCCTGAAAGCCCGCGGTGTGCGTCATGATGTTGCGCAGCGTGATCGGCTTGCCCTGATAGGGCGGAATCTTGAAGTCGAGATAGGCGTTGACGTCTTTGTCGAGGTCGAGCTTCCCGGCCTCGACCTGCTGCATCACCGCGGTCCAGGTGAACAGCTTCGACACCGAACCCGGCCGGAACAGCGTCGTTTCGGGCAGGACCGGCGCCCGCTTCGCGACATCGGCAAAGCCATAGCCCTTTTCGAGCACGACCTGGCCGCCGCGCACGACGACGACGACCGCCCCGGGGATGTTCCCGCGTTCCAATGCATAAGGCAAATAGCCGTCGAGCCAGGCCTCCAGATCGGCGGGGTCGAGCGCCGCGGGCTGCGCCGTCTTCGGCGCCGGCGGCACCGCGGTGCTCGCGGCCTTTTTCGCCGGCTCGGGCGGTATCGGCCCCTGCGCCGCCAGCGGCAGCGCGACCAGCGCCGTCAAACCAATCATCAGCTTGCGAAGGAAACGCATTCGTCTTCCCCTTTTTCGTGGCGCGTTATGTGCCGCGCATCCCCTATCCCTGGGCGAACATAAGTTGGCCCGATGCGGACATAATGATCCTGATTGGAAAATTGTCAAACGGGAAATGAAATATCGATGACAGGCGACGGCGCGCAGCCGCCTGACCGCGAAATCGGGCGCGGGTGTTCGGGGCGAAAGAAGGGGTTGTCTGAAAGGGGGAGAGGAGCGGATGTTCGGCCCCTCACCGTGTACCCCGGCGAAGGCCGGGGTCCAGAGCGGTACCACGCGGCGCTGGCTCTCCAACGCTCTGTACCCCGGCCTTCGCCGGGGTACACGCTATATACACCAGAAATCAGCCGCTTTCTACTCTCCCCTCGTCATCCCGGGCTTGACCCGGGATCCCGCTTTTTGGGGCTCCAGCAGTTTTGGAGATCAAGCGGGACCCCGGATCAAGCCTGTCCTGAGCCTGTCGAAGGGTCCGGGGTGACGATAATGGGAACGGCAACTACCAGCCGCTTCCAAACGTCATTTCTTGATCACCCGGACATGATCCGGGACCCCGCTCAGGAGACCGCCGCATCCTGCCAGCCGCCGCCGAGCGCCAAGAACAGCGACACCAGATAGGTCGCGCGCTGCTGCTCGGACTGGGCGATGCTCGCCTGAATCTGCGCGAGCGAGCGTTCGGCGTCGAGTACGACCTGAAAATTCTCGCGTCCCGCTTCATACCGCAGCCGCGCGATCCGTGCCGCCTCGCCCGCCTCACCCGCGGCGCGGCGCAGCGCCGCCAGCCGATCGAGTTCGCCGGCATAGGCGGCCAGCGCGCTTTCGGTTTCCTCAAGCGCCGACAGCCAGGTGCCGTCGAAGGTCGCCAGCGCGCCGTCGGCGCCCGCCTCCGCTTGCTTCAGCCGCGACCGCGCGACTTCCATATTGGGGAAGTTCCACGAAATCAGCGGGCCGAGCGAAAAGCGGAAACCGTCGGATTTGCCGAGCCCCGAGATCGAGCTGGCGGTCGAGCCGATCGATCCGCCCAGGCTGATGCTCGGATAGAGGTCGGCGGTCGCGACATTGACGCGCGCCGATGCTGCCGCGAGTTCGCGTTCGGCGCGGCGGATGTCGGGCCGCCGCGCGAGCAGCGAAGCGCCGTCGCCGACGGGTATCGGCCGGTTGAGCTCGGGCGGCGCTTGGCATGCGAGCACCGCGGCGGCAGGTGCCTCGGCGGGCGGTTTTCCGGTCAGTACCGCAAGGCGATAGAGCGCCGCCGAACGCTGGGCATTCAGCGTCGGGATCGTCGCGCGCGTCTGTTCGAGCAGCGCGCCCGCCTGCCCCGTCTCGAGCCGTGTTGCGCGGCCGCCCTCGAACAGGCGGCGCGTCAGGTCGAAGGTCCGCTCCTGAATGCGCAGCGTATCCTCGGCCACCGCGATCTGGCGGTTGAACGAGCAGACATCGGCATAGGCGCGCGTCGTTTCGGCGGCGACGGTGATGCGCGTCAGGTCGAACGCCGCCTGCACCGCATCGGCATCGGCGCGGCTGGCGCGGATCGCGCTGCCGACGCGGCCGAACAGGTCGACCTGATAGCCGACGTCGAGCCCGACATCATAGCTTTCGCCTTCGACCGTGCCCGCTCCCAGCGGATTGCGCTGCCGGGCATAGGTGCCGCCGGCGCTGACGCTGGTGGTCGGCAGGCGACCCGCCCGCGATTCGCGCAGCACCGCGCGCGCCTGCGCCAGATTGGCGGCAGCGACGCGCAGGTCGGTGTTGGCAGTCAGCGCTTCCTGAACGAGGCCGTCGAGCGTCGGATCACCGAACAGGCTCCACCATTCGCCTGGCGGCTGATCGCCGGTGAAGGCGGGCGACTTGCCGGTTTCCAGGAACGGCGCCTGCGACGGCGCCGCCGGGGTCGGCGAGACATAGGCGGGACCGACGGTGCAGGCCGAAAGCGCCAGCGCCGCGGTGCCGATAAGCAGGTTACGGGTCATCATTGCGCCTCCAGCGGCGTATCTTTGTTCTTGTCTTTCGGGCCCATCATCCGCTTCGCCTTGTCGCCCAGCTTGCGGCAGACGACGTAGAAGATCGGGGTGAAGATCAGCCCGAAGACGGTGACGCCCAGCATACCGAAGGTCACCGCGGTGCCCAGTGCCTGCCGCATCTCCTGCCCCGGTCCGCTCGCGATCGCCAGCGGGATGACGCCGAAGATGAAGGCAAAGCTTGTCATCAGGATCGGGCGCAGGCGCGACCGCGCGGCGTGGACCGCGGCGTCGAGCGGGCTCATCCCGTCCTGTTCCTCGGCCTGCTTCGCGAATTCGACGATCAGGATCGCATTCTTCGCGGCCAGCGCGATGAGCACGACCAAGCCTACCTGCGTCAGGATATTATTGTCCATCCCGCGCAGATTCACCCCAAGCATTGCCGCGAGGATACACATCGGCACGATCAGGATCACCGCGAGCGGCAGCGGCAGCGATTCATATTGCGCCGCGAGCACGAGGAAGACGAACACCACCGCAAGCAGGAAGATCAGCACCGCGCTGCTCCCCGCCGCCTTCTCCTGATAGGCAAGGCCGGTCCATTCATAGGCGAAACCGCTTGGCAGCGTCTTCGCGGCCAGCCCTTCCATCGCCTCCAGCGCCGCGCCCGACGACACCCCCGGCGCCGCCTGTCCCTGCAATTCGACCGCGGGGAACAGATTGTAACGCACGACGCGGGTCGGCCCGCTGTCGTTGCGGAAGGTCGCGACCGACGAGAGCGGCACCATCTCGCCCGACGTCGAGCGCACCTGCAGGCGGCCGACATCCTCGATCTTGCTGCGCGCGCTCGGTTCGGCCTGCGCCGTCACGCGGAAGGTGCGGCCGAGGAAGTTGAAGTCATTGACGTAGTTCGAGGCAAGATAGGTGCCGAGCGCGGCATAGACCTGGCTCGGGTCGACCCCCAATATCTGTGCCTTGTCGATGTCGACTTCGGCGAAGATGCGCGGGCTGCCGGTGTTGAAGAGCGAGAAGACCTGCGTCACGTCGGGCACCTGCTGCGCCCCGCCCATCATCGCCATCGTCGCCTGTTCCAGCTCGCGATAGCTTTGGCCGCTGCGCGCCTGGAGCATCATCGTGAAGCCGTTGCCGTTGCCGAGCCCCTGCACCGCGGGCGGCGCGATCACGAACGCCTGCGCTTCGGGAAGCGTGTTGGCGAGCAGCCCCGAAAGCTGGCCCGACAGCGCCGTGGCGCTGAGGTCCTTGCCGCGCACGCCCCAATCCTTCAGGCGAATGAACATCGTGCCCGCGTTCGAGGCGGTCGAAAAGCTCGACCCGTCGAGCCCGGCGAAGGTCGCGATGCTGTCGATCCCGTCCATCTTGGCCACGGCCTTCTGCGCGCGCTCCAATACTTCGCTCGTGCGGTCAAGCGACGCGCCCGGCGGCAGCTGGACCACGCCGATCAGCACGCCCTGGTCCTGATCGGGAATAAAGCCCGTCGGGGTCGCAGTCAGGCGCCAGCCGGTCAAGGCGAGCAACACGGCGTAGATAACCAGCATCATGCCCGTCTTGCGGATCAGCGACGCCGTCGTGCGGCCATAGCGGTCGGACAATTTGTCGAAGCCGCTGTTGAACTTGTCCGCCGCGCGGCGAATGAAGCGCATGACCGGGTTCTTCGGCTCGGCATGATGTTCTTCGTGCGGCTTCAGGAACAACGCCGCCATCGCCGGCGAAAGCGTCAGCGAGGTCAGCAGCGAGAACACCGTCGCCGCCGCGATCGTCACCGCGAACTGCTGGTAGAAGATGCCGGGAATGCCGGGAACGAAGGCGGTCGGCACGAACACCGCGACAAGCACCAGCCCGATCGCGATCAGCGCCCCCGACACCTCGCCCATCGTGCGATGCGCGGCCTCGCGCGGGGTCAGCCCCTCGCGAATATGCTTCTCCACCGCCTCGACGACGACGATCGCGTCATCGACGACGATGCCGACCGCAAGCACCAATGCGAACAGCGATAGCGAGTTGATCGAGAAGCCGAGCGCAAGCTGCACCGCAAAGGTCCCGACCAGCGCAACGGGAATCGCGACGATCGGAATGATCGCGGCCCGCCACGTCTGGAGGAACACCAGCACGACCAGCACGACCAGCACGATCGCTTCGAGCAGCGTTTCCTGCACCGCGGTCACCGACGCCTGGACATATTCGGTCGGGTTGAACGGAATCTCATATTCGAGTCCCGGCGGGAAATCCTTCGACGCGTCCTCGACTTCTTTGAGCACGAGGTTGGCGGCGTTCAGCGCGTTGGCGCCGGGCTGCTGGATCACCCCCATCCCGACGCCCTGCCGCCCGTTGAACACGCCGCGCACGCCATAATCCTGCGCGCCGAGTTCGACCCGCGCGACATCCTTCAGCCGCGTGATCGCTCCGTTCGTGGTATCGGTCTTGACGACGATATTCTGAAACTGTTCGGGCGTAACCAGACGCCCCGGAACCTCGACCGGCAGTTCGAACGCGGGATTGCCCTTGCCATAGGGCGGCGCACCGACCGAACCGCCCGCGACCTGGACGTTCTGGCTCTGCATCGCCGCGACGATCTCGGTCGCGGTCATGTTGCGCGCCGCCGCCTTGTCGGGGTCGATCCACACGCGCATCGAATAAAAGCCGCCGCCGAAGATCTGCACCCCGCCGACGCCTTCGAGCCGGAGAAGCCGGTCGCGGAGCGTCGAGTTCGCATAGTTGCCGACATAGTCGATATCGATCGCCGGATCGGTCGACTTCAGCGCGACGATCATCAGGAAGCCCGATTCCTGCTTGTTCACCTGCACGCCGATCTGGCGCACCTCCGCGGGCAGCCGCGGTTCGGCCAGCGCGACGCGGTTCTGCACCAGCACCTGCGCGGCATCAAGGTCGGTGCCCGGCTTGAACGTCACGGTAATCTGCGCCGCGCCCTGCGTCGACGACGACTGCAGGTACAGCATATTTTCGACGCCGTTGATCTCCTGCTCCAGCGTCGATGCGACGGTTTCGGCGATCGTATCGGGCGAAGCGCCGGGATAGGCGGCGTTGATGCTGATCGTCGGCGGGGCGATCTCCGGATATTGGGCGAGCGGAAGCTGCGGATAGGCAAAGGCGCCGATCAGCGTGATGAAGATCGCAATGACCGCCGCGAAAATCGGGCGGTCGACGAAGAAGCGGCTGAAATTCACTTGGCCGCTTCCTTGTTCGCCGGCGCCTTCTTCGCCTGACCCGCGGCCGCGCCCTTCGGCGTTACGATCTTGCCGTCGGGGGCAATCCTGCCCTGCTGGGTCTTCGCGGGCTTGCCGGGCATCGCCCGCTGGATGCCGTTGACGATGACGCGGTCCTTCGCGGTCACCCCCGAACGGATCACGCGCAGGCCATCGACTACCGGGCCAAGCTGGACCGGGCGCGCCTGCACCACATCCTTCGGACCCATGACATAGACGATGCGGCGCGCGGCGTCGGTGACGATCGCGGCATCAGGCAGCAGGAACGCCGACCGCGGCGCCGATGCGGCGAGCTGGAGCTGGCCGAACAGGCCCGGGCGCAGCTTGCCGTCGGGGTTCTGGACCACCGCGCGCACGGTGATCGTGCCCGACCCGTTGCTCAGCGCATTGTCGACGAAATCGATGCGGCCGTTCAAGCGATAATCGTCTTCGCCCTGCAACCGGATGCGCACCGGCGAACCGTCGATCGCGTCGCCACGGCGTTCATACTCCAGCAGGCTCGCTTCCGAACCCTGGAAGGTGAAATGCAACGGATTGGTCGACACGATCGTCGTCAATATCGTCTGGTCGGCGGTGACCGAATTGCCCGGGTCGACCAGCCGCTGAGACACGCGGCCCGAAATCGGCGCGGTCACGCGCGTAAAACCGACGTTGAGCTCGGCGGCGCGGATCGCGGCGCGATTGGCCGCGACATCGGCCTCGCTCGTGCGCACCGCCGCGCGGCGCTGTTCGACCTCTTCCTTGCTCGCCGCCTGCGAAGCCGCCAGCGTTTCCGATCGCGCCAGTTCGGTGCGGGCATTGGCCAGCGTCGCCTGCGCGCGGACAAGCTGGGCGCGCGACTGGTCGAGCAGCGCCTGCGTCGGGCGCGCGTCGATCGTGAACAACAGTTGCCCGGCGCGCACATATTGGCCGTCGGTGAAGTGTGCGCGCTGCAGATAACCCGATGCGCGCGGCCGCACTTCGACGCTGTCGACGGCTTCGAATCGGCCGACATAATCGTCCCATTCGGTGATTTCGCGAACGAGCGGAGTCGCGACGGTTACAGGCAGGGCCGGCGGGCCCTTTTGATCGTCGCCGCCGGAGCAGGCCGACATCGACAGGGAAAGAAACAGCACGGGCACGAGGAGAGCTGAGCGCATGGTTTTGGACCTATGTCTTTTTTGTAAGGGCATGTTCCGACACCGCGCTGCAGGGAGGGGGGGCGCTGCGCGATGCCGGACAATGCCGACTAAAGCCGAAGCCAAAATAAGTCAACAGCTGTTGATTTACTTCAAAGCCTATGCAAAGGCGCCAGCATGGACCCGACCACATCCATCAAAAAGCGCGACGCCGTGGCGACGCGCGCCGCGATCCTCGCCGCCGCGCGCCAGCGCTTCCTCAGCGAAAGCTACGACAGCGTCGGCCTCCGCGATATCGCCGGCGATGCGCGCGTCGATGTTGCGCTGATCAGCCGCTATTTCGGCGGCAAGGAAGGGCTTTTTCGCGACGTCCTGTCCCATGACGACAAGCCGGATCTTTTCCGCGAGCCCCGCACGATCGCCGAGGTCCCCGGCTTCCTCGCCCAGCTCGTCGTCGAGGATGGCAGCGACGACCGGCAGCTGCGCATGGAAATGTTCATCATCATGCTGCGTTCGGCCTCCTCGCCCAAGGCCGGCCAGGTCATCCGCGACCTCGTCCACCTCGATGTCCTCGGCCCGCTCACCGAATTGATCGGTGGCGACCAGGCCGAACTGCGCGCCAATATGCTGCTCGCCATCCTGATGGGCATCGGCGTGCTGTCGACGATCATGATGGTCGACAATTTCGGCGGCACCAGCACCGACCGCGACGAATGCATCGAACGCTTCCGCTGCCTGTTCGAAGCCGCCCTGACCTGCTGAGCTTCGCAAGGGCGTAACGAAACGGATGACGGTTTTGGGGTGGGGGCTGCCATGAGCTCCACTCACCTTCGTCATCCGCGGAGGAGACCCGTGGCTCTTCCGCCTTGACCCGGGATCCCGCTTTTTTTGAAGTTAGCGCAGGTTTCGACGTCCAGCGGGACCCCGGATCAAGTCCGGGGTGACGAAAAAGGAAACGGCAACTAATCGCCGCAACCGGGCATGCTCTCGCCCGCCTCTTCAATAGAGATTATCCTTATAATCCTTGGCCAGCCCGCGCTCCATCAACCCCGGAACCGACACCAAGGCCCCGGCAAGGCGCGCCGTCAAACTCTTGTTCTTGTTGAGCTTGACATGTTCGGCGAACATCTTCGCCGGCCGGATATCGGCGGGCGCCGCCGCTGTAGGCCACAGCCGCGCGCGCTGGAGCGCGGCGCTCGTGCGCATTTCCATCGCCACTTCGTCGATGCGCGCGGCGAGCAGCGGCGTCTTGTCGCGCACCGCAAACGCCGTCCGCGCCGCTTCATCGACGGTCAGCCGCGCCCGTCCCCGCACCAGCGCGACCGCCGCCGAACCGGGGATCAGCAGCGCGGCGGCGATTTGCGGCTGGACGATGATATTGCGAAAACTGTCGGCGCGGCGATTGCCCGGCCGGTCGGCGAACCACAGCCCGCCTTCGTCCAACCGCGCCATGCAGCCGGCGGGATCGCCTTTCGGGCTCAGGTCGGCGCCGCCGCCGGCGTCGACCGTCGCGAGCGCCATAAAGCGGCTTGCGTTGACAAAGGCGCCGGTGTCGCCGGGCCATTCGCCCAGCGGGGTGGCCGACCAGAAATCGGATCGGATCAGCGCCTTGGCGCAATGGCCATAGCATTCCTCAACCGCGATCCGCAGCACGCCGTCCTCGATGCCCGCGACGCGGCCGTTGACCCGCAGCGTCTCGCCGACCCCGGGAATGAGGAAGAGCGAGCCAAAGCCGGCACCTGTGACCGCCAGCGCGGGATCATCGATCAGGTCGAGCGGGATTGTCAGGGCGGCCGGATCCTCGGCGGACGCAAAACCTTGCGCGCCGCCGCCCAGCGTCATTGCAATCCCTTGGGCAATCCCTTGGACAACCCCCTGGCCGGCGCCGAAACCCGCGAACATCAGCGGCGACGATGCGAGCCAGCGTCGCGCACTCGCGTCTACATGGTCGATTACCTTCAAATTCACCGGTGGCGGCGTCTTGCCGATCACGGCTTCGAGCGCGGCGATGCTGTCGAGGAAGGTCATTGGATGTCCTTTGGCGCAAGCGTCAGGAGGATGCGCATCGAACAGAGCGCGCAATCGAACGCCGAAGCGGCGCCCTGCCTCGCGGCTACGCAGGGTGGAACGCGTCCCGTGCTGCGAAGCAGATTGGTGAGCAGGACTTCATCCTCCGACGGGCTGTCTGTGTCGCCAATCGCAAAAGGGTGGTCAAGCGCCTGCTCGTAAAGATGCAGCAGGCTGTCGAAGGCTACCGCCAGCATCGGGCATTGCCGTTCGGACAGCAGTGCGTGCAACCTTGGCTGCGTCGCCGCCCCCTCGTCGCGCGCCAATCGCCAGCAACGCGCCGCGGCGCTGACCAGTTCGGCGGGGTCGCTCGCAGCCGCCGCGCCGTCGATTACGACGTGCATCATGACGCCGCCTTCGGCCACAGCCGCCCCGTCCGGCGGCAATAGGCCTCCCAATCGGCGCCGAAGCGGCCATGCATCATCGCCTCCTCCTGCGGCACCCGCAGGAACCACATCGCGGCGAAGGCGGGCACCACCAACGCGCCCGCGATCCAATTGTGGATCAGCAGCGGCTGCGCCAGCGCCGAAATCCAGATCGCGGCGTACATGGGGTGGCGAATGCGGTCATAGATTCCGCCGGTGACCAGCGCGTGCGCATCATGCACCTCCAGTCCTGGGCTCCAGTTGCGGCCAAGGTCGGCGTGGCTGCGCCAGAATAGCCACAGGAAGGGCAGTTGCAGCGCCGCGCCGGTCGCGGTCGCCCAATCGGGCAGACGATAATCGGCAAAAGCAAAAGCCGCCGTCGCGAGATGGAGCAGCGGCAGCAGCATCATCGCGGCGAACATGGCTACCAGCAGCAGCTTTTCGGGCAGCTGCTTGCGAGCATCGACGACAATATTCGACCGGTTGCGCACCGAATGCGGCGTCCGAATCACGACCGTCGCCGCAAAGGCCGCCAACCAGACGAGCGCCCCCCAGCCATTGTCGCGCCAGCGCCACAAGGCGAGGATCAGCAGCACGAGGCCCGCCACCGCAGTCGCGAGCGCGGGAAAGCTGGTCATCATCGATCGATCGCGTCGTCCGGTCATCGCCTTTTCCTTTCGTGATCATACCGAGCGTAAAATCATCCTATGAACGGCCGTTTTCGGCCGGTAGCTGCCACTACTAAAAACCGTCGTCCCCGCGAAGGCGGGGGCCGCTGGCAACCTTGCGCTAGGCCGATGGCGGCCCCCGCCTTCGCGGGGGCGACGGTTTTAGTCGGCGCGGGAACGTCCGCTCCCCACCCCAACGCCGCCACTCTCCTCGGCCGACATCACCGTCTCTCCTTCACCGCCGCCGCACACCAAACCACCTCGAAAAGCCTCATGGCATATTTGCGAATGATTCTCAATAACAAATATTCGATAGCGTAAGCAAATGATATCCCTACCTCTTTCCGGCCGCGCGAACGCGATCGCGATATCGGGCAGAAAACGGCTTAAATCTCACGATCCGCGCCCGTTAAATGTCGCATGACCATCAAAGCGACATCATCGAACGAGCCGGTAGGGCGGCTCCTAGATTGGCTGGGGCTGCGCAACCCGCACAGCGGCGCCCCGATACGGGAGATCCCGCCGCCGGGGGGGCGGGCGACGGGCGATCTGGCGCAGCAGGCGCGGCATCGGCTCGCGCAGGCCATCATGTCCTTCCTGCTCGATCATGATCTCGACATATCGGCGTCCAACCTGTCGCTCGCGCACAGTGTTTTCTCGGGCACCAATCCCGGCCTGGCGCGCCGCATCAACGCCCGGATCGCGTCGGGCGAAGGCATCAGCCAGTCCTGGCTCGACGAACTCGCGAAAGAGGAAGCGGCCGCGCTCGACCATAGCGAAATCGACCGCATCGTCGCGCGCCTCGAATCGAACCTCGACGCCTTCCAGACCCACACCAAGGCGGCGCGCAGCGTCACCAGCGACTATGGCAGCGAACTCGAACGCCATGTCCTCGATCTCGAACATCTCGAACATCTCGAACAGGTGCAAAAGACCGGCCAACTCGTGTCAAATCTCGCCGATCTTGCGAAAGTCATGCTCGAACGCACGCGCCGTGCCGAAGATGATATGCGCAAGAGCGAGGACGAAGCCAAGGCGCTGCGCCGCAGCCTTGCGCGCGCGCGGCGCGATGCCGAAATCGACTATCTGACCGGCCTCCCCAACCGCCGCGCCTTCGAAGTCCTGCTCGAACGCCACCACGCCGAAGCCCGCGGCGCGTGCGAACCGCTGAGCGTCGCCTTCTGCGACATCGATGAATTCAAGCGCGTTAACGACATTCACGGCCACGAAGCCGGCGACCGCGTAATCAAACTCATCGCCGATACACTATCGAAGATATCCGACGATCATTGCCATGTCGCGCGCCACGGGGGCGAGGAATTCGTCATGCTGTTCCGAGGTCTGCCGCCAAGTGAGGCAGCAAAGCGGCTCGACGAAGCGCGTCAGGAGCTCGCCGAACGGCGGCTGATCAACCGCAAGACAGACGAGCCGTTCGGCCAGATCACCTTCTCGGGCGGCGTCGCCGACGTCTTTGGTTATAGTGAAGTCCGCGAAGCGCTCAAAGCCGCCGACGACGCCCTCTATCGCGCGAAGCAGGCGGGGCGGAACCGGATCGAACTCGCCTAATCTCCTGACCGCCGGGCGCGGTTCAGGGGATCAGCACAGCCTTGATGCACTCGCCGCGCGCTTGGGCGGCGATCGCATCGTTGATTTCGGCGAGCGGGAAGGTCTTGATCAGCCGATCGAACGGAAAGCGCCCGGCGGCGTGATGCGCGATCAGTTCGGGGATGAAGGTCTGCGGATCGCTGTCGCCCTCGATGATCCCGATGATGCGGTGCCCCGGCGTCATCAGCGCGGTGATGTTGACGCTGATCGCCGCATCGGCCTTCGCCGGCACCCCGACCAGCCCGATCGCACCATGGCTGCCGAGCGAGGCAAGCCCCGCCTCGATCACCTCGGTACGCCCGCTGCTGTCGAACCCGAAATCGACGCCCTCGGGCACCACCGCGCGGATCGCTGCCGCGATATCGCCGACGGCCGGGTCGATCACATGCGTCGCGCCCAGTTCCTCGCCGATCGTGCGCCGCGCCGCGACGGGCTCGACAAGGATGATCGTCGTACAGCCCTGGATCACTGCCCCCATCACCGCCGCGAGCCCGACCGGCCCGCCGCCGAAAATCGCGATGCTCGACCCCGCCGGGCAGGCCAGCGATCGCATCACCCCGCCTGCCCCGGTCTGGAACCCGCAGCCGAGTGGCCCCAGCAGTTCGAGCGGCGCCGCGCTGCCGTCCACCTTCACCACGTTACGCGCCCGCGTGATCGCATGGCTCGCAAAGGAAGACTGGCCGAAGAAATGCGACCCCACCGGCCCCTCGGCGTCGGACAAAGCCTTCGATCCATCCTCGAGCCGCATCCCGGCATAGTTGAGCGGCACAAAGGTGCGGCAATAGCTCGGCAGCCCCTCGTCGCAGCGCGGACAGGCGCCGCAGCTCGAAAAGCCGAGGACGACCTCGTCGCCGACCGCCAGCCCGTCGACACCCTCGCCGACCGCCTCGATCACCCCGGCGCCTTCATGGCCGAGCACCGCGGGCAGCTGATAGGGAACGAACTGGTCGCGAAAGATCAGGTCGGTGTGGCAGAGGCCGACCCCGGCGATGCGTACCCGCACCTCGCCCGCGCGCGGGCCATCCAGTTCCAATGGCTCGATCGAAAAATCGGCGTGCGGCGCACGCGCCACCGCTGCGGTGCTCTGGGTCATGTGTCCTCCGTAAGATCAGTGCTGAAGTCGCCGTTCCTGCTGGCGATAATCGCTCGGCGCAATGCCGAACCAGGCGCGAAAGGCGCGGCTGAAATGACTCTGGCTGGTAAAGCCCGCCGCCTCGGACAAGGCGACCAGGCTAAGGTCGGTCTGGACGAGCATCTGCTGCGCGCGGTCGAGCCGCGCCTTCATCACATATTGGTGCGGCGAGATGCCCGTCGCTTTCTTGAACAGGCGGCAGAAATGCGACGGCGTGACCCCCGCGACCGCCGCCATCGCCTCAAGGCTATGTTCTTCCTCGGGATGCGCGAGCACGGCGTTCATGATCTTGTGGAGGCGGTAGGCGGAGAAATCGGACACCGGAATATCGAGCGGATTGCCGTGCGCGGGTGGTCCCGACAGGATATGCGCCTTCAGCGCCCCCACCATTGCCGAAACATAGGCGGTCCGCTCCTCGGCCTGCGGAGCATAAAGCTCGGCGAGAATCTGCCGCGTCAGCGCGACACCAAGCGGGTCGGCAAAGGCGAAGCGCATCCGGTTGAACTGTTCGGCATAGGGTTGCCCCGCCAGCACGTCCGACGACATCGACAGCGTCACGACGTCGAGCTCGCCGTCGACCAGCCATCCGGTCGGCTGTCCGGCGGGGACGATCGTCGCACAGCCGGGGATCGAACTCGTCTCGGTCCAGCCGTCGCGATCCCACGTCTTCACCTGCGGCTTACCGGCGATATGAACGGTGAAGATCGGCTGCGGCAGCGCCGGCAAGGTATAGCTGCCGACGAACTGGCGCCAGCGGCAAAGCGACCAGCCATCGCCGATCGATCCCATCTCGACGTCGGGCGCGCGGCCGAGGACGTCGCAGATGATCTCCTTATTCTCCCATTCCGCTACCTGCATGACCTATGTCACCAGCCTGACCTCGAGCCGTTTGAACCCGTTGATGAAGTTCGACCGCACCCGGCTGGGCGCGCCCGTCACTTCGAAGCGGCGAACATGCCGCGCCATCGTCGCAAAGGCCAGCCGCAATTGCATCTCGGCAAGCCGCGACCCGACGCAGACATGCGTGCCCGCGCCAAAGGCGAGATGCTGGCGGACCGGACGCGTCACGTCGAAGCGATCGGGATCCTCGAAAATCGACGGATCGCGGTTGCCGCCAGGGTAGAAGACAACCACCTTGTCGCCCTTGCGGATCTGCTGCCCTCCCAATTCGGTATCGCGTGTCGCGGTGCGGCGCATGTGGATGACGGGGCTCGCATAGCGGACCATTTCCCTGACCGCGTTTGGCAACAGGCCGGGGTCGGCGCGGATGGCATCCCATTGATCGGGATTGTTCGCAAAGGCGATCAGGCTGTGATTGATCGAATTGCGCGTGGTTTCATTGCCGCCGACAAGCACGAGGATGAGGTTGCCGACGAAATCGCCGAGCGAAACCGGCTCGCCGTGTATCTCGGTGTTCGCAAGCAGCGAGGCGATGTCGGCACCCGGGTTCGCGCGGCGCTCCTCGAACAGTGCGGAAGCAAATCCGATGAATTCCGCCATCACGGCCTGCATCGCTTCGGGCGACTGCCGAAAATCGGGATCATCCTCGCCGACAAAGGCATCGGTCCAACGGTGAAGATCGTGCCACATTTCGGCCGGAACGCCCAGCAGCTCGGCAAGGGTCAGCAGCGGCAGCGGAACGGTCAGCAGCGGCAGGATGTTCACCGTCTCGTTCAACGGCACATCAGCGAACAGCCGCTCGACGCGTTCGGCGATCCGCGCCTCGATCCCTTCGAGCCGCGCGGGCGACAGCGCGGGCATGATGAACTTGCGATATTGGGTGTGCGTCGGCGGATCGTGCGAGATGAAGGGGATGCCGATCGCGGCCTCCCCCGCCCCCGTTAACCCGACCTCATTCTCGTTGAAGATACGATGCCCGCCATTTTCATGGGCCGAGGAGAAGAGATCGGCCTGCCGCGACACGGTCAGGATATCATCGAAGCCCAGTACCGCCCAGAAACCCGCGCCGTCGCTTTCGGGGTTCCAGTGGACCGAGCCCGCGGCACGCAGCGCCGCGACCTCGGCATAGGGCATGCCGCCGACATAAAGGTCGGGATCCTTGAGGTCGGTCATCGTCAGAAGCTGTAGCGAACGCTGACGCCATACGTGCGCGGCGCGCTCGGGACGAGGAAGTTGAACGGCAACCCCGCCCCGCGCAAGTCGAGTCCATAGCCATAGGTCTTGCGGTCGAAGAGATTGTTCGCAAAGGCGCGAACCGTCAGCGCATCGTTCGACCAACTCAGCGAGGCATTGACCTTCGCATTCGCCCCCTGTTGCAACTCGCTGTTCACCTGCGGTGTGCCCGGCGCGTTGATCTCGTTGAACGGCGAATAAAATTGCCGGCTGGAATAAGCGACGTTCGGCGCAAAGGTCAGCGCGCCGCCGCCGATTTCAACCATGTCCCATTCGAAACCGAGCTGCGCGGTGAGTTTTGGCGCAAAAGGCAGCGAATTGCCCGACAGGTCGGCGCCCTGCAACGTCAGCTCTTTATATTTCGAGTGGAGCCAGCCCAGCGAGGCGTCGACGCGGAAGCCATCGGTGGGCCGCAGCGTGGTTTCGACTTCGAGCCCGTAAACCTCCGACGCCGGCGCGTTTACGAGGAAGGACACGGGCCCCGCCCGCGTGTCCTGCAGCTGCTGGTTCGAATAGTCATAATAGAAAGCCGAGGCGGCGTAGGTCAGCAGGCGCCCGCCCGCCCGGCCCTTGATCCCGATTTCATAGGCGTTGACCCGTTCGGGCTCGATATAGCCGATGCCCGCCGATGAGGTATAGCCGCCGCCATTGACCGCGCCGGCGCGGTAACCGCGATTGTAACTGGCATAGACGAGCGGGCCGTCGTCGAAGGTGTAGCTGAGCGCGATACGGCCGGTCAGCGCATTGTTGGTGTCGACCAGCGCAAAGCGCGCGTCCGGATCATAGGGACACGTGCCCGCAACCCCTGCGCAGGGCACCGTCGTCGCGAGCGGTGTTTGCGGATCGTCGACCCCGCCGACGAACAGATAGGCGAAGGCATCGTCGTAACGCGACTTATCCTTGGTGTAACGCGCGCCCAATGTCAGCACGAGCCGGTCGGCAAGATCGATGTCGGCTTGCCCGAACACCGCATAGCTTTTGCGGACCTGCCGGTAATGCTGGAAGAAACCGCCCGCCGGGGGCAGCGGCAGGTTGAACGTGTTGTTGGTGATATTGCGGTCCCAGCCATAGAAAAGCCCGCCGACAAAGGTGATGCCGTCGCCCTCATAATTGGCACGCAATTCCTGGCTGAACTGGCGGTAGTTCGAGCGCCAGTTGATATCGAGCAGGTCGATCGGCGATCCGTCGGCCGCCTGCTGCAGATCCTGCTTGCCACCGTCATAGCTGGTGATCGAGGTCAGGCTGAGCGTGTCGCTGAGTTCGAGCGCGATATTCGCCGAGACGCCCCAGGCGTCGGTCCTGTTCTCGCCGATACGGTTCTCGTTCGTCTCGAAGAAGCCGAGGCCGGTGCGCACCGGTGCGAACCCGTGCACCGCCGCCTGCGTTCCCCGATCACGACCGGCATAGGCGCGCAGCACGATATCGAGCGTCTCGGTCGGCTTGACGCGCAGCGACGCGCGGCCCTGCAACGTGTCGACCGACGCCGCATCGCGGCCGCCGGGGAAGACATTCCTGATCTGCCCGTCGCCCTTGGCATAGTTCACCGCAAGGCGGAGCCCGGCGACATCTTCAGCCAGCGTCGCCTCGGCGGCGCCCTGCGCGGTGAAGGTGTCGTAATTGGCATATCCGACCTGCAGATAACCGTTAGTGCCCGAAAGCCCCGGCTTCTTCGTGATGAAGTTGACCGCGCCGCCCGTCGTGTTGCGGCCGAACAGCGTCCCCTGCGGCCCGCGCAGCACCTCGATCCGGTCGAGATCGAACAGCCCCATGCCGTGGCTGGTGCGCGGCGCCAGATAGACGTCGTCGAGATAGACGCCGACCGGCGAGGCCTGGTTGCTGTTATATTCGTTCGCCACCCCGATACCGCGCAGCGAGAAGTTCGGCTGCGTATTGCCATAGGGGCTGTTGATCTGAAGATTGGGGACGGCGCTGCCGAGTTGCGCCGAATTGGTGATGCCCCGGTCGGCCAGCGTGTCGCCGCCCAGCGCGGTGACCGCGAGCGGCACGTCGAGCAAAGACTGTTCGCGGCGCTGCGCGGTGACGACGATGTCGCCGTCGCTGGCGCCTTCATCGGCGGCCGGTGCAGCCCCTTGCGCCATCGCAAGGGTCGACGTCGAAACCGCAAGAAGCGTTAAGAATATGCGCGCAAAAGGCTGTGCAGCCATGATCCTTCTCCCATAAACCGGGCCTCTGCGAGCCCTGTCAGAAGGAAAAACTAGCCCGGTGGACGCCGCATGGCTTTAGCGTGGCTCGCGGCGGGTTTTGACATTTCTTGCGCGCGGCGAGCTCCTCACAGCATCGCATCGACCGGCGTATCCTGCCCCGCCGGAATCGCCTCGCCCTGCCACAGGCGGAAGAGGCGGCTGCCCAATATATCCCCCGGCCCCGCGGCGAAGCGCGGGAAGCCGAAAGTCGTCATCACCTCCGACTGGCTCGCCAGCGCACGGCGATCCTGCGCGACGACGGGTGCGAGGAACAGTCGGATTGCTGCCTGCTTAAGCCACCCCGGCGCAATCCCGCGCGGCGTCGTGAAGCAGGCGAAGGGCATGAAGCTATCATCAGTCGCGGGCGTGAAAAAAGCGGTGACGCACAAGGTCAGCTTCTCCGGCCCCTCCCAGCGCGCCTGCACCGCCGTCGGCGGATGGTAGCGCGAAATGCTGCGCGACCGGTCGCGCTCGAGGAAGCGCGACATCAACCCCAGGTCGGGTTGCTGCTGCTCGATCACCATCGCGATATCGCGGCCGCCGCTTTCGACGAGCAGCGACACGGGCAGCCTTTTGTCGCGGCGCCGGATGAAGCCATGATGCAGATGATTGGTGTGGAACGGGTCCATCACATTTTCGATCGCATCGAACGCGCGCCCGCGCCACGTCCCCTGCTGCCACCAGAAATGATCGTGGCCCGCCGCGCCGAGCGTCGGCGGCAGCGGCGGTTCGGCTGGCGCATCGGCGCCGAGCGTGACGAAGATGCCGCCATGCCTCTCGGCGACACGCAGCGCATCGGCGCGCAGCCCTTCGGTCTTCTCGCCGTCGATCCGGCATCCCGGTACCGCAAGACATGCACCCGCCGTGTCGAAGCGCCAGCCATGATAGGGGCATTCGATCCCGCCCTGACGGACGCGGCCCTCGGACAGCGGAAAATTGCGGTGCGGACAGCGATCGACGAGCGCCCCCGCCTTCCCCTGTGCCCGGAACAGGGCGATCGGCACGCCGCAGACCTTGAGCCCGCGCACGGTCCCTTCCTTGAGCTGCCGCGACAGCGCGACGAGGTGCCACGCGTTGCGGACGGCGTCGGGCAGCTTCATCATGGCAGATCTTCTCCGTCCCACGCGATATCGGCGACCGTCGCGGCGCTGGCGCTGGTTCCGTCGGCCATGCCCTTGAAGGTGAATCCCAGTCCATCGATAAATGCGCCCAGCGCGGGCCGGCGATCGCCGGGCCGGCCGATCACGTCGCGGCCATTGCGCAGCGCCGCAACCCACCCGTGCAGATCGCGGCGGCGCAACGCCACGGCGAGACCGAAGCTGAGCATCGCGGGCAACAAGTGGCGCGGCTGCCCGTCACCCGCAAGGCATCCCTCCTCGCTGCCGTCGATGGAGGCGGCCAGCCTGCCCTCGCCCGCCAGGAAATGGACGCCGCTCGTCGCGCGCGGGTTGCATTCGATCAGCCAGGGCTGGCCTGCGACGTCGAAGATCACGTCACAGGCGATCTGTCCCGTCAGCGACAGATGTCCGGCTAGCGTCACCGCGGCCTCGCGCAGTGCCGCCGCCCTCGCGCTATCCAGCGCCTCGAACCCGAAGCTCGCGCCTCCGCCGAGGCGCCAGTCGGAACGATAGGCCGCGAAGGCGCGCAAAGCGCCATCGCGCGCGACGGCATAGAAACAGGCCTCGGAGCCGACGATACGGCGCTGCGCGATCCATGGGCGCTCGGCCGACGGTCGAACGCCGCGCAACCTTTCGCGCGCCGGCCCGACCAACGCCGCCTCGCCGAACCGGCTGAAACAGGGCTTGAAAACCCACTCGCGCGACCGCCCGGAAAAAGCCGCGACATCGGCTTCATCTCTCAGAATATGGGTCTCAGGTACCGGCATGCCGAGCCTCGCGGCAAGGCGAGCGAAACGATATTTGTCATGTAGTTCGCGCAAGCTCGCAAGCGGGGACTGGAACAGCTTGCCAGCCAGCGGCCGGGCCAGTCCGGGCGCCGCGAGATAAAAGGCTTCCTCGCACGTCGGCACCACCAGATCGACGTCATATTCTTCGACCAACTGCGCAATCCGCGCGGCGAAACCCGCCGGGTCGGCGCGCGGTGCGGGGTAGGATCGGAATGCCCCGGTGCGACCCGACCAGCCGCTGATCCGCGCGGGGACGCTATCGGCGCAGATGGTGCGATAGCCCGCGGCCGTAAAGTCGCGCGCGATATCAAGCGCCGCGGCGGCGCGCGCGCCGGTGACGAGCACCGTCCTAGCCATGCCACATCACCCTCCGCCGCTTGGGAAAGGAAACGGCCGGCGGCTCCGGCGACAGCGTCACGGGTACCGGGATGCCGAGACGATCCTGCAACAGCCCAGCCGCATCAGACGCGCGGCCGGCCGGGCATTTCGGGTCGACACGCAACTCGACCCCGCGCGCGGTGCCGATGGCCTGCCAGGCCGCCGGCACCCCCACGACGCTATCGACGCAGTTCGCCACCGCATCAGGCGTGACTGCAAGCGTTCCCCAGCGCCAGATGTCGCCCACGCGACCGGCGACCGGCCGGACGACGCGCCCGGCGTAACCGCAACGGCATGTTTCGCCGGTCGGCTCGATATAATCGTCGAGCCGGACGCGAACGACCGGCTGGCTGTAATGACGCAGGTCGGTAATCACCGGACGGTATCCTTTCGTCCCGTCAACCGGTTCAAGTTCGACCGCGAGGCTATGCTCGTTAAGATGGAGCGCACCCTCAAGACAAGCCGCCCCCAGGAAGCCCTCGGTCGCCTGATAGATCGACCGTGGCCGGACGCCGACGGCTTCGTTGACCCATTCGATTTCGGCTGCACTCATCGGTTCCGAACCGAAGAAAATGTGCCGAGGCCCGGTTCTCTCGACATCCGACCGCTGCCAAAGATCGGCAAGCGCCAGCAGGTGGTGCGGCGGGGCGATCAAAATGGTCGGCGCAAATTCGGCCAGCTTGTCGCGTGTCTCGCTGGTCGGCAGCGACAACGGAAAATGGGCGAAAGAAAAGAAGCGGCCGCCGACATCGCTGTAAAGATTGCTGTTGGCACGCAGATGGAGCGCGATCCGCTGCGGCCGCAGCATCGCGCCGAGCGGCAGGAGGCGCGCGAGGCTCTGTCCGATATAATCCGCGCGTTCCGCCGCGTTCGCGATAAACAGCCCGCGGCTGCCGCTCGTGCCCGTCGACCAGCCGACGCCAAGTCCTTCGATCGCGCCTTCCGCCGACCCGGTTTCGGCAGCGTCGGCGGCGCCGCATAGCCGGTCGTGGTCGAGCCCAAGGCTGTTCCACGCCCCATAATCGCGGCGCATGTCCGCCGGAATGACGACCGGGAACGCGTCCGGCGCACGCCCCGCCCATGCGGCGAGCGCCGGCGTCTTTTGCAGCGCCGGTTGCAAGGCCGCCCACTGCCGTTCGCGCAGCCGCGCGAGCCCATCGGCGGACATGCGGAGCGCCCGGCGCGTCCGCATGATCGAAGCGATCGTCGCGCTAGACCGCATCGCCAGCTTCATACGCAGCCGCGGCCTGCGCGCAATGCGACGGCAGGATGGCAAGGCCCGGGTTGTTCACCAGCGCGGCGTGAAGATGGCCCAGCGTCGCACGATAAACCCCTGTTTCACCGAGCAGCGCGGTGGTCAGGCGCGGCGGCGGGACGCAGCGCCGGATCGCATCGATCGACCAGGCCGCATCGCCCGCGAGCAATATCGCGCGGCCGGCCTCGTCACGCAGCGCGAGCCCCCAATGGCCGGCGCAATGGCCGGGCAGCGGCACCGCTATCAGGCTGCCGTCGCCCAATATGTCGGCGCCTTCGGCGAAGGGCGCAAAATCGGAGGGAAGCGCGACCCGCGGTGCCTCCTCGAAGAAGGAGCAATCGGCATCGCATTGGGCGGGCACCAGCGCAGAAAGCAATCCCTGTCGCACGCGCCGAAAGCGTCCGGGACGGCGCAATTCGGCTAGCCCCGCCGACGAGCAGTAAAGCCGCAATCCGGCTAGGTTCCGTATCCCGGCCACATGATCGCCGTGGAAATGCGACACGATGACCGCGGCGATTTCGTCCGCCGCAATGCCATGACCGCCAAGCCACGTGTTCCAGGCGAGATCGGGCGAAATCGCAACGGGCGTCGTCCAGCGGTACAGCCGCTCGGGAAACGGCTCCGTCGCATCGAGGAATGCCGGATCATAGCCGGTGTCGAACAAGATCGCGCCGCGATCGGGGTGACGGATCAGCCCGACCATCGCCGGAAAATCGGTGGCGCATAGGCTGGCGCCGCGCATCGTCATGAAGGCAGGGTGCCGGCAAGAACCGCGCGCCAGCCATCGCAGTTCGACGCGCTTCATGGCTGCCTCCTTGTTCGCGCCAGCATCGCCGCCTCGGCAAGCAGCGTTTCCAATCCATCGTGGCTCGGGCGAAAGCCCAGCAGCCGTTCGGCTGGCGCGATGTCGAAACTCTGCGAAAAAGCCAGTGTCGCGAGCGTATAGCGCGTCAGGACCGGCTCCTCCGCCGCGCGCGTCATCCGCGCCGCCGCCTCGGCGATCACGGCAAGACCATGCGCCAGCGGTACCGGCAGGTCGATAAGCCTGGGACTGGTCCCCAACACCGCCGCCAACCGCTGCGCAACATCGCGCACCGCGACGGGGCGGCCGCCGGAAATATTGATCGCGATGCCGCCGATATCGGGCGCGCGCTCCTCGGCGAGCAGGATCGCTGCGGCCGCGTCGCGCAGATCGGTAAATTCGACTAGCGCCCGCCCGCCCCCGGGCAGCGGCATCCGCCGTCGCGCCGCGAAGGCTGCAAGCTTCGGCAGGATCACCCGGTCCCCCGGCCCGACGAGTGCGCGCGGGCGGATCGCAGAGCAGGACATCGCGGCCGAATCGGCGGCAAGCACCATCTGCTCGGCGACATATTTGGTCCGTGCATAATGATTGAGCGCCGGATCGGCGGGCGCGGCGTCGAGACCGATGTTCTCGCGGTGCCGGAACGAGGCGAAAATCGACGGCGAGGAAATGAAGATGAAGCGCCCGCAACCCGCCGCGGCCGCCGCGTCCAGTAACCGCGCGGTCGCGGTGATATTGGCGCGGACAAAAGCGCTTTTCGGCCCCCAACTCGCCGACAGCGCCGCCGCGTGTATCACCGAGTTCGCCCCGGCGACCAGCGGGCCAAGATCGCCCGCTTCGACCAGATCGGCCGACACGAACCGCGCGCCAAGTTCTTCGAACAAAGCGGCCTTTTCGGTCGAACGCCCCGTCGCGACGACCTGATGCCCGCGCGCCAGCGCCGCGCGCACCACCGCCACCCCCAGCCCGCCAGTGGCGCCGGTGACGAGGATCTGCCGTGCCGTCAAACGCGCAGCACCATCGCGCCCGCACTGATCCCCGCCGCCGTGCCAAGCATCAGCACCGTCGATCCAGGCGCGATCCGCCCGCTTTCCAGGCCGTGCGCGAGCACCGTCGGGATCGACGCCGCGATCTGGTTTCCTGTGTGTGCGAAGATATCGATCACCCGCTCGGGACGCGGCTCGAAAAGCCGGCGGACATGCTCGACCCCCGGCGCGCTCGCCTGATGGCAGACGACGGTGTCGATATCGTCGATCGTACAACCGGCGTCGGCGAGGACGCGCGCGAGCACAGCGGGCAGGCAACGCGCCGCCGCCTTGAAGATGCCGAATGCGTCCATTTCGAAACGCGAGCCGGCAACAAGTGCATCATAGCCTTCCTCGACGCGCATGCGAGTCCCCCCGGCGCGCAGCCGTGCCAGCGCATGATCGGCGCCGTTGGTGACGAAATGCGACGCGAGCAGCCCGGCGGGTCCGCCGGACGCGACTTCGACCGCCAGCGCCGCGGCGCCGTCGCCGAAGATCGACATCGTCTTGGGCTGCGACGGATCGAGGCCCGCCGAAGCGATATCGCTCGAAAAGACCAGAGCGCGCCGCCAACGCCCCGTGGCAATACCCATCGCCGCGATATCGAGCGCGGTCAGGAAAGACAGGCAGGTCTGGTTGACGTCGAAGGCGGCGATGCCCGAGCGGCCCAGCCCCAGCCGGTCCTGCACCAGCGCCGCCGTCGACGGGATCGGTTGCTCCATCACGCCGCAGCCGCCGATCAGCACGTCGAACGCCGTATCGCCCCATCCGGCGCGCGCCAGAGCGGCTTGTGCGGCAGCCGCCGCCATCATCGAACTGGTCTCGTTCGGGTTCGCGACATGCCTTGCCCGGATACCGAACTGTCCCTCGGTCCATCCCGCGGGCTGGCCGAAACGCGCATCCAGTTCCTCCGAGGTCTTCACGCGCTCGGGACGATAGGCGCCCCAGCCAGCGAGCTTCATCGGGATCATAGGCCTTCTTCCCATCATCATCCCGCAACTTCTACCCGATTAATTATGCACTGTTCAATATAAAAATTAGACGCTGTTTAATTTCGGTGCTAGCGCGAACACATGGCACGACGTTCGGACCATAGCCCCAAGGAATTGCGTCAGCTTTTGGTGGCTTGCGGCCATGCGCTGATGGCCGAGACCGGCTTTGCCAAATTTTCAGCGCGCGCTGCGGCGCGGCGGGCGGGCTACACCGTCGGGACGATCTACAACGTCTTCGGATCGCTCGATTCCTACCTGCTGGCGATCAACACGCGCACCTTCTCGCTCTGGGCGGACTGGCTCGAAGCGGCGCTCGCGCGCTGCGATGACGGCGATGCGCGCATCGAGGCGCTGGTGCGCAGCTATTTCTCTTTCGCCGAGCAGAACCGGCATTGCTGGATGGCCATTTACGACCATCGCCGCCCTGTGGACCTGCCGCTCGACGAGGCCGATATGCGCGAACGCCATCGGCTGACCGCGATCGTCGACCGCGAAGTGACCATCGCGCTCGGCCGCGACGAGGGTGAAGCGACGCGCCGCCTCGTCCGCTCGCTCATTGCAACGGTCCATGGCCATTGCGCGCTGCACCTCGGCGGCAGCTATGCACTGATGGACGAGCCCGATCCCGAGACGCAGGCCGTCGTCCGCGCCCGGGAGATTCTGCAGGCGAATCTTGACCCCGCCTGGGCGTCTGCGCCGGTCTTGAACCCTACGCCGTCGCCCGGCGCGTCGCCCACAGCCCGAAACTCGCGATGATCGCGTAACAGATCAGCGGCACCGCCAGGGCGAGCCGGATATTGCCGCTGACGTCCGCCACCGTTCCGAACAGATAAGGGACGAGCGCCCCGCCGATGATCGCAGTGCACATGATGCCCGATCCTTGCGGCGTCTGCTCGCCGAGCCCCTCGGTCCCCAGGCTGAAGATCGTCGGGAACATCAGCGAATTGCAGAAACCGACCAGAATCAAGGCCCAACCCGACAGCGCGCCCGTCGTTACCGCCGACAGGATGATCAGCGAAATCGCCCCCGCCGCAAAGGTCGCAAGCACGCGTCCGGGCTTTGCCAGCCGCAGAATGAACGCGCCGACCAGCCGGCCGACCAGCGAGCCCGCCCAATAGACCGCGACCAGCTTGCCCGCCGTCTGGAGATCCAACCCCATCACGCCCGGATCGCCGAGATAGGCCATCAGATTGGAACCGATCGCCACTTCGGCGCCGACATAGACGAAGATGCACAGCGCGCCGAACTGGACGCGGCGGTTGTGGGTGAGCAGGCCCCAGGTGCCCTCAAGTTTCACGGCGTCGGTCTTGGCGTGGTCGAGCGCCGATCGATACATCCAGAACACCGCCGCGATGACCAGCATCAATATGCCGAGCCACATATACGCGGTGCCGATCGATGCGCCCTCGGCGACACGATAGGCGTGAAGCTGCGCCTCGCTCGCGGTCTCGGGATCGATCGGCTGCGAATTGCCGAGCAGGAAGGTCGCGCCGCCATAAACCATCAGGGTGACACCGATCGAATTGAACGACTGTGCAAAGGTCAGGCGGCTGTGCGAGGTTTCGATTGGTCCCAGGGTCGTGATCACCGGGTTCATCGCCACCTGGAGGACGGTGATCCCCGCACCGATGCCGAAGAGCGCGGCGAGAAAACCGGTGTAGGACGCTGCGGCCGAGGCCGGAATGAACAGAAAGGACGCCGCCGCCACGATGACGAAGCCGAGCACGAAGGTTCGGATATAGCCGAGCTTCGACATAATGATGCCGGCGGGGATCGAAAAGGCGCCATAGGCGATGAAGAACGCCATCTGCACCAGATTCGCATCGGCATGCGTCAGGTGGAACATCGCCTTGAACTTGCCGACCAAGAGGTCGTTGATGTTGGTAACCCCGCCGAGCAGGAAGAACACCGCAAAGGCCAGGATCAGCACCACCCTTGTGCTGCCGCCGCTCTTGCCCGCGCCCTCGACCGGGTTCGGGTCCGTATTCCTCGCGACGTTCGGCGCCAATGCCATGTCCTTCTCCCCAGATTGCCTTGCGGACCGGCAACGCGACCCTTGTTTGTGCTAGCTTTCCCTTGCTTAGCCCTGCGCCGCAGACGGACAAGGCAGATTCTCGCCGACGGCTTCGACATTCGTATTCAACAATGTCACCGTGAGCCCCTTGTCACCGGTCACCGTCGCCGCATAGCTGAGCCGCGTCAGATCGGCGCCCGCATCGGCGAAGCAGCGCAGCGGCACCTTGATCGTCGACACCTGCCCTTTCGGCGCCGCGGTGACCATCGCCGAAATGTCGAAGGTCACGCCGCCGAGCGCCAGCTTCACCGATCCCTCTCCCACTGAGTCAATCCGCCAGTCGAGCCGCAGTGCAAAGCTATTGTTGAGCTGACGCGTCAGGTCGGCGCTCGGTCCCGACAGGTTGAACGATGCGGGACCGGTCCAGACGAATGACTTGCCATCCTCCTGCGCCTTCACATCGACCGAGCGCGCTTTCAGCAGGCCATAGCTGCTGTCGACCGGCGCCGATTCGACCTGCCGCGAGCCGCCAGCATCGACGATCGACAGCGTCCACGGCGCCCGGGCGCGGCCGCCCGAGAAATATTTTTCGACGTTGAGCATGCCTGCGATATCGACACCGACAACCTCGGACAGCGCCGGGACGCTGGTTTTGTCACCATAGCCAAGGCCATAACCAACCGCGAACTGCGGCTTTTCGACCGGCGAACGCGCGTCGGCGGGCCAAGCAAAGGGCAGCTTTCCGGTAAACCCGCGCGCCGTCCTCCCATCCTTGCCCGCGACCAGCACGTCGGCGACCCCTGCAGCCTGCGATCCCGGCAGCCAGCCTGCAACGAATGCGTCGGCGGCATTGATTTCGGGGTTAGTGAACATCGGGCGCCCCGAGAGGAAGAGCGCGACGACAGGGATACCCGCGGCCTTCAGCTTTTTCAGCGTCGCAAGATCCTTCGCTTCGGCGGGCTGGTAATCGAGCGTCGGCACGTCACCCTGAAACTCGGCATAGGGCTCTTCGCCGAACACGACGATCGCGACATCGGGCTTTCCGGTATAGCTGCCGTCGGCCGACAGCGTTGCCTTGCCGCCCGCTTCGCCGACCGCCTTGTTCAGCGCTTCCCAGATCGTCTGACCGTTCGGGAAGTCGGCATGAGTTACATCGGTGCCCTGCCAGCTGATCGTCCATCCGCCTGACTGCATCGCCATATTATCGGCGCCGGGGCCGGCAACGAGCAGTTTCGCGCCTGGCTTGATCGGCAAGACGCTGCCATTGTTCTTGAGCAGGACCAGTGACTTGGCGACCGCTTCGCGCGCGACGGCAAGATGTTCGGGGGCGCCGACCGCGGCGAAATCGCCGCGACTTCCATGCCCCGCCTCGAACAGCCCCAGCTTGTATTTCACGCGCAGGATACGACGCACCGCATCGTCGAGCCGCGCCTTGCCGATCCGGCCGTCCTTCGCCTGGGCCAACGTCGTTTCGTAAAGCCCCTTCCAGCTGTCGGGGGCCATGAACATGTCGAGCCCGGCGTTGATCGACTGAGCGCAGTCGGTGACGCTGCATCCCGCCACCTGGCCGTGCCCGTTCCAGTCGCCGACGACAAAGCCGGCAAAGCCCATCTTGCCCTTCAGCGCATCGGTCAGCAGCCCCTTGTTGCCGTGGTGCTTGACCCCCTGCCAGCTCGAAAAGCTCGCCATGACCGTCAGCGCCCCGGCATCGATCGCGGCGGGATAGCCCATGGCATGCTTCGCGATCAGTTCCTTCTCGTCGATCTTGGCATCGCCCTGATCCTTGCCCTCGAAGGTTCCGCCGTCGGCGAGGAAATGCTTGGCAGTCGCCGCGACATGCGTACCGTCGACGGCCTTGCCCGCCACCAGCGGCCCTTGCAGGCCCAGCACCATCGCCTTGGCATATTCGGCGATCAGTTTCGGGTCCGAAGCATAGCCCTCATAGCTGCGGCCCCAGCGCAGATCCTGCGGCACCGCCAGCGTCGGGGCGAACGTCCATTCGATGCCGCTCCCCGCGATCTCTGCGGCGGTCACCGCGCCGATGCGCTGGATCAGTTCGGGATCGCGCGCCGCGCCGAGCCCGATATTGTGCGGGAACAGTGTCGCGCCGGGAATATTATTGTGGCCGTGGACGGCATCGACACCGAAGATGATCGGGATAGCGATACCGTTCGCCTGCGCCCTCATCGACACCGCGCGGAAATCACCGACCAGCTTCGCCCAGTCGGCCGCGCTCGACCGCTCGTTACCGTTCGGGCCGCTGTTGCCGCCGGCCAGGATCGATCCGAGCGGATAGGTTTCCAGATCCTTCGGCGTAATCGTGCTGATATCACCCTGGATCAACTGGCCGACCTTCTGCTCGACCGTCATGCGCGCGAGAAGCGCATCGATTGCCGCCTCTATCCTGGCATCGGTGATCGCGGCAGGGCTTTTCGCCGTGGGCCAGAGCGCGGGATGCACGTTGGCCGCGTCCGCGCCGGCGGTTTCGGGTGCCGCTGCGAAGGCGGTGCCCGCCAAAAGCAGAGTGGTCGCCACAGCTATCGCCTGTCGCCGCATATCTCTCCCATTCCTCATTATCTGATCATCAAATGTGAACGTTATCAATCATTCTTTCGCATAGCATGCGAATGAAATCAAGGGGCTGTTTCAGTACGCTTGGGAGGGGCGCGGCATGGTTGCCAACAGAAGGACGGCGATGCCGGTCAGCGCAGCCAGCAGCAGGAACAGTGCGCCGAAACCGAAGCCCGGAACCAGCGAAATCGTCAACCATGGCATGATGAGCGACGGCACGGTGTTGGTGAGGTTGAAGATGCCGAGGTCGCGTCCGCGATGTTCGGCGCGCGGCAGGATGCGCAGGGTTTGGCTGGCGTGCAGCGACAGAAAGACGGTCGTCGCGACGCCGAATACCAGATAGCAGGTCTTGGCGAGATCCGGCCCGTCGGCGAAGGCCATGCCGAGCATCCCGGCCGCCGACACCGCCGCGCTGACCACAAGCGGCCGGAACGGCCGGTCGTTGCGATCGGCCCATCGCCCTGCGACGAGCGCGATCGGCACCGCAATGGTCAACGCAAAGCCGAAAATGCGCGCCTTTTCGTTATCATGCATGCCGGGGTCGATCGAGCGGAACCAGAAATAGAGATAGGCGAAAAGCGCCGCCTCGGCGATCTGGACCAGCAGCCGCGCCAGCCACATCCGTACGGCGGGTCCGCTCGGACCGCGGTCGTGCATACCGTCGGCTGTGCCGGGCGCCGCGGCGGTGAGTTCGGGAAAAGGCCGCGGCCGGCCAAACAACAGTACCGGCAAGATCGCGCCGGCAACGAGCATGGCGATGACCACGAGCCGCGCTTCGGCCGACACCAGTCCGGGCATGGTCACGAGCGCGCCCGACCAGGCACCAAGCGCGGGAGAAAAGGCGAGCAACCCGCCGAGCAGCCCCTTCTGGTCGTCGGGAACGCAGTCTCCCGCCCACGCCGCGAGCGGCCCGAGGATCATGTTGAGCGCCAGTTGCCATGCGACGATGATACAGATCAGCGTGCCGACGTCCCGCGCCAGCGGTACCGCAAGCAGCAGCACAATGGTAAGCAGGAGACCGGTCGCGACCCAGATGCGCCGGCTGCCTGTCCGGTCGCTCAGCCAGCCGAAGGCGACTCCGGCAACGCTGGCGGCGATGGCGCCGAAGAAGGTGACATAGCCAAGCGACTGGACGTCGGCGTCGCCCGCAAGCGCAGTCATCCGCGCGGGCAACCAAATGGTCAGGAAGGGAACATAGGCCATCGCGCCGCCCGCAGCGGCAAGGGCATAGAGCAGGAGGAAGCGAAGCGACTGGCGGCGCGACGCGCCCGCGTCAGCCATTGCGGTCCGCAGGCGGCGCGCCCGTCGATCCCCGCTGAACGAGACTGCCGCTGACCACTGTCGGCTTGTCCGGCCTCGGCCCGCCGCGCTGCGCCGCGATGATCAGTTCGACCGCGCGCGAGACGGTATCGGCAACGGGCTGGTCGACGGCGGTCAGCGGCGGCTGGGTAAAGCGGACGATGGGCGTGTTGTCGAAACTGACGATCGACAGCGCGCGCGGCACGTCGAAGCCGCGTGCGCGCGCAACCTCGAGCGTCGCCAGCGCCATCTGGTCGCTGCTGGCGATGATCGCGGTCGGCGGCTGCGCGGAATCGAGCAATTGCCGTGCCGCATCCTCCCCCGACGCATAGCCAAAGTCGCCCTCGATCAGGAGGTCGTCGACCGGAAGATTGGCTTCGGCCATTTCAGCTTTCCAGCCGTCTATGCGCCATCCGCTCAGATTATATTCGGGCGATCCGGCGATAAAGCCGATCCGGCAATGCCCGAGGTCGATCAGGTGCCGCGTCGCGAGCCGCGCCGATCCTTCGTCATCCATCGTCAGCGCGATCCCGGCTTCACCGCCAAGCGAGCCGATGCGCGCAAAAGCTATCTTCTGGTGATGGAGCAGCCCGACGATGAGCGGATTGTCGGAATGCGGCGGGGTCAGGATCACGCCATCGGGCTGCAAAGCCGCGATCGTAGCGCGCAATTCGCGCTCGACATGGTCGGTGTGCGTATCAACGAGTTCGAAGATCATGCGATAGCCGAGCTCGGCGCATTTCAGCATGCCGCCGAGCAGCATCTGGTCGACCCAGTCGACGCCCTGCCGCCCGCGCCAGTCGGCGATCGTGCGTTCGCGGTCATTGATCGCCAGGATCAGATAGGAACGCGAACCGCTCATCCGTTGCGCCGCGATCGACGGCACATAACCGAGCTTGTCGATCGACGCCTGCACCCGTTCCTGCATTTCGGGACGGACATTGGGTTCGCGGTTGATGACGCGACTGACCGTCTGCAGCGATACGCCCGCATCGGCCGCCACATGCTTGATCGTCACCGATTGACGCCGACGCCCCATCAATCATTCTGCCTTACATTCGCTTCGCAACAGGGCCTGCTAGCCGCATCCTCGCCGCATTGCCAGACACGAACCCTGTCGATTTTCATCATTGCCGGATATCCGCACGCGTCAATGCGCCCGCGGGGCAACGCGACGCGCCCGCACTCGCCAGCATCAGGAACGATGCGGCAACAATCATGCCGGTGCGGGAACCTCTGCCCCGCAGTAGCGGGCGACATAGGCGTGATGATCCGGCAAAGTCGCGACGGTGTTCGTCACATTGTCGCGAAGCGTCTGGAACAGACGTTCGAGTTCGTCGTCGCGCAATTTTCCGGCGATCGGGTGATAGCTTTGCGGCTCGATCCCCTGCCCCATCATCACCTGCACCCAGCTGTTTTCAGCGAACAATTCCTCATTCTTGCGGAAGACTCGGCCGGTTTCGCGGAACAATTCGATCTTCTGTTCCAGCGAGGCGGGGATCGGCATGTTCGCGACATGGCGCCAGAAGGGGCTGTCGCGGCGGTTCGTCGCCTTATAGTGCAGGATGACGAAGTCGCGGATCTGTTCGATGTCCAGCCGCTGCTGGTCGTTGAATTCGGCGGCGTCACGCTCGCTCACGCGTCCGTTCGGCATCATCCGGATGAAACGCAGCACCGCGCGCTGGATCAGATGCACCGTCGTCGCCTCGAGCGGCTCGACGAAACCGCCCGCCAGCCCCACGGCGACGCAATTGCGGAACCATTGCCGGCGCCGCACGCCGCCGCGGAACTTGATGTCGAAGGGTTCGATCCGCGGCGTGCCGACGCTCGACATCAACCGGTCATAGGCGGCATCGCGCGATAGATAGCCGCTCGAATAGACGATGCCCGCCCCCATGCGATGCTGGAGCGGGATGCGCCACTGCCAGCCGGCATCATGGGCGATCGCCTGCGTATAGGGCGGCGGCGGGCCGAGATGATCGGACTGGACCGCGATCGCGCTGTCGTTCGGCAGCCAATGGCCCCAGTCTTCGAAACCGGCGTGCAACGCGCCGTCGATCAGCAGCCCGCGAAACCCCGTGCAGTCGACGAACATGTCACCCTCGATCCGCCGCTCGCCGTCGAGATGTAATGCCGCGATATCACCGCTTTCGCTGTCAAGTTCGACACGGGCAATTTTCCCCTCGACGCGCTTCGCGCCGGCCTCTTCGGCGAGCTTGCGCAGGAAGCGGCCGTAGAGCGTCGCGTCGACATGATAGGCATAGTTCATCCGGTCTTCGGGCAGGTGCGCGAATTTGCCCTGCAATCCGGCGACGAGTTCGAGGCAATAATCGTCATAGGACTGTTCGTGCCCGCGCGTCTTGCCGTGCAACCAGAAATGCTGGAATCCCGCCGACCAATGATCCTTCCCCGACAGGCCGAAGCTGTGGAAATAGCGGTGGCCGTCGTGCTTCCAATTGTCGAACAATATGCCGAGCTTGAAGGTCGCCTGCGCCGCGCGCATGAATTCGGGTTCGGGAATGCCGAGAATGCGGTTGAAATTGACCAGCGGCGGAATCGTCGATTCACCGACCCCGATCGTCCCGATCGCCTCGGATTCGACGAGCGTCAGGTCGACCGTATGCCCCATCGTTCGCGCGATCGCCGCCGCCATCATCCAGCCGGCGGTCCCGCCGCCAGCAATCACGATGCGACGGATCGGCTTTTCTTCGTTCATCGGCTTAATGTCCTCAGCAAGAAGGCGCGCAGCCGCCCCGCACTCTCGCGAGTGAGCGGGGCAAGGATGCCGCGGGCCGGTTCGGGGATATGATCGGTCGCCTGGGGGCCATTATCGAACACATAATGGTCGAACATCGCCCGCCAGACCGCCTTGTCCGCATCGGGCAGGTCGCGGATCGCGAGGATTGCATGGTTGAGCGCGTCCTGCGGCTGGCCCAGCCAGGCGGGGCTACGGCGCCACCAATAATTGACCAATATGTTGAAATCCTCGAGCCCCTCGACATGGTGCCACCACATCGACGGGATGAAGATTGCGTCACCCGGTTCCAGTTCGGCCGTCTGCGCCTCGGCCATCGCGTCGACGAAGCCCGGATGCGCGCCCAGGTCGGGGGCATCGAAATCGACCATGCTGACGACGCGGCCCGCCGGCGTGTTGTCGATCGGCCCCAGATAAAGATTGGCGAACTGGTGCGGCGGAAACAAGGTAAAACGGCGGCGGCCGGCGGCGCAGCAGGCCAGATTGTCGGGAAAATCATTATGCGCCGCGATCCGCGTGCGCGTCCCGATCCAGATGCTTTTCAACGGATCGCGCGTCCCGAGATCGATCGGATTCGCTTCGTCGAGCCCGTCGAAATGCGACGGGATATCGATCGAGGCGAGATAGACGGTGCGGACGTCGCCGGCCTCCTCTGCCTTGTCGATGCCCGCAAAAATATCGCCGAGCTTGCCCGTCCCGACGCGAAAATTCATCGCCATATCGGCATCATAGAACAGGCGCCCGTCGTGCCCGGGCGGACCGATCGATACTTTGAACGGCCGATCGCGCGCGTGATCGAGCAGATAGCGCCGCACCGCCCGCCCGCCCTGCTTGCCTGCCGCCACCAGCGGCCAGTCGGCAACAACGCCGCGCAGGACAAAGGGCTCGCGCGCGCCTTCCAGCAACGCGTCGAGCCCCGCCCCTTTTTTCCATTCGCGCTCGGCCACTTTAGCCAAGCGGTCGTAAATGGGCCGGTCGCGTTCAGCCACTGGCCAGCCTGCAGTTCTTGCGCGCGACGAGCGCCGAAAGCTGCGACAGCGACGCCAGCGCCATGAAGATCGGCATCAAATGCCCGCCGGCGTGCAGGCGGCCCAGTGCGTCGGCATCGAGCGCTTGCAGCTTTGCCTCGTCGATGATGTGAAAACCGACGAGCGAATGCACCGATCCATCGTCGAGCGTTACCTCAAGGCTGAACGGCTCGAGCAATTCAAAGTCGCAGAGCGCGTCGAAAAACGCCCCGCTCGCGCGATAGCCTTCATCCAGATCGCCAAGCCGCCCGGCGATATCGTCCAGATACGGTGTGGCGACGCCATCGACGTCGAACAGGCGCACGCCTTCGCCATCTGCCGCGATGCGGGGATGGCCAAGGTCGATATGGACCTGCCCCGGCCCGTCACCGCTAGCCGGGCGCCCGATCAGGAAAGGCTGGATCGCGAGCGACAGCGGGCGATAGCGCGCGTCCCAGCGGTCGCCGTCGAGGAACAGATTCTCCCCGGCCTCGAACCCGAACATCGCGAGCGCGGTGAAATCGCCCTGCCCCATTTCGCGCCGGAACAGGATCGGGAAATGCCCCTGCACATTCCGGAATTCGTTGGGCACGGTCAACGTCGCCATCACCGCGTCGCCCAGGTCGGCCCCGGCATCGACGCGCACGCGAAGCTCGCGGTGGGCATGGCTGTCGAGAGTGGCGTGCTGGGTCATTCGACTCTTTCTGGTTCGGCCGCGGCGCGATCAGCGGCCAGGGCATCAAGATATATCCGGTTCGTCGGCAACCCGGCGGCAAGCGTCCGCGCGCGCTGCCGCATCTCGGCGAGCGCCGCGGTGGCCCGGTCGGTCGCCGGCCAGCCGGCGGGCGCGGGAAAGCCCATGCCATAGAGAATATATTGATGGCTCTGCGCCGAGAATATCTCGTCGACATAGGGAAAGTCCCACGCCGACGGCGGCTGGTTTTTCCACAGCGCCAGCATTTCGGTGAGGTGCGGCGGGATATGCTGGGGGTCGCGATGCGCGCGCCAATAAGGCTCCTCGCGGCGGCTCAGCACATAATGGAGCTTCAGAAATTCGACGATGCGGTCCCAGCGGTAGCGGAACAGCTTGTTGAAACGGCCGGCGTGAATGTCCATCGCGGCGCGATCGGCCGGGAAATTGTCGGTGAGCGCGCGCAGTGACAATTCGATGAGGACGATCGCCGAGGCTTCGAGCGGTTCGATGAACCCCGCCGCGAGCCCGATCGAGATGCAATTGCGCTCCCAAAAGCGTGCCCGGTGGCCGGTCCGGAAGCTGATATGCTTGAACGGCACCCCGAATGCCTTTGTTTCTGGAGCCGCGCCCGGCAGCTCGCGCGCGATATAGTCGCGGAGGATGGTTTCCGCGCGCTCGGCATCCATGAAGCGGCTCGAATAGACGCAGCCGATGCCGCGCCGCGACGGCAGGCCGATGTCCCAGATCCAGCCCGCCTCATGCGCGGTCGCGATCGTCTGCGACGCAATCGGGCTGCCCGGCGGCACCGGCACCTGCGATGCGATCGCGCGGTCGTTGAAGGCATGCTCGCTGCGGTCGATCCATTCGACGTCAAGCGCGTCGCCGATCAGCAGCCCCTTGAAGCCGCTGCAGTCTATGAACAGGTCGCCCGCGATCTCGCGCCCGCTACGCGTCGTCAGCGCGGCGATGTCGCCGTTGTCGGCGTGCCTGACCCCGGTCACATGATCGAGGATGTGGGTGATCAGCGGACTTTGCTTCGCATGCCTCGCGAGCAAGGCGCCGAATTTCTCGGTCGCGAAATGATAGGCATAGTTGGTCGCGCCCTGATAGTCGGGCATCGCACGCTGGCGCGGCGCGAGGTGCAGGTTGCAGACCGCCGCCTGCGCGCTCATCGCCGCCGCAAAGGGCTGGTCGGGCGCCGAGGTTTGCCATGCCGCCAGCAACTCTCCCGTCGGCACCGCGGGCGGCGTCGTGAAAGGATGAAGATAGCTGTCGCCCGCCGACCCATCGAGCCAGCCGTCGAAGCGCGAAGCCTGCTTGAACGCCCCGTCGCAGGCGGCAAGGAAATCCCCCTCGTCGAGCCCGATCGTCGCCAGCGTCTGGCGGATCGTCGGCCAGGTCCCTTCACCAACGCCGACGATCGGGACATCGGGCGCCTCGACCAGGGTGATCGACAGCGGCGCCGCCTTGGCGCGGCGCGAGCTGGCGATCAGCGACGCCGCCAGCCAGCCGGCGGTGCCCCCGCCCACGATGACAACCCTCTCGATCATGTCATTCATTGTAACCGATCCTAGGCCCACGACTGCCCCGCGTCACGCAAAAGAGCCGCGCCTGTCGACGGCGCGGCTCTCTCGCCTGCGAAGCCGGCGGACGGAGCCGCCTGCGCTAGAAGCTGAACCGGACCCCGGCGGCATAGCGGGCAAAGCCGGGCTGGACAAAGGTCACATTATTCTTGTGCCGCATATGTCCGCGCCGCCCTTCGCCAGTCAGGTTGATCGCCTCAACGAAGCCCGTGATGCCCGGAATGAACTCATAGCTCGCGCTGGCGTCGATCTGCCAATATTCCTCGATATAGGTCGGGTTCGGCCCCGAACTCTGGAGGAACTTGTCGCGCCAGTTCCAAGCGACACGCGCCTGGAGCCCGTTCTTGTCATAATAGGCGACGGCATTGGCGCTGTCGCTGAGCCCGGTCAGCGCGAACTGCGGCACCGTCACCGACGCGGGCTTCGCATTGTCATAGATCGCGTCGCCGTTGACGATCGTATAGTTCAGGATGACACCGAAGCCCGTATCCCAGAAGCTGTGCTGGATCGCGAACTCCCAACCGTTGATCGATGCGGTGCGGTCGTTGTTGACCGGCGTCGTGATCTCGAAATTGACGAGCGGATCACCCGGTGCCGCGTTGATCGTATTGCCGGTCACCGTGTCGGGGAAGGTGTTGATGATATATTGCCGGATTTCCCCAAGCGTTGCGTCGGCCCCCAGCGCAGCGAGTGCCGCCTGCCAACGCGGGCCATTGACCGGGGTGGTAATTCCGGGCGAGTTATAGTCGATCCGCGTCGAGGAGATGAAGTTACTGACATCCTTATGGAAATATCCGACGGAGAGATAACTGTCGCGGCCGTAATACCATTCGGCCGACAGGTCGATGTTCTTCGACTTGTACGGGATCAAACCGGGGTTGCCCAGCGAACCCGTGCCGCCGCCGACGCGGAACAGCGTATCGATCGTCCGGCCGCCCTGCATGCTGGCATAGTCGGGGCGCGTGATCGTGTGGCTGTATGACGCGCGCAGTTTGACATTCTCCATCGGCGAGATGTCCAGATCGAACGCCGGCAGCCAGTTGTCGTACGAGCCCTTGAAGCGCGTGAATGCGCTTTCGTCCGAAAAGACGACATTGAATTCATTCTCGCCCACCCAGGTACTGGTCACCGGCACCGGCACCAGTGCCGCCGAGGCGATGTCGGTGGTTTCGTAGCGGATGCCGGCAACGAAATGCGCGGGATTCTGGAAAAGATCGAACTCGGTCGCGACCTGCAAATAGGGCGCGATCGTCTTTTCCGAGATACGCCGGTCGGTATTGAATACGGCCAGACAGGTTCCCGGCTGCGCCACCCCCGTCGCGGGATTGCTGCACGCCTGATAATTCTGCTCGACCAGATCGGCCATCCGCTCGAAATCAAAGCTGTAGAAGCTCTGGATCATGCCGTCCTGCGCCAGGCCCGGGAATTTATCGGGAAGCGTCACCAGCTTGAAAATATCGTCGGGAATATCCGACGCTGGCCCCGCCCCGCCCCAGGTGTCGTCGTTCTGGATCGTTCCGAAGGCCGAGCGCACCTTGCTGTCGACATAGGAAACACCGAAATCGATGCTGTCGAGAAAACCGCCGTCATGATCATATTTGCCGCGGAGCTGAACCTGGTTGATCCGGTTCCGGAAATAGGCGTTGCGGAACGCATTGCCGGTGGGCGTGATCAGCGAGGTATTCAGCGGATCGATGCCCGGATGCATGCCATAGGAAATGATCGGAAGGTCATTTTCGAAATTGATCGTCTGATTGGCGACGCCGAACACGGCATTGCCCAGCGACATGCTCGATCCGAACCGGTTGACCGGCTTGACCTCGGCGGTCGAATGATGCGCATCGAGTTCGATCGTCACGCCGCCCGGCGCTTCCCAGCCCAGATTGAAGCCGAGCGACTTATTCTCGGCCCGATTTTCCTGAAGCGCACCGCTATAGGACAGGTCCTTGCCGACCTGGCAATTATCGGGCGCCGGCGGCGATGGCGCCACGCAGCCCGGATCGGGCGGCCCGAATTTCTCGGAATAGAAGAGCGGCCCCGCAACCGGGCCATCGGTCCACGCACTCGACGTGTCGCCATGGTTGAACCACACGCCGACATTGCTGTTTCGCGTTTCGACAGTGTTGCGCGAATAGATATAATCGATCGTGGCCGTCAGGGAATCGCTCGGGCGGAATTGCAATACCGCCTGACCATTAATTCGCTCGCGGTCGATGTCGTTGAGGTCGTAGGATGCGTTTTGCGCCACCTGATAGACGTCGTCCGGACCCGGCCGGTTGGTGATATTTGCAGCCCCCGCCGACCCGGGCTGCGCCAGCGAACCCCAATTATTCTCGCTACCCAGATAGCCGTCGCGCCACCCGACGTTCGCCGAGTTCGTGCTCGATTTGCGCCGCTGGTACGAACCGGCAATCATGATACCGATCGTATCGTCGGCAAAGGTACTGCTGAAGATGCCCGACACTTCGGGGGTAACCGGATTGCCCTGGTTGCGCGACGTGTCATACACGCCCTTGACCGACAGGCTGCCGCGCATTCCCGGATTGTCGAGCGGGCGCGGGGTGCGGATGTTGATGGTCGAGCCGATACCGCCCGACTCGATCGTCGCACGGCCGCTCTTGTAGACTTCGACCGCAGCGATGCCTTCGGAGGCAAGATTGGCGAAATCGAACGAACGCGACGACGGCGCACTGCCGCCATCGCCGATTGTCGCGGTCGGCACCTGACGGCCGTTGACCGTCACCAGGTTGAATTCGGGACCGAAGCCGCGAACCGTCACCAGCGACCCTTCACCGTTGTTCCGGTCGATCGACACGCCGGTGATGCGCTGCAGCGATTCGGCGAGGTTAGTGTCGGGGAATTTGCCGATATCCTCGGCCGAAATCGCGTCGACGACGCCCTGCGCCTCGCGCTTGATCGTCGCCGAGGCTTCGAGGCTGGCGCGGATGCCGGTGACGACAATCTCGTCGCCATTCACTTCCCCGTCGGCAGGCGCTTCCTGCGCCGCTGCCGCCTGCGCGATGCCCATCAGGGACAGCGCGGAAGTACTGACCAGAATTTTGGCAAGCCACTGCTTTTGAGACGCCCGCATCCCTTTTCCTCCCAAATCAACCGCTCATTTTTCGGCGGTATTCCCGTTATGTGAACGTTATCTAAATGGGAACGTTATCATTGTCAACGCGTCGGCTGTCCGATTCCGGACATAATGCTGCGCATTATGTGCAGCAAACGTATGCAACATAATCTTGCGAGTGCGGGTGGTCAGCGGGTCCAGCGCGCGAAAATCGCCGTAGGCAGCAACAGCCCCCGCGCTTCTTCGCGCACCGCCAGTTCGCCGCATTCGACGGTTCCCGGCAAATCGGCGAAAAGCTGCGCCAGCAGTTCGCCGATCGCGAGGGCCGACATCCGAACGGCATAGACGGTCAGGAAAAGCGCGCGACTGTCCTGATCGAGCAGTTGGCGGCAATCGGCGAGCAAGGGCGCCAGTCCTTCCTCGATCTGCCACCGCTCGCCACCGGGACCGCGGCCGAATTTTGGCGGATCGAGCAGGATCGCGTCATAGCGCCGTTCGCGCCGCACCTCGCGCGCGGTGAATTTCCCCGCGTCGTCGACGATCCAGCGTACCGGCTTTTCGCCCATCCCTGCGAGCGCGGCATTTTCGCGCGCCTGCGCGACCGACTTCTTCGACGCGTCGACATGCGTCACCGACGCCCCCGCCGCGGCGAGCGCCTGGCTGCCGACGCCGGTATAGCCGAACAGGTTCAGAAACGCGGGGTCGGCCTTGTCGGCGACCCGTTCGCGCAGCCAATCCCAAACCGGCGCCATGTCGGGAAAGAAGCCGAGATGGCGGAACGGTGTGCACGACGCGGTGAAGCGCGTCTCGCGCCAGCCGAGCGGCCAGCCCTCTTGCGGCACCGGCTGGTTATAATACCAGCGGCCGCCGCCATCGTCGTCCGACGCCGGGATGAACTCGCCGTCGGCCGCCTCCCATTCGCTGGCCGGTAGCGCGGGCTGCCACATCGCCTGCGGCTCGGGGCGGATGAAGCGATAGCGGCCGTAGCGTTCCAGTTTGCGTCCGCCGCCGCTGTCGACCAGTCCATAATCGTCCCACGCCTCGCCGACGAGCGTGACGAGGGGAAGCGGGTCAGCCACGCGCGGCTTCTGCCAGGACATAGGCCTTCACCGCATCATAATCGCCCGGCAACTTTTCATAGCGCTCTTCGCGGTCGAACAGATTGCCGAGACGGCCGGGAAGCGGCGGGCGAACGCCGGTCGCGCGTTCGACGGCTTCACGGAATTTCGCCGGATGCGCGGTCGCGAGCGTAACGATCGGAATCGCGGGATCGAGATCGAGGCTACGCGCCGCCGCCAGGCCGACCGCGCTGTGCGGATCGATGATCTGTCCGCCATGTTCCTGCGCCCAGCGCAGCGCGAGCGTCATCTGGTCGCCGTCGATCCGCGCGCTCGAGAAGAGCGCGCGCGATCCGGCCAGCATGTCGGCGGGGATCGTCATCGCCCGATGGCGGTCGAAATCGCCCATCATGCCGGTGATCGCGGCGCCGTCGCGGCCCGACAGGTCGAACAGCAACCGTTCGAAATTGCTGCTGACCTGGATGTCCATGCTCGGCGTCGCGGTCGCGGTCACGCTGCCGGCGCGATAGTCGCCGCTGGTGAGCGCGCGGTGGAGGATATCGTTGACGTTGGTCGCGACGACCAGCCGCGCGATCGGCAGCCCCATCTGCGCCGCGACATAGCCCGCGAAGATGTCGCCGAAATTGCCCGTCGGCACCGAGAATGCTACCGGACGGTCGGGCCCGCCCAGGCGTACCGCGGCGTAGAAATAATAAACGACCTGCGCCATCAGCCGCGCCCAGTTGATGCTGTTCACCGCCGACAGCGTCACACGGCTGCGCGCTTCTTCATCGCCGAACAGCCGCTTCACCATGGCTTGGGCATCGTCGAAGCTGCCCTCGATCGCGATATTGTGGACGTTCGGCGCCAGCACCGTTGTCATCTGACGCCGCTGGACATCGCTGACTCGGCCTTCGGGATGCAGCATGAAGATCTGGATATGCTCGCGGCCCGCGACCGCCTCGATCGCGGCCGAGCCGGTGTCGCCCGATGTTGCGCCGACGATCGTGATATCGGTCTCGCCGCCCGCAAGGAATTTTTCGAACAGCTGGCCGAGCAATTGCAGTGCGACGTCCTTGAACGCCAGCGTCGGGCCATGGAAGAGTTCGAGCAGCCAGTGGCGGTGGTCGAGCTGGACCAGCGGGGTCACCGCACCATGACCGAAACGGCCATAGGCGGCGCGGCACAACTCGCGCAACTCTTCCTCGGTCAGCACCGCCTCGACAAAGGGGCGCATGACGCGAACCGCGGTTTCGACATAGTCGAGCCCGGCCAGCGCGCGAATGTCGTCGATCGCCATTTTCGGCCAGTGCGCCGGTACATAAAGCCCGCCGTCGCCGGCGAGGCCGGCAAGCGTTGCGGCACGAAAGTCGAGGGTCGGCGCGGAGCCGCGAGTGCTGATATATTCCATGGCGGCCAAGCGCCTAGAGCGATTTCAAGCGAAATGGAACATTTCACCGCCAGGGAAATGCGGAAAAATTATCCGCGCTGGACAAGGTCAAGGCCGCAAGCGGCGCCGGACAGCCAATATATAGATGACGAGCGCCGCCGCAGCGAACAGGAACCACTGCCCCGCATAGGCCAGATGATTGTTCGGCGTGTCGGCGGCCGAGGGCACCGCGCTCGCGCGCAGCCCTTCGGCCGGGACGTCGGCGACGAGCATCGCGCGTGCCGGAGCCGGCTTTCCGGTCAGCCGCTGGATGACGCTGGGCTGGTCGGGACCCGGAACCACCGTCCCCTGCACGATGCCGCCGGTCCATTTCGGCGGCGCGAAATCGTCGCCGATCCCGATGTCGACCAGCACGCCCGGCCCCTCGGCGCCGGTGCGGCAGTCGGCGATCATGCGGATCCCGGCCTTACCCGCGCGATCGGTGCCGCTACGCGGATCCCAGCGCACGGGTTCGAGGCAGACGACGCTGCTCTTGCGATAGAGCATCGCGTCAGGCACCGGCGGCAATTCGGGATAGGTGACCAGCGACGACATCGCCATATTGCGTTCGTACAGCGCGATCAGCGCTTCCTTTTCGCCCTTGCGCTGCAATTGCCAGACGCCGAGCGCGATCATCACCGCGACGGCGACGAGAACAAGGATCGTCGGAACGATCGGCCAGCGCCGTGCAGCCCCTTCGGTGGCTTCAGTCATGCGGTTCGTCCATGCGGCGTCCTTCCGCTGCCTTGCGCTGATGCTCGCTCGCGAGCAGCGCGCCCTTGCCGAGCCTCAGGCCGTAGATCACGGCGGCGGCGGTCAGCGGCACCCACAGGATGATATGCACCCACAAAGGCGGTGCAAAGAGTGAATCGAGCGTCAGCGCGAGCGCGATCAGCAGCGCACCGATGATCAGGGTCAGGAAGGCCGCGGGTCCATCGCCGACATTATAAGCGCCATAGTCGAGCCCGCATGCATCGCAGCGCGCGCGAAACTTGATCGGGCCGTCGAACAGGGTCGGCGCACCGCATTCGGGGCAGAGGCCGAAAAGGGCAGCGCGCCAGACCGGCGGCTGCCCTTTTTGTGTTTGCTCGTCGACCGGCAATTTAGTGCGCGGCGACCGGCGCGCCCCAGCCGCCCCAGACATAGACGATGATGAACAGGAACAGCCATACGACGTCGACGAAGTGCCAGTACCACGCGGCGGCTTCGAAACCGAAATGCTGCTTGGGCGTGAAGTGGCCCTTGTAGGTGCGGACAAGGCAGACGATCAGGAAGATGGTGCCGACAAGCACGTGGAAGCCGTGGAAGCCGGTCGCCATATAGAAGGCCGACGTATAGTTGATCGTGCCGAAGGGGAACGGCGCCTCGGCATATTCATACGCCTGGATCGAGCTGAAGGTCAGGCCGAGGAGGATCGTCAGCCACAGGCCCTTTTTGAGACCCTCGCGATCGCCGTGGATCAGCGCGTGGTGCGCCCAGGTGATCGTGGTGCCCGAGCAGAGCAGGATCAGCGTGTTGAGCAAAGGCAGCGAGAAAGCGTCGATAACGTGGATGCCCTTTGGCGGCCACATGGTGATCGCGGCGGCGCCGTCCTGCCCGAAAAGCGAAGAGACCGCGCCATCCACAATCTCGACCGGCACCGGGAAGAGCGAGAAATCGAACCACGCCCAGAACCAGCCGACGAAGAACATGACTTCGGAGGCGATGAACAGGATCATGCCGTACCGCATATGAAGCTGGACGACCGGGGTGTGGTCGCCGGCATGCGCTTCATTGATGACGTCCGACCACCAGCTGAAGAAGGTCGCGATCACGCCCATGAAGCCGAGGCCGAGCACCCATTTGCCGACGCCGCCGAAATAATCGGCGTGCATCGCCATCACGAGCCCGAAAAACATCACCAGGGCAGCGACCGAACCGATGAGCGGCCAGACGCTGGGATTTACGAGGTGATAGTCATGATGTTTGGCACCGGACATTGCTTATTTCCCGTTTTGCAGCCCCAGCGTCGCGATTCCCCATCGCCCGCCGGTCTTGAAAGACTCTGTCGATCGCGGCCTTAGCTCGCGTTTTTGTCCCCGTCTACAGGGTGGAAGGTGTAGCTGAGGGTGATTTCCTCGATGTCGCGCGCGTCGGGGTCGTCCTTGATCTTGGGATCGACGAAGAACAGCACCGGCATGCGCACCTGCTCACCCGGTTTCAGCGTCTGCTGGGTAAAGCAGAAGCACTGGATCTTGGTGAAATATTTGCCAGCGGCGTCGGGGGTGACGTTAAAACTCGCCGTGCCCACGACCGGGTGCGGCGACTGATTCTCGGCGATGAAGATCGCCATGTCGCGCGCGCCGATACTGACCGTATCGGTCGGATGTTCGGGATAGAATTTCCATGGCAGCTTCGGCGAGACATTGGCGTCGAAGCGGACCGAAATGGTGTCGCTCAATATCTTGGGCGTCTCGGCCGCGGCCACCGGGTCATAGCGCTGCGTCGTGCCGCCAAAGCCGGTAACGCGGCAGAACAGATTGTAGAGCGGCACCGCCGCGAAACCCAATCCGACCATCGCGACGGCGAGCAGCGCGGCCAGGCTACCCGTCTTGGCGTTGCGCGACATTGCGGTCATTTGGGCATCACCATGCGCGCGATCGTGATGAAGAAGAACAGGAAAGCGAGGCCGCCGAGCAGCCACCCCATCAGATTCGCACGACTGCGCTGACGCCGGCGATATTCGGCTTCGTCGAAAGGGTCCTGCCGCGGTTCGTCAGTCATAGCGTCCACCAATGGTCGGCGACGACCGCGCCGAACAATATGAAAAGATAAGCAATCGAGAAAGCGAAGAGCCGCTTTTCCGGCTGCATCGAATCTTCCTCGCGCGACCGCCGCGTGCCGACCTGGATCGACAGCAAGACGAACAGGGCGGAAAGGATGACCGCGGTCCAGCCATAAATGGCACCGGTAAACCCAAGCGGCCACGGTGCGATCGCGGCCGCCGCCATGATCAGCGCATAGAAGAGGATCTGGCGCCGCGTCGATTTCTCGCCGGCGACCACCGGCATCATCGGAATGCCCGCGGCGGCATAGTCCGAGCGGACGAACAGCGCGAGTGCCCAGAAATGCGGCGGGGTCCACAGGAAGATCAGCAGGAAGAGGAGCACCGGCAGCGGCGCGATGCTGCCGGTCGCGGCGACCCAGCCGATCAGCGGCGGAAAAGCACCCGCCGCGCCGCCGATGACGATATTCTGCGGCGTCCGCGGCTTGAGCCACATCGTATAGACAAAGACGTAGAACAGGATCGAGACCGCCAGCAGCAACGCCGCCTGCCAGTTCGACGCGAACAGCATCAGGAAGACCGAAAAGGCGGCGAGCCCGACCCCGAACTGCAGCGCAGTCTGCGGGTCGAGGCGCCCGGCGGGAAGCGGCCGGCCGGCGGTCCGCTTCATCTTGGCGTCGAGCCCCGCCTCATACCATTGGTTGAGCGCGCCCGATGCCCCGGCCCCCAGCGCAATCGCGAGGATCGAGGAGAAAGCGAGCACGGGGTGAACGCTGCCCGGCGCCGCAAGCAGGCCGCACAGCGCGGTGAACACCACTAGCGACATGACGCGCGGCTTGGTCAGCGCGAACAGATCGCGCCAGTCGGCGGGAAGCGTCGTTTCGCCATGGGTCAGGCTCTGCGCCATGATAACTCCAGGCCGGAAAGCTATCACCCCCTGCCAAGGCTATCAGCAGGGGGCGAAACTTGTCAGGCGATACGCGGCAGTTCGTTGAACTGGTGGAACGGCGGCGGGCTCGACAGCGTCCATTCGAGCGTCGTCGCACCTTCGCCCCACGGATTGTCGGCGGCACGCTTGCCCGCGAACAACGAGTAAAGGATGTTCACGAAGAAGAAGATCATGCCGACGCCCATGATCACATAGCCGTACGACGAAATCAGGTGCCAATGCGCATAGGCTTCCGCATAGTCCGGATAGCGGCGCGGCATGCCCTGCTGGCCCAGGAAATGCTGGGGGAAGAACATGACGTTCACGCCGATGAAGAAGATCCAGAAGTGCAACTGGCCGAGCACTTCGCTGTACATCCGGCCGGACATTTTCGGGAACCAGTAATAGAAGCCGGCGAAGAGCGAGAAGACCGCGCCCAGCGACAGCACATAGTGGAAGTGCGCAACGACATAATAGGTATCGTGCAAATTGGTGTCGACGCCGCCATTGGCGAGCACGACACCGGTCACGCCGCCGACGGTGAACATGAAGATGAAGCCGAGCGACCACATCATCGGCGTCTTATAGGTCATCGAGCCGCCCCACATGGTAGCGATCCAGCTGAAGATCTTGATCCCCGTCGGGACCGCGATGACCATCGTCGCGGCGGTGAAGTACATTTTCAGGTTCACGCTCATGCCGACCGTGAACATGTGGTGGGCCCACACGATGAAGCCGACGACGCCGATCGCAACCATGGCGTAGGCCATGCCGAGGTAACCGAACACCGGCTTCTTGCTGAAGGTCGAGATGATCTGGCTGACGATGCCGAAGCCCGGCAGGATCATGATGTACACTTCGGGGTGGCCGAAGAACCAGAAGAGATGCTGGTAGAGCACCGGATCGCCGCCGCCCGTGGCATCATAGAAGGTGGTACCGAAATTGCGGTCGGTCAGCAGCATGGTGATGGCAGCAGCCAGAACCGGCAGCGCGAGCAGCAGCAGGAAGGCGGTGACGAGCACCGACCACACGAAGAGCGGCATCTTGTGCAGCGTCATGCCAGGCGCGCGCATGTTGAAGATGGTCGTGATGAAGTTGATCGCACCGAGAATCGACGCCGCACCTGCGAGGTGAAGCGAGAAGATCGCCATGTCGACAGCGGGCCCGACCGAGCCGCTGGTCGACAGCGGCGCATAGACGGTCCAACCAGTGCCGGCGCCATTGCCGCTGCCGCCCGGAACGAACAACGAACCGCACAGCATGACGAATGCAACCGCCGTCAGCCAGAAGGAAACATTGTTCATGCGCGGGAACGCCATGTCGGGCGCACCGATCATCAAAGGCACGAACCAGTTGCCGAAACCACCGATCATGGCAGGCATGACCATGAAGAACACCATGATCAGGCCATGCGCCGTGATCATCACGTTCCAGAAATGCTTGGCCGCGGTCAGATCCTGCGCGCCGCCGAGCGCCTGCGCCCAGGTACCCAGATACTGGATGCCCGGATGCGCGAGTTCGAGGCGCATCAGGCCGGACAGGCCGCCACCGACAATGCCGGCGATGATCGCGAAGATCAGATAGAGGGTGCCGATGTCCTTGTGGTTCGTCGACATGAACCAGCGGACGAAAAAGCCCGGCGTGTCGTGATCATGGTCGTCATGCGCATGGGAGTGGCCATGTTCGGCGCCATGCGCGGGTGCAGTCGCTGCGATATCGGTCATCTGTCGGACCCCTTGATTATTTCTTGGCGGCCGGAGCGGCGGCGGGAGCCGCAGCCGGCGCTGCTTCGGTCGTGGCGGCGGCCGGCGATGCCGGTGCGGTGGCGGGCGCGGCGGCAGGCACCGCACCGGGAGCCGGTGCGGCAGCAGCGGGGGCCGCGGCCGCAGGTGCTGCGGCTACGGGACCGGCCGGATTGCCACCCTTCGAGCGGACCCAGGCTTCCCACTTGTCGACCGGGAGCACTTCGACGGCGATCGGCATATAGCCATGATCGACCCCGCACAGTTCCGAACACTGACCATAATAAACGCCGACCTTGTTCGCGGTGAAGGTCGTTTCGTTGGCGCGGCCAGGGACCGCGTCCATCTTGGTCCAGAAGGCCGGAACCGCGAAGCTGTGGATCACGTCGGCACCGGTGATGATCAGTTTCACCTGACGGCCGACCGGGACGACCATGCGGTTGTCGACGGCGAGATGGTAGGGCTCGCCCGCGGCGATGGCCTTGTCTTCGGGCAGGATCTTCGAGACATATTCGCCGATGCCCTGATCGGGATAGGCATAGCCCCAATACCATTGGTAGCCCGTGACCTTAATCGTCAGCGCGTCCTTCTTCGGCGGTTCATATTGCGCCGCGAGCAGGCGGATCGACGGCACCGCGATCACGGCGAGGATCAGCACGGGAATTGCGGTCCAGATGATTTCGATGAAGGTATTGTGCGTCGTCTTCGACGGCACCGGGTTCGCTTTCGCCCGATAGCGGAACACGACCCAGAGCAGAAGGCCGAGAACGAGCAGCGTGATCACCGTGATGACCGGCAGCAGGATGACATGGTTGAACCAATAAGCCTGCTCGCCGATCGGCGTCACCTGCGGCTGGAAGTTGATCCCTGCATCGACCGGCTGACCGACCCCGGGGGTCGGCTTCATCGGAACATAGGTGGCATCACCTGCCGCCTTTCCGGCGTCCGCCGCCGGAACCGCTGCCGAAGCGACAGCCGCCGGAGCCGCTGCGTCGGACGCAGCGGGTGCTGGAGTCGTGGCTACGGTCGCAGCAGGCGCTGCGGCGGGCGTCGCCGCCGGCGCCTGCGCATGTCCCGCGCCCATCGCGCCGAGCGATAAAGCCGCCGCGATTACAAGGGTTTTCAAGCTCTTCATAAGGATAGTGCCGCCCGTTGCTTGTTGTTATTCTGATGCTTCATTCCCGCCGCTCCGACCGCCGGACATAGGCCCGGACACCCGTCGGGCGGGCTGAATCTCGCGGGCGCTATAGACCCGCTTGCCGCTTGCCTCAAGCATCTCTAACACTATTTTACAGCGGACAAATTCTGGCCGCCCAAACCCGGTTGCCCGCTCTGGGCGACGATAGGAACAAAAGACCGATCTCCCGATGACCGATGATGACATCCTGGCGGAATTCCGCGCTGCCGAGGCCCTGCTGCAGGGCCATTTCCTTCTCTCCTCCGGCCGCCACAGCGAATATTATCTGCAGTGCGCGCGCGTTTTGATGGACACGACGCGCGCCGGCCGACTGGCGAGCGCACTCGCGGCGAAGCTGCCGCGCGACCTTCGCAATGCGATCGACATCGTCGTCTCGCCGGCGATGGGCGGGGTGATCATCGGGCATGAAATGGGCCGCGCGCTCGGCAAGCCGGCGATTTTCGTCGAGCGGCCGACGGGGACCTTCGAACTGCGCCGCGGCTTTGCGATCGACCCCGGTGCCAGGGTGCTGATGGTCGAGGACGTCGTGACGACGGGCCTGTCGTCGCGCGAGGCCATGGACGCCGTGCGCGCGGCAGGCGGCGACGTGATCGCCGAGGCGGCGCTCGTCGACCGTTCGGCGGGCAGCAACATCGACCTGGGCGTGCCCTTCTATCCGCTCGTCGCGATCAATTTCCCGACTTATGCTGCGGACGAGCTGCCGCCCGAACTCGCGGACACCCCGGCGGTCAAGCCGGGCAGCCGGAGCGTGGCGGCTTGAGCACCGCAGCGCCTCCCCTTCCCCTGGCCTCCCGCCTGCGGCTTGGCGTCAACATCGACCATGTCGCGACGATCCGCAACGCACGCGGCGGCGAGCACCCCGATCCGGTGCGCGCGGCCGAAATCGTGGCCGCGGTCGGCGGCGACGGCATCACCGCGCATCTGCGCGAGGACCGGCGCCACATCCGCGACGACGATCTGGCACGCATCCAGGCCGCGACCGACCTGCCATTGAATCTCGAGATGGCGGCGACCGACGAGATGCTCGAAATCGCGCTGCGTCACATGCCGCATGCCGCGTGCATCGTGCCCGAAAAGCGCGAGGAACGCACGACCGAAGGCGGGCTGGACGCGGCGGGACAGCATAATCATCTCGCGCCGATCGTCGCGCGGCTGGGTGACGCCGGGATCCGCGTCAGCCTGTTCATCGAACCGGATCCGCGCCAGATCGAGGCAGCGATGCGGCTGCGCGCGCCCGTCGTCGAATTTCACACCGGGCGCTATGCCCATGTCGAGGGCGAAGAACGCGCGGCCGAACTCCGCCGCCTCGCCGATGCTGCGGCACTGGCATGGAAGAACGGCATCGAACCGCACGCCGGTCATGGTCTCACCTATGACAATGTCATTCCCGTCGCCGCAATCCCGCAGCTCGCCGAGCTCAACATCGGACATTATCTGATCGGCGAGGCGATCTTCACCGGGCTCGAAGATGCGGTGCGGCGGATGCGTACGCTGATGGACGAGGCGCGGGGCGCACCGTGATCATCGGCCTCGGTTCCGACCTCTGCAATATAGAGCGTATCCAGAATTCGCTCGACCGCTTCGGCGAACGGTTCGAGAATCGTGTCTTCACCCAGGTCGAGCGCGCGAAGGCCGCGCGCCGTCCGTTCACCCGCGCCGGAACCTATGCGAAGCGCTTCGCCGCCAAGGAGGCTTTCTCGAAAGCCGTCGGCACCGGCTTCAAGCGCGGCGTGTTCATGAAGGATATCGGCGTCGTCAACGCGCCTTCGGGGGCGCCGACGCTGGCCCTGACCGGCGGCGCCGCCGAGCGGCTCGCGCAGATGATCCCGGCGGGGCACAGCGCGCATATTCACCTGACGCTCACCGACGATCATCCATGGGCACAGGCCTTCGTCATCATCGAAGCAATCAAGGACTGACCATTTATGGCGAAGCAGACGGGCAAGGATGACGGAAGCTGGGGCAAGCTGATCCGCGATATCGTGGTGATCCTGTTGCTGGTGCTCGGCATCCATAGCTGCGTTGCCAAACCCTTTTACATCCCGTCCGATTCGATGATGCCGGTGCTGCGCAACGGCGACCGGCTGATTGTCAGCAAATATCCCTACGGCTGGTCCTATTCGTCGGTCAGCTTCCACCTCGCGCCGAAAATCGCCGGGCGATTGTTCGGCAAGCTGCCCGAGCGCGGCGATATCGTCGTGCTCGAACATCCGGTGACGCGGATCGACTATATCAAGCGCGTGATCGGGCTGCCCGGCGATACGATCGAATTGCGGGGCGGCGCACTGATCATCAACGGCAAGCCGATCAAGCGCGAGGTGCAGCCGCTGCTGTCGATCCCGGCCGACGCGAACACCCCCGGCCCCGACAGCAGCCTCGACCGCTTCGTGACGCGCGGCGCGGACGGGCGGTCGGCCCTCGAACTGCCGATCGTGCGCGAGACGCTCCCCGGCGGCGCGACCTTCGACACGATCGACATGGGCCCCGGCTATTCGACCGACGATTATGGCCCGATCAAAGTCCCCGCCGACCATGTCTTCCTGATGGGCGACAACCGCGACGGCAGCGCCGACAGCCGGGTGGGCACCGACCGCAAGGGTCTTGGCGGCCCCGTACCGTTCGATGCCATCGCCGGCCGCGCCGAGATCATCAGCTTTTCGACCGATGGCACCGCCGAATGGTATAATCCGCTAAGCTGGTTTCAGGCATTGCGATCGGGACGCGCGGGAACCGATCTGCGGCCGGAGCGTGACGCCAAGGCAAAGTAGGAGCGCGACGGCATGGTGGAACGCAAAGAGCGGGCGCAGGCCCGTGCCAAGGCCGCCGCCAACGCTCCCGGCCCCGGCCCTACCGAGATCCGCAGCCAGCTCGTCCGTAGCGAGTTGTTAAGGGCCAGCGTCTGGATCGGCCTCGCGCTGCTCGTCGGCGCCTGCATCATCCTGATCCAGCCGATCCTGCTGATCTTCGCCGGCATCGTCATGGCGTCGATGCTCGACGGCGGCACCCGGCTGCTCGGCCGTGTGCTGCCGATCGCGCGCGGCTGGCGCCTGCTGATCGTCTGCCTGTCGCTCGTCGTCTTCATGGTCTGGACCATGATGTTCGCGGGCTCGCAAATCGCCGACCAGGCCGCGACCCTGCAAACGGTCGTCATGGGACAGGTCGAGCGGATCGCCGCCTGGGCGAGCGAGCATGGCATGGGCAATCTGCAACTCGACACCAAGACGATCACCGAAAATCTTGCCGGAACCTTCGGCCGCGTCACTGCGGCGGTGGGCACCGTACTCGGCGCGCTGACCAGCCTTGTCATGGTCCTCGTACTCGGCATCTTCATCGCGATCGAGCCCCGGCTCTACGAACGCGGCGTCGCATGGATGCTGCCGATGAAGAGCCGCGAGAATTTCTATATCACCACCGCGCGCATGGGCTTTACCCTGCGCCGGCTGATGGCGGGCCGCCTGCTCGGCATGGCGGTGGAAGGCATCGGGACGTGGCTCGCCTGCCTGGTGGTCGGCATTCCGATGGCGGCACTGATGGGGCTGCTGACCGGCCTGCTCGCCTTCATCCCCAATATCGGCGCGATCGTATCGGGCGTGCTGCTCGTTCTCGTCGGCTTTTCGGCGGGGACCGATACCGGCCTGTGGGCGATCGCCATCTATTTCATCGTCCAGACGGTCGACGGCTATCTGATCGTGCCGATGGTCGCGAAACAGACGGTCGACCTCGCCCCCGCGCTGGTGCTCGGCGCGCAGATCTTGTTCGGGGCGCTGCTCGGCATCATGGGGCTGTTCCTCGCCGATCCGATCGTCGCGATGATCAAGGTCGCGCTGGAACGCGAGGCCGAACGCAACGCCGGGGCATTGCCCAAAGAAAAAGCGGCGGCAAGCCCCTAGCCTGCCGCCGCTTTTGAACGCCAAGCCGAACCTTACGGCTGCGGCGCACCCGGAGGCGGACCAACGGGGCCGCCTGGTCCAGCCGGACCACCGGGGCCGCCCTGCTGCTGCATCTGCTGTTGCTGCTGCATCATCTGCTGCATCGCCCGCACTTCGGCTTCGGTTTTGAAGTCGAGCAGTTCGACGTCGAAATGCAGCGTGCTGCCGGCCGGGATCGGCCCCGTCTCGCGGTCGCCATAGCCGAGCTGCGGCGGAATGACGATCTTGTACTTGCCGCCCTTCTGCATGCGGGTCAGCGCGTCGGAAAAACCGGGCACGACCTGTGCGACCTGCATCGGCGCCTGTTCATTGGCGTCGAACACAGTCCCGTTGTCGAGCTTGCCTTCATATTTGACGAGCACGACGTCGGCCTTGGTCGGGCTGGCGCCCGTCCCCTCCTTCACGACTTCGAAACCGATGCGCGGCGTGCTGTGGATCGCGAAAGCAATCGCCACCGCGATCAATCCGGCCAGTCCGAACCACAGCAGCCACAGGCCGCCCTTGCTTACCGGACGCAATGGAATCGTCGTCACGCTCATAATCTAGTCCTTCCCCTGCCCCGCTCGGGGGCTGATGTCGGCGACGCCTATAGGCGGTGCGGCGTGGAGGGGTCCAGAGGCAATTGAGTGCGGCGCGCAGCAAATGCAGTGATGGCTTTGGGGTGGGGAGCTGTCATCGAACCTCGTCATGCTGAACTTGTTTCAGCATCCATGGCCTGAGGGTTCAATCCGGCGCTGCGTCGAAGGAAACGGCAGACCATGGCCCCTGAAACAAGTTCAGGGTGACGAAGCAGGAAATGTCCCGTTTCAGCCACTTCCTTCGTCATCCCCGGAGGAGATCCGTGGCTCTTCCGCCTTGACCCGGGATCCTGCTTTTTTGAGGGTAACGCAGGTTTCGACGTCCAGCGGGATCCGGATCAAGCCCGGGGTGACGAAAAAAAGGAATGTCCAACCGGCCGAACCCCGCCACAACGAAAAAGGGCGCCGCAGTTGCCCGCAGCGCCCTTTTCACGAACTGGATCCCGAACGGGAGACGGTCCTACTTGATCCCGTCGCGCTCCATCCGCTTGCGCTCCATCTTGCGGGCGCGGCGGACGGCGGCGGCGCGTTCGCGCGCGCGCTTTTCGCTGGGCTTTTCGTAGTGACGGCGCAGCTTCATTTCGCGATACACACCCTCACGCTGCAGCTTCTTCTTGAGCGCGCGAAGGGCCTGGTCGACATTATTGTCGCGAACGATGATCTGCATACGCCGTGTCGTCTCCTGTTCGTCAAAACGATTAGGCCACCGGTGGGTCCGGTTCGCCATAAACCGCCGATATTCGGGCAATAAAAAGAGCGCCGCGAAAGCGCGACGTTCCGATGCCGGGGCAACTAAAGGGATTCGCGCCGAAATGCAAGCCCCAACGCGGTGAACCGCGCCAGTCCTGCCGCGAGACCGCCTGCCCACCGCCGGGATTGTGCCCGGCGGGTGGCTTGTGCCATAGGTAGCAGGACGAAACCAAACTATAAGGGACAGGCCATGGCGACCCAGCTCAAGCGCAACAGCAAATATAGCGAAGCCGAATGGACGGCGCGGCAGGAGCTTGCCGCCTGTTACCGCATCTTCGCGATGATGGGCTGGGACGAAATGATCTTCAACCATATCACGGTGAAACTGGAGGATCAGGAGGGCGCCTTCCTGATCAATCCCTATGGCATGCACTTCAGCGAAGTCACCGCGTCGAGCCTGATCAAGATCGACATCGACGGCAACAAGCTCGACGAGGATAATCCCTGGCACGTCAACAAGGCGGGCTTCGTCCAGCACAGCCTCTTCCACCGCGTGCTGCCCGACGCGCATGCGATCATCCACACCCACACGACGGCAACCATGGCGGTGTGCGGGCTCGAGGGCGGGCTGCAACCGACCAATTTCTACGCCTGCAATTTCATGGGCCAGCTCGCCTATCACGACTTCGAGGGCGTGACGGTGCGCGAGGAAGAAGGCGCGCGGCTGATCGAGCATCTCGGCGACAAGCGCATCCTGATGCTGCGCAACCATGGCCCGGTGGTGATGGGCAAGTCGCTGTCCGACGCCTTCATCAAATATTGGGCGCTCCAGCGCGCATGCGAGATCCAGCTTGCGACGATGAGCATGGGCAAGCCGATCCTCGTCGGCGAGGACGTCATCAAGGTGCACCAGCGCGACCTCTATATGGCGGCCATCCCGGGCCAGTCGGGCAAGGCGGAGTTCGACGCGATGGTGCGCAAGGTCGACAGGATCGACACAAGCTGGCGTGACTAATTTCACCGCTGCGCTAACAGAAGCCGCATGACGCGATTCTCGGTCAACGACCGCCCGGTCGAATATCGCATGGACCCCGAAACGCCCCTGCTGTGGGCGCTGCGCGACGCATCGAACCTGACCGGCACCAAATATGGCTGCGGCACCGGCGAATGCGGCGCGTGCACCGTCGACATCGATGGCGAGGCGATCCGCAGCTGCCTGGTCACCATCGCCGAATGCGAGGGCCGCTTCGTCACGACGATCGAGGCATTGTCGCGCGACCGCAGCCACCCGGTCCAGCAAGCGTGGGTCGCCGAGCAGGTGCCGCAATGCGGTTTTTGCCAGTCGGGGATGATCATGGCGGCGGCCGCGTTGCTCCGTACCAACAGCAATCCCAGCGACGCCGAAATCGATGCCGCGATCACCAACATCTGCCGCTGCGGCACCTATCCGCGCATTCGCGGCGCGATCCGCCTCGCCGGACGGGTCCTCCGCGGTGAAGAACGGATCGCCGCCGCACCGCCTCCCGGCATCCGGCCCGAGGATGCCGCGCGCGCGGTCCCCGCGATGCGCACCGCGCCGGGAAGCTGAACCTAAGGCAACATCGCGGTTCAGCGATGGATCATCTTGCTTGCGGTAACTTTCTCTTCATCTTCCCGGCTGGTGCCTCCAGCGTGCGGGACATGAATTGGAGAATGGCGAGATGAAGAAGATGTTCGGAGGGTTACTGATCGCTGCGACAATCCTGACCCCCATCGCTCCCGCCGCGGCGCAGGCCTCCGGCGAGCGTATACAGGTAGCGCAGCGCGAACGCGGCGACCGTGGACCGCGCGGCCCCGAAGCCCGGCGGGGCGACAACCGGGGCGGTCAGGCCCGTCCTGAGCGCCAGCAGGTCCAGCGGCCGCAGCCGCAACGCCAGCAAGTGCAGCGCCCGCAGCGAAGCGAAGCGCGTCAACAGCAATGGCAGCAGCGCCAACAGCGCGGCAACGACCAGCAACGCCAGCAGTGGCAACAGCGTGGCAATGATCAGCAGCGCCAGGCACAGCGCCAGCAATGGCAGCAACGCCAGGCCGAGCAACGCCAGCGCGGCACTTATGACCGCAACCGCGACGGTCGCGTCGATCGCCAGTGGGACCGCGACCGCAACGGCCGGGTCGACCGGCAATGGGATCGCAACCGCAACGGCCAGGTAGACCGGCGTTACGACCGCAATCGCAACGGTAATCTCGATCGCCGCTGGGACCGCGACGATAACAACCGCGTCGACCGCCGCTATGATCGTAACCGCAACGGCTATGTCGATCGCCGCTACCGCGACGGCCGCAACGATCGCTGGGACCGCAACCAGAATCGCTGGAGCCGCGATTGGCGCAGCGACCGCCGCTACGACTGGCGCAGCTATCGCGACCGGAACCGCAGCTATTATCGCATGCCGCGCTATTACAACCCGTATCGCGGACGCAATTATACGCGTTTCAGCATCGGCTTTACGCTGGGATCTTTGTTCTACAGCCAGCGTTACTGGATCAACGATCCCGGCTATTATCGCCTGCCGGCCGCCTATGGCGGGTATCGCTGGATCCGCTATTATGACGATGCGCTTCTGGTCGACACCTATTCGGGCGAAGTGGTCGATGTAATCAACGACTTCTTCTGGTAATATTCCTTTCGGTTATCAGATGAATAAACTGAAGGGGCCGGTTCCGCCGGCCCCTATTTTTTAGGGGCAACGAGGTTATCGCTCTGGTTATCGGGTTTTCGTTCACGACATCGGGAATGCCCGTGTTGTGGTCGCAGAAGCCGGATGGGACCGAAGTCGGCTGTTCGACATCGATAATCAAACGAATGCCGCCGATCGATTTTGGCCGAAGCAGGCGAAAGCATCAAAAAACGCAAGCAGATCGGCTATCATGCTGCCATGTGCGATCAAGGCTCCTCACGTCTCAAGGCATCGACACTTTGCAGATAACCGGCGCCTGCCGGACCCAGGGCGCGAAATATCGCTTGGGCCTCGTCAAGAACGGCCGCCGCGGCCGCCCGTCGCCCGTTTCGGGCATCGATTTGAGACCGAACGAGGAGCAACGCGCCGTTTTCGGCGCTTTGGCGTCCATATTCGCGTATTTTCGGTTCGACCTCGATCAGCACGGCTTGCGCTTCCGAGTTTCGATCGAGCCGAAGCAGCGCCTCGGCCCGGGCTAGGTCGATAAGCTGCAGCAGCGACCCTTTAGGGCCGAAGTTTGTGACCGCCATCGTCCGTGCCTCATCGATGCTTTTCAACGCCTCGGCGGGGCGCCCGAGCTGGTTGAGCATCCGGCCGTGCTGAAGGAGGTCGACCGCGAGCGAATAGGATGGACCATAAAGTTCGCGACGCATGGCGGCGGCCTTGCCGAACAAGGCTTCGGCCCCGGCAATATCTCCGCGACGGGCGAGGATGCTCGCACGCAATTTTTCCAGCGTCAGCCCTGCGGGTGATCGCATCGCATCCGATCGCGACAGCAGGGTTTCGGCGCGATCGATCACCTTTTCTGCTTCGTTGATCCGGTTTGCCATAACGAGATGCGTCGCCAGATTGGCCGTACGCGTGGCCAGATCGCGGCTGTTGGTGGCATAGGCCTGTTCGGCCTCCGGCATCGTTTCCATGAGCAGGGCGATACCCGCGTCCGCCTTGCCCTCGAGGCGAAGCATATAGGCCTCGGCGCTGGCCGCCTCGACACGTTCGACGCGATAACGGTCGGGCGCGGCGACCCACACCGCCCTCGCCTCCTTCAGCAAACGCCGCGCTTCGTCAAAACGGCGGGTCGCGCCATAGGCCTGCGCCAGCTTGAGCTTGAGGCGCGAGGCGCCGGGGGGATCGTTCCGGCCGATGCCCCGCGCAAGGGCGTTTTCGAGCAAAGCCTGCGACGCAGGAAGATTTTCGGTCAGGATATAAAGATCGGACAGCGCGGCGATGATCGCGGACGATTTCCCGTCATCGGGATCAAGCGAGCCCACCATCCTGCTGGCGGTGCTGTCGATCAATGCGCGCGCGGTGATCGAGTCCGCCTGCCCCCGGTCGCTCGCCTCGCGGAACATCAGCATCATCGCCTGGTTTACCGCTTCGGCGCGCTCGGCCTGCGCCATCGCTGCATCGCGCTCGGCAGCGGCGCGCTGCGCCTGCCACGCGATCCCGATCCCTCCTGCGAGCAGGGCCCCGATGATCAGGCTCGCCGCCGCCACGCCCCAGCGATTGCGGCGAAGATAGCGGCGGATGCGATAGCCGAGCGCCCCCGCCCGCGCCTCGACGGGCAGACAGGCCTGAAACCGCCGGATGTCGGCGGCGAACGCCTCGACGCTCGAATAACGTTGCCCGGGTTCGCGCCGCAGCGCCTTCATCACGATCGCGTCGAGATCGGATGCGATACGCACCGGTTTCCCGCTTTCATCAACCGCTTCGCTCGGCGGACGCGGCTCTTCGTAGAGCATCCGCCGCAGCACGGTCGGCAGCGGCGCATCGCCACCCAGCTGCCATGGCCCATGTCCCGCGAGCAGTTCGTAAAGAAGCGCGCCGAGCGCATAGATGTCGGTGGCGACGGTAATCTCGCCGCCCTCGATCTGCTCCGGCGCAGCATATTGGGGAGTCAGCCCCGCATCGGTTACGGGCCGGGTTTCCTCGCGGGTGTCGAGCAACCGCGCGACCCCGAAATCAAGCAAATGGCCGCGTCCGGAAGCATCGACCAATATATTGGCGGGCTTGATGTCGCGGTGGATCACCAGCCGCGCATGGGCGTAGGCGACGGCGTCGCAAAGTTCGAGGAACAGGCCAAGGCGCGTGGGCAGGTCGGCGCGATGCGCGGCGCACCAGCGGTTGATTTCCTGTCCCTCGATATAGTCCATCAGCATATAGGGACGGCCATCGGGCGCGACCCCGCCGTCGATCAGCCGCGCGATTGACGGATGTTCGAGCCCGGCCAGCATCCGCCGTTCGGCGCTGAACAGCCCGAAACGCTCCGCGGCTTCGGGGCGCAGCAGCTTCAGTGCCGCGCGCTGATCGAAATCGGCGCCATCCCGGTGCGCGAGATAGACTTCGCCCATGCCGCCGCGGCCGATCAGTCGCTCGACGCGAAACCCGCCGACGACCGTACCCGGATCGAGCGAGGCATATTCGGGTGGGGTTTCGGCTTCGGCCCCCGCCGTCAAACCCGCGTCGAGCAGCCCCTCGCCGCCTTCGGCCGCCAGCATCGCGCGCAACCGGTCGGCAAGCAGCGGCTCGAGATCAAGCCTGGCCAGCCTGGCCGAGCGCGCCGCCGGGGTCAGGTCCGTCAGCGTGTCGAAAGCCTCCATGACCCGCAATTGCTCGGGCGTGGTCAGCCTGCGCGGCGGCGCGTTCGACTGTACGGTCAGTTGGCCATCTCCAGTTCGCTATGAATCCAGGCACGGGCGCTGACCCACCAGCGCTGGATCGTCCGGTCGCTGACCCCCATGACCTTCGCCGCCTCGCCGTCGGTCAGCCCGCCGAAGAAACGGCAGTCGACCAGTTTGGCGAGATTGGGATTGATCCCCGCGAGATCGCGCAGCGCATCGTCGAGGCGGACGAGGTCGTGGTCGCCCTCCCCATCGCCGTCGACGACATCGCGCGCCGCCTCCAGCGGCAGCGCGCGCTCGCCACTGCCACGCTTGATCGCCAGCCGCGCCCGCGCTGCGTCGACCAGGATATTGCGCATCGTTGTGACCGCCGCGCCGAGGAAATGTTCGCGGCTTGACCAATCGCCGCGCGTGTAAAGCTTCAAATAGGCTTCGTGCATGATGGCGGTCGTCTGCAGGCTGTCGGGACGACCCGCCGACCATCGCTCGCGGCGCGCAAGCCGGTGCAGCTCGTCATAGAGCGCCGCCATCAGCTCGCCGGACGAAGCGCCCTCAAAATCCTGCGCCGACGATTTTTTTTCAGGCGGCGTGTCGGTCCCGGCCGGCAAAATTCCGTCTCCCCTGATGAAGGCATCTCCAGAGACAGCTTATCGCGCCGTTTCGCCTTCGTCCATCGGGGTTTCGAGCGAGGAGCGTATCATGATCAGGATTTCAAAGCTTTTTCTGGGTGGCAGTGTGGCAGCGGTGGTCGTTGGCATGATTGTTACGCCATCGAGCGCAATTGCTCAGGCAACATGTGACGGCGACGATCCAGCAGATACGGGGGGTTATCTCAATGTAGCCTGCGGCGAAGGCACCAACGCCGGTGGATCCTATAACACCGTTGTTGGCCCTTATGCTCTCGGGACCGGCGAAAACAACACCGCAATTGGTGCCCGAGCCGATGCCAGGGGTGCCGCCGCTGATAGCCTGGAAGGAAATGTCGCTGTAGGAAGCTTTACCGATGCGCACGGCAATACTTCCCGAAATGTCGCGGTCGGAAGGGACGCCGCTTCGGTGGGTGACAATAGCGCCAACATAGCCATCGGCTGGGGCGCCAATGCCAATGCAGACGGTCAGGCGAACATCGCCATCGGCAATGCGGCAAGGGCCGCGAACGCAGCCACCATGGCCCTCGGTTGGGACGCGCAGGCCAACGGCGTGGGCGCGGTCGCGTTAGGCTATCATACGCGCGCCGATCACGTGGCTTCGGTCGCGATCGGCAACGGCTCGACTACCAGTTCCGACTACGAGGTCTCATTCGGTGGCGGCGGCCTCAGGCGCCGGCTGACCAATGTTGCCACCGGCACTGCAGGAACCGATGCCGTCAACCTGGATCAGTTGAACGCTGCATTATCGGCAGACGCCGATAGTCTGTGCCGGCTCGGAACGAGCGCGGGATCCCTTGAATGCGGTCCGAACGCCAATACCAGCTATCCGGGAGCTGGTCGCCGAACGGCGCTGGGCCAGCATAGTCTGGCGATCGGCGACAATAGCAGCACAATGGGCAATTCAAGTGTCGCCCAGAATAGCAATGGCACGGCGATCGGCGCGATGAGTATTGCCTTTCGTGCAGGTGGTACGGCAACGGGAGCAAACAGCTCTGCTTGGGGTGTTTCAAGCAGCGCCTTTGGCCATCTCGCAAAAGCAGGTAGCAACGCTGGCTTTAACAGCGACGGTACGCTGATCCTTTCGGCGATATCGAACGATCGTACCACGGCGATCGGTGCTTTTGCGCAGGCGGGCACGACGGCGAACGGTCAGGCGAACGCCACTGCCGCTGGCTATGATGCCCGGGCCAACGCGGCAAATGCCAGCGCATTCGGCGCCAACAGTCGAGCGACAGCGGCAAATGCAGTGGCGTTAGGCGAAGGCGCTGTGGCCGACCGCGACAACAGCGTTTCGTTCGGTGGCACCGGTTTCGAACGCCAACTCACCAACGTCGCCGCTGGCACGCAGGCGACCGATGCGATCAACAAGGCGCAGCTCGATGTTGTCGAAGCCAAGGCCGATGCCGCACAGGTGACCGCCAATTCGGCGCTGACCGCTGCGGGTGCGGCACAGGGCAGTGCCACCGCGGCGCAGGCGACCGCCGATGCTGCGGTTGCCAATGCCGCAGCGGCGCAAACCACCGCCAACACGGCACGCACAGAGGCAGCAGCGGCACAGGGCACGGCCAACACTGCGCGCACCGAAGCAGCTGCGGCGCAGACTACCGCCGACACCGCGCGCACCGAAGCGGCCTCGGCACAGACCACCGCCAACACCGCCATCGTGCGCGTCGATGCACTCGGCGCCAGCACGGCGTCGGCGCTGGGCGGCGGTTCGGCCTATGACAGCAGCACCGGCGCGGTTTCCGCCCCCAGCTATTCGATCGGGGGGCAAAGCTACAACAATGCCGGATCGGCCTTTGCCGCGGTCGACAACAGCCTCAATGCGCTCGACACGCGTATCGACACGCTCAGCGCCTCGTCCGATCGCCGTTTCCGCCAGGCCAATGGCGGGATCGCCACCGCGCTGGCGCTCGGCGGCACGATGATCGTCCCCGACAGCGATGTCTCGGTGAACTTCAACCTCGCGACCTACCGCGGCGAACAGGGCTTTTCGGGCGCGGTCGTCGTCCGCGCCGCCCCCCGCGTCTACCTCTCGGGCGGCTTTGCGGGATCGACGGTCAAGGGCTCGACCGGCGGCCGCGTCGGCGTGGCCTTCGGTTTCTAGGCGGGAGGGCGGAGCGGTCCGGCGTCGCCGGGCCGCTCCGCTTCCGGCTGATCGACGACTTTCGATAATCAAGGAGCAGGAAAATGCGCGTTTTACTCAAGGCTCTCACTTCGACCGCGCCGCTAGCGCTGATCGCAACAACCTCTATCTCGACGTCGGCGTGGGCCGATCCGACACCGGCGTGCAACAGCAACAACAATGCGCCAGCCTCTACCGAATGCGGCGCCAACTCCAGCGCGACGGGCGAGCGAAGCACTGCGATCGGCCAGGTCAGCATCGCCTCGGGCAGCAAAAGCACCGCAACCGGATCATTCAGCTTCGCGCTGGGCGATAACAGCACATCGACCGGGCAAACCAGCATCGCTGACGGGGGCAATAGCACTGCGGTCGGCCAAAACAGCCGAGCGCGGGGCTTCGACAGCACCGCTACCGGCCAGCGCAGCAGCGCGGTTGGCGAATCGAGTAGCGCGTACGGGACAGAGGCTCGGGCAGGCGGGGATGGCGGCTATGACGCGGCCGGCAATTTCACCGATACGACGTTCTTTAACTCCCGGACGACGGCGCTCGGCGCCTTCGCCCGCGCGGGTGCCGGTGCAAGTGGGCAACACAACGCAACCGCTGTTGGCTTCAATGCATGGGCAAACGCTCTCAGCGCCACTGCAATAGGCATGAACAGCAGGGCCGTCGCTGACTTCAGCACCGCCACTGGCGCTGAAAGTGAGGCCACGGGCTTTGCCGCAACGGCAACGGGGACCCGCAGTCGCGCAACGGGCTTTGGCAGCACGGCGACAGGAAATGACAGCCAGGCTACGGGTGACTTCAGCGTTGCGACCGGGGTCGGTAGCCGGGCTACAAATGTACGGAGCACGGCGACGGGGGCATCCAGCCAAGCCCTGGGAGAATATGGTACTGCGACGGGCGACAACAGTATGGCAAACGCCGAACGGAGCACCGCGACGGGCAGTGGCGCCGCCGCCGACGGCATCAACAGCACTGCCACCGGACAATTCGCCATCGCCAACCGGGATAACAGCACGGCAACGGGCGGGCGGAGCCGCGCCTTTGGCGACAACAGCACGGCAACAGGGGCGAACAGCACCGCGCTCGGCACATCGAGCAGCGCGTTCGGCAACCTCGCCCGCGCGGGCGGGCTCGGCGGCTTTGACAACCACGGCAACCAATCCCTCTATTTCTTCAACAACGCGCGCAGTACCGCATTGGGTGCTGCCGCCCAGGCCGGCGCAAGCGCGACCGGGCAAACCGACGCCACCGCCGCGGGCTATGACGCACAGGCCAACGCCCTGAACGCCGCTGCCTTCGGCGCCAACAGCCGCGCGAATTTCGAGAACGCCGTGGCGCTGGGTCAGGGGTCGGTCGCCGATCGCGCGAACTCGGTTTCGGTCGGCACCGCGGCCGCGCAGCGCCAGATCACCAATATCGCGGCGGGGACGCAGGCGACCGATGCGGTCAACAAGGCACAGCTCGACACGGTCGCCGCCACGGCGGGAACGGCTCTGGCCAACGCCGCCACGGCTCAGGCGGCGGCGGTAGCCGCACAGGGTACCGCGGACACCGCACTCGCCAACGCGGCGACTGCGCAGGCTGCGGCCGAAGGCGCGCAGGCGACGGCGGATATTGCGCTCGCCGGCAATGCCACCAATGCCGCAGCCGTGGCCGCGGCGCAGGGAACGGCCGACACCGCGCTGGCAAATGCTGCGGCCGCGCAGGGCACCGCCAATACCGCACTTGCCAACGCGGCTACCGCACAGACGACCGCGAATACGGCCCGGACCGAAGCGGCAGCGGCGCAGGGCACGGCGAACACGGCGCTCGCCAATGCCGCCACAGCGCAAGGCACAGCCGACACCGCGCTCGCCAAGGCGGCCACCGCGCAGACGACCGCGGACCGGGCACTCGCCAACGGGGCCGCCAATACCGCGGCGGTCGCGGCGGCCCAAGCCACGGCGGATACGGCGCGCGGCGAGGCGGCCACTGCGCAGGCGACCGCCAGCACCGCGCTCGCCAACGGTCAGTATTTCCGGGCGAATAGTGACGGTGCGGGGCCGCAAGCAAAGGGAACGGACTCGATTGCGGTCGGGCCGGGCAGCGTCGCCAGCGGCAATCAGTCGGTGGCTATGGGCGCCGGCGCCCGAGCGTCGGATGGCAAGGCGGTTTCGATTGGCGCGGGGAACATCGCCTCGGGCAATGGTGCGGTGGCGATCGGTGATCCCAACACCGCGACCGGCACGGGCGCCGTGGCGCTGGGCGCGGACAACAGCGCTACCGGCACCGGGGCCGTCGCCATCGGCAACGCCAGCATCGCCAGCGGCGACGGCGCGGTCGCGCTCGGCAATGGCGCGAGGGCAACGCGCGCCGGGCAGGTTGTGCTGGGCGGAACGGGCAGTTCGGTGACGGTCGGCGATATTGCCGCAAGCACGGCGGCACAGGCCGGCCCGGCTGATGTCATGACGGTCGATGCATCGGGAACGATCGGACGCGATACGAACATCCGGCCCGCCATTGCAGCATTGCAATCGGCGGGAACATTGATGGCGGCGCAAATCGGCACGCTGCAACAGGGACAGGCGCAATTGTTCGACCTGGTCGAACTCAACCAGCGCGAAGCGCGGCGGGGCATAGCGGCAGCGGTCGCGCTGGCGCCGGCGCCCTTCCCTTCGGCGCCCGGGCGCACGAGCTACACCGCCAACACCGCCGTATACCGCGGCGAGGTCGCGTTCAGCGGTTCGATCGCGCACCGGCTGAATGTCGATACGCCCTTTGCGGTGACCGGCGGTGTGTCGTACAGCGGCGGCCGCAACACGGCGGTCCGGGTCGGCGTGGCCGGAGAGTTTTGAAACCCTCGTCCGGAACCGGGCACCAGCGCGCCCGGTTCCCGCATATTCGAGACGGGAGGGACAAGGATAGCGATCCTCCGGGCAGTTCGCACGTGCGCCGGTACAAACCGGGTCTCGGATCGCGAATCACCAATGACGTTGAATGGCCCATACGAACCCGGCCCGACCGAGCAGCAAGGCCGATCGCCGGGATGACCGGAAAAAGGAGCCTGGCTCCATTCAAGCTCGATTTCGCGTTAGGATGCAGCTGACATGGCCTTGATCCCGTGCTTTCGGCCCGACCGCATGGTCATCGCAAGACAAACAGACGCGAGCAGCGCCAGCGGCACTCCGACGCCGGCCATGGCGCGGCCCAACATGGCGTCGCCCCCCAGAAATGCGCTCAGCGTCGCGATCGCGGGTGCGGACAGGCTGCCGCCTACCGCTGCGGAGATGACGTAAAGGCCGAATGTCCGGCCGCGAAGCTCATTGGGGATGCGAAAATTGATGGCGATCACGGGCACCACGATGGCGATGGCACCCGCCAGCTGAAAGATGATCATTCCGACCGCGAAGAGCGTAACGCTGGGCGCCATGGCCATGGTCGAGGCGGGCGCGCACGCCAGCGCACTGAGCGCCGCCGGTATCATGACCGCGGAATAGCCGCCGCCCCGCCGCGCCCAATCGACCAGCCGCCCCGACGCCGCCACGCCGACGGCGCCGCCGCCGAGGGTCACGGCGGCATACCATCCGGCGAAATCCCCCGGCTGCTGGCCGTAAAGGCGCATCAACGCGGGCGCCGCCCAAGTCGTGAAGCTGGTGGACAGACCGGTCAGGAAGACGACGCCGCCCAGCAGCGGGATGAGGAAATCCCGGTAGACCCAGAGCTCGCGCCATGTCCCGCCCCCCTCTTCGCGCGCCTCCATCCGTTCCGGTTCACGCATGAACAGGATCAGCCCGATGATCGGCAGCGCTGCGATCGCGGCGAGCGCGAAGACGGCACGCCACGGCGCCAGCCCGGCCAGCACCTGCGGATCGGCCGCATGGATTTCGCCGAGCGCGTCGAAACCCAGCCCGCCAATCAGAACGGCGGCAGCTCCGCCGAGGATAGAACCCAGCGGATAGGTCGCGGTCGCAGAGGCGCGCCGTTCGGGCGCAAAATAGTCGCCCAGAAGCGACAGTGCCGACGGGAGCAGCGCGGCCGTGGCGGTGCCCATGATCGCCTTCGCCAGCGCCAGCGTCCAGAAACCCGTCGCCGCTGCCGCCAGCCCGAGGGAGGCACACCAGAGCAACATGGCGAGAAACACCAGCCTGACCCGGTTCGTCCGGTCGACCAGCAGGCCCATCGGCAGGCTCAACAGGCCGTAGGCCGCGGCATAGCTGGTCGAATTCGCGATGCCTGCCTGCATGTCAGTGAGGCCCAGATCATGCTTGATCGGCTCTAGCAGCAAGGCGACGATCCCGGCGTCCATCGCCGAAAGCAGGGCGAGCGTGCCGAGAAGATATTGGGCAAAGCGCGCTCGCCCCGGGCTGGGATATTCCGTCGTCGCATTCATGGATTTCAGCCCTCAAAAACCGGCTTGACCAGACGCTCTGCCGACCGCGGCATCGAAGCGAATTTGCCGGGCGAAGCCGGGACAGGGATAGAAGAATATGGACAACTTCTAGTAGATAGGTAATGATCCCGGAATCAGTGGCGCATGACGCCTGCTTGGGAAGCTCCAACGATGACAGTGGATTATGCGCAAAGGATCGAAGCTCCGGTCCTTGAACTCCGGCTGGGTATCCTGCTGCTTCCCGACTTCACCCTGCTCGCGCTGACCGGCTTTCTGGAGGCGCTTCGCATCGCGGGGGACGAGTTCGATCTCAGTCGCAATCTCTATTGCCGGTGGGATATCATGGCGCCCGACAACCGGCAGATCCGGTCGAGCTGCGGCCTGACCGTCCTGCCGACAGCCAGGCTTCAGCCCCCCGAAAATTTCGATTATATCGTTGTGGTCGGCGGCAAGCTCCAAAGCCATGAGCGCACCGACGACGCGATCATCGACTATATCCGGGCCGCTGCCGCCGGGCCGGTACCGCTGATCGGCGCCTGCACGGGGAGCTTCATGCTGGCACGTGCCGGGGCGATGGAGGGGCGGCGTGCCTGCGTCCATCAGTTTCACGTCGCCGAGTTCCAGTCCGAATTTCCCGACATCATGGTGGAATCCGACCGGCTTTTCACGATCGACGGTCCGCGGCTCACCTGTCCGGGGGGCGCGAGCGCGTTCGATCTCGCCATCCATTTGATCCAGCGGCATTGCGGCCGCGACCGGGCGCTGAAAACGGTGTCACTGTTGTTATTTGACGAAGCAAGGGCGAGCAATCATCCGCAAGCACGCGTGGCGCTCGACCTGAGCGCGCCGGTTCGCGACCCGATGGTGCGACGGGCGCTGCTGATCATGCAGCAGAATATGGGCAACCCGCTGACGATCCACAGCATCGCCGAAACCATCGGTACGAACGTGCGGCAGCTCACGCGTGCTTTCCACGCGCAACTCACCATGTCGCCCGCCCAAACCTATCGGCAAATCCGGCTGGAGCGGGCGCTCTGGCTAATCGAACATACGATCAAGAGCATGTCCGAAATCGCTTATGAATGCGGCTTTGCCGACGCCTCCCATTTCTCCCGAACGTTCCGGGAGGTTTTTGATGCGTCGCCAAGTGACGTCCGCGCCGATTTGCGGTCGCGAACCGCCGAACCGCTCCCCGTCGCCGGTAGCTTCATGTCCCAGCATTCGCCGAATTGAGCTGGCGAACGACATATTCCGCGGCAACGATGTCCTGCGCGACGACGCCTAGGGACTTATAGACGGTAACTTCCCGGTCATGACCGCGCCCGGCAATCCGGCCGAGCAGAACGTCCCCGATTTCGCCGCGCACATGGCCGCGATCGATGGCGCCTTCCGCGATCGGGACGAGGATGTCGCCCCCCTCGGCAAACAGGGATTCCAAAGCATCGGTATAGACGCGCGCCGCCCGGATCAGCGCCGTGTCCGCCTCGCGAGCGGTCGGCGCATGCGCCCCCACCAGGTTGACATGCGTGCCGGGCCCGATCCACGCGCCGGACAATATGGGTTCATGGGCGCCGGTTATCGTGCAGACGATATCACAAGCGGCGGCGGCTTGCGGATCCGCGACCGCGACGACATCGATGCCGGTCCGCCGTCCATGCTTGCGCGCGAATTCCTGCGCCCGCTCCAGCGACCGCCCCCAGACCCGGACCTGCTCGATCGGACGCACGGCCCGAACCGCGTCGAGATGGGCCTCCGCCTGAACGCCATAGCCGAACAAGCCCAGGCTTTTCGCGTCAGGCCGTGCCAGCGTGCGGGTTGCGAGGCCGCTCGCGGCGGCGGTTCGCAGCGTCGTGATCTCCGCCCCGTCGACGATCGCGAACGGCGTCCCGGTATCATGGTCGAATAGCGCCACGAACCCCTGGATGGCGGGCCGGCCCGCTGCCGGATTGGCGGGGTGCAGGCTGACGATCTTCGCACCATATACGCGCGGACTGTCGAGCGAACCGGGCATGACACCGAAATAACCGCTGCCGTCGACCAAAGGCATGATGATGCGGCTTGGCATCGCCAATTCCCTCTGGCTCACGGCTTTCATCGCGGTCGCCATCGCGTCGATGCATTGCGGCATCGACAGATTCGCCCGCACCGTTTCGGCGTCGATAAAGTTCATCTTCCCGTCTTTCTGCTGCTGACTTAGCCTTGCGGCAACGGTGCTTCCAAGCGCACAGCCGCGGCGCGGCGCTTGGAAGCCCAACCGATCATCCCGGCCTAAACCCGCATCGCCAAGCCAGAAAAATGCGAAGCCATCTAGAATATCACAGACATTTTCTGGTGGATCTTGCCATTCCCACCGCGATCGGCGGTTCGCCCGCCAGTCACGACGGCGGCTGCAATCTTCTGATAATAACTACAAATAATTGTCCGTAATATTCTAGGAATTCGCCGCCGCTCTGCCCAGATTGCGCAACCAAGCCACCTTGCCGGACAGACCGCGCCGGACACGACCGCGATTTCCGGACCGAAAACCCTGCAGGCAGCAAGCATGAGAGATAGAGCGGCGTGACAAACCTTATTATCGGCGCGGGACTGATCGGCCTGACCACTGCGCTCGAACTCCTCCATCGCGGGCAGCAAGTCACGTTGATCGACTCCGGCCAAAGCGAGAGTATGGGCGCCAGTTTCGCCAACGGTGGGCTGTTGACGCCTTCCATGTCCGACCCATGGAATACGCCGGGCGTTCATCGCCATCTCGCCGATTATCTCTTCGGTTCCAATTCGGCCCTCAAGGTCAGGTGGGGCGCTATCCCGTCGCTGCTTTCATGGGGACCGCGTTTTCTGTGGAACTCCCGGCCCAGCCGCTACCATGCGGCAACAGTCGCAAATTATGAGCTCGGAATCTATTCGCTCGCCGTCCTTGACGAACTGCGCGACCGACTGGCGCTGTCGTTCGATGCCGCCGGCCAGGGGACGCTCAAATTCTTCCGTACGTCGTCCGCACTCGATGCCGCGATGCGTGTCTCGGGCCATCTGCGCGATTATGGGCTCGAAGCCAACCAACTGAGCCGTGATGAAACGGTTTCTCTCGAGCCATGCCTGACGCCAATCGCCGATCAACTGGTCGGCGCGATCCATTATCCGCAGGATCAGTCGGGGGACGCCCTCCGCTTCTGCCAGTCACTCGCCGACCGGATCAGGAAGCTGGGCGGCACATTTCATTTCGGACGCGACGTGCGCGCCGTGAAAGTGCGTGGTGGCCGGGCCATCGGCGTCGATCTCGGCGGCGATGTCCTGCGCGCGGACAATGTCGTCGTCGCGGCCGGGACGGCCAGCCCGGGGCTCGTCGGCAAGCTTGGTGTGCAGCTCGCGATCAAGCCGGTGAAAGGCTATTCGATAACCTACGCACCGACGCCGGGGCTACGCCTCCCTGCCATCCCGGTGATCGATGACGCTCATCACGCCGCGATCACGCCGCTTGGGACAAGGCTTCGCTCCGTCGGCACGGCCGAATTTGCCGGGCGGAACCTTCATCTCGACCGCGAACGGCTCGACAATCTGACCGCCTTCATCAAGGCGATCTATCCCGAGATCGCGACGCCCGAGACCCTCGCTACCGGCCAGCCCTGGGCGGGCCTGCGGCCAGTGGCGGCCGATGGCCGGCCCTATATCGGTGCGGCGGGAACCCCCGGATTATGGATCAACAGCGGCCATGGCCATCTTGGGTGGACATTGGCGGCGGGGTCGGCGCGATTGCTGGCCGACCTGATGGCCGGACGCCCGCCCGAGATTCCCGCCAAGCCCTACTCGATCGGCCGCTGAGGATCATCACGGTCCGCGACGATTGCCGTTCGCTGCTTGAAGATGTCCACGCTGCAGTCCAGCCCTCTTGCAGAATCGTGCCCATTGCTGCGGCAGCGATGATCCATAGCCTATTGCTCGACAAGGCTGTCCGGATCGATATCGTGCTCAGAAGGATGCCGTAACGCTCGCCACGACTGCGGCATCGGCGATGGAACCGATGCCATCCAGCCCCTTGCTGAAATTGGGCTGCAATGGAGCCGCGTCGGATCTGCTGATGTCGGTATCGACGTATGAAAGGTTGAGGGTCAGGTTGCGCCACACGGCATCCACACCGATCGACCAGTCCCAATAACGGCCGGTCGGCGCAATGCTCGTACCGTTGGGACCGAGACCGGGGTTGCCATCCGAATATCCGATATGCGCCTTGGCCGTCAGCGGGGTTCCACCGATCGCGACCGCGCCATCACCCCAAAGATAGAGATTATCCTCGCTCTGCCCGCGGCTGTTCGGTGCCGCCGATACATTCGCGAGCGCATATTGCTTGGGGGCATATGCAACCCCTGCCGTCAGCGTCGCCGGGCCCGTGGTTCCCGTCAGCTTGACATAGGGCTCGGCAAAGTCGGAGTCGTCGGCTCCGCCCGGATACATGTACCAGACCAACCCGGCATCGAGCGTCGCATTGTCCGCGATCGACGCCTTGTACCCGCCGATCAGATCGAGCTCCATATTGGCGCCGCCGAACGTGCCCCACCCGGCAAGGTTGGAGCCCCAAACGCCCGCATATAGGCCGCTCTCATGAGCCACGGTCATTTCGCCCTGGACCGCCATTTCCTTGTCGGATTGCGAGACGCCGCGGAAGCGATAATCGGAAGCGAGCGTTGCTGACCCCGATATGGTGATAGCCTGTTTTTCTTCTTCCTGGGCCCATGCGGCAACGGGCAAGAATCCTGCCATGAAGGCGATGATCATGACGATGCTTTTCATATCTTCCTCATGAAAGCGCTTCGGCCGCAAATGGCGAAGCTCGCGAGGACGCCCCACTAGATCGAAGCCGCGTTGAAAATCGAGAGCGGCGAACGTCCGATTGCATAGTATTTTCTCTATGCGTTCCGGCGGATTTTTACCCTGCGAACCATGGCTATAAATCGCGGTCGAGGCCGCCCTGCGATACGAAGGAAGACAGTGGCAAACGCCTCCAGCGCTCGGAAACCTCGACGGTTTCCCACAGACCGGGTCCGACGAAAAGAAGCGCGCTTCCGGCACTGCCGCACAGGAAGACAATCGCGCAAAGGAGCATCATGAAAAACGACGCGTCACGAGGGGGTGTGGCAAGCGCCAGCTGATGAAGCCGGACGGCGACCGTCCAGCCCAGAATCAGAAGTGCGATACCGCCGGCGCGCAGGCCCAGGTTGGCAGCAGGCGTTTCATGCCATTTCTTCATATCAGACCTCCAGACGGAGGCCGTTCAATTACGCATGCCCGCGTAGCAAATCGAGATCGAGAAACGCCGTCGGGCGTTGAGATTGCATATGATCCCCGCGGCGCGCGGGCACCGATGGCAAATCAATAGAGATTATGCCGCCATCGGGAGATGGCCGCGACCTTCTCAACCGGTTGCTGCCCCGCCTTCCTCGGCAAGGCTGTCGCCGCCGAGCCGCAGGCGATAGCCGATACCGGGCTCGTTGCAGATGATCTGTGGCTGCTGCGGATCGGCTTCGAGCTTCTGGCGCAAGGTCCGGACGAGGACCCGCAGATATTCGACATGATGCTCATACTCGTTCGGCCACACCTCGGCCATGATCTGGTTGTGCGTGATGACACGGCCGGGAAAGCGCGCAAGCTGGGCGAGCACGGCATATTCCTTGGGCGTAAGGTGCACCTCCTTGCCGCCCTTGATCACCGTCCGCGCGATCAGGTCCATCGTCACATCGCCCACCGAGAGGGTCAGGTTCCCGCCATCGCGCGTCAGCCGGTTGCGCAACGCGACGCGTACGCGCGCCAGCAGTTCGTCGGTGTCGAACGGCTTGGTCAGATAATCGTCGGCCCCCAGATCGAGCGCCGCGACCTTTTCCTCGGTCGCATCACGCGCCGAGACGACGATGAGGGTCGTATCGGACTGCTGCTTGAAGAGCGGGACAAGCTCGAGACCGTCGCGGTCGGGCAGGCCGAGATCGAGCAAGGTGATGTCGGGACGCTCCTCCCGGAGGCGTTCCGTCGCTTCGCGGGCATTTTCGGCTTCGACGATCGCATAGTCGGCGCGCGCCAGCGCCGCGTGGATCAGACGGCGGATGTGAAGCTCGTCGTCGACGACGAGAACCTTGTGACGCACTTTCATGGGATGTCCTTGTCGGTGAGATGCGTGATGATCAGCGTTTCAGGAATACGGATAGTGAAGCAGGCACCGTGGGGCTCGCTATTATTGCCCGCTTCGACGGAGAGGCCCATCGCCTCGGCAAAGCCCTTGACGATCGCGAGCCCGAGGCCGGTGCCGTGCTTCACCCGGTCACTCCCTTCCAATCTGGTGAAGGTTTCGAACACGCGCTTTTCGTTGCCCGGTGCAATGCCGGGTCCCTGATCGATGACCGACAGCAGGATCGCGTCGGCGGTGCGGCTGGCGCGGATCGTGATCGGCGTGTGGGGGTCGGCGTAGCGGCCCGCATTGTCGAGCAGGTTGATCAGGCAATGATGAAGCAGCACGGGATCGACGCGAACGAACGGGATGTTCGGGGCAATATCAATCTTGACTTCGTGCCCCAGGAGCGACGCACGCGTGTCGTGCGCCGCGCTCGCCGCCGCATCGAACAATTCGGTGGCTTCAGCCTTCATCGGCAGTGCGCCCGCCTCGACACGCACCATGTCGAGCAGGTTCGAAACAAAGCGATTGAGGCGCAGCGCTTCGGTCTCGACCGTCTCGGCCAGGGCCCGCGACGGATGGCGACGCATTTCCTGCGCCGCCGAAAGGATGGTGGTGAGCGGGGTCCGAAGGTCGTGACTGACCGAGGAGAGCAAGGCCGAGCGCAAGCGACCGCGTTCGTCGACCTGCCGCGCATGCAGCGATTCTTCCTCCAGCTTCATGCGATCGAGCGCGATCGATGCCTGGTCGAGCAGGCTCATCAAGAGCGGCGCCTGATCGGAACGGACAGGCTCGCGTGCATCGTCGCGGGTCAGCCCAAGCACACCGAGCACGCCGCGGGTCGTGCCTAGCGGATGGAACAGCCAGTCCGATGCCGTGAGCGTCGAAGAACCGCGTCCCGCAGGCTGCTCATTGTCCATCGCCCACTGCGCCGCGGCGCGCTCGATCTGCTCGAGGCGGTCTTCGGGCGGGACAGCGGCACGGAGCATCGGTCCGTCGGCGGAGGGCAAGAGAAGCACGGTGCGCACGTCGAGCAAACGGCCAACCTCGGCGCAGATCGCATGCATCAGCGCATCCTGGTCGGGCGCCGCGGTCAGTTGCCGCGAAAAACTCGCCAGCGCCGCATTCTGGCGCGCGCTCGTTTGTGCCAGATCGGCCTGCGCCCCGACGCGTGCCGCGAATTGGCTCGTAACCACCGCGACGCCCAACAACACCAATATGCTGACGACATTTTCGGGATTGTTGACCGTCAGCGTACCCGTCGGCGGCAGAAAGAAGAAATTATAAGCAAGGCTCGATGCCAGACCCGCGAACAGGCCGGCGCGCAGGCCGAAGGTCGCCGCGGCGAACATGACCGGCACAAGATAGAGCAACGAAATATTGCCGAGATCAATGACTTCGATGAGCAGTCGCCCAAGCACCGTCATCGCGACGACCATCGCCAGCGACCAGATATAATCGCTGGATTTGCCCCACCGCCCGGGAACCTCGATCGCACTCCGTTGCGCTGCCTTCGCATCAGGCTCACCGGGAAGGACATGCACCGCGACGTCGTCGATCGTCCGCACGAGCTGGTCGACCACCGACCCGTGACGCATCTCGAACCACCAGGGGCGAGCCGATTTTCCGATGACGATCTGCGTCGCGCGTGCATCTTGCGCAAAGGCGCGCAGACCGTCGACCACGCTTGCCGCCGGAACAGTCGCGGTCGAAGCGCCGAGCCGCGAGGCCAGCGCAAGCGTATCGGCAAGCTGCCGGCGATCATCGTCCGACATGGCCCGACTGCGCCGCGTTTCGATATAGACCGCTGTCCATGGCGCCTTCAGCGCGTCGGCGAGCCGCTTGCCTGCGCGGACCAGTTCGGCCGCAACCGGCAGTTCGCTGACCGCGACAATGATGCGCTCGCCGACCGCGAAGCTGCCCGCCAATGCCTGCGAACGCACATGCTCGAGCATCTGCGCGTCGACGGCCTGTGCGGCGCGGCGTAAGGCGAGCTCGCGGAGCGCCGTGAGGTTGGATTTCGAGAAAAAATGGGTGAGCGCGCGCGTCGCTTCCTGCGGGATATAGACCTTGCCGTCGCGCAGTCGCTCGATCAGTTCGTCGGGTGGAATATCGACCACCTCGATCTCGGCATTTTCGAGGATCGAGTCGGGGACGGTCTCGCGGACGCGGACGCGCGTGAACGACGCGACAACGTCGTTGAGGCTTTCGACGTGCTGGATATTGATTGTCGAATAGACGTCGATGCCAGCGCCCAGCAGTTCTTCGACATCCTGATACCGTTTGGGATGGCGGCTGCCGGTTGCGTTGCTATGGGCAAGTTCATCGACGAGAACGAGCTGGGGGCGGCGTTCGAGGATCGCGTCGATATCCATTTCGCCGAGACTGTGCCCCTGATGATCCACCTGACGGCGCGGGATGATCTCGTGCCCGTGGACGAGCGCCTCGGTTTCGCGCCGGCCGTGTGTCTCTACCACGCCCACCACGACATCAACCCCGGCCTCGCGCCGTTGCCGTCCGTCGGTGAGCATCTCCCACGTCTTGCCGACGCCGGGTGCGGCGCCGAGAAAGACTTTCAGACGGCCACGGCCTTCCTGCGCTGCCCGGCGCAGGAAGGTCTCGGGTGATGGTCGATCATTTCCTGTCACGTCGCGGGTTTAGCGCCAAACGCATCGAGTCGTCGATTGAGCTTGAACAGATTGACGCGCGGCTCGCCGAGAAAACCGAGGAGCGGCTTGTCGACGCTCTGTTCGACGAGCCCCCGGACGGCGGCGGGATCGAGGCCGCGCGCGCGCGCCACCCGATCGACCTGATAAAGCGCGGCCTCGGGCGTGATATCGGGATCGAGGCCCGAACCCGACGCGGTCACCATGTCGGACGGGATTGCCTTGCCCGGTTCGGGGGTCTTCAGTTTCTCGACATCACCCTTCACCCGGTCGATGAGCGCCTGCGACGTCGGCCCGAGGTTCGACCCGGACGAGGCAAGACCGTCGTAGCCATCGCCCGCCGCCGAGGGGCGCGTGTTGAAATAGCGCTCCGATGTGAAGGCCTGCCCGACGACATTGGAGCCGACGACCTTGCCATTCTCGCGAACGAGGCTGCCGTTAGCCTGCGACGGGAACAGTGCCTGACCGATGCCGGTGAGCGCCAGCGGATAGGCGAGCCCGAGCAGGGTCGCGAAAAGCAGCGTCATGACGAACGCCGGACGCAGCGCGCTGATGAGATCCTTGTCCATAATATTATCCTCAGACCAGACCGAGGCCGCCAACGGCCAGGTCGATGAGTTTGATTCCGATGAAGGGTGCCACAAGGCCGCCGAGACCGTAGACGGCAAGGTTACGCGCCAGCAGCGGCCCCGCCCCCATCGGACGATAGGTCACGCCCTTCAATGCGAGCGGCACGAGCAGCGGAATGATCAGCGCGTTGAAGATGATCGCCGACAGGATCGCGCTCTCTGGGCTGGTCAGCCCCATGATGTTGAGCACGCCCAATCCGGGATACAGCACGATGAACATCGCCGGGATGATCGCGAAATATTTGGCGACATCGTTGGCGACCGAAAAGGTCGTGAGCGCGCCGCGCGTCATGAGCAGTTGCTTGCCGAGTCCGACGACCTCGATCAGCTTCGTCGGGTCGCTGTCGAGGTCAACCATGTTGCCGGCTTCGCGAGCGGCTTGCGTTCCCGTATTCATCGCGACCCCGACGTCGGCCTGCGCCAGCGCCGGGGCGTCGTTGGTACCGTCGCCGCACATCGCGACGAGCCGGCCGCCCTGCTGTTCCTTGCGGATCAGTTCGAGCTTGTCCTCGGGTGTCGCCTGGGCGAGGAAATCGTCGACCCCGGCCTCGGCGGCGATCGCCGCGGCGGTAAGCGGATTGTCGCCGGTTATCATCACGGTGCGGATGCCCATCGCGCGCAGTTCGCCGAAGCGCTCGCGAATTCCCGCCTTGACGATGTCCTTGAGGAAGATCGCACCGAGCAGCTGGCCATCCTTCGCGACCGCGAGCGGGGTTCCGCCCGCCCGCGCGATCTCGTCGGTGATGCGGCGGAGTTCAGTCGCAGCGGCGGTGGTCTGGGCTTCGGGATTGGCCTTCAGGACCGAGTCCACTGCGCCCTTCTGGATCACGCTGCCTGCGATGTTGACCCCCGAGATGCGCGTCTGCGCGGTGAAGGGAATGATCTCGGCCCCGGCGGGCAATTCAGCCGTCGTCCGGGCGAACTTCTCGCGCGCCAGCGCGACGATCGAGCGGCCTTCCGGGGTTTCGTCGGCGAGGCTCGCCAGCAGCGCCGCTTCCGACAGCACCGGCATCGACTGGCCGCCGACCGGACGGAACTCGGTCGCCTGCCGGTCGCCCACCGTGATCGTACCGGTCTTGTCGAGCAGCAGGACGTCGACGTCGCCCGCCGCCTCGACCGCACGCCCCGACTTGGCGAGCACGTTGAAGCGAACAAGGCGGTCCATCCCCGCGATCCCGATGGCGGACAGCAAGGCCGCGATCGTGGTCGGAATGAGCGTGATCAGCAATGCCGCGAGGATTGCGACCGGGATGCCGCCGCCGGCATAGCTTGCAAAAGCCGGGATCGTGCCGACCGCGATCAGGAAGATGATCGTCAGACCGACGAGCAGCAGGGTCAGTGCGATTTCGTTCGGCGTCTTCTGTCGTTCGGCGCCCTCAACGAGTGCGATCATCCGGTCGAGGAAACCCTGCCCCGGGTTGACCGTCACCTGAACACGGATCTCGTCGGAGATGACGCGCGTCCCCGCGGTGACCGCCGAACGGTCGCCGCCCGCCTCGCGGATCACCGGCGCACTTTCACCGGTGATCGCCGCTTCGTTGACCGACGCGACGCCGGCGACAACCTCGCCGTCCGAAGGGATCAGGTCGCCCGTCTCGACGAGAACGACGTCGCCCACCCGAAGCGCGCTGGCGGGTACGGCTTCAAAGGCTTTATCGTCGCCCTTCAGCCGCTTTGCGGTCAGTTCGGCCTTGGTGGCGCGCAGCGAGGCCGCTTGCGCCTTGCCGCGCCCCTCGGCGAGCGCTTCGGCGAACGTGCCGAACAGCACCGTCAGCCAGAGCCAGATCACGAGCTGCAGCTTGAAGCCGGTGGCAAGGCCGTCTTGGCCGACGACAAGCAACATCGTCAGCAAGGTCGCCACGACCGCGGTGGTGAACATCACCGGATTGCGGATCAGTTCCCCGGGGTTGAGTTTGCGGAAAGCGTCACCGATCGCCGGAACGATCAGGTCTGCCGTGAACAATGATTTCTGTACGGACCGAGCCATGTGCAGGGTTCCTTAAAAGAGCTGGCCGTTGATCATCGCGAGATGATCGGCGATGGGACCGAGCGCGAGGCTGGGCAGGAAGGTCAGACCGCCGACAATCAGCACGATGCCGATCAGAAGGCCCGTCCACAACAGCCCAGCGGTCGGGAAGCTGCCCGCTGTCGCCGGTGTATATTTCTTCGCCGCCAGGCCGCCCGCGATCGCCAGCATCGGGACAATGATGAAGAAGCGGCCGATCCACATCGCGACCCCCAGCATCCCATTATAGAAGGGCGTGTTGGCGGTGAGGCCCGCAAAGGCCGAGCCGTTGTTCGCGACCGCACTGGTGAAGGCGTAGAGGATTTCCGAAAAGCCGTGCGGACCCTTGTTGAGCGGCCCGGCCAGCCCCGCCTCGGTCACCGACGCGATGGCGGTGAAGCCGAGGATGACGAGCGGCAGGACCGCGATCGCCAGCACCGCGAGTTTGACCTCGCGCGCCTCGATCTTCTTGCCGACATATTCGGGCGTGCGCCCGACCATCAGCCCCGCGACGAAGATCGCGAGGATGGCAAAGAGCAGGAAGCCGTAGATACCCGCACCGACGCCGCCGATGACGACTTCGCCAAGCTGCATGTTGAACAGCGGGATCAGGCCGCCGAGTGCGGTGAAGCTGTCGTGCATCGCATTGACCGCACCGCACGACGCCGCGGTGGTCACGACCGAGAAGAGCGACGAAGCCGCGATGCCGAAGCGGACTTCCTTGCCCTCCATATTGCCGCCCATGGCGCCAAGCTGGTGGAGGATCGGATTGCCGGCGGCTTCCTGCCAATAGACGATCGCGGTTCCGGCGAGGAACAGGGTCATCATCGCGGCGAGGATCGCCCAGCCCTGACGGGTGTTGCCGACCGCCCTGCCGAAGGTCCACGTCAGCCCGACGCCGATCAGGAAGATCGACAGCATCTGGACAAGGTTGGTGAGCGCGGTCGGATTTTCGAACGGATGCGCGCTGTTGGCGTTGAAGAAGCCGCCACCGTTGGTGCCGAGCATCTTGATCGCTTCCTGCGACGCGACCGGACCGAGTGCGAGCGTCTGCTTCACGCCTTCGAGCGTCGTCACGTCGACCGACCCCGCCAGCGTCTGCGGCACGCCGCTCGCGATATAGAAGATTGCGATGGCAACACAGAGCGGGAGGAGCAGGTAGAGGGTGATGCGCGTCATGTCGGCCCAGAAATTGCCGATCGTCGCCGCACTGCGCCGCGCAAAGCCGCGGAACAGAGCAAAAGCGAGCGCGATGCCCGTCGCCGCCGACAGGAAATTGTGGATGGTCAGCCCGAGCATCTGGCTGAGGTTCGACATCGTCGACTCGCCGCCATAGCTTTGCCAGTTGGTGTTGGCGGTGAAGCTGATCGCCGTGTTGAACGCGAGATGCTCGCTGACCCCGTCAAACCCGCGCGGATTGAGCGGCAGTGCGCCCTGCAAGCGCAGGATCGCATAGGTAAAGAGCAGCAGCGTCGCGTTGAAGATCAGCATGTGGACCGCGTAACGGCGCCATCCCTGCTCTTCCTTGGGGTCGATCCCCGACAGGCGGTAAAAGCCCGTTTCGACCGGCCCGAGCACCAGGTGCAGCGGCGTCCGTCGCCCTTCGTAGAGCGCGAACAGCCATTGACCCACCGGCTTGCAGAGCAAAAGCAGGATCGCGATGAACGCGATGATGAGAAACCATCCCTGAAAGGTCATGGGTTCGCCTCCCTCAGAAGCGTTCGGGCCGTGCGAGCACGGCGACGAGATAGATGAAAAGGCCGAGCGCGGTGGCGCCCGCTAACCAGAGGTCGGGTGTCATTGCATCAATCCTTATGCGTCGTCGCACAGCCGCGCGTAGCCAAGGCTTGCGGCGACCAGACCGAGGATGATGCCGATCCAGAGAAGATCCTGCATGGGGGTTGCTCCGGCATGGCGCTGGCCACGGGAGGTGGCACGAGTCGTCTGCGGACTCCCAAATAGGTGAGGCGCGCGTTTGAATGCGAGACAACGAAAGCTTGGCTCACATAGTATTCTCATATGATTTTGCCGTTTTTGGCACTGCGGCGCGCCGCAGCCTCGGTTCGCCGCGCGACCGGCGGCGCCCGGCGCCCGCCGCGCGCACGGCTTTGGTCCGCGCCTCGGCAGACTTCTGCATTTTTCCAGAGTGTTGTGAAAAGCTGGAGCGGTAGCGTGCGCCACATTGGCGTACAAAATAGCCCATAATCTGCCAGTAAGAATGGTGCCTATCTTTGAAAGGCCCCCAAAATGGCCCCCAAATGTCGCGGATGCAGGTGAATATCGGCGGACGGTTCACTCTATTAGCGGTAAACAGATCAAACCCGCTCTCAACCGACACGAACGGACGCTGGCTATAGCGCCCCCACCCACGGGGGGTGGTTGCGGTGCAGCACGTTATCGCGCAATCCGGTACCATGCAGTCTTGCTGGTGGAGATCAAAATTCCGGTTGGGAAGAAGGGGGGAGGCAGAGCGTGGTAATCGACTGTTCGGATGAATCGGCGTCGGAACGACATTGGCTTCCCGCACACGCGGCCTATAGCTTGGTTTGTACTCATAATGGTTCTGCTGACGCGGCCATTTCTATCGCGAAACGGGCTCACGCAGGGCTCCTGCGTACTCGCGCTGAACGTTATTCATTCGAAGCGCCTACCGGCCAAGGAGACACGGCAGAGCATAAATTTTCGAACGCTGCGCTTCCTAAAGAATTTTGGTGGGCCGAAGGAGGCGTTGGGTTGCAGCAGAATTGGCAAGCTGGCGATTTCAGCACGTTGAATGAAGGTAAATATGAGTGGAAGGCATTCGGCGTTTCTTTCGACTTGGCCGACATTCAATCGATGCTGGCTCCATACCAACCGAACAGCGGTTCGCCGACCACCGTCACCGATACAGCCCCTTCCGACGCCGCTCGGCGATTGCGGCCTCCTGCCGATGACGAGATACGCGATAAAATGCTGGAGTTGCATAGGCAGGGCATAGCGCGGGATCAGGCTGCGAAACTTATTGCCACGCTCCCAGGATTTGAGGGTGTAGGCAACGAACATGCTCGTCGAGTGGTCCAAGGTTACCTTCCACGCGGGCGCCCCAAAAAACAGGCAGGAAAATAGGCATCGAAAAGCGCACACGCTTATTTTGACGCGATTTTCCTGACCCATAATTGGTGACCTCCCATCGCTGGCGTGTGCCGGCGAGCCACACGGGAGGCTTCATTGACTCAGTATACAACTTCAATTTCGCAAGCCGCTAAGGCCCTCAGCCTTGGTCGCACTTCAATTTATGCGCTCATCAATGAGGGACGGCTGGACACGATCAAGATCGGCCGACGCCGCCTCATCAAGGTTGAATCAATCCGTGATCTACTGGAGGCCCGCTAATGGGCACCCGGTCGAACCAAACAGCGCGGATTGCGATCGCGGCCTTGGCCGTTCTCCCCGATCTTATCGCGCAATGGCTGCCAAGCGGCGAGCGGCAAGGCATCAGCTATATTGCGCGCAATCCTTTGCGGATGGACCATAATCTCGGCTCATTCCGTATCAATCTCGACGATGGCTCGTGGCGTGATCATTCTATCGGGCGGGGTGGTCGTGACGTAGTTTCTCTGTACGCATATCTTTTTACAGGCGGCGACTATCGCGAAGCGTGTAAAGCACTTGCCGCCGATGCCCTTATCACAGCCGCGATGGCAACCGGCGTAACGGGGCGCCCCACTAAACCCGCTAATTCCGCTAATTCCAGCCATCTCAAACTGGCATTGGTAAGGAGGCAATACCAGCAGGCGGTTGAATTGCATGGTACGTCGGCCGCGACCTATCTGTCTGGCAGGGGGTTGCAGCCCACCGACGCGTGGGGTCGTCTGAGAGCGTCGGTGCTGTACTACCCTATGCACGGGCCATGTCCGGTGCTTATTGCACCCATAGACGATCCTGAGGGGTCGCTGGTCGGTGTGCACCGAACCTACCTGCAACCTAGCGGCGCCAAATTGGACGTCGCAAACCCCCGGTTGACGCTTGGGTACCTTCGCGGCGGGGCTATCCGCTTGGGGGAAGTTACTGACCAGCTGATCATCTGCGAAGGGCTCGAAGACGGGCTGACGCTCTATCAGTTGATGGGCACGCCTGTTTGGGTCGCCGGTGGCGCTGGGTTCATGCGCCAGATGATCATACCGGAGACAATCCGATCCCTCACCATTGCCGCAGACAATGATGACGCAGGCGAACTCGCCGCCCAGCGCGCCGCCGATACTCACAACATTGGCGGAAGGGATGTCCACATCGTGCGCCCCGACCCCGCCTTCAAAGACTTCAACGACGAGCTTCAAGGGATCCGCAAATGAACAAATCCATCAAAAAGCGTTTCAAAGACGCAGAGAAAATCGAGCGGCCGGAGCCCCTTCCACTCCGCCGGGAAAGTGGGCCGGCCCAACCGTACCCGGTTAAAGCGCTCGGCAAGGTGCTGGCTGGGGCTGTCAATGCTATCGTCGATAAGGTCCAATGTCCCGATGCCATCGCCGCGCAGTCGGTCCTCGCCGTAGCGGCTTTGGCGGCACAGGCCCACGCGGACGTCGTGCATCCCGCGACTGGCGATAGGCGGCCCATCTCGCTGTTCCTTGTGACGGTCGCCGCTTCGGGCGAACGCAAGAGCGCGGCCGACAGGATCGCATTCGATCCCGTTCGGCTTCGGGAGGCGGACCTGCATGAGCAGTATGACCGCGATCTCCGCGTTTTCAACGATCTCCATGAGGTTCGCCAGCGGACGCGGGAAGCAATTTTGCGCAAATGCAAAGGCGACCCGACCGAAGCTCAAAAGCAATTGGCGGCCCTCGGGCCGATGCCGATCGCTCCCCTGACGCCGGTCCTGGCCGCTTCGGATACCACGATCGAGGGGCTCCACAAGCTAATGTCAGGTGGCGAACCATCGATCGGCATTTTCAGCGATGAGGGCGGAACGTTCATTGGTGGCTACAGCATGACCGACGAATCTCGCCTGCGGACCGGCGCGGGCCTTTCCAGCCTCTGGGACGGCACGCCGATCAAACGCGTCCGGGGCGGCGACGGGGTCTCAATGCTGAAGGGGCGGAGGCTTTCGATGCACCTTATGGCTCAACCGGGGATTGCCGAAGGCTTGCTGGCCGACCCCATGTTGCAACATCAGGGTTTGCCTTCCCGGCTTTTGGTGACGGCGCCGGCCAGCCTCGCCGGGAGGAGGATGCAAAAGCCCCTAAAGCCGTCCACGGAAGCCGCCTTGAAGAGGTACAACGGCGTATTGCTCAAACTCCTAAAAATGAAGCAGCGGCGCGCAAGCTCAGCCAATCCGGAATTGAATCCGCGGCCGATGCCGCTGTCCGCGGCGGCGCGGAAACTCTGGCTGGCATTTGCTAATGAATGCGAGAGCGAATTGGCTGCAGAACAGCGGCTTGAGCCCGTCAGGGCCTTTGCTAACAAACTAGCCGAACATGCGTTGCGCATCGCGGTCGTGTTGGAGCTTGTCGATAACCCAAGCGCCACGGAGATCAGCGCGGAAACATTTACGCGCGCAGCCATCCTGTCGCGATACTATGCCGGCGAAGCCCTGCGCCTTTTCGAGCAGGGAGCGTCAAGCATCGAAATTCAACGGGCCGAAAAAGTGCTGCACTGGCTACTTAAGAAGTGGGCCAAACCGATCGTAGGCCTCCAGCATATCTACCAGCTTGGACCTAACTCTGTTCGGGAGGCGAAGCTGGCGCGAGAAGCGATGGCTATCCTTGAGCAACATCATTGGGCGGTCCGAATCGAAGGGGGCACCAGAATCGATGGCAAGCGTCAGCACGAGGTTTGGGAGATAGTGAGCGCGTGACCACCACCTGCCGAACTAGGCTTGCCTCCTAGATTTTCGGGCGCTGGAACCGACGGCTGGCGTTACCTTAGCAACCAGACTAAGGGGCGGTGGCCGTCGACCATTTCACGCGGTCAGAAGCCTGCTGCAGGCTCGATTATGAGATGATATAGCGCTTGACAGTGAGTGCTTCGGAGTAGCTGTAACGTGTTAGAATCTGGGGTGAGACAAGGTGATAAGACGGGTGAAGAAAGCCCAGTCGAATTCACTTGTGGCGCTCTGTTTTCGGGTATCGGAGGATTCTGTCTAGGTTTTGAGCAAGCGCAATTCGCGACCCGGTGGGCTGTGGAGTTCGACGAACATGCTGCCCGCACCTATGGCGCGAACCTCGATCACGTCAGGCTCCTTGAAAAAAGCGTCGAAGCTGTAACGGTTGCTGGCGACGCGTTAGAGCCAGTCGACGTTCTCCACGCCGGATTTCCATGTCAAAGCTTTAGCCAAGCTGGCGAGAAGCGCGGCTTTGATGATCCGCGAGGCCAGCTCTTTTTCGAGATAATTCGGCTGATCGGAGAGTTCGGCAAGAATCGGCCGAAAGTGCTTGTACTCGAAAATGCGCCCTTCCTCCGTTATGGCGAGGGTGGCGCTTGGTTTCTCCAACTCGAACGTGCGATCCGAAAAGCAGGGTATTGGTTCGGTCCAGCCAACTGCGCCGAGTTGACCACCAACGAATTGACCGAGCTTCCGCAACAGCGCACGCGCCTCTACATGGTCGCGCTGTGCATGAGCACTTTTCGGAGCGGACGGTTCGATTTTCCAAGTGAACAAAACGCAACTCCAAAAGATATGCGCCGCTGGGTCGATTTTGACGGATCGGTGGACAAAGAATACTACCTGCCGGCCGAAAATCGGTACTTTGACATGATATCGAAGACAGTGACTGACCGTGAATGTCTTTATCAGCTTCGCAAATATGAAGTGCGCGCCAAGGAGCGCGGCGTTTGCCCGACGTTGACTGCCAATATGGGCCTTGGGGGCCACAATGTGCCGTTCATTATGAATTGCCAAGGCTTGCGCAAACTGACCGAATATGAATGTCTAAATCTGCAGGGTTTCCCCGAAGGCTTTCAATTTCCTCAAGACGTGCCCCGCGCAAAGCGCTACGTTCAAGTTGGCAATGCCGTGAGCGTACCTATGGCAAAGCTAATTGCCGATCGAGTTCGAAGTCGTTTGCTTGAGGAGGTGAAGTGAAAGATATCGGTTTTCAGTTCCCTGTCGATGATTCCGGTCAGTGGGACGGGTTCAATGATCCGGGTATCGAGCATTTCACCGGCAATCGGCTTCAACATCTGGGCCGAGAAGTGCCGCAAAACACCATCGATGCAAAAACGGGCAGTCCCGCACGCATTTCGATTGCATTAATCAAAGTTCCCGCAAAAACATTGCCGGGATATAAGGATCTCGTTGATGCGATCAGTCGCTGTACAACTGCGGCGGCGAAGGACAAGAGTGACAAGGCATCGAAATTCTTCGAAGCGGCTTCCAAACTCCTTTCAGCGAAGGACCTGAGCATCCTTCAGATTCGCGATGCCAATACCACTGGGCTAAGCGGGCCCTGCGAAAACGGCACGCCATTTTTTGCCATGCTGAAAGCCACAGGACAAAGTCAGAAGCCAGGAACATCAACCGGCTCTTATGGCATCGGAAAGTTCGCTCCGTTTGCAGTATCCGAACTTCGAACAGTTTTTGTTAGCACGATCTGGAGCGATGCCTCCGGCAAGCACCATCACTACGTTCAAGGCAAATCGGTGCTGATGTCTCATCTCGACGCAAAGGGGGCCACCCGTCGCGGTACTGGTTTCTGGGGGCGTCGAAAAGGCTGCCTTCCCATCACCGAATTGAATGATGCCGTGCCTGATTGGCTACGTATGAGTGATGCCAACGGCGACCTCACCGGCCAGTGCGGCACAATGCTTTCGATTATTGGCTTCTCGCCCGCCAAGGGCTGGCAGCAGGTGCTGGCGGCCAACATTGTTGAGAATTTTTTCGGTGCGATTTGGCGAGGTGAACTGGAGGTCGAGATAAAGGACGGCCCCAAGATTTCGGCGGAAACGATTGACGATGTGCTCGGTAATGACGCGGTCCGCTCTTCGATTGCCGATCAGCCCGGCGAGCCCGAACTTTTTAGCAATGTCGCCGACTATCTGAATACACTCAAAGGCGGAGCAGAAGTCGAACTAGCCAAAACAGAAAATCTTCACCTAGGGACGTGCGAACTACGTATCCTTGTCGGGGAGAACCTACCTAAAAGGGTTGCGGTTTTGCGCAACGGAATGCTCATTACTGAGGGGTTGCCCGGACTCAAGCGGTTCAGCGATTTTAAAGAATTCGCCGCTGTTCTGGAATGCACGGCGGAAAAGGGGCTGTCGCTTTTGCGCGCGATGGAACCTCCACGTCACGATGCCTTCGAGCCTGACCGCTTGCCACCAGATCGTCGCGCTGTGGGGCGTACGGCGCTCCGCGAGCTCGCGGAGTGGGTTCGCAAGATGCTGATCCGACACGCCAAAGACCCCGTTCAGGAGGAGACCAATCTTGACGAGCTGGCCGACTATTTTGGTGATGAAGAGGAGGAGGGCGAGGGTAGCCGCCGTGAGGAAAATCCGACCGGACGGATAATCCTTCGAGCGCGCGCAATCAAAGCGAAGCCCAACCGGGGTGGCGCGGCCGTGGGTGCTTCCGATCAGAATCCCGAAGACGAAGGAACAACAGGACTCGACGGCGGACCCGATTCCGGCGAGCAGGGTGGAACGTTGGACAATAAGGATGGCACTGCGCACAACGAGGCTGCGAAGGGTGATGACCCTCAAGCTGAGGGCGCGGGTGGCGGTCCGGCTAAAGGTTCAGCGTTGCCGCAACGAACCCTCTTTACTGGGCTCCCCCTTGCTGATGTCCGCGCCGTTCCACTTGCTCCCGCAAAACGGCGCGTAGCGTTTACACCTTCAACCAACGGACAACTGGTCATCGAATTGCAGGACTCAGGTACCGACACCAACTATGCGCTCGCAGCAGTGGGCACCGATGTTGGGCAGGTCGAGCATGGCCGGATTGTGAAAGTCGAAGCGGTGGCGGGAACCCGTATTGTTATGGAGGTCGAGCTTGCCGAACCATTCATCGGGACTTTGAGGGTGGTCGCCAATGCAATTTGATCCGCTTCGCGCTTTTCCCTACCCCGTGCTTCGGCCGGGATCGAGCGACTATATCGATAGCTCCATGCAAACGGTCGCCGAACTGATCCAGTCCGATGATCAGCTTGAAATCACTGCGGAGGCGACCATAGCAATCGCAGTCGAAGAGATCCGCGCACTCGTAGAAGCAGGGAAAGCGCGCTACGCCGCCGTAATCTCCTGCCGCGACACATACTTTCGCAAGGCGATGCTTAGTGAGGAGCCGCAACTCAGCGAACGCTTCCCGACCGGCGCACTTCGCGGCGAAGTCCTCATTTGCCCGTACGTCGTGGCCGTCGAAGATATTGACGGCTTTGTCTGCCCATGGATCAACTCAGAGTTCGGTAGCGGGCCTTTTTCATTTCCGAATGGCGCAGTTTTGGCAGTCGACGAACCTCAAATGATCTACGTCGATCGCGAGACCTTCAAACCCATCAGTTCCTGTTTTTATCTCGCACCGAACGAAAATGTACCTTCGAATGAATGGCAGGTTGATACATCGGAGGATCGCGTCCGGATTTCGGTAAGTCCTGCATTGAAGGAACGGATTGCAGACGCGCGGAATAGCAAAGAGAAGCGTTCTATTTTGCTCAATTCAATTTATTTTGGGGCGGTTGTTCAATGTCTCGCGATTCTCAAAAATACTGAGGAAGCTGAAGATCTTCGCTGGGCACGAATTTTTCGCCAGCGCCTTGCCGACCAGCATCTCGAACTCGATAGACACGCTGAAACTTGGCTTGCGCAACAATTGATGCGTCATCCCTTTTCTATCGTTGATCGATACTTCTTCGGGGAGGCCGTGGAATGAAGGCTCGGCTTCTTAAATCTACCGCTCTTGAGCAATTGCGCGCATCCATTGCAGTCAATCTGGAAACGTATCGCAACGGAAACTTCGAGTATCTCGAAGCGGACCCTTCCTTCTCATTCGACCATCATGTCGAGATCGAGTTAGATGCGCTTGGCTCGTTGAAGGCCCCGAGTGGAAACAGCTTTTACGAGGTTGAAAACTGCGAGATCGTTTATTCGGCCCTTCAGTCGCTCAGTCCCTACGATGCCCGCGACGAGCGGTTCTGGGCGTACCTTAGCCATACTATCCTTCTCGATCATGCCCGGCGACGCTGGCCTATTCCAGACGACACCGGCGCAGCCGTCACGCATATCGCCAAGCATTGGTTCGCTCGGGATAAGCGGCAGGTCGAACGCGACCAAGTCGGCTCGCGCCTATGGTGGATGGGACATTTGTGCGCACGCATAGACAATGTGGATCGTGATCTAGCGCTACGCGCCTTCCTCTTCCGTTCGGACGTTCGCGCCAATCTTGTTGAACGCCCCACGGTCTCACAATCCGTCAACCTTTTTGGCGCCATCATTAAGCGATTGATCAGTTCGTTCAACGGCAAGCAACAGCTTTTCGAGCGCAATGCGTTCCGGCAACTGATGATGGAAATAAACTCCGTTGGTGGTTATCGACTTCTCGATTGCTTAGGGCAACCTGAAATTGATCGCCTACTCGATCGGATTATTGCCGAACGCCTCCAACTCGCAGAACTTTAAGTGTGATCCGAGCGGTAGAGAACTAAGCGGCTGTGTATGAAACTGTAACCTTTGCTTCAACGATTGGCGTCCAGCTATCAGGCTCCAGCGCAAAGGTCTGTTGCATCCAAGAATCAATACCAAAAGATTCGCCCACGCTTTGGTAGGCTGCAAAGTCCAAACCGAGCTTCAAAGATGCGCCGGGACAGCGCGTGAGCTCAGCGTGCAACCATTCCATTTCACGGTGCGGCAACTTTAAGGTCCAGTAGATGGCTTCCTCACCTAGATCGGGATGATTGCTATCGGTAGGTAACGAATGCCACACGCTTCCGCCACCAATCTCGCTCGCGCTGATAGATAAGTGCATTTTTCCATCAAATGGCCGGCACCCACCTTCATCAATTATCTCCAGCGAGCGCGCCGGCTCCATTTGCAACATCGCCGACACCGTGATTTCGGCAGGTCTGCTGAACTGCATGGGCAACAACCACGTATCCTCGGACATTTCATACATGCTTGCCCTTCGGGGCCTGATCAAATCCCACGCGTTATTCTCGGCATAAACCTGCTCATCAGATTTTATCGCTACATGAAGCGTCCAATCGGGCACCTCAAATCTGAGGCAGCGCGGGAGGTCGATATACGTGTATGTCGGCTTGGCCCGCCCCTCCAAATAGAAGCCATCGTCCTTCTTTATAAGAGCGCTCATCCTATCCCTCTCATACGCATGCCCGTTGCCGCCGTGCGGAATGCGAACCGGCTCAGACAAGTCATCCGCATGACCGTGGCCCTCGAACTCTCGTGAATCTGCATCACCATACAAATGACACGTTTAGTATACAGACGTTACCGGAACGTTGCGGCCACATCAGCTTATGGATGTGGTCCAACTCCTTGGCGAAAATGTCCGGCGCTACCGGAAGCTCAAGGGCATGACCCAAGAGCAGCTTGCGCTGGAATCCGAGATGGAGCGCAGCTATGTCAGCGATTTGGAGCGAGGCACCCGCAACCCATCGGTGCGCGCGCTTGGTCGGCTTGCAGAGGCTTTGGAAATCGAGCCTCATTGCCTGCTCTCGCCAAGCCCCAAAGCTAAGTCCTAGCCCCTCGCTACGGCGCATCTTGCCCGAATGCGCGCGCCATCCAAGGCAACCGGCCATCAGCAATAGCCTTAGCAATTTAGCGGGTTTAGCATCGCGGGCCGCGCACAATTAGCGCACCACGCCCGCCTATCATTTACTCCCTATTTTGGACCACTTTTGGAACGCGCCCAATGGGTTATAAGCAATTGTATTTAAGATAATATCCATGCCATCAGCACCACTGCATGGGTGCACCGTAAATGCACTTTTGGCAGGTAAATAGCCTACCCTTGCGCTGGCTTCCTTTGGAAGGGCAGGATTTCGGCGCCGTCGCGAAGCATGTCGAGGTGATCACTCCACCACTGAGCCATATCCACCCGCTCATTCCAATGGGCGCCGCGATGATATGCAGCCCGTACCTTGTTGCTCTCGCCATGTGCCAAAGCCCGCTCGATCGCATCGGGCGACCATTTGCCTGACTCATTCAGGAGCGTGGAAGCCATCGCTCGGAAGCCGTGGGCGGTCATTTCGTCGCTGGCATATCCCAGCCGCCGCAATCCGGCGTTGAGCGTATTTTCGCTCATCGGGCGCAAGCGAGTCCGAAGCGAAGGAAAGACATAGCCTGATGGACCAGTGATAGCGTGTACTTGCTGGAGTAGCTCGACGGCTTGGCGCGACAATGGAACATGATGCACCCTCCGCATTTTCGTCCTGCTTGCTGGGATCGCCCAAACGGTCGCTTCAAAATCGATCTCGGCCCATTCGGCGTGCCGCAACTCGCCGGGACGCACGAACACATGCGGCGCAAGCTGCAAAGCGAATTTTGTGATGCCTTGACCTTCATAGCCATCGATTGCGCGCAACAGATCGCCAACCCCCTTGGGGTCGGTAATAGCGGCATAGTGGGTCACTTTGGGGGCAGTCAGAGCGCCACGCAGGTCACGCGTCGGGTCAGATGCCAGTCGCGCCGTCGCTACCGCGTGGCGAAAGACCGCGCTGGCAAGCTGCTGCATACGGCGCGCGCTCTCAAGGTTGCCCTTAGCTTCGACCTTCCGAATCGCGGCCAGCACGTCCGCAGGTTCTATTTCGCTAATGGGCATATGCCCAATCGACTTATTGAGCAGACCCACAAGATATTCGCTGCGAACGGCAGTTGCCGGCGCCCACGCTTTATGTCCGTCGCGTTTACGCTTCTCGCAATATTCTGCAGCGATCCCGGCGAACGTGTTCTCAGCCTGCAAACGGGCGCGAATCTTGTCTCGTTGTTTTTCGCGTGCCGGATCCTTGCCCATGGCCAGCGATTCGCGAGCTTCGTCGCGCCGTTTGCGGGCCTCGCTCAGGCCGATTTCGGGGTAGCTGCCTATCGCTAGCTTCCTTTCGCGGCCGCTAACTCTGAATTTCAGGCGCCATAGCTTGCCTCCTGGAGGCGTAATCAGGAGATACAGGCCGCCGCTGTCCGCCAATTTGTACTGCTTGTCGCGGGGCTTTGCGTTACGAATTGCGATGTCGGTCAGCGGCATTTTTGGGGGCCTTTTCTAACGACCCGAATCAAAAGGCCCCAATTAGGCCCCCAATCCGAGCTGATTGCCAACGAGCATTCGCGAACGCTGACGGCTACAACCCACTCAAATATGCCTGATTTCTGCGATTTGTAAAGTCTTGGCCGGATGGTGGCGGTCAAGAATTTGGAGCGGGTAGCGGGAATCGAACCCGCCTAGCTAGCTTGGAAGGCTAGAGCATTACCACTATGCTATACCCGCATCACCAAGGTCGGCGGCGATTGCCATTTTGACCGGCCGCCGTCAAGCGCGTCATTGAGAACATCTTGGCAACATGCTAAACATGGACCGTGGAAGACGGCGATGACCAGCCCCCTGACGAACCTGCGGACGTCCCGGTCCGCAAGATCATCCATGTCGACATGGACGCCTTTTACGCGTCGGTGGAGCAGCGCGACGACCCGGCGCTACGCGGCAAGCCTGTCGCGGTCGGCGGTTCTTCACGGCGCGGCGTCGTCGCCGCGGCAAGCTATGAAGCGCGCAAATTTGGCGTCCGCTCGGCGATGCCCAGCATCACCGCAAAGCGCCAGTGCCCCGACCTGATCTTCGTGCCGCCGCGCTTCGAGGTCTATCGTGAGGTTTCGCACCGGATTCGCGCGATCTTCCGCGACTATGCTGACGAGGTCGAGCCGCTCTCGCTCGACGAGGCCTATCTCGACGTCAGCGCCGACAAGGCCGGACTCGGCAGCGCGACCGCCGCCGCGAAGCTGATCCGCCAGCGCATCCGGGCCGAAACCGGCCTCACCGCCTCGGCGGGCGTGTCGTACAACAAATTCATCGCCAAGCTCGCGTCCGACCAGAACAAGCCCGACGGGATCACCATCATTCCGCCGGGCAAAGGCGCCGCCTTCGTCCAGACGCTGTCGATCCGGCGCTTTCATGGCATCGGGCCGGTCACCGCCGCGAAGATGGAAGGGCTCGGCATCTTTTCGGGCGCCGACCTCGCGGGCAAGGAACCGCTATGGCTCACCGAAAATTTCGGCAACAGCGCCGAATGGCTCTATAATCTCGCTCGCGGGATCGACCACCGCCGCGTCAGGTCGAACCGGCCGCTGAAGTCGCTCGGCGGCGAACGCACCTTCTTCAACGACCTGATCACCGACACCGAGATCCGCGAGGCGCTGGCGCATGTCTGCACCGTCGTCTGGGATCGCGCCGCCAAAAAGGGTGCGCGCGGGCGTACGGTGACGCTCAAGCTGCGCTACGCCGATTTCCGGACGATCACGCGCGCGAAGTCGGTCGCCGCGCCGATCCTCGACGGCAATTCGCTGCTCGCCGCTGGCGAGGCGATCCTCGCGCCTTTGCTCCCGACCGAACAGGGCATCCGCCTGCTCGGCGTGACGTTGAGCAAGTTCGAGGGCGAAGAGGATGACGACGACGAAGGCACCGCCGCGCCCGCCGACCTGCTCAGCCTTATTTGACCGGCAGCGCCGGGGCCGCGCGTCTGAGCGCCGTCTGCATCTTCGCCGACAGCACGCCCATGCCGCACCCGACCAGCGTATCGTCCATCACCTGAATGCCTTCGGGGCCCGGCGCACCGGTGCGCAGCATCATGCGGTCGGGGCCGAGCGACTTCACATAAAAATAGCCCACGCCGTCATAGCCGCCGAACTGCATATAGGTGAAACCGCCGGCGACGGGCCGCGTCTGCGTTATCGCTTCCAGTTCGATGGCAGGGCCCATGCTGCCGCCCGGACCATAGAAATAAACGGCCCCCCAGCGCGCGCCGTCAAAGGCGTAGCCGTTGGTCGCCGACGCGCATTGATCGGCTGCATTGATCCAGAACCCCCTGGCGATCGGCAGATCGTTCGCCTGTGCTGCCGCCGGCACGCTGCCCGCTATCGCGGCGAACGCCAAAATCCATCCGCGCATCGATACCCCCGCCTCTGCCGAAAAGTGACGTCATGGTGGCTTAGACGGGCGATGCGATCAACCCGCGTTCGCGAACACCCGCTCTTTGGTCGCCGTAAAGCGGATCGAAGGATTGCGCTGGGTCATATAACCGACCTCCCACGCATCCTTTGCCATGAACACCGGCGCGCCGTCGCGATCGGTCGCCGCCGCGCCGCGGTTATCGGCCTGGAATGATTTGAGCGCCGCCGCATCGTCACTCGCGATCCAGCGCGCCGTATCCCACGGCGACTGCTCCAGCTTCGCCTCGACCTTATATTCGGCATCGAGCCGGCTGATCAGCACGTCGAGCTGCAGTTGGCCGACGACGCCGACGATCATGTTCGACCCGATCTCGGGATAGAAGACCTGGATGATCCCCTCCTCGGCCATGTCGTCGAGCGCCTTGCGAAGCTGCTTGGTCTTGGTCGGATCGACCAGCGCGACGCGGCGCAGCAGTTCGGGTGCGAAGTTCGGCAGGCCGGTGATCGTGATGTCGCTGCGCTCGGACAGCGTATCGCCGACGCGCAGCGTGCCGTGGTTGGGGATGCCGATGATGTCGCCGGGAAACGCCTCTTCGGCCATTTCGCGGTCCTGCGCGAGGAACAGCATCGGGCGGCTGATCGCGATCGCCTTGCCCGTCCCGCCCTGCATCAGGCGCATGCCGCGTTCGAACTTTCCCGAACAGAGGCGCATGAAGGCGATGCGGTCGCGGTGCGCGGGGTTCATATTCGCCTGCACCTTGAACACAAAGCCGGTGACGGCATTGTCATCAGGTTGCACCGGCGCGGGCTCGGCGGGCTGCGGCTGCGGCCCCGGTGCGTGGGTCGCAAGCCCCGCGAGCAGGTCGACAATACCGAATTCCTTGAGCGCCGATCCGAAGAAGACCGGGGTCAGGTCACCACCCCGATAGGCAGCGCCATCGAAGGGCGCATAGCAGGCCGATGCGAGTTCGGTTTCTTCTTCGAGCAGCGCCAGTGCGCGCGGCGAAAGCCGTGCCGCAAGCGCCGGGTCGGCGAGCCCTTCAACCGCGATCCGCTCACCCTCGTACATGCGCGACGCGTCGCCGCCCGGCACCATCAGCGCCGGGTCCATCAGGTCGTAGATGCCCTCGAACTGCCCGCCCATGCCCGCCGGCCAGTTCATCGGACACACGTCGAGCGCCAGCCGGTCGGCGACCTCGTCGAGCAGTTCGAAAGGCGTCTGGCCTTCGCGGTCGACCTTGTTGATGAAGGTGATGATCGGCACCGAGCGCAGGCGGCAGACCTCGAACAGCTTCAACGTCTGCGGCTCGATGCCTTTTGCGGCGTCGATCACCATCACCGCGCTGTCGACCGCGGTCAGGGTGCGATAGGTATCCTCGCTGAAATCCTCGTGCCCCGGGGTGTCGAGCAGGTTGAAGACCAGCCCCTGATGCTCGAAGGTCATCACCGACGAGGTCACCGAAATCCCGCGCTGCTGTTCGATCTTCATCCAGTCGGACCGCGCGCGCCGCGCTTGCCCGCGCGCCTTCACTTCGCCGGCGATATGGATCGCGCCGCCGGCGACGAGCAATTTCTCGGTCAGCGTCGTCTTGCCCGCGTCGGGGTGCGAGATGATGGCGAAGGTGCGGCGATCAGGGTGCTTGGACATGGCGCGGGCGCCTAGCAGGTGGCGCGAGATGTGGAAAGGGCTGGCGCGGGCGCGGCAGCCGACGCATGATCACGACATGCGCATCCTTTTCCTCGCCGCCGCCCTGATCGCCGCCCCTGCCGCAGCGCAGGAAGCACAGGATTCGCCCTTCGTCGGCGAATATAGCCTCTCCGAAGGACCCGACGTCGGCGGCGGCTTGCTGATCCGGAACGACGGCCGCTTCCAGTATATGCTCGCCGCGGGGGCGCTCGACGAACGCGCCGAGGGGCGGTGGGAGATGCGCGGCGACACCATCTGCCTGACCACCGACCCCAAACCGGTGCCGCCCGCCTTCGAAAAGGCCGAACTGGTCGAAGTCGACGGTGCGATTCCGACGCTGTTCGTGAGCTGGCCCAACGGCCGCGGCATCGCGGGCGTCACCTTCACCATCGGGTTCGACAGCGGCGATCCGGTCGAGGATTATACGCAGAATTATGGCTGGAACCTGCCCGAGGACGACAAGCGCATCCCCCGCTGGATCGAGGTGCGCGAACCGATCTACGACGTCACCGCCCCGCGCTACGAACTCGCCGCGGCTGACGACGGCAAACTGCATGTGACGCTGATCCCCAACGACATCGGCGTCGTCGCCTTCGACGGCGCGTGTTTGGCAGCCGGCGAGGATGGACGCACGATCCTCCATCGGGCCGAGGGAGACATGCGCTTTCGGAAGCTGCAGAGCGAATAGCGCGCGTGAGGCTGGTGCTAACATGGCGCGATAAGTAGGCCAGCGTTTTTTTGGCGACCGATGGTGCCGCTATGGGTGGGGAGCGGACGTTGGCGGTTCCAATGTGCACCCCGGCGAAAGCCGGAGCCCTGTGTAAAAAGCGCAATGTTGGCGTTGGAACTCTGGGCCCCGGCTTTCGCCGGGGTACACATCTCTGTCGGCAACTAACGGTCGATATCGTCGCCGCGGAGCGGCTGTCCTGGCCGACAAACGTTGCGGTAACCGATCTTTGATGTGAACCGACTGGAGCGCCGCGCCTGACATGCTAAGGGCATCCTATGCTTCACATGCACGGCTGCGGCGGCACCGTCGAGATCGATGGTCTCAAATATGACTGGGAACTGCTGAGCGGGCCCCAACTGTCCTCTTCCGAAGGCTGGAAGGGCATGACGGTCTCCTTGCGCCAGAGAGATATGCCACGCGAAGCCGTGCTGGAATTTCCGACGCCAAAGCGCCTGTTGAAAGGATTGCCGAAAGGGCGTTCGCACATCAACGACGCGATAGCCTCGCGAGGGGTCCGGGCGGCATTGTCGGCAGGATGGAACCCGGCTTCACGCGGCAAGCCCACGGTCTTCATCGTTGATGCCAGCGGCGACTAAGCGCAATCGCCCAACCAATCGGCCCTGATCTCTCCCCTGTGCCCCTCCGGCGCCAGCGCGGCGCGCAGGGCTTCCAGCAGAGGCGGCAGCGCCTGCATGAAGGCGTAGGGCGGGTTGACGATGAAAAGGCCCGCGCCGTTATAAATGTCGGGCTGATCGCTGTCGTACAGCCAATGCTCGACCGCCAGAAACTTCGGGATTCCGAGTTTCCGCAGCTGCTGCTTCCACCGCACATGCGTGGCGCGGTCCTTCAGCGGATACCAGATCACCGTCACGCCATGCGCCCATTTGCGGTGGACGGCGGCGAGAGTAGCGGTGATACGGGCGCGTTCATCGGTCTGCTCGTAGGGCGGGTCGACCACCACCACGCCGCGTGCGGTGCGGGGCGGCAGCATCGCCAGCCACAGTTCGTAAGCGTCGCGCTGATGGACGGCGGCGGGTGTGTCGCGCATCGCGCCGCGCAGGGCATAGACGTCTTCGGGATGTTTCTCGTTCAGGATCAGAAAATCCTGCGGACGCAGAAGCTGCGCCAGAAATCGCGGCGATCCGGGATAGAGGCGCGGCTCGGCCCCGGCATTCACCGCCTGTACGGCGGCGCGGTAGTCGTCCAGCAAGGGGTTCGGGTTGGCAAAGGCCCGCAGCACGCCCTGTGTGGCCTCGCCGGTGCGCCCGGCCTCATCGCCGCCAAGGTCGTACAGCCCGCAGCCGGCATGGGTGTCGATCAGGGTCAGTGCGCCCGGTTTTTGCTGCAAGGCCCGCACGAGGGCGATCAACAGGCTGTGCTTCACGACATCGGCGCTGTTGCCAGCATGAAAGCTATGGCGATAATTCATCGTAATTCAAAATCCTGGCGATCCGCTTTCATGCGAACGGCTGGGCGCGGAAGCCGTGCGCGAGGCGATGGAAGCAAACAATCCGGTGCCCGTACAGAGTCGGGCGGAAACCTTCAAAGCATTCTGCGCAAGGCCTTAAGGCCGCGTTAGCGCCCGATCGCCCGATGTCGGCCGAACGTTCCTATAACACCGCACTAGCAGAACTGCGGCGCTCCGACGTTCACGTCTGTCAGTAGCAGACCTGCACCCGCTCGATATCGAATGACCTGGATCGGTCGAAACCGGCCCTCCCTCCCATCCCTCTTGCGCTCGTCCGTCAAATCGGTCACAACTTTACGTGAACGTAAAGGTAAAGACCGAAGCAGAGCCGAGAGGATTTCTTCCCCATGACCATCCCGACCTTCGAAACGATCAAGCTCGACATCGCCGACCATGTCGCGACGATCACGCTCAATCGCCCCGAACGCCTGAACTCGATGCCGCCCGCGATGGCCGACGAGATCCGCGACGCGCTCGACCACTTGCCCGGTCTCGGCGCGCGCGCGTTGCTGATCACCGGCGAAGGCCGTGGTTTCTGCTCGGGCGCGGATCTGGGCGGCGACCGCGCCGCGTCGGCGGTCAGCGGCGGCGCCAACAGCCGCAAGGCGCTGCGCAACCATTATAACCCGATGCTGCTCGCGCTCGCCAACCTCGACATCCCCGTCGTCACCGCGGTCAACGGCCCCGCCGCGGGTGTCGGGTGCAGCTTCGCGCTGTCGGGCGACTTCACCCTCGTCGGTAAAAGCGCCTATTTCCTGCAGGCCTTCGTCAACATCGGCCTCGTCCCCGACGGCGGGTCGTCGTGGTTGCTGCCGCGCCTGATCGGTGTGCCGCGCGCGCTGCAAATGATGATGCTGGGCGAGAAGATCGGCGGCGAACAGGCGGCCGACTGGGGCATGGTCTACAAATGCGTTGACGACGCCGACCTGCTGGCCGAAGCCCGCGCGCTTGCGACGCGCCTCGCCACGGGCCCCACGGTGTCGCTCGGCACGATGCGCAAAATCCTGCGCGCCGGCCTGTCGCAAAGCTTTTCGGAAACGCTCGACGCCGAGGCGACGGGCCAGTTCATCGCGGGCAACAGCGAGGACGCGGTCGAAGGCGTGCTGGCCTTCCAGGAAAAGCGCAAGACCGCGTTCAAGGGTAAGTAAAACGCGTCAGTCCCTCAAACCCGCTCGTGCTGAGGCCGTCGAAGCACCGCTTTTCCTTCTTCCGACATCGAAGAAAGAACAGCCCTTGGACGATCTCAGGGCAAGCAGAATTTAGGTAGGCTACTCCGCCGCCTCCTCGACCATCACCTTCTTGTAGATGCTCGCCTTGGGGTAGGAGCAGAGCCGCTTCACCATCGGTTCGAAAAACGCCAGCGGTTCGCTGTCATAGTCGGGGTCGAACGCCGGCGCGTCATATTTTTCGCAGAATTCGGCGCACGCCGCATAATGGGGACTGTCGCGGAACTGGTCGCGCATATCGCGGTCGAGCCCCAGATAATGGAAGAAATAATGGCCCTGGAAAACCCCGTGGTGCTGGACGATCCACAGATTCTCTTCTGACAGGAAGGGTTTCAGGATCGCCGCCGCGACGTCGGGATGATTGAACGCGCCCAGCGTATCGCCGATGTCGTGGAGCAGCGCCATCACGACATATTCCTCGTCGCGGCCGTCCCGGTGCGCGCGCGTCGCCGTCTGCAGGCAATGTTCGAGGCGGTCGACCGGAAAGCCGCCATAGTCGCCGCCGAGCAGCTTCAGATGCTCGAGAATGCGCGCGCCGTTGTTGGGTGCGAACTCCTTCTGCTCACGCGCGATGATGTCCCAATCATCCTTCGTCCCGTCGATCATCGAGCGAAATTTGGCGTGATCGTGCGTCATCTCGGTCATGGCAGCCTCTCCTGTTTTGGCTGCCAGCCTAGGCCATTCGTTGCTGAATGCAACCTTGTCCGCATGCGCCTCATTCGGGCGCGTAGGTCACGCCATATTTGAGCGCCTCGTCGAGAGTCAGGCAGCGGCGGGTCGACTTGTCCTCCTCGGTTGCCACCGCCTGCTGCTGATACATGATGTCGGTCAGCAATTTGCGCGACACGCCCATCTTGATCAGGAAGGCGTTGTCCTCGCTCGCCAGCAACGCCGAATCCTGTTCGATGCCGCCGATCAGTTCGCGCGTCGCTTCGGTTCCCATCGCGACGCTCATGTCGATCGTCGATCGGTCGCCGGTGCGGGTGAACATATGCACCATGAAAACCCCGCCCGGATCGATAACCCGCGGCAGGCCGCCCATGAACACGAAATTGCAGGCGCTGAAACAGGTCCAGCCGGTCGGCACCCGCGTCAATATGCCCGGATTGCCGCGGATGATGCGACCGGCCGCATTACCGGCGCGGGCGTCGCCGCCCGGCGACCGCAGCCAGATTTCCTCGACGTCGGGGTCGGCCTTCAGCGCGGCGGAAAGCCGGTCGGGCAATCCGGCATCGATGCGTCCCTCGGCGAGCATCACCTTCATGCGGCCGCGCTTTTCGACCTTCAGGGTCATGGTCGGGTTGCCCGACCAGTTCGGGGTGAGCGGACAGGTCGGGTTCGCAGGATCCATCCCGCTCGCAGCCGTAAAGCCCATAAGCGCGAAGGCCGACAGCGCCAGCCGGAAGAGTTTAGGCCGCAAGGACATAGCGTGTGTCGCCCGGCCCCTTGCACATCCGTTTGCTGACCTGCGTTTCTTCGCCGTCGACGATGATGAAATCATTGACGTTCATACATTTGCGCCCGCCGCTTTCGCTATTGATCGACGCCACCGTCGACGATCCGCTGACTTCGGGCCGCGTCTCGCTCGTCCAGTTGGCGGTTGCGCCGACCTTCTCGCCGCGCGTCACTTCCTCGGTCGCAGCGGCCGCCTGTACCTGCTCGCCGGGATCGAGCCGGCAGGCGATGGCATCGGTCAGCGTCCCGCTGACCTCGGCAATCGGTACATAGCTATAGACGCCGGCCTTGCTCGCGACGTCGCCGACGGCATCGTTCAGCACATTGCCCAGGATGTTGCGGCCGATGCTGCTGCCCTTCTTGCCCTTCGGGCAGCCGCCATTGCCGTCTTCGCTCGGTTTCGGCGCCGGTGTCGTCACTTTGCGCAGCAGACCGCCGAATTGCGCCTGCGCCGGTGCGGCCGCGAGCATGCATGCCGCCAGCACCGCCGGAACTCCCCATATCTTGCGTGTCATCCGCCTTACCCCAAATCGCCGTCCCGATCGGACATTGCGCGGCCCTGTTAGCGCGCGTTCATGCCACTCGCTGTGATTTTCATCAACTCCTGGCGAAATCTCATCCAGACAGGTTGAATTAAGGCTGAATATGTCACAGGACGTCGTCATGCTCTCGCAGAAGACCCGCTATACGATCCGTGCCTTTCAGCACCTTGCCGATCATTGGGGCAAGGGACAGGTGCAACTCGCGGACATTGCCGATGCGCAGAATATTCCGCCCAAATTCCTGACCGTGATCCTGTCGGAAATGGCGCGCGAAGGGTTGCTGCTGTCGCAGCGCGGGCGCGACGGCGGGTACCAGCTTGCGCTGCCGCCGGTCGACATCAGCTATGGTGACCTGGTCCGGCTGACGCGCGGCTCGCTCGCGCTCGTTCCGTGCGCCAGCCGCAACGCGCACGAACATTGCAAGAATTGCCTGCCGGAAAAGGACTGCCGGATGCGCAGCCTGATGCTGAAGGTGCGCGACGATACCGCCGCGATCCTCGATCGCATCACGCTGGCCGATCCGATCGCGTCCGAACCGATTTTCGAGACGGAAGAGGCGGCGCAATAACCGCCTTCCCGATAGCGGCGCACTCGCGCCGCGCCGCAAAACCCCCGGTGCCGATACAATGAAGGGCCGCCCTCGCGGACGACCCTTCCATTGTCTTGCTTGACGCGGACAGCTTAACCGAGCCGAACCCCCGCAAGGAAGGCCATGCTCAAATTTCCTGCTGCGCGCGGCATATGACAATGAGACATTCGACCACCTCCTTTCGCTTGTTGACGATAGGAACAATGTGGGCAGCAGGCGCGATTTGCGCAAGAGGGAATCGGAAGGCCGCTATATTCCCTGCAAACTAAGACGCCATTGACCGCTTCCGGCCGGGAGTTGCCGTTTCCTTTTTCGTCATCCCGGGCTTGATCCGGGATCCCGCTTTCTTGAGGGTAGCGCAGATTTCGACGTCCAGCGGGACCCCGGATCAAGTCCGGGGTGACGAAGGTGAGTGGAGCTCATGGCAGTTTCCCACCCCAAAGCCGCCATTCACCGCAACCCTTGGTTTTTCCGAACAAATCCCCATGTAAGAGAACCGACCGGCCGCCCGCCACGCCCCGCAAAGGTTCGGCTTAGGTTCATCTCGCCGGATTAGCATGACGGGCGGGGATGGTGTGAGGGAATGACGACGACGATGATCCAGCCTGCCCGCCTCCTGTTTCCCTTGCTCGCGGCCCTCGCCTTCGCCGCACCGGCGCATGCCGATCCGACGCTCGCCCAATCGGCCGAGCCGCCGGAAAAATTCTCCTTTCTCATCACCTATGGCGATGACCAGTGCCCTGAATCGACGGGCGAAGAGATCGTCGTCTGCGCGCAGCAACCCGAGTCCGAACGCTACCGCGTGCCCAAGGAACTCCGCGAGGAACTGAAGGACGACGCCCCCGTCGGCGGCGGCAGCTGGGCCTCGGCGGTCGAGGGTTATGACAATATCGCGCGCACTACCCGCCCCAACAGCTGCTCGCCCGTCGGGAGCTACGGCTTCACCGGCTGCGCGTCGGCGGCGCTCCGCCAATGGTTCGAGGAACGGCGCATGTATGCGGGGCAGAACAAGGACGATTGACGGCGGCGGGCTCGCCAGCATAGCCTGACGTTCCCCGAAACAGGAGTTCGTCATGCGCCTCCCCCTTCTCGCTCTCGCCGCTGCCATCGCGGTTCCCGTCATCGCGCAAAATGCACCGCAGATTCCCGGTCAGCCCGACCGGACGCGCGTCACCGCGGGCACCTATGCCGCCGACCCTGCGCACACGATGGTCGTCTGGGAAGTCGATCATCTGGGCTTCAGCAAATATAGCGGCATCTTCGGCGACGTCACCGGCACGCTCATCCTCGACCCCGCCAATCCCGTCGCGTCGAAGGTCGATGTGACGATTCCCGTCGCCAAGCTCACCACCGCCAACGCCGGCCTGACCGCGCATCTGCTGCGCGCGGGCAAGGATGGCGGCAAGCCCGATTTCTTCGGCGCCGCGCCCGCCGACGCCAAATTCGTCTCGACCGCCGTCGTCCTCGACGATGACGGCGACGAAGCGAAGGTCACCGGCAACCTGACGCTCAACGGCGTGACCAGGCCCGTCACCCTCGACGTCGATTTCCATGGCGCCGGCGCGGGCATGAACAAGAAGGAAACCGTCGGTTTCCAGGCCGAAACGACGATCAAACGCAGCGATTTCGGCATCGCCTACGGCATCCCGATGGTCAGCGACGCGGTCGAACTCGAGATCCATGCGGCGTTCGAGAAACAATAAGGCTTCGTGACGCGACGTAATATTTCATCGTCATCCCGGCGAAGGCCGGGATGACCGGTTATTGTGGAGGAACATCCGCTTCCCACGTCAAAGCCGAAATTCGCTGTCCATAAAATACCGCTGTCCTACATTATCGCGCCGTGCCAGCCTGGTGATCATTCTTTGAAATCGTCGGCTTCCGCACCCCCTCTTAAAGAGGCAAAGGAGACATTTTTCGCGTGCGCATGCGTATCTTTTGTCGGCTTAAGGCCACAAAGGACACAAAATCGATGCCCGCATACGGGGCCTTTGTGGCTTTAGAGCCGGACCGGGAAACGACTCGCGCACGCCTCTCCCCCCTTGCCCTCCCCCGCCCGCCGCGCCACGGTGGCGAGATCAGACAGGGGAGACTTCATGCGTAAATTGGGAATGGTAGCGGTCGCGGTCGCGGTCGCGGCACTCGCGCTTCTCGGCACGACGGCGCACGCGAAAACCACCATCGTCTATGCCGGCCGCATCATCACCGATGCCGACAAGCCGGCGCAAGGTCCCTCGACCATTACCATTACCGACGACCGCATCACGGCGATCACTCCCGGCCGCGCCGCCGCCCCGGCCGGCGCCGAGGTCATCGATCTGGGCGACAAGACATTGCTCCCCGGCCTCATCGACCTGCACGTCCACCTGACCGGCGATCCCGGCGGCGATTATCGCGCCGAGGCGGTCGAACCCGCCGAATGGGGCGTCATCGTCGGCGCAAAGAACGCCGCCATCACGCTGCGCGCGGGCTTCACCACGGTGCGCGAGGCGGGATCGGCCCAATATACCGCCTTTTCGCTGCGTCGCGGCACCGCGAACGGCTTCATCGAAGGACCGCGTATCGTCGCCGCGGGACCGCCGCTGTCGATCATCGGCGGGCATGGCGACGTGACCGGCTTTCGCGAAGATGTGCACGCCGTGCTCGACCAGGGTTACACCTGTACCGGCGCGCTCGAATGCGCCGAAAAGGTTCGCAAGGCCTCACGCGCGGGCGCCGACGTCATCAAGATCACCGCGACCGGCGGCGTGCTGTCGCAGCAGGGCCGCGGCCTCGAAGGACATTTCACCAGCAGCGAACTGCAAAGCATCTCCGACACCGCCCACTCGCTCGGCCTGAAGGTGATGGCGCATGCGCATGGCGCGCGCGGTATCGAATCGGCCGCGGCGGCGGGGATCGACAGCATCGAACATGGCACCTTCGCCGACGATGCGGCGCTCAAGGTCATGAAGGCAAAGGGCAGCTATCTGGTCCCGACGCTGATGGCGTTCGAGGGCGTTCGCGCCGGGCTCGGCAAGGGCATTTATACCCCGACCGTCGAGACGAAGATCCGCATGACGCTGGGCGAAGTCGGCAAGGCCGTCGGCCGCGCCAAGGCGCTGGGCGTCCCCATCGCGTTCGGCACCGATGCCGGTGTCTTCGAACATGGCCGCAACGGCGGCGAGTTTGCGCTGCTCGTGAAAGCCGGGCTCACCCCGCGCGAGGCGTTGGCCAGCGCGACGACCGTCGCGGCGCGGGTGCTATCGATGGAGGGCGAAATCGGCCGGATTGCGCCGGGCATGTCGGCCGACATGATCGCGGTCAGCGGCGACCCGCTGAGCGACGTCACGACGCTCGAAAAAGTCGATTGGGTGATGGTCCGCGGCCGGATCGCCGACTGACGATATCCGCGCGGAATCAGGCGACGCGCTGGATTCGCGGCCGCGTCGCCGATGCTGTGCGCGTCTGCACCGGGCTGATCACCGCTTCGATATCGACGGCTTCGGCGAACTGCACGCCGACGCGGTTTTCGGTCGACCAGCGCGCCTGCGCGTCGAGCCTGAATTCGGAACCGAATTCGAGGATCAGGTCGGTGCCCGCCGGAACATTCCACAATCCTTCGATCAGCGCGCCGCGCGACGACATGTTGCGGACGATCGCTTCATATTGATAGCCGCCGCTTGTGACCTGGATCGTGCGGAAGGTGGTGCGCCGCGGTTCGCGCGCACTTTTATACCCCTTCGCCTCGACGCGCCCGCCACCCGCGCGCAGCAGCGCCAGCACCTCGTCCAATTCCATCGGCTTGCCATAGATATAGCCTTGGACGTGGCTGCAACCGAGGCCGCGGATCAGCGCCAGATCGTCGTGCGTCTCCACCCCCTCGGCAGTGGTTTCCATGTCGAGCGCGGTCGCAAGACCGACGATCGACGAGATGATCGCGGCGTTCATGCTATTCGGGTCGGCGGCGCCGAGCACAAAGCTCTGATCGATCTTGATCTTGTCGAACGGCGCCTTTTTCAGATAGCCGAGCGCGGAATAGCCGGTTCCGAAATCGTCCAGCGCCAGGCGCACCCCGGTCCGCTTCAGCTTTTGGAACATCGCCAGATTTTCGGGGCTTTCGTCGAGGAAGACGCCCTCGGTAATCTCGAGCTCGAGCTGGTCGGGCATGATCGCCGCGGCCGAAACCGCGCTCATGATCGTCGCGGGCAGCTTTTCGTTGGCGAACTGCCGCGGCGAGACATTGACTGCGACGCGGTAACCGGGACCCAATCGCGCGATCGTCGCGCAGGCGGTGCGGATGATCCATTCGCCGATCGGGATGATCAGGTTCGATTCCTCGGCAATCGGAATGAATTTCGACGGGCTGATCACGCCCTCGGCCTCGCGGTGCCAGCGGATGAGTGCTTCGAACCCCGAAATCCGTTCGGTGCCGACGTCGACGATCGGCTGGTAAAGCAGCGTCAACTCATCCTTGGCGAGCGCGTCGCGCAGCGCGTCCTCGATCGCCTTGCGCTCGCTCGCCTGATTGTGCATCGCGTCGGCATAGAAACGATAGACGCCGCGCCCGGCATCCTTCGCGGCGTAGAGCGCCAGGTCGGAGTTGCGAACCAGCGCGGCGGCCGGCACCCCCTGGCCATGCGACACCGCTATGCCGATCGACGAGCCGATCCGCACCTGCTCGCCTTCGATCGCAAAGGGTTTGGCGAGGCTGAGGATGATCGCGTTGGCGATACCCGCGAGCTTTTCGGCCTGCGTGATCTGCGGCAGCACGATCTGGAATTCGTCGCCGCCGAGCCGCCCGACCTGCCCTTTATCGCCGACGATCTGGGTCAGCCGTCCAGCGACTTGTTGCAGCAGCTGGTCACCAACCGGATGTCCCAGCGTATCGTTCACCGCCTTGAAGCGGTCGAGGTCCATCAGCAGCAGCGCGCAGGGCTGCGCCTGCCCCGTGTGGCTGCGCAGCGCCCGGTCGAGCAGGTCGGTGATGTGAAGGCGATTCGCGAGCCCCGTCAGCGTGTCGTAGCGCACAAGCTGGTTGATCTCGCGCTCCGACCTCTTCTGTTCGGTAAGGTCGGTGCCGCTGCCGCGAAATCCCTGGAAATTGCCAAGCTCGTTGCTGATCGGGTTGCCCGAAATCGACCACCAGCGCTCCTCGCCGGGTACCGCCGCCTGAACGGTCAGTTCATTGAACGGGGTTCGCGACGACAGGCTGAAGCCCAGGGTGCGCTCCTCACTCTCGTCATTGCCGATGCGTTTTCGGATGATGTCGGTAAAAGGCCGGCCGAGGATATCCGACAGCGAAAACCCAAGCTTCGCCGCGACGGTCGGCGAGATATAGACGAGCTGGCCATAGCGGTCGGTTTCCCAGAACCAGCCGCGCCCCGCACGCTCGAAATCGCGGACGAGACCGAGCGCGCGCTGCTGATCACTGACCGCGAGCACAAGTGCGCGCGTCGCTCGGCGCTGGTGGCGGATATCCTCGCACATCATCACGATGAGCAGGCCCATGAAGACGAGCCCCGCGACCGCAAAGGGCCATGACGCGACCCCGATCGCGCCGCCAAATGCGGTCGCACCGGCAAAGGCGAAAAACGCCGGGCGCGCGATCGCCACCGCCGATGCCGCGACCAGAATCGACCCGACCTGGATCGCGGTGAAGGCATCGAAAAAGAAGCGCCCGTCGGGGACCGCGATCGCTGCAAACATTGCGGCGGCGTTGAACAATGTACCGAAGGCGATCAGCGCCATGCTCGCCGTGGTGACCCGCTTCAGGAGGTCCGGATGCGAGCCACGCGGTTTGCGCATCGCCTGCCCGATGACGGTGAGCGCCAGGTCGCACAGCAGACCCACCGCCATCACCAGCCATTGCGACGGATTGTGGAGGAACCCGGCGACACCGGGGACAAAGGCGAAGACGAAGAAGCTCAGCGCGCGGCCGATGAGCACATAATGCCACAGCTGCGCCACGCGCATCAGGCGCGTCACGAATTCAGGCGAATCGAACAGCGATTCGTCTGCGGACAGGTCGCTCACGACCGGCCGAACAATCTTGCGCTGAGCCCCCAATTCCATTCTTTCTCGGTCTCCAGAAGTTCGGAAACCTCTGTCGGAAAGGGATTGCCAAATCCTTATCGCAAAAGGCGAAATGCCCCATTATCGTGCCGAAATGGAAGATGTTCCGTTTCGCTTCGCAACTTGATATAGCGGACCCATGCCCGCCGTCCGCCTCCTGCCCCCCGACCGCTTCTTCGATCGCAGCCACTGGTCGGCGATCACAGCCGCATCGCGCTGGCGCGGAATGTGGCTTGTCGCGCATGCGTGGATCATCAGCATTGCGGTGGTCGGACTTGCCGCGTGGACCCAGAATCCCGCGGCATGGCTGCTCTCGATCCTGCTCGTCGGCGGACGCCAGCTGGGGCTGGCGATCCTGATGCACGACGCCGCGCACGGCCTGCTGCATCCGAACCGCAAGACGAACAATTTCCTCGGTCAATGGCTCACCGGCGCGGCGGTCGGATCGGATCTGATCGCCTACCGCACCTATCACCTTCAGCATCACAAATTCACCCAGCAGCCCGAAGACCCCGACCTGTCGCTGTCGAAGCCCTTTCCGACGACGCGCGCGAGCCTGGGGCGCAAGATATTGCGCGACCTGACAGGACAGACCTTTTTCAAGCAGCGCATGGCGCAATTCGGCTTCGCATTCGCCGGGCTGAAGGCGATGCTGCGCGGCGAAAAGGCCGAACAGGGCGCAAAGAGCACCAAGGCCGGAACCCCGTTCAACAAACAGTCCGACGACGGCGTGACGTCGCCGACGGTCGATGTCGCCGGCGCGATGGCGGTCGCCCGCGCGGTCGGGCGGTTCCTGGTCGTGCAGGCGGTGCTGCTCGCGGCGTCGCTGCTGCTCTATGGCTGGACGCCCTATCTGCTTTGGCTCGCGGGGCTGGCGACGACGTTCCAGCTGTACCTGCGTATCCGCAATATCGCCGAGCATGCGTGCACGACGACGGGGAGCCAGAATCCCTTCACCCATGCCCGCACGACGCATGCGGGCTGGATCGCACGCGCGACCGTCGCGCCCTATTGGGTCAATTATCACGCCGAACATCATCTGTTCATGGGCGTGCCCTGTTATCGCCTGCCCGCAGTCCACGCGATGCTCGGCGAACAGGGCAAGCATGAGGCGATGACGATCGCGCCCAATTACCGCGCCGTGCTGCGCCAGGTCATGGCCAAGGGCTGAGCGCCTATTCCTCGACGAAGCGCGCGCCCGCGCGGTCTTTCACGGTCTTTTCGGGGTCGAAGATCATCCCGTTCATCGCGACATAGACGCCGGGCGGCAGCGTCTGCACCGCCGCCAGCGCGAAGCCGACGTTGAATTCGGCATCGCTCGCACGCACCGACGCGGGCTGCATCGCCCCCGTCAGCACGATCGTCTTGCCCGCGATGCCAGCAAGCACGCGCCCGGTGACGACCATCGTGTCGGTGCCGTGGGTAACGAGGATATGCGCCGCCTCGCTCGCCGCCACCGCGACGCGGATCGCCGCGCGGTCGGCGTCGTCCAACTCCAGGCTGTCCTTGCGCATCAACTGAGTGACGCGATGCGGGACATGGACGTTGTTTTCGCGCAGCATGTCGGGGATCGCCGCGGGGCCGATCTGGAACTCCGACAGCGCGTCGAAATAGACTTTATCGATCGTCCCGCCGGTCGTGAAAATGTCGATCATGCCAAGGCCTCGGCAATCAGCCGCCGCGTGTTGTCGATCCCGAACAGCGCAATGAAGCTGCCCATGCGCGGCCCGGCGCTCGATCCAAGCAGGGTCTCGTAGAGTGCCTTGAACCAATCGCGCAGACTTTCAAAGCCATAGGCCTCGTTCTTGCCAATCTCATACACAATATTCTGGATATCGTCGGCAGACGCGTCGGCGGGCAGCGCCGCCAGCTTTTGGTCGAGGTCGCGCAGCGCCGCATCCTCGCCGCCCTGCGGCTTGCGGCGATTGAGCGTCGGCGCGACATAATCGCGGTTATACGCCATCGCATTGTCGATCAGCCGGTCGAGCTCGGGATAGGTTACGGCATTCGCGCCTTCGACATATTGGCCGAGATAGCGCCAGATCTGATCCTTCGACGCATCGGCGCCCATCACCCCGACAAGGTTGAGCAGCAGCCCGAAAGTCACCGGAAGCTCGGTCGCGGGCACCTGTTCGCCGCGCGCGACATGGACGTGATGCGCGGGGTTGCCGAGGCGCTTGTCGGGTTCCTGCGCCGGATAATTGCCGCGCATCTGCAGATATTCGTCGACCGCCTTCGGGATCACTCCGATATGGAGCTGCTTCGCCGCCTTCGGCTCACGATAGGCGAAGAAAGCGAGGCTTTCCTCGCTGCCATAGTCGAGCCATTGTTCGAGGCTGAGGCCATTGCCCTTCGACTTCGAAATCTTTTCGCCCTTTTCGTCGAGGAACATCTCGTAGATCAGCCCTTCGGGCTTTTGCCCGCCGAGCGCGCGGGCGATCTTGCCCGACTGGACGCCACTGTCGGTCAGATCCTTGCCGTACATTTCATAATCGACGCCGAGCGCGACCCAGCGCATCGCCCAGTCGACCTTCCATTGCAGCTTCGCGCCGCCGCCGAGGATCGAGTGGGTGATCGTCTCGCCCTCATCCTCGAACGAAACGAGGCCGGCGTCGGCATCGACAACGGTCACCGGAACCTGCAATACGATACCCGACTTCGGGCTTACCGGCAGGATCGGCGAATAGGTCGCGGCACGCTCGGCGCGCAGCGTCGGCAGCATGATGTCGAGGATGTCCTGATTGTGACGCAGGACATTCTTCAGCGCGTCGTCGAACGCGCCCGCCTGATAGCGTTCGGTCGAGCTGACGAATTCATAGTCGAAGTCAAACCGGTCGAGAAACTCGCGCAGCATCGCGTTGTTATGATGCGCAAAACTTTCATATTTTCCGAACGGATCGGGAATGCCGGTGAGCGGCTTGCCGAGATATTCGCGCAGCATGTCGCCGTTCGGCACATTGTCGGGCACCTTGCGGAGGCCGTCCATATCGTCGCTGAACGCAACGAGCCGCGTCGGCGCGCCGCCGGTCAGCGCCTCATAGGCGCGGCGAACCATCGTCGTGCGTAGCACTTCGTTGAAGGTGCCGATATGCGGCAGCCCCGACGGCCCATAGCCGGTCTCGAACAACACAGGGGACCCGCCGGGCTTGCCCGCGGGATAGCGTTTGACCAGCTTGCGCGCTTCCTCGAACGGCCAGGCCTTGGACGTTTGCGCGGGTTCGCGCAGCGACGGGTGAAGATGCAAGTCAGTCATGGCAGCGCCCATAGCGGGAAGAAGGCACAATGGGAAGAAGCACGGAATTCTGCGCAACTTCACTCGGGAATCGCATATTCGCCCTACTTTGGGAGGCGCTTAAAGCCTCAAAAGACCCGCGTGCGCGCGGTGTTTTTGCGTCCTTTGTGGCTTTAGCAGGATGAGTGAGGTGAAACATCGCACCGTCCAAGCACGGCCGGATAATATAGGAAAGCGCTATCGGGCGCGTGGATGGTGATGGCGGCTTTGGGGTGGGGAGTTGCCTTAGCCTTCCTTCGTCATCCCCGCGAAGGCGGGGATCCCGCTTGACGACGGTGCAGGGAAAAGCGGGATTCCCGCCTTCGCGGGAATGACGTGGTAAAGATGCGCAAACGTCCACTTCCAGCCGCTAACCGCCGCGCCCACTGCCCTGCCAATGACAAAGTCGCTCACCTCCACAACACATCCATCATGGTTACCCGAAATTTACCATCTCGCTCTAGCCTTGCCGCCATGACACATGCTCGCTCGCCCTCGGCCCGGCGCCATATTCGCACCAGCGTCGCCCTCGACGTCACCGTCAACGGTGTGCTCAACCATGTCGAGGGGCGCATCTGCGACCTGTCCGAAGGCGGGGCGCGCATCGATGGAGCGACGCTGCCCGAACGGACGCGCTGCGAAATCCACTATGCCGGGCAGACGGTCTACGCCGTCGTGATGTGGGCCGAATATGACCGCATGGGCGTGCGTTTCCCTTATGAACTGACGAGCGGCCCGCTGCACAAGGCGCTCGAACGCGCGCGCGGCGCCACGGCGATTGCCCCCGGGCAGATGTTCCTCGCCAATCGCCCCACGGGTTTCGGCCGCCGCGGCCTCAGCTGAGCATCAGAAGGGCGCGATGGCGACGCCGTCGCGCTCATTGTCCCAGATCATCGCCATGATCCGCCAGCCGCGATCGGGGTCCCTGAACAGCTGGATCGAATTGATCCCGCGCCGTTCGGGCTTTGCATCGTCCAGCGCGGCGCGCGCCTCATAGGCGCTCCATGCGTGCGCGATATTGCCGAGCACATCGATCCGCCGCGCGATCTCTATCTCGAAAAAATCATTCTCGGCAAAGAAGGGCGTCGTATCGCGGGCATAGTCGGCGAGCCCCATGCTGCGGAAGGTCGCGCGTCCGTCGGGGCCCGCCGACGTCCGGATCTGGCGCGCGTCGGGATGAAAGCAATTTGCCTGCCGCGACCAGTCACGCGGTCCCTTCGGTCCCGAGATCATCGCATACATCTCGTCGATCACCGCGCCGATCGCCGCTTCTTCGCTCATTTAAGTGTCCTTTCGCCCTGGTCCTGCAGAAAATCATCCTGCTTTTCCCATCCATCGCAAGAAGAAAGCGTCGCACTGCGCCCCACCTGCCTTGCCGCGTTCGCCTTTTGTCCCTAGTCTGGCGCGGTGCAGCCCGCTCCAGCTCCCCTCTCCCTTCCCGCCATCCATGCGAGCCATGTCGGCATCTGGATCGCCGATACGGCGGGACGCGTGCAGCGCGTCGGGCGCGGCGAAGCGATCGCGGCGGTCGCGGCAACGCCGCACCTGTTGCTCGGCGCGACGCTGACCGGTGACCGGCTCGGTTATCCCGAGCTTTCGGGGCTCGACCTGCTCGAACTGTTCGCCTTCCTCTATCCGGCACGCTTCGCGGTTCCGACCCCGGCCGGGATCGCCGCAGCGATCGGACTGGCGCCGCCGAAGGCCGAGGAAGACATCGCCGCTTTCCTGCCGCTCGCCACCGCGGCGATGCTGGCAAGCCTCGATAGCGATTGGCCCGAACGCGAAGGCGCGTGGCACGGCCTGCAATCGCTCGCGCGCCAGCGCTGGCCGTGGGCGCCGCTGATCCAGCCGCGCCTCGCGGCACCTGAAAAGGCCGATCGCTGGCTGTTCGCCCGCCTGCCCGAGTGGGAGGAACTGCCGCCGCGCGCGGCACCGCGCCAGGTGCGGATCGCCGAAGCCGACGTCGCCGCGCGGCTCGACCGGTTGACCGGCGACGGTGCCGAGCGGCGGCCGGGGCAGCAGGATTATGCGCGCGCCACCGCCGCGATCTTCGAACCGCGCGAGCGCAAGGATGCGCCGCAGATGCTGGTCGCGGAGGCAGGTACCGGAATCGGCAAGACGTTGGGCTATCTCGCCCCCGCCAAGCAGTGGATCGACCAGTCGGCGGGCAGCGTCTGTATTTCGACCTTCACCAAGGCGCTGCAACGCCAGTTGTCGCGCGAAACCGAACGGCTCTACCCCGACGCCGCGACGCACCGCGAAAAGGTCGTCGTGCGTAAGGGGCGCGAAAATTATCTCTGCCTGCTCAATCTGGAGGATGCGTTGCAGGGCGGTTTTTCGGGGCGCGCCGCAATCCTCGCGCAGCTGGTCGCGCGCTGGGCTGCCTATACGCGCGACGGCGATATGGTCGGCGGCGACCTGCCCGGCTGGCTGCCCGCGCTGTTCCGCCGCAACGGCACGACCGCGCTGACCGACCGCCGCGGCGAGTGCATCTATGCGGGTTGTCCGCATTTCCGCAAATGCTTCATCGAACGCTCGGCGCGCGCCGCGACGCAGGCCGATATCGTCATCGCCAACCATGCGCTGACGATGGTGCAGGCGGCGCGCCCGCGTGATGCCGGCGCGGCGGCGACACGGCTGATCTTCGACGAAGGCCATCATCTGTGGGATGCCGCCGACAGCATGTTCGCGTCGGCGCTGACGGGCCAGGAAGCGGTAGAAATCCGCCGCTGGGTGCTGGGACCCGAGGGCAAGTCGCGCGGGCGGCGGCGCGGGCTCGCGGCGCGGCTCGCCGATGTCGCGAGCTATGACGAAGCGGGTGACCGCGCGATCCAGGCGGCAATCGCCGCGGCGGGCGAACTGCCCGGCGACGGCTGGCTCGGCCGCTTGTCCGAAAATGACCCGTGGGGGGCGATCGAGCGGCTGCTCGTCGCGGTGCGCGGGCAGGTTTACGCGCGCGCTGTCGAGGCGAAAACCGCCGACAGCGGCTATGGCCTCGAAACCGAGCTGGCCGATCCCGATGCCGCGCTCGTTACGGCGGCGGCGAGCGCGAGCGATGCGATCGAGGCGCTGCTCCGCCCGTTGATGACGCTCGGCAAGCGGCTCGACGCGCTGGTCGACGATCCGCCCGACTGGCTCGACGGCCAGGCACGGGCGCGGGTCGATGGCGCGCGCCACAGCCTGGGCACGCGGATCGACACATTGGGCGGCTGGCTGTCGCTGCTCGGCCGCGTCGGCGGGCCTGCCGACCCCGATTTCGTCGATTGGCTGGCGGTCGACCGCTTCGACGGGCGCGAGTATGATTGCGGCCTCCACCGCCATTGGCTGGACCCCGCGCGGCCGGTCGCCGAGGCGGTCTATCGCCCGGCGCAGGGCGTACTCGTCACCTCGGCGACCTTGCGCGGGGGCAGCCATATCTCGGGCGGCTGGGCCGAAGCCGATATCCGCACCGGCGCGCGGCATATGGACGGCCCGGTCCATCATTTCGCGGTGCCGAGCCCGTTTGATTATGCCCGCCAGTCCGAAGTGCTGATCGTCACCGACATCGCGCGCGGCGACCTGCCCGCGCTCGCCGGCGCCTACAGCCGGCTGATCGAGGCGTCGGGCGGCGGCGCCCTGGGTCTGTTCAGCGCGATCCGGCGGCTGCGCATTGTCCACGCGCGCATCGCCGACCGGCTCGCCCGTGCCGGGCTGCCGCTCTATGCGCAACATGTCGACCCCCTCAACACCGGGACGCTCGTCGACATCTTCCGCGCCGACCCGCATGCCTCGCTGCTCGGCACCGATGCGTTGCGCGACGGCGTCGACGTGCCCGGCGATTCGCTGCGCCTCGTCGTGATGGAAGGGGTGCCCTGGCCGCGCCCGACGATCCTCCACGCCGCCCGCCGCGCCGCACAGGGCGGCGGCGTCTATGACGATATGGTGATCCGCGGCCGCATCGCGCAGGCGTTCGGGCGGCTGATCCGCCGCAGCGACGATTTCGGGCAGTTCGTGATGCTGTCGCCCAGCTTCCCCTCGCGGCTGCTCGCCGCCTTTCCCGACGGCACGCCGATCCGCCGCCTGCCGCTCGACGACGTCGTCAATCATGTCGCCGCGGCCAATGTCGAACGGCGAAAAAGCGCATATGCTGCCTTTTCACCGTCATGAGTTTGCGGCACAAGGCGGCGAATTCGAGAGCATGAAATGAAGCGGTGGGGAAGATTTTGAAGAGTTTGACGATATTGCGCCACGCCAAATCGGGCTGGGACGCCGCCGTGGAGCGCGATTTCGACCGTCCGATCAACGCCCGCGGCCAGCGCGGCGCCGAATTGATCGGGCAATGGCTGAAACGCCAGAAGCTGCCCGTCGACCGCATCATTGCCTCGCCTGCGGTGCGCGTGACGCAAACGCTCGACATCTTCCAGCCCGCGGCGGAGCTGGACGGGCTCGAACCGCATTGGGACCGGCGCATCTATCTCGCCTCGGCCGCAACGCTGATCGACACGCTTCGCGAGACCGGCCACGATGCGGAAAACTTGCTGATCTCCGGTCATAATCCGGGGCTTGAGGATCTGATCCTGATGCTCGTTCCCGACACGGCGGACGATGCGCTGCGCGCGCAAGTCGAACAGAAGCTGCCGACCTCGGCGCTCGCCCGGCTCGAACTCGACATCGACGACTGGCAGGCGCTCGATACCGGCATCGCGCGCCTCACCGCCTTCATCCGCCCGCGCGACCTCGATCCGTCGCTGTCGCCGGCGATGGACGACGACTGATCCGGAAACGGCAACGATCCAGATCGGCGCATGGTTCGAGCACCGCGACGAAACGCGCGCAGGATGCGCCCCTAACCCAGCGCCGCGACCAGCCGCTGGCGTAGCACGACGAGTGCCTCGACCGGCACGCCCGCATCGGGGCCGCGCCCACCCGCCGGAACGGATGCGGTCGCCGCCGCTTCGACGGCTACCGCCTTTCCATCGCCTTCCGACAAGGCTTTGCGCGCGCCATCGACGGTGAAGCCTTGCACATGGAGCAGGTGATGAATCCGCTCGGCCAGCGCGGCATCCTCGGCGCGGTAATAGCGGCGGCGGCCCGAACGCTGGAGCGGCTTCAGCTGCGGAAACCGCGTTTCCCAATATCGCAGCACATGCGTCGGCACGCCGATGCGCTCGGCAAGTTCGCCGATCGCGAGCATCGCACCGCTGGCTTTGCCGGTCGCAGCGGAGCCGGTCGCAGTGGGATCGTCAGGAGCAGCCATGGCCGAAGCCGGGCTTATTTGCCGGCGACGCGAGCACGCATCGTCTGGCTGGCCCGAAAGGTCATCACCCGCCGCGGCAGGATCGGCACCTCGATACCGGTCTTGGGATTGCGGCCGATACGCTGCGCCTTGTCGCGCAGGACGAAGGTGCCGAAGCCTGAAATCTTCACATTTTGCCCGTCGGCGAGCGCGTCCGACATATGATCGAGAATCGATTCGACGATGGTCGCCGATTCGTTGCGCGACAGCCCGATTTGCTGGTTGATCCGTGTCGCGATGTCGGCGCGAGTCAGTGTCCCTGCGGTCATGATCTTCCCTTCCCCCTCCTGAAGCGGATGAATTGCTGAATCCCTGACGGCCCCCACCGTCGCGAGTCTCGACCCATGTTGTAACAAAAGCGAATTAATCCGCCAAACTGAAACGGATGGAGCGAGAAGTTGACGCGGTGAGTTTCTTTTACCGCCGTGGGAGCGGCACCGGCCCGCTTCCCATCAAACTATACGCGCAAGACCGCGGCGCCCCAGGTGAAGCCCCCGCCCATTGCTTCGAGCACCACCAGATCGCCGCGCTTGATCCGCCCGTCGCGCATCGCGAGGTCCAGTGCCAATGGCACGGAAGCGGCGGATGTATTGGCATGCTGATCGACGGTCAGCACGACCCGCTCGGCGGGAAGCCCCAGCTTTTTGGCGGTCGCATCGATGATCCGCTTGTTCGCCTGATGCGGCACGATCCAGTCGATCTGGTCGGGCGACAGGCCGATTTCGGTCATCACTTCGCCCAGCACCGACGCGAGATTGGTGACGGCATGGCGGAACACTTCGCGTCCCTGCATGCGGACATGACCGACAGTGCCGGTGGTCGACGGGCCGCCATCGACATAGAGCATGTCGCCATATTTGCCCTCGGCGTGCAGCCGCGTCGCAAGGATACCCTGATCGTCGTCGACATGTTTCGCGGACAGCACGACCGCGCCGGCCCCGTCCCCGAACAGCACGCACGTCGTGCGGTCTTCCCAGTCGAGGATGCGGCTGAACGTCTCGCTGCCGATCACCAGCGCATGCCTGGCGGCGCCGGTGCGCAGCATGGAATCGGCGACCGACACGGCATAAAGGAAACCCGAACAGACCGCGGCAACATCGAACGCGATGCAATCGGGCGCGCCGATCAATGCCTGCACTTTCGTGGCGCTGGCGGGAAAGGTGTTGTCGGGGGTCGCTGTGGCGACGATGATCAGGCCGATATCCGCAGCTTCGAGCCCGGCCGCCGCCAGCGCTTCCTTTGCCGCCGCGGCGCCGAGCGTTGCGGTCGTCTCGTCGGGTTCGGCGATATGGCGGAAACGGATGCCGGTGCGTTCGACGATCCATTCGTCGCTGGTGTCGACGCGGTCAGCCAGTTCGGCGTTCGACACGCGGGTGCGCGGCAGCGCCGAGCCGGTGCCCGTGAGAATCGCGCGAAGCGTCACTTCGCCGACCCGTTTCCGAAATTCGCGAGATCTTCGGTCACCTGACGCGTAATGTCCTTTTCGATCAGCTCGGCGCAAAGATGCACGGCCTTCGCCACACCCTTCGCATCCGCGCTGCCATGGCTCTTGAGCACCACACCGTTGAGGCCGAGGAACACCGCGCCATTGTGGTTGTTGGGGTCGAGATGGTGGCGCAGCAATTCGGTCGCCGGGCGCGAGATCAGAAACCCGATCTTCGAACGCACCGAAGAGGTGAAGGCGCGGCGGAGAAGGTCGGTCACGAACCGTGCCGTCCCCTCGATCGTCTTCAGCGCGATATTGCCTGAAAAACCGTCATGGACGATGACATCGACGTCACCGCGCGACAATTTGTCGCCCTCGATGAAGCCGACGAACTCCATCGGCAGCCCCTGCGCCTCGCGCAGCAGCGCCGCGGCATCGCGAATTTCGTCGGTGCCCTTCAGTTCTTCGGTGCCGATATTGAGCAACGCGACGCGCGGGCGATCAAGCCCCATGGCGGTGCGCGCATAGGCGGCGCCCATCACCGCGAACTGGGTCAGGTTGGTCGCGTCGCACTCGGTGTTCGCGCCGAGGTCGAGCATGACGACGTCATTGTCGCCGAGCGTCGGCAGCAGCGCCGCGAGCGCCGGCCGGTCGATCCCCGGCATCGTGCGCAGCGCGATCTTTGCCATCGCCATCAGGGCGCCGGTATTGCCCGCCGAGACGGCACCGCCGGCGTCGCCGCGCTTCACGGCGTCGATCGCGAGCCCCATCGAGCTGCTTTTCGCCTTGCGGATCGCCTGGCTGGGCTTGTCTTCACCCGTCACCACGCCGTCGGTGTGGATGATATCCGACGCCGCGCGCAGATTGGGGTGGTTTTCGAGCGCCGCCTTGATCCGCACCTCGTCGCCGACGAGGAGGAAGCGGAGGCCGTCGTGCTGATGGCGCGCCATTGCGGCGCCGGCGCACATCACGCGCACGCCGACGTCACCGCCCATCGCATCGATTGCGATTCGCGGTGTCAGTGCCATTCAGCTGCCCTCCGGCTTAATGATTAAGCGCCGACCGACACCACTTCGCGGCCATTGTAATGGCCGCAGGCGTTGCAAAGATTGTGCGGGCGCTTCAATTCGCCGCAGTTCGGGCATTCCTGATAGGCTTCGACCTTCAGGCTGTCGTGGCTACGACGCATGCCGCGCTTCGAGGGCGAGGTTTTACGCTTGGGGACGGCCATGATATTTCCTGCATTATCAAATGTTCATACGAATCGGCGAACCCGGACTTGTCGCTTCCGTTGCCGGAAATGACTGGCCCGCCCGCCGCGCTGAAGGCTGTTTCCGCCCGAAAAAGGCCGAAAAATCTTCCGCCGGAAGGTGCCTCAACGCCAGATGGTGTCGGGTGCCGGATCGGGCGCGGCTATAGCGTTTTTGCTCGCAAAGGCAAGCCCCGAGGCGCGATACATATCATTGTCCTTGCCTCGTCACCCCGGACCTGATCCGGGGGTGACGCCAATCGGCGTCTCAAAAAGCGGGACCCCGGATCAACTCCGGAGTGACGAAGGGGTAGAGGAACGAGAGGGAAGCATTTCTTGCCCTGCCCCGTCGGCGGTGCCACATCTCCATGGACTGCCGGAATACCGGCCGAACAATGGGGGGAGCCGATATGATTTTGTTGCCGATCAGCCTGACCATCGCCGCCGGGGCGACGCTGCTCAACCTGTGGCTGACCGTGCGGGTCGGACGGGTGCGGACGCGCGAGAATATCTTCGTCGGCGACGGCGGCAATGAGGCGGTGATCCGCCGCATGCGCGCGCACAGCAATTTCGTCGAGAATAGCGCCTTCGTGCTGATCCTGCTCGCGCTCGTCGAACTCGGCATCGGTTCTTCATTGTGGCTGTGGGGCGCGGGTGCGCTCTTTCTGGTCGGGCGCATCCTGCACGCGCTGGGCATGGACGGGATGAAGGGCGGCCGCATGGCGGGCACGGTCATCACGATCGTGACGCAGCTCGGCCTCGCGATCACCGCGATGCTTGCCGTCTATCTGACTCCGGTGAGCTTCAGTTCGACCGCGGTGACCGAAACGATCGCGGTGGAAGCCCGGTAAATCTCGCCAGCGTGCGGGAGGATCTAACTTCCCAACGCCATGTCGCTGACATAAGGATTCGTTCGCCGTTCGTGCGCGAAATTGCTGTGCGGGCCGTGCCCGGGCAGAAAGGTGGTGTCGCCGCCCAGCGGCCATAGCTTCCGGGTGATCGAATCGAGCAATTGCTGGTGATTGCCGCGCGGAAAGTCGGTGCGCCCGATCGATCCCTGGAACAATACATCGCCGACGACCGCCAGCTTCGACGGCGCATGATGGAAAACGACGTGCCCCGGCGTATGCCCCGGGCAATGAATGACGTCGATTACCAGATTGCCGACGGTCACGGTATCGCCATCGACGAGCCAGCGGTCGGGTTCGAATACTTCGCCTTCCATGCCGAAGCGCTCACCCGCCGTAGCCAGGCCTTCGATCCAGAAGCGGTCGTCCTCGTGCGGCCCTTCGATCGGCACCCCCAGCTCCTTCGCCAGCACCCCCGCCTGTCCGCAATGGTCCATATGGCCATGGGTGACGAGGATCTTCTCGATCTCCACCCCGGTCTGCCGCACCGCATCCTTCAGCTTGTCGAGGTCGCCGCCGGGATCGATGAAGGCGCCCTTGTTGGTTTCGGTGCACCACATCAGGGTGCAATTCTGCTCGAAGGCGGTGACCGGCACGATCGCGGCGCGCATCGGGGGATTGGGAGCGTTCATGGCGGACGATGTGGGGAAAAGCGTGCCGATTGGCAAGGGCTCGCGGGGGAGACGGGGTTTCCGGTGACGGCCGGGAGTTGCCGTTCCCTTTTTCGTCACCCCGGACTTGATCCGGGGTCCCGCTGGACGTCGAAACCTGCGCTATCCTCAAAAAAGCGGGATCCCGGGTCAAGCCCGGGATGACGAAGGTGAGTGGAACTCATGGCAGCTCACCACCCCACCCCTATCGCAGCGTCATCGTGTCGCCTTCGACATTCACCGCGTCGAGCTTGGCCAGATAGCTCTGCCCGAGCAGCGAGACACCCATGTCGGCATCGACCACCGCCGCTTCGACGCCGCGGACTTCGATGCCGCCGATTTCGACGCTGTCGAGCATGACGGTGCGCATCGGCACATCGCCGCCCGCGGTGCGCGCGGTGCCGCTGACCGGCAGCCGATCGACGTCGATGCCGATCGTTTCGGCATCGCGGCGCGTCAGCGCGACGATCGATGCGCCGCTGTCGACCATCATGCGGATGCTGGTGCCGCCAATGTCGGCGTCGGCATAGAAATGCGAATCGCCCGCGCGATCGATCCGGACCGCGCCCGACGAGCTTTTACCCGCAGCCAATTTGGCTGGCGCGGCCGAGGACCAGCCGCCGCGGTGCTTTCGCTCGGTCGTCCAATTGCTATTGTCGTCGCCGCCCCCGGCGCTGGCGGGCGGCTCGGCGGCGCCGTTCATCGAGCGGCCGGCGATGCCCGCCATGCCGACCGATAGCGCCGCGATGATCGCGGCCAGTCCGAGAAAACGCCCCAACATGGGCGCCCTTTTCGCAGACACTCGTTGGTTATTGGTTAAGCCGGCGCGGGGTCAGCCACGCTCGACGAACGCGCGCCAGCCCGGCACGCCATCGCGCATCGAATAGGCGATCCGCGCGCAGGCATAGGACCGGCCCGCCGCATTGTCGGCCTCGGCCGCGGTCTTTGGCCATGCGCTATCGCCGCCCTGCCCCGCCGACCAGCAGACGAGCGCCTCGGCCTCGGGCCGCGCAGCGATTTCGGCGCGGTCGGCCGCCGAGTAGGACGCGGGCAGGCTCCATCCGAAAATCCGGCGTTCGACGGGGCCCGGCGCGGCCAGCACCGGCGCGAAGGCCGCGCATCGGTCGCGAAGCAGCGCCGCGACGTCCCGGCGGTCGCCTTCGCTGAGCCAGCGCCCGCCGAGCAACGGCTGCCAGCGCGCGGCATCGCCCGAACGCAGCGCCGGCAACAGCGCATCCGCCGCCGCCTCGAAGCGGGCGCGCCAGGGCGAATCCGCCGCGATCGGCGCCAGCGGCGACGGCGTGGCGGCCGCTTCGGGTTCGATCGCGACGAGCGGCACGGCACCGGCGGGCGGAAGCGGTTCGGGGGTGCAATCGCCGGCGGCAAGAGCCGGTGTCGCGGCGAAGGCGGCGACGAGCGCCGACGAGATCAAGAACGCGCGCATGACCGGCAATGTAGCAGCCATGGCTGCACCTGTCATGAACCGGTTGCGGCCAGCCCCTCGCGCATCCACGCCGGTGCCTGCGCGGGATCGATCGCCTCGACGCGCCGGTGCTCGACCGACAGGCCGAGTTCGGGATAACCGATCACCTGCCGCTTTTCGTCGGCGTCGGCGAGCGGCACGACGACCAGCCGCCGGTTGACCTTCTGCCGCCAGTTCATCCGCGCGGTATTTTCCTGTCCGACGTAGCAGCCTTTGGTGAAGCTGACCCCGTGCAGTTCGGCGGCATTGCATTCGAGCCACAGGGTTGTGCCGTCGCCCAATTCGGCGCGGCCTTCGGTCACGCCGAGCGCCAAGCGATGCGCGCGCCATGCGGCGTCGGCGCCCTCACCGTCCCCGGCGGGCGCGAGCCAGCGCTGACCGAGCCCGGACAGGCGCGGATCGACGACGCCGAGGTCGCCTTCAGGCGCCCAATGGACCGCAAGGCCGGTTTCGGGCGCGATGGTGATCGCGCGGCGCAGCCGGTAAAGCGTCAGGCGTTTCTGGAGCGCCTCGGCAGCGTCGCGCTCGCAATCGATCAGCACATCATCCGCGTCGCCCCAGATCATGAAGTCGAATTGCACCTTGCCCTGTGCCGTGAGCAGCGCCGCCCACACCGGCAGATTGCCCGAGGTGTCGTTCGTCACCAGCCCTTGCAGGAAGCCGCGAACGTCCTCCCCCGACAGACGAAGGAGGGCGCGATCGTTGAGGGTGGTATTGGCCATGGCGATAATCTAGGGACGCCCGAGCCAAAACCAAGCCACTTATCGACGAGACTTTCGATGACCGACCGCCTGACCATCCGCCGCCCCGACGACTGGCACGTCCATCTGCGCGACGGCGCGATGCTGGAGCATGTCGCGCAATATACCGCGCGCCAGTTCGCGCGTGCGATCATCATGCCGAACCTGTCGCCGCCGGTGACGACCGCCGAGGAAGGCCGGGCATACCGCGACCGCATCAATGCCGCGGTGCCCGCCGGGCTCGATTTCACCCCGCTGATCGTCGCCTATCTGACCGATCACAGCGATGCCGGTGAAATGGCGCGCGGCCATGCCGAGGGGGTGTTCACCGCCGCCAAGCTTTACCCCGCGCACGCCACGACCGGCAGCGCGCACGGTGTTACCGATGTCGCGAAGATCATGGGCGTGCTCGAGCGGATGCAGGATATCGGCATGCCGCTCTTGATCCACGGCGAGGTCACCGATGCCCATGTCGACATCTTCGACCGCGAGGCGGTGTTCATCGAACGCACGCTGGCGCCGCTGGTGAAGCGGCTGCCCGGCCTGAAGATCGTCTTCGAACATATTACCACCGCCGAGGCGGCGCAGTTCGTCGCCGAGGCGCCGGCCAATGTCGCCGCGACGGTCACCCCGCAGCATCTGCACATCAACCGCAACGCGATGCTGGTCGGCGGCATCCGCCCGCACGCTTATTGCCTGCCCGTCGCCAAGCGCGAGCATCATCGGATTGCGGTGCGAAAAGCGGCGACCTCGGGCTCGCCGAAATTCTTCCTCGGCACCGACAGCGCCCCGCATGCGGTGCACACGAAGGAAGCGTCATGCGGCTGCGCGGGGATCTTCAACGCGCCCTATGCGCTCGAAAGCTATATCAAGGCGTTCGACGAGGATGGCGCGCTCGCCCATTTCGAAGGCTTCGCGAGCGAGCATGGCCCGCGCTTCTACGGCCTGCCGCTCAACGAGGGCACGGTGACGCTGGAGCGCGGCGAGACGGTCGTCCCCGACCGCATCGGCGAGGTCGTGCCGTTCCACGCCGGCGAGACGCTGGGCTGGCGGCTGGTATAACCCGTCAGGCGCCCGCGCCCCCGGCCACCCTGTCGGCGCGCAGCTTGCGCCACATGTCGAAGCTGAACACCGCGATGCTGACCCAGATCAGCAGGAAGCAGAGCAGCTGGACCGGCTTCAGCGGTTCGTGAAACACGAACAGGCTGAGTAGAAACTGGACCGTCGGCGCCAGAAATTGCACAAAGCCGAGCGCGGCGTAGCTCATCCTGCGCGCGGCGGTCGCGAACAGGAGCAGCGGCACAGCGGTGACCACCCCGCCCGCCGCGAGCAGCCAGCTGACCCCGCTATCGCTTCCGAACCCGCGTCCGTCGCCGATCCCGATATAATAAACGGCCGCGGCGAGCGCGACGGGCAGCAACACCGTGGTTTCGATCGCCAGCCCGGGCAGTGCGCCGACCGGCACGACCTTGCGGATCAGCCCGTAGAGGCTGAAGCTGAACGCCAGGGTCAGGCTGATCCACAGCGTGTCGAGCGCGCCGCCGAGCAGGATCGCGACGCCGACCGCGGCGATCGCCACCGCGACCATCTGCAACCGCGAAAGCCGTTCGCCGAGAAAGATCATCCCCAGCATCACATTGACGAGCGGGTTGAGATAATAGCCAAGGCTCGCGGCGAGCACATGGCCGGTGAAGATCGAATGGATATAGACGAGCCAGTTGAGCGCGATCAGCACCGCGCTCGCCACCAGCATGCGCAGCACGCGCCAGTCCTTGAGTGCCGCCGCATAATCACCGATCTGGCGCCGGAACGCCATGATCAGGAAACAGAAGGGCAGCGACCAGATGATGCGCTGCGCCAGCACTTCGACCGCCGGCACGCTTTCGACCAGCTTGAAGAACAGCGGCACGAAGCCCCAAAATCCGTAGGCGGCCAGCGCATAGGGCAAGCCACCCTGGTTGCTCCCCGCGGGGGCGGTTTGCTGAGTCATGTCGAAAAAGCCTTTCGGCCAGAGATCAGATGATGCCGCCGCCGAGCATGAGGCGAATGACGCCGATCACGATAACGACGATGTTGAGATTGCGCCCGCTTGTCTTGTCCGACATTGCCCCAAGTGCAAGGCCGACCACGGCGAAAGGGATGATCACCCAGTTCGCCCAGCCGAGCAGCGGGATGAACGCAAAAACAGCCAGAACCAGCGCGATGGCGCCAATGACGAGCGATCCGATATTGAGCATGGACGATATGTCGCACGCCCTTGGCGATGCAGCAAGACCCTTTCGGTTCATCGATGAAAACATTCGCTTCGTCTTGTTGCCTTGCGTTCATGCAACGGGAATTGGACCCCGCTCGTTTGTCCTTTCGAAGCGCCCGGTGCCTCCCGCAAGGAGGCGAGGCGCAGAACCAGGAAAGGACTTACAGGATGCGTAATTTCAAAGCACTGCTCGGTGCGATCGCGGCAGCCGGTGTCGTCGCCACGACCCCCGTGCACGCCGGCGTTTCGACCGCCGTCCAGGCGCCGGGCTATCACGCCGGCGAACAGACCAACGATTTCTACAAGAAGCGCCGCCATCGCGATCGGGATCGCGACTATTATGCGCGCGACCAGCGGGTCAATTCGAACACCCGCGTCTGGCGCGACAATGACGGCCGCTATCGCTGCAAGAAGGACAATGGCACGACCGGCCTGCTGATCGGCGGCGCCGTCGGCGGTGTCGCCGGCCACGAAATTGCCGGCGGCGGCGACAAGCTGCTCGGCACCGTAATCGGCGCCGCGGGCGGCGCGTTGCTCGGCCGCGAGATCGACAAGAGCAAATATCGCTGCCGTTAAGCGATAGAGCTACCGTTACGGGTGTGGGTCCGAGACCCCTCCGCCTGCACACGTGATGGTGAGGGCGCCGGCCGCGAGGCCGGTGCCCTCAACCATTGCGTGAGCGGGCCGCCGTCCGTTTGGCGGCGCTCTTTCGCGTTCGGACCGTTCATGCAGGTCCGGGGGGCAGGACCAGGGGCTTGCCCCGCACGCCCGCTTCCCGCAGAAGCATCGGCCCAACTGCGGAGATACAAGATGTTGAACGGCCCCCTGCTCGTGACCGATCGTCTGATCCTCCGCCCGCCCGCAACCGAGGATTTCGAGGGTTTCGCCGAAATGTGCGGTGAAGCCGACACGATGCAGTTCCTTGGCGGCACCTGCCCGCGCTCCTCCGCATGGCGGCAATGGTGCACCTTGGCGGGCGCCTGGCACATCCGCGGCTTTTCGATGTTTTCGGTGATCGAGCGCGACAGCGGCGAATGGGTCGGGCGGCTCGGCCCGTGGGAACCCGACGGCTGGCCCGCGCCGGAGATCGGATATGGCGTGCGCGCCAAATTCGCGGGCAAGGGCTATGCCTTTGAAGGCGCGATCGCGGCGTGCGATTTCGCGGTCGAATTCCTGAAATGGCCCGAACTGATGCACAGCATCGATCCGGCGAACATCCGCTCGCAGGCACTCGCGCAGCGCCTCGGCGCCACGAACAGCGGTCCGACCCGCCTTCCTGCCCCCTTCGAAGACGCACCGGTCGACGCGTGGACGCAAAGCGCCGACGCGTGGCGCGAGAAGCGCAAGCAATTCAAATTATGAGCTCCCGTTCCCGGTACCCGATCCGCCATGGGTCAAAAGCGTCCCGGTCCGGCACAGTTTTCAGCTAACAAAGTCTTACCCGTTAACGCATTTTCTTTGCACCTTTTTAACCAGGATCGGGCATTCCCGGAAGGATATTAAGGGAGTGTTAGCTATGATGGTGCGGGCAAAATGGCTGGTTGCAGGAATGCTGATCGCGACCGCTCCGTTGGCGGGTTGCCGCGACAACCCCAATAACAAGGCCGAACTCGCGCCGCTCGACGACGGGCTGACCAATGCCGACCCGACAATCAAGGGCTCGCTCGAAGACAAGATCATGGTCGACCCGAAGCTGGCGGGCCAGTCGAACCAGAATGCCGTTGGTCCGGGCAACCGCCCCGTCGATGGCGGCGTCCCCGGCGTGGCGAGCGGCAAGGCCGCAACCGCCGCCGAAGCCGCCGCCGCCCAAGCGGCCGGCAAGCTGCTTTCCGCACCGAAAGCGCTGCCTTATGAAGCCGATTGCAAGGGCGATTGCGCCGCGGCGGCAAAACGCCCCGCCACGATCGGCGCGCTTGCGCGCGAACAGGCCAAGGGCAGCTGCGATGCCAAGCTGACCTATGGCAACGCCTGGGCCGACCGCCTTCCCGCCGCGTTCAAACTCTATCCGCGCGCCACGCTGCGCGAGGCAGCGGGTGTCGCCGGCGGCAAGTGCAATATCCGCGTCGTCAATTTCCAGACCGCGGCGTCGATGCAGGCGGTGCTCGATTATTATCACACGATGGCGGTCCTTGCGGGCTACACCAGCGATCACCGCGTCAACGGCGACGAACATGTCCTCGGCGGGACGAAGGGCGACCTCGCCTATGTCCTGTTCATGCGCCGCGACGGCGGCATGACCGACGTCGATCTGGTCGCATCGGGCGGGAAATAAGCCTTCGCGCCTGCGAAGCCCGCTTCGAATCCGGGCTGGCGCCGACGCCGGATCATCGGGCGGATGACCGCGCCTGAATGTTCTTGATACGTTCCCGATCGCACCCTACGCTGGCAACCCCGTCAGCGTAGGAAGCGTTTAATGAAGCTCGAACCAGCGTGCATCATCGACAATATGGACCTGTCTGATCGCGTTTTTTCCGACATCGACCTGGCGGGAGCGCGGCTGACCGCGTGCGTGATGCGCGACGTCCAATTTTCGGGAACCTGCCTGCAGGATGCCCGCTTCGACGAATGCCGCTTCGTCCGCTGCCGCTTTGCCAATGTCGACCTGCGCGATGCGGTTTTCGAGAATTGCAGCTTCGGGGACGATAGCGGGCATATTGGCACGCAGTTCGCTTTCTCGCGCATCGATCAAGCGCGGTTCGACCGCTGCGACCTGTCGTTCGCAAAGTTCGACCGCTCGTCGCTGTTCGGGATCGAACTCACAGCCTGCAACTTGCGCGGCGCGGTGTTTCACAAGGCGGACTTCTTCCGCACCTTCAGTCGCAAGCTCGTCAAATCGGCGGTAAAGATGCGCAGTTGCAATCTGGAATTCGCCGACCTCAACGACGCGCGCATGCCCGGCGGCGATCTGACAGGATCGAATTTGCGCGAAGCAATCTTGTTCGATGCCGATCTGGAGGGTGCCGATCTGCGCGGCTGTGATCTGGTTCAGGCACTGATCGCAGGCGCCAAGCTGGCGCGCGCCGACCTGCGCGGCGCCGATGTCGCAGGTCTGAACCTCAAGGAACTTGCCACGATCGAGGCTATGATCGTATCGGCCGACCAGCAATATCCGCTGCTGGCCGCCATGGGGCTGGAAGTCTACGCCGAATGAGCCGCAGACGCGCGGCGCAACCAAAAAAGGCCCCGGTCGCCCGGGGCCTTCTTGTTCGTTGCGTGACGACGGCAAGCCGTCAGATCTTGTCGCCCAGCGCGCCCTTGACCTTGCCCTTCAGATTCTGGGCTTCGCCCTTGCGCTCCTGAACTTCGCCTTCGGCACGGAGGCGCTCGTTATCGGTCGCCTTGCCGACCGCTTGCTTGACGTTACCGGCGGCTTCATTGGCGAGGCCTTTGGCTTTATCGGTCAGTTCACCCACGGAGATTCTCCTTCACTTCGCAGAGGCGGAGGGGTCGCCTCTTGCAGGATAAACGGGTGAGCAGGGCACATGTTCCGCCGCGCGGGATAAAGCGTTCGGAAGCAAGGATAATTAGCCGGACGGCAGCTTAGGGGCGGGGAGCGGATGTTCGGTCTCCCACTTTCGTCATCCCTGACCTGATCCGGAATCCCGCTTTTTGAGGACATCGGCAGGTTTCGACATCAAGCGGGACCCCGGGGCAAGTCCGGGGTGACGATAAAGGAACGGCGGCTCCCGGCCGCCACCAAACCCTAAATCAACCCTGCCAGCGGGCTCGACGGATCGGCATAGCGGCGCACGCCCATCCGCCCCGCAAGATAGGAATCGCGCCCCGCCTCGACCGCCAGCTTCATCGCGCGCGCCATGCGGATGGGGTCCTTTGCCTCGGCGATTGCGGTGTTCATCAACACGCCGTCGCAGCCAAGCTCCATCGCCACCGCGGCATCGCTCGCCGTTCCGACGCCCGCATCGACGAGCACCGGCACCGACGCGCCTTCGACGATCAGGCGGATCGTGACGCGATTCTGGATACCCAGCCCCGATCCGATCGGCGCACCGAGCGGCATCACCGCGACCGCGCCGGCATCCTCAAGCTGCTTCGCCGCAATCGGATCGTCGACGCAATAGACCATCGGCAAAAAGCCTTCCTTGGCCAGCACCTCGGTGGCCTCCAAAGTCTCGCGCATATTCGGGTAGAGGGTCTTCGCCTCGCCCAGCACCTCGAGCTTCACGAGATCCCAGCCCCCCGCCTCGCGCGCGAGGCGCAAGGTACGGATCGCGTCGTCGGCGTTGAAACAGCCCGCGGTGTTCGGCAGGTAGGTGATCTTCTTCGGGTCGATATAGTCGGTCAGCATCGGCGCGGCGGGATCCGAGACATTGACGCGCCGCACCGCGACGGTGACGATCTCTGCCCCCGACGCCGCGACCGCGGCGGCATTCTGTTCAAAATCCCTGTATTTGCCGGTGCCGACGATCAGCCGCGACGTGAACGTCCGTCCGGCCACGGTCCAGGTGTCGCTCTTATCCACTTTCAATCCTTATTCTGTACCACATTCGCGATATCACCGAGCGGATCGCGAACGAAAAAGCGCCGGACGCCCCACGGTTCGTCGCGCAGGGCATAGACGATCTCGTGCCCCGCCTCGATCGCGCGCGCATGCACCGCATCGACGTCATCGACGCCGACCGAATAGGCGGGGCGCAAGCCCGACGGGTCATCGCTGATTATGCTGATCTGCGCCATCGGCTGCGTGGCCGAGCGATAGAGGCTGATGAAATCCATCGCCATCGCCATCGCCGTCTCCAGCCCCAGCACCTGGTTGAAGAAATCTTTGCCCGTTTGCGGATCGCCGGTGTAGCGATTGGGGATTATCCGCGCGACCGCCATCAGCCGCCTCCCACGAAATGGACGATTTCCAGGGCATCGCCTTCTGCCAGCGTCACCTCGGCCAAGGTCGAGCGCGGCACGATCGCGCGGTTGCGTTCGACCGCGACCTTTTTCACGTCGAGCCCCAGCGAGGCCACGAGGTCCGCGATGCTGCCCGCGCGCACCTGCCTGGGATCGCCGTTGAGGATGATCGAGATCACCGCATTCCGCCTTCTTTGCCTTTTGCCGAGCAGCCCATATAGGGGGACCGCGCGTCCCCGCAACCGAAAGACCCAGCCCTTGACCAACGATCGCTCTGATAAGCCGACCGTCTATGTCCTCTCCGGCCCCAATCTCAACCTGCTCGGCACACGCGAGCCCGAGATTTACGGACACGACACGCTGAACGATATTCATGCGCGGCTCGAAGCGCAGGCGGCGGAATTCGGCCTGCGCGTCGAATGCCGCCAGACGAACCATGAAGGCGTGCTGATCGACTGGCTGCACGAGGCCTATGTCGCGGGCGCCAAGGCGGTGCTGCTCAACGCCGGCGGCTATACGCACACATCGATCGCGATTCACGATGCGATCAAGTCGATCAAGGTGCCGGTGATCGAGGTTCATCTGTCGGACCCGATGAAACGCGAAGAATTCCGGCATTTAAGCTATGTCGGCATGGCCGCGGTGGCGCATTTTGCCGGGCATGGCGCGAACAGCTATACGCTGGCGCTGGACGCCGCCGCCCGTCTCTGACAAGAGGGCGCCAGCAAAAACGGGGTCAGGGCGTCGGAACACCGACACCGCAACAACAGGAAAAATTCTCATGGGTGACCATAAAGACAATGGCATCAACATCGATCCGGCGTTCGTTCGCGCGCTGGCCGAACTGCTCGACGACACGCAGCTTTCGGAAATCGAGGTCGAGGACGGCGACCGCAAGGTGCGCGTCGCGCGCACGCTGACCGCCGCCCCCGTCGCTTATGCCGCAGCACCGGTCGCGGCTCCCGCCGCCGCTGCACCGGCCGCTACGGTTGCCGCCGCCGCTCCGGCGCCCGCCGCCGACAATTTCGCCGACGCCGTAAAGTCGCCGATGGTCGGCACCGTCTATCTCGCGCCCGAACCGAGCGCGCCCAATTTCGCCGCCGTCGGCTCGGCGGTGAAGGCCGGCGACACGATTTTGATCATCGAGGCGATGAAGGTGATGAACCCGATCACCGCCCCGGCCGCAGGCACGCTAAAGGCGGTGCATGTCGAGAACAGCCAGCCGGTCGAATTCGACCAGCCGCTGTTCACCATCGGCTGAGGCCCGCATGAGCATCGACAAGCTGCTGATCGCCAACCGCGGCGAGATCGCGCTGCGCATCCACCGCGCGTGCCACGAAATGGGAATCAGGACCGTCGCGGTCCATTCGACCGCCGACGCCGACGCGATGCACGTCCGCCTCGCCGACGAGGCCGTGTGCATCGGCCCGCCGAGCGCCAAGGACAGCTATCTCAACATCCCGGCGATCATTTCGGCGGCCGAAGTCACCAACGCCAACGCGATCCATCCCGGCTACGGCTTCCTGTCGGAAAACGCCCGCTTCGCCGAGATCATCGAGGCGCATGACATCTGTTTCGTCGGGCCGAAGCCCGAACATATCCGCACCATGGGCGACAAGGTCGAGGCAAAGCGTACCGCGGTCGCGCTCGGCCTGCCGGTCGTTCCGGGTTCGCCCGGCGCGGTCACCTACAGCGAAGAGACGAAGCGGCTTGCGCACGAAATCGGCTATCCGGTGCTGATCAAGGCGGCGTCGGGCGGCGGCGGGCGCGGAATGAAGGTCGTTCCCGACGAGGACAGCCTCGAAAGCCTGATGGGCCAGGCGTCGAGCGAAGCGGCGGCGGCGTTCGGCGACCCGACCGTTTACATGGAAAAATATCTCGGCAACCCGCGCCACATCGAATTCCAGGTGTTCGGCGACGGCCAGGGCAATGCCATCCACCTCGGCGAGCGCGACTGCTCGCTGCAGCGCCGCCATCAGAAGGTGCTCGAAGAAGCCCCCTCGCCGATCATCTCCGCCGACGAACGCGCGCGCATGGGCAAGGTGTGCGCCGATGCGATGGCGGCGATGCAGTATCGCGGCGCCGGCACGATCGAATTCCTGTGGGAAAATGGCGAGTTTTTCTTCATCGAGATGAACACGCGCATCCAGGTCGAACATCCGGTGACCGAGATGATCACCGGCTTCGACCTGGTCCGCGAACAGATCCGCATCGCCGACGGCCGCGGGCTGTCGGTCCGGCAGGAAGATCTGGAATTTCGCGGTCACGCGATGGAATGCCGTATCAACGCCGAAGACCCGCGCACCTTCATGCCCTCGCCGGGCAAGGTCACCAATTATCACGCCGCGGGCGGCATGCATGTGCGCGTCGATAGCGGGCTGTACGCCGGCTATTCGATCCCGCCCTATTACGACAGCATGATCGCCAAGCTGATCGTCTATGGCCGGACGCGCGAAAGCTGCATGATGCGGATGCGCCGCGCGCTCGAGGAAATGGTGGTCGGCGGCGTCAAGACCAACATTCCGCTCCACCAGGCGCTGCTTGCGGCGCCCGACGTGATCAACGGCGACTATACGATCAAGTGGCTCGAGGAATGGCTCGCGCGGCAGGATGAAGAAGGCGCGGCATAACGCCGCGCGCCTGTCACCCGCCTTTTTGCCGAGGTTCGTCATGTCCGGAGTGGCGATATGTGCGATGCGCCGAGTTGTGCGCCCGCTCACTTTAACTGTGTGATTTTTTTGGCTATGGCACCGGCATGGTCAAAAAATCTCTCCCTTCGATGCGCCCCGCTGCGGCGCTGATCCTTCCGCTGGCGCTCGCCGCGTCGCCCGTCCTCGCGCAGGAGGTCAAGGAGGATTCGGTGATCCTTCAGCCCGACAAGGTCGCCGACGACGCGCCCGTCGTCGCCGCTGAGGTCGCGCTGCCGAACTGGAGCGAGGCCAATGCGACCGCGCTGCTCAGCGCGATCGAAGGCGCCGGCGACGAAGGGCTGTTCGCCAAGGATTATCATCCCGACGAACTCGCCGCCGCGATCATGGCGAAGGATCAGGACCGGCTCGATCAGGTCGCGACCGACAGCTTCCTGCTGCTCGCGACGCATCTGCGCGACGGCCGGACACCCAATGCCGCGCGCAAACAATGGTTCATGGTCGACAGCGACGGCGATGCCGAACCGCTGTTGCCGCTGCTCACCACCGCGCTGGCGACCGGCTCGATCGCCGAAACGCTCGCGCGCTTCGATCCCGTGCATCCCGATTTCGCAGTGCTCAAGGCATCGCTGAAGAAAGCCAAGACGCCCGCCGAGGCCAATGCGATCCGCGTCAACATGGAACGCTGGCGCTGGATGCCTCGCGACCTCGGCGAACGCTATGTCGTCAGCAACGTCCCCGAATATCTGACCCGCGTCATCCATGGCGGCACCACGATCGCGACGCACAAGGCCGTCGTCGGCAAGGCGTCGACCCCGACGCCGCAGCTCAACCCGCTGGCCACCGGCGTCATCGTCAATCCGACCTGGACGCTGCCGCGCAGCATCATCAACGAAGGTATCGGCGCGACGATCGCCAACAATCCGGCGTCCGCGCGGCGGCAGGGCTATACCTGGACGGGCAGCGGCAAGACGCTGTCGGTGGTGCAGCAACCCGGTGCGAACAATGCATTGGGCGTGATGAAGATGGAAATGCTCAATCCGCACGCCATCTACCTGCATGACACGCCTTCGAAGGGCGCCTTTGGCGCCGCCGCGCGGGCGTTCAGCCACGGCTGTATCCGCACCGAACGTGCGCTGCATTTCTCGGGCCTGATGGCGGTCTATTTCGCGGGCCGGAGCCCCGAGGAATTCGGCGAGGCGATCGCGAGCGGCAAGACGACGAAATTCTCCTTCGCTCAGCCCTTCCCCGTCTATGTCGCTTATTGGACCGTCGTTCCCGACGGCAAGGGCGGCGTGAAGAAGCTTGCCGACATCTATGGCCGCGATGCGCCCGTCGTCGCGAGCTTCGCGAAGGAAGGCCGCCCCGCCGCCGCGCTCATCGCGCCGCCGCCGCCCGAGGTCGTCCCGACCGTCAAGACGACCGCGCGCGTGACGACGCCGGGGACGAGCGGGATATATTGAGGGGCTTTCGCTTTTCAGTCGGCAACCTAGATTTCTTTTCTTCGTCACCCCGGACTTGATCCTGGGTCCCGCTCGACCTGGAGAACTGCCGGTACTTCAAAAACGGGATCCCGGGTCAAGCCCGGGATGACGAAGTGGAAAGAGCAGAAGGCTGGACGACAGGAACGTCCGCTAATCACGCAGACGCTAATCCGCTGTCTTCGGAAACACACCGTTGGTCGCACCGGTGCGGACGATATTCTCCGTCCCAGGGAGCGGATCGGCCGGCATTTCGAACTTCGGCGCCGGCGGCGGCACGCTCAGCTTGTCGGCGAACAGCAGCCGGCCGGGACCAAGCTTGTAGAGGATCATCGGCAATAGCGCCTCGCCGAAGACGAAGCAGCCTTCGCTGCGCCCCAGCTTGCCCTGCGTCGCGATCAGCGCCGGGTCGGCGTACCACGCGCCATGGACGACGATCGCGCGCGCGTCGGCGCTGTAATTATCGGGTTCCAGCCCCGCGAGCCGCATCGACGACCCGTTGCTGCCATAATAATAATCGCTGGTGCGATAGGCGCCGCGCGACGTCGCGAGGCTGCCCATGCGGTTCGAGAAGCTTTTGAGCCAGCCGTCATGCTGCGGATCCGACCCGCGGCCATGGGTCACCGGATACAACTCGATCTTGCCCGCGACCATGTCGACCAGCGCAAATCGCGGACGCGACGACGGCAGCCCGAAATCGACGATGCCGACGCGATCGACCTGCGCGATATTACGGTTCTGAACCGCCAACTGCTGCCGCGCGACCGCCAGATAATCGACCGGCGGCGACGCCGGTGCTATCGGCTGCTGGATCCAGTTCGGCGTCTGCGCGCGCGTGGGAATGGCAGCCATAGCCCCCGCGCCGGCCAGTGCCGCCAACATCGCCCTGCGATTCATTACGTCATTCACTTTGCAACCCAACCCCGCATTGGCCGCCCTTTGGCGGTCCCTCGGCTTTCCATAAGCCCTAAGATGGTGGTCGAAGGCAATATTGTCATGCCCGTCATGCGGGCAGATGTGGCATATTCGCCATGAATAGCGGGTTTACGCTTCCGAACATTTCCTTCACGCCTTGCCCGCGGCGCAGGGCGGCGATAGGAGCGGGGCCCATGAAAGCGACCATCTGGCACAATCCCGCCTGCGGCACCTCGCGCAAGACACTCGCGATTCTCGAAGAGACGCCCGGCGTCGACGTTACGGTCGTCGAATATCTGAAGACGCCGTATAGCGCGGCGAAATTGCGCCAATTGTTCGCCGACGCCGGCCTCACCGCCCGCGACGCGCTGCGCCTGCGCGGTACCGATGCCGAGGAACGCGGGCTGAAAGACGCGAGCGAGGACGACATCGTCGCCGCGATGGCCGAGCATCCCGCCTATGTCGAACGCCCGATCGTCGAGACCGGCAAGGGGGTCCGTCTTTGCCGCCCGCAGGACCGGGTGCACGAAATCCTCTGACCCGCGCCGCTTTGCGGACCCTCAATCGCCGGTGACCGGCTCCGCGGTCAGGAATCCCTGCCGGCATATCGGGGTGGTGTCGCCTGCCAGGCAGTCGGACCAGCGGTACAGCCGCTCGATTTCGACCACCGGCCCGTCGCTGCCACCGCCGCCCATGCCGATATATTGCTTGCCGGTCACCCGGCCGACGATGGTGACATTGGTGAATTCGTGCACGAGATCGCGGTCATAGACGCCGGCGGCGCACGCGACGAAAGTCTGGTAGGTCGGGTCGGGCGTCCAGCGCGGCTCGCCATATTCGCCGCTGCGCGCCAGGATGATCGTCAGGCAAGCGCCGCGGCGCGACCGCTCGATATCATGGACGGCACCCGCCCAGCGCACGCGCGTGCCGATATGCCGCTCTTCCATCACGTCGTCGGGGTTGAGCGCGGTCGCATCGGCAGCTTTCAGTTCCTCCAGTTCGCGGATCATGTTGCGTTCGCGTTCGGAGAGCCCCGCAGCCGCATCGGTTTCCGCCGCCTGCCCGGACACGGCGGCGCCAACTATCGCGCAGAACAGCAGCATAGCGGCCCCGATAGCGCGTGTTCTCGTCAAGCCGGCCTCCATTTTGCGATGATTATCATGACCATGGCGGCCTAACGGCTTTGACGGCCGGTCACAATGGCGCCGCCGCCTACGCCGTCCATTCGGCCGGATTGGCCTCCTCGCCGATCAGCGCCAGCCCATGTGCGATAGAGGTCAGTTCGCCGCCCGTCGCGATCCGCTCCGCCCCGAAACCGCGGTCGAAGAGCGCGCGGATAGCGGGAATCAGCGACGAACCGCCGGTCAGGAAGACGCGGTCGACATCGCCCCCTGCGACACCCGCCTTCGCCAGCGCCGCGTCCATCGCGGCTTCGATGCGGCGCAGGTCGTCGGCGATCCATTGTTCGAAATCGGCGCGGCGCACGTCGGCGGCGATATCGACACCGTCGCCCGAAAAGCGGAACTCGGCCTCCTCGCTGCTCGACAGGCTGCGCTTGAGCCGCCCGACCGCATCATAGAGCGGAAAGCCCTGCTCATGCTCGATCAGCGCGATCATCCGCCCGACCGGTTCGGGATCGACCGCGTCGCGTTGCAGCCGCCGCAGCTCGTCAAGCGTCCGCCGGTTGCGCATCAACGCCAGCCGCGACCAGTCGGCGAAATCGGCGAAATAGCCGCCCGGGATTTCGAGCAATTTGTCGAAAGACCGGTAGCTCCCGCCCTTGCCGAGCAACGGCAGCACGAGCTTGTCGACAATGCGATAGTCGAACCGGTCACCCGCAATCCCGATCCCCGACGAGGCGAGCGGGACGCAGCGGCGCGGCGCCCCCGGTTCGGCGACGCGCACGATCGAAAAGTCGGTGGTACCGCCGCCGAAGTCGGCGACGAGGATCGTCGCGGGCTCGGTCAGCCGCGCGGCATAGCTGTGCGCGGCGCCCAGCGGTTCGTGAACATAATATATTTCGGCTCCGAATGCCGCGAGCATCAGGTCGTAACGCCGCCGCGCCAGCGCCGCATCGGGCCGCGCCCCGGCATATTCGACCGGGCGGCCGACGATGATGCGGCGCGGACGCGTGTCGAGCCGCCCGCCCGCATGGGCGACGAGCCGCTGGAGGAACAGCCGCCCCATGTCCTCGAACCGGTACGGCTTGCCCCAAATCATCGCGCGTTCGAACGACGGGCTCGCCGCGACGCTCTTGAACGACTGGACAAAGCGGCTGTCGAGCGGCGACTGAAGATATTCGGCGATCGCCCACGGCCCCGCCTCGTGCGCGATCCCCTGCCATGCGCGCTCTTCCTCCCAGAAGCAGAGCGCCGAGCGAAACACCGCGCCGGCCGCTTCCTCGCCCGCAAATTCGACGAGTTCGGACCCTCCCTGCCCGTCGGCGAGCGCCACGACGGTGTTGGTGGTGCCGAAATCGAGCCCGAGCGCGCTCGCGGCCGCATTGCTGTCCATGGCTTGGCTCCTGTGGATGACCCGGGGTCCCGCGCGGGGCCGGCGCCTATTGCACAGGCGGTGCCCGCGAGCAAGCCGGGCTCACCCCGCCGCGATCCGCCCGCCCGCGATCCGAAACCGCGTTGCCGGTCCCGGCATATCATCGAACAGCGCCGCTTCGGTCCCCGTCAGCCAGGCCTGCCCGCCCTGCCCTGCCAGCCGCTCATAAAGCGCCGCGCGGCGCATCGGGTCGAGATGCGCCGCGACTTCGTCGAGCAGCAGCAGCGGGCGCGCGCCGCGCCGCCGCGCGACCAGATCGCTGTGCGCGAGGACGAGCGACAGCAGCATCGCCTTCTGCTCGCCGGTCGAGCAGCGCGCCGCCGCGCGGCCGGTCGCGGCATGGACGGCGCCCAAGTCATCACGGTGCGGCCCGGCGGTCGCACGCCCCGCGGCGGCATCGATCCGGCGGCGTGTTCTGAACAGCATTTTCAGCGCATCAACATCATAGGGCGCCGTCCGCGGCGCGCCATCGCCGTCGACGAGCGTCAGCAGCGGGCGCGCGAAAGGTGCGTCGGGCTGTTCCGCCAGTTCGGCGGCGAGCGCCACCAGGGTGTCTTGGCGCGCCGCATCCATCGCCGCGCCATGTTCGGCCAGTTGCACCTCGAGGCTGGTCAGCCATTGCTCGTCGGCGGCCGGAAGATCGGCGAGCAGCTTGCCGCGCGCACGCAGCGCCGCTTCATAGCGGTTGCCATGCTGCGCGTGCCGCGGGTCAAGCGCGAGGACGAGCCGGTCGAGGAAGCGCCGCCGGTTGCCCGCGGTCTCGACGAACAACCGGTCCATCGCCGGGGTCAGCCATAGCACCGCGATCCATTCGCCGAGCGAAGCCGCCGCCGCCGATGCGCCGTTGATCCGCACGATCCGCCGCCCCGGATGCGCGGCTTCGATCCCCGTCCCCAGGGCGACCGGCGACAGCTCCGCCCCCGCCTGCACTTCGGCAAAGATCGCGAAGCCGCCGCCCGCGCCATCGCGCACCATGTCGGACAGCGGCGCCCGGCGCAGCCCGCGCCCCGGCGCGAGCAGCGAGATCGCCTCCAATATATTGGTCTTGCCCGCACCATTGTCGCCATGCAGCGCGACAATTCCCGCCTGTGCGGCCAGATCGGCGCCCGCGTGATTGCGAAAATCGGTCAGCGAAAGGCGGATCAGCGTCATGTCGCGGCCGTACTAGGGGATTTATGAGTTTGAAGGGAGCAGTTTCCCTTCCCATCGGTACGCATAAGACACGTGCATTAAATTTTTCCTATAACCGAAAATTTTACAGATTATCGGCATTTTTCGCCCTGAAATTTTCTTTCAAAGCCCCAAAAATCCCACTTAACCGCCAATGAATGAAATTGGCACGGCTCCTGCACCAGTGCCGGCATCCACCGGATGATCCGGATGGAAGGTTCAAGGAAGGAAAATATCATGGCTCATTTCAACATCGACTCGTTCAAAAGCTACGCGATCGCCGCGGTTGCCTCGCTTTACTGCTCGATGATGTTTCTCGCCGCCATCGGCCCGAATGGTGCGGAACTCGGCCGGCTGGTCATCTGACCAGCCGCGACAACCCACGAAACGCCGGCCCGATGGCCGGGATGGAAAGGAAAGAAATGAAACAGGGTTTTCGCAAGAATCGTCGCGACGGGATGATCTTCGGCGTGTGCGCCGGAATGTCGGACCAGTTCGGCATCGACGTCTTGTGGACGCGCGTCGGCTTTGTCGCCCTGACGCTTCTGGGCTTCGGCCTGCCTCTGCTGCTGTACCTCGCCGTCGCGATCCTCGCGCCTTAGGACAGCCGCCGGCCGCTTTCGAAGCATCGGTACCGGCCCCCACATTCCCAGGACCAAGGGCTCACCGGCTACCCCCGGTGGGCCCTTTTCATTTGGCGGTGATAGCCAGCGCAGGCCCGTAAAGGGAATGACCGCTAACGGCTGTTAGTGGCCATGTCCTTTTTCCTCACCCCGGACTTGATCCGGGGTCCCGCTTGACCTCGAAAACTGCGCTACTTTCAGAAAAAGCGGGATCCCGGGTCAAGCCCGGGATGACGAAGGTGAGTGGAGCTCATGGCAGTTTCCCACCCCGAAACCCCCATCCTTCCTCTGTCTCCGCCCATGGAGAATGCCTTCCTCGAAAAACGCCGACTCCAACCAAGAGCCGGCCATCATCGCGATCCGAAACGCTCTTTCGCGGCGGGGGTAACCGGCGTGAAGAGCCCGACGAGCGTCCCCTCCGGATCGCGAAATTGCACGCTGCGATTGCCCCATGGCATCAGCTTCGGTTCGTGCACCCATTCGACCCGGTCTTTCAGGCGCGCGAAATCGGCATCGACATCGTCCACCATATATTCGACGATCGCCGTCCGATTGGCCGCGGGTTCGGCGCTGCCTGCGCGAAACAGCGCCACCGTTTCGGCGCTCCCGATGGCGAGCGTCGCGCCCGGCGTGACGATCTCGGCAAATTCCGGCGCCAGCCAGTCGGCCTGCCGGCCGGTCACCATTTCGTAAAAGCCGACCAGGCTGTCGATATCGGCCGCGATCAGGCGGGTGGAGGCGAATTTCATCAGGGTTCCTTTGGCAAGTCATTCCGGCACAGCGCCGAAAAGGCCTTGTTGCACAGGCCTGCTGCCATCATCATGTCAGCAGGAGTCAGTATGATGCGCCGCGCCGACCGCCTGTTCCAGATCATCCAGATCCTGCGCCGGTCGGCCCGGCCCGTGACGGGCGCCGCGCTGGCGGCGGAGCTCGAAGTATCGACGCGGACCGTCTATCGCGACATGGCCGACCTGATCGGCCAGCGCGTGCCGGTCACCGGCGAAGCGGGCTTCGGCTATCTGCTCGCCGCAGACTATGACATGCCGCCGCTGATGCTCACCCCCGACGAGATCGAGGCGGTCGTTCTGGGGTCGCAGTGGGTGGCCGAGCGCGGCGACCGGTCGCTTGCGCTGGCGGCGCGAGACGTCATTGCAAAGATCGCCGCGGTGGTGCCCGCTCATCTGCGTCCGTTCGTCGAACAGCCCGGCGTCGCGGCGAAGCCGAGGCTGGGCGGGTTCGATCACCTCGACACGCCGGTCGACATCACCCGCCTTCGAAATGCCATCCGCGACGGCCTGAAGCTGCGGCTTGGCTATCGTTCGGCGAGCGGCGAGACCAGTGAGCGGACGATATGGCCGATCGTCCTTGGCTATGCGGAAACCGAACGCATGCTCATCGCCTGGTGCGAACTGCGTCAGGACTTCCGCCATTTTCGTACCGACCGAATGACCAGGGTCGACATAACCGGCGAAGCGATCGGGGTCCGGACCGGCGACCTGCGCCGCCACTGGCAAAAATGGCGAGCCGGGCAAATCGCCGATCGGGATCCAGCTTCCCCATTCTCGTCACCCTGAACTTGTTTCAGCATGACGAGGTTTAAATGGCAGTTTCCCACCCCGAAACCGCTCCAACGAAAAAGCCCCGCCGGATCGCTCCGGCGGGGCTTGTTTCTATCCGTCCGAAGACCGGGGAGCTTATTCCTCGCCTTCGCCTTCGGGACGATCTTCGACCATCACATCGTCGGTCGTGAAGTCTTCGCCCTGCACCTTGCCGAGCGGATCGTCGCCGATCGCCGCTTCGGGGCCCTGCGCCAGTTCGGCGGCATGCTCCGCGGCGGCAGTCGCCGGTGCGATCAGGTCGGGGCTCGCGGCGCGCATCGCGGCACGCAGCGCCGCATCCTTCGACGACGCGGTGACGCGGACGCGGTTCATGGCAGCGCCGGTGCCCGCCGGGATGAGGCGGCCGACGATGACGTTTTCCTTGAGGCCCTGCAGCGAGTCGATCTTGCCCTGCACCGAAGCCTCGGTGAGAACACGGGTCGTCTCCTGGAAGGATGCCGCCGAAACGAAGCTGCGCGTCTGCAGGCTCGCCTTGGTGATGCCGAGGAGGACCGGACGGCCCTCGGCGGGAACACCATTCTTCGGCAGCTTGGCGTTATATTCCATCATCTCCAGATAATCGAGCTGTTCGCCCGGCAGCAACGTGGTGTCACCGCCAGCAGTGATCTCGACCTTCTGCAGCATCTGGCGAACGATCACCTCGATGTGCTTGTCGTTGATCTTCACGCCCTGCAGTCGATAGACTTCCTGGATTTCCGCGACGAGATATTCGGCCAGCGCTTCCACGCCCATGACGTCGAGGATGTCGTGCGGGTTCGGCGAACCGCTGATCAGCGCGTCGCCGCGCTTGACCTGGTCGCCTTCCTGCACTTCCAGGACCTTCGACTTGGGAATGAGGTACTCGATCGGATCGCCTTCTTCCGGAACGATCGCGATCTTGCGCTTCGCCTTGTAATCCTTGACGAATTCAATGCGGCCGCTGATCTTTGCGATAACGCTGTTGTCCTTCGGAATGCGCGCCTCGAACAGCTCGGCAACACGCGGCAGACCGCCGGTGATGTCACGCGTCTTCGAAGCTTCGCGGCTGACACGCGCCAGAACGTCGCCCGCCTGCACTTCCTGACCGTCCTCGACCGACAGCATCGTGCCGACCGCGAGCAGGTAGCGTGCCGCTTCGCCCGACTGATCGTCGAGCAAGGTCAGGCGCGGCTGAAGGTCTTCCTTCTTGGCGCGGCCCGCCGAGCGATATTCGATCACGACGCGCTGGGCGATGCCCGTCGCTTCGTCGACCTGTTCGATCAGGGTCTTGGTGTCTTCCAGATCCTGATACTTCACGACGCCCTGCTTTTCGGTGATGAGCGGCATGGTGAACGGATCCCATTCGGCAATCCGGTCGCCCTTCTTCACCTTCTCGCCATCCTTGTGCAGGATCTGCGCACCATAAGGCAGCTTGTGCGACGCGCGCTCGCGGCCTTCGCTGTCGATGATCGCGATTTCGCCCGAACGCGACAGCGCCAGACGACGGCCGCGCTGGTCGACGATCGTCGCCATGTCGCGATATTCGATCGTACCGTCCGAAATCGCTTCGGCGTTCGACTGCTCGTTGACCTGCGCCGCACCACCGATGTGGAAGGTACGCATCGTCAGCTGCGTTCCGGGCTCACCGATCGACTGCGCAGCGATAACGCCGACAGCTTCACCGATGTTCACCGGCGTACCGCGCGCAAGGTCACGGCCATAGCATTTGCCGCAGACACCCAGCACCGCTTCGCAAACCAGCGGCGAACGGATCTTGACCGACTGAACTTCGGCATCTTCGATCCGCTGCGTCGTCGGCTCGTCGAGCAAAGTGCCCACGGGAGCGATGACATTGCCGTCCTTGTCGACGACGTCTTCGAGCGTGGTACGGCCGAGGATACGCTCACCCAGCGAGGCGATCGTCGAACCGCCCTGGATGATCGCACGCATTTCCATGCCGCGTTCGGTGCCGCAATCTTCCTCGATCACGACGCAGTCCTGCGACACGTCGACCAGACGGCGGGTCAGATAACCCGAGTTCGCCGTCTTGAGCGCCGTATCGGCCAGGCCCTTACGGGCGCCGTGGGTCGAGTTGAAGTATTCAAGAACGGTCAGGCCTTCCTTGAAGTTCGAGATGATCGGCGTTTCGATGATCTCGCCCGACGGCTTGGCCATCAGGCCGCGCATACCGGCGAGCTGCTTCATCTGGGCCTGCGAACCACGAGCACCCGAGTGCGCCATCATATAGATGGAGTTGATCGGGGCCAGACGACCCGTCTTCGGGTCCTTCGGCTCGGCGCGGATTTCGTCCATCATCGCGTTCGCGACCTTGTCGCCGCACTGCGACCAGGCGTCGATCGCCTTGTTGTACTTTTCCTGCTGCGTGATCAGGCCGTCCTGATACTGCTGCTCGAAATCCTTCACCAACGCGCGGGTTTCGTTGACCATTCCTTCCTTCGACTCCGGGATGATCATGTCATCCTTGCCGAAGGAAATGCCCGCCTTGAACGCGTTGCGGAAGCCCAGCGCCATGATGGCGTCGGCGAACAACACGGTCTCTTTCTGGCCGGTGTGACGATAGACCTGATCGATCACGTCGCCGATTTCCTTCTTGGTCAGAAGGCGGTTGACGACGTCGAAGGGCACCGTGTGCGACTTCGGCAGGCATTCACCGATCAGCATGCGGCCCGGCGTGGTCTCAAAGCGCTTGAGATACTCATTGCCCTGCTCGTCGGTCTGCGGGACGCGGCTGATCACCTTGGTGTGCAGCGTGACCGCGCCGGTGAACAGCGCCTGATGCACTTCGGCCATATCGGCGAGAAGCATGCCCTCGCCCGGCTCGCCTTCGCGCTCCATCGAGAGATAATAGAGACCCAACACCATGTCCTGCGACGGAACGATGATCGGCTTGCCGTTCGCGGGGCTGAGGATGTTGTTCGTCGACATCATCAGCACGCGCGCTTCCAGCTGTGCCTCGAGGCTCAGCGGGACGTGAACGGCCATCTGGTCACCGTCGAAGTCGGCGTTGAACGCGGCGCAGACCAGCGGGTGAAGCTGGATCGCCTTGCCTTCGATCAGCACGGGTTCGAACGCCTGGATGCCGAGGCGGTGAAGCGTCGGGGCGCGGTTCAGCAGGACCGGGTGCTCGCGAATGACTTCGTCGAGGATGTCCCAGACTTCCTTGCGTTCCTTCTCGACCCACTTCTTGGCCTGCTTCAGGGTCATCGACAGACCCTTGGCGTCGAGGCGCGCGTAGATGAACGGCTTGAACAGTTCGAGCGCCATCTTCTTCGGCAGGCCGCACTGGTGCAACTTGAGTTCGGGACCGGTAACGATGACCGAACGACCCGAATAGTCGACGCGCTTGCCGAGCAGGTTCTGACGGAAGCGGCCCTGCTTGCCCTTGAGCATGTCGGACAGCGACTTCAGCGGACGCTTGTTGGCGCCGGTGATCGTGCGACCGCGGCGGCCGTTATCGAACAGGGCGTCGACGGCTTCCTGCAGCATGCGCTTTTCGTTGCGGACGATGATGTCCGGCGCACGCAGCTCCATCAGGCGCTTCAAACGGTTGTTACGGTTGATCACACGGCGATAGAGGTCGTTCAAATCCGACGTCGCGAAGCGGCCGCCGTCGAGCGGCACCAGCGGGCGCAGTTCGGGCGGGATGACCGGCACGACTTCGAGGATCATCCATTCGGGGCGGTTGCCCGAATCGATGAAGCTTTCAACGACCTTCAGCCGCTTGATGATCTTCTTGGGCTTCAGCTCCGACTTGGTCGTCGCCAGATCTTCCATCAGGTCGATGCGTTCCTGCTGCAGATCGAGATTCTCGAGCAGCACGCGGATCGCCTCGGCGCCGATACCGGCAGAGAAGGCGTCTTCGCCATATTCGTCCTGCGCATCGAGCAGTTCGTCTTCGGTGAGAAGCTGGAACTTCTCGAGCGGGGTCAGGCCGGGCTCAAGAACGATATAGGCTTCGAAATAGAGGACGCGTTCGAGCTGCTTCAGCTGCATGTCGAGCAGCAGGCCGATGCGCGACGGCAGCGACTTCAGGAACCAGATGTGCGCGACGGGCGCGGCGAGCTCGATATGGCCCATGCGCTCGCGGCGGACCTTGGTCACCGTGACTTCGACACCGCATTTTTCGCAGACGATGCCCTTGTATTTCATGCGCTTGTACTTGCCGCACAGGCACTCATAATCCTTGATCGGACCGAAGATGCGCGCGCAGAACAGGCCGTCGCGCTCCGGCTTGAACGTACGGTAGTTGATCGTTTCGGGCTTCTTGATCTCGCCGAACGACCACGAGCGAATACGCTCGGGGCTCGCGATACCGATCTTGATCATGTCGAAGGTTTCGGGCTTCGCGACCGGGTTCATGAAGTTGGTAAGCTGGTTCATATTCTAGCTCCACTCTTCCCCCCTCGCATGGGCGAAGGGGGTGAGGAAAAGATCTTATTCGGCGGCTTCGGGAAGAGCTTCCGGACCTTCGTCGGGGTCTTCTTCCGCATAGGAAGACAGTTCGACATTGAGGCCCAGCGAGCGCATTTCCTTGACGAGCACGTTGAAGCTTTCGGGAATGCCGGCCTCGAAGGTGTCGTCGCCCTTGACGATCGCTTCGTAAACCTTGGTGCGGCCGATCACGTCATCGGACTTCACCGTCAGCATTTCCTGAAGCGTGTACGCCGCGCCATAGGCCTGGAGCGCCCACACTTCCATTTCACCGAAGCGCTGGCCGCCGAACTGCGCCTTACCGCCCAGCGGCTGCTGGGTGACAAGCGAGTACGGCCCGATCGAACGCGCGTGGATCTTGTCGTCGACCAGGTGATGCAGCTTCAGGATATACATATATCCCACCGTCACCTTGCGGTCGAAGCGGTCGCCGGTCCGGCCGTCGTACAGGTCGACCTGGCCCGACCGGTCGAGACCGGCGCGTTCCAGCATCGCCGACACGTCGCCTTCGCGCGCGCCGTCGAACACCGGGGTTGCAAAGGGCACACCAACCGACAGGTTTCCGGCGAGTTCGACGACTTCATCGACGCTGCGCGCCTTGATTTCGTCGGCATATTCATCGCCATAGGCCTGAAGCAGCGCTTCGCGCACCGCCTCGGGCGGGGCTCCCGCTTCGGGGTCGGGGTTCGCCATGCGCCAATCCTCGAGCGCCGTGGTGATCTGGCGACCAAAGCCGCGCGATGCCCAGCCAAGGTGCGTTTCGAGAATCTGCCCGACGTTCATGCGCGACGGCACGCCCAGCGGGTTGAGCACGAAATCGACATGCGTGCCATCTTCCAGGAACGGCATGTCCTCGATCGGCAGGATGCGGCTGATGATGCCCTTGTTGCCGTGGCGGCCGGCCATCTTGTCGCCCGATTGCAGCTTGCGCTTCACCGCGACGAACACCTTGACCATCTTGAGCACGCCCGGGGCGAGTTCGTCGCCGCGCTGCAGCTTTTCGACGCGATCTTCGTACTTCGCGCTGATCCGCTTGATCGCGTCGTCATACTGCGCCTTGATCGCTTCGAGGGCGGCCTGGGCATTGTCTTCGACAACGGCCAGCTTCCACCAGTCGCCGCGGTCGAGGTCGATCAGCATCTCTTCGGTGACGACATCGCCCTTCTTCAGGCCCTTCGGCACGGCACTGGTCGCCTGACCGATCAGCAGTTCCTTGAGGCTGGAGAAGGTCGCACGGTTGAGGATCGCGCGCTCGTCGTCGGCGTCCTGCTTCAGACGTTCGATCTCTTCGCGTTCGATCGCGATCGCGCGTTCGTCCTTGTCGATACCGTGACGGTTGAAGACGCGGACTTCGACGACCGTGCCCGACACGCCCGGCGGCAGGCGAAGCGAGGTGTCGCGCACGTCGCTGGCCTTTTCGCCGAAGATCGCGCGCAGCAGCTTTTCTTCCGGCGTCATCGGCGATTCACCCTTGGGGGTGATCTTGCCGGCCAGAATGTCGCCCGGGCCGACTTCGGCGCCGATGTAGACGATGCCCGCTTCGTCGAGGTTGCGCAGCGCTTCCTCGCCGACGTTCGGGATGTCGCGCGTGATGTCTTCCGGCCCAAGGCGCGTGTCGCGGGCGGTGACTTCGAATTCCTCGATGTGGATCGAGGTGAAGACGTCGTCCTTTACGATGCGCTCGCTGATGAGGATCGAGTCCTCATAATTGTAGCCGTTCCACGGCATGAACGCGACGAGCACATTCTTGCCGAGCGCCAGTTCGCCAAGCTCGGTCGACGGACCGTCGGCGATGATGTCGCCCGCGCGGACGATTTCGCCCACCTTCACCAGCGGACGCTGGTTGATGCAGGTGTTCTGATTCGAACGCTGGAACTTCTGCAGGCGATAGATGTCGACGCCCGACTTGCCGGGCTCGACCATATCGGTCGCACGGATAACGATACGCGTCGCATCGACCTGGTCGATCACGCCGCCGCGGCGCGCCGCGATGGCCGCGCCCGAATCGCGCGCAACCGTCTCTTCCATGCCGGTGCCGACGACCGGCGCTTCGGCGCGGATCAGCGGCACAGCCTGACGCTGCATGTTCGAACCCATGAGCGCGCGGTTGGCGTCATCGTTTTCCAGGAACGGGATGAGCGACGCCGCGACCGAAACAAGCTGCTTCGGCGACACGTCCATCAGCGTGATCTGGTCGCGCGGCGCCATCAGGAACTCGCCCGCTTCACGCGCCGAAATCAGTTCGTCGATGAAGCTGCCATCGGCGTTGAGATCGGCGTTCGCCTGCGCGACCGTGTGCTTCTGCTCTTCCATCGCCGACAGATAGACGACGTCGGTCGTCACCTTGCCGTCGATGATCTTGCGGTACGGGGTTTCGATGAAGCCGTATTTGTTCACGCGCGCAAAGGTCGCAAGGCTGTTGATCAGACCGATGTTCGGGCCTTCCGGCGTTTCGATCGGGCAGATGCGGCCATAGTGTGTCGGGTGAACGTCACGGACTTCGAAGCCCGCGCGTTCGCGGGTCAGACCGCCCGGCCCGAGCGCCGACACGCGGCGCTTGTGCGTGACTTCGGACAGCGGGTTGGTCTGGTCCATGAACTGCGAAAGTTGCGACGAACCAAAGAATTCGCGCACCGCGGCAACCGCGGGCTTCGCGTTGATCAGGTCGTTCGGCATCACCGTCGACACGTCGACCGAACTCATGCGCTCCTTCACCGCGCGCTCCATGCGGAGCAGGCCGACGCGATACTGGTTTTCGAGCAGTTCGCCGACCGAGCGGACACGACGGTTACCGAGGTTGTCGATATCGTCGATTTCGCCCTTGCCGTCCTTCAAGTTCACCAGTTCCTTGACGACCGCCAGGATATCCTCGCTGCGCAGCGTGGTGACCGTGTCCTCGGCGTCGAGGCTGAGGCGCATGTTGAGCTTGACGCGGCCAACGGCCGACAGGTCATAGCGCTCGGGGTCGAAGAACAGGCCGCCAAACAGCGCCTCCGCGGTTTCGCGCGTCGGCGGTTCGCCGGGGCGCATGACGCGGTAGATATCCGACAGCGCCTGGTCGCGGTCTTCGGCCTTGTCGGCCTTCAGCGTGTTGCGGATCCAGGGACCGGTGTTGTTGTGGTCGATGTCGAGCAGGACGAGCTTGTCGAGACCGGCGGCGTCGATCTTTTCGAGATTTTCGGCGGACACTTCATCGCCCGCTTCGATGTAGATCTCGCCCGTCGCTTCGTTGATCAGGTCATAGGCGCTGTAGCGGCCGAAGATTTCCTCGGTCGGGATCAGTAGCGTGTCGAGACCGTCCTTCGCCGCCTTATTGGCCAGGCGCGGGCTGATCTTGTGGCCGGCGGCGAAGACGACTTCGCCGGTCTTGGCATCCACCACGTCGAACGCGGGCTTGGAACCGCGCCAGTTTTCGACCTGGAACGGCACGCGCCAGCCGTTTTCGGCGCGCTCGAAGACCAGGCGATCATAGAAATCGTTGAGGATTTCCTCGCCCGTCATGCCCAGCGCGTACAGCAGGCTCGTGACCGGCAGCTTGCGCTTGCGGTCGATGCGGACGTTGACGATGTCCTTGGCATCGAATTCGAAATCGAGCCACGACCCGCGATACGGGATCACGCGCGCGGCGAACAGGAACTTGCCCGACGAGTGGGTCTTGCCGCGGTCGTGATCGAACAGCACACCCGGCGAACGGTGCATCTGCGACACGATAACGCGCTCGGTCCCATTGACGAAGAAGGTGCCGTTCTCGGTCATGAGCGGCATGTCGCCCATGTAGACGTCCTGCTCCTTGATATCGAGCACCGAACGCGTGTCGGTTTCACTGTCGACTTCAAAGACGATCAGGCGCAGCGTGACCTTCATCGGCGCCGCATAGGTGATGCCGCGCTGACGGCATTCGTCGACGTCGTACTTCGGCGCTTCCAGTTCGTAGTGGACGAAGTCGAGCTCGGCGGTGCCGGCGAAATCGCGGATCGGGAACACGCTGCGCAGCGTCTTCTCGAGGCCCGAAACATAACCAACCGAGGGGTCGGACCGCAGGAACTGTTCATAGGATTCGCGCTGAACCTCGATGAGGTTAGGCATTTCCACGGCTTCGTGGATGTTACCGAACAGCTTGCGGATTCGCTTGGTCGCGGTTGCTTCGAGGGCCTTGCCCACCGACTTCGCCTTGGTCGCCATAAGTGATTGTCTCGCCTGTCAAAAATCAAAATCGCGAGCGCTTCGACGCAAAAAAGCCGCAGGCAACCGTTGCCGGTTTACCGCAGCTTTCCACGCCTGTCGAAATCCCCAACGACCTATCCGTACAGCCCGTTGCGCAAAGTCAGGCTCTATCTCGGACGGTGGGGTGTGACGGCGATATAGGATTGGGGGTGCACAGTGTCAACGGGTGGGGGCAAGGTTCGAGCGGGAATGTCGGCTTTGGGGTGGGAAGCCGACATAGGTACCACCCTACTTTCGTCATCCCGGGCTTGACCCGGGATCCCGTTTTTTTGTGGACGCCAACGGTTTTCGAGGTCAAGCGGGACCCCGAATCAAGTCCGGGGTGACGAAGAAGGACATGGCAGCTTCCAGCCGAAACCAGCTGCGCTCCTCGCCCTCTAGAATATCCCTTTCAACAACCCCGCCGGGTTCCGCCGCAACGCCGCCTCTTCCCCCGCCATATAGTGAAAAATGCCTTTCAGCGCCTGCTCGGTCACCGACCGGGTCAGCCCGTCATGCGTCAAGCCGGCCGACGCCATCAACTGGTTGCCCTTCGACAACTGGTCGAGCTGGCGAAAGGCGCCGACATTGTCGAGCGCCGATCCGATGAGCGGCGAGACCTTCGTGAACAACACCCCGCCCGCGCTCGTCTGCAAATAGCGCGTCGCACCATCATTCTTCGTCACCAGCGCCGGCGCGTCGGTCCAGCGCAGATCATCGATCGCGGTACGGAAGATCGGCTTGGCCTCGCCCGCCGCCTTGCCGCCGGCATCGTTCAAGCTCTTGGTCAGATTGGTCGTCAGACCAAGCTTGTCGCCCATGCCGAACAGCTTCGAGGCGAGCTTCCCGCCCGCCCCCGGCAACAAGATGCGCACCGCGGTGTCGCGATAGAAGGCGCCGGGCGCGGCCAGCTTGTCGAGCGCGCCGTCGGAGGCGCCCGCGATCAGCCCCTTCACCCCGCTCTTGGGCAGCTTCGCCATCGCCCACGGCGCATGCATCAATGCAAACACCCCGGCTGCCCCCGCCAGCATCGCCCGGCGCGCGAGCATATCCCTGCTAACTTCCGTGGCGTCATCTTCCATGGCGACTCTCTCCCGCGGCTTCTTAAGCCCGGAGACTATCAGCAAAACACGCTATCGCGAAACGCCTAGGCGCGGCTGGCCAGCCCGTCGATCTTCGCCTCGATCCGCTCGAGCCGCCCGGCAATCTCGCCATTCACCCCGCCCGGCAACGCGAGCACCGGCATGATATAGATCGCAACCCGCTGCCGCACCTCCGCGAAGGCCGCATAATCGTCGGCGCCGAGGACGAGCATCTGATGGAGCAGCCATTCGAGCAGCCGTTCGAGGTCATCGGGCGGCGTCCATTGCCCCGACGCCGCCGCACCTTCGAGCATCGACCGCACGAGCGCCCCGGTGATCGATTTGTGCGCGGCGAGGAAGATCGAGAAATCGTCGTGCAGCAGCCCTTCCTGCGCGACCTTGTGGATCCATGGCGTGTTGCAGATACTCTCGATCCCACCCGCGATCACTTGCTCGAGTCGGTCCTCGATCGGTCCCAGTCCGACCGCGATCTGCCCGCTACGCTCCAGATACGGTCCCGCCAGATGCTGGAGCAAGGCGAGCAGCAGCCCCTCGCGATTGCCGAACCAGCGGTAGAGTGTTGCGCGCGACACGCCGGATTCGCGCACGACATGATCGATCGTGACGTCGCGAAACCCGACGCGGGTGACGACCGCGGCGGTCGCGTCGAGCGCCGCCTCGCGGCCGCCCTGCCCGCTCTGCCCGCCAGAAACCCGCGGATTTGCGTCGATTGTCGCGATCTTCGCCTCCCTTGATAAGGCACGGCGGGTATCATATCCCATTTGATGAGGCAAATGCTTGCGCTTATCTCACTTAGTGTGATAAGTGGCCTTCAACGTCTCATGAATGAGAGACTGGTTTCAGCCGGTCCGGGACGGGAGGAGAGAAATATGACCCGACGCATCCTGCTGCTGCTCGCGAGCGCCAGCATCGCCGCTACCGCCCAGGCCCAGACGACCGCGAGCGACGCCGCGGCGAATACTCCGGCTGATGACAGCGCCCAGCCTTCGGGCATCACCGATATCGTCGTTACCGCGCGCCGCACCAACGAAGCCGCGCAGACGATCCCGCTCGCGATCACCGTGCTCGGCGGCCAGCAGCTCACCGACACCAATGTCCAGGACATCGGCGACATCGCGCAGCAGACGCCGAACTTCTTCGTCCAGACCTCCAGCGCCGATCCGACCGGTGTCCTCCTCACCATCCGCGGCCAGTCGCAGCAGGATTCGATCCTGACCATCGAATCCCCGATCGGCGTCTATGTTGACGGAGTGAATTATATCCGCTCGTCGAACCTCGAAACCGCGCTGACCGACGTCGAACGCGTCGAAGTGTTGCGCGGGCCGCAAGGCACCTTGTTCGGCAAGAATACCACCGGCGGCGCGATCAACATCACGACGCGCCAGCCCGATCTCGATGCGGTCGGCGGCTATGTAAAGCTCAGCGCCGCGACGCACGACCGTTATGGCGCGACCGGCGTCCTCAACCTGCCGCTCATCGACGATGTGCTCGGCGTGCGCATCCTTGCGCAGCGGATCGAGGACGGCTCGCTCGGCGTCAACGGCCTCGGCGACGGGATCGGCGGCAAGAAGCAGACCGCTTTCCGGACCAACTGGCTGTTCAAGCCGAACGACAGCGTTACCTGGGCGATCTCGGCCGACTATACCCGTACCCGCGGCGACGCGCCGGTCAGCAAGCTCGCCTTCGTCAGCCCCTTCCCCAGCCCCGCGCCGGGCACGCCGAACCCCGCCCCGGCGCTGATCGACATCGCGATCAGCCAGGGCATCCTCGATCCGGCGCTCCTCGCCGACCCCGAAGCCAACGCCGCCGCGATCGGCGCGGCGCTGGGACAGGCGCACACGCTTTTCACCGGCCTCGTCGGCCGGCGCGGCTATTACGACAATGATGCAACGGGCGCGCAGGGCAGTTTTGCGCGCACCTATGGCGTCAGCTCGAACCTGGCGGTCGAGCTGACGCCAACCTTGTCGTTCCGCTCGATCTCGGCGGCGCGCTGGCTGAAACGCTGGCTCGATGTCGACCTCGACAGCTCGCCCTTCACCCTGCTCGAGGCCGAACTCGCCAGCCGCGCGAAAAACCTCAGCCAGGAATTCCAGTTCAGCGGCGAAATCGGCGACCGCATCGACTGGATCACCGGCGTCTATTTCAACGAGGAAACCGGCCGCGACTTCTCGCGCGCGACCGCGCTCGGGACGATCAACGCGACCAACCCCAACCTCACCGACGGCTTCGTCAAGAACAGCAGCTGGGCCGCCTTCGGCCAGGTCATCGCCGACCTGACCGACAGCGTCCGCTTTACCGGCGGGCTGCGCTGGACCGAGGAAAGCAAGGAACTGCGCTCGTTCAACCGTTCGTCGGGGGGCGCGGTGTGCAACATCCCGCCCGAACTCCAGCTCGGCGGCACCTGCCAGGCGCGATTCAAGGATAATTTCTCCGACTACAGCTATCTCGCCAGCCTCGACTGGACGATCCGCCCGGGCATGCTCGTCTACGCCCGCACCGCGCGCGGCTTCAAGGGCGGCGGGCAGAATTTGCGCGGCACCGGCAGCGCCGACAGCTTCGCCGCCTTCGCCCCCGAAGTCGTCACCGATTATGAGGTCGGGGCCAAGGCCGATTTCTTCGACCGCCGCCTCCGCCTCAACGTCGCGCTGTTCCAGGCGAACTACAGCGATATCCAGCGCACGATCGTCCAGGCTTCTCCGGGCGGCGCGATCGTCAGCCTCGTCACCAACGCGGCGCGCGCGCGCATTCGCGGCGCCGAGGCCGAAATCACCGCGGTGCCCGTCGACGGGCTGACGCTGTCGGGCGGTTTCGGGGTCAACGATGCCAAATATCTCGACTTCACCGACATCACCGGCGATCGCTCGAACGAGCCGTTTCAATTTCCCAAATACAGCTACCGCCTCGCCGCGACCTACAGCACCCCGACCGGGGCCGGCGACCTGCGGCTGAGTGTCGACTGGAACTGGCGCAGCGCGACCCAGCTCGTCGGCTCGGCGATCTACCGCGATAGCCTGCGCCAGCCCGCCTACGGCCTGCTCGGCGCGCGCATCGCGCTCGATATCGACAGCCTGAACAGCGAGGTCGCAATCTTCGGCACCAATCTCACCAACCGCCATTATGCGGTGTCGGGGGTGCAGTTCGACAACAGCCTGGGGTTCAACACCCTTTATGCCGGCGACCCGCGCGTGATCGGCCTGCAACTGACAACACGGTTTGGCGGCGGGTGAAGGAGCGGCAGGTTAGGGGGGAGCTGTCATAGGCATCACCCACTTTCGTCATCCCGGGCTTGACCCGGGATTCCGCTTTTTTAAGTCATCTGCTATTTTCGAGGGCACTGCTATTTTCAAGAGCAAGCGGGACCCCGGATCAAGTCCGGGTAACGATGATGAAGATGTCCGCAACCGGCCGTTTGCCGCCGTTCTTATTCCCTCTCGCTTGCGGGAGGGGTCGGGGGTGGGCAGCGACGGTGCGAATGCCCACCCCGACCTTTGTTAAATGCCGTCCAGGCCCTTGCTGACCAGGATATTCACCGCAACACGGCGATTTTGCGCCTTGCCTTCGACGGTATCATTGCTCGCCGCCGGGTCCGCTGCCGCCATGCCCGTGGGGGTCAGCATGCGATAGGGCTTCCAGCCGCAGGCCTGCTGAAGATAATTGACGACGCCGCCGGCCCGCTTTTCGCTGAGCTCCTGGTTGATTTCCTGGCTTCCGGTGGAATCGGTGTAACCGACCACGAGCAACAGCGCATTGTCCATTCCTTCGGCCGAGTTGGCGGCCGCGCAAAGATCGGCTTTCGCCTGCTCGGACAGCACCGCCTTGCCCGTGTCGAAATTCACGTTGGTCGTGCCTTTGACATTATATTGATCGATATCGCCCATGCGGCCGCGCAGCCCCTCGGTTGCCGCGGTCTGTTCGGCAAAGCGCTGGTCGGTGCCGTTACGGATCATCGTCGCCGTCTTCAGGTCCTTGTTCTTCAGTTCGACCTGGCTGGCCACCAGGCCGCCGTCCCACTGCAATGTCTCGACCGCGACCGGCAGGCCGTTGAGCAGCGATGCCGCGGCAAGCTTGCTGCTGCTGAGGCCCAAAAATCCGCCTTTCGACTTGATCCGGGTCGTATCGTTGATCGCGATGATCGTATTGGCGCCGTCGGCGGTCGTGACCTGCATCGTGCCGTCGCCGCGCGCTGAAATAATGCCTTCGACCTCGGGCCCCTTGGTCATCGCGGCCGCATCGGGCGTTGTCTGCGAGCCATATACGGTCGTCATGACGTCGCCACTGGTCGCTTCCTGCGGCTGCGCGTCCTGCGGTTGCGCCTCCTGCGGCTCGGCGTCCTGCTGCTGCGCGGCCAGACCCGCCGGCCCGGCCAGCATCGCTGCCATCAACAAAATTTTTGGATATTTGGAAACGCTACTCATCATCCTACTCCTGCAATGAGCCGCCCCCGCGGGTTGATCGCCCTTTCCGGCACAGTCATAATCTCTGCAAGACTGTTGATTCGGCCGTGTGGTCAGTTCGAGCGCATTGTGCGGCGAGCCGTTGAAAATCGCGCCGTGCGCCCGGCATTCGGGGCGTTTGCAACCGCGTCGGAGAGGCGTTTCCTGACGATTGCAGGCGGCTTGCCTGTCCGGAACTGCGGTTGGCGACTGGAAGCTGCCATTCCCTTTTTTCGTCACCCTCGGGCAAGGCAGGTGACTGCGCGACTTGATCCGGGGGCCCGCTTGACCTCAAAAACTGCTCGTGCCCCCAAAAAGGCCGGGTCCCGGGTCAGGCCCGGGATGACGAAGCTGTATGGCGCAACGGCGCTCCCTACCCCAAAGCCCCCTTCAACGCTGGCTTACCCCTCACGCCACGCCACCAAAGGTCAGGCCGACAACATCGGCGACCTTTTGCTCGTCCCATTCGATGCGCCGGTCGAGGATCAGCATCGCCAGGCCGTGGACCAGCGACCAGGCGTGAAGCGCCGCGATATCGGGATCCTTCACTCCGGGCAGTGCCTCGCCCACCCCGGCGCGGAGCAGATTATATGCCGTCTCCCCCCCGTCGCTCGCGGCGGCGCCGCTCTCGCGATAGCGTTCGGGGATCTTGCGCGTGAAGCTCAGGCGGAACAGCGCGGGCTCCTCATGCGCGAAGCGGACATAGGCGATGCCCGTTGCCTTGAACCCGGCGCTCGCGCCGCCCGCCTTCAGCCACGCCTGCGCCTGTAGCGCGCCCAGCCGCCGCAAACCTTCGTCGGCAAGCGCGTCGAGCAGCGCCTCCTTGTCGGGAAAGTGGCGGTAGAGTGCGGTCGCACTGACCCCGACGTCGCGCGCCAGCGCGCGCAGCCCCAGTTCGCTTTCGTCGCCCCCGGCCAGCCGTTTCATCCCCGCAGCAATCACCGCGGCGCGCAGGTCGCCATGGTGGTACGCGCCCTCGGCCTTCGGCCTGCTCTCGTTTCGCGGCTTCGCATCTTTCATGTTGACACTGTTACCTTCATCGTCTTATGTTGTCACTGTAAACATTCCGAGTCGCCTGCGCAACCCCACACTGCGCGGCACCTTCGCCAACTTCCGACTAAGGAGTATCGTCATGGCCAGCAACGTCGAAACCCTGATCCGCGGCGCCATTACCAAAGGCATCGTCAAGGTCGCGGACTTCAACCGCAAGCGTCTCCCCCGCCCCGCCGACGCGCATCCCTATCTCACCGGCATCCACCAACCGATGACCGGGGAACTGACGCTCGAAGCACTTCGCGTCGATGGCACCATCCCGGCGGCGCTGAAGGGCCGCTACCTGCGCAATGGCCCCAACCCCGCGATCGCGCCCGACCCGGCGAGCTATCATTGGTTCACCGGCGCCGGGATGGTCCATGGCATCCGCATCGAAGGCGGCAGGGCCGACTGGTATCGCAACCGCTGGATCCGCGGCAGCGAAGCGTGCGCGGCGCTTGGCGAAGCGCTCCCTCCGGGGCCGCGCGCCGACGGCAACGACGCCCCGAACACCAATGTCGTCGGCTTCGCCGGCCGCACCTTCGCGATCGTCGAAGCGGGCGGCAAACCGGTCGAGCTTTCCGACACGCTCGATACCATCGCGCACAACCCCTTCGACGGCACGCTGAAGGGCTCCTATACCGCGCACCCGCATCACGACCCCTTCACGGACGAGACGCACGCGATCACCTATGCCGGGAACAACCCGAACCAGGTGTGGCATGTCGTACTCGACGCCGATGCGCAGGTGATCCGCGAGGAAGCGGTCTCGGTCAGCGATGGCCCCTCGATCCACGACTGCGCGATCACCGAAAATTACGTGCTCGTCTTTGACCTGCCCGTGACCTTCTCGATGAAGTCGCTGATCGCGGGCTATCGCTTTCCCTATGAATGGAATGACGCCCACCCGGCGCGTGTCGGCCTTCTCCCCAGACAAGGCCGCGGCGACGATATCATCTGGGTGCCGGTCAAACCCTGTTATGTCTTCCACCCGGCCAACGCGCATGAAACCGCCGACGGCAAGGTCATCGTCGACGTCGTGGCGCATGAAACGATGTTCGCGCGCTCGAAGCGCGGCCCCGACAGCGAGCGCTCGCGCATGGAACGCTGGACGATCGACCCGGTCGCCGGAACCACGACGCGTACCGTCATCCACGACCAGGGCCAGGAATTCCCGCGCTACGACGAGCGGCTGACGACGCATCCCTATCGCTATATCTACAGCGTCGCGCTGCCCGAGGGCGAGGCGGTCGAGATGATGATCGCCGACACGCGGCTATTCCGTCACGACCTCGAACGCGGGATGACCGAAGCACGCGACTTCGGCGCCGGCCGCCACCCCGGCGAGTTCGTCTTCGTACCGCGCAGCGCCGCGGGCGCCGAGGACGATGGCTGGCTGATCGGGCTGGTAGTCGACATGAACGACGAGACCACCGACCTCGTCATCCTCAACGCCGACGATTTCAATGGGCCGGCACAAGCCGTCGTTCATCTGCCGCACCGGATACCGCCGGGGTTCCACGGTAACTGGGTCGCGGACTGACCAGCCCGCGGCGCCACATCAGCATTTCGGTGACCGCCAGCGACCGGGCGTTGTCGACATCGATCGCCGTCGCCCCGTCGCTGACCAGTAACGGGGCGATGTCGACCTTCAGATGGCGCGAGATGCGCTGGAAGATGTGGTGGACCGGCCCGAGCCCGAAGCGGAAGCGGAGCAGGTTGATCAGGCCGAACGCCTGCATCACGCGGATCGGTTTCTTGACGAACTGCCCGCCGCCGCGGAACGCCTCCGCCGCGCGCAAGGCGCCGCGGTTGCCGATCCAATAGGCATTGCAGTTCGACACCGCGACGTCGGAAAATTCGTAAAAGCGCCGCTGCCCCTCGGGATGGACAGCCAGGATATCCTCGCGCCGCGCCAGCGCCACTCCGGCTTCGACCCCAAGGCGCGCCGCCTCGTTCCCGATCTCGGCGATCGTCGCGGGGGTGAGCAGGCAATTGTCGGCGGTGGTGATGAGCAGCGGAAAGCTGGCTGCGTCCGCCGCGGCGAGCACCGAGTCCGCCAGATTGTCGGCCGCCGCGACGATGACCAGCCGGTCGCCGAGCCTATCGACCACCGCATCGCCCAGATCATCGCGTAGCGCGCCATGGTGCGTCGAGACGATAATCCGGTCGGCCGCACTGTCCGCCGCGCTTTCGAGCACATGCGCGATCATCGGCCGCCCGGCGACGGGCACCAGGCATTTGTCAGCGACGCCATGCGCCTCGGCGAGCGCATCCACAGCGCCGGGGCGGCGGCCCGCGAGGATCAGGATCGACCCGGTCATGCCGCGTCGCGCCGCGCGCTGGCCGGCATGATCTGCCGCATCATGCTTTCGGCGACGATCGTCTCGATCAGATCGGGCTGGCTGAACCCGGCGGCGGCCGCCGAGCGGCTGAACAGTTTTTCGGACCAGAGGTTGCAGTTGAGATTGACCTCGAGCAGCCGGATCTCGTTCGTCGTGAAATCGACGCGAAATTCGAATCGGCCATAGTCGAAGGGATGGAAAATATCGACCATCTGCTGCGTATAGGCGGTAATCCGCTCGACCAGCGCGGCGTCGTCGAGCGACTTGATGTCGTAACCGATCCGCTCGGTCAGTCCGCGCTTTTCCTGATAGGTGCGCAGGACGGTCGGATCGTCCTGCTCGAAGATCATCATCGGCAGCATCGCCGGTTCGCCGCCGAGCGTGATAACGGGTACCTCGACGTCGCTGCCGTCGATGAAGGGCTCGACGAGCGCATCATGATCGAGCGCATGGATTTCGGCGATCGCCTGCGCCAGGCCGCCGCGGTCATGCGCGTCGCGCACCCCCCATGATGCCGAGCTATTGTTCGGCTTGATCACCCAGCGCCGCGCCGGCGGGCAGCGCGATACATCGACCGCGGCGCCACGGCGGAACAGCGCCCAGGGCGCCGTCGGTACACCGCGCGCCGCCGCTTCCAGCTTGGTCAGATGCTTGTCGTCGGCAAGCCCCCGGACGATCGGAGAGGCGCCAAGATAGGGCAGACCCAGCCGGTTGCAGAGCAGGGGCAGCAGCATTTCGGAGTTGAAGAAGCCGCCGCGGTTGAGCAGCGGAAAGACGAAATCGGCCTCGATGCGATCGGTGAGCACGGCATAATCGTCGGCGACCAAGAGCGGAAAGCCCAGTCCTTCCAATATTTCGCGAATCTCGCGGTGATAGAGGGCGTGATTGCCGTCATCGGGATGCAGCCCGCCGTTCCACAAGGCGTGCTTGGCGATGAACAGCAGCCGCTGTTCGCGGATGGGGTCGGACAGCCGGGTCGGCTCGATATGGGTCGTACGCATGATGCGCTTCCACCATATGGAGGTTGCACCGCCATGACCTTTTGATGACTTGGCCGCAATCAAACCGCCAAATATCTGTCATCTTGTCCCCGAAAACCGCAATTTATCGATGGTTCGGCGAACCGGAAGCCCACGCTCGTCCGGTCGCAAAGCCGGTCACCCGGCGCGACGAATTGTGATGAAATCCTCACCGCGCCGTTCAGCGCACACGCTTCATCGCGAAACCGACGCGTTTTGCGCAGCGCTTTTCGTGCACCGTTCGTTTCTCCTTCACTATGACGCAGAACATCACCCTCTCCCGCCCCGCCATGAGCGCGATTGCCGCGTTCCTGGCCCTGTCCGCACCGGCCGCCTTTGCACAGGAAGCGCCCACCGTTCCGATGACGCCGCCCGTCGCCGCGCCGCCCCCGGTCGCCTCCCCGCCGACCATCGCACCGCCGAGCACCACCGCGCCGGTCGCCGCATCGCAGACGGCACAGCCCCCCGCACCGAAGCCGGTAATCCGCGTGCCGCTTGATCTTCCCGCCGCCGAGCCGGCCGAACCGGCGCCGAAGGTTGCCGAAAAGGCCGCGGCTCCCGCGCCGAAGCTCGCAGAACGTGCCGCCCCTGCCCCGCGCGCCGCCGAGCGCACTGTGGCAGCCGCCCCTGCGGCAACGCCTGAACCGGCGACGCCCGTAACGACAGATATCGCTCCGCTCGCAAGCGAAGCGACCCCGATCACCACGCCTGTCATGGCGCCGACCGAACCCGTGGCCGAGCCCGCGCCGCTGCCTGCGGAAAGGGCCGTCAGCAACGACAGCTTCCCTTGGGAACTTGCTGGCGGGGCCGCCGCGCTGCTGATCGTCGGAGGCGCCGGTCTGACCTTTGCCCGCCGCCGTCGCCGCGCCGATACCGGGGTCGCCGACGAAGGCATGAGCTATGAGGCCATGAAAGCTGCCGAAGCCGTGCCCTACAGCCCGCCGCGCGAAGAGGTGGTCGCCCCCTCGATACGGAACACGCCGTCCTTTGCCGCCGCGCCGAGCGGCAGCATGGGCCGCCACGAAGCGCTGGCGCTCGCCGGCCCGACGCCGGACAATCCTTTTGCGACGCTGAAGAAGCGGCTCGCTCGGGCGCGCTTCCTCGATAGTCAGGAGCGTGCCGAATATGATGCGACGCTCGCGACGCAGAAGGATATGAGCCGCAAGCCGGTCAGCGCCTGGGAAATCGCCCAGCGTCCGGCACCGGCCGCAGCCAAGCAGGAGGTGCGCCGCCCCGAGCCGGGCCGCGGACAGACGGCCTTCCGTCCCGGATATTCGAACAACTGAGTCCGGCTCCTGAACCGCGGCGCGTTCCCTTCGCCGCACGAAAAAAGGGCGGCGCCTTGCGGCACCGCCCTTTTTTGCTGGAACCGGCGGGCGAACCCGCCGGACCATCAAACCGGATTACTTCAGTTCGACGGTGCCGCCAGCGGCGAGAATCTTGGCCTTCAGCTCTTCGGCTTCGGCCTTGTTCACGCCTTCCTTGATCGCCTTCGGCGCGCCTTCGACGAGTGCCTTGGCTTCGCCCAGGCCCAGGCCGGTGATCGCACGGACTTCCTTGATCACGTTGATCTTGTTGCCGCCGTCACCCGTCAGGATGACGTCGAATTCGGTCTGCTCTTCAGCAGCCGGGCCAGCAGCGGCAGCGGCCGGAGCGGCAGCAACAGCAGCGGCAGCCGAAACGCCCCACTTTTCTTCGAGCAGCTTCGACAGGTCAGCCGCTTCGAGGACGGTCAGAGCCGACAGTTCTTCAACGATCTTTGCAAGATCAGCCATGTTCATTCTCCATCAGAACCGGGATGTCCCGGCAGTAAGTTTAAAGGGTTAGTTCGAAATCACGCTGCTTCTTTGGCGGCATATGCGCCAAAAACCCGCGCCAGCTGGCCCGCCGGAGCTGCGGCAATCTGCGCAACCTTGGTGGCCGGAGCCTGCACCAGACCGATGATCTTGGCGCGGAGCTCGTCGAGCGAGGGAAGCGAAGCAAGCGCTTTGACGCCATTCACGTCGAGGACCACGTCGCCCATGCCGCCGCCAACGATTTCAAGCTTGTCGTTGGTCTTGGCAAATTCCACGGCGATCTTCGCAGCCGAGACCGGATCGGTCGAGGTTGCAAGGGCCGTGGGACCGGTCAGCAGTTCGCCGATACCGGTGTAGGACGTGCCATCGAGCGCGATTTTGGCAAGACGGTTCTTCGTGACGCGAAAGTCGGCCCCTGCGTCGCGCATCTGCTGGCGCAGCACCGTCGACTGAGCGACGGTCATGCCGAGGTTGCGGACGACCACAACAGCAGCAGCTGATCCCAGCGTAGCGTTCAGCGAGGATACGGCTTCGGCCTTTTCCGTACGATCCATGCCTATACTCCACTCATCTGCCCGGATTCGCCCGCGCCGAAACGCGTGGCGCCGCCGGGCGGCTAACACACGCAAATACAGACGCGAGCCGAGGCTCGCCTGTCATTGCGCAACGATGTCCGATGGGGTCGGTCAAGACGCGTCGCCTGAAAACAGGCGAGCGACCGAAAAAGACTGTTCCCCGTCTCGGCTGGAAATTAAGAAGGGCATATTCCCTTCACCAACTGTCTCGGACGGAATTGCCACGGCCGAGGCCGGGACAACACGGAGGCGCTCATAGCGTTCGGCGGCGCAAAGTCAAGCCGGACAGGCGGCTTGGCGGGTACGGCCGGTTGGCATATGGCGGCGCGCATGATCCATATCCGCCAATCCACGCCCGCGGACGGCGAACGCGTCGTCCAGATCTGGCGCGACGCCGTCGATGCGACGCATGATTTCCTGACCGCCGCCGACCGGACGGCGATCGAGGAAGAGGTCAAGAGCTTCCTTCCCGCCGCCCCGCTCTGGCTTGCCGTCGATAGTGGCGATCGCGCGATCGGTTTCATGCTGCTCGACGGGACAAGCATGGAAGCGCTTTTCATCGACCCCGCGCATCGCGGCGCCGGGATCGGACGCGCGCTCGTCGAACATGCGCTGACCCAGCATCCGGCACTCACGACCGAGGTGAACGAGCAGAATGCGCAGGCGGCCGGTTTTTACGAACGCCTGGGGTTCGTGCCGACCGGGCGGTCCGATCGCGACGGCCAGGACCGCCCCTATCCGCTGATCCATCTGCGCTACGAGGGGCGCGACTAAACCCCCGCTCATGCTTCAACAGGATTATTCCGCAATCGCCCCTTGCGCATCTTTCTTTAAGATATATCTTAGAGCTATCACGAATCGCTCTAAGGAGACATATCATGCGATTTTACGGACATATGGGCGGCGGCTGCGACAAGCGCCACGCCATGCATCGCGGCGGCCGCGGCCGCGGCTTTGGTCATGGTTTCGGACGTGGCTTCGGCGGACGCCATGGCCATGACGACGAAGGGCGCGGCCCGCGCCGGCGGATGTTCGACAGCGGCGAGCTTCGGCTCGTCCTTTTGAAACTGATCGCCGACGAACCCCGCCACGGCTACGATCTGATCCGCCAGATCGAGGAGCTCACGGGCGGTGCCTATGCGCCGAGCCCGGGCGTCATTTACCCGACGCTCACCCTTCTCGATGACATGGGCCAGATCGCGGCGCAGGAAAGCGACGGCGCGAAGAAGCTGTTTGCGATCACCCTCGACGGCCAGACCGAACTCGATGCGAACGCCGATGCCGTCGCCCGGCTGATCGCCCGCCTCTCTGCGGTCGGCGAGGAACGACAACGCACCGACGCCGCCTCGGTACGCCGTGCGATGGGCAATTTGCGGCAGGTGCTCGTTGACCGGCTGGGCCACCGCGACGTCGATCAGGACACGTTGCACGCCGTCGTCGCGCTGATCGACGAGGCGGCGCAAAAAATCGAACGACTGTAAGGAGCGGAAGAATGACGGTTTCAGCGAATGCCCATGTTCCGACGCAGCATGCGAGCAAATATCTGCAGCAGCTCTGCAAGCATTGGCAACATAATCTGGCGGTCGAATTTACCGCCGACCATGGCACCGTCGCATTCCCCAAGGATGCGCGCGGCGCCGACTGGCCCGGCGACGGGCTGGTGACATTCGATGCGGGGCCCGACCTGCTGGCGGTTCGCATCGATGCCAGTGTCGATGGCCAGCTGGAGGGGTTGAAAGGCGCCGTCGCGCGCCACCTCGATCGCTTCGCATTCCGCGAGGCACCGCTGACGTTCGACTGGCAGGCGGCGTAAACCTGCTGTGCCACCGCGGCATCGGCCGGGGTGGCACAGCAAATTTATCGTTTTTCGATATTATCGATTGACGATAAGATCGTACTCGCATATTGTTATTCGATAAGCCGCCCATCGGAGAATGACATGCCGACCGCCAGCCCTGCCCTTCTTGGCGCAACCCGCGGTCTGCTCTGGCTGTTCCTCGGTCTCGTCACCGTCGCGACGCTGATCGTCGTCGCGATCGGCGGCTCGCTGGCCTTTGCGTGGCCCGATGTCCTCACCCATTTCAAGGACAGCGGCGTCTTCCTCGATGTAACGACGGCGCGCGCGCCGCTCTGCTTCATGATGCTGCTGTTCCTCGCGATCCTCGTTGCCACGGCCTATATGCTACGCCAGCTCCAGGCGCTTGTCGCGAGCGCGGCGAATGGCGATCCGTTCGCTCCCGCCAGCGCGCATCGCCTGCGCCGCGTCGGCTGGGCGCTCGTCGTCACGCAGGCCGCCGCGCTGCCGATCCACTGGATTTCCAGCCGGATCGTTGCCACCGGAAGCGATCTTGGCAGCGCCGGCGGCCTGTCGCTGGGCGGAGTGCTCGCGATCCTCCTCGCCTTCGTCCTCGCTGCGGTGTTCGAACAGGGCAGCGCGATGCGCGACGAACTCGAAGGCACGGTATGATGGCAATCGCCGTGAAACTCGACGATCTGCTCCTCGCGCGGCAAATGACGCTGACCGACCTGTCCGATCGCATCGGCATCACGCTCGCCAATCTCTCGATCCTCAAGACCGGGAAGGCGAAGGCGATGCGCTTCTCGACGCTCGAGGCGATCTGCACCGAACTGAATTGCCAGCCCGGCGACCTGCTGGCTTTCGAACCCGACGGCTGAACACAGCTCGGTATCCCTCCCCCTGACCCGCCCCGGAAACTTGCGCCGGGGCGGGTTTTCTTTTGCTCGTCGCCAGACGTCAGCCGACGACGGCATGCCGGCGCGCGTAGAGGAAGTAGACGCCCAGCCCGCCGAGGTTCCAGATCACGAACCACAGCTGGGTCTGGAACGGCAGGCTGAAGAACAGATAGATGCAGCCGAGCACCGCAATGCCGCCGACCACCCACGGCAGCGGTGTGCGGAAGGTGCGCGGCGCATCGGGCGCGCGAACCCGCATGATCAGCATGCAAACCGATACCGCAGAGAAGGCGGCAAGCGTGCCGGCGTTCGCCAGCGCGGCGAGTTCACCCAGCGGGATGAAGCCCGCAAGGACCGCGACAACGGTGGCGGTGAAGATGGTGATGCGCACCGGCGTCCCGCGCGATGACAGTTTGGCGAGCCCCGCGGGCAATAATCCGTCGCGCGCCATGGTGAAGAAAATGCGGCTCTGCCCATAGAAGAAGGCGAGGATCACGGTGGGCAGCGCGATGATTGCCGAGACCGCGAGATATTGCGCCGCGCGCGGGCTGCCCAGTTCGCGCAGGATCAGCGCGAGCGGCTCGGGGCTGTTGGCAAAGCGCGTATAGGCGATCGCGCCGACAGCCGCGACCGCAACGCCGATATAGATGGCGACGCACACGATCATCGATCCGACGATGCCGATCTTGAGGTCGCGGTCGGGATTCTTCGCTTCCTCGGCCGCGGTCGCAATCGCATCGAAGCCGTAGAAGGCAAAAAAGATGATTGCCGCCGCCGCCATCACCCCGCGCTCGACGCCGTCGGGGCCCATATGCTTGGCAAAGCCATAAGGACTGAACGGCTCCAGGTTCGCGGCGTCGAACGCGGGCAGCGCCACGGCAACGAACACCACCAGCGCGACGATCTTCACGAGCACGAGCACCGCGTTGAGTGTCGCACTTTCGCGTGTGCCGACGAGCAGCAGCCCGGCGACGATGGCAATGATCGCGATCGCCGGCAGGTTGACGATGCCACCGAGCTCGGGGCCTTGCATCAGCGCCATCGGCACGCCCGCCCACGCCTGCAGCAAGGGCGCCGCATAACCCGACCAGCCGACCGCGACCGCGCTCACCACCAGCGAATATTCGAGGATGAGGCTCCACCCGACGATCCATGCCAGCAACTCGCCGATCACCACATAAGTATAGGTATAGGCGCTGCCCGACGCCGGAATCATCGTCGCCATCTCGGCATAGGCAAGCGCCGCGCACGCACAGATCAACCCCGCGATTCCGAACGACAGGATCACTGCCGGCCCCGCCTTGTCGGCGCCGACGCCGATCAGCGTCAGAATGCCCGTGCCGACGATCGCGCCGACGCCGAGCGCGATCAGATGCGGCCAGCCAAGCGTCCGCGCCAGCGCTTGCTCGCCCTCCTGCCGTTCCGGGACGATGGGTTTGCGGCGAAACAGGCTCTCGGTCATTTAGGGTTCCCCATTTTTTGCCGCTTGTGCGGCGCTATCGGCCAGAAGGCAAGGCGGTCAGTCGGCGAGCCGGGGATCGCCCAGGCGCGCAGCATGAGCGCCGCCGACAAAAGCATCGCCAGCGCATAGCCGGCAAGCGGCGACCATAGCACGACCGCCGCGCCGATGATCGCCCCGCCGACCAGCCCGGCCCATAGCCAGAAATGCGGCCACCAGCGACCATCGCCCTCGCGACGCAGCGCATTGGCGATCTTGTGCCCCATGTGGACCAGCGTTCCGGTCATATAGGTCACGCCGACCACGGTCCCATCGCGCCCTTCGAACGAAGCGTTGGCGACCCCCATGGCGAAGGCGAGGCAGGCGATCGAAGGCCAGCCCGCATCGAAAAACCGCAACGCCATGGCCACGCCGAGCAGCAGCGTAACGCACGCCATGACGGCGACCGTGCGCATGCGCCGGAATTTCGCGGCGACCAGCGAGCCGCCGACGATCCCCGCCACGAAGATGGCAATGATCGCCCCCGCCACCATCGCCGCCTTTTGCCACTCCGCCGCTCCCACCGCGAGGCGGGTCGAATTGCCGGTCATGAAGGAAACGAAAAAGCCGCCCGATTCAATGAAGCCGATCGCATCGACGAAACCGGCGAGCATCGCTGTTCCGACCGCGAGCATTTGAACCGGGCGGTCGAAACGGATCATCGCGGGGTCAGACCAACGCCTCGATCGCCTCGGCGAGCTTCGCGTCGCGTTCCGACAAGCCGTCGGCGTCGTGCGTCGTCAGCAGGATATCGACGCGATTATAGACGTTCGACCATTCGGGATGATGGTCCATCTTTTCGGCGATGATCGCGACGCTCGCCATGAAACCGAAGGCCTGCGCAAAATCGCCGAACTGAAAGCGGCGCGTCATCGCGTCGCGCACCGGCTCGTGCGTCCATCCGGGAAAGCGGGCGAACAGCGCGCTACGCGCCGCATCGTCGAGTTTCTGGACCATTTTTCTTCTCCCGCTAGCCATAATGGCGCGCCCGCCATAAGGAAGGGCGCGATGAGCGACAAGACCGACCTTCCCGATTTGTCACCCGGCCTGCCCACCGGCTGGACCGGCGGCGCCCCCGACGCCGACGCGCTGTTCGCGATGGCCGAGACCGCGCTTGCCAATATGCCCGATGTGTTCAAGCCGCATCTCCGCAATGTCGTCATCGCGATCGAAGAGGTCGCCGATGACCGGACGCTGGCATCGCTCGACATCGAGCATCCCTATGACCTCACCGGGCTTTACGAAGGCCTCCCGCTGACCGAACGCAGCATCGACCAGAGCGGCGGCATGCCCGACCGCGTAACGCTGTACCGCGTCCCGATCCTCGTTGAATGGATCGAAGGCGGCGAGCGGCTCGACTGGCTGGTACGCCATGTGATGATCCACGAAATCGGCCATCATTTCGGCTTTTCCGATGACGATATGCACGCGCTGGAAGACATGGCGTGACGCAGTTGCTGCGGCTGACCGGTGTGGCGTGCATCCGCGGTGACCGGCTGTTATTCGAGGATCTGTCGCTGATGCTGAACCGCGGCGATGCGCTGTGGCTGCGCGGTCCCAATGGCGCGGGAAAATCGAGCCTGATCCGGCTCGCGGCCGGACTGCTGCGCCCTGCGGCGGGCATGATCGAACGCCGTGAGCGCCGCGCGCTGATCGACGAGGCGGCGGCGCTCGATCCCGAAATGCCGCTGCGCCGCGCGCTCGATTTCTGGGCGCGGATCGATACCGTCGACGGCCACACCGTCGATCGCGCGATGGAGGAAATGGCGCTTGCGTCCCTCGCCGAAGTCCCCGTCGCGATGCTGTCGACCGGCCAGCGCAAGCGCGCCGCGATGGTGCGGGTCATCGCATCGGGCGCGCCGATCTGGCTGCTCGACGAGCCCGCCAACGGCATGGACGACGCGGCGCAGGCACGGCTGGCCGCGGCGATCGCAAAGCATCGGGCGAATGGCGGGGCGCTGCTGCTGGCGTCGCATTTCGCGCTGGGGATAACGGATCTGGCGGAGCTGGATATGGGGGCACTCGCGTGATCTCCCTACAATTCCGTCATTGCGAGCGAAGCGAAGCAATCCACGGCGGTTTACGCGACTCCGGATTGCTTCGCTTCGCTCGCAATGACGAGGACAACGGACAATGACCGCGCTGATTGCCCTGTTCTGGCGCGATCTGCGGCGCGCGTGGGGCAGCGGAGCGTTGTGGCTTCCGGTACTTTTCTTCCTGCTCGTTGCGACCGCCTTTCCCTTTGCCGTTGGCCCTGACGCACCTTTGCTTGCCCGCACCGGAGGGGGCATGCTCTGGGTCGCGGCGCTGCTCGCGGCGCTGCTGCCGATCGACCGGTTGGTGCGCCCCGACCGCGACGCCGGGGTGCTCGACCAGCTCGCTGTCCGCGGTTTCGCCGACGAGGTGATCGCGGCGGTCAAAATTGCCGCACATGCGATCGGTTTCGGGCTGCCCTTGCTGATCGCATTGCTGCCTGCCGCCGCGCTGCTCGGACAGGATGGCACGCGAATCACGCTCGTCGCGACCGGCCTTGCCATCGCCATCCCCGCCCTCGCGTCGCTCGCGGTGCTCAGCGCCGCGCTGACCGCCGGATTGCGCGGGGGCAGCGCGATCGGCGGGCTGCTCATCCTGCCGCTGGCGATCCCGCTGCTGATCTTCGGCGCCGGGATGCTCGATCCGTCGGGACGCGGCGCCGTCAAGCTGCTCGCCGCGACCAGCTTGCTGCTTAGCATGATCGGGCCGTTCGCCGCCGGCGCGGCGCTCCGCGGGCTGCGCGAGTGACGCAGCAATCGCTCGCCCATGTCGCGCTGGTCGTCCGCGATTATGACGAAGCGATCGACTTTTATGTCGAAACACTGGGCTTTACTCTCGTCGCCGACGACTATCAGCCGGCGCAGGACAAGCGCTGGGTTCTCGTCGCACCGCCGGGCAATCCGCCGGGTGGGGCGACGATCCTGCTCGCCCGCGCCGCGAATGAAGAACAGGCGAAGTTCACCGGCGATCAGGCGGGCGGGCGCGTCTTCCTGTTTCTGCAAACCGACGATTTCGCCCGCGACTATCAGCGCCTGCTCGACAAAGGCGTGCGGATCGAGCGTGAACCGGTCGAGGCCGATTATGGTACGGTAGCGGTGTTTCTCGATCTCTATGGCAATAAATGGGATTTGATCGAATTTCGCCGGCCGGAATGACCGCTGGCGGCCGTTAGCTGCCGTTCCCTTTTTCGTCACCCCGGACTTGATCCGGGGTCCCGCTGGACGTCGAAACCTGCGCTATCCTCAAAAAAGCGGGATCCCGGGTCAAGGCGGAAGGGCCACGGGTCTCCTCCGCGGATGACGAAGGTGAGTGGAGCTCATGGCAGCTCCCCACCCCAAGCCGCCATAAGAAAAGGGCCGGAGTTCCCCCGGCCCTTCCCTAAATCGTGGTGGTGCCGAAATCAGGCGCCGGTGACGTCGGCCGTATCGACCTTCACACCCGGGCCCATCGACGACGACAGCGCGATCTTGCGGACATATTTGCCCTTCGCGCCCGACGGCTTGGCCTTGACGATCGCGTCGACAAAGGCGTCGAAGTTCTGGCGGAGCTTTTCCTCGCCGAACGACAGCTTGCCGAGGCCGGCGTGGATGATGCCGACCTTTTCGACGCGGAATTCGATCTGACCGCCCTTGGCGGCCTTCACGGCTTCGGCGACGTTCGGGGTCACGGTGCCCAGCTTCGGGTTCGGCATCAGGCCCTTCGGACCCAGCGTCTTGCCGAGGCGGCCGACGATGCCCATCATGTCCGGCGTCGCGATGACGCGGCCATAGTCGAGGTTGCCCGCGAGCATGTCTTCCATCAGGTCTTCGGCACCGACCTTGTCGGCACCGGCGGCCAGCGCCTTGTCGGCATTGTCGCCGCGCGCGAAGACCGCGACTTTGACGTCCTTGCCGGTACCGGCGGGCAGCGTCACGACGCCGCGGACCATCTGGTCGGCGTGGCGCGGATCGACACCGAGGTTCATCGCGATTTCGAGCGTTTCGTCGAACTTGGCCGAGGCCAGCTCGCGAACGGTCTTGATCGCTTCGTCGACGGGGTGAAGCTTCAGCGCGTCAACCTTGCCCTCAAGGGCCTTTTGCTTCTTGGTCAGCTTGGCCATGGGTTCAGCCCTCCGTCACTTCGAGGCCCATCGAGCGCGCGCTGCCCTCGATGATCTTCGTCGCCTGTTCGATGTCGTTCGCGTTGAGATCCTTCATCTTGATCTCGGCAATTTCGGCGAGCTTCGAGCGTGCGATCTTGCCGCCGCTGATCTTGCCGGGCTCCTTCGAACCCGATTTCAGGTTCGCGGCCTTCTTGATCAGATAGGTCGCCGGCGGCGTCTTGGTGACGAACGAGAAGCTCTTGTCGGCAAAGACGGTGATGATGGTCGGGGTCGGCGTGCCCTTGTCCATGGAATCGGTCGCGGCGTTGAACGCCTTGCAGAATTCCATGATGTTGACGCCGCGCTGACCGAGCGCCGGCCCGAGCGGCGGCGACGGGTTCGCGGTGCCAGCGGGCACCTGCAGCTTGATGTAGCCGCTGATTTTCTTGGCCATGATGGCCTCCTTTCTTTCTGTCGGCCCGCCGTTTCCGGTGGACCTCAAAATAAGCGGTCGAACAGAAGGGCATCACCCCTTCCTCCCGCGCGGAATCACGTCCGTGTCTGACGCGAAGCGGCGCCGTTAGCTGCAAACCGGCCGCAAGGCAAGCTTTACCCTTGGGGAACGACGCGGATCAGCCCTTCCTGGACCGCCGATGCAATCAATGTGCCGTCTTGCCGATAAACCAGCCCGCGATTGATCCCGCGTCCGCCGCCGGACCAGTCGCTGTCCATCACATAGACGAACCAGTCGTCCACCCGGATATCGTCGTGAAACCACATCGCATGGTCGAGGCTGGTCGAAAACAGCCCCGGCTGCGTCCAGTTCAGCCCGTGCGGCACCATCGCCGACGACAGCAGCCCCATGTCCGATGCATAGGCGAGCAGCGCGCGATGGATCAGTGGATCGTCGCCGACCGGCGCGGCGATGCGAAACCATTCATAATGCATCGTCGACGCCGCCCCGGCGGGCGGACGAAAGCTGCGCACCTCGAACGGATGAAAGCCCGCCATCTGCGCGAGCCGGGCATCGTCGATCAACGGATCGGCGGCGATGACGTCTCCGAAATCGCGGCATTGTTCGGGCGGCAGCAGGTCGGGCATCGGCGCTTGGTGCGCAAGGCCCTGCTCGGGCGCCTGGAACGAAGCGGTCAGGTTGAAGATCACCTTGCCGTCCTGACGCACCACGACGCGGCGATTGGCAAAACTGCGCCCGTCGAAATCGCGGTGGACGCGAAAATGCAGCGGCTTGGTCTCATCGCCGCCGCGCAGGAAATAGGCATGGAGCGAGTGGACATCCTTGCCGGGATCGACGGTCCGCGCAGCGGCAACCATCGCCTGCGCAATCACCTGCCCGCCGAAGATGCGATCGCGGGTCGGCTTCCTGAACGCCGGAAAAGTGAATTCGTCGGGTTCGTCCGCAGCTTCGAGGTCGAACAAGCTTACGACACGGCGCACGACCTTGTCCCGATCGATCGATGCATGGATTGCGCGCGCACGGTCGGCACGCGCCTGAATCTCGGTTGGAGTCAGGCGCATGTGTTCATCCATTCCAGCTGGCGAGCGACGGCAAAGGCCGTCACTTCATGCGTTCGACCTGTTCGAAGTCGAGTTCGACCGGGGTGGCGCGACCGAAGATCGACACCGACACCTTGACGCGCGCCTTTTCGAAATCGAGTTCCTCGACCAGCCCGTTGAAGCTGGCGAAAGGACCGTCGAGCACCTTGACCTGATCGCCGATTTCGTAATCGACGCGGATTTCCTGCTTCGGACGTGCCGCAGCTTCTTCCTTGCTGTTCAGGATGCGCGCGGCCTCGGCTTCACTGATCGCCTGCGGCTTGCCCATCGACCCCAGAAAGCCGGTGACCTTCGGGGTGTTCTTGACGAGGTGATAGACATCGTCGGTCATCGTCAGCTTGGCGAGCACATAGCCGGGGAAGAATTTGCGTTCGGCCTGGACCTTCTTGCCGCGCTTCACCTCGGTGACGGTCTCGACCGGCACTTCGACCGCTTCGACCAGCTGGGTCAGCCCCATGCGCTCGGCTTCGGCAACCACCGAATCGCGTACCTTGTTCTCGAAGCCCGAATAGGCGTGAATGATGTACCAGCGCGCCATAAGTCTGCGTGTCCTGTCCCTGAAATCCGTAAAAGTCGCGCCAATCAGCGCGCGAGCGACGTCAGCCAGCCGACGATCGCGTTGAAAACCGTGTCGACGCCGACAAAGAAGAGCGCGAGGATCGTGGTCATGATCAGCACCATGATCGTCGTCTGCACCGTTTCGCGGCCGGTCGGCCAGACGATCTTCGTGGCTTCCGATTTCACCTGATTGACGAATTCGCCGATGCTGGTCTTGGCCATGTCGATCGTCCTGCCTTAAAAAAACGTTCAATAATATCTAGCCAGATGGGTTGCCGTACCCGGCGCGTCAAGCGCGTTTCGGGCAATAGTCCGCCCACCCTCCCCGAGCATGTCGGCGAAAGGCGGAAGGAAAACGGCGCATCTGTCCGAATGGGCGGCCTTTACTTGCGCCGTGCGGCGATTGCAAGTCAAACGCGGATGGGCGTGCGCGCAAGCGTGCGCTGTATCAGCATGAGCAGCCCGGCCATGACGATCCAGCTCGTCGTCGGCTGCAATGCGAACAACAGGTGCAACTCGCGCGCCGCCGCCGCTCCGTTCCGCGGATCGAAGCCGACGATATCGAGCATGGCGTAACTCACTGCAATCGCGGCGGCGACGCCGAATTTCTGCATCAGGTTCAGCAGTGCGAACAAGAAAGCCGAGCGGTTCCGTCCGCACCGCTCGGCGTCGCGCGGAATCAGGTCGGCGAGCATCGAGTAAGTGAACAACAGTCCGACAAAACCGGTCCCGAGCGCCAGCGAAAAACCTACCGCCTGCCCGATCCCGTCAGGCCGCTGGAACAGGGTCGCGACGAGCAGCCCCGAAATGAGCAGACCCATTGCCATCATCATCGGCGGCTTGCCGAAACGCCGCGCCAGGAACGTCCAGAGCGGCGAAGCCAGCGCACCGCCGATGAAGCTCGCAAAGAGCAGCACCGCGCTCTGCGCATCGAGGTCGAGCACCGCGGCGGCAAAGAAGACGAACAGCGAGGTCAGTGACCCGAAAGCGAAGCTGTTGAGGAACTGAACGCCGAGCAGCAGCATCAGCGGCGGAAACGAGAGTGAGGCGCGAATTTCGTGGCGCCAGCCGATGCCCGGTTCGGCGACGACTGCGCGTGACGGGACGCGGCGACATGCGAACAGCGCGATCGGCACCATGATCAGGAAGATGCTGGCATAAGCCATGATCCGGCCCTGCAGGCTGATTCCCGGAATCAGCAATTGTGCCGCCGCGGGCGCGGCAAAGGCCAGGATCAGCGCGATCTTCGAGAACCAGTCACGCATCCCGTAGAGCAGCGCGCTGTCGGCGGGCGAGCGCACCAGCGCCGCACCCCACGAAAGCTGCGCGACCTCATAAAGACTGTAACTCGAATAGAAGAACACCATCATCACGAAGAGGGCGGCAAAAGGCAGCGCGTCGCCCACGGTCACCAACGCGAGCAGCAGCAGGGATAGCGGCACGATCGCCAGCAGCATCCAGCGCCGGTGCGCCCCGAGCCCGGTGCGCACGCGGTCGACCAGCGTCCCGATCAGCGGGTCGACCACCCCATCCCAGATCGTCGTCAGCGAAAAGAGCAGTCCGACCAGCGCAACCGAAATCACCCCGCCTTCAGCAATATAAGGCGGCAGATAGACGCTGAACGGCAGCCCGAGAATCACGGTCGGCCCCGCCGTCGCGGCATAAGCCGCAACCGTGCGCGGGCGCAGCGCAGAAGATTCCGGGGCGGCGCCGGTCGAGGGCAAGGCGGTCGTTGCCAAGCGATAAGCTCCTGCTGGAGAAAGCAAGGTTCCAGCCGCTGACAATAATGTCAATAGCCGGAGGACGGTCCAACCGCTTCTTCAGATCGGATATCGGTTTTGGGGTGGGGAGCTGCCATGAGTTCCACTCACCTTCGTCATCCGCGGAGGAGACCCTCGGCTCTTCCGCCTTGACCCGGGATCCCGCTTTCTTGAGGGTAGCGCAGGTTTCGACTTCAAGCGGGACCCCGGATCAAGTCCGGGGTGACGATAAAGGGAACGGCAGCTTCCGGCCGGAAGCAGCCATCTCAATTGCGGGTTTGCGACCGACACAGCCGCTTCTCGCCCCGCAGAACCAGCAACCCGGCCCTTATCTCACCCTAATCGTCCAGGACCACCAGCGACGGATAACGCTCAACCCAGCATTTCGACGATATCCGTTCGTCGAAAACGCCACGCTTCTCCAAACGAAAGGCCGCGGTCGGCCGCACACGCAATGCAAAAAGATCGTCAAGGCCGAGCGGCGCGCAGATTTCCACCCGGCGATTTTCGAGACGCGCCGCCACCGCCGTCGCCGTCTCCGGCCAATGCGTCATCGCGTCGGCGACCGAATGATAGGGTGTATCGCCATTGTGCCGATGCATTCGCGCCTGATTTTTGACCGACCAGCGCATGTCCGGCATCGATACGCGAAGCTGCCGCTCGATATCGCGATCAACATCCTTGCCCGAGGCATCGGGCGCGAACCAGAGGACGTCGACATCGCCAAATGGCGGCACTGGCTGGCGGCCGTGGCGATAATCCCAGACGGCGTCGCGAACGAAACCGGCGCCGATCCAGCAATCGGGCAGCCTCAGTGCTGCGACCGCAGCCAGTGCCGCCATTCGCAAGCGATCGCCCGACAGGAGCTTTTCGAGAAGGGCAAGCTGCTCCACGCGCGCGACGCCCCGCCCCGGTCAGTCGCCGTCGAAAGCGATCAGCGTTTCGCAGGCAAGTCCGGCATCGGCCAGCCGCCGCGATCCGCCAAGGTCGGGCAGATCGATCACGAACAGCGCCGCTGCCACCTCCGCCCCCGCATTGCGCATCAGCGCGGCGGTCGCAAGGATGGTGCCGCCGGTCGCCAGCAAGTCGTCGACCAGGACGACACGGTGCCCTGGCGCGATGGCGCCTTCGTGCAGTTCAAGGCGGTCGACGCCATATTCCAGTTCGTAATCGACGCCGATCGTGACTCCTGGCAACTTGCCGGCCTTGCGCACCGGTACGACGCCAAGCCCCATCGCGGTCGCCATTGCGGCCCCGAACAGGAAACCCCGCGCCTCGACCGCGACGATGAAGTCCGGGCGATGAACCGCCGCGATCTCGCTCAGCCGCCGGACGCTTTCAGCGAAGCCTGCGGCGTCGCCGATCAATGTCGTGATATCCCGAAACTGGATGCCCGGCTTGGGAAAGTCCGGAATCGTGCGGACGAGACTAGCGAGGTCGAGGTCCGGCTGAGGCGGGAGGGCGATCATGAAACGGCCGCCCTCCCTAAATCGCTCAATGCTTCTTGTCGGCCCAGATGTTCCGGTACGACAGATAGGTCAGCACGCTGAAGATCAGCAGGAAGAGGAAAGCCGCATAACCAACCTGCACGCGCTTCACCAGCTTGGGCTCGGCGGTCCAGACGAGGAACGCGGTGACGTCCGCCGCCATGCTCTTTACATCGTTCGGCGATCCGTCGGCAAAAGTCACCTGCCCCTTGGTCAGCGGCGGTGCCATCGCGAGGTTGAGGTTCGCGAAATAGGGGTTGTAGTGCAGCCCCGTGCCTGGCTTGAGTTCCGCAGGCAGGTTGGCCGGCGGGTTCTGGAAGCCGGTCAGCAGCGAATAGACATAGTCCTTGCCGCCTTCGCGCGCCTTGGTGATCAGCGACAGGTCGGGCGGCAACGCATTGTTGTTCGCTGCACGCGCCGCGGTTTCGTTCGCATAGGGCGACGGGAAATAATCCGACGAGAGGCCATCGCGCGTCGCCGGCTCACCCGTGTCGGGGTTGATCGACGGAACCTGGAAACCCTTGGCAAAGGCCTTTACCTGGCCTTCGGTATAACCGAGTTCGCCGATGTCGCGGAACGCGACGAGGTGCAGGCTGTGGCAAGCCGAACAGACTTCCTTGTACACCTGCATGCCGCGCTGCAACTGCGCCTTGTCCCAGTGCGGAACCAGGCCATCGCTGGCGAGCTTCAGCTTTTCGGGATGCTTATGAAACTCGTGCGTGGCGTTGTGTTCATTGGCCAGCGGCGTCGTGAGAATCGCGAGCACCAACGCCGTAATGAAACCAAGACCGACGAGAAAACCGAGCGGACGAACCATGGCTTTATCAGCTCCTATTAAAGTCCGGCGCTCAGGCCGTGGCCGCCGACGACGTGTCGGCATGCTTGGCGAGAACCGCCTCGGTGATCGAATTCGGCATCGGCAGCGGACGTTCGATCCGCGACACGATCGGCAGAATGACCAGGAAGTGGGCGAAGTAATAGATCGCGCCGAGCTGGCTCAGGATCACCCACGGCTGCTCCGCCGGCTGCATGCCACACCAACCGAGGAGGAACACGTCGACGACGAGGATCCAGAAGAAGATGCGGTACAGCGGACGATAGGTCGACGACTTCACCGGCGAGCTGTCGAGCCAGGGCAGGAAGAACAGCAGTGCGATCGAACCGAACATCGCGATGACGCCCCACAGCTTCGCGTCGATCCACAGGAAGTTGAAGGTGAAGGCCTTCAGGATCGCGTAGAAGGGCAGGAAGTACCATTCGGGAACGATATGCGCCGGGGTCGAGAGCGAGTTCGCCGGGATATAATTGTCGGCGTGACCGAGCGCATTAGGGCTGAAGAAGGTCAGCGCGACGAAGATCAGCAGGAAGATGCCGAGCCCGAAGCCGTCCTTCGCGGTGTAATAGGGATGGAACGGAACCGTGTCCTGCTCATCCTTCACCTCGATGCCGGTCGGATTGTTCGACCCCGGAATGTGCAGCGCCCAGATGTGCAGGATGACGACACCCAGGATCACGAACGGCAGCAGATAGTGCAGCGAGAAGAAGCGGTTGAGCGTGGCGTTGTCGGGCACGAAGCCGCCGAGCAGCCATTCGCGCACCGGTTCGCCGACGATCGGTATCGCCGAGAAGAAGCCTGTGATCACCTGCGCGCCCCAGAAGCTCATCTGGCCCCACGGCAACACATAGCCCATGAAGGCGGTGGCCATCATGAGGAGGAAGATCACGACGCCGAGCAGCCACACCATTTCGCGCGGCGCCTTGTACGAACCGTAATAAAGGCCGCGAAAAATGTGGAGATAAACGACGATGAAGAACATGCTCGCGCCGTTCATATGCGCATAGCGGATGAACCAGCCGGCGTTCACGTCGCGCATGATATGCTCGACCGAGTTGAACGCGACCGTCGCATTGGCGGCATAATGCATCGCCAGCACGATGCCGGTGATGATCTGGATCGCGAGCGCGGCGCCGGCGAGAACGCCGAAGTTCCAGAAATAGTTGAGGTTGCGCGGCACGGGATAGCCGGCGCCGATTGCATTATAGACGAGGCGCGGCAGCGGCAGCTTCTCGTCCAGCCACTTCATCAGCGGCTGCTGCGGTTCGTAGTTCTTGGCCCAGGGAAAGCTCATCTTATCTCGCTCCTCAGCCGATCGTCACGACGGTGTCGCTGGTGAATTCATAGGGCGGCACAACCAGATTCTTGGGTGCCGGGCCCTTACGGATGCGCGCCGCGGTGTCGTAGTGCGAACCATGGCACGGGCAGAAATAACCGCCGAAATCGCCGCGATTCTCGCCCTCGGCAGCACCCAGCGGAACACAGCCCAAATGGGTGCAGACGCCCAGTGTGATCAGCCAGTTTTCCTTGCCCGGCTTGGTGCGCTCGTCGATCGTCTGCGGATCGCGCAGGTCACCGAGCGGAACCGCCTTGGCTTCGGCGATTTCCTTGGCGACGAGGTTGCGGACGAACACCGGCTGCTTGCGCCAGCTCGTCTTGATCGCCTGCCCCGGCTGGATCGCCGAAATGTCGATTTCGGTCGACGACAGCGCGAGCACGTCGGCCGACGGGTTCATCTGGTTGACTAGCGGCAGGACGACCGCCACCGCACCGACACCCGCGAAACTCACTGCCGCGATATTGATAAAGTCCCGGCGCCGCACGCCATCTTCGATGCCGGCGTTGAGTTCGGATTCACTGGCCATTCGACTGCCCTTGCATGGGTGAAACGACAATATTTCTCGGAAGGTGGCCACCCTGTTGCGCACGCACGAAAGCAGCGCGCCCGGCGGCCCCTCCGGGAATTCCGGGCCTGATAGCCGCACATCCGGGGCTTGCCAACAGGCAATTTCCCCTTCTTTCGCTCTATCCCGGCATCGCGGCCAAGCCCCTCGATTCCCGGCGCGGTCGCGGTTATGGCCTGCCGATGGAAATCGCCCTGTTTCAGCCGGATATCGCGGGTAACGTCGGCACGACGCTGCGCACCGCGGCCTGTTTCGGCGTGCCCGCCCATATCATAGAGCCTTGCGGCTTTCCCTTTTCGGACGGCGCGCTGAGGCGCGCGGGCATGGACTATGCGACGCGCGCCAATGTGACGCGGCACGCCGACTGGCCAGCCTTTCAGAGCTGGAGCGCCGCCGCGGACCGGCGGCTTGTCCTGTTCACGACGGCGGGCGCAACTCCCCTCCCCGTCTTCGCCTTCGCCGCCGGAGACATTCTGCTGCTCGGCGCGGAATCATCGGGGGTGCCGCCGCATGTCCACGCCGCCGCGGCCGAGCGGGTCGCGATTCCGATGCAGCCGGGCTTTCGCTCCTTGAATGTCGCGGTGGCGGCTGGCATCGCGCTCGCCGAAGCACTCAGGCAGACGAAAGGCTTTCCGTCATGATTTCGCTCGATCCCCAGCAACAGGCGGCGCGCGACTGGTTCGAATCGCTGCGCGACCGGATTTGCGCCGAGTTCGAGGCTATCGAAAGCGAAGCGGGCAGCGACGCGCGCTTCGGCTACACGCCGTGGGACCGCGAAGCCGAAGGAGTCGCCCCCGGCGACGGCGGCGGCGGCGTCCGCGGCGTGATGACCGGCAAGATATTCGAAAAGGTCGGGGTCAATGTCTCGACCGTCGGCGGCCAGTTTGCGCCCGACTTTGCGGCATCGATCCACGGCGCGGGTGAGGATCCCAGCTTTTTCGCGACCGGCATCAGTCTCGTCGCGCATATGGCGAACCCGCATGTGCCGGCGGTGCATATGAACACGCGCTTCCTCGTCACGACGAAACGCTGGTTCGGCGGCGGCGCCGATCTCAACCCGCCCATCCCCTATGCCGAGGATACCGACGCCTTTCACGCGCGGTTCCGGGCAGCATGCACGCCCTTTGGCCCCGATGTCTACGAACGCTATGCCAAATGGGCCGAGGATTATTTCTATATCCCGCACCGCGGCGTCCATCGCGGGGTCGGCGGCATTTTCTATGATCATCTCGAATGCGGCGACGATGCCGAATTCGACCGTAATTTCCAGCTGACGCAAGCGGTCGGCGAGGCGTTCCTCGACATCTTCCCGCAGATCGTGCGCCGCCGGATGAACCAGCCCTTCACCGACGCCGAGCGCGACGAGCAGCTCGTCTGGCGCGGCCGCTATGCCGAATTCAACCTTGTCTACGACCGCGGCACGCTGTTCGGGCTCAAGACCGGCGGCAATATCGACGCGATCCTGATGAGCCTGCCGCCGCTCGCCAAATGGAGCTGATGCGAAAAGGACGCCCCGTTTCCGGAGCGCCCCTCTTTACACTTCGCGAGAAGAATCAGGCGAAGACGTCACCCGATGTCCGCTGCCCGATGGCCCGGTAGATGCCGATCGGCATCGCGAACGACAGCAGCAGCTGCGGGACATAGACAAGAAGTGCCAGGACGATCATCGAGATGATCGTACCCACTCCCGACCCACCGCTCGCCGCGGCACCCATGATGCCGCCAAAGATCAGTCCGGCGATAAAGCCATAAACGAGCGAAAGAATGAAAATGAGGACGTAAAAGCCGACGATCGTCCACTGCGACGCGCCGGTGAGTCGCCATGATTCGGTGATGCCGGTGACCGGATTGCGCGTCAACCGGTCGGCCATCACCGGACCTGCGACCGACAGGCGAGCGAAAAGCCAGAGGAAGAAGACGATGATCGCGGCATAAAAGACGATCATCAACGCAATCGCTCCGCCACCGAGCGCGCCCGATTGCAGGGCGGTCGGCGAAAAGCCCCCGGCACCCGCGAACGCCGCGCCGAAAATCAGCGCGAGGACAAACATGATGATCATCAGCACGATATAGACCGCTATGAAAACGACAAACATGCCGAAGGCGAAAGCCGGACCCGCTTGCAACGCCCAGCCGAAATTCGGCGCTTCGCCAGGATGAAGCCCGCCGCGCCAGATCAACATCGAGGCGGCGTAGAGCACCACCGCGGCGACGAGAGCGAACAGGAAGATGCGGCCCATCGCGCCCATCATCGCCGATGGATCGCCGGCCGACATGGCCATCATCTGGAAGGTCGAGCCCAGCATCAGATAGCCCAGCAAAGCCAGCACGACGACCGCGCCGCCCACCCAGAGCAGCATTTGCGTCCAATTGGCCTTCAGGAAATCGAATGTTTCCGAAAAGGCCGCTCCTATACTCATCTTGACCATCTTCTTTCCCCTGCTGTTAAACTCGCTTCTCCTGTGTTCCTTCGCCTGTCCGGCGCAAAATCCTGCCATATGCTCCCATGTTGCGGCCCATTCGCCCGTCCAGCCATCATCGCGATCACTGGAATATGTCGGATGCCCCCCCAACCGATAGCTGGCGATAAGCCGCGGCGCTGATCGCGAGGGTCACGATGCCGCTGATCGCGGCGAAGCCGGCCTCTGCAAGCCCCATCAGCATGCGCCCGGCGCCCTCACCCGTTCCGCCGATCGCGCCCACGATGAGCCCGACGATCAGACCCGCGATGCCGACGACCAAGGTCACCAGGAACAGGAACAGGAAGATCCGCCAGCCATTGCCCCGGGTCAGCGACCAGCTTTCCTGAAGCACCGCTGCCGGGTTATATTGGATGCGGTCGGCGATCAGGGCCGGCGCCACGGCGACCCGCCCCCACAGATAGGCGCAGAGCGCGATGAAGGCGATCAGCCCCACGAAAAGCAGAAGCATGCCCGGCGCCCCACCAAGTGCGGCGCCGGGAACGATCAGCACGACGGCGACCAGGCCGACCGCGAGCCCCATGAGGAACTGCACCGCGATCATCGTCGGGATCATCTTGAACGCGAAAGCCAGCGCGTCGCCGACGCTGACGCTCGATCGCGACAGCCACAGCCGCAATATGCCGACGCCGCCGATCGCGGCGATCACCGCCACCAGCAATTGATAGGGGATCGCCTGCCGCGCGCTTTCCTGAAAGCTCGTCATCATCTGCTGGAAGGTCGCACCCGCGGCGGGTTCGATCGGCGCCGGGCCGAACCAGCTGACCGCCAATGTCGGAAGGAACAGAAAGACGGCGGCGATGGTGCCGGTCAGCGCCGTGTGCGACTTGAGCAGCGTCACGCTGTCTTCCCACGCCGCACCCATGTCGAATTTTACCATTGATACCCCATCGTTTTTTCCGATCCTGATCTGGCGAGACTGGCAATCTTCGCCCCGTCTGTCCAGCCTTGTCACCGATCGTCCGCTCCCCCCTTGCGCGCGGCGCCTTGACGCGCCAGATAGCCGGTGCGATGCACCGCCTCCGCCATCCCGAATGGACGATCACGTCCGGTCTTATCGACTATGCCGAAGCGCTTGCCGACATGGAAGTACGCGCCGCCGCCATCCACGCCGGCGCGGCCGACGAACGCATCTGGCTGCTCGAGCATCCGCCGCTCTACACCGCGGGCACCAGCGCCGATCCGGCCGAACTGCTCGACCCGCGCTTTCCCGTCCATGACGCCGGACGCGGCGGGCGATACACCTATCATGGCCCGGGCCAGCGCATCGGCTATGTCCAGCTCGACCTGTCGCGGCGCGGGCGCGATGTGCGGGCCTATGTTGCGGCGATCGAAGGCTGGGTGATCGACACGCTCGCCTTGCTGGGTGTCGAGGCGCGCCGCGCAGAGGGGCGGATCGGCATCTGGACCGACGATACGCAGGGCCGCGAAGCAAAAATCGGCGCAATCGGCGTGCGCGTGCGGCGCTGGGTTACCTTGCACGGCTTTTCGCTCAACATCGCGCCCGATCTGTCGCATTTCGGCGGCATCGTGCCATGCGGTATTGCCGAATTCCCCGTGACGAGCCTTGCTGCGCTGGGGAAGCCCGCCTCGTTCGGCGATGTCGATGCCGCGCTGGCGGAAAGCCTGCCCGCGTTTCTCGACAAGCTTCGGGCAAGCGATTAGGAACGGCGCATGACCCGTATCCTTCTTCCCTCGCTCTTCCTCCTTTCGCTCGCGGCCTGTGGCGGCGGCGACACCGGCGGCAAATCGACCGCCAAGCTCGACGCGGTCGAGGTTCAGCCCGGAACGATCAGCGATTCGATGATCATCCTCGACGACGCGAGCACCGACGGCACCGCGGTCGACAACAGCGTCCCCGACGATGGCACAAAACCGGCAGCAAAGGCGGAAGAAGCCAAGGATGAAGCCGGCGATGCCGAAGCCGCCAGCGGCGAAGCTGAAAATCCCGAAGCGGTTGCCGCCCCGGCAACGAAAAAGACCGTGGCCGCCGAAACGCCCGCAAAGAAGACCGAATAGCCGGGCGCGTCAGCGCAGCCCCAGACTCTTGTGCGCCTGCAGCGACAGCCGCCAGCGCGGATCACCCATCACCAGATCGATGCATTTCCGCACATTGTCCGCGGCATTCGGATCGTCGAGCGGCTGGATCAGGCGATGCGTGAAATCAAGCGCGGCCAGCCGTTCGACGTCGCTACCGGGTTGCGGCCAGACCAGTTTCAATTCGTCGCCGCTCGTCTGGACCAGCTCGCTGCCTGCCTTGGGGCTGATGCAGATCCAGTCGATGCGGCGCGGGACGGGCAAGGTCCCGTTGCTTTCGATCGCGATCGTGAAACCATGGCCGTGCAGCGCGTCGATCAGCGCGTCATCGACCTGCAGCATCGGCTCGCCGCCGGTCAGCACGACATAACGATCCGCCGAAGCCGCGCCCCAGCTTTCGGCGATGATCGCGGCGAGCGCCGCCGCGTCGGCATATTTCCCGCCCAGCGTCCCGTCGGTGCCGACGAAATCGGTATCGCAAAACTGGCAGGTCGCCCTGGCGCGATCCTTTTCGCGCCCGGTCCACAGATTGCAGCCTGAAAAGCGGCAGAAGACGGCGCGGCGCCCCGCCTGTGCGCCCTCCCCCTGAAGGGTAAGGAAAATCTCTTTGACGGCGTAGGCCATCGGATCAGGCGTAACGCGTCGGGTCGGCAATCCCCGCGTCGGCGAAGCCCTTGCTGCGCAGGCGGCAGCTATCGCACAGGCCGCAATGCAGCCCCCCGGGCGCCGGGTCGTAGCATGACCAGCTCATCCCCGCGTCCATGCCCAGTCGCGCCGCCTCGGCCGCGATATCGGCCTTGGTCATATGCTGGAGCGGCGCATGGATATGAAAATCGACGCCCTTGTCGCCATCGCGCGTCGCGAGCCGGGCGAGATCCTCGAAGCCCGCGATGAATTCCGGACGGCAATCGGGATAGCCCGAATAATCGAGCGCGTTGACGCCGATCACGATATCCTGCGCTTGGCGCGCTTCGGCAAGACCCAGCGTCAGCGACAGGAAAATCAGGTTGCGGGCGGGGACATAGGTCACCGGAACATCGCCCTCTACGCCGTTCTTCGGCACGTCGATATCGGCGGTCAGCGCCGATCCGCCGAAACGGCGCAGGTCGAGCGGCAGGACGATGTGCTCGGCGGCCCCGACATATTCGGCGATGCGCGCCGCGGATTCGAGTTCGACGCGGTGGCGCTGGTTATAATCGATCGTCAGCGCGACGATGCGCGCCCCGGCCTCGCGCGCCATCCCGGCGCAAACCATCGAGTCCAAACCGCCCGACAAAAGGACGATCAACGTTTTTCCGGCAAGATTCTGCATCGGCGCCCGATACGCCTGCGACCCGGCCCATGCAAGCGCCGCGGCAGGAGTGCGACGGGAGGAAGATGGCTTGCTGAAGGGCGGATGGCGGCATTGGGGTGGGGAGCGGACGTCGCTTTCTACAGCTTCGTCATCCCGGGCTTGACCCGGGATCCCGCTTTTTTTGAGGGCGCCGACGGTTTTCGAGGTCAAGCGGGACCCCGGATCAAGTCCGGGGTGACGATGGACGGAACGGCAGCAATCGGCCGGAAACCGGACATTTGCCACGAGCCGAATGTCATAACGCCAAAAGAAACGGGCCGCACGGCTGTCGCTGCACGGCCCAGTTCGGCATGAAGCCGTTAGGGAGAAGACACACATCAGTGCGCCATAACCACCAAATAATCCCCGATGGTTAACATCATGTTACGAAATCGCGGTCAATTTCCCGCGGTGCAGGCGCCGACCCGCCGTGCCTCGATCGCCTGCGAGAACGGCCGGCCATCGGCAATGCCCTGCGTGTCGATCTGGACGAGGCGGTTGGTTTCGGCGCGAATGCTCGTGCGGCCATGCCCTGCCCCGGGGCAGGTATAATGGACCGTCACCGAATTCGGCACATCTTCGATGATGTAGCGCGAACAGCCCGACCTTGGGTGATAGATCTGGATCATCCGCCGCGCGTCGCCGACGCAAATGGTCCGCACGACATCATCCTTGCCGCGTTCGCGCAGCTGCCAGCTTCCCTTTTCGAGCCGGTCGAGCATCGCGAGCGACGGCGCTTGCGCCGGAACCGCGCTCGCGCCGGCAAAGGCGAACGCCACAAAGGACCATCGTACGAAGGGAGACAAGATCGCCATTTTCACCTATCCATTGGCTGCCCGCGATGGGCAAAATTGCGACCCCGTTTGACACAAGCTAACAACGCGCCGCCGGAATTTCAACCGCTCGGCGCTCGCTTGCCCCGCTTCGCCGTCGCAATTTGCGACGAACCGCAGGCCATAAGCTCAATGATGGGTGACGATTTCCTCGAGCGCGATCGGGAAAATGCGCGAGCAAAATGCGCAGTCGACGACGATCTTCCCTTGCTCGTCGGCCATGTCGCGCCGCTCGGTCTCGGGAAACTGCGCGAGCACGCCCGCGAAATAGTCCGGGCTGCACCGGCAGCCGCGCGTCACCGGCACACCGGCCTCGACGCGGACCTCATCTTCATGAAACAATCGCCAGGCCAGCGTCTCGAGCGAGGTCGCCGGATCGGTCAGTTCCGCGTCCTTGAGCGTCGCGCCGATCGTCTTGGCATGTTCCCATTCGGGAAGATCGTGGCGGGTATGAAGCCGATCGCGCCCTACCTCGCCCTCGGGAAGATGCTGCAACAGCATGCCGCCCGCGACGCAGCCGGCCTCGGCATCGTGCCGCGCCGCCAGCTTGATCAGGCTGGAGATCTGCTCCGACTGTTCGAAATAATGTTCGGCCGCCGCGCCGATCGACGCGCCTTCGAGCGGGACGATCCCCTGATAACGCTCGCCCGTCGCTTCCTGGTCGAAAGTGATCGCGAGAAAACCTTCGCCGAACAGCGCGAACAAGGTCGGGTCCGCTCCGGCTTCGGCGAGCCGTTCGGCGTCGAATTTCAGATAGCCGCGCAGTTCGCCGCCGCGATAGTCGCAGACGAGCAGTTCGACCGGCCCGCCGCCGGTCTGCGCCTGCAACGTCATCTGCCCGCCGTCGGTCTTGAGCGTCGAGCCAAGCAACACGGTCAGCACCAGCGCCTCGGCGAGCAGTTTCTCGGCGACCGGCGGATAGCTGTGAGCCGCCATGATCGTATTCAGCACGGGGCCCAGCCGCACGAAGCGCCCGCGCACATGGCGCGCGGCGATGGTGAAGACCAAAGGCTGGTCGAACCAGGTTTCGATGGTGTCGCTCACAGCTTGCCGAGCGCCCACAGCAGGATCGATTTCTGGGCGTGAACGCGATTTTCCGCTTCATCCCAGATCCGCGACTGCGGACCGTCGATCACCGCGTCGACGACCTCTTCGCCGCGATGCGCGGGCAGGCAATGGAGGAAGATCGCATCCCCCTTTGCCGCCGCCATCAGCCGCTCGTCGACCTGATAGGGCGCCATCGCCGCGAGCTTGTTATGCGCATGATCCTGTCCCATCGACACCCAGGTGTCGGTGACGACCAGATCGGCGCCCGCCACCGCTTCGCGCGCGTCGCGGACGATGTCGATCCGCGCACCCTGCGCGCGCGCGGTTTCGACGAACGACGGGTCGGGATCATAACCCTGCGGACAGCCCGCGCGGACGTTGAAGCCGAACAATCCCGCCGCTTCGATGAGCGATCCAAGAACATTGTTCCCGTCGCCGAGCCACGCAAGTTCGAGCCCGGGAAGCGACTTGCCATTCTCGACCACCGTCAGCAGGTCGGCGACGATCTGGCACGGGTGCGACAGGTCGGTAAGGCCGTTGATCACCGGCACGCTCGCATGCGCCGCCAGTTCCTCGACCTTCGCATGGTCGTCGGTGCGGATCATGATCGCATCGGCGTAGCGCGACAGTACGCGCGCCGTGTCGGCGATCGTCTCGCCGCGGCCAAGCTGCGTCACGCCCGCGTCCATGATCATCGCCGCGCCGCCGAGCTGGCGGATCGCGATGTCGAACGAAGCGCGGGTGCGCGTCGAATTCTTCTCGAACACCATGGCGAGCACATGACCGGCCAGCGGCGCGTCGGCGTCGGCCTTGCCTTTGGGCCAGCCCGCACGCGCCGCCTTGCGGTCGATCGCGTCGGCGAGCATCGCCGCTACCGCATCGCCGCCGGCATCGGACAGGTTCAGGAAATGCCGCATCATGCCTCTCCGTTCGACATGAACGGAAACATCAGCTTTCGGGCGGCGTATAATTCGCCGCGCCCGCTGACAATTTCTCGATGAATTCGGCGATATGGCTGTCGTCGATGTTGAGCGGCGGCAGGACACGCACGACGTTTTCGCCCGCCGCGACAGTCAGCAGCCCGTGATTGTCACGCAGATGCGCCACGAAAGCGCGGCTGTCCGAATTGAGTTTGAGGCCCAGCATCAAGCCTACGCCGCGGACGCTGTCGAACAGCTGGTCGTGGTTCGGAATGAGTTGCTCGAGCGCGCCGCGCAGCCGTTCGCCGGTCGCTTTCACCTGATCGAGGAATCCGTCCTCGAGCACGACGTCGAGCACCGCCTGCCCCGCCGCGCAGGCCAGCGGATTGCCGCCATAGGTCGACCCATGCGTGCCGATGACCATGCCGCGCGCCGCCTTCTCGGTCGCGAGACACGCGCCCATCGGAAAGCCGCCGCCGATGCCCTTGGCGCTCGCCATGATATCGGGGGTGACGCCATAATGTTCATAGGCATAGAGATGGCCGGTCCGCGCAACGCCGCATTGCACCTCGTCGAAGACGAGCATTAGGTCGCGCTTGTCGCAAACGTCGCGCAGCGCCTGCAGGAAGGGCTGCGACGCCGGGCGAATGCCGCCCTCGCCCTGGATCGGCTCGACCAGGAAACCCGCCGTATTGTCGTCGACCAGGTCGAGCGCGGCGTTGATGTCGTCGAACGGCGCATAGGCGAAGCCGGGCAGCAGCGGATCGAAACCCTTACGTAGTTTTTCCTGGTTCGTGGCCGAGATCGTCCCTAGCGTGCGGCCGTGGAAGGCGTTGTTGAACGTGATCAGCGTGTGCTTCTGCGGATTGTCGCCGCTCGAATGATAGGCGCGCGCGGTCTTGATCGCGCACTCGACCGCCTCGGCGCCCGAATTGGTCAGAAAGACCGTATCGGCAAAGGTGTTTTCGACCAGCCGCGCCGCATAGGCTTCGCCCTGCGGGCTGCCATAAAGGTTCGACACATGCATCAGCGTCGCGGCCTGATCCTGGATCGCCTTCGTCAGATGCGGATGGCCATGACCCAGCAGGTTGACCGCGATACCGCTCGCGAAGTCCAGATAGCGCTCGCCTCGCTCGCCGATCAGATACGCACCTTCGCCGCGAACCGGACGCACTGCGCACCGGGGATAAACGGGCATCAGCGGCGTGATCGACATGTCAGGCACCTTTCCAAAAAGCGAAACGTAAAAAGGCGACCCCGGTCGGGCCGCCCTTGCTCGGGGCGTCCCTATACCGCTGCGGCCGGAGCCGCGTCAACACGAGGCTTCAGAGCGATTTTGCCGCCTGCATCGCCAGCGCCACCGAATGTTTGCGCGCGCCATGATCATACATCGACGAAGCGATAATCACCTCGTCGACGCGCGTGCGCGCAATGAAGGCCTTCAACCCTGCCGCGACATCATCGACCGTCCCGACCGCCGAACATTGCAGCACATGATCGAGGATCGCGCGCGCATTCGGCGGCAGAGCGTCCTTATAGCCCGCCAGCGGCGGCTTCATCTTGCCGGGATTGCCGGTGCGCAGCGCGACGAACGCCTGTTGCTGCGACGAAGCGAGCAGTTCGGCCTCGTCGCGCGTATCGGCGGCAAAGACGTTGAACGCCGCCGCCGCATAGGGTTGCGACAATTGCGCCGACGGCTTGAACTGGCGGCGATAGATGTCGAGCGCCTCGTCGAGCGCGTCGGGCGCGAAATGGCTGGCAAAGGCGTAGGGCAAGCCGAGCATCGCCGCGAGCTGCGCCCCGAACAGGCTCGACCCCAATATCCACAGCGGAACCTTCGTCCCCTCGCCCGGCACCGCGCGGATGCCGAGCTGCTCGTCGCCGGCAAGAAAGGCCTGAAGCTCGACGACATCCTGCGGAAACTGCCGCTCGTCGCTCGCGAGATTGCGGCGCAGCGCCCGGGCGACGACACCATCGGACCCCGGCGCGCGGCCAAGCCCCAGGTCGACACGCCCGGGAAACAGCGCTTCGAGCGTGCCGAACTGCTCGGCGATTACCATCGGCGCATGATTGGGCAACATGATGCCGCCCGAACCGATCCGGATCGACGCGGTCGCCTGCCCGATATGCGCCAGCACGACCGCCGTCGCCGCGCTGGCGATCCCAGCCATGCCGTGATGCTCGGCGACCCAATAGCGTTCATAGCCGAGCGCCTCGGCGTGACGGGCCAGGTCCGCGGCGTTGGCGAGCGAATGGCCTATCGTGCCGGTATCGGTGACGGGCACGAGGTCGAGGAAGGAGAGTTTCGTCATGAAACCGATATGCGATGGCCGGGGCGGCGGTTCAAGATGCGGCTCCTCCATTCCTCTCGCTCCCCCTGAGCTTGTCGAAGGGTGGATGCCGAAACCGACCCTTCGACAAGCTCAGGGGGAGCGGAAAGAGAGGGACGCGAAGATATCAGGCCCGTTCGTCCTTCGGCGAGCCCATCAACACATAGGTGGTGATCGAATGGACCTGCGGCAGCACCCCGAGCACGTCGGTGTGGAAATGCTTGTATGCGGCCAGATCCTCGGTCTCGACGCGCAGCAGATATTCGATCGTGCCGGTGATATTGTGGCACTCGCGCACTTCGGGCGCAGTCGCCATCGCGGCCTCGAACCCCACCTGCGATTTCTTCGTGTGCGACGACAGGCCGACCGCGACATAGGCGATGAACGCCAGCCCGCGCTTCGCGGGGTCGATCTGCGCCCGGTAACCGGTGATGACCCCGCTTCGTTCGAGTTCCTGCACGCGGCGCAGGCACGCCGACGGCGAAAGCCCCACCCGATCGGCGAGTTCGAGGTTCGAGATTCGCCCGTCACGCGACAGTTCATGCAATATCTTGCGGCCAATGGTGTCCATCTTGGTCATAGATTGCATATCCTATTCGATTGCCGCCAATCTTTGCAATATATCGCATGATGAAACGCATTAAGTTGCGCGGCATGGAACAAACCACCCTCGTCGCGCTCTCCGCCTTCGCGCTCGTCTCGTCGATCACGCCGGGACCGAACAATATGATGCTGATGGCATCGGGCGCCAATTTCGGCCTGCGCCGCACCGTGCCGCACGCGCTGGGCGTCGGCATCGGCTTCACGCTGATGATCGTCCTCGTCGGCGTCGGGCTGATGGGATTGTTCGACCTGTTCCCCATATTGGGCACCGCGCTCAAGGTCGTGAGCGTCGCCTATCTCCTCTGGCTCGCGTGGAAAATCGCCAACGCCGCGGCGCCCGATACGGCAGGCAGCTCCACCGGCAAGCCGATGACCTTTGTCCAGGCGATGCTGTTCCAGTGGGTCAATCCCAAGGCCTGGTCGATGGCGCTGACCGCGATCGCGCTCTATGCGCCCGACCGCAATTTCGTTGCGGTCCTGCTCGTCGCGATCGTGTTCGGGATCGTCAACCTGCCGTCGACCAGCCTGTGGGCGGTGATGGGACAGGCGCTGCGCGGCTGGCTGTCGAGCCCGGCGCGGCTGCGCGCCTTCAACTGGACGATGGCGGCGCTGCTGGTCGGATCGCTGGCGCTGCTCATCTGATCCGATTGCCAGGTTGCGAAGCGCAACCTATGGACGGCGCTCCCCTCTTTTGACCGGAGACCAAGAGCCATGCCAAGCCGCCGCCTCGGCCAAAGCGCCATCCATGTGTCCGACATCTGCATGGGAACGATGACCTTCGGCAGCCAGACCGACGAGGCGGAAGCGTTCCGCGTCCTCGACCGCTGCTTCGATGCGGGGATCAATTTCTACGACACCGCCGAGGGCTATCCGGTCCCGCCCGACGTCAAATGGGTCGGCCGCACCGAGGAAATCGTCGGCCGCTGGCTCAAGACCAAGCCGCGCGACGCGATCATCCTCGCGACCAAGGTGTCGGGGCCGAGCCATGTATGGTTCAAATCGCCGTGCCGCGGCGGGATGACCGCGCTCGACCGCAAGAATATCATGCAGGCTATCGACGACAGCCTGATCCGGCTGCAGACCGACTATATCGATCTCTACCAGACGCACTGGCCCGACCATGATGCGCCTTATGACGAGATGATGGATGCCCTCGACGAGCTCGTCCGCGCCGGCAAGGTCCGCATCCTCGGCTGTTCGAACGAGACGAGCTGGGGGCTGATGAAGTCGCTCGCCGCGTCGGAGAAGCTCGGCGGCGCGCGCTACCACACGATCCAGAATAATTTCAGCCTCAACAACCGCCGCTTCGAGGACGAGCTGAAGCAGGTCTGCCGGCAGGAAGGGGTCAGCCTGATCCCCTATTCGCCGCTCGCCGGCGGGGTGCTGTCGGGCAAATATCAGGACGGTGCGACCCCCGAAGGCGCGCGTTTCTCGCGCTACCTCAAGATGGAGGGGCGGCAGGCCGCCATGGGCCGCCGCTTCGTCAACGAAAAGAGCCTCGCCGCGACCGAACGCTATCTGAAGATCGCCGCCGATGCCGGGCTGCATCCGGTGACGATGGCGACCGCCTGGTCGAAACAGCACGACTTCGTCGCCTCGACGATCGTCGGCGTCAGCGCCGATGATCAGGTCGACCCGATCCTCGATGCGATGGACCTGGTCCTCAGCGACGAGGTGATGTCGGCGCTGCACCAGGTCGGCAAGGATATTCTCTACCCGATGGGGTGAAGATGCGGCCATTCGAGGACGAGCACCTCGCCGGGCCGCAACTGGCGCCAGCGGCGCGAAAGCCGATCGAACGCGTCGAATATCTGCGGCCGCGCCGCATCGATCCGGGCGCGTTCGTCGGGGCTGAGCGCGGCGCACGTCCGTTCGGCCTCGGCAAGCGCCGCGCGCTGTGCCGGACTATCGGGGCGGTGCGTGCGGCGCCAGTCGACGTCGAACAGCAGGACGGCGAGTTCGGACAATTGACCCTCGCGGCCCTGCGCCTTCGCCAGCCTCGCGCCTCTCGCAACCTGCTTGCGCGCCGCGCGCTGACGCTCCTTCGCCGGCAAACCCCCGCCCGCCTCGACATGGAACGAGCCTGCGTCGCCGCCTGCCGCGAGCTGGCCGAACACCCCCGTCTTCAACCCCATTGCCGCCTCGACGACGAAATGAACCATGTCGTGCGGCAGGTCGGGGTCGAACCCCGGTGCCGGGTCCATGACCAGCACGGGACCTTCGCGACGCTCGATACGCATGCCGTAACGCCGCTCGCCCGACCGGATGAAATGGACTTTCATGGGGTCCCTCTATAGGCTGGCAGCCCGACTTGCCGAAAGGATTTGCGATGTCCCCCGCCCGCCGCGCGTTTTTCGCCCTTGCCGCTTTCTCCGCCGTCATCGGCACCGCGCACGCCGCGGGCTCCACGATGTTCCGCGACGCGGGCTGCGGCTGCTGCCTCAAATGGCTCGAACAGGTGAAGAGCGCGCTCGGGCAGAAGGCCGTGATCGTCAATTCGGCCGACATGACGGCGGTGAAGGACAAGCAGGGCGTGCCCGCAGCGCTGCGCAGCTGCCACACCGTGCTCGTCGGCGGCTATGTGATCGAGGGCCATGTGCCCGCGAAGGAAATCGCCCGCCTGCTCCTCGAAAAGCCGAAGGGTGTCAAAGGCCTCGCCGTCGCCGGCATGCCGATGGGATCACCCGGCATGGAACATGGCGATCACCGCGAGGCCTATAAGGTCATGAGCTTCGGCCCCGGCGGCCAGCGCGTCTACGCCAGCTACGCCGCAAGCGGCGGCGCGCACGCGCATTGAGCGCCGCTTGCCTCTGCCATCGTCATCCCGGTGCAGGCCGGGATATTGCCGGTGCGCAGGGATGCGAAGTCGAGATCCCGGCCTATTGATGAAGCAGGCCCGATCAGGCCAACTCCTCCTTGAACAGCGCGAGCATCCGGCTCCACGCCTTTTCGGCCGCCGCTTCATTATAGGCGCGGCCGTCGGGCGGGCACCAGCCGTGCATCGCGCCCTCATACACCTCGACCTCGTGCCAGTGCGGTGACGGAGCGAGGGCTTCCTTCAGCAAGACCTTCTCGTTCGGCGTTTCCTTGTCGTCATTGTCGGCGATCGCGAACAAATAGCCCGCATTGGTATCGCCGATCAGCAGGTGCGGACTGTCGGGCTTGCCGGTTCCGACCCCGCCGCCGTGGAAACTCGCCGCGGCGCCGACACGGCCGGGCTTCAGCGCGGCGGTGTAGATCGTCATCGCGCCGCCCATGCAATAGCCGGTGGTGCCGATCCGCCGCTTCGTATCGACCTCGGCCTGCGCATCGAGGAACGCGAGATGCGCCTTCGCGTCGATCTCCACCGGCGCCCGGGTCAGCTGCTTCAGATAGCCGAACAGCTTTTCGCGGATCGGCGGGTCGTTGAAGTCGTTCGCGGCATCGACGACCGGCGATTTCTGCCAGCGATAGAAGGGATTGACGGTCAGCACCGCATAGCCTTCGCCCGCCAGCCGGTCGGCCATCTGGCGAAAGGCCGGACGCAGGCCGCGGATGTCGGGCCACACCAGCACGCCGGGATGCTTGCCCTCGGCCGGCGCGACGAAATAGGCGTCGCACGTCCCGTCGTCGGTCTGGATCGTCACGTCGCGGCCCTTGACCAGCTTTCCCGCCATCGCGTGCACCGGCAGCATCGTCGCCAGCGCACCGGCACCGGCGAGCGCAGTGAAGCTGCGGCGCGCGACCGGAAGCCCCGCACGGTCGAGATCGGCTTCGGTAAGGTCATTGCACATGGCGGGTCTCCTTGGGGGGAATTGGAAAATGGCAGAAAATTGCCGAACTTCACTCGCAATTCATATTGCCGGCCTCTTGTTCCCCGGCAGAAGCACAGTCCAGGTCGAACCCATGGCGCAGGCCACCTGCCCCCCGGCTTTCGCCCGGGAACACCCGGAATTGACGCATGGAAAACGGCGCAAAACTGCGCAACTTCACACCGGATTGACGGATGCCACGAGGTTTCGGGGCGTTCACCACCTTCGTCACCACGGACTGGATCCGGGGTCCAGCTTTTGACGCTCGACTCCTGATCGAAAAAGAGCGGGACCCCGGATCACGTCCGGGATGACGAGGAGAAGAGGCGATTGTGCGAAGGCGCGGAAAACTGCGCAACTTCACACTGAATTCGCATCCGCGAACAGCCGCTTTCTCGCCCGAACGGCGATCGCGCACGGCTGCGCGAGACATGGAAAGCGGCTGGAAAAAGACCATCGAAGCCAAGCTAGCGCCCCGCCATTTTGTAGGACAGCGATTTTTGCCGGACGCCCCGCTCCCCGTCGCTACGCGACGGGGAGGATCATGATCTCATCGAAACGATGCGCAACCCGGTGCACCCCGACACCACGCAACATTTCGCCATGCGCGGCGCGGTCGACGATATGCCCCGCGCCGCAAAAGCCGATCACGGTCATCCCCGCCGCGACTGCGGCGCGCGCGCCGGTCGGCGAATCCTCGATCGCCAGGCATGAAGCGGGATCGACCCCCAGCCCCTTCGCCGCCGCAAGATAGATGTCGGGATGCGGCTTGCCGCGGTCCCAGCCGTCGGCGCTATAGATATGGTCGCCGAAATGATGCGCGAGCCCGAACAGCCCGAGCGCCCAGCCGATATATTCGGCGCGGCTCGACGACGCGATCGCGCGCGGCAGCGCGCCGAGCGTGTCGAGGAAGGCGGGCGCGCCAGGCACTGCGTCGAAACCCTCCATGAAGCGCGCCCGCGCCCGAACCCGGTGCGTCTCGCGAAAATCGGCGGGCAGCGGCCGGCCAAAGCGCGCCTCGATCCGCCGCTGCGCCTCCTGCCAGTTGTGACCGTAATATTCGGCAAGGCATTCGTCATAGGTGGTTGGCATGCCCGCTGCGGTCAGGCTCTCGGCCAGCGAAAGATTCGCCCGCACCTCGCTGTCGGCGATCACGCCGTCGAAGTCGAAGATGACGGCAGCGAAGCTCACCAAAGCCCCCCATGTTTATCCGAACGCAACATATTGTCCTTAAAGGCTGAAAACTCAGGAGACATTTGCATGAAATTCATCGAACTCAAATCGCGTGGCGGCAATTATCTGGTCGTCGCCGAAAATGTCGCCTGGCTCCGCGACTATGAAAATGGCCAGACGCAGGTCGGAATGGTCGGCAGTGCACCGCTACTGGTCGCCGGCAAGATCGAGGAGGTCGCTGCAAGCATTCTTGCACAGGCGAATGCTGCGGAATGACGGGTCCAATTCAAACTTAGCCGATGATCGCGCTAATCCTATTAGTGAGGCTCATTCGGAGATCTTCGGAGCCATTCCAAACTATGTGTGCAAACTGTCTCGTGTCAAAATGGACATAATTTAGGCAATCGGCTCGTACTGTCCATATGACCGGAATTCCAATACCCTGCGCGAACCCTGCTTCATAATATACGCCACCGCGGGAGTTGGGTTGAAGTTTCCCATCTTCGTCCAAAAGGATCGAACAGGTAAAATCAGCGACGACAAACCGAGACTTGCGTATCTCTGCGATAATTTCATCATCGATCTTGTTTGAATGTTCTTTCTGGTCGATTCTGAATGGCCTAAACCCTGCATTTGAAATGCCCGCGGCAAAGCCGTTTTGATAGGCTTCGGTCATCTCAGTTCCGAACCACATCGCGACAAAGCCTTGCCGGCTGTTCACAACACCGGTTTCGATAGCGTCCAGGCGCTCGAAACCTTGATAAGTGACTTCGATTGACCCGCTACTGTTCCAACTGATTAACCCAGCGCCCTCAAGTAATTTGAGAAAACCTAGAGTTTGATCGTTGGACTGTGATTCAATCCAAGCGCCAATCCAATCTAACGTTGATATGTCGCTATGAGTGAGGTCGAAATCCATCCCAGGCTGTAACCTGACCGAACTCAAATAGAGAAAGAACCTGTCGATTCTCTCGCTGACTCGGAGGGGACGCTGGCTTTCAACATAAGATAAAACATCAGCAGTTACGCTCGGCCACTCTTCTCCGGCGCGGCGTTGGTCGATCAACCAGCTTGTAAGTTTAGCTCTTAGCTGAGTATCATCCGGGCGTAGGCGATTCCACGCTTGGATATCCATTAGATATGGACCGCCTGCTCGGGGGCTGTCATATTGCCAAACGAATGCCATAGATCGGCGGCAGGCGGCCCGAGTGCCCCAAATTGCACAGCAATTTTCGGGTGGCAGATTCATTGGCCTTTGGTCCTCACTCCACCGTAACCGACTTCGCCAGATTGCGCGGCTGATCGACGTCGGTGCCCTTCGCGACCGCGACATGATAGGCCAGCAACTGCACCGGCACCGCGTAGACCAAAGGCGCGATCAGCGGGTGGACCTTGGGCATTTCGATCGTCGCCATGCAGCCGTCACCGGCTTCGGCCAGCCCTTCGGCGTCGCTGATCAGCACCACCTTGCCGCCGCGCGCACGGACTTCCTGCATGTTGCTGACGGTCTTTTCGAACAGCGGGCCCGACGGGGCGAGGACGATCACCGGCACCGCTTCGTCGATCAACGCGATCGGGCCGTGCTTCATCTCGCCCGAGGCATAGCCTTCGGCATGAATATACGAGATTTCCTTGAGCTTCAGCGCACCTTCGAGCGCCAGTGGATAGTCGGGGCCGCGGCCGAGGTAGAGCACGTCGCGCGCCGGGGCGACGAGATGCGCCATCGCCGCGATATCCTCGTCATGCTGGAGCGCGGCATTGAGCGCGGCGGGTGCCTCGATCAGGTGCTTGACGATCTCATGCTCCTCGTCGGCGCTGAGCTTGCCCTTCTTGAGCGCGAGGTGCGCGGCGAGCGCCGCGAGCACCGCGAGCTGGCAGGTGAAGGCCTTGGTCGAGGCGACGCCGATTTCGGGCCCGGCGTGGGTCGGCAGCAACAAATCCGCCTCGCGCGCCATGCTGCTGGTGGGCACGTTGACGACGACCGCGATCGTCTGCCCGTTCGCCTTGCAGTGGCGCAGCGCCGCGAGCGTGTCGGCGGTTTCGCCCGACTGCGAGATGAAGAGTGCGAGCCCGCCCGGCTGTAGCACCGGATCGCGGTAGCGGAATTCGGAGGCGACATCGATGTCGACCGGCACCCGCGCGAAGGTTTCGAACCAATATTTGGCGACCATGCCGGCGTAGAAGCTGGTGCCGCACGCGACGATGGTGATGCGGTCGATCTTCGACAGGTCGAAATCCATCTGCGGCAGCGCGACGGTCTGTTCGAGCGGGCGGATGTAGGAGGAGAGCGTCTGCGCGACGACGGTCGGCTGCTCGAAAATCTCCTTCTGCATGAAATGGCGGTAATTGCCCTTTTCGATCGTCGCGGCCGAAACGCCGCTGGTGGTGATCTCACGCTCGACCGGATTGTTGTCCTCGTCGAAGATCCGCGCGCCGTCGCGCGTGATGACGACCCAGTCGCCTTCTTCGAGATAGGCGATCTTCTGCGTCAGCGGCGCCAGCGCGAGCGCGTCGGACCCCAGATAGGTCTCGCCGTCGCCATAGCCGACGACGAGCGGCGAACCGAGGCGCGCACCGATCAGCATGTCGGGGTGGCTGCGAAACACGATCGCGAGGGCGAAGGCACCGCGAAGCTGCGGCAGCACGGCCTTCACCGCATCCTGCGGCGACTTGCCCGCCTCGATCTCTTCGGACACCAGATGCGCGACGACTTCGGTATCGGTCTCGCTTTCGAACTTCCGGCCGCGCGCGGTCAGCGCTTCGCGCAGCGGCTTGAAATTCTCGATGATCCCGTTGTGGACCAGCGCAACCTCACCCGTCGCATGCGGGTGGGCGTTGTTCGTCGTCGGCGCGCCGTGCGTCGCCCAGCGCGTGTGCGCGATACCGACAAGGCCCGGCGCCGGGTTGCCCGCGAGCTCCTTGACCAGATTGCCGAGCTTGCCCTCGGCGCGGCGGCGGACGAGCTGCCCGCCCTCGACCGTGCACACACCCGCCGAATCATAGCCGCGATATTCCATCCGCTTCAGCCCGTCGACCAGACGGTCCGCGACCTGGTCCTTGCCGATGATTCCGATAATTCCGCACATGTGGGTCTGGCTTTCGTTTGAGGGCGCCCCTGTTTTGGGGTGGGCCCTATAGCGTGTAGGGAACGCGAATACCCGGCATGGCCGCCGGAAACACCTTGATATTGCGCGTAACGAGGATGCGGCCCGATATTTGCGCGGTTGCTAAGACGAAGGCGTCGGCCATCGTCAACCCCTTGCGTTCGGCGCGCAGCGCGGCGGCGCGGCGGGCGACCGCATCGCCGACCTCCTCGATCGCGAAACAGCCAAGGAACGCCTCGACCGCCTTCACCGACACGGGGTCGGCGGCCGACATCACCTCGGTCCAGCTGATCCGGCTGATGCTCTTGCGCCCGGCACGGCGAATTTCGCTGCGCGCCGCCTCGACGCCGTTCAGCGCGTCGATCAGAATATCGCTGTCGAACTGCGCCTCGATCATTCGCGCTTGCCCCGCAGGCGGCGCTGATATTTCAGCCCGTCGCCGATGTCGTCACGCGACCGCCATATACCGAAGCCATTGTCGATCGCGTCGCCCGATACATCGGCGCGATAGGCGCTCACCGCCCGGCGAACCAGTTCGGCGCGCGACACCCCCTGCTCGGCGGCGAGCCCGTCGAGCCATTGCACATCGTCATCGGGAATGTCGGCGAGGAAACGCATGCGATCCCGATATCATATCATGATATCAAATCAAGCCCGTCGACCGGCCCGGGCCATGCTCCAAACCCGGCGGTCGGTGCCGACGTCTATTTCGTCATCGCGGGATTGAACGTCGATAGCTCGGGCCGCGTCGCGTAATAGACGTAGATATCCTTCGCAAGGTCGGCATAGGCATGGCCGTTCGTCGCGTGGCCATCATATCCCGACACCTTGACAAGTTCGCCACCATCGCGCCACGACATCAGGATACCATGTTCCTCTTCCCAGTCGCAATTGCCTTCGAGCACGAGATATTGCTTCCGCGGTTCCTTGGCGCCGACATCCCAGCTTTCCATCGCACTCAAGGTCGTCGGACGAACGAAGCGCCAGATTTCGGCCGCATCGGGCGCCAGGCCTTTCAACGCACGATCAATATATTCCCACCCGACGGCCTCGGCGAAATCGTTAAGATAGGCGTGGATATGCGGCGTGTCGCCGATCCGTTCGGCCTCGCCAAGGTTCAGGAAGCGCCGGATCGTATCGCCGAAGTGGATGATCTGCTGCTCGTCTTCGAAGAAGAGCGCAACCTCCCGGCCCCCAAAATAAGGAAGCGGCAGCGCCCGGTTCTCGCGCCAAAAGCCGATAAGCTGTTCGTCGGTGCAGGTCATTTCCCGGACCCTTTCCTCACCGCCCTCATCAGCCCGTCTTGAAATTGCGGTCGACGAAGATCATCGCGAACTGCACCGGGTCGGCCGCCTCGCCATTGCCCGCTTCGAAGCGCTGCTTGCCATTCTCCCAGATCGTGCGGATCTGCGCCGGCAGTTCGGGGGTGAATTTCATCTGCTGCTCGACGATCGCCTCCCAGCTTTGGCCGATGGTTCCAAAGCTCTGCTGAAGCTGCGGCACCATCGCCTTGCACCAGCTTTCGGTCGCCGTATCGAGATGGCCGATCGCCTGCAGCACCCACGCATCGACAAAGCGCAGGAAGGGCTTTTCCTCATAACGGTCGGTCACATTTCTTCCTTTTCATCGTATCGCCATTCGCCCTTCAGCAAACCGAAGATCAGCGAATCGCGCACCCCGATATGCGTGTCCCACTCACCGCGCAGATGGCCCTCGCGCTGGAACCCCAGATGGTCGAGCAGCGCGATCGAACCGGCGTTTTCGGGGTCGGTATCGGCGAAGATGCGGCGCAGACCGCCATCGGTAAAGCCATATTCGACCACCCGGGCGACCGCCTCGCGCGCGATTCCGCTGCCCCAGCGGTCGCGGCGCAATATATAGCCGATCTCGCCGACCCCGGGCTTGCCGTCCATCAATATCACCCAGCCGAGCGCAAGGTCGTCGCCGTCGGCGGTGATCGCCCAGCACAGCCACCCCTGCCCCTCGGCCGCGTTGCGGGTCACATAGGCCTCGGTCTCGGCCAGCGACTGGTGCGGGCCGCTCGACCACCAGGTCATCAGATCGGCGTCGGACAGCGCCGCGAACAGCGCCTCGGCGTCGCCGGCGCGCAGCTGGCGCAGGATCAGGCGCGCGGTGATCAGCGTCGGTGCCGACATCGCCCTACTTCTTCTTCTCCGCCGCCTTCTTCTTGCGCATCGCATCGTGGAAGCGGTCGGCCCAGCCCGGCTTGACGAGCTGTTCGCCGCGCACCAGCCGCAGTTCGCCATCGGCGACATCGCGGGTTACCGCACTGCCCGCGGCGACGATCGCGTCGCGGCCGATCTTCACCGGCGCGACGAGCGCGCTGTTCGATCCGATGAAGGCATTGTCGCCGATCACCGTCTGATATTTGAAATAACCATCATAGTTGCAGGTGATCGTCCCCGCCCCGATGTTCGCGCCTGCGCCGACGGTGGCGTCGCCCAGATAGGTGAGATGGTTCGCCTTTGCCCCCTTGCCGAGATGCGCCTTCTTGGTCTCGACGAAATTTCCGACCTTCGCATTTTCTTCGAGCACGGTGCCGGGACGAAGCCGCGCGAACGGGCCGATTTCGCAGCCCGCGCCGATGCTCGTCCCCTCGATATGGCTGTTGGCACGGATCCGCACCCCGTCAGCGACGCTCACCCCGGGGCCGAAGAAGACATTGGGCTCGACCAGCACGTCGCGGCCGAGCCTGGTATCCCAGGCGAACCAGACGGTATCGGGCGCAATCAGGCTGGCGCCGTCGGCCATCGCCTGCACCCGGCGGCGGGCCTGCCATTCACCCTCCATCGCGGCGAGTTCGCCGCGGCTGTTGATACCCGCGACGTCGAACGGATCGGTGATCACGACCGCCGAATGGCGCCCGTCGGCATTGGCGATATTGACGATGTCGACGAGATAATATTCCTTCGCCGCATTGTCGTCGGTCACCCGCGCGAGCAGCGCGAACAAATCCTTCGATTTCGCCGCCATCAGCCCCGAATTACAAAGGCGCACCGCGCGCTCGGCCGCGGTCGCATCCTTATGCTCGACCATCTTGGTGACGCGGTCGCCCCCCTGAGAATCCTTGGCGGTAATCACGCGGCCGTACTGCTGGGCATCGGCGGGTTCGAACGCGAGTACGACCACCGCGGGCGCATCGTCGGCGTTCAGCCGGTCGACCATCGCCTGCATCGTCGCCGCCGGGACAAAGGGCACGTCGCCGTAGAGGATCAGCACATCGCCATCAAAACCGGCAAGTGCGGCTTCGGCCTGCTGCACCGCGTGGCCGGTACCAAGCTGCGGGTCCTGCACCGCCAGCTCGGCGCTGCCCGCCAGCGCCGCTTCAAGCTGGTCGGCCTTGTCGCCGACGATCACGACCTTCTTCGCAGGGCTCAGCTCGTCGACGCTGGCCATCAGATGCATCAGCATCGGCCGGCTGGCGATCGGGTGCAGCACCTTGTGCAGGTCGGATTTCATGCGCGTGCCCTTGCCGGCGGCGAGGACGATAGCGGCGATCGGTCGGTTGGTGGTCATGCGCGTCCCCATGCCAGCAAATCATTGCGGTTTCCAGACTGCCCGGCCATGTGCACGCGATGAACGCATTTCCTTTCCCGACCGTCGGTTTCGATCTCGACGGCACGATGATCGATACGGCGGGCGATCTGACCGCCGCGGTCAATCACGCCCTGACGCTCGTCGACCGCGCGCCGCTGTCCGAAGCGGCGGTGCGGCCGATGATCGGCCTCGGCGCGAAGCATATGCTCGAACAGGGCCTCGCGGCGACCGGCGGCGTTGCCGACGGCGACGTCGAGCGGCTCTATCCCGAACTGCTGCGCTATTATGAGGCGCATATCGCGGTCCACAGCACGCCCTTCCCCGGGCTGCTCGAGGCGCTCGACGGGCTCGATGCGCTCGGCGTCCGCACCGCGGTCGTGACCAACAAGATGGAGCGGCTCGCGCGGATCTTGCTCGGTGAACTCGGGCTCGCGGAGCGCCTGGCGACGATCATCGGCGGCGACACGCTCGGCGTCCGCAAGCCGTCGCCCGAACCGGTGCTGGCGATGGTCGAACGATGCGGCGGCGGGCGCGCCGCCTTCGTCGGCGACAGCATCTACGATATGATGGCAGCGCAAGCGGCCAACGTCCCGAGCATCGCCGTCAGCTTCGGCTTCCTCGACCGCCCGGCGTCGGAGCTCGGCGCCGATCATGTCATCGGCCATTATGACGAACTGGTGCCGTTGCTCGGCAGGCTCTAACGCTTGCGCCACTTGGTCCACAAATGGCGCGCCAGCATCGCGGGCGGCATCCGCAGCCAGTGCGAGCGGATGTAAAAAGCCTGCTGCAGGGCAAAACCCGTCGCATGCCCCCATTCGTCGCGCGCGAGCAGGCGGCGGATAAAAAGGTCATCGTCCCACTCGCGCTCGAATTCCAGCCGAAAAGGCCACGAATAGGATCGCAGCGGTGTACCATATATCCGGTTCGCCAGGCGGAGAGCCCGCTTCACCACCTTCGCCAGCCCATGGGTCGATGCCTCTTCGATCAGCGTCAGATAAAAATCGCGATCGTCCTTCAGGAAATCGAGGACCAGGAGATGGAAGTCCCAAAGGTTTCTCAGCCCACCTTGCAGATCACCGTCCGCAAGCAGATGTGCCGCGCAATGGCAGGCCATGGCGGGCGGACTGAGCACGCGAAAGCCGGATGGCGTTTCGATGGCTTCGGCCATCAGGATCAGCGCGTCAGGCGTGATCCGGTGCGTCTGCGGCAGGATCGTGTGGTGAACGTCGATCATCCGGTCGCGCGCCTTGTGGATCAGCGGCGGCAACTCGTGCATATGGTCGCGGTAATAGGCGTCGTCATAGGGATCGGACTTCACCCATTCCCACCCCGCCTCGAGCAGATCATTTTCGGCGCGGCCGATGTCGCTGCGCAGGACGAGGATATCGAGATCGCCGATCTGCCGTCCCGCGGCGCACGAGAGCCCGGCGGCGGCATAGGCGGTGCCTTTGAGCAGAACGAATTCGATCCGCTGCCCTTTCAGCGCGCGCCGCGCCATTTCGGCCTCCCACAGCGCCTGGCGCTGCGCAACCTCGGCGGCGGCGCGCTGATCGGCCAACAGCGCCGCGACCGGCGGCCGCAGCGCGGCCTGCTCAAGCCGGCACGCCAGCGTCGCGAGCATCGCCTCGGCGCGCGCAACCCCGATCACCCCGTCCCAATCGCGCCGGGTCAGCGTCGCCGCATCGCGGCGCCCGGCGAGCAGGTCGACGAACGTCTGCACCGCGCTCACCGCACCGCCTCCGCCCATAATTGCTCGACCAGCGCCATCCCCGTCGCGCTGTCGGGATAGGAAACGCCAAACGCCGGTGTCTCGCGCACCAGCCGGGTCAGCGCGGCGAACCCCGCCTCGCCGAGCGCAACATAGTTGGTCGACGCCTCGGTCAGCCGGACGAACGCCTCGCCCTCGCCCATCGGCTCGATCGCCGCCTCGCCGCCGAAGCGCGGGAAGAGCAACAACGCCGGGCGGGCGGGTTCGTGCATCGCCGCAATCGCGTCGGCGCGCGGGATCAGGTGGCGGATATCGCCCTTCGGCGTGCCCGCGAGCAGCGGCCCAAGCCGCGACGGATCGACCCGTCCAGCGACCTCCGCAATCGCCTGATTCTTCAGGCTCACCGCCCGCGGAAAGGCGAAGGCGTCGCCGCTCGCCGGATCGATCAGCGTGAATTCGTCGCCCATGAGCCGCCAGCCGTCTTCACCGAGCAGCGCCGCGAGGGTCGATTTGCCCGACCCCGATTCGCCCGACATGATGATCGCGCGGCCATGTTTCGCGACCGCGCTGGCGTGGAGCAGCATATGGCGCCGCCAACCGAGCGCCACCTGCAGGTTCATCCCCATCTCGGCGGCGAGCAATCCCATCGACAGCGGCAGCGGCAGCGCGTCGGGAACGATGAAATCGCCGCCGATATGCACCGACGGGCGCAGCCAGCGCCGCCACGGCCGCGCCGCGAACAGCCGCACCGTCGCATCGGCAGGCCGCGCATCGTCCTGCGGATAGGCGGCGTAGAGGCGTTCGAGCCCCGCAATCGGTTCCGCCCAGTCGCTGCCGACGCGGAATTGCACGGGTCCGACGGCGATCCGCGTGCTGTGCCTCACGCGCGCTCCACCAGGCCGATGGCGGCGAGTTCGGCGAGCCGTTCGGCGACGACCACGCGCGCGTCACCTTCCGCATCAAGATCGAACGCCGCCGCAAGCCGCGCCGCGAGCGCCGCCGCATCGCATGGCGCATCGCCCATCAGCGTCAGGATTTCCGGGATCGGCGGCACGACGAGGTGCGTCTGCGTCGAGCGGCGGTCAAAGATCGCGGTCAGGTCGCCAAGCGGCTCGATGCGCAGCGCGTCCGGCGGCGCGGCGCGGTACACGGCGTCAGGCATAGTCTTCGGCGGCGGCCGTCAGCTTGGCGAGGATGGCGAGCAGTGCCGTACGCTCCTTGGCGCTGATCGTCGCTTCAAGCTGTGCTTCGCTGGCCAGCGCCGCGGGCACGATGGCGTCGTACAGCGAACGGCCGGTTCCGGTAAGCTCAAGGTGATGCGACCGCCCGTCGGCCTCATGCGCCTGCCGCGCGATCAGCTGGCGGTCGGCGAGCGCCTTGGCGGCGCGATTGACCGTCACCTTGTCCATCCGCGTTGCCGCGACCAGTTCGCGCTGGGTCAGCGGCTTGCCCTCCCCCAGCACCGCCATCAGCCGCCATTCGGGTATCTTGAGCCCGAAGCGGTTCTGATATTCGGCGGCAATGCGGCTCGACAGGGCATTCGACGCGATCGACAGCCGGTACGGCAGAAAATTATCGAGGTTCAGTTTCTTCGCGGTCATGGCCTATCCATATCGCCTGATCGCTGTGTGTGAAGGGCGATTTGGACCAAAGCAACATTCGTCATTGCGAGCGAAGCGAAGCAATCCAGAGCGGTTTACGGGCGCCCTGGATTGCTTCGCTTCGCTCGCAATGACGAGATGGTTGTTTTAAAACGAAACCCGCGCGCCCACCCACAACGTCCGCGGCGTCGCGCGCTCGACAATGCCCGATGACGAAATCGCCGCGGGAACCAGTTCGTCGAACAGATTTTCACCCCGCGCCTCGATGCTGATCGCGCTCGCCAGCCGCCACGACAGCCCGGCATCGAACGTCAGCGCATCACCAAGCTGGAGCTGCCCGAGGTCGTCTTCATTCTGCTTGCCGACATAGCGCAGTGTCGCGAAACCGCCGACCGGACCGCCTGAATTGCTGCGCAACGACACGCTGCCGCCATGCTTGGCGATCTGCGCCGGACGCCGGTCGTCGAGCGCCCCCGCCGCGCCCGATGCATCGACCCGGGCATCGGTAAAGGCATAGGTCGCGCGCAGCGTCACCACGCCGATCCCCTGCTCGGCGCTGACCTCGACGCCCTTGCTGTCGATCGCGTCGAGATTCTGCCGCTGGTTGAGGTTCGCCGCGAGGGTGACATTGGCGATCGCGTTCGTCAGATGGTTGGCGAACAGCGTCGCCGACAGCTTGGTCGCGCCGCTGGCCCAGTCGACCCCGACCTCGCCGCCCCACAGGCGTTCGGGCTTCAGCGCCTCGTTCGCCGTCGTCACATCGGCGCCGACGCGGAACGGGCGGTAGAGCTCGTTGAGTGTCGGCAGGCGCCAGCCGCGATAACCCGCGGCGCGGAGTGATAACGCATCAGATGTCCAGCGAAGTCCTGCGCGGCCGCTGCCTTCCCATCCTTGCCGCGCGTCGAAACGCAGGTCGGTGATCGTCGTCCCGCCGATATTGCGTTCGAGCCGATAGCCGGTGCCGAGCCACCAGCGGTCGACGCGGCCGCTCAGCGTCCAGAGAAGGCCGCGGTCAGCATCCCCCGATGTCCATTCGGCAAAGGCGCCCAAGGTATCGCTGCTGCCGCCGGCGATGCGGTGGCGGCCGGCTATGCCGCCGGTGAAGAAGAAATCCTCCTCGGTGCGGCCGGTCGTGCGGCGCCAGTCGGCCCCGACGCGGAGCGGATTGGTGCCGTCGAACGCCGGGCGCAGTTCGAAGCGTGCGCCGATCCCGGTCGCGGGCACGCGCTGGAACAGCGCCGGGGCGACGCTGTTCCGCCCCGCCGCAACGCTCGCGAAACCGCTTTCGAAATCGCGGAGCTGGATATAGCCGAGCGCGAGCCATTGCGTCCCGCTGGCAGGGTCGTGAACGACGCGCAGGCTCGCATCGACGCCGTCGAACTTGCTGTCGGTAAAATCGGTGCCGCGGTCGCGCCGGTCGGAAAAGCCGCGCAGGCTCGCCTCGACATGGCTGTTGTCGCCGGCATCGAAACGCAGGCGAAGACCGAGCCCGCCCTGTTCGTAACCTGCGGCGCGATCGACCGCGCCGCGCCGCCCCTTGACGATCGGAATGAAGCCGTCGCCGCGGCTGTAGCGGCCATCGATCGCAATCTGGCCATTGCCGATGCGCGTGCCGACGCTCGCCGACGCGTCCCAGCTATCACGGCTGCCATAGGCCAGGCTCGCTTCGCCGCCATCGGTCATCGTCGAATGGAGGCCGATCGTCCCCGCCAGCGCGCCGGGTCCGTCGACGCCGCTACCACCGCCGCGGGTGATCGAAATACCGCCGAGATGGATCGCATCATAGGCGCTCCATGCGACCCAGCCGCCGAACGGGTCAGCCTGCGGCACGCCGTCGAGCGTCACCAGCGCGCGGCTCGACGCATTGCCGCCGAGCCCGCGCAAGGTGACCCCCTGGCTGGTCGGATGTGCGCTGCGGCCGTCCGAGCGGCGGAACTGGACGATGCCCGCTTCGTCGCGCAGCCGATTTTCAATGCGCGCGCCAAGGCCGGGCGCCAGGTCGCGAAGCAGCGTGCGCTGTTCGACCGAATCAGCCGCAGCCGGCGTCAAGGATCCCGAGCCAACCACGACGATCTCGGTCGGATCGCGGCTGCAACAGACGTACACCGGTTCGTAAACATCTATCGGTTCATAACCATCTGGTGGCTGGTCAATTTCCTGCGCCGCCACCGCCACTGGCATTACCAGCAGCGCCGCCCCCGTCAGAAGCCGGATCACGCCGGTTTCACCGCGTCGGGGTGCGCCTTCTGAAAGGCGTCCAGCTCCATGCACGCCGCATCGATCGCCACGAGCCGCGGATAATCGTCCAGCGGCACCTCGAAACGCCGCGCGTTGTACATTTGCGGGACAAGGCAGCAATCGGCGATTCCCGGCGCGTCACCGCCCAGATAGCGCCCGTCGCCCGCCATCGCTTCGAGCGCGTCAAAGCCTTGTGCGATCCATGTCGCGATCCAGCGGTCCTTCGTCTGTTCGTTGAGGCCGAGGTCGCGCTTCAGATATTTGAGGACGCGAAGATTGTTGAGCGGATGGATGTCGCTCGCGATCACCTGCGCCTGCGCCAGCGCCACCGCGCGCGGCATCGCCGCCTCGGGGATCAGGCGCGGCTCGGGATAGCTGCGGTCGAGCCAGTCGATGATCGCCATGCTCTGGATCATCGGTTCGCCATCGATGACGAGCATCGGCACGAACCCCTGCGCATTCTGCTCGAGATAGGCGTCGCTGCGCTGCTCGCCCGCGATCAGGCTGACCTCGACGCGCTCATAATCGAGCCCTTTCAGGTTCAGCGCGATACGGACGCGAAAGCTGGCCGACGAGCGGAAATAATCATGGAGGAGGAGTTGGGTCATGAATCCTGTCGCACCTATCATCTTCGTCATCCCGGCGAAGGCCGGGATCTCGACGGAGCATTGGGCCGTGACGGTGAGGTCGTGACCGGAGTCACGCGCCTCCGGACACCCTTCGCCGGGATGACGCATATGGGCGGAACCTGTTTCATTCAAGGCCGGGACCGCCTCAGTTATTCTTGCCCTCAGGCATCTGCGCAATCCACTCTCGCAGCAATTTCGCGCCTTCCTTGTGAACCGCGCCGCGCCCGAGTTCGGGCATCGCGATCCCGGGGTCGAGGCTTTCGAGGCGATAGATCAGGAAGCTGTGATCGGGGTCGCCCGGCTTGATCGCAAACGCCATCCCCCCGCTGCCGCGCCCCGCCGCCGTCGGGCGCTTGCCGATCCCGTAATTGACCCCCGCCGGATCGTCGGTCCAGCGCAGGAACAGCCCGCTGTTCGACGCGCTGCCCTTCGGATTGTGACAATGCGCGCAATTGACGTCGAGATAGGCACGGGCGCGCTGTGCGACGCTGCCGCTCTCCGGATCGTCCCAGCGCGGCAGCGGCGCGATGCGATTCGCGGGCCAGCCAAAGCGCCCGCTCTCGAACGCTTTCCACTTCGGGGCGAAGACAAGGTTCCGCGCCTTGGGCCCGATCGGCACGATCGCCCCCGCTTCGGCATGGCATTCCTTGCACTGATTCTTGTTCGGCACCGCATAGCTGATTGCCTGCTTTGTCCCGTCGGGCCCGGTAAAGCTGACCGGCACGCGGCGCCCGCCGATCGCCAGCGTCGCGTCGTGCCCATCGGCGTCCCAGACATAAGGAAGGGCAGCCCAGCCGTCCTTGCGATGGATCAGCAGCCGCGTCTCGACCGGCTTGCCCTGATTCTGCCCGGCCCAGGAAAAGCTCTTGATCAGCACCGTGCCGACCGGAAAGGCAATCCGCCCCTCGCCATCGACGTCGGCCCGGGTCCCCGCGGGCATCCAGATCGCGCGCGCCTTGTCGGCATAATCGCTGAACAGCGGCGTGTGCAGCCCATAGGGCGTGACACCGTCCACAAGCTGCGCGCCGCCCGCACGGAACAGCCCGAACTCGGACAGCTTGCGCGGCATCGTGTCGCCGTCGATCAGCGTCTGGTCGGGCCCCGCCAGCGGCACCGCGGCCCCGCCGCTCGCACACAGCCACGCCGCGGCAAGGGCGGCGGCCAGGCGCTTCACTTGACCTTGGCCTCCATGCTCGCGGGCAGCGTGATCCCGGGCAGCGGCGCGGGCGCACTATCCTTGAGGTCGACCGGCGACGGCTTCGCCTCGCTCTGCGGGGTCTGCACGTCGGGCAGGTTCAGCGACAGCACCCCGGCATCGTCGTTGACGATCGCATTGCCCGAACCGTCCCACAGGACCGGCGGGATCGCCCCGCCCATCGCCGCCGCCATCTCGGCGCCGCCCGGAAAGCCGGGCGCGAAGCCCGCCTTGCCATGCACATTGTCCCACACGACGATCTGGCGCGGCAGCGGCTGATATGTCTCGTCCTTGTACGGATAGCGATAGCCGACGATCATCACATTGGCGGTGCCGTTATCCTCGAAGCTGTTGTCGAAAATCTCGACCCGGCTGTTGGCCATCACCAGCACTCCGGTACCGGTCGGGACGCTCGCGACGATATTGCCCTTCGGCGCGAAATTGGGGGTGCTGTTGTCCTTGACGATATTGTCGAACACCCGGACGTTATGACCGCCCTGCATCGGCAGGCTCGGCAGGTCGAACACCAATATGCCGCCGGTGTTGCGCATCGCGATATTGTCGTGGACGTCGGCGTCGTAGCTGTTCTCGATCTCGATCCCCGCGACATTCTCGATCGCGAAGCTGTCGCGGACCACGATATTCTTCGACTGGCCGACATAGATGCCCGCATCCGACGCGCCGCGGACGAAGACGCTGTCGATCAGCACATCGCTGCTTTCGACCGGATAAATGCCATAGGCGCCGTTGGTTTCCTTCGGCCCCGCGGTCCATTCGACGCGCAGTTCGTGATAGACGATGCGATCGGCGCCCTTCGATTTGATCCCGTCGCCCTTGGTGTTGAGCACCGCGAAATTGGTCAGCAGCACATCATCCGAGGTGACAAGCAGCCCCTCGCCCGCGCCCTGCTGATCCGAAAAATCGAGAATCGAGCCGTTCGCGTCGGTCCCCGCACCGCGAATGGTCACATTGGCGACGTCGAGCGACAGCCCGTCGGTCAGTTTCCACGTCCCCGCGCCCAGCTCGACGACATCGCCCGATACCGCCATGATCAGCGCCTCTTGCAGCTTTTCATTGGCGTCGGGCGTATTGGCACTGACGCTGATCGTTTTTGCCGACGCCGGCGCCGCCGCCAGCAAGCCCGCGGCAAGGGTCAGATAAGCCGTTCGCGACAGGCCATGGAATCGCATAAGTCTCTCCCTGTTTCACAGAAACATGCGGCAAGACTTGACGGAAGCCAAGCCTGTTGCTGACATGCCTGTAACAACAGGGGAGTGGTCGCAATGTTTCACCGATATGCCATGGCGCTTGGCGCCTTCATCGCCGTGCCGACGATGGCCGCGGCGCCGGCGTCGATCGCCGGGCGCTGGAAAACCGACGACGGCAAGGGCATCGTCGCGATGGCGCCGTGCGGCGCGAAGATGTGCGGACGCATCGAACGGCTTCTGATCCAGCAACCGGCGGGCGGCCAGCTCGACGAGCGCAATCCCGACAAGGCGAAGCGCGGCCGCAAGGTGACCGGGCTGCAAATCTATTGGGATCTCGTCCCCGACGGCACGGGCTGGAAGGGACAAGGCTACAGCCCCGAGGACGGCCGCTATTACAAGGCGCACCTGCACGCCAAGGGCAACAAGATGACGATGAAGGGCTGCGTCGCGGTGTTCTGCCGCACGGTAACCTGGACACGGCTGGGGTGATCGTCGCCCCCGCGCAGGCGGGGGCCGCTGTCGGTTTGCACAGCGGCGCAGGACAAGGCCTCCGGCGGCCCCGCCTGCGCGGGGGCGACGAATTAAGCAAGCGCCGCATCCCACCCCAACCCCTCCCGCCTGCGGGAGGGGAGAAAATCAATCCTCGCCCAAGATCCAGTCGACCCCCGCCGCGACATGGATGCGCGTCGTGTCATAGACCGGAAGCAGATTGGCGTCGGGATCGACCAGCATCACCAGTTCGGTGCTCGCCAGCACCAGCGCCTGGATGTCCTGCTTGGCGATATCGGTGATGAAGGTGCGCATCGTGCGGCGCGATTCCTCGACCACCTTGCCCTGCATCAGCTGGTCGTAGATGATATTGTCGATCGCCTCGGCACGCTCCTGGTCATAGGGTGCCAGCGTCAGGCCGTGACGGACAAGGCGCTGGCGGTACCAGGCCTCGGTCATCACGTTGCGCGTGCCGATCACCGCCGCCGCCTTGATCCCGTCGGCCTTCATCTTTTCGCCCGTCTCGTCGACGATGTGGAGGAGCGGGATCGAAATCGCCGCCGCGACCTCTTCGGCGACCTTGTGCATCGAATTGGCCGCGATCATCAGCGCGGTCGCGCCCGCCGCCTCGAGCCGCCGCGCCGATTCGATCAGCACATCCTTCGCATGCGCCCATTGTTCGGGCGTCGTCAGCCGCGACAGCTCGCAATAGTTGAGACTTTCGAGCAGGATCGGCGCCGAACAGGCCGTTCCGAGGCGTTTTTGCACGCCCTTGTTGAGATGGCGGTAATAAAGCTCGGTCGATGCCCAGCTGATTCCCCCGATCAGGCCGATTTTACGCATAAGATCCCTTATTCCCAAAAACACGTTGCCCCCGCGAAGGGCGTTCAGAGGCAAGTGACTCTGGACGCGGCCGCAGGGGCAACGCTTAATAGCGGCCCCTGCCTTCGCAGGGGCGACGGTTCAGGTCAATCTCTGTGCGATCAGTGCCCGCCGCCGTTCAGCGCCTTGACGATGTCGTCGGTCATCTTCTTGGCATCGCCGAGCAGCATCATCGTCTGGTCCATGTAAAAGACGTCGTTGTCGACACCGGCATAACCGACCCCGCCCATCGATCGCTTCACGAACAGCACGGTCTTCGCCTTTTCGACGTCGAGCACGGGCATGCCATAGATCGGCGACGACTTGTCGGTCTTCGCCGACGGGTTGGTCACGTCGTTGGCGCCGATGACGAAGGCGACGTCGCATTGCGCGAACTCGCCGTTGATGTCTTCGAGCTCGAACACCTCGTCATAGGGAACGTTCGCCTCGGCCAGGAGCACGTTCATATGCCCCGGCATGCGCCCCGCGACCGGGTGGATCGCATATTTGACGTTGACGCCTTCCTTCTTGAGCAGGTCGCCCATTTCGCGCAGCGCGTGCTGGGCCTGTGCGACCGCCATGCCGTAACCGGGGACGATGATGACATTTTCGGCCTGGCTCATCAGGAAGGCGGCATCGTCGGCGCTGCCCGGTTTCCATGGCCGCTGTTCCTTCGACCCGCCCGCGCCGCCCGCGGCGGCATCGGCGCCGAAACCGCCCGCGATGACGCTGATGAAGCTGCGGTTCATCGCGCGGCACATGATGTACGACAGGATCGCACCCGACGAGCCGACGAGCGCGCCGGTGATGATCATCGCGGTGTTGCCGAGCGTGAAACCCATCGCCGCCGCGGCCCAGCCCGAATAGCTGTTCAGCATCGACACGACGACCGGCATGTCGGCGCCGCCGATCGGGATGATCAGCAGGAAACCGATGACGAAGCTGAGCGCCGTGACGGTCCAGAACACCCAGGGCGACTGATCGGCCGTGAAATAGGCAACGAGCCCGATGATCGCGGCCAGCGTGCCCAGATTGATGATATGGCGTCCCGGCAGCATGATCGGCGAACCCGACATATTGCCGTTGAGCTTCAGGAAAGCGATCACCGATCCCGAGAAGGTGATCGCACCGATCGCGATACCGAGTCCCATTTCGATCCGGCTGACGGTGTGGATCTGCCCCGCGGCGTCGGCAATGCCGAACGCGAGCGGGTTGAGATAGGCGGCAGCGGCCACCGCGACCGCGGCGAGACCGACGAGGCTGTGGAACGCCGCGACAAGCTGCGGCATCGCGGTCATCGCGATCTTGCGTGCCATCACGATGCCGATGACCGCACCGATACCGATCGCGGCGAGAATCTCGGCCATCGCAACCGGATCGATACCGACATAGCTGTTGGTTGCATCGCCGACCTTCATCGGCATGTGCGTGAGCAACGTCGTGACGACCGCGATCGTCATGCCGATCATGCCAAAGCGGTTGCCGCGCTGCGCCGACGCCGGGCTCGACAGCCCGCGCAGCGAGAGGATGAACAGGACGCCGGCTACCAGATAGGCGACGGCCGCCCAAGGATTGACGGCAAGGCCATGGCCGCCGGTCGCGGCGGCAAGGATCGACTGAAACTCCATCTCAGCGCTCCTTCTTCTTGTACATCGCCAGCATGCGCGCGGTGACCGCGAAACCGCCGAAAATATTGATGCTCGCCATCACGACGGCGGCCAGCCCGAGCCATTTCGACGAAGCCGACCCCGCGGCGGCGCTGGCGATCAGCGCCCCGACGATGATGACCGACGAAATGGCATTGGTGACGCTCATCAGCGGCGTGTGCAGCGCCGGGGTCACCGACCACACGACGAAATAGCCGACGAAACAGGCCAATATGAAAATCGAAAAAATCGCGATGAAATCCACGGCGCGCTCCCCTGCTGATTCCGCTTGGCGCACCTCTTGCCGCGCTGATGCGGGTGTGTCGACTCCAAAGCAGTCAAAAAAGCGCGCGCATAGCCGGGCAAAAGCAGGAAATATCGGCTGATCGCGACATAAAATGTCGCAGTGCAACAAAGTTGCGCGTCAGCGAGCCGAAATCCGCCGCGTGCCGACGACATTGATCACGCCGTTGACAGGCAGGGCATCGAGGTCGGAACGACCCTCGGCCGCGTGGACAAATCTGAAACCTGTCGAAACGGCGGCTTTGGGGTGGATTTGAGACATTCCCTCCCTTTTAGGGAGGGGTTAGGGGTGGGTCGCGAGCGCAGCGAGCAAGAGGAAGAGCGCCGCCTTCGGCGGCTACCCACCCCCAGCCCCTCCCTAAAAGGGAGGGGAGAAGAACGTCCGCTTCCGGCCGAAAGCCGACGCCACCCTGCCCGCACCCTACGCCGGTGAAGACAGCTTCATCAGCACCAGTCCGCTCACGATCAGCACGGCGGCGCCGATCCGCATCGCATTCGCCTGTTCGCCGAGCACCATCACGCCGACGAGGAAAGCGCCGACCGCGCCGATCCCGGTCCAGATCGTATAGGCGGTGCCAAGCGGCAGCGACTTCATCGACAGCGACAGCAAGGCAAAACTTGCAATCATCGCCGCCAGGGTAACCAGCGACGGCGCAAGCTTCGTGAAACCTTCCGATTGCTTCATCGAAAAGGCCCAGACGATTTCGAGCAGACCGGCGATACCAAGATAGACCCAAGCCATGGGCAGCCTCCTTAAAAAGCCGCCGGGCCGTCCCGGACCTGAAACCCGCGCGAAAGTGCGGGCGAGGACGTGGCCTCTGAAGGATGTGCGGCATATGGTAGCAGGGTTGCGATCTTGTTCGCAAGCCGTCCGGAACCGGTCAGTCCATGCCGCCGAAAACCTCCTTGCCGTCGATCCAGGTCCGCAGCACCTGCGCTTGGCCGTCGATCACCGCCAGATTGGCGCGAAGCCCCGGCGCAATGGTGCCCATCGTCCCGTCCAGCCCGACAAATTGCGCCGGATTCCGGGTCGCGAGCCCGATCGCATCGCCAAGCGGGAGGCCGAGGAGCGCGGCGGCATTGCGGACCGCCGACGCCATCTCGAGATCGGCGCCCGCCAGCGTCCCGTCGGCGCGCCGGCATACGCCGCCCGATGCCCATATGGTCTCGCCGTTGAGTTCGAAATCCTTCCGGTCATGGCCGACCGGCGGCATGGCGTCCGAAACCAGCAGGAAGCGGTCGAGCCCGCCTTTCGCCCTGATCGCGAGGCGGAGCGCGACCGGGTCGACGTGAAAGCCGTCGACGATGATCCCGCACCAGCAGTCCGCATTCGCCAGCGCGGCCCCGACCACGCCCGGTTCGCGGGGCGTTATCTGCGACATCGCGTTGAACAAATGGGTCACGCCGCTGACGCCGGCGGTAAAGGCGTTTTCCATCTGGGCAAAGGTCGCGTCGGTATGGCCGGCAGCGACGATGACGCCGCGCTGGCCGAGCTGGCCGATCCGCCTTTCGTCGGTCACCTCGGGCGCCAGCGTCACCAGCGTCTTGCCGGTGCTGAGCCCGGTAATCGCATCGAAGCCTTCGTCGTCGAGTGTCCGGATCGCGTTGGGATCATGCGTTCCCTTGCGTTCGATATTGAGGAACGGCCCCTCGATATGGATGCCGGCGATCCCGGGAACGCCCGCCGCGATGGCGGCATCCACCGCCTGCACGGCTTCCCGAATTTTCGGGGTGCTGTCGCTGATCAGCGTCGGCAGCAAGGCGGTCGTTCCGAAACGATGATGCGCCGCCGCGATCGTGCGCAGCGTTTCGACCGACGGATCGTCGTTGAACAGCGCGCCGCCGCCGCCATTGACCTGGACGTCGATGAACCCCGGCACCAGCGTCGCGCCCGCCAGGTCGACGGTATCGATCGCGGCATCGAGGTCGGCGACCGCGACGATCGCTTCGATCCGCCCGTCGGCGACGACGACGGCGCGCCCGCCCTGCATCCGGCCGTCAACGAATATGGGCCCGTTCGAAATGGCGAAGCGCATCAGACCGTTTCCGTCACTTTGCGCAGCAGTGGCGGCCGGTCGGGATCGTGACCGCGCAAGATAGCGAGCGCGTTGATCGCGCCATAGAAGGACTGGATTTGCAGGATCGGCTGGAGCGAAGCCGGCGCGTCCAGAATGGGCAGGCCGACCGCATCCTCCGCGACCGGCTCCGCGACCGGCCCCGCGACGATCAGCCTTGCGCCGATGGCCCGCAATTCTCCGATCAGGTCGTCCACGCCCGCCGCCGATTCATCGTCCTGCCGGAAAATGAGCATCGGCAGCCCGGTCGCGGCGAGCGCCATCGGGCCGTGGCGAACCTCCGCGGTACTGAACGCCTCGGCATGGATGCCGCAGGTTTCCTTGAATTTCAGCGCCGCTTCCTGTGCGATCGCCAGCCCGGGACCGCGGCCGAGCACGAACAGGCCGCGGCTGTCCCGCAGCGCCGTCGTCAGCGGCGACCAGTCGAGCCGCCAAGCGGCGCGCAGCCATTCGGGCAGTCGCGCGAGAGCGGGCCCGATCGCGCCGTCATTCGCCTCGAGCGCCGCGACGATACGGGCGATCGCCGCCAGCGAGGCGATATAGCTCTTCGTCGCCGCGACGCTGTTTTCTGGCCCGGCGCACAGGGGGAGGGTCCAGTCGGCGGCCTTCGACAACGGTGTGGCGGAAGCATTGACCAGCGCCAGCGTCCGCGCGCCCTGCTGCGACGCGCGCTGCACCGCTTCGATCAGGTCGGGGCTCTTGCCCGATTGCGAGATGGCGAGGAACAGGCTGCCGCCGAGTTTCAACGGCGCCTGATAGATCGAGCTGACCGATGGCGCGGCCGAGGCCGTCACCCAGCCCAATTGCCGTTCGAACGCATATTTGGCGAAGGTCGCCGCATGATCCGAACTGCCGCGCGCGCAGGTGACGACCATCGACGGCGGGTCGGCGGCAAGCGATGACAGGATTTCGGCCATGACCGCCCCGCCGCAGGCGAATTGCCGTTCGACGGCATCGCCCGCGCTCGCGGCTTCCTGAAACATCAAGGTGCGTTCGGCAGCGACCATCGCCATCATGCCTCCACCAGTTCGGCGATGAAGTCGTAGGCGTCGCCGCGATAGAGGCTTTCGGTCGTCTCGACGATCCGGCCGTCGGCCAGAAAGCCGCGGCGCTCGATCATCAGCCCCGGGGCGCCCGGTTCGATGTCCATGATGGCGGCCGCTTCGGCGTCGATCAAAATCGCGCGCAGCTTTTGCAACGCGCGCACCGGACGATGGCCGGTCTTGTCGAGCGCCGCGTAAAGCGAATCGACCACCGCATCGGCATCGGTCAGCGCGTAGCTGGCGATCGTCGACCGTTCGATCGCCATCGAAATACCATCGGCGCAGCGCAGGCGCGCGAACCGGAACACCCGCGAACCGGGACTGAGACCGAGCGACAGCGATTCATCGGGCGTGACGAAGCTTTCGGTCTTGTCCAGCCAGCGGCTCGACGGAACCCGGCCGCGCGAGATCATGTCCTCGGAGAAGGAACTGAGCTTGGCGAACTGCTTCTCGACGCGGTCGACGACAAATGTCCCCGCGCCGTGCCGCCGGACCAGCAGCCCTTCGTTCACCAGTTCGTCGACCGCGCGGCGTACCGTGACGCGCGACACGTCATAGCGTTTGGCGAGCGTCCGTTCGGGCGGAATCGCGCCGCCGGGGGCAAAATCGCGATTGGCGATGCTGGCGCGCAACGCGCCGCTGAGCTGCTGGTAGCGCAGCCCCGTCGACTCGATGCCGCCCGGGGTGGATTCGTTGCCTGCAATGGCCATGGAACACTTACCTCGTCCTGCTTTATATACCAATTCAACACCAATTTTAAATCGAGCGCAAGAATAATTCACGGATATCTGCAAAAAACTTCATAACCTTCGCCAAAATTCAACCTCATGGATTTTTCGGTTGATATTGGTATTTTCTCTATGTTACCAAATTAGGACCAAGGAGAGAAAAGGGGAACCTGCATGTTCGGATCGAAGCCGCTATTGGCCACCGCAAGTGCCATTGCCTATATCGCCAGCCTGTCGCCCGCCGCCGCCCAGGACGCTGCCGTCGGCGAGGAAATCGTCGTCACCGGCTATCGCGGGTCGGTCGCCCAGTCGATCGAGGCCAAGCGCGACCTGTCGGTCATCGCCGACGTCGTCACCGCCGAGGACATCGGCAAATTCCCCGACAAGAATGTCGCCGAAGCGCTGCAGCGCGTCCCCGGCATCGTCGTCAACCGCGAATTCGGCGAGGGCGAACGCGTCTCGCTGCGCGGCACCGCCCCCAATCTCACCAAGACGTTGCTCAACGGCCATAGCGTCGCGACCGCCGACTGGTTCATCCTCGACCAGGTCGCATCGACGCGCAGCTTCAACTACCTCACCCTGCCCGCTGAAATCGTCGGCCGGCTCGAAGTCTATAAAAGCCCGCAGGCCGACGTCGAAGAAGGCGGGGTCGGCGGCACGATCAACGTCATGACGCGCAACCCGCTCGACCTCGACCCGTTCACCGTCTCGGCCTCGCTACAGGGCGCCTATTCGGACCTTTCGGGCAAGCTCGACCCCCAGGTTTCGGGACTGGTAAGCTGGAAGAATGCCGACGAGACCTTCGGCATCCTGGTCGGCGCCATCTATCAGAAGCGCCGGACCCGACGCGACGGGCTGGAGATTTTCGGCTATCGCTCCTTCCCCGTCGGCGGCGGGCAGGACGCGCTCGTCCCGACGCTGATCGGTTCGACGATGTTCAAGCAGGAGCGCGAACGCTATGGCGCCAATATCGGCATCCAGTTCCGTCCGTCGGACCAGCTGGAAATCAATGTCACCGGCCTGTATTCGCGCTTCAACGCCGACAATTTCAACCAGAACTACATCGCCTGGGGCGAACAGGCGCTGGGCGGCGGCGGCACGATCACCAATGCGGTGATCAAGGACGGGGTCGCGGTCTCGGGTGACATCGCGTCGGCGAACGGCGGCACGACGGGTTTCGGCGTCGTCTATGACGCGATCGACCGCCAGGCGGTCGCCAAGACCGTCTCGGCCGATTTCGACCTCACCTATCGCCCCACCGACACGCTGTCGGTGCATTTCAAGGCCGGCTGGACCAAGGCAAACGGCGACACGAGCAACGAGAATTTCATGGAATTCGCGGGACCCGGCTCGTTCAGCTACGACCTCAGCAGCGGGATCCCCGAAGTCAGCTTCGGCAACCCCGACCCGCTCAATCCCGCCGGCATTCGCCCCGACTTCGGGCGCATCCAGTCGGTCACCAACGACGATGAGGAGAAATATTTCTACCTCGACATCGAAAAGCAGGTCGAATGGGGGCCGGTCACGGCGTTGAAATTCGGAGTCAAATATACCGACCACGACCGTGTCGCCGAACGCTATGCCACCAATGGCGGCGTGTTCACCCCCGGGCTGCGCTGCAACGGCGTCCCCTGCACCGCAGCCGATTTCGCGACCGGTGGCGGCATGCCCGGCGACTTTCTCGACAATATCGCCGCGCCCGGCACGCTGACCGACTATTGGCGCGTCGATCCCGCCAAGCTGCGTGCGATTTACGGTGCCCAGACGGCGCCCGGGACCGACCAGTTCCTCGTCCCCGGCGACAGCTATGCGATCAACGAAAAAACCTATGGCGGCTATGGGCTTGCGAAGTTCGGCGGCGAAGGCTGGCGCGGCAATGTCGGCGTCCGGGTCGTCCGCACCGACCAGCGAACCGACGGCTTCATCATCGGCGGCGCCGACCCCGAATTCACCAATCCATTCGGCGGCTTCAGCCCGGTGACGGCGAAGCGATCCTATACCGATGTCCTGCCCAGCGCGAACCTGTCGGTCGACCTGTCGGAGAAAGTCGTGCTGCGCTTCGCCGCTGGCAAGACGGTGGCGCGCCCCGATTTCACCGCCATCAACCCCGGCGTCAATCTCAACGGCACATTGCTGACCGGCAGCGGCGGCGATCCGAACCTTGCCCCCTATCGCGCCAACCAATATGATCTGTCGGTCGAATGGTATCCCGACCGCGAGACGATCGTCGCGCTGGCGCTATTCTACAAGGATATCCAGTCGTACATCGTCAACACGACCTCGACCGAGATCCTGCCCGGCGTGTTCGTGCCCGGATCGGAGCCCGCGGGCTGCGTCCCGGCGGCGGGCAGCAATCCGGACCTGTTCGATTGCCCCTATCAGATCAACCGCCGCAGCAATGGCGCCGGCGGACGCAACCAGGGCTTTGAAATCCAGGCTTCGCGGCCGCTCTGGGGCGGTTTCGGCGCGGTGGTCAACTATACCTATTCGGATGCCCAGGCGAGCAACGGCGATCCGATCCCGGGCAATTCGAAGCACTCGCTCAACCTGACCGGCTATTATGAAAACGACCTCGTCAGCGCGCGGCTGTCGTATAACTACCGGTCGAAATTCTTCATCGACATCGACCGGTCGGCACCGCTCAACCAAGCCGCGCTGTCGTCGCTCGACGCCTCGATCAGCGTCAACCTGACCGACAATATCGCGCTCACCGCCGATGCGGTGAACCTGACCAACGAGTCGATCGAGCAATATTCGGGAACGCGGACCCGCCCGCGGGCCATTTACGACAACGGCCGCCAGTTCTACTTCGGGGTGCGGGCCAAATTCTGACGACCCGGTCCCGGTGACGAAATCGGGCCAGCCCATCCGATCGGTGGGCTGGCCTGACCGTCATCAATGAGAACCGCGGCGTCCAAACACCAAAATAACATTGGGGAGAGCAATGGTAATCGTCCGGTTTCTTTCATGCGCTCTTTCCTGTCTGTTTGTTCTGCCGGGCATCGGCGCGGCCCAAACCGCAGCGGTTGCCGCCCCGGCCGACAACCATCAAGCCCTGGCCATCTTCCCGGCGCCGCAGCAGGTTGAACCGCATAGCGGAAAGCTCGACCTGACAGCGGGTATCGCCATGGTTCAGCCAACCGGCGACGCGGGCGCGGGCGAGGTTGCCCGGATGCTCCGCCAATGGGCGCCCGATCACTTCCTGTTTGCGAGCAAAGCGCCACAGGCAGCAGCTCGCCTGCAATTCCGGCGCGTGCCGGGCATGGCGCCCGAATCCTACCGGTTGGACATTTCGCCCGGCGGGGCACGCATCACCGCCAGCGACGATGCCGGGCTGCGTTATGGCGGCGTCAGCTTTTGGCAACTGGTGACGGCGTCCCCCGGTCGCGTCATCCCCGCGCAGAGCATCAGCGACGGCCCGGCGTTTCGCTGGCGCGGGGCGATGCTCGACAGCGCGCGCCATTTTCAGTCGCCGCAATATATTCGCAGCTTCATCGACTGGATGGCCGCGAACAAGCTGAACCGCTTTCACTGGCATCTCGTCGACGATCAGGGCTGGCGTATCGAGATCAGGGCCTTTCCGAAACTGACCGAAGTCGGCGCCGGACGGCGCCCCGCCACCGCGCCGGGCGCCCCGCCGCTTCCCGAATATCGCGGTTTCTATTCGCAGGCCGAACTGCGCGATATCGTCGCCTATGCCGCCGATCGCGGCATCGAGGTGATCCCCGAAATCGACGTCCCCGGCCATGCGCTCAGCGCCATTCGCGCCTATCCCGAATGGGGGACGGGCGTCGCCATACCCCCCGGGACCGAAGCCCATTGGGGCGTCTTTCCCTGGCTGTACAACAGCGACGAGACGACGCTCGCGGCGCTCGAAACCATCCTTGGCGAAGTCATCGCCATCTTCCCCGCCCGCTATGTCCACATCGGCGGCGACGAAGCGGTGAAGGACCAATGGCAGGCCTCGCCCGCGGCGCAGGCGCGGATCCGGCAGCTTGGGCTGAAGGACGAAACCGCGCTGCAAGGCTGGTTCATGGGGCGGCTGGCGCGTTATCTGGAGGCGCGCGGCCGCACCGCGATCGGCTGGGACGAAATATTGGAAGGTGATGCCCCGCAATCGGTGACCATCATGTCGTGGCGCGGCGTCGGCGGTGCGATCGAGGCGGCGAAAAAGGGGCATGATGCGATATTGAGCCCGGCGCCGCAGCTCTATCTGAACCACGTCCAGGCGCTGAATCGCGGCGATCCGCCGGGGCGCGGCGAGGTGATTTCGCTGGCCTCCGTCCTCGCCTTCGAGCCGCATCCAGCCGAGCTCTCGGCGGCTGAGCGGGAGCATATATTGGGCGTGCAGGCCAATATCTGGACCGAGCATATCCGGATCGAAGAGCGCGCCTCCTTCCTTGCCTATCCGCGGCTGTCGGCGCTGGCCCAGGTCGGCTGGACGGGGCATGGCAGCAAGGATTATACAGGCTTCCTGCGACGGCTGATGCCGCAGCTCGACCGCCTGCACGCGCTGGGGCTCCAGCCATCGGCCAGCGCATGGACGCCCGCAATCGCCGTCGAACCGGCCGCGACCGGGGGCGGCGCCAAAATCACGCTGTCGGTGCAAGGCGGCCTGCCGATGCAATATTCGCTGAGCGGTGCGCCGCCCCTGCCCTATAGCGCGCCTTTCACCGTACCGGGGTCGGCCGAGGTCAAGGCGTGGGCGACGCTCGATGGCGGCAGACTTGGCAGCGGTGCCACGCGCCGCATCATGCCGGGCGCGTTGCAGCGGCGCGACAGCCGGGCGCTGAAAACCTGCCATGCGAAAGTCGATCTGGCGCTCGAGGATGATTTCCCTGCCAGCGGGCCGCGTGCGACTTTCCTGATCGACATCCTCGACCCGTGCTGGATCTATCAGGGCGCCATGCTCGACGGGGTGACGCGGATCGACATGGCCGTCGGGCAAATTCCCTTCAATTTCCAGGTCGGCAAGGATCGCGACACGATCAAATTCCGCCGTCCGAAAACGCCTGCCGGCGAGTTCGAGGTGCGGCTGGACGATTGCGACGGGCCGGTGATCGCCACCCTGCCTCTCGCGCCAGCGGCGCGTAATCCGGGCGTTACGCGGCTGACCGCCCCCATCGTTCCGACAAAGGGACGCCACGACCTCTGCCTGACCTATACCGCCGCCGGACCCGATCCGCTGTGGGCGATCGACGAGGTCAATCTGTTGCCGCAGGAGCAAAAGTGACCATCCTTATCCATGCTCCGCTGGCCGGTATGGCCTTCGCCATCGACCAAGTTCCCGATCCGGTATTTGCGCAGAAAATGATCGGCGACGGCGTGGCGATCGAGCCGTTATCCGACCGGGTGGTCGCCCCGTTCCACGGCAAGGTGCTCGCCGTCGCCCCGACCGGCCATTCGATCACGCTCCAGGCGGAGGACGGGATCGAGTTGCTGATCCATGTCGGCATCGACACCGTCGCGCTGGGCGGCCGTGGCTTTACGCCGCTGGTATCGCCGGGCGACACGATTGCGACGGGAGACGCGTTGATCGCGCTCGACCTCGATCATATCGCTGCGTCGGCGCCCAGCCTGATGACCCCGATCGTCATGACCACATCCGGCGCCACGATCCGCGTCAGGACCGGGAGCGGACCGATTTCGGCCGGCGATCCGCTGTTCGAAGTCGAATATTTGGCAGAGCAAGGCGCCCGGGATGACGCCGCCGCGCCGTCGACCGCCCATGTCCTCGCAATCTTGCCCGAAGGCCATGGCATCCACGCCCGCCCCGCGGCACGGATTTCCGCGCTCGCCCGCGGATTTGACGGACAGGTCCGGATCAGTTGCCGCGATCGCCAGGCGGATGCCAAAAGCGTCACCGCATTGCTGACGCTGGGCGCGGTGGCCGGCGACCAGCTCGACATCCGCGTCGCCGGGACCGATCCGCGCGCCTTTGCGATCAAGCTCGCCGACGTCATTGCCGAACGCGAGGTTGATGACGGCAACCGCCCTGCCGCACCGCTGGCGCAAACCGAGATGGCGAAAACACCGCCAGGACCCGGCCATATCCGCGCGGTCCGCGCCGCGCCCGGCCTTGCCATCGGCCCGGTTTTCCATGCCGGTGAGGCCGATATCGCCATCACCGTCGAAACGGGCGACCCCGGCGAAGAGCGGCAGCGGCTCGCCCAAGCCAAGGACCGGTTGACGCGCCGGCTTGCCGCGCAGGCCGCGGATAGCTCGGCGGGCGATGCCGCCGCCGCCATCGCCGGCGCGCATATCGCGCTGCTCGACGACGTCGCACTCCATGACAAGGTCGCCGGGCTGATCTCCGGCGGCGTCGCCGCACCGCTCGCCTGGCGGCAGATATCACGGCAGGAGGAAGATGCCCTGCGCACGACCGGCGTCGCAAGGCTGGCCGAGCGCGCGATCGATCTTCGCGACATCGAACGCCAACTGGTGGCCGAACTCGTCGGCACTGCGCCGCAAACCGGAGCCGCTGGCTTCCCCAAGGGCGCGATCATCGTCGCGACCGACCTGCCCCCATCCTTTCTGCTCGACCCCGACAATCGCGATATCGGGGGCATCCTCCTCGGCGCGGGAGGGGCGACCTCGCACCTTGCCATTTTGGCGGCCGCCCGCGCGATCCCGATGCTCGTCGCGGCGGGCGCGGAGGCAGTGACGCTGGCGGAGGGTGCGACGATCATCCTCGACGCCGATCGGCATCTGGTCGAGACCGCGCCCGATGCCGCCCGGATCGCCGCGGTCCACGCCGATCTGGCCGAACGCGGCACGCAGAGCGCCACCGCCCTTTCGCGCGCCGGGCAGGACTGCGTGACGGCCGACGGCCGGCGGATCGAAATCTTCGCCAATCTCGCGTCGGCGGATGATGCGCGGCGCGCCGTTGCGATGGGCGCCGAAGGGTGCGGCCTGCTGCGCACCGAGTTCATCTTCGCCGAATGCGACACGCCGCCGACCGAAGATTGGCAAGCCCGGGTCTATGCCGATATCGCGGCGGCGCTGGACGGCCGGCCGCTGATCATCCGCACCCTCGATGCAGGCGGCGACAAGCCGCTGCGCTGCCTGCCCTTCGAGCCAGAGGACAATCCGGCGCTGGGGATGCGCGGCATCCGCTTTGCGATGCAGCGGCCCGATATATTGCGGACGCAGTTGCGTGCGATGGTGCGCGGGGTTCCGGCGGACCGGTTGCGCATCATGCTGCCGATGGTGGTCGAGCCCGGCGAGTTGCGCGACGTCCGCGCCCTGCTCGACGATATCCGGCGCGATCTGGGCATCGACGCACCGGTCCAGCTCGGCGCGATGATCGAAACGCCCGCCGCTGCGATGCTCGCCGACGTCATCGCCGCCGAGGCCGATTTCCTGTCGATCGGCAGCAACGATCTCGCCCAATATGCCCTCGCGATGGATCGCGGCAATCCGGGCCTGTCCGCCCGCGTCGATGCCCTCCATCCTGCCGTGCTGCGCCTGATTGCGGCGGCCGCCAAGGGAGCGCAAAGCCATGGCCGCTGGTTCGGCATTTGCGGCGGCGTCGCGTCCGATCCCGACGCGGCGGCGTTGCTGATCGGCCTCGGCTGCCAGGAATTGTCGAGCGTCGCGGGCCCGATCCCGCATATCAAGGAACGCGTGCGCACGCTCGACATGGCGAGATGCCGGGACCTCGCGCGCCGCGCCTGCGCGCTGGACAGCGCGGCGGCGGTGCGCAGCCTGATCGAGGAGGAAAGACGATGAGCGTGCTGGGGATCATCCAGAACCGCCTTCAGCCGATCGGCCGCGCGCTGATGCTGCCCATCGCGGTGCTGCCGGTGGCGGGCCTGCTGCTGCGCCTCGGCCAGCCCGACCTCCTCGATCTCGCCTTCGTCGCCAGCGCGGGATCGGCGATCTTCGCCAATATCGGCCTGTTGTTCGCGATCGGCGTCGGCGTCGGCCTGTCGAAGGAAAATAACGGATCGGCAGGGCTTGCCGGCGCGGTCGCCTATCTCGTCCTCTCCGAGGGCGCGCGCGCCTTGATGGCGGTGCCGCCCGGTGCCGTGCCCGCGGCGATCACCGATCCGGCTATCCGGGACACGCTGATCGCGGCGTGGAAAAGCAAGGAACTCGCCAAACTCAGTGTCCCCGCAGGCATCGTGTCGGGGCTTGGTGCCGGCTATCTCTACAATCGGTTTCACACGATCCGCCTGCCCGAATATCTCGCTTTCTTTGGCGGCCGGCGGTTCGTGCCGATCGCCGCGGGCTTTTTCGGCCTGCTGGCGGCCCCGCTGTTCGGTTTCGGCTTTCCGATGATCGAGAGCGCGATCGACGGCCTCAGCCAATGGGTGCTCGGCGCCGGCTCCTTCGGGCTGTTCCTCTATGGGCTGCTCAACCGGCTGCTCATCGTCACCGGGCTGCACCATATCCTCAACAATCTCGCCTGGTTCGTGCTCGGCGATTTCCATGGCGCATCGGGCGACCTCAACCGCTTTTTCGCGGGCGATCCGACCGCCGGCACCTTCATGAGCGGCTTTTTCCCGGTCATGATGTTCGGGCTGCCCGCCGCCTGCCTCGCCATGTATCGCGCCGCGCGCCCCGAACGGCGTCCGGCGGTGCTCGGGATGATGTCGTCGATGGCGCTGACCAGCTTCCTGACCGGCGTCACCGAACCGATCGAATTCAGCTTCATGTTCGTGGCCCCGCTGCTCTACGCGCTGCACGCCATATTGACCGGCGTATCGATGGTGGTGATGGACCTGATCGGTGCCAAGCTCGGCTTTGGCTTTTCGGCGGGGCTGTTCGACTATCTGCTGAATTACCGGCTGGCGACGCATCCGCTGTGGCTGCTGCCCGTCGGGGCGGTTTATTTCGGCATTTATTACGCCAGCTTCAGCTTCGTCATCCGGCGTTTCAACATCATGACGCCGGGCCGCGAACCGGTCGATGTCGATGAGAAAGCCCACGCCGACGCCGCGACCGACCGGGCACAAGGCTTTATCGCGGCGCTCGGCGGTCCTGCCAATCTGCTGGCGATCGAGGCGTGCACGACCCGCCTCCGCCTGATCCTCGCCGACCGCACGCTCGCCGACGCAAGCCGCCTGACCGCTTTGGGATCGAAGGGCATGATCGCGGTCGGCGACCAAGGAGTGCAGGTGGTCGTAGGTCCCGAAGCGGACCTGATCGCGAGTGAAATGCGCGCCCGCATCGATGCCCCGTCGCGCGGCGCTGCGCCGATTTCCGAAGCGGCGCCATCCGAAACGCTGCCGCCCGATATCGCGGCGAAATTGGGCGGCATGGCCAATATCGCCTCGGCGCGGCGCGTCGGCCGGCGCTGGATCATCGCGCTCGGCAATTGGCGGGATCAATATGCGGCGCCGCTGGACGACGATTGGCCGCGCCGCTGGACCCGAACCGGTACGGGCGCCATCCACCTCATCCCGGGCTGACCGCGCGCGGTCTCGTCACGGCGGATCGTGCGCTACCGGTCTCCCGCCCAGATCGGCGGGACGTGCCGGTGCCATTCGATCGCGCGCTCGATCTGATAGGCGAGCGCAAGCAGCAGCGCTTCGCCGCCGGGACGGGTCGTGAACTGGATACCGACGGGCAGCCCGTTGTCGCTGAATCCCATGGGCAGGCTGATTGCCGGCGTGCCGGCGAAATTGTCGATCCAGCAATAGCCGGCATAGTCGATCAGCGGATCCTTTTGATCACCCCATGAAACGTCGGGCCCGAACACCCCGATACGCGGAATTTCGGTGCTGAGCGTCGGCGTCATCCAGATGTCGACCTGTTCCAGCCGGTCGAGGTAGGCGGCGACAACGCCTTCCATCGACGCCCAGGCGGCGGCGTAACGCTCTTCGCTGACCGCCTCCCCTGCCGCGACCAACGTCACCGAACGGTGTTCGAGGTCTGCGGCTTTGACTTCGATCCCGATCGCCTGCGACAACATGCCGAGGCGACGGCAGAACATGCCCTCGGTGATCGTGCCGAGCAGATCCATCGCGGCCGGGCCTGCGAACGGAAGGTCGGCATCGGACACGCGGTGACCAAGCCGGTCGAGCAAGGCGACCGCCTCGCCGAAAACGCGCTGGACGCTCGCGTCGGGCAGTTCGCCCGTTCGCATGACACGGCTATAGGCGTGGATGCGCAGGCGATGATCGACGGGCGACGTGACCAGCGCGATCGGCGGCAGGCAGTCCGGGTCGCGCGTCTGGGTTGCTGCGAGCCAGGCCGCGGTATCGCGCACGGTGCGGCTGACGCAGCCGTTGACCGTCAGGTCGGCGATCGAACGAAACGCCTCTTCGCCGGCATTGCGCCCTCGCGAGGGCTTCAGGCCGACGAGACCGCAGGGCGCGGCACCGTGCCGGATCGACCCAAGCCCGTCGCTGGCATGCGCGACCGGGACGACGCCCGCCGCGACCGCCGCCGCGCCGCCGCCCGACGAGCCGCCGGGCGTATAGTCGAGGTTCCAGGGATTGCGGGTCGGGCCGAGCAATGGCGATTCGGTGACCGCATTGAGCCCCAGTTCGGGCATCGACGAGCGCGCGATCGAGATCAGCCCGGCGTCGGCGATGGCGCGTGCATAAGGCGCGTCGGCGGGCGGGATGAAATCGCGGAGCGCGGCCGAACCGAAGCTGGCCGGCACGCCCTTTTCGGGAAGCATATCCTTGATCAGCGTCGGGATACCGGCAAGCGGGCCCGATCGCGGATCGGCAGCTTGCGTCCGTGCGCGTTCGAATGTCTGCCAAGCGATGAAGTTGAGCTGCGGATTGACCGCCTCGGCGCGCCCGATCGCCTCGTCGATCAGCGCGGACGATGTGACGCGCCCCGACGCGAGCGCGTCGCGCATGTCGACCATGTCCAGGGGGGCCGAACCAGCCGGGCGGGTCGTCGTCATGGGAATTCCTTTGCGGGTTGGGGCCGGATCGCCCGGAGCGTAGCGGCATAAGGGCGCGGCGCGAGCGCCATCAGCACCGCCGAGACGATAAGCGACGGCAGGCTGACGATCGTGATCGCCTGCAACATCCCGCGCGGGCTCTCGATCAGGCCCGAGATCGCGCCGACCGCCAGCGGAGAGGCGGCCAGCGCCAGCGCGTTGACGATGCCGAGGAGCGCCAGAACGCGCGAACGCAGATGCGGCGGCGCCAGATTTTGCAGCACGCCCGGCATCAGCGAGGAGGCCGCGATGCCCAGCGCCCCCTGGACCGCTGCGACGCAATAGGTCTGGAATGCCGAGGTCGTGAACGGCAGGAACGCGGCAGGAAGCGGCGTCAATGCGACGAAAATCGCCGCGACCTTGATGGGATCGAAATCGGCATCGGCGCGGCGCAGCCGAAGCGCCAGCGGCGCCAGCACCACCCCGGCGAGCGTCGCAATCGTGATCGCGGTGCCGAGTCCGACGCCGACGGTCGTCGGGTCGATCCCGAACGCGCGCGGCAAGGCCAATGGAAACCACATGACCCCCGACGTCATCGCAACCGCCATCGCGAAAATCGAACCCAGGATGCAGACGAGCGTCCGCCAGTGCGCGCGCGCATAGGGGACGAAATCATTCGATGCGGGATCATCGATGTCGGGCAATGCCCCGGGGGCCGCCGCATGATGGCCAAGCGGCATGGTGAGGACGAGCAGGAAAAAGAGCGGGCCCGGAATGGCGATCGCCATCATCGCAAGGCGCCAGCTCTCATAATCGGCAAGCCAGCCCGGGAAAGTCGCATGCGCGCCCGCGAGCCACTGCAGCATCGCGCCGCCCAGCGCCATGCCGAGCCCCGCACCGAGCAGCGAGCCGCCATAGAAAATGAAGTTCGCGGTGTTCCGCTGCTTCTCGGAAAACAGATCGGGGATCAGCGCAAAGACGATCGGTGCGAGCCCGGCCTCGCCGATCGCGATACCGATCGTCGCCGCGAACAGACCCCAGAAGCCGCTCTGGAAAGCGAAGAGCGCGGTCGCGAGCGACCAGCAGGCGACGCCGAGTGCGAGAATGAGGCGGCGGCCGTACCGGTCCGCAAGCCACCCCATCGGATAGCTTGCCACGCTGGCGAACACCGCCATGCCCAGCCCCTGGAGCATGCCAAGCTGCAGGTCGGTAAAGCCCAGCGACGTCTGCAGCGACGGAGCGATCAGGCTCAACATCTGGCGAACGACGAAGGCAAAGAGCGTCGTCATCAAGAGCACGCCGAGGCCATACCACGCCCAGCGGGCACGGCTCTGCGGCGGTCCCTCTGCCATCGCGGGGTCACCGAAACCCCCGGCGTTGCCTGTGTCGCTGTTCATTGCCGGCTCTCCATATCGGGCCGTGTTTACGGTTCCGTCCGCTTATATTAAACCGGTTGACTTTATTGTAAAGAGGGTAGATGCCGAGGGGCAACAACGAGAGTCGGCCCCTCGATCGACTCAGACCGGAGAAGATCAATGCCATTTTCGGTTCGCGCGTCGCTCGAGCAATTCACCCTTCCCCATCCTTCGGGCGCCGGCCGGTTGACGATCAGCGTTGCGGCGCCGGCGGTCCCCGCGCCCGAGAGCGGCGTTCCCATTCTCTATGTGGTCGACGGCGACCTGCTCTTCGGCATGGCGGCTGAAATCGCCCGCGCCGTATCCAGCGTCGCGGCCTTCCCGCCGCATTATGTCGTCGGCATCGGCTATGACGCCGCTTACGCCGATGTCCTGAAACTGCGCACCGCCGACCTCGCCCCGCCGATCGGCGCCGAGGCGCTCGCCAGTCTCGGCGGGCTCGGTGCGGCGATCGGCGGCGCGCAGAGCGGCGGGGCCGACGCGTTCCTGAGCTTTTTGACCGACGACCTGCGCCGCGAGATCGGGGCGCGCTACCCGCAGACGGCAACCGGCCCGCAGATTTTGTTCGGCCATTCGCTCGGCGGACTGTTCGCGGCGCGCGCGCTGCTGACCCGCCCCGACAGCTTCTCCGCGTTCATTGCGAGCAGCCCTTCGCTCTGGTGGAACAACTTCTCGATCCTGGGCGATTTGCCGGCCTTCAAGGAACGGCTCGCCGCGCTGCCGCGGCAACCGCGGGTGTTCATCGACGTCGGCGCCCGCGAACAGGAACTGCCCGCCAGCGTCCCCGACGGCATCGGCGTGACGGTCGCGGAAGCGCAGGCGCAAATCCGCGCCGCGCGGATGGTCGACGCGGCGCGCGAATTCGCGGCGGCGCTGCACGAAGCCGGCACGGCCGACGTGCGCCATGTGGCGTTCGCCGAGGACGACCATGTTTCGGCCGCGCCCGCGGCCATTCTTCACGGCATGCGCTTCGCGCTCGGCCGCGAACGCTGAAACCGGAAAACATAAAACGGACAAGGGGACTGAAAATGCGACATCTCACCAAGGCCCTTGGCGGCACCGCGCTGGCTCTTGCCCTCGCCGTGCCGGCTATCGCGTCGGCGCAGGATGGCGATACCGGCATCGCCGACGAAATCGTCGTGACCGCGCAAAAACGGTCGCAGACGCTGATCGACGTGCCGCAATCGGTGTCGGTCGTATCGGGCGCCACGCTCGAACGGCAGGGCGCGACCGGTTTCGCCGACTATCTGAAGAATGTCCCGAGCCTGCAACTCGTCCAGGGCACGCCCGGCCAGGGACGGCTCGTGCTGCGCGGTATCAACACCGGCGGGGTCGCATCGACCGTCGCGGTCTATGTCGACGAAACGCCATTCGGTTCGAGCACCGCGCTCGCCAATGCGTCCGAACTCGCCGGTGATTTCGACTCGTTCGACGTCGCGCGGATCGAGGTGCTGCGCGGACCGCAGGGGACGCTCTATGGCGCCAGCTCGCTTGGCGGCCTGTTGAAGTTCGTCACCAACGAGCCTTCGACCGCCGGGTTCGAAGCGAAACTGCTTGGCGGGGTCGAATTCACCGACGGCGGCGACGCCTCCTATCGCGGCGCGGCGATGATCAACGTACCGCTCGGCGAGACATTGGCCTTTCGCGCATCGGGTTCGTACCGCAAGCAAGGCGGCACTATCGATTCGATCGGCACCGCCGGATCGAACGTCCGCAGCAACATCAACGATTTCGAAAATTACGGCGGCCGCGCCTCGCTGCTCTGGAAACCCGGCGCGAATTTGAGCGTGCGGCTGAGCGCGCTGTTCCAGAATCTCTATGTCGATGCGCCCGGCGTCGTCGAGGCGGACCCGGCGACGCTGAAACCGCTTTATGGCGGCCTGACGCAATCGGAATATCTGCCGACCTTCAGCAATGTGAAATACCGCCTCTACAACGGCACGATCGCATATGATTTCGGCCCGGCGACATTGACCTCGGCGACGAGTTACGGCGAGCAGCTCCAGTCGTTCCGCGCCGATTATACGGCCAATCTGAGCCCGGTGCTCGGCACTTATGTCTATTTCGACCAGCTTACCGAAAGCCGCAAATTGACGCAGGAGCTGCGGCTGGCATCGAACGGCGGCGATTTTCTCGAATGGATGATCGGCGGCTATTACACGCACGAGAAGGCGCGCATCTTCCAGAATCTCCAGACCGCGGTGCCCGGGACGCCCGGCGTGCTGACGCCGATCGACCTTCCGTATGACCTCGCGGTGTTCAACCTCGCTTCGCGCTACAAGGAGATCGCGGCTTTCGCCAATGCGACGCTGCATCTCGCGCCCTGGTTCGACATCGATCTGGGCGGCCGCTACAGCCACAACAGCCAGCGCGCCGATCAGGTCACCGACGGCGTCCTGCTGGGTGCCGCGGTGATCGACGACGTCCGCTCGTCCGACAATGTCTTCACCTGGTCGGTCGCCCCGAAGATCAAGTTCGGCGGGCAAGCGTCGCTCTATGCCCGCGTCGCCAAGGGCTATCGTCCCGGCGGCCCCAATGTCATCCCCATCGGCTCGCCCCCCGGCACGCCGCGGACCTTCGAACCCGATACGGTCACCAGCTATGAAATCGGGTTCAAGGGCGACACTGCCGACCGGACCGCGTCGATCGAGGCCGCGCTCTATCATATCGACTGGACGAACATCCAGCTCGCCGCTGTCGTCAATGGTTTCGGGGTCAACGTCAACGGCGCGAGCGCCAGGGTCGACGGCGCCGAAATCGCCGCGACGCTGCGCCCGGCGAAGGGTTTCACGACCTCGATCGGCTTCACCTTCACCGACGCGCGGCTCGGCGGCGATACCGATCCGTTGGCGGTCGGCGCGGTCAAGGGCGATCGCCTGCCCTTCACCCCCAGATACAATGTCAACTTCAACGCCGACTATCAGTGGGAATTGGGATCCGGCGTCACCGCCTCGATCGGCGGTTCGATCCGCTCGCTTTCGCGCCAGAGCGGCGGTTTCGATCCCGCGTACCTCGCCGCCTTTGGGCACTTCCCCCGCGTGAAGGCCTATGAAGTGATCGACCTGCGCGCCGGGATCGACTTCGGGCGCTATATGCTGAGCGCTTATGCCAATAATCTGACGAACAGCGGCGGCGTGACCTCGACGCAGGCGCTGCTCGGTGTTGCGGGGTTGCCGCGCAACGTCAATGGCGCGCTGGGAACGGGCGTCGTCCGGCCGCGGACCATCGGCGTCAACGCGACGGTGGAATTCTGATGCGGCCGGCCTATCCTTCGGGCAAGAGCGACCGCAGATGAGCAAGACATGACGACCGCCACCGCGACCAAACCCCGCCGCACCCAGGCCGACCGCAGCGCCGCGACCCGCGCCAAGGTGCTCGCCGCGGCGCGCGACGTGCTCTGCGCGCAAGGCTATTCGGGCGCGACGATGCACGCGATCCGCGATGCGGCGGGCATGAGCCTCGGCGCCATTCAGCACCAGTTCCCGTCGAAGGCCAAGCTGATGGCCGCGGTCGCCGCCGAATTCGCTGCCTATCGTACGCAGATCTATACCGGCGCCATCCGCCGCGGCACCACGCCCCGCCAGTCGATGGAAAATCTGATCGACGCCAATTATCAGATGGTCAGCCGCCCCGAAATGGCGGCGGTGCTGGAGATTCACCTCGCCCGGCGCAACGACCCCGATCTCGACCAGGAAGTCGGGCCGAGCGCGCGGCGCTTCGACCGGCGGGTTCGTTTGTGGGGCCATATGATCCTGCGCGCGGCGGGCATCGACAATGATCAGGCCTATCAGACGCTGCAATTGCTCAACAACGCCGTCACGCGCGGCCTGACGGTCGAATTTATCCGCAATCCGGACATGGCTTTGATCGAGCGATCCGTCGCGATCTGGAAAGCCCATATGCTCGAACTGGTTTTCGGTCCCTGACGATGGGTTCCCGGGGCCTGAATAAGCGGCACGTCGACCTGGCATCATTCATGCCCGCGCTGACCGGAAAACAGATGTCGCCGCCGCATTCGCCGCAGTGGCCGGCCGCGAATATTCGGATCAGCGGCTGATCGAGGCGGCCAAGAGCGCAAAATGAACAAATTTGCCAGCCTGGCAGGAGCAGTAGGACTCGAATATTTCAAGTATCTATTTTATTAGCTTTAAAACTCAAAAACCGTCCATCTATCAACAAAATCACCACCGGTTACCTGGGCTGTAGCGGGCCTTATCGGGACGATCTGTTCCATTTTCGATCAAACGACCATAGATACGGCGAAACGTTTTCAGATTGCTCCGCCGACAACCTTCCCTCCCCTGAAATCTTCAAGACAATTGGGTCACAGGCGCGCGCCCACCTGACCGGCCACGAGGGCTTCACGTCGGACGAAGAAGGCGCAAGATTGCTGATCGAATATGCGTTGCTCGGCCCCGATGCGGTTTCGGGCCGTTTTGTCGAAGCGGGCGGCGAGACGCCCTGATAATATTTCGCGAACCCGCACGATGCCAGGCGCCGCTATTCGGTGTGCCGGGATGTCGGAGCTTATCCCGGCACAGCCCTGCAGCGCAGTCCTCGTCGATGCGGACATTGGCGCCGGCCTCCGCCGCTACGAAAGCCGCGTCAGGCCTGGCTGCAGACCCTGCAAAAATTTCTACCGCTGCAGCTGCCGGTGGATGCGCCCGTCCACCATCACAAAAACGACCGCTTCGGGCGCTTCCATCACCGCAATGTCCTCAAGGGGGTCGCCGTCAACCGCGATTATGTCGGCGAGGGCCCTTTGGCGATACAGCCAAGCTCACCCGACTTACCGAGAATCGGCGCGTTCACCGATGTGGCAGAACGGAGAACATCGATCGGTGTCTCGAGTCCCTTGCGCAACCCGAACTCGGTAAGTTCGTTGCCATGCGTCTTGCCGAACAAATCGGTGCCGAAACCGATCGGAATTCCGGACCGGCGAAGCAGCCGGACGCTGTCGGCCGCGCAGCTGGCAACTTTTTCAAGCTTCTCCATATTCTCCTCGCCCAGCCCCGCCTGCCGGCCTTTGGCAAGGAAAGCGCCGAGGATCGCAAGCGTCGGCACAGCGTAGGCCCTATTCTCGACCATGGTCGGCGAGCCGGCGCGTGTTGACGATGCGGCATCCCCTATAGCTGTCGCGGTTGCCACGGAGGATTTCGACCGCGCGGGCGGCTTCGTCGGGCTCGACGATGATCGCTTCGCGGTCGCGTCCGAGCAGCGCTTCGGCGGCCTCGCGCCAATCATTTTCGACGATCTCGGCGACTTCGCAGAGCCTGCACGACTTCATCCGGGCTTCGCTGAGCTTACTCATGAGCGCGACCGTGCAAGGATCGAGCGTAATCTGCCCCTGCTCCGCGCGCGTTCGGCGCTCGGTCACCTCGGCGATTTCGGCGCGGAGCTTCCCGGCTTCGGTAATCGCGGTGTCCCGGCGGTCGCGAAGCTTCTGGATATTGCGACGCGAGGCGTCGCGCGCTGCATCGATGAGCCGTTCCATCGCGTCGGGGTCACGCGGTCACGCTACGCGAGCGAGACGCCTTTTTCGACTCAGGTGGCGGCTGGTCGGCGGGGAGCTAGTGGAGCAGCGGCGGGAGAATTGGACGTAAAGTCGGGCTCGATCGCATCAAGAGGATCCCGACGTCCTCATCCAACCAAGCCGCGGATTGCAGCGCCTCAGCTATCAGGGGAACCGAGCGCGATCCTGTGCGTCTAACGTCCCGACAGCGCCACGCCAGGGAGGGCTGGACGCCGCCGGGACTACCGGCCTGCTACTGGGGCATCAGCGGCAGGCGGCTTCAGCGCATATAGCCTCCGCACTGAGGCTCGCAATCTCGACAAAGCAGTCTCGACGGGTAAACTTTTCGTGACCGTTCGTGGATTTTTGCGATGACGGATTACGAGCGATTGTGGGCCGTGCGCTTCTAATATCTCGTCACTCCTGCAAACCCGAGCCACCAACGGTGACGGATTTCCGGCTGACAGCGGCCCGTCCGCTCTTAGGCTCGGTTCCACGGAAAGCAGCGGTGGCGATAGAAAGCTTCAGCTCGCAAGTTCAACGGTCGGCCGGACCCCAAGATGGTGCAAAAGGGCCATCCGAAGTTCGGATATGCGGTGTATGCGAAGCCCGGGCTCGTTCGGCAATTCGGTGGAGACGTCCGCAACGATCACGCCTTCGTCCAGGACGATGACACGGTCTGCGAGTTCGATGGCTTCATCCACATCATGCGTGACCAGCAGCACGGCCGGATTATGGACTGCGGACAGTCGTTTGACCAGTTCGTGCATCTTGATCCGCGTCAGTGCATCGAGCGCCCCGAAGGGTTCGTCCGCGAGCAGCAACGCGGGTTCGCGCACCAGTGATCGCGCGAGCGCCACGCGCTGCTGCTCCCCGCCTGACAGCTCGAAGGGCCACGACAGTTCGCGCCCAGCAAGACCGACTTCCTCCAGCGCCCGGCGCCCGCGCGCCGCGGCCTGTAGGCCATCGAGGCCGAGGATCACATTGTCGAGCACCCCCTTCCAGGGAAGTAGTCGGGCATCCTGAAAGACGACGGACAATCGTTCCGGAACCTCGATTTCCCCGCTCCCGCGCGCTTCATGATCAAGATCGGCGAGCGCACGAAGCAAGGTGCTCTTGCCCGAACCGCTTTTTCCCAAGAGCGCGACGAATTCGCCTTGATGGATATCGAGGTCGATGCCGTTCAGCACGCCCTTCTGCGTAAAGCGCCGAACCAGATTTCGAACACGGACAACAAGAGCGCTCATCACAGGTTCCTCACGGATGGACCTGCACATGCCAGTCCTACAATCTCTACCAATCTGATAGGAAATTATAGAGAGTCAAGCGGAACGCGACCGCGGGAGACAAATTGCTGTTCGTGGGATAACGGAAAATTGCGTGCAGGGCGCCTAGCCCATCACTTCTTCACCAACCGCAGCACCGTCTCGGCGCCGGTCGTCGCGCAGCGCGTCGGCCAGCGTGCGATTGTCTAGGATGCCGGTTACGGCGTCGCGCACCTCCGAAAAAAGGCTTCGAAGCTGACATGCATGTTCGTCGGGGCAATCCTCGCAACGCTGATAGAAATTGCGACTGACGCATGGCAGCAAGGCGATCGGCCCGTCGGTGATGCGCATGACTTCGGCGAAAGTTATGAGGTCGGCGGGGCGGCCGAGCGCATAACCACCCACCGCGCCGCGGGTGCTTCGCACCAGCCCGGCACGACGCAGGTCCGCCATGATCGCTTCCAGAAACTTGCGCGGAATCTGTTCTTCGGTGGATATCGCCGCTACTTGGCGAACGCCGCCATTTCGGGCGATGTTCAGAAGCGCCTTCAGGGCGTAACGGCTGCGTTGCGAAAGCATGCGAAAATCCCAATACGACCGCGCGCGACGCGTCAGTCATACTTAGTCTATAAGCATGATGTGAAATTCTGCAACGCCGGCCGGCAAGGTCACCTTGATGCTGCCCTCACCCGGACATCGCAAAGCCGAAGTTGCTGCCGCTGGCGAGCGGGCTGGGCACCCAGACCTGACCCGCATCGTCTCGCCACCCGTGCAGCCCCCCGCGCACGTTGAACACCCTTGTATAGCCAATATCGAGCAGGCTCGCCGTCGCTAAAGCCCCGCGGTGACCGCCGGCACAATAGACCACGAGCACCTCATCCTTGCTCGATACTGCATCGGTGATCAGATATTCCAGCCGCCCGCGGTTCATATGGATGGCACCGGCGAGCGGCGGGTTGCGTAACAATTCCATATCGTCGCGCACATCGATCAGAAGCGCGCCTTCGGCGATCATGACGCGCGCCTCCGCTGGCGAGATCTCGGTGATGCGCCCACGCGCTAACGCCGAGAGGCGATGAAGGTCACGATAGTCGGGCATGGCGCTACCCCCTGGAAAAATTGGCGGAGCTTGACCGAAACGGACGCGGTCGACCTGCCAGCGCGGGGCTCAGTCATAGACCGCCAGCGAATGGACGCGAGGCGCCATCGCCGATCGATCAAGCGATCTGCAATTTATCTACCATATTAGTCGACAATTGAAATGAGAATAGCTGTTGCGCCCAACAGATAGGGTTTCAGGACGAAGGGAGACCAGCCGCCGCACCCGCGGCCGCCCCCTTCCGTCCGATTCTCGCCGCCGGATCAGTCTTCGAGCGTGAAAAACCGTTCGCCGGCGATTTGGCGCGAGGTAAAACCATCCGGGCCGACCGGTACGCTGGTACCAACCGTGGTCCGGCGGACGATCCGCTCGTCGGTGAAATGTTCGCCGTCGATCGGCCCCCAGTGGCTGGTCGCGCGGTTGTCCCAGACCGCAAGCGCGTTCGGGGTCCAGCGGAAGCGGACCTGAAGGTCAAGACGCGCCGACAATTCCTCGGTCAGGAAAGTCAGCAGCGCATCGCTTTCCCGCTCGCTATAACCCTCGATATATTTGATGAAGCCGGGGCTGAGGAACAGCCCCTTCTTCCCGCTTTCCGGGTGTACGCGAACCAGCGGATGCACCGACAGATAGGGGCCTGTCGACCGACCATCGTCGCGCGGCGGCGGCGGAAAGCCCCGCAGCGCATCGTCGCGCCCATGCACGGCCCGGAGTCCGTCGAGCCGCTCGCGAAAGGCGGGCGAGAAACTCTCGTACAAGGCCTCGAGATTGACCCATGCGGTATCGCCGCCGAATTCCGGCGACTGGTGGTTGCGCAGGAAGGAGATATCACTGGGGTTGGTCACGAACGTGATGTCGGTATGCCAGCCGCGGCCCGGGCGGGGCCGATGAAAGGCGCGGTGATGCTGTTTTTCAACGTCGGAGAAGACGCTTTGGCGCGCGTCGATGCGGCTCTTCACATTCTCCATGATCTGAATGGGCCCGCCAGCGCGGCCGTTGGTGATCGGATGCGCCGGGGTAACTCCGCCGAAATATTGCGAAAAGCGGACATGATCCTCGTCGGTGATCGGCTGGTCACGAAAAAAGAGGACCTTATATTTCACCAGCTTGCGTCGTAGCTTGGCTATTGTTTCGGTGTCCAGCGGGCGCGTCAGATCGATGCCGGTCACCTCGGCGCCGATCACCGGCGTCACGCGATGGAAAGCGAGCCGCGATGCTTCATCGACGGCGGGCGGCTGCTTTGTCAGGACGGAAACGGACATGCATATTCCTTCGGCTGGGGGATGATGGACATGATTCAGGCCACGTTGCCGCGTGGTTCGCTGACCGCGGCGAGCACGGCTCCGTTCGCGGGCCGCGCGAGACCGAGATTTTCGCGCAAGGTCGCGCCTTCATACTCGGTCCGGAACAGGCCGCGTCGCTGTAATATGGGCACCACCTGATCGACGAAATCGCTGAGGCCGGTCGGCAGGATCGGCGGCATGATATTGAAGCCGTCGGCCGCGCCCCGCTCGAACCACCGCTGGATACCGTCGGCGACCTGTTCGGGCGTGCCGACGACGACGCGGTGGCCGCGACCAGTCGACATGGTGCGATAGAGCTGGCGGAGGGTCGGTCGCTCGCGTTCGAGATAATCCGTGACGAGTTTCAGCCGGCTCTGGTTGCCATTCGTGTGGACGGGAAGCGGCGGCGCGATATCGTCGAGTGAGTAGCCCGAGAGATCGACGCCCTCATAGCGGCGCTGCAGGATGTTCCAGGCCGTGGCCGGATGGATCAGCGACTGGAGATATTCATAATTGTCGTCGGCTTCCTTTTCGGTACCGCCCAGCACCGGGAAGATGCCGGGCATGATCAGCAACTGATCGGCCTCCCGTCCAAATTGGAGAAGACGCCGCTTCAGGTCGGCGTAAAAGGTCTGGGCATCCTCGATCGTCAGATTGGCAGTGAAGATGACTTCGGCGGTGCGCGCGGCGAGCGCCCGGCCGGACTCCGACGCGCCCGCCTGGACGATCACCGGATGGCCCTGAGGTGGGCGGCCGATGTTGAGGAGGCCGCGTACGTTGAAGTGAGCGCCGCGATGATCGACGGGATACAGCTTGTCGACGTCGAGGTAGATGCCGGACTCACGGTCACGCACGAAGACATCGTCCGCATGACTATCCCACAGTGCCCTGACGACCTCAAGAAACTCTTCGGCGCGCGCATAGCGGTCGCCATGCTCCATATGCGAATCGCGGCCGAAGTTGGCCGACACGTCGAAACCGGTAGTGACGACATTCCATGCCGCCCGACCACCGGAAATCCAGTCCAGCGAGGCGAATTTTCGCGCTAGGCTATAGGGGTCCTCATAGGTGGTCGATGCCGTCGCGACGAAACCCAGATGCGATGTCACCTGCGAGAGCGCCGCCCAGAGGGTCACGGGTTCGAACTTGGCGCTCTTGCCGTCGCGCGCTGCGGACTCGCGGTCCTCCTCGGCACCGCTGCCCGGGCTGTCGGCGACAAACACCAAGTCGAATTTGCCACGCTCGGCCGTCCGGGCAAGGTCGCGATAATGTCCGATATTGAGGCCGGCGTCCGCCTGCGCATCCGGGTGGCGCCAAGCGGCGATATGGTGACCTGTCGCCTGAATGAAGGCGCCCAGGCGAATCTGGCGAGTGCGGGTCATGATTGGCTCCTGCTACGGCAATGAACCAGAATGTTCATATCATACTAAATTAGTCAAGATTATAATCCTTCATATTCCTGCAAAAATATTGCAATATATCTTGTCGATCCAAATTTTCATATCTAATCGATATGATATGAGCCCCCTCTTCCGACCCTTGTCCGCCACGGACGACCCTGCGCGCGATCTTCTCCGGCGGCTCGACATCGAGCCGCGCGAAGCGCCCGCTGTGCTCTGGCGCGTCGTTCGCCTCGCGTTTCGCTATCGTCGGCGCTTCGCGATCGCCGCCATCACCAGCCTTGGCGCCGCCTTCTTTAACCTGCTGACGCCGGGACTGCTCGGGCGGGCGGTCGATCAGACACATCATCTGCTTGTAAGTCCCGACGCGGGCGGCGGCGCCCTCGGCGCGCTTGGCTGGACCGGCGCGCTGGTATTGGGCGCGTCGGTGCTTCGCGGAGCGCTTCAGATGGCTTCAGGCTATGCCAGCGAACATCTCGGCCAAAGCGTCGGGCGCGATTTGCGCGTCGGCTTCTTCGAGAAGCTGCAACGCCTCGGCTTCGACTATCATGACCGCGTGCATTCAGGCGACCTGATCACGCGCGGCATGCTGGATCTAGAAGGTGTGCGCGGCTTCATCGAAAACGGGCTGCAGCGCCTTATCAGCCTGGTCCTGCTCTTGTCGGTGGGATCGGCGATCCTGTTCGCCGAGGACCCGCTAATGGCTGCGCTGACGCTCAGCTTCGTGCCGTTCGTCGCCTGGCGGGCCGCCAATATGGGCTTGCGGCTCCGCGTGGCATGGACCCGTTTGCAGGAGCGGCTGGCGGTCCTGACGCGCGTGATGGAGGAAAATCTCCAGGCCGCCCGGCTGGTCCGCGCCTTCGCGTCCGCGCAGTTCGAGATGGCGAAGTTCGATGTGACGGGACGCGAGGCATTGGCCCTCGCGAACCAGCGGATCGTCACCCGGTCGCGGTCGATGGCGACGATCCATTCGAGCTATTATCTCGCGATGGCGTTGCTGCTCTGGGTCGGCGGGCAGCGCGTGCAGGCAGGCGTCATCAGCATCGGCCAGCTCACCCAGTTCCTTGCCTTCATGACCATTCTCCAACTCCCGGTCCGCCAGATCGGAATGATCGTCAATTCGTCGGCCCGGGCCATCTCCTCAGGCAAGCGGGTGTTCGAGATACTCGACCTTGAACCGGCGATTCGCGATGCGCCGGACGCGCAGCCGCTGGTCAAGGGCCCGGGCATACTCCGCTTCGATAATGTCTGCTTCTCCTATGCGGGGGGCGACGGGGCCCCGCCGGCGCTCCATGACATCAGCTTCACCGTCGGCCCCGGACAGACGCTCGGCATCGTCGGTCCGTCGGGATCGGGCAAGTCGACGATCGCGCAGTTGATCCCGCGTTTCTATGACGTAACCGGCGGGCGTATCACGCTCGACGGGCAGGATGTGCGCAGCCTGCAACTCGCATCGCTGCGCAAAGCCGTCGGACTGGTTCAGCAGGACATATTCCTCTTCGACGACAGCCTCGCCCGCAATATCGCCTATGCTGCCCCGGAAACCGAAGAGAGCGACCTGCTCGACGCCGCGGCCGCCGCGCAGATACATGATTTCATCACGGCGCTCCCCGGCGGCTACGCCAGTCCCGCCGGCGAACGCGGATCAAGCCTGTCGGGCGGTCAGCGGCAGCGGATCGCGATCGCGCGCGGTCTGGTTCCGCAGCCCGCCGTTCTGATATTCGACGATGTAACCTCCGCCATCGACGCCGGGACCGTGCAGCAGCTCCGCGCCGCGCTGCAGACGGTGACGGACGACCGCGCGACAATCATCATCGCGCATCATCTGGGATCGGTCATCCATGCCGATGAGATCATCGTTCTGGAAAAAGGCTATATCGCCGAGCGCGGCACCCACGCGGCATTGCTCGCGGCGCGTGGCTATTATGCGAGGCTGTTTGCGTTGCAGAAGAGCGGTGCCGTCGATGCGCGTGAGGATGTCGCCGACCGCCGGCAGGAGGTCGCGTGATGGCAAGCATGCCCGCACCGCGGCGCCCCGGCCTCGTCGAAGATCGGGGAGACGATGCTTTTACCTCGACCGGCGAACCCGGCCTTAAGCGGTTAGGCGCTTTCATCCGCCCCTATCGCTGGCAGCTTGCCGGCGCGATTCTCGCCATGCTGGCGTTCGTCGCCACGCAGGTCTCCTTCCCGTTCTTCATTCGCAAAGCGGTGGACAGCGTCGCCGGGCGCCACGACAGCCTCACCCTCGACCAGATACTGATCGGATTTCTCGCGCTGATCGGGATCAATGCGGTCACCAGCTACCTCAATGAAGTCACCGCCGCGCGCCTTGCCCAGCGGGTCATCTTCGACATGCGCCGCGCGATGTTCGAGCATCTGCAGCGGCTGCCGCTGGCTTTCCTAGACCGCACCCATGTCGGGCGCATCATGTCGCGCCTGCAAGGCGATGTGAACGCGCTCCAGGACTTCTTCGAAACCTCGATCACCGCGGTCGGTGATATGGCTCTGCTTTGCGGCATCGTCGTCGTGTTGTTCGCGATGGAGTGGCGGCTGGCGCTGTTGACGCTGGCCGTCATACCCGCCCTGGCCTTTGTCCGGGCCCGGTGGGTGCCCGGAGCGCGCGCGACATTTGCCCGCGCCCGCGACGCCTCCTCGATCGTCAACGGCGCGCTGGCGGAGAATATCGCCGGCGTTCGTGTCGTCCAGGGCGCAAGGCGGGAGGCGATCAACCTCCAGGACTATAAGGCCAAGGTGGACGCCAATTTCGAGGCGCAGATCGCGTCGTCCTGGTCCGCCCAGACGATGGTGCCCATTGTCGATATCCTCACCGGCCTTGCGATGCTGGTGATCGTTCTGGGCGGCGGCGCACTGGCGCTCGATCGCCGTATCGACGTCGGCGTAATGGTCGCCTTCATCTTCTATGTACAACGCTTCTTCGACCCGATCAGGACATTGTCGCAACAATATACGATGCTCCAGCGGGCCACTGCCGCGGGGCGGCGGATCTTCGAAGTGCTCGACGTGCCGGTGACGTTGCAGGACCGGGCGCAGGCGATCGATCTGGGGCGCGCGGACCCGGTGATCGAATTCCGGCGGGTCACCTTCGGCTATCGGCCTGGCCTGCCCGTCATCCGCGCTCTCGATCTGCGGATCGAGGCCAAGGAAGTGGTCGCGCTGGTCGGCCCGACCGGGTCGGGCAAGACGAGCATCGCGGCACTGGCGCATCGCTTCTACGATGTGTGGGAGGGAGAGGTGCGCATCGGCGGTCACGACGTGTGCGACGTGACACTGGAATCGCTCGGCCGCAACATCGCGATCGTCCTGCAGGAGCCATTCCTTTTCACAGGGTCTGTGCTCGACAACATCCGCTACGCCAGCGAGCAAGCCAGCCGCGAGGATGTGATTGCCGCGGCCCGGGCGGTCCGCGCGCATGATTTCATCGTCGCGCTTCCCCAGGGCTATGACACGCCGCTCGACCAGCGCGGGCAAAATCTGTCGCTCGGCCAGCGTCAGCTCCTGAGTTTCGCGCGGGCGCTGGTCGCCGATCCGCAAATCCTGATCCTCGACGAGGCGACCGCCAGCATCGACAGCTTTGTCGAAGCCGACATCCAGGAGGCGCTGCGCGTTCTTCAGCGCGGCCGCACCAGCCTTATCATCGCACACCGGCTCGCGACCGTCCGCGACGCCGACCGCGTCATCGTCCTCGATCGCGGCACTATCGTCGAACAGGGCAGCCCGGCGGCGCTGCTGGCGAAAGACGGCATCTTCGCCGACCTTTATCGCCGCAGTTTCAGCTGAGCCAAAGCAAGACGGGCGCCGGGATGCCCCGGCGCCCGTTCATGAAAACGCGAGCGCCGACAGGGATCAGAAGCTGACCCGGAGCGTGCCGCCGACGGTGCGCGGCGTCCCCAGCTGGCCCGCATAGGCGAAGGCCGTCGCGCCGACAATCTGGGTGGTCGAGAGGTTCTGGTAATAACGCTTATCGAACAGATTGTTCACCCATGCCGAAAGATCATATTTGCCATCGTCGAACTTGATGCCGGCGCGCAGGTTGGCAAGCGCATATCCAGCAATGCGCGTGTAGGGGCCGCCATCGGCCGTGCCGAAGACCTTTGAGCGATAGCTGAGCTGGCCGACAGCATAGCCGGTTACATGCACCGACAGCGGCCTTTCATAGTCGATGATCGCATTTCCGATCCACTTCGGTGCCTGCCATAACGGACGGCCGGTCAGGTCGCAAACGCCGGTTACGCCAACCGGGCACGGCGCATTCCGATAGCTGGTGTAGATCGCTTCATTATAGGATCCGTTCGCGGTCAGCGTCAGTTCGGGCGTGACGCGCCAGCTCGCATCGGCCTCGATGCCGCGCGAACGCACGTCGCCGACATTGGCGAGGTAGGAGCGGTTGCCGTTGGTCGGCACGATATTCGCCTGCAGCCCCGAAAGCTCGGTCCAGAAGGCGCTGAGATTGAGGGTCAGGCGGCGATCGAACAGCTCCGACTTGATACCCGCCTCCCAGTTGCGAACCTTTTCCGGATCGAGCACCAGCGGCGTCCCCGGCGAAACAGCCGAGTTGAGGTTCAGGCCCGATCCTTTGTAGCCGGTCGAGTAGGAACCATACAGCAGGACATCGGGGGTAATCCTGTACGATGCGCTCAGCAGATAGGACACATTGCTGTCCTTCACCGTCACATCATAGTTGAACGGGATCGAGGTCGCCGGATTCGGCGTCCCGCGCGTGGAGGTAACCGACGTGCCATCGCGCTTGTCGCGCGTGTAGCGTATCCCGCCGGTCAGGGTGAGTTGGTCGGTCACCTCGAAATTGGCCTGGCCAAAGGCCGCGATGCTGGTCACCGATGTGTCGACATCGTCCAGATATTGCGATCCCGGCGCAATCACGATCGCCGCCGCGTTCGGGTTCGCCAGCCGCGCATAGGTAGTGTAGAAATTGCTGGCGTCGAAGCCGAACTGGTTGAGGATGAAATGGTCGCGTAGCCGGTTGTGGAAAAAGAAGCCGCCGACCTGCCAGTTGAGCCGGCCCGGCGCCGAGGCAAGGCGGAGTTCCTGCGAATATTGGTTGGTCTTGGTCTGCGCGACATTGACCTGGATGACGTCGAGCGGGGTACCGTCGCTGTCCTGAAGCGGGCTGAAATGCCAGTAGCGCCACGCCGAGATCGAGGTGAGATTCAGACCGCCGCCAATATCCCAGTCGACCTGAAGCGAAGCCCCTTTCTGATCGGTGATCATGTTCTGGATCGAGTTGTTCGAGCTATCGCTGCGATTGCCCGTCGGCACATAGCCGAGCGCAGCGAGCGCCTGCAGCGTCCGTCGCGTCGTCGCGCTCACCGTTTCAGGCAGGACGAGCTTCGTCGCGCTGACGCAGCAGGTGTCGTCTTCCTGGCTATAGTCGGCGATCAGGCGGATAGTCAGATTATCGGTGGGGGTCGCCAGCAACTGCGCGCGCACGCCGGACCGGCCGACGCTGTTGCCGGCAACGCCCGTCTTGGTGTTCGGCAGCACGCCGTTGCGATGCGTGTTGAAACCCGTCAGACGGAATGCCAGCTTGTCGGCGACGATCGGCCCGGTGATGCTCACCCGTTCCTGATTATAACCATAATTGCCCAGCGACAGTTCGGCGGTCCCGCTGAATTCGAACTCCGGTTTACGTGTCGTGATGTTGAGCACCCCCGCCGAATTGTTGCGGCCGAACAACGTACCCTGCGGGCCGCGCAGAACTTCGACCCGCTCGACGTCGATCAAGTCGGCGAGCGCCATGCCCGGGCGGCCAAGATAAACATTGTCGATATAGACGCCGACCGACGTGTCGAGGCCGTCCGAGGCCGACGAGACGCCGATCCCGCGGATACCCACCGACGAGTTGCGCGGATTCGAATTATAGGCGGTCAGACTTGGCGTCCGCGCCTGGATGTCGGGCAATGTGTAGCCGCCCGTCCGTTCGAGCGACGATCCCGACACGACCGAGAAGGTCACGGGAACATCCTGGGCATTTTCTTCCTGCCGCCGCGCGGTGACCGTGATTTCGGCACCATAGCTGGCGCCGGTGTCGTCCACGGCGGCTTCGGCTGACGTCTCCGCCGCAAAGGCTGGCGCCGCTGGCCATGCGGCAGAAGACAGCAACAAAATGGCGCAACCAAGCTTTCTCATCAATTCGCCCCGATCTTCTTTTTGAAGGGAAAGCGCGCAGGCCATCCTGGCGCCTGCGACACGACTCAAGCTTCATTCCTACTAAGTCAATATGAATTAAGCCGGCGCTTCGGTCGCGCCGGGCTTTTAGCTCCAGATCATGCTGAAACTGGCCAACCCAGCGATGGCGTATGACGCCCCACCATACACATAAATTGCTGAAAATGCGTAGAAGTCCAACGGAACACCCTTGACCGCGCAGCAATTTCCTACTTAAACGATAGAAATTATAGAAGAGGTCGAAGCTTTTCTACGTTTACCCGTCGCGCGCAGCCGACCAGCCTTAGGGGCATCGGGGCGCTCGCCCCCCCCCTTTTCGACGAAGCGTCATTCAAGGAGAGAGACATGCCGCAGCTGGGAAAACTGACCGTCAGCCGCCAGGGCTTCGGATCAATGGGCCTGTCCCACAACTATGGCCGCGCCGACGATGCGAACTCGCTGAAGACGCTGCATCGTGCCCTCGACCTTGGCATCACCTTCTTCGATACCGCCACAGGCTATGGCAAGGGCCACAATGAGAGTCTTCTGGGCAAGGCCTTTGCCGACAGGCGCGACGCGGTGACGATCGCGAGCAAATTCATCCATCGCGCCGATGGCGCTGTCGTCACACCGCGTGAGGCGGTCGAAGCCAGCCTCGCTCGCCTGGGGGTCGATCATATCGATCTTTATTACCTTCACCGTGTCGATGCCGACATCCCGATCGAGGAATCGATCGGTGGCCTTGGCGAACTGGTGAAGGAAGGCAAGATCGGCGCCGTAGGCGTATCCGAAGCGAGCGCCGAGCAGGTCCGCCGCGGCCACGCAGCCTTTCCGCTGACCGCGCTGCAGAGCGAATATTCGCTGTGGACACGCGATGTCGAGGTCGAAATCCTGCCGACGGTTCGCGAACTTGGCATCGGCTTTGTTGCCTATAGCCCGCTTGGCCGCGGCTTCCTCGCTGGCGCCGAGGTCGTCGAGGCCGACGACGTTCGCAATCAGCATCCGCGCTTCCAGGCCGATGCCATCGCCGCCAACACTAAGCGCCGCGAGGCGATCGAGCGGATTGCCGCGCGCCTCGGCGTCAGCAAGGCGCAGGTCGCGCTCGCCTGGGTATTGTCGAAAGACGTCGTGCCCATTCCGGGCACGCGCCATATCGAACATCTCGAGGCGAACTGGGCGGCGAACGACCTGCTGCTCGACCAAGCGACAATCGCAGAGCTTGAGACCGCCTATACCCGCGGCTCGACCTTCGGCACCCGCTATCCCGCCAACCGCCTCTCCCAGGTGCCGCCCGAGCCCGCCGCCGAAGCCGCGCTCGCCTGACCCCGCAGCCTGGAGCCTCCATTATGAACGCACCCCTGGCCTTGCCCATCGACCGCCTCCGCGATCGCTTTGCCTATGATTATATCCATGTGACGCCGGTGACGCCGACGATCGGCGCCGAGATCAGCGGCATCGACCTTCGCTCTCCTGTAAGCCCGGAGGCCGCAGCCGATATCCGAAAGGCCCTGCACGACTGGCGCGTCATCTTCTTTCGCGACCAGCAGATCGACAATGACCAGCTGAAGGCGTTCGGCCGCGCTTTCGGTCCGCTGACCCCGGCGCATCCAATCGCCGAGGGGCTGGAGGATCATCCCGAGATATGGGAGCGATCGGTCGAGGAATATCGCGCCCGCCGCCAGCGCACCGATACGCTGCCGCCAAGCCGCGAGCCGCCGCCCGACTATAAGGGCTGGCACATCGACATCACGTTCGTTGCCAACCCCAACCGCTATTCCTTCCTGCATGGGGTCGAGATCCCGCCCTATGGCGGCGACACGCTGTTCACCAATCTGATCGAAGCATATCGCGGGCTGTCCCCAGCGATCCAGCAACTCATCGACGGCTTGCAGGCGGTGCATCGCACCAGCGCCTATGACAGTGGCGGCGAGCGCAAGCCGCGCCGCGACGGGCGCGCGACCGGGCCTTTTGTGTCGCTGCATCCGCTGGTGCGTATCCATCCGGAAACCGGCGAGAAGCTGATCTTCCTCAATCCCGGCACCACCAGCCATATCGTCGGACTGAAGGAACGCGAAAGCCAGGCGCTGCTTGATCTCCTTTTCTATGAGATCACCCGCCCCGAATATCAGGTCCGCTTCCATTGGCAGCCGAAGTCGCTGGTCGTGTGGGACAATCAGGCCGTCGCCCACGCAGGGCCGATCGATTATGCGCAGTTCGACCTGCCGCGCGCCGTCCGCCGGATAACCGTCGCCGGCGAACTGCCGCAGGGTCCCGATGGCTTTCGCAGCCGCGCGCTCGAGGGCGATCTTTTCAACGTGCTAGGCTGACATGCCCCAGCCGCGCCGCAAACCCTCTATCGCCTATGTCGTACTGGCCGCCGTCGTGGCGGCCAGTATCGCGGCGCTGTTCGCCTCCGCACCGCAAAAACGGACAGAGAGACAGGTCGCCGCCAGCGGCGGTTTGAACCTCACCGACCCGCTACCGGCCAAGGTCGGCAAGGACACCATCCTCACCGTCGGCGATCCGGTGACGCAATGGATATTCGAGCATGAGGGCTGGAACAAGCAATTGCCCTTCACGATCCGCTGGGCGCAGATCACCGGCGGCCCCGACGTCACCGAAGCTTTTCATGCAAAGGCGCTCGACGTCGGCGTCGGCGCCAATATCCCCCCCATCCACGCGACCTGGGTTGGTCTGCCGGTCCGCATCATCGCCGTCCGCCAGCGCCGCGACCCATTGCAGCATCCCTCCTTCGTCTGGGGCATCGCGCCGGGAGCCGGCATCGACGCGCTGCGCGATCTCAAGGGCAAGCGGATCGCGTTCAGCCCCAGCCAGGTCCAAAGCCAGGTCGTCGCTGAGACGCTGAGGGCAATCGGGCTCACCGCCAAGGATGTGACGCTGGTCGAACTGCCGTCGTCGATCGGCGGCGATGTCTATACCAGCGCCCTCGGCAGCAACGCCGTCGATGCGGCACCGATCGGCGGCGGCATCGTTGCCGAGCGATATTTGCGCAAGTTCGGCGCCGATGGCGGCAAGGTCCTGCAGCACCCGCCGTTCCGCGACGACCTCACGATCAACTACGTCCCCGTCAGCACGCTCGAAAATCCCGGCAAGGCCGCCGCACTCGCCATCTACGTCCGCTATTGGGTGAAGGCGCAGCAGTGGCAGCAGGACAATCGCGCCGAACTCGCCCGCGGCTATTATGTCAAGCATCAGGGTCTGCCCCCCGCCGATGCCGAAATCATCATCAAGGCGGCAGGCGATATCGAACTGCCCGCAAACTGGGACGACGCCCACCGCTACCAGCAGGCGGCGATCGACCTGATGGCCGCCGAGACCGGCCGTCCGCGCTTCGATGCGACAACCCTTTTCGACCCTCGCTTCGAATCCCTCGCCACCGCCCGGCCCTAATCCGGCGAACAGGAGCTGTCCCACGTGAATGCTCAAATTCTTGCCAAACATCCCGGCCTGCACGAGCCGGTCACACGGCCTTTCCTGATGGTGACCGAAGAGCCGCAGGTCGAATCACCCGCCCGCCCCGTCGCCAGGACGCGCGTCCGGCTCAGCCTCGCAAAGCCAGCCCGCTGGGGGTGGACCCTGGGGCCGTTGCTGCTGCTCCTCTACTGGTCGGTGCTCTCCTACACCGGCTTTCTCGCCGAGCGGACACTCCCCCCACCCTGGGTCGCGGTCCACACCGCGATCGACCTCATCCAGACCGGCCGCCTCCAGGAAAACCTCGCCATCTCCTTCTGGCGCGCGGCGCAGGGCCTGACGCTCGGGACGCTCGTAGGCGTATCGCTTGCATTGCTCTCAGGCCTAAGCCTGCTGGGGGGCTATGTGATCGACGGACTCGTACAGTTGAAGCGCGGCGTGCCCGTGCTGGCGCTCATCCCGTTCATGGTGCTGTGGTTTGGGATTGGCGAGGGGATGAAGGTCGGGGTCATCGCGTTCAGCGTCTTCGTCCCCATCTATATCCATACGCATAATGCGCTCCGTGCGATCGACCTCAAGCAGGTCGAACTGGCCGAGACCCTCGATCTCAACCGCTTCGAATTTATCCGTCACGTCGTCCTGCCCGGTGCTTTGCCCGGCCTGCTGCTCGGCCTTCGCTTTGGGGTGACTGCATCGTGGCTGGCGCTCGTCGTGGTCGAACAGCTCAACGCCACCAGCGGTATCGGCTATATGGTGACGCTCGCGCGCAACTATGCCCAGGCCGATGTCATGCTGGTCGGGCTCGTCGTCTATGCGATCCTCGGTCTTGGTTCCGACGCCCTCGTCCGCCTCGTCCAGGCGCGCGCGATCCGCTGGCGCAAGACGCTGGCCAGTTGACGCCCTCGACGAACCCCTCCCTTTCCTCCTTTCACGGGTGCGACATGTCCGAATTTCTTTGGTATATTCCCAATCAGATCAGCGAGGGCCATCGCGGCGACGCCGCCGATCCCGAGCATAACAGCCTCGACACGCTGACCTCGCACGCGCTGGCGCTGGAGCAGCATGGCTGGAGCGGCGCGCTGATCGGCAGCGGCTGGGGGCGTCCCGACACCTTCACGCTCGCGGCGGCGCTGAGCGCGCGCACCACCCGCTTTGAACCCCTGATCGCGATCCGGCCCGGCTATTGGCGCCCGGCGAACTTTGCATCCGCGGCGGCGACACTCGACCAGCTGAGCGGCGGGCGGGTACGGATCAACATCGTCTCGGGCCAGGACAATCTCGCCGCTTATGGCGACAGCGAGGGCGACCAGGCGCATCGCTATGCGCGCACCAAGGAGTTCATGCACCTCGTCCGCCGGCTGTGGACCGAGGAGGATGTGACCTATGCGGGCGAGCATTTCCAGGTCGCGGGCTCGACCGCCGTCCCGCGCATCACGCCGCATGGCGCCAGACTCCATCCCAAACTCTATTTCGGCGGGGCCTCCGAGGCCGCAGAGCGCGTCTCGGCGACCGAAGCCGACGTTCAGCTCTTCTGGGGCGAGCCGCTCGCGGAAATCGCCGAGCGGATCGATCGTCTGAAAACGCTGGGCCGCGCACTCGACCGCGACCTGGCGCCTCTCGAGTTCGGGTTACGCATCACGACCTTCATTCGCGACACGCGCGAACAGGCCTGGGCCGAAGCCGAGGCGAAGGTCGAGGCGATGGCGAACCGCAAGGGGGGCGAGCCCGATCAGCACCGCCGGAAGATCGCGGTCGGCCAGCAGCGGCTGCTCGACCTCCATAGCCGCGGCGAAGTGCTCGACGACAATCTCTATACCACACCCGGCAAGTTCGGCGGCGGCGGGGCGGGGACGACATGGCTCGTCGGAACCGCCGAGGACGTCGCGAGCGCGCTGCGCAAATATGAGGCGCTCGGCATCACCTACTTCATCCTGTCGGACACTCCGTATCTCCCCGAGATCAAGCGGCAGGGTGAACAGCTGCTGCCACTGTTGCGCGAACCCGGGACCGCTGCCGCGCCCCCTATCCATTCCCGGCCTCTCGAAACCGGCCTCGTCTGACCCCTCCTGTCCCCGAAAGGCACATCATGGCCACTCTTGCCGCCGCAAACGACCCTGCCGAACAAAATGATCGCGCTCGTACCCGTCTCCATGAACGCTACCGCGAAGCGATCGATACGCCGCTTTCCTGGAACGACACGCTCGACACCATCCTGTCGCACCGGTCGGTTCGCGCCTATCTGCCCGATGCCGTCCCCGAGGGTACGATCGAGTTACTCGTGGCAGCCGCGCAGTCGGCGGCGACTTCGTCGAACCTGCAGCCCTGGAGCGTGCTCGCGGTCGAGGATGCCGAACGCAAGCGGCGCCTCGCCGTACTGGCGGGCAATCAGAAGCATGTTGTCGATGCGCCGCTGTTCCTGCTCTGGCTCGTCGATCTGAACCGGCCGCGTGACGTGGCAAAAACCGGCGGCAGCGAAGGAACGGCGCTCGACTATCTGGAAAGCTTTCTCCTCGGCGCCGTGGATACCTCGCTCGCCGCGCAAAGCGCCGTGCTGGCGCTGGAATCGCTCGGTCTCGGCTCGGTCTATATCGGCGGCATCCGCAATCGCCCGGCCGAGGTAGCGGCGGAGCTCGGCCTGCCGCCGGGGGTCTTCGCGCTGTTCGGGCTGGTCGTCGGCTATCCCGATCCCGCCGCGCCCGCATCGGTCAAGCCACGGCTCGCGCAGAAAGCGGTGCTGTTTCGCGAACAATATGATGCATCAGGCCGCCAGGCTCCGCTCGGCCACTACAATGCCCGACTACGCACCTTTCAACAGGAACAGGGCTTGCCCGAGCAGGATTGGACGACCATCGTCGCCAACCGGCTGAAAGGTCCCGAGATCCTGCACGGTCGCGACCGGTTGCGCGAAATCCTGAACGGGCTCGGCTTCGCACTCAAATAGGCTTAACCGCAAAGTTGCCGTTCTTCGGGCTTTCAAAAGGTTCAAATGGCGACTTCCAACGAGTTATAACATCGGTGTCCCCGCGAAGCGGGAACCCAGGACTAGGCCAGCCGACGATCGCTCTGGGTCCCCGCTTTCGCGGGGATGACAAAAATGGGACTGGCCGCTCACCACCCCAATTCTGATATTCGAACCGCGAGCGCTCGATCTGGGAGATATCTGCCAAGACGATTTTCGTCATGCTTTATGCGGGAGCGATCGAGGGCGCTGATGCGCCCTTCACGCATATCCTGAAGCCCGCGGGCAATCACGGCGACGAGAGCCTGCCCATTGTCGAGTGGATCATCCGCAGCAACGGGCAGCCGTGCTGCTGGGACATTGTGCGCGGCGCGTCGTCAGCGCGCTTCCAGACCTTCAACTGCCGGCGCTCTTTGCCGAGCGCGGTGAACCCATGCTGCGGCGGATCGAGGCGATCGTCGAGGAGCGAGCCCAGCCCTTCGTCTAGCTCGCCGGATCATGCTCGCAAGGGCGGGTCCCGGCGGTCAGGCGGGACTGGCCACGTCGGGAAGACTGGTGACGCTGTCCGCCATCGCGCGCGAACGAACGTGGAGTTTCGGTATAGGCCGCGAAGCGCTTCTTATCCAACTTGATGGGAACGCCATTCTTGCGCGCGATAGTGCGTCCCGCGGCCTGCGTTATGCGATTGACCGCATTCTGATTGAACACGGGGATCCCATGTGCACACAGGTTGCGAACTGTCACGGCCCCGACCACGGCGCGCTTTCCGCCCTTGAAATGCGGACCAGTCGCAGCCGTCCGTCTTCACCAGCTTGTGTGCTCGTGCCTGCGCCGGCGCATCTATCCGTCCAAACGCATCGAAAAGCTCCTATCATGAAACCAGCTCCAAACCGCCTCAGCGAGTTGCCTTGCCGCTGGCACCTGCCATCCTCGTCATGCTCGACGGCAATCGCCGCTCGGCGCCAAGGCGATCTTCCAGAAAGGCGAAGATGTCGGCAAACTCCTGTACCTCCAGGTCGCGCGCCGAACCGATGCCATGGCCGCCTTCGCTTTCGGCGCGAATAAGGATCAGACGTTTGTTCCCGAAGATGGATTGCGCACGCGCAGCGAATTTGGCGCTCATCCACGGCGCGACGCGGCGGTCGTTAAGGCCGATGGTGAGCAAGGTGTCAGGCAGGTCGTTGGCGGTCAGTAGGCCCAGATAGGCGTCCTGGGCAGCAAGGGCCTTCCAGCCACTCTCAGTTCGCGGATCGCCCATCTCGATGAAGTTGTTCGCCCCGTTTTCCGCCACTTCGATGCGCGTGGCGTTCAAAATGGCAACTCGCGACACGAGCGCCGCGAACAGATCTGGGCGTTTTTCCGCTGCCATCGGCACCAGTAGCCCGCCGGCACTGGTGCCCGTGATCGCAAGCTTGCGAGGCGCCGTCAGCCCCAGGCCAACCGCCTTTTCACCGCAGGCGATCAAGTCGGCGTGCGCATTCGCCTTGTTCTGGAGCCGCCCCCCATCGTGCCATTCCCGGCCGCGTTCGCCGCCGCCGCGCGTCCCGCAATAAATCATGTTGTGTCCGCGCGCGCTCCAGGCGAGGGCGAACGGATCGTAATACGGCCGCGTGGTGGATGCGCCGTAGCTGCCATAGGCTTCGATCAGCGTTGGCTGCGGTCCGATCGTCCCGGCCTGACCGATGATTACCATGGGAACCATAGTGCCGTCCGCGCTCCGGGCCAATTCCTGCCGAACGCTGAGCTTGGCGGCCTCGGACCAGGTCGCGCTGTCGACGTCCGCCGGCGATAGCTTGCCCGCCCGGGCGACGAAGCCGCGCGAGGCGGTGGTCCAGCCCGTGAGCATGAATGTCGCCGCGGAACCATCCGCGGTCGCGGCCAGACCGCGGATCGCCGCTTCGAACGGGAGACGAATCTCGCTTGCCCTCCCCTTGGCGTCGGAAAGCCAGAAGAGGTGGGAGGCGCCGTCACGCTGGCCCAGCACGTAAAGCCCGTCGCGCGTCGCAGCGAGCGCGGACAGCACATAGCCGTCCGGCATCGGAATGACCTGCTGCGGGCCGCCGCTCCCGGGAATCCGGACGAGCTGACCATTGGACACCTCACGCCGCGTGATCAGATAGAGGCTGTCCTCGCGCGTCGCGAAATCGACGACGCGGTCGGTGGAGGGCGCGACCTCGCGCCACGCCGGCTTGCCCGCCACCAGGTCGCCGCGGCGCGCCAGAAACACGGCGGGATCGATAACATTGTCCGCCAGGCCGATGATCCAGTCGCTGAGGCCCGTCGCCCTGATCAGCGGGAATGCGCTGGGCGAGAATGCCGGGCCGCCGGCGATGCCAGGCCCCAGGATCGGCTTGAACGCGCCCCCGGGCGTGCCGACGACCGCCACCATGTCCGTCATGGGATCGTCCCCGGCCGCCTTGGGCGGGATGCGCGTGAAGGTGACGACCTCGTCAGTCAGCCACTGGACGGTGAACTCGCCCCAGACCGGCCTCAGTCGGCCGAGCGTCTCGCGACCCGTATCGCTCTCGACAAAGCGGATTGCGCCGACTTCTCCGCCGCCGAACGACACATGTACGGCGACCGTCCTGCCGTCCGGTGATACATTGTAGTTGTTGATCGCCGCAGGACCTGCCGAGGTACCGCTTTCGCTTGCGGGGTCGTAGAGAATCCGCGTGCCTGTCTTGTCGCGCACCATGAGCTTGGGCACACGGTCCTTCGTATCGAGCTGTTGCCAAAAGGTGCGATCGCCGGCGAGGCGAAGCGCCGACATCTGCGTGCCGGCGCGTGACGCGGCGTCGATCAGATCGACGAGGACGGCGCGCTGCGGCAGATTGGAAAGCCGCTCCACGGTCATGTTCGATTGCGCGTGGACATAGCGTGCCAACTCATCCTTCCGCTTGGGATCCTCCATCCAGCGATAAGGATCCTCGATCGTTCGGTCATGACGCGTTTCCGTGAATGGCACTTTCGGCGCTTCGACCGAAGCCTTGGGCACCTCCTGAGCGATCGCCGCGCAGGCGGTGATCAAAGCGGCGGTAGAAACCAAAACTCGCATCATGGGACTCCCTTGTCCATTCGGCTGCGCAATTCTCCGGCGCAGGCATCACGCCGATCATGGCGCTGCGGCCAGCAGGCAGCTGGCCTCTACTGCCGGCGAGTGCCTGAAGCGAATCGCGGCCGTACGAGGACGAGCCGCGATTCTGTCGGGCCTCAGCCGTTGCGAAAAGTGTAGCTATATCCGTTGATTGCCGGGACCCCGCCGAGATGGACGTAAAGCACCTTAGAGCCCTTGGGGAAATATCCCTTGCGAACCAAATCGATCATTCCCTGCATCGATTTGCCCTCGTACACTGGGTCGGTAATCATCCCTTCCAGCCGGGCGGACAGCCGGATCGCCTCCAGCGTTTCCTGCGATGGCACCCCGTAGGCCGGATAAGCATAGTCCTCTTCGATGATCACATCCGCGTCGACGATCTCGCCGCCGCTGATCAGGGCCGATGTGTTCCTGGCGATCTCGAACACTTGCGCGCGCGTTTGGGCCGGGGTGAATGACGCGTCGATGCCGATCACGCTGCGCTGACGCCCCTGGAGCGCGAAGCCGGCGATCATACCGGCGTGGGTCGATCCGGTCACGGTGCAGACGACGACATAGTCGAACGAATAGCCCAGTTCAGCTTCCTGCTCGCGAACCTCTTCGGCGAACCGCGCAAAGCCGAGCCCGCCATATTTGTGGACCGAGGCCCCGGCCGGAATGGCGTAAGGGACGCCGCCCGCAGCCTTCACATCTTCCAGTGCCTTGAGCCAGCTGTCGCGAATGCCGATGTCGAAACCCTCGTCGACAAGGCTGATGTCTGCGCCCATGATCCGTGACATCAGGATGTTGCCGACCCGGTCATAGACTGCGTCCTCGTGCGGCACCCAGCTTTCCTGGATGAGATGGCACTTCATGCCGATCTTGGCCGCGACCGCGGCGACGAGGCGGGTGTGATTCGACTGCACCCCGCCGATCGTCACCAGCGTATCCGCCCCGGATGCGATGGCGTCAGGCACGATGTACTCCAGCTTGCGCAGCTTGTTGCCGCCCAGCGCCAGGCCGGAATTGCAGTCCTCGCGCTTGGCATAGAGCTCAACGTCACCCCCCAGATGGTCTGTGAGGCGGGACAGTTTCTCAATCGGGGTCGGTCCGAAGGTCAGGGGGTAACGCTCGAAATTCGACAGCATAGGCTTGTGCTCCAGGAGGTGGTTCGTTCGCCTGCTTGTAGCCGAAACGATATGCAGTGTCCTTCCGTTCTTTGGCTTATTTCTGACCCATTAATTCTGTATTTAGATAAATATAAACCACTTTGCATCAAATATTTACATATAATGGAATATTCATTCATTCGTAATTCCATGCGCGGACGCCGATCTTTCCCGCTTCGGCGGCGTTGCGCGCAATCTCGCAACTCGAGAAGGCTGGCGCTTCGCGCGAGCAGCCGAGCGATGGAAAGCTTCTTTGAAAGATAGTTCACCGATGAGCGTTGAATTCAAACGAATGTGATGCTTTCTTGACCATCGACCGATCAAGCAGAGGCTAACATCACATGGACTTGAAACAAACCGCCAAGGAGCTTTCGCTCACCTCATCCGAGCTCAAGCTGCTGCGAAAGTTGCAAGCCGACGGCCGCATCTCCAATGCCGACCTCGCGCGTGAAGCCAATATGAGTCCGGCAACCTGCTTCCGGCGGACGCAGCGATTGTTCGAAGACGGGTTCATCAAATCGGTGCGTGCCGAGATCGATCCGGAAAAGGTCGGCCGGGGTTCACTGATCTTCGTCGGCGTGGTGCTCGATCGTTCGACGCCCGAATCCTTCGAGGCTTTCGAAGTCGCGGTGCGGAAAATCCCGTTGATCCTCGATTGTCACCTCGTCGCGGGCGACTTCGACTATTTCCTCAAAATCCGCGTCGACAACATGCCCGAATTCAACAAGCTTCACGCCAACAAGCTGATCGCCCTGCCGGCGGTGCGGCAGACGCGCACCTTCTTCGTCATGAAAGAGGTTATCGACAACGCCCCGCTTTCGATTTGAGCAGCCGGCGCCTGTTTCGGACGCTCCCCCGGCCTGGATTCGCGCCGGAGAACGTTTGGACGATTATTCCAAAATCTAGATATTAATTGCATTTTTTAATCACATTTTTCTATTCTATGTGTAATTTCACTCATAACTTAGATAAGTTAGGAAGGACATTTCATCGGTGCTTCGGTATTTCAAGAAGGCATAAAGGTTAATCCAAGCCTGCAAATACCGGGGAGTATAAAATGCGACAGCTCACTCGATCTTTTCGAATTATGGCCATTACTTCGGTCGCTTCCATAGCGCTCGTAAGTCCAGCCATTGCGCAAGAGACCAACATTACCCAAGATGCTCCCGCAACCTCCGAAGTTTCGAACGAGATCATTGTCACTGCGACTCGGCGCGAACAAAGCGTTCTTGATGTTCCCATCAGCATTGCAGTCGTAACGGCCGACGAGATCAGCAAGCGCGGCATGGTCAGCGCCGAAGATTATTTGCGCGGCATTCCTGGCGTGAACCAGACCAGCGACCCGGTCGGCTCGTCGATCATCATCCGGGGCCTCGAAACGTCACCGTCATTTCAGAACTTCTCGTCGGGCACCACGGTTGCAACCTATTTCGGTGAGACCCCCATCACCAATTCGGGCGGATTGGCGGCGAACACCAATGTCGACATCAAGCTGGTCGATATTGAGCGGATCGAGGTGCTGCGCGGTCCGCAAGGCACGTCGTTCGGGGACTCGTCCTTGGGCGGCGCCGTGCGTGTCATCCCCGCACGGCCGAAGACTGACAAAGTCGAAGGACATGTGGGCGCCGGCTATTCCCACACCGGCGGCTATGGCGGCGACAACTATATGCTGCAGGGCACCGTCAACGTGCCTGTGATTGCAGACGTGCTGGCGATCCGTGCGACGGGCTACCGGTTCTCCGACAGCGGCTATTATCGCGATAACGCGAACGTCGATCCGACGCTGCAGCAGGCCGCTGTCTTTTATGGTGCCGAGCCCTATGCCAATGCCTATTCGAACATCGGCAGCTCCAAATTCACCGGCGCGCGCATCTCGGCATTGGTCCAGCCGACGGAGAATCTGACGCTCCAGCTCTCGTACCTATCGCAGAAGACCGAACTGAACGGCAACGCGCTGGCCAATAGCGGAACCTATGATCAGGCGCTGTTCGACGTCGCGCCCCAGCATGTCATCCGCGGCCAGAAGAGCGGCGCGTCCGACATGGACATCGACCTGTTCAATGCCACCCTCGAGTATGACCTTGATTGGGGCAGCCTGCTGGCGACCTATTCGCACATCGACAGTTCGGCATTGAATTCCAGTTCGTACAGCCAGTCGAACCCGATCTGGCCTTTTTCCTACATCCAGGATGGCAAGCACAAGGAAGACACCGGCGAAATCCGGTTCGTGTCCGACCTCTCGGGTCGCTTCAACTTCCTGGTCGGCGCCTTCGTGCAGAAGCTGACGGATGACGCAATCTTCAATTATCGCTGGTTGGGGACCGATGTTGCGAACGCCGTGACCCCTCCCGGGCCGAACGACTTTCTCGACAATCGCTCGCTGAAGCAAAAGTCGGCCTATGGCGAAGCCTCCTACGAAATCATTGATGGACTGACCGCGACTGGCGGTATCCGATACTATGAGTATGAACGCACGGTCGCTACGCAGACCAGCGGAGCATTCTTCGGTGACAGCAACGAGGTAATCGCGTCCAAGTCCAGTGGGACCACGTTCCGCGGCAATCTCAGCTACAAGCTGAACCCGACGGCCATGGTCTATGCCACCTTCTCGCAGGGATTCCGCCTGGGCAAACCGCAGCCAGGGCTTCCCGCCGGCGTGTGCGATCTCAACAATGACGGTATTGTCGACGGTTCGAGCGTGACGCTTGCTTCGACCAAGCTCACCCGGTCGGACGAGACCAACAATTACGAGATCGGCAGCAAGTTCGGGCTATTCCAGAATCGGCTGACCGGCTCCGTCGCGGCCTTCCTGATGGACTGGGACGGCGTGCCGTTCCGCACCTCTGCGCCGCAGGCCCCGACCGGATGCGGGCTCACCTACAACGCCAATGCCGGCTCCGCGCGCACCAAGGGCGTCGAGTTGCAGGCAAGCTTGGCGGTGACCGACTCGCTGCGGGCGGATTTTGGCGGCTCGTACATCGACGCGAAACTAACCGAAGATGCGCCAGAACTCGGCGCCTTCAGCGGTGATCGGCTGCCGGGGTCGCCGAAATTCAATGCCAATCTGTCGCTACAATATGACTTCGACGCTGCCGGGCATCCGACCTTCATTCGCGTGGATTCGATCTATGTCGGCGAATTCTACGGTGACATCTACCAGTCGCCGGCGACAAAGGCCGGCGACTATGTGAAGATCGATCTGACCAGCCGGATCAAATTCGGTCAGCTCGGCGTGGATTTGTATGTTCAGAATCTCACCAATGAAGATGTCTACACCTTCCGCGGGACATCCGACACAGGCCGCGATTTCTTCGGCTATCGGATGCGCCCACGTACGATCGGCGCGCGCATCAACTATAGCTTCTGATCAATGACGCGGGCGGTTCCGCTCTCGATCGGCGAGACCACGCGGGACGTCGCGGCCGGTTTGCGCCACATCAAAGCGTTCATCATGTGTTGCGCCATCGCATGCTCGGCCCTTGTGGGGACCGTCCATGCTGCGGTCGCACCGTCTGCGGCCGGCGATCGGGCCAAGGCGCCGGAACGGTTGGAACCCGGCCGGCGATTGCTCGACCGCGCTGATGTCGAACCTTGGCTGGATGGGTTCATGGCTTCGTCGCTTCCGCGCAGCGACATTGCCGGCGCGACCGTCGCCATCGTCAAGGACGGCAAGATCCTGCTCACCAAGGGCTATGGCTATGCCGACGCTCAAAAGCGCGTACCCGTCGATGCCGACCGGCATCTCTTTCGGGTTGCGTCGATCTCGAAGCTGTTCACCTGGACCGCAGTCATGCAGCAGGTCGAGCGGGGCAGGATCGATCTCGATGCCGACATCAATCGCTACCTGGATTTCAAAATCCCGCCGTTCCACGGCAAGCCGCTCACGATGCGGCATCTGATGACGCATACGGCGGGCTTCGAACTCGTCATGCGCAATCTGTTCAGGGCGTCTCCGGACGGGGTCAAACTCGGTGACCGATTGAAACAATGGGTACCGGACAGGCTGTATGCGCCGGGCACGACACCGACCTATTCGAACTACGCCACGGCACTCGGCGCTTATGTCGTCGAGCGCGTGTCAGGCGAGCGGTTCGAGGATTATAGCGAGCGGCATATCTTGGGGCCCCTCGGCATGGCTCGCTCCAGCTTTCGCCAGCCGCTTCCGGCGCCGCTCGCGCGCGACCTGTCCAATGGCTACCTGCTCGGCTCCGGCGCGCCGTTTCCGTTCGAATATACGGCGCACATTCCCGCGGGGGGTCTAACGTCGACCGCACCGGATATTGCGCGGTTCATGATCGCGCACCTCAACGGGGGTGTGCTTGGCGAGCATCGCATCCTTCAGGAAGCATCGGCCAGGACGATGCATGCCTCACCCTATGCGATGCTGCCGCCGCTGCACGGTATGGGGCTCGGCTTCGCCCAGCACGACATCAACGGACATCGGGTGATCGTGCATGATGGCGACACCCGCTTCTTCCACAGCCAGCTCAATCTCTTCCCTGACGACAATGTCGGTCTTTTCCTTTCGCTCAACAGCACCGGCCGCGACGGCGCGATGGACATGGTTCGCTCCGCGTTCTTCAAGCAGTTCGCCGACCGTTATTTTCCGGCGGCCGATGCACGCGCGGTCACCGCCCCGGGAGTCGATCCCAAAATGGCGGCCAAACATGCGCGCGCGATGATCGGCCACTATATCGCCAGCGATCGCTCCGCCTCGAACTTTCTGGCGATCAACTCCTTCCGGTTCCCGACGGTGGTGGAAATCGATGACGAGGGCCAGCTGCTGATCTCGTCTCTGACCGGCGCCGATGGCGCGCCCAAACGCTGGCGGGAAGTCGCGCCCTTTCTGTGGCACGAAGTCGGTGGACATGACCGCCTCGCCGCGCAGCTGGTCGATGGCAAGCCGGTGCGGTTCGCCAACGACGAATATGCCCCGCTGGTCGTATGGGATCGGCAGCCCTGGTGGCGCTCCACTGCCTGGCTCACCCCGCTGTCGCAGATTGCCTTTGCCACCCTGCTCCTGACCCTCGTCACCATACCCGTGCAGGCTGCGGTGCGGTGGCGCGACGGCAAATCGGTATTGATGCCGCCGTTCCATCGAGGCATGCACGTCCTGCTATGGCTCGCCGCGCTCGCGGGAGCCGTTGTGCCATCGCGCTGGGTCGCGCTGATCCAGCCGATCATGACGTTCACCGCCGATGACCGAACGATCGAAGCGCAAATCCTCGGCACCTCCCTGCTCACCTTCTTTGCCTATGTCGGCGGACTGCTGGCGGCATTGACCGTGTGTTGGTTGGCGTGGACGAAATCCGGTTGGTTCAATCGATCGTGGAACGTCGCAGTTGCGACCTCATTCGGCGTTTGTGCGTATATCGCCTGGACCTATAATCTGCTCAGCTTCAACACCGGCTTTTAGAGCGCCGTGCCAGACCATGGCGCCATTCAGCCGGCGCCAGCGGCCCGGCGGAACTCCGGCTCGCCGAGCGAAGGCGCGACTGAAGTGGCTTTGATCGTAGAAGCCACAATCGATTGCGATCCTCACCAGTGGAAGATCTGTCGACAGCAGCATTTCCTGGGCTTGGTGGACCCGGGCGCATAGCAGCCACTGGCGCGGTGTGATCCCGGCGGAGGCACAAAAGGCGCTGATAAAATAGCCTCGAGACACGCCGCAGCTATGAGCGAGCTCCCCAACGTCGATCGGTCGGGAGAGGTGATCCGCCATCATCTTCTTGGCTTTACGCTCCTGCCAAACGGACAACCACGGCGCGAGGCGCCCAGAGGTCCGGGTTCCAGTCCGCCCCCCGCTCCTCCGATGCTTCAGTCGATAAGGGTGGCGTCCCGCACGCGTCTCCTGCCCCGACCTCCGGCCATCTTGAGGCATTCGTCATGCCGGGCCCCCGACTTGTAGCTTGGCGAGAGTTGCCAGAACCATGCAGGGTCGGCGCCGTAGCGCCGGATTCGCTGCCTGTGGCGCCAGGTTCCTACCGCGAGAATGAGCAACATGGCATAGGCCCACCCCGCCACGACCATGCCATAGGCCCAGGGCATGATCTCGAGACGAAGGCCCGCGAGGTGGGAGAGCGCCACGCAGCCCTGGATCGCCGCTATCCAGGCGGGCCAGAAGCGCGTCGAGAGAATGGAGAGGATATAGAGTGCCCGAAAAGCGGCGGGGTCGACCGCGACCATTGGCTATTCGACGCCGCTGAAGCGCGTGCTCATCGGCGCGACCACCCAAGCGCTGAGCTGGAAGTCGGCGATCAGGATGGCTGCGCCGATCCTCTCCGGTGCCCCTCAGCGGACGATCGCGAAGAGCGTGGAGACGACATAAAGGCTGTTGAATATCAGTATCCTGACCATGACTGCCCGCAGTCGGCATTGTCGCGCGCCCGGTCAACCGGCAATCGCATCCGGATCTTCCGAACGTGCCGACGGCTTGCTCTCCCAAGAGGGCAAAGGGATCTTGTCGCCCCCCTGCGTCTCGGGAATTTTTCAGGTCGCGCCGCATCCCGTCGAGGCTCTGGTGCCCGCTGGTGGCTTTGCCCATTGCTTCGTTGATCAAGGCGATGGAGGCGACAAAATCGCTGATCACCTCGTTGCCGACGGCGCCGGACAGGCGTGCCCGCGCCCGGGCCTCGGGGAGCAAGCCCAGCACCGCCGACCCGCTCGAGAGCGCACGCCCGAGAGCGGTCTCGAAGGCTGCGAGGTGGGACAGGATTTCGCCGGCAACCTCGTGACGCTGTATCTGGATCTGACGCTTTTCGACAAATGACATGATCTTCACTCCCCACGGCGCCGCGGCCGTCGCTAGACAAGAGCCGATGTCAGCGTGTGAGAGCGATGGTAAGCTGAGAGAGCTCCGATACGACCGCCATGATCGCCCCTGCTCCGACGGCGATCGCGCCAAAGAGCATGAAGGGCCAAATCAGGCGCCATCCAAGTTCAAGGTCGTTCCAAGGCCTGTCTTTCGTCGCGAAAGGCAGGAGGCGCGACCGCTCCACCACCGCCGCCTGCTCCAATGCTGACGTCTCGGTGGGTCGGTTTTGACCGGCGGATGGCGGCTGGGGCGATCCTGATTTATTGGTATCCGAACTATTGGTGGGGTCCTCAAGCGTCCGCAAAATCTCGCCGCGCTCCAGCTGTCGCTGGTTCCAAGCTTCCGGCGGGCGGACTTGAGATGTTCATTGACCATATTGACGGAAAGACCTGTCGCTTGTGCAACCTCCTTCGCACGCATCGGCGCGAGAATCAGTCTGAGGTATTGCTTCTCCCGCGCGGTGAGACGCTCGATCGTCATGCAACGAACCGAAGCCTAAACCCGGAAGCTCCCCTGTAACCCGCGGATCGCGCGCCAGGATGCCCGGAATGCAAGGCATAAAACATCGTGATTCGACTCCTTTCAATCCGGCCAATCGCGGTATAATGTCGACCCGCTCTTCCGGCGTCGATCCGGTCACGCTGCGCGGATATCGAGCCGACGCGTTGAAAAGTTCGATCCGCAGCCTAGTCAAACAGGCTGCGCCCATCCGCACTATGATAATGAATCGGGACAGCGGCGCCTCAAGAAATCGCGCACAATAGAGCGATCCTTCATTCCCGCTCCAGCGGCACCGGCTTGGGCAGGATCCCGACGATCATCGGCTTTTCCCGCCGGAGCCACAGTGCTATCTGCGCATCTCGATCTGACCTCGCCCAGGTTCGCGGATTATATTCTTCACGGCGCCTGTCCGCCTTCCCGCCGGTCCTCCCGCGATTGCAAGATGATAGCATTGCGCGCCGATGATCGCCACGGACTTATCGGTCGAATAGCTCGAACGATGGACGCCAGCGACAGCTATGCTTGCGCGCAGGCGCGTCGGGTGCGCCGGACCGCGGCACCGTCCTCAGCATGACGAAATGGAACGACGCGGTGCGCAGACTTATCGGCAGGCGAGAGTTCGTGAGTTTAGGGGCCGGCTTGGCCATGACACATCTCCGTGACAGGCCGCCGCGAGACTCTCTCCTGGCCTTGACCCGTCGCGAAGCGGGGCCCCTCTCTTCCTCTTGTCCGGCCATCGGCCGGACTGCGCGCAGCGGCGCGCCGGGACACGGCGTCACTGACCGGCGTCAGCCTGCGACAAGAGCCGGGGCGCGAGTTATCGACCGATGTCGGTTCGGCCGCTCTCGACGCCCCGGTTCGATGTCTTCAACATATCTGAGACGTCATCGCTCGGCCAGCGCTGCTGGATCCATGTTCCGCAGATCGTCGAGCAACGCCGGTCCATTCGGATGCCAGCCCAGTTGCGCGCGCGTCTGGGTGCTCGCGGCCGGCATGTCGAGACTCGCGAACATGGCGAACCATCCGAAATAGTCCGCCGCCTCGCCGGGAGACAAAGAGATAACCGGCAAGCCGAGGCGGGCGGCTACCACCTCGGCGATCGCGCGCGCGGTAATGCCTTCTTCCGCAACGGCATGGTATCGCGCCCCTGCTTCACAATGATCGAGAGCAAGAGCGTAGAGCCTAGCGACGTCGAGGACATGCGCTGCGGGCCAGCGGTTGCTCCCTTCTGCGACATAGGCCACCGATCCTTTCTCGCGCGAAATATCGATATAGGGGGAGATGAGGCCCTGTTTCGCCCTGTCGTGAACCTGCGGGAGGCGGACGACCGATATGTTGACGCCATCTTCCAGGAGCGCCTGTGCCGCGACTTCGGAAAGCACGCGCGGATTGGGTTGGTGAGGATTGTACACATCCTCGGAGGCTGGATGACCATCTCCCGCATCGCCCATCCCGGTGCCCGACGTGATCAGCAGCGGCCGGTCCGAGCCTTTGAGCACCGAACCCAACGCCGCGATGACACGCTGGTCCTTTTCGCAGTTCGCCGCGAAGTTCTCGAAGTCATGATCGAAAGCGGTGTGGATCACCGCGTCGGCATCCGCAGCCCCCGCCCGAATGCTGCCCAGATCCTCGAGCGCGCCGCGATGCACCTCGGCACCCGCCTCGGCAAGAAACTTCGCCCCGCCATCTGACCGGGTCAGGCCGAGCACCCGGTGCCCTGCTGCGAGAAGTTCGGGAACGATCCGCGATCCGATGAAACCGGTCGCACCTGTAAGGAAAACACGCATGAAGACATCTCCGATATTGTTCAGAGAGGCGTTTATGGCTAGCATCTATTCCTGTTAAAGTAGTGATCTTATCATAGTATAAAAGTCAACAGGCTGACGATGTCCGATTCCGGGAATTTTCTTGGCACATTTCTGCGCGATCGCCGCATGCGGCTTGATCCGGCAAAGTTCGGCTTTTCGGCAAAACGCCGGCGCACGCCCGGGCTCCGCCGGGAGGAGGTGGCCCAACGCGCCAATATCAGCCCGACCTGGTACACCTGGCTCGAGCAGGGGCGCGGCGGGGCGCCATCCACCGATGTTCTCGAACGTATTGCGACGGGACTGATGCTGACCGAACCCGAGCGCGAGCATCTTCACATCCTGGCCTTTGGCCATCCTCCCGAAGCGCGCTACCGCGAGCCGGACGGCATCACGCCGCGGTTGCAACGGGTGCTCGACGCGTTGCCCTTCACCCCCGCGGTCATCCGGACCGCCACCTGGGACGTGATCGCCTGGAACGCGGCCGCGGCTTTAGTGCTGACCGATTATTCCCGGCTCCCCCGGCATCAACGCAATGTCCTGCGCCTGATGTTCTCCAACGCTCACGCGCGCGCCGTCCAGGACGATTGGCTCGGCGTCGCGCGCTTCGTGGTCGGCGCGTTCCGAGCGGATGCGGCGCGCGCCGGCGCTGGCGCGGAGATCGGCCAGCTGGTCGAGGAACTCTCGCGAATGAGCCCGGAGTTCGAAGCATTGTGGCGTGAAAATGAGGTTCAGGGTCACGGAGACGGCGTGAAACGCCTGCACCATCCCCGGATCGGACCGATCGAGCTTGAGATTTCAACCTTTGCCGTCGAAGGTAGGTCGGATCTCAACATGATGGTCTATCACCCGGCAACGCCAGAGGTGGCGGAACGCGTGCACATGCTTATTCTCGATTGCGATGCGGACGCGCAAGTCTAGCCTGAGCTGTCGCCGCTACCCGCGCCGAGGATGCCTCCGACAAGGCGGCAGCTCAATCGAAAACAAAGCCGTCCATCAGTTTGCGCGCGCTGCGAAGCAAGGCCACGCTGATCACTTGGCCCTGCGTATCGAGATCGAGCTGACAGCTCAATTCGCCGGTGGGATGTTCGATAGGCAAAGTCTTGCGCTGCCCCGACGGTATGTTGGCAATCTCGGCTGCCGTCGAGCCTTCAATCAGACAAGCGGTCGCCACGCTGACCGCTCCCAGCACCCCGACGCTCGCATGCGCGACATGCGGAATGAAGCTGCGAACCGTAACGGCGCCGCCATCGCGCGGAGGCGCGACGAGCATCATTTTGGGCACCGATTTCTTGCGCACTTCGCCCAGATTCATCCGCTCCCCGACGGCCAGCCTGATGGATTCCAAACGCTCCTTGAGCGCCGTGTCCGCGTTGAGAGTATCGCGATCCTCATAGCCGGTGATGCCCACGTCTGCCGCCCGCATGATGACGCACGGCATACCGTTGTCGATCAGCGTGACCCGGACACCTTCAACCATGTCGGAGGCATTGCCGGTGGGCAGCAACGCCCCGCAAGACGAGCCTGCGGTATCGCGAAATTCGAGGAAGATGGGAGCGGCTTTTCCGGGAACCCCGTCGATCCGCGCATCCCCGGCGTAGCAGGGCGAACCGCCAGGCGTCTGGACTGTCGCGACGGCGACCTGGTCGGTGTTCTCCATGAAGATTCTCACGGTTGTTTCATCGCCGGTGGCAGAGACGAGGCCGCGTTCGATGGCGAACGGCCCCACTCCCGCGAGAATGTTTCCGCAGTTCTGGGCGTCGCTGACCAAGGCCTGATCGACGAATATCTGCAGAAACAGATAGTCGACATCGATGCCGTCGCGGCTCGACTTGCTGATGACAGCGACCTTGCTGGTCAGCGGGTCTGCACCGCCCATGCCGTCAATCTGGCGCGCGTCGGGAGAACCCATGATCCGCAGGAGAAAGGCATCGCGCGCCGCGCGGTCCGCGGGCAAATCCTCGCCGAGAAAATATCCGCCTTTCGATGTTCCCCCGCGCATCCACATGCAGCGGACAGACTCAGACATAGCGCAATCCAGCCGCCTCCAGCTTGGAGCGCATGTCATAAATGTCGAGGCCGAGTTCACCCACCGCGAGCCGTCGGCGTTTTTGCTCTTCCGCGGCTTCGCGCCTCCGCGCGCTTTCCAGAACCTCTTCCGCGCGGTCTCTTGTCACGACGCAGACGCCGTCATCGTCGGCGACGATGACATCGCCCGGGTGAACTAAACCGCCAGCGCAGACGATCGGTATGTTCACGGATCCGACCGTCGCCTTGACGGTTCCCTGCGCATGGATGGCGCGCGACCAGACGGGGAAACCCATTTGGATAAGGTCGCTCACGTCGCGGACGCCCGCCTCAATGACCAAGCCGCGGCATCCCCGCGCTGCTGCCGAGGTCGCAAGCAAGTCGCCAAAATAGCCGTCGGTGCAGGGGCTGGTCGGCGCCAGCACCAAAATATCGCCCGCCTGCAACTGCTCTATCGCCACATGCACCATCCAATTGTCGCCGGGCGGTGCGGAAATCGTAACGGCGCTACCGGCAACGCGCGTGCCGGGGAATATCGGTCGCATATAGGGCGCCATGAGACCCGTCCGTCCTTGGGCCTCGTGCACCGTCGCCACGCCGCACCGGCCAAGCCCGTCGACGATTTCAGGTATCGCGCGTTCGATGGATCGGACAACGACTCCGCTCATGCGATTGCTCCTTCTTGCCCGCCCGCAGAAAGCTTATCCCGCCAAGGCCCGCAAATGGCTTCGCTGCACGAGGCATAAATTTATGCTAATGAAATGCGATGCGGACCCATGACCTGAATCTTCGCCATCTTGCCGCACTCGCGGCGGTCCGGTCTTCGGGATCGATCAGTGCGGCGGCACGCATGGTGCATCTGACACAGCCAGCCATCACGCAAGGCGTCGCGAAGCTGGAGCGGCAGCTCGGCATGCCGCTGTTTACCCGGCAGCCCGAGGGAATGGAGCCCACGGCAGCCGGCATTCTCATGTCTGATCGCATCGAGGCGGCCTTGCGGCTCGTCGGCTCGCGCCGCGCCACGATGGCCCAGATCAGGGCCTTCCTCGGCTTTGTGGACCATGGAACCTACGCCGCAGCCGCAAAGGCTATGGGGATCTCGGAGGCATCGCTGCATCGCGCGGTCGGCGATTTCCAGATAGCGCTTGGCCCCCGCCTGCTGAACAGGCGCGGGCGCAGTCTCGTCCTGACCACGCAAGGACAGGAAACCGCACGCAATCTCCGCCTCGCCATCGTCGAAATCGAAGCTGGACTTGTCGAGCTCGCGGCGTTGGCCGGGCGTGAGATCGGCTCGATCAGAATCGGGGCGATGCCGCTGGCCCGCGCCCGTCTGTTGCCCGAAGCGATCTCGGCATTTCACGCCGAGCATCCGGGAACTGACATTTCCGTGGTTGAAGGTTCCTATGCGGAGCTCGTCGTGCTGTTGCGCGACGGCCGGATCGACCTGATGGTCGGCGCGCTGCGCGCGCCCGAAGGCGTCGACCTTCGTTCGGAACCGCTGTTTCCCGACATACCGCTGATCGTCGGACGCAAGGGCCATCCGCTGGAAGCGGTTCGTGGCGATATCGAGGCCGTCCATCTCGGTGCTTATCCGTGGATCATGCCCGCGGTCGGCACGCCGCTCCGCACGCTCTGGAGCGAAATGTTCGAAAAGCTCGGGGGGCGGCCGCCCCATGTGGCGATCGAGTGCGGATCCGCGATGATGATCCGCCAGATGCTGCATGGCAGCGATCGCCTGGCTTTGCTTTCTTCGGACCAGATTGCGCTTGAGCTCGAAACCGGGTGGCTCGCCGCCTATGGTCCTGCACCCGGCAGCCTGGGGCGGACCATCGGGGTCACCTATCGCGGCGACTGGCGGCCCACCGCAAGGCAAGCACTGCTTCTCGGTCTCCTCAGGGTAATTTCCGAATCTTTGTCCACAAAAATTTATAGCCCGGCGACCGTTTCGATTGGCCGCACGTCGCCGGCAGCGAATAGGCCGCTTTCTTGAACCGGACCATGGCTTAATCGGTGAGAGCGAGAAGGGCCACCGGATAAGGAACAGGCCACATGTCGCTGATTATCGATTGCCACGGACATTATACCGTCGTGCCTGCGGCGCATGACGCTTGGCGCGAGTCGCAAAAGAGGGCGTTCGAGGCGGGTGTTCCGGCTCCGCTCTACCCGGATATCTCCGACGCCGAGATTCGCGAGACGATCGAAAGGAATCAGCTGCGCTTGATTCGCGAGCGCGGCGCCAACATGACGGTCTTCTCACCGCGCGCCTCGGCGATGGCACCGCATATCGGCGACGAGAACGTTGCCAGGGAGTGGGCGCAGCGTTGCAACGATCTGATCGCGCGAGTGGTCGATCTCTTTCCCGACAGCTTCGCCGGTGTGTGCATGCTGCCGCAATCGCCAAAGACCGATTTGGCCACCAGCATCGCCGAACTGGAGCGATGCGTCGTCGAACTTGGATTCGTGGGCTGCAACCTCAATCCCGACCCGGGGGGTGGTCATTTCACGCACCCCCCCCTGACGGACCCTTATTGGTTCCCCCTTTACGAGAAAATGGTCGAACTCGACGTGCCGGCAATGATCCATGTTTCCGGCAGCTGCAATCCGGCGATGCACGCGACCGGAGGCTATTATATCGCGGCCGACACGATCGCCTTCATGCAATTGCTCGAAGGAAATCTCTTCGCTGAATTCCCGACGCTCCGGTTCATCATTCCGCACGGCGGCGGCGCGGTCCCCTATCATTGGGGGCGCTATCGGGGCCTTGCCGACATGCTCGACAAGCCGTCACTCGACGAACATCTGATGAACAATATCTTTTTCGACACCTGCGTCTATCACCAGCCGGGAATCGATCTCCTCGCCCGTGTGATCGATACCAGCAACATCCTGTTCGGCAGCGAGATGGTTGGCGCGGTTCGAGGGGTCGATCCGACGACCGGCGAATATTTCGACGACACGAAACGCTATATCGAGGCATTGAACATCAGCGACACGGAACGTCACGCGATTTTCGAGGACAACGCTCGCCGCGTCTATCCCCGGCTGGACGCCAGGCTGAAAAGAGCGGGTCTGTGACCTGCTCCTGTTCAAACCATTCTTCGCCGGGAGCGCCGCATGTCGGCTATAGCTCGGCGATGATTGAAAGGACCTGCGTGCCTGAGCTCAGGATCAAGACCTGTTCGCCGGGCTACCACCGGATCAAAGGAAATCATTGATATGGCGCGCATCTCTGCCGGTGTCGGATCGAGCCACGTCCCGCTCCTTGGCGTCGCCGTTGACCAAGGCAAAACGGGCGACGCCTATTTCGGTCCGATCTTCAAGGGCTATGAGTGGACGAGGCATTGGGAAGCGGAGATGGCAAAGCCCGACGTAGTCATTCTTGTTTACAATGATCATGCGTCGGCTTTCGATATGAAGATCGTCCCCACCTTTGCGATCGGATGCGCAGAACGCTTCGTATCGGCCGACGAAGGCTGGGGACCCCGGCCCGTCCCCGATGTCGATGGCCACCCCGACCTCGCCTGGCACATCACGCAGAGCCTGATACTCGACGAGTTCGACATGACGATCATCAACGAGATGGCTGTCGATCACGGCCTGACCGTGCCGTTGTCGATGATGTTCGGAACCCCGGACGTGTGGCCCGTCAAGGTCATTCCTTTCGCGGTGAATGTCGTCACCTATCCCGTCCCGTCGGGAAATCGGTGCTGGGCGATTGGCGAGGCGATCGCGCGCGCCGTGAACAGCTTTCCCGAGGATCTCAATGTCCAGATCTGGGGTACGGGCGGCATGAGTCACCAGTTACAGGGTCCCCGCGCGGGGCTGCTCAACCGCGAGTGGGACAACAGGTTTCTCGATGCCCTGGCAGGCGACAGCGACGCGGCGCGCTGGATCCCGCATATCGAATATTTGCGCGAGACGGGGTCCGAAGGCATTGAAATGGTGATGTGGTTGATCATGCGCGGCGCGCTGGGCAAGGAAACGCGCTGCCTTCACCGACACTACCACATTCCGTGCAGCAACACGGCGATCGGCCATATCGTGCTGGAACCGGTCGATGGAAGCGTGCCGCCTGGACCGATTCCGGCGCGAATCCATAGTCTGACGACGATATCCGGTTAGGTCGCGCCGCGCTGACAGGCCCAATTCTCACATTCTCGGGGTGTAAATTGCGCCTGCCGTCAGCGGATATTTTCGGGAGAGGATTGTCCGAATGCCGCCGCGTCAGCGATGCTTTCCATCCGTCATTCCTGTCCCTGTTCTGCGCGTGCCTCTTCGATAAAAGCCTCGATCCAACCTACCGCGTCCGCCGCGGTGTGACTTCGGGAATTGTCGCCGATCACCACCTCGGCAATTGCATGACCGGCCAGCGGAGCAGTCACGACGGTGTTGAACAGCCAGACCCCCTTCTCTGCCGCAAAGCGCCGGTTGAGGGTCGTCAGCCCTTCCGGCTTGCCCGGCAAAATCAGTTGGAAAGCATTGGCGTGCGGCATCATCGGATTGACGAGAAAGCGTTCGGATAGTTTCGCCGCCATTTCCCGGGCCCGCGCAACATAGTCTGGCATGGCCGGAAGGTGGTGGTCGAGACCCGAAAGCGCGGAGAGAGCATAGGGAAAAGCCGTGAACAGATTGCCGCCGAAACGGGCCTTCCAGGTTCCGAGCGATGCAATGAAATCCCCCGAGCCGGCGACGACGGCGCCCCCCAAGCCGCCCATTCCCTTGTAGAAGGAAACATAGATGCTGTCGGCCAGATCCGCGAGTTCGCGAAGCGCGATCCCATAACCCGCAGCAGCTTCCCACAGGCGGGCACCATCGAAATGCAGAGGAATATCGCGCGACCGACACCAAGCCGAAATCGCCTTGAGTTCGTCGAGGGGTGGAAGGAGATAGCCCGCGCGGCGCAGCGGCAATTCGACGACGATCGCCGCCAGAGGGTCGCTGATCCGTTCGACGTCGCGCAGCAAAAAGGGGCCGGAACTTCCCAAACGCACCGGGGCAAGTCCGGCAACCCGCTCGAGGCCGTTCAGTTCGTCGACATCGATATGGCTGAGGGGATGGATCGCGACATTGTCGGTTCCCGCCTGCTCGGCATAGCGCCGCAAGACCGAGAATTGCGCTGTGACGCCCTTTATGACGAACAGGCCGCGTTCCTTGCCAAGCAACGCCGCGGTCCGCTCCTCCAGCTCCGATACCGCGCCGCCCGAACCGTAGAAATCCGGCTGTCGCTGCGCCGCTGGATGCGCTGCCAGGGCCTGGAGAAGCCCCGGCACAGGAACCGTCTTATGTCCCGGCAGGATATGGGCGCATCCCAGCCGGAGTGCCTGCTCATCTTCGGTCAAACTGTACCGCCCTTCTTTAGCCGTTCATGATGTCGAGGGCATCGCGCGCCCCGCGCCGACCCTGCAGCATTGCGTTCGCCATGCTCTGCCGGCCTTCATATTCGGAATGGCAGAAAACGACCCGGCCGTGCGGTTTCTGCAGCAGGTCGATGGGCCCTGGGCCGCCGTCCTTGTCATAGAAAAATCCGGGGCGCGGAGCCGAATAGGCGTGTCCCCAGCGGTTCACGACGATCCCCGCGATGTCACGCTTCGCGTCGAAGCCCGATGGGCCGAAGATATCGTTCATCTGCGTCCGAAGGCGACGTTCGATATCGGCATAGGACCATTCCATGATCTGTGTTCGCGCGAGCGCGCCCTGAATGTCGGGGTCCTGCCCTCGCGTGAGCACGGGAATATAGAATGTCAGCATCATCGGATCGTCGGGCGTCATGGTGCGTTTGTCGCTGCCCAGCGCGAAATTTTGCCGCGCGGTGACATGCCAGAAGATACCGCCCGAGAATGTCCGGACCCCCGGAAGTCCGAGCTTTGCAAGCCAGCGCCAGTTGCGAACCGCGACATTGACCACGAGCACAGGACCGTATCGGAGACCCGAGAACGCCTGCGTGAACTCCGGCGAAAGGTCACGCACCATCCGCCGCGCGACCCAGCCGCCCGCCGCGACGACGACCGATTTCGCACGCGCGCGATGCGGCTTGCCGTCCTTTATATAGGTGACGATCACATGGCCGGCGGTCCTCGGATCGCCTTCATGCTCAACGCGCACGACCGTGCTCGAACAGCGGACGCGAACCTGGTTTCCGGGCATGTCGAGAGCCGCGAGCTTCGCCGGACCGGTGACGAGCAGTTGGTCGGTGGTGGTCTGGGGGGCGAAGCTCCCGGGTGCGACCTTGCGGAGCATCGCGCGGTAGATGGCGGCATTGCCGCCGGGAAAGGACATGGCGTGAATGCCGCCGCGCTTGGGCGGCGCATCGGCTGGCTTGGTTCCCGACAGGCCGACGATGCTGACCGCTTTCGCCGAGATCGCCTCGCTGCTGACCCCGAACAAGCCCACCGCCAGATAGGGATCAACGAAGTCGATCACCCGATCGCCATAGCCGAGCTTCTTGAGCAGTTCGGCATAGGTCATGCTGTCGAGCCAGCGGTCGGGGTCGGCTTCCTTCGAAATCAGATCACGGCGATTGTGCACGAAGTCAGCCAGGTCGCGTTGCTCATTTGCGGGCCAGGGCGTGTTGGCGAAATCCTGCCGGGCGGGATTCTTGGCCCATTTCCCCGGGCCGAAATAATAGTTGAGCGGCGCAAGCGAAGTCGGGAACATCGAATCAAAATGCTCGTTAGGAAGCTCCAGCTTCTCGGCACCGCCGCCGAGCTGCTGGAGATCATAGGTCAGCGGAATATCCAGCTCGCGGAAATAGTTACCGTACACTTCGTAGGGCGTGCCCTGCAACGCCGGCACGATTTCCGCGGCGCCGTTCGACCCCTGCGGGCCGACGACACGGATGCCGTCTACATCGAGTTCATTCTGCTTGGCTTCGCCGCCCGGGAAGGGATGGTTTTCGAGCAGCAACGCCTTTTGGCCGGGCTTCGCGCCTTTGGTGAATTCATAGACGGCGGTAAGCCCCGTAAAGCCTCCTCCGACGACGATCAGGTCGAATTCCTCATCGACGGCGCCGGCACTCGCCGTGTCGTAGAGCCCGTCGCGGATGCCATGCGCGGCATGGACGACGGCCTCCGTATTGCCGTTCGACCATTGATAGTCGCCGACCCCGCCAAAGCCGGTCCACGCCGATCCAGACGGTCCGTTTACGCTCCCGCCCGTCCCGCCGGAGGAACCGCATCCGGCCAAGGCGAAGACACCGCTTGCCGCGAGCGCGCCGTTGACGAAGTCGCGCCGAGTAATCGGGCAGGTAATGCCGAGGCTTTCGTCGCCCTTGTTACCGCCCATCGCCGGCAAGTCTGATCCGTTGCCCATATCGCTGATCCTTGTCTTCATCCATTTGACGCGCCAGCATCGTCAATCGTCCGAAAAGGACGCCTTTTTTTGCGCGCGATCTCATCCGCCGTTGCAAGGAGGCGGGGCGTCGGGAAACCACGCGCCCACGTCGGCCTGCTCCAGCGCAAAACACGAAGGAAGATTCTGAAGGCGAGATGAAAGTCTAGAGGCGCGCCGCGCCGACGACGGTTCAAACCTGATCGGTCATCGCCGCGATCAAGGCTTGATTTCCTACCCTAGCCACCGCCTGCGAAGCGCAAAAGATCTGGCGGCGGGCCATGTCCCGGTCCGGGCGTTAAAGCAGAGCGCACAGCGATGTTGGCGGTAATTTACAGCCCGGCCTGAACCGCATGCGGCTTGATGCCAGCGCATTGTCGCCGCTAACTGAACGATCCGCTATTCCTGCCGCCCGTCGTTCAGCGGGCTCGCACGATGAACTCGACTTCGACGAGCGCGCCGAGCGGCAGGCTCGCAACGCCGATCGTTGTCCGCGCGGGATAAGGTTCCGCGAAATTTTCGGCGTAGATCGCGTTGAAAGCCGCAAAGTTCGACACGTCGGTCAAGAAATTATTCGCCTTGATGACGTCGCTGAAGCCTAGACCCGCAGCATCGAGAAGCGACTTCAGATTTCGGAACACCTGCCGCGTCTGCGCCTCGAACCCTCCCTCCACCAGTGCGCCCGTGGCGGCATCGAGGCCGATTTGCCCCGAGGTGAATAGCATGTCCCCGAGCTGGCTGGCGAGCGAATAGGGCCCCGCACGCAGGCAGCCCTCCGCTTCGACGATGACGCTGTGCCCGGAGCGGCCTTCGACATTTGTCATGACAAGTCTTTCCTCTAATGATTTGATATTGAACAGGTTTTTATATACTCTCAGATGATCTCAGTGCCGGATGCCTTCGCGTGAGCGCCGCACCGGATCGCACGACAGGACCCCGGACCGGTGGGTACACCGAACAGCGCAGCCGCGGCGCCCTCGGCAACCAGAGGCCGCATGCAGGCGGGCGCCGCCGCGCATCGTCTCGCAGATATTTTCCGCAGCATCGATGCGCCGCGTCGCGGGCATCGCCCAATCACTCTCTGCCATTGCGGCAGCCCGTCGGCGGGGTGCGGCGGGTTGGCAGCCCCGGTCACCGCGCCCCGTTCGGCGCCGCTTGAGTCTTGCCGCCGATTTGTCCTGGCGCCGGATTGGGGAAAGGACGCTGGGCAAGTGGCCGCCCGCTGACGAAGGCGCGCACATCCGCCAGGAACGCCCGGCGGCCTTCATCTTCCGAATAGAGCATATGCCCGCCCGGATAATAGGCAAAGCTCGTGCGATCGCTAGGCGCCCCGATCTGACTGAACTGATAATCGGTCTCACCCATCGTCGTCGTCGTGTCGAAAATACCCTGTGTCACCATCAGACGCATCTTCGGCATTGCCGCCATCTGCTCGCGCAGGATGATCTCGGACCCGGAATGGGGCGCCTTGATATAGCTCCAGCTCTCATCGAACGCGAAAGGGTCTTCGACGACCGAACGATAGTTGGGCAATCCCTCGGCGTGGAAAATGTCCGTCCGCAGCTTGCCCGTTGCAGCAGTCAACCCCGCCATCATCGCCGTGAAATCGCGCTTCGCATCATCGGGCACGGTCTCGATAGGCTCGACCTCGCGCCCGTCGAACTGACCGAGCGCCAGCTTGCGCTCGGCCAGCAACTGGCGCCGAATATTGGACAGGCGCAGGTTCCCCGCGAGCCATGTCGTTGCTGGCACGCCGGTGAGCTCGGCCAGCCGGTTCGCGACCCGCAACCGCTCGGCTTCAGGGGCGCGATTGCCCGCCACCAGCGCCGAGCCATAATCCTTGAGCGCAAACGCCTCGGCGGCGCGCACCGCCTCCTCGAGGGTCTGCCGCTTGTTGTCGATCAGCCCATGATGCCAGGCGAGGGCCGCTATATCGGGAAGACTGTTGATCGCGCGCACCGGGTCGGGAAGCTTCACCATGTCGGTCGCCAGGCCATTGTACCAAAATGCCTGCGAGACGAGAATCAACCCGGCCGGCTCCAGGCTTGGCGTCGCCACGCGAAGGTCGCGCGCCAGCAGCACGGCGCGAATTGAGCCATAGCTTTCTCCCAGGATATACACGGGCGACGACAGGCGTCCATTGTCGGTCAGCCAACGCAGGATCACTTGTGCGAACGCGCTCGAATCGCCGTCGGTTGAACGAAAGGTCTTGGGATCGCTCCCCGGAAGCGGGCGACCATAGCCGGTTTCCGGCGCATCGATGAAAACGAGGTCCGCGATATCGAGGACGGCATCCTCGTTGGGAACAACCGGCGTCGCCGGGTTTCCCATCGCCGCGACGTCGAATTCCCGGAGCCGATCCGGGCCCATCGCGCCGAACAACAAGGTGTTCGACGATCCGCCAGGGCCGCCGTTGAAAATGAAGATTACGGGGCGTGCGGCTGCTCTAGACCGTTCCCCCTTCGCCACGAAGGTGGTGGCGAACAGGCTGGAGGCCGGTTTTCCGTCACGGTCCTTCACCAGAAACTCAGACAGTCTGGCCTCGTAGCGGATTTTCATCCCACCGAAGGTTCCGCTGCGCTCCGCCGAAAATTGTCGCGGGCCCATGTCGGCGAACACGGCCACCGCCGGCCAAGTCGAGGCCGACGGCATTATCGCGGGGACCTCGTCGGCGAAAGCGGGTGATAACCAGGACAAGGCGATTGCGGTCCAAAGCATCTTTACCGGCTTCGATCTGAACATGCTCTAATTCTTCCCATGAAATTGCTGGATTAGGTCGCTGAATTTAGAAAAAACACACCCGCCCGACGTCAGAAGGACCGGTCCAGATAGAGACCGATCATGCGCGGAGGGATGAAGTGGGTGCCAAAAGGGCTTGAGACCAGGGCACGCGCGGTTTCGGCGGTAGACGCCAATGCCCCCCGCCTGTCGGTCATGTTCCGGCCGAACAAGCCGAAAGTCCACTTGTCGTTTCGAACGCCGGCGCGAAAATCGAGCCTGGCAAAACCAGGCAATTCTGTCCGAATACTACCGGGCCGCTGCGCAAAACGCTCCTCGCGCTCGCCGATATAGGAAAGCGTTGCGCCGAGCGAAGCCGTCCATTGATCGTCGAGCGCCCTGTCATAATCGGCCGATATCGAACCGCTGAACTTCGAACTGAAAGGCAAGCGGTCGCCTTTGAAGGCGCCAACGCCTGCGGGTGGATTTTCCGAGTAGCGGGCCAGATTGTAGCTTCCGGCCAACGACAGGCGCAGCCCCTGCGCGCCGCGATACTGGAACGCCACTTCGACGCCCCGGCTGTCGGCCTTGCCGCCGTTCGTGAAATAGGAAAAGAGCTGGGCGTCGGGATCGAGAATGCGAACCTGTACGCGCCGCCAGTCGATAAAATAAGCCGCCATATCGAACGTAAGGCGCCCATCAAGAGCGTCGCCCTTGAATCCGAGTTCGTAGTTCAGCGTGGTATCGGCGTCGAATGTTCGCGGCAGCGCGAAACGCGCTGCCGATCCGTTGGGTCCCCCGGGACGATAACCTGAGGCAAAGCGGAAATAGGTCATCAGGTGCCGGTTGACCCTGTATTGGGGGACAACGAGGAAGGTGACGGCATCATCCTCGGACTTCGCCGAGGCGGTGAAGGGAACGCCCGGAGAAACCTCGCCGAGCGGGCCAAGATCAATCTCGCGGTAGCTTTGCCAATTGCGGCTGTATCGCAAACCGAGTTGCAGGCTGAACCGGGACGTGGCGTGGTAGGTCGCATCGCCGAACACGGCCATTTCCTCATAGGTCGTAGGAAAATCGGCTGCGAGCAGGTTGGCGACAAATGCTCCGCTCGCCGGATCGACGGCATCTATCACCTGGATGCTCCGGCTATCTTCCCTGGTATAAAAGCCGCCGATCAGCCATTCGAAAGACCGTGCGGCCGGCGAGGAGAGGCGGAGTTCCTGGGTGAACTTTCCCGTCCGCATATTGCTGGTCAGGTAACTGCCGGGCGCGACCGAAGCGAAAAGACCGGAGCTGTCGGACGTTTCCTTGTTGCGGTTGCGGCCATAGCCCGTCACCGATTTCAGTTCGATGTCTTCAAGGTCGAGATCGATATTGGCAGTGAACAGCGTGCTGCGCGTGCGATACGCACCGCTGCCCTGCAGCAGCGACTGATTGAGATCGCCGAGAATCTGCCGTTGGAGATAATCGGTCGTCACCCGTGAACTGCCGTCGCCATGCGAATATTGATGCATCGCGCCCAGCCGGACGGTCAGCGTCTCGGTCGGCCGGATCAACAGGCCGACACGTCCGCCCACGACATCGATCCGGTTGATATCGGTGCCGCCAGTCAGGATATTGTCGACATAGCCTGGTGTGCGCCGGGAATAGGCGCTCGCGCGGATCGCCGTCCGCTCGCCAAGCGGCAAGTTGACCGACCCGCGCACGCCATAGCCGACCTCTCCCTTGTGGACGGCACTCACGTCCGACTGAATACGGCCCGATGCGCGCTCGACCGAAGGATCCTTCGTCACATATTTGACGAGCCCGCCAAGGCTGGCGGCACCGTACAGCGTGCCCTGTGGCCCTCGCAGCACTTCGATGCGCTCGAGATCGGCAGGATCGAGGTCGGGCTGCACCAGCTGGCCGTCGGCCAGCGCGGTGCTGCTCCCATACGGGACATCGTCGATCGACACCGCCACCGTCGGATTGCCGAAGACACCGGTGGAAATGCCGCGAATGATGATATTTGCCTTACCATTGCCCTGTGCGTTGAGGCCGACGCCCGGTATTTGCTCGAAATAATCCTGCAGCCGGGTCTGGTTGCGCGCGGCGAGTTGACGCGGATCGATGACCGTGACGGGCACCGGCGTATCCTGCACCAGCTCCGATCGCTTCTGCGCCGTCACGATGATTTCCGGCACACGCGCCGCTGCGATGGGCTGCGCGGGCCGGGCCGACGAAGAGGGCCTTATTTTTTCCTGCGGCCGCCCGGCCGCCGCGGATCGCCCCCGCAAGATACGCTCGACCCGAAAGCCGCCTTTCGAATTGGCGACTGCGCGCAAACCCGAGCCGCGTAAAAGCTCGGCAATAGCGACATTCACGTGCATGGACCCGCGAACGGGTCGCGACTTTTTGCCAGCCGCGATGTCCGGAGAGAATATGATCAGCACGTCGGATTGACGCGAGAATTCAAGGAGTGCGGCTCCCAGCGGCTGAGCCGGAATGTCGAACTGCCGTGCTTGGCTTTGGGCGATCGCGAACGGCGCGGCAACCATGGTTCCCCCGCCAACCGCGGCGAGCAGAGCTGCCCGCAACAAGCCCGTTCTGAATGCACCGACCATAGGCCCCCTTGCTACGCGATGCGGCCTTGACGTTGCCATCCCGGCCGATCGCCTCTCAAACAATTGACGCGCGACACGGGCCAATCGTCAGTTGCGTGGGTCAAGAAACCGCAGGTGCCTGCCCGCACCTCATTTGTCGGCCGATTCCAGGCGATAACTTCCGCCGCCGGTTGCAGTGGCGCTGACGGGAAGAACGGTGCCGACCGACGCCAGGAATGCCGGTATCTCGCTCGCCTTGAACGATGCTGTCACCCGCAGATCGAGGATCGCCTTGTCATTCACCGTGACACCGGGCGCGTAATAACGATTCACATCCGAGACAAGGTCGGCCAAGCGGCTATTCTCATAGACCAGCCGCCCTTCGCGCCATGCGCCGGGCGTGGGCGCCGGACGGCGGCTAATCGCCGTCGCGGCCGTCATGCGGGCATCAAGGCTGATTTCCGCCCGCTGCCCCGCCCGCAACATGGCGACGGCCGATCGCTCGGCGGGGTCCGGATCGGGCCTGCTCACCTGAACGAGCCCCTCGAGCACGGCGACACGCACCGAGTCAGCCGCATAATTCACGTCGAACTTGGTGCCAACCACGCGCGTCACCGACTGCCCAGCCTCGACAAAAAATGGTCGCTTTTTATTGTGGGCCACTTCAAAAAATGCCTCACCGCCACCGAGAACGACGCGCCGGTCGCGCTCCCCAAACTTCACGGTCAGCTTCGATTTGGGACCTAGCGTGACTTGGCTGCCGTCGTCCAGCGTCAGCAGCTGCGTCTGCGCCACGTCGGTCTGATAGACCAGCGGCCGAGATAACAAGGATGGAGAAAGCGCGAAAATCAGAAACGCGGCGGCGATCGCACCAAAGCCGCCAAGCGCGATCTTCGGCGTGCGCATCCGGCTCCACCGACTTGCCGGCGCGGGCGGCGGCACCGCAGGCGCACCCTGCCCGACGTCAAGCACCGGGAGCGTCGCCCATGTGCGAGACAATTCGGTCCAAGTGTCGCGATGCCTCGGATCGGCCGCAAGCCAAATTTCGAATTCGTTCTGCTCGAAAGCCGTGAGCTCGCGTTCGTCGAACAGCACGATCCATTCGCTCGCTTGCTCGTCGATCCGTTCCTGATCCGCGTCATATAGATACGCGTCGTTACTCACATTCCACCTCTCTGAGCGCGCGCTGACATAGCACGAGCGCCTGAGCCAATAGCATTTTCACCAACGTCGCCGAACAGTTCATCTGCCTTGCGATTTCCGCGCTGCTCAGTCCGTGGATCCGATTCATTACCAAAATATCCCTTCGGCGCGGATCCATGTCCTGAATGGTCAGCTCCAGCAGCCGCCATTGCTCTTTCGCCACTAAGACGCGCTCGGGATCAAAATCGTCAGTCTCTTCGCCGGTCGCCCTGACATCGGAAGCGTAGTCGCCGCGGACCTTCAGCCTGCGGCGCTGATCGAGCACATGGTTGCGCGCGCTGGCGATCAGGAACGCCCGAGGATTTTCGATGCCCTCCCGCCCGTCGATCGCCAGAAATTTCTCGAAGGCGACCTGTGCCACGTCGGACGGATCGGGCGGCCCCGATCCGAAGGCCCGCTGAATGTAACGAACAATGGTGTCGCGATGGTCACGATAAAGGGTGTCGAGCTCCCTGCCGTTTCCAGCATCAGCCATAGGATTTTGCGATTTTGCTTTCGAGCCCAGCAAATTCCACCGCCTCCCAGTCCAGATCATAGGCGGATTAGCAAAGCGAGTCATCGTTCAAACCGGGTGATTCTGGTCCGTTCCATCTTCATCGTTCGCCGCCCCCACACGCATTCTCTCATTTCACTTCGATAATTCCGACATCGCCGACGATCTTTATCCTCGTGCCGAATGGCGCCGACAAGCTTTGCAATTGTTTCAAGATGACTTGCGCGCGTGCACCGCGCGCGAGGCTCGGCGAGCCGCTCCGTGCGCCTGCACCTGGTTCGATTGCCACCGGATGAAGCGTGATGGTTTTCGCTTTCCCGCCGCTGTAGGTCACCACCGGGACGAAGCTGTCGAACCATCTGTCCGGCACATGGATTTTTTCTCCGCTCGGCGTATCGAGCACCCGTTCGCCGCCGAAATCGAGGAAGAGGCTTCCAAGTCCGTAAAAGATCGGCGTGCCTTTGTAGATTTCAATGCCGCCGATGATGTGCGGGCCGTGCCGCGCAACCGCGCTTGCCCCGCGGTCGATGACCGCGTGAAACAGTTCGATTTGAAAGCTCGCCGGGCGGGGGTCGTTGGGACTTGCCGCCTCGTTCGCGTGCTGAAGAAATACGGGGTGATAGGCGATGGCAGGCCCCTCCTCCTCACCCGCGGTTTCATGCGCGTGGATCGAAAAGAGGACGACGTCCGCACGCTTTCTCGCTTCAACAACGGAATTAAGCAACGCGTCCTTATCGGACGGCTTCATCTCCCAAATCGATTCCAGTGTCTCGCCCTGGCGAAACAACTGGTCGCCCACGCGGATGTCGGGTCCTTCGCGAAGCGCTGTCGGCCCGGCCGCTTCCAATACCGCCGTGTACAGTTCGGGAGGCACGACGCGGACCTTGCGGACGTGAAGCGGGCTGATCCCCGGCCGCGGCTTCGACGTCGTTGCATGCCGTTCTAGCGCCGGGCCGGCGACCGCTGTTGGCGGAAAAGTCGATGCGGTCGCAACCAGCGCGATCGCACCCTTGGGCGTGATCTGGAACACCGGTGCGCGTGCCGACGCGTCGCTGAGTCCAGCCCCGCCGGCCACGACGCCTGCATCGGCGAGATTGCGAAGCGTCGAAACCAGACCTTCCGCACCCCAATCGGTCGGATGGTTGTTCGCCACCGAGACGAGGCTCGCACCCATATCCTTGAGTTCGGCGGCATGGCTCGCGTAGCGTAGCGGATAACCGCCACCATTCTCGGCCGAAGGATAACCGGAGAAGCGGTTCAAATCGAAGACCGCATTTTCCTGATTCACGAAGCCGACGTCGGCTTTGCGGAACAGTTCGGCGACCTCGGCAAAGGCCGGATCGGTCGCGCGGTTCATGGGATGGACGGGGCCGATCATGTCACCGCCGAATGCAACAGTCACGACCGGAGCTTCGTCCTTTTTCCCCTCTTTTGCGAGCAGCGGCGGGGCGAGAAGCGCTGCCAAACAGAGCAGCGACGCCATCCGGCGCTTGAGGCTCCCCGATCTCTTCATCTCCACTCTCCCTCAATGCTTCCTGAGCCTCGTCCGCTTTACGGCGAACACCAGTCGATGTGCCGCCCGGGTTCGGGCATGGCGGCGTCCTTAGATCGGGTAATGGCCGGGCTGGGTTTCGATGGTGACCCAGCGCAGCTCGGTAAAGCTATCGATGCCCGCCTTGCCGCCGAAGCGGCCGTAGCCAGAGGCTTTGACCCCGCCGAACGGCATTTGCGCCTCGTCGTGGACGGTCGGGCCATTGATATGGCAAATGCCCGATTTGATCTGGCGCGCTACCCGCAGACCACGTGCCGTGTCCCGCGTAAAGACCGAGGCCGACAGGCCATAGTCGGTGTCGTTGGCAAGCTCGATAGCATGTGCTTCGTCGCGCGCGCGGATGACGCCGACGACCGGCCCGAAGCTTTCGTCGCGAAACAGCTTCATCGTCGGAGTCACATAATCGATGACATGCGCCGGCATGAGAACGCCGACAGCCTCGCCGCCCGCGATCTGTACCGCGCCGGTCCCGACCGCGTCCACGACCAGCGCCTTGACATGATCGACCGTCTGCCGGTCGATCACTGCGCCGAGCGGCGTTTTGCCAGCGCGCGGATCGCCGACCGCCAGCGTCGCAACCTTCGCGGCGAATGCCTCCACGAAGGCGTCGGCGACCGCTTCGACGACGATGATCCGCTCGGTCGACATACAGATCTGGCCCTGGTTCATGAAAGCACCGAACGCCGCTGCCTTCACCACCTCGTCGAGATCTGCATCATCGAGGACGATCAGCGGCGCCTTGCCGCCAAGCTCCAGCAGCACCGGCTTCAGATGCTCGGCCGCGCGTCTGGCGATGATCTTGCCGACATCGGTCGATCCGGTGAAATTGATCCGCTGGATATCCGGCGCGTCGATCAGCGCGCCGACGATTTCGGCGGCATCCTCGGGGCGATGCGTCACGATCGACACCGCGCCCGCCGGCAGCCCGGCGTCGGCAAATGCCTCGGCAATCAGACCATGCGTGCGCGGGCATTTCTCGCTCGCCTTGAACACGACCGTGTTGCCGCAGGCGAGCGGCACCGCGATCGCGCGCACGCCGAGGATGATCGGCGCGTTCCATGGCGCGATACCGAGCAGCACGCCTACCGGCTCGCGCAGCGCCATCGCGATACAGCCGGGCTTGTCCGACGGGATGACCTCGCCCCCGATCTGGGTCGTCAATGCCGCCGCCTCGCGGACCATCCCAGCGGCGAGCGTCAGATTGAACCGCGCCCAGCCTTCGGTTGCGCCGATCTCGCCCATCATCGCGTCGATGAAGGCATCGGCCTTCGCTTCCAGCGCGTCGGCCGCCTTGGCCAGCAGTGCACGGCGGGCATTGGGCCCGAGCGCCGACCAGGCGGGGAACGCGGCAGCGGCGGCCGAAACGGCATTCTTGGCATCCACAACAGTCATTGCGGGAGCGGTTGTCGCAATATCGCCCGTCACCGGATTGATCCGGTCGAAAGTCGGCCGCGTCATGATGTCTCTCCCGCGAGCTGCCGCTCAAGCTGGTCGAGAACGCGGTAGCATGGCAGGACCTGCGCGATGCTGCTGTTCGGCTCGCGGCCCTCCCGTATAGCATTGACGAATTCGCGATCTTGTAGCTCGATGCCATTGTTTGACACGGCGACGCCGGTCAGATCGACGGCCTCTTCCGTGCCGGTGACCAGATCGTCGTAGCGCGCAATCCAGGTGCCATTGTCGCAGATGTAGCGAAAGAAAGTACCGAGCGGCCCGTCATTATTGAACGACAGGCTGAGCGTACAAATCGCACCGCTTTGCGCCTTCAGCTGGATCGACATGTCCATCGCAATGCCGAGGTCGGGATGCCGCGGCCCTTCGATTGCATGGGCCTGCACGATCGGTCCCGCCTGCCAGGCGAACAGATCAACGCTATGGGCCGCGTGGTGCCACAACAGATGATCGGTCCAACTGCGCGCCTCGCCTCTCGCGTTGATATTCTTGCGGCGAAAGAAATAGGTCTGCACGTCCATCTGCTGGACCGCGGCTTCCCCGCTCGTGAATTTGCGATGCAGATATTGGTGACTGGGATTGAAGCGACGGGTGTGGCCGACCATGCAGACAAGGCCGGTCGCTTGCTGCTTCGCCAGCACTGCCTCGGCGTCGGCAAGGCTGTCGGCGAGCGGGATTTCGACCTGGACGTGCTTGCCCGCATCCATGCATTGAATCGCCTGGGCCGCGTGCATCTGGGTCGGCGTGCAGAGGATGACCGCATCGACTTCCGGTATCGAGAGGCTCTCGCCAAGTTCGATCGTGGCATGAGCAATGCCATATCTGGCGGCGACTGCCTGTGTCTGCTCGAGAGTTCTGCCGATCAGGCTCACGACTTCGACGCCGTCGATATTCCTGAGGCCGTCAAGATGCTTTTCTCCGAAAGCCCCGGCGCCGGCGAGCGCGATCTTCATTGTCCATTCTCCAGTTTCGAGCGCTGTCCCTCCGGGCTACGCCCGCCGGCCAGCATCATCGCCTGATAGTCGGCAAGCTCCATGCCGGTCATCGTGCTGACCGCCTGGACGAAGCTCTGCCCGTCGGTCGAGAAGAGCTTGGCGAGGAAGTAGATGTTCCCTCCAAGGTCGAGACAGCGATTATAGTCGCGCTCGAGAACCGCCTGCCGCTGGTCCGCACTGAGCGGCCATTCGTCCAGATAGGCCCGCTCGTCGGCCTTGAATCGCGCGCGATTTTCTGCCGTCATCAGGCTCATCGCGAACTGGTTCAGATGATATCCCTGCCGCGCCCTCGCCGCCGTGAAAATGCGCGTGCCGGGAATATCCTCGAGCGAGGCGAGATAGACCTGGATATCGCGCGGCGCACTCATGGCGCGGCCTCGGGCCAATAGAGTCGCATCGGATTATCGACGAGAAGTTTGCGCTGCAGTTCGGCGGTGGTTGCAATCCGCGGGATCATATCGACCAGCCAGCCGTCGTCCGGCATATGTCCCACCATGGCCATGTTGGGGTGGGGCCAGTCGGTCCCCCACAGCACGCGATCGGGAAAGCGTCCGACCACCTCGCGTGCGAAGGGGACAAAGTCGTCGTAGCCTGGTGGACCTGACCGCGACAAGCGCTCGGGGCAGGTCACTTTTGCCCAGATATTGCCGCGCTCCATAAGCCTCAGAAATCTTGCGAAGTCGGGGTCGCCGAGCGATTTCGTGACGTCGGGGCGACCCATATGGTCGACAACGACGATTGTCGGCAGCGAGGTGAAGAAGTCCCATTTCTCGGCAAGGTCGGCCGCCTCGAAATAGATGACCACGTGCCAGCCGAACTCTGCGACAAGATCGATGATGCGCCGATAAAGTAGATCGGGCTTCGGATCGACGAGGCGCTTCACATAGTTGAACCGCACGCCCCTTACGCCCGCCTCGTGCATCGCCGCAATCTCGGAGCGTGTTACGCCCGCCGCGACGGCCGCAACGCCCCGCGCCTTGCCGCCCGAATGAATGAGCGCATCGACCATCGCGCTATTATCCGTGCCATGGCACGTCGCCTGGACGACGACATTCCGCTCGAAGCCGAGGAAATCGCGCAGCGCGAAGAGCCGGTCGCGTCCCGCGTCACACGGCGTATATTTACGCTCGGGCGCATAGGGGAAATGATCGCCCGGGCCGAACACATGACAATGGGCATCGACCGCGCCGGCCGGCGGTCCGAAATCCGGACGCGCCGGGTTCGGATGGAAGGCCAGCCAGTCGGCATCCATGGTAAAGCCGTCCGTCATGCCGCCTGTCCACTTCGCAGAGCGGAACGCAGCATGGCGAGCTTGGCGTCGAGGCCTTTGGGCGGCGCTATGCCGAGCCGCCCGAGCCTTTCCTGACCGGCTACGGTGCCGCGGCTCATCGCCGAGCCGGTACCAAGGGCGTCGAGCGTCGCGACAACCTCGGTCATCTCGGCGGCACGCCGACGGCCATGGACCATCATTCGTTCAAGATTATAATCGAACCGGTTCGCCCAGTCCGCGCCAGGCCAGCCCGCATCGAGCGAAGCGATCACCTCGCTTCTCAAACCGGCCGCATCGGCGGCGAGCGCGCACTCGGCGGATAGCGCTTCCATGCCTTTCACCATCACCGAACGGATCATCTTGACCGCGGACGCCGCTCCGACCGGTCCTTCGATCGCGCGCACGCCGGTAAAGCCGATTTCGCGCAGACAGACTGTCGCATCCTCAGCGTGGGGGCCGGAGACGAGCAGCGGGACGTCCGTGCCGCCGGGATGGACTGGCGCCATCACGGCGACGTCGACATATCGTCCGCCATAGGTTTCGATCGTCACCGCAGCGGCGCGTTTCGTTTCAGGCGCGACGCTGTTCATGTCGAACCAGAAGGCGCCGACAGCCAGTCCGCCCGCAGCTTCGGCAGCGGCATAGGCCTGGTCGGCAGTGACCAACGACAAGGCCGCGAACGCGCCGGCGAGCGCCTCGCCAGCTGCGGCACATCCATCGACCCCCAGCCGGCCATAGTCGGCCAGCTTGCCATCGCGGGTGGGCGCGGCGTCGGTCAGGCGGTCGTATGCGGCTAGCGCAGGAGACAATCCACGCGCGAACGCCTGCGCCGCTTCGCCGAATCCAATCAGGGCGAGCCTTTGCTTCATGCGAAGTCCTATCGACCCCAGCTTGGCCGGCGGCCAATCGGATCGCGGTGAGAGATATAGGTTTTTACGAATTGTCCTGGACGATGCCTCGCAATATCTCGACCAGATGGCGCTGGAGAAAAGTCGGCTGCCAACCCAATCTGGTGGCGATGCCGATCGTTCGCGCGAGGCCTTCGATGGGTAAGTCAATCAGCGCCAGCAAGCCGGCCTCCACCTCCATCGCGACCTGGTCCGGCGAGAGCAGCGTGAGGCAATCGCTGTCGACCAAAATGCCGCGAATCGTCATCGCCGAGCCGCATTCCACCGGGGCATGTGGCGCGTCCCGTCCCTCGAACATTGCTTGCCAATGCGCGCGGAGCGGCGTGTCGAAGCGGCCGACGATCCATGGAAAGGCAGCCAGGGCATCAAGGCTCGGCGTCGTACCGGCGAGCGGATGGCTCGCGCGGGCCACCACCGCCAGCCGGTCGACAAGCAAAGCTTCCTGCGCGATGTCCAGAGGCGCTGGATCCTCGCGCAAGGCGCCGATCATCATGTCGATCCGGCCATCGCGCAAAGGCTCGACCAACTCGCGCCACGAGCCGTCGATGATATCGACCGTCGCGCGCGGTACCGCGCGGTTCAGCGCGGCAATCGCGGCGGGTAGAAGTCGCGCACGACATAAAGGCATCGCACCTATGACGAGCCGGCCGCGCTCGCCGGCGTCGGGCGACATATCCTCGAAGGCGGCTGCCAGCTCGCTCCGCATCAACCGCGCCGCACGCGCAAGTCGGCGCCCATCCTGCGTCAGGACCACCCCGCGTCCGCGTCGCTCGGCCAAAGGCAGGCCGCCGATTTGTTCAAGATCGCGCACGGCGCGGTGAATCGCAGGCTGCGACCAGGCCGCGAGCCGGGCCGCCTCGGCAAAGCTTCCCGCGTCTGCGAGCGCCAGAAATGCGCGAAGCTGCGTCGCGGTCATCAATCGGTCGGGACGCGCAAAACCGCGCCCGCCAGCGCGCGCGCTGGCGGCAAGATGGCTGAAGGCGGCATCCGCGCGGCGCGCGAAGGCCGCGCCTTGCAGGGTGGCGGTCATCCCGTTGGAGCGCCGGTCGAAAAGGGGAACGCCAAGCTGCCGCTCCAGCTTCGCGATACCTTGCGTGAGCGCCGGCTGCGACAGACTCGCCGCCGCGGCCGCGGCGCTCATATTTCCGTGACGAACGATCAACGGAAGCGCACGCAAATGGCGCAAGTTCAGATCGAAGGGCGAGATCACCGACCCAACCTGTCGCACCGGCTGATCGGATCGGAAGGTTCGCACCATCGTTTCCCCGCCGGTGCGCGTCGCGAAAAGGACCCCGCAGGATCCTCAACCATATCGTCATTCGAAAATGCGGTCCTGCGTTCGACCTTCACACCTGCCTCCGTCCGAATAGCGCCCTCTTGCTATAGACGTTTGGGATATCCGTTTCGTCAGGGGGCCCCGCATCTCGGAGCAGGGACACTCGATCCGAGTATCCGGCGGCTTCGCTGCGGCCCCGCGCTTCGCCCCTCCCCTCAACGCCGTTCGCTGCGCTCGTTCGTCGTGCGTGGCGAGCGCGCCAACCGCCGCGAATGATAGAGGAGCAGTTGAACGTCGAGGCCGGACCGATTGTAGCCGAGGATCGAGGGGGCCCGGCCTGTGCCGTTTGGCGCGAGTCAATCGAGCGCAGCCCCGTGAAATAGCCGCCCGACACGCCCGAATAGGCAGGATGGTTCATTCGGGGACGGCGATTTGCGTCTCTTTTCCCTGACGAGTGCGCCCGCTCGCGCGTCATGCAGGAAAGGTGGTTCGGTATCGCCAGTCAGGGCGATGCGGACGGCGTTGGGGAAATGAAGATGACAAAGGGAACCGCGGCATCCGCATCGACACGGCGGATACTGGTCGCCAGCCTAGTGGGCACGTCGGTCGAATATTTCGATTTCTACATTTATGCGACCGCTGCCGCGCTTGTTTTCGGGCCACTCTTCTTCCCGAGCGGGGACCCGGGGATGGAATTATTGCTTTCCTATGCCAGTCTCGGCACCGCCTTTCTTGCCCGGCCCCTGGGGGCGTGGGCGTTCGGCCACTATGGCGACCGCGTCGGCAGAAAGTCGACGCTGGTGGTTTCGTTGATGCTGATGGGCGGATCAACGCTGGCGATCGCCTTTCTGCCCACTTACGAAATGATCGGCATATGGGCGCCGATCCTGCTCAACCTTCTCCGGTTCGGGCAAGGCTTCGGGCTTGGCGGCGAATGGGGCGGCGCGGCATTGCTCGCCGTTGAAAACGCCCCGCCGGGATGGCGCGGCCGGTTTGGCATGATGCCGCAGTTCGGAGCGCCCGTCGGCTTCGTCGCAGCGAACGGCCTTTTCCTCCTTCTCGGCCTGATGCTCACACCCGAGCAGTTTATCGACTGGGGATGGCGGCTGCCGTTCCTGTTCAGTATCATTTTGGTCGGGCTCGGCCTGTGGGTGCGGCTCAAGATCGCCGAGACGCCAGATTTCGCCAAATCGCTCGAAGAAAGTCCGCCACCGGCGGTGCCGATCGGCGAACTCTTCCGCTTTCACTGGCGCGCGGCAATCGGCGGCACGCTCGCGACCGTCGCCTGCTTCGCTGTCTATTACATCGCGACCGCCTTCACGCTCGGCTATGCCACCACGACCTTGGGGATCGACCGCCAGACCTTCCTCGCCCTCCAACTCGCAGCGATTCTGTTCATGGCACTCGGCATTCTTGTTTCGGGCTATTATACCGACAGAAAAGGGCCTTACCCCGTTCTGATCGCGGGGTGCATCATCGCGATCGGCGCCGCGCTCCAACTCGCGCCGACACTCGGGTCGGGCTCACTCGGCGTAATCTTCGGCGGTCTGGCCTTCCTGCTTTTCGCCATGGGGATCATATTCGGCCCCGTCGGCGCCTGGCTGCCAAGCCTTTTCCCGGCGCGTGTCCGATATACGGGTGTGTCGATCGCATTCAACATGGCGGGGATCATCGGTGGGGGGCTGACCCCCGTGATGGCGCAAGCCTTGTCACAAAAGGGCGGACTTGCAATGGTCGGCCTCTATCTGACGATTGCCTGTTTGATCAGCCTGCTGGCGCTGCTTTCGCTTCGTCCGCGCGCCCGCTGATCGCATCGCGCAGCGCAGCGGCGTGTATCGGCTTCCCTTACCTCAGAACCGTTTGTGAAAGAATCATGTCGCCTGCTGACGATTGCTCATTCTCGCGCGTCGAATGGATGCGACGGGCCTCTTCGCAACTTCAAGGTCACGTCGGGACAAGTCCAAAAAGGGGGGCCAATTAATGCGAAAGATTCTCATGACCAACGTCAGAAAACCGCTGCTGACCGCATCAGTCGCAGCTATCGCGATGACTGCAATGCCTGTTTATGCGCAAACCGCGCCAGCCGAAGACATCAGCAATAGCGGCGACATCATCGTCACCGCGCAGAAGCGCAGCGAGCGGCTGCAAGACACGCCGGTACCGGTCACCGCGCTCGACACGACCAAGCTTGCCGATCGCGGCCTGACGCGCTTGCAGGATTATTTCACCGAAGTGCCCGGCCTCAGCCTTAACTCGCAAGGCAATGGCAAGACCAACATCATTCTGCGCGGCATCACGACGGCGGCCTTCGGCAACCCGACGGTTGCCGTCTCGATCGATGACGTACCATTTGGCGCAACCAACGCCACCGCCGACGGCCAGCTCGTCCAGCCGGATCTCGACCCGTCCGATCTGGAACGCGTCGAGGTGCTGCGCGGCCCGCAGGGTACGCTTTATGGTGCATCCAGCCTCGGCGGTCTGATCAAATATGTCACCAAGGACCCGTCGACCGAAAGCTTCTCGGGCCGCATCCAGGGCGATGTAAACACGGTGCGCAAGGGCGAAATCGGCTATGCCGGACGGGGCGCCATCAACGTGCCGCTCGGCGATACAGCGGCGGTTCGCGCCAGTGGATACACCCGCCGCTCACCTGGCTACGTCGATAACATCGTGTCGGGCGAAAAGGACGTCAACAGGATCGACGTCGTCGGCGGACGCGTTGCATTCCTTTACAAGCCCAGCGATGTCGTGAAAGTTCGACTTGCCGCCCAGCACCAATATACCAAGGGCGATGGGACCGCGCGCACGACGACCAACTTCTCGCTGGTTCCCACCGTCGGCGATCTCGAGCAGCGCTATCTGCCCGACAGCGGCATGTTCCGGACGCGCAGTACGCTGCTGACCGCCAACATCGATCTCGATTTCGACGCGGTCAATATCCACTCGGTGACCGGATATGGCCGCAATCGCAACAAGGAGCGTTCGGACTTCTCGCGCAGCGTCGGGGAGCCCGCGGCCGAGCTCGCCAACGACATGCGGACCGAGAAATTCTCCCAGGAACTCCGCTTCTCGGGACGGCCGGGTGAGACCATCGAATGGATGATCGGCGGCTTCTACACCAAGGAGAACAGCAAGAGTCTGCAGAAGATCGAGCGCGTCACGCCGATTACCGGCGCGCCGGTTTCGCCCGCCCTCACCAACATCTTCACCGCGGACTTCCCGACCTCCTACGAGGAACTCGCGGCATTCGGCGCCTTGACCGTCAATTTCTCGCCCAAGTTCAACATCCAGGGCGGCTTGCGCTACAGCGGCAACCGGCAGACGATTTTCGAACTCGATAGCGGCGAATTCGCCGGCACGCTTCCGGGTGATCCGGCTGTTGTCACCGCCGATACCGCAGCGAGCGACAATTCGCTCACCTTCCTGGTGGTGCCGCAATATAAGTTCAGCGATGATCTCATGGTCTATGCGCGCGTCGCGTCGGGCTATCGCCCGGGCGGACCCAATGGGGCGATCTTCAGCGATCCCACGTTGCCGAAGAGCTATGATGCCGATACCACGATGAACTATGAGGCGGGGATCAAGGGCAGCCTGTTCGACCGACATTTCACCTTCGATATCTCGACCTATTACATCGACTGGGACAAGGTCCATTTGCAGTTGGTCATCGACGGCCTGTCGATCTTCACCAATGGCGGCAAGGCCAGCAGCCAAGGCGTCGAAGGCGCCTTCCAGTTCCGGACCGACAGCGGACTGACTTTGTCCGCCAACGGAAGCTATGGCGTTGCGAAGCTGGAGGAAGATCCGCCGGCGGCCATTCCGGCCGACAAGGGGACTCGCCTGCCGTTCAGCCCGAAGTTCAGCGGCAGCATCTCCGCCGATCAGGAATTCGCGCTCAATGATCAATGGACGGCCAACATCGGCGGTACCGTCTCGCACGTCGGACAGCGGTTCGGCCCCTTCCGGCCGAGCACGCCGGTCAATTCGAGGCTCAACCTGCCGTCTTACACGCTCTTCGACCTCCGCTTGGGGATCAAGAATGACGACTGGTCGATTGATCTCTACGCTCGCAACGTCACCGACAAGCGCGGCGTCCTCTCCGCGGCGGCCGAGGGATCGCAAGCGGTGACCGGCGTATTCGGCGTCAACTATGTCCAGCCTCGCACCTTCGGGATTTCGGTGGCGCGCAACTTCTAAGAAGAATTGAGTGAACAGCCCGCCAGCGGAGATACCGGAATTCTGCGAACAACCATCGCAACCCGGCATCTCCCTGGCGATTTCCTGTTGAGACCGCACGCAAAAGGGAGTGCGACAGCCATGAAGACGAAGACCCTCCTGTATCTCTGCGGAGCGCTGTCCATCGGCACGCCGGCTGCAGTGCATGCTGAGGAAGTTTCCTCCCCCTCCGCCGCCGTCACCCAATGCGACGGCGACGCGGAGAACAAGGTCGCGATCACCCAGCAGAGCTTTTCGGCGGGCGGCAAGAGTTTCAGCTATACCGCCAAGGCGGGCACGATGATGATCCGCGACAAGGCCGGTCAACCGTCGGCCGAAATCGGCTACACCGCTTACTCGCGACCGGCCGTCAAGGGCGCCGATGCGCGCCCGGTCATCTTCGCCTTCAACGGGGGGCCGGGGTCCTCGTCGGTCTGGCTGCACGTCGGCATGCTGGGCCCAAAGCGTGTCCAGGCCAATGACGCGGGGCCGACGCCGCTGTCGCAGCTGAAGGTCGTCGATAACCCGTTCGGTATGCTCGACAAGGCCGACATCGTCCTGATCGATCCCGTCGGGACGGGGTTCGGCCGCGCCATTTGCGGCAAGAAGGACAGCGATTTCTGGTCGGTCGACAAGGATGCGGAATCGGTTGGCCGCTTCATTGTCCAATATCTCGGTCAGAACGACTTGTGGGCGGCCCCCAAATTCATTCTCGGTGAGAGCTATGGCACGATCCGCGCGGCCGTCGTCCTGAACTGGCTCCGGTCACAACGGATCAGTTTCAACGGCGCGATCCTTCTTGGCATCGCCACAGACATCGAGATTATCCATACCCAGCTTCCCGGAAATGACCGGCCCTATCCGGTCTTCGTGCCGGGCTTTGCGGCGACCGCCTGGTATCACAAGCTCGTTCCCGAATCGTCAGGTCCGCTCGAGCCGTTCCTCGAGGAAGCCCGCGTCTTTGCCTTGGGCCCTTATACCAATGCGCTGATGAGGGGGAATGCGCTGACCGACGCCGAGCGAGACGAAATTGCGCAGCAAATGCACCGCTTCACCGGCCTGTCGGTGGACTATATCAAGGCGTCGAACCTGCGTGTCTCCGAATTTGCCTATGGCCAGGAATTGATGCGCGCGCAGGGGAAGACCGTGAGCCGGCTCGATTCCCGTTTCGTCGGCGATACGCAGGATCCGACGCAGAAGCTTGTTGATTATGACCCGATCCTTTCTTTTCTCGGCACCGCCTATGCGACCGCGTTCAACGATTATTACCGGCGTGACCTGAAGGTGAAGATCGACCGGCCGTACAATATCCTGAACAGTGATGCCGGTTGGACATTCGACATGACGCATCAGCCAATTGGCGCTCCGCCGGATTATGCCCAAACGCTCGTCAATGCGAATGTCGATCTTGCGACAGTAATGACCCAGGACCCCAACTTGCATGTGCTGGTCCTCGCGGGCTATTTCGACCTGGGGTCTACTTTCTCCGCCGCAGAATATATGGTGAACCATCTGAACATACCGAAGGCGGCCCAAGCCCGCATTTCTATGAAATATTATATGTCCGGCCACATGATCTATGCCCATACGCCGTCCCTCCGCCAGATGAAGGCTGACGTCGACGCGTTCATAGCCGACAGCCGCTAGACACGGCGACGCGGCATCGGGTCGCGAAAAATGTCAGTGCGCGCGGCGTTTCCAGCCCACGTCAATCAGCTGATCGGCCTGGTTGAAGAAGTCCGCGCTCTGGACTGCCCGCAACGTTTCGAGACGGCGGAGCAGACCTGCGGTTGGCCGCATGAGGAGGCTGTCGAACCGGACCTGGATGGTCATTCGTCTACTTGCCCGTTCGAGCTCAACATCGATCGGAAAGACCTCCTCTGCGCCAAGGATCAACAGGATCTCAGGGAGCACCTCGTCGCTATGAAATGTCTCGACACGCAGCGACAACAGTCGATCACGCGGACATTTCATCATCGGCGAACCTGCCGGTGTCCGGGAGTCATTGCCGGGCTGTCGTCAAACTCGCCCGCGAAGCCGAGGCGCCAATCGCAGCAACCTGGCGCTAGCAACACCGGCAAGCACGGAGGCACGGCCGGAAAAATCGTCGCAAATGAATTACTGGAAAGGCTCGATGACAATTGCGTTTCCTATCAACGGGCAGCTGTTTTCCCTCAAACAAGACCGAAGGGATTTTTCCTTAGATTTCGCGCGAAGAGACCGGAAATCGGAACTGTGGGGCGATCATAATCTTTCGTTAAGTGCCATCGGCCGCGTCGACACCGACGACAAGCAAGCGGGCCTCCTGATCGGCGCGGCATCCGATCGCTATCCGCCGCTGATACCGCCTCCCCGCAAGGGGATTCTATACGACAGGCGCTTGCGCAACGCCGCACGGTCCGTCGCCTTCACAAATTCGACCCGAAATACCGACTGCGCGATCGGACCTGATCGTCGCAATCTTCCATCGCGCGTTTCTTTCCAGCACTGTCCCTGGAGCATAAGCGGGTGTCGGAGACGCGCTCACGACATCATTTGAGCTCCATGCCCGCTTCGATTTCCGCCAGAGCGGGACGGAACTGGTCGCGCAGCCATTCCGAGGCGGGATCCTGATCGGCATGCGCAGCCCAGACCATCGAGATCGGCATCACGTCGAGATCAAGCGGTATCGGGCTCGTAGCGAGGCCGAACAGCGGCGCGTAGCGGCGGATAATCCGCGCCGGAAGAGTAACCAGAACCGGGGCCTCCATCGCCGCGCCAAGCAGGGTCAGAAATTCCGGCGCCGCCATGACGACATCGAGTTCGACATTCGCGGCGCGCAGCGCGGTGTCGAGGCAGCCTCTTATGCTCGCGTTCTGGGACACCAGCGCGTGGCGCTGCGCAAGATAGCTCGATCGGTCGATCGGCGCGGGGAGATCGAGGAGGCGCGAATTGAAACAGCACATCAGCGATTGCTCGAACAACATGCTGTGCCGATAGCGCAGGCCGCCCTTCTGAAAACAGCCGATGGCGATGTCGATGTCCGCGTCGTCCAGCGCGCGATGAACCTGTTCGGGCTGGACGGGGCGCGCGAGCAATTTGACGTGGGGCGCGCGGTCCTGAATCCGCGCGGTGAGGCTTGGCATCAGCAACACTTCGAGCTCGCTGGAAAATCCGATCGAGAATGTCCGCTGCTCGATCTCGGGGCAAAAGACCTCGCGGGTCATCAGCGCGCGCTGCGCCTGCTCCAATATCTGGCGGACCGGCGCGGCCAGCGCCAAGGCGCGCGGCGTCGGGCTCATCACCGCTCCCACCCGAACGAAAAGCTCGTCGTTCGTCAACAGGCGCAACGTGCCGAGATTATGGCTCATCGCCGGTTGCTGGATTTTCAGCCGGGCCGCCGCCTTGGTCACGCTGCGCTCGCGCATCAGCGCATCGAAGGCGACGAGCAGGTTGAGATCGAAGGACCATAAATTGAAATGATCAATTGAGGCTATCTCATTCATCGATTTGTTCACTCCTTCGGCGTCCCCTACATGGATTGTCCAGCTCAAATCCAGAGGCGTTATCATGCATCCCAACAAAATTTACCGCGTCGGCGAGGTGACGGTCACGAAAATCGAAGAAATGCGGCTGAATGTCGCGCCGCCGTCCTTTCTCTATCCCAATTATGACCCCGCGGCGCTCGAGCCCAATCTGCACTGGCTTACCCCCAGCAACATGGACGCTGCGACGGGCCATCTGATCCAGAGCATTCATGCGTGGCTCGTGCGAACGCCGGATCATGTGATCCTGATCGATACCGGGTCGGGGAACGGCAAGGAGCGGCCGCGCAATCCGATCTTTCATCATCTCGACACGCCTTTTCTCGAGCGGCTTGCCGCGGCGGGCATTCGTCCCGCGGACGTCGATTATGTGCTCCACACCCACCTGCACGTCGATCATGTCGGCTGGAACACCATCCTCGTCGACGGCGAATGGGTCCCGACCTTCCCCAATGCACGCCATGTCTTCGCGCGCGCAGAGGAGAATTATTACGCCAGTCCCGAAAGCCATAACGACGTCAACATACCAAGCTTCGGCGTCTACGAGGACAGCGTTGCGCCCATCGTCGCCGCAGGCATGGCGGACCGCATCGCGAATGGCGGCGGCGCCTACCTCGACAATTTCATCTTTCATCCGACCCGCGGGCACAGCATCGGCCACATGTCGATCGAGCTCCATTCGCGCGGCGAACGGGCCTTGTTCAGCGGCGACGTCATGCACCACCCGTTTCAGGTGATCCGGCCTGACTGGAACTCGGTGTTCTGCGAATGGCTCGACGATGCGAAAATATCGCGCCGCTGGGTTCTCGATTTTTCGGCCGAGAACGACTCGCTGCTCTTTACGCCGCATTTCGCCGAGACGTCGGCCGGTTACGTCACCCGCCAAGGCGACAATTTCAGCTGGCGCTACGAATGAGCGATGGCTTCGGCACCCGCCCTTCAACCAAATGAGAGATCAAGATGAGTAACCCCTATAATGTCAACGGGACCGATATCCTGTTTGACGAACTGCGTGTTCCGAGCGGGACCGCTGGTATCGACCTTTATGTCCGGAACAAGCGGCCCGCGGCGCTGACCGCCTTCACCGCCGAGCGAACGATCATCCTCGTCCATGGCGCGACCTTCTCGTCGGGCAGCCTCTATGACGTACCATTCAACGGCATGTCGTTTCTCGACTTTCTGGCCAGCGAAGGTTTCGACGTTTTCGCGCTCGACGTGCGGGGATATGGCCTGTCCAGCCGTCCACCCGAAATGGACCAGCCGGGCGATCAGAATCCGCCCCTCGTCAATACCGATACCGGCGTGTCCGATCTCGGCACCGTCGTCGACCATGTGCTCGCGCTGCGCGGCCTTGATCGCGTCAATATCTTCGGAATGTCGTGGGGGGGCACCGTCGCGGGCGCCTATGTCAGCCGCAATGCCGGCAAGGTCAACAAGCTTGCACTCCTCGCGCCTCAGTGGCTCAGCGACCAGCCGATACCGATCGACACCGGCGGCGCGCTCGATTCCTATCGCCTTGTTCCGGTACGGGAAAGCAAGACCCGCTGGCTCAATACCGCACCCGAGCACGGCCGCGCTACGCTCATTCCCGAAGGCTGGTTCGAACAATGGGCGGATTTCACGCTGGCCGAGGATCCGTGGAGCGACGGCCGAGCACCCGATCGGTTGAGGGCCACGAACGGGCCGATTGAGGATATCCGCAATTATTGGAGCGCCGGACGGAAATATTATGATCCTGGTGAAATCCGCGTCCCGGCGTTGCTCGTGCACGGCGAATGGGATTTTGATGTCCCGCTCGACCTCGCCCGCGCCATCTTTCTCGAACTGCGCAATGCGACCTATCGCAAATGGGTCGAGATTGGCGAAGCAACGCATCTGGTACTTCTCGAGAAGAACCGCCTTCTTGCTTATAAAGCCGTGCGCGACTTTTACCGCGAAGATTTCGCGCCCGAGGTGGCGCGATAAGCGGCGCAGCCATTACTCGGCATGAGCGATGGCCGCGGCGCTTCAGATATCCGGCCGGCGTCCCTTCTCCTCCCGAGGGTGCTGGCCGGGTAGATGCTGGCCAGCTGCCAGACCATTTAGAGGCCGGACCACGCTTCGATCGAAGACGCTGATCATTCCACCCGTTACGCACTTACGCTTGGCCGTTATTTCATGGAGCGGCGATGACAGTAATGGGGCAGCAAGGCACGCGAGGATGTCCCGGACCCAAGCTTTCAATATGCTCATCAAGCAGACCGGTCCGATCACACAATCCTTGCGGGTTACCGCAACGGTATCGAACGCTGCCCGCGCTCCGCGGCACCCTCAAACAGGTCGACGCGGACCGCTGCGCCGGCTTCTAGAAGCACAGGATTGGACTCGCAGATCTTCCGGATGATCTGCCGTCGGCCATTTTCAGTGACGATCGCTCCCTGCTGATCGACGAGCGCTGTCATTGCGAAGCGGTTCTTCGCCGAAACGATCATTGAAGCCGGGAAAATCGCCCTAGCGAACCGTCGGCCCAGCAGAGAAGATCGCTGCTCGGGCGGGTAAGGAGTTCCACCACCTTGCCGATGACGAGATCATGCGTCCCGTAGGACACGACCTTTTCTATCTTGCAGAATATATTCGCCGGTGCGTTCGGGATGTACCAGAGTTTCCCGTGCTTTTGCCAATCGCATCCAAATCGCTGCTCGCGCAGCCGCGATCCGACAAAAGGCTCGAGGAACTGATATGTATCGGTATCGAGAAGGTTGAGGCAAAATTCGCCCGCCGAGATCATCGACGGATAGCTGGATCCCGACCGATTTATCGAGATCGCCATAGAGCACGGCTCGAGCGACATCGGCATGACCGCCGACATGGCGAGTCCCACGGGTTCATCGCCGTCGAGCGAGTAGCTGGTCACGATGCCTACCGATGCCGGAAGATATCGCAGCACCTGCTTTAATCGGGAGGATACATCGGCTTCCAATCCACATACTCCCTATCCACACGGTCGACGATCATCTGCCCAGGTCGCATTTTCGCCGCGGCCAAAACGCCATAAGTTTGCGCGCGCGCTCACCGCGAGCCACGGCATCAATCGCCCGCCAAGGCGCAACTGGCGACGCCGAACTGGGGTCCACTCCCTCCAAGCCGGTTCGACTTCGTAAAACTGGCACCCGGGCGAGAGCGGAACAATAGATGCTTTCTCCCATCGTCTGCGAGTATCCCCTAGCTTACAGGGGCGGCTATGCCGGTGCATGATATTCGGCAGCCGGCGGCGGCTGCGAGGGCGAACTCGTTGCCGTCGGGCGAATGTCTTTCATAAGGAAGGACCTCTCATGTCCTAGTCCGCAGGATTCAGCATCCTTCGGCCAGTTTCATTTCTCATATTCCATCGAGTGCCGGGACGTAGGACGACTTACGGTCGGCCCATTGCAAAGCAGGGATAACGAACATGACGCACCGGGGACCTCGAAGCTTTCATGAATATGATGAAGAACTTGGGCCCGTCCTGACAAAGGTCGAAGCGGAAGCCGAGAGCAGCGAGGCGCTGTGTCACCTTACCGATCACATAGTCGACATCCTGCGGGAAGCAGGTCTGTACCGAATGCTGCTGCCGCGCGAACTTGGCGGCGCGGAACTCTCGCATGTCGATGCGTTGCGGATTATCGAGCGTCTCGCTTGGGCGCACGGTTCGACCGGCTGGTGCGCCATGGTCAACAATTCGCTCGCGACAGCGATGGCGCTTTACACCCCGGGCGATAAGGTCAGCGAGATCTTCAGCGACAACCCCGACGTCATGGTGGCCGGGAACGGCATCCCACGCGGCGTCGCCCGCCCCGTGGAGGACGGATACATGATCCGGGGCAATTGGGCTTATGGCAGCGGCATCCAGCACGCCGAGTGGGTGCATTCCGGCTGCATCGTGATGCGCGACAACAAGGTGTCGAAACTCGCCAATGGCCAGACCGAAATCATCATTGCCCATCACCCGCGCGCGAGCGTCGAGATCAAGGGCAATTGGGACGTGCTGGGTCTGCGCGCCACGGGCAGTTTCGACTATGGCCTGAAAGAGACAGAGGAATTATTCGTGCCGCATGGCATGACCTATCGTTCGGATAGCGTCGTCCCGTGCCGCGGCGGTATTCAGGGAACGTTGGGGCTCGTTGGTATCGCGACTTGGGCCCACAGCGCCTGGGCGCTTGGCGTCGGCCGGCGAATGCTTGACGAGCTTGTCGTCTACGCGCGCGAGAAGGCCGATGTTTTCGGAAAAGTTTGCGACGCGCCGACGTTCCGGTTCGAGCTTGCGCAAGCCGAGGCGAAATTTCGGTCGGCGCGGGCATTCCTGCTGGAAAGCTGGCAGGGCATCGCTGACAGCCTGGCAGCCAATCAGCCTGCTTCGCGTCGGCAGATCACGCTTGCGAAAATGGGCATGCGCCATATTCACGACGTGATTTCGGAAACCGGCACATTCGCCTATCGCACCGCACGCGGCACCTCGCTCCACGACGGGCTGATGCAACGCGTCTATCGCGACATTCATTCGGGCACCCAGCATATCCACCTTGCCGATCAGGTCGTCCAGGAATGCGGGCGCGACCTGCTGGGGCTCACGGAGCCCGATGCAAAATGGGTCGCCTTCAGCATTGTCGACCAATGACGGCTGTTGCCTGGCCGGGATGGTGATATTGGATATGGAATATCGTGCAATTGGCGGGTCGACCGTCGTGACAGCAAGCCTTTGTTTCGGCGGCAATGTCTTCGGATGGACCACCGATGAGAGGCAGTCCTTTTTGCTCCTCGACGCGCTGAGGGATACAGGGCTGAATTTCCTCGATACCGCGGACCTTTATTCGCGATGGGCAAGCGGCAACTCGGGCGGCGAGTCGGAGATCATCATCGGGCGCTGGTTGCGATCGCGCGGCGGCCGGGACCGCATCGTCATCGCCACGAAAGTCGGCGCGGATATGGGGGAAGGCCGGGCCGGGCTGTCCGCCCGCTACATCAAGCAGGCCGTCGAGGCATCATTGATGCGCCTTGGAACCGACTATATCGATCTCTACCAGTCGCACTTCGACGATCTCGGCGTCCCTCTCGAAGAGACCCTCGGCGCCTTTGACGATCTCGTCCAGGCCGGAAAGGTGCGCGCCATCGGCGCATCCAACTACACCGCCCAGCGTTTTGCCGAAGCGCTCGACTGCAGCGAAAGACACGGGCTTGTTCGTTATTCCGCCTTCCAGCCGCACTATAACCTGGTCGAACGGTCGCACTACGAAGGCGACGCCGCGGACCTTTGTGCAAGACGCGGCATTGGCGCCCTTCCCTTTGCATCGCTGGCAAACGGCTTTCTGACCGGCAAATATCGACAGCTGTCAGACTTGGCTGACCGGCCGCGCGGCAGCAGCATCGCGCCCTATCTCAATGAACGCGGGATGGCTATCCTGGCCGCCCTCGACGAGATCGGCGCGCAGTATCGCGCGGGGCCCGCCGCGATCGCAATCGCGTGGTTGATGACCAAGCCGGCGATCCATTCGCCGATCGTAAGCGCAACCAGCGTAAGCCAGATCGCCGATCTCGTGAAAGCCACCGAACTCGCGCTTGACGCCGAAGCGGTGCACCTCCTCGATCGCGCCAGCGGCTGAGCGCGTTCAGGCGTATCCGCCCCCTCCCTCTCGCTGGCTCGGGGCCGGCGCTCGCAGGCCCGCCTGTTCGAGGATTGGCAGCACCGTGTCCCGGAAATAGGGGAAGTCTTCGGCATAATCGAAGAAGCTCAGCGTTGCCCCACCGAAGCCGGCGCCGTGAACCGCGATCAATCCCTCGGCGACCTGTTGGGGTGTGCCCATGACGGGCAGCGCGCCGTGCCCCATGGCCATCCGGTCGCGAATAGCTGCCAGGGCATCATGCGGAATCGATTTGGCATGTGCGACCTGAAGGCGGATCAGCTGATCCACAGCGTCATGATCGATCATGTCTCCCATGAAGCTGGCCGCATATTCGCGGGCTTCCTTCTCGCTCGGGCGACAAATGATGTGGCATCCGGTCAGGACATCGATGTCGCGGCCGGCTCGGGCTGCCTCCTCCCTGAAAGCGCGCACCTCCTCTTTCGACCGGGCCAGATCGATCGCAGGGGTGAATAGCATGTCGGCGTTCCGGATGGCGAAATCGCGCCCCGGACCCGATCCTGCGGCATTGATGATGAAGGGGCGGCCAGCGACCGGTTTCGGATCGCAGAAAACGTCCTGGAGATCGAAGAATTTGCCGCGATAGTCAAATGGCGCCGCGCTCGTCCATAGTTGTGCGACAATGTCGAACCACTCCTGGGCATAGGCATAGCGGGTCTCATGATCCGGCGGCAGATCCAGCCCAAGGGCACGATATTCGGGCTCGTTCCAGCCGGCCACGATGTTGAGCCCGGCCCGCCCGCCGCCGATCGCGTCGATCGTCGCAATCTGCCGCGCCGCCACCAGCGGGTGATGCGCTACCGTGTGAAGCGTCGTCACGATCCTGATGCGCTTTGTGACGGCCAGCAGGCCCGCCGCCCATGTCATGGTCTCGAGGACCCGGCCATGGAAATTCGTCTCGCCGCCATAGCCGAGCCATCGTGCGATCGGGAGCATGAAATCGATGCCGGCGTCGTCCAGCATTTGCGCCAGGCGCAGATTGTCGTCCCAGCTCCCTGACCAGCGGTTTGGCGATTGCGTGATCGACATGCCGCTCGCGCAATTCGACCCGAAGGTGCCAAGCTTGAAGATATTGCTGTTCATCGCCGCCGCTTCCTCGACCGGCCGCCTGACTATTGTGTCATGACCGGCACTCGCGCCGGAGCGCATCCCGAATTTCGGCTGCCGTCGCCGGCGCTTTTCCAATCAGGGCGACGGCCTCCTCGACGATCTCTAGGTTGCCGCGGCCGCAGCCAAGAGGAGCGTCTTCAAGACCGACCCGCAGATGGCAGCCGGCAGCTACCGCAATAGGGGTCAGTCCGGACAGATCGACATCGAGACCTGCTATCATCATCGGCGCATCGGGCGCCTCGGCCGCCAGGAGCGATCGATATGCATCGAGCGCATAGCGCTCCGGCGGAAAACCAAAGGCCATCCCGTTCGAGAACATCAGGCGGTAGATCGGCTGGGGGACCTCCGGAAATGCGGCGTGCAGCGCGGCCCCGAGCCGGACGAAGCCCGGTTCGTAAATTGCGTAGGACGGGTGAAACCCATGGTCCCGGGCAAGCTCGAGCCCGCGGCGCATTCCAGCCTCTTCATTGTTGTAGACCGTCCCCGGCTTTCCGATCGCGATATCGGCAAAGCGGCTCAGGTTCACTGAGCCGGTATCGAGCGCGGCCCATTCGAGCAAACCCTTGTGCGCGAGCGTCTCCACGAAAGAGAAGCGGTCCGCGCCCTCGAAAGCGATCGTCGGATAGACGATCGCGTCGACATCGGCGCGAATGCCTTTGATCACCGCAGCGTAGATTCCCGCGTCATCGCTCGGTCGCCCCTCGGTATCATAGGCATGAAAATGCACGATCGCCGCGCCGGCGCGCGCGCAAGCGATCCCTTCGCCGATGAGCTCGTCGATGCTGACGGGGATGCGCGGCTGAATGTCTCGCCCCCACCCCCCGTTCAGCGCCACTTCGAGCCAGATTTTGTGCGCGCGTCCGCTCAATGCCCTGTTCCTCCCGCCTTGTTCATTGGCCCTGCCAGAAAGCGTCTTGTGCCATCGAACGCCGCTTCGATGGCGCGGTGGCGCACCTCGAGCCACTCGCGCACATCGAGATGCGTGAAGATATAGGCCTCATTGTCGATAATTCCCTGGATCACCCGTTCGCCGACGACGTCCGCGGCAACCCCCGTTTGACGGAGCATATGATCGACCAGCGGATTGAGGCTCCCTTCGGCGGGGCCACCAAAGCGACCGGGCCGATTTCTGTCGGAGGTACCGATATTGGTCGATACCGCGGACGGCGCGAGCACAGAAACGCCGATCCCGAATTCTTCGAGATCCATGCGAAGCCCTTCGGAAAGCGCCGTCACGGCATATTTGGTGGCCGCATAGAGGGCCTGATACCAATGCTCGCTCTTGCGCACCTGAAATCCGCCGATCGAGCCGGTGTTGACGACGTGCCCGCCCCTCCCCGTTTCGATAATCAGCGGCACGAAGGCCTTGATGCCGTTGAGCACGCCATGGACGTTGACGTCGATGCTCCAGTCGATGGCCTCGTCGGGGGTTTCGTGCAGCGGCGTCGAGTTGTGCACCACCCCGGCATTGTTCACCAGGATATCGAGCCCGCCGAACCTGTCGCGGACCGTTGCCGCCGCCTCGTACATGCTCGCGCGGCTCGATACGTCGACCACCACCGGCAGAACAGGCGCACCAGTGCCCGCGAGCATGGCGGCGGCCTCGTGCAGAGCGTCATGCTCGATATCCATGACCGCCACCGACGCGCCGCGCCGGGCAAGCGACGCCGCGATCGCGAGCCCGATCCCCGAAGCCGCGCCGGTGATAACCGCAATTCTTTGCTGGAGATCCTGCATGCCGTCTCCCCTCAACCTGGGCAGCGCGTTTCGGGCCGCGAGCCGTCAATCCGCCCGATCAGCAACGCGCTTCGCTGCGGGTGTGAAGGAAAAAGGCGGGCAGCGCCGCTGCCCGCCTTCCCCCCTCCCGAAGCAGAAGCGCGATCAAAACCGGTAGGAGACGGCCAGACCATAGGTCGCCCCCATCCCTGGCGCACGGTGGATGGCGTCGGTTTCGACGCCGACATTCACCCAGTACCATTTGTTGGTGATATTGCGCCCATAGGCCTGGATCCGCCAGTCGCCGTCGGCGCTTTCGAAGCCGGCCCGAACGTCGAACAGGCTGTAGCCGGGAATCCTGAAATCCGGGAGCCCGCCGAAAAAGGAACTTGTTCCGCTCCTGAAAGTCGCCGAGCCGCCGACGAAGGCGTTCATCGCGCCCGATATCGGAAAGCTATATTCCGCGTCGACCAGACCATTCCAGTCGGGTGTGTTCGGGAAGGATTCGCCGACGTACGAAGCGGCCTGGCCGAACGAGTCCAGCGGTAGATCTGGATCGCGCCTCACTTTCGAATCGATGTAGGTGAGGCCGGCGTTGAGGCGCAGTCCCTCGACGGGACGCGCCGTCAGCTCAAGCTCGGCGCCGATGACGCGCGACTTTGGAATGTTGACGAGCTGGGGCAGCGGCCCAAAGGCGGTGTTGGCCCAGCCGATGAGCTGCTTGTCGCTATAGTCGTAGTAGAATGTGGCGCCGCTGATCTGCAGACCACGTCCGGCAAGGGAAACCCGGAAGCCCGCTTCATAAGACTGGAGACTCTCCTGCGTCACGGGCGCGATCTGGGACGCGAAGATCGCCGGCACGATGCTGTATCCCCCCGACTTGTAGCCCTTCGCGGCGGCAAGATAGATGAGACTGTCGCTGCTGGGCTTGTAGTCGAGGCTGGCGCGCCACGAGAAATTATCCTCGTTCAGCCGGCTGCTCACCAGGCCAGGAAGAAAGCTGCTGTCATTGAGGGTGAGGCAGGAACCGGAGGCGATCGGCACGCCGCCGGCCAGCAGGGACCACGCATCGCGAATGGCGTCGAACTCGGCCGTCGTCGTTTGACCCCCGTCCGCAAGGCATCCGCTGAACTTGCGCTTCTCATCGGTATAGCGCGCGGAGGCGCGAACCGTGAGGCTGTCGGTGACCTCATAGTCGAAGCTTCCGAAGACCGCCTTCGAAATCGGCCGCTGCTTGTTCAGATAAGTCGACTGATTCCAGTAATAGATACGGCCTATCTCGGGTCCGAGGATCGGCGCGAGGTTCGTGAAGTCGAACGAGCCCTGCGATCCCGGGTTCGATAGGAGCTGAAACTCGTTCGCCGTCTGCTTCTGATAGTTCGCGCCGAGGACCCATTTTATGGCTCCCATGTCGCCCGCAAGGCGCAGCTCCTGGGAAAATGACTTCAGCAGGCCATCCTGGCGATCGTAACGAAAGTTGAAGCCATTGCCTTCGACGGCCACGCCGTCGAGATCGATCGGCCGATGCGTTGTCATGTGCGAATAGGCGGTGATCGACGTCAGCGTCAGTTGCTCGGCCATCTGCCAGTCGCCCCGCAGCGCGACCAGATAGAAATCGTCGTCGCGGGAAAAATCGAATCCGGCATCCCAGTCAGCTTCGCGCGGCCCCCGCGCGGGTATGGCGCTCGCTTGATAGGCCGCGATAAGCGGAGCGGTCCTGGCATTGGGGAACCCGCGCGAGAAGGCGCGAACCAGCTGCGCGGCCGGACTCTCCGACCCGTCATGAGAAGCGCTCGCGTGAAGTTCGAATTTGAGAGTCTCGGACGGATCCCAGTCGAGAAGAAAACGCCCGGTGAAGAAACGCTTGCGGCCAAGCGTATCGCCCGGGCGCGTCAGGCTTTGCTGCCACCCCTTCATCGATTCCGAGCGCAGGGCAAGCCGCGCGCGCATATTCTCGCCGATGGGCCCGCTGACAAAACCACCAGCGATTATCTCGTTGAACCGCCCGAAACTGAGGTCAATGCCGGCCTTCGGTTCGCTTGTCGGCTTGGCGGCGATATAGTTTATCGCACCACCCGTCGAGTTTTGCCCAAACAAGGTTCCCTGCGGCCCCTTCAACGCTTCGACGCGCTCGAGGTCCAGTGTCGCGCCGCGCGTCATGGCGACGAACGGGAGCGGAATCTGGTCAACATAGACCGACACGGTCGAACCGGCGGTCACCGAATTGTCGACGAAACCCACCCCGCGGATCGCGAACACCGGGTTGCCGTAGTTGCTTTGCTGGTAAGTGAAGCCTGGAACGATCTTCGCGAGCTGCGAGGTGTCAACGATCCCCTGCCTCGAAAGCTGCTCGCCGGTCGCGGCGGTGACCGACATGGGAACGTCGACGAGACGCTCGGAGCGCTTCTGGGCCGTGACGATGATCTCATCGCCGGGATCGGTCGGACCGATGTCCTGCGTCCGATCCTGTGCGTGCGCAGTCGCGGCAGTCGTGGAAAGCAACAGAGCGACCAAGCATCCGGCCCAAGCCTGACGAACATTCATCACGATTCCCCCTCTTCGATAACATCACGAAGCAATGAACCGCTGCATTCACCAATCAGAGCATATCCAGAAATATACTGTAATCAATTTCGCAGTTTACTTTATCATTTGCTCCATATTCTTATTCAGAACAAATCATCGATTGCCCTTCACGAACGGCTTATCGCGCCTTCGTCAAACCGATCTGATTGCGGCCGCGATCGAATAGGTCGTTCCAAGTGACAATCCGGCGCGCCCGCCATCCGCCCAGGCAAGAAACTTAGGAAGGAGCGAAAACAGGCTCAATTGGTGGAAACACCAAGCCCGACCGCGATCGCAACGGGGTCACGTGTGGCTTCGTGCCGCGGGCAATTCGGAGCATCGGCGCAAATGTAGATATTTACCCCAATGGAGGCGCCGCGCCTTGGACGATACGCCTGCGGCTGGCGAGGCTCGTCGGAGCATCTGCCCTGTGCGGGTGATCGAGTTACCTCGCAAATATTTGCGCGCGGTACCGCGCCTTACAGAGTCTATCGATTGGCGGAACCAGCACACCGGGCCGAGGAGACGAGAATTGGTCGAAATATTGTCGTTTCTTGCCGGCATCATGACATCGAGCGCGCCTCTGGCTCAGGCTTTCAGAACCTTTCGCACGAGAGATATCGCAGGGCTTTCCGTCAGCTCCTACCTCCTGTTGCTTTGCATGGGAAGCTTCACCGTCCTCATCGGGATCCAGTACATGATTTTCGCGATGATCATTCTCAACGCGATCGGTCTGGTTGCCAATCTCGCGATCATGTTTCTTCTGTCGCGACTGGCCTTTTCCGCTTTCCTTCTCACAGTGACAGGCCTCGCTGCCGCGAGCTTGCTGGTGGCGCCATGGTTCATCCCTCAACTGCTCACCCCGCTTTGGGCCGAGCAGGTGGCCTTTATTTATGGCCTTCTGGCGGCAGCAACCTTCCTGCCGCAAATCCTGCTGACGCGCAGGACGCGCATCGTTTCTTCCCTTTCGCTTCCATATCTCTTGCTGCTGTCCGGGGGGATGATCCTCTGGACCATAAACTCGATCATTCTTGGCAATTATTCCCTCACATTCTGGAACGGCATATTGCTGCTCATGTCACTTGAACTTCTGAGGCTCAAGATCACCTGCGAGACCGAGCAGCGCAGGACAGCCCCATCGGCATGACGGTCAGGCCGGACGCAACCGACGGATCGCCGATTTTACGGTTGCTGTCGCTCGTTGCGCTGCCGCGCGAGGTCGAGGCGCTGTTTGAATGCGCGTTCGACTTCCAATCCGAGCCGGGCGGCGCCCCGAAAAAACGGCCTGGCTGGGCGGCGGACGCAATCATCTGCTCCCCCGGCCCGTTCCGGTTCGACAATGCCGCGCTTTCGCGCCTCGATCCGAGCGTTCGAGCGCTGGCGACCTATTCGGTCGGTCACGAGCATATCGATCTGCCGGCTTGCAAGGCGGCGGGCGTCGCCGTTTTCAACACGCCGGACGTGCTGGCGGACAGCGTGGCCGATGCCGCGCTGCTGCTGATCCTCGGCGCGGCGCGCCGTGTCACCGAAAGCGTTACGCTGATCCGCGGCGGTGCGTGGCCAGGGTGGACACCGACGCAGCTGAACGGGACCGAGCTTCGCGGTAAAACGCTCGGCATATTGGGAATGGGCGCGATCGGGCAGCGCGTTGCCGATCGCGCAAGATCGTTCGGAATGTCGGTCATCTATATGAACCGCGGCCGTCTGCCCGCAAGCTTGGAGCGCGGCGCACGCTTTGTGGCGGACGTGCACGGGCTCGCCATGCATAGCGACTTTCTCCTGCTCGCCTGCCCTTCGACCGCCGAAACGCGTCACATCATCAACGAAGCTTTCCTCGACCTGGCCCGCCCCACAATGATCCTCGTCAACGTCGGCCGCGGAGACCTCGTCGACGACGATGCGCTCCTCTCTGCCTTGACCGGGTGCAAGATTGCCGGGGCGGCGCTCGACGTCTTCGACGGCGAACCGCATTTCGACAGGCGCTATCTCGAAATGCCCGGCGTCTTCATGCTTCCCCACATCGGAAGCTCGACAATCGAGGCGCGTATCGCGATGGGGCGATCGCTTGTCGAAGCGTTGCGCTGCTGGGCGGCGGGCGGAAGCCCTCCCAACAGGCTCGTCTGATCGCCCCGATGCCCATCTTTCGCTCTACCAAGGCCAGAGCTCATGCGAGCGAGTGACCGCGCCCTCTCCCGCTCGCTGAACATCGCCGATCTGCGCGCCCGTGCGCGGGCGCGGCTGCCGGCGCCGGTATTCGACTTTCTCGAAGGCGGTGCCGAGGATGAGATCACACTTGTCCGCAACCGCGCGGCTTTCTCCGAATGGGCCCTTGTTCCGCGCGCGTTCCGCGATGTCTCGCAGGTCTCGGGGGCAGTCGAAATCCTCGGCCAGAGCCTGGAGTGGCCGTTGATCGTCAGTCCCACCGGTATGCCCGGGCTTTTTCATCCGGACGCCGAAATCGGTCTGGCGGAGGCGGCGGCGGCCTCCGGTACGCTCTATTGCCTTTCCGCGATGGCCAGCCGTTCGATCGAGGAGGTGGCGGCAAGTACAACCGCGCCGAAAGCGTTCCAGCTCTACATTTTTCAAGACCGCGGCCTGACCCGGGAGCTCATCCTGCGAGCAAAGGCCGCCGGATATGCAGCGTTGATCCTCGCGATCGACGTGCCGGTGCCGGCCAATCGCGAACGAGACAGGCGCACGGGAATGACGATCCCGCCCCGCCTCGGGCTAGCAAGTCTGCTCGCGTTCGCGCGCCACCCCGCGTGGTGCTGGCACAATCTCGTTCGTCGCCCGGTAAGCTTGGCGAATTTCAGCGATATGCGCGCCGAGCCCGGATCCACGCTGCTGAGCTTCATCCAGAGCCAGTTCGAACCGCAATTGAGCTGGACCGATCTTGAATGGGTGGCCGGATTGTGGGGCGGCTCGATCGCCGTCAAGGGCCTGCTCCATGGCGACGACGTCGAGCGCGCGGTTGCCGCGGGCGCGTCGACGGTCTTTTTGTCCAACCATGGTGGACGCCAGCTGGATGCCGCGGTGAGCGGTCTGGATATGGTCGAGGAGACGGCCGAGCGTCTGGCGGGTCGAGCCACGCTGATCGTCGACGGAGGAATCCGGCGGGGCACCGACATCATCAAGGCAGTCGCGCTCGGCGCAAGCGCTTGCTCCACGGGGCGGGCGGCGCTTTATGGGCTGACGGTAGGCGGACGGGCCGGCGCGGCGCGGGCGCTGCAGTTGCTACGGAGCGAATATGAACGCGACATGGCGCTGCTCGGCGCGCGGCGCCAGGACGAGATCGAGCGCAGCTGCATTCGCAGGCTTCGTTGAAATCGTGCCGTTTCCGCTCAGCGATAGCGGGGGCTGCGATAAACGAGCCGCCCGTCGACATAAGTCGCAAGAGCCTCCATGTCCTTGATATGCTCCACGTCGACCGCCAGAAAATCATCGGACAGCACAGCGAAATCGGCCAGTTTGCCTGGCTCGATCGATCCTCTGCTCCGCTCCTCGCCGATCATCCGTGCGAAATTGATCGTGACCAGGCGGAGCAACTGGGCGCGCGATAAAATTCGCTGCGACAAGCCGTAGGACTTGCCCGAGAGCGTGGCGCGGGAAGCAAAGAAATAGAGCTCCCAGAATGGATTGGCGGGGATGACCGGCGCATCGGTTCCTCCGGCGACGAGGAGGCCCGCGTCGAGATATGCGGCAACGGGCGTGTTCCGGTCGGCCCGCGCCGCGCCCCAATAGCGCTCGACGATCGGCCCGGCGAGATACATATGATCCTGCACGGAGACCTGCACCCCGAGGCGCCGCATCTCTTGCGTCAGTGCGGCATTGGTCAGCGAAGCATGCTCTATCGTCCAGCGCTTTTTCCGGATTGGCGACCCCGCATCGGCTGCGGCAAAGCCCTTCAGCACTTCGGCAAGGGCGGCGTCGCCCGCCGCGTGAACGGTCGGACGCCAGCCGATCTCGTTCAATGTCGTAACGATATCGGCGAACCGGTCGGGCGCGATCGTCTCGATGCCGCGATAGCTTCCGCCCTGCCCATAAGGCTCGACATAAGGTTGGAAAAGATGTCCCCCTTCAAAACCGCCGTCGACCATGATCTTGATGCCGTCGATCCGCGCCCAGGCATTTCCCTCCTCCGGCTTGACACCCCAGCTTTCGATCAGCTGCCGCGCCTCGGTTCCCGACTGGAGGCTCATGCCGGGAAGATAGACGGTGTAGCGCAGAGTCAGTCTGCCCTCGTCGGCCATTCGCCGCATTAGTCGCCAGGCGGCCTTGAGGTCGCCTTTATAGATACCGGGAATGCGCACCGCGGTCACGCCGTAGCTGTTCATTTTTTCCTGGGTGCGGAGCAGGTCGGCTTCGCCGAGCGGCGGGGCCGGCGGCAGCTTCACCAGATCGCGCGCGGTGTCGATGATTTCGCCCGTCAGCCGATGGGCTGCATCGCGGCTGATCTGCCCCCCGGGCGGAATGGGCGTATCCGGTGTGATATTAAACGCTCGGAGCGCCGCGCTGTTCGCATAGATCGAATGGCCGCCCCGAACGAGCACGACCGGAGTATCAGGAGCAATGGCGTCGAGTTCGGCCAGCGTGGGCACGCGCTGCTCGCGAAGCTGCGCTTCGTGCCAATCGGAATTGGAAACGACGATGGCGCCCGCCGGCGCTTTCGAAACGGCGTTGGCGACCGCCGTCAGCAGCTCTTCCAGCGTCCTTGCAGCGGACAGATCGACACCTGGCCCGCCTCCCTCATTATGCAGATGGGCATCGGCGAGACCTGGCGAGACGAAGCGCCCGCCGAGATCGACGGTCTTCGTGCGCGGACCGATATGTCGCTTCACCTCGCTATCGGATCCTACCGCGAGGAAGCGGTTTCCTGCCACAGCCATCGACGAGACGATGCGGTCCTTCGAATCTGCGGTGTAAATCCTGCCGTTGACGAAGACGATGTCGGCCTCCTGGGCATCCTTCGCAAGCGCGAAAGGCGGGGCGACCAAAGTGGCCAGCAGGGCCAGACTGCAAAGATATTTCAGCATCCGCTTCTCCTGGCCATGATGCACGATCCGGGGCGCCGGCCATGGGTTTCCACCGTCCTCGTCTGCCTCAGGCCCCGATCATGTCCCGGCAATTTTGGCTGACAATCTGACGGGATGCGTAGCGCCCGCATGCCTTCGATATGTGAGGGGCGGTCGACGCGCAGTCTGTCAGACGAGGCGGGACGTCCAAATAGATGTTCACCCTTATCCCGGTCGATATATTCTCCCAGATGACAACATGGTCCAACGGTGACATCTCCGGTGATCGACCATTTTCCTAAGGTCGCCCGGAGCAAGAGCTGCGTCGATCTTTGTGCTCGACATCGAGGAGCCGGCAATGAGGACTTACAAGGCCGCGGTAGTCCAGGCGTCATCGGTACCCTTTGACCCGGGCGCCTCGGCGGACAAGGCGACGAAACTCGTGCTTGAGGCCGCCGCTGCGGGGGCGAGACTGGCGGTATTCCCTGAAGTGTTCCTGGGCGGCTATCCCAAGGGAAGCTCGTTCGGCGCGCCGGTGGGCCTCCGCAAACCCGAGGGACGTGACGCGTTCCGACGCTATTATGGCGGCGCCATCGATCTCGACGGACCCGAACTGGCCATTTTGGTCGATGCGGTGCGCGCTACCGGGCTGTTCGTGGTAATCGGCTGTCTCGAACGCGATGGCGGCACGCTCTACTGCACCGCACTCTTCCTTGACGGCGAGAAGGGACTGGTGGGCAAACACCGCAAGCTCATGCCCACCGGGTCGGAGCGTCTGATCTGGGGCTTCGGAGACGGCTCAACGATGCCGGTATTCGAGACATCACTCGGCCGGATCGGCGCGGTCATCTGCTGGGAAAACTACATGCCTGCCCTGAGACTGGCCATGTACGACAAACAGATCAGCATCTATTGTGCCCCGACGGCGGACGACCGCGACACCTGGGCTTCCTCGATGCAGCATATCGCGCTCGAGGGACGTTGCTATGTCCTGTCGGCGTGCCAGCACATAACGCGCGGGGCTTTCGCGGCCGATTACGACTGTGCGCTCGGCGATGCGCCCGACACGGTCCTGATGCGCGGCGGCAGCCTGATCGTCAGTCCGCACGGGCAGTTGATCGCAGGCCCGGATTTCTCCGGCGAAACGATCCTTTATGCCGACATCGATCTCGACGAGGTCGTTCGCGGCAAATATGATTTCGATGTCGTCGGCCACTATGCGCGGCCCGACATCTTTCGCCTCACCGTTGACGAAAGCAGGCGCAGCGCGGTCGTCCGGGAAAGCTGACGCAATGGAGTTCGACATCGGCAACCTGCCGAAATCGGCTCGTTACAAGATATTGAGCTCGTGCGTGGCGCCGCGCCCGATCGCGTGGGTCACGTCCCAGTCAAGCGACGGCCTGCTCAACGCGGCGCCGTACAGCTTTTTCAACATGATGGGCGATGATCCGCTGACCATCGTTCTTGGTCTGATGGCGCATGGCGAGGGCCGCTTCAAGGACACCGCGAGCAATCTGATCGCGACGCGCGAATTTGTCGTGAACCTGGTCGACGAAGCGCATGCCGATGCAATGAACATCACCTGCATGGCGGCCCCGCCGGACATCGACGAGACGGGCTGCGCACAGCTGACAATGGCGGCGAGCAGGTTGGTGAGGCCGCCACGGATATCGACGGTGCCGGCGAGCTTCGAATGCCGGATCCTCCGAACCGTCGAGACCGGTCCTTATCAAATGGTGATCATAGCCGAGGTCGTCTACGCCCATATCGAGGATCGTTTCATATTGGATGCCGAGGCGTTTTACTTCGATACGCCGGCGATGCGTCTGATCGCGCGCATGCACGGCTCGGGTTGGTACAGCCGGCAAACCGACCTTTTCCAGATGAGCCGGCCAAGCTGGCACGACTGGATCGCGGGTCAGAGATGCTGATGCGGTCCCGGGATATGAAAGCGAGGCTCGCCTGAAGGCCGTATTAGCCAGCACCGCTTCCGTACGGCGAAAATTCCCTTTGCGGGGAGCGGTGAAGAACGGGCCCCGTGCGCAGTCAAGACAAGTCATATGAGCGACGGAGGAATAGTCGGATCGCTTAGCCGAATGCTTGGAGAAACGGTTCATGGTGTCATCGGGAAAAGTGCCTAGCGCCTATATTCGCCAACTGCTGCCCGAGTTGCACCGATTACTGATCGACATCATGATCATGGCGAATCGGCCGGAGCGAGACATCGAATTGCTCGCAAGGGCAGGCCTTGCGCCCGAGCGCGCACTCTTCCCGCTGCTCGCAATTATCGAACGGGCCGGACCGATTGGCGTGGTCGACCTCGCCGGACGAGCCGGCCGCGATTACACCACGATCAGTCGGCAGTTGGCGCGACTGGAAGAGTTGGGCCTCGCAAGCCGGCGTCCGGGCGTGGCTGACAAGCGGGTGCATGAGACCATCATCACGCCACAAGGGAGAGCGGCGATAGAGGCGCTGCTCGCGGCGCGTGAGGAGATGACGTTGGAGATGCTTGCCGACTGGACGCGCGAGGACATTGATGACTTGATCCGGCTCATCAACACAATGACCGGATAGCGCGGAAGGCAAAGCATGCCGCACACCGCCATGCTACGCCGGTTTGCCTTGCCGACGGCGACAGAGCCTGTCCGATCAGCTGCGCCGCGGTCCATATTCCCTGCGTCGGCAGCGCGCTTTCTCCGGCAATGACATGCTCGTTGTCGGCCCCGTTCTGCGCTCCCGTTCTGCGCTGGTCCAGATGCATATCTTCGATCAGCTTCCCTGGCTCGGCGAAGGCAACGGACCACGACGCTGCTGCAAAAGTGGGAACGCTTGCTGCAGGACGCGATCGCGGCACGAAGGACACTTGCTGAGCGCCGATCAGCCCGGCGCGATCCGATTGAAGCGAAAAGCAAATCAATTGCGCCTCGGAAATAAATTAGCCCGAAAGCGGCGTTCGGGCCAAAGATCGGCAGAAGCGGATCACCCCCCAAAGTCTCCGACAGACCCTAAGAGAGGATCGAACATCATGCGCGACAACCACAAATGGATCGCTGTCATAGCTACTTCGGATCGGAAGCCAAGGCGATGAGCGGTCCGAGCATCGCGGTCGCCAGTGCGCCGCAGCCGCGCAGATCATTTTTGCGCACGATCGTCCCGTCCTTTTTCATTCTTATGGTCGATGGCTATGACTCGCTTGTCGTAGCCTTTATCGCCCCCTTGCTCGTGGAATCGTTCGGCATGACGCCCACCGAGATGGGGCGCCTTTTCGTGTCCGCCGTGATCGGTTCGATCATCGGGGCCGTCCTCTTGGGCCGCCTTTGCGATCGCTACGGCCGCAAGCCTGTATTGATGGCCAGCTTGCTGCTGATGATGGTAACAACTTATGCCTGCGCCTTCGCCCAAAGCTATGAGCAACTGCTCGTCTTGCGCTTCATCGCCGGCATCGGTCTCGGCGGAGCGGGCATTCCGGCGATTGCCCTCACTGCGGACAACAGCAAGCCGGAACATCGAGCCAGCATGGTCACCATATTATTCATCGGTTTTCCGTTGGGGGCGGGTCTGGGAGCCGCCTCGACCGCCGCCGTCATCAGTTCGGGGTGGGAGATGATCTTCATCTATACGGCCGTTGCATGTTTGCTTGCGGTCTTTGCTGCCTGCTTGCTTCCCGAAAACCGGGTTGACCTTCCGGGTCCGGACACGGAGCCTGCGGCAGGAGGCGGCTTGCGCGGGGCGTCGCGCGCATTCCACCCCGATTTCTTGAAATATCTGCTGGCCGACGGACGCTTTTGGCCGGCCATCTGGGCCTGGTTGGCCTTCTTCTCGCTCATGACGCTCACATCTGCCATGACGAACTGGATGCCCTCTCTCGTCGTCTCGAGAGGCGGGACGCCCGAGAATGCTGCCTTCGCCGGGGCACTACTGATGTTGGGAGGGATCGCTGGCACCTTGTGCAGCATCCCGCTGATCCAGCGCTGGGGCCCCTACTTCGTCATCGCTCTCATGACGCTGGTGGGTACCGGCCTGGTGGTATTGATCGGAATTTCCTTTGGTTCGTATCTCGTCCTCGCCACGATCATCGGTCTCATGGGTTTTTGCCTGATGGGCGCGCAGCTCAATTTTCCCGGGACGATGGTCGAACTCTTCCCGCCTCTTGTACGCGGCTCAGGTTCGGGGATCAGCATGGCGATCGGCCGTTGCGGGTCCATTCTCGGCCCTCTGATGGGCGGCGCATTGATCGCCGCCAATATTCCTCAAAGCAGCCTGTTTCAAATGGGATCGCTTTTATCGCTCGTAAGCGCGGTTGCCATGTTCGCGACGGGATGGATCCGCCGGCGCGCAAAACTCGAGGAATCTCCGAGCGCTCACGTGCAGTAGTAAGAAAATCCGGAACGGGTGATTTTGATGCGAGATCACCCGATCCACCGGCACTTCCGCCGATTCTTCGTTTTTTGGGCTCTCGCGGCGCACGGACCTCTACTCGGCCTCATCTATTCCCCGAGCAGGCCGCCGGATCGGCGTCGCCGGGTCCAGGTAACGGCGGTAACCCTTTGCGGTGCATGAACGAGGCTTTTACGATGCGCAGCAATCAACCTCACGACCTTGAAGACGGCGAAGGAAGTGAGGCGGAACGACCCAGGCACGCGCCGCTCAGCTTCATCGAATTCGTTATCCTCATCGCCATAGCGATGGCGCTCATAACATTGTCGATCGATCTGATGTTGCCCGCCCTGCCCGCCATAGCAGAATCGCTCCGGGTTGAGAGCGCCAACCAGCGCCAGTGGGTCCTCAGTACATTTCTGCTCGGCATGGGCTTGGGATCTCTGGTTTTGGGTCCTTTGTCCGACCGCTACGGACGCAAGCCGACATTGACGATTGCGATCGCCCTTTATCTTGCCGCCAGTATCGCATGTGCCGTTGCGGCAAATCTAGTCCAGCTACTCCTGGCCCGCTTCGTCGCGGGATTATTCGCTGCTTCCTGCCGCATCGTCACCGTCAGCATCATCCGCGACTGCTTCAAGGGTGACAATATGGCGCGCGTGCTGTCGCTTTGCTTCATCATCCTGATGACGGTGCCGATGATCGCTCCCGCCATAGGTCAGGCTTTGCTGTCGGTGATGCCGTGGCGCTGGATATTCGGCGTTCTGGCCTTGCTGGGCGGCGCTGTCCTGATCTGGATCGTGGCGCGATTGCCCGAAACGTTGCCGCCCGCTGACCGCATTTCCATCAGCCCTGCCGGCATGCGTTCGGCGCTCAAGGACATCGTCTCGCATCGCGCCGCAATGGGCTATATCGCTGCGGCAACGATCGTAACCGGAGCGCAGTTCGGCTTTCTTCTCTCGATCCAGCAGATCGTATTTGACGTGTTTCATGCGCCATCGAAGCTGGCCATCGTATTTCTCTCCATTACATCTTGCATGGTGCTTGGCAGCTTGCTCAACAGCGCACTGGTTCGCCGCTTTGGCGCACGCAGATTGGGTCAGGGTGCGCTCATTGTCCTCGCCATTATCTCGCTGATCCATGTCCTGTTTGTCCTGAACGGGCGAGAAACGCTAGGGAGCTTCTCGGCGTTTCAGGGCTTGCTGCTCCTCTGCGCCGCCTTCTCGAACGGAAATTTCAACTCGATTGCAATGGAGCGGTTCTCCCGCGGGGCAGGATTGGCTGCCTCGATACAGGGGTCGATCACGGTTGTCGGCTCCGCCGGGATCTCCGGCTTGATCGGCTATGCCTTTGACGGCACCACGCTGCCTTTGGCTCTGGCCTATTTCGTGGCAGCGGTCCTCGCCTTCGGCGTCGTGACATGGGCCGAACGCGGACAGCTGTTCACTCAGCCTGATCGGATCCTCTTGTCACGGTGAAACAAGCCGCCGCGCGGATTTCGCCTAGGGCGAGGCCGGGGGCATTCGGTCGGAAATCGACCTCCCCCTCTATGATCGGATCGGGGGTGTCGAACATGGAGAATATATATGACCAAGGTGGACGCAGCTTACGGCCGATCACCGGCCAGTGGCATCGCGCAGCGGATCAAGGGGCTGTTCTCGCGCTCCGGGCGGATGACCGTACAGCCTAGCCGGGTCGCCTCGGTTGATCATATCTCACCCGATTTTACCCTGATCCGGCTGGAGGGAGAATTATTCAGGGCGGGTCAATGGACTGCCGGCGACAAGATCCAGCTCGCCGTTGCCCCGGGCCCGATCGGCCGCACCTATACGCCGCTGTCATGGAATAGGCAGCGCGGTGTGGCGGAGGTGCTCGTCTACCTCCACGGTGACGCGCCGGGATGCGACTGGGCGCGCCGTTTGACCGCAGGACAAGATCTTCAAGTCGTCGGTCCGCGGCCCTCGATCGCTCTGAACGCCCTTGAGCAGCCGACCATCCTGTTCGGCGACGAGACCTGTTTTGGCCTGGCCCTTGCTTTGCATAATCTGCCGGGGGCAGCCAATATCCGTTACATATTCGAAGTCGGCGATGCCGCCCAGACGGAGTCGGTGCTCACATCGTTGGGCTTGCACAACGCCCTGCTATACGAGCGGCGCCCCGACGACAGTCATCTCGAGGCCATTGGAAACGAATGGGACCGCCTCGCGAGTGGCGCCGGATCGCTCGTGCTGGCTGGAAAAGCGTCGTCGATACAATTTGTTCAACGCGCGAACAGGGCATCGAGCGCGCGGATACATCAGGTGAAGACAAAGGCCTATTGGGCTCCGGGAAAACGTGGGCTGGGGTGAATTGGGAAATGACAGGGGCATTCGAGGAAGCATTCGATCCGCCAAATTATCCCGGCTGTGCGATCGATGCTGACCTGTCTTCGGTCATCCGGCCCCGATCGGGCCCTTTTCCCGTGCCAGGCCATGCGATTGACGCAAGTGTACCATGAGGACCCGGTCCGGGCTGCAACGCCATCGAGCGCGCCCCATCTGCGCCAGCAGAGGCATGCCGTCGCAACGTCGCATCCCGGCCGCATGAAGAAGATGCACCGCAGGTAATCAGCGATTGCCGGGCGCCGAGCCGAGAAAGACCCGACGCCCGGCCGGCTCAAACTGATTTTTTCGGATAATCGACGTCCGTGAAGCCAGGGATTTCGACCAGATCGGGACGATTGCCATTGGCGCAAAGCTGATCGATAACAAATTGCATGCCGGCCGATGCTATCTGAGCGCCCGGGTCTTCCATGACATAGCGCATCCGCGACACGATCGCGCGCTTGTCGTTTACAGAGCGGACGACGGGCATCTCGTACATGAATTTCGTATCGGAATCGATGGCGGGCGGTGCTTCGACCGCTTTCCTGAATGCCGGATAGTCCGGCCACAGCACGCGGCCCATTTCAACCGACGAAATCGAGATGTACCAGAAAAACCGATATTGTTTTTCGAAATTGCGATACCGCTCGGCATCCTGAAGGTCGTCAAGTTCGATGACCGGCGCCGTGGGTGCGATGATCACCAAATCCGGGTTCAGCCGCCGACCCGACGCCTGATAGAGCAAGTGACACATGACGTTCGTCTGCCAGGTCAAGCCGGCGCTGGGCCGCCCCGCCCTGCCGCAGGTGAGCACCATCAGCCGTTCCCATTGGATTTCCTGCTCATGCAGCCAGCGGATCAGGCGAAAGACGGTCTCGAGCGCGGTGAGGCCGAATGTGCCTGCCATCATGTCGTTGAACGAGATCGGAACCGCGTGGGGCCCATCGCCTTCGATCAGATTGGTCCGGATATAGTCGAATGTCATCATTTCCGGATTTGCGAGTGCATTTGAAAGATATTCTGCCGTCGTGGCGCATGTATAATCCGTCAGATCCACGATTTTTTCTTCAAGGCCAGCCCAGGGCTCGACCGCAACCGTATCGCGCCAGTAGGACAGGGTATTGCAACTCTGGACGGTGTGACATTGTGCAACGAAGCCCTGCGCAGCCTCTTCCCATTTGCCGTGGCCCAGTTCCCGAAGCCGGGCCAGATAGGGAACGACGAGACCCAGATGCGACACTGCGGTCATCTCGTAAAATCCGCGCTGGGTGAGCCGGAAATCGATCGACACCGGCGGCCGGCCCGATCCGGGAAACAGGACCAGATTACTGCCTGTCACGATCAGCATCGGATCCTCGCTGCGCTCCGCTCCCAATTGCCGCGACAACTCGCGACCGATACTGTTCGGATCGGATGTAAAAAGCTCGAACAGCTTCATGAATTCCGGATTGACTTCATACGACATATAATTGGCTCCGCTTTCTTTGTCGCCGAATGTAAAATTGTAAAAATTGGCACTTAACCAAAATAATTATGATGTTGCTGGCCCAATGATATGGGAATTTCTATCCGACCCTATCGAGTGCAAGCTTGTAGATGACCGTGTCCTGCCGAAAGCGAATTCCGGGAGTAAGACTGTTGGACACCACCAGATAGTCGGATCCATCGGCACGGAAATAGCTTGCATCGGTTGCGCCGAAGGTTGGGAACTCTTCGGCAAGAATGAACTTCCCGTCGCTCCAGCGAAAGATCTGGGAGACGAGTTCCGATTTGGGGTCGGCCGGGGTTCCTTCGATGAAACGGATGCGAACCAGAAATAAGCCGTTTTCGTGCCAAATGAGTTCGAATTCGCGCGCGCCCCCCTCACCAAGAGGCTGATGCGCAACAAAAAGCTCCCCATTCCACCGATAGAGCGTGGAAGCGCTGCCGATGTCCGTGAAGGCAAGCCATTCGGTATCTTCATGGCTGAAATGCAGGAATGCGCGGCCGCCGCTTTCGCTGAAGCTTTGATAGGGCACGAATTGCGTCCCGTCCCAGCGATAGATCAGGCTCGGCGACGCCTGATCGGCATAGGCCAGGAAATGCTGGTCGCCGATCCGGAAGGACTCCCAATTATAACCGGCCTTTCCGCCGAGAACCTGGAACTCCTGCCATTCGCCGCCTTTGCGCTCCAGCAGAACGGAGCGACCATGACCGGATGGCTTGGTCCCGGGGATCAACATCCCCTGGGCGAGAGCGAGGAACTCGCGGTCGCCAATGGAGAAGAAATGCAGTTGCTTGGCCCCGAACGCCGGAATTTCTTCGTCCAGAACCCACTCACCACCCGCTTCGCGGTAAATTCGCGAATTCGCGTTGAATTCGATTGGCTCGCTTCCCGTGCAGAGATTGGCAAACCCCAGATAATTGACACCGCCGCTCTGGAAATAGAGCGCATCCTCTCCGCTCGGGCTCACAAGTCTGGACCGTTCGACGAAATTCCCATCCTTCCAGTCATAGAGGACGGCATCCACGTCGGGATTGCCCATATTCATGTGCGCCGGCCGGCCCGGCACATCCTTCGCCAGTTGCGCCACCGCCAGGTGAAGCCTGTCGTCGAGTTCGAAAATATGCGCGCAGCGGGCACCCGTTGTTTCGAGACGCTGGTGGACCGAGAGTATTTTCGCGCCTTCCGAAAGAAATTCTGAATCCTGCTGCATGGCTTTATCCTTTCTGAATCATTTTCCGAAGTTGAGCTTGACCGTCACGCCGCCTGTTCGCGGATCCGCGACGAGCCCCACGCGCGTGGAATCCTTGTAATAATCCGGAACGGAGCCGCCGCCGGGATAATAGATTTTGTTGGTGAGGTTCCGGATCCATCCCGTGACTTCCCAGCGGCGATCGGAGTTTGTCCAACCGAGCCGAACGTCCATCACGACGAAACTCTTGCTCCTGACCGACAGCTCCGCCTTGGCGTCGCCCCTGAAGCGGATGTCGGAACCGATCAGAATCTGTGAACCGTTGCCGAGGTCATGTTCATATTGCGCCCCGACGTTGCCGGCATATTTCGCGACATTGTACATTCGCTCGCCGCGCATATCGACCAGTTGAAACGGCGGCCCGCCCTGAATGGATGGATCGAATATGGCAATCCTATAGTCTTTATAGGTCGGATCCAGCAAAGACAGGCTGCCATTGAGCGTAAAGCCACTGAAGGGCTGTGCCCATATATTCAGTTCGATTCCCTTGATTACCGCATTTGCGGCATTGTCGGTCAGCGGCGACCCATTTTCGTCCACTCCCGACACCTGAAGATTGTCGAACTTGATGTAGAAGGCTGACGCGTTGACAGTCAGTCGGCGATCGAGGAGATCGGACTTTATGCCCAGTTCGAAGCTGTCGGCCGTCTCCGGATCGAACGGCGTGGCAGCCTCGACAGCGGTCCCGGCCTGGCCGTTAAAGCCTCCGCTTTTGAACCCCCGGGCATAGCTTGCGTACATGTGAACACTGCGGCTTGGCTCGAATTGAAGGACAAATTTGGGGGTGAACTTTCGCCAGGTCTTGCTTGAGCTTTGCCGGAAGTCGCCATCCGGCAAGAAGACCGAATAAGGATCGCCCCCGGGGACATTGGCGACGCTGCTGGCATCGAGGCCGAACTTCTTGTTTTCGACCGTGTAGCGCAGTCCCAACGTCGCACTCAAATGGCTGGTGACATCGTATTTGGCCTCGCCATATGCCGCGACGCTGTCGGTATTGATGCGCTGCAAGAAGCGCGCCGTGCTGTTCTGGTAATCGGGCGTTCCTGCCCCCAACAAACCGTCGTCCGGGTTGTCGGCGGCGAATGGATCGCAAGGCGAAACGATCGATGGGTCGAAGTTACCATTTTCGTCGAAGGATCCGCGATTGGCAATTGTGCAGCCGACGAAACGTACGTCCTGATTGCGCCACCCTTGTTCGTGGAACCAGTAGAGACCTGCGGACCAATGCAGCTTGCCTCCCGCCGAGAGAGTTCCCGCGTCATCCGAGACGAAGCGGAGTTCCTGGCTGATCGCCCAGGTCTTCTGGGTTGCAGCAAACACGACCTGATCCGCGGCGGTGCGATCCGCATCCTCGACATTGTAGCCGCTCTCGCGTCGGTAGGCAGAGATCAGGGACAGCGTGCCCGCCGCCGTGCTGCGGTTGATTTCACTCACTCCGCCCCATTGCCTGATGCCTTGGGCACCCTCGACATTGCTCCTGCCGCTTCGAATATCCTCCTCCTGAGTTGCATATGGCCCCGCCAGCGAGTCATTCCCGATAAGCGGCGTTCCGGGCACGTCGGCGATGACGCTTTTTAGAACCCCATCCTGTTCAACCTTCGAATAGTCGGCAGCCAGGTTGATTTCCCACACATCATTCGGGGTAAAGCGCAGTGAACCGCGTATCGCTTGCGCATCCACATCATTCGCTCGATGGCCGGTTGTAAGATTGTGATACGCGCCGTTGGTATGGAGTGAAAAACCGGCGAGTCGGGCCGACAATTTGTCATCGACCAATGGGCCGCTGACTGCGCCCTCGAATTGCCGGCGGCCCAGGCCGCCGAGTTCGTTCAGCAAATAGCCGTCCAACCGGTCTGTGGGTTTGCGAGTGATGATGTTCACGACGCCGCCCACGGCGTTCTTGCCGTAGAGCGTGCCCTGCGGACCGCGAAGCACCTCGACGCGTTCGATGTCGAAAATGGCTGCGTTGGCTTCGCCGGACTGCGCGATATAAGCGCCGTTGATATTCACCGCGACGCCTGAATCCGTTGCAAGGTCCTCGTTCGCTTTACCGATGCCGCGGATGATATATTCCTCGTTATTCACCTGCTCTGAATAGATTTGGAGACTGGGCTCGATGCGGGTCAGCCCCTCGACGGTGGTGATCCCCGAGGATTCAAGTTTTTCGGAACCGAAAGCGCTGATGGCAATGGGCGTTTCGTGAATGGAAGTGTCACGATGCTGGGCGGTAACAATGATCTCCTGCGGGCTTTCGGCCTGCCCCATGGTGTCGGCCGGGGCCGGGCTGTCTGATTTGGCCTCGGCAGCCGACGAAATAAGCGCTCCGACGATGAGAACCGAGCAGGGGCCCGCCTTCATTACAGATTTCCTGCAACCCACCCCAAGTTTTTTTATGATCATCAGCCTCTCCCAAAAAATAACTGTTATATTTTGTTGGAATATTTTTGGCATATCTTCTGCTATATCTTGGACAAATAAATTGCCAAAATATGCAGTTATTTTATATTTTCTTATGTATTTCTTGATTTTTAAAATATTTATTTCAAATAAAATCCCGTTGACGCTGCAACTTCGGAACAAATTTATGGCCTGCCGCCCCGGGTGGCAAATTTAATTGAGAGCGGCGAATGATTGCAGCGCGAAATCAAACGCGCCAAGGCGCCAGCGACAAACGGCTCGTTCGCGGTGAAATTGCGTGACCATGCGACCGCATCAATCGGCTGATATCGATTCTGATCAGCCGGCGCGGCGTGACGCTCGGCAGAATTTCCGCCATTCCGCCTCAGGCGATGAAAAGAGCGGTGGTCCCCGAACTCGGCGTCCGATTGCAAAGCATTTTTCGTCGCGACAGGAATGTCATTAGCCTCGCTTTGCTGAAGCGATGGTAGACTGGGTGATGTGGCGAAAATTCGCTACCAGCGCGTTTTCTTCGCCCATTCGATTACCGAGAAGCAGATGAGTAATGGCGTCGGCGCCTTCCAATGGTCTGAAAATGATGTTGGGCACCTTGATATATTGAAGGTCCGGCGGAACGATCGTGACACCCAATCCGGCAGCTGACAGGCTGATCGCCGTCGGCGCGTCGTACGCTTCTTGCACAATATTCGGGATCAGTCCGTGCCGCGAGAACATGTGCATCACCTGGTCGCGAATTCCCACGCCTGCTTCGGGCGGAGAAAAGATCAGGGGCTCGTCCTTCAATGCATGAATGTCGACAGTTTTCGCCGCACCGAGGGGGTGGCCCGCGTGCATGGCGACCACCAGCGCATCCTTGACCAGATAGGTAAATCTTATATCCGAATGCCTCAGCGGATGCGCAGTCCGAAAGAAGCCAACATCGATTTTCCTGTTTGCCAGCGCGGCCATCTGTTCCTTTGATGAGAGTTGATGCAGGTCGATCTTGACGCCGGAATAGCGCGTGCGGAAGGTACGAATGGCCTTCGAAAAGAAGAAGGAGAGCGAAGAGGCCGGTGTATATCCGATCAAAAGCCGGCCCGCCTCACCCGCGGCCATCTGGTGAATGTCCTCCACAGCTCTATCAAGTTGCTCGATAATCGAGGCGGCATGGCCCTGAAACGCCGCGCCGACTTTCGTCAGGGAAACGCGCCGATTGGTGCGGTGGAAAAGCTGAGCCCCCAACTCCCGTTCAATAGCCTGTATGGATAAGGATAAAGGTGCCTGGGTGATATTCAATTTTTCGGCAGCCCGGCGGAAATGAAGCTCTTCGCTAAGAATAAGAAAATATCTTAACTTACGAATATCCATTGCCGTGGTGGTCCCGTCTTCTGCACTGCAGCGCAATAATTCAGATTGATAGCGGCCTGTTCCCCATCACTCTCTCTCGGATCCAATCAGCCTATCAAGCTCGGGCGGTTTAATCGGCCTCCCGGTTGAAACACAAAGGTAGAGTGATCACTCTATCATGATGCCCTCTCGGGTCAAGGTGGTTGACGCGATCGGATCGCCAAAGCCCTCATCCGTTTGCCGAAGGCACCGATCCGGCGGCCGGCGCCGCGCATCGACGTGGTCCGCAGGCGAGGAGGCCGACCTCGCGGCCCACGATGCCGTCACGGCCTTTTCGCTCTCGATGATCAACTGCGGGCCAAAATTATCGCTCGACGTCTTGCCTCTAGAGGTCCCACACCATCCAACGAGGAAGCGACATTCGACCGCCGGCCACATTATCCGGCCGACGCCGCCGGGGATTGGGCCGAGCCCTGGTTCAGCGCCATGACAAGCCTGCAGACATTGGCGCCGCGCGATGGAGAAGATTCCGGCCCGCTCGGCGAAGATGCGAGGCGCCCGGTGAACAGCGAATTATGGCAAGCTGCGGGGGCGATCCGACATTGCCCACGACCTGCCCGTCCGCCCAGCGGGCATGCCCGCTCGGGCAAAGCTTCCTATCATGCCGCGCAGCGGCCGCCCCGCGGCATCGATCCGTCCCCAGGAAAGTCCGCCAAGAAGCGGCATCCCGCGCCAGGCTTCCTCCTCTCCAAGGATGAGCGGAAGATCGATGCAATGGCCAGCGCCAAACTCGCATGTCGGCGCGAAATCGAGCCGATAGAGCCAAGCCCGTGCACCAGCTGCCTTCGCGTTCGCGGCTGCGGACCGGGAACCGCGTTCAAAAATCAGCTTGGTCATGCTGCGCCCTTCCGCGTGCGCGGCCGCTTGGCTTTCCATCGTCATCAGGGCGAACGGACCGGCATCGTCTCTTGTCCACCCGGAGATGATATCGACAGCGTCCGGCACGATTTCGCCAGACGGCGGCGCAACGGGCGCCCACCGCAAGTCCGTTATAGGTCGAGGCGGGAGGGCGGAATGTGCCGACACCAACTCGCCGGCCGTCGCCGAAAGAGCATCGACGCCCAGCGATCGCAGATACTCGTCCGCAACCGCCCGTGTTGCCTCCTCGGAGGGCAGCGGCACGGCCGGAGGGCTCATGAGGACGGCCCGGTCAAAGAGCGGCCTGGCCTCCCCCCATGCCATCATCGCCGCGATCGAATGCGCTCCGGCGGATTGACCCACGACCGTGACATTTGCGGGATCGCCGCCAAAGGCCCCGATATACCTTCGCACCCAGCGCAGCGCGGTCATTTGATCCAAAAGCCCGTTGCTCGGTCCGGACGCGCCGGGCAGCCGCAGATAACCGAAAGGACCCAGCCGATAGCTGATGGATACGACTACCAGCGCCTGCTCGGCCGCGAGACGCGCCCCGTCGTACCACGGGAGGTCGCCGCCACCCGCCACATAGGCTCCGCCGTGAATCCAGACGATCACCGGATGGGGACCCGGCCCGGCCGGAATTGCGATCGACAGCCGGAGGCAATCTTCGCTCATGTCGAGCGATGCCTGGGGTCCGGTCAGGAAAGCGAGCTTCGAGGGCGCCTGGAAACAAACGGGCCCCCGTGAGGCCGTCGTCGACCCTGGCGCGAACGGCGCGATCACCGGCGGACCGAAGCGTTCTGCGCTCGCATAGCATATGCCGCGGACCGTCGTCGTTTCCAGTTTTGCCATCGGCAGAATATCCATAATGTCCGGGGCGCTGCGATGCCTTCTTCAGCCGGCGACGACCGGATGCCGGAGTTTCCCGATGCCGACGACTTCGGCTTCGATCACGTCGCCCGGCCAAACCCATTCCTGCGGACTGCGCCCGGCGCCTACGCCTTCCGGCGTGCCCGTGGCGATGATATCGCCGGGCTCGAGCGTAATGCCCTGGCTGATGTCCGAGATCAGATAATCGACCTTGAAGAGCATGTTTCTCGTGTTCGAGCGCTGCTTCTCGACGCCGTTTACCGTCAGCCAGAGGTCCAGAACTTGCGGATCCGGAATTTCGTCGGCGGTCACGATGCAAGGCCCCATCGGAGCATAGCTGTCCTGACCCTTGGAGTAGATCCATTGGCCGGCCCGGCGACAATCGCGCGCGCTCATGTCGATGCAGACGCTGTAGCCGAACACATGCTTCAGCGCGTCTTCGGGCGCCACACGGCGCGCCACCGACCCGATGACAACGGCCAGTTCGACCTCCCAGTCGAGCTGCCGGGTGATATCGCCGCGATGGACGACGGGCTGCCCAGGTCCGATGACGGTGGTCGGCGGCTTCGAGAACAGGACGGGCTGTTTCGGGAGTTCCTTCGCCGTATCGAGCGATGTCGCGCTTTCGGCGACATGCTCGACATAGTTGAGACCGATACCGAAGATATTTTTGCGCGGACGGGGTATGGGCGCCAGAAGCGTGACATCGCTCAACGGCCGTGCCGCGCCGACCCGCCAGTGGGGCTTGAGGTTCCCCAATATGTCGCGGACCGCGTCCGTGGCAGGACGGCCGAGATCGATGAGGTCGAGCATTCGGCTGGGCAACGAGACCCCAGCGCGTTCGCCAAGGATGGCGACGTCAATCACGCCGTCGTCGACGACTACGCCGAGGCGCGCTTCCGACTCCAGATCGGCGCGGTAGGTTACAAAACGCATGAAGATCTTTCTCCCCGGGTGCTTTCCATCAGCTGAGCACCGGCTGCCGACCGCCGTTTTCGGCGAGCCCTTCCGCGCGATAAAGTCCCAGAGCCTTCATCACGGGCAGGTCGTGAAAACAGAAGAGGCAGGCATCCTCGGTCACGGAAGCGTTGGCGTGTTCGTGCCACATCCAGGCGGGAACGCAGAAGATGTCGCGTTCCTTCCAATCGAGGCGTTTGCCGTTGACGATCGAGAAGCCCGAGCCTTTGGCACATTGATAGACAAAGCTTCCGACCTCGCGATGCGCATGCGTGTGCTCTCCCGGCCGCAACATCTGCATCGAGGCTCCGAGCGTCAGCATCACCGCCCCGCCCGTCTCGGGATTGATATAGTCCATATGGATGCCGTCGAAGGGTGAGCCATCGCTGACCCGCGCAAAGGCCTGCAGAGCATCATAGGTTCGCTCCCACTCATATTTGAGAAGCGGCGAGTAGCGCTTTGGCCCGTGCTCGCCGGCCGGCTTCAGGGCGGCCGAACCCCAGCTTGCCGTCGAATCGTCTATGGGAAATATGATCGGCTGCTTGAGATCGGGATGCACTTCATAGAAATTGGCTTCGAGGGCATTCATCAGCGGGATGTCGAGACCGTCCTGCCAGATACATATCGCCCCGTCCGCCTCGACGCCGTGCTCGTGCCATGTGCCGTTCGGGGTCAGGACGAAATCATTGGCCGACAGCGTCATCTTGTGACCATCGACATTCGTGAACGCCCCCGTCCCTTCCATGATAAAGCGCAACGCCGACGCGGAATGACGATGGCTCGATGCACATTCGCCCGGCGCCATGACCTGGAGGCCGGAATAGAGCCAGCCAACGGCCGCAGTGACGTCCCTCCTCCCGGAATTGGCGAGATAGACGACCCGCCGCCCCGCCTCCTCGGGTGTCACGAGCTCGAGCGAACGCAGGACATGGGGACGCAGCGCATCATATTGCCACAGCATCGGGGCCGACGACGAGGCAGGCTCCCATGGTTCGATCTTGTTCGCGACCGTCCATAACGCGCCAGCATGATGCCGCTCGATCTCGTCATAATATGCGAGCAGTTCGGAGGTGTCGGCAACATTGGCGCGGCCGGCCACCGCCTCCCGGTAGTTTTCCCTGAAACTCACCGACGCTTCCTTCCGTCCCGACGATAGATCCGCTTCACCAAGCCGTCATTCCCCCGTCGATCGCGATCGTGGTGCCCGTTATGAAGCTCGAGGCGCGGGAGCCGAGCAGAAGTGCGAGCCCCTTGATTTCGTCGGGATCTCCGAGCCTCGCGAGCGGAACATTCGCGATATAGGGCTTGGCTATATCCGGGTCCTTGAGCTTCCCGCCCGCGATGTTCGTCAGGATCGGACCGGGCGCGATCCCGTTCACGCACACGCCAAATTCTGCCAGCTCGATGGCTGCATGGCGCACGAGATTGACGACTGCGGCCTTCGTCGCGACATAGGCATAGCCGACGTGGCGCTCGGCCCGCAGGCCCGCAACAGACGACGTGACGACGATCCGCCCGCCGCGCTGGCGCTTCATATGGATCGATGCGGCCTGGATCGTCGCGAAAACCGCCGTGAGGTTGATCTGGAGCACGCGATTCCAGTCCTCCTCCCTGACATTGGCAATCTGACCAAATTCGGTGAACGGGCCGCTCCCGGCCGATATGCCCGCGTTGGCGAACACGGCGTCGATCCGCCCATACCGCTCTGCGGCGGCATGGATCGCGCCTTGCAATGCCGGGATATCCGCAACGTCCAGAATCGCGACGTCGAGCGCGAGCCGGGCGGCCCGGAACCTTGCCTGGCATTCGTCGAGCCGAGCCTGATCAATATCGAGAAGCAGCACCCGCGCATCGTTCGCAGCCATGACTTCTGCGATGCTCAATCCCAGCCCGCTGGCGCCGCCGGTCACAATCACGACCGACCCGCTCACATCGAAGATGTCGCCCGAACTGAAATTTGCCGACTTCATCGTCTCCCCCGTTCGCGCCACGGCGGGCGCCATGAGCGGCTCGTCGAGACGCCGGTCCGGCGGAGCCACGAAGCGTCGGTCGATCCCGGACGGCTGCCCGAACGCAAACCGCCTCGCCAGCCCACGGGTGAACGAACGACGCGTCCATCAAAGAACCGGCGAGGGGTCGGCGTCGATGCAGGCGACCATAGCCGTTCCACTCGGCCTAGGCCTATGCCCGCCAGGCAAGACTCTCAATTGGTGTCGACCCCAAGCCCCCTTTTAACCCGCCTGACGGGCGAAGGCTCGCCGCGGGCTGGGCAAAAATGCCGGCCATCGCCCACCCTCATGCGGCTCATCGACGCCGCCGAACGCGGGCCTGTCATTGGCCTTTGCATATGTGCCGGCGTGCCGCGATATATATTGAACCAATATATTCGGGTCGTCACCGATTGATATGTTTCCCGAATAATTCAGACTATGAAAATATATCAAACGTGAGAGGAATTTAGCTTATCCTCTCATCATGGAACCGACGATCTCGGAGCAGCCCAACTACAGGCACTTTGTGGGGACGATCTTGGGAGGACTTAATTGGGTCGTGGCATATGAGCATGGCGTTCTGCACCATGAGCATGTCGTTTCTTACGGGTTGTATGGCGGCGGCTCGGCTTCTCCAGATCGGTTTGGGCTCCTGCCCCATGCCGATCTCGCCGGCTCGCGATGACCGGCGCGACTGATGCCCCTCCGGGGGCAGCCGGCTGATCCGGGGCATTAGGTGTGCGGAGGCAATCGGAAACCTGCGTAGACAGCGCAATTTAACAGGGCGGCGCGGCACGTCAGCTGTGGTTAGCAGGCGTCCAGCTGCCCATCGCGGACAATTTGAAGCGATCGAGGACGAGCATCTGGCATGACCCTGCGCAAACGAGTCCCTTTCTGGCTGCTGTTCTCGCTGCCGGCGATTCTGCTGGCATTCGGGTTTCTGCGAGGCGCTACGCCGCCCCAGGAAATGCTCCACCCGAGTGGCGCGATGGCGATCCGCATGATGGTGGCGGCGATGTTGCCCGGGCCTCTCATCGAATATTTGGGGCCCAACAGGTTCCTGAGCGGGTGGATCACGTTGCGCCGGAACTTCGGGGTAATCGCTTTCATCTACGCGCTGTTGCACCTTATCTTTTATGTCGCGGACACGGGAACGCTAGACGCGCAGCTGGGCGAACTGCCGAGGCCCGCGATTTGGACTGGCTGGCTCAGTCTTGTCCTGATGGTCATTCCGGCGGCGATCAGTTTCGACGCCGCCGTCCGTGCGCTTGGCCGGCGTTGGAAGCGGCTGCAGCAGGTCTCCTACGGCGCACTCTTGTTCTCGATCGTGCATTGGGTGCTGCTGGAGTGGCACTGGATGTCGGCCATGGTCCATTTGATGCCGCTGCTCGTCGCCTGGACAATGCGGGCGGTGGCGCGCAGCCGGTGGCGACGGCTTCGATCCGCGTCCGCGTGAGGGTCGAGGGGCGCCCAGACCGCTCCGCTGACGGACAATCTCACCGGCATGAGATCGAAGACGACATGTCATCCGGTTTGTGGATGCTGCATGTCACGCGCAAAGTGAAACGGCTGCTGCGCAGACCGTGCTGCTCCTGCGTGTTTACTCCTATATACGCCGAAACGGTCCAGGTAAAAAGATCGCTCGGAAGCTCGAAATGACAAGCCGGCTCGCGACGCTTGGGCGCAAGTCGCGCCGAACGAACGGGTTTCGCCTATTGCGGAGCTGCCGGTCCTATCGGCCTGCTGCTTTCCCCCTGGATCCGGTGCAACTCTTGAGGCGAGGTTGCGCCTGCTATGTCGAACAGGTTCCGCGTCGGCTTGCCCGATCAGCAGGACTCGCCTGAACGAGGAACGCGGAGTGGTTACATGAGCGACAATCTGGTGCCGGGGGCGGAGTTTACCCACATTCACAACGGCGACATATCGCTGCGCCTGGCACATGTAGGCCAAGGACCTCTTGTCCTCATGCATGGCTTCCCCGAGGCATGGTTTTCCTGGCGGCACCAGATGAAAGCGCTCGCCGATGCCGGCTATACCGCTGCGGCGTTTGACACGCGCGGATATGGAGGATCTTCGAAACCGGCGCCGGTGGAAGCTTATACAATGGCCGAAATGACCCGCGATATCTGCGCCGTCATCGACGCAATGTCTGCCGGCCCCGCCGTACTTGTCGGGCACGACGGGGGGGCACCGCAGGTCTATAACGCGGCACTGCTTCATCCGGACAAGGTTCGCGCCGTCGTCGGGCTTTCGGTTCCTGCGGCGGCTTATTCGGACAAGGTGCCGGACGAATTCTGGCCCGACGAACCGGGCAAGCCGGTCTTTTACCGGCATCTTCTGACCAAGCCCGGGGCCGAGCATGAACTGGAGGCAAATCCCAAGGAGTTCCTGCGCCGGTTTTACTACGCGCTGTCCGGTCTCCGTCCCGATGCGGTCGATGGCCTTGTGAGACCGGCCGGCACGCGCAATCTGGTTGCCGGTATTCCTGACGTCACACCGGTAGGGCCGTGGCTCTCCGAGGCGGAGCTGGCCGCCTATGCGCAGAGCTTCGCCGACGGTTTCCGAGGGGCGCTCAACCGATACCGCGCCGCGCCACTCGACCGCGCCACGCTGAGCCAGTACCGTGAAAAGATGATCACGCAGCCGGCGCTGTTCATCGGCGGGGGTCGCGATCCCATCCGCACGATCCTGGGAACAGGCGATCGCTACGCCGATCCCCTCGCGCGCTGCACTGATCCGCGCGGCGCGCACATAATCGAAGGCGCTGGCCACTGGCTGCAGCAAGAAGCTCCGGAAGAGGTCAACGACCTTTTGCTGGCGTTCCTGTCCGAGCTCGACAATCCGCTTTAACACGGACCGGCAGCGAACATCGGCGCCGGGCGCCGTGGGCTATGAGCGCAAGGCATTTCGGCCTACCCGGGTCGGGAGCCGACAGGATTGTGCCATGACAATGGACATCGTCGCCAAGAAAGCTTGTTTTTCCTCGGATCGGCTCAGCGCCGATCGGCCAGCCATTCCGCATCGCCAGCGACAGGGCTCATTGACCAGAGCCAGAAGATGGCTGTTGCAGCGAGTGCTACGACAGAGCTTCAATAACAGCTGCTATGCCGAGCGCGGCAGATCGGGCGCCGGCAATCGATCTCAGCCCAGATGTCGCCGACCGAGTGCGAACCCGCGATTTCGACAGCCATCTTTATGCTATGCTACCTTGTTCTTGATGAGTTCATTCGAGGGTAGCGTTTCATCGATCAGTTTGCGGCCGCCTCTTGCGTCGACGACCGGCAGGTTTGTCTGATCGATCAGACCCAGCTGGGCGAGAACGCTGGCCTGGTCCCAGTAGATATGCTCATGCCAGAGCTTGTCACCGCGAAACTTGACCACGGAGACCAAGGCGACCTCGATGCGCCGGCCCGTCGGAGCGATGCCCGGCAACATCCAGGCAATTTCGACGCTGTGGGTGAAGGACAAAAGCGCCTCATCGACGACCTGCGTCGCCCCGACCGTTCGCGAGATCGGTATGCTGGTTATGTCGGGTGGATTGCTGTGCACGAAGTAGTTGGTATAGAAATGATGCAAATGCTGGCGGCCGATGCCCCCGGTCATGGTCGGGATGTGATTGACATATGGCTCGTCCACCATGGTCGCGATCGTGGCGTCGACGTCGCGGGTCTGGAATTCATGATAGATATGCATGTCCCACAAGGCCGCGAGATCATAATGCGGCCCGATTGCCGACTTCAGGACGGCCATCGTTCGTTCATGCGCTATGTTCGCCGCGGGCCGATTGAAATGATCGCCCCCCTCGCGCGCGAATGCATGGTCGCACCCGGGATAAAGAAACAGGCTCGCGTCCGGTTTCGCGGCGAGCGCCTTGAAAATCTCTTCGCGCGCTTCGGCGGGGCAAAAGGAATCGAGCTCGGCGAAGTGGAGCGCCAGCGGGCAACGCAACGCGTCGGCATCTGCCAGCTTCTGTTCGATTCCTACGCCATAATAGCCGACCGCGACGTCGCAATCGGTTCTGCTTGCGGCAAGAAACGCCAGATTGCCCCCGAGACAATAGCCGATGACGCCGACCCCGCCGGTTACCTCGCCCCGCCCGCGGAGCGCATCGATCGCGGCCTGGACATCGTCTACGCCGCGATCCTCATCAAAACCCTGAGCCAGCTCGAAGGCCCGCGCCCAGTCTTGCGGAGAATATCCGAGTTCGACCCCGGGTTCTTGCCGCCAGAACAGGTCGGGCACCAGCACGACATATCCTTCCTCGGCGAAGCTCTCCGCGACCTTGCGCATCGTCTCGTTCGCGCCAAAGATTTCCTGGCAGACGACGAGCCCCGGTCCGCTCCCGGACGGCGGCGTCGCGAGATAGGCGCCGAACTCACCGCTGTTGTCGGATGCGGTGATGCGGATCCGGGTCAAAGCCATTTTCATTCTCCCGAAGCCAGCCCAGCGATGGGCCGGAAGTTGATCGACTATTAGCCAGTTCTTGTGGCGACGCAGACAACCATATGATCCCGGCGTCAGAAACGGACGCGATCCGCACCCTTGAGACCGAGCATCGCACGCGCTTCTTCGGGCGTCGCGACGTCGAGCGAAAGCGCCTCCAATATGCCCCGAATGATCGTGACCTGCTCGGCGTTCGACCGGGCTAGCCTGCCCTTTCCGGCGTAGAGCGAATCTTCGAGGCCAACGCGCACATTGCCGCCGCTGATCGCCGCCATCGTCACGAACGGAAGCTGGTGCCGGCCCGACGCCATGACCGACCACTGATATTGATCTCCGAAGAGCCTGTCGGCGATGCGCTTGGCGTGAATCAGATTCTCGGCATCCGGGCCCTGACCGCCCAGAATGCCGAAGATCGACTGGACGAAAAGCGGCGGGGTGACGAGTTTGCGATCGAGGAAATGAGCCAGCGTATAAAGATGCCCGACATCATAGCATTCGAATTCGAAGCGCGTACCATGTCCCTGCCCAAGGTCCTGCAGGATATATTCGATATCCTTGAAGGTGTTTCGGAAGATCCAGTCGCGCGAGGCCTCGAGATAGGCCGGCTCCCAGGCGTTTTGGAACGTCTCGTATTTCTCGAGGATCGGATAGAGTCCGAAGTTCATCGATCCCATGTTCAGCGAGCAGAGCTCGGGCGAAGCACGTACCGCAGCCGATAGCCGGTCTTCCAGCGCCATCCCCTGCCCGCCACCCGTGGTGATGTTCACGACGGCGTCGGTCGATTGCTTGATCCGCGGAAGAAATTGCATGAACACGTCCGGATCCGGGGTTGGCTGTCCAGTCCCGGGATCGCGCGCGTGCAGGTGGAGTATGGCGGCGCCCGCCTCCGCGGCTTCGATCGCCGAAGCGGCAATCTCGTCGGGCGTGACCGGCAGGTAGGCGCTCATGGTTGGTGTGTGGACCGACCCCGTAACCGCGCAGCTGATGATGACCTTGCTCATGGGAATTCCTAACAGTCCTGGAAAGACGGCGGTCGCGAAGGCGCTGCCGCAAGGCCGACCTCAGAGGAGGTTGGGATCAGGCTCGGCGCCGATCAGATGGCGGCCCGCGATCTGAAGCGCGATATCATAGTCGCAGACCGCATGCGCCGCGGCCCCGTGCACGTCGCGAAAACAGCGTTGAAGCGGGCTTGAGTCGAGAATGGCACCGCCACCGCTGGCCGCCATCAGCTCGTCGACCGCGCTGACGCAAAGCTTTGTGACGTAGGGGAGCATGGTTCGCCACCGTATGACCGTATCCATCTCTGCCTGCTCGCGGCTTTTGGCCTGCTCCTCGAACGCCCGCCACTCGTCTTCGAGTATCGCGCGTGCCGCCGTGATTTCGTGATGGGCATGCGCCAGGTGCATGAAGGCGGGCGGCGACAGGGCGACCTGCGCACCGGTATAGGCCCGCACCCGGCCCGCGAGGCGGTTTTTGTAATGGTCGAGCGCAGCCCGGGCGATGCCGAACGCAACGGCCGAAAATCCCGAGGCGAATATCGACTGGAACGGGAGGGTGAATATATCGCCGCGATGCGTTCCGTAACCGCGCGCTGTCCCCGTGCCGAGCGCCAGCATCGTCTCCACACGATAATGGGGAACAAAGATGTCATCGACGACGATATCCTTGCTCCCTGTGCCCTTGAGCGCCGCTGCGAACCAAGTATCGATGATCTCGAAATCGCTTCGCGGCACAGCGAACAATGCGTGCAGGCGCTGGCCGGGCTCGGGCCCGGCGAGATACCCTCCCAACAAAAGCCAGCTGGCATGGTCGCAGCCGCTCGACCAGTTGTAACGCCCGGAGAGGCGATATCCGCCCTCGACAGGCTCGACCTTGCCGATCGGCGCCACCGATGAGCCGACGAGGGCGTCCTGGTCGGAGCCCCAGATCTCTTCCTGCAGACGGGGATCATAATAGGCGATGGCATGCGCATGGACGGCCATGAGCTGCGCCACCCACGCCGTCGAGGCGCAAACGGTCGCGATGTCGGACGCCGCTTGGAACATGACGCCGGGCGCGGCCTCGATACCGCCATATTGGACGGGTTTGAAGCCGCCCAGAAAACCTGCGTCCCGAAGCGCGCGCATATTCTCCACCGGCACGACGCGCGCCTCTTCACAGGCCACGGCTCTCGAGGCGATGTCGGGAAGAATGGCATGCACATTCCCGAGCATCGCAAGCGCCACATCTCTATCCGCAATCAGTTCCACGTCAGCCATAGCAATCCAAATCCCTAATGATGAAAGCCGTTACGCAGCCGGCATTCTGGTCGCTCCCGATCAGAGAAAGCCGGGCAAGTTTGCTTTTTTCCTCTTCAGGCGAAGGAGCGATCACAGCGCCTCGGCAACCTGCTCGACCGATCCGCTCCGGGCGGCTCGATCCACGGAGCGCGCGTCGGCGGGCGTCTCCCGCTCCATCAGCCGCGGCATATGTCCGAACACGGGCAGCACATGGCGCTCCCGATAACGCCATCGGCCGTCAGCCTGCCTGAGAAGCGTATCCGAATAGTCGAGAATACAGACGGGGCAGGCGCTGGCCAGGGGATCGTCATCGGTCGCGAACAGCGTGAGGATGGACCGGCCGAGGGCGAGGCCATCGCTCTCGAAGACAACCCATGAATTGGTGAACACATGGCGCGACGTGCGCGTGCCGCGCTGCCGCCGCCGCGCGTAGAAATCCTCGATCTGCGTGCGGCCTTCACACCAATGCCCCTCATAGCCGTACCGGCCGTCAGCAGTAAAAAGCTCGGGTACGCCGTGCCCGTTTTCATGATCGATCAACCAGGCGAAACGGGCGTTGAGCTCGGCGATTGCGGCCCTGTCGGCAGTCTGCGGGTCGGACTGGATCATGAACGATGCTCCTGTTACCGCATCGGTAGATAGCCACCCGGACGCGCTCAATTGGTGTCCACACCAAGCGCAATGGTGGGTGGAGCGAGGCATGATGGCGTGAACGCCCGGCAGGAGAGGAAAAGCGACGAAGGCAGGAGGTTACGCGCTCACACACCGCCGGAAATCGGGCTATCGGCGTGTCCCCGTCCATGGTCGCTGACACGGGTATCCGGCCGCGCTTCGGATAGCGCGCGCGTCGTCATCGCCTCACCGTCGGTGCCCGGTGGCGCCGCCTGTCATTGCATTCGCCGAAGTCTTGAGGAGGTTTGGAATTTATGGAAAACCGGCAATGGCTCTTGCGCAGGCGACCTGTCCGAATGTTGCGGGACGGCGATCTCGAGCTCGCCCCTGGAGACCAGCACGAGCGGGCGCTGCAGGCGGGGGAGATCCGCGTGCGCAATTTGCTGTTTCTGTACGCGCCCACGATGCGCAACTGGATGTCGGCGCGCGATGCCAGCCTGCATATGATCATTCCCTTGGGCGCCCCCATCCAGGCAATGTCGGCAAGCCGGATCGTCGAATCGCGCCATCCTGCCTTCCCGGTCGGCTCGCGCATCGTCTCGACGAGCAAATGGAGCGAGTTCGACATCATCGACGCCGCGTCGGCTCCGCGGCTCATCGACGAGGGAGTCACGGCGATCGAGGCTTTGGGCGCGTTCGGATTGAATGCCATGACGGGCTATTTCGGATTGATGCGCGTTGGCCGCCCGAGCCCGGGTGAAACGCTCGTCGTTTCGGGCGCGGCGGGCTCGACCGGATCGGTTGCAGCCCAGATCGGGAGGATCGCGGGATGCCGGGTCATCGGCATCGCCGGCGGCGCGGAAAAATGTTCGTGGCTTCGAAACGAGTGCCGGATTGAGGAGGTCATTGACTATCGGTCTGACGACGTATCGTCCGCACTGAAATCACTATGCCCGACGGGAATCGACATTTTTTTCGACAATGTCGGTGGTACCATGCTTCAGGCGGCAGTCGATAACATGGCAAAATTCGGAAGGATCATTCTCTGCGGGCAGATAGCCGGATACAATAGCGAAGACGATGATTTGCCGGCCTTCAGAAATATCATGCGGGTGATCTACGGCAGCATCAGAATTCAGGGCTTTCTGTTCGGCGACTACCGCGACGAAGTCCCCGAGGCCATTGCCGATCTGATCGCATGGAGGCAGTCGGGTGAGATCGTCACCCGCGAGGATATCCGGACCGGTTTCGAAACGTTGCCGCTGCATTTCAACGCCCTTTTCGAGGGCACCAATCGCGGAACCTTGCTCGGTCTCGTCGATGAAGACGCCTATAGTTCGAGCTGACGGTCACGCCCCACGACGTGCTTGCCATCGCGCGCGTATGCTGCGGCCGCTGACGGGAAGCTGCGGCTGAGGTTTCCTCAGGCTCATTCGCCCTTAAGTCAAAAGATGGGCATTTTGCTCGACCCATGCCCGTAGCGTCTTGGGTTTGCGTCCCAAAAGCCGTTCCAGAATGTCGGATCGGTGAAAGGCGAACTGATAGGTCTGTTCAAATTCATAATAGGCCTTGAAATATTCACCAGCCCCCACCCCAAACAGCTTCACATATCTTTGCCCCATGTGCTGCTCCCAGAACGCGACCGCGTCATTGTGGACGATCCGCTCCTGCAGGACATCGCTGATCATTTCGGCAATTTCCGAGAAGAACAGGTGATCACTGCCGTTGTTCAGGTGATAGAGCTGATGAAGATGGCGATCGCCTTCCTCCATGATGATGCCGGCGGCGGCCTCGCCGAGATCGCCCGGATCGATCCAGGTCGTTCGCCTCTCGAAGGGCATCGCCAGCGCCCGGTCCGATTTGATCGTACTGTTCCAGCGGATGAAATCATCCATCAGATAGGAGGCGATGTTGAGATAGGTGATCGGCAGATCGCTCTGCTCCAGAACTTCCCTCGCCTGAAGATGCTGAATGGCGGTGCCGCGGCCGAAATCGCGAACGATCTTCGGGACCTTCTTCAGCGACATATGGGGCGGGTCGCCGATGATCCGCAGGATCTGGCGAAGCTCGGGGGTGCGTCTTGCGGCCTGGACGAGATTATCCATCGCGGCCAGTTCGTCGATAAAATCGGGCGTGATGACAAATATATATTCGGCGTCGCGACAGGCGGCGGCGAGGCTGGCCGGTGCGAGATAGTCCGCTACTATCGCTTCGCTGCCAGGGAACGCCGCCTTCAGCTGGTCAAGCCGGGCGGGGCTGCTGGTGGCCAGCCGGAGGCGATCGCCCCAACCCTTGTACCGCAGGTAGCGCGCGAGCGGCCCTCCGATATGGCCGGCGGCGCCAAAAACGAGAACCTTGCCGGCAGAAGCGGTCATATCCCGCTCGCCCTGCTTGCACCGTCCTCCCCCGGGGCCGCGTCCCATTTCGCGCGCCAGCGCTCGATCACATCGCGGTTCCGCGTCCGCTCGGGCGGCGCGCCGCCGAGGGCGGCGGCAACATTGGCGGCGGCGATGCGCGGAATGGCGTCGTACATCTCGCGCGTATGGCCGACGATATGGTCGGTCAGGATCGTGTTGGGCAGCTGTCTTAGGGGGCTGTCAGCGCCCAGCGGTTCTTCATCGAAGACGTCGAGCGCCGCCTTGGCGATCCTGCCCGCCGCAACCTGACGATACAGTTCTTCCTCGTCGACCAGCCCGCCGCGCGCCGTGTTGATGAAGACGCAGCCGGGCTTCAGCCTGCGCAGGCGTTCGGCACCGAGGAAGCCCCGGGTCTCGGGGGCGAGGCTCGTCATCACGATGACCACGTCGCTAGTCTCCAGCAGTTGATCGAGTTCGACGAAGCGAAGCCCATCGACAGTCTCTGGCGGAGTTCGCGTGGTCACGACAATCTGTGCATCCCAGCCCGCGAGGCGGCGAATGATCGCGCGGGAAATATTGCCATAGCCTATGATGCCGATCGTCTTGCCGCGCACCATCCGGGCGGACATCGGCCCCTTGGGCCGTGGCTGCAGGTCACGCAGCTGCCTTTCGGCGCCGTGCAGATCGTAAAGCGATGTCAGCATCAGCATGATTGTGGCCTCGGCCATGCTCTCAAAATTTTCCGATGCCTCTCCGTTCGCCACAAGAACATCCTTCGCTCGCGCAACCTCGAGATCGATCCAGTCATAACCGGTGATCGGCGAAATCACCGCGCGCACGTTGGGCAGCGCATCAAGCTCGGCGCGGCCGACGGGCGACACGACGCAGATGAGCGCCTGCACGCCGGCGAGGAGTTGCGGCGACAGGGAGACGATCGGCTGATGCGTAACGGTGGTACCGAAGCCCGCTTCGGTCACCGACTGGGCGATATCGTTGAGCAGCCGGACGATGGACTCCGGACCGGCGATGAGGACCGACGCTGACATAGATTTCTCCTGAGACAAATTCGGCGGGGCCCGCGATGGCCCCGAGATCTAGAGATTATGGGAGGCGCGGCGGGCGACGAGAAATGCTGCGATCGAAATCAGCCCCGCCAGAACCGCCGTCCAGACGAGCGCATCGCTGTAGGTCCCGACAAATTGCTCCTTGAGAACGGCCACCAGCGGCGGCCCCACGCTCAAGCCTATTCCCGAGCCGATGAAGGTTGTGCTCGCCACCAGCGTCGCACGGAAACTCTGCGGAGCGATATATTGCATGCTGACGATGACGGTGCTGTAGGCGCCGAACATCAGGATCGCGCCGAAAAGATATCCGACCAGCAAAACGGCCGGTTCAGGCTGGAGCGGAGCTGCTATGAAGATCGTCATGCCGAGGACGACGGCAACCGTGCACACGCGCAGCAACGCCTCGACGAAGGGTCGATTTTTCTGCCGGCGAACCAGCTCGGGAAGAAGCAGCGACCCGACGATCGGACCAGCTGCGGCAACGATGCCGAACCAGGCCCCCGCCGCTCGCAGCGAGAGGCCATATTCGGTTCTCAGGGTCTCGGGCGCCCAAGCTGCGTAGCCCGCCGCGATGATCATCGGCGCCCCGGCGCCGACAACGAGCGGCAGAAAGAAGGGCACCATGGTCAAAATACCTGTTGTCGGTCGATCACTGATCAACGGAGCCTCGCGCCGACGCGCTGGCTCGGTGAAGGTGGCAGCAAAAAGGAGCGTCAGCGCGAAGGTCGGCAGGCTCGCGAGGATCAAGGCGAGGCGCCACGCCTCCAGACCGCCACCACCGCCCGCCGCGACATGGCTTTCGATCGCCTCGACGAGGACACCGCCGCCCATGTAGGTGATAGCGACGCCCAGAAAGGGAGCCGCGGCCACGATACTGGCGGCGAGCGATCGGCGTTCACGGGGCAGCAGATCGGCGACGAGCGAATGGGACGCGGGAAAAATCGCCGCTTCGCCGAGCGCCAGCCCCGCACGCAGAAGCAGGAGCTGGTTGAAGCTCTGCGCGAAGCCCGATGCGAGGGTACACCCCGCCCAGAGGAGCGCGCCGTACAGGATCAGCCGCTTGCGATTGCCGGTGTCGGCGATGCGTGCCGCCGGAAACCCGATTACACCATAAAGAATAGCGAAAGAGGTGCCGAACAGCAGCCCGAACTGGACGTCGCTGATCTCGAAACTGTCCCGAAGCGGCCGCACCAGGAGCGAAAGAATGACCCGGTCGACGAGGGACATGACGAGCAGGCCAACCAGCATCGTCACCGCCCACCACGGCCTGTTGGGCGCGATATCAGCGCTCACCTGCATGTCGAAATCTCCGGATACGACGCCGGCGCCCTAGCCGGCCGGCGGATGAAACAGCTTCCGCCGCGGAACCTAGGCAGGCTCATGCCGCATATTCGGGCGACATTCTGTCCATGACCCGGGTCAAGGCTTGCCAGTCGAGCATTCCGTCTGAACTGTCGAATGCCGTCTGCATTTCCTTGATGGATTCGGGCGGAAGATAGGTGAGCGGACGCGCGCCGGCGAGAGCCTGGATCTGCACTTCGCACGCCTGCTGAAGGACATGCATCCACTGAAAGGCGCGAGCGATATTCGGCCCGGCAGTGAGCAATCCGTGGTTGCGCAGAATAAGAAAATTGAACTGGCCGAGATTGGCGAGCAATCGCTCGCGCTCATCCATCCGCAGCACGATCCCCTCATAGTCGTGATAGCCGATCCGATCGATGAAAAGAGCGGCCGGCTGGCTGATCGGAAGCAGGCCTTCGGCCTGCGCCGCAACCGCAAGCCCCGCTCGCGTATGGGTATGAACGACACAGGCCACGTCCGGACGCGCTTCATGGATGGCGCCGTGGATGATGAAGCCGGCCTTGTTGATCCCGAGGCCAGTGGGATCGTCGACGATATTTCCTTCAAGGTCGACCTTGACGAGGTTGGACGCCGTGATTTCCTCGTAAAGCAGGCCAAAGGGATTGAGCAGCACATGCTCCTCTTTTCCGGGGACGCGGCAGGAGATATGATTGTAAATCCCGTCGGTCAGACCAAAATGGGCAATCAGGCGATAGCATTTGGCGAGCTCGACGCGCGTTTGCCATTCCTCGGGCGAGACGCGCGCCCTGACCTGCGGGCTGGCTTTCCCGGAGGTGCCCATCGAGAATACAGAGACGGCTTCCATCATCATGCTCCTTAACTGTTGTCGACGTCTGCTCAGTGCTTCACGGTCAATTGGAGCGCGAAGGTCGTCGGTGTCTGGATGTTGCCGTAGAAGGGCCCATTGGCGAGCAGGGGCGTGGTCGCGGTCAGCAGGACCTTCTGGTTGGTCAGATTCTTGCCGATCAGTGCCACCTCCCACCGGTCGTCGGGTGCGCCAAGCGCCACGACAAGATCGACGAGGCCATAGGGTTGCCGTTTCGGCGCTCCGACCGAGGGCAGCTGACTGAACTGGCTGGAGCTGAATTCGATCTTCGGATTGATCGTCAGATCGACGTTCTCCGACAGCGCCGTCTCATAATTGATCGAGGCATTGCCTGTCCATTTGGGCGCCCGCTGGACGGGCGTTCCCTTCGGGGCCCCGGGAAACGCCTCGAGGATTTTCGCGTCGGCATAAACCACGCCGCCTTCGATGCGGAAGCCGTCGAAGGGCCGCCAATTCAGGCTCGTATCAAAGCCTCGCGTCCGAACCTTGGCGTTGGCGATCACATTGCCGTTTGCGGTGTTGATGTTGTATTGAAAGTCTTTCACCGTGGTGTTGTAGAGGGCTAGGTCGAACGAGAGCGTGCCGGTCGGCCGCGTCTTGATCCCGATTTCGGTCGTGAGCGCCTCCTCCCCTTCAAACTCCGCCAGATCGGGATTGGACGGAAGGGTCTGGAACCCCCCGCTCTTGCTGCCCCGGGCCACGCCGGCGTAGATCACATTGCGCTTGTCGAGATAATATTGGGCGCTCAGGGACCAGTCGAAATTATTCTCCTTGCGCGAAGGCGTGCGTTCCGCAAACGGCGCGAAGATGGCGGTCGCGGAGCCCGGACGCAGGGTCGTTCGCGAAAAGCGCGCATCCTTGTCCTCCTCGGTATAGCGCCCGCCTGCGGAAAGCTTGATCTGCTCGGTCAGGCTGGCATTGAGTTGGAGGAAGCCGGAGTAGGAATTGACCGTCTGTTCGTAGAGATGGTTGAGCGCGCCGGTGCGAGGCCAGGGCGCCTCGGCGTCGATGACCTGATCGACCCCCCATCTGTTCCACAGATAATAGGCGCCGACGATATAGCTGACCGGCTTTTCGCTCGGCGAGGCCAGCCGGATCTCCTGGGAGAAGAGTTCATTCTCCTCGTCGACCTCGAAGGTAATCAGGCTGGCGGCGGTAAAATCGAGGTCGTTGCGGCGGCGGTCTTTCCATTTCACATAGGCGGTCTGCGATGTCAGCGTATAATCGCCGAGACCATATTCTGCGATCAGCGTGGCGCGGTCTCCGCTTTGACGATCATAAACCGAGCGGTCGGGATAGGCATTATAGGAAAAGCCCTTTCCGATCTCGAAGTCGGTCTGGCCGACCGCGGCGGCGAGCGCCCGGATGCTGACGCTCGGGCCGACACCCGTGCCATCGGTGATGAGATGAACGGTCTGGCCGCGTTCGTCATAGCTGTCATGCTGATAAACAAGGGTCGCCTTCAGCCTGTCCGTCGGCTCCCAGAGCGCGACAACGCGCCCGCCATAGACCTCGCGCGTGGGCTCGTCGGTATTGCGGACGCGATTGCGGATGTACCGGCCATCGTTGCTGTAGATGCCTGCGAGGCGGACATGCAGCGTTTCGCTGAGCGGAATGTCGACGCCGCCCTCGACGCGATTTCCGTCGAATTTGAACTCGTGGCCAACCGTGAGGTTGAAGCCGAAATCACTGCCGGGGCGACGGCTGACGAAGCTGACAGCGCCAAGCGTGGTGTTTTTACCAAGCGTTGTCGACTGCGTGCCCTTGATGACCTCGACGCGCTCGAGGTCGAACACGGGTGACACGAGATCGCGCGGATGGGCGGCATAGACGCCATCGAAGAAGCTTGCCACGGACGCTTCGATCGAGAACACCGCCGTGTTCGAGCCAAGCCCGCGAATGGTCGGAGACGCCGCGCCGCCGACCGCGTTATACAATTGGAAGCCCGGGACCAGCCCGTTCAGATCCAGCCCGGATCCCAGTCGGCGGGCGGCGAAATCTTCCCCCGAAAGGACATTGATCGTCGCGGGAACGTCGGTGACGGTCTCAAGCTGCTTGCGCGCCGTCACAACGATATCATGCGTATCGGGCGCTTCACGCTGCTCACCTCGATTTTCATCGGGGGTCGGCGCCGCGACCTGAGCCCTCGCCTGCGAGCCAGAGGCCAGTGCGGCAGCCGCGCAGCCCAACAAGGCCATATTGTACAGAATTGGTCTTCCCATGGTTTCCCCCCTCTGTCAGCCGCCGCAATGCGTCGTGCCCGAGATGCTTTAGTTATCGCCGGAGGCGCGAATGCGCTCCCCAGCGCGAGCGCCATTCAGCAATTGTCGGGAAAGGATCGCAATAGGGGGGCACTCCAATCGCGTAGATGCGTTTCCTGAGGCCGCGGTCTCATAAATGGCAGAATGGTCTCGCCGCCCCCGCGCGGCGGCACGCCGGTCCACCGGGCTGCCTGCTGCCCGGACTGAAAAGCGCGATTATGAAGATTGAACTGCACCGACCCGGATGATTGGCGTCGCGCCAGCATTGTGGCTCGCGGCGGCCGGTGTCTGGCGGGTCGACCGCCTGCAGCCGATCCGGCAGGCGGCCCCTTGGTCCGTCCACCGGCATCGGCCAGCCACGTTCGGACAGCCGATGATATGGGGCGGACCGCTGCCGACGGATATCATCGGGCGCTCGCTTCGGATGCGACGTTTACCTGATGCGGGTAGACACCTATTGCTGTTTGCGAGCTTCGCGGGAAACCTCGATCCATGAACGGCGGCAATGACATGATGGCACCGATCGTATATGCGGTAGATGACGACCAAGGGATATTGACCTCCCTCGAGTGGCTGCTGCGGAGCGTCCAACTCGAGTGCCTGTGTTTCTCCAAGGGCGCGGAATTTCTCGAGGCCTACGACGCGGGCCGGCCATCGTGTATCGTTCTCGATGTACGAATGCCTTCGATGAGCGGCTTCGACGTGCTCGACGAGATCAACAAGCGCAAGCTCACGTCGCCGGTGATCTTCGTGACGGCCAATGGGAATATTCCCATGGCGGTCAAGGCGATCCAGCAGGGATCGTTCAATTTCATCGAGAAACCCTATGATCCGCAGGAAATGCTCGACCTGATATTCAAGGCACTGCGGACCTCGACGGCAGAGCTTGAACAGGAAAAAGATTTCCGCACCTTCGAAATGCGCTTCAATCTTCTTTCGGCGAGGGAGAAGCAGATTCTCCACGAAGTCGTGAAAGGTAAACGCAGCAAGGTCATCGCGCATGAGCTCGGTATCAGCTGCAAGACGGTCGACGCTCACCGATCGAGTATCAGGGACAAGTTCCAGTCGACTTCGCTGACGTCGCTCGTCAAGGAGGTGCTCAGCTATAAATCGGAGTGGCGTCTCTGATTAGCGCGAGAAGGTGAACACCTGATTTTTCTGGCTCCGTCGCGGCAAGGTAAGGAAGAAGGATGTTCCTTCTCCGAGCGTTGATTCCGCCCATAGCTTTCCGCCATGGTTGCTCACGATCGACCGGGACAGAACCAGGCCCAGCCCGAAACCGTGCGCCTTGGTCGTCATTCTCGTCTGAAACAGCGCTTCGAGCTGCTCGTTGCCCATCCCTTCGCCGCAGTCGGCCACGGTGATCCGGACGAAATCATCATCAAAGTCGTTGGCGGAGATTCGCAGTTCACGGCGGCCGCCCTTCTCGCTCATCGCCTCGATTCCGTTGAGCGCAAGATTGAGCATCACCTGTCCGATCAAGGTCTTGTCACACCAAGCCTTGCGGCTTGCCTTCACATCGACAACCAGCGAAGCCTTGCCTTCCTGCACCTTGAGCTGAAGGAAGGCCGATATGTCGTCGAGAATGTCGCGTATTGACCAAAGTCTCCGCTCGATGCGCTTATGCGTGGTAAAATCGTGCACCGACCGCATGATGCGCGTCGCGCGTTCGGCCTCGGACGCAATCTGTTCGAGTGCCCAGCGCGTCTGTTCGAGCTCAGTCGAAGCCGGAAGCGAACGCAGACACCCGTCCGCATAGTTGCGAATGGCGGCGACAGGCTGATTGAGCTCGTGTGCGATCGCCGAGCCGAGTTCGGCCATCGTCCAGTATCTCGCCAGCATATGGACTTCTTCGGTACGCTTTCGCGCGTCCATTTCGGCTTCGACCCGCTCGGTGACATCGCGAAAGCTTGCCAATATGCCGCCCACATCCGGGTGCCTGGTAAAATTGCGAACCGTCGACTCGATATGCCGGTAGGATCCGTCGGCGTGACGAATGCGGGTCTCCATCCGCACCGGCGTGCCGTCACTCGGGATTTTGCGCACCAGCGCGCTTACCTGCCTGCGCTCGTCGGGATGATGAAGCCGCCTGATATTCATCCCGAGAAAGTCCTTCTCGGAATAGCCGAGAATATGCTGGATCGACGGAGCGACGTACCGGATCTTCCCGTCGGCTGCGATGATCGTCGTCGCGGTGAATGAATCGGCAAGGAGCCGCCTCAGCCGCTCCTCCTGCTTCACCGCCCCGAATTGCCCGCTGGCATCGCGAAGATGCAGTAGCGAGACCTCACGCTGGTCGGAAAAACTCAGTTCCTGCTCGAAAACCTCGACGGGGAGCATCGATCCGTTGCTCATCCGGAACTGGACGATGACGCCCGGCCGGCCAATTCCCTTCGCCTGCTCAGCGGAAAGCTTCTCGCCCAGCCCGACCAGCAGCTCGCTGGCCTGGAGCGACAGCAGCTCGTCGCCATGGCCGCCGTGCGCTTTTTTTGCGGCTTCGTTGGCCCAAAGGATCCCGCCACTGACCCGGTCGACGATAAGCGCGCCGTGCGGGGAACCGTCGAGGACGATCAAGAACCTGTCCCGGGCAAAAGGAGCGAACCGTTCGTCAAGCGATGCCCAGAGCCGTGTGTCGCCCATATCCTGCATTGCGCCAAAATATAGGGATGGGGCTCAGCGCCAAAGGACTTTCTAGAGCTCCACAAAGACGTCGGTTCCTTCGGTTCGCAGCTTGAACGATCTCACGGGCTCCAGTGCGGGACCGGTCTCCGGCTCGCCGGTGCGCAGGTTGAACCGCGCCTGATGGAGTGGGCACTCAACGCAATTGCCCTCGACCCAGCCCTCGGACAGACTGGCGTTGCCATGCGAACAATGATCGTCAAGAGCGTAAAGCTCGCCGTCGACGCGAAAGACCGCGATGTCGAATCCGCCGAGGGACCGGCGGATCGGCTCGTCCTCGGCAAACTCGTCGGCACTTCCGATGCGCACCCAACGGGAGTTTGCATCGGGCGCGATCATACGGGGATGACCAGGAGCGTATCCACCCGCGCGTTTTCATATATCGCGCGCTTCGATCTGTATCGCCAGCCTGCGTCCGTCCGCACGACGATATCGTCATACCGTCCCACCTGGAACACGTCCGCGTTCAGCTCGTTGACCGTCCGCATAACGAGATAGTTCGAGCGCGTGACGACCTCGTCGGCCGACTGGGACAGAATTTCGAGGCCCGACACGAAATGGCGGTAGGTATGGGCGTGGAACACATTGGCCTCGCGCATCGAGACCACCCGGTCGCGCATCATGGTCTGCCCGAAGCAATGCATCAGGCCGGCCGGAAGTCCCTGCGCGAAATTCTCGCGCGGAATGATTTCATAGTTTCCGTCGGGCGTGAAGAAATTGGGCCAATCCTCGAACCGTTCGTCATCGATCGCGGCGACATATCCGGTCTGAAGCTCGGTAAGCTCGAAATGCAGTTTCATCTTGTCCATCGGCTCAAAACCCCATCAGCCGCTGATAACCGCGCCAGAAGCGCCGAATGTGATTTTCCGCCATCGGCACCCGTTCCTGATCCTCTTCGGCGGCATCCAGCCCCATCAGTGCGATCGAGTGCCCCGCAGGACCCGACTTTATGCCGTCCTGAACGAGTTCGATCGCGGTGCCGTCTTCCATCGAAATCAGTCCGGCGGCGCCGACAAGGTTCATCTGCGTCACGCGATGGCGCCGCATTTCGGGGGAATCGTCGGCGTAGCCGAAAAAGTGGAAGATCAGCTCGAACTCGTCGGGCGCCTTGGGCAACACCTGCCGAACCGCCAGCACATTTTGAATCTGCATGATCACCAGCTGGGGAAAGATGCACTGGAGATGGTTTGCCACAAGTTCCTCGAACTCCTGACGATTTTCAACGATTTCCGGATATTCCAGGCTCAGCTTGTCCTTGAACGTCGCAATGTCCTTGTAGTCCGACGCTCCGCTCGGATCGGGCGTGATGAACAGGTCGCCGCAGGTGTGTAGATCGCTGGTGTCGCCGATGACCCGCGCCTTCTGGTTCGACCGGACCAGATTAAAGGTGGCGTGGAATGTATGGAGAAGCGAGGCGTGATAGCCATCACGGACATTCTCCATGTAAAGCTTCCAGTTGCCATGGATATATTGTCTGGTTGCCCCGAGAAATTCGATCGGCTTGTGGAATATCCGGTCAATGCCGGGCAACATGCGCTCGCCAAGATAATCGGCGAGCGGCGCAGTGTCATCGGAAAAGCTCGCGAATAGCAGGCCCTTGTAGGAGGCCACCCGCAGCTTGCGGAGACCGTTCTGCTTCAGATCGAATGATCCCGGCATGCCCGCGACGCCCTGGACGCCCCGGCGGAAGGGAACCCCCTCAAGGTCACCACGGGCGTTGTAGCTCCACTGATGATAGATGCAGGCATGACTTTTCGCATTACCGCGCTTTTCGCGACAGACGATCGCACCGCGGTGCGCGCAGCGGTTGACCCAAGCGGCGAAATCGCCTTCGGGCGTCCGCGTTACGACCACGGGGGTGTCGCCGACATAGGTGCTCTTGAAATCGCCGGGCTCGGGCAGTTCCGCCTCGAGTGCCAGATAATTCCAGGTCGGTCCGCGGAAAATCCGCTCCTGCTCAAGATCGTAGATCTCCTTGGAGCTATAGACCTCAAAGGGCACCGAAGAACCGTCGCTCCCCGGAAAGCGGACCTTGCCGCCCGGGGGATCACCGGACCCCTTATCCACATCTGCTCCATCGCCAACTTGCATCTTGCTTGTCCTATAATCGGTTCGTGCGGCACACGGCGGGACAGGCAGCTGCCCCTCCCTGTGGTCGCGGGTTCACAATTCATTCTCTGCGGATCTGCAGATATTTTTCGGAATGGGTCCGCGCGTTCGGCATTCCCGCACTTCGCCCCTCAATCTCCTGTCCAGCCTCACGCCGGCTTCATCGCATGCGACGCGGCCGGACGAGAGCGGTAGCAACGGACCAGCCCCCGAGCTATTGGAGCAAACCCGCACTACGTCATTGTCCACCCCGCGTTTTTGCGGTTGTGCAGCGCACCGGATGCCAGCGCTTCTCGATCCGGATTCGTCATTTCAGGACGCGCAGCCCATACCGTGGACAGCGGCTCTCTGTGCCGTGCGCGCCATCCCTGAGCGCTGCCCGTTCTAGATGATCGAGCGGTGGCTTATTGGTGCAAACACCCATCGAATTCGACGATCCTCCCGATGATCCACCGTGTGGAACTGGCTATGCCGGCCCGGCGCACCGAAGTTCGATACACGTGATTTTACAGAAATATCAGGACGAGCCGTCAACGCGGATCGAAGTGCAGATCGATTATTTCCTATGGCAAGCGTCCGGGGAGACTGACGTGGATATATCCGAGATCATTTCCATCGATACCGACCGAAGTCAGTTCAAAGTCCATCGTAGCGGCTACGTAAATCAAGAGCTGTTCGCGGCGGAACGCGATGCGATCTTCAACAAGTCGTGGCTCTATGTGGGCCATGAATCGGAGATCTCCAGCCCCGGGGATTTTGTCACCCGCCGCGTTGCCGGCCGTGATCTTGTCCTCGCCCGCGATTCCCAAGGCGATGTCCGTTGCTTTCACAATGTCTGTCCGCATCGCGGCGCGAAGATTGTCCGCGAAAAATCCGGCAATGCCCGCAGCTTCACGTGCATTTATCATGCCTGGAAATTCAACAACGCAGGCAAGCTGATCGGTCTCAACGGGCCGGAGACCTATCCGCCAGGCTTCCGGCAGGATCCGGAGCATCAGCTTCAGCCGGTGCCGCTGCTCGATGCCTACCGCGGCCTGATCTTCGTCAATTACGATTCCGGCGCCATCAGCCTGACCGAATATCTGGCAGGTGCCACCGAATATCTCGATCTGATCATGGACCAGGCGCAGGAGCGGATGGTGCTGATCGGCGGGGTCCAGGAATATGCGATGCGCGCGAACTGGAAATTGCTGGCAGAAAATGCCGTCGACGTTTTTCACCTGCAGCCGCTCCATCCGACATATTTTGACATGATCGGGGCGCTCTCCGGCAGCCAACCGAGCTTCCGGGGGCTGACCGGCGAGGCGCATTATCTCGGCAACGGTCACACCGTGGTGGAGATGGATACCCCCGCCGGCCGGCCGATTGCAAAATGGATGCCGGGCTGGGGTGAGGAAAGCAAAGCGAGCATCGAGCGCGTCTATGCGGATCTCGTTCGCCGGTTCGGCGAGGAACGTGCATTCCGTATCGCCAACCGGAACCGCAATCTTGTCCTCTTCCCCAACCTGGTCATCAACGATCATATTTCGCTCACGATCCGTTGCACCGAGCCGGTCGCGCCGGACGCAATGGACGTTACCGTGTGGGGGCTCGCGCCGGAGGAAGAGGCGGGGAACGACGTCGCGGTCAAACGCCGCCTGACGAGTTTCATCGAATTTCTCGGCCCCGGCGGCTTCGCCACGCCGGACGATATCGAGGCGCTCGAACTGTGCCAGAAAGGCTTTGCCAGCCGGGATGGCGCGCCGTGGAACGATTTCTCGAAGGGAATGGGGTTGAGCACCTCAAGCTGGATGGACGAGGGACAGATGCGCTATTTCTGGGTCGAATGGCGCGACCGCCTGCTGCGCAATTACGAGGCGGCGGCGTGAGCGCGTGCGAGACGCCAACGCGGGCGGAAATCGAGGACTTTCTCTTTGGGGAGGCCGAGCTGCTCGACGCCTGGGATCTGACCGAGTGGCGCGCGCTGTTCACGGATGACTGCCGCTATCTCGTGCCTACTCCGAACGCCGATCCCTATGCGTCGCCCGATTCCACGCTGCACATCATTGCCGATGACGCCTTTCTGCTCACCGAACGTGTGAAGCGCCTGAGCAAGCGCACGGCCCATGCCGAGTTTCCGCATTCGAAGACGCAGCGCCTCGTCAGCAATGTCCGGATCGTCGCGAACAGCTCGGATGAAATTCACGTGCGCAGCGTCTTCGCGACGTTCCGTTCGCGCCACGGCAGGGTCGATACCTATTACGGCCGGCACGAGCATATTCTCGTCGTGGAAGCAGGAGCGCTGAAGATCAAACAGAAGCGCTCGATCCTCGGCATGGAGGCGCTTCGTCCCCAGGGCAGTCTTTCTATCATTGTGTGAGATAATGAAATGCGTGGATTGAATGGAAAAGTAGCGATCGTCACCGGCGGTGCCCGCAGCATTGGTGCCGCGGTGGTCAGAGAGTTCATGCTCGAGGGAGCCAGCGTCACGATCGCCGATATCTTGGTCGAGGAAGGCGCTGCGCTGGCAGCGAAACTGGGGGACAAGGTCCACTTCGCGCCGACCGATCTGCGCTCGGACGAGCAGCTGCAAATCTGCGTGGACCAGACGGTGGAAAAATTCGGGCGGATCGACTTCCTGATCAACGCGGCGGCAACCTATCACGACAAGGGCTTCGACAGCTCGCGTGCCGACTGGACGTTCACGTTCGACGTGAACCTCTTTGGCGGCGTCGTCCTGTTCCAAAAGGCTTACCCGTATCTCGCGCAATCGGGTGCGGCAGCGGTGGTGAACTTCAGCAGCGAAAGCGCGCATGCCGCGCAGGCGAAGCGGTGGGTCTATCCGTGTACCAAGTCCGCGATCGAGGAGTTGACGCGGTCGCAGGCGCTCGACGTCGCCAAGGACAATATCCGGGTCAACGCGGTCATTCCCGGCTGGACATGGTCGACGCCGATCCAGAAAGCGCATGACCAGGATCCGGATTTCGTGAATGGCCTCGCCGCACAATTCCACATGAACGGCCGGATCGGGACCGCAGAAGAGGTTGCCCGCGCCGTTCTGTTTCTCTGTTCGACCGATGCCAGCCTCATCACCGGCTCGATGCTTCCGGTCGACGGCGGCCATGCCGCGCTCGGTCCCCAGGGAACGCTCGAGCTTTCCCCGCCGCAATAACGACGCGCTCGCGGATGTCATTCCAGGCTACCCCGGGCACGGCAGCCGCCGCGTAGATGCGGCTGGCCGAGGGTGTTGAGCCACGGCGTGCCGCCCGGAGAAGGTGACACCCAGACGACTGCCGGACCATCACGCCGCATTGGGGCGAACACTAATGGGAAGCGAATAGAAGACGATTTACACGCGGGAGAGGCTCCAGCTCGGGAGAATCAAATGGCTTTCTTCATGGTCGCGGCATCGCACTCGCCGCTTCTCGATTTTCCGGCGCGGGAGAGTTCCTCGGTGCGGAATATCCTTGCAGCGCTGGACGCGAGCCGAGCGCGGATCGAGGCCTTCAATCCCGACCTCGCGATCGTTTTCGGCGTCGATCATTATGGCGGTCAGCACATGGACTGCATGCCATCCTTCTGCGTGGGCGTCGAAGCCACGGCCATGTCGGACGTCGGCGGGACGCCCGGGCGCCTCGACGTCCCGCGCGACACGGCCGTGGCGGCGGTCAAGGCGATCCGCGCCGCGGGCGTCGACACCGCCGTCTCCTATGCGATGGACGTCGACCACGGTTTCTCGCAGGCTCTGAAGCGTCTCTTGGGCGGCGTGGACAGATATCCGGTGCTGCCGATCTTCGTCAGCTGCCTTCAGCCACCCTTCAGCCCGTTCGCGCGTGCCCGCGCCCTGGGCGAGGCGGTCGGATCTTTTGCCCGCACGCTGGACTATGAGCGCATACTTTTCATCGGCACCGGCGGTCTCGCGCACAATCCCTATCATCTCTTTCCGCCGATCGACGAGGTGCAACCCGAATGGCGCCCCTATATCCTGCACGGCAAGGCGCAGTCGGAGGTGCCGCAGCAGGACTGGATCGACTATGAGATCCGGGAGCATCATGTCGGCGCACAGTTTCTGGCGAGCGACGAGGCGACCCCGCAGATGGTGGGTCTGAACGACCCCTGGGACAAGGCCTTCCTTGCAGCCTATTGCTCCGACGATCTCTCAGGGTTCGACCGCTGGGATCCCGAGCAGGTCATGGCCGACGCCGGGATCGGGGCGGTCGAGACACAATCCTGGATTGCCGCCGGCCAGGCGATGCTGACCGCGACGAACACCCGCCCGCGTGCCATGTTCCACGAAGTATCGATGGAAGTGGGCATCGGCTTCGGGGTCGCGGAAGCGGGTCCGGTCTGAGCGGGGTCGCCTCCGATCATTCATCCATGTTCTGAAAGATGTCCAGCGCCATGGCCTATGATACGACCGATCCACGATCGCTCCTCGCAGGAGCCCCGAAAGCCGCCGTGCCGGTGGTCGCCTATGCCGATGCCGAGACCATCGAATTTCACAAGCTTCCGCCGTCCGAGACGGGTGCCGGTTACAAGAGCTGGTACGGACGCTGCCAGAACCTGGTGATATCCTACACCGAAGTAGAGCCTGGCGCCGTCCTTATCCGCGAGAAGCATGCGGATGAGTATATGGTGTTTTTTCCGGACCCGGACATCAAGGCCGATATCGATACCGCCAGCGGCAGTGCAACCGACGTGAGCCACCAACTGGCAATCATCCCGCCGGGCGACAGCAGGATCACAATAACTGCCGGAAAAGGCACGGTGATGCGCGTTTTCAGCACGCTTTTGACGGATCTTTCGGAGAAGAGCTACAACGCCGCCTCCTATCGCGAGCCTCACCCGAACATCCCGGCCTTCCAGCCGTGGCCCGATCCGCCGGCGGGTTTCAAGCTGCGGCTATACCCGATCGATGTTGCGGCGACGGAAGGCCGCTTCGGCGTGCTTTACCGTTCGACCAACATGATGATCAATCTGTTCCCGGTCGCGACGGAACCGCGTGATCCCAACAAGATGTCGCCGCACCATCACGACGATTTCGAGCAATGTTCCCTCACGCTGCAAGGCGATTATATGCATTATATCCGCTGGCCCTGGACCGTGAACAAGGCGATCTGGCGCGACGATGCCAAGATCAGATGCTCGGCGCCTTCGATAACCGTCATTCCTCCGCCGGCAATTCACACCTCGCAAGCGCTCCCGCCGGCGCCCTGCCATCTCATCGATATTTTCGGGCCTCCGCGCCTCGATTTTTCGCTGAAGCCCGGCTGGGTGCTGAATGCGGCCGACTATCCGATGCCTGCGGGGGCCGGCAGCTGACATTCAGGCCTGGTGAGAGGTACGCCGTGGTGACGAACGCGCGGGCCGGCATTCGTGCATGGACCTCGCTGCCGGACGACGGGCAGGATGACAGGAGCTTTAGACATGGCCGCTTCCCGACCGGATCCCCGTGCCTTTCGCGCGCGCCTCAAGGCTGGCGAGCCGTTGCTTGGCACCTTCATGAAGGTGCCCGCAAGCCAGAACACCGAGATCATCGGCTCGATCGGCTTCGACTTTGTCGTGCTCGACGAGGAGCATGCGCCCTGGACGCGGGCGACGCTCGACCAGGCTCTGCTCGCAGCGCGCGCCGTTGGAACTGCTGGCCTCGTCCGTATCGCGCGCGCCGATGCCGCCAGCGTTCTGTCGGCGCTCGATGATGGCGCGATCGGGATAATGTGTCCGCACGTCGACACTGCGGCAAAGGCCCACGACCTTGTCTCCTGGGCCAAATATCATGGCGGCAGCCGCGGCGCCGGGGTCAGCCGGGGGTGCGACTATGGGCTGCTGCCCGATATGACGCGCGCCGCCGATGAGTTCACGACGGTCATCTGCATGGTCGAGGATCGCGAGGCGGTCGATGCCATCGACGCGATATCGTCGGTCGACGGCGTCGATGCGATTTTCCTCGGGCGCGGGGACCTCGGGCTCTCGCTCAGCAACGCCGCGGATCCTGTTCCGACCCTGGCCGAGGCCGTCGAACGCATCGTCAAAATTGCAAAGGGCAACGGCAAAGCGGTTTCGGCGGTCGTTCAGTCCTTGAAGAGCGACGAAGCCAAATGGCTCGTTGATCTTGGGGTAACGGCCATGATGGTCGCCCAGGATCTCGCCTTCATGCGCCGCGCGGCCGAGGCGGCCCTCCAGGAATTCAACGAGGTCATGAAGGGCTGATCTCATCTGCCGCGCCGCTTCACCGGCGCGTTTTTTCATGCCGTCCAGTCGATTGGTGGTTGAGGATTATGATCGGAAAAAATGGTCGCCTGATCGATGTGGTCATCGTGGGAGCGGGACATGGCGGCGCGCAATGCGCGATCGCAATACGGCAAAACGGGTTCGCCGGCAGCGTTGCGATGGTCGGGCGCGAACCAGAGCCGCCTTATGAGCGGCCACCCTTGTCGAAGGAATATCTCGCACGCGAGAAGAGCTTCGAACGGCTCTACATCCGTCCGCCCGGTTTCTGGGCGGAAAAGGCCATCGAGCTGCTTCTGGGCACCGACGTCACGGCCGTCGACCCCGCAGCCATGCAGATCACGCTCTCCGACGGCTCGAGGCTGACCTATGGCGTTCTGATCTGGGCGACCGGCGGCGACCCGCGGCGGCTGACTTGCCCCGGCGCCGAGCTCGGCGGCGTCCACTATGTTCGCACACGCGCTGACTGCGACCAGCTGATGGGCGAGATCGACAACGGCGCACGCAATATCGTCGTGATTGGCGGCGGCTATATCGGGCTCGAGGCGGCGGCGGTCCTGACGAAGCTTGGCTGCAAGGTGACGCTGCTCGAAGCCCTGCCCCGCGTGCTGGCGCGCGTCGCCGGCGAAGAGCTTTCGACTTTCTACGAGGCGGAGCATCGAGGCCGGGGCGTCGACCTGCGCACCGGCGTCGCGGTCGCGGGCCTGGAAGGCCGGCACCGGGTGACCGGGGTGAAGCTCGCCGACGGGACAGTCGTTCCGGCCGATGCGGTTATCGCCGGCATTGGCATCGTTCCCGCGGTCGGCCCGCTGATCGCGGCCGGCGCGGCGGGCGGCGACGGCGTCCTCGTCGACGATTATTGCCGGACCTCGCTAGCCGATATCTACGCGATCGGGGATTGTGCCGCCTTCGCCTGCTCCTACGCGGGCGGCAGCGCGATGCGCGTCGAGTCGGTGCAGAACGCCAGCGACATGGCGACGTGCGTCGCCAAGGCAATCTGCGGCGACGGGCAGCCCTATCGCGCCCTCCCCTGGTTCTGGTCGGACCAGTACGACCTGCGACTGCAGACCGCGGGCATCACGCGCGGACATACCGAGGCGATCATGCGCGGCGACCCGGCGACGCGCTCATTCTCGATAGTCTATCTCAAGGACGGCACGGTCATCGCGCTCGACTGCGTCAACATGGTCAAGGACTATGTTCAGGGCCGCAAGCTGGTCGAAGCAGGGCTGAGCCCGGCAAGGGCGCAGCTTGCCGACGCGACTCTTCCGCTCAAATCGCTGCAGTGAATCTCCCCCCTGCTCGGCCGATGTCCGCCGCTGCCATCGTCGCTTGAAAGGTCCCGGGTCAAAAGCTTGCCTGCAGGCTTGCCACCCTGCTCCAAATTGTTAGATTGAACCTTCTATTTTAAAAGAAGGCCGATATGCGCAAACTCGATCCGGTCAAGCATGAGGAAAAGCGACGGGAAATACTCGGCGCCGCGGAACGCTGCTTCGTGCGCGACGGATTGCAGGGCGCCAGCATATCGAGCATCTGCGCAGAGGCCCGCATCAGTCCCGGTCATCTTTATCATTATTTCAGCAGCAAAGAGGCGATCATCAGCGCGATGATCGAGATCCGCCTCGCGGAGGCGGCCGCGCGTTTTGCCGAACTCGCCGAAGGCACCGAGGTGCTCGACACGCTGTTCGGCGAGATGACGGTCAGCCGGTCGGGACACCCGCCATTGTTGCTCGAAGCGTTGGCCGAAGCGAACCGCAGTCCCACGATGGCAAAGGCCCTGCAGGATCACACCAAGGGCGTCCACTCGCTCCTCGCCGGCCTGCTCGAGAAAGGGCAAGCAGCGGGCGCCATCGATCCCGCCCTCGACCGGAACATGACCGCGTCCCTCCTCATCAGCATCATCGACGGCTCCAAGACCTTGTTTCTGCGCGATCCGAAGCTGGACGAGGACCAAGCCACCAAGGCGCTGCAGACGATGATCATTCGCTATCTAGCTCCGCCTCCGGATCCGTCCGCGCGGTAACCCACCCGCAGGCGCTTGCCGCCGCAAACGTCGCTAACGGTCGCGCCTTTGCTAAAACACGACCTCGCCGCTCAGGTGCGCGCGAAAATGGCCTGCGGCGCGCGCCTGGCTCGCGGCACGCATAATTTAGAGCATATACTCTAATTAAGCTTGCCGCGTCCGCTGCTTCGTTATAATTAGATCGAATGATCGATCTAGTTATTGGTGAGCGAGCGGGTTTTCCGGTCAGCCGCGGCAACCGACCCCCTGGAAGCGAGGCTCGGCGGCGGCGCTTGGTCGCCGCGTCCGCGCTGGCGCCGATGCTGTTGGCGGGTTGCGCGACCCAGCCCGCGTATGAGCGACCCGCGCTGGCCACGGCCTCGGCGTGGGATAATGACGTACGATCAGTGCCAGCCGCAGACACAGCCGACCTCGCGGAAGAGGCCTGGTGGAAAAGCCTCGGCGACCCGGCGATCGACACGCTGGTCGAAGCGGCCCTTGTCGACAATCCGACGCTCGGGCAGGCCATCGCCCGCATGGATCAGGCGCGCGCGGCGGCGGGCGTGTCCGATGCGCAGCGCCTGCCGCAGATCTCGCTCAATGGCAGCGTCACGCGAGCACGAACGGGCGGCACCCAAGCCGGCAGCGGCACCCTCACGACGACCCAGAGCAGTGCAACGCTCGGCCCCGGCCTGAGCTGGGAACTCGATCTGTGGGGGCGTCTCAAGGAAACGGCGCGCGCCGCCGAGGGTCGCCTCGACGCGCGCACCGCCGACGCCGCGCAAGCAAGGCTTTCGCTGACGGGCCAGATAGCGGATGCCGTTCTGCGCCTGCGTGCCTGTCATTTTTCGCTCACGGTCCGGGAGCGCGACATTGCCGCCCGCGAGCTCGAACTCGCGGTCATGCGCGAGCGTCTGTCCCATGGGAATGTCGCGCCGGTCGAGCCGGCCAACGCGGCCAGCAATCTTGCGGCCGCGCGCACCGATCGGATCAGCCGGCAGGAGGCGTGCGCGCGTATCGTCAATGAGCTGGTCGCACTCGGCGGCCGCGACGCGTCGGTCGTTCGGACGCTCGTAACGCCCTCGCCGGGCGGAACCGCGCTTCCACCGGCTTCCCTCGATCGAAGAAGCCCGTTGGCGCCCATCGCGCATGTCGATGCCGACATGATAATCCCCGACCCCCCGCCCATCGCACTAGCCTTGCCTGCCGCGACCCTCCTCGATCACCCGGCTGTGGTAGCGGCAGAGCGCGAAGCGGCCGCTCGCTGGGCGGAAATCGGTGTGGCGCGTGCCGACCGGCTGCCGCGCGTCGATCTTGTCGGGCTCCTTACCGGCAACTGGATCCGGATGCTGGGATCGACCTCGAGCTTCGATACCTGGTCGGCGGGCGCAGAGCTCTCCGCTCCGCTCTTCGACGGGGGGGCGGGCGCGGCAAATATTCGCGGCGCGCAGGCCCGGTACCGAGAGGCGGTCGAAGCCCTTCGCGACGCCGTGCGCACGGCGGCGCGCGATGTCGAAGACGCGTTGGCCGGCCAGCAGTCGGCGCAGCAGCGGATCGCAACCTCCCGGGAGGCCGTCGAAGCGGCCCGCGTGGTCCTGCGCGCCAATGAAGCGCGCTGGCGCGCGGGAGCGATCAGCATGTTCGAACTCGAGGACTCGCGGCGTCAGTTCAACGCCGCCCAGGAGAGCGCAATAGCGGCCGCTCGCGACCGTGCCCAGGCCTGGGTCGCGCTGGTCCGCGCGGCGGGCGGCCGGGTCAGCATGCCAGCCGAGGCGCCAACAGGTTCCGACATCATGAATTCCCATCCCGATCAAGGCAATGCGCAGCAACAATGACCAACCTCCTACCCAAGACTGCCGGTTCACCGGTCCGACGGCATCTCGTCCATGGCGCCGTGGGCGCCGCGCTGCTGATCGCCGCCGGTTTCGCAATCGTCGCTGTTACGCGCGAGTCCTCCAGTCAGGCCGCGTCCGCGGGCCCCGCGGCCGCCCTTACCGTGACCGAGGCGACCGCGCGCCGTGCGTCGTGGCCGGTCGCCATCGAGGCATCCGGCGCGATCGCAGCCTGGCAGGAAGCAAGCATCGGCACCCAGATCGGCGGCTATCAGCTGATCGATGTGCGGGCGAATGTCGGAGACCGCGTGCGCAGGGGCCAGGTTCTCGCCCGTCTCGATCCCGCGCTCCTCAAGGCGGAAGAAGCGCAATTGCGTGCGAGCTATGATGAAGCCGAAGCCAATCGACAGCGCGCACTCGGCCTCGAGGCCAGCGGCGGCGTCAGCGATCAGGATATCCTGCAATATGTAACCCAGGCGAGGACCGCCGCGGCGGGATTGGCCGCAAAGCGTCTCCAGCTGCGCTATACGAGCGTGGTCGCTCCCGATGACGGCGTTATCAGTGCCCGCACCGCGACCCTTGGAGCGGTCGTGCCAGCCGGACAGGAATTCTTCCGGCTGATCCGTCAGGGGCGCCTGGAATGGCGCGGCGAACTGACCGCCCCGCAACTGGCGCGTGTGCGCGCGGGACAGCAGATCATGATCGATTTGCCCGACGGGTCCCGTACGACGGCACGGGTCAGGCAGACGGCTCCGGCGGTGGACGAACGCTCCCGCCTGGGCGTCGTCTATGCCGATATCGCCGCAGGCAGCGCCGCACGTGCGGGAATGTACGTCGGCGGGCGGATCGAAATGGCCGAAAAGGCGGCGATCATTGTTCCGGCGCAGAGCGTCGTGATCCGCGACGGCCGCAATTATGTCCTGAAGCTCGCCCGTCCGGAAGCGGCACCGCGCGTGTCGCTTCAGCGCGTCACTGTCGGCCGGCGTCGGGGCGATGAGGTCGAGATCGTGAGCGGTCTTGTGGAGGGCGCTCGCGTGGTTGTCCAGGGCGCCGGTTTTCTCAACGATGGCGACATCGTTCGCCTCATACCCGCCGCTCCCGTCAAGCCCACCGGCGCTGCGGCCGAAGGCGGACGTCGATGAACTTCGCGACCTGGTCGATCCGCAACCCGATCCCGTCGATCCTGCTGTTCATCCTCTTGTCGCTCGGCGGCATCTGGGGATTCAACCAGCTTCGCGTTCAGAATCTGCCGGACGTCGACTTGCCGACGGTCGACGTCAAGCTGACGCTCCCGGGCGCCGCCCCGGCGCAGCTTGAAACCGAGGTCGCGCGGCGCGTCGAGGATTCGCTGTCGAGCGTCACCGGGATCAAGCACCTGCGAACCTCGATCACCGATGGCAGCGTGGCGATCTCGGTAGAGTTTCTCTTCGAGAAAAATCTGTCCGACGCGCTCATCGAGACCAAGGATGCCGTCGATGCCGTTCGCTCCGACCTGCCGGCCGATCTGCGCGAGCCTGTGGTCACAGCGGTACGAAGCGGCGCCCGCGTCATGCTCGTCTATGCGGTGGCCGCGCCGCGGATGGATGAGGAGGCGCTCTCCTGGTTCGTCGACGACAGGATCAGCAAGGCAGTCCTCGGCGTGCCGGGTGTCGGCCGCTTCGCCCGTGTCGGCGGCGTCCAGCGCGAGGTCCGCATCGAGGTCGATCCCGTGCGCCTCGCCAGTCTCGGGGTGACCGCGGCCGAGGTCTCGCGCGCCCTGCGCGAGGTCGAGCAGCAATCATCGGGCGGTCGCACCCAGCTTGGCGGAGAAGAGCAGTCGGTCCGCACCATTGCCACCATCAGGCACGCCTCCGAACTCGATGCGCTCCCGATCGCGCTGGCTGGCGGGCGGCAGGTTCGCCTCGACCAGGTAGCGACGGTGCGTGACGGCATAGCTGAACGTACGCAGATCGCCAGGCTCGACGGTCGTCCAGTGGTGGGCTTTCAGGTTTACCGCGCCAAGGGTTTCGACGAGACCAGGATTGCCGATCAGATCGAGGAAACGCTCGACGGCCTCGCCGCCGCGCATCCTTCACTCTCGTTCGAACTCGTCACCGACAATGTCGAATATACGCGCGAACAATATAAGGGCTCGATGGACATGCTCTACGAAGGCGCGTTTCTCGCGATCCTCGTGGTCTGGTTCTTCCTGCGCGATTGGCGCTCGACGCTCGTCGCCGCCACGGCGCTTCCGCTATCGATCCTGCCGACCTTCGCCGCAATGGCCTGGCTCGGCTTTTCGCTCGACATCCTGACGCTGCTCGCACTTGCAATTGTCGTCGGCATTCTCGTCGATGACGCCATCGTCGAGATCGAAAACATCGAGCGGCATCGTCACATGGGCAAATCGCGGATCAAGGCGGCCGAGGATGCGGTCACCGAGATCGCCCTCGCCGTCATCGCCACGACGATGAGCATCGTTGCCGTCTTCGCGCCCACCGCCATGATGCAGGGTATCCCCGGTATGCTGTTCAAGCAGTTCGGCTGGACGGCGGTGATCGCGGTGCTCTCCTCGCTGCTCGTCGCGCGTTTGCTGACGCCCATGATGGCGGCCTATCTGCTCAAACCCCAGCCATCGCACGAAATTCCGGACAGCTGGATCATGACCCGCTATCTGGCGGCGATCCACTGGTGCCTGGGACATCGCCGCGCGACGATTGCGGCCGCCACCGCCTTCCTCGTCGCATCGGGCGCCCTCATACCGTTCATTCCCACCGGGTTCATCCCTGCGTCCGACGCCGGCTACACGACGGTCACCTTCGAGCTGCCGCCCGGCAGTTCGCTGCAGCGCACGCTCGCCGTCGGCGAGGCGGCGCGCAAAGCGGTCGCCGGCATCGACGGCATCAAAAAGGCCTTCACCACCGTCGGCGACGCCCAGGACGCGGGTCGCGGCGCCCAACTGGCCGGCGAGGTCCGGCGCGGCGCCCTGACGCTGAAGCTCGGGCCGCGCGGCGAACGCGTCAGCCAGGGCGAGATCGAGGCGGAGGTACGTGCGCGGCTGATGCGGGTGCCTGGCGCTCGCTTTTCGGTTGGGGGCTCCGGCCTTGGCGCGAAGCTTTCGCTCATCCTCGCCGGCGACAATACGCAAGCACTGATGGCAAGCGCGCAGAGCTTCGAGCGCCAGTTGCGATCTATTCCGCAACTATCAAACATCACTTCGACAGCAAGCCTCGAACGTCCCGAGCTGGTGATCCGGCCCGACGCGCGCCGGGCTGCCGAACAGGGCGTGACCGCGGCCGCGATCGGAGACACCGTCCGTATCGCCACAACGGGGGACTTCGATCCGCTCGTTGCACGGCTCAACACCGACACGCGCCAGATCTATATCCGCGCACGAATTTCCGACGTCGCGCGGCAAGATCTTTCGGCGATCGCCAACATGCGCGTGAACGGGCGCGAGGGCCCGGTGCCGCTCGACAGCGTCGCCTCCTTGTCGCTCGAGAGCGGCCCTGCCCAGATCGATCGCTACGATCGCCAGCGCTATGTGACCATCGGGGCAGATCTTGGCGGCATGGCGCTTGGCGCAGCCACGACCGCCGCACATGACTTGCCCGCCGCCAAAAACCTGCCGTCGAGCGTCAAGCTGATCCAGACCGGCGATGCAGAACTTCAGACGGAGCTCAGCAGCGGCTTCATCATGGCCATTCTGATCGGAATCCTGTGCGTCTATTGCGTGCTGGTCCTCCTGTTCAAGGATTTCGTGCAGCCGATCACCATCCTTTCGGCGATCCCGCTCTCGATCGGCGGCGCATTCTTCGGATTGCTCGTTTTCGACAGCGAGCTCGGCCTGCCCGCAATGATCGGCCTCGTCATGCTGATGGGGATTGTCACCAAGAACTCGATCCTCCTCGTCGAATATGCGATCGTGGGGATACGCGAGCGCGGCCTGACAATCCCTGACGCGCTGATCGACGCCTGCCACAAACGCGCGCGGCCGATTGTGATGACCACCGTCGCGATGATCGCCGGGATGATACCGATCGTTCTCGGTCTCGGGGCGGATTCGAGCTTCCGCCGCCCGATGGCGGTCGCCGTGATCGGCGGGCTTGTGACATCGACCGCGCTCAGCTTGCTCGTGGTCCCGGTCGTCTTCAGCTATGTTGACGGGTTCGAGCATCGCGTTCGGCGCTGGCTGGACCGCAAATCCGGCAATCCCTCCACTCCGTTGGGAAGCGCCCTGGACACCATGCCACCGGCCGCGCCGGCGAACCCCTGATCTCCGACCCACCTCCCTCGAAGCGTTACCCTAAGTCGTGCAGCTTTCGTCAGTCGTGTCGCATCAAGGCGTTCCTCTTGTGCGCCGCCTCGGACTGACTTTCCAGGTTCGGCCCCCAGGCCGGCCCATGTCGTACGTCGGACGCGGCCTCCCCTCCGCCCCGAAAAGCGCCCGGCGTCCAGCGCCCTCGCGGCCGGCCCAATAGGTCCGATCGCGGCGCGCGACAGCGCGCGATGGTGGCAGGGCATTTCGGCACTCATCGCCGCGGCGATCCTTCGGCGATCGCGAACGCGCGGCGAGCGCGCTCGGCCGATGCGACGCCGTGCCCGGCATCGGTCCCCGGGCGCGAGCGACCGCGCGGCTCGCTGGCGCCGTGACGCCGGGCGCGCTCGCCGACCCGCATTTGGAAGCCCTCCGGCTTCTTAGGAAAGCAGCCCAATGACGCGATTGCTATCACGGTGCAGGAACTGCCGCTGCATGAACCCAGGCATTTTCGCAGGATCAGATCTATCGGGTGCAAGGCGCGGGCTCAACCCGCCGGCCGCCAGCCTCTATATCTTGGCGCGTGCGGGCAGCGGCACCTTCCGGCTTGCGTTAAACTGCGCGCCTGAACTCGTCCGCTCTTTGGTAGCGCCGCTTCTCGCCGATGGCGGACGCATCGTGAACACGTCCCCGGGCCTGACCCGGTTTTTTCGCACCGGGTCTACGGGCTTTTCGGCGGTCGATGGCATGGCCGATGCGCGCCGCATCAATCTTGTGCAGGGACCCGGCGCATTCGGGATTGCGGTCAGCACAGTGGCGCCGGGCGCAATCGATCCCATTTCGCGTGACTGCGCGGTGTGCGACGCCCCCGATCGCAACCGGCGGCGGCGCCGGCATGTCCGCGCTCGCCGGGCGGACCAGCCCCCACGATATCGGCCCGGTGATGGCCAATCTGCCCCGGAGGGTAACCAATGATAGGGGCACAGCGCATCGAATACCGGGCGTCGAAGGCAATCATGGCAGCCCGAACGGGTAGGATATCCGTGACGCCACCCGCTGCCCGCCGCGGCCGATAAGACGGCAGGATCCGGCTCGACCCGGCTGGCCTCGGCCAGTCCTTGGTTTCAAGCATTCTCAGATGATCGTCGCCGGATCCGGGTGGCGCGCGCGCCAGAGGGGGAATCCACCTGTCCCTCCGCGATGCCCGGTGGCGAGAGAGCGGGATGCCGGACATTTGCTCTGTCCGGCATCCAGCCTAAATATGCCGTCGCATCAGAAGCTGTAGGTAATACCGAAGACCCCGTATGGACGCGTCTTGTGATAGACGATCGGGCTGTCCTTCGCGTCGCCGAGCAGCGACGACACGCCCCCCATTGCCATCACGCCGATGCGATCGGTCAGGCGGTAGACGATCGCAAGTTCGGCTTTGGCATCGATGAGCCCGCTTCCCGCCCGATATTGCGGAAGCCCCGAGGCGGCGGATTGCCCTGCGGTCACTCCGAAATAGCGGTTATTGTGCTTGCGGTCTCCCCAAGTGGTGCCGATCGACGGGACCAGCGTGAGCTTGTCGCTTGCCGCGATCGGGTAAGCGAGGCTGGCATCGGCGATGACGCCTTCGGTGTTGCCGGTGATGATCTTGGTCGCGCTGAGCGTCGCCTCGAAGCCGCTTTGGCGAAGCTTCACGAAACCGCGCCCGCCGAGGCCGAGCGACAGCTTGCCGATACCGTCGGGCGCATCCTTCGCGCGGTAGCCGCCGACCGGCGTCAGTCCGACGCCGACGGTGACATGTTCGGATTCAAGGAGATTGGCGCCCACACCATCCTGAAGATTGACGAAGAAACGCCCCCATTTCACATCGACCATGGGAAGCGGCTGAAATCTGTAGTCGTCGGCGCCTTGATAGGCCGGCGCGTAGAGCCCGCCGATGCCGACGATGATATGATCGTCGTCAGGATCGACCGACCCGTCCAACGGCCCCTGGATCGGCGGCTGCGTCTGCGCCTGGGCGGCAGCGGGCACCATCGCGAAGGGCAGCATCGCAAGCATGAGGGTGGAACAGGTTCGAAGAGGAGAGAGATTGTGCATATTTTCTTTCGCTAGGCTGTTGGGGATGAGGAACGGGATTGGTCCGGACGCCGGGACGGGGGATGGGGGGAGGCGGCCCGGCGTCCGGTTTTCCGCGCGGCGCCGGAAGAAGCTCCGATCGCGGACGCGAAAATCATGTTGCAGTCGATATGGCGCGATCAGCCGGTCGATCGCTTCCTTTTGCGGGGCATCATAGCCGGCCTGGACAAGGCGATCGCATTCGTCCTGCGGGAGATCTTGCTTCGACGTCCGGCTCAGGACCGCATAGCGCCGCAGCGCCTCGAGCCGCGCATTGGCGAGCGGAAGCGACCTCGACCGATGCCCGAAAAACCACAGGAAGATATTGCTGCGCGGCATCAGGCTGGAACGCTGATCGCTGAGCGATACGGCGATCACCTGCTCCTCCAGCGGTGTCAGTTCGTTGGCCATCGGTGGCGTCTCCTTCTCCCCTGAGACGCCGACGGGCGAACCGCTCCTCATCAAAAAATTTCCGGCGACTATGTCCGGACGAAAAAGAGATGGGAAAGCGCGCCGTTTCCGGCTGTTGCGTTACGGGCAGCGTCAGAAGCGAGCGTCGATTCCGAGACGGATCGTGCGCGGCCGGACGGGGGTGACTTGGTTCCGCTCTGCCAGCCCGAAAGGGTTACCGAATGCAAAGGTGTTCGCGCGCGTGTCGCCAAGATTCAGGATATCGAGCGACAGGCCGAAACGCGGAAATCCGAGCCGCGTACCGATATTGAGGACACCGTAATTGCCCTGCGAGACGTCGAGCAAGGGCCCCACGCCGAGATTGGACTTGCCGTAACCGCGAAACGATGCGTCGATGGCGAGGCTGGTGTTCGGCGCGAGCTGGGTACGCCACTCTACCCCGAGCCGCATTCCGTCGTCGGGAATATTGGGGAGCGTGTTCTTGTTCGGCTCGCCAAATTGCGGCGGAACATCATAAAGATAGCTTTGATTGACGAATGCCGCGGCGGTCAGCGTGAGCGACGGCCATACGCGCCATCGCATCTCGCCATCGAGCCCGTAGATCCGGCCGTTGCCGATATTCGCCGTATAAGGAAGACCGGACCCGTCGATGAGGTCAGCCTGAATATTATTCCAGTCGACCGCAAAGACGGCAGCGCGAAGCGAGAAGCGGTCACGGTTCCTGTCCCGCCACCGGACGCCGATTTCGACCTGCCTCAGTTCGTCGCTCAGAAATTCTTGCCCCTCCTCGCTCGATCCGGCGGGTGCGACCGCGAAGCCGGCGGTCCTGAACCCTTCCTGGAAATGGCCGTAAACTGAAAGCGACGGACTAAGCTGCCAGTCGAGCGCCGCGGTCGTCGCGAACCGCACGCGTACCCGCGACGCTTCCTCGGGTTCGTCCAGACCCTCGCCGACCAGTCGCCCGGCCCCGCCCCCGACCGACAGGCGCCCACCCATCGTCAGATGGAGCGAGCGCGTCACCGGGAGTGTCGCCTGCCCAAAGAGCGAAAGTTCCCGCTGCCGGTTACGGACCCCGGCGATCTGCTCGGGCGCATCGACCGGTCCCAGCCACCGCGACACGCGGCTGACATTATGGATCGCCGCGAAGCCCGCGACCCACGGCGTTTTCGCGCCGCCACCCGAAAGCCGCGTTTCGTGCGACCAGAAGGTGATATCGTTCTGCTCCTCAAAGCGCCGCGGCGCGGCGGCCGCGCCGGACCCGGTCGCGTCGAAAACCGTCGAGAGATGCTGCCGCGCAACCGAGTTCGTCGAGACGAGTTCGCCCTCGCCCATCGGCCGCCGTGCGGTAACATAGGCCAGTCGATATTCGTTCCGGAACGGCTGCGACATGGCGTTGCGACGCTCGAGCGGCGGCTCGCCCCGCAGCAGATACTGTCCGTCATCGGTCCTGATCCGCTGATAGACCCCGCCGACGTCGATGGTCCATCCCACAACATCGTCGATACGCCAGATCAGCCGCTGACCAAAATTCGAGCCGCCATTGATATCGCGCTTTTCTCGGCCCGGATCGTCGATGTAGCCCGCCTCGCGCGCACCGTAGATGACGGCGCGCAGTCCCATCCGTCCCTGCGCCAGCGGCAGGTTGACCATCGCGGCGAAATCGCTGCCAACGCCGCCGAAGCGCGTCGCGCTGACGCCAGCCGACGCACTCGCATAAGCTGCGCTGCTGTCGGGTCCGTTGGGCACGAGCCGTATGATCCCGCCGATCGAGCCGGCGCCGTATAATGTCCCTTGCGGCCCTGCGAGGACCTCGACGCGATCGAGATCGTAAAGGTTGAGGTCGGGATCGGGCGCGTTGTACGAAAGGCGGACATCACCGAGATATTGCCCCACTGTCGCCTGGGTCGGACCGTTGAAACTGCTGTCCGCGATACCGCGCACATAGATTTTGTTGCGTCCCCGGCCAAGGTTGGTGGCGTTGAGCGTCGGCAGCACGGCGGCGATGGCGGCGGTTCCGCCGGGCGCGCTGCGCGTCAGCCAGTCGGGATCGAGATCGACAATTTTCGCCGAACCCGGAAAATTGTCGAGCGGCATATTCTGTTTGCTGGCGGTGACGATGATATCGACCGGGTCGTCCTGTACCGCAGGAACCCTCGGCGGTGCCGGTTTCGGTGGGGGCCGCCGCTTCGGCACCGCGCGGCTGCGGACGAGGCGGACGGTCGCCCGATCGTAAAAGATCGCTTCCGCGCCGGTGCCGCGCAAAGCCCGGTCGAGCGCCACGCGAACCGAAAAATCGCCCTTCACCCCCGGCGACCGGCGCGCTGCAATGTCGGGATCGGTCACCGCGACGGTAATCCCGGCCTGCACGCCCAGCCGGGCCGCGACCTCGCCGAGCGAGCCTGGCGGGATGTCGAACGACCGCGCATGGGCCGGATCGGTCGCCGCAAGGCCGAACAGCGCAACCGCCGCCGCCATCCACCTATGGTGCGGCACTGCCGGCCGGCCTCATGATCCACCCGTCGGCCCGCTCTTCAACGGAAACATTCAGCGCGGAACCCAGCCGCCTGAGCTGCCCGGCACCGCTGCCGTCAAGGATGATCGTCCCGAAAAAAGGCTGGTCCGCAATCGATGGCGCGGCGGTGATGCGCACCCCGAGCGCGCGGCTGAGCTCCTCGGCGACGCGCGACAGCGGCGCTCCGGCATAGACGAGCGATCCCGACTTCCACGATCCGACTGCCGTGATCGGGACATCGCTCACCTTGACGCGCGTCGCACCGCCGCGATCGACGAGGCTCTGCCCGGCGTCGAGCGATACCGCGCGCGCGCCGGGATTATAGACGATCTTGCCTTCCGCGACAGCGACGCGCACCTCGCCCCGCTCGTGCACGACATTGAAGACCGTTCCCGCATCCTCGACGACATTGCCCCCCACTTGGAGCCGGAACGGATTCTGCACATCGTGCCCGACCCGGAAGAGAGCTTCGCCCGAGGCGAGCGAAGCGAAACGCGGATCCTTGCGGTCGAACGTCATTCGCGTTGCGCCGTTGAGCGTGACTTCGGTCGCCGCGTCGAGCGCGACCACCCGCCGTTCGCCGGGCGCCGTCACGACATGGTAGCGGCTGGGCGCGGGGCTAGAAAACAGCAGGACGGCCGCGGCGACCGACGCCGCGATCGCGCCGCCGAAAAGGCCGCCGCGCCATCGGCCCCGCGCAGGCGTGTCCTGATCGTTCGCAGCTTCGCGGATGACGACGAGCGGCAGCAAGGGATCGATCGCCAGATCGTCCGCTTCGATGGCCTCATAGGCTTCTGCGTGGCGCTCGTTGGCAGCGAGCCACTCCGCAAAGGCCTCCCATGTTGCGTCGTCGCCATCGCGCAGCCGGATATGCCACTCGATCGCGCGGGCGCAGATATTGTCGTCGACATCATATGGCATGACGGTTTCTTTCACCTGTCAGATGCCGCCGGTCGGGGCGATCCTCATCCCATCGACGCCGCGCCAAGGTAATGGCTTCATAGGCCCGCGCCAGATGCTTCTCAACGGCGCTCACGCTGATCCCCAATTCCTCCGCTATTCGCCGCTGAGGCTCGCCATCGATCCGGAAGCGGCGGAAGATGATCCGGCTCCGTTCGGGCAGTTCGTCGAGCACTCGTTGCAGGATGGCAAGTTGTTCGCGCGCGATGAGTTCGGTTTCGACCGATGGCCGTTCGTCGACCTCGCCATCGCGCCCGCCATTGATCTCGCTCCAATCCTCCTCGCGGCGCGTGCGGCGGTCGGCGGTTCGGCGATGCATGAGAAAATGATTGTTGGTCATGCTGTAAAGATAGGCGCGCGCCTGGGACACCGGGCCGATATGGTCGGCCAGCATCTTCATATGGATGTCCTGGAGTATATCCTCCGCCTCGTCGGCCGACGCGCCGCGCGCCATCAGATAGCGCAGCAGTGCCGGACGCAGTTCGCCGAACAGGGAGACAAGCCCGCCGTCGCTCATAGCAGATTTGCAGCAGCGATATTCGAGGTCGGGCAAGCGGCGGAACTGTCTCTTTCTGTCCGCTCGGCAGCGCGCTGCAGCGAGAACCGCCAGTACCGCGATGGGGGACGGACCGCCGCGACGCCAAGCGAGTGAAGAAACGGTCTCAATCGAGCGAGAAATGCCGTCAAAAGCGGCTCCAACCTGTTACAAATGGCAGATAATATTGGCGACCAAGCCGCGGCCGAAGGCCTATCCTACTCGTTCTGCGGACGCAACCCGTTAGGCCGAACGCCGCTCTCCAGGCGGGGGGCGTTCAAGACTCTGGGCGGGACGGCAGCGCGCGGCAAGGTGGAGCATACCCTCATTGCGACCTCGACGGCGATGATGGAATTGTACAGCAGATATCTTTCGCAGGCTTCCCATGAGGAGAATGAAATGCAGCTTCGTCATGCCCTGTTCGGAATTGTGCTTCTCGGCACTCATGCCTCTGCGACCAGCCCCTCCGCGCAACCACCCAAAGACGTCATGGAAATAATGTACGAGGGGGATATAGACTGGTCGGCGAGCCGGTTCGGCGCGCAGCTGCCGATCGCGTTTCTGGCCGGAGACCCGACGAAGCCGGGTCCTTATGTCGTGCGGGTAAAATTCGCGCCGGGCCATATGAGCAAACCCCATTTCCATCAGGAAACGCGGTACATATTGGTTCTCAAAGGCACATGGTGGGCGGGCTGGGGTCCATCGGGGAATCATGATGCGACCGTGGCAGTGCCGGCGGGCAGCTTTGTCGTCCATCACCCCAACAAAATCCATTATGATGGAGCGAAGGACGAAGAAGTCGAACTGTTGATCATGGGCACGGGCCCGAGCTCGATAACCGATGTGAATTCATCCGGGGAGCCGATCAAGGAGTAAGGATCAGCCCCGTCGACGCGGCCCGCCGATGGTGCTGACCGGCGGCGTCGGGGCCGATGCAACCGGCCAGTTCATCCCGTTGGAATCTCCAGGACCGCGCCTTCGAAATATGCTTTCTCGGGCTGCGCGGGGCTGCCGCTCTTCCGACAGCCCGACGCTTCGCCACTCCTGGTACCGACCCACCACGGCAAGCATTGTAGTGCCGCCCCGGTCATCCCGCTTGAAGCCCGCCACCGCCTTCATCAGCGCCGTACGGAAAGCTGGAGCGCATAGGTCCTTGGCGTCTGGATACTGGCGAAGAATGGTCCGTTCGCGAGCGTCGGGATCGTCGCCGAGAGGACCGATTTCCGGTTTGTGAGATTCTTTCCGACCAGCGCGATCTCCCAATTCTTGTCCGCCGGGCCTACCGCGACCCGAAGGTTCACCAAACCGTAAGCCTGGCGCTTGGGCGCATTGAATGAGGGCAGCTGGTGATACTGACTTGAGCTGAAGTCGACGAAGGGATTGATGCTGAGATCGAGGTTCGGCGTCAGGGCGGTTTCATAATAGGCGGCCACGCTGCCGGTCCATTTGGGTGCGCGCACGGCGCGCGTGCCCGCTGGCGCACCCGGGAACGCCTCGACGTTGATCGCGTCGGCATAGACCACTCCCCCCTGCAGCCGCATGCCTGGGAATGGCCGCCAGTGGAAACTTGTGTCCACGCCGCGTGTCCGGACCTTGGCATTGGTGATAACATTGCCAAGTGAGGTGTTGATATTATACTGAAAATCCTTGACCGTCGTGTTATACAGCGCGAGCTCAAGCGACGCTGTCGCGGCCGGCTGCAGCTTCACGCCGACCTCATAGGTAAGCGCCTGCTCCCCTTCGAACTCCGTAAGAGCGGGGTTGGACGGAAGCGTCTGGAAGCCGCCGCTCTTGCTGCCGCGCGATGCCGATGCGTAAATGACGTTCCGGCTGTCGAGATAATATTGCGCCGATAGCGACCAGTCGAGATTATTCTCCTTGCGCGACAGTCTGAACTCGGGGAACGGCGCGAAGATCGCGGTGGCCGAACCCGGACGCAGTTCGGTGCGGAAGAAGCGACCGCCCTTTGTCTCGCGGGTGTAGCGGGCGCCGGCGCTAAGCTTGATCGCTTCGAGCGGACTGGCATTGGCTTGCACGAAACCCGAGTAGGAGTTCACGTCCTGCTCGTAGAAGTGGTTGAGAGCACCGCTCCGCGGCCACGGCGCCTGAAAATCGAGGACCTGATCAACGCCCCATTTATTCCACAGATAATAGACACCGCCCATATAGCTGAATGACTTGTCGACCGGCGAAGAAAGCCGAAGTTCTTGCGAAAAGAGTTCGTTCGGCTCGGTGACCTGAAAGGTGTACATGCTGGCGGCGGTGAAATCGAGGTCGTTACGACGTCGATCCTTCCAGTTCACATAAGCCGTCTGCGAACTAAGGGTGAATTCGCCGAGCTCGTAGGCGACGATGAGCGTCGCGCGATGGCTTTTCTGATCGTCATAGGGCGGACGGTCTGGATAACCGTTGTACGAGATCAGCGGGCCGATCGCGAAATCCGTCTGGCCGATCGATGCGGCGAGTTGGCGAATGCTCACGCTTCCCGGAACGCCCAGTCCATCGCGAATAAGGTGGATATTCTGGCCGGCTTCCTTGTAGCGATCGAGTTGATAGATGAGCGTCGCCGACAGGCTGTCGGTCGGTTCCCACACGGCAACCATTCGCCCGCCGACGATCTTGCGCGAGGGCTCGTCGACGCCGCGCAGGCGGTTACGAACATAGCCGCCTTCATTGTTGTAGTAGCCCGCCAAGCGCACGTGCAAGCTGTCGCTGAGCGGAATGTCGATGCCCCCCTCGAGGCGGGTGCTGTTGAAGTTGAACTCGTGACTGGCGGTGATATCGAAACCGAGATCATCGCCTGGACGACGGCTGACGAAGCTGACGGCGCCCAGGGTGATATTCTTGCCGAGCGTGGTCGACTGGGTACCCTTGATGACCTCGATCCGGTCGACGTCAAAAATTGGCGAGACATAGTCGCGGGGATGAGCGGCATAGACGCCGTCAAAAAAACTGGCCACGGACGCCTCGATCGAGAATACGGCCGTGTTCGAGCCCAGGCCGCGGATCGTCGGTGCTGCCGACCCGCCCAACGCATTATATAGCTGGAAGCCCGGCGTTATGCCGCTCAGGTCCAGTCCTGACCCAACCAGCCGAGCGCTCAGCGCTTCGTCGCTCACGACGTTGACGGTAGCGGGCACATCGGTGATGGTTTCGGACTGTCTGCGCGCGGTGACGATCAGCTCGTTGGACCAGTCGGGCTCCGCGTCCGCCGCCGCTTCGACGCTGGCCCGGCCTTCTGCTGCCTTATCTTCTGCACGCCCTTGAGCGGCAGCCGGAGTGGACAGAACCAATCCTAACGCCGCGCAAGATAACGCCTTCAGATTGTCGAGACTCTTCGCTTCCATGCCCACCCCCCCATTTATTTATGATCCGCCAAATTTTCTCAATAAATTCTCCGATAAATACTTATTGTTATTAATATACTATAATAATACTACGATACTGACCGGAAAGATATTTCCCGCTCGCATCAATCATGGCAGATCAGTCAATTATATTTTAATAGATTTATTATTTATACCGTTACAATAGGTGTTAACTCGCATCTTTGCTTGACAACATTCTTCCTGGCACCACAATCGACCTGCTTTGCCTGGCGACTGCGCATCGTGGCTTGACCCTGTCGCGACCGATGTTGACCGACGGGGTCCTGACGACTGCGCGTCACGCGTCGATATCGCCGGGGCCGACTTGCTTCAGGTCGTGCTTGCGGCGTGCCGCCCGCATGCAATCCAGGTCGACCTTTGGCCTCGTCAGGCATCGCGCGATGACAGCTGAAATCGCGACGGCGGGACGGCATCGACGGCCGGGCGAGTGCTGGCCGATGCGCGTCAGCGGGAGGGCCGCACAACATGCCCTCCGATCGTAATCCATCCGCAGCGTTTTGAGCTGCATAGCTTGGATGATCGCCCCCTCTGTATTTCCAAAGCTGCGAGAACAGCGTCACTTGATCGACGCGACGACGGAAGATTTACCGGGTGCGCCCGGCGAAGCGATGGAGAAACGTCGACGCGAACCGCCCAATGAAACATGCGAATGGCGAGATGTGATGAATCTTTCCGCAGCAAAGGCTGGGATCGAAAGCGGCGGACGCTCTCGCAGCGGGGAGGCCGCATCCGAGCCTGGACCACGCGTCGCGGACACCATCGGATAGAGCCACGACGAACCGCAATTCGCGTCTCTCGCGGCGAAAGCATCTCCAGGATTCTTTCTCACGGCCCGCTCCATCGTCTGGCGAACCCATATGAACGGCTCGCGATGGTCACGCGATGAATGCGCCCGTTCGCCCATCCAATGGTCATTGCGGAAGCACGGCATTCGCGTTGCACTTTATCCAAGAGCGAAGGGAGGTTGGCTCGCGGGCGAGCAGGGTTTCGAGGACATTGCTGTTGCGGACAGAAAACTCATGCGTCTGCTCGAAATGGTAGAAGGCCAAAAAATATTCCTCGGCATGATCGCCGTAGAGCGCCTTGTAGCGAGGCCCGTTCAGCGATCGCCACGTCTCCGGACTCTCATCATAATCGATTCGCCGGCGAAAGACGTCGCTCAATATCTTCGCGACATCGCCGAACCGAAAAACGTCATGTCCACATTCAGCATCATAATATTGACCGATATGCCGATCGTCGCGGCTCATGATGATATTCGCAGCAGCCTCGCCGATGTCAGCGGGGTCAACCCAGCTATGTCGGCGATCATACGGCATCACGAACAGGTTCTGTTCGCGGATCGGCCCACTCCATCTGACCAGATCATCCATGAGGTACGCGGGCATGTTCAGATAGGTCACGGGCAACCCGCTGCCGTCCAGAACCGCTCTTGCGACATGGTGCTGCGTCAGCGTGCCGCCGATGCTCCGCCATCTTTCAGGGATATCGCTGAGCTTGGTGTAAGGAAGATTGCCGAGAATTCGCACGATCTGCCGTAAGCCCTTCTTGGATGTGGCCTCGGCACATAGAATCTCCATCGCCCTCTGCTCATCGAGAAAATCCGGCGTCACGATGAAGGCGGCGGAAATTCCCTCCAAGGCCGCAGCCATGCTGGCGGGGTCGAGATAGTCTGCCGCAACCACCTCGGCATCGGGAAAGTCTGCCTGGAGCCGCTGGCGCTGATCGGCGTTGCGTGACACGAGCCGCAACTTCGTTTCAGGGCTTTTGTAGCGCACCCATCGAGCAAGCGGCAGGCCCAGATGGCCGGCTGCTCCAAAAATCAAGGCCCGGTCATCCACCACTTTTCCCCCTTATCTCGCAGGCGGGCCCGTTTATTCGAGCGTGGGGTCGTGTTTTAGGGGGGATCGATGCCGCGTATATAGGAGTGAACATGTAGGAGCGGTGCCAGCGGCGCAGCAAATCAACAGCCGCATGCGCGCGCCATCGTGCACCAGCATAGCCCAAGCCGCATCGCTAAAATCATGCGGCATCGAAACCCCTGATGTTATTATTATTTTTTCTCTTCCGGAGCGAACTTCCGGTTGCCGTGCGATCGTTAGGGTCAGGGCTCACTGATCAGAGCCAGAAGATGAAGGTTGCGGCGAGAGCGATAGCGGAGAAGAAGGCTCCTGGGCAGCGATCGTAGCGTGTTGCGACGCGCCTCCAGTCCCTATGCGGGCTTCCTATACCTCGTCGCCACTCTCAAATGTTGCCTCTGAATGTAAACGATACCTAGTGGCTCTCTGACCCATCGCGCTCCGCGCGTGCGGCTCCCGTACTCGATCAGCTATCCGTCGTGGATTTCTGCGGAGTTCTTCATCACCACGTATCGCCTGATAGCCACGAAGCATCGCTCACGATGTTCTGCCATATCTTAGATCGTCCGACGGCGGGCTAGCGTCGCCGCATGAAACCAAGCGACTCCCTAGCTTCCGGCAAGAGCAAGCAACCTCGTGTCATTATCGTTGGCGGAGGGCCGACAGGGCTCGCCACCGCGCTTGAACTCGGCACACGTTCCATCGAGTGCCTTCTCGTCGAGCGGGAGATGCGTGGCGGCCATGCTCCGCGCGCCAAGACCACCAATGTTCGGACACGCGAGCTGCTCCGCCGTTGGGGAATTGCCGAAGCTTTGGCCGAAGCATCTCCGTTCGGCATCGATTATCCGACAGATGTGCACTTCGTAACGCGCCTGTCTGGACATTCTCTGACCCGCTTTGCCAACGCGCTTCAGGGTGCACCGACACGCGACGATCGCTACTCCGAACATGGGCAGTGGATTCCACAATATAAGCTTGAGAGCGTCCTCCGGGATCGGCTCACCGGTCTCGAGAACGTCGAGATCGAATATGGCTGCGAATTTGTCTCGTTCGATCAGGACGAGGCCGGCGTTCGCGTCACCCTGCTTTCCGTCAGCACCGGCGAGGAGCGTGTGATCGAGGCCGACTATCTGGTGGGCGCCGACGGCGGGCGCAGTGCCGTGCGCGAGGCGATGGGCGCCGAGATGGAAGGCCGATCCAATCTCTCCCGAAACTACAACATCATCTTCCACGCGCCCGGTCTCGGCGATGCGCACGCACATGGGCCGGGCGTCATGTACTGGCAGGTCAATCCCGAAAGCCCGAGTGTAATCGGCCCGATGGATGAAGGCGATCTTTGGTTCTTCATGCCGCTGACCCTGCCGCCCGAGAAGACAATCACCGACGAAGAAGCAGTCGAACTGATCAAGCGATCGACCGGCATCGAGCTGCCCTATCGGATCCTCAGCTCCGACATGTGGTTCGCGAGCCGGCTGCTGGCCAATAAATATCGCGAAGGGCGCGTGTTCCTGGCGGGCGACGCGTGCCATCTTCATCCGCCGTTCGGTGGCTTCGGTATGAACATGGGAGTTGCGGACGCGGTCGATCTCGGCTGGAAGCTTGGCGCGGTGCTGCAGGGCTGGGGTGGCCCTGCCTTACTCGACAGCTATGAAGCGGAGCGGAGACCGGTGCACAATCTGGTAATGGACGAGGCCGAGAGCAATCACGGAACCCAGCCGGCTACCCTCTTCCGGGACGGCATCGAGGACGAAGGACCCGCAGGCGACGCGATCCGGCGGGAAGTGGCCGACATCATCGCGACGACGAAAGGGCGGGAATTCTACACCCTGGGTGTCGTGCTGGGCTTGCGGTACCTGGGTTCGCCCGTGATCGCCGAAGACGGCACCGAAGCCGAATGGCGCATGTCGCTCGACTATGTTCCGAGCGCAGCGCCCGGCAGCCTGGCCCCCCATGGGTGGCTCGCCGACGGATCCTCGCTCTACGATCAATTCGGTCCCGGGTTCACGCTCCTCGTCTTCGGCAACGTAGAAACACTCGGGGCGGAGCGGGAAGCCGCCACCACGGGCATCCCGCTGACAATCGTGAGGCTCGATGACTCTCGCCTCGCTGAGCGCTATGAAAAGCCGCTGGCGCTGATCCGGCCCGACCAGCATGTCGCCTGGCGTGGCGATGTCTGGGCGCCGGGTATGCTCGCCTTTGCCGCGGGCAAAGTGGCGGCACCCCCGGTCGCGACCGCCGCCGAGGCGAACGTCGGATGACCGAGACTTTGCCGCGTTTCTGGCAAGCGTTTCTGGAAGCCCCGATGCACCGCGTGCAAAAGCTTTCCATTCTCGCTCTTCTTGCGATGTGTGCGCTCGATGGAATCGATCTCTTCGCGATCACCTTCGCGGCGCCGGTCATCGCGCAGGAGATGGAGATCGGCGCGGCTGCGATCGGCGCGGTCTTGTCGGCAGCGCTGGCCGGCATGGCGCTCGGATCGCTGTTCCTGTCTCCCCTGGCGGACATTTACGGCAGGCGTAACTTGCTTGTGCTCAGCCTCCTGCTGATGATTTGTGGCACGATGTGGACCGCGTTGAGCGGCAGCCTATATGGCCTCATCGGATCGCGTCTTCTCACGGGGCTGGGCGTCGGCACCATGGCTGCGGTCATCAATCCGCTCGCGGCCGAATTTTCGAATGCGAAGCGGCGCGACCTCTCGGTCGCCCTCGTCAATCTCGGACTGCCTGCGGGCGCGATCCTGAGCGGCCTCCTCGCGGCCTGGATGATCCCGGCGCTGGGGTGGCGCTCGCTATTCCTTGTCGCCAGTGGACTTGGCATCGTCATGCTGCTGATCGTGCTGTTCTGGCTTCCGGAATCGATCGTGGGAATTCTCACCCGTGGCGGTCCCGCGGCCCAGGCCCGCCTCAATGCGCTGCTCAGGCGGTGCGGCCAGCCGGAGACCGCTCCGGCCGAGCCCATAGCTCCGCTTGCCCAGCGCCGCTCGATCCGGCTGCTTCTGGCGCGCGCGGAACTTCCACACACACTCGTGGTCACGGCGATCTTCTTCCTGTTCAGCCTGTCACTCTATTATATCCAGAGCTGGATCCCGTCGCTTATCACCGGCGCGGGCTATAGCGTATCTCAAGCCGCGTTAACGGCCACCATGATGAGTGTAAGCGGCGTCGCCGGCGGCGCCGTCTTCGCGGCATTGGTTCCCCGGCTGGGGTTGAAGCAGGTCGTGATCGGCGCCATCACGCTGACCGGCCTCGCCATCGCATCATTCGGGGTCGTACCGACAGAATTGCCGCTGCTGGTTGCGCTGTCGATCGTCGTGGGTGCGAGCACGATCGGCGGCATGGTCAATCTCTACGCCATTCTTTCCAGGAGCTTCCCCGCGACCGCGAGGGCGTCGGGCATCGGCTTCGCCATCGGCGTCGGGCGGTTCGGGAGCGCTCTCGGTCCGCTTTTGGGAGGTTTTCTGTTCTCCGCCGGATATGAGCGCGGCGCGGTTTCCATCATCATGGCGATGCCTGCCCTCGCTGCCGCCGCCCTTCTGATGATCCGCAAACAGCGCGACTTCGCCTGAGAGACTATTTGAAGATCGGGGAGCGCAGGAATATTATGCTCCGCATCTATCGCAAATGAGCACTTCGATCAGCTCAGGCATTGGAGAAGACCTTCGTGAAGCTCAGTCATATCCGCGATGTGGTCGCCGTCGCCGAGGCCGGGAGCCTCCGCGCAGCCAGCCGGCAACTCGGCATCACCCAGCCGACGATCACGCGCAGCATTCGCGATACGGAGAATGAACTGGGCGTCTCGCTTTTCACGCGCCGGGCAAATGGCGTCACGCCTACGGAGCTCGGCAATATCTTCGTCCGACGCGCCATGGCGATTCAGTCGGAACTCCGCCGGGCCTATGAGGAACTCGAGCAGGCGAAAGGAAATTTCGTCGGTGAAGTCTCGGTCGCCCTGTCGTCCGCATCAGGCCTCGCGCTCATGCCGTCGATTCTCGGCGCATTTCGCCGCACCTATCCGAACGCTCTGCTCAAGCTTACCGAGAGCCTGTTCCAGCCGATCGAGCATAATATTCTCACAGGCGAGATCGATTTCTACGTGGGTCCGCTCGACGAACATTTGTCCGCTGCGACGCTGTCGGTGGAGAAGCTTTTCGACAACCGGCGCATGGTGGTCGCGCGAAAAGGACATCCGCTGGCGGGCACAAAAACGCTTGCCGGACTGCGCGATGCGCAATGGGTCCGACCCTCCTTCTCCACGCAATATGGCGAGGTGGAGTTCGAGACGATGTTCCATAACGCGGGGCTGGAGGAACCGGAGGTCGTAGTGCATTGCCAGTCCGCGCTGATGACGCTGCTGGCCGTCGCGAATTCGGACCTACTCACCGTCTTGCCGATGCAATGGATGGATTTCGCCCCGAGCAAGGAGGGCTTGCAGACGATCGATCTCGCCGACGCGCTCCATGCCGCGCCGATCTGCATCGTCCGGCGGGCGGACGTGCCCTTGACGCCGCTGGCCGAACGGCTTTGCGATCTCACGCGAAAGGCCGGACATAATTATCATCTGCGCGCCTCGGGGCTGGAATGAACTCGTCAAGCCAGACAGCGGTCAAAGCCCAGGAAATGCGCGATTCTTGATCCCGAATAATTCCTGCGCGTTGCGGTAGGCGATCCGTTCCGCGTCGGCTTGGGACAAATTGGCGGTCCGGATGAAACGCATCGCTTCATCGCTGCGCTCATAGGGATAGTCGATGGCGAACAGGATGCGCCCGGCGCCCAATATATCGACGCAATAGCGCAGAACGTCATGTGAAAAGGTGCCGCTGGTGGTAATGAATATATTGGTCCTGAAATATTCGCTGGGTCCCTGTCGTAGCGGTTTGAGGCCCAGCTTCTCGCCGCCGCGGGCCATCAGGTTGCGATAGCGATTGTCGACCCGGGTGAAATAATAGGGAATGCCCTCCCCCATATGGCCGAGCACGACTTTCAGGCGGGGAAACTCGTCGAACACGCCAGCAAAGATCATGCGCAGCAGATGCAGGCTCGTATCCGCGCCATATCCCCACAAGGCACCGCTCAGCCCGAAATTCACGTAAGGTCCGACCATCGCCTGCGAAGGCGAACGCGGATGAAGATAGAGCGGCATGTCCTGGGCTTCGAGGGCCGCGAGAATGGGACGGAATTTGGGCTCGTCGAGATACTCGCCGAAGCTGTGCGAATTGACGATCACGCCGTTCAGGCCAAGCTGTTTCGCGCGCTCCACTTCGCGCACCGCGGCTGCCGGGTTCTGCGGTGCAATGGCGGCAAGTCCGGCGAAGCGCGTCGGATGGGCCTGGATGATGGCCGTCAGCCCGTCATTCAATTGCCGGGCAATTCGCGCACCCTCCTCCGGAAGAAAGGCTTGTGGACCGGGAATCGTGACGCTTAGCAGATGCATATCGACGCCGTTCGCGTCCATATCCTCCAGACGCGCGTCGATGCTGCACAGCTTCCGTGTCAGTTCTGAAGCTGCGGCACCGGTGCCGCCGCGGAGCAAGCTCGTATAGGCCTTTTCGGCATCGGTCATGCCCGGCGGGCCCGCGTCGAGCGCCGCCATCAGTTCGGGCGTCGCAAAAGCCTCTTCGGTGGCGATCACCGGTATACGGACCTCCCCGCTCGCGCGAGCGACACTGCTCACGACGGGCGCCGCCAAGGCGCCCGCGATCACCGCGCGTCGATTCCACTGTGCCATCCTCTCTCTCCTTTGCCCCTTAACTCGCACAGGCGCGCTTCGAGGAAAGATGACGCTCCGCCGCGTACGATAGCTGGCAGCTATCGCAATTCGCAAATCGCGATCTGTGGCCAGCGACTGGAGACGTGCACTTTGCAGAGGCTCGGGCGAACCGACGCGAGCGAAAGAAAGAGCGGTGGAAGCGGACCACAGCCTGCTCCGGAGCACAGCGGGCGGGCGAAATATCCGAGTTCCGGCAGCCGATCAAAACCATGGTCAGGCATGAAATAGCCGGCAGCAAGGGAGGGGAAGATGAAGAGCTTCCTGTATTTAACGAGTATCGTCCTGACTTGCGCCACGTCCAACGCCGCGTTGGCGCAGGAGGCACAGCCGCAAACATCCGAGATCGAGGGCGCCCCGCCCGCTCCGGACGCAGGCGAGATCATCGTCACCGCGCAGCGCCGCTCCGAACGGCTCCAGGACGTGCCGATCGCAATCACCAGTCTCGGCAGCGCCCGCCTCGAGGCAGCCAATGTCCAGACGCTGCAGGATCTGCCGCGCATCGCGCCGACGCTAAGAGGCGGCAACGGGCCGGGAACCTCTGGCGTGCGCCTGTCGATCCACGGGATCGGATCGCTCGGCAACAGTGCGATCGAACCAAGCGTCGCGACCTTCCTCGACGGCGTCTATATCGCCCGTCCGGGCGCGATGTACGGTGCCCTCCTCGATCTCGACGCGATCGAGGTCTTGTCCGGCCCCCAAGGCACGTTGTTCGGCCGGAACGCCTCCGTGGGTGCGCTCAACATCCGCACCAAGGCGCCGACCGACCGTTTCGAAGGCAATCTGGCCGCGGAAATCGGGACGGGAGACCGCTACCGCCTCGATGGCGCGGTCAACCTGCCGCTCGGCGAGGATGTCGCGCTGCGGGTGGCGGGACTGGTCCAGCTGTTCGACGGCTACTGGAAAACGACGGGGACGGGCGGCAGGAGCGGCGTCGACAATTATGCCGTGCGCGGCACGTTACGCGCGCGCCTGTCGGACAGCCTGACCTGAACGGGCCGGGCGGACTATACGCTTACCCGCGGCGGTGGTTGGCAATATACCACGTTTCTCCCGAACACGCTTACGCCGGCGAGGCTCACGGCGAGGCTGGGCGCGCCTGTCGACCTCGATCGGAGCGACCGCAAAACCAATCAATATACCGCCGGCAATCATATCGACTCCAAGCACTGGGGCGTTTCCAGCCAGTTCGAACTGGAGCTCGGCGACTTTGCGCTTAAGCTGACCGACGCCTACCGCGACTGGGACAATCTCGAGCAGGACGGCGACGGTTCCTTCCTTCCGATCCTCGTCCTCGCCCGCGACAATTTCTGGCGCAGCAAGAATCAGGGTCACGAACTCCAGCTCGGTTCGCCGGAGGACTTGCTCGGCGGCCGCCTGGGCTTCGTCAGCGGCCTCTATTATTATCGCGAAGACCTGCGGATAAATTATAATTTCAACATCTCGGAAAATTTTTGCAACCTGATCGCGCCTGCCGCAACAAGACCAGCCTGCCTGGCCAACCGCGAGATCCGGCGGCGCTGTTCGTCTTCAACCAGCGGACATCGAGCATCGCCGGCTATCTGCAAGGCACAGTGAAGATCGTGCCGACGCTCGATCTGACGCTCGGCGCACGATATACGCACGACGATAAGGACGGGAGCTTCGTCGGCCGGAACTTCAATCCCGCCGCGGCCTCGATCCAGACCAATGAGACGACGCAGCTGTCCTCCAGCGAGGGTCGCTGGACCTATCGGGTAACCTCGCCTGGCGTCCGAGCCGCGACCTGATGCTGTTCGCAACCTATTCGACCGGCTTCAAATCCGGCGGGTTCAACTCCGGCAACGCGAATACCGCCCTTGGCCAGCTCCGCGTTTTCAACCCCGAGACAGTGGAGGATTATGAACTCGGCTTCAAATTCCAGACGAGCGATCGCGTCCTGACGCTGAATGCCACCGCCTATCGCATGGATGTGAGTGATTTCCAGGAGCGCGCGCTCTTCGGAATCACGCCGGTGGTTCAGAATGTCGGGTCGCTCCGCCAGCAGGGCATCGAGGCCGAAATGACCTTGAAGCCCATCGAGCGGCTGCAGCTGAATGCGGCGATCGCCTATCTCGACTCCAAGTTCAAATCCTATCCCAACGCGCCGAACATTCCGGGCTTGACGCCGGCGACGCATGATCTGAGCGGCTATCCGCTGACCTTCTCGCCCAAGGTTTCCGGCACCGCCGGTATCGAATATTCGGCGCCCGTGAATGACGGTCTCCGGGTCAGCCTGCGGAGCGACTTGTCCTACACAGGCCGGCATTATGCCGGGACGACGATCGACGGGAACCCCTTCACCATCCAACCGGGCTATGCGCTGCTGAGCGCGCGCGCCACGCTCTTCGGCCGGGACGATCGCTGGTCCATCGCACTGTTCGGCGACAATCTCACCGACAAGCGCTACTGCACCAATATCGCGGTGCAGGTCTTCGACGCGCCGCTTGGCCTCCGCAACCCGACGACCGGGACTGGTCTGCGCTGTTTCGTAGGAAACCCGCGCACCTTGGGCGTGCGGCTGACCACCAGCTTCTGATTGCGATTTCATGGATGCGAACCAGGGATCCGGCTCGCATCTGTTTCAGAGCTGTCCACGTCGCGCCGCGATGCGATGGTCAGGGCGTGCGACATGATTGCGGCCGCAAAGAGAAGGAAGCGGTCTTGCTTTCAGTGGCACAAGAGCATCGGCGTCTCGACAGCCTCGCGAAGCGCGGACATGAATTCGGCAGCGGTAGCGCCTTTGATCGCGCGGTGATCGAACGACCCGGTCGCGGCCATCACGGTGGCGAGGCCCAGCTGGCCGTCGACCTTCCACGGCTGTTCGATCCCGGCGCCGATACCAAGGATGAGAGCCTGCGGCGGGTTGATCACCGGGACCATCTCATCGATGCCGAACATGCCGAGGTTGGAGATCGACGCGGTGCCGCCATCATAGTCTTGTGGCGTCAGCTTGCCGTCGCGCGCCTTCTGCACGAGCGTCCTGCTCGCGCCCGCGATAGCGGAAAGCGACATATTGCCGGCATCGCGGATCACCGGCGTGACCAGCCCGCCATCGATCGCCACCGCCATTGCGATGTCGGCCCGGGCGAAGCGGTGCAGTACGTCTCCGCCGAACTGCACATTGGCATCGGGCACATGATGAAGCGCGAGTGCGAGCGCCTTGATCAGCATGTCATTGACGCTGAGCTTGACCCCGCGCGGGGCGAGCGCGGCGTTGAGCTCAGCGCGCAGCGCGAGCAGCGGGTCGAGATTGCAGCGCGCGGTGAGGTAGAAATGCGGGACGCTCGTCTTGCTCTCGGTCAGGCGGCGAGCGATCGTCCGGCCCATGCTCGAAAGCTTGATCGTCTCGACCGGCACGCCGGCGGGCGGCGGAGCGCAGGCAGGCGCTGCCGGCGCGGCACCAACCGCTGCGGGCGGTACCATGGCTGCCGGTGCGAGGCCCAGATCGGCGCGGACGATCCGGCCATTGACGCCCGAGCCGGTGATCAGGGCCAGGTCGATGCCCTTCTTGTCTGCGATGCGCTGCGCGAGCGGGCTGATCTTGATACGGTCGGCAGGCGGGGTGCGACGCGGCTGGAGGAGCGCGTCGGCGACCGGCGCCGGCGCGGTCGGAGCAAAAGCATGCTTCAGTTCGGCAGGCGCCAAGATAGGCGGAGCCTCTGCCGAAGCTGGCGCGACCGCCTCGGGCAGTCGCGCGGACGAGGCGTCGCCGGGCTCAGCGAGCAGCGCGATAACGGTACCGACTGCGACCTCGTCGGTCCCCTCGGCGATCAGCAGGCGGGCGACAATGCCCTCGTCCATTGCCTCATATTCCATCGTCGCCTTGTCGGTCTCGATTTCGGCGATGCAATCGCCGGCCTTGACCGCGTCGCCCTCGACTACCAGCCATTTCGCCAGGGTGCCCTTCTCCATCGTCGGCGAGAGCGCCGGCATCGTCAGTTCGATCGCCATGGGTCAATTGTCCAGAAACAGCTCGGCCGCCGCGTCGGCGATCGCCTCTGCATCGAGCCGGTAAGTGCAGTAGAGATCGGGCAGGTCGCCGGTCTGGCCGAAGCGGTCGGTGCCGAGCGGGCTGACCCGCATACCCTTGACCCCGCCAAGCCACGACAATGCGCCGGGGGAGCCGTCAAGCACCGTCACAAGACCCGCGCCCGGCGCCAGCGCGGACAGCAAAGTCTCGGCGTGGCAGGGCGTCGCCGCCGATCCGTTCCAGCGCGCCGCGCGACGGGCCGACCAGCCGCGGTGCAGCAAGTCGGGCGAGGTGACATTGAGCAGGCCGAGCCCGGGCAAGTCGTCGGCGAGTTCTTCCCACGCCGCCAGTGCCTCGGGCGCAACCGCACCGCAGAAGGCGATCGCCGCGTCGGCACCCGCGGCGGGCCGGCGGAGCCAGTACCCGCCCTTTAGCGCATCTTCCTCCCATTCATTCCCCGCGCGCGCGACCTGCGCGATCTGGCGCGTTGTGAGGCGCAGATACACCGAGCTGCCGCCGGGCTGCTGCATATGATCGAACGCCCAGCGCATCATCAGCGCCACCTCGTCGGCGAAGGCAGGCTCGAACGTCGTGAGATTGGGCTGGCCCATACCGATCAGCGGAGTGTTGATCGACTGGTGTGCGCCGCCCTCGGCCGCCAGCGTAACGCCCGAAGGCGTCCCGACCAGCAGGAAGCGACTGTCCTGGTAACAGCCATAGTTTAGCGCATCGAGCCCGCGCGCGATGAACGGATCGTAGACTGTCCCCACCGGCAGCAGACGCGTGCCGAAATGCGGCGCTGCCAGCCCGAGCGAGGTCAGCATCAGGAAAAAATTATGCTCGGCGATGCCGAGCTCGATATGCTGCCCGGCAGCATGCTGCGCCCATTTCTGCGCGGAAGGGATGCGGGCCTTCTGGAATACGTCGGCAAGTTCCTGTCGGCGGAACAACCCGCGCTGGTTGACGAACGCGCCCAGATTGGTGGTTTGGGTGACATCGGGGGCTGTGGTGACGATGCGATCGGCCAGCGGCTCGCCCGACTTGGCAAGATCGAGCAAGACGCGTCCGAACGCGGCCTGGGTCGATTGCTCCATGCCCTCGGGAACCGGAAAGCGTGCCGGGACGGGTACCGTCCCGGCCTGCCCTTCGCCCGGCTTGCGGGCGATCGGGCTGTTGTCGACGAGCGCCTGAAGCCGCGCGGCGAGATTATCGCCGAGCCCGCCCCATTTCTCCCATTCCTGACCCTCGGCGATGCCAAGGCCCTTGCGGAAGCCCTCCATCTGCGCCGGGTTCATCATGCCCGAGTGATTGTCCTTGTGCCCTGCCAGCGGCAAGCCATGCCCCTTGACCGTGTAGGCGATAAACAGCGTCGGCGTGTCGTCCTGCGCACCGTCGAACGCCTCGATGAGGCTCTCGATGCAATGCCCGCCGAGATTGGTCATCAGCTTCGCCAGTGCATCGTCGTCGTAACTCTCGAGCAGTTTCTGGACATGGGACTTGCCGCCGATGTCCGTCATCAATCGCGTCCGCCAGGCCGCGCCACCCTGATAGGTCAACGCCGCAAACTCGGCATTGGGGCAGCCGTCGATCCATTGTTCGAGCGCCTTGCCGCCCGGCTTCTTGAACGCCGCCTGCTGCCTCTTGCCATATTTGAGCGTGACGACCCGCCAGCCGCACGTCTCAAAAATATCGTCGAAGCGGCGGAACATGCGGTCCGCTGTCGTCGCGTCGAGGCTCTGGCGGTTATAATCGACGATCCACCAGCAGTTGCGCAGGTCGTGCTTATAGCCCTCGATCAGGCACTCGTAGATATTGCCCTCGTCGAGCTCCGCATCGCCCATCAGCGCGATCATCCGCCCGGCATCGTCGGCCTTCATCCGGCCATGCGCGATCAGATAGTCCTGAACAAGCGAACTGAATGCGGTCACCGCCACGCCCAGCCCGACCGAGCCGGTCGAGAAATCGACCGGGATCGCATCCTTGGTCCGGCTCGGATAGCTTTGCACGCCGCCGAGCCCGCGAAAGCGCTGCATCCGGTCGAGCGACTGGTTGCCGAGCAGATAGTGGATCGCATGGAGGACCGGACCGGCATGCGGCTTGACCGCGACCTTGTCATTGGGTCCGAGCGCATGGAAATATAAGGCCGCCATGATCGCGGTCATCGACGCACAGCTCGCCTGATGCCCGCCAACCTTCAGCCCGTCGCGCTTTTCGCGGACATGGTTGGCGTTGTGGATCATCCATGAGGAAAGCCACAACAACTGCGTATCGAGCTGCTCGAGCGTCTCGACGATCTCGCGCCGCGACGGATCGATCACGGTTTTCATAGCTACATCCTGTGCTTCAAGGCGGCGAACGCCGCGCCGGGACCGCCCGATACAATGCATCTCACCGTTCGGCGATGGCGGAATTCAAATCAGCGTCCGATCAGCACCTTTGAGGCCGAGCATTTCGCGCGCTTCCGCCGGGGTGGCGGGCTCGTGCCCGAGCTCGGCCAGGATGCGCTTGATCTTTTCGACCTGCTGCGCGTTCGACGTCGCGAGTTCGCCGCGGCCGATATAGAGGCTGTCCTCCAGTCCGACGCGGACGTGCCCCCCGAGCAGCGCGGCCTGTGTAATGAACGGCATCTGGTGACGTCCTGCCGCGAGGACCGACCATTTGTAATTTTCGGCCCCGAACAGGCGGTCGGCGGCCTCTTTCATGAAGACGAGATTTTCAAGATGGGCGCCGACACCGCCCAGGATACCGAACACCATCTGGACGAAGAAGGGCGGCTTGATCAGCCCGCGATCGACGAAGTGCGCCAATGTGTAGAGATGCGACAGATCGTAACATTCATGTTCGTATTTCGTCCCCATTCCGCCCAGGGTCTCGAACATATAGGCGATGTCGCGGAAGCTGTTCCGGAAGACATAATCGTCCGAGTTGGCGATATACTCCTTTTCCCAAGGATATTTCCACTCGGTGATCTTTCCGGCCACGGGGAACAGCGCGAAATTCATGCTGCCCATGTTGAGCGAGCACACCTCCGGTTGAAAGCGCCGCGCCGCAGCGATGCGCTCCTCGACCGGCATGGTCAGACTGCCGCCCGTGGTCAGGTTGATGACCGCGTCGGTCCGCTGCTTGATCACGGGCAGGAAGCGCGCGAACACCTCGGGATCGCCGGTAGGATGCCCGTCCTCGGGGCGGCGCGCATGCAAATGAATGATCGCGGCCCCGGCCTCGGCGGCCGCGATCGATTCTTCGGCGATCTGCTCGGGCGTGATCGGCAGCGCGTCCGACATCGTCGGCGTGTGGATGCCGCCGGTGATCGCGCAGGAAATGATGACCTTGGCCATGATAGTCTCCAGTCTGGATTTGGCCCCGACGCCGGGCGCCCGGCAGAAAGCCTGCCGACACCTGACCCGAAAGGGCGAGACGTCCAGCTAGGGCGAAGCGGTGCATCCGTGCAGATAGAGTATGCCGTTGCGCGATAGCTGGCAGGCATCGTGACGAGCAGGGTGGCGTGCCGCGGCGTCAGATCAGGCGGTGCGTGTCCGATAGCTGCGAGGCATCGGATGCAAGCTTCTGCCATATCGGCTTATGGCTTGCGACAGCGTAGCTTGCGCCATGTTCGCGGCTAGACCGATTTTCCAAGGACGCAACAACTACAGGATCTGACGCGCCGCATTGTCCGCGCGACGACGACATGGAGGAACATTATGGCTTCGCTCGCTGACCCCGAAACCGCAATTGCCGCCAAGATCATTCCGCCGGCCAAGCTGGCACATTTCGTGCTCCGCACCTTCCGCTTCGAGGAGATGGTTAGCTGGTACAAACTCGTGATGCACGCGAAGCCCGCTTACGAAAATCCCGGCCTGTCGTTCCTCTCCTATGACGAGGAACATCATCGCATTGCGATCGTGGCGATCCCTGGCTTGCAGGAGCAGGACGGCACCGACGTTGGATTGCATCATATCGCATTCAGCTACAACTCGCTGCACGACCTGCTCGACAATTATGCGCAACTGAAGGCGTTGGGGATCGTGCCCGCCTGGTCGATCAATCATGGACCCACAACCTCGCTCTACTATCGCGATCCCGACGGCAATCATCTCGAATTCCAGGTCGAGAATTTCGATACGGTCGAGGAATCGACCGAATTCTTCTTCACCGAAGCCTTCGAAATAAATCCGATCGGCGTCGAGTTCGATCCCGACGTCCTGCGTGAGCGGTTGCTCGCGGGCGACGACGAAGCTGAACTCAAGAAGCGTCCACCCAGCGGACCGGTCGGGCTTGAATCGGTCAAGATTTGACCAGGGTCGCACGAACGCGACGAAGCGACTTCGATTTGGCATTTTCGGCGATCGCAAGGTGACACGCTCTGCGGTCTCGAATCACCGAGAAAGAATTCCGCGAGCAGCCCTCAAGACGCCACCTGCGAGGCTGAGACAAGGGCCCGCTCCACGCCATCGATCGGCGATCGACGATCTGCGATCGAATGTCGAGGGGTCAGGCCGAGCGATGCCCATGATCTATCGGATGCAGCAAACCGCCATCGTTTCATCTATGTCTGAATGCCCGATAGCCGATGGCAGAGCCGAACCGTCGGCTGACAAAAACATAATTAGGGAAGGGATGAAATGCGCACTTGGCTCATGACGACTGCGGCTGCGGCTTGCTTGGTCCCGGGGATTGCATTTGCGCAGGACGACCAACCGGTGACCGGGGGCCAGCCCGCGCCGGAGGCATCCGCGGATGAAGGCGGGCTTCAGGATATCGTGGTCACCGCGCAGCGACGCGCCGAAAACTCTCAGCGCGCAGCGGTCGCGATCAATGTCGTCGACGAGGCCGCCCTTCTGAAGGCCGGTGTAACGCAGGCCGACCGGCTCAACGAGCTGGTTCCCGCCCTGACCATCCAGCCCACCAGCACAGGCAATCTCATCTTTATCCGCGGCGTCGGGAACTTCACGCTCACCCAGAACAGCGATCCCGCCTCCGCTTTCAACTATGACGGCGTCTATGTCGGCCGCCCCACCGGTACCGTCGGTGTCTTCTACGATCTCCAACGCGTCGAGGTCCTGAAGGGACCGCAAGGCACCCTCTATGGCCGCAACGCCACCGGCGGCGCGATCAACGTCATTCCCGCTCAACCGCAGCCCGGCGAATTTTCGGGTCACGGCTCGCTGAGCTATGGAAATTATGATGCCCTTGTTGCCGAAGCGGCGGTCAACCTTCCGATGGGCGACGACGGAGCGTTTCGTATCTCCGGCATGCGTTCGAAGCGCGACGGTTATAATCGTGACGGGACATCGGACGAGGATATCGCGGCACTCCGCCTGCAGCTGAAAGCAAACCTCACGCCCGATCTCACGGTGCGTCTGTCGGGAGATTACGCCCATCTTGGAGGGATCGGAACAAGCGTGGGCTATGATGGCAGCTACGCCTACAACCCCTTTGCACGCCGTTATGTTTTCACGCCGGCGAGCGTGCCCAATTCGGATGGTGTGCTTACACCGGCGGCCCAGGCGTACCGCGTCACCATCAACGCCGGTCCCACCGGACGCCGCCTCGATCAACTCGCGATAGCGCCCTATCAGGACAACAGCTTCTTCGGCGCGCACGGGCAGATCGACTGGACGACAGCGCTTGGCACACTCTCTATCATCCCAGCCTGGCGCTACAACAAGCTCGACTATCTCGCCACCAGCGGCGCCTTCGGCGCGTTCCAGCGCGAGACCGATGAGCAATACAGCCTCGAAGCACGCTTCGCGGGAAACCGTGTCGGCAGCGTCGATTATACGATCGGGGCGCTATATTATCATGAGGCGATCGGGGCGAAGATCTCGCTCAGCACCTCGGCCGCGGCGGCTTTCTCGAACGCGCGCTATACCACGGAATCCACCGCCCCCTTCGGCCGGTTGACGCTGCATTTGAACGATCGGCTGAGGCTCATCGGCGGCATCCGCTACACCGAGGATCGCAAGCGGTTCACCGGCACGACGGCCTCCGGGACGATCGTCTGCCAGGTTCGCGTCGCGGGGGTGCCGACCTGCCCGAATGCCCCGCTGTTTCCGGTCGCGGAGACACCTGCGCAATTCCCCTTCCCCTTCCCTGCGGCCGGTTCGCCGCCGGTCCCGCTGTTTGCCGGCGGTGTGCCGACCGGCGCGCTGCTCATCCGTGCCGACCGCAGCGACAATCAGCGCCTCACCAACGACCGGATTACGTATCGCGGCGCGATCGAGTTCGACCTCGCCGCGCAGTCGCTGCTCTATGCCAGCGTCGAGACCGGCTACCGCTCCGGCGGCTTCTCGGCCGCGACCGGCTTCGAGACATATGAACCCGAATATATCACCGCTTACACGATTGGCTCGAAGAACCGCTTTTTCGGCAATCGGCTGCAGTTCAATCTCGAAGGGTTCTGGTGGGAATATCGCAACCAGCAGGTGTCCTCGGTCCGTCCAGATCTGTCTGGACGCATCACCAACATCACGCAGAATGTCGGACAATCACGCATTCGCGGCGTCGAGGTCGAGGCGCGGGTGCTGGTCACGCCCACGACCCTCATCAGTGCGGACGTCCAATATCTCGACAGTCGCAACACGTCCTTCACCTATATTACCCAGAATACCGGCGTTCCGCCGTTGACGGGATGCGCGACGACGCTCGACACGGCTGCCAACCGGTACAACGTCGATTGCGCGGGCAAGCCCGGTTTCAACTCGCCCGAATGGACGCTCAACCTCGCGGCACAGCAGACCTTCCACTTCGGTGAGTTCGAACTGGTGGCTGGGGCCGATACCCAATATCGCGGCGGCCGCTTCATCGGGTTCCAATATTTGCCGGAGCAATACGAGCCGGGCGTTTGGCGCAGCAACGCGCAGTTGAGCTTCGGTCCGGCGAACGGACGCTGGTCGATCGCGGCGTTCGTCCGCAATATCGAGAATAATCGTACCCCAATATTCTCCTCGACGCAGCCAATCGCCAATATCCTGGTCTCGACGCGGACTGCACCGCGCACTTATGGCGCCCGGATCGGCTTCAAATTCTAGCTCTGAGGAAATTCCATGCATAACCGCGTCAAGATCGTCACGGCGGCGATGCTATCGATTACCGCCTTTACCCAGCAGAGCGCCGCGGCGAGGGCAGAGACCGTGCGCGAAGGGCTTGTAATCGACGATGTGACCGTGGTCGATACGCGCACCGGCACCCTGCATCCGCGCAGCGCAATATGGATCCGGGGCGAACGGATCGTGAAGATTGCACCGGCGCGGAGCCTCAAGGTCATCCGCACGGCCAAGCGCGTGTCGCTGCCCGGCAAGTTCGTGGTGCCCGGCTATAACGACATGCACGCCCATAATCTCAACACCGCAAGCCCGCAGACCAGCCTGCCGATCATGCTGACTGGAGGCATCACCGGGTTCCGGCAGATGGCCGGCGGTCCCGAACTGCTCGCGGCGCGAGCGGCCGGCAAGCCGGTGCTTCCGGCAGAAGCGCCGGCGCTCCTCGCCATGCCCGGCGCGATCATAGCGCCCGGTGCGAGCGAAACGCCGGATTGGGTGCGCGTGGAAATCCGCCGGCAAAAAGGCCAGGGCGCCGATTTCATCAAGCTGGCGGATGCCAGCAAGGATGTATTTCTCGCCGCGATCGACGAGGCACGGGCAGAAGGGCTACCGATCGCCGGTCATCTGGTGCCGCGCGTCGATGTGCGTGAGGCGGCACGTCACGGCATGACCTCGATCGAACATCTCGGTCCGGGAATCAGCGTCTTGCTCAGCTGCTCGCGTGACGAAGCAGTCATCCGAAAGATGCTCGACGCGATACCCGAAAACGGCGGGTCGCCGCTGGCGCTGCCGCCTGAACAGCTGAAGCGGACCTTGGCCAATCCGATGCTCGCCGTGCCGCCCCCGGCCATGAAGATCATCGCCCGTGTCCTTGCCACCTATGATGACGCGAAATGCCGCACGCTCGCGCGTGATCTCGCCGCAACCGGCATGTGGCTGGTTCCGACGCTGTCGCGGCTAGAGGCCATGGAAATCGGCGACGGGCCCATGTTCCGCGACAATCCGGACAACAAGGACGTTCCTGCGCAGTCCCGAAAATTGTGGGCGGAGGTCGGCGACGATTTCACGGCCCGCGTGGCCCCAGCCGATCGCGAGACGTTGCGCGAGCTGTTCGAAGCCCAGTTGAAACTCACGAAGATCTTCGACGAAGCGGGCGTGAAGATGCTCGCCGGCACCGATTTCGGCGGCCAATGGCTGACGCCCACCTCGCTGCATCATGAGTTCGATCTGCTCGCGCGGGCCGGCATTTCGCCGCTACGCATCCTCCAAATGACCACGCTCGATGCGGCTCGCTTTCTCGGGCGGGAGCAGACGATGGGTACGGTCGAACCGGAAAAGGCCGCGGATATGGTCCTTCTCCAGGCAAATCCCTTGACGGATTCGCGTAACCTTCATGCCATCGTCGGCGTCATCCGAAGCGGCCACTTCTATTCGCGCGCCGACCTCGATGCGCTGAAACGGCGTGCCACCCCCGAATAGGCACTCGTCGATCATCGTCATTCGAAGCCAAGTCAAAGGAACATGCAAATGCCCCTGGTCAATTTTTCGGACGGGCGCGCGAGACTGGGAAAAGTCTTCGGTCAGCACCTTGTCGATCTCAGCGTTGCAGCGCCCCAGCTGCCGACGACCGTGATCGAGTTTCTGGAAGCGGGCGCCGCGGCGATCGAGACGTTCCATGCCGTCGAGGATCGTGCCGATGCCCGTATCCCACTAAGCTCCGTCAGGCTTCTGCCACCGGTTCCGAAGCCGCAAAAATTCCTCGCAATCGGCATGAACTATCGCGCCCACGCCGACGAGGCTACGAGGCTCGGTATCGAAACGCCGGAATATCAGATCTGGTTCAACAAACAGGTCTCGTGCATCAACGGCCCGTTCGACGACGTGGTGAAGCCCAATGCCACCGAAAAGATGGACTATGAAGCCGAACTGGGCGTCGTGATCGGAACGCGTTGCCGCCACGTCTCCGCGGACGACGCCCGCTCGGTGATCGGCGGCTATCTGGTCGTCAACGACGTTTCGGCACGTGACTGGCAATTTCGGACCGGCACGATGACGCTGGGCAAATCATTCGATACGCATGGCCCCATCGGACCGTGGCTGATGCTCGACGACGAGATCGAGGATCCGCATGCGCTCGAGATGCGCATGTTCGTGAACGGCGATCAGCGTCAGTCGACCAGCACGAACGATATGATCCACAATATTTACGAGCAAATCGCCTATCTCTCGACGGTGATGACGCTGGAGCCGGGCGACATTCTCGCAACCGGCACGCCGAGCGGGGTCGGCGTCGCACTCGACCCACCGCAGTTTCTGGAAGACGGCGACGTCCTGCGCGTGGAAATCGATGGCATTGGGCACATCGAAAACAGGGTCGTCGCAGAAGACGTTTGAAATCCGGCGCGCGGCGCGATCACTGCTTCGGTCTTTGCACGAGACACGCTGCCCCGATTGCGCCGCTCATCCCGACCACCACGGAGAGTCACAGATGAACCAGTCGATTCAAAAAGCCATCGAGGAACTCGAGAAGCGCCGTGTCGCGGCGCTCATAGCCGCAGACACGGATACCCTCGGCGAGCTGCTTACCGAGGATTTGGTGCATGTGCACGGCACCGGCCAGATCGACGGCAAGGCTGCTTATCTCGATGGCGTAAAAAGCAAGTACCGCTTCCTCGAGATCGAGCGCGGCGACCTGCATATTCGGGACTATGGTCATGTCGTGGTCGTGGTCGGTTCGCTTGCCCAGACCGTGAACCCCGTGGGCACCGACAGCCAGATTAGCGTCAGCGCGATCGTCACCCAGACCTGGGTTCGCGTCGACGATGGCTGGAAACAGAGCACCTGTCACACCGGGTTTCTAGCAAAGATATGAAACCTCTTTGATTGGCGAAGGCCCGGCATTCTTGTCATTCGGCTACTGGCCGAAGCACGAACCGCTCCGCGGATTGGTGCTAGCGGCGATGTAGAGCTGCCCAGCGAGCGCCGCACCTGATTGAACGCGGGCTGTCGCAGGCAGACCCTTTCGACTCCTTCAGCTGAGGAGTCGAACGATGAACGAGCTTATCCAGATTGGCCCGATCAGCCCGCTGCGCCAGCGCCTGATCGACGACATGACCATGCGCAGCTTCTCCAAGGAGACGCAGCGTATTATCTTCGCGACATCGGACGGTTCGCGACCTGGCTCGGGCGCTCGCCGCACACCGCGAGCGCCGAGGATGTCCGGCAGTTCCAGATCGAGCAACAGCGGGCGGGCGTTCCGGCGCCGACCATGAACAGCATCGTGGGTGCGCTGAGATTCTTCTTCACCCACACACTCGACCGCCCCGATCTCGCGCGTAAGCTGGTCCGCTCCAGGCAGGTTCGCAAAGGTCCCCGTCGTCCTGACCATGGCCGAGGTGAAGCGGCTGCTTGATGCGACCCGCTGCCTCAAGCACCAGGCGGCGCTGTCGGTCGCCTATGGCGCCGGCTTGCGGGTTGCAGAGGTGTCAGCGCTCAAGGTCACCGATATCGACAGCAAGCGCATGCTGCTGCGGATCGAGCGCGGTAAAGGTGACCGCTACCGCAACGCCATGCTACCCGAAGGCCTGCTACTGCGCGACTGGTGGCGCGCGGGACGGCCAGACGATCGCCGCCTTCGCCGACGCAGCTTATCGAGGAGATTTTCGGCCTCGATCCGCGCGACGCATCGCTCTGGCTCGCCGATATTTCACGGGCCGGCGGGATCTTGTCTCCACCGACAGCCTTTCCACCGCCCGGCGGCCCGCGACCTAGCCCGCGCCGCCGGTCTCGACGCTAGCCCCTGGCCGAACTCCGACCCCGCAAGCTCGGGAAACACCTGCTGACCTTGCCGAGCAGATAGTCGCCATAGGTCCCGATGGTGGCGTGGAGATCGACATAGTCCCAGCGCGCTGCCTCCCGCGGCTTCGCGACCCTCGATCGGTAGCGGGTCAACCGGCGCGCAAAATCGGGATCGAAGAAAAGGGGAAAGGAATAGCGCGAGACGCCGGAGCGATTGACGACGCGGTGCGGCGCCGAGCGAAACCGCCCGCGCGTCAGCCGCTCGAACATGTCGCCGACATTGATGACGAGCGCGTTCCCGAGCGGCGGCACGTCGATCCAGCCCTCGCGCGTTCGCACTTCGAGCCCGCCCTTGTCGTCCTGCGCCAGCAGCGTGAGCAGGCCATAGTCGCTATGCTCACCGACGCCGAACCCTTCGACATCGGGATTGCTTCCCGGGTAATGGAATATACGAAACAGCAAGGTCGGATGGCGCGTCAGGCCATCGGCAAAATGGTCGGCCGCAAGCCCAAGCGAGAGTGCCATGCCGCGCATCAGCGCCTCGCCTGCGCGCGTCGCGCCCGCGACATAGGCCTCGACCGCGGGGCGCAGCGCTGGCACGGCGGCGGGCCAGAGATTGGCACCGTGGAGCGGCAGCCCTGCCCTCACGCGCGGATCGTTTGGCCCAAGCTCTTCGCCGAGATAGAGACCTTCCTTGAGGTCGGGGAAGCCCGAGGTGAGTTCGCCCGCGACGGGGAACCAGCCGCGCCAGGCGATACCGCCCTTGGCCATCGCAATCCGGGCTTTCTCGGCCTCGGGCTGCGCGAAGAAGGTACGGCTCGCCCCGAGCAAATCGGCGAAGACGCCGGAGCCAATCCCATGGTCGACGGCATAGAAGAAGCCGAATTCCTCAGCCGCATCGCCTATCCGCCGAGCCGTATCAGCCGCCGCCCCGGCGTCCGTCATGTGCAGCAAAGGCTCGATGTCGATGACCGGCAGGCTCGGGTTGCTCATGCGGACCAGCCTATCGCAAACTGGCACCAGTCGCCATCACAGCGATTACCCAAAGACCGGCTTAGCTTAGCTTCGCCTTCGGCTTGCTCGCTCGAACTGAGGCCCGCACGCTTCGCGACGATCGCCGGCACCAGCGCCTGCCCCGCCACATTGACCGCGGTTCGCCCCATGTCGAGGATCGGGTCGATAGCGAGCAGCAATCCGACGCCCTCCAGTGGAAGTCCCAGCGTCGAGAGCGTCAGCGTCAGCATCACCGTGGCGCCCGTGAGCCCGGCGGTCGCGGCCGAGCCGAGCACCGAGACGAGGACAATCAGGAAATAATCGTCGATACCGAGATGAATGCCATAAAATTGCGCCACGAAAATCGCCGCGATCGCGGGATAAATGGCGGCGCAGCCATCCATTTTGGTGGTCGCGCCGAGGGGCACCGCAAAGGCGGCATAGGCGGGCGGCACGCCGAGACGGCGCTCGACCACATCCTGCGTCATCGGAAGTGTCCCGATCGACGAACGCGACACGAAGCCGAGCTCGATCGCCGGCCATGCGGCGCGGAAGAAGCGCAGCGGCGACAGGCCATTGAGGCGCAGCAGCAGCGGATAGACGAGCGCGATCACCAGCAGCAGCCCGGCGTAGATCGCGATGGCAAACTGCCCGAGCGATCCCAGAGCCTCCCAACCGTAACGCGCGATGGCATCGCCGATCAGCGCCGTCGTGCCGATCGGGGTCAGGCGGATGACCCACAGCAGCAGGCGCTTGAAGATGGCGAGAAGCGACGCGTTGAAGGCAAGAAAGCTCTCCCCCGCCGGCCCGATCCGTACCGCAGCCGCGCCAACCGCAATCGCCAGCACGATGATCTGCAGAACATTGAACGACAGCGCGGTCGCCGGCGCGCCATCGGCGATCTTCGTCGACGCCGAGAGGCCGAGGAAATTGGCGGGCACAAGACCTTTCAGGAAATCGAGCCAGCTTCCTGTTGCCGAAGGAGGCGCGGCGGCGGCCGCGCTAACGCCGGTCCGCGGGCCCGGTTCGAGCAGGACACCGAGCGCGATGCCGATCAGCACGGCGATCAGCGCGGTAACCGCGAACCAGAGCAAGGTCTGCGCGACCAGCCGCGCGCGTTCTGCAAATCCTTGAGCGCCGCGATCGACGCGACGATCGCCGTGAAAACCAAGGGCGGGACGAGCGCGCGGAGCAATTGCACGAAGATCGAACCGACCGTCTGCAACGCTTCTGCCAGCGCGCTCGCCTCGCCCAGGCTTCGAGCCCAGAAGCCAAGGCCGACGCCCAGCCCCAGGCCAATCAGGACCTGGACGCCGAACGAAGGCAGGCGGACCTTAGGGGCGCTTGCGGAGCCGTCAACAGCTACGGGTCTCCTCACCGTTTTCGGCCCTCCTCGGCGGCACGAAGCACGCGAAGGAAATTGCCGCCCCAGATCGCGGCGACCTGTTCTTCGGTATAGCCGCGGCGGAGCAGTTCGCGGGTGACGTTCGGCGCTTCGGCGGCGCTGTCGAAGCCGGTGACCCCCGCGCCATGGTCGAAGTCGGTGCCGATCCCGACATGCTGCCAGCCGATCCGCTTGGCGATATGGTCGATATGATCGACGAAGTCCGAAAGGCTCGCCTTCGACCGCGCCGCCGATATCTCGTCGAGATAGGCGCTCCGCCGCGCCTCGGGCAGCGCCTCGCTGCCGTCATAGGTCGACGCATAATCCGCCGCGAGGCCGTAACGCGCGCGGATCGCGGCATACCGCTCGCGGCTCGGGGCATCGGGAAGCGTCAGATAGGAGGTGAAGGGCGTCACCTGCACCACCCCGCCATTGGCCTTGATCGCATCGAGTTCGGCGTCGCTCAAATTGCGGCCATTGTCGACGAGCGCGCGCGCCGCCGAATGCGTCGCGGCGACGGGCACGCGGCTGAGCGCAAGCGTCTGCAGCAAGGCATCGGCCGAAAGCTGCGACACGTCGATCAGCACGCCGAGGTCGTTGAGCTTCGCGACCGCCTGCTTGCCGAGCGGCGACAGCCCGCCATGCTCGGCGGCGGGTTCACCGGGCTGCGGCCGCGACGAGTCCGCAAAATCATTGTGCCCGGCATGGTCGAAGGCGAACACGCGCACGCCTTCGCTATACAATCGGTCGATCTGGCCGATGTCCTTGCCGATCGAGCGGGCATTCTGGAAGCCGATGACGACCGCCACCTTCCCTTCGCCGGCGAGCCGCTCGACATCGGCCGCGCTCAGCGCGATCCCGATCCGCGCCGGCTCGGACGCCGCGAACGCCTTGATCCGGACAAGCTTTTCGTCGGCCTCGCGCCGTGCCGCCGCGACGCCCGCGGCATCGCGCGGTCCCGGCCCCACCGCGACGGCAAGCACGATCGCATCGACCCCGCCTTTCTCGAGCCGCGGCAGATCGACGCGCGAGTCCGTTCCGTTCAGATAATAGCGCTTCGGCGTCGAGGGCAGCAGCATATCGGCATGGCTGTCGAGCACAAGGATGCGATCATGGATCGCGGCCGCCTTGTCGCCGCCCTCTTGGCCAATGGCAGCGACGGGCAGCGCGAGCAGCACACCAGCGAGCAGCGAAGATTTCCAATGTCGGAGCATAGTCGTTTCCTTGGGAGAGCCCGTCCGGCCGCGGTCGGCAGGGAGGAGCAAGGGTTATCGTTCCGGTCTCTTCGCGCCTCCCGGATGAGCCGGGGCGGACGCCGCGTGGACCGGCTACGCGCCGTTGATGCTGTTCTGCTCGCGCGCCTGGATGACGCGGCTTCCCGGCGGCACGTCGTGCGTCAGCCAGACATTGCCACCGATCTCGGACCCCGCGCCGATCGTCACGCGCCCGAGGATGGTCGCGCCGGCGTAGATAACCACATCATCCTCGACGATCGGATGGCGCGGGATGTTGCGCACCATCACCCCCGCCTCGTCGGCCGCGAAGCGTCGCGCGCCGAGCGTCACGCCCTGATAGAGGCGGACATTGCGCCCGAGGATCGCCGTCTCGCCGATCACGACGCCGGTGCCATGGTCGATAAAGAAGCCGTCGCCGATCTCGGCTCCCGGATGAATGTCGATGCCGGTCTTGTCGTGCGCCACCTCGGCGATGATGCGCGCGACCAGCTTGGCGCCATCCCGATGCAGTTGGTGCGCAAGCCGGTGGTGGATGATCGCGAGCATCGAGGGGTAGCAAATCAGCACCTCGTCGACGCTGCGCGCCGCGGGATCGCCACGCCACGCCGCCTCGACGTCGGTATCGAGCAGGCGGCGGAGCGCCGGAAGCCGCGACGTGAATTTGCGGACGATCGCCTCGGCGCGCGCATCGACCGCGTGGATCGTCTCGTCCGACATCGCATAGATGAGTTCGAGCCGCACCTGCCCGTAGAGCCGCGCAAGCGTGGTCTGCAGCGTCTGCTCGACGAATATATGCTCATTGTGCGGCCGCACGAAATCGGGACCGAGCCGCAGCGGATAGAGCGCACCGCAGAGCGCGCCGACGATCTTGCCCAAGTCGCCGCGCGAGGGGAAACCCTCGCTTCCATATTCGGCATCATGGCCCCGCGCGTCGCGCCACTCGCGGCGAATATCGGCAAGCTCGGCGGCGACCGCCGAGACGCCGCCCGATAGGTCGGACTGTTCGGCGTCGACCGTATCGATCACAGGCCCAGCCGCTGCCAGAATTCCTGCGCGCTGACACGCCGCCGCTCGGCGGGCGGCGAAGACCAGGAGGGGTGCGGGAGCGGCTGCGCTCCGGCAAGGTGGCGTTTCCGGGGAACATCGGGTCGGCGAGCTCGCATCTTCGTATCTCCTTTGCAGAAACACGAATCCGGCGGCTCTCCGGTCTCCGTGCGCTTTAGCCGTTGGTCACGCGGAGCAAGCTGACATCCATCAAAAGCCGCGAGATCCGAAGATCTGTCAGCGGGCTAGCGTGGTGGGCCATTTCACGCCACGTAGAAAAACTATCTTTGTCAATTAATTTGGTTGAGTAACTTGAGGTCAGGCAACAGGAGAAAATAGCCATGTCCCTCACCCTCTCCCCCAAGACAGCGCTTTTGCTCACAATCGCGCTCCTTCCCTTTCCCGCGCACGCGCAGTCGAACGATACCGGCGAGCAGGCCGCCGACATCGTCGTGACGGGCACGCGCGTCTCCGAACGCACCGCCACGACCTCACCCGTTCCGATCGACGTCTTCCGCGGCGAGGACCTCCGCGCATCGGGGCAGCAGGAAACGACCGAAATCCTGCGCCAGTTCGCGCCGAGCTTCGCCTTCGCCACCCCGACGACGCCCGACGGCAATACGCATATTCACAATGCGACGCTGCGCGGGCTCTCGCCCGACGCCACGCTGGTGCTCGTCAACGGCCGCCGTCTCCACACCGCCGCCTGGGTCAACACCGGCGGCACGGTCGGCAAGGGATCGACGCCCACCGATCTCAACCAGATCCCGGCCGCCGCGATCGGGCGCATCGAGATCCTGCGCGATGGCGCCTCGGCGCAATATGGCTCGGATGCCATCGCGGGCGTGATCAACATCCTGCTCCGCGAAGATACCGCGCTCCACGGCTCGGCGAGCGCAGGCACCACCTACGACGGCGGCGGCGATACCTATGAATTTTCGCTCGGCGGCGGCGTCAAGCTCGGCGACGACGGCTTCATCAATGCAACCGGCTATTATCGCGACCACAAGGCTGCCAACCGCGCGCTTCCCGACACGCGGCAATTTTATTTCGGCATCTCGCCGACCGGAACGCCGCAGCCGCTTTCGGCGCGCTACGGCGCGGGGCTGGGCCAGAACCCGCCGGGCGGCGTCGCGGGCACCCGCCTCGACCCGCGCGAGGCGACGGTCGACCGCAATGTCTGGCGCTTCGCCGACCAGGGCGACATCAAGGATGCGAGCCTCATCGTCAATCTCGAGAAGCCGCTCGGTGACAGTCTCGAACTCTATGGCTTCGGCGGCTACCGCGTCAGCAAGGCGCATTCGAACGCCTCCTTCCGCCGCGCCGGACAGGACGAAAATGTCCGCGCCATCTATCCCGACGGCTTCCTGCCCTTCATCGATACCAAGAGCATCGACTATTCCTTTGCCCTCGGCCTGCGTGGTGCCATCGGCGGCTGGGACTGGGATCTCTCGAGCGTCTATGGCGGCAACAGCATTGCCTATCGGCCCAACAATACGCTCAATGCGACGCTCGGCACCAGTTCGCCAACAAGCTTCTACGCCGGCAAATTTTCGAACGCCCAGTGGACGAGCAACATCACCTTCTCGCGGCAGTTCGATGCGGGGCTCGCCAACCCGATCGGTTTTGCGATCGGTGCCGAGTATCGGAAGGATTATTACAAGATCACCCCGGGCGAGCCCGACAGCTACGCCTATGGCCCGTCGCACATCCTCGATGGACCAAGCGCGGGCGGCGTCCCGACGATCGGCTCGCAAGGCTTTGCCGGCATCCAGCCGAGCGATGCGATCGACACGAACCGCGACGCGATCGGCGCTTTTGCCGAGCTCGATGCAGAGCCCATTGACGGCTGGACGGTTAATTTCGCGGGCCGCTACGAGGACTACAGCGATTTCGGCGATACCTGGAACGGCCAGGCCTCGACGCGCATCGCGCTGCCCGCGGGCTTCGCGCTGCGCGGCTCGGTCAGCACCGGCTTTCACGCCCCGTCGCTCGCCCAGCAATATTTCAGTTCGACGAGCTCGCGCACGATCGTGAACAACAATACCGGCTTTCCCGAGTTTGTCCTCGTGCGGACCGCGCCCGTCGGCTCCTCGCTCGCCCAGGCCCTCGGCGCGCAGGATCTGAAGCCTGAAAAGGCGGTGTCGTGGGGCGGCGGCCTTACCTTCGCCAGCGGCAAACTTTCTGCATCGATCGACTATTATCACATCGATATCGACGACCAGATCGTTCTCTCGTCGAACTTCGTCGATGCCGCGGGCCGCCGCACGCTGCGCGATTATCTCGCCGCGCTCGGGATTCCGGGCGTTACCTCTGTGCGCTATTTCACCAACGCCGTCGATACGCGCACACAGGGTGTCGATGTCACCGCAGCCTATGCTCTCGATCTCGGCAGCGCGGGCGAACTCAAACTCACCGCCGCCTATAACTACAATGACGTGAAGATCCGGCGCCTCTCGGCGACCCCGGCGCAGATCACCGCGCTCGGTATCACGACGCCGATCTTCGACATCAACGAGCAGACGCGGCTCGAACATGGCCAGCCGCGCGACAAGATCGCGCTCGGCGGCAGCTGGAAAATCGGCGCGATCACCTTCGGGCTTAACTCGACCCGCTACGGCCGTGTCGAGCAAGTTGCGCTCACCAATCAGACGCCCGCCAACCTCGCGCTGATTGCCGCGCAATCCACGCCCTACCGGACCATTCCGACCGCGTCGGGCGCCGCGGGCAATGTCGATGTGATCCAGCGGCTCAAGCCCAAATGGGTGACCGATTTCAGCTTCACGGGGCAGGTGACGTCCAATGTCACCGCGACCTTTGGTGCGAACAATATCTTCAACATCTATCCGACGAAGAATATCGCCTCGACTCCCGCGCTCACCGGTGCCGACACCTTCGGCGTCTTTCCCTACAGCGAATTTTCGCCCTTCGGCTTTAGCGGCGCCTTCTATTATGCTCGCCTCGGGTTCAACTTCTGATGGTGGGCGCGATGATCGGCGAAGGCCATGGAGGTTTCACGCGCCGCGACTGGCTCGCCGCGACGGGCATGGCCGCGGTCGCTATCGCCGTGCCGGGCACATCCAACGCAAAAGCAGCATCCGCCGCACCGATCCGCCTCAACCTCAATGAGAGCGCTTTCGGTCCGTCACCAAAGGTAGCGAAAGCCATCGAGGCCACGCTCGGCAATATCGCCCGCTACGTCGAACAGCCGGACGTCGACCGGCTCGCCGAACAGATTGCAAGGCACGAGGGCGTTGCAGCCGGGCAGGTCGTAATCGGCGAGGTGCTCGAACCGCTCGGCCTCTATCTCGCACGCCAGCGCAAGGGTGAGGGAAATGTCGTCTATTCGGCGCCGGGCTATACCGCGCTCATCGATGCTGCGGCGCCGCTCGGCGGCGTCGGAAAGCCGGTGCCGCTCAATGCCAGACTCGAGAATGATCTGCCCGCGCTGCTCGCGGCAATCGATGCGGAGACGCTCGCGGTCAATCTCGTCAACCCGCACAATCCCTCGGGAACGGTCAATGAAGCGGCCGCCTTCGACCGCTTCCTCGCTGAGGCGTCGGCGCGTACGCTCGTCGTCGTCGACGAAGCCTATCTCGAATATGACGATCTCGCAGCCCGCAGCGCAATCCGCCAGCTCCGCACCGGCGCCAATATCCTCATCTTCCGCACCCTCGCCAAAGCCTATGGCCTTGCGGGGCTATCGATCGGCTATGCGATCGCCCCCGCCCCACTGGCAAAGGGTCTACGCGATGCCGGCATCGGTGCGCCGCACAGCCTAAGCCGCCTCAACCTCGCGGCCGGATCGGCCGCGCTTGCCGACCAGGCCTATATCGCGCGCGTCCGCGCGTGGACGCTGGCCGGGCGGAAGCGGCTTGAGCAGACCATCGACGCCCTCTCGCTCGATCGCACCGACAGCCGCGCGAACTTCGTCTATTTCCGCACCCCCACCGCCAACGCGCTCCGCGCCGAAGCCGCCAAGCGCAATATCCTGATCGGACGCGCCTTCCCGCCGCTTGACGACTGGGTGCGCATCACCGTGGGAACACCGGGCGAGGTCCAAGCCGTCGTGAAACTGCTTGGCGACACCGTCAAGCCGCGAGCGTGACAATTGCTCCGCTCGCGACCGCGCGGCTCCATCTTCTTCCGCTGACGCTCGACGACGCGCCTGCCATCCAGCGCATCTTCCCGAAATGGGAAATCCTCCGTTGGATGGGTGGATCGATACCTTGGCCCTACCCTGCCAACGGCGCTAAGAGCTTTCTTAAGGGCATCGCCCTTCCCGCCATGGCGCGAGGGGAAGCCTGGCACTGGAGCATCAGGCCGAAAAGCGATATCGACCGGCTGATCGGCATCATCAGCCTCGGGGACATACCCGACGACAACCGCGGCTTCTGGCTCAGCCCCGACTGGCAGGGACAGGGGTTGATGACCGAAGCGAGCGACGCCGTCACCGCCTATTGGTTCGAAACGCTCGGCCGTACGCATCTGCGCGTACCAAAGGCAGCAAACAACCCGGCATCGCGGCGAATTTCGGAACGCCAGGGCATGCGGGTCATAGATCGCTTCCGGAAAACCCTCGTCTCGGGCGAGCAGGATATGGAGTTGTGGGAAATCACACGCGACGAGTGGCGCGTCTCGCAACACGCGCCACGGGCATGAAGTGATCAAAGTCTTGAACGCACTCAAAGAAGACGCTAGCCGACAGACACCGGGGCGAAGCAACCTCCCGGACAAGCGCAGCGTGCGCTCAAGCGTTGCCTTTTGGTCCCCGCGTGCGCGGGGATGAGGAGGTTTGTTTGAAGCGCTTTTCCTTTCCGATCCTGCTACTCGTCTCGACTACGGCCCATGCCGAAGAGGGTCTGACGCTGAGCGCCAACACGCGCCTGCGCTACGAGACGATCGAAGGCCAGCCCCGCACTGGCTTCAACGAGTCCGACGACCTCTTCAGCATCCGCACGATCGTCACCGGCGAATATCGCACCGGACGGCTCAGGCTCGGCGCCGAGCTCTACGACAGCCGCGTCTATGGCGGCGATGCGGGAACGCCGATCACGACGGGCGAGGTCAACACGCTCGAACTGGTGCAGGTCTATATCGGCTATGAGATGCCCGACGCCTTCGGACAGGGGAGGAAGCTTGCCCTGCAGGCCGGCCGCTTCACCCTCAACCTTGGATCGCGCCGCCTGGTGGCCGCGGATGATTATCGCAACACGACCAATGGCTACACCGGCATCCGCGCCGATCTCGCCTTTCCACAAGACCTGTCGGCGACGCTGATCTACACGCTGCCGCAGGTCCGCCTCCCGGACAGGCGCCCCGACGTCGTCGACAACCGCGCCAAGTTCGATCGCGAGAGCTTCGACCTCGTCCTCTGGGGCGGACTCGCCACGAAGAAGCTCGCGAACAAGCGCGGCGCCGTTGAACTCTCCTATTTCCATCTCGGCGAGCGCGACTCTCCGAAGCTCGCAACGCGCGACCGCTCGCTCGATACGATCGGCCTGCGCCTCTATCGCGACCCCTCCGCCGGCCGCGCCGACTTCGAGAGCGAGACCTTCTACCAGTCCGGGTCGATCAGCGCCTCGCTCGTGCCCATCGCCGCCAGGCTCGACGTCTCGGCTTGGTTCACGCACACCGAGATCGGGTATAGCTTCCGGCATCCATGGTCACCGCGGATCGCGATCGAGTTCGACTATGCGAGCGGCGATGGACGCGGCGGCAAATTCACCCGGTTCGATACGCTGTTCGGCATGCGGCGCGCCGACCTCGCGCCCGCCGGCCTCTATAATGCGGTCGGCCGCGCCAACATCGTCTCGACCGGCCTCCGCATAGAGACCACGCCAAGCAAAAAGCTGGATGCCTTTGCAGCCTATCGCCCGCTTTGGCTCGCCTCGCGTTCCGACAGTTTCTCGACAACGGGTGTTCGGGACGCCAGCGGGAGCTCGGGCCGGTTCGCCGGCCACCAGTTCGAAGCACGTGTCCGCTACTGGCTGATACCAAAGCGCATCCGCCTGGAATGGAACGGCCTGCTTCTTGCCAAGGGGCGCTTCCTGCATGATGCCCCCAATGCCCCGCCCGTCGGCGACACGATCTACAACAGCTTCAATGCGACGATCAGTTTCTAGGAGTTCGGCCGACATGTTGACAGATCGGGCATGTGTGAAGACAAGTCGGTCATGATGTCGCGACGCACTTTGCTCGCAGGCGGCGCGAGCGCCGCTCTCGCACTGCCGGTCCTTGCGAAGGACATGGTCGATCTGCGTCTGCCGGGAGGCCCGAGCCTCCGTTCGCTCGATCCCGCCTTTCCCGGCAAGGGCAAGCTGATCGTCCAGCGCGTCCACCCGCCCCTCCTCGAAACCCCTTTCTCGGTCTTCGACCAAGGCGTGATGACGCCAAACGACCAATTTTATGTGCGCTGGCACTATCCGATGCCGACCGAAATCAAGGTGACGGATTTTCGGCTGCAGGTTCGCGGGGCGGTGAAAGCCCCGCTTTCGCTGGCGCTCGAAGAGGTCGTGAAGAGCGGCGAAATCATCGAGCTCGCAGCGGTCAACCAGTGCGCCGGCAACGGACGCGGCCAGTTCGTGCCCCGCATCCCCGGTGCCCAATGGGGTCCGGGCGCGATGGGTAATGCCGAATGGCGCGGGGTGCGGCTCCGCGATCTTCTCGACAAGGCCGGTTTGAACGCTGACGCGAAGTTCGTTCGCTTCGGCGGGCTCGACGAGCCGCCGGTGCCCGACGCGCCCGCCTACCGCAAGTCCGTACCGATCGATATCGCACGGCGCGACGATGTGATGGTCGCCTTCGCGATGAACGGCGAGGCGCTACCGCTGCTCAACGGCTATCCGCTGCGCCTTGTCGTGCCCGGCTGGTATGCGACCTATTGGGTCAAGATGCTGAGCGACATCGAAGTACTGACGAGCGAGGACGACAGCTTCTGGATGGCGAAGGCCTATCGCATGCCGACCGTCCCCGTGAAGCCCGGCGACAAGGATTTTCCGACGACGCCGATCGGCGCAATGGTGCCGCGCGCGTGGATCACCAACCATGCCGACGGCGACAGGATCGCGGCCGGCAAACCCATCGAACTGCGCGGGATTGCCATGGGCGGCGACTGCGGAATCGCAAAGGTCGATGTTCTGATAGGCGACAAGATTCTGTGCGCGACGCTTGGGCCCGATGAAGGACAATATGGCTTTCGCCGCTGGTCGCTGACCCTGCCCGACGCCGTCGGCCCGATCGGCCCACGCTGCACCAATGTGAAGTCCGTCAGCCAGCCGCTCGAACAAGACTGGAACCCCAACGGCTACGCACGCGGCGGCGTCGAATTTATTTCGCTGGTACAGGCATGAAGCGAGTCCTGGCCTCGATGCTGCTGCTCGCGCTCTCAGCCTGTCAACCGGGCGAGACCGTCGAGTTCGCCGATGCTTCGATCGAGCTTCCCGAAGACGTTGTGGCCTTTCCGGTGCGAGCCGGTTCGGACGCAATGATCCGCAATTGCTCGGCCTGCCATTCGCCCTCGATGGTCCTCAACCAGCCGAAGCTGAAGCCCGATCAATGGGCAGGCATCATCAAGAAGATGAAGGACGTCTACAAGGCGCCGATCAACCGAGCGGACGAGCCCGCAATCCAGTCTTATTTGAAAGCTACCAGCGCCCCGCTGCGCTGACCGCTAAGGACGTGTCGTGAAAACTGGCCGTTTGCAGACTGGCAGCTTCGCAGGGGACAACCGCGCAAAGCAGACACGAACGATGCCAGTCTTCGAACTGATCTCGCTCACGCGCGCGATCACGGGCACGTGCAACAGGCAGCGTGCCCTCAAGGCTCCGATGGAACCCTGCGTCGCAATTCTCTCGGAGAGGCGCCGAAGCGGCGTTGGATGGCTACGGTAAAACTCGACGGGTAATTGTAGCCGACCGCATAAGCGATTTCGGTAATCGGAACCTCGTGACGGTTCAGCATCGCAAGTGCATGCTGCATCCTGAGTTCGCTGACGAAATTGAAAACAGTCTGCCCCGTCAGTCGGCTGAAATTGGAGCAAAGGCCGGTACGGCTAAGCCCCACCTCGCGTGCGAGATCGTCGAGCGATGGCGGCGCTACATAGTGTTCGCGCAACAGATCCTTTGCCTTGTTGACGGCCCGACCAATGAATGCGGAAGGCTGCACCAAGCCGATATTATCTTCCTCTTCCAGCGTTCCGAAGGTGTGGCAAAGGATCTCGACAGCCTTGGAACGAATGAAAAGCCACCGGTTTCGCCCGGTCAGGGAACAGTTTTGCAAATCTTCCAAGCAACGGAGCAGCGCCGGGCCACAGTTCAACTGCTTCGCCACCCTGTGAGTCAACTCATTTGCGAGAAAGGCCCTGATCGTCGCCGGCAGCTGCTCGTCGCACGGATAGAGGCGCTGCAGCGCATCGCGATGGACGATGATCTGCACGGCCATATGGTGCCCGACTGAAACAAATTTCGCGGGAGGAATATTCGGCGGCTCGATGATCACCCCGGCGCTTCGCCCGCGGATATCGAGCATTTCATCCTGCGACGGCAGATACTCGCCATCGCCGTCGAGGGCGACGCGTATCCGCAAGACATCGGGGGTAGAAATGGCGCAGGCGAGCGGCTCGGAAAGGTTTATGTCGCTGACTACCACGAAGAAGCCGTCGGACAGTCCGCAGAACTCGGACGTCCCGCTGACAAGCGAATTCGCCATGATCATGCGATAGTGGCAGGGTTCGCCGAGCGGCAGATATCGGTCGATAGGGACGATCGGTTCCACCCGAGCCCGCTCTAGCGCATAGGCTTGAACGGGGAAAACCGCCGCAATCCGCTGAAAGGGTGTCGGCGCGGTTTTTTCCGATAACCACGGCTTGATCGCGGTACCGCTGCCTGCGGCTTGCGTCGCCGATCGGCCACCAACCATATGCAGCATGTCGCACTCCACCGATTGCATTCGACCCGATATCAAAACAGTTATGTACGTAATCGAAAGCGCGCGGTCAAACTGACGATTATGCCGTCGTCATTGAGTTCCCTGGGGAGCCAAACTCGCCACAGAACAAAAATGGGGGAAGTGATGGACCGATGGATGTGCGCGTTACTGACAAGCGCTGCGATGCTTCCCGCCGGGGCTTATGCTCAAACAACCGGGCAAGCTGACTCGGGGGTGGACCAGGAACAAGCAAGCGACATCATCGTGACGGCGCAGCGATACCAGCAGCGGCTTCAGGATGTCCCGATCTCCATCAGCGTGATCGGTTCCAAGGAACTCGGCGCCCGCGCGGTCGCCGAACTCAAGGACCTGCAATATTCGGTGCCCGGGTTTTCGACCTTCGAATATGGCGTGGGCCGCCAATTCGTGCAGATGCGCGGCATCTCGAACACGATCGGGTCTTCGACCGTCGGCATCTATCTCGATGAAACCCCATTGGGCCTCGATACGCAGGGAGAGGTCCTCAACGTCCGCCTGCTCGATCTCGAACGGGTCGAAGTGTTGCGCGGGCCGCAGGCGACGCTCTATGGCCAGGGTTCGATGGGCGGAACGATCCGCTACATCCCGGCCGCGCCCAGGCTCGATGCGGTGAGCGGATCGGTTGAGGGCGAATATTCGTCCACGCGGGGCGGCGAGAGCGGTGGGAGGGTGGTCGGCGTTCTGAACCTGCCGCTCGCGACCGACAAAGCGGGCTTGCGGCTCGTCGCCGGCTATGAACGGATCGGCGGGTTCATCGACAATGTCGATACCGGCGAGAAGAATATCAACCAGGCCGATATCTACACGCTGCGAGCCAACCTGCTCGCCCAGCCCACCGACCGGCTGAGTCTGTCGCTGCTCGGCCTTTACCAAAGATCGGAGCAGGACAATCAGGATTTCGGCGTCGGCTACCGGACATCGGCGTTGGTCCCCACGCCGATCAAGGACCGCTACACGCTGATCCAGGCGAAGCTGAGCTACGATCTCGATTTCGCCGAACTGAGCGTCTCGGGCAGCTATATCGACCGGCACAACGAGATCCAGTTCGACTTGTCGCCATTTTATGTGCCTGCACTACCGCTGCTCGGCATTCCGCCCGGGTTCATCGACCGCATCGCCTACCCGGCCGAAACCGACTATAAAATCTACAGCGGCGAAGTGCGGCTGGCCTCGCAAAGCGCCGGGCCGTTGGGCTGGCAATTCGGCGGCACCTACCGCGATTTGAAGTCCGCCCAGCTTTCAGAAACCAACACGGCTCCCGGCACGCTGCCCTTTGCGATCCTCGATTTCGACCAGTTCAACCGGAACAAATCCTATGCGCTCTATGGCGAATTAAACTATGCCTTTACCCCCAGGCTCAAGGCGACCGCGGGTCTGCGCTATTTCAGCGATCGCAAGCGACAGATCACCGACAGCTCCAGTTTCGGCGTATCGACGCTCGACGTGAACAAGGGTCGTTTTGAAACGGTCAATCCGCGCTTCAACCTGAGCTATGAATTCACCCCCGATTCGATGGTATTTGCAAACGTCGCCAAGGGCTTCCGCAGCGGTGGTTTCAATACCACCTCTGCCGGCGGCGGCGTGTTTACCATTCCGCCTTCCTATGATCCCGACCAGATCTGGACCTATGAACTGGGCACCAAGCATCAATTGTTCAGCAACAAGCTGATCCTCGACGCCAGCGTCTACCGCAGTGTATGGTCGAAGGTTCAGTCCTATACCTTCGCCCCCGGCAGCGCGATCCAGATCGTCACCAACTCGGGCAAGGTTTCGGGCTGGGGCGTCGATCTTTCGGCAACCGCGCGGCCGACCCGTTCACTGACGCTCAGCGCGACCTACGGCTGGAACAATCTGGCGTTCGACACGGCAACCGGCGACAAGGGCAAGGGCGACCCGATCGACGGCGCGGTGCGCGAATCCTGGTCGGCCTCGGCCGATTTCCGTCCGACCCTGACCGATACCATCACCGGCATCTTCCGCATCGACTATCAGCATGCCGGCAAGGGACAAATCACCCTGCGGAACTTCGCCCCGCCCACGATTGTCGCACGCCCCGGCCGCGATCTGGTCAACCTTCGGATCGGGGCATCGATCGGACAGGTCGAAGTCGCGCTGTTTGCGAACAATCTGTTTGACGAGAATGTCCCGAACATCATCGGCCCGTTCGGCGTGATCAACGAGAATGTCGAGCAGCGCCCGCGCGTGATCGGCATCGGCACCAGCATCAAGTTCTGACGCCGCCGAAGACAGGACAATAGCTAATCGGCTCCGGCGATTCCTTGGAATCGCCGGGCCTCGATTCGGAAATGGAAGTAGATGAAGCACATCGAACAATCTCGTGAGAGCAAGCCCGCAGCAACCCCGGAATCATCATCGCTCGAACGGTTCAGACCTCACCCCCTGCCGGCCGCATCGATGTTTCCCCGCACGCATTATTTCGAGATCGATTCGGAAACGGCAGGCGCCCGCTATGCCGTTTGGGTCACTACGCCGATCAGCTATGAAAAGGACCCCGATCGCCGCTTCCCCGCGATCTATTCGCCCGATGGCAATCGAAATGCGCCGCTGGCCGCGAGCCTTTGCGATCTCAATGAATGGGATCTGATGGATATGTTCGAACCGACAATCCAGATTTGCGTCGGCTATACCGACGAAGACGCTGGCCGCGCGCTGGCCGTCCGCGCGCGTGACCTGCTGCCGCCGGCCGAGGCCCTTCCCCACGGCATGGTCGACGATATGCGGAAAGTCGTCGACAGCGGAGTGCTCAACCGGGAGGGGATCGAACTTTATATCCAAAATCTGCAGAACCCTGCGGGCGACCGCTTCCTGGCCTTCCTTACCGAGGAACTCCATCCTTTCATCATTCAGAATTTCCGCGTCGAGATCAACAGCCTGGGCCTGTTCGGCCATTCCTATGGCGGCCTTTTCGCCACCTATGCGGCGCTTCAGGACAAGACGATCTTCCGGAACTTCGGCGCCAGCAGTCCCGGCATTCTCATCGAGCGATCGGTGATCTTCCAATTATATGCCAACGCCGCGGCGAGTGGCGGTTTGTCGGACCGCAATCTCCACATGACGGTCGCCACGCGCGAGGTCACCGATCCGGGGACCTACCAGTCGATGGTTGCCGGTGGCACGGTCGAGTTCATGCGGCTGGCTGGCACGACGCCGCTCAAGGGTTTGAATTTCTCCAGCCGGCTCTTCGATGATGAAACCCACATCACGGTCAAACCATCCGCGATGCACAATTTCCTTCGGACATTCTATCTGAGGCATGCCTGATCCGGCCGGGGCGGCAAGGCATCCCGAAGGGTGAACAGATGACAATACCCCTGATATCCGTGACAATCGTCAACCACCTCGGCGCCGACATCGCCGCCGAACCCGGTGCCGTCTGGGCCGATATCGTCGATATGTTTGTCGAGGCCCGGCAATGGCGGACCGAAGGTTATGCGATCGAGCCGGTCGACGATCCTGCAGCGGTCTTGGGTGGCTACCATATGCAGATAGAGCAAGATGGCGTCGCGGCCGATCAGCGGATCGTCCACATCACCGAACGCGACGAGACCGCGCGCCGGCTAAGCCTATTCGTCGAATTCCTGTCTGTTCCAAGCGTGCTTGTTTACGCCACCTATCATGCACAGGCGGCGCCGTGCGGCGCGCGCTATATGATCGATTGCCATACGCAGATGGGCATCGAACGGCCGATGAACCGCAGCAGAGCGGCTGTCGCGACCGCGATCGACGGCTTGAGCAACCATTTCGAGACGCATCTCAACGGTTATCTCGGCAGGGTGAAGGCGCGCCTCGAAACCCTATCCTCGCAACCATCGCCGGAATAAAAGCTGGAGAAATTCATGACCCGATTTGATTTCACGCCCTCCACCGCCTCGGACGCCGGCTTTGCGACCGAACCGCTGCAGGAACTGCGCCTGTTTTTGCAGACCGTGGTGGGGAACGGCAATCTTCCGGGCGCCGTGATCCTTCTCGCGCGCGGCAACAAGCTAGTGTTACATGAGGCCATCGGCCAGAGCGACATCGACCAACCCACGCCGCTTCGCACCGACGCGATCTTTCGCCTCTATTCGATGACCAAGCCTTTTACCGCGGTCGCAATGCTCCTTCTCTACGAGGAAGGGAAGTGGCGCTTCGACGATCCGCTCTCGAAGCATCTTCCCGAGTTCAAGGGACTCACTCAGCAGGCCGGCAGCCTTGCCTGGCGCGAGCCGGTGCTCTGCGACCTATTCACCCACAGCAGCGGCCATGGCCTCGGCCACACGATGGAAGAGATCATGGCGACGGTCAGCAAGATCGACACCTTCGGAGCGAGCTCGCTGACCGACCTCATCGGTCGTTACGCGCAGGTGCCGCTGCGATATGAACCTGGAACGCGCTTCGAATATAGCATCGCCATGGACCTTCAGGCATCTATCATCGAACGGATCACGGGCCTTCGCTACGATTGCTTCCTGGTGGAGCGGGTCTTCGGCCCGCTGGGGATGACCGATACCGGCTTTGCGCTGACCCATGCGCAGAATGCGCGGCTTGTCCCCGGCTATGCGATGGACGCCGAAACGCAGCGGCTGCGGCCAGGCGATGCGCTGGAAATGCAGGAAATCACCTTCCCGCTGGGTGGCAGTTCCTTCCGCTCGACCGCAATCGACTATGCCCGTTTCGCCCGCATGCTGCTCAATCGGGGAAGTCTTGGCGACACGAGCATATTGAAGCCCGAAAGCGTCGACCTGATGCTGACCAACATGCTGTCAAACGATTTCCTCGCGAACGATTACAACACGCTCCACTATGTCGTCGGGGGCGGCAACGGCCACGGCATGAACGGAATGGTCTGCATCGACCCGGCCAAGGCGGGACGTCCGGTCGGCGAGGGGACTTATGAATGGGCGGGCGCCCATGGCACCTGGTTCTGGGCCGATCCGGAAAACGACATCGTCTTCGTCGGCATGACCCACCGCGCCATGCCGCATCCTGAAATCGCGCCGCTCAGCATCCTGTCTCAGGATCTGGTGTACCGCGCGTTTCGAAACTGAAGGCCATGACCTTGCAGCACAATCACCGCCTGGCCGCCTTGCGTGCCCAACTGGATCGGATCGGACTGGACGGCTTAATCATCGCCACGGGCGACGAGCATATCACCGAGTTTCCGGCACCTTATTCGCGGCGGCTCGCCTGGCTGACCGGTTTTACCGGATCGACCGCCAGCATCGCGGTGCTGGCCGACAAGGCCGCGATCTTCGTCGATGTTCGCTATACCGGGTCGGTTCGCACCCAGGTGGATGGCGCGGACTGGTCCTATCAGGATGTGCCGCAGACCAGCGTCGGCGCTTGGCTCGCCGACCATGCGCCAGGCCGGCGGATCGGCTATGATCCCAGGCTCTATACCCGATCAGCGCTCGCCGCGATTGGCGAGAAGGTGATGGGCACGGCCGAACTGGTGCCACTGTCCGTCAATCCTATCGACACGCTCTGGAGCGACCAGCCCGCGCGCCCGACCAGCCCGGCCTTCGTCCAGCCGATCGAGCTGGCAGGCAAGAGTTCGGCGGACAAGCGGAGGGATGTCAGCGAATGGCTCGCCTCGATCGAGGCCGATGCCTGCGTGCTGGTCGCGCTCGATTCGATTGCTTGGCTGTTCAATATCCGCGCGAGCGACGTCGACATCGTCCCGCTCAACTATAGTTTCGCGATCTGCCACCGCGACGGCACCGCCGACCTGTTCGTCGATCCGCGCAAGATAGACGAGACTGTGCGCCAGCATCTGGGCAACAGCGTCAGGTTGAAACCTTATGACGACTTTTACACAGCGCTGGAGGCCATGCCGGGCAAGCTCGTCTCGGTCGATCCCAATCTGACGCCGGTGGCGATCTACGCGGCGCTGAAAAAGGGGAACGCCGTAATTCGCGCCGATCGCGATCCGGCCGTGCTGTCCAAGGCGGTCAAGAATCCGGTCGAGATCGAAGGCATGAAGCAGGCGCATATCCGCGATGGTGCTGCACTAACTCGCTTCCTCCACTGGTTCTCAATCGAAGCGCCCAAGGGAAAGCTCACCGAATCGTCGGCGGCCGCCCGGCTCAACGAGTACCGGCGCCAGACCTATCGATATCATAGCTTATCGTTCGAACCGATCTCGGCCGCCGACGGCAATGCGGCGATTCCTCATTACTGGCCGACGCCCGAAACCGACGCTCCGATCTGTCCAGACAGTATCTATCTGGTCGATTCCGGTGGCCAGTATCTGGACGGAACCACCGACGTGACCCGAACGGTTGCAGTCGGCCAGCCGCGCGCCGAGGTCAGGGATCGGTTCACCCGCGTGCTGCAGGGCTATATTGCACTTCAGACTATAATTTTCCCAACCGGTACGGTCGGTAGCCGGCTCGATGTAATCGCGCGCATTGCGCTCTGGGCGGGCGGTGTCGATTGCAGCCATGGTATCGGCCATGGCGTCGGCCATTTTCTCAACGTTCATGAAGGGCCAGCCTATTTCGGGCCATTCGCCAGACCAGGTGAAGCCGCGATTGAAGCCGGCATGATATTGTCGAACGAACCAGGATTCTACAAGGCAGGTGATTATGGCATCCGCATTGAGAATCTGATGGTCGCGGTCGAACGATCAGTCGAAGGCAGTGACAATAGGATGCTGGGTTTTGAGGCCATCACCATGGCGCCCATCGACCGCAACTTGATCAACGTCGATATGTTGAGCGACGCCGAAATCGATTGGCTGGACGGCTACCACGCCCGCGTTTTCAAATTGCTGAGCCCGCTGATGTCGGCCGAGGAGCAAGCTTGGCTGGAAAGGGAGACGTCTTCCGTCCGTTAAAAGGAAAATGCCGATGTCGACAATTGGCCGTTAGGTGTCGGTCCGCTTGTAAGACCGAAATGAGAGAAGCAGACATTGTCGCGAGCCCCACTGAGACATGAGGTAAAAGAGGGATCGATAGTTCAGGTGCCAACGCGAGCCCGTAGAGGGGCGATCCTCCACATGATGCTCCAGCACAGAAGAGCCCATCCGCCGCCGAATGCGCAACCGGCGAGGACGTCGCTCGGCCAATGAACGCCGAGATACAGACGTGAAATGCCGATCGACACCACGAGCAATCCCGCCGCTCCGGCAACATAGATGCGGCTCGACCGGCTCGGCGCCAATCCGGCAGCGAGAACGGCAATGGACAAATAGACGATAGCGGAATTCGCCGCGTGACCGCTCGGGAAGCTCGCACTTCCATAAGAAGCTCAATGCTCGACGACGGTCGGCCGTGCCCATCCAAACCAGGCCTTCAGCAAGCTCATCACGAGCGCTCCCGATGCGCATTGGGCGACGAGGAACGGGGCGAGTGGTCCCCGCTTGAGCGTCGTCAGCAAGCCAGCGGAAAAGAGGACAACCAGCGTCAGGGTGGTGACGTCGCCCAGCGCGGTCAGATCGAGCATCGCCGCCCGCATGGCACCGCTTTCGCCGAACAAGGCCGCACCCAATGCAGTCCAAGGGTATCATAGGCATTGAGCTCGCCTTCGGCGACTTCCGACGCGAGCTTGAAGATACCGAGCGCGACGAGCGCCGCGAGCGCCATCGCCGCCGTGACAAGTATATCCGGCCGACGCGCCAGCAATCGCTCCGACGTCAGCAGTTTCAGGAGCTTCTTCAATTTCGCGCCTCTCGCAACATGAGACTTCCAAAGGTCGGCCTGTCCTTCAATAGGAGGCGCGCGCGTCAGAATCCGGCTCGAATGCCCAATCGTATCGTCAGCGGCCGCAGCGGCGTGATCTGTTTGCCGGCGGCGACGGTAAACGGATTGCCATAGGAGAAGGTGTTGCCACTCGCATTGAGAAGGTTGGTGGCGTTGAGCGAAAGGGCCCAGCCTTTCGCTGCGACGAGCGCGGCGGACAGATCGACCTGCGTCGTTTCGCCATGGTCGAGTATGAGCGGCGCGGTAGTGCCGAGGCTAGACGCCCCGATCAAGCGCACGGTTCCGTCGAGCTTGAAAGTCAAATCGGCGGACAGCCGGCTCTCCCACGCGGCACTTACGCGCGCGCTGGTCCGCGCGATATTCGGCAGCGGTCGCTCGTCAGCCTCCTCGAGCCCCTCTGCGGGATTCGTCAGCGCGCTGCGATTGAGGAACAGCGCGCCGTCGAAAGACAGATGATCGGTCGCACGCCAGCGGCCGTTAATCTCCGCGCCATAAACCTTACCGCGGCCGATGTTTTGGGTAAAGGGCAGCCCGTCTGTCCCGATCAGGTCGGCCTGGATGCTGGTCCAGATCGAATAAAAGGTCGTGATACCGCCCGAGAAACGGGGCGTTGCCATGTTGGCTTCGCTCCCGAACCTCATCCCGAGTTCCGCGGTGTGGATCGAGTCCGAATCGAACCGCTGCGCGGTGTTGATCTGTCCGCCCGTGATCGCGATGCCGCCGCTCCGAAATCCGCTTTGATAGCGAAGGAAGGTCAGAAGTTCGGGGTTCGGTTTCCACGACAGGGCCGCGGTAGGGAGCAAACGGACCTGCCGGCGCTTCGGTTCGAAATCCTCACTGGCGGCGCCCATCAATTCGCCGATCGTCTCGGCGAAGACGACCCGCCCGCCGAGCGTTCCCGACAGGCGCGGCGCGATCCGCTGCGTCGCCTCGCCGAAGAGGGCAATCTCCGTCTTCCGATTGCGCAGCCGCGCCAGCGTGACGAGTGCGTCGAGCGGACCGAGACGGCGGTCGATGCGATCAATGTTACGGACGAGGCTGACACCCGCCACCCAGCTGTTACCCGACGGCCCGCGGCGCGAGAGGCGCGTTTCGTGGGTAAGCAAGCGAATCGTCTCATGCCCCTCGAACATCTGCACCCCGGGATTGCCGCCATATCCGGTCGCATCGAAGGCATCCGAGAGATCATGGTCGACGATCCCCGTCGACGAGATGAGCTTAAGGTCGCCCCAGCCCTTCGCGACTTCGACTCCCGCCGCCTTGAAGTCATTGTCGTGCGGCTGGGCAAAGTTGGCGGCATGCGTGCGGCGCGGCTGGTCGGTTTCGGCATATTGGCCGTCGCGCGTGTCGATATTCTGGAGCAGCGCGTTGAGATCTATCGTCCAATTGTCGCCGGGCTCGATCCGCAGGTTCGCACGTGCACCATCGATACGCGTCCGGTTGGTATTCTGCGTATCCAAGGTGCTGTTATCGATATATCCGCCCTCAACCTGCTTATAGCCGACGACCCGAAGCGCGACACGGTCGACGAGGATCGGAATATTGACCATTCCTTCCATGTCATATCCGGGTTCCGCACCGCGGGTCAGCGACCGGCCGACGGCCGCCGAGGTATGAAAGCCGCCAGGGTCCGCCATTTTGGGCACGATGCGAATGATGCCGCCGAGCGCGCCTGCACCATAGAGCGTGCCTTGCGGGCCTTCGATCACTTCGATGCGGTCGATGTCATAGAGGCGGAGGTCGGGCTCGGGCGCATTATAGGTAAGCCGAAGGTCGCCGAGATAGATCCCCACCGTCGACTGCGTCGGTCCGGAAAAGCTGCTGTCGGCGATGCCGCGCACGAACAATTTATTGCGGCCCGGCCCGAGGTGGGTCGAAGTCAAGGTCGGAATGCGTGCGACGAAGGCGCCGGTACCCTGGCTTTCGCTGACACCGAGGCTGCCAACCGACTCGATATGGGCGGTACCTGGATAACTGTCGAGCGCCTGACCCTGCTTCGTCGCGGTGACGACGATTTCGGTGGGCGGCGGCATCGGCGCTTCCGCGCGCGGCGCTTCGCGAGCCGGCTGTGGAGCCGCGACGGGCTTCGGCTTTGGGCGCGGCTGCGGCGCCGGAACGATGCGAACCGTCTCCGCATCGACAATCTGATAGGTGAAGCCGGTGCCCCGCAGCATCATCGTGAGCGCCTGTGCAATCGTCATCCGGCCGCGAACAGGCTTGCTGCGCGCGCCCGCAAGGCGCTGGTCGATCCCGCCGATCGAAATCTGCGTCTGATTGCCAAGCGCGATCAGTGCATTGTCGAGGCGCTGGGCCGGGATATTGAAGTTGCGGCTTTCCGCCGCCGCCGCCGGGTTCGCGGCAGCGATGGCGATGGCCGTAGCCGGAAGAAAGCGGTTCCAGGTCACCGGATCAGCGCGTCAATTGCCATCCTTTGGCACTATGGCGGGCATGAACGCCAAGCAAGGACTCCAGTTGCCGGAAGAGCCTCGCTTCGTCGCGATCAACCCGAATAACGCCCGAAAAGCGCCGACTCGCAAGATCCGGCGACACGGTCACCGGTGTGCCGAGCGAACGCGAAAGATCGAGCGCGATCATGGCGAGCGACGCATCGTGATAGCTCAGCCTTCCTTGGCGCCACCCGCCGACCGAGGCCGGATCGATCGCCGTCACGACCGCCGCGGATTTCCCGCGCTGGACGCGGAGCTGCTTTCCGGCCGCAACCGTCACGGCCCGGGCGCCGGGATCATATTGGACACTACCCTCGGATACGCCGACCTCCAGACCGTTCGCCGACTGCCGCACGTTAAAGATCGTGCCGAGGTCGCGAAGCGTCCCGTCTCCGGTTTCGACGACAAATGGACGGGCGCTGTCATGCTTGATCGTGAAGATCGCCTCGCCGGTGTCGAGGCGCGCGAAACGCTCGGCCTTCCGGTCGATCCGAATCGTTGTGCCTCCGTTGAGAGCGATCGTCGATCCGTCGCCAAGAGCGATTTCGCGCGTTTCGCCGGGATTCGTCATAATCACTTCCATCCCCGGCGACCGCAGCAGAAACGGCGACAAGAACAATGCGAGGACGAGACTGGCGGCGACGGAGAGGAACGCCGTGCGTCTAAACCAGGGGCGGACACCGGGCTCATTGTCATTGGTGGCGCGCCGCGTGTCTTTTTCCGCGACCGGGGTTTCGGCGAGTTCGTCCGACAGGCGATCGTCGGCGAGCGCCACCGCGTCATAGGCATCGGCGTGCGCCGGATCAGCCTCCATCCAGGCGGTGAACTCGGCCCACAGCGCGCCATCGGCCATCGGACCTTGCAGCCGCACGTGCCATGCAATGGCCTCGTCCATGACGTTACCGGTCCCCATCATCGATTCCTTCCGCCACTTGACGTTGCGGCGCGTCGATATCCACATCCAGCTGCTGCTTGAGCTCCAGAACCGCGCGGTACCCCCGTTGCAAATGCTTTTCGACCGCGCTCACGCTGATGCCCATTTCCGCAGCGAGTTGCTTCTGCGGAGTGCCGTCGATCCGGACCGCCCTGAAGGCAAAAGCTGTGCGTTCGGGCAAAGCGTCGAGCACAGCATCGACCCGCCTGAGCTGATCACGTGCCACGAGCGCGCGCTCGGCCGATGGCTGCGCGTCGCGCGGCGCGGCAATGCTTCCATCGATGTGCCCCTTCGTCCATTCCTGTTCCCGCGTGCTGCGACGCTGCGCCGAACGGCGCCGGTCCAGGACCAGATTTTCGGCGGTTCGATAGAGATAGGCAAGCGGCTCGGCGATCAGGCTCGCGTCGATATCGGCGAGCTTCAGCCAAAGGTCCTGCAGAATGTCTTCGCCATCGCCGTCGCCGCGGAGACGAACGCGCAGATAGCGCGACAAGGCCGGCCGGTTGGCCATGAATATCGCTTCGAGCCCATTGGCTTCGGTCATCGAACGCTGCGCACTTTCATCTTCGCCTGCGGGGCAAGCCATGGTGTCTGCCCTATATGGCGCGAAGATGAAAGGCGCGAGGCTGCGCGAAGATAGCAAAGCAAGCGGCGCATTCATGGATTTTGCCCCGTCGCTCGCCACAGGGCGAAGCCGAGCAGGGTCGCGGCGACCACCGCCTGCAACAAGGCATGATAACCGGCGCCTACGAGACCGGCGGCGTGGGTAAACAGGGGCAGCAACGACATGAGGCCCAGCCCGGCTATGGCATTGGCAGTCACCGACAAGCCGGGGCGCCCGACGGCGATCAGCGCCGCACTGGTCGGCGGTCCCGTCATCGCGACCACGCGGGCCAAAGTAAGCCAGACCATGATCACGGCGGCCCCTGCGAAGGCTTGTCCGCCGATCAGCACCGCGATCTCTCGCGAGAAGAAGGCAAGAAGGACGAGAAGCGGTAGCGCCGTGGCAAGAGCAATGCCGATACAGCGAGCAAGCGCATGCCGGATTGCGCCGCCACCCCCGCCTCCGGAGGCCAGGCGGGCAAGCTCGGCATAGGCGGCTTGCCCCAGCATTTGCGCGGGCTGCGAAATGACAATCGTCGCACGGTGTGCGATCGAATACAGGCCCGCCGCCGTCGGCCCGAGCATCGCGCCGACGATGAGCGGTGTCAGCCGGCCCGTAACATCGCCGAGCATGATGTCGGCATTTGCGGTCAGCATGAAGCGGCCGAGCCCCACATGTTCGCGCCGCGCGTCCGCTATGGCGCCGAGTAAAGGCTGATCGAGCAGGTGACGGCGCGCCAGATAGATGGCCGCTATCCAGAGCGACGCTCCCTCGACAATCGCCGCGACAAGCCATGCGACGAGAAAGGCCGTCAGTCCCAGATCGAAGGCGATGATGATCAGGGTGCCGAGCAGCCGCATTATGGGGGTCACGATATTGTGCAATGCGAGGAGGTCGAAGCGCCGCAATATCTGCAGATAGCCGCCCGGGGTCGCACGCACCGTCGCCAGCACGGCAAAACAATAAGGCACGGCCAAAGCCTGTGCTTCCGCCGACCATCCGAGCAGCGGGCCGACGAGCGGCACCGCCAGCGCTGCGACGATCACCGCGGCGGCGCCCGCCGCAAGTTCGATCGCGCCCGTAAAGCGCAGCAGCCGGATCAACTTGGCATGATCGCTTTCCGCGGGCTGGACGCCGTAGCGGACGATCGCGTGCCAACCCGGGAAGGCGACGAGACCGCCGACGAGCATCGCGAAATAATTGACGAGCACCAGTACGCCATATTGCTCGGGCCCGAGGATGCGTGCGGCGGCGACAACATAGACCAGGCTGATCAATCCGGCCGCCGCCTTGCCGCCAAGCAGCAGCCCGAGATTCTGGTATATCCGGCGAACCGGTCCCGGCCGCGCCTTCGCTTCAGTGAGCAAGGCGGCTATCGGCGGACACGCCCTCGGCCTTGGCACCGCTGGCCAGACACGCGATCGCGCGCGCGGCGCGAACCGAAGACGGCTCGGAAGTCAGGTCGAAGGTATGATCGAATAGCCGTCGTTGTACCGAGCGATAATGAGCCGGATGATCCGCCACGGCTTGCTGAAGAGCATGATCGAGATCGCGCGCGTCCCGGATCACCGGCCCCGACTGCCAATGCGCGAAATTGGGATCCCGATCGGGGTCGATGCCGTGGCTGTTGAGGAAGAGGCAAGGCCGCGGCGATTTGAGAAACTCGTAGATCTGGCTGCTGACGTCGCCGAGGTAGATGTCCGCCCCATTGGTATAGCTCATATCGGTCAGCGCGGTGCTGCCGAGATCGATATGGATATTCGGGGCAGCGGCATAGCGGGCATGCAGTTTTCCGGGCAGGCCGAACCGAAGCTTGTCGATCGTTACCGCCATCGGCCGCTCGAACATCATGATGTGCGGCGCGAAAATCAGATTGTAGCGATCGCTGGCAAGGAAATAGTCCAGCACCGCCCGGCCCTGCTTGTACCAGGACGAAAGATGCGGCGAGACATGCGGATTGTAGAGAACGATCGGCCTGTTACTGCCACGAAACTTGATCGGCCGCCCCTGCCCGGCCGCGATATCGAACTTGGGATAGCCGGTAATCGTCAACCGCTCGGGCCGCACCCCCGCCTCGCGGGTCAGCCGGTCGCGGATCTTCGGGCCTGCTGCCAATATATGGTCGAACAGCGCCGCGGACTTGCCGAAGCCGATCGCCCGGTCCCCCGCGCCATGATCGGTCAGGACCATGCGGAGCGATGAAAGTCCGTAGCGGGTCTTGAGAATGAGCGAGGTTCGCTCGGTCACGACGAGCAGGTCAAGCGACCGGAAAAACGCAAGATTGTCACGGTATATCAGCAATTTCGCTGCAGGGAGGACGCGTCCCAGCATGGCGTCGAGGCTTCGCGACGCGGCCGAACGCAGTGCCAGTGCAACGAAGCGGATGCCTGCGGGCTCGGTGCCGCCCATCAAGCGGACGGCCTCGCGTGCCAGCAGATCGTTGGTGGTCGCGACGATGATTTCCGCCCCCATAGCCGAACGCGCCAGCGCCATCGCCACAGGCAGGCTGTGCGCCATTTGGTGAATCTGGTCATGGTTGAAAAGAAAGGCGATCCGCATGGGAGGAACGACGCCGCGGCAGCGCACTATCCGCAGCAGTGCGGAAAAAAATTCTGGCGACGTCCTACCTGCGGAGGAACTCGCCCATGCCATCATCCCGTCCGCTCTCGATCTTCGATCTCGACCGCACCTTGACCCGCTACGGCACCTGGTCACCGTTCCTGCTTTTTGCCGCACGGCGCCGCGCACCATGGCGGCTCGCCTTCGCTCCGCTCGTGCTGGTGTTGATGGCCGCGTACAAGGCCCGCCTGCTATCGCGAAAACGGCTCAAGCAGGCCATGCAGCGACTCATGCTCGGGAGCGCGATCGATCTCGATAGTTTGACCTGTCTCGCCGGCGCCTATGCTGAGGAGAGTCTTGCGCGGAATATCCATCCCGGTGCCATCGCGAGCATCGCCGCCGAGCGGGCAGCCGGACGGCGTATCGTGATCGCCTCGGCCGCGCATCTTTTCTATCTTGAGGCGATCGCCGAGCGGCTCGGCGTCGCCGATGTCGTGGGAACCGCGTCGATATGGCACGGGCGCAATCTCACCCCGCAAATCGCCGGCGAGAATTGCTACGGCAAGGACAAGCGGCTCATGCTCGAACGCTGGCTCGCGGGTCAGGAGATCGATCGCGCGGATGTACATATTCGATTCTTTTCCGATGACCTTTCGGATCTTCCAACCTTCGAATGGGCGGATGAGGCGGTGGCGGTCAATTCATCGCAGAAGCTGCTTCAGCTGGCCTTGCGGCGCGGCTGGACGATCTACGACTGGCGCCAGCCCCGTTCAGCGCGCGCCGGGAACCGGACGATCGGGCGGACTGCGCTAGGCTGACGGCGCTTCAGCTGCGGCAGTTAGTTCCGTGTCGCGAAGCGCAGCAGATTCCACCAGACGGGTGCATGTGGCAGCCATCGAAAACCGCTTTCGCGCGATGCGCCATCCTGCCGGGCACGCGGCTGACGCAATCGACCGTGCACCCCGCCGCCAGCTCCGGTCATCGGCCCGCAGATGCCATCGCCGGCCTGTCGGCGGGCAGGCGCATCATCAACCGGTCGAGCTGCAACCCGCGCGTCAGATAGCGCGCGGGTTGGCTCGCCCACACCAGCATCGCTTCGATCGTGCCTGGGCCGCGGAGACTCTGGAGACGCAGCAGCGCGCTGGCGACGCAGCCAAAGCCGAAAAGGACCGCCAGCTGAAGGAGGGGCGCCAGCGCATGCGCGCTGTCCTCGATTGCGACGATCGTCTGGACGAAACCGACGATCAGCAGGATGCCGACGCCAAGCCCAAGCGCCGAGGTCGATCGTTTGGGCGGAATCCCCAGCGTGAAGCCGAAGAAGGGAATGAGGACCACAAAGGCGGCCGTCACAAGCCGGCTTCCGAGCGCCGCCCGCGCCGCTATGCGCTCGGACGCCGACGGAGCGCGAGCGGCGACGCGCCACAAGGCGCCAAGCATCAGCCGGTCGTTTCGATGACGAGGCGTCAGGCGCGAGGGCTTCGCCGCGACCAATTCTATGGGCATTGCCATCGTCCGAAACGATGCGAGTTCAGGATGGCCGCTCGAACCGGTCGTGACGACATGGCCGTCAAAAAGTTGCAGCAAGACGCCCTTCTGCCCGCCGTTGATCACCACAGCTTCGCGCGCCGCGACCGTAAGGCCGCGGTTCTGGACAAAGAGCCCGCTAAAGACACCCGTGCCGCGGTCGACCGAGTCGACATGGAACATCGTCCCGGGGCGCGGAAGAAGAAACTCGCCCGGCGAGATCGAAAGGCCCAGATTGCCGAGCGCGATCGAGGCGCCGAGAGCATCGAGCCGTTGTTCACCGGCCGGTTCGACATAGGCCCGAAGGCCGGCATGGAACAACGCCACCGCAAGCCCGAACAAAAGCGGCACGCGCAGGAGACGGCCGGGGGACAGTCCTATCGAGGCGAATATGTCGAGTTCGCCTTGAAGCGCGAAACTGCGGAACACGACCGCGACCGACAGGAGCACCGCAATAAGAAGGCCGATCCCGAGATATTCGGGGACGAGGTAGAGCATCAGCTTGACCAGCACGGCGACGGGCTGTTCGACATTGTCGAGCAGCGTCATGAGCCGGCGGCTGTTCTCGAGCGTGAGCAACAGAATGATGATGATACTGACCGCCGCGAAGGGACGAGCGAGCCTCCGCGCGATATAGAGGTCGATCGCGGACATTAGGCAGCCCTGCGCGCAGGCGCGGCGAAAGCGCGATAACGCGTAAACAGAGCCGCGAAATGATCGTCGATAAGCGGCACGGCAGCTGCGCGCGTCGCAGCCGCAGCGGCGACCTGTTCGCGATTGCGCGACAGAAGCTCCGTGATCGCCCGCGCCGCCGCCGCCGCATCGCCAGCTCGATAAAGCACGCCATTGTCGTCCCCCACGAAGTCGGCGGCGCCCCCCTCGTCGGGGACGATCAGCGGAAGACCCGATGCCGCAGCCTCCGCTGCGACAAGCCCGAACGTCTCGGCTTCGCAGCCGTGGACCAGGGCATCGGCGCTCGCCAGGACCTTTGCCAGCAGGGCCCGATCGGCGATCGGCGCGAGGAGATGGACATGCGGATTGTCGCCGATCTGCCGGACGAGGCGCGACCGGTCACGGCCGTCGCCCACGAGAATCAGCCCGACCGGGCGATCCTGCGATGCGGCAAGGCAGGCGTCGATCACGAGCGGCCAGCGCTTTTCGCCGCTATGGCGACCGACCCCGATCAACAAGCTCGCGTTTTCGGGAAGCGCACACCGCGCGAGAAGGTCGCGGCGCAATCCGCTATCGCGGTGCGCGGGCGAAAAGACACCGGGATCGACGCCCATCGGAATCGTCTCCACCCCGGCTACACCGCCTGCCCGCAATCGCGCCGAAAGATGACGGTTCGCGCTGACGACGCCATCGAAACGCGCACCGAGCCGCCGCAGATGGCGCCAGAAGAGGTCGAAGCGCCTGTCGATCATCTCGCGGCTCCCGAAACGGGCGAACCAACGATAGGCATATGCCGCCAGCGGGTCGGCGTGCATGATCAAGGTGCGGGGTGCATTTCCCTGCCAGTCAGCGACGATGGTGGCGGTCCGCCATGGCGATGAGGCTTCGACCAGATCGGGGCGCTCGGCATCCAGCCGCGCATGGACGGCCATTGCGTCGTCGAAGTAGCGGTAGCGCCGGTCGACGAGCAGTTGCGGGTTCGCGATGTAGACGATCGTGCCGCCGCCCGGTCGCCGCTCGACATGATCGTGCGAGCCCGGCGCGATGACGACGATCTCATGGCCCATTGCGGCGCCAACCGCGAGCTTTCGGTCGACATAGGTTTTTACCCCGCCGCCATACGGCGTGTAGAAAGCGCAGACGTCGACGATCTTCATTTGCGTTCCAGCGGTCTATATTTGAGCCCGCTCAGATAGTTCATCACAACCTCGGTCCGCGCCGGGCCCGTGCCGACCACCACCGATGCGGCAAATGCCTTGGGTTTCGACCAGCCAAGCTTCGGATTGCCACCGAACCCCAGCCCCTCGGACAATTTGTCCCATTTCAGATTATGATTGCGGTCGTGGAGGACCGACAGGCTGTAACGACCAGGTCCGGGAACCCGCAGGCAGAGCGTGACGGGACCCGAAGGCGGCAGATCCAGATCGACACGGCGAAACAGCTTCTTCGCGTTGATCAGGACCGCGTCGTCGGCAAGGAAATCACTGTCGTTGACGGGATAAAGCTCGGCGCGCACCATGCCCTTGCGATCCTTGAGGCCGGCCACCGCGACGATGAGTGCGGGCCCCGGCTCATTTTGCCGGCATGCCGCCTCCGCCTTGCCGAGCGAGGGGTCGGGTTTGACAGGAGCCGCTGCGATGAGCAGCAGGGCCATCGCCGTTGCAGCCCTCATGACCGGTGCGCCGCCGCGAGCTCGGCCAAGGTCAGTACCGCGCCGAGGACGAGGTGCACGAGCAGGATCAACCCGGCGATCATTGCGATCAGCGGCCCGATCGCGCCGTCATGGCCGATCAGGAAGAGCGCGACACTGGCGAAGACCAGATCCTTGTTCGGGACGAAAGGCAGGCGCGTGACCACCAGTTGCAGGGTGGCGAGAACAAGCAGCCAGCCGGTGGACACGGAGGGCAGCGCACTGCGCCACATCACACCCGAAAGCAATGTGGTGAGCAGCAGCCGGCCGGTGTGCACGGCGAAGATCATCCACAGCTCGGAGCGGGACAGCGAGAAGATGCGATGGCGGAAGGCGAGCAGAAGGAATGACAGGCCGATGATGACGGCGGCCGATAGCGCCACGGTGCGACCGTGCAATTCAGGGGCGACCTCTCCCAATACCGGCCAGGCAAGGGCGAGCATCGCCAGGGTCATGAGATTGCCGGCAACCGCCGAGAGGATGCTGACATCCTTGATCGCGCCAAAGGGCGCGGCCGCCATCTTGGCGCGATGCCGCGCCCAGCTGTAGAAATAGGCCTCGCCGCTGTAACCGAACAAAATCTCGTTGCTGACGAGCTTGCGCAGCAGGGCAAAGAAACCCGCGCGCGGGATATTCCAGAGCCGTTTGAAAATGATCCATTCTGACGCCGGCAGAGCCAGATAATAAGCGACGAAGGCCATCCAGAAGATCGGCGACGCCGGAATACCCCTGAAGAGCTCCGCAAAGCCGATGCTCGCGAGCTTCGAGGCGAGCGCCGCAAGGAGGGCAAGCGACAGCCCGAGGGCGATATATTTTTGCCAGGGATGTTGATCTTGAAGGAGGGGGCGAAGGCGCCCCGCCCATGTCGCCTGCGTTTCACCCAATGCTCGAGAAGCCATCAATCACCTTTTGGCAGCGGTTCCTGAGGGACTGACGCCAACCCATCGGCAAATCCGCACCACCGATTCAGGAAAATCGGCCGGGCAGAAGCTCGGCGTAGGCCGAAGGCCGGTGCGTCCGCGCAAAGGCCGAGAGCGCGCGGGCGATTTCCCGCAGAAGCCGCGGCGAGTCGACATCGTGCGGATGGACGGCGAGGCGGACCGTCGACGCGCGGGCGAGCAGCCCCGTCGCGAGACGCGACCAAAGGATCGAGCTCGCGATGCGTGCCCGCGAGCGGCTGGCGTATGTGACGACCGGGCCGCGCGCGAGCACCGCCGAAGTCTGCGGATTCCAGACGCGGAAATGATCTTCGATCATCAGGACGTTCTGCGCCGCGAGCGCGGCGAGGCTGTCCTCGCCATAGAGCCAGGCCGGAGCGACGAAACCTGCGATCGGCCGTCCGGTCAGCTGCTCGATCATGTCGCGGCCTTCGGCAATCCGCGCTTCGGCATCGAGCGTCGAGAGGCCCAGGAACTCACCCTCGCCGGCGGTCATGCGCGATGCCTTCCAGCGCGCAGCGGCACCAGCATGGTCGCTCTCGTCGATATGGGTAAAGCCGTGCAGGAATATCTCGCAGCCAGCGTCGGCCCACCCACGCAGGCGCCTCTCGAACTGCGGGTCTCCGGTCAGCCGTCCCCGCCGGTGAAAATCGGGAACGACGAGAAGCGCGTAGCGCCCTGCCCCCACGGCCGCTTCGACGATCGGGACAAGCCGGTCGAGACGCGCGGCGTGAACCGGCGTGACATCGTGGATCGACGCAAGGAGGCGGCGCACGGTCACGGCGTCAGACGGTCGAAGAGGGTCAGATAATCGGCTGCCGAGGCGCCGAGCCTGTGCCGGTCGGCAACCTGCCGCGCGGCATTTGGCGAAGGCGGTGTCCGGCGCAGCTGCGCGACTATCGCGGCCGCGATAGCTTCGGGCTGACGCTGCCGGACGATCGCCCCCAGTTCGGGCGACGGGAATATTTCGGGCAAGGCAAGCGAGCAGTCGGTCGTCACGATCGGGACGCCGGCGGCAATCGCTTCGACCAGAACGGCGGGATAGCCTTCATAATGCGAACTCATCAGATAAAGGTCGGCGCGGGCGAGATAGGGTGCGATATCGGGGACGTGGCCCGGCATTTCGACACGTGCCGCGACGCCAAGCCTTTCGGCTTCGCGCTCGAGCCGGCCGCGTAGCGGACCTTCGCCGAGGATCAGCAACCGCGCCTTCAGCGCGGTGGGGAGTTCTGCGAACGCCCGAATGGCGGTGAGCAGATCCTTTTGCGGTGCGAGGCGCGCCGCGCAGAGGATGAGCGGTGCAGGCTGGAGGCCCGCCCGGCCATGCGGCGCGGCAATCTCGTCCTCCAATATGGGCTCGGCGATTTCGGTAATTGCGTAACCCGGGAATACCGACCGGGCCTCGGCGAGCAACGAGGGCGACATCGCCACCAGCATGTCGGTTGGCGATGCGGCCGCGCGGATTGCCGCGTCGGCGAGTGCGCGCACATGACGTCGCAGCCCCGCGCGGCGGATCGGATTGCTGAGCTTGCTGACGAAGATCGGCCGTTTGGCGAAGCGCTGCCGCCCCAGAAAGGCGAGAATGATGAGATGGAAATTGCCGGGGGAAAAAATGATGTCGGGCGCCTCATGACGTATGATCCGCGCCATGCGCCATCCGAGCTGAACGCGGGACCAGGGGCTGCGCACCGTTTCGGGGGAGCAAGTCCTGACCGCAACCCCCGGCGCGACGAGCGCGCGTGCGGCGCCCCTCTGGGTTCCGCAGATGATCGTTACCTGCCTGCCCGTTTCCGCCCAGCGATTGGCGAGACGAATGGCGATGCGTTCGCTGCCTCCGGTCGAGAAGTCATGGAGGATAATGGCAATATGCTTTGCACCGGACATGGTCAGAACTTCTCTTTGAGAAACAGTTGGAGGCGTGCATCGCGGCGCTGAACGTCGCCGTCTTGCTGGTCGCGAAAATCGATGCCCATCGGCAGGCGCCCTGGCGACCCGGCTGGATAGATGCTCGCGGCAAGCCCCCAGCCACGAGCCATGCGCGGTGCGCCGCCGGCAAGGTCGGCGATGCGCTCGACCATCGATCGGTGCTTCGCCGGACCGATATCGAAGAGCGTGCCGGCCAGATCGAGGCGATCGTCGCGGGTCCAGTGCAGGGTGACGGCGCGCTCATCGGTCCGATAATTGCGATGCGGGCCGACGATGAAAGCCGGGCGCCGCCGCTCGACGGCATATGTACCGGCCAGCGTCAGCGCGTCGCGCGCCGAGATGTCCCCGGTCATGTCGGCCCCGACCGCCATCATGGAAAAGCGCCGATATTCGAAGCGTTGCCCCGCCGTCGCCCCGGAGACCGACCGTCCGCGCATGGCCGCAAGATGGAAGGTCCCGCCGGCCCATTCGCCGCCACCCGCATGGCTCCTGATCGTCCCGATCGCGGCGACGTCGCCGCTCTGCACGATCGACGACGGCAAAATCGTCGCCGGACGATCGACCGGAACAGTGGGCAGCGCCGGCGTTGGCTGCCTCCAGGTTTCGGCCAAAGCGACATGCTTGATGGAGACGTTCCCGGCCGCCTCCTGCGCCATGGGCGGGCATGGAAACGGCAGGATGACTATGGCCGCGGTGCCGATCGCTAGAGCCCTCATCACATATCCCCTCGGGTTCGCAGGCGCGCCATCCGGTCGGGCGCCTTGGGGATCAGACGCCATGGGCTGGGCATTTCCGCACCCGCCTCGATGAAGTGCGGATCGCGGTGTCCCGCGGCGTCAACCAGCCGGTCGGAAGCCGGAAGGAGACGCGCAGATGAGCAAAAGGGTGATATGTCTGGGCGGTCTGATCGCGATGGTCCCGATGCTGCTGGGGCCTGCGGCTCCGCCCGCCGTACCCGTAGCGCCGCACGAACAGTTCCCGAAGGCCGCGCCCGGGGGCCTGTCGATCATGGCCTATAATGTCAAAGGCCTGCCATGGCCCCTTGCCTCGGATCGCACGGCCGACTTCGCACGCATCGAGGCGCGGCTTCTCGCCATGCGGGCGAGCGGCTCGCAGCCGCACGTCGTTATCCTGCAGGAAGCATTCACACCGCCTGCGAAGGCAATCGCGCGGCGCAGCGGCTATCCTTATGTCGTGGAGGGGCCTTCCCGCGATTTGCAAAGCCCGGTTCGGCCGGAGGCGCGCGATCGCGATTTCATCGAGGGCGCCAGCTTCTTCAAGGGCGAGCGGTCGGGCAAGAAAGTCTCATCGGGACTGGTTCTTGCGTCGGACTATCCGATCCTGTCGGTGCACCGCGAGGCGTTTCCCGCATTTGCCTGCGCCGGTTATGATTGCCTTGCCAACAAGGGCATATTGATGGTGACCATCGCGGTCCCCGGGAGCGCGTCGCCGGTGACCGTGGTCACCACCCATATGAACAGCAAGAAGTCCTCGGGCGTCGACCCGGCGCGCTCGCTCTACGCCTATCGGCGTCAAGTCGAGGCGATTGACCATTTTCTCAACCGATACCGCAATCCGGATCTGCCGGTTATCCTCGCGGGAGATTTCAACGCGAGCTCCGCCGAGCGTCGGACCTATCTCACCGCCCACAGCGCCGCGAACTGGACCACGAAACGCAGGCTGCCGATCGACAATGCGCTCCAGCATTGCCTTAAGCCTCATACGCCCTGCGGCGGCGCTCTTCCTGCCATTGCCACGACGGTGTTCGAGAAAGGCCGCGACTGGCAGTTCTTTTCGCCCGGCTATCGTAGCTCGATCCAGGTGATCGGGATGGCGGTTCCGTTCGGCCGCGAGCGCGACGGCACGATGCTGTCGGACCATGTCGGTTATGGCGTGACCTACCGCCTGACCCAGGCGCTCACGGGGCATTCGCCGCGCCGTCGCTCGGCCGCCTGACGGCCAGCGCGGAACCGGTCAGCCGGTAGGCTCGGGCTTGCGCGGAGTCAGGGCGAACAGCATCGCGGGCAGGAAAAAAAGCACCAGCGGGACCGCGGCGATCAGTCCGAAGATGATCGCGGTCGCCAGCGGCTGCTGAAGGCCGGCGCCCCGGCTGAGTCCAAGCGCAAGCGGCGCAAGTGTCAGGACCGCGATCAACGCCGACATCAGGATCGGGCGCAACCTCTTCCGGCCGGCCTCGAGCAGCATCGCTGCCGTCACCGGCTTGTCGCGCTCGATCTCGGCGAGGAAGAATATGACAAGCTCGGCGACCATGCCGACAACCATCGTGAGCCCCATCAGCGCCGAGATATTGAGCTCGATCCCCATGATCCACAAGCCGATCATCACCGCCGCTGCGGTAAGCAAGACCGTTGCGATCGCGGCCGCAGTCCAGCCCGCGCGCTCGAACAACAAGGTGATGAGCAAGGCGCTGAGCAGCAGCGCGGCGCCGAACACCAGGGTGAGATCGGCAAAGCTCTTTTGCTGTTCGGCGTAGAGCCCGCCATAGTCGACGCGTACCGACGCGGGCAGCTTGAGCTGGCCGACCGCACTCTGGATCTCGGTCATCGCCGAGCCGAGGTCGCGGCCTTCGAGCCGCGCCGTCACGGCGATATAGGGCGCGAGATTCTCGCGCGTAAGTTGCTTCTGCCCGCCCCGGACCGTCACGGTCGCGACCGCCGCGAGCCGGATGCTGCCGCCGTCGGGCGCGACAAGCGGCAGATTTTCGATGCGCGCGACGTCGCTCCGAAGATCCTCGGGCGCGCGCACGCGCACGTCGATGAGCTGGGTGCCGATGCGGACCTGCGTCGCCGAAGTACCGCCGACCGCCGTTTCGAGTTGCGACGCGATGCTGTCGGGATCGAGACCATATTGCGCGGCAGCGCCGGGATCGACCGCGATGCTGATCGCATCGCCCGCAACGCGCAGGCCATCGACAACCTCGACGACGCCCGAAATCTTGCCGATGCGCTCACCGATCGCCTTGGCCGCCGCTTCGAGCCCCACAGCGTCGTCTCCGAACAATTTGACCTCGATCGGCTGGGGAACCGCGGTCAGGTCGCCGATCAGATCTTCCATGAGCTGGATCAACTCGACCTCGAGCCCGGGGACTTCGGCGGCAATCTTTTCGCGCATGTCGGTCATGACCGCTTCGATGTCGCGGCGCGATCCGCCCTTGAGGCGAATGAAATAATCGCCTTCGTCCGCCTCGGTGAGGCCCCCGCCGAGTTGCAGCCCGGTGCGCCGCGAATAGCTGGCCACCTCGGGTGTCGCCGCGATGATCGTCTCGACGCGCCGCAGCAGGGCGTCGGTGTCTTCAAGCGACGCGCCCGACTGTGCTTTGTAATCAAGGACAAATCCGCCTTCGTCCATCTTAGGCATGAAGCCCGACGGAACGTTGCTCCAGGCCGTGTAGCCACTCACCGCGAGCAGCGCCGCGACCACCGCCGCGAACATGGCCGGCCGCCCGAACGCCCGCGCGCTGGCACGGCCGTAGCGATCGAGCAGCGGACCCAGGATCTTGTTGGCGCGGTCGGCGGCAACGACATCCTTTTCGCGCAGCCAATGCGCAGCAACGAGCGGAATGACGAACCGCGCGAAGAGCAACGATATGAGCAGCGCCGCAACCATCGTGATCGCGAGCGCCTTGAAGAACCCGCCGGTGACGCCGCTGATGAACGCGAGGGGCAGGAAAACGACGATGGTCGCCGCGGTCGAACCGAGAAGCGGCATGCCCATTTCGGCCGCGGCGGCGAGCAGCGGCCGGGGCGCGGTGAGCCGTTGCTCCTGCATGCGCCGCATCACATGTTCGAGCATCACGACCGCGTCGTCGACCACCAACCCGACCGCTGCCGCCATGCCGCCGAGCGTCATCATGTTGAAGCTCATACCGAGCGCGTAAAGGAGCAGGCAGGTCGCCGCGAGCACGGCAGGCAGCATCAGGCCGGTGATCACCATCAGCCGCGCCGACCGGAGGAAGATGAAGAGTATGATGCCGGCGAGCACGGCGCCCATCAGGATCGCATCGCGCACCGCATTTGCCGCGCCGACGACCAGCTCGGACTGATCGTAGAAGGTCGTAACCTTGACCGACGGCGGCAGATGGAGCTCGGCGAGACGCGCGTCGACCGCCTTGACGATGGCGACCGTATCGCCCTTCAGCGCCTGCCGGACATTGACGAGCACAGCCTGTTTGCCGTCCGAGGTCACGCGAGTGAATGCCGGAGCGGTCGAGGGCCGGATTGCGGCAATCTGGCCAAGCGTGACCACCCCTGCCCCGCCAGCCGCTGCCTTGATCGGGACAGCCGCAAGATCGTTCGCATCGGCGACACGGTTTTCGATCAGAACCAGATAGAGACGATGCCGATCCTCGATCTTGCCGAGGCCGCGAACCATATTTGCCTTGCCAAGCGCAGTGACGACATCGGTAAGGCTGATGCCCAGCGACTGCAGCCGCGCAGGGTCCACATCGACCGCGAACTCACGGGGGCTGCTTCCCAATATGTCCACGCCGGCAACACCCTCGACCGAGGTCAACGCAGGCAGGATCTTGAGATCCGCGATCGTGCGAAGCGCTTCGGGGCTGAGACTGTCCGACGTCAGGGCGAAGCCGGTAACCGGAAAAATCGTCGGATCCGAGCGGCGGACGGCAAAGCTCGTGCCCGGCGGCAAGGTCGGGAGCAATGTCGCCAGCGCGCCCTGGGTCGATTGGGCGGCGGCGACCATGTCGTCGCCCCACCCGAAATTGAGCGCGACCTCGGCGCTGCCGCGGCTCGTCACCGACCGGACGTTGGTTACACCGGGCACGGCGCGGAGCCCGATTTCGATGGGGCGCGTAATCTCGGCTTCCATCTGCGCGGCGTCGCGGTCCCCGGCATCGACCGAGACGACGACCCGCGGATAATCGATGTTCGGGAAGAGCCCTACCGGCACGCGCGTCGCCGAGACGGTACCCGCAAGCGCGAGCAGGATCACCGCGAGCCAGATCGACCGCGCATGCTTGCTGATGATGTCGGTCATTTCTTCCGGCCCTGGATGCGGACCTTCATCCCGTCCTCCAGCGCCGTCACCCCAGCCGTCGCAACATGTTCGCCGGCCTTGAGCCCCGACGCAACGCCGATCCTATCGCCGGTTCGCGGACCAACGACGATATCGCGCCGCTTTGCGATATTGTTCATGACCGTGAAAACGAAGGGCTGGCCGCCATCGTCGAGCAGTGCCGCATATGGAATCGTAATGCCGCCTGCGATATTGCCTAGCGAGACCCGGCCGGTGAGGCTTTCACCGGCGCCCACGCCCCGCTCGTTCGGGATCCGGACATAGACCGACGCCAATTTGGTCACCGGGTCGACCACATTGTCGACCGACGCCACGGGGACGTTGAACGACGCTTTGCTGCCTGCCGCGGTGACCTCGACATAACTTCCTGCCGGAATGCGCCGCGCAATCGCGGGATCGACGCCGAAGCGCGCGCGTAGATCGCCCTCCTTGACGAGCGACACGATCGTCGCACCGGCCGCAACCAGTTCGCCTGCGCTTGCCCCGACGACTTCGACCGTTCCGCTTGCCGGCGCGCGCAGTACGAGCGCCCCGTTTCGCGTGGCGAGGCTCGCCCGCGCCGCGTCGGCCGTCTGCTTCGCGGCACGGGCTGTTTCGACCTCGGCATCGCTCACCAGCCCATCGGCTCGGAGGCGCCGTGCCCGGGCGTGCGCAAGATCGGCGGCGTTGGCATTGGCCGACGCGGTAGCAAGGTCGAGGCGGGCGGTTGGGCTCGGGCTCAATCGCACCAGCACCTGGCCGCGACTTACCCGGCTTCCGACCGGCGCGTCGATCGCCTGGACGATCGCCTCCATCGGAGCCGACAATGTGTATTTGCCCGCCCCATTGGCTTCCGCTGCCCCATAGAGCGTGATCTTCTCGTCGATATTGCCGGTCGTCACCGCCGCGACGTCGATGGTTGCAACCGGATCGGCGGTCGCGGCCGTATCGGTCGATGACTGACAGCCACCCAAAGAGAGGCCGAACAGGAGCGGGAGAAAAAGCGATTTCCGGTCGATCATGGGGTCCAGGATTCCTGCGGTGCGCCGACGAGCAATTCGAGCGCGATCGTCTGCTCGGCGATCGCCTGTGCGGACTGGAGAAGGAGCAATTGGCGGTCGCGAAGACTTTGCTCGGCAACCTCGGCGGTTGCGATTGCAAGATCGCCGCGCTGCGCGGCGCGGCGGCTTGCCAACGCAAAACTCTCTACGGCGGGCATGCCGGCACGGAGCGTCTCATATTGCCGACGCGCGATCGCAAGCCCCGACACGGCGGCGGCGATTTCGGCGCGCGTCTGGAACAGCCGCGCGTCATATTCCTCGCGCAGCGCCTCCCGGGTGGCCTCGGCAACGGCAATTCCGCCGCGATTGCGATTCCAGAGCGGCAGAGTGAACGCGATCGATGGACCGAGCAGCTTGTTGCCGCCGGTATCGCGAGCGCCGTTAATCGTCAGGTCGAGATTCGGGAACTGGTCGAGAATTGCCCGCCGGACGGCGGCCTCCTGCGCATCATATCCCGCGCGCAGCGCATCGAGATCGCTGCGGCCCGCAACAGCGAGCGAAAAAAGGCGGGCGGCATCGGGTACGGTCGTCGGCAGCGGCGCCGGTGACAGATGCAGCGCATAGTCCGGCGGCAGACCGAGCAAACGATGAAGTTCGGACCGCGCAGCGGCAAGATCGGTCTGCGCGCTGCGAAAATTGCCCTGGGCATCAAGCGCGGCGATGCGCGAGGATTGCACCTGATCGGGCGAGATGTCGCCGCGGCCCGCCGCCTTCAGGTAGCGGGCGAGAAGCGCTTCGCTTGCTTCGGCGCTGGTCGATGCATTGGCGAGAGCCTGCTCGAGCGCAAGTACGCGCACCGCTTGCAGCCGGGCGTTGCATGCGGTCTGCCACTCGGCCCAGGCGAGATCGAGCCGGACCTGTCGCGCCTCCGCGATCGCTTGCGCGCGCTGAACTTTTTGCGTTCGCAACGCGCCCAGACTGAAACCCAGCGCGCCCGCGATATTGTCGAGCGGATCCGGCCCCGAGAGAATATGGTCGACCCCGAAGCTGAAGGTCGGGTCGGGAAGGAGGCCAGCGGCGAAGACCTGCGCATCGTTCACGCCGGCACGGGCGCGCTGCGCCTTGAGGTCGGGATTGGCGATCACGGCAAGGATCGCAACGCCATTGGGATCAAGCGGCGCCGAAAGATCGAGGGCAACGGGTTTCAGATAGGGCCGGTCGATCGCTATCGCGTCGCGCGACACGATAGCGGCCAGCGGGGCGTTGAGCGACGATGCGGCCAAAGGATCTGTAATCAGCGGCTTCGGCTCGTAATGCGCGCAGGCTGCCAGCGGCAAAAACAGCAGTAGCGTCGAGGGCCAGAACCGCTTGATCATGTTCGAACGATAGCCGGTTTGCGTCTGGACGCACCTATTAACACCTCGACTCATTCACAATATCGGGATCGTACGGATTTGACATTGGGCTGTTGACGCCGCTGCGGCGCGATATCCGCACCCCCGGGCGAGAAATGCTGCGGGACACGGGTTGCCGCCACACTCAGGCGGGCCGAAACGCAATGAGCACGACACCCGCGGTGATGAGACCGACGCCGAGCTAGGCGCGGACCGACAAATTCTCGCCGAGGAACCAGACACCGAAGAGCGCCACGAGTACGACGCTGATCCTTTCGACGGGAGCGACCTCGGCGGCCTGCCCGAGGCTCATCGCCCGGAAATAGCAGAGCCAGGAGGCACCGGCCGCGAGATCGGACAGGATGAGGAAAAGCCATGCGCGCCGCAGCAATGTCGCAGGCGACTGGAAACCGCCCGTTATAAGCAAAAGCGCCGCAATGAAGATCGCGATCACCAGCGTACGGTGAAGGTGGCGTAATTGGGATCTACACGTTCGACTCCGAGCTTGGCGAAAACGGCGGTGAGCGCGGCGAAGCAAGCCGAAAGCAGGGCCCAGGGGAGCCAGTTCCGGCGCCATCGTGCGACAATGCGCGCGCCGCGCTGACCGCGCAAGCTTTCAGGCGCTGCAGTACACGGGGGTGACCCGATCGCGAGCAGGCTTCATTCACACAAATTCGACATCCGCCAAGCGGCTGGCCCTCTTTGTAAACGCTGTGAGTGACATTGGCCGGTTGCGATCGGTCTGCTTTGGTAAAACAACCGATGAAAATGGACATCAGTCACTCTATCGCTCGAAAACTAAAGGCATTGACGCACGTCCTGCCATGCCCACCGCCTATCCCCGCACAGCTCGTCGCAAGGTCCATCCGACGGAAAGCTTTTGTTAACGCGTTTCGCGCAGGTCTGGTGTGGAGGGGGGGCACGAAGCGGCGGCGCCGCGCGAATGGAGAGTTCGCTGTGCTCGAATATAAGGCCGATCGGCCCACATCCGTCATGGGTCCATTCGGTCCGTTGAGCCTCACGGATTTGCCGTCGTCCGGCACGACATATTGGGTAAGTCGCCGTAAGGCCGAGGTTTTGGCGGCCATCGACGGCGGGATGCTCGCGATCGAAGAAGCGTGCACCCGATACCGGTTGAGTCTTGAGGAAATTGCCACATGGCGGCGATCCATCGACCGTGCCGGCATTCCGGGCCTGCGCGTTACGCGCCTTCAACAATATCGCGAACATTCTACCGGATGAGTTTCGGTGCCATCCCGAACCTTTCGACACATCCTGCTTCGTCAACACGACGAAGCTTGTTCCAGCTAGCGCAGGCAGCGACCAGGCCTCTTTCTTTTCATACCGCCGCCGCTGTTATGCAACCTCATGCCCCGCAGAATGACAATAGCTGGACAGATCGAGCGATTGATTGAGAGCCTTTGCGGTGCGTCCATCTGCGACGACTGCATCACCGACCGGCTCAACCTGTCGGTTCGAACCCAGGCCAATGTCGTGACACGCGAACTCGGTCAGAGCGAAGAATATGACCGAGCCAAAACCTCGTGCGGACAATGCGGCGCGCTAAAGACGACCATTCAGATCAAAGCATAGGGTTCGACGGCGATAGCTCCTCGATTTCAGTCAGCCGACCATAGCGAGGCTATCGACAGCGACTGCGATCCGTGAAAGCTGCCCTCGATGCTGTCGACAGGCCCGATAGCCGACGGTTTGGCGCCGTCCAATATTTCGTTCGCCAGAGACGAGAATGACATCGGATGGGCCCGATCGAGCTTGCGGGCGGCCTGCAAAAGCGCGGCATGATCCAGGGAAGCTAGTCCATCTCTGAATGCGAATATGATATGGTTCATCCCTATTTTTAAGGGGAGATCGATCGTGGATTCAAAGCAATCCCTTATACGGGACAGGATCGAACCATGCTTCCAGTGATCATCGCATAGATTGACGACGAGGATGCCGCCAGGGTTCAGCCGCGAGCGGCAATCGCGGTAGAATTCCGAAGAGCAGAGCTGGGCCGGCTGGCCATCCTTGTCGAAACCATCGACGAGCAGAATGTCGCAATGTCCGCTATCCCGCCTGACGAATTCAGCTCCATCCGCGCAAATGATCTCGAAGCGCTCACTCTCGGGCGGCATGAAGAATTGCTCCCGAACCGCGATCACCTCAGGGTCGATTTCGACCGCGACGATCGAGGTGTCCGGAAGATATCGGTGGCAGTATTTTGCCAGCGATCCGCCGCCGAGCCCGATGATCTCGATGACGCGGGGAGAAGGGTTGAACAGGAGGAATCCCATCATCCGGCGCGTATAGTCGAGGATCAACATGTCCGGATCGTCGATACTCATCGCGCTTTGCACGAAAGCCCAGTTTGCGAGGAGGCTCCGTATATTGCCCAGTTCGAAGACGAGCGGGGCGGCCAGTTCGCCCGGCTCCATCGGCGACGCGTGGTGATGTTCGGTCCCATAGCGTTCAAAATGGCGCTGTTCGCGGTCGATATCGTCGAGATGATCGAGAAAGTGATCGAGTTCGGTTTCGGCCTGATCGTCAACCGGGAAGTCCGATCCCGTTTCGGGTTCGCAAGCGATCCCGCTCTCGACCGCGAAATCTTCCGCGGACCTATCGGTCATCGTCGCGGCGCTCGTTCTGCCGATCATGTGATCGCCCGCCAGCAACGGTAACCCCGACAAACAGGACGAGCAGCAAGATGGAGATGAGGATGATCAGGAATATCGTCATATGTGCCTCCCGCAAGGACGTGTCGATTGTTCGAAGGCCAGGCTGCCGGCCGCGCCGGAGCGCCAAACGAACCCCATCCGGGTCATCATCGCCGCGGCCGGGATCATTGGCTTAGCCGCTGCTCGAACTGCAATGCCTTCTGGTACATCTCGCGCCATGCAACGGCCGCACGAAGGGCCCGGTCCCGTACGTTGGGAAGCGACGCCTCCTTCGCTTCCGCCTGACACGCCTGCATGCCAGCCAGATAGAAGCGGCTGTTGCGCGCGGTCAGTTTGGGATTTTGGGAAATCATGTCACCAGTTCCGTTTCTTCGCGTTTGTGAAGGAACTCCATCGCAAGGCTCCGCCTTCGCCGATCCGTGGACGGCAGAACGGCCCACCCGGCGCTGCCCTGCTACAAGATATCGGTAGCGAAACTAACGCTTGCGCACGAACTCGGCGCGCAGCACGAGACCCTTGATGCTTTCGTGACGGCAATCGATCTCCTGCGGATCGCCCGTCAGGCGGATCGACTTGATGACCGTCCCCACCTTGAGCGTCTTGCCGGCTCCCTTGACCTCGAGATCCTTGATCAGCGCGACGCTGTCGCCATCCTGAAGCAGGTTCCCGACCGCGTCGCGAACCTCGACCTGCGAGGCTGCGGCCTTGCGTTCCGCAAGCTCCGACGCCGGCATCCATTCGCCGCTTTCCTCGTCATAAACATAGTCGTCACTGTCACTCATTTCATTCTCCAGACTTGGTCAGAATTGGGTTTTCGCGGCCGCCGCTCACAGCGGCCGCCGTCATTTCGCCTCCGCCAGATCAACCGCGAGCGCCTGCGCACCCGCATAATCGGCCGCATAGGCGATGCGCCCCGCCGCTTCGCCAAGGCCGATCCGCCCGAGCATCGCCCGCGGCTGGGGCTGCACGCCCGAGACGATCACCCGCGCGCCCGCCAGCCGGGCCTGTTCGACAAATTCCCCAAGCGCTTGCGCGCCGCTCGCATCGAGGAGCGGTACGAGCCGCATCCGCAAGATGATGACGCGCGGCGACTGACCGACGCGGCGCAGCGTGTCGAGCAGCTCGCCCGCGACGCCGAAAAAGAAGGGACCGGCGATCCGGAACACCTCGACCCCGGGCGGCAGGTCATCGCGCTGGTCGAGATCCTCGGCATCGAGTTCGGCGTCGCGCCGCCCGCTTCGGTCGACCTCGACCGCTTCGGCCATACGCGCCATGAACAGCAGCGACGCAAGCGTCACCCCGACCGCGATCGCCACCGTCAGATCGACGAGGACCGTCAATCCGAAGGTGATCAGCAGCACCGCCCGGTCGCTGTTCGGCATCCGCAGCAGCGCGAGGAAGCGCTGATACTCGCTCATCCCCCAGGCGACCATGAACAGGATCGCGGCGAGCGCCGCCATCGGCACATAGGCCATCAAGTCCGTGCCGAAGAGGATGAAGACGAGTAGAAATGTCGCGTGCATCATGCCGGCAACGGGCGTCTTCGCACCTGACCGGATATTGGTCGCGGTGCGCGCGATCGCTCCGGTGGCCGGGAGGCCGCCGAAAAGCGCCGATCCGAGATTGGCGACGCCCTGCCCGATCAGCTCCTGGTTCGAACGATGCCGCGTCCCCGCCATGCCGTCGGCGACGACCGCGGAGAGCAGCGCTTCGATCCCGGCGAGGAAGGCGATCGTGAAGGCCGACGGCAGGACGGCATGGACCTTGGCGAGCGAGATGTCGGGAAACGACGGCACCGGAAGGCCCGCCGGAATGTCGGGAAAGCGCGAACCGATCGTGTCGACCGGCAGGTTTAAAAGTGCCACCGCAACGGAACTCGCCGCTACCGCGATCAGGAAGCCCGGCAGGCGCGGCGCGAATTTGCGGAGCGCGACGATGATCGCCAACGCGCCCGCACCGACGCCGATCGCGGCCCAGTTCGCGCTGGGCAGTGCCTCCAGATAAACCTGCCACTTGGGGAGGAAATCGGCAGGCACCTTGTCGATGGCGAGACCGAGGAAATCCTTGACCTGGCTCGAGGCGATGATGACCGCGATCCCGGCAGTGAAACCGGTGACAACCGGATGCGGGATATATTTGATCATCTGGCCGAAACGGAGCAGGCCCGCTGCGATGAGGATGAGCCCGGCGAGCAAGGTCGCGATTAACAGGCCGTCATAGCCGTGGCTCGCGATGACGTTGAAGATCACGACGACGAAGGCGCCCGTCGGGCCGCCCACCTGCACGCGCGATCCGCCGAGCGCCGAGATCAGGAATCCCGCGACGACCGCGGTAATGAGTCCCTTGTCGGGCGAGGCCCCGCTGGCGATGCCGAGCGCCATCGCGAGCGGCAATGCGACGATCGCTACCGTAAGCCCAGCGATCGCGTCGGCGCGGAACGTGGCGGCGGAATAGCCTTCGCGAAACACCGTGAGGAGTTTCGGCGTATAGGCCCCGGTCTTCACCGAATTTCGGGCCGACTCGGAAATTTGGCGGACAGAAGCGCGCGGCCGGGCCGGCTGGGATCGGCGTCGGCCCCTTCCCGCAGACGCACCCCGCGTCCGGTCCCGACGCTCGACGAATATTCGCCGAGCAATTCGATTCCGGCATTTTCGAGCGCACCGACCACCTTGACCAGCGTGTCGATCACGCCGCGGACCTGCCCGTTCGAGGCTTCCATGCGCTGGATTGTCGGAAGCGAAAGCCCGGCCAGTTCGGCCAGCTCGCGCTGGTCGATCCCGAGGAGCGCGCGCGCCGCGCGCATCTGCTGCGATGTGATCATATCAGCCCCTTGATGTTTTATACATCATTTATCAGTCTTAACACCATCATCTCATGCTGTATATATCGATGATGCAAGACTATCATTCAGCACACCCCGGCTCGAAAGGACCGTCACCGCTCCGCGATGGCGAACGCGGCTGATGCCCGATTTCATGTCGTCGCCCTTCGACCAGATCCCGGCAAAGAAGCCACCCCCGCCCGCGGCCGCCCTGCAGGCGGGGCCAGTCAATGCCCTGCTACCGGAATCGGGATGGGGTGCCATCCATCGGGGCATGTTCGGGCACTGCCCTCGCTGCGGCGGTGCGAAGCTGTTTCGCGCCTTCCTCAAGCCGGTGGACCATTGTTCCGCATGCAAGCAGGACTGGACGCATCAGCAGGCGGATGACTTCCCGGCCTATGTGTCGATCTTCCTGACCGGACATATCATGGCGCCGGTAATCATCGCCCTCGTTAAGGACACTTCGCTGTCCCTGCCCGCCCTCGCCGCGATCATCCTGCCACTCATGGTCGGGCTGATGATCCTGTTCCTCCAACCCGCCAAGGGTGCCATCATAGCCTTGCAATGGTGGTTCGGCATGCACGGGTTCCCGAAGGAACGGCGCTCCCCGGAAATATCCAACCACGAAGAGTGAGGCTTGCCCGGAGCGGCAACCGCCCTCTAGATGAGCGGCAATCCCACCCGATGGAGCGAATTTCTGGACACGGTATCGATCATACTCTTCCTGCTGCTCGCCGTCGTCGTGAGCGGCGCGATATCCCGCATGCTGCCGGTGTCATTACCGACGCCGCTCGTGCAGATTCTGCTTGGCGCGGGGATCGGCCTGTCGACCTCCTACCGCGTCGAGCTCGATCCCGAGCTGTTCCTGCTGCTTTTCCTGCCGCCGCTGCTGTTCCTCGACGGCTGGCGCATTCCCAAGGACGAGCTGCTGAAGGACCTCTCGACCGTCGTCGAGCTTGCCCTCGGCCTCGTCCTCATGACCGTCATCGGCATGGGTCTGTTCATCCACTGGATGATCCCCGCAATGCCGATGGCGGTCGCCTTCGCGCTCGCCGCCGTCGTGTCGCCGACCGATCCGATCGCGGTGTCCGCCATCGCCGCACGCGTGCCGATCCCCAAGCGGATGATGCATATATTGGAGGGCGAGTCGCTCTTGAACGATGCCTCGGGCCTCGTATGCCTGCGCTTCGCGATCGCCGCCGCGCTGACCGGAACCTTCTCCGCCGGCGCGGCCGCGCTCAACTTCCTGTGGGTCGCGGGGATCGGGCTGGCAATCGGCGTCGCGGTGACGCTGTCGGTCACGCGCGCCAAGGCGTGGGTGGCAAAGCGTTGGGGCGAGGATACCGGCTCGCAAATCCTCGTCAGCCTGCTCATCCCGTTCGGTTCGTACCTGCTCGCCGAGCATGTCCATGCCTCTGGCATCCTCGCGACGGTGAGCGCTGGCGTGACCATGACCTTCGCCGAAATATCGCGGCAGGCGATGGCGGTCACACGGATGCGCCGCAATTCGGTGTGGGACACGATCCAGTTCGCGCTCAACGGGATCATCTTCGTGCTGCTCGGCGAGCAATTGCCCGCCATCCTCGCGGGCGCAAAAGAAACGGTCGCGCTCACCGGCCATAGCGCGCCCTGGTGGCTCGGCGTCTATATCATCGCGATCGTCGCAGGGCTCGCGGCTCTGCGCTTTCTGTGGGTATGGATATCGTTCCGGCTCACGATCCTTCGCAAGCGCGACAAGAATATCGAATTTCAAAGCCCCAACTGGCGACTGGTCGCCGCGATGTCGTTCGCCGGCGTGCGCGGGGCCATCACGCTCGCGGGCGTCCTGACACTGCCGCTGGCCTTGAACGACGGCACCCCCTTCCCCGCGCGCAACCTGGCAATCTTCCTGGCGGCGGGCGTCATCATCGTCTCGCTCATTCTTGCCAGCATCGCATTACCCCTTCTGCTGAAGGGGTTGATCATGCCGCCGGACCCATCGAAGCAGGCCGAGGAGGATGCGGCTCGTATCGCCACTGCGGAGGCCGCGATCCGCGCGATCGAGCAGCGACAGCACGGATTGGCCGAAGAACGCGGCGAAGCCGATCTCTATGCGGCCGCCGGAGCGCGTGTCATGGATTTTTACCGCGAGCGCATCGAAAGCCGGACCAACGGCCTTTCGGATGCCCGCAAGGCGGAAGAACAGCTCGTGCGCGAGTTCCAGCTGGTCGGTATCAAGGCCGAACGCGAGGCGCTCACCGCGCTCGGCCGTTCGCGCGCCATCGGCAGCGGAGTTGCACAGAAACTAAGTCGCGAGCTCGATTTGTCCGAGGCACGTTATCGCGGCTAGTGGCCAAAAGTAGAGCGTCAGCTTCCAGCGAAAATGCCAAATTGCCGCCGTTAGCCGAAGGGGTTCGGATGGTCGCCTTCGCACACTACATCCGGCATCCTCCTCAAATTGGGCTTTCCACATCGTCCACTCAGAATCGCATACGCAGCCCGGCGGTGCCCTTGAGGCTATAGCCTTGGCCGAAGTCGGCGAGCGCGGTGTCGCCGGCGACCTCGGTGTAGAGGGTGAAGCGGCGGCCGCCCCAGCTATAGCTGCCGCCAAGGCCAAGCTCGCCCGTCAGGCGCTGGCCGCGGTTCTCGATCGCCGTGTCCGACACAAGGACGCGCGCACCATCCAGCCATTCATAGGCGAGGTTGACCGTCGCATAGACGTGGGTCTGGCGCTCCTCGCCCGTCGCGCCGTGGCTTTGCTGATGGTCGAGCGACACGCCCCAGCGCGTCTTAAGGCTCTCGCCCTTGTCCGCCGACACCGCCGCCGCGAACGGATCGGCGAAGCGATCGAAGCCGACATGCGTGTAGGTCATCTGGACCTGCGGCGTGACCGTCAGGTTGCCGCCGATCTGCGAACGCTTGCCCAGCTCGACGCTGAACGCGCGGCCCTTGCCGTCATTGCCCTCGATCAGCGCGCCGAGCACGTCCGACTTGAGGTCGCTTTCGAACCAGCTGAGCTTCGCCTGGCCATCGACATAAAAGCCCCACGGCCCGTACCAGGTCAACGACGCCCCGACGCCATAGCCCTTGGTGTCGATCGATCCGTTGCCGAAGAGCGACGCGACCGCGGTGTCGGCGGTGCCATAATGGGCGCTGATCCCGCCAACGAGCGTCGCACCATCACTGCGCCGGGCGAGCGTCGCGTCGGCGCCCATCTGCGCCTGCCAGCCGTCGGTCCTCTGATCGCCGCCGCTGGTCGTGAAGGCTGCTTCCGGGCGCAAGCGCTGCGATTCGAAGCGACCCCAGATGCCGGTGCCATCCGCGCCGGACGTCCCCGCCCACGAGCGGTTGCCGATGCGCTGCTGCAGCGTCGGCAGGCCGTTCAGCGCCTGCAAGGCCCCGACATAGGCTTCATAGACCGGAACCCCGGGCTGATAGAGCGGTCCCCCGCTTCCGGGCTCAGCCGCCGAGCGTAGATACCAGTCGCCATCCTGCGGGGTGGCGACGCCATTTTTAACCAGGCGATAGCCATAAGCACCCGCAATCAACGTCTGCTGGCCGCCGAACAGATAGTCGCCAACAAGCGCAAAGCTGCCGTTCGATGCGCCCGCGACATCGACGATCTTGATGCCCTCGACGGTCGGCACGCCAAGTCCGCCACGGTTGGTGACGCGAACCGTCGTGCTGCCCGAGGTTGCGCCGCCGACGATGAGACGGTCGGACACCGAGCTATCGCCGCCCAGTTCGGTCTCAATCTCGAGCACCCCGCCACGGCCTTCATAGTCGCCAGCGATCGTGAGCGTCCCGATGCTGCTGCCCGGTGCGACGACGCCGCTGTTGACCAGGCTGCCGACCCGGCCGCCGCCCTCGAGACGTCCGCCCGAGGCGACATTGACCGCGCCGCCGAGACTGCCCTGCACCGCCAGCGTTCCCGCCGTGACATTGGTTGCACCGCCGAAGCCATCGTTGTTGCCAGTGACGAGCAAGGTGCCCGCTCCGGCCTTGGTCAGCGCTCCGGCGCCCGTGAACTGGCCACCGAAAGTGAAGCGCGTGTCGGCGGCGGTCGCGATGGTGCCGGGGCCCGCGATCGCCATCTCGCGGTCACTCAAGAGGTCGGCGCTGGTTGCAAGCGTCCCGCCGTCAAGCGTCACCTTGTCCCCCGCCGCGCCGAGATTGTCGTCGCGCGCAATCTGAACCGTGCCGCCGTTGATCAATGTGCCGCCGGTGTAGCTGTTCGTGCCGCCGAGGATCAGGGTCCCTGCGTCGGTCTTGACCAGCTCGACCGAACCGCCGAGCGCCGCGTTGATCGTCGCCTTGAAGCCCGCGCCGAGAGTGCTGCCGTCGCCGACGCGGATCACCGTCTGCGGCGTGTCGAGCGTGATGCCGTCGCCGACGATGACATAGCCGTCCGCCGCAAACTGCATTCCCGCGACAGACACTGCGCCGAGCGCATCGTCGACTGTGACGGTCCCCGCCGTCCCGCCGAACACGGCGAAAGCGCCGTCCGTATAGGCCGCATTCACCGCCCCCGAGGCATCGGTCCAATGATCATTGCCGGCACTCGCCTGCCACACCCCATTGCCGCCATTGATCGCGCCGTCATTCTTCGGGCCGACCGCGCCGTCCCAGAAACTCAGTCTCACAATATCGGCGTTGACCAGATTGACCTGCCCCGCGATCGACGTCTGAAGCGTGACATGGCTGTCTGCCGGCAACGTCCCGAAATCGAGGCCGTTGTCGGTCAGCGTCCCGCCATAGTTGAAGACGCGGTACACCCCGATGCCAAAAGCGCCGCCCGTCGGCACCGTCACGTCGATGGTGCCATCGAGGATCAAATTGCCCCCGACGACCACAAGATCGTTGAGCGCGCCGCCCGGAACATTGGCTTCGCCAAATTCGAAATCCAGGCGGGTGCTCGCGGCGAGCGACAGATCGCCGCCGATCGTCAGCGTGCCCGGCGAATTGCCCGACGAAAGCCTGCCCTCAACGGTTACATCGCCGCCAATCGTGCCGATACCGCCCAGCGTCGCGTCGATGCCCACCGCAACATCGCCGGCCAGCGCGGCGCTCGAATGGCCGACGCCGCCGACGATCAGCGTGCCGCCCTGCACCGTCGTCAGCCCGGTATAGCTATTAACGCCGTTCAGCGTCAGCGTACCGGTGCCCGTCTTGACCAGCGAACCGCCCGTACCGCCGCCGCCGCCAATAGCGCCGCCATCCTGAATGACGCCGCCGATCACATCATCCTTGCCAAGCCCTCCGAGCGTGAGGGTCTTGGACCCCAGATAGACCGCGCCGCCGCCCGAGAGCGAACCGATCGCAATGCCACCCGCCGTGAGGTCCGAAATATCGGTCCTTCCACCGGCATCGACCCTGACCGTGGCCCCATCGGCGGTGTTGGCGCCATGGAAACGAATGGCGCTTTCCGGCCCGCCGGTAATGACGGCGTTGCCGGCCGTGCTATTGCCATAGAAATCGACGGTCGCGTGGGCGGTGATTGTGGCGTCGCCCGCGGAGCTGTTCGTGTTGAAGGAAAGCCCCCGTCCCGAGGTCGTGAGCTTCGCATGCCCCGCCGAAGACGTCCCATAGAAATTCATGGCCCACGCGCTGACAATCATCGCCGTTCCTGCCGACGCATTGTCGTCAAATCTCAGTGACGCCATGTTTTCGAGGCTGATATCGAGGTTTTCGGCGCTGGTATCGCCTGAAATTTGAAGCACGGTGCTGCCCACGACATTCACCGGCCCGCCGCCGAGCGCTCCAGTCGCCGCAGCGTTGAGCACACCCGCCGAGATCGTCGTGCCGCCGTTATAGCTATTGCTGTTCGTCAACATCAGGGTGCCGGCGCCGGTCTTGGTCAGCATCCCGGGGCCAGAGATAACGCCCGACAATGTCAGCGCCGCATCGGTCTGCAATTTGCCGCCTCCAGCCTCGATCAGGATGGCCCGGCCGCTGGCGAACGCTGCGGTATTTTTCAGCGCGCCGCCATCGAGCGCGATCCCGCCTGCGGCATCGCCCAGATTGGCGTCCGCGGACACCGACACGGTGCCGCCGCGAATGCTTGTTCCGCCCTGATAGATATTGCTCCCTTGCAGGATCAGCGTGCCGCCTTCGGTCTTGCTGAGGCCTCCGCTACCCGCGATCACCGCCGCGATCTCGGCACTTTCGCCCGCCAGCACGCGAACCTCGGCATCATCACCGTCGATCAGAAGCGTCCCTGATCCCGCGAGCCGATAACCGCTGTCGACAAACTGAAGCCCCTCGAAGCTTTGCGTGCCCTCGACCGTAATGGTGCCGCCATCAAAGCCGCCCGGCGCATTTTTGAACACCGCATGATGCCCCGCCCAAGGCACCAATATGTCGCTGCCCTGGTTCAGCCATTTCTCGTTCGCGGCTTTCCAGACCCCGTCGCCGCCCTGCCAATGTTGCAACCGGTCGTCGCCGACGGCGCCGATGAACAGGTCGACATTCCCGCTCCCCGCATCGAGGCGGTACAGCGCGGGATCGGCGAGCGGCGGCGTGGAGCCGATCGCAAGGCCCTTGTCGGTCAGGCTCCCGCCATAGGTCAGGATCCGGTAATAACCGAAACCTGCCGCTCCGTCGGCGCCAGCGCCGCTCTGCGCCAAGTTCAGCGTGCCATCGAGAGTCAGATTGCCAACGACGTCAATGGTGTCGCCGGTCCCCGGCGCGCCCGCCGAGCTTCCCGGACTGCCGAGTTCATAATCAAGGAACGATCCGGACGATAGCGTCAGATTGCCGTCGATCGTCAGCTTGCCCACCGAATTTCCGGGCGCGATTCGCCCGCCATCGCCGACGCTCGTCGTCCCCACCGTGCCCGAACCGCCCAGCGTACCGCCGCTGTTCACGCTGACAGTCCCGCCCAGCACATTGTTCACCAACAATCGGCCGCCATCGACGATGGTGTCACCGGAAAAGCCCGAATTGTCGGCGGTCAACGTGGTGTTGCCGGCATAATGGTGGACGAATCCCGCCCCACTGCTCCGGCTCTCCAGCAAGGTGTCGAACACATAGGCGCCGTCGGTGTGATTGAAATTGAGGCTGGCGCTATCTTCGTAAAACATCAGCCGAGGCGTATGAAGCGTGCCCGCCGCAGCGGCGTCCGCAGAGTCGGTCGTGGCCCCGCCAATGTTGATCCGGGCCGCGCCGGTCGCATTCGCCTGGCCCATGGTGATCCCATATTGCACGTCGAGCACGCCGCCGTCCGACAGGGTGATCGCGCCGACAGACCCATTGCCATGGACCGCGAGCCCCAGCGTGCCGATCTCCGCCCGAGACCCCGCGCCGCTGACCGCCATCGTCCCCTGTCCCAGAGTGCCGCCATTCCCGCCGCCAAGATAGAGGACGGCGATCGAAGCGAGCCCGCCATCGGCGACTGCCAGGCTCCCTTCGCCGGCATTCCCGACGGTCATCTGAAAGCTGCTCGTCAAGCTGGAGCCATTGCCTGCGACCGTGGCGCTCCCGCTGGAGCCCGTGTCATATCCGATATCCCATTGGCTGGCCGCGGTCACCGAGCCGCCGCGGACGATCTCCATCGCGGCGCTCTCGCCCGCGCCCGACCCGATCCTGTTATTCGCGGTGGAGTAATTCGGCTGCACCAACGCCGCGCCATCGATCCGCAGCATGCCATCGCGTACGTCGAACATGGCTACCGCGTTGTCGCCCGTCAGCGTCAGCATGCCCGCGCCGGTCTTGATGAGCCGACCGTTGCCCGACATCGCGCCGCCATAGCTTCCGTCGACCGATTGGTCGAAAATGACGCCGCGGACGCCGGTGCCGGCCCCGAAAGCCAGGTCGCCGCCGATGCTGCGCGTGTCGCCCCTCAACGAGCCCGCGCCGATCGACCAGTCCTGCGCGCCCATGCCGGTCAGCGTCCAGGTGCCGGCGCCGGTCTTTTCGAAATGTTCGAAACCCCGATAGTCCTCGAACGTGCCGATCCGGCCGACATCGAAGCTGCCGTCGGCGGCGCCGCCGAGCACCAGCCAGTCATTGCTTCCGGCGGCGGTCGCATCGACACGGCCTATGATCGCGGAGCCCGTCTGCAATTCCAACCTGTTGGTTCCACCGGTGAAGACGATCGCCGACGCTCGCCCGCTCCCGTCGCCCGACAGGCCGCCCGCAATCGTCCCCGAATTGACAATGGTCAGGTCCGACCCGGCGATGCCCGCAGCCCCCGCCCCATCGCTGCCGTCGTTTCCCCCCACGCCGCCGACACCGCCCGCAATCGATCCGCTGTTGAGGACCGTAGAGCCGGTCCCGCGCACGCCAATGCCGCCGTCGCCGCCGTCGTTAAATGGGTAACGCCCCGGTGCCCCATCATCATCCAGCTGGCTGCCGCCGTTACCTCCGGTGATGGTGGCGCTATTGGTCAGCGTTCCGACACCCATGGCGACGCCTTCACCACCGAGACCGCCAATGATGGTGAGTCCCGAGGCGTTTCCGCGGATCGCGCCGCCATCGCCGCCGCTGATCCCGCCCTCGTTCATCACCGCCGCACCGCTGAAGGCAAGGCCCACGCCGCCGCCACCGCCCACGACGTCGCCGTAATCGCCCTGGGTGACGAGCCCGCCGTCACCGCCGCTGATCGTGCCGCTATTCGTCATCGTCTCGCCGGTGAAGGAAAGGCCGCCGCCGCCCGCACCGCTAGCGCCTCGGGCCGCGCCGCCATCGCCGCCGCTGATCGCGCCGCCGTTCGTCACCATTTCGCCGGTGAAGAAAAGGCCGATACCGCCATCGCTACCGCTATATTGGAAGCCGTCGCCGCCACCGACGCCGCCCCTGATTGCGCCTATATTCTCAACCGCCCTTCCGGAGAAATTAAGCCCGTTCCCACCGATACCGGCCGCGGGGTTACTGGAACGACCGCCCATACCGCCGCTGATCGAACCTGCATTTTTCACCGTACCGCCGGAGAAGGAGAGGCCGGCGCCGCCCCCGCCGCCATCGCCGAGGACGGGACCACCACCCGCGCCGCCATTGCCACCGGACAGCGCGATGTCAGCCTGTATAGAGATCGTCGCGGCCAGATCGCCATCAAATATAGCGCCATCGCCGCCGGCACCCCCGCCCCCGCCCCCGCCACTTCTGCCACCGAAAACGACGCTGCCGCCGCTGCCGCCATCGCCGCCTTTCATGTCCCCGGTCGGATCGCCCGTAAGGACCCCGCCATGCGCGCCGCCGCCGCCGCCGCCGCCGCCGCTGGCGTCCGTACCCAAGTTGCCATTGCCACCGTCCGCGCCCGGAGACGCGCCCGCGGTGCCGCCCGTCCCGGCACCGGCGCCCTCGCCATCCTGCCCGGCCTGCCCGGGATCGCCGCCGTTGCCGCCAGCCGACGTCCCTGCGGCACCCGCCCCGCCTTTCGCATACGGCAGCGACTGCGCCTGCACGGGGCAGGCCGAAAGTGCCAGCACCGCCACCCCGGCGAGCGCCGTCGAGCATAGAAGGCCAAGCGGCCGTTTCGATGGGTGACGCTTCGGGGTCGGGGGGACGGGCATGATGGATTCTCCGCACGATCATGGCCGTCGCCACCAAAGTGGCCGGCCGCTGCCCCGTTCGGCGACGGGACCCGGAAATTTCTACAAGCGATCCACGCCATTGCGCCGGATCGGCCCGTTCCCAATTTCCTTTTCTGATCAGGTAATTGGAATATCGTCGACGCCGCATCGAACCCGCCAAAGATACATCCTGGGGAGCAGCCAGTTCCACCGATCAATTCCGATGAATTCTGACCAATTCTTGCAATGCTTGATCCCGCCGACGCGGTCGCCCAAACTACAAGCCATTGAGTCCCGGCAGGAAATCGAGAAAGGCTGTTTCATGCGCACGCGCCGACATGCTTGATCTCAAGACGATTCTGGTCGTCACGCTGGCAACGGCGAGCCTTCAGGCGGTCGTCTGGATTTTTGTCTGGCGCGCGTGGCGCCATCTTTATGAGCTTAAATTTCTGGCGGCGGGTTTTGTCGCAATCGCGGTGGGGGTGCTGCTGATGATCATGCGGCAGGATCAGCCCGCGGCGTGGGAGATCATCTTTCACAACACGATCATCAAACTCGGGCTTGTGCTGCTCGCCGAGGGCCTGGCGCGCTTTCTGGGGCAACCGCGCTATAGCTGGGTCGGCATTTCGTTGCTCATTTTCCAGATCATCGTCTGGAACAGCGCGGTCGCCGAAGATCCGGGCAATATCGCAATCCGCATCCACGCATCGACCTTCTTCACGGTCGTCCTGATGTCGCTGATGTGCCTCGGCCTCGCACGCGACCGGACGCAGCCCCCACTACTGCGCTGGACCACGATAGCGGTGCTCGCCGAATATATGGCAGCCAGCATCGTCCAGAGCATCTTCGAGCTCCAGCTGCCAGCCAGCTTTCAGAGCGCGCCGATCCTCGCCGACCGCAACTCCTGGTATCTGCTGCAGGGCACTTTATTCCTGATCGCGCTCTTTGCCTGCCTGCTGTTCATGGTGAGTTCGCGGCTGTCGGCCGATCTGCGCGAAAAGAACGAAATATTGTCCCGCGAGGTGGTCGAGCGGCGGCGGCTGGAAAGCCAATTGCATGCAAGTCTCGAGACCGAACGCGCATTGCGCGAGGAGCAGGCCGATTTCATGCGCATCGTCAGCCATGAATTCCGCACCCCGCTCGCGATCATCCGCAACGCGGCGGAGATGATCAGCCTCGTCGGCGACAAATCACCGCAGGCGACCCGCGAACGGCTTGCCGGTATCGACGAAGCGCTCAATCGCCTGTTTTCGCTGATTGATCGCTTCATGACGAACGACCGCGATCACAGTTTCCAGCCCGAAGCGGTCCGAATCGGATCGATCATCGCGCAAGTCCAGACGCATTTCAGAATGACCAATCGCGGCGATCGCCTGGATATCGCTGTCGACGATCCGGACATCGTGTTCCTTGCCGATTCCGAAATGATGGCGACGGTCGTCATCAACCTGGTCGACAACGCCCTCAAATATTCGCCCGCCGATCAATCGGTTCATATCATGGTCCGAAAAGAGAGCCGATGGATGGTGATCGAGGTTCGCGATCGCGGCATGGGTATTCCCGATGCCGAATCGGGCAAGGTCGGGCGCCGCTTCTTTCGCGCATCCAATGCCAAAGCGGCGACGGGGACCGGCCTGGGCGTCTATTCGGCGCGACGCTTTCTCGCCTACCACGGCGGCACCTTAGAACTCGCCCCCAATGGCGAGGGGGGAACCGCCGCCATCATACACATCCCCTTACCGAAAGGGTTGCCTGACCGGCTCCCGTCGGAAGAGGTCGCGGCATGATGCAAATCCTGATCGTCGAGGACGAACCGCGCTTGCGCCAGGATCTGGGCGATTATCTGGAGTTGAGCGGCTTCGCGGTTGCAACGGCCGGAACCGCACAGGCGATGCGGCAGGCGCTGACGGAAGGCCCTGCCCCCGCGATCATCATCCTCGACGTCGGGCTACCCGACGGGAATGGCTTCGACCTGGCGACCGAAATCCGTGCAGCGCATCGCTGCGGCATCATCATGCTGACCGCGTTCGGCGACAGCGACAGCCGCATCCGGGGTTTCGACAGCGGCGCCGACATCTATCTCGTCAAACACAGCACCTTGCGCGAAATCGAAGCCGCGATACGCAGCTTGTTGCGGCGCACCGCCAATCCGCCGGCGCTCGGGAACGATGCCGATCGATGGATATTGGACGCCAGCAACTGGAGGCTGATCGCGCCGAACCGCCAGGCGCTGAAACTGACGGCAACCGAGTTCGCCTTTCTGACCTTGTTGTGTCAGCAAAAGGGCGAAGTCTGCCGCCGTGAAGAACTGGTAGAGGCCCTCTCCAGGCCGCGGGTCCAGTTCGACAATCGCCATCTCGACGCCATCGTCAGCCGGCTGCGGCGCAAGATCGAAAGCGCCACCCAACTCCCGTCGGCGATCAAGGTCGTCTATGGTGTCGGCTACACCTTTACTGCCCCCGTAATGGTGGAGTGAGCTTCGGATCAGCTACGCATTCCAAATTTCCTCTGTTCCAATCTTCAATCACGCCCAATGGCGGGCACGGAAGCAAGAACGAACGGCAGCAAGCGGGATCAGCTTTGAACCAACTGAACGTCCAATTTCGGGCGCTCAGCTGTCGCTCGACTGTGCCGATCGAATAACGATTTCGAGGCTGACGTTCAACGCATTCGAACAGACCCTGCTGATCCAGTATGGTATCAGCGCAGGCATCGATTGATTCAAGAACGGGTGGCGGCGCAACGCGATCAGCTCGGACGGACCTACACGGCGGTGCTGCGATTTTCCCAGAAAGGCGCGCGCAAGTCACGTTTCAGCACCTTGCCGGTTGGCGACAAAGGCAAGGTCGCGCGAATCTCTAGCGAGCGCGGACTCTTGTATGGAGCGATTTCTGCCCGGCAATGGTCGCGCAAGGCTTGAAGTTCGATTTCCGCGCCTTCATGAAGCACAAGCACCGCATGGACCGCTTCGCCATATTCGTCATCGGGGATTCCCACCACCGCCGCCTCGCGCACGGCCGGATGCCGAAGGATGACGTTCTCGACTTCGCCTGAAAAGACATTCTCACCACCGGTAATGATCATGTCCTTGGCGCGATCGCAGATATAGAGAAACCCGTCCTCATCCTGATAGGCGATGTCACCGGTCCGAACCCACCCATCTTCGGTTATCGCTTTCGCGGTCTCCTCGGGCTTGTTGAGATATCCGGTCATCTGTCCGGGGCCCCGTGCCCAAATTTCCCCGACCTCACCCAAGGCAACCGGATGGCCGTCCGCATCGACGACCTTGACCTCCACGGTCGTGAAGGGGGTACCCACCGACAGACCCTTGGGACTACCGACGAACTGCCAGCGCGGATGCAGGAACGAAATCGCGGGTCCCATTTCCGTCTGACCATAGGTGTGGACCAGTGAAACCTGAGGCAGATCCTCTTTCAGCCTCGCCAGGATCGGCTCCGGCATGGGGGAGCCGCCGAAGAGCAGTCCGTTGAGCGACTGCAGCTTCGCTGGCGCATAGGTCTTATCTTCCATCATCATCTGCACCATCGTGGGAAGGATGAGGAGCTTGGTGACCTTCTGTTGTTCGACGTTCCGGACCAGTTGGTCGGCGACGAAGCGCGGCATGAATATATGCGTACTGCCGCTGACAAGGCCGGCCTGCAGCATGATGCCGCCAGCCACATGAAAGAGCGGCGCCGTATGCAGCAGGCGATCTTCTTCGCCGATACCTGTCGCCATGGCGACGCTGATCGAATTGATCCACATCGCACCGTGCGAAAGCATCACGCCCTTCGAGCGGCCCGTGGTACCGCCGGTATAGAATATACCCGCAAGATCCTTGGGTGCCGGCTCATACTCTGGCGCACGATCGCTGGCCTTGATCAATTGCTCGCTGACAACATCTCCGGCAGCGCCTTCGGCGTCGATGCCAACTATCAATAAATCGTCGCGGGCGGTCCGAAGCAATTCAGCCTCGGTCAGAAAATTGCGGTCGGCAAACAGGACGCGAATGTTCGAATCCTCGATCGCATAGCCATTCTCGGCCGTCGACCACCGGATGTTCATCGGCACAATGACGGCCCCAGCCGCCCAGATCGCGCACTCGGCCTCCAGATAGGCCCGGCTGTTGAGAGCGAGAATTCCGATGCGATCACCGCGCCCCACGCCGAGGGACCGCAGCCCTTCGGCGAGCCGCAGAACGCGGTCTTCAAAGCGGCGCCAGTCGTGCTGCGTCTCGCCCTCGATCATCGCGACTTCGCGCGCCCGGAAACGGGCGTGCCGGCGCATCGCCTGGAGCAACGACATCAGGCTCTACGACGAAGCATGTGCGAGGGCGCATCGAGACGCGCGCCGTACCGGATCTGTAATGACGGAATTCAAATCAACCTCCCATTTTTATATTTTTGGATATCCATGTCCGGATCGGCTTCCCGGCAGCACGGCGGCCGCTGCTGCGCCTCAGAATTTCGTTTCGAGTGTCACACCATAGGTCCGCGGTTCGCCAGGAGATGCCACGGTGCCGACGCTCGCCGCCGAGGCGGTCGTCGCATAATATTTGTTGGCGAGGTTGCGGCCCCAGACCGAAATCTTGTGGTGATCGTCGAAACTAATCGAAGCGCGGGCGTTCACCAGCGAGTAGGATTTCTGGAACAGATAATTATCCGGTTCCCAGAAGAAGCCGTCGTTATAGGTGTAGGTGACATTGAAATCGGCGGTCAGGCCCGATTGGAGCGGCAGCGAATAATCGACCGCGACATTGCCGGTCACGCGCGGCGACCGGATCAGCTCCTTCCCCGCTGCGTCCCCGATTACGACAGCATTTCCTCCCGCCGGAAGCGGCACCGCAAAAGCCGCGCCGGGGAAAGATTTATACTCGCCCTTCAGATATTCGAAACTGCCCGAGAGACGAAGCCGCTCGGTCACGAGCGCCTCGAAATCCACGTCCAGACCATAGACTTCGGCGCGGGCAGCGTTTCGAACGGTCTGGACGCCGAGCACGAACTGGCTGAGCTGGATGTCGCGAAAGTCGTAAAAGAAGGCCGCGATATTCAGGCGAAGTCGGCGATCGAACAGACTCGACTTGAAGCCAAGCTCATAGGCGTCGAGCACTTCGGGGCGAAAAGGCGGGTTGGTGAGATTGCTCGGATTATACCCCCCGCTTCTAAAACCGCGGTTGTAGCTCGCATAAGCGAGAACATCCTCCGCAAGATCATGGTCGACAGCGACGCGCCAAGTCAGCTTGTTGAAGGTTGCATCGGTGCCGTCCGGCACGATGGTGGGACGGGTTACAGTCCCATCAAGCGCTGTCAGGATGACGTCGCCCGAAAGACCCCGCTTTTCCGAATTGTAGCGCGCGCCCAATGTAATGCGCGTGCCCTCGGCAACTGAATAGGTGCCTTGGGCATAGCCGGCATAGGCACGCGTCGACTGCGCGCCGTAAACCGCGCGGGTGATAAGCGTCGGGAAACTGGTCCCCGAAAACAAGACCGACTGCCGTCCATTGGCGTCGAAAAAATAGGCGCCGGCGGTCCATTCGAGCGCGTCCGGCGACCCTCCGGAAAGCTGAAGCTCTTGGCTGAATTGACGCTCGTGAACCGCGGTTTCGAAACGGAGTACCGGTGCCGCCGTTCCGTCGCCATCGAACGCGAAGGCGTAATTGGAACGCCGGTAGGCAGTGATGCTGGTCAAGGTGATGTCGTCAAAGCTGTGCGTTGCGGTCAGACTGACGCCCCCCGCCCTCGACCGGAAGAACTGGTCGAAGCTGGCCTGGACGCCGTAGCGAGGCCCAACATAAGGTTGCCCGTTGCTCCCCAGAAACCCATCGGCGAAGCGGGTTGCAAGGCCGGTGTCCGAATCCCACTCGCCATAGTCACCGGACAGCACAATGCGGGTATCGGGGCCGGGCTCGATCAAGATTTTCGAGCGCGCGAGAAAACTGTCGCTGACGTTGACATCGGTGCCGGTCACCGTGTTGAAGCCCCATCCCTTGCCCTGGTTGCGATAGTCCAGCGCGAGATCGGCCGACACATCCTGGGCAAGGCCTCCGGTTACATAACCACTGGCCGTTACGGTTGCGTAATTCTGATACCCCGCCTTGGCTGTAAATCCGGGGGTCGAAGAGGGATCGCGCGTGATGATCTGGATCAGGCCGCCCGTCGCGTTCCGGCCGAACAACGTTCCCTGCGGCCCCTTGAGCACTTCGACGCGCTCGACATTCGCGAGGCTGCCCATCGCGGTCGCCTTCGAACCATAATAGACGCCGTCGACATAGGTCGCGACCGGACTTTCAACGCCTGGGCCATTGCTCGAGCTTCCGATACCGCGCAGGAAGGGTGAGCTCAGCCCGACGCCGCGAACGACCACGAGGCCGGGGGTGACCATAGCAAGATCGGCCGTATTCTCGATACCTGACGCTTGCAGCCGCTCCCCCGAAAAGGCCTGCACCGCGATGGGAACCGATTGGAGCGACTGCTCGCGTCGCTGCGCCGTAACGACGATATCCGACAGGCCGCCCCGTACATCGGGATTCTCGGAAGAGCTGGAGGGAGCGGACGGCTGCTCCGGCGAGCCCGGCTTCTCCTGCTCCTGCGCCCAGCTCGGTGGAGTAAGGGTCAGCGCCGCGATACCCACCAAAGTAAAAACGATTGCGCGCATGGCCAGATCCTTCTGCCTGTGCCGGTCGGATTCTCCTGTCGGCATGCAGAGGTCTGATTAATACCGATCCGTAAGTCAATTGAAATTTACGTATCGGTAATTCGATGCGCGTTGCAGGGACCGGCTATGCTCCGGGCGTCGACCAGCGGATGAGCGTGGAATCGCTTTTCGCTTCCAGAACATCGAAGTTTTCGTCCGCGGGAACGAAAAGGAACTGGCCTTCGTCGACGTCGGCCGCGCCGGTTTCTCCCGACACGAACAAGGCTCCCGCCTCGAGATAATAGACCTGGTCGCGGTGCGTCTCGGAAAGGCGTGCGCGCACGCCGCTGGTCAAAACAATGTGCGAAAACTCCATGCCCGGGGTGTCGAACATCACCCGATGCATCACCCCCGGTTCGGTGGTCACGAGCGGCGCCACGTCGGCGGGGTTTCGGAACTGCGGCCGCGGTCGATTGGGCATGCCCGCGGGATCGCCGATCTGCGTTTGCGGCAGCAGATGGCCCCAGGCCTCGGTACGAGCAGGACTGAACGCGCAGATCGAATTATAGGGCGACGTAACCGTGAATCTCTGGGTCGCCGCGCCGACGGGCCTCCACATGAACAGACCAGCCGCGAAATCGACCACTTCGCCATCGCTTTGCATGCGCGCGCAGCCTGCTGCCGTGTAGCAATATTCGTCGCGATTATATGCATAGGGCATTGCGTAATCGAGCCCGGCGGCCGATCGGTTGAAACCGATATCGATGCTTGCCGGTCCTCCCCGCAGCCGCGAGAGGATGCGGCGATGGACCTGGCGGCCGTCGCGGTGCTCGGCGGAAGACAAATTCACTGTCGGCTCAATATCGTCGGGATCGATTACCTGCATAAAGAAACTCCAAATATGGGTGCGCCGGACGCCGGATTCTGGTCCATTCAGTCTGCGAGAGGCGTCGCTGCAGTCTCCACCCCGAGCAAGACGACAAGAAGCGCTATCCCGAGCAGGCAAGCCGCGAGGAAGAACATGAAGCCCATTCCGCCGAACGCGGTCAGGATCATCGCCACACCAAAAGGAGCGGCGATCAGGACGAGCCGCGATAGCGTCAGTGCAAAACTGCTTCCGCGCGCGCGCAGCGACGTCGGAAACAGCTCGGGCAAATAGACGCCGAGGATCAACGTGCAGACGAGATTGATCGAAGCCATCAGGATCAAGGCCACGGGGACGAGCCCGGACCCGCGGTCCAGATAGGCGCAAATCACCGCAAGACAGGAGGCTGCGATCGAGGTCGCGGCGATCGCCCCGCGCCGGCTCACGCGATTGATGATGAAATATCCCACGACGCTCCCGAGCGGCGCGCCAAGCATGATCACCAGATTGTCGCCAAGCCCGCGGGCAACCGATCCGCTCGCGAGCAGCACCGTCGGCATCCACGCCACCGCGCTGTTGCTGGTGACGGTCGCCCCGACGGCAAGTCCGGCTCCAAGGATCAACCGCCAGAAAAGCGGGGCTCGAAAAAGGGCGCTCGCCTTTGCGGATATCTCTGATGGGGAAACGACCACGGTGGTCACTGGCGCGGTATGCGACTTGATCGATAACGGCGCCCGCTCAGCCGTGATCCTCGCAAGCGCATCGGTCGCCTTCGCCAATTTTCCTTGCGCGGCGAGCCAGCGTGGCGATTCGGGTATCAGCTGAAGAGCGACAGCGAGCAGCAGGCCCGCGACTGCCGGCATGAAGAACATCAGGCGCCACGCGCCGATAGGGAGCAAATAGAAAGCGGCGACGGAAGCGACGCTGCTGGAGGCCGCGACGATGACGCCGAGACCGCTGACCCAAGAGCCGCGGACGCGCGCCGGCAAGACTTCGCTGAGATAGACATAGCCGATCGTCGGCAAGGCGCCCATGCCGATGGCGGCGAGCGTTCTGGAGGCGATCAGGAACCACATCGTCGGTGCAACGGCACAGAGCAGCGTGCCGAATGTCATCAGCGCGAGGGATAGTTGGAGAACCTTGATGCGGCCGATCCGGTCGGCCAGAAAGCCCGCGGCGAATACCCCGACGGCCGCCCCGCCCCCCGCGGCCGAGAAGAACATCGAGTTCAGCGCGAGCGTCGTCCATTCGTCGCGCAGCAAGCTGGCGGCGATCGCACCTCCCATCGTCAGATCGTAGAAATCGACGAACATCACTGCGCATATCAACCAGAATATCCGCCGATGCGACGCGGCGGGTCGGGCATCGTTGAGGATTGCGCCGATAGCCGTCTGGATGCTGCAGCCTGTCTCTTCGCTATGTAGCCCGCTGGGGAGCGCGATTGACGGCACCGGTTCGACCTTTCCGTCTTTCAGGCGTCAGCGCAAAGTTTCGCGGGCTTGCGCATGGCGGTTGGGAACGGCAGGAAGCCCCAGATGACCACGGAAGGTGCTGGCCTCATAGTCCTCCTTGAACAATCCGCGCTTCTGCAAGATCGGGACGACCAAATCGTAGAAATCCTGTAATCGGCCAACCGATGCACTGAGAAGAAAACCGTCGACCGCGCCCGCTTCAAACCAGCGCTGGCATGAATCGGCTACCTTTTCGGCGCTGCCGATAAAATCGGTGCGCGGAATGGCGAACCTGCGGGCGAGTTGACGCAGCGTAAGTTTTTCCTCTCTGGCGATACGTTTGAGATAGTCGGTCACGCTCCGATAGGAATTCTTGCCGAGGTTCCCCAGCTCGGGAAAGGGCGCATCCGGGTCATATTGGTTGAAGTCATGATAGCTGAAGAAGAAGCTGATCCACCCCAAGCTCTCCTCGTAGCTGACATAGGCGCAGGCTTCGGCATATTTGCGTTCTGCCTCTTCTTCTGTTTCCGCGACGATCGCGTCGAGGCCCGGCATGAAGACGATGTCGTCAGCGGAGCGACCAAATCCGACCGCTCGCCGTTTGACGTCATCGCAATATTCCTTCGCGTCCTCGACCGTCCGCGCGAGGCCGAAAATGGCGTCTGCGGTCTTCGCCGCGAGATCGCGCCCTCCGTCGGAAGCCCCCGCCTGGAACAGCACCGGATGACCTTGCGGCGAACGGGCGATGTTCAGCGGTCCGTCAACACGGAAAAACTCGCCCTGGTGCATTAGCGGATGCAGCTTCGATGGGTCAAAAAACACGCCCGTCGCCTTGTCCGGAACGAAGGCGTCATCCTCCCAGCTATCCCAAAGCGCCTCGACGACCCGGACATGCTCAAGCGCGCGCCGGTACCTGTCTTCAACAGGGGGAAGATTTTCCTGGCTATGATTGTGGGCCGCCCCCTCGAGCGCCGAGGTAACGATATTCCAGCCCGCGCGGCCTTGGCTGATGCGATCGAGCGAAGCCAGTTGACGCGCAACGGTGAACGGTTCGGTAAAGGATGTCGACAGCGTGCCAACCAGCCCGATGTGCTTCGTATGCGAAGCCAGTGCTCCAAGCAGCGTCATCGGTTCGAGCCGGTTCAGGAAATGCGGCGACGATTTGGCCGTGATCGAGAGCGTGTCAGCAATGAAAAGAAAGTCGGCCTTGGCCGCCTCCGCACTTTGGGCTTCCGCGATAAAGGCGTCGATGTCGGTGCTGGCCTTTGGATCGATATGCGCTCTTCGCCAGCCCCAATGCGACCCGCCTATCCCGTCGAGCATCACGCCGAACTTCATTTGACCAGATCGCATCCGAACCTCCTCTGCAGGGAGATGGATTGAAGGGGCAACCATCAATGCATCGATGGAGCTGAGTATGTCAATACGGATCGGTAAGTCAATTGATATATAGTGAGCAAATTTCCTGCTGGAATTTTACCACCATCCGCCCGCACATGCCCCACTTAGTGCGGACCTCAGGTCGAACTTAGTGGATGGCAGCAGCTTGCGCATCTTCCGGTTCGGTAACCGGCAGATCAAAAACCGCGTCGACCCACCGGGTCAGGGCACGCCGGCGAAATCGTCGGAAAAGCCGACCGGCGGCGCGGTAGCGGCGAGAGACTGGCGCAATGTGGAGATCAACGGTTTCATCTCGTCCGCGCCGCGCATTAAGGGATCGATCGCGTTGAACAGCAGCACGCGCGTCGGCCCCCGCCCCTTAGCCACATAAGCGTGCGGAATTTCGCCGTTGAATAGCACACTCGCACCGACCCCGAGCTCAGCCGGCGCGCGATCTACGAAATGCATGACCAAAATACCGGACAGGACATAGCAAAGCTCGGTGCCGCTGTGGCCTCTAAGTCCGCCCGCCTCCTCGACCGTCTTGCTGCTGATATCGAAGATTACGGGCTGGATCTGATGGTTAAGCCGGCTCGTGGCGTGAGGTACGGTATAGGTGTTTCCCTGTACGTCGATCACCTCTCCTTCGCCCGGCAAGGCAATGCTGATCTGGGATTCGTGCGGCTCTGGCGGCAGCGGCGCCATCAAGCCAGCCCATGTAATCCGCAGCCCCGCCATCAGCTTCAGTACGACCGGCATGGTTGGAGCCATGCGGTTGTTCTCGATACGCGAGAGCGTCGCGGCGGGAATTCCTGTCGCCTTGCTTGCCACCGCGAGCGACATTCCCATGGCCTCACGGTGTTGCCGGATCCGCTGACCCAACCGTGCACTGACATCATGCGCAGCCGAATCGCGGCGCCAGGCACTCCGCTCGGACGGGCCTTCGTCGGGGGCACCGCCCAAGTCGCGCTTGTTGTCGGTTTCAGCTATTGAGGACATGTTTTCGACCTTGGTATGCTTGCCGTTCACTCGAGCGGATGCGATCGGCGAGATGCCGAGCCTCTCGCTTAGCAGCATCCCCTTTCAATGACGAGAAAAATCCCCCTCCTGCAACGGATCGGTAGCGCCAGCGTGGATGATACGTACATTCTACGTCGATGGCAGGGCCAAGCGAGGCGACATGGAAACATTGACTTACGTATCGGTAATATCGATATGCGCTTTTGCACGAGTCCTTGAGGCCTGCCATTCGGAGAGTCTTTTCATGCCCTTGCCTTCCGTCCTGCGCGACCGCCTCCGGTTGCCGGTAATTGCTTCCCCGCTTTTTATCGTCTCCGGTCCCGACCTCGTGATCGCCCAGTGCAAGGCGGGCATCGTGGGATCTTTCCCGTCGCTGAACGCGCGGCCGGTATCGCAGCTCGACGAGTGGCTGGCACGTATCGAGGAGGAACTGGCGGCTTGGGACCGCGACCATCCCGACACGCCATCGGCACCTTTCGCGGTCAACCAGATCGTTCACAAGACGAACAATCGGCTCGAGCAGGACATCGAGCTTTGCGTGAAATACAAGGTTCCGCTGGTCATCACCTCGCTCGGTGCACGAACCGAAGTGAACGACGCGATCCATTCCTATGGCGGCCTCGTGATGCACGATGTGATCACCGATAGCTTTGCCCGCAAAGCGATCGAGAAAGGCGCCGACGGCCTGATCGCGGTCGCGGCGGGTGCCGGCGGTCATGCGGGTACGCTGTCGCCCTTCGCGCTGATCCAGGAAATTCGCGCATGGTTCGAAGGCCCGCTAGCTCTTTCGGGCTCGATCGCCTCGGGCCGCGCCATCCTCGCCGCGCAGGCGATGGGCGCCGATCTCGCCTATGTCGGCTCGGCCTTCATTGCGACGGTGGAGGCGAATGCCGTCGATGCCTATAAGGACATGATCGTCGAAAGTTCGGCGTCTGATGTTATCTATAGCAACCTCTTCACGGGCGTGCACGGCAACTATCTGGCGCCGTCGATCATCCACGCGGGGCTCGATCCCAAGACCCTGCCCCAAAGTGATCCCTCGAAGATGGACTTTGGCACGAGCGGCAGCGGCTTTGGGTCGGGAGGCAACCAGAGCGCCAAGGTCTGGCGCGACATCTGGGGCTGCGGCCAAGGGATCGGCGCGGTGACTGCGCGCGAGTCCGCGGGGCAATTCATCGCGCGCCTGGCCGACGGATATTGCGAGGCCTGCGCCGAACTGGCCCCCATGGCGGAGACGGCGCTTCGCCAGCCCGCGCGGAGCTGACGGCCGCTAGTTCGCCGCGCAATCGCCCGCCAGATGCTCGAAATTGCCGGCGGGCCGCGCGGCCGAGCCGCGTCGAATTCCGACAGGGACGCACCCGACAGCACAGCCGCAATTCATCCCCAAGGAGAAAAATCATGACAGAATCCGTCCCAGCCTTCACAGCCATGTTGCGCAGCGTGTTGGGCGATCGCGTTCGCCCGGCAGGCGACGGTTTTTGGACCTCGTCGCCGACGATATCGTGTTCGAATTCCCCTTCGCTTTCCCCGGCGGCCCCTCGCGACTTGAGGGCGCAGCGAAAATTGCCGGGCACCTCGAAAGCCTGGCGGGCATGATAACGCTCGACCGCATGAGCACGCCGATCGTCCATGAGACCAAAGATCCTGAGACGATCATCATCGAAGTCAACGGCTATGGAGAGGGAGTGCGGACCGGCGAGCCCTACGACCAGCGCTACATCTGCGTCATCCGGACGCGCAATGGCCGCATCGTCCACTATATCGACTATTGGAACCCACTGACATTCCTTCGCGCGCTGAAGGGATCCGCCAAGGTCGATGCGTTTCTCGAGGCTCAAGGCTGAACCGGACATCGCCGGGATTTCAGACCCTCGATCGGCGAATAACGCCGGACGATTTTCCCAGAGATTTGACGCCCGCCATCACGGCCGACGTCCGAGCTGATAGGCGTCGGACGTCGGCGCGTTAATGTCGGCGGCGGCTGTTTTTAGAACCCGGCGCGCAATTCGATGCCGTAGGTTCGTGGTTCGTCGGCTGAAAGCACCGTCCCCAGACCCTGGGCTTGCAGCGCCGTCGTGTAAAATTCGTTGAGCAGGTTGCGCCCCCATAGCGATACCGTGACCGCGTCGGACAATGGATAGGAAATACGGGCGTTGGCGATGTGATAGGCCTTCTGCCGCATATAATTGTCCGCCTCTGTGAAATAGCCGTCGTTGTAGCTGTAGGTCAGGTTCAGACGGACATCCCGATCGGCGGAGACCGGGAGAGCATAATCGAGCCCCACCGTGGCAGTAAGCCCCGGGGTGCGAGGCAGATCATTGCCCGTCGCCGATCCGGTGACGACGCTGTTGCCTCCCGCCGGGAGCGGACTGGCGAGATTGGCGTCGGGAAACGACGTATACTCGCCCTTCAGATATTCGGCCGCCACCGACAGACGGAGCCGATCCGTTACCAGCGCCTCAAAATCGAGATCGACGCCGTACATTTCGGCCGCCGCCGCGTTCCGCGGGGTCTGGACGCCCAGCACGGCAACGCTGAGCTGGATATCCTTGAAGTCGTAATAGAAGCCCGACAGGTTCAGCTTGATGCGATTGCCGAAGAAATTGCTCTTCAGGCCCGCTTCGAGAGCATCAAGCACTTCGGGGCGAACCGGCGAGGTCTCGTTGGGCAATTGGGCGCCATTGAACCCGCCACTCTTGAAACCGCGGTTATAGCTCGCGAAGAGCATGACATCCTTCGCGATGTCGTAATCGACCGCGGCGCGCCAGGTGAGGCGCTGATAGTCGATGCGGCCAGGTGCGGGCGGGACCATGACCACGACCGACCCGTCGTTGAAGAACTGCGAGCGCATGGCGTCGAGCGTACGGTTTTCCCACGTGTAGCGCAGGCCCCCGGTTATCCGCAACGCGGGCGCGACCGACCAGGTCGCCTGCCCGTAAAGCGAATAGGAGTTGGTGACCTGACGCGACTGTACTTGCTGAAGCCGCCGCGTCGGTACGATCGTTCCCGCCTGCGCGTTGAGCTGATCGCCCTTGTTGTAATAATAATAAGCGCCCGCGGTCCATTGCAGGCCGTCGCGCACGCCGCCGACAAGCTGCAGTTCCTGACTGAACTGCTTCTCCGCATTATGTCCGTCGAAATAGAGATAGGACTCCGGCGTCACGTCGCTGTCGAGAAGCAGATCGTAGCTGCCCTTGCGGAAAGCCGAGATCGAGACGAGATCGGCGAATGACAGATTTTGCTCGACCTTGAGCGACAGCCCGCCGGCGCGCGATCGGAATGACGGATCGACATTAGCGTTGATATCATAGTCGCCCCCCGGAAACGGACGATTCCCATCTCGCGCGGGAGGAAGGCCGTCGACGGGCCGATAGGCCGTACCGATCGAGGATTCGGTCCAGCCGTAATCGCCAGCGAGCGCCATCCGCAGCGAATCATTCGGCGTCCAAAGCCATTTGCTGCGAAGGACGGCGAAATCGCTCTGGTTGACGTCGGCGCCGGTCGCAACGTTCGTGCCCCAGCCCTCGTTCTGGCGTCGATAGGACATCGCAAGATCACCAGCGAGGCCCTCCGCGATCCCGCCCGTGACATATCCGCTTGCCGTTACGGTATCGTAGTTCGCGAGCCCGACGGCAAAGTTCATCGCCGGCGCATCGCTCGGGTCGCGCGTTATGATCTGCACGAGACCGCCTGTCGCATTGCGTCCGAAAAGCGTGCCCTGCGGCCCCTTCAGAACCTCGACCCTTTCGATGTTGTCGAGCGAAGTCAGCGACGCCGATTTGATGCCCTGGTAGACGCCGTCGACATAGGTGGCCACCGAGTTTTCGACGCCCGGACCGTTGATCGTCGAGCCAACCCCCCGCAGAAAGGGGGAGCCGAGACCGACGCCCTGCGTCAAGACGAAGCCCGGGGTTACGACCGCCAGATCGGACGTCCGCAAGATCCCCGCATTTGCAAGTTGCTCCCCGGTAAACGCGGAAATGACGATGGGGACGCTCTGAAGTCGCTCGCGCCGGCGCTGCGCGGTAACGACGATTTCCTCAAGCCCGCCTCCGGCTTCGATCGCTTCGCCGATCTCCGGCTGCGCCGAATCGGGCTCCTGTGCCAATGCGGCTGCGGGCTGCGCGTCCTGCGACGAGGTCTCGGTCTGCGCGACCGCAAGCGATGGATATCCGTAGGTGAGCAAGAGCACGGTGGTCAAAAGCCGCATGTGATTTCGTCCTAGATTTGGCGTCCAGCGTGGACGCGGTTTTGCAGAAGATCGTCGCGGTCGACCGGCACAAGGCGCAGGTCCCACGAAGGCACCCAAGGTGCTTTCAATCCGAAAAAATGTTGGTTGGAGACGGCGGTTACGCCGCCAGGACCGGGAGGTGCCGTCGTGCGGTCAGCTGGCATAGTTCCCGCAAGCCCAGCGCCTTCCTCTCGCCGCTGCCCGCTGCGCGACCAGCCCGGCCTTCTCTAGGCCCTGCCGGCCTCGAAGCAGATCAAACTACCCGGCGAAGTGGCCTCGATCAGCAGAGGCGCTGCACCTTTGGGACGGTAAATGAAGTCGGGGCTGGCCGCGGCAGCCCGGCCGCTTCCGGTCTCGACGAGATAGGTTCCGGATTCGACCCAGCAGATCTCGTCGCCAGGCGCCGCGCGCGCTGTCCGCCGGCTTCCCTTCTCGAACACGAAATTCGTCACGCTGGCGTGCTGCGACCCGTCCTTTTCCGCCGACAGCAGTTCTCGGCGAGTCACGCCGCCGCTGCAATCGTCGCATGGACGGCCCGGCACATTGTTCAGGTTGAAGAACCGAACGTGCGGACGCGATCCTTCGCTACCTTTCCACTGGCCGACCTGCTCGGGAGGGAGCCGATGCGACCACTGGTCCGCGCGTGCCGGGGCAAAGGCGCAGACCGTGACCGAGTCCTTGGTGGCGTGAATATTCTCGGTCGCGGCGGACGCGGGCCGCCACATGAGATAGCCCTGCCGCGCGATCACTCTGATGCCGCTGCTTTCCATGTCGATTTCCCCACTGGGAAAGTAGCAAAGCTCGTCCTTGTTATAGGCATAGGGCTTATCCGTCCCGACGCCGGTCGCGTATACATTGTAGCCGATGTCGAGCCCCGTAGAGCCGTCGCGAACGGACGAAACAACACGACGGTGGACAGCGCGTCCCGAAGCCTGGTCCGCGTCTCCTGCCCGTACGGTCGGTTCGACCTCGGCAGGCCTGATCACGCGAACCGCGCGGTCGCCGGGGCTACCGGCGGGCGAAGCTGAGACTTCGGTTGCGATGTTTGCCGACAGCAGTGCCAACGGGATAAAAGCAATCCGCAAATACATGTCATATCCTCCCTTTTTTTTCCGATTGGTTCACGTCGAGGGACCGAATGCGCTCCCGCCCTCGCAACCGCTGACTCCGAACGTCTGGGTCTCAGGCACACCAGCCGTCATCAACGAGCATGATTAGACCGTGGACACCTTTGGCATCATCACTGGCAAGGAACGCGACCGCGCCGACCATGTCCTCGGGATCCATGAATGCCCGGCCGGTCGGCGTGCGGCTGCTCATCAGTGCGACATAATCCTCGTGCCCGGGGCCCCGCAGATGTGCGTTGATCGGCGTCGCGACATTGCCTGGCGCAATGGCGTTGACGTTGATGCCCTCGCTCGCCAGCTCCGAAGCCAGCGCCTTGGTAAGGAGCGAAACGCCGCCCTTGGAAGCACAATATGCAGGGCAATTGGGAAAGGCATCGACCCCGGCGATCGACGAGAGGTTGATGATCTTTCCGCTCCCCCGTTTGCGGAACCAGGGCAAGACCGACTGCACCGCGAAGAATGTGCCCTTGAGGTTGAGATCGATTTGCGCGTCCCAGATCTCCTCGGTCGTATCGGCGACCGGAACGGTGAGAAAGGTACCGGCATTGTTCACCAGGATGTCGATGCGGCCGTATGCGTCGCCGACCTCATCGACAAAGCGCCGGATATCGGCCACTTTCGAGCAATCGCCGCGAAACGCCTTCGCCGTTCCGCCCGCCGTCTCGATGTCGGTGACGACCTTCTCGGCCGCCACATCGTTGCGGCTGTAGTTGACGGCGACTGTCGCCCCCTCCTTCGCCAGCCGCTTCGCGATCGCTTCGCCGATGCCCTGCGATCCGCCCGTTACGATCGCTATCTTGCTGTCCAGTCTCATCATGCGCTCCCTATTATGCCGACATGCCGTAAATTTCCGCGGCCCGCTCCGGGCTGATCCAGCCCTCCGCGACATCGTGCCGAACCTTCGCCGGGTCACGATCGCGAGGGTCGCCGTAACCGCCGCCGCCGCAGGTGATGGAAATGATCACCTCGCCATCCTTGACGCGCTGGACGCTGACCTGATCGGTTTCGACGAGTGTTCCGTCGACCTTGCGGAGATATTGCCGCGATCGCCCCCCGGTACCGCCGCCTCGGACGCCGGTCGGCCCGTTGATTGTGCCGTCACTGACAAAGGCGACATCGACATCGCAGCCGACCGGACCGAACGCGACCTCAAGGCTCGGCGCGCCGCGCTGACGCCCTGGCCCCTCGGTATCCCGGAGCAGGCGCCGGCTCTCGACCAATATCGGTTGGCAAAGTTCGTCGAGCTCGACGCTGTCGATGAAGCACAAACCGCCGTTACCGGCATGAAGATAGGTCATCCACGCATCGTTGTGCGCGGTGGCACCGCCGCCGGTCGCGCCGAGGAACAACTGGTTGATGAACTTCTTTCCGGTGCGCGGATCCCTGCCCGAAATCACGCCGCTGGCGGGCGAAAGGCCGGCGCCGACTTCCGCCATTCCGACGCCGTCGGCAATCTGCGCCAGGGCGGATTGCGTCGCGGCGCACACCCGGTCTGCGAGATTCGTCGTCGCCGCCGAGCAGCTGGCCGGATGGACGGGGATGCCGCAGACGCTGCCTTCGCGCAGACGCACGTCCACCCGGCGAAAGGCGCCGGCATTTTTCGGAACCATATGGTCGATCGAATTGAACACGCCGATCAGGGCGCTGGTCCGCGCGCAGGCTTCGCTGAGGTTGAGGCCGCACGGCAGGCTGTCGATATTGTCGAGCAAGTCGACGACGATCCGGCCGCCTTCGGCATCAACCGTGACATCTGCCTTGATGACGATGCCTTCCGCCGGGGTTCCCGGGACCGGATCATGCGTGCTCGTCGCCGACACGCAGCCCGACGGGAGCTTCGCGATCGCATCGATCATGCTCTTTTCGCTGTAGTCGAACCAGCGCTCTCGGAACGCGTCGAGCTGGTCCCAACCAATCTCGGCGGCGAGATCGAGGATCTCGCGCTCGCCGATCCGTGCAGCGCCGAGCATGGCGAGGAAGTCGCCTTTCCACTGTTCGGGAACGCGGATACGCATCTGGCACATGCGCACGATGTCGTCGATGGTCTGATAGTCCTGCTGGACCTTGACCGCCGGGAAAATCAGCGCGCCTTCCTCATACACATCGCTAGCCGTGCCATGATAGGTGGTCGGAATCGAATTGCCGATGTCGGCTTGGTGCGCCTTGGCGACCACGGTGAAGCGGTGCACCCCGTCATCGTCCATCACCGGCACGAGGATCGTGTGGTCGGCCGGGTGCGAACAGCCATGATAGGGCGAGTTGTGCAGGAAGGCGTCGCCCCGCTTCAGATCGGGATGAAACTGCCGCATCGATGCCGCCATCAGGTCGGGCCCGGACAGGACATGGATCGGCAGGCTCTCGGCCGCCGCGAGCAGAAGATTGTCGGCGGTGACGATACAGGCGGAGAAATCGCGCGCGCGGTTCAGCACACCCGAGCGCCCGGCGCGGAGCAATGTGTTCGCCATCTTGCGCGCCACGCCTTCGAACCGGTTGTTGAGGATGGCAAGCTGCGCGCCGTCGAGCGGCTGCGGCGAGGCCAGCGGATCGGAGGTCATGCGTCGGCTCCCTGCGCGGCGATGTCAATGACGAGACTGCCGTCGATTGTCCGCCAGAAAACCGAGCCGGGATCCGCGACAACACTGCTGAACGGCGATTCGATAAGCGCGGGGCCGTTATGAATCCGGTCGACGGCAAGCGCGGAAAATGGCACCACGGCCGCGTCGCAAAAGCCCGAGCCACCGAAATAGACGCGGCGGGTTCCAGCCCTTTCGGCCTCTTTGGCATGCGGCTTCATCCGCCCGATGATGTGCTCGTGCACCCGGCAACTCGCGCGCGCCGACCAGCCGATGATCTCTATCGCTGAGCCTTCGTCGCGAAAGGCGAAGATGCGCTCGTGCGATTGGTGCACGGCTTCGGCGAGCTTCTTGATGTCGGCCTCGCTCGAAAAATGGTCGAACGACAGCGGGACCTCGATTTCCCACACCTGCTGCTCGTAACGCGCCTCGAGCGACAGCTCGATCTGTGGGGCGAAGCTCACGCCCGCGGTTTCGGCAAGAAAGGCCTCGCCCTTGCGCTGGAGACCCCTCAGAATTTTATTGGCGCGTGCCATATCGAAGTTCGTCGTCACCATATATTCGACGGCGCGATAATCGGCGGCCAGTTCGGACATCAGCGCGCCCGCGGCGCTGAGCGCTGCGCCGACCTCGGGGATCACGAGCCGGGGAATGTTCATGCGGCGGGCGATGAAGATCGAATTGAGTCCCGCCGCGCCGCCGCCGCCGATCAGCACTGAATGGCGCGGATCGATGCCTTGGTTGACAGTGATGTCGGCGATCGCGCTCGCCATATTCTCGGTAGCAAGCGTGACGATAGCTGCTGCGGCTTCCTCCACGCTCATGCCGAGCGGATCGGCGACCTTGTCCTTGATCGCTTGGCACGCCGCTTCGCGGTCGAGCCACATCTTGCCGCCGAGGAAATAATCTGGATCGACATAGCCCAGCGCCAAGCAGGCGTCTGTCAGGGTCGGCTCGGTACCCCCGCGCGCGTAGCAAACCGGCCCCGGCGTCGAGCCTGCGCTTTGCGGACCGACACGCAGAAGGCCGCCCTTGTCGACATGCGCGATGCTACCGCCGCCGGCCCCGACGCTTTGGACATCGACCGATGGAAAGCCGGTCAGGTGGCCGCGAAAGGGTTGTCCGATCCAGGCATCGCGCGTGAGCGGAATCCGCCCGCCACGGACTAGGCTGACATCATAGGTCGTGCCGCCGGTATCGGCGACGACGATGTCGGCGCCCGGCTTCGTCAGTTCGCCGAAATATTTACCCGCGATCGGCGCGAGCGAGGGTCCCGAATTGATCGCGCGGATCGGCGAGGCGGCGATTTCGTTAGCATCGACCATGCCACCCTGCGACGTCAGCACGAGCAGACGGCCCATGAAACCGGCGTCCTTGAGCCGCCGGGAGAGCGACCCAAGATAAGAAGCCATAAGCGGCTTCAACGATGCGTCGATCGCAGCCGAAGAGGCGCGGCGGAATTCGCGGATGGTAGGATTGAGTTCGCTGGAGAGCGTAACCGGTACCGCTGGCAGATGCTGGCGCAGAATCTCGCGAACGCGTTGCTCATGCGCGTCATTGGCCACCGACCACAGCAGGGCCACGGCGACGGCTTCGACCTCGGCCTCGCGCAACTTTGCGCAGGTCGCGACAAGTGCCGTTTCATCCAGCGGCCGGACAATCTTGCCGTCGGCGCTTATCCGCTCGGGCACTTCATAGGTTAGCGCCCGCGGGATATAGGGCTCGGGATAGGCGATGGTAAAATTGAAAGGCTCGGCGCGCCCGCCCTCGCGCAGCACCAGCACATCGGGATGCCCCTGCGTCGTCAGCAAGGCGGTACGGGCGGTACGCCCGGTGACGACCGCATTGATCGCGTGAGTCGTACCGTGAATGAAGCTGTCGGCGCGCGCGAGATAGTCCCCAAGCGAAACCCCTTCATCATCGGCTGCCAGTTTCAGCGCGTCGATGACGCCCTGCACCGGGTCGGCAGGAGTGGTCGAGGCCTTGTACATGCCAAGCTGACCCGACTCGTCCTCGACAATCAGATCCGTAAACGTGCCGCCGGTGTCGCATGCCAGTCGCATTATCTAACCCGTTTCATGTTCGCTTTGCCGCGAGCGCCAACCAAAAGCGGCTGGACCCGAATGATATTACCGATCCGCAATTGGCTCGTACGGTTCGGTAAGTCAATAGTCGAATTGGACGATGAAGGACCTGCGAGTTTCCGATGCAGGCGTCCCTCGAATTTTTGTGACGGGATGGAGTGGGCCATTTCCCAATAGGCCACAGTTAGCGGCATGCCGGCCGTCGCTGGACCAAAAATTCGGCGCGATCCGCAATGCCGTTGACTTTGTGCCTGATAATCCAGATAGTACGGATCGGTAATTTATCTATATGGGTCAAGATATGGCGAAGCTTGTTCAGGGACTCGCGGTAGAATCCGGTAATCTGGGCCATTCGGCTGCGGCGGGTATGAAATATGACGTCGCCGAGGCGGAGAAGCTGTGGCTGACCCAATATGGCTCCGCCGCGCGCGCTGAAAAGATTGCAAGCGAACTCGATGCGGTATTCCGAGTGAAGGAAGTGCGCGACGGCAGGGAATATCTCCTCCGGATCGGGGACAATCGCGCTGGCATCGCCGATCTGCAAGTGGCGGTCCTTGACCATATCGCAGCATCGGCGCCCGGGCTTCCCGTTGCGCGGGTCCATAAGAGCAGCGCGGCCAGCGCCGTCATTCCGCTCCCATCAGGGCAGGACGGGCGCTATGCTGCTTTTGCTACAACCTTCCTTTCTGGCAAGCCGCTTGCCGCGCTTCGATCCTTGTCCCAGCGCAACGAACTCTTCGAGCTTCTCGCAAAGCTGGACCGATCGCTTGACGGCTTTTCTCATCCCGGAGCGAGGCGATCGCTCCTCTGGGACGTCTCGCGCGCCGACCAGGTCGCGCTGATGACAAAGGCCATTCCCTCAGCCGGGTTGCGCAACCTGGCGGACAGCGCGTTGGAAGACTGGCGCGCGCTGGCAGCCCCGAGGCTCGGCGCGTTACGGCGGCAGGTCATTCACAATGACTTCAATCCCTCGAACATCTTGGCGGCCCAAGATGGCGCGATTACCGGCATCATCGATTTCGGCGATGTCATCGACGCACCGCTGATTTGCGACCTCGCGACGGCGATAGCCTATCAGGAGCCGCAGCACGGCTTCGACACATTGCTGGCCACTGCGGTCGCCGCATATGGCCGCGATCTTCCCCTGCTGGAGGAAGAAATAGCAATCCTGCCGATACTGGTCCGGGCGCGCGCTGCCATGGTCGTCGCAATAACGCATTGGCGTGCGGCGCAGAATCCCGGTAACCGCGCCTATCTTCTGCGCAACGCCCCCCTCGCCTCACGCCTGCTTGAGTCAGCGACGCAGCGCCGCGGCGGGGCCTTTGCTTCCTTATGAGAGAACCATCATGACGCGCGATTCCTCCGGCATGCTGAACGCCTATTCGGGCGGCGGCGATGTCGATCGCTCCACCGCTGCGTTGATCGAACGCAGGCGAACCTTGCTCGGTCCTGCCTACCGGCTCTTCTACGAGCAGCCGATCCATATGGTCCGTGGTGAAGGCCCGTGGCTTTTCGACACCAAGGGCGACCGCTACCTCGATGCCTATAATAATGTCGTGTCGGTCGGGCATTGCCATCCGCATATCGTCGAGGCGATCACGCGGCAGGCAAGCGTGCTGAACACGCACACGCGCTACCTCGGCGACCTGATACTGAACTATGCCGAGCGGATATTGGCAACCGTGCCCGACACGCTCGGCAACATCATGTTCACCTGCACCGGCAGCGAGGCCAACGATCTCGCGCTCCGGGCGGCGCGCCATTGTACGGGCGCGAAGGGCATCATCGTGACGCAGCTCGCCTATCATGGCGTCACACTGGCGGTGTCCGAAGTCTCGCCTTCGCTGGGCTTCGGGGGCAAGCAGCCGCCCTATGTCCGTACGATTTCGGCGCCGGACACCTTCCGATCTTCCGGCGACATCGCGGGCGACCTCGCCGATCAGACGCGCGCGGCCATCGCCGATCTCGAGGCAGCTGGCCATGGTGTTGCGGCGATACTCTGCGACACCATTTTCTCAAGCGACGGGGTGTTTACCGCGCGCGGTCTGTTCCAGGGCGCCGCAGCCGCCGTGCAGGCGGCCGGCGGCCTCTATATTGCCGATGAAGTCCAGGCGGGGTTCGGCCGCACCGGCGAAACGATGTGGGGATTTCAGCGCCATGGCGTTACACCCGATATCGTCACCATGGGCAAACCGATGGGCAATGGCCATCCCGTCGCCGCGGCGATCATGCGGCCCGAGCTACTCGCGCTGTTCGGCGAGTCCTCGCGCTACTTCAACACGTTCGGCGGCAATACGGTTTCCTGCGCCGCTGCGGCGGCCACTCTCGATGTCATTGAGCAGGAAGGACTACTGGCCAATGCCGACAGCGTTGGCGCCTATTTCAAAGAGAGGCTGAAAGCCCTCATGCCGCGGCATGAATGTATCGGCGACGTCCGCGGAGCAGGCCTGTTCCTCGGTCTCGAACTGGTCACCGACAGACACGGGAGAGTCGCCGACGCCGACCTAGCGCAGCGCGTCGTCAATGGTCTGCGCGCGAAGCGGATCCTGATCAGCACCACGGGGATCTATGGCAATGTCCTCAAGATCAGGCCCCCGCTGATCTGGGGAACCGAGCATGCCGATATGTTTGCCGACGCTCTCAACCTGCTGCTCTGCGAGCGGCGCACTTAGCGCGCCAACCCCGGCGAGACGAAAGACCGATATGCTCAAGGATATTTACCCGCTCTATCTCAACAATCGGGCGCAGCAGCCCAACGCCGACCTCGAGGTGACCGATAAATATACCGGCGCGGTAGCCTTTCGCGTGGCACAAGCCGACGCCGGCATCATCGACGAGGCGATTGCGGGCGCCGTCCGCGCGGCCGAGCCTATGGCAAGACTGGCAAGCTATGAGCGGCAAGCCGTGCTCGACCATTGCGTCAGGCGTTTTCGCGAACGTTTCGACGAGCTCGCCTACGCTCTTTGCGTCGAAGCAGGCAAACCCATTAAAGACGCGGAGGGCGAGGTGTCGCGTCTGATCGACACTTTCCGCATCGCCGCCGAAGAAGCGATGCGCATGTATGGCGAAGTACAGCCGCTCGACATCAGCCCACGCGCGAAGGGCTATCAGGGGATGTGGAGACGCGTGCCGATCGGGCCCTGCTCCTTCATCTCCCCGTTCAACTTCCCCCTCAACCTTGCCGCACACAAGATCGCGCCGGCGATCGCGGTCGGCTGCCCGTTCGTGATGAAGCCGGCAAGCCATACGCCGCTTGGAGCAATCATCATCGGCGAGGTGCTCGCCGAAACGGACCTGCCCGTAGGCGCCTTTTCTATCTTACCCGCGCATCGCGACGGCGCCGACCTCTTCACAGAGGATGACCGGCTGAAACTCCTCTCCTTCACTGGTTCTCCCGATGTCGGCTGGGCCTTGAAAGCGAAGTCCGGCAAGAAAAAGGTCGTGCTTGAGCTCGGCGGGAATGCCGCAGTGATCGTCGATCGGGACGCAGACCTCGACGATGCGCTCGAACGCATCGTCTTCGGCGCCTTCTACCAGTCAGGCCAGAGTTGCATCGGCGTCCAGCGCATCCTGATCCACGATACACTCTATGACCGCTTCCGAGGTATGCTCGTCGCGAGAACCGAGAGCCTCGTGCCGGGCGACCCGAAGGATCGCAGCACGGTCATCGGGCCCATGATCTCCGAAAGCGAAGCATCCAGGCTCGAAGAGTGGATCGGGCAAGCGGTCGCGAGCGGCGCCACACTTTTGTGTGGCGGCAGGCGCGAGGGCGCCATGCTCGAGGCAACACTACTGGAGAATGTTCCCCGCTCGGCCGCCGCCTATACCGAGGAAGCGTTCGGCCCGCTCGCGCTGCTTTCCAGATTCTCGGACTTCGGCGCAGCGCTGGAAGAGGTTAACGACAGCAAATTCGGGTTGCAGGCAGGCATCTTCACCCGCGACCTGTTCAAGATGTTCGACGCCTGGGACCGGCTCGACGTCGGCGGCGTTGTCGTCAACGATGTGCCCTCATACCGCGTCGACAACATGCCTTATGGCGGCGTCAAGGATTCGGGTCTGGGCCGCGAAGGCATCCGCTTCGCGATGGAGGATATGACCGAGATCCGGAATCTCGTGATCAGGCGAGACTGAGCGACGGCCGGCAGCGGTGCCTCAATGCACCGCATCGCCGAGGCCATGATCGCGCATCGCGCGCTGGACGGCTGGACGCGCCACGACACGCTCCATCCACGCATTGAGGCGCGGATATTCGATCTCGGGATCAAAGCCTTCAAACAGATGGATCGAGCCCCGAACCATGACCAGCAGATAGAGATCGGCGATCGTCAGCCGATTGCCGACAAGGAAATGCGACGTTTCCAGCGCCTTTTCGCTAGGCTCGAACCGTTCGATGACGCGGGTCCGTACCGCCAGTTTCGCGGTTTCATCGATATCCCAGAACAGCAAGGTCGCGAGCTTGTGCTGCTCGGACGCGAAAAAGACCATCCATTCGGTGATACGCATATGGTCTTCGCTATGGGCGGGCGCGGTCAGGCGCAATTGCGGATCCTGCGCGGCGAGCCAGTCGAGGATGACGGCCGTCTCGGTCAGGATCGATCCATCGTCCCGTTCAAGGACGGGCATGCAGTTTTTCGGATTGATCTGCGACAGCAGGAGGCCGTTCGGCATGCGCCGGCTCTCCATATCCATCGGCACGAGTTCGAGGGTCCGGTCCGTCTCATAAGCAAGGATCAGAACGGCGAGCGACGCCATGGGCGGTGCCCAGTAAAGCTTCATGGATGATGTCCTCAAATGAGGATCGTGCCTTTCGGCCGATCAATTCTCGATCAGTCTGGAAAACTGCTTTCGCGCCCGCATCCACAGCAGCACGGCGACCGGGCCCGCCACCAGTGCGACGCTCGCCATCGACCAGCCGACCATCGCGTCATCCCCGAAGAAATTATCGGTGATCACCGCGACGACGACGGGCCCCACGGCATATCCCAGAACGGATATGGTCAGCAGATAGGCTGCATAGACCTGCCCGCGCATTTCATTGGGTATGACAATCGGGAGCGCAGCGGGCGCGAGCGCGATGGCAGAGGCGAAACCGAACACCGCCACGGCAGACAGCAGCAAGGACGCCGTAACGTCAGGCACCACCGGGGCCAGCGCAGCAGGAATGAAGGCGAGCAATGTGCAGCCAAGCGCAACGATGATAGACGCGTCGCGGCGCCCTGCAGCGGCAAGGCGATTGGCAACCCATCCCGACGCGACGAGGCCCGAAATGCCCCCGATCAGCACCGCGAGACCATAGCCAAGTCCCGCTTCGCCCGGGGTAAGTCCGTAAGCCCGGTTCAGATAGGTCGGCATCCATGCAAGGGTCGACAGCAGGGCGAGCGCACTAGCTGCCGATGCGCAGAATTGCGGAATGAGGAACGGGCTCTTTTCCCGGAGCAATCCGATCGTGGCGCTTATCGGGACGGTCCGGACGTCGCCCTCGACGAGGCGGCCGCGACGAGGCGGTTCTTTCACGAACAGGAAGGCTGCCGCGACGGCCAGTCCCGGAAGGCCCGCGACAAAGAAGGACGCCTGCCATGCGTGGATTTCGCCGAACAGCGGAACGGTGACTCGGCCAAGCCGGCTAACATAATCGACGATCGAGCCGCCAAAGATCAGCGCCAGTCCGCTTCCCGCAGAACCGCCGATCGAATAGAGCGTGATCGGGAGCGACAGGCGCGAGGAAGGAAAATAATCCGCGATCATCGAATGCGCCGCGGGGGAAATTCCGGCCTCGCCGATGCCCACTCCCATCCGCGCGAGAAACAGCTGGGTAAAATTTCCCGATACGCCGCATAAGGCGGTCATCAAGCTCCAGGCCGCAACGCTGACCCCGGCAATCATGCGGCGGCTGTAGCGGTCGATCAACCATCCCATGGGAAGGCCCACGATGACATAAAGCATCGTGAAAGCCAGCCCGTGGAGGAGGCTGATCTGGGTGTCCGAGAGCAGGAAATCCGCCTTCAGCGGCCCCACGAGCAACGTCAGGATCATTCGGTCGATCATGGCAAAGGTAAAGGCGACAATCAGCAACGCGACGACGCCCCATGCATAGGCCTCGCTTCGCCATGCGAAGTCGGAGACTTTACCTTCCACTGCCGCTTGCTTGCTGTCTTCCATGTTTCTTCCTGCAACCCCGTCGTCGGATAGCGGTTACGACGATAATGTCCTGCCCGAAAAATGGGGAGCGGATGGTCCGCTCCCCAAGTTCGGGAGAGTGTCAGAACCGAACGGTGACCGATCCGACGATCAATCTCGGCTGGCCGCGGCGTGCGATCAGATCGGGATCGAATGGCTGAAGTTCGGTATGATATTTTTCGTTCAGCAGGTTATCGGCGCGGACAGCCAATTCCCATTTGTCGTCGACGGCACCTATCGCGATCCGTCCGCCGACGACATCGTAGGATTCCTGGCGCAGCGTGTTGGTCGTATTCCAGAAGAAACCCGAATTATGGGCCGCGTCCGCGCGCAGTGACAGCTTCAGGGCGGACGAAATATCGGTCGTGTAGTCGATGCTCGCACCGCCCGAGAAGCGCGGAGCATAGGGAACCCTGAAACCGTCGAACAGGCCCGCGGTGAATTTCGAATTCATATAGCCGCCGTTGGCGTTCAACGAGAGCTCGCGCGTGGGACGCAAGGTGAAGGAGAATTCCGCGCCCCAGGTACGCGCATCCCCGACATTACCGATCGCTTCGTTGGGAACACCGCTGTCGTCGAGGACAAGCGTCTCCAACTGTCGGTTTTTGCTCTCGATATAAAAGCCGGCAACTTCGTAGGACAGAAAGCCGCCATCGGTTTGCCCCTTGGCACCAAGTTCGAAGTTCCGCGCTTTTTCGGCCTTGTAGGGAAGGATCGACGTTTCGCCGAACAAGGTGAACCGCGCGGGCTCATAGCCTTCGGACGCGTTGAAATACAGCATCAGCGCCGGATCGACCTTGTAGGACAGCGTCAGCTTCGGCAAAACCACCGTGTCCTTCACATGCGCGCTGTCATCGATCACGCGATTGAGGCCAAAGAAGTCGCTGTGGTTGAGCCGCGCGCCGAGCGCGACCTCGAAGGCCCCCGACTTATAGGAGATATTGGCAAAACCGGCGTAGGTTTTCTCGACACTTTTGTTGTTGCTGAAATCGAACACGGTGGAGGGCCCGCCAAAATCGACGCCGAAGACCGCATCGGCAACGAGCGTGAGGCCGCGGTCGCGAACACGCGAATAATAGCCGCCAACCAGCCAGTTGAAGCCTTCGCTATTGTCCGACTGCAGCCGGACCTCCTGCGTGAAGACGCGGGTCTTGATTGGGTCGCGCTGCGCGACGTACAGGCCGTCGAGCGCGCTATAGTCGAGGTCCCAAAGGATGCGGTTTCTGCGCTCGGTATAGGAGGTCAGCGAAGTCAGTGACAGATCGCCGATCTGCTGCTCGATGTTCAGGATGGTTCCGAAAATGCGGCGATGATTGTAGATATTCTGGTCGAGATCGGATTCGCCCCGGTACGACGTGTCGTTAGGGGTGATGTAATAGTCGTTGCCGCCATTGTTCAGATAGCTGTAGCGCACGCTGAGATTGATGTCGGTCATATCCGAGGGCATGAAGCGCAGCGCGCCGCGAAAGCCATATTCCTCGGACTTGTCGTTGTTGATCCGCGTGACCGGGTTTTTCATGAATCCATCGCCGGTATCGGCATAGCCCGAGACCCGGATCGCAAACATATCCGAGAGCGGCACATTAACCGAAGCATTCACATTCAGGATGGATTGCTCGCCGACCTCACCCGAAATGCGCCCCTCGAATTTATCCGAGGGCTTTTTGGTGACATATTTCACCGCGCCGCCGATCGAGCTGCCGCCGTAGAGCGTGCCCTGCGGGCCCTTCAGAATTTCGACGCGCTCAAGGTCGATGATGCGGCTGGCCTGGTCGGTGAAATTCTGCACGTCATCGATGTAGAAACCGATGCCCTGAACATTGCCAAAGGAGCCGACGCCGCGGATCACAACATTCGGCTCATTGTCGCCGCGGCGGTTCAGCACGATGTTCGGCACCGCCTGCCCCAGCTTGTCGAGATTGCCGATTCCGGCCTTTTGTAGCGAGGCGTCCGAGAAAGCAGAAATCGTCTCCGGAACGTCAATCATGCGCTCGTTGCGCTTTCGCGCCGTGACGACGATATCGCCACCCTGACGATCTGTGGAATCTTCTGCTGCAGCCGCACCGCTATCCTGAGCGAATGCTGGCATAGGGATAGACGACAGCGTCGCGAGGATGGAGCCTGCCAGCAGCCCTAATTTCGAAGAACCCGTCATCTTGATCCCCTTATCCTTCGTTCCGGTGTATAAATCTCTGCATCTCGTCACCGGCCTGTTTCCGATCCGTAACAATTAGCCCTTACGGTTCGGTAAGTCAATCACATCCCATGTTGACAGGATGCGCGAAGATCGGCCGTTTGTTCGGGCCAGTTTTGCGGATGCGTATGTTATTAGCCTGCTCCCCTCGATCTTCCCGGAACATCAATCGCGCGTCGGGTCGATCAGGAACTTCTGGCCCGTTGCCTTCAGCAAATAGGCTTGGAGGATGTCGGGCTGCAGCGCTTCGCCAAGCCCGATGGTTCGTGAATAGGTGCTGGCGAATGTCGTAGTGAGTTCGGCCACGACGCGCTGACGGAGCCGGTCCTCCACGTCTCGCCCGGCGCCTCTCAGGAACGTCCAGAGAAGCCAACCCGAGACACGCCATTGCCAGCCGAAGGCTAGGCAGTTGAGCCTCGTCGGCGCGGCGTTCAGGACACCATAAATGTACAGCTGCTTGAAGCTGTCCGAACCATAGCGTTCAAATCGGGTCATGCGCCGCGTCGCGGCCCGCTCCATGGCCTGCAGGATCATGCTGCCCAGTGCCCCGCCGCCCACCGAATCAAATGCGACGGTCGCGCCCGTTTCGGCAATTAGATCGACGAGGCGGCCCGAAAAGCCCTCTTCCTCGCTATTGAGGATATGGGTCGCCCCGATATTTCTGAGGATTTCAACCTGTGCCGGAGAGCGCACGATGTTAATGAGCGGGACGCCATCGGTGAGGCATATCTTCTGCAGCATCTGGCCAAGGTTCGAGGCGGCTGCGGTGTGGACGATCGCCTTATGACCTTCGCGGCGGGCCGTCTCGACGAAGCCAAGCGCAGTGAGCGGGTTGATGAACATCGAGGCGCCATCGACCGCAGACACGCCATCGGGGAGCTCAAGCACATCGGGGCGGCCAATACGCCGATAGTCGGCGTACATGCCGCCACCGATCATGCCGACCCGCTTGCCGAGAAGCGCAGTCGCGTTCCGGCCCGCGGCGACGACGGTGCCGGCGCCCTCATTGCCCACCGGAAGCGAATCCCCCAGCCGCCCCCTCACCCCGGCGAGCCGGGCCGTCGGGACATGAAATGTCAACGCCGGCTTTCCGGGAGTGCCGACTTCGGAAATCGAGGAAAGGTCTGCCGGTCCGAGGAGCAGGCCGAGGTCGCTGGGATTGATCGGTGCGGCCTCAACGCGGACGATGACTTCATCATCCCCCGGATCCGCGATCGTGACCGTTTCGAGCGAGAGAGTCAGTGTACCATTCTCGTCGATCCACGACCGCATCTCGCGCCCTGTCATGGCCATATTCGTTTCCTCCGCTAGTGCCGATGCTTCGCTCCGCTGGATCGCAGGCGCGCGTTCCGAAAATCTGCGATGCCGAGCACACGACAGAGCGATAGACATCTGCTCCGTCGTGAGCGGGGTGATCGCTCGCTCTAGTCAGGTCTGAACAAGACCGAGCTTATCCGCGATCCAGTCACAGATATATTCCTGGCCGAGGGTCGGATTGTCCATCTGGCAGTGCGCAGCGCCGGTCTCTTCGGGAGTGAAGAGCTTATACGTCACGTCCACGCCTTTCGACCTGGCATAGTTGACGCTGTCCTCGGCGATGCTGGCGCCCAGAAAATCCTGTTCGCCATGGACAACCAGATAGGGACAGCGAATTTTGTCGATGACCCCCTCCAGCTTGAAATTCTTGAGCTTCTCGATCGTTTCGTCCCAGTTTTTGCCCCCCACCAGCCACATGAGCTGCCGTACGTTCAATGAGTCGGGATTGTTTTTTTCGAACGCCCGCAGGAAATCCTCTTCGGACAATCGGTTCCAGATCGCGCCGTCGCTGACAACGCAGGCGATCCGATGCTCGAAACTGGCTGCACGCGGGGCGTAAAAGCCGCCGAGGCTGGCACCATAAAGTGCGATACGCGCGCTATCGACGTCGCCGCGCGAGAGTAGATAATCGACGCAGGCACCGACCGGCTTTTCCGTTTCCACGCGAGCATGAAGCTGTCGGCGGCGGAGACTTCCACCCTGGCCGGGCAGGTCCACTAGCAGCAGCGAGAGGCCGCGCGTAAAGGCGTGCCGCGGCATTTCGTGCAGCAATTCATCCTTATACTCGTCCGCCCCGCCAAAGCAGATGACGACGGGATAGGGCGCCACGGCGTCAGGCGCTCGCACGAAATAGGCGTCGAGATAGGAGTCTTCGAACGGGATCTGCAGGACCTCACCGGCAGGCTTCATCAGCCGCAGAAAATGATGCGAGGAGTCTTCCACCTTGTCGAAAGCCGTGAGGCGTCGCGGATCGCTATGCTCCATGAAATATTCGGCCGCCCGGTAATAGTTCGCTGCGCGCAGAAAATTCCCGCGAGCAGTCTCGGGATGACCTGCACCGAGAGCCTCTTCCGCGCGCGCCCGGCTCACATCGCCCATCCGGATCCACTCGACGTACCAGCTTTCGTCATCGCCGGGTTCAATCCGCGAGCCGACAAGGAAAGCCTCGCCCACGGTGCACGCGCCCTCATAGGCGCTAGCGAGCACACGGATGAAATTGAAGGATTTCTCGCTATGCTCCGGCCAGTGCAGCCACCCTTCCGGGCCATAGGCACCTGCATGAGCCTTTGTTTGAGAACCGGTCAACTTGTTTCCTTTCCTATGAATTGCGATATGCCAAGGCACATACTTGATCCGCATCGTGATACCGATCCGTAATATCAGCGCTGCTTCATACCGATCCGTAAGTCAAGCCAAAGAATGAAGCCGTTGCCGGTCCTTTCGGGGCGTCCCAGTCCAAGCGATGATTGCAGGGCCAAGAAAAACGTTGATTTTTCTGCCATCGCCTTCCCCGGAACAATGTTGTTGAGGTAAGCTGCAAATGAGCGCGCACGCGCAACAGAACTGTACGCGTTACAAATCTGCACGCAGAATATCCCCCCTCCGGAAGGGCGGACTTCCCCATGATCCCAGCAGGGGATCCGCGACGATACCGACCAAGCATTTGACGTCGGCGCGCCTAGCGCCGGCGACCGAGTTTATCTAAGTCGCCGACCCTCACAAGACCGGCGTCACGACGCTAGATGATGAATTGCGCATTCGACGATCCCGAAGTTTCTCCGGCGGTCAACGTCACGGCAGAGCTGCAGGCAAGACGACGCAATAGATATTTGTTCAAACGTCTGGGGAGAGTGGTCGATAAATTCAGACGTCTGCGCATTTCGGAAGCTGCCGACATCACAGGCAGCGAAAAGAGCATTCAAGTTCCAGCCGCTCACAGTCTGGCGGTCACGTAAAATATCGGCCGGACTGGGAACGCCCACGCTGACGCGGAACGACTTCAATCGGGTGCAAAGCGGCAGCCCCGGCTTATCTCAACGATGGGTTTACGACGCCAAACACCTCCAGAATTTAGCGGACCATGGTGGCAATCCGCGTGTCCTGAAATAGCGACAGCGCTTGAGGCTCCCATTGCCAGCTTTCAACATATCGACCCGACGGTACTTTTTGGCTGCGATAATGAGGGCGCAGATTCCAACTTGGGGCTAGAACTATCGAATGCCTTCGAAAACTCGCCCTCCAAAAAATCTGAAATTTTTCAATTACTTCAATGTTATGGATTTATTTCAGTGTAAATTTCAGTATTTCCAATCAAAGTATTTTTTCTCTACTCCAGTCTCCTGGGAAGACGAGAATAATGAGTGGCAATGCGCGATCGCATTCGCGTCGAGCGGCGCCGGCACAACCCATGTGCATCGACCACTCGCTTGACGGACGTGGCCGATCCCTCTGCAACCTGCCATCGCCAAGATCATCAGGTTGGCAATCATCGACCAGCGCAGCCTGCTCGCAACGCAGCGCGCATTGCTCTATTCGACATTCCGTTAGCGAGATCGGCTATTCGCTCGGCCTCTCGGGCCCGGCCTATTTCTCGCTGTTCTAAACAAGCGTGCCGGTTGCTCCCACGCGCCTTTCGTAATCGCAATCGAGTCCATCGGCTTTTAGTTTGCTGAGAGCAGGGCAAGCCAGCGCCCTAACGCCTCGGTCCGGGGCCGCGCGGCGTCGACGGCCCCGGAAGGCTGCTCGGCGGGGGACCCATTGGAGCGCTACGGGGGGCGCGCTCGGCTTCGCCGGGAAAAGAGGTCGCGCCTCCGACCGATCCCGCTATGCCGAGCCCGGTTGGCGCAGGGGGGCCATAGACGGGTACCAAGATCGGGCTGCCCGGCGAGGTTCCCTGCGGGCCAGCCTGCGGGCCGGTCTGCGCAAGTCTCTCCGGCTGGCTCACATCCTCGACGGGCTTCGCTGTCTCGGCCGGTTTTTCTTCCGATGCGAGTTCGGTCGGCGGCGGCGCGGCGGGGATCGGGAGGATCATCTTCGGGGCGGCAGCCGGCAAGCTCTTTTCAGCCGGTTGCGCCGCTTCGGCCGGACGCGGGGCGGCGTCGACAAGCTCGGCGGGGGCTTGCTGCTGCGAGCGCGGCAACGGCGCGACGTTTTTTTCCTCCGCGAGCGCGGGCTTGCTCTCCTCGCGGCCGTTCATCCCCGCGAGGATGCCGACGGGCAGGAGCACCGCCGCCGCCGAGGCCGCCGCATAGAAAGGCCAGCGCCGCAGCGCCGGACGCGCAGGCTCGGCTGGAACCACCGCCTCGACGGGAAGCGGTACAACGACCTGAGAGAGCGGCGGCGCGATCGAACCGATCTGCGGCACCGCCGTGGCGCGCGCGGCGATACGCGCGGCCAGTCCTTCGGGGAGCGGCGGGTCGGGCAGGCGCGACAGCGCACGCGCCGCAAGTTCGTCCTTGCGGTTCTCGCTCGCGCTCATGCCAAAAGCTCCAGATCCTCGGCCGCCACGTCCATTCGCTCCAACTGTTCACGCAGGCTCCGCCGTGCCCTGAACAGCAGCGATTCCATGGCCTTCAGATTGAGACCAAGCATCTCCGCCGCGATCAGGTTCGGCAGACCTTCGAGATAGCATAGCACGAGTGCGGCGCGATGCCGATGCGGCAAAGCGCCGAGAGCCTCCTCGATGAGCCGTTCGAGGCGGCGGATGGCGAACTGCCGTTCGGGGCCCGGCGTCTCATCCTCGATTTCGGGGAGTTCGCCGTCGGCGACGACGCGAAACCGCCGCAGCCGATCGAGGCAGAGATTGACGGTGACCCGCTGCAGCCAGGTGAGAAGGCCGCCGCCGCGCGGTTCCCAGAGCGGCGCGTTCTGCCACAGGCGGGTGAAACAGTCCTGCACCGCGTCCTCGGCCTCCTGCGCATCGCAGAGCAGGCGGAGAGCCACCCGGTAGAGGCGACCGCTGTGTCGATCGACGAGCTTGCCAAAGGCTTCGACATCGCCGCACCCGGCACGTTCGATCAACAGATCGTCGGGGTCGTCGGCGAGCGGCGGAATCTCGGCGCGAAATTCCGCGCCGCCGCCAAAGGCCTGCGCATCTCCGGTCGGGGACAAGGGTTGCTGAAACGACACCGAAACCCGCCATTTTCTGGGGAAGAAAGGCCATCGGGCTATGGCGCGGCCGATGAACCGGAGATGTATCCGGAAAAATATCTGCAATGCGCGCGAAGGGTATCGGCCGGCCTCCCGTTTATCGATCGATGACGAATGCAATTCAGGCCCGCGCGAACGAAGCGATGGCTTCATACCGCCCTCCCGCCCGCGCTGGCCGACGCAGCATCATATCCGCAACGCGCGCGCCGGGTGCCATCGGACGCGCGGTGGAAAGACGCCTCTCGCTCTCCCCGGGTGACCCGTCTTTCCCGGACCGGGCGGTGCCTCCTCGACCGCCCGGTCCGCTTCCATTTTCCTTACAGTGACGAAGGATCCTTCGATGAAGAAATTGCTGCTGGGCCTCTCGGCAATGCTGCTTGTCACACCAGTTGCGGCGCAGCAGGGTCCGCCGCAGGGCCGCGAAGGCGGAATGGGCCGCGGCCGCCCCCAGGAAGGCGGGCCACCGCGGATGCGCGCTATCGAGCCCGTCGGCCGTGAGAGGTTCGACCGGATCGTCACCGACATGTTCCGCGCCGCCGACAGCGACCGGAACAAGGCGATCTCGATCGACGAAGCGCCGCGCCGCGAAGGGCGGCTGCCGGGCGGCGGCGTCACCGGCCTGCCCGAGGGCCGTCCGTCCGAGCCACCGCCGGGCGAATGATCCGCGCACGGGCTAGAGCCTGATCGTCGCGAGGCGCCCCGCGGCGCCGAGCGAAACGAGTTCTCCGTCGCCGAAAAAGGCGCCGAGACCGCGCCAGGCGACCGCCAGAAAATCATCCGAGGATCCGGCAACCAGAATGTGCCCGCCCTCGCCCATAGCGGTGCCCACCTGGCCGCGCTGCGCTTCCAGTGCCCGGGCCAGTATAGCCGCATCGACGAGCCGCGGCGCCATTCTGACCGTACCATCGCGCCACCACCGGTTCGGGAAAATGGCTTCGGACAGGAGCGACGGGTCTCCTCGCCCCCGTTCGATCAGGACGAGGCGCGGATGCCGCTCATCCTCCTGGAGGATCGCGCGCGCCAGCGCCGCGGCGGTGCGGTCGCCGACAAACAGGAGCGGGCCGCGGGGTGCGCGATGCAAATATGATCCGACGATACGCAAATCGATTGTCGTTCCGGAAAGCAGGCGCCCGCATAGATCGCTGTCGAGCGCCGGGCCCGAAGGACTACCTGCGAAAATCAGAAGATCGAGGGTTTCCGAAGCCGCGGCCGAGGCAATGGGCAGGCGTATCCTTGCCCCGTTCCGGCGGAAACAGCCGTCGCCGACCGGCCATCCGCCGGGAAGCAGGCTCACCGCACCGTGCCGCGGGCCGGGAAGAAGCCGGGCCATGGCTTCGAATGCCGCATCGGCGCGCGATATATCCCCAAGCTCGACCAGATCGCCGGGCCGCCAATGCGGCCGTGTGCCGTCGGCCGGCTCGAGGCGGAGGAGGCATTCGACGCCAGCCTTGCGCGCCGACGACAGAAGTTTCCTCTCGACGAGGCTCCAGCACGCTAGGTCGCCGGCAAAATCGCTCTCGCCGGGAGGCGGGGGCACGATCCGCGCCGACCGGCGAAGGGGAAATCCCGCGAAGCTCACATCACGTCCGTTTCGGAGAAGCGGGGCAGGCATGATTGCGATAGCTGATTTCCGATTACGGGCGACCATGGAGTCGTCCGTCCGGGCGCCGGTACCGGACCGGCATCCCGCATCGCTGCAAGCCGACGCAGCATCAGAACTGGGTTCCGACATTGAAAGAGAAGCGCTTGGTATCGTCGCCCTCCTCCTTGCGAAGGGCGTAAGCAAAATCGATACGGAAAGGACCGAACGGCGAGTTCCAATTGACCCCGACGCCGAGCGCGACGCGCGGTTTCCAGCTGTTGCCATAATAGCGTTCCTCGAATGGTGCGAGCGAGGAGAAGCCGGTAGGACAGGCGGAATAGCTGCCCGACGGTGTTCCGTCCGATCCGATCGTCTGCGTCGCAAACTGCTGCGTGCCGGTCGTGGCATTCCGGCAGAGATATTTGGTGAGGCCGTCGGTCGGATCGCGAAAATCGGTGAGCGTCGTGAGCGCGGGCGTGCGAAGCCCGAAGACAGCGCCGACATCGAGGAAGATCGAGGGTCTGAGACCCAGCTCCTTGGCGCCGGTACCCAGCGGAAGATCGAGTTCGAGGCGGCCCTGATAATAAGCGCCGCCACCGAGCGCATCGTCGACCTGCGAGCTGGTGCTCGTGTCGAGCACCGGGCTGCCCGGATTGGTGAGGTCGACCGTGCTGTAGCGGATGACGCGCGGACCGATGCCGCGGATATCGAAGCCGCGCATCTGCGGTTCGCCGAGGAAGAAGCGATCGGTAAGGAGCACATCATTGCCTTCGAGTGGATGGATATATCCACCCTCAGCCGAGGCGTTGAGAATGAAGCGGCTGCCGAGATTGAAATGCTTGCTGCCCTGGAGACGGGTGCGGACATATTTGGCGCTGCCGCCGAGCCCCGCGAAATCGCCGCTGAGCGAGAGCGACTGGCCGCGCGTCGGGCGGAGGCGATTGTCGCGGTCGTCATAGGCGAGTGTGAAGCCGAGGATCGAAGATGTGCGCTTGCCGATGGCGTCGCAAAGATAGCGCCCGGCGACGAGCGGGTCGCACGCGTCGCCGAAATAATAGAGCGACTCGTCGAGCGTCACATCGTCGAAATTCAGCGTATAGCGGCCGAAGAAGGACATGAACTCGGTCAGCGGGACACCGACATTGATCTGCGCGCCCGTCGTCGTCTGCTGGAACGTCGTCTGCTCCTCATTGTCGATGATATTGTAGCTATCGAGGTCGCGGCGATAGATGCTGCCGCCGATCGAGATGTTGCGGTCGAACAGATAGGGCTCGGTGAAGCCGAGTTCGACCGACTTCGAATAGCTCGAATAGCTCACCGACGCCTGCAGCGTCTGGCCGAGCCCGCGGAAGTTTCGCTGGCGGATCGAGCCCTGGAGCAGCATATTCTCGACCGACGAATAGCCCGCCGAAAGCGAGAGTTCACCCGTCGGTTTTTCCTCGACATTGGTTTCGAGGACAATGCGGCCGGGCGCGCTGCCTTCCTTGCGTTCGATCTCCAGATTTTCCTGGAAATAGCCGAGGCTGTTGATGCGGTTCTCGGTGCGCTTGATCCCGAAGCTGTTGAAGGCGTCGCCTTCATTGAGACGGAATTCGCGGCGCACGACCTTGTCATGCGTCAGCGTGTTGCCGTTGACGTCGATGCGCTCGACGTAGGTACGCGGGCTTTCGGCGACGTTGAAGGTGATCCCCATCGTGCGCGTTTCGGGGTCGCGGCGGAATTCGGGGCTGATGTCGGCAAAGGCGTAACCGAACAGGCCGGCGGTTTCGCTGAGGCTTTCGACCGTATCCTCGACCTGCTTGGCGTCATACCAAGCGCCGGTCTTCATCGGTAGCAGCCGCTTCAGCGTTTCGGGCTGGAAGTCACGAATCTCGCTCTTCACATCGACGTCGGAAAATTTATAACGCTCACCCTCCTCGACGACATAGGTGATGATGAAGTCCTGCTTGTTGCTGGTGAGTTCGGCGACCGCCGAAATCACGCGGAAATCGGCGTAGCCGTTGGTAAGGTAGAAGAGGCGCAGCTTCTGCTGGTCATAGGCAAGACGATCGGGGTCGTAGCTCGTGTTCGACGAGAGCATCGTCATGAACCGCGACTCCTTCGTCGCCATTTCGCTGAGGAGTTGCTTGTCGCGGAACTTCTCGTTGCCGATGATGTTGATCCGCCGGACCTTCGATTTCGGCCCTTCGTTGATTTCGAAGACGACATCGACGCGGTTCTGGTCGAGCGACACCATCTTGGGTTCGACCGTCGCGGCGAAGCGGCCCTGCCGCTTGTAAAGCTCGATGATGCGCGCAACGTCGGCGCGGACCTTGGAACGGGTGAATATCTGGCGCGGGGCGAGCTTGATCTCGGGCCTGATCTTGTCTTCCTTGAGGCGCTTGTTGCCCTCCAGCATGACCCGGTTGATCACCGGGTTTTCGGTGACCTCGATCGTCAGCGCCCCCTTGTCGTCGGTGATCTGATAATCCTTGAACAATTCGGTCGCAGCGAGATCCTTCAATGCCTGATCGAGTGCGCCCCTGTCATAGGCTTGCCCGACACGCAGGCGCAGATAGGAAAGGATTGTTTGCGCCTCGAGCCGCTGGTTGCCCACGACAGCGATCGACACGATCTTGTCTGCGCTTTCCGCTCCCGGCGCGGCTGGCTGCCCCTGTCCGCTCGGCAGCTGCTGCGCCAGCGCGGGCGAAAGGACATGGAGGGACAGAATGACCGCGACGAGCGAACATCCGGTTCGAAGTTCGGGAAAGCGCATCAAAACGCGACACTCAGCGATACCCGCGCCGAATAGGCGATATCGCTGTTCGTCGCCTTTTCCGCCCCGGCAGCGATCTTCCACAGATAATCCCAGCCGCCCGCGAGCAGACGCGCCTCGCCGAGCCAGGCGTCATCGACCGGATCGGCGCGAATCGTGAAGGGATCGCCGGCTATGCCGTCCTCGTCAGTGAAGCTCGCGGTGGTCGCGCCAAGCTTGCCCGACAGATTGGTTCGCCGCCCTGCCTCAAGCTCGAACGTCAGCGGGCGATAATCGGCGTTGCGCGTGCCGAAAGCGTAGGAAAGCGACACGCTGCCGATGGCATTGAGCGCGGAACTGTTCCGCTTCGCGACGGTCAGGTCGATCGCCTCGCCGCCGCCGCTTTCGGTATAGCCGTCCTCGCTGAGCCGGTACCATTCGAGCACGGCCTTCGGACGTATCGTGAAGCGGCTCGTTGCCTCGACGGTATAGGATGCCCCGCCCATGCCCGAGAAGAGCCAGCCGTCCCAATCGGCGCTGGTCGAATAAGTGGATTCGACCTCGTTCGCGGTGACCGTGACGTCGCGCGTGCTCGAGAAGGATGTCAGCGCCGCGCCGATGCGCGCGAAGGCATAGAAGGGCCCGGGACCGGCGGTCCGCCAGAAGGCGGCAAGATCATGCTGCGAGGTATCGATCTTGCCGGTGCCGCCATTATTCTCGACCGAACCGCTGAGCCAGGCATAGGAGCCTCCGACATATCCGATGCCGGTCAGCCATTCGGAGCCGCCCGACAGACCCCAGCCATTCGTCTTGTAGCTGCTGGTGGCGGTCGCGTTGCGATTGCCGCGCCAGAAGACCGGCTCGAGCCAGATCGACATGTCACCTGTTTCGGTGATGTCGAAATTGGCATCGCCGTCCATGACATGCCGGGCGGCGAGGCGCGAGGCGCTGGTGACCTGTTCGAAGAGCCCGCCCGCATGGTCGGGAAGCATCTGCGAGACCTGCCCCTGCAGCGTACCCTGATCCATGATGTCGAGGAAACTTTGCGCGATCACATCGTCGCTTCGCGCGGCCGTCAGGATCGCGTCATAGCCGCTGGTCGCCGCGCCGGTCAGGCCGACCTCGACCGCGGTCTTGCGGCGGATATCGAGCACCAGATCATTGCCGTCGACATCGATCGAGCCCGCGAAAATATAGGGAAGCTCGGTGGTCGTCTCGTCGAAGACCGGATCGCCTGCGAGATTGGCCGCCGTGAGAATCACATAGCTGCCTTCGGCCGAGAGCGAGTCGACGGTGGCCGATATCTTCGCCCCGCTTTCGAACACGGCGGTGTCGGCGATGATGAGCGAGACCGTCTGCGCGCCCGTGTCGAGATAGGCGTTGAGTGTCCCGCCCGATCTCACCGTCAGCGAGCCGATCGGAATCGTCTTGGCGCCGTCGAGACCGAAAGTCCCGCCATCGACGATCACCGACGCGGCCGTACCGCCGGAGATGGTGCCCGAAAAGATCGCATTGTCGGTGATCGACAGCGTGCCGTCCAGGCTGCCGAAATCCATATTGCCGGCAAAATAGGCCTCGTCCGACAGCTCGGCGAGCGCATTCCCGTCGCCGAAGAAGACCTTGCCCGAATATTGCGCCTCGCCCGACAGCAGGAGCCGGTCGTTGCCGCCGTTGAAATAGGTATTGCCGATAATCTGCCCGGCATTGGCCGACAGCGTGTCGTTGCCCGAGCCCGTCACGATGTCGCCCGTGATCCGCGTATAGACCGTCGTGTCGGTCTCGCCTTCCTCGAGATCCTCCTCGATCTCGGCGCGGGTCGCGAGATCGTCCGCGTTCATATATTGGGTGATGGTGACGTCGTCGGTCGCGCTGGCGAGATTGATCGCCTGCCGGACGTCGGTGCTCGATCCCGATGCGGTAATGAAACCGGTATTCTCGATCGTCGTCAGCGATCCCGACAGGTCGCGGATCGCATAGGCCGCCCCCTCGCCCGGCGAGCTGATCGTCGCCGAGATCGTGCCGCTGTTGGTGAGTGCGGACACGCTCGCCCCCGCGTTCAGGAGAAGCGCGGTCGCCGTCTCGTCATAGGTCGTCGCCGAAACCGTTCCCGTGACGCCGATGCCGCCGGTCAGATCGACCGCGCCTCCCTCCCCGCCGATGACGATCCCGTAGGCATCGGTGTTGCTGTAATTGGCTGCGCCCGAAACGGTGCCCTCGATGAGCAGCGAGTAATCGCTCCCGGCGAGCTTGCCGATCGTGATATCCTCGTCGCCGGCAATCCGCATCGCCGGCCCGTTTCCGTAGGAATAGACATTGCCGGTGCCTTCCTCGCTGTCGTCGACACCGTCATTGTCCTCGTCCTCGTCATCGTCGTCCTCGTTCACCGGCTGCGCCGCGACGATGATGCCGCCCGCGACATCGCCCGCGATCGAGGCGGCGGGCGCGCCGAGCCGCAGGTCGAAGCGCGACAGCGACACGCTGCTGCCATCATCGTCATAAGCGAAGCTCGTCGATTGCCCGACGATGCCCTGGATGCGGATCGACCCGCCGATATCGCCCTCGACCGAGAGCGCCGTGGCGCCGCGCCCCGTGACGAGCGTCGATCCCTCCATCACGAGATTGCCCGACACGTCGCCGGTTCTGACGCCTACCGAATTGTCGCCGACCACGCGGATCGTGCCGTTCTGGACCAGCGTGCCGTCGAGCGCGGAAACGACGACGATGCCGCCCGAGTTCGCGCCCTCGACCGTGATCGTCCCGTTGTTTTCGATCGTTCCCGTAACGGTCCCGCCGCCCTCGACATAAATCCCGTAACGACTGCCTGCCGCAGTCAGCGCGCCCTCGACGATGCCGTCGCCGTCTTCATCCTCGGGTTCGAAATCCTCGATGACCGAGATCGTCCCGCTATTGGCAATAGTCGTCGTAACGCCGGGCTTCACCGATATGCCCGCCGCGCCATCGCCCTCGCCCGCGACGACCTGCCCTTCGACATCATCGGTGTCATCCTCATCGTCATCCTCGATGGTCACGTCATTGTTGCTGTCGACGGTTATTGCGGCGCCCGCCCCGACCTCGAGCGTCGCATCGGTGCGGATTATGATGTCGCCTGCGCTCGATGTGACGAGCGGCGTGCTGCTGTCACCCGTCACCGTCGTATCGGCGGCGGCGGGCACAGCAGCCAGGGCAAGCGACGTGATGCAGGTAGTGCCGAGCAGGCTGCTCAATTTCATGGCATGATCCTCATTGAAAAGCGGAGACGGCAACGCGAACGGGGCCCGCGAATGCGGCCTCGGAAGACCGGAGAGGTCGCTGTCGAAGATTGCTCATCGACTGATAAACGGGAGCAGCGCCGGGACCCTTCGCGCCCGAACAAAGTTTTTCCGAGAGTTCCGCTTCGCGAATCGAAACGGCTTTTGCCGGAACGGGCGGTCGGTATCGTCGCGCTTGAAGCTGCCGGAACAGGATGGAACGGCCTCAGCCAGCTGGCCTGGAGACGGCCTCCCATCCGCTCGGCGGGCTTCCAAATGCGCCGCGATCCTCCGCGCCGATGGCGGCGCGTCCGCGCCTTTCGGTCGATATCCCGACCGGAAAGCGGAGGATATCAGGAAGCGTCAAGGCTGCGGGTCGATACGGACCGATTGCTCCGCCTAGTCGCTTGCCGGAGCTACTCTGCCACCCCTGTCACGATCAGGCCGTCGCTGGCGCGAACCGGCCAGGGCGTCAGCCGCGCCCCAACGCACGGACCACCGACACACAGGCCGGCATCGATCTCGAACAATCGACGGGCTTTGAATGTCCGCTTTCAGGGCTACTCGACTGCTGTCCGACAGGACGATACCGGGCGCATTTTTGACGCAATATGTCAGTGCAGGTTGTAGAGGCGAATGCACGCGTTGCTTCGAAGCCGCTTCGTTTCGAAAAAGGGAAGCGTGACTCATATTTTCTGTTGGCCGTTCATATAGCAGCGCACATTTTCTGGGCGAAACGATGCGCCATCGTCGTGGAGATGGAATGATCGAAGCTTGCTGTCCGTCAACGCCGCCAAACTTATCACGCCATCGTCGTCCCGACCTCGCGGCCAAAGCACTTTGTCCCCAGCCTCCCGTCATCGGCATCCAACCGTTTCCTTGGCCTTTCTCTATGACCGGGACAGCCGCTGCAGCGCGAGCGTGTCGGCTGCTCGCCCCGGCGGCATAAGATGTTTTCGAGCATAATCCAAAACACTCTTGGTCGTATTTCCGATGTTCCGGGCGCGCTCCAGCGCCGCTGTTAGTTCGAATGCCGATCCGCGATCCGGCACGCAAAGCACCCCGCCCGCGTTCACGACGAAGTCCGGACAGTACAGGATGTCCCGCTCGGCAAGGTGCGCATCTTCGCCCGCTACGCTTAATTGATTATTGGCAGCCCCCGCGATCACTCTGGCGCGGATATCCGGTATCGTCTGGGGGTTGAGAACGGCCCCGAGCGCGCATGGTGCGTAGACATCCGCTTCAGCCCGGTGGATGGTACCCGGTTCCGCGACCTGCGCATCGAAACGCTGCCGGGCCGCTTCTACTCGCGCCGGATCGACATCACACACGACCATCCGCCCGCCGCTCTCGTGAACAAGCTGGCAAAGCATCATACCCACTTTACCCAACCCTTCGACGGCTATGACACGCCCCCGAAGCTCAGAAATACCCGCAAACTCGAGCCCGGCCTTCATGCCATGAAAGACGCCGATGGCGGTGCAAAGCGCGATTTCCCCGTTATCATCCATCGGAAGGTCGCGAACATAGCGCGTCGCTGTACTCATCAGGCGCACATCGGCCGTTTCGATCCCGGCATCTTCGGCGGTTACATACAAGCCGCCCAGTCGCTCAAGATATTTGGCGAAAGCGAGCAGCCGCTCGGACCGCGTTCTCGCGTCGCGGTTATCGATGATGACGGCCTTCGCGCCGCCATAGTCGAGGCCGCTGATGGCATATTTGTACGACATCGCGCGCGATAGCCGCAACGCATCGCTGAGAGCTTCCTGCTCGCTTTCGTAATGTTTCATGCGACATCCGCCCAAGCCGGGCCCAAGCGTCGTGTTATGGATCGCGATGAACGCGCGCAGTCCAGTAGCCGTGTCGTTGCAATAGATCACCATTTCGTGACCATCGAAATCGGGATGGGCGCTAATATCCTGCATCGGCAAATTGCTCATGAGAACTCCGTATCTTGTTCGCCTTGATGCGGAATGTGCCTAATGATATTCAGGATTGACAGGGGGATCGCGAATGTCAGGGAAAGAAACGAATGATGATCGGCACCCTGCTCGCAAGGGCCGGGGTGTTGATCCAGTCGACCGAAAAATATTAGGCTTACTCGCCGAAAATGCGGATCGCAGCTTCGCGGAACTCGGCTCTTTGCTCCACCTCTCACCGCCCGCGGTGCACGAACGCGTCAAACGGATGAAGCGGGACGGCACAATAAAGCGCACCGTTGCCATAATAGATGGCGAGAAGGTCGGGCGCGACCTGCTCGCCTTCGTGCATCTGGAAACCAGCAACTGGGAGACATCGCGGCGCGTTCTTGGCATGGCCTCTCTCGACGCCGTCGAAGAGATTCACACCGTTGCGGGCGACACCGCCATGATCCTCAAGGTCCGGATGACATCGCCGGGTGCGCTTGAAGAGTTTCTCGGCGAGCTGCATCAGATGGAGGGTTTCAAACGTGTGAAAACCTTCGTCGTCCTCGGCACCTATGCAGAGCGGGGGCCTTACCCATAAGGTCCGCCTCTTATTGATAGAGCATGACCCTTATTGCTCGACCGAAGCTAGCCCGGGATCTTGATCACTGCGGTGCCGGTAACCCCGGGGCGTCGGACGCCTCGCTTTCTAGCTGTTATGCGTCCATCGGTCCGACATAGGTTTTTAGCGTCCGATCCGGGACATTCGACGCGGCTTGGCCGCAATGGGTCTTGCCACGAAGGCTCGCTGGCCTCCGGCGGAAGGCCGACCTCTGATCGCCGGGCGCGGCGCACGCTACCAGTGCCGAGAAATGCCAGCAACCGATCTTGTGGTTCCAATTATCGAGACTGTAGTAAATATGCGGCCCGAGCCAGGCGAGCGACCCTCACGCGGACGATCCGGCGCTGCTTGCCGGATAATCGATACGACGCCCGATCGGCCATCATTCCCGGCCGCGGGAGGCCCCTTCCCCGCGCATGCAGGAGCGAGTCTGCCCCTATGCTGCAGCGGTCAGGCTCGCACCGACGTCTTCGCCGAGGCGCCGAATGCCATCGCCTGAAACAGCGGGAGCGTCATGTCGATGATCATGCCGATGGCCAACGCGTATAATATCGTTCCCATTCCAATCGTCCCCCCGAGTAACCAGCCAAACCCCAGCACGAGAATTTCAATGCCGGTGCGCGCACGGCGAATTGACCAGCCGGTTCGTCCGGCGAGCCCCGTCATCAACCCGTCACGTGGGCCCGGGCCCAGTCCAGCACCGATATACATCCCGCTCGCGATCCCGTTGAGAATGACTGCCGCGACCAGCATTCCGGCCCGCGCGGCAAGGGAGACCGGCTGGGGAAGGAACATCAGTGCCGCGTCAGCGGCGAGGCCGATGAGGAGCACATTGCTGATCGTCCCGATACCCGGACGTTGGCGCAGGGGAATCCAGAGCAGCATAAGCAGGGCGCCGACCCCGATGATCACCGTTCCGAAACTCAAGTGCAAGCGCAGCGAAAGGCCTTCGTGGAGAGCGTTCCACGGGTCGAGGCCGAGACCAGCGCGCACCATCATGGCGGATGAGAGGCCGTAGAGGACTAAGCCGCTATAAAGCAGGGCGAGACGACGAAGCATTGGACCGATATCGATAAAAATGGCATTTAAATAAAGAGCCACTTTTTTCGGATTGGACCAATGATCGCACGCAGAACGGGACCGGCCTCCCTCCTCAGGCTGCTCGGAAACTGGCGCCTGAACGGATCGCGCGACCCCGCTTACAGGTCACTTGCCAACGCGCTGCGCCGTTTGATTCTCGACGGCAGCCTCGGGCTCGAGACGCGGTTGCCCGGCGAACGCGAGCTGGCTGCGGCGCTCGGGCTCAGCCGCGGCACGATCGCGGCCGCCTTCGCCGAACTGCGCGCCGACGGCTTCTTAGCAAGCCGCCAAGGCTCGGGCTCGCTTGTCACGCTCCCGTCCGGCCTGTCGTCGCGACGAGAACCGGCAACAAAGATAGACTTCTCGGTCGCCGCCAGTCCGGCCGGACCGGCAATCCATCAGGCATATGTCGAGGCGCTCTCCGCGCTCCCGGCACATTTGTCCTCAACGGGCTATGATCCGCTCGGCATTCCGGAGCTGCGGAGCAAAATTGCTGCGCATTATACGGCGCGCGGATTGCCGACCTTCGCCGACGAAATCATGGTGGTCAACGGTGCGCTCGCCGGATTTGGCCTCGTGCTGCGACTTCTGACGGGCCCGGGCGACCGGGTGGTCATCGATCATCCGACTTATCCTCTCGCCATCGCCGCGATCCGTGCTGCCGGCTGCCGGCCGGTGCCCGTACCGCTTCCCCCGACAGGCTGGGACATCGACGGCCTGGCGGCGGCAATTGGCCAGACGGCACCGCGCCTTGCCTATCTGTTACCCGATCATCACAACCCGACCGGACGCTGCATGGATGCCGAGACGCGTGCTGCCGTGGTCTCGATAGCCCAGCGAACCCGGACGATAATCGTCGCGGACGAGACGATGGTCGATCTTTGGTACGAACGCAAACCCCCTCCCCCGCTCGCAGCCTATGGTCGCGACGCTCAGGTTATCACGCTGGGCTCGACCGCCAAAAGCTTCTGGGGCGGGCTCAGGATCGGCTGGATCCGGGCCCCCGGCCCGATCATCGCTTCTCTGGCCGGAGTTCGAGAAACAGTCGATCCAGGTACGCCTGTGGTCGAACAGCTTGCCGCGGCCCGGCTTCTTGTCGATGCGGACACGCATCTTCCCGAACGCCGCCGGGAATTGCGCGATCGCCTCGATATGCTGGTTACGGCCGGCGAAGCCATCTTGCCCGAGTGGAATTTTCCTCGCCCTGCGGGAGGTCTCAGCTGCTGGATCGAGTTACCGCGGCCCATCGCGACCCGCCTCGCCATCGAAGCGGAGGCAATCGGCGTGCGCATCGTCGCCGGGCCGAGCTTCGGGATCGATGGCGCTTTCGAACGCCACATCCGGATACCTTTCACCGCGGAAGTAGCCGATCTTCGCGGCGCCCTCGAACTGCTTGCCCCCCTCGGTCGCCGGCTGGCCCGGGAGGGAGCGCCCCGGTTTCGAACGGCGTCATAGACGCAGGACGCCATGAAGACAGACGCGACGTCCGCGTCACTTCATGATCATTAAAGAGGCGCGCGTCGATTACAGCGTTGCGGCCGCGCAACGGGACTCTCCTCGCGCGCTTCGGCCGTCAGCGGACGCGGCGAGCCATGCGGCCGGCTAACTAATACATTGCCTCGACCAGTTTGCGCATCAGGCGCACGAGATCGTCGAAGTCCTTCCGCTCCCAATCCGCGAACATGCCGATTGCCATCTCCTCCCGCGCCGCGTCGAGGGCGCCGGTCGCTTCCTTGCCCGCCGCGGTGACAAGCGCCTCACGTATCCGCTTATCGGTCGAGCCTGCCCGGCGCGTGACCAGTCCGAGCTCTTCCAGGCGCGCGACCTGGCGGCTCACAGTCGTATAGTCGCGGCCGACCCGGCCAGCGAGATCGACGACGCCGATCGGGCCGAACCGCTCGATAAGCACCAGCAGCGGGAACAGCGCTCGTTCGAGCGACAGGCCCGCCTTGGCGAGCAATTCCACGTCCCGTTCGGGCTGATTCATGATGACGGTGATGTCGATCAGCGAGCGATGCAGTTCGGGCAACAACGCCCTAATATGTGCATTATGCACTTTTTTAATTGACATTGGCCACCCCCTTCCGGATATGTGCATTATGCACATAGGAGTTCCATATGAAAGAGCGAACTGAAATCGACGTCCTGATTTGCGGCGCAGGCGCTGCCGGGCTCACGCTCGCGATCGAACTCGCGCGGCGCGGCGTATCCTTTCGCATCCTTGACCGGCTCGAGCGCCCGTTTGGCGGGTCGCGCGGAAAGGGCATCCAGCCGCGCACACAGGAGATATTCGAAGATCTCGGTATCATCGATCGCGTCATGGCGGCGGGCGGTATCTATCCGCCGATGCGGGTGTATAGCGCGGACGGCAGCTACACCGTAAAGAATATGTTGGACGCGCAGGATCCGTCGCCCGGCATGCCTTATCTAATCCCGCTCATGATCCCCCAATTCCTCACCGAGACGATCATGCGCGAGCAGCTCGGTGAGCTTGGACATCAGGTAGAGTTCGGCAGCAGGCTGACCGATTTCGAAGCTGGCGAGGACAGCGTTTTCGCCCGCGTCGTGTCCGCGCAAGGTGAAGAGCAAATCATTGCCCGCTATTTGATCGGCGCGGACGGGGGCCGCAGCTCGATACGGAGCGCGCTCGGGGTCGAGTTTTCGGGCAAGACGCTGGGCGTCCGCGCGATCGTCGCGGACGTCGATTTGGGCGGGCTCGACCGCGATGCGTGGCATCAATTCAACGACGGGGACATGGAACGCCTCGTCGCCATCTGCCCGCTCGCCGGCACCGACCTGTTTCAGGTGCAGGCGCCAATTCCACTGGAGGGCGATCCCGACCTCTCGGCCCAAGGCATCGAAAGGCTGATCGCGGAGCGAACCGGCCGCACCGATGTCAAGCTTCGCTCGGTGGCATGGGCGTCGGCTTATGCGATGAATGCGCGGTTGGCCGAGCGCTACCGGGTCGGCCGGGTGTTCCTGACCGGCGATGCCGCTCATATCCACCCACCGACCGGCGGACAGGGCCTGAACACCAGCGTCCAGGACGCGTACAACCTCGGCTGGAAGTTGGCCGCGGTTCTGGCCGGCGCTCCTGACACGCTGCTTGACACCTATGAGGAGGAGCGGCGCCCCGTTGCGGCTGATGTGCTCGGCCTTTCGACGAGGTTACTGAAGGACCAGCAGGAGCAGGGCGGGATGCGACGCGGCCGCGACACGCATCAACTCGATATCGGCTATCCGAACTCATCGCTTTCGCACCAGGAAACCGCCCGGACGCCTGGCCCGCGCGCCGGCGATCGAATGCCGGACGCCGCTCTGGCCGGCGCTGCCGGACAGCCCCGCCGGCTGTTCGACGTTTTGACCGGCACGCATTGGACCTGGCTTATGTCGGCCTCTCACTATCGGCCGACGGCGGCTGCGCGTGAGGGCGTGAGAGTGGTCACTGTCGGCGCGGGCGCGGAACTGCGCGATCCGTCCAATCAGCTTGGCCTGGCCGATGGAGGCTGCCTGCTTATCCGGCCGGACGGATATGTCGGCGCCGTCTTCGATACGGCGAGCATCGGCCTTATCGGCGATTATCTGGCAAGGGTGAGTCCCCCTCCGCCGCCTGAGCGTCTTGGTGACGGAGACCCTGGCTTTGACAAGGACGCGGCGTTCGTGCCCCCCGCCCGAGCCGCGTGACATCCACGCGGAGCAGGATTTCGAACGCCCAATCCCTGATGGTTCTGTTACGACCTTGAGAGGCAGGATCTCGTAAAGTCAGACCGAAAGCAGCTCTTTTAGCGGCGTCTCGATGTCGGCGAGCTGTTCAGGGCCTGCCTCGAGCCCGGCGGAGACGACCATCCGGCCCTGAACATAATCCCTGGTGGCGTTGACGCAGTCAAGCGCGATGACCTTCCCGGCCTTAAGGTAAACGACCGAGAAGCTTCGCGTTGCCGGATCACCGCGCAGCACCGCCTGATCGTGCCCGGTCGAGAGGCCGGCGGTCTGGAGTTTGAGGTCATACTGGTTCGACCAGAACCAGGGGATCGCATGATAGGGTGCCTCGTCGCCGACGATGCCCTTGGCGACGACATTCGCCTGGTCATTGGCATTCTGCACTGATTCAAGCCTGACTTCTGCGCCTTCGGCGAAGTCGTTCACATGCGCAGCGCAGTCGCCGATCGCATAGACGTCGGGCAGGCTCGTCTTGCAGAGGCGGTCGACGCGCACGCCGTTGGCGCAGTCAGCGCCCGCGGCGATCAGCGGTGCGACCGCGGGTATGATACCGATGCCGACAATGACGAGATCGGCGGGAATCACTTCTCCGTCCGACAGACGCACACCGGTGACGCGGGTGTCGCCCTCGATCGCATCGACGCACACGCCGAGGTGCAGTTCGACGCCATGATCGCGGTGCTCTTTCTCGTAGAAGCGCGAGAGTTCCTCGCCCGCGACACGCGCGAGCACGCGGTTCTGCGCTTCGAGCAGTACGACCTTCTTGCCCGCCTTGTTGAGCACCGCGGCGGCTTCGAGCCCGATATAGCCGCCACCGACGACGACGATCTGCCCGGCGGTTTCAGACGCGGCCTTCATCGCGTCGGCGTCGGCGTCGGCGCGCGTCCGCACGCCCTGCACGCCGGGAAGGTCGCCGCCCGGGATCGGCAGCACGCGCGGATGACCGCCGGTTGCCCAGACGAGCTTGCCGTACCCGATCGTCTCGCCGCCGTCGGTGGCGACCGTATGCGCCGCCGGATCGACCGCGACGACGCGCTTGCCGAGCAGCATCGTCACCTCGCGCTCGTCCCAATATCTGGCGGGGCGCAACTGGATGCGTTCGAATTCCTTCTCGCCCGCGAAATATTCCTTCGACAAGGGCGGGCGCTCATAGGGGAGCTCGGACTCTTCGCCGATGATCGCGATGCTGCCCTCGAACTTCTGTGTCCGCAACATCACCGCAACCTGTGCGCCGCCATGCCCCGCGCCCACGATCACAACGTCGAACTGCATCGTCTCAGCTTTCGGCTGATTGGCTCGGTGGAAGGTCTGGCCAGTCCAGCCATTTTCGCGCGCTCCCTCCCAGGATATTTTCGCGCTCTTCGACCGAGAGATCGGGATTGTCCTTTATCGCATAAAGCAGCTCTGCCCATGTTTCACCGGTCGGATTGACCGTCACGTCGCTTGCCCACATGATGCGCCCGGCACCGAATGCGTTGATTGCCTTTCGCAGGAACGGGCGTGCCGCACTGTTCGGATAGCCTGCCGCGTCAAGGCGCGAGGGCGCGTGAGCCCATTTGAGCGCCACGTTCGCCCAAGTTGCCATTCGAAGAACTTTCTCGAAAGATTCCTCGCGCGGCGCGCCGGCAAGCGTCGACCAATATTGCTTGCTATCGGGCAAGCCTTCAAGCTGCGCGATCATCGGCACCATCGACATGTTGGGAGGCATGCCGCAGTGATCGATGATGACTTTCACGCCCGGAAATTTTTCGAGGTAGCGGGTGAGCAACTCCGAATGCCCCAGCAGCGATACGAAAATCGGCACGCCGAATTCGGCGGCCGCCGCGAACACGCTGTCATAATCACCTTCGGCAAAGGCGGTTAGTTCCGAACGCGGCAACGGTGTTGCAATCCGAAGCGCTCGTGCAAAGTTGCTGTCGCGCGCAAACCGAACGACACTGCGAATCTCCGGGTCCTTCGGGTCGACACGGACCAGATAGGAAAACCGGCCGGGATAAGTCCATGAAGCGAGTTCGGCCGTAGGCGAGGTCGTCCGGATCCCCCCGTCTCCGACCCGATAGGCCGGCTCGCCGGGCCTGGTTCCCCACCATCCGCCCCACCATTCGTCGACAAGCACCGACTTGATACCCAGAGCATCCATTGCCGCCAGTTTTTCCGCAGCCCCGCCGGGCCCAAGGTGCACCTGAGTGTCAACAATATCCATGTGCATCCATCCAGAGCTTGCCGTGGCCAACGGGCGCTCGGCTTATTGATCTTCGTCTCAAGCCGGCAATCCCGGAACCCTTGCCTCCCCAGGCTTACAGAACCGAGATTGCCGGACAGGAGCCCCTAGAATCCGTAGAGTTCGGCGGCGTTGTGATAGACGATCTTGTCGCGGACTTTTTCGTCGACGCCTTGGAACATGGCGTCGCACATGGCGCGCGAGTTGGGGTAGGTGCTGATGCCGTGCGGGAAGTCGGTCTGGAACATCAGCGTTTCGGCGCCGAGCAGGTCGTGGGTGCGGATGGCGACGGTGTCGCGCAGGAAGGTGAGCTTGATGTTGCGCTTGAAATAGTCGCTCGGCTTTTCGGGGATACGGCCCTCGAAGTCCTTGACCTGGACATTCTGGTAGCGCTGCCACTCGAAGTCCGCGCGCTCGAGGATGTGCGTCGCCCAGCCGGCCTCATTCTCCGCCGAGATGAACTTGAGCTTCGGGTGGCGCTCGAAGACGCCTCCGAAGATCATGTTCAGCATCGGCTTCACGAACACCTCATATTTCAGCGGCGACTTGGTCGGATTGCGGCCGCCCGAGGCCTGGATGAGGTTGGTCTTCTTGTTGCGCTCGCGCGCGGTGCCGGCATGGATGTTGACCGACATGTCGTTGGCGACCGCCGCCTCCCACAAAAGGTCCATGCCGCGCTCGTGATATTGCGGCACGCCCTCGCCCGCGACCGTCGGGATCATCACCCCGACAAAGCCCAGCTTCTTCGCGCGCTCCAGTTCCTGCACCGCCAGCGCCGGATCGTCGTTGGCGAGCATCGCGATGCCCTTGAACCGGTTGGGATGCGCCGCACAGAACTCCGCCAGCCAGTCGTTATACGCACGCAGCAGCGCCCATTTGAACTCGGCGTCGTCGATCCCGTAAAAGCCGAGGCCAAAGGTCGGGTACATCACCTCGCCCCAGATCGTGTCGCGGTCGATCTCCTTGATCCGCGCATCGGGGTCATAAGCCGACGGCGGGATATCCTCTTCCCAGCGCCCCGTCTGGCGCACTTCGCTGTTGCCGCGAAACACGCCCGCCGCCGTGCCGATCGGCGGCATCTCGATATCCTCGCACACCAGGCGGTCGCTGCCGTCGTCGTTGCGCACCAGACGCGGCGCCCGGTCCCGATACTCCGCCGGCAAACGCTCCTGCCACAAAAACCACGGCTCGATCACGTGCGAATCCGACGATATGATCTTGTAATCACTGCTCATAATTCTACCTCTCATTTTACGTCGTCACCATTTCAAGCAACTTTGCAGTACAGAATATTTATATTCACTAATAATGACAATATTATCCTATAGTTTCAGAATATTGAATCGAATATATCATATTCGTGAAGACGCATTTCTGAAACTATATTTCCGGATCGTGGGCAGCTTTTTTATGCCTAGAAGCCTTGCGCCTCCGGCATTCTCACAATCAATCCGTCCATTTCATGAGAGATGTCGATCTGGCAGCTCAAACGGCTTTCTTCGCACCGGCCCTCAACCATTTCGAGAAGTTCTCGCTCTACCCGGTCCGCCGCGCCTGACACGGCGACCCATTCCTGATCGATATAGACGTGGCAGGTGGCGCAGGACCCGACGCCGCCGCATTCGGCCTCGATGCCGGGCACATCATGATCCCGGGCCGCTTCCATGAGCGACAGGCCATTGCTGGCGTCGACCGGATGTTCGGTACCGTCAAACTCGACGAAAATGATTCTAGGCATGCGAGCGCTTTTCCACTGTATAAAGATCCTGCGGCATCTGTGAGCACGGCGAACCGCGCGATGGGCTCGGTGCCGGCGATACCCGCCATCGCCGCCCGGAAAGATGCCCTCGGCGCGTGCCTTGGCGGATGATCGGGTCGTACATTCACACTCCGTGCAATATCGAGATGGCCGGACGAACGGAGCCGGAGAACCCGGCCTAACGAAACGCAGACGCGTCCACATTCGCCCTCACCCATGGAGCTCAGGCCTGCGCCTCCACTGCCAGATTCTTGAGCAATTCCGCGTAGTTCAGCGCCTGGTTCTCCGACATCGAACCCTTTGTCTCGATTCCGATCGACAGCAGTTGCTGCTTTCGATCGAGCATGACCGCGACGCCGGACTGCGAACTGTCGGCCCCCTCGCCGACAAACCAGCCGAGTTTGCGGCCGCGCTCCAGTTCGGCAAGGAGGTCGGGCGCCGCGATAAGCGGCTCATGCTCCGACCGCTCGCTGTTAATGCGCCAGGCGAGTTGGGACACATGCTTGTCGCTATGACCGGCGAGCAGCGCCTTGCCGAGCGCGGTGCGCGCGAGCGGGCAATGCACGCCGGCATGAAAAGCATCGAAACCAGCGGGCTCCTTTTCCGGCCGGTTCACATAGATATATTGCGCTCGCAGACCGTTGATCGTCGCGATAACGATCGTCTGCCCCGTCCGGGCCGCCAGTTCGTCAGCATACATAAGCAGCTCGCCCTGACGGACGATGGCGGGATCGACCCAATTGCCCAACAAGGGCACTCGGCGCGTCGGAAAATAGGTGCGGCGATAGCGGTCGTTCTGAAGGTAACCGAGATGGACCAGGCTTCGCAGCAGCACCGAGGTGCTCGACTGCGGACACTGAAGCGCCCGCGATATTTCCGTGACACAGGCCTCGCGCTGAACGGAATCGAAATATTCCAGGATCTGCAACGCCCGGCCGGCCGATTTGACCACCGAAGCGTCCGGGCCCGCGGCGCGCGGCGATACCGAAGCAGGGAGCGCGTGCACATTCGCCATGAACTTTCCTCTCCAATCGACTCCAGCGGAGCTCTCATTTACAAGAAAAACCTACTCGTTAGAATGTTTTCTGTAAAGCGCAGTTTCTGGCGAGCGGAAAGCCCGATCCTACCCGCGCTGCCGACTGAGAAACGCCCCGAAAAATCGGCATTAACTAGCTGCAATAACGATATATTTCTTGGAACGAGAATGTACCGGCAACGGCGCAGCCTAGCTGCAGAGGCCCGATCCGGTCATTCGGTCAAATCGAGATGAATTTCGTGTCGCGGGTCGTAATCGGGATGTGCATCGGGGCGATTCGCACCCGGTCGAGCATGCCCGGGCGTGGCGGGCTGCCGAGCAGAACGCAGCCGCGAGCGCTCAGCCGCGCGTCAAACCGCGCACGCAATAATCGGCGAGAGCTGCGGCGATATCGTCCACCGTGCCAAGCGAGCTCGCGCTATCCTCGTCATACCAATTGGCCACGTAATTGAGCGCGCCGAGTAGGGGCTTGGTGGCGAAACGCGGTTCCACGCGGCGAAACTCGCCCGTTTCGACGCCTTCTGCAACGACCGCGACAAACAGGTTTTCATACTCGTCGCGCAGGTCATTGACACGCTGCCGCGCAGCGTCCTGGTAGGGTGCCGAAACCGAGAGCAGAAAGCGGTTGAGACCGAGCATCGTCGCCTTCTGATAATTGATCCGCGTCATGACGACGACGGCGTGCGCCAAACACATTTCGCGAACGCGCTGCGTCGGGGGCAGATCGGCCCGGCTGGCAATGCTGCTCACCCGTTCGTTCAAGACACGCAGCGACTCCAGGTGAAGATCCAGAAAAATATCCGTTTTAGATCGGTAATAATGGTAGATTCGTCCCTTGCTCGCTCCAAGCACGTCAGCAACATCGTCGATAGAGGTCGCGTCGTAACCGCGCTCGTTGAAAGCGGTCGCTGCCGCCTTGAGGATGTCCCCGCGCGCTTCATCGGATGCACCCGGCCGCTTGACCAGCAGCGACGAGACTAGGCTCTTTCCGATATCTGATTGTTCGGTCATAATTAATTACAGAGCCCCCGTCCCTATTGACGTTATATTTTTCCGCTCTCGCGTCAACTTACAGGCTCCAATCTCCAGGGTGCCGCAACGCAATTCGCCACAAATGTGATGTCTGCCTGGCGCACGGCGCGAACAACCGCCGAAGCTTCAGCCGTTTCGCCGACATGGTGGCTTCCGCCGCGGAACATCGGTTGCATGCCAACAGGGCCGAATATAGGAAGCGTCATCAAAGCTGGTTTCGGGCCGGAGCAACCAAAACGCGCCGAACGACTGCGTTCGGCCACGATCATCGCCTGCCTATGGAGATATGATGCGATCTGCTGCGCCGCGCAAGAAAAAGAACAGGGCGGCCTTGACCCCCTTATGGGAATCCGAGGCACGATCCACTCCCAAAATGGAAGGCAGGGCGCGCGTACTCGAAGCCGCCGCGACGGCTTTCATGGAGCGCGGTTACGCGGCCACCACGCTCGACGATGTTGCCATTTTACTCGGAACCACCAAGGGTCAAATCTACCATTATTATCGCAGCAAGCTCGATCTCTACTTCGACGTCGCGGTCGGATCCTTCTTCATGATCAACGAGCGCATCAATTTCCTGGCCGAAGCGAAGGACGTGCCGGCGGTGGAGCGCCTGCACGATGTTTTTCGCGCATTCGCGGCCGAGATCATGGACCATTATCCGTTCCACCGGGTGGCATTGGAGGCGACCCAGTTCCAGTTGATCGGCCGCGGTTCGGCCGCGCAGGTACGGCCACTTGCGCGGATCTCCGCCCTGCGGCAGGATCTTGAGACGAAGCTCAACGCGCTGGCCAACGAGGCCGCGTCCGACGGAAACTGGCAGGTCTCCTCCATTCCGCTTGCAATGAAGGGAGCGGTCGGGTCACTTGCCTGGCTGATCGTCTGGTTCGACCCCAAGCGCTCGACCAGCGCAAGTGAGCGCGATGCGATCGCGACCCAGATAGCGGATTTCGTCATCGCAGGCCTTGGAAACCCCGGGCCCTTCAAGCACGGTAGTGCGTTTCATCCCTCGTCCGAGACAGGCCCACGCACGCCCTGACGAACGGCCGCGCCGGGCCGCCGTTTTCCCGCAATGGCGTCACGCAACGGTTCGCGGCAGGAATTGCAGCACCGGTGGCGGCTTGTCCACAACGACCCCGCATCCGGCCTTGCAGGCCCATCGTCCGTTATCGGCGCCATATCCGCCTTCGAGCTGCCACCATCCCTGGTTGTGCTTGCAGCAGCGATCGCAGACACACAGCCGATCTTCGCCGCATCGATACACGCCGGCGCCGCCGCATTTGATGCAATCCAGATCGGCATTCATCGCAGCGCTCGCATAGACATCAGGCGCCGGCGCGCGGCTGCGATGTTGGAGAATGAAAGCCTCGGGATCGACAGCATCACCGGGGGGCATCTGAAGCTCCGGTCCCAGGAGCGCATAATAATTGTTGCGGGTCTGGGCGATCTTGAAGCCGCCATGTTCGACGATCTCGAGGATGCCCGAGGTATGCAGAATGTTGCCTGAAAATTCCGGATGCGACAGGTGAACGATGCAGTCGCCCCAGAGGACCGGCAACGCCCCGTGACGCGCATGCCGGACACGTGTCCATGTACGAAAAATTCCGTTGAACTGCTTCGTCATTTTTCTGCTTGCCGATGCCCGGTGCCGCACGAGTTTCCCCCTGCGGTAGCTTCTACTGCGCCCGGCTCCGCTCATACTGCACGACCGCGTCGAGCGTGGCGCGCGGAAGCGGCGAAGGCTGCGGCTCAGAGCCGACATAGAACAGCCCGACGATCGTATCGTCCTCCCCCAGCCCGAGCCCGGTGCGAACCGCGGGATGATAAGCCGCGGCTCCGGTTTTCCATGCCGCGCCGAAACCGAGCGCGTTGGCGGCCAGCATGAGCTGCGCTCCGGCTGCGGCAACCGCCGCTTGCTGTTCGATCACCGGGACCTTGTGGCCCACCTTGGGCTTGCAAATGAGTGCGATCACGGTCGGTGCACGCAAAGCCTTGGCACGCGCCTTATCCCAATCCTTGGCCTCCGCTTCCGGCTTGTCGGCGCGGACCTGCTCGGCCATCAAATCACCCAGCCTTTCGCGGCCGCTGCCTTCGAACACGACGAACCGCCATGGCCGCAGCCGCCCATGATCAGCCGCCGTAACCGCGGCGGCGAGGATTTTTTCGAGCTGTGCTTCGGTGGGACCCGGCTCCGCGAACTGGACCGCCGACGTACGGCGAAGCAGAAGGTCGAGCCCTGCCGGCGACGCTATACTCATTGGCTCGCCTCCTTGCGGGCGGCCAGCGCGGCATCCACCTCTTCGAGCGTAAAGCTTCGGGCATCGGGCGTCGTGATCCGTACATTGGTCCGGCCGATCCGGGCAAATTGCTTTCCGTATGAAACGGCATCGTCCGGGGTGCGCGCCATCACAAATGTCGAGCCGCATCCGTCGAAAGTAACATTATAATAGTTGAGCCCCATCACATTCATAATCCCGTCCGTGTGCATGATAGCTGATGCCCACCACATATAATTTCACGCTGCTCAAGGCTATGCGCGGCGCACATACTCGCGCAGAAAACACACTTCTGATGCTTTTACAGCCGCGATTGTTGGGAAGCTTTTCGGCAGTTAGCTAGCCGCCGAATCTCAGGAGTGAAATTCCCACATGGATGCCCAGTCGAACCCCGATCCCGGTCGCCCGAATCCCATGTCCCTTTCGGGTCGGACCATCATCATTACCGGCGGCGCCCAGGGGATCGGCCTCGCGGCGGCAAAGCTGGTGGCGGATCTCGGCGGCAATCTTGTCCTGGTCGACATGAATGCCGAAAATCTCGGCGCCGCGCGCGACGCGATCGGAACGGACACTTGCCTGACCGTGGCGGGCAATGTTTCGGACCCCGCCTTCGCGCCCTATGCCGTCGCGCAGGCAGTCGCCCGGTTCGGCGCAGTCGACGGCCTCGTCAACAACGCCGGTATCACGCGCACCGCGATGGCCGACAAGATGACACTGGAGCAGTGGCAGCAGGTGATCGAGGTCCACCTGACCGGATCCTTCCTGTTCCTGCAGGCGGCGGGACGCCGGATGATCGAACAGGCAAAACCTGGCGCGATCGTCAACATCTCGTCGGATGCCGGTGTGCAGGGCACCATCGGCCAGATCAATTACGGCACGGCCAAAAGCGGGATATTGGGCATGACGATGAGCGCGGCGCGCGAATGGGCGCGCCACGGCATCAACGTCAATTGCGTCGCTTTTGGCGTGGTCGAGACGCAGATGACCGAAACGCTGCGCGGTGAGAAATTTCGCGACACCATGCTGTCGAAGATTCCGCTGCGCCGGTGGAGCAGCGCCGAAGAGGCCGCGATGCCGATCTGCTTCCTGCTCTCCGGCGCCGCCTCCTACATCACCGGACAACGCCTGTCGGCGAACGGTGGCCACCAGATGAGCGCGTGAGGATATTGTCGATGTGGCGCCACGAGGATGAACTGCAATCGATGCTGCGGGACAGTGTCGATCGTTATGCGGTCGCCAACGACACGCTGGTTCGCTTTCGCGACAAGCGCGGATCGGCGGATGGCTTCGATACGCAAAGCTGGCGGGACATGGCCGCGCTCGGCTGGACCGGCGCGCTACTGCCGGAGGAAGCGGGAGGAGCCGGACTGGATTTTCTGCCGGTGCTATCGCTTGCGGAAGCGATAGGCCGCAACCTGATCCCCGAACCCTTCGTGGCGAGCGCGATCATTGCCGCGACGGTTCTGGGCGCGTCGAACGCTCCCGCCGCGCGGAAGCTGGCACGGGCGCTGGTCGCCGGCGAGGATGTCATCGCACTCGCCGATCAGGAAGACATCGCCGCTATCGAACCGGCGGCACCGCATACCGCGCTCCAGCCGCTCGATAGCGGCGGTTTTGCGCTCACCGGAAGCAAGATTTTCGTACCGGCGTGGACGAGCGAGACCCGGTTGCTCGTCTCCGCGACGCTTGAAGGCGATCCGGTCGTCATCGCCGTTGATGCCCGAGCCCCGGGCGTCGCGGCAGAAACGCACCGCATGACCGACGGCACGATTTGCGCCCATCTCACTTTCGACAAGGCCGCACTCGACAGCGATGCGCTCATTCTGCGAGGAGACGATGCCACGGATGCCATCCGCCTCGCCCTCGCGCGCGGAACGATCGCGCTCGCCGCGCAGCTTGAGGGCGCGGCGCGGCGCCTTCTGTCAATGACCGGCAATTATCTCAATCAAAGGGCGCAGTTCGAAAAGCCGCTCGCAAGCTTCCAATCCGTCCGGCACGGTCTGGTCAGCCAGCATCTGCAGATCGAGCTCGCCGGCGCGTCGTGGCGCTCCGCCGCAGCTTCGCTCCAGCAGGGCCTGACCGGGGAGGCAGCGATGCGCATCAGCGCGGCCAAGGCCCGGTGCGCCGACGCCGCACAGGGGATGAGCAAAGCCGCGATCCACTATCACGGCGCCTTCGGCTTTACCGAGGAAGCCGACATCGGCCTCTATGCAAACGCGATCCTCCGCTGGGCCTCATGGCTCGGCAATGCCGATGCGCATCGCGGGCGCGCGCTGAACCTGTCGAGGGAGCAACAACCGACATGCAACTGACCCCCCCGACCGGCACCGCCGACCTCGATGTGCTTTCCGTCCCGGAATTTCGCGCCCGGTTCCGGAACTGGCTCGAAGAACATTATCCGCCCGAGTGGCGAAAGCCGATCGTTCTGCGGCTGCGCGGCGAGCAGGAGAAACGCTGGCTCCGCTTGCTCGATGATCATGGCTGGCGCCTCCCGGCCTGGCCGCGCGAGCATGGCGGCCTGGGCCTGCCGCTCGCCAAACAGCTCGTCTATCATGAGGAGCTGGCGCGCTTCGGCGCGGCTCGCTTCCTCGATTCAGGCGGGACGATGCTTGGCCCGATCCTGATCCGGTTCGGCACCGCGGCGCAGCAAGCGAAATATCTGCCGTCGATCCTGCGCGGAGAGACCTTGTGGTGCCAGGGCTATTCGGAACCCAATGCGGGTTCCGACCTTGCAAGCCTCAAGACCATCGCCGTGCGCGACGGTGATCATTATGTCGTCAACGGGTCGAAGATATGGACGACGATGGCCATGGACGCGAGCCACATGTTCCTGCTCGCCCGGACCCAGCAGGGTCTGCGCAAACAACAGGGGATTTCATTCTTTCTGATGAAGATGAATACGCCCGGCGTGACGATCCGGCCGATCGAGAACCTCGCCGGCGAAAGCGAGTTCGGGCAGGTTTTTTTCGACGACGCCAGGATTCCGGCCGGCGATCTCGTCGGGGTCGAGGGGGACGGCTGGGGTATCGCCAAGGCGCTGCTCGGCGTCGAGCGCATCTTCGTCGGTAGTCCCGGCCTGCCCCGTGACGCCTATGCGGTTTTCCGTCAGGTCGCCGACCAGCTCGGCTTGAACGGCGGATCGTTCGATGCGCTCAACGCCAGCCTCTTTTGCGACCTGAACGACCTGGTCGCGCTATATGAGATGGTGGCTGCGGCGGCCGTGGCCGGCACCGCGGAGGACCATGATTACTCGCTCCTGAAGTTGGCCGTGTCGGAGCTGTTTCAGCGGATCAGCGAGGCGAATTTACAGATCGCGTCGGACTATGCCGGCATTCACGGGCCCGCGGAGATCGGCACGCTGAAGCTGCAGCTCCACCAGATTTACATGCTGGCGCGCGCGGCAACGATCTATAGCGGCACGAGCGAGGTCCAGCGCGACATCATTGCCCGCGCGCTGCTCGGCAAGGCGGGATGAAGCACGCACGGCAACCAGGCCGGCACTAGCCTGATCCGGGACCAGTCAGTTCGTGCTCCAACCGCCGCCATCGACCCTGCCCGCAGACAATATGCCCTTGCCTGCCTCGAACCGCCTTAACCCTCTGCCAGGCGGGTCGGCCGAACTGCGCGGATCACGCCATGCCATTACGGGCGCGCCATTCTGCGAAAGACGGCGCGCCCGTAATCGATGTCAGAAGGACGCGCCGAACTTCACGCCCCACAGGCGCGGATCGCCTTCGAACGAATTGATCGCCCCGTAGACGCCGAGGACAGCATCGCGATTGACCAGCAAATATCGCCGGTTGAAGGCGTTGGTCACAAATGCCTGAGCATTGAAGCGGCCGTCGTCGGACTTCCACATGACACGGAAATTCACCACCAGCTTGGCCAGATCCTTCGCGAGCGGATGGTTGGTGATCGAGAAGTGCATCGCACTTCTCGCCGTCGCTTCGGACTGGAACGTCAATGTTCCCGCACCGCCCAGCGGGACATGATGGGCGATGACGCCATTGGCGGTCCATTTCGGCGCCTGGGTCAGTTCCATGCCTTCGAGCGCGATGCCGGTCCCCGGCGCGCGGTGGTCCCGGACCACCACATCGGAATCGACGATCTTCGTCCGCAGCAATCCGCCCCCGAGCGTCAAGTCCCAGCGGCTGCTGGGCGCATAGTTCAGCTCCAGTTCGGCGCCATACATTCGGGCGTCGCCCGAATTGATGAACACATTGGATGTGGTCAATGTGGCTTGATCGAAGCTGGTCACCGACTGCTGCTTGCCTTGATACAGGTAAAGGAAGGCCGCGCCGCTGAGTCTGAGTTTATTGTCCAGTAGCTGGTGCTTGGCCCCAATTTCGAATGAATCGAGCGTCTCCTGACCCACCGGTCCCGTCGTGATCACATTGGCTTGTACCGCTCCCGGATTCCAGGTGGCGTTGAAACCGCCGCTCTTGGCGCCTCTGGAATAGCTGGCGTACCAGAGATGCCCCCTCGCCGGGGCATATTCAACACCGAATTTGCCGGTCAGGTCGCGCGTGTCGATCTTCGGTTGCGGCAAGGCCGCATGAACATCCTGGAATTCACCGGTCGATAGATTGCTGAAGGTGCCGCGGGTCAGTTCGCGGCTTTCCTTGTTGAAGCGGACGCCCAGAATCAGGCTGACATCGTCCGAGACATGCGCGTTGACCTGGCCGAATGCCGCATAGGATCTGGTCTCGACCGCGGCGTCGACCACCGTCACCCGCGATACCGAGACGAAATCTTCCAGCTTTCGATAGGATTTGTCGTCCGCGTAGAAATAGATGCCCGTGACCCAGTCGAGCGTGTCGGTCGAGCCGTTCAGCCGCAACTCCTGGCTGAACTGCTTCGCCTTGTTGTCGATCTCCACGAACTGGACGAGACCTGGGCCGAACTCCGACGTATGAAAGCCGTTATCGCCGTCGAGTTCGTAGCGGAAATCGTTGCGCGAGTAGTTGGTTATCGAGGTGAGCGTAGCCCAGTCGAGGTCGGCCTCCAGCTTGGCCGTCAGCGAATAGAACTTCTGCTTCAGATCCAGCCTTTCGCTCGGAAGGTCGGTATTTCCCTGGCCGGCCTTCCGGCTCGTGATCGGCCCGTTCGCAGAGAGCGTGTTGACGCATTTCGCGTCGAGCACGTCCTTGAGCGTGCAAAATGCGTTCGGCCAGTCCGCCGGACTGAGGCTGCCACCGGGTTTCAGCGCGCCATAGCTGTTGCCGGGGATCGTCTCGCCATCACCGTTCGAATAGGTGCCGATAAGTGTCAGCAGGGCATCCTCGCCGACGTCGAACTCGAGCGTACCGCGCAATCCCCATGTATTCGCTGCGCCCAGACGCTGGTCGGCGCCGGGCGTCTTGTTGATATTGTCGCGATGCCCGTCGTGACGGTCCCACTTGCCCGCGAGACGCGCGCGGACATTGTCGCTCAGCGGGCCGCTGATCGCTCCTTCGAGCATGACCCAATTGTCCGACCCATATTGAACATTGCCATAGCCGGTCAGATCACGGGTCGGCCGCGACGAAATATAATGGACGAGTCCGCCCGTCGTATTGCGTCCGAACAGCGTTCCCTGAGGTCCGCGCAGAACTTCCACGCGCTCGACATCGAACGTCTGTCCGGCCAATGCCGTCTCGTCGCCGAGATAGACCTCATCGACATAGACGGCGATCGAGCTTTCGTTGAGCCGGCTCACATTGCCATCGCCGCTCACGCCGCGAATGTTGAAATCGGGAATGGCGCCGCGCGATATCGAAACGGTGAAATTGGGAACCTGCTCGGCAACGGCTGCGAAGCTCTGCATTCCCTGATCTCTGAGGTCTCCGCCCGACATGGCGGTAACGGCGACACCGACATCCATGATTGATTGTTCGCGTTTCTGCGCGGTGACGATGATCTCTCCGTCCTGCGCGAACGCAGGCCCTACCGTCGCCACGAGCGTGCTCGCCGCGAGGCTCGCGCGTAAGAAAAACCGCCGGCGCGGCGCATGTATCTTATCCTTCATATCGGCCTTCCCCTCCATTTTGTTTGTGTTTTTTCTCCGCGCGCGGTGGACGCAGCCGCCCGTTCGGGTCACACGCGAAGTGCCCGTTCCATGCGGTTCGAACCGCGGCGCATTCATGCTCTGGCGGCGTTGTGTTCGCTGGGTCCGCCCGTTTTTCGGTCAGGCCTTGGGGCTTTTCGCAGCGACGCGGCCATCCGTCCCGCTGCCTTTATGCGTCCGCCAGCTTCTTCCTGGCCCTATTCGCGGCGGCCTCGAACCCGCGGTCCGTCGTTCGCGGACTGTCGAGGTTCACGATTGCTACCATTCGGTTCCGGTTTCTGTCCGATACTGCTGAACCGCCTCGAGCGTCCGGAAGACGACCGCGCGGCCCTTCGTGTACGCATCACGCAGCGGAAGGAGGGCGACCGATCTTTCGCTTCTGCCCGCCGCGACGGCTTCGACGTCGGCCCTCAGCGTCTCGTCGAACCGGGCCTGATCGCCGGCATCGACGAATTTGGGAATGATGCCGGAACGATTGTCGAAGATGATGAACAGGACCGCCCCTTCGGAGCCAAACACAAGATCGCCGTTCACGTCATTGGGCGGCGCGACGTAGAAGTCACCCGGCTTCATCCAACGGCCGTCATGCATGACCGAGCCCGACAGGAGGACGGTCATCGTCGTCGTGTCAAAAGACCGCCTGCCGGCGACATGATCGCCGATCTCGCGATCCGCCTTGATGGCGACCCCGACCGGAGAGCCGGGGCTGTTTTTCTCCCCGATGAAAACGCATCTCGTCCAAAGACCGCCGGTCTGCACCCAGCTATCGTCAAGCTCGTTGAACCTGGCGACGTCGATGCCTTTTTCGAAAGCCATGCCTACCCCTTTCCGATTGATTTCCGGCGCGCGCAATGGCGGGCCTGAGCCCCCCTAGAATCCGTAGAGTTCGGCGGCGTTGTGATAGACGATCTTGTCGCGGACTTTTTCGTCGACGCCTTGGAACATGGCGTCGCACATGGCGCGCGAGTTGGGGTAGGTGCTGATGCCGTGCGGGAAGTCGGTCTGGAACATCAGCGTTTCGGCGCCGAGCAGGTCGTGGGTGCGGATGGCGACGGTGTCGCGCAGGAAGGTGAGCTTGATGTTGCGCTTGAAATAGTCGCTCGGCTTTTCGGGGATACGGCCCTCGAAGTCCTTGACCTGGACATTCTGGTAGCGCTGCCACTCGAAGTCCGCGCGCTCGAGGATGTGCGTCGCCCAGCCGGCCTCATTCTCCGCCGAGATGAACTTGAGCTTCGGGTGGCGCTCGAAGACGCCTCCGAAGATCATGTTCAGCATCGGCTTCACGAACACCTCATATTTCAGCGGCGACTTGGTCGGATTGCGGCCGCCCGAGGCCTGGATGAGGTTGGTCTTCTTGTTGCGCTCGCGCGCGGTGCCGGCATGGATGTTGACCGACATGTCGTTGGCGACCGCCGCCTCCCACAAAAGGTCCATGCCGCGCTCGTGATATTGCGGCACGCCCTCGCCCGCGACCGTCGGGATCATCACCCCGACAAAGCCCAGCTTCTTCGCGCGCTCCAGTTCCTGCACCGCCAGCGCCGGATCGTCGTTGGCGCGCATCGCGATGCCCTTGAACCGGTTGGGATGCGCCGCACAGAACTCCGCCAGCCAGTCGTTATACGCACGCAGCAGCGCCCATTTGAACTCGGCGTCGTCGATCCCGTAAAAGCCGAGGCCAAAGGTCGGGTACATCACCTCGCCCCAGATCGTGTCGCGGTCGATCTCCTTGATCCGCGCATCGGGGTCATAAGCCGACGGCGGGATATCCTCTTCCCAGCGCCCCGTCTGGCGCACTTCGCTGTTGCCGCGAAACACGCCCGCCGCCGTGCCGATCGGCGGCATCTCGATATCCTCGCACACCAGGCGGTCGCTGCCGTCGTCGTTGCGCACCAGACGCGGCGCCCGGTCCCGATACTCCGCCGGCAAACGCTCCTGCCACAAAAACCACGGCTCGATCACGTGCGAATCCGACGATATGATCTTGTAATCACTGCTCATAATTCTACCTCTGCCAGTTGGATAATGCCTCTCCGCCGATCGCGGATGGTCATGAAATCACGGTATAAATTCACAGTTCGGCGCTATTGCTTGAGCAGCCCGCCGTGCACTTCGTCCCAATAGGCCATCTCGTCGGGCTCGTCGTAATCGGGCTTGGCGCCGTGATGATCGCCGAACAGTTCGATAAAGATGCATCCGCCACCGGTGACGACGGCGTCGCCATAGTTGGTGCCCGAGGGGACGATTTTCGCCTGGCCGGGGCGCAGCCAGATCCCGTCCATGTACATCGCGCCTTGCACGACCAGATTGATCGCGTCGCAGGAATGCGAATGGCGCCCTCGCAAGGGATCGCCAGGCCCTTCGTTCAGCCAGACGAGCGCCGCGACGGGCGCGTCCTTGTCGCCATCGGGTCCCAATGAAATCGTGCAGGTTCGCGCGTTCAACCCGCGCTTCGACCATGGCAGATCCGGATCGCTGACATTGGAATACCAGCCGCGTCCTTCTTTTTTGGCTTTCTCGATTTCGCTCACCGAACCCTACTCCCGGTACATGGACGTTACATCGGTGCGATGCTCATCCCTATCTGGACCTGGCCGCATCCTGCTGGCCTCGGGCATCTGTAGAACCAATTGCCCCGTTTCGTCAGGGGGACGCCGGCGAAATTAGATATGTGATGGCGGACGAATCAAAGCCATCGATCCTAATATCGCGCAATCCGTCGCCACCCTTAGAGAAAAGACGCCGATCCACGTCAGTGGACTAGCGATAATAGTGTAATTCAATCTCGTTCTCGAACTGTCACAGAGATCACTCCATCACATACATGATCTTATTCCGCCTCGGGTTACAGGCGAGAATTACATGATAGATGGCAAATCACTGGTTGATTCTTATGAAAGTGACGGCGGATGAGCGACAGCGCGACGCATATAAAAGACTTTCCGATACGGCTGCGGGGCCATTCATTCGACGACTTTGCCGTCGACATGGTGTTCGATCACCATTGGGGCCGCACGATCGAACAGTCGGACAATATCCTGTTCTCGCTGACGACGCTCCAGTTCAATCCCCTCTTCTTCAATCGCGAATATGCCAGGGCCGATGGCCACGCGGATATTGTCGTCGCTCCGATGCTGGTTTTCGCGACGGTGTTTGGCCTGTCGGTCGAGGACCTGAGCGAACGCGGCGGCGCGTTTCTGGGCGTCGACGACCTGTCGTTCGAAGCGCCGGTGCATGTCGGAGATACGCTCACCGCGCGCTCGACCGTGCGAGCGCTGCGCCCGTCGAAGAGCGATGCCAACTACGGCATCGCCACCTGGCTGACCGAAGGCTTCAACCAGCGCGGCGACCGCGTGATCGTCTTCACGAGAAGCAATCTCGTACCTCGCAGGGATGCCAGCTTATGAGCTTCTCGCTAACCGACGAGCAATCGATGATCCAGAGCGCGGCGCGCGACTTCGCGATGAACGAAGTGCTGCCGATCGCCAATGAATATGATCCCGAACGGCGCGACATCCCGCAGTCGCTGCTCGCCAAACTTTCGGAAATGGGCTTTTTCGGCATCACCATTCCGCAGGAATATGGCGGGCTGGGGCTTGGCTGCCTTGAATATTGCCTCGTCACCGAAGAATTGTCGCGGGCGTGGATGAGCGTCAGCAGCATCATTCGCCCGATGCTCGGCTATCAGGCGATGACCGAAGCGCAGAAGCGCACTTACCTCCCCAAGATGGCGACCGGGGAAATGCTCTTCGCCTTTTCGATGTCCGAGCCCGGCACGGGATCCGATATATCGGGCCTGTCGACGCGGGCGGAGCGTGACGGCGATGACTGGCTGATCACGGGCAATAAATATTGGTGCACCAACGCCGACGGTTCCGACGCAATTCTTGTGCTCGCCCGAACCGAGTCGGTTGACAAGGCGAAGCCACATCAGGGCATTTCGGCTTTCGTGGTCGAAAAACCGCGCGGCGAACTGCCCCAGGGTTGTGCCGGCGCGCCGATCCCCAAAATCGGATATTTCGGGTGGAAGACCTGGGAACTGGCGCTCGACCAGTGCCGCGTGCCGCACGCCAATATGGTGAGCGAGCCCGGACGTGCTTTCTACCTCGCGACCAGCGGTCTCGAAGTCGCCCGCGCGCACACCGCCGCACGGGCGATCGGCCTGGCCCGCGGCGGGCTTGAAGATGCGATGCGATACGCGCTCGAGCGCGTGCAGTTTGGCCGGCCGATCGGCGAATTTCAGGCAATCCGCTTCAAGATCGCGCAGATGGCCACCGATATCGAGGCGGCGCGCCAACTGCTCTATTCGGTGTGCAGCAAGATCGATACCGGCGTCCGCTGCGATGTCGAGGCGGCGATGGTGAAGCTGTTCGCGACCGAGATGGCGGAACGTGTGACGTCGGAGGCGCTGCAGATTCACGGCGGCGCCGGATATACGACGCACCATGCCGTCGAACGCTATTGGCGCGACGCGCGCCTTACCAAGATTTTCGAGGGCACGTCGGAGATTCAGCTCCGCGTGATCTCTGACCGCCTGTTGGGGAAGCCAGCCGCATGACCATCGTAACACTTACCAGTCCCGACAGCTATTTCGAGGACTTCGCACCCGGCCAGCGCATGCGCCACGTCCGCGGAAAAACGATCGGCGAGAATGAGACTGTCATTCTGGCGCATCTGACGATGAATACCGCGCAGGGTCATTTCAATGCGCACGACATGGCGGTTTCCAAGTTCGGGAGGCGCATCACCTATGGCGGCGTGACCGCATCGATCGTTGTCGGCCTCGCCAGCGAGGACACATCGGAAAACGCGCTGACGGACGTGGCGCTCGACAAATTGCGGCTCAAAACACCCGTCGTCGAAGGTGACACGCTCTACAGCGCGACCGAGGTCTTGTCTTGCGGCCCATCCGACCGGGCCGATGCGGGGCTTGTCACCTTCAAGCACTACGGCTTCAATCAGCGCGACGAGTTGGTGTGCGAGGTCGAGCGCACCGTCCTTCTGCGCCGCCGCCCGAACGCGGCCTGATGCAGCCCTTTCCGCCAGGCGCTTTGGACGGCGTAAGGGTGATCGACCTCACCCAAGTGCTGGCGGGTCCGTTCTGCACGCAGATCCTGGCGGACCACGGCGCGGAGGTCCTGAAGGTCGAGCCGCTCAGGGGCGACGAGACGCGCAGGCTCGGCCCCTATCGCGCCGACGACGAATTACGCGCGATCAGCGGCTATTATCAGAGCGTCAACCGCAACAAGAAAAGCATCGCGCTCGACCTGAAATCTCCCGAGGGCCGCCAGGTTCTGCTTGACCTTATCGATGGCGCCGATGCGGTGGTCGAAAATTCGCGCGGCGGCGTGATGGAGCGGCTTGACCTCTCTTATGAGCTGTTGTCGTCGCGTAATCCCAAGCTCGTATACGCGGCAATCCGCGGCTTTGGCGACCCGCGCTCGGGCGAAAGCCCCTACGCCGCTTGGCCGGCCTTCGACATCGTGGGACAGGCGATGGGCGGGATGATGGGGATCACGGGTCCGGACGCCGACACGCCCATCAAGGTGGGGCCCGGCGTCGGCGATCTCATTCCGGGTCTGTTCGCCGTCATCGGCATCGTGATGGCGTTGATGAACGCCAGGCAGTCGGGTGCCGGGCAGTTCGTCGATGTCAGCATGGTGGACTGCGTCCTTGCGACCAGCGAACGCATCATCAACCAGTATAGCTATACTGGCCGCATCCCCTGCCCCGAAGGCAACAGGCACCCGCTCTTATGTCCCTATGGTGTCGTGCGCGCGGCGGATGGCTGGCTGACGCTGAGCGCACCGACCGATGCCTTCTGGCGCAAGCTGCTGACGCTGATCGCGCGGCACGATCTGGTGGACGATGCGCGATATGCGGCCAATGAGGCCCGACTCGCCAGGCAGGACGAAGTCTATGCGCTCGTCGAGGAGTTTACGCGTACGAAAACCAAGGCCGAACTGACCGAATTGTTCGGCGGTGTCATTCCCTTCGGCCCGATCTACGACGTGTCGGACATTTTCGCCGATCCGCATTTCCGCATTCGTGACATGCTCGTCGATGTCGACCAGCCGGGCTCGGCCACGCCTGTCACCGTCGCAGGTGTGCCGATCAAAATGAGCCTGACGCCGGGCCGCGTCCGGCACAGGGCTCCCCTGCTCGGCGAACATACGCGCGAGATACTCCGGACCGCCGGCTACGCCGGCGCTGCCGCCGACCGCCTCTTCCACAACAATATCGTCAAATAGGAACCATCATGACCTACCAGCGCCCTGTCCGTCGCCGCCGCGTGCAGCTTGCCGTTCCGGCCTCCAGCGAAAAGATGCTCGCCAAGGCGGCAGCGTCAAATGCCGATCATGTCTTTCTCGACCTCGAAGATGCGGTGACGCCGCGCGAGAAGGTGTCGGCCCGCGCAAAAGTGATCGATGCGCTGAACAACCTCGACTGGGGCGACAAGACGCGGTGCGTGCGGATCAACGATCTCGGCACCGAATGGTGTTATGAGGACATCATCCAGGTGGCCGAGCAGGCGCATGACCATCTCGACACGATCATGCTGCCCAAGGCGCGCTGCGCGTCCGATCTGCTGTTTGTCGATACGCTGCTGTCGCAGATCGAGAAGCGGCTGAAACTCGAAAAGAAGATCGGGCTCGAAGTCCTGATCGAGGAAGTCGACGGTATGCGCAACGTGAACGAGATTGCGTTCGCCACGCCGCGCCTGGAAGCCCTGATCTTCGGTTTCGGCGATTATTCGGCATCGATGGGGATGGATCCGGTCATCCTTTATGGAAAGAGCAGTTATCCCGGCGACCCGTGGCATTACGGCCGGTGGCAGCTGGCGATTGCTGCGCGCGCGGCTGGCGTGGATGCGATCGACGGTCCCTTCCCGGGCCTGAAAGATACCGAGACCTATCGCGAGGAATGCATTCGCTCGCAGCTGCTCGGCTTCATCGGCAAATGGGCCCTCCATCCGGTCCAGATCGACGTCGCGCTCGACGTCTACACTCCCGATGCCGAAGCTGTCCGCAAGGCGCGCGCCATGATGGAAGCCTATGCCGAGGCCGAGGCCCAGGGGTTGGGCACGATTTCGATCGATGGCCAGATGGTCGATGCCGGGACCGTCCGCATGCAGCAGGTCATCCTGCAACGCGCGCTGCGGGCGGGTGTTTAGACCCCGCCGGCGTCACCGCCCCCAAGCTGCTCTTCCCATGCGAGGTGTCCGATGGGCGAACTGACAAGAAGCGCGGGACGTTTCGCCGCCGAACTGCGCTACGACGACCTTCCGCCCGGCGCGGCGGCGACGGCGATGACCGGTATCGCCGATTGCGTATCGGTGATCCTGCTCGGCCTCGACGAGCCGGTGACTGCGATAGTCGCCGCGGGAGCGCCCCGGGGGGATGCGGCAAGCGCATTATGGGGAAAGCTGCGGACGACCGCCGACTATGCCGCGCTGATCAACGCGACGTCGGCGCATTCGCTCGACTATGACGATACCAGCGGCGAAAGCCATCCGAGTGCCGTGCTGTTCCCCGCCATTCTCGCGGTGGGCGAACCATTCGCCAGCGGCCAGGACATACTCGCCGCCTATGTTGCAGGCTATGAAATCTGGTGCGAACTTGTTTCGAGGGACCGGGACAAGCATCACGTAAAGGGTTTTCACCCCTCCGGTATTTTCGGTGCGATCGGGGCCGCCGCTGCCTGTGCGAACCTCTTGCGCCTCGATGCGCGGCAGACCTCCGCCGCCTTGGCGATCGCCGCCTCGATGTCGGCGGGCCTCGTTGCCAATTTCGGTACGATGACCAAGCCTTACCAACTTGGCCGCGCGGCGCAGAGCGGGGTGCTGGCGGCGCAAATGGCGGCCCGCGGCATGACCGCGGGGATGGACGCGCTCGAGCATCCCGGCGGCTTCCTTTCTGCCTTTTCGCCCGCCGGCCGGATTACCCACGAAACCGCGCCGCGCTTCGGCGACGAATGGCGCATTCTGAACGAAGGGCTGAACATAAAACTCTATCCCGTCTGCTATGCGGCGCATCGGCTGATCAATTCCGCGACGGCAATCGACGGGCTGGCGGGCCGCGTCGAGGCGATCCGGTCGATCCGTGTGCATCTGGGGAAAATCCAGTCCGGAATCCTGCGCTATCGCGAGCCAGGCGATGCGCTCGAAGCGAAATTCAGCGCTGAATTTGCCGTTGCGGCAGCTCTACTGGCTGGAAATGTCGGCCTTCGCGAACTCGACGACAGCTTTGTCAGGCGAGCCGATGTCCTCCGGCTGATGCGTTGCACGCAGCGGATCGAAAGCGATGAAGTCGATCCGGACCAGGCGCTTTTCTCGCCTGCGGACTGGGTCGAAATCATATTCGACGACGGGGAAATCCGCACCGGCCCGCCGGTCCGCTTCGCGGTCGGCCACGCCCGCAATCCTGTGGCAGATGCGAAATTATGGGCGAAGTTCGAAGAATGCACCGAAACGCGGCTGAACGGCGCGGCGCGCGAGGCCCTCTTCTTCCGTCTCAACACGCTACAGGATCTGGGAAAAATCTCGCAGCTCTATGATCGGATGGCGTAACGGCGGTGGCCGATCATCCTGATATGCGCCTGAGCGGACCGGTGCCGCTATGAACCAGACCGTCAAATCCGCGCGCCGTGTTCTGGAAGTCCTGGAATTTTTCGCGGAACGCCAGCGGCCCGCCACGGTCGAAGAAATCCGGCAGGCACTGGACTATCCGCAGTCGAGCACCTCCGTCCTCCTTCATTCGCTCGCGGCGCTGGGGTATCTCAGCCAGGAGACCGGCACGCGCCGTTTCCAGCCGACCATCCGCATCGCCTTGCTCGGCGCCTGGCTGATCGAGGATGCCGGGCGAACCCAGAATCCATCGACCATGATGCGTCGATTGAGCGCCGCGACCGGCGATATGATTTTGCTCGGAACCCAACAGAGCATGAATGCCGTCTACGTCAAGATCGAGCAGGCGACCAACCCGATCCGCTTCCATATGAAGCAGGGTGCGTGCCGCCCCCTATGCACGACCGCTATTGGCCGGGCCTTGCTCTCCGGCAAATCTGACACCGAAATCGGCGCGATCGTTCGCCGCGCGAACGCGGAAAGAGAAGCGGGCGATCCACTAGTCTCACCGACTGAGGTCATCGAAGCCGTAAGACAAGGGCGCACCCTGGGCTATTTCCTTACCAAGGGGATGGTGACCCCCGGCGCGGCGGTCATCGCGATGCGCCTGGACGGACCGGGCGACCACCCGCCGCTGGCTGTCGGCATCGGCGCGCCGGTCGACAGGATCGAAAGGGAGCTTTCGCATTTCGTCGAGTTGCTGAGAAAGGAGGTCGAGCAAGCGACGCCGCGAACGGCCGGATGATCTCGTCCTCTCGGCGCGTAGCCGATGAACACGCTCAGGGCCGTTTCAGCTGGCTTTGATAGAAGCCGTCATTGCGCCGAGCTTCGGCCATCTGCGGCACATGGTCGAGCAGCCCACCATCCACCTGCAGCAATTGCGCGGTGATATAAAAAGCGTCGTCGGATGCCAGGAACGCGACGATCTTCGCGATATCCTCCGGCACGCCGAGCCTCGGCAGCATGCAATGCTCGGCCAATTTATCGAGCGATTTCTCATCGGTGCGCGCCCGCGCTTCATCGCTGAGGTGGATGCCCGGCAGGACGGCGTTGCAGCGGATGTTCTGCTTGCCATATTGCGTTGCGATATATTTGGTCAGCACATTCACGCCGCCTTTCGAGGCGGCGTAGGCGTTCGACATGAGATAGCCCGCCATCGAGGCTGCCGATGAAATATTGATGATCGAGCCGCCGCCGCGTTCAATCAGATATGGAATGGCGGATTTGCTCGCCAGGAACACGCTGCGTAAATTGACGTCCATGGTGCGATCCCACAGCGCGGTCTCGAGGTCTGCGAGCTGGATCTGATGTTCCTGTCCGAGCAGCCCGGCATTGTTGACGAGGACGTCAAGGCCCCCACATTCCTTGACGGCGAATGCCATCAAATCGCGAACCTGATCCTCCTGGGTGACGTCGGTGACATGCGCGACCGCATCGCCGCCCCGCTCGTTGATTTCGTCGCGGCGCCGTTCGACGCCCGCCTTGTCGATGTCCGAAAGCACGATCCGGGCCTTCCGCGCGGACAGCAATTCCGCGATGCAGCTGCCCAGATTCCCTGCGGCGCCCGTCACGATGATCACTTTTCCCGATAATATTGTCATGATTATAAACCTGTGTTTCACGTGACGGACGGTGCCGCCGTATCGATCGCCCGGCCGCCTGCGTCGCGGCCCGGACCGCGCATCACAAACGTCACTCGCAGACGTCGCCGCCGCCAGCCACGGGCAAGACCCGTGGTCGGTCGCGGCCGGGCGGGTTCGGACTAGTCCAGTCTTGCGGACCGCTCGAGCGCCTTCATCGTCACCCGCGGATATTTGACGACCGAGCGCATGAAGCGGGTCATCGCCCGGTCAGAAGGCACGAGGAGCAATTCGTCGAGGCGCATGTTGTTCAGGATCGGAATATCTTCGTTGATGATCTGGGTGTGCATCGCCGCCTGCCGATCGAGGAATTCCTCCGCGCCGGGCCCATTGGTGGTGACAATGGTCAGAAAGAACTTCGTCCCTTCGCGAACCGAGGGAACGCTCCCCGCGATATACCATTTCAGCCGCCCGCCCTGATCCCCCTTGGTGCGCAGCGAATTCATGCCGTACACATCGATGTCCATCCGCAGGCCGCCGGCCGCCTTCGCGCCCATGTCGGCGACCCATGACATGCGGCGCCGGTAGGTATCGATCTCCTCGACGTCCGAATTGACGATATTGATCCCGTGGAGGAAGCGCAGATGCGCGATATCGAACACGTTGGTGGTGAAGATCCACGGCTCGCAATCGAGCTTGTCGCTGAGCTCAATCTCATACGAGCGCGCGACATGCTTTTCCTCATCGAAATCATCGAATGTCTGGATATCGTAGAGCGGCGTTTTGCCGAAAAAGACCCAGATGAGACCGAATTGCTCGCGCGAGGCGAATTGAAAGAGGTTGGCGCGCCTCGGGATCTGGTCGCCCGCGGGGATATTCTTGCACTGGCCGCCATCGCCATAGGCCCAATGGTGGAAAGGACACCGAATATTATTGCCCTGGACCTCGCCGCCCACGCTAAGGTCGGCGCCCATATGCTTGCAATAGGCGGACATCGCGCGGACTGCGCCATCTTCGCCGCGATAGACGATGATCCGCCCGTCGCCGATTTCGCGGCCGATGACCTTGCCTGTCGGCACGCTCGAAGAGAGCGCCACGGGATACCAGCATTCATGCGCGCCGGGGCCCAGATCAAAGATGGGATTGCGCCCTGATGGGCTTTCAGCCGGGCCGGTCTTTTCGAGCGAATCCATTAAACTCTCCTCTGGGCAGCCGCGTTCGGGAGTTTCTGCCCGCTGTCCTGATCCGCCGCGTCTCTCCGGCAGCTGGACATTGTTGCTGGTGAATGGCGAGGCATTCACGGTCTTATCCTCATTGGGGGCAAAGCGTTGCGGGACAAGCCATTTCCCTCCCCGCCGCGCTGTCGGACCCAAAGTATCACATTCCTGATCGAGCGCGGTCAGCTCGCGCCCGTAAAATTCCCGTCCCGCTTTTCCAGCACCGCGGCGATAGCCTCGAGATGATCCGGCTGGAGATGGAGCGTTGCTTGCATCTGCGCGGCCTCGGCCAGCCCCTGGTCGAAGCCGCTGCTCTCCATTTTGCGCAGCAGCTGCTTCGTTCCACGCAGCGCATTGGGCGGCAGCGCAGCGATCTGCTCCGCCATCCGCGTTGCGACCTCGATCAATTCGCAGCGATCCGCGACGGCGTTGGCCAGCCCCCAATCGAGCGCCTTCTGCGCGCCGACCGGCTGGGCCGTGAGCATCATCTCCTTGGCGCGCGCGAGACCGATCACGCGCGGCAGGAACCATGATCCACCGTCGCCCGAAATCAGCCCCACGCGCACGAAGCTTTCGGCGAAAGAGGCGTCGGGCGCTGCAATCCGAATGTCACACATCGCCGCGAGATCGCAGCCCGCCCCGATCGCATGGCCATGGACCGCCGCGATCGTGACCACGTCCAGTCCATGGAAGGTCGCGGGAATTCGCTGAATTCCCATCTCGTACCAGGACGCAAGTTGCGCGTGCGTGAGCTTCTGCGAGACCGTCAGTCCGCGAAGCTCGTGCAGATTGCCCCCCGCGCAAAAGCTCGCGCCATTCGCTGCGATGATCACGCAGCTCACCGATCTGTCGGCATTGGCCTTTTTCAGTCCATCGATCAGCGCGTCGACCACATCCGCCGACAGCGCATTGCGGGTCTCGGGCCGGTTCAAGGTCAGGGTCACCACCCGTCCCGACTGTTCGTAAAGAACCGGCATTTCCATCCTTCCCCTTCCATCCAAATTTGCGAGCACGCGCGTCCATCCCGGTTGTCGCGCGTGCCGCGCAGGAAGAAGCCCCCGTCCAATCGCCCATTTGCAGCCTCCGCACAAACAGGCCCGGGCAATGATCGGGAATGTGATATCGCGCGGCGGCGGGCGGCAATTTCTTTCGCCTTTTCCCCGATAGTGCCATTTGCACCTCCATTCCCGGCTTGGCGCCGGGGTCTTCGTTGAGGAGTATCTGATGCCCGAGGCCTATATCGTCGCCGCAGTCCGTACCGGCGGAGGCCGCAAGGGCGGGCGTTTGAGAGAGTGGCACCCGGTTGATCTTGCCGCCAAGGTGCTCGGCGAGCTTGTCCGCCGAACCGATACCGATCCGGCGCTGATCGACGACGTCATTCTAGGCTGTGTCGGCCAGCTGGGCGGACAGGCTGCGAATGTGGCGCGCAACGCGGTCTTGTCGGCGGGATTTCCGGAGACCGTCCCAGGGACGACGGTCGACCGGCAATGCGGTTCGTCACAACAGGCGCTACACTTCGCCGCCCAGGCAGTGATGAGCGGCACGATGGACGTCGTCCTCGCGGGCGGGGTCGAAAGCATGACGCGGGTGCCGCTCAGCTCCGCAATCAGTCTTGCCGTCGCGAATGGCTACGACCATCCGGACAGCCCGCGTATCAAAGCGCGTTATGCGGGCGCTGAACTGAATCAGTTCGCCGGCGCAGAAGTCATTGCAGCGAAGTACGGGCTGACGCGCGAGACGCTTGATCGCTTCGCCCACGACAGCCACAGCCGAGCCGCACAGGCGACGGCGTCGGGCGCATTTCGGGCGGAAATCCTGCCGCTGCCCGGCGTGGAGAAGAGCGGCGACCCCGTAATTCACGACAGCGACGAAGGCATCAGGGCGGACGCGAACCTGGCTGACATGGCCACGCTCAAACCGTTACGCGAAGGCGGCAATCTCACCGCCGCGACATCGAGCCAGATAAGCGATGGAGCGTCCGGCGTGATGGTGGTGTCGGAGGCGGGTCTCAAAAGGCTGGGCGTGCCGCCTCTCGCGCGAGTTCACCATATGACGGTCATCGGCGCCAGTCCGGTCACAAGGCTCGATGCGCCCATTCCGGCGACGGTTCGCGCGCTCGAACGCACCGGCCTGAACATCGGCGACATCGACCTCTATGAGGTAAACGAAGCCTTCGCCTCCATCCCTCTTGCCTGGCTGCGGGCGATGGAGGCCGATCCCGACCGTCTGAACGTCAACGGCGGCGCGATTTCGCTGGGCCATCCGCTCGGCGCTTCGGGCACCAAGCTGATGAGCACGCTCATCTACGCGCTCAAGGCACGCGGCGGCCGTTACGGGCTTCAGGTGATGTGCGAAGGCGGCGGACTTGCCAACCTGACCATCGTCGAGCGCCTCTAAATGCCGCCGCTCCTCGGCTAGCTCAGGGCGCGAGCTCCAGATGATCGCCGCCGATCGGGACGTCGCTGCAATCTAAAAAGGTAGATCCCGGAACATCACGACTCTGATGTTCGCAGGCGCGCTTTACACGATATATTCTAACAAGTAGGTTTTTAACAACAAATGCTGCCGCGCCGGGCGGCCGCGGGTGTCGCGGAGCAGGAGAGCTTGAGCGCATGTCTTTCGAAGATATCATCGTTACGAACAGAGGCGCGGTCCGGACCATCACGATCAACCGCCCCGCAAAGCTGAACGCCATCCGCGGGCTGACGATCGAGGAACTCGAACAGGCCTTTCGCAGCGCCGGAGCGGACAGCTCGGTTGGCGTGATCGTTCTCACCGGCGAAGGCGAACGTGCCTTCTGCGCCGGTGGTGACGTCGAGTGGGAAAAGGACGGCGGGCTGGAATCGCTGGACTGGCAGCTCGGCAACATCATCCTTGATTGCCCCAAGCCCGTGATCGCGCGCGTGAACGGCTACGCGATCGCGGGGGGCAACCACCTCGCCTATTGTTGCGATCTGACCATCGCGTCGGAGCATTCGATCTTTGGACAGAATGGACCGAGGGTCGCATCACCGGCGGGCGGGTATCCCGTTGCGCATCTTGCCGGCATAATCGGGCACAAGCGGGCTCGCGAGGTCTGGATGCTCTGCCGTCGGTACAATGCGGCGCAAATGCTCGAATGGGGTCTCGTTAATGCCGTCGTCCCGAAGGAGGCGCTGGACGCGGAAGTCGCGCGCTGGTGCGAGGAGTTGCTCGAGATGAGCCCGACGGCGCTGAAAACGATCAAGCATTCCTTTGGCCGCATCATCGACCGGACCGGTATCAAGGAAGTGGTCGAAGCGGTGGCGCCGGCCTTCTTCCAGACCGGCGAACAGAAGGAAGGCGCTACCGCGTTCCTCGAAAAGCGCAAACCCGATTTCGCGGCCTGGCGCTAGCGGACAAGCAAGCGCCAATCGATCCCGCCCGGTTGCGATCGCCCACATTCTCGACCTGAAGCCGGACTATCGGTGCCGGCCGTATCCACAACCTCGAAACGGTGCTGCCATGCAACGAATATCCGAAACAGAAAATCATCCTTTCAAGGAGCGCAACGGCCGCGCCGAGACGCTACTCGACGATTTTCTGCGTCTGGCGCGGGATTCGCCTGACAGAATTGCATTGGTCAGCTATTTTTCCGACAAGCCCGAACCGGTCCGGCTGACCTATGGGCGCATGGCCACCCTCGTCGACCAGCTTGCATTCAAGCTCCTGGAATTCGGCGTCCGGCCAGGCGATTTCGTCTCCTATCAGTTTCCCAACAGATGGGAGTTCGCGATCGCCCATCTCGCGACGATCCGCGTCGGCGCGATCTCGAACCCGATCATGCCAATCTATGGCAAACGGGAAATCCGTTTCATGCTCGAGCGAACGAGGAGCCGCGTCTGTATCGGACTGAAGACGTACCGGCGCACCGAGCCGGGCAAGATGCTCGAAGCGCTCAGGTCGGAACTGGACGATCTGGAGCATTTGCTGCTGATCGACGACGAGAATGAGGCGGGATCCCTTGAGAGCCAGCTCGGCGGCATTATCGTCGACGAGCGCGCCCGCCGCCAGCTCGACGCCCGCAGACCCCACGCCTACGATCTGGAGATGATCCTGTTCAGCTCGGGCACCACCGGCGAACCCAAAGGTGTTTTGCACAGCTTCACCTCCGCTTATCTCGCCACGTCCAATTCCTTCGATGTCATGGGGATGAGCGACGCCGACGTTGTCCTCATGTTCTCGCCCGTCGGCCACGCTACGGGTTTCCTCTATGGCGTCAATATGCCGCTTTATTGCGGGTGCAAATTCGTCTTCCAGGAAAGCTGGGATCCGGCCGAGATGCTGCGCATCGTTGAAGCCGAACGCGTGACCTGGACGATGGGAAGCGCGGCCTTTGCGAGGGACGCCTGCGACGCGGCGGAAGCGGGGCAGTATGACGCCTCGTCCTTGCGCTGCTTTGCGAGTGGCGGCGCGCCCATTCCTCCTAAGCTGGTGGGCCGGACGTCGCGGCTGCTCGGGGCCGCACTGGTCCCGTGCTGGGGCATGACGGAGGCGGGCATCGCCACCATCGGCCGCCTGACCGACAGCGAGGAGAAACGCGCATCCAGCGACGGGGCGCCCGTACCCGGCGTCGAGGTTCGCGTCGTCGATGACGAAGGGGTCGTCTTGCCCCCGAACACGCCGGGCAACCTCCAGCTCAACACCAGCGGACAGCATGTCGGCTATTTTATGCACGACACGCTCTACGAGACGTCGTTCCAGGATTACTGGTTCAAGACCGGCGACCTCGGCCAGCTGGACGACGACGGCTATGTCCGGATCATCGGGCGGTCCAAGGACATCGTCATTCGCGGCGGCGAGAATATCCCGATCATCGAAATCGAGAACATGCTGCTCGATCTGCCCGGGATCGCCGATGTCGTGATCGTCGGCGTGCCCGATGCGCGCCTCGGCGAACGATGCCACGCCGTGATCAAGCTAAGCGCGGCCGCGGCGCGGCCAAGCCTCGCCGACCTGACGCATCACCTCGAAAAGCTTGACGTAACCAAGCAATATTGGCCGGAATTTCTTTCGATCGTCGAGGAATTCCCGCGGACGGCGACCGGAAAGATCCAGCGCTTCGCGGTGCGCGAGGCGATCGTCGGCGCATCGGGCGCCGCTTAGCCTCTCCTGCAAAATACGAAAGAGACGTCAGTGAGCCAGTTCAGCTTCCCGATCGCGCCGGAAACGCCGGAAGAGCGATCGCTTCGCTCCCGCATCCGGGCATTTCTCGAAGCAGAGCGCGCCGCGGGCGGATACCAGTCCGTTGCCGACTGCTGGGTCAGCGGCGTCTCGCCGGCGTTCAGCCGCAAGCTGGGCGCGATGGGCTGGATCGGAATGACCTGGCCCGAGCGATATGGCGGCCAGGCGCTTCCCGCGCTGCACAGGCTCGTCGTCACCGAAGAGCTGCTGGTCGCCGGCGCGCCCGTCGCGGCGCACTGGATCGCCGATCGCCAGACGGGCGCCCAGATCCTGAAATTCGGGACCGAAAGGCAGAAGCAATCGATCCTGCCGCGCATCGCCGCAGGCCGCTGTTATACCTGTGTCGGAATGAGCGAGCCGCAGGCGGGCTCGGACCTCGCCGCAGTCACGACAAAGGCGACCAAAACTTCGTCTGGCTGGAGCCTGAGCGGACGAAAGATCTGGTCGACTGTCGCGCATATTTCGAACTACATGATCGTGCTGGCACGGACGTCGCCTGCCGAGGGAAAAAACCGGCACGCGGGCCTCTCGCAATTCCTCGTCAACCTGACGCTGTCAGGGATCGGGATTTCCGGTATCCGCGATATCGCCGGCCACACGCATTTCAACGAAGTCGTGTTCGACGATGTCAAATTGACGCGCGACGACCTGCTCGGCGAGGAAGGCAATGGCTGGGCGCAATGCATGGGTGAGCTCGCCCTGGAACGCTCGGGACCCGAACGGTTTCTTACGACCTTCCTGCTGCTCGAGCAGGCGTTGGCCGAACTGCCCGCCGCCTTCCCGCCTGCGATCGTCGGCGAGCTGATCGCGCGGGTGACCACCTTGCGGATCATGTCGCGCGGCATCGCGCTCCGTCTGCAGGCGGGCGAGCATCCCGACACCGAAGCCGCACTGGTTAAGCAGCTTGGCAACGCCTTCGAAAAGCATCTGTTCGGCGCCGTCCGGGGTGTTATCGCCGCATATCCCGAGGCAGAGATGCCGGCCGGGTTGCTGCGCCTGCGCGACGAGGTTCAGCTTCGCCTGCCCGCCAGCACGTTGCGCGGCGGAACGACCGAAATCCTGCGCGGTGTGATCGCTCGCCAGCTGGGTGTACGCTGATGGACGCGACGCTCGAACGCACGGCCGCACGCATCCTTGCCGATCACCGCGATGCGCCGGATGCGGCATGGACCGTGCTCGATGAAAATGGCCTCACGCGGCTGTGGGTGGGTGAAGCGCATGGCGGGTTCGGCATGTCGCCGGCCGAAGGTTTCGGCCTGGTGAGGCTGGCGGGCGCATGCGCACTGCCCGCGCCGATCGCCGAAACCCTGATCGGAACATGGCTCCTGACCGAAGCCGGTCTGGAACCGCCGCCGGGGCGGACGAGCATTTTCATCGAAGGATGGCAGCGCGGCGTGCCATTTGGCGACAGCGCCGATCATGTCGTCCATGTCCGGGACCGGTCGCTCTCGCTACTCCGCGGGCCGCTCGCCGGGAGCCGTGCCGCGGTCGGGCTCGACCCGCTGAGCGATGCTGCGTGCGGCCTCACTGGCAGCGTCGCCGCGACAGGCGAGATGCGCCACTGCATCGCCCTGCCCCTCGCCGCCCTCACCCGCGCGGCCCAGATGTGCGGCGCGCTCGAAGCGGTGTTGGCCCTTACCATCAGCTTTGCCGAGCAGCGAATTCAGTTCGGGCGTGCCCTCACGAAATTCCAGGCGATCCAGCATATGCTGTCCGAGATGGGCGCCGAAGTCGCAGCGGCCAGCGCGGCGCTCGATGCCGCGGTCGCCACTGCCGATTACAACGCCCCGTTCGACCGTCAGGCGGTCGCCATCGCCAAATTCCGCGCAGGACTGGCAGCCGGCATTGTGGGCGAACATGCGCATCAGATCCACGGCGCGATTGGATATACCGAGGAATATCCGCTGGCCCGCCTTACCCGCCGCCTCTGGCAGTGGCGCGACGATTTCGGCGGCGAAAGCTATTGGGCTGGCGAGCTCGGGAGCGCGGCGCTTCGCGAGAGGACACCGCTTTGGCCGCGCCTTGCGGGAGCCGGCGGATAATCGGCGGGACGCCGGTTCGGCGCATGGCCGGCGGGCGATATGAGCGTGTGAAGCCTCTGTTCGAGACTTGACAATAAGATCCAGTAACGTATCTTATATCGGTTCACACAGCAGCCTATGGGAGAGCAAATGCAGCCGCTTCTGACGATTTCGGACCGCGCTGCGACGATGAAACCTTCCGCCAGCATCGCGGCGAAGAAGATCGTCGCCGATCTCCAGGCAGCCGGACATCAAATTGTCGATCTCACGATCGGCGAACCCGATATCGCGACGCCGGCGCACATCATCGACGGGGCGATCTCGGCAATGCGCGCCGGGGCGACGCATTATACGGCCTCGGCCGGCGAACCGGCGTTAAGGCGCGCTATCGCGGCGGCCATCGAGCGGGAAAAGGGACTGGCGTGCGGCCCCGACAATATCGTCGTTGGGTGCGGGGCCAAGCAGCTGATCTTCGAGGCCTTCGCCGCGACGCTGAACCCGGGCGACGAGGTCATCATTCCTGCTCCCTATTGGGTCTCCTACCCCGATATCGCCTTCTTGCACGGCGGCCGTCCGGTGATCGTGCGCTGCGGGCAGGATGCCGGGTTCAAGCTGACCCCCGCGATGCTGGAGGCCGCCATCACGCCCCGCACGCGCTGGCTCGTGCTGAATTCCCCGAACAATCCGACCGGCGCGGTCTATTCGCGCGAGGAAATCGGCAAGATCGCCGAAGTGCTGCATCGCCATCCGCATGTCTGGGTGATGACCGACGAGATTTACGAGCATCTCTGCTATGACGGCGCGCGCGCCCCCAGCCTCGTCGAGGTCGCCCCCTTTCTCTTCGAGCGGGCACTCGTCATCAACGGCACATCGAAAGCCTATGCGATGACCGGCTGGCGCATCGGCTACGCCGCCGGCCCCAAGCCGTTGATCGATGTCATCGTCAAGATGATCAGCCAGAGCACCACCTGCGCCAGCTCGGTCGGCCAGGCAGCGGCGCTAGTCGCGCTGACCGGCGATCAAGCCTGCGTCGGGGAGGCGACTGCAATGTATCGGGCGCGGCGCGACCGGATGCTCGCGATCCTGGCCGACGCGCCCGGGCTTGATCTTTATTCACCGTCGGGCGCCTTCTATCTTTATGTCGGCGTATCGGGCTTGCTCGGCCGCACGACGCCGGCAGGGAAGCTTATCGAAACCGACCTCGATTTCTCCCTCTATCTTCTGGAAGAAGCGAAGGTCGCGGTGCTCGACGGCGGCGCCTACGGCCTCTCACCCTTCCTGCGCCTGTCATTTGCAGCGTCGCCCGCCGCGGTCGAGGCGGGGAGCCGGGCAATCGTCGCGGCGTGCAAGGCCCTGATCGGGCAGCCCGGGCTCGCGGCGATAACCGCGCAAGCCGCCGCATCGGAGGATGTCGTCAATGGATAGAAGCTCACCCGGCGCTACCGATTCCGGAACGCTCGCAAATTTGGTCGCAGCGTTCAAGCGCAGTTCGACCGCGATCATCAGCGACAATCTCGACAGATTGCCTGGCGCCATCGGCATTCGGCCCTTTCATCGGGTTAAGGATGTCATGGCCGGTCCCGCGCTGACGGTCCGGGTGGCCGCCGGCGACAATCTGGCGATCCACAAGGCGCTGGATCTCGTTAAGCCTGGCGATGTGGTCGTTGTCGATGGCGATGGCGATATCGGCCGTGCCTTGGTCGGCGAGATCATGATGACGATCGCTCAGGTCCGCGGCGCGGCGGGCTTCGTCATCAACGGTGCGATCCGCGATCGCAATGCGTTCACGCAATCGGGCTTCCCGTGCTTCGCGCGTGCCGCCATCCATCGCGGGCCATTCAAGAACGGCCCCGGAGAAATCCACGCGAAGGTGTCGATCGGCGGTCTGATCGTCGAACCCGGCGACATCGTCGTCGGCGATGACGATGGCGTCGTCGCGTTTCCGCAAGCGATCGCAGCGGACCTCCTCAAGGCCGTGCACGCGCAAGAAGCCCGGGAAGAGCAAATATTGCGCAGCATCCGCGACGGAAGCTACACCGGCGCCTATGGCAAAAAGTCGTAGCGGCGAAGCCTGGCCGCCGACTGACCGCCCCGGCAAATGCTCGCCGCTTACGGTCTGAGCCTAGCCGGGCATCGCCTGTTCGAGGCGGTATCAGCGGTAGGTCTCTTCCTCCCACCAGGGGAAATAGTCTGGCATGTCGCGCGTGACCAGGTCCGGAAAACGGGCTGCGCGTTTCTCGAAGAACGCCGCAACGCCCTCGGCGGCGTCGTCGCTGTTGCTGCGTGAAAACACGCCGCGGCTTTCGACGCGGTGCGCCTCCATCGGGTGGCTCATCCCCAGGCCGCGCCACAACATCTGCCGGGTCAGCGCGATCGAAACCGGCGCCGTGTTGTCCGCGATCTCGCGCGCGAGGGCGTGAGCCGATGCCAGCAGATCCTCTGCGCGATGCAGCCGCGATACCAGCCCGCCGTGCAGGGCTTCCTTTGCATCGAATATCCGGCCCGTGCAGCACCATTCCAGCGCCCGGCCGATACCGACTATCCGCGGAAGAAAATAGGATGACGCCCCCTCCGGCACGATCCCGCGCCGCGCGAATACAAATCCGAAGCGTGCGGTTTCGCTGGCCAAGCGGATGTCCATGGGCAACAGCATCGTTGCGCCAATGCCGATCGCAGGCCCGTTGACGGCCCCGATGACCGGCTTCTTCAGCTCGAATATCCGCAAGGTCATGCGCCCGCCGCCGTCGCGCATCGCATCCGAACTATAATCGATACCTCCATCGGGTGTCCGCAATTCGGAATCGACGCCGACCTTGAAACCATCGACGCCCTCGCTGATGTCCGCACCCGCGCAGAACGCCTTGCCGTCCCCCGTGACGACCACCACGCGAACATCGTCGTCCGCATCGACGCGGTCGAACGCATCGATCAGCTCACGCATCATTTCGGCGGTATAGGCATTTAATTTTCCGGGACGGGAGAGAGTGATCGTCGCGACGCCCGATGCCACATCATATCTGATCGTGTTGTACGCCATTGCGTTCTCCCTTATGGCTGGCTTCGAGCGGGCGAGTGAACCGAAGTTTCATGATGTTGCCGGCGCGGAGCCCGCGAGCGCGGGCGCGTCTTGGGACGCACGTTGATCTGCCTCGGCACCGTAACGCCTGGCAAGGACCGCGCAGGCGATCAGTTGGATCTGGTGAAACAGCATCAACGGCAGCAGGACGAGGCTCAGCTGCGGTCCCGGAAAAAGCAGGCTCGCAATCGGCAAACCGCTGGCAAGCGACTTCTTCGATCCGCAGAACTGCAAGACGATCCTGTCCTCGACCGGCAGCGACAGCAGCCGCCGCCCGATGAAGCCGGTCAGGATGAGGATGGTAGCGAGCAGAAGCGTCAGCAGGACGATCAGGGCCGACAGGTCCGACAGGCCCACCCCGCCCCAGACATTCTCGACCATGCCCTTGGAAAAGGCGACGTAGATGATCAGCAGGATCGAACCGCGGTCGGCGTAACCTAGGATTTGCTTGTGGCGCTGGATCCATGCGCCGATCCATGGCCGGAAGAGCTGGCCTGCCACAAACGGCGCCAGCAATTGCAGCATGATGTCACCGAACACGTCGAAGGACAGCGCGACGCCGCCGGTCTGGAGAAGCCAGCCCACCAGCAGCGGGCTGATGAAGACGCCGAGGATGTTCGATAGCGAAGCGGCACACAGCGCGGCCGCGACATTGCCGCGGGCAACCGATGTGAACGCGATCGACGATTGCACGGTCGACGGCATCAGACACAGGACCACCAAACCCGTCAGCAACGCCGGCTGGAGAAGATCCGCCATGAGATGACCGAGACCGACGCCGAGCAGAGGAAACAGCGCGAAGGTGCATAACAGAACCGCAATCTGTAGCTTCCACTGGATGAAACCCGCGACCGCCGCCTTCGGCGAGAGCCGCGTGCCGTAAAGGAAAAACAGGAAAGCGATCGCGATATCGGTCGTCGTCGCGGCGATCGCCGTCCCTCTTCCGTGCACCGGCACCGCCGCAGCCAGCGCGATCATCGCCAACATGAGTGCGATATAGGGATCGAACAGTTTGAGCATCTTCTTCATCGCTTGTCCGCTCGCCCAAATTCGGTTAATTGTAAATGGCGATAACTGAGGTTACTGTTATCGGATTATGGAATGATCGGGCAATGTTGGATTCCCTTTGGCTGCAGAGCTTCGTTGCCGTTGCGCGGACGCTCAATTTCACGCAGGCAGGCGCGAGCCTGAACTTGCGGCAGTCCACCGTCAGCGAGCATATCCGGAAACTCGAAGTGGCCTGCGGGACGCGGCTGTTCATTCGCGACACACATTCGGTGAGGCTTACGCTCGACGGCGAAGCGATGGTCGGCTTTGCCCGGACGATCCTCGACACCAACGACAGGGCCTTGCGCCATTTCGCGCGCGCAGATCTCAGCGGATCGGTGCGGCTGGGCGTGACCGAGGATGTGGTCCTCGCGGGGTTGCCCGAGCTGTTGCGGCGCTTCACCGCCGAACATCCTCGCGTCCGTCTCGAACTGACCGTCGGTCTCAGCGAGAATGTGCGGCAAGCGCTGGAACTCGGCCTGCTCGACCTTGCCTTCGTCAAGCGGAGAGCTGGCGAGCAGAAAGGGGAACTCGTCTGGCGCGAGCCGCTGATCTGGATCGCCGCGCCCGGTTTCGACTGGGATCCGGCGCAGCCGGTTCCGCTGGTCCTTCTGGTGCCGCCCGCGATCACCCGGACCGCTGCGCTAAACGCGCTCGAGAGCGTCGGCAGCAGCTGGCAGGTTGTCTGCACCAGTGAAGCCCAGAGCGGAGTCCATGCCGCTCTCGCGGCCGGCCTGGGGATCGCACCGCATGCGCGGTCGCTCGTACCGCCGGGCCTGACCGAAATTTCATCGAACGAGTTGCCCCCGCTCGGTAATGTCGAGTTCGTGGTGTTGGCCGGGGTCCAGGGACGCCGCGATCCGGCGCGCGCATTGGTCGATGCGATCAAGCAGAATGGGTCGCTGCTACGCCGCACAGGCGGACGGGCCCGAGATTCCGGCAGGCAAGATGCTGGCCCGGCGGATCGCATGATGCTGCAGCATGAAGAATGAACGCATGCCCCGAACATTTGCGCCGCCGCCCCGCATCCATTTCTCGGGCCAATCTCCCTTCGGCACCGCCCGGGAAGCGGAAGAAATTTACAGTCTCGTCTCATCGGTTCTGGCCAGCGCGCTCGCCGGCATCGACCATTCCCTGCTCGGGATCATCAAGCTCGAGACGCTGAGCGGAGGGCGTAGCGGCGCTTATGTCTTCAAAGCCACACCGCTGGCGACTGATGGCCGCACGCGCGGCGGCGTCCCGGCGGCGGTCAAGGTAGCACCACTCGATGCCGGAACATCCGAACGGGCCAACTACGATCAGTTCGTCCGGCCACTCCTGCCGCCCCCGTACCGGCCCGATCTGCGCGGCTTTGCCACAGCGCATCATCGCGCCGCGCTGTGCTATTCCTTCGTCGGAGATGGCGAGAGATCGCAGACGCTGACCGATCGCCTCGCTGCCGGGGATCTGGCGGCCCTTGACGTGGTCCTGTCGTCCACGTTCGAAACGCTGCGCGAATGCTGGTACGATGCCAGCCAGGTTCAAAAGGCGGGCGTGGCGCGATATTATCTGGAGCGCTATTTCGGGAACCTCGTTTCGGCGACCGCAACCGAAACGATCCTGTTCGGTCATGCCGCGCGATATTTCGATGCGCAGCAGCGCGCCGGAGGATATCGGATAGACAAAATCATCTTCCCTTCCATCTGCGACGCGCTCCTCGCGGGCGGCGACATGCGTCCCTGTACGAGCTGCATTCTTCACGGGGACCTGAACTCGGATAATGTCGTCCTGGATCGCGGCGGGACGCTCGCGGCACTGGTCGATTTCCAGCGCACCGGATACGGACATGTCTTCCAGGACCTTGCGTCACTCGAAGCGAGCGTGCGCATCAACTATCCTGCGCCTGCCAGCTTTGGCGACATCCTGGAGATCGAACGGCTGATCGCTCGCGACGACCCGGCCATACGCGGAAACTCCTATGCGATGGCGATACGCGGCATCCGCGATACCGCCCGTCGGTACTTCCGCCTCGAAGAAGCGGCTGGCACTTACCAATGCGCTGTGGCGGCGATCGGGCTGAGGTTGATGAAGGCCACCGACCTGACCGATGCCGCGCGTGCCAGATTGGTCGCCAGCACGCTGTGGTCCGCGCGGATGCTTGTGCAAAACTGAAATATCCCATTTACCAGCCGGGCTTTGGGTGAGCCGCAAGCGCATGGGACAGGGATGGGCCCGTTTCATCTCTCAGCCCCTCTCCCCGCCGGCGCGCTCACCGCAAAAGCGCCGCGACCACAAGGATCATGCACCCCTTTGCGGCCCAGGAGCGGGACCGCAAAGGGATGAGACGCCATCGATCAGAATGAGGCGCCGAACTTCAGGCCCCACAGCCGCGGTTCAGCCTGCTGCGTGATCAGCGCGCCTGCACCGATGTTGGAGTCGCTGATCCCGACGAAATAGGCCTTGTTGAAGACGTTGGTCACAAATGCCTGGACATTGTAGCTCTTGTCCTTCGATTCCCATAGGAAGCGGAAATTGACGAGACCATAGGATGGTATCGTTGCCAAGGGATCGTTGTTCAGTCCGGAATTCTGCTTCGCCTGCGCGCGCGCTTCAGCCTGAAGCGTGAAGACGCCGAGGTCCCCTGCCGGAATATGATGCGCGATCTGGGCACTCAGATTCCATCTGGGCGTCGAAGGGAGCGGCCGCCCTTCCAGCGGGACGATGCCCAGCCGCGGCGTGCTGAAGACGATGTCGGAATCCGTAATTTCGGTATACAGGAGCCCGCCCGACAATCCGAAATCCCACCGTTCACTCGGCGCATAGTTCATCTCGAGCTCGGCGCCGTAAATCTCGGCCTTGCCGACGTTGAGGAAGCGCGTATTCAAAATCGGCGTCTGTGGCTGGCTGGGATCCGGATATTCCACGACCGTCAGCAATTCCTGCTTGCCGTCGAACAGATAATAGAAGCCCGCCAGATTGAGCGTCAGCGTCCGATCAAAGAACCGGTTCTTGCTGCCGATTTCAAAGGCATCGACATGTTCCTGACCGACCGGACCGGTCTTGGCGGCATTGATGGCGGCACTGCCCCCGGTGTAAAACACGCTGTAACCGACGCTCTTCGCGCCGCGCGAATAGCTTGCGTAAAGACTGTTGTCGGAGGTCGCTTCCCAGGTCAGGCTCACCCGGCCTGTCACGTCTTTCGTCACCGGGTCGGGGTCGGCAACCGCCGCCCGCACATCGACGACGGGACCTGGTCCGACCGGGCCGAGCCTCGCCTCCACCAGTTCCCGGTTCTCGATCGTATAACGGGCACCGACCGACAGGGTCAGTCGATCGGCGAATTTCCAGTCGGCCTGACCGAATACTGCTCCCGACTTGGTGTCGATGCGTGCATTTGAAGGGATCCGAGCCGCGGTCGCACCCGTATCGGTACGAATATTGAGGATGCTGGTACTCTTCTTTTCGTCCTGATAATAAAAAAGCCCCGCAACCCAATTGACCGCGCCGGCCTCGCCCTGCAGCCGAAGTTCCTCGCTGAATTGCTTGGATTCGTTCTGAAGTTGCACATAGACGCGCTGGGCAAGGGTGCTGGGCGTGGACCCGCCGTCGCCGTCGACGCCGATCCGGGATTTGAACTGCGTATAATTCGCTACGTTGATCAGCGACACGCCACCCAGATCGGTTTCGAATTTCGCGGTGATCGAAGTCAAATTTTGCCTGATCGCCAGCTCGTCGCGATTCAGTTCAGTGATCGCGTCGCCGGCGCGGCGCCCGTCCAGCGGCGGCTGGCCACTCTGGACAATCCGGTCGAAGCATTTGGCGGCCAGGATGTCGGCACGCGCGCAAATCACATTCTGCGTGCCCGGCGGAGGAGCCGTCCGGCTCTCCCAGATGCCCAGTCCATAATTCGGCGTCGATTCCGAATCGGTTTCGGAATGCGTCACCTGCAGGCGCAGTGACGTTGCCTCGCCAATATCGAAATCGGTCGTGCTGCGCAGGCTCCAAACCTCCTTGCGTCCCAGCTTCTTCAACGCGCCAGGCAGCGTCGCGCGGTTCGTGTAATGGCCGTCATGCGTTTCGAACTGCCCGGCAAGCCGGGTCCGGACATTGTCGCCGAGCGGACCACTGATCGCGGCGTTGACCGCCACCCAATTGTCCGAGCCGTAGAGCACACTGGCCTTGCCGGTAAGATCTGCGGTGGGCGATGCCGAAACGAACTGGACGAGGCCCCCCGTCGTGTTGCGACCGAACAAAGTCCCTTGCGGGCCGCGCAGTACTTCGACGCGCTGGACGTCGAACATCTGTCCGGCGAGACTGTTTTCGTCGCCGAGATAGATATCGTCGACGTAGACGGCGACCGAGCTTTCGTTCATGCGCGCTGTCGAGCCGTCCCCGCGGACGCCGCGGATGCTCAGGTCCGGCGCCGCATTGGCGCCGCGCTCGAACGTGATATTGAAGTTCGGCGTTTGCTGGCCGATCGAGGTAAAGGTCGACAGGTTAAGATTCTCGATTTTTTCCGCGCTCACCACGCTGACCGAAATCGGCACGTCGATCACGGCCTGTTCGCGCCTCTGGGCAGTGACGACGATCTCGCCGCCATCCTGCACGCTGCTTTCCTGGGCGGATGCCTGGCCGCCGCCGGTAAGCGACGGGAGGGCGATTGTCGCTCCCGCGAGAAGTGCCGCAATTATTTTACGAGATGAACGGCTCTTCGAACCAGTTTCCAGAAAAATCGGACTCATGATACCTCCCGTTTATTATATATACTTCAGATATATGTTATATTGACCGTACAGAATTAACGTACCGGGCCTTGTTTATCGTATTATTTGAACGCCTATTTGCCGTCACCTGCGCCGATCCACCCGAAAATGCATCAAACCGTCGCGCGACCCTGATCGCCGATCAGCTCGGCCTCGGCCGCCTTGACGATTCCGCCAACCTGTTCGACCTGCATCGTCCGCCCCTCGGTCCTCGGATGGACACCAAAATGAGCCGCGAGCTCGATCCGCAATGCCCCCCATTTGGACTTGTTGCGGACGTACCATTTTCCATCGATCTTGATGTCGTCGTCATACTGCTCCTGCAGCGCGACGATTTCGCCCCAGAAGTCGATCTCCTCCTGTGGCGGTGTGAAGACCCGGTTGACCAGTTCGATATATTTCGGCTCGGGCGTACATAGCGCGCCGAAATATCCGAAACTCCTGTTCTGTATCAGGAACTGCTCCAGACCATCCATGTCGTGCATGGCATTCCAGTTCGAACAGATCGGCCACTGCATCCCGGCAGCTCTGGTATCGAGTACGATCTTCTGCCGGATATACAGCGTTTCCGTGCACTCCCGCGTCCATTGATAGCCGATCGACCGCGCCGGATCGCCGTTGGTATTCGTCGCGGACAGCATATATTCGACGCGCTCGCTGGCCTTGACGATATCGTAGGCGAACCGATGCCCGCTCGCCGATTCCGGCAGCGGAAGAATACAGATCTTTCCAGGCTCCAACCCCGCCCGCGCCTCGAACAATGTCAGCAGATAGTCGACACGTTCGATCTCGGCGGCGCTCTCGACCTTGGGCAGCATCACGCCGTAAAGATTAGGGCAGACGATCGCCTCGAGATCGGCAAGAATAGCAGGGTCGTGCGCGGTAGCTGTCCGCACGAACGTGGGCTTGAGGGATCCGCACTCGTCGATCACCTGGCGAATATTCTTTCGCGCCACGGCTTTCAGATGGTCGGGGCAATGGTCTTCAAGCTCGTGAGTCACGGCGTCCGAAGCGGAGAGATAGGCGGTTTTCAGTTCTTCAAGGCTGTCACCCTCCTTGAGATTCAAGCAGACAGATCTCAACGGACGTCGGTTTCGGGCCATATTATTGACCCCTGCGCCGCGACTGGGGGTTCGCCTGCAAGGAACAGCGCTTTTCGGCCGGATGCGAGATCCGCTCGTTACGCCGTTGCCCAAAGATAACCATGATCGTTGTCATAACCTGCACAATCTCCGCACCTGATGGTCAGCACCCGATGCATTGATGACGTATCACCGTAAATGGCAATATATATTGCAGTTAAGATCGCACTATATTACATATATGATGCCACTTAATTTCTATACTTTTCCTTATATATCGTCTGATTTGATTTTCAGAAAACAATATCAATCTATACCATATAGATACTTATATCGATATGGTGAAATCTTTAAATTGAAATGAAGGAATGAAGTCTATTCCTTCGTCCAATATTCCATCGCGTCGCCATTGAAATCGGGGTCACCGGCCAGATAGAATGCATCCCATTTGGGTCCATTCGACAGCTCCCAATGCTCGACGGCGATGCCATCTTCGAACCGCCACGCTCCCATTCCGTCGCGCTCCCAGACATGGCCGTCGCGCGTCGTGCGCGACCGGAAGTGGAGAATACCGTAGTTGTCATCCGCCAGAATCTGATGGATCGCGATGATCGACACGTCGCCGCCGTCGCTCAGGGACGAGCGGCGACGGGCATAAGCCTGCATGAATGCCATGCCCCCTGTCGTGGCCAGGCGCACGCCGCCGGTATGGACGATAAGGTCCGGGGACATCCGCGCCATATATTTGGCGACATGCTCGGCGTGACGGCGATCTCGTTGCTCGGTTGTCAGGCTTGCATCTGCAGGATCGGATTGTTGGTCGATCCCGTACATCTCGGCAAGCCAGAGCGCGTTGGGATGGTCAGGTGTCAGCATGATAGTCCTTGATCTCAAGTCCGTTGTGAATGGCCCGCTTCTGCTCCATTGGCGCGGCCGGTAAGCCGCTCTCCCGCAGGCGCAGGTTACGCTGACATTCGCTTTCGGGGTCGGTCGGAATGAATTGCCAGCGCTTGCCTGCGAGGTTCTGGTTCGCCTCCGCAAAAGGACGATATTCCGCCTCGTAGCGGGCGAAGGCAGCGGCAGGATCGTCGAAGTGGCGCGCCAGTTCGCCGGCGAGGACATAAGCCCCGGCCAGGGCGAGGCTGGACCCCTGTCCCGTTATGAAGGACGGCGCATGAGCAGCGTCGCCGGTCAGGGCGATGCGTCCCTTCGACCAAGCCGGCATGCGGATCTGACTGACCGTGTCACAATAGGCGTCATCCGCGCGATCGAGCTCCTCGAGCAGGCGTGGAATATGCCAACCGTCCTCCCCGAAATGCGCCCTGAACCGCCGCCGCTGGAAATCGACGTCGCGTTCGGCCGCCGAGGGCATTTCATCGGCCGCCACGGTCAGCAAGGCCGCGATGCGATCGTTGCTTCTGAGGCTGCTGAGGCCCGCCATACGACCGACCGTCGAGAAGACCTGCTGCTCGCGATCGAGGCCAAAGATGTTCGGGAGGGTGAATCCGATGAAGAAATAGCCGAGATGGCGAACGAATGCGTCCTCCGGCCCAAGCGCGAACCCCCGCGTCGAAGAATGCAGCCCGTCCGCGCCAATCACATAAAGATAGCGCTCCCGCCGGCCGGACTTGAACTCGACCTCGACCGCGTCGCCGCGGTCGTTGAGAGCGACGACATGATCGTTGAAGTGATAGGTGCAGCGATCGCGCGTTCGCTCATAGAGCAGCATCGCCAGGTCGCCACGCGGCACTTCGACGTCAAGGCCCTGGGTCCCGCCGCTGAACTCCTCGGGGCGGAGCGCCACGATCGCTTCTCCGCCACGATCGAACAGCGTCAGTGCCTCGATATCGAGATGGGCGCGCCGCAACTGGTCGGTCATTCCCATCCTGTCTGCGACGATCATTGCCGAGCCACGAAGATCGATGGGATAACCTCCGCCGCGCACTTCGGAAGAACGCTCTACGATCTCGACGTCGAAACCATATTCGGCGAGCCAGTAGCCGAGGGTCGGACCCGCGATGCTCGCCCCGGAGATCAGAATTTTCGAACCACAACTCGGCACGCCTGGTCACCTTCGATCCGTCAGTCCGCAGCCATCCGGCGGCGGACACCCGCGACGACCATCGTCGCACTTGCTCCTGCGCACAGGCAGCGAAGCAGGGCTTGCCCTTCGCTTCCCGCGCGCTATCCTCTGATATAAGAGTTGCTAGTGCATCTTATTTCAATCGTCAACTAGGATACTTGAATGAGTCTTAAATCGGTCACCGAGGCGAAGGAAGCAGGAGATCCCGTCGTCAAAACGCGGCGCCGGGGTGTGGCGCTCGAAGGCGCGCTGCTGGAGGCAGCATGGGCCGAGTTGCTCGACGGCGGCTATTCAGCCTTCACCATAGAGGGCGTGGCGCTGCGGGCGCGCACCAGTCGCCCGGTCATCGCGCGCCGCTGGTCCAGTCGCGGCGATCTCGCCATGTCGGCATTCCGGCATCATATCGAGAGCCACCCGCTGACGGTCCCCGACGAAAGCGATATCCGCACTGAACTCGTCCATTATATCGTCGAATTATACGAGCGCGACTTTCCGCTTGCGATGATCATGTGGACACAAATGGACGAATATTATCGCGAGCAAAAATCCTCGCCCGCGCGCTTTCGCGAGACCCTGCTCGCGGGCCGGGTGTCGGCGGTCCGATTCCTTTTGGAACGAGCGGCTGAACGCGGCGAGGTCGATGCCGGCAAGCTGACCGAAATGGTCATGTCCATCCCTGCGGCATTCCTCGCCTATATCACGGCGACACAATCCGATATCGCCATCCGCGCTGCGGTCGAGGAGATGGTCGACAGCATCCTTCTCCCGCTGGTGAGGACGAAAAGCCAGCCGTGACGAGGACAAGGTGACGGATGTTTAAACGGCAACTGGCAGCGCAGAAGGCGGCTCCGCGGCACCCCGGGGTCGGCCTTCTGGCCCGAGGCGCAAAGCCAGTCATCATCGTGAGGCCTTGACGATAAGATTCCTTAATGTATCTTATTGCGCACACATGCTGCACGGGATGAGATACACCGAAATGCCCCCCCTTTGCCTTGACCATGTCACGCTCAGCAGCGGAGACATTGAAAAAACCGTCTCTTTCTATAGCGACATCCTCGGACTGCGGCCCGGCTTCCGGCCTCCGCTCGAAGCCAATGGCGTCCGGGTCGGGGGCGTGTGGCTCTATCCCGACGGCGGCACTTATCCGATCCTGCATATCATCGATCGCAAGCCCGAGGACGGACCGACCGGCGCTTTCCATCATTTCGCGTTTCGCGGCACCGGGCTGCTCGCTTTCCTCGACCATCTTCGCGGCCGTGCGGTCGAATTCAAGGCTGCGCCCGTCGCCGATACGGCCGATACCCAGGTCCATTTCTTCGACCCCAATGGCGTCAAGATCGAGATGATCTTCGCCGATCGTGTCGACCCGTCGCTGCTGAGCTGACCGGCATGACCGCCGGCCCGGACTTGCTGTCCCTCGATTATGCCCTGCCCTATCCGTCGCGTCGCCCTCCCGCGATGGGCCGTGCCGCGATCGCTACGTCGCACCATCTCGCGTCGATCGCGGGCATGGACATGCTGGCGATGGGCGGCAATGCCGCGGATGCAAGCATCGCCGCCGCGATGGTCCTTACCGTGGTCGAACCCACCGGGTGCGGGATCGGCGGCGATGGCTTCGCCATCTTGTGGGACGGCAAAGAACTGCACGGTCTCAACGGCTCGGGGCGATCGGCGGCGGGCTGGACGCCCGAATATTTCCAGGGCCTGACGGCGATACCGGAGCGCGGCTGGAATTCGGTCACCGTCCCGGGTGTGGTTTCGTGCTGGATCGCGCTGTGGGAGCGGTTCGGCTCGCTGCCGCTCGAAACCATCGCGGCGCCCGCGATCCGCCATGCGCGCAGCGGCTTTCTGGTCACACCGACCATTGCTCGCCTGTGGGCCCTCGGCGGGCAGATGCTGAGGGAACAGCCGGGCTTTGCTGCATGTTTTCTTCCCGGTGGCCGCGCCCCTCGGGCGGGCGAACTGTTTCGCTCCGCCGCCCATGCCGCGACGCTCGAGACGATCGCCGCGACCCGGGGGGAGGCATTTTATCGGGGGGCGCTCGCCGATCGCATTGTGGCCGACGCCGAAGCACATGGCGCTGCGCTCAGCCTCGCCGATCTCGGGGAACACCGCGCCGAATGGGTCGGCACCATTTCACAGCGCTTCGCCAATGGCATCGTTCACGAACTGCCGCCAGCCAATCAGGGTCTGGCAACATTGATCGGCCTCGGCATTCTGGAAGCGGCCGGCTGGGAGCCGTCGTCACCCGACGATCCGCATCAGCTGCATCTCGCGATCGAGGCGACCAAGCTGGCGTTGGCCGACGTCTATCGACATCTGACCGACGTCGATGCGATGCGATTGGCACCCGAGGCGTTTCTCGACCCGGCGTATCTGCGCGAGCGCGCGAAGCTGATCGATCCCGATCGCGCCAGCGATCCCGGCCATGGCGAACCGCGGCCCGGCGGCACGGTCTGTCTCGCGGCGGCGGATGACAGCGGGATGATGGTGTCGTTCATCCAGTCCAACTACAAGGGTTTCGGATCAGGCATCGTCGTTCCCGGTACCGGCATCGCGCTGCAGAACCGCGGCGTCGGCTTCACGCTCGAGCCAGGACATGTGAACCAGGTGGCGCCGTGCAAGCGCCCCTTCCACACGATCATTCCGGGCTTCGCCACGGATCTCGAAGGCGACCCGCTCATGGCGTTCGGTCTGATGGGCGGACCGATCCAGGCGCAGGGCCATCTACAACTTGCCCTCAGGATTCTTGGCTATGGGCAAAACCCCCAGGCCGCCGCCGACGCGCCGCGCTGGCGCATCGATGCAGGGCGCCGGGTCGGTATCGAACCGGGCACCGATCCGGCGCTGATCGAATATCTCCGCGCCCGCGGGCACGATATCGTCAGCGAAGAACTGGACGCCACTTTCTCCTTCGGCGGCGCCCAGATCGTCCTGAAAACGGGCGATGGTTATGTTGCGGGATCCGATCCCCGCAAGGACGGCCAGGCCCTTGCGCGCTGAAGGGCGCTTCTTCCGACAGCCTCCCATTCCTCATATCCAAGGATTCGGTATCGTGACAATTGCTCCCCCCGCACGCACCCAAAGCAGATTATATGGCTGGTATGTCGTGGCGGTGCTGATGCTTTGTCAGACACTCGGCGCGATGGACTCCAAAATCCTGTTCATCCTCGTCGAGGCTCTCAAGCGCGACCTTCTCCTGAGCGATACCCAGATCGGTCTGATCACCGGGCCGGCCTTTTCGCTCACCTATGCGATCAGCGCGATACCGATCGCCAAACTCTCCGATCGCGGCGTCCGCGTCCACGTCATCGGCGGCGCGATCGTTTTCTGGAGCGCACTGACGGCGATCGGCGGCCTTGCGACGGGCATGAAGTCATTGCTCCTTAGCCGTGTCGGCGTCGCGGTCGGCGAAGCGGCGCTGACGCCCGCGGCCCACTCGATCATCGCCGATTACACCGACAAGGGGTCGCGGCCCAAGGCCATTGCCATCTATTCGATGGGGCTCGCGATCGGTACCTTCCTCGCGCTTTCGCTCGGCGGCTACCTCAACGACCAGATCGGATGGCGCAACACGCTTTTCATCGTCGGCGCCACCGGCATCGTCCTGTGCATATTGTTGCTCACCACCGTCCGCGAGCCCCTGCGCGAGCAGGCGACCGGCGCGCGGGAGCTGCCCAAGGGCAATCTGCGCAGCCTTCTCGGCAACAAACCCGTCCGCAACCTGATGCTCGGCGGCGCCGTGCTGGGGATCAGCTCGGGAGCGCTGGGCAGCTGGGCACCGGCCTATGTGATGCGCACCTTCGGGCTCAGCGCGACGGAGACGGGCGCCTCATTCGGAGCGGTTGCTGGGGGGGTCGCGATTCTGGGCATATTGGGCGGCGGCTTCATCGGTGGGTGGCTGGCGAAGCGCGGTCCCCGCACCGCGTACAATGTGCTCGCAGCCGCCTTCGTCGTCGCGATGATTGCCCAGATCGGCTCGCTGCTGACGAGCAACTATCAACTGTTCATCGTGCTGACGGCAATCAGCATCTTTCTGGTCGCATTCTACCTCGCGCCGACCTACTCGACGATCCAGTCCGCCGTGGACCCAAGCGCGCGGAGCTTCGCCGCGGCTGTGACGATGTTCTTCATCAGCGGCGTGGGCATGGCATCCGGCGCGTTCGTCTGCGGTTTGCTCAGTGACCTGTTCCAGCCCTATTACGGCGCAGACTCACTGAAGGCCGCACTCCTGATCCTTTCACTCTTCAAGCTCTGGGGTGCGGTACATTATGTCCTGGTCGGTCGTCATTTGGTCGACAGTTGAGCTGCGCGGGCAGCCCGTATACGCGGCAACCCTCTTTTGCATCGGCATAGCGGCGAGGTTCATTGCGCCGCCATCGAAAGGCCTTCCGATGCCTGGAGAGCTCGAGCTAACACAGCGCCCAAGCCGACGTCCCCGTTGGCAGCGCACAAAGTGCAATGGTTCTTGGTTGCCAAGGGAGTTAGCGATGAGCGGTTATAATAGTCCGAATCCAGGAACGCGGTGAACGGGTTCCGATCGGGAATTCTTAGGTATACCGCCGCATCGAGATGAAACGTGTCGCGTCCGCATGTCGAGACCGCCGACGTTGAAAGATGGCCGTAACCGCGCCGTTCCCTTGAGGGCGGTTTAGGGCCGAACCGGTTTATCTTCGATGCACAGTTTTGCCTTCCTCTCCTCAAAACGATATCCCCCCACGAAGCTGGCCGGGCCCTCATGGCTGCGCTACGCTTTTGGTCCGCTGTTCCGGAACAGCGTCGACGATCAGGTACGCCGGGCCGCTCGTGCCGAAAACGGCACTGGCAACCGGCTCTCAAGCTGGCGTTAGCCGAGACCCATACGCCGCACCGGCAATCATTTTCGATCGCCCACCGACTGAACATTGGTACGCTGGTTACAGTCACGGCCGGCAGTTTCCAGCATTGGTCACCGCGCCGAATAAGGCGCGGGGTACAGCGCCGGTTACGGATATTACGCAGTCGATGCGGACGAGAATTGCTCGTTTCTCGCGCGAATGGCTTCCTCCGAGCTGGGCACAAACGTATCCAATCCGAACGCGACGGCGCCCTGCTGGACCTCCGCGATGAAGCGCCGCAGCCCGTTGTTGTACGCTTCGAAGGCGAGAGCATGGTCATCACCATATTGTCCTAACGCCTCGGCCAGGGCGGCGGCCCCGATGATTGCCAGCGACCCGCCCATTCCTGAAGCGGGAGAGGCGCAGTACGCTGCATCGCCGACCAGGGCGACGCGCCCCTTCGTCCAGGACGGCATCTTAACCTGCGAGAGCTTGTCGAAGTAGAAATTCTCCGAGGATTTTACCTCCTCAAGCAATTCGGGGGTCCGCCAGCCCATGTCGGCAAAGCGGTCAAGAATGACGCGCCTTTTATGGTCCGGATCCCGCTGATCGGCGATGGTATCGTTATCGGTACGAAAGCATAGCACAATGTCGGTCTTGTCCTCATATGAGTTCAGCATCACCGTTCTACCAGGAACGCTGTAGACCTGCGTTGTATTTGGCTCGATAATGCGCTTGGCCACGATCGAGATCGAAAAGCAGGCCCCCAGGAACTGGCTGTATTGCGACTCCGGACCAAAAATCATGGTTCGAACCGCAGAATGATTTCCGTCGCAGCCGAGCACGAGAGAGAAGGCGCGCTCGGTCCCATCGGCAAAGCGCGCGCGCATTTCCTCTCCGCTGTCTTCGAGGCCGGCGACGGTCATTCCGAAACGTATGTCGATCCGCCCCTCTACTTCCCTGAGCAAGATGGCGAGCAAGGCATCGCGATCGATCTCATAACCGTCCATGCCACCGTCCTTGGCGACCGAGGCGGGCGGGAGCGACGCCTCGGTCACGTCGTTCGCATTCTTGAATTCCGTCGCTCTCGGCGGCAGGCTCTGCGCCTTGATGGCATCGAGAATGCCCATCCGCGCCGCGATATCGATCGTGCGATCGCGAATGTCCACGGGCGTGCCCCCGAGCCGCAAGCCGGTGGCGATTTCGACGATCGTGACGTCATAGCCGAGCCTGCACATCCAATATGCCATCGAGAGGCCCGCAAAACTTGCCCCGACGATCAGCACATTTCGGCCGGCGGCCGCGATCGCGTTATCTTGCTTTTTCATAAAGCCACTCACAATATATTCGATAAATGATCATATCGAATCAATATATGTACTCAGTACGTATTGAAGGTGACAGTTAGCTCATGTCAACGTCTTTCGACCGTCGAACCCGCAAGCGCTTGGCGACGCGCCAGAGCATCTCGGACGCGGCAACCAGGCTGTTCAACGAACGGGGGTTCGATAAGGTCACGGTGGACGAGATCGCGGAGGCCGCCGATGTCGGGCGCATGACCGTCTTCAATCACTTCCCGCGAAAAGAAGACATGTTTTTTGATCTCAATGACGAGGGATATGCGGATTTGCGCGCTGCGCTGCGGCAACGCGATCCCGGCATCAGCCCGCTAGAGGCTCTAAGGCTGTTTGCCCATCGGATCATCGCGGAGGGCCGGCCTTATATTTGCTTTTTCGATGGAAGTGAAAGGTTCATGCAGACGATCGCGGGAAGCGAAACCCTGAAAGCCCGGGGCAGAGCCATACGCGACGAACTTACGGCCCTTGTCCAGGTGGAGCTCGCAGAGGCCGTTGAGCGCGATCGAACGGATCCCGACGTACATCTGACCGCCGCTCTGCTGCTGGCGACGTGGGCGGCCGCCTTCATGGAGGCGCATCGGACGTTTGCACAGAAGCACGATAGCGAGGAAGCGCGAAAAACCTTCCTCGCCATCGTCGATCGGGGAACCCGCGGCGTCGAAGCTGCCGTATCGGATACACCCTATAGTCGGGTTGAGGCGCGTCGGGCAGCGACGAGCTAGCGCCATTTTGTGGAAGAGATGCCTCGATTTTTGCGGCGCCGCGCGGAACAGCGAAAGTGTCTCGAACGATCTGCCCATGTTCGCCCGAAAAAAGAACGCCGTGGCCCGGCGCATCCACCACGCGCTGGACGCGCTTTGCGCCCCAGGGCTCGCGAGCTTTCCGATAGAGGACGGGGCGTCCACCCTGCCATATTCCCATAAGAAGCTTGGATCATTGGTATAGATAATTATGAATATACCGAAACTTGACACTGAATAACCGTCCATTCAACAGCGAACCAATAGATCGGGCAGCGCGATGTAAAAGATGCGCCACCAAGGCATTTCGGGGTTTGACTGTCGGTAGGTCAGCTTGGCGTCGAAACACTGCCAGCCCGGGAAGCCATCAACCCGGCCGGACGCCGACACCGGGTCAAGGCCCTCCCATCCAGCAAAAGGTGAAACCGTCATGAAATTCGTGCGCTTCCTTCTGGATATTCCGCGTATCGGCGCGGTGAAGGATGACGGCATCGTCGATCTCGTGGCTGCCGGTTCGCGGTGGCAAACCATTCGCGAGATCGCCGGGGCCGGAAAGGACGCCATCGACGAACTCGCCGATCTGGTCGCGAACGCCGATGCGTCGCTTCCGCTGGCGGATGCGACGCTGCTTGCGCCGATCGAGCGTCCGGGCAAATATCTTGCCATCGGAATGAACTATGCCACGCATCTCGAAGAGGCCGCCAAGCTCGGCATCGCGCGCTCCGAACACCAGATATGGTTCAACAAGCAAACGAGTTGCATCGCCGGTCCGTTTGATGAAATCGATCCGGGCGTCACCGAAAAGCTCGACTATGAGGTCGAACTCGCCGCGGTGATCGGCAAGTCGGCGAAGGGCGTCACCAGCGCCGAAGCGCTGCAGCATGTTTTCGGCTATTGCGTCGCGAACGACGTATCTGCGCGCGACTGGCAGTTCCACGCCCCTACCTTTACCATGGGCAAATCGTTCGATACGCATGGCCCGATCGGTCCTTGGATCGTCACTGCGGACGAGGTTCCGGACCCCCAGGGCCTCGCCCTTCGTTGCTATGTGAACGGAGAGCTGCGCCAGGAGAATAATACGATCGCCATGATCCACACGCTTGCCGAACAGATCGCCTATCTCTCGACCGCCTTCACACTCGAGAGCGGAGATCTGATCGCGACCGGAACCCCCGAAGGCGTCGGCGTTGCGCGCGAGCCGCCCGTCTTTCTCGCGCCGGGCGACGTCGTGCGATGCGAGATCGACGGGATCGGGGCAATTGAGAACCGGGTGGCGCAGAATTGACCGAAACCCAAGGAGCAAGCACATGGCGGTTCAGGCAATTATCGCGACTACGCTCGCACTTCCCGATGTGGCGCCGGGCACCGACCCGCTCGCGGGCCCGACTTCGCGGGTCAGCAGCGGCGCACCATTCCCTCCGCACGCTGCCGAGGCTGCGATGACAGATTCCGCCGGCTGCCCCAGTCCATGCGTTGCGGTCAACCGACGCAAGACTTTCATCGATGCCGGGCGTGAAGCGTTCTTCGCTCATGGCTATGCTGGCGCGACGATGTCGTCGATCGCGGCGACAGTCGGCGGATCGAAGACGACGCTCTGGACATATTTCCCATCAAAAGAGGAGCTCTTCACAGCAGTCGTCGAGGATCTCCTGAAGCAATATGGCATGCCCCTGTCGAAGGACCTTCCGCTCGACGAACCAGTGGCCGATGTCCTCGCCCGGTACGCAGAGACGTTGATGTCGATGCTCATGTCCCAGCCGATGCTCGATCTCTACCGACTTGTCGTTGGCGAAGCAGCACGCTTTCCGCACCTTGCCCAGACCTTTTACGAGCTTGGTCCGAAGCGCGGCAAGGAACGGCTTGGCGTCTATTTCGCCGCGCTGATGGAGCGCGAAGTGCTGCGCCGCGGACTGCCAGCGACCGCGGTCTCGCAGTTCATCGGGTTGTGCCAGCCGGCGCGCTACCAACTTGCCATACTTGGTCTCGAAGCGCGGGAAGCGCCCCTCCCACCGCGCGAGGAACTCGCAGCCGCGATCGAGACGTTCCTTCATTACTGGGGCGCACCCGGCGCCAAACCGGCAGGACCCCGTCCAAGCTCGGCCAGTCGAGGTCAATAGCGCTTCAAATAAGTCAAATAAGCTCGATCAGAAAACCCGGCAGACGCCGGCTTTCGGCTTTCATGATGTCGACAATCGGCTCGCCGACTCCGCGCCAAAGCTGGAGAATTCCTGCCGGCGCTCGCCCCCTCACCACAAAGCCGAGTTCGGCTCCAGGCCCATTCGGACCCGACCATAGGCTTCCGCTTGCTCGTCCCAATTTGCGGCGACCTGCATGGAGCCGGCGTGAACGTCGCGGACAAATCGCTGAATGGGATTCGATTCGAATAGCGAGGAAGCGCCGGCGGCGCGGGCAATCATCATTGTCGTGTTGAAGCATGTGTCGACGACATAAGCGTGATTGCGGCGAAAGCGAACGCGGTCATCCTTTGTCAGTATGTCTCCCGTCTGGCCGCGCCGGATGATTTCCTCAATGTCCTTCCTGACCAGCGCTCTGGCAGCGTCGAGCGTCGCAGACGCCTCGGCGATGCGAAGCTGAGGCCCAACCATTTGCGCCATGGGCTTGCCGTCGAATGCCGTGCACCGGGTGCGATTGGTGCTTTCATATGCGTTCAGCGCACCTTGGGCCATGCCAATGACAGGTATCACAACGCCCAAAGGTGCGATCGAAGCCATTGGTACTCGGTACGACCCGCTCTGGTTGGCGGCCAGATTGTCGGGTGCACCCGGCAGGATGTAGCGGTGAGCAGGAACGAAGACGGGCTCGTCGATCACAACATCGTGACTTCCCGTGCCGCGCAGACCGGACACATGCCAGGTGTCTTCAATCCTGAAATCGCCTTTCGGGACGATCAACAAAATGGGGGCCGGGATTTCCTCGATCCTGGCTCCCAACAGCGCCCAGTCGGCATGGCACACCCCACTCGAATAACGCCACCGTCCGGATAGCATCCACCCTCCCTTGACGCTTTCCACCTTCGCGCCGCCGGGGTTGAACGCCGAACAGGACAATGGATCGGGTCTGGCGTAGAACTCCGCCTGTGCCTCATGAGGGGCGAAGCTTATTTCCCAGTTCTGCACGGCTGACTGCGAATATACCCAGCCCGTCGATCCACAGGCAGAGGAGATGCGCCAACAAATCTCGAAATAGGCATCGAAGTCGAGACCATATCCGCCCCATCGCACCGGCTGCATGACGCGATTGAGACCCGCCGCCCGGATGTCCTGAATGGTGGCATCCGGCAGGCGCCGATCGCGTTCCGTCTGCTGTGCGCGTTCGGCAATGGCAGGCAATATGGCGTCGGTACGACTAATCAATTCTTCAATACCGATTTCGAATATTTCGCTCTGTTTCGTGCTGTCCATTTTGCTCTTCACATCTGAATTCCTACACCATGAAGGGTGCTTCTCATGGACTTGAACCACAGCCGCATGGAGCCGACAAATACCGATTGCAGATAGAGCTGATCAGAGAAATTTATGCGTGCCGAGATCACCTTGATCCATGATCGCCGCGCGATTTCGCCCCTCCCCTGTTCGCGCACGCGACCAACTGGATGCGGATACAACCGGACGATATCTGCGCCGCCTTCCCCTTATGAAGCCTGGCAGAGAGGCGACCGGCGCATAAATTCCGCTGATATCGGCTAACGATAAACGCTATTTGCCTGATGCCGATGGAACATGATCAGATGCGGCAGCGCCTGGACGCGAGCCCTGTCCTCACGGGCTCGAGCGCGAACGCGAGGTCGAAAAAATGGTCGAAGTCTCATCTATTGTCGGCGCCTTGCCCGAGACGGGCCTCGACGTCTGTCAAAGCCAGGTTCTACGCCGAGAGCTTGACCGCGGCACCGCCCTGATTTCGCGGGACGTCGAACAACTGGATACGCTCATTGCCGACGACCTGATTCATATCCATGGCAATGGACAAATCGAAGGGAAGCCTGAATATCTGGAAGGCATCCGCACAAAATACCGTTTCTATCGCGTCGATCGCACTGGTCTGGCGATACGGATCTACGGGTCTGTTGCCGTCCTGACGGGCCCTATCCTGCAAGTCTTTTCAATCGCGGGCGATGACAGGAAATTCGAGACCGAGGGTCTTCTGACGCAGGTCTGGCTTAAGGCCGATGCAGATTGGAGGCTGAATACTTACCATATGCAATTCCTCAAGATGGACGGAAGACCCGTCTCTTAAATCAGGAGGGCGAAACTCGGCTCGGCGCTCGCCGCCCTTAACCCGCATGCGAGCAGCCCGCCGATCCTTGTCAGGCGGCCTGCAGGTCAGGCAGTTTCGCCGATTTGTCGCTGTCGGAATTGGCAATCATCGTGAGCGTTTGCCGGAACCAGCGGTGGCCGCTGTCGATGTCGTTTCGCTTGTGCCAGAAACATCTCTGCTCAATGCGTGGTAAACTTATTGGCGGCGCGATCTTGCGCAGCCGAAGCGTCTCCTTATGAAGTTCGTACAAGCGCGTCGGGACAATAGCGACTGCCTTCGTTGACCCGACGGCCGCGAGCACATTCTGCGAGGTCTGCATCCAGGCATTGACTGTCGGTCGCTTCTCCTGACCGCTCAAGACGATGTCGGGCAAGCTGCGAAAATTACCGTTGAATAGAAGTTCGACGTACGGCTGATCGCAAAACTCGTCATATGTGATCGTGCTTTTCAAGACCGTGTTGTCCCTCGACGCCACTATGGTGAAATTGTCGAAGAAGAGATGCTCGCTCTGCAAATTGCTTACGTCATTGACGGGATTTTCGAGCACGCGCTCCGATATGGTCAGACACAGATCGAGATCGCCTTCCTCCACTCGTTTAAACGAGTCGACGGCCAGATCGACGATCTGGAAGCTGATGCCCGGCGCATGGCCGATGAGATAACGGACGAGGGGCACGCCGACGAGCTCTGCCATGTGCGCGGACATCGCGACGCGGAAAGTGCGCTTATCCTCGGCCGGGTTAAAATTCGGCGTCGTGTTCAGCGCTGACTCGATGCGAAGCAAGATTTCTCGCACGGGCACCGCGAGATCCCTGGCACGCTGCGTCAACTCCACCTTCCGTCCGTTCCGTTCCAGCAAGGGATCGTCCAGATATTCCCGAAGGCGCTGAAGGGCAGCACTGATCGCAGGCTGGGTGACATTCAGTCGTTCCGCAGTCTTGGTGACGCTCTTTTCACGCAGCAGCGCGTCCAACACGACGAGCAGATTCAGATTCAAGCCTTTGAGATGCATGTCCCCTCCTCGATTTTGTTGGGGCGTCGCGGCGTCGCGCGATTCGAACCGGCCACTCATACGCATAAATGAAAGTGATGCCATGAGCAAGAAAAACGCCCTTAGCGCTCACTCATGAAAGATGGATTCGAATTTGACCGATTGCATGAACGCCGCTTCGCGGGCTCGCAAGCGTTGCACCCAGCACAGGTCAAACAGCCTGCCACGCTTCGCCAACCAGCGTTGCCTCAAAATATCATAAGCATCGCTTATGTTGCTTATAAGGAATAACGCCACGACGACGGGCAGGTTCGCCGCTAGTCCGCCACAAGATTTAACCCAAGGACAGCCAACCCGTGGCAGCTTCAGTTTCTACAGATCGGCAGAACAAGATCGCTGCCCTCGAGGCGCTCAATACGCGCCTCCTCTGGTTGGCGTCGTGGATGATCCACAACGCCAACCACATTCGCGAAAAGCGCGACGGGCTCAAGGTAGGGGGGCACCAGGCGAGTTGCGCATCGATCACCGCAATCATGACGGCACTCTATTTTCACGCGCTGCGTCCGAACGACAAGGTGGCGGTGAAACCGCATGCCGGCCCGGTGCTCCATGCCATGCATTATCTGCTAGGCGGCCAATCGCTCGACCGCATGCGGGCCTTTCGCGGGCTGGGTGGCGCGCAAAGCTATCCCAGCCGGACAAAGGACGCCATCCCCGTCGATTTCTCGACCGGCTCGGTCGGCCTTGGCGTCGCGGTCACCGCCTTCACCTCCTTGGTCCAGGATTATCTCATCGCGCACGGCCGTGTGCGCGAAGAGGATGCCGGCCGCATGATCGCGCTGATGGGCGATGCCGAACTCGACGAAGGCAATATCTACGAATGCCTGATCGAAGGCTATAAGCACAACCTCCGGAATTGCTGGTGGATCGTCGACTATAATCGCCAATCGCTCGACGCAACGACCGCCGATCGCATGTTCCGTCGCTTCGACGACATCTTCGAGACCTGCGGATGGCGCGTCGAGACGTTGAAGCATGGCAAGCTGCAGCAACAGGCCTTCTTGCGGCCGGGCGGAAAGGCGTTGGAGGAATGGATCGACAAATGCCCGAACGCCGATTTCGCCGCGCTCACCTATCAGGGCGGCCCGGCATGGCGCGAGCGGCTGCTCGCCGATATCGGCGACCAGCCCAATGTGAAGAAGTTGCTCAGCGGTTTCGACGATGATGCCCTTGCCCGACTGATGACCAATCTCGGCGGCCACTGCATGGAATCACTCATCGACGCGTTCGACAGAGCCGACGACGACAACCCGACAATTTTCATCGCCTACACCGTCAAGGGATACGGCCTGCCGCTGGCAGGGCATAAGGACAATCATTCGGGAATGATGAATCCCGCCCAGATGGACCAGTTCCGAACCAGCCTCGGCATCGAGAAAGGCCAGGAATGGGAGCCTTGGGGCGGTCTCGGCGACAATATCGCCACGCAGCTTCAGGCCTTCGTCAAGGCAAGTCCGATCGCCGGCGGGCGCACCGAAGCGCACGCGCCCGCTGTTGCGGTCCCGCCGCGCCTGCCGGTCCCCGAAGGCGCCGAACAATCCACTCAGGCGGCCTTTGGCCGCATCCTGCTTGATCTTGCCAAGTCGGGCAGGAGCTCGCGGACCGCATCGTCACGACCGCTCCCGACGTAACCCAGACGACGAATCTGGGCGCCTTCGTCAATCAGCGCGGGCTGTTTCGGCGGCAGGAGCTTGTCGACGTTTTCCAGAAGGCGAAGATTCCGTCGGCGCAAAAATGGGCGCAGCATGCGGCCGGCCAACATATCGAGCTCGGCATCGCGGAGAATAATTTCTTTCTCCTGTTGGCCTCGCTTGGCCTTGCCGCGCCGCATTTCGGCACGCGGCTGCTTCCGGTCGGGACTGTCTACGATCCGTTCATTTCGCGTGGGCTCGATGCGCTGAACTATGGTTGCTACCAGGATAGCCGCTTCCTGCTGATCGGCACGCCATCGGGGATCAGCCTTGCCCCCGAGGGCGGCGCGCACCAGTCGATCAACACGCCGCTGATCGGCATGGGCCAGGCGGGCCTCGCTTATTTCGAACCAGCCTATGCCGACGAACTGACGGCGATGATGCGCTGGGCGTTCGAATATATGCAGCAGCCCGACGGCAGCTCGGTCTACCTGCGGCTCACGACGCGTTCCATTCCCCAGATTGCGCGGGATAATGACGACTGGGAAGCCGATGCGCTGAAGGGGGGCTATTGGTTGCATGAGCCGGGTCCGGGCACCGAAGCGGTGATCGTCTTCACCGGCGTGGTGGCGCCCGAGGCGCTGGCGGCCTGGGAGCAGCTGGCCGACGATATCCCGGGACTTGGCCTCCTCAATGTCACGTCGCCCGATCTTCTCCATCGCGGGTGGTCCGCGCGGCGTGCTGCGCGTTGGACGGGGCGCAGCGCGCCGGATTGCCATGTCGAGACGTTGCTCGCGCCCCTGACGGCGGGCTGCGGGCTGGTCACGATCATCGACGGATCTCCAGCGGCCCTGTCCTGGCTGGGCAGCGTGCGAGGCCATCGCGTAGCCCCGCTCGGCGTCGAACGGTTCGGCCAAACCGGCGACCTGCTCGATCTGTATCGCATGTACCGCCTCGACGTGGATGCGATCGTCGAGGCGGCCGCCGAACTGTTTCTGGGAAACTGACATGGCGATCGAGTTGAGGATGCCCGCGCTTTCGCCGACCATGGAAGAGGGGACGCTCGCCAAGTGGCTCGTCAAACCAGGCGACGTGGTGAAGGCGGGCGATCTCGTGGCCGAAATCGAAACCGACAAGGCGACCATGGAACTCGAAGCCGTCGGAGGCGGACGGATCGAAAAGCTGCTCGTGCCGGAGGGGAGTGAGGACATTGCGGTCGGTACGGTGATTGCCCTTCTCGTCGAGGACCAGGCCGTCCCCGCGCCGGCCACCGCGAACGCCGCTTCCACAGCCGGCGATGAGAAGCTCGCGGAACCGCTATTTTCGGCGGCATCGCGCCAGACCGGCGCTTCGACGCATCATAGGCCGCCTGCCCCGACCCTCGGCGAACCTGCCGGACGGCTCAACGCGACGCCATTGGCTCGACGGATCGCGGCGGCCAAGAATATCGACCTAGCCGCAATCAACGGCTCCGGTCCACGCGGCATGGTTATGAAAGCCGATCTCGGGTTGCTGCCCATCATTCCGCAGTCGGCAGGAATTCCCACTCCTTCCGCGAGCACGGCTCCGCCGAGAGGCACGCGGGATGAAGCCCCCGGACGCAACCCGCCGCAAACCTCGAGCGCGCCGCGCCGCATCGAGAGCATGGGGCATGTGCCGCACCTCTACCTGACCGCGCGCTGCAACATCGATCCGCTCCTCGCCTTGCAGGCGGACCTCAACGCCGAGCTATGCACGCGCGGAATCGAACTCAGCGTCGACGACATGCTGATGAAGGCCCTGGCGCTGACCTTGAGAGCCGTACCCCAGGCTCATGTCGAATATGGCGGCGACATTCTCCGCCGGCTCGACAGCGTCGACATTTCGATGTCGCTCCAAAGCGATCATGGCCTGGTCGCTCCCGTCATTCGTGGCGTGGATACATGCTCCTTGTCGGCGCTCGCGCTCGCGGCGAGAGCGGCGGCGGCCAAGGTGCGCGAAGGCCGGCTCGCGCCCGAAGATTATGAGGGCGGATCGGCATCCCTATTCAGCCTTGGCATGTTCAAGATCGACGAGGCATTTCCGGCCATCACCCCGCCGCAAGCCCTGAGCCTCGGAACCGGGGCGGCCATTCGCCAACCCTGGAACGTCGACGGCGAACTTGCGCTGGCTACGGTGATGGCAGCCACCGCCGTATTCGATCGTCGTGCGATCGACGGCGCCACCGCGGCCGAGTTCATGGCGGCATTCCGCCAACATATCGAAAACCCGTTGATCCTCCTTTCCTGAGAATGGCGGCGGCCGCTCAGCCGGGCGTGCCACCCTCCCCGTCGCGGGATGAAAGAGCAAAGCCGCTGCGATGCAGGCTATCGCGGGAGATCCAGGCTCGGCATCTCCTCCCCTGCCAGCTGCCGCGAACTATCCCGGCTTTAGGGGGAGCGGAGGGTGGTCGCCGAGCCCTTTCTCGCCGCCGCGCGCGGCACCGTCCTGGCAGAGTGAGGCCGCCGAAGCCCGGCATGCATCTCCCCATCATGCGGCGGCAGCAAATCGCCCATATTCACCGCGGCAAAAAATGAGGGGCGGCGCGTCGCGCTTTACTTCCATCTCGACCACCCGCCCAAGCACGAGATCATGATCGCCCGCATCATAAGTGGCGTAAAGCTCGCACTCGATCCAGAGGATGGCCCCGGGCAGGACCGGCAAGGCTCCGCCCGAATGTTCGAAAGCGATCGCGTCGAACTTGCGCTCGATCCGCGACGCGAAATGACGGCAGATATCGGCCTGGTCCGCTGCCAGGACATTTACGCAGAAACGACCGCTGCTTTCGATCATCCGCCAACTCGCCGAATTCTTTTGCGGACAGAAAGCGACGAGCGGCGGATCGAGCGAAACCGAAGTGAACGAGCCGATCGCCATTCCGCACGGCAAACCGCTGCGGGCGATCCCGGAGATGACGCTCACACCCGTCGGATAATGACCAAGCGTTTTTCGGAATGATTGCGGACAGACGGTCATTCGAATTCTCCGAAGCTCATTCGGGACGGCGGCGCCGCGCCTCTGATCGTCCGTCCCGCTCGCTCACCGACCGCTCCCTCCACGGGACCACGCCAATCGCGTGGCCGACGCCAATATCTTTCGGCTAACGCTTATAGACGCTCATGTCGTACGTATGAACCGCAGCGGGATCATTCAGAGCATTATAATTATATGTCGCGGTGTCTACAAAGGACGCCATGCTGACCCGATCTTTCGATCTGACCAGAGTACCCTTGGACGGACCATCCGAAAAAATTCCGGCGCGATGTACGACCCAGTCAATATCCGGAGCTTCTTCGACAAGATATTCTATAACGGCTTCATTGTCTCTATGCTGCCCAAGAAGTCCTGACATTCTGACAAGCGTGTTTTTGAGCAGCCATGTGCCGAAAGGAAGATTCTCTTTATATGGCTTGGTGGCCCCTCCCGCCTGATAGAGAAACTTTTTGACATCCTGCCGCCGCATGGCCGGTATCAGTTTCTTGACGAAGGCAGTGTTCACATTCTCCTTGCTTTGCATTTTCGCGTCGCCAAGCATGCAAACGACCGATTCAGCGCCTTCCAGAAGCTCGTCCAGATTTGCCCCGTCGACGATTGAGCCCTGCCGCAAATCGAGATTCGGGTTGCGGATCGCAAGCTTTGCCGGATCGCGGACCAGCGCCCGCACCTTATGTCCTTTTTTCAGAGCAATTTCGACAAAGTGCCGGCCGGTTCTGCCGCTTCCTCCAAACACCAAAATGGTCGACTTTGAACTCATGATTAAATCTCCAATTGGCTTCTGCAAGATGACCGGGGCGTGGGTGCACTTTCCCAGCGTATAAGCGCAAATTCAGAATTTAGATCAGCGGTATAAGATAAAATTATATAACCTTGTAACGGCGCGATCATGCAGACGCAAAAGCCAAAGCGATCCCGGCGCATTCCGCCTGCCGCCCATCGCAATGCCATGGTTCGGCAACGGTCCGATTTGGGCCAGCCGGGCCCGGGGGACCGCTGACAAATCGGGAAGGAAGACGCCGCGATCGTGATCGTGCCTTTACCTGAACTTGACCGAAAAGGTCACGCCATAGGTTGCAGGCATGCCGGTGTAGCGGGTCTTCGCTTCGGACTGGTTGCTCACATTGACCCAATAATATTTGTTGAAAACATTCTTCCCGAAAACAATCACCTTCCAGCCGCGGCGATCCTCGTACCCGGCTCGCAAATCGACCAAGGCATAGGGGTTCGTCTTGTAGGGATAAGTGATGCCCGGCGGGAAGATGGTGGTGGGCGACACCGGATAGGTGAAGCTGTCGCCGCCGATAACCGTGTCCTGGCTGGATTGTCCGTGAACGGTCGCCCCCAGAATGGCTTTGCCGTTGGTCCCTATGGGCGGGCTATAATTCGCGTCGACGCTGTAATTCCATTTGGGTGCGAACGGCAGATCGCTGCCGGCAAAATCGACCACCGTCGGAACACCGTCGAAGCCCGTATATTCGCGGATACGCGTATCCAGATAGGTCAAGGCCCCAGTGAGCGTCAGGTCGCGTGTCGGCTGCACCGTAAGATCGGTGTCGATGCCGAATATCCGGGATTTGGGCACATTGACGAGAACGCCCTGCGGCCCGAAAGGAGGGAATAACGCACGACCGATAACCTGTTTGTCTTTATAGTCGTAGTAAAAGGCCGCGAGGTTGAGATGGGCCCGGCGGTCGAACATGTCTGTCTTGAGCCCGATTTCATAAGCCAGCACCGATTCCTGCGTAACCGGCCTGTACTGCGCCTCGATCACGGCACCCTGGACCGGGAAAGTGCCCCCTTTATAGCCTTTTGAAATATTCGCATAAAGGAGCGTTTGGGGCGCGAAACGAAAATCGAGCCCGGCACGCCACGACACATTGTCTTCCGACAGCGTCCGGAGTGTCGGCAGTACGGAGGGAAGTCCGGCTGCGTTCAACGAGGCACAGCGCTGGTTCAGCGGCCCGGACGATCCGATCGGGACGAATGGCTTTCCCGACAGGCTAGCCAGGAAATTGACGTAAGCGGCAGCGCTGCCGTCGCCGATGTCTCCCGTGCAGTTATCGGCGTTGTTGCGCGAGTTGGTGTACCGAACGCCGGCCTTGAACGTAAGCGCCGGCAGGATATCGAACTCGCCGTTGCCGAAAAAGGCGTAATTGCGGATATCCTGACGGGCATAGATCGATGTTCCCTTGAAGAACAGCGCGACGGAATTCTTGGGATATGTTTCGTCGATCTGATCATAGGTGTGACTGTCCTCGTAATTCGCGCCGACAATCCAGCGAAACCGGTCCGCGGGGTTGTTGGCGAGGCGCAGCTCCTGGGTAAATGTCCGGATGTTGCCGCTCTCGAGAAGATTGTCGATTTCCTGCGCCGTGCCATCGACGTCAAGGACGATGGCCTGGGTGAACCGGATATAGGAGGTCAGCGATGTCAGGGTGAGCGAATCGGGAAGATCAAAATCCCCGCGCAATGCGATATGATAAAGATCGCGACGACCGCGCAGATCCTGAATGCCGATGCCCCAGTCGGCCGCCCGCGGCGTCTCGGGCGGGAAGGCCAGAGGGAGCACTCCGGCCGGAGTTCCACCGGGAACCGAGGGATAATAGCCGATCAGCTGCGGCGCCTGCGGCGGCGAACGATCGATCCAGCCATTCGCATTGAGGGAGAAGCGCGCCCATTCGGCGGCATCCCAATCGACAATCGCGCGACCGGCCAAATAGCGGGTTGCCCCGTTCTTGTCCTTCGGTCGGGTGAGGCTCGTCTGCCAGTCGCCCCCTTCTGCGCCGCTGATTGCTATTCGACCGCGAAGGCTATCCGAAAGCGGACCGCTGATATAGGCGTTGCCCTCGAAACGGTTGAAGCGGCCATAGGTGATATCCCCGCCGGCTTCCGGCGAGCTCGTCGGCTTCGCGGCAATGAAGTTGATCGCGCCGCCGGTCGCGTTCTGCCCGAACAGCGTACCCTGCGGGCCCTTGAGCACCTCGACCCGCTCGAGGTCATATGCCTCGTGAAGCGCCAGAACGGGGAACGGCAGCGGCTGCTGATCGAGGTAGACACTCACCGAGGGAGTGGCACCCAGATTCCGCGAATCGAAGCCCACGCCGCGGATCGTCAAGATAGGCGTGTTGCTGGGGCTCGTCGTGAAATTAAGCCCCGGCGACGCCGACGCGATTTCCTGGAGCGAAGTCAGGTTCCGCTCCGCAAGCGCCTCCCCCGATATGGCCGTAAGGGTGAGGCCGACGCTGTTCAACGATTGCTCACGCTTCTGCGCGGTGACGATTATCTCCTCGATACGCGCTCCGCCGGCCGCGTCCTGGACACCTTCAGCTTGGTCCTGCCCCTCGGGCCTCGACTGGGCCGAAGCCGGCTGCGAGCAAACGACGATCGCCGCCGTTGCCGCTGCGCATAGTAATGTTGACCTCATCACGACATCCCCCTCATAACTTGTTTTGATTCTGGTGGACCGGAAAAAGACGCAATCGTCGCCTCTATGCAAACGCAGAGTTTTTATGCGTTACATAAACATCTGTTATGCGATGGGCCGGCCGACGCTGCGGACCGCCCTGTCATGTGGGCCCCCAGACCTTCCACCGCAGCGTGCCAAGCATCATTCCCGTCACGATGCGCATTGGAAATGGCGTTGTCCAACCGACACCCCATAAAATCCATCTATGATACTCATCTCCATTATTAATTGGATTGCCGATTCACGCGCTGGCAGAAACTCGGGCGTGGGCGTGACTTTCAAGAATGCCCCTCTCCGCGACCGATGACGCCGCAAATAATTTTGATAAACTGTCCCGTAATATTCTAGATAAGATAGTCCAATGTTCCTATTTTTACTTTTATTTGACTTATAATATGATGGATAGCGACATCGTGGACGAAGCCTTCGATTTTGTCGTCGTTGGCAGCGGGGCAGGGTCGATGTGTGCGGCGCTCTGGATGCGCGCGATGGGCAAAAGCGTGGTGATCGTCGAGAAGGACGCCCTTATCGGGGGGACGACCGCGCGTTCCGGCGGAACCATGTGGATACCCTGCAATCGCTTCCTGGCCGAAGATGGTGTCGTGGACAGCGACGACCTCGCCATGGCGTATCTCGACGCGACAGTCGGCCTGTCTGAAAACGCGCCCGCGGCCAATCGCGAACGCCGGCACACTTACGTCGTCGAAGCTCCCCGGATGCTGGAGTTCCTGATCGACAGCGGCATCCGCTTGCATCGATTGAAAAACTACCCCGATTATTACGACGAACGGCCGGGGGGACTGGCCGAAGGCCGTGTCGTTGTCGCCGATCTGTTCGACATATCGCGCCTCGGTCCCTGGGCGGACAAGTTGAGGCCGGGATTTCTCCCTGTCCCCGCCTCACACGAAGAAATATACTGGCTGCCGATGGCGATGCGCTCATGGCGGGGGTTGAAGGCGGGACTGAAGCTCATGGCCAGAATGGTGGCCGCCCGGATGCAAGGCGCGCGCTGGGTGACCGCCGGCGCCGCCCTTCAGGGCCGGATGCTTGAAGCCGCTCTCGCCAATGGCGTCGATATCCGTGTTGCCAGTCCTGTCTCTTCTCTTGTCGAGAAAAATGGCAGGATATGCGGCGTTGTCGCAACCTCTGGCGAACACCAATTCACTATCGGCGCCCGGCTTGGCGTACTCGTCAATGCCGGGGGATTCGCGCAGAACTCCCACATGCGCCGCCGTTACATGGCGGACGGTTCGGCGCGGTGGACCGCCGCGGGCGCCATCGACAGCGGAGAAATGATCGAGGAAATGCAAAGGCTCGGCGCTGCCGTGGCGCAAATGGATGGATTGCTTGGCTCTCCGATGGGCATTCCTTCCGGCGCCGAAAACAGGGGAGACGGCGTCGACATTCTGAAGGCCAGCGGACAGCCGGATCTGGCAAAGCCGCACGCCATCGTCGTGGACGGAACGGGCGTCCGTTACATGAACGAGGGCGGCTCCTACGTCGAAACCTGTCAGAACATGCGCGATCGTCACCGAAAGACGCCAGCCATTCCAAGCTGGCTCATTGTCGACCGGCAATATATGCGCAAATATATGCTCTGCGGGACGATCCCGCGAACCCGCGCACGACGCCGGCTGCTCGCCACCGGTTTCGTGCGGCAGGCCCCCACGATCGAGGCGCTGGAAGCAAAGATCGGTGCGGAACCCGGCCATCTCGTCGAAACGATCCGGCGTTTCAATGCGGATGTTCGAAAAGGAAAGGATACGCAATTCGGCCGCGGCGCGCGCATATTTGATCGTTGGTCGGGAGACGCTCTCTCGCGAACGTCGCCCGCGCTCGGCACGATAGAACGCCCGCCCTTCTACGCGATAGAAATAGTTCCCGGCGACGTCGGCACGTCCGGTGGAGTGGTCACGGACGCCAGCGCACGCGTTTTGCGCGACGACGGATCGCCCATCGACGGCCTCTACGCCACAGGGACGAGCGCGGCGTCGGTCATGGGACGATATGCTCCCGGCGCGGGATCGAGCATAGGCCCCTCCCTGCTTTGGGCGTATGTAGCGGCGAAACATGCCTGCGCAGACCCATCGCGCTAGCTGCAAAGTTTCAGCAGGTTGTCAGCCAAAGCAAAAGAATGAAACGGTGTCGCCAGCTTGCCTATGGTATTGGTGAGTTCAGTCGACCAAGGCGGCCATAACCAGATCCGACAGCATCGCGGAGCGTTCTAGGCTGTGCGTTTCTTCCAGCAGACCTGTCGTCAGCAGCGCGTAGGACAGGTCATGTTCCGGATCGATCCAGAACCCTGTCGAGCCGCCCCCCATATGGCCGAAGGTTCCCGGCGAATTAAGCACGCCGAATGGACCAGGGCCGATGCCCGTGCCGCGAACGCGGAAGCCAAGACCGATGTTATCGGGAAAACGGCTCCAGCCGCGAGTTGAAAGGGCGGGGTCCCACACCAGGTTCGGCTTGTCACCAATCCAGTTGCGGGCCGCCAACCGTATCATGGCTGGTGAAATCAGACGAACGCCATCAATCTCTCCACCCCGGCGCAACATTTCCGCGAAGCGATGGAGGTCGCCAATCGAAGTGATGGCACCTCCGGCCGGCATCTCGGCGCCAGGCGCGAGCATGACATGCTCGACGAGTTGGATGAAAGGGTCGACCGCCTCGGCCGGGGTCCCCGCTGCCCCGCGCACGGGGCAAAGGCGCGGCGCCAGATCGTCGCGCATGCCAAGGCTTGTGTCCTTCATCCCCAGCGGCTCGAATATCTCGTCGTTCAGCATCTGGCTGTAGCGACGCCCGCGCCCATCCACCCGCAAGCACATCGCAGCCATGATCGAGTGCGCCACAAGCATCGAATAGCTGACGCGTTCGCCGGGAAGACATTCGGCGGGCATGTTCCCCAGCGCCTCGACAAGCTTTTCGATATTGCCGAGTATCTCCGGCGACAGGCTTGGAGCACCTGACATCATCCCGGCGGTGTGGGTCAGCAGGTGAAAAAGCGTGATGGTTTCCTTACCGACCTTGCCAAACTCCGGGATAATGTCTGCGACGGGATTGTGCAGCCTGAGCAACCCTCGCTCCACCAATCCCAGTACGAGGATCGCCGTAAACGGCTTGCACGCGGATAGTGTGACGAACACGGAATCAGAATCCAGCCGCCGCCCCGTCGCCTGCTCCGCATAACCATCCAGGAAATCCACGACGATCTTTCCCCGCCGGCTCACACGCATCGCCGCGCCATGGATGTAGCCGGAGTCGATCTGAGATTTGAGCGTATCGCTCAACCGACTCAAACGCGTGGGATCAAAACCCAGCTCAGCTGCATTTTCGACAGTCATTGAAAACTCCTACGATCTAGTTTGATATTACTTATGGAATGACGAGGCGCGGGCATGTCTGGAGCCGTTCGTGATCGAGAGCGGCGCGGCGACCGAATGCACGCGGGCCTGCCTATGGTATTTGCGATGACAGGCGGCCAAGTCTCGGACTATCGGCCGATCAGGATACGCTCTGCGATTGCAGAACCTGCTGAATCGCCATTCCGGCGGGCACGCGGTCCAAACCGATCCGGCGATCGATTTCCTCTTCCAGCCAATATGGCGTCCTTTCCTGAAATCCCATCATGATATCGGGGGCCGCACCGCTCTGTACGCCATTCTGAATCCCTTGAAACAGCCGGAGATCTTCCGCCGCGATGCAGTCCATGACCTTTCGCATCTCGCTCCAATATTCGGGACTGGACGGCGCCGACTTCGGGCCGACGACATGGATGTCCATAACCGATTTGGTTTCGCTGACGGGCCAGAAACTCTGTATGGCAAAGCCGTTGGGGTCGAGCGCAAAGAAGTTGTTGGGAAAACATCCGATCGAGATCGCATATTGCTTGAATACATCAGAGACTGAATCGGAAGCGCCATTATCGGTCGAATAAAGGGACGCCTGCTTCGACTTTCGCACCGCAATCCGCGCGTGCCCATGGTCGAGAAGCGAGACGGTGAAGCTGCGGGGCAGAAGATAGGGCGCAAGTGTATTGGGGTGCACGGTGGTGGTATGATAGCCCTCCAGAAAATTATGCAGCGCCAGCTTCCAGTTGCAGTCTATTTCGATGGAATAACGATCATATACGATCAGATCCTCCAGCGGGAACCCGGCCGTCTGGGCGGCCAGCGGCGCCAAGCTTTCCGCCAGCGGACGGGCATTCGGGTCCAGATTGATAAAGATCATGCCACGCCATGTTTCGCACCGCACCGGGACGAGACCGCGTTCCGCTTTGACCAGGCAATTGAAATTATGCTTCTCGGGCACGGACAAAAGCGCGCCATCGAGCCCATAGCTCCACGAATGATAAGGGCAGACGAAGCGCATCGCCTTCCCCTTCGGCTCTTGCACAATGGCGGACGCGCGATGGCGACAAACATTGTGGAACGCTCGAATGACATCGTCCCGGCCGCGACTGACGATGACGGAAACACCACATCGCTCGAACAGCACATAGGCGCCGGGTTCAGCCAGTTCGTCGGCCAGACAGGCTAACAGCCATGTCTTTCCCCATATCTCCCTTCTCTCGAGCTCGGCGAAAGCCGGGGAGTTGTAGCGCCCCGTCGGCACCGGCGGCAGGTCGGGAAAATCTGCTGGATATGCCTTGCGGGCAAGCTGCTCCTCGATCTCGATCGTGATCGATTCCAGATCTATCTCGCTCATCATAACATCCTCATGTAAGAGCTGATCCGACGGGAATGCAGCCATCCGGCGCCTGCTTCTGGTCGCGCCGAACAGGCCGCCCGCGATCAAGCGCCTGCCTTTTCCCGCTGCGCTGCCGCTTCCCGTTGATGGTTGCGCAGCGCCGCCCCATGTCCCCATGCCCTTCGACGCCGATCCTCGCGCTGCTCGATCCAGTCGTCACCGCACAAGACGCCGTCGAACCCGATCTCCATACCGAAGCCGGACGGCGTTTCGACATAAAAGGACACCATATGGTCGGTGCGATGCCGGCCGAGCGGTTGAAGGAGCTTGTAGCCGAGCACCTCGCAGCGGTCCATCGCACGTCCCACGTCATCGAGCTCGTTCATTTCCGCCATGATATGTTCGAGGTGGAGGGGCCGATCGCCAAAGGCGGCAAGGCTGTGATGGCGCGGATTGCAGCCGTAGAAATGCCCCTGAACATTGGGTGCCGAAATCTCTTCGCGCAAGGTCATGCCCAGCGCCCCCAGCATCAACCGATCCATGGCGGCAATATCCGGAACGAGCCAGGCGGTGTGGCCCAGCCCACCCTCCCCCGTAACGTAACCGGTCACGTCGCCGGCAGGCCGATATGGAGTTCCACCGCCCCGGCCATGGACGATCTCGTGCGAGATGCCGTTGTGGCAGACGAAGCGCAGCCCGCCAGCCGCCTGCCGGAGCCGAAGATCGGCTTCGGCGAGCGGTACGGCGGAAATCGCAAGATCGCCGAGCCGGGCCCTGATCACATCGAGGGTCTGCGCGTCGGCGGTGAGCCACCCCAGGGTCGGACACGAAGAACCGCCTCTGTGCTCCAGCACGAGATAGCGCGGCGGCGACTCATCCATCTTCATCGTCAATGCCGGGCCCTGCCGCTCGACTTCGAAACCAAGCAGCTGCGTTCCGAACCCCGACCAAGCCTCGATGTCGGCCTGCTCGATTGCAATATAGGCCAGTTCCTCGATCAAGGACGCCATCGGCAAACCCTTCCTTCCCTCGTCTTCAAACGAAATAATCGTCGAGCCTGAAGAGAGACTTCGCGTTCAACCCCTTGATCTTGTCGGCCGACTTCTGGTCGAGTTCCATTTCGTCGACCGACTTGAAACCATCGACCGAGTCCATGCCGCCATGATTGTCGCCGACGAGGAGATTGTCGGCCCCCATCCACTTGACGAGATATTTGCGGGCATCGAGTTCGTGGATCAGCGTATCGAAATAGAAATTCTTGAGATATTCGCGGGGCGGCTTTTTGCAGCGGACGCCGCTGATCACATTCACGAATGTCTCGATCCGGCCAAACTGATAGGGTATGAAACCGCCGCCGTGGCTGACATAGACCTTCAGGTCCGGAAAATCGTCGAACACGCCGCCCAAAATCAGATTGTTGACCGCCCGCGTGCACTCGAACGGATAATCGAGCAGGAGGCTCGTGTACCGGTCCTTCGCCTTGGCGTCGCCGATCTCCGCCGGATAGGGGTGGATGAAAAGCGGCAGGCCCAGTTCCTCGAGCACGCTGTAGAGCGGCCACATTTCCGCGTCGTAGAGTTCCTTCCCGGCCAGGTTTCGGCCGCCCATGTTGACCCCCCGCGCGCCGCGCGCGGCGGCGCGCCTGACCTCGGCGATCGATGCATCGATATCCTGGAGGGGCAGCGAAGGCATGAAAAAGAACCGCTTGGGCGCCGCGGCGCAATAATCGGCCAGCGCGTCATTGGCGGCCGTGCAGAAAGCGATCGCCTGCTCGCGCTCGATCCCGTAGAAATAGAATAGAGGCGGGATCGTGACGCCCATCACATCGATGTCGAGGGCGTCCAGTTCGGCCACGCGGCTATGCGGGTCGCCCATCGCGAAAATGATCTTCTCCTGCTGGGCCCTGCGATCGACGCCGCCCTTTTCGGCCTCTTTTTTGGCGGCAACCGTCTCGCCGCGCAGCTTATAGTCGCCGGCGCGGATGATGATGACGCCCTCGTCATCGACCATGATGTCGGGACCATGAGGTCCGGCCTTGCCCAAAATCGCTGGAGGAATGACGTGAGCGTGGATGTCGATACGCGGTTGTTCGACCTTATTCCTTGTGACCATCTGATCCTCTTCATTATATGAGTGCACGCCGCCTCCTGCCGGCCAAACCGACGCCGATGCATGCGGCGCCCTATCGACCGTGGACGGCTTCACGCTGTCTGGATCGCTAGATCATATTCCGTTCGGGCCGCACAAATCTTCGTTTTGGATGCCGTTCATCAACGAGATTTATAGAGCCGGACGGGAACGATCGGCGAAACCCGCCTATCCTGCAGCCCGACGCACAGGTCGGGCCGGCCCCGGGATCTGGCTCGTCGTCGATTAACCCGGGACAGGCCGTGGCCTGCTCCGGCCCGCAGCGCGGGCGGCGTCTGAAGGGGTGAAATCGAAGCTCGCGAGTTTCCGACGGCCGGTCCCCTGTGGGGCGCGAACGCCGGCCTTCGCGTTCAACGCGAACCGCCGGAACGCCAATCCCCGATCGGGATACCCGCCGGCTCGAAAATCGCCATACATAAGGCCGCATTATGTTGGCGATCCAAATCATCGATTTGTGCCGCCACTCCCTTCAATCTATTTCATCCTCATCGCTCGTCCTTCGGATGAAGGATTTTCGAACAATATAAGCTCGGCTCTCCCCCAGATTCGAAGCATATCCGCTTTCCATAGGCACAGCATTGATGACCAAGAATATCAATATCCACGCCCATCTGATCTTGCCGCAGGTGATGGGGAAGGCGGGCGCCGCTGGCCCCGAAATCATTTGGCATGACGATGGACGTGCCAGCTTGCGAATAGGTTCGCGATTCACGAAACTGGTGTCTGTCGCCTCCCGCATTGACGAAGAATTGATCGGCAAGCGCGCGACGATCGAAAAACTTCTTCGGGGTTCGTCCGACCCGCATATTCGCCTGGCCGAGATGGACCAGAAGGGAATCGACATTCTGGTCGTCTCGAACAATGCCCAGATGTATTTCTATAATATCGATGCGAACCTTGCGATCGATTTCCACCGGACCGCGAACGATGCCCTGGCCGAATATTGCGAAGCGGACCCCGACCGCCTGTTCTTCATGGCGATGCTGCCTCTCCAGGACCTGGAAGCCTCGTCGCACGAACTCGACCGCGCGATCGCGCTGGGCGCGCGCGCCATCACGGTGGGCGCTCACAGCATAGCCGGGCGGGAATTGTACGACGAGGACCTCTGGCCATTATACGCCAAGATGGCGGACGCCGGCCTCCCGCTTTTCGTTCATCCCTATCCGTTCGCGCTCGTGGGGGCGCCGAGAACGCGGTTCGACGGACCGATGCTCGAATTCCCCTATCAATCATCCACCGCGGCGACCAATCTCATCCTCAGCGGCGCACTCGACGCCGTTCCCGATCTCAACGTCTGCATCTCGCATGGCGGCGGTTTCTTCCCCTATCAGTTCGGCCGGATCGAGGCCTTTGCCCAGCTCAATCCGAACAACAAGGCAAGGAAGCCGCTGCGCGAATATCTCTCGCAGATATATTTCGACAATCTCATCCACGATATCTCGGCGCGCCGGTTTCTCGTCGACTGGATGGGCGCGGACAATGTCGTCGTCGGCGACAATTATGCCGGCCTCGATTCGGCCGACGGATTCGCGTTGCTCGACGAGCTCGATCTTCCATCCGACAAGGCCGCAGCCATCGCCGGCGGCAACGCCGCCCGCATCATGCGGCTGTCGAGAGCCTCGTGATAGCTTGAAGGACCGCATATGCCGCGCAGACTCATCGATCTTTCGACCTATCTCGAGAATGATGTTCCTTCGGACCCGCCGGGATTTCAGCCGAAGATCGAATATATCGACCATCACACTTCGGTTCCCGGCCTGACCGCGTTCTTCCCCGGGCTGGAAGCAGAGGATCTCCCAGCCGGCGAAGCATGGGCCTATGAGAGGGTGGAGCTGATAACCCACAACGGCACCCATCTCGATGCTCCTTATCATTATGCATCGACGATGGATAATGGCCAACGCGCGATCACCATCGACGAGGTGCCGCTGGAATGGTGCCTGCAGCCGGCGGTCAAGTTCGATTTCACGGCCTTCGACGACGGCTATGTCGTCACGGCCGACGATGTCAGGGCAGAATTGGACCGGATCGGTCACGAGCTTGCGCCTCTGGAAATCGTTGTGGTCAACACTAGGGCGGGCATGCGCTATGGTCACGAAGACTATATGAACCGTGGCTGCGGCATGGGTTATGAGGCGACGATGTTCCTGCTCGAGCGCGGCGTCCGGCTCACCGGAACCGACGGTTGGAGCTGGGATGCGCCCTTTTCGCATACCGCGATCCGCTATGAGGCCGACCACGACGCTTCGATCATATGGGAGGGTCACAAGGCCGGCCGCGACATCGGCTATTGCCACCTCGAAAAGCTGCACAATCTCGAAGCCTTGCCCGCGACCGGCTTCACGGTCGCATGCTTCCCCGTCAAGATTCGCGGCGCATCGGCGGGCTGGACCAGGGCGGTCGCCATCCTTGACTAGACGGGACGATAGGGGTCCGGCGACGCCGGCTCACGCCGCCTCCGACAGGCGGATGGAGGGGCTCGCACGCGAACGTGGGCGATCGTCACCGCGCGATCCCTCCCCAGGCTACTGACGATTACTATATCATTCGGCGACCCTTCGCCGAACAAGGAGGAAAGATGACGAAATCAGAAATTGTGCGGACGGTCGATCATGAGCCTCCCTTTACGGCTTTCGAACCCACGCCCTTCAGGAAGGCGCGGGCCGGCGAATCGCTCCAGATTGAAATCAATCTCGTTGCAGAGGTTGAAGAGAATTTTCGCAAACTTGCGTTCGTGAAGCCGAACCTGCCGAATATGATGACCTTTGCGATCCGGTCGGATGAAGGTGCCATTCCTTCGAGGAACAATTACAGCGGAGAGGGTTCAGCCCCGCCTCCCTTGAGCTACTTTTGCGCCGGGATCGCCTTTTGCCTCATGTCGCACCTGAAGGGGTTCATCCACGAACGGAACCTCGATATCAAAAGCTATACGGTCGAACAGCGTCTGATATTCTCACGGGGTGCGCCCGAAGATCTCGAGCTATCCGGCAAGACCGGCGCCTCCTGCGATCTGTTCGAGACCCATGTAATCGTGGAGAGCGATGAGCCGGCTGCCGCCGTGAAGGCGTTGATCGAAGACGCCCAGGCGGTCTGCATGGCGTCCGTCGCGCTGGTCAATCCGGTGCCTTCCGTCACCCGCGTTCAGCTCAACGGCGACGCAATCTGACACTTTGAGCCTCGCCGAACGGGTGATGGTTCGATCGATAGTTGCGCCGCGGCCGCACCGGCCGCGCGGCGCGCGTGCGTTTGAGGAGCAAGACATGGCGAAGAAAGTCATCATTACCTGCGCGATCACCGGATCGGCGCACACACCAACCATGTCGCCGGCGATCCCGATCACGCCCGAAGAGATTGCCGAGCAATCGATTGCGGCGGCGGAGGCAGGCGCGTCGATTATCCATCTTCATGCGCGAAATCCCGAGACCGGCGAGCCGACCGGGGATCCCGCCATCTACGCACCCGCTATCCGGCGCATTCGCGAGGCGAGCGACGCGGTGATCAATCTTACGACTGGCGGCAGTCCGGTCATGACCGTCGAGCAGCGGCTAACGGCGGCATTGCATTTCAAACCCGAAATGTGTTCGCTGAACATGGGGAGCATCAACTTTGGCTTCTTCAATGCAGCCAAACGCATTTCCGAATGGAAGCACGACTGGGAAAAGCCCTATATTCTCGGCAGTGAGGACTATGTGTTTCGGAACACCTTCCGGGATATAAGATATATTCTTGAAACAATGGGAAGCGAGGGCAGCAAGTTCGAGCATGAATGCTACGACGTGGGGCATCTCTACAATCTCGCTTATTTCGTCAATCAGGGGCTGGTGAAGGCTCCCTTCTTCATTCAGTTTATTTTCGGCATCATGGGCGGGATCGGACCCGATCTCGACAACCTCATGTTCATGAAACAGACGGCAGATCGCCTGTTCGGCGCTGAAAACTATCATTGGTCGGTGCTGGCGGCCGGACGGCACCAGATGCCGTTCATCACCCAGGCGGCGCTGATGGGCGGCAATGTGCGCGTCGGACTAGAGGACAGCCTTTTCATCGAACCGGGCAAGCTGGCCGGATCCAACGCCGAACAGGTGGCGAAGGCGGTCCGCATTCTCGGCGAAATGGGGCTGACGCCCGCTACCCCCGACGAAGCGCGGGCCATGCTCGGGCTGAAAGGCAAGGCTGCTGTCGAGGCCGAGGCGCATGTCGGTTGATTGCCGTCCAAGGGGAGCATCCATCGTCCGGATGGAATCCCACGCCATAGGCTTTTGCGGCCATGACCATAAACGAGCAAATCATCGATGTCAGGCCGCGCATCATCTACGAGGTAAATAAGCATGGAATCGTTCGACCATGATGGGCCAGCGCAGGGGCGCTATAATTTCGCGCGTGACGTCTTTGCAAAGCTGGTCGCCGAACGCCCCGACGACCGGGCGTTGTTGTGGGTCGGCCCGGCCGGGGAAACGCATGACCGCAGCTTCGCCGACCTCGACGCGGCGGCGGCGCGGGCTGCCGCGGTCCTCGCCGGCGTCGGGGTTCGACGCGGCGACGTGGTGCTCTTGTTGATGTCGCGCGAGCTGGAATGGTGGGACCTGATGCTCGGGTGTCTGCGGCTCGGCGCCATCGCATCGCCGGGAACCGTCCAGTCGACCGTAAAGGACATCGCATATCGCGCAACAGCGGCCAAGGCGCGTTGCGTGGTGGTCTCCGCGGAGATGGTCGACAAGGCAACGGAAGCCCTGAACGGCCTGGCGATCGCGCGAATAACGCTCGGCGATCCGCGCCCGGAGTGGCCGGGTTATCGGGAGCTTGCCGCGACGGTGGAGCCGCTGCTGGAAATCGCCGATACGGCAGCGGATGAGCCTGCGCTATGCTATTTCACCAGCGGCACGACCGGACTGCCCAAGATGACCGAGCACGGGCACGGCTATGCGCGCGCGCACGCCATCACCGGGGAATATTGGCTGGACCTGGGTCCCGACGACCTGCACTGGAACCTGTCGGATACCGGCTGGGCAAAGGCCGCGTGGGGCAGCCTGTTCGCGCCATGGTGCCGGGGCGCCGCGATCTTCGCTTACCATTGCCCCCAGTTCGACCCGGCGGAATCGCTCGACCTGCTGCGGCGATATCCCATTTCCACGCTGTGCGCGACGCCGACAGCCTATCGCATGTTCGTCCGCTCGGGCCTGGAGGGCGAGCGGATGAATGCATTGCGGCATTGCGTCAGTGCGGGCGAACCGCTCAACCCCGAGGTGATGAACCGTTGGCACGCCGCTACGGGCCTTGATATCCACGACGGCTATGGCCAGACCGAGACCGTTCTCCTGTGCGCCAATCGGCCGGGCATGGCCCGACGAGGGTCGATGGGTCGCCCGGCGCCGCCCTTCGATCTGGCCGTGATCGACGAGGCCGGAGCACGGCTGCCGGCCGGGGTGGAGGGGAATGTTGCGCTGCGTACAGCCGGCGGGCGGGCGCCAGGCCTGTTTCTGGGCTACCGGGGCGATCCCGTACGCACCGAGGCGGTTTTCCAGGACGATTGGTATCTGACCGGAGACCGCGCCTATGTCGACGAGGAAGGCTATTTCTGGTTCGTCGGCCGCGCCGACGACGTGATCCTCTCGTCGGGCTATCGGATCGGTCCGTTCGAAGTGGAGAGCGCCCTGTTCGAACATCCGGCCGTCGCCGAAAGCGCGGTGGTGTCCAGCCCCGACCCGACCCGCGGCGAGGTGGTCAAGGCGTTCGTGATCCTGTCGTCCGGGTGGGACCCATCGGACGAGTTGGTCAAAGCCCTGCAGGAACAGGTAAAGAAGACCACCGCGCCGTATAAATATCCTCGCCGGATCGAGTTCGTCGCCGACCTGCCGAAAACCGCCAGCGGCAAAATCCGGCGCAAAGAGCTGCGCGATCAGGAGTGGCACGAGCTCGGTCGTTAAAGCAACGAGAACGGCCACCTCGCATCGCCGGGGAGCGACGATCTACTCGCCGAACCGCCGTTCCTCGTCGGTGTCTTTGTCGCAGTGCCAAGAGGCGCGGGAACCTTGCCCCGCGCCTCTTTTTTTGAGCGCCCGACTGGAGTGCCGCCCGGGATTCACGGCCTCGTCAGAACTTGAAATCCACGGTCGCCGTGAATGTCCGTGGCGCGCCATAGGTGGCGCGAGCATAGTTGACCGAGGTGAGCGTGTTCACGATGAAGGCTTTGTTCAGGGCGTTGGCGACCGCGAGCCGCAAGCTCATCTTTTCCGCCGGATCCGAGATGGCTACCGACCCGTTCAGCATGACGTAGGATTTCTGGTGCGCAAAGCCGACGTCGAGGAAATAATCGCCGTTGTAAGTGGCCGTGGTATTGAAGGCCAGGTTCGCGCCGCCGAGGCTGTGCTTATAGGTAGCGGCCAAGGTTCCGGCGAAGTTCTGGGCCAATGGTATGCGCAATCCATCAGCACTGGCTCTTCTCTGCACGATACCGCCAAATCCATCCATCGCCGGCGAATTGATAACAGCGCTGTCATATTTATCGAATTTTGCATGAAGGAGCTCGAAGCCTCCGTTCAGCGTCAGCCCCGGCGCCGGCCGAGCGGCAAAGTCGACGTCGATTCCGTATAGAGTGGAGGCCGCGGCATTTCCGAACGTGGCCCGCGCGGCGCCCACGCCTCCCTCGGGAAGAAACAGGATCTGCATATTCTTATATTTATAATAGAAACCATTGACATTGAACGTCAGCGCCCGGTCGAACAGCTCACTTTTCAGGCCGACCTCCCAATCATCGAGTTTTTCTGGAAGAAACGGATCGACGTTGGGAGATGTGGCACTGAACCCGCCACTCTTGAATCCACGATTATATGAAACATAGCCCATGATGTCCGGCGAGAACTTGTGGTTGAGCGCGATACGCCAGGTCGGCTCCTCGGCCGTAACCGATTTCCGAGCCGTGACCGGCAGGTTGATGGTCGGGCCGGCGACGAGGGTAACGGCGAAGGCCGCGTCGCTGAGCTTGCGCTTCTCGTAAGTAAAACGTCCGCCGAGCGTCAGCGTCGTCGCATCGCCGAGTTTATAGTCCATCTGAGCAAAAGACGCGGCCGATTCAGTCGTTTCAATGCCTTGCGTCAGAATCCTTGCAAAAGACATGGGCGCGGGCGCCAGGGCGCCGAACGGCGTCGCGTCGCTGCTGAACGGCAGCACGCCCGAACGCGAATGGAAATAGAACACACCCGCGGTCCATTGAAGGCGCCGGTCGGAGGCGGAAACCAGCTGGAATTCCTGCGTGAAGTTCTTGTTGGGCAAATGGGCGTCGGAAGTCGCCAGCGTGGGCGTAATTCCGACGACGTCGAGCCTGGCTTCGCTTCGTCCCTTGCGGTACGACGTAATCGACGCGAATTTGGCGAAGCCGAAATCATGATCGATCTGCGCGCTGACGCCGCCGCCCCGAAAGCGATTATACTCCGGAATATTGCTGCAATTGTCGTAACGGCTGCGCACCGCACAATAGGGAATGATCGCCGGCGGTATCGGGCCGGGCAGCCCCACGCCACCTATACCCCGGTTCGAATATGTCGTGCCCGGCAAGGGCTGGCGCGCCTGCCCATTATCCTCCCTGTCGGAATAATCGCCTATAAGGGAGATGTCGGTGCTTTCGGAAGGCTGGAAGAGCAGCCTGCCCCGGATGCTCACGTCGCGAACGAGCCGGGAGGCCTCCTTCCCCGTCACACGATTTACGCCCCATCCCTTGGCCTGCCTGGCATAACTCGCCGTCATGCTGACCGCCAGCGTGTCCGCGACCGGGCCGGAGACGTAGCTGCTGGCACGAAGCGTTTGATAATTGTCATAGCTGAGAGATGCGGCGCCCACCGTCGTAAAGCTCGGTGCGCGGGTCGAGATCTGAATGACACCCGCCGTCGCGTTCCGGCCGAAAAGCGTGCCTTGCGGTCCTTTCAGGACCGTGATCTGTTCGATATCGAATAGGTCACGAAAGCCTTCACGCTGATTGGGGATCAAGACGCCATCGACATAGATGGACGTCGGATTTTCCGCCGTATTCAGGCGCGTGCTGATCCCGCGGATCGCGGGCACGAATGCGCCGAACGACGGTTTGCTGATATTAAGCCCGGGAACGAGCGTGCCGAGCGCCTCCGTATTCTGCAACCCTGACGACCGCAGCTGATCGGCGACCACAACATTAACCGCCAACGGAACATCCTGAAGACGCTCGGAACGTTTCTGAGCCGTAACCAATATCTCGGTGACGTCTTCAGCGGCGCTGCCTGAATTGCTCGTGCTCGCGGGATCTGATGGAAGCGACTGCGCCCCCGCCGGCGCCGCCCATAACTGCGCCAACGCCGCAGCGATAAAAACCTCTCTATTCATAAACCCTCCCCCTTTTTTGATCGGCCAAAAAGGGGCAGGTAACTTAAAACAATTCAAATTATGATTTTAGATAATGTTTATAATATTTCTTTATGCATGAGAATATTCACTCTCAAATATACAGTATGAATTTATACCGGATTTATCAAAGAAAATCACAGACAATCAAGCCGAAAGGCGCAGCTCGATCCGCAGCGAAAGACTCGTGGCATCGGATGATGCTTTGCTCCATGAAGGCAGCCGTAAGTCATCAAGCAATCCCGGGCCGTCCAAATCGCCGTCCCGGCATGTTGATATTGCGGGCTCAAGCTCCCGCATCCCCATTCGTCATTGTCCGATGCGCCGTGAGCGCCATCAGCATTCTGTCTCGCCATCCACAGCGGCTCGCCAAGTCTTCGAGAGGAAGCGCATCGCGCCGTTCAGCCGCGACCCTTGTAATGAGCTCGGGCGACCATCGCTCGGGATGCTGCCGCTCCATGGCGATCGAATGATAAAGCTGTCCAAGGCGCTCGGCATAGTCGGTCACGCCGCCGGGCGCATTCAGGTCTATCGTCTCGAATGGCCCCATGAAGGACCATCGCATTCCGAGCCCGTCGGACACCGACCGGTCTATGTCGGCTGCCGAAGCGATCCCGGCGTCGAAGAGAGCCCAGGCCTCGTTCAGCAGGGCCCCTTGCAGCCGGTTGAGGACAAATCCCTCAATCTCCCGGCTCAAGACAATCGGCTTTTGCCCCGCGCTTTCCATGAAGTCCCGCAGCACCGGGGCGATCGAAGGATCGGTCCAGGGCGCGGGGACGATTTCTACCAGGGGAATGAGATGGGGCGGATTGACCGGGTGCGCGATGATGAACCTCTCGCGTTTCGCCACATCGCTGGTGAATTCGGATGCGGGAATTCCGGAGCTTGAGCTGCCGACGATCGCGTCGGCGCGCATGGCGGCGCCGATCGCCTGCGAGATTGCGCGCTTTACGTCGACCCGCTCGAAGACCGATTCCTGAATATAATCGGCCTCGCTGACAGCATCTTCGAGACTGTCCGATATCGTGATCCGCGCCATAATGGCGGGAACGTCGCGGACCAGTCCGGAGCGCTCCATGTCGGACAGGCTGTCGGCGATCCAGTCCAGCACGGATGCGCGGGCTGCGTACTGGGCGTCATAAATCGATACCGATTGTCCGGCGCGCGCAAAAACAATCGCCCACCCTGCGCCGACCAGGCCCGCTCCGACGATAGCTACCCGTTCAAATCGGTGATTCATGCAATTCCTCCGCGATCCGCGCCGTAAAAAAATCCGGTGACAATCGCCATCACCGCCGCTAGTGAAACTTCGTAGTCAATAAAATGACTCAAAGGTCAGAACCGGGACATATACGAGGAGTTGGCGGAGATGCAATATTTGAAGCGGAGCGTGACGGCGAACGAGCGCGCGAAGGCCGACCGCAGTGTCCGCGACATCGTCGAGAAGACACTAGCCGATATCGAAGACCGCGGTGACGCCGCGGTGCGCGAGCTTTCGATCAAGTTCGACGGATGGGATCGCGAGAGCTACGCGCTGACGGCAAGCGAAAAGCAGGATTGTCTCGATCAGCTCTCCGGTCAGGATCTCAAGGATATTGAATTTGCGCAGGCGCAGGTCCGCAATTTCGCCCAGATTCAGCGCGATTCAATGACCGACGTCGAAGTCGAGACGCTACCCGGCGTCATTCTCGGCCACAAAAACCTGCCGCTGAACAGCGCCGGATGCTATGTCCCCGGTGGGAAATATCCGCTCCTGGCGTCGGCGCACATGTCCGTGATCACCGCGAAGGTGGCCGGGGTGCCGCGCGTCATCACCTGCGCCCCGCCGTTCCAGGGCAAGCCGGCACCTGCGATCGTCGCTGCGCAGGTCATGGCGGGCGCCGACGAAATCTACGCGCTCGGTGGCATTCAGGCAATCGGCGCCATGGCGATCGGAACCGAGAGCATCAGCCCGGTGGATATTCTGGTCGGCCCTGGCAATGCCTTTGTCGCAGAGGCCAAACGCCAGCTCTTCGGACGCGTGGGCATTGATCTCTTCGCCGGGCCCACCGAAACGCTGGTGATCGCCGACGAGATCGGCTGCGATGCCGAACTCGCCGCCACCGATCTCCTCGGCCAAGCAGAGCACGGTCCGGACAGTCCCGCCATTCTGCTGACCACCTCGGAAAAACTCGCTCGCGAAACGATGAAAGAGATCGAACGGTTGCTCCAGATCCTGCCGACGGCTGACTATGCGCGAAGGGCATGGGAAAGCTATGGCGAGATCATCGTGGCGGACGACGCTGCCGAAATGGTGCGGATCGCCGACGATATCGCGTCCGAGCATGTTCAGGTGATGACGGCCGATCCCGATTTCTTCCTGCAAAACATGACGAACTATGGGGCGTTGTTTCTCGGCGCCCGCACCAATGTCAGTTTCGGCGACAAGGTCATCGGCACCAACCACACATTGCCGACCAAGAAGGCTGCCCGCTATACGGGAGGGCTGTGGGTCGGAAAGTTCCTCAAGACCTGTACATATCAAAAAGTGCTGACCGACGAGGCGTCGGCGATGGTCGGGGAATATTGCAGCCGGCTATGCGCGCTCGAAGGTTTCGCCGGCCATGGCGAGCAGGCGAACATCCGGGTCCGCCGTTACGGTCATCGCGACGTCCCCTATGCCGGGGCGGCGCAACCTCTCCTTGGGGCCGAGTGAAATGGACCTGCCGAGGACGCCGTCCTTCCGCCTGGACGGCCGGCGCGCACTGGTAACCGGAGCCGGCAGGGGGATCGGTCTGGGTCTGGCGGCCGCGCTCGCACAGGCGGGAGCCGAGGTCACGCTCGCCGCGCGTTCGGGCGAGGAGATTGAAGCGGGCGCCTCGACCATCCAATTGGCCGAGGGCGCCGCTTCGGCCGCACTCCTCGACGTGACCGACCTCAACGCCGTCCAGCACTTTTTTGCAGAGCGTCCAGCGTTTCACATTGTGGTCAACAACGCCGGGACAAACCGCCCGATGAATATGCTGGAGGTATCGGAAGCCGACTTCGATGCGGTGCTCGATCTCAACCTGAAGGCGACCTTCTTCGTAACCCAGCAGGCGGCCCGTGCTATGATCCGCGAAGAGATCGCAGGCAGCCTGATCCATGTCGGTTCGCAGATGGGCCATGTCGGGGGCGCCAACCGATCATTATATTGCGCGTCAAAATGGGCGATCGAAGGCATGAACAAGGCGTTCGCGCTCGATCTCGCTGCCCACGGCATCCGATCCAACACCATCGCCCCCACCTTCATTTCAACACCGATGACAAAGCCATTTTTCGAAGATCCGGACTTCACCCGTTCCGTCCTCGAGAAGATCAAACTGGGCCGGCTTGGCACCGTCGAAGACCTTATGGGCGCTGCCGTCTTCCTGGCGTCGGACGCATCGTCCCTGGTCACGGGAACCAGCCTCGTCGTCGACGGCGGCTGGACGGCCGACTGACCGTTCGCCCGAGCGGTCCCCCTTTCCCACGCCTCCCCTACCCGAACCAATATATCTGGAGATTCCCAATGCCCCGCGAGCCCTTCCGTCCGCGATCGGACTATCGCCACTGGACACCCGTCCTGACGCGGTGGTTCGACAATGACGTCTTTGGACATGTCAACAATACGATCTACTATATCTGGCTCGACACGGCCGTGTGCGGATGGCTGATGGAGGCTGGCTTGCTCGAAGTCGACGGCGAGGATCTTATCGGTCTGGTTGTCGACACCGGCTGCGCCTACGCAAGCCCGGTCAGTTTTCCCGAACGGGTGGAAATCGGACTGCGCGTCGCGAAGATGGGAAATTCGAGCGTGACCTATCATCTCGGGGTTTTCGTCGAGGGGGCGGAAAGCGCATCGGCACAGGGACATTTCACCCATGTCTATGTCGACCGGACCAACCGCCGGCCAGCAAAGCTCGATGAGCGATGGCGATCCCTGCTCGCGCAACTGATGTAGGAAAATCTCTGTGCACTGGCTGATCGGCTCATGATCAGGCTGGTCCCGCGCACCCTGCGTTCGTCGTCTTCTCGCCTGGAGTTCCAACGATTTGCAGCCGATCACGTTCGCGCGTCATGCACTTTCGCACGAGTTCCGCCGCGGGATTCACAAACCACTGACATAGGCCCGTACACACCGGACCGGATCGCCGACATGCTCAAGGACGCCCTCGCCGGATCGGGGTGCTCGACGATCGAGATCGTCAAGCGCTCCAACACGGCGGAGGGCTTCCAATTCTCCGAGAACAGATCTTCAAGAGCTCGGCGGCCCGCCTCGCCAAAGACGGGAACATCCCTGACTTCTTCACCAGCATGAGCCACATCGCCTCCATCCGCCCGGTCACCCGGCGAACTGCAAGCTATTGCTACGCTTGAAGAGCTTCCAAATCAGGCCCGGGATTTTCTAACACGTAGCTATGTCTTCAAACCGACGCCGACGCCGCTTCCTGTATCTTCGCTCCACCTTCAAGAAGGCCGTCGTACCCGCCGAAAGCTTCCCACACCACCATCGCGTCAAAATGCTCGCGCAGCCGGGACAGCTTGCCGTCCCTGATCTGCAAATTAAGAACGTAAGTCTGGTTATACGGCTTGCCGGTCATGGTCACCGTTGCACTGGCCTTGAACTCAATGACGAAGAAGTTCGGGTCGAGGGTCGGGTGGACGACCCGGTCGAATATCCGCATGTCGGGAACAGCTGCAAAGAACCAGTCGATAAAGTGGCCAATGAGTACACGGCCAGGGATTGCCTTCTCTAGCGGCGCAGGCATGAAGGGCATTTCCCAAACTGCGTCATCGCTGAACATGTTTTTCATGTCCGAAAGATCCTGGCCCGACGGCAGCGGGCTTTGGAGGTAACCGAAGAATTTCTCGATAACCTCTTTATTCTGTTCACGGGTATCCATGATGGCTTTTCCTTATTTTACAAAGTGGAGTTGCAGACTTGTTTAGGCGACTCTTCCGCCATCGACTGGCAGGACGACACCCGTCACATAACGCGCCTCGTCCGAGCACAGCCATAGCGCGCCATTGGCTATCTCCTCGGGCGTGCCCAACCTGCCCATGGGCACGTCCTGAGCGAAGAAATTCTCGACGTCCGGGATGCCCATTGCGTGGATCGCGGGCGTGTTGACCGTGCCGGGACAAACGCAATTCACGCGAATGCCGCGTTTGGCATAGGTCAACCCTGCAACACGCGTCATGTGGATGGTCGCCGCCTTCGCCGCTGAATAAATCGCAAGCGGCGGCATGCTGATCAACCCGGCTCCCGAAGCGGTATTCACGATCGCGCCACCGCCATTCTGGAGCATGTACTCGATCTCATACTTCATACAGAGCCAAGGCCCCTTGAAGTTGACTGCGGAGATCCGGTCGAACTCCTCCTCCTCGGTGTCGGCTATTTCGGCTGCGGGACCACCATATCCCGCATTATTGTAAGCGCAGTCCAGCCTTCCGTAACGCTCAACTGTCGCCGCAATGAGGCTGCGGACCTGGTCGCTTTCCGTAATGTCCACCTTGTGGAAGAATGCGTCGCCGCCCGCTTGGCGGATAACCTCGACAACTGCTTCGCCCTTCTCTTCGTCGAGGTCGGCCACGACCGTTCGCGCACCACGCTTCGCAAAGAGGATAGCTGCCGCTTCCCCAATACCGGAGGCCGCACCCGTAATAATTGCAACCTTGCCATCGAGTGATTTTGTCATACTACCTCTCCATTCAGCTTTTTCTGAGCGTCGGGATCCGTTTAGAATCTCCAGACTTTCCGGCGTCCAATGCTTCACCCCCTTCCGAGGCTTCACCTCGTTACGAAGAACGATGTTCCCACCAATCAGTGACGACGGTGTTCTACCTTTGGCTTAGCCGGGCGATGGGAAAAACGGCAACGCTTGGAGATCAATGCCGTTATTGATCCGACAAATGATAAGAGCGGGAAACCGGGCCTTGCAGCCCTGGGCCGTAACTCGAATGTCTCAGCTCAAACGGCCCAACCCGACCGCGCAATTGCAATGCAACCATTTCTGTGGGAATGATTGGCACAATAAAAAGAACGCATCAGGGACATGCCGAGCGCCAGAAACATCGACCCCCATTTGTTAGCGTGCTTGGAAGTGCTTGTCGCGGAACGGCACGTCACCCGAGCGGCCGAGCGAATGAACATGACCCAATCGGGCATGAGCAATGCGCTTGCCCGACTTCGCACCCTATTCGGGGACCCCATCCTTGTCAGGACGTCGCACGGCATGGAACCGACTGCGAGGGCGATCACCCTGGCGCGACGTATCAGTCATGTGTTGACGAGTCTTGATTCGATCATCGCAAGCAAATCGACCTTCAATCCGGCAACCGATCATGCATCGTTTGAATTGGTCGCATCGGACTATGTCGCCTCAACCTTGGTGACCAAGGTCGTATCCCGGTTGCGGGATACCGCCCCCCATGTCGCGATCAGCATCGATCAACCCAATCCCGGAAGCGTGCGGCGCTGGCTGGAGGAAGGTATCTTTGACATTGCCATCGGATATTGGCCGACCTTCGACTATGGCGATCTATATGGATCGACAGTTTTCAGCGATAATTTGAGTTGTATAGTGCGTACAGATCATCCTACCATCGGCGATGAGCTGAGTATCGAGGATTATCTCGCTTTACGTCACGCGATGTTCGGCTCGATCAACAGCACCATATCCTCAATCGACTTGAAAGTAGATGAAGCACTTCGAGGCCGCGGAGAGAAGCGCACCATCGGGTTGAACGTGCCGAATTTTCTCGTGCTTCCCTATATTGTTGCAAACTCGGACATGATTGCAACCATTCCTACAAATTTCGCAAAAATAGCTTCCCAACAGCACGGGGTGAGAGTTTTGCCGCTTCCATTTCCGATAGCCGAAATCAACGTCACGATGGTCTGGCATGGCCGTACCAATGCGGACGCGGCGCACATGTGGTTCAGAGATTTGGTGCGTGAGGCAGGCCGCCTCCTTTAGGGTAAGTACCCAGCGTCAGGCGCGATGAATTTTTCACCGAATGCCTGACGCCATGCCAATGATCACGCAGACTCCCGCTCTTTCAGCATATCCAGGGCCACGTCTATGATCATGTCCTCCTGCCCGCCGACCATCTTGCGGCGGCCGAGCTCGACGAGGATGGCTCTGGTGTCGAGGCCGTAGTCGGCTGCGGCTTTCTCGGCATGGCGCAGGAAGGAGGAGTAGACGCCGGCGTAACCGAGTGCCAGGGTCTCACGGTCCACTCGTACCGGCCGGTCCTGGAGCGGACGAACGAGGTCCTCGGCGGCATCCATCAGCTTCATCACGTCGCAACCATGGTTCCAGCCCTTGCGATCGACAGCGGCGACAAACACCTCCAAGGGTGCATTACCGGCGCCCGCTCCCATGCCAGCCAGGCTCGCGTCGATGCGCACCGCCCCCTCCTGTGCCGCCACGATGGAGTTCGCCACGCCCAGCGACAAATTGTGGTGCGCGTGCATGCCGCGCTGCGTTTCTGGCTTGAGCACCCGGTCATAGGCGCGGAACCGCTCGCGCACGCCGTCCATGTCGAGCGCGCCGCCGCTGTCGGTGACGTAGACGCAGTGCGCGCCGTAACTCTCCATCAGCAGCGCCTGCTGGGCCAGCGCCTCGGCCTCGATCATGTGGCTCATCATCAGGAAGCCGGACACGTCCATGCCCAGATCGCGGGCGATGCCGATATGCTGCTTGGAAACATCGGCCTCGGTACAGTGCGTCGCGACGCGAACCGAGCGGACACCGAGATCATAGGCGCGGCGCAGTTCCTCGACCGTACCGAGCCCCGGCAGGATCAGCGTCGTCAGCACCGCTTTCGTCAGCACCTCGGCAACCGCTTCCAGCCACTCCCAGTCGGTATGCGCGCCGAAGCCGTAGTTGAAGCTCGTCCCCGACAGGCCGTCGCCATGCGCGACCTCGATTGCGTCGACACCCGCGGCATCGAGCGCCCTGGCGATCGCCGCGACATGATCGAGCCCGTACATGTGGCGGATCGCGTGCATGCCGTCGCGCAGCGTCACGTCCTGGATGTAGAGCTTCTGGCTATTCACATCGAAGCTCATGCTGCGGCCCTCCGGTCGATAATTCTCTGCGCGAGCAGCTCGCCGGTCGCCTTCGCGGCGGCCGTCATGATGTCGAGATTGCCCGAATAGCTCGGCAGATAGTCTCCCGCCCCTTCCACCTCGAGGAAGATCGAGGTCTTGATACCGGTGAACTCGCCGCGGCCGGGGATCTTGAGCTGGTCGTTGTCGCCGTAACGCTCGAACTGAACTTCCTGCTTGAGCCGGTAGCCGGGCACATAGGCCTGCACCTTCGCGACCATCGCCTTCACGGACGCCCGGATCATCTCCTCGTCGGCACCCTCCGAAAGGGTGAATACCGTGTCGCGCATGATCATCGGCGGCTCGGCGGGGTTGAGGATGATGATCGCCTTGCCCTTTTCCGCGCCGCCGACCTGTTCGATCGCGCGCGCGGTGGTGCGGGTGAATTCGTCGATATTGGCGCGCGTACCGGGGCCGGCCGATCGCGATGACACGGAAGCCACGATCTCGGCATAATGGACCTTCGCGACCTGGCTTACCGCGGCGACCATCGGGATGGTCGCCTGGCCGCCGCACGTCACCATGTTCACGTTCGTCGCTTCGAGATTCCGTTCCATGTTCACGGGCGGAATCGTGAAGGGACCAATCGCCGCAGGGGTCAGGTCGACCACGAGCTTGCCGTCGGCGCGCAGCGCCTCGTCGTGTGCCTTGTGGGCGTAAGCGGAGGTCGCGTCGAACACGATGCCGATCTCGGCATAGTCGGGCAGGGCGCGCAGTCCATCCAACCCTTCATGCGTGGTGGCGACCCCGCGTTCCCGAGCCATCGCCAGTCCCTCGGAAGCAGCATCGATGCCGACCACCGCCGTTAGCTCCATATTCTGCGGATATTTGATCATCTTGATCATCAAATCGGTGCCGATATTGCCCGATCCGATGATCGCCGCCTTCACCTTAGTCATCCCTCAAGCTCCTATGAGAATTCGGCTGCAACACGCCCGAGACCGCTTATATGGGCTTCGTAACGAGCACCCTGCCTCACCGTGACCATTGGACCGACCGCGCCGGTCAATATGATATCCCCCGCGTTGAGCGGGTCGCCGTAAGCACAGCATTGCCTCGCCAACCAAGTGGCGGCGTTAAGCGGATGACCCATGCAATCGCTGCCAAGGCCCTGCGAAACGGTCCGGCCATCTTCGGTCATCGCCATCGTCGCATCCCGCAGATCGACCTGGTCGAGACGCTTTGGATCGGCACCCAATACAAAGCCCGCAGCCGACGCATTATCAGCGACCGTATCGAACAGCTGGATGTCCCAGTCGATGATGCGGCTATCAACGATTTCGAGCGCCGGTAGCACGAAGGCCGTTGCCTTGATGATGTCTACGAGCATGAGGTCGGGGTCGTGCAGATCATGCTCTAGAACGAGTGCGACTTCCGCCTCGATTTTCGGGTGGATCAAACTCGAAATCGAGACCGTCGCGCCATCGCCATAGGCCGTTGAAGCCCACAACGTACCATAGTCGGGCTGGTCCACGCCCAGCTGCCGCTGTACCGTGGCCGCAGTCAGGCCGATCTTGCGGCCGATTACCCGGTCACCGGCCGCGGTACGCAGTTCGCGCACCTGCCGCTGGACGGCATAGGCACCTTCCTGCGTCGTCGAAACCCCAAGCTCCGCAGCACTGTCGCGAAGCGGCCGGATCGGCGTGCGATTGACATCCGCCGCGCGCAGCGCCGCCGCGAGCCGCGCGTGCCGCGCGTCCAAGGATTCAGAATTGTGCGGGGTTGTAGGTTCGGACATAGATAGACCTCGACAATAAAGATGGAAAAGCAGGCTTGTTCACTCTCAAGCCATTCCACTTGAAGCCATTACGGGCGAACGGTGCGATGCGCCCGACGGGCGCTCTGCCGCGCGGAATGAGGAGAGGGCGTCCACCTGCCTTTGCCGCGCCACCGCAACACTGTTCAGCTTCACATGCCCAAAGCCGCGAATGGCTTGCGCCGCTTCGGCAACCTTGGCCGCATCGGAAATATTCTGAGAGTTCAGGGCAGGTAGAAGCGTGTCCAGTACCAGCGCGCGGAAATCGTCGGCCAGCTGACGCTCCAGCCTGCGTTCCTTTGTGTAGCCGAACACATCAAACATCGTGCCACGCAAAAAGCGTCCGCGTGCGAGCAATGCCAGCGCCGGATACATCCACCCGCCAAACCGCGACTTGCGCGGGTGGCCGGTCACGGGGTCGCGACGGGCAAATAGTGGCGGCGCCATATGGAAGCTGAGCTTGAACGGCCCTTCGAAGCGCTCCTCGATAGACTGGCGGAAGCCCGATTGAGTGTGCAGCCGCGCCACCTCATATTCGTCCTTATAGGCCATCAGCCGAAAGAGCGATCGAGCGACTGCCCGGGCGAACTTGTCGCTGTCTGGAAGGACGGCCGCCTCCGCCGCGCGCGCGCGCTCCACAACGTCGGCATAGCGTCGCGCATAGGCGGCATCCTGATAATCCGTCAGGAACGCGACCCGGCGGGCCACTTCTTCGTCGAGCGAAGATGAGAGGATGTGGTGCGGCGGCTGATCGCCCTGCGCCATAGCCCGTACAGCAGGAAGATCGAGCGCAGCCCGCCGCCCCCATTCGAACGCCTGACGGTTGAGCGGCACTGCTACCCCGTTCAGAGCGATAGCGCCATCGAGAGCTTCGAAGGAAAGGGGCAGCAAACCTCTCTGCCATGCAAATCCCACCAGGAAGAGGTTCGTGCCCACGGCGTCACCCACCAGGCGGGTCGCGAGATCGGTTGCGTCGAAGAGATCAACCCGTTCATCTCCCACCATCGATTTCAGCGCCTTGCGCAATGCCGATGTCGGCAAGCGAACGTCGGGGTCACGGGTGAAGGCGCCGGTGATGCTTTCCCGACCGTTGGCGATCACGCGGCCGGTGCCGCGCGAGATGCGACCGAGATTGTCCGGCAAGGCACCGACCACCAGGTCGCAGACCAGGAGAAGGTCCGCGGCGCCCGCACTGATTTTGGACGCGCGTATGTCGTCAGCATTGGGGGCGAGCTGGATGTGGCTGACCACGGCGCCCCCCTTTTGCGCCAGGCCGGTCATGTCCATGACGCGCACGGCCATCCCATCCAGATGGGCGGCCATGCCGATGATTGCGCCGATCGTTACGACGCCGGTTCCGCCTATGCCCGTTACCACCAGCGAGCATTTTTCGCCGTCGATGGCCGGCACCGGGTCGGGTATGGCCTCTCCGCCCGTCAGGGCGGGCGTCGGCTTACGCAGCTTGCCCCCTTCGACGGTCACGAAACTCGGGCAGAAACCATCGAGGCACGATCGATCCTTGTTGCAGGTCGATAGGTCGACGCTACGCTTGCGGCCGAATTCAGTCTCGACCGGGACGACCGACAGGCAATTGGAAGCGCGCGAGCAATCGCCGCACCCTTCGCAGACCAGGTCGTTGATCAACACGGCCACTTGCGGGTCGGGCACTTTCCCCCGCTTACGCAGGCGCCGCAGCTCGGTCGCGCAGGTTTGGTGGTAGATGAGAACGGTGACGCCCGCGATGTCGCGCAACTGACGTTGAACCTGATCGAGTTCCGCACGCGGATGGATGGCCACCTGTTTGCCGAACAAGCCAGCGGGATACTGGTCGGGGTCGTCAGACACGATCACGACGCGCGCCGCGCCCTCTGCCGCGACCTGCGCGGCGACACGATCGACCGTCAGCTCGCCATCCATCGCCTGTCCACCCGTCATGGCCACGGCGTCGTTGAACAGAATCTTATAGGTGATGTTGACGCCGGCCGCGATCGCCGCGCGAATGGCCAGCGAGCCGGAATGGAAATAGGTGCCGTCACCGAGATTTTGGAAGACGTGATCGCTCGTCGAATAGCGCGACAGACCGACCCAGTTCGCGCCCTCGCCACCCATATGTGTGTAGCTGGAGGTATTGCGCTCCATCGGCAGCACCAAGCCGTGACAGCCGATGCCGGCGAACGCGCGGCTGCCCTCGGGAACGTTGGTCGAGCTGTTGTGCGGACAGCCGGAACAGAAATGCGGTGGGCGCTCAGCCAGGCTCGCCAAGCCGCTCAGCGCCGCGCCATTGTCCACCAGGCGCGCGACCCGCGCCGCCAATTCCGCGTCGCCTCCGCGTGCGAGGAGGCGTTTTCCCAGCCGGGCCGCGATAAGGCCGGAACCTAGTTCCCCATTTGAAGGGAATAGCCATTGCCCCTTCTCGTCGCATTTTCCAACGATGACAGGCGCGTTCGGCAAACTGTAAAGATGCTTGCGGAGCTGGTCCTCCACCAGTCCGCGCTTCTCCTCGACGACGATGATTTGCTCCAGCCCGGTCGCGAATTCTCTGATGCCCTCAGGCTCGAGCGGCCAAGGCATCGCAACCTTGTAGAGGCGCAGACCTAATGCGGCTGCCTGTCGTTCCCCGATGCCGAGATCCGCAAGCGCCTGCAACGTGTCAGCATGCGCCTTGCCTACCGTAACGATCCCGATGCGTGCGTCGCCTGCTCCGAAGACGACATGATCGAGCCGGTTTGCGCGCGCAAAGGCAAGCGCTGCCGGAATCTTGAACCTGTGCAACCGCTCGTCCTGCGCGAGCGCAGTGTCAGGCGAGCGCAACGAGACCCCATCGGCGGGCATTTCGAAATCCGTCGGGGTCGAGACATCGATCCTTGGATCGTGGGACACGCTCTCGCTACTGTCCATGATCTCGGTTACGACCTTCAATCCGACCCACAACCCGGTGTAGCGGGACATTTCCCAGCCGATTAGCCCCAACTCCATCTGTTCCGAGATGCTCGAAGGCGCCAGCACGGGGATCATCGCGGCCATCAGCGCATATTCCGACTGATGGGCGGTCGTCGAGGATTTGCAGATATGATCGTCGCCCGCGATGACGAGAACGCCGCCGTTCCGGGCGGATCCGGCAAGGTTGCCGTGTTTGAATACGTCGCCGGTACGATCTACACCCGGGCCTTTGCCATACCATGCGGCGGAGACGCCATCGACACGTCCTTCGCCATAGGTTCCGACCTGCTGCGTGCCCCAGACTGCGGTGGCCGCCATATCCTCATTGACCGCAGGTTGCAGGCTGATGGCCGGATCGACAAGCTTACTCGCGCGGGCGAAAGTCTGATCCAGCGTACCCAGCGGCGACCCCCGATAACCGGTAATATAAACTGCGGTATTCAAACCTTGCTCGGCCCGCCGACGCTGTTCGAGCTGGAAGAGCCGCACGAGTGATTGCGTGCCGCTGAGATAGAATGGCTTGCCGTCGAACCGATATCGATCCTCGAGAGCCAAATCGTGCAGCATCATTTCCGGGCCCTTCATCGTCATTGTCATTCAGCAGGCATTGGCACCGCAGTGCCGTTCGAATTTCTTTCCAGTCGCTTCAGCCGCGTCGCACGCCGTCGTCGCAAGAGGCGGCGGAGTTGCCGTCCCGTATCCGCTACCAGAGGTCGGTGAAGCCAAAATATTGGCGTGCAGACAATGACGGTATTTCACCGATCCTGGCGGGGCGCCGCGATTGTGGCAGGTCGACAGCGACGATTTACCCAAGTCGTCCAGATTCCGGCCGATCTTGATATGGCGCGATTACTTCGCGCAAAGGCGCATATTGGGAATCATCGCGTTATTGGTGGAGTTTGATATGAATTTCATTCACTCCCTTACCTCAATCCCATCATTCTTTAGAGCAGCCTGGGCCTATGATGCCATTCTGCTCGCGCAATTTCGTCATTGATCATAGTGATGATGGTGCCACGTGCCTGAGCGCCTATCAGCATCTTGAATGGCCCTGCGATCACGTTCGGGCGCCGACGCCGCGCGGGTCGCGCTTGCACGCGACGCCGATGCCACAGTGGCCATTCCATCATTTGCTTCTTGGGAGAATAACAAGTGCGGACCAGAATCACCGACCTGTTTGGCATAGCCCATCCGATCGTTCAGGGCGGCATGCACTTCGTGGGATTCGCAGAACTTGCTTCGGCGGTTTCCAATGCAGGCGGTCTCGGCATCATCACCGGACTCACCCAGCGCACGCCCGAAGCTCTTTTGCATGAGATTGAGCGCTGTCGGGGAATGACTGACGCGCCTTTCGGCGTAAACGTCTCATTTCTCCCGTCGCTAAATCCACCGCCCTATGCCGAGTATATTCAGGCGATCATAGAAGGCGGGGTCCGGATCGTCGAGACCGCTGGACGCAGCCCGGCGCCCTATATGCCGATGCTCGACGCGGCAGGTATCAAAGTCCTCCACAAATGCACCTCAGTCCGGCACGCCCTTACGGCCGAGCGCTTGGGATGTGCGGCGGTGAGCATTGATGGTTTCGAATGCGGGGGCCATCCCGGTGAAGACGATATCCCCAACATGATTCTGCTGCCCCGTGCCGCCGACGCATTGCGCATCCCGTTCATCGCATCCGGCGGCATGGCTGACGGGCGGAGTCTGGTCGCCGCTCTGGCGCTCGGCGCCGACGGCATCAACATGGGAACGCGTTTCGTCGCAACGCATGACGCACCGGTCCACGACAATGTCAAACGCGCAATAGTGCAGGCGAGCGAACTGGACACCAGGCTCGTGATGCGACCGCTGCGCAACACCGAGCGCGTCCTCAATAATCGAGCGGTGGAGCAACTGCTGGATGTCGAGCGAGCAAAAGGATCGGCCGTGACCATCGATGACATCCGCAACTACGTCGGCGGCGTCTATCCGCGTGTGATGATCGACGGCGAGATGGAGGCCGGCGCATGGAGTTGCGGCATGGTGGCAGGGCTGATCGACGACATCCCTACGGTAGCTGCATTGATCGAGCGTATCATGGTCGAGGCAGATGATATCGTCCGGGGGCGCCTTGCCGAATTGCTCTAAAGTCCCAAATCCGTATGTCCGCGCCGACATCGAGATCACCTCCCCTTGGCAGCTCAAGCATTGCTTCGATGGTGGCCCACGTCCGTGAACTTGGCTTTAGGCCATTTGTCGTTGTGTCATTTCCCGGATCAATGATCGGATTACTGGTCCGATATAGCCGCTGCCCGGTGATCAGTTAGAGTGGCCAAAGAACGCGAGAAAAGACGTTTGAGGATGAGGCGAAGGCGTAGAAATTGAGCATTCTTGATAAGGTTAGAACGCGCTTTGTGCATCGGTCGCTTTTGGTCGATGGCGAAGTTTGGTCATTCGTGGAAACCAAAGAAGAAGGGTTTCCGCTAGTGTTGCTGCCCGGCGCTCAAGGCACCGGCGACATTTATTTCAATCAAATGCTTACGCTCGGCCAAGATATCAGAATCATCGCCGTCACTTACCCAGAGGTTAGCGATTGCCAATCGCTGGCGAATGGTTTCCGCACGTTCCTCGATGAACTTGGGATTTCCCGCGCAGTTTTTTCGGGTAGTTCGTTTGGCGGCCTGTGGCTTCAATTTTTCGGTGCGCTTTTTCCTCAATATGTGGCCGGCGCCGTGCTCGCTAACAGCTTCATCGACAGCCAAGCTAAACAGAACTTCCTCGATATGGCCTTGGCCATGAGCGGCGCCGACCTTGTGACCATGGTTAATCGCGGCGCTCAGGCTAAGGCCGGCCAGAGCGCAGAGCATACGCAACTATCTGAAATTATTGGAGAATTGGTGGGACCGGTTCAGTCAGGAGAAGGGCTGCAATCTCGGCTACGCGGGTTAAGGTTCAGCGATGTGGCGCCCGTGATAGACATTTCCGCGGAACGAGTTGCCTTAATTGAGTGCGACGACGACCCGTTGATCGATCCAACTATGCAGAATGAGATCGCCGCGCGGTATAGCCGTAGTGCGCGGCACAAGATCGAGGGCGGCGAACATTACCCCGCCGTGCTTAAGCCAGAAAGATACACGGCAATTCTGCGTGACTTTTACACCGCAATCGCAAAGGCCGAGGCGGCGCTCGTTGGGAGTGAGAGATGATATCATTCCGACTGAATGGAGAACCCGTTAGCGTCGATGTTGATCCAGAGAAGCCGCTTTTGTGGGCGATCCGTGAAAACGCCGGCCTCACTGGGACGAAGTTTGGCTGCGGCAAGGGTTTATGCGGCGCATGTACAGTGCATGTCGATGGCGACGCCCAACGCTCCTGTTCGGTGCCGGTAAGTGAAGTCGAGGGTAAGTCTGTCCTGACGGTTGAGGGTCTGTCAAACGATCGCTCGCATAAGTTGCAGCAAGCCTGGATTGAGCATGCGGTGCCGCAATGCGGCTATTGCCAGAGCGGCATGTTGATGGCTGCGGCTGGGTTTCTTGCGACCAATACGGATCCATCGGACGCGGACATCGATGCCGCCATCACCAACATCTGTCGTTGCGGCACCTATCACCGCATCCGCGCGGCGATCAAAGCAGCCGCCACCGCTTAATGGAGTGCGCTCAATGACCCAAGGCCAGACGCGTGCGCACAAGCTGGACCGACGTCAATTCCTGCGCCGGAGCGGTGCGGTCGCAGGTTCCGTCGTCCTGCTCCAGATCGCAATTTCGCTGGAGGGTTGCACATCCGGTTCGTCGTCACCCGATGTCTTGGCCGAGACGGTCGCGTCCAACGCCTTCCTCCGGCTGCACGCGGACAATTCAATCTCCTTCCTCTCTCCCGCCGCCGAGATTGGGCAGGGCACGTCGTCAACGCTGGCGATGATCGCTTGCGACGAACTAGGGGCCGATTGGAACAAGACCCGCTTCGAGTTAGCGACCGGTCTTCCCGAATATCGCAACATGCTGCTGGGTCAGCCAGGACAGCTCTATGCGGGAGAGCAGGTGACGGGCGGCAGTACGGTAACCGCCGGTTTCTTCATGCCAGTTCGAACAGCCGCAGCGCAGATGCGCGAGATGTTGACGCTTGCGGCGGCCCAGAAATGGCAAGTGAATCCAGCCGAATGCAGTACAGCCGATGCTGCGGTGAAGCATGTCGGCTCCGGACGATCAATAATGTTTGCAGCGATCGCTCCGGCTGCGGCTGAATTGCCCGTCCCCGCCAAGCCCGCGTTGCGCGATCCAGCGGAATGGAAACTGATCGGGCGTCCGCAGAAGCGCCTCGACATCCCATCCAAGGTTGACGGCAGCGCCATCTTCGCCGTCGACGTGGTGCGGCCCGGGATGCTGTATGCGGCCATCCGGCATGCACCCGTCGTTGGCTCGAAGCCGGTGCGCGCGGACGAAGCTAAGGCCAGGGCGCGAAAGGGCGTCAAACACGTCTATCTGATCGATAATTTTGCCGCGGTCGTCGCCGACAGCTGGTGGACGGCGAATACCGCGCTGGAGGAGATGGACATCCAGTGGTCGGACGCTCCCAATGCGCAGGCCAGTACGGCGACCGAACTGGCAAAACTCAAGGCTGCGCTCGATGGTCCAGGCGCGTTGCCGTTCGAAGTCAAAGGCGATGCCGCCGCTGCGTTCGCGGCCGCCAAGACCAAGGTCGCGCAGGACTATGATGTCCCTCATCTCGCCCATGCGACGATGGAACCAATGTCCGTGGTCGCCGAATTTACGGCGGATGGGCTGTCAATCTGGACCGGCGCACAGGGGCCAACGGTCCAGCGGCGCGCCGCAGCCTCCGCAGCCGGCTTGCCCGAGGAAAAGGTCCATCTCACGGTCACCTATGCCGGGGGAGGCTTTGGGCGGCGTGGCGACCTCGATTATGTAGAGCAGGCCGTAAAGATCGCGCAGCGGGCGGCGGTCCCGATCAAGCTAATCTGGTCGCGCGAGGAGGATATACAGCACGATCAATACCGCCCGTTCACCGCGATCAGGGCTGAGGCGGCTCTGGACGCAAAGGACAACCTCTCCGCCCTCCGCATGCGCGTGGCCGGGCGTGGCCCTTGGAGTGACCAGCGTCCCTATCTTGTGCAAAAGGGCGTCGATTTCATGCTGATTGACGCCCTCAACACCAAGACCTATCCGGCCGCGAACGCACTATTCGAGGTAGCGCCGACGACCAGCGCCGTAAGGCATGGACCGTGGCGCGGGATCGCCGTGCCGCCCAACATCTTCTTTCTGGAATCGCTGATTGACGAGCTCGCGGTGGCAGCCAAGCTGGACCCGATCGCCATGCGCCGCCCGTGGCTGGCTGGCGACAAGCGCCTTCTGGCCGTGGTCAACAAGGCCGCGAAGGAGGCAGGCTGGGGCGCTGCACGCGAGGGGCACGCACTCGGCTTTGCCTGTTACACCGAGGAGCGGTGGCTCTGCCGCGTCGCCACCGTCGTAGACACCTCGCTCGTGGACGGAAAACCAAAAGTGGATCGGATCGTCGTCGCCGTCGACCATGGCTTTTCGGTCAATCCCGCCAATGTGATTGCGCAAATTCAGGGGGCAGCCCTTTTCGCGCTGACCGCGGCGCTAAAGGGTGAAATTACCATCAAGGATGGGCAGGTCGAGCAGTCGAATTTTCATGATTATCCCGCGATCATGCTGGCTGAGGTACCCCCTGTCGACGTCTTCCTGATAGCGGGCGATCAGATACCGGGAGCCGCCGGGGAAATTGGCGTGCCCGCGATCGCCCCCGCGCTGACCGCATCGATTTTTGCGCTGACGGGAAAGCGCATTCGCTCGTTGCCGGTCAGCAAGCATTTCGCCTGAGGATCGGATCGGCGGACATCCAACGCCTGTAACCCAAGGAGTACAAGATGAAGGTTTTCGTCCAACTGGACGCGCGCGAAGGCGCATCTGTCGAAGAGTTCCAAACCCCCGACAACATAGCTGAAGAGAAGCTGGTATGGAAATACTGGAGCGAAGGAACTCTTCGGGACATTAATTTCCAGACGGATCGGATCGGGGTTATCCTGATTTTCGAGGCTGACACCGTGGCGGAAGTTAGTGGCATGGTTAACGCCTTTCCCTTCGTCCGTAGCGGCCTTCTGAAAGTCACCAGCCTTCAGCAACTCGCGCCATTCGTCGGGCTGGCGGCGCTTTTCGATCCGGCCCATTTCGCCTGAGCTTTCCCGCCACTGTGAAACCAGAGGGAGACTGACCTACATAAGTCAGTCTCCTTTTTTCGTTTGTATGTCCGGACGCTCGTTCGCTCGTGGCCAAGTATCATTGCTTGAATCAATAACCCTATTTGAGTCGTCGGATTGCGACCAATTATCCCGCTTGGCATATATTGTCCGCGTCGCCGCACATTGGCGACCGCCTGATCACTAATCTAACCAGATCAGCTACCAAGTTGATTTCAATTAAAACGACCGGATTTATCAATCCGGCGATAGGGGAGAGACGATCTCATGAGATCACTATCAAAGATATTTCTGCTAACCACTTCCACTATGCTTGCAGGTGCTCCAGCGTTCGCGCAAGTAAGTGACGACCAGCCCGCGCAGGCAGGACCTGACGCTATTCAGGAGATCATTGTAACGGCGCAGAAGCGCGAAGAGTCCGTTCAGAAGACGCCACTGGCGATCACGGCGGTATCTGGCGACGCCATGCGGATGGGGGGTATTTCGAATATCAATACCCTCGCCGCCAGCGTGCCGAATCTGCAGATGTCGCAGTCTTACGGCGCCGCCAACGTGACGCTACGCGGCATCGGCTTCCTGGTGAACAACATTGGCTCGGAAAGCCCGATCGCCACCCATTTCGATGGCGTATATTTCCAACGGACGACCGGCATCCTCGGGAGCTTCTTCGATGTCCAGCGGGTTGAGGTTCTGCGCGGTGCGCAGGGCACGCTCTACGGACGAAATGCGACTGGCGGCTCGGTCAATGTGATCACGGCCGATCCAACCACAACCTTTCAAGGCTTTGCGCAGCTGGTGGCAGGCAAGTACGACCATTTTGGTTTCGAAGCCGCCGCCGGCGGACCGCTGCTCGCGAACTCCGACAAGATTCTGTTCCGCATTGCCGCAAAGGCCGATGAGCGCAGCGGTTGGGGCACCAACCAGTTCACCGGCAACGACATCGACGACAATAATGAACGGGCGGTCCGCGCCAAGCTTCTGTTTCGGCCGAGCGATCGCTTCGAGATCAAGCTGACGGCGGATTATTCGCGCGCGGACGATGCTCAGGCACCCCACTTCGCCGGTACCGCGCCCAACAACGCTGCTCCGTTAGGCGCCACGCTCCTCGGTGGCGCAGTACCGACGAGGCTGCGCGATATTTCCTCGGAAGCCGATCCCATCCGTCGCAATCGCTTCTGGGGCCTGTCGGCCCACACCAGTTACGAGTTTGACGAGTTCGACATCAAGGCGATCACCGCCTACCGGAAAACAGACACGTCCGGCCGAGGCGAGCTCGACCAAACGTCTGCCGCACTGCTCTCCCCGCTCACGCTATACGAGCACGCGCAGCAATTCAGCCAGGAGCTCCAGTTCTCGCGTCAGACCGACAACTACGACCTCATCATCGGCGGCTATTACTTTCAGGAGAAGCTGCACGGCGGCGTCGCGATACCGGCGAGCAACATCTATCTTCCGATAGCCTTCGGCGTTCCGATCGCGCAGGAATATCTCGCCCAGGGTTATTTCGCTGGATCGAACCTCGACACCCGGGCCTTCGCTGCGTTCGGGCAGTTGACCTATCGGGTCAGCGACCAGCTTAGTGCCACCGTTGGCGCAAGGTACAGCATCGAGCGAAAGACCGCGATCAATCGTGGCGCCTTTGATCTCTTCACGCCGTTCGATCCGAGCCGCCTGGAAACGGTGCCGGACGAGGCCAATCTCAGCATCCAGTGCGGCAAAGGCCTCATGACGATCGGCTTCGCTGACCCAAGCGACTGCGATCCTGCAAAGACATTTAAGAACTTCTCGCCCAAGATCGGTTTAGAATTCCAGGCTACGCCGAACACTTTGCTCTATGCCTCTGTTTCCCGCGGCTTCAAATCAGGAACATATAATTTTGGTGTGCCGGCAGGAGCCGTAAACCCTGAGAAGATCACGGATTACGAGACCGGCATGAAGTCGACCTTCGCGGACGGGCGGTTGCGTACGAATCTGTCGGGTTTCTACTACGACTATAAAGAACTGCAACTTTACAAGACCGTCGTCGCAAGTGCCGTTCTTGAAAATGCTGCGGCGGCAAAGATCTACGGCATAGAGGCGGAAATCACTGCCAAGCCAATCCCTGCCCTGCAGTTCGACCTGAGCGGATCATATCTCCATTCCGAGTTCACGGACTTCATATCCGCAGATTCGCTGCGCCCGTTGGGGGATGGCGTATCGATCGACAACTATGGTCAGGCCGCCTTCAATCTCAAAGGCAACAGACTGCCGCTCTCGCCGAAATTCTCCGGCAGGTTGGGGGCGGCTTACACGATCGACTCAAATCTGGGCGAGTTCACGCTCGGGGGAGAAGTCATCTATACAAGCAAGGTGTATTTCTCGGCGTTCAACACCGACGTGGCTGCTTCGGCACCGTCGCGGACGCGGTACAACCTAACCCTCTCGCACAAGAGTTCGGTGGTGGACGGGTTGTATGCGAGCCTTGCCGCAAAGAACATCACGAACAAGGTGGTCGCCACAAGCGGCTTTACGGGGACGCCACTCACCGGTGGAGTGACCAACGCCTATATTGAGCCGCCCTTCACCCTCGATCTCACGATTGGCTACAAGTTCTGACGTGATGCTTGATCGGCTCACTGCTCCGTCCATTTGGCATTGGTTCCCCGAGCAGGGGATTGTGCACGCCCAAATTCTCAATGCAGCGAGCACGTTTGAAACAGTGTCTCACCGGCTGAAACGCGATGGCAACGGCGGGTCGACGCCAGAGGCTCGCTCCCTGCCAAAGCCCTCAATTAAGGAGTAACAGGAATATGAATCAGACGACCCTATCGAACCTCCCCGTTCAATTGCGGCACGTCCGTCATGCGGATCTTCAGGAGGACACTGAGGCTTATCCGGATGTAATGGAGCCAGCGCGGCGGCGATCGATCAGTCATGTTCTCGGTCAGCATCCGAAGGCAGCGCTACGAGGCACGCACAAGTTCCATTTGGACTATCTCGTCTCCGGCGCTGCGACGGAGCCGCCGCTTCACTCGCATGACTATTCCGAGATATTCATGGTCCTGCAAGGCGGCTATCGCTTCTTCTGGGGCAATCATGCGGAGCATTATGTCGACTTGGGGCCGCTCGACATGTTTTCCGTACCGCCGAAGGTGATGCGGAAATTCCACTCTAACCGCGAGCAGCCCGGCATGCTGCTGGCGATATTCGACACCACCTTGCGCGACCCCGACGACGGGATCGTGATTTCACAAGCGCTCATCGATGAAGAGGGCGGCGCCGAAAAATATGCGAAATACGGTTCGGGCTGGGGTGACTCCGTCGATGAAGATGGTATTCAGTCTTATATAGCTCGCATCTCCGACCTCGCATCCAAGGCTCCGGATGAGGGCGGCATCGTACCGCTAATCGCAACGGACCAAGCCGATGCAGGCATCTCGACTCCTCACCATGTAACCGCCCAGTTCGTCTTCGTGAACGGTTCTCTCGATGTCGAGCCGACAGCCGCTACGGAAGTGTTCGTTCCCGTCAGGGGGGGATCCTGCCAGCTGACCGTTGATGGAGAGACGTTTGACCTACAGTCATTCGACGCGCTCTCGGTCGATGGTGGCGGTACACGGTCGCTTCTCGCCCCGAACAACGAACAAGTGGTCCTTCTCCGGATCATCGACACCCGCTCCGAACTGGCCAAGTGACCGTGATTTGAAGATGCTTCCAACGCGCCACCCGGATGACCGCGCGCTGCGGTGGCGCTTGGGGCTGCGGGCCGACGGACGATGCCCTTGGCGCTCGAACCCGAGGAAAAAAGGCATTTGGAACGACAAGTTCGCCGGTGATGCGCCTCGCGCTCGATGTCAGATCGATGACTGACTGGCTCGAAACCGGGCTCGACGACGATATGCGCCCGCACATGTTCGGTGCCCTGGACGCGGGCCAGACTTTTGCCCTGGCCACGATCATCGCCGCGGATGGGGGGCCGCGGCCGGTCGGGGCGCAGATGGTGGTCACCGCCGACCATTCGTGGGGTTACCTGTCGGGCGGCTGTATCGAGCCCGACGTCGTGCTTCATGCCCGGCAAGTCATGGCCGACGGGACGCCGCGCACCTTGGTCTATGGGCGCGGCAGCCCTTTCATAGACATGCGCCTGCCCTGCGGCGGACGGGTGGAGTTGCTCGTCGAGCGCGTACAGCCGGACGACGGCGCACTGGCCGATCTGCGGCAGCTGACGAACACGCGCAGGCTGGCCCGTTGGGAAAGCGACGGCCGCTTCCGCCGGTGCATCCCGCATGATCCGGCACAAGTGGGACGTTCTGAATTCGCAAGGCTCTATGCGCCGTATCAGCGGCTGGCGGTAGTCGGCACCGATCCGTTCGCCCTGGCGATCGCGAGGCTGGGCCGGATCGTCGGATGGCAGACATCGCTGCACGCGCCATCAGGTCCGGCGCCCTCGCCTGCGTTCGACATGCCATATCGCCCGGAGACAGTGCCTTTGCCCCTCACCGACATGGTTCCCGATCGCTGGACGGCCATCGCCGTCGCGACGCACGAAATCGACGCCGACGAAAGGGTGCTCGTGCAGGCGCTGCGCTCCGACGCCGGATACGTCGGCCTGCTCGGATCGCGTCGCCGCGTACCCGAACTACTTGAACGCCTGCGCAGATCGGGGCTGGATGACGATGAGATTGGCCGCCTGCGCGCGCCGATCGGACTGCCAATCGCGGCGAAGTCTCCCTGGGAAGTAGCTGTGGCCGTCGCCGCAGAAATAATCGCAAGCTACAGGAAGGCCGACGCTTGCCGGCCCCTATTGATAGAGGCCGCGGTGCATGAGACGACCGTTGCCTAACGGAGTTCATGCCATAGTTCTGGCAGGGGGGCTGCGCGGCGTTTTGGCGGCGGGAAGCTATCGACCGAGTTCCGAGGGCGACCGCTCATCGCATGGGCCGTCGACACGGCGCTGGCCCTACGGGTTGAAGCGGTCCGCGTAGTCCTGGGTGCGGAGGCGGAAGCCGTCCGGGCGGCGCTGCGCGATACGATCGACCCGCGCCTTGCCTTTGCCCACTGCGCTGATTGGTCGCAGGGTCTATCGGCTTCGCTCGGTTGCGGCATTGCGGCGCTGCCGTCGGACGCGACAGGCGCGATGGTTTTCTTGGGCGACGTGCCCGCGCAACTCGCCCGCCGCGTCCTTGCTGCCCTGGCGGAAGGGGCGCGGGCGGCCGGTCCGGTCTGCCAGGGACGGCCCGCGCATCCTGTCGGGATCTCCAGCGCGCTTTTTCCGGCGGTACGGGCGTTGTCCGGCGACAGAGTTGCTCGCGAACTTTTGCAGGACATGAGCGGCGTAGAAGAGATCGCCACCGACGACGCCGGCAGCACCTTTGACATCGACACCCTCGACGATCACCGCGCCGCCAGCTGATATGGGCAAGGACTAGGGGCGAACTGAACTGTTCCGCCAATTCGGCCAGAATAAGAATATGGGTCATTCGGACGGTGACGACGGCGTTTTCGTTTTGCGCTCCGGAGTTGTTAAAGGCGAACGCCCGACGACCGCGATTGCCATGCACCCCCAAGGAAGCTGCCAGCATAAGCGCCGCGATTTAAAGCGCACCCCGGACATCGTTGGCATGCACACCCGCCGAAGCGATGGCCGGACCGACGCCGGCACCGAGAAACTGGGCGGGACTCACGAACGACATGCTGCGTCGGCAAACGGCTTCACATTTGCAGACCAAGTTGGCAGCGACGTTATCCACCTTATTGGGCCGTCCATCCACCGTCCACGACAATCTCAGCGCCAGTGATGTAACTACTCTCACTGCTTGCGAGAAAAAGAATGGCGTTCGCTATTTCTCGCGCCTGCGCCAACCGTCCCAACGGTACGGCGCCGACAAGCGCGTTGATGATGTCATCAAGGCCTCCCGCTTTGCCCGAATCCGCAATTGTGGCCAGCGTGTCCATAAGAAGCGGCGTATCCACGCATCCTGGAAATACCGTATTCACCCTGATCGGGATCTTCGCTGAAGCAAATTCCATCGCCAGCGCTCGGCTCATCGCACGGACGGCGCCCTTACTGGCTGAATATAGCGCCGCATCCGCAAGTCCGATTTGGCTCATCACCGAGGACACCATAATTATGCTGGACTCTCCAGTGGCTTCCCGGCCACGGGATTCCAGAAGGTTTTTTAAAGCTTTTACGCCAAACAGCATGCCTGCCACGTTGACATCCATCACTTTACGAAAATACTCAGAGGTCAAGCTTTCAACATTCCCGCCGCCATCGATGCCTGCATTGCTGACGAACACATCCAAGCCCCCTGCTTCCTTTTGCAAAATATTCGCAACCTCATACCAACCATCCTCTTGGGTCACATCGAGTTGGCAATAACGAACCGCCCCTCCATATTTACTTAAAAGATCTTCTACGGCTGGGCTTGATGCCTGTTGAAGATCGAGAACAAACACGGACGCGCCTTCTGCGACAAAGCGATCGACGACCGCAGCCCCGATTCCGCGCAGCCCGCCGCTGACCAACGCCGAACGACCTGCCAGATAAGTCATGGATGAATTCCTCATACCAGTTGATAATAGGCGATCGGGCTTGGCGTCTGGTCGCCCAGAAATTCTCCCAATCGATACGGATCTTGAATTCATTCAGTACATTCGGCAGCGAAGCGCCGTTAGCGCCGGGATACGCTGTCCCGCTCCCCATATTCATTGGGCAGGTGACGCCATTGTGAGCGTCCAGGCAATCCACATCATACCTTCAAAATAGGGCCGGTATCGCCCGCGGGTCGGCAGCCACGATCAGCGCCCATTTCTCATCCGAACACCGATCCGCTCGCCCAAGCGTGCCTCCCAAAAAGCATCCCTGAATCAAGCCGGACTCACCCAGTCGGCGTTGTCCACGAAATCTAACGTAAAACTTTGTCCGCGACTGCTCGGGCATATAAGAATTGCGACAGCATGATCGCCACGATCAGATAGGGCATCGCTTTGATGACGGGCTGATCGAGCACCGGCGGCAATGGAGTCATTAAATGATAAACCACGTTCAACACCGCGCCGACAGTCGAAATCAGAAATGCCGTCACCGCATAACGCGAACGGGCCAGCAAGAGCACCGATCCGGCAAGAGCGAACCAGGTGAAGCTTGCCCAAGCGATATGCGCCCACAGAGGGTAATTATCATACCATTCTATGATCAGGCTCGGAATACGGGCCTGCATACTGCGGAGATATTCATCATCCTGCATCCGTATCATTACATAGTCATAGGCGCCAAATACATCGACCAAAAATGCCAGTCCGCATACAATCCAGTATGATACTGGCACTTTACTCGCGGCAACGTCGACCATGGATTACGCCTCCCCAAAACGGCCTGGCAGCTACTCGCGACCGCCAGTCGTTTTAAGACACGTCACCGCATGCTAGGCAAATCTCGAGTTTGGATGCGCTCCATAATGCCTATTTATGATGAGCGGGCGGGGCTACGCGATCCAGCCCGTTCAAAGGTGCGGCCGCGCGTGCGGGCCGAGGCCATATTCGCTGTCATTCGCTTCCCGCGCCACCTGATCCAGGTCATCGAAGCGTTGCGCGACGAGGACCGGGCCGAATATTTCTTCGCACACGACGCTCATGTCGGCGTGACATCGACCAGAACCATGGGATTGACATAGCAGCCGCCGTCCGAGGCCGGTGCGCCGCCTGCTTTGCTCACGCGGCCTGTCCGAACCGGATGAACCGGGCGAGGTGGTGATCTTCATCGCCGAGTTGATGACCGATCATCACCAGCCGCTTGGCGAAGTGCGACACCGGAAGCTCCCAGGTCATGCCCATGCCGCCATGCAGCTGGATCGCTTCTTCGGCGACCAGCGTGCCCGCTCGCCCGATCGTGTACTTCGCCGCCGAAACACTCCGTTCGCGTTTGGCGCGATCGCCCTGCAGGGCGTTGGCGGCGTTGATCGCCGCCGATCGCGCCTGTTCGATCTCGAGCGCGACGGTGGCCATGCGATGTTGTAGCGCCTGGAACTTGCCGATCGGAACGCCGAACTGATGGCGCGTCCGCAGATAGTCGAGGGTGGTCGCTTTGATCATGTCCATGATGCCGACGGCTTCCCAGCTCAGCGCGACGATGCCGGCCGCGACGACATCCTCCAGGACCGGATGGGCATCGTCGGTCAGCAGCAGGCCTGGCGTGTCGACCAGCTGCAGCTCGCCTGCGCGTCCGCCGTCGATCAGCGGATATCCCTCGACAACAACTCCAGGCGCCGCGCGCTTCACGAGGAAGAGGCCGATGCCCGCGCGCTCGCCTTTCATTCCAGCGATGCGCGCAGAGACGATGATATCATCCGCAGCCTCGAGCTGCGGCACGACCGCCTTGCCCCCGTTAAGGAGCCACGCATCTCCATCTCGCCTTGCGTGCGCCGCGATGTTCGTCAGATCATAACGGCTTGCGGACTCCTCATGTGCGAATGCCAATATCGAGGCGCCACCCAGGACGTCGCCGATCAGGCCGTCGTGACCGCCCACCATGGCGAGCGTCCGCGTCGCCATGAGCGTCCCGAGAAATGGCTCCACCGCCATGGCGCGCCCCAGCTGCTCGAAAATCGCGGCAATGTCGAAACCGCTGCCGCCAAAGCCCCCCGCGGTTTCCGAAACCAGCCCGCACAGGACCCCAAGCTCGGCCAGTTCGGCCCAGTGGGCCGGAGACCAGCCGATCGCCGACGCGCTGATCTCGTGCCGCACTTCGACCGGATACCGCTTCTGGAGAAAGCGACCGAACGTTTCGGCGAGCATCGACCGTTCCGCGCTATGGTGAAAATCCATCGTCAGAGTTCCAGACTAACTTTGGTGATGATTTCGCGCTGCACTTCGTTCGACCCGGCAAAGATCGAAAGTTTCCGTTCGTTGAAATAATGGGCGGCGAGGCCGCCGGCATAGTCGGGGCCGATCCGCGAACCCTGGAACTCTTCGTCGAGCGCCTCGGACACGAAGGGCTGTGCGTAAGGGCCGAGGGCGATGCGCGCGAGGCTGGCGAGTTCCTGCCTGATTTCGGTCCCGCGGATCTTGAGCATGGCACTGAGTTCGAGTGGCGCCGCGCTGCTTCCCGAACCGGCCAGCACCCGCAGATTTGTGGTCTTCATATTCTCGAGGTCGATTTCGACCCGCGCGATACGCGCGGCGAAGAGCGGGTCTTCCGCCAAGGGACGACCGCCCTTCTCTTCGGTCTGCGCGATCTGCTTGAGAAAAGCGAGCGACGCGGTTGCGGCGCCCACGCGCGCCTCGCTGGTGCGTTCGTAGGTCAGCAGATATTTCGCGTAGGTCCAGCCCATATTCTCCTCGCCGACGAGATTCTCCACCGGGACGCGAACGTCGGTGAAGAAAATCTCGTTGACCTCATGCTCGCCTTCGAGCGTGATGATGGGCCGAACCTCGACGCCGGGCGACTTCATGTCGATCAGGAGGAAGGAGATCCCCGCCTGTTTCTTTCCCTCGGCCGAGGTGCGCACCAGGCAGAAAATCATGTCGGCATATTGCGCGAGGGTGGTCCAAGTCTTCTGGCCGTTCACCAGATAATGATCGCCCTGCCGTACGGCGCTCGTCTTGAGGCTTGCGAGGTCCGAGCCTGCGCCGGGCTCGGAATAGCCCTGACACCACCAGTCGGTGCCATCGAGAATACGAGGGAGCCAGTGCTGCTTCTGGGCACTCGTGCCAAATTTGATCAGCACTGGGCCGAGCATCGAGACGCCGAAGGGAATGACCCTCGGCGCGAAGGCGAGCGACACTTCTTCGTCGAAGATATGTGCCTGCGCGGTGGTCCAGCCCGGTCCGCCGTACTCGGGCGGCCAGTGGCTCGCCAGCCACCCCCGCTCGTGCAGGATGGCATGCCATTCTTCGTGGTCCTTTTTGTGAAGGCGCTTCCCGGTGCGCACCTTGTCGGCGATCCGGGCCGGGAGCCTGGCTTTCAGAAAGGAACGCACCTCGGCACGAAAGCGCTCCTCGTCTGGCGTGAAATCGAGGTTCATCCGAACCACCTTCTTATCTGCCGCCCGAAAGCGGGCGAAACATCGGAGCGGTCATGCCCCGACCGCAGCGAAACATCGTCAATCTGAGGGGCCGGCCCGGCCCTAAGTCGCGCTCCAGCGCGGAGGACGCTTTTCGATGAACGCATTGCGCCCTTCTTGCGCGTCCTTGGAGCGGATCGCTTCTTGCACGGCGGGCCGGTCCCAGATGTCGAAGATGCTGGTCGTGAGCGACGAGGCAAGGCTGGCCATCGCCGCTTCCTTGGTCGCCCGCACGGCGAGCGGGCTACAGGCGAGGATCGTCTCGGCGAGGCGGAGGGCCCCTTCCATCGCATCGCCTTCGACGACTTCATTGACGACGCCCATGCGCAGCGCGTCAGCTGCTTCCAGCGTCGCCCCGGTCAGAAGCAGACCCATCGCCCGCTTCAATCCGAGCTCATGCGTGATGCGCTGGATACCGCCGGCAAGCGCAACGACGCCGACCTTCGGCTCGGGCAGCCCAAAGCGGGCGGTCTCGCTGGCGACGATCAGGTCGCATGCCAGGGCGAGTTCGAAGCCTCCGCCGAACGCGTAGCCGTTCACCGCTGCGATCACAGGCTTGGTCAGGTCGAAGCGCGTTGTCATCCCGCCGAACCCGGACGATGGAAGGTCCGAAGCATCGACGGGCAGAGGTTGCGTGAGATCCTGCCCGGCGCAAAAGGCGCGGTCCCCGGACCCGGTGATGATGGCGACCCACGCCTCATCGTCGGCGGCGAAATCGTCGATTGCCCGGGCCAGTTCAAAATGCGCGGGAACGTGCAGCGCGTTGCGGGCCGCGGGCCGTGCGATCGTGAGAATGGTTATCGGGCCGCGGCGCTCGACCACGATATGCTCGAATCCCGTCGCTTCCACATCCTTTTGCAAGGTCGAACCGGTCATGCGTTTTTGCCTCCTTGGTCTGGGCGAGCGCCTCGCAATCCGACAAGCCTGTCGATTGCTTCATGATATTCGCGCTCGAACTGATCGATCAGTTCGCGCGTGGGAACGACGTCGTGAATCGACCCGACGCCCTGCCCCGCGCTGAGGATGTCCTTCCAGCGCTTGGGCTCGCCGAGCACCTTGCTGATATCGACCTTGGCGCCTCCGAGGTCGCCGAAATAGCCGGGGGCCGGAATCGTCTGCTTTAGCCAGCTGCCGCCAAGTCCGTCGACCTCGTCGGTATAGACGACGTCGGTAATATCGGATTCGATGAGGAGCTGCTTCAGACGCTCCGACGCCGTGCTTTCGGTCGTGTTGATGAACCGCGTCCCGATATACCCCATGTCGGCGCCGGCCGCGATCGCCCCGGCGAGCGAGGCGCCGTCACTGATACAGCCACCCAGGATGAGGGTCTTGTCCCCGACCAGCGGCCTCAACTCTCCCAGGAACGCGAACGGGTTGTACGTCCCCGAATGGCCGCCCCCGCCCGACGCGATGGCAATGATGCCGTCGACATTCGCCTCGAGCGCCTTTTGGGCATGCCGGACATTGATGACGTCATGGAAGCACAGGCCGCCATAGGCGTGCACGGCGTCGGTGACCTCGCGCGTGATACCGATCGAGGAAATCAGGATCGGAACCTGATATTTCACCGTCAGCGCAATGTCCTCGGCCAGCCGCGCGTTCGACTTGTGAACCGAGAATTGCGTCGCCCACGGCGCGTCCGACGGCGTCAGCCGGCCGCGGATATCCTTCAGCCAATCCTCATAGCCTTCGGACGTCCGTTGATTGAAGGCCGGGAAGGAACCGACGAGGCCCGCGCGACTGGATTCGACGACGAGATCGGGGCTCGAGATCAGGAACATCGGCGAAACGATCGCCGGCATGCGAAGGCGCCCTTCGAAGGCAGCGGGAATCATGGCTTTCGTCTCTCCCTAGACTCGGCGTGGCGCCGGTTTGCGATGACACAGAAATATGCAATCTGACCTGAAAGTCAATTATATAACTTTAAAGTATTATCCTTGCCGGCTTCGCGTCTGGAAGGCTTCGGCTCAATGAGCGGCATCGTCTGACGGCGTCGGATAAGGGGGCAAGGCGAGGAGCAGGACCGCACTCACGGCGACGAGGACGGCTGCGACGATCGAAGCCAGGACGTAATCGCCGAACTGGTCGAAAAACAGACTGAACATCTGGCCGCCGAGGGCACCGCCGATCGTGTAGCAGCAGCTCAGCAAGCCGAGCACTTCGCCGAAATGTTTCCGGTCATAAAAGCGGCTGGTGTAATAGGCGCCGAGCTCGGTCTCGGCCCCCAGGGCCAGCCCAAGGCAGATCGAGCCGATGGTCAGGACCAGCGAACCGCCGGGATAGAAGGACAGGCCGATGCCGATCGTGCCGGCGACATACCAGAGGACGCCGATCTGCGGTTTCTGGACGCGGTCGAGGAGCCAGCCCGCACCGATGCGTCCGAAGACGCCCGCGACCGCCGCCACGACGAGAATGCGCGCGGCGTCCGACGGCTGTAGACCGCGATCGGTGACCATGGGCACGAGGCTGACAAGAAAGCCATTGAGCGCGAGCCCGCTGAGAAAGATCGCCGACAGGAGCAGGATGCCGGGCCGGCGCGAAATAACCGACAAAGCTGCGCTGCGCGTCTTCTCGGATACGGATTTGATGCGTTCGCGGGCATCGCCCATGAACAGGAGCGCGACCGGAAGGGCACAGAGAAGGATCGCCAGTCCGAGGCCGACGCGCGCACCGCGCCACCCGAATTCGGCGATCAGCCACACCACGAGCGGCGGGATCGCCATGTTGCCGAGCGGAACACCGGTGGTGCAGATCGCGATGAGCTTGCCGCGCGAACGCAGCGGCGCGCGGTGGGTCACGACCATCGAGTAGAGAAGCGGCGATTGCACCACGCCCGCCATGCCGATGAGGATCGTCAAAATAGCGTAAAGCGGCAGATTATCGCCGACCAGCGAGAGCGACATCATGCCGAGCCCGAACAGCAGGATTCCCGGCACGAGCACCCGCCGCGCGCCGAAGCGATCCCCCAGTCTTCCGGCAAGCGGGTACAGAACGGCAAGCGCAATCAGCGCCATCGTGACGGTCCCCATGAATTGCGAGCGGGTCCAGCCGAATTCTTTCGTGACCGGCCCCAGGAAAAAACCCTGCGAGTAGAAAATCACGGCTGCAGAAGACGGTAGCAGGGCGACAGCTCCTGCAAACGCCGTCGCGACCGGGTCGCGCCGAAATATTGTGAGGCCTGTCATGACGCGCTCCCGTTGTTCCATACACTTGCGTTATTCGATGCTATCATCAGTTCAAATTCCGACTTTTCACTGCGGCAACGCATAGGCCACCAGCCTGTCGCCGCCTCGCGCGCCCAGGGGCTTGTGCCCTCCGGCGGCGAGCAGGATGAATTGCCGGCCGCTGCCCGCATCGCGATAGGAAATGACGGGCGCGATCCCTGACGCGGGCAAGTCGGCTCCCCAGAGCTCCTTCCCGGTCGATGTATCGAAGGCGCGAAAGCGCCGGTCATTGCTGGCGCCCACGAAGGCCAGGCCCGTCCCGGTGACAAGCACGCCCCCTAGCGACGGTACGCCGATCGGCAGGGGAAGCATCGTGCGCAACCCCAAGGGGCCGGTGTCGCGGCTCGTTCCCAGCGGGCGTGACCAGAGGAGCTTGCGGGCCGACAGATCGATCGCATTGATGCGCGCCCATGGCGGTTGCTGGCACGGGACCTGAAGCGGGGAAAGAAAGCTTTGCGTTTCCACGCCATAGGGGGTGTTCGCCTGCGCCTTGATGCCCCGCATGGCGTCCATTCCCTCGCGCCCCTCGCCCATCGCGAAGGCGCCCGCCCGGTTCGCCTCGGCGCGCGGAACGAGGCGCATATAATTGGCGAGATGGGAGGTGACGGTGACGAGGACCCGCCGCGACGGGTCGATCGACACGCTGCCCCAGTTCATTCCGCCCGCGTAACCCGGATACATGATACTCGGCGTCGGTCCGGGCGGGGTCAGCGGGCCCGAATAGCGGGCGCGCTTGAAGGTGATGCGGCACCAGAGCTGGTCGAACGGCGTGATGCCCCACATATCGGCCTCGCGAAGCGGGGCGCCCGCGAGCGACGGCATTCCCGTCGAAAAGGGTTGCGTCGGCGATACGCGCTCGCGTGGCGGCGCTCCCTCGACGGGCACGCGCCGCTCCTCAACGCTTGTGACGGGCACGCCCGTCGCACGGTCGAGAATGAAAAGTTCGCCGCGCTTTGTCGGCTGGACGACGGCTGGAACCGGCCCCGACGCGGTCGGCATGTCGAAAAGCACCGGCTGCGAGCCGAGATCATAGTCCCAAAGATCATGGTGGGTCGTCTGGAAGACCCACCGCCGCCGTCCGGTCTCGATGTCGAGCGCCATCAACGCACTGGATATCTCGTCGTCGATCGGACGACGCTGCCGGCCATAATGATCGGGTGTCGCATTGCCCGTCGGGACATAAATCAGGCCGAGCTTGTCGTCATACGCCATCTGGGCCCAGCTATTGGGTGTCGCCCGGGTATAGATTTCGCCGGGTGGCGGCGCGCCGATCCGGTTCGGGGCTCCGACGTCATACGCCCATGAAAGCTGGCCGGTGGTGACGTCGAACGCGCGGATCACGCCCGAGGGCTCGCCCCATTTCTGATTGTCCGCGACCGCCGCACCGACCACGACCTTGCCGCGGGCGATCGTCGGCCCGCCGTTGATGAAATAATATCCTTTCGCTACCGGGCCCAGGCCTTCGAGCAGCGAAACTTCTCCATTGCGCCCGAAATCCTGACATGGCCGGCCGCTCAGCGCATCGATCGCGATGAGGCGCGCATCGATTGTCGTCTCGAGGATCCGGGCCTGGCACGGGCCCGTCCGCGCGGTATCCCTGTGATATCCGAGGCTCCGGCAAGCGCGGAACGGCGCACGCTGGACTTCAGCCTCGGGATCGTAGCGCCACACCTGTTTGCCCGAGACGGCGTCGAGGGCCACGAGAACGTTCGTACTGTTGCAGGCATAGACGAGCTTGCCGATTTTCAGGGGCGCGATCTGGAGGTTATAGGGTTCGGCGTCGCCGAAGCTATATTCCCAGGCCGGTTTCAGTCGCGCCACATTTTCGGGCGTGATCTGCGCAAGCCGCGTATAGCGCAGACCTTCGGGGGTGCCGCCATAATCGGTCCAGTCGTCTCCGGCGCCGGTTTCGGCGGAAGGAAAATCCGCCCGTAAGCCTGTGGGCGCAGGGGAGAAGGATGACGCGGTGACAAGACCAGCCACAGGCATGGCGAGCATCAGCAGAACCAGCGCCGCGGTTCCGCCCGACGCGGCCCTCGTCGCGGGCCGGCCGCCGAGCGCGCCCATCATGGTCAGGATGAGGAGCATCAAGCCGAGCAGAGCGAGAAGCCCGAGGCGCGGCAGCATCGCCCAGATGTCGAGCCCGCTTTCGAACCACGTCCACACCGATGTGACGAGCAGCAGCAAACCCGCACCCCCCAGCGCCCAGCGGCTTGCGCGCCAGACAGCGACGGCGAGGCCGCCCAGCCATAGACCCGCGCCAAGATAATAGGGCGAACCGTCCGCGCTGACGAGCAGCATGCCGCCATAAAGAAATGCAGCTGCCCAAAGGCCGACCAGTACGGCCAGCGCGCGGAGCGTCATGCCGAGCTTGCCACGGGTCACAGCGTAACCTTTCCGAGCGCCCTGCCCTTGTTTCCTTGAAGGGTGCGGCCCGAACGAGCCGCCGGATTGCGGACCGGCGCCTGCAAAGAAGCGCGCTTTTGCCTCCGCCTCCAGCGACAGGAGGCGGGGGTCCGCACCGGCGGGCCCCCTTTCGGATCGACCAGGCTCAAAGCCCGGTCATCAAAAGCGAAACTTCGCCTGCACGCCGATCGATCGACCTTCCAGCAAAGCGCGCAACGTATAGTCGAACGCGTCCTGCACGAAGCCCTCGTTCGAGGTGTTGAGCAGGTTCCTGCCGTAGACCGAGAGTTCGGCCCGGTCGCCGGGCAGGTGCAGGGTCAGATTGGCGCTGAGGTCCTTGCGGGCGGTGAGGAAGCGCGTGTTGGCATCGTTCGCCGGCCCCCGCGAGCGGTAGCTGTAATTGACGCTCCCTTCCAGGCGCATGTCGTTCGGGAGCGCGGTCGTATAGGCCGCGCCGATATTATAGTTCCAGGGCGCCGTCCGCGGCGGGACAAGGCCATAGTCGATGCTGTCGATGCGGCCGTCGCCGTTGAGGTCGAACGTCACATTCTTGTATTGAACGTCCACATAGCCAAGGTTGCCGGTCAGCTCGAGCCCGCGCACGGGAATGACGGTCAACTCGGCCTCGAACCCGAGAATGGTGGCGTCGGTCGCATTCGCGACGACGGACACGGTGCCCTGAGTCACCGATGCCACGGTGATGTCGCGTTGCAGGTCGCTGACGTCACTCAGATAGACCGATCCATTCAGGCGGACCTTGCGATCGAAGAGATCGGATTTGAACCCTACTTCGTAGGACCAGACCGTTTCGACGTCGAAAAACGGATCGGATGCCGGGACGGTGTTCGCCGGGACCACCGGAGTGACCCCGGGAGCCGAGGCGTTCGCGGCGTTCGAGCGGACATTATAACCACCGTTCCGAACGCCCTCGCTGACGCTCGCGAAAATCAGGACATTCTCTTCGGGCTTGTAGTTTATGCCGAACTTAGGGGTGAACGAGGGCCATTTGTGCTTCGCATAATAGGGCGGCGGACCGCCGGGTACGTCGCAGGACTTCGTCACGAAACTGCAGGTGCTGTTGTTGTTCGTCGGCTGCAGATAGACGATCGCATCCTTGGTTTCGCTCGTATATCGCCCGCCAAGCGTGAACGACAGGCGATCGGACGCATGATACTCGCCCTGAGCGAAAATTCCGATCGATTCCTGACGGACGTCTCCCCCGTAAGTCCGGTTGATCGTTGCATTCAGGATCTGCCGATCCTGCAGATAGAAATATTTCTGCTTGAAATAATATAGCCCGGCGGTGAGATCGAGATTGCCGAACCGCCCGGCGTAGCGAAGCTCGTCGCTGTACTGATGCTGGTCCAGATAGTCGGTATTGTCGAAGATATAGGCCGGCGTGCCGTCATAGTCGCTTTGAAACTCGTTCTTCAGCTCGCGATAGTTGAAGAGATTTGTGATGACGCCATCGCCGAAGGCGACGTCGATCTGGGTCTCCGACGTGATCGAGAAATAATCGGTCCGCGTATAGCCGGGATTTCCCTGCAAATTCTCGAAATCGGGGTCGCGCGGCACCGCACCTTGCGGCAGATTCTGGAACACCGAGCCGTCGCCCCGGGTTCGGCCGCGTTCGGCAATGACCGTCTGCGTTACTGCATCGCCGAGCTTGAGAACGACCGTCGGCCGGATAAACCAATTCTCCTCGCGACCCATCTTGCGGCCCAGCGACGGATTGTCGAACCAGCCGCGATCGTTCCGATAATAGCCGGAAAGCTTGGCAAGGAGCCTGTCTTCGATGATCGGCCCCTCGACGCTGGCCGCAACATTATATTCGGGCCCGGTTTCGACGCTCGCCTGACCATAGACCGAGAATTTGTTTCCAGGTCGCCGCGTCGTGAGGAGCACGGCGCCGCCGGTCACATTTCGTCCCTGCAACGTGCCCTGCGGCCCGCGCAGAATCTCGATGCCTTCCAGGTCGAACGTGTCGAAATTGGTGCCGGCATTGACGCCGAGATAGACCCCATCGACGAAGACGCCGACCGCCGGCTGCGAATCGGGATTGCCCGAAGCGGTACCGAGACCGCGGATATTGGACGACGCATAACCGCGCGCACCGCCGTTGGGGCCAAGCGAAACGCCGGGCGCGCGGATCGCGATATCGGTCAGGTTCTGAAAATGCGTTTGCTCAAGCTGGGCGGATCCGAGGGCCGTCACGGATACCGGAACGTCCTGCAGCCGCTCCGCACGATTTTTCTTCTGTGCGGTGACGATGATGTCCTGCACGCCATCACTCTGGCCAGATCCAGCCGTCTCGGCTTCGACCTGGCCGGCTTCGACCTGCCCGGCTTCGACTTGGCCGGCTTCGGCATCCGCCTTGTCGGCAAGCTGCGCCCAGGCCGCCTGCGGCCCGCATAGCAAGGCGAACCCCAGGACGGGAACCGCGGAACGCAGCAGCTTGGCCTTCCGGCGCGTCATCATGATCATTCTCCATCTCCCTTGTCTTATCGTTGGGCCGCCCTGCGCCTAATAGACAGGCACGGGATCGAATCGTAAGTTAGATAATCTGACTATGAAGTCAATACGTATGAATCGGGCCGCGCCATTCGCTTGGCGCGGCGCGCTAGCTCGAGAAGGCATATCCGCCGTTTACCGGGTAGGTCTGGCCCGTAATCCAGCTTCCGGCACCCGATGCCAGGAAGAGAATGAGGCCCGCGGCGTCCGAAGGTTCGCCCAGACGCCGGATCACATAGGATTTAAGGATTTTACCGAGCGCCCCCTCGTCGATCATCGACGCAACGCCGGGCGTGCGGACTGTCGAAAGCGCGACGCAATTGGCGGTAATATCGTAGCGTCCGACCGCCTTCGCGATCGCGCGCATGAAGCCCGCTGCGCCGGCCTTCGCGCCCGAGTATGCCGCTAGATGCGGTTCACCGACGCGGCCGGCGTCGGAAATGACGGTGATGATGCGTCCGCCGCGGTGCTGCGTCATCGACGGCAGCACCGCCCTGCAACAGTTCATGACGCCGTTGAAGTTTGTCGAGATGAACGGTTCCCATTCCTCGGGCGATGTTTCCCAAAATGGTTTCGGGCTGATGTTCGGGTCCGACGGTCCGGCGTTGCCCGCATTGTTCACCAAAATGTCGATGCGTCCGAAGCGCGCCACGGCTTCACCGGCCATCGCCTCGACGCTTGCGAGATCTGTAATGTCGGCCTGCTGGGCCATTGCCACGCCGCCCAGCGCTTCGATTTCCTCGGCGACAGCCTGGGCGCGATCCGCGTGAAAATCATTCACCACGACGCTCGCGCCAGCCTGCGCCATGAGCATCGCGGTTGCCCGCCCGACGCCCTGCCCGCCGCCGGTCACGAGAGCGATCTTACCGGTCAAATCCAATATGCTGTCCATGTCTCTTCCCAACGTTCGAAATCGTGAATCTCATTTGCGGCGAGCGCGCTCGCCGAAGCGGTTCGGCTGAAGTTTCTGAAAGGATGATCGGGCCGGAGCACCCTCTGCCGGAATCGCCAGCGCTATGCCGCCTTCATCTTCGGAAAAATGACGCCAAAGTCAATTATTTTTACGCAACCTCCCGTCCGAATTTTCGACAAGTCGCAAATTTACTAAATTTCCTCGCAATTTCGTCGCTCTGCGTTGGGAAATTTGGTTGACATGACTGACTTCTGCGTCAATCTTGCGCAAGCATCTGACTAAAAAAGCCAATGCGGCGGCGAGCCAAATCAAGCCGATCGCGCCTCACCGGGGTGCGATGGGAGATTGCGCCCGGTGTTATTTGATAATCGGCCAGCGAATGAACTGGCGGCAGCGAATTAGGAGAGCCAAATGACGGATTTCGACATTATCGTCTGCGGGGCGACCGGCTATACCGGTCAGCGCGTCTGCGAGCATCTGGCCCAAAGCTACGGGAGCGACCTCCGCTGGGCGATGGCTGGCCGCGACACGACGAAGCTGGAGGATGTCCGGGCCCGGTTTGGGGTGCCGAGCCATGTCGAGCTGATCGAAGTCGATATCACCGATCCGGCGGCAGCGACCTCGCTTGCCCGGCGCGCGAAGACGCTCATCAGCACGGCAGGCCCTTTCGCGACCGTAGGCGAACCCCTTGTAGCGGCCTGCGCGCAAAGCGGCACCGACTATGTCGACATCTCCGGCGACGCTGTGTGGATCCGCAAGATGCTCGACCGTTACCAGGATGCGGCCATTGCTTCCGGCGCGCGCCTGATTTTCACGTGCGGCTTCGACTCGGTGCCGTCGGATCTTGGCGTTTTTCTCCTCCAGAAGGCAGCGCGCGAGAAATTCGGTGCTCCGGCAACAAGGATCAAGGGCCGCATCCGCCGTCTGGTCGGCGGACTGTCGGGCGGCACCCTTGCCAGCGGCCGCGCCAGCGTCGAGGCGGCGGGCGCCGATCCGGCGATCCCGCAGCTTCTCGCAAACCCGTTCGCGCTCGTGCCCGGTTTTGACGGCCCGGCGCAGCCTGCCGAGAAGGAAGTGACATTCGATCCGGACGTCGAAAGCTGGGTGGCGCCGTTCATCCTGGCCGGGATGAATGCGAAGTCGGTCCATCTCTCGAACGCCCTGCTCGGATGGCAATATGGCAAGGATTTCATTTACGACGAAATGATCATGCTTCCGGACGCTACCGATCCCGAATCGGCCCGAACCGCGGCGGATGCCAATATCTGGTCCAATGTGGTGAAGGCCCTGCAGATCGACCTGAAACCCGGCGAAGGGCCGAGCGACGAGGATCTGGCTGCCGGCTCTTTCGAGATCCTCTTTGTCGGCCGCACTGACGCCGGGCAGGAAATCCGCACCACGATCGCCGGGCAGGGAGACCCATATGCCCTCACGCCAAGGATCGTCGCGGAGTGTGCGCTGTGCCTTACCGAGGACGCAAGCCCGGCCACCGGAGGCGTGTGGACCGCGGCAGCGGCATTGGGCGATCGCCTCCAGCGTCGCCTCGAGGACCGTGCGGGCATTTCGTTCGGCGTGGCTTCACCGGGCTGAAGCGCATAATGAGGCCGTTGCCAGTCGCCCGGCCAGATTGACCGACGAACCAGAAGTCCTGAAAGGATCCCCAAGATGTCGATTGAAGACGATGCCCTGATCGCGCGGCAGGCGATGAAACCGCTTGGCCCGATCCGGCAACTGGGCTTTGTGGTGCGCGATCTCGATCACGCGATCCGCGCGTGGACCGACGTCGGCGTCGGTCCCTTCTATGTCGCCGAATCTCCGGAGAAAAGCGATCAGCTGTACTTCGGCGAACCGACCGATTCGCGCGTCAGGGGTGCATGGTCCTACGCGGGGCAAATGCAGATCGAGCTGCTGCAACTGATGAATGACGGACCGTCCTTGTTGCGGGACTTCGCGCTAAGGCACGGCGAGGGCCTGCAGCATAAGGCCTATTGGGTGGAGATGTTCGACGACGTCCTGACCGAATTGCAGCAGCAAGGTTATATCGTCGGGCAAACCGGCTCGCCGCTGGGAGAACATAGCCGCTTCGCTTATGTCTTTCAGCCGAACCGGCCCGAATCCGTCATCGAAATCTCCGAATATCGCGGAACCAAGCGGGCACTCTACGAGGCCATCGAAGGCCATGCGCAAAATTGGGACGGGCGAGATCCCATCCGCACCGCGTCACCGCTGGCCTAGCGCGGACCGTCCTTCCGCAGGCGACGACAGGATTTCGCGCAGGCTCGCGCGTCCGCCGGCGTTATACGCCCGCAAAATCAGCCGATCCCGGTTCTTCGGCCACGCCGGGCCGACGAACCCTGCCCCATCCGAGATTTTCGGCCCGGTCCAAACCTCTCCCAGCCGGAGCGATAAAATGCCGGGGCACCGCGGCCGGCAGACGCGCCGGGACGGAAGAAAATCGACTCGACTCTGACTTTAAAGTCAGATATCTAAATCATGATTCTTAGAATCGTACCGCGCGTGGCCGAACGGCTCACGCTTCGCTCTCTGGCAATCCGAATGAGGAAGCTCGATGGAAGAAATTTTCATTGTCGGTGTAGGAATGACCCGCTTCGGCAAGCATCTCGACCGATCCGTAAAGTCACTCGTTGCCGAAGCGGTCGGCGGTGCCCTCTCCGACGCCAATGCCCAGCAGGCCGACGTGGGCGCCGCGGTGTTTTCCAATATAACCCAGGGACTGATGGAAGGGCAGCATGCCATCCGCGGCCAGATAGCGCTGCGCAGCATGGGCTTCGCGGGCATTCCGATCCTCAATGTCGAGAATGCCTGCGCGGGCGGCGCCACCGCTCTCCACCAGGCGGTGATGATGCTGAGGGCGGGTGTGACCGACGTCGCCTTGGCGGTCGGCGCCGAGAAAATGTACGACGAGGATAAACTGAAGTCGTCGGCGATCTTCGACGGCGGCTGGGATGTACACGATCTCGATGCGATAGCCGAGCGCCTGACGGCGATCGGCGAAGGCGTCTCGCCGCCGCCGGGAACGCCCGAAGGCGTCCGCAGCCCCTTCATGGAACTTTACGCCTCGGTCACCCGCGGTCACATGCGCATGTTCGGGACGACGCAGGAGCATCTCGCAGCGGTCGCGGCCAAAAACCACCGACACTCCACGATGAATCCTCTCGCTCAATATCAAAAGGACATGAGCATCGAGGACGTGCTGGGTGCACCGCTGATCGCGTGGCCCCTCACCTTGCCGATGTGCTCCCCGATCAGCGACGGAGCCGCCGCGGTGCTGCTGTGCACACGCGCCGCTCTCGACCGTTTCGTCGATGCCGCGCCGGTTCGCCTGCTATCGACCGTGCTCACCAGCGGGAGCGACCGGGAATGGGCCGAGTTCGACCGGCATCTGTGCCGCAAGGCGGCGGACCAGGCCTATAATGAGGCGGGGATCGGGCCGTCGGACGTGTCGGTTGCCGAAGTGCACGATGCTTCCGCATTCGCAGAGATCATTCAGGTCGAGAATCTCGGCTTCTGCGAAGTCGGACAAGGCGGCTGGATAGCGGCCCGAGGCGAAACCGCTCTGGGAGGACGCATTCCGGTCAACCCATCGGGCGGCCTTGAATCGAAAGGTCATCCCATTTCGGCAACCGGGCTGGGCCAGATCTACGAACTGGTCACCCAGTTGCGGGGCCGCGCCGGTGCACGTCAGGTCGCGGGGGCCAGGATCGCCGTGGCCGAAAACGGCGGCGGTCACCACGGGGTCGAGGAAGCTGCGGCCGTCGTGACCGTCCTCGCCGCCTGATCGGGTAATCACGGTCGCAAACCTCGACCGTGAGCATATTTGGAGCACGACATGGATTTCACTCTGACGCAGCGTGAACGGGATTTCAGCGGGCGTGTCCGCGAATTCGTGATTCACGAAGTTCGACCATCTTTGGCGTCCTACGCGCAGGAACTTGCGCAAGGCGATCGATGGCAACCGCTGCAAACGATCGAGCGTCTCAAGACCAAAGCTAAGAGCGCCGGCTTGTGGAATCTGTTCATGCCGCCATCGGGCGGTCAATCGCATGTCGACGACAGTTTCGAATTCTCGGGAGAACGCCTCACCAACGTCGAATATGCCCTGTGCGCCGAAGAGATGGGCCGGATAAGCTGGGCTTCCGAGGTCTTCAACTGTTCGGCTCCCGACACCGGGAACATGGAAGTGCTGCATCGCTACGGGACACGCGAGCACAAGGACCGCTGGCTCAGGCCGTTGATGGACGGCGAGATCCGCTCGGCGTTCCTCATGACCGAACCCGACGTTGCCTCCTCCGACGCGACCAACATCGGCACATCGATCCGGCGCGAGGGCGACCATTATGTCATCAACGGACGCAAATGGTGGTCGTCGGGTGCCGGAGATCCCCGCTGCAAACTCGCGGTGCTGATGGGAAAGACCGACCCGGAGGCCGATGTCCACCGTCAGCAGGCGATGATCCTCGTCGATCTCGAGACGCCGGGCGTCAGGGTGGAGCGGCTCCTGTCCGTTTATGGCTATGACCATGCGCCCCATGGTCATGCGGAGATAACGCTGACCGATGTGAAGGTGCCGGCGGAAAATCTGCTCCTCGGCGAAGGGCGTGGCTTCGAGATCGCCCAGGGCCGCCTCGGCCCCGGCCGCATCCATCATTGCATGCGTACGATCGGTCTCGCCGAAGAAGCCCTCGAGGCGATGACGAGACGCCTCGGGTCGCGCACGGTGTTCGGCAAACGCATCTCGGAATATTCCGTTTGGGAAGAGCGGATCGCGCGCGCGCGCATCGACATCGAAATGACGCGGCTGCTCTGCCTCAAGGCCGCCGACATGATGGACCGAGCCGGCAACAAGATTGCCCGGAACGAAATCGCGATGATCAAGGTCCAGGCACCGCATATGGCGCTCGGCATCATCGACGATGCGATCCAGGCGCACGGCGGCGGCGGCGTGTCCGCGGATTTCGAGCTCGCCGCTGACTGGGCGCATGTCCGGTCGCTGCGTTTCGCCGACGGTCCCGACGAAGTCCACGCCCGTGCGATCGCCCGCGCCGAATTCGCGAAATATCGGGACCAGAACCGGTGAGCGATCTCGACGAGGCCCTTCTTGAAGGCTGGCTTCGTGACGAAGTGCCCGGTTTCCCGAAGCTGGTGGGTCTGGAAAAATTCTCCGGTGGCCAGTCCAATCCGACCTACAGGGTCGAGACGGAAGGCCAGAACTATGTGCTTCGTCGCAAGCCTTTCGGGCCGTTGCTCCCATCCGCACACGCGGTCGAACGCGAGTTTCGCCTTTTGTCGGCGCTTCGCCCGACCGGCTTTCCGGTTCCCGCTCCCCTCGCGCTGTGTGAGGACGCGTCCATCATCGGCTCCCCATTCTATCTGATGGAGCTGGTCGAAGGCCGGACCTTCTGGGATGCATCGCTGCCCCAGCTGCCGCTCGCCGAACGCCGCCCCTGCCATGAGGCGATGATCGACACGCTGGCGGCACTGCACCGTCTGGATCACGAGACGCTCGGCTTGACGGACTTCGGCCGCCCGGGCAATTTTTTCGCGCGTCAGGTCGATCGGTGGACGCGGCAATACCGCGCCGCGCAGACCGATGATATCGCCGAGATTGAACGGCTGATCGAATGGCTGCCCCGCACCGTTCCCGAACAGACCCGCGCCTCGATCATCCACGGTGACTACCGGATCGACAATCTGATTTATGAAGCGGAAGAACCGCGGGTTCGGGCGGTTCTCGACTGGGAGCTCGCGACCATCGGCGATCCGCTGGCCGATTTCACCTATCTCGCGATGAACTGGGTGATCCCGTTCGACGGGCAGTCGGGTCTCGGAGGCCTTGACCTTGCGGCGACGGGACTGCCTTCGCTCGAGGACATAACGGCTCGCTATTGCGAGGCCACGGGGCGCGGCGGCCTGCCCGATCTCAACTGGTATTTCGCTTACAACCTGTTTCGTCTCGCGAGCATTGTCCAGGGGATCAAGAAGCGGCTCGCTGACGGCAATGCGTCGAGCGCGAAAGCCGCAGCATCCGCAGAGCGGGTGCGGCCTCTTGCCAAATCCGCGTGGGCAGAGGCGCGTAAAGCCGGCGCCGTGGGCAGCTAGGAGATAGTCATGGATTTGTTCGATTTATCTGAAAAAGTGGCCCTGATCACGGGCTCCTCGCGCGGGATCGGTCGCGCGATCGCCGAAGCCTATGCTGCTAGGGGCGCGCGCGTCGTCATTTCTAGCCGCAAGCAGGATGCCTGCGACGAAGTCGCCGCCGCGATCAACGCCGAGTATGGCGAGGGACGGGCCGTCGCGATCGCGGCAAGCATCTCGGACAAGGCGGCGCTCGAAAAGCTGGTCGAACGCACGCTCGAGATTTTCGGGCGCATCGATATACTCGTCTGCAACGCAGCGTCGAACCCCTATTATGGACCGATGGCGGGCATCAGCGACGAGCAGTTTCGCAAGGTCTTCGACAATAATGTGCTCGCGAACCACTGGCTCATTTCGATGGTGGCGCCCCAGATGATCGAGCGCCGCGACGGCGCGATCATCCTTATTTCCTCCATCGGTGGCTTGATCGGATCGGACGTCATCGGAGCCTATCATATCTCCAAGGCTGCCGACTTTCAGCTCGCGCGAAACCTCGCCGTCGAATTCGGGCCGCACAACATCCGGGTCAACACGGTGGCCCCGGGTGTGGTCCGAACCGACTTTGCGCGCGCGTTGTGGGAGGCGCCCGGGGCGGAAGCGGCGTTCCGGCAATCGATCCCTCTCGGCCGGATCGGAGAACCCGACGAGATCGCCGGAGCGGCCGTGTTCCTGGGCTCGAAAGCCGGGGCCTATATGACCGGGCAAAGCATCGTGATCGATGGCGGCACGACGATACGGAGCAGTCCCTAGCCTGCCCTGTCGGGCCGCTTCGGGCACCGATTTCGGCTCCCGCGGGTCAACCGAAAGCCGCGGGGGAAGGCGAATTCCCCGAAAGTCCGACCGACCACCAACGCGCCAACCTAGATATTTCCAAGCGGGATGAGCCAATGATCGAAACCAAACTCCATCAAGACGTTCTCGAGATCATCATTTCCAATGCGCCGGTCAATGCACTCGGCGCCGGGGTGCGCAGTGCGCTCTCTCAAGCCATCGAGACCGCGCAGGCTGACGATCAGGTCAAGGTGATCCTGCTTCGCGGGGCCGGCAAGCTCTTCTCTGCCGGCGCCGATATCACCGAGTTCGACCAGCCGCCGACAGGGTGCACGCTTCCTGCGGTCATCGACGCGATCGAGGCCAGTCCCAAACCCGTCGTCGCGGCAATTCACGGCACGGCCCTGGGCGGCGGCCTCGAGCTCGCCCTTGGATGTCATTACCGCTTGGCCACCCCGACCGCGAAATTGGGGCTCCCCGAGGTCTCGCTCGGCATCCTCCCCGGTGCGGGCGGCACGCAGCGCCTGCCGCGTCTCGTCGGCTTGGACGCCGCGCTGAACATGATCGTCTCGGGTAGTCCGGTAGACGCTACGAGCGCACTGGCCATGGGTCTCGTCGATCGCCTTGTCGACGAGGAGGATTTCCCGACTGCGGCAATTGCCTATGCCCGGATTCTTGACGCCCCGGGGCGCACCCGAGACAAGCAGGTTGCGGACGATGCGGGTGTATTAGAGCGCTTCGCGGCCGCAAATGCGCGCAGGATCAGGAGCCTCGACGCTCCGAAGGCGTGCATGACGGCGGTCAAGGCATCCGTTGAACTTCCGATCGACGAAGGCCTCGCGCTCGAGCGCAAACTGTTTGCCGAATTGGTCGGCGGTGCCCAGGCGAAAGCCCTGCGGCACGCCTTTTTCGCCGAGCGTGCGGCCGGCAAGATCGCGGATCTGCCCGCGGACACCCCGCGCCGTCCGATTGCCAAGGTCGGGGTCATCGGCGCTGGCACGATGGGCGGCGGTATCTCGATGAACTTTCTCTTGGCGGGAATGGACGTGACGATCGTCGAAATGACCCAGGACGCACTCGATCGCGGCGTCGCGTTGATGCGCGCGAACTATGAGGCGAGCGCGAAGAAAGGTCGGCTGACGCGCGAGCAGGTCGAACATGCAATGTCCCTGCTGACGCCGACGCTGGCGTTCGACGCGCTCGCGGATTGCGACCTCGTCATCGAGGCGGTCTACGAGAATATGGAGGTGAAGAAGGAGATCTTCGCGCGCCTGGACGCTATCGCGAAGCCGGGAGCGATCCTCGCCTCAAATACCTCTTATCTGTCGATCGACGAGATTGCTTCGGCGACCAAGCGCCCTGCCGACGTCCTGGGTCTGCATTTCTTCTCCCCAGCCAACATCATGAAGCTGGTCGAAGTGGTTCGCGGTGCAGCAACGGCAGACGACGTGCTCACGACGGGGATGCAGGTCGCCCGTTCGATCGGCAAAGTGCCGGTCGTCGCGCGCGTTTGCTACGGTTTTATCGGCAATCGCATGCTCATTCCGCGTCAGGACAATGCCTACGCCATGCTTCTCGAGGGCGCGACGCCCGAGCAGATCGACCGCGTGCATACGGACTTTGGAATGCCCATGGGCCCGTTGCAGATGATCGACCTCGCCGGGGTGGACATCGGGTGGCACCGCGATACCGATCGCATCGAAAGCTTGCAGGATGCGCTCTGCGCGGCGGGCCGATGGGGCCAAAAAACCAAGGCCGGCTTCTATAATTATGACGAAAACCGCAAACCTTCGCCTTCGCCGGTCGTCGCGGAAATCATCGATGGATTCCGCAACCGGGCGGGGCTGAAACGGCGCGACATCTCTGACGACGAAATCGTGGCGCGAACATTGTACACGATGGTCAATGAGGGCGCGAAAATCCTGGACGAAAATATCGCCCAACGTGCCTCTGATATCGATGTCGTCTGGCTTCACGGATATGGTTGGCCACGCCACAAGGGCGGACCGATGTTCTGGGCGGATCAGATCGGCCTGACGACCGTCTCCGAGGGGCTTGCGCGCTACGCCGACCGGATAGGCGATGGCTTCTCGATGGCACCGCTGCTTGCCCGGCAGTCGGCCGACGGCGGCGCGCCGGATAAATGACACTATGCGCTCTTTGCCTCGGCAAACAGGCCGCAAATCCGCAAAGACCGGCAGCTACCTGATTGTCTCATTTGAGCGAAGAGATGCGAATTCAACATGCCGCCACATCCAGGCAACGACCAACCCGCAAAGGACTTTCAATGCGCGATGCAGTCATCGTTTCCACGGCCCGCACTCCCATCGGCCGTGCCTATAAGGGCGTCTTCAATGCGACGCCCTCTCCAACGCTCGCAGCCCACGCCATTCGCGCAGCCGTCGAGCGATCGCGCATTGATCCAGCAGAGATAGACGACGTCGTTCTCGGGGCCGCGATGCCACAAGGCATCCAGCACACCATCGGACGTACAGCAGCGTTACGCGCGGGACTCCCGGTTGAAGTTTCCGGCATGACGATCGACCGCCAATGCGCCTCGGGTCTCATGGCGATCGCGACCGCTGCAAAGCAGATCGTCCTTGACCGGATGGATGTGGTGGTCGCTGGCGGCGTGGAATCGATCTCGATGGTTCAAACAAGGGAGATGCGGGACACCCCCGACCCCGAGCTGCTCGCTATCGTCCCCGACATCTATATGCCGATGCTTCGAACCGCCGAGGTCGTGGCAAAACGTTACGCCATCTCGCGAGAGCGGCAAGACGACTATGGTCTTCTCTCGCAGCGGCGCACGGCCGAAGCGCAAGCGGCGGGTTATTTTGATGCGGAGATCGTCCCGGTCACCGCAGCAATGTCGGTCACCGACAAGGCGACAGGCGAGACAACGACGCAGACGGTGACCCTTTCGAAGGACGAGGGCAATCGACCCGAAACGAGCGCGGAAGGGCTGGCTTCACTCAAGCCGGTCATTGATGGTGGCGCGATCACTGCCGGCAACGCATCGCAGCTCTCCGACGGAGCGTCGGCTTGCGTCATGATGGAGGCCGGGCTCGCGGCCCAGCGCGGCGTTCAGCCGCTCGGGCGTTATGTCGGGATGGCCGTCGCCGGCACCGAACCGGACGAAATGGGGATCGGCCCGGTGTTCGCGGTGCCCAGGCTGCTCAAGCGTTTCGGCCTCGGCATCGATGACATCGGACTTTGGGAGCTGAACGAGGCCTTTGCGGTGCAGCTACTCTATTGCCAGGATCGCCTCGGCATCCCCATCGACCGGCTGAACGTCAGTGGCGGTGCCATCTCGATTGGACATCCCTACGGTATGTCCGGCGCGCGCATGGTCGGTCATGCGCTGCTCGAGGGGAAAAGGCGCGGCGCCCGTCATGTCGTGATCACCATGTGTGTCGGCGGCGGAATGGGAGCAGCGGGATTGTTCGAGGTGCTTTGATGAAGGCACTTGCCCTCTACCCTTCCTGGCGGGCCAGTGACGCCCCCGTTGGACTATCGGCTACAAACCCTGACGCAATAGCGTATGAACCTCGAGGAAGCGTCGATGCCTGAACCTTTCGACATTGCCGTCTCCGATGCGCGCCTCGCTTCAATTCGGGCGCGACTTGCGGCTTTTGACTGGTCCGCCCTGCCGGACGCGGGCGGTTGGGAGGGCGGGGTTGGTGTCTCGGACCTGCGGCGGCTCGTGGACCATTGGCTACATCGATATGATTGGCGAATACACGAGGCGAGGCTGAACCGGCTACCGCAGTTCATGGCGGAAATTGAGGGGCAGCGGCTTCATTTTATCCATGCGAAGGGCGATGGCTCTCGCTTGCCGTTGATGCTGATCCATGGCTGGCCAGGTTCGTTCATTGAATTCGAGCGCATCATCGGACCGCTGGTCGCGAGCGGCCACGACGTTATCGTTCCATCGCTGCCGGGCTATGCCTTTTCCGGCAGCCCGCGCGCGCCGATCGGGCCGCGGCGCACCGCGGAGCTGTTCCACCAGCTCCTTTTGCAGCTCTATGGCCCCGGCCGGTATCTTGTCCAGGGCGGCGATTGGGGCGCGGCCGTCGGGGGGTGGATGGCGCAGGCATATCCCGAGGCGGTGGCTGCGCTGCACCTCAACCTGATCCTTGTCGAGGCGGACGACGCAACGCCGGCGACGGCGGACGAACTGGCTTGGGCGAAGCGGCGCGCGAGCCTGGCGCGGCGCGAAGGCGCCTATTCGCACCTGCACGGGACGCGTCCACAAACGCTGGGGATCGCGATGAGCGACAGCCCGGTCGGCGTCGCAGGATGGATTCTGGAGAAATTCGGCGTCTGGGCAGACGTCCCTCGCCGCGCCGACGGCAGCCCCGACCTTTGGCACGCCTTTGACGAGGACCTGCTGCTCACGAACATCATGCTCTATGTGGCGCCGCAAAGCTTCGTGACATCGACCTGGATGTATCGCGGCTGGGTGCTCGAGAATGCGGGCAAATTTCCGCTCGACGCGCCCGTTCGCGTGCCGACGGGCATAGCCGCATTTCCGGACCCGGTGTTCCCGCCGCCGCCGCGGTCCCAAGCCGCCAAAAGCTACAATGTGGTGCATTGGAGCGACATGCCGGCAGGTGGACATTTCGCGGCGCTCGAGAAGCCGGATGCGCTCCTGACGGACATGCAGGAATTTTTCGGTCATTATCGGTGAGGTCCGGCTCCGGCAGGGAGCCGGGGCCATCAGCGGCCTGCGTTACGGCCACCGTCGGCCAGTAGCCCCACACCCGTCACATATGATGCGGCCGGAGACGCCAGAAAGAGCGCGACCGATGCCATTTCTTCGGGCGCCCCCATGCGCGCCATCGGGATCGTCTCGATAACATCGCGGCGCGCCGCCTCACTCGCGTTCGCCAGGAGCGGGGTTTCGATCACGCCGGGACACAGCGCATTCACGCGGATGTTGCGGTCGGCATATTCGATTGCCGCTGCACGCGTCATCGCAAGCACGCCGCCCTTGGTTGCCGTATAGGCGCCGTTCCCACGCGTCGCGCGGTAGGATGCCGTCGACGCGGTGTTGACGATCGCGCCACCCCCATTTGCGAGCATATGGCCGATCGCGCGCTGCATGACCTGGAACGCTGCCGTGAGATTGACATTGATGACGGCTTCGACGGCGCTGGCGGGGATTTCGTGAAGCGGCGCGAAACCGTGGCCGATCCCGGCATTATTGCAAAGAATGTCGACGCGGCCGTGACGGGCCAGCGTCGAAGCGAACATCGCATCGACCTGCTCGGGATCAGACACATCCACGCGGCAGGCTTGCGCGAGCCCGCCAATGTCGGCAGCGACCTTCTCTTCGGCGCCGCTGACATCCGCGACGGTCACCGCAGCGCCCTCGCGCGCGAACAATTCGGCCATGGCCTTGCCGATTCCCGATCCCGCGCCGGTAATGATGGCGATCTTTCCAGACAATTGTCCGCTCATATTTCCTCGCAATGTTTGAATGGGTTGAGAAGAGTCAGATTTTGCGGTCCATGCCGGCCCAATAGTGATCCCGGACGGCGCGGCGAAGGGTCTTGCCTGCCGTGCTGCGGGGCAGCTCGGGCCAGATATCGATCTGTTTCGGGGCCTTGATGCTTCCAAGTTTTTCCTTGCACAGTGCGAGGAGTTCCGCCGTGTCGATCGACATGCCATCTTTCACTTCGATCGCGGCGGTGACCATCTCGCCCCATTTTTCATCTGGAATGCCGACGACCACACAATCGAGAACAGCCGGATGACCGAGCACGGCCTGCTCGACTTCGCCGGGGAAGACGTTGAATCCCCCCGAGATGATCATGTCGCGCTTGCGATCGACGATATAGATATACCCGTCCGCGTCGCGGCGGCCGAGGTCGCCGCTAAATTGCCAGCCATTGCGGCGGATGGCCGCGGTTGCGGCCGGATCCTTGTAGAATTCGGTCATCTGCATGGCCGAGCGGAAGGCGATCTCGCCCATCTCGTCATCGGCCGCGACCTCGCCCGCTTCGGTTACGATCTCGGTTCGCGAAAATGGCCCCGATCGTCCGACCGACGCCAGGCGATGCTGAAGCGAGGGATCGGCCAGAATCTCCTCATGATCCTTTGGCGTGAGCACCGTGGTAAATTGAAGGCATTCGGTCTGGCCGTAGCTTTGAATCAGAATCGGCCCGAAGACATCGCAGGCCTCGCGCAGCTTATCGACCGACATCGGCGCGGCGCCATAGAGCAGGTAGCGGAGCGACGAGAGATCGAACTCCTTCAATCTCGGGTGCGCGAGCACCATGTAAATGAGCGTGGGGGGCAGATAGACGACCGAGACCCGGTGCTGCTGGATTGCCTCCAGAACCGCGAGCGGATCGGTCGACGAAAGCAATATCTGGGTGCCGCCACGCGGCAGGAGCGCATAGTGAAAGATAGCCGCGGCGTGGGTCAGCGGCGCGACGATGAGGTGGACCGGCGGCTCATCGAAATGAAACAGGGCATAAACGGAGGCGATAACGGCTTCAATCGACCGGTTCGTATGGATGGCGCCTTTGGGCTCGCCGGTGGTGCCCCCCGTACTCGATATCGCGACGGCGTCTTCCATCTCGCGGATGGGAAAAGCGACCGCCTCGCCCCCTTCCTCGGCGAACCAATCGGACAATGAGGGGAAGCCTTCCACCCTGGCGTCGATGCAAACGCACAGCTTGAGTTCGGACAGCGCTTCGCTGGCGGCAACCGCATGCTCGCGCAGCGAACTGTGAAAGAAGAGAACCCGCGTATCATATTTGCCGAGCTGCGCGAGATTGTCGGTGACCGAGTTGCGATAGTTGATCGGCACCCACAACATGCCCGCCTTGAATATCGCATATTGGCACGCGAGCACCATGCTGTGGTTGGGCGAGAGCAGCGCTACCGAACTGTCGATCGGGACGCCTGACCGCAGCAGCCCTTGGGCGATGCGTGTCATGCGATCTTCCATTTCGGCATAGGTCAACGAGCTGTCACCCTCGACGACCGCGGCCCGATTCCGGAAGCGCGCAGCCCCGCGTTCAAAGTGCTCGATAACCAACATTTTGCCGTTCTCCTCTCCTGCGTGTCCTGCCTCGCAGACGTCCCGCACACATATGCTGTTCCAACTATCTAGTCAATTATCTGACTTTAAATTCACCCTTGCCTATTAGTGTCCGTGCGTCAGAATCGAGGACGTCCCGCGGCCGGCGGCACCGGCCCGAGCCGCTCCGCAAGCGCAAGCTCCATCGGTTCAAGCGGGCTGTGCGGCGCGATGGCAACAGCGGCACTGATCTTCGGCATGGGAACCTCTCTACCTCAATGAGCGATCGCAGGCAGCCGGCGCCAGCCTAAGGGAGGCGCTCTTTCTGCGCCGCCTCATATTCGGCCGAAAATTTCCGGACCAGTTCGGCGAGCGGCGCGCTTTCGGTGACGTCATCCACACCATGTCCGCCGGCCCAGACATCCTTCCAGGCCTTGATCGTGTCGAGTTCGCGAGCGAGATCGAACTTCTGGTGATCGCCGCCGCCCACGAAACCCGACCGGTCGAGACTAAGGCGGAGCATGTTGGATGGAATGCCCGTGACCTCCGAGGTCAGGACGATGTCATCGCCGCCGCTCTCGATCAGTATGTCCCGATAGGCGTCCGGCGCGGCGCTCTCCGTCGCGGCGATGAAGCTCGTGCCGGCGGCAACCATGTCGGCACCCAGAACGCGCGCCGCGGCGAGCGAGCGACCGTTGGAGATGCCTCCCGCAAGAATGATCGGCCCATCGAAGAATTTCCGGACCTCCGACACAAAGGCGAAAGGGTTCAGCCATCCCGTATTGCCGCCCGCGCCCGCCGTCAGCAGGATCAGGCCGTCCACCCCCGCTTCGGCCGCGCGCCGTGCGTGCTTGACGCTCGCGGCATCCGATATGACGATACCGCCATATGCATGGACGCGCTCGATGATATCGACGGGGCTCCCTACCGAGGCGATGATCGCGGGCACCTTTGCATCCACGCAGATGTCGAGATCGTCGCCAAGACGAACATTTGTCTTATGCACGATGAGATTGACCGCCCAGGGCGCGGTCGCCTGCGCGTCGGCAAGCCGGGTCTTGATCTCGGCGACCCAGTCCGCAAAGATCGCCGGCGTCCGGGCGTTCAGCGCCGGGATCGAGCCCATAACCCCTGCCCGGCCCGCCTCGACGACCATGTCGACGGTGGAAACCAGGAACATCGGGGCCACGACGAGCGGCAAGCTGAGCTTTCCGCGCAGGTCGGCCGTCAACTCGCTATTGCCAAAACGCTGCATCGGTTCGATCTCCCTGAAAAATGACTTCATAGTCAGAATTCTATATTAGAGATACAATTTTGCAAGCGCAATTGCGTGATTTGCCGGCCATAGCCCCCCTCCTCGACCGCTCCGCCCCAGACTGACCGACCGACAATCCCTTGCTTATTAGCGGATGTCGCTCCTATAACCGCCATTGCAATCACAGTATCTGACGCTATGTTCGGACCGTAGATCGCGGGCGTCAATCACACACAATCTATAGCTCGCGGTCCCTGCGGGATTTTTCGGCAACTTTGCCGGAAGCGAACTGGAATTTTTGACCGGAACGTTGGTGGATCGTAGTGTTGAGATATCTGAAAGGGAACCTGTCTTGACCAAGTGGCGAAACGCATTCCGAACCAGCGAAGAGCTGCATCGCTTCAAGCGGTACGCGGTACTTCGCGAAGCGACGCGCATCATATCGCGCCGCGGGTTTCACAATACGTCGCTGGACGAAATTGCCGAAGGCCTCGGGATCTCCAAAGGCACTTTGTACAACTATGTGTCCGATAAGCAGGAAATATTGTTCGATTGTCACATGATCGCCCTCGACCTGGGCGATCAAGCGAGCAAGGTGGCCAACGAACTCGACGGGTCCGGCCTGGACAAGCTGCGGCTCCTGCTCCTCTGCTACATCGAGTGGATGTATGGTGAGGCGGGTATCGGCGGCATTACCTCGGACATCAATGCCCTGCGTCCGGATGATCGCGCCACCGTCGTCGTCCGGCGCGATAGAATCGACCAGGCCCTGCTCGACCTGATCGAGCTCGGCGTTCGCGATGGAAGTCTGGTCGCCGACGATCCGCATCTCGCCGTTTTCGTCATCATGGGCGCCGTGAACAGCATTTCATCATGGTATTCGCGAGGCGGCAGGCTGAATATCGAGGAAATCGCCGACGTCATCGTAGGGATGTTGACGCGATCGATAGCCACCGACACCTCGACCGCGAAGGTGCGCGTCGAAGTCCCGCCGCATCCGGAAGCAACCTTGACCTTCGCTCCCATGGCGTCGGCGCGCACCGGACGGACCGCGACGGCGAAAAAGTCCGCCAGTACGAAGGCAAAGCCGGCCGGCGCCTCCAGGAAAAAATCGCTCTAGGCGCAACGGGGGATAACGCCCCGCTTCCACGATGTCCCAATTCGCCCGCTCAGCCCTGCCCGGGCTCGGCGAACATTTGTCGCGTACTGAATACAAAGTCATATTATTGACTTATGAGTTCGACTCGGTTACGGGACGGCCCAACGCAGCAGTGCGTGGCGAAAAGAGCATAGTGGGTACGGCAGCTCGGGTTCACCCTCGCGACCTCGGACGCGAAAACGAGCCAGGCGATGCGCGCGAGCATGACGCGGCCACCTCACCGACTTGACTTCGCTAAACTGGTTTCGGTCGAGTTGTAGGATTCCAAATGGCTGTTAAAATTGCGGTACTGAAAGAAGCCGCGGGCGAAAATCGCGTGTCCGCGACGCCCGAGACAGCGAAGAAATTCGCAGCATTGGGCGCTTTGGTGGCGGTCGAGAACGGGGCCGGCGAAGGCGCCTCCGTTCCGGATTCCGACTATGAAGCGGCCGGCGCCACGGTCGGCGACCGTCAGTCGACCCTCACCGGCGCGGATATCATTCTCGGCGTGCAGGGACCCGATCCCGCCGCGATCGAGGTTGCCAAGCCGGGCGCCTGGATCGTGGCGAGCCTGAGCCCCTTTGCGGAAAGAGCGCGTGTCGACGCTTATGCAGCGCGCGGCTTCGAAGCGCTCGCAATGGAGCTCATGCCCCGCATCACACGGGCGCAGTCGATGGATATATTGTCGTCGCAGTCCAACCTCGCCGGCTATAAAGCCGTCGTGCTGGCCGCGTCCGAATATGGCCGCGCTTTTCCCATGATGATGACGGCCGCGGGCACTGTCTCCGCCGCGCGCGCCTTTGTGATGGGCGTCGGCGTCGCCGGGCTGCAGGCGATCGCCACCGCGCGCCGCTTGGGAGCACAGGTATCGGCGACAGATGTGCGTTCGGCGACAAAAGAACAGATCCAGTCGCTCGGCGCCAAGCCGATCTTCGTCGAGAATGTCGAAGGAATAGAAGGCGAAGGATCGGGCGGTTATGCCACCGAGATGTCCGGGGAATATCAGCGGGCCCAAGCGGAGTTGGTGTCCGGCCACATTGCCAAGCAGGATATCGTGATCACCACCGCGCTGATCCCGGGCCGCGCCGCCCCCCGATTAATTTCGGACGCCCAGCTTGCGACAATGCGCCGAGGGTCCGTGATCGTCGACTTGGCCGCGGAAGCCGGCGGCAATGTCGAGGGCGCAGTCGCGGGCGAGACGGTCGTCCGTCACGGCGTGAAAATCATCGGCGCGAGCAATGTCGCGGGCAGGCTCGCCGCGGACGCCTCGGCGCTCTTCTCGCGCAACCTGTACAATTTCCTGAGCGCCTTCTGGGACAAGGACAGCAACCGGCCGATCCTCGACGAGGAGATCGGCGATGCGATCCGGCTGACCAGGGACGGCAAGGTCGTCCACCCGCGGCTGCTCGGTTGATCACCGAAAAAGGGGGAGAATAACCATGGATTTCATCTCGATCCTCTCGATCTTCGTGCTGGCATGTTTCGTCGGCTATTATGTCGTCTGGTCGGTTACGCCGGCTCTGCACACGCCGTTGATGGCGGTAACGAACGCGATCTCGTCGGTGATCGTGGTGGGGGCACTGATAGCCGGCGCCGCTGGAGGGGATCAGGTTTCCACAGCCTTGGGGCTGGTGGCGGTCGTGCTCGCAAGCGTGAACATCTTCGGCGGCTTTGCGGTCACCGAGCGAATGCTCGCCATGTACAAAAAGAAGGACCGCAAGAACTGATGGCCGACCTGCACGAACTCGCCGCCACGCCCGCCTGGGCTGCGCTCGCCTATCTCGCTTCGGGCGTTTTGTTCATCCTCGCGTTGCGCGGTCTCTCGAGCCCCGGCACGTCGCGCCAAGGCAACCGCCTTGGCATGATCGGCATGTTGGTGGCGGTCGCAACCACATTGGTTCTGCATGGTACGGGGCTGATCCAGATTTCCATTGCGATCGCGATCGGCGGGGGTCTCGGATTCGTGGCCGCGCGCAAAATCGCGATGACCGATATGCCTCAGCTCGTCGCGGCCTTTCACTCACTGGTAGGGCTCGCCGCAGTGCTCGTCGGGGTCGCCGCCTTCCTCAATCCTCAGGCGTTCGGCATCCTCGATACGCAAACCGGCCATATCCACAATGTCAGCCGGATCGAGCTCGGACTGGGCGTCGCGATCGGCGCGATCACCTTCTCGGGGTCGGTCATCGCCTTTCTCAAGCTCAACGGCAATATGTCGGGCGCACCGATCATGCTACCGGCGCGGCATGTGATTAACCTCGGCACGCTCGCCGCGATTATTGGCCTCGTCGCCTATTTTGTCACGGACGACAGCCGCTGGGTCTTTTTCACCATCACCGCGCTCAGCTTCGTCATCGGGTTTTTGCTTATCATCCCGATCGGCGGAGCGGACATGCCCGTCGTCGTCTCGATGTTGAACAGCTATTCGGGCTGGGCGGCCGCGGCGATGGGCTTCACGCTTCACAACACGGCAATGATTATCACCGGCGCGCTGGTGGGCTCGTCGGGCGCCATTCTGAGCTACATCATGTGCAAAGCGATGAACCGCAGCTTCATCTCGGTTATCGCGGGCGGCTTCGGCGGCGAGGCGCCGGCCGCGGATGGCGGCGAGAGGGTCGAGCGCCCGTGGAAGCGCGGCTCGGCCGACGACGCCGCATTTCTGATGAGCCAGGCCGAACAGGTCATAATTGTCCCCGGCTACGGCATGGCGGTCAGTCAGGCACAACACGTACTGCGCGAGATGGGTGACCTGCTCAAGGCCGAAGGGGTGCGCGTCAAATATGCCATTCACCCCGTCGCGGGACGCATGCCCGGCCATATGAACGTGCTGCTTGCCGAGGCGAATGTCTCCTATGATGAGGTTTATGAGCTGGAAGACATAAATTCGGAATTCTCGCAGACCGACATCGCCTTCGTCATCGGCGCAAATGACGTAACCAATCCGGCCGCCAAGACCGACAAGACCTCGCCGATTTACGGTATGCCGATCCTCGACGTGGAAAAGGCGAAGACCGTGCTGTTTCTCAAACGTTCAATGGGTGGCGTGGGCTATGCCGGCGTCGACAATGATGTCTTCTATATGGACAACACCATGATGCTGCTTGGTGACGCAAAGAAGATGGTGGAGGAAATCGTCAAGTCGATGAAGTGATTATGGCGGGAATGGCTCCGGAGGGGCGAGGCACTTAGCGAAAAACCGGAGGACGCCGACGATCATTTGCGTCCCTTTCCGCGCCGAGCATCAAGCTTCGTCAGGGGGCCGGACGGACCCCATCAACAAACTGCCAGGGAAATGCCGCGCCGGCGCGCATCACGCGTCCGGCGTAAGGCGCCGGTAAATGTGGCGTTAGCACGAGCGATTCCGTTTCGGCCGCGCGCTCGACGAACAGGCGGCGGGACGTAGCGGCCTCCTGCCGATGTCCCCGGGGCTGAAACCCTCCACGCGGCTATTGCGCGCTTAAATCCGAGATCCGCCAGATCGAGGCTCTGGGCAAGGCAATCTACGATGCGAACCACCGCGTTTTCGCAACATGATGGTCGACACAGGCTGGCAGCAAAATTGCCTGTTCTCTGTCATGCCGCTTGATAAAGCCACCGATCGTTGCGCCCCCGATAACGTCGTTGCCGTCGATCTGCCTTTCAAACCGGCGTCACACCAGCCGCCGATCCGTTTTGCCGGACGAGTTAATTGACCATGCGCGAAAGCGCCCAGCGCCGGGACATCCGATCATCACGCCGGGTTTCACAAGGCGCCAGTCCGGGCAAAATCATGCTCGCGAGACCCAGCCCCTGAACGAAAATCCCGCGTAGAACAGAGCGACATCGGAAAAACCGGCCTCACGTAGAACAGCCTCCTCCTCGTCGGTCGAAAGGAGCGGCAGGAGTTCGGCCATCCTTGCACCCGACATGCGCGCTTGGGCGAAGTCCGCGCCCGATCCGCTCGCGAAGGCCGCCGATCGCCCCAGCCATGCAGAAGCGTCAGCGCCGCCGGGAAAGCTGTGATGCGCGACGATGAGCGGCGCGCCCGGCTTCAGGCGCCGACGGATTTCGCGCAATGTGCGCAGCCGCTCGTCTTTCGCCAGAAAGTGCAGCGTGAGCAGGCAGCAGGCGCCATCGAACGGCCCCGCCGGAGCGGCATCGATAAATCCCTGAATGAGATCGACGCGAGACTGGAGCGGTCCCAGTACATCGCACGCAAGATCGATCATCTCGGCCGACGGATCGACGCCGATGAAGCGCCAAGACGGCTGCGCCTCGGCAAACGCTTTCAGCTCAAGCCCACCGCCGGCGCCGACGACAAGGATGTCGGCTGTCTCGGGCGCGCATTCGGCCAGCAGGATCATCGCCATGCGATGAATATCGGCGAAGCCCGGCACCCTGCGCGGCGTATCCTCGATATAGCGGGCCACCATTCCCGGGTCCGTGAAAGGCTGCATCCAGTCCATCAGCCAAACACCAGCGCACGGTGGACCGACGTTCCCGCCGTTACTCCATCGGCAACCGCCCAACTCACGCTGTGCGGCGCGCGGGCGATGTCGCCTGCAGCGTACAGGCCCGGCACCGTAGTCATCTTGTCGGCGTCGGTCCGGATGATGGGACCCATCGGTCCGTCGTCGATCGCGGCGCCGAGCTGCGCGGCGATCGGACTGGCGAGGGAGGATTGCGGCGCGACGTACAGCGCCGCCAACGGAATTACGCGGCCATCTTCCAGAGCGAGCGCGGACAAGTCGCTCCCGTCTCCGACCAGGCGCTCGACCTTGCCTGACTCGACCGCCACGCCGTGCTTCGCGAGCAGGTCCGCATCGGTCGGTTCAGGTGTCATCCCATTAAGAAACAGCGTCGTCGGCCCCCATTCGGCGACGAGGCAAGCCTGATGTGCGGACATGGGCGTGCGGGCGAGCACGCCGAGCGGTCGATTGCTAAATTCGAAGCCGTGACAATAGGGACAATGCAGCACCGTCTTTCCCCAGCGTTCGTACAAGCCGGGGATCGGCTCAAGACCGTCGCGCAGCCCGAAGGCGAGAACCAGCTTGCGGGATGCAATCTGCTCGCCGGTCGACAGCGAGACGAGAAAGCCGTCGCCAGAAACGCGCGCTTCGGTCGCTTCCCCTGTCAGCAGGGTCGCGCCGGGATAGGCGTCGAGTTGCCCGCGCGCCCGGGCAAGGATGGATTGCGGATTGCTGCCATCGGACCCCAGAAAGCCATGCGAGGCCTCGGCGAAGCGATTGCGCGGCTGCCCCGCGTCGATGACGCAGACGCGGCGCCGCGCCCGCGCAAGGTAGGTGGCGGCGGCGAGCCCGGCGAAGGCGCCTCCGATGATGATGGCGTCATGCTGCATGGTCAGTCTCCAGTGCGATTGATCCGCCGCGTTTGGAAAGTCGCGCATGAAAGTCGGCGCTCAGCATGGCGAGGGAGATTTCGCCGAAGCGCCGAAGAAGAAGCATCTCAGCTTCGTCAAACGTCTGGCCGAGCGCGGCGTTGACCGCTTGCTCGACAAGGCAGCCCGGCTCATCGGTGCGATTGCCGATGGCCAGCAGTTCGGGTCGGCCTAGCGCTTCATAGATGTCGCGAAGTGTTACCGCGCTGAGATCGCAGGCGATCGTCCAGCCCCCGCCATGGCCTTTTTCGGACTGGACGTACCCCCGGTCGCGAAGACCCGCCATCAGCCGACGGATCACCACGGGATTGGTGTTCATCGCGCGCGCCAGCGTATCCGACGTACTCGGACCGGGCTGCTCCGCCATATGCAAAAGGACGTGGAGCACGCCCGACAATCGGCTATCTCTTCTCATGAAACTTCATATGTTGCGAGATGGCTGACTTATCAACCCCTGAGCTAAGAAGTTTTCGCGCAGCCTGATCCGCCAGTCCCGGCTTGTACCTCCCCGCGGGCCGCACCCGCTTCATTCGAAGTTCACGCACCCGCCGGCCACCGTCCCGCCGTCGATGACCAAGTCATGACCATTGACGTGAGCTGCGTCCGCGCTGGCAAGAAAAGCCGCCGCTTTGGCGACATCCAGGGCATTCCAGCGACGTGGCGGGGCATCTCAGAGGCCAACTTCGCCGTAAGCTTCCGCAACTTGCCCTCGGCATGCGCCGGGTCTAGCTGCGACGCCGCCTGAGAGCCGCCGAAGAAGATCGGCGTCGCAATCGCGCCTGGCGCAATCGAATTGACTGTGACCCCTTGTCGACCAAGCTCGACAGCGGCCAGTCTGGTCGCATGCGCCACGGCCGCCTTGGCGATGTCGTAAAGATATTCGCCCATGTGCGTGTGCGTGCGCAGACCGGCTACGCTCGTCGTGTTGATGACCCGTCCGAAGCGCTGCGAGCGCAATGCTTTAGGGCCCGCGCCAAGCGCAGGATCGGTCGCGTACCGTCCACCGCCCCGCCGCCGCGACACGCGCGTGTGCCTTCGTCGATGTTCGGTGGGCATCGGGCGGGATTCTTTGGTATCCTTTCACCTCCCGCAGCCTAGTGCAGACGATATGCCAATAGCACGGGAAGAACGCATATATAGCGAGGGCTGATGGGTGCTGGCCGGGACGATCCGTCGCAAGGGGCCGGTATATCATCGATACCGGCTCACCGATAACGCTGTCCGATCCCAGCGATACGACGCAGGCGAGCTACAAGCATTGCGATAATGAAGCAATTTGGGCGCGGCTATCGGCGCGCCGGGCTCGATATGGCGATCAATGCCTCGTGCGCTTCCCCAAAATGATCGACCAGCGGCACGGACGGGTCTTGCTTCCACGCCTGCAGGCCATGTGCGGTAACCGCCATCGCCGTGGCAGCGACAAGGTTCGCGGTGCCCGGCTCGATGTCACGACGTTGAAGCGCTTCGGATATTGCCAGCGTGATTGCGGCGGCCTTTGCGAGCTGGCGCTCCTGTAGCGCCGGGGTGCGCGAAATTACGGCATGCGCCGGTTCGGCAAATTTCAGATTCTCCTCGAACATGGGCGCGAGCGACTGGAAGGCCCATATCACTGCTTCGAGCGCGCCGAGATCCGGCGCGGCCTCCGAAATCTTGACGTCCAGTCTCTCCGCCAGTTCGTTTTCATTGAACAAGACTTCCCGCTTGTCGGGGAAATGGCGGAAAAAAGTGCGCTCGGTAACCCCTGCCCGTGCGGCAATCTCGGCAGCCGTGGTGACGTCATAGCCCTTCTCGTAAAACAGCGCGAGCGCCGCCTCCCGCATGCGGCGACGCACATCGCCCCGATCTTTTGGCACAGTCCGACCACTCCTATTGACAGTCACTGACATAAAACGATATGTCAGTTACTGACTCTACCATGTTCTACCGTCCATACAAGACGGCAGCTCCACACGAGGTGACCTTATGACCGATGCAAATATGAAATCGATCCGCTTTCATCAGCATGGCGAACCCGCCGACGTGCTGCGGCTGGAGGATGTAAGTGTTCCGTCGCCAGGTCCTGGGCATGTGGCGGTGCGAGTTCATGCCTGCGGGCTCAATCCGGCCGACTGGGCGATCTGCCGCGGAATGTCATATCGCGGCCTGCCGTGCGGAATAGGGCTCGATGTCTCCGGCGTCGTAACGGCGGTGGGTCACGGCGTCGATGATGTCGCTGTGGGTGACGAGGTGTTCGGGCCAGCAAACTTCATGGATTACCCGACCGCCGGCGCGTCGGAGTACGCGATCCTGTCCCACTGGGACGCGCTCCCCACCGGACTGTCACATGTCGATGCAGCAGCGCTCCCGATGGTGATCGAGACCGCCGCCCGTTACCTCGATTGGACGGGTCTTCGCGCCGGGCAAACCATTCTCGTCAATGGCGCGGGCACCATGGTCGGGTTCGCTGCAGTCCAGATGGCGATTGCCCGCGGCGCGCGCGTCATCGCGACCGCGGGCAAGACTTTCGCCGACGTTCTGCGGTCCTTCGGCGCGGTGGTTACGCCGCATGGCGAAGGGGTGATCGAGCGGGTGCGGGCGCTTGTCAGCGAGACGCCCGACATCGTCCTCGATGCGGCGCCGGCCAATTTGCGGCCCGACTTCGTCAGCGCACTTCCCGATCTTGTCGAGATCGCGGGTGGAGATCCGAACCATGTCATCACCATCGCGGACGCAGAAGGAGCGAAGCGAACGGGCGTGCGAACCGGTGCGGAAAGCATCGCTGCGGAAGGCGGTTTCAAGCTTCGCTGGGACGCTATCGGAACTTATGGGCAGATGGCCGCCGAGGGATCCTTCTCCATCCCGGTAGCGCAGACATTTGCCCTGGCAGACTGGCGCGAAGCGCTCGGGGTGAGCTTGGCCGGCGGCGCCCAAGGCAAGCTCATTCTCCTCCCTCGCGGCTGACAATTACCTCAAAGCTCTTGCCGCGGAGCGCGCCTCATGCGGGTGCGACCGCGCCTTGCGAATAACCGGAAACTCATCGGACCAGACGGGGCGCGTGGTGGCAGCAAAATCTCATAACATGTTGCTCGAAGGACCGATCGGGACCGCGCTGATGCGGCTTACTGTCCCTATTGTCGCCGGAAACCTGTTGCAGACGGGATATCAGCTGACGGACGCTTTCTGGGTTGGACGGCTTGGTGCCTCGTCGGTGGCCGCCGTGACGGTCAGTTTCCCCGTGACTTTTCTCGTCATCGCCCTCGGATCAGGCCTCGCGATGGCAGGGGCGGTATTGATCGCACAATATGCCGGAGCCGGCCGACAAGACATGGTTGACCATGTCGCCGGCCAGACGATGATGATGGTTCTTCTCACCTTCATCCTGCTCGGCGCCGCTGGATATCTGCTCGCGCCGCAAATCCTGACGGCTCTTGATGTCGCCGGGGATGTTCGCGCGGGCGCGCTCGATTTCATGCGGGTCTCTTTTGCCGGCATCGCCTTCATATTCTGCTACACCATGTTCCAGGCGCTTTTGCGCGGGGTCGGCCAAACCGGGCTACCGCTTCTGATCATGCTCGCCACCGTATTGCTGAACTTCATTCTCGACCCACTCTTCATCTTCGGATGGGGACCGATACCGGCCAGCGGGGTTGTCGGTGCCGCCATCGCGACGCTGATTACGCAGGCTCTCGCCTCGGTCGTCGGGATCGCCATCCTTCTCCGGGGGAGACACGGCATTCACCTCAAACTCAGGAATCTGCGCCCCGATATGGCTTATATTCGTAGAGCCTTCCTGCTCGGGTTTCCGGGATCGATCGATCTTTCGACACGCGCGCTCGGTCTCATGGCGATGTCGTTTCTGGTTGTACGCTTCGGAACACTACCGACGGCGGCTTATGGCGTGGGCTCGACGATCATGCAGATCGTAACCATTCCCGCCGCCGGACTGTCGATGGCACTGACCACTCTCGTCGGCCAGAATCTTGGAGCCGGCAACACCGAACGCGCGGACAAGATAGCGCGGCTCGGTATCCTCTACGGCTTCGCGGCGCTCTCGCTATTTGGCATCGTCGCATTCGCAGCTGCCCCGGCGATAATCGCCTTCTTCGTTCCATCCGATCGGCAAGTCATCGGCGGCGGCAGCGACTTTCTTCGGATAATGGCACTGACATGGGGCGGGATTGGCGTTCAATATTGTATCGTCGCGGTGCTTCGCGCTTCGGGACGAATGGGCCACGCGCTCGCCATAGCGCTCGTATCGCAATGGGTGATCCAGTTCCCGCTCGCATATTTCCTGTCAGTCCGGTGGGGCCTGGGCGCCGTGGGCATCTGGTGGTCTTTCCCCGCCAGCAATGTCGCTACCGCCCTGCTCGCCATCGCATGGTATCGGCGCGGAAGCTGGAAGCATGGTCATCTTGTCCTTGACCCACATCCGCAGACTGACGCCGCCGCGCCTACCCGGATCCCGGGGCTTCGAGACTGAGCAGCATGTCAGCGTTCTCAAGACCGAACCGACGCGGACCCAGCCTATGATCCGACCTCGTCGCAATATTTCCGGGACGGTGCGCAGAGCAAACTCAAAAGTCTTGCGGTTTCCCCGCATCCCCAGTGCCTCTGCGTTTTCCAAGAAATCAGCCTACCACTGCATCATGGGCCGGCGATGCGCGAGGTAGCGAGCGGAATTATATACGCCCCGCACGCCCTGCGGCTGGTGCGCCAGCTGCATCTCGATCCAGTCGGGCTCGAACAGGCCGGTTTCGTTCAGCACTGTGGCCTGTTCCCGATTGTATGAAAGCGCCAAAACGGCAGGCTGTATCAGGTGTTAACTCCCAAATCTTGGCAGCGATTGGCCGTTTTCGTCCGGGCGGCAAACCATGGCGCGATCCGACGGATTGCTTCCTCGACAAGATCGGTCGAGACGGCAAAGCTGAACCGCATATAACGTGCTCCGTCCACGGGATCGAAGTCGAGCCCCGGTGCGGTGGCAACGCCTGTATCGGCGAGAAGCTGTTTGCAGAATTCGAGGCTGTTGTCGGTCAGATGCTCGATATTCGCATAGAGGTAGAATGCCCCATCGGGCGGCGCGATCTGGCGGAGGCCCATCTCCGGCAGCGCGCTCATCATGATCTCGCGATTGCGGGCGTAGACGGCGATGTGCCCCTCGAGTTCATCGGCGCAGTCGAACGCCGCGAGGCCGGCATGCTGCGCAAGCGATGGCGGGGTGAGAAACAGATTTCCCATGCGGGCACGAACCGTATCCACCAGGGGTAACGGTGCGATCAGCCAGCCGAGACGCCAGCCAGCCATGCTGAAATATTTGGAGAAGCTGTTGATAATGATGGCGTCGTCGGCGAGTTCGAGGATCGAACCCGTGGCGCTCCCGTAGCTCAGACCATGGTAAATCTCGTCGGAAACGATACGGATGCCATGCTTACGGCACACGTCCACAATCGCCGCGAGTTCGTCAGGCGCGATGATTGTACCCGTGGGATTGGCTGGACTCGCCAGAATGATCCCCGCCGGCGCCGGATCGAGGGCTTCGAGCGCCGCCGCGGTGAGTTGGAAGCGCTCGGTCGGACCGCATCCGATTTCCTGCGCATTGAGGTAGAGGGCCTTCGCAGTGTTGCGATACGCCACATAGCCGGGGCGGGCGAAGGCCACGCGCTCACCGGGCTCGAAGAGCGAGGAAAGCGCGAGGACCAGCGCGGGTGACGCGCCGCAGGTCAGGATCACCTGCTCAGGCACGATCGCGACACCGTATTTTTCGAGATAATGGCGGGCGATCCGCTCCTTGAGCGGCGCGCTTTCCCAATAGCCCATGGCCTCGGAATCGAGCACCTCATGTGCCTTCGCGATGGCAGCCGAGGGCGCACCGGTCGACGGCTGGCCGAATTCCATATGAATGACGGAACGCCCAGCCGCCGCGAGTTCATGCGCCATCTTGCTGATCGCAATGGCGTGAAACGGTTCAATCTGGGCAACCATCGCTTATCCTTCCTATGCCAGGCAGTTCGACCGCCTCCGGCGTTCCTGTTTGCACATGCCGACTGCCGGCAACCCGAGCACTGCGTCCAACCCTGTGACGATGCCGGACGCGGCGGCGGCGACGCGCGCCGCCCGAATGCCGAACGAACATTCGATTGGTGGCGCATGATATATTTCCCGTATATCATTGTCCACTGAACAAATTTATTCGCAAATTTCGGTTTCTTAGCCCAAAAAAACGATGAATAATTCCAAAATTCAGCAAAACCTCCTTGCCCAAAATCATTGAACGTCGTACAATAAATAGTACAGAAAATGGATCAGGTGGAGGATCAGGGAATGAAATCATCTAAACTTGCCGTCCTGCTGGGAGCTAGCTGCGGCGCATCGATCATGGCGGGGCTGGCATCGCCTGCTTATGCTCAGTCAGCGCCCGGCGCCGACGAGTCCGCCGAGATCGTCGTCACGGCGCAGAAACGCGAAGAGCGTCTCCAGGATGTTCCGTCGTCGATCGCCGTGCTGGGAGGCGCCGACCTTCAGTCCCAGAGCGCCGACACGCTCGAGGATTATGTGGCTCGCGTACCGGGCCTGTCGCTGAACGCGCGCGGCCTTGGCCAGCAGCAACTCACCATCCGCGGCATTTCGACCGGTGCGGGCTACGCGTCCACCGTTGCAACCTACATCGACGAGGCGCCCGTGGGCGCCAGCAACGGCGATGGCGCGGGCGGTCTCGTCACGCCCGAAATCGATTCGATCGACCTTTCGCGTGTCGAAATCCTCCGCGGCCCGCAAGGCACGCTTTACGGCGCGAGCAACATCGGCGGCCTGCTGAAATATGTGACGGTTGCTCCGAACCTCTCGCGCGTCGAAGCGGCCGCCTCGCTCGAAGGTTCGACCGTTGCCCACGGCGACGAAGGTTTTGCGGTTCGCGGGCGCGTCAGCGTTCCGCTCGTTACCGACAAGGTCGCGCTTCTGGCGAGCGGCTATATTCGCCGCGATGCAGGATTCGTCGACGACGACGGCCTCGGCCGTAAAGACCTTGATGCCATTCGCACCAAGGGCTGGCGCGTCGCACTGGCGGCAGAACCCGTCGAAGCGCTCCGCATCAGCCTCGCGACGATCGGCACGAACAAGAATGCCAACGGCTTCACCCAGATCGACGCCGATCCCGCCACGCTCGAAAGTCTGTACGGCGACTATGATCAGCGGCGCGCCGCGGGCTCGGAATTCCAGCGCACGCGCGTTCGCCTCCACTATGCCACGATCGCGTATGACCTTGGTTGGGGCGAACTGAGCTCGACGACCAGTTACAACCAGGTACGCACCCGGTCATCGGAGGACCAGACTTCGGCGTTCGCGCCCTTCTTCCCTGACGGCTTCGGTTTCGACGATCTTGGCTATGCCGGTGCATATGCGATTTCGCAAAACAAGCTGACGGAAGAACTTCGCCTCGCCGGCAAGGTGGGCGATATGTTCGACTTTGTCCTCGGCGGCTATTATTCGCGCGAACGCTCGACCACGAACGTGTCCTTCCCGACCTTTGACGCGGTAACGGGCGAGCCGATCAATATCGGCGTCTCGCTTCTCCAGTCGACGGCATATGGCAGGTATCGGGAATATGCCGGCTTCGCCCAGGGAACGGTGCATTTCACACCCGAACTCGAAATCACCGGCGGCATCCGCTATTCGGAGAACCGCCAGCGTTCGCTCACCATTTCCGATGGCCTGTTCGCAGGCGGACCGTCGACCGTCGAAAACCGGGCCAGCGGCTCTGCAACAACCTTCACCGTTGCGCCCAGCTACAAGATCACGCCGGACGTGACCCTTTATGCGCGCGTCGCAACGGGTTACCGCCCGGGCGGCAGCAATGGAACGGCAGCCCCGGTCGAACAATATGATCCCGACCGTGTCACCAACTATGAAGCCGGTATCAAGGGCTCCTTCGATGGCGGACGTGTGACCTTCGAACTTGCCGGCTTCTATGTCGACTGGACAAAGCTGCAGCTTCGCGTCCAATCGCCCGATACGGGGCTCAGCTACACCGACAACGTCGGCAAGGCGAGCAGCCGCGGCGTCGAGGCCAATCTCGCGTACAAGATCTCGCCCGAGTTCAGCATTGGTGCGACCGGCAGCTACGTCGATGCGAAGCTCGATCGCGATATCCCGTCGGGTCAGTTCGGCTTCAAGGGCGATCCCCTCCCCTACGCTCCCAAGTGGAAGATCGCCGCCAATGCCGATTTCGACAAGGAGATCGGCCCAGAGAGCAACTTCTTTGCCGGCGCGAGCCTCTATTACACGAGCGCAGTGAGCGGCGAATTCCGGACCGTCCCCGACGCCGTCCGTTCGCGCCTGCCTGGCTATGTCACCTTCGATGCGCGCACCGGGATCACGAAGGGTCCGTGGACGCTCTCGCTGCTCGCGAAGAACCTCTTCGACAAACGAGGCTTCAACGGCGTCACACAGCGAACGCTGGATGCGGACGGTCCGGTGTCGCTGAACATCATTCAGCCCCGCACATTCTCGGTCGCGCTTCGCTACCAGTATTGAGCCAAATGTCCGCAAGGCCATGTCGCTGTCGCCCGCTCTCTGAAGCGCGCGGCGGCGGCATGGCCTTCGCTTTTTGCGGGGCCTCCGCAACGAGGCGCGCCATCCAACAGGCCGCGCAGCCCTGGCGATGCCAGACCGATCGAAGGTCATTCCGAAATCGCTGCGCTACAATTTCGCAGCTGTGGTTGCAGCGAGCCGAGAGCGCCGGCCGCGTCCCCTGACATCACCGATGTTCATCGCGGGCGCGCGTAGCGGCCCGCGCTGATTACACTTGGCCGTTCGCCAGGATCACTCCGGCCATGGTCATGTTGATCGCCGCCCGGCGGCGGAACGCTGCAAAGGTGCCAACCGGATCGAACAGCCGCTGTGCCGCGTCCAGGTGCGGGCACCTGCGGCGACGGTGCCGGGCTGCCCGAAGCGATGGGGCGCCGCGCCGGCGCCTTATCGTGAGCCCAGAATGACGAGCGGCGTTTCGACGAGATCGCGGAATACTGCCATGAACACCTTGGCAATGGCGGACAGCGACAGCGCCTCCACGCCGCACAAGACCGGCGTTACGAGTCCGTCCTCGATCGCCACCGTCCTCGATACATCTACACGCTTGAAGCGGTGCAGGACGTCTTCGCCCTTTTGCATTCTCCAATCATCTGCGCCGGCACCGTCGGCGCTCGTTTCTATTGCGCCGTTGCTCCCTTGATCTCGTTCGGCAGGTCGTCCACCCACCATGCCTTCGGCTGCTTGCGTCCGCCGTCGGCCATCTCGTCGAGGGTGTTGCCATCGTAAAGCACACCGTTCTTCATCACTTCCACGATGCTGTTGGTGTTGCGGATGTCATCGATCGGGTTCTTCGCCAGCACCACGAGATCGGCGAGTTTGCCTTCCTCGATGCTGCCCAGATCCTGTTCGAGGCCGAGGCCCTCTGCCCCATGCATTGTGGCCGCGCGAAGGACTTCGAGCGGGGTCATGCCGCCGCTCGCAAGCAGCCACAATTCCCAGTGATAGGCGATGCCCTGAAGCTGCCCGTGCGAACCGACCGCCACCCGGGCTCCGGCATCGACCAGCTTCTTGTCCTCGGTCGCCAGTCGTTTGAAGACATATTCATTTTCGCTCGACCAGACCGGCCGTCGGCGCGTCATCGCATCGAGAATATGGTTGGGAACGAAATGCCGCAGTTTCGGGTCGTTCTGGACCTCGGTGGTTTCGTAGAAATAATCCTCGGAGAGCGGGCCGCCATAGGAAACGACCAAAGTCGGGGTGTAGGTGACCTTCGACTGTACCATCGCTTCGACAACGTCCTTGAAGAGCGGCGTTGTCGGCATGCTGTGTTCAAGGCCGGCAAAGCCGTCGAGGATGTGCGTGAGGTCGAGTTCGGTATCGGAATGCCCCTCGGTCGTCGGCATCAGTCCGAGTTCCTTCGAAGCCTGAATGAGCCACTGTCTCTGCTGCCGGTTGCCGGTGAGATAGGCCTTGATGTAGTTCAGCCGATAATTCTTCTTGTATGCGGCAAGATAGTCGCGCGCCTGCTCATAGGACTGAAAATCGGTCGTCCAGAAGACGCCGGGGCCGGTCGAATATGTGCGCGGGCCGACCTCCTGGCCCATGTCCACCAGATCCTGATAGGCCAGCGTATCGAAGGTCAGCGTCTGCACGTCGCGACCGGTCGTTACGCCATAAGCGAGATTGGCGGCGAAGTTCCAGTTGTTCGCCGGGTCCAGGACGCCGCGCCGGATATTGGTCCAGTGCGCGTGCAGGTCGAAGAAGCCCGGGACGATCGTCTTGCCGGCGACGTCGACAATGTGGGCATCCGCGGGCACGTCGAAGGAGCCCGATGGCCCGACCTTGCTGATGCGGTTGTCGCGGACGAGAATATCCGAATCCTCTATAATTTCGTCCCCCCGCATCGTGATCGTTCGCGCGCCGCGCAGCAGGATTGTGCCGCGCGGCGTCGCGCGCGGGAATTCGAGATTCACGGCAATTTCTTCGGGCTTGCCAAGGTCGGACCATGCCGCCGAAACCGGCTGGCGGAAAAAGGTCGCACCGACCGTCCACACGATCGTCGTGCCGTCGCCCGACCAGTCGATCGAGTCCGCGGCAAGTCCGCTGAGCCTGCGGACCGGGATGCTCGTTTTGGACCAGGCTCCGGGTGCGAGATCGACATCGACCGGCTTGCCGCCGAGTGCCGGGGCCGGAAACAGATAGGCGATATTGGCTGATCTTGCCGCGATCCAGCGCCCGTCGGGGCTGATCTGGACCTCGGCACCGCCGGTGTCCTGCATTTTCGGTTCGCCATTGAGAAGGATATTGATGTGCGTACGCTTGTCGGCGCCATCGAGGCGCATGGAGACGAGCCCGGCGGTGGTGGAAACGTAGACGCGGTCCGGCTGACTCGCGACGAAATGCGGCCGCTGGGCGTTCTCCACCGACCCGATCGCTTTCGCCTCCCCGCCCGCCGCCGGCAGCGCGATGAGTTCGAGCAACTCGCGCCCGACGAGGAACTCCGACGGCTTGTCGAGTTGCCACTGGCGAGGTCCGCGCAGGGCCACAATCGTCGCACCGTCGGGAGACCAGGCGAGATCGCGATAATAGGCGGGGACACGGCTGATCTGAACCGGTTTGCCGCCCTCGCTGCGGACCTTCCAGACCTGACCGCCGTTCGTCGACCAGGTCACATAGGCGATCCAGCGCCCGTCGGGTGACCAGATCGGCTGAAACTCGTTGTCGCCCGATGACGTCAGTCGCTTCGGCGTGCCGCCGAGGTCGGCCGTGTAGATATGCGTCGCGGCCGAGAATGCCAGCTTGCCTCCGTCTGGGGCCTGGCTGGCGCCCTGAAACACCCGCCACTTGACCGGCCCCTGCTCCACGCGCGTCGGGAAGGAAAGGAGCGGTCCTATATCCTGCGACACCCGCGCCGCGAAGGGCACCTCGGTTTCCTGACCGCTTGCCACGTCGATGCGATGGATCTTGCCGCCATAGGTCAGGACGACTTCCCTGCTGTCGGGCGTGAACGCATAACCTGGCAGGATATCGCGATTGAACGCGCTCCCATATTCCGACTCCATGTCGTCGGGCTGCACCGGCAGCTTCAGCCAGCGCTCGTCGCGGGTCCGCAAGTCGATCATCTTCAGCCCGGTTTGCGCGCCCTGGCGCGTGCCATAGGCGAGCATAGTTCCGTCGGGCGATATCTGCGGCCGGAAAGCGGCTCCGATCGACTGGGTGATTTGCGCCTCTTCGCCAGTGGTGCGATCGATGCGCATAATCTGCGACTTGGGAATGAAGTCCTGATATTCGGGCGTAAAATCGAAATCGGCGCCGCGCCGGGCGTAATAGATATATTTTCCGTCTGCCGAAGCCGTTGCGCCGATAGCGTTTGCCTCCTCAGTGGAAGGGGCCTTTTTATCCTCCGTGGCCTCTGTCACCTGCACGCCCGACCCGCCGTCGACATTATATTGCCAGAGTTCGAAAGCGCCATCGAGCTTGCGGCGTGACACGAGGACCTGCTTGCCGTCCTCGAGCCAGATCGGCGAGGCGAACTCGGCCTGTCGGTCCTGGCTGATCTGCCGCGCATTCGATCCGTCGGCCGAGGATATCCACACATTCTCGGCGCCGCCGCGATCGCTGATGTAAATGATCTGACGCCCATCGCGCGAAAAGCGGGGCTGGCTGTTAAAGGCCATACCGCTGGTGATCGGCCTGGCTTCGCCGCCTCCGATCGCAACCGTGTAGAGTTGCCCCAGCAGATCGAACACGACCGTCCTGCCGTCGGGTGAGACGTCTAGAGAAATCCACGTACCCTCATCGGTCTGGAACTCGATCTTGCGCTCGGGCTGCAACGGGAGCTGTGCATGCCCCACTGAAGGCAGCATTAGAATGGCGCTGAGAATCGCAGCCAGCGCGCCATGCTTCGATCGATTTTTCAACAAAGCGATACTCCCTTTAACGAACTATATCGGCGGTTCCCGACCTGTCGTCGCGAAACCGGCCCGCCGGCTGGTCCGCTACCGCTTGCAACCGCCAAGGTCGGATTGCGAGCGTGACAACGCCAAGCCGGAATAGGGGCCTGCCGAACCCTAGAATGCGTGCAAAACGCGAACCGTGAAGGAGCGGCCGAGCAGATCGCCGATACGGGTGGGGAAAATCGGCGGCGTGTCGAGCATATGATTCTCCGGGAGGCGGAACTGGGTTTTCTCCGTGGCATCGAACGTGGCGCCGAGGACGCCTTCCTCGGCGGCCTGCTCGGGATCAGCGGCCGACTCTTGGGCATATACAGGCTGGGCAAGACTGGCGATCGCCGTTGTGCCCAACGTCAGTACTTTCAAACTACAGGCAAAGCTGCTCCCGTCGTACTGCTTCAGCAACATCATCTTGCCTCCCCGAAATTCCGTACCGCCCCCATTTCCCCGCGCATGACGGAGACGGATGACTCGCCCGGAACGCGGACAGTCCCGTCCGCGACGCTTTTGTTACATTTTCATTGTACGTAGCACAAGTTATATTATACGTCGTACAAGATAATTGAAATGGCCTCACGTCCCAAGGCACGGATCGTGCGATCGCCGATTAGTCCGTGCCGCCCCATGCCTTCCTAGAAAAATTCCACATATTGTATAGGTTTTTGGTAAGTCTTCTTGAGCGACTATCAAACCAATGCGCTAGCTCGCGCGATGCTGCATTCGGCGCGCGCTGACCATCTTATCGGCTGATCGGAAAAATATGCACAGTGCATTATGATAGATATTTATTGTACGATAAACATCAAATGTCTACGAATCGGCAGATCGGAGCGGAGGTGCAGGACCTGACAGCTGGCATGTTGATATGCGGAGCGAATTCGCGCGCCGCCAATCGGTCCGCCGCATGACAACAAGACAGGATTGGCGACCGGACCGGCACCGACCAGCATCGAGGGGAGATAAAATGAGCGACAATGGCCACCTGTCAAAGGCCCTGTCGGATCGACATATCCAGTTTATCGCGCTCGGCGGCGCGATCGGTGCGAGCCTGTTTGTCGGAAGCGGCCAGGGTATCAGCATGGCCGGGCCGGGAATTCTTCTCGCCTTCCTCATCGCCGGAGCGGCAGTCTACCTGATGTCGCGCGCCATGGGCGAAATGATCCTCGCCAATCCCGACTCCCCGACCTTCGCCGCGCTCGTCGACCGATACGTCGGCCGCTGGGCGGGATTCGTCTCGGGGTGGAGCTATTGGCTCATCTGGGCGCTAGTCGGCGTCCTCGAAGCCACCGCGATCGGACTGGTGTGCAAATATTGGTATCCGGGCCTTCCCCAGTGGATACCCGCACTAACGGCCCTGCTGCTGCTATACGCAATCAACCGCCTCGCCGTGCGCCTCTTCGGCGAATTCGAATTCTGGCTTACCTCGATCAAGATCGTGACCATCGTCATCCTGATCGTGGGGGGCGCGGCGATGGCGGCCCTCCATCTCGGACCGGACGGGCAGGAAGCCGACATCGCCAACCTCTGGAATGACGGGGGCTTCTTTCCGTTCGGCCTTGCGGGCTGCCTTGCTGCCTTGCCGCTTGCAGTCTTTGCCTTCGGCGGCACCGAATTGCTCGGTGTCACTGCGGCGGAAACGGCCGACCCGCGCCGCTCGATCCCGCGCGCCGTCAATGGCGTGATCTTCCGTATCCTTTTCTTCTACATCGGTTCGCTCGCGGTCATCATGATGGTCGCCAACTGGCGCTCCCTGTCGCCCGACATCAGTCCGTTCGTACTTGTTTTCGAGCGCGCCGGATTTGCCTATGCGGCGGCCGTCGTCAACTTCGTCGTCCTCACCGCGATCGTCTCGTCGCTGAACAGCGGCATCTTCGCTACGGGCAGGATGCTCTATTCACTCGCCTTGTTGGGCGACGCACCAGCCCCGCTCGCGTATCTCGACCGACGCCAACTCCCAGCGAATGGCATCAATCTCTCGATGGTCGTGATGCTGGCCGGGGTAAGCTTCAACTATATCTTCCCCGAGCAAGTTTTCGGCTTCCTCGTTTCGGTTGTCGCGGCCCTGCTGCTGCTGACCTGGTCGCTGATCATTTTCGCGCACCTGCGCTTCCGCCGCACCGGCGAAAGCGACGCCGGCTTCGCCATGCCATTCTTCCCCTGGTCGAACCGGCTGGCGCTCGGCTTCTATGCGGGCATCGCGGCGCTGCTATGCCTCGACCCCGGCTCGCGAGCGACCGTTTACAGTTTCGCGGTGTGGGTGACGATCATCTCGCTGGCCTATGTCGTGAGGCATTGGCGCGGAAAAATTCAGGAGTGACAGCGGGCCAACCGCCTCCACGCACGGGTATCGATCTGCTCGACTGTCTGCGGGACGTCGTCAGAGACGATCTCGCAGCCGTTGCGGGTGACAAGGTAAACGTCATCGAATGGCCCGGGCACCGCCGCTGACTGCGATTGCCGCCACGGCACCGACGATAAGGTTCCTGCGCTTCATTCCGCCTTTCCCGTCGACCGACCCTGTCGATAAGCCACGGCCATACCACCTATACATTGTCCAATTAAATCGCCGCAGACTTATGCACCGCAATATTTCGTCGTGCGCGCACCGGAGGCGACGCCAATCCCAGGATTGAGTTTTCTCTGAAATTTCCATGCAACAAGGGAACGGCGCTGCGAATGCCGTTACCTGCCCCGCTGCCGAACATACACTTGCGATAAGGACGAAACTCGTGATATTAATTGTTCAACGTACAATACAACTCGCCACTCAGGGGCGGCAACGGGATGGAGGGAACGATCATGCGTTATGCAACTGCATTTGGGATCGCCGTAACAATGGGGGCGCAGGCCATGCCCGCGCCAGCGCGGGCGAACGATCTGCTGTCGGTGCTGCCGCCGCGCCTCGGCCAATGCGCTGCCACTCCCGCCCCGCCGGCGGCGACCGGCTACACACGTGATGCCATCTATGTCCCGCTTCATGACGGTGTGCGGCTGGCGATCGATATTCTGAAGCCAGCGGGGTCCAACGGCAGGAAGCTCCCGACCATCTTTGTATCGACCCGATATGGTCGCAGCTCGCCGGCTCGGGATGCCAATGCCGAACAGCGCGGTTGGCTTGCTCAGGGTTACGCCGTGGTACTCGCCGACGTGCGCGGGACAGGCGCCTCTTTCGGGACATGGTATATCCCCTATTCGCGCCAGGAAGCGGAGGATGTCGGCGAACTTGCGAAATGGATCGCCGCCCAACCCTGGTCGAACGGCAGCGTCGCGACCACCGGCACCTCCTATCCCGGGACGACGGCGCTGATCGCCCCGGCTTTCGGCAGCCCGGCAGTGAAGGCCAGCGTCCCCCGCTTTTCGGACTTCGATATGTATTCGGACCTGCTTTTTCCCGGCGGCGCGGTGGCGCAGGACCTTATCGTGACCTGGGGCCGCTTCGTTCGTGAAATGGATCTCAACGAGAATGTGCCGGGCGTTCGACCGGTCGATGGCGCCGACGGCAGCAAGCTCCTTGCGCAGGCCGTGGATGAGCATCGCCGCGCCGAGTGGAGCTTCGAACACGCCGCCGAGGATGTAACGTTTCGCGACGAGCCGCTGAAGCGATTCGGCGGCCTGCCGATCGACGAAGCGGGAACCTTCCATCTGCAAGATCGCATCGAGGCCTCGCGCGTGCCGATCTTCGGCTGGGCCAGCTGGCTCGATTCCGGGACGGCGCAGGGCCTCGCCAATCGTTTTTCGAGCTGGTCCAATCCGCAAGTGTCGATCATCGGGGCCTGGTCGCACGGCGCAGGGCACGATTCCGATCCGTTCAAGCCTGCCGATCAGCCGCTGGAGGTCTCGCGAGAATTGCAGGAGCGCCTCTACGGCTGCTTCATCGCGCCCTATATGCAAGGAACTGTTGTCGCGCCCGAGCATATGCTGATCTACTACACGATGGGCGAGGATCGCTGGAAGACGACGACCAGCTGGCCGCTCGCCGAGACCCGTATGCAGAAATTCTTCCTCTCCGCCGGCGCCACCCTTACCGGCAAGCCGCCTGTTGCGAGCGGCAAGGACAGCTACAAGGTCGATTTCACCGCGACGAGCGGCAAGACGTCGCGCTGGGCGACACAGGCGAACGGTGACGATGTTATCTATCCCGACCGAAGCGCGGCCGATCGCCAGCTCCTTGCCTACACCAGCGCGCCGCTCGAAGCCGACATGGAGGTGACAGGCCACGCGATGGTGACGCTGCAACTCGCCAGCTCGCAGTCCGATGGCGTCGTCTTCGCCTATCTTGAAGATGTCGCGCCGGACGGGCGGGTGACCTATGTCACCGAAGGTGAGCTACGGATGCTCCACCGCAAGTTTTCCAAATCTGGGGGCGCGTACAAAACCAGCTATCCGAGCCAGAGCTTCAAGCGTGCCGACGCGGCGCCGATGACGCCGGGCACCCTCGAGACCTTGAGCTTCCAGCTGCTTCCGACGTCGGTCCTGTTCCGCAAGGGCCACCGGATCCGGGTCGCCTTTGCCGGTGCCGACGCCGACAATTTCAAGCGGATGCCGGTATCAGGAGACGGAAGCTGGGCCGTTGCCCGGGGCGGCAAAAGCGCATCCTATATCGAACTCCCCGTCATCCCCCGCAAATAGCCACGGCGCGGCGAGCGGCAGTTGCTGCGCGGTCTATCCGCCCAACTGCTGCTTGAGCGGCATATCCACGTCCGAAAGCTGCTCCGCAGTCGCATGCATGCCAACGGTAACGATCATCCGGCCTGCACATAGGCCTTGGTCACCTTGATGCAATCGATCGCGATGACCTTGCCGACTTCAGATAGACGATCGAAAAGCTGCGTTTCGCGACGTCGCCGCGCAGCACCGGCTGATCATAGCCGGTCGAAAGGCTGGCGGGTCGCCGATGATCGCGATGCTGCCCTCGAACTTCTGCGTGCGCGGCATCACCGTGGCCTGCGCGGCGCCATGCCCGGCGCCGACGATCATGACATCATATTTCAATCGGATTCCCCGGATTACGAATGTTGAAGGCGCGCTCGTCGAGGCGCGCGCACGACACACCTGCGCTGTCGGACCCGCTAGTCGCCAGCCTCCGCGAGATCGAGAGCGACGTCGACGATCATGTCTTCCTGTCCCCCGACCATGCGCCTCCGACCGAGCTCGACGAGAATCTGCCGCGTGTCGACGCCATAATCTTCGCTCGCTTTCTCCGCATGCCGCAGGAAGGAGGAATAGACGCCCGCATATCCCAGGCTCAGCGTTTCGCGATCGACGCGGACCGGGCGATCCTGCAGCGGCCGGACCAGTTCCTCCGCGGCGTCCATGAGCTTGTAGAGATCGCAGCCGTGCTTCCAGCCCTTGCGGTCTGCCGCGGCGATGAAGACCTCGAGCGGCGCGTTGCCCGCCCCCGCCCCCATTCCGGCAAGGCTGGCGTCAATGCGGATCGCGCCAGCCTGCACGCCGACGATCGAGTTCGCAACGCCAAGCGAGAGATTGTGATGCGCGTGGATCCCGCGCTGCGTCTCAGGTTTGAGAAACCGGTCATAGGCCTCGCACCGGGCGCGATAATCATCCATGTCCATCGCGCCGCCGCTATCGGTCACATAGACGCAGTGCGCGCCATAATCTTCCATCAGCTTCGCCTGCGCCGCGAGCGCATCCGGCTCGGACATATGACTCATCATCAGAAAGCCCGAGACGTCCATGCCAAGATTTCGCGCCGCCTCGATGTGCTGTCTGGAGATATCGGCCTCGGTGCAATGCGTCGCCACGCGGACCGAACGGACCCCGAGCGCGAAGGCATGCTTCAGTTCCTCGATTGTCCCGATGCCGGGGATGAGCAGCGTCGTCAGGACGCTGTGCTCGAGGACATCGGCAACCGCTTCAAGCCACTCCCAGTCGGTATGGGCTCCGAAGCCATAGTTGAAGGAGGACCCGTTGAGGCCGTCGCCATGGGCGACTTCGATCGCATCGACTTTCGCTTCATCAAGGGCCCGGGCAATCGCGCGAACATGATCGAGGCCATATTGATGACGGATAGCGTGCATGCCGTCCCGCAGCGTGACATCTTGAATGTAGAGCTTCGTGACCGTCGGATCGAAAGTCATCACGCCGCCTCCTTCGCGAGCCGACGAGCGGCGATTTTCTCGGCCGTCGCCAAAGCGGCCGAGGTCATGATATCGAGATTGCCCGCATAAGCCGGCAGATAATCCGCGGCGCCCTCGACTTCGAGGAAGACGCTGGTCTTGATCCCCTCGAAGCTGCCAAGGCCCGGAATGCGCACCGGATTGTTCGAGCCGAAACGTTCGAACTGGACCTTCTGCTTCAGCCGATATCCGGGAACATAGGCATTGACCTTTGCGACCATCGCCTCGATCGCAGCTTCGATCGCGACTTCGTCCGCCCCCGAGGAGAGGGTGAAGACTGTATCGCGCATCAACATCGGCGGCTCGGCCGGATTGAGGATGATGATCGCCTTGCCCTTGGCGGCTCCGCCGACATCTTTGATTCCCCGCGATGTCGTCTCGGTGAACTCGTCGATGTTTGCGCGCGTACCGGGACCGGCCGAGCGTGAAGAAATCGACGCCACGATCTCGGCATAGTGGACGGTCGCCACCGACGATACCGCGGCGACTATCGGGATCGTCGCCTGGCCGCCGCAGGTGACCATATTGACGTTGGGCGCGTCGAGGTGCGCATCGCCATTGACGACAGGGATAACATAGGGGCCGATCGCGGCGGGCGTCAGGTCGATCATCACCTTGCCTTCACCGATGACCGCTGCGCTGTGAGCCTTGTGTGCGCTCGCAGAAGTGGCGTCGAAAACGATACCGGTTTCGCCCCAGTCGGAAAGCGCCTTCAGCCCGGCTAGGCCTTCGTGCGTCGTGGCGACGCCGAGCCGCCTCGCGCGGTCGAGCCCATCCGATTTCGGGTCGATCCCCACCAGGGCCGCAATCTCCAGCACGTCGGAGTTACGCAATATCTTGATCATCAGATCGGTGCCTATATTACCCGAGCCGATGATCGCCGCCTTCACCTTGCCGCTCATTTCCCGGCTCCTTCATATTCGAATGAGGCCGTACCGAGCCCCCCTATTCTCGCAGTAACGCGATCACCCGGCGTCAGCGCCACCATGGAGCCGAGAGCTCCGGTCAGAACGACGTCACCGGCGCGGAGCGACGCCCCCGTCGCCGCGAGCCTTCGGGCAAGCCAGGCGGCCGCATTCAGAGGGTGCCCAAGGCAGGCAGCTCCGGCGCCGAGCGAAGCGACCGCACCGCCGACCTCCATCACCATTCCGCAGCTATAAAGATCGAGCCCGCCCGGCGACTTACGTTCCTGCCCGAGCACGAAAAATGCTGACGAACCATTGTCGGCAACCGTATCGGCGAACGTGATCTTCCAGTCGGCGATGCGGCTGTCGACGATCTCGATCGCGGCGACAGCGCAGTCCGCCGCGGCGAGGAGCGTTTCGGGGGTGGCGCCCGGATCATCGATATCGCGCGCGAGAATGATCGCGACCTCGGCCTCGGCCTTGGGCTGCAGGACCTGGTTGCGCCGCAGGGTTCCGCCATCGGCGATCTGCATGTCGGCGAACAGGACGCCGAAGTCAGGCTGATCGACGCCGAGTTGGGTCTGAACCGCCTTGGCAGTCAGGCCGACTTTCCGGCCGACGATGCGGCGGCCCTGTTGAACCCAGAAGCGCGTGTTGACCGCCTGAATGCCGTATGCCGCCTCGGCGTCGGTCGGTTCCATGATATCGCGAAGCGGCGCCACCGCGCCGCCCTGATAGGCATCGCGAAGCCTCCGCGCCGCAGCGATATATTGTTCGGACATTACCAATTCTCCTCAGGCCGAGATCGTCAGACCGCCGTCCGAGAGAAGCATCGCGCCGGTGACATAGGCGCTCTCCTCCCGGCTCGCCAGCAGCACGAACAGGCTCGCATGATCGTCGGGGCTCGAAACGCGCCCCATCAGCATATGCTTGTTCATCGCTTCCATGCGGTCGCTGTTCGCATTCATTTCCATCCCGGCCTGGTCGAGCGACGACGGGCCTGAGAGCGCGGTATCGGTTGCGCCGGGCGCGACGCCGTTCACGCGCACGAGCGGCGCGAACTCTTTCGCAAGCTGCATCACGGCGCCGCGGAGGGCGAATTTCGAGGCGGTGTAGAGAACGCCGCCGCCGCCGCCGAGAAAACAGGCGTTCGAACCGGTCACGACGACCGAACCGCGGCTTTCGCGAAGCGCACCCAGCGCGGCATGCGCGCCGTAGACGGCGCCGAGCAGGTTCACGCCGAAGATTTCGTCGAAGGCGCTCCTGATCTGCTCGGGGGTCTGTTTCTCGATCCGCTTGTGAAAGTCCCAGAGCCCAGCGTTCGCCACATAGGCATCGAGCCCGTCGAAACTCCCGACCGCTGCTGCAACAGCGCGCTCGGCGGTATCATACTGGTCGACGCTCCCGACCACCACGATACAACCTTCGGCCTCCAGCGATGCGACATCGGCCTCCTTGCGGACGACGGCCACCACCTTCGCACCCTCGGCCAGATAGCGGCGGACGATGGCGCGCCCGATGCCCGATGCCGAGCCGGTGACGACGGTGCGATATCCTGCAAGCCGTCCCATCAGAAAAATGCCGACAGATTCTTGGTGAGCAGAACCGACTGAGGGAACAGGATCAACCGACCCGCCACCTCGATCCTGTCGCCGACCATGCGCAGGAGGTCGCGCCTCCGGCCGACGAGCTGCGCCTCGTCATGTTCCGAGCGATTGCGATACTGGACGAAGGCACTGTGCACCTCATATTCGCCCGTCGTACCTGTCTCGAAGGCCTCGACATTGGAAATCAGATAGACATGCCGCGTCGGCGGATCCTCGGTCCACACCAGGTTCGAGGCAAGGCGGCCGAGGCGAACAGCGATGTCGGCCTTGGTCTCGTCGAACATCGCCATATTGTCGGCGGACAAGGACGGGCGATTGTCGCGCCGAAACCGGTTTTCGCGCAGCGGCATCCAGTAGAAGAGATCGTCGGCGAGCAAATCGTACCAGCGGTCGTAAAATTCCTCGTCGAGGAGGCGCGCTTCCATCCGGTAGAAGGCTTCGATCCGCGCCAGATCCGCGGCCGATGCGGGCGCGCCGCCCCCCTCCATTGCGAGAAGCGCTGCAGCGGCGGCGCGGCGCGCCTTGCGGTCCAGCGTCGGGTAGGTCGAATAGTCGGGCTTCGCCGATGCCGCGGCCCCACTCATTCCGCCGCCTCCGCGGGTGCTGCGGGCTTCTCAAGCGGAATGTCCTGCCACGTCTCGGCGTTCATCATTTCCGCCCATTTCTTGTAGAAGAGACGCTGGTTGGCGTCGGACAGCTGGCCCAGCGTCACCGTACCCGGAAGGCTGTCATCGTCGAGCTCGCCCTCGGGGGCCATCGCGTAGCACAGCCTCTGATTCCGGGTGACGAAGCCGGCATTGGCGGCGGTCGAATGTTCCCAATTTTCTCCGTCATCCATTTCGAGCAGACCCGATGGCGAGAAGGTGCGCATCGAGCCCCGCCGGAATCGGTCCTTGATGTCGTCGGGCATGTTCTTCGGCACCAGCGTCCAGGCATGGATTTCGGTCTTGGTCGGCCCCTTCGGCTGGAAGGTGCGGAATGTGAAATAGCCCGGAAGGAAGGAAAAATTGGGGAAAATGTTCGCCGAGGCGACGGAGCCCCACATCTTTGCGCGAAACTCGCCGAGCCGCGCGGTGATCGCTTCCTGCCGCGACTTCATATAGCGCAGCATTTCGCGATCCCCCATCGTCGCGGCATTGCCGAGAAAACTGTCGTTGAACTCCCAGCCATGACCGTTCACCGACACCTGCCAGCTCCGCTCATTCTCGACGATCACGCCGCCGTGGCGACCGAGGGTGGGCTCGGAGCCGCCAAGGTGGGTCCACAGCGCGTGATAGATATCGCCCACGAAATTGTCCGCCGGGAACTTCCAGTTGCAGTTCATGACCGAACGGGTCGCTCCGCCGGGCAGGAACTCGGTACCGCCCTCCTCGACGTCGAGCACGGCATCGAGATACCAGCGAAAGTCGCCGAGCCAGTCACCGAGCGACGGCGCTTCCTCGTCGAACGTCGCGAAGACGAGCCCCTTGTAGCTTTCGACACGGGCCCGCTTCAGGCCCCAGTCTTCCATGCGGAAGCCTGGCGTCGCCTTGTATAGGGCCATTTTCGGCATACGCTTCAGCGCGCCATCGAGACCGAAGGCCCAGCCATGGTAATTGCAGGTGAACTGCCTTCCCTGCCCGCTGTCGGCAAAGCAGACCCGGTTGCCGCGATGCGGACAGCTGTTGAGAAAGACTTTGATCGAACGGTCCGACGCGCGCGCGACGATGACATTGTCCTGCGCCATATAGGTCGTCACGAAAGCTCCCGGCTCCTCGATCTGGCTCTCGTGCGCGACGAACAGCCAGCTCCGCGCGAACACGCGTTCCAGTTCCTGTTCGTAGATCGCGGGATCCCAGAAAATGCGACGGTCGATGTGGCCACGTTGCCAGTCGACGAGCCCCGATACGTTGATGCTCATGCTGCATTGTCCTCGAGCTTGTGCGAAAGATCATTCGGCCACTGCGGCGCACTTGCCTCCGCTGCGACGAGCTGCCGATAATCCCGCACCAGTTCATCGACGATCGCGGCGACGGGCTGGACCAAACGGGTCGTACCGACCGCGTGCCCGGCGCCCCAGATATGCTTCCAGGCCTTGGTGTCCTGGAGGTTCGAGAAGTCGATCTTCTTCTTCACCTCGAGCGTTTCGGGCGTGAAGCCGGCGCGGTCGAGGCTTTCGCGCATCCAGTTCGAGGGGATGCCGGTGACGGCCATCGTCGTGACGATATCTTCCATCCCGGTACGCACCAGCATGTCGCGATTGTCATCGGACACCGTCGCTTCGGGCGTGGCGATGAACCGCGTTCCCATATAGGCGAAATCGGCTCCCAACGCCTGCGCCGCGCGAATGCCCCGCGCGCTGCCGATCGCGCCGCCGAGGATCAGCGGCCCATCCCAGAAGCCGCGGACTTCCTCGACCAGCGCGAAGGCGCTGTACTGGCCGGTGTGGCCACCGGCCCCCGTCGCGACGAGGATCAACCCGTCCGCACCCGCGTCGATCGCCTTGCGCGCCTGCTGCGCGCTGATGACGTCGGAGAAGACCGCGCCGCCATAAGCGTGAATCCGGTCCAGCGGCCGCCGCGGGCTTCCCAGCGCGGTGACCACGATGCGCGGCTTATATTCGCAGATCAGGTCGAGTTCGGCGTCGAAACGCGGATAGGTGGGATGGACGATCATGTTGATCGCCCACATGCCCGGCCGGCCGGCCGCTGCGAGTTCGCTCGCGATCTGCGGCAGCCAGGCCGCGAGATCTTCGATCATGCGCGCATTCGGACAGGGGAAGGCACCGATCACGCCCGCCTTCCCGGCCGCAATCACGAGTTCGGGGCCGGAAATGAGAAACATCGGTGCGACGAACAGCGGAAGCCGGAGCTCGCGATTGAGATCGTCGACTAGCGAACGGTTGCTGGGCATCTGAATACTTTCCGGGTCGATAGACGGCGAGGCGACCAGCCGCGCGAGGCTCACGCCGCATCGGCAATGCTCATGCGGGCCGCGGCGGCAGCTGGAACTTGTGGCCCCAGGCCGAGACGGCATTATGGGTGAGGACGTGCCAGCTCTCGTCGTCCACCTCGAGCCCCCCCCAGCCAAATTCGATGTCAAAGCCCGACGGGCTCGACGGGTAGAAGGAGAGCATTTCGTCGTTCGAATGGCGCCCGAGCGTAAAGGACAGATGGATATCCTCCGCGAGGCAGCGGTCGTGGGCGCGACCGACATCGTCGATGGTCGTAGCCTCGACCATCAGATGCACGATCCGCTTGGGACTGCGCACCGGCGCCAGCGCGAGCGAATGATGCCGGCCATTGCACCGCAGGAAGGTGAGCTCCATCGGCCGTCCCGGGATCAGTTCGGCGCGGATATGATCCGAAATCCGGAACTCGAGCACGCCGCAGAAGAAATCGAGCATTGCGGCGACGTCGCGGCAGCGCAGCACGATATGGCCCAGGCCTTGGCGCCCGGTCTTGAACCGGGTCCCCGTAGGGCTGACGAAAGGGACATCGCTGCGTTGCAAGGGACCGTAAAAGACCTCATGGTCATTGCCCTCCGGGTCGCGAAACTGGATCAGACCCTTGACCATCCGGTCGTTGCACAGCGCCTCGTCGGGGTGATTGACCTCGCACCCTGCTCCCAGGAGCCGTGCGGCCACCGCAGCGAGCGCGTTTTCATCCGCCACTTCCCAGCCGATATAGGCGAGGTCGTCCGACGGGCCCTCGTGCAGCCGAATCCGCGAGGCATAATTGTCCATCCGCAGGTCGATGCTGCCGTCGTCGCGGCCAACCGGTTGCAGCCCGAGGATGTTTCCGGCGAAATGCTGCCAGCGCGCCTGCTTTGACACCTCGAGCCCGAGATAACCGAGCGCCTCGATCGAAAGGCCCGTCATGGCCGCCCCGCGAGGTGCCGCCGTGCCAGTGCCACGAAATCGTCGAACCGCTCGGCCTGGACCCAGTGTCCGCACCTGCCGAACATATGGAGCTCGGCATCGGGCATCGCCCGCGCGAGCTTGATACCCATTTCGACCGGGATGACCTTGTCCTCGCGCCCATGAAGTACGAGGGTCGGGTGCGCGATATTCGCGACCACTTGCTCCGGCATACCGGAAAGCGGCGTGTCGCCCTCTTCAGCCGGTTTGGCGAGAAGCTTGCGCAGGCCTTCCTGCGCGCCGGGGATGAGGCTCGCCTGGTAACGATCCTCGACCAGCTCATCGGTGATGAAGGCGGGATCGAAAGGAAAATGCGACATGGCCGCGCGCATGTTTTCGGGACCTGGCGTGTAGTCCCAACCCGCGCGCAGGCCGGGGGTCATGACGAACTTGTCGCAAGGCGTCCCCATCAGGACGAGACGATCGAAGCGGTCGGCATGGCGCGCAGCCGCGGCGAGCGCAAGCGAGCCGCCAAAGCTGTTTCCGACAAGCGACACCTTCTCAAGGCCGAGCGCGTCCAGAATCCCGATCAGGTGTCGCACCCAATATTTGATATCGTAGTGAATCTCGGCGTTCCGCTCGGTATAGCCGAAGCCCGCCATATCTGGAGCAATGACCCGGAACGCGTCGGCGAGCGCAGGCATCACCCGTTTCCAGTTGGTCCACGCCGAAACACCGGGTCCCGACCCATGCAGAAGCACGACCGGCGCTCCGTTTCCAAGGTCGTGATAATTTGTCGCCAGGCCGTTTGCCGCGACCGTCTTGCCGCGCCCCTGCTCGCTGTTCTCAATCATTGCCGATTCCCTATCCTCTCACGCGATCCGGATGCCCTTACGAGACAAAAATGTCAATACGCATGCGTATGGAGTTGACGATTGACCTTTCCCCGACGACAATCGCCCGACGCCATGAGCAACCCCTGTCATTCCGGGAGGGTATCGGGCTGGCCGAAGGGAATATGGAGTGCCGAGGGAGGAAAGTGCCAAGAAGAAGGACAGCGCGCGGCTCGGGGCGCCAGACTGGATCGAGGCGGCGCTCGACGTGCTTTCCGAACATGGGATCGACCGCGTCAGCGTCGAACCGATTGCCAAGCGTCTGGGCGTCACCAAAGGAAGCTTCTATTGGCATTTCAAGGATCGCGACGACTTTCTGGAAGCCATTCTGGGCCACTGGCGCCGACGGGCAACGCTCCAGATCATCGAACGGATCGAACGCGCCGACGAAAGCCCGCGCGAGCGCTTCATCAGGCTCATGCGCCTACCGTTTCGCGGCAGCAGCCGGTCGCGGCGTGGTGCCGAAATCGAACTCTCTATCCGCCTCTGGGGCCGGAGCGATCCGCGCGCAAGGGCCGCGCTGACCGAAGTCGACCAACTGCGGCTAAGCTATATCCGCCAGTTGCTCGTCGCGGCAGGCGTCAGCGAAGTCGACGCACCGGCGAGGGCCATTCAGGCCTATAGTTATATGCGCGTTGCAACCACGCTGATCGCCCCCGGTGACGAGGTACTCATCGCGCGGTGCGAAAGCGATCTCGCCACCCCGCGCGAGATGGCGACGTCCTGAGCCGCCCGGAAACCGTCGCGCTGCCATCCGCATTTTGTCAGTACGCCTGCGTATGTCATCTGTTACCTGGCCCCGGGGTGTCCCCGCTGCAAGTCCGGAAACACGATCTCAGCCCTCGGACTTGCCGCCGATCGCCTCGATCCCCCCAATGATGATGTCGATGAAGATATCATAGCTGTCGGCGAGTGGAGCTTCGGTCCCATTCTGCCAGCGAAGAATGAAGGCCTTGTTAGACAGCAGCCGCAAATTCCCGGCAAGAATGGGGTGGATTTCGGGATCGACGTTGAGCAGGCGCTGCTGCACCGACATCTGCCAGGCGACGGAATCCTCCTTCGGCATCGAGGCGAATTCCTGCGCGACGAACCCGACGAGCGCAGCAACCACGGAATTATAGGCCGCCACGAGCTTCGCCCCGGCAAGGCCGGCGCGCGATAGGGTGGAGAGCAGATGTTCCACGAAATCAAAGCTCATCTCGGTGTTCGAGACGAGCGCCGTGCCGATCAGCGGCGCGGCATTGGGATGCGCTGCCACCGCGGAACGGAAGTTCTGGAAAAGATCGCGCAGGCTATGCTGCCAGGCCCGGCGCCGGCGGTCCACCTGCACCTTGGCAAGAATATGGGTGACGACGAGGGCGAGGAGCTCGTTGCGGTTCGGCACATACCAATAGACGGCGGTCGGATAGACGCCGAGCTTTTGCGCCAGCGTGCGGAGACTGAAGATCTCGAGGCCACTTTCATCGATCAGCTCTAGCGCCGATGCGATGATTACATCGCGGTTGAGATTGGGCGACGCGTCCGCCCCTCGCCGCGACTTGCGCTTGCTCTGCGGCTGCGTGTCCTTCGTCACCCTTGTCCCCTGCCCGTCACGTGTCTTTGCTCCTCATCGCGATTTCGCGCCGCGCTTGCAAGGCGCCCCTTGTGACGAGCCATCGTGGCGCCGGATCCGCTATCGTACAGCGAGCGGCGGTGAGGCGCCAGCGAAACGCCATCCGCCGCCCCATATTCGCCCGCTAACGCGGCGGCACCGCCGCGACGCCGCTCTGGAGATCGTGAACGCCCTCGCCGACGTCGCGCGAGAGCTTCGGCTTCGCGACCCGCTCCGAGGGTGTCATCGGCAATGCCTCGACGAACGCCCAGTAGCGCGGAATCTTGAAGCCGGCGATACGATCCTGCAGAAAATCCGCGAGTTCGGCGGCGCCGACCGTACGGCGAGGCACGATGAACGCCTTCACTTCCTCGTTGCGCAGCGCATCAGGCACGGCGATACAAGCCGCCAGCAGCACGGCAGGGTGTTGCTGCAGGATCGTTTCGACCTCGTTGGCGGCGATATTCTCCCCTCCGCGGCGTATCATGTCCTTTCGGCGTCCGACCAGATAATAGTAACCGTTGGGATCCTGACGTGCCATGTCACCGGTCCGGTACCACCCCTCGTGGAACACCTCGCGGGTCGCCGCATCGTTCCGCCAATAGCCCTTCATCATCGCAGGGCTGCGCACGAGCAGTTCCCCTGCCTCGCCGCGCGGCACTTCCCCGAATGCTTCGTCCACGAGCATCGCCTCGCGCCGGGGCAGTGGCTTTCCGATCGTCCCCATGCCCACGGTTGCAGCGTGGTCCGGCCAACGGACACCCAGATCGGAACCCGTTTCCGTCGAGCCATAGGCCTCGACCCATGGCACGGCGAAGCGTTCTTCCATTTCGCGATGGCGGTCGGCGGGAATCGCCGAGCACATGATCGCGCCGAGACGGTGTTCGCGCTCGGCGGGCGACGGCGGTCGGGACAGGAGCATCAGCGGCATGGCCGCAAGGCAATAGAAGAAGCGCGCGTCGTAGTGCGCGATCTTGCTCCACAACTCGGAAGGCCGGAAGCGGTCGAGAACGACCAGCCGCCCCCCCTTCATCAGCGTAAGAACGAACGCCCATTGCGGATCGAGGTAACTGAACGCCTGGGCGGTGAGCATCGTCTCGCCGGCTGCGAGCGACTTCACTTCCTCGTCGACCGACCGGGCAAGCTCGATCCAATAGGCGTGCGAGAGCATGCATCCTTTGGGCAGGCCGCTGGTTCCCGACGTGAACTGGATATTGGTGATGTCGTCGCGCTCGATGATCGGCGATATGGTTTCCGCGCCGCGTGCGACCAGTTCGGCCAGCGTCTGCCAGCCTTCGACCCCGGCGTCGTCAGGGGTGACGAGAAGGCGAAGCGAGGGCAGCGCACCACGCAACCCGTCGAACAGCGTCACTCGGTCGGCGTCACAGAAAAGCGCCGCGGGTTCCGCATGCTCAAGAATGTGGCGGGCGTCTTCGGCGCGATAGCCGATATTGACCGGTACCATGATCGCCCCGGCCTTGATCGTGGCGAACCAGGCAAGAGGGAAGAGGGAGTGATTGGCCGAGCAGACCGCAACCCGGTCGCCCGGGCCAATGCCTGCAGCGACAAGGCCCGCCGCCATTTCGCCCGATTGCCGGTCGAATTCCGAGAAACTCAAGGCCTCCCCGGTCGCGTCAAAGCGGAGCGCCTCCGCGTCGGGCCATTGCTCGGCGGCCGCCCGCAGAAGGGTTACGAGATTCTCCATTACTCTTTCCGGACGATCGCTGCGCGCATGTTCGCGAGCGTAGCGGGATCCAGCGTCGTTGCGACACACGCCTCGACTTCCTCCCCAAGCGCCGCGCGGAACCCCTCCGCGATGGCGGATGCGAGCGACTGCTTCATTAGCTGAGCAGCCGGGGCGGGCAGCGCCGCGAGTTGCCGGGCAAGAGCGCGCGCAGAGCTCTCTAGATCGGCATCGACGTGAACGCTGTGGGCGAGCGCTACGGCCTGCGGCGAGGACGCGGAGAACCTCGTTCCGGCGAACAGCATGTCCGCCGCAGCTTGCCGCCCGGCAAGCTGCGGAAGGAGGAAGGTCGCGCCGCCGGTCACGAATGTTCCGAACCCCACCTCGGGGAAGAAGGCCTTCGCGCTCTCCCCCCACAACCGGAAATCGCAGTTGAGAACCCAGGAGAAGCCCGCTCCGATGGCCCATCCCTGCACCTCCGAAATAGCAAGCGTGTCTCCCAGTGTCAGAAGCTCCGAAATGCGCTGGAGCGTTGCGAGTTGGGCACGCAGCGCCGCCTCGCCGGACTCGCCAATCGCCGACTGGGCGTTGACGTCATCGCCGGCGCAGAAGGCCCGCCCGCCCCCGCGCAAATGAATGACCTTGATCGCTGGGTCGCCCTGGGCCGACGCAATGGCGGCCTCAAGCGCCTCGATCATCGGCAGATCGATGGCGTTGAGCTGTTCGGGGCGGTTCAATATGATCGTGCGCACGCCCCCGTCGTCGCCGACCAGCACCGGATCGGCCGAACGCGCTTCATCGCTCCCCGGCACACCAGATGTCCCGTTGTTCAACGGACAGGGCAATCGGAACCGGGGAAGCGGCCAGACGTCGCCGGGCCGCGGCGACCCGATGCGGGGGCCGTGCCGACCACCAATGGTCCGATTGTCAGGTAATTTTGCGATTTTTGCGATAGCAACACCATCTGACATCCTCTGCCCTGTAGCCGCTTCTCGGCGATGAAGTGCAGTATTTCCTGTACAGAGGACAATTACAACTGGAAAATATTCTCGCTGGCGCGAATTTTCAGAATTTGGCTTCAACAGCCGGTTACGAGGCGACCATGCCGCTGAAATATGCTCCTGAGACGGTCTGAGGAAGAGCGTGAACAAGAAGATTCGCGTTTCCCGTCATGTCGCTTGAGGCCACCATCTGGTTGATTGTCTAGATCCCCGACAGCCGGGAACATGTCGCCCTCAAGGCGGCGGGTGATGTGGCTGGCATATTTGGGCACCCAAGCCAGCTTGCGCGCCGCCAGCCACTCGCGCGCAATCTCTTCGAAGGTCGTTCCCGCCTCGGGCTTCGCGGTCTCCTTCGCACGTTCGATCGACGGGTCAAGGCCGAGGGCAAGCTGATGCTTCATCTTTTCACGCCATGCACGCGCGACCACAAGTGACGTATCCGGGTAGCCGCCGCCCGACAGCAGCTTCTGCTTTCCGTCATAGCGGCAGACGAAGCGCCAGAGCTTCGAGCCGTTCATTTCGACGAGGATGAAAAGGCCGCCGCCGTCGGGTTTCTTGTAGGGCTTTCCCTCGGGTTTGAGAGCCTTCAGCGTCACGTTGGTGAGCATGATCCTGCCTTCCCCGCGCACCAGGATTCGAACCGGGATCGGCGCGCGAAATCTGTTGGTAGGAGCGATTTTCCTACCAACAAAATGACAAAAACGGCTCTGGGCTGCAAGGGGGGCGGGCGGGACGCGACGGGACGCCACCTATCTGCAACCCGCTGATTTCCTTGTTTTTTTGCGGGACGCTTTGGGTCCCGATGGGTCCCCTTGGGACCCCGGCCTGGCAGGGGCAGTAGGACTCGAACCTACGACCCTCGGTTTTGGAGACCGATGCTCTACCAACTGAGCTATACCCCTAGGCCGGAGTGCGCCCTAGCCCGGCGCGAGGCATCGGGCAAGACCTATACGCGTTCCAAATTGCATAGCTTGCAAAGCATCGCCGGAATGATATGCGCGCTCTCCACATGACCGCCGCACCCGCCTCCGATCCGCCGCAGCACTATCTCGGCGGAATCGCGCTCCGGCTGCTCGCGATGCTCAGCCTTTCGGCCATGTTCGTTGTCGTCAAATATATCTCCGCGGCGGGCATCCATATCGTCGAAAGCCTGTTCTGGCGGCAGGCGGTCGTGCTGCCCCTGCTCATCCTCTGGGCCCTGGCCCATGGCGGGATCGGCCTGTTCGCGACGCACCGCATCGGCGTTCACGCGCGCCGCGCCGTCATGGGGCTGACCGGCATGGCGCTCAATTTCGGCGGCATGATCTTCCTGCCGATGGCCGAGGCGACGACGATCAACCTGTCGGTGCCGATCATCTGCGTCTTCCTCGCCGCGGCGCTGCTCGGCGAACGCGTCGGCATCGCGCGATGGAGCGCGGTGATTATCGGCTTCGTCGGCGTGCTGGTCGTGCTCAACCCGACGACGCTGCTCCTCGACGGGTTTCGCGGCGATCACGGGCTCGGGACGCTGATCGCGCTCGGCGGCGCCGTGATGACGGCGCTGATCACGATCCAGGTTCGCGACCTCGGCCGCACCGAAAGCGCGCTGACGATCGTCTTCTGGTTCAGCCTCATTTCGCTCATCCCGCTCGGCATCGCCCTGCCCTTCGTGATCACGTCGCACAGCGCCGGTGAATGGGCATTGCTCGTCGGGCTCGGGCTGTTCGGTGCGGTGGCACAGCTTTCGCTCACCGGGGCGCTCCGCCTTGCGCCCGTGTCGGTGGTGACCCCGATGGATTATTCGAGCCTCTTGTGGTCGATCGTCTGCGGCTGGTGGTTCTTCGGCACGATGCCCGCCGAAACGACGTGGATCGGCGCCCCCCTGATCGTCGCGAGCGGCCTGTTCATTGCGTGGCGCGAGCATCGCCTGCATATCGAACGGCGAAAGGACATCACGGCATGACCCGGCCACTCCTCTATCATTGCGCCGACGCGCGGTCGCTGCGCTGCCTGTGGGCGGTCGAGGAGGCGGGGATCGACGTCGACCTCCGCCTGCTCAAATTCCCGCCGCGCGCGTTCGAACCCGGCTATCGCGCGGTCAATCCGCTGATGACCGTGCCCGGCTGGGTCGAAGCCTGCCCTGAGCGCCTGCAAGGCAGTCGAAGGGGACGGCTGATGACCGAATCGGCCGCGATCTGCGAACGCATCGCCGAAGGTACGCCGCTTGAAGTCCGCCGCGGCGAGTCCGACTATTGGGACGCGCGCAACTGGCTGCACCGCAGCGATGCGACGCTTACCTTTCCGCTCGCGATCATGATCCGCTACACCCGCGTCGAGCCCGGCGAGCGGCGGCTTCCACAGGCCGTCAACGACTATAAGGCCTTCTTTGGCGGGCGCGCGAAGAGCATCGAGGCCGCGCTTGGCGACGGCCGGGAATGGCTCGTCGCGGGGCGCTTCACCATCGCCGACATCGCAATCGCCTATGCGGCGTTCCTCGCGACGACGCTGGGCGCCGACGACGTGCTGGGCGATGCGACGAAGGCGTGGCTGGAACGTTGCACGGCGCGCGACGGATTCAAACGGGCGCGCGCGAGACAGCAGGATGTTTGACGGCTTTCGGGGCGGCGAGGTGGCAGCCCCTCCGGGCTGACAGAGAGGCCATAGCGCAACGTCGCGCCGCTTCCCGCCCTTTTTCCGTCATCCGCGGAGGAGCCCCGTGGCTCTTCCGCCTTGACCCGGGATCCCGCTTTTTTGAGGGCGCCGGCGGTTTTCGAGGTCAAGCGGGACCCCGGATCAAGCCTGTCCTGAGCCTGTCGAAGGGTCCGGGGTGACGGTGAATGGGGTGGCTGCAATCGGCCGCAAGCTGTCATGAACGAAATAGGACCGCCATCGCCGAATAAGGTCTTTCCTACATTTCACCCATATGGTTCATTATACAGGTTTCACATAACCTGAGGATGACCATCATGGACGACACTGCTCCCGACCCGGCCGACAT
>NZ_JAASQN010000003.1 GCF_011762125.1 Sphingopyxis panaciterrae
GGCGGTTTTGGGGTGGATTTGAGACATTCCCCTCCCTTTTAGGGAGGGGTTAGGGGTGGGTAGCGAGCGTAGCGAGCCAGAGGCAGAGCGCCGCCTTCGGCGGCTACCCACCCCCGGCCCCTCCCTAAAAGGGAGGGGAGAAGAACGTCAGCTTCCGGCCGTAAGCTGCCGTTCCCGGTGCCTTGTCGCGCCGCGCGCCGTTCATTCGCCCGCCGCCGGCCGGGTCCAGCCTTTGCGATATTTGTCGAACCAGGCGATGATCGCCGCCGCTTTTGCTGCCGATTGCGAAGGCCGCGCGGCGATGCTGCCGTGGCTGGCGCCCGGCACCTTGATCAGCGCGGTGGGGACGCCGCGCAGGCGCAGCGCGGTATAATATTGTTCGGATTCGCTGACCGGAGTGCGATAATCCTCGGCGCCGACGACGACCATGGTCGGGGTTTCGACATTGCCGACCAGCGACAGCGGCGAGCGCGCCCAGAACAGCTCGGGCTTCTCCCACGGCATCGCGCCAAGCCAGTAGCGGCCGAAAAAGGCGGGGCCGTCGGCGGTCAGCGCCTGCGTCGTCCAGTTGATCACCGGCTTTTGGGTGACCGCGGCCTTGAACCGCTTCGTCTTGCCGACGATCCAGCTGGTCAGCACGCCGCCGCCCGAGCCGCCGGTCACGAACAGGGCGTCGGGATCGGCGACGCCGAGTTCGACCGCGCGGTCGACGATGCTCATCAGGTCGAAATAATCATTGCCCGGATAGGCCTTGTCGATCTGGTTCGCGAAGGCTTCGCCATAGCTGGTCGACCCGCGCGGATTGGCCGACAGGACGGCGTAGCCGGCGGCGGCGTAAAGCTGGTTGTCGGTCGCGAAATGCGGGCCATAGGCCGAAAAGGGCCCGCCGTGGATTTCGAGGATCAGCGGCACGCGGCGCCCCTCGCTATAGCCGGGGGGCAGGGTCAGCCAGCCTTCGATCGGCAGACCGTCGTGACTCGACGCGACGCTGATCTTGCGCACCTCGCCAAGCGCCTTCACCTCGCGCAACGAGCGGTTGAGGTCGGTGAGCATGCGCGTCTTGCCGCCGCTCGCCAGCTGCACTTCGGCCGGGCGCGTCGCAGTGCCGCCGGTGAAGGCGATCGCGTCGCCGTCGGATACCGAAAAGCTGCCGCCCGAATAAGGCCGGTCGAGATCGCTGCCCGACAGGCCGCTGGCGACATCGCGGATCGATCCGTCGAGCCCGACGCGCGCGACCCTGGTTTCGCCATGGTCGTCATATTGGGCGTAGACGCCGCCGTTGTCGGCGTCCCACGCGATGGCATCGACGCTATGGTCCCAGTTGCCGGTCAGGACGCGGCGACCCGATCCGTCGCGGTTCATGACATAGAGATTGTTATTCTCATAGGCGCGGCCTTTGTCGTCGAACCCGACATAGGCGATCAGCCGTCCGTCGGGGGACACCAGCGGATTGGCGTCGGGGCCGTCGCGGTCGGTCAGCGCCGTGACCCGGCCGCTGGCGATATCGAGCGCATGGATTTCGCTTTCGACCGGATCGGTTTCCCAGTCGGCCTTGCGGTTCGCGCTGAAGTAGAGCGTCTGTCCGTCGCGCGACCAGCCGAGCGGTCCGCCGTCGTGATAGGGGCCGAAGGTGAGCTGGCGCGGGGCGCCGCCGGTTGCGGAGACGACGAAGATCTTCTCGAACCCCGGTTCGATATAGCCCTGACCATCGGCGCGATAGGTGAGGAGGTCGCGGATTTCGAGCGGCTCCGCCCATTTCGCTCCCTCGGGCTTGTTCGCGGGCGCCGAGCCGAATTTGGGGCCTTCGTCCTTGACCAGCATTGTATAGGCGATCGAGCGGCCGTCGGGCGACCAGGCGATGCTCGACGGGCTGGTCGGAAGGCCGGTCAGCCGCACCGCCTCGCCGCCGTTCATCCAGCGCACCCAGAGTTGCGGGTTGCCGCCGTCGGTCGACGCATAGGCAAGCCGCTTGCCGTCGGGCGACCAGCGCGGCGAGAAGGCGGCGGCGTGCTGGCCCGCGACCGGAACCTCCTCGCCGGTCCGCGTGTCGATCAGCCAGATCGAGCTGACCGCGCGGTCGGACATGATGTCGTTCGCGCGGCGGACATAGGCGATGCGGCTGCCGTCCGGGCTGATCTGCGGATCGGCGGCGGCGGCAAGGTCGAACAGGTCGTCGCCGGTGAAACGATGCTGCGGCCCGGTGCGCGCGCTGCCGACCGCCGCGGCGGACATCGCAGGGGGCGTCGTCGTCGCGGCGGGGGCCGGAGCTGCGGTCGCAGATGGAGCCTCGGGCGGCGCCTGTTCCTGTGCGACCCCGGTGTGCGGGTAGAGCGACAACAGGCCTGCGCCCCATATCGTCAATTTGCTTTTCAAGACCTTATCTCCCCTGTCGCCGGATTACACTGGTCTGCACCGGAGCGCGGACCGCCGTCAATCATCATGGTCGGCGCGCGAAACTTGACCGCGGTGCCGCGCCGCCGCATTCTCGCACCATATGCAGCAGCGCTATGCCAGCTTTGCCGATTTCTGGCCCTTTTACCTGCGCGAACATAGCAAGGTCCGCACGCGGGCGCTGCACTATGCCGGGACGAGCCTGGTCGTGCTGATCGCGCTCGCCGCGATGCTCAGCGGGCGTTGGGGCTGGCTGGCCGCGCTGCCGGTCGCGGGCTATGTCTTTGCCTGGGTTGCGCATTTCGGGGTCGAGAAGAATCGGCCCGCAACCTTCACCTATCCGTTGTGGAGCCTGGCCGCCGACTTTAGAATGTGGGCGTTGTGGCTGACCGGGCGGCTCGGTCCCGAACTCGACAAGGCCGGGGTGGCGCGGCGACTGCCTTGACCCACATGATCCGACATCAACCAAGGAGATAGCCATGATCGTCAATCGCGCATCCGCCCGTTACGAAGGCTTCGGCAAGGAAGGCCGGGGGTCGATCACGACCAAATCGGGGGTGCTCGACCAGCAGCCCTATGGTTTCGGCACGCGGTTCGAGGGGCAGCCGGGGACGAACCCCGAGGAGCTGATCGCGGCGGCGCACGCCGCCTGCTTCACCATGGCGCTGTCGTTCGGCCTCGCGCGCGCAGGCTATTCGGGCGATACGCTCGAGACGAGTGCGGCGGTGACGCTTGAACAGCAGGACGGCGGCTTTGCGATCACCAAGTCGGCGCTGACCTTGACCGGCAAGGTGCCGGGGATCGGCGCCGACGAATTCGCGAAGATCGCCGAGGAAGCCGAAAAAAATTGCCCGGTATCGAAGCTGCTGAACTGCGAGATCACGCTCGAGCATAATCTGGAAAGCTAGGCGGCGCGGACAATTTGAAGCCCGTCGAAACGGCGGACGGGAACGGCGGCTATCATCTGCTTCCCGCCCTCACCCTCGTCATCCCCGGCTTGACCCCGGATCCCGCTTTTTTGAGGGTGCCGGCCGTTTTCGACATCAAGCGGGACCCCGGATCAAGTCCGGGGTGACGATGATGGGATAGGGCAGCAACCGGCCGCAACCGGACATCCGAATTTGTCCACGCGGCCTAGGCGGCGCGGAGCAAAGGTGCGGGCAGTTCGTCGGCCATGAAGGCGAAGCTGCTTTGCACCGGCGGCTCCAGTGACCAGCGCTGCAACACGCGATGGCGCCGGTGGCCGACATGGCTTTCGATGAGGACGAGGTCGCGCGGTGTCCAGTTCCACGCGACCCCGACGGGATCGAATGCGCATTCGCCATAGCCGAGCGTGATGTGGGGGCGGAGCCCGGACTTGCGATGCATCGGGTCGATGTCCTGCGTCGCGAGGCGGGCGACGATCGCCGCATAGGTCTCGCGGATCGCGCCGGTGCTGCCGGCGGTCACGAGTTCGGCGCCGGCACCGCGCGAGACGATGCGGCCAAAGGGAATCGCGCTCGCCGCCGGCAGGCCGTGCTCGAACGCCTTGGCGACCTTGCCGCGCAGGAACGGCTGCTGCTCCATCGTTTCGGCGATGGTGCAGAGCGTCAGATGATAGAGCTGGGGCTTGAGGCCCGCGAACAGGTCGCCCGGAACCGGCGGCAGCTGGCGGGCCAGCCAGCCGGCGCGGTCGGCGGTCACCTGAAAGCCCAGGAAATAGCGGAACATCGGGTCCATCATTCATCCTCCGAATCGGATAATGTTCCCATTATGTTCCTATCGGGTGCGAGAGTCGAATCGCGAGCGAGGACCGCACTGCAACGCGGTCAGCTCTTTTCGGACGCGCAGTCGCCCTTGCGCTTTTCTTCCGTACCGCCGGCGAGGAACCAGCGCGATTCATCGACCATTGCGGGGTCGTTCAGATAGCAGACGTCGGTGGCGCCGGTCGCCGGATCGACAAGGATCATCCACTGATGCTCGCCGCACTTGTGCTGCTGGCACGACCAGGCCGCGACCTTGCCGCCGATCATCTCGATCGGTGCGGAGGGGCCTTGGGTGGTGGTGATCGCGGTGCGGACGCGCGCATCGGTCACCGTCGCCGCGATGCCCGCCTTGACGAGCGGATGATCGCTGAAGGCAACTCCGCCGACCTTGTCGAAAGGATATTTGCCGACATAGGCGTTGAGGTCGGGGGCTTTGAGGTCGGGCGCCGCGGGTGCCGTTTTCGGCGCCGCGGCTTTGGCCGCGGCGGCCGGCGGCTCCGCGTTGTCGCCGGACGTCGCGGCAGCGTCGACCGGGGCGCCGTTGCAGGCCGCCAGTGCCAGCAGCGCGGCACCGAAAACGGCGGTGGGCAAGCGGCGGTCGCGAAGGGTCATGGCTATCTCCTGGATTCCGGATTACGCCATGATAGCGTCGCGCCCGGATCAGTCCATGCCCCTTTCGCGTGCCTTTTCCGCTGCCTAGCGGCAGCGCACGCCGTCTTTTTCCTTGCTGCCGCCGCGGTCGATCGCGCGGCCCGCGACCGCGCCGCCGACCGCGCCGAGCACGGTGCCGAGCGTCTTCGAATCGCCCGGGGCGATGACGTTGCCGGCGATCCCGCCGATGACGCCGCCGACGACCAGGCCGGTCGAACCGTCGCTGCGGCGGCAGTAATATTGGCCGTTGCGGCCGCGATAGACGCGGTCGTTGTTCGACAGGCGGCGTTCCTTGTAGCGGCGGTCGCTGCGATAATAATCGTCGGCATAATAGCCGCCGCGGCGCGGATCGGGCCGGTCATAATCATAGCGGCCGTTCTGGTCGTAATAGCCGCGGTCATAATAGCCGTAGCCGCCGTCGTCATAGGCGCTGCCATAGCTGCCGGTCGAAGCGCAGCCGCCGGCGAGCATCGTCGCGGCAGCGAGGGGGGCGAGCATCAGTCGGTTCATGGCTTCACTCCTTGTAAGAGCCGGCAAAGGCCGGCGTGCCGGCCGGGTGTGGCGCGGCATGCGGGGAAGCATAGGGAATAGACCCGCGAGACCGTCGCAGGTTCCGCCCGGGAGCAAGCTTAGCGCGCGGCGGCGCCGTCTTTCGCGGGCGGCAGTCGCGTCACCTGGATATGGACGGCCTGCCAGCCGTGCGCGCGGCGGCGGAAAACATCGGTGAAGCGGATGCGCGTGCGGAAGGGCTGCCCCGCCGAACGCCCCGACAGCATGGCGTCGGCGCTGGCGAGCCCCGCATCGCGGCCGAGCGGGACGATGATGCGGTCGCCGAGCGTGACGGGGTCATATTGCTCGTCCGGGCCGGTCCAGCCGGCGATGAATTCACGCTTGCCGTGGCGGGCGCCGTCGCCGTCGATGAAGACGAGGTCGTCGGCGACCATGCGTTCGAGCGCGGCGCCGTCCTTGGCGATCTGCGCGGCATCAAAGGCGTCGGCGAAGGCGGTCAGGTCGGCGGGGGCCGCCTGCGGCGCATCGGCCGCCGCGATCGCGAGCGGCGCGGCAAGGGCCAGAAATATGGTGGCTTTCCTATCCATCATCATCCTTTCGTCGGAGCCGATCATAGCAGGGGCGGCGCCCCCGGCAATCGCCATCACATCGCGCTTGATCTCCACTGCGGTTGAGCTTTCATAAGGTGCGGCAGATGATTCGCGACCGGAGAAACCCCATGCCGTACGACACCCATCCTGCCGCCGCGTCGAACATCGATCTGCCGCGCTATCTGGCGCGGATCGGCTATGACGGACCGCTCGCGCCGACGCTGGATGTGCTCGCCGCGCTCCAGGCCGCGCATATCGCGGCGATCCCGTTCGAGGCGATCGACGTGCTGACCGGCGCGGGGATCGATATCGGGGCGCAGGCGGTCGATGCCAAGCTGATCGGCGCGCGGCGCGGCGGTTATTGCTTCGAACAGAATGGACTGTTCCTGCGCGTGCTGCAAGCGATCGGCTTTGCCGCCGAAGGCCTGCTCGCGCGGGTGCGCTGGATGCTCGCCGACGATGCGCCGCCGACGCCGCGGACGCATATGGTCGTGCGGGTGACGCTGGCCGGCCGGTCGTGGCTCGCCGATGTCGGGTTCGGCGCCGCGGTCCCGCCCGCGCCGCTGGCGTTCGTCAGCGCGGCGCCGCAGGAAACGCGGCACGAAACCTATCGCATCGCGCGGCGCGGCGGCGAATGGCAGCTCGCGGCGCTGATCGAGGGCGAATGGCGCGCGCTCTATGTCATCGACGACGCGGCGCCGCCCGCGATCGATTATATGGTGGGCAATTGGTACACCGCGACGCACCCGGATTCGCATTTCCGCCACCAGCTGATCGCGGCCCGGACGACCGCCGAGGCGCGTTACGGGCTGCGCGACAACCGGCTGTCGATCCGCTTCGCCGACGGGCGCACCGAACGCCGTTATCTGAGCGCCGACGAGATCGAGGCGGCGCTGGGGTCGATTTTCCTGCTGCCGGTACGGCCGGATTGGCGCACGGCGATCGAGCGCGCGGCGGTCGCGGAGATTGCGGCCTAGGGTTCGAGGCGTTTCAAACGAGCGCGGATGACGGCTTTGGGGTGGGGAGCTGCCATGAGCTCCACTCACCTTCGTCATCCCGGGCTTGACCCGGGATCCCGCTTTTTTCGGCTGAGCGCTTCCTGGTTTCAAGCGGGACCCCGGATCAAGTCCGGGGTGACGACGAAGGGAACGGCAGCTTCCGGCCGATAACGGCCAATCGCGTCTTGCATGGATGCCATCGTCCGCCGCCTCCCGAACACCGGCGGCGCTCAATCCTCTCTCGGCGCCGCATGTTCGAGGTCGCGGAGCATCGTTTTGCCGATTTCGGCGCGTTGCTGCGGGGCGAAGCGGTCGGCGCTGATCGCATTATAGCCGCGCAGATAGGCGAGGTCCCAATGGGTGAGGGTGAGCGGGACTTCGCTGCCCATCGGCGCGTCGAGCACGGTCAGGATCGTCGGCGCGTCGGATTTCTTCAGCCGGTCGGGATCGGCGCGGGTGAAGGCGCGCATCGCGGCATAGTCGCCGACCTGCGTCGTGGTGAGCCCGGCAAGCGCGCGATATTCGATCACCACGACTGAGGCGACGATGATCGGCCGCGTCGTCGGACTGATTCGCGACGGCGTGTCGGTGATGCCGAGGATGCGATAGCCGCGCTGGTCGTTCATCGACACCGACACGCCATTGCGGTCGACGACATCCTGCAGATACCAGGCAACCGTCGGTCCGGGGCGTTTGGCCAGTTCGACGGGACGTTCTTCGTTGCCGGTGAAATAGGCGGGATGCGCGCGCAGCAGTTCGCGCACCAGTTCCTGTTTGTCGCGCGCGAAGATCACCAGCGCGTTCGGGCGGCAGCCGGGAACCGCGAGGCGGATCTGCGCCGATGCCGCGACGCGGCGCATCCGTGCCGTCACCGCGTCATCCTGCGCGCCGGTCAGCCCGACCGCGGCGGGGCAGACGGCGTCGCGGTCGAAACGCGCGACCGGCTTGATCCCCTGCGTATCGGTAAGATCGCGGACGAAAGCGCGGACTTGCCGCTCGCGCTGGTCGCGGTCGCTCTCGCCGATCACGATAATGTCGGATTTTTCGGGTTTGTCGGGCGCAGGCGGCTTGTCCTGCGCCATCGCGCCGACCGCGCAGGAAAGCGCCAGAGCGAGGATCGTCAGCGAACGCATGTCCATTTCTCCCGTGCGGGATGGAGGATCATGGCAGTTTAGGCGCGGCGGCCGGATACGCAAGCGGCGGGGTCGCCCCCGTCATCGCCCGTCGCAACCGTTCCCTTCGGCGCGCGCCGCCCAGCCCATCGCACCGTCGACGAGTTTCAGATGCGCGGGGTCCGACCATGCCTCGGCCTGGTGGCCCAGGGCCGAATAGAAGATGCGCGCGCGGCCTTCGCAGCGCCACCAGACCAGGGCATGCCCCGCCCCCATGCGATATTTCGGGTCGAGCCGCAGGCTGTCTTCGTCGAGCCGGACGAGGATGTGCGCGTCGGCGGCGGGCGGGGCGTCCCAGCTGTAATATTCGTCGGTCCAGCGCCAGCGGGGCGGCAGATGGCGCGTCGCGGGGTGGGTGCGGTCGAGCAGGACGACGTCGGCCGCCTGAAACTGGTCGGCACCGCCCGGGTGGCCGGTGAAATTGCCATTGCCGCGCATCTGCACGAACCAGCCCGGATGGCTGCCGTCGCCCGCGCTGTGGAGGCCGACGAAGCCGCCCCCCTTGGCGATCCAGGCCTGAAACGCGGCGCGCTGGTCGGGGGTATAGATATCGCCGCTGGCGTTGGCGAAGACGATGACGTCGAATTTGGCGAGTTGGGCGCGATTGAACACCGCGGCGTTTTCGGTCGCGAAGCTGCTCCAGCCGCGCGCTTTCGCCAGCTTTTCGATCGCGGACACCGCCTCGGCAATGCTGTCGTGGCGATAGCCGTTGGTCTTGCTGACGATCAGCACCGCGGGGCGGGTGAGGCCGGGCAGCGCGGGCGGGGCATTGTCGAAGGCCGGCGCGGGGCGCCGCGGGTCGGGGGACGATGGCGGAGCGGCGGACTGGGCGGCGACAGCCAGCAGCAGCGCGGCGGTCAGTGGGGCAGCGATCATCATCGGGTCTCCCTGTTCCTTTCTTCTTGCTACTGACACCGGTATCTTTTGCAAGTGCCGCAACCAGTGATGTGGAAGCCTATCGGGACGAAAATCTGTTGTGCTGCCGGCGCGGCCTCATCGCGGCTGTCATCCGGAAAGCGGCATCAATCGATGATCGGCGAGATCGGGACGGGGCGCCTTGCACATGCTTTCAGCGCGCCGATTCCAATATTGTTTCCATCGCGACGAAGGTCGAGGTGCTCGCGACATGCGGCAGGCTCGAAATCTTCTCGCCGAGCACGATGCGGTAGCGGCGGATGTCGGGGGTGCGCACCTTGAGCAGATAATCGAAGCTGCTCGCGATCATGTGGCATTCCTCGACTTCGGGAATCTGGCGGACGGCGGTGTTGAATTGCCGCAGCGCCTCCTCGCGCGTGTCCGACAGCTTGACCTCGGTGAAGGCGACATGATCGAGCCCGACCTTGGCCGGATCGACGATCGCGCGGAAGCCGATGATCAGCCCGCTTTGCTGCAGGCGTTTCACGCGCTGCTGGCACGGCGTTTTCGACAGGCCGACGCGCTGGGCAAGCTCGGTGAAGGTGATGCGGCCGTTTTGGCCGAGAATGGCGAGAATCTTGCGATCAAACTCATCCAGATGGACTGTTATCTTGTCAGATTTCATATATTCTGCCTAAAACGGAACATAAAATAGGTCAAATCATAATCTTTCTGGCGAATATGAAGGAAGATTGCCTAAGCGCCATGCGCTATCATGCGCCATGACCCAGATCGCCTCTGATCGCGCCGCGCTGCGCGCCCTCGCCCGCCGCTCCGAATCCGAAATCGTCGCCGACCTGCGCGCGGCGCTCGCGACATCGTCCGCCAGCGTGGCGGCGGTAACGCAGCGCGGGCTGACGATCATCCGCCGCGCCAAGGCCGAGGGGGAGCGCGAGACGCTCGTCGCGCAGCTGATGAACCGCTACCGCCTGTCGACCGAGGAGGGCGTGGTGCTGATGTGCCTCGCCGAGGCGCTGCTGCGCGTGCCCGACAATGCGACCGCCAATGCGCTGATCCGCGACAAGATCGCGGGGCGCCACTGGAAGGACGGCGAGGATGAGGACAGCCCGCTGATCGTCGCCTTGTCGGCGCGCGGCCTGTCGCTCGGCTCGGCGACGCTGATGCTGGGCGCGATGGGCAGCAAGGCGAATCCGCTGGGCCTCCTGAAATCGATGATCCGCCGTTCGGGCGAGCCGGTGATCCGGCAGGCGGCGCTCGCGGCGATGAAGCTGCTCGGCCAGCAGTTCGTGATGGGCGAGACGATCGACGCCGCGGTCAAGCGCGCCGACAAGGAAAAATCCGAACTCGCGAGCTTCGACATGCTCGGCGAAGCGGCGCGCACCGCCGAGGATGCGCGGCGTTATTACGACAGCTATGCAGGCGCCATCGCGCGCATCGGCAAGGCCGCGAAGCCCGGCGATCCGCATGCCAACCACGGCATTTCGATCAAATTGTCGGCGCTGCATCCGCGCTATGAATATCTGCAACCGGCGCGCGTGCAGGGCGAACTGATCCCGGCGGTGATCGAACTTGCGCAGGCGGCGCGCGCGGTGAACATTCCGCTGATGATCGATGCCGAGGAAAGCGACCGGCTCGAACCGCATATGGATGTGTTCGCGGCGCTGATCGATGCGGGGGTCGCCGATGGCTGGACCGGGCTTGGCATCGTGATCCAGGCGTATCAGAAGCGGGCGCCGGCGGTGATCGCATGGCTCGCGGCGAAGGCGCGCGCACGCGGCGTCAAGCTGTCGATGCGCCTCGTCAAGGGCGCCTATTGGGATACCGAGATCAAGCGCGCGCAGATGCTGGGGCTCGATGATTTCCCGGTCTTTACCGCGAAGCTCCACACCGATCTCAATTACCTGCGCTGTGCGCAATTGCTGCGCGAATGCCAGGATTGCATCTATCCGGCGTTCGCCAGCCATAATGCGATGACGCTGGCGTTCGTGTCCGAACTGTTCGCGGGCGCCGATTACGAGTTGCAACGGCTGCACGGGATGGGCGAAGGCGCACATGATGCCCTCGTCGCGCTGTTTCCGCCGCCGCGCCCGGTGCGCGTCTATGCGCCGGTCGGCACGCACCGCGACCTGCTCGCCTATCTTGTCCGCCGCTTGCTCGAAAATGGCGCGAACTCCAGCTTCGTGCACCAATTCTCCGATCCCGACGTCACCGCCGAGGAACTGGCGGTCGACCCGCGCGCCGTCGCGAGCGCCACGGCGTCGAAGATCGCGACCGGCATCCAGCTGTTCGACCCCGTCCGGCGCAATTCGCGCGGCTATGACCTTGGCGAACCCGGCGTGCCCGAAGCGCTGGCGGCGGCGATCGCCAAGGCGCGGCGCGGCGACCGCGTCGCGGCGCCGATTGTCGGTGGCAGCGCGCGGAGCGGCACGGCCGAACCCGTGCGCAATCCCGCGACCGGCGCCGTCGCCGGCCAGGTAATCGAGGCCGATGCCGCCGCGATCGCCGACGCTGTTTCCGCGGCGCGCGCGGCGCAGGACGACTGGAGCCTCGCTGGCGGCGCCTTCCGCGCCGAGCGGCTGGAGCGCGCCGCCGACCTGCTCGAGGAACGCGATGCGCTGTTCCTTGGCCTTGCGATCGACGAGGCGGGCAAGACGCTGATCGATGCGATCGCCGAGGTGCGCGAGGCGATCGATTTCCTGCGCTATTATGCGGGTCAGGCGCGCGCCGACTTCACCTATCCGGTCGCGCTCCCCGGCCCGACGGGCGAGCGCAACGAGCTGATCCTCGAAGGCAAGGGTGTCTTCACCTGCATCAGCCCGTGGAACTTCCCGCTCGCCATTTTCCTGGGGCAGGTGTCGGCGGCGCTCGCGGCTGGCAATGCCGTGCTCGCCAAGCCCGCCGAGCAGACGCCGCTGATCGCCCATGCCGCCGTCGAACTGCTGCTCGAAGCCGGGATCCCCGGTGACGTGCTGGCATTCCTGCCCGGCCGCGGCGAGACGGTCGGCGCGGCGCTGACCGGCCATGCCGATGTCATCGGTGTCGCCTTCACCGGATCGACCGAGGTCGCGCGCGCGATCAACCGCGGACTTGCCCAGCGCGACGGCCCGATCGCGACGCTGATCGCCGAAACCGGCGGGGCCAATGCGATGATCGTCGATTCGACCGCGCTGCCCGAACAGGTCGCGCGCGACGCCGTCGCCAGTGCCTTCCAGTCGGCGGGGCAGCGCTGTTCGGCGCTGCGCCTGCTCTGCGTGCAGGAAGATGTCGCCGAAGGAATGATCGACATGGTCGCGGGCGCGATGGCCGAACTGAATGTCGGCGATCCGGCGCTGCTGTCGACCGACGTCGGCCCGATCATCGACGACGAGGCGCAGGCGAATATTGCCGCCTATGTCGCCGAGGCGCGCGCCGCGGGCCGGGTGATCGCCGAGGCGGGGCGGACGAACTTGCCCGCCGACGGCCATTTCGTGCCGCCGGTGCTGATCCGCCTCGAGTCGGTCACCGACCTCAAGCGCGAGATTTTCGGCCCCGTGCTGCATGTCGCGACGTGGAAGGGCGGCGAGCTCGACCAGCTGATCGATGCGATCAACGCCTCGGGCTATGGCCTCACGCTGGGTGTCCACACGCGTATCGACGGCGTCGCGGCGCATGTCGCGGCGCGGGCGCAGGTCGGCAACGTCTATGTGAACCGCAACCAGATCGGCGCGATCGTCGGGTCGCAGCCCTTCGGCGGGCGCGGCCTGTCGGGAACCGGCCCCAAGGCGGGCGGCCCGCATTATCTGCACCGCTTCGCGGAGGAAAAGACGATCAGCACCGATATCACCGCGGCGGGCGGCAATGCGGCATTGATGGCGGGATAGACGGAAATCCGCCGGTTGTGCCGGTAGGAATCCAAGACCACGAGGCCCGATACAGAGTGGACGGCTGTCCCGGGCGATACGTCCGAAAGCGTCCCGCGGCTTTTGCCGCGGCGACCCTTGATTATGGTTCCCCCCGCAGCGAGGCGAACATATCTTTTGCGGCGCGATGTGCAACGGATTTCGGCGGCAAAGCGACGAAATCGGTGTAAAATTCGGCGCGGCGGCCCTTGCGGGCGCCGCCTCGCGCGGTATCGCGGTGCCGGCGGCGGTTCTTGCCGGGCCGATCGGGCATTTCGGCGGCGATTCGGCGGGGTTACGCCCCCGGGACACCCAGCAATTGCGCCTGCGCCTTCAGCCGCCCCGCCGCGGCAGGGTTGGCGGCGATGCCATCTTTCAGCGCCTGCGCCGCCTTTGCCGATTCGCCCAGCGTCATGCGGCTGCGCATCAGCATGATCCAGCGGTCGACATCGGCGGGATTAGCCTTCAGCTTCGCTTCCAGCCCGCTCACCATGCCCTCGATCATCTGGTCCTGCTGGCCCTTGGGAAGCTGCGACGCGGCTTCCATGTCGGCGCGGCTCGGGCCGGGAATCGCGCGCGCGGCGACGGGCATTTCGTCGGGTTTCAGCGCCCGGGCCTGCGTGTTCGCGAGCCGCACGCCGACATCGATCTTGTGGATCGCCGCGACCTGTTCGATCGTGCGGCGCAGGTCGGTCTCCCACGGCGCGCCCTGCGGCGTGTCGGCGAGCAGCGCGAACCAGTCGTCGATCGCGCCCTTGTGGTCGCCGCCGATGTCTTTCTTCACCGCCATGAAATAGCGGGCGCGCGGATCCTTGGCGTCGAGCGCGATCGCCTTTTCGAACGCCGCGAGCGCCTGCGGCGGCATCGGGTCGCGGCTGCTCGCCATGACCCGCGCTTCGCCGAGCGCCGACCACAGGCCGGCCGATTCGGGGCTGATTGCCACCGCTTTTTCATAGGCGGCGGCGGCACCGGGAAAATCTTCGAGATCGAAGCGCGCCGCGCCGAGCGCGGTCCACGCCTCGGCGCTGTCCGGATCGCGCTTCGCCCGTGCTTCGAGCGCGGCAAGCTGATCCGGCGGCGCGGCGGTGGACCCGGCGGCCGGACCGGGCGTGGCGGGCGCGGAATCGCGCCAGACGGCATAGCCGACCGCCGCCGCCAGCAGGATGAATGCGGCGATCAGGATCGCCCGGTTGGGGCCCGTCATCCTTCGGCCGATCTTGTTGCTCTCGCTCATTTTTGCCCCTCTTTTTCATAACAAGGAAAAATGCCGCCTGTGCGCGCAGTCATATTGCCTTTGCTTGGCGATGGTGTAGCCTCGATCGGGCAAGGTCGGTCAACGACAAAATCGTCAACGGGTCGCACCGGCTTTCCCAGTCATCAGGGGAGGGGTGCAAATGGCAGTTTCAGATCACGTCGATTTTCCGACGTTCATGGAGGGTGTGAAAAAGCGCAACCCGGGGCAGCCCGAGTTTGCGCAGGCGGTACAGGAAGTCGCCGAAGACATCTTCGACTTCATCAAGGACAAGGAAGACTATCATGCGCAGCAGATCTTGCGGCGCATCGCCGAACCCGACCGGGTGGTGTCTTTCCGTGTGTGCTGGGAGGATGACAACGGCAATATCCGTGTCCAGCGCGGCTGGCGCGTCCAGAACAACAATGCCATCGGCCCGTACAAGGGCGGCATTCGTTTCCACCCGAGCGTCACCGAAAGCGTCCTCAAATTCCTGGCGTTCGAACAGACGTTCAAGAACGCGCTGACCGGGCTGCCGATGGGCGGCGGCAAGGGCGGATCGAACTTCAACCCCAAGGGCAAGAGCGTGCGCGAGATCATGCGCTTCTGCCAGAGCTTCATGACCGAACTCTATCGCCACATCGGCGCCGACATCGACGTGCCGGCGGGCGACATCGGCGTCGGCGGGCGCGAGATCGGCTTCATGTTCGGCCAGTACAAGCGGATCACCAACGAGTTTACCGGGGTGCTCACCGGCAAGGGGCTCGAATGGGGCGGCTCGCTGATCCGCACCGAGGCGACGGGTTATGGCGCGGTCTATTTCCTTGCGAACATGCTCGCGGCGAAGGGCCAGGACCTGACCGGCAAGACCGCGGTCATTTCGGGATCGGGTAATGTCGCGACGCATGCCGCCGAAAAGATCGTCCAGCTTGGCGGCAAGGTGCTGACGCTCTCCGATTCGGGTGGTTTCATTCATGACCCCGACGGCATCACGCAGGAAAAGATCGACTGGGTGAAAGCGCACAAGACGCATCGGCGCGGCCGGATCGAGGAATATTGCGACGAGTATAAGGGCGCGAGTTTCACCGCGGGCAAGACGCCGTGGGGCGTGAAGTGCGACGTCGCGCTGCCGTGTGCGACACAGAATGAACTGCTTGGCGACGATGCGAAGACGCTGGTCGCGAATGGCTGTATCGCGGTCAGCGAAGGCGCCAACATGCCGACGAACCTCGACGGGGTGCATGTCTTCAAACATGCGAAGATCATGTTCGCGCCGGGCAAGGCGGCGAATGCCGGCGGGGTCGCGGTGTCGGGGCTGGAGATGAGCCAGAACAGCGGCCGCCGCAGCTGGAGCGAGGGCGAGCTGCAGCAGATGCTGAAGGACATCATGGACGGCATCCACACGCGCTGCCTGACCTATGGCGATCAGGGCGGCGGCTATGTCGACTATGTGAAGGGCGCCAATATCGCGGGCTTCAAGAAAGTCGCCGATGCGATGCTGGCGTTCGGGGTGGTTTAGGTTAGTAGAGTTGCGGGCCAAGGCGCAAAAGCGCCGAGCCGGGGTAAAGGGGTACTGCGGATGACGACGGACGCGGGTTCAGGGCGCGGCGATCGGCCTTGGGTGGCATTTGCCGCCCTCGCGGCGATGCTGTTCGCGCTCGCGGTGGCCGCCGTCGCCGCCGCACCACCCGCGCGCTCGCAAGGCGAAAGCGGCGGACGCTACACCGGCGTCGCATCCTGCGCCGGATCGACCTGCCACGGCCGCATGGAAGGCGACGGCACCGTCGTCCGCCAGGATGAATTGATGCGCTGGCAGGAGCCTTCGACCCCCGGCGGCGCGCATAGCCGCGCGTGGGCGGTGCTGAGCAATAGCCGCAGCCAGTTCATTGCGCGCAATCTGCGCATCGGCGACCCGGCGACGGCGCCGATGTGCCTTGGCTGCCACAGCACCGCCGGCGCGATCGCGGCCGGGGGTGCGAAGCGCGGCACGGTGCCGGTCGAGGATGGCGTCGGTTGCGAATCGTGCCACGGCCCGGCGGCCGGCTGGATCGCCAGCCATTACGCCGGGGTCGGCACCTACGCCGATCCCGACGCCGAAATGCGCCAGAAGCATCTCGCCAACCTGTCGGCGGGGCTGAAGAAGCTCGAAGATCCCGTCGTCCGCGCGGGGGTGTGCGTCGATTGCCATTTCGGTTCGGCTGGCGAAGGCCAGTTCGTCACCCACCGCATCATGGCGGCGGGGCATCCGCGGATCAGCTTCGAACTCGACCTCTTCTCCTCGTTGCAGGCGCATCACCAGGAGGACGGTGATTATGGCTGGCGCAAGTTCGGCGCCGCGGCGGGCCGCACCGACCATGTCCAGATGTGGGCGGTGGGGCAGGCGACCGCGCTCGAACGTAGCCTGTCGCTGTTCCAGTCGCGGCGCGGCACCGAGGGCATGTTCCCCGAATTCTACTTCCTCGACTGTCACAGCTGCCACCGCCGCATCTATGACCAAGCGAAGCCGGTGAAGACGAGCATGGACAATGTCGGGCGGCAGATTCCCGAGGGCATGCCGCCCTATAATGACGAGAATCTGATCATGCTCGCCGCCGCGGCGCGCATGGCTTCGCCGGCGCTCGCCGACCAGCTCGCCGCACGCACCGCGGCATTCCACAAGGCGATGGCGACCGACCGCGCGAGCGCGGTGAGCGCGGCGGCGCAGTTGTCGCAGACGGTGGCGGCGCTCAAGAGTGCCTTTGCGTCGCGCGGCTTTTCGGGGACCGATGCCTTTGCGATGGTCGATGCGATCGCGGCGAAGGCGATCAATGATCGCTTCACCGATTATTCGGGCTCGCAGCAGGCGGTGATGGGGGTCGATACCTTGCTCAATGCGATGGTGTCGTCGGGGCGCGTCACGATCGGCGCGGCGGCGGGTATCCGCGGTGACATCGACCGCGCCTATGCCGCGGTGAAGGACCCCAATGCCTATCAGCCCGCCGACTTCCAGGCCTCGCTCGGCAGCGCGGTGCGCTCCATCCGGGCCTTGCGATAGAGATATGAAAACCCGATCCTCCCTGTTCCGCTCGGCAACCTTCGCGGCCATCGGCGCGCTGCTTCTCACTTCGTGCGGCGGTGGCGGGGGTGGCGGTACGCCGACGCCCACGCCGACCCCGACGCCCACGCCAACTCCCACGCCGACCGGCGGGCTCTATACGCCGCCCGCCGCAGAGGCGCTCAGCGTCACCGAGGTGCAGCAGGTCATCGCCAATGCGGTGAGCGAGGCGCAGGCGCGCGGCCTGCCGTCGGTCATCGCGGTGACCGACCGCGTCGGCAATGTCCTCGCCGTTTTCCGGATGAACGGCGCGCGCGCGACCGCGACCACGGCGGCGGCGCCGAACGGCGCCAATATCGACGCGCAAAATGTGCCCTTCAAGGCCGAAGCCGGGGCGATCGCCAAGGCGGTGACCGGCGCCTATCTGTCGAGCGGCGGCAACGCCTTTTCGACCCGCACCGCGAGCCAGATCGTCCAGGAACATTTTCCGCCCGCGCCGACCACCGCCGGCCTTGAAAGCGGGCCGTTGTTCGGGGTGCAGTTCAGCCAGCTTCCGTGCAGCGATTTGAACAGCCGTTTCGGCGCCGCGGGGTCTGCGGCACTGATCGGGCCGAAGCGCTCGCCGCTCGGCCTCGCCGCCGACCCCGGCGGGCTGCCGCTCTACAAGAATGGCGTGCTCGTCGGCGGCATCGGGGTGATGGGCGACGGCGATTACGGCCTCGACACCGATACGCTCGATATCGACAACGATCCCGAAGAATTCATCGCGCTCGCGGGCACGCGCGGGTTCGCGGCGCCGGCGGCGATCACCGCCGACAAGATCACTGTTGACGGGACCAGCCTGCGTTTTTCCGACGCGACCTTCGCCGGGGTGATGAGCGGCGGCGGCGCGAGCTTTGCCAGCATCAACGGCAGCGCGGGCAATCTGGTGGCGGTGACCGGCTATGCCGCAGCCACCGTCATCGCGGGCACCGCCTATGGCAGCGAAGCCTCGGGCATCCGCGCCTCGACCAGCGGCGAGTTTTCGAACCGCGACGCCTTTGTCCTCACCAACGGCAGCGGCACCAATCGCTACCCGATCCGGGCCGGAACCGACGGCGCGACGAACAGCGCACCGTTGACAGAGGCCGAAGCGCGCGCGGTGCTGGAGGAAGCGTTCGCGGTGATGAGCCGCGCCCGCGCGCAAATCCGCCGTCCGCTCGACAGCCGCGCGCAGGTGACGATCAGCGTCGTCGACACGCAGGGGGCGGTGCTCGGCATCGTCCGGTCGCCCGACGCGCCGATTTTCGGCACCGACGTCAGCTTGCAGAAAGCGCGCACCGCCGCCTTCTTCTCGGGCGCGCAGGCGGGGGCGGAACTCAGCGCCAACGCCAGCGCCGACGTCCGCCAGTTCGTGCCCGCGACGCGGACCTTTTTGAATGATTCGACGGCGCTGACCGGCAAGATCGCTTTCGCCGACCGGTCGGGCGGCAATCTGTCGCGGCCCTATTTTCCCGACGGCGAGCTCGGGCGGCCGCATGGGCCGCTGTCGCGTCCGATCGCGCAGTTCAATCCCTTTTCGACCGGTCTGCAATCGGCGCTGGTCATCGGCAATATCGGCGCGCATCTGGGCTTTGTCGGCGGCACCAGCGGGGCCGACACACCGGCGCGCTGCACAACCCTGCCCGACGTCGCGGCGGGACAGAACCGGCTGCAGAACGGCATCCAGATCTTCCCGGGATCGGTCCCCATCTATCGCGGCGACAAGCTCGTCGGCGCGATCGGCGTGTCGGGCGACGGCATCGACCAGGACGATATGATCAGCTTCCTGGGCGCGCACAACGGCGGCGCGCGCGTCGGCGGCATCGGCAATGCGCCGAAGCCGATCCGCGCCGACACGATCGTCGTCAATGTCGGCGCCGGGGTTCGCCTGCGCTATATCAGCTGCCCCTTCGCGCCCTTCCTCGACACGGCGCAGCAAAATGTCTGCGACGGGTTATAGGCGATGATGGCGGGGGGCAGCCTTTGGCCGATCATCGCGAGCCTCGCGGCGCAGGCTGCGCCGGGCGGTGCCGCCGAGCCCGCGCCCGCGCCGCCGCCTGCGGCCGAGGAGCCCGCGCTCGATGACCTGACCCCGCCGCCGCCGCCGGTCGACTGGCAGGAGATGATGGACGATGATCTGGTCACCCAGATCCTCGAAGGGCGCCGCCGCCCCGGTTATCAGCCCGACCTGCCCGACCAGCTGACCCAGGACAATGTCGGCGCGCTGCGCCCGCCGCCTCCGCAAGCTTTCCCGGGGATCGAGGACCAGCTTCCCGTCCCCGACCGCTGGAGGCTGATCGAATCGCTGGGCGTGGTCAAGGAACGCTGGTTCGACCCCTATCACCAGAATACGCTGAAGGGTGACCGGCCGATCAACCGCAGCAAGGTGCCGTGGTTGCCGATCAAGGGCGACGACTGGTTTTTCGTCGCCAATCTGGTGTCGGATTCGGTGTTCGAACCGCGCACCTTCCCGATCCCGGTCGGGGTCCAGACGACCGAGCGCCCGGGCAGCCTCGACGTGTTCGGCAAGAACCGCAGCTTCGTCGCCGCGCAGACCTTCATCGCGGGCTTTGCGCTGATCAAGGGATCGACCGCGTTCAAGCCGCCCGATGTCGAATATCGGCTGACGCTCGCCTATCAGGCCAATTATGTCGACGTGCCCGAACGGCGCGTGCTCGACGTGCGCCCGTCGAAGGCGAGCCATCGCTTCGATCATTTCATCGGGGTGCAGGAAGCCTTTATCGACAAGCATCTCGGCAACACGTCCGATCGCTTCGATTTCTATTCGATCCGCGTCGGCATCCAGCCGTTCCAGAGCGACTTTCGCGGTTTCCTGTTCAACGACAGCCAGCTTGGCGTCCGCCTGTTCGGCAACCGCGACAACAACCGCTTCCAATATAATCTCGCGGCCTTCTGGCGGCTCGAAAAGGATACCAACAGCGGGCTCAACGACATCACCCAGACGCCGCGCGACGATTTCATCTTCACCGGCAATCTCTATCGCCAGGATTTCCCGTTCGTCGGGCTGACCAGCCAGGTCAGCGTGACCTATAATATGAACCGCGAAAAGAACGACATCCAGATCGATCATAATGGCTTCCCGGTGCGCCCCGCGCTGCTCGGCGACCTGCGCGGGCGCGAATATGATGTCGTCTATCTCGGCTACAGCGCCGACGGGCGGATCGGGCGGATCAACCTGACCGCGAGTTTCTATGCGGCGCTCGGCGAGGACCGGAACAGCTTCTTCACCAGCAAACCGGCGCAGATCCGCGCCGGCTTCGGTGCGGTGGAACTGAGCTATGATCATGACTGGATGCGCTTCCGCCTGTCGGGGCTTTATGCGACCGGCGATCGCGACCCGTATAACAATACCGAGGGCGGCTTCGACGCGATCTTCGAAAATCCGATCTTCGGCGGCGCCGACACCAGCTACTGGATTCGCCAGACGATCCCGTTCGCGGGCGGCGGGCGCGTCATTTCGATCAGCGGCCGCAACGGCCTGCTCAACTCGCTGCGCTCGTCGAAGGAAGAGGGGCAGTCGAATTTCAACAATCCGGGCACCGTCTTCGTCGGGATCGGCGGCGATTTCGACCTGACCCCCGAATTTCGCGTCAGCACCAATTTCAACCATCTGTGGTTCGCCGACACGTCGAGCCTGCAGGTGCTGCGCAGCGAGGGATCGATCCCGAAGGACATCGGCTTCGACCTGTCGGTCGCGACGATCTGGCGGCCCAAGGCGACGCAGAATATCGTCGGCCGCCTCAGCGCCGCGGTGCTGCTGCCGGGCAAAGGGTTCAAGGATTTGTTCGAAAACAAGCAGCGCGACGACGCCTATCTGTCGATCCTCGCCAATGTGATCGTGAGTTTCTAGATGATGGCGCGCAAGCTTTTCGCCTTTCTGGCCTTCGCGCTGATGACGCTGGCGTTCGGCGCCAGCATCGTCCGCGCGTCCGAAGAGGAAAAGCCGCTCAAGATCGAATATCGCTTCACCCCCCCGGCGCCGCGCGAGCAGAGCGAAGCCGACGTCGGCGCCAAGTCCGAGGGCTGCTATAGCTGCCATACGCGCACCGACCAGCCGTCGATGCACACGACCCCGGCGGTGCGGCTCGGCTGCACCGATTGCCACGGCGGCGACGCGACGTCGCCCGCGGCCTTCGGCAAGCCCGAGCTTGGCTACAAGAACGCGTACAATATCGCGGCGATGAAGCTCGCGCATCCGCAGCCGACCCTGCCGGGCGCGTGGCACGGCAGTTCGGCGAACCCCGAGCGAAGCTATACGTTGCTCAACAAGGAATCGCCCGAGTTCATCCGCTTCGTGAACCCCAGCGACTATCGCGTCGCGCGCGAGGCGTGCGGCGCGTGCCACCTCGAGATCATCGAGGCGACCGAACGCTCGCAAATGTCGACCGCGGCGATGTTCTGGGCCGGCGCCGCCTATAACAACGGCATCGTTCCGTATAAGAAATCGATCTTCGGCGAGGCCTATACGCGCGACGGCAAGGCGGCGTGCGTCCTGTCGCCCTCGACGCGGCTGACCGCCGAGGAATATAAGGAAGCGTGCAAGCCGTCGTTCGGTTTCGACAAGATCTTGACCGATGCCGAGGCGAAGCGCGGCGCGCTCGCCAAAATCTATCCGCTGCCGCGCTGGAACGTCATGCCGCCGAGCGACGTGTTCCGCGTGTTCGAACGCGGCGGCCGCAACATCGGCACGCAATTCCCCGAGATCGGCCTGCCCAATCCGACCGGCAGCATCCAGCGGCTCGAGGAACCGGGGCGCCCCGACCTCAAACAATCGAACCGCGGCCCCGGCACCGGGCTGCGCATCGCGATCGCGGTGCTCAACCTCCACAAGACGCGCCTTAACGACCCTTATATGTGGTTCATGGGGACCAACGACCAGCCGGGCGACTATCGCCATTCGGGCTGTTCGGGCTGCCATGTCATCTATGCCAACGACCGCGAGCCGCGCCACAGCCTGACCTATGCCAAGTTCGGCCGCGACGGCGAAAGCGCGACGGTCGATCCGACGATCGCCGGAAAGCAGGCGACGGCGGGTGGAGACGGCCATGGCGGGGGTCATGACGATAAGACCCCCGGTGCGGTTGCCGATGAGCATGGCGGCGGTGGCGGTCATGGATCGCTGATCGATCCGACCCGCTCGCATGCGCCCGAAAACCCGCGGCGCAAGGAGGCGGGGCACCCGATCAGCCACGCCTTCACCCGCGCGATCCCGACCTCGCAATGCATGACCTGCCACATGCACCAGCCGAATATCTTCCTGAACTCCTACCTCGGCTACACGATGTGGGATTATGAATCGGACGCGCCGCAGATGTGGCCGGGCCCCGACAACAGCGCGCCGCGCCCGCCGGGGATGAGCGACGCGGACTATCAGAAGAAATACAAGCAGCAGCGCTACCCGACCGCGGCCGAGGTGCACCGCGTGCTCGAACGCAATCCCGAAGGCGCGGGGCCGCGCGGGCTGTGGGCCGACGTCGAATTTCTGCGCGACGTCTATGACGTCAACGACAGCAACAAGGATACGCAGTTCGCCGACTATCATGGTCACGGCTGGAATTTCCGCGGCGTCTTCAAGCGCGATCGCGAGGGCAATTTGCTGACCGCCGACGGCAATATGGCGACTTACGGCACCGATACCGCGCATATCATCGACCCGAAGGATCCCGAAAAGTGGCGCAAGAGTTGCAGCCATTACAGCGATCCGAAGCAACGCGACCTCTGCCTGTCGAGCGCGGATCCGGGCAAGCCGGGGATCGAAGGCAAGTTCGTGCCGCCCGGCATCAACCCCGGCAAGACGGTCCATATGATGGACATCCATGCCGAAAAGGGCATGCAATGCGCCGACTGCCACTTCGCGCAGGACAGCCACGGCAATGGCTATATCCAGGGCGAGGTCGCGAATGCGATCGAGATCAGCTGCAAGGATTGCCACGGCACCGCCGACGCGCTGCCCAATCTGCTCACCTCGAATGTCGCGGCGCGGCCGCAGGGCACCAACCTCGCGCTGCTCCGCAACCCCGACGGGCGGCGGCGCTTCGAATTCCAATATGACGACAATGCCGAGGTTGTCGGCCTGATCCAGCGTTCGATCGTCGACCCGAAACTCGAATGGCAGGTCAGCCTGGTCAAGCAGGCGGTGACGCCGGGGCCGCATTTCAACGCCAAGGCGGCGCGCGCCAAACTGATGGCGCGCTCGGGCGCCGAGGACGGCAGCTTCGCTTGGGGGCCGGGTGTTCCCAGGGAGGACCGCGCGCACGGCGAAGACCGGATGACCTGCTTCACCTGCCACCTGTCGTGGACGACGAGCTGCGGCGGCTGCCATTTGCCGATCGAGGCGAACTGGAAGACCAGGATGCACCATTTCGAGGGTGAGGAGACGCGCAACTTCGCCACCTATAATCCACAGGTGGCGCGCGACGAGATGTTCCAGCTCGGCCGTCACCAGCTGACCAAGCCCGGCGAGCCGGGGCCGCCCGATGAAAATGGAAATCCGACGGCGCGTGGGATCATCACCCCGGTGCGCTCGACATCGGCGCTGATCCTGTCGTCGACGAACATCAACCGCGAGCGCATCTATGTGCAGCAGCCGCCGATCTCGTCGGCGGGCTTCTCCAGCCAGGCCTTCGCGCCGCACTTCCCGCACACCGTACGGCGGCAGGAAACCAAGCAGTGCACCGACTGTCATTTGTCGGCGGCGGATGACAATAATGCGATCATGGCGCAGCTCAATCTGCTCGGCACCAACTTCGTCAATTTCGTCGGGCTCAATGTCTGGTCGGGGCTGGAGGGCGGTTTCCAGGCGACGCGCGTCACCGAATGGGACGAGCCGCAGGCGGTGATCGGCAGCTATCTGCAGAAATATGCCTATCCCGATTATTGGAAGCTGCACGTCGAGCAGAACGGGCGCGAACTCAAAAACTGGGTGCGCGGCAAGACGTTCGACAAAAAGGGTTCGGGCGAAACGCACGCGCTCGAGGAATTCGCCAATTTCGTCCAGGACACCAGTGGCCGGGTGAACTGCCTGCAGCAGCGCGGCGAATATATGTTCGTGGCCGAGGGCAAGGGCGGCTTCCGCGTTTATGACGTCGCATCGATCGGCAACAAGGGTTTCTCCGAACGCATCGTCCGCGCCCCCTTCTCGCCGCTCGGTCACGATACCCATGTGAAGACGGCAAACGCGACCTGCATGGCGATCGCGACGACGCAGCCGGTCAGCATGAGCCGCAATGAGGCGATCCGGAAGAATTTCCCCGAAAATCTCGAACAGGAAATGCACCCCATCTATCGCTATGCGGTGATCACCGACAGCGTCGAGGGGCTGATCCTCGTCGATATCGACACGCTCGCCGACGGCGAATTCCGCAACAACAAGCTGACGCGGGCGCTGACCTGGAACGAGGGCAATGTGCTCGCCGGCGCGCGGCATGTGACGCTCGCGGGCAGTTTTGCCTATGTCACCACCGATGCCGGGCTCGTCGTGCTCGATCTGTCGACGCCGCTGCAGCCGAAGGTGACGGCGCAGTTGCCGCTGACCGACGCGCGCGCGAGCGCGGTGCAGTTTCGCTACCTCTGGGTCAGTGATGCCGAGGGGGTGAAGCTGTTCGACGTCACCAATCTGGCGCAGCCGGTGGCGGTGCCGTCGGGCACGGTGCGGCTGGCCGATGCGCGGAAAATCTATCTCGCGCGCACCTATATGTATGTCGCGGCGAAGGCCGACGGGCTGGTGATCGTCGACGTGAAGCGCCCCGCGGCGCCGGTCGTGTGGCCGGGGCTGACCTTTGGCGGCGCGATGAGCGATGCCGAGGATGTGATCGTCGGATCGACCAATGCCTCGCTGTTCGCTTATGTCGCCGACGGGCGGAACGGCATCAAGGTGCTGCAACTGACCAGCCCCGACAATCCCGGACTCTATGGCTTCTCGCCGAAGCCGACCCCCGAACTGATCGCGTGGGCGAAGACGCCGTCGCCGGCGCTGGCGCTGTCAAAGGGTCTCGACCGCGACCGCGCGGTCGACGAGACGGGCGGGCAGATGGCGGTGTTCGGGCGCCTGGGATCACGGCCCTTCACGCGGCCGGAAATGGAGAAATTGTTCCTGAACAGCAAGGGCATGGTCTACAAGGTTCGCGACGAGGTGGACGAGAGCGGCTGGCGGCCGCCGCTGAAATACGCGGACTAACGCTGCTGGTCGTCTTACGGCCGGTAGCTGCCACCCCATTCACCGTTACCCCGGACTTGATCCGGGGTCCCGCTTGACTTCGAAAACTGCTGATGCTCCCAAAAAGCGGGATCCCGGGTCAAGCCCGGGATGACGATGAAATATGGGAACGTCCGCTCCCCATCCCAAAGCCGACGCGATCGACTCCGGCCTAAAGCCGCTCGGCCTGCACCACATTGTCCGATGCGCGCAGCGCCGACAATATGCGCATCACATGATGGACGTCGCGCACTTCGACGACGACGTCATAGGTGTGAAAGCCGCCCTCGCGGTTCGACAGGCGCAAATTGGTGATGTTCGCCATATTGGCGGCAAGGATGCCCGACATTTCGGCGAGCGTGCCGGGTTCGTTGAGGATGACGACACAGAGCCGCGCATTGCCGCCCTCGCTGTCTTCCTGCCATCTGAGGTCGATCCAGTCGGCGTCGATGCCGTCGGCGAGGCTGGGGCAGTCGATGACATGCACCTCGATCCCTTCGCCCGGCCGCGACAGCCCGACGATGCGGTCGCCCGGCACCGGGTGGCAGCAGTCGGCGAGCTGATAGGCGACGCCGGGGGTCAGCCCCGCGATCGACACTGCGGCGCCTTGCGCCAGCTTGCCCGGCTTGGTCTTCATCTCGGCCGTGATGCCGGGGACGAGCGCTTCGAGCACCGCATTGTCCGACAGGCGCTGCTTGGCGATCGCCACGTAAAGCGCGCTGTCGTCGTCGAGCTTCAGCCGTTCGCGCGCCGCCGCGCGCGCCTTGTCGCCGACCTTGTTCGGCAGCCGCGCGACGATTTCGTCATACATCTTGCGGCCGAGCGCCGCGAGTTCGACCTTTTCCTTCGAGCGGACGTGGCGGCGGATCGCGGCGCGCGCCTTGCCGGTAACCGCGAAGCCGAGCCACGCGGGCTGCGGGGTCTGCTTGTCCGACGACAATATCTCGACCGTGTCGCCATTGGCGAGCTGGGTGCGCAGCGGCACGAGGCGGCCGTTGACCTTGGCCCCGACGGTGCGATCGCCGAGCCCGGTGTGGACGGCATAAGCGAAATCGACCGGGGTCGCGCCCTTCGGCAGCTGGTGCAGGCTGCCCTTCGGGGTGAAGGCGAAGATGCGGTCCTGGTACATCGCGATGCGCGTGTTCTCGAGAAATTCTTCGGGGTCGTGCGTCTGTTCGAGGATTTCGATCAGGTCGCGGATCCACCCCGCCTGGCCGTCGGGGCTGCCGCCGCCCTGCTTGTACGCCCAATGCGCGGCGAGGCCGAATTCGGACTGCTGGTGCATGCCGAGGCTGCGGATCTGGATTTCGATCCGCATATTCTGCTGGTGCATGATCGTCGTGTGCAGCGACTTGTAGCCGTTGCGCTTCGGGGTCGAGATATAGTCCTTGAAGCGGCCCGGCACCATTTTCCACTTGCGGTGGAACAGGCCGAGCGCAGCATAGCAATCGGCATCGGTCGGGGTGATGACACGAAAGGCGATGATGTCGGTCACCTGTTCGAAGCTGACGTGCCGTTCCTGCATCTTGCGCCAGATCGAATAGGGGTGCTTCTCGCGCCCCGAGACGTCGGCCTCGATGCCGTTCTTTGCGAGCAATTCCTTGAACTCGCGGCTGATCGCGGCGACCTTGTCCTTGCCGCCGGCGGTCAGCTTGGCGAGGCGGCCGGTGATTGTCGCATAGGCTTCGGGTTCGAGCTCGCTGAACGCGAGCAGCTGCATCTCGCGCATATATTCGTACATGCCGATCCGCTCGGCGAGCGGGGCATAGATGTCCATCGTCTCCTTGGCGATGCGGCGGCGCTTGTCGGGGCTCTGGATGAAATGCAGCGTCCGCATATTGTGCAGCCGGTCGGCCAGCTTGACGAGCAGCACGCGGATATCGTCCGACATGGCGAGCAGGAATTTGCGCAGATTTTCCGCTGCGCGCTCGTTTTCGGTCTGCGCCTCGATCTTGCTGAGCTTGGTGACGCCATCGACGAGCCGTCCGACGTCGGCGCCGAACAGCCGCTCGATCTCTTCGGGCGTGGTCAGCGTATCTTCGAGCGTGTCGTGGAGCAGCGCGGTGACGATCGTTTCGCTGTCGAGGTGCAAATCGGTCAAAATCCCTGCAACTTCAACCGGATGGCTGAAATATGGGTCGCCCGACGCGCGCTTCTGGCTGCCATGTTTCTGGACGGTGAAGACATAGGCGCGGTTGAGCAGCGCCTCGTCGACGTCGGGGTCATAAGCGCGCACGCGCTCGACAAGCTCATATTGCCTCAGCATCTGTCCCAATGTCGTCCCAGGCACCGTAATTGCAATGCGAAAATTGCGTCCATCTTGCCACGAACCTTCAACAAGTTGGTAAAGGCGGTTGGAAGCATCGTTCGCGCGCTCTAGGACCGGAAATGATGGGGACCGATGCTCTTGATTCGACGACATTACCGGGGGCGATATCTTCGCCGCCGGGTCTCGCGGTGCGCCGGCATATCTGGATCTTCAGCTACTGGTTTCCGCCGGTTAACGAGGTGGGGTCCTCGCGCGCCGTTGCAATGGCGCGCTATTTCGCGGCGCGCGGCTGGAAAGTCACGGTCATCGCCGGGGCGTCGGAGGTGGTTCCGCAGACCTTCGTCACCGATCTTTCGGGTTTCGATGTCCATTATGTCGCCGACGGCTGGCTGACGCGATCGTCGAGTTTCAAGCCCGGGCGGGGCAATGTCGCGCACCGGCTCAGCACCGCGCTGCGCCTCCTGTCCTGGCCCGACCATGTCCGGCCGGTCGCGCGGGCGATGAAGCGCCGCGCCGCCGAATTGCTCCGTGACCTCGCGCCGCCCGATGTCATACTGTCGACCGCGCTGCCCTTTTCGGTCCACGCCGCGGCGCGCGACACCGCGCAGCGCTGCGGCGCGCTGTTCGTTGCCGACAATCGCGACATCTGGGCGCGCAATCCGTACAAGCTGACCGCGCCCTTCTATAAATCGCTCGACAATCGCTATGAAGGCCGGGTGCTCGCCTCGGCCGATCTGGTCGTCGCGGTGAGCGAGGGGATGAGCGATTATTACCGGGCGACCTATCCGGCGCTCGCCGACCGGATCATCACGGTCATGAACGGCGTCGATGCCGGCACCGGTGAAGGCGGCGACCATGTGCCCGACCCGGCGTGCCTGCGGCTGGTCTATACCGGGATATTATATGGCGAACGGCGCGACGTGAAACCGCTGCTGCGCGCGGCGCAAAGACTGGGTTCGAAAGTCTGCATCGATTTCTACGGCTCGGAGCCCGAGATCGTGCGCCAGATCGCATCCGAATTTCCCGCCATCGACATCGTCGATCGCGGCAAGGTGCCGCGCGCCGAAGCCTTGCAGGCGCAACGCAGCGCCGACGCGCTGGTCCTCGTCGTCGGCACCGCGCCGTGGGAAGACACGCTGCTGCCCGGCAAGCTGTTCGAATATATCGGGTCGGGCCGTCCGATCATCGCGCTGGCCAATCCCGGGTCCGATTCGGGCAAGATCATCGCCCGCTACGACCTGGGCATCGCGACGACACACGAGGATGACATCGCGGCCTTCCTCGCCCGCCTCGCCGCCGATGCCGTGCCCGGCAAGGCCGATGTTCCGGCCGACCTGAAAAGAGCGCATCAGCTTCGCATCCTAGAGGACCGGCTGGACGCCATGCGGCCTGCATGACCCGATGGCGGTGCTGGCTTTCGGCCGGCAGCGACCCTTTCTTACGTCGTCACCCCGGACTTGATCCGGGGTCCCGCCTGACTTCCAAAACAGCGTCTGCGCTAAAAAGCGGGATCCCGGCTCAAGCCCGGGATGACGAAGCTGTAGAAAGCGACGCCCGCTCCCACCCCAATGCCGCCATTCGTCGCCTGGCTTCGTCCTCGACACGCTCGCATTTCCTTTAGGGCGGCCTTGCCGGCGGCAAAATTTTTTGGCGTTGGCGCACATTATCGGATAGTGCTGGCCCCATGGGAAAATTACGCGAACCGCTGAACATATTGTACGGGGACAATTGCGCCCTGCCGCTCGCGCTCGAGGCGATGGGCGAGCGATGGTCGTTCATGATCCTGCGCGCCGCCTTCAACGGCGTCCATCATTTCGAGGAGTTTCAGCAGGAACTCGCGATCGCGCGCAACATCCTGTCGAACCGCCTGTCGCGGCTCGTCGACCATGGCATCATGGCACGCGAGGTGATGGCCGAGGATCGCCGCAAAGTGCGCTACGAGCTGACCGAAAAGGGCATCGAACTGCTCCCCGCGATGATCGCGCTGCGCCAGTGGGGCGAAAAATGGGGGGCGGGCGTGCCCTCGACCCCGGTGCTCGTGGACACGCACGACGAACAACCGATCGGCCCGGTGACGATCACCGCGCACAACGGCCGGCCGCTCGGGTACAAGGAACTGGTGTGGAAGCATCGCTCCGAACTCCAGCCGCTCGGCCAGGCGCGCGCGCGCATGGCACCGGTCGCGGCCGAATGATCGCTTCGCCGCACCGCTTGCCATACTGACACGCCGCCATGTCGCTGTTCGGACTGTCCTCGCCGGGTCCTTTTTTCGGCAACAAGGTGCGCGCTTTCTGGAATCTCCAGATCCTGGGCTGGACCGCGTGGCTCGGCCTGCGCGGCGTGTCGGGGCTCGCCAACGGGCAAAGCTTCACCTTCCTGATCCCGCAGACGATTTCGGCGATCACCGGTTTCTCGCTCTCGCTGATCCTGTCGGTCTGCTACCGGGCGCTGATCAACCGCCGGCCGCTCTTGATGTGGGGGATGAGCTTCGGGCTCGCGGGGCTCGCGACCGCGCTGTGGGCGTTCATCGACGCGTGGGTGCAGCAAATCCAGAACCCGGCGAGCGACGTCGGCTTCACCAGCCTGCTGCTCGGCACCTTCTATATCGATGCGACCTCGCTCGGCGCCTGGTCGGCGCTCTATTTCGCGATCAATTATTTCCTCCAGCTCGAGGAACAGAATGATCGCATGCTGCGGCTGGAAACGCAGGCGGCGTCGGCGCAGCTTGCGATGCTGCGTTATCAGCTCAACCCCCATTTCCTGTTCAATACGCTGAACAGCATTTCGACGCTGGTGCTGCTGAAACAGTCCGAACCCGCGAACGCGATGCTGTCGCGACTGTCGGCCTTCCTGCGCTACACGCTCGCCAACGAACCGACCGCGCAGGTGACGCTGGCGCAGGAGATCGAGACGCTGAAGCTGTATCTCGATATCGAGAAAATGCGGTTTGAGGAGCGGCTCCGCCCGCATTTCGCCATTGATCCGGCGGTCGCGCGGGCGCGATTGCCCTCGCTTTTGCTGCAGCCGCTGATTGAAAATGCGATCAAATATGCCGTGACGCCGCAGGAGGATGGCGCCGATATCACGATTTCCGCGCAGCTTGCCGGTCAAAATGTCCGGATCACCGTGTCCGATACGGGCATGGGATTGCCAGCCGACGGTGCGGACCCCACCACAGGCATTGCAACGGAATCGACCGGTGTGGGTTTAGCCAATATCAGGGACCGGTTGGCGCAGGCTTTTGGCGACCAGCACCGGTTCGACGTCCATATGGGCGCTGAGGGCGGGTTCACGGTGGTTATCGAGTTTCCGTTTCAGCCCGATGGGCAAGTGACGATTGGAACCGAACGCACATGACGATCAGAACCATCCTGGTGGATGATGAAAAATTGGCCACCCAGGGGCTGCAACTGCGGCTCGAGGCCCATAGCGATGTCGAAATCGTCGACACCGCACTCAATGGCCGGGAGGCTATCCGAAAGATCAAGACCCACAAGCCCGACCTCGTTTTCCTCGACATCCAGATGCCGGGGTTCGACGGTTTTTCGGTGATCCAGGGTTTGATGGAAGTCGAACCGCCGCTCGTCGTCTTCGTCACTGCCTATTCGGATCATGCGATCCGGGCGTTCGAGGCGCAGGCGGTCGACTATCTCGTGAAACCGGTCGAGCCCGAACGGCTCGCCGATGCGCTCGACCGCGTCCGCCAGCGCCTCGCCGAAAAGCGCGGCGTGGCCGAGGTCGAACGGTTGAAGAATGTACTCGCTGAAGTCGCTCCGGAAGCGGCCGACGATTATGATGCCGAGGTCCAGCCCGACGCGCACGCCGCCGACCGCTATGAAAAGATGATCAACATCAAGGATCGCGGTCAGATTTTTCGTGTGGACGTCGACAGCATCGAGCGTATCGATGCCGCGGGCGATTATATGTGCATTTATACCGCCGACAACAGTCTGATCCTGCGCGAGACGATGAAGGATCTGGAAAAGCGGCTCGACCCGCGCAATTTCCAGCGCGTCCACCGTTCGACGATCGTGAACCTCAGCCAGGTCAAGCAGGTCAAGCCGCACACCAACGGCGAATGCTTTCTGGTATTGGGGTCTGGCGCGCAGGTGAAGGTCAGTCGCAGCTATCGCGACGTCGTCGCGCGTTTCGTGCACTAAACAAACCGTCGCCCCCGCGAAGGCGGGGGCGACGGTTGTTAGAGTTGGTGCCCGGTCCGATCGCGCTTCGTCGCGAGATATTGCTCGTTATATTTGTTCGTCGGCAGCGCCAGTGGAATGCGTTCGACGACCTCGACGCCCTCCTTCGCCAGCCGCGCGACCTTTTCGGGGTTGTTCGTCATCAGCCGGATGCGCGGGATGTTCAGCAGGTCGAGCATCCGCCCGGCGATCGCGAAATCGCGCGCCTCGACCGGGAAACCCAGCCGCAAATTGGCATCGACAGTGTCATAGCCCTGATCCTGCAGCGCATAGGCGCGCAGCTTGTTGACCAGCCCGATGCCCCGCCCTTCCTGCCGCAAATAGAGCAGCACCCCCCATGGCGCATCGGCCATCGCGTGGAGCGCGGCGTGGAGCTGCGGCCCGCAATCGCATTTGAGGCTGCCGAGCACATCGCCGGTCAGGCATTCGCTGTGCAGCCGGACGACGGGGGGATTGCCGTCGCGCTTGCCGATGACGAGTGCGACATGGTCCGACGCTTCCTCGGGCGAGCGGAAGGCGACGATCTCGGCGCTCTCGCTCGCTTCCACCGGCAGCCGCGCCCGCGCCGCGACCTCGAGCCGCGCCGGATCGAGCAATGTAGCGACATCGCCGTCGGTGCAGAGCGTTTCGGCATCGCCCGCGGCGTCGCGCACGAAGAAGGCGGGAAGCAGCCCGGCATGGCGTGCCATCGTCATCGCCGCAGCCGCTGCGGCCTCGCCGCCGGTCGCGACGGTGCGGAACGGGCCTTTGAGTGGATTGGCGAGATCGAGCGCCGGGTCGGCGATCGCCAGCGCCGCCGCAACGCTGCCGCCGGCCCCCGCGAGCCGCACCGGCCCCGGGGGCGCCGCGACGCGCTGGTTGGTGAGCTTGAGCGTGACCGCACGTTCGCCCGATAGCAGCATGTCGGCGCTGGCGAAGTCGCGCAGCGCAACGTCGCGCGCGCTTTCGACCGCGAGCAGGTCGAGCGCGCCGTCGGAACCGGCGATGCGGAACGGCCAGCCGCGGCGCAGCGCGTCGATCGCGCGCGCGGCGCGGCGGGCGCCCCGGTCGCCCGACGAGTCACCCGAAGCGTTGCTTGCCGCCTCGCTCAAAAAGCGAACTCCGTCACCAGCGGGATATGGTCCGACGGCCGTTCCCAGCTGCGCGCGGGCTGGACGATGCGGTGCGATACCGCCTGCGGAAGCAGGTCGGGGGTGATCCACATATGGTCGAGCCGGCGGCCGCGGTTCGACGCCTCCCAATCCTTCGCGCGATAGCTCCACCAGGTATAGAGCGGGGCGGGCGCCGCGATGAAATGGCGGCCAAGGTCGACCCAGTTCGACGCCGCCTGCAGGCGGCCGAGCGTTTCGACCTCGAGCGGCGTGTGGCTGACGACGTCGAGCAGCGCTTTATGGTTCCAGACGTCGCTTTCGAGCGGCGCGACGTTGAAATCGCCGGTCAGCACCGTCGGCTGGTCGAGCGCGCCGGCCCATTCGGTCATGCGGCCGAAGAAGTCGAGCTTCTGCCCGAACTTCGGATTAAGCTCGCGGTCGGCGATGTCGCCGCCGGCAGGAATATAGACATTGTCGAGCCGCACGCCCGACGGCAGCGTGACGCCGACATGGCGCGCCTCGCCATTCGCCTGCCAGTCATATTTGCGGACATCGGTCAGCGGCAGCTTGCTGACGATCGCGACACCATGATGCATGCGCTGGCCGTGCGTCGCGATATGCTCATAGCCGAGCGACTGGAACATGTCCTTGGGGAAGATGCCGCATTCGACCTTGGTTTCCTGCAGGCAGAGGACGTCGGGCGCCTCTTCACGCAGGAATTTCTCGACGATGCCGATGCGCGCGCGGACGCTGTTGATGTTCCAGGATGCAATGCTTGTCATGCGGTGGCTCTATCGGTGCGCTTGTCATCGCGCAACGTTCCCGGGACGATTTCGTGGCTTCGTCGGGCCGGGCTCCTGCCGTGTGCTGCAATCACTGCGCCGGATACCATAAACCCCCGTCCCAGGGGCGGTGGAACGGGGGTTCAAGGTCAGCGTTCGTCACGCTCTTGAATGAAGGTGCCGGGCGTTCCGGATGGGGCAACAGGGGGAAACCCAAGTCCGGGGCCGTGTTGGCGCCTTCGAGAGTTGAATTAGCCCGTCTTCCCTGTCGCCAAGCTGAACGAAGTCGGCGTGCAGGGGCCGGCGTTGCAGTTCGTCGATACAGGGCGGCAGTTGGTCCGGAAAAATGCATGAGGAACTCGGATGCGAACGGCAACTTCCGGCCGCTTTCTGCCCAACACTTCGTCATCCCGGGCGTGACCCGGAATCCCGCTTTTTGAGGGTGCCGGCCGTTTTCGGCATCAAGCGGGACCCCGGATCAAGTCCGGGGTGACGACAATGGATAGGGCGGCAACCAACCGGAAGCCGCCATGCCGATTCGCGATTCGAACCGCCGAATCTCTCGTGGCTTCCGTCAGCCGGCGCGGCCGCGCTGTTTGGGCCGCGGGTCGGTCCATTTGAACAGCGAATCGGCGACCGTGACGTTGAACTTCTGATTGGCAAGGTCGATTCGCGTCCGGTTGTTCTGCGAATCGAGCGCGACCCAGCCGCGCAGCCGGACACCGCCGGGCGATGCGCCGTCGCGGATGAACACCATCGTGATCGTGCCATATTCGGGGCGCTTGGGATCCTTGACCTCGACGCTCAGCACCCCGTCGTTGCCGGTGGGCAGGACCTTCGCATATTTGCTGAGGTCGCGGTCGGGGTCGAGCAGCGCGCCGAGCGGCGAATTCTTCACCGGCCAGCGCTGTACCTGCTTCACTTCATAATCGATCATGGTGAGCGAGCTGCCGTCGCCGACGATCAGCAGCGGCACGCCCTTCTGATATTGGAAACGGATCTTGCCGGGGCGCTTCAGCGTCAGCTTGCCGGTCAGCCGCTGGCCGTTACGGTCGGTCTGGGTGAAATCGGCGGTCATCGAACTGGTCGATTTGAGATGCGCCTGTACCGATGCGAGCGTGTTCGACGTCTGCGCGATCGCCGGCACGCCGAGCGCCAGGCCGGCGGCGGCGACGGGGGCAAGCGTCCAGGCGGCGGCGCGGGTGAGGGGGTTCTTCAAAATCATCGGGCTCTCTTCGTTGGAAGGGTGGCCGGTTCATCGCAACCGGGCATTGAACCCGCGCTGAACCTGTCGTTGGACGTTGTTCAAGTCATGAGGACCCGTTTGAGTTCCATTACCGTTTGTCCTGAGGAGGGGACTGAGCCTGTCGAAGGCCCCGTCTCGAAGGAGCGCCGCTCGCGCCAAGTCCTTCGAGACGCCATTTCGACAAGCTCAATGGCTCCTCAGGATGAACGGCAGTTTGGTATTCCTTGCTCACCGCTGCTGCCCATATTGGTCGGTCAGTACGTCGCGGCGGCCGACATGGTTGGGCGGGCTGACCAGCCCTTCCTCCTCCATCCGCTCGATCAGGCGCGCGGCGCTGTTGTAGCCGATGCGCAGTTGCCGCTGCAGCCAGCTCGTCGAGGCTTTCTGGCTTTCGACGACGATCTGGCAGGCCTTGGCGTACATGCGGTCCTCGGCGCTGTCGCCGCCCGCGGGGGCGCCCTCCATCGCGAAGCCGCCATCCTCGGGATCCTCGGTGACGCTTTCGATATAGTCGGGGCGGCCCTGGCCCTTCCAGTGGTCGGCGACCGCGCGCACCTCGTCATCCGACACGAAGGGGCCGTGGATACGCGTGATCTGCTTGCCGCCGGGAACGTAGAGCATGTCGCCCTTGCCGAGCAATTGTTCGGCGCCCGCTTCGCCGAGGATGGTGCGGCTGTCGATCTTGCTGGTGACGTTGAAGCTGATGCGCGTCGGCAGGTTCGCCTTGATGACGCCGGTGATGACGTCGACCGACGGCCGCTGCGTCGCGAGGATCAGGTGGATGCCCGCGGCGCGCGCCTTTTGCGCGAGCCGCTGGATCAGGAATTCGACTTCCTTGCCCGCGGTCATCATCAGGTCGGCGAGCTCGTCGACGACGACGACGATCTGCGGCAGCGGGCTGTAATCGAGCGCCTCTTCCTCATAGACCGGCTGGCCGCTGTCGGGATCATAGCCGGTCTGGACCCGGCGCCCCAGCGACTTGCCCTTGGCGAGCGCGCCGCGGACCTTGTCGTTGTAGCTCGCAAGGTTGCGCACCGACAGCGACGACATCATGCGGTAGCGGTCCTCCATCTGCTCGACCGCCCATTTCAGCGCCCGGATCGCCTTCTTGGGCTCGGTCACCACCGGGGCGAGCAGGTGCGGAATATCGTCATAGACGCTGAGCTCCAGCATCTTGGGATCGATCATGATCATCTTCACCTGGTCGGGACCGAGGCGATAGAGCAACGACAGGATCATCGCGTTGAGCCCGACCGACTTGCCCGAACCCGTGGTACCCGCGATCAGCAGGTGCGGCATCGGCGCCAGGTCGGCGATCATCGGGTCGCCGCTGATATTCTTGCCGAGGATGATCGGCAGCGCGCCGGTCTGGTCCTGGAACAATGCGCTGCCGATGATTTCGTGCAGCACCACCGATTCGCGATTGGCGTTGGGCAATTCGATGCCGATGACGGTGCGCCCCGGGATCGGTGCGATGCGCGCCGACAGCGCCGACATGTTGCGCGCGATATCGTCGGCCAGGTTCGACACGCGGCTCGCCTTCGTACCCGGCGCGGGTTCGAGTTCGTACATGGTGACGACGGGGCCGGGGCGGACCGCGGTGACGACGCCCTTGACCTGAAAATCCTCGAGCACCGATTCGAGCAGGCGTGCGTTGCGTTCCAGCCCCGCCTTGTCGATCTGCCCGGTCGGCCCCGGCGGCGGCGGCGCGAGCAGGTCGATCGATGGCAGCTGATAGTTGGTGAACAGCTCGGTCTGCGGCTTCGGGCGCGGTTTCGAGGGCACCGAGCGCTGCGCGGGATCGGCGATTTCGGGCGGCGCGCGGTCGCTCGGTTCGGCCACCGCGCGCGGCTTGACGACGCGCTCGATCAGGCCCGGCGCCTTCGCCTCGTCGTCGGCGACCCTGGCGGGCGGCGCGACGCGGCTGCTCTCGGCGGCGGGCAGCTTGAAACGCGACGCCCAGCCCTTTTCAAGCCGCAGCGCGCGATAGGCGAACCACAGGCCGATCCCGACCAGGAGGATAATTGTCCCGAACCGGATCAGCGCCGCGGCGGGATCGCCCGCGCGTTCGAACAGCGGATCGACCGCGCTGCCGACGATCAGCGCGATGATCCCGCCCCAGCCCGCCGGCAGCGGCGCGCTGCTGTCGGGCGCCCATAGTTGCAGCCCGAGCCCGACGAGCAGGATCGCGGCGAAAGCGAAGGCGAGCTGGCGTTTCCACCACGGCTGCGGCGTCATCGCCCACAGCCGCCACGCGATGATGCCGAGCAGCGGCAGCAGCAGGACGATCGCACCGCCGCCGACGAACAGCATCAGGTCGGCGAACCACGCGCCCGCGCCGCCCATCCAGTTCGACGGATTGCCGCCGGCGGCGGTGTGGATCGCCGCGTCGGTGTCGTCGTAGGTGATCAGCGCGAGCGTCAGGAACAGCGTGAACAGGCCCAGCGCGACGGCCGCGGCGATCACCAGCGATCGCGCGATGCTCGCCCGGAAAACGGTGCGCCAGTCGGCCTTTGCGGTGATGGCCCTGCGGCTTGCCATGCTGTATTCGGGTCCCTGTCGGTTAACTGCGGCGATATGCGCATGGGGCGGACTCGCCGTCAAGCGCGCCCCGGCGGCGCGCTGCCATGCGTCCAATTATTCCAAAGGTCACAAAGGTCACACTACATCCCCCCTTTGTTCGTCCACCACCGCGGTTCGGCACCGGGGAGGGGGACAGGGAGCGGATGGCCGGACGAAGCATCGAATGACGCTATGCCGCGCCGATAATGTAGGACAGCGTTTTTTTAAGGGTTGATAAAGGCTTTGGGGTGGGAAGTGGACGTAGCTTTCTACAGCTTCGTCATCCCGGGCTTGACCCGGGATCCCGTTTTTTTGAGGGCACCGGCGGTTTTCGAGGTCAAGCGGGACCCCGGATCAAGTCCGGGGTGACGATGAAAGGAAGGGCAGCAACCGGTCGTTTTCAGCCATTCACCCCCCGCATCACGTCCGGGGCAAGGATGGGGAAATTCTTCCCTTCGATCGGAAAAATGTTCTAGGGCGATGCGATGAACGAGATGCTGCGCAGCGATGTCCTGATCTCCGGCGGCGGGCTGGTCGGCCAGACGCTGGCCCTCGCCCTCGCCCACCATGGTTTGTCGAGTCAGATCGTCGATCCCGCCGACCCGGCCCTGACGATCGCGCCCGGATTCGACGGCCGCGCCTCGGCGATCGCGAGCGCGACATGGCAGATGTTCGAGGTGCTGGGGATTGCGGACCGGCTTGCGGGCCATGGCTGCCCGATCCGCGCGATCAAGGTCGGCGACGGCGTGCCGGGGCAGGGCCGCGGCGGCGAGCTCGACTTCGTCACCGCCGAGGATAGCGCCCCGCTCGGCACGATGATCGAGAATCGCCGCCTGCGGCTGGCGCTCGCGGCGGCGCTCGCCGATGCGCCGCTGGTGCGGCTCCATATGCCGGCGCGCGTCGCCGATCGCACGGTCGACGCGCATGGTTTCACGCTGACGCTTGCCGACGGCACCCGGCTCGCGGCGCCGCTGCTGATCGTCGCCGAAGGGCGCCGGTCGCCGACGCGCGACGCGGCGGGGTTCAGCATCGCGAACTGGTCCTATCATCATCATGCGATGATCGGCGCGGTCGCGCATGAGAGGCCGCACGGCCAGGTCGCGCACGAGATTTTCTACCCCGCCGGCCCCTTCGCGCTGCTGCCGCTCGTCGACGACGAGCAGGGCCGGCATCGCTCTGCCTTCGTGTGGACGGTGTCGGAAAAGGATGGGCCGGGGTTCGCCAAGCTCGGCGACCGCGGTTTCACCGCCGAACTGGAAAAGCGCGCGGGCGGGCTGCTCGGCGCGATGGAACTGGTCGCGCCGCGGATGACCTACCCGCTCGGCTTCCACCACGCCGCTTCGATCGTGGCCGACCGGCTGGTGCTCGTCGGCGATGCCGCGCACGGCATCCATCCGATTGCGGGTCAGGGGCTCAACCTTGGCCTCCGCGATGTCGCGGCGCTGACCGAGGTGCTGGTCGAGGGCATGCGCGTCGGGCTCGACCTTGGCGATACGGCGCTGCTCGCGCGCTACCAGCGCTGGCGCGGGCTCGACAGCCTGATGGTCAGCCTGGCGACCGACGGGCTGACGCGATTGTTCGGCATTCCGGGGCGCACCGCTTCGGCGGTCCGCCGGGCGGGGCTGGGCGCGGTCCAGCGGTTGCCGCTGCTCAAGCGTTTCTTCATGGAGGAAGCGCGCGGCGAGGCGGGCGACCTGCCGCGCCTGCTCACCGGCGCCGAAATCTGAGTATTATTGCTTAGGCGGCCGGCATGCTGCCGCTAACCACGACGCCCTAATCTCCTCCTTGCGGCCATTTCGCCGCGCGGGTCGGGGGAAATGGCCATGTCGGAAAAGAGCGACGCGCTCGAAGGCGCGGTGATGGCATTGATCGAAGCGCGCACGGCGCTCGATACCGCGCCGGGCGCGCGGACGCGGGCGGCGGCCGATCGCGCGTTCGTCCGGCTTGCCGCGCTGCTCGCGCCGCGGGTGCGCTATTTCACGCGGGCTTATGGTTTGTCGGACGTCGCCGAGGATGCGGGGCAGGTGTGCGCCATCGCGATCCACCGCGCCGCCGAACATTATGACCCCGACCGCGCGCGCTTCACGACCTATGTCAATTGGCAGCTGCGCGCCGAATTGCAGGCGCTGCGCCTGCGCCTTCATGGTGACCAGCGCTGTGCGGGGCGCCGGCAGGTGCGGGCGACGCCGTCGCTCGACGCGATGGTCGAGGCGGGCGCCGATGCCTGGCTCGCCGATCCGGCGGCGCTGGACGCGGCCGAACGGCGCGCGGCCGACAGGCTTGCGGGGCAGGTCGCTGATCGCTTGGCCGCGGACTGGGCCGCGCGGCGCGGCGCGCGGGGCGATGCGCAACGGCTTGCCGCCGAACAGGACCTTGTCCGTCATCAGCTGATCGTGATCGATGCCGCCGAGCGGCTTCGCGAAAGCGACCGTCATATCGTGCGTCGCGCGCTGGCGGACATCATCCGGCACACCGGCGGCAAGCCGCATTAAGGTCAGTGGGATTCCATTTCCGTCACGCCCGCAGGCTCTGCGCCCCTGCGAAGGCAGGGGCCCATCTCCCGCCGTGGCGAAATCCGGTGAACGGTTCGGGAAGACGACAGCATGGGAGATGGACCCCTGCCTTCGCAGGGGTACGGGCAAGGTAGTGCCGAATAATAGCTCAATCCCTACAGGTCTTAGATTATGCGATACGGCGCCAGCAAATCATTGCAGCGTCACGCGCCCGTCGTCGCCGTCGAAACGGCCGAAGAATTGCATCATCTGGACGACCAGTTCGGCGCGGGCGTCGATCGGCGTCGCTTCGAGCAGCGCCTGTTTCGCCGCGGCGTCGAACGGCGCGACCTGCGCGATGCCGTTGACGAGCGTCGCATCGTCGAGCTTTCCGACCGACTCCCAGTCGACGACATAACCCTGTCGCTGGGCAAAGCGCTTCGCTTCGCGCTCGAGACTGGCGCGTTCGATGCTCGCGAGGACGGCGCCCTCTTCCGCCTCGGTCTCGATTTCGGCTTCGACCTGGCGGAACGGCGTGGTGACGTCGAGTTCGCGGCGGACGCGGAAGCGCGCGACGCCCTCGAGCACCAGATTGAACCGCCCTTCGTCGAGGGCCTCGACGTCGATGATGCGTCCGACGCAGCCGATGTCGTAGAGCGCGGGTGGCTCGCGATGCTCCTCGCCGGGAAGCTGGCGTGGCTGGATCATCCCGATCTGCCGGTCGCGCGCGAGCACTTCCTGCACCATCGCCGAATAGCGCGGTTCAAAGATGTGGAGCGGCAGGTGCAACCCAGGAAACAGCACCGCGCCGGGGAGCGGAAAGATCGCGATCCGCTGGATGGTCAGGGGCGCGGCCTCCGCCACGGGTCAGTCTCCCCCAATTACGCGTTCGAGGCGTCGAAATGGCGAAGATATCGGCTTCGCGTGGCCGCCGCGGCTAGTGGTTCTAGCCGCAAGGCCGCGCGGAGACGAGATCGAAGCCATTTCGACGTCCCCCCATTTTAACGGAGGGAGGGATTTGACCGATTTTGTCCATGGCTGCGTCAGTGAGCCTTGGAATATACTCATATGCCTGCGCCTCACTTCCTTGCCCTGAACAAAATCGCTTCAAACCTCGAACGCGTAATTGGGGGAGACTGACCCTTAGCCGAACAGGATCAGCGACAGGCGGCGGCGCTGCGCGGCGACCCACGGGTCTTCGAGGCCGACGGCTTCGAACAGCGACAGCAATTTGGCGCGCGCCGCATCCTCGTTCCATTCGCGGTCAGCGGCAACGATATGCAGCAGATTGTCGGCGGCGGCGTCGCGCTGGCCGGCGCCGATCTGCGCCGCGGCGAGATCGAAGCGCGCCTGATGGTCCTGCGGGCTGGCGGCGACCACGGCTTCGAACGCGGCCAGCTCACCCGCGGCGGGCGCATCGGCGGCCAGTGCGAGCGCACTTTTCGCCTGCGCGATCGCGGCGTCCCCGGCAATCTCGGCGGGCACCGCAGCGAGCGCGGCCTGTGCGGCGTCCAGATCGCCGGCGAGCAGCAGAGCGCGAATCAGCCCGCCATGCGCGGCGGCATTGTCGGGCGCCATGTCGAGGATCTGGCCAAAGATGCTCGCGGCGCGCGCGCCGTCACCCTCGGCCAAAACGCCTTCGCCCATTTCGACCAGCGGGGCGATCTCGACCGCCAGATTCTTTGCGGCGCTGTCGACGGGAAGCTGCGCGAGCAACTGGTCGAGCATGGCTTTCAGCTGGCTTTCGGTCCGCGCATTGGTCAGGTTCGCGACCGGCTGGCCCTGGAAGATTGCATAGACGGTCGGGATCGACTGGACCTGAAACTGGCTGGCGATGAAGGGATTCGCGTCGACGTCGACCTTCGCGAGCACGACGCCCTTGTCGGCATAATCGGCGGCGACTTTTTCCAGCGTCGGGGCGAGCTGCTTGCACGGGCCGCACCATTCGGCCCAGAAATCGAGGATGACGAGGCTGGTCATCGACGGTTCGACGACGTCGCGGCGGAACGCTTCGACGGCTTCCTTCTCTTGGCTGTTGAGACCCAGGGTGGCCACGGACAAATGCTCCTTGATGATCTGCTTGCGCCGTATCCGCGTTGGCGGGCAGGGCGCTTTCCCCGCTTATGTGGGATTTGCGGACAATATGCCAACCCTTCGGCCCGATGATTCAGGAAAAGCGTCAAGGGGGCTTGCCGACTCCAAAAGCCGGTGCTAATCGCCCGCCTCACCCGCTGGCACCCACCCGGTCGCCAGCCGCCAGAGCGGGCGTAGCTCAGGGGTAGAGCACAACCTTGCCAAGGTTGGGGTCGAGGGTTCGAATCCCTTCGCCCGCTCCAGATTTTCAAAATCGACGGGAAATTGCGACACGCCGTCCTCGCGAGGATTTCGTGCGCGGGTAGTTCCCGCAAACCCGTACAATTCTCGGGAAATGATCGACCTGACTGCTACACAAATTGCTTTGCCGGGCTTTTTTGCCGGGCGTGTGGCCGTCAACGGGACGGGCTTCGCCGATCAGCGGCGCCGGGCGTTCCATGCGCGCACCGCCGCCAGCGTCTTCTCGATATGCGCCTGCGGCTTGTTGTCGGTGTAGCTCAGCAGGATTGTCCCGTCCGGGGCGATGACGAACGAGGTGCGGTTGGAGATCATCGCCTGGTTGGGGCCGCGGATGGCAGTGTCATATTGCGCCGCGACCTTGGCGCCCGGATCGGCGGCGACGGCGAATTTGTCGCGGCATTCGGACCTGGAAAATTCGGCGACGCGATCGATGTTGCCCGCGGTCACGCCGACGACGCGGGCACCCAGCTGGTTGAAGCGGCTGTTCGCCTCGGCAAACAGATGGGCCTCCATCGTGCAGCCGGGGGTGAAGGCGGCCGGAAAGAAGTAGAGCACGACCGGCCCGTTCCGCAGCGTCTGCTTCAAGGACAGGCTGAAGGGCTTGCCGCCCTGCGCCGCGTTCAGCGTGAAATCGGGTGCTTTCGTACCCTGCTGGAGCGCCGCGATGCCCTGTGCCGGCATGACGGCGAGCGACAGGCCGAGGCTAAGCGACAGCGCAATCTTCGTCAGCGTCTTCATCTGGGTTCTCCAATTCGAACGACGGTACAGGCGCCGTCCGGCACGACAAGAATGCGTGGAAAGACGTCAGGATGATGGAAAAAGACGCTGGCGTCCACAGCCTTTGTCGGCTTGCGGTCTTCGTATCGGGGATGCATCATCGCGGCATGGCCAAATTCCTCATCTCCTTTCCAGCCGACGCGATGATCGTCACCGACGATCTGCTTCCGGCCGTTTCCGCGGATGCGCACGCTGTGATCGAAGAAGCCAAGGCGGCCGGCGTTTATGTGTTCGGCGGCGGAATCGACGAGCGGGCGGCGCCCGTACTGGTCGCCGGCGACGGGTCGGTGTCGGCCGGGATTTATCCCGGCAGCCGGCTCACGGGCGGCTTCACCGTGCTGGAATTGCCGACCCGCGACGCGGCGGTCGAGTGGGCGCGGAAGATCGCGGTAGCCTGCCGCTGCGCGCAGGAGCTTCGCGAGTTCATGTACGACCCCGCGAGCTAGGGTCAGAAGCGCCCCTCGAAGGTCAGGCCGATCATCCGCGGCTCGCCGAGCAGTGCCTGCAGGCGGCCGGCGTTTTGATATTGATAGTCGTAATATTTGTCGTCGAAGAGGTTGGTCGCGACCAGATAGGCGCCGAAATGGTCATTGCTGTATCCGACCTTGGCGTTGACCAATGTGCGCGCGGGAACGTCGCGCCCCGCCGATTGCGCGACGACGCTTTGATATTGGGCGCCGCGATAATTGGCGTTGATATTGACCGATACGCCGCTCGCATGGCGCCAGTCGAAGCCGACCGCTGCGGTCCAGCGCGGCGCCTGCGCGAACTGGTGACCCGCCAGATCCTCGACATTGCCATTGTCGACGACGAAATCGGAGAATCGGCTGTTGGCATAGCCGACCGAGCCATAGACATTCAGGGCATTGGTGACGTTGAAATCGCTTTCGACCTCGAAGCCCCAGACGCGCGACTTGCCGGCGTTGCGGGTTTCATAGTCGAAGCGGTTCTCCGACAATTGGACCTGCACCTGCTGATCGGTCCAGTCGATATAGAAGGCGTTGGCGTTGAACGTCAGCCGGCGGTCGAGCCATTGCGTTCGCAGCGACAGCTCATAATTCCAGGTATATTCCTGGTCATAGGTAAAGGCCCGCGCCCGGCCGGGATTGATCCCGCTGCCGCCTGATCGATAGCCGCGCTGGACGATCGCGCTCACCGTCTTGTCAGGCGCGATTTCCCACGACAAGCCGCCCTTCGGCAGAAACGCTTCGTAGGTCGTCTTCCGCTGCGGCCCCGAACTGCTCGCATCCTCGACGTCGGCGAGCAGCAGGTTGTTCACCGTTTGCAGGATGAAGGCGAAGGTCGGATTCGCGGCATAGTCGGCCGGGTTCGGGATCGTGGTGATCAGCGAGACGTCATTCTCGTTCCGTACCTTCTGCTTTTCCCGGTCGTAGCGGAAACCTGCGAGCAGCTTCAGCCCCGGCGCGACTTCCCAACTCGCGTCGCCGAACAGCGCCTGCGTCTGGATATCGAAGGGATAAAGTTGTTCCGACGCGATGAAGACGCGCTGCGGATAGACCGCGCGAACCGCTTGGGCGGTAGCGAGCGCCGTCGCGGGATCGAGCCCGCCGCCGCCCTGCGCCGGCGGCAGGGTGAGGAATCCCGCGACGCGATTGGTCAGGCCGAGATCCAGGTCGAGGTCGAGGCTGAAAGTGCTGTTCGCCAGATAATCGGGATTCTTGTGGTGCGAATAATAGCCGCCGATCAACCCCTGCAACGGCCCGGTGTCGAAAGTCAGCCGGACCTCCTGGCTGAAAATCTTCTGGTCGGTCGAATAGTCGCCATAGGCTTCGTCCTCGCGGCGCAGGTCGCCATCATACACCGAAAAAGTCTTAAGGTGATTATAGGTGCTGATCGACGACAGCGTGAACGTATCACTCAGCGGCAGCGACGCATCGAGCGTGAACAGGTCGGTACTCGTCCTGGTATAGGTTTCACGGTTCGCCTCGACCGTGCGGCGCTTCCAGCTGTTCGGCAGGTCGGTAAGCGAATAACCGCGCCCGTCGTTGCCGAAATGCCGGTCATAGAGATAGGAGGCGACGACGCGCAGTCCGCCCGCACCCGATGGGGTGAACAGCAATTTGGTGCGCACCACTTCGCTGTTGGACTTGGCATAGTTGCCGCCGGTGACGCCGTTCTTGATCAACCCGTCGCTGCGCGCCACTTCGCCCGCGACGCGAAATGCCAGCACATCGTCGATGATCGGCCCGCCGATCGCCGCGGCGAGGCGATATTCGCCGTCGGCATCGGTGATCATCGCGCGTGCCTTGCCGCGCCAGTCGAAGCTCGGGTCGGCGGTCTTGAGGATGATCGAACCCGCAAGCGCGTTGCGCCCCTGCAACGTCGATTGCGGCCCGCGCAGGATTTCGACCTGCTCGAGGTCCCAAAGATCGAGCGGCCCGCCGCCGCTCGCTTCGCGCGGCAGCGGCGATCCGTCGAGATATACGGTGGCGAGGTCGCCCAGCCCGGTGCCCGAAACGTTCGTGCTTGCAATCCCGCGGATGTTGAAGCCCGATTCGCCCAGGGTCGACGCGACGTTCGCGGTGCGGTCGATCAGGTCGTAAACCGAGATCAGATTCTGCCGTTCGATCTCTTGCGAGGTGAATATCTTGACGCTCGTCGGCGTGTCCTGAAGCGAGCGGTCGAATTTCAGGCCGGTGACGATGATGTCGTTGCTTTCGCCCGCATCGGCGGCGTCTGCCGCATTAGCGGGCATCGCTGCGCTCGCCAGCATCAGGGCCAGAACCGGCCGCAACGTCTTCATCATTGTCTTTAGCTCCCCGCTTAGCTATCGAAGGGTCAGCTATTGCTATTGAGAATGCGTGTCAATAGTAGGATGAAAAGGACGCAGGGGGCCATATGGAAGACAGTTCGGCACTTTTGCCGGCGCTGCTGATTGTCGTGGCGGCGGGTGCGGGTAGCTGGTTACTGCGCCGTTCGTGGCAGAGCAGGGACCGGAAGACGGGCTTCGTGCCCGGCGGCTGGCTGCTGCTCGTCGCCGCGACGATCCTTCCCGCCTGGGCGCTCGGACCGGTGCGCGGACCCTTTATCGCGCTGGCGCTTGTCTCGGCTGCTGCGCTCGTCGTGGTCGCTTCGAACTATACGATCCGGCAGGCGAAGGCGCGCGCCGCGCGCGAAAGTCTCGCCCCCGAACCCTCCGACCGCGCGACGACGAAAGGACGCGAGACGCTCCGCTGGTTGCTGGCAGGTCCGATCGGGATGGTCGCGGCGATGGGTGTCGGCATCGCCTATGCCGCGCTCGTCCCCGGCGCGCAGCAGACGCGCCTCGTCGTCGGCGGGCTCATCGTCCCCGTCGCATGGGGCGCGTGCATGGCGTGGACGCTCGCCGACAACCGCATCCTCCGCGCGACCGCCGTCCTCGTCGGCGTCGCGCTCGTCAGTTTCACCGCCGCCATTATGAAGGGCTTCGCATGACCGCTCCGCAGCCCCGCAAAGCGGCAAAAAAGCCGAAAGACCTGATGTCGCGCATTCCGGCGGGCTTCGTCCGCGCGGTGCTGCGTGGCCATAGTTCGCTCGGCCTCGCCTTCGCCGCGCTCATCTATCTCATCTGCCTCTCGGGCAGCCTTGCGGTCTTCGCGCACGAGTTCCAGCGCTGGGAAAGCGCGACCGCACCGCAGGTCACCGAGGTCGCGCCCGCTGCGGTCCAGACCGCGTTCGAGGGCGCGATCGCGAAGGGCGGCCCCGGTGTCGAGCATGTCTATATCACGCTTCCGACTGCCGATTTCCCCCGCCTGCTGCTCTATGTCGATGCCGATGAGGATCGCGAATTTCTCGCCGACGGGGCCGGCCGGATCGTGCCGGGCAAGGATTTCGCCTGGACCGAGTTCATCACGCGCCTCCACATCAATCTCCACCTGCCGCGCAGCTGGGGCGGCTTTCTCGTCGGGCTGATCGGCGTTGCGCTCCTGTCCTCGCTCATCTCGGGCATTCTCGCGCACCCGCGCATCTTCCGCGACGCCTTCCACCTCCGGCTCGGCGGATCGAAGCGCTTGCAGGAGGCCGACCTCCACAACCGGTTTGGCGTCTGGGCGCTGCCCTTTCACATCATTATCTCGCTGACCGGCGCTTTCCTCGGGCTCACGACGATCATCGTCGGGGTGCTCGGCATGGCGATGTTCAATGGCGACGTGGACAAGGTCTATGCGCTGTTCATCCCCGCACCGCCGGTCGACGATCCGCGTCCGGCGCCGGTGCTCGACCTGCGCCCCATGTATGCCAAGCTGCCGCAGGACGGCGGCCGCCTGACCTATATCTTCACCGAGCATCCGACCGAGATGGGCGGGGCGGCGCTGTTCAACGTCGAACAACCCGACCGCATGGCGGGGGTCGACAGCTATGCCTTCCGCCGCGATGCAACGATCTATAATGAAGGCAAGGCGAGCGACAACAACCTCGGCGAGGATCTGCTCGGCGGCATGGGCCAGGTCCATTTCGGCTGGTTCGGCGGCGGGATCGTCAAGATCGTCTATTTCCTGCTTGGCCTCGGCCTCACTTATCTGGCCGCGAGCGGAGTGAACATCTGGCTCGCGCGCCGCCGCGACAAGGGACGCCCCGCGCCGGGCTGGGAACGCGCCTGGGCGGCGACCGTCTGGGGCCAGCCGGCAGGGATGGCCGCCGCTGCGGTCGCTGGCCTGGTGACCGGCGGCGCGGAGATCGCGATCGCGGCGTGGCTTGCCGTCAGCCTGATCTTCCTTGCGCTCGCGATCCGCCTTTCCGCCGACCGCGTGGCGTGGCTCGGCCGCCTCGCGACTGGTGTGCTCACGCTCGCGGCCGCTGCGACCCACCTCGCGCTGCGCGGGGGCCTGACAACCGCCGACCCGATGGCGTGGATCGTCAACCTGACGCTGATCGCCGGCGGGGCGCTCCTGCTCCTGCGGCGCTTCGGTAAAGGCAGACGTGCCGCCGCGCCGGTGGCCGCCGTTCCGGCCTGACCGGAAAGATTGCTGGAATTGCACGCTCACCCCGGCTGTCGGTGAGCCCTTGAAGCACGGCAGCGCCATGTTGCTGGCGCCATAGCCGTGCGCTCGGCTCGCGGCCTCGGTGGCGGCGCGGATGACCGCCTCAAGCGGAAGCCGCCTCGCGTGATTTCTCCGACATAATGCAAATGAATTTGATAATTCAATTCATATAGCATAATGTGGACAGGAAGAAGCCATGCGGGGGACGTCGATGTCGCAAATTGCTGATGCACGGGATGAAGTGGCGCGCCGGGCGGCCGGGCGGCTCGACGGCAAGGTCGCGCTGATCACGGGCGGCGCCTCGGGCATCGGTCTGGCGACGGTCGAGCGCTTTGTCGCCGAAGGCGCCAAGGTGCTCTTCTGCGATCTCGACCCGCGGCAGGGACGCGCGCTCGGCGAGCGGATCGGCGAGACCGCGGCCCGCCTTCATCATCGCCGCCGCGAGGACGGCGGTCCGAACGACGGCTTTGCGATTGCCGGGCGGCTTGGCGATGCGGCCGTCTTCATCCCCTGCGACGTCACCGATGCGGCCGCGCTCGCGCGGGCCTTTGCCGCGGCGCAGGAGCACTTCGGCGGCCTCGATATCCTCGTCAACAATGCCGGGGTGGGCGGCGGCGAAGTCAGCATCGAGGGATGCGACGAGGCGCTGTTCGATCGCACCATCGCCGTGAACCTCAAGGCCGTCTGGCGCGGCATGAAGCTGGCCTTCCCGCTGCTCCGTGCGCGTGGGGGCGGCTCGATCGTCACGACATCGTCGATCTCGGCGCTGCTCGGAATGCCGGGGCAAGGCGCCTATGGTGCGTCGAAAGCCGGCGTTCTGCAACTCACCCGCGTCGCGGCCATGGAGGGCGCACGCGACCTCATCCGTGCCAATGCCGTCTGTCCCGGCGGCATCGTGACGCCGATCATCTATGACAGTCCGTTGATGCAGGACGGGTTCGGCAAGGCGGCTGTCGAGCGGGGCCTCGCCGCGTCACAGCCCCTGCCCATCGCCGGGCAGCCCGAGGACATCGCCAACGCGATCCTGTGGCTCGCGTCGGACGAGAGCCGTTTCGTCACGGGGCAAACGGTGCCGGTCGATGGCGGGCTGACCGCGGAGTTCGATTCCAGGCACCGCAAGCCGCTGGCCGATGGTTAGATTATATAGGAGAAGATAATACTATACGAATAGAATTTTATTCGATACCAAGTGTCATCGGGCAGAGACCCGGGAAAATGGGATGACGAGCCTCTGCCCTTGGCGGAGAGCATCGGAAGGGAGAGATCATGCGCCTGACCAAGCTGTTTCTTTTGTCGACCGCGCTGACGGGACTGGTGCCCACTGCGTACGCCCAGACGGCGGACACCGCGCCGGCCGATGCGGATGCGCAGACATACCGCGACAACGAGATCGTCGTCACGGCGCAAAAGCGCAGCGAGCGTCTCAACGATGTCGCCGAAGCGGTGACCGCCTTCACCGCCGAAACGCGCCAGATTATCGGTATCACCGACTTGGGCGATATGGCGCAGTTTACGCCGGGGCTGAGCTATAACGCCGGCTCCGACCGCGTTTTTCTTCGCGGCATCGGGCGCCAGACCAACACGGCGGGCAGCGATCCGGGCGTTGCCACCTATATCGACGGCATCTATGACTCGGCGACCTCTTCGGTCGCGGGCAGCGATTTCTTCGTCGACCGGGTCGAAATCCTGCGCGGGCCGCAGGGCACGCTTTATGGCCGCAACTCGATCGGCGGTGCGATCAACGCGATTTCGAAGCGCCCGACGCACGAACTGTCGATCGAAGGCCGCGCGACGATCGCCAATTATAACGCCTATTCGATCCAGGGTGCGGTTTCCGGGCCCCTGACCGACGGACTCCGGGTCAAGCTCGGCGGCAGCTGGTTCGATCAGGACAAGGGCTATTTCCGCAATGTGGCGGGCGGGCGCAGCGAAGGCGGGGTGAGCGAAGGCTATTATCTGGAAGGGCAGGTCGAACTCGACCTGGGGCCGCAGGCGACGCTGTGGCTGAAGGCGACGACGACACGCGTCGACCAGCGCCCCCGCGCGGTCAATTCGGACACGCCGTGGGATTATGCGCCCTATCCCAGCGGCGCCTTGACGCCGGGGTCGCAGTTCGGCTTCCTTTTCCCCGGCTATCAGGCGCTGGGGTCGGCCACGAGCAATCCGGGCGTCGACAATATCCGCGAGTTCAGCGCCGATACCGAAGGACGCGCGCGCACCCGCGGCACGTTCAGCGTCCAGGGCCAGCTCGATGTCGAGCTTGAGCCTTTCGATATCCGTATCCTCGGCGGCTATCGCGAGACGCGTTACGATTCGATCGCCGATCTCGATGGCAGCAGCATGACGGAATATCGCTTCCCGCTCGCGCCCGGCGCCGTCTGCGGCTTCGTGCCGGGATGTACGCCGCTGACGGTCAATCCGTCGCAGACCTTCGGCTATGTCGAGGATCGCTCGTTCGGCAGCGCCGAAATCAACTTCCTGTCGAAGGGCGACGGGCCGCTGAACTGGCTCGCCGGGCTTTATTATTATGGCGAGATCCTCGATCAGGAATCGCACTTCGGCACGCCCAATCAGGCGCAGATGAAGGCGCCGGCGAACGGCCCCGCCAATCCGACCGGCGATTCGGTGTTCGCCGGCACCAATCTGGAAACGGCATCCTATGCCGCGTTCGGGCAGATCGACTGGGACGTCACCAGCACGGTTCGCCTGACCGGCGGCCTGCGCTATTCGATCGACGAAAAGCGCGCGATCGAAAGCCTGCGGGCCGTGTGCCTGGGTTGCGCCGCGGGCCTGACCGCCGATCAGCTCGGGTCCTTGACCCCGGCGCTCGACATCACCTCGACCATCGCCTCCTTCGCGCCGGCCGACGGGGTGGTCAGCGCGACCACCATCGATCCGGTGACGGGACGCGCGCGGCGCGTGCTCGACGACAGCTGGAACAGCTTCAGCGGCACCGCGGGCATTCAATGGCGTCCGGCGGCCAACAGCCTCGTCTACGCAAATTACAGCCGCGGCTATAAATCGGGCGGGTTCAACGCGGGCGGGATCACGGCATCGCCGCGGACGGGCTCGGAACATGTCAACGCCTATCAAGCCGGCGTGAAGCAGGGCTTCGGGCGCGTGCAGCTTAACGTCGCCGGCTATTATTACGACTATCGCGGCCTGCAGATTCCGCTGAGCATTCCGACCCCGTCGATCAACCTCACCGGCTTCTTCAATCTCGAGCGCGCCAAATCCTGGGGCACCGAGGTCGAGGCGAGCTGGCAGCCGGTCGATGGCCTGCAACTGCTCCTCAACTATGCCTATGCCGATTCGAAGATCAAATCCTGCTGCTATTTCGACGGCGCCGATCCGACGGCCTCCGCGCCGGGCGCCCAGCCATCGGGACCGGCGGTCGGCGGGCGTTTCTTCCAGTCGCTTGATGGCGAGGAATTGCCGTTCCAGCCGCGGCACAAGCTCGCCGCCAACGCCAATTACACCTTCGATGTCGGGCCGGGATCGGTCACACTGTCGGCAAGCTACAGCTGGCGGGCCAAGATGTGGGCGAGCGTCTTCAACCGCTCCTATTACCGCGTGCCGACCTCCGAGAGCGTCGATCTTCGCCTGCTCTGGACCGGCAAGGATGATCGTTATCGCGTGATCTTCTTCGCCAAGAATCTGTTCGATACGACCAGCTATGACAATATCGGCGGATTGCCCGGATCGAGCGTTGCTTCGCCCTATGTGCTGCCGCTGACGCCCGGCTATCTGGTCAACCGCAGCATTGGCGTGGAGGCGCCGCGCACCTATGGTGTGCAGCTATCGTTCAAAATCTAGAGCGGGCTGCAGGGCGGAAGATTGGAAGCAGAAGCCTATATTGATGGATCGGGACGTCTGGATGCAGCGGGCGTTCCCGGTCCCGTGCCCTGGTGGAGCTTTACCAAGACCATCCTCGCCATCGCCGCGCTGCGGCTGGTCGAACAGGGGCTGCTGACGCTCGACGACCATGTTGCGGGCGAACGCTTCACCCTGGCCCAGCTGCTCCGGCACGAATCGGGGCTCCCCGATTATGGCGGCCTGCCTGCCTATCACGCCGACGTCGCGGCGGGGAAGCCGCCATGGCCGGCGGCACAGCTGCTGGCGGCGGCGAATGCCGGTCAATTGCTGTTTCGGCCCGGCGAGGGCTGGGCCTATTCGAACATCGGCTACCGCCGCGTCGGCGTGCTGGTCGCGGCGGCGGCGCAGCAGCCGCTCGCCGAGGCGCTCGCCCGGCTCGTCTTTGCTCCCGCGGGCTTGGCGACGCCCCGTCTCGCCCTGGATTCCGGCGATCTCGCCGGGGTCGTTATGGGCGATGCGAACACCTATCATCCGGGCTGGGTCTATCACGGCCTCGTCACCGGGACGGTGGCGGATGCGGCGCGCCTCGTGCAGGCGTTGGCCATGGGCCGATTACTGCGGCCGGATATGCTGGCGCGGATGCGCGAAGGCCGCCCGCTGCCCGAGCATCGCGGCGATCTTCATCGCGATCCGGCCTATGGTCTTGGTCTGATGATGCCCGATCATCGCACTCCGGTGCCACCGCTGGGCCATGAAGGCAGCGGTCCGGGCAGCGACATCGCGGTATACGCGCGCGGGGCCGAAGCCTGCGCAGTCTGGACGGCTGCCTCGTCGCGCTTCGCCCCTGCGGCACAGGCGCTGGAACGGCTGGGCGACGGCAGGCCCTAGAGCGGCAAGGGCCGAGCGGTTCGCGATTCGACGGTGATCGCGCGCCGCTCGCGCGCCGAGCGGTCGACGGCGAGGATCACTTCGAGGACGTGAAGCGCCAGTTCGGCGCTGGCGCGCGGCGCGCGGCCTTCGGCAATGGCGCGCGCCATGTCGGCGACGCCGAGCCCGCGCGGGCCGCCGAGCGGCGCGAAGGCCATGTCGGCCGCGCTCTCCTCGCCCTGCCCGGGAACCACCTGCCATTCGCCGTCGCGGACGCTGTACATCGCCTTTTCGGCCTGGAGATAACCGCCGATGAAGAAATTGGCGTCGGGGCCGATCAACGTGCCTTCGTCGCCATAGATTTCCAGCGTCGGCCGCCGGTGCTTCCACACGTCCCACGACATGGTGAAGGCGATGTTCGCGCCGCTTTCCATCCGCAGCGCGCCGTTGACGCTGGTCGCGACATCGACCGGAATCTCGCGCCGCGGCCCCGGCGGGCTGGTGACGGTGCGCGTCGCCGACGGCATCGAGGCAAAGGCGGTCACCTCGGCCACGGGGCCGAGCAGGTTGACGAGCTGGGTGAGATAATAGGGCGCGACGTCGAGCATCGGACCGCCGCCTGGAAGATAGAAGAATTCGGGCGTCGGGTGCCAATATTCCATGCCGTGCGAGGCCATCGTCACCGCGCCGCCGACCGGGCGGCCGATCAATCCGGCGTCGATCGCGCGCCGCGCCGCCTGGTGCGGCGTTCCGAACCAGGTGTCGGGGGCGCTGCCGAGCGCCAGTCCGCGCCTTTTCGCCAGCGCAATCAGGTCGCGCGCTTCGTCGAGCGTGTGGGCCAGCGGCTTTTCATTATAGAGATGCTTGCCCGCCTCGAGCACGCGCCGCCCGATCGCATGATGGACCAGCGGCGGGGTGAGGTTGACGACGATGTCGATTTCGGGATCGGCGAGCAGTTCGTCGATCGTCATCGCGATGCCGCCGTAAAGCGCCGCCTGCGCTGCATTGGTCGCGGCGTTGCGGCCCGAGCAGCCCTTGAGCCGCAGCACGGGCGACTGGTTGATCGTGCGCAGATAGACATGGCTGATATTGCCGCAGCCGATCACGCCGACGACGGCGGGACGCGTCAGCTCTCCCGCCGCTTCGATCAGGGCAAAGCTCATTGCGGCATCCTATTCGACATTGTCATAATAGGGCATCACGACCTTTTCGGCTTCCGCCTTGTCGGGGCTCGTGCCCGCGTCGGCCGGTTTGGCCTTCGGTTTGTCGCCGGGCTTGATGCCGACCATGTTCATCGTCACCGGGTTGATCACCGATCCGTCGATCCGGACGTTGATGCAGCTCGGCACCCCGCCCGCGATCGCCCCTTTCATCGCGGCGGCGATATCCTCGACCGTATCGGCGCGCCAGCCCTTGCCGCCGAACGCTTCGGCGACCTTTTCATAAGCGCTGTCGGCGAGTTCGACGATCGCGCGCTTGTCCTTGCCATAAATCAGGTCCTGGCCGTTCTGCGACATGCCCCAACAGGCGTTGTTGAGGACGATCGTGTGGACGTTGAGCCCGTGGCGGACCATCGTATCGAATTCCTGGATGTGGAAGCCGACCCCGCCGTCGCCGGCGAACAGAAAGACGGGGCGATCGGGGAAGGCGCGCGCGGCACCGATGGCAAAGCCCTGGCCGACGCCGAGCGTGCCGAGATAGCCGGTGATGTGGAACGATCCGGTGCCCTTGGGGCGAATATGGTCGCGCACCCAGACCGACGATTCGCCGCCGTCGCAGACAATGATCGCATCCTCGGGCAGCGCCGCCGCCAGCGCCTTGCAGGCGTGAAACGGATGCATCACCCCGTCGTCGCCATAGAGCGGCGCGGTCAGCCATTGCTGCGAGGGGATGGTGCGCGCGGTTTTCAGCGTTGCCGCCCATTCGCCGCGGTCGCGCCATTCGCGGCCCTCGGCTGCGCTGGTCAGCGCCAGCAGCGTCTCGCGGCAATCGGCCATGATCGCCAGGTCGATCGGGCCGCCGCGCCCGGGTTCGGTGCCGTCGATGTCGATCTGCACGACCTTGGCGCCCGCCGGAACGATGCCGTAGCGGCCGCCGGTGAACAGGCCGATGCGCTGGCCGAGCAGGACGACGAGGTCGGCGGGCGCGCCGATCGCCGCGGCGATGGGCACGCTGACCATGCTGCCGCCGTACAGCGGATGATCCTGCGGCATCAGCCCTTCGCCCTTGACCCCGGTGGTCACCGGGATGCCGGTCTTCTCGGCAAAGGCGGCTAGCGCGTCGGCGCTGCGCGACAGCGTCGCGCCGCCGCCGGCGATGATGACGGGGCGCTCGGCCTTGGCGAGCATGTCGATCAGCGTCGCCACTTGCGCATTGCTTGGCGCCGGGCCGCCGTCGGTCAGGCCGAAATTGCTCAGCGCCTCGATTCGCGGCGGCGCCTTGATCGGCGTGAACATCACCTCGATCGGCACTTCGAGCAGCACCGGGCCGGGGGTGCCGGTCATCGCGCGGCGGATCGCCTGTTCGACGATCTCGGGAATCCGGCTGCCGTTGGTGATGCGATAGGCCCATTTGGTGATGTGGCTCGCGGCCGCGATCTGGTCGATGCCGCCCTGCAATGTGTTGAGATCGCCCTCGCGTGTCGACGGCGCGCCGACGACGAACAGCACCGGCATGCGGTCGAGATAGGCGTTGGCGAGCGCGGTATAGGCGTTGGTGAACCCCGGCCCGGCGGTCAGCACCGCGACCCCGATCTGGCCCGTCGCGCGGGCATAGGCCTCGGCGGCGTGGCCCGCCGACGCCTCGTGGCGGGTATCGGTCAGCGTGATACCATGATCGGCGCAGGCGATCAGAAAGGCATCGAGATGCCCGCCGTGGAGCGAGAACACCTGGTCGACGCCGGCGGCCTGCAAGGTACGGGCGAGCAAGGCGCCCCCGGTAATCTGGTTCATGATCGTCTCCCTGAAATGGTTATGCGGTGATACGGGCGGGGGTGCTGCCGGCAGGGGACGGAAGCGGTGCCGTTTCGCCGCAAACCGCCGCGGCGAAGGCGCGCAGCCGATGATTGAAGGCCGGTTCCCTGTTCTCTCGATCCGACGCCATGCCGCTTCCTCCCATTCTTTGAATTTTTCATATCAGAGTAGATTAATATATCAAAATAGAATTTATGATCCGGGCGGTGCGATGGCGTAGACGGGGCAAGGGAGGGTCACTTGGGCGCCGCCAATGGCCACCGTGGCGCTAAGGTCAGGGCCCCAGGCACGATAAATATATTATAGTTGACTAATCTAGTTCATATTGGTCATCTTGCGGTAACGACGAACATGCCGAGGATGCCGAACGATGATGGACCAATGGAATGTCGCTGCCTTTGCGCCGGGTGACGGACTGGCCGCCGGCGCGGCGGGCGATTCGCCGCCGCCGGGCGATTGGTATGCGGTGACCTTGCCCGGCGACATTCACGAAGCGCTGTTTGCCGCCGGGGTGGTCTGCGATCCGCATGGCGAGGGCGGCGAAGAGGCCTGCGCGTGGATATCGACGAAGGAATGGTGGTGGCGCCATGGTTTCGAGGCGGCGTCCGCCGTGGTGGATGAACGCCTTATCCTGCGCTTCGACGGGCTTGATACCTTTGCGACCATCTATCTGAACGGCGAAGAGATCGGCCAGTCGGACAATATGTTTCTCGGCAAGGAAATCGACGTCACCGGCCGCGTCCGCGTGGGGGCCAATCTCTTGGCGATCCGTTTCGATCCCGTTCCGCTGCGCGTCGAAGGGCGCACCGCCAACGCCTGGCCGGGGCTTGGCGTCGGGGTCGAGGTGAGCAAGCGCAACCTCGTTCGCAAGGCGCAATTCGGCTGGGGCTGGGACTGGGGCCCGACGCTGCCGACCGTCGGCATCTGGCGGCCGGTCGTCTTGCAACGCCAGCGCATCGCCGCGATCGACGCGCTGCAGTTCCGGACGCTGACGCTCGGTGCCGACGGCAGCGCCGCCGTCTGCGTCGACGCCGAAGTCGAAGCATTTGCCGCGGACGAACCGCTGGCGCTGACCATCGAAATCGCCGCTCCCGACGGCGCGGTGCTGCTGACGCAAGCGTCGACGCTGGTTCGCGAGGGCGATCGCGATGTCGCGCGGGTCGCCGCGACGATCGCGCAGGCGCAGCTCTGGTGGACCGCCGAACTGGGCGCGCAGCCGCTGTACCGCGTTACCGCGACATTGCGGCACAATGGCGAGGAACTGGACCGCCGCGAACTGCGCGTCGGCATCCGCACCATCGCGCTCGACACATCGCCCGACCCCGATGAGCCGGGGACCAGATTCTTCCGCTTCATCCTCAACGGCCGGCCGGTCTTCGCCAAGGGGTCATGCTGGATTCCTGCGCATTCGCTCGTCGGTGTGCTGACCCGCGAGCATTACCGCCCGCTGATCGAGGCGACGGCGCGCGGCGGGCAGAATATGCTGCGCGTGTGGGGCGGCGGCATCTATGAACATGATGCTTTTTACGACCTGTGCGACGAACTGGGCGTGCTGGTGTGGCAGGATTTCATGTTCGCCTGCTCGCTTTATCCCGAACATTATCCCGACCTTGTCGCCAGCATCGAGGCCGAGGTGGCATATCAGGTGCGCCGTCTGCGCCACCATCCCGCGCTGGCGCTATGGTGCGGCAACAACGAGAATCAGTTCATCCAGTCCTTCGTCAACGAGGCGACCGGCAGCCAGGATGCGGTCGAAGGCGCGCTTTTCTACGACAAGATCATCCCCGAACAGGTCGCGAAGTTGGACCCCGCGGTGCCCTATTGGCCGGGAAGCCCGTTCGGCGGGCCGCATGCGAACAGCATGAAGGAGGGTGATCTCCACAACTGGACCGTATGGCACGGCCTCCCCCCGGTGCCCGACGACCGGTCGATCGCTGCGGTCGACCGCAGCCCCGAAGGCGTCGCTTATCAACGCTACGCCGAGGATATGGGCCGCTTCATCAGCGAATTCGGCATCCAGGCGTCGCCCGTGATGGAAACGCTGCGCCGCTCGGTGCCCGCCGACCAGCTCAGCCTCAAGAGCCCGGCGCTGGAAAACCGCATCAAGGACATCCCGAAGAACAAGGTCGACGCGATGATCGCGCCGGTCACCGGCCTGCCCGCGACGCTGGACGACTATGTCGATTTCACCCAGATCGCGCAGGCCGAGGGGCTGAAGTTCGGCATCGAACATTATCGCCGCCGGATGCCGCATTGTTCGGGCACGCTGATCTGGCAGCTCAACGATTGCTGGCCGGGGGTGAGCTGGAGCCTGCTCGATTTCTATGGCTTCGCGAAGGCAGGCTATCATTATGTCCGCCGCGTCTATGCGCCGCTGCTGGCGTCGTTCAAGCCGCTGGAGGACGGAGCAGTCGAGCTGTGGCTGACCAACGACCGCGCCCGCGACCTGGCGGGCGACCTGGTCGTCGAGCTGGTCGATATGCACGTGGGGACGGTCTGGCGCGACGAGGTGGCTTACGCGGTTTCCGACAATCGCAGCCGGCCGATCTGGCGCGCCGACGCCGCGCGGCTGGGCGCGGCACCCGGCCGGCTGCTGACGGTGCGCGCGGCGGACGAAGCCTTCCCGGCGAACCGGCATTTCTTCGCTGCGATCAAGGATCTCGAACGGCCGCACGATGCGCGGCCCGAATATGCGATCGAACAGGCGGGGCCGAATGAAGTGACGGTGACGCTGACCGCGTCCGCCTATCTGTTTTTCGTCCACTTGCTCGTTCCGTCGGAAACGGCGCTGTTCGACGACAATTATTTCGACCTGGCGGCGGGCGAGACGCGCGTCGTGACGATCCGCGACACGGCGCGGCCGCTGCGCGCCGCAGACGTGACCGTGGCGTGCCGATGAGCCTGAGGGGAGAAGACATGACCGCGACTGCAACGCCCGATGACATGCTCGACCGCTTCCGCGCCGACGGCTTCGCCATCGTTCCGGACCTGGCCGATGCACCGCTGCTCGATGCGATGCGCGGGGTTTACGATGCCATGCTCGACGGATCGGTGCCCTGCCCGGGGACCGATCGCGAACTCGGCGGGCTGACGCGGCAAATCATGTTGCCGCACCTCCATCACCCGCTGTTCGCCGACAATGCGGCACTCGACCGGGCCCGGGCGATTGCGGCGCGGCTGATCGGATGCGACGATCCGCAATTCTTCTTCTCGATGCTGATCCATAAGCCCCCGCATCATCCGCATGAGACGCCGTGGCATATGGACATGGCCTATGCCGCGATGCCGATGACGCCGGCCGGAACCGCGTGGCCGAACGATGTCGTCGCCCAATTCTGGCTCGCGCTCGACGATGTCGATGCCGACATGGGCTGCATGGAATTCATCCCTCGGGTGCACGGCGGCCCGATGCCGCCGCATCATGTCGCGTCGGGTTCGCCCGATGACGATGGACGCCTGCTCGCGATCACCGATCCCGCCGCATCGCTGCCGCTCGATCATGCGGTGCGTTGCCCGCTGCCTGCCGGGTCGGCGACGGTCCATGGCTATTCGACGCCGCATTATACCGGGCCGAACCGGTCGCCGCGCGGCCGCCGTGCCTATATCTTCAGCTTTGCCGACATGGCGCGGCTGTCGGCGCTGATCGGTTCGTGAGCGCCGGCATCCTGGCGATCGAAACCGAAATCCGCATTGCGGCAGCACCCGCGGCGGTCTGGGCGATCCTCATCGCTTTCGACGATTATGGCGCCTGGAACGATTATGTCCCGCGCATCGAAGGCTGCGCGGCCGCCGGGGCACAAATAGCCGTATGCACCCGCGATACGGCATCGGGGCATGAGATGGAGCAGCCGTGCCGGGTCGAGCGGCTCGATCCCTTCGTCATGCACTGGGTCGGCGGGGCCGAGGGGCAACTCCGCGGCGACCATTTCTTCGAGCTGCTACCCGCAGGCCCGAATGCCACGCTCCTTCGTCATCATGAACATTTCTCCGGCAGCCTCGCGCCAGCGGTGCTGGCGAACTATGGCGAGGCGATCCGGCGCAATTTCGAAACATTCAATGCCTGCCTGAAGGCCCGCGCCGAAGCCGCTCACCCCTGAGCGGCGGCGGCGGTCTGGATATGCGGCGCGAACTGCTTCGGCGGTACCGCGCCGGTCCGAATCCGCAGCTCATTGGCCTGCCGCCGGAAACCGCGGCGGATCAGCCAGTCGCGCCCGCCGGGGAGCAGGCGGATAAGCTTGTGCGACAGGAAGCGGGCGGGGCCGGTCAACAACGGATACCAGGGCAGGACGTTCGGCAGGCCGAGCGTTTCCATTCCCTGCTTGCCCAGGAAACCGCGCGAGATGCTGAGGTGCACGGCGCGCGTCCAGCGGCCTTGAAGGCCGGGAAAGCGGCCGTGGCGGATCGACAGCGGTTCGTCGACCATCGCGCCGGCAAGGATCTTGCCGCTTTCGTCAGGGCCGGGCTGCGACAGGCTGTTCTGGTAGAGCGCGACGATCGCCTCGAGCTCGGTTTCGTGCAGCCGCCGCTCGTCGACGCCCATCAGCCAGCCGACATAGCGCCACAAGTCCATGACCGCCTGCGCCTCGTCGGCCTTATAGGGCACGCCGAGCAGGCGAGTGGCGATCAGATAGACGACCGAATGGCCAAGATAGGTGTTGTGCATGTCGAGCTGGTTGATCGGCAACCCATCGGCGGCGACATCCCAATCGTCGAGCCGCCGCACTTGCCGCCGGACGAGCCCGTGGATCAGCCGCACTTGCAGCGTCGAGACATAACCCGGCGCATGTTTCGCCATGCCGCCCAAGGCCATGCAGTCGAGGAACCATTTGGTCGTTTCCATCAGCCGCTTCGCGGTATTCTTCTTGAGCGCGCCGGTCGCGAGCAATGTCTTGTTGACCGCCGAAAGCTGATAGCCACCGATCAGCACGACGTCGCGCAACGCAAAATTGCCCATGCGGCCCGCCAGCGCGCTGCATCGCGCGCCTTCGTCGAGCCGCGCAGCGTCGGCCCAGCCGGGGGTGTTTTCGACATGCTCGAAAAAGGCGCGCAGCACCGGCGGGGCGTCCTTGATCGACGCGATGCCCTCGCTTGCCGCCTGATCGTATAGCGCCTTGCCGCTGCGATAGCCGACGTCCATCATCCACACGACGACATCGTCGAGCAGCGGATCGCCCTGCATCAGCGCTTCGCCGAGATCCTGCCAGCGCTCGGCACCGGGTTCGGGATCGACCGGGATCACCTTGCGCAGGCCGGCGAGACTGCGGCGCTGCGCCTCGATGTCGCGGCCATGCCGACCGGGGATGGGCAGGGCGGCGGGAGTCTGGTGGATCACCGTCTCGTTCCTTTGGTCAGGAGAATGTAAAGCGCAGCGGCAGTGTGCGCGGGCCGTTGACGAACCAGCTTTGGGTAAAGCGCATCGCACCGTCGGGTGCGACGCTGTCCAGCCGGGCAATCAGTTCCTCGAACATGATGCGCAGTTCGAGCCGGGCGAGATGCTGGCCGATGCAGACATGCGCCCCATAGCCGAAGGCGAGCTGCTTGTTCGGCTTGCGGTCGAGGCGGAAGGCGAAGGGGTCGTCGAAGACCGCTTCGTCGCGGTTGCCCGAGGCATAGCAGAGCATCAGCCAGTCGCCCTTGGCGATGCGCCGCCCGGCGAATTCGGTGTCTTCGGTCGCCGACCGCATGAAGGTCTTGACCGGGCTGGTCCAGCGGATCGCCTCCTCGACGAACGCCGGAATGAGTGTGGGATCGGCCTTGAGCCGTGCAAGCAACTCGGGAACTTGCGCGAGGACGGCCATGCCGCCGGCGAGTGACGAAGAGGTGGTGTCATGGCCCGCGGTCGCGACGATGGTGAAATAGCCCGTCGCCTCGCGGTCCGAAATCAGTTTGCCGTCGATCACCGCATTGGCGATGACGCTTGCCAGATCGTCCTGCGGGTTCGCGCGGCGGTCCTTCGCGATCTTCATGAAATATCGGGTGAAATCGGCAAGAAATGCCTTGACCAGAAATCGGGAGATGAACCCCGGCAGCGCCTCGAGCTTGCGGTTCTTTTCTGCCTGTTCGCCATCCTGCGCGCCGAAAATATCCTGCGTCAGCTTCAGCATTCTTGCCTTGTCGGCCATCGGCACGCCGAGGATCGTCATGATGACATGGAGCGGATAGCCGAGCGCGACCTCGGCCATGAAGTCACAGGCCCCGCCCATCATCGCCATGCGGTCGACTTCCTGGCGCGCGAGGGCGCGGATGTCGGCTTCAAGCTGTTTGACGCTGCCGGGCGAAAACCATTTGAAGGTGAGCGCGCGATATTTGGGGTGATCGGGCGCGTCCATCTGTACGAGCGAGCGGACGAAATGCGGGGTGCCGGTAATCTTGCGAATGCGCGCGTCATCAACCTGCCGAAGCAGCGTCGTCGAGCGGTCGCCATTGTGAAACAGCGCATTCTGGCGGCTGATCTCCAATATGTCGGCGTGTCGCGTGACGACCCAGAACGGATCGAAGCCGGGCACCTCGGCGCGGCCGAGCGGATTGTTCGCACGCAACCAGGCATAGGCATCGTGGATCCGCTCGTCGGCATAGGCCGACGGATCGACGAGCGTTCGGGCAATGCTGTCGGGGATCGCCTCGCTCATGCAAATTCGGCCTTGCGCGGTCCCATATAGCCGAACAGGAAGGCCGCGACCTTGCGCATCTGGATCTCTTCCGCGCCTTCGGTGATGCGATAGCGGCGGTGGTGGCGATAGATATGTTCGAACGGCTTGTGGCGCGAATAGCCGATGCCGCCATGCACCTGCATTGCGCGGTCGGCGGCTTCGCAGACCAGCCGGTTCGCCCAGTAATTGCACATGCTGACCTTGTCGGAGAGCTGGCTCGCCACCGCCTTGTGATCCATCTGGTCCATCTGCCACGCGGTCTTGCGGATCAGCAGGCGCAGCATTTCGGCCTGCGTCGCGAGTTCGACGAGCGGCCATTGGATCGCCTGATTGTCGGAGAGCGGCTTGCCGAATGGCTTGCGCTCCCTTGCGTAGCGTACGCTTTCCTCGATGCAATAGACCGCGGCGCCGAGCGAGCTTGCCGCCTGCCGGATGCGGTTCTGGTGGACGAAGCTTTGCCCGAGCCCCAGCCCGCGGTCGACTTCTCCCCAATAGCTGTCTTCGGGTAGCCAGACTTCGGTGAAGCTGACGCGCGGGTGATCGGTCGGCATGTTGAAGGTCCACAGCCATTCCTCGATCTTCACCCCCGGCGCGTCGGCGGGCACGATGAAGCAGGTGATGCCCTTGGCGTCGCCATCGGCGCCCGCGGTGCGGGCAAAGACCATGACGTGGGTGGCGACATGCATGCCCGTCGTCCACATCTTCTCGCCATTGAGCAGCCAGCCGGGCTGGCCGTCGCGCTCCTGCCGCACCGCGCGCGTCTCCATATGCGTCGCGTCGCTGCCATGGTTCGGCTCGGTGAGCCCGAAGGCGGTGAACATCTCGCCCGCGAGCAATTTCGCGCCGTCGCGCGCGTCCTGCTCCGCTGTCGCAAATTCGCGAAACATCATGATGAAGGGATTGTTGCCGACGATGCTATGTTCGTTTTGCAGATCATTGTGGAGACCGAGCCCTTTCGCGGCGAGATGTTCGCGGATCACCGCCATTGCGAGGTTCGATCCGCCCTTGCCGCCATATTCGGCGGGCCAGGCGAAGCGCAGATGCCCGGCGTCGTCGGCGCGCCGCCGCGCCTCTTTCAGCAACGCCTCCCATTCGGGGCGCGGCAGGCCGTCATTGTCCCAGTCGGTCCGCGCATGTTCACGGCGATGGTCGAAGAAGCGGATATTGTCGTCGGCCGCCTCGAGCGGCTTGATCTCGGCCGCAATGAAGCGGTCGAGCTCGGCGAGATAATCGACGAGGTCCTGCGGGAGCGCGAAATCCATATCAGCTGTCCTTTGCCGTTTCGGCGGCTTCGCGCAGCGCGGCGCGATAGCCCGAATAATGGGGTTGATCGACGGCCAGCTTTTCGAGCGTCGTGGCGCGCAAATGCCGGGCAACGCCGGGGGATTGGACGTCGAGCCGGCCGTCGGCGAGTGCGTCGGCAAGCTGTTCGTTGAGTTCAGCGAGGTCGCCGTTGACGCCGAGGAGGCCGATCAGCCGCTGCTTTTCCTGCTCTTCGGCGGGGGCGCCGAATTCGATCTGGCGCCAGACGAGTTCGAGCGTGCTCGCCGCGACGCGCGCCTGAAAGGCAGTGCGCGGCTTCGCTTCGGGTACCACGGTTTCGCGGAGGAAATCGATGACGCCGCCGAGCAGCTCGTCGAGGGTAGGCTGGTCTTGCATGGGTTCAGAGTCTCTCGCTGGCGATCAGGCGGAGAAGGTCGATTTCGGTCTCGGACGTTCGCCGGGCGATCATCGCGCGTTCCATCGTCGCATCGCCGTCGCGATAGGCGGCAATCGACCGGGCACAGATCGTGCCCCAGCGGATCGTACCATAGACTTCCCACCAATGGGCCGCCGCGCGATCGAGCGGGGCGCCGCTTTCGGCCTCATAAGCCGCGAACAGCTCCTCGCGCCGGCCGAAGCCGCCAACGGGCAGGTCGATGCGGCCAAAGCGCCACGAATTGACGCACAGCCAGCCGAGATCCTCGATCGGGTCGCCGATATGCGCGAGTTCCCAGTCGAGCACCGCGCGGATGCCGTCATCGCCGATCATCAGATTGCCGTTGCGAAAATCGCCATGGACCAGCTTCGGCGCGGCGGGCGGCGGCGGGGCATGGTCGGCGAGCCAGCGAAAGGCGAGGTCGAAGACCGGACGCCGGATCGCGGTGTCGCGATAGGCGGCGCGCCAGCGCTCGACCAGTTCGGCGGGGGTGTCGCGAGTCAGGGTCGGAAAATCGCCCGCCGGGATGCGGTGCAGACGCGCCAGCATCGTCCCGCATTGGGCCGCGAGCCTTTCGCGCGCGGCGGCGAGGTCGGGGGATTTGACGATCCGCCCGCCCAGCGTTTCGCCGGCGACGAACCCCATCACGAAGCCGCGGCCCAGTCCGTCTTCGGGGGCAAGAATATGCGCGACGGGCGCCACCGGAACGCCGACCCGCGCTGCCGCGGCCATCAACTGCGCCTCGATTTCCAGCCCGACGCCTTCGGTAATCCGAGTCCCGCCGGGAGCGCGGCGCAAGATGTAGCTGTCGGCCGCGTCGCCGTCGCCGACGTCGAAACGCCAGATTTCCTGCGTGGCGCCGCCCGACAGTCGCTCCAGCGCCGCAATCGCGGACGCGCCGGGCCGGACGCGGGGTGCGATCTTGCGCAGGCCTGCTTCGACCCCGGCATCGACGCTTTCTGTCACGGACACGCGGCACTCCCCTTTTGGCGGCGGCTTGTCCCGCGCTCTTTCGAATCCAAATTTTGATGTAGAATATATAAATCTATTCGTATAGTGTCAATGAAACGACGAGCGCGGCGCGGACTGCGGTCGAAACAGATATGGAGAGGTCGATGAGCGAGCAGACATCCGCCGGGGCAGCCGTTCCCTTCAAGCCGCTCGGCATGCTGGCGCCGTCGGTGGACGTCGAGCGCCGCGCCGATGGCGCGATCTTCATCACCTCGCGCCACGCGCCCGCCGCGGCGGCGCAATCGATCCCGCACCTGTTCCGCGACCGCGCGCTCGCGCATCCGGCGCGCGCCTTCATCAAGGAGCGCGCGGGTGACGACGGGCCCTGGCAGGTGCTGACTTATGGCGATGCGCTGGCGCGATCGGACAATATCGCGCAGGCGCTGATCGATCGCAGGTTGGGCGAGGGCGATGCGGTGCTGATCCTGTCGGCCAATTCGACCGAACAGGCGCTGTTGCTGCTCGGCTGCATGACGGCGGGCGTTGCCGGCGTCCCGGTCAGCCCATCCTATTCGCTCGCCGGGCAGGATTTCGCGCGCCTGCTCCACTGTGCGCAGGTGGTGCGGCCCGCGATCGTCTTTGCGCAGACGGCGGGCCCGTTCGCGCCGGCGATTGCCGCGCTGCGACAGGCTGATCCGGACCTCATGGTCGTCACCGCCGACGGCAGCGGGGAGAGCGTGGCGCTGGCCGATCTGGAACGCGCCGCCGCAGGGCCGAAGGTAGCGGCGCGCCGCGATACGATCGGCGCCGCGACGGTGGCGAAGATCCTCTTCACCTCGGGATCGACGGGCATGCCCAAGGCGGTGCCGCAGACGCAGGGGATGATGACGGGGGTGATTGCCGGGACGACGGGGTTGCGCAGCGAGCCGCGCGATCCGTCGATCGAGGTCGAACTGCTCGACTGGATGCCGTGGAGCCATATTTCTGCGGGCAACATCAATTTCAACGGCGTGATCAACGACGCAGGGACGCTCTATCTCGACACCGGCAAGCCGGTGCCGGGGCTCTTCGACCAGACGATCCGCAATCTGCGCGAGGTGTCGCCGATTATCTTCGCGTCGGCGCCGATCGCCTTTGGCATGCTCGCCGACGCGCTTGAACGGGACCCGCTGCTGCGCGCCTCCTTCTTCCGCAACCTGATGCAGATGGGTTATGGCGGGGCGACGCTGTCCGACGATCTGTTCGACCGGTTGCAGGCGCTGGCGATCGCCGAGACGGGGCAGCGCATCCCGATCACCACCATGTATGGCTCGACCGAAACGCAGGGTATCACCGTGACGCATTGGGCGACCGAACGCGTCGGGATGATCGGCTTGCCGCTGCCCGGGATCACGCTGAAGCTGGTGCCGAACGGGACGAAGCTCGAGGTGCGGGTGAAGGGCCCGACGGTGATGCCCGCTTATATCGGCGATCCCGAGCGGAGCGCGCAGGCGTTCGACGAGGAAGGCTATTATTGCCTTGGCGATGCGGTGCGTTTCCTCGACGAAAATGACCCCGGACAGGGGCTGGTGTTCGACGGCCGGGTCGCGGAGGATTTCAAGCTCGACAGCGGCACCTGGGTGTCGGTCGGTATCTTGCGTCCCGATATCGTCGCCGCGTGCAGCCCCTATGTACAGGACGCGGTGATCGCCGGCCAGGATCGCAGCTTCGTGACTGCGTTGATCTGGCCCTCGGCCGCGGCGCACGGGGAGTTCACCAGCGAGGGCAGCTTCGACGCCGACGCACTGGCGGATATTCTTGCCGAGCGGCTTGCGGAGCATAACCGGAGCGCCGGGGGTTCGTCGCGGCGGGTGCGCCGTTTTCTGATCGCCGAAGAGCCGCTGTCGGTCGAAGGCGGCGAAATGACCGACAAGGGCTATGTCAACCAGCGCGCCGTGCTCGAACGGCGCGGCGGTCTGGTCGACCGTCTTTATCGCGATCCGCCGCCGGAAGACATCCGCCCGGTCAGCACCTGATCGGGCGGCGAAGGTGGACTTTCACCATGCTCCGGCTCATAATGATCTATCATCATCGATTTATTTAGCGGCATAGCCGAAACGGGGGCAGGGTGACGGATAAGGCGAACACGGACGCGGCGGCCATGGACGAGGCGCAGGAGGGGGTGCAGGATCAGGCAGAGCGCTTCCCCCGGCGGTCGGCCCGGCGCGCCCGAACGAGACAGCGCATTCTCGACGCCGCGCAGGAACAGTTCATGAAGGCGGGCTATGCCGACGCCACGATGAATGCGATCGCCGATGCCGCCGATATCCACGTCACGACGCTTTTCACGCACTTCAAGACGAAGCGCGATCTTGCGGCCGCGCTTTCGGATCAGGAAATCGAAGAGCTTCGCGCGATGGTGGTCGCGGCCAAGGGTAAAATTCCCTTTTTCGACTTCTTCCGCCGCCTGGTGCTGACGACCGCCGCGACACGCCAGAAGGACGGTGACCCGAAAACCGGGCTAACCCAGGAAGTCCAGCGCGATCCCGAGCTGGCGCTGAGCTGGCTGCGCTACGAAGAAAATGAAGTACGGCTTGTCGCTGAATATATCGCGCATGATTATGGCCTCGATGCCAAGGGCGATTATGCCCCCTATCTCGCCGGGCAGATCCTCATTGCAAGCGGCGTGACATCCTATACCCGGTGGGTTCGGGACAAAAATCTCGATCTGGTCAAGGAAACCGAGACCGCACTCGATCTTGCCGAGCGCATGGCGCGCGCGATCCTGCCGCCGGCGCCGGTCAAACCCTGATCGACGACATCCGGGGCCGCTTCCCGCGCGAAATTCCGGCGCCCCGGCTTCGATCGCGAATATCTGCTTGCGACAAATATCCTGTTCCCCGGCGAAAGCCAGGGTCCGGATTGCGCGCGCGGCGGCGCGTGGCTCCCGGGTTTGGCCGGAGAATACATATCCAATCCGGTGTAGCGAGGAACGCCATTCGGCGCCCTGACACATATGATATATGCGCTAGCCAATAACGCTATTTGACTAGAATAATCGACCATGATATTATTTTCATCAAGAGGCGAACCCGCTACCGATGGAGAATGGAATGACCGATCAGGCGACCGCCGTGGATCCCAACCAGGCCGCGGCCAATATTCTGAACTCGCTGCAGGCGGGACGAACCAATGATCCCAAGGACCACAGCTATGATCTGAGCCTGCTGACGCCCGAACAGGCGAAGAACTGGACGGAGAAGGGCTATTTCATCCTGCGCGGCATCGTCGATCCCGCGACGTGCGGCGAGATGACCCGGCGCGCGATCGAGATTTTCACCCGCGCCGAGGCGGGCAGCACCGCCACGGCCGGCCACCATGTCGGCGAAGACGGCGCGATTGCCGTCGAAGAAGCCGCCAAGGTCAATTCGGGCGAGTCCGCGGACATGCGGATGTCGAAGCTGTTCAACCTGCACCGGACCGAGCCTTTTCTCAGCTTCGCCAGGCATCCGGCGATCCGTACCATCATGCATGCGATCTTCGGCCCGCGCGTATCCTGTTTCAATTCGCAATATATCTTCAAGAATCCCGGTGTGTGGGGCCAGCCATGGCATCAGGATTCGCTTTATTATGTCTTCGATCGCATGCCGCAGGTCGGCGTCTGGCTCGCGACGAGCCGCGCAACGATCGAAAATGGCTGCCTGTTCGTGGCGCCGGGATCGCACAATGAACCGGTTCACCAGGTCGTCCCCGACGCCCGCCCGGGTTCGAACCTCGGCTATCTCGAGGTCGTCGACTACGACTTTTCGGACGCTGAGCCGGTGCTGATGGAAACGGGCGACGTACTGATCTTCCACAGCTTTCTGATGCATATGTCGAACGATAACAGCTCGGACGAACGGCGTTCGGCGCTCGTCTATCATTATGCCCACTCGGACACCCAGGTGCACGGGTCGAAGTCCGCGACGGTCGACTTCATGCCGGTCTGACCCCGGCATCTGTCGGCTGCCATTATCCCTTCCTCTCCACCCCTCTCCGCGGAAGGGATGGGGTGGGGTCGCACCGGAAAACTTGCGTCCATCTGCGACCCCACTCGTCACCGGCAAGTTGAATCTATTTGAATAGATAAATCGTTTTTAATCTATAAAAATGCCCATATAAAGCATCAGCACACGCTATCGCAGAATGGCGGATCGCGGCGGAACCGCCGCAAAAGGAGAGACGATGGCCTGCCGAACGGGAACGCCCGCCGGAAAAAGCAGATGATGACCACGGCCCCGCTTCCTGCCCGGCGCCTCGGCTTTCCGGTCTATGCCGCAATCGGTGTAGGCGCGGTGTCGAGCGGCCTCGTGACGCAGGCAATTACCGCGCTGGCGCTGCTTTTTTACAACCAGGTCATTGGCATGTCGGCGACCGCGGTCGGATTGGCACTGATGCTCTCGTTGGTCGGCGATGCCTTTTGGGATCCCGCGATCGGGCTGTGGTCCGACAGCACCCGCTCGCGCCTCGGCCGGCGGCACCCGTTCATGTACGCCTCGATCGTTCCGACCGGACTCGCCTTCTGGGCGCTGTGGAACCCGCCGGCCGGGCTGTCGGACACCGCAAACTTCGCCTGGCTGCTCGGCACGATCATGGCGGTCCGCTTCTTCACCAGCCTCTATGAGGTGCCGGCGAACGCGCTGATTCCCGAAATCGCGCCCGATTACGACAAGCGAACCGGATTCTTCTCGGTCCTGTTTTTCGGCGGCGTCGCCGGGCTCGTCCTCGCCAGCATGCTCGCCTTCCAGATTTTCCTCAGCGACCGCGCGGGCGGCGTTCACAATCCCGCCGGCTACGGCCGGTTCGGCCTTTGGTGCGGCCTGCTGATCAGCCTTGCTTTCCTGTTCGCGACGCTCGGTACCCACCGGCAAATCCCCTATCTGACCCATCCGGCCGAAGGCGCCGGCGGGACCCGAATGCGTCAGGCGCTGTCGCAGGTCGCTGCGGCCTTTACGAACCGCAATTTCCTCGCGATCATGATGGCGTCGCTCTTCTCCGGGCTCAGCACCGGGGTCTCGAACACGCTGGGCACCTATTTCAACGTCTATTTCTGGGGGCTGTCGACCGACCAGCTGTCGGGGCTGGTGCTGCCTGTGCTCGTCGCGTCGATCGTCGCCGTTTCGATCACCCCGGCCCTGACGCGCCGCTACGACAAGAAAAGGGTTGCGATCCTCGGGTTGGGGCTGGCGATGGCGGCGGGGGTGCTGCCGATCGGACTGCGCCTGCTCGGCATCCTGCCCGGAAATGACTGGCCGTGGCTGATGACGTTCCTGCTGGTCGAGACCTTTCTCGCGTCGATGCTGGCGCTGACCGGCCTGATCGCCATCACCTCGATGCTCGCCGACGTGGTCGAGGATAATGCGGCGCGCACCGGCCATCGCTCGGAAGGCCTGTTCTTTTCCGCCAATACGTTGGTCAATAAATGTGTCACCGGCCTCGGCACCCTCCTTGCCGGTGCGATGCTGACCTGGGTGCATTTCCCTGCCAATGCCCAGCCTGGCCACATCAGCGCAGGGCTGATGCACCAGCTGGGTCTGGTCTATGTCCCCATCGCGCTGGCGCTCGGCGCCGTCTCGCTGATCGCGATCAATTATTTCCGCATCGACCGGGCCCAGCACGAAGCCAATCTTTCGAGGCTCGAAAGCGCGGCGCTGGCCGAGGTGGGGGTAATCGAGACGGCCGAGGCCGAATTGCTCGGCACACCTGCGGTGGCCGCCGGAAAAGCCCCGGCATAGATTGCGGCGGGATGGCATGACCGCGACGGCAACCAGCGAAAAAAGCCCGCCGGAAAGACTCTAGCCGAAATCGGCGATATCGGCGGGATGCAGGGCCCTGAAACGACCGGGCTCGATTCCGCGCGCGTCGAGACCTTCGGCAAGGCGCCGTTCGGGGTCGGTGCGCGCTTCGTCGGTCAGTTTGAACGTTCCCCAATGCATGCCGACAGCGGCCTTGGCGCCGACGTCGAGCATGATCTGGATGGCCTCTTCGGGGTCGCAATGCTGGGCCGCCATGAACCAGCGCGGATCATAAGCCCCGATCGGCAGGATGGCGAGGTCGACCGCGCCGAAGCGCGCGCCGATCGTCCGGAAGATATGGCCGGTGCCATAGCCGGTATCGCCCGCGAAATAGACGCGCTTTCCCGCCGCTTCGAGGATGAAGCCGCCCCATAGGGCCATGCGGCGATCGCGCGGCCCGCGTGATGACCAGTGCAGCGCGGGGACGATATGCGCCGTCGCCCCGGGCGCGATGTCGAAATGATCGCCCCAGTCGCCGGCGCGCACCCGCGCGGCGGGGAGGCGGCGGTGGACGATCGCATCATTGCCGAGCGGGGTGATGATCAGCGGATCGTGCCGGGCATGGAGCGCGCGCAGCGCCGCGATGTCGAGATGGTCGTAATGATTATGCGAAAGCAGGATCGCATCGATCGGCGGCAGCGCGTCCAGCTCGATACCCGGCGACGTCACGCGCCGGGGGCCGGCGAAGGCGACCGGGCTCGCGCGGTCGGACCAGACGGGGTCGGTCAGCATGTTGACCCCGGCGAGCTGGATCAGCAGCGTCGCGTGGCCGACCATGGTGGCGCGCAGGCCCTCGACCCGGGCGTCGGGGATCACCGGCGTCACCTCGACCGCCGCCGGCCAGCTATTGTCGGGGGCGGAACGTCGCCAGCGGAGGAGGTCGCCGAACGACCGGTCGGTCTCGGGCTCGCCGGCCGGGTTGAGAAAGCGGGTTCCGTCGAAATGATCGGAAACGGGCCCTTGATAATATCGATTGCGCGCGGACATTCGGTTACTCGGCCTTTGATGAGCGACTTCATCGATATGGTCGTCTGCGGCCCCGCGACAAGTGGCAGATGAACGCCGAAATCTGCGGTGCTTGCCAAGCGCCGGGGAGGTCGTTACATCACCGGACCGTTCCAGCGCGAAAAGGAGGGCGTAGATGACAGGCATGACCACAGCACGCCCCCTCGGCGGGTTTCCCACCATTGGCGACCTGCGCCATTAGGTCCTGAAGCCTCCCTGATCCGATTTTTCCTTCGGATCGCACCCTGAATTCAACGCATTGGAGACGGCGCCCCGGCGCCGGGTCACGCTATGACATCGACACACGGCAAAGGCCGCGCGGATTCGATCCGCCGCGTCCTCGACTTCACTTTTCGTCACTGGGCCGGACAGCGCCGCCGCGCGGCTGTCATCGCCTTTTTCATCACTGCCGCGACGGTCACGGAGATTTTCGTGCCGCTGTTCGCGGGCCGGCTGATCGACGCGCTCGCCGCCGGTCGCCGCGATGGCGCGCTGATGCTGTTCGCGGCGATGGCGGCGCTCGGCCTGGCGATGGTGCTGCTGCGCCATATCGCCTGGGCCGGTATCGTCCCCTTCACCCTGCGCATGATGCAGGGGGTGACGCACGGCAGCTTTCACCGTGTCCAGCGTTTCTCGACCGACTGGCATGCCAACGCCTTCGCCGGTTCGACCGTTCGCAAGATCACGCGCGGCATGTGGGCTTTCGACACGCTCAACGACGTGCTCCTGCTCCAGCTGCTGCCGTCGATCGTCGTGCTCCTCGGCACGATGCTGCTGCTCGGCTGGCATTGGCCGGTGCTCGGGCTGGTCATGGGGGTCGGCGCTGCCGCCTATGTGACGATGACCGTGGTGCTCGCGGCGCGCTGGGCGTCGCCCGCGGCGACGCTTTCGAACGCGTGGGATACCAAGCTCGGCGGCCTGCTCTCGGATGCGGTCGGCTCCAACGCTGTCGTCAAGGCGTTCGGCGCCGAGGACCGCGAGGAGGCGCGTGTCGACCGGCTGCTCGCCAAATGGGCGAAGCGGACGCGCCGCACCTGGATGCGCTACACCTGGTCGGGCAGCGCGCAGATTCTCGTCCTTTGGGTGATGCGCAGCGCGATCACCGGTGCGGCGATCTGGCTGTGGTGGCGCGGCCACGCGACCCCGGGCGACGTCACCTATGTGCTCACCAGCTATTTCGTCGTCCACGGCTATCTGGTCGATATCGGTTTCCACATCCATCACCTGCAACGTTCGGTGAACGAGATGGAGGAACTGGTCGACCTGCACGACCAGCCGCTGGGGATCGAGGACCAGCCCGATGCCGCCGCGATCCGGATCGGCGCGGGCGAAGTGCGCTTCGACGATGTCACCTTCCGCTATGGCGGGCATGACACGCCGCTCTACGAGCATCTGGGCGTCCTGATCCGCGGCGGCGAGCGGGTCGGCCTGGTCGGCCATTCGGGATCGGGCAAGACGAGCTTCGTCAAGCTCATCCTGCGGCTCTACGACGTGAACGAAGGCCGGGTGACAATCGACGGGCAGGATGTGTCGCACGCGACGCAGCAATCGCTGCGCGCGCAGATCGCGATCGTGCAGCAGGAACCGATCCTGTTCCACCGCAGCCTTGCCGACAATATCGCCTATGCTCGCCCCGAAGCGAGCCAGGGCGAGGTCGAGGCGGCGGCACGGCTGGCCAATGCGCACGACTTCATCGCGAAACTGCCGCGCGGCTATGCGACGCTGGTCGGCGAACGCGGGGTGAAGCTGTCGGGCGGCGAACGCCAGCGCGTCGCGCTCGCGCGCGCCTTTCTGGCCGATGCGCCGATCCTCATCCTCGACGAGGCGACCTCGAGCCTCGATTCGGAGAGCGAGGCGCTGATCCAGCAGGCGATGGACCGGCTGATGACGAACCGGACCGCGATCGTCATCGCGCACCGCCTGTCGACGGTACGCACGCTCGACCGGATCCTGGTGTTCGACCAGGGCCGGATCGTCGAGGATGGCGACCATGAAACGCTGCTCACCGATCCGGACGGGCTTTATCGCCGGCTGTTCGATCGGCAGTCGGGCAATATCGTCGACGAGGATGACGCCGATCCGCTGTTGATCGACGCCTGATCCTGACGGCGCATGCTGCCGGTTGTTGGCCTCCGGCCGATAATCGGTAGCATGGCGCTGCCTGCTCCGTCATCCGACCGGCCACCCGAAAGGTGATCCATGTTAGCGCAATCGCGGTCGACTCATGCCATAAGGTTCCCAACGACTGCGGTTCCACCCAGATCGGCCATTCGTGGTTTCGGCATAGTGCCGCAGTCCCGTTTCATACGGCCGGCCGATCATCAGATGCCGAGAGCCTGGTAGCGCAAGCTCGCGACACAAGGAGCGATCATGCGAGCCTTTCATCTCATCATCAGCGACGCCGATGTAAATCAACCGCGGCGCATCGACTTTCAGGCCGAAAGTCCGGACCATGCCTTTCAGATCGCGCGGAACGAAACCGACGGCATCCATGTTACGCTTTGGGAAGGCGAGACGATTCTCGCGCAGATGACCAAGGCGACGTCCAGCTTGTGGAAGCTGCATTCGACTCTCTGACCCCGAGTTGCTGATGGGAATATCCGGTGCCGGCTGGGAGTTGCCGTCCCGTCCATCGTCGCCCCGGACTTGATCCGGGGTCCCGCTTGACTTCGAAAACCGCCGGTGCCCTCAAAAAAGCGGGATCCCGGGTCAAGCCCGAGATGACGAAGCTGTAGAAAGCGACGCCCGCTCCCCACCCCGATTCGGACATTCCTCGGCCGGGTTTGCAATCGACATGATCGCCTTTTTTTGATGCCCTGCGATGGAACCGAGTGCCATGTTGTCCGGTTTGGATGGGCAAGGGGCAACCGGAATAGGGAGTCGAATGCCAAACGGCGATGCGCCTTCATTCGAATGGGCCGACGAACATGCCGGGCGCATGGGATATGGCCCGCTCAGCATCCTGATCCGCAAGCTGCTCAATCACAGCCTGTTGTCGACGTCCGACCAGCAGGCGATCGCCGGGCTGCCGCATATCGTCAAGCGGGCCGAAACGGGCGATTCGATCCTGCGCGAGGGCGACCGGGCCGACATCTGCCCGGTCCTGCTTTCGGGTTTCGTCTATCGTCAGAAGGTCGCGTCGGACGGCGGCCGCCAGATCGTTGCGCTCAAGATGCCCGGCGATGCGCTCGATTTCCAGTCGATCTTCCTGCCCACCGCCGACCACGACGTCCGCGCGCTGACACCGGCGACGCTCGCGCTGGTTCCGCTGAAGGCGATCGAGCAACTGACGATCGCGAGCGCCGGCATCGCCCGCGCGGTACTCGTCGATATCCTGATCGAGTCGTCGATCGGACGCGAATGGCTGCTCAACATCGGGCGGCGCAACGCGCTGGCGCGTCTTGCTCACCTGCTGTGCGAGCTTCACGACCGGGTGAACGAGATCGCGAGCGCGCGTTCGGGGAATTTTCGCGTTCCGTTGACGCAGGAACAATTGGCCGACCTGCTTGGCCTGACCCCCGTCCACATCAACCGGATGCTGCGGCAATTGGAACAGATGGGCGCGATCGGCCGCCCGTCGCGGTCGCTCACCATCCTGAATTTCCCGAAGCTGGCGCAAATATCAAGTTTTTCGTCGACTTACCTGCATCGAAACAATCCGTCGGGGGTTTGAACCTTGGGTCGGCGTGCCAAGCGCGGGCTCGGGCGGGAGAATGTAATGCCGCGATATTTCTTCCATACGACGAACGGGTCGCCGCACCGCGACGAGGACGGCATGACCCTTCCCGATATCGATGCCGCGCGGCGCGAGGCAATCCGTTATGGCGGCAGCCTGCTCAGCGACGATCCCGACATGGTGATCGGCGGGAATGGCATGCGGATCGACGTCGTCGACGACGCGGGCCAGCACCGCTTCGCGTTCCGGGTGATCGTAGAGGGCTGAGGATCTGCCAACGGCAGGGCTGCGCCGATATGCGATTTCTTGCCCGGCCAAGTGTCCCCCGGCGCGGGTCGTGCGTCTTCCTCTCCGATAGCCTGGCAAACCGGGCAGGAGGGGGAAGAATTTCATGCCTTTGTTCAGACACGCACTTCATGGTTCGATCGTCACCGCGGCGCTCGTCGCATCGGCGCTGGCCGTTCCGGCGCTCGCGCAGGAACGTAGCTATCGTTTTGCGATCCCCGCGCAGGAGCTGAAGACCAGCCTGCGCGCGCTGGCGCGAACCTCGGGGCAACAGATCGGTTTCGACAGCGGCGCGTTGCAAGGAAAGCGCGCGCCCGCGCTCCACGGGACGTTCACCGTTCGCGACGGTGTCGCGCGGCTGCTCGCCGGCTCCGGGCTTGAGCCGAGCTGGGGCCGCTCGGGGGTGCTCGTCATTCGCCCGGCGTCCAAAAAGGCGGCCGCAAGCGGCGCCGCCTGGCAGGAAGAACCGGCGCGGCGTCCGGCGGTCGAAGCGACGGGCTTCGACGATGGTGAAATCGTCGTCACCGCGCGCAAGTCGAACGAACGCATCCAGGATGTGCCCGTGTCGTTGACCGCGGTAACCGCCGACGCGCTGCGCGATCGGGGTGCGGCGGATATCAAGGATGTGCTGCGCAGCGTGCCCGGCCTCGCCAATTTCGGCACCGAACGCGGGCTGTCGCGCTACAGCATCCGCGGCCTTTCCACTTATGCCTCGTCGCCGACGGTCGGCATCTATCTCGACGATATTTCGCTGGTGACGGTGTCGACCACCTTCAGCGGCGCCTATGACCCGATGTTCTTCGACATGGAGCGCGTCGAGGTGCTGAAGGGACCGCAGGGCACGCTCTATGGCGGCAGTGCGATGGGCGGCGCGATCAAATATGTCAGCGCGCGTCCCGACCCCACGCGCTTCAGCGTCGACACCGCGATCGGCGCGGCGGTCACCGACGGCGGCGGGCCGTCGTATAATGGCGAAGTCGTGGTCAACGCCCCGATCGTCGAGGACAAGCTCGCGGTGCGGGCGGGCTTTTATTATCGCCACGACGGCGGTTTCGTCGACAATCGGCCGGGCGACGTCAATGTCGTCCTGAAATCGAGCACGCCCTTCCCCGACTATACGCCGCTGGTGCAGGACAGCCTGTCGGCGCGGACCAAGAAGAACCGCAACTATGGCGATACCTATGTCGGGCGGCTCTCGCTCGAATGGCGTCCCGACGACAGCTGGACGATCCGGCCGCAGCTTTTTTATCAGGATTATAAACAGGGCGACACCGGCGACATGTTCACCGGACGGTCCGACATGTCGGCCTCCTACCGCATCGCCCAGCCCAATTACGACCGCGCCGGCATCTACAGCCTCAGCGTCGAAAAGGAGCTGGGCGGGGTCAAGGCGACATCGCTGACCGCCTATTTCGACCGCAAATTCCGCTATGTCCGCGATTACAGCTTCTACATCGGCGGACTGGTTCCCGGCATTTATCCGCTGACCAGCACCAATGTTTCCGACAGCTCCACCAAGACGTTCAGCCAGGAACTGCGGTTGGCATCGGACAATGACTCGCCGTTCAAATGGGTGGTCGGCGGCTATTATTCGAGCCAGGACGACCGGCTGATCCAGACGGTGAATACCCCCGGCATGGCTGCGGTCTTCGGCACCGACCTCGCCTATTTCGGCAATATCTTCACCAACACCAAGCAATATGCGCTGTTCGGCGAAGCGGGCTACACATTGTTCGACGGCTTCGACGTCACGGCGGGTGTGCGCGTGTTCAAGGTCGAACAGTTCGTCAATGCGCGCACCGACGGCGTCTTCGCGGGCGGGCCGAACGCGCTCGCGGACCGCCGCAACAAGGAAGACGGCATCAATCCCAAATTCGGTCTTTCGTACAAGGTCACGCGTGACAATCTGATCTATGCCTCGGCCGCCAAGGGTTTTCGTCCGGGCGGGATCAACCGCGACCGGATCGATCCCGACCTCTGCCGGGTCGACCTCGACCAGCTCGGCATCGACAGCGCGCCCGACAGCTTCGGGTCCGACAATCTGTGGACCTATGAGGCCGGGACCAAGAATATGTTCGGCGGCGGCAAGCTGATGCTCAACGCGTCGGCCTATTACACGCGGTGGAAACAGATCCAGCAGGCGATCGGCCTGCCGTCGTGCGGCTTCGGCTATACCGACAATATCGGCAGCGCCGAGGTGAAGGGGTTCGAACTCGAGGCGCGGGTCGAACCGCTGCGTGGTTTCCAGCTCGGCGGCACCGCGGCCTATACCAAGGGCAAGGTGACCGAAGCGGTGCCCGGCACCTCGGCCAAAAAGGGCGACGCGCTGCCCGACGTGCCGAAATGGATGGCCACTGCCTACGCCGGCTATGCGGCCGAGTTGTCGAACGGCTGGGGCCTCGATATCCGCGGCGAATATCAGTATCAGGGCAGCGCGCCCTATTCGTTCGATACCGAACTGCCGGTCACCTATCCCGACGATCCCGATGCCGTGAGCTATATTCCGAACCCGATCCGGTCGCGGAAAAGCTATCAGGTCGTCAATGCCTTCGCGTCCGTGAGCCGCGACAATACGACGGTGCGGCTTTATGCGAATAATCTGTTCAACGTCCATCCGCGGCTCGACGTCGACCTGACGACCGGGTCGGATCGTTTCTCGACGATCCGCCCGCGCACCATCGGGGTTGAATTGCGGCAGGGTTTTTGAGGTCGGGCGCACCCGCTTGCAGGCTTGTCCGGGGTGGGTGCGGCGAACATGAGGGGACCGGGCGCGGCCGTTTACGGCCGAAACCAGGCTTTCATTTCATCGTCACCCGGGCTTGATCCGGGGTCCCGCTTGATATCGAAAACTGCTGGCGCCCTCAAAAAGCGGGATCCCGGATCAAGGCGGAAGAGCCACGGGTCTCCTCCGCGGATGACGAAGGCGGGAAAGCCGCGGCGGCTTTCTAACCCAAAGCTACCGCAACCCCGTCTATCCGTTTGCCTTGTCCATACGCCGTCCCTTGAACCCCTGCGCAATGACATAAAGCTCGGGCGAACCCTTGCGGCTTGCAGGCGGCTTGGCGTGCTTGACGGTCGTGAAATGCCGTTTGAGCAAGGACAATAGCTCGCGGTCGGCGCCGCCCGCGAAGACCTTGGCGACGAACGCGCCGCCCGGGACCAGCGTCTGCACCGCGAAATCGGCGGCGGTCTCGGCGAGGCCGATGGTGCGGAGGTGATCGGTCTGGGGATGGCCTACGGTGTTCGCCGCCATGTCCGAAATGACGAGGTCGGGGGCGCTGCCGAGCGCTTCGATCAGCCGGTCGGGAGCGGCGTCGTCCATGAAATCCATCTCGAGGATCTCGACCCCCTCGATCGGTTCGCAGGCGAGCAGGTCGATGCCGACGACGCGCGCCCGCGGATTGGTCTTGCGCGTCACCTGCGACCAGCCGCCGGGCGTGATGCCCAGGTCGACGACGGCCCGCGCTTTTTTGAGGAAGCCGAATTTCTCGTCGAGCTCGATCAGCTTGTACGCGGCGCGCGAACGATAGCCTTCGGCCTGCGCGCGGCGGACATAGGGATCGTTCAATTGCCGTTGCAGCCAGCGCGTCGAGGACACGCTGCGCTTGCGCGCGGTCTTGACGCGGACATGCAGGCCGCCCCGACCAGAGCTCCCGCCGCCGCCGCCTTTCCCGCTGCCCCCGCTCATTTGCGAAACTCGCGGCGGGTGACGGGGACGTCGCGGCCCTGCCGCGCCAGCGTGCGCAGGATGCCCTCGCGGATGCCGCGATCGGCGACCCCGACGCGCGCCGCGGGCCACAGGTCGATGATGCTTTCGAGGATCGCGCAGCCCGCGACGACCAGATCGGCACGCTCGCGGCCGATGCAGGCGATTTCGGAGCGGTCGGCGATGCTCGCGTCGGCGAGGCGGCGGCTGATTTCGCGCATCGCGTCCGACGGCACGACAAGCCCGTCGACCGCGCGCCGGTCGTAGCGCGGCAGGTCGAGGAAGACGCTGGCGAGCGTCGTCACCGTGCCGCTGGTGCCGAGCAGGCGCAGCGGTTGTCCGGCAAAGCGCTCGGCGCGACCGGCGAAGGCGGCGAAGGCTTCGCGCGTCACTTCGCGCATCCGGGCATAGCAGGCCTGGCGTGCGGCCAGGCTGTCCTCGGCCGCTGCGGCATGTTCGGTCAGCGACACGACGCCCCAAGGCACGCTGATCCAGTCGCGGATCGCGACATCGTCGTCCGACGCGTCGACATGCATCAGTTCGGTCGAACCGCCGCCGATGTCAAAGATCAGCGCGGGGCCGTCGCCCGCCTCCATCAGATTATGGCAGCCGAGCACCGCGAGCTTCGCTTCCTCGGCGGCGGAGATGATATCGAGCGCGATCCCGGTCTCGCGCTTCACCCGATCGGCGAGCTCCTCGCCGTTGGTCGCGCGGCGGCACGCTTCGGTCGCGACCGCGCGCGACAGGGTGACGTGGCGGCGGCGCAGCTTGTCGGCGCAGATCGACAGCGCGGCGACGGTGCGGTCCATCGCCGCCTGGCTGATCTTGCCGCTGCCGTGCAGGCCTTCGCCGAGGCGGACGATGCGTGAAAAGGCGTCGATGACGACCAGCTCGCCGCCTTGCGGACGCGCGATCAGCAGCCGGCAATTGTTGGTGCCCAGATCGATGGCGGCATAGGTGCGCGGCCGGTGGATCGGCACGGGCCGGGGTTCGGCGCCTGCCTTGCTTTGCCCTTTCGCCGCCGGCACGGGCCGCGGCGATCGCCCCGAAGGCGCTGCCATTTGCCGCATGGCTATTATGACCTGTCCAAATCTCACGCGCCTGCAGGACCGCAGACGTGCACTTGGGCGCGAGATTAGGCGTCCTCCGGCACGATGGCAACCCCGCTTCCCGGCGGGAAGGCGCGGCGTCTTGCCGTTTGCGGCGGGCCGTGCCGGCAGCGACGGGCGGCGAGGATGGTGGACCGGTTTCGGCTGATTGCCGCCATTACCCTTATCGTCACCCCGGACTTGATCCGGGGTCCCGCTTGAAGTCAAAGACGGATTATGCGGAAAAAAAAGCGGGATCCCGGGTCAAGCCCGGGATGACGAAAGTAGGGTGGTACCTATGTCCGCTTCCCACCCCAAAGCCGCCGACATTCCTTCCCGTACCTCTACAAGCAAAACCCCGCCCGGCACGGGGCCGGACGGGGCAAAGGAGGGGAGAAGTTTATTGGAGCTCGGGTCAGGCCTTAGCGGCAGCCGTCATTGCCCTTGTCGATGGCGCGGCCGGCGAGGGCGCCGACGGCACCGCCGATGATCGTTCCGACCGTGCGGTCGCCGCGGCCAGCGATTTCATGGCCGGCAAGGCCACCTGCAACCGCACCGATGATCGTGCCGCCGGTGCCGTTGTCACACTGGCGATAGTTACGGCGGTCGTTGCGGTTGTTGTAATAGCGACGATCGTTCCGATAGTCGCGGCGGTCGGCGCGGCGATCGTAACGACGGTCATAGCGGCGATCGTTGCGGTCGTAACGCACGTCATAGCTCGAATAGCCGTCGCGGTTATAATAGCCGTTCTGCGCCGCGGCGGGAGTTGCCAGGCCCAAGGTCACGGTGGACATCAGGGCGGCGATCGAGAGGGTCACCATCTTTTTCATCGTCGTTCTCCTTCTTTCGTCGTTTGCCCTTCAGGGCTGTGGTCGATGAAGATGTTTTGCCCGATTCGCTTTGAGCCGAGCCTGAACATGGTTGTTGGCTGGCGTTCAGCTTCACCGGGCCTCCGGCGCTTTCCTTTCGCGGACAAGCGCTCTACGTCCGCGCCGATGCGCCGCCTGTTCCCTGCCGCCCTGATCTTTCTGGCCATCGGGCCGATGCCCGGAACGCTCCAGCTTACGCCCCGGATCGACCTGACCGAGCGCGTGGTGGTGCATCCGCTGCGCTTCCCGGCGAGTGAAGAGGGCATGTTGCGCTTCGTTCGCGGCTGGCGCCTCACGAGCCCGCACAGCTATTTCGGCGGCTTTTCGAGCGTGGCGCGAATCGGTCGCGACCGCTTTCAACTCGTCGGCGACAATGGCTATTGGACGCGGCTGACCCTGACCGCCGCCGGCCACGCCAGCGACCTTCGCATCGCGGGGCTGCCGACACCCGATGGGCGCGCGCGGCGCAAATCGATGAACGATGCCGAGGCGATGGTCTTCGATCCGGTCAGCGGCAAAAGCTGGATCGCGCTCGAAGGGATCAACCAGGTCTGGCGCCTCGATTCGGATCTTTCCGCGATCGAATCGCGCCGCAAGCTGCCGGGCGGACCCGATTGGCCCTCGAATAGCGGACCCGAAGCGATGGCGCGCCTTGCCGACGGGCGGACGGTGATCTTTTCCGAAGATGCCGATGACGATCCGCGCGGGCGCGAGGCGCTGCTCTATACCGGCGATCCCGCCGCACCGGGCGCGGCGCCGATCCGCTTCTTCTACGATGCAGCGGGCAAGGGACTGGTCAGCGACGCTGCGGCGTTGCCCGATGGCCGCATCCTGCTCGTGCATCGGCGGCTCGGTTTCGATCCCGTCTTCACGACGATCCTCGCGATCGTCGACCCGGACGATATCGGCAAGGATGCCGTCGTCCGTTCGCAGACGATCGGCCGCGTGCCGCGACCGCTGGCCGAAAATTACGAAGGGTCGGCGGTGGCGATCGAGGACGGGCGCACCTTCCTGTGGCTGGTGTCCGACGATAATTTCAACACGTGGCAGCGCAGCCTGCTGCTCCAGTTCGAACTGGTCGATCTGCCGCGACCCGGTTCTTCGCAATAGCGCGTCGTTGCGCGCAATGACGATCCACGCCGCGGGATTTTCTTCGGGCAGCAAAAAGGCGGCGCCGGGCAAGCCGGGCCGCCTTTTGCGATTCGTGCGTAGGACGAAGCTTAAGCGGCCTTTTCGGCCAGCTTCTTTGCCACTTCCTTCTTCAGCTTGCGCGCCGAGGCCGACAGCTGGTCGTCGCCGGCCTTCAGCAGCCAATTGTCGAGGCCGCCATTATGTTCGACGGTGCGCAGGCCGTGGGTCGACACGCGCAGCTTGTAACCCTGGCCGAGGGCGTCCGACAGCAAGGTCACATTCTGCAGGTTGGGCAGGAAGGTACGCTTGGTCTTGTTGTTGGCGTGGCTGACATTGTTGCCCACCATACGGCCCTTGCCGGTCAGTTCGCAAATGCGCGACATGATGTTTGTCCTCGTTAAAAAAATCGGGTCAAAAAAATCGGGTCGGCGTCCGGGCGCTTCCCGGGAAATCGGGGAAGGCAGGACCGGAGTGAGCCGGGAAAGGCGCGCGCTTATCGGCTTGCCGGGGATTCGTCAAGGGATTAGCGGGGAAGAATGTCCCGTTTCCCCATGCCCGAACCCATGCGCCGCGCACTCGATCTGGCCCGAATCGCCGCCGAATGGGGCGAAGTGCCCGTCGGCGCGGTCGTCGTCAAGGATGGCGCGATCATCGCCGAAGGGCACAACCGCCCGCGCGAATCGCACGATCCGACCGCGCACGCCGAAATCGTCGCGATTCGCGCCGCGGCCGCCAAGCTTGGCAGTGAACGGCTGGGCGGCTGCGACCTCTATGTCACGCTCGAACCCTGTGCGATGTGCGCGGGGGCGATCGCGCACGCCCGGATCGCGCGGCTCTATTATGGCGCCGACGATCCGAAAGGCGGCGCGGTCGCCCACGGCCCGCGGACCTTCGCGCAGCCGACGATTCATCACCGGCCGGAGATTTACGATGGCATCGGCGCGGGCGAAGCCGCGGCGCTGCTCAGGGATTTCTTCGCGGCGCGGCGGTAGAAAATGTGAGTGGTTTTGGGTTGGATTGAAGCCCCACCCATAGCCGTCATCCCGGCCTTCGCGGGCACACCTTTGTTATAACTCACTGAAGGTGCCCATTTGAAGGGTCGAGATGATATGGTTCGGAACGCAGCGGGGCGAATTAGCGCTGCTCCGAATCAACTCTTAAGCAGCGGGCCGTTCGTAGAATGAGCTCGCTTGCTTGGCTCGCGTCCGGCGAAGAATGGCGAGTTTGAGGTCGGAAACTGCCGCTCGTTCCATTCTTTTGTCATCTCCCGCGAATCCCGGAGCAACGCTGATATTATTACCGAACAGGCGACCTGCATTCGCTGGCTCGACGATCAGCTTTTCAGTTCTTCCGCCGAGCACAGCGCACATCATGACGCCGCGTCCAGCACGATGCGTTCTTCCAACTGTCCAACTGGCCCTTCATCAGCAGCATGGAAAGCCTGCAGCTTCGTTCAGAAGATGTCCGCAGGGTCTTCTCCCGGCACCGCCACAAGTCCGGCCGTCGTTGCCAAGCCTTGGCGAAGCGCATGAAGTACGAAATCAGGCGACAGACTGCGGTCGGTGGTCAACTGAAATTCCGCGCCGGTGAATAGATGCATGTGAATCTCGGTCGTTTCCGCAAGGCCCAGCGGCAGCTTCACAATCCCAAGTTTTGCCAAACCGGCGAGGCTTTGCGTGACGTCTTCCCGATACAGAAACAAAAGCGTCGACAGGCTCTCCGGATTATCCTCCATCTGGGTGAGCTCGGCGGAAAACTGCAAAGACAATCGGAACCGCTTCGACGTTAGCGACCCCTTCTCTGGACGACCGTGAAAAAAGGTGGCGACATATGCATCCCAGGATGTCGGCCGCGGACCACTGAGGCGATCGGCATGATCGAGAGCGCACGCCGCCGCGATCGCTTCTTCTCGCGTTCTGAAATGCGTGTACAGCGCGCCGTTCGAAATATTCGCAGCACGACAAATATCGCGCTGCGACGTCGCATACACGCCCTTCTCCAGCAACACCCTTAACGCGGCGCGCGCGATCGCTTCGCGTTGCGCTGCCATATACGCTTCGTCTCTCTTTGGCATGCCTCCTCTTAGCCCAGTTCATTTCCCGGTCATGCAAAAAAGCACTTGCCACGAAAAAAAACTGAGCGCACAGTCTTTTATATTAGGACTGAAACAAACTGCTCTGCGCTGAGTCGACGGGAGCCTGGCATACGCGGGCTGGGTCAGGCTTTTCCGGGCAGAAATCGAGGAACCCGGCCAATTCTCATGCAGTCCGCCTTTGATGTTGCTGTCGTCGGGGCGGGAATTGCCGGAGCTGGGGCCGCCGCCGATCTGTCGGATGGCCATAACGTTCTCCTGCTGGAGCAGGAGGAGCGGCCCGGCATGCATGCCACGGGTCGATCAGCCGCGCTGCATCTCGAAATCTACGGCAACGCGCTGATCCGTGCGCTCACCCAGGCCAGCCGCGACTTCTTCGAACAGGGCGCCGGCGCAAAGACCTTCGCAGGCCCGCGCGGTTGCCTGCATATTGCGAGTAACGAACAGCTCCCCGCACTGGAAGCGATCGCGGCGGAAGCGAATGTCGCTGACGTGGTCGAATGGATCGATGCGCGTCAGGCGTGCGATCTCGTCCCCGTCCTGCGCGAGGACTATATCGCCGCGGCCCTGTCAGAACGGTTTGCTTATGATCTCGACGTTGATGCGATCCACCATCACTTCCTGAAGCGTCTGCGTCAGCAGGGTGGGGTAATCCATAGTTCCGCGCGGGCGATGGATTGCACCTATGACGGCGCACAATGGACGATCGTCACGCCGCATGCGACATTCACCGCGAAGATACTGGTCAACGCCGCGGGGGCATGGGGCGATGTCGTCGCGCGGAGCGCTGGCGTCGCGCCGATCGGATTGACCCCCTGCCGCCGTAGCGCGCTGATTGTCGACGCCCCGGACGGAACCTCGCCGGCGCAATGGCCGGCGGTGATCGACATCGGCGGCGAATTCTATTTCAAGCCCGAGGCAGGCAAGATTCTGATGTCGCCGGCCGACGAGACTCCCAGCGAGCCGTGCGACACCTTTCCGGAAGAACTCGATCTCGCCATCGCCGTCGATCGCGTCCAGAAAGCTGCGGATATTCCGGTGCGGCGCATAGAGCATAGCTGGGCGGGCCTGCGCACATTCGCTGCGGACCGATCGCCCGTGGTCGGATTCGATCCGGATCATCCGGCGTTCTTCTGGCTGGTCGGACAGGGGGGATATGGGGTGCAGACCTCACCGGCGCTGTCCCGGCTCGCGGGCGCTCTGGTCCGCGGCGAGGAAATCCCCGCCGCCCTGGCCGCTCGCGGCATCCGCGCCGAACAGCTTTCACCGGCACGCTTTCACACCGCATCGCAACGCCAGCCGCGGGGATGCGTCGCTACCGAATGACGCGACTGATAAGGCCAAAAGGGGACACGCAATGAAGAAACTCTTGTTCAAGAATATGACCGCACGTCTTGCCATCGGTGTCGCGACATGCGCGCTGTCGGCGCCGCTGCAGGCACAGACGTTGCCCGACGACACGCCGGAGCCGGTCATGTCATCGGAAATCGTCGTCACCGCGCAAAAACGCTCGGAACGCCTGATCGATACGCCGCAGTCGGTCACATCGCTCACCGCAGCCGACCTCGAAAAGCTCAACGCGACGCAGTTCGTCGACTTCGCCAACACCGTTCCCGGTCTTCAATTCACCACGCTGGGCGCAGGATACACGCAGATCAGCCTGCGCGGGGTGACATCGGGTTCCGACACCAGCCCGACGGTCGGCATCTATGTCGACGAAGTCCCCTATGGATCCAGTTCGGCGTTCAATCAAAGCGTCGCGCGGGCGCTCGATGCCGCTTTGTTCGACATGGAGCGCGTCGAGGTGCTGCGCGGCCCGCAAGGGACGTTGTACGGGGCCAGTTCGATGGGCGGCGTGCTCAAATATGTGACTGCAAAGCCGACACTTAACGACGTGGAAGGCCATGTTCAGGCCGGTGTGTCGGACACACGCCATGGCGGCACCAGCTATCACGGCGCGGCCGCCATCAACCTGCCTGTCGTCACCGACAAGGTCGCGGTGCGGGCCAGCGGCTTTTTTTCGCGCGACGGCGGGTTCAACGATAATCCCGCGCGCGGACAAAAGGACGTCGATCGCAGTGAAACCTATGGAGGCCGCGCAGACGTGCTGATCGAGCCGACCGAAGACCTGTCCGTGCGCATCACCGGTTTCGCCCAGAACATCCGGCGCGAGGGTGCGCGCTACGCTGCCTATACGCTCGCCGGCAAGCCGGTCCATGGCGCGTTCGATCAGGATCATCCGCTGGAGGAGCCGTTCAATTCCGATTTCCGCCTGATCAGCGGCACGATCAACTATGATTTCGGTTTCGCGGACCTGACCTCGATATCCAGCTATCAATATTCGCGTACCGACCTGTTCACCGATGTTTCGGGGCTCTATGTACCGTTGCTGCCGCAGTTCGGCGTCGATGCTGGTGGCGCCGGAACGCGGTCGTTCAACAAGACCAGGAAGTTTGCGCAGGAAGTCCGGCTCGCGTCGAAGCAGGATCAGCCGCTACAATGGCTGCTCGGTGGATTTTACACGCACGAGCGGAGCCGGCTGTTCCAGGCGGTCGACACGTTCGACCAAGACCTTGTCCAGGTCCCGTTCAACCTCGGCAAGGTCGAGATTCCCAGCACTTATGAGGAATATGCCGTCTTCGGTAATTTGACCTATCATCTGACGGACAAGTTCAACATCACCGGCGGAATACGCTATGCCCACAACAATCAGCGGTTCGAGCAGATCGGATCCGGTCTGCTGATCGGCTCGGCGCCGGAGGCGAAGTCGAGCGAGAGCGTGGTGACCTATCTTGCCAATGCCCAGTATAAATTCAGCAACAATGCTACCGCCTATGCACGCTTTGCTACCGGCTATCGCCCCGGTGGTCCGAACTTCGTGATCCGCGACGCAGGGACCGGCGACCTGCTCGCCCCGACAAGCTTCAAATCGGACTCGCTGGAGAGCTATGAAGTCGGATTCAAGGCGCAGACGCGCGATCGCAGCTTCGCGATCGACCTGTCTGCATTCTATGTGGCGTGGGACGATATTCAGATCATCACGGCGGTGCAGGGCCTGTCCGCGAACCTCAATGCCGGCACCGCAAAAATACGGGGCGCCGAACTCAACCTCACGGCCCGCCCCAGCGTCGACCTGACTTTCACCGGCGCGTTCGCGTTTAACGATAGTGAGATCGGCGAGGACAATCCCGCGATCGGCGCGGTAAAGGGCGAGCGACTGCCCAATGTTCCGCGGTTCACCGCCGCGCTGAATGCAGATTATGTCGCCACGGCGAGCGCATCGAAGCCGTTCGTCGGCGCCACGCTGCGCTTCGTTTCGGACCGCACCGCCAGTTTCGACAATAGCGTCGGATTCCCGCAATATCAGCTGCCCGACTATACGTCGGTCGATTTGCGCGCCGGCTTGTCGATCGGCCCGGTTACCGGGCAGGTTTTTGCCCGCAATATCTTTGACAAGCGCGGTCAGCTTGCCGCCAACACGTCACAGGCGGCAGCCGGCGCGGCGGTCCTGACGACGCTGCTGCAGCCGCGCACTTTTGGGCTGAGCGCGTCGATGAAATTCTGATCGGTAAAAAGAGAAATCGGTACAAAGAGAAAAGGAAAAGTTCACGATGCGCGAAGGGCCGGATGCTTTGCAAGGAACGGGTTCGCCAGCGCGTTATCCCGGCATTGCCCGCGCTCGCTTCGCGCAGGCGGTTCTGGCGTCCATTGCCGTGTTCACGACAATGGACGCCGGGGTCGTCGTACTCCTCATCGAACCGATCAAGCACGAGATTGGGCTCAGCGACATTCAGGTCGGACTGATCAACACGACGGTCTATTATATCGCCTATGGGTTGCTGTGCATGCCGATGGGGATGCTGGCCGACCGCTGGAACCGCACCCGCCTGCTGACCTGCGCTGCCGCGCTGTGGTGTCTCGGGCTGACGCTGATGGGCACCGCGCAAGGGCTGGTGGCACTGATCTTGGCAAAGGTCGTGCTCGGCGCGGCGAGCGCGATCACCTATCCCGCCGCGCTTTCGCTATACTCCGATTATTTCCCGCCGAGCCGACGAGCGCGGGCGACATCGACCTATATTCTCGGCCAGGTGGCGGGGCAGGCGCTCGCCATCCTCGTCGGCGGAAGCGGGTTCGCCTTCATCGCTGCTGCCACCGCGTCGAATCCCGTTTTTGGCCTGTCGCCGTGGCGCATTGTGTTCATTCTGTTCGCTGCGCTGGGGCTGTTGCTGATCCCCGCCCTGATCGCGCTGAAGGAACCGGCGCGCCAGGAAGTGGCGCAGCGCGGCGGCGGCACGTTTCGCGAACTATGGACCTATCGCCAAGTACTCACGCCACTGTTCGCGGGGATGATGTTCTTCACCTTCGCGTCGATTGGCGTGGTGAGTTGGATCGCGCCTGCGCTGATGCGCGTGTACGGCCAGCAGCCCGGCGACTTCGCGACCTGGCTGAGCCTGGTCCAGCTTACCGCGGGCATTGCTGGGGTGATTGCCGCCGGCAGACTGAGCGAGGTCGCACATCGCCGTGGCGGCCGCGGCAGCGTGATGCTGCCCGCGGCGCTCGCGGCAGCGCTGTGCGCGCCCGCTAGCTGGATGGCGACCGCGCCGAACCTGAGCTGGTTTGCGGCCGGGCTTTTCGTCTTCATGACTTGCAGCGCAGTCGCGATGGCGATCCCGGTGATCGCGATCAATTTCCGCATCCCCAACGAATTGCGCGGGCTGACCATGGGGCTGAATGTCGTGCTGATCTCGCTCGCCGGGGCTTGTGCTGCGCCGCTCGTCGCCGCAATCGGTCACGCGCTCGGCGGCGACGAGATGATCGGGCGCGCGATGGCGCTGACTAGCGCGCCTTTTGCCTTGCTCAGCGCGCTCTGTTTCTGGTCGGCCGGGCGATTGACGGAGCCGGCGTCCCCGCCAGTTGCGAGTGAAAGCCACACCGCATGAGCCGGCGTCGCGAACCGCTCCCCGCCTATGATCGCGCGCGCGCCGTGCTTCCGCAGGTCCTGGCTCCGCAACTGACCGGCAACGTGACAGAGGCCTATTGGATCGACGATCATCGCCTGTTCTACACGGTGTCGCAGCGCGTTGACGGCGGGGCGATCCTGCTCCGGCCGATGATCGCCAATGCGCAGTCCGGGTCTTCGGCCAGCGCGATCGCGTTCGACGATCTTCTGGAATTGCTGTCGAACCAGCCGGGCAAGATGCTGGCGCTCAGCGATCTTGCCGGCGCGACCTATGATATGCCGGGCGGCGACCGGCTGGTGGCAACCATATCGGGTGTCGCCTATCATATCGCACTCGACCGCCACGCGCTGATCGCGATTGAGTCTCTCGATCCGCTGCCCGCCCTTTATTCGCCGGACGGGCGGAACGCGGCCTTTCTTAAGGATCATACGGTCTGGCTGCGCGACCGCGCCACCGGCATCGAGACATGTTTGTTTCCAGACGGCGAACCGCTCTATCAGTTCGGTCATCCTATCGAAGCCGGTGCCGCACCGCTCGCCGCGCGTCGCCACCCGGTGCCGCAGGGGCTGTGGTCTGCGGATTCGGCATGGTTCGTCACCCATCGGATCGATGAGCGCCACCTGCCGGACGGCGAGCTGGTCGAACATGCGCCCGCAAATGGCGGCCGGCCGATCGTGCATCGCTATAAAGTATCGCTGGCGGGCGATCCTCTGCCGCGGGTCGAGTTCATCGCAGTGCATGTCGCTACCGGACGCATCGTCTCGGCGGCCGATGAACCGACGATCCCGCAGGCCTTTTCGCCTTTCCAGTTCCGCGACTGCTGGTTCGCGGGCGGCTGTTTCTATTATCTTACCCATGATCGCTTCTGCGCGACGATCGGACTGATCGAGCTCGATCTTCAAACCGGAACGCTGCGCCGGGTGATCGAGGAAAAGGCCGGGAGCGGCTGGCTTGACACGAGCGCCTCCCTTGGCAGCCAGCCATTGATCCGCGTGCTTCCCGCCTCGTCCGAACTGATCTGGTACTCGGAAGCCGACGGGTACGGCCATCTTTACCTCCACGACCTTCGTTCGGGCGCATGCAAGAACCGCATCACCCAAGGCGCGTGGATGGTTCGCGAGATCGTGCAGGTCGATGAGCAGGCGCGCCGCATCCTTTATCTCGCCAACGGCACGGAAGGCGCGCGGGATCCGTCGTTGCGGCGCCTGTACGCGATCGACTTCGACGGGACCCAAAACACGATGGTGCTGGCGTGCGACAACGATATCGGCATCCGGCCGGACGTTGTCGCCGGTGTCGAGCAGACGCGGCCCCATCGGCCATCATACGCATCGTCGGGTCTATCGCCCGACGGGAGCCATGTCGCCACGAGCCTGGGTGCCGCGAACGTGCCAACGCGCACCGTCATCACCGATATAGAGACGCAGCGCGACCTGCCGCTGGCCGAAAGCAACATCAATGACTTTTGGCATGGGCCGAAGCCGCTGACGTTCGAGGTGCTGGCGTCCGATGGCGTCACGAAGCTGTATGGCGCGTTGTATCTGCCGTCCGATTTCGATGCGAGCCGATCCTATCCGCTGGTCGATTATATCTATCCCGGCCCGCAGACCAACTGGTTCCAACGGCGCTTTCCGACGGCCGACGCGTTGCTGCTGCAATCTCTGGCAGAACTGGGCATGGTTGGCGTCATCGTCGAAAGCCGCGGCCTGCCGCTGCGCGGTCGCGCCTTTCATCAGGCCGGGCGCGGCAGCCTTCATGAACCGCAACTGGGTGATCATGCCGCCGTGATGTTGCAGCTATGCGAAAGATATCAGTTTATCGACCGCAACCGCATCGGCATCTTCGGCCAGTCAGGCGGCGGTCATTCCGCAGCGCGCGCGCTGTTCGACTATCCGGAGGTCTTCAAGACCGGCGTGTCGATCTGCGGCAATCACGACTGCCGCAACTATATCTCTTTCTGGATCGACAAATATGGCGGGCGACCCGGCACGCCGGCGCGCGATGCGCAGTCGAACCTCGACGCCGCGGCGCGGCTGCAGGGAGCATTGCTGCTTATCCACGGGGACATGGACGACAATGTCCATGTCGGACAGACGCTCGCGCTCAGCGCCCGGCTCAGCGAGGCAGGAAAGCGGTTCCGGCAACTGATCATTCCCGGAGCCGGACACGGCGTAATTTTCGAAAGCGCGGCCGCCATCACGGCGATTTGGGATTTCTTCGCGGAGCATCTGCTGGATGCAGAACCGCCGAAGGACTTCGCGCTGGCCTTCGACCTTACGGAGGCGGGCGCCGGCCTCCACCGCATGATTTCCGGAAATTATTAAAGGATTTCTCGTGACGCAGACGTCTGCCTACGTTCCCCGCACCGCATCTGGCGTCGACGCCGTCGAACGCTTCGATCGTATCGTGCAGGACCTCGTCGATCGCCTCGGCAACCTTGGCGCACTGGTTGTGATCGACGTCGATGGCGTCGGCCGGGTGAATTTCACTGCTGGCCATGCAGATCGGGAGCGGTCGCGCGCGGTGACGCCGAACGACATTTTTCAGATCGGCAGCCAGAGCAAGACGATTACCGCGATGCTGCTGGTGTTGCTTGCGCGCGACGGCAGAATCGATCTCGACTCACCGGTGCGTGACTATCTCGATCTGCCGATCGACCGACGGATCACATCGCGACACTTGTTGATGAACACATCAGGGCTCGGCGAGTTCAGCCGTGCGCTGGGCGACCATTTCGACATGCGGATTCCGTTCGCGCCACGCGACCTGGTTGCGCTTGCCCTGCCGCAGGGGCAATTGTTCGAACCGGGCAATCGCTTCGACTATTGCAACACCGGCTGGGTGATCGCGGCGATGATCGCCGAGGCGGTGACGCAGCGGCGTTACGGCGATCTTGTCGCGGAACGGATCGTCGCACCGCTTGCTCTGCGCAACACGGCATTCGGCGCCTTCCCGCCGGGTGACCCAATGCGCGGATATTGGATGCTTTCGGGCCAGCCCGAACCGGTGGACATCACCGGCGCATTATCCTGGGCCTATGGCTGCGGCGACGGCATCGCGAGCGCAAACGACATCCTGACGATCTATCAAAGCCTGCTGCGACCGGACAGTCCGCTCGGCATCACGCTGGGCGATCTCGCCGCGGCGACGGCCAGCCCTTCGCAAAATCCGGCATTCGCACTGAGTCTTGGCCTCGATTATGCGCTGGGCCTCGAACGCCGGGCATGGGCGGGCCGCGAAGTCTGGGGTCACCCCGGATCGACCGAAGCGACGCGCAGTTCGACCTGGATCGATGCCGGCGCAGGGGTCGCGGTGACCACCGCCGTTACCATCGTTCACGGTGCGAGCCCAATCGGCGACGATATCCGCTATCCGCGCGAACAATTGTTCGCAATGGCGCTGCAGACCGGATATGCGCTGGCGACCGAACGCCCCGTCCACGCCGCGCGGGTGATGGACATGGCGGAATGACCATGTCCATCAATTCCATGCGCGTCAGGGCCGACGCTGAGGCGCTGGACGTGATCTTTACCACAGCGAACCAGTGCCACCTGCCCGGCATTGCCGTCGGCGTCGCGATCGATGACGTGCCGGTCTATCGCCGGGGCTTCGGCCGCGCGAGCATGGAACTTCCGGTCGCGCTAACCCCGACGACGCGCATGCGTATCGCATCGGTGACCAAGCATTTCACGGCTCTCGCCTTCATGCTCCTGCAGGAGCAGGGCCTGTGCTCGCTCGATGATGCGATCGGAAGACATGTGCCCGATCTGCACGATGCGACGCGGCATGTGACGGTTCGGCAACTGATGGGCCACACGAGCGGCATCCGCGATCTCTATGCCATCACCATGCTGTTGCACGGAACCGGCCGGCACGTCTCCGACCGGGAGATGATCGAATATTACCGAACGATCGATGACCGGGATTTCGAGCCGGGAACGAACTGGAGCTACAACAACGGCGGCTATGTGCTGTTGACGGCAGCGATCGAGCAGATTGCGGGGGAGCCCTTTGAAGAGGTGCTGCGCAAGCGCATCTTCGACCCGGTGGGCATGCACGATAGTCTCCTGCGGCGATGGGACGATGATTTCGTTCCGAACAGCGCAACCTTGCACATGCGGAACCGACAGGGCGAACATACACGCGACTATATGGGGATGGAACTGACCGGCGCCGGCGGTATCGCATCGACCGTCGACGATATGCTGCGCTGGATGAAGCATATGCGTTCCCCTGTCGTCGGGTCGGCGCAAACGTGGCAGACGATGCGCGAACCACATCGCCTCGGCAGCGGGTTCATCACCGGCTATGGTTTGGGATTGGCGATCGGCCGCTATCGGGGTGTCGAAACGGTCTCTCACAATGGCGGCGTGCTGGGCGGCAGCGCGCAGATGATATCCGTTCCCGCCCTCGCGCTCGATGTCATCGTCATGACCAACGGCGTCGACGCAAGCTGCGCGCAACTCGCAAATCGCGTCGTCGATGTGTGCGTCGAGGGTCTGGAGACCGAGCCCGAACCGGGCGTATGGGACGCGAAGTCGACGGTCTATCAGTCGCCCGGCAGCGGCCGCGTCATTCAATTGTCGCCGCAGGGTGGCGCGCAGGCGCTGTCCATCGACGGTGGACCGTTCATTCCCGTCACGCCGGATCAGGCTGGCGCGTTGCGCTTTCCCGTCACGATGGACTTCATCAGGCAATGGCTTTGCCTCGACGAAACCGGAGCGACATTCTTCGATTTCGGCAACGCGGACCGGATGGACGCGTTCGAGCCCAGCACAGCCTCGCTCGGTTCGCATGCCGGGCGCTATGTCTGCATGGCGCTCGGCGCCAGCATCGAGGTCAGGGACACATCCGACGGGCCCATGCTTTCGACCTGCGGCCGTCATGGGCGAGCAGACTATCTCTTGTCCCCGCTTCGATCGGATATCTGGCGAGCGGACACCTGCGGCCCCTTCTCGTTGCTCGGCGCGATGCTGACCTTTGCCGAAGATGGCCAGAGCCTCGCCTTCACCGCCGGGCGCCTGAACCGGCTGACATTCAGGCGCGAGCATTGAACGGAATGCAAATGCCACGAACAAATCGACGCCGACTCCGTATATTCGTCGCTTGCCTGGCGCATGAAACGAACAGCTTTTCGCCGTTACCGACGAGCCTGCGCAGTTTTGAGGACGATGTCTGCTATCGCCCTCCAGCATCGCGGGGTCGGGACAAAGCCCTCGCCTTTGCCGGCTATGGCAATGCAATCGCTATTGGCCGCGACCTGGGACACGAGATGATTGAAGGTCCGTGCTTCTGGGCGCAACCGTCGGGCCCGGCCTCAGCGTCGACATATACGATGTTGAGAGACGAGATCCTCGCGCGGCTTGCCAAGGCCGGTGAGATCGATATCGTCATCCTTCACCTTCACGGCGCCATGATCGCTTCGAGCACCGACGACTGCGAAGGCGATATTCTCACCCGCATCCGCAAGCAGGTCGGCCCAGACGTCACGATCGGCGTCGTGCTCGATCTGCACGGCAACATGTCACCGCAAATGATCGAAAGCGGCGCCGTCCTGATAGGATGCAAGGAATATCCGCACACGGACTTTGTCGCGCGGACTAAGGAACTCTATGCGATTGTCGAAGACGTCGTCTTCGATCAGTCCCGCCTGACAACGACACTGCGAACGATCCCGGTGCTCAGCCTCCAGGGCACGACCGAGGAGCCAATGCGGAGCGTGGTCAATGCGCTCGTCGCTGCAGAGGGACGCGATGGCATTCGTTCGGTCACGCTCATGCATGGCTTTCCATGGGCCGATTCGGAGCACAGCGGCGCGTCCGTCGTCATCGTTGCGCAGGACGCCGAGCAGCATGTTGTCGATGGCGTGGCGGACACCATCGCATCCCGATTCCTGTCGGCAATTCAGGACACCCCATCGCGCCGTGACGATGTAACAGCGGCGCTCGATCGTGCCATGGCACTTCGTTCCAGGCTCGGGCCGATCATCGTCGCTGACAGTTCCGACAACCCTGGCGGGGGTGCAGCGGGAGACAGCACCTTCTTGCTCCGGGCGTTGATCGAGCGGCAGTGCGACGCTGCGGCGATCGGCATGATTTGGGATCCCCAAGCAGCGCAGATCGCCGCGGATGCCGGGCCGGGCAGCACGCTTGCGATCAGGGTCGGCGGCAAGATTGGCCCGATGTCCGGAGCCCCGCTGGATCTGGAAGTCGAGGTGCGGTCCGTTCGATCGGATGTTAGCCAGCGTTTTTTCTCGGATATTCCGAATAGTCCGCTGGGACTGACCGCAGCCCTGCGGATTGGCAGCATCGACATCATCGTAAACTCGATCCGGCAGCAAGTTCTGTCGCCCGAGTGTTTCACAGAATTAGGCGTAGATCTAAAGAGCAAATCCGTCGTCGTCGTCAAATCGAGTCAGCATTTCCGTGCGAATTTTGATTCTATTGCGGCCAGCACGATCTATTGCAACGCGCCCGGCACGCTTAGCGTCGACCTCGGCCAGATGCCCTATAGAAATCTGAGACTTTCCCAGTGCGCCGATGGATTTTTCACCGACAAGTCGCCGCGACACTATGATCGGCTTCACTCACGAGCATCGCCTCTGCAACGTCCGTAATCCCACGCAAAGGAATTAAAAGAGGCTTGAATAGCCCCTAGTTTGCTATACGCTTTCCGCTTTCAAAATCTGCTGCTGTTCGAACTGGACGGGTGACAGTATCCCGTTTCTCACCGGATTGTAGAACATCTCAATGTAATCGAACACGTCCTGCCGGGCTTCCTCGCGTGTTTTGTAGGTGGGGCGCCGAATGCGCTTGAGCGACGAGAAGAAGCTCTCGGCGACGGCATTGTCATGGCCGTTGCTGATGAACAGCGAGCCCTGATCGGGATGGATCAATACCCGCTGTTTCGGTTTGCGCCGCCATACGGCCTGTGCAGCGCCTGTAGCGCCGCATCGGCAGTCTGGCGGCTTTGCATCGACCAACCTATCATCCGGCGGGAATAGAGATCGATCACGATGGCCAGATAGCCAAAGCCTCCAAGGTGCGGATATAGTTGATGTCTATCACCCAAGCCGATCTGGCGCAGCCACGTCAAACTGGCAATCCAGAGTGTTGTCGACCAGCAGGGACGGTTTTGCCACCATAGCTGCCGCTTCCAGGCGTAGAGCGAATGCTGGCTGACGCCGAGCCGCCGAGAAACCTCAGCTATCGGATATTGCCGGGCGCTTCGGTCCGCCGTCCGATCGCTGTGCTGAACGCTCCGCTGGCCTCGCTCTGGGTGCCGATATTTGTAACGGCAGCTACCGGCCGCAACCCGCCATGATCCTTCGAAGCGTCATTCCTCCAGCATCTCCGCAACCCACGCCGGCACCAGCGCGCTTGCCGGGCCATGGCGCGCGGCGTCGAACCAGTGGGTTCCCTGGCTCGGCTCCATGTTGAGTTCCAGCGTCGCGGCGCCCGACGCGCGCGCCTCGCGCACGAAGCCCGCGGCGGGATAGACCGCGCCCGAGGTGCCGATCGACACGAACAGGTCGGCGCGGTTCAAGGCGCGATAAATATCCTCCATCCGATACGGCATCTCGCCGAACCAGACGACATCGGGGCGAAGCAGGCCGGCCACGCCGCACGCCGGGCAGGCGGGCCGGTCGCCGAGCGGGCCCAGCCAGCTGCTCCGCGCATCGCAGGCGGTGCACCACGCCTTCAGATGCTCGCCATGCATATGGATCAGCCGCCGTGCCCCGGCGCGTTCGTGCAGATCGTCGACATTCTGGGTCACGATCAGCAATTCGCCCGTCCATTGGGCGTCGAGCCGCGCCAGCGCGTCGTGCGCCGCATTGGGCTGTTTGGTCTGGATTGCCGCGCGCCGCATGTCGTAGAAGCGCTGGACGAGGTCGGGGTCGCGCGCGAAGGCTTCGGGGGTCGCGACATCCTCGACCCGGTGCTGTTCCCACAATCCGCCGCCGTCGCGAAAGGTGTCGATGCCGCTTTCGGCCGACACCCCGGCGCCGGTCAGGATGACGATGCTCCGGATTTCACCCAATGCCTGAACTCCGTTCGTCCCGAGCTTGTCGAAGGACCATTCTTCGCCTTATGGCGTGATGAAACAAGAACGGCCCTTCGACAAGCTCGGGGCGAACGGGGAATCGGGTTCATGACCAGCATCGGGATCGTCGGCAGCCAGGGCCGGATGGGCGTCGCGCTCGCCGCGGCGAGTGCGGAGGCGGGGCGGCAGCCGCTGGGTATCGACAAGGGCGGCGATATCGCGAAGCTTGCGGCCGAAGCCGGCGTGATCGTCGATTTCTCCTCGCCCGCCGCGCTCGAGGCGACGCTCGATGCCTGCGTCGCGGCGCAGACCCCGATCGTCATCGGCACGACGGGACTCGAGGAACGCCACCATTATCTGATCGACGATGCCGCGAAGGATATCGCGGTGCTCCAGACCGGCAACACCTCGCTCGGCGTCACCTTGCTCGCGCATCTGGTGCGCGAAGCGGCGGCGCGGCTCGACGCCGACTGGGATATCGAAGTGCTCGAAATGCACCACAATCGCAAGGTCGACGCGCCGAGCGGCACCGCGCTGCTGCTCGGGCAGGCCGCTGCCGAGGGGCGGGGGATCGCGCTGGCGGCATGTTCCGAGCGCGGCCGCGACGGCGAAACGGGCGCCCGCGGCCGCGGAAACATCGGCTTCGCGTCCTTGCGCGGCGGCACCGTCGCGGGCGACCATGACGTGATCTTCGCCGGACCCGAGGAAATGATCACCTTGTCGCACCGCGCCGAAAACCGCATGATCTTCGCCCGCGGCGCGGTCCGCGCGGCGCTGTGGCTGACCGGGCAGAAACCGGGGCGCTACACGATGCCCGAGGTGCTGGGGCTTTAGCCGCCGTCATGGCCGACCTGGGCATCGACATGGGCGCGTACCACTATGCCGAAGGTCTGAAAGCCATCGGCATGATGTACCATGCTGCTACGGGCGTATTGAACGAGCATCGTATCGATCTTGGCGATCGGACCCGGGAGTATCGGCGCCATACCGATCAGGGCAAGCCGCCGATCGGAGAGTGGGAAACCGACGGCCACCGGCTGTGGGATCAGGAAGACGTCTATCGTCTGGAGCAGCAGGCGGTCGACGACGCGCTAGCCGAACTCCGGGCGGCAATTGCCATTGCCATCTATCACCTCTGGGAACGAAATATTCCGAACCAGCAGGTTGCTCGCTTCCGAAAGCATGCCGATTTGAAAGCGGATGCGCTTCGCGAAGCCGTGCCCCTGCACGCGGACGTGGATGCGCTCTGTTTTGCCGCAAATTATCTCAAGCACGGGAATGATGGCGGCTGGCTTGAAAAGCTGGCGGCGGGTTGGCCCGACCGCTTTGGACGGCATATCCAGGGGCAGCGTTCGAATCCGGCGTGGGTGCGCGCCCTCACGCTATCTGATCAGGATATCCTCTGGCTCATCGAGATCGCGCGGGCATCGGAACGCGCGATCATCCGGCACGGAGCGCCAGAATGAAGAAAGCCGACATCTTCGAATTCTACCGCCGTCTCGCCGAGCTCAACCCGAGCCCCGAGACCGAGCTGGAATATGGCAATGTCTATCAGTTGCTCGTCGCGGTCGTGCTGTCGGCGCAGGCGACCGACGTCGGGGTGAACAAGGCGACGCGCAAGCTGTTTCAGGAGGTAAAGACCCCGCAGCAGATGCTCGATCTCGGCGAAGCGGGGCTCAAGCAGCATATCAAGACGATCGGGCTGTTCAACGGCAAGGCGAAGAATGTCATCGGCCTGTCCGAAATCCTCGTGCGCGATTTTGGGGGCGAAGTGCCCGCCGACCGCGACACGCTGGTCGAACTGCCCGGGGTCGGGCGCAAGACCGCCAATGTCGTGATGAACTGCGCGTTCGGCGCCGAAACCTTCGCGGTCGACACGCATATCTTCCGCGTCGGCAACCGCACCGGCCTGGCGCCGGGCAAGACGGTGCTCGCGGTCGAAAAGAGCCTCGACAAAAACACGCCGGCGCCGTTCCGGGTCGGCGCGCACCACTGGCTGATCCTCCACGGCCGCTACATCTGCAAGGCGCGGACGCCCGAATGCTGGCGCTGCCCGGTCATCGACCTTTGCCGCTACAAGCCGAAGACGCCGGCGCCGAAAGCGAAAAGGATCGCTGCATAATTTCGTTTGTGGGAGCGGCCGCCTGCCCGCGATCGCGGCGAGCTTTTAATCTGACCTTCCATCCCGTTTGGAATTAGAGCGATGCCGATTTAACGCACGATGCTCCAGATCAGTCGGTCAGATCGTCCCACATTTCCTTGATGCGGCCGAAAAAGCCCTGGCTGGCCGGGCATTCGTCGCCCGTTTCGGTCTCGCGAAACTCGGCGAGCAGTTCCTTCTGGCGCGCGCTGAGCTTGGTCGGCGTTTCGACATCGACCTGGACGACCAGGTCGCCATGGCCGCGGCCGTTGAGCACCGGCATGCCGGCGCCGCGCTGGCGGAGCTGCTTGCCCGACTGGATGCCCGCGGGGATGCTGATCTCATGCTTCTTGCCGTCGAGGCCGGGGATGGTGATGCAGCCGCCGAGGGCCGCGGTCGTGAAGCTGATCGGCGCGCGCGTGAACAGCGTCGTGCCTTCGCGTTCGAATACCTTGTGCCGCGCCATGTGGAGAAAGATGTAAAGGTCGCCCGGCGCCGCGCCGCGCGCGCCGCTCTCACCCTCGCCCGACAGGCGGATGCGCGTGCCTTCGTCGACCCCGGCGGGGATGTTGACGGTCAGCGTCTTGCGCCGGTCGACACGGCCTTCGCCATGGCAGGTGTTGCAGGGGTCTGCGATAACCTCGCCCGCGCCCTGGCACGTCGGGCAGGTGCGCTCGACCATGAAGAAGCCCTGCTGCGCGCGCACCTTGCCGTGGCCGGCGCAGGTCGAACAGCGATTGGTCCGGGTGCCCGGCTTGGCGCCGCTGCCGTCGCAGGTTTCGCAGCGCACGGCGACGTCGACCTGAATCTCGCGCGTGCAGCCGGCGTGGGCGTCCTCGAGCTTGATTTCCATGTCGTAGCGGAGGTCCGCGCCGCGCGCGGGGCCGCGTTGCTGGCGGCCGCCGCCGCCGAAGGCCGAACCGAATATCGATTCGAAAATATCGCCGATGTCGCCGAAATCGCCATTGCCGCCGCCACCGCCGAAGCCGCCCGCGCCGCGCACGCCCTCCTTGCCGAAGCGGTCGTAGGCGGCGCGCTTCTGGGGGTCTTTCAGGCAATCATAGGCTTCGCTGATCGCCTTGAACCGCGCTTCGCTGTCGTCGCATCCCGGATTCTTGTCGGGATGATATTTCATCGCGAGCTTGCGATAGCTGGCTTTCAGCGTCGCATCGTCGGCGGTGCGCTCGACTTCGAGCAGTTCGTAATAATCGATGTCGAGTGACATGCGTCAAATGCCCCCTCCGGCCCGCCGAACCCCCGAAGAGGGGGCCGGCGAGGGAGTTTTCTTACTTCTTGTCGTCTTCGACTTCCGAGAATTCGGCATCGACGACATCTTCGTCGGCCTTGGCTTCACCGGCATCGTCGGCGCCGGGGGATGCGGCCGACTGCTGCTCCTTCTCGTAAATCGCCTGGCCGAGCTTCATCGCGACCTGCGCGAGCGCGCCGGCTTTTTCGGTCATCGCAGTGGCATCGCCGCCCTCGACCGCGGTCTTGGCTTCGGCGACCGCGGCTTCGATTTCCGACTTCAGCGCCGCATCGACCTTGTCGCCATGCTCGCGCAGCTGGCTTTCGGTCGAGTGGATCAGGCTTTCGGCGTTGTTCTTCGCCTCGGCCGCCTCGCGGCGCACCTTGTCCTCTTCGGCGAACTGCTCGGCGTCCTTGACCATCTGGTCGATGTCGCTGTCGCTCAGGCCGCCCGAGGCCTGGATCTTGATCTGCTGTTCCTTGCCGGTGCCCTTGTCCTTGGCGTGGACCGACACGATGCCGTTGGCGTCGATGTCGAAGGTCACCTCGATCTGCGGCACGCCGCGCGGTGCCGGCGGGATGCCGACGAGGTCGAACTGGCCGAGCGCCTTGTTATCGGCCGCCATTTCACGCTCGCCCTGGAAGACGCGGATCGTCACCGCCGACTGGTTGTCGTCGGCGGTCGAATAGACTTGGCTCTTCTTCGTCGGGATGGTGGTGTTGCGGTCGATCATGCGGGTGAACACGCCGCCCAGCGTTTCGATGCCAAGGCTCAGCGGGGTCACGTCGAGCAGCAGCACGTCCTTGACGTCGCCCTGCAGCACGCCCGCCTGGATCGCGGCACCGATCGCGACGACTTCGTCGGGGTTCACGCCGGTGTGCGGTTCCTTGCCGAAGAAATCCTTCACGACTTCACGGACGCGCGGCATGCGCGTCATGCCGCCGACGAGCACGACTTCGTCGATCTCGCTCGCCGAAATGCCGGCGTCCTTGATCGCTTTCTTGCACGGCTCGAGGGTGCGCTTGACGAGATCCTCGACCAGCTTTTCAAGGTCCGAGCGCGTGATCGTCTTGACGAGATGCTTCGGCCCGTTGGCGTCGGCGGTGATGAAGGGCAGGTTGACCTCGGTCGTCGCGGCCGACGACAGCTCGATCTTCGCCTTTTCGGCGGCTTCCTTCAGCCGCTGCAGCGCCAATTTGTCGCCGCGCAGGTCGATGCCTTCGTCCTTCTTGAAGCCGTCGGCGAGATATTCGACGATCTTGCTGTCGAAATCTTCACCGCCGAGAAAGGTGTCGCCGTTGGTCGACTTCACTTCGAACACGCCATCGCCGACTTCGAGCACCGAGATATCGAAGGTGCCGCCGCCAAGGTCATAGACGACGATCGTCTTGTTTTCCGACTTGTCGAGCCCGTAGGCGAGCGCCGCCGCGGTCGGTTCGTTGATGATGCGCAGCACTTCGAGGCCGGCGATCTTGCCGGCGTCCTTGGTCGCCTGGCGCTGGGCGTCGTTGAAGTAAGCGGGGACGGTGATCACCGCCTGCTCGACCTTTTCGCCCAGATAGGCTTCGGCGGTTTCCTTCATCTTCTGCAGGATGAAGGCGCTGATCTGCGACGGCGAATAATCCTCGCCGCCGGCCTTGACCCACGCGTCGCCATTGGTGCCCTTGACGATCGTATAGGGAACCAGTTCGGTGTCCTTCTTGGTGATCGGATCGTCGAAGCGGCGGCCGATCAGGCGCTTCACCGCGAAAACGGTGTTTTCGGGATTGGTGACCGCCTGGCGCTTCGCCGGCTGGCCGATCAGGCGTTCGCCGTCCTTGGCGAAGGCGACGATCGACGGCGTCGTGCGCGTGCCTTCGACATTTTCGATAACCTTGGGTTTTCCGCCTTCCATCACCGCGACACAGCTGTTCGTGGTGCCGAGGTCGATCCCGATCACTTTGGCCATTGGTATTTTCCGTCCTTGTTGCTTCTTCGGCGCCCTGAAAAGGCACGCCGTATGTTGAATCCCGTTGGGGGCCTAATGGGGGCGATATAGGTGCGCTAATCCTTGGCACAAGGGCTTTGACGCCTTATCTGGGACGGGAAAATTGACGCATTTCGGGAGTCCCAGCATCATGAAGCCCTTCGCATCCAGCCTCTTTGGCGCCACGCTTGCCGCCACCGCCCTTTCGCTGTCGGCGTGCGGGGAAAATCTGGGCGCGGGGCCGCAGCTCAATGTGGTCAGCGGCTATATCGAAATGGGGGCGACCGCCGACCGGCCCGCCGTCGGCTATTTCCGGGTCACCGGGGGGCCGCGCGATGCCCAACTGGTCGCGGTGACCGCCGATCTGGCGCAGCGCGTCGAGATGCACGAAAGCGTGCGCGAAAACAATGTGGTGACCATGAAGCCGCTGGCCCGCGCCGACGTGCCGGCGAAGGGCGAACTGGTTTTCAAGCAGGGCGGCAAGCATCTGATGATCTGGGGCATCAACGGCGCCGCGGTGCGCGCGGGCAAGCTGCCGATGCAGTTCGTCTTCACCAACAACAATAATGAACGCATCCTGTTCGACCTGCCGATCAAGCAGGCGTCGACGGCGATGGGCGGCGGCGGCACGGATCATGGCGCGATGGACCATGGCGCGATGGATCACGGTCCGGGGCCGGCCGATGCGGCGGCGGGCAAGCCGGCCACGGACGCGGCCAAGAAATAGGTGCCGCGCCCGTCGCGCGCCCTGACCAGCGGCGAAATCGCGCTCGCGCGCAGCGTGTTCGGCGACGCGATCGCCTATGACCGGGTGCGCGTGTGCCACCATAAATGGATCTTCTTCCAGCCGCGCCGCATCGTGATGGCGCCGATGGGCAGCCTGCATTTCAATCCGCACGGCGATCTTTATTGCGAGGATTTCAGCGCCGCCGACCGCAACCTGCGTGGCCTGTTCATCCATGAAATGACGCATGTGTGGCAGGCGCAGACGCGCGGTCGCTGGTACCTCGTGCTGATGCGCCATCCCTTCGCGACCTATGGCTACAGCCTGAAGCCGGGCTGGCCGCTCGCCCGCTATGGGCTGGAGCAGCAGGCGGAGATCGTGCGCCATTATTGGCTGCTGACCCAGGGCGTGGCCGTCGGCGGCGCGCCGGGGGTCGAGGCCTATCGCGCGATCCTGCCGTTCGGTTCGGGCTAGATTGCGTGGACAAATTCGTGACTTGTCGAAACGGCGGCTTTGGGGTGGGGAGCGGGCATTCGCTAACCATCCATAACCGTCGCCCCCGCGAAGGCGGGGGCCGCTGGCAACCTTGCGCTCGGCTGATTGCGGCCAGTTAAGGGTTGGACATGCCCCCGGCATGTCCAAGAATGGTCCGGGGGACCATTCGACCCTTCACTCCTTCGCGGGGGCGACGGTTATTTAGCTAGCGTCCGCTACCGGCCGATAATAGGCATTCGAATTTGTCCACGCTGCCCAGGGCCCGGTGCCCGATCCGATTATTTGCCGAACAGCTGGGCGCAGCCGTTGCCTCCCCAGCTATAGGTGACTTACGTGCCCTTGGTCACATAGTCGATGATCGTCCCGTCCCTGAGTTCGAAGCTGGCGGTGCATTCGATCGGCGTCTCGGAGCGTGCCGGCGCGCCGCCGACGCACATCATGCCGCCGCTCTTCGAATTGGGGTCCGGAACATACATATTGCCGGGTCCGCACCCCTGTGACGGGTCGGGACCCAGCATGACCCCGGTCTTGTAATAATGCAGGAAGCGCTTGCCGCCGCGATCCTCGAAATTCGTCGGCGGGCCCCAGCTTGCGACCAGTTCGGCTTCGCCGTGAAGAATCCACGGCTCGATCCCGCGCAGCACCGCCGCGGGTTCGCGCCGCTTGCGCGCCTTGGCGATCGCCCCATTGGCCTCGGTCTGCGCCATGATGTCGGCGGTGCGCTGCTGGTCCTTCTTGTCGGTCTCGACGACCTGGCCGGCGATCGCCTGCGCTTCGGCCAGCGCCTTTTGGCGCCGGGCGTCGAGGCTCGCCATCTCGCGCTCGAGTTCGGCGGCCGATCGCGGCGTGCCGGCGGGGCGCTTGCCGTCGGTCCACATCGAGTTCCACGCGAGATCGGTGACGTCGCTGGTCGTCACCGGCCCCATATACATCCATCCGCGGCCGGTGAGGTCGGTCTTGCGGGCTGCGAGGCGCTGCTCGCTGTTCTTGGGTCCCATCTCGCACGCGAAGGCGATCAGCGCTTCGCCGACCGCGTTCGTCGGCTGCTTGGCGGGCTGGTCGGGCGCGGTCGTGAGCTTCCCGCCGCGCGGCGAGACCTGGATGAGCTTTTCCTCCAGCGTATTGCGGTCGCAATCGATGATCATGTTGGAGGACACCCAGTCGGGCGCCTTCGCACTTTCGAGCACGGTGATGGTTTCGAGCTTGTAGGTCTTTTCGGCAAAGGGCACCGCGTCGAGATAGGTCTCGTCGACGACGACGAAGATGCGGTTCGGTTTTTCACCCCCGGTATAGACGAGCCAACGTTCGTCCGCCATCGCGGGCGTTGCCAGCATGGCGGCCACGCCCGCCGCGGTGACTGCGCATTTCCTCATATCCTTGGCTCCGATCAAAAGCTTCGCCCGAATAGAGACGGACCGGGGCGGCAAATCCCTTGGGCCGGTCTAATTCCAGCGAAATCAAAATTCTACGGCTGGGCTTCCTCATCGCCCGGACATCCGGTGGCGGCTGTGATCGAGCGCACTCGGGCACCATCCCGTTTTTCGATCTCTGGCGTTTCCGCGCAAATACCGGCTAGCCAGAGGGGCGGCGTTCGTCCTATGTTCCGCCGATGGATGGAACCTCGCTCATGATCGCGCTCTTCGCTCTCGCTGCCGGCGGCCTGATCGGCTGGCTTTTCGCCGGGCGGCAAGCGGGCGCGCTCAAGGCCGAGCGCGACGGGCTTGCGGAACGCTTCCGGGGCGCGGTGACCGACCTCGCGGCCGAGAGCGACGCCCGGCAGGCGGCGGATCGCCAGCTTGCGGCGTTGCTTGCCGAGCAGAAGGCCCGCGACCAGGCGCATGATGCGCAGATCGCGCAGCTCAAGGATGCGCAGGCGGCGCTTACCGCGCAGTTCCGCGAGGTCGGGCAGGTGATGCTCGATGGCGCGCAAAAGGCGTTCCTCGAACGCGCCGAGGCGCGCTTCCGGGAAAGCGAGGCGACCGCGGGGCAGAATCTGAAGGCGCTGCTCCACCCGGTCCACGACCGGCTCGAAAAATATGAAGCGGCGGTCGCGAAGGTCGAGGCCGAGCGCCGCGACGCCTTTGGCCTGCTCCACGGCCAGATCGCCGCGATGCGCGAGGGCACCGAACGCGTGTCGAGCGAAGCGGCGAAGCTTGTCAACGCGCTGCGCAACGCACCCAAGGCGCGCGGGCGCTGGGGCGAGCAGCAGCTGCGCAATGTGCTCGAAAGCTGCGGGCTTTCGGAACATGCCGATTTCCAGACCGAAGTCAGCGTGAACGACGGCGACGGCGGACGGCTGCGCCCCGACGTCGTCGTCAAGGTGCCGGGCGGACAGAGCCTGGTGATCGACGCCAAAGTGTCATTGAACGCCTATCAGGACGCGTTCGGTGCGGTCGACGAGCGCGAGAAGGCGGCGCATCTCGCCGCGCACGCCGCGGCGATGAAGGCGCATGTCAACACGCTCGGCGCCAAGGCTTATTGGAACCAGTTTCCCGATACCCCCGATTTCGTCGTGATGTTCGTGCCCGGCGAGCATTTCCTTGCCGCCGCGCTCGATCAGGATGCCGAGCTTTGGGACTATGCGTTCGAACGCAAGGTGCTGCTGGCGACGCCGACCAACCTCATCGCGATCGCGCGCACCGTCGCGGCGGTGTGGCGGCAGGAAAAGCTGGCCGATCAGGCGCGCGAAATCGCCGCACTCGGCAAGGAACTTTATGCGCGCATGTCGGTGATGGGCGCGCATATCGCGCGCGTCGGCAAGAATCTCGATCAGGCGACGGGCGCCTATAACGCCTTTGTCGGCAGCTTCGAATCGCAGGTGCTGACACAGGCGCGGCGTTTCGAGGCGCTCGACATCGAAACCGGCGACCGCGAAATTCCGGCGCTTCCGGTCGCCGAACAGGCGGCCCGTCCGCTCGCCAAGCTCGCGGCGGCACCGGCGGCGGTCAACGACGCGGGGGAATAGCGGCCCCGCCGGGCGGCGATCGGCTTGCGATTTTGCTGGCTGGTTTCGGCCGGAAGCTGCCGTTATCCCTTTTCGTCACCCCGGACTTGATCCGGGGTCCCGCTTGACGTCGAAAGTTGCGGAAGCCCGCAAAAAAGCGGAATCCCGGGTCAAGCCCGGGATGACGAAGCTGTAGAAAGCGATGCCCGCTTCCCACTCCAAAGCTGACGTTTCAGCGCATCCTGTTCGCACGGGTGGAAAGAGCTATCAGATCGCCCGCTTCAGCACCGCCGTTTGCCCGCCGGGACCGGTCAGGATCAGCGTTCCGTCGGTCGGAAAGCTGGTGCCCACCGCGCCGCGCATCAGCGCGAAAAAGGCATTTTCCTGTGTCATGCCCGGCCCCGGGCACGCCATTTCGGTGGCGGCCAGCGGTCCGGCGGTCAGTGTCCGGTCGGCGTGCTTATAGCTGCCCGAAAAGCGGTTGCAGCCCGCGCTGCCGCTCAGCCGGCCGCCTTCGAACCGCAGCGACGTCGGCCGGTCGGCGGCTACGGCCACGCCGCCGATCGACACGAAGGTCCAGTTGGTCCCGGCGAGTTCGGCGGGCGACAGGATACCGCCGCCGCAACCCTTCACCGTCTGGCCATCGGCGGTGACCGTCACCATGTCGCGATAGCGGCGGTCGCTCATTCCGTCGCTGCATTCGCCGTGCGTCACATCGACCGTCAGCCGCCGGGTGACATAGCGCTCGCCATTGATGCCCGGCCGGGCGCCTGGGTTGGCGACGACGATCTTGGTATCGCCATAATCGCCGTCATAGTTCAGCATTCCGGGCGTGATCTCGAGCGTCCAGCCGGGCTCGGTGCCGAGCGCCAGATAGGCGGCGGCGGGCGGCTTGCCCGGCGATGGCGGCGCTTCGGCCGCGGGGACGCAGGCGGCAAGGGCGAGGGTCGAGGCGAGTAAGGGCAGGGGGAAGAGCTTGGACACGGGATACTCCTTGGCGTCCGCTCATGTCGAGCGAAGTCGAGACGCCGATCAACATCGCACTCGGCTCGACTTCGCTCGATGCGAACGGGTGGGAAAGGCATATTAGCATAGAGCTGGCAGCCGCCTGAACCGAAAGGAGCCCTGCCGTTCAGCTTCGCCGCTGGTTGAGCACCTCATATGCCATGACGGCCGCGGCGACCGCGGCGTTGAGGCTGTCGGCCTTGCCCATCATCGGCATCTTCACCCGCACATCGGCCGCCGCGGCATAATCGGCGGGCATTCCTTGCGATTCATTGCCGATCAGAATGAAGGTCGGCGCGGCATAGCGCACCGCCTGATAATCCTGCGTATCGTCGCCGAGCCAGGTCGCGACCAGTTCGCCGCGCCCGGCACGCAGCCAGCCGAGGAATTCGTCCCATTCGGCCTGTACCAGCGCCTGGGTGAAGATCGCGCCCATGCTCGCGCGCACCGCCTCGACCGCATAGGGGTCGGTGCTTTCGCCGATCAGGATCAAGCCGCCCGCACCAACCGCGTCGCCGGTGCGCAGCATCGTGCCGAGATTGCCGGGATCGCGTAGCCGTTCGGCGACCAGCCAGATTGGCGCGCTATCGCGGTCGAGGCCGGTCAGCGCGGTTTTCGGTTCGGCATAGATGCCAACGATCGTCTGCGCATTGTCCTTGCCCGACAGTTTCGAAAGGATCGCGGGTGTCGTGTCGATCACTTCGCCGCCCGCCGCGAGCGTCGCGTCGACCAAGGCCTTGGCAAGCGGGTGCGCGGCGCCCTCCTCGGCGAGGAACAGCCAGTGCGGCAGCACCCCTGCTGCGCGCGCCTCGGTCGCGATGCGCAGTCCTTCGGCAAGGAACAGGCCCTCGGCGCGGCGGTGGCGCTTTTCGCGCAGCAGCCGCATCCGCTTGACCAGCGGGTTCGACAGGCTTTCGATACGGCTGCGGCGGCCGGTCATCGGGTCAATCCTCGCCGAAGCTGTCCTTGACCAGCCCGACGAGTTTGAGCAGCGCGGCGTCGGCGCCCTCGCCCCTGGTGTGGATGGTGATCGAATCGCCCTTGGCGGCGCCGAGCATCATCAGCCCCATGATCGAGGTGCCGTTGACGCGCGATCCGCCCTTTTCGACCTCGACCGACACGCTGTCGGGCAGGCGGCTGACGAAGGTGACGAACTTGGCGCTGGCGCGCGCGTGCAGTCCGCGCTGGTTGGTGATTTCGACCGTCTCGGACACCTCGCTCATCAACCCACCCCCAGCATTTCGGATGCGACGGAGATATATTTCTGGCCCGCTTCCTTCGCCGCGATCACCGCGGCGCGCAGGTCCATCGCCTTGCGCGCGCTTTCCAGCCGGATGAGCATCGGCAGGTTGACGCCCGCGATCACTTCGGTGCGGCCGCTGTCGAGCAGGCTGATCGCGAGGTTCGACGGGGTGCCGCCGAACAGGTCGGTCAGCATGATCACGCCGCGCCCCTCGTCGACGGCACGGATCGCATCGGCGATTTCCTTGCGCCGCATTTCCATATTGTCGTTGGGGCCGATGCAAACGGTCGCGATCGCGCGTTGCGGACCGACGACATGTTCCATCGCGGTCACCATTTCCTCGGCGAGTCGCCCATGGGTTACCAGTACCATCCCCAGCAGTGGCAAGGCTTTATCGGTGGGCATGCAGTCCTCGACCCCTATGCTTTCCCATTGCCGGACGCGGAAGGCGCGGGCGGGGGCCTGCCCTCAAGCCCATCTTGCGGGGCAGAGTCAAGATTGCGGTGAATAACGGTCGGCGCATGGCCCGCCTCGCGCAGCCTTTTGGCCACGCGTTCGGCGACGTGGACCGACCGGTGACGCCCGCCGGTGCACCCGAAAGCGATGGTGACATAGCTTTTGCCCTCGGCGCGATAGCGCGGCAGCAACGCGATCAGCAGTGCCTCGATCTGCGCGACCGTCGCCTCATAGGCGGGGTCGGCGACGATATAGGCCGACACGTCGCGGTCGAGCCCGGTTCCCGGGCGCAACCTGGTATCCCAGTGCGGATTGCGCAGATAACGCATGTCGAACACCAGATCGGCATTGCGCGGCAGCCCGCGCGCGAAGCCGAAGCTCATCACATTGAGCACCGGTTCGTCCTGGCCGGTGTCGCCAAAGCGCTGGCGGATTTCCTGTTGCAGATCGTTGCTGCTGTAGTTGGTCGTGTCGACGACATGCTCGGCCCAGCGGCGCAGCGATTCCATCATCTCGCGCTCGCGCGCGATGCCGTCCGCGGCGGGGCGGTCCTCGGCGAGCGGGTGGCGGCGGCGGGTCTCGGAGAAGCGGCGTTCGAGCTCGGCACCCGCGCAATCGATAAACAGCGTCTGGACGTCGCGTCCGCCCGATTCGCGCAGCGACTTGATCTGCTTGACCAGCCGGCTCGGCTTGAACCCCCGGCTCCGGCTGTCGATGCCGACCGCGAGCGGGCGGCTGGCGTCGCTGCCCTTCGCCGGTGCGGCGATCAGTGCCTCGAGCAGCGACAGTGGCAGGTTGTCGACGACCTCCCAGCCAAGATCCTCGAGCACCTTCAATACGGTCGACTTGCCGGCGCCCGACAAACCGGTGACGAGCAGCAAGCGGGGTTCGGCGTGCCGGGTCATGATCGACGCTCCAGCTCATCGAGCGCGATCATGATCTTGATCGGCGCGGAAATCTCGAAGGCGGACAGCAGCAGCGCGGGCAGTTCGTGTCCCGCCACCGTTTCGATCTGGCTGGCCGTCGGCATGCGTTCGTAGCGGTCTACCAGCCGCACCGCGAGCGCGAGAGGGACCGGCGCGACATAAGGGCGCTCGACGATGCCGACGCCGCGCACTTCGATCTTGCCGGCGAGATTCTCGGGCGGGCGGCACTGCAACCGGCCGTCTTCGAACCAGATGTCGCAGCGATCGTCGGCGACCAGCTGCGCACCGCGATCGATCATTCTGAGCGCCAGGTCGGACTTGCCGTGACCCGAAGCGCCGAGCAACAGGATACCCCGCCCGCCCGCCGCGACGCAGCTGGCATGGATATTGACGATCTGTGGAGCGATGCGACCCGCAAACATTGCAATCGCTTACCGGCGTGCGGGATTCGCCGCAAGGCGCGAAACCGCCATAGAGTCTGTCCTGAAGAGATTGAAGCGCCGTGACGGAGTCGATTTTGGCTCAGGGCAAGGAGCGAGGAGGGAGCCATGCGGAAGCATAGTGACCGACGAGGGACGCGGCCCTGGGCCAAAATCGGCCCGCCGCGAAGCGGTTGCCCTGTGAAGCCCGCCGGACTTCGTCGCGGCGCTGGCAGGGGCCACCAGCCCCTGCTGCACGCCGCTCCTCGCCGGCGGGCTTCACAGGGCAATCACGACGCTTCAATCTCTTCAGGACAGACTCTAACTATCCCGTTTCGGAATTTCCCTCGCGCGCGGGCAGGGTGATCAGCAGGCTGGCGCCGCGCTGGCCATCGTCGCGGTCGCGCGCCGCCACCGTCCCGCCATGCCCCTCGATGATCGTCCGCGCGATCGCGAGGCCGAGGCCGCTATGGCGTCCAAAGGCTTCGGGGCGCTCGCTGTGAAAGCGCCGGAAGATCGCCTCGCGTTGCGCGGGGTCGATGCCTGGGCCGTCGTCGTCGACGCGAACATGCACCTCGTCGCCCAGCCGTGTCGCGGCGATGCATACGAGGCCGCCGGGAGGCGAGAAGCTGATCGCATTGTCGATGACATTGTCGATTGCGCGTTCGAGCCGGTGACCGTCGCCCATCACCATCGCGGTGTCCTTGCGCGGGCGGGCAAAGGCGATGCGGGGCTTTTCGCTGTTCTGGTCCTGCCTGGCGGCACGGCCCGCCAGCATCGATTCGATCATGATCCCAACGTCGACCGGCTCGAACAGGGTGCGCGACAGCTGCGCGTCGACCCGGCTCGCCTCGCTGATGTCGTTCACCAGCCGGTCGAGCCGGCGCACATCCTCGTCAGCGATCGCGAGCAGCTGTTCGCGCTGCTCGTCGGTCTTGACGCGGCCGAGACCTTCGATGGCGGAGCGCACCGAGGCGATCGGATTCTTGAGCTCGTGGGTCACGTCGGCGGCGAAATGTTCGCCCGCGTCGATGCGCTCGCGCAGCGCCTGCGTCATGTCCGACAAAGCGCGTGCAAGCGTGCCGATTTCGTCGCGGCGGCTGGGCAGGCGCGGCACGACGACTTCGCGCGCGCGGCCCAGCCGGACGCGCACTGCGGCGCGCGCGAGCCTGCGCAGCGGGCGGACGATCGTGCGCGCGAGGAACAGCGAAAGCAGGACCGACGCGAGCAGCACGACCGCGACGACAATCGCGATCCGGAAGCGTTCGGCGCGCACCGTGCGCGTGATGTCGCGCGCGTTCAGCGTCATCAGCATCGTCTGCGGCGTGTCGAGCTCGACGATCCGCGCCGAACTGAGCAGCGGCGTGCGTTCGGGCGCGTAGCGGAAGCGGCTGGTTTCGAGCCCGCTGTGCTGCGTCTCGACGACCTCGGGCCATGCCGACGCGCGGTCGACCCCCGGCTCCTCGAATTCGGGATAGGAGGGGGCGCCGACGATCCAGTCGATGCCGCGGTCCATCGCGCGCGCCGCGTCGCGCTTCCACGGCTGCAGGTCGGGGTCGCGCAGCGTATAGGTCGGCGGTGCGGTACGGAAACTGTCGGACAGCAGGCGCCCGTCGGCGGCATAGAAGCGCAGCCGCGATTCGGTCGCACGGGTGAACTCGCCGATCAGCCGCTCGCGCTGGTCGGGGCGCGCCGCCTCGAGCGCCGCGTCGAGCATCTCGAGCTTGTCTTCCATCACGTCGATGCGCGTGTCGACGAGCCGCGACCGATAGGTGTCGAGATAGTAGAAGCCGCCCGCCAGCAGCGCGACCGCAAGGATGTTGACCGCGAGGATGCGAGCGGTCAGCGACCAGCGCGCCGACCAGACGAGCGGGGCCTCCTCCTGCTCCGCGGCGGAGGGCTTAGCCATCGTCGGCAAAGCGGTAACCCGCGCCATAAAGGGTGGCGATGGCGTCGAATTCGGGGTCGACCTCGCGGAACTTGCGGCGCAATCGCTTGATGTGACTGTCGATGGTCCGGTCGTCGATATAAACATCGTCCTGATAGGCGGCGTCCATCAGCTGGTTGCGGCTGCGCACGATGCCGGGGCGGCTGGCGAGCGTTTCGAGGATCAGGAATTCGGTGACCGTCAGCGTGACGTCCTTGCCGTCCCAGCTCACCTTGTGGCGCGCCGGGTCCATCTGCAGCCGTCCGCGCAGGATCGGGTCGGCGACGGGTTCGTCATCGTCGCTCGGCGTCGAGCGATTGAGTTCGACGCGGCGCAGGATTGCCCGGATGCGCGCGATGACCAGGCGCTGCGAGAACGGCTTGGCGATATAATCGTCGGCGCCCATCGCGAGGCCCAGCGCCTCGTCGATCTCATCGTCCTTGCTGGTCAGGAAGATGACCGGAAGCTGGCTCTTCTCGCGCAGGCGGCGCAGGAGTTCGAGCCCGTCCATGCGCGGCATCTTGACGTCGAAGACGGCCAGGTCGGGGGGATTGTCGATCAGCGGCTTCAGCGCCGCCTCGCCGTCCGAATAGACGCGTGTGACGAAGCCCTCGGCCTGGAGCGCGATCGACAGGGATTGCAGGATGTTGCGGTCGTCGTCGACCAGCGCGATGGTTGCCGTCATGCTCTTTCCATTGGGCGGACCGCAGCAATTAGCCGATCTGCCGCCCAGCGACAACTGCGACGAATGGCGTCGGTTCCATAGGCGTACGCTCGTCGCAAGGGCCGCCCGGCTCCGCTTTAATCTTTTGACCTCTTTGCCCATCCTCGCTAACGCGACCGGGATTTACGGAATCGGCGTCACGTCGGCACCCATTGCAAATGCGGGCCCAAGCCCTTCGGCTTGGCATGATATGCATACCTATGCAAAAGGGGTGCTGGACATGGGAAAGGCAAGACAATGACCAAGGTGGTGATCGGCAATCAAGCCGTGGAAACGGCGGCGGACGTCGCCGAGAACTGGGGCACGGCGCAACTGGTCGAAGATGCGGTCCGCCATGGCGAAGGCCTGCTCGCAAAGGACGGCCCGCTCGTCGTCGAAACCGGCAAGCACACGGGTCGCAGCGCCAAAGACAAGTTCATCGTCCAGGATGCCGAGACCGCCGACACCATCTGGTGGGGCAAGACCAATGTCGCGATGACCCCCGATCATTTCGCCGCGCTCAAGGCCGATTTCTTCACCTATCTCGCGGCACGTCCGCGTGTGTTCCGTCAGCAACTGTTCGGCGGTTCGCAGCCCGAGCATCGCGTCGCGGTGCAGGTGATCACCGAGCTTGCCTGGCACAGCCAGTTCATCCGCACGCTGCTCGTCCGCCCGACCGCGGACGAACTCGCGGCGTTCGCGGCCGAATATACGATTATCGACCTACCGAGCTTCCGCGCCGATCCCGCAAGGCACGGTACGCGCAGCGAAACGGTTGTTGCGGTCAATTTCTCCGAAAAACTCGTGCTGATCGGCGGCACGGCCTATGCGGGTGAGATGAAGAAGTCGGTGTTCGGCATCCTCAACTACCTGCTGCCGGTGGACGGCGTGATGCCGATGCATTGCTCGGCGAACATCGGCCCCAAGGGCGACACCGCGGTCTTCTTCGGCCTCAGCGGCACCGGCAAGACGACGCTGTCCGCCGACGCGTCGCGCACGCTGATCGGCGACGACGAACATGGCTGGTCGGACACCGCGGTCTTCAACTTCGAAGGCGGCTGCTACGCCAAGATGATCCGCCTCTCGCCTGAGGCCGAGCCCGAGATTTTCGCGACGACGAAGCGCTTCGGCACCGTGCTCGAAAATGTCGTGATCGATCCCGAAACGCGCGAGCTCGATTTCGACGACAACGGCCTCGCCGAAAACAGCCGCGGTTCGTATCCGATCGACTTCATTCCCAATGCGTCGACCGAGAATATGGGACCGGTGCCGCAGACGGTGATCATGCTGACCGCCGACGCCTATGGCGTGCTGCCCCCGATCGCGAAGCTGACCCCCGAACAGGCGATGTATCATTTCCTCTCGGGCTACACCGCGCGCGTTGCGGGGACCGAAATCGGGGTTACCGAGCCCGAGGCGACCTTCTCGACCTGTTTCGGCGCGCCGTTCATGCCGCGCCACCCGTCGGTCTACGGCAATCTGCTGAAAGAACGCATCGCCAAGGGCGGGGTCCAGTGCTGGCTCGTCAACACCGGCTGGACCGGCGGCATGGCGACGATGGACGGCATCGAACGCATGCCGATCAAGGCGACGCGCGCGCTGCTCAACGCGGCGCTCGACGGCAGCCTGAATGACGCTGAATTCCGCAAGGACCCGAACTTCGGTTTCGAATATCCGGTCGCGGTGCCCGGCGTCGACAGCGCGATCCTCGATCCCCGGAACGCATGGGCCGACAAGGCCGCCTATGACCGCACCGCGCAAACGCTCGTCGGCCAGTTCATCGACAATTTCGCGCAATTTGCGGACCATGTCGACGAAGGCGTCCGCCAAGCCGCACCGCAGGCCGCTGTCGCGGCATAGTTGACCCGGAACTCTTCCGGGTGCTTCTTCACCCGGAAGGACCGGACCATGACTGCCGATTTCACCCCGCGTCTGTTCGAGCGCGACGACGATATCCGCGCGATCGGCACCGGCCTGCTCGCGCGCGCCCTGCCGCGCGAGGCATGGACGCACGAGGCGCATCTGGGCGCCTGCCTCTGGCTCGTCAGCGAACGCCTCGACATCGACGTCGATGCGGAGATTGCGGGCATCATCAGCCGCTATAACGAGAGCGTCGGCGGCGTGAACGATGACACCCAGGGTTATCATGACGGCATCACTCGCGCCTATGTCGCCGGCGTGCGCCTGTTCCTCGCAGAAACGGCCGCGACCGGCCTGACAGAGCGCGTCAACGGCCTGCTGCTCTCGCCTATGGGCGCACGCGACTGGCCGCTGCGCTTCTACAGCCGCGACCTGCTCTTTTCGGCGCCCGCGCGGCAGGGATTTGTCATGCCGGACCTCGCGCCGTTCCCTTCGGCGTGATAGCGTTGCCCCGGCTTTGCCAAATAGGAGCGTATGACATGAGCATCTTGGACAATATTCTCGGCCAGATTTCGGGTAACGACACGGTGACCAACCTTGCGGCAAAGGTCGGCCTGTCGCCCGAGCATGTCGAATCGGCGATTGCGGCGCTCGCCAAGCAACATCCGATGCAGGGCGACACCGCCGAGGGCGCCGCGGCAGCGACCGGGCTGCCGCTCGAAAAGCTGCAGGAAATCGTCGGCCATATCGGCGGCGAAGGTTCGCTCGGCCGGTTCGCGACGATGCTCCAGCAGGACGGCGCTTCGGGCATCCTCGGCGCGCTCGACCGCGACGGCGACGGCAACCCGCTCAACGACCTTGGCGGCATCGCGGGATCGCTGTTCGGAAAGAAATAGGTGCGCGCGCCGGGGTTAGAGGGCTATCCCCGGCGTCCAGCCGCTTGCCGCGAGGAAGGCGGCCGGGTCCGTCATCTCGATGATTTCGCGCAGCGCCACCGCCTTGTCGGGCGCACGGTGGTAATAGCTTTTGACGATCCGATAACCGACCCAATAGCCAAGGTCGCCGGGCCAGCCATCGGTGCCTTGCTTGTTATAGAGCCAGCGCGACCCGATGGCTTTTTCGTCCTTCTCGGCAAGGAATGCGGTTTCCAATTCCTTCTCGCGTCCCTTGGCCCATTGGTGAAGCAGCGGATAGCCGACCGAACCGGACATCTGCTCGCCGATGAATTCGGCGACCCCTTCGCCCAGCGCGGCACGCAACACTTTTTCTTCGGGGTCCTCGACCTGCGCCAGCGGTTGCTGCGCATGGACATATTCATGGGCAATGACGTGAACAAAGCGGTCTTCGTCGTTGGCTTCAATGAATTTTGCGGCGCACAGGGCTTCGAGCCCGATGTAGAGACCCCCGGCATTCGCGGTCCCGGCGGTCGACGCGCGGCCGATCGCGATGGTGATCGGCGGAAACTTCGCTTGCGGATAAAGCGCGGCGAGCCTGTCGGTCGCGGCGATGAGGCGCGGGCGGATGCCGCCAAGCTTCGCCGCGCAGCCGCGCGCGTCGTCAAAGACCTGCCGCTTGTCGCGCAGGGCGGCGGCCAGCCGGTCGGGGGTGATCCGGCGCAGCGTCATGAACTCGGCGAGCCCCGGCGTCGGCTCGGCGAGGTAGCGTGCGGCGATGGCGCCCGGCTGCGCCGCGAGCGCCGGATCGTCGTACAGCGCGAAGAAGCGGCCGACGTCCGACGTCACGATCGCGACGCGGCCGCCTTCCTGTTCCTGTGCGTGAGTCGCCACCGCCGGAACGAGCAGCGCCGCGCCGAACGCCAGAAGCGCAGTGCAGCGACGCGTCACGCCTTCGCCCCGGCCTTCGCGATATAATCGTCGACATTCTTCGCGAGCACGTCGAGCGGCACATTGCCGCCGTCGACGACGACATTGTCGAAATCGCGCAGGTCGTATTTCGCGCCCAGCGCCGTCCGGGCACGGCCGCGCTGGCGGACGATCTCGCTGTGCCCGACCTTGTAGCCGCAGGCCTGCCCGACCCAGCTGCAATAGCGGTCGACTTCACTCGCGACCTCGAGCGGGTTCGAGCCATTTTCGCGCACGAAGAACTCGACCCCCTGCTCGCGCGTCCAGCGCTTGGCGTGAATGCCGGTGTCGACGACGAGGCGGCAGGCACGGAACGCCAGCGACTGAAGATAGCCGAGACGCCCGACCTCGAAATCATCGTACAGGCCGAGTTCGTCGGCGAGCTGCTCGGCATAGAGTCCCCAGCCTTCCGAATAGGCGTTGAACGCCAGCATCGTCCGGATCAGCGGCATCTTGTTCGCATATTCGCCCTGCCAGGCGTGGCCGGGAATCGCCTCGTGCATCGTCAGGTCGGGCAGCGAATATTTGCTGTGCAATTCGGTCGTGCGGAGGTTGATCCAGAAGCGGCCGGGGATGCTGCCATCGATCGACCCCGCGCCGCCATAGGCCGCAGGCGCCCCCGGCTCCTCGGCGAGCGGCAGTCGCTTCACCTCGACATTGCCCTTGACCAGCGTCCGGAAAGCGCGCGGCAACTCTGCGCGGATCTTGCCGAGCCAGGTCTGGATATAAGCGACGATCTCGGCGCGGCCGGCATCGTTGTCAGGAAATTTATAGCGCGGATCCTTGGCGAGCGCGTTCATCCGGTCGCCGACCGACCCTTGCGTGTAGCCGAGTTTCTTGAGGATCGGGTCCATGCGCCCATGCAACTCGGCGAGTTCGGCGCGGCCCATCATATGGACCTCGTCGGGGGTCATGCGTGTCGTCGTCGAGGCGCGTAGCGCCCAGGCGTAGAAGGCGTCGCCGCCGGGGCGCGCCCACATGCCCGCGTCCATCACCGCCTTCGGCCGCTGCGCCTTCAGTTCAGCAAGCTGGCGTTCGAGCGCGGTAGCGACCGGGCCTTGGACGATTTTCGCCGAGCGCGCGTTCCAGTCGCCCGCAATCTTCGCTTCGCCAGCGCGGCGGACCAGGCTTTCGACCATGCTGCCGCCTGCCTTGGCGTCGGCGAGGCTTGCTTCCATCTGCTTGACCGCCTTGTCGATCAGGAAGGCGGGGGCGATCAGCCCCTGCGCGCCCGCCGCCTTCAGCCGCTCCGTCTCCCCGTCGAGCGCGCCGGGAAAGGCATTGAGGCGCGACAGATAGGCTTCGGCGTCGGCGCTGGTCTTCACCGGATGGTCGCTGTCGAGGAACTTCGGCACGTCGAGGTAGGAACCGACATTCTGGATCACCACATAGGGCGTGTTGCGCCAGCCGCCGACCGCGACATCGCCATAGGGCTGGGCAAAGCCGTCGAGCGCGACGCCATAGGCGCTTTCGACCACCGCGAGGCTGGTGCGCGTCGCATGGTCGAGCCCCTCGGTCCTGAGCGCGCGGACTCGGGTGAGATCGGCTTTCAGGGTATCGGCCAGCGCCTTTTGCCCCGCGGCCGAGCGGTCGCCGAGGCGTCCGCGCATCGCGGCGCGATCGCCGGTATCGATGCCGAGCGCGGTCGCGCCCTCGGGCGAATGGGCGAGCAGATTGTCGGCCACCGATGTGAGCAGCTTTTGCGCGTCATTTTTCGGCGGCGCCGCGTCCAGCGCCAGCGCCGGGCCGCTCATCGCCCATCCCGCGGTGCCGGCGCCCAATGTCGCCAGCGTGCGGCGGCGGCTGACGGGGGTGGAAAGGCTGTCGTGCACGTGAGCGCTCCCTTGCGGCTTTGTTTCTGTTGAAACCTGTCTAGGCGCGGGAGCGTACCGGTCAACGAAAAGGGGTCGGGAGGGCCTTCGCCCTCCCGGCCCCCGTCGAAAATTATCGACCGTTTATCAGTCGGTCAGGTCGGCGGGCACCGTGCCGCCGTTCGCAGCGAGTTCGCGCATCACCGCCTTGTGCAGCCAGATGTTCATTTCGGCACTGCCGTTGAGTTCGCCCGTATAGCCGAGTTCCTGCGCCAGCTCCTTGCGGTTGTCGAGGCTGGGGTCGATGCCGACCAGTTTCATCAGGTCGACGATCGAGGTGCGCCAGTTGAGCGGCTGACCGGCATTGGCGGCCTGCGCCGACAGGATCGCCTCGACATCGACTTCGCTGATCTCAGCGGGGGCAGCCGGGACCGATGCCATCGCGCTTGTCGCTGCGTCGAGCGCCGCGCCGACCGACCCTGCGGCGGGGGCAGCGGGGGCGGCAGGCTCGGCCGCCTGTGCCTTCTTGCCGAAAATCGCGTCCTTGATTTTGCCGAAAATACTCATCGATTTGCTCCCACTTTGTAAGGCGGCCCACCCCGGACGGGGCGAGTCGAATGGCCGCAGGCTAAGACTATGCATCTGGAAATGACAGCCAAATGAACGGCTCGCCGTCCGCCCGCGCGCTGCTATAGTAACGCGGCTTGGCGCGGTTCGATCCGCGCCGGAAGCGGGAGAAAACAGATGAACCTCACCGACATATTACAGCAGGCCGGCGGCATCGAATCGATGGCGAGCGAGCTTGGCGTGCCGCCCGCGATGGCGAAGCAGGGCGCCGAAGCGCTCCTCCCCGCGATCCTCGGCGGTTTCAAGAAACAGGCGCAATCGGGCGGAATCGAAGGCTTGGGCGGCTTGCTCGGCCAGCTTGGCGGCGGCGGCCTGCTCGACTCGGTGCTGGGGTCGGGGCCGACCCCGGTCGGTCAGGGCAATGATGTGCTCGGGCAGATTTTCGGGTCGAAAGATGTCAGCCGGACGGTTGCCGGGCAGGCGGCGGAGCAGACCGGGCTCGATTCGGGGCTGCTCAAGCAGATGCTGCCGATGCTCGCGATGATGGTCGCCGGCTATATGGCAAAGCAAGGCGGCCAGTCGCAGGGCGGCGGTGGCGGTCTCGGCGATCTGATCGGTAATGTGCTCGGCGGATCGGTCGGCGGCGGCGCGGCTCCGTCGGCGGGTGGCTTGGGCGGATTGGGCAAGATGCTCGACATGGATGGCGACGGCAACCCGCTCGACGACATCATGGGCATGGTGAACAAGATGCGGGGGTAGGATGCGAGCGATCCGGGCGCTGGTTAATGGCTGGTTTCGCCCGAAAACGGCCGCGCTGCGTTTTTTCTCGTCGTCATCCCGGGCTTGACCCGGGATCCCGCTTTTTTGAAGTCATCTGCTGTTTTCGAGAGTAAGCGGGACCCCGGATCAAGTCCGGGGTGACGAGAAGGGGGAACGGCGCCGCATCAAGCGGCCATCAGCCTGATATCTTCGCGAAAATCTTCTTCGATCGTGATGCGGCCGCGCATGGGGATGACGGCATTGCTGCCGTCACCATCGCCTTCCTCGAACAGCGCGCACGCCGCCTCGCCGCCGCGCGCGAGGCTATAGCGCTGTGCGATGCGGCCGGTGGGCCGGAAGCCGAGCTTGCGCAGCACCGCGCCCGACGCCGGATTGTCGACGAAGTGCCCGGCGCCGAGCTTCGGCAGGCTCATCGCGCGGGCGATGCGCAGGAGTTGCCGTCCGGCTTCGGTGGCAAAGCCCAGGCCCCAATAGGGGCGGGCGATCCAATAGCCCATTTCGAGCGGACCCTCAGGACTCGGCGAAATGCCGCAGCCGCCGACGAGGCGCGGCGCGCCGCCGGTGCGGGCAAAGATCAGGAAACGCGGCTGCGACGGGTCGACGGGCTGGCTGAGGAATGCCTGCGCTTCTTCTTCGCCATAGGGCCAAGGGGCGCGTGCGAGGTTGCGGACCACGGCTTCTTCGCCAATCGCCCGCGTCAGCGCCGGGGCATCTTCCTGCCAGCCGGGCCGCAGCAACAGTCTTTCGGTACGCGCGAACATGTTATCACTCCCAATTGCCTGTCGCCGTGGCGCCAGATGGTGACGCTTTGACGACAATCGATAGCGAGGGAGACGGATGGCCCTGTTTTCGCGCCTGCCTGCCAAGCGGCAGAAATCAGACAAGAAAAAAGGGAGTACGGGGGTGACCCGTCTCCCTCTTTTCGAACCTTGTTTCCGCTTTGTGGCGGAAAGGACAGCTCCGGGTCATCCCTGGTGGACGACCCTGACAGATCGTCCTATTCTGCGGCTTCCGCCATGGCGTCGACCGACACATATTTGCGGCCAAGCTTGCCATCGTGGAATCGGACGCGGCCTTCGGCGGTGGCGAACAGCGTGTGGTCCTTGCCGATGCCGACATTGACGCCCGGATAGACGCGCGTGCCGCGCTGGCGCACGATAATGTTGCCGCCGATCACTTCCTGACCGCCGAACTTCTTCACGCCAAGGCGACGGCCGGCTGAGTCGCGACCGTTGCGCGATGAACCGCCTGCTTTCTTATGTGCCATGACTGATGCTCCTTAATTCGTACGAGGGGCCGAGCCGCGTTGCCGCGCTCAGGCTTCCTTCTTGGGGGCTGCCTTCTTGGCAGCGGGCTTCTTTTCGGCGGTTTCGGCCTTGGGGGCTTCTGCCTTCGGGGCGGCCTTCTTGGCGGCTTCCGGAGCCGGCGCAGCGGCCTTGGTTTCGGCGGCCGGAGCGGCCTCTGCCTTCGCGGCGGCTTCCTTCTTCGGCGCGGCCTTCTTGGCATCGCCGACGGCGAGGATGCGCAGCAGCGTCAGCGACTGGCGATGGCCGTTGCGGCGGCGATAATTGTGCCGGCGGCGCTTCTTGAAAACGATGACCTTTTCGCCGCGCGTCTGGGCGATGATCTCGGCCGAAACGACGAGGCCGTCGGCGCTCTTCACTTCGCCGCCGTCACCGGCCAGCAGGATGTCGCCCAGCGACACGGTGTCGCCAGCTTCGCCGTCGATCTTTTCAACGGCGATCTTGTCTCCGGCGGCGACGCGATACTGCTTGCCGCCCGTGCGCACGATTGCGAACATGGTCTTCCATCCAATCAAAATCTATTGTCACCCGCGCTACCATCCACCCGCCAAAGCAGGCGATTTTTCCGGCATGCGGGAAAGTCAGCGCCACTAACGTCACAGGCCGTTGCTGTCAACCGCATATTTCCGCGCTTTTCGCGCTTTTTCGGCGGACAGTGCGGGCGTGCCGCGTCCTATCCGATTCGGTCTTGCTGCGCCGCGCCGCCGCTCATATCAGGGTCGACGATGAAGCGCCCCCTTCTTTCGATCCCGCTGGCCCTCCCGCTGGCCCTTGCCGTTCCGCTGCTGTTGCCGGCGGGTGTTGCCGCGAAGGAAACGCAGGCGCCATCGCTCGCCAAGCGGCCGATCGAGGGACGCTTCGACGTCGCGCCGCCGCCGGTCGCGGTGACGCCGCCCGGACCGCTGCCCGCCGATCTCGCCGGCCGGCTCGCGCGCTGGGAAAGCGATGCGGCGAGCGGGCAGCAGGCATTTGCTGCCGAGCGCAATGCGACCGCGGCGCTCGTTTCGGCGGCCGCCGGGGCGCCGGTGTCGAGCGAACCCTGGGTGGTCGCGCAACAGGCGATCTCGCGGCTGACCGCGGCGCGCGCCCCGCTCACCGGCGCGCTCGCCGACATCGACCGCCTCTATGTCGAGCGCAGCGTCGACGAGGCGATCGACGGTCTTCCCGACATCTATGCGCTGCGCGACCGCATCGCCGAACTGGCGTCGGGGCAGGATGCGATTCTCGAGGCGCTGAACGCGCAGCTTCCGGGGCAGTAAACGGCCAGCCAATGCATATCCGTCGCCCCCGCGCAGGCGGGGGCCGCTATCGGCCTCACGTTGCCATGTCTTGTAAAACGCCAGCGGCCCCCGCCTGCGCGGGGGCAACGGATATACTGCTATTGATTCAACCCATGCTTCTTCAGCGCGTGGCGAATCTGGTCATAACTCAGCCCCAGCGATTCGGCCGCGACCTTCTGATTATACCGGCAGCGGGCCATGGTGTCGGCCAGGATCTGCTTTTCATAAGCGTCGACCGCGCCGCGCAGGTCGCTGACCGCACCCGAAGGTGCGGCGGCGGGCGGCGCTGCCTCGGCCGCCGCGGCCGGATTCGCGGCCTCGGCGGTCTTCGCCGCCGGTCGATGAACCGGTTGCCAGGGGCTGGCGAACGGGTCGAAGCTCAGCGCGTCGACCGGCCGTTCGGGATCGTGCCAGCGATAGATCGCCCGCTCGATGACATTCCTGAGTTCGCGGACATTGCCCGGCCAGTCGTGCCCCTCCATCTGCGCGAGGGCGCGCGGGCCGAAGCCCGGCCATTCCTCCCAGCCGACGACCGCCGCCATGCGCTGGCCGAAATAGGTCGCGAGCACCTCGATGTCGCCTTCGCGGGCGCGCAAGGGGGGCAGGGTGATGACCTCGAACGACAGCCGGTCGAGCAGGTCGGCGCGAAAGCGGTTCTCGTCGACCAGCGCGGGCAGATGCTCGTTGGTCGCCGCAACGATGCGCACGTCGACACGAATCGGACGCGACGAGCCGACGCGCGTCACCTCGCCATATTCGACCGCGCGCAGCAGCCGCTCCTGCGCGCCCATCGACATTGTCGCGAGTTCGTCGAGGAACAGGGTGCCGCCGTCGGCCTCCTCGAAGCGCCCGGCGCGCGTGCGCGTCGCGCCGGTGAAGGCGCCCGCCTCGTGCCCGAACAGTTCGGATTCGATCAGCGTCTCGGGCATCGCGGCGCAGTTCATGATCACATAGGGACGATCCCACCGCGCCGACAGCCGGTGCAGGCGTTCGGCGATCAACTCCTTGCCCGTCCCGCGCTCGCCGATCACCAGCACCGGCCGGTCGAGCGTTGCCGCCTGGCTTGCGCGCTCGACCGCATCCTGGAAAGCTGCGGATTGGCCGATGAACTGCGTTTCGCGCTCCATTCCCAATCATTGGCAAAATTTCCCGTTGATTGGCAAGAGAAATTCGCTGGTGAGGCCGTTTCAGTGTGAAGTTACGCAGATTTTCGGGGTTTCGGAAAATTGGCATACCCCCTGCATAGTATCAGACGAACCGGCGCACTGGTGCCGGTGCAGCGAAAACAAAAGGAAGATCGAAGCCATGAAGACGATGTTTGCCCAAGCCGCCACCTTCGCGCTCAGCGCGGTCGCAGCGCTGGCCATCCTCGTCGGCGTGATCGATCAGCCGCAAGTCGCCGTTGCTACAACCCCGGCGGTCAGCTTTACGGCATGACCGGCACTGGTGCCGGGGCACTCACCCCCTTGCCCCGCCCCGGCACCAGCATTTTTCACGAGAACAATATTCAAGGTCTCAAGATTTTCGACAGGAGTTTCCCAATGGGTATTTTTTCACGCACCCGCGACATCATCGCCGCCAATGTCACCGACCTGCTCGACCGGGCCGAAGACCCCGAAAAGATGATCCGCCAGATCATCTTCGAGATGAACGAAACGCTCGTCGAAGTCCGCGCCTCCGCTGCCCGCACGATCGCGGACCAGAAGGAAATGCGCCGCCATATCGCCAAGCTTGAAAGCCTGCAGGACAGCTGGAAGGAAAAGGCCGAACTGGCGCTGTCGAAGGACCGCGAAGACCTTGCCACCTCGGCGCTCGTCGAAAAGCAGAAGGCCGGCGACATGGCTGACAAGCTGAAGGCCGAGATTGCCGTCCTCGACGACGCGCTGACCGGCTATGAAGCCGATATTGCCAAGCTGCAGAAGAAGCTTTCGGAAGCCCGCGCGCGCCAGTCGAGCGTCGTCAATCGCCTCGAAAGCGCCGAGAACCGCTATCGCCTGCGCGAGATGACCAACGGCGACCGGGTCGAAGACGCCTTCTCGCGCTTCGAGATTCTCGAGCGCCGCGTCGACGAAGCCGAAGGCCGCGCCGATGCGCTGGGCCTCGGCTATAAAAAGTCGCTCGATGAAGAGATCGCCGAACTGCAGGCGGCCGACAAGGTCGCCGACGAACTGGCCGCGCTGAAGGCCGCGCAGGGCAAGAATTAAGGAGCCCGACCGATGGAAGATATCATCGTTCCCATCGTCGTCGTTCCCGCCATCTTCCTTGGCTTGCCCTGGCTCATCCTCCACTATGTGACGAAGTGGAAGCAGGCCAAGACGCTGACCGGCGAGGATGAGCAACTGCTCGACGAACTTTACGATACGGCCCGGAGGCTCGAGAATCGTCTCCATACCGTGGAACGCATCATCAGCGCCGACCATCCCGACTTCCGCCCCGCGGTTCGCAGTGATGAAGATCTGGCGCAGCTTGAAAATATGAGCAGGAGGAACTGAGATGTCGGCCAGCCGCACCAAATTCTATCTCGACAAACAGAATGCGAAATGGCTGGGCGTCTGTTCGGGACTTGCCGATTACATGGGGATTGACGTCCTGTGGATCCGCGTCGGCATGGTTCTCGGCACGCTGATGGGCTCGGGCTTTCCGTTTCTGGCCTATATCGTGATCGGGATGATGGGGACGCCGAAGCCCTTTGCGCTCTACGGCTCGAACGAGGAAGCGAAGTTCTGGCAGGGCGTCCGCTCGAACCCCAGCGCGTCGACCCGGGACATCCGCTCGCGCTTCCGCGACATCGATCGCCGGCTCGCCGACATCGAACTCTATTACACGAGCCACAACCGCCGGCTCGCCGACGAAATCGACGCTCTCCGGTAATCGGCCGGTAATCGGGACGCGGACCGGCAACGAAGATAGACGGCAACAGGGAGACAAATCATGAGCTGGGGTGGCCCCACCTTCGTCATCGCGATCATCGCATTGTCAATCGGCGGCTGGATGTTCACGACCTGGATCCGTGCCAAGCATGGCTATCCGATCGAGAATGAATGGGGTGGCACGGTTCATCGAACCGACCCCGACGCTGATCGAAAAATCAAGCTGCTCGCCGACGACAATGCCAAGCTCGCCAGCCAGATTGGCCGGCTCGAAGAACGGATTGCGGTGCTCGAACGCATCGCGACCGAAACCAACGGACAGGCCGCGCAGCTCGCCGACCAGATCGACCGCTTGCGCTAAAAGGAAATATCATGAACCTCGACGTCCTCAGTGCCCTTGCTCCCGTCGTCGCCATCCTCGGCGTTGTCGGGATCGGCGGCTGGATTTTCACCACCTGGCTGCGCATCAAGAACGGCTATCCGCTCGAAAACAGCTGGGGCAAGGCGGTCTATCCCAAGACCAGCGACGAGGCGATGGAACGCGTCAAGCTGATCAGCCAGGAAAACGCCCAGCTGCGTGCCGAACTCGGTTCGGTGAAGGACCGCCTGGCGGTGGTCGAACGCATCGTCACCGACGAAGGCCACCGGCTGAGCCATGAGATCGAGGCGCTGCGGCGCCCCTCGAATTGAGGAGATAGGCCATGGATGACACCATCTGGATTCTTGTGCCGCTCGCGCCCTTTCTGCTGGCCGGCTTCATCTTCTGGTCGAAGCATCAGCAGAAGATGATCGAGGCGCAGGCCGCGCTGACCGCCGAAAAGGCGGCCCAATATGCGGCGGCGAGCGAGCGGCTCGAAGCACGCGTCCGCGTCCTCGAACGCATCGCGACCGATCGCGGGGTCGACGTCGCCGAAGAGATTGAAAAGCTGCGCGACACGCCGCTGAACTGACAACGATAAGACGGAAAGGATCTTTCCCCATGAATCCCTTTGAGATGGTCATCGGTATCGTCCTCATCGTGACGATCGGCAGCATCATCCGGGCGAAATATGGCGTGCGCCGCGACCATCGCGGGCAGGAATATTTCACCGGCAACCCAAATCAGGATGCCGAGACCAAGGCGCTGCAGACCGAAATCCGCGCGCTCAAGGAACGGATCCAGGTCCTCGAACGCATCGCCACCGACCACAATCGCGCCGCCACGCTCGACGAAGAGATCGAACGGCTGCGCGATCGTTCACTCCCCTGACCCGTGACGAAGAAGGAGCCGACCCATGGCCGCCATCATCGCTTCCGAACTCAGTGCCACCCTGCTCGCCGCGACCATCGCATTGAGCGCGCTCACGATCATCAGCCTCGTCGCGCTGCGCGGCTGGCGTGACTGGATCGCGCTGAAGCGCGACGAACTCGCCGCGGGCCACAGCGTAGCGCAGGATCCCGCGGTCCCGCATGCCGGATCGCGGATCGAGATCGCCGATCTCAAGGAACGGCTGCGCAAGCTCGAAGCCATCGCGGCGGGCGTCGACCTGTAACGGTCGCCCCGCACCGATCCGCGCCGCCCCCATCCCTTGCGGGGCGGCGCGGGCACGAAACCGCCGCAGCCTCTTTCGCGCGGCGTGCAAATCTGCCACTGGCACAGCGATGCGCAGCCTTTCCGACATTTTCGACGAATATGATTTTCTCGACGGCGACGATCGCTATCGCCTGCTGATCGAACTGGGGCGCGAGCTCGAACCGATGCCCGATGCGCTCAAGACCGACGCGACGCTGGTGCGCGGCTGCAGTGCCAGCGTCTGGGTCTATCCGGTGCCCGAGGCCGATGGCCGTCTCCATTTCCTCGCCGACAGCAACGCCGCGATCACCAAGGGCATCGTCGCGCTCGTCCTCGCTGCGGTGCAGGACAAGCCGGCCGCCGATGTGGCGGCCATGGACGTCACCGCCGCGCTCGCGCCCTTCGACCTGACGCGCCAGCTGTCGTCGAACCGCACGCAGGGCGTCCCCAACATGATCGCATTGGTCCAGGATACCGCGCGGCGCATCGCCGCCGGTTGATCCTATCGCAGCCGGAGTTATGGCGGTTTTGGGGTGGGGAGCGGGCGTCGCTTTCTACAGCTTCGTCATCCCGGGCTTGACCCGGGATCCCGCTTTTTTTTGAGGGCGCCGACGGTTTTCGAGGTCAAGCGGGACCCCGGATCAAGTCCGGGCTGACGATGGACGGGACGGCAACTCTCGGCCGATATCAGCCATTCCTTCATGCGCCATGACTGCAAAGAAAAGGGCGCGGGAGTTTCCTCCCGCGCCCCGTCTTCGCTTGCGATCGGACGGCTTAGAAGCCGATGACGAACGAGGCGCTGATCGCGCGCGGCGAACCGAAGTTCACGAACGCGCCGCTCGCGCTCGCCAGCCCGTCGAGGCTGCCGCTGAACGAGCCGACATAGAATTTGTCGAACAGGTTGCTGACGTTCAACTGAAGGTAGGAATGTTCGAGGCCAGCACTCGCGAGCGAGTAGCGGAGGTCGATATCGACGACGGTGTAGCCTTTGAACTTGGCGCCCGGGGCGATCAGCACCGTCTCGCCCTTGCTGTTAACGGCCGTCCCGACGACACCATTGATGTCGTTCATAAAGCGCGAACCGGTGTATTTGGCCTGGACGCCCAGTGTGAAGCCGCCAAAATTACCTTCCGCGCGCCCGCCGAACAGGAATTCGGGCGCGTTGCGCTCGCGCTTGCCGCCGGTGCGAAGATAGGCAACGCCGTCCTGGATGTAGCAGAGGCCGGCGAGTTCGATGTCGCTGTCGTCCTTGCACGAGCCGGTCACCGCATCGCGCTCGATCTTCGACTTCAGGTACGAACCGAAGACGTAGAGCGAGATGGCATCGACCGGCTGGTAGGCGATGCTCGCATCGATGCCATATTTCTCGACCGGGCCGAGGTTGGTGTCGGTGCCGTTGCCGTCGATGTCATAGGAGGTGACGAGGCGGTTGCTGTATTTCGAATACCAGCCGGTCAGCGCCGCCTGGATCTTCGAGGTCTGGTAGCGGAAGCCGGCGTCGAAGCTGTTCGAGGTTTCCGCCTTGCGCTCCGACGAAATATCGTCGGCCGGGAAGAAGAAGGCGCTGTACAGCGAGTCGGTGCTCGGAACCGACAGGTTCTTCGTATAGCTCGCCGCAAAGCTGAGGTCGGGGGTGATCTTGTAGACCGCGCCGACGTTCGGCAGCAGCTTGTCATATTTCAGCGTGCGCTTCTGCGGCAAGGCGGCGCCCGAAGGTTTGCCGGTAGTGTCGTTGAAGGCATAGGGGAAGACCGTCTGATATTCGGCGATCTGATCGGCCGGGGCGCATTCGACGAAGGCGCCCGAGCTGCCGCCCGTGCTCGACGTGAAGCAATAATTGTTGAGGTCGCGCTTGAAGAAGGGCGCCCGCAGGCCCAGCTGCACGATCAGTTTTTCTTCGAAGAATTCGCCGCGATATTCGCCCGCGACCTGGTGCAGCGTCGCGAACGACAGGCGGTCGCGCTTTTGCAGGACGTTGCCATCGACGTCGGTGACCGGATCGTTGATCGGGAACACATCGACCGGTTCGCCGTTCGCGGACAGGAAGCCGGCCGAGCCGGTCTGGCGGTGGCGCGCGCGGTCATAGCTGTACGACAGGCGGACACGGTTCGTGTCGTTGATGTCATAGACGAGGTTCGCGATCGCGACCCAGCGGTTGGTGTTGGTCTGGCTGGGCGACAGCAGGGTCACCTTGCCGAGAATGCCGTCACCGTTGAGATCGCGGCCGAAGTAGAAGGCGCCGCCATAGTTGCCGGTGCCGGTGAAGGTCAGGCCATTGGCGTTGTTCTTCTTGGTGAAGAAGCCTTCATTGGCAAAGGTCGTGCCGCCGCCATTCGCCTTGACGGTCTGCCAGGCGCCATCGAACGAGAGCGTCAGGCGGTCGGTCAGCGTGAAGCGCGACTGCCAGCGGACGTTGCCGGTGTTCGAGGGATTGTAGCGACGCTCGAATTCGGTGCCGCAGTTATTGGGCTGGGTCGGGTCATTGTTGAGATACCCAATTTCACAAGGAAAACCGCCGCCCTTGGTGGGATCACCGATGTCGTAGAAACGGCCGTCCTTTTCGCCGGTGATCGCGTTGGCGCGTAGCGGCGAACCGCCGAAATTGTTGCGGTTCTCGTTATAGTGGCCAGCGATCGCGATGAAATCGCCATTGTCGCCGATCGGCTGATAGATTTTGCCGTTATACTGTTGCTTGCGGACCTTGCCGTAGTTGGCGAACGCCGCGACGTTGTTGGTCGTCGAGGCCGAGAACCAGGCTCGCGTGCCCCACGGGGTCAGATTGCCGGTCTGGAGCAGGCCGAAGACGCGGTAATAAGGGCGGTCGCCGGCGCCGTTGGCGATGATGTTGCCGTAGGATGCGCTCATCATCCCGCTCAGCTCTTCGCTCGGGATCAGCGTGTTGATGTTGACGGTGCCGCCGACCGCGGCGGCGGTCGGGCTGTCGACGTCGGTCGAACCCAGGTTGACGTTGATCGTCTCGACCAGTTCGGGATCGACCTGCTGGTTGGTATAGATAGCGTAGTTGCCCGAATCGTTGAGCGGGATGCCGTCGAAGGTCTGCGAGATACGCGACGAATCGAAACCGCGGATGGTGAAGTTGCCGCCGCTCGAACCCCAGGGATCGTTGTTGGTGAAGCTGACCCCGGGAACGAGGTTGATGATTTCGTTGATCGACTGGCCGGGGCGCTGGTGCTGGATCAGTTCGGATCCGATGACCACCTTCGCCTTGGGCGAATCGGGAATCTTGATGCCGGCGACGTCTTGCGAGGTCGTGCCCGTGACGACGATTTCGTCGAAGTCGGACGAACCGGTCGACTGGGCAAAGGCGGGGAAGGAAAGCAGCGCGACCGGAAGCAGCGCGACGCTTGCGGCAAGCGTGTAACGGAATTTCATCTCTGGATGTCCCTTAATTGATGCATAGGGCAAGCGCGCAAATTGGGGGGTGCGCTTCACCTGTCCGCGCCCCTGAAGGGTCGATGTGGCAGACTTGTTACAGCCATTCGGGACGACGGCAGGATCGCGCCGCGGAGAAGCGGCGGGGCGCGTCGGAAAAGCGCGAATTTTCGTTTCGCGCTGCGCCTCAGGCGCAAACGCGATTGCGTTTTTTCCCGCTACTGTTGCTGCAATGCAACATGGTCGCGGCGGCGCGCCGGGCGCGCGCCGCGAGTCGTGTCAGGCGGCGTCGCCGGCTTCCTTCGCCTTGTCGGCATAGACGCGCACAGGGTCCTTGCGGCCCTCGACGACATCCTTGTCGACGACGATCTCGACCACGTCGGTGAGGTCGGGCAGGTCGAACATCGTGTCGAGCAGGATCGCCTCGACGATCGAGCGCAGCCCGCGCGCGCCGGTCTTGCGTTCGATCGCCTTCTTGGCGACCGCGACGAGCGCGTCGTCGGTGAAGGTCAGCGCGACCTCCTCCAGATCGAACAATTTCTTATATTGTTTGACCAGCGCATTCTTGGGTTCGCCCAGAATCTTGACCAGCGCATCGACGTCGAGATCCTCGAGCGTCGCGATGACGGGCAGGCGGCCGACGAATTCGGGGATCAGGCCGAACTTCAGCAAATCCTCGGGCTCGATCTGCTTCAGCATCTCGCCGGCGCGGCGTTCGTCGGGGCCGGCGACATGCGCACCGAAGCCGATCGACTTGCCCTGCAGGCGGTTGCCGATGATCTTTTCGAGGCCGCTGAACGCGCCGCCCGCGATGAACAGGATGTTCGTCGTGTCGACCTGCAGGAATTCTTGCTGCGGATGCTTGCGGCCGCCCTGCGGCGGAACGCTCGCGGTCGTGCCTTCCATCAGCTTGAGCAACGCCTGCTGGACGCCTTCGCCCGACACGTCACGCGTGATCGAGGGATTTTCGGCCTTGCGGCTGATCTTGTCGATTTCGTCGATATAGACGATGCCGCGCTGCGCCTTTTCGACGTTGTAGTCGCTGGCCTGCAACAGCTTCAGGATGATATTCTCGACATCCTCGCCGACATAGCCGGCTTCGGTCAGCGTCGTCGCGTCGGCCATGGTGAAGGGCACGTCGAGGAAGCGTGCGAGCGTCTGCGCGAGGAGGGTCTTGCCGCTGCCGGTCGGGCCGACGAGCAGGATGTTCGACTTCGCCAGTTCGACGTCGTCGCCGCGGCCCGAATTGGCGAGGCGCTTGTAATGATTGTGCACCGCGACCGACAGCACGCGCTTGGCGGTGTTCTGACCGATCACATAAGCGTCGAGATGCTGGCAGATTTCCAGCGGCGTCGGCACCGCGCCGTCCTTGCGCGCGGCGATCCCGCCCTTGATCTCTTCGCGGATGATGTCGTTGCACAGTTCGACGCATTCGTCGCAGATGAACACGGTCGGCCCGGCAATCAGCTTGCGGACTTCGTGCTGCGATTTGCCGCAGAAGGAGCAGTAAAGGGTGCTCTTGCTGTCCGAGCCACTCAATTTCGTCATAAAACTTCCTATGGCGGGCGCCAAAAGGGCACGGCCGCCTTTATCCTAACCCGCCGCCACCCGATTACAATATGGCAATTGGGTGACATCGGGACAATGTCCCGCCTAGCGCCAGGCGGCAAAGCGCGCGTCAAGAAACGCGGTTACCGCCCGGTTGCCAGGCCGGATGGTCAGGGCGTCGGGCCCTCGCTCACCTCGGCCGTTTCGTCGCCGGGCAGGCCGGGGCGGCGGTCGAACACCTGATCGACGAGGCCGAATTCCTTGGCTTCTTCGGCTTCGAGGAAGGTGTCGCGGTCCATTGCCTTTTCAATATCTTTCAACGGCTTGCCGGTATATTTCACATACAGGTCGTTCATCCGCTTGCGGATGCGCAGGATTTCGCGGGCCTGGATTTCGATATCCGACGCCATACCGCGCGCGCCGCCCGAGGGCTGGTGGATCATGACGCGGGCGTTCGACAGCGCGACGCGCATGCCGGGCTCGCCTGCCGCGAGCAGGAAGCTGCCCATCGATGCGGCCTGGCCGATGCATACCGTGCCGACGCGCGGGCGGATATATTGCATCGTGTCGTGGATCGCCATGCCCGCCGTGACGACGCCGCCCGGCGAGTTGATGTACATATAAATGTCCTTCTTCGGATTTTCCGATTCGAGGAACAAAAGCTGGGCGACGATCAGCGAGGCCATATTGTCCTCGACCTCGCCGGTGACGAAGACGATCCGTTCGCGCAGCAGACGCGAGAAAATGTCGAAGCTGCGTTCGCCGCGGCTCGTCTGCTCGACGACGACGGGAACAAGGGCGGCGAGCGGGTCGATCATTGGAATTTCGTCCTTCATTATTGGAGCGCCGCGCCGAGAACCGGCGGGCTCGCCCCTCCGTCGCCCTACATCGGCGGCAAGGCGAAGGGTTTCAAGAGGGCAAATCGGCCAGCGCGGTCCCGAAGTCGGATCATCATTGCCGCTTCGACAGTAGCAGTCGGCAGTAGCGGGGCGCGGCCGAAGGACTCGCGCAATTTTATTCCGAAGGTCACGCCAAAGGTCACAAAGGTCACGGCACCTCCCCTCTCTGTTCGGCCCCTGGGAGCGGGAAATGCGGCATCGCTCAAGGGTGATGGAGAGTGGTTCATACGGTCCATGGCAAAGGGGCTAGCATGGCGGAATAATGTAGGAAAGGGATGCGGTTTCGGCTTTGGAGCCAGGCAGAGTCGCCGTCCCCAACATTTGTCATTCCCGCGAAAGCGGGAACCCAGGGATGGGCCAACTAACGGACGCTCTGGGTTCCGGCTTTCGCGGGAATGACGAAGTTTATAAGGGGCTACGGCAACAATTGGCCGCTTCCTGCCTCTCACTTCGTCATCCGCGGAGGAGACCCGTGGCTCTTCCGCCTCGACCCGGGATCCCGCTTTTCTTTTGAGGCAGCGGCAATTCTCGACTTCCAGCGGGACCCCGGATCAAGTCCGGGGTGACGATGGACGGGACGGCAGCTTCCGGCCGAAAGACGCCATCCTGTTACGTGCTGCAAATGCCGTTGCCGCCAAAAAGAAAGGGGCGGAATGGCCGCCCCGATCCTTCGTCCATGGTCTTGCGACTCAGTCGCCTTCACCGGGTTCCGGCGAGAAGAGCGTCTCGAACTTATTCTCGACGCCCTTATACTCGTCGGCGTCGGCGGGGCTGTCCTTCTTGACCGTGATGTTCGGCCATTCGGCACTGAACTTGGTGTTCACTTCGAGCCATTTTTCGAGGCCGCTCTCGGTGTCGGGCAGGATCGCCTCGGCGGGGCATTCGGGTTCGCACACGCCGCAGTCGATGCACTCGTTCGGATTGATGACGAGCATATTCTCGCCCTCATAGAAACAGTCGACCGGACACACCTCGACGCAGTCCATATATTTGCAACGGACGCAGGCATCGGTGACGACATAGGTCATGGGTTCGGCTCCCTCAGGTGACGGCGATGCGGCCGTCAGGCTCTCATATCGGCTCGCCTCTATGCCGCGCGACTATCGTGCGTCAACGCTTAGCGACAGTTGCGAATCACTCTCACTCGATAGGGGCGCCGGCGCCTTTTGGGGCCACAGCTTTTCCATTGCCGCTGATAGCGGAAATGGGCGCGGGCGGCGTTTCGGGTTCGAGCTTGCGATAACAGGCCTGCGCCTCGCCCGCCGGACCGCGGCGGGCCGGAAGCGCGAGCAGGCGGATCACCTCGATCCGTTCGCCGACGGGCAGTACCAGCGTTTGGCCGACATGGACGGCGCACGACGAACGCGTCACGCGCCGGCCATCGAGCCGGATATGTCCCGCCGCGACGATGGCCTGTGCGATGCTGCGCGACCGCGCGAAGCGCAGATACCAGAGCAGTTTGTCGAGCCGGATGCTCCCTGCCGCGCCCGGACTGGCCATCAATCCTCGCGTGCGCCCGCGAGAAGGGCCGCCAGTCCCGCGAAGGGGCTGTTCGGCGACGGGCCGCGGCGTGCAGGACGGTCGTCGCGGAGGACGCGCGGTCCGGTTTGGCCCGGCTTGCCGGTTTTGGGGCGCGGTGCCTTGCCATGCTTGACCGGCGGGCGGGTGGCATCGCCGTTGACGCGGGCGGGCGCCGCGTCCTTCCGTTCCTTGTGCTGCGACCGGCGCCGACGCTTGTCGCGCCCTCGCTTGTCGGCTTTCTTCAGCCCCGACCAGCGCCAGCGGTCGAGTGCGGGCTCGCCGATGATGCGAAAACCGACGCTCTGGAGCAGGGCGCGCCGCGCGTCCTCGTCAAGGCCGAGCGAGGTCGCCAGCGCCGGGTCGATGGCAAAGCCCGAGACGGCGGCCGCGGATGCGCTGTCTTCCTGCGCACTTTCGCCGCGGTGCTCATTCTCATGATCGTCGGCACCGCCCGCAATCGGCGCCGTCGGCGGCGCTGCCGCCTGAAGCCGGGCGGCATGCGCCTGGCGTGCGAGCCGCTCGGCCATGTCGATGCGCAGCCATCCGGTGCCGCAGCGCCGGAACCCCGCAACGCCCAGCCCGGCGGCGGCGCCGTCCTTCTGCCACACCGCGCCATGCGGCGGCAGCGCGGGAATCGGCGTGCCCTGCTGCGCGGCGATCAGCGCGGCGCGCCAGCGTACGGCTTCGGGTTTCAGCAATTGCGGGTGGAAAATGTCGAGCGAGCCGATGGTGAGCCCAAGCTTGCGAAGCTGCGGCCGCTCTTCGGCGCTGATCGCGGCAAGCTGATCATCGACCGCAGCGCGCGCGATCAGTCCGCTGCCGTCGGTCATCGCGGCGAGCAGCGCGCGGACGCGCGGCGGGGTGAACAGGTCGCCGGCGGCGGTGCCCATCGCGGCAAGCGGGCCGGCGTGGCGGGCAAGCTGCCGCGCCACATATTGCTGCAGCCGTTCGGTGATCGCCTGGACCTGCGCAGGTTCGAGCCGGCGCAGCGCGGGCTCGACCTGGATCGATGGCTGGACCAGCGTCGGTCCCTTGGCCAGCCAGGCGACGACATGACCGTTCCAGGCGAGGCGCGGCGGGGTGCCGGGTTCGGCGACGAGCGCGAGCGCGCCGTCTTCGCCCTCGGCGAGCGCGGTCGCGCGGCGCGCCAGTTCGGCGCGCAGATGCTTTTCGGCGGCGGCGAGCAGCATCTTGTGATCGCTGGCGCGCGCCACCGGATCGACCTTGAACTGGAAACCCTTGAGCGTGCCGATCGCCTCGCCGTCGACCGCGACGGTGCCGTCGAGGCCGACCGCGACGGGCAAGGCCGTGTTGCGCTGCCCCGCGTCGCGGAGCAGCAGCGCGAGCCGCCGGTCGACGAAGCGCTGCGCGAGCGCGGCGTGCAGCGCATCGGACAATCGCGATTCGAGCGCCTGCGTCTGTTCGGTCCAGCCCGCGGCGCCGGCGATCCAGTCGCTGCGCTGCGCAATGAAGCAGAGCGAACGCACCGCGGCGATGCGGCTGGCGAGCTGGTCGATGTCGCCCTCGACATCGTCGAGCCGCGCGAGGCGGCGCGCGAACCAGTCGGGATCGATCATCCCGTCGCCTTGCGTGCGCCATTGCCAGAGCTTGAACACCGTCCGGCTGTGATGCTCGGCGCCGAGCTGCTCGAAATCGGGCAGGCCGCACACGTCCCACAATCGCTGCACGGCGTCGAAATCGCTGCCGCGCGCGCGCACTTCCATATCGCCCGCCAGATGCTTGAGCACCGCGATATCGACCGCTTCGGGCGCGGCGCGCAGCAACGGATCGGCTGGTGCCCGGGCAAGGTCGGCGAGCAATTGCTCGAGCGAACCGAAGCCGGGGTTGGGTTCGCGCCAGAACAGGCTGGCGAGCGGCGGGAAATGATGCCCTTCGATCGCGTGGATTTCCTCGGGGGTGAAGCCGCCCTGCGGCAGGCCGACGGTACCGAAGCTGCCGTCCTGCTGGTGACGTCCGGCGCGGCCCGCGATCTGCGCCATTTCGGATATCGTCAGGCGGCGGAGACGGCGTCCGTCGAATTTCTGCAAGGATGCGAAGGCGACATGCTGGACGTCGAGGTTGAGCCCCATGCCGATCGCGTCGGTGGCGACGAGATAGTCGACCTCGCCCGCCTCGAACATCGCGACCTGCGCATTGCGCGTCTTGGGGCTCAGCGCCCCCATCACCACCGCCGCGCCGCCCGAAAAGCGGCGGAGCATTTCGGCGATCGCATAGACTTCCTCGGCCGAAAAGGCGACGACCGCCGACCGTTTGGGGAGGCGCGACAGCTTCGATGATCCCGCATAGCTCAGCGTCGAGAAGCGGGGCCGGGTGACGATCTCCGCCTCGGGCACCAGGCCTTTGACGAGGGTGCGGATACTCGCCGAGCCGAGGATCATCGTTTCCTCGCGTCCGCGCGCCCGCAGCATCCGGTCGGTGAAGACATGGCCGCGCTCGGGGTCGGCGCCGAGCTGCGCCTCGTCGATGCCGACGAAGGCGACGTCGCGCGTCACGGGCAGCGCTTCCATCGTGCCGAGCAGATAACGGGCGTCGGGGGGCAGGATTCGTTCCTCGCCGGTCATCAGTGCGACTTGGGCGGGGCCTTTGATCGCCACGACACGGTCATAGATTTCGCGTGCCAGCAGGCGCAGCGGAAAGCCGATCATGCCGCTCGAATGAGCGGTCAGGCGCTCAACCGCCAAATGGGTTTTGCCGGTGTTGGTGGGGCCAAGGACAGCCTTGACCGGCTGGGAAGAGGAAGAGGTCATTTTCTTGGGTCCCAAGCTGGCATGCGGCGCGTCCGCGCGCAACAGGCGATCGATCGGCGGGTGCTTCAATTCCGCCTTTTTCTTTACCGCTCCGCACCACGTCCCGGCCAAGCCACGGCTGACCGCAACCCGAATCGGCGAACTGTCCATTAAATTGACTTTAACGCCCTTTGTTTACAGGTACGGGCACGGAAACATCATCGACGGTGCCTTTCGGGGGCCAAGCCGGCGAGCGGGGGTTGCAAAGCTTGTTTCAGCGTCACGAACCCATTGCGGGGATGTCCGGCAACGCGGCCGCGCTGACGATGTCGCAGGCGGTCTCGCTGCGGCGGACGGCCGCCGACGTCGAACCGCGGCCGACGTGGCGCGACCGGCTGGCGCAGCTCGACCTTGTTCCCGATCTTGGCGACAATATCGGTTCGGGCGAATGGTGGCGCGGCCTTGCTACGTTAACCCTGCTCTGCGGCAGCGCGATCGCGACCTTCCCGGGCGTCCGGCCGCTTGCAGCAGGTGGGACGCCGGCGTTCGATACCGCCGATTTCAACGAAGCGCGGGCGCAGATGATCGTGCCGCTCGCGCTCGGCGGCGACACCGGGCGCCACATGGCGGCGACCGATGCGGTGCGCCCGCTCACCCAGACCCCCGAACGGCCGCAGATCGAACTCACCGCGACGCTGGGCAGCGGCGACAGCTTCGCGCGCCTGCTCGAACGCTCGGGCGTCGGCAGCAGCGAAGCGCAGGCGCTCGCGAGCCAGGTATCGGGCGCGGTGCCGCTCGCCGATATCGCGCCGGGCACGCGCATCGACCTCATTCTCGGCCGCCGCGCCGCGCGCACCATGCCGCGCCCGGTCGAGGCGCTGGCGATGCGCGCGCGTTTCGACCTCAGGATCGAGATGGAACGCGAGGGCGGCCGCCTGATCATGCGCCGCATCCCGATCGCGGTCGATGCGACGCCGCTGCGCATTCGCGGCCGGGTCGGCGACAGCCTCTACCGTTCGGCGCGCGCCGCCGGGGCGCCGCCCGAGGCGATCCAGGCCTATCTGCGGGTGATCGGGAAACAGATTTCGGTCGGCAGCGATATTCGCGCCCATGACGAATATGACATCATCGTCGATCATCGCCGGGCCGAAACGGGCGAGAGCGAGACCGGCAAGCTGCTTTATGCCGGACTGATTCGCGGCGGCAAGCCGAAGCTGTCGATGCTCGAATGGACCGTCGATGGACGCAGCCAATGGTATGAGGCGTCGGGCGTCGGCGAACAGCGCGGCGGCATGGCGCGGCCGACCAATGGCCGTGTCACCTCGACCTTCGGAATGCGGCGCCACCCGATCCTCGGCTATAAGCGCATGCACAGCGGTATGGATTTCGGCGGCGGTTACGGCGCCCCCATCTATGCGGTGACCGACGGCATCGTGACCGTTGCCGGGCGGACGGGGGGCTTTGGCAATTATGTGAAGCTCAGTCACGGGGGTGGTCTCGGGACAGGTTACGGCCATATGAGCCGCATCGCGGTACGCGCCGGCCAGCGCGTCAATCGCGGGCAGGTGATCGGCTATATCGGCTCCACCGGCCTCTCGACCGGTCCGCATCTCCATTATGAAGTCTATCGCAACGGCCATACGGTGAATCCCGCATCGATGACCTTCGTCACGCGGGCGCTGCTCGAAGGCAAGGCGCTCGCTGACTTCCGTGCCCGCATTCGCGCGCTGACCTCGGTCGTGCCCGGTGCCGCGCTGGCGCCGGTCGCAGCGAAGCAGGCCGAAGGACCAAAACTCGGTAGCCTCGCCGATGTCGCATCGAAGCGTGCCGAGGGCGGGATATAGGAAAATACTCCCTCCCGAAATCGGGAGGGGCAGCGAGACTTGCGAACTTGTTCGCTAGTCGCAGCGGGGTGGGCCATCAACGCTCGCTTGCTGCCCACCCCGTTGCGGCTAGCCGGTAAACCGGCAAGCCTCACTGCCCCTCCCGCTTGCGGGAGGGGCAGTCCGGCATCCCATTATCCATTTGCCCCGCGGCCCAGCACGGCTATGCACCCGGCATGACCCATGCCGCTTTTCCTGACCTGCGCCTGCGCCGCACCCGCCGCACCGGCTGGAGCCGCGCGATGGTGCGCGAGACGCAGCTTTCGCCGTCGAACCTTATCTGGCCACTCTTCGTCTGCGACGGATCGGGCACCGAGGAGCCGATCGCGAGCTTGCCCGGCGTGTCGCGCTGGTCGGTCGACCTGCTTGTCGAGCGCGCGAAAGATGCGGTCGCCGCGGGCATCCCGTGCCTCGCGCTCTTTCCTTATACCCAGGCCGAGCGGCGTAGCGAGGACGGCGGCGAGGCACTCAATCCCGATAATCTGATGTGCCGCGGGGTCGCCGCGATCAAGCAGGCGCTCGGGGACGAGATCGGTGTGCTGACCGACGTCGCGCTCGATCCCTATACCAGCCACGGGCAGGACGGGCTGATCGACGATGCCGGCTATGTGCTCAACGATGAAACGGTCGAGGTGCTGGTCGGGCAGGCGCTCAATCAGGCGCGCGCCGGCGCCGACATCATCGCGCCCAGCGACATGATGGACGGCCGCATCGGCGCGATTCGCGCCGCACTCGAGGCCGAAGGCTTCGGCCATGTCCAGATCATGAGCTATGCCGCCAAATATGCCTCGGCCTTTTACGGCCCGTTCCGCGACGCGGTCGGCTCGCGCGGGCTGCTCAAGGGCGACAAAAAGACCTATCAGATGGATCCCGCGAACAGCGAGGAAGCGCTGCGCGAGGTCGCGCAGGACCTTGCCGAGGGCGCCGACAGCGTGATGGTCAAGCCGGGGCTGCCTTATCTCGACATCGTGCGGGCGGTGAAGGACAATTTCGCCGTTCCGGTCTACGCCTATCAGGTGTCGGGCGAATATGCGATGATCGAGGCCGCGGCGGCGGCGGGTGCGGGCGACCGCGATGCGCTGGTGCTCGAAACCCTGCTTGCCTTCCGCCGCGCGGGCGCGGCGGGCGTGCTCAGCTATCACGCCCTTCACGCGGCACGGCTCCTGACGGCGTGACCTCTTCGCAAGCCGCTTTGCCGCGCCGCTGGCTGTTCGTGCTGACGATTCTCGTCGGCAGCTTCCTGCTGTTCCAGGTCCAGCCGATGGTGGCGCGGATGGTGCTGCCCAAATTGGGCGGCGCGCCCGCGGTGTGGAACAGCGCGATGCTCGTCTATCAGGCGCTGCTGCTCGGCGGCTATGCCTATGCCCACTGGCTCGGGCGCTTTACCGTGCGGCGCCAGGCGATCATCCATCTGGCGCTGTTCGTCGCCGCGGCGTTGTGGCTTCCGATCGGCATCGCCGAGGTCGCGCCGCCGGCGCCGGGGCAGGAGGCGTTGTGGGTGCCGCTGCTGCTGCTCGCCTCGATCGGCCCCGTCTTCCTTGTCGTGTCGGCCCAAGCTCCGCTGATGCAGCGCTGGTTTGCCGCCGACGCTCGCGCGGGCGATCCTTATTATCTTTATGCCGCATCGAACCTCGGCAGCTTCGCGGGGCTGATCAGCTATCCTGCCCTCGTCGAGCCGAGCCTGCCGCTCGCGGCGCAAAGCTGGGGCTGGACCGCGGGCTATGCGCTGCTCTTGCTGCTCGTCGCCGCGAGCGCCGCAGCGCGCTGGCAGAGTCACGCGGCGCTGGACCATATCGCGGGCGGCGCCGATGAGCCGCGCCCGGCCTTGCGACGCCAGCTCCACTGGCTGCTGATCGCCGCGGTGCCGTCGGGGCTGATGCTGTCGACGACGACTCACCTTACCACCGACATCGTCGCCATGCCCTTGCTGTGGGTGCTGCCGCTCGGCCTCTATCTCTTAAGCTTCGTGATCGCCTTTTCGACCGCGGACCGGCTGACCCAGGTCATCACCTTCATCGCCCCCGCTGTGTTGCTGGGGGTCGGCGGGCTCGCGCTATTGAGCTCGGGTGGCGGATCGATGATGGTCGCGCTCGCCAGCCTTGCGATGCTGTTCGTCGTCGCGACCGCCCTCCATGGCTATCTCTACTACCTCCGCCCCGCGACGCAGCACCTGACGCTTTTCTATCTCATCATGTCGGCGGGCGGGGTGCTCGGCGGATTGTTCGCGGCGCTGGTCGCCCCGCTTGTTTTCGACTGGGTCTACGAACATCCGCTGCTCGTCCTCGCGGCAGCGTTGCTGCTGCCGCTTCCGGCGTTGCTGCCGTGGAACCGGTGGCTGGGGCTATCGGTACCGCGTGCCCGCACGATGGTCGCGCTGCTTGTCTGCATCGCTGCCTTTGCGAGCTGGAAGATGGTCTACAGCTGGACCGGTTCGTTCGAAGGGACTGCGGCCGCCTGGGGCATTGCCATTTTCGTCATCGGCCTGCTCGTGATCAGCTGGCGCTGGGCCTATGTGCTGGTGCTGGCGCTGCTGATGTTCGGGATCGGAGGCTGGAACACGGTGGAGGAAAGCTTCACCGGCATGCGCGTGCGCAGCTATTTCGGTGTCTATACGGTAACCGACGATGCATATCGCCAACAGCGCCGCCTTGCGCATGGGACAACGCTGCACGGGCTACAGCGCACCAATAGCGGAGGCCGGCTCGAACCGACGACTTATTATGGCCATCAATCGGGCGTTGGTCTGACGCTCGACAAGGCGGAGGCGCTGGCAGGCCCGAACGCCGCGGTCGGTATCGTCGGGCTGGGGGCGGGGACGCTTGCCTGCTATCGCAAACCCGGCCAGCAATGGACGATCTTCGAAATCGATCCCGTCATGGTCGATATCGCGCGCGACCCTTCCAAATTCACCTTCCTGTCGGATTGCGCGGGCGACACGCCGATCGTGGTCGGCGACGCGCGGCTGCAAATTGCCGAGCAGCCGGCGGGCAAGTTCGACATCCTCGTGATCGACGCCTTCTCCTCCGACGCGATTCCGCTTCACCTGCTGACCGAGGAAGCGATCGGCATCTATGCGCGGGCGCTGAAGCCCGACGGGGTGCTGCTCGTTCATATCTCGAACCGCTTCTTCGACCTCGAACCCGTGCTCGCGGCCGAGGCGAAGGCGCGTGGCTGGACCGCCGCGATTCGGATGGACGCCGGCTCGGGGGACGATGATTTCAGCGACCTCACCGGGTCGAACTGGGTCGCGTTGACCGCAGCGCCCGATCGCATGCGGCAACTGACCGGCGGCGTGAAACCGCGGAAGGACAGCAATGATGATGGCGCGTGGGTGCCGCTCGCCGCGCGCCCGCACTTCACCCGCTGGACCGACGATTATGCTTCGACGCTGCCGGTCCTGCTCTGGAAACATCTCATCGGAGGCCGCGAATGACCCGCAATGACGTCAGCATCATCAGCGTCAATGGCAAGACGCCGCAGATTGATCCCAGCGCGTTCATCGCGCCGGGGTGTCGCATCATCGGCGATGTCACCATTGGGCCTGACGTCAGCATCTGGTATAATTGCGTGCTGCGCGCCGACGTCAGCCGCATCGTCGTCGGGGCGCGATCGAACATCCAGGACGGCAGCGTCGTCCATTGCGACGGCCCGATGCCGCACCGGCCGGAAGGTTTTCCGACGATCATCGGCGAAGATGTCCTGATCGGACACCTCGCGATGGTGCACGGCTGCACGCTCGCAGACCGGGCGTTCGTGGGGCTGAAGGCGACGGTGATGAACGGCTGTCGGATCGGCAGCGATGCGATGCTTGCGGCGGGCGCGCTGCTTACGGAGAATAAGGAAATTCCGGACCGCGAGCTATGGGCCGGTTCACCCGCGCGGCGCGTGCGCGAGATCGACGATGCACAGGCGGCGGGTATGCAGCTGGGCGTCGCGCATTATGTGATGAACGGCCGCATGCACAAGGCGGCGGTAGAATTCTGATCGTCGCCCCCGCGAAGGAGTGAAGGGTCGAATGGTCCCCCGGACCATTCTTGGACATGCCGGGGGCATGCCCAACCCTTAACTGGCCGCTGGCAACCTCGCGCTACCTCGATAGCGGCCCCCGCCTTCGCGGGGGCGACGAATGTAAAAAAAGGGCGCCCCGGCTGTCCGGAGCGCCCTTTTTCGTTGCCGATTATCGGCGTTACCCGTTGTTGGCGTTCACCATCGCATAGATGAGCGGGATCGACAGCAAGGTGTTCGTCCGCGAAAAGATCATCGCGGTCCGCGCTGCCTTGGCCTTCGTCGCGTCATCAGCCTCGACGATCCCCAGCGCCTTCTTCTGGTTCGGCCAGATCACGAACCAGACATTGAACGCCATGACCAAGCCCAGCCACATGCCGACGCCGATCAGCTTGTAGGGATCCTGCAGCGTGAAGGCGGGGATGGCATATTTGGCGTGAAACGCGATGCCGAGGCCGAGCAGCACGGTGATCGCCGCCGCCCAGCGAAACCAGAACAGCGCGGCCGGCGCGATATGCTTGCCCACGGCGGGTTTCAGTTCGGCCGGGATTTTCGGCATCGTCGGCATCTGGACGAAGTTGAAATAATAGAGCAGCCCGATCCACAAGATGCCGAAGAAAGTGTGGAGCCAGCGCATGATGGCGTTGCCCGCGGCGATCCCATCCTCGAAATTCTGGCCGTTGAGGCCGAGCATCAGGATGATCGCAAGCACCAGCCCGGCGCCCAGCACGGCATGAAGATTCCCGAAAAACTTGTCCATGGCATTCCCCCTCGCTTGTTGTCGGGCGCCGCGCGACCCGGTGCCCTGCGGCTTGCTATGCCAGCGACGGGGAAAGGGCTCAAGCTTGCTCGTTCGGCGCCGCTTCGTCGGGGATCGCAAGACCATGTTTCAGCATCACGGGAAGCTGGCTCAAGGTGAACGCAAACGACAGCGCGGTAACGCCCCACACCTTGATCGTCAGCCACAAGTCGAAGGTCATCCGCTTCGCTTCGACCAGTTCGTACATCACATGATTGGCGATGCCGAGCGCGGCGAAAAACAAGCCCCAGTTGCGGGTCAGCAACAGCCAGCCGCGTGTCGTCACGCCGTCGAGCGCCGATTGAAGGAGATATTTGAGCATCGGCCTGCCGAGCGCCCAGCCGCCGAGCAGCAGTGCCGCGAAAGCGGCATAGATGATCGTCGGCTTCATCACGATGAAGCGTTCGTCGTGGAACCAGATCGTCAACGCGCCGAAGCCGACGACAAGGATACCCGACATCCACAGCATCGGTGAAATCTTGCCGAGCTTCCATTTCGATACCGCCATCGCGATGATGATCGCGACCATGAAGGCGATCGTGCCCTTGATCGCCCCGGTGGTCGCAGCGAACGCACCCGTCCCGCCCGAGCTGAATTTATAGGTCAGGAAAAAGACGAGGAGCGGCCCGAAGTCGATCGCGAAGTTGAGCCAGCCATGTTTGGCGGGCGGCGCGGCCGGCGCGGTTTCGGGGCCGCCGGGAAGCACGTCGCTCATCTTATATTTCCTGCAATGATACCGGCGATTTCGTCGGCGTCGAAAGGACGCAGATCCTCGATCGTTTCGCCGATACCGATCGCGTGGATCGGAAGGCCGTGGCGCTCGGCCGCGGCGACGAGCACGCCGCCGCGCGCGGTGCCGTCGAGCTTGGTCATCACCAGCCCGGTAACCCCCGCGACCTCGCGGAACACGTCGATCTGCGACAGCGCATTCTGTCCCGTCGTCGCGTCGAGCACGAGCACGACGTCGTGCGGCGCGGCGGGGTTGAGGCGGCCGAGCACGCGCTTGATCTTGGCGAGTTCGTCCATCAGTTCGCGTTTGTTCTGAAGCCGTCCGGCGGTGTCGACGATCAGCACGTCGATGCCCGTCGCGGTTGCCTGTTTGACCGCATCGAACACGATGCCCGCGCTGTCGCCGCCCTCGGGGCCCGCCATGATCGGCACGCCGAGCCGTTCGGCCCAGACCTTGAGCTGTCCGATCGCGGCGGCGCGGAAGGTGTCGCCCGCGACTAGCATCACGCCATAATCCTGTTCCTGGAACAGATGCGCCAGCTTGGCGATGGTGGTGGTCTTGCCTGATCCGTTGACCCCGATCACCAATATGACCTGCGGGCGCGGAAAGGCGTCGATGTCGAGCGGTTCGGCGACCGGGCGCAGCACCGCGGCGATTTCCTCGGCGACGATCTTGCGCAGTTCCTCGACCCCGCCCGCCACCGCATCGCGCCGCGCCGCCAGCCGCTCGCGAATGCGCTCGGCCATCGCGGGGCCGAGGTCGGCGGTGATCAACGCTTCCTCGATGCGGTCGAGATCGTCCTCGTCGAGCCGGGCCTTGCCGGTCAGCCCCGCGAGATTCTCGCCGAGCCGTTCGGACGTCCGGCGGAAGCCGCCGAGCAGCCTTTCGCTCCAGCTTTGGCCGGTCATGCGGCGATATCCTTTGCTTTGATGGGGGCGGCGATCATCCGGTCGCCGGCGCGCGCGGTCAGTTGGACCTCGACGATGCTGCCGGGTATCGCGGGCACCGCGAGCGTCACGGCGGCGAAATTCGCGGCGTGGCCACTCGTGCCGTCGCGCTCGACGAGCACCGATGCGGTGTGGCCGGTCTGCGTATCGAGCCAGCTCTGGCGCCGGCGCGCATTCGCCGCGCGCAGGGTCGCGGCGCGTTCGCGCGCGATGGCGCGGCCGACCTGCGGCATCCGCGCGGCGGGCGTCCCGGCGCGCGGGCTGTATGGGAAAATATGGCCAAAGACGATGTCGCAATCGTCGACCAGCGCCAGCGAGTTCGCGAACATCGCGCCATCCTCGGTGGGAAAGCCCGCGATCAGGTCGGCGCCGATCGCGATATCGGCACGCGCCGTCTTGAGCCGGGCGATCAGCGCAACAGCGTCGGCGCGGCGGTGGCGGCGCTTCATGCGGGTCAGGATCATATCGTCGCCGGCCTGCAACGACAGGTGTACGTGCGGCATCACGCGCGCTTCCTGCGTCAGCAAGGCGAACAGTGCGTCGTCGATGCGGTTCGGGTCGAGCGACGAGAGGCGCAGCCGCTCGATCGGAAGAGACAGCATCGCCTCGACCAGCGCGGCGAGTGTCGTACCGCTGTCGTCGCCATAGCTCGCCAGATCGACGCCAGTCAGGATAATCTCGCGCTGGCCGCGATCCAGCGCGGTGCGGGCGGCATCGAGGGTCGCTTCGATGGTCGCCGACCGTGCGGTTCCGCGCGCGATCACCGTCGCGCAAAAGGTGCAGCTGTGGGAACAGCCGGTCTGGACGCCGAGGAAGGCGCGGGCGTGGTCGGCGCCGGAGAGGGCGGGCGCATAAGAAGGACGGCCCTTCGACAAGCTCAGGGCAAACGGGGGGAGGGATAAGCCACCTTCCAAACCCGTTCGTGCTGCGCTTGTCGAAGCACCGTTCTTTTCTTCAAGACGATAGCTTTCGACCAGGCCCTTCGCGTCGTTGCGCACAACCCGCGCGCCCATTTCGGCGAATCGCTCGGCCTCAAGCTCCGCCGCGCAGCCCGTTACCACGATATCCGCATCGGGCCGCTCGCGCAGCGCGCGCCGTACCGCCTGCCGCGCCTGCCGCACCGCCTCGCCGGTCACCGCGCAGCTGTTGAAGACGATGGTGTCGCGCCCGCCGGCCGCGCGCGCCGCAGCCCGAACCCCTTCGCCCTCGGCGATATTCAGCCGGCACCCGAAATTGACGACCTCGGGGCCGTCCGTCACTGCAACGCTCATCCGAACTGCGTCCAGTCGGTCTCGCCCTCATAGACACGGGTTGCGGCACCGCTCATCACGATCGGCTCGCCCGGCGCCCAGCGGATGATCAGGTCGCCGCCGGGTAGCGACACGGTCACCGGTGACTGGACCAGGCCGGCGCGGATCGCCGCGACGGCGGTGGCACAGGCGCCGGTGCCGCACGCCTGGGTCAGCCCGACGCCGCGTTCCCAGACGCGAAGTTGCAGGCAGTCGGGGCCGTCGAGGCTCGCGACATTGACGTTGACGCGTTCGGGGAACAGCGGGTCGGTTTCGATCCGCGGTCCCAGTTCGTCGAGCGCGACGGCGTCGGCTTCGGGGACGAAGAAGATGATGTGCGGATTGCCGACATTGACCGCGGCGCCATGCTCCAGCTCGTCCCACGCGACGGGCATGTCGCGCGTGTCCATCGGCATCGCGAGCGGGATATGCTCCCAGTCGAACTGCGGCTCGCCCAGCACCACCTCGGCGCCGCCGTCGGCCGGGGTAACGCGCAGCATGCCGCCCAGCGTCTCGATCACCGCGGGCTGGCCGATCAGCGTCGCGACGCAGCGCGTGGCATTGCCGCACGCCTCGACCTCGCTGCCGTCGGCGTTGAAGATGCGCATCTTCACATCGGCCTTGATCGATGGCTCGAGCAGGATCAGCTGGTCGCAGCCGATCCCGAAGCGCCGGTCGGCGATCGCATGGGCGCGCGCTGGCGTCATCTCGACGGGCGCCACGCGCGCGTCGATGACGACAAAGTCGTTGCCGAGGCCGTGCATCTTGGTGAAGCGATCCGCCATAGTCGCGCATGTAGGCGCGCGCTGGCGTGAAGTCTAGCGACCGGCGGCGTCAGGCGCTCTTGCGGAGCGGTGCTTCGTCGGGCGCGGGGGTGCCGCCCTCAGGCACCATCGGCGCCCGGAGAAGCCCGCGCTCGGCGAGCAGCGCGGCGGTATCGGCCGCCGAGGCCGCGCGGCCATAAAACCAGCCCTGGCCCTTGGCACAGCCGAGCCGGGTCAATTCGATCGCCGTCGCTTCGTCCTCGACCCCCTCGGCGGTGATCGGCATCGACAGGCTTTCACCGAGCCGGACGATCGCGACGACGATCGCCTGTGCATCGGCGCTGCCGCGCATGGCGGCGACGAAGCTGCGGTCGATCTTGATCCGGTCGAAGGGCAGCGCGCGAAGGTGCGACAGCGAGCTGTAGCCGGTGCCGAAATCGTCCAGGCTGAGCGACACGCCCTGATTCTTGAGGCTGGTGACGATCGAGCGGACGAGCGGCAGGTTTTCGAACAGCGAGCTTTCGGTGATCTCGACCTCAAGCCGGTTCGCCGGGAAGCCGGTCTCGACGAGCAGCTTGGCGAGCTTCTGGCTGAACCACGGATCCTTGAGCTGCTGCGGCGAAATATTGACCGCGAGCATGATCGATGGATCCCAGCTCTTGGCGATCTCCATCGCGCGGCCGATGACCTGCAGCGACAGTTCGCCGATCAGTCCGCTTTCCTCGGCGACCGGGATGAAGCGTTCGGGCGGGATCATCCCATATTCGGGCGACTCCCAGCGCATCAGCATTTCGAAACCGAGCAGGCGCCCGCTCGCGATGTCGACCTGCGGCTCGAAATGCGGCACGAACTCGCCGCGCGGCATGCCGGCGCGGATTCCGGTTTCGATCTGGTTGCGGACCTGCACCGCCATTTCCATGCCGGTCTCGAACCAGCAGAAGCGGTTCCGCCCCTCATCCTTGCAATGATACATCGCGATGTCGGCCTGGCGCACGATCGTTTCCATCGTGACGCTGCCATCGCTCGCGAGCGCGGCGCCCAGCGACGCGCCGGTCCGGATATGCTGCGCGCCATGCACGATCGGTTCTTCGAGCGCGGCGACGAGCTGTGCGGCGAGCGCTTCGACATGGTCCAGCGCCGCGGGTTCGAACGGCAGCATCGCGACGAACTCGTCGCCGCCGAGCCGCGCCATCGTCGCGCTCGGCGGCAGCACCGCCGCGATGCGGTCGGCGGCGGTTTTTAGGACGCGGTCGCCTGCTTCGTGGCCGTGAATGTCGTTGACCGTCTTGAAATGGTCGAGGTCGAGCAGGAACAGCGCGACCTGACGTTTCTCTGTCGCGGCGTCGGCGATCAGTTGCTGCCCGGTCGCCATCAGCGCGCGGCGGTTGAGGAAGCCGGTCAGCGGATCGGTGTCGGCGAGGTAGCGCGCGCGCTGTTCGGCCTCGGTGCGTTCGCGGATCTCGCGGTTGAGGTCTTCGTAGCGGCGCCAGCCGAACAGGATCAGCGCGATATTGAGGACGAGCGCCGCGGTCAGCACATTGTCGGGGCCGCCGCCGAAGCCGACGAGCGACTGGACGACCGCCTGCATCACATTGCTGCCGGTGCCGACGAACAGCAGGATGGCGGCGACGACGATGCCGCCCGCGACGATATCGCGCTTGGCCCCTTCGCTGCGATCGCGTGGCCTTGGTGTCGCTGTCATATGTTCATTCCCCACCACCCGCTTGTCTTTTGGACGCGAAGCGGTGAAATTTGCGTTAAACGGCCTGCGGTGGGGACTTGATCCAGTTCGAAATGCGGGACGTGGTTTTCCCTCTTCGTCACCCCGGACTTGATCCGGGGTCCCGCTTTTCGCCGTTGCTGAGCGGGACCCCGGATCAAGTCCGGGGTGACGAAGAGGATTTGTCAGCTTTCCCGAGCCAAACCACGCACCCGCCCCGCGCTCGCTTGCCATCGCGCGCATAAATGTGTATTGGCGGCCGCGTCCGGGCGCATCTTGCGCACGGGCATATCGATGTCCGCGACGGAAAGTCTGTCCACGGATAGCCGCTGGTTAGCGAGGTTTCGCTCACCGGCGTCTTTTGCGTTGCAGGCGTCGAAAGCAAGGATTTGAGGCGCATGTTCGACAGTCTGAGCAATCGGCTTGGCGATGTTTTCGGGAAGCTCCGCGGTCGCGGCGCGCTGACCGAGGCCGACGTGCGCGCCGCGATGCGCGAAGTGCGAATCGCCCTGCTCGAAGCCGACGTCGCGCTGCCCGTCGTCCGCAGCTTCGTCGACCAGGTCACCGAACTCGCGATCGGCCAGAATGTCCTGCGCTCGGTTACCCCGGGGCAGCAGGTCGTCAAGATCGTCAGCGATGCGCTGACCGAAATGCTCGGTTCCGAAACCGCCGAGCTCGAGCTTGCCGTCACCCCGCCTGCGGTCATCATGATGGTCGGTCTGCAGGGTTCGGGCAAGACGACGACGACCGCGAAGATCGCGAAGCGGCTGAAAGAAAAAGAGCGCAAGAAGGTGCTGATGGCGTCGCTCGACGTCAATCGCCCCGCCGCGCAGGAACAGCTCGCCGTCCTCGGCACCCAGATCGACGTCGCCACCCTGCCGATCATCGCGGGGCAGCAGCCGGTCGAGATCGCGCAGCGCGCGCTGCAGGCTGCAAAGCTGCAGGGCTATGACGTGCTGATGCTCGACACCGCGGGCCGCCTCCATGTCGACCAGCAATTGATGGACGAGATGCAGGCGGTGTCGCGAACCGCGAACCCCGCTGAAACGCTGCTCGTCGTCGACAGCCTGACCGGTCAGGACGCGGTGCAGGTCGCGCAGCGCTTTACCGACCAGGTGCCGCTGACCGGCGTCGTGCTCACCCGCATGGACGGCGACGCGCGCGGCGGCGCCGCGCTGTCGATGCGCGCGGTCACCGGCAAGCCGATCAAGTTCGCGGGCACGGGCGAAAAGCTCGACGGGCTCGAACTCTTCCAGCCGTCGCGTATCGCGGGCCGCATCCTTGGCATGGGCGACGTCGTCAGCCTCGTCGAACGCGCCGCCGAAACGATCCAGGCCGAAGAGGCCGAGGCGATGGCGGCGAAGATGGCGAAGGGCATCTTCGACCTCAATGACCTGCGCACGCAATTGAACCAGATGCGCCGCATGGGCGGCCTCGGCGCGCTGGCCGGGATGATCCCCGGGATCAAGAAGGCGCAGGCCGCGATGGCGCAGGGCGGCGCCGACGACAAGATGCTGATCCATTTCGACGCGATCATGGGGTCGATGACCCCCAAGGAACGCGCCAAGCCCGAACTGATCAACGCGAAGCGCAAGATCCGCATCGCCAACGGATCGGGCACGACGGTGCAGCAGGTCAACAAGGTGCTGAAGATGCATCAGGAAATGGCCAGCGCGATGAAGAAAATCCGCAAGATGGGCGGGCTCAAGGGCCTTGGCGCGCTGTTCGGCAAGGGCGGCGGCATTCCCGGCATGCCGGGTCTTGGGGGCGGCGGCGGTTTTGGCGGCGGCGGAGGCGGCGGCCTCGGCGGGCTGTCGGGCCTCGGTGGCGGCGCCATCCCGCCCGAGCTCGCGAACCTGATGAACAAGAAGAAATAACCCGATCAACCGACATTTTGAATTTGAATTGGAAAGAAGGATTACATCATGGCTACCTCTATTCGCCTTTCGCGCGGCGGTTCGAAAAAGCGCCCTTATTACAAGATCGTCGTTGCTGATTCGCGCAGCCCGCGCGACGGCCGCTTCATCGAGCGTATCGGCAGCTACAACCCGCTGCTCGCCAAGGACAATCCCGAGCGCGTCAAGCTCGACGCCGACCGTGCGAAGCATTGGCTGAGCGTCGGCGCCCAGCCGAGCGACCGCGTCGCCCGCTTCCTCGACGCCGCGGGTGTCCAGGAACGCGCCGCGCGTAACAACCCCAACAAGGCGGTTCCGGGCGAGAAGGCCAAGGAACGCGCCGAAGAAAAGGCGCAGAAGCTGGCTGACGCCGAAGAAGCCGCCGCCGCCGCTGCCGCCGCTCCGGCACCCGAACCCGAAGCTGCCGAAGAAGCTGCTCCGGAAGTGGCCGCCGAAGAAGCGCCGGCTGAAGAAGCTGCTGCCGAAGCGCCTGCCGCTGAAGAAGCCGCCGCTCCTGCTGCTGCTGAATCGGACGCGACCGGTTCGGTGAAGAGCGAAGCGACCGCCGAGGCCGTTGCCGAGGCCGTCGCCGACGAAACCCCGGCCGACGCGACCGCCGACGATGCGACCGCGATGGCCGAACAGGCTGCCGAAGGCGGCCCGGCCGAAGAAGCCCCGGCTGCTCCGGCTGCCGAAGAAGCGCCTGCTGAAGAAGCTGGCGAAGAAGAAGCCAAGGCCTGAGCTTTGGCTGACGCTAACCGCCCCGTCACCCTCGCCGCCATCGCTGGTGCGCATGGGGTGCGGGGCGAGGTGCGGTTGAAACTATTCGGCGAAGGCGCGGAGGCTCTCCGCGCCTTTTCCATATTCGACGCCGGTGGCCGTACGCTGACCCTGAAATCGGTGCGCCCGGCGAATCAGGGCGCGGTCGCGACCTTTGCCGAGGTCACCGACCGGAGCGGCGCCGAAGCCTTGCGCGGCACCGTCCTCACCGTCGCGCGCTCGGCGCTGCCGCCGCTGGGTGAGGGCGAATATTATCATCACGACCTGCTCGGCCTGCCATGCGTATCGACCGACGGCAGTGCGATCGGCCATGTCGCCGCGGTCGAAAATTTCGGCGCGGGCGATATTCTCGAAATCGAGAAGCCGGCCGAACCCGGCCAGAAGCCGAAGCGCTTCATGGTGCCGATGAACGCGCACGCGGTGCCGGCATGGAACGACGACGGGGTGACCGTCAACGCGGCGTTCGTCGAGTAGGACGTGGCTGAGCGCCTGACCGATGGCCGGAATGGGTTGGATATGAGACCGTCGGTTTTGGCAGCGACCTCGAATCGCGGAGATTTTCGACGTGCGTCAACTGAGGCGAATGGGCTCAACCCGCCCATTGGCCAGCCGCCAGATTACGTCCTGCGGAACGGGCAAACCAAGGGCGTCATCTTTGGCCAGCCCAAGATAGGCTCCGCGAATGAGGCGCCCTGTTAGTCCATGCGAGACGGCAAGTATGACGCCTTGCAAGCCATCCAACCATCGAATCGCACGCGCCATGGCTGCGTCGTAGCTTTCACCGTCAGGTGATCGGAAAAACCAGTCGAATGGGGTCGTTCCGTCTAACCTGCCAGGCCACTGGGCATCTATGTCTGTATGGGTAAGACCGTCCCACGATCCAACCGACACCTCGGCGATCAGAGGATCCCATTGTGGCTCCGGAAATTTTCCAAAACTTTGGATAATGGCTGTGGTTTCACGCACCCGGCCCAACGGACTTGCTACCAGCGCATCTATCCCGGCCGCGACTGCGGCAAGGTGCCTTCCATATGCAGCGGCCTGTTCCACCCCCTTTTCTGTAAGGCGGGAGTCGAGCTTTCCCTGGAAGCGGCCAGCGGCGTTCCACTCGGTTTCGCCATGCCGGACCAGATAGATTTCCTTTAGCGACGACATAGCCATGGACGCCTTCAACTGCTGGTTCAGATAGGCTTGCAAAGGCCGCCCTTCGGTCGCCACTGCCATCCTCCAGCCAATGCCTCATAGGACGTCGACGTCATAACGGGAATGGCTGCCCTCGGTCGCTTACAGCGCTTCCCTCGTCACCCCGGACTTGACCCGGGATCTCGCTTGACGTCGAGAACTGCCGGTGCCTCAAAAAAGCGGGATTCCGGGTCAAGCCCGGGATGACGAAGGGAGAGGCGCGAAGCGGCGTGTAATGGCCGGTTGCGGTCGCGTTCGGACCTGCGGCTTTTCAACCTCGATTGTAGGTTATTCCCGGCGCTGTTAGCCTATGGCGACAGATTATGGAGGGACTATGCGCTGGAAATCGGGTCTTACTTTCGCTCTCATGCTCGGGTGGGCAATTCCTGCTGCTGCTCGGGAAGCCGCTCCAAAAAACCTTGACCAGCTCGCCCCCGAAATCGATGCGCTGTTCGCCAAATTCCAAGCCGATCAACATGTCCCCGGCATGGTCTATGGCATCGTCAAGGATGGCAGGCTTGCTTATGTAAAGGGCATCGGCGTCCAGAATATCGCCGACAGCCGTGCCGTTACCCCCGACAGCCTGTTCCGCATCGCGTCGATGACCAAGGCGTTCACCGCATTGTCGATCCTGAAGCTGCGCGACGACGGCAAGCTGCGTCTCGACGATCTGGCCGAGCAATATGTGCCCGAAATGAAGGGCTGGACCTATCCGACCAGGGACAGTCCGCGCATCCGGGTGCGCGACCTGCTCCAGCATGTCGGCGGGCTGGTCACCGACGATCCGTGGGGCGACCGGCAGCAGGTGCTGCCGCAGGAAGACTTCACCAAAATGATCGCGGCGGGGGTGCCGTTCAGCCGCGCGCCGCAGAGCCAACATGAATATTCGAACTTCGGCTATGCCTTGCTCGGCCGCATCGTCACCCATGCCTCGGGCATGGCCTATGCCGACTATGTCCGGCAGACGATCCTGAACCCGCTGGGCATGACGAGCAGCGGCTTCGACGCGCCGCAAGCCCCGAAGGCGCGCTATGCCCGCGGCTATCGCTGGGAAAATGAGCGCTGGTCGCCCGAACCCGAAATGGTCGACGGCGCGTTCAATTCGATGGGCGGGCTGCAGGTCAGCGCGCGCGATTATGCCAAATGGGTCGCCTTCCTGCTCTCCGCCTGGCCGGCGCGCGACGATGCCGACAGCGGGCCGGTCAGGCGCGCGACGGTGCGCGAAATCGCGCAGGGGCTGAATTTCGTGTCGGTGACGAACCGGATCGGCACCAGCGGTGCGACGGCGTGCAAACAGGCCGCCGCTTATGGCATGGGCTGGCGCGTCGCGCAGGATTGCGACCTTGGCCTCACGCTGGCGCATGGCGGCGGCTATCCGGGCTATGGCAGCCATGTGATGCTGATGCCCGACCATGGCGTCGGTGTTTTCGCGCTGGCGAACCGCACCTATGCGGGGCCGTCGGCGCCGGCGTGGGATACCGCCGTGCTGATGGACGGGGCAGGGCTGTTGCCGTCGCGCGGGACGCCCGTGTCGCCAGCGGTCGCCGACATGTTCACCGCGGCGCGGGCCGCCTATGCCGCGGGCAATCTGGCGCCGCTGGGCGGCAAGCTGGCGATGAATTTCCTGATGGATCGCTCGGCCGAAAACTGGACCGCGGAACTGGCGCGATTGAAGGCCGAGGTCGGCGAATGCCCCGCCGCCGAACCGCTGGCGTCGACCGGCGCGATGTCCACCGCCTTTCGCCTGAATTGCGACAGGGGCAAGCTCGACGGCACGTTGCTGCTCGCGCCGACGACGCCCGCAACGCTGCAGGCGCTCCGCCTCCGCGTCGCGCCGCCCGACCAGCCCTAGGCGAGCGAAAAGAGTATCGGCCCAAGGAACATGCCGGTCAGCGCGACGGCGTTCTGGCAGGAGGCATCATCGCGCCTTGCGAGGTTGGGCACCGGGACCAGCGGGCCGGGCGATCGTTTCGCCGAGGCGGCGGAGCGGGGTAAACAGCCAGATCAGGCCGCGGTGCAAATCGGCGCTGAATTGCGGATGGCCCTCGTTCCAGCTGCGCATCCAAAGTTCGTCTTTCATGGGTTTTCTCCTGATCATCCTATGCCCGTCTGATGCGCCTTTGCGCCCGGCCCGGCCAACAAAAGGCGTAGACCATATCATAAGGACAGCTTATATATTGGCGATGCCCAAGCTGCCGCCCCTCGCCGCGATTCGGACCTTCGAGGCCGCAGGGCGCCTGCAAAATTTCTCGCGGGCGGCGGAAGAACTGGGGATGACCCAGGCGGCGGTAAGCTATCAGGTCCGCCAATTGGAAGACCGGCTCGGCCGCGCGCTGTTCGTACGCGAAAAAGGGCGGGTGCATCTGTCGGAAACGGGGTTGCGGCTGCTCCCGGCGGTCAGCAATGCCTTTGCATCGATGGGCGATGCGTTCGCGGCGCTCGGCAGCGACGAAGCCGATGTGCTGACGATCAGCGCGATGACGACGTTCGGCGGCACCTGGCTCAGCGCGCGCATCGGCGGCTTCCAGCTCGCCTATCCCGAACTCGCCGTGCGCATGTCGATGAACAACGACCTCGTCGATTTCGATGCCACCAACGTCGACGTCGCGATCCGCGTCGGGCATCCGCCGTGGCCGGGCCTGCGCGCCGAATTCCTCTATCGCAGCCATGTCACGCCGATCTGCGCGCCGGCCTTCCTCGCGGCCAACCGCATCGCGCGGCCCGAAGACCTGCTGCGCGTCGAAAGGCTCGCGCCCAACGATCCGTGGTGGACGGGCTGGCTTGCCGCGGCGGGGGTCGATACCGTGCCGCCGCCGCGGCGCAGCGGCATCGAACTCGACAGCCAGCTCCAGGAAGCGAGCGCGGTGCAGGCGGGCTTTGGCATCGCGATGATGACGCCCTTGCTCTGGCGCGCCGAACTCGACGCAAGGCGGCTGGTCCAGCCCTTCGACACGCTCTTCGAACCCGGCACCGCCCATTATCTCGTCCACCGCGAAAACCGCGTCGGCGTCCGCAAGATCGAACGCTTCCGCGAATGGCTGCGCGCCGAACTGGACAAGGATCGCCACCTGCTCTCCGACAGGCTATGGACGCCGCCGTCATGACCTTCACCGCCGTCCCCCTGACCCTATACCCCGACATGTTCCCCGGCCCGCTGGGGCACAGCATGGCGGGGCGGGCGCTCGAAAGCGGGACGTGGCGCTGTGCGCCGGTGCAGATTCGCGATTTCGCGGCCGACAAGCACCGCACCGTCGACGATACGCCGGCGGGCGGCGGCGCAGGCATGGTGCTGAAGGCCGACGTCCTCGGCGCCGCGATCGACCATGCCGCGGCGACGCATCCCGGCCTACCCCTCCTCGCGATGACGCCGCGCGGCAAGCCGGTCACGCAGGCGCGCGTCCGCGAACTTGCGCGCGGCCCCGGCGCGATCATCCTGTGCGGCCGGTTCGAGGGTTTCGACGAGCGGATTTTCGATGCGCGGCCGATCGAACAAGTGTCGATGGGCGACATCATCCTGTCCGGTGGAGAGATGGGGGCGCTGCTGCTGCTCGACGCGTGCATCCGCCTGCTGCCGGGCGTCATGGGGGCGGCGTCGAGCGGCGACGACGAATCGTTCGAGAACGGCCTGCTCGAATATCCGCACTATACCCGCCCGGTTGATTGGGAAGGCCATGCGATTCCCGATGTGCTGCGCTCCGGCGATCATGCGAAGATCGCCGCCTGGCGCCGCGAGCAGGCCGAACGCGATACGAGCGCGCGCCGTCCCGATCTGTGGGCCGCCTATGTCGCGGACCGCGACGGGCGATAGCGCAGCAACACCCACGGCACCTTCGTACTGTCGAACATCAGCCTACTTTTCTGCTGGGTGAAGGGGGGCATATGGTCGCCGACGATCAATATGTCGGTGGGCGGGAAATCGGGCCGGCTCGCCATGTCGGCGAGTGCCGCTGCGGTGTCGTCCCAGACCGCGAAGAGGCGGCAGACCTGCGGATAGTCGCTGTCGATCGCGGCGCCGAGCTGCCGGCAATGCTCGGTACGCAGTGCGGCGTTGGCGACCACCGGCAGATGCGAGTTGAGCGTCAGCCAATAGGCGAACTGCGGCTGCTTCGCCGCGGCCAGATCGCGCCCGATCAGGCGCGGAATGTCGCGGTCGCATGCGCCCGGAAAGACATTGGGGCAGTGCCGTGCGCCCCGCGCCTCGATCGCGTCGCGAAAGCTCATCCGTTCGAACCCGATCAGCGGATACCATCGATCGCGATCGAAGAAGTCGGGTGCGAAGCCGTGATAGGCATGCGTCGCATATCCGCGCCGCGCAAGGGTCGCCGGCAGGCAATCGGATTCGGGGACGACGATCTCGGGAAAATCGCCCCAACGCTGGCACAGTTCGCGGATCTCGCCCTTGGTCGTCGAACTATAGAAAGTCGTGCTGCCCTGGCTGATGTCGAAACGCTGCTTCAACGCCGGCCGCGTCCAGATCGCATCGAGCCGCTTGTGCAGCGTCGGCTCGGTCGGCAGTCCCATCGCCTCGACCACGACGATCATCACATTGCGCTTGCCGTCGGCGAACTGCAAAAATCCGGTCTGCTGCGTGGCGGAGGTAAAGGGCGCGCCGGCGGGTGCCAGGCGGTTGTAAGCGGTCGCCCCGTCGCGCGCCCGGATATAGTCCGCCTGGGCCAGCGTGTAGGTGAGCGCGGCCGCGGCTATCATCCATTGCAGTCCGCGCAGATTGGCCGGCCGGCGAAGCCGCTGCACGGCGAAGCCGAGGACGAGGATCATCAGGCCGCCGCCGACGATATATTCGGGTGAGGCGGCCGGGCGAAGGTCGAGCACCAGCGCGATGACCGACAGGATCACACTGATGTGCATGTTAAACATGCTCGCGATGAAAACGAGCGTTATATAAATGAAAAGGCCGAAAAAGGCAGCCAGTCGGACCCAGTAGCAGAACCAGCAGGCGACAAAGCCGACGATGCCGCACAGCATGATTTCGTGGGTGCGCATCGGACCGCCCATGATGGTGATCGGCAGGAAGGGCAGATTGGGCAGCACCAGCCAGCACAGCGTCCAGTGGAAGAACGCCGTCAGCCCGGTGCCCTCGGCCGGCACGAAAATGTATCGCGCGAGCGACTTGATCGCGATAATGGGCTGCATCGGGTCCCTCCGGCGCCTGCCATGGACGATTTTGGTTAACGGCAATTTAATTGGTCGTCCCCGCCATCCGCCGAACCCCTTGCATTTCGCCCCCTTCCGGCGTAGTGGCCGCGGCTTCAAGTGGAACCGGGCGAATCGCATTCATCGCGTGTGCCGGTCATCCGTTTAAATCCCCGCCGGTATCCGGCGGGGCGCAGGGTTTCCGAAGTGCTGCGATCGGGGAACTTTGTCGATAGATACGGTTACGCAGGCCGGACCTTTGGGAGCGCCATGAGGGCGCTCGGGCCCGACCTGCCTCTGGCGCGCGGCGAAAAGAAGAGGACTAGAGGCATGAACCTCATCCAGACGATCGAAGCCGAAGAAATCGCCAAGGCTGACAAGACGATCCCGACCTTCCGTCCCGGCGACACGCTGAAAGTCGGCGTGAAGGTGGTCGAAGGCGAACGCACCCGCGTCCAGAATTTCGAAGGCGTGTGCATCGCGCGCTCGAACAAGGGCATGGGCTCCAACTTCACCGTGCGCAAAATGTCGTTCGGCGAAGGTGTCGAGCGCGTGTTCCCGCTCTACTCGCCCAACATCGATTCGATTACCGTCGTCCGCAAGGGCGCTGTCCGTCGTGCGAAGCTTTACTATCTGCGTGGACGCACTGGTAAATCGGCACGTATTGCGGAGCGCCGCGAATACCGGTCGGAAGCCGGCGAAGGCTAAGGAGAGCTTCTCCACCAAAAAGCCGAAACAGCTTTCAAAAACGACCGGTTCCGCCAACAGGCAGAGCCGGTCGTTTTTCGTTTCAGAGGTTTCTTTTATCATCACCCAACCCCGTTCGTCTTGAGGAGGGGCTGAGCCTTGGCGAAGACCCGTCTCGAAAAACCAAGCGCTGTGCCAGGTCCTTCGAGACGCCATTTCGACAAGCTCAATGGCTCCTCAGGATAACGGGAAGAAGGTATCGAGGTTATGCACCAGTCCGCCCCCTTCCAGCCAAGCCGGCGCGCCTTCATCGGCGCGACGCTGGCGCTTGGCGTGGCGGGTGGCTGGCCGGGCAGCGCGATGGCGGCGACCCCCGCCCAGCGTCTCGTCGCCGCGGCGCGGGGGCAGGTCGGCGTCACCTTGGCCTATGATCCCGCCTACACGGTGCTCGGCTTTCCGGGCGGCGATGTCGCGCGCGCGAAGGGCGTGTGCACCGACGTCGTGATCCGCGCCTTTCGCGACGCGCTGGCGCTCGATCTCCAGGCGCTTGTAAATGCCGACATGAAGGCCAATTTTGCGGCCTATCCGAAAAATTGGGGCCTGCGCCGTCCCGACCGCAACATCGATCACCGCCGGGTGCCCAATCTTGCGACCTATTGGACGCGGCAGCGGGCGCGGCTGCCGATATCGAGCGACCCTGCCGATTGGCGGCCGGGCGATATCTTCACCTCGCTGGTCGGCGGCAAGCTCCCGCACACCGGGATCGTCTCCGACCGCAAGACCGCGTCCGGCCGCCCGCTCGTCCTCCATAATATCGGGGCGGGCACGCGCGAGGAGGATGCGCTGTTCGACCATCGGCTGACCGGCCATTTCCGCTGGAAAGTCTGACCTTTTAGTATGTTTTCAACCGAGTATTTACACTGAGGAGTGCGTAAATGGGTTATCGTATCGTAGTCGCCGGAGCCACGGGCAATGTCGGGCGCGAAGTGCTCGCCATTCTCGCCGAGCGCGAATTTCCCTACGACGAACTGGCCGCGGTCGCATCGTCGCGCAGCCAGGGCGACGAGATCGAAATCGGCGATACCGGTAAAACCGTGAAGTGCCAGAATATCGAGAATTTCGACTGGGCCGGCTGGGACATGGCGATTTTCGCGATCGGCAGCGACGCGACCGCGATCCATGCGCCGAAGGCCGCCGCGGCGGGCTGCGTCGTGATCGATAACTCGTCGCTCTACCGTATGGACCCCGACGTGCCGCTGATCGTGCCCGAGGTGAACCCCGACGCGATCGACGGTTATACGGCGCGCAATATCATCGCGAACCCCAATTGCTCGACCGCGCAGATGGTCGTCGCGCTGAAGCCGCTGCATGACGCGGCCAAGATCAAGCGCGTCGTCGTCTCGACCTATCAGTCGGTGTCGGGCGCGGGCAAGGCGGGCATGGACGAGCTGTGGAACCAGACGCGCCAGATCTTCGTCGGCGACGAGAAGGACGTGCAGAAGTTCACCAAGCAGATCGCCTTCAACGTCATCCCGCACATCGACAAATTCCTCGACGACGGATCGACCAAGGAAGAGTGGAAGATGGTCGTCGAAACGAAGAAGATCCTCGATCCGAAGATCAAGGTCACCGCGACCTGCGTCCGCGTGCCCGTGTTCGTCGGCCATTCCGAAGCGATCAACATCGAGATGGAAAATGAACTGTCGGCCGAGGACGCCCAGCGTATCCTGCGCGAGGCCCCCGGCGTCGTGCTCCACGACAAGCGCGAGGACGGCGGCTACACCACCCCCGTCGAATGCGTCGGCGACTTCGCGACCTTCGTGTCGCGCGTCCGCGACGATCCGACCGTCGACAACGGCTTGAACCTCTGGTGCGTTTCGGACAATTTGCGCAAGGGCGCCGCGCTGAACGCGGTGCAGATCGCCGAACTGCTGGGTCGGCGGCATCTGAAGAAGGGCTGAAGCCAAGGAGATTGTGCCCCTGCGAAGGCAGGGGCCCATCACCTGCCGTCGCGTCTGACCGCAACGGTTGCGTCGTGCCGGAATCTCAGGAGATGGACCCCTGCCTTCGCAGGGGTACAGCTTCGTATCTCGACTTGGCTCGATGCGAACGGATAAGAGAGTGAATGGCTGATCCTTTCAACTTCACCCACGCGCTCTGCCGCGCGCCCGCCCGTTCGGCGGTGCACGGCATCCGCGCCGATGGCGGCCCCGATCCCGATTTCACCGGCCTCGCCGCCGAGCATCAAGCCTATGTGGCGGCGCTGCGCGACCTTGGCCTTGCGGTCGACGTCCTCGAACCGCTCGATGATTTTCCCGACGCGCTGTTCACCGAAGACGTCGCGCTGACCTTTCCCGAAGGCGCGATCCTGCTTCGCCCCGGCGCACCGAGCCGCGCGGGCGAGGTCGACCATGTCCGCGGCGCCCTTGCCGCGCATCACGCGCGCCTGTTTGAAATGACTGGTCCCGGCTTTGCCGACGGCGGCGATATCCTGCGCCTTGCCGACCGCGTCATCATCGGCCTGTCGGCGCGCACCGACCGCACCGGGGCCGAGGAACTCGCCGGCCTGCTCGGCAAGCTCGGCTATCGCGCCGAAATCGCCGAAACCCCGCGCGGCGTGCTCCACTTCAAGACCGGCTGCGGACTGATCGACGAACGCACCATCCTTGCCGTGCCCGCACTCGCGGACTGTCCCGAATTCGAAGGGCTGGAGGTCCTGACGACCCCGGCGGGCGAAGAGGCCGCCGCCAATATCCTGCGCGTCGGCGACACCGTGCTCGTCGGCGAGCGCTGGGCCGCGACGCACGCGCTGCTGGCGGCGCGCGGCATCGCATTCCGGCCGCTGCCGACCGACCAGATCGCGCATATCGACGCGGGGCTCAGCTGCATGTCGCTGCGCTGGTGAGTGCATCGAAAAATCGCTGTCCTACATTATCTTGCCGGACTAGCGTTGCCGGATGACAGCCCCCTCCATCTTGTGCGTGCGGCATGCATTCCAGTGTGAAGTTGCGCAGTTTTCTGCGGCTTTTCCGATTTTGGATTGCGGTCGGTGACTGCTGCTCCGGCGCGTCCTGAAACGCAAAGGCGCTTGTTCGGCCCGCGCCTCTTGCTGCTCCGCGATTGCCCGATGATTCCACCTGCTACTTCGCGCCCATTTTGTGCATTTCAGTGTGAAGTTGCGCAGTTTTCTGCGGCTTTTCCCGTTTTGGATTTCAGTCGATGACCGCCGCTCCGGCCCGCCTCAAAACGCAAAGGCGCCTGCTCGGCCTGCTCCTCGCGCTGCTGCTGCTTGCCCAGATCGATCAGCCCTATCCCGAGGTGGCGCTGCTCCAGCATATCCCGACGGTGCTGCTGCTCGTCGCCGCGCCGTGGCTGCTTCGCCGCTGGCCGCTGTCGACCGCGTCGGTCGCCTGCATCGTGGCGTTTATGGCGCTCCACACGCTCGGCGGCCGCTATGCCTATAGCAGCGTCCCTTATGACGACTGGGCGCGCGCGCTGACCGGGACAACGCTGTCCGATCATTTCGGCTGGACGCGCAACCATTATGACCGGCTCGTCCACTTCGCTTTCGGAGCGCTGTCGGTAATTCCCGTCGCCGAAATCGCGCGGCGCTGGGGCGGCCTGGGCCCGCGCGGGGCGATGCTGGCGGTTCTCGGCTGGGTACTCGCCATCTCGTGCCTCTATGAAATCTTCGAATGGTTGCTGACCATCGTCGCGGCGGGCGAGACCGCCGACCGCTATAACGGGCAACAGGGCGACATCTGGGACGCGCAAAAGGATATGGCGCTCGCGGTGTTGGGTGCCATAATGATCCTGCCCTTCGGGCGCCGCTGAACGAAGGAGCAGGACGATGTCGACGCAGCAAAGGCAGAAGTTGATGGGCGTCGCGATGCTGGCGCTGCTCGCCGCATGCAAACCGGCGGCGGAAAAGCCTGCTGCCGAGGGTGACGACAAGGCGGTACCGACCGCGCCAGCCGTTCCCGAAGCCAAGGCCGATGGCCCGGCGGCGGCGACCACCGCGGTCAGCCTCGACGGCGAAGGGCTGCGGTTCGTCGACAAGGCCAGCGGCAAGGCAAGCCTGCTCGCCTTCGGTGCGCCGCGGGCACAGGCCGAATCGGCGCTCGCCAATGTCGCGGGCAAGGAAGACGATCGCAGCACCAACGAGGAATGCGGCGCGGGGACGATGGAATTCACCCGCTATGACGCGATGACGCTCAACTTCCAGGACGGCAAGTTCGCCGGCTGGTTCCTCGGCAATGAAAATGGCGCCGGTGCCTATTCGACGATGAGCGGCATCGGCATCGGCACGACGCGCGCCAAGGCGAAGCAATCGGTGGCGATCGTCGACCTCGAGGACAGCACGCTCGGCGAGGAATTCAGCATCGGGACCGGCGAGCAGGCGATCGGCGGCATGTTCGCCGAACCCGGCGATGCCGCAAAGATCGATGCCTTGTTCGCGGGAACGAACTGCTTCTTCCGCTAAGCGCCGCCGTTTCGTGGCAAGGCCATCCCGGCCGGGGCCGGGATGACGGTATCGCGATGATCAGCGCGCACCCATCGTGCGCAGCCGGTCGCGCAGCAGCGGCCAGGTGGCGACACCCTCGGCGACCTGGCCGTTGATCAGGAAGGTCGGCGTGCCCTGAACCTGATATTTTTCGATCGCGGCATTGGTGTTCTTTTCGAGCGTCGTGATATTCTCGACCTTGCCGAGGCAGGCGCTCAACTGTTCGGCCGAAATGCCGCGCGACTGGAAGAACTGGTCGATCTTGAGCGCCTTCGCCAGCGCCGGGAAACGCTGTGCCGGCGGCAGCTTCATCGCGGCCTCGGCGGCGCCCTCATTGCCCTTCACGCCCTCGTAAAGCTCTTCCTGCGTCGCGAAGACGTTTTCGAGCAGCGGATAATAGCGCTCGGCGGGCACGCAGTGGACGACGGCCGCGGCGGTGGCGTCGAGCGGATCGCGGATGAAATTGCGGACCTCGAGGCTGACGCGGCCGGTGTCGATGAAGTCGCGCTTGATCTCCTCATGGCTTTCCTTGGAGAATTCGGCGCAATGCGGGCAGGTGAGCGACGCGAATTCGATGATCTTGATCGATGCATCGGGATTGCCCATCACATAGCCGCCCTCGGCGGTCCTGGTGACCGTCTGCGACCAGCTCTTGCTGGCGGGTGCGGCGACCTTGGCGATCACCTCCTGCTCCTTGGCGGGGTCGGTTTTGGTGTCGCCGCAGCCGGCGAGCGCGAGCGCGCTGAGCGAGGACAGGAGGACGATACGAAGCGAGCGGGTCATGGGCTTTTCTCTCCGGATAAAATGGCTTGGCGCGGCTTTTAAGGCGCCTTGATCGCGGCGTCGAGCGACGTTTTCAGCGCCGGCCACTGGGTGGTTTCCGCATTGCGCCCGTTGATGAAGAAGGTCGGCGTGCCCTTCACCTTGTCGGCGTTGAAGGCGATGTTGGTCATACCCTCAAGTTCGGCCTGCGCGACCCCGTCGTCCATGCATGCGTCAAGCTGCGCCGCGGTAAAGCCGCGCGCGCGCATCAGCGCGGCGAGCCCGGTGAAGGCGGCGATCTTTTTCGCCCGCTCGCCGACATCGCCTTGATACCAGCTTTTCATTTGCGCTTCGGACGCGGTTTGCAGCTTGCCGAACCAGCTTTTCTGCGCGGCAAAGATCGCCTGATGATTGCCCGCGAACGCCTTGCCGCCGCCGCAGCGCGCGAGCAGCGCCGCGGTCAGGTCGACGGGATCGCGAACGAGGTTGCGATGCTCGAGAACCACCAGTCCCTTGTCGATATAGAGCGTTTTGAGCGGCACGGCGGACAGGCGGGCGAAGTCGGCGCAGTGGCTGCAGGTGTAGCTGAAATATTCGATCAGCCGGACCTTCGCCTTGGGGTTGCCGACGACGAAGGCGCCGATGTCGTTGGTCGACACGGTGGCCGACCAGCGCGGCGCGGCGGGTTTCGCCGGCTGGGCCGCTCCGGTGAGCGCGAGCGCGGCGACGGCGAGCGCGCCGATCGCGGTGCGGCGAGGAAAAAGGGTGCGAAATTCGGACATCGGGTGCCGGGTCTTTCTGTCAGCTGATGCGGGGAAGTTTGGGCGCCGTCGCCAGCCCGGCGGCCATGCGTTCGAGCACGGTCCTGAGTTCCGGATCGCCGATATCGCGGAGACTGTCCCCCAGCTCGGCGGGTACGGGTTTCAGCATTGCCGGGGGCTGAACGGGCGCGGCGGGGGTGACCTGGCCATGCGTCATGCGGACCTGCGCGATCGCGGCATAGCCGAAGAAGCGATTGACCGATCCGATGATGTCGGGCGCGACATGCTGAAGCATCGGCGCATGCGCGCCGCTGATCGTCAGGTGCAGCGTACCGCCCGCCTTTTGTCCCGCCGGAAAACGAATCATCGCGGGCTGAGTGACATCGGCCAGCCGGTCGCCGACGATCTCGCGCCAGCGGCTGACCACCGAGCTTTGAATGAAGCCGAATTTGCGAAAGGCGGTGCGGCCGATTTCGGGGACGAGGTCGGAAATCGAGCGCGCCTCGCCGCCGCGCGGCCGCTCATAGGGTCGCGCGGGTGCCCCGCTACGCTTCACGCCGCCTTTGGCGCCGCTTTTCGCCCCCGGCTTCGCTTTCGCTTTTTTGGCAGGCAAGCCATCGCCCGTGTCTTTCGTCATGGCAGGCGTCATGCCATAGGCGGGGGGTGAGCGTCCAGATATCCGACCATATGACAGGCACAGAATCAGCCCTCTCCTTCAGGGGAGGGCAGCGAGACTTGGCAGCTTGCTGCCTAGTCGCAGCGGGTGGGGGCTAGCGGTATTGCGCGAGGTTTCGAGCCCCCACCCCAACCCCTCCCCTGAAGGGGAGGGACTCCATGATTTCGCGGGACGCATCCTGGGCTGGTACGATCGCGCCGCGCGCGACCTTCCGTGGCGGATCGCACCGAACAGCGGCGGCATAGCCGATCCCTATCGCATCTGGCTGGCCGAGGTCATGCTGCAGCAGACGACGGTCGCGGCGGTCGCGGGCTATTTCGCGCGTTTCACCGCAACTTGGCCGACCGTCGGCGATCTTGCCGCCGCCGAGGACGCCGACGTCATGGCGGCGTGGGCGGGGCTCGGCTATTATGCCCGGGCGCGCAACCTGCTCGCCTGCGCCCGGGCGGTGGTCGCAGAGCATGGCGGGCGCTTTCCCGATAGCGAGGCCGGGCTGCGCACATTGCCGGGGATCGGCGATTATACCGCCGCGTCGGTGGCGGCGATCGCGTTCGGCCGCCCAGCGGTCGTCGTCGACGCCAATATCGAGCGGGTGATCGCGCGCCACCGGCTGATCACCACGCCCCTGCCGATGGCAAAGCGCGAGATTCGCGCCGCGCTGGCGCCGCTGGTCCCCGAAGACCGGCCGGGCGATTTCGCGCAAGCGCTGATGGACCTTGGCGCAACGATCTGCACCCCGCGCGGCCCCGCCTGCGCGATCTGCCCGGTGATGGCCGATTGCCGCGCGCGCGGGCGCGCCGACCTCGACCGGCTGCCGGTCAAGCCGCCGAAGAAGGCGAAGCCGCATCGCCACGGCATCGCCTGGTGGATCGAACGCGACGGCAAGCTGTGGCTCGTCCGCCGCCCGGGCAAGGGCATGCTCGGCGGGATGCGCGCGCTGCCGGGCGGGGACTGGACCGATGCACCGCCCGCCGAGTCGGCGATCGCCAGCGTCGATCATGGCTTCACCCATTTCGACCTGACGCTGAACCTCGTGCGCCGCGAAGCGTCCCCGCAAGCCCTCGATGCCGCAGCGGAAGGTCTATGGTGGCCGATCGCGGACCTTGACGCGGCGGGATTGCCGACGCTCTATCGCAAGCTGGTGGGCAAGATGCTGGAGAAAAAGGCATGAACATGATGGTTTCGCGGCGCGCGCTGCTCGGTGGATTCGCGGCGGCCGGGGCGACGACCCTGTTGCCGCGCGCGGCGCTGGCGTGGAAGGCCGGCGGCGAACAGCTTTATCCCGCGACCTATGCCTTCATCAAAGGCTTCGTCGATCGCCGCGAACTGGCCGGCACGCTCGCCGCGATCGGCAAGGGGCAGGGCGAGGCCGATTATTTCGGCGCCGGGACGCAGGCGATGGATTCGACGCGCGCGGTCGATGCCGATACGCTGTGGCGCCTCTATTCGATGACCAAGCCGGTCACCGGCATCGCCGCGATGCTGCTGATCGAGGAAGGCAAGATCAAGCTCGACCAGCCGATCGCCGATTTCCTGCCCGCCTTCGCCAATATGAAGGTGCAGAATGTCCCCGACGGGTCGATCACCGACGTCCGCCCTGCGAAAGGGCCGATCACGGTGCGCCAGCTGATCACCCATACCGCTGGGCTCGGCTATGGCATCATCCAGAAGGGGCCGCTGCGCGACGCCTATAATGAGGCGGGTATCCTGGGCGGACAGGTCAGCCGCCTGCCGATCCCCGGCATGCCCGCGGCGACGCCCGCGCCGAGTCTGGAGGCGTTCGCCGACCGGCTGGCGGCGCTGCCGCTGGTCTATGAACCCGGTACGCACTGGAGCTATTCGGTCGGGCTCGACCTGATGGGACGCGTGATCGAGGTCGTATCGGGACAAAAGTTCGATGCGTTTCTGAAAGCGCGGATCTTCGATCCGCTCGGCATGAAGAGCACCGGCTTCCAGGTCGCCGCCGCCGATGTGGGGCGCTTTTCGACCAACTATGCTCCGTTCAGCGGTGCCTTGCTGCCGATCGATCCCGCGACGAGTTCGATCTACCTCGACCCGCCGCCGATGCCCTATGGCGGCGGCGGGCTGGTGTCGAGCGCGCGCGATTACGACCGCTTCCTCGCGATGCTGCTTGGCGAAGGCCAAACCGGCGGGGTGCGGATCCTGAAGCCCGATACCGCACGGCTCGCCATGTCGAACCTCATCGACGACAGCGTCGAGCGCAAGGGCACCTTTATCGAGGGCCAGGGTTTCGGCGCCGGCGGCCGCGTGTCGCTGCCGACCTCGCCGACGGGCGAGGGGCTGTTCGGCTGGGCGGGCGCCGCGGGGACGATCGGCTTCGTCGATCGCAAGCGCGGTTATCGCGTTGCGGGCTACACCCAATATATCCCGTCCGATGCGCTGACCTTTCAAAGCAAGTTCGGCGAGACCTTTTATCAGGATGTGAAGGCCTGATGTCCTTGCCACTGGGTTTCACCGGCGCGTTGCTCGATCGCGCTGACCAGCTGCGTACCGATGCCGATGCGTTTGCGGCGGCGGCGTCCGACCCGCGCGCGCGCTGTCTTGCGCTCGACGGGATCGATTTCGTGCCGGGCGAGGGCGGTGGCCTCCGCTGGGAGCCGCTCGACCCCGCCGACGGGCGCGCCTTGCTGCTGCTCGGCCTCGACGACGACCGTGTGCCGCATTTCGTGCGCGAGCCGGCGCCCGGCGCGCGTGTCGATGCGCGCTCGCGCACCGTGATGCGGCTGCTGCCCTTGCTGTCGGCCGCCGATGCCGCGCTCTACGGCGGCGCGCGCAGCCTGGTCGACTGGCACGCGCGGCACCGTTTCTGCGCCGTCTGCGGCACGCCGACCGAGCTGTTTCGCGGCGGCTGGGGCCGCAAATGCGGCGCGTGCAGCGCCGAACATTTCCCGCGCGTCGATCCGGTGGTGATCATGCTCGCCGAATATGACGGGCGCGTCCTGCTCGGACGGCAGGGCGGTTTTCCGCCGGGCTTCTTCTCGGCGCTGGCGGGCTTCGTCGAACCGGGCGAATCGCTCGAGGAAGCGGTCGCGCGCGAATTGTTCGAGGAAGCGGGCATCCGCGTTTCCGGCGTGACCTATGTGGCGAGCCAGCCCTGGCCTTTCCCCTCGTCGCTGATGATCGGCTGCCGCGCGGTGGCAAAGGATCCCGCGCTGACGCTCGATACGACCGAGATCGAAGCGGCGATGTGGGTCGACCGCGCCGAAGTGCGCGCGGCGCTGGCCGGCGACATGGGCGCGCCGTTCATGGCGCCGCCGTCGCTGGCGATCGCGCGGCATTTGCTGGAGGATTGGGCGGGGTAATTTGGCCGCGTTGATAAGCTGTGTGCTCCCGCGAAGGCGGGAGCCCATCTCCGGTGGGTGCTAACTCCAACCGGCAGGAGATGGATCCCCGCCTTCGCGGGGATACGGGCCTTTTTCGTCGAGCTAAAGTTTGCGTCCGGTAATCCGGCTGATTTCCTTCGCCACCATCGCTTCGACGAGCGGCGGAAGATTGGTGTCGAGCCATTCCTTGAGCATCGGGCGCAGCGCGTCGAGGACGACATCTTCCATCGTGCGCGCGGCGGGTGCCGCGTCGGCGGGTGCCGCCGCGGCCGCCGGTGCCGGCGCGATCGCCGCGCTCAGCGCTTCGAGCGACTGGCGCGCGGCGTCGGCGCTCCTCGCCGATACCAGTTCATCGGGTACCGGCGTCGCGGTATCGCGCAAATCTTCGTCGTGGAGGTCGAGGATATCGTCATGCGGGACGGCCGAGTCGCGGGCATTGCCGGGCGCCTCGTCGCGTGCGATCACGCGCCGAATCGACGACAAAATATCCTCCATCGACGGCTCTCGCGACATGTCGCCCATCAAATCCCTCTTCGGTGCGCCCGGCAAGGGCGATTAACCACGTTTATACCGGGGAGCAGGCGGGCTTGCCAAGCCCTATTGTCCGGGCAGCGGATCGCCGGCGGGCACCGCGGCATTGGCCGCCGGAATGCTCCGCGTATCGGTCGCCTGCTGCTGCGGCTTCGGATCGTCGTCCCAGTCGAAGATCTTGCCGCGCACGCGTTCGTAATTGACCGCCGGATCGTAAAGCGGGCCGCCCTCGATGCCCAGATCGCGCGCCTCGGCCTTGCCCATCGCGGCGAGCACCGAAAAAGCGGCGACATAGGAGTTGCGCCGGGCCGAAACGAGCTGGACCTGGGTGTTCAGATATTCCTGTTCGGCGTTCAATATGTCGAGGATCGAACGCGTACCGACGCTGTTTTCGGCGCGCACGCCTTCGAGCGACAGCGCGTTGGCGCCGACCGCCTGCTGGGTTGCCGCGATGATGCGCTCGTTCGCCTGCCACGCGGCATAGGCGCCGCGCGTCTGCGCGATCACATTGCGTTCGGTCTCGACATAATTTTCGATGGCCTGGCTGGACCGTGACTGCGCCTGGCGCACCAGCGCGGCGGGGCGTCCGCCCTGGAAGAGCGGGATCGTCAACGACAGGGTCGCCGATGCGCTGTTCGTGATATTTTCGGACGTGGTGTCGGTCACCGAATTGAGATTATTATTGTAACCAGCGCTGGTCGTCGCCTTCAATTTGGGCAACCGGTCGGCGCGCGCGACGCCGATGTCGGCGCGGCTGGCGTTGACGAGCTGATTCGCGGCGTCGATGTCGGGATTGCTGTTCAGCGCGATCGCCACCGCTTCCTCGGCGGTCCCTGGCATGCCCGGAAGTTGCGGCGGCTGCTCCAGATCGGTCGGCACGTCGCCGACGAGCCGGATGTAGGATTCGCGGCTGGCAATCAGATTCGATTCGGCGGTGCGCAAATCGCCTTCGGCCAGCGCGAGCCGGGCTTCGGACTGGGCAACGTCGGTGCGCGTCAGGTCGCCGATCTCGAAACGGTCGCTCGTCGCCTGCAAATTGGTCCGCAGGACCGAGACATTCTTCTGGTTGAGCTGAACGATCGCCTGGTCGCGGATGACGTCCATATAGGCGCCGACGGTCTGCGAGAAAATGCTCGCCTCGGTCGCGCGCAGATCGGCCTGCCCCGCCTCGACGCGATATTTTGCGGCCTTCACCGCGTTGCGCACCGCGCCGCCCTGATAAATGGGTACCGACACCTGCCCGCCGACAGTCAGCGTGCGTTTCGGTGAGAAAAAGGCGTTGCCGGGAAGGACGAGATTTTCGGTATAATCGACCCCGGCGCCGGCGTTGGGCAAGCCTGCCGCTTTCTGGATCGGCACATTTTCGTCGTTCGCGCGCTGTCCGGCGCGCGCCGCGGTCAGCGTCGGATTATTCTCATACGCCTTGGCGAGTGCGCCCTGCAGCGTTTCGGCCTGCGCCTGCGATGCCAGGATCAGCGCACCGAGCGCCAACCCGCCGAACAGGCGCGCACGGCGGACGGGCAGTCTGGTCTGATTATCGTGCATCGTCATGTCAGCCTGAAACAAGAGGAAGGGTTTTTCAGAAGCGGAATCCCGCCGGCGCCGCAAAGCCCGGCAGCGGCGCGGCATCCATGTCGGCAAAGCTGCGCAGCGCGATCGTGCCGCCGGTCTTGACGCCCTGGACCAGCCGGGTCACCGCACCCTCGCGCCGCGCCGCGACCAGCCGCCCACCTTCGGCGAGCTGTACGACGAGGGCTTCGGGCAGCGCCTCGATCGCGCCTTCGATGATGATGCGATCGAACGGCGCGGCATCGGGGGCACCGGCGTTCAGCGGGCCTTCGACCCAGCGGATCGCGTCGTCGGTCGCGCGGGCGCGGGCCGTCGCCATCAGCTCGGCCTGTTCCTCGACCGCGTGAACTTCGGCATCCATCAGCGCGAGCAGGGCCGCGGTATATCCCGTCGCGCTGCCGATCAGCAGCACGCGCACGCCCGGGCGGATCGCCGCGGCGACGAGCAGGCGGCCGGTAACGAGCGGCGGATTGAGTGCGCGGCCGTGATCGAGCGCGATCGCGCGGTCCATATAGGCCACTCCGGCGAGCGCGGCGGGCACATAGGCCTCGCGCGGCGCTTCGGCCATCGCGCCGACCACGACGGGGTCGATGACGTCGTTGGTGCGCAACTGGCTGTCGATCATCGCTGCGCGCATATCCGCGGCGCTAATTTCGCTAAACTTGGTCGCCATCAGCCTGTTTCCGATTCCTAAGGGTCTGAACCTTTGCGGGGAAGCTCTAGCCGAAGCGATGCTGTATTGCAATGACAATACAGCTGCATCCCCGCGCTGTCGCCGCATAGCTGGCAATGGGGGTGCCGCCAAGTCCCATCGCCCTTCGCGCGCGTTGCTCCGGCGAATCCTTGACAAGGCGGTGAAACCCCCTCACTAGCACCGCCGTCCAACACCCGGCCGTCCGCATCAGCGGTTGCGGCTTTCGGCGCGAGGCCCGATGGCGGAGTGGTGACGCAGCGGACTGCAAATCCGCGCACGCCGGTTCGATTCCGGCTCGGGCCTCCAGCCGAACCATATTAACTAGTAAATTCAATGGATTGCGCTGGTTTTGTGTCTAACCTTGGGGCCAAGGTTAGACATTAGACGGCCTTTAATTGTCCGCGCTGCCGCGTTTTCTCTGCCGCAAGGAAGCGCTTTTCCCATGCCGAAAGGCGCTTAATCGCAGCCGTGGCCATGCGCTTCTGATTTGCCTCGGCAGTGTACAGCGCGACTTCGTTATCCTTTGTGTGACCGGACACCGACTTCATCGTCTGGTTGCCTAATTGCAGTTCGGCCATGCGGCGCATCGTGGCTTTACGCAGGCCGTGCGCCGTACAATGGTGCAACCCCGCGCCGTCGCATTTCTCCCTGAACCAGTTGCCGAATGCGGCATTGGTGAAGGGCATGCCGGCGTCGTTCAGCAGGAAACACATCGGGCTGGTCGCTTCGTCGCCCATCGCCTCGATTGCTTCGATCCATTGCACGGCGACCGGGAGCCAGAGAAGCTTGCCGCCCTTCGACTGGGTCACCTTGATGAAGCCGTCGACAATATGCTGACGGCCGAGGTGAATGGCGTCTCCGCGGCGCTGATCGGTCCACAGAATCTGTTCCAGCGCCAGGCGGGCGTTCGTGCCGAGGGGGTATTGGGCGCGGTATTGCGCAATCTCTTCTTCGGTCCATGTGTGAAAGCCCTTCGACCGCTCACCGGCGGGCACCTTGACCCGTTCTGAATCGTCGGCTGGATTGTCGGTGATCAGCTTCAGCTTTTTGGCAAAGGCGAAAAAGCGAACCAACTCCTTGCGCAGCTTTCGTGCGGCCTCGACGCCACCGACCACGCGGTTGCCCTGTTGCCGCTTGACCTGTTTCTTGGCGATGATCGCGTCGATATGGATAAATTCGATATCGGCGACCAAGCGATCCTCACGCCCGTCGCAGAAGTCGTTGATAATCCGCGCAACCTTTTTCTGAGTTGTCTCGCTAGGGCCCAGCCTGGTGATGGGTTTGAAATATTGGCTGCGCAGGTCGCCGATCGAGCCCTTAGCGTAAGGGGATGGCCGGGGCGGCGGTGTCTGGCTGCCGCCGCCGTTGGCAGCGATATATTCCGCGTCGAATTCTTTGGTGCCGTAGGGGTGCTGAAAACTGTGGGGCTCATAACCCTTGCGCCGAAATTTCAGGCGCAGCTTGCCGTGGCGGTCACGAAAGCTGGTGACATATTTGGGCAGCAGTTCGTTAGCGGCAATCCGACGTTTGGATTTCTTACTGGTGCGGTGCGTCGGCAAGTTCTTCGTCCCAAGGGTTTGCTGATTTCGGCGTGGCATCGTCGCGATTCTCGCCGAGGAAGATGTCAATCGTTTGGTGGGCGAGGTCAAGCCGGATGCGCGCGCGTTCGACACCTGCCTTTTGGCAGGCGCTGACAGCGCGGTCATAGTCGGCCTGACTGATGGCCGCGGGGCGGGTCACGCTGCCTCCTGTTCCCGCTCGGCGATCGCGGCGGGCAGGTTGGCGCGGACCAGTGCTTCGGCGAGCGGCGGGCAGACGCTGTTGCCGCATTTGGCGACCTGCGCGGTCTTGGTGATCGGTTTGCCGTCGGCGTCGCGATCGATGATGTAATCGGGCGGGAAGCCCTGGGCGTTGAACAGTTCGCGCGGAGTGAGCATGCGCATGCCGATATCGACGATGACAAATTCCTCGCCGTCGATGGTGACGGTGGCGAGGCCGAAGCGGGCCTGATGCGTGATCGTGTGCAGCGGTGCCGTCGCTTCCTGGCCGTGCTGCGCGGCGCTATAATATTTCAGCAGGAAGGCCCGGACCTCTGCCATGTGCAGCCCTTGCGCGCTGACGGTGTTCAGCGGCTGGTCGACCGGTTCGGCACTGGCGGCGATATGCGCCTCGCTGGTACCGCGGAGTTTCATCAGGTGCGACGTCACCGTCGCCTGCAGCGGTCCGCGCTGGACGATCGTCGACAGGGGATCGGCGAAGCTGTGGCCGGGGTTGAGCTTGCGGCCTTCGCGCGTCTCGCTGAACTGCGCAAGGTGCGCGGCGACAAGGGCATGACGCGGATCGCAAGTCTGCGTCCGCAGGGGCTCGTCGGCGGCGTTGCTGGCCCGAACCTTCCCGCCGGCCTTCTCGCCATAGAAGGGCGCGAGGAAGGCGTTGACGAGCGCGCTTTTGCCGCCTCCGCCCGCTGTCGTCGTCGGCAGGGGGTCGATTATCGCTGCACCCTCGCTCTTCCCGAACTGACGCTCGAGGAATGTCACGACGAGTTGCTGATGCGACCCGCTGGTGGTGATGGTGCTGACCGGCGCGTCGGCTGCGCGGCCCGGCTTAACCCCGGTCCGCTCCTTGTTCATTTGCGCGAGATGCGCGACCGCAATGCAGGCGTCGGCCTTTGCCGTCGTCGTGGGATAAGGCTGTTCGGGCCCGACCGGTGCCGACTGGCCACGCCTTCCGCCGCACCCGACGATGACAGGCGACAGCACGGCCGAGACGATGCAATTCTGATCCTTTTTGGAGGCGCAGATGGTGTGCAACGGATCCTCGGCCGCGCGGTTGGCGCCGCCCTGCTGCGCATAAGTGACGAAGGGGGCGAGGTGTGCGGTGGCGATGGCATATTCGGCCTGCGCGGTCTGGGTGCGCACGGGCTCGCCCGGCGCGAAGGCGCGGGCGGCGCGGGTATTCTTGAACGCTGTGCCGATGACGAACGGCGCCAGCGATGCCTGAACCAGTCCGAGCGGCGCGGAGCCGCCGGGGCGCTTGACGAAGCTGTTCGCGGTGACGGTGTGCAGCGGATCGCCCACGGCATGTCCGATCGTTCCGGCGCGGAACTTTGTGATGTGGGGCGATATCAGGGCCATTTCGCCGCGATTGGCGCCGGTGACGGTATGAAGCGGCGCCTCGAGGCCGTATGACCTGCTCGCGCTTCCCGCATGGGTCAGCGGCGCAACGAAGGGCTCTGCCAGCCACAGCCGGTTGCTGGCCGTGATGGTCGAAAGCGGGTCATCGACGGGCTTGGCGGTGTTGTTCGTCATCGCCGGCACGATGAACGGCGCCGGATTGTTGACGACGAACTTCATGATGCCGTGCGCGATGCGGCGCAGGGTCTTGTCGGCCAGCGGCTTTTTGCGGTCGAAGATCGACGGGCACGGAATCGACCAGTCGATAATCTCGGCGGCGGTGCGCCATGGCTTCAGCTTCGCGGGATCGATCTTGAACCCCGCCTTTTTCTGGCGCGCGATCCACAGCTTGCGTTCCTCGGGATCGGCGGGCGCATGGGTCGGGGTCGGCCAGGTGATCGGCGATCCGTCGAATTTGATGATGATGACGAGCCGCTTGCGGATTGTAGGCGTACCGTAATCGCAGGCGCGCAGCTCTTTCCATTCGATCCTGCCGCCCGCCTTGCGGATTTCGGCGCACCATTGGTCGAAGGTCGTCCCGGCCAGTTCCTTGATCGGGTAGCCGTGATCGTCGAGCGGGCCCCACGTCCGGAATTCCTCGACATTTTCGATGAAGATCGCCTTGATAATCTGGCGCCAATTCGGGTCGCCGCGGCGTTTCGCCTCGGCCTGCAGCCGCTTGATCCAGTGGACGACGACCCATGCCAGGTCGCGGATCGACTTTTCGCGCGGCTTGCCGCCCTTTGCCTTGCTGAAATGCTTGCAATCGGGGCTGAACCAGATGAGGCCGACGCGGCGGCCCTTGGTCACGTCGAGCGGATCGACGCGCCAGATATTGTTGCGGATATGCAGCGTGCCGGGGTGGTTGGCCGCGTGCATGCGGATCGCTTCGTCATCGTGATTGATCGCGGCATCGAGGGCGCGGCCCAGTGCCGCTTCGATCCCGGTCGACGCGCCGCCGCCGCCGGCGAAATTGTCGATGTTGAGATCGTCCAGATCGTCGGCGTGAACATAGCTGGGCAGGGTGCCGAAGTCGGCAAAATGGCTGGCTATGTTCATGCGGCGATCCTTTCGGGCTGGGAAAAGGGGAAGATGATGTTGCCGTCGGCATCGACGCTGGGGGTCGGGTGGCCGAGATAGGTGGCGAAGCGGACCGCGAGCTTGAGCAGCAGGAAGGCGCGCGCCTCAGCCTCGCCGGGCTGACGGCCTTCGGCATGCCATTTGCGGAGCGCGGCAGCGGCGGTGCGTAGCGTGACGGCGGCCAAATGCTCGCATTCGTCGAGGCCGGAGCCGGGCCAGGCGCCCTGACGGTCGCCGTCCCACCAGCGGCACCATTCGACGATCGCGGCCCATTCGGCGCGGTCGGACCGGCGTTGTTCGGCGGTGATGCCCTGCGCGGTGCGGGCGGCGTGCGCGCGGCGGTCGGCCTCTGCCAGTGCGATCAATGGGTAATTGTTCGGGGCGATGGCGGCGAAGGTCATTCTTCGATCCTCCGCCAACCGACGACGGGATCGCTCGCCAGCCCTTCGCTGTTGCTTTCCCAGCAGGCGCCACCGCACCAGTCGCGCGGATGCTTCTCGCCGTCTTCGGCCTGCCACTGATCGCACGGCTTTTCGTCCTCGGTCATCGAGGCGTCGCGCTTCAATTGAGCGCGAAAACGCTTGCCGCCGTAGACTCGGACTTCGACGGCCTCGTCATAGGGTGCGTGATCGGGGTGGTTCCAAGGACGCCGGCTCACAGCGTCCACTCCCGCCGATCGACAGGAAGCCGGTGATCGCGCCTACGAGAGGCCCGATAGTGCCGATCCCGCTTGTACGGGACATGCTGACCATCGCTGGTGACGAAGAACAGGTTGCCGCAGCCATCGAGTTCGACGGTGCCGGGCTTATGGGCGCGGCTCATTCCTCCCTCCCTATCTGAGATACAGGATGGTCGGGGTTGGGGTTGGTGAGGACGGCTAGGAATCGTTGCGCAATGTCGCGCACGTCCGCGCAGGCTCCTTCGTCGGAGACCTCGAAGAGCCGGTCTATCGCATAGGCCGTTTCCTGCGTGTCACTCGCGTCCGCGAAATCTACGTCTCGCCAGTAGGCAATCTCTTCATCGAGACCGTAATCTGTCAGCCAATAATGCAGCGTGCAGCCGCACCGGTCGCACCGCTTCGTGCCGTCCTCTATGGCGGAATACCAATCGCCGCCGTCAATGCCTGCGAAAAAGGCTTCCTGCCAATCGTTTCGGCTATACCATGGGCTGATCGTCAGCAGAGGGCCGAGTTCAAATTCGCGGCCTCGCGCGACGACGGCGCAATCCCAGCAATAGCTGGTGCCAGCATCGCTTTCGAGCCAATGCTGCGACGGCGGATTCCGTTCGAATGAGTGTCGGCAGACCGACCTGCGGAGATCGTGCATCTCACCCACGGTTCACCTCCCCCTCATCTTGGGGACGGTCGGACAGGGCTTCGCGGGCATCATCTGATCGGTCGAAGGTGCGCGAGCGTGTCTCGAAGAGGGAGACGAACTCGCTGCCCTCGATCCGGTTCCTGAAGAAGGTCAGCGCGACATCGAAGCTCTCGAAGGCTTGCCGACCAGTCATAGGCTTCGGATGGACACGCCTTCCGTCCGGCAGTTCTGCACTCGGCGGGGCGATCCACGTCAGATCGAAGCACTGCTTCTCGGAGCGCAGTCGGTCGGTTTCATCAACGGTCGGGGCGGGGGTGGCGCAACTCGCGCATCGGATCGCGCGCTTATCGCAGCTATCGACCACCTGCTGGCAGTCCACACACCGGATCGAGTAGTTGCCCGGCGCGTACCCGGCGCGGCGTGCAATGACGGCTTCGTGCGCCTCGATGATACGACAGGACAGCCACGAGAGCGAAGAATCGCCCATGTTCGCCTCAAGCCAGAGCGCGATATGGTCGGCGTTCGTTATGTCGAGTTCGCGTTGAAGGCGTTCCGTCTCTGCGGATGCGGCCGCTACCTGTTCGGGGCTAAACATCATCCCTCCTCCTGTGCGGGTGGGGTGGCGGAGAGGGCGGAGCGGGCGAACATCTCACAGGATCGGTTCAGGGCGGCAGCCAGCGCATATGCGTCGGCGCGATCATTGCCGGGGATGGTAACGCCCGCCGCTGGATCGCGCGCACTGAACCATTGCTTTTCGCCGTTGCTCGACCGCGAAACGTGAAATGGACCCTCCAGCGCATCCCCGTCATATTCCTGACCAAGAGGATGTAGATCGGAGAGGGTCGAAGGGGTGAGGGCGGCGAGGACGCCGGGAACTTCGCGCATAATCCTGTCGGCGGCTTCGTAAGCGCCCTGTTCTGTAAGCTCATCTTCCATGAAAGGGGGAACAGCGCCGTGGCTTTTCATGCAAGCTCGCAACTCCAGCGCATCTTTGGCCATGCTAAGCCAATTGCGCCGCGCGAAGATTGCGGCGATCTCTTTTGCCAGAGCCTCCCGCATCCCGTCTCCGGGCCATGGCGAAGAGGGTTCAGCCGTGGGGGTGGATAGAGAGGCGAGCAGGAGTTCGCAGGCGGTTACGACGTGGTCGACGTCAAACTTGTCGAAACGAGAATGCGTGACCGTGCCTTTCGTCCTCGGTTCGGCCCGGATGCTCGCGATCGCGTCTTCAACGCTGGCCCGCGTGAAAATCCGGCCTGCGAATGGGTCCACCCCCACCGAGGCAGCATTACTGCTCTGGCTGTGGCCTGATTGCGACGTGATGCGCTGCGTGATCGCCGTGCAACGCCGTGCTTCAGCGTCCCTGTGGCGGGCGAAGGCTTCTGGCAGTCGAAGATCGGGGAACAGGCGCATGTATTCTGCGGCCGCGTCCCGATCCGCCTGCGTGACTTCAACCGGCTCAAGCGCCTGCGTAGGGGTGGGGGTCATCGGTCGATCCCCGCCGCGACTTCGCGGGCCATGCCAAGCGAGGGGCAGACGCGGATCAGCGTTGCGCCGTGATATACGTAGAAATCGCTGCCGTAGAGTTCGGCGACTTCAACGATACGGATCGGGGCGCTCACAGTGCGGCCCTCACCGCGATGCAAGCGCCAGCGACAGCGCAGGCGAGCGTGACGACGCTGGCGGCGATGATGACCGCAGTCCAGCGTTGGTCCGGGTCCGCAAAATGCGAAACGATGGTCGCCGCGTGCCGGTCAAGGTCGGCGCGGTCGATGGGGAACAGGGCCAGCCAGTGGCGCATGAGGTTCACTCCCTGCCCGGGGATCGGGTGCGGGGCAAAATATATGGGCAATTGCCCATGTCAAGAGTGAATATGGGCAATTGCCCATAGCGTTGTCATAGCAAGGCGGCGCTGGCAATGTGCGCGGGGGTGAATTGCTATGGCTTTTCCAAAAATCTATCGCGCGGCGATCGTTGCTGAGCAGCATTATGACGGCGCGGAGCAATGCGTGATCGGCGAGCGCTTATGGCTTCGCTTCGAGCCCGACAATCCGCACGACCCGGACGCGATCGAAGTGATCAGGCGGAACGGCGCAAAGGTCGGCTATTTGCCCCGGGATAGCTGGTTGAGGCGCCCGATTTTGGAGGATGGCGACGGGGCGCTATGCACCGTCGTTCGGATCGAGGAAAATGAAGGTATCACGCATGTCGTGATGGCCGTTACGATTAGGCCACCCGATCATTTTGCCAATTGCGTGCTGGAAGCTGGGGAATGCCCGCCGCCGGCGCTGCCCGACTGAGTGGGCGCTGGGGCGTATCAGCGATCGAGCAGGTCGCCGGGATCCTCGACCAAGTGAATCGCCTTGATCATGTGGCGCGGCACCCGGAATTCGCGCGGCGGATTATGCTGGCGCAGAACGACAAAGTCGGCCGTGCGGCGGACCAGCGTCTTGATGAGCACCGCCACCACTTCCTCCCCATGATCGCCGTCGTCGATCGGGGCGCGGAGCTGCACAATCACGTCGTCCTCTATCTGCGGCGGCTTGCTGGGCTGGGCAAAACGCAGATTTCCCGGCTTGTGCGCGGGCCACATCGAATCGCCCTGGATGCGAAACGCATAGGCCGACTGATCACCGAAGAGCGCGGGCGGGCGCAGCGCGAAGCCGATGCGGTCGGTCGGTTCGAACAAAGTCACCTCGATATCGGCGGCGCCGTTCTCGTCGAACGACATATTGTGCCCGAACGCCGTGCCGTAGATCGGCAAATCCTGCGGGAAATGCCGGAACATGCGGCCGACGTCGCCGACATTGGCGGGGGCCGCATCGCGGGCCGACAGGATCGAGGGGGCCGGCGATGGATCATCGGTGCGACCCATCAGCCAGTCGATGCTCACGCCCAATAGCTCGGCCATCTTGCCGAGTTTGTCCGTCGACGGGATCGACCCGCGCCCGCGCAAGTCGCGCATGATGTAGCGATTGCCGCCAGCCACAGAAATCTCGTTGTCGGTGGCGCCGAGCAGTTCGCGGCGCTCATCGATACGCGCGATCAGCAACTGGCGCCGCGCCTCTTTTTCGTCTGAAATGCGTGCGTTAGGCATGTGGGCATATTCCCATATGCTGCCCGCGTCAGCAATTTGGGCATTTGCCCCTTGACGATGTGGGCAATTGCCCATTATCAGCGTGTCGACCATTTCGGGAGACGCGTTAGTGCGGCTGGAAGAATATCTGATCGGCATCGGCGAAATCTGGTGCACCGAAAGCGACCTGAAAGAGACAACGCTGGGCGCGCGGCTGGCCAATGACGGCAAACTGTTCGAACGGCTGCGCGGCGGCGGCGGCGTGACGACGGGGCGGTTGCAAGATTTTCTCCGTTTCTTTCGCGACGGCGCGAATTGGCCGACCGGGCAGGTGCCGCAGGGCGCCGCCGATCTGCTGAACAATTTCGGCACTATCGCGGTCGCTGTGTCAGCGTCCACGGGACAGAATGACGACGTGTCCCGTCAGGCGGTGCGGGTATGACGCGCGGGACCCCGATGCACGGGCGGATGAAGTTTGCCGCCGCGACGGCGGTCGAGCAGGCGGGCGGGGTCGATGGCGCGGCGGCGACGACGAGCCGTGGCCGGTCGACCGCGGGGCGCTGGCTGAACGTCAACGATCCCGACCTGCCGACGATCGATGCGGCGGTGGCGCTGGACAAGGCGGCGATCGCCGAGGGCAAGGCGCCCGCGATTGCGGCCGCGATGGCGCGCGACCTGGGGCGGGTGCTGATCACCCTGCCCGACGTGCGCGCCGAATGCGGCGACTGGCACGCCAAGGCGGTGACGCTGACGCAGGAGCATGGCGACCTGCTCACCGGCCTGCTGCGCGACCTGTCCGATCATAAAATCAGCAAGGCCGAGGCGACGAAGCGGCGGCGCGATGTCGCCGACCTGATCGCGATCGCGGTCGAAATCGACCTGGAACTGGCTGCAATCGAGGAGGGTGAGTGATGGTTGTCGCGAACGGTTTCGATCCGCAGGCCTTGCCGCAGTTTACGGCACATTGGTCGAACCAGAACGGCGGCGAATTGCTGCTCATCGCGGGTTCGCTGCGCGCGACGGTGTCGGCGGCGATGGCGCAGGCGGTGGTCGACACGCTGTCGAGGGCGCTGGAGGTTCCGCTCCGCGCGGCCGAGATGGCAGCCAGCGTGCCCGAGTATGAGCGGGTGGCGGACGCCGCGGCCTCGATCAACCTGTCGTTCACGATCCGGCGGGCCGCGCTGCGTAGTCGAGTGCAGCATCGAGAAACGCGCATGTCTGCCATCCGCGAGGCGAGCGGGGTGTGTGCGAATGAAGGCTGTGATGCGGCCCATATAACGGGCATCGCCTTTACAGCCGACGAGCTGGCGGACATGTGGCGCCGCGAAGCGGGCCTGCCTGATCCCATCGCCGCTGACGATGCGCCGATGACCAAGTGCATCGACGACGAAAGCGATCCCGGCAGTTGGGAACGCCACCTGCGCCATATGGCGCCGATGCGGAAGGCGCGCGGGTCGTGAGCGGATGCGGGGGGCCTTTGGCGAACGCGATCGCGGCGGATGCTGAGCTGTTGCAATTGAGCGAGCGGGCGGCGTGGACGGGTGTCCTTCATGCGGTGCGGATCGCGCGTTTCGCAACGGGTGGGACCGGCGATTTGTCCCCGCTCGAACTGGCGGCGGTCAGCGACTGTTTGCGGGCGCTGAAAATTTCCCATCCCAAGCCGGGCCGCGCCACATTTGCGCAGCGCGAGGCGTGCGGCGAATGCGGGCAGGTGCTGCCGATCGAACAGCAGCATGTATTGGGCGCAGACGGGTTGCCCGACCGCTTGTCGTCGCAGCGCAGCTATGGCTGGCCCGCCGGGCATTTGGGGCCGGGCTTTACTATTCGGGTCGATGGCGATCCGGTGACGCGGTGCATCGCCTATGATCGGACGCTGGGCTTTGTCGTGTTGCGGGACGACAGCGACGGGCAGGTGCGCGTCGATGGCGCTGTGACGATCGAGCGGACCGACCCGGTCGCCGATTGGAAGCGGCTGTGAACGCCGCCGAATCCTTTGTCCTGCCGCCGATGGCGCGGGTGGCCGAGCCGGGGGCGCTGGAGGCGTGGCTGGGCGATCCCGACGGCGAAGCGCGCATCCTGGTGGCCGAGGGGCGGGTGGCGCCGAAGACGGCGCTGGCGTGGGTGCTGGTGCATCAGTGGAAAGCGGCGGGGTTCGTCGATGTCGTCAGCGAGCCCGTCGGGGCAGGCGAATGGCGGTGGATCGCGGTGCGCCAGCTGTGCGCGATGCCCGCGGCGCCGGGCGCGCGCGGGGCGAAGGGCGGGCGCAGCGCCGAGCCGCTGGCGGCCGACGGCACGCCGGTCAGCGATCATATTTTCCGCGCGATCAAGCGGGCGGCGAACATGGGCCTGCCCGCGCCGTCGCTGGCGACGCTGGCAAAGGGCGCGGGGATGAAGGCGCCGGCGAACGCCAAATATTATGTCGACCGGTTGAAGGTCGCCGGCAAGATCGGGGTGGAGACGAAGGTATTCGCGGGCGGCGAGCGGCGGCGGTACCGGATACTCGACACCCATGGCGTGACGGTGAAGCAATCGGGGTGGAGCCGGTGACGGCGTCCCGCGCCTATGCCGACCGCTGGCATGCGCCGTTGTTGGCGGCGCTGACGGTGCTGGACGGGCAGGCGTGCCCGTCGAACCAGATATTGGCGGGGCTGCTGGGGATCACGGCGGGCCAGATGGATTTTGCGCTGGCGCGGGCGATCCGCGCCGGGCGGCTGCGGCGCGAGGAACGGCACCGGTCACGGCGGCTGATCGTCGTCGGCGAAGATGGCCGTGACCTGGCGGCGACGAGCTGGTCGCGGGCGGGCGGCAGCATGATCGAACATCGGATGCGCGATGCGGCGGTGGTCGCGGCGCTGGCGGCGGTCGACGACGGCGCATGGCCGCGCGCGGCGGTGATCGAGGATCGCGCGGCGGATGAAGCAGCGATCGAGGCGCGGCGCGTGGTGCGGACCCGGTGCCCCTTTTGCAACATGCCGCCGGCGCACGCCGATTGCCGCCATGGCTGGGATGGGTTGACGACGGCGGCGGCGCGGCGTGCGATTGCGGCAGAAGCGGGGATTGCCATCGCCGTCGGGGGTGCAGGCTGATGGGCATTACCCCGGACTACGGAAATTTTCTCGATGGCAAGCGTCAGCTCGACGGCAAGTTCGGTTTCGCGCCGCGGTATATGCCCGGTGACGCGTTCGATTTTCAGCGAGCGCTCATTGAGCACGCCGTCCAGCAGGGACGTTCCGCCATTTTCGCGGACTGTGGTCTTGGTAAGACGCTCATGGAGCTCGCGTGGGCCGAGAATGTCGCGCGCGAGACGGGCGGCAACGTCCTCATCCTGACCTGTCTCGCCGTCGCGCAGCAAATGGTCGAGGAAGCGGAGAAGTTCGGCATCGGTGCGACGCGATCCATCGACGGCACCGCGCACCGCATCACGATCACCAACTACGAACGGCTGCACCATTTCAACCCATCCGACTTTGCGGGCGTCGTCTGCGATGAAAGCTCGATCCTCAAGAATTTCGCCGGCGCTCGCAAAACCGAGATAACGGCCTTCCTGCGCAAGCGGCCGTATCGTCTGCTGGCGACCGCGACTGCGGCGCCGAACGACTTCATCGAACTCGGCACGTCCTCCGAAGCCCTCGGCCATCTCGGCTATATGGACATGCTCAACCGCTTCTTCAAAAACGACCTGAACAACAGCGCCTCGGGCCGGATGCGCGGCGAGGTCATTAAATGGCGGCTCAAGGGTCATGCCGAACGGCCATTCTGGCGCTGGGTCTGCTCGTGGGCTCGGGCCTGCCGGAAGCCGTCCGACCTTGGCTTTTCTAATGAGCGCTTCGAACTACCGCCGCTGATCGAGCGCGAGCATATCGTTGAGGCGCGCACGCTCGCCGATGGCGCATTGTTCGCGCTCCCGGCGCAGGGCCTCGCCGAACAGCGCGAAGAGCGCCGCCGCACGATCGCGGAACGGTGTGAGCAAGCGGCCTATATTGCGAACCAGACGACTGAGCCCGTCATGCTATGGTGCCACCTGAATGACGAAGGCGACCTGCTGGAAAGCATGATCCCCGACGCGGTTCAGGTGTCGGGCGGCGATAGCGACGAACGGAAAGAGGACAGGCTGCTCGGCTTTGCTAAGGGCAAGTATCGGGTCATCATCACGAAGCCGAAGATCGGTGCGTGGGGGCTGAACTACCAGCACTGCAGCCGGGTCGTATATTTCCCGTCACACAGCTTCGAGCAATATTACCAATCGATCCGCCGTTGCTGGCGTTTCGGGCAAAAGCGCGAGGTCGAAGTCGATGTTATCGCCTCCGAAGGCGAACTCGGCGTGCTCGCCAATCTTCAGCGCAAAGCCGCGCAGGCCGACGAGATGTTCGCAAACCTCGTCGCCGAAATGAACGACGCGCTCGCGATCGAGCGCGGCAAATTCTTCCCGCACAAAATGGAGCTCCCGGCATGGCTGTGAAGCATCAGGAAATTGGCGAGAGCTTCGCCCTGTATAACGGTGATTGCGTCGAAGTGATGCAGTCGATGCCGGACGCTTCGGTTCACCTGTCGGTCTATTCGCCGCCGTTCGGCGGGCTCTACCATTATTCGAGCGACGAGCGCGACCTTTCGAATTGCGACGATTACGACCAGTTCTTCGAGCACTATGCCTTCGTCGTACGCGAGATGGCACGCGTTACGATGCCGGGTCGTATGACCTGTGTTCACGCAATGGACGTGCCGAAATCGAATAGCGGCACCGACTGCTACCACGACTTCCCCGGCGACATTATTCGCCTGCATCAGCGCGAAGGCTGGCGATACGCCGGGCGCCATATGATATGGAAGGAGCCGTTGGAGGTCCGGCTGCGCACGATGCAGAAGAACCTCGCGCACGCCTCGCTCGTCGCCGACAGCCTCGACTGCGGCATTGCATCGGGCGACTATCTGCTCCTTTTTCGCCGCGACGGTGAAAATCCGATCCCGGTCAAGCATCCTGTCGGCTTGCTCGAATATTCAGGCGAACGGGCGATCCCGTCCGACGTGCTCGGCTATCGCGGCTGGACGGGCAAGCAGACTGAGAACCGCTACTCTCATTGGATATGGCGTCAATATGCCGACTGCATGTGGGACGATATCCGGTTTCAGCGCGTGCTGCCGTTCCAGTCGTGCCGCGAAGAGGACGATGAAAAGCACGTCCACCCGCTGCAACTCGACGTTATTGATCGCTGCGTCGTGCTTCGTAGCAATCCCGGCGAGACGGTTTTTACCCCGTTCATGGGCGTTGGCAGCGAGGTGTATAGCCCGATCCTGCTCGGCCGCCGCGGCATCGGCGCCGAACTCAAGGAAAGCTATTTCCGGCAGGCGGTGAAGAATGTTCAGGCGGCCGTTGACGGTCACCGCTTCGATCGAACCAGCTTCGAAATTCCTTTCGAAGTCGCATGAGCGCCTTGTCCGATCTTGGCCCCGTGCTGCCATCGGCCGGTGACCTGCGCTTTGCGGCGATCGAGGCGCGGCAGCTGGCGAATTTGATTGTCGAACTGACTGCCGACGGCCCGCACCGCGATGTGCCGCGCGCGGCGCGGGCGATGGAAAAATTGCGCGCGGTGGTCGGGCCGCCCGCCGAGGCATCCGAAAAGGGAGAATGACGATGGTGAAAGCGAAAGAAGCGCCAAACGGCGCGGCGATGTTGGTCGCCGATCGCGCGGAATTGCTGCGGGCGGCGACGGTGGCGAGCATCGTGCAGACGAAAGAAACGATACCGGTGCTGGCCAATATGGTGATCGAAGGCACGGCCGACGAGATTGCGATGTCGGCGACCGACCTGGACATATTGGTGCGGGTGACGGTGCCCGGGCGGTGCGCGGGGGCGCCGTTCGCGACGACGATCGCCGCGAAGCGGTTCGCCGCGCTGATCGGTTCGGCGGACGAGGGCTGTCAGGTCAGCCTGAAGATGGACGCCGGCGGGCGCGACGTGGAGCTGAACGCGCCGCGGATGCGGTGCAAGATGCCGATGCTGCCGGTCGAGGATTTTCCGATGATCGCGTTCAACGGCGGGCAGATGTCCTTTACCCTGCCCGCGAAATTGCTGGCGGCGGTGCTGGCGCGCACGGCAGATGCCGAAAGCAGCGAACAGACGCGATATTATTTGTGCGGGACATTGCTGGCGGTAGCCGACGGCCGACTGCTGGCGGTGGCGACCAATGGCCATATGGCGGCCGAAATCGACCTGGGCGAAGCACCCGGCGAATGGCCGAATTGCATCGTGCCGTCGAAGCTGACCGGGCTGTTGGCCCGGTTGCTGAAGGACGGAGACGGCGATGTTGACATCACGCTGGACGAGAAGGGCCAGCGCATCCGGTTCGAATGGGATGCTTGGACGATCACCGGCAAGCTGATCGAGGGAGCATTCCCCGATTGGCGGCGGGTGATCCCGCCGGCGAAACCCGAGCGGCGACTGGTGATCGACAGCGGCGGCCTGTCGCGGGCGATTGCGCGCGTATCGCAGATGTCGGGCGAAAAAACGCGGTCGGTGCTGGTCGAACTGGGCGCGGAGGGCGTGACGGTGAGTTGTTCATCGCCCGAATATGGGGCGGCAGAGGAAGATGTGCCCGCGAGCTGGAGCGGCGAGCCGTTCCGCATCCGGGTGAACGCCACCTATTTGCGCAGCATTGCGAACGCCGCCAGCGCCGACAGCGTGGCGTTCGATTTTGGCGGCGAGCGGGATCCGGTGCGGATCGAACCGCAGGCCGGCGCCGGTTTCGTCGGTGTCCTGATGCCGATGGCACTTTGACGGGAGAGAGACAATGAGCAAGTTCGAATCGACGATCGAGGATTTGCGCGACGCCGTAGATTGGGCTGACGAACTCAGCGCGGAAAACCGGCGACAGATCGGCGTCGAAATTGATGCGATCGAAGGGATTTATAACCGCATGGAAGCGGAGCGCGACGAGGCTTGGGATGCTGTCGATGCGCGGCCGAGCGAGGATGAGGTCAACGCGGTTGTCCGACGTGATCTTGCGGACGATCTGGAGCCGATTTTCGGCGCAGTCTTTCGGGGTGACATCGACGATGCGGCACGGCGGGTACGGCAGCTGTCGGACATGTTGAGTGGGACCGATCCGATCCTTGTCGCGATCCAGCGCGCCAAGGCGCGACCGCACCTTTTCCTCGCGCCGGCGGCCTGAGCTGACGGATGCGCTTCACACCCGCCTGGCTGGACGAATTGCGTGCGCGGGTGACGCTGTCGACGCTGATCGGCGCCGATATCAAGCTGGACCGGGCGGGGCGCGAATATAAGGCGTGCTGCCCGTTCCACGGCGAGAAGACGCCGAGCTTTACGGTCAACGACGACAAGGGCTTTGCCCATTGTTTCGGTTGTGCGTGGCATGGCGATGCCATCCGGTGGATGACCGACCATCGCGGACTTGGCTTTGTCGAGGCGGTCGAGGCGCTGGCGGCAGAGGCTGGGATGGCGGTTCCGGCGCCATCGGCCGAGGCGCGGCGGCATGCCGAGCGGATCGAGGGGCAGCGGCCTACTCTGGAGGAAGCGGAGCGCATTTTTCGCGATCTGTTGCGCGATGATGGCCCGGGGCGCGCGTGGATGGTCGATCGCGGCATCGACCTGACGACCGAGGTCGAGTTCGGGCTGGGCTTTGCGCCCGAAAATGGCGCGCTGCGCGATCGCGGGTTCATCCGGGCCGACCTGATCGCCGTCGGGCTGGTCGGGGCGAGCGAGGGGCGCGACGGCGGCACATTCTATTACCCGCGGTTCCGGTCGCGCATCATGATCCCGATCCACGATGCGCGCGGGCGCATCGTCGGGTTCGGCGGGCGGACGTTGCCGGGCGCGAAGGAAGGCGCCGCCAAATATATCAATTCACCCGACAGCGCGATCTTCGACAAGGGCGGGTTGCTGTTCAACCTGCACCGGGCGCGCCCTCGACTGCGCTCGGGCCAATCGGGGGGTGGTTTTAGCGGTGCGCGGCGGTTGATCATCGTCGAGGGATATTTCGACGTGGTCGCGCTGCACCGGCTGGGCGCGGCCGCGGTGGCGCCGATGGGGACGGCATTGACCGAGCGGCAGCTGGAACGCGCGTGGCGGGTCGATCATTGCCCGCTGCTGCTGTTCGACGGCGACGCGGCGGGGATGAAGGCGGCGGTGCGCGCGGCGGAAACGGCGTTGCCGATGATCGGCCCGGGGCGGTCGTTGACGATCGGGGCGCTGCCGCCCGGCCTGGACCCCGATGACCTGGTGCGCGCCAGCATCGCCGCCGGCGAGGATCCGGCGCAGACGCTGGCGGCGTGGCTGATGTTCAACCGACCCATGTCGGCGCAGGAATGCCTGCTGAACCATGCGCTCGAACAAGTCGACAGCGATAGCCCCGAGGCTTGGTCGGCGGCGTGGAAGCGGCTGCAGGACTGGGCGGCGACGATCGTCGACGACGATACGCGAGCGCTGACGGTGATGCACTGGCGGCGGCGGTGGGAGGTCGCGGCCGAGCTGATCGCCGATATACCGGTGACGGTGCGCCTGTCGGCCGATCCCGTCGACGACGACTGGGCTTGCGACGAATGCGGGCTGGCGACCGATCCCCAGTCCGGGTGTCTGAAAGCCGGATATTGCCCGCATCGCGACGGGATCGACGCGACTATCTATGGCGGCATGCTCGCCGATGGGGACGATGCCCGGGTGCAGGCGATGGTGATGTGGCTGGTCGGCACGTACGACGACATCGCCGACATTCAGGCCGACCAGAAGTTTCGCCTAAGCATGGCCAAGGAAATGGGGTTCGACCCGCCGATGCTGCGCAAGATGGCGAAGGCAGTGATCCAGGACCGCGACAAGCCGGACACCCGCGTCCTGAAGGAGGCGCGCGAGGTGGCCTATCGCCGCGCCATCGGCCTGAAAGGGCCGCTCAACGAAGAATTTCTGCCACCGCCGTTCGCCACGGGCGCCGCGGCGGTCGAGGGGAAGCGCGCGCCGGCGCTACCGCCGCCGACAAGGCGGATCGAGGCGATGATGGATATGATCGAGGGGAGAGGGTGATGGGGCTTCCGAAGAGGGAATTTTCGCGGGCGGAAGCGCTGATCCTTGGCGAGATTGGCGATCCCGCCGACTGTAAATGCCTGAGTTTTCGTCACCTAGCCGAGCGAACAGGCTTACCCCGCGATGAGGTCATAGATGCGTGCAGGACGTTAAAGGCCGACGGCTTCGCGGATTGCTACACTGGTTTGTGGACTGATGACGGCGAGCCCTATGGTTCGGGGTACGGATTGAGCCGTGCATATCTCGCGGAAATGCAGAGCGAATAGCCCGTGGCGTCCGCAGCAAATGACCCCCCGCCCCCCGATGTGGGGCAGGCTTTGCCTCCTTCCGCCATGGAAGGGGCGGCTGCGTCATTCCCCGGGGGTGCGGGGGGTGCGTCGGCGCGCATACGCGTGCTGCCCGATCCCGAGCGCGATCGACTGTGCGCGACGTTCCCGCAGACCGATCTTGGCAATGCCGAGCGGTTTCGCGCCCGGTTCGGCCACCTGTTCCGATTTTGCCCCGATATCGGCTGGCTGAAGTGGGACGGCCGGCGCTGGGCGCTGTTGACGCAGGAAAAAGACGAACTGCCCGGCGAGGTCATGCAGGCGATCTATGTCACCGTGCGCGCGATCGGCAACGAGGCGGCGGCGGTCGCGGAATCGGGGCGCATCGACGAGGTCGAGCCCGAGCTGGCGCGCGAGGAAAGCCGGATGGACTTCGTCGTCCGTTACAAGTCGAATATCGCGATCCTGTTCAGCGACACGCTGCGCGACCATGCCAAGGCGAGCGAGAGCCAGGCGCGGCTGGGCGCTATCCCCTCGCTGGCCCGCAATTTCGCGACGACGCTGGTCCGCGCCGCCGATCTGGACGTCGACCGGATGGCGATCAACGTGCTCAACGGCACGCTGCGGCTGGAAAACAACGGCAATATGCTGTGTGTCCGGTTGCACGACCATAATCCCGACGACCTGATCACCAAGGTCGCGAACGTCGTTTACGACCCCGACGCGACCTGCGCCGATTATGACGGGTTCTTTGAACGGGTGATGCCCGATCCCGACGACAGGCGTTTTCTGCACCAATGGGCAGGCCTGTCGGCGACCGGCGACGTGTCGTATCACAAGATGGCGTTTTTCTGGGGCAAGGGGCGCAACGGCAAATCAACCTGGGTCGAAGCCGTCGCCTCGCTGCTCGGCGAATATGCGCAGGTGATCAAGTTCGACACCTTCCTCGAGCAGGCAGCCAAGCGCAAGGGGGCCGATGCGACGCCCGACCTTGCCCGCCTGCCCGGCATCCGATTTCTGCGCACAAGCGAGCCCGAAAAGGGCGCGAAGCTTGCCGAGGCGCTGATCAAGGAAGTGACTGGCGGCGAACCGATGTCGGCGCGGCACCTGAACAAGGGCTTTTTCGATTTCCTGCCGTCGTTCAAGCTGACGGCGCAGGGCAATTATCGGCCGAAAATCACCGGCCATGACGACGGTATCTGGGGGCGCGTGCGCCTGGTGCCGTGGACGGTGCGCATCCCCGACAAGGAGATCGACACCGAGTTGCCCGCCAAGCTGAAGCGCGAGGCATCGGGCATATTGAACCGGATGCTCGACGGGCTGCTCGACCTGAAGATGAACGGGCTGGCCGAGAGCGACAATATCCGCGCGGCGACGGCCAAGTATCGCGACCAGAGCGACCAGCTCGGCCGCTTCCTCCACGATTGCACAGCCGACAAGGCGGGCGAGAAGGTCCGATCCGGCGCGCTGTTCGACCTGTTCAAGGCATGGGCGGCGGTGACCGGCGCCGGCGAGTGGCAGCCGCAGGGCTTCGCCAAGGCGATGGAGGATCGCGGCTATGAGCGCAAGACGTCGAACGGCGTCTGGTGGCTCGACCTGATCACGACGGTCACCGAAGAGGACGTCAAGGACGGTCGGTTCGGCAGCGTAGCGGGCGGTGACGACGCGGCGCCCGCGACCTATGCGCCGCCGCCGTTGGACGATGATGACGCTTATGATCCATTCGGATGAGCGCGCGCCTGATCCCCCTGCACCCCCGTTTCAGCGGGGTCGAATGGAAGGAGAAGTCCTTCCACGGAAGGAGCCCGTTCGGCCAGTGGAAGGAGGCGCGGCGCCAGCATTTCTGCGGGTTTGGAGGGAGTGGAGGGAGGTTTCGCCCCGGTCCCCATATGCGGGCGCGGGCGCGCGGGCATGCGCGAACAGGTCTATATGTCCTTCCACTCCTTCCATTTCATCCAATCAGGGTGATCAGGGGTTTGAATTTCATGGGGAAATTAATGCCGTCAGCGACGGCTCACCGTCCTTCCATCGTGGTTGTGACGGAAGGAGGCGGGGTTCCGCCGCAAATGGGAGTATGGAAATGGTGAGTATCAGGCGTTCGGGCATGGCGGCGCTGGCGGTGCGGATCGATGCGGCGCCGGTCGCGCTCGACGTGCCGCGCGGGCGCGAGGCGTTGGAGGCGGCGATGGCCGAGGCGGTGCGGCTGTCGTGGTTGTTGACCGATCGTACGGGATCGTCGCCGTTCGCCAGCGACGGGCCCTGGCATCTGATGACGCGCGACCTGCGCGCGGGCGACTATGATGCGCGTGGCGGTGACATGGACGACGCGCCGGCACCGCGCGAGACGCTGGGCGTCGTGGACATGGCGTTGATCGAACGACTTGGCGGATGGCTGACGCTGCTGGCGCGGCGGCACCGGCGCGGGAGCGAGCGGGCGGGTGCGGTGTCCGATGGCGCGGTGGTCGCCGCGGTGATGCGGCAATATGCGACGGGGCGGTCGCAGGTGGACTGGGGCCGGGTGATGAAGGCGGTCGGGCTGGATCGCGGCAAGGGTGCGCTGCGTCATCGCTATGACAGAGCAATGGACTGGTTGGCCGCCGAGGTAGCGAAGGGGCGCTGACGCGTCTTGCCGCTGCATGCGTCGATGTACGACGAAATGACTAAGCCAATGATATCCAGCCTTAAACATCGTCAAGGCCTAAAGATGTTTAGCCCCTGCAAATATCTTACGAGCGGATATGGGCATCAAATGCTACATCGGTCAGGCATCGTGGTGACGGTGCGCCCGGGCGACGGGGCGCTCTTCGATCGGCGATGCATCCTCTCCCTGACTGGCGGGCGCGGTGGCAGCAATGCTTCCGCGCCCGTCTGTTTATCGGGGAGCGTGAGGGACATCATGGGAAAGCTGACGGCATTGGGATCGAGGGTGGCGACGCTGCCGCCGCGCGTCGCAGTGCCAGCGAAGCGCGCCGATACGCTGTACACCTCGCCCGAATGGAGGGCGCTGGTCAGGGCGATCAAGGCGGCGCGCGGCCCATACTGCGAGCGCTGCGGGTCGAGCCATCGGGTGGCGGGCGATCACATCGTCGAGGTGAAGGATGGCGGGGCGCCGCTCGACGCTGCGAACGTCGAGCTGCTTTGTCAGTCCTGCCACAACCGCAAGACCGCGGCAGCACGGGCGAAGCGCGCCGGGCTGGCCTGACGCGCAGCGGCGGGGCGGTGAGAGGGGCGGGGTCGAAAGTTCGGAAGCCTCTAGGCCCCGGAAACCCCATGCCTCGCATCGACAGATTTTTTTTCGGATTGGTGATTTTTGGAGGGCGAATTGAGCGAGGACGGGGTCGATCTGTTCGGGAACCCTGTCTTGTTCGCGAAGCCGCGCGGGCGCGGGCGTCCGCAGCACGTTCCAACTATCGAAAATCACAACAGAATTTTGCTGTTGGCCGCGACTGGTCGCAGTGAAGAAGAATGCGCGGCGGCGATTGGCGTCAGTCCGCCGACGTTGCGGAAGCATTATTTTTCGGCCGTGCAGTCGTTCGACCGCGCCAAGCTGGTGCTGCAGGGTGAGCGCCTGTCGCTGCTTGCGGCCGAAGGCGCGAAGGGCAACGTCGCGGCGATCAAGGAGCTGGGCAAGGAGATCGAGCGGGGCGAGTTGCGCGCGCTGGGCGAGCGGGTCAAGGATCGCGGCAAGAGCGAACAGCTCACGAAAGCCAAGGGGTTGAAGGAGCAGCGGAAAGAGGCCGCGCAGGGCGTCAAGGGGCTGTTCGAGCCCCGCAAGCCGCCGTCGTCGCTGGCGCACTGATGTCATATGGCGGTGCCGCGATGGACGACGGCGTGCCCGGACTGGGCCGACCGGATCGTCGCGCGCGATTCGCTGGTGCCGGTCGGGGCGCTGTTCCCCGAGGTCGCGGCGCACGCGCTGGGCGTATTCAAGAGTCTGCAGGTCACCGACCTGCCGCAGAAAGGAGACGGTACTTACCCGACGCTGGGTGAGATTTGCGACGAGTTCGTTTTCGACCTGGTCGCGGCGCTGTTCGGAGCCGAAGATGGCGAAACCGGCGAACGGTTGATCAAGGAAGTCTTGCTGTTGATCAGCAAGAAGAACGGCAAATCGCTGATCGCGGCGGGCATCATGGTCACCGCGCTGATCATCAACTGGCGCCACCATAACGAACTGCTGATCCTCGCGCCGACGATCGAGGTCGCGGGGAACAGTTTCAATCCGGCGGCGGGCATGGTCCGCGCGGATCCGGAACTGGACGCGCTGATGCACGTCGTCGAGAATACACGGACGATCAAGCATCGCGTCACCGGCGCCGAGCTGAAAATCGTGGCGGCGGACAGCGGCGTCGTCGGCGGCAAGAAGGCCGGTTTCGTGCTGGTTGAGGAATTGTGGCTGTTCGGCAAGAACAGCAAGGCGGCGGCAATGCTGGCCGAGGCCACGGGCGGCCTTGCCACCAAGCCCGAAGGTTTCGTCGTGTTCATCACGACGCACAGCGACGAGCCGCCGGCAGGCGTGTTCAAGGAAAAGCTGGCCTATGCCCGCGACGTTCGCGACGGCAATATCGACGATCCGGCGTTTCTGCCGATCTTGTACGAGTGGCCGGAGGATATGCTGGAGGACGAGTCCTATTTGGACCCGGACTTCTTCTATGTGACCAACCCCAGCCTGGGGCGGTCGGTGACGATGGCGTTCCTTAAGCGCGAGCTGGGGAAAGCGCAATCGGGTGACGGCGACGAGACGATACAGGTCTTCCTTGCGAAGCATCTGAACGTCGAGATCGGCTTGCGGCTGCGGCGCGACCGCTGGTCGGCGGCGACGGTGTGGGAGGATGCGGCAGACGACGGCCTTGACCTCGACGCGCTACTGGCCCGGTGCGAGGTCGCGATCGTCGGGATTGACGGTGGCGGCAGTGATGACCTGTTCGGCCTGGCAGTTGTCGGTCGCGAGCGCGACACGGGAATTTGGCTGGCGTGGGCGCATGCATGGGTTCAGCGCATCGCGTTGACGCGCCGTCAGTCCATTGTGTCGCTACTGCACGGGTTCGAGGCCGATGGGGATTTGACGATCTGCGATAGCGGGATCGTCTTGCTCGACCAGATGGCGACGGTCGCGGCCAAGGTTCGGGCGACTGGCCTGATGCCAAAGGAAGGTGGGATTGCAATCGACCCGTGGAGCATGGGGCCGATTGTCGATGCGCTGGTCGAGGCCGGGTTCGACCCCGGCGACGAATCGGCAAAGCGCGCCGGGCATATGTTCGGGATCAAGCAGGGGGTCGCGCTGTCGAGCGCGATCCACACGGTTGAGTTCAAGCTGAACAACGACTTGCTGCGCCATGACGGGTCGGAAATGATGAACTGGTGCGTATCGAACGCGCTGGTCCAGCTGCGCGGGTCGAACCGATTCGTCAGCAAGGAATTGTCGGGGGCGGGCAAGATCGACCCGCTGATCGCCGTGCTGAACGCGGTGAAGGTCATGGAAACGGGCCCGGTGGCGGGCGGGTTGGATATTTCGCCGTACCGGAAGCGCGGGCTTTTGGTGGTTTGAAGGGATCGACGTGGGCTGGTTTCGGGATTTCGTATCGGCGGTGATGGCCTCCGATGCGCCGCAACCGGTGCGCCCGCGCGCGTCGTCGGACGGCGGCGTGATCATTTCGACCGCCGCCGATCTGGACGCCTGGGTGCGATCGCAGGATGGCGGCGGGTCGGTCAACGATGCGATGAAGGTCGCCGCGATTTTCGCGTGCGTCCGGATTATTTGCGGATCGGTCAGCACCTTGCCGTTTCAGGTCAAGCGACGGATCGACGAGAGGACCCGCGCGGATGCGGGCGACCACGGACTGAACGCGGTGATCAACCGCCGCCCCAATCGGTGGCAGAAGCCGGCGCAGTTCAAATCCATGATGCAGGCGCATGTCCTGCTCCGCGGCAATGCCTATGCGGCGATTACGCGCGGCGTCGGCGGTCGGGTCATCGCGCTGACGCCGCTTCACCCTGACCGGGTGCAGGTCAAACAACGCGAAGATTTGACGGTCGAGTATATCTGGACCCGCAAGAATGGCGGGCAGGTCACCTTCGCGCAGAGCGAGGTCATGCACCTGTTCGGGCTTACCCTCGACGGCGTCAAAGGCGTCTCGACGATCACATACGCGCGCGAGACGATCGAAGAAGCGCGCGCCATGGCTGGTCACGGCCGCGCGATGTTCAAAAACGGGGCCAGTGTCTCGGGGGCACTGCAGATGCCCAAAGGTTCGTCGCTTACCGAAGAGCAAGTCGAGCGGTTGCGCGCCAACATGGACGAATACCGTCAGGGCGGCGCACGCGAGGGCCGGGTCATCATTCTGGAGGATGGCCTAGAGTTCAAGCAGATGGCCCTGTCGTCCGAGGATGCGCAGTGGATCGACGGGCGAAAGTTCAGCCGCAGCGACATCGCGATGTTTTTCGGGATGCCGCCGCACATGATCGGTGACACCGAAAAGTCGACGAGCTGGGGCACAGGCATTGTCGAGCAAACGCAAGGTTATCGGGCGTTCACGCTCGAGCCGCATCTGGTGATGTGGGAAGAAGGGGTCAACGGCGATTGCCTCGATCCCGACCGCCGCCGCGACGATGTCGGCATTTACGTCCGGTTTAATCGCAATGCCATCGTGCGGAGTGACATCAACAAACGATGGGAAGCCTATCAGAAGGGCCTGCAGTGGGGTGTCTACAGCCCGAACAAGGTGCTGGAAATGGAAGACGAAAACCCGCGTCCCGATGGCGATATCTATTATCCGCCGCCGAACATGACGGCGGACAGCGAAGGGAAGAAAGATGTCTCTGCGTAAGCCGCCGCAGGCGAAGGCGCCCGCGCGCCCCAAGGGGTTTCAGTGGGACCCGCCGAGCGATGCGCTGTCGAAGTGGGCCGAGCGCCCCGTTGCGGTCGCGGGCGACGACGACACGGTGATCAACATCCTCGAACTGATCGGCGAGGATTGGTGGACCGGCGGCGGTTTCACGGCGCAGGATATGGCGGCGGCGCTGAAGCGCGCAAACGGGCGCGCGGTGACGGTCAACATCAATTCGCCGGGCGGCGATATGTTCGAAGGGATCGCGATCTATAACCAGCTCGCGCAATATTCGGGCGAGGTCACGGTGAACGTGCTTGCGCTGGCGGCGTCGGCGGCGTCGTTCATCGCGATGGCGGGCGACACGGTGCGGATGGCGCTGGGGTCGTTCCTGATGATACATAATTGCTGGGGGCTGGTGATCGGCAACCAAAAGGATCTGCGCGACGCGGCCGAGCTGTTCGCGACCTTCGACGGAGCGCTCGCCGAAATCTATGAGGGGCGCGCGAAAATCGACATCGCCGCGATCGCGGCGATGATGGACGCCGAAACATTCCTGTCGCCAACGAAGGCGATCGAGGCGGGCTTCGCCGACGAAACGATGGCCGACGAACCTAAGACGCAGGCGCGTGCGGATGCGAAGCCCGACAGCGCCCTGATCGCACGCCGCCAGATAGAGGCGGCGCTGGCAAAGAATGGAATTTCGCGCAGCGACCGGCGCCATCTGGTCGAGGCGCTGGGGACCCCGCGCGATGCAAGTCCCCGAACCGGCGCCCTGCGGGATGCAAGCGTCAGCGACGGGCTGAAAAGCCTGATTTCGACGATGTCGGGCAAGTGAGCCCGCAAACGGAGTAGCGACAATGAAGAATTTCAATCCCACCCGCGCTCGCGGGATCGCCCGCGTGCGGGCACAAGACGACGTCGCCGCGCTGATCGCGCAGGTGAAGACGTCGTTCGAAGCGTTCAAGGCCGAACAGACGGCGGCGATCTCCGATCTGAAAAAGGGTCAGGAGGATGTTGTGCGCGCCGAGAAGATCGGCCGCATCGAGACGTCGATCACTGACCTGACGACGGCGGTTGAAGATGCCAAGGCCGCGGTCGATGCGATGAAGATCGGCGGCGGTGCGGGCGATGCGCCGACCGCCGCGGTGCGCGAATATGCGAAGGCGTTCGACGCCTATGCCCGCCGCGGCAAGCGCGAGGACGAGTTGCCCGAACTGGCAGTGAGGGCGGCGTTGACGACCGACAGCGATCCCGACGGCGGCTATTTCGTGCCCGAGAATGTCGACAGCACCGTCACGCGCGTGCTGGGCGTCAATTCGGCAGTGCGATCGGTCGCGCGGGTCGTTTCGGTCGGCAGTGACAGCTTCAAGATGCTGGTCGGCCAGGGCGGCGCGGACGCGGGCTGGGTCGCCGAAAAGGACGCGCGTCCCGAAACCGGCACGCCGCGCATGGCGCAGCTCGATCTGGTGTTCGGCGAGCTTTATGCCAATCCGGCGGCGAGCCAGCGAACGCTCGATGATGCGATGTTCAAAGTCGAAAGCTGGCTGGCGGGCGAGATCGCGATTGCGTTCGCCGAGGCCGAGGGTGCGGCCTACATCAATGGTGACGGCAACAAGAAGCCGCGCGGACTGCTCTCCTATGATATGGTCGCGAATGCGAGCTACGCCTGGGGCAAGATCGGCTATATCGCGTCGGGCAAGGCAGACGGCTTCCTCGCCCCGACGACCTCGGCATCCCCCGCCGATGCGCTGGTCGATCTGTTCTATGCGCTGAAGGCCGGTTACCGGAACGGTGCATCGTTCCTGATGGGCGACGCGACGGTCGGCACGATCCGGAAGTTCAAGGACGGCGACGGCACCTGGCTGTGGCAACCGCCGACGGCCGAAGGGCCGGCGACGATCCTGGGCAAGCCGGTGATCACCGACGACAATATGCCGGGGGTTGCCGCCGGCGAATTCCCCATCCTGTTCGGGGATTTCGCGCGTGGCTATACCATCGCCGACGTCGTCGGGACGCGCGTGCTGCGCGATCCCTTCACCAACAAGCCCTTCGTCCATTTCTATACGACGAAGCGTGTTGGCGGCGGCGTGTCGAACTATGAGGCCGTCAAGGCGCTCAAGATCGCCACGAGCTGATCGGGCCGGGCGGGGCCGCTGGTCCCGCCCTTTGCTTATCCGTTTTTCGAAAGGATCGAATGATGAAAGACCTTCACAGCAATGTGGCGGCGCTGACGATGATCGGCGCCGCCGCCCTGTCCGCCGACAACACGCCGCTGGCGATCCATCTTCAGGGTTTCAACGCCGCCGAAATCCTGCTTGCCATCGGCACAGGCGGGATCACGTTCAGCGGCACGAACAAGATCGAGTTCAAGCTGACGCACAGCGATGACGGTTCGACCTATGAAGCCGTGACGATCGACGATGTGCTTGGCGTCGACGCGGTCGGGACTGGTGGAATCATCAAGGCTCTGATCGCTGCACACGCCGATCCGGCGACCTATCGTTTCGGCTATGTCGGCGGTCGCGCCTATCTCAAGTTGCTCGCCGACTTCAGCGGCACGCACGGGTCGGGCACACCGATCGCGGCGATCGCCCTGCTCGGCCATCCGCAACTCGCCCCGGTCGCGAACGCGGCCTGAGGCGGCGGGCGCGCGGCGGTTTCAACCCTTGCCCCCGCGCGCCCGTTTTCCTGTCTGATCGAAGCGAGGCCCGGCGATGATCTTCACGCTCGACCTTTCCGCGATGCCGGAAGACTATGGCGACGCGGTGGTGTCGCTCGAGGCGGCGAAGGCGCATTTGCGGGTGCTGGAGGATGACGAGGACGATCTGATCGCGGCGCTGCGCGATGCGGCGGTGCAGATGGTCGAGAATTATACGGGGCTGGTGTTGCAGCCGCGCGAGGGCGCGGCGGCGATGGTGTGGCGGGCCGAGGGTCTGCCGATCGGCGGCGGGCCGGTGTCGATGGGGTGCCGCCCGGTCCGTGAGGTGCTGTCGGTGACCTATCTGGATTTCGCCGGCGCCGAGCAGACGGTCGATGTCGATACGCTGCGGATCGTCGATCAGGGCAGCATTGCGGCGCCGCCGGGCGCGAACTGGCCTGCCGGGGTCGCGGGCGGTGTCGTGGTGACCTTTGCCGCCGGGCTGGACGATGTGCCGCCGGCGCTGGTCACGGCGGTGAAGATGTTCCTGGCGACGCTGTACGCCCAGCGCGAGACGATCGTGCTGCGCGGGGCGGGGGGCCAAGTCACGGCGGGTTTCAAGATGCTCTGCCACCCCTACCGGCGGTTGCGCGTCTGATGCTGGGCGCGGGCGATTATGACCGCAAGGTGTCGTTCCATGCATCTGCGGGCGCGGAGGATGGCATGGGGACGGTCGGCAACGGCTTTGCCGAGGCGGTGCATTGCCAGGCGTGGGCGAATGTCCGCTTCGGATCGTCGGCCGACCGGCGGGCGAGCGCCGAGGCGCGAGTGGCGGATGGCGTGGTGCCGTCGCAATCGGCGACGTTCCGGGTGCGGTCGACGGCGAAGCTGCGCGCGGTGACGCAGGGCTTTGCCGTCGCCTATGCCGGGTCGCTGTGGGGCATCGCCTCGATCGCCGAGATTGGGGGGGGCGCCGACGAGATCGAATTTACCGCGACGCGGGTCGGGGCGTGAGATGAAGTTCAAGATGGAAATGCAGGGCGGCGCCGATCTGTTGCGCGGGCTGAAAGCGATGGCGCGCGATGACGAGTTGGACATCGTGAAGATGGTCGCGCTGGAGGATGCAGGCGCGCCGATCCGAGACGCCGTGAAGCTGGAGGCGCCGTTCGACGAGGGTCGCCTGTTCACGGCGGTCGAGATGGAAAGCGATTTCAGTGCGCCGAAGAAGGTGAAAACGCGGACGGGTCTGGCGATCTGGGTCCGGCATACGAATGATTATCGTCCGCTGAAACGAGTGCCTGAGGGTAAGGCCAAGCGGAGCCGGTACGGTTACGTCAAGCGTGACTATCAGAAAGGGTCGGTGCCCGCCGTGTATGGTGCTTTCCTGAACTTCCTCGCCCGCTTTGGTGGTGCGGTCGGATGGATGGATCGCGGCTGGGACGCGGAGGGCGGCCAGCCCGCCATCGATCGCGCGAAACGCTCGCTGGCAAGCTCGCTCGTCATACTCGTCAAGCGGCGGTTTTCGGGCCGCTGAGATGGTGTGGACGTCGGACCTGCTGACGCGGGCGCGGGCGGCGCTGCCCGGAGCGGCGAACCGCATCGCCTGGTACGAGCGGCAGCGCGGGTGGGGTGATAAGCTGTCGGTTCTGTTGAACCTTGACGACGACGGGCGGCTTTACTCGCACGACGGGCCTAGTGGGCTGGACGACAAGGATATCACGGTCGACGTGTTCGGCGCGACAGGCGAACCGGTGGAGGTCGCGGTCGAGACGCTGCGGACGATGTTCGAGACGCGCGACGTGACGGTCGGCGGGACGATTTTCGGAATGGGTTTCGTGCGCACCGGACGCACGCTGGGGCCCGAGGATATGCCGGACGGGGCGCGGGTGTTCCGTCGCCGGATGCTGGTGCGATTTTCTGTAGAAGCTGCCTGATGAAAGGATTTGAGCCATGACGGCTAGCGCAAAGAAGACGTTTGGGGGCGAGCTGTGGGCCGCCGAAGTGGGCGACCCGTTGGTGAAGGTCGCGGAATCGCTGTCGATTGCCTTGCCGGTGATGACGCGCGCCGCGACGAACGTCACGACGCATGATGGCGGGCAGGCGCAGGAATTTTCGCCCGAGGGCACCTATGATCCCGGCGAACTGAACCTGACTGGCCATTATATCGCCGGGTCGACCGACGATGATCTTTTCATGCTGTCGGTGACGACCGGCGCGCTGCTGGAGTTCAAAGGCGTCGCCAAGGCCGCATCGGGGACCGAAGACCTGGAGGGTGTGGCCTTTGTCACCAGCTATGGTCCGAACGCGTTCGAAGTGAACGGGGTGCAGATGTTCAGCGTGACGCTGAAGGTCACCGGCGAAGTCGACCAGTCGCCGACCCCGACGCCCACGCCCACCCCGTAATCGCGATGGTGGAAACTGTCAGCGGCGAGGTCGCGGTGCCGTTCGGCGGCGCGACCTATCGCCTGATCTTTGATTTCGGCGCGATCGAACATTTCGAGATCGCGACCGACGTGTCGTTTGCCGAATTCCTGATCCAGATGACGCTGGCGCAGGCGGGCGCGGCGGCGTTGCCGAAGCTGTCGATGCTGGCGCGGTTCGTCCATGCGGGCCTGCAGCGCCATCATGACGACGTGCCGCTGGAGCAGGCGTTCGTCATGTGGAACGACGCGAAGGTGCAGGCTGCGCTGGGACAGGCATCGAACAAGGCGCTGCCGAAGGGGGAGCGGGGGCCCGCGGCGAAAAGCCGGTCGACGCGGGCGAAGCCAGGCGCGCCATCGCGGCGGCGTGGATCGAGGCCGGCGAAAGCCTGAGCGATTTCTGGCGCGCGACGCCGCGCCAGGTCGAATTGGTGATCGTGGCGGCGGCCGAGCGGCGCGACCATCTGGCGTGGCAAATCGCGCGCGGGGTGCGGGGGACGAATATCCGTACCTATGAAGAATTTTCCGGACGGTCGACCGAGGCCACCGGAAGCGTGTTGCCGAAGGAGCAAAGCGCCGATGAGGTGGCGCGGCGGTTCCGGCTGTGGCGGCAGGCGTTGAAGGCGAAGTTTCGGAAGAAGGATTAGAGGCAGGCCTTGACCTTATCCGAACCCGATCCGACGGGGAGGCTGGACCTCAGTTCCAGGCGGCTGCCGGTGTCAGTGCCGATGATGTCCCAGCGTATAACCGGTGCGCCGAACCCGTTCTTGCGTACGACCACATAGTGATTTTCGTCAGCGCGAATGGCGGGGTTGTCGCCTTGGAGGCTCAGGGCAATGCAGCCCGCCACGACGTCGGGCTTTTTCGGGCTGACCAAGGTCATGTCGATTTCGTCCTTGCCGAGGCCGGCGGGACTTGCGGCGCAACCGGTCAGGGCGAGAGCGGCGATTGCAACAGTTAAACGCATAGTTTCCCCCTCCGAATAGGCGGGCAACAATAGGCCGGATACATGTCCGGCGCGAGCTTTTTCAACATTCCGGCATCCAATTGGCCGGTTCAACGATGGGAGTAGACCGTGGCCGATAATGTCGTCGCGCGGCTGCGCATCCTGTTGGGGATGGACAGCGCGGAGGTGAATGCCAGCGCGCGGCAGACCGACAAGGAAGTGACGAAGATGTCGAAAGGCATCGCGTCGGCAGCCAAGATCGCGACGACGGCGCTGGGCGCGTTAGGGGCGGCGTTCACCGTCGATGCGGTGGTCCGGGTCACCAAGGAAGCGATCAAATATACGACGGCGATCAAGGACCAGGCGCGCGAAGCGGGCGTGACGACGAAGTCGCTGCAGGAATATCGCTATGCGGCGCTGATGGCCGGGGTGTCGAACGATCAGCTTGCCGACGGACTGAAGGAGCTGACGCTGAAAATCGGTGAGGCGGCAGACGGGAGCAAGTCGGCCGCGGCGATGTTCGGCGATTATGGCGTCAGCATCCGCGATGCCAATGGCCAGGTGCGCAACGCGGCCGATATCCTGCCCGAGCTGGCCGATGCCTATATGAGCCTGCAATCGCCCGCCGAACGGGCAACCTTCGCGGCGAAGCTGTTCGGCGAGGAAGCCGGGCCGAAGATGCAGGCGCTGCTGGAGCAGGGCAAGGCGGGGATGAACAATTATCGCGCGGCGGCCGAAGAGCTGGGCATGGTCATCAGCGACGTCAACATCAAGAAGGCCGAGGATGCCGAAAAGAAGATGGCGGCGCTCAGCCGGGTGTTGTCGGTCAATATCGCCACGTTCGTTGCCGAAAATGCCGATGCGATCGCCAATCTGACCGACAAGCTGCTGGAGCTGGCCGGAGCGGCGGTGCGGGCCATGAATGCGTGGAACAAGTGGCAGGGCGGTCCCGGCAGTCCGTCGGCGCAGGCCGAAAATCTGCGCATCATTCGTCAGAACCGGGGCGACGTGCAGACGGGGTCGTCGATGATCGGCGACACCTATGCGGTTGGCGATCGAGGCACGACACGGCGCACGGGCTACATCGATGCGTTCGGTAATCCCTACAAAAAGGATCGGCGCATCCGGTTGCCCAAGGGCGGGCGTGGCGGCGGCGGTGGTGCCAATGCCATCGGATCCTCGCTGTTCGGTGGCACAGACTTTGCGCAGTTCATGCCGGGGACAGCGGGGCCGGACTGGATCAAGGCGGCGGCGAACGATTATGTCGATATCGCCGCGTCGGCCGCCGAAATGGCACGGGAGAATGACAAGGCGCGGGCGACGCTGGCCGAAATGGCGAACGAGCATTCGCCGCGCCTGCTGAGCAACGTCAAGGCGCTGGTGCCCGAGATGGCCCGGCTGGACGCCGACCTGCAGCGAATATTGGATCGTCTGTATCCCGAAGAGGCACGGGCGCGCGAATATCGGGACGAGGTGGCGTTGCTCAACGAAGGGCTGAAGGCCGGGCGGATCAGTGCCGAGGATCATCGCCGCGCGATCGCCGACCTGCGCAACGAATATACGGGTCTGACCGAAGCGTTGCGCGAAACGCAGATTGCCGTCGTCGATGGCGGCAAGTCGCTGGACGATATTTCAGACGATATTTCCGACCGGCTGCCGAAGGCGCTGCGCAGTGTCGACGACGCCGCCGACGAGCTGCGCGTGCGGTTTGTCGGCAGCTTTGCGCAGATGACCGACGGGGCGCTGCGCGAGGTCAACCGGTTCGTGAACGGCATCAAATCGGGCAATTTCCTGGACATCATCGGCGGGCTGCTGGGTGCGATCGACGGGATCGCGGGTATCGTGACGGGCGGCAAGGGAACGAAGATTTTCGGCATGTCGTTCGGGGGTGGCGGACGCGTGCCAGGTGCGGCGACGGGGATCGATGGGACGCTGGGCGGATATTCGGGGATCGACCGCAATTTGTTGTCGATGAACGGCGAACCGATGTTGCGGGTGTCGCGCGGCGAAAAGCTGACGATCACGCCGGCGAACGACCGTGACGGCATGGGCGGCGGCGGCCAGGATGGCACCCTGACGGTGCGGTTGGAGAAGGACGGGTCGATGTCGGCGTATCTGGCGGGCATCGCCGGTCAGGTGGTCGACGCACGCACCCCGGCGATCGCCAAGGGGGCGGCGTCGGCGGCGGTGGCGAAGGTCGGCCGCATGCAGCAGAAAATGATTAGCTGAGCCAGACGAGATGATCGACCTTCCCGACACGCCGGGTCCGGCGGATTCCGAATGGCATCCGCTCGACTTTGGCTCGACGCGCGTCCCGCCGCTGGGCGGGGCGGTGCAGCGGATCAATCGCAACGGCAATCGTTATGCCATCCAGGTGCAGCTGCCGTCGCTATCATTGTCGGATGCCCTAAGGTGGCGGGCGCGGCTGACCAGTGCAGTTCGCGAGGGTGCGCGCTGGAAAATCCGGCAAGTGGGGCTACCGATTGCGTCATTCGGGGATGTGCGCGTCGCAGGCGCCGAGCAGACGGGAATGTTCCTGACCGTCGATGGCGGCACCGCAGGGGCGCCGTGGGCGCTTGGTCAATTCGTGAATCTGATCGTCGGCGGGCAGCGGTATTTGCATCAAATGGCCGAGCCTGGTGCGTTCGCCGCTGACGGAACCGCGACGTTGCCGTTGGTCGAGCCGCTGCGCGTGGTGCCCGGCGATAATGATGTCATCGACTGGGCGCCACGGATCGAAGGATTTGTGCCCCAAGAATCCGCGGTGATGCGGATTGGCAGCGATCGGCGCGGCTATGGCGGATTTTACATCGAGGAAATGGGCTGATGGCGCTGGGCGATCGCTTCATCGCGCTGGTCGGGCTGGCGCAGTTCGACTTTCCGGGGCGAACGGTGCGGCTGGCCGACGGCGGTGTCGCGAAAATGGACGGGGAGTTGTTTCACGCCAAAGATGAGGTGTTCGGCGCCTTGGCTGAGGCCGACCCGATCGACGAAGCGATGGGCGATGCACTGCCAGATGGCGGCATCACCCTGTTCATACCCCAGGAAACGGCGCTGTCGGTTGTCATGAACCCGGCACTGCAAGGTTGCCGCGTCCGGTTCTGGCACGGCGAACTGGACATGGCGACGGGGGTAGCGACGGGGGAGATGCTGCGCGACACGCTGGTCGACCAGGTGATGTGGGATCCGATCGAGCGAAAGCTGTCGCTGACGCTGATGGGGCGGACCGAGCGGCTGGCGGTGATCAACCGCGGCAATTACGCCTGCGCGGCGTTTCACAAGTCGGTGTATCCGGGCGAGCGCGGGTTCGACAATTGTACCGACGCGCAGTTTCAGAAGGCGTGGGGCACGGCGGGGGCGCCGCGCGGCGTGACGTCGGGGTCGGGTGGCGGCGGGGCGCGCAACGCAGCGGACCTGATGCGGGGGCTGCGATGAAGCGCCGCGCACGGGACCGCCAGACGGGGCGGTATGTGAAATCGCTGGCGGCGCGGGTCGAGCGGACCGAACGGACGCTGCGCGATTGGCGCGAGCGGCCGTTTCAGTGGTGCTGCGTCCATCTGGCGCGCGCGCATGCGCGTAACATGGGGCATCGCAAGTTGCCCGTCGTGCCCGATGTGGCGAGCGCGGCCGATGCGGTGCGGGCTCTGAAAGCGATGGGGTATCGGTCGATCGCCGAGATGATGGACGCGCATTTCGAGCGGCTGCAGGCGCCCGCCTTTGCACTGGTCGGCGATCTGTTGCTGTTGCCCGGCGAGGATGGCCGCGCGGACGTGCTGGGGGCAATCGGCATTGCCGACGGCGCGGGTAATATCTGGGCCTGGCACGATGCAGGTACGGGCAAGCTAGACGTGATCAAGCAGGCGCAGGCGGCGGCGGTAGCGGGGTGGCGGCTGTGAGCAAGGTTTTTCGCGCCGTCGGCGTAGTCGCGGGCGTGGTGTCTTCGGTCGCGGCCTTTGTCCCGGGCGGGCAGTTGGTGGCGGCTATTGCGGGCGCTGTGTCGGTTGCAGCCAGTATCGGTGCGCAGTTGACCGTGAAAAAGCCGCGCGTGACGGGGGCGATCAATAACCGGATGATCGGTGGCAGCAACCCGATGCCCTATCTGATGGGGCTGGCCTTTTCCGCCGGGGCGCAGGTGGTCGATGAGGGGTATGGCGGGCGGGTCGACAAGGTCGATAATCCGTACAGCTTTACCGGCGTCGTCCATAGCTGTTGCGGGCCGTGCGACGGGATCGACAGTTATCTGGTCGATTGGAACACCGTGTCGATCAGTGGCGGCGCGGCGAGCGGATATTATGCCGGGTTCCTGTTCGTCGGTAGCCAGTTGGGGCAGCGGCCCGAGCCGGGGGTATTGACGCCGCAATGGGGTGGATGCCCGAACTGGGGCAGCGCATACAAGCTGTCGTCGATGTTCGCGACCGGATGGTCGATGAAGTTCGACAAGAAGGGCAAGGTTTACGCGGGCGGACAGCCGCCGTTCGGGATCGTCGGGCGTGGGGTGCGGGTTTACGATCCGCGACTGGACAGCACGTTCCCAGGCGGGTCGGGCCCGCAGCGCGTCACCGACGAATCGACCTGGGCCTATTCGCGCAACCCGGCGCTGCACGCCGGCACCTATGCCTATGGCCGCTGGGTCAATGGCAAGCTGGTGTTCGGGATCGACCAGGGCGACGCGGTCGATTTCGGGGCGGTCGCGGCGTGGGCGAATGTGTGCGACGCGAACGGGTGGACGGTCAACGGGACGATTTACGAACCGGTCGAAAGCCGGTGGAACAATCTGAAGAAAATATGCCAGGCTGGCGGCGGCGAGCCCATCCCAGGGCCGGTAATTGGGTTTTCGTGGCGGGCGCCGCGCGTTGCGCTGGACACGATCCGCGCCGCCGATCTGGCGCCGGGGCCGTTGGGCACGACGGCGATGCAGGGGTGGGCGACACGGATCAACACGATGCGGCCGAAGTTCCGCAGCCCGGCGCATCAGTGGTCGGACACGCCCGCCGATGCGGTGAAGGTCGCGGCGTTCGTCACCGCCGACGGAGAGGAAAAGAGCGAAGAGAATGTGCTGGAGCTGGTCACCGACGTCGACCAGGGGGCCGAGCTGACGCTGTACGAGATATACGAGCGGCGCGAAGCGGGGCCTTTCACGGTGACGGTCGGGCCGCGGCTGCAGGCCTATGGCGTCGGCGACAGCCTGACGATCGCCGAGGATTGCGAGTTGTGGCCGGTGGAGATCGTCGGGACGGTCAAGAGCCGGTCTATCGACCCGGCGACGGGATATTCGACGCTGGAACTGATCGGGGAGACGCCGTCGAAGCATGCGGCGGTGCTGGGCGCAACGGGCGGCGTTTCCGACGCGCCGACCCCGCCGGCGCCGGGGACGTCCGACGGGGTGCTGGGGAACAACAGCGATCCGTTTGGCTATGTTTCGAACTTGATCGGGACCAGCTACGCCGTCGGGCTGACGGTGACGGCGACCGACAGCAGCATCACGATCAGCGACCATGACCGGTCTTATAGCGACCGCGAGGCGCTGACCCCGGTCGACGGCGTCGTGATATCGTCCGGCATCGATCCCGCAACGAATTATTACGGATATTATGACGACGGCGACCGGCTGGGCGGCGCGGTGTCGTGGCAGGTGACCGAGGATTATTTCGAGGCGCAGAACAGCGTCACGCACCCCGACCGGCATTTCGGATTCTACATCACGACCGATGTCGTTGGCGGCAGCGGCTCTTCGGGCGGCGGTTCGCTGCCGCCGGCGGGCGGTGGGTACAATCCGTATCGCCCGGTCGACGATTCATAACGAAGGAGGGCCGAGTGGCGGCGCAAAATAACTATCCGGCGCGGGTGCGAGCGGGCGGGGCGGCTTATATCCCGCTGACCGCCTTCAACAACCGTGATTATCCGTTGCTGATCGTCTTTCGCGGCGTCGACCTGACCACCGCGACTTTTCGCGGGCAGGTGCGGTCACGGCCCGACGCCGACGGCGCCCCGCAGGCAGAATTCAGCTTCACGTCGGAACTGGTCGACGGATCGACGGTGGTTACGGGGTCGATCGCCAAGGCCGACATCGTGGCGTTGCCAGTGGCGGCCGAGCCAGGCGCGGCGTCGCTGTCTTACTACGACATCAGCATCGAGATGGTCGGCGGCATCGAGGAAACCAAATTCGCGGGAGAATTTTACCGGGCAGGGAGTATCACGAAATGAGCACGCCGATCACGTTGGGCGGTACACCGATTGTCGTCGAATTCGGCGACAGCACGCTTTTGGCGCAGAAGGCGGCGGAGAATGCCGCAGCCGAGGTCGGCCTGGCGCAGGCAGAGAGGGTGCTGGCCGAAGCCGCGCGGGACAAGGCACGCGATTGGTCGCAGGGCACCACTCCCGACGGACCTGGTACGAAGAGCGCGAAAGAATGGTCCGAGGCCGCTTCCTCGATCGTCTCGGGCGTCGATGTTAAAGCGACCGACTCGCTCAAAGACACCTACAGTTCTGACCGTAATGCAGCCGCTCAACGCCAGATGTATTGGCCGGTAAAAGCGGTGTTCGAACAGGGCTATTTCAACGGCAGCGGCGTTGAGACGGCGAACACGACCTATCTGCGCACGGTCGATCGGATCCCGGTCAAGGCTGGCGATGTGTTCACGACATCGACCACGGGTCTTTGGGTGATGGCGGCGTATATTTTTGACGCTGCAGGCACTTTCATAGCCGCGACGACGGTGCAGGCCACCAAGGGCGGTGTGACGCTGATCCCGAACGACGGTTTTGCGCGGCTGATCATTCGGAAAAATCCAGCCGTCAACGTGACCCCTGCCGATGTGCTGAACCATGATCCTGGCATACGCATGGTGCCGAACCTGAAGCTTGCCCGCCCGCTCAATCCCGGATTGGGGCCGGAAAGCGTCCCCCGCGGCGCCCTCGCTTCGGCAACGAAAACGGTCACCAATTTGCCCATTCTGCTTGGCGGCTTTCTGGGTGATAACAGCCCTGCTGCCAACGCAACACGGGCATCGACGACCTTCCTGCATCTCGGCAAGGGCAGCGTCATCACCACGACGGACGGCTTCGAGTTTGCGCGATATATCTACAATTCCGCGCGCGAAAACATCGGCGGCGATTCGACGTGGAACACCAGCATCACGGTCGCCAACGACATGCTGGTTCGCCTGCACCTCCATAAGAGCGACAACAGCTCGCTTGTCGGCATCGACACGGCGCCATGGCTGACGATTGATTGGGTTCAGCCCGCCCTTGTGACCAAGGCCGGCGATATCGCGGACGGCGTTATCACTATCGATCATCTGTCATTCGACATTCCCGGAGCGCAGCCAGCGCCGGACTCCTTTCATCTGGTTTGGCTCTTGGGCGAAAGTCATGTTGCCGGGCGCGCGCCGACCATGCCTGATCCCGTCATAGCGGGAAGCGGGTATAAATATATCCGCTCTAGCACTTCGCTTGGCCAGCTTGCGGACCCCACCGGCAATGATTCGACAGCCTTGCTCGGCCGCGGCTCCTATGGCCCCGCAATCGGCAAATCCATGCTGTCGGCATCAGGCGGATCGACCGGCGCCATCATCGTCAACAGTGCGATGGGCGGATCCAAAATTAGCGAATGGGCCTCGGGACAGCCCAACTGGACTCAAGCCCTCGCCGACATCGCGGGGGCTATAGCTGCAATCAAGGCCGCTAAAATCGCGATATCGGGGTGCTCGATCGTGATCGGCCTCGGCAGCAATGATGCCGGGGTGCCTACACCCAAAGCGGACTTCAAGGCCGGCGAGCTAGACCTGATCGGGCGAGCGCGCACTGCGCTGAATGCGGGTGAAGTGCCTGCCGGGATCGTGCTGACCGCGCCGTTCGCGAATGGCACCTCTTATGCCGCCGCTGTCGCCTACATTCAGGAGGCTGAAGTCGAACTTGCCAATGAGGAGTCAGGCGTCTTCCTTCTGACCGACGTGACGCGCTACGCCATTTCGCGAGGCTGGTACATCGACACCGTCCATATGAACCAGACGGCCAATGACAACATCGGTCGGGCGGGTGGCCCCGCACTTTTCGTGCACGGCGCTGGCCGAGCACCGGCGGGCTTGGCGTGATGCCGGACAGCCACGGCAACACCGAACAATCCCCAGCAAAAGGAAATTCGATATGAGCATCGAAACGATGATCGACGCCACGATCGGCAAGGAAGGCGGCTACAGCAATCACCCCGCCGACAAGGGCGGCCCGACCCGCTGGGGAATGACCGAACGGGTGGCGCGCGCGAACGGCTATCAGGGCGATATGCGGACGCTGCCGCGCGAAACGGCGGTGGCGATTTATCGCCTGGTCTATGCGATCCGCCCGGGCTTTGCCGCGGTGGCCGAGATCGACAGTGCAGTCGGCGAGGAATTGTTCGACACGGGCGTCAACATGGGGCCGTCGGTGCCAGCGCTGTGGTTCCAGCAGGCGCTGAATGCGCTGAACGATGGCGGCAAGCTGTACGCCGACATCAAGGAAGATGGCGACATCGGCCCGGCGACGCTGGGGGCGTTCAGGGCGTATCTACGCGCGCGTGGCAGCGAGGCCAGCAAAGTCATGCTGCGGGCACTGAATGCGATGCAGGGGGCGCGCTATATCGAACTGTCGCGGATGCGGGTCGCGAACGAAGCCTTTACCTATGGGTGGCTGCGCACGCGCGTCGCGGTGTGAACCACGAAAACCAACGATAATCAGGGGCGCGCCCATGGAAAATTTCTCCCTATCCGACTGGATCACGGCGGCGGGCTACACGTTGCTGGCGTCGGTCGCGGGGCTGCTGGGGCATGTGATGCGCGAGCATGACAAGGGCAATCCGCTGTCGTGGTGGCGTGCCGCGGCCGAGACATTCTCTTCGGGGCTCGTCGGCTTCCTCGTCATGCTGCTTTGCCGCGCGATGGATATCGACCCTTTGTGGTCGGGGTTCATCGTCGGCATCTTCGGTTGGCTGGGTGCGAATGCGTCGATCCGGCTGCTCGAGCGGCTGGTCTATGAAAAACTGGGGCTGAAGCTGCGCGCCAACACCGACAAGCGGGTTAAGGCGGCGCGGAGCGGGGGAGACAGGGCAACCGAAGGAGAGCAGCCATGACCTGGCTCAGCAAATTCATCACGCCCGGCATCCGATCGCATCTGCTGGGCGCGATCGGCGTCGTCGCGGTGTGCGGGATCGTCATGAGCACGATCGCGGGTTTCTATATCCGGCAGCAGAATCAGACGATCCGCGCCAAGGATGCGGTGATCGCGCACAAGGAAGCGCAGGTCGACGGGCTGGCGAAGTCCGTCGCGTCGATGGCGGCGCTGCGCGAGCTGGAGCATCGGAATGCCCGGCTGTTGCAGGAGAAGTTGACGCTGATCGAGACGCAATCAGTCGAAATGTCGGATCAACTCAGAAAGCTGGAGGCGTCGAATGCCGAGGTCAAAGAATATATGTCTCGCCCTATTCCTGCCGATCTGCGCCGCCTGCTCGAACAAAAGTGAACTGGTGCGGGTGCCGGTCTATGCCGGATTGCCCGCCGAGATGCTGGCGCCGTGCGTCGTCCAGGACGTGCAGCTGGTGACGACCGGCGACATCGTGGTCAGCCGCAATCGATATGTCGAGGCGTTTCAGAAGTGCGCGGCAAAGGTCGATGCGATCCGCAAGCATGATGCGGAGGCGCGGGTAGCGCCCGCTAAATAAGGCCCGGTTGGACGCTTGGCTTCGGCGGTCGCGGGGCGGTCCATGGTTCGGCGGTACGATCGACCAGCAGGCGGTCGGCGGGATATTGGGTCGCCAGCTCCATCGCTTCGTCGGCGGGCGCGGACAGCCAGGCATCGTAATCGTCGGGGTGCAGGATGACGGGCATGCGATCATGAATGGCGAGCATGCGTTCGTCGGTCGCGTCGACCATCACCATCGAATGGCAATTGCCGAATTCGTCGGTCGGGCGCCATATTCCGGCGCAAGCCGCGATCGGTTGATCGGCGATGCTGATCCATGCGCGCGTCATATGCCTCTTTTCTCCCACGGCTTCGCAAAAGGCGGTGATCGGAATCAGACAGCGGTGCGCCGGATCCAGAAACCATGGCCGCCATAGCCCCTTTGGCGCCAGCAGCTTGTCGTCGCGGGCGTTGTTGACCGCCAGCGGCTTGCTGGTCGGCTTCATGCCGGCGGGGCGAAAGGGAAAGCCCCAGTGCATCGCCTCCAACACCCGCTCGCCGGCGTCGTCGCGCACGACGAAACCCATGCCGCCCTTCCACACCTCGCCCGGCCCGGCGTTAGTCGGCTTTTTCCGCCTTGCCTTGAAATGGGCGGCGACCACGTCGACCGCGACGTCGCTGCGGATCAGGTTGCACATCGGCGGCTCCCGGTTCGGGCTATAGCGCCAGGCTGGATTGCACCGGCGGGCCCTTCACGATGAAGCTATTCTTGGGGAAGGGGCGCAAGATGTCCAGCGGGTCGCGGGTCTGGTCCATCCAGTCGTCCCAGTCGTCGGGGTGGACGACCGCGACATGGCGATCCTTATAGGGCGCGAGATCGGGATAGGCGGGCACCGTCAGCGCGGCGAAGCTGTCGGGCCAGTCGCGATGGCCGCCGCGGGGGCGCCAGACGCCGGCAATGCAAAAGAAAGGTTCGTCGGTGATCAGTCGGGCGCGGTAATGTGCGCCACCGCCCTCGCGCTGCATGCCGAATTCGGTGGCGATGATCAGGCACGGCCGATCGATGCGCGCGCGTTCGGATTGCAGCAACGCGATTTTTTTGATGCCGGGATCGTTCGACGGCAGGCCCCAATACATCGAAATCGGTTCATCGATCGCGGCGTGCATCACCATATGCCGGCGGCCCGGGCCATCCAGCGAGGGATCGAGGTCAATGGCGTCGTTCATGACGTTCACTCCTATGATCGGAAGCGACGAAGCGCGTTTTTCCACACCCTCTCTTCGGGTTCCGGTAGCCGAATATCGGCGGTGCTTTCCGCGACCAGCACGATGCGCACCGGCGTGACGCGGCGCCCGATCCGCCCGGCGCAGGCGCGGCACCAAAAGCGTCGCCGCGCATCGCGCAGATGATCGTTCCACCCCCGCTTTTCGAAATGCCACCACAGCCCGTGCGGGCTGAAGGTCGCGCTATGGCCGCAGCGACAGACCGGCTTGACGGCATAATGCCATGCCGCGGCCTCGAATATATGCGTCGCGCGGCGCAGGCCGTCCCTGGTGTTGACGGACACGTCACAGAGACAAAGCCAGCTGCGCCGGATCGGCGGGCTGGCCCTTTCCTTCAAGATGGTCGGCGATCGATTGCGCCAGCTCGCGCAGCGACTGGCGGCGCTGATGTTCGGCGGGCGAAGTCAGGCCGACGCGTGCCCAGCCGGGCGCGTCGAGAATCGCATTTTCGATAATCTGGGGGTCGAGTCGTTCCATGCGCATATGAGAACGCAAGGAGAACAAAATTGCAAGTGGGGTTAGACATTGAATGTGGGACGCCGCAGGAAAGCGTGGGTGAAGCTGAGGCGGTTAGACGCTGAAGACGCGCAGGAAAACGTAATTATGGGAGCCCGGCTCGGGCCTCCAGCTTTCCCGAATCCTTGAGATGCCGACGGCGAACGCTGCTGTCGGCTTTATATGCTGCCCGCGAAAGGGAACTCCCGCTCCCGTCGGCGCTTCTCTCCATGAAGCCATGTTCGACCAACGGAAGTGCCATGCCGCAAGCCTCCGTCCTTCGCCACGTCAAGGCGAACATCGTGCTGTACGGCGCGCTGTTCGCGAACCTTGGCATCGCGATCGCCAAATTCTTCGCGGCGGCGGTCAGCGGCTCGTCGTCGATGCTCACCGAAGGCGTGCATTCGCTCGTCGATAGCGGCAACCAGTTGCTGCTGCTCTATGGGCAGGCGCGCGCGCGGCGGCCGGCCGATCGCTTCCACCCCTTTGGATATGGCCGTGAGCTCTATTTCTGGGCGTTCGTCGTCGCGATCCTGATCTTCGCGGTCGGCGCGGGCGTCTCGCTTTACGAGGGATGGCGCCATCTCGCCGATCCCGAACCGCTGCGCGATCCGACGATAAACTATGTCGTGCTCGGCATCGCGGCGCTGCTCGAGGGCACATCGTGGGGAATCGCGGTGCGCGAATTCAACGGCGCGCGCGGCGGGCTCGGCTGGTGGACGGCGGTCAAGCGTTCGAAGGATCCCGCGGGTTTCATCGTCCTGTTCGAAGATAGTGCCGCGCTGCTTGGTCTGGCCATCGCCGGCACCGGTATCTGGGTGAGCCATTGGACCGGCGATCCGCGCTTCGACGGTTATGCGTCGCTGGCGATCGGGGGCATATTGGCCGCGGTCGCGGTGCTGCTCGCGCGCGAGGCGAAGGGCTTGCTCATCGGCGAAAGCGCCGACCCCGAGCTGGTTTGCGCAATCTGGGACCTGCTGGAACAGCGCCCCCAAATCACCGCCGTCAACCATGTCCGGACGATCCACACCGCACCCGAGGCGGTGTTCGTCGCCGTCAGCGCCGATTTCGACGACGATCTTTTGATGGGCGATGCCGAAAGCCTCATCGAAATCATGGAAGCGGAACTGAAGGCGGCCGACAGCCGGATCACCTCAATCTATATCCGGCCGGAAAAGCAGGCCGACGCGGTGGTTTATTCCAGGCCGCGGCGCCGCACCGTCCTTTGATGCGCGCAAAGCGGCTGGATAAGCACTTCTCCCGCTTCTCTCCCGCCGACCGCCATGGTGAATTCGGACCAAAAGCTAGCGGGTCGTTGCCGTCGATTGATCTGATCGCGAGATTCCGGCATTCATGCAGAGTCGCATTCTTTTCCGGCGGCGCGACAGCCGGGACCTGTGAACCATCGCCATGAACAGCAAGCTTTCCGTCGTCATCTCCCCCGCCTTCACGAGTTTCGTCGGGCGGGGCCCCTGCGACCCGGGCAAGCTGCCGCCCGAGGCCGTGATCATGGGTTTCGGGGATATCGGCGAACCGGCGGTCATGATGCTCGCCCCCGCCGATCTGGGAGAGGGCGCCAAGGACCATCTGATCGTCTTCGCGATCAGCGAAAGCGAATGCCAGCGCCTGTTCGGCCTGCTGCCCAAGGATGGCGGCCGCTGGTACCTGCCCGCCAATCTGCGCGGACTGGGGCGCGCCGTCGTTGCGGTCGAGGGCGGCGGCGCAGTTCCCGAGATGCTGCGCGTCGCAAGGAGCATGGAACTGCTGTGTCAGCTCTTCGCCGCGCTCCAGGCGAACGATATGGTCGAAGTTGGCGGCGTCACGACGCTCAGCGAGCAGGACATCACGCGCATCGCGGCGGCGCATCAGATGGTGAACGAGCGCTGGCAGGAAAAGCTGACCGTCGGCAACGTCGCGCGCCGGTGCGGCCTCAGCAAGGCCAAGCTGACCTATGGTTTTCGCGAACTCTACCAATGCACCGTGCCCGAGGCGGTCAGCGAACGCCGGCTGGAGCATGCCAAGCGGCTGCTGGCGCAAAGCGACCTGCCGATTTCGAGTATCGGTTATCGCTGCGGCTATATGAGCAATGCCAGCTTCACGCGCGCCTTCGCGCGGCGCTTTGGTATGGCTCCGACCGAGATGCGGCGGCTCGAAACCACGGCGTAACACCTACCCGGAAAGGAGACGGACATGGCCCAGGGCACCGCGCGGATCGGCAACGACCATTATCGCACCGAAATCAGCGTTGGCGGTCACGCCATCACCGCCGATGAACCCGCTGCGCTCGGCGGGCGGGGAGCGGGGCCCGCGCCCTATGACCTGCTGCTCGCCAGTCTTGGCGCCTGCACTGCGATCACGCTGCGCATGTATGCCGACCGCAAGGGCTGGCCGATGGAATCGGTCGAGGTCGCCCTGCGCCTGCACGGCAAGGACGAACGGCGGATCGACCGGGTGCTGACGATCGCCGGCCTCGACGACGAGCAGATGGCCCGGATGGCCGACATTGCCGAGCGCACGCCGGTGACGCTGACGCTGAAGAACGGCCTGCCCATCGACACGCGGCTGGCCTGATCCTCCCTATCGCGCAGCGACGGCGCGGATCGAAGAAGCGCACCACTGGACAAAGTGTCCCAGGCTACATATATACCGTCCGTTATGGAACTCGATTCCCTCCCCGCCGTCAAAGGGCGCCCGCGTGAATTCTGCGTCGATGCCGCGCTCGCGGCGGCGCTTCGCGTGTTCTGGAGCAAGGGGTATGAGGGCGCGTCGATGGCCGACCTCACCGACGCGATGGGGATCACCAAGCCCAGCCTCTACGCCGCTTTCGGCAACAAGGAGGCGCTCTTCAACAAGGCGCTCGACCTCTATGAGCGCGAAAAGGCCGATTATATGCACGCGGCGCTCGACGCGCCGACCGCGCGCGGCGTCGCCGAACGGCTGATGTACGGCGCGCTCGACATGTATGCTTGTCCCGAGAATCCGAACGGGTGCCTGGGCGTGATCAGTTCGGTCGCCTGCGGCGCCGAGGCCGAATGCATTCGCGAAGCCGTCGTTGCGCGCGGTGCGGCGGCGAAACGCGCGATGCTCGAACGCTTCGCGCGTGCGGCGGAAGAGGGCGATTTTCCCGAGGGCACCGATCCCCAGGGGCTCGCGTCCTTCCTGACCGCGGTGAACCAGGGGATGGCCGTACAGGCCGGCGCAGGTGCGACGCGCGCCGAACTTGAACGGCTGGTCGAAACCAGCCTGAAGCTGTGGCCGGGGCGCTGATAGAAATATTTTACTGCCCGGTACAATATGGTCTTGACGCAGCGCAACATTGATTATATACCAATCAGTACATAAAAATAGGAATAGATGACCGGCATCGGGGGGCGTTTCTGTAGCGCTCATCCGGACAAGCAAGGTCGCGTTCGAAAGGAAACAGTCTCTCCCCGACCGGCCGCCGCACCCCGTCCGTGCGGCGGCCGGGAAGAATAGCTCCGCCTACCCCACCGGGGGCGGTTTCAGATCCGACAGAAAATCAACAACCGGCAGCCGCGATGAAGCGGCTGTCCAGGGAGGGCGGCGCTTTGCCGCTTCTCGACAAGGGATGACCCGATCCGGCCCGGAAGATGTGCTTCCGGGATCGGGTGCGTGTGCCCGATCGACCGAACAAAAAAGAAGAGGCCCAGCGATGACCGTTCACACCCCGATCGAAAAATTCGATCCCGCCGATGCCAAGGTCCGCCGCGACCTGAAAGAATTGCTCCACCCCGGACGCGGGCGCCGCGCCGCGTGGATCGGCGCGCTGCTTGTCCTGATCGCGGGCGCCTGGTGGCTGCTCGGCGACCGGACCCCGCAAGCCGCGGCGGCGCCTGCGCCGGTGCTGACCGTCGCCGCGCCGCTGTCGCGCCAGATCACCGAATGGGACGATTATATCGGCCGCTTCGAGGCGAGCAAATCGGTCGAGGTGCGCCCGCGCGTCTCGGGCGCGATCACCGCGATCCACTTCACCGACGGCCAGATCGTTCGCCAGGGCCAGGCGCTGTTCACCATCGATCCGCGCCCCTATCGCGCTGCGCTCGCCGAAGCGCGGGCGTCGGCGGCAAGCGCGCGCAGCGACCTTGCGCTCGCGCAGCTCGAACTCGAACGCGCCGGCCGGCTCGTCGATATCGAGGCGGTGTCGCAGAGCGAGATCGATCGGCTGCGGGCGCGCGTCCGCGCCGCCAACGCCGCGCTCGCCGGCGCCGATGCCCGCATCGCTGCGCGCGCGCTCGACGTCGAATTCACCACCGTCCGCGCACCGCTCAGCGGCCGTATTTCGGACCGGCAGATCGACGCGGGCAACCTCGTCTCGGCGGGCGACGCCGGCGGGACCCTGCTGACCACGATCAACGCGCTCGATCCGATCTATTTCAGCTTCCAGGGCTCCGAAGCCCTGTTCCTGAAGGCCAAGCGCGCGGCCGCCGAAAAGGGCTCGACGGTCGAGGTGCGGTTGCAGGACGAAGGCGATTATCGCTGGAAAGGCCAGCTCGATTTCACCGATAACGGGCTCGACCCGCGCTCGGGGACGATCCGCGCCCGCGCCCGCTTCGCCAACCCCGACATGTTCCTGACCCCCGGCCTGTTCGGCAACATGCGGCTGTCGACCGGCGCGACGGTGCAGGCGCTGCTCGTCCCCGCCGCCGCGGTGCAGACCGATCAGGCGCGCAAGATCGTCTATGTCGTCGGCAAGGACGGCATGGTTGCCGCCAAGCCGGTCGAGCTTGGCCCCGAAGTCGACGGCCTGCGCGTCATCCGCGCCGGGCTCGCCGCGACCGACCGCGTCGTGATCACCGGTTATCAGTTCGCGCGGCCCGGCGAGAAGGCGGCAACCAAGCCCGGCCGGATCGCGGCCACGGCGGAGAAGAAAGCCGCATCGGCCAGCGAACCGCTGTCGGCGCAGGCGACCTTCGCGAAGTGAGTTGAAACAGCCCCTCGCCTGCGGGTGAGGGGCCGGGGTGGGGGCCTGCGGCTACCCGCAAAGGCCAGCGGCCCCCGCCCCATAAATTCGAAATCATCTTAGAACAGGGGCTCTCCCATGCGCCTATCGCGTTTCTTCATCGACCGGCCGATCTTCGCGGCGGTTCTCGCGGTGATCATCACCATCGTCGGGGCGGTCGCCTATATCGGGCTTCCCGTCTCGCAATATCCCGACATCGTCCCGCCGACGGTGACGGTCACCGCCAGCTACCCCGGCGCGTCGGCCGAAACCGTCGCCGACACGGTGGCGGCGCCGATCGAACAGGAAATCAACGGCGTCGACAACATGCTTTATATGAGCAGCCAGTCGACCGGCGACGGCGCGGTGACGATCACCGTGACCTTCAAGATCGGCACCGACCTCGATGCCGCGCAGGTGCTGGTGCAGAACCGCGTCGCGATCGCGACCCCGCGCCTGCCCGAAACGGTGCAGCGGCTGGGCGTCGTGACGCGCAAGACGTCGCCCGACTTCCTGCTGATCGTCAACCTCGTCTCGCCCGACAAGTCGCTCGATCGCGCCTATATCTCCAACTATGCGCTGACCCAGCTGCGCGACCGGCTGTCGCGTATCGACGGCGTCGGCGACGTGCGGCTGTTCGGCAGCCGCGACTATGCGATGCGTGTGTGGATCGACCCCGGCCGCGCCGCGGCGCTCGATCTGACCGCGGGCGAGATCGTCGCCGCGCTGCGCCGCGAAAATGTCCAGGTCGCCGCCGGCTCGCTCGGCCAGCCGCCCTATGCCAATGGCAGCAGCTTTCAGTTGAACGTCGAAACGCAGGGCCGCCTGGCCGATCCCAAGGATTTTGCCAATATCGTCATCCGCAGCGACGCCGAGGGCCGGCAGGTCCGGGTGTCCGACGTCGCGCGCGTCGAACTCGGCGCGTCGGACTATAATTCGAACACCTATTTGTCGGGCGATCCGACGGTGATCCTTGCCACCTTCCAGCGCCCGGGATCGAATGCGCTCGCCGCCGCGCAGGCGGTCGAGGCCGAAATGCAGGCAGCGTCGAAAAGCTTCCCCAAGGGACTCGAATATCGCGTCATCTACAATCCCACCGAATTCATCGCCCAGTCGATCGATGCGGTGATGGACACCTTGTTCGAAGCCGTCGTGCTCGTCGTCATCGTCATCCTCGTTTTCCTCCAGAAATGGCGCGCGGCGGTCATCCCCGTGCTCGCGATCCCGGTGTCCCTGATCGGGACCTTCGCGGTCCTCGCCGGGCTTGGCTACAGCCTCAACAACCTGTCGCTGTTCGGCATGGTGCTGGCGATCGGGATCGTCGTCGATGACGCCATCGTCGTCGTCGAGAATGTCGAGCGCAATCTCGAAAAGGGGATGAGCGCATTGGAAGCGGCGCGCACGTCGATGGACGAAGTGTCGGGGGCCTTGGTTGCGATCGTCCTCGTGCTGTGCGCGGTGTTCGTGCCGACCTTGTTCCTCACCGGCCTGTCGGGCGCCTTCTACCAGCAGTTCGCGGTCACCATCTCGACCGCGACGATCATCTCGCTCGTCCTGTCGCTCACCCTGTCGCCCGCGCTGGCGGCGATCCTGCTCCGGCCGCATGCGGCACCGGCAGGCGAAGGCCGCGGCATGCAGTTCGTCCGCCGCGCCGGCGATGCGTTCAACCGCGCTTTCGATCGCATGGGCGACGCCTATGCGGCGCTCACCGCGCGGCTGGTGCGCGCGCCGAAGAAGGTGATGGCAACCTATGTCGGGCTGATCGCGGCCACCGTTGCCTTGTTCTGGGCGACCCCGACCGGCTTCATTCCGGCGCAGGACCAGGGCTATTTCCTCGTCGTCGCCAAGCTGCCCTCGGGCGCCTCGGTCGAACGCACCGATGCGGTGCTCCAAAAGGTCGCCCAGCGCGTGCTGCCGGTCGACGGTGTGCTCGGTTCGGTGATGCTCGCGGGCTTCGACGGCCCGTCGCAGACGCTCGCGCCCAATTCGGCGGCCGCCTATTTCCCGCTCAAGAGCTTTGCCGAACGCAAGAAACTGGGTGTCACCTTGCAGGACATCATGGGGGAAGCGCAAAAGCGCACCGCCGACATCACCGAGGCGCAGATCGTCATCATCCCGCCGCCGCTGATCCAGGGGATCGGCACCGCGGGCGGCTACCGGATGATCGTGCAGGACCGCGGCGGCCACGGTTATGCCGAACTGGCGAAGGAAGTGAACGGCCTGATCGGCAAGGCGAACCAGACGCCGGGCCTTGCCAATGTCTTCACCTTCTTCGACCCCAGCAACCCGCGCATCTATGCCGATATCGACCGCGCCAAGGCGAACGCGCTCGGCGTCCCCGCCGACCGGGTGTTCGAAGCCTTGCAGGTCTATCTGGGATCGGCGTTCGTCAACGACTTCAACCTGCTCGGCCGCACCTACCGCGTCACCGCGCAGGCCGATGCGCCCTATCGCCAGACGGTCGCCGATATCGCGAACCTCAGAACCCGGTCGAATTCGGGCGCGATGGTGCCGATCGGGTCGGTCGCCAATTTCGAGGACCGCACCGGGCCGTATCGCGTCACGCGCTATAACCTGTTCCCCGCGGTCGAGGTCGATGGCGACACCGCCCCCGGGTCATCGTCCGGCGCATCGCTGACGACGATGGAGAAGGTGGCCACTGAAACGCTGCCCGCCGGCTATGGCACCGAATGGACCGGCATCGCGTTCCAGCAGAAGGCGGCGGCGAACACCGCGGGTATCGTCTTTGCGCTCGCGGTATTGTTCGTCTTCCTCGTGTTGGCCGCACAATATGAAAGCCTGACCTTGCCGCTGGCGATCATCTTGATCGTGCCGATGTGCCTGCTTGCGGCGATGGCGGGGGTCAATCTGCGCGGCATGGACAATAATGTCCTGACGCAGATCGGGCTGGTCGTGCTCATCGCGCTCGCGGCGAAGAATGCGATCCTGATCGTCGAATTCGCCAAGCAGGCGGAGGAACAGGACGGGCTGTCGCCGGTCGAGGCGGCGGTGCGCGCGGCGCGCGACCGCTTGCGCCCGATCCTGATGACCAGCTTTGCCTTCATCCTCGGCGCGGTGCCGCTGCTGATCGCGAGCGGGGCGGGGGCGGAACTGCGCCAGGCGCTCGGCACCGCCGTCTTCTTCGGCATGCTCGGCGTGACGGCGTTCGGCCTCATCTTCACCCCGACCTTCTACGTCGTCTGCCGCGCGCTCGGCGAATGGTTCGCCGCACGGCGGCGGGGTGGATCCGACGACCATGGCGCGGCGCTGCCCGTGCCGGCGGAGTGATGAGTGAACCACATCATTTCCGTGTACCCCCGCGAAGGCGGGGGTCCATCTCCGGAAGGTGCAAAATTGCACCGGTGGGAGATGGGTCCCCGCCTTCGCGGGGACACGGGGCCTTTTGAATTCAGGAGAAACCTCATGACCCTCCGCAACATCCTCGCCGCCGCATCGGCGCTCGCGCTCGCCGCTTGTGCCGTCGGCCCCGACTATAAGGCGCCGCAGTCCGCGTCGGCGCCTGCCGCGACCGGTCCGTTCCTCTCGGCAAGCAGTCCCGCCGTGAGCCTCGATCCGGTCGCGGCCGACTGGTGGCGGCTGTACAACGACCCCGTGCTCGACGGGCTTGTCGCCGACGCGCTGTCCGCGAACACCGACGTCCGCGTCGCGGTTGCCAATATCGCGAAGGCGCGCGCCTCCTTGCGCGGCGCGCGCGCCGACCGGCTGCCGCAGGGCGAGATCGGTGCCGGCGCCGATTACGGCCGCAGCCCCGAGGGGCAGCGCCTCCCCGGCGCGACCCGCGAAGACTGGAACGTCGATGTCGGATTGAACGTCGCCTATGAGGTCGACCTGTTCGGGCGCGTCGACCGCTCGGTCGAGGCGGCGCGCGGCGATAGCGAAGCCGCCGAGGCCGACGCCGATGCGGTGCGCGTGATGGTCGTCTCCGACACGACGCTCGCCTATGCCGATGCCGCGTCGGGCGCGGCGCGGCTGGACGTCGCGCGGCACATCGTCGAATTGCTCGACCAGCAGGTCAGGCTGACCGAGCGGCGCAAGGAAGCGGGGCTCGCAACCGGCCTCGATCTTGCCCGCATCACGACGCTGCGCGACCAGCGCGCCGCGGATATTCCCGACATCGAGGCCGACCGGCAGGCGGCATTATTTCGTCTCGCAACGCTTACCGGCCGCCCCCCCGCGGCGTTGCCGACGATCGCCGCCGACCGCAACATCAGCCTCGAGATCACCGACCCGATCCCGGTCGGTGACGGGGCGGCGCTGCTGAAGCGCCGCCCCGACGTCCGCGCCGCCGAACGGCGGCTGGCCGCCGATACGGCGCGCATCGGGGTCGCGACCGCCGACCTCTATCCGCGCATCACGCTCGGCGGCTCGGTCGGTTCGACGGGGTCGGGTTTCGGCGACGTCTTTGGCGGCGGGCCGCTGCGCTGGCTGCTCGGGCCGCTGCTCAACTGGGCTTTCCCGAACCAGGAGCCCGCGCGCGCGCGTATCGCGTCGGCCGAGGCCGAGACGCAGGCGTCGCTCGCGCGCTTCGACGGCACCGTGCTGCGCGCGATCGAGGAAACCGAGACGGCGCTGTCGTCCTACGCCCGCTCGCTCGACCGGCGGCAGGCGCTGCGCGCGGCGCGCGACCAGTCCGAACGCGCGGCGCGGATCGTGCGCGCGAAGCGGGCCGAGGGCGCCTCCGATTCGCTCGAATGGCTCGACGCCGAACGCACCTTCGCCGAGGCCGAGGGCGTGCTCGCGGCACAGGATGCACAAATCTCGCGCCGCCAGATCGCGCTGTTCCGCGCGCTTGCGGGCGGGTGGTCGAGCTGAATGCTCAGATCACCGGCTGCGCCTGTGCGGCCGGTGATCTGAGATGCCCATCGAGCGTGCGCAGTCCGCGCGCCAGAATGGAATGGTCGATCGCGCCGCCGAGCGAAACGCGGAGCGCCTTTGGCGCGCCCCCGGCCACCGCGAAACGGTCCGATGTCACCGCCGACAGCCCTTCAAGATTGAGGGCCGCGGCCAGCACTTCGGGCGCAAGGCCGGGGCCCAGCGGCAGCCAGAGGTGATAGCCCTCGGGATGCGCCGCGCAGGGCGCGTCGCCGAGCATCGTTCCCGCGAGCCGCTGGCGCCACGCCGCCTCCTTGCGGACCGCGCTGACCAGGCGGTCGAAGCTGCCGTCGGTGAGCCAGAGCGAGACCATCGCGGCGTTGACCGGCGGTGCCATCACCGCGCTTTCATGCTGGCACGCCGCGAGCTGCATCGCCTGCGTCACGCCGGGGGCGCGGACGAAAGCGACGCGCAGCGCGGGCGAAATTACCTTGGCCATGCTGGCGATATACCAGCCCATATCGGGGGCGAAGCTGGTGATCGCGGGCAGCGGCTTTTCGGGGAGCAGGCCATAGGCGTCGTCTTCGATGATCTGGACCCCGGCATCCCGCGCCCATGCCGCGATCGCCGCGCGATCACTGGCGCCGATCGTGTGTGCGGTCGGGTTGTCGTTGGTCGGGACGATATAGAGCGCGCGCAGCGGCGCCGCGTCATGCGCCGTCGCGAGCGCGGCGGGGGTCAGGTCGGCCAAGGGGATGAGGGTGAAGCCGATCCGCCGCGCCAGAGCCTGGAAACCCGGATAGAGATATTGCCCGCACGCCACGCGGTCGCCAGGGCGGAGCAGGCTCGACGCGATCGCGTGCAGGGCATTTTGCCCGCCCGCGGTCACGACCATTTGTTCGGAATCCGATGCCAAGCCAACCCGCGCGAGCAGGTCGGCGCCGGTCTCGCGGTCCGCCGCCGCGCCGCCGGGACGCTGATAATGAAGCCGCGCAAGATCGCCCGACCGCGTCAGCGCGGTCATCGCCGCCGCCATCGCTTCGGGCAGTCCTGCTTCGACCGGGATCGGCGGGCTGTTCATCATGACGTCGGTCTGCGCCGCGGTCGCTGCGGCGGCGCCCCGTGCCTGCGGCCCGATGAAACTTCCCGCGCGCCCGCGCGCGACGATCAGCCCGCGCTGGCGCGCGAGGTCATAACCCTTGGTGACGGTGGTCAGGTCGATGCCGAGTTGCGCCGCCAGTTCGCGCTGTGGCGGCAGGCGGTCGCCATGGTGCAGCCGGCCGCGCGCGATGTCGGCGGCGATGGCCGCCGCGACGGCGCGATATTTCGGCCCCGCGTCGGCCGACAGGTCGGGCAGCCAGCTCCCGCTTGCCCGCGCGTCACTTCCCATGCAGCTTGTCCGCCTCCTCGCGCGCGTGCAGCTTGGCCCACAAATGCTCGGTCCCCGATTCCTGCGCCTTGTTCACATATTGCGAAGCGACGAGCCAGCCCTTGATCGGGCGGAGCGGCAGGACGCAGCCGACGATCATCAGCGGGATCGAAAAGACGAGGTGAACCCACATCGGCGGATCGAAGGCGATCTCGAGCCAGAGGACGAGGAACGTCAGCGGAAAGGCGATGAAGCATTGCGAGAAAAAGGCCGGACCGTCGTCGGGTGCAGCAAAGCGATAATCGAGCCCGCAATGATCGCAGCGATCGGACAGTTTCAGCCACGACCGGAACATCCGACCCTCCCCGCATTCGGGACAGCGGCCGTGCCATCCCGTCTGCAATATCCAGCGCAGCTTCTCGTTGCCCATCTTGTCGAACATCGTCCTGCCTCTTCCATGGCATGCAATATGCCATACATAGAGTTGATTTCATGGAAGTCCAGAGGGTGATATTTCTGATAATATATGTTAAAAACAATGAATTAATAAATGGAAGGTGATATTGCATGGATATTTTCCGATATAAATACCATGCATTTATAGGAATGGATATCGACTCACTTGCCTGGTGAGGGAGGGGCGCGGCTCGCAATCTGCCGCCTCACCGGTCCGCGGCGCATCGTTTACGCCGCTTTTACCAGTCCTGTTGCATGGTGTTTACCAATGTTTGCGACTGGGGATGAATGATGGACAGCATGCGCGGACTGCTTTCGGGCAGTCACGATCAGGATGATGGCGCGATCGATGCCCCTGTCGCCGTCGGTGTCGACGAACGGCGGATGCAGGTGCGCGCCTATAATTACTGGGCGTCGCTGCTGGCCGACCGCGCCTATCCGTCGGTCGAGGATCTCGATCTCGCCAATGTAGGCGATTTCGGGCCGCATTCGGTGCTTCTCGATTTCACCACCGGGGTGGAAAACCCGGGCATCGCCTTCATCGGCGACCGGTTGCGCGAGGAATCGCAGATCGACGAGGACGTCCATTATATCAATCAGATACCCGGGCGCTCGCTGCTGTCGCGGCTGACCGACCATTATCTGCAGATCATCGCCAACCGCGCCCCGATCGGCTTCGAGGCCGAATTCGAAAGCGATCGCGGCGTGACGATCATGTACCGCGGCATCCTGCTGCCCTTTTCGTCCGACGGCGACATGATCGACTTCATCCTCGGCGTGATCAACTGGAAGGAAGCGGTCGCCGCCGGCGAGGCCGAAGAATTACAGCACTCGGTCGAGCAATCGCTGCGCAGCGCACCGCCGCTGACCGCGCCCGTCCCGGTGTGGGCCGATGGCCCCGACTCGGGACATATGGACGACGATGCGGCGCCGGGCTTTGCCGGGCTTGGCGACGGCAGCGAATTGCTGTCGGCGCGCGGCAGCGCGGTGCATGCCGACCTTTCGCCCGCCGGCCCGGACGAGGAAGCCGAACTCGCCGACTGGCTCGCGCTGGCGCGCGAAACCGCCGATCGCGCGAATGTCGCCGATAGCCGCAGCCGCAGCGCGCTCTATCAGGCGGTCGGGCAGGCGTGGGATTTCGCGCTCGTCGCGGAACGCCAGCCCGAAGCCTTTGCCGCGCTGCTCGAAGATGCTGGGCTGAAGGTGCAGAACCGCGCGCCGATGACGCCGCTGGTCAAGCTGGTCTTCGGCGCCGGTTACGACAAGACGCGGCTTGCCGAATACGCCTGCGTGCTCGGTCACGCCAAGGACGAAGGCGTCGGGCAGGGCGAGCTTGCGGCCTATCTCGATCGCTATTCCGGCGGGCTCAAGGGGCTGGTCAAGGATGTGCGCGCACGGGGGAGGCCCGATGCCGGCGCGGCCGGGAAGAGCGGGTCGACCATCGACACGCTACGCAGCGCGCGCCCCGCAGTCATCCTCGAGCATGATGCGGGGGAGGCGGAATTCGTCGTCCTGATCGCCCGGGCGCTGCCCGGCGGGCAGATCGGAATCGTCGCGCGAGCCGCCGACGATGCGGCGCTCGTCACGCGGCTGGCGCGAAAGGCGAGCCCGATTTCGTCTTGATGTGACGTTTATGTAACAGACGATCAATTTCTTGATATTTATTTTCGCGGGCCGCGGCACAGGGGGTTGAGCCGCGCGCGGCGCGGGCGCATAGGGGCCGGAGCGAACGGACCAGCCGATCGTCGGCAAGGGTTCGCCTCGGTTCAGGATGCCGCACCCCATGCCTAAAATATTGTCCGACGCCCCCCAAGCGGACGCAACGCCTTCGATCCCCAAAATTCCCGCAAAAATCGCCGCCGCCTATCTGGCCGCGCTCCGTGGCAGCGCGCTGCCCGGCGAAGGCGACGATCTCGACCAGGTCGCGCTTGCCGATGCCGCGCAGTTCGTCGCGCGCGCCTCGATTACGCGCACGCCGGGCAAGCCGTCGTTGCTGCTCGAACCCGTTGCCGCCGATGGCACCGACCGTCGCATGCGGCTCGCGATCGTCAACGACGACATGCCGTTCCTGGTCGATTCGACGTCGCAGATCGTTGGCGCGCAGGGCTTGGTCGTCCACCGCATCCTTCACCCCGTCGTTGCGGCAAAGCGTGATGCCAAGGGCCAGCTCGAGGAAGCCGGCGATGCGCAGCCCGGCAGCGCAGGGCGCGAATCGGTCATCTATATGGAGCTGGAGCGCGGCGACGCGCGCGCGCGCCGGCGGCTGCTCGACGCGCTCGAGGAAGCGCTCGGCGACGTTCGCGCGGCGGTTGCCGACTGGAAGGCGATGCGCGCCGCGATGCTCGCCGACGCCGCAATGCGCGCCGATGGCGAAGCCGCCGAACTGCTGCGCTGGTTCGAGGGCGGCGCGATGACGCAGCTCGGCCATGAATGGCGCGCGCGCTCGGGGCCGGCACAAAACCCGCTCGGTATCTCCGCCTCGGGTGCGGGCGACCTGTTGTCGGCCGCGGCACTGGAAGCGGCCTTCGCCTGGTTCGACAAGGGCAATCAGGGCCCGCTGCTCATCAAGTCGAACCGCCTGTCGGCGGTCCACCGCCGCGTGTTGCTCGACCTGGTCATCGTCCCCGAATATCAGGGCAGGAAGGCCGATCGCCTGTCGATCCATGCCGGGCTGTGGACCAGCGCCGCGCTGTCGGCGCGTCCCGACAAGGTGCCGATGCTGCGCGCGCAGCTCGGCGCGCTGATGGCCAAATTCGGCTTCGATCCGACGGGCCATGCGGGCAAGGCGCTGACCCACGCGCTGACCGCGTTGCCGCACGATCTGTTGATCGCCTTCGACGCCGCCTCGCTCGAGGAACTGGTACTGACGTCGATGTCGATCACCGACCGGCCGCGGCCGCGGATCGTGATGGTGCAGAGCGCGCTGGGCCGCCATCTCTTCGCCTTCGTCTGGCTGCCGCGCGACGAGGTGTCGACCGGCCGCCGCATCGCGGTCGAGGGCTTGCTGGTGCGCGAAGCGAAAGCAGGGGTGATCGGCTGGACGATGGTGCTGGAAGACGGCGGCGCCGCGCTGCTCCGCTACACGCTCGACCTGCGCAGTGGCGGGGTGGTGCCCGACACCGACCTGCTCAACGCGCAGCTCGAACAGATGGTGCGCGGCTGGCAGCCCGAGGTCGAGGCCGAACTGGCGAAGCGCGGCGATCCGGGGCGTGCGGCGGCGCTTGCCTCGCGTTTCGGCGGGCGCTTCCCTGCCAATTACCGCAATCTCTATTCGCCCGAGGAGGCGGCGCGCGACATATTGCGGCTGCGCGACCTCGACGCCGACAGCCCGCGCGGTGTGCGCCTCGCGCGCAAGAGCCTCGACGGCGACGACCGATTGCGACTGAAGGTCTATAGTTCGGCCGGCGCGCTTGCGCTGTCCGACGTCGTCCCCGCGCTCGAACATTTCGGTTTCGAGGTGCTCGAGGAAATTCCGACCGCGCTGGGGCAGGGCCGCGCGCCCGGTGCCGAGGGCGAAGAGCAGCCCGCCTTCATCCATGATTTCACCTTGCGCGTCCCCGCCAATGTCGATGAAACCGCGCTGATTCCCTATACCGATGTGATCGAAGGCGCGATCACCGCGGTGCTCGACGGCACCGCCGAAAACGACGCCTTCAACGAACTGGTCATCGCGACGCAGACCGACCCGCAGGCGATCGTCTGGCTGCGCGCCTGGTTCCGCTATATGCGCCAGGGCGGGTCGAGCTACGGCATGGACACCGTCGTCGCGGCGCTCCGCCACGCGCCCGAACTGACCGCGAAGCTGATCGAGCGTTTCTGCGCGCTCCACGACCCGAAGCGCGCCGATGCGGCGCGTGCGGCGGCGCTGGGCGAAGAGATTGTCGCAGGATTTGCCGACATCAAGTCGATCGATGACGATCGCATCCTGCGGCTCTTCCACGCGGTGATCGGCGCGACGCTGCGCACCAACGCCTTTGCGCCCGCAGCCGCCGAGGGGCTGGCGTTCAAGATCGACTCCAGCCTGATCCCGGGCCTCCCCAAGCCGCTGCCGTGGCGCGAAGTCTGGGTCTATTCGCCCCGCGTCGAGGGCATCCACCTGCGCGCCGGCCCGGTGGCGCGCGGCGGGCTGCGCTGGTCCGATCGCCGCGACGACTTCCGCACCGAAATCCTTGGCCTGATGAAGGCGCAGCGCGTCAAGAATGCGGTGATCGTGCCGACCGGCGCCAAGGGCGGCTTCTATCCCAAGGCGCTGCCCGATGTCGCGCTCGACCGTGATGCCTGGTTTGCCGAGGGCACCGAATGCTACCGGATCTTCATCCGCTCGCTGCTGTCGATCACCGACAATATCGTCGCCGGCAAGGTCGTCCATCCGAAGGGCGTCAAGATCCATGATGGCGAGGACCCCTATTTCGTCGTCGCCGCCGACAAGGGCACCGCGACCTTCTCCGACGTCGCCAACGGCCTCGCGATGGAGCGCGACTTCTGGCTCGGCGACGCCTTCGCGAGCGGCGGGTCGAAGGGCTATGACCATAAGGCGATGGGCATCACCGCCAAGGGCGCGTGGGTTTCGGTCCAGCGCCACTTCGCCGAAATGGGCGTCGATGTGCAGACCGACAGTATTCGCGTCGTCGGCTGCGGCGACATGTCGGGCGACGTGTTCGGTAACGGCATGCTGCTGTCGAAGGCGCTGAAACTCGTCGCGGCGTTCGATCACCGCCATATCTTCCTCGATCCCGATCCCGATCCGGCGAAAAGCTGGAAGGAACGTGACCGCATGTTCAGCCTGCCACGGTCGAGCTGGGAAGATTATGACAAGAAGCTGATCTCGAAGGGCGGCGGCGTCTTCCCGCGCAGCCAGAAGAGCATCCCGCTGACCGCCGAAGTGCAGGCGGCGCTCGGCCTGTCGGTGTCCGAAATCGATCCCGGTTCGCTGATCTCGGCGATCCTGAAGGCGCCCGCCGACCTGCTCTGGTTCGGCGGCATCGGCACCTATGTGAAGGCCGCCAGCCAGAATAATGCCGAGGTCGGCGATCCCGCGAACGACGGCTTGCGCGTCGATGCCGAGGATCTGCGCGTCAAGGCGGTGGGCGAAGGCGCGAACCTGGGCGTCACGCAGGCGGCGCGCATCGCCTTTTCGGCGAAGGGCGGGCGGATCAACACCGACTTCATCGACAACAGCGCCGGCGTCGATTGCTCGGATAACGAGGTCAACATCAAGATCGCGCTCAATCGCGAGATGGCCGAAGGGCGGCTGTCGCAGGACGACCGCGACGCGCTGCTCGTGCGGATGACCGACGATGTGTCGGCGCTGGTGCTCGAAGACAACCGGCTCCAGGCGCTCGCGCTGTCGATCGCCGAAAAGGGCGGCTCGGCAGCGGTGCCGTCGCTGGTACGGATCATGGAGACGTTCGAGGCGTCGGGCCGGCTCGACCGCAAGGTCGAAGGACTCGCCGCGAACGACGAACTGCTCCGCCGCTCGGCCGAAGGCCGCGGGCTGACGCGGCCCGAACTCGCGGTGCTGCTGTCGACCGCGAAGCTTGCGCTGCAGGACGCGATCGAAAATAGCGAACTGCCCGGCGATCCGGCGCTCGGCTCCGATCTTGCGGCCGCCTTTCCGACCGAAATGCAGCGCGACTTTGGGCAAGCGATCGCCGATCATCAACTGCGCCGCGAAATCATCGCGACCAAGCTCGCCAACCGGATGATCAACCGCATGGGCGTTGTCCATCCGTTCGAACTGGTTGAAGAGGAAGGCTGCGCGCTTGGTGACATTGCGGCGGCATTCGTCGCGGTCGAACGGCTGCTCGACATGCCGGCGATCTGGTCGGCGCTCGACGCGGCGAAGATCGACGAGGCGATCCGCCTGTCGCTCTTTGCGCAGGCGGCATCGGCGATGACCTCGCAAATGGCCGATCTGCTCCGCGTCAACCCGACGCTGACGCATCCGGGGCCAGTCGTTGCCCGCCTCGAACCGGGGGTCGACCGCCTGACGTCGGGTGTCGACGAACTGCTCAGCCCGTCGGTCAAGCGTCAGTGGGACATGCTGAGCCAGCAATTGCTCGACGCGGGCGCGCCCGAAGCGCTGGCGGCGTCGGTGGTGCGCCTGTTCAAGACCGACGGCGCGATCGGCATCGTCGATCTCGCCGAACGGCGCGGCGACGACGAGATTGCGGTGACGCGCGCCTTCACCCATCTGGGCGAGGCGCTGGGGCTTGACTGGGCGCAGACGCTGGCGGCGCATATGAGCCCCGCCGATCCATGGGAGCGCCTGCTCGTCAACAGCCTGGCGCGCGATTTCCAGCAGATGCGATTGAGCTTCCTCGGCCAATTGCCGAAGGGCGATCTCGATGCGGCGGTGACCAAATGGCTCGCCGACCACGCGCCGCGCGTCGGGCAATTCCGCACGACGGTCGACCGCGCGCGGATGATCCCGAACCCCAACGGCGCGATGCTGTCGCATATCGCCGGGCAGGCGCGCGGATTGCTGGGACGCTAGGACGGATCGACATTCAGGAGATGGCGGGCGGAAAAGGGTGGTTTTCCGAGACCCGGAGCGCAGCGTACTTCAGTAGGTGAGCACCGGAAGCTCGGGAAAGTGTCATTTGCAGGCCGCCAGAACTGAATGTCGATCCGTCCTAGTCAGACGCCTCCCCTATGAAGGGGAGGGCCCTTCAGGAAAGTCTCTTTCATGCCCTACCAGCCGCGGGTCGCGATCCTCGTGCCGACACCCGATTATCCCGAGAAATGGCAGTCCGCCTTCGCGCGCAAGGCGGCGGCGCTGTCCGCTGCCGGGCTGCTCGTCGAGCAGCGGGTGTGGACGGACCCCGGCGACCTTTCGGGTTTTGACCTTGTCCTGGCGCTTTTTTCATGGGGATATCAGCGCGACGTCGCGGCCTGGTATGCGCTGCTCGACCGGCTGGAGAGCGAAGGGCTGCCGGTGGCCAACCCGGTGGCCGTGCTGCGCTGGAACAGCGACAAGGCCTATCTGGCCGAGCTTGGTGCGGCGGGTGTCGCGGTCGTGCCGACGGTCGAGGTCGCCGCACTCGACCAGGCCAGCCTTGTCGCTGCGCGCGCCACGCTTGGCGCCGAAGAGGTCGTGGTCAAGCCGGCGATCTCGGCCGGTGCCGACGGGACGCATCGCATTGCGCCCGGCGCACCGATCCCCGCCGATGCGCTGGGTCAGCGGCGGCTGGTTCAGCCGCTGATGCCGGGGATTTTGACCGAGGGCGAATATTCGCTCTTCTTCTTTGGCGGCGAGTTCAGCCACGCGATCGTCAAGCGTCCCGCCTCGGGCGACTTCCGGGTGCAGGAGCAATTCGGCGGGCGCGAGGAGAGCTGGGAGGCAAATGAGGAGGCGCGGGAGCTTGCGGCGGCGGTGCTCGCCGCGACTCCGGCACCGCCGGTTTATGCGCGCGTCGACATGGTCGGCGATGCGGCGGCTACGCTGCATATCATCGAGGTCGAAATGATCGAGCCATCGCTGTTTCTGCATCATGCGCCTGACAAGGGAGCCGCATTCGGCAGGGCGGTCTACGCCGCGATCTAGGTCCCGACCCTAGTCGGCCGTCCGGCCGCGCCACAGCCACTGGCGGATCGCCGAGGTCAGGTTCGGCGGATCGTCGGCCTCCATGCGTTCGACGTCGATTCGTGCGACGAGCGCGTTCACCGGCAGTGACCGGCGTGCGGCTTCGGCCTCCAGCGCGTCCCAGAACATCGGTTCGAGGCTGATCGAGGTCGGGTGGCCGGCGATGGTCACCGATCGTTTGACCGGGGAGCGATAAGCGGGATTCATGTCGGCAGCTTACCGCCTCCACTGGAGTTGCAGGTACGATTATTTGGGGTGAATCGCAATTTTGGTGCCCCTTTAAACGGAGCAGCCGACCCTACGCCCGCCGGTCGGCGGCGATGACGCGAAAACGATGGCCCGGCATTTGCGGTTGTCGGTCCACATGATCAACGAACGGTTTCGCGCCAGCGCGATCAGCGCCCATGCGCTAAGCTTCAAAGCAGTGGGAAATGCGCGTTTCGTTTAACGCGCCGCCGCTCGATCTATTGGCACTCGGCGCATTTGCCGCGCACTTCGATCACCGGGCGCTCGGCGGCGAAACCGGTCGCCTCGGCCGCAGCGCGGACGCCGCCCGACAATTTGTCGTCGTCGACATGTACGGCAGACCCGCAGCTGTCGCAGATCAGGAAAATGCAGTCGTGCAGGCAGCCGGGATGGCTGTTGGCGACAAAGGCATTGGCGCTTTCGACGCGGCGGACCAGGTTGTTGGCGACGAACAGGTCGAGGATGCGATAGACGCTGTTCGGCGCGACGCGCTTGCCGCGCTTCTGCGAGACGATGTCGGCGATTTCATAAGCGCTCGCCGGCTTGCCGATTTCGGCGACCGCGTCGAAAATCTGCGCGCGCATGTCGGTCCACGCTTCGCCCGCTTCCTCGAGCGCGCCCTGCGCCGCCTTGGCAAGCGAAGCGCCGCTGGCCTCGACGTGCGGATGATCATGTTTGCCCATGGCGTTTCCTTTGCGGGACATTTCATCCCGCACCGATCATATCCCTAATGGGGACAATATAGGCTGTTCGGGGGGCGCCCGCAAGTTGCGGACCGTCCGTCCGGGCAGATGATCAGTGCCGCGCGCGGCGATTGAGGTCGTGACCCAGCGCAACGACGGCGACGCCGATCATCGTCGCCAGAATCTCGCTGCCATCATGCGGCCGCGACAGGGCGCCAGCCATCATGCCGAGCCCGAAACTGCCGACCGCAAACGGCATCATATAGCCGTGGCTGAGGACACCCGAAACGAGCGTCACCAGCGCGAAGCCGATCGCGACGATCAGGCCGATTTCGTGGAACAGATGGTTTTCGAGAAACACGCCGCCGACCGAAGCGATCGAGGCGAAGAAGATCGTCGTCGCGAGGCAGTGGACGAGACACAGGCCCGAAAGCCCCATCGCGAGCTGGTCGCCGTTGAGCGAGGTCAGCGGCCGCGAACCACGCGCAGCTCGAACCAGCGCGCCGAGGCGCGTCAGGCCAAGGCGCGTCAGGGTAGGGGCATGGCTGGCGACGTGCGTCACCCGATTCTCCATCGATTGGACCGGTTCTGGCGATATGGCATAACATGACAAAGGTTACAACATCACATTGCCATATTTCAGCTATGCCTATTCCGGCTATCGCTTGCGCACGCCGTCTTCCCTTGTGGAGTATCGGTCAACGCGGAATCGCGATCGGCAAACCGCGCGTGCCGCACGGACGCATTCATCCCCGATGCGCTAATGCTAAGCTAACTAAGCGATTGATAAGGTGGCGGGTTTATGTATCAAGTTTACATTGGTATCAATGTATATTGACATCGATGTGAACATGGATCAGCTTCACTGGCAGGAGAAAACTCCAGCCGGCGATCCGGCACAATATCAGGGGAGAGAATATGGGAGATTTTCGGTTCGCATCGTTTTCGCGTAAGGTCAGCCTTCTTGCCCTCGGGATCGCGCTGGCGACCCCCGCCGCGGCGCAGGATGGCGCGGGACAGGATGGCCGGGGGCAGGCCGACGATGGCGCCGGCGGCGATATCATCATCGTGACCGCGCAGAAGCGCGAGGAGGCGATCCAGGATGTGCCGATCGCGATATCGGCCTTTTCGGGCGAAACGCTCGATGCCTACAAGATCGAGAGCGGATCCGAACTGCTGCGCGCCGTGCCCAATGTGAACTTCTCCAAGAGCAATTTCAGCATGTATAATTTCTCGATCCGCGGGATCGGGACCAAGGCGATTTCGGCGGCGAGTGATCCCGCGGTGGCGGTGAGCTTCAACAATACGCCGCTGATCCGCAACCGCTTGTTCGAATCGGAACTGTTCGACATGCAGCGCGTCGAGGTGCTGCGCGGCCCGCAGGGGACGCTCTATGGCCGCAACGCGACCGGCGGCGTCGTCAACCTCATCCCCGCGCTTCCCGGCCCCGACTTCGGTCTGAATGCGAAGGTCGAGATCGGCAATTTCGACACGATGCGCGCGAACGCGATGATCAACGTTCCCATCACCGACACGCTGGGCATTCGCGTCGCGGGCGCGCTGACCAGCCGCGAAGGTTTCGATTACAACACATTCACCGAGCGCCGCGTCAACGGCCGCGACCTCTGGTCGACGCGCACGTCGATCCAATGGGAGCCGAGTGACCGGCTGAAGGTCAGCGCAATCTGGCAGCATTTCAAAGAGGATGACAATCGCTCGCGCACCGGCAAGCAGCTTTGCACCCGCGACCCCGGGCCGACGATGGTCGGTGATACGCCCGTCCCGGCCGACCTGCAGGGCCGGCTCAGCCAAGGCTGCCTCCCGGGTTCGCTCTATGACGATGCGGCGTTCGGGGCGCCCAATGCGAGCGGTCTCGCCTTCATCGTGGCCGGCAACACCACCATCCCGATGGGGAACCGCGCGGGAACCTTCGAGTCCATATATGGCATGCTGCCGGGCGACCCGTTCGCCAATGTGATCCAGTCGCGCAACCTGCGCGAGATCGCGACGAGCTACGACCCGGTGTTCCGCGCGAAGAACGATGTCTTCCAGCTCAATTTCGAATATGATGTCAGCGATGCGCTGAGCTTCGTGTCGCAAACCGCTTATGCGCGGGATCGCTACTATTCTTCGCAGGATTATAACCGCTTCGTTTCGGGACCGATCTTCAACGATTCCAGCGAAGCGGTCGACCCCTTCACCCAGCTTCCCATCAGCCAGGAGCACGCAGCGCCCGGGGGCATTTTTGTCGACCCGCAGCTTGGCGCGTCGAACCGGCTGCTGTCGGTCGACCTCAGCCGGTCGCGCAACCGCCAATGGTCGCAGGAGTTCCGGCTGCAATCCGCGTTCGATGGACCGTTCAATTTCAACATCGGCGCCAATTATCTGAACTTCAAATCGCAGGACGATTATTTCGTCTTCAACAACGCCTTCTCGTTTATCGCCTATAATCTGTATAACCGGCCGGCGGACGTCTATCCCAACTATCACCCCTGTCCGATCGGCACGACCGGTGTCGATTGCGTCTATGTCGATCCGAACCCGATCGGTTCGCTCGACGAACAGGGGCATAATTATTTCCTGAGCCGCAACATCGTCAAAACCAAATCCTGGGCGATTTTCGGCGAGGCCTATTGGAATGTTTCCGACAATGTGAAGATCACCGCCGGGCTGCGCTGGACAAAGGATATCAAGGTCGCGACGCCGGTTCCCAGCCAGCTGCTTCTGGGCGGCGCCGGGACCCTGGGCACCAGTGGCGGTTCAAACAGTTTCGGTTACCCGGCCGACCCGGACATCAAGCAGCGCTGGTCGAAACCGACCGGCCGGCTCGTGATCGACTGGGAACCCGACCTGTCCTTCACCGATCACAGCTTGATCTATGCCTCGGCCTCGCGCGGCTACAAGGGCGGCGGCACCAATCCGCCGCGCCCCAATCTGGATGAGCGGATCGTGCAGTTCCAGCCGCTGCCGGCCACGTTCAAGCCGGAATATATCAACGCGTTTGAAATCGGCACCAAGAACAGCTTCGACGGCGGTCGCTTCACCCTGAACGCCACGGCCTTCTATTATGACTATAAGGACTATCAGGTCTCGCAGATCGTCGATCGCATCTCGCTCAACGAGAATTTCGATGCGACGAGCTGGGGGCTGGAACTCGAAACCGCGTGGCGGCCATCGCGCGCTTTCCGCGTCGATGCCAATCTGGGCTATCTGCGGACGCGGCTCAAGGAAGGTTCGCAATCGATCGACGTGATGAACCGGACGCAGGGCAACGAAGACTGGGTGCTGTTGCGGCCGTGGATTCAGATCCCGTCGAACTGCATCGCGCCGCGCAAGCATGTCGAAACCATCTTGAACTCGCCGCTTGCGCCCTTCCTCGGGCTCAACGCGCTGGGTGCGCTGTGCGGCGGTTCCAAGGAGACCGGCACCTTCAATCCGGCGGTCGATGGCCTTCGCCTCGACCAGTTTTTCGGCTTCACCTATAATCCGCTCACCGATGCGCCGAATGGCGGGCGCGGCTTCTATGCCGATCTTGAGGGCAATGAACTGCCCAACGCGCCGCGCCTGACGTTCAACATCGGGGCGCAATATACCTTCTTCATCGATGGCGGCGATTGGGAACTGACGCTGCGCGGCGACTATTACCGCCAGTCCAAAAGCTATGCCCGCGTCTACAACACCGAATATGACCGGCTGAAGGGATGGGACAACGCCAACGTCGCGGTCACGCTTGAGCGGCCGGCGGATGCGCTCGCTTTCCAATTCTATGTGAAGAATCTGTTCAACAAGACCCCGATCACCGATTTCTTCACCAATAGTGATGATTCTGGATTGAGTTCCAATATTTTCACTCTCGATCCCCGGATTTATGGATTTAGCGTATCGAAGAAGTTCTGATCCCCCCAAATTAAAACTAATTAAATCGCAATTAATCCTGCCGAATTTTTGGCGGGAAGGGAATTGTACAACTTTAAATATATGATAAAAAACATAATTTTAGTTTTTACATTGACGTCCATGTTAAATCAAATACTATGATCGAGTACAGCTGAGTCGCAGTACAAATTATACAGAATCAATAACTGGAGAGGAGAGTATCATGAGAAAAGTCACGGCACTTCTTGCCGCCAGCGCCCTTGTATTCGGCGCCACCTCCGCAGCCGCGGCGACCTTCGGGCCGACATCCCCGCTCCCCAACACGCACCGCTATTCGGGGGCGGTTGCGGTGAAGAAGGACGGCCTGACCTATAACTGCACGCTCGCGATCGACATCAAGGTCAACAGTGCGTCCGACGTCGACGTGAATGTCGTCGGCGGCGCGCTGTCGGGCGGTTTCCCCTGCGCGCTGATCGCGATCACCGGCACGGGCAACGTCGATCATGACGGCACGAACTGGGGCCTCACCGGCCTCACCATCGATCCGCCGCTGAGCGCCGGCGTCTGCACCGGGCGGATCAAGTTCGTGTGGGGCGGCAACACTGCCAATCCGCGCACGATCGCACTGACCAACGGCTTCTCGGATTCGAGCGATCCGGGCGGCGGCAACCCCTGCAAGATGCAGGGCACGCTTTCGTCGGCGGGTGACACCCTCACGGCCACTCCCTGATCGAACGTCCGGTTCGGAGGGGCGTCGCACCGGCGCCCCTCCGCGACTTTGGAGATGCGAGCATCGGGCGCTCATCATCACCCATCCCTCGATTGTCGTCATTCCTTGCAATGGCGGCAATCTCCGCACCTTGAAGCGCGTGATGGTTCGCGCGCTTCTTTTTTTCCGGCAAGGAAACGGGATAGAGTCGATACGGACGGGCCGCGCTGACGAAATGCCATCGCCGCGCCCGATCGTCCTGTCTTGTTTGCGAGAGCGGCCTGGTTGCGAGAGCGGGTTGAGAGTTTCGGTTTCCCATGATGCCGCCCCGTCTGCCGGCCGGTCCCCGTCCCGGCCGCGACCATGGCATCTGTCGACGCCCCCCTTTCTGCTCCTGATATGCTTGGCCGTTACGGGGCCGTGCGAGGCCGGAATTTCGTCTGAAGCCGATGACGGCGGCGGCGCCGCCGCCGCGGACCAGCGCCCGTCCGCACCGCAGTCCGCCATCGTCGCCACGCCACAGGATGAAATCGTCGTCACCGGCAAGCGCTGGGGGCAGGCCGATATCGCATCCGAGACCGAGGTCGATGCCGACGAAATCGGTGTCTATGGCGCCGATGATATCGGCGAACTGCTCAAAGGCCTGGCGCCGCTGATCGACGGTACCGGCGGCACCCCCGCCATTCTCGTCAACGGACGGCGCATCGGCAACCCGTCGGAAATCACCGGCTACCCGCCCGAAGCGCTGAACCGCGTCGCGATCCTCCCGCCCGAGGCCGCCGCGCGATACGGCTATCCGGCGGGGCAGCGGGTGGTCAATCTCGAGCTCAAGCAAAAATATGCCAGTTGGAGCGCCGATGGCGGGATCACCGTTCCGACCGCGGGCGGGCGCCGCAGCGCGCAGACGTCGGTCGGGCGCACCGCGATCGACGGCAATACGCGCTGGAATGCCGAGGTCACGGTTGCGGACGACGGCGCGCTGCTGAAAAGCGCGCGCGATATCCCGGTTCGCGACGATGTGCTGGCGCTGCTCCCGACGCTTCAGGGCGGGGCGGCGGCGGACATCGACCCGAACCGGTTCGAATCGCTGTCGGGGACATTACGGTCGGTGGGCCTCAACGCGGGGGTCACGCGGCCGCTCGGCAGCTTTTCGGCGTCGCTCGGGCTCAACGCGGGGCTGAGCCGCAGCAAACAGCTGATCGGTATTCCGATCGGATCGATCATCCTGCCGCCCGGCAGCCCATGGGTGCCGCCGGGCGGGGAGGCGGTCACCACCAGCCGGCTGCTCGGCGATACGCCGCTGCAAAGCGGGCAGCGATCCGAAACCTTCGGTGTATCGGTGACCCTGTCGGGGCTGATCGCGGGATGGCAGACCAGCCTTTCCGCCTTCTACTCGCACAATCGCAACGCCAACATCTATGACCGGGGTTATGACACGAACGCGGCCCAGGCGCGCGTCGATGCCGGCGACCCGGACTTCGACCCTTTCGGCGCATGGCCGGCGACGCCGCTGCTTTCCGACCGGACCCGATTCCGCTCCGACATGCTGGGTGCGAACTTCAATGTGTCGAACAGCATCCTGAAGCTTCCCGCCGGCGATGTCGGCACCAGCCTCACCGTCAATGCGAACCGCACCCGCTCGCGCTTCACCGCGGCCGGAGCCGCGCAATCGGAGCCCTCGGGTAGCGACCAGCTCGACGGCCGCCTGTCATTCACCATCCCCGTTACCAGCCGCGCGCTGGGTGTCCTTGCCCCGCTCGGCGACATCGCGCTCGATTTCACGGCGGAGATCGGCATTGCGACACGCACCCCGACACGCCGCAAATGGAATGCCGGTGTCCGCTGGGTCCCCTTTTCCTTCGTCGACCTGCGCGCGAGCATCGAACGCGAAAATGCCGAACCCAATTTCGACCAGCTCCATGGCCCGCGGATCGAGGTCGTCACGCGCCTGTTCGACTTCGCACGGCAGGAATATGTCCAGCCGATCAGCATCTTCGGCGGAAACCCCGATCTTCGGGGGGGCAGCATCGACAATCTGTCGGTGAGCGCGATGATACGCCCGTTCGAAGGCGATCTTGCCACGCTCAACATCGGCTATCGCAGGCGCGTCGCGCAGGGCGGCATCGCATCGCTGCCGACCCTCACGCCCGATGTCGAAGCCGCCTTTCCCGAACGGATCACCCGCGATGCGAGCGGGCGGCTGATTTCGATCGATGCGCGCCCGATCAACATTTCGCACGACCGGACCGAAGCGATCACCACGGGCCTGACCCTACGCTATACCGCCAGGACGAAGGTGCCCCCCGGCGTCCCGCCCGCGCCGGATGGTGCGCGGCCGTGGACGTTCAGCCTGTCGATCATCCACAACTGGCAACTCGCCAGCGAAATGGTGATCCGCCCGGGACTTCCCGTGCTCGACCGGTTGCAGGGCAGCGGACAAGCGCAGCATAATGTCGCACTGAACCTTGTCGTCGGCCGGCGCGGGATGGGGGCGTCGCTGAACGGAAACTGGAACGGCGCCGCGCGCGTCCGTTCGATCGGCGAGGCAGGCGGCGGGTCCGAGTTTCGCTATGCGCCGTCAATTCTCTTCAATCTCGGGCTGTTCGCCGAACCCGAACATTGGGCAGGGGTACCGGGCGAACGCAACTGGGCATCCGATCTCAGGATTTCGCTCGATATCCAGAATATCCTGAACGGCTACCGGAAAGTCTCGGTGCTGGGCGGCGGCACCCCGCGGGGTTTCTCGCGCGACGAAATCGATCCGCTAGGCCGCACCGTCCGGCTCAGCATCCGCAAGCAATTCTAGCGACCGGCCGGTCAGGATATCGCGGGCGGTATCCCCGACGGGATCAGGAACAGTGGCAGGATGCGGGCGATCAGGTCGCGCATCGCATCGTCCTTCTGGTCGAGCATGCTGCGGATATGGGGGCCGATCACCGCGTCGCCGAATGCGCTCACCGCCATCATCAGCACCGCCGCGCGCACCCGTTCGGGCGCCGCATCGTCGCGCGACTGGCCGACGATCGCCTCGACCAGCGAACGCACCGCCTCGCGTACGGGCTCCAGATGCGCGACATCGCCCGACAGGATGATCCACGCCGCCAGCGGGCCCGCGCCGCCTTTGTCGAAAGCATCGAAAACATGGTCGGCGATCGTCCGCGGCGCCGCGGCGTCGGTCTTGAGAAGCTCGACGACATTGTCGAGCGCTGTCGTCAGATCCTCGATCATCGACCCCATCAGTGCCGATTGCAGGCTTGCAGCCGATCCGAAATGATGCAGCACATTGGCGTGCGACATGCCGATCTCGTCGCCGATATTGGCCAGCGTCACCGCGCCGGGTCCGCCCTCCAGCAACAGCCGCCGCGCGGCCGCCAGCCCTTCCTCGCGGACTTCGGGCCCCAGCCGCTTGCGCCGCTTCTGTCGCGGTGGCGCTTGCTTGTACATCGTCATCGTTCCTCGCGGCCTTCCCACCCCACATGGGCCGTACCGCTTAGGTCTTTAATGCAAAGCACGCGTTTGTCACTTGCAACCGTACGGCGTGGCCGCGCGGCGCCGCCATCCTGACCCACATGGAAACACCGCTTGCATGGGCGGCCCATGCATCATATATACATTGATGTTAATGTAATTTGAGTCGGTGAAAGGTGCAGCATGACCCACAACACCCCAACGCCCCAGGATTTGCGGATCGAAAAGCGCGACATGAAATTCGGGAGGGAGATATCCCCGCCGCGCTGGTGGCACAGCGGCGATCCCGGCCGCACCGCCTTCTTCAACGCCTTGTCCTCGACCTTTCCGGTGGGGGAGAAATTCTTCATGACCGCGGTGCGCCATTACCGCGACGGCGCGCCCGAACCGCTGCGCGGCCAGATCGACGATTTTCTCTATCAGGAATCGATGCATTCGCGCGAACATGTCGTGTTCAACCGCCAGGCCGAGGACGCAGGGTTCGATATCGCGCCGCTCGAGGACCGGGCGCGGCGCACGATCGCCTGGGTCAAGCGCCGCTCGCCGCTCCAGCAACTCGCCGCGACCTGTGCGCTCGAACATTTCACCGCGACGCTCGCGCACGACGCGCTGGCCGACCCCCGGCACCTCGACGGCGCGACTGAAGAGGCGAAGCGCCTGTGGCAATGGCATGCGATGGAAGAAATCGAGCATAAGGCGGTGGCGTTCGATACCTATCTTCACGCGACGCGAAACATGACGCCGTTCCGCCGCTGGCTGAAACGCAGCCTCGTCATGTGCGTGACGACGATGCGCTTTCATTATGTGATCTTCCGCAACACCGCCGATCTGCTGCGCCAGGATGAGCGTAATGATTTCGCGACATGGCGAAAACTGCTGTCCTATCTCTACGGCCGCCCCGGCACGCTGCGCTTGCTGCTGCTCGGCGTCTTCACCTATATGCGGCCGGGCTTCCATCCGTGGCAGATCGATGACCGGTCGCTGCTGACGAAAGCGCTCGCGATGCTCGAAACGGGCGAACCGAAAAGGACTGCGGCATGAAGAAACTGGCTCTCCCTCTGGCCGCCGCCGCACTATTTGCGGCGCCGGCGGCGGCATCGGCTGCCGACCTCACTGGAATCTGGGCGACCGGCAGCGAAGGCGGCCGCGTCCAAATCTATCGCTGCGGCGCTGCGCTGTGCGGCAAGGTCGTCGATGCGGCGCGGCTGCGCGGCAATCCCGACCTGCGCGATGTGCGTAATTCGGATGCGAAGCTGCGGGCGCGCCGGATCAAGGGGCTGGTGGTGCTGAACGGCTTCACCGGCGGGCCGGTCGAGTGGAAGGGCGGGCCGGTCTATGACCCCGAAACCGGCGATGGCGCCTCGCGCGGCTTTCTGAAACTGCTGGCGAACGGCAAGCTCGAACTCAAGGGCTGCGTGGCGTTTATCTGTCGCACGAAGATCTGGACGAAGGCAGGGTAGGCGGGGGCGACGGTTATGTCGCGGGCCGCAGACGCGTGACCGCTTTCGGCCGATTGCCGCCATTACCCTTATCGTCACCCCGGACTTGATCCGGGGTCCCGCTCGAAGTCAAAGACGGATTATGCGGTCAAAAAGCGGGATCCCGGGTCAAGCCCGGGATGACGAGAGTGGGTGGTGCCTGTGGCAGCTCTCCACCCCAAAGCGGAAACCTCCTACCCCGCCGTCTCTTCCGCCCGCAGCGCCTTGCGGTCGAGCTTGCCGATCATCGTCTTCGGCAGATTGAGCCGCACCTCGACCGTGCTCACCCGTTCATGCTTGCCGAGCTGCGGGTTGAGCCAGGCGGCGAGGGCGTCGCCCGAAATGTCGAACCCGTCCTCCAACGTGACGAACGCCTTGGGCACTTCGCCGCGATAGGAGTCGGGCACGCCGAGCACGATCGCTTCCTTCACCGCGGGATGCTCGTGAAGATGCGCCTCGATCACGCTGGGGTAGACCTTGAAGCCGCCAACCGCGATCATGTCCTTCAGCCGGTCGACGATGCGGACATAGCCTTCGTCGTCGATCGTCGCGACGTCGCCGGTGCGCAGCCAGCCGTCTTCGGTGAAGCTGTCCTTGTCGGCGTCGGGGCGGTTCCAATAGCCCTGCATGATCTGTGGCCCCTTGACCACCAGCTCGCCGGGCTCGCCCGCGGGAGCGGGCCGCATCGGGTCTTCCTTGTCGACGAGGCGGAGGTGCGTCGCCGGGATCGGCTGGCCGATCGTGCCGGGCTTGACCGGGCCTTCATAGGGGTTGGTCGCGACGACGCCCGAGCTTTCGGTCAGGCCATAGCCTTCGACCAGTGACGCGCCGGTCGCGGCGACGAATTTTTCGCGGAGTTCGGCCGGCATGGGCGCGCCGCCCGAGATGCAGACGCGCAAGGACGAGAAGTCGGTCGTGGCCAGATCGGGGTGGTCGAGCAGCGCCTGATACATCGTCGGCACGCCGGGAAGCGCGGTCGTTTTCGTCCGCGTGATGGCCTGCAGTGCCTGTTTGGCGTCGAAGCGCGGCAGCATCGTGATCGTCCCGCCATTGAGGATGGTGCGATTGAGCACGCAGGTGTTGGCAAAGACGTGGAAGAAGGGAAGCACGCCGAGGATGCGGTCCTCGGCGTCGTGATCGGGATCGATCGCATTCACTTGTCGCGCGTTGGCGGTCAGATTCTGGTGGGTCAGCTTCGCCCCCTTCGGCGTTCCGGTCGTGCCGCCGGTGTACTGGATCAGCGCGATGTCGGTGACGGGGGCGATCGCGACCGGATCGGGGCGCCCGTCATTGGCGACGAGGGCCGAAAAGCGCGTGATGCGCGGATCGTCGGGCAGCGCGGCAACCTCGCTGCGTTTCAGCAAGCGATACAGCATCGACTTGGCGGCGGGCAGTCCGCCCGCCACCGATCCGACGACGAGCTGGCGCAGGCTCGACCCGTCGAGCACCGCGAGCGCGGTGGGCAGCAGCGCTGCGGCGCTGATCGTGAACAGCGTGTCGGTGCCCGAATCCTCGACCTGCGCCTCCAGTTCGGCGAGGGTATAGAGCGGCGAGAAATTGACCACCGTCGCCCCGGCGGCGAGGGCGCCATAATAGGCGGCGACATAGTGCGGGACATTGGGCAGGAACAGACCGACGCGGCTGCCCTTGCCGATCCCGCGCTGCTGCAACCCGCGGGCGACGCGGGCGGCGGCGCTCGCGACCTCGGCATAGCTGAACCGCCGCCCGAGAAAATCGAGCATCGGCGCATCGCCCCGCTTCGCGACGCTCGCGGCGAGCATATCGGGAAGCGACAAGGGCATGAATTCCTGACCCCAGGGCGTCGGGTGGCGATAGTTCGTCGACCAGTCATAGGGGCTGTCCATTGCCGGGATTCGTCCTTTGCGCTGCGTTACTGACATCACTTAAAGCAGCGTTCTGCTCGTATCGCAATCGGGGTGCGGCGCTTGCGATGCGGCGGCGGCGCGGCTAGGCAGGGGCGGTCCGAAAATCTGGGGGATCGCCATGCCGCACCTGTCCATGCGCCTGATCGCGCCATTCGTCTTGCTTGCCGTGGCGGCGCCCGCCGCCGCGAAGGACAAGGAACCGCCGCCGCGCCCGGCGCAGATTCAGGAACTCTATAATTGCCGCACGATTGCGGAGCAGAGCGCACGGCTCGCCTGTTTCGATCGCGAAGTCGGCGAACTGGAAACCGCCGATACGCAGCGCGACATCACCTTTGCCGACCGCGAAACGGTGAAGAAGGCCCGGCGTGGGCTGTTCGGCTTCACCTTGCCCAGCCTCGGCCTGTTCGGCGGCGACGATGACGAGGACGAACTCAAGAGCGTCGATACGACCGTGGCGTCGGCGTCGCAGGTTGCGGACGGGCGCTATCGTATCGCGATGGCGGACGAGACGGTTTGGGTGCAGATCGACGACCGCCGGATGCCGCTGGCGCCCCGCCCGGGCCAGAAGGTCCAGATCAAGACCGCGGCGCTCGGCAGCTATTTTCTGAGCGTCGAAGGGCGGGCCTCCATTCGCGTGCGCCGCGAACGATAGGCCGGCCCGCGGTTTCGGTTCATTCTGCGGACGGACGTTTGCGATGCTGAAAGGCCTGCCGATCGGCGAGGGCGCCGCGCCCTTCGTGCTGCTCGATGACGCGCGGCAGAGCGGCGCGGCGCCGGCGCGGCTGTTCCGCAATCCCGTCGATATCATCGTCGCGGCCGGTGCGGCGGACATTCCCGCGCTGCTCGACGCGCTCGATGCGGCGAATGCGCGCGGCCTCCATGTCGCCGGCTATCTCGCTTATGAGGCGGGGAGGGGCCTCGCGCCGGCATGGCGCGGCGCGGTCGCGGGCGGGCCTGACGGCGCGGACGAGGATATGCCGCTTGGCTGGTTCGGATTGTTCGAGGGGGTCGAGCGGATCGACGCCGCTGCGGTGGCGGGGCTGCTCCCCGATCCGGCCGGCGCGTGGATCGGCCGGGTCGAACCGCGGATCGCCCGCCCCGATTATGAAGCGGCGGTCGAACGCGTGCTGGCCTACATTCGCGCGGGCGACATCTATCAGGCGAACCTGACCTTTCGCGCCGATGTGTCCGTCCTGGGCAATCCGCTCGCCATCCACGCCCGGCTGCGGCGGACTGCGTGCGCGGGCTATGGCGGGGTCATCTGGACCGGCGCGCAGGCGATCGTCTCGCATTCGCCCGAGCTGTTCTTTGCCTTGCGCGGGCGCGAGGTGATGGCGCGGCCGATGAAGGGGACCGCGACGCGGCTTGCCGATCCGGACGCCGATGCGCGCGCGGCGACCGGGCTCGCGAGTGATCCGAAGCAGCGCGCCGAAAATCTGATGATCGTCGACCTGATCCGCAACGACCTGTCGCGCGTCGCGGCGCCGGGGTCGGTCGCGGTGCCCGACCTGTTCCGCGTCGAAAGCTTTCCGACGATCCACCAGCTGGTGTCCGACGTCAGCGCGCGGCTTCCGGATGGCACGGGCGCCGTCGACGTGCTGCGTGCCGCCTTTCCGTGCGGATCGATCACCGGCGCGCCGAAGGTGCGCGCGATGGAGATCATCGACGAACTGGAAGGCGATGCGCGCGGGATCTACACGGGCTCGATCGGTTTCATCGAGCCCGGCGGCGATGCGGCGTTCAATGTCGCGATCCGCACATTGGTCTTTCCACACAGTGGCTTGCGGGACGGCGCAAATCAGGCCACGCTGGGATTGGGATCGGGAATTGTCGCCGACAGCGTGCCGGGCGAGGAATGGCGCGAATGTCTGGCCAAGGGGGAATTTGTGAGCAGAGCGGGCGAAAGCTTCGACCTATTGGAAACGATGCTTTTCGATCCGGTCGAGGGTGTCCAGCGGCTCGAGGGGCATCTGGCGCGGCTGAAGGCGAGCGCCGATGCGCTCGGTTTCGCCTTTGACCGCCACGGCGCTCGCAACAGCCTGCAGTCGGCGACCTTCCGTTTGCGCAGCGTGGCGCGGGTTCGGATGCGGCTTGCACCCTCGGGCGCGCTCGCGGTCGAGGTGTCGCCGCTGCCGCGCCTCGCCGAACTGCCGGTACCTGTCGCGGTACGGCCCTCGCCGATGACGGCCGACGATTTCCGCCTTGCGCATAAGACCAGTCTGCGCGGCGCCTATGATGCGGCGCGGCAGGACAGCGGCGCCGCTGAAGTGATTTTCGTCGACGAACCGGGCTTCATCACCGAGGGCAGCTGGAGCAATATCTTCGTCGAGCGCGACGGCCTCCTTCTCACCCCGCCGCTGGCGCTCGGGCTGCTTCCCGGCGTGCTGCGCGCCGAATTGATCGACAAGGGGCGAGCGGTCGAATCGCATCTGCGCCCGGCCGATCTCGCCGACGGATTTTTCATCGGCAATTCGCTGCGCGGGCTGATTCCGGCGCGGCTGCAGGACGGTACGGAAACCGCGATAGGCTGACCTGCCCGCCGCATAGGTAAATTATCAACCTGCGCGCTTGCGAATGTCATCGGGACGCTATAGGCGCGGCCGCGCGCAATTTTCTGCCAATTCATCGTCGCCCGCCCTCTCGCAAGGACGCTTTCCCATGTCGACTTTCCAGCCCCACGTTTCGGCCGCCCTCAAGCGCATCCAGCCCTCGGCCACGCTCGCGATGACCGCACGCGTGACCAAGCTGAAAGCCGAAGGTGTCGACGTCATCGGCCTCAGCGCCGGCGAGCCCGATTTCGATACCCCCGACTTCGTCAAGGAAGCGGCGATCGAGGCGATCCGCAATGGCCAGACCAAATATACGCTGGTTGACGGTACGGTGGCGTTGAAGGACGCGATCCGCGGCAAGTTCCGCCGCGACAACGGCCTCGAATACGGGCTCGACCAGATTTCGGTCAACGTCGGCGGCAAGCATACGCTGTTCAACGCGCTTGTCGCGACGGTCGACAAGGGCGACGAGGTGATCATCCCCGCGCCCTATTGGGTCAGCTATCCCGACATTGTCGCCTTCGCCGGCGGCACCCCGGTGATCATCGAGGGCACCGCCGCCCAGAATTACAAGATCACACCGGCGCAACTCGACGCCGCGATCACGCCGAAGACGCGCTGGGTCATGTTCAACTCGCCGTCGAACCCGTCGGGCGCCGCTTACTCGCCGGAAGAACTCGATGCGATCGGCGACGTGATCCGCCGCCATCCGCATGTGATGGTGATGACCGACGATATGTACGAGCATGTCTGGTACGCCGATTTCGCCTTCTCGACGATCGGTCAGCGCTGCCCCGACCTCATCGACCGGATCCTGACCGTCAACGGCTGTTCGAAGGCCTATGCGATGACCGGCTGGCGCATCGGCTATGCCGGCGGCCCGGCGTGGATCATCAAGGCGATGGGCAAGCTGCAGTCGCAGTCGACGTCGAATCCCTGCTCGATCGCCCAGGCGGCCGCCGCTGCCGCGCTCGGCGGGCCGCAGCAGTTCCTCGACGATCGCAATGCCGCTTTCAAGAAGCGCCGCGACATGGTCGTCGCGATGCTCAACGATGCGCCCGGTCTGAACTGTCCCGTCCCCGACGGCGCCTTCTACGTCTATCCCGACGCGTCGGGCTGCATCGGGAAGAAGACTCCCGACGGCAAGCTGATCGACAGCGACGAAGCGCTGATCGACTATTTCCTCGATTCGGCGAAGGTCGCCGCTGTGCATGGCGGGGCCTTCGGCCTGTCGCCGGCGTTCCGCGTCTCTTATGCGACATCGGAAGCGGTGCTCAAGGAAGCGTGCGTGCGCATCCAGCAGGCGTGCGCGGCGCTGAGCTGAAGGGCAGGCCGGCAAGGCGGTTCGGGCCGGTTGCGGCCGGGAGTTGCCGTCCCGTCCATCGTCACCCCGGACTTGATCCGGGGTCCCGCTGGACGTCGAAACCTGCGCCACCTTCAAAAAAGCGGGATCCCGGGTCAAGCCCGGGATGACGAAGGTGAGTAGAGCTCATGGCAGCTCTCCACCCCAAGGCAGCCATTCTGCCGCAGCGCGCGGTGCACATGGCACCCGCATATTTTTATACCGACCGGTCTTGAACTCGTGCGCGTGCATGCCCAATTGCAAGATGAACGGCGGTTAAGCGTCCGGTTCACCATCTGGTAAGCCCGTCTGGCTAAGGTGATCGCCATCACTGCGAGACTGGTCCGGGGGTGCCATATCGCTGGTTCAATCAAAGCGGTTCCGTCCGCGAAACAGAAGATAGAAAAAAGAGGCTCCCCATGATTGCCATGCTCCGCTCCGACTGGTTCCTGACGATGCTCGCCGGCTTTGCCATCGGCGCCACCTATATCATCGCCAATCAGCCCGCGGTCGCCCTGCCGCTGTGACGGCGCGGCGGCGAAATTTCCGTTCGAATATCGCCGCGGCACTGGCTGCCTGCGCCATGCTCGCCGGCTGCGCGCCCGCCCGGGCCGAAGCCGTCGTCAAACTCCCCGCCGCCGCGGTCGACCCCGCCGTCCAGGCGAAGCGCGCGACCGCGATCCTCGCCGGCGGCTGCTTCTGGGGCGTCGAAGGTGTTTTTTCCAACGTCAAGGGCGTGATCTCGGTCGAATCGGGCTATCATGGCGGCAGCGCCGCGACCGCAAAATATGAACTGACCCACGACGGCAGTTCGGGCCATGCCGAGGCGGTGCGCATCGTCTACGACCCGGCGCAGGTCAGTTACGGCACGCTGCTGCGGATCCTGTTTTCGGTCGTCGCCGACCCGACGTTGAAGAACCGGCAGGGCCCCGACAGCGGCAGCCAATATCGCGCCGCGATCGTCCCGATGGATGCGGTGCAGCGCCAGGTCGCGACCGCCTATCTGGCACAGATCGGCAAGGGCAAATATTTTGCGAAGCCGGTGATCGTGCCGGTCGAAAGCTACAAGCGCTTCTATCGCGCCGAGGCGAATCACCAGGATTTCATGCGCCGCAATCCGGCGAATAGCTATATCGTCCGCTGGGACGCGCCGAAGCTTGCGGCGCTGAAGCGGCTGTATCCGGCTCTGGTGCGCGCCACGCCGGCGCCCTGACAGGGGCGGCGTTCCGCCGCTTGTCGCGGCATAAGAATCATTCATCGCAAATCGCTGGCCCGCCCCGCGCCGCTGCGGGACGGATGGTCCGACCGATGGGGGTCGGGAAAGATAATGATAATGATTGCAGTCGCGGGGTTTGAATGAATTTTGAGTTTTCCGGCAAGCCGTTGCTCGCCGTAATGGCGAGCGCCGCGGTGCTGGCGGGTTGCGTCAGCAGCGCGATCGTCCCGTCGCCGCGTCAGCCCCAGCCCCAAAGCCAGTCACAAACCCCGTCCCAGCCGGTGCGCGGCCCCAGCGGATCGGTAACCGTGCCGATCGGCCAGCCGGTGCGGTCGCAGTTGCCGCCGCCGCGCGGCACCGCCGATCCCGGTTTCCGCCGCCCGCCCTCCGGGCTCAGCGATCGCATCGCCGGGCTGTGGCGCGCCTTCCCCGGCAAGACCGGGATCGCGGTCCAGCGCATCGACGGCGAATGGGCGTTTTCGGAGCGCGGCGACGAGTTGTTCCCGCAGCAGAGCGTGTCGAAGCTGTGGGTGACGATGACCGTGCTCGATGCGGTCGACCAGGGCCGGCTCAGGCTCGACCAGATGGTTCGCATCGGCCCCGATGACCTCGCGGTGTTCCATCAGCCGCTTGCCGGGCGTGTCCTGGCCGAAGGGTCGGTGACGATGAGCGTCCGCGATCTCATCGAAACCGCGATCACGCATAGCGACAACTTGGCGAACGACAGCCTGCTGCGCACCGTCGGCGGGCCCGACGCGGTGCGGCGTTTCGTCGCGAAGAAGGACCTCGGCTCGATCCGCTTCGGCCCCGGCGAGCGGCTGCTGCAAAGCGGGACCGCCGGGTTGGCGTGGCAACAAAGCTATTCGCGCGGCCGCAATTTCCAGACCGCGCGCGCCGCGCTTCCCGACGCGACGCGCAAGGCGGCGATGGACAATTATCTTGCCAACCCCGTCGACGGCGCCAGCCCGGCGGCGATCGCCAGCGCGCTCACCCGGCTCGCGCGCGGAACTTTGTTGTCGCCCGAATCGACCGAATATCTGCTGGGCGTGATGAGCCGGACCAAAAGCGGCCCGAAGCGTCTGAAGGCCGGGCTGCCGCCGGGCTGGCAGTTCCTGCACAAGACGGGGACCGGGCAGGATTACAAGGGCATGACCGCAGGCTATAATGATATCGGCATCGCGACCGCGCCCGATGGCACGCGCTATGCAATCGTCGTCATGCTCGGCAGCACGACCTCGCCGATTCCGGCGCGCATGTCGCTGATGCAGGCCGTATCGGGCGCAGTCGCCGAATTTCACGGAAGGTAAGAGAGACGATGAAGCGGGCTGTGCTTCCCCTGTTGTTGCTGCCGCTCGCGCTGTCGGCGTGCGCGACTCCCGAAACGCGGCTGCGCACCGGGCTCCAGAATGCCGGGCTGTCGAAGGCGATGTCGGCGTGCATGGCCGAACGGATGGTCGATCGGCTCTCGCTCCTCCAGCTCCGCCGCCTTTCGGCGCTCGGCAGCCTCAAGGACAAGCGGATCACCGACGTGACGCTCGATCAGTTTCTGCGCAAAGTCCGCGCCTTGAAGGATCCCGAAATATTGACGGTATCGACCAGTTCGGCGGCGATTTGCGCCTTGCGCTAGGATAAAGACGAAGGGCCCGCGCCGATAGAATCTCTTGTGCTGCAGGGGTGGCGTTGCCGCCAAACTTGTGCTTAGGCGGCGCGCGTATCTCCCGCTCCCCAGAGTCGAAAGGCCCGGCAGACCTCATGAACATCCACGAATATCAGGCGAAAGAACTGCTCGCGAAATTTGGCGTCGCCGTGCCCAAGGGCATTGCCGCGATGACCGTCGAGGAAGCCGTCGCTGCGGCGAAGCAGCTTCCCGGACCCCTTTATGTCGTGAAGTCGCAGATCCACGCGGGTGGTCGCGGCAAGGGCAAGTTCAAGGAACTCGGCCCCGACGCAAAGGGCGGCGTCCGCCTCGCCAAGACCATCGAGGAAGTCGAGGCGCATGCCAAGGATATGCTCGGCAACACGCTGGTGACGATCCAGACCGGCGAGCATGGCAAGCAGGTCAACCGCCTCTACATCACCGACGGCGCCGATATTCGCCAGGAATTCTACCTCGCTTTGCTCGTCGATCGCGCCACCAGCCGCATCGCGGTCGTCGCCTCGACCGAGGGCGGCATGGACATCGAAACCGTCGCGCACGATACGCCGGAAAAAATTCACACCATCACCATCGACCCCGCCACGGGGATTCAGCCGCACCATGGCCGCAGCGTCGCCGCGGCGCTCGGCCTGTCGGGCGACCTTGCCAAGCAAGCCGCCAAGGTTCTCGGCGGCCTTTATGCCGCCTTCCTCGGCACCGATGCCGAACAGATCGAAATCAACCCGCTCGCCGTGTGCGAAGGCGCGAATGGCGACGAACTGCTCGTCCTCGACGCCAAGGTGGCGTTCGACGGCAATGCGATGTTCCGCCACAAGGACCTCGCCGAACTGCGCGACCTGACCGAGGAAGATCCGGCCGAGGTCGAGGCGTCGGAATATGACCTCGCCTACATCAAGCTCGACGGCAACATCGGCTGCATGGTCAACGGTGCCGGCCTTGCGATGTCGACGATGGACATCATCAAGCTCAACGGCGAATTCCCCGCCAACTTCCTCGACGTCGGCGGCGGCGCTTCGAAGGAAAAGGTCACCGCGGCGTTCAAGATCATCCTCAAGGACCCCGCGGTGAAGGGCATCCTCGTCAACATCTTCGGCGGCATCATGAAGTGCGACATCATCGCCGACGGCATCGTCGCGGCGGCGAAGGAAGTGAACCTGTCGGTTCCGCTCGTCGTCCGCCTCGAAGGCACGAACGTCCAGGAAGGCAAGGACATCCTCGCCAATTCGGGCCTGCCGATCGTTGCGGCCAACGATCTCGGCGATGCGGCACAGAAAATCGTCGCCGAGGTTCGCGCGGTCGCGTGATAGCTAAATCCTCTCCCCTTGGGGGAGAGGATAGGGAGACTTGGTCCGTTAGGACCTAGTCGGACTTGGTGAGGGCCAGCACCGTTTCATACCCTCACCCAGCTACGACTAGGCAGCAAGCTGCCAAGTCTGCGCATCCCTCTCCCCCAAGGGGAGAGGGTCAAGGTTGACGTTTACGTAAAGCGCAATTATGGCGCAGTGCACAATTTTTCGAGAGGAGCTTTAAAAGCCATGAAAATCCTCGTCCCCGTCAAGCGGGTGCTCGATTACAACGTCAAGCCGCGGGTCAAATCCGACGGTACCGGCGTTGACCTCGCCAATGTGAAGATGTCGATGAACCCGTTCGACGAGATCGGCGTCGAAGAAGCGATCCGCCTGAAGGAAAAGGGCGTCGCGACCGAAATCATCGCCGTCAGCGTCGGCCCGGCCAAGGCGCAGGAAACGCTCCGCACCGCGCTGGCGATGGGCGCCGACCGCGCCATTCTCGTCCAGACCGACGACGACGTCGAACCGCTTGCGCTCGCCAAGATTTTCAAGGCGATCGCCGACGCCGAACAGCCCGGCCTTGTCATCCTTGGCAAGCAGGCGATCGACGGCGACAACAACCAGACCGGCCAGATGCTGGCTGCCCTCACTGGTTGGGCGCAGGGCACGTTCGCCAGCGCGGTCAATGTCGAGGGTGATAGCGTCAATGTGACGCGCGAAGTCGACGGCGGTCTCGAAACGGTGAAGCTGAAGCTTCCCGCGATCGTCACCACCGACCTTCGCCTGAACGAACCGCGCTATGCGTCGCTGCCGAACATCATGAAGGCGAAGTCGAAGCCGCTCGATACCAAGACCCCCGCCGATTACGGCGTCGACACGGCGCCGCGCGTCAAGACGGTCAAGGTTTCCGAACCCCCCGTCCGCTCGGCCGGCGTCAAGGTCGCCGATGTCGATGAACTGGTTGCCAAGCTGAAAGCGCTGGGAGTGCACTCATGAAAACTCTGGTTTGGGTCGAACATGACGGCAGCGCCGTCAAGGACGCCACGCTCGCGGTGGTCACTGCCGCATCGAAGCTCGGCGAAGTCCATCTGCTCGTCGCTGGTTCGGGCGTCGATGCGGTTGCCAAGGAAGCCGCGCAGATCGCCGGCGTCGGCAAGGTCCATGTCGCCGACAACGCCGCTTTCGGTCATAATCTGCCCGAAAATATTGCGCCGCTCGTTGCCGAACTGATGGCCTCGCACGACGCCTTCCTCGCGCCCGCGACGACCACCGGCAAGAATGTCGCGCCGCGTGTCGCCGCTTTGCTCGACGTGATGCAGATCAGCGAAATCCTGTCGGTCGAGGGTCCGAAGAGCTTCACGCGCCCGATCTACGCCGGCAACGCGATCGCGACCGTCGAGAGCAGCGACGCGAAGCTGGTCCTCACGGTCCGCGGCACCGCGTTCGACAAGGCCGCGACCTCGGGCGGTTCGGGCAGCATCGAAGCGGTTTCGGCCGACGGTGACGCGGGCATTTCCAGCTTTGTCGGCGCCGAAATCGCCAAGCAGGATCGTCCCGAACTCACCTCGGCAAAGATCATCGTGTCGGGTGGCCGTGCGCTGGGATCGAGCGAGAAGTATGAAGAAGTCATCGTCCCGCTCGCCGACAAGCTCGGCGCCGCGCTCGGTGCTTCGCGCGCCGCGGTCGATGCGGGCTATGTCCCCAATGACTATCAGGTCGGCCAGACCGGCAAGATCGTCGCGCCGCAGGTCTATTTCGCCATCGGCATCTCGGGCGCGATCCAGCATCTCGCGGGCATGAAGGATTCGAAGACGATCGTCGCGATCAACAAGGACGAAGACGCCCCGATCTTCCAGGTCGCCGACTTCGGCCTCGTCGCCGATCTGTTCAATGCGGTTCCCGAACTGACCGGGAAGATCTAAGCGCCTTCCATGGCGGCTGATCATCCCGGGGTGCCCGGACTGGGCGACGCGCCGTTCAACGCCGGCGGTCGCCGGGCGACCCGGAACGATGACCGTGACGAAGCGGCCGAGGGTGACGACACTCTCGGCCGCTCGTTGATTCTGGCGAGCGTCGCGCGCGATGCGCGGCTCGACCGGAAGTTCCTGCTCCTCATCATATTGGCGGCAGCGATCGCGACACTCGGCCTGCTGCAAGGTTCGACCGCGGTGGTCATCGGCGCGATGCTCGTGTCGCCGCTGATGGGCCCGATCATGGGCATCGGCTTTGGCCTCGCGACGATCGAAAGCAATCTGATCCGCCGTTCGCTGGTGACGCTTGCTGCCGGGATGGCGGTCGCGATCCTCGTCGCGATGCTGATCATCTGGCTGTCGCCGGTCAAGGACGTCACCCCCGAACTGCGCGCGCGAACGCAGCCGACTTTGCTCGACCTCGGCGTCGCGGTGGTCGGCGGGATCGCGGGCGTCTATGCGATCATGCGCAAGCTGTCGGGGGTGATGGTCGGCGTTGCGATCGCGACGGCGCTGGTGCCGCCGCTCTCTACCGTCGCTTTCGGTCTGGTCACCGGCCGGATGGATTTCGCGCTTGGCGCTGCGCTCCTGTTTCTCACCAACACGCTCGCGATCGCCTTTGCCGCGACGATCGTCGCGCGGCTCAACCATTTCGGCCCTTCGTTGACCCGCCAGCACACCGCGATGCAGGTCGCGGGGATCGTCGCCGCGCTGGGCATATTGTCGATCCCGCTTGCGCTGTCGCTCAACGGCATCGCGCGCGAGGTGCGCGCGCGCAGCATCGTGCAGTCCGAACTGAACCGGTTGCTCGGCGACGGCGACCGCATCGACAGCCTGAACGTGCGGATCGAGAATGACGAGGTGGCGGTCGATGGCGTCGTGCTCGTCGACCAATATGCGGCGCGGCTCAACGACGAGCTCGCGGCCAGGATGCGCCGCGAACTCGACCGCGCGAGCCGCGTCAGCATCGTCCAGCTCAGACAACAGACCAACGCCGCGGTGCAGGTCGAGGAACAGCTCAACCGCCGCCTCGCGACGCTCGAACAGCGCGAGGAAGATAGCGCCGCGATCCTGTCGGGTCTGACCGTCGGCGAATTGCTGCCGCGCGACCGCGTATTGATCGACGCGCAGGCGCGCCGCATCGTCGTCCAGCGCGACCGCGAAGCCGAAGGCGAGCAGGTCGCGGCGGCGATCGACCGGATCATGGCGTCGGTGCAGGCCGGCTATCCGCGATGGCTGATCCAGCATGGTGAGCTGACCGCCGCGGAATCCCCCGCCCGCGAATAAGCGGCGTTGCAGACCTATTCAGCACCGGCGCGGTTGACGGAATGCTTCCGATCCCATGTGATGCGGGTTGAACCACGGCGACAGCGGGGCAGGGGAGAGCGATATGCGGGGCATGCAATGGGTATTGGCGCTGATATCGGCGGCCCCCGGCCTGCTTGTGATCGCTCCCTTGGCCTATGCGCAAACCGCGCCCGCCGAAACGCTGACGATCGACAGGACACGGATCGACGCCGCGCTCGCGGCGATGGTCGCCGACGGCCGCGCCGCGGGCACGTCGGCGCTGATCTGGCAGGACGGGCGCGAGGTCTATTTCGGCACCGCGGGCATGGCCGACCGCGACGCGAAGCGGCCGATGCGTCGTGATACGATCGCGCAAATCTATTCGATGACCAAGCCGGTGACCGGCGCCGCGCTGATGCAGCTTTGGGAGGCGGGCAAGCTCCGACTCGACGACCCGCTGTCCCGATATCTTCCCGAATATCGTGACATGCGCGTTTATGCGGGAAAGGACGCGGTGGGCCAGCCACGCTATGTCCCCGCCGCGCGGCCGATCACCGTGCGCGATATCATGCGCCATACGGCGGGTTTCGCCTATGGCGCGGGGCCGACGCCCGTGCATGACGCCTATGTTGCCGCTGACCCGCTTGCGCTCACGAACACGCTTGCCGAGGCAAGCCGTCGTCTCGCTGCCCTGCCGTTGCTGTTCCAGCCGGGGTCGCAATGGGAATATAGCAGCGCGGTCGATGTGCAGGCGGCGCTGATCGAGAAACTCTCGGGCCAACCGTTCGCGACCTATGTCCGCGACCATATTTTCGAACCGCTGGGGATGCATGAGACCGCGTGGCGCCAGCCCGCCGCGCGGTTGCCGCGCTTCGCGGCGATGAATGTGAAGACGGACGGCAAGCTGGTCCAGCAACCCGCGGCCGCCGCGCAAAAGCTCAATTTTGAGGACCATGCACTGACCCCCGGTGGCTTCGGCCTCGCCTCGACGCTCGACGACTACCAGCGTTTCGCGCGCATGCTCCTGAACGAAGGCGAATTGGGCGGCGTCCGCATCCTCAAATCCTCGACCGTGCGGCTGATGGCGACCGACCAGCTCGACCCCGCTATCACCCAGCGCGCGTGGCTGCCGGGCAAGGGCGCCGTCGGATTCGGTCTCGACTTTGCGGTCCGCAAGGCGCCGCCACAAACGCCGCAGGAAAATCGCGGCGCGACCGGCGAATTCTTCTGGGACGGCATGGCGTCGACCTTGTTCTGGGTCGATCCCGCCAACCGGCTGACGGCGGTTTTCTTCGTCCAGACGATTCCCTATGACGGCACGCTCCACCACGATTTACGCGCGGCGGTCTATGGGCCGGACTATAAAGAACCGCCGGGCGACTAAGGCGTCATTCACCTGTCATAATCATGTTCTTGGGCGGTCGGGGAGGTCCTTGATGTCGCAGTCCGATAAACGCACCCTGATCGCCGAAGGCCTCGCGGCCGGCGACGACGATGCGGGGCTGCACGCGCGGCTGGTCGCTGCGGGCGTGTCGGCGGCGGCGGCGAAATATGAGGTCGACCGGCTGGCGAAGGATCCGATGGCGGCGACGCTGCGCCGGCAGGCGGCGCGGATGGCGAAGCAAAGCTGGCTGCTCGCCAATCAGGAACGGCTGGCGCGCGAGGCCGATGGCGGCTTCGCACTCGACACCCTCGATGCGCCGGGTCGCGATTCGTTCTACCGTCATTATTACGAAGCGAACCGGCCGGCGAAGCTGACCGGCATCGCCGACCATTGGCCCGCACTGACGCGCTGGTCGCTCGATCATTTCGCGCGCGTTGCGGGCGATGCCATCGTCGAAGCGCAGGTCGAGCGTGAACGCGATCCCGATTACGAAGTCGCGAAAGACGACCACCGCCGCTCGGTCCGCTTCGGTGAACTCATCGACTGGCTGCGCGTCGATGCGGCGAGCAACGACGTCTATCTCACCGCCTATAACAGCAGCGCCAATGCCGCGCCGCTGGCGCCGCTGTGGGACGATCTGGCGCCGATCGCGTTGCTCGACGGCACGCGGGTACGCGACGGTTTCTTCTGGCTGGGACCGCGCGGGACGCTGACCCCCTGGCATCACGACCTCACCAACAATCTGCTGGTGCAGGTGATCGGCCGCAAGCGGGTGCGGATGGCGCCGCCCTGGGCGTTTGCGCGGATGCGCAACAGCCGCCACTGCTTCTCCGACTGGGGCAATGAGGCACTGGCGGCCGGCCATGGTGATTCGGCCGTACCGCCGGTACTCGAAACAGTCATCGGCCCCGGCGAGGCGATATTTCTGCCCGTCGGCTGGTGGCATCAGATCGAAGCGCTCGACCTGTCGGCAAGCATGAGCTTCACCAGCTTTTGCCGGCCCAATGCCCATGTCGAGGATTATGCATCCTGGGGCGCATTATAGGCGGCATCCCATATAAAATCTTCTTTATATGTCACTTTTTACTTGCGCGATATTTTGACCGGGCCTAACGGCGCCCTCCCCCGGCCAGTCGGCGGGGCGGACATCGACGGATCGGGGTTTCGCGAAGCCCGCCCGCATCGACCGGCTCTGCCGGTTCGCTGTACGGATGCCGCCACGTTTGGCCAGGTTTGCGGATGTAGCTCAGCGGGAGAGCGCCGGTCTTTGGGACCGGAGGTCGCAGGTTCGAATCCTGTCGTCTGCTCCATTGGTTAGCTCAGTGGGAGAGCACAAGGTTTAGGTCCTTGGTGTCGCGGGTTCGAATCCTGCACCAAACCGGTCCTTTGCACGACCAGCAGCCTGATAAGCTGTAACAGTCTCGAAACTGTCTTTGCAATTAATGGGTTCGGGGACTGGCTTGCCGAAGAGAAGGCGCCACTGTCCGGCCAATGCCTTAGGGCTGCGGTCAGGCGCTGGCGCCCATCCAACGCGGTGCTGGAAAGCCAGACAGGCGATGAAGGCCGCGCTGCGTTGGCACCGGGTACCGGGTTTTTCGAACCCCACCGCCCCGTGTCGGCGCGGCAACGTCCCCTCGCGCCCTGTCCGCTTGCCATCATGCCGCCAGTCCCCGCGCCTTTGGGTTCGGGGGAATAAGCAACTGCAACAACGAAAGGAAATCGGCGTGCCGTAACGCAGGTTTGAGAATGGTGAATGAAATGATGAAGCAAATGATCGATAGCCTGATGGGCCGCAAGCGCGTGCTCATCGATGAAACCGAACGGGCGGTCTGGCTCTACAAGGGTGAGGTCCGCGGCATCCTGGGCGCCGGCGAACATGTGCTGAAGAACCGCGACGGTTCGCTGCGCATCGAACGCCAGGCGCTCGCCCGGATGATGTTCGTGTCGGCCTATGAGCAAGCGGTGCTCGACAAGCTGCCGGCCGATGTGGCGACGCATCTGACGGTGGTTCGCACGGCCGAGAATGAGATTGCTGTCATCGAACGCGATGGAATCATCAACACCATTCTTGGTCCGGACGCCAAGCTGATCATGTGGAGCGATGCGGGTCCGTGGAAGGCGCGCATCGTCGATATCGTCGATCAGCTACGGGTCGAACCGAAGCTGCTTCAGCGTCTGCAAAAGACGGACCGGATGCAGTTTGTTTCGGTGATCGAGGTCGGCGAGGGCAAGACCGCGCTCGTCAGCATCGATGGCCGCCTGACCGATCGGCTCGAACCGGGCGTCTATGGTTACTGGAACCCGGGTCGCAAGATCAGCGCGAAGCTGGTTGATCTGACCCGCCAGGCGCTCGACGTCACGGGGCAGGAAGTCCTGACCCGCGACCGGGTGACGCTGCGGATCAACATCAGCGCGGACTACCGTGTTGCCGATCCGCTGCTCGCGGTCACGAGCGTGAAGGACTTCGCCGATGCGCTCTACCGGGCGCTTCAGCTGGCCTTCCGCAAGACGATCGGCGCGCTGACGCTCGACCAGATCCTCGAAAAGAAGGGATTGGTCGATGCCGAGGCGGCGGACAAGGTCCGCGCCGATATGGCGATGATCGGGGTCGAGGTTTCGGACATTTCGCTCAAGGATGTGATCCTGCCGGGCGAGATGCGCGAAATCCTGAACCAGGTCGTTGCGGTGCAGAAGGAGGCGGAGGCGAATGTCATCCGCCGGCGTGAGGAAACGAACGCGACGCGCTCGCTGCTCAACACGGCGAAGGTCATGGCCGAAAACCCGGTCATGCTCCGCCTGAAGGAGCTCGAGGCGCTGGAAAGCATCGCGGGCAAGGTCGAGCGGCTGACGGTGACCAACGGTACCGAAGGCCTGCTCAACGACCTCGTGCGCCTGCGCGACTGAGCCTCGCGCCAGAGACGGGAAGGGGCCGGTGCAAGCCGGCCCCTTTTTTGCCCGGCGATGCGCTGGACAAAGCGGAATGCCGCGATAATCTAAACATATGAAAATGGGGGCAGGGCTGCGCCGTTTCGTGATTATGCTGGGGCTGGCGTCATGCGCTGCCGCTCCGGCCGCCGTTCTGGCGAAGGAGCCGCTGCGGCTGGCGCCTTCGTCCAAATGGCACGTCAACTATGGCAAGGACAGTTGCCGGCTGGCGCGATCGTTCGGAACGGAAGACGACCAGATCCTGCTGACGCTCGACCGGTTCCAGCCGGGGCCGATGGTCTATCTGACCCTGATCGGCAGGCCGGTCAGCGTTCGCTGTGCGGCACGCGAGGTGACGCTTCAGTTCGGCCCCGTGGAGCCGAAGCAGGAGCGATCCTTCTCGGTCGGCAGTCTGAGCGGCGGAAAGCCCGCGGTGATCGTCGATCGTTCATTGCTGCTGGTCGACGGCGGCCCCGAATGGGAGGCCACCGACACGGCCAAGCCGCCCGAGGAGCGCGGCCGCAAGCTCCCCTTTATCGATCCGGCGCGCTATGCGAGCGTGACCTATCTGGCGGTGGACATCCGCGGCAAGCGCCCGCTGATACTCGAGACGGGATCGATCGTCGCGGCGGAAACCGCGCTGGCGGCGTGCACCGACGATCTGCTCAGCGGCTGGGGTATCGACGTCGCGGCGCACCGGGGACTTTCTCGCATCGCGACCCCCAAAGACAGTCCGGGCGACTGGCTGACGAGCAATGATTATCCCATGGCGATGCTCCACGGCGGCAATCAGGCGAATGTCGATTTCCGGCTGATCGTCGATGAAATGGGAAAGCCCAAAAGCTGTCACATCCAGCAGTCGACCCGCCCCGAGGCGTTCGATAGCGCGGTGTGCAAGGGAATCATGCGCCGCGCCACGTTCGAACCGGCGCTCGATGCCGGCGGAAAACCGGTCGCATCCTATTATCTGAACCGGGTGCGATTCCGGATGTGACCGCTCGGCAATGGTCGAGGTCGCGACCTCCGGCCGGCTATCGCGGCACTCGCCAGCGTACCCGGTTCGAATAGGAACTGGCGACCGGCTCCCCGTTGGCATCGAGCGCCGGAGCGAAGCGGGCCCGCATCTTGACCAGTTGGCAGGTCGTTTCGTCGAGGATCGCGAAGCCGGAGCTCGATATGATCTCGCAGTTCGTTACCGACCCCATTCGGTCGACCGCGAGACGAAATCCGGCGTCGCCTTCGAACATCCTTTTGCGTGCGCTGGGAGGATAGTCGTCGTCTGTTACCCAGCGGCCCGGATTGCCGAGCGGCTCGAGCTCACGCTTGTAGGCGCGTCGCGCGGCGGCATCCTCGCCTTTCGCCTGCGCGACCTGATCCTGGCAGGTGCGCAACGCGGTAAAGGCCCTTTTGGCGCCTTGCCAAATCATCCTCCCGTCGAAACCGGCCTCGCCGCCGATCTGGACAATCTGATCGTCGACCAGAATATCGGGGAAGGAAAGGGCCTTCTCGGTCGTCCAGCGCAGGACGCGCTGGCGCCCGTCGATCGTGGCTTCGAGCATCGCATGATATTTATGCGGCATCCCATCGCCGAGAGCGAAGGCGATGGCCCCGTTCCTGCCCGCCGCGAGCGCGGTCTCGCTGCCGAGCTTGAAGCTGTGCAACGTCGAATAGAGATTGGGCTGGACCTGCAGCACCAGCCGCTGGCCATTCGCTTCGAAGGGACGAAGCAAGGTGCATTGATCGGGCTGCTGGTCGAGCTGCCAAGGCCCCGCCGGCTGCCAGGCGGCGGGTTCCGCCGCGATCGCAAGCGAGGCGAGGCCGCCGCTCGCGAGCATCAACGCGGACCGGAAACAAGAACGTATCATCGCTGTGTCTTTCTGTTGCGCCGCAGTGCTATCATGGCTGCGGAGGGGACAGAAGGCGATTGGGTCTTGCGGCGCAGAAAAATACTTAGCAAGGTTAAGTAATGACCGATCTGACCGAACCGCTTTCCGCCTTCATGACCCGCGTTGCCGGCCCCGGTGCGCTTATCGGCCTCGCCCGGCTGTCGGGCGGGGCGAATATGGAAAGCTGGGCGTTCGACTGGGCGGGCGCAGGGGGGAGCGACGCCTATGTCCTGCGCCGTGCGCCGTCGGCGGAATTCATGGAAGGGCGGCCGTACGGCCATGCCGACGAAGCCGCGCTGGTGATGGCGGCGCATGGCGCGGGGGTGAAGGCGCCCGAGGTCGTCGGCGTGCTCGCCGATGGCGACGGCATGGGGACCGGCTACGTGATGCGGCGCGTGATCGCAGAGGTGAACCCGGCGAAGATTCTTGCCGCACCGCCGCCGTCGCTGATCGCCGATCTTGGCCGCGAACTCGCACATATTCACGCGGTCCCCGCCGAAACCATCCCGGCGGCGATCCCGCAGATGGACACCGCCGCCGCTCTTGCCGAATTGAAAGCGCGCTTCCTTTCCTACGGCGGCGACCGGCCCGCCATCGCGCTTGCGATCAAATGGTGCGAGGATCATCTGCCGGTGCCCGCCGACCCGGTGCTCGTCCATGGCGATTATCGCATGGGCAATATCATGGCCGATGGCGATGGATTGGCCGTCGTGCTCGATTGGGAACTCGCGCATCGCGGCGACGCGCATGAGGATCTCGCTTTCGGCTGCATGACCGTGTGGCGCTTCGGGCAGCTCGACAAGCCCGCCTTCGGGGTCGGCAGTCTCGAGGATTATTTCGCCGCCTATGAAGCGGCGGGCGGCGCCCCGGTCGACCGGACGCGCTTTCACTTCTGGCTCGTCTATCGCACCTTGTGGTGGGCGCTTGGTTGCCTGCAGATGGGGCAGGCGTGGCGCAGCGGCGCCGATACGACGGTCGAGCGCGTCGTCATCGGGCGGCGTACTGCCGAACAGGAACTCGACCTCTTGCTGCTGCTCGAGGCCCAAGCACCCGAGGCCGAGCGGATGCGCGCGCTGCCACCGTCGCCGCCCGCCTTGCCGCAAGCCGTCGGCGAGCCGGCAACGCGCGAAATGGTGCAGGCGGTGCGCGACTGGCTGAACGATGCGATCAAGCCCGCCGCCGAGGGCCATCACAAGTTCCAGGTCGCGGTCGCGATGAACGCGCTCGGTATCGCGATGCGCGACCTTGATGCGAATGTGCGTGCCGAAGACAAGACGCTTGCCGGCGCCTTGCTGTCGGGCACGAAAACGCTCGCCGACCCGGGGCTCCTCGCGGCGCTGCGCCGCGCCGCGCTCGCCAAGCTCGCGGTCGACAGCCCCAAATATGCGGCGCTCGCCCATGCGCGCGCCCTTTGGGGCGGATGACCGCCGATGATCATCCGCTGTGGCAGAGGCTCGCCGGCTATCGTGTCGGTCCCGATGATGCCGCCTTTTCCTTCGCGGCGCGGCTCGCGCGCGAAAATGGCTGGAGCGCGGCGCAGGCGGAACGGGTGATGGACGAATATCGCCGCTTCCTTTTCCTGGCCGCGGTTACGGGCCACCCGGTCACGCCGTCCGATGCGGTCGACCAGGCATGGCATCTCCACCTGACCTACAGCCGCGATTATTGGGACCGGCTGTGCGCGAGCGTGCTCGGCAAGCCGCTGCACCACGGGCCGACCGCGGGCGGCAGCGACGAACAGCACCGCTATTTCGCGCAATATGCCGATACGCTCGCCAGCTACGAACGCTGGTTTGGCGCCGTCCCGCCCGCCGACATCTGGCCCGGCGCGCATCGGCGGCTGGTCGTCGACCCGCGCGCGGTGCGCGTCGGGCTCGCCGACCATTGGGTGGTGCGCAAAGCCACGCTGCGGCGTGGCGCCCTCGCGGCCGTTGTGATAGCTATAGCATTGATCTCGCTTTGGTTCTTTACCGGACGATAGGAGGGGTGATGGAAAATCCGCTGAACTGGCATGGCCCGGCGTTCCTGTTTCTCTATGCCGCGCTGTTCGTCGCCGCGCTGTTCGTATCGGCGATCCTGTCGCGGCGGTTCCGCCCGTCGGGGCGGCCGGGCGCGGCATCCGACGACGACACGCTGGCCTTTCTCGCGGGGCAAAGGCCGCGGCTGGTCGAGACGGCCGTGGCGCGGCTACTCGCGTCGGGCGCGCTGGTGATCCAGGGTGGCGAGCGTTTTCTGCGCGGCGCCGGGACGGGCGGCGGTGGGCTCGATCGCGCTCTGCTGGCGGTGCCGATGCCGGCGAGCTGGGACGATTTCGCGACGGCAGCCAAGCCGCATGCCGAGGCGGTCGAACGCCGGCTGATCGCCAGCGGGCTGCTGATGGATCGCGGCGCGGCGCGGCGTCTGGGGTTGATTGCCGCCTTGCCGTTCATCGGCCTGTTCCTGTTCGGGATCGCCAAGCTGCTGATCGGCCTGTCGCGCGACAAACCTGTCGGCATATTGATCGTCTTTTTGGTCATTACCTTCGTCGTCATCCTGATCCGGACCTTCGCCGTCGACCGGCGCACCGACGGCGCGGTGGAGGCGATCGCGTCGGCGCGGGTGCGCCACGAACGGCTGCGCCGCGCACCGACGGTCGATGAGACGGGGCGCGCGGTCGCGCTGTTCGGAACGACGGTGCTCGCGGGATCAGCCTTCGCCGCGCTCCACCAGATGCGCGCGCAAAGCGACAGCGGCTCGGGCGGTAGCGATGGGGGTGGATGCGGCGGCGGCGGTGGAGGAGGCTGCGGTGGCTGTGGAGGCAGCGGCGGCTGACGGGCGCCCGGAACGATATTTCATGATGGAGAGAGATTGATGGATTTTGCGATGCCCGCCGACCTGCAGGCGTATCTGGATGAACTCGACGCGTTCATCGAAGCCGAGATCAAGCCGCTCGAACTGGCCGACGACAATATCCGCTTCTTCGACCATCGCCGCGAGCATGCGCGCACCGACTGGGACAATCAGGGGCTGCCGCGCCACGACTGGGAGCAGTTGCTGAAGCAGGCGACGCGCAAGGCCGATGCGGCCGGGCACTGGCGTTTTTCGGCGCCGAAGAAATATGGCGGCAAGGACGGCAGCAACCTGTGGATGGCGGTGATCCGCGAACATTTCGCCGCGAAAGGCCTCGGGCTCCACAACGACCTGCAGAACGAACATAGCATCGTCGGCAATTTCCCTTTCGTCGAGATGTTCGAACAGTTCGCGACGAGCGAGGAGCAGAAGCAGGAGTTCATCCTCGGCGGCTTCGAGGGCAAGCGCCGCACCGCCTTCGGACTGACCGAGCCCGACCATGGATCGGATGCCACCCACATGGAAACGCGCGCGGTGCGTGAAACGCGGGACGGCGTCGATGGCTGGCTGATCAACGGACGCAAGATGTGGATCACCGGCATGCATGTCGCCAGCCACTGCGCGACTTTCTGCCGGACCAGCGGCAACGACGGCGACGCGAAGGGCATTTCGTGCCTGCTCGTGCCCACCGGCACCCCGGGGATGACGGTCGACGAATATATGTGGACCTTCAACATGCCGACCGATCATCCGCGCATGACCTTCACCGACGTCTGGGTGCCCGACAGCGCGCGGCTCGGCCCGGTCGACGGCGGGCTGTCGATCGCGCAAAGCTTCGTCCACCAGAACCGCATCCGGCAGGCGGCGTCATCCTTGGGCGCCGCGGTCTTCTGCATCGAGGAAAGCGTGAAATATGCGCGCGAGCGCAAGCCGTTCGGCGAGGCGCTGGCGAAGAACCAGGCGATCCAGTTCCCGCTCGTCGAACTGGCGACACAGGCCGAAATGCTGCGCCTGTTGATCCGCAAGACCGCGTGGGAAATGGACAATATGCCGCATAAGGAGGTCGAGCATCGTCTGTCCGACCGCGTCAGCATGTGCAATTACTGGGCGAACCGCCTGTGCTGCGAAGCCGCCGACCGCGCGATGCAGGTGCATGGCGGCATCGGCTATTCACGCCACAAACCGTTCGAGCATATCTATCGCCACCACCGCCGCTACCGCATCACCGAAGGCGCGGAAGAGATACAGATGCGCAAGGTGGGGGCGTATCTGTTCGGCTATCTGGGGCCACGCAAGGGCCTGTTCAGCTGACGATCGCGGCGGCCGCTCGTCAATGAGCGGCCGTCTTCGACCAGATGTTCATCACCGCAACCCCCGCGACGATCAGCGCCATGCCGATCATCGCGGGCGCGTCGAGACGCTGGCCCTGAAAGACCCACGCGACGGTGGCGATCAGCACGATCCCGACCCCCGACCAGATCGCATAGGCGATGCCGGTGGGGATATCGCGCAGCGCCAGCGACAGGAAATAAAAGGCGACAATATAGCCCGCCGCCATGATCAGCGAGGGGCCGATATTGCGGAAGCCTTCCGACTGCTTGAGGAACGAGGTCGCGATCACTTCGGCGACGATCGCAATGCCGAGGTAGAGATAGTGCAAGGCGGCCTCCCCTCTAACGCTTGCGCACGAATTCGGCGCGCAGCACCAGCCCCTTGATGCCGTCGTGGCGGCAGTCGATCTCCTGATCGTCGCCGGTCAGGCGGATCGACTTGATCACGGTGCCGACCTTCAGCGTCTGCCCGGCGCCCTTGACGGTCAGGTCCTTGACCAGCACCACCGAATCGCCATCGGTCAGCAGGTTGCCGACGGCGTCGCGAACCTCCGGCCCTGCCGCGGCAACTGCCGCCCGCTCGCGCGCATCGACGGCGGACAGCCATTCGCCGCTCGCCTCGTCATAGATATAATCCTCGTCGTCGCTGGTCATGGTCACGGCTTCCGGAAACGCAGCGCGAACTGGTCGGTCTTGCCGCGAATGGCGGCGTCGAAGACGTTGGCGGTGCGCGGGTCGTCGGTATGTTTGTAGAGGTCGCTTTCCCCGTCGAGCGTGAAGCCCGCCTTGGTCAGCGCCGCGACCACCGCCGCCTTGTCGATGCGGTGCAGGCTGTCGGACAGCGTCGTGCCCGTGCCGTCGGCGGCGCTATGATCGACGACGACCAGCGTGCCGCCCGGCTTCAGCGCCGCGAACAGCGCCGCGCTGGCCTTGTCGCCGGTCCCGGCGGGGAAGGGCTTCAGATACAGGTCGTGGAAATTCTGTACCGTGATGATCGTGTCGAGCGGCACCGGAAAGGCGGGTGCGGCGAACGGCCCGGCGACTGCATCGACATTGGCATAGGCGGCGTCGACCGCGGCCTGATCGTCGCCATATTGTTTCTTGAACGCGATGAATTCGGTGGGCTGGAAAGCATAGACGCGCCCCGCGGGTCCGACCGCGGCAGCGAGCAGGCGGGTGACATAGCCGCCGCCCATGACGAAATCGCCGACCTGTTGGCCGGGCGCCACCCGCGCAAAGGCGAGCAGCTCGGCGGGCCTCCGCGTTGCATCGCGTTCGCGGTCGGCGGCGGGACGCGCCGGATCGGCGAGCGCGGCGCTATAGTCGGGCGTGGTCGTCGGCGCTGCGGCGAGCGGGCCGGCGATGGCAAGGAGGATGGCAAGGCTGAGCGAGCGGATCATGGCGGCGACTCCCGTTGATGGTCCGGTCACCATAGCCTGTTGCCGGATTGCAGGCGCGCTTATTTGCTCCGCGTAATTTTGCTTTCTTCGTCACCCCGGACCTGATCCGGGGTCCCGCTTTCCCATAGTGTTTAGAGACGGAAGTACGCCTGCCCAATCCAGCCTGCGTCAATATCATCTCTTCATGCTCTTAAGCCGCAAAGGACACAAAAAAGATGCGCACATGCGGGTCTTTTGTGGCTTTAAGGCCTTCGGTCCAAAGGCCTTGGCATATCCCGAATCCATGATAGGTTTCTTCGTGAAACTAAAAATCGGGAGAGCGGACATGCATGATCTGGTGATTCGCGGCGGCACGGTCGTCGATGGTTCGGGCGGAACGCCCTTTGTCGCAGACGTCGCGGTCGACGGGGACCGCATCGTCGCGGTCGGCGAAAATCTCGGCGCCGGGCGCGAGGAGATTGACGCCAGCGGCAAGATCGTCACCCCCGGCTTCGTCGACGTCCACACCCATTATGACGGCCAGGCGACGTGGGATGCCGAAATGGCGCCGTCGAGCTGGCACGGCGTCACCACCGTCGTGATGGGCAATTGCGGCGTCGGCTTTGCGCCTGCCAAGCCCGACCGCCATGAATGGCTGATCAGCCTCATGGAAGGTGTCGAGGATATTCCCGGCACCGCGCTGGCCGAGGGCATGTCATGGGATTGGGAGACTTTTCCCGAATATATGGATGCGCTGGAGCAATTGCCGCGCACCGTCGATGTCGCCTGCCATGTCCCCCACGGCGCGGTGCGCGCCTATGTGCTCGGCGACCGTGAAAAGCCTGGCGCAATCCCGACCGACGCCGACATCGCCGAAATGTCGCGCATCGTCGAGGAAGGCGTGCGCGCTGGGGCCCTCGGTTTCTCGACCAGCCGCACCGTGCTCCACAAATCGATCGACGGCGAACTTGTCCCCGGCACCACCGCTACGCCTGAGGAACTGATCGCGATCGGTCGCGCGATGGGGCGTGTCGGCTATGGCGTGTTCGAAATGGCGAGCGACATGAAGCGCGAATGGAACGAGTTCCAGTGGATGGGCGATTTGAGCCGCGAAACTGGGCTGCCAGTGACCTTCGCCGCGCTTCAGTCGATCGCCAAGGAACTGCCGCTCGAAGAACAGATTGCCGAAATGCGCAAGCAGAATAGGGCCGGCGCGAACATCGTGGCGCAGATCGCGCTGCGCGGCAACGGCGTCATCATGGCGTGGCAGGGCACGGTGCATCCGTTCCGTTTCAAGCCGGCGTGGAGCGAGATCATCGACCTGCCCTGGGCCGGGCAGCTCGCGAAATTGAAGGACCCTGCATTCAAAAAGCGCATGGTCGAAGAAGCCAATATCTGGCCCGAAAGCGACATCCTCGATTTTCTCAAGATCGTCGCCGAAGGCTGGCCGGTTCATTTCGAAATGGACCCCGACTTCAACTATGAGCCCAGGATGGATGAAAGTATCATGGCGCGCGCGGTTGCCGCCGGGATGAGCCCGGCCGAATATGCCTATGACCTGCTGATGAAGGACGACGGCAAGGGTTTCATCTATTTCCCGATCCTCAACTACCGCGACGGCAACCTCAATTTCCTCGAGGATCTCCAGGCGTCGGACGACACCGTGAACAGCCTGTCCGACGGCGGCGCGCATTGCGGGACGATCTGCGACGCCGCCTCGCCGACTTTCATGCTCCAGCATTGGGTCCGCGACCGCGCGGGAGCCCGCGTCGCGCTCGAACATGCGATCAAGCGTCAGTGCCGCGATACCGCGATCCTCTATGGGCTCGAGGATCGCGGCGTGCTTGCGCCGGGCTATCTCGCCGATCTCAACGTCATCGACATGGAGGCGATCAAGCTTGGCAAGCCGTGGCTCGCCTTCGACCTGCCCGCGGGTGGCAAGCGGCTGCTTCAAAAGGCCGATGGCTATATCGCGACGGTGAAGTCGGGCGAGGTCACCTTCCGCGATGGCGCGATGCAGGGTCCGACACCGGGCGGCGTCATCCGCGGGCCGCAGCGCGTCGAAATGGCGATGGCGGCGGAGTAAGCCGAACCTCCATTTCGTTTGTGCGGAGCTTGTCGAAGTACCGTTCTTTTCTTTGGAAGGAAAAGGTGATCATCGACTGTTTTCGGCGGTTAGTTGCCGTCCCGTCCATCGTCACCCCGGACTTGATCCGGGGGCCCGCTTAACCTCGAAAACCGTCGGCGCCCTCAAAAAAAAGCGGGATCCCGGGTCAAGCCCGGGATGACGAAGGTGAGTGGAGCTCATGGCAGTTTCCCACCCCAAGGCAGACATCCTGCTTTTGGGTTCGGTCGCGCCGCCTCACGGGGCGAGCAGGTCGGCCGGCAAGGTCGGCTCGCCGAGGATCAGTGCCATGCGCCGCCAGATTTCGTCGCGGTCGGGATTGCCGCGCTCGATGAAGGCGCGCACCATCTCCTCGCCGATGCCATAGTTGATCACATAGCTGCGATACTGGTCGGTAAAGGCGACCGACTGTTCGGCGCGCTGGGGTGAGAAGAGCAGATATTTCTGCGTCAGCGCGACCGCGGCCGGCCGGTCGATCTGCCCGTCGAGATATTGCTGCGCGATCGTCAGCCGCGCGCCCTGCAACGCCTTCATCGCATCGGTGAGCTGCCAGTAACGGTCGTCGGCCGGCGGGGTGATTTCGGCGAGCGGCATCAGCACGTCGCGCTCGGTGTCGGGGCGCGTGCGGTCGGGGAAGGCCAGGTCGATGCCGTAATTGGCCGTGCCCTCGGCGATCAGGCTCTGCGGGCTGTAGAGCGGATAGACGCTGAACTCCTTCCAGCCGCGGCCCTTCACCAACTGCTCCTCAAGCTTCATGTTGAGCAGGTGATGGCCGGGATACCCCTCGTGACAGCCGAGGTCGAGCGCGCGCGACAGGCGGATCGGCAGGTCGGTGTTGACCTGGATGATGCTGTGATAGCCGCCTTGGTAATAATTATAGCCGCTCCAGCTCTTGCCGGTGACGAACTGCAGTTTGAAGCTTTCCTCCTGCGGCATTGCGACATGCGTCGCGGTGCGCCCGCGGCAGCGAGCGATCGCGGCGTCGAACACTTTCTGCAATCGCTCCTTCGGAATGGTGAAGCGGTCGAGATAGGCCTCGACGCGGGTGGCGAGATCGCCGGGTCCGGGAACCAATGCATCGATCGCGGCGAGTTGCGCATCATAACTCGCCAGCGGCTTGAGTTCGGGGCGAACGCCGAACAGCCGCTCGGCCTCTTCGGCAAAGGGAAAGCGCGTGCCGTCCATCATCATCAGCCGCGTTTCGGCGGCGCGCAGCTGGGCCAGCAGAAAGGCGGCGCGGCGCTTTTCGATCGGGTCCGCAAGATCGGGTACGACGCCATCGAGCTTCGCCGTCAGCTGCCGCGCCGCCGCCAGCAGCGCGGCCTTGTCGCGCGGCGCCTTGATCGCAGCGTCGAGCAGGCTCGGCGGACCGTAATAGGCGTCGATATAGCCCTTCTCGTGCGTCCCGATCTCCAGGCTCAGCAGCACATAGGCGGTGGCGGCGGCATCGATCGTCTGCGCCGCGAACAGCGCGGCGGCGGGATCGGCCGTCTCTGCCGGGGCGGGCCAGGCTCCCGCGCCCGTTGTATCTGCCAGCCCCGAAGCGGGAGCGGCGGGCATCGAATCCGGCGCCGGCATCGCGCTCGCACCCGATACCACTTCGAGCCGCCGCACGTCGATTGCAGGGATATCCTTCGCGGCCTTCGTCGTCAGCGCGGGGGGCGGCGAAGCATCGGGTTCTGCCGGTGACGCTGCTGGCGGCGGCGCATGGTCCGTTCCGCGCTGCTGCGTCTTGCGTTGCTCGACGATGCGCTTCATTTCGGGATCGAGCGAATAGCAGCCCGCAAGCGTGACGCCGGCCATCAGCGACATCGTGATTGTTCGTTGCCACCGGGTCATCATGCTCGTTCCATCTCGCTCGCTTCGGACGTATCGCCGACGTCGCCGTCGCTCAGGATCTCGGCCGCGAACCGGTTTTCGACCCGGTCGTAATCGCGGTGGCGCGGTGCGAAGCGCAGCACGGCAAAGCCCATCAGCGCGGCGACCAGCGATCCCGCGAGAATGCCGATCTTCGCTTCCTCGACGCGCAGTGCGTCACCCGGGAAAGCGAGCCCGCCGATGAACAGGCTCATCGTGAAGCCGATCCCGCACAGGAGCGCCACGCCATAGATTTGCGGCCAGGTCGCGCCGGCCGGCTTGCCCGCAATGCCCAGCTTGACGCTCAGCCACACGCTGCCGAAAATGCCCAACTGCTTGCCGATGAACAGCCCCGCCGCGATGCCGAGCGGCAAGGGCGCAAAGACCTCTGCGGCGGTCAGGCCGCCGACATCGACCCCGGCGTTGGCGAAACCGAACAGCGGCACGATCGCAAAGGCGACCCACGGGTGCAGCCCATGTTCGAGGCGGTGGAGCGGCGAGGTGGCGCTGTCGGGCGCTCCGGGCGTGCGATCGAACGGGATCGTCATCGCCGCAAGCACCCCGGCGATCGTCGCATGCACCCCCGACAAGAGCATCGCATACCAGAGCAGGGCGAACATCAGCAGATAGACGGCCAGGCTGCGCACGCCGAGCCGGTTGATTGCGAACATCGCGCCGACGATCGCGGCGGCGGCGGCGAGCGCGAGCAGGTTCAGCTTCGCGGTATAGAAAAGCGCGATGATCGCGACCGCTCCCATGTCGTCGACGATCGCGACGGTGACGAGGAAAAGCTTCAGCGACGTCGGCGCGCGCTTGCCGAGCAGCGCGAGCACCCCCATTGCAAAGGCGATGTCGGTCGCGGCCGGTATCGCCCAACCCTGCGCGAGGCCGGGCGTTGTGCCGGCCAGCGCCAGGTAGAGCGCGGCGGGGACGGCCATGCCCGCGGCCGCAGCGATGAAGGGCAGCCGCCGCTGGTCCGGCCTCGCGAGCCGCCCGTCGACGAACTCGCGCCTGATTTCGAGCCCGACGAGCAGGAAAAAGACCGCCATCAGCCCGTCGTTGATCCACAGATGGACGGTCATCGGCCCGAGCTTGTCGGTCAATACCGGCCCGGTCACGGCATGAAGGAAATGAAGATAGGTTTCGCCATAGGCCGAATTCGCAACAATCATCGCCAATATGGCTGCAAAAATCAGCAGCATGCCGCCGGCGCTCTCGCTTTCAAGAAAGTCGCGGAGGGCCGATCGGGGGCCGGAATCGCTGGACATAGGGCTGGGCGGACCTGCTCGCTCTGGAAAAATCGCAGGCTCTAGTAGCGCGACGCCGCGCGAGCGTCACCCTTTACAAAAGGCTTTGCATCATTAACCAAGATCGCCCGATGGCGGGGGCCACTGGATGGGGTGGGGCGAGCGGGATGGACCTGTGGACCGCATGGCTGGAATGGCTGGTGCGCAGCGCCGGTCACGAACTGATGCTGTTCGCGTCGGTCGGTATCCTGCTGATCGGGCTCGACGACCTGCTTTTCGATGCGCTGTGGCTCGCGACGCGGGGCGAGCGGCTTGCCGACCGGCCCGCGGTATCGCGGCTCGACGGGGCCATCGCCATCTTCTTGCCGGCGTGGAAGGAAGCCGAGGTTCTGCCGTCGACGCTGCGGCGCGCGCTGACCGCGTGGGGCGGCGAGGATTTCCGGCTTTATGTCGGATGCTATCCCAATGATGCGGCGACGCTGTTCGCGTTATCGCCGCTGATCGCCCGCGACCCGCGGCTTCGCCTGGTGATCGGCGAGAGCGATGGACCGACGACCAAAGGCGATAATCTCAACCGGCTGTGGACAGCGCTTTGCGAGGACGAGCGCGCGGAGGGGCGGCGCTTTGCCGCAATCGTGCTGCACGACGCCGAGGATCATGTCCACCCCGAGGAACTCGATCTCTATCGCCGCCATCTCGGCGCTTATGCGATGGTGCAAATTCCGGTGGTGCCGATCTTGGGGCACGGGGGGCAATGGGTTTCCGGCCATTATGGCGACGAATTTGCCGAAGCGCATGGCAAGGAACTCGTGCTCCGCTCGCGGCTCGGCCTGCCGATCCCCTCGGCGGGGGTCGGCTGTGCACTCACCCGGAACGCATTGGCGCTGCTGGCGCTGGACCGGGGCGGCGAGCCCTTTCGCGCCGACAGCCTGACCGAGGATTATGAGATTGGCATGCTGATGGCGCATCATGGCCTCGCCGCGCGCTTCGTCGATGCGACGGGCATGGCGGGCGGGCGCATCGTGTCGCGCGGCAGCTTCCCGCATCAGGTCGACGCCGCGGTAAAGCAAAAATCGCGCTGGATCACGGGCATCGCGCTGGCGGGATGGGATCATCTCGGCTGGCTCGGTCGCGCCCGGCGCGATGCGCCCGCGATGCGCATCTGGCTGATGCGCTGGATGCTGTGGCGCGACCGGCGCGCGCCGCTGACCGCGATCATCCTGCTCGCCGCCTATGCCGCGCTGATGCTGGCGGCTTTCGGTTCGGCGAGCGAACTGCTGCTCGGCTGGCCCCCCGCTGCCGACGATCCGGCGATGGCGTTGCTGCTCGGTCTCAACGCGATGCTGCTTTTCTGGCGGCTCGGGATGCGCGGATATTTCACCGCACGTTGCTACGGCTGGCGGCAGGGCGTGTTCGCATTTCCGCGCGCCTTCATGGCCAATATCATCGCGATGCTCGCGGCACGCCGCGCCGTCATGCTTTATTGCCGGATGCTCCGGTCGGGCAGGGTCGAGTGGGAAAAGACCGAGCATCGCGAAGATGATTTCGCGCTCGAAAGCGAGGCGTCGCCGGTGACCGCGCGGTGACGATCGCCCGACATGCCAAGCCGCGGTCGCTCCACGCCGCGCCGGCCCTCCGCTTCCTGGCGCTGTTTCTGGGCGCGTGGGTGGCGGTTCGTGTCGCGGCGGTCTGGAATCCGGTAGTTCCGCCGCCGCCGACCATCGAAGCGCCATGGGTCATCGCGTCGCCCTTCGCGGCTGCGCCGATGGCGCCCGCCAGCGAGAGACGCACCGGCAGCGCAGGTGCCGCGCAAGGCGCGGCGCTCGCGGCGGCGCCGTCCCCATCACCGGCGGCGACTTCGGCCCGGCCGCCCGATGATCCGTCGCCGGTCGGGGGCCCTGCCGCGAATATGGCGCCTGACAGCCGCGCCGCCGCCGATCGCCACAGCCTTCGCCTCGCGCTGATGGCGCGGCTCTTGCCTGCGCCGCTCGCCGGACAGGCGCGAACCGCGCTCCCCGCGGGCGGTGCCGCCTGGTGGCCGGTCCCCGCCGCGGCACGCGCCGAGCCCGGCCACGCCAAACCCTTCTGGATGCAGCGGCAGCTTGCAGGCTGGTCGCTCGGCGGCTGGCTTTACCTGCGCCGGGGCGACGGGGCGCCCGGCGGGATCGCCTCGCCGGGGCAGCTCGGCGGCAGCCAGGCGGGGCTGCGGCTCGCTTACGGCCTCGACGAAAGCGGCCGGATGCGCGCCTATGGCCGCGCGACGATGGCGGTACAGCAACCGCGCCAGCGCGAACTCGCGCTGGGCCTCACCTACGCCCCGGTCGCGCGCTGGCCGGTCGATGTCTCGATCGAACGGCGGATTGCCGCCGGTCCCGAGGGGCGCAGCGCGATGGCGGCGATGGTCAGCGGCGGGGTGAGCAGCGTCGCGTTGCCCGGTGGGTTCCGGCTCGACGCCTATGGCCAGGCCGGCGTTGTCGGCCTGCGCCGCCGCGATGGCTTCGTCGATGGTGCGATGGTGGTCGATCGCCGGCTGGGCGATGATGAAGCCGCGCCGCTGCGGCTCGGCGCGCTCGCGGCGGGGGCGGCGCAGCCGGGCGCGGCGCGGGTCGACATCGGCCCGCGGTTGACTCTCCGCCTCCCTGACGTTGGCGAAGGCGGCCGGATCGCGCTCGACTGGCGGCAACGCGTGGCGGGCGACGCGGCACCCGAAAGCGGTGTCGCTCTGACGCTGGCCGCCGACTTCTGAATTTCGCCGAAATATCGCGACGCTGCCGATTCCCCGGCCCATAAAAATGATCTAGGATGCTGGAATCGGCGCCGCTCGGGCGTCGCAATCATGTTTCGGGGCCCATGGACCTTTACCTTCCCGTCGCCAATCTGTCGGTCAATGCCCTGGTCATCGTCCTGCTGGGTGGCGGGGTCGGTTTCCTGTCGGGCATGTTCGGCGTCGGCGGCGGCTTCCTGACCACCCCGCTGCTGATTTTCTATGGCATTCCACCGACCGTCGCCGCGGCGTCGGCGGCGACGCAGGTAACCGGCGCCAGCGTGTCGGGGGTGATGGCGCATCTCGAACGCGACGGCGTCGACCTGCGCATGGGCGCGGTGCTCGTCGCGGGCGGTCTTATCGGTTCGCTGATCGGCGCCGGATTGTTCGAACTGCTCACCGCCTGGGGCCAGATCGATACGACGATCAACATCCTCTATGTCGTGATGCTCGGGTCGGTCGGCGCGATCATGGGGCGCGAGTCCCTGGGGGCGCTCCGCGCGGCCAAGTCGGGCCTGCCCGCGCCGGCGCGCAAGCGGCGCCACCATCCGATGGTCGCCAATCTGCCGCTGCGCTGGCGCTTCTATCGCTCGGGCCTCTACATCTCGCCGCTCGCGCCGCTGCTGCTCGGCATGGCGGTCGGCATCCTGACCATGCTGCTCGGCGTCGGCGGCGGCTTCATCATGGTCCCAGCGATGCTCTATCTGCTCGGCATGGGGACGCAGGTCGTCGTCGGCACCTCGCTGTTCCAGATCCTGTTCGTGACGATCGCGACGACGATGGTCCACGCGATGACGACGGGCGCGGTCGATATCGTCCTTGCCGGGCTGCTCCTCCTCGGCAGCGTCACCGGCGCGCAGTTCGGCGCGCGCTTTGCGCAAAAGGTCCGGCCCGAATATCTGCGGCTCGCGCTGGCCGCAATCGTGCTGCTCGTCGCCCTCCGCATGGGCATCGACCTCTTCATCCGTCCCGAAGAAATCTACACTGTGCAATGAGGCGGCTGGGCGCCCTGATCCTGGCGCTCGCCGCGCTGGCGCTACCGGCGGCGGCGCAGGCGGCCGATCCGCGGCTCGTCCCCGACGTGTCGAACCGCACGATCGACATCCAGTACAGCTTCACCGGCGAGGAATTGCTGCTCTTCGGTGCGATCCTCTATCCCGGCCAACGGCTTCCCGACGACCGCGCCGACATCGTCGTCGTGCTGAAGGGGCCGGTGCGGCCGATCGTGCTGCGCGAGAAGCAGCGTGTCGCGGGCATCTGGGTCAATGCCAGCAGCATTCGCCTTCGCACCTCGCCCGGCTTTTACGCGATCGGATCGTCGCGGCCGATCGACAAGCTGGTCGACGAACGGACCGCCGCGATCTTCGAACTCGGGCTCAACAATCTGTCGATGTCGCCGAGCGGTTTTTCGGAAGCCAGGAAACTTGAGCGCTTCGAGACCGGGCTCATCGACCTCTATCGCCGCATCGGGCTGTTCTACGAAAATTCCGCGGCGGTCGAGATCAGCGAAGGCGTGCTCTACCGCGCGCGCATTCCCGTTCCCGCGCGCGTGCCGGTCGGCACCTATCGCGCCGAAACCTATCTGATCAGCCGGGGCCGCGTGCTCGCGGTGGCATCACGTGACGTCCAGATCCGCAAGGCGGGTTTCGAACGTTTCGTCGCCCTCGCCGCGCAGCGCCACGGCTTTCTTTATGGCCTCACCGCGGTGCTGCTCTCGCTCGTTCTCGGCTGGGGCGCATCCGCGATTTTCCGCCGCCGCTGAGCCACCCCTGGCTGGCCTGTGAACGATCATAAGCGCTTTGTTTACCAACTGATGCGATAGTGTCGCCGGGACCAATGAAGGCGGGGCGATTTGATGGATAGCCATGGCGGCGCGTTCGGCGCCGGGGATATGACGGCGGCGCAGCACGTCCGGCTTGCCGGCGGCGGCACCGTTGCCCCTGCCGCACCCGCATCGGTCCATCATCGCGACGACCTGCTGATCGGTGAAGTCATCGACATCTCGGGCTCGGCGTCGCGGATCCTGATCGATTCGGCGACGATCGGCCAATTGGCGTCGTCGACCGACATGGCGGTCGCGATGGCGGGCCAGGTCGGCGCGCAGGTCAAGGTCCGCGTCGGCAATGTCTGGCTCGTCGCCAGCATCCGCGACCAGCAGCTCCACGAAAAAGGGCAGGGCGTGATCGTCGCGTCGATCGACTTCCTCGGCGAGGGCGACGAGGAAAAGATTACCGGCCGCATCCACAATTTCCGCCGCGGCGTCACCCGTTATCCGGTGCCGGGCGGCAAGGTCTATGCCGCGACCAGCGCTGACCTCAAGCAAATCTATGCCGCCGACGATCGCGCGCATGTCGAAATCGGTACCGTCTATCCGACCAAGGATATTCGCGGTTCGCTCTATGTCGACGCAATGCTTGGCAAGCATTTCGCGCTTCTGGGCTCGACCGGGACCGGCAAGTCGACCAGCGCCGCGCTGATCCTCCACAAGATCTGCGAACTCGCGCCGCAGGGTCATATCGTGATGATCGATCCGCACGGCGAATATTCGGCGGCGTTCAAGGGTACCGGCGCCCTGTTCGACGTCGACAATCTTGCGATGCCCTATTGGCTGATGAACTTCGAGGAACATTGCGAAGTCTTCGTCACCAGCGATGGCCGCGACCGGCAGAGCGACTGCGACGTGCTCGCCAAATGCCTGCTCCAGGCGCGGCAGAAGAACCGGCTGGCCGAGGGGATGAGCAAGATCACGGTCGATTCGCCGATCCCCTATCTGCTCTCCGATCTGCTGAATATTCTCCAGAACGAGATGGGCCGGCTCGACAAGGCGACGTCGAGCGCGCCCTTCATGCGGATCAAGGGCAAGATCGAGGAAATGCGCGCCGACCCGCGCTATAATTTCATGTTTTCGGGGATGCTCGTTGCCGACACGATGGCGGGCTTCATCGGCAAGATTTTCCGCCTGCCGTCCGATGGCCGCCCGATTTCGATCATTGATGTCTCGGGCGTGCCGTCCGACATCACCAGCGTCGTCGTCGCGGTGCTGTCGCGCCTCACCTTCGATTATGCGATCTGGTCGCGCGGCGAACCGCAACGGCCGATCCTGCTCGTCTGCGAAGAGGCGCATCGCTATATCCCCGCAAAGGACGTCGGCCAGGGGCAGGCGGTCCGCAAGATCCTCGAGCGCATCGCCAAGGAAGGCCGCAAATATGGCGTATCGCTGGGCCTGATCACCCAGCGTCCGTCCGATCTGGCGGAGGGCGTGCTGTCGCAGTGCGGCACGATCATCTCGATGCGTCTCAACAACGAACGCGACCAGCATTTCGTGAAGGCCGCAATGCCCGAAGGCGCGCGCGGCTTCATCGATTCGATCCCGGCGCTCAGAAACCGGGAGTGCATCGTCTGCGGCGAAGGCGTATCGATCCCGATCCGCGTCTATCTCGACACGCTGGAAGAGGACAAGCGCCCGGCGTCGAGCGATCCGCTCTTCTCCAAATTGTGGCGCGAGAGCGGCGGCGAGGCGGAGATTCTCGAACGCGTCGTCAAGCGCTGGCGCAGCCAGGGGCGCTGATTTTCGCCGACTGACGTCGGCGGCGGCACCGGCCCGCTCCCCCTCCCAGCCTCCCGACATGGTATGCTATGGGAGGCTGGGAGGGGGAGCGGGCCGGTGCCGCGTCCGGCGTTAGCTGGACAAATTTATCAACCCTTCGGCGGCTCCCAAAGCTCGATCGGATTGCCCTCGGGATCATGCACCCGCGCAAACCGTCCGGTCGCGGGGTCGTCCCATTCGGGCTTGGTTATGATCGCTTCGCCCGCCTCGCGAAACGGCGCCAGTACGGCATCGAGATCGTCGACACGCAGGTTCAGCATATATTGCCGATCGGCCGGAAAATAGTCGCTGTCGGCCTTGAACGGCGCAAAGACGAGCGGGCCCGCGGTGACGTTCCACACCCATTCGTTCGGCGGCACGCTGTCGTCGGCGCTGCATCCGCCGCCGACGCTCAATCGCTCGCGATACCAGGCGGTCAATTTTTGGGGGTCGCGGGCGCGAAAGAACAGCCCGCCGATGCCTTTGACATGTCCCATCACAGCCTCCCTATTCCAACACGGGGTGACGAAAGGGAGGATAGGCTAGGCCGATCAGCTCAGCGAATCCACTCCCCGCTCTTGCTGAATTCTTCCTTGATCTGCCCCGACTGGTTGAGCCGCGGATCGCTGTAGGTCACGGGCGGCGTGACCGGTGCCTGCGCGGTCGGCGTGCCGGTCTCGCGGCCCTGCTGCGCCATCGCGCTCGGCGTCGGGGCGGGCGCGACATCGGGAAGCGGCACGGCCGCGCCAGCGACGGCCGGCAGCGGCCCCGCACCCGGCGCGATGCCCTGACCCTTGAGGATCGCCAGCTGCTGCGCGACGGGCAGATAGGGACCCGGCACCGGCTCGCGGCCCAGATAGGGCGCGCGGAACGCGTCGGGCATGCCCCAGCGGCCGCGCCAGCGATGGAAGATATGCGCACCGACGATGTTGGTCATGACCAGGCTCTTCCCCCACCGCGGCCATATCGCTTGCGTATGATAATGGGTGGCCAGCCCGACCTTCGGAAAAACATAGCCGCCGAGCGCCGCCGACGCGATGCGGCTCGCACGCAGCCAATTGGGCTTCGATGGCGCGCGTGCCATCGCACCGTCGCAACTGAAGGTGAACTGACACACGCCGGCGCGCTGCGATCCCTGGAAGACCACCCCGCATATCGTGTTGGGAAAACTCGGATGGCGCGCCCGGTTGATGATGACCTGCGCGACGCCGCGCATGCCGTCGTCGGTTTCGGACGCGGCTTCATAATAGATGGCGGCGGTCAGGCAATAATGCGCGCGTTCGCGATCGAGCGGGGTGACGCCGCGAAAGACATAGCTTTTGGCTGGCGGCCCGACAAAGGCTTCATCGCGTAGCGCAGCGGGATCGACGGGCGGCAGCGCGGTCGCGTCGGCATAGCCGACGCTGTTGGGATCGGGCAGCGTCGGATCGATCTTCAGCGCGTCCTCATAATCCCCGGCATTCATGATCGCCCAGCGCGCCGGGTCATAGGGTTTGAAGGTCAGCGGCACGCTGACGCTATACGGGCCGAAAGGCGCATAATCGCGCAGCCGGCCGCTCGCGAGCGCGAGCCCCAGGCTGGCGACGATCACCGCGGCGGCGAGCGCCGTCCAGAAACTGCGATCGGGTCCGGCACGCTTCGGCGGCGGTGGATCGAGCCACGCCGAGCGGGCGGTAAGATGCAATTCGGGCTTCATCCGCGTGTCGAAATTCCCATTCGGCCACCGCGCGACCGATTCGCGTCGAGGGGCGTCAGCCTGCATTATGCCCTGAAACGCCAACAAAATGTTTCTTTATGGACAGCATGTCCCGCAGGGGCACATTCGCGCGGATCGCGGTTAAGCCGTCGGGGCGCCACTAACCCGCGATCAATGCTATGACAAACAGCACCAGCGCGGCGGTCGAGGCGAGGGTGCGGACATGGTTCCAGAAGGTCCATTCGCGAAGATAAAGCGCCCAGAGCGCTGCATCCGCCGCGCTCGCCGGATTGCTCTTTGCCAGCGCGCTGTTGCGCGGGACGTTGCAGACCATCGTGACGACGAACATGCCGGCGAAATAGATGAGCCCGCCGGCCATGGCGGCGGCCGCGCCCGGGACGCCCCAGCGGAGCAGGCCGATGACGGCGAGCGCGAGGCTCGACAGGCTGCTGCCGACGAACAGCGGCATGAACAGCGATCGCTGGATCTCGACGTTGATGCTGTTCATCGCCGCGATCCCCGCGGGCACGTCGATCCGTGCAAGCGCCCGCATCGCGAACGCCGAAAAGGTGAAATAGAGCCCGGCGACGAGCCCGCAGGCGACGATCGAAAACCAGAGCAGGACCATGGTGACGCTATCGGCCAAGACATGCCTCCATCGCAGAGGGGCGGTGCGCCGATCTACGCCCGAATCGCCGCAACGCCAAGCCGCACGATCGATGGCGCCCGTCAGGCCACCGGCGTCGAATCTTCGGCCGCATCGGGGTCGTCGGCGGGTTCGCCGTCCGATGTCGCCAGGAAAACGACCAGCCGCCCGTCGCTCGGCCGGCGCATCACCGTCACGAACAGCGATGGCGTGCCGCCCGCCATATCGGCCCGCGCCTTGTCATCCTGAAAGCGGATGTCGGCGTCCGCGATTTCCGCGCGATGCGCCTTGTCGGCGAAATATTCGTCGGTGCTGTCGCCGGGCTGGAGGACGCCGCCGACGTCGACGTTGAACCGGTCCTGCCGCAGGATGGCGGCGGGATCGGTCAGTGCCGCGCCGCTGCTGCTGACGCGGTCGGTATCGGCGATCGTCGCGCCATATTCGACGACATAATCGAGTTGCTCTTCGTCATCCTGCGCCTGCACCGCGAGCGGCAGGGAAAGCGCTGCGGCGGCGAGCAGGGTGCGGAACATCGTCGTCGAAAAACCCATCATCGTGGTCCCCATAAAATCTGGCAGCGATCACCGCTGGTGACATAATCGGCAAGCATGCCGCGCTGGAATTCGAGCGTCAAATCGCAATGGAACTGGTTCTCGCGTTTCTCATAATAAGCCTCCTTGCCAACCTGCCCGACCTGCGCATCATAGGTTTCGCTGTGGGTCCGGCGATAGACGAGCAGGCGGACCGGGCCGCGGTCGCTCACCGTCATGGGACGGCCCCACGCCGCGGTGATTTCGCCTTCGCTGCGGCCGATCCATTCCTCGAGCGCGGGGGCGACCTCCTTTTCGCGCTTCATTCGGTCCTTGCGGCTCTTTTGCGACGCGGCGATCGCGTCGGCATCGCGTTGGCTCTGGTCGGCGATCGCGCCCGCCTGCGCGACGAGCGCCTGCTTGTCCTTCATGATCTTTTCGACCTGCGCATTCTGGTCCGCCACCGACACATTGCTGGTGTATGTGGGCCGCTTGCCATCGGTCCACAATTTCTCCCACGCCGTATCGACGACCCGCGGCAGGCTCATCGGCCCCATATAGATGAAATTGCGTGGATCATTATTGGCGTCGCGCTCCTGCGCGCGTTGCGCCGCTTTCTTCGGGCCCTTGTCGCAGGCAAAAGTCAGGATCTGGTGCTCGGTGACGTTGGCGGGTGCATGATCGCCGACGTCGGGGCCGCGGCGCAGCGCGCCGTCGCGCGGGCTGATCTGCACCAGGTCGATGCGCAGCGATTTGCGCTGGCAGTCGACATGATAATTGGCGCTTGACCAGTCGGGCTGCGACGGCGCTTCGAAAACGGTCGTCGCCTCGACCTTGAAGCTGGTATCGCTGTTGAATTCGGGGCTGATATAATCTTCGTCGATCACGGTGAAGGTACGGTTCGGCCGGTCGCCGCCGGTGTAGACGAGCCACTGGTTGGCCTGTGCGGGCGCCGCGATCCCTGCGGACAGGACCGCAAGGGCGAGTGCGGTGCGTTTCGGAGCGTTGAGCGATGCTTTTGCGGCCATGATGATCCCCATTGTTGCGGCGAAACCCGGCGGTGCTCGATCGCCCGCGCGGGCCGGGCCATGCCCGTCGCCATATGTTCGACGTCGCAGTAGCGCGCGCGCCTTATTTCTTCTCGGCCAGCGCCTGATAGGCGTCCTGGACGAAGGCGCCCTTCTGCGCTGCGTCGAAGCTCGCGGTGACGGTGCATTTGGTGTCGGCATCCTTGCACCGCTGCTCGGCATGTTTGCGGGCGTCCTTGTAATCGGGGCTCGATCCGACGCGGATTGCGCGCGTGGCGTCGACGGCGATGGTCAGGACGGCATCGGAAACCGTGCGGACCACCTTGCATTTCGCGCCGCTGTCGCGCTCGCACTGCGTCACCGCGGCGGTTTCGGCGTCCTTGCCGCTCGCATAGCCCGTGTTCACCCAGACCTTCGCACCCCAGTCGCCGGCGGTGTCGCCGTCGACCCATGCGGTCGATCCATAGATGCGATGGAAATTGCCCTTCGGCGGAAAGACGATCGCCTGGCTGATCGGATTGCCGATCTCCTCGACCCATGCCGGCGAATTCGTCGTGTTGAACACCTCGCAAATCGCCTGTTCCTTCACGCAGACCTTCTCGACTTCCTTCTTGGCCTTGCCGTCGCTCGCCCCCGTTGCTGCCCATAATGTGCCGAGCCCGTCGCGCGCGATGGCGATCGATCCATTGGCGGCGCCGGGGGTCAGCGTGCACCCCGACCCCATCGCCGCGGTGCAGGCGGCGAGCGCGGCGTTGCCCGCCGCATCGGCGCTGCGATAGCCTGCGGCGGTCCAGACGTCGGAGGCCTCGGGATGCCAGGCGGCGACATAATAGCTGTTCACCCATTGGGTTGGCGGTCCCTGCGGCACCGGCTCCGCCGCCTCGTCGCGCACGCAGAGCGGAACCCCGGCGACGCCGTTGCCGCCCTGCGTCATTCCGACCATCCGTTCGCCGGGGCCCGGGCCGTTGCACGGATATTGCGCCCTTGCGGGCTGGGACGGCATCAGCGCGGCAAACAGCGCCGCGGCGAGCAAGGCGAAGGCGAAAATCCCCGATCGGGGCCGGACGGAAAAAATGGACATGACGAACGTCTGTTCCTTGACTGGCTGATGGCTGCCATGTCGCATGGCAAAGGCCGGCGGGCTGTGATCCTTCGCACAGCCCACGCCTTTTTCCGTTTGTCTTCAAGTCCTTTTGTGTCCGGACAGCCGTTCAGCCCAGAATGTCGGCGTGATACCAGGCGCCGCGCCGGCCGGCCGCGATCGGCAGCCCGAACAGGCGTGTCAGCGCCTCGCTGGTCAGCAGCGCGTCCTTGCTGCCGTCGTCGGCGATCCGGCCGCCGTTCAGCATCACGATGCGCGATATTTCGGGCAATATCTCCTCGATATGATGCGTGATGAGCAGCAAGGCCGTGCCGCCGCGCGCGACCGCGCGCAGCATGTCGAGGAAATGATGCCGCGCGGCGGGGTCGAGCCCCGCGCATGGTTCGTCGAGCAACAGCGCGCACGGGCGATGGGCGAGCGCGCGGGCGATCAGCACGCGGCGGGCTTCGCCGGTCGACAGGCTCGCCATGCTGCGCCCGATCAGGTGCGTCGCTCCGACCTCCTCGATCGCGGCGCGCGAGGCGTCGACCATCTCCTGCGTATAGACTTGATGCGCCCACAGCCCGCGCGACGCAAAAAAGCCCGAGACGACGCAGTCGAGCACCTCCAGCGGGGGTTCGGCATCGAAGTCGAGCTGCATCGTCGACGATACGATGCCGAGCAGTTGGCGAAGCTCGAAGACATTCCAGCTATCCTGCCCGAAAATCCGCACCTGTCCGCCATAGCGCGGATAGATCTGGCGCGTGATCAGCTTGACCAGCGTCGACTTGCCCGATCCGTTGGCGCCGAGAATCGCGATATTCTCGCCCGACCTCAGCGTCAGCGCGGGCAGGTCGAGGATGCAGGCATCATCCGCCATGACCTGAACGTCGGTGAGGGCGAGGAGGGGGGCTGTGTCGGTCATGGCGGCGCCTTGAGCATGGCGAGGCATGATTGGGAAGGGGAAATAGGGGGTGGCAGCTTTGGGGGTGGGGAGGGGACGTTCGCTAACCATCCATAACCGTCGCCCCCGCGAAGGAGTGAAGGGTCGAATGGTCCCCCGGACCATTCTTGGACATGCCGGGGGCATGTCCAACCCTTAACTGGCCGCAATCGGCCGAGCGCAAGGTTGCCAGCGGCCCCCGCCTTCGCGGGGGCGACGGTTATTTAGCTAGCGTCCGCTACCGGCCGCTTCCTGCCTTTTTTCGTCATCCCGGGCTTGACCCGGGATCCCGCTTTTTGACCGCATAATCCGTCTCGGACTTCAAGCGGGACCCCGGATCAAGTCCGGGGTGACGATGAATGCGTACGGCAGCAACCGGCCGGAAGCGGACATCCATTCTCCCCTTGCCGACTCAGGCGGCGAAGCCTATATGCGGCGTACTTCTTGACATGGTTAGCCAGTTGGGACGTCGGGGCCGCGGGCCGCGGCGGCTATACCCGCATGGTTTTCCGGTCATTCGAATGGGAAAGACACTTGGCCGACCTCGACGTCCTCAATGCGATCATCGCGCCCGAAGCCGAGGCGATGGGCCTCGCGCTCGTGCGCGTTGCTTTCTTTGGCGGCGAGAGCGACCCGACGCTGCAGGTGATGGCCGAGCGCCCCGAGACGCGCCAGCTGACGATCGACGATTGCGCCGACCTGTCGCGCCGCATCTCGGACCGGCTCGATGCGCTCGAGGAGGCCGGCAAGGACCCGATCGACGTCGCTTACCGGCTGGAAGTGTCATCGCCCGGCATCGACCGGCCGCTGACGCGCCCTGCCGACTTCGCCGATTGGGCGGGGCATGAGGCAAAGCTTACGCTGAAAGAGAAGCGCGACGGGCGTCAGCGTTTCAACGGCGAACTGGTCGGCATCGACGGCGATATCGTCACGATTTCGGATAAAGAGGGTGTGGAGCATCCGCTGCCGTTCGATGCGATCGACACGGCGAAGCTCGTTCTCACCGATAAATTAATTGCCGCAACCGTCCCGCTCTCGATCGAGGGCGCCGACGAAATGGAAGAAGAAGGACAGGACTGATGGCCACTGCCATTTCCGCCAACAAGGCCGAGCTGCTGGCGATTGCCAATTCGGTTGCCAGCGAGAAGATGATCGACAAGGCGATCGTCATCGAGGCGATCGAGGAAGCGATCCAGCGCGCCGCGCGCGCCCGCTACGGCGCCGAAAATGATATTCGCGCCAAGCTCGACGCCCAGACCGGCGACCTGCGCTTGTGGCGCGTCGTCGAAGTGGTCGAACAGGTCGAGGATTATTTCAAGCAGGTCGATCTGGCTGCCGGCCAGAAGCTCCAGAAGGATGCCCAGCTTGGCGACTTCATCGTCGATCCGCTGCCCGCGGTCGACCTCGGCCGCATCGACGCCCAGTCGGCGAAGCAGGTGATCTTCCAGAAGGTCCGCGAAGCCGATCGCGAACGCCAATATGCCGAGTTCAAGGATCGCGCGGGTGAAATCATCACCGGCGTCGTGAAATCGGTCGAATTCGGCCACATCGTCGTCAACCTCGGCCGCGCCGAAGGCGTGATCCGCCGCGACCAGCAGATCCCGCGTGAACTGATGCGCGTCGGCGACCGCGTCCGCGCGCTGATCCTGTCGGTGCGCAGCGAAACCCGCGGGCCGCAGATCTTTTTGAGCCGCGCGCACCCCGACTTCATGAAGAAGCTGTTCGCGCAGGAAGTGCCCGAAATCTACGACGGCATCATCGAGATCAAGGCCGCCGCGCGCGACCCGGGCTCGCGCGCCAAGATCGGCGTCATCAGCTATGATGGCTCGATCGACCCCGTCGGCGCGTGCGTCGGCATGAAGGGCAGCCGCGTCCAGGCGGTCGTCCAGGAAATGCAGGGCGAAAAGATCGACATCATCCCTTGGTCCGAAGACACCGCGACCTTCGTCGTCAACGCGCTCCAGCCCGCAACGGTCCAGCGCGTCGTGATCGACGAGGATGACAGCCGCATCGAAGTCGTCGTTCCCGACGACCAGCTGTCGCTCGCCATCGGCCGCCGCGGCCAGAATGTCCGTCTCGCCAGCCAGCTGACCGGCAGCCAGATCGACATCATGACCGAGGCCGACGCGAGCGAAAAGCGCCAGCGCGAATTCGTCGAGCGTTCGACGATGTTCCAGGAAGAGCTCGATGTCGACGAAACGCTCGCGCAGCTGCTCGTCGCCGAAGGCTTCAGCGAGCTCGAAGAAGTCGCCTATGTCGGCATCGACGAACTCGCGAGCATCGAAGGATTCGACGAGGAACTGGCGCAGGAGCTGCAGAGCCGCGCGACCGAAGGTCTCGAGCGCCGCGAAGAAGCGTCGCGCGCGCAGCGCCGCGAACTGGGCGTTGAAGATGCTCTGGCCGACATTCCGCACCTGACCGAAGCGATGCTCGTCGTGCTTGGCAAGGCCGGGATCAAGACGCTCGACGACCTCGCCGACCTGGCGACCGACGAACTGATCGCCAAGAAGCGCACCGACAACCGCCGCGGCCCGCCGCGCAGCGAACGCGCCGAGCGCGCAGAGGATCGGGGCGGTGTGCTCGGCGAATATGGCCTGAGCGAAGAACAGGGTAACGAGATCATCATGGCGGCGCGTGCGCACTGGTTCGAAGACGAACCGGCTGCGGACGCGCCGCAAGCTGGGCCCGCGGCAGAGCCGCAAACCGGGGAGGCCGCTGATGCGGACCCCGCACAATGATCAGCTGAGCGAACCAGACCGCGCTGGTCGGCGCGGCCAGCATGTGCCCGAGCGGCGCTGCGTCATCACCGGCGAGGTTTCGCCGGCGCAGCGGCTCGTGCGCCTTGCGCTCGCGCCCGACGGCAGTATTGCGCCCGACGTCCATGGCAAGGCGCCGGGGCGCGGCGCCTGGGTCGGCGTCGACCGCGCCACGCTTGAAGCCGCGCAGGCAAAAGGCAAGCTGAGGGGCGGGCTCGCGCGCGCGCTTCACGAAGGCAATATCACGATCCCCGACGACCTCGGCGCGCGCATCGAGGCGCAGCTTCAGCGCGCGACGCTCGACCGGCTGGGACTGGAATCGCGCTCGGGTACGTTGCTCAGCGGCAATGAAAAGATCGAGACCGCGGCGCGCAAGGGGCAGGTGCGCCTGCTCCTCCATGCCAGCGATGCGGGCGAGGACGGCCGCAAGAAACTGGCGCAGGCGTGGCGCGTTGGCGAGGACGATGAAGGGTCGGGCCGCGAGGGCCGGGTCTTGCCCGTGGACCGCGGCACCCTATCTATGGCATTAGGCCGCGAGAATGCGGTGCATCTGGCGTTGACTGACGCCCGCGCCGCCGACCGCGTGCTGGCGCATTTGAGCCGCTGGCAGTTTTTCACAGGATGGAGTAGGGACGCGGCCAACCGCGATTCCGATCCGCATGCCGCGCCGGCTTCTGGCGAGGAAAATATGGGGGCGTTGCCGACCAGCGACGCCGCTTCGGACGCGTTTTGAAGGAATGATGGTTTTCGATGAGTGACGAACAGGACAAACCGACCCTTACCCGCAAGCCCTTGGGGCTGAAGCGGACGGTCGAGGCCGGGCAGGTGCAGCAGCAATTCAGCCACGGGCGCCGGAATACGGTGGTGGTCGAGGTGAAGCGTCGCCGCGTGCTTGGCCGTCCGGGCGAAGCCGCCCCGGCACAGGAGGTCGAAGAGGTCGAGGCCGCTCCGGCGCCCGCACCGGTCGCCGCTCCCGCACCTGCGCCCGCTCCGAAGCCGGTCGCCCCCCGGGTCAGCGAGAATGACAGCCTGATGTCGCGTCAGGAACGCCAGGCACAGCTGCTGCGCGAGGCCGAAGAGTCGCGCATGAATGCGCTCGAGGACAATCGCCGCCGCGACGAAGCCGCGCGCGCACGCGCCGCCGAGGAAGAAAAGGCGCGCGCCGAAGCGCGTGTCGAAGAGGCCGCGGCAAAGGCCGCCGAGCCGGCGCCGGCCGCGCCTGCAGCCGTTGAACCCGCCGCCGAGGCGCCCGCCGCCGCTGCCGAACCGCAGGGCGAGGCCGCACCCGCGGCTCCGCGTCCGGCGACGGCCAGCGCCGCGCCCGCGCCGCGCCGCTTCACTCCGGTCGAGGCGCCGAAGCGTCCCGAACCGAAGCGTCCCGAGCCCAAGGCGACCCGGGGCGGCGACAGCCGCCGCCAGTCGGGCAAACTGACCGTTACGCGCGCGCTGAACGACGACGAGGGCGCGCGGGCGCGCAGCCTCGCGGCGCTGAAGCGCGCCCGCGAAAAGGAAAAACGCTCGCACATGACTTCGTCGGGCCCGCGTGAGAAGCAGGTCCGCGAAGTCGTCGTGCCCGAAAGCATCACGGTTCAAGATCTCGCCAATCGTATGGCCGAAAAGACCAGCGATCTGGTCAAGGCGCTGTTCAAGATGGGCAGCCCGTCGGCCAGCACCGACACGATCGATCAGGACACCGCCGAACTGCTCGTCACCGAATTCGGGCACGAGATCATTCGCGTCAGCGAAGGCGATATCGATATCCGTCATGACGAAGATATCGACGATGCCGAGCATCTGAAGCCGCGCGCCCCGGTCGTCACGATCATGGGCCATGTCGACCACGGCAAGACCAGCCTGCTCGACGCGCTGCGCGGGGCCAATGTGGTCGCGGGCGAAGCCGGCGGCATCACCCAGCACATCGGCGCCTATCAGGTGAAGACCCCCGACGGCAGCCTGGTGACTTTCCTCGATACGCCGGGCCACGAAGCCTTCACCGAGATGCGCCAGCGCGGTGCCAACGTCACCGACATCGTCATCCTGGTGGTCGCCGCCGACGACGGGCTCAAGCCGCAGTCGATCGAGGCGATTGCGCATGCGAAGGCGGCGGGCGTGCCGATCATCGTCGCGATCAACAAGGTCGACAAGGAAGGCGCCAATCCGCAGCGCGTCCGCGAACGCCTGCTCGAACATGAGCTGGTGGTCGAGGAAATGGGCGGCGACGTCCAGAATGTCGAAGTGTCGGCGCTCAAGAAAACCGGTCTCGACAAGCTGCTCGAAGCGATTGCGGTGCAGGCCGAGATCATGGAACTGAAAGCCAACCCCGATCGCGCAGCCGAAGGCACGGTGGTCGAGGCGAAGCTCGACAAGGGCCGCGGCCCGGTGGCGACGATCCTCGTCCGCCGCGGTACGCTGAAAGTCGGCGACATCTTCGTTTGCGGCGCCGAAAGCGGTCGCGTCCGCGCGCTGATCGACGATCAGGGCAAGCAGATCAAGGCCGCCGGGCCGTCGATGCCGGTGGAAGTGCTTGGTCTGGGCGGAGTCCCGATGGCGGGCGACACGCTCACCGTCGTCGAGAATGAAGCGCGTGCCCGCGAAGTCGCGACCTATCGTCAGGAACAGGCGACGCGCAAGCGCACCGTCCAGGCGCCGGTCAGCCTCGAAGGCATGTTCGAAGCGCTCGCCGACAAGGCGAACATCATCCAGTTCCCGGTCATCATCAAGGGCGATGTGCAGGGGTCGGTCGAAGCGATCGTCAACGCCCTGAACAAGCTGTCGACCGACGAGATCCGCGTCCGCGTGCTCCAGTCGGGTGCCGGCGCGATCACCGAGAGCGACGTGACGCTGGCGGCGGCGACCAAGGCGCCGATCATCGGCTTCAACGTCCGTCCGAACGCCAAGGCGCGCGACATTGCGAAGCGCGAAAATGTCCGGTTCATGTATTATGACGTCATCTATCACCTGACCGACGAAATCCGCAAAGAGATGGCGGGTGAGCTCGGTCCCGAACGCGTCGAAACCGTCGTCGGCCGCGCCGAGGTCAAGGACGTCTTCCCCGCCGGCAAGCGCGACAAGGCCGCGGGCCTGCTCGTGCTCGAAGGCTCGATCCGCAAGGGGCTGCATGCACGCCTCACGCGCGCCGATGTCATCGTGTCGGCAACGACGATCTCGTCGCTCCGCCGCTTCAAGGACGACGTCGCCGAAGTGCGCGCCGGCCTGGAATGCGGTGTCGTCCTCGCCGACACCAACGACATCAAGGCGGGCGACCACCTCGAAGTCTTCGAAGTCGAACTGCGCGAACGGACGCTGTAACGGGCGTCCGCTCCGCGCGGATCAGGAGGCGCCGGCATGGCTCGCTACGTCGCCCTATTCGGCAGCATCAATGTCGGCGGCAACCGGCTGACGATGGCCGATCTGCGCGCGGCGTTCGAGGCCGAGGGGTTCAGCGACGTCGAAACCGTCGTCGCCAGCGGCAATGTCATCTTCTCGCACCCCGCGCGGCCAACGCGCGGGCTGGAGGAAAAGCTGACGCTGATGGTTGACGACCGGTTCGACATGCGCTGTGCCGCCCTCGTTCGCAGCCGTGACGAACTCGCTGCCGCGATCGCCGGAAATCCGTTCGCGGGGACCAACGAGGACAAGTTCGTCCACACGATGTTCCTCGATGGACAGCCGACCGCAGCGCAGTTCGAAGCTCTGGCCGCCGACAAGTGGATCAAGGCAAACGAGCGTCTCGCACTCGGTGACCGCGCGCTTTATATCGATTATGGGGACGGCGTGGCCGACAGCAAATTGACCGCGCGGCTGATCGAACGCCGGTTGGAGCATAAGGGCACGGCGCGCAACATGCGATCGATCGCCCGGATTGTCGCCAAGCTCGACCAGTTGGAGAAAACCGAGTCATGAAACCCGACAAGGACCGGAAAAAGGACAACGGCCCCTCGGTCCGTGTGCTGCGTGTTGGCGAACAGGTGCGCCATATCCTGTCCGAAATCCTCGCGCGCGGCGACGTCCATGACGATTTGCTGACCAAGCATCCGGTCAGCATCACCGAAGTGCGCATGTCGCCCGATCTCCGTCACGCGACGGTGTTCGTGAAGCCGCTGCTCGGCAAGGACGAGGAGGCGGTGCTGAAGGCCCTGCGCACGAACACCGCCTATCTGCAAAAGAGCGTCGCGGCGAAAGTGCGGATGAAATATGCCGCGAAGCTGAAATTCCTCGCCGACGAAAGCTTCGACGAGGCGAGCCATATCGACAAATTGCTGCGCGATCCGAAGGTCGTGCGTGATCTGGAGAGCGGCGAGGGCGAATAAGGCGCATCGATCACCGATTTTGACCCTAGGACAGGCTCTGAATATCGCTCGCCGCTTGCGTGCTCGCTGAAACGATTTTGCGCCGTGGCTGGGGTGGCGTCACGATTTTCGTTCGTTTACCAAACCGATTGTAGAGAATGATGGTTCCTGTAGCGGTGGCGACGCCCGCGATAACATCGACCAGATAATGCCCGCCGAACAACGGCGTCGATGCGATCATGATCAGGTTGATCGCGAGGGCGGGGCCGAAAATGAACGGCACGCGACGGCTGACATAGATCAGGATCACACCCATGACGGTGTGAAAGGAAGGGAAGGCCACGAGCCCCGGGAGATGCGCGAGGACAAGCTCGAGTTCGGAACGTCCCCTGATCGCCTCCAGCGGCGCCCAGAAATAGGTGCCCATGGCGGAATTCACGACGGCAAATTGTCCCGGATCGGGCGCATAAAAGATCATCGCTCCTTGTGCCGGGGCGAGCGGACCGACCAATATGGTGAAGACGGCCGACATCACGAACAGGCAGACAAGTTCCATCGCCCGTTCATGTCCCTTCAAGAGCAGGAGGAGGAGGAAGGTGATGGCGCAATAGTCTGAGAGAAGGCCGTAGGTGAGGGACATCAACCTTATCAACGACGGATATTGATCGAGCCACAGCATATAGGACAGCCAGTCGAAACCCAGGATCGCATCCGCCCGCGCCAGATTGGTATCGGCGAGCGGCAGGGGCACCGACATGGTAATGTGGTTCAACATCTTCAGCGCAGGCCAGAGCGACAGGCTGATCGCAAACCCCGTTATCAGCGTATAGATTCGCGGTGGCAGCGGCGCCAAATGCGCAAGCGTCGATAGCCCGATGGCCGACAGCAGGATCAGCGCCAGCCTTGGCCAGCTATCGTCGCTCAGCGAAACAAAGGGTGTCGCAAGCCAGGCAAGGTCCGCCACGATGACCGCGGCGACGGCCATCCAGACCCATGCGGGCCAGAGCGAAGTGCGGAGCGACCGACGGAATATCCCGTGCCGGACCGGGGGGAGGGGCACGATCACGACGCTTCAGGCAATATGGCCGGAGCGAACTGGTTCCCGGGTACCCGGGCCTTCAGCCGGGACTTCATCGTTCGTCCCCATTTCTCCACGGTATAATAGGACAGCACCGAACCGGCCAGCGCGCAGGCGAAGGTGGCGCTGGCGGAAACGGAAAAGCTGAATTTTTGCCCGAAATAATAGGAAAAGGGAAAATGCCAAAGATAGAGTCCATAGGACAGTCTGCCGATTCCGATCAACGGCCGTGCGGCGAGAAGTCTCACGAAAGCGGGCCTGGCGCCCGACACGATGCAGCCAACGAGGATGATCGACAGCAACTCGGCCATGGTGATTGCCACGGCGGATGAGGCTATGTTGGCCGTCAGCGCCATGATGGCGAACAGGAGAAAAGCATAGGTGCCCATCGGTGCGCTGATGGTGAATGGCCGTTCACGCCGCGCAAGCGCCAGGAGCGCGCCGGCGATCAGTCCGCTCGAATGCGTATGAAGCGCGAAATAATGGTGCATCCATCCGCTGTCCGCGATCGAGTAGCGGACGAATGACATCGTAACCCAGGCCGCAGCGAGCATCGCGATCGCCTGTCTTTTTCTAACCATGAGCGGGATCAGGAGGGGCCAGAGCAAATAAAATTGCTCCTCGACGGCCAGTGACCAGCTATGCCGGATATAGTGCGGGCTGCCGAACAGCGGATAGCTGTAGTCGCTCAAATAGAGAGCCGCGAGACCGGCATCGCGAAAATGTGGCTGGCCCGGCCAGACGAAGGGGGCGATCGTCACATAGGTGGCGAGAAAGAGCAGCAGCGCCGGCACCAGCCGCAGCGCACGTTGCAGGTAGAAGCGGCCAACGGTGATTTTTCCTTGCGCTTCCTGTTCCGCTACCAGCAGGTCGGTAATGAGATAGCCGCTGAGAACGAAGAACAGATCGACGCCGAGGAACCCGCCCGGAACAGGGGTATCAGGCGCTGCGTGAAAGAAGATCACCAATAGGCACGCAATCGCGCGCAATCCGTCGATCTCGGGGATATGGACCAGACGCGGAGCGTTGGCACCCCTCGATATGCCGGATTCGTCCAATGTTCGCGTCCCCCGTTTTGATTGCGAGAGAGTGGCAAGACGAGGTTAATGTCCCGTAAACACTGTTGCCGCGGCGTTGCCGCAGCGGCCCTATTTCCCCTTGATCCCCGCCGCCGCCTCCAGCTCGACCAGCGCTTCTTCCAGATAGTCGATCATCCGCTGGGCATGCGGAACGCTGCGGCGGCAGGCGGTGATGCCGAAGTCGATATTCTTGAAATTCGACACCTGGGTGATGTTCATCGCCATGCCGTCGACCGGGATGCTCGCGGGATACATGCCGTCGAGCCGCGCGCCGTTCCAGTACATCTGCTCGCGCGGCCCCGGCACGTTCGATATCGTCACGCTATAGGCGGGGAATTTATCGGCGGTGCGGGTCAGCGCGGTCAGCATCATCGGGAAGCTGGTGATCGCGGTATAAAGCTGGATTTGACCCGCGGTCATCGCGCGCAACTGCGTCTTCGCCGAATTCATCGATTCCTGGATGGCGGCCATGCGTTCGGCGGGGTCGTCGATATGCGTCGCCAGATTGGCGGTGACCGACGCGACCGAGTTCCCCGAATCGACGTCGTCCTTGGGCCGGATCGACACCGGCGCCATGGCTTTCAGCGGTTTGTCGGGCAGCTCGTTGAGCGATTGCAGATATTTCCGCATCGCGCCGGCACACATGCCGAGCACCGCGTCGTTGATCGTCCCGTCATACGCCTTGCCGAGCGCACGCACACGTTCGAGCGACCAGCTCTGCGCCACAAAGCGACGTGCGCCGGTGATGTTGCGGTTGAAGCTGGTACGCGGCACGCCGGCAAAGGGGGTGATCAACCCGTCGCCGCCGATGCCGAACATCGCCGCGACATACTGGTTGAGCGCCTTCGTCACCCCGACGCTGTTCCCCCATTGCTCTTTCAGGAAATCGCCGATCGCCTTGATATCGGTCAGATTGGGGCGCGGCGGCTTTTTGGGCGTCGGGAACTGGCGCTTATAGGCTTCATAGGCCTCGACCGACAGCGGCGAGTAAGCGCGCCGTTCCGCCGGATCGGGCGACAGCATCGAATTATAGAAATGGATGCTCGCCGCGCCGTCCATCAGCGCATGATGCACCTTCTTGAAGGTCGCGATCTGCCGGTTCGGCAGGCCCGAGATCAATGTGATTTCCCACAAGGGCCGGGTGCGGTCGAGCAGCCCCGAATGAAGGCGCGAGGCGAGTTCGAACATTTCGCGATAGCGCCCCGGCTTGGGCAGCGCGGCGGCGCGGACGTGGTAATGCATGTCGATGTCGCGGTCGGGTTCCAGCCGGATCGGGCCATATTGGCCGAATGGCGTCAGCTTCAATACTTCGCTGAACGGCCGGCGCAGTCCTTGCGACTGCCGGAGCAGCGCGAGCTGTTCGTTCAGCCAGTCGGTTTCATCGATTCCGTCGGGCAACGTGTAAAGGTTGATACCGCCGATATGCATCGGCATCTCGCGGCTCTCGCCCACCAGGAACATCGCATCGCTGATCGGCATCAGGCGCATCGGCAGCTCTCCCCACTGATTGTGCTGCGTTAATTGTGCGCAGCATGGCAGGGGGACGGGGGGAGTCAAGCGATGCGCCCCCACTATCGTCACCCCGGGCTTGACCCGGGGTCCCGCTCGTCGATGGTGAAAAGCGGGACCCCGGATCAAGTCCGGGGTGACGGGGAGGGTCTGGCGCGGTATCGCCGCACCCATGGCCAAGCTCTATTTCTACTATGCCAGCATGAACGCCGGCAAATCGACGACATTGCTCCAGGCGGACTTCAATTATCGCGAGCGCGGCATGGAAACGATGCTGTGGACCGCGGCGCTCGACGATCGTTACGGAGCGGGTCAGGTGACCAGCCGCATCGGGCTGATCGCCGAAGCGCATAAATTCGATCCCGGCAGCAATTTATGGGCGGCGGTGAATGCGGAGAATGCCGAACGGCCGCTGGCCTGCATTCTCGTCGACGAGGCACAATTCCTGTCGCGTGAGCAGGTGCTCCAACTCGCTCGGCTTGCCGACGAAGTGAATATTCCCGTGCTTTGCTATGGCCTGCGCACCGATTTTTCGGCCGAACTGTTTCCCGGCTCGGCGGCGCTGCTCGGCTTGGCCGACGCGCTCGTCGAACTGAAGGCGGTGTGCGAATGCGGGCGCAAGGCGACGATGAACCTGCGCGTCGACGAAAATGGCCGCGCGGTGGTCGCGGGCGCGCAGACCGAAATCGGCGGCAATGATCGCTATGTCGCGATGTGCCGGCGGCATTTCATGGCGAAACGCCGCGAAGCCAAGGAAGCCGCAGCCGATGCTTGACCGCCTCTATCTCGAACTCGCCGACGGCGACCTTCGCCTCGCCAAGCTGGCCGAAAGCCACCGCGCGGCACTCCGCGCCGCTTGCGCCGCCGATGCCGACATCTGGCCGATCTATTCGTCGAGTTTCGACCCCGATCATTTCGACGCGGCGTTCGATGCGTTGGTCGGTCACGGCAATCGCATGCCCTATGCGATCATCGACCGCGACCGGCTCGTCGGCATGACGGCGTATCTTCGCCCCGACTGGACCGCGCAGACGGTCGAGATCGGCAACAGCTATATCCACCCCGGCGCGCGCGGCACCGGCTTCAACGGCCGGGTCAAGCGGCTGATGCTGGACCATGCGTTCGCCGCCGGTATTCGGCGCATCGAATTCCGCATCGACGAACGCAACAAGCGAAGCCAGGCTGCGGTGGCAAAGCTCGGCTGTACCAAGGAAGGCGTGCTCCGCTCCGAACGCATCACCTGGACCGGTTATGTCCGCGATACCGGGCTCTGGTCGCTGCTCGCGGATGAGTGGGCAGCGCGATCATAGCCTTGCTGCGGTAACGATTTCAGGTCAGCACGGGTTCAGACTCGCTGTGCTAGCTCGTCGCCATTATGAAACAGAAACTCGCACTCTCCCTGGCCGCCTTGCTGCTTCCCCTTTCTGCAGCGGCGGCCATCGAGCCCGCGGCCCCGGATGCGGGCGAACCGCGCGCGCTCGGCGTCGAATCGAGCATCGTGTTCCCGAACGACAGCACGATCCGCAACTGGCAGGCCGACCGCGAACGCGGCATCTGGATCGAGGGGGCGCGCGGCGAATGGTATTATGGCAGTTTCGCCGGCACCTGCCGCGACCTGAATTTCGCAGAGGCGATCGGCGTCGAGACGCGCGGCATTTCGCGGCTCGACAAATTCGGCACGCTGATCGTTCGCGGCGAGCGTTGCCAGCTGACCAGCTTCGTCACCTCGGCGCCGCCGCCCTCGAAGAAGGACAGGAAGCCAGCTGATAAGGCCGCGCAAAATTGACAAGCCCAAATTGACAAGGGAGGCCGCGGCGCCGTAGCGGCGCTGCGATGAACGGCTGGATCATATTGGACAAGCCCGTGGGGCTCGGCTCGACGCAGGCGGTCGGCGCGGTGAAGCGCGTGTGCCGCGAGGCGGGGCTGGGCAAGGTCAAGGTCGGTCACGGCGGCACGCTCGACCCGCTCGCGTCGGGGGTGCTGCCGATTGCGCTGGGCGAGGCGACGAAGCTGTGCGGGCGAATGCTCGACGCGAGTAAAATCTATGACTTCACCGTGCAGTTTGGCACCGCGACTGCGGGGCTCGACGCCGAAGGCGAGGTGGTCGCGACCAGCGACATACGCCCGACGCTGGCCGATGTAGAGGCGGTCCTGCCGCAATTCACCGGCCCGATCGAGCAGGTTCCGCCGGCTTATTCGGCGATCAAGATCGACGGCGAGCGCGCCTATGACCGCGCGCGCAAGGGCGAAGCGGTCGAGATGAAGGCGCGTGGTGTGACGATCCATTCTCTTTCCATTCGTCACCCCGGACTTGATCCGGGGTCCCGCTCGGCGACGTTGAAAAGCGGGACCCCGGATCAAGTCCGGGGTGACGAAGGAGGGGAGGGGCTCAACGAGATCACCCTCACCGCCCACGTCTCCAAAGGCACCTATATCCGCAGCCTCGCGCGCGACATCGCGCAGGCCGCCGGCAGCGTCGGCCATGTCACGATGCTGCGCCGCACCAGGGCCGGGCCGTTCGACCTCAGCCAGGCGATTTCGCTGGACAAATTAAACGCATTCGGCCAAGGGGCCGCCCAATCAGAAATATTTCTGCCGCTCGAGGCAGGGCTGGTCGACATCCCGGCTCTGAACCTTTCCCCGGAAGCGGCAGGGGCGATCCGTCAGGGTCGTGTCTGGACCGGGGTAGCTACGGATGACGGGCTCTATTGGGGAAGGGACAGCGAAATGCGTCCCGTCGCCCTGATCGAGGCTTTGGCGGGAACGCTGAAGGTCGTCCGCGGCTTCAATCTGTAAGCAAGGATGTTCGAGGAAAAACGAATATGTCGATTACCGCCGAGCGCAAGACCGAAGTCATCAACGACAATGCCCGCGCCAAGGGCGATACCGGTTCGCCGGAAGTGCAGGTCGCAATCCTGACCGACCGCATCAACACGCTGACCGCCCACTTCAAGGCGCACCACAAGGACAACCACAGCCGCCGCGGCCTCCTCATGATGGTCAACAAGCGTCGCAGCCTCCTCGACTATCTGAAGAAGAAGGACGAGGCCCGCTATTCGGCGCTGATCGCGAAGCTGGGTCTTCGTAAATAAGAATTTCTGGCGGCCCCGGATTTCCGGGGCCGCTGTCATATTGGTCCCGTGCAATTGTGCCGGACCGCAGGGCCGCTCCCGCATCCGGCGGGACCGCCACAGGGGCATCAAGGCGCCCCGTACCGCCCCGGGCCGGATTGCCCGGATCTAGAGGCCCCGCCCGGCATAGGGCCCGGCGGGCGAAGGAAATCCCATGTTTGACGTGAAAAAAGTATCGATCGAGTGGGGCGGTGAAACGCTGACTCTCGAAACGGGCAAGGTTGCCCGCCAGGCCGACGGCGCCGTCATCGCGACGCTGGGCGAAACGGTCGTCCTGTGCGCCGTCACCGCCGCGAAGAAGGTCAAGGAAGGGCAGGATTTCTTCCCGCTCACCGTCCACTATCAGGAAAAATATTCGGCCGCCGGACGCATTCCGGGCGGCTTCTTCAAGCGCGAACGCGGCGCGACCGAAAAGGAAACGCTGGTTTCCCGCCTGATCGATCGCCCGATCCGCCCGCTGTTCCCCGAAGGTTTCTACAACGAAATCAACGCCATTGCTCAGGTTCTGAGCTATGACGGCCATAATGAGCCCGACATATTGGCGCTCGTCGCCGCGTCGGCCGCGATGACGATTTCGGGCGTTCCCTTCATGGGCCCGATCGGCGCCGCGCGCGTCGGCTACATCGACGGCGAATATATCCTGAACCCGACCGACGCACAGGTTGCCGAGGGCGATCTCGACCTGGTCGTCGCCGCCACCTACGACGCGGTGATGATGGTCGAATCCGAAGCGAATGAGCTGTCGGAAGAGGTCATGCTCGGCGCCGTCCTGTTCGCGCACGACGCGTGCAAGGAAGTCGTCAAGGCGATCGTGAAGCTCGCCGAACAGGCTGCCAAGGATCCCTGGGCGATGGCCGAACAGGCTGATTTGACCGCCGCCAAGGACAAGCTGAAGAAGCTGATCGGCAAGGATATTGCCGCGGCTTACAAGCTGACCGACAAATCGGCCCGCTCGAACGCGCTGAACGAAGCGCGCGGCAAGGCCAAGGACGCCTTCGCCGATGCTGCTCCGCAGGATCAGCTCGCCGCATCCAAGCTGGTGAAGAAGCTGGAAGCCGAAATCGTTCGCGGCGCCATCCTCAAGGACGGCAAGCGCATCGACGGTCGCAAGACGACGGAAATCCGCCAGATCGTCGCCGAAACGCACTTCCTGCCGCGCGCACACGGCTCGGCGCTGTTCACCCGCGGCGAAACGCAGACGATTGCCACGGCAACGCTCGGCACCAAGGAAAGCGAACAGATGGTCGATGGCCTGAACGGCCTGTCGTACCAGAATTTCATGCTGCACTATAACTTCCCGCCCTATTCGGTCGGCGAAGTCGGCCGCTTCGGCGCGCCGGGCCGCCGCGAAGTCGGCCATGGCAAGCTGGCATGGCGTGCGCTGCATCCCGTGCTGCCGACGAAGGACGAGTTCCCCTACACGATCCGCCTCACCAGCGACATCACCGAGTCGAACGGCTCGTCGTCGATGGCGTCGGTGTGCGGCGGTTCGCTCGCGATGATGGACGCCGGCGTGCCGATCAAGCGCCCGGTTTCGGGCATTGCGATGGGCCTGATCCTCGAAGGCAAGGATTATGCGATCCTGTCGGACATCCTGGGTGATGAAGATCACCTCGGCGACATGGACTTCAAGGTCGCGGGCACGTCCGAAGGCATCACCACGATGCAGATGGACATCAAGATCGCGGGCATCACGCGCGAGATCTTCGAAGCCGCGCTGAACCAGGCGAAGGAAGGCCGCGCGCACATCCTCGGCGAAATGGCCAAGGCGCTGGGCGAAGCCCGCACCGAATTGTCGGCGCATGCGCCGCGTATCGAGACGATGCAGATCGACAAGTCGAAGATCCGCGACATCATCGGCACCGGCGGTAAGGTGATCCGCGAGATCGTCGCGACCACCGGCGCCAAGGTCGACATCGACGACGAAGGCCTGATCAAGATCTCGTCGAGCGACCTCGACCAGATCGAGGCGGCGCGCAAGTGGATCAGCGGCATCGTTGAGGAAGCCGAAGTCGGCAAGATCTACGACGGCAAGGTCGTCAACCTCGTCGATTTCGGTGCGTTCGTGAATTTCATGGGCGGCAAGGACGGTCTCGTCCACGTCAGCGAAATCGCCAATGAGCGCGTCGAGAAGGTCTCGGACGTCCTGAGCGAAGGTCAGGACGTCAAGGTCAAGGTCCTCGAGATCGATCAGCGCGGCAAGGTCCGCCTGTCGATGCGCGTCGTCGATCAGGAAACCGGCGCCGAACTGGAAGACACGCGCCCGCCGCGTGAGCCCCGCGAACCGCGCGGCGATCGTGGTCCCAGAGGCGATCGGGGCCGTGACGGCGGCGACCGCGGTGATCGCGGCCCGCGTGGCGGCGGCGGTCGTGATCGCGACCGTGGTCCGCGCCGCGATGGCGGCGGCGACCGCGGCCCCCGCGGCGAAGGGCGCCGCGAACGCAGCGAAGGTCCGGAAGATCAGGGCCATGTGCCCGACTTCCTGAAGGACTAAGCCTTCGATTATCGAACAGGAAAGGGGTCGCGAAAGCGGCCCCTTTTTCATTGGCGGCGATGCGTCTGGAGGTTCGGCCTCGGGGTAGGACGTTTCCGTTGCTCGACCTGCCTTCGTCACGCCGGCTATCGCTTTCAGACCGAAAGCGAACGGCCGGAATGGCGTGGTGAGCGGAGGTTTGTCTAATCAAGCCCCTCCCCTTCAGGGGAGGGGCTAAAGACTGTGCGTCCGCACCGGCCGCTTTCTGCCCTTTTTCGTCATCCCGGGCTTGACCCGGGATCCCGCTTTTCTTGGTACCAGCAGTTTTCGAGGTCAAGCGGAACCCCGGATCAAGTCCGGGGTGACGACGAAAGGAAGGGCAGCAACCGGTCGTTTGCGGTCCTTCCCACGTCTCTACCGTCCCGTGACTATTTCCTATGGCTTGGGTTTCAGCGCACTATCCGCATTCCAGCCCGGCGCGCTGTCCTTGTTCGCCACCCGGTCGACCAGCGCATAGAAAAAGCGATTGAAATCGCCCGCCGCCCGCCAGTCGATCGGCTGGTCGGGATCGTCCTGCGGGGTGTGATAGCCGGTGCGATACCAATGCCGGTATATCTCCTCGCTCTTCGTTCCCGGGCGATATCCGAAGACGAAACCCGTCGCCGGGATGCCCGCCTTGATGAACACCCAATGCTCGGACCGCTTCAGCATGTTCCGCTCGGGCTCGGGATCCCGCTGGACCGCGATGCCCAGCCCTTCGGCAACGGCACGGGCATCGGCGCCAAGGCTGTTGTCGTCCAGCGCGTGTACGGTGAGCAGGTCGAGCGGGAAGATCGGGCGGAGCTGGTCGAGGTTGATGTTGCCCGCGAGGTCGGCCTTCGGGATCGTCGGATGCGCGACGAAATATTCGCCGCCGAGCAGGCCCTTCTCCTCGCCCGCAAAGGCGGCGAAGAGCAGCGGGCGGGCATAGCCCTTGCCCTGCCGCTGCTGCGCGAGGCGGATCAGCAGCGCGACATAGGCGGCATCGTCGAGCGTGCCGTTATAAAGCCCGTCGCCATCGATCGGCTCGCCATGGCCATAGCCGTCGAGATGCGCAGATACGGCGATCGTCTCGCCTGCCTTGGCGGGATCGGTCCCCGGCAGCAGCCCCAGCACGTTCGAAGAGCGGATTCGCCGCGCTCGGGTCTCGAAGCGCGCATCGAGCCGCTCGGCGACGTCGAATGCCGGCAACGGGTCGCCGCGGCTGCCCTTGGCGATCAGGTCGGCCGCTTCGGCCTCGCTCTTGCCGGTCAACTTGCCGAGCGCGCCGGCGTTGACGATGATCCGTACGAAGCGGTCGGTGTCGGCGGGCGCTCCGGCGAGCTTGACCTGCCGCGCATAGGCGGCGGGCCAGCGCGGTGGCTCGACGGTGAAGCCGGGATCGGCGATACTCAATATACCGATGCCGCCCGCCGCCTTGACCGCCGTCTCGCGGCCGGCGTCGCCGGGTAGTCCGGCGCGCCGTGTCGCGTGGCAGATGACGATCTTGCCCGCGACCGCACCCAGAACCGACGCATCGCAATAGCCGCGATAGGCCAGCGGCGCCGCGAAGTGCGCCGGCATCGCCGCCGTCGGCGTCAGGCGATAGTCGTGGAGGAAGGCCAGCGTGCGATCACCGACGCGCAGCGCGGCGCGCGTGATCGCGATTTCGTCCATGTCCACCGGCTGGAACCAGCCGCCATCGCTACCCGCCGGTTTCAGCCCCGCCGCCGCGAAGGCACGCGCGACGACCTCTGCTGCGCGGTCATAGCCCGCCGAACCGGTGTCGCGGCCTTCCATCGCATCGCTCGACAGCTCTTCGGTGATCGCCCACCAGGCCCTGGTGTCGGGATCGGCCGTTTCGGGAGGCGCCGCCAGCGCGGCGGATGCCAGAGCAAGCGCCGCCAGACCTGCCGCGCCCCGAAGCGTTGGAAAACGCATGCCAATCCCCTTGTTCAATCGTCCGGTCCCATCGGGCCGTCTTACCGAAGAGCCGCCGCCCGACAAATATTTATCGGTGCCGGGTCCTGTGGCGACGGGCTCGCCAAAAGGGGTCGCCACCGCCGCACCGCTTGGTTATGCCTTGCTCCATGCTGACCATCATCCTCTCCGCGCTCGCGCTCGCCGCCCAGGCCCCCGCCGTTCCGCCATCCGCGACGCAGTTGCCGCCCGCGCCGCAACCGGTGCCCGCGCCGGTTGCGCCGTTGGTGCAGGCCGACACGCGGCCTTATGTCGCGCTCGCGACCGATCTCGGCACGATCACCGTCCGCCTCGAGGATAAACGCGCGCCGGTCACGGCGGCCAATTTCCTCCGCTATGTCGATACGAAGCGGATGGACGGGTTCAAATTCTATCGCTCGACGCGCAGCTGGGGGCCGGCGAGCCAGCTGATCCAAGCGGGCAACCGCGGCGATGCGCGCAAGAACTTCCCCGTCATCGCGCATGAGGCGACGAACGTCACCGGCCTGACCAATTGCAAGGGCGCGCTGGTGATGGCGCGGCTCGCGCCCGGCGACGCGATGACCGATTTCTTCCTGCTCTTGAGCGATATCCCGGGTTTCGACGCCGATCCGGCGCAAAGCGGTGACAATGCGGGCTTCGCGGTGTTCGGTGAAATCGTCGGCGGCACCGATGTCGCCGAAAGGATATTCGCCGCGCCCGTCTCGCCCACCGCGGGCGAAGGCGTGATGCAGGGCCAGATGCTCGAACCGATGGTGACGATCAAAACTGCCCGCCGCGTTCCCGCCCCCGCCGACGCGCCGAAGGGCTGTGTCGTCAAGGGCGGATGAGAAGGGCCTCTTTCTTCGTCACCCCCGCGCAGGCGGGGGTCCCGCTTTTGTGAAGGGCGGCCATGTCTATATCATCGCGGATCGCTATCGCGGAACCATCTACATTGGCGTAACCGCTCAGCTAGCCGCTCGAATATACCAGCACCGAACCGGCGACGGTTCCGATTTTTGCAAGCGCTACGCCCTCGATCGTCTCGTCTATGCCGAATCCCATGCCAATATCAGCGATGCCATCGTGCGCGAGAAGGCCATGAAGAAATGGAATCGCGGATGGAAGCTGCGTCTGATCGAGGAACAGAACCCCGAATGGCTGGACTTGTTCGACGCACTCAACGCCTGAAAAGCGGGACCCCCGCCTGCGCGGGGGTGACGAGGGGATAGAGGGACAAGAAGTCGCGCTGTGGCGACTATCATTTATTTTGCGTTCATGCGCGCTGTGGCTATACCGCCCGCATGACTCAGCGTCCCTCCTCACGCGCCATGATGCGCCTGCTCGCCGCCGCCCTGTTGATTTCGCCGCTGGCGGCCTGTGCGGGGGGTGGCGGGGTCAAGAAAGACACGCGCTATGTCGCGCGCGACGTCAACACCCTCTATCGCGCCGCGCAGGAACGCCTCGACCGCCGCCAGTACCGCATCGCGGCGGCGCTGTTCGACGAGGTCGAGCGCCAGCACCCCTATTCGCCGTGGGCGCGCCGCGCGCAGCTGATGAGCAGCTTTTCCTATTATATGGACCGCGAATATGCCCCGGCGATTGACGCCGCGCAGCGCTTCCTCGCCATCCATCCGGGCAACAAGGACGCAGCCTACGCTTATTATCTGATCGGCATTAGCTATTATGAGCAGATCAGCGACGTGACCCGCGACCAGAAGATCACCCAACAAGCGTCGAACGCGCTGGGCGAGATCATCCGCCGCTATCCCGACAGCCGCTACGCCGCCGACGCGCGGCTGAAGGTCGACCTGGTGCAGGATCACCTTGCGGGCAAGGAAATGGAAATCGGCCGTTTCTACCAGCGCAGCTCGAACTGGCTCGCCGCGTCGATCCGCTTCCGCGAGGTCGTCGACAAATATCAGACGACCAGCCACGCGCCCGAGGCGCTTTTCCGCCTGACCGAATGCTATCTGGCGCTCGGCATTCCGGAGGAAGCGAAGAAGTCGGCGGCCGTGCTCGGCGCCAACTATCCGGGCAATGAATGGTATGAGCGCGCGTACAAGCTGATGCAGCGGCACGCGCCGAGCAGCTGATGCCGGGCCGCCGCCCGCGCGAAGGGCGGCGCGGTTGAACTCGCGAATAGATTCGCATTTTGTTCTGCGGTAAGGACGCGCTGTGCTGACCGCCCTGTCCATCGCCAATATCGTGCTGATCGAACGGCTCGACCTTGATTTCGAGGCCGGGCTCGGCGTGCTGACGGGCGAGACGGGGGCGGGCAAATCGATCCTGCTCGACGCGCTCGGCCTCGCGCTCGGGATGCGCGCCGACAGCGCGCTGGTCCGCCAGGGCACGGCGCAGGCGCAGGTCACCGCCAGCTTCGTCGCGCCCGCGCCGGGCACCCCGCTCGCGGCGCTGATCGCCGAAAACGAGATCGCGCTCGAACCGGGCGAACCGCTGCTGATCCGCCGCACGCTGAAAGCCGACGGCGGCAGCCGCGCCTTCCTCAACGACCAGCCCTGCTCGGCGGCGCTGCTGCGCGAGATCGGCGGGCACCTCGTCGAAATCCACGGCCAGCATGACGACCGCGGCCTGCTCGCCCCCGCGGGGCACCGCGCGCTGCTCGACGCCTATGGACGTGCCGACGTCGGCGCCGTTGCCGCCGCGCATGCGGCATGGCGCGCCGCGGAGGAGAAGCTCGCCGCCGCGCGCGCCGCGCTCGATGCCGCGACGCGCGACCGCGAATGGCTCGAACATTGCGTCGCCGAACTGCACGCGCTGGCGCCGCAACCGGGCGAGGACGGCGAATTGTCCGAGGCACGCGCCGCGATGCAGAAGGGCGAAAAGGTCGCGGGCGACCTTTCGGCGATCATGGCGGCGTTCGAAGGCAGCGACAGCGGACCCGCGCAACTGCGCGGGGCGGCGCGGCGGCTCGACCGGCTCGCGGGCGACCACCCGCTGCTCGCCGAGGCGCTCGCCGGGCTCGACCGCGCGATCATCGAGGCCGACGAGGCCGAAACCAAGCTCCACGAAGCCGCGCGCGCGATGGAATATGACCCCGCACGGCTCGAAGCGACCGAAACGCGGCTGTTCGAACTACGCGCGATGGCGCGCAAGCATGGGTGTCAGCCCGACGATCTTGCGGCGCTCGCGGGTGATCTTGCGGCGCGGCTCGACGCGATCGAGGGCGGCAGCGCGGGCCTCGCAAAGCTCGAGGCGGCCGTAGCCGAAACCGCAGCGGCCTATACCCATGCCGCGACCGCCTTGTCCGACCTGCGCACGAAGGCCGCCGCCCGTCTCGACGCCGCGGTGGCGGGCGAGCTGGTGCCGCTGAAGCTCGACGCGGCCCGCTTCCGGACGCTCGTCGAACGCCTGCCCGCCGAACGCTGGGGCGAGGGCGGCATGGACCGCGTCGAATATCTCATCTCGACCAACCCCGGCGCGCCGTTCGCACCGCTCGCCAAGATCGCGTCGGGGGGCGAATTGTCGCGCTTCATCCTCGCATTGAAGGTGGCGCTCGCCGAAGAGGGCGGCGCCGACACGATCATCTTCGACGAAATCGACCGCGGCGTCGGCGGCGCCGTCGCCGCGGCGATCGGCGAACGGCTGGCAAGACTCGCCAAAGGGACGGGGGATGGCGCCGCCAAGCAACTGCTCGCAGTCACCCACAGCCCGCAGGTTGCCGCCAAGGGCGCGGCGCATTTCGTCATCGCCAAATCGAGCGAGGGAACGGTGACGCGCACCAGCGTCCATCAGCTCGACGAGCCCGGCCGCCGCGAAGAAATCGCGCGCATGCTGTCGGGCGCCGAAGTGACCGAAGAGGCGCGAGCGCAGGCGGAGCGGCTGCTGGAGGCGGCGTGATGGCATTCGAAGCCCTCGACCGCCCCGTCTGGAACATGCTCACCGGCCGCCAGGCGCACCTGGCCGAGGGTGATGCGCGCGCGGTGCGGATCGACCGCGGTTATGGCGTGTTCGGCGCCGCCGCCGACCCCGGTATCGATGCGCAGGCAGGGCTGGCGGCGCTCGTCCCCGACGACGGTGAGCTCTGGATCGTCGAAGGCGAGCCCTGGCCGGTCCCCCCGGGCGTGCGCGAGGTCAAGCGCGCGGTGCTGACGCAAATGGTCGCCGAAGGCGTCCCGTCCGAGCCCGGCCCCGGCGCTCCCCGCATCATCGCGCTCGGCGAGGAGGACGCGCCCGAAATGGCGGCGCTCGCCGAGCATGCGAAACCCGGGCCGTGGGGGCCGAAAACGCATCGCTACGGCCCTTTCTTCGGCATCAGGGAAAACGGCCGCCTGCTCGCGATGGCGGGGCAGCGCATGCTGGTTCCCGGCATGGCCGAGCTCAGCGGCGTGTCGGCATGGGCCGACTGCCGCGGCCGCGGGCTGGCCCGCGCGCTGATCGGTCATGTCATGCGCGAAATGATGGGGCGCGGCGAAACGCCGTTCCTCCACAGCTATGCCGACAATGCGGGCGCGATCGCGCTCTATGAAACGCTCGGCTTTCGTATCCGCCGCGCGGTGCATATGCTGGCGCTGGCGCGATGATGAACCGACGCGAGCATATGGCGGCACTCCTCGCGCTCGCCGCGGCGGTCCTGCCCGCGCGCCAGCTCAGGGCTTTGGAGAAGAGTATGGAAGAGGCCGTCCCCACCTATGGTCTGATCGGCCAGATGATCGCGCTGCCCGGCCAGCGTGCAGCGTTGATCGCGATCCTGTCCGAAGGCACCGGATCGATGCCCGGTAACCTCGGCTATCTGGTCGGCGAGGACAGCGCCAACCCCGACGCGATCTGGATCGTCGAATTGTGGACCGGCAAGGACGCGCACGCCGCATCGCTGAAGCTTCCCGAAGTGCAGGACGCGATCGCCAAAGGGCGCCCGCTGATCGCGGGATTTGGTACTCGCGCCGAGTTCAAGCCGGTGGCAAAGACCGGTGCATGACCGAAATCAAATCTCTTTCCGAAGCCGATGCCGCCAACGAACTGATGCGTCTGGCAAAGACGATCGCCTATCACGGCAAGCGCTATCATGCCGACGACGCGCCCGAGATTCCGGACGCCGATTATGACGCGCTCGTGCGGCGCAACAACGAACTCGAGGCGGCCTTTCCGCACCTGATCCGCGCCGACAGCCCGAACAACCAGGTCGGCGCGGCGGTCGAGGCGTCGCCGCTGGCGAAGATCACCCATGCGCAGCGGATGATGAGCCTCGACAACGCCTTCGCGGGCGAGGACGTCGAGGAATTCGCCGCGCGCGTACGCCGTTTCCTCAACCTCGAGGGCTCCGAACCCGTCGCGCTGACTGCCGAGGACAAGATCGACGGCCTGTCCTGCTCGCTGCGTTACGAAAAGGGCGCGCTCGTCCAGGCCGCGACGCGCGGCGACGGCAGCGTCGGCGAGGATGTGACGCCCAATGTCGCGACGATCGCCGACATCCCGCAAACATTGTGCCCCTGCGAAGGCAGGGGCCCATCTCCTGCCGCAGGAGATGGGCCCCTGCCTTCGCAGGGGCACGGGATTCCCGACGTCTTCGAGATTCGCGGTGAGGTCTATATGGCGAAAGCGGACTTCACGGCGCTTAACGATCGACTGATGGAAGAGGGCAGGGCACTCGCCGCGCAGCGCGAGGTCGATTTCGATCCCGCCACCGTCCGCCAGTTCGCCAATCCGCGCAACGCCGCCGCCGGCTCGCTGCGCCAGAAGGACGCCAGCGTCACCGCCTCGCGCCCCTTGCGCTTCCTCGCGCACGGCTGGGGCGAGGTGAGCGGCGTGCCCGAGGCGACGCAGTTCGCGATGATGAAACGGATCGAAAGCTGGGGCGTGCCGGTGTCGCCGCTGCTCGCACGGTTCGAATCGGTCGAGGGCGTGCTCGCCCATTATGCCGCGATCGAGAAACAGCGCGCCGAACTGCCCTATGACATCGACGGCGTCGTCTACAAGGTCGACCGGCTCGACTGGCAGCAAAGGCTGGGCTTCGTCGCCAAGGCGCCGAGATGGGCGATAGCGCATAAATTCCCCGCCGAACGCGCGCAGACGACGCTGGAAGCGATCGACATCCAGGTCGGGCGTACGGGCAAGCTGACCCCCGTCGGGCGTCTCGTTCCGGTGACCGTCGGCGGCGTCGTGGTGTCGAACGTCACGCTGCACAACCGCGACGAGATCGGCCGCCTCGGCGTCCGCCCCGGCGACCGCGTCGTCGTCCAGCGCGCCGGCGACGTGATCCCGCAAGTCGTCGAAAACCTCACCCGCGACGAGCCACGCGCGCCCTATCTCTTCCCCGGTCATTGCCCCGTCTGCGGCAGCGAAGCGGTCGCGGAGGAGGGCGAGGTCGATGTTCGCTGCACCGGCGGGCTCATCTGCAACGCGCAGAAGTTCGAACGCCTCCGGCATTTCGTCAGCCGCGGCGCGCTCGATATCGAGGGGCTGGGCGAAAAAAGCATCGCCGAATTTCTCGAACTCGGCTGGCTCGACAAGGGCCCGGCGGACATCTTCCGCCTCCGGAAACACCGCGCCGAACTGCTCGGACGCGAGGGATGGAAAGAGACGTCGGTCGACAAGCTTTTCGCCGCGATCGAGGCAAAGCGCGCGCCCGATGCGGCGCGCCTGCTCTTCGGACTCGGCATCCGTCACGTCGGCGCGGTGACCGCGCGCGACCTGCTGAAAGGCCTTGGCGATATCGCGCGGCTTCCTGAAAAAGCGGCCGAAATTCACGCCTATCTCGAAGCCAATCCGCAAGCCGAGGGCGAATCCGACGGCAAATATATGACGCGCAAGGTCGACGCGTTCAAAGCGATCCTCGAAGTGCGCGCCGACGGCATCGGCCCCGCCGTCGCCGAGGCGCTCGCCGACTTCTTCCACGAACCGCACAACCGCGAGCTGTGGGACGACCTCCTCTCCGAAGCGTCGCCGCCGCTCTACGTCGTCGAAACGCGGGCAAGCGAGGTGTCGGGGATGACGGTGGTATTCACCGGCAAGCTCGAAACGATGAGCCGCGACGAGGCGAAGTCGCAGGCAGAGGCGCTCGGCGCCAAGGCGGCGGGCAGCGTCAGCGCCAAGACCGACCTCGTCGTCGCCGGGCCGGGCGCGGGGTCGAAGCTCAAGCAGGCGAGCGCGCTCGGCATCCGCGTGATCGACGAAGCCGAATGGGCGGCGATCGTCGCGGCGGCCGGAGGATAGTATGGACGGTGCGCGCCATCACAGACGGTGCGGTAAAATGAGCCATATCGCGTCGTCACCCCGGACTCGATCCGGGGTCCATGACGACGGCGCTGCAATGGTTGCCGGATCAGGTCCGGCATGACGAATGAGAGGGTGGGGCCCGATGGCCAAGCGTGACTATCTGCAAAATCTGATGCGCGATCTCGAATCGCACACCGAAGTGCGGCGTTTCGGCAGCGGCTGGCTTTCGGGCTTTTTCGCGCTGCTTTTCGCCGTCGTCGGCTTCGGGCTGGTGATCGCGCTGCGCTTCCCCGACTGGTTCGCAACCCCCGAACTCGCGATCGTCAAGGACTGGGGCGGGTTTCGCGGTGTCGTCCACCTCGTATTGCTGGCGAGTTACGGGCTTGCGCTGCTCAGCCTCCTGCTGCGCCCGCGCAAGGTGTTGGGGGCGACGGCGCTGATGATCGCGCTCGCGGCGACGCTGATCGGCGGGGCGAACGTCCAGCCGGCGGAAACGCGCGACTGGGGCATTTTCTTCGGGCTCGATTTCTTCGTCGTCAACCTGCTGATCACCGGCTTCATGTTCGCACCGCTCGAACGGCTGTTTCCGCACCGCCGGGCGCAGCGCCTGTTCCGCACCGAATGGCGCGAGGATCTCTTCTATTATCTCGTCAGCACGATGTTCGTGCAGGTCCTCGGTTTCCTTGCGCTCGCGCCGTCGACGATCATCAACGAACATACCAGCAACTGGCAGGCATTCCGTGCCGGCGTCGCCGGCCTGCCGTGGATCGTCCAGTTCGCGATCGTCCTCGCCCTGTCGGACATGGCGCAATATTGGTTCCATCGCACCTTCCACCGCTACCCCTTCCTCTGGGGCTTCCACGCGGTGCATCACAGCGCCAAGTCGATGGACTGGCTTGCGGGTTCGCGGATGCACTTCGCCGAGATCATCCTCCTGCGCTCGATCACCTCGCTGCCGCTGTTCACCCTGGGGTTCAGCCCGTCGGTGATGCAGGCCTACATCGGTTTCGTCTACGTCTGGTCGTCGCTGCTCCACGCCAATGTCGGCGGCAATTTCAACCGCCTCGGCCACTGGATCGCGACCCCGCGGTTCCACCACTGGCACCATGGGCTCGAACGCGAGGCGTTCGACGTCAATTTCGCGATCCACTTTCCGTGGATCGACAAGATGTTCGGCACCTTCCATTTGCCGAAAGACCGCTGGCCCGAAAATTACGGCATTCCAGAGGATGTGCCGAAAAACTATTGGGGGCAGTTCCTCTATCCGTGGACGCGCACCGGCAAGAAGACCGACGAGACGGCGGCGGAATGAGAAAGCCCTTATTCGGTGTGGACGAATTCGAAGGCAGAAAACGGTCGAAAGTGGACGTTTGGGAGGCTTGCTCTCTCCCCTTTAGGGGAGAGATACGGAGGCTTGCCGGTTTACCGGCTAGCCGCAGTTGAGAGGGGCTTTTACGCGTCCCCCTCTCCCAACCCTCTCCCCTGAAGGGGAGAGGGCTATATGTCCGCTCCCCACCCCAAAGCCGACATTCCGCCACATCCCAAATTTGACCAGATGAAGCGACGACTTGCCAGCGTGACGGCGCGGGCATAGGAGCCGTGTCGTGAGCCTGCTCGCCGCCTTTCGCCGTCCCGGCATCCTGCTGCTGTTGCCGCTGCTCCTCGCGCTCGCCGCGCGAGTGTTCGTGGCGCCGGGCTGGATGATCGAAAGCGATGCGGCGGGATCGATCACCGTCCGCGTCTGCTCGGACCCCGCCAACCCCGGTGCGACGATGACGATCGCACTCGAACGGGCGGATGATCACCAGGCCGACAAGGGCCAGCAACATTGCCCGTGGGGGGCGCTCGCCGCGACCCCGATCGTTCCCGGTGTGCCCGCGCTGCCTGTCGCGCCGATCGTGGCCGAATCCGCGCCCATTGCGCTCACCTTGCTCGGTTTCGCGCCGGGCATCGCTTCGCCGCTGCCACCGAGCACCGGACCGCCCGCCTTCGCCTGATTCAGCCTGACACGCCGCCCGCGCGGGGAGCGCGGCGCGGTTCAATGCCTGTATCCGGGGAAGATTTTCCAATGAACCATCACGCTTATCGCGCCGCGCCCTTGCTCGCGCTCGCCACCTGCCTTGCCGCCATGCCCGTCCACGCGGCCGAAGCCGACGCGACGATCATCGTCACAGCCCCGACTGCGACCGATGCCGCCGAAGCGCGCGCCGCGCGCACGCCGGGCGGCACCGACGTCGTCTCTTACGAAGATTATGCCGACAAGTCGGTCGTCAGCTTGCGCGACGCGCTCGCCTTTTCGCCCGGCGTCTATCTCCAGCCGCGCTTCGGGCAGGAGGTGCGGATTTCGATCCGCGGCTCGGGGCTCTCGCGCGGTTATCATATGCGCGGGCTGACGCTGCTTCAGGACGGCATCCCGATCAACCTTGCCGACGACAATGGCGATTTCCAGGAACTCGAACCGATCTTCTTCGACCATCTCGAAGTCTATCGCGGCGCCAATGCGCTGCGCTTCGGGTCGGGCACGCTCGGCGGGGCCATCAACGGCGTGACCCCGACCGGACGCAGCGCGAAAGGGATTTACCTGCGCGGCGACGTCGGCAGTTTCGACAGCGTGCGCGGGCTCGTCGCGGCGGGCGTCGCGGGCGAACAGGTGGATGCGTGGGGCGCGGTAAGCGCCGACACGTCCGACGGCGACCGCGCGCATGCGAAGCGGCAGAGCGTCCGCTTCCACGGCAATGTCGGGATGAAGTTCAGCGACACGGTCGCGACGCGCTTCTACGCCAGCTTCAACCATATCGACCAGCGGCTTCCCGGCGCACTCATCTATGACGAGGCGCTAACCACGCCGCGCAAGGCCAACGCCAGCGCGATCACGGGTGATCAGGCGCGTGATATCGAATCGCTGCGCCTCCAGAATCGCACCAGCTTCGATTTCGGCGCGGTAAGGCTCGACGTCGGTGCCTTCGTCAACGCAAAGACGCTGCATCACCCGATCTATCAGCTCATCGATCAGAAAAGCGTCGATCGCGGCACTTTCTTCCGCCTCGATTATGCGGGCGGACCGGTCGAAGCGACGTTCGGCGGCGAGCTTCGCGTCGGCGACGTAAATTCGCGGCGCTTCCTCAACCTCGCCGGCAAACGCGGTGCGAAGACCTTCGACGCCAGACAGGACGCGCGCACCGCGACGCTCTATGGCGAAATACGGCTGCGGCCGGTAGAGACGCTGTCGCTGATCGCGGGCGGCATCTACGCCGACGGCATGCGGCGGCAGCGCGAGACGTTCAACAACGGCCCGGTCGACAATCTCGGCCGCGCCGATTTCGATGCCTTTTCGCCCAAGCTGGGCGTGCTGTTCGAACCGGCGCAAGGGATGCAATTCTACGCCAATTACAGCCGCTCGGTCGAATTCCCCGGCTTCATCGAACTCGCCCAGCAATCCAGCTTCGTTGCGCTCGATCCGCAGCGCGCCTGGACGGCCGAGATCGGCACGCGCGGCCGGTCGGGCATCGCGAGTTGGGACCTGTCCCTCTACCGCGCCGACATCAAGGGGGAATTGCTGCAATATAGGGTCGGCGCCGACATTCCCGCCTCGACCTTCAACGCGCAGCGGACGCGGCATGAGGGGGTCGAGGCGGCGCTCGAACTCGAACCGCTGCGCTGGCTGCGGCTGCGGCAGGTCTATACCTACAGCAATTTCCGCTTCCGCCGCGACGTCCAGTACGGCGATAACCGCCTGCCCGTCGTGCCGCGTCACGTCTATCGCGCCGAATTGCGGCTCGGCAGCGACGCGCTGCATATCGCGCCCAATTTCGAATGGGTGCCGCAGGGCCCGCTCGCCGACTATGCCAACAATGTCCGCACCCCGGGCTACGCGCTGATCGGCATCACCGGCGGCGCGCGCGTCGCTGCGGGGATCGACGCCTTCGTCGATATCCGCAATGTCACCGGCAAAAAGGCGATCGGCGATATCAGCGCGGCGATCGCGGCGACCGGTACCTCGGCGATCTATTATCCGGTCGAGCGCCGCGCCGTCTCGGCGGGCCTCCGCGCGCGCTTTTAAGGGAGGGCAGGGGATGACCGACCTCAACCGGATGCCGCTCTATCGCACGATCTGGCGCTGGCATTTCTACGCCGGGCTGTTCGTCATCCCCTTCATCCTGATGCTGTCGCTGACCGGCGCGGCCTATCTGTTCAAGCCGCAGCTCGACCATTGGCAAGAGCGCGCGTGGCGCGGGCTGCCGGCGGCCGAACGCGTCGACCCCGACGCGCAGGTCGCGGCGGCGCTGGCGGCGTTTAAGGGAGCAAGCTTCCACTATTACCGCATTCCCGAAGCGGCGGGCGACGCTGCGGTCGTCCACCTTGGTCTCGCGGACGGCGGCATGCGCGACGTCGCGGTGTCGCCGCGCGGGCAGGTGATCGGGTCGGCCGATCCCGACGCGCGCATCTCGGCGTGGCTGGCGCGTATCCACGGCAGCCTGCTTATCGGCCGCCCCGGCGGCCTCCTCGTCGAGCTCGCGGCAAGCTGGGCGATCGTGATGATCCTGACCGGCCTCTGTCTCTGGTGGCCGCGCGGGCGCGGGCTCGCCGGTGTCGTCTGGCCGCGGCTGTCGCTCGGCGGGCGCGCGGCCTTGCGCGACCTCCACGCGGTCACCGGCTTCTGGGTCTCGGGCTTCGCGCTGATCCTCCTCACCACCGCGCTGCCGTGGACCGACATCTGGGCGAGCGGCTTTCGCACTGTCCGCGCCGAAATGGGCTGGGTGTCAGGGGCGCAGGACTGGAAGGGCGGCGGCGCCGACCCGCACGCCGCGCACGACCACCGCGCGATGGCGATGGCGCCGCCCGTGGCGACGGCGCCGGCGCGGCGCGTGCCGCTCGACACCATCATCCTGCGCGCGCAGAGCGAGGCGCTGCCGCCGCCGGTGATCATCCAGCCGCCCGGCGCGCCCAACATGTTCGGACCGCCGAACGGCAATGTCTGGACGCTGACGACGCAGACGCAGAACCGTCCGCTCGTTCGCAAGGTCGGCTACGACCCCGAAACGGGGATCGAGGTGTCGCGCGAGGGCTTTGCCGGCAAACATGTCATCGACCGCATCGTCGGCATCGGTATCGCGTGGCACGAGGGCGCGCTGTTCGGGATCGTCAGCCAGCTGATCGGCGTGGCCACCGCGCTCGGCCTCTTCACCCTCGCGCTGTCGGGCTTCCTGCTCTGGCGCCGCCGCAAGCCGGGGGATGCGCTTGGTGCGCCGCCGTTGCCGCGCGATCCGGCGCGCCTCAGGAGCGTGGCGGTGATCATCCTGCTGCTTGCCGCCCTGCTGCCTTTGCTTGCGGTGTCGCTGATCCTGCTCTGGATCGTCGACCGGCTGCTCCTCCCGCGGCTGCCGCGCGTCGCGCGCTGGCTCGGCGTTCGTGCCTTGGCGTGATCTATCTGGCCGTATATAGCGGCGCTTATGATCCGCTATTTCCTGGGCCTGTTCGCACTGCTCCTCGCTCCCGCCGCGCTGGCGGCCGAGCGCGGACCGGTGGTGCTCGCGGCGGCAAGCCTCCAGGAATCGCTGACCGAAGCCGCCGATGCCTGGGCGGCGCGCGGTCACCCCAAGCCGGTACTATCTTTCGCCGCCTCGTCGGCGCTCGCGCGGCAGGTCATCGCGGGCGCCCCCGCCGACCTGTTCCTCTCGGCTGACGAGGAATGGATGGACGCGGTCGCGAAGGCCGGGTTGCTGCGCGCGGGTACGCGCACGACCTTGCTTGGCAACCGGCTGGTGCTCATCGCACCGGCTGCGAGCAAGCTGCGGCTTACCCCCGCGCGTGGCTTCCCGATCGGCCGCGCGCTCGGCGCCGGCCGCCTCGCGCTCGCCGACCCCGCCGCGGTGCCCGCGGGCAAATATGCAAAGGCGGCGCTGACCCATCTCGGCGTCTGGCAAGCCGTCGCGTCGAAGGTCGCCCCGGCCGAGAATGTCCGCGCCGCGATGGCGCTGGTCGAGCGCGGCGCCGCGCCGCTCGGCATCGTCTATGCGACCGATGCGAAAGCTTCGCGCGCCGTCCGTATCGTCGGCACCTTCCCGGCAGCGAGCCACCCGCCGATCCGCTATCCGGTCGCGGTGCTGAAGGCATCGCGGCACCGCGACGCCGCGGGCTTCCGCGCCTTCCTGCTGTCGAAACCGGGCCGCGCCATCTTCGCACGCCATGGCTTTTCGGCGCCTTGAGGGCATCGCTCTATCATGGCCCTCTCCCCTTCAGGGGAGAGGATATGAAGGCTTGGTGCGAAGCACCTAGCCGGAGTTGGAGAGGGGGCGACCGCAGCACGCATCTTCCCCCTCTCCAAGCTCCGCTAGCTCCTACGGAGCAAGCTTTGCTATCCTCTCCCCTGAAGGGGAGAGGGCTATTGAGCGCCAAACTCTGATGCTGTCGGCGGAGGAATGGGGCATCGTCGCGCTGTCGCTGAAGGTCGGCGGTATCGCGGTGCTCGCGACGCTGCCGCTCGCCTTCGCGCTCGCGTGGTTGCTCGCGCGCCGGTCGTTCCCGGGGCGGGTGCTGCTCGACGGGCTCGTCCATCTGCCGCTCGTGCTGCCGCCGGTGGTGACCGGCTGGCTGCTGCTCATCGCCTTCGGCCCGTTCGGTCCGGCGGGGCGCTGGCTGGAAAGCTGGTTCGGGGTCAGCCTGATGTTCCGCTGGACCGGCGCTGCGCTCGCGGCGGCAATCATGGCGCTGCCGCTGATGGTGCGCGCCATGCGGCTGTCGATCGAGGGCATCGACCGGCGGCTCGAGGGTGCGGCGCGCACGCTCGGCGCCGGCCGCTGGCACTGTTTCTGGACGATCAGCCTGCCGCTCGCGCTCCCCGGCGTGCTCGCGGCGCTTGTCCTCGGCTTTGCGCGCTCGATCGGCGAATTCGGCGCGACGATCACTTTCGTGTCGAACATTCCCGGCGAAACGCGCACGCTGCCGCTCGCCATCTATTCGGCGCTGCAGGTGCCGGGGGCAGAGGCGATGGTGACGCGGCTTGCCTTGCTATCGGTCGCGCTGTCGCTTGGTGCGCTGGTCCTGTCCGAATGGCTGGTGCGGCGAACGCATGGCGGAAGGCGGCTGCGTGGCGATTGATATCGACGTCGAAAAACGGCTCGGCGACCGGCTGATCGCGGCGCGCTTCAGCGCCGGACCGGGGCTGACCGCGCTGTTCGGCCCGTCGGGGGTGGGCAAGACGAGCATCCTCAACATGGTCGCGGGGCTGCTGCGGCCCGATCGCGGCCATATCCGCATCGGCGCCCGCGCCTTGTTCGGCGACGGCATCGATCTGCCGCCCGAGGCGCGGCGCATCGGCTATGTCTTCCAGGATGGCCGCCTCTTCCCGCACCGCCGGGTGCGCGCCAACCTCGTCTACGGCCACGACCTGACCGATCCCGCGAAGCGCTGGATGAGCCTCGACGAAGCCGTCGACTTCCTCGGCATCGGCGACCTGCTCGGCCGCTGGCCCGCCAGCCTGTCGGGCGGCGAGGCGCAGCGCGTCGCGATCGGCCGCGCCTTGCTCCGCGGTCCCGACTGCTTGCTCATGGACGAACCGCTGTCGTCGCTCGACGCGGCGCGGCGCGGCGATATCATGGCGGTGATCGAACGCATCCGCGACGAGCTCAAACTGCCGATCCTCTACGTCAGCCACGACCGCGCCGAGGTCGACCGGCTGGCGACATCGGTGATCGCGCTCGACACCTGATCGACGCGACCGGTTTCACATGAAACCATTTCTATGATAAGGCTCGGGCATGGAGAGCCGATTTACCCACGTCCATGACACCCCGCCGCCGGGCGCCGCGGCCGACTGGACGATTTCGCAAAATTGGGATGCCTTCACCGCCGGTGAACATGCGATGTGGGACCGCCTGTTCGCGCGCCAGTCGGACATGCTGCCCGGCCGCGCGGCCGACGCCTTCCTGCGCGGCATCGACGTGCTGCGGCTCGAAAAGCCGGGCATCCCCGATTATCGCGAGCTCAACGCGCGGCTGATGGCCGCGACGGGGTGGCAGGTGATCGCGGTGCCGGGGCTGGTCCCGGACGATGTCTTTTTCGATCATCTGGCGAACCGGCGTTTTCCCGCGGGAAACTTCATTCGCACGCCCGAACAGCTCGATTATCTGGAGGAACCCGACGTCTTCCACGACGTCTTTGGCCACGTTCCGATGCTCGCCGACCCGGTATTCGCCGACTATATGGTCGCTTATGGGATGGGCGGGCTGCGCAGCTTGAAGTTCGACGCGCTGAAGCAGCTCGCGCGACTCTATTGGTACACCGTCGAATTCGGACTGATCCGCGAGGCGGAGGGCCTGCGCATTTACGGCGCCGGCATCGTCTCCTCCTATGCCGAAAGCGTCTTCGCGCTCGACAGCGACAGCCCGAACCGCATCGGTTTCGATCTCGCGCGCGTGATGCGCACCGATTACCGGATCGACGATTTCCAGCAGAATTATTTCGTCATCGACAGCCTCGACCAGTTGCTGAGCACGACGGTGAACACCGATTTCGCCCCGCTTTATGCTGCGAACGCCGCGCTGTCGTCGATCCCGATCGCCGACATCTTGCCGGGCGATGCGGTGATCACGCGCGGCACGCAGGATTATGCGGCGGCGAAAGCCTAGTATCTCTCCAGGACAGACTCTAGCCGCCCTCCCGCTTGTCGGGAGGGCCAAGAACATCACCAGCTCCCGAAACTTGCATCCGACGGGCTCGCGCGGTGCCGCGCGCGTTCCTTGCGCCGCCAGCCGTAACGGCGGCGCTTGATCAGCAGCAGGCACGGCCACTCGGCGCTGCCGCCGCGCGCGGTCAGGCGGAACCCTTGCGCGCGATAGGCGGCGAGCACCGGCTCCATCTGGCGCGCGATGAGTCCCGCAAGGATGGCGTGACCGCCCGGCGCGGTCGCTGCCGCAATATCGGGGGCCAGCGTGATCAGCGGACCCGCGAGGATGTTGGCGATGACGAGGTCATAGGGCGCGCGATGGCGGATCGACGGATGGTCGGTCCCAGGTGCCACCGCGAGCGCGAGCCGGCCGCCGCCGCGGCCCAGCGGCACGCCGTTGATCGCGGCATTGTCGCGGGTGACGAAGATGCTCGCGGGGTCGATGTCCGACGCGATCGTCCGCGCCCGCGGCCACAAGGCCATCGCGGCAAAGGCGAGCAGACCGGTCCCGGTGCCGATGTCGGCCATATTGCGCGGCACGGCGCCGGCGCGCGCCAGCCGGTCGAGCATCGCCAGACAGCCCGCGGTCGTGTCATGCCCGCCGGTTCCGAACGCCTGGCTCGCGTCGATCAGGAACGATGTCGTGCCCGGGGGTATGCGATCGGCATGGCTGCTCGTGTGGACGAAGAAGCGCCCTGCCTGCACGGGTTCGAGTCCCTGCTGCGACAATGTCACCCAATCTTCGTCGGGCAGTTCTTCGACGACGGGCTTCTTGCCCTTGGCGCTGGGCACGAAAGACTGGAGCAGTTTGAGCAGCGCCGCGCCGGGGCGCTCGTCCATATAGGCATCGAGCTGCCACAGCCCGGCATCCTCGTCGATCTCGCGCGTCACGACGACGGGCGCTTCGGGCATGACATCGAGTTCGGGAATCTCGCCCGACAGCGCCTCGGCCTCGGCGCGGGTGCAGGGGAGGGAGACGATCCAGCTCATCTAGCGCACATAGCTCGCGCCATTCACGTCGAGCACGGCGCCGGTCATCGCCGCCGGGGCCTCAAGCGCGCACCAGCGTGCCATTTCGCCGACCTCGCCGGGCATCGCGACGCGGCCGAGCGGAATCTCGGCGAGCAAGGCTTCGCCGCCGCGGCTCGCCAGATAGTCCTCGGCCATCCCGGTCATCGTGAAGCCGGGGCAGATGGCAAAGGCAAGGATGCCGTCGCGGGCATAGGCGCGTGCGATTGTCTTGGTCATCGCGACCATGCCCGCCTTTGATGCCGCATAATGCCAGTGCGCCGGGCTGTCGCCGCGATGCGCGGCGCGGCTCGCGATATTGACGATGCGGCCTTCCGCCTTGCGGTCCCGCCAGTGCAGCACGGCGCGGCGGCAGAGCAGCGCGCTCGCGGTCAGGTTGACCTGCATCGTGCGGTCCCAGTTCGCGAGCCAGTCGGCATCGCTCGCGTCCAGCGCATTATCCTCGAACACCCCGGCGTTGTTGATCAGCACGTCGATGCGCCCGTCCAGCCGGTCGAGGCTGGCCTGCCACAGCCGTTCGGGCGCCGCCGGATCGGACAAGTCGCCGTCGGCGCTTGACAGCGCGACGACGCGCGTCGTGTCGCCAGTCAGGGCTTCGGCGATCGCGGCGCCGATCCCGCGGCTCGCGCCGGTGATCAGGATGTTCGTTGTCATGCGGCGGCTTTAGCGGCGCGTGCGGCGCCGTGCAAAGAGCGGAATCGCCAAAAAAAACCCCTCCTCTTCAGAGGAGGGGCAGCGAGACTTGCCAGCTTGCTGGTTAGGGGTGGTGTCTCGGGCTGGGTCCGGCGTGACTGCCACCACCCCAACCCCTCCTCTAAAGAGGAGGGGCTTTGCCCCGAACGCTCACGCCACCCGCCGGCTGAATTCGCTCGCTGCCTGTTCGAGTGACTGGAGCCGGTCGCCCATCTTGGCGAATTCGTGGCTCAGCACGCTGATCTCGCTCGCGACCATTCCCGAATCGTTGCGGATGCTCGCGATCGTCGACGACATCGAATCGGCGGCGAGCGCGGTTTCGTCGACCGCGGCGGTGATCGATGTGACCGTCTGCGCCTGCGCGTCCATCGCGTCGCGGATGCGCTGCGCCGACTGCTGGACTTCGACGATCGTCGCCTGGATCGACTGGTTGGCGCTCACCGATCCGCGCGTCGCCTGCTGGATCGCGGTGATCTTGCCCGCGATATCGTCGGTCGCGCGCGCGGTTTCATTGGCGAGGCTCTTCACTTCCTGCGCGACGACGGCAAAGCCGCGCCCCGACTCGCCCGCGCGCGCCGCCTCGATCGTGGCGTTGAGGGCGAGGAGGTTGGTCTGGCCCGCGATCTCGCGGATCAGGCCCAGAATCGATTCGATCGACTGCGCATGGTGCGACAGCGTGTCCGACATCGCGACGGCTTCGCCCGCCTGTTCGGAGGCGCGCGTCGCGACGCTTGCCGAGGCTTCGACTTCGCTCCGCGCATCCTCGATCGCGCGGATCAGCCCGGCGGCGGTCGACGCGGCCTCGCGCATCGCCATCGCCGATTGTTCGGACGCGGCGGCGACTTCGCTTGTCTTTGCGATCATGTCCTTCGCGGCATGGTCGGCCGACGCCGCCTGCTTGGCAAGCTGCTGGCGCACGCCGTCGGTTTCCTGCACCAGCGACGCGATCGAGCGGTCGAAATCGCCCGCCAGCGCCTGCCGTTCGCTCGAAAAGACGGCGCGGTCGAGCTTCATGGCATAGCGTTGCATGATGTCGAATTCGAGCAGGCCGAGCCGGTTGATCGCGCCGAGCAGCCGCGTCAGGCGTGCCGCGTCGCCGATGCACGCCTCGACGACATATTCGATGGTGAGCCGCTGGCTTTCGGCGATGCACGACATCACCGACGCGAGCGTCAGCTTCACGCGCCGCGCCATATGGGTGTTCTGGCACGCGATCGTCGCGACCTCCTGGCTCGCGGCATCGGAATATTTGACCAGTGTATGGCGCGCGCTGCCGCTGACATAGGAATCGAGGAGATCGCCGTCGACCCGGCGATCGACCGTCGGCAAGGCGTTGAACGTGTCCCAATAAGCCGCCGCGATCGCCTGTTCGCGGCCGGCGATGATGGCGTGAATTTCCGCAGCGTCGGCGGCGAGGCGTCCGTCGAGGTCGTAGAGGGGAAAGCGATCGGCCATCGGCACCGGGTCGATCTGCTGTTTATGAATCGGATTTTCCTTCACCATGACCCCATTTCCTCGTGGTTCCGGGCGCGCGGGTGCCGTTCGCCTGCGTCCCATGAAACTGGTGAACGGAATATGCGGTAAAAGCGGTAAAGGCGGTGTTAACCGGATGGGGCGCTTTTTTGCCTCAGCGGCGCTCGTCGATGCCCGACACCGGATAGCCTTCGAACGCCTTGATCGTCCGCAGCGTGAAGGCGCTGTGCATCGCCGCGACTCCGGGCAGCCGCGACAGGCAGTGGCGGTGCAGCCGGTCGAAATCGGCGACATTGCGCGCCGCGACGCGCAGCCGGTAATCCGACGCCCCCGAAAGCAGCTGGCATTCGAGGATCTCGTCATAGCTTTTGACCGCGCTTTCGAACGCGGTCAGCGCTTCCTCGCTCTGCGACGTCAGGCTGATGTCGACAAACACGTCGAGCCCCAGCCCGATCCGTTCGGGCACCAGCCGCGCGGTATAGCCGGCGATGATCCCGCCCGCTTCGAGCGCGCGGATGCGGCGATGGCACGCCGACGCCGACAATCCGACCTTTTCGCCCAGTTCGGCGGCGGGTCGCGGCCCGTGTCGCTGCAGCAAGTCGAGTAGCTTGATGTCGATTCGATCAATCATTGTGCGTCCAATGGTATTTCAACGCAAAAATTGTGCGCTCTTGTCGCGAAACTGACGATGATATGCAAGCACCTCGCACGACCCTTCTGCTATAGGCACTGCATAGATCGTCGGCACCGCGAACAGCGCGCGAGCGGCGGCTTGGCAATGGAGAGCGAAGCATGATCATCGGCACCCCCAAGGAAATCAAGAACCACGAATATCGTGTCGGGCTGACCCCCGAAAGCGCGCGCGAACTCACCGTCCACGGCCATCGCGTGCTGGTCCAGACCGGCGCCGGCGAAGGCATCGGCGCGCACGACCGCTTCTATGTCGAAGCCGGCGCCGAAATCGTTCAGACCGCCGAGGAAATCTTCGCGCAATGCGAGATGGTGGTGAAGGTCAAGGAACCGCAGCCGGTCGAGCGCGCGATGCTGCGCCCCGGGCAGATCCTTTACACCTATCTCCACCTCGCGCCCGATCCCGACCAGACGCGCGACCTGATGGCGTCGGGGGCGATCTGCATCGCCTATGAAACCGTGACCTCCCCCCATGGCGGCCTGCCGCTGTTGAAGCCGATGAGCCAGGTCGCGGGGCGCATGTCGATCCAGGCCGGCGCGACCGCGCTCGAAAAGGCGCATGGCGGCCGCGGCGTGCTGCTCGGCGGCGTGCCGGGTGTGGCGCCGGGCAAGGTGTGCGTGATCGGCGGCGGCGTGGTCGGCTTCAACGCGGCGCAGATGGCGGCGGGGCTCGGCGCCGACGTCACCATCCTCGACCGCGATCCCGAAGTGCTCGAACGCGTCGGCACCTTCTTCGAAGCGCGCGCCAAGACGCGCTTCTCGAACCGCGCCAATCTGGCCGAATGCGTCGCGGAGGCCGATCTCGTCATCGGCGCGGTGCTGATCCCCGGGGCCGAGGCGCCCAAGCTCGTCACCCGCGACATGCTGGGCACGATGCAGGCGGGCTCGGTGCTCGTCGACGTCGCGATCGATCAGGGCGGCTGTTTTGAAACCAGCCATGCGACGACGCATGCCGAGCCGACCTATGTGGTCGACGGCATCGTTCATTATGCGGTCGCCAATATGCCCGGCGGGGTGGCGCGCACCAGCACCTATGCGCTCAACAACGTCACCCTGCCGCACGCGCTGCGCATCGCCGACCTCGGCTGGAAAGATGCTTTGCGACGGGACGTGCATCTTGCGCAGGGTTTGAACGTTTGGAATGGCAAGGTGACGTTCGAAGCCGTAGCGGAAGCGATCGGAACCGATTATGTGCCTGTTGAACAGGCACTCGCCTGACAACAAGGACGCACGAGAGATATGACCGAGCAGAGTGATCCGATCCCCGGGCAGGACGACGAGCAGGAAGAAAATGAAGTGCTGCGCGCCGCCCGCGAGCGGCGGCAGCAGCAGGACGCAGCCGAGGCGGCCGAGGCCGCCGACAAGGATGCAAAGGCGGGCAAGCGCGGCTGGAAAACCGCCGCGGCCGCCGGTCTCGGCATCGGATCGGCCGCGGTCATCGCGGCGCTGCTTTATGTGAACCGCGACAAGATCAAGTGACGCGTCAGCCCGTCCGGCGATGCCGGACGGGTTCGCTGCATGTTGTGCCGGCGCTGATCCGGCACCCGAAAGGGCGGCCGCGTGCCGCCCTTTTTTGCAAGCGGCGGTTTTGGGGTGGGGAGCGGACGTCGCTTTCTACAGCTTCGTCATCCGCGGAGGAGACCCGTGGCTCTTCCGCCTTGACCCGGGATCCCGCTTTTTTTGAGGGCGCCGACGGTTTTCGAGGTCAAGCGGGACCCCGGATCAAGTCCGGGGTGACGATGGACGGAACGGCAGCAATCGGCCGGAAGCAGCCGTCCCAATCCCTCTCCCGCTCGCCCGTAGACGTCAGGAAACCCCCGACAGCACCGCCAAGCAGATTCTTCGTCCCTGCATCCCCTAAGCAATTGCATATCTTGGCGGGAGGGCTTAACCGGCACCCCATCGACCGTTTAGAGTCAAGACAGGGCTGATATGGCTGGCAACGAACCGAGTGCGCGTCCGCGCGCCCCGCATCTGCAGGTGTATAAATGGGGGCCGCATATGACGGCTTCGATCCTCCACCGCGTCAGCGGCGACGGTCTCGCGATCGTCGGGGCGCTGATGTTCCTCTGGTGGCTTGGCGCGCTCGCGAGCGGGCCCGATGCCTATGCCGCCTTCATCGCATGCGTCTGGCGCGATCCCAGCCCCGAAATCACCCTGTTTCACCAGGTCACCAATATCCTCGGCAAGCTGGTGCTGGTCGGCCTGACCTGGGCTTTCTTTCAGCACCTCTTTTCGGGCCTGCGCCATCTCCTGCTCGACACCGGCGCGGGGTATGAACTCAAGACCAACAAACTGTGGGCAAGCGTCGTCGTCGCCGCCGGTGTGCTTGCGACCGCCGCGACCTGGATCCATATTCTCGCGGGGACTTTCTGATGGGCAACGGAACACAGCTCGGCAAGGTCCGCGGGCTCGGCGCCTCGCACCACGGTTCGCATCACTGGCTGCAACAGCGCCTGACCGCGCTCGGCAATGTGCTGCTCGTCGGCTTCCTTGTCGTCTCGCTCCTCCGCCTGCCGCTTGGCGACCATGGCGCGGTGCACCGCTGGGCCGCGAACCCGACCGTCGCGCTCGCGCTGGTCCTGCTGCTCGTCAGCGTCTTCTGGCACCTGCGCCTCGGGCTGCAGGTGCTGATCGAGGATTATGTCCACGGGGCGGCGCGGCTGGTCGCGATCGTCCTGCTCAATTTCTACGCGATCGGCGGCGCGGCCTTCGGCATCTTCGCAGTCGTCCGCATCGTGCTTGCGCCCGCCGCCGGGCTCGCTCCGGGGGGCATGTAAGATGACCGAAGCCTATAAGATCATCGACCATATCTATGACACCGTCGTCGTCGGCGCCGGCGGCTCGGGCCTCCGCGCCACGATGGGCAGCGCCGAAGCCGGCCTGAAGACCGCCTGCATCACCAAGGTGTTCCCGACGCGCAGCCACACCGTCGCGGCGCAAGGCGGCATCGCCGCCAGCCTGGGCAACAATTCGCCCGACCATTGGCAATGGCACATGTACGACACCGTCAAGGGCTCCGACTGGCTCGGCGACCAGGACGCGATCGAATATATGGTGCGCGAGGCGCCCGCCGCGGTCTATGAACTCGAACATGCCGGCGTGCCGTTCAGCCGCAATGCCGACGGCACCATCTATCAGCGCCCCTTCGGCGGCCATATGCAGAATATGGGCGAAGGCCCGCCGGTCCAGCGCACCTGTGCCGCGGCCGACCGCACCGGCCATGCGATGCTGCACGCGCTCTATCAGCAGTCGCTGAAATATGACGCCGACTTCTTCGTCGAATATTTCGCGCTCGACCTGATTATGGAAGACGGCCCCGACGGCAAGGTTTGCCGCGGTGTGATCGCGCTGTGCATGGAGGATGGCAGCATCCATCGTTTCCGCAGCCAGGCGGTGGTGCTCGCGACCGGCGGTTACGGCCGCTGCTATTTCACCGCCACCTCGGCGCACACCTGCACCGGCGATGGCGGCGGCATGGTGCTGCGCGCCGGCCTGCCGCTGCAGGACATGGAATTCGTCCAGTTCCACCCAACCGGCATCTATGGTGCGGGCGTGCTGATCACCGAAGGCGCGCGCGGCGAGGGCGGGTATCTCACCAACTCCGAAGGCGAGCGGTTCATGGAACGCTATGCGCCGTCGGCGAAGGATCTCGCGTCGCGCGACGTCGTGTCGCGCTCGATGGCGCTCGAGATCCGCGAAGGCCGCGGCGTCGGCCCGCACAAGGACCATATCTATCTGCACCTCGATCACATCGATCCCGCGGTGCTGGCGGAACGGCTGCCTGGTATTACCGAAAGCGGCAAGATTTTCGCAGGCGTCGATCTGACGCGCCAGCCGCTGCCGGTCGTGCCGACGGTCCATTATAATATGGGCGGCATTCCGTGTAACTATCATGGCGAAGTCGTGACGCTGGGCAAGGACGGTCCAGACACCGTCGTCCCCGGCCTGTTCGCGGTCGGTGAAGCCGCCTGCGTGTCGGTCCATGGCGCGAACCGCCTCGGCTCGAACAGCCTGATCGACCTTGTCGTCTTCGGCCGCGCGACCGGGCACCGGCTCAGGGAAATCATCACCCCCGGCGCGGCGCAGCAGCCGTTGCCGAAGGACAGCGCCGACCTGGCGCTCGGCCGTCTCGACCATTTCCGGGGTGCCAGCGGCGGTTCGCCGACCGCGGAAATCCGCCTCGAGATGCAGCGCGCGATGTCGCAGCATGCGGCGGTGTTCCGCACCGACGAACTGATGGCGGAGGGCAAGGAAAAGCTGGCGAAAACCTACGCCCGCATGACCGACGTCCATGTCACCGACCGCAGCCTGATCTGGAACACCGACCTGATCGAGACGCTCGAACTCGACAATCTGATCGCGCAGGCGACGGTGACGATGCATTCGGCGTACAACCGCAAGGAAAGCCGCGGCGCCCACGCGCACGAGGATTTCCCGAACCGCGACGATCCGAACTGGATGAAGCACACGATCAGCTGGTTCGACGGCTGGGGCGGCAAGGGGGGTGGCGTGAAGCTCGATTACCGCCCGGTCCACGAATATACGCTGTCCGACGACGTCGAATATATCAAACCAAAGGCACGCGTTTACTAAGGCGTTGCTTGGAAGGTCCGCTTTCGGCCGGAAGCCGACACTAGCCAAATAACCGTCGCCCCCGCGAAGGCGGGGGCCGCTGGCAACCTTGCCTAAGGCCGATAGCGGCCCCCGCCTTCGCGGGGGCGACGGTTTTTAGTCGACGCGGGAGCGACCGCTCCCCACCCCAATTCCGACCTCTACCTATTCCCCGAACAGGCTCTTGACCGGATTGATGTCCGAAAAGGGCTGGTCGACGTCGATCCCCATCAGCCATAATTTCTGGCATGCGATGGCAAAGAACATCAGCGCGATCGTCCAGACGATGAAGGTTTTGCGGGCGATCCAGCGGCGTTCGGCCTCGGCTTCCTTCTCCCGTGCCTTGTGGTCGATGCCCAGCTCGCCTTCGAATTCGGCGGTGAGCTGCGCGCGGCGGGTACGCGAAATATTCGCGAGGCTCGCGGCATATTCATCACCCGTCGGACGGCGAGTCGCCATGGAAGACACTTTCGGTCCAGCTGATCGAGCCTCCCAGAATAAGGCAAAGCCCCTGACAAAGGGTTAATTGCGCCCGCCCGCCGGTCAATCGGGCGCGATCCCGATCAGTTTGATCCGCGAGGCCGCACCGCGCAGCAAGGTCAGGTTGCGCGGCGCGGTGCCGAGCGCCGCGGCGAGCAGGCGCAGCACCGCCTCGTTCGCCGCGCCGCCCTCGGGGGCGGCGGTGACGCGCAGCTGCACCTCCTCGCCGGCAATCGTCACCGCGTCGCGGCGGGCGCCCGGCGTCACGCGCACCGCAATCCGGCCGCGCGCCGCCAGCGTGCGCAGCGCCGCGGTCAGCGCCGGATCGGGACGGTATTTCAGATGGTGACGACCAGCTTGCCGACCGCGCTGCGGTTGCCGAGCTTGGCGATCGCCTGGCCGCCATCGGCGAGGGCGAAGCTTTCGGTGACCCGCGGCTTGATCTTGCCCTGTTCCCACAGCTGGAACAGCCGCGCGATATTGGCGCGGTTGCGTTCGGGTTCGCGCGCCACGAATGCCCCCCAGAAGACCCCCGCGACGTCGCAGCTCTTGAGCAGGGTCAGGTTGAGCGGCAGGCGCGGGATGCCGGCGGGGAAGCCGACGACCAGATAGCGCCCCTCCCACGCGATTGAACGCAGCGCGGGCTCGGCATAATCGCCGCCAACCGCATCGTAGACGACGTTTGCGCCATTCGCGCCGACGGCCTCCTTGAACTTGTTGGCGAGCTCTTTTGACTGGTCCTTGTCGAACGGCTGGCGGCCATAGACGACGACTTCGTCGGCGCCCGCCTGGCGCGCGACATCGGCTTTCTCTTCGCTTGACACGCCCGCGACGACCCGGGCGCCGAACGCCTTGCCCAGCTCGACCGCGGCGATGCCGACGCCGCCCGATGCGCCGAGGACGAGCAAGGTGTCGCCTTCCTGGATATGGCCGCGGTCGACGAGCGCGTGGATGCTGGTGCCATAGGTCATCAGCAGCGACGCGCCTGCGGCGAAATCATGCGCCTCGGGCAGATGATAGACATTGTGCACCGACACCGCGACCGCTTCGGACATGCCGCCGTTGCCGCAGCCGGCGATAACGCGGTCGCCGACCTTGAATTCGCTGACGCCCTCGCCGACCTCGGCGACCAGCCCCGCGACCTCGCCGCCGGGGGCAAAGGGGCGTTCGGGGCGGAACTGATATTTATCCTCGATGATCAGCACGTCGGGAAAATTCACCGCGCAGGCCTTCACGTCGATCACGATCTGGCCCTTGCCCGCGACCGGACGCGGCAGCTCGCCCAAGGTGAGCGTTTCGGGGCCACCGGTTGCGGTCGACAAAAGCGCCTTCATCATCTTCTCCTCTATAAAGTCGGTCAGCCTTATGCCGCGGGGCGCAGCCATGGGTGATCGGCGTCGAGCTTCTGCTCATAGGCCGCGATCGCCGCGTCGCTCTTTTCGGTCAGCGAAATCTCGTCGAGCCCTTCGAGCAGGCACATCTTGCGGAACGGGTCGATCTCGAAAGTGAAGCGGTCCTGAAATGGCGTCGTCACCGTCTGCGTGTCGAGGTCGACGTGGACCGGATCGGTCTTGGCGACCTCCATCAGCCGGTCGATCGCCGCCTGCGGCAGCACGACGGGCAGGATGCCGTTCTTGACTGCGTTGCCCGAGAAAATGTCGGAGTAGGACGGCGCGATGACGACGCGGATGCCAAGGTCGCCGATCGCCCAGGCGGCATGCTCGCGGCTCGACCCGCACCCGAAATTGTCGCCGGCGATCAGGATCGGCGCGCCCTTATATTCGGCGCTGTCGAACAGATTGTCCGGATCGGCGCGCAGCGTCTCGAACGCGCCGCGGCCCATGCCCTCGCGGCTCGTCGTCTTCAGCCAGTGCGCCGGGATGATGACGTCGGTGTCGACATTCTTGAGCCCCAGCGGAATCGCGCGGCCTTCGACGTTCTCGAGTCGTTTCATGCCAGCAGCTCCCGGACATCGGTGAGCTTGCCGGTCACCGCCGCCGCCGCCGCCATTGCGGGGCTGACGAGGTGGGTGCGGCTGCCCGGGCCCTGACGGCCGACGAAGTTGCGGTTGCTGGTGCTGGCGCAGCGTTCGCCCGCGGGCACCTTGTCGGGATTCATCGCGAGGCACGCCGAACAGCCCGGCTCGCGCCATTCGAGCCCGGCGTCGGTGAAGATGCGGTCGAGCCCTTCGGCCTCGGCCTGTGCCTTCACGAGACCCGACCCCGGGACGACGATCGCCCAGCGGACATTGGCGGCCTTGCGGCGGCCCTTGATCACCGCCGCGGCGGCGCGCAGATCCTCGATGCGGCTGTTGGTGCAGCTGCCGATGAAGATATTTTCGACCGGCACGTCCTGCATCCGCATGCCGGGCTCCAACCCCATATAGGCGAGCGATTTTGCGGCCGCGGCCTGTTTCGACGGGTCGGTGAAGCTTTCGGGATCGGGGACGAGCCCGGTGATCGGCACGACATCTTCGGGGCTGGTGCCCCACGTCACGCTCGGCGCGATATCGGCGGCGTCGATGATCACCACCTTGTCGTAGGTCGCGCCCGGATCGGTCGCGAGGCTCTTCCACCACGCGACCGCGGCATCCCAATCGGCGCCCTTCGGCGCATAGGGACGCCCCCTGATATAGGCGAACGTCGTCTCGTCGGGCGCGATCAGCCCGGCGCGCGCGCCGCCCTCGATCGCCATGTTGCTGACGGTCAGGCGGCCCTCGACCGACAGGGCGCGGATCGCGCTGCCGGTATATTCGATGACATGGCCGGTGCCGCCCGCGGCGCCGATGACGCCGGTGATGTGGAGGATGATGTCCTTTGCCGACACGCCCGGGCCGACGTCGCCTTCGACGCGCACTTCCATCGTCTTCGCCGGCTGGAGCAGCAAGGTCTGCGTCGCGAGCACATGTTCGACCTCGCTCGTCCCGATGCCGAAGGCCAAGGCGCCGATGCCGCCATGGCACGCGGTGTGGCTGTCGCCGCAGACGATCGTCGTGCCGGGCAGCGAAAAGCCCTGCTCGGGCCCGACGACATGGACGATGCCCTGCTCGGGCGCGACCGCGTCGATGTAGCGGATGCCATATTCGGGGGCATTTTTTTCGAGCGCTGCCAATTGTGCCGCGCTTTCGGGATCGGCGATCGGCAGCTTGTTGCCGGCTGCGTCGAGCCGCGCCGTCGTCTGCACATTATGGTCGGGCACCGCGAGCGTGAGGTCGGGGCGGCGCACCGTGCGCCCGCTCGCGCGTAGCCCCGCGAACGCCTGCGGGCTGGTGACTTCATGGACCAGGTGGCGGTCGATGAAGATCAAAGCGGTACCATCGGGGCGCTGTTCGACGACATGCGCGTCCCAGATTTTCTCATAAAGGGTGCGGGGCCGAGTCATGCCGGACCACTTACGCCTACCGCATAACAATGCAAGCGAGTGGCACAGGAAAACGCAATTTTCGGTCGTGCCCTCGCTCCCTTCATTCGCCATGCCGGACTTGATCCGGCATCCCGCTTTGCGACGGTGAAGCAGCGGGACCCCGGATCGGTCCGGGGTCGCGAGGGCGCGGTAGTGGCGTTGCTTCTGCAACAAGCCTATACTCACGGCCATGTCGACGCTCGCCATCACCCTGCTCATCCTCGCCACCGTCGTGGCGATGGAGTTTGTCGCCTGGGCGAGCCACAAATATATCATGCACGGTTTCGGCTGGGCGTGGCACCGCGACCATCATGAGCCGCACGGCAGGCGGCTGGAGAAGAACGACCTGTTCGCGATTTTCGGCGCCGCGATGAGCATTTCGATGTTCATAACCGGCAGCCCGATGATCATGGGCGTGCGGGCGTGGGAGCCGGGGACGTGGATCGGGCTCGGCATCCTCTTCTATGGCATCATCTACACGCTCGTGCACGACGGGCTGGTCCATCAGCGCTATTTCCGCTGGGTGCCGCGGCGCGGCTATGCGAAGCGGCTGGTGCAGGCGCACAAGCTCCACCATGCGACGACATCGAAGGAAGGCGGGGTCAGCTTCGGCTTCGTTTTTGCGCGCGATCCGGCGAAGCTGAAGGCCGAGTTGAAAGCGCAGCGCGAGGCGGGGGTTGCGGTGGTGCGGGAAGCGCTGGCGGAGTGATTTGCGCTATTGCGGGCGGCGGCTTTGGGGTGGGGAGCGGGCCATAGGCATCACCCATTTTCGTCATCCCGGGCTTGACCCGGGATCCCGCTTTTTTGAAGGTGGCGCAGGTTTCGACGTCCAGCGGGACCCCGGGTCAAGTCCGGGGTGACGAAAAAGGAAACGTCCACTTTCGGCCGTTAGAAGACATCATCGCGGGCGTCCCGATGCGATCAAGCCGTCCGGTAATCCGCCGTAATCGCTCCCGCTGCCGTCAGTTCCGCCTCATGGCTTTCCTCGCGCCAGCTTTCGGCCAGCGCCTGCCGCTCCCATTCGACCATCGCCGGGTGCGCGAGCATATGGTCGACCCATGCCTGTCCGGCCCCGACATCAAGGCCATAGGTGCGGATGCGGAACGCGACGGGGGCGAAGAAGGCATCGACGGCGGTAAAGCGGTCGCCGGCCAGGAAGGGGCCGCCGAACCGCGACAGGCCTTCCTCGAACAATTCGCCGACGCGCGCGACATCGCCGCGCAGCGCGTCGGATGCCGGTTTCGGAGCAACGCGAACGCCGACATTCATGGTGCAATCGCCGCGCAGCGCCGCAAAGCCGCTATGCATTTCCGCCGCCGCGCACTGCGCCCAGGCGCGCGCGTCGGGATCCGCGGGCCATACGCCCGCGTGGCGGTCGGCGAGATAGAGCGCAATCCCGAGCGAGTCGTGAACGGTCCGCCCCTCGTCGAGCAGCACCGGCACCTGCCCGGTCGGCGAAAAGCTGCGGAATTCGTCATAATTGACCGGATTGGTAAAGGGCTCGATATGGTCTTCGAACGCTATGCCGAGCGCGCGCATCAGCACCCATGGGCGCAGCGACCAGCTCGAATAATTGCGGTTCGCGGTGATCAGCACATACATGAATCGCGCTCCTGACGGGCGATGGGGGATATATAGCCGGGGTCGTGCGCAAAGGGCTGCGCAGTGCGGTTGCGGAGCGCGGCGAGTACGCTGCCGAAGTCGCTTCGGGCGCGCCAGCCGAAACGGCGCTCGGCGCGCGACGGGTCGTAGACGCGGTCGATGGTTTCGGGCAGCACCCAGCCTGCGGCGGCATAGAGTGCGGCCGCGTCGGGATGGTGGCGCGCGATCACCGCACGCGCGTCGCGCGCGAGCTCTTCGGCCTCCGCGCGCGCGAAGGGCGGCGGCGCCGACAGGATGAAGGTGTCGCAGCCGATCGCCGGTGCGGCCTCCAGCGCGGCGAGATGCGCCGCGGCGGCATCCTCGACCGTCAGGCGGCGGTTCAGCAGCTCGTTCGCCTTCAGGTTCGGGCCGCTCGGGCTGGCATGCGTGTCGTCATCCTCGGGGAAGAAGCGGCCGGTGCGCAGGATCAGGGCGGCGATGCCATGCTCGCGGTGCACAAGCTTCACCGCCTGTTCGGCGGCAAGCTTGGTGATGCCATAGATGTTGCGCGGTTCGATCGGACCGAAATCCTCATCCATCCACCACGCGCCGGCCTCGCCCGCGCCGGCGCGCACGTCGCTGCGGATCATCAGCGAGGTGGTCGAGGTGAAGAGGAAGCGGTCGTTCCCCGCCGCGACCGCCGCCTCGATCAGGTTCAGCGTGCTCGTGACATTGACGTCGATGAAGGCTTGCCTCGGATAACGGACGATGTCGGGCTTGTGCAGCGCGCCGCCGTGGATGATCGCCTCTATGCCATACTCGCCCATCGTCCGCTCGATCAGCGCGCGGTCGGCGACGGTGCCGACGACCTGCGTGTGCGTGCCGGGCGCGACGTCGAGCCCGGTGACCTTATGGCCGCTATCGGCAAGAAGCGGTGCCAGATAACGCCCCAGCCAGCCAGACGAACCGGTCAGCAGCACGCGCATCGATGATTCTCCTCTCAGCTCTCGCCGCGCGCCTGATACACAAGCGGCGGACAGGGGAGCAAGCCCGCTACCCCTTCGGCACCGCAACGATCGGTCCGGCGCGGACGGGTTCGCGTTTTGCCGGCGGCAATTCGCTGAGGTCGAGCCAGCGCGCATCGGGGCGCTTGTGATAGCTGTCGATCGCCGCGAAGGGGATCCGGAACGGGAAGCCCCAATTGCTGTTCCACAGGGCCACGACCCCCGTCCGCGTCGCGGGTTCGAAAATCATCGTCGCGCGATAACCTGCCACCGCGCCCGAATGGCCTTCGAGCCGGTGGCCGCCGTAGATAAAGCTCCGCCAGCCGAGACCATAGGCCGCGTCCTTGTTGGCCTGGCGCAGCGCGCCGCCGTACAGATGCGCCGTCCCCACCCGGGGGCGATGGGCGATCTGCAACACCGCCTCGGGCAGCACATCGGGCCGGGTTCCCATCATCGCCCGCATCCAGGTGGCAAAATCGACGATATCGCTTTCGACTCCGGCCGCCGCGGGAACGCGCCAATAGGCCTCCTTGACCGGACTGACCTGCGCGCCATTGTGCGGCCTGGCCCAGTCCTTGGCGCCGGTCAGCCGCTTCATCCCATAGCCTGCGCTGACCATGCCGAGCGGCAGGAAGAAACGATCCTCGACCGCATCGGCGAACGGCTTGTCCGCCGCCTGGGCCAGTATCTCGCTCGCCGTGTCGAAGGCGATATTCTGATAGGTGTGGCACGTGCCGGGCTCGCATTGCAGCGGCGCCGCGGCGAGGCCCTGACGGAGCAGGACGGGATCCTGCCCTTCCTCCAGCTTTTCGTCATAGGCGTTTTTGGTGAGCCCGGTGCGCTGAGCCAGCAGGTCGGCCAAGCTGATCCGTTGCTCGGCGCCGCCAGGCAGGCGCAGCGATGTGTGCCAGGCGGCGACCGGGCGGTCGAGGTCGACCGTGCCGTTCGCGGCCAGCGCGGCGGCTAGCGTCCCCGTCGCGGTTTTCGACACCGACGCCCAGCGGAACAGCGTGTGCAGGGTGACCGGCGCACCGGTCGATCTGTCGGCGACGCCATAGGCGCGGACGAAACGCAGTTCGCCGTCTTCGACCACCGCGACCGCCAGCCCGGCCATCTCGGGCCGCTGCGCCAGCGCCGCAAGTTCGCGGTCGAACCCGGCATAGTCGATCCGCCCGCGCCATTCGGCGGGCGTGTCGGGCAGGTTTTCCGCGGCCCTGATCGGGATCGCGACGCTGACCAGCGGATGGCCGCCGCCAAAGGCCTGGAGCCCGAACCAGCCGGTGAAGCCCAGCGCTACGACGGCACCCAGGCCGAGCAGAACGCGCGGCACGGACGATTTGCGATTAGATGGCGACCTCATAATTGGCCGTCGTCTTAGACGCGACTTCCTCCGCCGTCACCCCCGGTGCGAGCTCGATCAGTTTGAACGGGCTCGAATGATCGTCGCGCTTGAACACCGCAAGGTCGGTGATGATCATGTCGACGACATTCTTGCCGGTCAGCGGCAGCGTGCATTCGGGAATGAACTTCGGGCTGCCGTCCTTGGCATTATGTTCCATCACGACGATGATCTTCTTGACCCCGGCGACCAGGTCCATCGCACCGCCCATGCCCTTGATCATCTTGCCCGGGATCATCCAGTTGGCGATGTCGCCGTTCTCGGCGATCTCCATCGCGCCGAGCACGGTGAGGTCGATATGCCCCCCGCGGATCATCGCGAAGCTGTCCGATGAGCTGAAATAGGCCGATTGCGGCAGTTCGCTGATCGTCTGCTTGCCCGCGTTGATCAGGTCGGGATCCTCGTCGCCCTCAAAGGGAAAGGGGCCGATACCGAGCATGCCGTTCTCCGACTGCAGCGTCACCGTCATCCCCGCCGGAATATGGTTCGCGACCAGGGTCGGAATGCCGATGCCGAGGTTGACGTAATAGCCGTCCTGCAGTTCCTTCGCGGCGCGCGCCGCCATATCATCACGCGTCCAGGGCATATCAGTTCGGCTCCCATTGCTTGTCGGAGGGGAAAATATCGTCGAAGCCGCCACGGATCGATGGGCCATAGACGGGGTTGGGCAGCAGGAACCAGCCACGGCCCCAAAGACCGGCGATCGGCTCACCCGTCGCGAGCATCTTGCGATCCGCGACCGAAAGCTCGCGGGCGTTGAAGCCCTGCGCGAAGTCGCCGAGTTGGTCGCCGCCCATCGCGATCACGCAATAACGCGATGCGATCAGCGCGCGGCGGCCGTCCTTGCTCGCGCCGTCGGGCGTGTCGCCCATCAGGAACAAGGTCTCGCCATGCTTGAATTCGCCGAGTCCGGCGGCGCGCAGCGTATCCTCGCTACCCTTCGCATTGGCGGCGGTGCGGTTGGTGTTGACGATGACCGTCACCCCGGCGCTGCGCATCACGGCGATCGCGTCGGTGACGCCGGGCATCGCGACCGCCTTGCCAGCCCCGGTCTTTTCCCACCGGTCCCAGGTCGCGGGGTCGAAATCCTTATGCTGTTCGGCAAAATAGCGCATCGCGCCAAGGTTCCAGATCAGCGTTTCGTCGGCATCGAACACCGCCGCCAGCGGCTTGTCGCCGCAATCGTCGAAACGCGGCGCGGCAAGCGTCGACCCCTCGGCCAGCACGACCTGGCGGTGCGGGGCCGCCGAGATGGCAATCGCGCGGACATAGGCCGCGAGCGAGCGATAGACCTGGGCCGAAGCGACCGCGCCCTCAGCCGAGCCATAGAGCCATTGCTGGCCGGCGGGCGGCGAGGCCGGCACCGGCCTCTCCCCGGCCTGCGAGACCATAGCATCGGCGCTCGGCGGCTTCGGAAATGTTTGTGCGGTGGTCGCAGCACAGCCCGCGAGCAGCAGGCCGGCCGCGAGCCCGAGACTGCGCATCAGGCGGCTTCCCGCGGACGCGTCGTGCGGAATTCGATCTTCTTGTCGTAGGGCGCGCCGAGGACGAGGCGCTTCACATAGATGCCGGGCAGGTGGATGCTGTCGGGGTCGAGGCTGCCGACGGGGACGATTTCCTCGACCTCGGCGACGCAGATCTTCGCGGCGGTCGCCATCGGCTGGTTGAAGTTGCGCGCGGTCTTGCGGAAGATGAGGTTGCCGCTTTCGTCGGCCTTCCATGCCTTGACGATCGCAAGGTCGGCGAAGATGCCGCGTTCGAGGATATAATCCTGGCCGTCGAAATTCTTCACTTCCTTGCCCTCGGCGACCAGCGTGCCGACGCCCGTCTTGGTGTAGAAGCCGGGGATGCCCGCGCCGCCGGCGCGGCAGCGTTCGGCGAGCGTCCCCTGCGGGCAGAATTCGACCTCGAGCTCGCCCGCCAGATATTGCCGCTCGAACTCCTTATTCTCGCCGACGTAGGAGGAGATCATCTTCTTGACCTGCTGGGTGCGGAGCAGCTTGCCGAGCCCTTCGCCGTCGATGCCGGCGTTGTTGCTGGCGATGGTCAGATTCTGCGTGCCCGCGTCGCGGATCGCGTCGATCAGCCGTTCGGGAATACCGCAAAGGCCGAAGCCGCCCGCGCAAATCTGCATGCCGTCGAAGAGCAGGCCTTCGAGTGCGGCGGCGGCGTCGGAATAGCGCTTGTTCCCCATGAAACAGCCTCCTTGTTGGGTGATCGCGCGCGATCTTGGCGCATTTGATCCATCAATTCTAATTACTCTATTTTTCGATTATACATAAATGATGTCTATCAATCGCGTCTCGCTATATCATCTCGAAACCCTGCTGTGGATCGACCGGCTCGGGACTTTTTCGGCCGCCGCCGAGCGGCTCAACACGACCCAGCCCGCCGTGTCGGCGCGAATGCGCGAGCTGGAACAACGGCTCGGAACGACGCTGTTCCACCGCGACGGGCGCGTCATGGCGCTGACCTCGGCGGGGCGCAAGCTGGTGCGCGATTGCGACCCGCTGCTGCGCGACATGCAGGTCGCGCTGCTCGGCAGCGGCGGTTTTGGCGAAGCGAGCGGGGTGGTGCGAATCGGCGCCGGCGAAATCGCGGCGGCGAGCTGCCTTCCGGCTTTCGTCGCGGCATTGAAGGCGGACATGCCCAATGTCGGCCTCGAAATCGAGATCGACCTCACCGCGAACCTCATCCAGCAATTGCTTACCGGGCGCACCGACATGGCGTTTGCGGCCGGGCCGATCGCGCATCCGGCGCTCAAGACACGGCCGATCGGCGAGGTCGAACTGGTGTGGCTGGCAAGCGCTGCCGTCGCGGCGGCGTTCGCGGCGGGCGAGGCGAAGCTGCCGGTCTGGTCGCTCGCCAGCCACTCGCCGATCCACGGCCGCATGCGCGACGCGATCCAGGCGTCGCGGATCGCGCCAAAGTCGCTCAACCTCTGCAACAACGCGCGCACGATGATCGACATCGCGAAGGCCGGCGGCGGGATCGGCATTTTCCCGCGCCCGATGGTGCGCGGCGAGGTTGCGGGCGGCGCGCTCGTCGAAATCGCGGCGATGCCCGCGCTCGCGCCGGTCGAATTCCATGTCGCGATGCGGGTGTCGGACACCGAACCCGTGCTCGCCGAAATTTTCGCCCGCGCGGCGATGCTCGATATCGCCGACGTATTGGGCTGATCTATGTTTTGCGCCGGACCTTGCCAGTTATCGTCATCCCGGGCTTGACCCGGGATCCCGCTTTTTTCGGCTGAGCGCTTCCTGGTTTCAAGCGGGACCCCGGGTCAAGTCCGGGATGACGAAGAAGGGAAATGATAACAACAGGCCGGAACCCTCAGGGCAAACGCATCTCCAGCGCCGCCGACAGGTCGGCGAGCGCCTGTTCGCCGCTCGTCACCTTGATCGCGTGCATGCCAAGCTGGCTCGCGGGTTTGCAGTTGATGCCAAGGTCATCGAGATAGATGCAATTGGCCGGCGCGACCCCGAGCGCGTCGCACATCATGCGATAAATCGCCGGATCGGGCTTGCGCACGCCGACCTTGCTCGATTCGATGACATGGTCGAAGCGCGCCATGATCGCCGCGACTTCGGCCGCCAGTTCCTCGCTGCGCGCCATGCCCGCGCCCTTGCCGCTCGGCACATTGTTCGTGATGCAGCCGATCGTGAAGCCGGCCGCCTTCAGCGTATCGAGCGCCGCGACCATCGCCGGCCGCACCGCCCCCGCGAGGACGGCGAGCACCGCTTCGCCTTCCAGTTCGTGGCCAAGCGTCCGCGCTTCGGCGGCGAACAGCGCATCGAACGCCGCCGCGTCGATCTCGGCGCGTTCGAACTTCGCCCAGGCATTGCCGTCGGGATCGGCAGCGTTGACGCGGCGGACGAAGTCGCGCGGTAATCCGCGCTCTTCCTCCAGCCGGTTGAACGCCTCGAAGGGCGAGGCGGTGATGACGCCGCCGAAGTCGAAGATGATGGTGGTGAAGTTCATGGTTTGATGACGATTCCTGTCCTGGGGTCGGCCTGTCCCGATAGCATCTCATGATAGGCGGCGAGCGCCGCCTCGCCGCCGCGGCGCTTGTCGATCGTCGTCAGCCGCGGCGCGACCTCCATGAAGGCGAGCCAGGCTTCGGCGATCTTCTGTCCGAACACCGCGCCGCCCCAGTCGGCGATCCGTTTCTGGCTGCGGCCCGGCGCGAAAAAGCCCTGCCGCTCGGGGCCCGGCAGACCCTCGATATCGGCCTGCGCGTCCCAATGCGACTTGCCGACGATGATCGAGGCTTTCAGATTATTTCCGAAATGGCTGTGCACCGCGCGCGTCACCGCGCCATTCCCCGCCATGTCGACCAGCGCGGCGGGGCTCGCGGCGTTGAGCGTCATGATCTGGTCATAGCTGATGACGCGGTCGTAAATCCCCTGCGCGGCGAGCGTGTCGACGTTCGCCGCGCTCGTCAGGCCGATCGTTTCGGGCCGCGCCGTTCGCCGTCCGAGCGAAAAGCCAAGCCCGATCGCGGTCTTGCTCGACGCGCTCGCGATCAAGATCTGGCCGGCGCCATAATCGCCCTCATCCTCGAACTGGTCGGCAATCAGCCAGCCGGTCAGGAACAGCGGGCGAAACACCGGCCAATAATCATGGTCCGCGGCGCGATAGCCCTCCAGCGCCTCGACCCGCTGATAATGATTGTAGATCGGGGGCAGGGTGGTGCGCCGCGGCGTGACGTCGGTAAAGCCGCCCGGCCCCGCCTTGCCGGCGGTCAGCACCGCATGCTGTGCCATCGGATAATAGCCGTAGAAGCACTCGCCCGCCGCGACGCCGTCGGCGGTGCTTTCGGTCACCGTCGCAAAGCCCCAGACGGGCAGGCGGCCGGACTGGCCGGGCTCGGCGAAGAAATCCCAATAGCCTTGATCCTCCCCATCTTTATTGGCGCCGAACAGCCCCGCGGGCTTGCCGAACACCGCATAGGTGATGTTGTTCGCGGTCATCGCATAGCTGTCCAGATGGACACGCACCTGCCCCGGCGCGAGCGGGGTAGCGGGATCGGCGACCAGACGGGCCTGCGTGATATCGTCGCGATCGATGTCGATCGCCCAGCTTGTTCTGCTCATGTCCGGACCCCTCCGATGGCTTGCCCGCGGCTGCGGAATCGCCGATAGTCATACAGATGGCGGCGCCCCTGACAATCGCGGTCAAACGCATTCACGAACCGGCCGGTCCCGGCGATGGCACGCGTTTCCTTGTCGACCGGCTGTGGCCGCGCGGCGTGTCGAAAGAGAAGGCGGCGCTCGCCGCGTGGCTCAAGCCGCTGTCGCCGAGCGATGGCCTGCGCAAGCGTTTCCACGGCGAAACCGCCGATTCGGACGAAGCGTGGGACGAATTCCGGTTCGATTATTTCGCCGAACTCGATGCGGGTGGCGAGGAGGTGAAGGCGGCGCTCTTCACACTTGATGCGGCGGCGAGAGCCGGGCCGGTGACCTTGCTCTATGCCGCGAAGAATGCGGAGCGGAACAACGCCGTCGCGCTGCGGGAGTGGCTGGCGCGGCGTTGAGCCAAATAGATTACCGTGTCCCCGCGCAGGCGGGGACCCATCTCCTGCCGGTTCAAAATAGTGCCGACTGGAGATGGACCCCTGCCTTCGCAGGGGTCCACGGAAATTTTGTGATATCTTACCCCACCGTTGTCCCGAGCAGCGACCCGATCGCGATCGTCACCGCCATTGCCATCGCCCCCCAGAAGGTTACCCGAACGACCGGGCGCAGCATCGGCGCATTGCCCGCCCGGGCTCCGAGCGCGCCGAGAATCGCGAGGAAGACAAGCGACGCCGCCGAAACGGTCCACGGCAACGACGCGCCGCTGTCGACCAGCACCGTCGCCAGCGGCAGCGCCGCGCCGATCGCAAAGCTCGCCGCCGAAGCCGCCGCCGCCTGCACCGGCCGCGCCGCCATCGCGTCGGTCATGCCCAGCTCGTCGCGCAAATGGGTGTCGAGCGCGTCATGTTCGGTCAGTTGGACCGCGACCTGCTCGGCGAGCGCGCGGTCGAGCCCGCGCTCCTCATAGATTTGCGTCAATTCCTCGAGCTCATACTCCGGATCGGCGGCCAGATGGCGCTTCTCCAGCTCGACATCGGCCTTTTCGGCGTCGCCCTGCGAACTCACCGACACATATTCGCCCGCCGCCATCGACATCGCGCCGGCGACGAGGCCCGCAGTCCCGGTGACGAGGATCGACGCCCCAGATGCTCCTGCCGCCGCGACGCCCGCGATCAGGCTGGCGGTCGACACGATCCCGTCATTGGCGCCGAGGATCGCGGCGCGCAGCCAGCCGATCCGGGTGACGGTGTGGGTTTCCTCGTGCATCTTCGGCAGCCTCCTACCAAAAGCGGATGACGCCGAACTGGTCGAACAGCGCTTCGTTCGACACCAGCACCAGCTGCTCAATTTGCGCCTGCGCGATCAGCATGCGGTCGAACGGATCGCGATGGGGGATTTGAAGCGCCCCCGCGAGCCGGGCATGTTCGGCGGTCAGCGATAGCGGGAGGAAGCCGGGTACCGCGATCTCCTTCAGGAAATCGAGCGCTAAAGGTTCGGCAAAGCCGAGTTTGCCGAACCCGTGCTTGAGCGCAATTTCATAAGCTGAAACCGCACTCGCATAAACGATCGCTTCACCATCTCCGATTGCTTCACGAACATCCGATCGCAGGCGTTCGGGCGCATAGATCACCCATAGCAGCGCATGGGTATCAAGCAGATAAGCTTGACTCACAGGGCGTCATTGGGATCGTCAACTTCCCCGTTCCAAAGCTTCAGATCTTCTTCGGGGAGAGGATCCCAGAAACCATCTTCCAGCGGATCTTTGCCCGGCGGAATCAGGTGCGCAAGGTGGCCGAGCTTGCGCTTCGCCTTGGGTATTTCCTTCACTGGCATCAGCTTGACCACCGGCTCCTTGCCGCGCGCGATCGTCACTTCTTCGCCCGCCAGAACGCGGGCGATCAGGCGCGACAGATGCGTCTTCGCTTCGTGGATGGTCACGATGGTCATGGCGGATACTTAGCTAAGTCATATGACTAAGTCAATATTGCAGCTGCAGCCCCGGCCTCGCCCAGCGCGCCTTTACCAGCCGGCCCGTGCCCGACAGGGTGATATAGGCGTCCTGCCGGTCGGGCCCGCCGAACGCGATGTTGGTGGTGAAGATATCGTCGGTCGCGACAAATTCGACCAGTTCGCCCTGCGGCGAGACGACGCTGATTCCGCACTCGCCGATCGTCGCGACGCAGATATTGCCATTGGCTTCCATCGCAAGGCTGTCGAAGAATTTATAGCCGGCGGGGCGATACAGCGGGATGCCGGGACCGCCGGGGCCGGCATCCGCCGCCACCTTGCCGGGCGCGATGATGTTGAATTTCATCAGGCGGCAGGTGTAGGTTTCGGCCGCGTAAAGCGTGTTGCCGTCGGGAGAGATGCCGATGCCGTTCGGATTGTTCGACGGAAAGATCACTTCCTCGATGAAGCTGCCGTCGGCCTTGGCATAAAAGATGCCGACGATGTCGTGACAGCGCGCGGCATAATCGACCTTGCCATGATCGGTGAACCAGAAGCCGCCATGCGTGTCGAACATGATGTCGTTCGGGCCGCGCAGGATCACGCCATGGTCGCCGCTCTTGTAAAGGATTTCGACCGCGCCGGTGTCGATATCGATCCGCTCGATCCGCCCGCCCGAATAATCGTCCGCAATGCCGTGTGGCGCCAGATAGCCATTCGATTCGACATAGTTGAAGCCGCCGTTGTTGCAGCAGTACAGCTTGCCGTCGGGGCCGATCGCCAGGCCGTTGGGGCCGCCGCCGGGGGTCGCGACGACCTCCTTCCGGCCGCCGGGCCAGCAGCGCGTGATCCGCTTCGCCTCGATCTCGACGACGATGACGCTGCCGTCATCCATCACCACCGGCGCCTCGGGAAAACGCAATCCGTCGGCGATCAGTTCAAACTCGGCCATCCTCGTCTCCCTGGTTGTGCGAGGTCAATGGAGTTTGCCGCTGTTTCTTCTTTCGTCACCCCGGACTTGATCCGGGGTCCATCGAGGCCTTGGCGGGAAGAATGGATGCCGGATCAAGTCCGGCATGACGAAATGAGGGTCAGCGTCTCTCCTTGCTCTCGCGGGCTTCCTATGCTTTGCGGCCATCATGCCCGTTCGCACGCTCTTCGCCACCAATTTTTACGAGGCCGATATCGGCACGCCCGGCCTGCTCGAAGAGCTGGAGGAGAGCAGCCGCCTGTTCGCCGAAGAGGATGGCGCGGGCCGGCGCTGGAGCCGCGATCATGGCTACAAGGGCTATACAAGCTATGCGTCGCTCGGCGACCTGCCCGAGCGCGATCCGGCCTTTTATGATCTCAAGCGCCTGCTCGACAAGCATGTGAAGGCGTTCGCCAAGGCGTGCCATTTCGACCTCGCCAAGCCGCTGAGGCTCGACAGCCTGTGGGTCAACATCCTGAAACCCGGCGGCACCCACAGCGGCCATATTCACCCGCACAGCATCGTGTCGGGGACCTTCTATGTCGCGGTCCCGCCGGATTCGGGGGCACTGAAGCTGGAGGATCCGCGCCTCGCGATGCTGATGGCGGCGCCTGGCCGCACCGACGATGCGCCCGAACAATTATTGCCGTTCGTCTATGCCGAACCCGCCGCGGGCCGCGTCTTCCTGTGGGAAAGCTGGCTGCGCCACGAGGTGATGCCGCATGCGGGCAAGGGCGAACGGATCAGCATCAGCTTTAACTATCGCTGAGCCGATCCTATATCGCGGCACATCCCCCCATTCCTTGACAAAGGATCCCCCATGACCGCGACCTACGACGCCGACCTCCAGCTCTTCATCAACGGCGCGTGGCGGAGCGGCGAGGGGCGCGAGGGGCGGCCGGTCTATAATCCCGCGACTGCGGGCACGCTCGCCGAACTGCCCGTCGCCACCATCGCCGACCTCGATGAAGCGCTCGCGGCGGCGGAGCGCGGCTGGCCGGTCTGGCGCGCCAAGACTCCCGACGAGCGCGCGGCGCTGATGCACAAGGCGGCGGGGATCATCCGCGAGCGGGTCGATCATATCGCGACCCTGCTGACGCTTGAACAGGGCAAGCCGATCGCCGAGGCGCGCGGCGAAGTGCTGTCGGCGGCGGGGCTGTTCGACTATTTCGCCGAACAGGGCAAACGCATCGAAGGCCGCGTGCTCCAGCGCCCCGCGGGCCAGCGCGCGATGGTCACCAAGCATCCCGTCGGCCCCGTCGCCGGCTTCAGCCCGTGGAACTTCCCGGTCAATCTGATGGTCAAGAAGATTGCGCCCGCGCTTGCCGCGGGCTGCGTCGTGATCGCGAAAGCGCCCGAGGAAACGCCGGGCTGCACCAGCGCGATCATGCGCTGCATCGCCGATGCGGGCATCCCCGGCGACGTCGTCCAGCTCGTCTATGGCGATCCCGACCAGATCAGCCGCCATCTGCTTGCCAGCCCGGTGATCCGCAAGGTCAGCTTCACCGGTTCGACCGCGGTCGGCAAGCATCTGATGAAGCTTGCCGCCGACGGGGTGAAGCGGATCACGATGGAACTCGGCGGTCACGCCCCGGTGCTCGTCTTCGATGATTGCGACCTCGAGGCGACGCTCGACAAGGTGGTGATGCAGAAATTCCGCAACGCCGGGCAGGTCTGTATTTCGCCGACGCGCTTCTATGTCCAGCAGGGCATTTACGACGCCTTCGTGAAGGACTTTGGCGAACGGACCGCGAAGGTGAGGATCGGCAGCGGGCTCGACGCCGATACCCAGATGGGGCCGCTCGCCAACGCGCGCCGCATCCCCGCCCTGGAAGCGCTGGTGGCCGACGCCAAGGCCAAGGGCGCGCGCGTCATCGCGGGCGGCGAAGCGACCGGCGACGGCTATTTCTTCCAGCCGACCGCGATCGCCGACGTGCCGGTCGAGGCCGATGCGATGAACAACGAACCCTTTGGCCCGATGGCGCTGATCCGTCCGTTCGGCACCGAGGATGAAGCGCTCGAACAGGCGAACCGGCTGCCCTATGGTCTCGCCGCCTTCGCCTTCACCGAGAATGGCCGCCGCATCAACCGCATCGTCGACGGCATCGAAAGCGGGATGGTCGGCGTCAACAGCTTCGTCATCTCGGCGCTCGACACGCCGTTCGGCGGGATCAAGGAATCGGGCTTCGGCAGCGAAAGCGGGCCCGAGGGGCTGGATGGCTATCTGGTCACCAAGGCGGTGCATATTTATTGACGCCCGTCGCCCCCGCGAAGGCGGGGGCCGCTGGAGACGTAGCGCAAGGCCGACTGCGGCCCCCGCCTTCGCGGGGGCGACGTTCAGTCTTTTTCCAGCGCGACGAAATCGCGCTCCATCGGCGCCAGATGCGCGCCGCCGTCGACGAAGATCGTCTGGCCGGTCACCGCCTCGGCGCGCGCCAGATAGACGACGGCGTCGGCGATCTGCGCCGGCGTCGGCAACGCCCGCAAGGGCATGCGCTGCGCCAGCCGTTCGACCTGGCCCGGGCTGTAATCGTCGGTCGCCATCGTCAGCCCCGGCGCGACGGCGTTGACGCGCGCGCGGTTGCCGAATGCCACCGCCAGCGTCGCGGTCGCTTGCCACAGCGCCGATTTCGACAGGCTGTAGGCGATCTGGTCGGGCACCGGATGGACGACGCGCTGGTCGACGATATTGACGATCGCGGGCCGGGCGCCCTCGCTCGCCGCGACCAGCGCTTTCGCCAGCATCACCGGCGCATGGTGATTGACCTGCATCATTTCGGTCAGCGCCGCCGCCGACAGGTCGCTCCATTCGCCCTCGGCGAACAGCGCGGCATTGTTGACAAGCAGGTCGGGCACACGGCCGAATTTCTCGATCACGGCCGGCAGCAGCGCATCGACCTCTGCCGGATCGGCGAGGTCGGCGGCAAAGCGATGACAGCGCGCGCCCGTCTCCGCAATGGCTTCGGCGAGCACCGGATCGGCCTCGGCCGCGCTGCGCTTGTGCAAGGCCAGCGCATAGCCTTCGCGCGCGAGCCGCGCCGAAATCGCGGCGCCGACGCGGTGGAGCCCGCCCGTGACGAGAGCGAGCTTTTGCGTCATTTCCTTGACCCCAAACGGCTTCGGCGCATCGTGATGCCAATCTCCTCGCCATCCTCGGCGATCGCGAGCTTGACGATCTTCACCTCGATTTCCTCGATCTTTTCGTCCTGCAGGAACAAGGTGTCGATGATATGGTCGGCGACGCTTTCGATCAGCACGAAATGCACGTCCTTCGGGATGCCCTCGGTCGCCGCGAATTTCAGATGCATGTAATTTTTGGATGCGCTGAGCGGCGTCACCGGGTCGTAATGATCGATCATCGCCAGCTTGGCGCGGACCGAGATGCGCAGCGGCTGCGGCAGATGCGTTTCTTCGGAATAAATGCCGGTCAGCACCTGGGCCGTCAGGCCCGCCACTTCCAGCCACAATGTATCGGTCACCAGAACATCCTGTCGAACGAGCGCGACATTCGGCTTTCCATTGCCGGTCCGCGACCCTAAAGCGCCGCCGCATTAGCGAAAGGGTACGCGTTGGTCGAGTTACTTCCATTGTCCGATATCGAACCGCAGGCGGTCGAGCATCTGCTCGACGCCGCTTTCGGAACGGATCGCTTTGGACGAACCGCCTATCGCATCCGCGCCGGCGTCGACGCGGTGCCCGCGCTCAGCTTCGCGGCGGTCGAGGACGGCGCGCTCATCGGCACGATCCAATGCTGGCCGGTCGCGCATCGTGCGGCCGACGGCAAGGCCACACCGTTGGTCATGGTCGGCCCCGTCGCCGTATACCCCGGCCAACAGCGCGGCGGACATGGCCGCACGCTGATGGCGCATATGCTCGAAGCGGCGGAAACCAAAGCCGACAGCGCGTTGATGATGATCGGCGACCCCGAATATTATGGCCGCTTCTTCGGCTTCGACGCCGATGCGACGGGCGTATGGGACCTGCCCGGCCCGTTCGAACGCCGCCGTCTGCTTGCTCGCGTGGTGAATGGCCATGCCTTGCCGACGGGCGCGGGGATGATCGGGCCGAGGTAACCCAATAATCGTCATCCCGGCGAAGGCCGGGATCTCGACCTCTCGTCCTGACGCGCCGGTGAGATCCCGGCCTTCGCCGGGATGACGGAGTTGTTGATGGCGTCGCGGACTTGCACCCCTCGCCTGTCCCCCTATGTCGGTTCCATGGTCACCCCCGCGCCTTCGCTTCCGAAAGACTTCTCGCAACTCTCACTCGCCGAAGCGGCCGAGCTGCTCGCGGCGCGCAAGCTGCCGCCGGTCGAGCAATGGCATCCAGCGCGCGAGGGCGACAGCGCGATGGAGATTCGCGCCGACGGCAGCTGGTATCATGAGGGCGGGCGGATCAATCGTCCCGCGATGGTCAAGCTGTTCTCGACGATCCTGCGCCGCGAACCCGGCGGCGGCCACGTCCTCGTCACCCCTGCCGAGAAACTGTCGATCGCGGTCGAGGATACGCCCTTCCGCGCGGTCGAGATGAAAAGCGAGGGCGAGGGGGCGGCGCGCAAGCTGGTGTTCCGCCTCGACACCGACGACCTCGTCATGGCGGGCGCCGATCATCCGCTCGGCTTCGGCAGCGATGCCGACAATCCCGATCCGCGCCTCCACGTCCGCGGCGCGATCGGCAACGGGCTCGAGGCGCGGATCGATCGCGCGCTTTATTATGAGATCATCGACATGGCGCTTGCCGAGGGGGCGGAGCCGCCCGCCATCTGGTCGAACGGCACCCGTTTTGCGTTGGTCGATCGCTGATGCTGTCCGAAAAGCTGCGCACCGCGCTCGCCAACCTGCTGCCGGGTGCGGGCGAGGACGAAACCTATCTGATGGACGATATGCCGACGCTGCGCGACGCGGCGGTGCTGATCGCCTTCACCGACCGGCCCGATCCGGGCGTCATCCTGACCCAGCGGCCGCAATGGCTGCGCAGCCATGCGGGGCAGGTCGCTTTCCCGGGCGGCAAGATCGATCCCGGCGACCGCGACGCCATCGACGCAGCCCTGCGCGAGGCGGAGGAAGAAATCGGGCTCGACCGCCGCGACGTGACGATCGCAGGCACGACCGAGGCCTATCGCTCGGGCAGCGGCTATCACATCACCCCGGTGCTTGGGGTGATCCCTCCCGACCTGCCGCTCGATCCGAACCCCGACGAGGTCGAGGACTGGTTCGAAGTGCCGCTCGACATCCTGTTCGACCCCGGCAATTACATGCAGCAACAGGCGCATTGGCAGGGCCATGATCGCCACTATTATGACATGCATTGGCAGGGACGGCGGATCTGGGGCGTGACGGCGGGCATCATCATCAATCTGGCGCGGCGCATGCCGGCGGGCTGGCACCGGTGACCCGGTTGCCGCACGCCGAATGGCTGGACCGCCCGGGGCTGCACCGGATCGTCGCGGCGCTGACGGCCGATGGCGGCGCGGTCCGCATCGTCGGCGGCGCGGTGCGCGATACGCTGCTCGCCCTGCCCGTCACCGATATCGACCTCGCGACGCCGCTTCGCCCCGAAGAAGTGTCGCGCCGGCTCGAAGCCGCCGGTATCAAGGTGATCCCGACCGGTATCGCGCACGGCACGGTGACCGCGATCGCGAGCGGCGACCATCACGAAATCACGACGCTGCGCCGTGACGTCGAAACCGACGGGCGCCGCGCGACGGTGGCGTTCGCCGACGACTGGCGCGAAGATGCGGCGCGGCGCGATTTCACGATCAACGCGCTTTACGCCGACCCGGGCACGCGGGCGGTCGACGACTGGTTCGGCGGGCTCGCCGATCTGGAGGCGGGTCGCATCCGTTTCATCGGCGATGCCGCGACGCGCATCGCCGAGGATCATCTGCGGATCCTGCGCTTCTATCGCTTCGCGGCGCGCTTCGGACGCGGCGAACTCGACCCCGACAGCCACGCCGCGGTCATTGCCGCGCGCCAGTCGCTCAAAAGCCTGTCGCGCGAACGGATCGCCGACGAACTGATCAAGATATTGGCGCTGCCCGATCCGCGCGCGATCGTGGCGCAAATGGCAGGCGACGGGATTTTCGGCGTCCTGCTCCCCGAACTCGACCCGGCTTTCCTCCCCGCGCTCGATCGCCTGCGCGCCAATGAGGACACGACGGATACGCCGCCCGCGGCGCTTCGTCGCCTGTCGGCGCTGCTGCCGGCCGACCCGGCGGCGGCCGAACAGGTGGCGAGCCGGCTGCGCCTGTCGACGCGGCAGCGCAAATATCTTGGCGCTCTTGCGGCGCATCGCGGCGATGGCCCGCGCCCGGCGCGGCAACTGGCGCATGCCATTGGCATCGACGCGGCGCGCGACGTCTACCTGCTCGCCGGCGATGGCGCGACGGCGACTGCGGCGCTGCAGGCGCTGGCCGGCTGGGAGGTTCCGGTGCTGCCACTCAAGGGCGGCGATATCGTCGCGCGCGGCGTTGCGGTGGGGCCCGAGGTCGCGCGCCTGTTGAAAGCGGTCGAGGCGGCGTGGGTGGCAGAGGATTTTCCCGGCGCGTCGCGCGTCGCCGACCTCGTCGATCAGAAGATCGGGCGCACCAGCGACTGACGCCAATAATCGAGCGCGGCCTTGCTTTCCATCGGCCGCGCGAACAGGAAACCCTGCCCGAAATCGCAGCCGAGCGCCGACAGCAGCCGCGCCTGATCGGCGTTCTCGACCCCTTCGGCCGTCGTTCGCATGCCGAGCACTTCGGCCAGGCTCTGGATCGTGCGGACGATCGCCACCTTGTCGCGATCGTCGACCATATGTTCGACGAAGCTGCGATCGATCTTCAGCACGTCGATCGGCAGGCGCTGCAGATAGGCGAGGTTCGAATAGCCGGTGCCGAAATCATCCATGGCGATCCGCGCGTCGAGCGCCTTCAACTCGCTCAGCACCGACAGCGCCAGGTCGGGATCGCCGATGATCGCGCTTTCGGTGAGTTCGATCATCAACCGTTCGCCGCCGATTTCATGCGTGGCGAGCGCCTGGCGCACGACCGCGGCGATATCGTCGCGAACGAGTTGGATCGCCGATACATTGACCGAAAAATAACAGTCGACAGGGACGCCGTTCTGCCGGTCCCAGTCGGCCAGCACCGCCGCCGCCTGGCTGATCACCCGCTGGCCGAGCGGGACGATCAGCCCCGAATCTTCGGCGATCGGGATGAATTCGGTCGGCGGTACCGACTTGCCCTCGCTATTGTCCCAGCGCGCGAGTGCCTCGAACCCCGATACCTTGCCGCTCGCCAGTTCGATCAGCGGCTGAAAGGCCAGGTGCAGCCGGTCCTCTTCGATCGCATTGCGCAGTTCGGTCTCGAGCCCGAAGCGGTTGTCCGAAAGCATCGCGGCTTCGGGTTCGTAGATTTCGATGCGGTCGGTCTGCTTGGCGCGCTTGAGCGCGATCTGCGCATGGCGGATCTGGTCGCCGATATCGGTGTCAATCGAAGGCTGAATTGCGCAGCCGAGCGCGCAATCGACGCTGACTTTCAGTTCGCCGATACGGAACGGATGGTCGAAACAGCCGCGGATACGCCGCGCCATTTCACGAATGTCGGCGCGGCCGCCGGCGACGCGGGTTGAAATGGCGAATTCGTCGCCGCCCGTCCGGGCCAATATGTCGCCGCTGCGCAGGCTCGATTTCAGCCGCCGCGCGACGGTGATGATCAGCTCGTCGCCGGCGAGCGGGCCGATATGTTCGTTGATGCGGCTGAACCGCGCGAGGTCGAGCAGCAATATCGCATGGTCGCCGGCGCCTTCGCCCGCCGCGCGCTGTTCGACCAGTTCCTCGAAGCCCGCGCGGTTGGGCAGCCCGGTCAGGCTGTCCGACACCAGCTCGCGGCGCAGGTTGCGCTCGGTCATCATTTCCTGGGTGCGGTCGATCAGCGTCAGCAGGAACAGCGATTCGTCGCCGCAATCCTCGGACAGCGGGCCGATCGATCCGCGCAGGTCGCGCGCCGCCGGTCCTTCGCCCAGCTGGCAGGAAAATTCCTGGGTATCGTCGGGGTGGTGCGCCGCGCGTTCGATCGCGCGCAGCAGCTCGATCGGCGCGTTGACGCCCGCGGGCGACAGGTCGAGCCGGTCGAACGCGGCGTTGCTCGCGTGCAGGCGAAAATTGCCGCGCTCCATCGGGCGGATCAGCGCCGCCGGGACAGGGAGTGCGTCGATCCAGCCGACGTAAAGAGAGGGCCGGTCATCACCGGTGCGATCGATAGGCATAACAGCAGGTTTTGAGCGACCTTTCCCCATTGGCCCATGCCTATGGTAGCGGGGGTAAAGAAGCTATTTACGGCAACATGAAATACGGTCAGCTGAAGCGATTGTTCCGCGGAAAGCCGGTCGGCGGCATCCGGCCCGCCGCCCCGCGCGCGACGCGCCACGGGGCAAGGTCGGTTTCGGTCCGCGTCCGGCCGCTGTCGCCCCCCATCGCCCAGCTCAATCCTTCGGCAAAGGCAAAGCTGATCGCGTCGGACAAGCCGCCGTCGCGATAGCGTTGCAGCATGACGCCCTGGCCGCGCGCCATCACCGGCACTTCGGCGACGGGGAAGACCACGAGCTTGCGGTTTTCGCCGACCACCGCGACGCTGTCATCCGCCGCCGCGATCCGCCGCACCACCGCGAGCACCGCCTTGGGCTTCAGGTTGACGACGCCGCGGCCCTTGCGCGTTTCGGCGATCACCTCGCCCATCTGGACGATGAAGCCATGCCCGCTCGTCGAGGCGAGCAGCAGGCGGCCGTCGGGGGTGGCGGGGACCATCGCGACGATTCGCGCCTCGGGATCGATATCGACCATCAGCCGCAGCGGCTCGCCGAAACCGCGCCCGCCGGGCAGCTTGTCGGCGCCGACGGTGAAGAAACGCCCGTCGCTCGCCGCGATCAGCAGCTTGTCGGTCGTCTGCGCATGCACGGCGAACAGCAGCTCGTCGCCTTCCTTGAACTTGAACTCACCCCACTGGTCCGCCGCAACATGGCCGCGCTGGGCGCGAATCCAGCCGCGTTTCGACAGGATCACCGTCACCGGCTCTTTCTCGATCATCGCGTCCAGGGGAATGTCGCGCGCCGGGGCGGCTTCGGAAATCGTCGTGCGCCGCGCGCCGAGCAGCGTGTCGAGGCCATAGACGTCGCGCAGCTTTTCGAGATCCTTGCGCAGCCGCGTCTTCTGCCGCGCCGGGCTTTCGACCAGCTTCGCCAGCTCCTCGCGCTCGGCGATCAGGTCGGCCTGCTCGCGCTTCAGCTCCATTTCCTCAAGCTTGCGCAAGGACCGCAGGCGCATGTTGAGGATCGCCTCGGCCTGGCGGTCGGTCAGCTCGAATTCGGCGATCATCACCGCCTTCGGCTCATCTTCGGTGCGGATGATCTCGATAACCCGGTCGAGGTTGAGGAAGGCGATCAGATAGCCGCCGACGAGTTCGAGCCGGTCGTCGATCTTGCCGATCCGGTGCTCGGCACGGCGGACGAGGACGATGATCTGGTGCTGCAACCATTCGGCGAGCAGCTGTTTGAGCCCCATCACCTTCGGCGTGCGGGTCGCATCGAGCACGTTCAGATTGAGCGCGAAGCGGCTTTCGAGGTCGGTCAGCCGGAACAGGCTTTCCTTGAGCACATCGGGGTCGACGTTGCGGCTCTTGGGCTCGATGACGATGCGCAGATCCTCGGCGCTCTCGTCGCGCACATCTTCCAGGATCGGCAATTTCTTGTCGGCGATCAGCTGCGCGATCGCCTCGATCAGCTTGCCCTTGGCGACCCCATAGGGGATTTCGCTGACCACCAGCTGCCAGGTGCCGCCCGGCTGTTTTTCGATTCCCGTATCTTCCCACGCGCCGTCCGCCGCCTTGCCGGTCGAAAAGCGCGCGCGGACGCGAAAGCCGCCGCGGCCGGTCTCATAGGCGTGCGCGATCGTCTCGGCGCTGTCGACGACGATGCCGCCGGTCGGGAAATCGGGGCCCTTCACATGCTCGAGCAACGCGGCCAGTTCGGCGTGCGGGTTTTCGATCAGCACCAGCGCCGCGTTGATCACCTCGGCGGCATTATGCGGCGGGATGTTCGTCGCCATGCCGACCGCGATCCCGGTCGCACCATTGGCGAGCAGGTTCGGGAACAGCCCCGGCATGATCTCGGGCTCGTCATATTCGCCATTATAGGTCGGTTTGAAATCGACCGTGCCGTCGTCGAGCCCCTGCATCAGGTCGACCGCGACGCGCGTCAGCCGCGCCTCGGTATAGCGATACGCCGCGGCATTATCGCCGTCGATATTGCCGAAATTGCCCTGGCCGTCGACGAGCGGGTAACGCAGCGCGAAATCCTGCGCGAGCCGGACCATCGCGTCATAGACCGAGGTGTCGCCGTGCGGGTGGAATTTGCCGATGACGTCGCCGACGACGCGGGCGGATTTCTTGTAACCCTGCGACGGATCGAGCCGCATCGCGCGCATCGCCCATAACAGGCGGCGGTGGACGGGTTTCAGCCCGTCGCGCAGGTCGGGCAGCGACCGCGCGGTGATCGTCGACAGCGCATAGACGAGATAGCGCTCGGACAGCGCGCTGTCGAACGGGGTATCGATCTGGCCGGGGACGGGTTCGTTATTGTCGGGATCGTCGGTCGTATTCGCCATGGTTGATCCGCCGATAGCAAGGCTGGGCCGCCATGGCAAAGGCGAAGCCGTCAAAAGGCGAAAGCGGGTGCCGATAGCGTGCGCAAAGCCGCGAAAGACCTGTCTGCGCGTGCCGGGCTTATGTCTTTATAGCGGCTGCTCGCTCGCACATGGCGGCGGGGCGGGGCGACGGTTATTTGGCTAGCGCCCACTTCCGGCCGCTTTGGACACATGCCCTCCAAGGAGCTTTCGCACGCCCGGACCCATGCTCATACGCCCCGCGCCGCCGCCGCAGGCCGAGCCTGACCAGCCCCGCCCGATAGAATTTCTTGGTTGCGAATGACTATCATTAACATCTATGCGCGCAGGCGCCGTGCGCCGAACCGGGTGCGATATCAGGAAAGCCGCATGTACGCCTTCGTCGATCGTCCCGTCGAAAATCTCTGCAACAGCAGCCGCTTCCTCCTCTGGGCGATGCGCGGCTGGGCCGATGCGGTGGCGCGCCGGCGCTGCCCGCCGCAGGCGCTGCGGCGCGGTTTCGAAGGGGTCGGCGCCTTGCCGGCGCTCGCCGATTTCCATGCCGCGATGATGTCGATCGGCACGGGCGCGATCGAGGATATCACGCTTGCGCCGATGCCTTGCCGGCAGATCGGCGAAGAGGAAGCGATCCTGATCGCCCTGTGGCACGATATGGCGCTCGACCGGGTCGAGCAGGTGCAGGCGACGCTCGCGCTGCTCGTCGAAGCCGACCATGTCGTGCCGGTGAGCACCGCGATCGCCGCGGCGTCGCTCAAACTTTCCGCCGCCGGCTTCGACCTCTCTCCTCCCAATATGAACCATCAGGAAAACCGACCATGAGCGACCGTATCGCCGCCGCCGCAACGCTTGCCCCCTCCGCCTCGCTGACGGTCGAGGAGGTGCGCTCGGTCCGCCACTGGAACGAACATCTGTTCAGCTTCACGATCACGCGGCCGCCCAGCTTCCGCTTCCGCTCGGGCGAATTCGTGATGATCGGCCTGCCCGGCGGCGAGGGGCGTCCGCTGCTGCGTGCCTATTCGATCGCCAGCCCCGCCTATGCCGAAGAATTGGAGTTTCTCTCGATCAAGGTGGCCGACGGCCCGCTGACCTCGCGGCTCCAGAAGATCCAGCCCGGCGACCCCGTTTATCTCGGCCGCAAGCCGACGGGGACGCTCGTCGCCGATGCCTTGCTCCCCGGCAAGCGGCTGTTCATGCTGTCGACCGGCACCGGCCTTGCCCCCTTCCTCAGCCTCGCGCGCGATCCCGACATCTATGATCGCTTCGACCAGATTTCGCTCGTCCATTGCGTGCGGCGGGTCAGCGACCTCGCCTTCCGCGACGACCTGGAAAGCCAGCTCGCCGGCGATCCGCTGGTGCAGGATCAGGCGTTGCTGCAATTCCATTATCTTCCCACGGTGACCCGCGAGCCGTTCCGGACCGAGGGGCGCATCGACGCGCTGATCGCGGGCGGCCAGCTTTTCGGTCACCCGCTGACCGGCCCGACCGCATTCGATCCCGCCGGCGACCGCATCATGATGTGCGGCAGCATGGCGATGATCCGCGACCTGCAGGCGCGTTTCGGCGAACTGGGCTTCAACGAGGGCTCGAACGCCGCACCCGGCGACTTCGTGATCGAACGCGCGTTCGTGGGATAAACCAGTCCCAGCCCGCTCCCTCACACCGAACTACGGCTTGTCGGCGTAGGCCTTCACCAGATCGAACATATAATCGCGCCCGACATAGACCGATCGCACCTCCATGCGTTCGTTGAGGCCGTGTGCGCCGTTACCGTCGGGGTCGCCCCACATGCCGGGCATGCCGTAGGTCGGAATGCCGGCCGCGCCGAGGAAGGTCGCGTCGGTATAGCCGTTCGCCATCGCGGGGACGACTTTCAAGCCCGGCCAATATTGATCGACAAGCTTCTGCATCGGGCCGATCACTTTCGGATCGAGCGGCGGGGCGGGCGGTGCCGGGCGTTTGGGCGGAAGCTGGGTGATGGTGACACCGCTATCGCCGATCACCCCGGCAAGCTCCGCACCGATCGATTCGATGCTGTGCCCCGGAAAGATGCGGCAGTTGACGTTCGCGCCCGCGCGCTGAGGCAGCGCGTTCGGGGCGTGCCCCCCGTCGAGCATGGTCGCGACGCACGTCGTGCGCAGGTTGCTGTGCAGGAACGGGTCGCTGTTGACGATCGCCTCGGCCGCCTTGTCGGCCGGATTTTTCGACAGCGCAACCATCGCCTTGCCGATCTCGTCGGCGCGCGCGGCGCCGGCTTCGGCAAAGAAACGCCGCGTCGTGTCGGTCATTTCGACCGGGAAGTCGTGATCGCCGATCTTCGCCAGCGCGTGTGCCAGCTGATAGATGGCATTGGCCGGAACCGGGGCCGAACTGTGGCCGCCGGGATTGCGCGTTTCGAGGCGGAAATTGGCGAAGGTCTTTTCGCCGACCTGTACCGACTGACCGATAACTTTGCCCTTGCCATCGCTGTCCCCGCCGCCGCCTTCGTTCAGCGCGAATTCGGCGTCGATCAGGTCGCGCTTGTTCGCCGCGAGCCATTGCGCCCCGTTGAACGCGCCATTGGTTTCCTCACCGCAGGTCAGCGCGACCTTCACCGTGCGCTTGGGCTTATATCGCTGCTGTTTGAAACGGATCAGCGTATCGATCCACACTGCCGCCTGCGCCTTGTCGTCGGCGGTGCCGCGGCCATAGAAATAGCCATTTTCCTCGACCATCACGAACGGGTCGCGCTCCCAATCCTCGCGCTTTGCCTCGACGACGTCGATATGCGCGATGAGCAGGATCGGCTTGGCGGTCTTCGACGTGCCCGGATAGACGGCGACCAGGCCGCCTTCCTTCGGATTTTCGGGCGTCGCGAAGAGCGTGAGCTGGTCATCGGTGAAGCCCGCGGCCTTCAGCCGCGCCGCCATGCGCTCGGCGGCGAGAGTGCAGCTGCCAGACGACAGCGTCGTGTTGGTCTCGACGAGCTCCTTGTAAAGGTCGCGAAAGGCGAGCTGGTCGGGGCGCGGCGCCGCTTGCGCGATGCCCGGTGTCGCCACCAGCATCGCCGACGCCAGCAGCGCGATCATCGTCCTCATCACCGTCTCCCCCAAATAAAGCTGAGGACCCTAAGGAGCAGAAAGCCGGGGCGCTAGCAAGCCGCTTGCGCGCGACCTTTCTTTCGCGCAATTGCGGAGCAGGGGGAAAGCGATTTGAAGTCCATCGAAGACGATCCGCCGGGGCTGCTGGCGCGGGCGGTGCGCCGTTTGCTACTGCGGTCATACCGGATGCGGGGGTGGACCGCGGTGGGCGAAGTGCCGGAACCGCGGCGTTTCATCATCATTGCGGCGCCGCACACCAGTAACTGGGATTTCGTCAATTTCCTCGGCCTGACCGCCGATGTCGGCATTCGTCCCCATTTCATGGCCAAGCTATCGCTTTTCCGTTGGCCGATCGGCGGTTTCATGCGCCAGATGGGCGGCATTGCGGTCGACCGTCAGGGTGGCGGCAATGTCGTTCAGGCGATGGTTCAGGAATTCGCTCGCCGCGCCGAATTCATGCTGACCGTCGCGCCCGAAGGGACGCGCGGCAAGGCGAAGAAATGGCGTACCGGCTTTTATCAGATCGCGCTCGCCGCCAAGGTGCCGATGGTCGTCGGCTTCATGGATTATGGAACGCGGACCGGCGGGCTTGGCCCGCTGATCTGGCCGACCGGCGATTTTCGGGCCGACATGACGAAGGTGCTGGACGTCTATAAAAGTTGTATTCCGAAATTTCCGGAACGCGCGGTGCGCTCGATCGATGATATCGTCGGCAGCGAGGTGGAAACAGGAGAGCGGGCATGAGCGATGCGGCGGTTTTGCTGGCGATCAATTTCGCCGTGCTGGTCGGCGCTATCCTGCTGTTGTGGCGCGCGTCGGTGGCGATCCGCGATGTGTCGTTCATCGACGCCTTCTGGGCGCTCGGCATGGTGCTGCTCGCATGGGCGGCGGCGACGCAGGCGGGTTTCGACGGGCTGCGGACCCAGTTGATCCTCGTCCTCGTCACGATCTGGGGGCTCAGGCTTGCCGCCCACCTGTTCCTGCGCTGGCGCGCGCAGGGCGAGGATCCGCGCTATGCGAAGATCATCGCCCGGACGATGGAGACAAAGGGGTGGAGCTGGTCCCGGACCGCGCTCGTGTCGGTGTTCCTGACCCAGGCGCCCCTGCTCTTCATCACCTGCCTTCCGGCGCAGCTCGGCATCTGGGCGAGCGCCACGCACCCGCCCGCGGTTGTCGGGCTCCTCGCGAAATTCGGCATGTTCGCCGCGCTGATCGGCATCGCGTTCGAAACTGTCGGGGATTTGCAGCTCAATGGCTTTCGCAATGACCCGGCGAACAAGGGTAAGGTGCTCGACACCGGCCTGTGGCGCTATACGCGGCATCCCAATTATTTCGGCGACGCGCTGGCCTGGTGGGGCATCTGGCTCGTCGCGGCGGAAGCGGGATGGGCGATTGCGCTAGCCAGCGTCATCGGCCCCATTTTCCTGACCTTCACGCTCGTCAAATGGTCGGGCAAGGCGCTGCTCGAAAAGGGATTGCACAAGACGCGTCCCGGCTATGCCGATTATGTTCGTCGCACCTCCGGTTTCATCCCATGGCCGCCAAAAGCGCCCGCGACCAAGGCCTAGGCGGCGAGGCCGCCGCTGCCGACGTCGCCGCGCTTGGCGACGCCCCGCGCATCCGTGCGATCCTGGTCGCGGCGGCGCGCGAAGGACGCAGCGTCAGCTATTCCGAACTGCTCGGCGATCTGGGGTTCCGTTTCACGCGGCCCAAGATGCGCGCGGTGTGCCGGACGCTGGAGGAAGTCGACCGCCTGAGCGCGCTCGACGGCGAACCCGACCTCGCGGTGCTGGTGGTGCGCGAAAGCGACCGCTTGCCCGGCCAGGGCTGGTGGGTCGGCGGCACCGCGCTGCTGCTCGGCTATGACGGGCCATGGGAGGGCGCGGCGGCGGCGCGCTTCATCCGCGAACAGCAACAGGCGGTGTTCGATTATTGGGCGGAGCGCTGAGCGGCTAGCCCGCCGCGACGGCTTTGAGCGCGGCCGACTCTATATGCCAGCGCAGTTGGCTGGCGCTCGCCCCGTCGACGCCATTGACCCGGCGCAGAATATAATGACCGCGAAATTTCTGATGCCGGCCCGAATCGACAACCGCATCGACGGTGACAGGCACCGTCAGAAAGATCGATCCCGCCGCGCCCTCTCCATCCGTCACCGCGCCAATGGTCACGCGGGTCGACTGCGTCCGGGCAAAGCCGGCGCGAAATGTCTCGCGTGTTTGCCGCGGCGGGCCATCGTCGCCCCACTGCTGCCACGCGGTATCGAAGTCGCGCGCGTCGATCGCGGAATAATAGCGTTTCACGACCTCGGCGGCCGCCTCCTTGCTGGTCGATTCGGGGCCGCAACCCGGTGCCGAGGCACCGTCGCCTTGTATGAGCGCGCAACTGCGGGCGATCTCGTCCTCGATCATCGCGCAGCTGTTGGCGGCGTGGCAGGGTGGGCGGGTGGCGGGCGAAACGCGGCGGCACAGGTCAACGCGCCGTCCGGCGGCGGCCGCGCCGAGTTCGGTGGCGCAGGATCGCGGTGATGCGCCGGGCGCCGCAGAAGCGAGAGGCGTGCCGGGGGCCCTCGGTGCCGCGGCGCCCGGCGGCGCTGGCTCAGCGTCCGGTTGCGATATCTCCGCGCCGGTGCGAGGCGCCGCCGAATCTTGTCGATCGCTTACACCGCCGCATGCCGCCAGCGTCAGCGCCGACAGGCATAACAAGCCGGAAAGTGCCCAGTGCCGAATAGCCATGGCGCCTATACGCGGCGCGCGCGCACCGGTTCCGCCATGGGGTGGGGCTATTTCTTCAGGCCGATCTCGCGCAGCCGTTCCTGCAGATAGTCATCGGCGGTGATCGGGTCGGGATACAGGTTCGGGTGCGCGGCGTCGATACAGCTTGCCAGCGTCTCGATCGGATAGTCCGAACGGAAGTGGAGGAAGAAGGGCATCGAATAGCGCGCGACGCCGGCCCGTCCCGCGTCGGGGTTGCGGACGCGGTGGGTGGTCGACGGCAGCCGGTCGTTGGTCAACCGTTGCAGCATGTCGCCGACGTTGACCGCCATCGCGCCCGGCGGCGGGCTGACCGGCAGCCAGCTGCCGTCCTTGTCGAGGATTTCGAGCCCCGCTTCCTCGGCGCCGAGCAGCAGGGTGATCGTGTTGATATCCTCATGCGCCTCGGCGCGGATGCCCTTCGCGGGCGCCTCGACGGGCGGATAGTGGAGCAGGCGCATCACGCTGTTGCCGTCGGCGACGCTGTCGTCGAAGAAATCGGGGGCGAGGCCAAGGTAGCGCGCGATGCCGGAGAGCAGCCGCCCGCCGACGCGGTCGAATTCGGCGAAGAGCCTGTCATAGGCGGTGCGAAAGCCGTCGACTTCAGCGGGCCAGACATTGTTCGGCTGTTGCGCGGCCAGCCGGTGCCCCGCGGGCAGGTCGCGCCCGACGTGCCAGAATTCCTTGAGGTCGACCTCTTTCGCGCCCTTGGCGATTTCGGTGCCGAACGGCGTATAGCCGCGCGCGCCGCCGCTGCCCGCGATATGATAGGCGCGCTTTGCCGCCTCGGGCAGCGCGAAAAAGGCCTTCGCCTTGTCCCATGCTTCGTCGATCAGCGCCGGATCGATGCCATGATCGGTGATCATCGCGAAACCGAAGCGTTCGAACGAGGCGCCGAAATCGCGGGCGAATTCGTCGGCGGGAAGCGACATGGAGATGACGGGTACGGCGGCGGTCATGATCTGGGTCCGTTGCTGGGCGGGGCGTTCCCGCGACTCTGGTCCCGCATGTAAGCCCCTATGCGGCCGCGCGAAAGAGGCTCGCTCTTTTCAAACCGGCACCGCTTGCTAAGAGGGCGGCATGGCAAAATCATATTGGCTGATGAAATCCGAACCCGACGCCTATGCGTGGGACCAGCTTGTGCACGACGGCACCGGGATCTGGGACGGCGTGCGCAATCACACCGCGAAGCTCAACATGATGGCGATGAAGGCCGGCGACGAGGCCTTTTTCTACCACAGCAACATCGGCAAGGAATGCGTCGGGATCATGAAGATCGTCGAGACCGCCTTTCCCGATCCCACCGCCGAAAAGGGGTCGCCGTGGGTCGTGGTGCGCGTCGAGCCCGTCCGCGCGCTCGCGCATCCGGTGACGCTCGCGGCGGTCAAGGCCGATCCGAAGCTCGCCGACATGGACCTGATCCGCCAGTCGCGGCTCTCGGTCGGGCGCGTCACCCCCGACGAGTGGAAGCATATCCTCAAAAAATCGGAAAAGCCCGCGCTCTAGGCCCCGGCCGCGTCTATTTGCGCAGCTTGGTCTGCATATGCTGCGTCACCGACGGGTGCAGCGGGCTGACGAATTCGCAGCCGCAATTGGTGCCGTCGACGCGGCGAACGACCGCTTCGAGCAATTGCAGCCCGGGCAGGTTGACCCAAAGATGCGTGTCGACCGCGGGCGGCGAATAGGAGAAAAAGCGAAAGCCCGTCGACGACAGGTCGAACAGGTCGACGTCGAACGGGTTCATCCCCGCCTCGCGCAGCCGCGCCCGCGCCGAGACATCGGCGCGCGCGGCGCGGCGCCCGTCGGGTGCGGACTGGCTGATGCTGTTGTTCCTCGGCACGATTTGGCGATCCCTGGTGCGATTCGATTCGCGCTTTTCTAGCGCACCGATGGTTACCGTTATGTCAAAGCCCATGGTGAATTTTGCCGGTCAGGGCGGGGTGTCCCCGACGGCCATCAACTGGCTTGGATAGGCGGTGACGAGCGCTGCCGCCTCGCGCCAGTCGGCGGTCAGCCAGCGGTCATAATCCTCGGCATGGACGATGACCGGCATGAGCTTGGGTTGATAATGCGCGACGAGCCGGTTGGGCTCGGTCGTCAGCATCGCGAAGCCCGGCCAATCCTCGATCTGCCGCTGGATTCCGGCAAAGGCGAAGATCGGGCGCGAGGGCAGCGAAAACCAGTGCTGGCGCCGCGCTCCGTCGGGTCCCGACCAGAAGACGAAGGCGGTGGCGGGGACCAGGCAGCGCAGTTCGGGATGGCGCAGCGTCCCGATCCAGAACGGGCTTTCGAGGTTGCGGACGGTGGTCAGCGGGCGCGTGCCTTGCGGCGGCGGCGGCACGCCCCATAATTTCGGGCGCAGGAAACGCCGCGACCGGACGCGGCCGTCGCTGACGATCACCGGAGCGGGGCGCCCCGGCGCGACATAATCGCCCGTCCACGGATCGTCGCCTGCCTCGGCACCGAAAGCGGCGGCGATCGCGCGCGCCGGCGCGTCGAGGCGGTAGAGGCTGGTCATCCGGGTGCGTCAGTCGGTCCCGCGCACCCGTCCGCGTCCCGCCTTCACCGTGCTGCGCGCCTTCTTGCTGTCGACGCGCTTCGCCTTCGCCGCCTTGCTCGGCTTGGTCTTGATCCGCCGTTCGGGGCGGACCAGCGCGGCATCGACCAGTTCATGGAGCCGCGCCCGCGCATCTGCGCGGTTCGCTTCCTGCGTGCGATAGCGGCGCGCGAGGATGACGAGTTCGCCCTCGCCGGTCATCCGGCTTCCCGCGAGTGTTTTCAATCGCTTATACGCGTCGGGGGTCAGGCCGAGCGCATAGACGTTGACGCGCAGCTGGCACGCGGTCGCGACCTTGTTGACATTCTGTCCGCCGGGCCCGGTCCCCGCGAGAAACTTCTCGCTGATCGCGCTTTCGGGAATCTCAGCCACGCGTCGGCTCCGCTCCCTCCGGCGCCGCAAAGCCCAATGCCACGAAGCTGTCGGGAAAGGGCGCCTCGGCGATAATCGACGGCTTGACGTCACGTTTTACGACCAGCCGTTCGGCGTGGAGCAGCGTGCGCGTCTTGGTGCCGCCGCGCCCGTAAACGGGATCGCCGAAGAGCGGAAAGCCAAGGCCTTCGAGCGCGTGGACGCGCAGCTGATGGGTGCGGCCGGTTTCGGGACGGAAACGCAGCAGCGCGCGGTCGCCGACGACCGCCAGCTTTTCCCAATGCGATACCGACGGCTTGCCCTTCGGATCGCCGACCATGCGCCAGCCGTCCTCCGCGGTCGATGTCTTCGCCAGCGGCAGGTCGATCGTCCCGCCGTCGCTCGCCGGCACCCCGTCGACGATCGCGAGATATTGTTTTTCGACCTCGCGGCTTTCGAAGGCGCGGGTGAAACGGCCGTGCGCCTTGGGATTGCGCGCGAGGAGCAGGCAGCCCGAGGTGTCGCGATCGAGCCGGTGGACGGCGAGCGGCCAGCGCTTGAATCCGAACTTCAACAGGTCAAGATGGTTTTCGAGGCTGATGCTGCCGTCGCGCGGGGCGTCGACCGGCAGGCCGGCAGGCTTGTCGATGACGAGCGCCTCGCCGTCGAGAAAAAGGACACGGTCTGAAAGAAGCATGGCGCGCTATAGGGTGCGCGCGGCCTGACGTCCATCATGGCGGGATGTGGATCAGGGGCAAGGTCTGTTTCGGGGTGGGGAGGGGCCATATAGCCCTCTCCCCTTTAGGGGAGAGGGTTGGGAGAGGGGGACGCGTAAAAGCCCCTCTCAACTGCGGCTAGCCGGTAAACCGGCAAGCCTCCGTATCTCTCCCCTAAAGGGGAGAGAGCAAGCCTCCCAAACGTCCGCCTCCAGCCGAAACCGGCCTCTTTGCCCAGATCTTCATTTCCCGCCGAACGCATAAACATCCATCGCCAGCAGGCCATATGTCACACTATGGTGCAGCCGCTCGGCCTCGAACGCGGCCCCGCCCGCGCCCATCGCCGCGAACAGCGGCAATATATGATCGGGCGTCGGGTGATTATCGCGGCCGTGCGGTGCGCGTTCGACTGCGTGGAGCAGGTCGTCGACCGCGCCCGCCGCCATCCGGTCGGCGACCCAGCCGGTGAAATCGGTGACCCATGCGGGCGCCGGGGCATCGATCGGCAGGCGCGCCGAAAACAGCGCGCGCAGATTATGCGTGATACTGCCCGATCCGATGATCAGCACGCCCTCGTCGGCGAGCGGCGCCAGCGCCTGGCCCAGCGCGAAATGCCATTCGGGCGAAGCGTTCGAGTGGATCGAAAGCTGGACGACGGGAATATCGGCCTCTGCGTAGATCAGCGACAGGGGCACCCAGGCGCCATGATCGAGCCCGCGTGCCGGATCGGCGGTCACGGCAAGGCCGTGACCCGCCAGTAGCTCGACGACCCGCGCCGCCAGCGCCGGATCGCCCGGCGCGGCATAGCGCATCGCGAACAATTCGTCGGGAAAGCCGCCGAAGTCGTGGATTGTCGGCGGGGCGGGTGATGCGGTCACCGTCGCCCTGCCGCCCTGATATGCCGCATCATGATGCGCCGACACGATCAGGATCGCGCGCGGACGCGGCAGGCGGCTGCCCAGCCCGGCGAGGAAGTCCCGCGCCGGGCTGGGCTCGAGCGCCATCATCGGCGAGCCGTGCGAAACAAAAAGGCTCGGGAGACGGCGCATCGGTTCAGGCCGCCAGCTTCGCGGCGGTGCGCGCGACGCGCTCGCCAAGATAGCGGGCGCCGCCGAGGTCGGCTTCGCCCGGCTGGCGCGAACCGTCACCGCCGGCGATCGTCGTCGCGCCATAAGGCGCGCCGCCCTTGACCGTTTCGACGCCCATCTGGCCGGCAAAGCCATAGTCGAGCCCGACGATCGTCAAGCCGAAGTGGAGGAGGTTGGTGAGGACCGAAAAGAGCGTCGTTTCCTGGCCGCCATGCTGCGAACCGGTCGAGGTGAAGGCTGCACCCACCTTGCCGTTCAGCTTGCCCTGCGCCCACACGCCGCCGGCGGTGTCCCAGAAGCTGGCCATCTGGCTCGACATGCGGCCGAAGCGCGTCGGCGTGCCGACGACGATCGCGTCATAATTCGCCAGTTCGCCGGGGTCGCTCAGCAGCGGGTGCGCGGTGTCGGTCCTGAAACCCGCGGCCTGCACCACCGCTGCGGGAGCGGTTTCGGCGACGCGGCGGATGTCGACCTCGGCGCCCGCGGCGCGCGCGCCCTCGGCGACGGCGTCGGCCATCTGTTCGACATGACCATAGCTCGAATAATAAAGCACCAGTATCTTGGCCATAATGACTGTCCTTGCGTTGATTTGAATGGGGATGAGCCGCCGCCCCGGGATGGGGAGGGGCCGCGCCCGGCGGGTCAGGCGGCCTGCTGCAAGCCGTCGATTGCGGTGGCCGCGCGGCCCATCGCTTCGCCGTCCGTCAGATGGCCGTCGGCGGCGATGATCGTGACGTCGGTGATGCCGACGAAGGCCAGGATATGCTTGAGGTATCCGCTCGCGAAATCGACCGCGCTGCCCAGCGGCACGCCGCCCGAGGCGAAGACGATGAAGGCGCGCTTGCCCTTGAGCAGGCCTTCGGGGCCAGCTTCGGTATAGCGGAAGGTGCGGCGGGCGCGGGCGATCAGGTCGACCCAGGCTTTGAGCGAGGCGGGGATCGCGAAATTATAGATGGGGGCGGTGATGACGATCGTGTCGGCGGCTTCCAGCTCGGCGATCAGTTCGTCCGACCCTGCGAGCACGGCCTTTTGCTCGTCGCTGCGCGCCGCTTCGTCGGTGAAGTTGGCGCCGATCCAACTTTCGGTCAGCAGCGCCGGCGGCGCCGTGTTGAGGTCGCGGCGGGTGACGGTCGCGCCATAGCCCTGTTCGACGAGGCGATTGACGAGCTGGTCGGCGAGCGGACGCGTCGTCGATCCTTCATTGCGGGCACTGGCGTCGATGCGAAGAATATGGGTCATCGGGATACTCCTTTTCATGTCGCGGAGGCTGGGAAGGGTGTGCCGCGAGCCGTCCCTGTTTTGGGGGAAGGGCTCGCGGCACCAGTATGGGCCGCCGCCAGGGAGGGGGGATCGGCGGCCCGGGGTTCGTCAGAGGCTGTCGACCAGCACCAGCTCGGCGTCGTCGAGCGCTTCGACCTCGATCGTGCCGACATCGCGGAGTGCGATGCCGTCGCGCGGATCGGCATCCTCGCCATTGACCCGGATGCGGCCCTTGGCGGCGACCAGATAGGCGTGGCGTCCGGCTTCGAGGCGGTACGAAATGCTTGTCCCGGCGTTCACCGTTGCGGCGGCGACGCGGGCATTGGCGCGAATCGGCAGCGCGTCTTCGTCACCATCGATGCCGCTTGCCAGCGTCACGAACTGGCCCGAACGATCGGCCTGCGGAAACTGGCGGGCGCCCCAGCCGGGATTGCCGCCGTCACGGTCGGGCATGATCCAGATCTGGAACAACGTCGTTTCCTCATCCTCCAGATTGAACTCGCTGTGCGTCACGCCGGTGCCGGCGCTCATCACCTGGACGTCGCCCGCCGCGGTGCGGCCGGCATTGCCCATTGAGTCGCGGTGGCTGATCGCGCCGGTGCGGACATAAGTGATGATTTCCATGTCGCGGTGCGGGTGCGGGGGGAAGCCCGACTGCGCCGCAATGGCATCGTCGTTCCAGACGCGCAGTGCGCCCCAGCCCATCCGCTTCGGGTCATGGTAGTTCGCGAAGGAGAAATGGTGACGGGCATCGAGCCAGCCGTGGTCGGCGTGGCCGAGCGTGTCGAATTTGCGAATGTCGATCATGGCCTTATCCTTTCTTTCAGCGCCGCGCCGGAACATCGGTGTCCGGCGGCGCTCATCTGTTGAGGTCAAGATAGGCGGATGGATCGTTTCTAAAATAGCGTAGATGGAAAACCATCGTTTCTATATAGGCGCTAATCATGCGGGCGATTTGCACCGTTCGCCCTAAGCTTGGAGTATCTGATGGCGCTTCCCGACTATGAAGGCTGGGCCTGTTTCGTCGCCGTCGCCGATGGCGGCAGTTTCACCACGGCGGCGGCATCGCTCGGCCTGTCGAAGGCGAGCGTGTCGAAGGCGGTGACGCGGCTCGAGGCGTCGCTCGGCATCACCTTGCTCCACCGCAGTTCGCGCGTCGTTGCGGTGTCGACCGCGGGCGAGGGGCTGCTGGGCGAGGCGCGCGCGATGGTCGCGGCGGCGACCGCAGCGACGGAGGCAGCGCGCGGCGATCGCCAGGACCTCGCGGGACCGATCCGCCTTGCCGCGCCGATGAGCTTCGGGATCAAGGTGCTCGGGCCGCCGCTCGCCGCCTTTCTCGACCGGCATCCCGCGGTCGAGATCGACGTGCTATTGAGCGACGCGCGCAACGATCCGATTGCCGAAGGGATCGACCTGACGCTGCGCATTTCGCCGCTCGCCGATTCCAGCCTGCTCGCGCGGACGATCGCGCCGGTCGCAGCGTCGGTGATCGCCAGCCCCGCCTATCTGGAGAAACATGGCACGCCCAGGCATCCGCTCGAACTCGCGGGCCACCGGCTGATCGGCTACGGCCACCGCCAGCGCGCGATGCCGCTCCATTTCCATCGCAAGGGCGAAGAGGCGACGGTGCTGCCGACGGGCCCGCTGTTCGCGAACAATGGCGACGTCATGGTTCCGCTGATCATCGCGGGGGTCGGCATCGCGGTGCTGCCCGACTTCATTGCTGCCGACGAGCTGGCGTCGGGTGCGGTCGTCCCGATCCTGACCGACTGGTCGTTGCCGCAATCGCACCTGCACCTGTTGTCGCCGCCGTCGCGGCTGCGTCCGGCCCGTGTGCGGGCGCTCTCGGACCATCTGGTCGATACGCTGAAGATCTCGTGCACCGGCGCGCACGACCGGTATATCGCGCTCCACCACGATGCGAAAACCGGCTGAGCGCGTGTTGCAAATAGGGCGCGACTCGTGGAGTTGTGCGGGTTAAATCAAAATTAACCTTTTCCCTTCATTAGTTTCGTGGTTAATGTTCCGGCAGTCCTGAGAACGGGGTTGGTCGGTGACATCCTTGATAGTCATGCGATCGGTTCGCGGGATTATCGTGGGAACATTCAAGGGGTGCCCAATGCGCGTACTGCTGATCGAGGACGAGCCGACGACCGCGAAGGCGATCGACACGATGCTCACGACCGAAGGCTTCAACGTCTATACCACCGATCTTGGTGAGGAAGGCTTGGACCTGGGTAAGCTCTATGATTACGACATCATCCTGCTCGACCTGAACCTGCCCGACATGCACGGCTATGACGTGCTGAAAAAGCTGCGCACCGCCAAGGTGCAGACGCCGGTGCTGATCCTGTCGGGCATTTCCGAAATGGATTCGAAGGTGCGCTCGTTCGGCTTCGGTGCCGACGATTATGTCACCAAGCCCTTCCATCGCGACGAGCTGGTCGCCCGCATCCACGCGGTCGTCCGCCGGTCGAAGGGGCATAGCCAGAGCGTCATCAAGACGGGCAAGCTGGCGGTCAACCTCGACACCAAGACGGTCGAGGTCGACACGACGCGCGTGCATCTGACCGGCAAGGAATATCAGATGCTCGAGCTGCTTTCGCTGCGCAAGGGCACGACGCTGACCAAGGAAATGTTCCTCAACCATCTTTATGGCGGCATGGACGAGCCCGAACTGAAGATTATCGACGTTTTTATCTGCAAGCTGCGCAAGAAGCTCGCGCTGGCCTGCGAAGGCGAAAATTATATCGAGACGGTCTGGGGCCGCGGTTATGTGCTGCGCGACATCGACGACGACGGCAACGAAGTCCGCCACGTCGCCTGACACCTAACGACATTCATCGTCACAACCGGGGAAACCGCCACCCCCCCCCCCCCCGGCTTTTCTTTTCGGGACATGTGATTGGAAGGGCCGTTCTCGGGGTGGTGAGCAGACGCTGCTTAACGCACCTTCGTCATCCCGGACTTGATCCGGGATCCCGCTTTTTGACCGCATAATCCGTCTTTGACTTCAAGCGGGACCCCGGATCAAGTCCGGGGTGACGATAAGGGTAATGACGGCAATCAGCCGTTCTCTGCCGTTGGCGTCTTCAGCGCCGGCCGATACCGCCGCCCGTGAAGGGTGAAGGGGCGATGCCCAGGCCCGGGCGCCTGGCCGAGATTCGGGGCGCCGGTACGATCTGAAACTCTGCCTTGCCGTCGGCGGTGGTGAGGCCCTCGCCCAGCGCGCCGCGCAGGCGGCCGGGATGGATTTCAACATCGGTTTCGATCCCGAATCGCTGCTCGACGACCCAGCGCACGGTGCCCATCATCGGGTCGTGGCCGGGCAGGTATACGGTCAACCGTTCGCCAATGTGCAGCATATGCGGACTTTGTCCGCCGACCCCGCTTTGCGAGACGTTGCGAATGGTGATGTCGAACTGGCCAAGCCGCACGCAGCCAAGCGCCGCCTTCACCAGCCGTGCCTGACGCGGCTGGCGTTGGTCGGCCACGGCTGGCGCGCCGCTTTCTGCTCCAGGATCTGCCATGGACGGCCCAATAGCTTCCGCCCGGTTCCCACTCCGGGCGGTGACGATGGTCCCGCGCCTCTCGTAACAGCGGAAGGTAAATTTTCATTATAGACGTTCGGTGACCATTTGGCTGGGGGTGGGGGCCTTTCGCATCGTGCCTCAACCAATATCCGTCCGGACGATCTTCCAGATATTTGGCTCCAGTGCTTTTGATCACATGACAAGCGTTCGATCATCGTTAAACCGATGGAACCGAATGATTTTCCCAGCCAACAAAGGATCGACCAGACGATGGCCAATTTTTGCTCCGAATGCGGGTCACCCCTGTCGCCGGGGGCGCGTTTCTGCGCTGCCTGCGGTGCGGCGATTGAGGCCGCGTCGAGCGAAGCGGCGCCCGCCGCCGAAGAAATCGCTCCGCTTTCCCGTGCGGCCCATGAGTCGCCCTTGCCCGATTCGAGCGCGGTCAAGGCGCCGCCGGTATCGCGCAAGCCGGCTATGATCCTGACGGGCGCGGCGCTTTTGGCGGTGGCAATCGGCGGCGGTGCCTGGCTCGGGCTGGCGAGTTCGGGAGACAAGGCCGAAACCGGTCAGGAAGCGGCGCCGGATGGCGCCAAACCCGCAGGGGAAAGCGCCTCGCTGTTCGCCGTCGCCGAAGCCAATTTGCGCAATGCGCCGACGCTCGATGGTTCCAAGGTGGTCGGATCGCTGAAGCGCGGCGAAAAAGTGACCGGTACCCTCGTCACCGATGAGCGTGGCAAACAGTGGCTGAAGGTCGACGGCACCGGGAGATTTGTGAGCCTGGCAAATCTCGCGAACGATCAGCCGCCGACGTTGGCTACCCTTGACGGCAGCGACCGGATTGCCACGGCACAATGTCCCGTTCTGGAGACGGCCGCTGCTGCATCCGCCACGAAGATGACGTTGAAACCGGGCGCCGCGATCCGGCTGGTCGGGACAACCGCCGACGGATTTGCCGAGCTTGGTCTGCCGGGCGGCGGCGTCGGCTACACGCCTGCATCGGCCGCCTGTGCCACCGATCCCTCGCCGGCGAAGGGCGCGGTGGCGAATTCGCTGATCCAGTTCGACCCGCGCACCTGCGAACTCGGTGCCGAGTTGGAGCCCTATTTCGAGAAAGCGCGCAACGCCCGCGACCAGCAGGGTGTCGAAGAGATGGAGGAGGAATATAGTTTTCCCGTCGACAAGCGCTTTCATGGGCTGCGCGTGACGTCGGTGATCGTCGGTTATGAATGGCAAGGCGTCGCCTTCGGCGATCCGGCGAGCAAGGTTCAGGCGGCGTTTCGCGAGATGGGCTTCAAGATCGAAAAGAACGGCAGCTTCACCGTAGCCGACGACGTCGATGTGGCGACGACGATCCGCCCGGCCGACGCCAGCGTGAAGTCGCGCGGTCAGAGTGAACTGATCTGCGGCATCTGATCCGGAACCCCTTGGGCCGTAAAGCAGTTGACCGATAGTCTTTTTTGTCCGATATTTCTGTTATGACAGAAATTAAGGAAATAGAATTGAAGCTGCCTGCGGCGGCGACCGAATTCATCCTTCATTGGGGCAATCTCGGCGGTCAGTGGGGGGTGAACCGGTCGGTGGCACAGATCCATGCGCTGCTGTTCGTCAGCGACGGGCCGATGCATGCCGAGGAGATCGCCGACCGTCTGGGCCTGGCGCGGTCGAATGTATCGAACTCGATCAAGGAATTGCTTGGCTGGCGGCTGATCCACCGCGTACCGGTGCTCGGTGACCGGCGCGATCATTTCGCTGCCGAGACCGACATCTGGGAAATGGTGACGCGGATCGCAGCGGGGCGCAAGGCGCGCGAGATCGATCCCGCCGAGGCGGCGCTGAAGCTCTGCGTATCGCGCGCGGCGCAGGATCCCGAGCTCAGCGCCGGAGCGAAAGTCCGGCTGTCCGAGATGCTCGATTTCGTGACGGTGATGAGCCGCTGGCACGACGAGATGCTGAACGTGCCCAAGCCCGCATTGATGCGGCTGATCAGGCTGGGCGCCGGGGTGACGAAGCTGTTGGGCTGGCGTCCCGGTCGCGGCAAGGATGGCGGCAAGGACGCGCGATAGGGAGACGGACGATGCGAAAACAGGCCATCGACAGAGCCGAAGCGCCGGGCGCCGCCGCCGTCCCGGCGCGCGAGGGCGGCGACGCGCTCTACGATTATCGCTTTCGCCGGCTGGTCGGGCGCGAGGCCTGGGATGCGCTGCCCGACGATGTCCGCCGCCGCTTTTCCAAGCGCCTCGCCGGCTCTGCAGTCGCGACCTACAGCGGGAAGATCGTCTGGACGCGGCTCTCGATCGCCGGCTGGTTGCTCGCACAGCTTTGCCGCCTGATCGGCGCGCCGCTGCCGACGAACGGGAGCGGCCGCGCGCCCGCGGCGGTGGCGGTGAGCGAGGACCGGGCGAGCGGGGGTCAGGTCTGGACGCGTATCTATGGCCGTGCGCGCGGTCACCCCCAGGTGATTCACAGCGCCAAGCGGTTTGCCGGAACGACGGGGCTCGAAGAGCATATCGGTGGCGGCATCGGTATGGCGCTGACCGTCCGCGCCGAGACCGATGCGCTGATCTTTCTGTCCGATCATTATTTCTGGCAGTTCGGAGGTGTCCGGCTGCGCCTGCCTCGCTGGCTCGCCCCTGGCGTCGCGCGGGTGACGCACCGGCATCTCGGGCGCGGGCGTTTCGCCTTCGACTTGCAGGTCACGCATCCGTGGCTGGGCGAGCTCGTCAACCAGCATGCGCTGTTTCGCGATGCCTGATGCACCGAACCTCGCTGAGGGCGGCGACCGTCCGGTCATCCTGTTCGATGCCGAATGCGTGCTCTGTTCGGCGAATGCGCTTTTCGTCCTGAAGCACGACGGCGCCGGACATTTCCGGCTGGCATCGATGCAGGGGCCGGCCGGCGGGGCGATCTGCCGCCGCCACGGGGTCGATCCGCAGAATCCGGCGAGTATCCTGATCGTCGATGGCGACCGGGTCCGCCGGGACAGCGATGCGGTGCTTGCCATCTACGAGGCGCTCGGCTTCCCGTGGCAGCTGTTCGGCCTGTTTCGTCTCGTCCCGGCGATCGTCCGCGACCCGGTCTATCGATGGATCGCGCGCCATCGCTATCGCCTGTTCGGCAAAAGAGAGAGCTGCTGGGTCGCGCCGCGCGAATATGGGAGCCGCATCCTGTGACGATGAAGATATTGATCCTCGGCGGTTATGGGGTCTTCGGCGGACGGCTGGCTGAGTTGCTCGCCGACCTGCCCGACATCGAACTGGTGATCGCGGGCCGCGACCTAGCACGGGCCGAGCGTTTCTGCGCCCGCTATCGCGGGCAGCCGCGCCTGCTGCCATACCGGCTCGACCGGCGGGCCATTGCCGAGGGATTGCTGGCCCAGCGGCCGGACCTTGTCGTCGATGCATCGGGCCCGTTCCAGGATTATGGCGCCGATCGCTATCGGGTCGTCGAGGCGTGTATCGCGGCGGGCATCGACTATCTCGATTTCGCCGATGCCGCCGATTTCGTCTTTGGCATGGACCGGTTCGATGCGGCCGCGAAAGGGGCAGGCGTTTTTGCGCTGGCGGGGGTGAGCAGCTTTCCGGCGCTGACCGGTGCGGTCCTTGCGGACATGGCGAAGACCATGGACATTCACAGCGTCGAGGGCGGCATCGCGCCGTCGCCTTTTGCCGGGATCGGGCTCAATGTGATGCGCGCCGTGGTCGGCTATGCCGGGGCGCCGGTAAAGCTGCGGCGCGGCGGCCAGGACGCCTATGGCACCGGGCTGGCCGAAAGCCTGCGTTTCACCGTCGCGGTGCCTGGCCGCCTGCCGCTGCGCAACATTCACTTCTCGCTCGTCGATGTGCCCGACCTGCTGGTGCTGCCGCGCGAATATCCGGACATCGTCGATATCTGGATGGGAGCGGGGCCAGTGCCCGAACTATTGCACCGGATCCTCAACCTGCTCGCCAAGGCGCGAGCGCGGCTGCGGCTGCCGTCGCTGCTGCCCTTTTCGCGCCTGTTTTATACGATCCTCAACTGGATGAAGTTCGGCGAGCATCGCGGCGGCATGTTCATCCGCGTGCGCGGCCTGGCGGCGGGCCAAGCGGTCGAGCGGAGCTGGCACCTTTTGGCCGAGGCTGACGACGGACCCTATATTCCTTCGATGGGGGTGGAGGGGGTTGTCCGCAAGATGCTCGTTGGGGAGCGGCCGGCCGCGGGGGCGCGGTCGAGCGTCGGGGCGCTGAATCTCGCCGATTATGAGGCGTTGTTCGCCGGGCGGTCGATCTATACCGGATTTCGCGCGGACGATATTTGCGCGCCTTTGTACCGCCTTTTGCTCGATTCGGCATTCGATTCGCTGCCGCGACGGGTGCAGGACCTGCACGGCAGCGGCGCAAGCCGCCGGTGGCATGGCGCGGCCGAGGTCCGGCGCGGCCGCGGGCTGCTCGCGCGCGCCGCGGCGCGGGTTTTCGGCTTTCCCAAGGCGGCGGCGCGCGTCCCGGTGACGGTGGACTTCGCGCCGGAGGGCGGCGGCGAGCGCTGGACCCGGACCTTTGGCGAGATGTCCTTTTCCTCGCTTCAGTCGCCCGGCACCGGACGCAATGCGCAACTGCTCGTCGAACGCTTCGGTCCGCTGGCTTTTGCCATGGCGCTGGTCGTCGAAGGCGGGCGGCTGCACCTGGTGCCGCGCCGCTGGTCGGCGTTCGGTATCCCGATGCCGCGCTTCCTGCTGCCCGATGGGACGAGTTTCGAGAGCGAACAGGATGGGAAATTTCATTTCGCCGTGGAGATTTCGGCGCCGCTCATCGGCCTGGTCGTCGCGTATGAAGGCATGCTCGAACCCGCCGATCGGGGCTGATCCACGAACATTCGGGCGCCAAATCCGCTTGCCCCCGCCTCTTCCATCCTTACATTGAGGCGCACGATTATTTCCCGAACGATGAGGATCGCCTTGCCATGTCCCGAACAGCCTTTCGCGCGCCGCTGGCGCTGGCCGCGTTGATGATGACGCCGGCCGCCGCACAGGCCGCGGGGGATGCGGCGGGATCGGCGCCCGCGCCCGCGCTCGCCTATCCCGACACCGCGCGCGACACGATCGTCGATCCGCAGTTCGGGATCGACGTCGCCGACCCCTATCGCTGGCTGGAAGACGATGTCCGCGTCAATCCGAAGGTCGCGGCGTGGGTCGCGGCGCAGAACAAGGTCACCGACGCCTATCTCGACACGCTCCCCGGCCGCGATGCCTTCGCCAAGCGGATGACCGAATTGTATAATTACGAGCGTTTCGGCCTGCCGACCAAGGCCGGGGCGCGCTATTTCTACACGCGCAACGACGGGCTGCAGCCGCAGTCGGTGCTGTATGTCCGCGAGGGGCTGAAGGGCGAGGGGCGGGTGCTGATCGACCCCAATGCCTGGGCCAAGGACGGCGCGACCGCGCTTGCCGAATGGGTGCCGTCCGAAGACGGCAAGCATCTGCTCTACTCGGTCCAGGACGGCGGCACCGACTGGCGCATCGTCCGTGTCAAGGATGTCGCGACCGGGCAGGATCTGGCCGACGAGATACGCTGGGTCAAATTCTCCGGCTTCGACTGGGCCAAGGACGGCAGCGGCTTTTATTATTCGCGCTTCCCCGAGCCGGAAGCGGGTGAGGCGTTCCAGTCGTTGAACGAGAATCACGCCGTCTATTTCCACCGGCTCGGGACGCCGCAGAGCGACGATGTGCTGATCCACGCGACCCCCGACAAGCCCAAGCTCAACAACAGCGCGGTCGTCACCGACGACGGCCAATATCTGCTCGTCGTCGGGTCCGAAGGCACCGACGAGCGCTATGGGCTGACGCTCTATCCGATCGGCAAGCGCGTCGGAAAGCCGATTCCGCTGGTCGAAGATTATGCGAACAACTGGGAATATGTGACCAACGCGGGCACGCGTTTCACCTTCCTGACCAACAAGGGCGCGCCGCGCCAGCGGCTGGTGTCGTTCGACATCAAAAAGCCCGCGGCGCTGACCGAACTCGTCGCCGAGAACGAGGCGACGCTGGTCGGCGCGTCGCGCGTCGGCGACCGGATCATCCTGTCCTACCTCGGCGATGCCAAGTCGGAGGCGCGAATGGTCGCCCTGGACGGCAAGCCGATCGCCAACATCAGCCTGGCCGACATCGGGTCGGCATCGGGCTTTGGCGGCAAGTCGGCCGATCCCGAAACCTTCTATGCCTTTTCCAGCTATGCGCGGCCGACGACGATCTACCGGCTCGATACGGTGACCGGGAAAACCGAGATTTTCGCCGAGCCGAAACTGACCTTCGACCCGAAGCAATTTTCGGTCGAACAGCGTTTCTACAAATCGAATGACGGCACCGAAGTGCCGATGTTCGTCGTAATGAAGAAGGGCATCGACAGAGCCAAGGGATCGCCGACGATCCTTTACGGCTATGGCGGCTTCAACGTGTCGATGACCCCCGCCTTTTCGCCGACCCGGTTGGCCTGGGTCGACAAGGGCGGCGTGCTCGCGATCGCCAACCTGCGCGGCGGCGGCGAATATGGCAAGGCGTGGCACGATGCCGGCCGGCTCGCCAAGAAGCAGAATGTCTTCGACGATTTCATCGCCGCGGGCGAATATCTGATCGCGCAAGGCATCACCGGCAAGGGTGAGTTGGCGATCGAAGGCGGGTCGAACGGCGGGCTGCTTGTCGGCGCGGTGACCAACCAGCGCCCCGACCTGTTCGCCGCCGCCTTGCCCGCGGTCGGGGTGATGGACATGCTCCGCTTCGACCGTTTCACCGCCGGGCGCTATTGGACCGACGATTATGGCTATCCGTCGAAGGAGCAGGATTTCAGGAATCTGCTCGCCTACTCGCCCTATCATAACATCAAGGACGGGACGGCTTATCCGGCGGTGCTGGTAACGACCGCCGATACCGACGACCGCGTCGTTCCCGGGCACAGTTTCAAATATACCGCCGCGCTGCAGCATGCGCATGCCGGCGGCAGGCCGCACCTCATCCGCATCGAAACGCGCGCCGGGCACGGGTCGGGCAAGCCGACCGACAAGATTATCGCCGAAGCCGCCGATAAATATGCCTTCGCCGCGCGATGGACCGGGCTGACCGTCGAGTAAGGCGCGGGTTCCCCATCGCCGCTGTCGCCCTGCTCGGGCTGGCGGCGGCGGGGTGGGCCGTGCTGCCCGACGGCAGGCTCGCCCGTGTCGAGCGGCGGGCCGATTGCACCGATCCCGCCAAACTGCCGCCGGTCGAAACGCTCGCCGACGGACGCCAGGCGATGCGGCTCAGGGTCCTGCTGTGGAATGTCGAGGGTCTGCCCTGGCCGATCCGCAGCGGGCGTGAGGTCAAGCTGGCGCAAATCGCCGACTGGATCGCGGCGCGTCGCGCAGCGGGGCGCGGTCCCGATATATTGATCCTGCACAAGGCGTTCGTGCCCGAGGCGTCGCGGATCGCGGTCGTGGGCGGTTTCGGTTCGATCGTACCGGGACCCGCGCTGGATCAGCGGAGGCGGCTGCCGGCGGCTGAAGCGCCCATCGGCTATGCCGACGGCGCGCGTTGGCGGAAGGGTGAAGGGCTGGGCAAATGGCTCGACGGCGGGCTGTATATCGCAACCGACCTTCCCGTGCTCGCGGCCCAGAGCGAGGCGTTTGGTGCCGACAGCTGCGCCGGATATGATTGCCTGTCGAACAAGGGCGGGCTGGTGCTGCGCGTCGCCGTCCCCGGCGCCCCCGAGCGGCTGACGATCTTCAATACCCACCGCAATTCGCGCGAGCCTGCCAAGGTCGGCATCGCGCGCGCCGAAGCGTCGCATAGGCTGCAGACGGCAGAGAATGACGCGCTTCTCGCCGCGACAACGCCGCCCCGCTCGGCGATGATCGCGGCGGGCGATTTCAACAATTATCGCGCCGGCGACCGGATCGGGCGCTTTGCCAACGATCCGGCATTCCGGCTGGCCGCGAAGGGCGCGGGCATGAGCGCGCGAGCAGCACCGATGACCGATCAAAAAGCGTGGACCGATGCATATGATCTGCTCGGCTTTCGCAGTTCCAGCGCGCTGCGCGTCGAACCGCTTGCCGTCGCGACATTGTTCGACGGCAAAAATGGTCCTCGCCTTTCGGACCATGACGCCCAATATATCGTCTTCCGGCTGAGCTGGCGCGGCGACGCCGCGGCGCTACCGGCCACCACCCCGCGCTGCCCCAGCTGATCCGAAAGGCCTGCCATGTCCTACGCCCTCTCCTTCACCGCGACCGCCGCCGATGCGCTGTGGATCGAAGCCGCCGATGCCGCGGAGGCGCTCGTCGCGGGCGAGCCCGACGGCATTGCCAACATGGCGAATGTCGCGGCGCTGATCTGGCAGGCGATTCCCGACCTCAACTGGGCGGGCTTCTATCGTTTCGACGGCGCCGAACTCGTCCTCGGGCCGTTTCAAGGCAAGGCGGCTTGTATCCGTATCCCGCTGGACAAAGGGGTGTGCGGCGCGGCGGCGCGGCTGCGCGCGAGCCAGCGCGTCGACGACGTCCATGCCTTTCCCGGTCACATCGCCTGCGACGCCGCGAGCCGCAGCGAACTGGTCGTGCCGATCGTTGCGCACGACCGGCTGGTCGGCGTGCTCGACCTCGACAGCCCGGTCCCCGGACGCTTTACCGCCGACGATCAGGTCGGTGCGGAGGTGTTGATCGCGCGGATTGCCGCGGCGTTGGCGGAGTAATCGGGAAAGGGTTGCGAACGTCCGCGAACAAAGTGATGTGGTCTGGCGCAGATGGCCGCTTTGGGGTGGGGAGGGGACATCCAACCTCGTCATGCGCACCCAATCTTTGTCATCCCCGCTTTCGCGGGATGACATGGATAGGAAATCAAACGTCCACTACTGGCCGTTTCCCGTCCTCTCCCTCGTCATCCCGGGCTTGACCCGGGATCCCGCTTTTTTGAAGTCATCAGCTGTTTTCGAGGTCAAGCGGGACCCCGGATCAAGTCCGGGGTGACGATAAAGGGAACGTCCGCTCCCTGCCGTCAGCTGACACCCGGCGCGCGAATGATCCGCCCCAAATCGGGACAGATTCGACACGGTTAACGGATTCGCGACGCGACCGCTATTTTGCTAACAGACTGTTAACCAATGGGCCGCCGCCAAGCTGGCGCCGGCCGCCGGAAGCAGGGAGTTTAGCATGCGCACGATGTTCCTTCTGGGGATTGCCGCCGGATCGATGCTGATGGCCGGATCGGCGTCGGCGCGCGACCAGCGCCCGTCGCTCGACTATGGGACGCCCGCGGCGCCTGACGCGCGTGTCTACACCGGCTATCCTGATCGCGTGCCCAGCGAAGTCGATTACCGGCAGGTTGGCGGCACCTATGACGCCGAGGGGCGCTGGACCGGAACGTGGGACGGCACCTATGAAGCGCCCGACGGCCGCCGTTATGACGGCCGCTATGAAGGCACGATCGAGGGCCCAACGGGAGGCGGGGGCACCAGCTATGCACCGCCGCCGGCTTATGATCCCTATTATGACGGCGACGATCGCCGCGGTTATGATGACCGCTATGATGGCCGTTACGACGCCGATATGGAACGCCGCTGTGGCCGGGGGGGCACAGTGGGCGGCGCGGTTGTCGGCGGACTCGTGGGGGGTGTCGCCGGCAACCGCATAGCCGGACGCGGCAACCGCACCGCCGGCACGCTGATCGGCGGCGGGGTCGGCGCGATCGCCGGTGCCGCAATCGGCAACGCGTCCGACCGCAAGAAGTGCGAAGAATATTGGGCGCGCAGCGGCGGTTATTCGCAGGGCGGCTATTACCAGGGTGCGCCTTATCCGGGCGGTTATTATCAGGGCGGCACCACCGTCCACCAGCAGGGCGGTTACGGCTATTATGGCGCGCCCTATGGTTATTACACGCCGGGCGTCGTCGTCACGACGGTGATCACCAACGGCGCGCCGATCGTGACCGAAACGGTCGAAACCTCCACCCGCACCTATTATGAAAATGTCCCGGTGCGGAAGCGCTATGTCGCCAAGAAGAAGTGGAAGCCGCGGCCCAAGCCGCGCTGCGTTTGCTGATACCCGACAGGTCTGGTCACCACGTCTGGTTATGGGCCCGCCCTCCGCAAGGATGGCGGGCCTTTTGCTGCGAGATCACGGCTTATCGCGCGTGGAGGGCGGTTCAGCGGCGCGAAAGCATCGCCGGCCTAAAGCGGCCGGGATAGCGGGCCGACTGTCGTTGCCCATATGCGGGGAGTTTCCCTCGATGCGTAAATGGATCAACCTTGCGGTCGCCGCCGCAGTTACCGTCACGTCGGTGGGCTTCAGCGCCGTTCCGGCCGAGGCGCGCTCGCGCCATGGCGGCTGGGGCCACCGCGACCGCGACCGGATCAGCACCGGCGAAGTGCTGGGCGGGCTGTTCGTGATCGGCGCGATCGCCGCCATCGCGGGCGCCGCGGGCAAGAACAAGGCCGAGCGGCGCGACGATCGCTACGACCCGCCGTACCGCGACGATGATTATCGCGAGGTTCCGCGCTACGAGCCCGAAAATCAGGGCGAGCCGCAGGGCGGATCCTTTGGCGGCGCCGACGCCGAGACGCGCGCCGCCGACGCGTGCAGCTGGGCGGTCGAGGCCGAAATGGGCGACGATGCCCGCGTCGACAGCATCGGCACCACCGAACCCAATAACGGCGGCTGGTATGTCACCGGCACCGCATTGCGGCTGGGCGGCGAGGTGCGCAGCTTTGGTTGCAGTTACCGCAACGGCCGCGTCGTCGACGTCAGCTTCGGCTGACCCAGCGCCTTTATCGGCATGCGGCGGGCCTCGTCATCCTCGGGTGGCGGGGCCCGCTGCTTTTGAAGCTGAACGCCAGCGAAACCGAGTCTGAACCACAGATAAGCAGGGGGTTCAGCGCCATGTCACCCCGCCCTTGGTAGAAGCTTTGCAACAGGCGGCGATTGCGCCGCCTGCGCCCAAGGAGACTGAACCATGGCTATGCAGAAACTGACCAAGGCCGCGATTGGTGCGGCCACCGCCGGCGCCATGCTGCTCGGCAGCACGCCCGCAATGGCGCGCGACCGCGATCGCGACGGCGACGGGATCAGCGCAGGCGAAGTGATCGCCGGCGCCGTCGTCCTTGGCGGGCTTGCCGCGATCCTGTCGAGCGGCGGCAATGACCGATATGACCGCAACGACCGGCGCTATCGCGATGATTATCGCGGCGGCGGCTACAACGACCCGCGCTATGGTTATGGCTATGACTATAACCGTTATGGCAACAGCCGCAGCGCGGTTAGCCAGTGCGTCAGCGCGGTCGAACGCGGCAGCCGCCGCTACGGCCGCACCGACGTCACCGAAGTGACCGGCATCGATCGCAAGCGCGACGGTTACAAGGTCAAGGGCCGTGTCATCGTCCGCGACGGTTATGGCGGCCGCTGGGGCCGCGGCGGCTCTTACGACAAGGGCAAGTTCAGCTGCGACATCCGCTATGGCCGCGTGCAGGATATCCGTTTTTCGGGTTTGCGCTAAGCCGGGCGGTAGACCCCGCGCACGAAAAAGGGCGGCGATCCTTGCGGACGCCGCCCTGATTTCGTTCGGTCGAAAGCGCGCCTTACGCGGCTTCGGCCTCGTCATATTGCTCGACCGGACCCGAATCCTGGCCCTTGGCATCGACGTCGCGATCGACGAATTCGATGATCGCCATCGGCGCTGCGTCCGAGGCGCGGATGCCGGCCTTGATGACGCGGGTGTAGCCGCCGTTGCGGTCGGCGTAGCGGGGCGCGAGGACGTCGAACAGCTTCTTGAGCTGCGTGTCATCGAGCAGGCGGCTGTTGGCGAGACGGCGGTTGGCGAGGCCGCCGCGCTTGGCCAGCGTGACCAGCTTTTCGATATAGGGACGCAGTTCCTTCGCCTTGGCGACGGTCGTCGTGATCTGCTCATGCTTGATGAGCGAAGCCGACATGTTGCGGAACAGGGCTGTGCGATGCGCGCTCGTGCGCTGCAGTTTCCGGCCACCCGATTTATGACGCATAATCCATTCCTTCGTTTGTTAAGGGCCCGTGTAAGGTAGCCCAGACCAGGTCGATTGCGGGCCGACCCCTTCCCGACCCCGTCGCCCCCGCGAAGGCGGGGGCCGCTGGAGGCATAGCGTAAGGCAGCAAGCGGCCCCCGCCTTCGCGGGGGCGACGTGCCAATTTTAACCCAGCAGCTCCTGTTCGAGCTTCTTGGCCATTTCCTCGATGTTCTCGGGCGGCCAGCCGGGGATGTCCATGCCGAGGCGCAGACCCATCGACGACAGCACTTCCTTGATTTCGTTCAAGGACTTGCGGCCGAAGTTCGGGGTCCGGAGCATTTCGGCTTCGGTCTTCTGAACGAGATCACCGATATAGATGATATTGTCGTTCTTGAGGCAGTTGGCGCTGCGGACCGACAGTTCGAGCTCGTCGACCTTCTTGAGAAGGAAGCGGTTGAGCTGGTTGACGTCCGATTCGTCGGCGGTGGTCGACGGCGCGGCCATGCCGATCATGCCGCTGTCGTTCATCGCTTCTTCGAAGTGGACGAAGACCTGCAGCTGGTCCTGGAGGATGCGCGCGGCGTAAGCGACGGCATCTTCCGGGGTCACCGTGCCGTCGGTTTCGACGGTCAGGTTCAGCTTGTCATAGTCCAGTTCCTGGCCGATGCGGGCATTGTCGACCTTGTAGGCGACCTGACGCACGGGCGAGTAGAGCGAGTCGACCGGGATCAGGCCGATCGGCGCATCGGCCGGGCGGTTGGCGGTCGCGGGGACATAGCCTTTGCCGGTGTCGGCAACGAGTTCCATGTTCAGCGTCGCACCATCGTCGAGGTGGCAGATGACATGGTTCGGGTTCATCACCTTGATGTCGCCCGACACCATGATGTCGCCGGCCTTGACGGTCGCGGGACCGGTCGCCGAAAGCTGAAGCCGCTTCGGGCCTTCGCCTTCCATCTTGAGCGCGATCTGCTTGACGTTGAGGACGATGTCGGTGACATCTTCGCGCACGCCGGCCAGGCTCGAGAATTCGTGCAGAACGTTCTCGATCTTGATCGACGTGATCGCCGCACCCTGGAGCGACGACAGGAGAACGCGGCGCAGCGCGTTGCCGAGCGTCAGACCGAAGCCACGCTCGAGCGGTTCGGCGACGAAGGTCGCCTTGCGCTTGCCGTCGCTGCCAGCCTTGATTTCCAGGTTGCTGGGCTTCTTCAATTCCTGCCAGTTCCGGATATTGACAGTCATGGTCTTCCCTTTGCTTTTGGCGGGACGGGGCGGGGACGGAAACCGACCTGTCCGGCGTAGAGAGGTGGCGGATGCAGCCCCGGGAGGGATGCATCCGAAGCAGGCATCAGACGCGGCGGCGCTTGGCCGGGCGGACACCATTGTGCGGGATCGGGGTCACATCGCGGATCGAGGTGATGTGGAAACCGACCGCCTGCAGCGCGCGGAGCGCCGATTCGCGGCCCGCGCCCGGACCCTTGACTTCGACTTCCAGCGTGCGGACGCCGTGTTCGGCGGCCTTCTTGCCGGCGTCTTCGGCGCAGACCTGCGCCGCGTACGGGGTCGACTTGCGGCTGCCCTTGAAGCCCATCATGCCGGCGCTCGACCAGGCAATCGCATTGCCCTGCGCGTCGGTGATGGTGATCATCGTGTTGTTGAAGGTCGCGTTGACGTGGGCCACACCCGATGAGATATTCTTGCGTTCGCGCCGACGAAGGCGCTGCGGTTCACGAGCCATGATGAAATCCTAACCTAAATCCTGAATGGCCGGTGGCGGGCGGTTCGCCGCTGCCCCGGCAGGGGAAATAAGGAAGCGCGCCCATATCGGACGCGCCGGAACCTTACTTCTTCTTGCCGGCGATCGGCTTCGCCTTGCCCTTGCGGGTGCGCGCGTTGGTGTGCGTGCGCTGGCCGCGGACCGGCAGGCCCTTGCGATGACGCAGGCCGCGGTAGCAGGCGAGGTCCATCAGGCGCTTGATGTTCATCGCCGTGGTGCGGCGAAGATCACCCTCGACCGTGTGGTCGGCGTCGAGCGTTTCGCGGATCTGCAAAACTTCGGCGTCGCTGAGGTCCTGGACGCGGCGGCTGTGGTCGATGCCCAGCTTGTCGGCGATGTCGACGGCGGTCTTGCGACCGATGCCGTGGATGTAGGTAAGAGCGATGATAACGCGCTTGTTGGTGGGCAAATTGACGCCCGCAATACGTGCCATTAGGTACTTTCTCCTGCTCCACAGGGCCTTGGCAATCGGCCCCATCTCAAAGCGTCTGGTTTCCAACGCAAAAAACGGACCACGATGCGCAGGCGCGCTTCGCCGTCCGGTCAAGATGTCGGAATAGGGCGCAACTAAGGTGAGTCGGGTCGATTGTCAAGCGAAGTGCGGCGGGTTGCGGCGCTCCGGTCAAACCTTCGACGTCAACGCGACGGCGCGATCGTGCAAGCGGTCGACCACCGCGGCATGGATCCCAGGGGAGCAGGCGATGACGCCGAAGGCTTGCGCGCGCGGGGTGTTGAAGACGAGCGGGTCGCCAAAGGCATCGGTCACCGTCGCGCCGGCCTCGGTCGCGATCAGCGCCGCGGCGGCGACGTCCCATTCGAAACCCCAGCGCAAGGTCGCGACGAGGTCGGCGCGGTCGTCGGCGACGAGCGCCATGCGCAGCGCGATGCTGTTCGGCTTGGTGACGATGACCAGGTCGCTGTCGACGCGGGGCAGGCTGTCGGCGGGCACCCGCGCGCCGGCGAAGACGGTGCGCGAACTGGCGTGCAGCGTTTCGCCGTTGAGGAGGGCGCCCTGGCCCCGCTGCGCGACCCACAGTTCGTCGAGCGCCGGGGCATAGAGGACACCGATTTCGACCGCGCCGTCGACGACCAGCGCCACCGATACGCACCATCCCGGACGGCCGCGGATGAAATCGCGCGTGCCGTCGATCGGGTCGACGCACCACATCGCGCGGCATGACAGGCGATCGGCACTGTCGGCGGTTTCCTCCGACAGCCAGCCGGCTTCGGGGACCATCGCCCCCAGCACCGCCTTCAATCGCGCATCGACCGCCAGGTCGACGTCGCTGACCGGATTGTCGTGCGATTTATTCCAGACGTTGACCGCCTTTCCCTCGCCGCGCCAGCGCGCCATCGCCATGTCGCCGACCTCGCGCGTCGCGGCAATCACCGCTTCCAGGTTGCGGCCAGGCACGCGGGGATCAGCTGCTGGCGACGGTCATGCCGTCGATGCGGATGGTGGGGACGTTGGTGCCGTGGCGGAACTCCAGGTCGTCGGCGGGGATCAGCGCCGCGAACATGTCGACGAGGTTGCCGGCGACGGTGAATTCGGCGATCGGCCCGGCGATCTGGCCATCGCGGATGACAAAGCCCGACGCGCCGCGGCTGTAGTCGCCGGTGACCGGATTGACCCCTTGGCCGATCAATTCGGTCAGATAGACGCCGGTCTTGATGTCGGCGATCAGCGCTGCGGGCGACCGGGTACCGGTCGCGAGGTGGAGGTTGCTGGCGCTCACCCCCGATGCGCCGCCGCCGCGGCTCGCATGGCCGGTGGGCGCGAGGCCGAGCTGTTTCGCTGACGCGGTGTCGAGCAGCCAGCCGGTGATCTTGCCGTTCGCGACGATGTCGCGCGCTGCGGTCGGCAGGCCTTCACCGTCGAAGGCGCGGCTGCGCAGGCCCCGCGCCCGGTGCGGTTCGTCGCGGATGACGATGCTGCTGTCGAACAGCATCTGGTCTTCCTTGCCGAGCAGGAAACTGGTTCCGCGCGCGACGGCGGGACCGGCGATCGCGCCGAGCAGATGGCCGACGATGCTGCTGCCGACGCGCGGGTCGATGACGACGGGCACCTTGCCGACCGGCGCCTTGCCGGGATTAAGGCGCGCGACGGCGCGGGTGCCGGCACGGGTGCCGATATCGGCGACGCTTTCGAGATCGGACAGATAATGCGCGCTGTGCCAGCCATAATCGCGCTGCATGCCCGCGCCTTCGCCCGCGATGACGCTGGCCGACAGGCTGTGCCCGCTCGATCCGTAACCGCCGGCAAAGCCGTGGCTGGTGACGAGCGCGAAGCGGGTGCGGCTGTGGCTGGCGGTGCCGCCCTCGCTGTTGGTGACGCCGTCGACGGCGCGCGCGGCTTCCTCGACCGTCAGCGCCGCCTCGCGCAGCGCCTGCGGGTCGGCTTCGCTGCCGTCGTCGAGGTCGAGATCGGGAACGCGGCCCTTGAACAGTAAATTTTCGGGGGCAAGGCCGGCGTAGGGATCTTCGGGCGCCTCGCGCGCCATCGCGACGCAGCGGGTGACCAGTTTGGCCAGCTCGCCGGCGTCCATATCGGCGGTCGATACGCTCGCGCTGCGCTGGCCGACGAAGACGCGCAGCGAAATATCCTGCCCTTCGGAGCGCTCGACATCCTCGAGCGCGCCAAGGCGCATCGAGACCGAGGTCGCGGCGTTGCAATAATAGAGCGCGTCGGCGGCGTCGGCGCCGGCTTTGGTCGCGGCGTCGCACAGCATCTGTGCGCGGTCGAGGGCTTCGGCAACAGTCAGCATCGCCGCGCCCTAGACGGCGCGCGGCAAAGCGTCAAAATCTAAAGCAACAATCCTCGTCACCCCGGACTTGATCCGGGGTCCAACAACGCAACGCTGGAATGGGTCCCGGCCCCCCGGATCAGGGCGGGGGTGACGCATCCGGGATGACGACGATGGATTATTTGACGATCGCGGCGATGGCGTCGGTGGCGGCCATCGCGCCGCTGACCCACAGGAAGGGCAGCGTCAGTGCGGCGACCCACAGGCGGCGGACATCGCGGCGGAAACGGGCGTGGAGTCCCCAGCTGGCGAGCGCCTGGCGGCTGAGGTGATACCAGCGCCGTTCGGTCAATCGCGCGACCGGCACCGCGATCGCGAGCAGAAAGACGAGCGCGACGATGGTCAGCATCGACGGGGCACCGGCGGCAATCGCGCTCGACACCAGCCAGATTTGCAGTGCGGCAAAGGCGATCAGTGCGGTCGCGGCGTGCAGCGTCATGCGGCGGCCCAGGCTGCGCGCCGCGGGCACGCTGGAAGTCGAGCGCCGGAACAGGCGCGGTCCAAATGCTGATGCCATTTTTTCAGCCTCCCCGGCTGGCGATTCCCAGAAACACCTAGTTTTCAGCCAATTATTACCAAGTCAAGACAAGCTACTGGCGATTCGTTAATTTTCGCGCTCGATCCGCCCCGGATTCGCAACAAAATGCGCCGAGCGGTCAAAAGCGAACAGCTGTCGCCGGTTGATGGTCGTCAAAAAGGCGCCGGGCGGGGAGGCCGGGCGAGGAGGCTGTCCGCCGAGTCGCAGGGCATGGAGCCTGTTTCAGTTGCACTGAAACAGTTCGGCCCCGGCAGTGGAACAGACGCTAGCGTGGCGGCGGAACCGGCAGCGGTTCGGCGTCGGGGGCCGGGGCATCCGCCTCGGGCGCACCGCCGCGTTCTTCGAGTTCGGCGGCGCGGCGCTGGCGTTCGGCGAGCGCCTTTTCCTCGGCCACCACCGCGGCTTCGACTTCGTCGGACGCGGCGTCGATGCCCGCGATGCGTTTTGCCCGTTCGTCGGCAATCATCGTCTGCCAGTCGGTCTTGTCCGCCGCCTTGCGTTCGGCCTTGGCGCCATCGACCAGCGCCCGGGTGCAACCGGTGAAGCCGCCGAGACCGGCCGGCGAACAGCTGTCGGTGCCGAAGCGGCCGACGCGTTCGAGCGCGACGATCTTGTTCGCCCACGCCTCGTTGCGCGGGTCGAGCACGCTGCCGCCGCGGAATATCTGCGGCACGCGGTAGCGTTCGGTCTCGGGCAGGCGGCTGCAAACGACGATTTCATCGGGGCTCGACTGTTCGCACTTGTCGTCGCCATAGACGATGACCTGGTTGATCTTCTCGCCTTCGACCGTCGTTTCCTGCGCCGCGGCGGGCAGGGCGGCGGCGCTGCCGGCGAGAATCAGCGCGAACAGGGGGAGGCGGGTCATCGATCGTTCCTTCATCATGCGTGCCGTTCGGCTTTGGCATCGGGGTCCTGCATCCGCGCTGAACGGGCAGGCATATGATCTTCTATCAGATATGTTTGGACAGCGCGATGGCTGCACGGCAACCGGCGCGAATGGCAAGGCTGAGCAGCGGATAGCCGGGGGCCTGTTCGGCGCCGGCGGCGAGCGCCTTTTCCTTATGCTCCAGTTCCTCGGCGCGAAAATCGGCGACCGCGGCGCTGAGTTCGGGGTCGCTGTCCGCCAGTTCATCGAGCTGGTCGCGGTAATGGCGGTCGATTTCGGTCTCGACCGCGGCGGTGCAGGCCATCGCGGCGCGCGGGCCCATCGCCGCGGTCACCGCGCCGAGCGCGAAGCCCGCGACGTTCCACACCGGGTGCAGCGCGGTCGGCCGCACGCCGCGCCGCGCGACCATCGCGTCGAAATATTTGCGGTGACGCTGCTCCTGTTCGGCCATATGCGCGATCTCGCGCGCTATCGGGTGACGATCGCCCATCACCGCGAGCTGACCGGCGTAGATGCGCGTCGCGCCATATTCGCCCGCCTGGTCGACGCGGATCATCGATGCGGTGCGCGGATCGCTTTTATCGCTCATCGTGCGCGGCCCGGCCGGCGAAGCAGCGAGAGGATGAATGCGGCGCCGGCGAGCGAGAAGATCGCGTTGAACCCGGCGAGCGAGACGCCGCCGAGCGTCCATTGTGCGACATCGCAGCGGACGATCGGCGCCGCCATGATATCGCTTAGCGAAACCGGCCCGGTCGCGCCCGTGCTGCACGTCGTCAGGCCTTCCCACCAGCCATATTCGACCCCGGCATGGAAGATGCCGATCGCGCCGCTGATCGCGATGGCGACGGCGGCGAGCAGGGTGAGCGCGCGCATCGCGGCGTCGTTCCGGCGCAGCAGCAGCGCGAGCGCGGCGAGGATCATCGCGACCTGATGCGGCCAGCGCTGCCAATAGCACATTTCGCAAGGGTGAAGGCCGAAGCCATATTGCGACACCAGCGCGCCGCCGTAGAGGAACAGCGGCACGGCGAAGGCGGCGGCCGGCGCGGCATAGCGCGAATTCAGCATCGGCGGCGGGCCTCAGTTACGCTGCGTCGGCTTGGCGGCGGGCGGTTTGGTGCCCTGGGCCATGCGGGGGGCGGGATTGATCCGCCCGATCGTCTGCAGCGCATAATAGAGCTGATAATCGTCGATCCCCTTGGCCTTCAGCTGTTCGGGGGTTTCGGTGAAGCGCGGATCGGCCTTTTCGTCCTTTTCGAGCAGCCCGTCGTCGACCTTCTTTTCGTTGATCAGGTGGCGGCGGAGATCGCTTTCGCGGAATTTCGGCCGCGACGCATAATCGGGATCGGACAGCTGCGGCACGCGAATGTCGGGGGCGATGCCGCCTTCCTGCACGCTGCGGCCCGAGGGGGTGTAATAGCGCGCAGTGGTCAGGCGGAGCGCGGTGGTGTCGGTGAGCGGCAGCACCGTCTGCACCGATCCCTTGCCGAAGCTGCGTTCGCCCATCACCAGCGCGCGATGCTGGTCCTGCAGCGCGCCGGCAACGATTTCGGAGGCCGAGGCCGATCCCGAATCGATCAGCACGACGACCGGCGCGCCCTGCGCAACGTCGCCGGGTTCGGCGAAATAGCGCTCTGTATCGCCCTTCTTGCGGCCGCGCTGCGATACGATTTCGCCGCGTTCGAGGAACAGGTCGCTGATCCCGACCGCCTCGTCGAGCAGCCCGCCGGGGTTCGACCGCAGGTCGAGAATCCAGCCGCGCGGCTTTTTGCCCAGCGACTTTTCGACTGCGAGCATCGCCGCCTTGAGGTCGGTCGTCGCGTCGGCGGAGAAGCTGGCGACGGTCAATACGCCGACGTCGCCCTTCACCTCCCATTTGACGGGTTTCAGGTCGATGATCTCGCGCGTCAGCGAGAGTTCCATCGGCTTGTCCCGGCCTTCGCGCACGACGGTGATGTCGATCTTGGTGCCCGGGCGTCCCTTCATCTGTTCGACCGCTTCGTCGAGCGTCATGCCGAAAATCAGCTGGCCGCCGATATGGGTGATATAATCGCCGGCCTTGATCCCGGCGCGGTCCGCCGGGGTGTCGGCCATCGGCGCGATCACCTTGACCACGCCGTCCTCCATCGTCACCGACAGGCCCAGCCCGCCATATTCGCCCTCGGTCTGGGTGCGCAGCGAGGAATAGCCGCGCGCGTCGAGATAGCCCGAATGCGGATCGAGGCTGGCGAGCATGCCGTTGATCGCGCCTTCGATCAGCTTGTCGTCGCTGACCGGTTCGACATAATTGGCCTTCACTTCGAGATAGACGTCCATGAAGCGCGCGATTTCCGCCTGCGTCGACGCATCGACGCTGGCCATCGCGCCCGTCGCGAGGGGGACCAGCGCGAGCGTGCTGAGCGCGGCAGCGCCCTGCCACAGCGCGAAGCGGCGCCTGGGACTGGCAGAAATCTTGGTCGTTTCGGTCATGATCGTCTTTCGGACAAGCGGAATGCCCCGCCTTATAAACCCCGGAGCGCCATCCTCCAATGCATTTACGCGAGGGTCAAGCGCCGCATCCCGATACGGAGCAATTGCCGAACGGCGGCTTAATCGCGCGCTTCATCCCAGCATCGCGACGATGTCGACCGGCCGCCCGCCACGGCGCAGTTCGACGGTGATCCGGCTGTCGTCGGATCCCGCCCGGCCGATCGGCGCGCCGGCATCGACCGAATCGCCGACCGCCACCGACAGGCCGATCATCCCGGTCAGCAGCGTCGTCCAGCCGCCGCCATGGTCGATGATGACGATCTTGCCATAACCGCGATAGTCGCCGGCGTAGCTGACATGGCCGGGGGCGGGCGCCACCACTTGTCCGCCGGGCTGCGCCGCGACGGTGACTCCGCGCGATCGCACGCCACTTTCATTGACCTCGCCAAGGCCCTCGACGATGCGGCCAACGACGGGCAGGCGATAGGCGCCGCGCGTCAGTTCGGCTTCGGTGGCGACCGGCGGGGCGGCACTCGGTGCGGCGCTGGCAGGGTCGCGCGGGCGCGGGACCGGACCTGCCAGTTCGGCCAGCTCGGCGCGCACCGCGCCATCCTCTTCGAGCGCGTCCATCAGTTCGACGATATCGCGCGCCTTTTCGCCGAGCCCCAGCGCGCGGTCGGCTTCGAGCCGGGCGCTGCTCATCAGCTCGCGCGAGCGGAGCCGGCCTTCATTTTCGAGCCGGGTCAGCGCGTCGCGCCGCCCGGCCAGCTCAGCCTTGCTCGCGGAAAGCGCCGCGAGTGCCACCGCCTGCTGCTGGCGGACGGTGCGCAGCGCGGCGAGTTCGCGGCGTACCCCGGCGGTACGGCGGTCAATCACCGGCATGACCGCGTCGAGCACGGCGCGGGCGTGAACCATGTCGGTGAGCGATCCTGGCTGGGCGAGCACGCTCACCGGCGGCTGGCGGCTGAGTTGCTGGAGCGAGGCGGTGAGTTCGAGCAGGGGTTGCTGCTGCTCGGCCAGCCGCGTTTCCTGCGCCGCGAGGCGGCGACGGACGAGCGACACGCGCGCTTCGCCGGCGCTGATATCGGCCTCGGCCGACTGGATGCGCGCGGCCAGCGCAGCGCTGCGCTTCTTCAGCCGGTCGGCCTGGTTCGACGCGGCCGCGGCCTGGGTTTCCAGCGTCGCGCTGCGCGCCATCGCTTCGATCGATTGCTGTTTGGCGGCGAGCAACTGCTCGCGCTCGCGCGCCGCGATGACGCCGGGATCGAATACATCGCTCTGCGCCACCGCCAATGCGCCGCCGGCGAGGAGTGCGCCGAGCGCCAGTGTCGCAAAGCTGCGCCTCATTGCCGGCCCTCGCGGTGATAGGGGTGCCCCGCGACGATGCTCGTCGCGCGCCACAATTGCTCGGCCAGCATCGCCCGCGCCATCAGGTGCGGCCAGGTCGCGCGGCCGAAGGCGATGACCTTGTCGGCGCCTTCGCGCTCCTCGGGCGTAAAGCCGTCGGCGGCGCCGAGGCAGAAACGCGCCTCGCGCACCCCGCCGTCGCGCCATTTTTCAAGGAGTTTGGCGAATTCGAGCGACGACATCTGATCGCCGCCTTCGTCGAGCAGGATGGTGCGGCTGTTATCGGCGGCGGCAGGCAGGCGCCCGCCCGTGTCGGGAAGCTCCGAAATCTTCTGCGCCCAGGTTACGCGCTTCATATAGCGCTCGACCAGTTCAGCCTCGGGCCCGCGCCCGATGCGCCCCCGCGCGATGATGTGCAATAACATGAACGTCCGCCTAGCTGGTAGGCGGGGCGGACGTCAATTTGCGGCGACGACCGGCGGCGCGTCGCCGAACGACCACATGCGTTCGAGGTTGTAGAAGCTACGCACCTCGGGACGGAACAGGTGGACGATGACGTCGCCGGCGTCGATCAACACCCAATCGGCGTTGGGCAAGCCTTCGACGCGGACGCTGCGGCCTGCTTCCTGCTTGATCCGCTGCGCCAGCTTGTCGGCGATCGCCGAGACATGGCGCGTCGACCGGCCGCTCGCGATCACCATATGATCGGCGATGCTGCTTTTGCCGGCAAGCGGGATGGAGATGGTTTCCTGGGCCTGGTCCTCATCCAGCTGGTGGAGAATCAGGGCGTGGAGCAATTCCACGCTGGCGTCCGAAGACTTGGGGGCGGGTGCGGCGCCGGGCGCGGCACCCTTGTCGGCGGAGATCAAATGCGTCCTTTCCTGGTCGGTCCCACCAGCCACGAACGCGTCAGCGGGTCGCGCATCGCGCGGCCTTCATAGCGTTCGAACCAGCGGGGGTTGGCCTGCCGTATCGCAGTTGCGGATCGCACATCGGGCGAAAATCGCAGGAACACGAGGGCAGGCGGTCTCCAGTTCGTCCAATGGGTTTTCTGGTCTGCGGGCCGGACAAATCGCCGCAGCCATCCCATCGCACGTCTTGCATGGGCGCGATCATTATAGCCCGGACGCGCGACAACCGCAATCGGCATCAATCGGGCAATCTCCCGCCAGTCGCGCCATTGGGGCAGCTGGACCAGATTGTCGGCGCCCATGATCCAGATGAAGCGGCGATCGGGGTAGCGGCGGACGAGCTTTTTGAGCGTATCGACCGTGTAGCGCGTCCCGAGCTCGGCCTCGATCGCGGTGGCGCGGATCGGCGCGCGCCGCGCCATGCGCTGGGCCGAACCGAGGCGGGCGGGGAGCGGGGCCATGCCGGATTTCGGCTTCAAGGGATTGCCGGGAGAGACGAGCCACCACAGTTCGTCGAGCCCGAGCGCGTCGATCGCACCCAGGCTGATCGCACGATGCCCGCCATGCGCGGGATTGAAGCTGCCGCCGAGGAGGCCGGTGGGGATCATGGCAGGGTTTGCCAGTCGCTCTGGAGATGGACAGTGCGAAGAATGAGAACGCGCTTCGCATCGACATTATAAAGCAACGCGAAAGGCAATTTTCCCAGACGCCATTTGCGGCGACCCGGTGCGAACGGTGTTCCCGCCCGAGGAGATGTTGCGAGGAAGATCGTCGCGCGCGCGGCTTCTTCAAGAAGAGCCTCCGCGATTTCGAAATCGGTCTCTATTTGTCGGTTCACAAAGGCGTTCAGATCTTCGCGCGAAAGCTGCGTCCAGCGAACGGGAGTCACGCAGCGTCTTTATTGCGCTTGGCTCGAATCTCTTCGCGTTTGGCAGCGATCCAGTCCAGCATTTCATCCGCAGAGATGAGCGGTTCTTCGCGCGCAGACCGTTCGCCTTCCTCGATGAACGCGAGCATTTCCGCTTCGCGCTCCGCATATTCGCGTACCGCCTGGGCCACGAGCCAGGCTCTGCTGCGCCCCTGTGCCGCCGCAATATTATCGACAAGCGCCATCGTGTCGGCATCGACGCGCGCGGAAATGACGGAATGCTTGGTCATGAATGCAATGTATCATTTGTATACAAATGATTCAAGGCCGCGTCTGGCCGCTCCCGCGCACCAGCCATTTATAGGTGGTGAGCCCTTCGAGCGCGACCGGGCCGCGCGCGTGCAGCCGCCCCGTTGCGATGCCGATTTCGGCGCCGAGGCCGAATTCTCCGCCATCCGCAAATTGCGTCGAGGCATTATGCATGACGATCGCGCTGTCGACTTCGGCGAGGAAGCGGTCGGCCGCGGCGCTGTCTTCGGTAACGATCGCGTCGGTGTGGCGGCTCGAGTGGGCGTCGATATGCGCGAGCGCGCCATCGATGCCGTCGACGATGGCGATCGAGACGATCGCATCGAGATATTCGCAGTCCCAGTCGCCCGCCGACGCGGGATCGACGTGCGGGCTCAGCGCTGCGACCGCCTTGTCGCCGCGCACTTCGCATCCCGCGACGACCAGCGCGTCGACGATCGCCAGCGGCGCGGCGTAAGCACGGTCGATCAATATCGTCTCGGTCGCGCCGCAGATGCCGGTGCGGCGCATCTTGGCGTTGACCGCCAATGCGACCGCCTTGGCCGGATCGGCGGCGGCGTCGATATAGAGATGATTGATCCCGTCGAGATGCGCGAGCACCGGCACGCGCGCTTCGTCCTGGACGCGCGCGACCAGGCCCTTGCCGCCGCGCGGGATGATGATGTCGATCAGCCCTTGCGCGCGCAGCAGCGCGCCGACCGCGGCGCGATCCTGCGTGGGCACCAGTTGTATGGCGTCGAAGGGCAGGCCCGTTTCCTCCAGCCCCGCCGCGAGCGCGGCATGGATCGCGCGGTTCGAATGGACCGCCTCACTGCCGCCGCGCAGGATCACGGCATTGCCCGACATCAGTCCGAGCGCCGCGGCGTCGGCGGTGACGTTCGGGCGGCTTTCATAGATGATGCCGACGACGCCGAGCGGAACGCGGACGCGCACCAGTTCGATGCCGTTCGGGCGCGTGCTGCGGTCGATTTCGGCGCCGACGGGGTCGGGCAATTGACCGACCGCTTCGACCGCGTCGGCGATGTCGGCCAGCCGGCCTTCGTCGAGCCGCAGCCGGTCGAGCATCGCGGCGGTGAGGCCGGCCGCCTTTCCGGCCGCCATGTCGCGGGCATTGGCGTCCAATATGGCCGCGGCGCCGGCACGCAAATGCCGGGCCGCGGCCGCCAGGGCGGCCGCCTTTCCGTTCGTCGGCGCTACGGCAAGCTTCTTCGCTGCGGCGCGCGCGCGCGCGCCCATTTCGGCGATCAGCGTGTCGGCATCGGCAAGCGGGCTCAAGATCAGGGCTTCGGCGTTCATGGCGCCGCCCTATCACGCTTTGGCGCGGCGGTGAAAGTCCCGTTGCGCCTTCGGCATCGGCTGCTACCTAGGGGCGATGAGCGGGGATATTGAAGCGATCGGGGCGGCAGTGACGGCGGGCCTCGCGGGGCATGCGGTCGAGCCGCGGCATGGTGGCGGAGGTGCGCATGCCGGCGCGCGCTGCCTCAATTGCGGCACCGGTCTCGCCGGCCCGCATTGCCATCATTGCGGGCAGAAGGCCGATGTGCACCGCAGCTTCGGCGCGATCGGCCACGACCTTGTCCATGCGATCTTCCATTTCGAGGGCAAGATCTGGAACACGCTGCCGTTGCTTGCCTGGCGGCCGGGCGATCTGACGCGGCGCTATATTCATGGCGAGCGGGCGCGCTTCATCTCGCCGCTCGCGCTGTTCCTGTTCGCGGTCTTCCTGACCTATGCGGTGCTAGCGATGGTCGGCAGCGGCGGCGGGGTCGGCGAGGGGATCGCCAAGGTCGCCGCAGAACAGACGCGCGCCAATGCGCTGAAGGAGAGTTTCGAGCAGGAGGTCGATCGCGTCGATGCCGCACTGTTGCGGAAGGATTTGCCGCGCGAAGAGCATCAGCGGCTGCAGGACGAACGCGCGGCGCTCCAGAAGAGCGCCGACTATCTGGGCGTCGCGCGCGAACTGAGCCAGGCCGAGCGCGACCGTGGGCCGCCGGTGCTCGATGACCCCCGCGATCAGGTGATGACCAGCGTCGAATTCCTGTCGCGGACCAGAATCGATACCGGGGTCGCATTCATCGATCATGGCATGGAAAAGGCGATCGCGAACCCGGCGCTCGTCCTCTATAAATTACAGGCCAATGCGTATAAATTCGCCTGGGCGCTGATCCCGCTGTCGCTGCCCTTCATGTGGCTGCTGTTTCCGTTCAGCCGCCGTTTCCATACCTATGATCATTTCGTCTTCGTCACCTATTCGATCAGCTTCATGCTGCTGCTCTTCGTTGTCGTGCGCTTGCTCAACCTGACAATCCTCGGTGACCTCGCGATCTTCGCGGCGATATTTTACGTGCCCTTCCATATGTATCGCCAATTGCGCGACGCCTATCGCTCGTCGCGCCTGGGCGCATTGGTGCGCACGGCCTTGCTGCTGTTCTTCAGCCTCTATGCGGTCATCACCTTCATGCTGCTGCTGCTCGCGCTGGGGGTGATGGGGTAACGAAAAGGCGTAACAAAAACCGGGCAAGCAACCGGCGGCCGCGACAAAGGAGGATTGCGATGCACGAGTTGTGGGGCGAAATCGACCGGCGTCTGCTGATCAAGCTTGGCACCGCGGGTCTCGCGGCGCTGGGCTTGCCGGGCGCGGCGTCGGCGACGGCGGCGCAGGGCTTCACCCATGGCGTCGCGAGCGGCGAGCCGGGGGCCAATTCGGTGCTGCTGTGGACGCGCTATGCCGCGGCGAACGATAGCGTGCTGACGGCGGAACTGTCCGAAAGCCCCGATTTCGCCCGGATCGCAGGCGGCGGCAGCGTCACGGCGCTGGGAGAGCATGATCACACGGCGAAGCTGATGGTCGACGGGCTCGAACCCGGGCGCTGGTATTTCTATCGCTTCGTCGCGCCCGACGGCACCAAAACGGTCACCGGGCGCACGCGGACGCTGCCTGCGGGGCCGACGAGCGCCTTTACCATCGCGCTCTTTTCCTGCGCGAACCTGCCGTTCGGCTGGTTCAACGCCTATGGACATGCCGCGGCGCGCGGCGACATCGACCTCGCCCTGCACGTCGGCGATTATCTCTATGAATATCCGGCCGGCGATTATCCGTCGCTGAAGGAGGCGGTGCCGGGGCGCGAGGTGCAGCCGGCGCACGAACTGATCGCGCTGGCCGACTATCGCCTTCGCTATGCCGCCTATCGTGCCGATCCCGACCTGCAGCGGCTGCACCAGCTGTTGCCGATGATCGCGCAGTGGGACGATCATGAATTCGCCAACGATAGCTGGAAGGGCGGCGCCGAAAACCATAATGACGGCGAGGGCGAATGGCGCGCGCGCGAAGCCGCCGCCGAGCGCGCCTACCGCGAATGGATGCCCGTCGCCGACACGCGCTGGCGCCATTATCAGGTCGGCGACCTGGCGACGATCTTCCTTCCCGAAACGCGGATCACCGCGCGCGACCGACAGTTCGAGGTCGAAGAGATCATCGCGGGCGGCGGCGATGCGGCGGCGAAGCTCAAGCGCTTTGCCGAAACCGCATACCGCGATCCCGCGCGCCAGCTGCTCGGCGGCGATCAGGAGAAATGGCTGTTCGACGGTTTCGCGGCGTCGACCAAGGCGGGGACGCGCTGGCAGGTCTGCGCGCAGCAGATCGTGATGGGCAGCCTGTTCACGCCGCCCGAATCGGCGGGATGGTTCGGCGCCAATCCGTCCGCGGCCGTCCGCCGCCGCGTCGGGGCGGCGCAACTCGCGGCGAAGGCGGGGCTGCCGCTCAACATGGATGCGTGGGACGGCTATCCGGCGGCGCGCGACCGGTTGCTCGCTGCGGCGCAGGCGGCCGATGCCGATCTGGTGACGCTGGCGGGCGACAGCCATAATGCCTGGGCGTTCGACCTGGCGTACGACGGCCGGCCGGCGGGGATCGAGGTCGGCGGCCACAGCGTCACCTCGCCGGGGTTCGAGGCCTATACGCCCGGCATAGCGGACGATGTCCGCGTCAAGGCGCTGCGCGCATCGTCGCCGCAGCTCCAGTGGGCGAACACCAAGGACCGCGGTTATGTCAGCGTCGCACTGACGCGCGATCGGGTGACCGCGAACTGGCACAATGTCGAAGGCGTGCGCACGCGCGCCCCGGCGCTCTCGGGGACGCACAGCATGACGGCGGCGCACGGCAGGCGGAAATACGACCCCGCTTGACACATCCATAACTCAATGGTTATGAGAATTCATAGCCAGTGAGTTATATATTATGCCTGCTTCTCCCGACCTTCTTTTCAGGGCGCTTGCCGATCCGACCCGGCGTACGCTGTTCGAGCGGCTTTGCCTCGATGGCGAGCAGACGGTAGGGGGGCTGACTTCGGGCGCCGGCATTTCGCAGCCTGCGGTGTCGAAGCATCTCGCGGTGCTCAAGCAAGCGGGACTGGTGCTCGACCGGCATGAGGGGCGGCAGACGCATTATCGCGCGCAGCAGCGCGCGCTCGCCCCGCTCGTCGACTGGACCGGCCGCATGGCGCCCTTCTGGGAGGCGCGCTTCGACGACCTCGAAGATTTGCTCAAAAGGATGGATCAATGACCGATACCGGCGTGCGTAGCGTGACCGTCGAGCGCGAAATGCCGTACCCGCCCGCAAAGCTGTGGCGCGCGCTGACGCAGCCGCACCTGATCGAGGAATGGCTGATGAAGAACGACTTTGGCCTCGATCCCGGCCACCGCTTCCAGTTGCGTGGCGACTGGGGCCATGTCGATTGCGAGATCCTCGACGTCGATCCGGGGCGGACGCTTTCCTACAGCTGGAACCATGCGCATGACGATCCTGCCTATCGCCTGGAGAGTGTCGTCACCTTCACGCTGGTTCCGACTGGCGCGGGGACGCTGCTCCGCATGGAACAAGTCGGTTTCCGCCCCGATCAGAAGCAGGCGTTCGGCGGCGCCAAGAGCGGTTGGCGCATCCATCTCGAAAATCTCGAGAAGGCCGTCGCGCGGCTCGATTGAACGGACAAGAAGGAATTTTCGATGAACTGGAATCTGTGGATCCGGCAGTTTCACCGCTGGATATCGATCCTCTTCACCGCGATCGTCGTCGCTATCTTTGCGACGCTCGGCACGGGAAATGAGCCGGTGCAGTGGGTCTATTACCTGCCGCTCGCGCCGCTTTTCCTGCTGACGGTCACCGGGCTTTACCTGTTTGCGCTGCCCTATATCGTCCGGCGCCGCAAAGGCGTGCAGGAGTAGATTCATGACGCAGAAGGCACCGAAGCTGCTGTCGGGCGGCAATCCGCAAATCGCGAAGGGTTATGGCGATGCGCCGGTGCAGGCCTATATCGCGGCGATGCCGGGATGGAAGCGCGCGACCGGCGAGCGGATCGATGCGTTGATCGCGGCGGCGGTTCCGGGCGTCCGGAAAGCGGTCAAGTGGAACACGCCCTTTTATGGCCTGGACAAGGACATCTGGTTCGCGGCGTTTCATTGCTTCGACAAATATATCAAGGTGACCTTCTTTCGCGGTCAGTCGCTGGATCCGGTCCCGCCGGTCGCGTCGAAGGTCGCCGACACGCGCTATTATCATATTCACGAGAAGGAATTCGACGAAGCGCTTTTCACCGACTGGGTGAAGCAGGCGAGCCGGCTGCCGGGAGAGAAAATGTGAGCGACGATGAAAATCCTTCCGACCTGATCGACGCGCGGATTGCCAGGCTGGACGACTGGCGCGGTGCGGCGCTGGCGCGGATGCGCGCGCTGATCGGGGAGGCCGAGCCCGAGGTGGTCGAAGCGGTGAAGTGGCGCAAGCCGTCGAACCCGATGGGCGTGCCGGTATGGGAATATCGCGGCATCCTGTGCACCGGCGAGACGTATAAGGACAAGGTCAAGCTGACCTTTGCGAACGGCGCCGCGCTGGACGATCCCGCCCGGCTGTTCAACTCGAGCCTTGACGGGAACATGCGGCGCGCGATCGATATCGGCGAGGGTGACGCGGTCGATGAAAAGGCGTTCAAGGCGTTGGTGAAGGAGGCGGTGGCGCTTAATGCATCGAAGAAGCCGGCGAAATAGGGAGCTTTCGGCGGTTTGCGGCCGGGAGTTGCCGTCCCGTCCATCGTCACCCCGGACTTGATCCGGGGTCCCGCTTGACCTCGAAAACCGCTGGCGCCCTAAAAAAGCGGGATCCCGGGTCAAGCCCGGGATGACGAGGAGCGGAGGAACGGCAGGAATCGGCCGGTTTTCGCCATTCCAGTGATTGCCAGAGCGTACTGTTATCGGACGGTCATTGGATCGCGGCACCGACTTGCCTTGGTTTTTTCCGGATGCGCCCGAGGCGGTCTAAAACTTGGAGACGCTTCAATGGAACGCCTCGATACTCGGTTGTAGAGCTACGACCGCTCTGGTCGGTTACCAAAAGTAACACTCGCTGCCCAAGTGGGGTTGTATCAAAGGTCGCAGACAAGACCTTGAAGTCTGCCGCCTGTGCCCCGTTACTCTCACAAAATTCGGGCAGAGCCTCCGCGAAGAGAGCGACAGCAACTTCGAGGCTGCCTGACGGTTTTCCACGCACAACGCGACCGTTGAGAAAATCGACTTCTATCAATGCTTCTGGAGATGACGCCGCTTCGCCAAATACATCCATGGGGTAGTGGCCAATCACGAACCCCAAGCCACTGGCCATCGAATCTGCGAGGTTATGCCCTATGGCGCAAAGGCGATCATGCTTCATACACAGACTTTGCCAGCATTTGCGTCCGGTTTCTACATATGCTCGCACCGAAGCAGACAGTCACCTTCCTACCCCAAAGCCGACACTCGCCTGACAGCTAGCAGACCCGTCAATGTCCCTGTGGTGTAATCACCCGTAAGGCGGCGCGTCCTCGAATTCGCCGAACGACGGATAGTCGTTCGCGACGCTCGCGGTGAAATTCGGCGGGCGCTTTTCGAGGAAGCTTGTGACCCCCTCCGCAGCGTCGGGGCTGCGGCCGCGCGAGAAGATCACCCGGCTGTCCCAGCGATGGGCGCTCATCGGGTGCGGCGCGCCGAGCATCCGCCACATCATGTGGCGCGTCAAAGCGACCGACACGGGGGCGCTGTCGGACGTGAATTCGCGTGCCTTGGCAATTGCGGCGTCGATGAGATCGCCCGGCGCGTGGACCGACTGGACAAGGCCTTTTTCCCGCGCTTCCTGCGCACCGATCAACCGCCCCGAATAGCACCAGTCGACGGCATTCTGGATGCCGACCAGCCGCGGCAGGAACCAGCTCGACGCCGCTTCGGGCACGATCCCGCGCCGCGCGAAGACGAAGCCGTAGCGCGCGGTGTCGCTGGCGAGGCGGACATCCATCGGCAGCGTCATCGTCGCGCCGATGCCGACCGCGGCGCCATTGATCGCGCCGAGCACGGGTTTTTTGCTTTCGAAGATGCGCATCGACACGCGTCCGCCGGCATCGCGGATCAGCGGGTGCGACCAGTCGATCGTGCCGTCTTCGGCAACCGGGCTCGCCGGGGTCCCGTCCGGGAGCAGTGCCTGCCGGTCGTTGCGCTTGTCATAATCGAAGGTTGCTCCGCCGGCGCCGAGGTCCGCTCCGGCGCAATAGGCCCTGTCGCCCGATCCGGTGAAAATCACGGCGCGCACGCCATCGTCGGCGTCGCAATCGTCGAGCGCGGCGATGATCTCCAGCATCATCTCGCCGGTGAACGCGTTCATCCGGTCGGGCCGGTACAGCGTCAACAGCGCGATGCCCTCGTGCTTGTCGAGGCGAATCTGGTCGTAGCTCATCTCTCTCTCCTTGCTTTGCGGGCAAGGTCGCAAGGGATGGCAGCGAGCGCAAGCTCTAGTTGACGTAAACGTAAGTTGGTCGGCACGATGCCGGGGATGACGCGCGCGACCTTTGTCGCTATAGGCCCCCGAACTGCCCCGGCACCGCGCCTCGCTGAGTCGCTTTCGCCGGGGTCATTCATTTGGTTCCGACAGAAAGTTTGCGCCCATGTCCCGTCGCCGCCAGATTTACGAAGGCAAGGCCAAGATCCTGTACGAAGGCCCCGAACCGGGCACGCTGATCCAGTATTTCAAGGACGACGCGACTGCGTTCAACGCGCAGAAAAAGGGCACGATCAGTGGCAAGGGGGTGCTGAACAACCGGATTTCGGAGCATGTGTTCACACTGCTCGGCAATATCGGCGTGCCGCATCACTTCATCCGGCGCCTCAACATGCGCGAGCAGTTGATCCGGCAGGTCGAGATCGTGCCGATCGAGGTGATCGTGCGCAACGTCGCGGCGGGTACGCTGTCGAAGCGGCTTGGCATCGAGGAAGGCACGCAGCTTCCCCGCACGCTGATCGAATATTGCTACAAGGACGATGCGCTTGGCGATCCGCTGGTCGCCGAGGAGCATATCGCCTGCTTCAACTGGTGCAGTCAGGAAGAGCTTCATGACATCCAGGATATGGCAATCCGCATCAACGACTTCATGTCGGGCATGTTCGCCGCGGTCGGCATTCGCCTCGTCGACTTCAAGCTGGAGTTCGGACGCCTTTACGAAGGCGATTTCAGCCGCATTATCCTGGCCGACGAAATCAGCCCCGACGGCTGCCGTCTGTGGGACATGACGACGAACGAAAAGCTCGACAAGGACCGCTTTCGCCGCGACCTCGGCGGCGAGGTCGAAGCCTATCAGGAAGTCGCGCGCCGGCTGGGCCTGTTGCCCGAGGGCAGCGAGAATGCGGTGCTCGACCTGGAAAGCCACCGGAAGAAAAAGGGCAGCTAACCGGTTTGCGGCCCCCACGGGGCGACGGGCCGTTTCACATTCCCCGCTGCGATCCGTGTCTCGGCATCGGCTGTCTGGACATGGTTAATATGCCGCAAGCAGCGCGCCGCGGGAACACTGCCAAATGAAGGAAAAGCCGCCGCTTCCTTCCTTAACCGATGTTTTACTCCTGACACGCTATCCCCCCGTCATGACGGGGGTCTATCAGAGGGTGCAGCGGCGGTTCTTCCCGCCGATTCCGGAGGCGATCCGGGATGATGTCGCGTTGCTGCGTGCCTATCGCGTCGAAACGCTGACCCCGATGCTGTTCCTGATGCTCGCGGCGACGACGCCGACCGCCATCTATGCCGGCGTCGCGACCGTCCATCCGTTCATCCGGATCGGTTTCCCGGTTATCCTGGCGGTCGTCTGCCTGCTCGGCTTCGGCGTATTGATGCACAATCGCGGGCGCAAGATGAGCCCGCGCCGCGCGCGCCGGGTGGTCAAGGAATCGACCTGGCTGTCGGGATCGATGGGAGCGATGTGCAGCATCTGGACGGTGATCAACTGGCTCGCCGCGCCGCCTGAAGCACATGCCTATTATGCGATGATCATGGCGATGGGATCGCTCGCGACCGCCTATTGCCTGTCGTCGATCCGTCTTGCGACCTTCGTCAACCTGTCGATCGGGCTGGTGCCGATCTCGCTGCTCATGCTGTTTTCCGGGCACCCGCCCGAGATTGCCGCGGGCACCAGTCTGGTCGTCGCGACATTGTTCCTGCTGCGCATGATGATCCAGCAGCACGGCCAGCTGATCGACCTGCTCCAGCTCCAGCGCCAGATGCGCGAGCTGGCGCATACCGACCCGCTGACCGGCCTGTCGAACCGCCGCGAATTCGACATGCGGCTGGACGAGGAAATCGCCGCGGCCGACGGCGACGGCCTGTTTGCCATCGCCTTGCTCGATCTCGACGGGTTCAAGCCGGTGAACGACCGGCACGGCCACGCCGTTGGCGACCTCCTGCTCTGCGAAGTCGCCGAGCGCCTGTGCCGCGCGTGCGGCGGCCATGCGACGGTGGCGCGGCAGGGCGGAGACGAATTCGCGATCCTTGTTCCGGCGGGATCGCTGCTCTTGAATACCTCGATCGCCGACCATATCCTGTCGGCCCTCGCCGCGCCCTATCATATCGAGGGGCAGGTGATCCGCGTCGGGGCCAGCATCGGCGTCGCGATCTGGCCCGACGGCGGCACGACCGCGAAGAAATTGTTCGAGCTTGCCGACCGCGCGCTCTACGCCGCAAAGGCGAGCCAGCGCGATCCCATGTCGTCTGTCGAAAGCGTTCAGCACATCGCCTGACGGCGGCTTGACCGTCCGCTGCCGGATGGCCACCATCGGTGCATGACATCATCCCTTGTCCGGCGCGCCTCGACCGCCCTGTCGCCCCTGATCCTCCTCGCCGTTTGCACACCCGCCGCGCTGGCGTGGCAGGCGTCGCCGCCCGCGTCGGCAAATGTTGCGGTCAATCCGCAGACCGATGCCGCCAAGGCGTGGAATTTCGCCGCGAGCGACGTGCCGGTCGATCCGAACATCGTCTTTGGCGTGCTGCCGAACGGGATGAAATATGCGCTGCTGAAGAACAGCACGCCCAAGGACAGTGTCGTGCTGCGCATGCGCTTCGACGTCGGCAGCTTCGCCGAGGCTGATGACCAGCGCGGGCTGGCCCATTTCCTCGAGCATATGGTGTTCAACGGATCGACCAATGTTCCCGAGGGCGAGATGGTCAAGCTGCTCGAGCGCAAGGGGCTGGCCTTTGGTGCCGACACCAATGCCGTCACCGGGTTCGACGACACCGTGTACAAGCTCGACCTGCCCAATGCATCGGACGACCTGATCGACACCGGGCTGATGTTGATGCGCGAAACCGCGAGCGAGGTGACGATCGACCCGGCGGCGGTCGACCGCGAGCGCGGGATCATCCTGTCCGAACGGCGCGCGCGCGATACCTATCAATTGCGCAGCCTGATCGACCAGCTCGGTTTCCAGATGGACGGCATGCGCGTCGCGAGCCGCATCCCGGTCGGCACCGAAGAGGTAATCAGGACCGCCCCCGCGGCACGTATCCGCGATATCTATGATCGCTATTATCGCCCCGAACGCGCGACGCTGGTCATGGTCGGCGATTTCGACCCGGCGGCGGTCGAGGCGAAGATCAAGGCGCGCTTTGCTGACTGGAAAGGACGCGGGCCCGCGGGCCCCGACCCCGATATCGGGACGATCGATTACAAGCGGCCGTCGGCCGCCGACGATTTCGTCGATCCTGCGATTCAGGACGCGGTGACCGTCACCGCGTTCAAGCCTTGGGTCGAGGAGGCCGACACCAAGGCAAAGCGCGCGAAGAACCTTGCCGAAGAGGTTGGCGAGGCGATCGTCAGCCGCCGTCTCGCAAAGATCGCGCTGCGCGAGGATTCGCCGATCCTGGCCGGCTATTTCAGCGAAGCGGCGGGGTGGAAGGTCTTCGACCAGGTCACCGTCGGCGCGGTCGCCAAGGAAGGGGCGTGGAAGGAAGCGATCGCGCTCGTCGAACAGGAACTGCGCCGCGCAGAAGAGTATGGCTTTACCCAGGCAGAGGTAGACGAGCAGATCGCCAATCGCCGCACGTCGCTCAAAAATGCCGTCGCCGGGGTGACGACGCGGCGCAGCGAGACGATGGCCGATGTGCTGATCTCTGCCGCCGAGGGCGATTTTGTCGTCGTCCGTCCCGAAACGACGCAGGCGTTGTTCGATGCGACCGCGCCGACGCTGAACGCCGAAACGGTCAGCGCGGCGTTCCGCAACCGCGTCGCGGGGTTGAGCGCGCCGCTGGCGCATGTGACGTCGAAAACGCCCGTCGAGGGCGGCACCGCGGCGATCCTCGCCGAACTTCGCGCGGCGCAGCAGGTCGCCGTCGCCGCGCCTGCCGAGGCCGCGAGCAGCGCCTTCGCCTATGATGATTTCGGCACCCCCGGAAAGGTGGTCGCCGACGACCGGATCGACGACCTTGGCATCCGCCGCGTCCGGTTCGCGAACAATGTGATGCTCAACATCAAGAAGACCGATTTCCAGAAGGACAAAATCTATCTGTCGATGCGCGTCGACGGCGGCGAACTGCTCGCGACGCGCGACGATCCGACGAAGGTCGCGCTTGCCGGGTCGATCAGCCTCGGCGGGCTAGAGGCGCACAGCCTCGACGAACTGCGCACCATTCTTGCGGGCAAGACGGTGAGTCCGTCCTTCGGCAGCGACACCGATGCCTTCGGCGGCAGCGCGCTGACCTCGCCCGACGATTTCGCGCTGCAGGCGAAGCTGATGGCCGCCTATCTGGTCCACCCCGGCTATCGCGCCGACGGGCTGGCGCTGATCCGCCGCTATCTGCCGCAGCAATATGCCGCGAATGACGCGACGCCGTCGGCGGTGATCGCGCGCGATGCGGGCGGAATCCTGGCCAACGACGATCCGCGCGAAATGACCCCGCCGCTCGCCAAGGTGATGGCGCTCGACTGGGCCGGGCTGAAGGCGGCGGTCGGCGACAGCTTCGCGCATGGCGCGATCGAGATCGGCGTCGTCGGCGATATCGACGAACAGGCGGCGATCGATGCGATCGCCGCGACCTTCGGCGCGCTTCCCGAACGCCGCGCCGCCTTCGACCCGCGCACCGACGCGCGGGTGCGTCAATATCCCGCCGATCTGAAAGAGCGCACGCTGATCCACAAGGGGCCGGCCGAGCAGGCTGAACTGCGCGTCTATTGGCCGGCGCGCGACGATAGCGACCTCGCCGAGGCGATGCAGCTCAACCTGCTGTCGCGCGTCATGCAGCTGATGCTGACCGAGGAGTTGCGCGAGAAGCTCGGCGAAAGCTACAGCCCCGGCGCAGCGGCGAGCCTGTCGAGCGACTATCCGGGCTATGGCTTCCTCTTCGCGGCGAGCAATATCGATTACAAGGATCTGGCGACGACGCGCGCGGCGATCTTCGGCATCGCGAAGGAACTGCGCGACACGCCGATCGACGCCGACCTGCTCGGCCGCGCGTGCCAGCCGCTGGTCGAGGCGATGACCAAGGCGCGGCGCGAGAATGGCTATTGGCTGCCCTATGTCACCGAAGCGGCGACCCACGCCGCCCGGCTCGACCGCAGCCGTAACGGTATTTCCGAGGTCGAGAAGACGACGCCGGCGCAGCTGCAAGCGCTCGCGCGGCGCTATCTGGTCGACGACAAGGCGCTGGTGATCAAGGCGGTGAGCGACAAGGCGGGGAAGTAGTGGAGGGCTGCTTACGGCCGGAAGCGGCCGTTCCCGGGGTACGCAGGGAAGGACCGAACGTCCGCTCCTCATCCCTAAGCGGTCATCGATTCCGCGAACCTGAATTCCCGCCTACAGCCCGCCGACGCGGCCCGGTGCCCGGGCGCGGATGAAGTTTTCGAGGGCGACGAAGAGCATTTCGCGTGCGTCGCCGCCCAGCATTTCGGCGGTCAGCCAATCGAAGTGGACGCGGTCGCCGCGCGAGGCAGCGCCGACCATCGCAGCGAGCAGCGCCTCGTCGAAGCTGACGCGCGGGCAGCAGGGCGGGGCGACGGCAAAGGGTTCGGGCCAGATATGGCCGATCGCCTCGACCACCAGCCGGTAACGCCGCGCCGCGAGGATATTGCCCCAGCGCCGTTCGAGTTCGGGCATCGGATCGCGTTCGCTGCGCCGGCAGAGAATGCAGTAACGCAGCGCGAGCACCGCCTGCGCCGCTTCGACCGTGAGATCGCGGACCAGGGGCTGCTGGGTCAACTGGCGGACGAGTTCGCTGCTTTCCATGATGCCTCCCGCGGCCGCCCGGTCTTGTTGATGCAGTCCGGTCCGGGGCGGAAAAAGATGCCGGCCGCTGCGCGAAGCAGCGGCCGGCAGGAGGGGACTGCCCGACTGTGCTATTGAGAATTATTCGCAAATACAAGCAAAAAAAGAGGCGCTCGAAAACGCCCCTGAAAACCGCGGTTTTTCCGGCTCCGTCATCCCGCCTTCGCCGGGATGACGGCGTCCGAATCAGTCGTCGCTCACCGGCTTCGACTGCAACTGGATATAATTTTCGATTCCCATGCGTTCGATCATCTCGAACTGCTTTTCGAGTTCGTCGACATGATGCTCCTCGCTTTCGAGGATGTCGGCGAACAGGTCGCGGCTGACATAGTCGCGCACGCTTTCGCAATGCGCTATGGCGTCCTTGAGCAGCGGGATCGCTTCTTCCTCGACCGCAAGATCGGCGCGCAGGATTTCTTCCACCGTTTCGCCGACGCGGAGGCGGCCGAGCAGCTGGAAGTTGGGGAGGCCGCCGAGGAAGAGGACGCGATCTGCCAGCTTGTCGGCATGCTTCATTTCGTCGATCGACTCTTCGCGTTCGAACGCGGCGAGGCGGGCAACGCCCCAATTGTCGAGCATGCGATAATGCAGCCAATATTGGTTGATCGCGGTCAGCTCGTTCTTGAGCGCCTCGTTCAGAAAATCGATGACCTTTTCGTCGCCCTTCATGGTGTCAGTCCTGTCATTTTGTCTCGGGAATGGGGTGAGCGCATTATAGGCGCCCCGGCCCCATCAGGCCAAGGTCAAAAATGGCGGAAAACCAAGAAAAATCAGGCGGTCGCGGCGACGTCGCTGATGATATTGCGAGCGAATGACAGGCATTGTCCGCACTTGGGTTTGCGACCCAATTGCGCATAAGCCTCCTTGGCGCACCGCAACTGGCCACTCCGCGCGACGTCGCGCAGCTGGCTTTCCCTTATTGCGTTGCAGACACAGACGACCATATGCGAATCCCTCTCAACAAAGCCGATGTAGGGATAGTGCGACGGATTCGCAACAAGAAAGATGCGACTGGTTCGCAATCCGAAAAGGCGCATTTTCGAAGGAGCGGGGCCCGTTCCCGTCCTCCGTTCCTGCCCTTGCCCTTTGGGTGATTCGCGGGCATAGGCGCGCCCATCTTCTCCGCCCCCGACGATAAAGGTGCGATCCCATGAAAGTTCAGGTTTATGTGACGCTCAAGCCCGGGGTGCTCGACCCGCAGGGCAAGGCGATCCATCATGCGCTCGAAGGTCTCGGCTTCGGCGGCGTCAGCGACGTGCGGGCCGGCCGCTTTATCGAACTCGAGGTGGCCGACGACGTCAGCGATGCCGATCTCGATGCGATGTGCGCGAAGCTGCTCGCCAACACGGTGATCGAAAACTACCGCATCGAACGCGCCTGACCCCCGGCCCGAGGAGCAAGTCCATGAAGACCGCCGTCATCGTTTTTCCCGGATCCAACTGCGATCGCGATATGGCGGTCGCGCTCGAAAAAGTGACCGGCCGCGCCCCGGCGATGGTCTGGCACCGCGAGACGGAATTGCCCGACGGCATCGACTTCATCGCGCTGCCCGGAGGTTTTTCCTATGGCGACTATCTCCGTTCGGGCGCGATGGCGGCGCGGTCGCCGATCCTGCGCAGCGTCGCCGACGCGGCGGGCCGCGGCGTCCCCGTGCTTGGCGTATGCAATGGCTTTCAGGTGCTGGCCGAGGCGCAGTTGCTGCCGGGGGCATTGATGCGCAACGCGGGGCTCAACTTCGTCTGCCGCACCGTGGCGCTGAAGGTCGAGAACAGCCAGTCGCTGTTCACCGCCACCTATGACGCCGGCGAGACGCTCAACATCCCCGTCGCGCACCATGACGGCAATTATTTCGCCGACGCCGCAACGCTCGACCGGGTCGAGGGCGAGGGGCGCGTTGCGTTCCGCTATACCGATGCGGTCAACGGCTCGGCGCGCGACATCGCCGGCGTGCTCAATGATGCGGGCAATGTGCTGGGCATGATGCCGCATCCCGAACGCGCGATCGACCGCGCGCACGGCGGCACCGACGGGCTACGGCTGTTCGAGGCGGCGCTCGGCGTTCTCGCCTGAGCTTGTCGCCGGCATAGCGTCCGTCGCGGCGGGCGAAGGCGGCGGGGCTTTGGGCGCGGGCTGCAGCCAGCGCCCGACCAGCATCAGCAATGTCGGCCAGAAGGCGGTATTCCAGATGTCGTGCCAATGCGCGGCGTCGGGCTGGATCGCCGCCCGGTTCGCCTCCGCCGCGATGTCGAGATATTCGCCGCCGCAGGCCATGGCGACGACCGCGAGCCATGCGATCACCCATCCGCCGCGCCAGCGCCACAGCAGGCGGACCAGGATGAACAGGGTCATCCCGAAATAGATGTGCAGCGCATCCTTGCTGAGCCCGCTGTCGGTGACAAGCCACCGCTTTTGTTCCTCGAACAGCGAGGCGAGCTGGATCAACGCCATCGACATCAAACCTTGGCGGCGAACGGATTGAAGTCGGTGCCTTCGTCGAACACATCGACTCCTTCGCGCCGCTTCAGCGTTCCCACCACCGCATAGGTGAACGGGGTCAGTGCGGCTTCCCACGCCGTCTTGATGAGCCATTGCGACAGCACGACCTGCATCAGCTGTTCGGGGGGCCAGCCGGCAAGGCCATAAAAGGCGAGCGGGTAGAAGATCAGGCTGTCCAGTCCCTGGCCGACGACCGTCGACCCGATCGTGCGCGCCCACAGCATGCGCCCGCCGGTCCACAGCTTCATCCGCGCGAGGACGTAGCTGTTGGCGAATTCGCCGACGCAGAAGGCGGTCATCGACGCGATGACGATGCGCCAGCTGTTGCCGAACACGAATTCATAGCTTGCCTGCCCTGGCCAGCCTTCGGCCGGCGGCAGCGCGACGACGACCCACGCCATGAAGGCCATGAAGGCCAGCGCGGCAAAGCCGGTCCAGATCACGCGCCGGGCGCGGGCATAACCATAGACCTCGGTCAGCACGTCGCCGATGATATAGCTGATCGGGAAGAACAGGACCCCGGCGCCGAACGCCCACTGGCTGCCATCGGGGAGCGAAACATAGCTTGGTTTCGATGCGCCGATGATGTTCGACAGCAGCAGGATGGACACGAAGGCCGCCATGATCAGATCATAATAGCGGAAATGCCGCACATTCGCGGCGCTGACGGCGACGGGCTGCGCCGGCGGAAGTTCGGACTCGGTCATCGAAGCGCTGCTTAACCTGCTTTGCAGCCCGCGCAAACCGCGCTATTCGCGCGAGCCACGCGAACCAGCGTTGCGCGCCCGTAGCTCAGCTGGATAGAGCACCCGCCTTCTAAGCGGGTGGTCGCAGGTTCGAATCCTGCCGGGCGCGCCATTTCCGAAGAAAATGGTCGCCCTGTAAATATCACCGGGCCGATCGTCGCCGGCGACAATGATCGCCGGCGACGGGGAAGGCATCGACCGATGGGCCGGGCGCGCCGGGTCAGGGCAAGGCGGCAATCACGATTACCTCGACCTTGTAATCGGGCGTGGCGAGACGAACTTCGCCGGTGGCGCGGGTCGGGGCGTTCGTGCCGCCGATCCAGTCTTCCCACACCGCGTTCATCGCCGCGAAGTCGGCCATGTCGGCAAGCCATATCGTCGCCTGGAGCAGCCGCGAGCGATCGGTGCCCGCTTCGGCGAGCAACGCGTCGATCGAGGCCAGAACGGCGCGTGTCTGGGCCGCGGCATCATCCCCCGGGGCGCCGACCTGGCCGGCGAGATAGACCAGCCCGTTGTGAATCACGGCCTGGCTCATGCGCGGGCCCGAATGGAGGCGTTCGATCGTCATTTCTATCTCCTGTCTAGGGTTTGGAGGCTTGGCTCCGGACGGCGCCTCATAGCGGCTCGACGGCAAGTTTCACGCCGAATTGATAGCGAAGCCGCTGTAAAATTCGGGTGCTGTCCCTTTCGAGAGAGCGCCGGGATATCGGCGCTCGCCCGACCCTTCGCGCTCGCGCATCGCTTCCCCCTTTGGGGGGATATGATTTCGGGCGATTCGGTTTCAGATAGTCGCGTGGCAAATCGAGGGACGAGACATGCGCTATGTAAGAATGCCGATCGAGGTCGAATCGCCCGAGGAATATGGATATGGCAATATCCGCTACAATCTGTCCGAAAGCTCGATCGTCGACCAATCGATCGGCAGCCTTGGGCTGACGATCCCCGACCTGACGCTGCTTTATGGCGAGCATCGCGGCAGCGACCGGCTGCGCTCGTTCGTGCTCGAAGGCACGCCGGGGCTTGAAATCGACGATGTGCTGATCACCGGCGGGGCGGCGGGCGCGCTGTTCATCATCGCCACCGCGCTGCTCGGCGCCGACGATCATCTGGTCGTCGTGAAGCCCAATTACGCCACCAACCTCGAAACGCCGCGCGCGATCGGGTGCGCGATCAGCCTGATCGACCTGGAGTTCGACAACGGCTTCACGCTCGATTTCGACCGGCTCGCCGCCGCGGTGACGCCGCAGACCAGGCTGATCAGCGTTACCTGTCCGCACAATCCGACCGGCACGATGATGCGCGAGGAGGAGCTTTTGCGGCTCGTCGCCTTTGCGAAGGAGAAGGGTTGTTTGCTGCTGGTCGATGAAACCTATCGCGATTTGGCGCTGACCACCAAATTGCCGCTCGCCGCTTCGCTCGGCGACCATGTCATCGGGGTCGCCTCGCTTTCGAAGGCTTTCGGCGTGCCGGGCATCCGGGTCGGCTGGATCATCAACCGCTCGCCCGCGCTGATGGAGCAGTTCCTCGCCGCGAAGGAGCAGATCAGCATTTGCGGCAGCGTCATCAACGAATGGGTGGCCGAGGAAATCCTCGCCAAGCGCGACGCCTTCCTCGAACCGACGCTCGCCGAATGGCGGCGGCGGCTTGATCGGATCGCCGAATGGATCGAGGGCGAGCCGATGCTCGAATGGGTTCGGCCGACCGGCGGCGTCGTCTGCTTCCCGCGCATGGTCGCCGATCCGCCGGGCGGTACCGACGCCTTTTACCGCCGCCTGCTCGAAGACCATGGCACCTATGTCGGCCCCGGCCACTGGTTCGAAATGCCCGACCGCTATTTCCGCCTCGGCTATGCGTGGCCGAGCGCCGAGGAGCTCGAGCATGGGCTCGCCGGTATTTCCGCGGCGCTGAGGGGCTAGATATTGAGCGCGCGGCTTCGGTTATATGCGCGCGGGTTCCTGGCCCGGTATTTCCCGCTTCTGACATGAAGCTGACGCGCGGCGCACGCCGGGCGTCAGCTAGCCTCCGCTAAGGATTTTCGGGCCGGCGCCGATCGCCCCGAACCCAGGAGGATGAATTGAATTATCGAGCTTCGCGTGCGCTGTGCTGCATGCTGTCGCTGTCCGCACTGCTCGCCGCCGCGCCGCTGTCGGCGCAGACCGCGGGCAACGCCGGGGTCACCAGCTATGCCGCCGACTTCTTCGCACGCTCACAGCCGACGACGGCCTATGACATGGTCGTCCTGCTGCCGGGTTTCCGTCTTCAGGAAGGCAATAGCGAGGTGCGCGGCTATTCGGGATCGGGCGGCAACGTGCTGATCGACGGACAGCGGCCGGCGAGCAAGGAAGAGACGCTCGAAGCGATCCTCAAGCGCATCCCGGCGCGCTCGGTCGATCATATCGAACTGGTTCGCAGCAGCGCTGCGGGCTTCGACATGCAGGGCTATCCGGTGCTCGCCAATATCGTCCGGGCGAAGGGCGGGCGCCTGTCGGGACGCCTGGAAGGCGAATATGCGAATTTTGCGCATGGCTATTCGGCGCCGCGTGTCGCCGGGACGCTGAATTTCCAGGCGGGCGACAAGGTGATCGAATTGCAGGCGGCGCGCTATCGCGTGATCGACGACGAACATGGCTTTGGCATTCGCAACCGTTACGCCCCCGACGGCACGCCGCTGCGGCTCACCGATTATGCGCAGCCCGAAGGCACCAGCTACACCGAATTTTCGGGGAGCTACCGGCAGCCGCTGTTCGGGGGCACGCTGCGTGCCAACGGGCTGTTCAAGAGCAGCCAGATGTTCGCAGACGTACGGCACGACATCTATTATCCCGCCGATGCGCTGATCTTGGCGACCGAGCGCAACAATGAGCGCGCGACCGAAGGGCAGCTGCAATATAGCCGCGGTCTCGGGGTGCGCGGCACCGTCGAATTGCTCGCGATCCGCCGCGACCATCGTCTGCACGGCGTCGATACCTCGACCGAGGAGGATTTGCGCGAAGTCAATGCGACCGACACGACCGGCAGCGAGACGATCCTGCGCGGCGTCATTCGCCGCCAGGGCAAGTTGCTGTCGCTCGATGTCGGCGCCGAAGGCGCGCAGAACATCCTCGACAGCCATGTCGCGCTCAGCGAAAACGGCGTCGAGGTGCCCCTCCCAGCCGACGACGTGCGGATCGAGGAAAAGCGCGCCGAATTCTTCGTCACCGGCACCTGGCGGCCGGCAACCGACCTGTCGGTCGAAACGGGACTGCGCTACGAAATATCGCGCCTGACGCAGACCGGCGACAGCCAGCTCACCAAATCGCTTTCCTATTGGAAGCCGCGCCTGCTCGTCTCCTACACGCCGACGCCGAAGGACCGGTTCCGGCTGCAGATCGAGCGCGAAGTCGGACAGCTCGACTTCGAGGATTTCGTCAGTTCGCCCTCGCTGACCAGCGGCACGATCAGCGCCGGCAACAAGAATCTCGAGCCCGACAGCCTCGTCCGCTACGAAGCCGCGTGGGAGCGGCGGATCGGCGACGGATCGGTCGTGATCGCGGCGCGGCACGAGGCGGTCAGCAACCTCGTCGACCGCATTCCGATCTTCCTCGAAGACGGCAGCGCGTTCGATTCCGCGGGCAATATCGGCAGCGCGACGCGCGACGAGGTCGAACTCAACCTCAACCTGCCGCTCGACCGGATCGGGCTCACCGGGCTGACGGTGAAGGGCAATGGCCTGCTCCGCCGCAGCCGGGTGCGCGATCCGCTGACCGGCGACAAACGCCGGATTTCGGGCGATCGTCCCGTCGAAGCCGATGTTTCGCTGACCTATGACCTGCCGCAATATGGGTTGCGGACGGGGGTCAACTATATCGTCCGCAAGACCGAGACGAGCTTCAAGGTCGACGAGATCGAGGAAGATATCGACTCCGGTCGCATCGACGCCTTTGTCGAATATAAGCCGGGCTCGCGCTGGACGCTCCGCTGCTTCGCCAAGAATCTGACGAACAGCCCGACGGTGCGCCGCCGCGAGGTCTATTCGGCGCTGCGGGGAACGAGCACTATCGACTATCGTGAGGTTCGCTCGCTGCGCAGCGGCCGCTATTTCGGCGTTAACCTGCAATGGAATTTCGGGCGTTGACCGCGACGTCGAACGGCGCCTGGGAACCGTCGTTCCGCCCGACACGGCCGGAACGTGATTTAGCCAAGCTTGGCCGGATCGTCTTCGGCCAGCGACCAGCGAAGCTCGGCGGCCAGGCCGCCGAGCGGCGAGCGGCCGAGGTGGAAACGCGCTTCGGTCGCTTCGGCAAGATCGCGGACGATGGCGAGCCCCAGGCCGTGACCGCCGCCGGCTTCGTCGATGCGTACGCCGCGCTGCATCGCGCGTTCGATCGCGCTCTGGTCCATTCCGGCGCCATCGTCGGCGACGTGCAGCACCAGATCCCGCTCCTCGCGGCCGCCGCCGATCTCGACGAGGCGGCGGGCGTGGCGCGCGCCATTTTCAATCAGCGCCCCCAGCATTTCCGCTAGATCGGTGGCGTCGACCGGAATCCGTAAGGCCGGGTCGACATCGACCGCGAAGACGACCGCTTCGCCGCGGTCGGTGCGCTCGATCACCGCGACGAGTCCCTCGACCACTGCCAGCGCCGGCGCATCGCCGCCCGCGCCGCGCGCCGCGGCGGCGCGCGACCGGGCGAGTTCGGCTTCGAGCGCCGCGCCCACCGCCTCGACGGCGCGGTCGATCCCGTCGGCGGCATCGGCGGCACCGGCCTCGCGGGCCCGGCGACTCTGTGCCGACACCACCGCGAGCGGGGTCTTGAGGCTGTGGGCAAGATCGGCGGCGCGGCGCCGGGCCCGTGCCAGATCGCTCTCGCGCGCCGAGGCCATCGCATTGATCGCCTCGGTGAGCGGCAATATCTCGCCCGGATGCTCATCGGACAGGCGCGCGGTCGGGCTGCGGCGCAGGGGGTCGAGATCGCGGCGCAGCCGGTCGAGCGGCCGCAGGCCAAGGCTGACCTGCACATAGGTCGCGATCGAAAGCACGAGCCACAGCAGCGCCAGCGACAGCGCCAGTTCGCGGTCGAACTCGCGCAATGCAGTGCGCATCTCCGCATCGTCCGAGGCGACCCGCACGACCACCCGGACCGGCCGCGTGTCGGGCTGGATCAGGCGGCTGACCATCGTCAATTGCTTGCCGAAGGGACCGTTCACCGTCGATCGGGTCCATGCATCGACCGACGCCGGTGCCGCGGGGAGGCTTTGATCCCACAAGGATTGCGACTGTGCCGACGCGCCGGCGACACTAGCCTGCCAATAATTTCCACTGGCAATGGCATGAAACCGGGGGTCGGCGGGCGGCGGTTCGACGACCGGGCGTCCGTCCGCGCCCAGCGTCAGGCCCGCGGCGACCTGTTCGGCGAGTTTGGTCAGCTCGGCCGCCTCGCGCCGCTCGACATGCTGGTGGAACAGCCATGAAATTCCGCCCCACGCAAGCGCCATCGCCAGGAAAATCGCGACGGCCGCCCCGATCAGCAGCCGCAATCGCAGCGAGCTCTGCCTCATCCCGTCAGTCCGGTGAGCCGATAACCCAACCCGCGGCGCGTCTCGATCACCGCGCCGCCGAACTTGCGGCGAATCCGGGTGACGATCGCCTCGATCGCATTGGTGTCGCTGCCGTCGCTTGCCCCATAAAGATGTTCGGCAATCTCGCCCGCCGGGACGATGTGATCCTGCCGGTGCGCCAGATAATTGAGCAGGCGAAATTCGAGCTGTGACAGCGGCGTCTGCCGGCCGTCGACCGTCGCCGCCATCCGCGCAGTGTCGATCGCCATCCGGCCGACGGTCAGCACCGTGCTGGCATGGCCCGACGCGCGGCGGACCAGCGCCCGGACGCGCGCGACGAGTTCGCCGACGGCAAAGGGTTTCGCCATATAATCGTCAGCGCCGGCATCGATGCCTTCGACCTTTTCGGTCCAGTCGCCGCGCGCGGTCAGGATCAGCACCGGCATCGTGCGCGACGCGCTCCGCCACCGGCGCAGCACGCTGAGCCCGTCGAGCCGCGGCAGGCCGAGGTCGAGGATGGCAACGGCATAATCCTCGACATCGCCCTGAAACCAGGCATCCTCGCCGTCGCCGCAGCGATCGACGACAAAGCCCGCCGCACCGAGCGCGCGCGCGACATCGTCCGCCAGGTCGGGATCATCCTCGACCAGCAGCGCCCGCATCAATCATCCTCGATCTTGATGAGGCTGCCGGTGCGGGCGTTGATCTCGACCTCGCGCACCCGGCCCGATGCGGTCAGGATCTTCACCTCATATTTGATATAGGTCGGTTCATAGTCGAGTTCGACCTTGACCACGTCGCCGGGCACCTTGGCCTGGGCGATGGCCAGAACGCGCGGCAGCGGCAGCAGTTCGCCGCGCTGGACGGCGCTGCGGATCGCATCCTGTTCGGCGCGCTTGCGTTCTTCCTTGGACTGGCTTTTTTCAAACCCGTGCGCAGCGGGCAGGCTGGCCGCATAGCCGAGGGGCGCCGCGACGGCCGCGAGCAGAGCGAAGGGGGCAGTGATACGCATCGTGATGGTCCTTATCCAATTGATGCCCCACTTTACGAGTCCCATGCTGATGCCAGTCTGACAAAATCGGCGCCGATGTGGCGCGGCTGTTCGCCAACGGCCCCGCGGCGTCGAGTAAGTCGAATTCCGATTGAGATCGCGAAGTCCCGCGCGGGCTCAGGAAGGCGCCGTGGCGGTCCCGCTTCCTCCGAGCGCCTGATACAGCGCGACATAGGCTGTCAGCCGGTCGCTGTGCAGCTGGATCAACGCGAGGTCGACCGCGAGCAGCGCGCGCTGGGCGTCGATCTGTTCGAGATAGGGCGAATAGCCGGCGCGGTAGCGGTTGGTCGCATGGCGCAGCGCGTCGGCGACCGCGGCGCGCTGCGCGAGCAGCGCCTGTTCCTGCGCGCCGAGCCGGTCGATCACCGCCAGCTGGTCTTCGACCTCGCGAAACGCGGTCAGCACGGCGCGCCGATAGGCGAAAGCCGCCTGATCGCGCTGTGCGGTCGCGGCGTCGAACTGACCCTGCAATCGCCCGCCCTGGAACAGCGGCGCCAAAATGCTGCCGCCGATCGACCAGATGCTGACCGGATCGGGCAGGGCGGAGGAGATGACGGCGCCCGCCGATGCCGACAGCCGGACCTGCGGCAGAAATTGCGCGCGGGCGACGCGCAGATTGGCGTCGGTGGCGGCGAGCGCATATTCGGCCTGCGCGATGTCGGGACGGCGGCGGACGAGGTCGGACGGCAGCACATCGGGCACTGCCGGGCGCGTCAGCGCAGCGAAATCGCGCCCGCGTGCGATGGCGTGCGGCGTGTCGCCGACCAGCTGCGACAGGGCGTTCTCCTGCCGCGCGATCGCCGCCTCGATGGCCGGGATCTGCTGCTCGGCCGCGCGATATTCGGCTTCGGCCTGCCGCAGCTCGAGCTGCGACGTATAGCCCGCTTCGGCCCGGTCGCGCGCGATGCGCAGCGCCTCGGCGCGCGATGCCAGCGTCTGGCGCAGCAGCTCGTGCCGCTCATCGAGCGCGAGCAGGGTGATATAGCCGCTCGCGGTCGCGGCGCTGACCGACAGCACCGCCGCCTCGCGCGCCGCCGCGACGGCCGCGGCATTGGCGCCCGCCGCGTCGACCTGCGCGGCGTTGCGGCCGAACAGGTCGACCTCGTAAGCCGCCTGGAAAGCGGGTTGCGCGGCGAAGCTTTCGGTCGCCACACCGAACGGATTGAGGCTGCGCGATTCGGCGCCCGGGGCATTGACGCTCAGGGTCGGCATCAGCAGCGATCGCGCGACATGCTCCTGCGCCCGCGCTTCGGCGATGCGCGCGGCGGCGATCGCCAGGTCGGCATTGTTCGCGCGCGCCTGTTCGACCAGCGCCGCCAGCTGCGTATCGCCGAAGCCCGACCACCAGTCGCGCTCGCTTGTCGCCGTCGCCGGCATCGCGGTACGCCATCCGGCGGGAGGTGCGATGTTGCTCGCCTCGGGCCGCGGTGTCAGCGTGGGCATGCAGCCCGCGAGCAACAACGGCAGGAGCAGGACGGAGCGTGGGATACCCATCACTCGTCCCCGGTGTGCACGGTCGCGATCACCGACATGCCGGGGCCGAGGCGCGCGGCGAGCTTCTGGTCCTTGTCGATGCTGATGCGGACAGCGATGCGCTGCGGCACCTTGACGAAATTGCCCGATCCGGTGTCGGGCTTGATCACGCTGAATTCGCTGCCGGCCGCCGGCGCGACGCTTTCGACATGGCCCGAAAGCTTCGTGCCGCCCAGCGCGTCGACGCGCATCGTCGCGCGCTGTCCGACGCGAATCCTGGCGGTCTGCGCTTCCTTGAAGTTGGCGACGATCCAGTGGCGCTCGGGGACCAGATACATGAGCTGCGTGCCCGGGCTGACGAGCTGTCCGACGCGCACCGTCACTTCGCTGAGCTTGCCGTCGCGCGGGGCGCGGATCACGGTGTTTTCGAGGTCGATATCGGCCAGCCCGCGTGCTGCCTTCGCATTCTCGACCCCCGCCAGCAGTCCGCCGCGCCCAACTCCGACCGAGCGCAATTGTTCGAGCGCGATCTGGCGCTGCGCTTGGGCCTGGCGCACCGCGGCTTCGGCCTGGCGGAGCGCGGCGAGCGTCTGGTCGCGCTCGCGCAGCGACACCGACCCCGCGTCGACCAGTTCGCTGACCCGGCGCATGTCGGCCTGCGCGCGGGCAAGCTGCGCGCGGGCATTGGCGACTGATGCGTCCTGCAACTGGATCTGTGCCTCGGCCGAGCGGCGGCTCTGCTCGCTGTTGTCGAGCGACGCCGATTGCGCGGCGATGTTCGCGGCACCCTGCGCGACGCGCTGGCGATAGATGCGGTCGTCGATCCGCGCGAGCACCTCGCCCGCTTTCACACGCTGGAAATCCTGGACGAGCACCGCGGTGACATAGCCGCCGACCTGCGGCGCGATGATTGTCGTCTGGCCGCGGACATAGGCGTTGTCGGTCGTCTGGCTCGACGGTTTGAACGGCGGCAGCCCCCATGCATAGAGGATAGCGAGCGCACCGATCAGGATCAGCGCGCCGAACAGCATGATGCGGCCGCGCGAGCGGGGCGGCTTCCACCCTTCTTCGGTCGCGGCGGGTTCGGTCCCGGCCGGCGCGTCCACGGCCTCGACGGGCGGCGCGGGCGCGGGCGTTGCCGCCGCAGGGGCGGGCTTCGCAGCTTTGGCTGCCGCGGGTTCGCCACTCTTGTCTGGGTCTTCGTTCATTGGTTTCCCGCCCTCATTTTCTGAAGCGCTTCCAGTTCGGCCGCGAGTGGATTGAAGCCCCGCCGGCGATCATAGAGCCAGCGCACGAACATGACGGCAAAGGCGAGCGCCGACAATGCGCCGATCACGAAGAAGGTGTCGTTAAAGGCAAGGATCGTTGCCTCGCGCGCGGCTTCGCGCACGACCTGCGCACCCGCGCTCGCGCTTCGCAGCGCGGGATCGGTCATCGTGCCGGTCATCCCGGCCGCGAGACCCGCTATGCCTTGTGCGACATCGGGGTTGCCCGTCGACAGGCTCTGGCCGAGCGTCATCAGGTGCGCCTTGGTGCGCAATGTGTGGAACGCCGACAGCGCCGCGACCCCGGCGAGCCCGCCGAGCGTTTGCGACAGGCCGAAGACCGCGACGAAGCTGACGAGATAGGAAGGACCTTTGGTCAGCGCACGGAGCAGCCCCTCCATCAGCATCGGCCCCATGAAATAGACCGCGGCGAAGGCGATGGCGGCCTGCGAGAAATAGAGGTTCATCGGGCCGGTGCGCAGCCCCGAATGGGTGTCGAGGAAGGCGCCGATCGCGATGATCGCCAGCGAGACCAATGTCTGGCGGCGCAGATCGGTGGGGTTGAGCGTGACGATCGACAGCAGCGCCCCGGCGAACGTCGCGGCCGCCAGCACCGCATAATAGGGAACGAGCTGGTCGTTCACGAGGCCGATCGACGAGAGCAGCCCCGTCGCGCCGAAATTCTGTTCGGAGGTGAGGACGCGCACCAGCGCCCCGGTAGCCGCGAATTTCACAAGGTCGCGGCTGCCCATCCAGCGCGTCTGGAGCATTGGGTTCTTCCGGTTATGCTCGATCAGGAAGGCGGTCCCGATCAGTACGACCGACGCCGCGAGCGCACCGCCGAGCCACGGTGTCGACCACCATTGGATGCGCCCCTGCACCAGAAAGGCGCAAAGCAGCCCGACGCCCGTCGCGAGCATCGGAAAGGTCAGCAGGTCGAGCCTTTCGAACGAGCGGATCGTCTCGCCGGGCGGCAGGTGGAGGATGTTGACGAGCCCGAAGGCGACGAGCGACATCGCGAACTGCAGCACGAACAGGTTGGCGATGTCGCCATCGGCGAGCAGCAGCGGCGAGATCGCCCGCGCCAGCGGCACCGCGACCTGCGTCAAGCCGATCGCGAGCAGGAAGCCCGCGATGCGCTTTTCCTGCGGCAAGCCCTGCATCAGATAGAAGGCGGCGAGGGTGGTGAGGCCGCTCGCCGCGATCCCCGACACGCCGCGGGCGATCAGCTCCATCCGGTAGCCGGCGTCGAACAATTGCAGGAAATTGGCGAGCAGCAGCGCGAGCATCATCGCGCGGACGAAGCGCTGGATGCCGAATTGCTGGCGCGACTTGTAGAGCAGGATGCTCATGCACGCGTTGGTCATATTATAGGCGACGGTCACCCAGCCCGCGTCGACCGGGGTCAGGTCGAGATGCCCCTGCAAGGCGGTGAGATTGGCGATGAGCATCCCGTTCTGGAAACCACCGACGATCGCGAGGAACACGCCGATCAGGAAATAGGCGATCTTGCGCCGGACCGGATGGTCGGGCGAGGCGGGCGAACCCGGCATGAAGGGGCGTTCGTGCGGTTTGAACACATAGTCGCCGCCCTGAGCGGGAGAGGACGAGCGCGACTCAGTCATGACGATAGCGATAGACCCTCATCGCGCTGGTTTCGACCCGATTCGGTCGCGTCCGCCCAAGGTCAGGACCCGAGCCGCTCGGCGAGGAAGTCGATAAAGACGCGGACGCGCGCAGGCAGGGTCGAACCGCCGAGGAACAGGGCGTGAAAGGGCTCGATGTCGCCGGGGTTATGATCGGCGAGCAGTTCGACGAGCCGGCCGTCAGCGAGCGCGTCGGCGACGTTGAAGCGGCCGACGCGGGCGATGCCGACACCGTCGAGCGCAAGCTGAACGACGGTGTCGCCATTGTTCGCCTCGACTACCGGCTTGATCGGCAGGTCGAAGGCCTCGCCGGCGCGGATGAACGGCCACCAGGGCTGGCGTCGGCGGAAATTGAAGCCGATGCAGCGATGGGCGAGCAAATCCTCGGGCTTGGCGGGGATGCCGTGGCGCGCCAGATAGGTGGGCGAGGCGACGACGGTGCGGTCGCTTTCGCCCAGTCGCCGCGCGATCAGCGGGCTGTCGGGCAGCGGCCCGATGCGGATCGCGACGTCGGCGCGCTCCTCGATCAGGTCGATCACCGTGTCGGTCAGGCTGATATCGACGAGAATAGCGGGATAAAGATCGAGAAACTCGCCGAGCAGCGGGACGATGCGGGTGCGGCCGTAAGAGAGCGTGGTGCTGACGCGCAGCCGCCCGCGCGGCGCCGCCTGCTCGCCGATCGCCTGCTCGACTTCGGCCATGTCGGCGAGGATGCGGTGCGCGGCGTGATAATAGGCCTCGCCATCGGCGGTCATCGCGAGGGCGCGGGTCGAGCGGAGCAGCAGCCGGGCGCCGAGCCGCGCCTCGATGCGGTCGATCGTCCGGCTGACCGCCGATGGTGTCAGGCCGAGCAGGCGGCCGGCCGCCGAAAAGCTGCCCTTGTCGATCACCGCGGCAAAGACCTCCATGGCGCGGGCGCGGTCGCCGCCTTCGTCCATCTTTGCGTTCAAATCAAAAATCCTTCGCTTGAATTTCCTCTAATCGCGATGATGCTCCCGATCCATTTATGCGTTCAATTCGTAACCGAAAGGGTCGACGCATGAAACTCAATTTCCCGCTGCTGGCGCTCGCGACCGGTGCGTTCGGCATCGGTATCACCGAATTCGCCCCGATGGGGCTGCTGCCCGATATGGCCGACGGGCTGGGAGTTTCGATCCCCGCCGCCGGACTGCTCGTCTCGGCCTATGCGCTCGGGGTGATGCTCGGCGCGCCGCTGATGACGCTCACTACCGCGAAGATGAGGCGCCGTACCCTGCTCATCGCGTTGATGGGCATCTTCACGATCGGCAATTTCCTGTCGGCGATCGCGGGCGATTATGCGATGCTGATGGTGGCGCGGGTGATCACATCGCTCAACCACGGGGCGTTCTTCGGCGTCGGTTCGGTCGTCGCGGCGAGCATCGTCGCGCCCGAGAAGCGCGCGAGCGCGGTCGCGGCGATGTTCATGGGGCTGACGCTCGCCAATGTGATCGGCGTCCCGCTCGCGCCATGGATCGGCGAAAGCTTCGGCTGGCGCACCGCGTTCGGGGGGATCGCCGTCTGGGGGCTCGTCACCATGGCGGCGCTGTGGTTCGCGCTGCCCGACACACCGCAGGAAGAAGGCGGTAACATGCGCGCCGAACTCGGCGTATTCAAACGCCGCGCGGTGTTGGTCGCGCTGGCGCTGACCGCGATCGGTTCGGCGGCGATGTTCACTGTCTTCACCTATATCGCGCCGATCCTGAAGGACGCGACGGGCCTCGGCACGCTTCATATCACCGCAATGCTCGTCATCTATGGTCTCGGCCTGACGCTTGGCAACTGGCTCGGCGGAATCTTCGCCGACCGGTCGATCGACCGGACGCTGATCGTCTCGCTCGCCGCGCTCGCTGCGACGCTGCTGATCTTCGCTGGTGCGATGTTCCAGCCGCTTGCCGCCGCGATCACCATCTTGGCCTGGGGCGTCGCGACCTTTGCCATCGTCCCGCCGCTGCAGATGCGCGTGATGGAAGCGGCTTCGGACGCGCCGAATCTTGCCTCGGCGGTCAATATCGGTGCGTTCAACCTCGGCAATGCGATCGGCGCCGCGGTCGGCGGCGGGGTGATCGGGCTCGGCCTCGGCTTCCCTGCCGTATCGATGGCGGGCGCGCTGATGGCCGTTTCCGGGCTTGCCATCGTTTTGACATCTCGAAGGAAAATGAATGATGGCGCGGCGGTTGCGGTTTGAAGCGAGAGGCCGCGCGCCTCTCCCTTCAATCGAAAAAATCGATCAGAGGGCGAAGTATTTTCACTTTTCGCAATGCAGCATAAATGGCTAGAGGAGAGCTCCACACCAATCAGGAGCTCTCCATGTCCGTACTGAATACGACCATCAAGCCTTTCAACGCGACCGCCTATAAGGACGGCAAGTTCATAGACGTGAGCGACGAGAGCGTGAAGGGCAAATGGGCGGTTTTCTTCTTCTACCCGGCCGACTTCACTTTCGTCTGCCCGACCGAGCTCGAAGACCTCGCCGACATCTATCCGACGCTGCAGAAGATGGACGTCGAAGTCTATGCGGTGTCGACCGACACGCATTTCAGCCACAAGGCCTGGCACGACACCTCGCCGGCGATCGGCAAGATCAACTATTATATGGTCGGTGACCAGAACCATAGCATCTCGAACAATTTCGAGGTTCTGCGTCCGGGCGTCGGCCTCGCCGATCGCGGCACTTTCGTCCTCGACCCGCAGGGTGAAATCCAGCTGCTCGAAATCACCCCCGAGGGTGTGGGCCGCAACGCCGCCGAACTGCTCCGCAAGATCAAGGCGCTGCAGTACTGGGTCAGCCACCCGGGCGAAGTCTGCCCCGCGAAATGGGAAGAGGGCGCCGAAACGCTCGCTCCGTCGCTCGACCTCGTCGGCAAGATCTAAGTCATCATAATAAAAACCCGTTCGTCCTGAGGAGCCATTGAGCTCGTCGAAATGGCGTCTCGAAGGGCCTCGCGCCGCGCTGGCGTCCTTCGAGACAGCCCTTCGACAGGCTCAGGGCTTCCTCAGGACAAACGGTGACAAAATATCCCCTCCCGCAGGAGCTCTCCCCATGCTCGACGCCAATCTGAAGCAGCAGCTTCAAGGCCTCCTCACGAACCTTCGTGAACCGATCGAACTTATCTCGTCGCTCGGCGACGATGCCAAGTCGGACGAGCTGGCGGCGCTCCTCGACGACATCGCCGCGCTGTCGGACAAGGTCAGCGTGACCCGCGCCGACGACGACGCGCGCCGCCCGAGCTTCCTGATCCGCCGCGCCAGCGACGCCGACGTCGCCGTCCGCTTCGCCGGCATCCCGATGGGGCATGAATTCACTTCGCTCGTCCTTGCGCTGCTGCAGGTCGGCGGTCATCCGCCGAAGGTCGCGCCCGAGGTGCTCGAACAAGTGGCAGCGCTCGACGGCGACTATCATTTCGAAACCTATTTCTCGCTGTCGTGCCAGAATTGCCCTGACATCGTGCAGGCATTGAACCTGATGAGCGTCGTCAACCCGCGCATCACCCATAGCGCGATCGACGGCGGGCTGTTCCAGGCCGAGGTCGAGGAGCGCAAGATCATGGCGGTGCCGACGATCTTCCTCAATGGCGAGAATTTCGGCCAGGGCCGCATGGAGCTCGAACAGATCCTCGCGAAGCTCGACACCGGCGCCGAAGCCAAGGCGGCAGAGAAGATCGCCGCGAAGGATGCGTTCGACGTGCTCGTCGTCGGCGGCGGCCCTGCGGGCGCCGCGGCGGCCATCTATGCCGCGCGCAAGGGCATCCGCACCGGCATCGCCGCCGAACGCTTCGGCGGGCAGGTGCTCGACACCATGGGAATCGAGAATTTCATCTCGGTCCAGCACACCGAAGGCCCGAAGCTCGTCGCGCAGCTCGAGAGCCATGTGAAGGAATATGACGTCGACGTCATGAACCTCCAGCGCGCCGAAAAGCTGATCCCCGCGAAGGCAGAGGGCGGCCTGCACGAAGTGAAGCTGGCGAGCGGCGCGTCGGTGAAGGCGCGCACCGTCATCCTCTCGACCGGCGCCCGCTGGCGCCAGCTCGGCGTGCCGGGCGAGGATGCGTATCGCAACAAGGGCGTGGCCTATTGCCCGCATTGCGACGGCCCGCTCTACAAGGGCAAGCGGGTCGCGGTGGTCGGCGGCGGCAACAGCGGCGTCGAGGCGGCGATCGACCTTGCGGGCCTCGTCGCGCATGTGACCCTGATCGAATATGATAGCGAATTGCGCGCCGATGCGGTGCTGCAACGCAAGCTGGCCAGCCTGCCGAACGTCCGGATCATCACCTCGGCGCTGACCACCGAAATCCTCGGCGATGGCGAGAAGGTGACGGGCCTTGCCTATAAGGACCGTAACAAGGACGCGCCGCATCAGGTCGAACTCGAAGGCGTGTTCGTCCAGATCGGCCTCGTCCCCAACACCGAATGGCTGAAGGACAGCGTCACTTTGTCGCGCCACGGCGAGATCGAGGTCGACCATCGCGGCGAGACGAGCCAGGCGGGTATCTTCGCCGCAGGCGACTGCACGACCGTCCCCTACAAGCAGATCGTCATCGCGATGGGCGAAGGGTCGAAGGCGGCGCTGTCGGCGTTCGACTATATGATCCGCCTGCCGGCGGAAGCGGAGGCCGTCGCGGCCTGACGGACGTTTAAGCCGGCAGCGCCTGCCCGATCGCATCCAGGCAGGTTTGCAACCGCTCGACCTCTGCGGCGGTGAAGTGCAGCCCCAGCTTGCTGCGCCGCCACAGGATATCCTCGGTATGGTGCGCCCATTCGCGCGTCACCATCCAGCGCACCTCGGCGACCGACAGGCCATGCGCGATCTCGCCGCCGAGTGCGTCCCAATTGTCCGCCTCGCCGAGCCAGTGGCGTGCATCGGTGCCATAGGCCTTGACGATGCGGTCGACCGTCGCGGCGGTCAGGAAGGGGTGGGCGAGCCTGTAATCCGCCTTCAGCGCCGCGGCGCCGTCGGTCGGGAAATCGCCGCCGGGCAGCGGCGCCCTTGCCGTCCAGCGCTTTCCATTGAGGGCCGAGACATGCCCTGCAAGTTCGTCGACCGCATGTTCGGCGACATGGCGATAGCTGGTGATCTTGCCGCCATAAATGGTGAGCAAAGGCGCCCCCTCCGCCATGTCGAGGTCGATGCGATAGCCGCGCGTCGCCGCCTCGGGGCGCCCCGACCCGTCCTCGATCAGTGGCCGCACGCCCGAATAGGTCCAGACGACGTCGGCGGGGGTGACGGGCTCGCGAAAATACAAGCTCGCGCCTTCGCAGAGATAGGCGATCTCGTCGGCGCTCGCATGTACGCCGTCGAGCGGGCCTTCATGGTCGAGGTCGGTCGTCCCGATCAGCGTGAAGTCGCGTTCATAGGGGATGGCGAAAAAGATGCGGCCGTCGGGGAGCTGGAAGAAATAGGCGAACGCATGCTCGAACTGCTTGCCCACGACGATATGCGACCCGCGCACCAGCCGCATCTTATAGTCGGGCGGTGCCGAGGCGCGCGCGAGCAGGTCGAGCACCGCGGGGCCCGCAGCGTTGACGAGGCTTTTGCCGGTAAAGCGATAGTTGTGGCCGTGATCGTCGCGCGCCTCGACCACCCATAGGCCATCCTCGACGCGCATCATCTCGGCGCGCGTGTGTGTCCGGACGCGCGCGCCCTTGTCGGCGGCGTCGCGCGCGTTGAGCAGCACGAGCCGCGCATCGTCGACCCATCCGTCCGAATATTCGAATGCGTGTCGATATTGCGGCTGGAGCGGCGCCCCGGCTTCATGGCGTTTCAGGTCGATCGATCGCGTCGCGGGCAGCTTTTTGCGGCCGCCGATATGATCGTAGAGGAAGAGGCCGAGCCGCAGCAGCCAGCGGGGGCGGAGGCCCTTGCGATAGGGCAGGACGAACCGCAGCGGCCGGATGATGTGCGGCGCGATGCCCCACAGCACTTCGCGTTCCTTCAGCGCTTCGCGGACGAGACCGAATTCATAATGTTCGAGATAGCGCAGCCCGCCGTGGATCAGCTTGGTCGATGCCGAACTGGTGCCCCGCGCGAGGTCGCCCGCTTCGAGCAGCAGCACGCGCGCCCCGCGCCCCGCCGCATCGCGCGCGACGCCGGCGCCGTTGACGCCGCCGCCGACGACGATGACATCATAGGGGAGGGGGCTGTCAGCCATCATTCATTCCTATGGCAGCGTTGTCGGATTTGCCAAGGGCCGACATCGTATGCGGCTTACGTATGCGCGTTGCATTCGTTTCGGCTATCCCCCAATTCTCTGGCCTGATCCGAAGGGAATATCTGTGAGCGTGAAAGTCGAAACATTGGTGCTGTTCGGCGCGACCGGCGACCTCGCGCAGCGCATGCTATTTCCCTCACTCTATAATCTCCACCTCGACGGACTGCTTGCCGATGCGCTGACGATCATCGGGTCGGGGCGGTCGCGGATGGACCGCGCCGCCTTTCATGCGCAGGTCCGCGAAGCGCTGGCCGAACATCTGCCCGCCGACCGCATCGACGAAGCGGCGGTCGCCGCCTTCCTGGACCGGATCGACTATTGTCCGGTCGATGCCGGTGCCGGCACCGGATATGACGATCTCGCCGCGCTGCTCGGCGACCGGATGGGGCGGGCGATCGGCGTCTATCTTTCCACCCCGCCATCGATGTTCGGACCGATTGCCCAGGGGCTGAACGCGGCGGGCATCGCCTGCGCTGATTGCCGGATCGCGATGGAAAAGCCGATCGGCCACGACCTTGCCTCGTCGCGCGAGGTCAACGAACAGGTCGGCAGCGCCTTTGCCGAGGACCGCGTATTCCGCATCGACCATTATCTCGGCAAGGAAACGGTGCAGAATCTGCTCGCGCTGCGCTTTGCCAATATGTTGTTCGAACCGCTGTGGAATGCGCAGGCGATCGACCATATCCAGATCACCGTCGCCGAAACGGTCGGCCTCGAAGGCCGGGTTTCCTATTATGACGGCGTCGGCGCATTGAAGGATATGGTCCAGAATCATATGCTTCAGCTGCTTGCGATCATCGCGATGGAGCCGCCCGCGAGCGTCTCGTCGACCGCGGTTCGCGACGAAAAGGTCAAGCTGCTCCGCTCGCTGCGCAAGATGGATGCCGCCGACGTCAAGGCGCACAGCGTCAAGGGTCAGTATAGCAGCGGCGCGGTAAACGGCGAGGCGGTAGCCGGCTATGCCGATGAGCTCGGCCAACCGTCGAACACCGAAACCTTCGTTGCGATCAAGGCATTCATCGACAATTGGCGTTGGAAAGGCGTGCCTTTCTACCTGCGCACCGGCAAGCGGATGCCGCAGCGCCAGTCGGAGGTGCTGATCCAGTTCAAGCCGGTGCCGCACAATATTTTCGCGGGTGTCGGTGCGGGCCAGCTCGACGCGAACAGCATGATCATCAATTTGCAGCCCGAAGAGAATATCCGGGTCAAGGTGATGGCGAAGCAGCCAGGGCTCGACCGCGACGGCGTGAAGCTGAAAGAAGTGACGATGGACGTCTCGCTCTCGCACAGCTTTGCCGGCGAACGGCGGCGGATCGCCTATGAGCGGCTGTTGCTCGATTTCATCGAGGGCGATCAGACGCTGTTCGTCCGCCGCGACGAGGTCGAGGCGCAATGGCAGTGGATCGATTCGATCCGCGACGCATGGGCGGCGGTCGATATGGCGCCGCAAACCTACACAGCGGGCAGCTGGGGGCCGTCGAGCGCGATCGCGCTGATCGAACGCGACGGGGCGAGCTGGCATGATTAGAATAAATGCACGTCGCCCCCGCGAAGGAGTGAAGGGTCGGTTTGTCCCCCGGACAACCCTGGACATGCCGGGGGCATGTCCACCCTTAACTGGTCGTAGCCGGCCTTGCACAATGCTGCCAGCGGCCCCCGCCTTCGCGGGGGCGACGGGAAATATTGATGACTGATCTCCACCCCACCATCGCCGCGGTCACCGACCGCATCGTCGCGCGCAGCGCGCCGCGCCGCGCCGCCTATCTCGACCTGATGGAACGCCAGCGCGACGCCGGCACCAACCGCGGGAACCTGTCGTGCGGCAACCTCGCGCACGGTTTCGCGGCGTCGGGCGACGACAAACCGGTGATCCGCACCGGCGCGGCGATGAACATCGGCATTGTCACCAGCTACAACGACATGCTGTCGGCGCATCAGCCCTATGGCCGCTATCCCGAACAGATCAAACTTTTCGCGCGCGAGGTCGGGGCGACGGCGCAGGTCGCCGGCGGCGTTCCCGCGATGTGCGATGGCGTGACGCAGGGCCAGGCCGGCATGGACCTGTCCTTGTTCAGCCGCGACAATATCGCGCAGGGCACCGCGATCGCGCTCAGCCACGCGATGTTCGAAGGCGTGGCTCTGCTCGGCATCTGCGACAAGATCGTCCCCGGCCTGTTGATCGGGGCACTGCGTTTCGGCCATCTGCCGCAGATCCTTGTCCCCGCCGGACCGATGCCCTCGGGCCTCGCGAACAAGGAAAAGCAGCGCGTCCGCCAGCTTTACGCCGAGGGCAAGGTCGGGCGCGACGAACTGCTCGAGGCCGAGGCGGCGAGCTATCATGGCGCGGGCACCTGTACCTTCTATGGCACCGCGAACAGCAACCAGATGATGATGGAGCTGATGGGGCTGCATATCCCCGGCAGCGCCTTCGTTAACCCGGGTACCAAGTTGCGGCAGGAACTGACGCGCGCCGCGACGCACCGGCTGACGCGCATCGGCTGGGACGGCGACGATTACCGCCCGTTGGCGCGCTGCATCGACGAAAAGGCGATCGTCAACGCGGCGATCGGCCTGCTCGCGACCGGCGGCTCGACCAACCACGCGATCCATCTGCCCGCGATCGCGCGCGCGGCGGGGATCGTCATCGACTGGCAGGACTTCGACGAGCTCAGCCATGCGGTGCCGCTGCTCGCGCGCGTCTATCCGAACGGCGCGGGCGACGTGAACAATTTCCACGCCGCGGGCGGGATCGGCTTTGTGGTGCGCGAGTTGCTCGACGCGGGGCTGCTGCATGGCGACCTGCTGACCGTCGGCGGGACGATGGCCGATTATGCCGGCGAAGCCGTGCTGGTCGACGACGAGCTCCACTGGCAGGCCGCGCCCGCGACAAGCCGCGACGACAATATGCTGCGCCCGGTCGCGGCGCCCTTTTCGCCCGACGGCGGCATGCGCCTGCTCGCAGGCAACCTCGGCCGCGCGATCATCAAGACCAGCGCGGTCGCCGAGGATCGCTGGACGATCGAGGCGCCGTGCCGGATCTTTGACGACCAGAATCAGGTGCTGACCGCATTCAAGGCGGGCGAGCTCGAGCGTGACGTCGTCGTCGTCGTCCGCTTTCAGGGACCGCGCGCGAACGGCATGCCCGAATTGCACAAGCTGACGCCGGCCTTGGGCGTGCTGCAGGACAAGGGCTATCGCGTCGCGCTGCTCACCGATGGGCGCATGTCGGGCGCGAGCGGCAAGGTGCCCGCGGTGATCCATTTGTCGCCCGAAGCCTTGCCCGGCCCCGAAGGGGTCAGCGGTCCGCTTGCCTACCTCAAGGACGGCGACCTCGTCCGCGTGTGCGCGGTGAAGGGGGAGGTCATGGCGCTCGTCGAAGAAGCCGAATGGTCCGCGCGGACGCCAGCTATCGCACCGCCCCCGGCGCTCGGTGTCGGGCGCGAGCTGTTCGCGCTGTTCCGTCATCACGCCGACGAAGCCGAAAAGGGCGGGTCGGCGATGCTGGCGGCGATGGAAGCGGTCATCTGATTTCCGTCATCCCGGCGAAGGCCGGATCTCGACGGCAGTGCAAAACGCAAACGATGAGATCCCGGCCTTCGCCGGGATGACGAGAAAGAGAAGCGAGTAATGAGCGACCATAGCATCGACCGGATCATGCGCCTCGCGCCCGTCATCCCGGTGATCGTCATCGACCGCGTCGAAGATGCGGTGCCGATGGCCGGGGCGCTCGTCGCGGGCGGGCTCAAGGTGCTTGAGGTGACCATGCGTACCCCAGCTGCGCTCGATGCGATCAGGGCGATGAAGGCGGTACCGGGCGCGGTCGTGGGTGCGGGGACGGTGCTCAACCCCGTCATGCTGAATGCAGCGATCGACGCGGGTGCCGAATTCATCGTCTCGCCGGGTCTCACCGACAGCCTTGGCGAAGCGGCGGTGGCGAGTGGTATCCCCTTCCTTCCCGGCATCGCCAATGCGGGCGATATCATGCGGGGATTGGACCTCGGCCTTGAACGCTTCAAATTCTTCCCGGCGGCGACGAGCGGCGGCATCCCCGCACTGAAGGCGCTCGCGGGCCCCTTCGGCCGGGCGCGCTTCTGCCCCACCGGCGGGATCAGCGCCGCGACCGCACCCGAATGGCTCGCGCTCGAAGCGGTACTCTGTGTCGGCGGCAGCTGGGTCGTCCCGGCGGGGCCGCTCGATCCGGTGCGGATCGAGGCTTTGGCCCGCGAAGCGTCTGCGCTTTCGGGCCATTGATAAACCCCATCTTTACTGCCATCGTGCACGGGAAAGGCGGTAATATAGCCGCTGGTGGGGAGGGTGCGCGTGCCGAGGCCGCAACCGCATTTGGAAGAAGTGCTCGCGTCCGAACCCGGACCGCATATCGCCGCGCTGTTCGATTTCGACGGGACGATCATCTCGGGCTATTCGGCGACCGCGATGCTGCGCGAGAAATTCCAGCGCCGCGAAATGTCGGTCGAGGAAATCGCCGAGACCGCGCAGGTCGTCGCGCAGCATAGCCTTGGCCAGCTCGGCTTTTCGGGGCTGATGTCGGCCGCCGCCAAATTCATGAAGGGCGTCGAGGAGGAAAGCTTCATCGCGTTCGGCGAGGAACTCTACAAGAAGCATATCGCGCGGAAAATCTATCCCGAGACGCGCGCGATCATCGAGGCGCATCAGGCGAAGGGGCACCGCGTCGCGATCATCTCGTCGGCGACGATCTACCAGATCGAACCGACCGCGCGCGACCTTGGCATCACCGACATCAAATGCTCGGCCTATGAGATCGAGGACGGCGTCTTTACCGGTGACATCATCCGGCCGCTGTGTTTCGGCGAGGGCAAGGTACTCGCCGCCGAGGAACTGGCCGCGGAGTACGGCCTCGATCTCGACCAGAGCTTTTTCTATTCGGACAGCGACGACGATATCGAATTGCTCGAACGCGTCGGCAAACCGCGCCCGCTCAATCCGAATATGAAGCTGAAAGGCATTGCCGACGAGCGCAACTGGCCGGTGCAGCGTTTCGCGAGCCGCGGCACGCCGTCGTGGATCGACTATACGCGCACCATCTATGCCACCGGCTCGCTGGTCGGCGCCTTCGCGGCAGGGCTGCCGATCTGGGCGCTGACCCGCTCGCAGCGCGAGGCGGCTAATTTCTCGATCGGGCTGTTCGGCGACTTCGCGACCGCGATCACCGGGGTCGAACTGGAGGTCGAGGACGAGCGCCACCTGTGGTCGTCGCGCCCCTGCGTCTTCATCTTCAATCATCAGAGCAAGGCGGATGTGATGATCCTCGCCAAGCTCATCCGCCGCGACATGGGCGGGGTGGGGAAGAAGGAAATCCGCGACATCCCCATCCTCGGCAAGCTGATGGAATGGGGCGGCACCGTCTTCGTCGACCGCGCCGACGGCAAGAGCGCAATCAAGGCGATGGAGCCGCTGGTCGACGCGATCCGCGAAGAAGGCAAGTCGATCTGCATCTCGCCCGAGGGCACGCGCAGCCTGACCCCCAAGCTCGAACCCTTCAAGAAGGGCGCCTTCCACCTTGCGATGCAGGCGGGCGTCCCGATCGTCCCGATCGTCATTCACAACGCGACCGACGTCGCGCCGAAGAACGAGTTCGTGATGCGCCCGGCAACGGTACGCGTTACCGTGCTGCCGCCGGTCGACACCTCGAAATGGAGCGTCCGGACGATGAACAGTCACGTCCGCGACGTCCGCAACATGTTCCTGCGTACGCTCGGGCAAGCGGAGGAAAGCGCCGCGGAATCGGTGGCGACCGAAGCCGCTCCGCCTCAAAATGGCGGCGAAAAGCCGGCGCCAAAGAAGGCCAGCGCGAAGAAGCCGCCGGCAAAAAAGAAACCGCCTGCAAAGAAGGTTGCGACCCGCAAGGGAAGGGCTGGCTAGCCGGTGGCCGACGGAACGCCCCGCACTTCGATCATGGCGGAGGATGCGGCCGACCGGCTCTATATCATCGACGCGCGCAACCGGGTCGAGCGGCGCATTTTGCTCGACTGGATCCACGCCACCTCGGGTGACCGCGAGCCCGAATGGGCCAGCCTGTCGATCGCCGATGGCGACCATGCGCTCCATCTCGACACGCTGAAGGCGCGGCTCGCTGGCGCGTCCGGCCGGCAGGTCGTGCCGCTGCGCGTCGCGTGGCGCATCCCCAATTTCGAACGCGACCGCGCGCTTAAATTCCGTCACCTGATCTTCGGCGACCCACGCCAGCCGGGACCGCTACGCTCGCAGTTCATTCTGTGGCGCGACCGCCGCCGGGCGCAGATTCTCGTCGGCGAGGCGGCGACGCAATCGGTGCTCAAGACGCGCTTTCTGGCGCAGACGGGCGGCGGCGACGGCAGCGAGGACGGCGGCGCCGAATATGCGGGTTTCGTCGCGCGGCAGGCGGGGCTCGCGCTCGACGTCGCCGAACGCGGCATCAGGGGCAGCCGCTACAAGGTGCCGCGCTTCGTCGCCGATGGCCTGCGCACCAGCCCGAAATTCCGCGCCGCGCTCGCCGAGCTTTCCGAAGCGGTCGGCCGCCCGGTCGGCGATCTGTACCGCGAGGCGCGGCCGCTGATGAAGGAGGTCATCGCGCGGCCGAGTGCGCTCTTCCTCGATCTTCGCGCCAAGCTCGACCGTATGATGTTCGGCGGCTACGCGCCCGAAATGGAGGCCGATGCCGCCGAGATCGCGAAGCTTCGGTCGGTCCTGCGCGAGCATCCGACGTGCATCCTCTTCACCCACAAGACCTATATCGACGGCGCGACCCCCAGCCGGCTGACTTATGACAACGACATGCCGATGCTGCACCTTTTCGGCGGCGCCAATCTCGATTTCGCGGTGATGGGCGAGTTTTTCCGCCGCTCGGGCATGATCTTCGTCCGCCGCAGCTTCCAGGACCAGCCGGTCTACAAGATCGTGCTGCGTCATTATATCGCCTGGCTGCTCGCGAAGCGTTTCCCGCTGTCGTGGGCGTTCGAGGGGACGCGCTCGCGGCTGGGCAAGCTGATGCCGCCCAAATACGGTCTGATGAAATATGTCCTCGATGCGGCGCATGCGACGGGTACGCAGGGCGTCCATTTCGTCCCCTTCGTCACCAGTTTCGACCTGATCCGCGATGTCGAGGAATATGCAGCCGAACAGACGGGACGGTCGAAGAAGCCCGAGAGCCTGAGCTGGTTCCTCGGCTATATGAAGAGCCTGCGCGAACCCTCGGGTCGCATCCGCCTCGATATCGGCGAGCCCGTGGTGATCGACGAAGCGCCCGGCCCCGACGACAAGCGCGCGCTCGAAAAAATCGCCTTCGCTGTCGCGGTCGAGGCGAACCGCGTGACCCCGCTCACCGTCACCTCGGTGATGTGCCTGATCCTGCTCGGCACCGCGCCGCGCGGGGTCACCGCGACCGAATTGCTCGCGACGATCGCCGCGGTCACCGACTGGGCGCGGGCACGCGGCATCCGCCTCAGCAAGGAACTCGAAAGCAGCGACGATGCCGCGCTGTCGGCGACGGTCGACACGCTCGTCGCGAGCGGGCTGCTCACCCGCTACGAAGCGGGCAGCGAGACTATCTATTCGATCGACCCCGCCAAGCATCCGATGGCGAGCTATTACCGCAATATCATCGTCCATCATTTCCTCGATCGTGCGATGATCGAAATTGCATTGTTCGAACTCCGCGATGCCGACAGCAAGGATGCGACCGCGGCCTTCTGGGCGAAGATCGACCGCCTGCGTGACCTGTTCAAATTCGAATTTTTCTACCCGCCGCGGGGCGAGCATATGGCCGCGCTGCAGGCCGAGCTCGAACGGATCGATCCGGTGTGGGACCGCCGCCTCGCGAGCGGCGATCGCGGCGTTGCCCAGCTCATCCGCCGCTGCCAGCCGCTCGTCGGCCACGCGATCCTGCTGCCCTTCGCCGAGGCCTATTCGGTCGTCGCCGACCTTGCGGCACGCGCGCGTCCCGGAGACGAAATTGACGAAAAAGCGCTGGAGGCGGCGGCACTCGTCGAGGGCAAACAGGCCTACCTCCTCCGCCGGATCAGCAGCGAGGCGGCGATCGGCAAATTGCTGTTCGCCAACGGCTTGTCGCTGATGCGGCATATGGGGATGGCGGGGACCGCGACCCCCGACAGCCTGAACGCTCGCCGCGCCTTGCTCGTGGAACTGCGCGGGCTCGCCAACGTCATGGAATCGATGCGCCTCGCCACGCTGGCGCTCGCCGACCGGTTGCCGCCATCAGGAGGATAGGATGCTCAAACAGCTCAGCGCGCAGGACGCCCAGTTCCTCTACACCCAGACCGCGAACAACCTGACGCACATCATGGGGGTCTATATCTATGACCCCTCGACCGCGCCCGGCGGCTTCGTGCGCTTCAAGGATATCATCCGCCACGTCGAAGGCCGCGTCGACACCTCGCCGTTGTTCAAGCGCCGTCTCCACCGCCTGCCGTTCGACGTCGATCATCCCTATTGGGTCGAGGACGAGCATTTCGATATCGAAGCGCATATGAGCCATGCGCGGTTGCCCGAACCCGGCGACTGGCGGCAGTTCACAATCGCGGTCGCGCGCTATTTCTCGAAGCCGATGGATATGAACCGGCCGCTCTGGGACATTTATATCATCGAGGGGCTCGACCGGATCGAGGGCATCCCCAAGGGCAGCTTCGCGATGCTCCACCGCGTCCATCATGCCGCGGTCGACGGCGCGTCGGGCGCACATGCCTTCATCGCGATGAGCGACATCGACGCGAAGGGTACGCCGGCGATTCCCGAACCGCCGCCGCTCGAAAATCTCGGTAAGGCGCCGTCGAGCGCCGAGGTCGTCACCCGCGCCTGGTCGGCGTCGATGCAGTCGCCGGTCAAGTTCATGAATGCGCTTCTGAAAATGTCGCCCGCGCTCGTCTCCGCGGCGCGCAAGACGATGATAACCGAGGGCGGGATGACCGCGGGCGTTCCCGAAACGCGCTTCAACGTGCCCGTCGGGCCGCACAAGATGTTCGACGCCACCACCGTCGCGCTCGCCGATGTCGCGGAGATCCGCAAGAAGGTGCCCGGCGCGACGGTCAACGATGTGGTGATCACCACGGTCGGCGGCGCGCTGCGCAAATATCTCGCGAAGCATAAGGAGTTGCCGAAGGAGAGCCTCGTCGCGGTCGCGCCGATCAATTTGCGCGGCAAGGGCGGGAAAGCCGCAACCCCTGGCAATCAGGTGTCGGCGATGAGCGTCCCGGTGCGCAGCGATATCGCCGATCCGCTCGAACGGCTCGCTGCGATCCGCGACTATACGGTCGAGGCGAAGGAGGCGAAGGCTGGGGTCAGCGCGCGGATCATGACCGACCTGTCGCAGCATATCCCCGGCGCGACGATGGCGGCCGTGGCGCGGATCGTCACCAGCGAGCGTTTCGCGGTGCGCGGCACCAACCTGTTTATCTCGAACGTCCCCGGCGCGCAGGTGCCGCTCTATCTGGCGGGCGCGCAACTGGTGCAGCAGCACGGGATGGCGCCGCTCGCGAACAATATGGGGCTGTTCGTCGCGACGCCCAGCTACAACGGCCGCATCGCCTTTTCGATCATCTCCGAACGCGCGGTGATGCCCGACATCGCCTTTTTCCGTACCTGCATCGAAGAAAGTTTCGCCGACCTGATGGCGGCGGTCCCGAAGGCCGCTGCCAAGCCCAAGGTCAAGCCGAAAGCGGCGGCGAAGGGAAAGAAACGGCCCCCTTCTTCGTCACCCCGGACTTGATCCGGGGTCCCGCTCAGCACCGTCGATCAGCGGGACCCCGGATCAAGTCCGGGGTGACGACAGTGGGGGAAGCGATGTCAAAACAGTTGCCAAAGGCAACGCAACCCGCAAGACTCGAAAAAAATAAACCATATCGCAGGATGACCGAATGATTTTTGCCCCGACGCTGAGCGCCGATGCCGAGCTAGCCCGAGCGTCCGACTATGCGGCATGGTCGAAGGCGGCACTCGCGGCAGACAAAAGATCGGGCGCGCAGGCGTGGCGCGACGCCGATGAAAGCAAGCATTTCGATTATAAGGCGATCCGCGGCCGGCTCGAAAAGCTGTGGGGGCTGTCGGCGGCGGGGGACGTCAAAGGGCTGCTCTTCGTGCTCAACGAGGGTATCCACGGCAATATCGACGGCATAGGGCACGAGCGGCTCTACCAGAAGGCGCGTTTCGGCACGAAAAAGCTGATCGAAGCCTATGTCGTCGAGGTCGTCGCGGCGCTCGACAAGATTGCGGCGGCGCGCAGCATCCCGCGTGAGGAAAAGCGCGATTTCTTCCGCCGTGCCCAGCATTGCTACGGCCGCTCGGCGCTCTTGCTCTCGGGCTCGGGCAGCTTCCTGTTTTTCCACATCGGTGTCGTCAAGGCGCTGTGGTCGGAGGGGGTGTTGCCGAACATCCTCGCGGGATCGAGCGGCGGGTCGATCGTCGCCGCGACCGTCTGCACCCGCAAGAATGCCGACATTGGCGCTTTTCTCGAAAGCGACCGTCTCGCCAATCCCGATCGCGATCCCGAACAAAAGCGACTGGCGCCGGACGAAGTGCGCGACCGCCTCGCCGAACTGATCCCCGACCTGACCTTTCAGGAGGCTTATGAGATTAGCGGCCGCCACCTCAACGTCTCGGTCGCGCCCGCCGAAAAGCATCAGAACGGCCGGCTGCTCAACGCGATCACCGCGCCCAATGTACTGATCCGCGAGGCGGTACTCGCCTCGTGCGCGGTGCCCGGCGTCTTCCCGCCGGTGATGCTGATGGCGCGCGACGAAAGCGGCAAGCGCGTGCCGTACCAGCCCGACCGGCGCTGGGTCGACGGGTCGGTCACGCACGACATCCCGACCAAGCGGCTCGAGCGCCTCTATGGCGTCAACCATCATATCGTCAGCCAGGCGAACCCGCTGGCGCTGCCGTTCGCGACCGACACGCGCAAGCAGATGGCGCCGATCGAGGCCATTCAACATGCGTCGATGGCGACCTTCAAGGCGTGGCTCAACGCGAACATGGTGATCTTCCAGAAGCCGCTCGAAATGGTGCCGCCGCTCAACAGCCTCGCCAATCTCGCGCGCTCGGTGATCAATCAGGAATATACCGGCGACATCAACATCATCCGCCCGCCCAAATTCTGGTCGCCGACGAAGATCCTCTCGGACCTGTCGCGCGAGGATATCGACGAGTTGATCGACAGCGGGATGCGCACCGCCTGGCCGAAGATCGAGATGGTGCGCACGCAAACCGCGATCAGCCGCGCGCTCGATGCGATCCTTGCGAAGATCGACAAGGCGGGCGACGACGGCCCGGGCCATCGCAGCGCGGCGCTGAAGAAGGCGGTTCGCTGATATGTCTGCGGTGATCCTGCCCGCGGGATCGGCCGGTGCGGGCGCCAAGCTCCATGTCACCCGCTGGCTTCCTGAAGGACCGCCGCGTGCCATCATGCTGCTCGCGCATGGCTATGCCGAACATGCCGGGCGTTACGGCCATGTCGCGAAGCGGCTGACCGATGCGGGTTATGCCGTCTATGCGATCGACCATTGGGGCCATGGCCGGTCCGACGGCATCCCGGGTTTCGTCCCGCGCTTTTCGGTCTTTACCGACGGGATGGCCGAACTGCTCGCGCTGGTCGAGGTCAACCACCCCGGCGCACCGCGCCTGCTCCTCGGGCACAGCATGGGGGGGCTGATCGGGACCCTGTTCCTGATCGAGCGGCAACAGGCGTTCGTCGCGGCGGCGCTCTCGGGCCCCGCGATCGTCCCAGGCGCGCCGCCGTCGCGTTTCACTATCTGGATCAGTCGCTTTCTCTCGCGCTTCTTCCCGCGCCTTGGCGTGCTGGCGCTCGATGCCAATGGTGTCAGCCGCGACCCTGCCGTAGTTGCCGCCTATCTCGCCGATCCGCTCGTCTATACCGGCAAGGTCGGCGCGCGGCTGGGCAAGGAATTCATGGACGCGATGGCGGCGGCGCAGGCCGGTGCGCCGAAGATCGCGCTACCGATCCTGCTCCAGCACGGCGAAGGGGACAGCCTCGCCTCGGTCGAGGGGTCGCAATATCTGTTCGACCATGTGTCGTCGGCGGACAAGCTGCTCAAAATCTATCCCGGCCTGTTCCACGAAATCTATAACGAGCCCGAACAGGGCGCGGTGCTGGGCGACCTGGTCGGCTGGTTCGATGCGCATGTGAAGCCGGAGGCCGCGACATGAGAATCCTCCTCATCCTTATCGCTGCGCCGCTGATCACGCTGACGCTGCTCTATTTCATCTTCCCCGGCCGCCTGCTCGCGATCGGCCGCTGGTTGCTGCGCAAGCGCGGCGGGACGGTGCAGAAAAGCGTGACGGTCGGCGGCCGCGCCTGGCCCTATCTGGAGGGCGGCGATCGCTCGAAACCGCTGCTTCTGCTCGTCCACGGCTTTTCGGGCGACAAGGACAATTGGTCGATGATCGCGCCGTACCTGACGCGCGATTATCATGTCATCGCGCCCGACCTGCCCGGCTTCGGCGAGAATGAGCGCAATCCGGCGCTCGCATATGATATCGAGGCGCAGACGCGGCGGCTCAAGGAATTTTCCGACGCGCTCGGCCTCGACCGCCCGCATATCGCGGGCAACAGCATGGGCGGCTGGATCGCGCTTCGCTATGCGCTCGACTATCCGGGCGCTCTCGCCAGCCTGATCCTGATCGACAATGCCGGGGTGCTCGGCGCGGACGAAAGCGACCTCCAGAAGCAGGCGGTCGACGGCGAACAGAGTCCGCTCGTCCTCGCCAGCCTCGAGGACGCCGACCGGCTGGTGGCGATGGTCGTCCACAAGCCGCCCTTCATCCCGCAGCGGCTCAAACCCGCGCTCTATGCCGACGGGCTGCGCTATCGCGACCAGCTCGACACGATTTTCTGGGTTATCGCCAACGAGGCACGCGACCATCCGCTCAACGACCGGCTCGGCGAGGTGAAGGTGCCGACGCTGATCCTCTGGGGCCGTCACGACCGTATCATCGACGTGAGCTGCGTTGCCGCGCTCGAAACGGGCATCGCGGGCAGCAGCTCGCATATCATGGAGCATGTCGGTCATGTCCCGATGGTCGAAGACCCGAAGGGCACCGCCGACGTGATGAAGGGCTTCCTTGCCAAGCTGTGATAACCGCGCCACTCTCGTCTGAAAACTGGGGAGAGTTTCATGCGGTTGAAGGTCGGCCTGCTCGGTGGGGGCAGCTGGGGGACGACGGTGGCATCGGTGGTGTCGCGCAACGCACCGATCACGCTGTGGGCGCGCGACGCGGAGACCGTCGACGGCATTAATCGCGACAATGAAAACCGCAAATATCTGCCCGGCATCAAGTTGCCGTCGATATTGAGCGCGACCGCCGACCTGGCCCAAGTCGTCGCTGGTTCCGACGTGCTCGTAATGGGCGTCCCCTCGCACAGCTTTCGCAGCGTATTGGAAGAGGCGAAGCTGCATCTGCGCCCATGGGTGCCGGTGATCAGCCTGACCAAGGGGCTCGAACTGGCGTCGGGCAAACGAATGACCGAACTGATCGAGGAAGTGCTGTCCGGCCATCCCGTCGGCGTGCTTACGGGTCCCAATCTCGCGCGCGAGATCATGACCGGGCAGGCGGCCGCGAGCGTCTTGTCGATGGAAGACGAGATCGTCGTCCGCGCGCTCCAGCCGGTGTTCCATTCAGGGCTGTTCCGCGTCTACACCAACACCGATCTGCTCGGCTGCGAACTGGGCGGGGTGCTCAAGAATATCATCGCGATCGCGGTGGGTATGGGTGACGGGCAGGGGGCGGGCGACAATACCCGCTCGGCGCTGATGACGCGCGGGCTGGCAGAGATCACGCGCCTCGGTGTCGCAATGGGCGGGCGGCCGGAGACCTTCGCGGGGCTGACCGGCATGGGCGACCTCATCGCCACCTGCACCAGCCCGCTGTCGCGCAACCGCCATGTCGGCGTCGAACTCGGCAAGGGGCGCCGCATCGACGATATCATCGCGGGGATGAACATGGTTGCCGAGGGCGTGAAGAGCGCGCCGACCGTCATCGCGCTGGCCGAAAAGCACGGAATTGCGATGCCGATCGCGCGCGACGTCTTTGATGTGACGCAGGGAAAGCGCACCGCGCAGGATGTGTTTCGCGGCTTGCTCCGCTCGGCGGTCGGTGACGAAGCGCACCCCGGCTAAGCGGATTTCAGGCGATTCCGCCGCGGCCCGTTTCTTTTTGCCGACGAACCGGGAAGAAAAGGCGCCTCTGTTTCGTTCTTTCTCCTGACCCCCGCAGCGCGGGGGGCGTCAATCAGGAGATGGACAATGAAAAAGTGGACCACCCTTGCCGTTCTCATGGCTCTTCCCGCCAGCGTTGCCGTCGCCGCGGTGCCCTACAGGTCGATGCCGCCGGGTTTCGAGGCGCCGCACATCCGTACCGCGCCGATCGCGGGCGTCGTCAACCAATATTGGTATAATTACAAGGCCGATATCCTGGAGGCGGAGAAGGAACTGAGCAGCGACCTTCGCCACGCCACCGACCGCGAGGATCGTTGGGACGCGTGGGACGAATGGGAGACCGAGGTGGTCGATGCCGACAAGGATTATGTGAAGGAAATGCGCAAGAAAGGCTATCGCAGCGGCCGCGTGACGGTCGGCGGATAAGCAGCCTTGACGGTTACCCGGACCTTGCTCCGGGTCGCAGGGAAGGGCGGGCGTGATCGGGCGCCCGCCCTTCTTTCTGGTCGATATCAGGGGCGGAGCTGGGCGACGGCGTCGATTTCGACCAGTGCGCCATCCAGAACCAGGTCGCTGATGACGGTCGATCGGGCCGGGTAGGGAGCCGTGAAACGGGCGGCATAGGTCGTATTGAAACCCGCGAAATTCGCCTTCGACGTGATCCAGACATTGGTCTTGACGACGTCGCTGAAATCGAGGCCCACGCTGGTGAGTTGAACCGCAAGGCCGTCAAGCGCGCGATCGGTCTGGGCGACGATATCGTCGCCGACGATCTTGCCGCCTTCGAGCGAAAGCTGTCCGGAAATGAAGACGAGGTCGCCGGCCTGGCGGACCATCGATAGCGGCAGGGTCGATATGCTGTTCATATAATGATCCTTGGTTGTCGCCCGCAAAGCCGGGGCGAAGTCGGTGCGGCTTCAGGGCCGATTTTTGGACAAAGATGTCCCACAGGGCTCAGCGGCGATGCGCTGATCCTTCAGGTGCAGGCTGGACTTGGGCTTTTTTGATGGCGCGCGCGCGATCCGGATGTCAGGGACCGGTTTTCCCGATGCGGTGATGCGCAACGGGGACGAGGGCGGACAGGTCTTCGTCGGCGCTCGACATGATGCCGATCGTCAACGTCTCGCCCGACGTCTGGCCGCAAATATAGGCATGGCCCATTCCCGAATCGATATAGATGGACTCGCCCGGTTTGAGTTCGATCGGGTCATAGAATTCGGTGTGAACGATCAACCGTCCTTCGACAACATAGATGAATTCCTCGCCCGAATGGCGGACGAGTTCGCCGAACGCCTCGATCGATTTGGCGTGGATCCGCGTAACGACCGGCACCATGCGCTTGTTGCGCAGTTCGGTACAAAGATAATTATACTCGTAATTGGGCGTCTCGACGCGAACCGCATTTTCGAGCGTGCCGATGCTGCGCCGGCCCATGACGGTCGCCGCGGCCGGCTCTTCGGAAAACAGATCCGCCATGCTGATGTTCAGCCGCTCGCTGACCTGTTGCAGCTTGTCGTAAGTCAGCGACAGCCGGTCATGCTCGACCTTCGACAGCGTCGACATCGGGATGCCGCTCTGCTGGCTCATTTCCTTGAGCGTCCAGCCGTTGCGCGTGCGAAGGCCCGACATCACCGCCCCCAATGTCCGTCGATCGCCTGCCACCGATACCTGCTCCTTCTATTCCAGCCAGACACTTATATCCTAATCAGGATAAATTGAAGTCATTCGCCGCGGATGTCCTGTTCTTTTCGGGTTTCCGATCGGATCGTCTGCACGATCGATCGCGCCGCCGCCCGATGGAAAAATCAACGGCATGGCGAATATGGCGATGGGTCGAGATCGGGTTTGACACCCGACATCAGGTCGACGAGCAGCCGCGCCGAACCCGCGGCGAGGGTCCAGCCGAGGTGACCGTGACCGCAGTTGACCCATGATCCGCGAACCCGGCCTGGACCGATATAGGGTCGCCCGTCCGCCGCGACCGGCCGCAGTCCCGCCCAGGGCTTACCGGTCGCCAGCGTCGCGTCGTCGGCGATCGCGGGATAGGTCGCCTTGACGAGTTGCCCCAGATTATCGACCCGCTTCGGGTCGAGCTCCAGATCATCGCCGGCAAATTCGGCCGTCCCGGCGACGCGCAGTCGCGGGCCAAGCGGTGTGATCGCCGCATGATAGCCATCGTCGATGACCGGGAGGCGGGGCATGGGCGCCGCAGGGTCGGGGGTATAGGTCATCGAATAGCCCTTCACCGGCTTGATCGCGAGGCGCAGCCCCAGCTTCGCGGCGAGCGCCGGGCTGGCGACCCCTGCGGCGACGATTATCCGGTCGGTCGCGATGATCTCGTTCACCAGACGCGCGCCGATCACGCGGCCGCCCCGGACCTCGATCCGCTCCACCGTCTCGCCATAGCGGAACCGGCCGCCGAGATCGGCGATGGTCCGGGCTGCCGCGCGGCAGAACAGATGGGCATCGCCCGACGCGTCGCCGGGATAATGGATGGCGCCGACGATCGCGTCCTGCACCGGCGCGAGGCAGGGTTCGACCGCTACCGCCCCCGCAGGGTCGAGCGTCCGGGCATCGATGCCGTGCTGGCGGATCAGGTCGGTGATGGCGAGCGCGGCGTCGAACGCCGCGCCGGTGCGGAAGAATTTGAGTGCGCCGTCATCTGACGCGTCGAAAGCGAAGCCATGTCGCGTGCGGATGTCCTGCATCTCGGCGAGCGAATAGGTCGCAAGTTCAAGGTTGGCGAGCGTCGCGGTCCGATGCGGCGCGGCGCGCGAATTGAGCAGGAACTGCGGGCCCCAGCGGATCAGCGAGGGGAGTGCGCCGAGCCGGATCTTGAGCGGCGCCGACGAGCTGACGAGATATTCGAGCAGGTGACGATGGACCCCCGGCGCGTTCCACGGATCAGACATCGAGGGCGTCAGTAGCCCGCCATTGGCAAAGCTGGTGCCGAGGCCCGCATGGTCGGCCGAGTCCACCAGCGTGACGCGTTCGCCGCGCCGGAGAAGCTCGAGCGCCGTGGTCAGCCCGACGACTCCGCAGCCGATGACGAGATTGTCGGTCACTCCATCTTTCCCTTCATCGCCGATCCGTTCGGCGGTGCGATTGCCTGCTTTCTGCTGGCATGGCCCGGCCTAGCCGATGCGCCAAAAGTGGACAATACAGAAATGTATGGTCGAGGCGGAAAATTATGTCCCGATCACGCTATTTTACGGGCCGGCCCGTCGGGAACCCGCGACGGCGGCGGCTGCGGATCCCCCGCCGGATATTATGGTCGATTCGCAAAACTGGCCGTTCCTAAACCGGCGATTGATCGATACAGCAGTCCATGGCGCGACGGACTTCCACGCGATGGAAGCGATGAGCAGAGGAGCAGGTGCAGTGGTGAACGGTCGTTTGACCCGCGGGGATTGGATCGCGGTCGCGCGCAAGGCGCTGATCGCGTCGGGTGTCGACGATGTGAAGGTCGATGTGCTGGCGCGGCGGATGAAGGTGACGCGCGGCAGCTTCTATTGGCATTTCAAGCATCGGCAGGAACTGCTCGACGCGCTGCTCGAAGATTGGAAAAACAACAACAGCCAGGAAATCGCCGCGATCGAAAAGCGGGCCGAGGAAGGTGCCACCGGGCTGATCGAACTGTTCAAGGTCTGGCTGGGCGAGGACCCCAATTTTCCGGCCTTCGACATCGCCATCCGCGTCTGGGCGCGCAAGTCGCGTGAAGTCACCGCGGTGGTTCATGAGATCGACGACGCCTGGATCGGCCTGTTCCAGCTTTTCCTCGAGCGGAACGGGATAACGGGGACCGAGGCGTTCGTCCGCGCCCGCGTGATGTATTTCCACCAGATCGGCTATTATGCGCTCGCGATCCCTGAAAGCCTCGACGAGCGCATCGAGCTGGCTCCCTATTATTGCGAAGCGCTGACGGGCTTGCCGGCGCCCGCCGATCTCAAGGACTCGCTGCGGACGCTCGACCGGTCGAAAGCAAAGGGAAAGCGCAAGGCCGCCTGACCGGCCGGCGCCTTCGCCGGCCGCGGTCAAACCGGTACCATGCCAAGCTCGGCCATCACGAAGCCGAGCCATTCCGCCCGCTGGGTCACCGAGGTGTCGGCGTCGAACGAGGCGTGGCCGGTGTCCTTCCATACCCGGAGCAGCGTCCGGTGGCCCGAACTGGAAGCTTCGAGCATCCGCGCGGTGAACTTGCGGCCGTGGAAGGGCCGGCAGCCCGCATCCTTTTCGCCGAACAACTGGAACACCGCGGGGTAAGCCACGCCGTCGCGAACATTGTGATAGGGCGAATAGGAATAGATGATCTTCGACATCACCGGGTCCTGCGGATCGCCATAATCCTGCCAGAAGATCGCACGGATCGGCGCTGATTCGGCATCGTCGGGAAGGGGCTCCATCTCGTCGAAGGTCGGTACGTCGGGCACGACGACGCGGAACAGGTCGGGGCGATGGACGATCGCGACTCCCGCCAGCAGGCCGCCGTTGCTCGCGCCGGTCATCGCCAGCAGGTCGGGCCGGGTGATGCCGTTCGCGATTACCGCTTCGGTGACGGCGAACAGGTCGAGGTAGCTGTTCCATTTGCAGGCAAGCCGGCCGCTTTCGTGCCAGATCTTGCCATATTCGCCGCCGCCGCGAATGTTGGCGTGGATGAGCACGCCGCCGGCGCGCACGAACGGCGTGAAATGGGCGAGGAAGGCCGGAACGAAGGCCGAGTTGAACCCGCCATAGGCCGTGACAAGCGCCGGGCGCGGCGTATCGAAGCTCAGGTCGTCGCGGTGGACCATATAATAAGGGATATGGACGCCGTCCTTGCTGCGCGCGAAATGCTGCGTGACCTTGATCCCGGCAAGTTCGACTTCGGGCGCGACGACGGTGCTCACCTCGGCGCTGTCGAGGTCGTAGTGATAGATGCCCGCGGTCTTGGTAAAGCTCGCATAATCGAAGGTCAGCGCATCGGTGCGGTCGAAGCGGTGAAAGGCGCTGATCCAGCTCGCACCCGCTTCCTCGAGCGGCACGACCTGTTCGCTGCCGTCCACGGGGTCGATGATGCGCAGGCGCAGCGAAACGTGGAGCAGTTCGGCGACGATGATCTTGCCGCGGATCGTCCCGACGGCGCGGATCACCGCCTCGCTTTGCGGCGCGATCTCGCGCCAGCTGCTGCGGTCCTGCGACGTTGCGACGGGGATCGCGACGATGCGGCCGCGCGGGGTGTCGTCGCCGTGGGCGCGGGCGACATAGGTGTCGGCATCGAGCCAGCCGCCGGTCAGCTCGCCCTCGTAACCGTCGGGAATGAACGGCCGCCAAGCGCCGGTGGTCGCGTCGCCGATCATATAGGCGGTGCGTTCGTGCGGACCCGAATCGGCGATCACCCAGCGATCGTCCGGCGAGACGTTGCAGCTCAGGCCCGACATTTGTGCAGGCACCTCGGTACCGCCGAATAGAACCGCGGGCCGATCGGCGACGCCTGCATCGAGCGGGACAAAGGAGATGCGGTGGCGCCCCTCGGGGTCGCGGCCGTGCAGGTAAAAGCCGCTGCCGTCGGCGAGCCACCCGGGGATCGCGCCGCTATAGCCGATCGCGGGCAGCGGCGCATGAACGGCTTTGCCCGTTGCGGTGTCCACGACATGCCATTCGCCCATCATGTCGCCGCCGATACAGATGATCGCCGCGACGCGCCGGCCGTCGGGTGACGGCTCCCACCACAGCACCGCGGCGCTTGCCGCGTCGGTCGCGGCGAGATGATCGGCGAAGGCGAAGACCGGCTGCCCGGGATCGTCGAGACTGGCCGCGCTCCAGACGACGCGGCCTCCGCCGCCCGGCGGCGGTGCGATCCAGAACCAGCGGTCGCCGCGCAGCCGCGGCGGTGTCCGTGAAACCATGAAATTGCCCGCGTCGTTGGCGCGGATCTGTTCCTTCAGCGTTTCGAAATGCGGCCAGGCGCGCGCCTCGCGCTGCGCGATCGCATCCTGTTCCCACTGCCACGCCAGCGCCTCTTCGCTATCATGCTGAAGCCAGTCATAGGGGTCGTCGAAGGTGACGGCACCGATCGTCTTGGTGACCGGGCGGCGGGGGGTGGTCGTCATATCTTGTCTCCCAATTCATTGCGTCGCTGCGAGCCAGTTCAGCCCTGCGTTTCGAGCTTGGCCTTGATGCTTTCGAGATAGCCGGTCAGCGCGGTGCCGAACTGCGCCTTCATTTCGCCGGCGGCGGAAGCAATCTCGCTTCGTTCGGCACCCGCAGGCTGATCGATGCCGAGCGTCGAATGGCAGTCGAGACGATATCGCGTGCCGCCGGGCGCCTCGTCGGCGTGGTAGGTCGCATAAACAATCATGCCGCCAGCCAGATAATCGGCGAACATGCTCAGCCGGTGCGCCGCCTCGTCGCGTTCGGTGACGTGGCAGATACGCTCGTCGACCACCGCGCCATCCTGCTCGAAGCGCATGCGGTAGCCGCCAAGACAAGCGGCCGGATCGTCCAGCGGTTCGATTGCATAGCCAAGCTCGCGGAACTTCTTCGCCTCGATATACTCGTCGAGGATCGTCTGCCACACCGCGGCGGGCGATGCGGCGATGTCGATGGCGGCATGGTTGACGATCGTCACGCGGACACGCTGGTCGGTCATGGCTGGAGGCTTTCGAGGACGGGGAGTTCAAGACGCGAAGGCCGCGCCGCGTCGTGGAAGACCGTGATTTGCGCAGTCTGCATGCGCGTTGCGGTCGCGATCGGCTCGCCGGTGTTCGGATTGGGGTCGATGAACGGGAAGAAGTCGGGGCGCAGCAGCAGTGCGAGCCGATGTCCGGCAGCAAGCTCGTGCGCCGACAGGGTCAGCTTCAGCCGCACCTCGACCGCCTCGCCGGGAATCATCGGTACCTCGCGATCGAAACCGTCGCGATACCGCAGCCGCAGGGCGTGATAGGCCAGCTCGACGACAGATCCGTCGGGCCGAATCTCGGCAAGATGCGCGACGATATCGGCATCGGGCGTGTCGACCGCGACGTGCAGTACGACGCCGGTCTCGCCGAGGATCGCCAGCGGTTTGGCAAGCGGTTCGGTGCGGAATAACAGCGTATCGATGTGGCGGACATGCTCGTCGAGGCTGCTGATCCGGCCAAGCGCATCGGTCAGCGGCGCGGCGAAAGGCATCGCCGGGTCGGCGCGCATCCGCTCGGGCGCGCCGGTGATCGCGCCCGCGTCGGTCACGAGCGTGCCACCGCCATAGGCACCGTTCGCGGCGCTGTTGCTGGCAAGGAAGAAGGAGATGCCGCGCACCTCCTTCGGCGGAAAGGCGTCGAAGCTTTCGTAGCGATTGCGGCCGGTGATGAAGATTTTCGCCTTGCCGCCAAGGTCAGGGCCGTCGCCCTTGTTCTTGAGGTGCTTGTCATAGAAGGCGAGGCGGATCGGGAAGGGATCGGCTGCGGCGGCGGCATCAAAATCATGCGGGCCATAGCTGTCGCCGCCGCCAGTATAGACCTGGCCATGGTCCCACGGGCCGAGCAGCAATTGGCGGTCGTCGCGGTCGGGGGCGTTGGCGGCAAGGCCATGCCACGCGCCCATGGCGCCGAGGCTGGGATCGAAATTGCCGGTGATGAACAGCGCCGGCAGGTCCATCGCGGCATAGTCCGCGGCGCCGAGCGTCCGCTCCTGCCACCAGTCGTCGAAGGTCGGATGTTCGAGCGCCTCGCGGTAATGGGCGAGCTTGTCGCCCTTCAACACATCGTCCGCCGCATCGATCGCCGGGCGCATCGTCAGGCGGCGGAACCAGTCGGGCTGTGACAGCACCGGCAGCGTTGCGACGAAGCCCCCGGTCAGTTCGGACAGCGACGCGATCGAGATCAGATTCAGCCAGTTGATCGTGTGGAGCCGCGTGAAAGCACCGCCGAAATAGGGAAGCTCGCGGAAATAATTCACCGCGGGCACCTGCGGGATGATGCATTTGAGATGCGGTGGCCGCTCCGCCGCAGCGAGGAGCTGGGTCAGCCCGACGTACGAACCGCCGTCCATGCCGACATTGCCGTCGCACCACGGCTGCGCGGCGAGCCATTCGATCGTGTCGTAACCGTCGCTGCGCTCATAGGGCGAGCTGAACAGAAAATCGCCTTCGGATTCGCCAGTGCCGCGGACGAGCTGGTTGACGACGATATAGCCATGGTCGAGATAGCGAAGCTGGCGCAGCCGCGCCCAGCCGAGCACCTCCTCGCGGTACGGCGTACGCCACAGGATCACCGGCGCGGGCGCGTCGCCCTGCGGCCGCCAGACATAGGTGTCGAGCCCGACGCCGTCGCGCATCGGCAGCATCAGCCGCAGGTCGGGATCGGGCATCAGCTCGATCGCGGGCGCCGCGCCGCCGCCGGTGCGGCTCAGCAGCCCCATCGAGTCGCGCATCGTCTCTTCGCTCATTCCCAGTCCCTTCCGGCTCTTTTCGAGGCCGATTATCTGCCGCCGGGATTCGAGTCCTCAACGGAAAATCTGATAGCGATATAGAAACATACAATACTGTACTGTCAAGCGTGGATTGTGGTCGATTGGGTGTATATGACGAAGATGACGGCATTGGGGTGGGCAGCTGCCATGAGCTCTACTCACCTACGTCATCCCGGGCTTGACCCGGGATCCCGCTTTTTTTGAGGCACGAGCAGTTTTCGACTTCAAGCGGGACCCCGGATCAAGTCCGGGGTGACGATAAGGGTAATGGCGGCAATCGGCCGATAACGGACTTTACGCGACCAGATTATGCTGGCGCCGCATCCGCGTCGATTGGCCAGATCGGCCGCCGCAAGCGGCTGTAGCGGCCGGCGTCGAAATCGAGCGTCAGCGAGCCCGGGGTCTCGCAATAGAATATCCCGGTGGCGAGCGTGCTGAAGCGTTCGTAGAAATGCTGGGTCGACTTCACGACGACGATGCGCAGCGCACTCAAATCGACCCCGAGGCCGGTCAGGCAGACAGGGTCGTAGACCTGCTGACGGATGCTGTTGACGGCCACCAATATGCCGCCGATGCGGAGCAGCGCCGCGCGGCCGATGCCGAACATCAGCCCGCCCGCGGGATCTTCCTGCTCGATCGCGTCGGCCAGCGCGACCACGGTCGCCTCGCCATCGACCGGCAGCCCTGCGAAGGGGCCGGTCTTGCCGCCAAGGCGCAGGTTGAGCCGGTTGCCGATGCCTGCCTGCCAGGCGAAGTCGACCGCGATGGGATCCCAGATCATCGCGAGCGCGGCGTCCTTGATGCCGCGCTCGATCAGTCGCGTGAGGATGAAGGTCGAATCGGCGCCCGCGCCGCCGCCGGCATTATCGGCAACATCGGCGATGACGAACGGCCCGGCTTCGGGCGACGCCGCGATCGCGCCCAGAATATCGTCGACCGGCCGGCGCAGGCTGCGCGTCTCGTCGCGCGCCGCAAAGAATTGGCGGCCGATGTCGCGGGCGAGATCGGGCACGCCGCCCTGACCGGATTCGGCGACGACGATAACGGCGGCGCCGACATCGGGATGATCGGCCCAGGCAAAGCCGTGCATCAGCGAAACCGAGTGAATGCCGTCCTGCCGTTCGGCGGCGAGCACCGCATCGTTGACCGCCATCATATGGGGCAGTGTCGTATAATAGAGACCGAGCATCGGCACGCGCTGGAGATGATTGCGGGTCCGGATCTCGCCGCGCGCGAAGCGTTCCCCGATGGCAAAGAGCTGCTCGCCGCGCTCGTCGAAGTCGGTGTGCGGGTAGAGCAGGCAGGCGACCAGCGCGTTCGACGCCTCGGCCATCCGCGTTGTCACATTGCCGTGCAGGTCGAGTTCGACCCCGATGAAGATGTCAGGGCCGGTGATTTCGCGGACCTTTTCGATAATGTCGCCTTCGCAGTCGTCATAACCCTGCGCCATCTGCGCGCCATGCAGCATCAGAAAGACCATATCGACCGGCATCGCGGCCCGCAGATCGTCGAGAATCTCGTCGCGCAGGCTTTCATAATCTTCCTGGCGGCACGGGGCGGCGGGCTCGGCAAAGGCGTGGAGCGAGGCGTAAGCGCCATAGCCCCTCTCGCGCGCCAGCCGCAGGAAGGTGCGGTAGCCGAATTGCTCATACGCCGCCGGCTCCGGATCGGGTCCTGTATGTTCGGGCCGGTAATACATCGCGTTCACGAAGGAATCGCGGGTACAGGGGATGGCCGAGAAACTGTTGGTTTCCATCATCATGCCAGCAACGAAAATATTCATGGGTTCCTCTTGCAATATGATGCCCGTTCGCCGGCTGCGCTCGCGATCGTCGCGGCGGCGGCATTTTTTTGTCGACTCATATCCAAACACTTGTGTATCGTTTGGTCAATGGCCTTTGATGGAATCGGGTCATGACGGGAGGAAAGCGTGAATTCGATGACGCCGCGTGCATTGCTCGACGACAGCCTGGTCTGGGACAATCATGGCTGCATGCCGCTGCGCCCGCTTGACGAGAGCTTCCTGCCGCAGCTCGCCCGCTACAGGGCAGCCGGCGTCAACGCGGTAACGATCAACATCGGCTTCGGCCAGCAGGGGGTCGAGGAGCATCTGCGCATGGTCGCGCAGTTCCGACGCTGGCTGGCGCTGCATGGCGACGATTATATGCTGGCGACTTCGGTCGACGATATCGAGCGAGCGCGCCGCGCGGGCAAGCTCGCGGTGCTGTTCGATATCGAGGGAATGAACGCAATCGCCGACCAGCCCAGCCTGGTCCAGCTCTATTACGACCTCGGCGTCCGCTGGATGCTCATCGCCTATAACCAGAACAACCCGGTCGGTGGCGGGTGTCAGGACGAGGACCAGGGGCTCACCGAATTCGGCCGCGGCATCCTCGACGAGATGGCGCGCGTCGGCATGGTCGCCTGCTGCTCGCACACCGGCGAACGCACCGCGCTCGAGGTGATGGAATATAGTTCGCGCCCGGTGATCTTCTCGCATTCGAACGCCCGCGCGATCCACGATCATCCCCGCAACGTCCGCGACCATGTGCTGAAAGCCTGCGCCGCGACCGGCGGCGTCGTCGGGCTCAACGGGATCGGACTGTTCCTCGGCAAAGGCGGTATCGACCTCGTCGACGGACTGATCCGTCACCTCGATCACATCGTCGGCGTGATCGGCATCGACCATGTCGGCCTGGGGCTCGATTATGTGTTCGACGCGGGTGAGCTGGAAGAATTTCTTGCTAACCCCGCGATTTTCCCGCCCGAGCTTGGTTATGGACCGACGCTCGAAATGGTGCCGCCCGAAGCGATGGAGGATATCGTCGGCGGGCTCGGCCGGCTCGGCTATGCCGACGATAATATTCGGGCGATCCTTGGCGGTAACCTGATGCGGGTGGCGAAACAGGTCTGGCGCCCGGCTTTCGGTTTCTCGGGCTGAGGCCAGCGATGCTCGATCTCGCGGAGATTTGGGACAGCCCGGTCGACGATCGCACCAAAGCCATTCCCGGCGGGGCGGCGTTGCCGCTTCGCGATATCGGACGCCAGGGGTGGCGCCTGCTCGAAGGCGACATGCCCTTGCCTGCGGCCGTGCTGCGGCAATCGGCGATCGATCACAATGTCGACTGGATGCGGCGCTTTACCGGGCTGACCGGGATGCTGCTGTGTCCGCACGGCAAGACCAGCATGAGCCCGCAATTGTTCGACCGGCAACTGCGCGCCGGCGCATGGGGCATCACCGCTGCGACGGTGTCGCACCTCCATGTCTATCGCCGCTTCGGCATCCGGCGTATCCTGCTTGCCAACCAGCTCGTCGATCCGGCTGGCATCCGCTTCATCCTGTCCGAACTGGCGCGCGATCCCGATTTCGATTTCTACTGCCTCGTTGATTCGGTCGCGTCGGTTGACATCCTGCGCGAGGCCGCGGCCAAGAGCGGTTGTCCGCGCCCGATCCAGCTGCTTGTCGAAGTCGGCCAGGCAGGCGGCCGCACCGGCGCGCGGAGCGTTGAACAGGCGGTGGAGATCGCCCGCGCCGTCCATGACGGGGGCCCGCATCTGGCGCTTCGCGGCGTCGAAGGATTCGAGGGTGTGCTCGAGGTCGCCGACCCGGCCGAAACCATCGTCCGCATCGAAAAAATGCTCGATGACATGAGCGAGGTTGCCGCCCGGTGCGATGCGCTGGGCCTGTTCGCTGCCGGGCCGGTCATCGTCTCTGCGGGCGGATCGCAGTTCTACGACCTGCCGTCGTCGTTGCGACGGCGGCTCGGCACCGAGCGCGAGGCGATCTTCGTCCTGCGCAGCGGCTGTTATGTCACGCATGATTCCAGCTGGTTCAGCGAATATGCGAAGGCGATCGCGCAGCGCATGCCCGAAGTCGGCGAGCTGGGCGAGGGACTGCGCCCGGCGATCGAGGTCTGGGCTTATGTCCAGTCGCTGCCCGAGCCGGGTCTGGCGATCGTCACGATGGGCAAGCGCGATGCCTCGTTCGACGTCCATATGCCGACACCGCTGAAATGGCACCGCGACGGGATGGCGGCACCGGCGCCGCTGGCGGGGCACCAGGTGCTCCGGATGAACGACCAGCACGCCTATGTCACGCTGCCGGAGGGCAGTCCGCTGCGCGTCGGCGACCGGATCGCTTGCGGCATCGCGCATCCTTGCACGACCTTCGATCGCTGGCCGGTGATGTTGGTTGTCGACAACGATTATCGCGTCGTCGATGCGATACGGACGTTCTTCTAAAGCCCCTTAATCGCCGCGCTGAAACACCATCGCCATCTCCTCGATGTCGAGGTCGCGTTCCAGTTCGTGCAGCACCTCATCTTCGATCAGGCCGGCCCGGTGGATCCGGATCAATTCTGCGCGGCCCGCCGCGATGGCCTTCAACAGGACGTCGAAATGGGGGCGCAGATTGTCCATCGCGGTACCGGCATCTTCTTCGTAGCGCTCCATGAACCGCATGCGTTTGCGATGTTCTTCCAGCATCTGCGGATGGATCAGCGTGCCGTCGGGGGCGTAGGCCAGCTCTTCGATCACCGCCATCCGCGCGCGCGCCATCGCGCCCTCGGCCGCGGGCAGCGCCATCTTGGCCGGCGGATCGGTGTCGACCGGGCGCACCTTGCGAATGAGAGCGCCAAGGCTTGACCCCTGCGCGACGACGGTGACGAAGATGACCGCGAAGGCCGCGATCAGCATCAGGTCGCGGCCGGGCATGTCGGCGGGCAGGGTCAGCGGCACCGCCAGGGTCACGACGCCGCGCATCCCCGCCCAGCCGAGAACCGTCGCCTGCCGCCATCCCAGCGGCCGGGCGCGCGCGATCCCGGCTTTCCGCGCCAGTTCCAGGATCGCCTCCGACGCGAAAATCCACACGAAGCGTGCGACGGTCACGGTCACGACCACCGCAACCACAACATGGACCCACGCGGTCGGGACGGCCTCGATGCCGCCAACGCGCTCGATCGCGCCGCGCAGCGAAAAGCCGATCAGGATGAAGACGAGCGCTTCGAGAACGAAGACCATGATCTGCCATGCCGAATTGGCACGCAGCCGGACGCTCGCGGGCAGGATTTCATGCTGATACCAGCCCATGGCCAGCCCGGCGGTGACGGTGGCGATGACGCCTGACACATGGACAGCTTCGCCGGCGAGATAGGCGGCCCAGCAGAGCAGGATCGTGATCAGCATGACCAGCATCTGGTCGCGGATATGGCGGGCGAGGAATATCCAGCCCGCCGCGACCGCCGCGCCGACGATGACGCCGCCGATCGCTACCACCGCGAAACTTTGTAGTGCTTCACCCGTGTGGAAGACCCCGCTCAGCGTCGCCGCGACGGCAAAGCGGAAGAGGATGAGCCCGGTTGCATCGTTGAGCAGGCTTTCACCTTCGAGCAACGCTTCGAGCCGGCGGGGCAGATGCACGCCCTTCAATACCGCGCGCGCCGACACGGCGTCTGGCGGCGAGACGATGGCGCCGAGCGCGAAGCAGGCGGCCCATGGCAGTTCGGGGATAATCCAGTGTACGACCATCCCGACGACGAGCGTGGTGAACACCACTGCGCCGACGGCGAGCGACAGGATCCCCGGCAAATGCCGCCGGAAGCGGCCGAGCGCGGTGTAATAGGCGCCGTCCATCAACAGGGGCGGCAGGAACAGGACAAGCGCGAGTTCGGGATCGAGCGAGATCGAGGGCAGTCCGGGTACGAAAGCCAGCGCGCCGCCGCCAACGAGCAGCGCGGTTGCGGGCGGCCAGTGCAGCTTGAGCGCCAGCCAGTGCAGCCCGACGACAAGCGCCAGCAGCCCGAGAACGAGTTCGAACGCTTCGACGCCGTGCATCGATCAGGTCCGATCCGTACGAAGTCCGAGCGACGATGACATATTTGGCCCCCCATCTTTTGCTGGATCAGGTGGCAGTCTGGCGCCCTTTACGGCTGCGATCAATATGTTCCGGTGGCGGGGGGGGGCGCGACATGATGGCTACCGTGACTTGGGGTTCGATTCGGAGCCAACGCAAGATTTTGAGCGGATGGGCGAGCGAACGTCTGCTCTCCACTCCAGGGCGGCCGTTTCGACAAGTTACGAATTTGTCCACGCGACTTAGGGCGGATCTTGCCGCTGCGGGGATCGGCCCGGAAAGTTCGACTTTGAAAATCAGATTGTTGGCGCGGAACGCCGGGTGACTATCCGCGCCGCCGCGCGGGGCAAGATTGTTTCGGGTGGCGCCGCGATCGCGCAACAGCCTGTTGCACAAAAGTCGCATGAAGATGGTTTTGCAAGTCGCGCCGCAATTTTTCATTTGTGCGCCGCAGCAATTTCACCGACACACGGGGCTCGCACGACCGGACTGGCCCGAACAGAGGCTGGCTGTCGGGCGGCAGGCAGGGACGATCCGTTTAACCAATCAGGGATCTGTCCATGAAAAATCTCGCGCGCGCATGCTTCGGCATGCTCCTCGCCGTTTCGGCCATCTCGGCGCCGGCATTTGCCCAGGAAGAAGACGCCGGCGACGGCATCACCATCACCGGCAGCGCCACCGTCGTCAGCGACTATCGTTTCCGCGGCTTCAGCCAGTCGAACGAAGAGGCGGCCATCCAGGGCGGCTTTACCATCGGCCACGACAGCGGCCTCTATGCCGGCACCTGGGGATCGAGCATCGGGTTCAACAACGGCACCGAGATCGACGTCTTCGCGGGCTTTGCCAAGGAGGTGACGCCGGGCCTGACCGCCGATGTCGGCGCCACCGTCTATCTGTATCCGGGTGCCAACAACACGACGGTGATCGAACCCTATGCCTCACTGACCGGCGCGATCGGTCCGGCGACGGTGAAGGGCGGCATCGCCTGGGCACCGGGCGGCCAGAATTCGCTCGGCGATAACAGCGGCGTCTATCTGTACAGCGACGTCGGGGTTCAGATTCCCGACACGCCGGTCAAGCTGAAGGGCCATTTCGGCTATGCCAAGAGCGACAGCTTCCTGGGCGGGCTCGACGGCGACGTGATCGACTATTCGGTCGGGGTCGATTTTACCTGGAAGGTGCTGACGCTTGGCGTCGCCTATGTGAATACCGACGCGCCGAAGTTCGGCGGCTACAAGGAAACGGTCGGCGCCGACGGCGCGGTCGTCTTTTCGCTCGGCGCAGCTTTCTGACGCCGGGCCGAAGGGCGGCCTCTGGGGGGAGGCCGCCCTTCCTTCTTTCCACTTTCATGAGAAGGCGGCCCGCGCGGCCGCTTTTTTCATGCGCGCGCGCTTCGTCGCAAGCGGGTTGACCATGTCGATGAAGCGTGCAAATCCATAGACGAACTGAAACAACCGGAGAGTGACCCCCATGGCTCGTCCCCCTCAGCCTGCCCAGAACTCCATCCCCCCGACATCGCCCCTGCAGCCGTCCACCCCGCCGCCCGTGCGCGGCGAGCGCAGCCCGGGTATCAAGCTGGTGATCGCGGTGCTGATCGCGGTCGCACTGATGGTGCCGCTGCTGATGGTCTATGGTCTGCTTTGGGACCGCCAGCAGCAGGCCGAAACCGCGCAGGCGTCGATCGGACAGGGCTGGGGCGGGCAGCAGACGATCGCCGGGCCGGTGATTGTCATTCCCTATCGCGCGACGGAAACACAGACGGTCACCGAGAATGGCCGCGACGTAACGCGGACAGTGAACCTGATCCGCAACCTCTATCTTTCGCCGCAGGTCAATAAGGCCGATGTCGTCATCAGACCTGAGAAGCGGAAAAAGGCGATTTACGAGACGGTGGTCTATGAAAGCCAGATCGCGGGTAGCGCCGAGTTCGTGTTGCCCGCCGACATCGCGCGGTACGGCGTGACGCGCGACGCATTGATGCTCGACCGCGCCGAGGTGCGGCTGGGGGTCAGCGATGCGCGCGGACTGGTCGACGGCAACAGCCTGTCGGTGAATGGCACGGCAGTGGCGCTCCAACCGGGCAAGGGGCTGCTGTCCACCGGCAATTCGGGAACTTTCGCCTTTGTCGACTGGAGCGCGGCGGCGCCGATGAAGGTCGATTATCGGATCGGCGTGCGCGGGCTGGGCGACTTCCGCCTAATCCCGCGCGGGGTCGATACGCGCTGGACGGTCAAATCGAGCTGGCCGAACCCGAGCTTCGGCGGCGATTTCCTGCCCGCGAAGCGCGACGTGAAGGCAAGCGGCTTCACCGCGACCTATGCGATTCCCAACCTGGCGCTGGGGCAGGCGCAGGTGTTGACGGGCGACCTGTCGCCGCCGGTGACGACGAACTATGGCGGCGGACGCGGCTATGCGGAGACGGCCGCCGTCGAGGTCGCGGTGGCGGCCGACACGGCGTCCGAAGGGTCGGGCGGCACTGCGAAGGCGGTTGCGATCAGCCTGATCGAGCCCGTGGACCTCTACAGCCAGGTCGACCGCAGTATCAAATACGGCTTTTTGTTTATCGGTTTCACCTTCGTCGCCTTCCTGATGTTCGACGTCATTGCGGGTGCACGGGTCGCGGCGGCCGAATATCTGCTGACCGGCGTCGCGCTGGTGCTGTTCTTCGTGCTGCTGCTGGCGTTTGCGGAGGTGATCGGCTTTACCCCGGCTTATCTGCTCGCGTCGGCGGCGATCATCGGCTTGCTCGCCTTTTACAGCGCAGCGGTACTGAAAAGCTGGAAGCGCGCGCGCTTCCTCGCCGCGATGCTGATCGGGCTATATGCGCTGCTCTATGTGTTGCTTAACCTCGAGGCCTATTCGCTGCTCATCGGGTCGGTGCTGATGTTCTTCGCCCTTGCCGGGGTGATGTACATGACGCGGAATATCGATTGGGGCGGGCTGGGGAAGAAGGAGGAGGCGGTGGCGGCTTGAGTGTGCCCCGGCGAAAGCCGGGGTCCATGCTATCTTGCGCTACACTTCGTGGGCCCCGGCTTTCGCCGGGGTTCACTCCATTCGTTCAGCGCCAGCGCAGGTTGTCGCGCGACAGGTCGGCCAGGCTCTTCGCCCCCATCAATTTCATGCCGCGCTCGATCTCGTCGCGGAGTAGCGCGATCGTTCGCACCACGCCGTCCTCGCCCGCCGCGGCGAGCGCGTAGAGGTACAGACGGCCGCCCGAGCAGGCTTTCGCGCCGACCGACAACGCTTTCAGCACGTGGGTGCCGCGCGTGATGCCGCCGTCGCAGATGACCTCAAGCTTGTCGCCAACCGCGTCGACGATCTCGGCGAGCGCGTCGAAGGGCGAGATGCTGCCGTCCAATTGCCGTCCACCGTGGTTTGACACCATGATCGCGGTGGCGCCGATATCGGCGGCGCGCTTTGCATCCTCGACCGCGACGATGCCCTTGAGGCAGAAGGGGCCGCCCCATTGTTTGCGGATCGCCTCGGCGCGTTTCCAGTCGAGGCTCTGGTCGAGCATCGAGGTAAAATATTCGGCAACCGATTTGGGGACGCTCGACCCTTCGGAGACGTGCGTCGCAAGGTTCGGCAGGCTGAATTTCTCGCGGAGGACATAGTTGAGACCCCAGCCGGGCTTGGCGGCGTAGCTCAGCAGGTTGCGCGCGGTGAAGCGCGGCGGCGAGGTGAAGCCCGAGCGCAGGCAACGCTCGCGGTTGCCGCCGACGATCGTGTCGACGGTGAGCGCGACGGCGTCGAATTGCGCCTCGCGCGCGGCATCGAGCATGGCCTTGTTGAGCCCTTCGTCGTGGTGGACATAAAGCTGGAACAGCTTGGGGCCGTTCGTGAGCGCTCCGGCTTCGGCGAGGCCGATCGTCGCAAGGCTCGATATGCCGGCGACGGTGCCGGCGTTTGCGGCGGCGCGGAGGACGGCGCGTTCGCCCTGCCAGTGGAAGAGACGTTGCAATGCGGTCGGCGAGAGGAAGAGCGGCATCGCCATTTCGCGCCCGAACAGCGTGGTGCGCATGTCGACGCTTTCAACCCCGGCGAGGACGCGGGGGATCAGGTCGCAGCGATCGAATGCCTCGCGATTACGGCGGCGGGTGACCTCGTCATCGGCGGCGCCGTCGATATAGTCGAACACCGGCCACGGCAGGCGGCGCTTCGCGAGCGCGCGGAAATCGTCGATATTGTGGCAGTCCGTGAGTTTCATATCGGCCCCAAATTCCCGTCATTGCAAATGTAGCGAAGCAATCCAGAGCGGTTTACGCAAGCCTTGGATTGCTTCGCTACGCTCGCGATGACGAATGAGCGGGCTAGACGGCTCCGCCCGTCAGTCGCGCGAGCGCCCAGCGCGGTTCGAGCGGGCGGCTGGCGTCGGCGACATGCGCCGCGACCCGTGCGCCGATCGCGGGGGCGAGGCTGAAAGCGCGGCCTGCGGCGCCGCCGACGACCCAGGCGCGCGGATGCTCGGGCAGGCGGTCGAGCAGCAGGTCACCGGTCACGGTGCGGCAGTCGTGCACCGCGGCGCTCGCGACGATGGGGGCGGTGCCGATCCGCGGCAGGCGGCCGGCGAGCCACAGGCGGACATCGGTGAGCGCTCGTTCGTCGGCGCGGCGGTCGAAGCTGTCGGGATCGACGCTCGCGTCGCCGGCACTGCGCCAGCAGCGCACGCCTTCGCCCTCGATATCGGGGAGCAGCGTAAAGCCATAGGCGCGGTCGACGAAAGCGGGCATCGCGGGCGGGCGATATTGCAGGTCGCCTTGGCCGGGGCCGAAGTGGAAGACATTGTGGCGGACGGCCGAGAGGCGCTGCGGAGTCAGCAATTGCGGGAAGAGTTCGGTCAGCCACGCACCGCAGGCATAGACGATGCTGCCCGCGGTGCCGCCGTCGGGGAGGACATAAAGGTCGCTGCGCTTGTCGCGGAGCGGTGCGGGCATCACGACGGCTTCGGGTTCGATCTGCCCATCGAGCAATGTTTCGAGCACGCCGCGCCGCCCGGCGAGCATCGCCGCCTTCTCCGCCACCAGCGCGGCTTCGCCGGGGTGCCAGGCGATCTGGGTAAAGCGGTTCTTGAGCTTGTCGCCGCTCTCGCGGTCGACGTCCCGCGCGGCGGCGATGCTGTCGGTCGCGGTGAGCGTCGTCAGCGCCTGGCAAGCGGTCAGGATCGGCAGGCTGGCGGTGTCGGAAAGCCTCTGCCACGCCGCATAGCTGTCGGAGACGAGGCTCGCATAGAGCGCGTCGCCGCCCTGCACGGGATCGAGCATCATCGACGGCAGGTTCGACGCCGCGCGGCCGTTGCCGGCGCCATAGGCGTCGAACAGGCGCACGCTCTTGCCCTGCCGGACGAGGTGCCATGCGGTCCACGCGCCGAGCGCGCCCGCGCCGACGACCGCAACGTCGACATGGCTTTGCGGTGCCTTGGCGCCCTTCCGCTTGCGCGACTTGCGCGGTTCGGGCGGATCCTTGGGCTTCGGTTCCTTTCTGGCGCCGCCGAGGGCGAGTGCGGCGGGGACGGTCGCGAGCGCTGCCAGAAGCTTGCGGCGTCCGAGGGTCATGCAGCCATCGTCCAGGCGATCAGCGCGCGGCCGCTGCCGCCGAGTGCCGCGAGGCCCGCCGCATCGTCGAGTAGCCAGCATTCGCCCGGTTGCCACGCTTCGCCATCGATCGACCCCGCGCCATCGACGGGGATGAACCAGACGGGCCCATAGGCGCCGGGATCGGGGAGCGCGGCGAAATCGTCGCAATGCGCGTCGACGAGGCCGAACTTCGGGCCGTCGACAAGCCGATCGACGCCGACGCCGATCGGCGTCCTGAGGTTCGGGGTCAGATAGGGACCGGCTTCGGCGCACGCGATCGCCGCGTCGAGGTGCAATTCGCGCGGGCGGCCATAATCGTAGAGGCGATAGGTAATGTCGGCATATTGCTGGACCTCGATCAGCGTGAGGCCGCCGCCGATCGCGTGGATCGTGCCGGGGGTGACGTGGAAATGATCGCCGGGGGCGACGGGTTTCCAGTCGATCAGCCGCTCGATGCTGCCGTCGAGTGCGGCGGCGCGCAACTGTTCGGGGGTGATGCGCTGTTCGAGGCCGAGGCCGATCGCGGCGCCGTCTTCGGCGTCGAGGATCACCCACGCCTCCTCCTTGCCCTGCCGCGCGCCGTCGGCCTGTGCCTGCGCATCGTCGGGGTGGACCTGCACCGACAGCGCTTCGGAGGTGAAGAGATATTTGACGAGCAGCGCCGGTTCGGGACGTCCTGCCGGAAGCTCGAACCAGATCTCGCCGATACGTTCATCGCCCGCGTCGAGCGCTTCACGATTGAAGGGGGGACCGATATCGGTACGCCCCCAAGGCTTGGCGACGCGGCGAGGGGAGAGGCGGATAGCGGACATCAGGTCATTCCTTCCGCTTGTAATACCGATAACCCCCGATCCAGGTTTCCCGCGGCGTCATGCGGCGGATCTCGTCGGGGCTGGCGAGCAGCGGATCGGCGTCGACGATCAGGAAATCGGCGCGCATGCCGGGCATCAGCGTGCCGAGCCGGTCCTCGGCGAAGGCGGCGAAGGCGGCGGTGCGGGTGAAGCCGTCGAGCGCGGTTTCGCGCGTCACTGCTTCCTCGGGATGCCAGCCGCCGAACGGCTGGCCCGCGGCGTCGGTGCGCGAGATGGCGGCGGCGATGCCCGGAAAGGGGTTCGAGCTTTCGACGGGCACATCCGAGCCGAACGCCAGGCGGACGCCGGCATTTTCGAGGCTGCGCCACGCATAAGCGCCCCTGAGGCGGTCGGGGCCGAGCCGCGCCTCGGCCATCAACCGGTCCGACGGCTGGTGGATCGGCTGCATCGAGGCGATGACCTTCAACTGGGCGAAGCGGGGAATGTCGGTGGGATCGAGGATTTGCGCATGTTCAATGCGCCAGCGGCGTTCGCCGGGCAGGTCGGCGGTGAGGTCGCCGATCGCGGCGAGCGCTTCGGCATTGGCGGCGTCGCCGATCGCGTGGATCGCGACCTGGAACTTGTCCATCGACGCGCGCACCATCTTGTTGCGGAGCTGCGCGGGGGTGAGCAGCGGCAGCCCCTTTTGTCCCGGTGCGTCGCTATAGGGTGCCTTCAGCCACGCGCCGCGCGAGCCCAATGCGCCGTCGAGATAAAGCTTCACCCCAACCATGCGGAGGCGGTCGTCGTAGAGCCACGGGGTTGGCTCCTGCCCGGCGATGATCGTCATATTGTCGATATCGGCGCCATAGCTGAGGATGCGGATCGCGAGCTGTTTCTTGTCGCCGGCGCGGCGATACGCCTGCCAGTCGGCGATCGTCGTGCCCATGTCGGCGATGCTGGTGACGCCCTGTTCGAGCAGTTTCTGCTGCGCGAGGAACAACGCGCGGTCGAGATCGCGCGCCAGCGGTTTCGGCTTCGCATTGTCGACGAGCGCCATCGCCGAATCGACGAAGACGCCGCTCGGCTTGCCGCCCTCCATCTCGATGCGGCCGCCCTCGGGCACCTTGCTGGCGGTGGTGACTTTCGCCGCCGCTATCGCGGCGCTGTTCGCCCAGCCGGCATGGCCGTCGACGCGTTCGAGCCAGACCGGGCGGTCGGGCACCGCGGCGTCAAGATCGGCGCTGGTGGGAAAGCGACCGAGCCCCCATTTTTCCTGGTTCCAGCCCGATCCGATGATCCACGGCATTTCGGGGTTCGCGGCGGCATATTTGCGGATCGCGGCCTGCGCCTCGGCGAGCGATTTCGTTTCCGAAAGGTCGAGCAGCATCAGCGAGAAGCCCATGCCCATGACATGGCCGTGCGCGTCGATCATCCCCGGGATCAACGTGCGGCCACCGCCGTCCTGCTTGAAATCGGGGCGTTCGGGGCGCTTGTCCTTGCGGTCGAGCAACTGCTTGACCTTGCCCTCGCGGTCGATGACGAGCCCGGTGAAGCGGACGAGTTTGCCGTCCTTGTCGAGCGTGATGCCGTTGACATTGTCGACGAGCGTGTCGGCGTGCGCCGGCGCGGTGAACAGGAGGGCGAGCGCCGCGAGGGAAGCGCGAACCGTCACTTCGGCAACCGGGTGACCAGCGAACTCGTGTCGCGCCGGCCGCCGCCGGCCTTTTGGACGTCGGCGTAGAACTGGTCGACGAGGCTGGCGACGGGCAAGGTCGCGCCGTTGATGCGCGCCTCCTCGAGCGCGAGGCCCAAATCCTTGCGCATCCAGTCGACCGCGAAGCCGAAGTCGAATTCGTCCTTCGCCATCGTGCCCCAGCGGTTGAGCATCTGCCAGCTGGCCGCGGCGCCGCCCGAGATCGCTTCGAACACCTTGTCGGTGTCGAGGTCGGATGCCTGCGCGAAGCGCACGGCTTCGGACAGGCCCTGAAGCACGCCGGCGATTGCGATCTGGTTGACCATCTTCGTCGTCTGTCCCGCGCCGGGGCCGCCGATATGGACCATGCGCGCGGCATAGGCGGCCATCACCGGCTCGGCGGCGGCGAAGGCCTGCGCGCTGCCGCCGCACATGATCGAGAGGGTGCCGTTCTGCGCCCCCGCTTCGCCGCCCGAGACCGGCGCGTCGAGCGCGAGCAGCCCGAGACTTTCGGCTTCGACCGAAAGCTGACGCGCGATGCGCGCCGAAACGGTGGTGTGGTCGATGAAGAGTGCGCCCTTGCGCATCGCAGCGAAAGCGCCGTCGCGGCCGAGCGTGACCTGTGCGAGATCATCGTCGTTGCCGACGCACGAGAGGACGACATCGGCGTCCTTCGCCGCCTCGGCCGGGGTCGATGCCGCGGCGCCGCCATATTGCGCGGCCCAGGCGTCGGCCTTGGTGCGGGTGCGGTTGTAGACGGTAAGGTCATGGCCCGCCTTGACGAGGTGGCCCGCCATCGGGCCGCCCATGACGCCGGTGCCGATGAAGCTGATGCGGAGTTTTTGTTCGGTCATGCAGCGGTCCATAACCATGGATCGAGCCGGGCGCCAGACATGCGCCGCCGCAATCGTTACGCGTCGCTCGATTAATTCTCGCCCTTCCCCTTAGCTCTGCTTGTCGTTAGGGCCAGCGCACTATGACCGATCAACTCACCCTGACCCCCGCCGCCGACCTGCCGGCGATCACATTGGACGATGTGCGCGCGGCGGCCGGGCGAATTAATGGCGCGGTCGTGCGGACGCCGACGCTGCATTCGCAGACGCTGTCCGAGATGGTCGGCGCCGAGGTCTGGCTGAAATTCGAAAATCTGCAGTTCACTGCGGCGTATAAGGAGCGCGGCGCGCTCAACGCCTTGCTGTTGCTGAGTGACGAAGCCCGGGCGCGCGGCGTGATCGCGGCATCGGCGGGCAATCATGCGCAGGGCCTGGCCTATCACGGCAAAAGGCTGAGCGTGCCGGTCACGATCGTCATGCCGAGCACGACGCCGCAGGTGAAGGTATCGCAGACTGCGAGCCATGGCGCGACGATTGTGTTGTTCGGCGAGAAGTTCGATGACGCCTATGCGCATGCGCGCGAGCTCGAGGTCGAGCGCGGGCTGACCTTTGTTCATCCCTTCGACCATCCGCATGTGGCGGCGGGCCAGGGGACGGTGGCGCTCGAAATGCTCGAGGATGTGCCGGCGCTCGACACGCTGATCGTCCCGATCGGCGGCGGCGGGCTGCTCGCGGGCATGGGGACCGCGGCGCGCGGGATCAAGAACGACGTCCGCCTCGTCGGGGTGCAAGCCGAGCTTTACCCGTCGATGTATGCGCAGTTGAACGGCGTCGACATGGCGTGCGAGGGCGATACGCTGGCCGAAGGGATCGCGGTCAAGGAGCCCGGTTCGTACACGCGCAAGCTGGTGGCCGAACTCAACGACGATATCGTGCTGGTCGCGGAGCGCCACCTCGAGCGCGCGGTGAGCCTGCTGCTGCAGATCGAAAAGACGGTGGTGGAGGGCGCCGGTGCCGCGGGGCTCGCGGCGATGCTGGCGCATCCCGAGGAGTTTGCCGGGCGAAAAGTGGGCCTGGTGCTGACCGGCGGCAATATCGACACGCGGCTGCTCGCCAATGTGCTGCTGCGCGACCTTGCGCGTTCGGGGCGTATCGCGCGGCTGCGCATCCGGTTGCAGGACCGGCCGGGCGCGCTGTTCAAGGTGATGAAGCTGTTCGACGAGAAGCAGGTCAACATCATCGAAATCTATCACCAGCGCATCTTCACGACCTTGCCGGCGAAGGGACTGATCACGGACATCGAATGCGAGGCGCGCGACCGCGAGCATCTCGACAGCCTCGTCACCGCGCTGCGCGATGCGGGGTATATGGTGACCACGGTGGAACTGGCGTAGACTATGCCGATATTCAGCCCGTGGCGGGCTGCGAACGACCGTCTCCTGCGCTTCCGGTGCTCACGTACTGAAGTACGCTGCGCTCCGGTTCTCGGAGCCAGCCATTCTCGCTCCACCACGAACTGAATCTCGACATAGTCTGGGTGCCGATGAAAGAATTCGCTCTTCAACTGACCGCGACGCCCGAGAGCATCGACGAGCTGGGCCATGTCAACAATGCCGTTTGGGTCCAATGGATTCAGCAGGTCGCGACCGGTCATTGGGACGCCGCGGCGCCGCAATCGCATAAAGACGCCTATATCTGGGTCGTGGTGCGGCACGAGATCGATTATCTGCGCGCGCTCGGCCCCGGCGAGACGGTGACGGCGCGAACATGGGTCGCCGACAAGCCGCAAGGCGCGAAGTTCGACCGCTTCATGGAATTCACCGGCGCTGACGGCCGCGTGCATGTGCGGGCGCGAACCGTCTGGGCATTGCTGGACAAGGCGAGCGGGCGGCCGCTGCGGGTAACGGCGGAGGTCGTGGCTCCCTTCACGGGGTGAATGGGGTACGGCGCTATTGAAAGTCGATATCAATTTCCCTAGGCGGCGGGAGTCGCAAAGGGAGTCCCCAAGTCATGCCGCGTTGCCGTCGTCGTTTCGTCCTCTCGATTTCTGCCCTCGCGCTGCCGCTGCTGTTTGTCAGCCCCGCTTATGCGCAGATGGCGGGGGATGTGGCCGAGATCGTCGTTACCGCGCGCGCCGAAACCGCGACGAAGACCGACACATCGATCGCCGAAGTGCCGCAATCGCTGAGCGTTATCGGCGCCGACCTGATCGCCGCGCGCGGGGCGATCGGGGTGCAGGAGGCGCTGCGTTACACGCCCGGGCTGCGCACCGAGCCCAATGGAGCCGATTTCCGCTTCGATTATGTCACGCTGCGCGGTTTCGGTTCGACCGATTTCATTGACGGCATGCGCCAGGGCGAATCCTTTTACACGGCGCGCACCGAAAGCTTTAACCTCGAGCGGATCGAGGTGCTGCGCGGCCCGTCGTCGGTGCTCTATGGGCAGGCGGCGCCTGGCGGCATCGTCAACAGCCTGACCAAGGTGCCGCAGTTCGACTTCGGCGGCGAGGCGGCGGTGCAATATGGCAGCTTCGACCGCAAGCAGGCGCAGGTCGACCTGACCGGGGCACTCAATGACAGCGGCACGCTGGCGGCGCGGTTCGTCGGGGTGCTGCGCGATGCCGACAACCAGGTCGATTTCGGGCAGGACGACCGCCTGTTTCTTGCGCCATCGCTGCGCTTCCGGTCGGCCGACGAGCGGACCGACATCATCCTGTCGGGCGTCTACCAGCGCGACCGCGCAGCCTCGATCGCGTCCTTCCTGCCGGTCAATGCAACGCTGCTGGCACCGTCGCGCGATCGCGAGCTGCGCCGCGGCGTCTATCTGGGCGAGCCGAGTCATAATTTCTACGACGCCGATCATTACAGCGCGACATTGCAGGCGACGCACCGCTTTGGCGATGCCGTGACCTATTCGGGGCGGCTGCGCTATGTGCACAGCGACACCGCGAACGGTGACATCGAACCCGACGTCTGGAACGGGTTGGAAAACCCGTTCCTCGACGCCGGCAACCGCATCCTGCCGCGCTATCGCTATGACAAATATACCGATCTCGACATGGTCACCACCGACCATAATCTGCGCTTCGATTTCGCCACCGGGCCGCTGACGCACAAGCTGCTCGTCGGGATCGACTATCTGCGCTCGACGCTGCAGGGATCGACGATCTATGACGCCGCCGCGCCGATCGATATCTACGACCCCGATTACAGCCCGGCCAACGTCCCCGAGCTCGATGCGGAACGCGATCCGAACAGCCGCAACACCCAGCTTGGCCTCTATGTGCAGGACCAGATCGATTATGCCGACGTCGTGACGCTCGTCCTTGGCGCGCGGCGCGACCGCGCGACGAGCTGGTCGGAGGGCGATGCCAAGCAGGTCGATCATGCGACCACCTTCCGCGCCGGCCTGATCGTTAAGCCGGGCATGGGGTTTGCGCCCTATGTCAGCTATTCGGAATCGTTCAATCCGATCACCGGGATCGATTTCTTCGGTGACAGCTTCCGGCCGCAGCGCGGGCGGCAGTGGGAGGGCGGGCTGCGCTGGCAGCCCGACGCGAACATGTTGCTGTCGGCGGCCTATTTCGACATCAAGGGCAGCAATTTGCTCGCCACCGATCCGAACAATGGCGAGAACCAGATCCAGGTCGGCACGGTCAGGTCGCGCGGTTTTGAACTCGAAGCATCGCGCGTCCTGCCCGGTAATTACACGATCACCGCATCATACAGCCATGTGAAGGCGCGGACCGGCTTCGACACCGATCCGCTGCTCGTCGGCCTGCCGATTTCGGCGATCCCGAAGGACACCGCTTCGTTGTGGGGCGAAAAGAGCGTCGCGCTCGGCAGCGACCTGATGCTGCGTATCGGGTTGGGGGTGCGTTATGTCGGCGCGACCGAGGAAGCGGCGGCTTTTTACGACGTCGACCCCGACGGCCAGATCGAACGGCTGCGTACCCCTGGCTTCACGCTGGCCGACGCCCTGCTGGCGCTCGAATGGAAAAAATGGTCGCTCAGCGTCAACGCGACCAACCTGTTCGACAAAAATTATTATGCCCAATGCTCGGTGCGGTCGGCATGCAGCTTTGGCTATGCGCGCAATGTCATCGGCACGTTGGGTTATCGTTTCTGACAGCCGGGCCGCCTGGCAGGATCAGCGCGCCATGACCGCCACGCGCCGCCGTTCGACCCAGCCCTTGGCGCAGGTCGCGGCATAACGGGTGTCGAGGCCGCCCGTGGTCCCGCGGCAGCTGTGGCGGCCTTGCGAATAATGCACCCACAGCCAGTTGCCGCGCGCTCCGCAGACGAAGACGGGGGTGCCGCGGTCGAGTTTGCCGGCCTTTCCCGACGCGATCGTCGGGGTGCGGTAGATGTTCGTCTTGCGCGCGCTGGCGTCGCCCGCGATCACGGCATAGGGACAGACGCCCGCCGCGCCGCCTTGAGCCGCGAGGAGGAGGGTGAGGGGAGCGAGGATCATGGCGGGCTTTCCTGTCGGGCCGGACGCATCCGGGCGGACGCAGGTCATCCTTATTCGGATGCGTGTTCCTTCGCCAGCGCGAACGGTGCTTGTTTAGCCGACGCGTTCGCGCAGTGGCCGCATTTCCAGGGCGTTGAGGGCGCGGAGGATCGCGCCATGGACATCGCCAACCTCGGCGAACAGGCTACGATAAACGCCACTTATCCGCACGCTATAGGCCTCGATACGGCGCAGCTGATCGTGGCCGGCCTCGGTCAGCCGGAAAATCTTGCGCCGCGCGTCGGCGCTGTCGGGATGCTGGGTGATCAGGCCGAGACGGAGCAGCGCGGGACATTTCTGGATCACCAACTGATGCGACTGGCCGAGCGCGCGCGCGAGTTCGGCGGCCGAGGCTTCGCCCGCTGAACCGAGCGCGGTGAGCAGCGAGCAGGAGCGCACGGGGACCGTGATGCCGGCGTCGTCGAACAGGGGACGCGTTTGTTCCTCGATCCGCGTGCTCAGCGCTTCGCTGAGGCGGCCGAGAAAAGAGATGTCGTCGAGTTCGCGTGCGGGCAGGTCAGTCGATGCGGGCATAGCTTTGGGTCGTTCCATCGCGGTTGATCCGTTCGAGCGCAATGATCTTGCCGTTTTTTCGCACGACGCGGAAGCGGAAGTCGCGCACGCCCTCGATCGCGAGCAGGTCGCCGCCGAGCGGTTCGAGTGCGAGCCGGAAACGCTCGCGCCATGTGTAGAGCAATTTGCCATCGACGAGGTCGATGTGCCGTCCTTCGTAACGGCCGGTCATCGCCTTGAGCGCGGCGGCGGACGGCTGGCCATGCGCGGCGAGCTCGGGGGCGAGCCAGTCGGCGTCAGCCCGTTTCGCCGGATCGGCCTTGACGATCTCGGCAAGCGCGAGCCGATGCGCGACGGCAAGTGCGTCGGCGGAGGCAACCAGATGGTCGGGGATCACGCCCTGTCCCTCGAAATCGCTGTGATCGACGGGGTCACGGATCTGGCCGATCGGCACCTGCAGGAAAAAATCGGTGCCGACGGGTTTGCGATCGACCGGGTGCGCCCCGCCCGCGGTGCGTTCGCCGACCAGCGTGGCGCGGCCGAGCTTCTTCAACGTGTAAGCGAACCATTCGGCCGCCGAAAAGCTGGTCGAGCCGGTGAGGACATAGACGGGCTTGCCGGTCAGGCGTTTCGCGGGCAGCGCCGGAAGCACCCATTGACCCCGCTCGACGCGGCGGCCGTCGAGATTGTAATAATAGTCGAACAGCTCCTGATCCTTGTCGCCGGGGAAGAGCTGGCTCGCGAGCAACTGCGCCATCTCCAGATACCCGCCGTTGTTGTAGCGCAGGTCATAAATCACCGCGTCGCCGTTCTCGATAAAGCGCATCGCGGCTGCTGCTGCATCATATCCGGGTTCGGGGTCGGCGAAATGCGTCAGGTCGACATAGGCGATATTGCCGTCGAGATAGCGCAGGCCGGCAAAGCCGAAATTCTGCCGCGCTTCGCCCGCACGGTCCTTGTCGCGTAGCGCGGCGGCGCGGGCGGGGTCCTGCCGCGCGGCATAGTCGGCGACCCAGTCGGGATCGACCCCCACCGCGAAGTGCAGGTCGTTGCTCGCGGCGACCAGATCCTCGCTCAATTCGCGCGCAAGCGCAGGCTTGTCCCTGACAGCGTCATAGTCACCTTTTTGCAGATGATTGCGCAGCGTTCCGGCGATCGTCTTCGCCTTGTCGGGAAAGACGTAATTTGCCTCGAGCGCCTTCCCCAGTTCTTCGACGATCGCGCGCTTGTCGGCAGCGCTCAAAGGCGCCTCGTCCGCCGCGCCCACCAGCGCCAGCCACGCCGTTGCTACGGCAAGCGCGCCGGTCAATCCTTTTGTCTGCATGATATTTCCGTCTTTCGAATCTTTATACAATATATTGCGCAATATATTGTATAATTGAGCGAGGCAAGCCTGTTTTGAGAACCGCCGGCAGAAGGCGAGCGTCGGTTTGGGGGAGCTGCCGTTCAAACCCCGTCATGCGCCCTCATCTTTGTCGTCCCCGCGAAAGCGGGGACCCAGGGCTGGGCAATCCCGTCCTGGTCCCCGCTTTCGCGGGGATGACATCGATAGGAAATGCAAACGTCCACTACCGGCCGAAAGCTGCCATTTCCCTTTTCGTCACCCCGGACTTGATCCGGGGTCCCGCTTGAGGTCGAAAACTGTCGCTGCCCTCAAAAAAGCGGGATCCCGGGCCAAGCCCGGGATGACGAAGTGTGGGGCAGCTAACGGCCGAAAGACGACGCGTGGCCTCGCTTCGGGCTGGACAGAATCGGTAGTCCGTCGCTACCGGCGGGGCATGGGCATCATCGCGACAATCATGAACACCGCCACCGGCCAGCCGATCCAGAAAATGAGCTTTGGCCGCATGCCGAAGCCGTGGGCGAGTTTCACTCTTGAGACCGGCCAGATGGTCACCGCCGAACGGATCGACGTCGGCAAGCCCGCGCCCGGAAAATTCGCGGCGCCGGTCAGCGTGTGGGTGACGGTGAAGCCGCGCGACTGACGCGGGCCGGGGCCGGTTCCACCGTCAGCGGAACATATTTCTACGCATATCCCACCCAGCCGCGCCAGGTAAAGGCGGCGTAGAATTGCTCGACGCCGGTGAAGCCGGCGGCGCGCAGCACGGCTTCGTCGGCCTCGGGGCTGAGCATCGCGACGTGCGTCGCAACCGCCTCGCGCCCCTTGGCGACCTGATCGGGGTCGCCGCCCGAGGCGATGGCGTAGGAGGCATAGCGATCGAGCCAGCGATCGCGTTCGCCCGCAGCCTGCGGAAAGCTGCCGTGCGCAGCGACGAAGGGCGCGCCCGGTTTCAGACGGGCACAGATTTGGGCTGCGGTGCGGATACGTTCCTCGCGCTCGAGGAAGTGCAGCGTCAGCAGGCAGGTCGCGCCGTCGAACGGACCGGCCGGGGCGTCGTCGATGTAGCCCTCGATCAGCTCGGCGCGGTGCGCGTCGGGGCCCATGACCTTGGCCGCGAGGCCCAGCATCGGACCCGCCGGATCGACGCCGGTGAAGCGCCAACCCGGATGCGCTTCGGCCATCGCCTTCATCTCGCTGCCGCCGCCAGCGCCGAGGACGAGGATGTGCGCATCGTCGGGAACGCGTTCGGCGAGCAGCAGTCCGGTCATGCGGTGGAGGCCGTCGAGGCCGGGGACGAAGCGTCGCGGCCCTTCGGTATAGCGTTCGACCGCAGCCGGATCCTTGAAGCTGTCGAGGAAATGCTGGGCGCCTTTAGTCATGGATATGCTCCTGTTCTGTCATGTGCCGCGCGGTCATGCGCGCGTGGAAATCGGCGGAAAGCTCGGCGAGCGTGACTTTGGCGAAGCGATCGAGCAGCAGCGCCTCGGCATCGCGGAAGCTGGTGTCGAGCGCGGCGTTGACCGCCTGTTCGACGAGGCAGCCGGGCGCATCGGTGCGGTTGCCCATCGCCATCAGGTTCGGGCGGCCGATCGCGTCATAGACGTCGCGCATCGTGATCGAGGCAAGGTGGCGCGCGATCGTCCAGCCGCCGCCATGCCCCTTTTCGCTATGGACGAACCCGGCATCGCGCAGCCCGCCGAGGATGCGGCGGATGACGACGGGGTGCGTCTGCATCGCCTTGGCGAGCTGGTCGGAGGTCATCGGCTCCGCCTGTTCCGCCATATGGAGGAGGATGTGGAGCACGCCCGATAATCGGCTGTCGCGTTTCATGTAACTTTAATTAGTGCGTGAAGTCCGAAGGTCAAGTCATGCATGCAATAAATCGGAAGATACCGCAGGATTTTATCGTGCTGCCCGATTCGGCGACGTCGTAGCGGGTGATTTCGTCGAGGCGCGAGACCGGCAACGACTGGCGCCAAGGGTCGCCGATGAGGGCATCGATGCCGCAGCGATCGAGGAAGGCGACGACGGTTGCGGCGAGTTCGGCTGAGTAGAAGAGGTCGCCGACGAGAATGAGGTCGACGGCGGGGGGATCGAGGTCCGCCACGTCCCCGGCGCGGATGTCGAGCCGGACCCCGTTGAGCGCCGCGTTGAGCCCGAGCGCGGCGATCGCATAAGGATCGGCGTCGAGCGCGATCACCTGCCGCGCCCCCGCTTTTGCCGCCGCGATCGCGACCAGTCCCGATCCCGCGCCGAGATCGAGGATGCGGCGCCCGGCGACCGTTTCGGGGCAGTCGAGGACATGGCGCGCGAGCGCGAGGCCGCCGGCCCAGTAATGCGCCCAATAGGGCGCGCCGAAACCGTCCGCGTCGCGCGCGGCAAGCCGCCCGAGTCCGCTTTCGGGCGCGGCCTTGTGCAGGCGGATTTCGGGGATGCCGGGGACGGGATGTACCGGCAAATTGTCGCGGATGAAGGGCGCTGCATCGAGCGGGGTCATGGCGTTCGCATTAGTCTTTCGCGGCCGGCTTCGCCAGCGATGCGCGGAAGGCGTTGATCGGTGCGCGCAAAGCTGATAGTCGCGGCGACGATGACCAACGACCGATCCCTTCGATTCAAGGCGTATTGGCGCTCCTTTATCTAGGAGCGGCATGGCATCACCCTATGACCATCGCCGCCGTGTCCGGAAAGGCGAATGGTTGTCATCACATCACCACCACCCCATCGGCCGCGGCGCGCGTTTCTTGAAGAAGACGCAACATGACCGATACCTTGCTTGCCCTGTCGACCGACCATTGCCGCATCACGCCGCTGACCGCCGACGACGCGCGCGGACTCGCCGCGATCACCGACGAAACGGTGACGTCGCAGGTCCATTTCCTGCCCGCGCCCTTCACCGAAGCCGATGCGCGGGCGCTGATCGCCGGTTCGGGCGGCGGCGACGTGTTTCACGCGGTGCGGGGCCGCGGCGACGGGGCGCTTTACGGCGTGATCGGGGTGCACCGCCGCATCGGCCGGGAATATGAGATAGGATATTGGTTCGCCGCGCGGGCGCGGGGTCAGGGCATCGCGACCGAGGCCGTGCGGGCGGTTGTCGAGGCGCTCGCGGCGTCGCGGCCGGGCTGTTCGATCATCGCCGAATGCCGCCCGGGCAACGAACGGTCCGAAGCCCTGCTGCGGCGGATCGGTTTCGCATCGACCGGGCGGGCGGGCCAGCGGCCGGGACGGATGCTACTGATGTGGCATCGCGAGCCGGTGTACCGCATCGACGTGTGCTGAGCGGCGTTGTTGCCTTATCCGGCCCCGCCGACCTCTTCCTTCAGCGCCTTGACGATCGCGGCGACCGAGTTGGGGGCATAGGCGAAGCCCATATGGCCGCAGTCGACCTCGACCTGCCGGTCGCTTTCGTGCGGCAGGCCGCGCGCGCTGGCGGTGGCGATGACGCCGTCATGCTTCGACCAGAGGGCAAAGGTCGGCATGCTCGGACGCGGGGCAGGGTGGAAGTCGATCGGCGGATTGTCGACCGGGTGGCGCGCGACGAGATGATAGAGCCGCCACGCGCGGTTGGCGCGGCGCGATCCCGAAAAGGGCGAGCCCAGCGTGACGACGCGCGCGACCTTGTCGGGGTGGTGCTTGGCATATTCGCGTGCATAGATGCCGCCGAGGCTCCAGCCGACGAGCGCGGGGGCATGGCCGGTGCGGTCGATGATCCACTGGACGCGGCTATCGATGCGCTCGACGATGTCGGCGGTCGCGCCGCGGTTGAAACCGAGGCCCCAGGCATAGCAGCGAAAGCCGGCACGGCGGAGGTCGGCGCGCAGCGCCTTGGTCGCCCAGTCGCCCGACAAAAAGCCCGGGAGCACCATCACCGGCGGATGGTCGCTGTCGGGATTGGGTTCGGGCGGCATCGGGCGAATGCGCCCCGATATCGCGCGCAGCAAGGCGCCGGCCTCGCGCCACAGCAGCGACAGCGGCGGCGGCGCATCAGGATCGGGAATGCGCGCGGGCCATTCGGCCCGGCGGGTGAGGAAACCGCGGATCATCACTCTGATATTAGCCCTTCGGCACGAGTTTCAACAGCTTGCCGTTTTCGCCATCGGTAAGCAGCCAGATCGTGCCGTCATCGCGCACCTCGACCTCGCGGATGCGGGTACCGAAATTCCAGCGGTCCGACTTGTGGAGCTTGTCGCCGTCGACGCTCATGCGGATCAGCCCTTCGCCCGACAGCGCGCCCATCAGGAGGCTGTTCTTCCAGCCGGGATAGGCATCGCCGCCGTACCAGACGAGCCCGGCGGGCGAGACCGACGGATTCCACCACAGCTTCGGTGCGGCAAATTCGGGGCGGGTCGGATGGTCGGGAATATCCTTGCCGTCATAATGGTCGCCGTTCGACACGATCGGGTAGCCGTAATTGGCCTTTGCCTCGACCAGATTGACCTCGTCGCCGCCCTTCGGCCCCATTTCCTGGTTCCAAAGCTTGCCCGTGCCGTCGAAGGCGAGGCCGAGGATATTGCGGTGGCCGAGCGACCAGATTTGCGCGGTGACGCCGCCTTCGGAGGCGAAAGGATTGTCGGCAGGCACGCTGCCGTCGGGATTCAGACGCAGGATCTTGCCGAGATTGGCCTTCATATCCTGCGCGGGATCAAATTTCTGCCGTTCGCCCGAGCCGATGAAGAGATATTTGCCGTCGGGCGAGAAAGCGAGGCGGTGCGAGAAATGGCCGCGGCCGGTCACCTTGGGGTCCTGTTTCCAGATGATCTGCAACGCCGTAAGCTTCGGCCCACCGCCCTGTTCGAGCCTGGCCTTGCCGACCACGGCGCCGAATGTGCCCTTCTCCCCGGCCTCGACCCAGCTCAGGTAGGTCGTCCCGCTGGTCGCGAAGTCGGGGGCAAGGATGACGTCGCCGAAGCCGCCTTGGCCGCCATAAGCGACCGCGGGCACTCCCGCGATGTCGAGCGTCTGTCCGCCCTCCTGCCACAGTTTCAGCTTGCCCGACCGTTCGGTGACGAGCGCGAGTTTCGTGCCCGGCAGGAAGGCCATCGCCCATGGTTCGTTGAAGCGCGCGGCTTCCTGCACCGTGAAGGGCGCGTCGGCGAGCGGCGTTGCAGGCTGATCGCCCGATGCATCGAGTTTGGCGGTGTCGGCGGAAGCGGCCTCGCTGGGCGCGGTGCCTGCCGAACAGGCGGCGATAACCAGCGCGGCGGCGAGGGTGAGCGATGGAGCGTGTTTCATGGGGGGCTCGCTTTGGTTGGAGGCGGCGCCAATTTGCCGCCCGGCGCGGGTAAAGTCGAGGGGTTTGGGGGCGGGCGTTATGTGGCTTTCCAAGCTGGCGGGAATGGCCGGTTTGGAGTGGATTCGAGACATTCCCCTCCCTTTCAGGGAGGGGTTAGGGGTGGGTAGCGAGCGCAGCGAGCCAGAGGCAGAGCGCCGCCTTCGGCGGCGGGGGGGGGGGGGGGGCGGGCGCCCCCCCCCCCCCCCCCCCCCCCCCCCGGGGGGGGGGGCCCCAGGAGGCCGCAGAGGGCGACCCAACAGCACACACGAAGAACAACAC
>NZ_JAASQN010000004.1 GCF_011762125.1 Sphingopyxis panaciterrae
CGAAGGCGGCGCTCTTCCTCTTGCTCGCTGCGCTCGCGACCCACCCCTAACCCCTCCCTAAAAGGGAGGGGAATGTCTCAAATCCACCCCAAAGCGGATATCAGCGCCTCGGGCTTGCAACCCATATAATCGCCTCACTCGACGCTAAAGTTCGACGACGATCCGAATCCTGTCGGGGCGGGTGCCGACGGCGCGCGCGATCTGTTCGCGGCAGCGGTCGAGCAGCTTCTGCAATCCGCCGGGCGCAGCGTCGTCGAGCAGGTCGGCGGTCTCGACGCCGAGAATGGCGGCCAGCTTCTCCATGCTGCTGCGCTTGGGGCGCGCCCTGCCCTTTTCCCAGCTTGTGACCGACGCCGCGCTGACGCCCATGCGGACGGCGACCTCGCTCTGCCTGAGCCCGGCCGTGGTGCGGAGCCGCTGCAGGCGGAAGCCGAAGCTTTCGTCCATCGCCGGTGCCGCAATATCTTCGTCGAAGCTGGGCGCCGGGCCGGCGGCACTCTTCAGCTCCACGGCGTTCTTGGGTTCCACGGCGCTTTTGAGTTCGACGGCGCTCAGCGTCGCCGGCGATACCGGGCCTTCGAACTGGCAACCGAACAGCCGTCCGCTGGCCCAGATGACGACCGCGCTGATGTCGCCGGCATGCGGAAGCTCGATTTCGATGCGATCGCCGGCCGCCAGCTTGATGTCGCTTTCGAGCAATAGGCCGGTGCCTGAGATATTGTGGATCTCCACCTCGATGCCGGCGCCATCATGCTGCGCGCCGCGGGTCAGAAGGCTGAGTTTCCGGCGCGTGTCATGACGGTTGTCGGTGTCGGATGCCGAAGGAAGAAAATATCCGGAAATGGCCATAGGCGGTTGTTGGGGTCCGCCGGTTAAGAGAAGGTTAGCGAGCGCGCCGAAAGATCGCTGGATAGCGCAATAGCCGCCCTCTTGATCAGATCCCGAACAGCTTCGCCAGCGACTTCTCGAGCATGAAGAATTGCCAGATCAACCGGCCATGATCACGCCGCCCGGACTGGTGCGCCGCAACGATGCGTTCGATCTCCGCCATGTCGAACCACCCCGACCGCGCCAGCGTCGACGATGTCGCAAGGCCCTTGGCGGCATCGACCAGCGGTCCGCGAAACCAGTGCGATACCGGGGTGACGAACCCCATTTTAGGACGATAGAGAATATCGTGCGGCAGATAGCGTTCCATCGCCTGCTTCATGATCGCCTTGCCCGTCCCGCCCTTGACCCGCATCGATGCTGGCAGGCTCGCTGCGAATTCGATCAGGCGGTAGTCGAGCAAAGGCTCGCGCGCCTCGAGGCTGACCGCCATGCTCATCCGGTCGGTCTTGGTCAGGATGTCGCCGGGCAGCCAGATCATCAGGTCGGCATATTGGGCGCGGTCGAGCGCCTCGCGCGCCGGTGCCTCGGCCATCGCTTGCCAATAGCGCGCTTCGGCGACATGGTCGCCCAGCGCATGCTTCGCGGCATCGTTGAACAATCGTGCGCGCTGGTCGGGGCCGGTGACGCCGACCGCCTCGGCATAGCCTTCGGCACCGTTTTTCGACAGGCTGGCGAGCGTCGCGCGCGCGCGCAGCGGCCGCGGCGCCCAGTCCATCTGCGGCCAGACGCGCGCCAGCGGCCCCAGCACGCCGCGGCGCATGAAGCCGGGGATCAGCCCGCGCAGCCGTTCTTCCTGATGCTGGAAGACCAGCCGGCGATACCCCGCGAACGCTTCGTCGGCGCCGTCGCCCGAAAGCGCCACCGTCACCTCTTCACGCGCCAGTTCGCACACCCGATAAGTCGGCAGCGCGCTGGCGTCGGCAAAGGGTTCGTCGAACATGTCGGCGATCCGGTCGACGAGCGCGAAGTCGCCCGCCGCGACGGTGCGCGTGCGATGATCGGTCGCGAAGCGTTCGGCGATCGCCTGCGCATAGGCCGTCTCGTCGAGCGCCGCCTGGTCGAAACCGATCGTGCAGGTCTTCACCGCCTTGGCGCTGGCCTCTGCCATCAGCGCGACGACCGCGCTCGAATCGACGCCGCCCGACAGAAAAGCGCCGAGCGGCACATCCGCGACCATGCGGTCGGTCACCGCGGCGCGCATCAGATGGACGAGATGCTCGGCCGCTTCGCCCTCGGAAGCCCGAATGCGCTTCGAAAAATCGGGCGCCCACCAGCGCGTCGGCGCGGGCACCGGCTTGCCGCGTTCGAGCAGCAGATAATGGCCCGCCGGCAATTTCTGGACCCCCGCGACGATACAATTGTCGTCGGGAACATAGCCGAGCGCGAGGAAATCCTCGATCGCGGCGAGATTGGCTTCCTGCCGCAACAGGGGATGTCGCAGCAGCCCCTTCAGTTCCGATGCGAAGGCCACCGACCCGTCGGACAGCCGCGCATGGTGAAGCGGTTTGACCCCCAGCCGGTCGCGCGCGAGAAACAGGCAGCCGCGCGCATGATCGTGGATCGCGAACGCGAACATGCCATTGAGCCGCGACAGGCATTCGACCCCCCACTGCCGCCACGCCGCGATGATAACCTCGGTGTCACCCGTGGTACGGAAGCGATAGCCGCGATCTTCCAGCTCGGCGCGCAGCTCACGGAAATTATAGATTTCGCCATTATAGGTGAGCGTCACCGCCTCGTCGTCGCTCGCCATCGGCTGCAGGCTGCCCTCGATATCGATGATCGACAGCCGCAGATGGCCCAGCCCGACGCCGGGCGCCGTCCATTCGCCGGTGCCGTCGGGGCCGCGGTGCGCCATCGGCTGCAGCATCGCGCGCAGCCGTGCCGGGTCGACCGGCTTCGCCGTTTCGAGATGATAGATGCCTGCGATCCCACACATATGGACCGCTCCTAACGCGTTTCGAGCGCGCGGTCAGCCATTGCTTGCGCCCCGCCCGACGCGGCAACGAAATCGGCGATCGCATCGCGCCCGCCCTGCCCCGCCTCGCTCGACACGATCAGCGACAGCGCGCGCGGATCGCCGCCGAACAGCCGCGCTTTCAATCCCGCCAGCTTGGCGCGGCGCGGGCTTCCGCTCGCCTCGCCGCCGACGACATACCAGGTCGCGGCGTCGCGCAGCACCGGGCCGGGGTGGAGCAACCGCTCGGTCTTCGCGCCATCGACGGGCGCGAGCGCCGCGCTCCATGCCCATCTGCTTTGCAGGTCGACCGCCCCCTGCCCGAAGGCGACGACCTCGCGCCCCTCGGCCTGCCGCTCATAACCGCCGATCGCGACGGTCACGCGCCTCCCTTTTGCATCGACGAAATGCCGCATCAGCCGCTCATCGGCGCCATCATAGCGTGGCGCCCACGGCGTCCCGTTCGCCAGCGTCTCGGCCCAGCCGCGCGGCGCGTCGACCGCCATCGTTCCGGCCAGCGGTGCCGACCGGCCGCCGACGAGCGCGGCCCAGCCGGCAAAGGCCAGCAGCAGCGCGAAGGCCGCAGGCAGCACCGCGCGCGCCGAACCGGCAAAGCGCGGCAGGCCGTCGAGGCCGCGGACGTCGATCGCCGCATCGTTCGCCGGCCGGTCGAACCAGCGCCACGCAACGAACATCACGGCCAGGATGACGAGCCCGAAGAATATCCAGCCATAGAAGATATGGTCGATGCCCCCCGCCGCCTCGATCCCCCAGATGTCGGCGGCGACCATCGTGCCATAGGCGCGCAGCGCGTTGGCGATGATCGTCGTTACCAGCGCGAGCACGACAAAGACGATCCGCCGCGTCCAGCTGCGGAAACACAGATGCGCCGCGAACACCGAATAGGCGAGCATCGCGATCAGGAAATTGACCCCCGAACATTCCTCGGCGACCTCGAAGAAGCCCGCCTTGGTGGTGACGAACACCCCCTGCATTTCAGCGGCGATCCCCGACATATGGAGCAGGACGACGCTGATCCTTGCGGTGAAGGTCTGGAGCAGCGGCACCAGCTCCTCGCCGAACGGCACCAGCAGCAGCGCATAGCAGAGCGGAAACAGCAGCGCGCGGACGAGCTTTCCGCCCAGCGTCGCCGCGACCGCGCCCTGCAGCATCAGAACCAGCCCGACCTGCCGGAACAACCCGACCCCGGCCGCCTCGCCGACCAGCCAGACGGTCCCCGCGCCCGCCAGCCAGACGAGCGCCGGCCACCAACAGGCGGGGGTCAGCGCCTTCAGCTGCGGCACGCGCTGCGACACCAGCCAGCCGATCATCGGCACCATCAGCAGGCAATGGGTGAAGGTCGAGCTGGTCCACCAGATCGCCGCCATATCGGCAGCGTCGCGGTGGAACAGCGTCAGGATCGCCGCGGCGAGCAGGCCAAGCGCGACGAGATGCCGCTGCCACAGCGACCAGCTTTTGGGATGCGAGAGGCTGAGCGACGGGGTCATCCGGCGAGCCCCAGCAGGGAACCGAGCGGCGCCAGGCGCGCATCCCAGCCATAGCGTGCGATCATCCGCGCGCGTGCCGCGGCGCCCATCGCCGCTGCCGCCGCAGGATCGTCGAACAGCTTGCCGACTGCCGCCGCCATCGCCGCCGCATCGTCGGCGACGAGCAGATGCTCGCCCGGCACCGCATCGATTCCCGTGGCTGCGGCGCCGCTCGCAACGACCGGGCGCGCCATCGCCATCGCTTCGAGCAGCTTGTTCTGCACCCCCCGCGCGAGCAACAGCGGCGCGACGACGGCATCGGCGGCCGCCAGCCACGGCCGCACGTCGGGCACCTCGCCCGTCACGATCACCCCCGGCTGCTTCTCGAGCCCGCGCACTTCGTCGGTCGGCGCGCGGCCGACGATCGCGAAGCGCGCCGCCGGGTGGCGCGTGCGGATCAGCGGCAGGACGTCGGCGGCGAACCAGCGCACCGCATCGATATTGGGGCGGTAATCCATCTGGCCGGTGAACACCGCGAGCGGCCCGCCCCCGGTCCCGGCCCGATCGAACGTCAGCGCCGGATCGAACTTCGCTGTATCGATGCCATTCTCGACCGCTTGCACCTTATCTGCACCGAGCCCGCTCTGCGCCCGAAACAGCGCCGCCTCCGCCTCGCTGACGAACAGGCTGGCATCGACCCTGCGCGCGACATCGGCTTCATAGGCGCCCAGCTTTTCGGCTTCGCGCCGGTGCACCCAGTTCAGCGGCTGGCGCTTGTCCTGCTCGGCATAGGTGGCGAACTTGGCCGAATCGACATCGACGAAATCCATGATCACCGGGCCGCGGAAACCGGCGGGCAGATATTGCGCCATCTGCCCCGAAAAGGCGACGATATGGGTGATCCTGCCGCGCGCAACCAGCGCGTCGACGTGCCGCGCCAGCGCCGCGTTCCGGAACAGCCGGTTCGACACCGGCTCGCCGCAGAGCACCGCCTGGGCGAGCGCGAGCGGCCGCGAGACATCGCGCACTTCGATCGCCAGGCTCTTGCAAAGCGGCGCCATTTTATCGCGAGCCGTCGCCGCATCCTCGGCATCGTCGGCCAGTGCCGCGACATGCACCGGCGCCAGCCTGGCCAGCGCCTCGAACATATGCCAGCTGCGGATCCGGTCGCCGCGGTCGGGCGGCCATGGCGCGCGATGCACCAGAAACAGGATGTTTGCCATCACCCCAATCCGCGGGCGATCAGCGGACCGATGCGGTTCGCCGCCCATAGCGGCAGCTTTTTCCAGAGGTCGACCTGAAGGCGATATCTGGCGCTGTTCGGATTGGTGTCGCGCGGCGTCTCACCGGGCGCCAGCCAGCGCGCATAGACGCGCGGCTGCGGTTCGAAACCCCAGTTTTTCTTGTAACTATACGGGCCCGTGCCGACCTTTGACCGCCCGAAATCGAAGCGGGCACAGCCCTTCGCGCGCGCATGGCGCATCAACGCGAAATACATGAGTTCGTTGGCACGCAGCCCCCGCGCTTCGGCCAGTCCGCCGCCCCAATAGGGCATGACCGTACCGCGCCAGTACAGGCTCAGCACGCTGGCGACCGCCTGCCCGTCCTTGCGCACCGTCAAGATGTCGGCATCGCCGCCGAACGCATCGAGCACGGCGTCGAACAGTTTTCTGGGAAACACCGGCGTGCCGAGATTGCGCACGCTCGTCGCATAGATGCGATACTGGTCGCGGCGTTCGGCGGCATCGCTGCCGGTGGTCACCGTCAGCCCGCTTTCCAGCACCTTGCGCACCTCGGCGCGCTGCTTGCGCGGGATCGCCAGCAGTTCGGCATCGTCGTCGGCCGCGAGATCGCGCGCGAAACCCGCATAAACGCCTTCCTCGCGATGCCAGCCTTCGCCCCCGGGCTGCGGTCCGCCGCGCAGTTCGACCGACGGCACGCCGAGCGACCGCGCCATTTCCGCCGCGCCGTTTGCCAGCGTCGCGGCGACCGCCGCATCGTCGGCAAGGATGCCGCCATCGACGGCAAAGCCGCTGCCGACCAGCGCCTGCCCGAACAGCGGCGAACGAACATGGTGGAGCGGGAGGATGCCGGTCAGCGCCCCGCTCGCATCGCGCGCGGTGACGAGGTGGCAGCGATGCCCGGTGGCTTTGGTGATCGCCTCGCACCACGCGCGGCTGTGAAACGGCGTCGCTTGCGGGTGCGCCGCGACATAGGCGTCCCACGCCGCCGCGTCGGATAGCGGCGCGCCGGAAAAACCGCCCTTCATCGGGAGCGTCGGCGCATTCACGCCGCCGCGCGCCACGGCTGGGCGCGCTGCTGCTGCGCCGGCGCCAGCGCATCGGCACGCGTCCATTCAAAGTCCCCAAGCAGTTTCTTCAACTTGCCAGCCATGACCGACAAGCCACTGTAATGGCGTATTTTCGATTTCAGCGGTGCATCGGCGACGCGCGGCTGGCCGGGGTCGATTTCCCACGGGTGGAAATAGAGGATCGCCGGATGGCCTTCGGCATTCATCCGCGCGATCGCCCAGCGCGTGAAACCATAGGGCAAGAGGCGCATGAAGCCCCCGCCCCCCGCCGCCAGCGTCCGCCCGGCGATACGCGCGGTGGTGACCGGCCATTCGACGAGAGCGCTGTCGGCCAGCGGGCGCCACGCGTGACGCGGGCTCGCGGGCCAGCCATAATGGTCGTGGACCACCGGCGCGACACTCGACGAATAGGCGTAGCCCTGTTCGGCGAGCACTGCATGCGCCCATGGCGTGCGATGATCGACCGAAAAGCTGGGGGCGCGGTAGCCGCGCACCGGCGTGCCGCCGATATCCTCGAGGATCGCCTGCGTCTTCTGGAGGTCGGCGGCAAATTCGGCCGCGGTCAGGGTGAACACCCGCTTATGGTCATAGCCATGGCTTGCGAGTTCGTGCCCCGCCGCGACGATCCGCCCGATCAGCGCCGGATAGCGTTCGGCGACCCAGCCGAGCGTGAAGAAGGTGCCCTTGACCCCGGCTTCGTCGAATAGCCGCAGCACCGCATCGCAATTCGCCTCGACGCGGCATTCGAGGCTGGGCCAGTCGTCGCGGTCGATCGAGCGCTCAAAGGCGCCGACCTGGAACCAGTCCTCGACATCGACCGACAGGCCGTTCTGCATCGTTCGTCACCTTCAGCGCCCCGGATGGACGACAACCGACCGTCAAGCCGCCCACACCTGCGACGTTGTCGGGTTGGGCGCATTCTCCGGATCGCGTTCGACCCATTCGATGAGCAAATCAAGTACGCGGCGCAACGCGGCATCCTGTTCGACCAGCCGCGTTTCGAGACTTGCGATCTGCTGCTGCAGCGCCGCGAAATGCTCGGCATCGATCGCCGCTGCGGGTTCGGCGGGCGCCTCGACGGCCGTTTCGGCGGCCAGTTCGAACACGTCGGCGGCGTCGCCGGGCACAGCCGCTTCGACCTCGACCGACGCCGCGGCGGGCGCGATGCCCAATTGTTCGGCGACCAGCGACCGCGCTTCGGCGAAGCTGGGGCTGCTGTGCGGCGTCAAGGTGACGGCGGGTTCGGCCTGTTGGTGTGCAAGCCCGACGGGACCGGCAAAGGGCGGACGTTCGTCCGCGACCGGCGCCGCGTCATAGACGGCGGCCGCCCGCGGCCATTCGAGCGGCGCCTCGCCATCGGCGGCCTCGTCCGCGACGACCGGTTCCGGCGCTACGGCGGCAGCGACCGGCGCGGCGGCGACCGCGGCGTGCGCGACGACATCCGCGACCGGCACCGGTGCCAGCGCCGCTTCGTCGATGCCGCGATCGGCCTCGATCTCGGCAACGACCGAGCGGACCTGCTGGCCGGTAATGCGGTTCATCTGCTCGACCGCGCCGTAAAGCAGCAGGCGGCTGACCAGCACGTTCAGCTTGCGCGGCACGCCCGCGCTGTAATCGAAGATTTCCTCGAAGGCGTCGGGGCTGAAGCTGGGGTTGCCGTTCCAGCCGACCTTGCCGAGGCGGTGGAGAATATAGGGTTCGATTTCCTCGGGCTCCATCGGGTCGAGGTGGTGCGTCGCGATCACGCGCTGGCGCAGTTGCTCAAGCGTCGGCGAATGGAACAGGGTCTGGCGAAACTCGGGCTGGCCGAGCAGGAAAATCTGCAGCAGCGAATGGCCGCCAAGCTGGAAGTTCGACAGCATGCGCAATTCTTCGAGCGCCGAGATCGCAAGATTCTGCCCCTCGTCGACGATCAGCAGCGTGCGGCGACCGGCGCGCGCCTGTTCGCGCAGATATTGCTCCATCGAGCGCAGCAGTTCGGCCTTGCTTTCGGTTTCCCATTCCAGCCCGAACTGTTCGGCGACCAGGCGGAGCAGGTCGTCGCCCTCGACCTGCGTCGACACCAGCTTGACCGCGGTCAGGCGATTGGGGTCGATCGTATTCATCAAATGCCCGACCAGCGTCGTCTTGCCCGCGCCGACGTCGCCGGTGATGACGATGAAGCCTTCGCCCTGCGCCAGGCCATAGCCAAGATAGGACATCGCCTTGCGATGCGTGCCGCTTTCGAAATAGAAATGCGGGTCGGGCGTCAGCTGGAACGGGCGTCCGGTGAAGCCATAAAACTGATCGTACATCGCAAAATCCCTGTTCTTGTCGCCTTATCCGGATCAGAAGCTGTAACGCATCCCGACGAGCGCCGATCCGATGAGTTCGCTGTTGAAGCCTTCCTGGTCGAACGCGGTCAGGCTGGCCGCGGCATGACCGGTCAGGCCGCGCCACAGCCGCCGCGAATAGGCGGCCGAGACGCCCGCCGACTGAACATTGGCGGCGCCCGGCGAACCATTGTCGAAATAGCTGGCATAGGCCTGCAGCGTGATGTCCGAATCGCGGTCGATCTGGCGGCCGGCCGAGATGAAGAGATAATAATTCTCGTCGATGATGCCGTTGAGGTCGGAAATCGCCGACAGGCCGGGCAGCAACAGTCGGCGGCGATCATAGCCGGCGCCGACGCCGTAGTTCCAGCCGCCGAGACGCGACGACAGCACCGCCTGGATGCCGCGGTTGCGGAACTGCGCGGTGGTCGTGTTGCCGAGCTGGTTGGCAAGGCAACCGCCGCCCTGATCGCCGAACACGCAGGGGTTGATGCTGCCGTCGACGGGGTTGCGGGTCGGGTCGAACTGCGTCGGCAGCGACGCGAGTCCGCTCGACATGCCGCGCGCGAAGCTCGACAGCCCGTCATAGACACCGACCTGGAAGCTCGTCGCATGGTTGGCACGATAGGTGAAGCTGCCGGTATAGATGGTGTCGCCATAACGGCGCCCAACCTTGGCGGTCAGCGCCATGCGGCGGTTCGGCTGCCACATCACGCCGGCGTCCCAGATCAGCCCGTCGGTATCGAACGACAGCTGGCGCGGTTTCGACGTGTCGGTGATAAAGCGGCCGTTGCCGTCGCGCACCGGCACCCCGTTCGCGTCGACCACCGGATCGCGCTGGCTGATCTCGATATCCTCATAGCCAACGCCGCCGAGCAGCGCCAGCGTCGGCCCGATTGGCACCGTCACGTCGGCGCGGGCAAATTTGCCCTCGTACCGCTGATCGAGCTGGTTGACGTCCTCGCGCTCATAGCCGCCCGACACCTGCCAGCCGAACGGCAGGTCGCCGGGCTTTGCGCCGACGCTCGCCCAGGCGACATGGTTCGTCGAGCTGTCGAAAATATCCTGCGACGTCACCCCCGGAAGCACCGGGTCGTCGACGTCGATCTTGGTATAGCCGAAACGATAGCCCGCACCGACATCGAGCCCGCCGATGCGCCGCGCAAAGGTCGGGCCGGCATAGATCGAATAGAGGTTGGCGGTGTTGGTGCCGTCGCCGAGGAAAACGCTGTTGTCGCCGCCATAACCGTCGGCGCGCGTCCGCGTCGCGAGCGCCCCCGCTTCGAGATTGAGCCCGCGCGCCGCTTCAAGCCGGCCGCGCACAAGACCGCTCAGCGAGCTTGAATTGCCGAGCCCGCCCGATTCGCCGATGCGATATTCATAACGGACGCTGCCCGCGAGTTCGGCGCGGCGCGTCACGATCGACGCATCGACCCCGGCGGCGAGCGTCGTATAGGTCAGCACGTCGCCATCGCCCTTCAGATCGGCGGTCAGCACCTGCCCGACCTCCAGATAGGGGCTGATGTTCACCTGCTTCTGCGCCCGGCGGCGTTCGGCGCGCGCCTCGCTGCGCCCGCCTTCGCTTCCCGACGCGGCAGGCGCACCCGCCGACGGCGCATCGCCGCCGCCCTGGCCGGAATCACCCGAAAATTGTGCGTGCGCGCCCGTCGCCGTCCCGGCGAGCAGCAACGCGGCAAGCGTCCCCATATAACGCATGCTGGTCTCGGTGCGCATCATGACGCGCCTCCCTGTCCATAATAGGTGCCGAAGCGGCGGCCGCCCGGCGAATATTTCACTCCGTTGAGGAGCAGCTGGATATGCGGGCACGCGCCCATCAGCCCGATCGCGTCGCGCAGCGCCGATTCGAGCGTTTCGTCGGCGCGCACGACCATGATCAGCTGGCCGACATGCCCGGCGAGCACCGCCGCGGGCGACGCCGCGAGCACCGGCGGCGAATCGAGGATCAGGATCCGGCCCGGCGCCCCCGCTTCGAGCTGCGCGAGCAGCGTCTCGGTCCGCGCCGAGGCGAGCAGTTCGGTGTCGTGCATATGCTGCATCCCCGCCGGCATCACCTTCAGCCCCGCGATGTCGGTCTGGATCATGCAGTCGCCGAGCGGCAGCAACGGATCGGCCAGCGCGTCCATCAGCCCCGGGCCGTCTTCCAGCCCCAGCGTTTGGAGCACGCTCGGCTTCGCAATGTCGGCGTCGATCAGCAGTACGTCGTGATCGGCCTCGACCGCTAGGCTGAGCGCCAGATTGACCGCCGAGAAGGTCTTGCCTTCGCCCGGGTTCGCCGATGCGATCAGCACGCGGTGGCCGCGCGGCACGACCGGGCGGTTCGCGGTTCCCGCGAAATTGCGGATAATCTCGCGCTTCACGATGCGATATTCTTCGGAAATGCCCGTCACCGGCGCACCGGGCACGATCATCCCGCGCGCCGCCAGGCGGTCGCGGTCGATCCGCCCCTGCCGCGTCGGTACGATCGCCGGGGCGGCGCGCGCGATGTCCTTTCGCGCCGACGGCTTGACCGGTGCGGGATCGACGGCGGGCGCCTCGGGTTCGAGGATTTCGGCGGCGGGCGTCTCGATCTTCGGCTCGTCCTTGACCTTCTTCGCTCTTTTCGCGGGTTCGGGCGGCAGGTTCGATACGTCGATCGTCGGCGCATTGGCCGCGGGATCGATGCCGAACATGTCGGCAGCGCGTTCGAGCAGCGAGGGAGGGCGCTTGACGGGGCGTTGGTCGGTCATCTTCTTCTTGTCCCCCGTCACGCGACCATGCCGCGCTGGATGAATTCGGCGACAAGCAGCAAGGCATAGAGCCCGACCAGCGCACCGCCCCCGCCCGCAAGCCACACCAGGCGTTTCTTGCGTTCGACATGGCGTTCGGGCGTCACCACCTCGGTGATCGATCCGATCACCGGCAGCCCGCTGGCGCGTTCGAGCTTCGCCGCGGTCGCATAGCTGGTGCGCACCTGCGCGAGCGCGAAGGCGGCGCCAATACCGCCGCCGATGCCCGCGAACAGCACGAGCGTCAGGAACAGCGGCCGGTTGGGCGCCGCGGGGCTCGTCGGTTTCGACGGCGGATCGAGCAATTCGACCTTGATCGCGTCGGTTTCGGTCTGCACCTGGCCGCGCAGGCGTACCTGTTCGCGCTGGCCGAGCAGCTTGTCATATTGCGCCTTGAACGCCGTATATTCGCCGTTGATCCGGTCATATTCGGCCGCGATGCCGGGGTTCTGGATCTGCTGCGTCGTGATCTTGGCGATGTCGCCGGTCAGCTGCGCCTTGCGCGACGACAGCGCGCTTACCGTTGCCTGCCGCTCGGCGCGCATCGCCGACAGCGTCTGATAGGCGGGGTTCTGGGCGTTGCCGCCGCCCCCGCCGCCGGTGCCCTCGCGATCGGCCATCGCCTTCAACGACGCGATCTGGCTCTTCAGCGCGATGACGTCGGGGTGCGCGTCGGTCAGGCCGCGGGCATGCATGGCAGACAGTTCGCCCTGCGCGCCCGCCAGCTGCTGGCGCGCGACACCGCCGCCGACGCCGCCCATGCCGGGGACGTTGATCGTCGCCGGGGTCGTCGCCATCTGGCCGTTCGCCGCGGCAAGTTGTGCCTGCGCCGAAACAAGCTGCGAATCGATCTGGTTCAGTTCGGCGCGCGCCGCATCGACGCGCTGCGCCGGCGATCCGGCGCCGCCCGGGATCAGGCCGATATTCTGCGCCTCGAACGCCGCACGGCGCGCTTCGACTTCGCGCAGCGCCTTTTCGCGATCGGCGATCTGCGAATCGAGGAACTTCATCCCCTCGCGCGCATTCATCCGGCCGCCGCGCAGCTGGTCGTCGCGAAACACGGTGATCAGGCTGTCGAGCACGCCCGACGCAAGCTTGGCATTATCGGCGTCGGACAGGCTGCCGACCCCGACGCTCGACGTGATTTCGAAAATCTTGTCCTGCTGCGGAACGACCTTGATATTCTTTTGCAGCATCGCGACCGCGCCGGCCTTTTCACGTTCGCCGGCGCCGGCGGGAAGCAGGCCGGTGGTGATCGCGACCTTCTCCAGATTGCGCGCGCTGGTCAGCGTTTCGCGGATCTGGTCGATCTGCTGGCGGTCGCCGAACGAGCCTGCCTGCGCATCGTCGGGCAGGATCTGATTGACGTCGACGAGCAGGCGCGCGCGCGAATCATAACGGTTCGGGATCGACGCGATCGCCAGCCAGCCCAGGATGCAAATCCCCCACGCGACGCCCAGCACGAGCCAGCGGCGCGTCCAGACGCTGTGCAGCGCCACCCGGAATTCGTCGTAGAGGCTGTTCATGGGTCGGGGTCAGTCCTTGGGGGTTGCGTCGGGTTGGCGCGGCCGTCCGCGTCAGAACATGCTTTCGGGGATGATGATCACGTCGCCCGGCTGCAACCGGACGTTGGCCTTCACATCGCCGCGCTTGATCAGGTCGTTGAGCCGCAGCCCATATTCGTGCTGCTTGCCGCTGCCCTTGTCGTAGCGGACGAGCCGCGCCTTGTTCCCCGCCGCATATTCGCCCAGCCCGCCGACTGCAATCATCGCATCGAGCACGGTCATATTGGCGCGATAGGGAATCGACGCCGGCTTTTCGGTCGCGCCGACGACGCGCACCTGCTGCGAGAAGGTGCTCTGGAAACTGGTGACGATGACGCTGACGATCGGATCGGTGATATATTGGCTGAGCTGGAGCTTGATATCCTGCTGCAGCATCGTCGGGGTCTTGCCGACCGCGGGCATGTCGGTGATCAGCGGCGTGGTGATCCGCCCGTCGGGGCGAACCTGCACCTTGCCGCCCAGTTCGGGGTTGCGCCACACAAAGATCTGCAGCTCGTCGAGCGGCCCAATGATATATTCCTCGCCCGGACCTTCCTGGTTCGCGACAAAGCTGGCGCTCGGCAGCTGCGGCGCGCTGCCGACACCGCCCGCGCACCCCGTCAATGCGGTCGCGGCGATGCCGGAAAGCAGGGCCGCGCGCGCGGCACCAAGCGGGGAGAAGCAAGCCATATTCGTGTCACCTTTCGAGCGGCTGGCCCCGTCGCCGAAGGGTTCCCCCTACCACGACAGCCATTGCGTCAGGATAAGCCATGCTCGAAAAGGGTGAACATACCGTTAGTATTGGGATAAGTTTGGACCGCACTCGTCGCATCTTGTGCCGTATTGACACATAATTGTCATAGTCAGACCAGCATTTCGCGCGCCGGTCCCTGTCCCAGGAAGGTCGCGGGGCTCGCCGAAGCGCCATAGGCGCCGGCCTGGAACAGCGCGATCAGATCGCCGGCATCGGCACGCGGCAGCGCGACCTGGTCGCCCAGCCGGTCGAGCGGAGTGCACAGACAGCCGACCACCGACACGGTTTCGGCCGGTTCACCGCCGAACCGGTTCGCGACCGCAATCGGATAGTTGCGCCGAATCACCGTGCCGAAATTCCCGCTCGCGGCAAGTTGATGGTGCAGTCCGCCGTCGGTGACGAGGAAGGTCTCGCCGTGGCTGACCTTGCGGTCGACAATTCGCATCAGATAGACGCCGGCTTCGGCGACCAGCCAGCGGCCGAGTTCCATGGCGAAACGGCTTTCGCCCAGCACCGGATCGCGCTCCGCCAACGTCTCCGCAAGCGCCGCGCCGACCGCGGCGGCATCAACCGCCTTGTCGCCCGGGAAATAAGGCACCCCCATTCCGCCGCCCAGATTGACGAGCGGCGGCGTCGCGCCGATCGCGTTCGCCAGCCGCGCCGCGAGCGCGACCGTCTGCGCCTGCGTCTCGGCGATCGCATCGGCGTCAAGCGCCTGCGATCCCGCGAAAATATGGAAACCCTGCCAATCGGCGCCAGCATCCCGCAGACGCCGTACCAGCCCCGGCACCGCGTCGGCATCGACCCCGAACGGCTTGGCCCCGCCGCCCATCTTCATCCCCGATCCCTTGAGGTCGAAGTCGGGATTGACCCGCACCGCAAGCCGCGGGGTGAGGCCCAGCCGCGCGCCGATCGACAGCGCCCGTTCGGCTTCGCCCGCCGATTCGAGGTTGAGCGTCGCACCGGCTGAAATCGCCGCTTCGAGTTCGCGGTCGCGCTTGCCGGGCCCCGCAAAGCTGATGTGTGCGGCCGCCACGCCGCTGCCGAGCGCGGCCTTGAGTTCGCCGCCCGACGCGACGTCGAACCCGTCGACCAGCCCCGCCATATAGGCGAGCAGCGGCGCATAGGGGTTGGCCTTCATCGCATAATGAAGCTGCACCGCATCCGGCATCGCCGCGCGCCACTCGGCAACGCGCGCCGCCAGCATGGCGCTGTCATAGACGAACAAAGGCGTGTCACCCGCCGCATCGACCAGCGCCTCGGCGCGGTCGCCGCCGATCAGCAGCATGCCGTCGTCGTCGGCGGCAAAGCCGGGCGGGATCGGGCCGTGCGGCTTCATGCCGTCACCTGCGGCACCCAGTCGGCCGCGATCGCCACGCGGTCGAGCTTGCCATTGGGATTGCGCGGCAGTTCGCCCCGCCATTCGATCGTCTGCGGCTGCATGAAATTGGGCAGGTTCTGGCGTAGATAAGCCGCCAGCCCTTCCTCGTCGGCGACGCCGCCCTTGCCGCGCACGATCAGGACGATCGCGGCGCCCAGCCGCGCGTCGGCCACCCCAAACGCCACCCCTTCATAAATCAGCCCCGACGCCACCGCGACATCCTCGACCTCGGTCGGGCTGACGCGGTTGCCCGCGGTCTTGATCATCGCATCGTCGCGGCCGACGAAATAGAGCAGATGATTGGCGTCGCGGCGCACCGTGTCGCCCGACCACACCGCCATCCCGCCATATTGCGACGCGCGCGGCGCCGGTTTGAAACGCTGCGCCGTCCGCTCGGCGTCCTGCCAATAGCCCTTGGCGACCAGCGGCCCGCAATGAACAAGTTCGCCAGGCTCCTCGTCGGCGGTGATCGTCCCGTCGGGGCGGCATATCAATATCTCGGCATGCGGGATCGCGCGGCCCATCGAGGTCGGATGGTCGGCGACATATTTCGGATCGAGATAGGTCGACCGGAACGCCTCGGTCAGCCCGTACATCGGGTAGATGTCGGCATGGGGGAAGGTCGCGCGCATCGCATCGATCAGCGACGGCGTCAGCGCCCCGCCGCTGTTCGTCAGCCGCCGCAGCAGGCCGGCGGCTTCGCGAGGCCATTCGCTTTCGACGAGTTGCACCCACAGGGGCGGCACCCCGGCCAGCGTCGTCGCGCCGTGCCGCGCCACCGCCTTCACGACATCGCGCGGCGTGAGATAATCGAGCGGCGCCACCGCCCCCCCGGCGTGCCAGGTCGAAAACAGCTGGTTCTGCCCATAATCAAAGCTCAGCGGCAGCACCGCGAGGACGCGATCATCGGGGGTCAGTTTCAGATAGGAAGCGACGCTTTCCGCCCCCAGCCACAAATTGGCGTGGCTCAGCATCACGCCCTTCGGCCGCCCGGTCGACCCGCTGGTGTAAAGGATCGCCGCCAGATCGTCGGGCTCGGCCATCGAGGGTGGCAACCCCTCGCCGCCCGAATCGATCACCTCTTCGGCGATCTTCAAATCCTGCACCGCGCATTCGGCCGGCCGCGCATCGCCCAGCATGCCGGCGCGCGAGCTGTTGGTGACCAGCAGTTTCGCGCCGCTGTCCGCCAGGATATGCGCGACCTGCGGCCCCTTGAGCAGCGGATTGACCGGCACATGGATCAGCCCCGCGCGCGCTGCGGCAAGCGGCATCAGGCAAGCTACTCTCGTCTTCGCGCTCCAGCTCGCAACCCGCTCGCCCGGCCCGCCGGCCTGTTCGAGCAGCCACGACGCAAGCCGGCCAACGCTGGCATCCAGTTCGGCGAATGTCGTGATACGGTCACCGATCAGCAGCGCAGCCGTATCCGGCGCGCCGCGACGGGCGAGATGGTCGATCGGATGCGAGGGCGATTTTTCGTCTTTGGTCATGGGCTGTTAGGAGAGTGATGATAGAGGCCCGCACCATGCAAGGGAACGATGAACATCCCGCTAATGATAGCAAAGTGGCGGAGGATGCGCGCGCCGCGGGCTTTGCGTCGCCCTTCGATCGCGGTGCCTGGTTCGACCTGCTCGCAGCGCATGGCTTTGCCGGCGAAGGCCGCGTCGACGCACAGGGCACGCACGCAGGCGCCACCGCCTGGCTGCCGCTGCGCCGCGACAAGCCCGGGCATTTCGCTGGCCTCACCAACTGGTACAGCTTCTCGATCCGCCCACTTTTCCGTGGTGAGGGCGACCACGCGGCCGCGCTCGCCGATCTTTTCCGCCGCCTGCGCCAGCAGGCGGCGCGGCTGTCGCTCTACCCTGTCCCCGACGCCGATCAGGGCAGCATCGCCGCCGCCTTGCGCACCGCCGGCTGGTGGGTGAAGGCGGCGCCCGCGGGCGACCGCCACTGGCTCGATCTCTCTGATATGGATCATGACGGCTGGTGGGACAGCCGCCCCGGCGCGCTCAAGAATACGGTCAAGCGCAAGGCGAAGAAGGGCGTCGTCGACATCGCGCTGTTCACCGCCTTCGACCCCGACGCCTGGGCCGCCTATGAAGCCATTTACGCCGCGAGCTGGAAACCCGAGGAAGGCCACCCCGCGCTGCTCCGCGCCTTTGCCGAGAGCGAGAGCGCACGCGGCACGCTTCGCATGGGGCTCGCCCGGATGGCGGGCGAACCGGTTGCGGCACAATATTGGACCGTCGAGGACGGCAGTGCCTTCATCCACAAGCTCGCGCATGTCGAAGACAGCCTGAAAGCGTCGCCGGGCACCTTGCTGTCAGCGGCACTGTTCCGTCATGTCATCGAAATCGATCGCGTGACGCGGGTCGATTTCGGCACCGGCAACGATGCCTATAAGCGCGACTGGATGAACCGCCACGAACCCTTGTGGCGGATCGAGGCTTTCAATCCGTCGCGCATCGCGGCATGGGGACCGGCATTGAAGGCCTTTGGCCGTTCCATGCTGGGGAAAAAACCGTGACCGATCGCACTGATGTCGATGCCACCCTGCGCGCGCTGCTTGCCGATGTGCTCGGCCTCGGCGAAGCGCGCGCCGCCGCGCTGACCGCCGACAGCGGCCTGTTCGGCGAACTGCCCGAGTTCGATTCGATGGCGGTCGCGACGGTGCTGACCGAAATGGAAGACCGGCTCGGCATCCTCATCGACGATGATGAGATCGACGGCGAAATATTTGAAACCTACGGCAATTTGCTTGCCTTTTCGCAAGCCAAAGTGACCGGCTGACCCTTATGCGCGCATGACCGAACATCATCTGCGCATCGACCCCGCGGGCGCCCCGCGCGCCACGATCCTCATCGTCCCGCCGCTGTTCGAGGAAGCGAACCGCACCCGCCGCACGCTGGTGCTCGCGATGCGCGCGCTCGCCGCGCAGGGTTTTGCCGCGCTGCTTCCCGACCTTGCCGGGCAGAATGACAGCCTCGTCGCGCTCGAGGACGTCGACCTTGCCCGCTGGCGATCCGAACTCGCCGCTATCAAGATCGACGGCCCGCTCATCATCGTGTCGGTTCGCGGCGGCGCACTGATCGATCATGCCGTCCAAGCCGCCGCCTGGTGGCGCCTGGCGCCCGCTGGCGGCGCCTCGCTGCTCCGCACGCTGATGCGCGCCCGCGTGTCGGCCGATCGCGAGGCCGGGCTGGCCACTTCGCTCGAAAGCCTGCAAGCCGAAGCACGGTCCGCGCCGCTGCTGCTCGCGGGCAACCGCCTGTCGCCCGCCATGGTCGCACAACTGGGCGGCGCCGAACCGCAGCCCGTGGAGCCGCTGCGCACCGTGGCACTCGGCGCGGACGGCATACTGGGCACCCCGCTCTGGCTGCGCGCCGAGCCGGGCGAGGACGCCGCCATGGCCGGGACGATCGCCGACGATATTGCCGCGTGGAGCACGACATGCGGCATCGGCTGAACTTCGCCTGCCATGGCGCCACGCTCGCCGCGACGCTCGACGCCGCGCCGGGCACCACCGGGCTGCTCATCGTCTCGGGCGGCAACGAGATACGCAGCGGCGCGCACCGCGGCATGGCCTTGCTCGCGCAGCGCGTCGCGGCGGCGGGCTATCCGGTGTTCCGCTTCGACCGCCGCGGCATCGGCGACAGCGAGGGCGAAAACGGCGGCTATCTGTCGAGCGCGCCCGACGTCGCCGCCGCCATCGCGACGTTTCGCAAAGCCGCGCCGCAGCTGACACGCATCGCCGCCTTCGGCAATTGCGACGCCGCGAGCGCGCTGCTGCTGCACCAGCCGCTCGACCTCGACACGCTGATCCTCGCCAATCCCTGGACCTATGACGAGGATGGCGGCGATACCGACGCCCCGGACGAACCGGCGCTGCCGCCCGCGTCGGCGATCCGCGCGCGCTATCTGGCGCGGCTCACCGATCCGAAGAGTCTGTGGCGGCTGCTCAAGGGCGACGTCGATTTCGGCAAGCTTGCCCGGGGCCTTTCGGCGCTACGGAAACCCGCGACTCCCGCTGCGCCGGATAGCCTCGCGGCGCGTCTCGACGACGCAATGGTAAAGCTTGATCGGCCCGCGACGCTCCTGCTCGCAACGGGCGACCGCACAGCGCAGGCGTTTATCGAAAATTGCCCCGCGGCGCTGACCCGCGCCCCGGTCGAACGCCTCGCCAGCCCCTCACACAGCTTTGCGGGCGACGATGCCGAATGGCTGGCGGCGCGGATATTGGAAAAGCTGGGCTGAACGGCCTTTCCCAACCTTTGTCATTCCCGCGAAAGCGGGAACCCAGGGATGGGCCAGCCGACGGAGGCTCTGGGTTCCCGCTTTCGCGGGAATGACGAAGTTAAGATGGTGGCACGGCCGCTCCCGGCCGCTAACTACGCTTCCAGCTCAGCCTAAGCGTCCACCATCGCGTGATATTCCGCCTCGGCCAGGAACCGCTCGGCATCCAGCGCCGCCATGCAGCCCATCCCCGCCGCGGTCACTGCCTGGCGGTAAATCTTGTCGGTGACGTCGCCCGCCGCGAACACGCCGGGGATCGACGTCAGCGACGTACCGGGGGTCACCTGCAGATAGCCGTCGGCGTCGAGCGGCAGCTTGCCCTTGAACAATTCGGTCGACGGGCTGTGGCCGATCGCGACGAAACCGCCGTCGGTCGGCTCGAAGCTCGGCTCGCCGGTCACCGTGTCGACCAGATCGACGCCGACCAGCCCCGACACGCCGTCGCCCGCGACGAAGCGTTCGACCTTCTTGTTCCAGAGCGTCCTGATTTTCGGATTGGCGAACAGCCGGTCCTGCAAGATCTTCTCAGACCGCAGACTGTCGCGGCGGTGGATCAACGTCACATCGTCGCTGTGGTTGGTGAGGTACAAAGCCTCCTCGACCGCGGTGTTGCCGCCACCGATCACCACGACCTTCTTGCCGCGATAGAAAAATCCGTCGCAGGTGGCGCAGGCCGACACGCCCTTGCCGCCCAGTTCCTGCTCGCCGGGGACGCCCAGCCATTTCGCCTGCGCCCCGGTCGCGATGACCAGCGTTTCGGCCACATAGACGTCGCCGCCGTCGCCGGTGATCCGGAACGGGCGCTGCGACAGGTCGACGTCGACGATCGTGTCCCAGATCATGGCTGTCCCGACATGCGTCGCCTGCGCGGTCATCTGTTCCATCAACCACGGGCCCTGGATCACTTCGGCGAAACCCGGGTAATTTTCGACGTCGGTGGTGATCGTCAGCTGCCCGCCGGGCTGGATTCCCTGCACCACGATCGGCCGCATGCCCGCGCGCGCGGCATAGATGGCGGCGGACAGGCCGGCGGGGCCGGAGCCGAGAATGAGCATCTTGGTGTGGTGCGTGGCGGGCATGGCGATCTTTCACAGGCGGTGCGGAAGGCACAGATGGGTGTTGCCAACCGCGCTAGCAAGGGACAGGCTGCACGCCAAGGGGAGAAGCCAATGGCGAGCTGGTGGGAACGTCACGGAGTACCGCGGCTGATCAAATGCGCCTGTTCGCAGGGGCAGATCATGAAGCTGCGTAGCAAGGTCGTGCCGCATGCGGGCGGCGACGTGCTCGAGCTGGGCTGCGGCGGCGGGATCAACATGGAATTCTATGATCCCGCGCGGATCGCGAGCTTCACGGGGCTCGACCCGTCGGCCGAACTGCTGGCGATGAGCCGGGCGGCGGCGCAGGCGCACGGCATCGATGCCGACATCCGCGGCGGCATTGGCGAGGCGATGCCGTTCGACGATGCGATGTTCGACACCGTCGTTACCACCTTCACCCTCTGTTCTGTCGCCGAGCAGGCGGCGGTGCTCGCCGAAATCCGCCGCGTGCTGAAACCCGGCGGCACCGCCTTGTTCCTCGAACATGGCGCCGCGCCCGATGCGGGCGTCGCCAGGTGGCAGCGGCGGATCGAACCGCTGTGGAAACGCATCGGCGGCAATTGCCACCTGACCCGCCCGATCGGCGACGCCTATGAAAAGGCGGGGTTTTCGGTCGACCGGCACGCCGCCGCCTATATGCCCAAGACGCCGCGTCCGTTCGGCTGGGTCGAATATGGCGCGGCGCGGGGGCCGGGCTGATGATATTCAGCCGGGAATGCGGGCGATGACCTTGATCTCGAAATCGAACCCCGCGAGCCAGTTGACGCCGATCGCGGTCCAGTTCGGATAAGGCGCTTCCGGGAAGACTTCGCTTTTAACGGTCAAGACCGTGCCGAACTGATTTTGGGGATCGGTGTGAAAGCTCGTCACATCGACGATATCGTCGAGCCCGCATCCACCCGCTTGCAGCGTTGCCTCGAGATTGGCGAATGCCAGACGGACCTGCGCTTCAAAATCGGGCTCGGGCGAGCCATCGCTGCGGCTGCCGACCTGCCCCGACACGAACAGCAGGTCGCCCGATCGGATGGCGGCGGAATAGGTGTTTGACGTATAGAGGTCATGCCGACCGGCGGGAAAAACGGCGTCACGTTGGGCCATGGGTCATATCCTTTTGCGGGTCGCCGGAACGCGATGGCGACAGGTTGAATGTCGATTGCATATTCTCATATACGTGACGTATATAAACTCACCCCCGCGGCATTCAAGTGGCATACGTCGCGTATCTGAAAGGATCGGTTGTGGCTGCACGGCGCCGCGCGGAAACAATGGAAGAAAACCGCGGAAAACTGATCTCCGCGGGTCGAAAGGCCTTCGCATCCGAAGGATTTGCCGCGGCGTCGATGGACGAACTGACCGCATCGGTCGGCCTGACGCGCGGCGCGCTATACCATAATTTCGGCGACAAGAAGGGGCTGCTTGCGGCGGTCGTGGCCGAAGTCGATGGAGAAATGGCGGCGCGGGCGCGGGTCGCCAGCGCCGGCGCGGGGGACGACTGGGAACAGCTTCTGGCCGAAGGCGCCGCTTATATCGCGATGGCGCTGGATCCCGAGGTGCGACGGATCGTGCTGCTCGACGGCCCCGCGTTTCTTGGCGATCCCTCGCACTGGCCCAGCCAGAACGCGTGTCTGGAGGCGACGAAGCAGGCGACCCGGAAATTGATCGCCGACGGCGTGATGAAGCGCGTCGATATCGAGGCTGCCGCCCGCCTCCTCTGCGGTGCGGCACTGAACGCGGCGCTGTGGGTCGCGGCCAGTGACGATCCGCAGTCCGCCCTGCCCAGGGCGGTCGATGCCTTTCGCCTCATGGCAGAGGGGTTTCTGGCCGGGAAACTCTGATTTCCCGCTTTGCTGGCCGCCGCGCGCGTCCGGTCAACCGGCCGGGTCGTCCTTCTCGCCGACTTCGACCAGCCCATGCCCGACGCTGATCCGCTCGTCGAAAACGAAACAACTGCCGTGCCAGCGGCTCTCGACGGCGGGCACCTGTTCCAGATAGGCGAGGATGCCGCCCTTCAGATGGACCACATCCTCGACCCCCTCGCTCCGCAGGAAGGCGGTCGATTTCTCGCAGCGGATGCCGCCGGTGCAGAACATCGCGATACGCTTGCCCTCGAATTCGGCGGCACGCGCGCGCCACCAGCCGGGGAAGTCGCCAAAGCTTTTGGTTTCGGGGTTCAGCGCCCCGTCGAAGCTGCCATAGCCGACCTCGAAACCGTTGCGCGTGTCGATCAGCACCGTGTCGGGATCGTCGACCAGCGCGTTCCAGTCGGCGGGGTCGACATAGGGCGCGGCGTCGCGGGCGGGATCGAGCCCCGGCACCTTCATCGTCACGATTTCCTTTTTCAGCCGCACTTTCATCCGCTGAAACGGCATGGTGGCGGCGGTCGAATATTTGACGTCGAGTTCGGCGCAGCCGGGCAGCGCACGGATATCGGCAAGCACCGCGGCGATGCCCGCTGCGCGTCCGGCGATCGTCCCGTTGATCCCTTCCCGCGCAAGCAGCAGCGTGCCGCAAATATCCTCGGCGACGCAGAGGTCAAGCAACGGCTGGCGGAGCGCCGCGGGATCGTCGAACGGCGCGAAGCGATAAAGGGCGGCGACGGTGAAGGTCATGAGGCCGGCCCCTTAGACAAAACTTGCCGTCATTGCGAGCGCAGCGAAGCAATCCAGGGCAGTTTACGCGCGCCCTGGATTGCTTCGCTGCGCTCGCAATGACGCGCTATTTCACCGAAACGGATCGCTCCTCCCCGTCGCATATTGCGCCATCGCCATCGTCGTCCACTGCGCGTTGACGCGGATGCAGGTCGGAAAGACGCTGGCGTCGGTGACGAGCACATTGGTTGTCCCATGCACCCGGCATTCGGGATCGACGATGCCATATTGCGGATTTTCGTTGATCGCATTGCCGCCATGGGGGTGGCTGCTCGACAGGGTGACATCGTCCTGCTCGCGGATCGCATCGTGGAAGAAGGCGTCGATATCCATGCCGCGGGTCACCACCTGCCCCTTCGCCAGCGCCGGATAGCATTCGATCGCGCCCGCCGCGAAATGCACCTTGGTCAGCGTCGCCATCGCGCGGCGCAGCACCGGCAGGTCGTCGCTCGTGTCGAGCCGGAACTCCAGCTTGTCGCCCGTCACCCGTCCGCGCCGGTCGGCGGGAAACAGGATGCCCGCCGAATGGACGCGGCCGAAATTCTTCATCCGCGCGCTATGGTCGCCGAACCAGCCGGGCATCAGCGAGGCCATCGACATCGGCGGCTGAAAATGGCTTTCGAGCAGGAAGTCACCGCAGTCGACATAACTCGCCATCTGATCCTCGTCCCACGCATTGCCGCCGACCCCCTCGGGCATCAGCGCCACAACGGGCGAGGCGACGTTCAATGACACCTGATATCCCGTGCCCGATATGTCGCTGCGGTCGAGCAGTTTCGAGGAGGCGATCGTCCCGCATGCGACGACGACACCGACACGCGCGCGCACCAGTCGATGCGTTCCGCCCGGCAGGACCAGCTTCACCGCCTCCGCCTCGCGCCGTCCGTCGATCGCGGTCTGCCAGACGATCTCGTCGGCCTTCGTCCCCGGCAGGATGCGCGCGCCATGGTCGCGGCATGCCGCGGGCAGATAGGTCTGCGCGATCCCCATCCGCCGGCCATAGGCGCAGCCCGAATTGCAATAGCCGCAATAGGCGCAGGCGGTCGGCGTGTTCGGCGGCCCGAAATTCTTCGCGAACCAGTCGGCGACCGCGCGCTGCTCGCGCGGGTCGGTCGAGGCGCCCGCATAGGCGGCCCAGCCGTTCAGCAGATGCGGTCCATTGTGCCGCCCGCTCCGCGGCTCGATCTTCGCGATCCCCAGCTTCACCTGCACCGCGTCATAGCTTGCGTGGAACGCCGCGGCATCGACCGGCGCCCCGATGCTCGCCCATTTCGCCAGCACGTCGACCGCATCGGGGTGCGTGCGGCCTGCCTCGTTGACGCGCAGGCAGATGCCGTTGTTGATCGTCGACGACCCGCCGACGCAGCGCCCCTGGAACACCACGAAATCGCGGTTGGTCGAAGTTTGCAGCGCGCCGTGCTTGAACAGGTTCGCGACCATGTCGAGTTCGTGATGATTGATCGCGGGCGACGGAAAAAAGGGCCCCGCCTCGACGATCAGCACCTTATAACCCTGCGCCGCGATATTATACGCCGCGACCCCGCCGCCCGCGCCCGATCCGATGACGATCACGTCATATTCGTCGGCGAGCGTATCGGCATTGAGGATATGCGCCGGATCAATCTCGCGACCGGGGACGGGTTCGATCGCTATCTCCCCGGCGCCGCGCTGGCGAAATTTGGGCAGGGTGAAACCAATCTGGCGATGCACCGGGTTCGCGGCATTGGCGTCCTGATCGCCGGGCACCAGTCCCGTTTGCCAATGCCCATAATAGCAGGCGTAAATGACCCCGCGCAGCCGGGCCATGTCCTGGAACAGGTCGATCTGGCTGTTCATGAGCCGGCCCCGGATCGTCTTGGCGCGCCCCGCGACATCGTCCTCGGTGAAAAAGGGGCCGCCGAGCACCACCTCGGTCGCCAGCAGCGACAGGCGAATCTCGTCGAGCTTCGTCCCCCCGACCTTGGCGAACAGGTCGCAGACATTGGCGACGACCTGATCGGCCGAAATCACCATCTCGGCCTCATGAAACAGCGCCTCGGTCAGCGCTTTCAGAAATCGCAATTGCCCGAAATTAAACGGTGCCGTCATCCCCTGCCCCCTCCTTTTTGGTGCCCGTCTACGTGATCTGGCTGCCGCCATCCACCGGAACGAGCGCGCCGTTGATATAGCTCGCGCGTTCGGACAGCAGAAAGACGATCGCATCGGCATATTCCTGCGGCGCCCCCATGCGGTCGCCCCAGAAGGCCGCGCCATGCCCCGCCATCATCCGCCGCTCGATCTCGCGCGGCGAAACGCCTGCCTCCGCCGCCTGCGACGCGATCGCGCCGTCGAGCGCCGCGGTGCGGATCCATCCGGGTAGCACGGCGTTGACGCGCACCCCGCTGCCCGCGACGTCGCGCGCCAGATTCTTGACGAGATGCGCCAACGCCGCCTTCATCGCACCATATTGCGCGGTGCTTTCGCTATAATGCCGCACCGAATTGGCGAGGACATTCACCACCGCCCCCTGCCCCGCCGCCTTCATCGCCGGCACCACCGTGCGGCCCAGCCGCGCCGCGGTCAGGAAAATGCGGTCGAACGCCGCCAGCCACGATGCATCGCTGCCATAGGGCGGGGCGGTGCCGGGCTCGCGCGCCGGAAACGGGCCGACGGTGTTCGCAAACAGGTCGATCCGGCCGTGCACGGCAAGGATCGCGGCGACGGCGGCCGCGACGCTATCTCCATCCATCGCGTCGAAAACATGGATGCCGGCGCGCCCGCCGTCGCCGCGGATCAGCGCCGCGGTTTCCTCGAGCATGTCGGCGCTGCGCCCGCCAAGAAGCACATGCGCGCCTTCACGCGCGAGCGTGACTGCGGTCGCCCGGCCCAGATCGCGCCCCGCGCCCGCGACAAGCGCGATCTTTCCGTCCAGCCCCAGATCCACCATCTTCTCCCCCGCCGCGATCAGCGCGCGACCGCCGCGACCGGCAAATAGGGCCGCACCACCGCCATCGCGCGCGCGACATAGGCCCGTTTTTCGCCGACCGGCGCGACATAATGCAGCGCATCCTCGGCCGCACGCGGCCCGGCGAGCCGCGCGATGATCCAGGCCGCCAGATATTGCGACGCCAGGCAGCCGCCCGCGGTCGCGACATTGCCGTGCGCGACGAACGGTGCGTCGAGCACGTCGATCCCCGCCTCGATCACCCACGGCTTGGTCGTCAGGTCGGTGCAGGCAGGGAGGGTGCCGATCAGCCCCAGCTTCGCGAGCAGCAGGGTCCCCGAACATTGCGCGCCGATAAGCTGGCGTTCGGGATCGAGCGCGATCTGCGCCAGCAGCGCCGGGTCGGCGGCATGGTCGCGCGTCCGAATCCCGCTGCCGATGATCACGGCATCGGCCTCCGCCGCGAATTCCAATGGCTTCTGGCGGTCCACCGTCACCCCGTTCATCGACGTCACCCGCGGCGTCGGCGCCGTGATATGCGCGGCCCAGCCCGCGGCGTGCAGCCGGTTGAGAATCGCGGCCGCCACGAACGAATCGAACTCGTTGAAGCCGTCGAACGTCAGCACCGCGATCTGCATGGGACCATCCTTGATGAAAGCCGGACGCTCCGCCTATCATCGAAACCGCGCCGGTGGAACGGGGTCAGCGCACCGCGATCGTCAGATGGGCGATCGGACCGACCGTCCCCAGCCGTGCGCGGATCTCGGCCGCGGGCACGCCGCTCTCGACCTCGACGATCGCCGCGCGCGCTTGGGGGCCGACGCGCCAGACGTGCAGGTCGGCGACCCGCACGCCGTCAATCGCGGCGATCCGTGCGCGCAGGACCCCAGCGAGCGTCTCGTCGCTCTCGTCGAGCAGGATGGAAGCGGTGTCGCGCATCAATCCCCACGACCAGCGGGCGATCACGATCGCGCCGACAATCCCCATCATCGGGTCCATCCAGTGGAGCCCGAGGTAGCGCCCTGCCAGCAGCGCCCCGATCGCGAGCAGCGAAGTCAGCGCGTCGGCAAGCACGTGAAAATAGGCCGAGCGCAGATTATTGTCATGGCCGTGGTGATGACGATGATCGTCATGATCATGATCGTGATGATGATGGTGTCCGCCCATCAGCAGCAGCGCGCTGATGATATTCACCGCCAGCCCCAGCACCGCGACCAAGGTTGCGCTGCCGAAATCCACCCGCACCGGATCGATCAGGCGCAGGACCGATTCGAACGCGATGCCGATCGAGAAAATCCCGAGGATCAGCGCCGACGCAAAGCCGGTGAGGTCGCCGACCTTGCCGGTGCCGAAGCTGAAGCGCGGATCGTGACGATGCCGCTTCGCATAGCGATAGGCGAGTGCGGCAAGGCCGAGCGCCCCGGCGTGCGTCGCCATGTGAAATCCGTCGGCGAGCAGCGCCATCGATCCCGTCCAATATCCCGCGGCGATCTCGCCCGCCATCATCACCGCGGTGAGCGCGACGACCCATAGCGTGCGCCTGGCATTCTCGTCATGCGCATCGCCAAGAAAATCGTGGAGATGCTGGGCCGGGGCGGATTCGGACACGCGGCTCCTCCTATTTGGCGTAGCGGCGGATCACCGCCAGCAGGTCGGCGGCACCCTCGGCGCGTTCCGTGTCGCTCAGCCCGGGCAGCGCGACATGTTCTTTCAAATGCTCGGCGATCACCTCGTCGAGCAGCCCGTTCACCGCACCGCGCACTGCGGCGATGCGGTGAAGTACGGTGGCGCAGGGCGCATCGGACGCCAGCGCCTTTTCGACGGCGGCGACCTGTCCGGCGATGCGGTGGACGCGGGCGACAAGATCGGGGCGGGAAGAAAGATGACTCATACCATACCCCCCTATCCTATAACCGCTGATCGGGCAACCGTGCGAATGCTGCATCTGCGATCCAAGCGCGAGAGCGGCCGGACGGGTGCGATAAATTGCCGTTCGCATCCGCAAAATATGCAACCGGATGCCCTGAAAAGGCTTTTGGGAAGCAAATGCTTATAAAGGACAGATTTTCATGTTTCTTGCCGCCGTCATGCTTGTTGCTTCCGCCGCCGCCCCGCTCGACATCGGCTTCGACCGCGCGATGGCGGACAAGCAATGCGCCGCCGACGTCAAGGCAGAGGATCTCGACGGCCGGATCGAATGCCTCGACTATCAGCTGCGCGGCCGCCGTCTGTGGGTCCTCGTCGCCGCCGATCGCGGCCGCGAGGGTGCGGCGGACATGGAAAGCTGCAGCAGCCGCTGGACCGAAGACGGCGTGACCGACTGGCGGATGGCGGGATCGTGCCTGACCGAAGCCGGCGACCCGCTGGCCGCGGCGCGCGGCAAGCGCGACTTCGATGAAAAGGGACTGCACGCTTTATGCTCGGAAGCGGGCGATCCGGGCCTGCCTCCGCCGCCCAGTTCCGAAAACCGCAGCCCCGTCGAGGAATGCGTTTTCGACAACGCCGTCGACTATCGCATCTTCCAGCTGCTCGAAAAAACCTATCGCGGCGCGATCGGCAAGAGCTTCGCCTATTGCCGCAGCAACTGGACCGAGGATGGCGTCATCAACTGGCGGATGGCCGAATTGTGCGGACAGCTTCAGATCCGCGCGTGGGAGCGGCTGGCGGATTGGCGCTAGGCGCGGATGCGCAGTTTCGGCCGATTGCCGCCATTACCCTTATCGTCACCCCGGACTTGATCCGGGGTCCCGCTTGAAGTCGAAAACTGTCGCTGCCCTCAAAAAAGCGGGATCCCGGGTCAAGCCCGGGATGACGAAATGAGGGTGAGCGAACGTCCGCTCCCCACCCCAATGCCGGCATCAACACCAGCTTTGTACTGCTTTTCTCAGGCCGCCTTCTTCGCCTGCCGGTATCGGTGAAGCAGCGGCTCGGTGTAACCCGACGGCTGCGCCACGCCTTCGAAGATCAACGCGCGCGCGGCGCGATAGGCGATGCCCTCCGGCGCCAGCTTCTCGTACAGCGCATCGCCCGCATTCTGCGCGTCGACCTTCGCCGCCATGCGCGCCAGCGCCGCGTCGACCTGCGCTTCGGTGCAGACGCCGTGGAGCAGCCAGTTGGCGAGCGCCTGACTGGCGATGCGCAAGGTCGCGCGGTCCTCCATCAGTCCGACGTCGTCGATATCAGGAACCTTCGAACAGCCGACACCCTGATCGATCCAGCGCACGACATAGCCCAGGATGCCCTGGCAATTATTGTCGAGTTCGCGGGCAATCTCGGCGTCGCTCCAGTTGCGGCCGGTGGCGACCGGGATGTTGAGCAGTCGGTCGAGCGACGGGACCGCCTCGCCCGCGATTTCCCGCTGCCGCGCGAACACGTCGACTGCATGATAGTGGAGCGCATGCAGGGTCGCGGCGGTCGGCGACGGCACCCAGGCGGTGTTCGCCCCCGATTTCGGATGGCCGATCTTGGCCTCCAGCATCGCCTTCATCAGGTCGGGCATCGCCCACATGCCCTTGCCGATCTGCGCCTTGCCCGACAGGCCACAGGCCAGCCCGATGCGGACGTTGCGATCCTCGTAGCTCGCGATCCAGTCGCTCGCCTTCATCTCGCCCTTGGGGATCATCGGACCGGCGCGCATGCTGGTGTGGATCTCGTCGCCAGTGCGGTCGAGGAAACCGGTGTTGATGAAGACGATGCGGTCTTTCACCGCTTCGATGCACGCCGCGAGGTTCGCCGAGGTGCGGCGCTCCTCGTCCATCACCCCGACCTTGATCGTGTGGCGCGCGAGGCCCAGCAGATCCTCGACCGCGTCGAACAGCCGGTCGGTGAAACCGCATTCCTCGGGCCCATGCTGCTTGGGCTTGACGATGTAAACACTGCCCGCGCGGCTGTTTTTCAGCGTCCCGAGGCCCTTCAGATCGTGCAGCGAACAAAGGCTGGTGAACAGCGCGTCGCACAGGCCTTCGGGCGCCTCGCTACCATCGGGCAGGCGGACCATCGGCGTCGTCATCAAATGCCCGACGTTGCGCACGAACATCACGCTGCGCCCCGGCAGGGTGAAGGCGGTGCCGTCGGGGGCGGTCCATGCGCGGTCGGGCTCCATCGCGCGCGTCACCGTCTGCCCGCCCTTGGCAAAGCTTTCGGTCAGGTCGCCGCGCATCAGGCCAAGCCAGTTGGTGTAGCCGAGCACCTTGTCCTCGCCATCGACCGCCGCAACCGAATCCTCGAGGTCGATGATCGTCGTCAGCGCGGCTTCGAGCAGCACGTCGGCGATGCCCGCCGGGTCGGTCCGGCCGATCGCGCTCGCCGGGTCGATCACCAGTTCGATGTGCAGGCCGTTATGCTTCAGCAGAATGGCGCCGGGCTTGCTGCCCGCCAGCTGCGACGGATCGGCGAGCGCCGGATCGCCGCCCTGCCAGTCGGCCCAGCTTCCCGATGCCAGCGGCACCGTCTCGTCGAGAAACGCCTTGGCACGCGCGATCACCGCCGCGCCGCGCGCCGCATCATAGCCGCCGGACTTCGCCGCCGGCGCGTCGAGTGCGTCGGTGCCGTAAAAGGCGTCGTACAGGCTGCCCCAGCGCGCATTGGCGGCGTTCAGCGCGAAGCGCGCGTTGAGCGCGGGCACGACGAGCTGCGGCCCCGCCATCGTCGCGATCTCGGGATCGACATTCGCGGTGCCAACCGCGAACGGCGCGGGTTCGGGGACAAGATAGCCGATCTCGCGCAGGAACGCCTGATAGGCGGCGGCATCATGCCCCTGCCCTTCACGGCCGCTATGCCAGGCATTGATCTTCTCCTGCAAATCCTCGCGCTTCGCCAGCAGCGCGGCATTTTCGGGCGCAAACCGGCCGAGCAAGGCGGCGAAATCGCTCCAGAAAGCCGCCGCGTCGAGTCCCGTGCCGGGAAGTGCGCGCTGTTCGACGAAATCGATCAGACGCGAATCGACGGACAAACCATGGCGGTCTTGAAAATCAGTCATGAAACACCCTTTGGTCGGCGCAAACACGCCAGTGGACCCGGGGAGGAAAGGGCCGCTGCCCTATGCCGCGAACCGCGCAGCTTGGCAACCGCCCGTCGTCGCGTGGCAAACGCGTCGGCCTTGGGGGTGGAGCGGACAAGGTACCACCCACTTTCGGGATAACGTCAGCTACCCGCCGTTTCCTACTCTCCCCCACAATAAGCACATGCCAATCGCCGCGCCGCGCCCTATAGCCGCGCCATGACCCCCCGCACCCTTCTCGGCACCGCAGATGTCCCCGGCGGCGATCCGCTACGCCTGTTTCAGCGCGGCAATGATTTCATCATCGCGCTCGACCGCAACGAATTGATGAGCAGCCGGATGAGCGGCTCCGAGGAGGCGCTGGCGGAGATGAGTTGCGACCGGTTGCGCAACGATGCTTCGCCGCATCTGCTCATCGGCGGCTATGGCATGGGCTTCACCTTGCGCGCGGCGCTGGCGCGGCTTGGCCCCGATGCGCGCGTCACCGTTGCCGAACTGGTCCCCGACATTATCGACTGGGCGCGCGGACCGATGGCGGCGATGACCGCGGGTTGCCTCGACGATCCGCGCGTCGAGCTGTTGCTCGCCGATGTTTCGGGCGTGATCGGCGGCGCGACGCGGCAATATGACGCGATCCTGCTCGACGTCGACAACGGCCCCGACGGGCTGACGCGCGAGGGCAACGACCGCATCTATTCGATGGGCGGCCTCGCCCGCGCCAGGGCAGCGCTGCGCCCCGGCGGCATATTGGCGGTCTGGTCCGCCGCCCCCGACGCCAAATTTTCGCGGCGCCTCAAGGAATCGGGTTTCGCGGTCGAGGAAGTCGTCGTCCGCGCGCGCAGCAATGGCAAGGGGCCGCGCCACCTGATCTGGTTTGCGCGCACCGCCTGACAAGCAGAGGGGGTCGCAAAGCCGCTTCCCTCTGGCTATAGCCATGCGATGACCAGCATCACCGCCACCGAAAGCGCGACGCTCGAACGCGCCGCCGACGCCCCGATGCTCGCACAGGTCGAGCGGTGGGCGGCGATCAACAGCGGTACCGGCAATCTCGCCGGTCTGAAGGCCGTCGCGGGGCAGCTCGCCGACGCCTTTGCGGCGCTGCCCGGCACGGTGCGGCTCGTCGCCCCCGATCCGGTCGAAAGTGTCGCGCCCGACGGCAGCATCCGGACCGCGCAGCGCGGCGACCATCTGCACGTGCGCGTGCGCCCGGACGCACCGGTCCAGCTGCTGCTCACCGGCCATATGGACACGGTGTTCGCCGCCGATCACCCCTTCCAGCAACTGCGGTGGCTCGAAGCGGGCGTGCTCAACGGCCCCGGGACCGCCGACATGAAGGCGGGCATCGCGGTGATCCTCGCGGCGCTCGGCGCGCTCGAAGCCTCGCCGTTTGCCGAACGTGTCGGATATGACGTGATGATCAACAGCGACGAGGAAACGGGCAGTCACGCCTCCGCCGCGTTGATTGCCGAACTGGCGAAGGGCAAGACCGCCGCGCTTACCTACGAACCCGCACTGCCCGACGGTACGCTGGCGGGCGCACGGCCGGGAAGCGGCAACTTCAGCGTCATTGTCCACGGCCGTTCGGCGCATGCCGGGCGCAACCCCGAGGACGGCCGCAACGCCCTCATCGCCGCCGCCGACCTGGCGCTGCGACTCAATGCACTCAAGTCTTTGGAATTAAAGGTAAACCCTGCAAAAATTGACGGCGGCGGTCCGAACAATGTCGTCCCCGACCAGGCGATCCTGCGCATCAACCTCCGCCCCGCCACACCCGAAGCGATGGTGGCTGCCGAAGCGGCGCTGCGTGGCACTTTAGCCAACATCGAACGCGACCACGACGTCCGCTGCCACCTCCACGGCCAGTTCAATCGCCCGCCCAAACCGCTCGACCCCGCGGCGACCCGCCTGTTCGAACTGGTGCGCGATTGCGGCGCCGCGCTCGGCCTGCCGCCAATCCGCTGGAACGCGACGGGCGGCGTCTGCGACGGCAATAATATCGCCGCCTGCGGCATCCCGGTGGTCGACACCATGGGCCCGCGCGGCGGCGCCATCCATTCGGCGGACGAATTTCTGATCGTCGACAGCCTCGCCGAACGCGCGCAGCTTTCGGCGCTTGCCATGATGAAAATAGCGGAACGGGGGACTGTGTGAACTATGTGATCCGGGCAGCCAAGCCGGGCGATTTGCAAAGCATTTACGAGATGGCGAAGCTGACCGGAGGCGGCTTTACCAACCTGCCCCCCGACAAAAAGGCGCTGCGCACGAAGCTCGAGCGCACCGAGGCATCGTTCGCCAGCGACAAGGAATATCCGTCGGACGAGCTCTACCTGCTCGTGCTCGAGGATCTGGACAGCGGCGAAGTGCGCGGCACCTGCCAGATTTTCGGGCAGGTCGGCCAACGCTGGCCCTTCTATTCCTATCGCATCGGCACCGACAGCAAGCATAGCGAACAGCTCGACCGGACCTTCCACGCGCAGGTGCTGATGCTGAGCAACGACCTCAACGGCGCGAGCGAGGTCGGCGGGCTGTTCCTGCACCCCGCGGCGCGCGCCGGCGGCCTCGGGCTGCTGCTCGCGCGGTCGCGCTATCTGTTCATCGCCCGCCACCGGGCGCGTTTCGGCGATCGCATCCTCGCCGAACTGCGCGGCGTGATCGACGAAGCGGGGGGATCGCCCTTCTGGGACGGGGTCGCCGGCAAATTCTTCGGCATGAGCTTTCAGGAGGCCGACCAGTTCAACGCCGTCCACGGCAACCAGTTCATCGCCGACCTGATGCCCAAGCACCCCGTCTATATCGCGATGCTGGGCGACCATGCGCGCAGCGTGATCGGCGTCCCGCATCCCAGCGGCCGCGCCGCGATGCGGATGCTGGAGAATGAAAATTTCGCCTTCGAAAATTACGTCGACATCTTCGACGGCGGCCCGACGATGACCGCGCGCACCGATCAGGTCGCGAGCATTTCGGGCGCAAAACATGCCGACATATCGGCGCTGGCCGAAACGGGCGAGGACGCGCTGGTCGCGACCGGGCGGCTCGCCGATTTCCGTTGCTGCTTCGGCAAGGTCGGCGATGGCACGACGCTCGATGCCGCCGCCGCGAAGCTGCTCGGCGTCGATGTGGGTGGCGATATCAGCTGGATCGGGCGTTGAGATGATTACCGAAATCAATTTCGACGGAATCATCGGTCCGATGCATAATTATGCCGGCCTCAGCCGCGGCAATATCGCGTCGGCCAGCAACGCCGGCGACGTGTCGCAGCCGCGCGCCGCGGCGCTGCAGGGCATCGACAAGATGCGCCACAATCTCGCGCTCGGCCTCCCGCAAGGCTTCTTCGCCCCGCTCCATCGCCCCGACGCGGCATGGCTCGAAACGCTGGCGACAACGCTGGACGATGCCGAGCCGCACCTGCGCGCGCAGGCCTGGTCGGCGTCGTCGATGTGGGCCGCCAACGCCGCGACCGTGTCGCCCGCCGCCGACAGCGCCGACGGCCGATGCCATCTGACCGTCGCCAACCTCGTCACCATGCCGCACCGCAGCCATGAATGGCCGGGCACGCTCGCGCAGCTTCGCCTCGCCTTTGCCCACCCCGCCTTTGCGGTCCACGCGCCCGTCCCCGCGCCGTTCGGCGACGAAGGCGCGGCGAACCATATGCGGCTCTGCGACGGGCACGGAACGCCGGGGGTCGAGATTTTCGTCTATGGGCTGAGCGGCGGGCGGTTCCCGGCACGCCAGCATCTCGACGCGTCGAAAGCGATCGCACGCCGGCACCGGCTCGATCCGGCGCGGGCGCTCTTCATCCGCCAGTCCGACACCGCGATTCAGGGCGGTGCCTTCCACAACGACGTCGTCGCAGTCGCCAACGAGCGCGTGCTGTTCACGCACGAAACCGCGTTCGAGGACCGCGATGCGGCGCACGCGCAAATTCGCGCCGCCTTCCCCGCGGTCGAGATCGTCGAGGTGCCCGCGAACGCGGTCAGCCTGCCCGATGCGATCAGATCCTATCTGTTCAATGCCCAGCTCGTCAGCCTGCCGGACGGCGCCGGCATGGGGCTGGTGCTCCCGTCGGAAGCGCGCGAAACGCCCGCGGTCTGGCAATGGCTGGAAGCCCATGTCGCTGGCAATGGCCCGATCCGCAAATTGTTCCCCGTCGATGTCCGCCAGTCGATGGCGAATGGCGGCGGCCCCGCTTGCCTTCGCCTGCGCGTCGTCGCCGATCCGGATACCGTCGACCCGCGCTTTATGGCTGACGCGGCGAAGCTCGACCGCATCGCTGCGGTGATCGCGGCGCACTGGCCCGAGGCGATTGCCGCAGGCGACCTCGCTTCGGCGGGCCTCGTCGCCGATGTGCGCCGGGCGCGCGCCGCCTTGCTCGAGGCGTTGGAGCTGAACGAACTGGTTTGAATGTCGGGAAACGGCGGGTCGTTGCCGTAACTAAAAAAACGTCGCCCCCGCGAAGGCGGGGGCCGCTGGCAACCTTGCGCTAGGCCGACGGCGGCCCCCGCCTTCGCGGGGGCGACGGTTTAGCCTGCTTGGGAACGGCGCCCCCCACCCCAAAACGGTCGCTCGCCAACTCCCTATTCCCCCGCTTGTCGGATTAACTTACAGTTTACCATAAGCCCGAGGCGCCGAATCGCGGATTTTCGCCACTGGCATGGCTCTTGCCTAGGATATGGTGATGCTGAAGAAAATCGGACGCCTGTTCGTCATCAAGACCCGGTTCGAGGCGTGCCTCATCATTTATGCGCTGGCGCTTGGCGCGATGGCGCGCGGACATGCCTATCTCGATCAGTTCCCGGGCGTCGGCGGGAAACTGCTGATGGCGGCATGCAGCGGCGCGGTTTTCCTGGCCGGTGCGAAGATCTTCGACTGCCTGCGCTACGAACAAGCCGCCGCCCTGGCACGGCAACAGGGCGCCGAATAGGTTTCTTCTGTCACCGAAACATGCGAAAGCCCGCTCCATGACGAGGATTAGCGGGCGCCCCGCCATCAGCACCGAACATGTCTATGGCATGACGCTGCGCGTCGCGCGCTGGCGTGCGGGGGCCGCAGGGACTCCGCTGCTGTTCCTGAACGGCATCGGCGCCGATATCGCCGCCGCGGCGCCCCTGCTCGCCCGGATAGCCGAGCGCGAGGTGTGGACGCTCGATATGCCGGGCGTCGGCGGTTCGCCCGACGCACTGCTCCCCTATGGCGCATCGACGATGGCCGCGGTGGTCATGGAGATCGCTGACCGGCTGGGGCACAAGGCGATCGACGTCGCCGGGTTCAGTTGGGGCGGCGCGCTGGCGCAGCAGGTCGCGGTCCAGTTTCCCGGCCGCGTCCGCCGCCTCGTCCTGATGGCGACGACACCGACGGTGACCGCGCCCGGGATCGGCTGGGCGGCGCTGCTCGACGACGATATGCTCGCGAGCGGGCTGAAACTGCCGACCGCGACGCCGCTCGGCCTGGCCTATCAGTCAATGGCGATGGCGGGCTGGACGAGCGCGGCGATGCTGCCGCAGCTCAAGGACGTTCCGGTGCTGATCCTGATGGGCGAGCGCGACGGCGTCGTTCCTGCATTTCACGGCCAGACGATCGCCGGGCTGATCGACGGTGCGCTGCTGGAGGTGGTGCCCGGGTCGCACCTCTTCCCCTTCACCCACGCCGCCGCGACGGCGGATCGGATCAACGCGTTTCTGGACCAGCCGGCGTCGGGCCGGTCGCGTCCGGGGCAGCAAGCCGCCGCCTGAGGAAGTCGGCGATCGCATTCGCGGTCACATCCGGCGCTTCCTCCATCGGCAAATGGCCGACATCGTCGAGCAGCACGACTTCCGATCCCGCGATGCGTTCGTGGAAACTCTGCGCGGCGCTGGGGTTGATCAGCCGGTCCTGCTTGCCGAACAGGATCAGCGTCGGAACTTTGATGTCGCCGATGCGGTCGGCCATCGCGGGCTGTCGATCGAGCGTGGCGCGCAGCGACGTTGCCTGGCGATTGCCAGGGAAGCGCAGCAACTGCCAGTAACGGTCGACCATGGCATCATCGACGATGTCCTGCCGCTCGACCGAGCCGCGCAAGGATTGTTCCACCAGCGAGCGCGGGGTGATCTGCCCCGCGAGCCAGCGCCCGGCCGGATATTTGAGAATCCGGAAACCGATGTTGGACGGCGGTGCCTTGTCGCCCTTGCGCGGCGGCATACCCCCGGCGTCGAGCAGCAGCAGCGCGTCAACGCGAGCGGGCTCGGCCAGCGCATAGCGCCAGGCGACCCAGCCGCCCATGGAATTGCCGCCCAGGGTGAAATGGTCGAGATCGAGCTTTGCTGCGACGACATCCACCGCCGCCATCATTCCGTCGGCGCTATAGTCGCGGTCGGGAGTGCCTCCGGTCAGGCCATGGCCAGGCAGGTCGAGCGTGACAATGCGATACCGATCGCCAAGCCGCTGTACCATCGGTTCCCATGTGTGGAGGCTGCTGTTTGATCCGTGGAGCAGGACGATTGCCGGGGCGTCGCGGCGCCCCTGGTCGCGGTAATGGATCTGTTGTCCCGCCGGACCCGCGGCGAATTCGGATGCCTCGCCGCCATATTTGGCGATCATTTCGTCGCGATCGGTGTCGGGCGTGCGCAGCATCAGGAAAAGCACGAGGATCGCGCCAAGGATCGCGAACGGGATCAGCACCCGCTTGCGGCGAAACAAAGGGCGCTGCGGCGGCAGCGGTTCAAATTCGTCCTGATCGATCATCGCGTCATGGTCCCCCAACGACCCGAAGCGAAACTAGCCCCGCGACATGCGCGCCGTCAATCTACCGCCTATTGGTGGATCGAGCGGCGAAAGGTTTCGGGCAGGAACAACAGTCCAATGATCACCGTGAGCACTGCGACAACGACGGGATACCAGAGGCCATAATATATGTCGCCCGTGGCCGCGACCATCGCGAACGCCGCCGTCGGCAGGAAGCCGCCGAACCAGCCATTGCCGATATGATAGGGCAGCGACATGGCGGTGTAACGGATGCGGCTGGGGAAGAGTTCGACAAGCAGCGCGGCGATCGGGCCATAGACCATCGTCACGAGCAACACGAGGTAGAAGAGGATCGCGACGACAAGCGGCTTGTTGATGACGGCGGGGTCTGCCTTGACGGGATAGCCCGCGCCGGCCGTCGCCGCCGCGAGTTCGCCGCGAAAGGCTTCGACCGCTCCGGCGCGTTCGCTTTCGGCGAGGCGCCATGGCTCGGGTGCGATCAGCACGCGTTCGCCGATACGGACATGCGCCGGCCGGCCGGCCGGCCGGTCGCGCACATGGCTCGTATAGCTGACGCCCGCCTTTGCGAGTGCCGATTTGGCGATGTCGCAGCCCGTGCTTTCGAACTTGTTCTTGCCCACCGGATCGAATTGGAAGGCGCAGGCGCCGGGATCGGCGGTCACCGAAACGGCGGCGCCCGCCTGTGCCTTCGCCATCGCGGGGTTTGCGGCGGCGGTCAGCATCTGGAAGGCTGGGAAATAGGTGATCGCGGCGAGCACGCAGCCAGCAAGGATGATCGGCTTGCGGCCGACCTTGTCGCTGAGCCAGCCGAAGAAGATGAAGAAGGGCGTGCCGAGCGCGAGCGCGATGGCGATCAGGATGTTCGCGGTCGCGCCATCGACCTTCAGCGTCTTTTCAAGGAAGAAGAGCGCGTAGAACTGCCCCGAATACCAGACGACCGCCTGCCCCGCGACCGCGCCGAACAGCGCGACGATCACCCATTTGAGGTTTTCCCAGCGTCCGAAGGCCTCGGTCAGCGGCGCCTTCGAGGTCGTTCCCTCCTCCTTCATCTGCTTGAAGACCGGGCTTTCCTCGAGCTGGAGGCGGATCCACAGCGACACGCCGAGCAGGATGACCGAGATCAGGAAGGGGATGCGCCAGCCCCAGTCGGCGAAGGCGGCTTCGCCGATGATCGAGCGGATCGCGATGACGACGCCGAGCGCCGCGAACAGCCCGAGCGTCGCGGTGGTCTGGATGAAGCTGGTAAAGAGCCCGCGTTTCCCTTCGGGCGCATGTTCGGCGACATAGGTGGCGGCGCCGCCATATTCGCCGCCGAGCGCGAGCCCCTGGACGAGGCGCAGCAGCACGAGAAGGATCGGCGAGGCGACGCCGATCGACGTATAGCTGGGCAGGACGCCGACGAGGAAGGTCGAGGCGCCCATCAGCCCCATGGTGACGAGAAAGGTGTTCTTGCGTCCGACGAGGTCGCCGATGCGCCCGAACACGAGCGCACCGAAGGGCCTGACAGCAAAGCCCGCCGCGAAGGCGGCGAGCGCGAAAATGAAGCCGGTGGTTTCGTTGACGCCCGAGAAGAATTGCGCCGAGATGATCGTCGCGAGCAGGCCGTAGAGGTAGAAATCATACCATTCGAACACGGTACCAAGCGACGAGGCCAAGATGACCTTGCGCTCGCTCTGCCGGGTTCCGGTCGTGCCTGCCGCCGCGTCGGTCGTCATCCCTGCCCCTTTTTTAGCCCCTCCCCTGATGAAGAGGAGCGAAGGAGGTCTAACGGGTAAACGGCAAGCGTCAAATCAGAACCGCTCGCCCTGAGCCTGTCGAAGGGTCGTCCTTCCTTCGCACGATGCCTGAAGGAAAGGACGGTGCTTCGACAAGCTCAGCACGAGCGGTAATGAGAGGTTTGTTTAGCGCGTCAACCGACGCGCTTCACCACGCCCTTGTGCGCGCCGACGCTTTTGTTGCGCGGGCGGAAGCGGCGCTTGCGCTGGCCTTCGGCGCCTTCGCCGGCGGCGCCATCACGGCGCGGGCCGCGCTCGCCTTGCGGCTTGCCGCCATTGCGCCCGCGATTCGCTTCCTGGCGCTGGCGGTTCGGGTCGCGGCCCTGGCTGCCGGTGTCGCGGGGGCCCGCAACCGGCTTGGGCAGGTTGCGCACCATCTCGTTGAAATTCTCGGGCAGCGGCATCGGTTCGGACTTGGACCGGGTGACGCGCTCGATATCGCGCATGTACGGCCGCTCGTCGGGCGCGATGAAGCTGATCGCCTTGCCCTCGGCGCCGGCGCGCGCGGTGCGGCCGATGCGGTGGACATATTGTTCGGGCACGTTCGGAATTTCGAAGTTGATGACGTGCGACACGCCCGACACGTCGATCCCGCGCGCGGCGATGTCGGTCGCGACGAGCAGCTTGATGTCGCCCGAGCGGAAGGCCTGCAGCGCGTGAGTGCGCTGCGACTGGCTCTTGTTGCCATGGATCGCCATCGCCTTGATGCCGGCACCCGCGAGGTGACGCACGACGCGGTCGGCGCCATGCTTGGTGCGGGTGAAGATCAGCGCGCGATCGATATCTTCGCTGGCGACGATCGAATGGAGCAGCGCCTGCTTTTCCTTCTGTTCGACGAAGGTCGCGAACTGGCTGATCTTTTCGACCGTCGTCGCCGCGGGGGTGACCGACACGGTGACCGGATCGTTGAGGAACTGTTCGGCGAGGTGTGCGATTTCCTTGGGCATCGTCGCCGAGAAGAACAGGTTCTGGCGGCGCGACGGCAACAGCTTGGCGATGCGGCGCAGCGAGTGGATGAAGCCCATGTCCATCATCTGGTCGGCTTCGTCGAGGACGAAGATTTCGACATCGTCGAGGCGCAGCGCGCGCTGGTCGATCAGGTCGAGCAGGCGGCCCGGCGTGGCGACGAGGATATCGACGCCGTTCGACAGGTCGCGGATCTGCTTGTTGATCGGAACCCCGCCGAACACCGTCGAAACCGACAGCTTCGTGAAACGGCCATAATCGCGGCAGCTCTGCGCGATCTGCGCCGCAAGTTCACGCGTCGGCGCGAGGACGAGCATCCGGCAACCGCGCGGGGTCGGCCGGTGCGGATAGGTCAACAGGTGATGAATCGACGGCAGCGAGAAGCCGGCGGTCTTGCCGGTGCCCGTCTGCGCGATACCGCACAGGTCGCGGCCCTTCATCAGCGGCGGGATCGCCTGCGTCTGGATCGGGGTCGGGGTGGTATAATCCTTGGCGGCAAGCGCGCGATTGATGTCGGCGTGCAGGCCAAAGTCGTTGAAAGTCGTCATAAGATACTCACATAGGGCGACGCGCAGGCGCATCCGTTCGTATCGAACGGACGGCGCACGGCCGCGGGTTCGAAACGACCCGCGTGAAAGGGTGCCTCTGGGGACAAAGCGCTGGTCCGGCTCGTCCCGCGCCTGATTCGGGCGGGAAAATCACGCTGCCGGTGGTTGCGGCGGGTGATCCCGCCATGCTGCGCTGCACAATATATGGCACAGTCGCCGTAATTTTGCAAGCCGGATACGAATGTATGTGTCGCGCGCCTTGTCGGCGCCCCTTTCTTTTTGCATCAAAGGCGAAAGAGGGAGAGTGCCATGGCCGAGAAGATCATCGTCATCGACGAGGGCACGACATCGACGCGGACGATGCTCTTCGGCGCCGACGGCATTCCGCTCGGCAGCGCCCAGCGCGAGTTCCGGCAACATTATCCCGGTCCGGGCCTCGTCGAGCATGACGCCGCCGAAATCTGGGACGCCACCCTCGCCTGCACGCGCGAGATGATCGCACAGGCGGGCGGCGCCGGCCGGATCGCTGCGATCGGGATCACCAATCAGCGCGAGACCGTGGTGTTCTGGGACCGCACCACCGGCGAACCTCTCGCGCCCGCGATCGTGTGGCAGGATCGCCGTTCGGCCGCCGATTGCGCCGCGCTGAAGGATGCGGGCCATGAACCGATGGTGCAGGCGAAGAGCGGCCTGCTGCTCGATCCCTATTTTTCGGGAACCAAGATCGGCTGGGCGCTGAAACACTGGCCGCAGCTTGAGGAAGCCGGCGACCGGCTGGCGGCGGGAACGATCGAATCCTATCTGACCTACCGGCTGACCGGCGGCATCCACGTCACCGACGCCAGCAATGCATCGCGAACGCTGTTGATGGACATCAATGGTAGCGGCGGATGGGACAGCGAACTCTGCGACCTGCTCGGCGTCCCGATGCGCTTGCTCCCCGAAATCACCGGCTGTACCACGCGCATCGGCGCGACCGACCCGGCGCTTTTCGGCGGCGCGATTCCCATCTGCGGCATGGCGGGCGACCAGCAAGCGGCGACGATCGGCCAGGCGTGCCTTTCACCGGGCCAGACCAAGGCGACCTTCGGCACCGGCGCCTTCATCCTTTCGGCCAGCGGCACGACGCGGCCGATGTCGGACAATCGCCTGCTTGCCACGGTGCTGGTGCAGGAAGGCGATACCCGCAGCTATGCGCTCGAGGGATCGGTGTTCGTCGCGGGCAGTCTGGTCAAATGGCTGCGCGACGGGCTGGGCCTGCTCGCGAGCGCCGGCGAAAGCGAGGGGCTGGCGCGATCGATCGCCGACAATGGCGGCGTCTACCTTGTCCCTGCCCTCACCGGGCTTGGCGCGCCGCACTGGCGGCCCGACGCGCTTGCCGCGATTTCGGGGCTGAACTTCGCGACCGGCAAGGCGCATGTCGCACGCGCCGCGCTCGAAGCGCAGGCCTATCAGGCGCACGACCTGAAATCGGCCTTTGCCGCCGATGGGGTCGATTGGGCGGAACTCCGCATCGATGGCGGCATGGCCGCGAACGACTGGATGGCGCAGGATCTGGCCGACATGCTCGACCTGTCCGTCGAGCGGCCCGATTTCGTCGAGAGTACCGCGCTGGGCGCGGCGATGCTCGCCGCGACCGGCGCCGGGCTTTACCCCGACCTCGCCGCTGCAGCCAAGGCGATGCGCGGCACCGCCACGCGCTTCACGCCCGCGCTCGATGCCGCGAAACGCAAAACGCGCCTTGCCGGGTGGCAAAGCGCGCTTGCTAAAGTCCTGGGCTGAAGGCCGAGGGCTTAACGCTTGAGGGTAAGACCACCGAAGCGCTTGTTGAACTTCGCGACCTGGCCGCCCGCGTCGAGCATACGGCCCGTGCCGCCGGTCCATGCCGGGTGCGCGGTGGGGTCGATTTCCAGCGTCATCACGTCACCTTCGCTGCCCCAGGTCGAGCGCGTCTGATATTCGGTGCCGTCGGTCATCTTGACCGTGATCATGTGATAGGCGGGATGAATGTCTTTTTTCATGTCTTGGGCTCCTGTGCCGCTGGTTACCGACCAGCCGCGTGAGTCGATGCGTCCCCGTCAGGGTCCGCGAAGCGGTGGCCCCTAACGGCGAATGATGGAAAATGCAACACCCCTCGCCTCGTCATCCCGGCGAACGCCGGAATCTCACCGGTGCGTATGGATGCTTGGGAGAGATCCCGGCCTTCGCCGGGATGACGATGAAGAGAGGTTGTCGTCAGTCGCCCGGCGGATCGGCGATCATCGCCGTAAACTGGCATTCGGTCGCCAGTTGGCCGCCCAGCATCGCCTTGCCTTCGAACTTGCAGATGTTCCGCTTCGCCTGAAGGATGGTGACGTGGAGGTCGAGCAGGACGCCGGGTTCGACGGGCTTGCGGAACTTCACCCCGTCGATGCCCATGAAATAGACGAGCTTGCCCGAACCGCCGAGCCCGAGCGATTCGACCGCGAGGATACCGCCGGCCTGTGCCAGCGCCTCGACGATGAGGACGCCGGGCATGATCGGCCGGCCGGGAAAATGGCCCTGAAAGAAGGGCTCGTTCATCGTCACCGCCTTGACCGCGTGGATCGAGGTGTCTTTCACCATCGATTCCACCCGGTCGACGAGCAGCATCGGATAACGATGCGGCAGCAGCGTCAGGATCCGGCGGATATCCACCGGACCCAACGCGCCCGCGGCCTTTTCCCCGTCGGTCATCCGATCAGCGGGTTGCCGGCGGGGTGCCCGTCGGCGCCGGCGCGGCGGGCGTACCCTGCGCGGAACGGGCGGCGTCCATCAACTGCTGGTTGCGCTGCTGCACGAGCTGGCCCGGCTGATAACCGGCGGGCGCCGCGGTCGACACGCTGGGCAGCAGGCGGTTGAGTTCGGTCACCACCGCGTCGGTCACGTCGACATTGTTTTCGCGCGCCAGCACCGCATCGGGGTTGAGCAGCAGATCGACCTTCTTCGCGGTCATCGCCGCCTTGATCGCTTCGTTCATGCGAACGCTGATCTGGTCTTCGACATAGGCGATGGCGAGGTCGACGGGCGCGCCGATCTTGCCGAGTTCGTCCTGCGCCGACTGGCGCTTGTCCTGGACCGCCTTGGCGGCCGCCTGCAGCGCAGCCTGGTTCTGCGGGGTCTTCTTCGCCTCTTCATTATATTTGGCGATCAGCACGTTGATTTCGGCCTGCAGCGTCTGGCCGCGCGACTGCTGCTGGTCGATCTGCGCCTTATAGGTCGTTTCGATCTGCTTCGTGGCAGTCTGGAAAGCGTTCGAACGCGCGGCGGCCGCACGGACATCGGCGACGGCAACCGCCTTTGCCTGGGCGAATGCAGGGGCGGCGGCGATGGGCGAAACCGACAGCGTGGCCATCGCCAGCGCCGAAGCGACAAGGATTTTCTTCATCAGAATTGGGTTCCTACGTTGAATGAGAAGCGTTTGGTATCGTCGCCCTCTTCTTTGCGAAGGGCGTAAGCGAAGTCGATCCGGAAAGGACCAAAGGGCGAGTTCCAGTTGACACCGGCACCGATCGAGACGCGCGGCATCCAGCTGTCGCCGAAATAGCGTTCCTCGAAGGGGCTAAGGGGAGAAAAATCGGTCGGGCAGACAGTATATTGATTGCTGGTCGGCTGCCCGTCTTGGCCGACGGGACGGGTTGCGAATTGCTGAACGCCCGTCGTTTTATTGCGACAAAGCGTTTTGATGGAACCCGAACCTTCGACTCCCGGGCGGGTATCGCGAAAATCTTCGAGAACCGTAAGCGTGGGGCGCCTCACGCCGAACACCGAACCAACGTCGAGGAACACCGATGGCCGCAGCCCCAGTTCCTTGGCGCCGGTACCAAGCGGAATATCGACCTCGAGCCGGCCCTGATAATAAGCCCGGCCACCCAGGGCGTCGTCGATCTGCTGCCTGTTGGCCGTGGTGTCGAGAACCGGATTCGCGGGGTCGGTCAGGTCGACGCTCGTATAGCGGATGACGCGCGGGCCGACACCGCGGATGTCGAAACCGCGCATCTGCGGTTCGCCGAGGAAGAAGCGGTCGGTCAGGCGGACCTTGTCGCTCGTCGGCGTCGGACGCCCGCCGAGCGGATAGATATAACCGCCCTCGGCCGAGACGTTGAGGATGAAGCGGCTGCCGAGATTGAAGTGCTTCGACGCCGAGGCACGGGTGCGAACATATTTGACGCTGCCGCCGAGGCCGGCAAAATCCTGGCTGAGCGACAGCGACTGGCCGCGCGTCGGGCGCAGGCGGTTGTCGCGGTCGTCATAGGCGAGTGTGAAGCCGAGCAGCGACGTCGTCCGCTTGCCGATCGCGTCGCACAGATAGCGGCCGGCGACGAGCGGATCGCACTGGTCGCGGAAATAATAGAGATTCTTGTCGAGCGACACATCGTCGAAATTCAGGCTGTAACGCGTGAAGAAGGACATGAATTCGGTCAGCGGCACGCCGGCGTTGATCTGGAAACCCGTCGTCGATTGCTCGAACGTCGTCCGGCGATCGCTACCGATGAAGTTGAACGAGTTCAAATCGCGGCGATAGATGCTGCCGCCGATCGAGATGTTGCGGTCGAACAGATAGGGCTCGGTAAAGCCCAGTTCGACCGATTTCGAATAGCTCGAATAATTGACCGACGCCTGCAATTGCTGGCCGAGGCCGCGGAAGTTGCGCTGGCGGATCGATCCCTGGAGCAGGAAATTCTCGATCGACGAGAAACCGGCCGACAGCGACAGTTCACCGGTCGGCTTTTCCTGAACATTGGTTTCCAGCACGATACGGTCGGGCGCGCTGCCTTCCTTGCGCTCGATCTCCAGATTCTCCTGGAAATAGCCGAGGCTGTTGATGCGGTTCTCGGTGCGCTTGATCCCGAAGCTGTTGAAGGCGTCGCCTTCATTGAGACGGAATTCGCGGCGCACGACCTTGTCATGCGTCAGCGTGTTGCCGTTGACGTCGATGCGCTCGACGTAGGTACGCGGGCTTTCGGCGACGTTGAAGGTAATCCCCATCGTGCGCGTTTCGGGGTCGCGGCGGAATTCGGGGCTGATGTCGGCAAAGGCGTAACCGAACAGGCCGGCGGTCTCGCTCAGGCTTTCGACCGTGTCCTCGACCAGCTTGGCGTCGTACCAGTCGTCCTTCTTCATCGGCAACAGCGTCTTCAGCGTTTCCGGCCGGAAGTCGCGGATTTCGCTCTTCACGTCGACGTCGCCGAACTTGTAGCGTTCGCCCTCCTCGACGACGTAAGTGATGATGAAGTCCTGCTTGTTGCTCGTCAGCTCGGCGACCGCCGAAATCACGCGGAAATCGGCATAGCCGTTCTGCAGGTAGAACAGGCGCAGCTTCTGCTGGTCGTAGGCCAGACGGTCGGGATCGTAGCTGGTATTCGACGACAGCATCGTCAGCAGGCCCGATTGCTTCGTCGCCATCTCGTCCTTGAGATCGCCGTCGCTGAACTTCTCGTTGCCGATGATGTTGATCTGGCGGACCTTCGATTTCGGCCCTTCGTTGATTTCGAACACGACGTCGACGCGGTTCTGGTCGAGCGACACCATCTTCGGCTCGACCGTCGCCGCGAAACGGCCTTGGCGCTTGTAGAGTTCGATGATGCGCGCAACGTCGGCGCGGACTTTCGACCTGGTGAAGATCTGGCGCGGCGACAGTTTGATCTCGGGACGGATCTTGTCCTCTTTCAGCCGCTTGTTGCCCTCCAGGATCACGCGGTTGATCACCGGGTTTTCGGTGACCTGGATCGTCAGCGCACCGGCATTGTCGGTGATCTGGAAATCCTTGAACAATTCGGTGGCGGCGAGATCCTTCAGCGCCTGGTCGAGCGTCGCGCGATCATAGGGCTGCCCGACGCGCAGGCGGAGGTAGGACAGGATCGTCTGCGCCTCGAGCCGCTGGTTGCCGGCCACGGTGATCGACTGCACGGTCGTCGCCGATGGTGCGGCCTCGGGCGCCGGGGGTGCCGGGACGGTCGGCGCCGCGACCGGCGGAGCGGCTTCCTGCGCCATGAGCGGCGCGACGGGTGCCAGCATCGTTCCTGCCATGAGGAGTGCCGACAGCTGCATCCGCGCCGAAGTTTTGAGTGAGGCCACGCTGTTCATCCCGCAAAAATAACTCAAAAGCGGCGAGCCCCCTTTTTCGGCGGTTCGCGCGCACTCCCTGCCCCAGTCCGGCTATCCAATCAAGCGGGCGATCCGATCCCACAGGCCGAATGAGCCCAAATCATTGAAAGTCACGACCAGCATCAGCGTCACGACCGCCGCAAAGCCGAATCGAAACGCCCATTCCTGCACTTTCGCCGGTGCAGGACGCCGCCTGATCGCCTCATATCCGTAAAAAAGCAAATGACCGCCATCGAGCATGGGCAATGGCAACAGGTTGATGAACCCCAGATTGATGGAGATCAGCGCGATCAGGAAGATCAGCGACGCGATTCCCAGGCTGGCCGCCTCGCCCGACACCTTGGCAATGTTGAGCGGACCGCTGAGATCCTTCACCGAGCGGTTGCCGGTCAGCAGCTGGACGAGCACCTCCCCCGTCTGCCGGATGATCTGCGCGGTTTGTTTCAGACCCACCAGCGGCGCCTCGGCCAGCGAGGCCCGTTCGAACACCACCTCGCCCGCCGCAATGCCGATGACGCCGCGCTCGAAGCTGTTGCCGAACCGGTCCTTTTCCTTCACCAGCCGGGGGGTGAGGCGCAGCGTCTCTTCGGCCCCGCCCCGCGCGATCCGCACCTCGACCGCTTCGCCCGGACGATGGCCGATGGCCATCGGGATATCGGTGAAGACGTCGACGGTGCGGCCGTCGATCGAAACGATGCGATCGCCCGCGCGGATACCCGCGGCGTCCGCTGCCGATCCTGCCATCACCGAACCCGCAACGGGGGGCGTCGTCGGCGTACCCGCGATCCAGGCAAAGCCGGCGAGGATCAGGATCGCGAACAGGAAATTGGTCACCGGTCCCGCAACGACGATCAAGGCGCGCTTCCACACCGGCTGGGCGGGAAAGCTGTGCGAGCGTTCGGCGTCGGGCAGTTGCTGCCAGCCGGCGTCGGGCTGGCTGACCGCATCGCGATCGCCCGCGAACTGGACATAACCGCCGAGCGGCAGCCAGCCGACCTTCCATTCGGTGCCGCGCTTGTCGGTCCAGCCCAGAATCTTGCGGCCGAACCCGATCGAGAAGGTATCCGCCTTCACCCCGCACCAGCGGCCGACGATATAATGACCATATTCGTGCACGAACACGAGCGGGCCGAGCACGAGCAGGAAAGCGAGGATGGTGAAGGGGATACCGGGGGCTTCAAGCATGTTCACATTGGTCCACAAAATATCGGGCAGCCGCCCGCGATGCGGCATCGACGCTGAATATGTCGTGAAGCGATGTCGGCGCGGCCGGCGCCGCGGCATCGATCACCCGGCGCACCGTATCGACGATCGCCGGAAAGGAAATGCGCCCCGCCAGGAACGCGGCGACCGCCACCTCGTTCGCGGCGTTGAGCTGCGCCGGCCGCGCGCCGCCCTCCGCAATCGCGGCGCGGCACAGCGCCGTCGCGGGAAAACGCACCTCGTCGGGCGCCTCGAAATCGAGCCGCGCTATCGTCGCGAGGTCGAGCGGCGCGCACGGCGTCGCCATCCGCTGCGGCCAGGCAAGCGCGCTCGCGATCGGGATCCGCATGTCGGGCGAGCCGAGCTGCGCGAGCGTCGAGCAGTCGATATATTCGACGAGGCTGTGGATCACCGACTGCGGGTGGACCAGAATCTCGATCCGCTCGAGCCCGACGGGAAAAAGATGATGCGCCTCGATGAGTTCGAGGCCCTTGTTCATCATCGTCGCCGAATCGACGCTGATCTTGGCGCCCATCGACCAATTGGGGTGCGCGACGGCCTCGCTCGGCGTTACCCGCGCCATGTCGGCGGCGCTCATCGTCCGGAACGGCCCGCCGCTCGCGGTCAGGATGATCCGCCGCACCTGCTCGATTCGTCCGCCCGCGAGGCACTGGAAAATCGCATTATGCTCGCTGTCGACCGGGAGCAGCGTCGAACCCGACGTCCGCGCCGCGGCGGTCATCAGTTCGCCGGCGGAAACCAGCGCTTCCTTGTTCGCCAGCGCGACGTCGGTGCCGCTTTCGATCGCCGCCATCGTCGGCGCCAGACCGGCGCAGCCGACGATCGCGGCCATCACCAGGTCGGCGGGCCGCCGCGCCGCCTCGACCAGCGCATCGGCACCGGCGGCGGCTTCGATGTCCGTCCCCGCCAGCGCCTCGGCAAGCTCGCCGTGCCGCGCCTCGTCGGCGATCACCGCGATATCGGGGCGAAATTCCCGTGCCAGCTTCGCCAGTTCGGTAACATCGCTATTCGCGGTCAGCACCCCGACGCGCCATGCCTCGCCGTCGCGGCGGATGAGATCGAGGGTCGATTGCCCGACCGATCCCGTGGCCCCGAACAGCGAGAGGCAGCGCGTCATGCGGCCGCCCGCACGGCGATCTGCCCCGCAAAAGCGAGGATGCCGAGGATCAGCGCCACCGGCAGCAGCCCGTCGACACGGTCGAACAGGCCGCCGTGGCCCGGGATCAGCTTGCCCGAATCCTTGACGCCGGCACGGCGCTTCATCCAGCTTTGCGCCAGATCGCCAAGCTGCGCGAACAATCCCATGAACAGGCCAATCCACAGCGGAACGCCGATGATGCCGCCGCGGTCGCCGATCGTCGCGCTGGCGACAAGCGCCGCGATCATCCCGCCGATCAGGCCCGACCAGGTTTTCGACGGGCTGATTTTCGGCGCGAGCCGCGCGCCGCCAAAGGCCCGCCCGGCGAAATAGGCGCCGATGTCGGTCGCCCACACCATGCCGAACACCCACAGCGCCGCGGTGACGCCCAGATGATCGCGAATGAACCACAGCCCCGCCATCGCACCGGCGACGAGCAGCGGGCCGAGCAGCATCAGCGCATTTTTCGCACCACTGCCCAGTTGCATCGCGCGCACCAGCGCAAGCCATTCGACCAGCACGAGCGCACCGCCGACAAGCAGCAGAAAGCCGAAGACGATGCCGCCGAACCAGAGCGCCGCACCCGCAATCGCAAACAGGACGATCGCCGATCCGGCGCGCACCCACAGGTCCGACTTTACCGCTGTCGCCATATCCCTAAAGCCCCCCGTAGCGGCGCTCGCGCCGCGCAAAATGATCGAGCGCCGCCGCCAGGTCGGCGGGCTTGAAATCCGGCCATAGCCGATCAGTGAAATAAAGTTCGGCATAGGCCGACTGCCACAGCAGGAAATTCGACAAGCGGACCTCGCCCGAGGTGCGGATGAGCAGGTCGAGCGGCGGCATGTCGGCGGTGTCGAGATGGGCCTCGATCGCCTCCGCCGTGATCGCGCCGGTTGCCGCGGCTGCGGTCGCCGCGCGCACCAGTTCGTCCTGTGCGCCATAGTTGAGTGCGACCGCCAGCGTGGTGCGCTTGTTCCCCGACGTACGGTCGAGCGCGTTCTCGATCAGCGCGACGACGTCGGGGGCGAGCGCGCGCCAGTTGCCGATCACCTTCAGCTTGACGTCGTTCGCGGCGAATTCGTCGAGATCGGACAGGATGAAACGCTTCATCAGCCCCATCAGGTCGCTGACTTCTTCTTCGGGGCGCTTCCAGTTTTCCGACGAAAAGGCATAGAGTGTCAGCACCTCAAGCCCCAGGTCGCCGGCGGCGCGCACGATCGTGCGTACCGCCTCGACGCCGGCGCGATGACCCGCGACGCGCGGCAGGAAGCGCTTCTTTGCCCAGCGGCCATTGCCATCCATGATGATGGCGACATGGCGGGCGCCGTGATCGGGAACCGACATCGGCGAACTCAAAAATCCGTTCGTCCTGAGCTTGTCGAAGCATCTCCTGAGCGGCTGCCGCAGGCAGGCAGCCGAAGGAGGCCGTTCTTTCTTGCGAAAGAGAAGGACGGGGCTTCGACAGGCTCAGCCCGAACGGCTGAAAAGACGGTGCAAAAACGCACTAGCCCAGGATTTCCTTTTCCTTGCTCGCCGCAGCACTATCGATCTCGGCGATCGTCGCGTCGGTCAGCTTCTGCACCTCAGCTTCGTGGCGCTTGCGCTCGTCCTCGCTGATTTCCTTCTTGTTTTCGTCGGCCTTCAGATTGTCCATGCCGTCGCGGCGGACGTTGCGGACCGCGATACGCGACGCCTCGGCATATTTGCCGGCGAGTTTCGACAATTCCTTGCGGCGTTCCTGCGTCATTTCGGGGATCGGCAGACGCAGCGTCTGGCCATCGACGATCGGGTTGAGGCCGAGGCCCGCCGAACGGATCGCCTTGTCGACCGGGCCGACATTCGACTTGTCCCAGACCTGCACCGACAGCATGCGCGGTTCGGGGGCGCTGACCGATGCCACCTGGTTGAGCGGCATATGGCTGCCATAGACCTCGACCGTCACCGGATCGAGCAGCGCGGTGTGCGCGCGGCCGGTACGCAGGCCCGCAAGATCGCTCTTCAGCGATTCGACCGCGCCGTGCATGCGGCGCTCGAGGTCGGCCTTGTCATATTTCGCCATCGTCTTTTCCTCTCTTGTTTCGCTTCAGGCGGCATCGCCGACATATATTCCTTAATCGGCATCGCCGACGATGGTCGAAACGCCCTCGCCTGCCAGCACGCGCGCCAGATTGCCCGCTTCGCGGATATTGAACACGACGATCGGGATGTGATTGTCGCGGCACAGCGCCACCGCGCTCGCATCCATCACCTTCAGATTATCCGCCAGCACGCGGTCATAGCTCAGCGTGTCATAGCGGACGGCGCTCGCATCCTTCTTCGGATCGGCGTTATAGACGCCGTCGACGCTCGTCCCCTTGAGCAGCGCATCGCACTTCATCTCGGCGGCGCGGAGCGCGGCGCCGCTGTCGGTCGTGAAATAGGGGGCGCCAACGCCCGCGGCGAAGATCACGACGCGGCCCTTTTCCATATGGCGTTCGGCGCGGCGGCGGATCACCGGCTCGCACACCTTGTCCATCTCGATCGCCGACTGGACGCGCGTTTCGACGCCGAGTTGCTCGAGCGCATTCTGCATCGCGAGCGCGTTCATGACCGTAGCGAGCATGCCCATATAATCGGCCTGCGCGCGGTCCATGCCCTTGGCGGCGCCCGCCATGCCGCGGAAGATGTTGCCGCCGCCGATGACGAGGCAGATTTCGAGACCGCTGTCCTTCGCTTCCTTGACCTCGGCCGCCATGCTCGCGACCGTTTCGGGATCGATGCCGAAGGGGCTGGGGCCCATCAGCGCCTCACCCGACAGTTTCAGCAGGATGCGTTTCAGGCCGGGCAATGCCATGATCGGGGGAACCTCTTGCTATTCTATATATGCGAATGGCGCGCACCCTAGTCAGAGTACGCGCCATTGCCAAGCGGACTGCCGCGCCCGATCAGAGCCGATCTCTCTTTCGTCATGCCGAACTTGATCCGGCATCCCGCTTTGTGACGTCGATAGCGGGACCCGGATCAAGTCCGGGGTGACGAAAGCGGAAAAAGACGCTTGCCGGAGCAGCAGCCCCAATTCTTCTTAAACGCCGGCGGCCGCCGCGACTTCCGCCGCGAAGTCGCTTTCTTCCTTCTCGATGCCTTCGCCGAGCTGGAAGCGGACGAAGCCCTTGAGCGTGATCGTCGCGCCGACATCCTTGCCGGCAGCGGCGACGACTTCGGCGACCGGGGTCTTGCCGTCCATGACGAAAAGCTGCGAGAGAAGCGCATTTTCCTTGCGATACTTCGCGATCGAACCGTCGACCATCTTGGCGACGATATCGGCGGGCTTGCCCGACTGTGCGGCCTTTTCCTCGGCGATCGCGCGTTCGCGCGCGACGAGGTCGGCGTCGAGATCGTCGCCGTTCAGCGCCAGCGGGAAAGCGGCGGCGACATGCATCGCAAGCTGCTTGCCAAGCGGTTCGAGAACGTCCGCACCGGCGGTCGATTCAAGCGCGATCAGCACGCCGATCTTGCCCATGCCCAGCGCAACGGCGTTGTGGACATAACCCGCCACGACGCCCGAGCCGACCGACAGAACGGCGGCGCGGCGCAGCGACTGGTTCTCACCGATCGTCGCGATATTGCTGGTCAGCTTTTCGGCGACGGTGCCGCCGGTCGGATAAGCAGCGGCGCCAAGCGCTTCAGCGTCGGTGATGTTACCGGCGAGCGCGACCTGCGTCACTTCGCGGACGAATTCCTGGAACTGCTCGTTCTTGCCGACGAAGTCGGTTTCGCTGTTCACTTCGACCAGCGCACCCTTGGTGCCGTCGGTGGCAAAGCCGACGAGACCTTCGGCGGCGACGCGGCCGGCCTTCTTGGCGGCGGCGGCAAGGCCCTTGGTGCGCAGCCAATCGATCGACGCTTCGACGTCGCCATTGTTTTCGGCGAGCGCCTTCTTGCAATCCATCATGCCGGCGCCCGTGCGGTCGCGCAGTTCCTTGACGAGAGCGGCCGTAATTTCAGCCATGAAATCTTCCTTTCAAAAGGGGCGGGCCCGCTTGGCCCGCGTGACGCCCGCGCGCATGGCGGGGCGATAAGTCAAAACCATGACGGGGACGGCGCGGTGCCCGAAGCAACGCGCCGTCCCGCCATGTCAGCGCGCTCAGGCGTCGCTCTGACGTTCGGTTTCAGCGGCAGCTGCGGCCGGGACCTGTTCGTCTTCGGTCACCGGAGCGGCAACTTCTTCAGCGACCGGAGCGGTCGCTTCTTCGGTCAGCACGGCTTCGGCAACCGGCTCGACAGCTGCGCCAAGGTCTTCACCGCGGTTCGCGCGGGCCTGCTGGCCGCCACGGGTCGCCGCCTGGGCAACCGCATCGCAGTAAAGGCGGATGGCACGTGCGGCGTCATCGTTGGCCGGAACCGGGAAGGCGATGCCATCGGGCGAGACGTTCGAATCGAGGATCGCGACGACGGGGATGCCAAGGACATTGGCTTCCTTGATCGCCAGCTCTTCCTTGTTCGCGTCGATCACGAACATCACGTCGGGAATGCCGCCCATGTCGCGGATGCCGCCGAGCGACATTTCGAGCTTGTCGCGTTCGCGGGTGCGGTTGAGCACTTCCTTCTTGGTGAGACCTGAAGTGTCGCCCGAAAGCTGCTCTTCGAGCGTCTTCAGACGCTTGATCGAGTTCGAGATCGTCTTCCAGTTGGTGAGCATGCCGCCCAGCCAGCGGTGGTTGACGAAGTGCTGACCCGAAGCGCGGGCTGCGTCGGCGATCGGCCCCTGCGCCTGGCGCTTGGTGCCGACGAACAGCACCTTGCCACCGGCGGCCGACGAGGACGCGATAAACTCGAGCGCGCGCGCAAAGAGCGGCACGGTCTGCGACAGGTCGAGAATGTGGATGCCGTTGCGCGCACCGAAGATATACGGCTTCATGCGCGGGTTCCAGCGGTGGGTCTGGTGGCCGAAGTGGGCGCCAGCCTCGATAAGATTCTGCATCGTGACGACAGGTGCCGCCATAGTCTTTCTCCTTCCGGTTGGTCCTCTGGAAAGCAAGAACCGGGTGTCGCAAGCGACGGGCCCGGCACCGGTTTATGTGCGCCTTCCATGTGGAATGGGCGGGCCGTTAGCGGGGTTACGGGATAAATGCAAGGGGTGGACCGCGCTTCATGACCGGTTTCGGCCGGAAGCTGCCATGTCCTTTTTCGTCACCCCGGACTTGATCCGGGGTCCCGCTTGAACTCGACAACTGGTGGATGCCCCAAGAAAAGCGGGATCCCGGGTCAAGCCCGGGATGACGAACTGAGAGGCAAGAAGCGGCCGAAGCCGGACACTAGCCAAATAACCGTCGCCCCCGCGAAGGTGGGGGCCGCCATCGGCCTGGCGCAAGGTTGCCAGCGGCCCCCGCCTTCGCGGGGGCGACGATTTAGTCGGCGTTGGAACGACTGCTCCCCACCCCGATGCCGCCTTTTAACCGCCAAACGGAGCCATGCCCGCACTCGCCCCGGCGACAAAGCGACTCGGTTCGTCGCAAAACAGTTGAGAACAAAAAGGGAACATGGAACAAAAAGTCCGACGAAACCGTCGCTGGTTAACAAGAGGTTTCGCACAAGGAAGCCGAAAGGACAAGATCATGGTTCAGGTCGCAGCCGCTCTCCTCTTCACCCTCGCCGCCGGTCTCGGCGTCACGGTGATCCTGGCCATGATCAAGCATAATGAAAATGCGATTCTCTCGGCCCTGCTCGGCGAAGGGGCTTTCCCGGTCGACAGCGCGCCGCATTCGGATCCGGCGCCGCAAAAAATGACGCTGCGCCGTTCATCCGCGCGCCGCGATGCCCCGCGTCCGATGCGCGCTGCGACACGCATGCAGCCGGCGTTCAGCCGCGCCGCCTGATCTTCGCGTAACTCATAAGCCCGAAGGGCAGCATCACCAGATACAGCAGGCATACCGCGAGCAAGGTCTGCCACGGCGCGGTGACGAGTGCTGCACCGAGCAGGCCGACACCGGCCAGCGCGAACAACCGCCACGATCGGCGCAGCCGGATCGACGACCAGCTATAAGTCGGAATCGCCGAAATCATCAGCATCGCGATCGCGAGCGCCCAGGGCATGACGACATACCATTGACGGAACAGGTCGTTCCCCGTCACCAGCCACAGATAGACCGGAACAAAGGACAGCCCGGCCCCCGCGGGCGCGGGAATGCCGGTCATGAAACCCGCCGACTTGTGCGGCTGAAAATCCGCATCCATCCGCGAATTGAACCGCGCGAGCCGCAGCGCGCAGCAGACGGCGAGCGCGAGCGCCGCGGTCCAGCCGAATTTGGGCGCGTCGGCGAGCGACCAGAGAAACAGGATCATCGCCGGCGCGACCCCGAAAGCGATCACATCGGACAGCGAATCAAGCTCGGCGCCGAACTTGCTCTGCGCGCGCAGCAACCGGGCGATGCGCCCGTCCATGCCGTCGAGCACCCCCGCAACGACAATCATCGTCACAGCCGCAGCCCAATCCCCCCCAATCGCAAAGCGAACTCCGGTCAATCCCGAACAAAGCGCGAGGATGGTGATCGCGTTGGGCGCAAAGGCTCGCAGCGGGACGCCGCCGATACGACGCCGCTCGGCATCGACAGGAAGCTCCGCACCGTCGGCCATGTTACTGCCCGATGCCTTCGATCGTTCCGGCGGTGCCGACCCGCGCGACGATCGTCTCGCCCGCCAATGTACGCTGCCCGAGCAGCACCTGCGGCGCGGTGCCAGTGGGAAGATAGACGTCGACGCGGCTGCCGAAGCGGATCAGTCCGACGCGCTGCCCAGTCGTGAGGTCGGCCCCCATGCTGACGAAAGGCATGATACGCCGCGCGACGAGACCCGCAATCTGGGTGAAACCGATGCGCACGCCGTCGGCGCGCTCGACAACGAAATGCTGACGCTCATTTTCCTCGCTCGCCTTATCGAGGTCGGCGTTCAAGAACTTCCCGGGAATATAGGCCAGTTTGCGCAGCGTACCTGCAACCGGGGTGCGATTGATGTGGACGTCGAAGACGCTCATGAAGATCGAGACGCGCAGCATCGTCGCATCGACCAGCCCATCCGGCCCGGAGATTTCCGGAGGTGGGGCGACTTCGGCGATCTGGGTCACCAGCCCGTCGGCGGGCGCCACGATCACGTCGGCGCCCGTTGGCGTTACCCGAACGGGATCGCGAAAGAAGGTGCCGATCCAGATCGTCACGCCGAGCATCAGCCAGCCGATGATTTCCCAGCCGAGCAGCCAGAAGCAGAGCGTGATGATGCCCGCGATGAGCAGGAACTTGCGGCCTTCGGGGTGAACCGAGGGCCAGCGCCACTTGATACCGCCGCCCGGACGATTGGAAGAGATGGTTGTGGACATGCCGATCTTTCTAGGGTGCGTCCCCCTCACTGACAATCGAATAAGGCGATGGTTCCGCATCCACCACGGCAGTTGAACTATCGCCGCGCTTTGCCTAAGGCCCCTCGCAATCCGACTCCCCAAGGAAAAAGGCGAAGATATGGGCAAGATCAAGGTAGCCAACCCGGTCGTCGAACTCGACGGCGACGAAATGACCCGGATCATCTGGCAGTGGATCCGCGAGCGACTGATCCTCCCCTATCTCGACGTCGACCTTCATTATTACGACCTCGGTATCGAGGAACGCGACCGCACCGACGACAAGATCACGGTCGAAGCCGCCAACGCGATCAAGAAATATGGCGTCGGCGTGAAGTGCGCGACGATCACCCCCGACGAGGCGCGCGTCGAGGAATTCGGCCTGAAGAAAATGTGGAAGTCGCCGAATGGCACGATCCGCAACATCCTCGGCGGCGTTGTCTTCCGCGAGCCGATCGTGATGCGGAATGTTCCCCGCCTCGTTCCCGGCTGGACCGACCCGATCGTCGTCGGCCGTCACGCGTTCGGCGACCAGTATAAGGCGACCGACTTCCGCGTCCCCGGCCCCGGCAAGCTGCGCCTGGTGTTCGAAGGCGAAGACGGCACGCTGATCGACGAGGAAGTGTTCCACTTCCCTTCGTCGGGTGTCGCCATGGGGATGTACAATCTCGATGATTCGATCCGCGACTTCGCGCGCGCCAGCCTGAACTATGGCCTCGCGCGCCAGTGGCCGGTGTATCTGTCGACCAAGAACACGATCCTGAAAGCCTATGACGGCCGGTTCAAGGACCTGTTCGAAGAAGTGTTCAACGCCGAATTCAAGGCGAAGTTCGACGAGATCGGCATCGTGTACGAGCATCGTCTGATCGACGATATGGTCGCCTCGGCGCTCAAATGGAGCGGCAAGTTCGTCTGGGCCTGCAAGAATTATGACGGTGACGTCCAGTCGGACACCGTCGCGCAGGGCTTCGGCTCGCTCGGCCTGATGACGAGCGTGCTGATGACCCCCGACGGCCAGACGGTCGAATCCGAAGCCGCGCACGGCACCGTCACCCGCCATTACCGCATGCACCAGCAGGGCAAGGCGACGTCGACCAACCCGATCGCGTCGATCTTTGCCTGGACCGGCGGCCTCAAGCATCGCGGCAAGCTCGACGACAATGCCGAACTGATCAAGTTCGCCGACGACCTCGAAAAGGTCTGCGTCGCGACGGTCGAAAGCGGCAAGATGACCAAGGACCTGGCGCTGCTGATCGGTCCCGACCAGAACTGGCTGACCACCGAAGGCTTCTTCGAGGCGATCGTCGAAAATCTCGATGCCAAGATGGGCGCCTGACGGCGAACATAGTTTAGCGATTTAGTCGACATGCGCGACTAGCCAATCGGGGCCGGCCTGCATAAGGTCGGCCCTTATGGTATCCGAAACAGAAACATCCGCTATCGGCAACGCGCTGGTGGTGCTTGGCGCGGCGGGCATCGTCATTCCCGCCTTTGCCCGCTTTCGCCTGCCCCCGGTGATCGGGTTCATTCTCGTCGGCTTGCTCGTCGGCCCGTCGGGGCTCGGCATGCTGGCTGCCGATTATCCGTGGCTGAAACATGTTACGATCGGATCGACCGAAGACATCGCCCTGTTCGCCGAATTTGGCATCATCTTGCTGCTGTTTTCGATCGGGCTCGAACTGTCGTTCCGCCGCCTGTGGCAACTTCGCAAGCTGGTCTTCGGCATCGGCGCCGCCGAATTGTTGCTTGGCGGCTCGATCCTCGGCGGCGCGCTGATGCTTGTCGGCGGCTATTCGGTTCCCGCCGCCTTCGGGCTCGGCATCGCGCTGGCTCTTTCGTCGACCGCGCTCGTCCTGCCGATCGCCGGGACAAAATCGGCGGTCGGTCGCGCATCCTTTTCAATGCTGCTGTTCGAAGATCTGGCGATCGTGCCGATCATCTTCATTCTTGGCGCGCTCGCTCCGAACGCCGCTGCCGACAATACCGAGATGTTGCTGACCACGCTGTGGCAGGGCATCCTCGTCGTCGCAGTACTCGCCGTCGCGGGCTGGTTCCTGCTGCCGCGCATTTTCGCGCAAGCGGCGCGCGCCAAGGACCCGGAGTTGTTCCTTGCCGCCAGCCTGCTCGTCGTCATCGTCGCAGCGCTTGCCACCGCCGCCGTCGGCCTGTCGCCGATCGTCGGGGCGCTGCTCGCGGGGCTGATGATCGCCGAAACCGAATATCATGGCGAGGTCGAAGCGATCACCGCGCCGTTCAAAGGCCTCGCACTCGGGGTATTCCTGATCAGCGTCGGCATGGGGCTGAACCTCAAGACGATCGCCGACCAGTGGCCGCAGCTCATCGTCGCGGTCGTCGGCGTCGTCGCGATCAAGGCGATCGTCACCGCCGCGCTGCTGCGTTTCTCGAACGTCGCGCGGCGCGGCACCGCGGCCGAAGTCGGCCTGCTGATGTCGAGCCCGTCCGAAACAACGCTGATCGTGCTCGCCACCGCGCTGCAGGCGCAGATCATCAGCCGCGACACCGCCGAATTCTGGCAGTTGGTCACCGCCATCGGCCTCACCATCACCCCGCTGCTCGCACGCATCGGTCACGATATTTCGCGGCGGATCGAAATGCGTAGCGGCGACAGCAGCCAGGCCGCCGAAACACCCGAGGGCCGCACCGTCGTCGTCGGGTTCGGCCGCGTCGGCCACACCGTCGCCCAACTGCTCCGCGAGCATGGCCGTCCCTATATTGCCGTCGACGCCGACATCGACACCGTCGCCGCGGCACGGCGCGACGGCTTTATCGTCCGCTTCGCCGATGTCGCGCGTCCCGGCAGCCTCGACAAGCTGGGGATTGAGAATGCCCAGGCCATCGTGCTTACGATGGACGATCCGGTTCAGCAGCTTCGCATGACACGGCAGCTGCGCCAGAAATATCCGGACCTGCCGATCATCAGCCGCGCACGCGACGCCGACCATGCGGGCGCACTCTACCAGGCGGGGGCGAGCGATGCGGTGCCCGAAACGCTCGAAAGCTCGCTGCAACTCGCCGAGGCGGTGCTGATCGATCTTGGCGTCGCGATGGGACCGGTGATCGCATCGATCCACGATGTGCGCGCCAAGATGCGGCAGGACATTATGACCAAGGGGCAGCTCGAGCGCGAACCGCGAATCCGCAGGACACGCATGACCGCTCCGCGCAGCGAGGGCAGTTAGGGCCTGTTTCAGTCAGTGAAACAAGACCCTAGGTGTTTAGTCCCATCATGTGATGGTGTAAGATTGTCATCGTCACAGCGGGAGGGATTATGGGACAGTTTTTACATGGGAGCGCCAAGACCACGCACGCCATTCGAGCGGAGCTACAGCGATCGCAAGCTCCGGTCGCGCAGCTCGCGAAGCGATACGGGATCAACGAGAAGACGGTGATCAAGTGGCGTCGCCGACAGTCGGTCGAGGATATGCCGATGGGCCCGAAGGAACGGCGCAGCACAGTGCTGTCACCGATGGAAGAGGCAGCGATCGTGGCGCTCAGGGTTCAGGCCCGATTACCACTTGATGACGTCTTCATTGCGTTGAAGGACGTGATCCCGCACCTGACGCGCTCGTCGCTTCACCGTTGCTTGCAGCGGCAGGGGATCAGCCGGTTGCCCAAAGCGGATCGCGAGAAGCCGAAGAAGTTCAAGAAATATGAGATCGGCTACTTCCACATCGATATCGCCGAACTGCGCTACGAAGGCGGCAAAGGCTTCCTCTATGTCGCGGTGGATCGCACCTCAAAGCTGGTGTTCGCCCGGATCTATCGCCGGGCGACGAAGCTCGCTGCGGCAGCGTTCCTGCGCGTGCTGATCAAGACGGTTCCGTACAAGATCCACACCATCCTCACCGACAACGGTGTGCAGTTCGTTCAGCGTGATCAGGGCGGTGCACTGGGCTGGATCGGCCATATCTTCGGCCGTGTCTGCGCGCAGCACGGCATCGAGCATCGCCTCACAAAACCCTATCACCCGTGGACCAACGGCCAGGCCGAGCGGATGGTGCGCACCATCAAAGAGGCCACCGTCAAATCCTTCCATTACACGTCGATCAATGAACTGCGCCGCCATGTCCGCGACTGGCTGGTCGCCTACAACTTCGCCAAGCAGTTGAAAGCGCTGCGCTTCAAGACACCCTATGAGGCCATCGAAGAACTCTGGAAATCCAAGCCGGATATCTTCAATATGGAGCCACACCATCACATGATGGGACTAAACACCTAGCGCCCGCCCGCCGCCTGCGCCGCTGCGGCGCCCGCCGCCGATGCATCGGCCAGCGTCATCCCCTTGGGCAGGATCGCCAGTGACCATTGACGCGCCGGCGTCAGATATTGCTTGGCAAGCCGCTGGACATCGGCCGGGGTCACGGCGGCGATATCGTCCTGGATCGACAGCGCCGCAGCTGCGATGCGTGGATCCCGCGTCGCGCCTTCGAGCAGGAACATCCAATAGACATTACCCGTCGATGCCCGCGCGACCTGCTCGCGGATCGGCCCCGCGTTGCGTGCGAGTTCGTCGGCCGTGACCGGATTGGCGACGAGATCGGCGGCGATGTCTTTCGCAATGCCATAGAAACGGTCAACATCCTTGGGCGCCAGCAGGCTGCCGACAAGCAGATAGCCACCGGCGTCAAAAGCCGTCGGCCAATGACTGTCCACGACCGGGCCATAGCTCGCGCCCTGCTCCGCCCGCAAACGGTCGAACAGGCGATCGTTGAAGATCGCGGCGAGTATTTCGAGCCCACGCGCGTCGCGCGGGCTCGCAAGCCCGCCGCTGGTCGGCCATGCCGTCATCGCCGCCGCCTGCCCCTTCTCGCCGCGATGAAAGGCGACTTCGGGCACGGTCACATGCTTTGCAAAAGCGACATTCTGCCCGCCCGGCGGCGCCAGCGGCGCGCGCGAAGGCAGGGCGCCGAACGTCTCGGCAAGAATCTGGCGATAGTCGATCGATGCCATATCGCCGAATAGCTGGACCTCGATCGGCCCGCTCGCGAGACGCGGTTCCCAGAAGGCCCGGAACGCCGCCGGCGTCAGCGCCTCGATCTCGGCCTTGTCGGGCGCCGACCAGCGCGCGTCATTCCCTGAAAGCCAGCCGCGCAAATTGCGGTCTAGCACCGCATTGGGGGTTGCGTCATTGACATCGTAACCGGTGAGATAACCGATGCGCAGCCGGTCGACGGGTGCGCTATCCCATCGCGGCGTAGCCAGCTTTCCGGCGAGCAGCTTCATCTGATCGGAAAGGTCGGCAGGCTTGCTTTCGGCCGACAATTCGAACGCATCATCGTCGATCGCAAAGCTCATCTGGATCTGCCGGCCATTGGTGAGCTGATCGATCTCGTTTTGGCCCCAAGGGCCGATGCCGCTCGCGATCAGCGCATAGTCGCCGGTCCAGAGCAGATTGGGTGCATCGGCGGCAACGCTGCGGTTCCCGGCGCCAAAGCGGACGTTGACGCGCACCTTGCCGGGTTCGACCTTGTTGTTCGAAACAAGCGCCGTCACGCCGTTGGCGAATTCGATCCGTTCGGCGCGCAGCCCCGGGATCAGGGTCGTCGATGCGATCGTCCCCGGCTTTCCAATCGCGGGAAGCTGGCTGAAATCGGCCTTGATCGCCGTCAGTCGGTCGTCGCGGGCTAGCGCGGGCGCCGCCAATGCGGCAAGCAGCGCGCCGTCACCACCCGCAATCGGGGTCGGTGTCGTCAGGACGACGCGCGTCACCGGCGCGCTGAAGATTGCGCGGCTGATATCGAGCATCGCCTGCGGCGTCGCCGCCGCGCGGATCGACTTGAACATGTCGACCTGCCCTTGCGGACTGGTCACCGTTTCGCCGATGTCGACCGCCCGCACCATGTCGTCGGCCAGCCGCGCACCGGGCTCGTTGCGCGCATTTTCAAGTTCCTTGCGCAGGAAGGCTTCGATCTCATTCGCTTCGCGATCGATATCGGCCTGCGATGGCGGCGTTTTCATCGCGTCGGCGATCACGCCGCGCACGTCGGCGAGCGCGGGCTTCCAGTCGCCGAGCGGGACGATCTGCGCCATCGTCACGTCGGCGCTGCGGCTGACATATTCCTGTTCGACCGTCGCGACGAGATAGCTGCCGCCGCTACGCGCGCGGTTTTCGAGGCGCCGGTTGACCAGCGCCTGCGCGATGAATTCCATATAGAGCCGCCGGGTGTTTTCGACGGTGTCGATGCGCTTTTTCCACGGGCGGACCATCGCGAGCGACAGTGCAACCGGCTGGTTCGCCTCGACGATCGACCGTGCGACCGAGGCCTTGGGATTGGGCTTGCCGAAATCGGGCTGCGCCGGATTGGGACCTGCGGCACGCCAGTCGCCATAATATTTTTCGATGAGCCGTGCGAACTCGGCCGGATCGCCGTCGCCGACGATCACGACCACTGCCCGGTCGGGGCGGTACCAGCGATCGTGGAAAGCCGCCACGGTGGCGGCGCGGGCCGCCCCGAGCGACTCGGTGGTGCCGATCGGCGATCGCTCGCCGAGCAGCTGGCCGGCAAAAAGATGGGCGCTCGTCGCATCGGATATCCGCTTTTGCGGGCCGTCCGATTCGCGCAGTTCGGACATGACGACACCGCGTTCGGCAGTCACCGCCGCTTCGGAGATACGCGGTTCGCGCACCATCCCTGCGAGCAGTTTCATGCTCTCGTCGAGATTGGCGGGCGTGACGCTCGGCAAATCGAGTTGGTAGGCGGTCTGGGTCGGTGTCGTCTGCGCGTTCGAATCGCTGCCGAAGGTGACGCCGAACCGCTGCCATATGCGCTTCGCCTCGCCGTCGGGAATATGTTCCGATCCGCGGAAGGTCAGATGCTCGAGCAGATGTGCATAGCCGCGCTCTTTTTCAGTTTCGAACATCGACCCGACGTCCATCCGCACGCGGATCGATACCTGTCCGGGGGGGACTCCATTGTTGCGTACCGCATAGCGAACGCCATTCGGCAGGACGCCGAACTGCCACGCCGTATCCCGCGGAATGTCGCTCCCGACGTAGAGCCAGTCATTGGCGCTCGCCTTGCTCCCCGCCGTCTTGACGGCGGGTGCAGCAGTTCCGTCTGCCTGCGCCAGCGCGGGCGGCGACAGCAGCAGGGCGGTGGCGGTGCAGGCCGGGAGGAAGAAGCGGACGAGCGAGAGGGTGGTCGACACAGGAGAATAGAACATCGGTCCATCTTATCGCGTTCGAAGCTGACTGGCCACTGAACTGTCACGCCCCCGGTGCTGCGCACTTGTCCTGCCTATGTCATCAGACTAGCAAGATGTGATGGAAACCACCCCTGCCCCGCCCCTCGCCGCACTCGTCCAGATGACCAGCGGCATTGATCCCGCCGTCAATTTGAAGACGATCAACCGCGCGATGGCCGAAGCCGCGGCACGCGGCGCCGCGATGGTGTTTCTGCCCGAAATGTCGTTGCTGCTCGACCGCGACCGCGAAAGGTCGGCGGCTCATATATTGAGCGAGGCGGACAGCCCATGGCCGGCCGCGCTGCGGGATATGGCACGGCGGCATGGGCTTTGGCTGCATTCGGGATCGATGCCGCTGCTTGCCGACGACGGCGCGCGGCGCGTGAACCGCAGCCATATCATAGCATCCGACGGCAGCATCCGCGCCCGCTATGACAAGATTCACATGTTCGACGTCACGCTGCCGTCGGGTGAGAATTGGACCGAATCGGCCGCCTATGCGGGGGGCGACACGCTGGCGGTCGTCGATACGCCGCTTGGGCGCCTCGGCCTCAGCATCTGCTATGATTTGCGCTTCCCCGAACTCTACCGTGCGCTCGTCGACCGCGGCGTCGACATCATTGCAATACCCGCCGCCTTCACCGTATCGACCGGCGAAGCGCATTGGCACGTGCTGCTGCGCGCCCGCGCTATCGAATCCGCCTGTCACGTCATCGCGGCAGCGCAGTCGGGAATACATGCCGACGGGCGGGCGACCTATGGTCACAGCCTCGCGGTCGATCCATGGGGTAGCATTCTTGCCGATGCGGCCTGCGAAACCAACCGCGATTCGGCCTATACGCTCATCCTGGCAGCAATCGCGCCCGATGCTGCGGAACATGCCAGGCAGGCAATCCCCCTGACGCGCTCGCGTTCCGTGCGTGCCGTACCTCTGTAGCGAATACCACCCCTTTCCGCACGGCTAGCCCGGCTTGGCGCAAAGCGACATCTCGCGGAGAATGGAGAATCAGGCCGGCATTGCAAACCGCAAGATCGCTTTCGCACAAATACGCAAAGGGCCCCGAGTGCACTCGGAGCCCTTTGGTATCTCTTGTCGAGTGGTCGACTTTACGGGCTCGTGGGAGCGTCGTCGTTATTGTCGGCCAAAAGGAAGATGCCGCCAATGATTGCGGCCAACGCCAGCAGGCCCAGAAGCCAGCCCGACGATCCGTCCAGCTCGCTCTCACCAGCAACAGTCGAAGTCGCACGCGCGCCGTCAACCGACGGAGCAGCCGAGGCCGCAACCGGCGCGAGGATCATCGATGTCGCCGCGAGGGAGATCGCAGCTTTCTTCATCAGGTTCATCTTATTCTCCGTCCACTGGAAATTTGTCTTCTCGAATCACATCAAGGAGAATCGCTCCCCGATCTGCTTCTGCGTTGCTGTCTTAGGGTTTGACGTTCGCAATTGCAACATGTTTTGCTCGCCCCCGCAACGGCCGGAAAATTGAAAAATCGCCGAAAAAGCGCACCCCAATAAATTTCATCCGCGCCGGACGCGCTCGAAACGCTCACTCGTTACCGGATAGCCTAAATGGCTTGGTATACATAGATGGGTTTCGCCTTCACGCTCTTCGATCCATGGCGTGACAAGGTCGACCGGAAAGCGCCCGGCATGCTCGGAAAACCCGGCGAAATCTTTTGCTTGGGCTAATTTTTCCAAGTTACGCCGGGTCGGGAATATCACCGACACCTCACCACTATCCGCCATCGCCAGCGTAGCCTGCGCGCTCGCCCAGAAGATGTGACTATGCTCGGCTTCCTCGACCGTAAGCTCATGGCTGTGCGACGGCGCCTCTATGGCATAGAAACGCGTGTCGAAGGTACGGGCCTCCTTGAAGTTCGGGCACCAGCGCGCAAAGGGCACCAGTGACTCGATCACGAGTCGTTCGCCGCGCGCCGCCAATATGTCGGAAAGCAGCGTTTCGTTCAGAAGCGCCTGCCGCACCTCTGCTGCATCGGCTTCCGTAAGCTCCGGCCACCCGACCGCAAGCCCGGTTTCTTCCAGCGTCTCGCGCAGCGCCGCTACCCGCGCAGCGCCATCGATCTCGTCACCCGCAAAGCCGTGCTGGCGCGCGACGAGATAATCGTCGGGGTCGATCCGCCCGCCAGGAAACACGACGGCTCCCGCCGCAAACGCCATGTTGCTCGCTCGCTTGACCATCAGGATTTCGTCGGGGCCACCGTCGCCGGATGGTCGCATGATAACGAGCGTGGCCGCGGGAATTGCGCCTTCGGGCAGTTTCAAAGAACTCGCCGGTGATGAAGATTTATCGGTCATGACCTTGGCGATAACTGCCCCGCGGCGGCTTGTCATCTCGCCATTGCGGGCGGACGCCCGCGGGTTGGCCATTGCGGGCGGACGTCCGCAGGTGCAAGATGCCGTACAGCTGCAAGGGCCGGGAGCAGGACGATGGGAATTGTCGAGATTTTGGGGGTCGCCGGCAGCCTCAGCCTCTTGGCGGGCTGGCGCCTTTATCTCACCATATTGGCGACGGGGATCGCGATGCATTTCGGGTGGCTGCCGCTTCCCGAACACCTCGCTGCGCTGCAGGTGCTCGCCAATCCGTGGGTGCTCGGCGTCGCCCTGATCGGGACGATCGCCGAGTTTCTCGCCGACAAGATCGCTTGGGTCGATTCCATATGGGACACGATCCACAGCATCATCCGTCCGCTTGGTGGCGCGCTCCTCGCGCTCGCGCTCGTCGATTCATCCGATCCCGCTTGGCAGGTGATCGCTTTTCTGCTCGGCGGCGGCGGCGCATTGCTCAGCCATGGCGCGAAAGCGACGACGCGCGCGGTCGTCAATGTCAGTCCCGAACCCTATAGCAATGCCGTCGTCTCGACCGGCGAAGACGTCGCCACCGGTGGTCTCCTCGCGCTCGCCATCGCCTTTCCGCCGTTGGCCATCGCAATCGCAATCCTGATGGCGATCGCCGCCGTCGTCGTGATCATCGCGCTCCGCCGCCTGCTTCGCAATATCAAGGCAACGCTGAAAATGGCGTTGGGCGATGGCCCGCACCCCCCCGTGCCCGTTGAACGTCCTCCCGCCTAGGTTAGGGATTTGGCAAGAGTTGCCTGCTTAGGCTGGAATATGAAAACCGCGCGTTTTTCCGTTAGAGGATGGCGGAAACAGGACCAGACAGCGCTCCACACGGAGGGAAGTCTATGCCTGAGAGGTCCAAAACCGTCATTTCTTGCATCGTTTTCGGCCTGTTCGTTCCGGCACGGACGCGCCGGCGACTGCTCGTTTCGACGGCGATCACCTTCGCGCTTGGCCACGCGGCGCCGGCATTCGCCGAATGCAATCCCGTCCCGACCCCCGGCGACGACAATCATCTTTGCGACAGCGGCACCTCGCCCGGCGCTCTCGACGATCCCGGCGGGAACAACCGGCTCGACCTCCCCACCGGCGGCACCGGCATCATCAACGGCAATGTGATATTCGGCGCGGGGACCGACATCATTGTTATCGGTGCGGGCGAAATTCGTGGAACGATCGACCAAGGAAATGGCAACGATCGTTTTGAAATCAGCGCTGGCACCGTCACTGGCAATGTCCAGCAAGGCGAAGGCGTCGATGACTTCCGGATGACGGGCGGCGCCATCGGGTCACTAAACCAGGGCGGCTCGCTCGACACCTTCTTCATGTCGGGCGGCCGGATCGTCGACGCCTTCGATGATGGCGACATCGCGACGATGACCGGCGGACGCATCGGCCGCGTGAACATGAAACTCGCCGACAATCTGTTCGACATGTCGGGCGGCACGATCGATCGCAACCTCGTCACCGGTTTCGGCAACGACACGATCATCCTGTCGGGCGGAACGGTCGGCGGCAACATCAGCGTGTCGGGCGGCACCGACAGCGTCACCGTCACCGGCGGTTCGGTCGGCGGAGAGATCCGTATGAGCAGCGGCACCGACAGCCTCGTCTGGGACGGCGGCGGCGTGATCCACGGCGCGATCGACCTTGGCGACGACGACGACACCGCGCGGCTGGCGAACCTTACCGACGCGAACATCGGCGCGACGCCCATTGTGGGCGGCGGCGAAGGGAGCGACGCGCTGACGTTCCACAATGTCTCAACGGGAAATGTCACGCGCTTCACGGGGTGGGAGACGGTTGACCTCACGAATGATACCGAGTTGATGTTCGACGATTTCCTGACGCTGGGCGATGCGGGTACTCGCACAGGGACATTTCGTATCGACGCGTCGAGCACGATCTTCGGCGGCGGCGCGCAAAGCGGCGTCATGGCGTTCACCGCCGGCCAGCGCGTGACGGTAATCAACGCCGGACGCATCGACCTGACCAACGGCGGCAATCTGCCCGGCGACAGCTTCACGATCGCGGGCAATTATGTCGGCAACGGCGGCCTGCTGCTCATCGATACCGTGCTCGGCGACGATGCATCGGCTTCTGACAAGCTTGTCATCGACGGCGGCACCGCGTCGGGAACGACGGGGGTCAACGTGTTGAATGCCGGCGGCACCGGCGCGGCTACGATGAGGGACGGGATATTGGTGGTCGAGGCGCTGAACGGCGCGACGACCGCACGCGGTGCCTTTGCGCTCAACCATCGCGTGGCGGTGGGGGCGTTCGAATATTACCTGTTCCGCGGCGGGGTTTCGGCAGGCACGGCAGAAAGCTGGTACTTGCGTTCGACGCTGGTCACCCCGCCTGCCGGCACCCCGCCGCCGCAGCCCGCACCGGCGCCGCCCCCGCTCGAACCGGCGCCGCCACCGCCGCCACCGGTAGCGCCCGAACCGCCGGCACCGCCACCACCGCCCGCACCGCCTCCTCCCCCGCTACCGCCCGAACCAACACCAGCCAACCCCGATCCGGTCGATCCGGCCCCGCCGGTAGTGATCGACGATCCGGCGCCGCCTGCAGAGCCCGCGCCGCCGCCCGCGCCCGCGGCCGAACCACCGGCGCCGCCGCCCGCGCCGCCCGCCGAGCCGGCGCCGGTTCCGGTGCCCGATACGCCGACGCCGCCGCCGACCCCCGGCGCGACGCCGGTGATCGCCGAGGTGGTTCCACTTTATCGCCCCGAAGTGCCCGCCTTTACCGTGGCAATTCCCGTCGCGCATTATCTGGCGACGGCGGCGCTCGGCACCTTTCACGCGCGGCGCGGCGAGCAGGCGCTGCTGCGCGACGGCGGCGTGCTGCCCGCGACATGGGGCCGCATCCTCGGTGAGGACAGCAAGCTCAAATGGAAAGGCGACGTCGCCCCGTCCTTTGACGGCGACCTCAAGGGTTTCCAGATCGGGCAGGACCTGTTCGGCCAGGGTGACCCCGAAAGCACCAACATCCGCGCCGGCATCTTCATCGGCCGCGCCGAAATGGACGGCACCACGCGCGGGCAATCGCTCGGCTGGAACGATCTGACGGTCGGCCGGATCGATACCAGAAGCACCAGTCTTGGCGGCTATGCGACGCTGGTCGGTGCCGACAGCTGGTATGTCGATGCGGTGGTCATGCATAGCTGGTTCGACGGCAAGGCGGCTGCCGACAGCGGGCTGGCGATCGACATCGACGGCACCGGCTGGGCGGCGTCGCTGGAGGCGGGTTATCCGCTCGTCCTATCGGGACGCTGGACGCTCGAACCGCAGGCGCAAATCATCTGGCAAAACGTGTCGCTCGACGATCGCGCCGATATCTTCTCGACCATCGATTTCGCATCGGACGACGCACTGACCGGGCGCCTCGGATTGCGCCTGCATGGCGATTACGGAAGAGACAGCAGCCGCTTCCAGCCCTATGTTCATGCGAGTTTGCGCCACGGCCTGACGGGACGGCAAACGACCTACTTCGGCGCCGACCCGATCCGCACCGACTTGGGGCGTACCGAGTTCGAGGCGGGAGCAGGGCTCGTCGCCCGGCTCGGCAAGAATGTCGGCGTGCACCTGAAGGGCGATTATGCGATCAACGCCGGCGGTCCGCACAGCCGGCGGCTCGGTGGCACGGTCGGTCTGACGATCAGCTGGTAGCGGTCAGGCGGGCAGCAGCGTCTTCAGCGGCGTTTCGGCGTCGGCAAGTTGGGCGGGGGTCGCCTGCAGGCCCGCGGTGACGATCATGCGGCCCTGGACATAATCCTTGGTCGCGTTGACGCAGTCGATCGCGATGACCTTGCCCGCTTTCAAATAAACGACCGAAAAGCTGCGCGTCGCGGGGTCGCCGCGCAATATGGCCTGGTCGTGCCCGGTCGACAGGCCCGCGGTCTGGAGCTTCAGGTCATATTGGTTCGACCAGAACCAGGGAATGGCATGATAGGGCGCCTCGTCGCCGACGATGCCCTTGGCGACGACATTGGCCTGATCATTCGCATTCTGCACCGATTCCAGCCGGATGACGACGCCTTCGGCAAAATGATTCTCATGCGCGGCGCAGTCGCCGATCGCATAGATATCGGGCAGGCTGGTCTTGCACAGTCCATCGACGAGCACGCCGTTGCCACCCTCGGCACCCGCCGCGACCAAAGGTTCCACCGCGGGCACGATACCGATGCCGACAATGACGAGGTCGGCGGGGATCACTTCGCCGTCCGCCAGGCGCACGCCGGTGACGCGGGTCTCGCCTTCGATCGCCTCGACCGACACGCCAAGGCGCAGGTCGACGCCATGACCCCGATGTTCCTTTTCGTAGAATCGCGACAGCTCTTCGCCCGCGACGCGCGCAAGCACGCGATCGAGCGCTTCGAGCAGCACCACCTTCTTGCCCGCCTTGCGCAGCACCGCCGCGGCTTCGAGCCCGATATAGCCGCCGCCGATCACGACGATCTGGCCCGCGGTTTCGGACGCCGCCTTCATCGTATCGGCGTCGGCGCGGGTGCGCACGCCCTGCACGCCGGGCAGGTCGCCGCCCGGGATCGGCAGCATGCGCGGCGATCCGCCGGTCGCCCAGACGAGCTTGCCATAGCCGATCGTCTCGCCCCCGTCGGTGGTGACATTGTGACCGACGGGATCGACCGAGACAACGCGCTTGCCGAGCAGCATCGTCACCTCGCGCTCGTCCCAATATTTCGCGGGGCGCAGCTGGATGCGTTCGAATTCCTTCTCGCCCGCGAAATATTCTTTCGACAGCGGTGGACGCTCATAGGGCAGTTCGGGTTCGTCGCCGATGATCGCAATGCTGCCGGCAAATTTCTGCGTCCGCAGCATCACCGCCACCTGCGCGCCGCCATGCCCAGCCCCCACGATCACCACATCGAATCGCATTTTCTCGCCCTCTCGCATGCCTCACCGATTTGCGAGCGCGTCCCTCGCACGCAGAGGCCGGCAAATGCAAGTGATGAAGCCCCCCCGGATTTTCAGCGCGATTGCGATTGCCAGCTCGCGACTCTCTCGATCGCATTGGCGCGGATATTGGCATAGAAAATGCCATAATCATTGCGATGATAGCTGCCGTAGAGCCAGCTCAGCGAATCCCGGAACCCCGACGACCAGGCAATGTCGACGTCGAGCAGACTGTCGTTGCAGCGCGCGCCGGTCAGCCCCATTTCCAGCGGCGCCATCACCGCCGCCTGCTTCGGATAGGGCGCTTCCGGGAAGGGTAGGCTGCCCAGATTGACTGACGCATCGGCAACACCCTTTTCATTCCAGGTGAGGGGGTTTGTGCAGAGGGCGGGGGTTGTGCTCTTGATCCTCTTTCCCTGCCACCAGAAATCGACGTTTTTGGTCAGCATTTCCGCGGTCCTGCGGCCTTTTTGGGCGGTGTTCCAGGAGAGCACGCAACCCGTCTGGCGCGCGTTTTGGCACGCCGGGAGGCCGATCGACGCGAAATTGGCGGGGGTGTAAGCGCCGACGGTGTAGGCGGCGACGAGCCGCTGCTGGAGCGGGGTGCCGACCACCGCTTCCTGAAGCAGGCGGACGGCGTGCCCCGTCCCCTGGCTGTGCGAGGCGATGATGAACGGGCGGCCGCGATTATAATGGTCGATATAATAGCGAAAGGCGCGCGCGACGTCCGAATAGGCAAGCGCGACCGCATCGCCGTCACCGAGCCCGCGCAGCGACGCCTGGCGATAATGCGGCGCGTAGAGGAGGCAGCAGCCGTTAAACGCCGAAAGCTGCGCGAGCAGCACCGGGCCATTATAGGCGCCCCGAACGTCATAGGGGGCGTTCCAGACGTCGTTCTTCAGATACATGGTCGGGTGGATGAAAAACACGTCGGCGGGCGCGTCGGCTTCGTCGATCGCCTTCAACCCCGCCGGCACCGAACGTTCCAGCCCGTCGCGGCCCGGCAAGGCGAACCACGCCGCCTGCCGCGCATAGTCGGGGGCGGGCGGCGCTTTGGTCCGCGCAAAGGGCTGCCCGGGCTCGCGCGAGCCTTCGATCAGCGCCTGGGTGATCGAGCAGCGCGACAGCAGCGCAAGGAGGATGACGATCGTGGCCAACAGCTTCCAGCGCTTGCGGATCCTGCCCGTCCGCCCCCGCAGCCAGCCGGCCTTGCGTTCGGACGCGAGGCTCATTCTTTCGTTTCCCGGGCGGCCCGGCGCGCTTCGCAGGTCGCAATGAAGCCCGCGGCCATGAAGCGCGCCATGCGTTCCTTCACCGCCTCGAAGTCGTCAGAAAGGCACAATCCGCCCGACAGCTTGTCGATCCGCCCGGTGCGCCCGAGCGTCAGCATCAGCCCCGCCGAGACGAAATGATAGCCCCAGAACAGGTCCTCTTCGGGACAATCGGGCATCGCCTGCTTGAGGATGCCGATCAGCCGCAGCACGACCCGGTCGAAATGGGTGTCCATCAGTTCGGCGCCCCATTCGGCGGTGTTGCTCGTCTGGGCGCCGAGCTGGCCGTAATACCGCCAGCCGAGGCCGCCCTCGCTATGCGTTTCAAGATCGGTGTCGAGATAGGCGCGCAGCGCCCCCTCGACGGTGGGCCTGCCCTCCACCGCACGCTCATAGGCGTCGAGCGCCTTCATCCGGCGCTCGATCGTGACCGGCGCCCGCCGTGCGATCACGGCGTCGAACAGTTCCTTCTTGTCTTTGAAATAATAATGGAGCAGCGACTGGTGGACGCCGACCTGGTTCGCGACCTCCTTCAGCGTGACGCCATAGAGGCCGCGTTTCGAGAAAAGCTCCTCGGCGGCGTCGTAGATCTGCTCCATCGTCGCCGCGCGCTGATCGGCCTTGGTCGGGCGCGTGCGCCGCGTCTGCTTTGCCGGCTTCGTCATATCGCCCCCTTCGTCCCGGGTGCCGACGGCCCCGGGATTGGCGCAGTCGGTGAAGGCGCCGTCTTTGAATCAGCCATATTCGGCCCGCAAGCGCATTTTGTCGATTTTTCCGGTCAGCGCCAGCGGCATCGCGGCGCGCCGGACGATCGCGTCGGGCAGCCACCAGTTGGCGATGCGGCCGCGCAGCGCGGCGAGCAATGTTTCGTCGCTGACCTCCCGGCCCGCGCGCGGTTCGACGATCAGGATCGGGCGTTCGCCCCATTTCGCGTGCGCGCGACCGACGACGGCGGCGAACGCGACGTCGGGAAGGCCGCCGACGATCGCCTCGATCTCGGCCGGGTTGATCCACTCGCCCCCCGATTTGATCAGATCCTTGGCACGGCCGGTGATGCTGAGCTGGCCGTCGGCATCGATTGTCGCGAGATCGCCGGTATCGAACCAGCCATCGGCATCGGTCGCCTTGTCCGCTTCGCCGAAATAGCGTTCGACCACGCTGCCGCCCCTGACGTGCAGCCGCCCCTCGCCGCCGCGCTGATCGGGAAGCGCGACGCCATGTTCGTCGGTCAGCAGCAGGTCGACCCCCATTGGCGGGCGACCCGATCTGGCCGAAATCCGGTCCGTCGCGCTCGCCGGGGTCATCGCGCCGAGCGGTGACAATTCGGTCATGCCCCAGCTCGTCTGGACGATCACGCCGAGCCGCTGTTCGAGCCGGTCCATCAGCGCCTGCGGAACCGCCGAACCGCCGAGCAGAAGGCGTTTCAGCGACGGCAGTTCGCCGCCCACCGCGTCGAGATGATCGACGAGGCCCAGCCAGACTGTCGCGACCCCGGCGGCGACCGATACCTTCTCGGCGGCGATCAGCCGGGCGAGGCTGGCGCCGTCCTGATCGCGGCCGGGCAGCACCAGCTTGGCGCCGACCGCGGGCGCGGCGAAGGGAAAGCCCCAGCCGTTCGCATGGAACATCGGCACCGCGACGAGCATCGTATCGCCGCTGCCGAGCCCCATCACATCGGCCTGCAGCAGGTGCGCGGTGTGGAGATAATTCGACCGGTGGGTGTAGGTCACGCCCTTTGGATCGCCGGTGGTTCCGGAGGTGAAGCAAAGCCCGGCGGGGGTATTTTCATCGAACGCGCCCCAGACCGCGGGCGCGCCATGGCGGGCGATAAGATCGTCCAGATGCCACAGCCGCGCACCGTTCACGACCGGGACGGGGTCGTCCGGCGCGCCGTCGTCCATCAGCACGACATGTTCGATCGCCGGGCATTGATCGATCAATTCCTGCACCAGCGGCGCGAGCCCGCCGCTGACCGCAAGCACCCGGCCCTGCGCCCGCCCGATCATCTTGGCCAGATGGCCGGCGGTCAGCCGCGGGTTGAGCGTGTGGCAGACGATGCCGGCGCCCATCGCGGCGTACCAGCATGACATATGCGCCTGCGTGTTCCAGGCGAGCGTCGCCAGATGATCGCCCTGGCCGAGGCCGAGCGCAAAGAGCGCCCCCGACAGGCGATTGCTGCGGTCATGGAGCGCGGCGTAGCTGGTGCGGGCGGGCGCGCTGCCGGTCACGACTTCGCGCGCGCCATGCCATTTCGCGGCGTGGGTCAGGAATTTGTCGAGGGTCAGCGCATAGGGTTGCGGGTTACCGAAAATCACGCGGCATTCTTTCGATGGTCATGTTTGAGGACGCGCGCGAGCGCAAGGTGCAGCGCGATCGCGATGAAATAAAAGGGCACGAGGCTGTAGAAAGCGATTTGCAGCGAATTGCCGGGGTGCGCCGGCTTGGCCCAGTCGCTGACCGCGCCGAGCCAGGTCGGGCCGAGACCGAGGCCGATCAAATTCATGATCAGCAGCAGCACCGCGCCCGCGAGCGTCCGTTGCCGCGCTGGAACGGCGTTCTGGACGAGCGTCACCGCCGGGGTGAGATAGAGATAGTTGAGGAAAGTCGGTACGAACAGAAAGAGCATCGCGAGCGGCCATGTCGGCGTATGGACGAAGCCGATGAAGAAGGGCACCGCCAGTGCCAGCCCGATCGCGGGGATCAGGCCATAGGCTTCGGGCCGCCGCGCCGCATGGCGATCGACAAGCCGGCCCGACAGATAGATGCCGCCGCTGACCCCGACGCCGAGCAGGAGCGCGTACCAGATTGCGATCTGGTCGAGCGTCATCGCCTTTTCGCGCATCAGGAACAGCGTCGTGAACCCGAGTGTCGCATAGGTAATGAACTGCGTCGCGCCCGCCGCGAGCGCGACGAGGGTGAGATCGGATCGCGAAAAGAACATCTTCATCGTCGCGCCAAAGCCCGGCGCGTCGCCGGCGGGTTCGGCCGCACCCACGGCATCGGTGGCGCCGCGCCGCGGTTCGCGGACGAACGCCCACACACCCGCCGCGGCGATCAGCCCGGCCGCGCCGAGCAGAAGGAAGGCGAGCCGCCAGTCATAGGCGGCGGCGATCCTGGCCCCGAAAGCGACGCCGAGCGCCTGCCCGAGCGGCGGGCCGAGGTTGAAGAGGCCAAGCGCCAGCCCGCGCCGTTCGGGCGGGAAATAATCGGAGATGATCGAATAGGACGGCGGCACCCCGCCTGCCTCGCCGATCCCGACCCCCATGCGCGCGACGGCGAGCTGGACATAGGTGGTCGACATGCCGCAGGCGATCGTCGCGGCGCTCCACAAGGCGCAGGCGACCGACAGCACGCGCACGCGGTTGGTCCGGTCGGCCAGCCACGCGACGGGAATGCCGAGGATGCAATAGAACATCGCGAAATAGAGCCCGCCGAGCAGCCCGAGTTCGCCGTCGGTGATGCCGAGGTCGTCCTGGATCGGCTTGGCGAGGATCGACAGCAGCTGGCGGTCGAGGAAGTTCAGGACATAGACGAGGCACAGTGCGGCAAGGACGAACCAGGCGTAGCGGTCATTCGGGCGACCGGCGGCGGGGATGGATGGTGAGGAAGGGGCCGGCATGGGGGAATGTCCGTTAAGGATGGCGGTTATGTGTTTGCGAAGGTTTGGGGCATGTTCGTGGTTCGAGCTTCTCTTTCATCGTCACCCCGGACTTGATCCGGGGTCCACGACTTCAGCGCCGCAGTGGATCCCGGATCAAGTCCGGGATGACGAAACTGCAGGGAGCAGCGTCCACCCCCACACCAGCATTCTTCCTTTTCCATCACCATCATCGCCAAAAAGATGCGGGCATGGCGGGACTGGCCATGCCCGCGAGGGAGGATCAGAAATTGCGGCTGACGCGCAGGCCATATTGGCGCGGCGCCCCCGCAAGGCGGCGGGCGCCGTTGATCGCGGCGACATAATGCTGGTTGGTCAGGTTGGTGCCATAGGCCGCGATCGACCAGTCGCCGGTTGTCAATGTCAGTTGCGCGTTGAGGATGTTGCGGTCCTCCAGCCGGTCGCCGAGCGCCCGGTTCTGAAACAGGCTGGCCCAGGTCGCGGCGATATGGGCAAAGTCGACGCGCGGCGTCAGCGTCGCTTCGCTGCCGAGCGGAATCTTATATTGCGCACCGGCACTCAGGGTGAATTTCGGTGCATAATTCTGTTCGTTTCCGGTCAGTTCGAGACAGCGCCCATTGGCGGGACCAGCCACGTCGCAGGCCGGGGTTGGCTGTACCACCGGGATGCGCGGATCGATCGCGTAAAATGTGCCCAATTTCGAGTCCGAAACCGACGTCGCGAAATCGAACGAGAAAGCGTCGAAACTGCCCTGCATCGACGCCTCGATGCCGTAGAGTTTGGTCTTGCCGGGCACGTTGTAGATCGAACTGATCGACGTGATGCGCGGGTCGACGATGTTGACCTGGAAATTCTTGTAGATGTTGTAATAGCCGCCAATCTGGGTGCGGATATGGCCGTCGGCGAACGTCCCCTTCCAGCCCGCCTCGAAATCGGTGACGTCCTCCGCGTCGAAGGCCAGCGGCGTGCGTCCGAGGATGTTCGGACCGTTGAGCCCGCCCGCCTTGCTGCCCGTCGCGACGAAGGCGTAGAGGAAGTGGTCCGGGTTGACCGTCCAGTTGATCGCGATCTTGCCGTTGACCTTCTTGTTCACCGTCCGGTCGACCTGCGGCAGCGTCAGGATGGGACCCGGGATGCCGGTAAAATAGGCGCGCGCCTCGGCATCATTGGCTGAAGTCGAGCGCGACCAGCGCCCGCCGACGGTGATCTGCAGCCCGTCGGTCAGTTCGTAGCCGACCTGGCCGAAGGCCGCGAGCGCGGTCTTAGGATTGGTACCGACGATCTCGATATCGAGCGCGGTCGGCGTGTTCGGCGTCGCGTCCGAATAATAGCCGCCGTTTTCGGGAATGGTGATCTTGTCGTGCTGATAATAGCCGCCGAGCATCCAGGTGAAGGGACCGGTGTCGGGCGAAATGATGTTGAATTCCTGGCTCCAGATTTCCTCGGTGATATTGTCGCGGAACGACAGTGCCGGCAGGATCGTCGCGGTGCCGTCGGCGTCATAGGAAATCTGCGTCGTGCCGCGCTGGAAGCCGCTGATCGAACGGAGCGTCAGCCCGCTGGCGAACTTATACTGCGCGTTGAGCACGATACGGCCGAATTCGTCGCGGCCGCTGAGATGTGCGTTGTTCGCGATCTTGAGCGGGTCGCCGGTTTCGAGCGCGTTGCCGGCGGGCAGGCCGCCATATTCGATATTGTTGTAATCGCCCTTCAGCAGGATGCGCAATTCGGGGGTCGGCTCCCACGCGATGCTGATCCGTCCGCTATAGTCGCGGCGGTTGCCGGGGTTGCCCGTCCACGGACCCGACACGTCGTAGAAGGTGTCGCGGCGCTCCATATTGCCGGCGAAGCGGATCGCGAGCGTGTCGCCGCTCGGGATGTTGAGCGCGCCCTGCAGCTTCATATGGTCATAATTGCCATATTGGGCGAGCAGATAGCCGCCGACCCGGTCGAAGGTCGGGTTCTGCTGGGTGATGAACACCGCGCCGCCGGTCGCATTGCCGCCCGCGAAGGTGCCCTGCGGCCCGCGCAGCACCTCGACGCTGGCGATGTCATAATAGGGTTCGCTCTGGAAATAGCCGGGCAAGGTCGCGACGCCGTCGCGATAGGTGATGACGCCGACGCCGATCGCGCTCGTCTGTTCGGTCTTGCCGATGCCGCGGATGTTGAAGGCATTGCCCTGCCCCGTCGTGTTGACGGTCAGCGAGGGCGTCGCGAATTGCAGCCCTTCGACATTGTTGACGCTCTTGTGCACCAGATCCTCGGCGGTGAGGACGGTGGCGGCGACGCTGGCGCGTTGCAGGTTGGTCGTGCGGCGTTCGGCGGTGACGACGATCTCGCCTTCGCCGCCGGACGTATCGGCACGCGCTTCGTCGGCGGGGGCGGTGGTGGCTTGTGCGAAGGCCGGGGCGCTGCCCAGCAGGGCGACGGCGGACACCGACAGCAAGAATTTGCTCATCATGATCTTCTCCCATTGCGAACGTTCTGCGGCGTTCTCGCCCCGTGAAGTGCGCGCAAAGCGGAGGTTTGTCAATATTCATTCATATAAGAATTAATAAGTTTGCATTGGATCTAAATGACTTGAAAAGTAACGATATTTTTTGGATCATGCATGATTTTTGGTTTGGAAATCTTGCTCATTAACGCCGCAATGAACCGGCGATATCCCCGGCGCGCGGCGTGACACCCCCGGTAAAGGGGCGCGGGGGGAAGCGATTCGGCGGGGTCAGAAGTCGAAGGCGGCCTGCGCCTTGCTGTCGGATGCGGCAGGCTTTTTTGCAGGCGGCACGACGGCGACGCCCTCGAGTTCGAGCATATGCGCTTTCGACATCGACCCGCCGGGCGCCGAAAAGCCGCCGATCCGGCCGCCGGCGGCGGTGACGCGATGGCAGGGCACGATTAGCGGCACCGGGTTGCTCGCCATCGCCTGCCCGACGTCGCGGGCATATTCGGGACCGGCGCCCAGCGCCTTGGCAACCGCCCCATAGGTCGCCGTCTCGCCCCAGCCGAGCGCGCGGACAAAGGCATAGACGCGCTCGAAAAACGGATCCTGCGCCCCCATGTCGACGGGGACCGCGCTGAAATCGACCTGCTCGCCGGCAAAATAGCGCACGACCGCATCGACCACCGCGGCGACCGGCGGCGACGGGGCGGAGCGGACGGCGTCGGGGAAGCGGCGGAGCAGCGCGCGCTCGGCCTCGTTCGCGCTTGCCGCGGGCAGCCGCAGGCTGGAAATGCCGGCGGCGTTCCAGCCGATCGCGACGGTGCCCGCCGCGGTTTCGAACAGATGATAATCGGTCCGCTGTACCATGGCACCTATATTTGGCCGGCGGCGCCGAAATGCAACGCCGGCAGCAGCATCGCGCGGCAGGCGCCAAAGCCGATCGCGACATGGCCGTCCCGGCGCGCGCGGGCCGACAGCAGCACCTCGTCGCCATCCTCGACGAAGCGGCGGATTTCGCCGTTGGGCAAGGTGACAGGATCGCTGCCGCCGCGGGTGATTTCGAGCAGACTGCCGAACCCTTCGCGATCGGGGGCGGAGATCGTTCCGGTGCCGAGCAGGTCGCCGGGACTGAGGTTGCACCCCCCGGACGCGTGATGCGCGACGATCTGCGCGACCGTCCAGTACATGTTCGACGCCGGGCCGCAGCTCAGCCGGTGCGGCGGCGCCCCGGCGGCGCGCATCTTTCCGGTCAGCAACGACACCTCGAGTTCGAGATCGAGCGCCCCCGCCTGCTGGTCGGCCTCGTCCCAGAGGTAGGGCAAGGGCCGCGGGTCGCCCGCGGGCCGCGCGGGCTGCGCGCGGCGGAAGGGCGCCAGCGCCTCGGCCGTCACCACCCAGGGCGAGATCGTCGTCTGGAAATTCTTGGCCAGGAACGGACCGAGCGGCTGATATTCCCACGCCTGGAAATCGCGCGCCGACCAGTCGTTGAGCAGGCAGAAACCGGCGATGTGATCGGCGGCCGACGCGATCGGGATCGGCGTGCCGAGCGCATTGCCCGGGCCGATCCACACTCCGAGTTCGAGCTCGTAATCGATGCGCTGCGACGGACCGAAAGCCGGTTCGGCCGCATCGGGCGCCTTGCGCTGGCCGTTCGGGCGCACCACCGGCACCCCCGACGGGCGGACCGACGAGGCACGGCCATGGTAGCCGATCGGGACATGCTTGTAATTGGGGAGCAGCGGATTGTCGGGGCGGAACAGGGTGCCGACATTGGTCGCATGATGAATGCCGACATAGAAATCACTATAGTCGCCGATCGCCGCGGGGAGATGGAGTTCGCAAGCATCGGCGCGGCGCAGTGCCGGTTCGACCGCGCCGCGATGCCGGTCGTCGGACAGCAGCGACGACAGCCGCCGGCGGAGCGCCAGACGCGCCGCGCGCGGCAGGGCGAAGAGGCTGTTCAGCGTGGTTTGCGCCAGCGCCGGCCCGACATCGGGCGGCAACAGGTCGGCCAGCATCGCGAGGTCGAGAATGTGATCGCCGATCGCGGTGCCGGGGCGCGGGGTGCCGCCGGGCGGCGAGAAAATGCCGAGCGGCAGGTTCTGGACCGGAAAGTCGCCATGGTTGCTGGCCCCCGCAACCCAGCTTGTCCGGCCGGGCGCATGGGTTTCGTCGATGGCCGGTGATGTTGCGGTGGAATCCATGAAAGCCCCCCTAGATAGTTTCAATTGAAACCATATAGGGGGGCCGCGAAACTGGTGTCAAATGATACTATATCCGGGGTGGCTTGCGTTGCGGAAAGATGGCCGGATGGCGGCTTTGGGGTGGATTTGAGACATTCCCCTCCCTTTTAGGGAGGGGGTTAGGGGTGGGTAGCGAGCGTAGCGAGCCAGAGGCAGAGCGCCGCCTTCGGCGGCTACCCACCCCCGGCCCCTCCCTAAAAGGGAGGGGAGAAGAACGGCAGCTATCGGCCACTTCCTGCCCCCCCCTTGGCGAACGCGCCAAGCCATGTCCCGCTCAGTCATGCCGTGCGCCGTCATCGGCGCACGGCTCCGCCTCGGTCTGGATCGTCGCATGGCGGATCGCGAAGCGATCCTCCAGCATGGCGAGCGCCGCCCAGCGCGCTGCTTCCATATCGCTCCCCTCCCCGACCACGACATGCGCGGTCAGGCTGGCGTCGTCGCCGGCCATCGACCAGAGATGGAGATCATGGACGCCGCGCACGCCCTCGACCTCCAGCATCGCCGAGCGGATGGCGGCGAGGTCGAAGCCGCGGGGAACGCCCTGGAGGAGGATGTTCGTCGTGTCGCGCAGCAGGATCCAAGTGCGCGGCAGCACCCAGAGGCCGATCGCGATCGCGACGATCGGGTCGATCCAGAACGCGCCGGTCAGGTAGATGGCGATCGCGGCGCCGATCACGCCGAGCGAGCCGAGCATGTCGGCCCAGACCTCCAGATAGGCGCCCTTGACGTTGAGGCTGCTGTCCTTGCCGCCGGCGAGGATGCGCATCGAAATCAGGTTGATGACAAGGCCAAGCGCCGCGACGACGAGCATGCCGACCGATTCCACCGGGCGCGGGTCGAAAAAGCGCCCGATCCCCTCGACCAGCACATAGCCCGCGACGACGAACAGCAGGATGGCGTTGAAGGCAGCGGCGAGGATTTCGAAGCGCCGGTAACCGAAAGTGCGTTTGTCGTCGGGTGCGCGCTGGCCGATCCGCACCGCCGCGAGCGCGATAGCGAGCGCGGCGGAGTCGGTGAACATATGCGCCGCGTCGGACAGCAGGGCGAGACTGTCGAACAGGAAGGCGCCGGCGATTTCGGCGACCAGAAAGGTCGTCGTCAGCGCCAGCGCGACCGCCAGCCGCTTGCTGCTCGCCCCCGCGCCGTGATTATGGCCGGCATGGCCGCCTCCGGCGCCATGGGCGTGATCATGACCTGCCGTCATCTGTCGTCTCCGTTCATCGTCCTATCTCCAAATCGATGGAAGCATTGTCGGTTCCGGTCGGCAAATGGGTGTTCCCCGGCGAAAGCCGGGGTCCATGAACCGTCGCATGCTTAATCTGGACCCCGGCTTTCGCCGGGGAACAGGATATCGGGGGACCGGATATAGAGCGGCGATCATGGTTCACCCCTCGCCTCCCCCACCGGGCTTCCCGCCGCCGCCGATGAAGACCCGCTCGCCGAGCGCGGTGACATCGTCATATTCGCCCGCGACATGCTGCCCCGCCCGCCCGCGCAGCAGCAGGTGACTGATCGCGGGCAGGACGAACAAGGTCAGCAGGGTCGAGGTGATCAGGCCGCCGATGACGACGATCGCCAGCGGGTTCTGGACCTCGGCCCCGGTCCCGGTGGCGAGCGCCATCGGGACGAAGCCGATCGCGGGGACGATGCCGGTCATCAGCACCGCGCGTACCCGTTCCATGACCCCCTCGCCGATCGCCTTATCGATGGGCTTTCCTTCGTCGATGCGCTGGTTGATGCTCGACATCACGACCAGCCCGTTGAGCACGGTCACGCCCGACAGCACGATGAAGCCCACCGCCGCCGACACCGAAAAGGGCAGCCCGGTGAGCAGCAGCGCGAAGACCCCGCCCGCGAGCGCGAGCGGGATCGCCGAATAGACCGCGATCGCCTGTCGCACCCCGCCCAGCGCCATGAACAGGATGCCGAAGATCGCGGCGAAGATGATTGGGATGACGATCGACAGCCGCGCCGATGCGGCCTGCAGATTTTCGAACTGCCCGCCCCATATGATGAAACTGCCCGTCGGCAGCTTGACCCCGGCGTTCACCTTTTCCTGCGCCTCGGCGACGAAGGAGCCGAGGTCGTTGCCGCGGACGTTCGCCTGCACGACGACGCGGCGCTTGCCGTTTTCGCGGCTGACCTGGTTCAATCCTTCAGAGAAGCCGAACTTCGCAAGCTCGCCAAGCGGCACCGACGCCCGTGCCCCGCCCTCGCCGGGCAGCAGCACCGGCAGCGCCGCCACCGCGTCGAGATCGTCGCGCGTCGCGCGATCGAGGCGGACGACGATGTCGTAGCGCCGGTCGCCTTCGAACACGATTCCCGCCTCGCGCCCGCCGAGCGCGGCGGCGACCGTGTCGCTGACGTCCTGCAACGTCAGCCCGTAGCGCGCGATGGCATCGCGGTCGAACCGGACATCGAGCACCGGGAAACCCGCCGTCTGTTCGACCTTGACGTCGGCGGCGCCCGGAACGCCGTTCAGGATCGCCGCCACTTGCCCGGCGGCGCGGCCCATTTCATCGAGATCGTCGCCGTACAGCTTGATCGCGATGTCGCCGCGCACCCCGGCGATCAGCTCGTTGAAGCGGAGCTGGATCGGCTGGCTGATTTCGAACGCGTTGCCGACCAGGGGTTCCAGCCTTTTTTCGACGCGCGCGATCACATCGTCCTTGGTGCGCACCCCGGCCGGCCAGTCGCCGCGCGGCTTCAGGATGATGAAGGTATCGGACGCATTGGGCGGCATCGGGTCGCTCGCGACTTCCGCCGTGCCCGTCTTCGAATAGATGAAGGCGACTTCGGGCAGCGACGACACGGCCTTTTCGACCTGAAGCTGCATCGCCTGCGACTTGGCGAGCGAGGTCGAGGGGATACGGAGCGCCTGCATCGCCAGATTGCCCTCGCCCAGCACCGGGATGAACTCGCTGCCGAGCATCCCGAACGCCAATATGGCGGCGGCGAAGGTGCCGCCACCGGCACCGATCCACGGCCAGGGACGCGCGATGACGCGTTTGAGCACGGGCTGGTAGCGCGTCTTCACCCAGCCGATCGCGCGCACTTCCTTTTCGGCGACCTTGCCGCGCAGGAGCAACGCGACCATCGCCGGGACGAAGGTCAGCGAAGCGACGAACGCCCCCGCGAGCGCGAGCAGCACCGTGATCGCCATCGGCGAGAAGGTCTTGCCCTCGACCCCGGTGAAGGTGAGCAAAGGCACGAAGACGAGGAAAATGATCGCCTGGCCATAGATCGTCGGCCGGATCATCTCGCGCGACGCCTCGAACACCTCGTGCAGCCGTTCGTTCAGCGACAGCAGCCGGCCTTCGTGATGCTGGCGGTCGGCGAGGCGCCGCAGGCAGTTTTCGATGATGATGATCGATCCGTCGACGATCAGCCCGAAATCGAGCGCGCCGAGGCTCATCAGATTGCCCGAGGTGCCGGTGATGTTCATCCCCGTCCCCATGACCAGGAACGAGATCGGGATGACCAATGTCGCGATGACAGCGGCGCGGAAATTACCGAGCAGCCAGAATAATATGGCGGCGACCAGCAACGCCCCCTCGGCCAGATTCTTCTCGACCGTGCCGATCGTCGCGTCGACGAGTTCTGACCGGTCGAGCACCGGCTTGACCGCGATGCCCGGCGGCATCGACTTCGCGACGGCGTCGAGCCGTTCGGCGGCGGCGGACGCGACGAGGCGGCTGTTGCCGCCCGCGAGCATCAGCACGGTGCCGACGACCAGTTCCTTGCCGTTTTCCGACGCCGATCCGGTGCGCAGCGCCCCGCCGATCCGCACCGTCGCGACGTCGCGAACCATCACCGGAACCCCGCCGCGGCTCGCAACCGTCGCGCGCGCTATCTCGTCGAGCGTGCGGATGCGGCCGTCGGCGCGCACCAGAAATGCCTCGCCGCCGCGCTCGACGAAATTGGCGCCGACCGAGATGTTGGCGCGTTCGAGCGCCGCGGCAAGTTCGGAAAAGCTGATGCCGTAGCTCGCCAGTTTCACCGCGTCGGGCGACACGACGAACTGCTTTTCATAGCCGCCGATCGAATCGATCCCGGCGACGCCCGCAACCGAACGCATTTGCGGGCGGATCACCCAATCCTGCACCGTCCGCAGATAGCCGAGCTTCGCGACATCGTCGGTCAGCAGTTCGCCGGTGGGGGTGAGATAGGTGCCATCGGGCTGAAAGCCGGGCTTTCCGGCGACGCGATCCTTGGCGGGCGGCGGCGCGAAATCGACGGTGTACATCAGCACCTCGCCGAGGCCGGTCGACACCGGACCCATTTGCGGTTCGGCGTCGCCGGGCAGGCTGCCCTTCGCCTGCGCCAGCCGTTCGGCGACCTGCTGGCGCGCGAAATAGAGGTCGGTACGGTCGTCGAAGATCACCGTGACCTGGCTGAACCCGTTGCGCGAGATCGAGCGCGAGCTTTGCAGCCCCGGAATCCCCGCCATCGCGGTTTCGATCGGGAAGGTCACGAGGCGTTCGATATCGAGCGGCCCCAAATCGGGCTCGACGGTGTTGATCTGGACCTGTTTGTTGGTGATGTCGGGAACGGCGTCGATCGGCAGCTTGAAAAGCTGCGTCAGGCCGTAGGCCGAGACGATGAGGGTGAGGAGCACGACGGCCCAGCGAAAGCGTATCGACGCATCGAGGAGTTTTTCGATCATCTCAATGCTCCGCCTCGCCCTTGCCGATTTCGGCCTTGAGCAGGAAAGCGCCGCGGGTCGCGATGACCGCGCCCGGCGTCACGCCGTCGACGATCTCGATCCGCCCGCCGCCGCGTTTTCCAGTGACCACCGGCGCGCTCTGAAACCCCTTTGCGGTCTTGACGAACACGACCTCGCGCCCCTCGACCGTCTGCACTGCCTCTTCGGGCAGGGCGATCAGCGTCGCGCCGGGCGCCTGCTTCGGCTTGATGCGGACGCGCAGCCCCTGTCCCGGGGTCAGGCCGCCGGCGCCGTCGGGGACGAGGACGATCGTCGCGGTCTTGCTTTCGGGATCGAGGCCGGGGGTAGCCGATCGCACGGTGGCGCTCGCGGTTTCGCCCCCCGGCAATTCGACGACGGCGGTATCGCCCGGGCGTATTCGCCGCGCATCGGCGGCGAGCACCGATGCGTTGACCTGGATGCGACCCGGATCCGATACGCGAAATAATTCGGTTCCGGCAAGCACATAGGCGCCGAGCTTCGCATCCGATTTCGTTATCCGCCCCGAAATCAGGCTGGTGACCGCAAGCGTGCGGCCATCGCCCGACAGCTTGGCGGCCGACGCGGCGGACTGGGCGCGGCGTGCCTCGGCCTCGGCTTCGGCGAGGGCCGAAGCGGCCGCCTCGAGGTCCTGCCGGGCGGTGATGCGGGCATCGAACAGCTTCCTCTCGCGCGCATGGACCGAACGGGCGAGCGCCAGCCGCGCCGCCGCGCTGCTGCGTTCGGCGGCGATGGCGGCGGCGTCGCGGCTTTCGATCACCGCCACCGCGTCGCCGGCGCGCACCGCATCGCCGAGGCGGCGGTCGATGCGGACGATCGCGCCGTCGGCGCGCGCGGTGAGCACCGCTTCGCCTTCGGGGGTCGCCGCGACCACGCCCTGCGCCAGGATTTCGGAACCGAGGCCGCCGGCCTCGACGCGTTCGGTGACGATGCCGGCGGCGCTGGCGCGCGCGGTGTCGATCAGGATCTGGCCGGGGGCATGACCCTCCTCTTCGGCGGCGGGCGCGGACGCGGGCGCGGCAGCGGGGGTCCTCGACAGCGATGTGCCGATCCAGATACCGGCGGCGCCGACGGCCAGCGCTCCGATCGCGGCTGCGATCATCAGATGATTTTTCTTTTCAAGGATTTGCATGATGTTGTTCCTATTGCGCCGTCGCGCGGCCCAGCGCGGCAAGGGCGCGGGCGCGGTCGAGTTCGGCTTCGATGAGTTTGAGATGGGCGCCGGTCAGCGCCGCCTGGGCGTCGATCAGTTCGACGAGGGTGAACTTGCCCTGCTGATACCCGGTTTCGGCGAGCCGCGCGGCTTCGCTGGCCTGGAACAGCCCCGCCCCCGACAGCGCCGACACGCGTTCGTTCGCCGCCGCCAGCGACAGCTCGGCGTCACGCCGGGCGAAGCGGGTGTCGAGCCGCGTCTGCGCCAGCCGCGCCGCGGCCGCTTCGCCGCCCGCGCGCGCGGCGGCGATATTGCCGCGATTGCGGTCGAACAGCGGCAACGGGATCGAGACGCCGACGATGAACGCGGTGTCGCGGCTTTCGCGAAAGTTGCGCACCCCGCCCGACGCGGTGATGTCGGGCACCGCCTCCGCCTGCGCCAGCCCGACGCGCGCCGCGGCGGCATCGCGTTCGGCGGCGGCGAGGCGTTCGCCCAGGCTTGGCGCAGCGGCGGGGACGGCTGGCGGCACCGGCAGGTCGCGCGACCCGGCCGAAAGCTCGGAATCCTCGCTGCCGATCAGCAGCGCGAGGCGCTGCCGCGCCGACAACAGCTCCGCGGCGACGCGCAGATTTTCCGCCCTCGCCTCGGCGAGCAGCGCGTCGGCGCGCAGCCCGGTCAGCGGCGGATCGCGCCCGACGTCGACCAGCGTCTGGGCGATACGCACCAGATCGACCGCGCGCCGCTCGACGCTCCGGGCGAGTTCGGCGCGATCGGCGGCGGCGCGCAGCTCGGCATAGGCGGTGGTGATGTCATAGGTGAGATCGGCCTCGGCCTGGCGCAGCGCGAGTGCCGCGAACTCCCGCTCGGCGGCGGCGACTTGCTTGCGCGCGCGCCGTTTGCCGCCGAGTTCGAACGGCTGCGACACCGCGACCGTGGTCTCGGTCTGGCCGAACCTTTGATAGGGTCCGGTGCCGCTGAAATTCTCGACCTCGGCGGACAGGGTGGGGTTCGGCCGTACGCCCGCCTGGATGGCGCGGCCTTCGGCGGCTTTCAGTTCGGCGCGGGCCGCGGCGAGCCGCGGCGACACATCCTGTCCGCGCGCCAGCGCGGCGGACAGCGAAACGGGTTCGGCGAACGCCGGCTGGCCCGACAGGACCAGCATCCCTGCACACAGCAGGGCGCCCAATGATTTCGGCATAAATACTCCTGATCAAATGCAAGACGACGCAGGCAAAGGCCCGCGCGAAGCAGTGATCAGGCGGCTGGAGGCTGGGTGGGCGGCGCCGTCGCGCGCGATGCGAGGATCGTTGCGGGTCCGCCGAAGAAGAAATTACCCGCGGCGAACAGGCCCGAGGACTGCGGCCGGCCGCTCACTTCGGTGCAGGCCGAGCAATGATGGTGGTCGATGTGGAGCGCCGGAGCCTTGTCAGGCGTGCCGGGCGCTTGCCCGCCGGCTTCGGCCGACGCCGTCGGCACGTCGCAATCGCCGTCGATGATTTCCATCGAATGCGCCGCTTCGCCGCCCGCCATGGCCGGCACCACGACGCTGCCGAACAGCAGCGAGACGGTGAGCAGGACGCGGGCGAGGAAGGCCGACATGGCCCCGCGCCTACCACGAACCCCGTGGAGCTGCAATCTGATCGCACGCAAAACCGCGCGTTGCTGGTCGGCCAAAGTCCTGTCCTCTCGATTCGCCTCGAGTCGGAACAGCCTATGCACCCTGTAGCCGCTACAGGGTCAAGCCAGTGGAGGGTCAAGGCTTCAGATACTGGCTCGGCGGGACGCCGAAGGCGCGGCGGAACATGGCGGCGAAGCCGCTGGGGCTGTCGTAACCGACCTCGTAGGTCACCTGCGTGATCGACGCCCCCGCCGCGAGCATCGACAGGGCTTCCATCAAGCGCACCTGCTGCCGCCAGACCGCCAGCCCCATCCCGGTTTCCTGCTTGAAGCTGCGCGTCAGGGTGCGCCGGCCCATCGCCGCCAGATCGGCCCATTCGTCGATATCGCGCGGATCGGACGGATCGGCGAGGATCGCGTTGCAGATGCGCAGCAGCCGGGGATCGCTGGGCATCGACACCTGATAGGGTGCGTTGGGCATGCGCGCGATTTCGGCGAGCAGCAGGTCGATGATGCGCCCCTCGCGGCCGTCGATGTCATAGAGCAGCGGGAAGTCGACGACCTCGAGGATCAGCGATTTGACGAGGTTGGACACTTCGAAGACGCGGCAATCGCGGCTTTCCTCATCGCGTCCCACGGGCAGGTACAAGGTGCGCAGCGACACCGGCCCGCGGCACGCGACCTCGTGGCTCATCCCGGCGGGCAGCCACACCGCGCGCTGCGGCGGAATGACGAAGCTGCGTTCGGGCGTGCGCACCGACATCACCCCCGACGAGGCATAGAGGATCTGGATATGGTCGTGGCTGTGCATCGGGTCGACGAAGCCCGCGGGATATTCATCCTGCAGCGCGATGACCGGCCGGGCGGTCGAAAGGATGTCGATGCTATGCTTCATGGCCCGATCCTCGCATAATATAGCTGACGCGATAATATAGGCCAAAACCGGCGCTGACCAGCCCGCCCCGCGGCTAATGGCCTGTATGCAGCGGTGATTGGCCCGATTGTTCGATAGGCTGCGGCGCTGCGAAGCTATCAGCGGAGAGGACCGATTTGGGAAGGAAATGCCAATATGCCGAAAGGCTTGAACGCCGGTGAGGATATCGTGGTCGATCCCGACGTCCGGCGCTTCGTCGATGCGATCAACGCGGCCTATGTGACGCATGCGGCGCCCGCCGGCGCCGGGCTTCCCGCGCGCCGCGCCGCGGCCGAACGCGTCCGCCAGCCGTGGCGCGAAGGTGGCCCGAAAATGGTGACCAGCGTCGATATGGACATGGATGGCATCCGCCTGCGCGTTCACCGCCCGGTCGCCGACGCGACATTGCCCGCGATGCTTTATATCCACGGCGGCGGCTGGATGCTGTTCAGCATCGAAACCCACGACCGGCTGATGCGCGAATATGCGGCGCGCGCCGGGGTCGCGGTGATCGGCATCGATTACAGCCTGTCGCCCGAGGCGAAATTCCCGGTCGCGCTGGAGGAATGCGCCGCAGCGCTCGACTGGATCGCCGCACAGGCCGGCGCGCTGAACATCGACCCTGCCCGCATCGTCATCGGCGGCGATTCGGCGGGCGCCAACCTTTCGGTCGCGACCTGCCTGCTGCAGCGCGCGCGCGGGCGGCCGCTGCCCGCCGCGATGGTACTGAATTACGGCGCCTTTGCCCCCGAGCATCTGCCGAGCTATGACCGGTTCGGCGACGGATATTCGCTCGAGGTGGCCGAGATGGACGATTTCTGGCACAATTATGTAAGCAGCGCCGACCAGCTCGCCGATCCGCTCGTCGTGCCGCTGCGCGCCGACCTTGCCGGCCTGCCGCCTGCTTTCCTGGCGGTTGCCGAATGCGACATATTGGCCGACTGCAACCATGCTTTCGCCGAACGCCTGGCCGAAGCCGGGGTGCCGGTGCGCAGCATCGTCTATCGCGGCGCCACCCACAGCTTCCTGGAGGCGATGTCGATTTCGCCGCTCGCGAGCCGCGCGCTCGACGACCAGGCGGCCTGGATCAAAGAGACGATCGGATGAGCGATCCCTATCAGCCGCGCAGTGCCGCCGACGTCGCCCGGCTGGTCGCCGACTATCCGCTCGCCTGGCTGGTTTCGCGCGATTTCAACGCCAGCCCGCTGCCGTTGATCGGCGAAACGAATGAAGCGGGAGAGATTGTCGCGCTGTTCGGCCACTGCCCGCGGCAGAGCCCCATTGTCGCCGATTTTCGCGCCGACCCGCGCGGACTGATCCTGTTCAACGGTCCCGAGGGCTATGTGTCGCCCGGGCTGGTTTCCAAGCCCGACTGGGCGCCGACGTGGAATTTTGCCGTGCTGCGTTTCCAGGTCGAGGTCGAATTCGTCCCCGAAGAAACGCATGCGGCGATCGAGCGGCTGGCGGAAAAGATGGAAGGCGACCGTTGGTCCACCGCCCGCGTCGGCCCGCGGTACGAACAAATGCTGGCGCAGGTCATCGGCTTTCGCGCGCATGTCCGGTCGAGCGAGCCCCGCTTCAAGCTGGGTCAGGACGAAAGCGCGGCGGGTTTTGCAGAAATCGTCGCGGGCCACCCCGACCGGGTGCTCGCCGCATGGATGGAGGGACAGGCGCACCCATGAAGCTGTTTTTCGACGACCGGCAATTGCTCCACACCCCGCTGCGCGAACTGCACAATGGCGACTGGGTTCCCTATGCCGAGAATGTCGAGCGTCCGCGTTCGATCGCCCGTCAGTTCGCCGACTGGCAACCCGTGCGCGATTTCGGCATGGCGCCGCTGCTCGCCGTGCACGACGCCGATTATCTGTCCTTCCTCGAGCGCGCGCATGGCGCGTGGGTGGCGGCGGGACGCAGCGGCGATGCGATCGGCTATACCTTTCCGATCCGGCACCGGCGGCCGCTCGATTTCGGCCGCATCGACGCCGAACTGGGCGCCTATAGCTATGACGCCGGGACGCCGGTCGCGGCGGGAACGTGGCAATCGGCCTATTGGTCGGCGCAGGGCGCGCTGACCGCGCTCGATCATCTGGCGGCGAGCGGCGACGCCCACGGCTTCGCGCTGTGCCGTCCGCCCGGGCACCACGCCGGGCGCGACTATATGGGCGGCTATTGCTACCTCAACAACGCCGCGATCGCGGCGCGCGCGGCCGGCGCGCAGGGGCTGGGCCCGGTGGCGATCCTCGATGTCGATTATCATCACGGCAACGGGACGCAGGATATATTCTACGAAGATCCGGGCATCTTCTTCGCCTCGATCCACGCCGATCCGCGCACCGACTATCCCTTTTACTGGGGCCATGCCGACGAGACCGGAGCGGGCGAAGCCATGGGCAGCACGCTCAACCTGCCGCTGCCGCGCGGCACCGACGGCGCGGCCTATGTTCCGGCGCTCGACCGGGCGCTCGATGCGATTTCGGCCTGGGGCGCGCGTTTCCTGATCGTCTCGTTCGGCGCCGACACGCACAGCAGCGATCCGATTTCGAGCTTCGCGCTCGAACGCGAGGATTATGGCGTGATGGCGGCGCGGATCGCGGCGCTGGGCGTTCCGACGCTGATCGTGATGGAAGGCGGCTACGCCGTCGGCGACCTGGGCCTGAATGTCGCGGCGTTTCTTGCGGGATTCAGCGGATAAACGTCGGCATTGGGGTGGGGAGCGGCCGTTGGCTACCCATCGATAATCGTCGCCCCCGCGAAGGCGGGGGCCGCCGTCGGCCTGGCGCAAGGTTGCCAGCGGCCCCCGCCTTCGCGGGGGCGACGGTTATTTAGCTAGGGTCCGCAACCGGCCGAAAGCGGACAGAAACGAGCCTGCTTTCAGCGCAACACAAAAGGGGCCGCTCCGCCAACCAGCGAAGCGGCCCCATTTTGCTATCTCTGTCAATTCAGGCTGAACCGGACGCTCGCCCCGATCGTCCGCGGCCGCGCGACCGATCCGGCAAAGGCGAACGGGGCGTTCAATATGCCGTACTGGTTGAACAGATTCTTCGCGAACAGGCCCAGCTCGATCCGATCCGCCACCGTGACCGACGCGTTGAGGTCGACGAGGTGGAAGTCGCCCTTCTCCAGCGTTCCGGCGAAATCGACCGGCGCGCTCGACAGATAGCGGTGGGCGATGCCGAAGCGCGGCTTCAGCTTCATGTCGGGGAAGCTGAGGTCGAGCGAGTTTGACAGCGTCCATTCGGATGCGCCCGGCAGGCGGGTTCCCTTGGCATAGCCGCCGCCCGGCGCGAAGCTGTCGGGAAGCAGCGTCGACAGCCGCGCATCGTTGTACGAGACGTTCGAGCTGAAGGTCAGGTTGCGCGTCGGACGCAGATTGAGGCTGATTTCGACCCCGTCGATGTTCGCGCCGCCGCCGTTGACCGTATAGGCATCATAATCGGGGTCGGGCGTGAACAGCCGCGCCTGGATGTTGCCCCAGTCGATATGATAGGCGGTGACGTCGACGCTGAGCGTGCGGTCGATCAGGTCGAAGCGCGTCCCGACTTCGTAATTCTTCGTCGTGTCGCTTTCGAAGGTCAGCGGCAGGCCTGGCACCGCCGCCGAATAGACGTTGACGCCGCCGATGCGGAAGCCTTCCGAATAGAGCGCGTAGATCATGAAGTCGTTCGACGGCTTGTAGGTCAGCGAGACCTTCGGGATGAAGTCCGAATCCTTGCTGGCCGCCGGCGCGAAGTCGAACGGGTCGACGAGGTTGGCGTTGGGCAGATATTGCAGCCGCGGGCGGGTGCGATATTCGAACAGGCGGCCGCCGACGGTCAGCGTCAGCGCGTCGACGATGTCGAACGACGCTTCGCCGAAGATCGCCTTTTCGGTCACCCGGTTGCTGCTGATCGTCCGCGTCGCGAGGTCGCCGGGGGCGAGCTCGCTGCCCGGCTGGCCGTCGAATTCGCCGGGGTTGGCGTCGATATAATCGGCGATCCCCTCGATATAGGTGCCGTCGGTATTGTGCGAGCGCAGCCGCGTGTAATTGGCGCCGATCAGCCAGCGGAAGCGGCCGCCGTCGGGCGACGCGAGCCGCAGTTCGCCATATTCGGTCTTCGATTTGCCGACGCTGCTCGCCAGTTCGGGGGTGTCGGTGCGCGGGTCGTTGCCGCCGAAGATCGAATTGTCGAACGCCAGATCGGCCTTTTTCTCGGTATGGCTGCCGATCGCGGTCAGCGTCGCAAAGCCCAGGTCCTGCTCGATCCGCAGGCTGTGCATCATGAACTGGGTGTCCTGATATTCGGCGACGTTGGTGGCGCGGTCGAAGGTCTTCGGGGGGCCGAAGATCACATAGGTCTGATCGTCGAGATCATATTCCTGATACATGCTGAGCAGCGAGATGCGCGTCGTTTCGGTCGGGGTGAAGACGATCGACCCGCGCAGGCCGCGGACGCGCAGGTCGTTGCTGCCCTTCTTGCCGAGCAGCGTGTTGTTGAGATAGCCGGCGTCGACGCGCTGAAGCCCGACGAGGCGGACGGCGAGCTTGTCGGTCGCGATCGGCACGTTGACCATCGCCTTGACGCCATAGCTTGCTTCGCCCGCGCGCTTGGTGGTCGACACGCTGCCTTCGAAGCCCGCGTCGAATTTCGACGGATCGGCTTCGTTGACGACATAATTGATCGCGCCGCCGAGCGACGACGAACCGAACAGCGTGCCCTGCGGCCCGCGCAGCACCTCGACGCGGCTCACGTCGAAGCTGTCGACGTCGGGGATAACGAGCGGAAAGCCCGGCTCGATCAGCGGAATTTCGTTGAGATAATAGCCCGTCGTCGCCTGGTTCGCTTCATGATAGGTCGACGAGGCGACGCCGCGGATGACGACTTCGGAAACGCCCGGCTGATAATCGTTGAAGACGACGCCGGGGACGCGGGTGATGTAATCCGCAAGGCTTTGCGCGTTGAGCTTTTGCAGCGTCGCTTCGCTGACCGCCGATACCGAACCGCTGACGTCGCGGACCGATTGTTCGCGCTTCGCCGCGGTGACGACGATTTCGCTGTCGTCGGCGGGTGCGCCCTGCGCCATCGCGCCCGACGCCTGGGCAAGGGCCAGCGCCGAAATACCATAAACGACGATCCGCCGGGCCGATGCAATTTTCATTTTCGCCTCCCTGATTGCTGTGCAACTCCAGCCATCACGCTAACATGCTGAGCCATCGTGTCGGCGAGGGTTGGGCCAATATCGCGCCGTATCGGGCCAGCGCGCGCGATCGGGCCACCGTAGGGCGGGGAACGGTGCCGCGACGATTTGCCCGATCGATGGATTGGGCGGCCTGATCGGCGCAGTAAGCCATTCATCGCGCCATAAACTGACGATATATTGGATCGCACGGGAGAGATCGGGATGAGGAGGCTTGGCAATATGGCGCGGCGGGAGTTTCTGGCTGGCACGGCCGCGGGGGCGTTCCTGCTCACCGGCGGCAGCGCGGGAGCCAAGGCCGCTGCGCCGCGCTGGCCCGACGCGCCGCGCCCGAACGCGCCGCGCCTGTCGCATGTCATCGAACAGCTCGGCCGCAAGCGCGACGACGTCTATTCGTGGATGAAGTTCGTCCCCGAACAGGGCGAACGCACGCGCGATAATATTCCGAAGCCGGTGGCCAAAATGCTCGCCGACGAAAATGCCTATGCCGAAGCGATGCTGAAGCCGACCCGCGCGCTTCAGGACGAACTGGTGCGCGCGATGCTGGCGCGCGGCGCGGGCGACGTCGCGGCGCCGGCGATCGAAAAGGACGGCTGGGCCTATTCCTCGGCGATCCCGGCGGGCGCGACGCACGCCCGCTACATCCGCGAACGGGACGGCAAGTCCGAATTGCTCGTCGACGAGGCGGCTCGCGCCAAAGGCCAGCCCTATTTCCGCAGCACAGGGCACCAGCCGAGCCCCGACCACCGCTGGTTCGCCTGGGCCGAGGATGTGATCGGCAACGACCGCCACCGCATCATCATCCGCGACAATCAAAGCGGCACGCTGCGCACGCTCGTCGACAAAGACGCTTATGGCTATGACGCGATGGTCTTTGCGCCCTCGTCGGGATGGCTGTTCTGGATATGGCGCGACGCGCGCAACCGGCCGACGCGGCTCTATCGCACCTCGGTCGACGGCAAGACGACCGACCTTGTCTATGAGGAAAAAGATCCGGCGATCTTCATGAGCGTCAAGCGGACCGCCGCCGACGGTTTTGTCGCGCTGACCCTTGCCGGCCCCGAAACCGCCGAGGTCCGGCTGTTAGCGGCAGCGGATGAAACGGCGCCGCCGATGGTCGTCTGGCCGCGCAAGACCGGTGTCCGTTATGAAATCGACGAGTGGAACGGCCATCTGGTCGCGCTGACCGATGCCGACGACGCGTTCGACATGAAACTGCTGCAGCTCGATCCCAAGAGCTTTCGCACCCTGGCGACGCTCGTCCCGCATCGCGCCGGCACCCCGATCCTGCAATTGCAGCCGTTCCAGAGCGCACTCGTGCGGCTGGAACGCGTCGACGGGCTGCACCAGCTCGTCATCCTGCGCGCCGACGGCAGCGAACGGAGTATCGCCTTCGACGACCCCGCCTATGCGATCGAACTGCCCGCCGAACAAAGCTATGCCGCGCCGACGGTGATGATCGTCCACCAGTCGCCGAAATCACCGCGGCGCTGGATCGCGGTCGATCTGGCGGACGGCAAGCAGAGCGTCGTCCAGCAACAGCAGGTCGCGAACTTCAACCCCGACGATTATGAGGTCGAACGGCTGTTCGCCCCCGCCCCCGACGGCGAGATGGTTCCCGTCACCCTGCTGTCGCGGCGCGGCACGCCGAAGGACGGATCGGCGCCGTTGCTGCAATATGGATACGGCTCCTACGGCGTCCCCAGCGACCCCGAGTTTTCCATCCCCGCGCTCGCGCTCGTCGATCGCGGCTGGCGTTATGCGATCGCGCATGTGCGCGGCGGGTCCGAGAAAGGACGCCGCTGGTTTCTCGGCGGCCGCAAGTTCACCAAACGCAACAGCTTCACCGATTTTATCGCCAGCGCCGAACATTTGTGCGCCGGGGGCTATGCAACGAAAGGGCGGGTGATCGCCTATGGCCTGTCGGCCGGCGGGCTGCTCGTCGGCGCCAGCATGAACATCGCGCCGACCTTGTGGGGCGGCGTCATCGCGCAGGTCCCGTTCGTCGACATGCTGAATACGATGAGCGATGTCAGCCACCCGCTCGTCCCGCTGTTCCGCCCCGACTGGGGTGATCCGCTCGCCGATCCCAAGGCTTACGATTATATCGCATCGATCTCGCCTTACGAGAATGTGCGTGCGGCGCCCTACCCGCCCCTGCTTTGCACCGCGGGACTGAAGGACGACCGCGTCTCCTATTGGGAACCGGCCAAGCTCGTCGCCGAAGTCCGCCATCGTTCGACCAGCGATAACCCCGCTATCCTGAAGACCGACATGGACAGCGGTCACCAGGGCAGCGCCGACCTGGCCAGCGTCTATGCCCAACAGGCGCTCTTCTGGGCTTTCGCCGATCGCTGTTTAAGTTGATGGCGATCACGCTGCGCCGCTCGCCGCGCGATGCGCGCGAGACGGTGTAATGCGCGGTCCATCGGGCACCCTACCCCGCTTCTACGAACTCTTCTGAAGAACAAATCCTCGACGGCGCTTGTCACGGCTCGACCGCGCTGTTAGAGGCGCCGACGTTGCCGCTTTAGCTCAGTTGGTAGAGCACATCATTCGTAATGATGGGGTCACAGGTTCGAGTCCTGTAAGCGGCACCAGCTAGCTGCTGAGAGAAGCAGACGTTCAGCGACCCGCATCTTGGTCCACGGGCTGAGCAAGCCCTCAGGGACATGGATATTGTCCGCGTGCGGAGCTAAGCAACGGCCACTTGCCGCGCTTATCGCTTACGGGCGCTCGACAATCGCGGTCCAAAGGAAATCTGACGGATGGCAATGAAATGAAAATGGCGCGCTTTTATCCAGTTGGCATCCCCGGGCAGCCGTGGGGAGAGGATGACGTAGAGCAATGGCGCAGCCGGCAGTCACGCCTTCGTCGCTACGACAGAGACATCGTGCCGCGCATCGAAGCCCTTGCCGATCGCTACGAGAAGATTGTCTATGGCGAACTCGACTATGCGGGCGAGCGCTTCACGCTGTTCGCGCTGCGCGACCGGCGTTTCGATCCTGCCCTGCCAACCGCGCTGGTGACCGGCGGCGTCCATGGATATGAAACCAGTGGCGTGCTCGGAGCCCTGGAATTTCTAGAGACCGACGCGGCGGATTATGCCGGCAAGGTCAATTTGCTTGTCGCCCCTTGCGTGAGTCCGTGGGCATATGAGCGCATCAACCGCTGGAACCATGACGCCGTCGACCCCAATCGCAACTTCCGCGTCGACGGGCCGGCGCGCGAGGCGACCGCGCTGATTGAGCTGGTCGCGTCTGTGGACGAGACGTTCCTGGTCCATATCGACCTGCACGAGACGACCGACAGCGACGCCAGTGAATTCGGGCCTGCGCGAGCCGCGCGCGACGGCAAGGATCACGAGACCGAGATTATTCCCGACGGGTTTTATCTCGTCGACGACAGCGAGAATCCCCAGCCAGAGTTCCAGAGCTCGATTATAGCCGCGGTCGAACAGGTGACCCATATCGCCCCAGCGGACGCAAAGGGCGAGATCATCGGTTCGACCGTCGTTGCAAGGGGCGTGATCCAATACCCGCTAAAGGACCTCGGCCTGTGCCCCTCGATTACCGGGGCGCGCTACACGACCACCACCGAAGTGTATCCCGACAGCCCCCGCACGACGCCCGAGGAATGTGTCGGGGCGCAGGTCGCTGCGGTACGGGCGGCGCTGGATTTTGCACTTCAACGCCCCTGACCGGCCGATCGCGGACGGTCCGGTTTGGGGGGACAGCGTTATTAAAGCAGCCTCTGGTGACCTGCCCGGGGCGGTGCCCTCGGACTCGAAAACCGGGGGCCAGATAGGCTCTCCCTGATCTTGTCCGAGCATCTCGTTGATCAAGGTCGCATATAGGCGTTGACCGCGTCGAACTGGTCGCGCTGAAGCAAGGACTCTTTCACCTGCGGGTCAATGACATGCCCGCCATACCCGGCGCCGTGCAGCGAGACCGTCCAAGGATCAGTTGCATGTCGCGCGGCCTGTTCTTGAGAGCAAAGCCGATGATCGCGGCGGCGTGGCCGGGCGTGAGACCGTCGACGAAGGCCGTGAGCTCGGTCACCTGCGGAACAGCGGCCGCCCCGCGATCGTTCATCGGACCCATGAGGTCGAAACTCGCCGCCGCCCATGCGAGCATCGCCTCGCGTCCGGCGGGTGACGGGCCGATCAGGTCGCTCACGACATGGACGAACAAATGCGATGCGAACTGCGTCATCGCCTCATGCTCCTCGCCGTTCGCGAGGCTGGCAACAAGCTGCGCGGCCTCGGCCTCGAGCCGTGGCCCGAGAAGCTTGAGCGACCCCGGCATGACCGGGCGCTGGAGGATGCGGCGGCGGCGCAGATGCGTCGCGCCGTCGCTCGTGAGAGTGATCGGCACATCGGGCGGTTCATCACCGGATTCGCAGCCACCCCGTTGCCGCTGATCATCACACATCAGCGCGCAGCACCGTCCGGACATCCGCGAAGCGCGAGACGATCCACAGTTGCTCCTTCATCGACCAGACCGCGGAAAGCTTCGGTGCCAACTATGGCACCCAGGCGTTCACCGACTGCATGCTCGAGCAGCAGCGTCGCCGTGACGTCAAGAAGCTCGATAAGCTTGAGGAAAGCCGGATGCTGTCCGAGCTTGCGAGGGACAGCCAGCTCATGGCAGAGCGTGCGCGCAGACAGCGCTGCGATCGCGATCCAGACCGGCGCGAGTGCCGACGGAAATGATCTGGCTTACCTGCGGGCGATCACTGGCTCTATCGCCGCCAGCAGCGGACACTATGCGGTCGTCCTCGGCGTGCCAGGAAGCCCTGCACTGCCGAAAAGAGCCGGACCACCGGTGCCGGCTGCCAAGCGAATGAAAATGATGGCGACGGCTCGGCATTCAGATACAGATCAAGGCGCACAGCGGCGCCGCGATCAGCGATTGCGGCGCCGTCCGCATCATCACTTGCGAGGCAGGCCAACGCTTTTCCTTGATGTGATCAAGGCAACCGGAGCGCCGCACGGACCGCGGCGCTCTATCAGGAGACCGTGACATTGATCCGTTTCAGGGACCGCGGTGCTCGTGGCCGTCACCAAGGTGGCGAAATCGACGCACATCACAGCTTTTCCTTCGCCGATTACAATGATCCCAAGCATATGGGATTTCGGGATCTCAGGGTCTTGAACGAGGACCGTGTGGTACCTGGCGCCGGGCTCGCCGAGCATCCGCATCACGACATGGAAATCGTCACGATCGTGCTCAAAGGAGCGATCGAGCATCGCGATAACCTCGGAAACGCTTCGACCATTCGGGCGGGCGAGGTACAGCGGATGAGCGCGGGCCGCGGCATCCGGCACAGTGAGCGTAACCCGAGCACGGATGAGCGAACCCATTTGCTGCAAATTTGGATCATTCCGCAAGAGACGGGCGGCGACCCGTCCTATGACCAAAAATCCTTCGACCTCGACATGGCACGCAATCAGTGGGTGACTATCGCAAGCCAGGATGGCCGCGCCGGGTCGCTGACGCTACGGCAGGACGCGTCGATGGAGATGGCCCGGCTCGACGAGGGAATGAACCTCGCGCGCGACTTGAAGCCTGGCCGCGGCTATTGGGTACAGATCGTGGCGGGGATCGCCGCACTCAACGGGACCGAAATGCGCGAAGGGGACGGCGCCGCGATCACGTCGGAGGATCTGCTGGAAATTGTGGCTGACAGCGACGCGGAGGTTTTGCTGATCGATATGCGCTAACGGACCGGGGGCAGACGCCTGCGCCAACGCTATTATCTAGCGAGCCGAATGCCACAGGTCGTTCAGCGAAACAAATTTGTTGGGTAAATTGGACCGGGGACCGGGGACAGCTTTCCACGTCTTGCATAGCCGATGCAGAGCAAAAGCACGTGCATGCGGGCGTCCGCGAGCGCAAATCGTAACCAAATTCTCTTGCAATTCAATGGTCTGCGGATGCACAGTCAGCACCCGAAAACGTGGTCAAATGACCACTTACCCGAGAAGTGTTGGGTAGACTTCGGGTGCGCTCTCGCTGACCCTTTGAAAACAAAGGGTCTTTGGAGAAAATGGTGCCCAGAAGAGGACTCGAACCTCCACGACCTTGCGATCGCCAGCACCTGAAGCTGGTGCGTCTACCAATTCCGCCATCTGGGCACGGGGTAGGAGCGGGCGCTTAGCGGGGGGGTGGTCGGCTTGTCAACCGCGCTGCGCGCAAGGCGGCATATTTTATCGCGCGTGCGCGGTTTCGCGTCACCATGCGCCGCGTCGCCCCTTGCCCCGCGAGGCGCTTCGCGGCATGGGGGCCATGTGGTGCCGCGTTGCGCCATCTGAGAATCAGACACAGGCGGACATGATGCAAAAGCTCGACGGGCAGTTGATTACGGTGCTGGGCGGCGGCGGTTTTCTGGGCCGCTATACCGTTCAGCGCCTGTTGTCGCGCGGGGCACGCGTGCGCATCGCCGAGCGCGAACCGCGCAAGGCGGTCTTCCTGAAGCCGCTCGGCGGACTGGGCCAGACGCAATTCGCCGTCGCCGACGTACGCGATGCCGCCAGCGTCGCGCGTGCGGTCGCGGGCAGCGATGCGGTGATCAACCTGGCGGGCAGTTTCGACGATATGTTCGCCGTTCAGGCCGATGGTGCCGGCCATGTCGCCGCCGCCGCGAAAGCGGCGGGCGTGCGTACGCTCGTCCATGTTTCGGCGATCGGCGCGGACAGCGGCAGCGCGTCGGCCTATGGCCGCAGCAAGGGCGACGGCGAAGCGGCGGTCCGCGCGGCGTTTCCCGATGCCGTGATCCTGCGCCCGTCGACGCTTTTCGGCCGCGAAGACCAGTTCATCAATCGCTTTGCGACCATGATGCGGTTGTCGCCGGTCGTTCCGGTGATCGCTCCCAACGCGAAGTTCCAGCCCGTCTATGTCGGCGATGTTGCCGATGCGGTGGTCGCAGCGCTTGCTCCGACGGCTGCGGGCGGGACATTTGAGCTCGGCGGGCCGCAGGTTTTGACGATGGCCGAACTGCAGCAATGGATCGCCGAGGCGACGGGCCGCAAGCGATTGTTCGTCGAAATTCCCGATATGGTCGCGTCGGCACTGGCCAGCGGGCTCGGCTGGGCGCCCGGCGCGCCGATCACCAAGGATCAATGGCTGATGCTGCAGACCGACAATGTCGTCGCGGCGGCGGCCGATGGCCTGGCGCAGTTCGGCGTCACGCCGACGTCGCTCGCCGATGTGGCCGAAGGCTGGCTGGTCCAGTATCGTCGCAACGGCCGCTTCGCACAGGCCATCTCGTAACGGATATCAGGCCGCCCCGTCCATGGGATCCCGCCAGCCGAAAAAGGAGCCTTCACATGTTCAAGCGCCTGTTCGTCGATCATCCCAAGGCCGTCGATGAAAGCTATGCCGAGCATTTCGGCGTCGCATCGCGCTTTGGCGTGACGATGATCTGGGGCGGTGCCTGCGCGCTGGTGCATGCGGTGGTCCCCGGCTGGTGCATCACGACCGGCAGCGACACGATCCGCCGCCTCAACAAGATCATGGTTGAACAGCGCGCCGCCAAGGGGCAGGCCGCGACGCAGATGCAGACCGTCGACTGGGTCATCTGACCGGCGTGTCCGATACGCCCGATTATTTGGGCCGCACCACGCGGCCACGGCTGGCCTTTCGCTACACAAAGGGCGCGGGACCGACGATCGTCTTCCTGCCCGGCTATATGTCCGACATGGCGGGGGGCAAGGCGACCGCCCTGTTCGATTGGGCGGCCAGCGAAGGGCGGGCGTGCCTGCTGCTCGATTATGCCGGGTGCGGACTGTCGGACGGGCTGTTCGCCGACCAGACATTGCTCGACTGGCGCGGCGACATCATCGATCTGATCGACGCGCGGATCGAGGGATCGGTCGTCATCGTCGGATCGTCGATGGGCGGCTGGCTGATGCTGCTGGCTGCACTCGCGCTGGTCCAACGCGACGGACCGGCACGCGTCGCCGGGCTCGTCGGCATCGCGGCGGCGCCCGATTTCACCGACTGGGGCTTCACACCCGAAGAAAAGGCGATCATCCTGGCGGAAGGCGAGCTTCGCGAAGACACCCCGTACGGCGACCAGCCCTATGTTACGACGCGTGCCTTCTGGCAGGCGGGCGAAGCGAACCGGGTGCTGGACGGCGAAATCCCCCTCACCTGCCCCGTCCGCCTGCTGCATGGCGAGGAAGACGGCGACGTACCGCCGGAGATCAGCGTAAAATTGTCCGCGGCGCTGGCAAGCGCGGATGTGCAGGTGACGCTCGTCAAGGGCGGCGACCACCGGCTGTCGCGCGACGGCGATATCGCGTTGCTCATCGACACCGTCGCGCGCCTCGCAGCCTCATAATCGAGAAGGAACATCATGGCCCGCAGCGACTTTCGTTTCCACGTCTCCAAGCGTGTCCGCTATGCGGAGATCGATGCGCAGGCGGTGGTGTTCAACAGCCGCTATCTCGAATATGTCGACATCGGCATCACCGAATATTGGCGCGCCGCCGGTGTCTATGACCGCTGGACCGCGCTGGAAAGCCCCGAATTCCACGTCGCGCGTGCCGAGGTCGATTATAAGGCGCCGATCCTGCTCGACGAAGAAATCGATATTTGCGTTCGCTGTTCGCGCGTCGGCCGCAGTTCGATGACCTTCCTTTTCGAGCTCCATGGCAGGGACAAGGACGACCTGCGCGCGGCCGGGCTGGAGGTCAGCGTCCATGTCGAGGAAGCGCGCGGTGCGACCGCCCCGGTGCCCGATGCATTCGTAAACTTGTTCGAAGCGTTTGAAGGACGGAGCCTTCGCGCCTAAATAGGGCCATGGCCAAATATCTTCACACCATGATCCGCGTCACCGATCCCGACGCGACCATCGCCTTCTTCAAGCTGATCGGGCTCGAGGAAACGCGCCGTTTCGATAGCGAGCAGGGGCGCTTCACGCTGATCTTCCTTGCCTGCCCCGGACAGGATGGGGTCGCCGAGGTCGAGCTGACCTATAATTGGCCGCCTGAGGACGGCAGCGCGGCCGAGACCTATGAGGGCGGCCGCAACTTCGGGCACCTCGCCTATCGCGTCGAAGACATCTATGCGACCTGTCAGCGGTTGATGGATGCCGGCGTGACGATCAACCGGCCGCCGCGCGACGGCCATATGGCGTTCGTCCGTTCGCCCGACGGCATTTCGGTCGAACTGCTCCAGGACGGCCATTTGCCGCCGCAGGAACCCTGGGTATCGATGCCGAACACGGGCAGCTGGTAGGCCACACATCAAGGCCGCCTCGGCCTGGCGCCGTCTATGCTGTGAATGAGGCCGCGAAGGAATGGAGACGTCATGACCGCACTCGACATCGTCCGCATCCCCGTCCTCAGCGACAATTATGTCTGGCTGGTACATGAATCCGATAGCGGGGCGACGATGGTCGTCGATCCCGCGGTGGCCGACCCGGTGCTCGCCGCAGCGGCAGAGCGCGGATGGACGATCACCGATATCTGGAACACGCACTGGCATCCCGACCATACCGGCGGCAATGCGGCGATCAAGGAAGCCGCGAAGGCGTGGGGCGGCTGCACGATCACTGGCCCGGCGGCCGAATATGAGCGCATCCCTACGCTCGATGTGCGGGTAAAGGGCGGCGACCAGGTGCGGCTGGGTTCGCATATCGCCGAGGTCTGGGACGTCCCCGCGCACACCGCAGGCCATATCGCCTATCATTTTGCCGCTGACCGCGCGATCTTCGTTGGCGACACGATGTTCGCGATGGGTTGCGGGCGGCTGTTCGAGGGCACCGCAGAACAGATGTTCGACAATATGCAGCGGCTGGGTATGCTTGACGATGCGACGCGCGTCTATTGCGCGCACGAATATACGCTGTCGAATGCGCGCTTCGCGGTGACCGTCGATCCGGGCAACGACGCGCTGGCGGCGCGACTGGCGGCGGTCGAGGCGGCGCGCGGCGCGGGCGAGGCGACGGTGCCGACGAGCATCGGCGAGGAGCGTGCGACCAACCCGTTCCTGCGCGCGACCAGCGCCGCCGAACTGGGCCGCATCCGCGCGCTGAAGGACGCTGCGTAGCGATTACACGGCTTCAGGGAACGTTCATTTTTCCGAAGCCATGATGAACGAAGGAGCAGATGATGGCGAAGCTCAATCCCATTGCGGCCGCGATGCTGGTAATCCTGACGGCACCGTTGATCGCAAGCTGCGCGCCCGCGGGTGGCGCCGAGCCGGGCGCTGCCGCTCTGACCCCGAAACAGGCCGAGACGTTGGACAAGCAGCTGGCGGGCAAGGTGCCTGGCAAGCCGGAAAAATGTCTGCCGACCTTTCGCACCACCGACACGATCCGCGTCTCGGACAATATCCTGCTCTATCGCGCGAACGGCAGCCTTGTTTATCGCAACGACCTGAAAGGCAGCTGTCCGGGCCTGGCGCGCGACAGCGACATCATGGTTACGCGCCAGTTCGGGTCGTCGACCTGCAGCGGCGATTTCTTTCATCTGGTCGACCGATCGAGCGGCATCCGCGGTCCGACCTGTGTGCTTGGCGAATTTGTCCCCTATCGCAAACCGGCGGGGGACGAAGGCTGAACCATCGGTTCAGTCGCAGGCGGGGTTCCGGTTTGCGCCGAGCTCTTCGGGTCGCAAACCCCGCTTGCTTATAGCTTTTGGCAGTGATGCCGAATGGCGGCATTGGGGTGGAGAGCGGCCGTTGCTTCGCCCATCCTCGTCATCCGGGCTTGACCCGGGATCCCGCTTCTCTTGGGGAGCACCGGCAGTTTCGGCATCAAGCGGGACCGGATCAAGTCCGGGGTGACGAAAAAGGGAATGTCCGCTTCCGGCCGAAATCAGACATTAAAATCATCGTCACTCTGAACTTGTTTCAGCATGATGAGGCCTAAACAGCTAGGCCCCACTAACGCGGCACCTTCCTTCAACAGCGCTCCCTCCGCACGGCAAGGTCACGCCTTATAGAGCGCCGCAATCTTGTCCTCATAGACCTGCTTCAGCACATGGCGCCGGATCTTCATCGATGGCGTCATCTGTTCATTTTCGATCGTGAAGGCTTCGTCGGCGAAGTCGAACTTGCGCACCTTTTCGACCACCGAAAGCTGGCCGTTGACGCGGTCGACCGCGGCGCGGATTGCGGCGCGGAATTTTTTATGCTCGCGGAGCAGCTTCATATCCTTGGGCAGCCCTTCGGCCTCGGCCCATTCGGCCGCCCATTCGGGATCGGAAACGAGAATGCCGACAAGGTGCGGGCGCTTGTCGCCATAAACCATCGCCTGCAAAATCTCGGGCTGCAGCGTCAGCATGCCTTCGACGCGCTGCGGCGAGACATTGTCGCCCTTGTCGTTGACGATCAGGTCCTTCTTGCGGTCGGTGATGACGATGCGGCCCTTGGCGTCGATATGGCCGATGTCACCGGTATGAAGCCAATCATCAACCAGCACGCGCTCGGTCTCCGCCTGATTGCGCCAATAGCCCTTCATCACCAGTTCGCCACGCACGAGGATTTCGCCGTCGTCGGCGATCTTCACCTCAGTGTTCATCAGCGGCGGGCCGACGGTGTCCATCTTGATCCCCGCACTGGGGCGGTTGCAACTGATCACCGGCCCGGCCTCGGTCTGGCCATAGCCCTGCAGCAGGGTCAGCCCGATCGAGTGGAAGAAGACGCCGATTTCGGGATTGAGCGGCGCACCGCCCGACACCAGCGCCTTCATCCGGCCGCCGAAGCGCTTGCCGATCTTGGGCCGGAACAATTTGTCGAGCAGCAAGTCGACCGGCCGGTCGAGCAAACCCATGCGGCGCTCATAATCCTTTTCGCCGACACGCAGCGCCTGGTTCAGCATCCAGTTGGCGAGCTTGCCCTGCTTTTCGACCGATTTGATCATCCGCGCGCGGATCACCTCGAACAGGCGCGGCACGACGACCATGATCGTCGGGCGCGTTTCCTCGATGTTCGAGACGAGCTTTTCGAGCCCCTCGCTATAATAGATTTGCGCGCCGACCATGATCGGCAGGAACTGGCCGCCCGAATGTTCATAGGCGTGGCTGAGCGGCAGGAAGGACAGGAACACTTCCTCATCGCCGATGCCGAAATCATTGACCAGCACTTCGGCCGCCCCCGCCGCATTGTGCAGGATCGCGCCATGATGCTGCATCACCCCGCGCGGCGCGCCCCCGGTGCCGCTGGTGTAGATGAGGCACGCGATATCATCGCGGGTCACGCCGAGGCCGCGCGCCTTGGTTTCCTCCAGCCAGGTATCGCCATTCTGGACCAGCGGGTCCCAGTCGTGGACCGCGACCTCACCCTGCTGCCCGACGCGCAAGCTTTCCATGCTGATCACGATATGCGCTTCGGACCGCATCACCGCGGGCATCAGCGTGCGCGCCAGCTTCGCGGTCGATACGATCACGGCCTTGGCGCCGCTGTTGTCGAGGATATGCTGATGATCGCGTTCGGTATTGGTCGTATAGGTCGGCACAGTGATACAGCCCGCCGCCATGATGCCAAGGTCGGCGATGCACCATTCGGGGCGGTTTTCGCTGACCAGCACCACCCGGTCACCTTCCTTGAGGCCGAGTTCGCGAAGATTATGCGCGAGCGCCGCGACCTGATTGGCGACCTGCCGCCAGCTCAGCGGCTGCCACGCGCGGTCGGCCTTGCGCCACAGAAAGGGATCCTCGCCGCCCTTTTTGGCGCGGTCGAAGAACATCGCGACCAAGCTCGGGAATTGGTCGAGATGGGGGTTTTCCAGCTTCATGCCTCTTGCTCTCCCACAGAGGTTCATTGGTCTATAGGGTTATCCCTGCGGCGGCGCGCCGTCCACCGAGGAGGTGCCGGGGCCGCGCGGATCGGCGGCGCCGTGCCACACATCGCCGACGCGCTGCGCGGCGTTCAGCTTTGATCCGAGGTCGATCGGCGTGAAGCTGTAGCCGAACGGCTGCATCTTTGCCGCGATCGCCTGCCCCGCCGCATCGTTTTCGATCACCACGCCCTGCTGCCCGAAAAAGAGGTTGGGAAGCGCGATCGCATCTTCGGCGGACAGGCCCCAGTCGAGAACGCCGATCAGCACCTTGGTCACATGCATGATGATCCGCTTGCCGCCCGCCGAGCCGACCGCGAGGATGACCTTGCCGTCGGGGCCGTAGACGATCGTCGGCGACATCGACGACAGCGGCCGTTTTCCTGCCTCGACGCGATTGGCGGCGGGCGCGCCGTCCTGCACCGGGCTGTGATCGAAATCGGTGAGTTCGTTATTGAGGAAATAGCCGTTGGCGTTGAGGTGGCTGCCGAAGATGCTTTCGACGGTCGAGGTCATCGATGCGACGTTGCCCGCACGGTCGACCGCGACGAAATGCGTCGTGCCGCCCTCGGCCACCGGACCCGACGGGGTGCGCGGCGGGGCGCCCGGGGGCGTGCCCGCTTCATAATGGCCCGCGGCGCCATAGGGCGAGATCAGCTGGCGGCGCTGCGCGAGATAGGCCTTGTCGAGCAGGCCCTTGACCGGAACCTCGACGAAATCAGCGTCGCCGAGATATTTGGCGCGGTCGGCATAGGCGAGTTGCATCGCCTCGGCGATGAGGTGCCAGCTCATCGGACTATCCTTGCCCATCGTCTTCATGTCCCAACCCTCGAGCATGCCAAGGATGCCGAGGACGGTGGTCGCGCCCGACGAGGGCGGGCCCATGCCGCAGACCTTGTAGACGCGGTAGGTGGCGCAGACCGCGGGGCGGTCCTTCGCCCGATAGGCGGCGAGATCCTTGGCGGTCAGCATCGCGGGGTTGCGCACCGATTTCGCCACCGCATCGCTGATCGCGCGGGCGTTGGCGCCGGTGTAGAAGGCATCGGGGCCGCGCGCCGCAATATCGCGCAGCAGCGCCGCATAGGCGGGATTTTTCAGTCGCGTGCCGACGGGCGCGGGTTTGCCATCGACATAATAGATAGCGCGCGCGGCGGGGAAATCCTTCCACAGATCCTGATAGCTTTCGAGCCAGTTATGGAGCGCGGGCGTGACCTCATATCCCTCGTCGGCGAGCTTGATCGCGGGCTGGAATAAGGCCTTCCATTCGAGCTTGCCCCATTTCTGGTGCGCCATTTCCATCAACCGCATATTGCCGGGGACGCCGACCGACAGCCCACCCGGGATCACATCGGCGTAGCCGCGCGGTTTGCCGTCGGGACCGAGGAAGCGGCCGGGTTTCGCCGCCGCAGGCGCGGTCTCGCGCCCATCGATCGTGCCGATGCTGTCCGACTTTGCGTCATGGTAGACCAGCAGGCCGCCGCCGCCGACGCCGCTCGACTGTGGTTCGACAAGCGTCAGCACGGCGACCATCGCCACCGCGGCATCGGCGGCGGTGCCGCCCTGATGCAATATGTCGCGTCCCGCCTCGGTCGCGCGCGGATCGGCGGACGATGTGACGCCCTGCGCTGCGGCGAGCGAGGGAATGGCGATAAGAAACAGGCTGATGATCGGAAGGAGTCGTTTGGTCATGGACGCGACATTGGCGCGGGGGTGGAGGCAGTGCAAGCCCGATGGACGATCAGGCGGAGGTTCCCACCGCGTCCGCCACCCGTGCGAATCCGTCTCGTTCGGCGAGTTTTTCGAGGCCGTGGGCGATGCGTCCCGCAAGTCCCGGGCCTTCATAGACCATCGCCGAATAGATCTGGACGAGGCTGGCGCCCGCGCGGATGCGGTCCCATGCCTGCTGCGCCGAGGCAATGCCGCCGGCGGCGACGAGCGGCAGCTTGCCACCGCTGGCGGCACGGAAATCGCGGACTCGCAGGAGCGCCAGGGCGGCGAGCGGCGCGCCGGACAGGCCGCCGGTTTCGTTCGCGTGGCGCGAGGCGAGCACCGGCCGCTCGATCGTCGTGTTCGACACGATGACCGCCGCAAGCCCCTTGTCCAGCGCCACCGCGACGATGTCGTCGATGTCGGCGGGTTCCAGATCGGGCGCGACCTTGAGGAAGACGGGCCTGGCCGCGCCGGCGGGCTGCGCGGCGGCGACGCCGTCGAGCAAGGCTTCGAGCGCACCCTTGTCCTGCAATGCACGCAGGCCCGGGGTGTTCGGCGATGAAATATTGACGGTCAGATAATCAGCGAGCGGCGCCATCGCCGCGGTGCCCTTCGCATAGTCGGAGATGCGGTCGGCGCTGTCCTTGTTCGCGCCGATGTTGATGCCAAGCGGCACCGGCAGGCCGTAGCGGCGCAGGCAGCGGATTCGATCGGCCGCCCTAGCCTGCCCGCCGTTGTTGAAGCCCATGCGGTTGATCACCGCGCCATCTTCGACCAGCCGGAACAATCGCGGGCGGGGATTTCCTTCCTGCGGCAGCGGGGTCAGCGTCCCGACCTCGACGAAGCCGAAGCCGAAATGCGGCATCGCATGCGCGACGCGCGCATCCTTGTCGAAACCGGGAGCAAGGCCGACGGGGTTCGGGAATTGCAGACCGGCCAGTTCGGTCGCGAGCGCCGGGCTGGTCAGCGCCTGGCGCGCGCGCGGCAGCGGCTGAAGCGCCGCGAGCGTCAGATTGTGCGCGGCCTCGCCGTCGGTGGCGTGGACGAGCGGGCGAGCGAGCGCATAAGCGGCGTCGGCGGCGGAAGCGAGGAGCGACATGCCCCGCCATTGCGCCGCGCCGGACGCTATGGCAAGCCTTGGGATGGGTAGCCCGAATATATCGGAAAAACCGGGAGAAATATGGTGTCGCACCTTCGCCTTGCCGCCAGGCTGTCCGGCAGCCTGTTCGTCCTTGCGCTCGCCGGATGCGCGTCGGCCACCATCGACCCGGTTCCCGCGACGTCGGCCGCAGCAGCGCCGGTTCCGCCCGAACCGCCTGCGGGGGCCGGCCTCGCCGAGTTCTTCGAGAAATATGACGCGGCGCAGCTGTCGCTGTCGCCGCAGGGCAAGGCGTATCGCGGGATCCGCGACGGCGATTACGGACGTTGGAACGACCCCAGCGACGAAACCGAAGTCGCGACGCACAAGCTGCAACAGGCGGCGGCGGCAGCGATGCGCGCCAGCTTCGACCCTGCCCGGCTGTCGCCCGACGATGCGCTGTCGTTCGATCTGTTCAACGCGCAGGCCGAACGCGCCGACCGGCTGTTCGCGTTTCGCGATCATGGCTATATCTTTGACCAGATGAACGGCGCGCAAAGCCAGCTGCCCGCCTTTCTGATCAATATTCACCGCGTATCGAACGTCGCCGAAGCCGAGGCCTATATCGAACGCATCCGCGGCCTGGGGTCCGTGCTCGACACGTTGATCGCCCAGTCGGCCGAGCGCGCCGCAAAGGGGCTTCAGCCGCCGAAATGGGTCTATGCCTATGTGATTTCGGACATCGGCAATCTGCGCGGCCCCAACAATGCGCTGATCGAGGATATCAGCGCGAAGGTCGGCAAGATCGACGCCGCCCCGGCCGAAAAGGCACGGCTGATCGCGGCGGCGAAGGCCGCCTGGGCCGAGAGCGCCGATCCCGCCTATGGCCGCCTGCTCGCCGAGATGAAACGCCAGCAGGCGGGAGCACCGACGCAGGACGGGGTGTGGCGGATGCCCGATGGCGCGGCCTATTATGCCGCGCTACTGGCGAATTATACGACGACCGACATGACCGCGGCCGAGATCCACGCGCTCGGCTTGTCCGAAGTCGCGCGCATCCACGGCGAGATGAAGACGATCATGGCCAAGGTCGGCTTCAAGGGCACGCTGCACCAGTTTTTCGACCATATGCGCACGAGCCCGCAATATTATTATACGACCCGCGAGGCCTATCTGGCCGAGGTCGATGCGCATGTGAAGGCGATGGAAGCGCGGCTGCCGGCCTTCTTCAACACGCTGCCGAAAGCGCCGTTGCAGGTGAAGGCAGTCGAGGCGTTTCGCGAGAAATCGGCGGGCAAGGCCTTCTACCAGTCGCCCTCGCCCGACGGGTCGCGACCCGGCACTTATTATGTCAATCTCTATGACCTCAAGGACATGTCGAAGACCGAGCTTGAGGCGCTCGCCTATCATGAGGGCATTCCGGGGCATCATCTGCAGCGCGCAGTGCAGACCGAACTCACCGGCCTGCCGCCCTTTCGCCGCTTCGGTGGCTTCACCGCCTATACCGAAGGCTGGGGGCTCTATTCGGAGGAACTCGCCAAGGACATGGGCTTTTACACCGATCCTTACAGCGATTTCGGGCGGCTGGGGATGGAGCTGTGGCGCGCCTGCCGGCTGGTCGTCGACACCGGCATCCACGACAAGCGCTGGAGCCGCGAGCAGGCGATCCAATATCTGAAGGACAATACGCCCAACCCCGACGGCGATATCGAAAAGGCGATCGAGCGCTATATCGTCTATCCGGGCCAGGCGACCGCCTATCTGATCGGCAAGCTCAAGATCATGGAACTGCGCGGCCGCGCCCAGGCCGCGCTCGGGCCGCGCTTCGACATCCGCGCCTTCCACGACGTCATCCTCGAATCGGGACCGGTGCCGCTCGACATCATGGAGCGCCGCGTCGACGCCTGGATCGCCACGCAGAAAGGCTAGCGGGGCCTAAATAAATTGCGGCTTGACGCGCCGCGACGAAAGGAAAATTATACGCGGCATAAACAGGCGGCAACAAAGCTGCCGATGGGGTCGGTCTCGTCATGTCGGATATGATTTCCTCGTCAGGGGACGTGAGCGGCGAAGCGCCGTTCGAACTGCATTATTTCCCGCCCGATCCCGATCTGGCGGACATGGTGTCGAGTTTTTATTTCATGCGGATCGACCCGCCGCTGTTCGACGAATATGAACGCGCCGACCGCCCGCAATTCCGCATGATGAACGTTGCCGACGGCGAATATATCTTCCCCGACGGCCATCGTTTTCCGGCGACGCGCGCCACGATCCTCGGCCCGACGAGCGGCAGCGTCCGCGCTGTGGTCAAGGGCGGGTCGCTGCGCGTCTTCGGTTTCGGCCTGTTGCCGGTCGGCTGGGCGACGCTGATGGGCGACCATGCCGACAAGCTGACCGACCGCGCAATTGACGCCGCCGGCCTGTTCGGCGACTGGATCGACGATGTGATCGCGGCGCTGATGGCGGCACCGGGCAACGAAGAACGCCTGATCATCGTCAATAATTTCGCGCGCGAGATCCTGAAGAAGAACCAGCCGGCCCCTGTCTGGTTCACCCGCACGGTCGATGAGTGGCTGACCGGGACCGTATCGCCGCAGGTTCCCGAACTGGTCGAGGCGACCGGCATGTCGATCCGCTCGGTCGAGCGGATGACGAAGCATTATTACGGCCTGTCGCCGCGGATGCTGGCGCGCAAATATCGCGCCGTCCGCGCCGCGTCGGCGCTCGCGCGCGGCGAAGGGCTCGACGCGGCGCAGCTCGGCGATGCCTTTTACGACCAGTCGCACCTGATCCGCGAGATGAAGCGCTTCGCCGGCGCGACCCCCGGCCAGCTCGCCAGACCCTCGGCGCTGACCGAAGCGACCACCCGGGGCCGCAAGCAGCTGGCGGGCAAGGTCAGCCCGCTGGTGTCCGAAACCTGACGGCAATACGGATTTTGCACCGTTAATCGCGAGAATCGTGCCCGCTGTCGTTTTGGCGTTTCCATACAATCGCGAATCGTCGCGCGGGCATAATCCAGCCTTGCGACCCAGAAGAGCTCTGCCTCCTTGCGAGGACGAGACCTTCATCTTGGCACTCATTCGGCTCCCGGCCGGGTGGGTGCCTTTTTTTGGTTGGCGTGTTTGGGAAACGGTGCGGGATGTCCGGCGCGGCCGGAAGCTGCCCTTTACCCTCGTCATCCCGGGCTTGACCCGGGATCCAGCTCTTTTGCGGGCTTCCGCAGCGTTCGAAGTCAAGCGGTACCCCGGATCAAGTCCGGGGTGACGATGAAGGGAAGGTCAGTAATCGGCTGGTTGCTGCCGTTCATCTCCCCTCCCCAAAGGGAGGGGAATGTCTCGAAATCCACCCCAAGCCGACAGTCATCCGCCCGCTTCCCGATCGCCATGATCGCTTTTCTTGACACGGAAATAGCGCCGCTTGGTTGCGCCGCACAAATAGCGCGCCTATATAAGTGGAGTAATTTACTCCAGTTAAGAATCGTTCGCAAATGCGCCTGTCCAACCTTGCCGACTATGCCGTGGTGCTGATGAGCGCCGCTGCGCGCCAGTGCGGGTCGGTGCCGCTCCACGCCGGCATGCTGGCCGAGCAGACAGGAATTCCGGGGCCAACCGCGCAGAAGCTGGTGAGCAGTCTCGCGCGGGCCGGGCTGCTGGTCGCGTCGCGCGGCAGCGGTGGCGGGGTGCGGCTCGCGCGGCCCGCGGCGGCGATCAGCGTCGCCGATATCATCGAAGCGGTCGAAGGGCCGATCGCCCTCACCTCCTGCGTGTCCGAAGGGCGGCATGATTGCTCGCTGGAGGGCAGCTGCAAGGTGCAGCCGCACTGGGGCGTGGTGAACGGCGCGGTGCGCGGTGCGCTGGCCGAGATTAGTCTGGCGAGTTTAAGCGTCGCCCCCGCGAAGGCGGGGGCCGCTGGCGTCCCAGCACAAACGACAACGGCCCCCGCCTTCGCGGGGGCGACGAGTTAGAGATATGACCGACAACACCGAACTCCCCCTCAAGGACCAGGCCGCGCACGACGCCGCCGCAAAAGTCGCCGATTATGAACATGGCTGGTCCTCCACCATCGAGACCGACTTCGCCCCCAAGGGGCTGACCGAAGATACGGTCCGCTTTATCTCCGCAAAGAAAAACGAGCCCGAATGGATGCTCGACTGGCGGCTGAAGGCGTTCCGCCACTGGCAGACGATGGAAACCCCTGACTGGGCGAAGCTCAATGTGCCGCCGATCGATTACCAGGACGCATATTATTATGCGGCGCCCAAGGCGAAGCCGAAGCTCTCCAGCCTCGACGAAGTCGATCCCGAAATCCTCGAAGTCTATAAGAAGCTCGGCATCCCGATCGAGGAGCAGAAGGTACTCGCGGGGGTCGAGGGTGCGCGCAAGGTCGCGGTCGACGCGGTGTTCGACAGCGTCAGCGTCGCGACGACCTTCCGCGAGGAACTGAAACGTGCGGGCGTTATCTTCCTGTCGATCAGCGAAGCGATCCGCGAATATCCCGAGTTGGTGAAGAAGTGGCTCGGCAAGGTCGTGCCGATGCACGACAATTATTTCGCGACCCTGAACTGCGCGGTCTTCTCCGATGGCACCTTCGTCTATGTGCCCGAGGGCGTGCGCTGCCCGATGGAGCTCAGTACCTATTTCCGTATCAATGCCGAGAATACGGGGCAGTTCGAGCGGACTTTGATCGTCGCCGACAAGGGCGCCTATGTCAGCTACCTCGAAGGCTGCACCGCGCCGATGCGCGACGAGAACCAGCTTCACGCCGCGGTAGTCGAACTGGTTGCATTGGACGATGCCGAGATCAAATATTCGACCGTCCAGAACTGGTATCCCGGCAATGCCGAGGGCCTTGGCGGCATCTATAATTTCGTGACCAAGCGCGCGCTCTGCCAGGGCAAGCGCAGCAAGGTATCATGGACGCAGGTCGAAACCGGCAGCGCGATCACGTGGAAATATCCGAGTTGCGTGCTCAACGGCGACGACAGCGTCGGCGAATTTTATTCGGTCGCGGTCACCAACAATTACCAGCAGGCCGACACCGGCACCAAGATGATCCACAATGGCAAGCGCACGCGCTCGACCATCGTGTCGAAGGGGATCAGCGCGGGCAAGTCGAACAACACCTATCGCGGCATCGTCCGCGTGGCGCCGAATGCTGAGGGCGTGCGCAACTTCACCCAGTGCGACAGCCTGCTGCTGGGCAGCGCATGCGGTGCACACACCGTGCCCTATATCGAAGTCCGCAACCCGACCGCGACCGTCGAGCATGAAGCGACGACGAGCAAGATCAGCGACGACCAGCTTTTCTACGCGATGCAGCGCGGGCTGGGGCAGGAAGAGGCGGTGGCGCTGATCGTCAACGGCTTTGCCAAGGAAGTGCTGCAGCAGCTGCCGATGGAATTTGCCGTCGAGGCACAGAAGTTGCTGGGGATCAGCCTTGAGGGGAGCGTGGGGTGACACCTTCCCACAGCTATCATCTCATGGATACCGATGGTCCTATCTTGGCGCGCGAAGGCGATACCAATGATTTCTTGTCCGCAGCATGGGAGAATTCGGCAACCTGGCTGGCCGTTCCGCGCGAACGCTTGGCGGCCGATTTCTTTCACCTTCCGACGGGTTTGCTTGGCGCAGTCGCGCAGAAGTTCCAGAATTACAACGTCGGCCTCGCTATTTTGGGCGATATCGAAGGCGAAAAGGCGGCGAGTAAAGCCTTTCGCGACTTCGTTTATGAAACCAACCAGCGCCGCGCCCTTTGGTTCGTGGCCAACGAAACTGCCTTCCGGGAAAAACTCGATGCTCAAAATTGAAAACCTCCACGCCACCGTTGCCGACAAGCCGATCCTGAAGGGTCTGTCGCTCGCCATCAATGCGGGCGAGATCCATGCGATCATGGGGCCCAATGGCGCGGGCAAGTCGACGCTCTCCTATGTGCTTGGCGGGCGGCCGGGCTATGAGGTCACGGAAGGTTCGGTATGCTTCACGCCCGACGTCATGTTCCCCGGGGCAAGTACGTCCGACGAGGCGGGCTCGGGTTTTCAGCGCGGAACGGGGACCACCGAGACGCTCGACCTCCTCACGCTCGATCCGCATGAACGCGCCGCGGCGGGGCTGTTCCTCGGCTTCCAGTATCCGGTCGAGATCCCCGGCGTGTCGAACGTCCAGTTCCTGCGCGAGAGCCTGAACGCCCAGCGCAAGGCGCGCGGCGAGGAGCCGCTGTCGGGCGGCGACTTCCTGAAGCTCGCGCGCGAGAAGGCGGGGCTGCTCAAGATGGATATGGACATGCTCAAACGTCCGGTGAACGTCGGCTTTTCGGGCGGCGAAAAGAAGCGCAACGAGATGGTGCAGATGGGCATCCTCGACCCCAGGCTGGCGATCCTCGACGAGACCGACAGCGGCCTCGACATTGATGCGCTGCGCACCGTCGGCGACGGGATCAACGCGATCATGCGGCGCCCCGACAAGGCGGTGTTGCTGATCACGCATTACCAGCGCCTGCTCGATTATGTGCAGCCCGATTTCGTGCATGTGCTGGCCGCGGGGCGGATCGTGAAGTCGGGCGGACCCGAGCTGGCACGCGAGCTGGAAGCGCATGGTTATGCGGAGATTGCGGCGTGAGCATCCACACGCTCCTCCCTTTCCATCGTCATGCAGGACTTGATCCGGCATCCCGCTTTTCCGATGGTGCGGAAAGCGTCACCCCGGATCAAGTCCGGGGTGACGAAATGGGAATCGTCCGATGACGGCGCTTCCTACCCGGCGCGACGAAGGTTGGCGCTACTCCGACATCGACGCGGTGGCCGCAGCGTGGCCGCTGCCCGCGCCCGAGAGCATCATCGTGCCCGCGGGCGGCGACTTCCGCCGCGCGATCGTGCAGGATGCGGGCGAGATCCAGCAGATCGAGCTGGTGCTCGGCAAGGGCGCGACGGCGTCGCTGCACGTGCTGAATATCGGCGGGGCCTATGGCCGCATCGAACTTGCGGTCACACTCCACGAAGGCGCCGACTTCCACCTTGGTGCGGCGCAGATCGGCGGCGGCGAACAGAATCTCGAAATCATCACCACGGTCACCCACGCCGAACCCGGCGCGACGTCGCGGCAGGTGGTGCGCTCGGTGCTCGGCGGTACCGCGACGGGCACCTATCTCGGCAAGGTCGCGGTTGCGCGCGATGCGCAGCAGACCGACAGCGAGCAGGATGTGAAGGCGATGCTGCTCGAGCGCAGCGCGACCGCCAACGCCAAACCCGAGCTCGAAATCTTCGCCGACGATGTGAAATGCGCGCATGGCTGCGCGATCGGCGAGCTGGATGGACAAGCGCTTTACTATCTCCAGTCGCGCGGCCTGCCGCCGGGCGAGGCGAAGAAGCTGTTGTTGCAAGCGTTCGTCGCGGGTGTGTTCGACGGCGCAAAGGATGAGGCGCGGTTGCAGGAACTGGCATTGGCGAAGCTGGGGGAATTGGTGTGAGCGTTGCAACCGCCCTCCACATCTTCCCCGACGTTCGCGCCGACTTCCCCGGCATCACCCCGGGCTGGCACTACCTCGACACCGCCGCGACCGCGCAGAAGCCGCAGGCGATCATCGACGCAACGGTGAACGCGATGGGCCGCGACTATGCGACGGTCCACCGCGGCGTCTATGCGCGTTCGGCCGACATGACGCTGGCCTATGAGGCAGCGCGGCGGCGGATCGCGGCATTTATCGGCGCGCGCGAGGGTGAGATCGCCTTCGTGCGCGGCGCGACCGAGGCGATCAACCTCGTTGCCTACAGCCACCCGCGCAAAGGCCGCGTACTGCTGTCGCTGCTCGAGCATCACAGCAATATCGTACCGTGGCAGCTTGCGGGCTGGCAGGTCGATGTCTGCCCGCTGACCGAAGACGGCCGCATCGACCTGGACGCCGCCGAGAAGCTGCTGACCCCCGAACACAATATGGTCGCCTTTGCGCATGTGTCGAACGTGCTCGGCAGCCCGCTCGACGTCGCGCGCGCCGCCGAACTCGCGCACCGCGTCGGCGCCGAACTGCTGGTCGACGGGTGCCAGGCGGTGCCGCGGCTTCCGGTCGATGTCGCGGCGCTCGGCTGCGACTATTATGTCTTTTCGGGCCACAAGCTCTACGGGCCGACGGGTGTCGGCGTCCTGTGGAGCGACAAGCTCGACGCGCTGCCGCCGTGGCAGGGCGGCGGCTCGATGATCGACCGCGTGACCTTCGAGAAGACGACCTACGCCCCCGCCCCCACCCGTTTCGAAGCGGGCACGCCCGCGATTATCGAGGCGATCGGGCTGGCGGCGGCGGTCGATTATGTCTCGGGCATAGGAATCGAGGCGATCCATGCGCATGAATGCGCGCTGGTCGGCACGCTGCGCGAGGCGCTGGCGCGCAAGAACAGCATCACGCTTTTCGGCCCCGAAAACAGCGCTGGAATCGTCAGTTTTGCGATGGCGGGGGTTCATCCGCACGACATCGGCACTATCTTGGACGAAAGCGGGGTCGCGATCCGCGCCGGGCACCATTGCGCACAGCCGCTGATGGAGCATCTGGGCGTACCCGCGACCGCGCGCGCGAGCTTTGGCGTGTACAGCAATGACGAGGATGTGGCGGCGCTGATCGACGGCCTCGCCCGCGTCGAGAGGATTTTCGGATGAGCGAGGACCGCATGAGCGAGAACGGGATTCGGGTCGAGGAAGTGGAAAGCGTCGCGGCGCCGCCGAAAGCGCGCGTCGAGGATGCCGAGACGGCACCCGAGAAGCTGGAGCGTAAGCGCGACTATCTGGAAGGCTTTCTGGCCGCAAAGCCGGCGGCGGCCGATGCGGGCGCGGTCGGCGGCGACCTTTATGAAGCCGTCGTGGGCGCGCTGAAGGATATCTACGATCCGGAAATCCCGGTGAACATCTATGACCTTGGCCTGATCTATAATGTCGAGATCGACGAGGGGCATGTGATGGTCACGATGACGCTGACGACACCGCATTGCCCGGTCGCGGAATCGATGCCCGCCGAGGTCGAACTGCGCGTCGGGGCGGTGCCGGGGGTCGGCGATGCCGAGGTCAATCTGGTCTGGGATCCGCCGTGGAGCCCCGAGAATATGAGCGACGAGGCCCGGCTCGAATTGGGGATGCTGTGATGACCGAAGTCAAAGCCCGCGCCCGCCCCGCTGCGGTCACGCTGACCCCGAATGCCGAGGAACGCGTCGCGAAGCTGATGGCATCGGCGCCCGAAGGTGCGATCGGGGTCCGCCTGTCGACCCCGCGCCGCGGCTGTTCGGGGCTTGCCTACTCGGTCGATTATGTGATCGAAGAGGTAAAGTTCGACGAGAAGATCGAGACCCCGGGCGGCGTCTTCTACATCGATGGCGCGTCGGTGCTGTACCTGATCGGCAGCGTCATGGACTGGGTCGAGGATGATTTCGCCGCAGGCTTCGTGTTCGAAAATCCGAACGCCAAGGGCGCCTGCGGGTGCGGCGAGAGCTTCACCGTCTGAACCTCCGGTCAGCGGCAGACCGTCCAGCCCGCCGTCCGTACCGCCATGTCGAGGTGGAAATGATTGGCGTGCGCCGCATTGTGATCGGGTGACAGCAGCGTACTGAACAGCCCGCACGACCGGTCGCGCACCGCGTGGAGGAATTCGCTGCGCGCGTCGGCATCGCCCCAGTCGTTCAGCAAGGATATCCGCGTCCCGTCGGCAAGGACGAACGCCGAAATATCGATCGCATTGGCGGTCGAGTGCTCGCTCTGCGCCTGTTTGCCCGCGATCTTGCGGCAGTTGTAGCTGCCCAGATTTTCCAGCGCGACGACCTTTTGCCCGAAATATTCACGCGCGAGCGGCTGGACGACGTCGCGGTTCCACAGCGCCAGCCCCGCCGTCATCGCGCACCCCGGCGCGGCGTTCGCGGGATGCATCGTCGGCACGAAGGCGTCGCCAGTCAGGATCATCCGCTGGCTAGCCCGGCACACCCCGTTGCCGATCGCGGGCCGTCGCAGATAGCCGGCCTTTGCGCGGTCGAAGGCGGCGAAACAGGCGCTGTCGTCGCCAGCCAGGGCAACAAGCTTGGCGTGGGTCGCCCACCCGCGCGGCTGCGCCAGTTCGAAACGCGCCGTCGGATCATGTTCGGGATGATCGCGAAGCCACTGCATCGCGCCGATCGCGGCGAGGGCCAGCAGCACCGCGATGCCGAACCAGATCAGATAGGGGCGAAGGCTTTTCACGCGCCCCAGATGGCGAAGCAGGCGCTCCGGCACAAGAAGGCATGTCGCCCGCGCCGGGACGACACTCGTTAAAGCGGTTCGAAGCCCACCATCAGCCCATCCTTCGGCCGCGGGATCGGCAGCACCTGCCATTCGGGTTCATAGCCGTCGGCAACGACGATGCGGTGCGTCGTGACGACATGATGGAAGAAGATTTTCGCCTGCATATAGGCGAAGTGCAGCCCGAGGCACATGTGCGCGCCGCCGCCGAAGGGGACCCAGGCATATTTGTGCCGTTCGCGCGCCACCTCGGGCGAAAAGCGCATCGGGTCGAACTTTTCGGGTTCGGGCCAATGGTCGGCCATCATGTGGGTAAAGGCCGGACTGACCCCGACCGAGGTGCCAGCTGGAATGCGGTAGCCGCCATATTCGAAATCCTTGAGCGCGCGGCGCGGGAAGCTCGGCACCGGGGGCACCAGCCGCAGCGCTTCCTTGAACGCCCATTCGGTGAGTTCGAGTTCGCCGAGGCTGTTGTGCCCGACACCCTCGCCCGCCGGGGCGACCGCCAGCATCTCTTCACGCAGCCGATCCTGCCATTCGGGGTGCTTGGCGAGCATGTAGACGAGCGAGGTGACCGAGCTGGTGATCGTGTCGTGCGCCGCCATCATCAGGAAGTTCATATGATCGACGATCGCCTCGACGCTCATATAGTCGCCATTGTCGTCGCGGGTGCGGCAGATCTGGCTGAACATATCCTCGCCCGTGCCGTCGCGGCGCTCGGGGACCATGCGGCCGAAATACTCGACCAGATAGGCGCGCCCCCTGGCGCCGCGGCCCATCGCGGTGAAGGGCAAGGGTACGCGCACGACGCCGATCGACGCCTGCACCATGTCGACGAACGCCTTGTTGACCCGGTCGGCCTCGGGACCCCAGGGAATGCCGAGGAAGCTCGTCGCGGCGAGGTCGAGCGTCAGTTCCTTGATCGCGGGATAGAATGGGAAGCGCTTGCCGCTCCACTGCGCGACCCGGGCCTTGATACCCTCGTTCAGCGAATCGGCATAATGGCGCATCGGTTCGGGTTTGAAGGCGACCGACAGGAGCTTGCGGTCGGCGCGATGTTTTTCGAAATCCATCAGCATCAACCCGCGCGGGAACAGCAGGTTGAGCACCGGCCCCCAGCCCTGTTCGGACGAGAAAATCTTGTCACGATCGAACATGACAAGTTCGTTCGCCTCGGGCCCATGGAGCGCGACGCTGCGTCCGCCGAAGCTGTTGTTGCGGTAAACGCGGCCATATTTCGCCACCATCCGGTTCGCGAAGGCGGGATAATCGCGCAGCTGGTCGAGCGTGTTGCCGAGGATCGGCATGCCGTCCTCGCCCGGGATATGATCAATCGCGCTGTCGGGATTGCGCGGCAGCCAGTGCCGGGTTTCGGCGCCGAAACGCGCTTCGGACCATTCGATCTTCGCGGGGGCATTCATCGCTTCATATCCTCATTCGCCGGTCGGTCGAAGCGAGCCTATCGAACTACTTACATTGATGCAAGTAAGGCCCGACTCGCGAGCCATCTCCATTCACCGCAAATTCAACTCGACTCGTGCAATCGAGGGACCAATATGACGGGTCCGTCCGTTGGACCTCCAAAAGGACAAGACGATGATCAAGAGTCTGAAACGTCCCCTCTCCATCGCGCTCGGCGTGCTCGCGACGACCGCGCTTGGCGGCTGTTATTACGGCGATGTCGGCACCAGCTACGCCTCGGCCGGGAATCTGTGCGCCGACAGCTATTACGACTACGACCCCTATGCCTATGACGATGGCTATGGTTATGACTGTTATGACGGGTCGGACTTTGGCGGCGGCTTTGCGCAGATCGGCTTCGGCGGCGGCTGGTACGACGATTATTATTATCCCGGATATGGCACATGGATGTACGACAGTTACCGCCACCGTTATCCGCTGCGCGGTCAATATCTAAACTATTGGGGCGGGCGCCGCGCCTGGTGGCGCCACCACGGCAATCGCCCTGGCAATGGGCATTGGAACCGGCCGGGGAACGGTGATCATAGCGGCCGCCCAGGACGTCCGGGACGCCCCGGCGACTGGAAGCCCGGCGGCAATGACGGTCAGCATGGCACGCGGCCGGGCCGCCCGGGTCGCCCCGGCGCCGAAAATCCCGGCACGCCGCCGGCAACGACGAACCCGGGCCGTCCCGGGCGCCCGGGTCGCCCTGGCGACTGGAGACCCGGCGGCCGCGACAATGACGGCCAGCACGGCACACGCCCGGGCCGTCCGGGCGCCAATCCGGGTTCGCCCCCGACCACCGGCAATCCGGGGCGGCCATGGCGGCCCGATGGTGCAAGACCGCGCCCGCCGGGCGCGGGCGAAGCGACTCCCGGACGTCCGGGACGCCCCACTGGGGCGCGGCCATGGCCGGGCCGCGGCGATGGCAATGGCATGCGTCCGAGCCCGAACCCGGGACGGAACCCCGATGCGCGTCCGGCTCCGCGTCCGCCGCAGGCAGCACCCGCGCCGTCACGCCCTGCCCCGGCCGCGCGTCCGTCACCGCCGCCGCGCGCCGATCGGCCCGCACGCGGTCCGGCCGGGCGGGTCGCCGACGACCGCTAATAGAATCGCAAACCCGCGGGCGGCTCAGTCGCCCGCAGGTTTCGCCGTTTCCGTCACCATATCTTCCTGAAGCGTCAGGCCGCGCGCGCCATGGTGTGCGGTGTGCGCCGGCGCGTGCGGATGATCCTTGTCGGCGGGTTCGGGGACTTCGAGCATCCCTTCCCATTTGGCGATGACCGAGGTCGCGACCGCATTGCCGACGACATTGGTCGCCGAACGGCCCATGTCGAGAAACTGGTCGATGCCGAGGATCAACGCCACGCCTTCGACCGGCAGCCCGAACTGGGTCAGCGTCGCGGTGATGACGACGAGGCTGGCGCGCGGCACGCCCGCAATCCCCTTTGACGTGATCATCAGCGTCAGCAGGATCAATATCTGGGTGCCGATCGACAGGTCGATGCCATAGGCCTGCGCGATGAACAGCGTCGCGAAGCTCATGTACATCATCGAGCCGTCGAGATTGAAGCTGTAGCCCAGCGGCAGCACGAAGCCCGAGATGCGGCGCGGGATACCGAAGCGGTCGAGCTGTTCGAACAGCTTGGGCAGCGCAGCTTCCGACGAGGCCGTCGAGAAGGCGAGCAGCAGCGGTTCGACGATATAGCGCGCGAGCGTCAGGATCCGCCGGCCGAGGAAAAGCGCGCCGAGCGCGAAGAGGAGCGTCCAGAGCAGAGCAAGGCCAAGGTAGAATTCGAGGATCAGCCGCAGGAAATCGAGCAGGATTTCGAGCCCGTTGACCGTGATCACCCCCGCGAGCGCGCCGAACACCGCGAAGGGCGCGAACAGCATCACATAATTGGTCACCTGCAGCATCAGTTCGGCGAGAATATCGACGGCGCGCACGAGCGGCAGGCCGCGATCGCCGAGCGCCGACAGGCCGACCCCGGCAAAGATCGAAAAGACGAGAATCTGCAAAATGTCGTTCGCCGCCATCGCGCCGAAGATCGATTCGGGGAAAATGTGGAGGATGAAATCGCGCAGGTTGAGCGCGCTCGTCTTCACCTCGCCAATCTCTCCGGTCGGGGTCAGGTCGAGCCCGACGCCCGGCTGGAGCAGGTTGACGAGCAGCAGGCCGAGCGTGATCGACATGAAGCTGGCGCCGATGAACCAAAACAGCGACTTGAGCCCGATCCGCCCGAGCGCCGCGCTGTCACCCATATTGGCGATGCCCGCGACGATCGTAGCGAGCACGAGCGGCGCGATGATCATCTTGATCAGATGGAGAAAGACGTCGGGCAATATCTTGAAATAGCCGGCGACCCGCGCCGCTTCCGCTTTGTCGGCGCCGATCATTTCGTGCCCGATGGCGCCCGCGATGATGCCGAGCACCATGCCGACGAGAATGAATAAGGTCAGGCGTCTTGCCATGAAAAAATGCTCCCTGTTCCGGCCCTGCCAGATCCTGTGCCATGGGGGGTAACAGCCTGCCACGTGGCGGGCAATCGCTGCCGGGCCTATTGCAAGGTCAGGGCGTCCAGAAGCTCAGCGCGAGAACCCCGGCAGTGCCGGTCAGGATATTGAGCGGAACGCCGACGCGGACGAAATCCATGAAACGATAGTCGCCTGCGGCATAGACGAGCGTGTTGGTCTGGTAACCGACCGGCGTCGCGAAGCAGGCCGATGCGCCGAGCATCAGCGCGATGAGCAGCGGCTGCGGCGCGATGCCCGTCGCCTCGGCGATCCCGATCACCAGCGGCCCCATCAGCGCCGCGACGGCGTTGTTGCTGAGCAGTTCGGACAGCAGCAACGCCGAGAAATAGACGATCGCGATCACCCCCCACTGCGGCGCGTTGGTCAGCACCGGTTCGAGCGCACCGACCATCAGCGCGACCGATCCCGCCTGTTCAAGCGCCGCGCCGACCGCGAGCATCGCGAAGATGAGGATGAGCACGTCGCCGTCGATGCTGCCCCACGCCTCCGACGCATCGATGCAGCGCGTAAGCAGGACGATGCCGACGCCGATGAAGGCGGCGATGCCGATCGACATGATGCCGGTGGCCGACAGCAGCACCGCGCTGGCCATCACGAGGATCGCGATCCAGGCGCGACGGCGGCGGAAGGCGGTGACCGACGCCATCGCAAGCCCGATGAGATTGGGATTGTCGCGCAGCTGCGCGATATTCGCCTCGTCGGCCTCGATCAGCAGGCGGTCGGCGGCGCGGATGCGGTTTTCGGACAGCGTCGGGCCGGGAAGATGGCGAAAGCGGGTCACCCCGAGGATGCGGACGCGCTGCCGCTGGAGAAACGGAATTTCGGCGAGCGGACGGTCGATCGAGCGATGGCTGGGCGACACCGTCACCTCGACCACCGTCGCCCCGGCTTCGGAACCATCGCCGATGCCGATCGCAAAGCGCCCTTCGCTACGCAGCGTCATCAGCGCCGCACCGTCGAGCCGTGCGACGATCCGGTTACCCGCCAAAAGCCGGTGATTTTGCGCCTCGCCGCCGGTGACCAGGCGCCCGCCGGCGATAACTCCGACGATCTGGCCCGGCGAAATGCCGAGGCTCGCAGCTTCGAGCGCCATGTCGACGGCGGGGTCATCGTCCTGGAGCCCCAGTTCGGTCAGGTAAAGCTGCTCCGCCCCGTCGGTCTTTTCGGCGATGCGCGGATAGTCCGACGGCAGGAAGCGCGCCATGACGAGCAGCCCGAGCACGCCCGCTGCGGCGACGGCCAGGCCGTAGGGCGTGATGCTGAACAGGCCGAAATGCCCCAGCCCCGCCTGCTCGGCGATCCCGGCGACAACGAGGTTGGTCGATGTCCCGATCAAGGTCAGGCAGCCGCCGAGGACGGCAATCACCGAGAGTGGCATCAGCAATTTCTTGGGCGAGACGCCTAGCGCTTCGGCGAGGCGGAAGCAAACCGGCATCATCACGACAACGAAGGGCGTGCTGTTGATGAAGCCCGAGACGAGGAGGCCGCCGCCGAACACTTCGACCACCGCCAGGCGTGGATGCCGTTTGGCGCGATCGACGACATAATTGCCGACCTTGTCGATCACCCCGGTGCGGATCAGCGCGCCCGACAGGATGAACATCGCCCCGACCGTGAGCGGCGCGCTGTTCGAAAAGACGCCATAAGCCCCCTTTTCGTCGAGCAAGCCGAGCGCGAGCATCGTTCCCGCGCCGGCGACCGCGACGACCGACGGCGAAAAGCGTTCCCAGACGAAGGCGGCGAACATGCCGGCGAGGACCAGCAGGCCGATAATTGCCTTCTGCTCCGCGATGAAGGCGGCAACGACCTCCATCAGGTCATCAGCCGTTTTGCGCCCGATGCAGCAATTTATGGTCGGCGAGGACAAGCGCCATCATCGCTTCGACCACCGGGGCGCCGCGGATGCCGACGCATGGGTCGTGGCGGCCCTTGGTGACGATGTCAGCGGCCTCGCCCGCCTTGTTGATCGTCGGCACGGGGGTCAGGATCGAGCTGGTCGGCTTGAACGCGACGCGCACGACGACCGGCTGGCCGGTCGAGATCCCGCCCGCGATGCCGCCGGCGTTGTTCGACAGAAAATCGGGGCGGTTGCTGCCGTCCGTGGCGGGGCGCATCGGATCGGCATTTTCCTCGCCGCGTAGCCGCGCTGCTTGGAAACCGGCGCCGATTTCGACGCCCTTCACCGCGTTGATCCCCATCATCGCGGCGGCAAGGTCGGCGTCGAGCTTTGCATAGACGGGTGCGCCCCAACCGGCGGGAACGCCGCTGGCGGCGCATTCGATGACGGCACCCAAAGAGCTGCCCGACTTGCGCGCGGCGTCCATCAGCCCTTCCCAGCGCTGCGCCGCGGCGGGATCGGGGCAGAAAAAGTGATTGCGATCAATTTCTTCGAGGTCGAAGTTCGCGGGATCGATCGCATCGCCGCCGATTTCGGCGACCCAGGCATGGATCTGCACCTCGGGAATCACCAGCCGGGCGACGCCGCCCGCTGCGACGCGCGCCGCGGTTTCGCGCGCGCTCGACCGGCCGCCGCCGCGATAGTCGCGAATGCCATATTTGGCGTCATAGGCATAATCGGCGTGGCCGGGACGATAGGCCTGCGCGATCTCGCCATAATCCTTCGAGCGCTGGTCGACATTCTCGATCATCAGGCTGATCGGCGTGCCCGTCGTCTTGCCTTCGAATACCCCGGAAAGGATGCGCACCTGGTCGGGTTCCTGCCGCTGCGTCGTGTGGCGCGACTGGCCGGGGCGGCGCTTGTCGAGGAAAGGCTGGATATCGGCTTCGGTCAGCGACAGCCGCGGCGGGCAGCCGTCAACGACAGCACCGAGCGCGGGACCGTGGCTTTCCCCCCAGGTCGTGAAGCGAAGAACGCGCCCGAAGCTGTTGAAACTCATCGCCTTACCCCATCCGGCCAAATGCAGGTGCATAGTCTGCGCGCCCGCCTAGCGGCCAAGCCGCGCCCGAGTCCAGCATCATCGCCATGAAATGCGGCCCGGCGAAAGGCGAAGCGAAGCGCGTGGCCAGTTCGGGCGAATAGCCGAAGCGCGGATAATAGTCCTCGTGACCGAGGACGAAGCTGATCACCACACCCTGTTCGCGGAGCATGTCGTGCCCGGCGCGGATCAGCGCGTCGCCGACGCCACGCCCCTGCCATTCAGGCGAAACCGATACCGGCGCGAGACCGGCTGCGGGCAAGACGCTGCCATCAGTCTCGACATCCATCCGGCTGAACAGCACGTGTCCGACGATGCTCTCGCCGCCTTCAGCCACCAGCGACACGAGTACATCGCCGTCGGTTACGACCGCGCGGACGAGATCGGCTTCGCCTTGATGGCCAAATTCCGTCCCGGCGAAGGCCGCCCGGATCACCGCATCGATCGCTTCGACATCCTCCGCGCGTGCGGGACGGATCGCCGGTGCATCAGGCAAGCGCAATATCCGGGGCGTCTTCCTGTTTCATGCCGACGGTGTGGTAGCCCGCATCGACATGGTGCGTTTCGCCGGTGACGCCCGACGACAGGTTGCTGAGCAGGTAGAGCGCCGAACCACCGACATCATCAATGGTGACGTTGCGGCGCAGCGGGGCGTTATGCTCGTTCCACTTCAGGATCAGGCGGAAATCGCCGATGCCCGATGCCGCCAGCGTCTTGATCGGCCCGGCCGAGATCGCGTTCACGCGCACCCCCTGCGGACCATAATCGTTGGCAAGATATTTGACGCTGGTTTCGAGCGCCGATTTGGCGACGCCCATGACATTATAGTGCGGGATGACCTTTTCGGCGCCGTAATAGCTGAGGGTCAGCAACGAACCGCCGCCCTCGCCCGTTTCAGCGTCATAGGGCGTCATCATCGCAACCGCGCGCCTGGCAACCGCGGTGAAGCTGTAGACGCTGATGTTCATCGTCATCAGAAAGTCGTCAAGCGTCACATCGGCGTAATGGCCGCGCAGCGCTTCCTTGTTGGTATAACCGATCGCATGGACGACGAAGTCGATCGTCGGCCAGCGCGCACCCAAGGTCGCGAACGCCGCATCGAGATTGTCCATGTCGGACACGTCACAATCGATCAGGAAATCGCAGCCCAGTTCGTCGGCAAGCGGCTTCACCCGCTTGAGCATTACGTCACCCTGATACGAAATCGCAAGATCAGCGCCCTGCGCGTGCAGCGCCTTGGCGATACCCCATGCAAGCGATTTGTCGTTCGCGAGGCCCATAATCAGCCCGCGCTTGCCAGTCATCAGACCCGTCATTTTTCTTCTCCGGCCTTTTTGTCTTCAATAATTATGTCATCGACGCGCCCAATAGCGTCATGGCCCAAATCCTCAACCTCTACCAAAGCGGCATTGAGTTCGGCGCCCATCACCATACCCAATCCGACGAGATAGAAGAAGAAGAGCGCGACCATCACGCCCGCCAGGCTGCCGTAAGTCGCATCGTAGCTGAGCAGGCTGGCGAGCAACGGCGGCAGCGCGAGGGTGACCGCGATCCACCACAGGGTCGTGAACAGCGCGCCCGGCCATTTCGGGCATTTCTTGAGCCGGCGGTATTTCGACGGGGTGAGGCTGTAGAACAGCATATAGATGGCCAGGAACAGGCCGAATCCCGACACGCCGCGCGAAATCAGCACGATACCGAAGGACTGGAAGCGTTCGGGCAGCACGCGGGTGACAAATTGTTCAATGCCGACGATCAGCACCTGCATGCTAAACGACAGCAGCATCAGCACGACCGCGCCGGTGATGATGCCGATCGACAACAGCCGGTAGTGGAAGAAGCCCCGGCTGAAATGCGTGCCATAAGCGCGGCGCAGGATGTCGCGCACCGTTTCGATCAAACTGCCGACCGTCCACAGCGCGACGATCGCCCCGAGCCAGAGGAAGATGCCGGTGCGCGCGGTCATCACCTCGCGAATCGGGCCCGACAACGCCTTGGCGACGGTCGGCGGCATCGTCGAGAAGACCGCCTCGATCGCCGCCTCGCCGCCGCTGCTGCCGCCGAAGATGCTGAGCGCCGCAGCGAGCAGGATGAAAAAGGGAAAGAGCGCGATCAGCGCGAGATAGGCGAGATTGCCGGCGTGGATGAAGCCGTCGGTATAGGTGCCGACGACGACGCGGCGCGCCACCTGGAAAATGCGCGTCCCCGGGCCGAGCGTTTCGCGCCCGCGATGGATCAGCCCTTCGGCACGGGTTCTGAGCTTCAGCCTTTTGTCGCGTTCGGCGCGCGCCTCGGGCGAATGCGGCGAATGGCCTTCGGCGAGAAATTCCTTGTCGACCTCGCTCGCCACTTCGCGCGCCAGCGCGGCGACGGCCTTTTTATCGGCCTTTGCGGCGGTATCGACGCCTTCAGCCACGCATCACACGCCGAGTTCTGCGCGCACCGGACGCGGATCGGTCCACTCGCTGACCAGCCTGACCAGCGCATCGTCGTCGGTCGGCAGGTCGACCATCAGCCGCACGAGCTGGTCGCCGCGGCCGCCGCTTTTCTGGCTGAACCCCTTGCCCTTGAGGCGCATCACCTTGCCCGAGCTCGACCCGGCGGGAATCGACAGCATCACCGGGCCATCGACGGTCGGCACCTTGACCTTGGCGCCCTTGACCGCCTCGCCCAGCGTCACCGGCAGGTCGAGGCGGATGTTGGCGCCTTCGCGCACGAAAAAGGGATGATCCTTGACGGTGATCGTGACGATGCCGTCACCGTTGCCGCCCGGCCCGGCCTGCCCCTTGCCGCCAAGCCGCATCTGGGTGCCGGTTTCGACCCCGGCGGGCAGCTTGAGGTCGATCGTGCCGCCGTCGGACAGCGTAATCCGCTGCGGCGCCTGCGTTGCGGCGTCGATGAAGGACACCGACAGGCGGTAGGCGACGTTGGCGCCCTTGGGGGGCGGTCCGGCCCGGCCGCCGAAGCCGCCAAACGGTCCGCCCCCGCCGCCGCCACGACTGAACAGCCCCTCGAAAATATCGCCGAAGTCGGCGCCTTCGTTGCCGAAGCCGCCCTGCTGGCCGCGCGGATCGCCGCGAAAACCACCGCCGCCGCCATAGCCGAAGGGCATCGCGGGATTGCCGTCGGCATCGATTTCGCCGCGGTCGAACTGCGCGCGTTTGGTCTTGTCGGACAACAGGTCATAGGCCCGGGTGACATCGGAAAATTTCTCCGACGCCTTCGGATTGTCCTTGTTCTTGTCGGGGTGCAACTGCTTCGCGAGCTTGCGGTACGCGGATTTGATTTCCGCTTCGTCCGCACTCTTCGCGACGCCCAGGGTGGAATAGGGATCTGCCATATTTCTTCTGTAGCCCGATAAGTGATTGACCGGGAAGGCCCGATTGCGCGTTCCCTGCCGCGTCGATGTGGGAACATCGCAGCAAGCGGTCAAGTTCCTCCTAACCACGCCCTGCTCTTTAGGGGAGGGCAGCGAAACTTGGCAGCTTGCTGCCTAGTTGCAGCGGGTGGGGGCTATCGGTCTTGCGCAAGGCCGATAGCCCCCACCCCAACCCCTCCCCTACAGGGGAGGGGCTTATTGCTTGCTCCGTCGGAGTTTCCGGCATTATGACCGCCGCCATGACCACCGATCCTTTCCCCCTGTTCGACAGCTGGTATGCCGAAGCCCGCACGAGCGAACCCAATGACGCCAATGCGATGGCGCTCGCGACCGCCACCCCCGACGGGCATCCGTCGCTGCGCATGGTGCTGCTGAAGGGCCATGGGCCCGACGGGTTCGTCTTTTACACCAACCTCGACAGCCGCAAGGGCGGCGAACTCGCGGCGAACCCGCATGTCGCGCTGCTCTTTCACTGGAAGTCGCTACGCCGTCAGATCCGTATCGAAGGTCCGGTGGCGCCGGTCGACGATGCGACCGCCGATGCCTATTTCGCGACGCGCGGCCGCGATTCGCAGCTCGGCGCCTGGGCCAGCGACCAGTCGCGCCCGCTGGACGGCCGCGAAACGTTCGAGGCACGTTTCGCCGAGATGGAGGCGCGGTTCGCGGGGCAGGATGTCCCCCGCCCGCCGCGCTGGTCGGGCTGGCGCGTGGCGCCCTATGCAATCGAGTTTTGGCAGGACCGCGCGCACCGCCTGCACGAACGCACATTGTTCGTCCGCGAGGGCGACGGCTGGTCGAAGGGATATCTGTACCCATGAGCGCATCACGCCGATTACCGATCACGCAGGTCGACGCTTTCGCCGACCGTCCGTTTACCGGCAATCCCGCGGCGGTGATGCCGCTCGACGAATGGCTGCCCGACGCGGTGCTGCAGGCGATCGCGGCCGAGAATAACCTGGCCGAAACCGCCTTCCTGATTCCCGACGAGAGCGGCGAGGCCGATTATGAGCTGCGCTGGTTCACCCCGGGGGTCGAGGTCGCGCTGTGCGGCCATGCAACGCTCGCCAGCGGGCATGTGCTGCTGTCGGCCGCCCCATGGCGGAGCGACATGCGCTTTCGCACGCGCAAGGCCGGGGTGCTGCGCGTCGCGCGAAATGGCGAAGACGAAGGCTATAGGATGGCGCTCCCCGCCTATCCGCCGGCACCGAAAGCAATGCCCGACATCGTGCAGGCGATGGGGGGCGAGGTCGTCGAGACCTTGTGGCATGACGGCGGCTACGCACTGATCGTCTACCGTGACGCCGCGAGCGTCCGCGCGCTCGACCCCGATCTGCGCGCCCTGAAGGCCGGCGGAGATATCCTGTATATCGCGACGGCGCCGGGCGCCGGTGATGCGTCGGGTGCCGACGTCGTCAGCCGCACCTTTGCCCCCGGGGCCGGGATCGACGAGGATCCGGTGACCGGGTCGGCGCACAGCGTGCTGCCCCCCTATTGGTCAGCGCGCCTGGGCCGCGACAATTTCGCCGCCTATCAGGCGAGCGCGCGCGGCGGCCATGTCGGCTGCCGGCTCGATGGCGAGCGGGTCGAGTTGACGGGGACCTGCGTCACGACATTGGTCGGCGATTTTCTCCTTTAAGCCATAACGCCATTTCTTTCGTCATCCCGGACTTGATCCGGCGTCCATGACTTCGGCGCCGCGGTGGATCCCGGATCAAGTCCGGGATAACGAAACAGGGCGAAGAGAACGTTCACAAATCTGTTGCGCGGCCCTGTGACAGGCGATAGCTTCGCCTTATGGGGTTCCTGATCGATCTGGTCTGTTTCCTGCTGGTGCCGCTGCTGTGCTGGCGCCTCGTTCGCGGTGCGGTGCCGATGGCGGTGTTGCCGATCCTCACCGGACTCGCCCTCGCCATTGCGGCCGATCGCTTCGGGTTCGACAAGTCGGTGCTGGGCCCGTCGCCGTGGGGCGAGACGATCGGATGGTGCGGCGTGCTCGCACTCGCGTTCAGCGCGGGGCTCGAAACGCGCGTCACCGCCGATCAGGGGTCGCACCCCGGCGGGCGAGTGATCGGCACGGCGCTGATCGGACTCGCGCTGCCCTTTACCGTCGGTTTCGTCGCCATGTTGTCGGGCGCGATGGATGCGGTGCTGGTCCAGCCAGCGGGGGTTTCACCGCTCCTGTCGGCGAGTGCGATCGGCCTTTGCCTTGCGGTCAGCGCGCTGCCGGTGCTCGTCGGGATCGTCCGCGAACTGCCGATCGCCGACCGTCCGCTCGGCAACCTGTCGCTGCGCATCGCGGCGCTCGACGATGCGATCCTGTGGATCGGCCTCGCCGCCTTGCTGTTCCTGCACAAGGGTGAGGCCGGGTCGCTGTTTGCCGGCGGCTTGGGGCAGGCCGGGGCAATCGGGGTCTTCGCGTTGATGATCGGGCTTCGCGGGCGGTTCGTCGGCCGATTGCCCGATCATGTCATGGTCAACGGCGCGCTCGGCATCGCCTATCTTGCGGCGGGCGCGTGGGCGACGAGCATGCTCGGCCTGCACGAATTGCTCGGTGCCTATTTCGCCGGGGTGCTGGCGCCGAGGCCGCTCGCCGAACGGCTGCGTCCCGAGACGCTCGGCAGGCTGGCGCTGTTCGGCCTGTCACCGTTATTCTTTGCGCATCGCGGGCTCAGCATCGACGGCGCGGTGGTGACCGCCGGGGCGATCGGCGTGGCGCTGGCGCTGCTGTTGCTCGCCGGCCTATCCAAGGTGGCGGCGGTGCATCTGGCGCCGCCTGCGGCGGATATGCCCGCCGCCGAGCGCACCCGGCTTGGGCTGTTGCTCCAATGCAAGGGACTGATGGAAATCGTCGCGGCGACGATCCTGGTGCAGGCGGGGCTGATCACGCCGACGGTCTTTGCGGTGCTGGTGACGCTGGCGCTGGTATCGACGACGCTGACGGTGCCGTTGTTCCGGCTGATCTCGCGCGCCCGGACGACGCGGCGGAGCCCCGCACGCTAGGTCTGTGTCACAGCGACGCGGTCAGATCCGCCAGATGGCGGCGTAAGGCCGGAAACTGGTCGTCCGCCGTGATGCCGAGCCGCACGATCGTCACCCGCTGCGACGGCGAGACGATGATATATTGCCCCTGATGGCCGATACAGGCGAACAGGTCGTTCGGACCGCGATCGGGCCATAGCGCCGCGTCTGATCCGGGCGGACGCCGGCGGTTAAGCCAGATATGCCCGCCATAGCCCGCATCGTTCGCCGACGGCGACAGCATGAAATTCATCCAGGTTTCGGGAAGCAGCCGCTGGCCGTTCACAACACCGTGATTGCGCAGGAATTCGCCGAACTTGGCGTAATCGCGCGCGGTCGCATGCATGATCGACCCGCCGATCATCGTACCACGCGCATCATATTCGGGCGTCAGGCTGATCATGCCCAGCGGTTCGGCGAGCCGCCCACGGATGAATTCCTGCATCGCTTCGCGCCGCGCCTCGGGGTTTTGCGAGGGGGTCAGCGTGTCGGCCAATATATCGGCAAGGATGACGCTGGTCGCCGAACTGTAATTGAACACCTCGCCCGGCTGGGCCGCCGCGGGTTTGGCTTCGGCGAACGCCGCCATGTCCTGCGCGCCGCCGCCGAACAGCATCGACACCGTGTCGCCGTCCCAGACGGGATCGCCGGTTTCGACATGCTCGATCCCGGACGTCATATGGAGCAGGTGGCGGAGCGTGATCGCCCCACGCGGATCGCCGCTGCGCTGCCACCCCGCAACAGGGGCGGGTCCGTCGAGCGACAATTGCCCGTCCGACACGAGGAAGCCGGTAAGCACCGCGGTGATGCTTTTCGCCATCGACCAACTGATCAGCTTGCTGTCGGGACCAAAGCCCGGCGCATAACGTTCGTAGATCGGCTCACCATCGCGCAGCACATAAAGCGCGCGCGTCTGCCCGACATCGTCGGCGTCGGCGAACAATGCGTCGGCCCTGGCCTTGATCGCGGGGTCGAGCGCGGGGAGCGCCTGCGACGCGCCCGGCGGAGTGACATCGTCGAGCGACGCGCCGAACCGCGGCGCGGGCGATGCCGGCGCGATGCTGCCCTGCCCCGCCGCGTGCGTCAGCGACCAGCCCCCCAGCATCACGAGCGCGGCACTTGCCAGCATGGCTTTTTTCGTGATCATAAGACCGGTGACTAACACCAACCCGCAGGGCACGGCAACGCCCGAGCCGATCGAGCCCGCGCCGACGCCTTCGGCTCCGCCGCCCGAGGTGCCGAAACGGCTGCGCGGCAAGCCGCGGCAGAGCCGCTGGGGCGGATGCCTGCCGTGGGTGCTGATCCTCGCGGTGCTGATCGCGGTCTTCGCGATCTGGAAATTCCCGTCGTTCAAGGCGCAGGCCGAGCTCGGTTCGGCCTATGCCGCGCGCGTCGGCTGTTCGTGCCGCTATGTCCAGGGGCGCGGCCTCGAAAGCTGCCAGAGCGATTTCGAGCCGGGGATGGAGATGGTGTCGCTGGCCGAAGACCCGGCGACGAAGACGATCACCGGCAGCGTCCCGCTGCTCGCATCGCGCAGCGCGCGCTACGCAGGTGCCAGCGGCTGTCTGCTCAATCCTGCCGACTGATCCCGCGGAAAATCAGTCCTGCCGGTGAGCGCCGAATCGCGTCGTCGCGATGGCGATTGCGGCGGGGACGGCGAAGACGAGCAGCCCGATCAGCGCCTCTTCGGTCCAGCCATAGCCCGCGTAAAGCACGCCGATCAGCAGGTTGCCGACCGCAACGACCAGCCAGAGCCATAGGAACAGACGCGTCGCGCGCGCTGAATCGCGGGTCGTGAGCCGCAGGATCGCCAGCAAGACGATGCCCGCGAGCAACATGATGACGGTATGCGACATGCTAGCCCTCTCCTTCTTCGACCATGGCGGAAGCAAAACGTCGGCGCCATTGGCCGGGCGACATGCCGAGCTTGCCGCGAAACGCGGTGCACAGATGGGCGTGGCTGGAAAAGCCGGTGGCGAAGGCGATCTCGGCCACCGTCAGCGGCCGGTTCATCAGGAACCAGCAGGCGCGGCGAATCCGCTGGCGGAGCACATATTGGGCGGGGGTGAGCCCCGTCGCGCGGGCAAAATGGATGATCAGGCTGTTGACCGACATCCCCGCCTCGGCCGCCATGTCATGCGAGGTCAGCGCAATTTCGAGCCGCGCCTGGATGAAGGTCATCAGCGCGTCGATGCGGCGGGCGATCGCCGGCGGCACCGCGGGCGATATCGCGCCGTCCAGCGTTTCGGCGAGCATCGCGATCAGCTCCCCGGCCGCCGCCGCCTCGCCTGCGGCAAGGGCGCGGACGAGCCCGGCCATCGGCGGGCTGTGATATCCGGAGAGCGCCCGCGCGCGCGGCGGGACGGGCAACCGGTCCGCCCGAATCGCGACCTCGATATAGCGCACCGCCCCGCCCTTTGCCTCGGCACGATAGAAATGCCCTGCGGGCACCAGCCACATCTCGCCGGGCACGGGGTCGCCAAGCGACGTCCGCCGTCCGTCGAGCCAGGTTTCGAGCCAGTGATAGCTTCCCGCCTCGTGCAGGATCAGCACATGGACGTCGCGTTCGATCGTCCAGCTGGCGGGGCCGTCGATCCGGTTAATGATCGAGGCCACCGTGAGTCCGCCCACTTCCATGACCCGAATATGGCAAGTGTGGGAGAATCTGAAAGCCTGCAATATAGGCGGCTTTTATGGTTAACTCGCGCCCCCAATTCCCGACGTGGACTAGGGCACCGGGGGCAGTGAATAGGTGAACGCTGTTCACCCGAACCGACCCCTCCCGGCGGGCGGCGCCAACCCCGCCGCCCGCCTCTTTTTCGGGAGGGATGATCGCCCGCGATCCACTCCGCACACGCATCGCTCCGCTGGCCGGAGCGTGAGAATCTGAAAGCTTGGGGCCTGCCCCGGTCTTAGGAAACGATCCTCCTTTCCAATATTCGGGATGATCATGATCATGGCTGACCATAAAATCACAGGGAAAACCGTCCTTATCGCCGGCGGCGGCAAGAATCTCGGCGGGCTGATCGCGCGCGACTTCGCGGCCGAGGGCGCCCGCGCCGTCTTCGTTCATTATAATAGCGAAGCGTCGCGTGCCGCGGCCGAGGAAACCGTCGCGGCAATCGAGGCGGCGGGCGCGAAGGGATATGCTGCCCAAGCCGACCTGACCAGCGCGGGCGCGATGGAGAAGCTGTTCGCCGATGCGAAGGCAGCGATGGGCGGCATCGACATCGCGATCAACACCGTCGGCAAGGTGCTGAAAAAACCGATGGTCGACATCAGCGAGGACGAGTTCGACGCGATGAGCGCGGTCAATTCGAAAACGGCCTTCTTTTTCCTGAAGGAAGCCGGCAGGAATGTCAGCGACAATGGCAAGATCTGCACGCTCGTCACTTCCCTGCTCGGCGCGTTCACGCCCTTTTACGCGAGCTATGCGGGGACGAAGGCGCCGGTCGAACATTATACGCGCGCGGCGTCGAAGGAATTCGGCGAACGGGGCATTTCAGTGACCGCGATCGGACCGGGGCCGATGGACACGCCCTTCTTTTACCCTGCCGAAGGCGAAGACGCGGTCGCCTATCACAAGACCGCGGCGTCACTGTCGCCCTTTTCGAAGACCGGGCTGACCGACATCGAGGATATCGTGCCGTGGATTCGCTTCCTCGTCACCGACGGCTGGTGGATGACCGGCCAGACCATATTGGTGAACGGCGGCTATACAACGAAATGAGGCTGGCCGGCGGGCGGCGTTTGTGCCGCCCGCCACATTTGTACCCTGATCGACGATCGCCGCGTCAGCGCCGTGCGAGAAATTCGTCCATCGCCGCATTGACCGCATCGGGCGCTTCCCACGGCACGAAATGGCCGCAGCCGGCCACCTCGACGATCGTCGCATCGGGTACCAGTTCATCGATGCCGTCGAGGTTACACGGCGGCAGCGCAACATCGTCGAGCGCCCAGATGACGAGCGTCGGAATGGTGAGCTTCGGAAAGGGCATGGCGGGCGGATCGGCATAGGGTTCGTCCATCGCCGGGACGGTCATCGGCGATCCGCGATACCAGTTGATCATGCCGCGACAGCTGTCGCGATCCTCCCAGTCCTGGAGCAGCCGGGCGATCTCGTCGGGCGGCTGGATGCCGCCGCTCGGCACGCGATCCTTGAACGCATGGGCGAGGATGCCCGCGATGCCATGCTCTTCGATCAGCGCATCGCTCGCGGGGTCGCGGAAGATGCGGATATATTGGCTGGCGGCGCGCTGGTCGGCGTTGGTCGCGAGCAGGCGCTGGAAGATCGCGGGATGCGGCGCATTGTTGATCACCGCGCGCGTCACGCGTCCCGACCAAGCCGGATGCAGCCCCCCCGGCTGGCCGCCGAGCGCGACGCCCCACGCGATCGCGCCGCCCCAGTCGTGGCCGACGATGGTGAATTCACCGACCCCCAGCGCATCGGCGAGCGCGAAGATGTCGGCGATCAGCTTGTCGGGCGTATAGGCATCGGCATCCTGCGGCTTCGACGAACCGCGATAGCCGCGCTGGTCGGGTGCGATGCAGCGAAAGCGGTCGGCGAAATGCGGCAACTGGTGCCGCCAGGTGCGGTGCGATTCGGGAAAGCCGTGGAGAAAGATCAGCACGGGCGCGTCACGCGGCCCCATGTCGACGACGTCAAGTTCGACCCCGGTCGACAATTTCACCCGCTGCTGTTCGAAATCGCCGACCATTATTCCGCTCCTTTGGTTTCGTTTCAAAACCAATCTGGCGGGGTTTGGGGTTGGTGGCAAGCCATCGATCTGCGCCTTCGCGAAGTGATGGAGCGAATCCTATTCTTCGGGCGTCAGATTCTCCTCGTCTTCGGGCAGCGTCTTGAAGATCGGCCATTCGCGCATGTCGCCGCCGCTGCGGCAACGGCGCGACGACAATTCGGTCCCGCCGCGATACACATGGAGGCCGCCGTAATAGCTTTCGGGCGTGCTGCCCTCGTCGGTCATTCCCATGCTGGGCGCCGACCAATGCGCATAGACGATATAACTGGTGTCGCCATTGACGAAGCGCAGCGTCTGGTCCTCGGCGCGCGGATAGAGCCGCCGGTTGTAGAAGACGCGTCCGCTCGTGGCGTCGGCGACGATCCGCAGCTCGGCCTTTGCCTTCGTGCCGTAACGATAGACAAGTGCTTCGCCCTGCTGGGTGACAGTGAGTTGCTTGGCGCCGAAGCTGCACGCGAACACCGGCTCGGGACCCGCGGCGAGTGCCAGCGCCAGCAGCAGGCTCATGGATAGCTCACCGTCTTCGGCACTTCGGGGATCGGGATATACTCGTCGCTGTCGCCCGGGACGAGCGCGAATTTGCCGTCCTTCCAGTCGTGCTTCGCCTGATTGATGCGGTCGCGCGACGAACTCACGAAATTCCACCAGACGTGGCGCGGCGTCGTGAACGCCTCGCCACCGAGCAGTATCACGCGCGCCTCGCTGTCGGCGCGCAGCGTCATCGCCTGACCGGGTTTCAGGATATAGAGGCTGTAGCGGTCGAGCGCCTCGCCATCGAGGCTGGCGTCGCCCAGCGCGACCAGCACCGCACGCTCATCGGCTTCGGCCTCGATCGGGATGGTGGCGCCGGCGTTCATCAATATATCGGCATAGATGGTCGCGGCATGCTGGGTGATCGGCGACGTCGCGCCCCACAGGCTGCCCATGATGACGCGTGCCGACACGCCATTGTCCTCGATCAGCGGCAGGTCGTCCTTTGCGACATGTTCGAACGCTGCATCAATCTCTTCCTTGCCGTCGGGCAAGGCGAGCCAGGTCTGCATGCCCGAGATCGCCGACCCGGCGGCGCGTTCGGGCGCGGGGGTCCGCTCCGAATGAACGATGCCGGCGCCGGCGGTCATCAGGTTGCACGCGCCGGGGCGGATCGTCGCATGGGTGCCGAGGCTGTCGCGATGATCGATCGCGCCCTCGAAGAGATAGGTGACGGTCGCGAGATTGATGTGCGGATGCGGGCGGACGTCCATGCCCTTGCCGATGTCGAAATGCGCCGGGCCGAACTGATCGACGAAGATGAAGGGCCCGACCATCGTACGTGCCTTGTTCGGCAGCGTGCGGCGCACTTCGAAGGCGCCGAGATCGTGGGTCGAGGGGGTGATGATGTCCATAGTTCAGTCCAGTCTTTCCAGCGCCTTGCGCGTCTTTTCTGTTTCGACATTGCCGGTGTTCAGCGTCGAGCGCGGTTCGAGCAGCAGCACCTGGCATTCCCCGTCCAGCGCCTCGGGACAATGTTCGGTTCCATGCGGCACGATGATGAACTCGCCGGGCCCGACGATGACATCGCCATCGCGCAGCCCCATCTTCATCCGCCCCGCGACGACGAGGAACAATTCATCCTCGCGGTCGTGATGATGCCAGTCGAACTTGCCGGAGAGCTTCACCAGCTTGACCTGAAAATCATTGATGTCGCCGGCAACGCGCGGGTTCCAGGGATCGTGGAAGGTCGCGAACGCAGCGGCGAGGTTAACCTTGTCGATCGTCATGGCGCGGGCGTCCGCAGGATTTTTTCCATCGCCTTCCCCTTGGCGAGTTCGTCGATCAGCTTGTCGAGATAGCGGATTTCACGCATCAGCGGTTCGGCGATCTCCTCGACCCGGATGCCGCAGATGACGCCCGTGATCCGGTCGCGCGCCGCATTCATCGCGGGCGCATCGCCAAAGAAAGCCCGCAGGTCGACCTTCGCCGCGATCTGTGCGTCGAGTTGCTGCTGACTGTATCCGGTCAGCCAGCGGATGATCGCATCGACCTCCGCCTTCGTACGGCCCTTGCGCTCTGCCTTGGCGACATAGTGCGGATAGACGCTCGCAAAACTATATTGATAGACGCGGTGCTCATCCATGTCCGATCATCCTATTCGCCCGGGGCGGTCGCCTTGATGGCGAGCGCGTGGACGCGCTGTCCCGGCAGGTCGCCGAGCGCCTTGTTCACCGCGCGCTGGCGCGCCACGCGATTCATGCCGGCAAAGCCCGCCCATTCGATCTTCAGGCTGAAATGCGATTCGCCCGATCCATCATCGCCGGCGTGGCCATGATGCTGGGCGCTATCGTTGCTCAGGATAAAATTTGCGTCGGGAAAGGCTGCGCTGAGCAGGCTTTCCATCTCTTGCTGTGCGGGGCCTTTGCTGCTCATGGGTTGACCATAAGCCTATCATCGCCAAATTATAAGGCCTCCAAAGCCTCTCGAAAGTTTGCTGTGCCTTCTTCCGCGCGCCCTTCCCGATTCCATGGCCGTGTCCCGCGCGAGGAACCCTGCGCGGCGCCCGGATGCCGCGAGCCGGGCGAATTCCGCGCGCCGATGGCGTGGACACGCTCGCCCGACGGCCCGCCGCAATATCGTTGGCTGTGCCTCGACCATGTCCGCGAATTCAACGCGGGCTATAATTTCTTCGAAGGCATGAGCGCCGACCAGATCATGGAAGCGCAATCCCCGACCGCGGGCTGGGAGACCGAGAGCCGTACCTTCCGCGCCGCGGGCAGCGCCGACCTGCCGCCGCGCTGGGCCGATTTCAGGGATCCGATCGATGCGCTCGGCGCGCGCTTTCGCCAGCGGATGGACGAAGCGCGGCGCGAGGCGGTCAACCCCGGCCTGTCGCGCGAGGAACATGCGGCAATGCAGTTGCTCGCCCTGCCCGCCGACGCCGACCGCGCGGCGCTGCGGCGGCGTTACAGCGAACTCGTCCGCAAATATCATCCCGACCGGAATGGCGGCGATCGCAGTTTCGAAGCGCGGCTCGGTGAGGTAGTCCAGGCGTATCAGTTGCTGCGCAAGACAAGAGCCTTTGCATAGGAGAGGAACGATGGCCGACCTGAACGAGGCAAGGATCGACGTGGTGCGCCGGCACATGGCGCTCGAGATCACGCACGACTGGGACGGCGTCCTCGCGACCTTCGATCATCCGCGCTACGAATTGATGGGGCCCGGCACGATTTTCGACGGCGAGGCGGCAGTGCGATCCTATTTCGCCTCATCGCGCGAGCCGTTCCCCGATCAGGCGAACGAGGTGATCGCGATCGCCGCCGACGAGGCGACCGACACCGTGCTCGTCGAATTCTGGCTGACCGGCACCCATCTCGGCCCGCTCAAGCTTGGCCTGCGCACGATCGAGCCGACGGGCAAGGCGTTCCGTATCCGCATGGCGGCAAGTTTCGAATTCGCGCCCGGTAGCGACAAGATCGTCTGCGAACGCCCCTATTACGACCAGTCGGCGGTGATGAAGGCGCTCGGGCTCTTCTAGAATATCGCCACGAAAGGCGTTGCAAGCCGCAACCCATGAAGATACCGCGACGGCGTGGCGCCGCGGTGCGGCGACTCTCCCCTGTTTGCCTGCTGGACCTATTGCCATGACCGATATTCCGAACAGCCTTCCCGACCACCACGGCTCGACGCTTTTGTCGGCGCCCGATATCGAGGTTGACGCGCGCGAACTGTTCGGCGTCGATATCGATATGAAGGTCCCGGCGTTCAGCGAGGCCGATGAACGCGTTCCCGACCTCGATCCCGCCTATGTCTTTGACGGCGACACGACGCTCGCGATCCTTGCGGGGTTCAAATACAACCGCCGCGTCATGGTGCAGGGCTATCATGGCACCGGCAAGTCGACGCACATCGAACAGGTCGCGGCGCGCCTCAAATGGCCGTGCATCCGTGTCAACCTCGACGCGCATATCAGCCGCATCGACCTGGTCGGCCGCGACGCGATCGTGCTGCGCGACGGACAGCAGGTCACCGAATTCCGCGAAGGCCTGCTCCCCTGGGCCTTGCAGACGCCCACGGCATTGGTCTTCGACGAATATGACGCCGGCCGTCCCGACGTGATGTTCGTGATCCAGCGCGTGCTGGAGACCGAGGGCAAGCTGACCCTGCTCGACCAGAACCGCGTCATCCGCCCGAACCCGCATTTCCGGCTGTTCTCGACCGCGAACACCGTCGGGCTCGGCGACACGAGCGGGCTCTATCATGGCACGCAGCAGATCAACCAGGGCCAGATGGACCGCTGGAACATCGTCGTCACGCTGAACTATCTGCCCGCCGCGACCGAAAGCGCGATCATCCTTGCCAAGGTCCCGGACACCGACGACACGACCGTCGCCAATATGGTCAAGGTCGCCGATCTGACCCGCCAGGGCTTCATCAACGGCGACATTTCGACCGTGATGAGCCCGCGCACGGTGATCAGCTGGGCCCAGAATGCCGCGATCTTTGGGCATCTCGGCTTCGCCTTCCGCCTGACCTTCCTCAACAAATGCGACGAGGCCGAGCGGATGATCGTCGCCGAATATTATCAGCGCGTGTTCGGCGAAGATCTGCCCGAGAGCGTGATCGGCAAGTGAAGTCATTCCGCCACCTCGCGGTGGCGTTTGCCGCCCTGCCCCTCGCCGGCTGCATCATCACGCCGGTCGATTATGGCAGGGTTCGCCATGCCGACTATGTTGCCGACCCGCGCTGCACCGCGCAGGCGGGCGCCGCGGTCGACGGCGCGGCGCTGCCGCTGTTTTTCGCGACCAGCCGCCTGCCCGATTGCCGGACGCCCGATATCCGGTTGCTGCAATATCGCGGCGACAAGGTCCGCTACGGGCGGTTCGCCCCGCCGCGCGATGTCGAGATGGGCAAGAAGAAACAATTTCTGACCCCGATCGCCTTTCAGGCGGCACCCGACTGGTGGGCGGCGCTGCGCGCCGAAACCGACCGGCGGCAGGGCCGCGTCCTCCTCTATGTCCACGGTTATCGCGAGAATTTCGAGACGACGACCAAGGACACCGCACAGATCGCCCGGATGACGGGGTTCGACGGACCGGTGATCGCCTATAGCTGGCCATCGCAGCACTCGCTGCTCGGCTATGCGGTCGACGAAACCAACATGTATCACGACGTGCGCAATTTCCGCGTCTTCCTGAAGTCGCTCGCCGAACAGAGCTGGGTGAAGGAAATCGTCATCGTCTCGCACTCGCTCGGCGCGCGGCTGGTGATCCCCGCGATCGCCTATGTCGATCGCACGTCGAGCAGCGCCGACAGCAGCAACATCGCAAACGTCATCCTCGCCTCCCCCGATATCGACCGCGAGACGTTCGAGCGCGATATCGAGGAAGAGGTGCTGGCGGCGCGGCGCGTCGCGCGCGACCGGCGGATCACTGTCTATGTCTCGCGCGCCGACAAGGCGCTCGCCGCCTCGCGCGCGTTGCACGGCTATCCACGGCTCGGCTCGCCCTATTGCTTCGACCCGTTCGAAGCGGCCGAACTGAAGGCCAAGGGGCTGCCCGAACGCTGCTATCCGGTCGCGATCGCCGGGATGACCGTGGTCGACACCACCGACGTGTCGCGCGGATCGACGGGGCACAGCAATTTCCTGCGCAGTGCAGCCGCGTGCCGCGATTTCGTCGATGTCGTCGCGGGCAAGCGGACGCGGCCCGAGCGCGCGGCAACCCCGCTGGCGCATGTGTTCAGGCTGCTTCCCGATCCGGCGAATCCGAAGCCCGACGACAATCTGATCTGCAACCGCACCGCCGGGGGCGAGGTCGACGAATAGGCGGGGGCGTCAGCCGAAACCGCACATGATAGCGAAATTGGTCAGCCAGACGACCGGTCCCTCGCCGGTCCACAGCCACAGCCCGCCGACCGCGATCAGGACGAACAGCGCGAGCGCCACCCAGTCCTGCCGCGCAAGCTTCATGCCGGTTGCAACCGTTTGACCGGCGCGTCGGCGATCGGCAGGTGGACGATCCCCGCGAACAGCCCGAGCGCGATCGAAAAGCCCCAGGCGATATTATAACTGCCGGTCGCGTCGAAGATCAGCCCCGCCATCCACGCGCCAAAGAAGCTGCCGACCTGATGGCTGAGGAAAACGATGCCGTAGAGCATCGAGAGATAGCGGACGCCGAAGATGCGCCCGACGATCCCGCTGGTCAGCGGCACGGTGCCGAGCCACAGGAACCCCATCGCGCCGGCAAAGACCAAGGCGCTGACGTGGCTGAGCGGCAGGAAAAGGAAGAGCGCGATCACCGCCGAACGCGCGACGTAGAGGATCGACAGCACATATTTCTGGCGCATCAAATCGCCCGCGCGGCCGAACACATAGGAGCCGAGGATGTTGAACAGGCCGACGAGCGCGAGCACCTGTGCCCCGATTTCGATCCCCAGCCCCTTGTCGTCGAGATAGGCGGGAAGATGCGTCGCGATGAAGGCGATGTGGAAGCCGCAGACGAAAAAGCCCGCGTTGAGCAGCCAGTAACCGCGATGCGCCGCCGCCTCGCGGAGCGCGTCGCGAGCGGTCTGCTCTTCGTCCGCAAGCACGCCCGCTGCGTCTGTGCGCCCGGCGACACCGATCGCGAGCAGGCCGCACAGCGCGACCAGTCCCGCCATGATCCATAATGTGTGGTGATAGCCGATATCGCCGAGCAGCATCGATGCCAGCGGCACGACGAGAAATTGCCCGAGCGAGCCGCCCGCGGTGACGATGCCGAATGCGCCGCTGCGCTTTTCGGGGCTAACGACGCGCCCGACCGCGCCGAGCACGACGACGAATGTCGTCGCCGACTGCGCCATGCCGATGAGAATGCCGAAGCTGATGTGCAGCCCGATCGCGTCGGTCGCGAACGCCGCCCCGACCAGCCCAAGCGCATAGAGCAGCGCCCCCGCAAGCACGACGCGCCCTGCCCCATGCTTGTCGGCGAGCGCGCCGACAAAGGGCTGGACGAGGCCGAACAGCAGGTTCTGCAGCGCCATCGCGAGCCCGAAGTCCGACCGGCTGATGCCGATATCGACGCTCATCTGCGGCAGGAACAGGCCGAATGACTGGCGCACCCCCATCGCGAGCGTAACGATAAAAGCCGCACAGGCGATGACGATCCACGGCTTTTTCATTGGGGAGATGGCGGGGGAGTTCATGACGCCGCGATGCGCCCGCCTTCCGTTTGCGTCAAGCGAGCATAGCTATGGCGGCGTTCACTCCCTCTTCGTCACCCCGGACTTGATCCGAGGCCCCGCTCGGCGACGTGAACAAGCGGAACCCCGGATCAAGTCCGGGGTGACGATAGGGATGGCCGAACCTCTTCCTTCCCGCGCCAAAGCTGGTTAGAGCCGAATCAATGTCTACCCAATCCCCTCTCGACGATTTCAAGGCCGCGCTGTCGAGCGTCGCGCGCGCGGTGACGCGCGATGCCGAGGTCGAGGTCGGCTTTACCGCCGACGCGCCGGCACAGATCGGCCGGGCGATCAAGGTGCCGACACCGTCGCGCACCTTGCCCGCCGATCAGGTCGCCGAGGCGCGGGGTTTTGCCGACAGCTATGCGCTGCGCATGAAGCACCACAGCGAGAAATTGCACGCCGCAGCGCGCCCCGCCGAGCCGCTCGCCGCCGCTGCGTTCGACGCGATGGAGCGCGCGCGGATCGAGGCGCTGGGGGCGCGCCACATGGACGGGATGCGCGGTAATCTGTCGGCGGCGCTGGCGATGCGAATGCGCTCGGATCCGATCAGCCGTGCGCAAAGCCGCGATGATGTGCCGGTGTCGAGCGCGCTCGAGTTGATGCTGCGCGAGGAGCTGACCGGCGAACCCGCACCGCAGGGCACCGAAACCGGGCTGTCGCTGGTCCGCGAATGGATCGCCAAGGACGCGGGCGGCGACCTGACCGCGCTGTCGATGCTGCTCGACGACCAGGCCGCCTTTGCCGAGACAGCGAAGCTCGCGCTGCGCCATCTCGACCTCATCCACGGCGACGAGCCGATGGAGGAAGGCGCCGAGGACGGCGGCGAGGAAGATCAGTCGGAAGCCGAGGATTCGCCCGAAGAGCAGGAAAGCGAGGAAGGCGGCGCTGGCGAAAGCCAGGTCGACGCGCGCGCCGAAATGGCGGGCGACCAGGCCGACGATGGCGACAGCGACCCCGATGCGCAGGAAATGGAGGCCGACGGCGAACCCGAAATGGGCGGCGAAGGCGACGAGGGCATGCTGCCCGTCCGCCCCAACCGGCTGCCGACCGATGTCCCCGATTTCAACTATATCCGCTTCACCGAAAAGCATGACGAGATCATCCTCGCGACCGAGCTCTGCGATGCAGACGAACTGACGCGGCTGCGCGCCTATCTCGACCAGCAGATGGCGCATCTGCAGGGCGCGGTGACCAAGCTGGCGAACCGCCTTCAGCGCCGGTTGATGGCGCAGCAGAACCGCGCATGGGATTTCGACCAGGAGGAAGGCCAGCTCGACGCCGCGCGGCTGGCGCGCGTCATCGTCTCGCCCGGCCAGTCACTCAGCTACAAGATCGAGCGCGATACCGACTTTCGCGACACCGTCGTCACGCTGCTGATCGACAATAGCGGATCGATGCGCGGACGGCCGATCAGCATCGCCGCGATCAGCGCCGACATTCTCGCGCGCACGCTCGAACGCTGCGGCGTGAAGACCGAGATCCTCGGTTTCACGACGCGGACGTGGAAGGGCGGACAGAGCCGCGAGGACTGGCTCGCCGCCGGCCGCCCCGCGCATCCCGGCCGCCTCAACGACCTGCGCCACATCATCTACAAGCCCGCCGACGAACCCTATCGCCGCGCCCGCAAATCGCTTGGCCTGATGATGCGCGAGGGGCTGCTCAAGGAAAATATCGACGGCGAGGCGCTGATGTGGGCGCATCACCGGATCATCAACCGTCCCGAGGAACGCCGCATCCTGATGGTGATCAGCGACGGCGCACCGGTCGACGACAGCACGCTGTCGGTAAACCACGGCGCGTATCTCGATCAGCATCTGCGCCAGGTGATCGAATGGATCGAAAACCGCTCGCCGGTCGAGCTGTGCGCGATCGGGATCGGGCATGACGTAACGCGCTACTACAGCCGCGCGGTGACGATCATGGACGCCGAGCAATTGGGCGGCACGATGGTCGAGCAGCTCGCCGGCCTGTTCGACATCGACTGAAGCCCTCTGGGCCTAGCCGTCGAGTTCGGCCAGCCATTCACCGACCATAAGCCGCCCGGCAGCGACGGCGGCGGGACCGTGGGCGGTGTGGTCGCGGCGAATGCCGTCCGCCGAGTTGCCAACCTCGACGATCGCTTCAGGCCATTGATCAACCCATTCGTCGAACCGCGGGTCGAGCCCCATTTCGGCATGGAACTGCAGCGCCAATATATTGCGTCCACGGCGAAAGGCCTGATGAGCATAGGCGCCGGTCGATGCCAGCAGTTCGGCCCCGTCGGGCAGATCGAAGGTGTCGCCATGCCAATGGAGCACCGCCACTTCTTCCAGATGGCGGAGTGGCGAAGGCGGGCCGTTGATCATGAGTGGGGCGAAGCCGATTTCCTTCGCGGGACCCGAATAGACGCGCGCGCCCATGGCGGCCGCCATCATCTGCGCACCGAAACAGACGCCGAGCGTCGGCCGGTCCGCCTCCAGCCGCCGCGCGAGACGGCGTAGTTGGCAAGCAATCCACGGGTGACGGTCGCGTTCATAGACGCCCATCGGGCCGCCCATCATGATCAGCAGATCGGGTTCGGCAAGGTCCAGCGCGGCGAAGGCGGGATCGCCGACGTCGATCCGGTCGAGCGCATAGCCCGCCGCCTCGATCGGCTCGCGATAACCGGCAATCCCTTCGTGCGGCACATGGCGGATGATCAGACCCGTCTTGGTCATCGCGGTTCGGCAAACTCCAGCATTTCGAACTCAACTTAAATGATTGAATTTATCGACGTCAACAATCTCTCACCCGATTATTGCCTAGAATTAGTTTCAGTCGGCAAGGCGTAGTTTGCCGGTCAGTACGGCAAAGCGGTGGTGCGGCGCGGACGGGTGACAACTCCTTTGCCGCCGGTTACAACCCTCTACGATGCAGCAAGGACTCGCGGCCTTATGACGAGAGCCGCTGCGTCGACATAGTGCTGAGGGGTCGCCGGCATGACTTGGGGCCGCATCATGATGATGCGTGGCTGAGGGGGCGACTGTAGCATGAAAAAAGCATCCGACCTGTTCATCGACTGCCTGGAAGAAGAAGGCGTCGAATATATTTTCGGCGTCCCGGGCGAGGAGAATCTCGATTTTCTCGACAGCCTGTCGCGGTCGAAAAAGATCAAGCTGATCCTGACCCGCCACGAACAGGGCGCGGGGTTCATGGCCGCGACTTACGGGCGCCATACCGGCAAGACCGGCGTCTGCCTCGCGACGCTCGGGCCCGGCGCGACCAATTTCGTCACCGCGGCCGCCTATGCGCAGCTCGGCGGCATGCCGATGATGATGATCACCGGGCAAAAGCCGATCAAGAAGTCGAAGCAAGGCCGCTTCCAGATCCTCGACGTCGTCGCGATGATGGGACCGATCACCAAATATACCCACCAGATGGCATCGTCGGACAATATCCCGAGCCGCGTCCGCGAAGCCTTTCGCCTCGCCGAGGAGGAAAAGCCCGGCGCGGTGCATATCGAGCTGCCCGAGGATATCGCCGACGAGCATACCGACAGCCTGCCGCTGAAGCGCAGCCATAGCCGGCGGCCGACCGCCGATGTGAAGTCGATCCGCGAGGCGGTGAAGGCGCTCGAGGAGGCCACCTCGCCCGTCCTCGTCATCGGTGCCGGCGCCAACCGCACGATGACCAGCCGGATGCTGCTGCAGTTTATCGAAAAGACCGGCATTCCCTTTTTGACGACACAGCTCGGCAAGGGGGTGATCGACGAGCGGCACCCGAAATTCCTGGGCTGTGCGGCGCTGAGCGCGGGCGATTTCGTGCATCGCGCGGTCGAGGCGTCGGACTGCATCGTCAACCTCGGTCATGACGTGATCGAAAAGCCGCCCTTCTTCATGAAGCAGGGCGGGCCGACGGTCATCCATGTGTCGACCAAGACCGCCGAGGTCGATCCCGTCTATTTCCCCGATATCGAAGTGATCGGCGATATCGCCAATGCGGTGTGGCAGATGAAGGAGGATATCGTCCCCAACGGCGGGTGGAAATTCGATCACCTGCTCGCGTATCGCAAGGCCGAGGTCGAACATACGGCCCCGCTGGCGAAGGATGAGCGCTTCCCGGTCTTCCCGCCGCATCTGGTGCAATCGGTGCGCGACGCGATGCCCGACGACGGGATCATCTGCCTCGACAATGGCGTCTACAAGATCTGGTTCGCGCGCGGCTATACCGCGTACAAGCCGAACACCGTCCTGCTCGACAATGCGCTGGCGACGATGGGCGCGGGGCTGCCCAGCGCGATGATGTCCGCGATGCTCTTTCCGAAGCGCAAGGTCATGGCGATCTGCGGCGACGGCGGCTTCATGATGAACAGCCAGGAGATGGAAACCGCGGTCCGCCTGGGGCTCAACCTTACCGTGCTCATCCTCAACGACAACAGCTATGGCATGATCCGCTGGAAACAGGCGAACATGGGGTTCAAGGATTGGGGGCTGACCTATGGCAACCCCGATTTCGTCAAATATGCCGAAAGCTATGGCGCGCACGGCCACCGCGCCGAAAGCGCCGCGCACCTCAAGGAACTTCTGGCGCATACGCTGGGTACGCCGGGGGTGCATCTGATCGACTGCCCGGTCGATTATTCGGAGAATGACCAGATTTTGAATATCGACATCAAGAAATTGTCGAAGGAGTTGTAAGCTGTCATCCCCTCCCGCTTGCGGGAGGGGCAGCGAGACTTGCGAACTTGTTCGCTAGTCGCAGCGGGGTGGGCCATCCGCACCGTTGCTGGCCCACCCCCGACCCCTCCCGCAAGCGGGAGGGGGGAGATACCCGATGAAACTCAAAGACGTCTATCCACTCTACCTCAACAACAAGGCGGCGCAGCCGAACACCGACCTGATCGTCACCGACAAATATACCGGCAAGGTCGCGTTCAGGACTGCGCTCGCCACGCCCGACATCATCGACGAGGCGATCGCGGGCGCGGTGCGGGCGGCCGAGCCGATGGCGCGGCTGGCGAGTTTCGAGAAGCAGGCGGTGCTCAATCACTGCGTCGCGCGCTTCAGGGAGCGGTTCGACGAGCTTGCCTATGCGCTGTGCGTCGAGGCGGGCAAGCCGATCAACGATGCCGAGGGTGAGGTCACGCGGCTGATCGACACCTTCCGCATCGCCGCCGAGGAAGCGGTGCGCAATTATGGCGAGGTTCAGCCGCTTGATATCAGCCCGCGCGCAAAGGGCTATATGGGGATGTGGAAGCGCGTGCCGATCGGCCCGTGCAGCTTCATCTCGCCGTTCAACTTTCCGCTGAACCTCGCCGCGCACAAGATCGCGCCGGCGATCGCGATGGGCTGCCCCTTCGTGATGAAGCCCGCGTCGATGACGCCATTGGGCGCAATCATCATGGGCGAGGTACTCGCCGAATGCGACATTTTGCCCGAGGGCGCGTTCAGCATCCTGCCCGCGACGCGCGACGGCGCGGACCTGTTCACCACCGACGAGCGGCTGAAATTGCTGTCCTTCACCGGCTCGCCCGGCGTCGGCTGGGACCTGAAGGCGAAGGCGGGCAAGAAGAAGATCGTCCTCGAACTCGGCGGCAACGCCGCGGTGATCGTCGACAAGGACGCCGACCTCAAGCATGCGCTCGACCGGATCATCTTCGGGGCCTTTTATCAGTCGGGCCAGTCGTGCATCGGGGTGCAGCGCATCATCATCCACGAAGATATCTACGACAAGTTCCGCGACATGCTGGTCAAGCAGACCAAGAAATTGGTGTCGGGCGACCCCAAGCAGCGCGATACCTTCATCGGCCCGATGATCTCCGAAAAGGAGGCCGCGCGGCTCGATGGGTGGATCCAGGAAGCGGTCGCTGGTGGCGCAAAGCTGCTCACCGGCGGCAAACGCAAGGGCGCGATGCTGGAGGCGACCTTGCTCGAAAATGTCGATCGCAAGTCGAAGGCCTATCGCGAGGAAGCCTTCGGGCCGCTGGCGATCCTGTCGAAGTTCAAGAAGTTCGACAAGGCGATGGCGGAGGTCAACGACAGCAAGTTCGGGCTGCAGGCGGGGATCTTCACGCGCGACATCCATCAGGTCCTCGATGCATGGGACACGCTCGATGTCGGCGGGGTCGTCGTCAACGACGTGTCGAGCTATCGCGTCGACAATATGCCCTATGGCGGGGTCAAGGATAGCGGACTCGGCCGCGAGGGCGTGCGTTTCGCGATGGAGGATATGAGCGAGATCAGAAACCTGGTGATCCGGCGGGTCTAGCCACCCCTCCCGCAAGCGGGATGGGGACTCGGTGTCACAAAAGCGCCGCCGAATTTTCTTCAAACTGTCGCGGCTTCGATTCTCCGCATGTAACAAATCTCCTGTCTAGGCCGGGGCAGCAAAAGGCTGCTTTCGGAGTGTGACATGGCCACGATTTCGACCCTGCCCATCCCCGCCCGCTTTCCCGATCCGTTCACCACCGATCCGCATATTCCCGAACGCGTGATCGGCGAGCGGCGGAGCTATCGCACCGTGTGGGTCAGCGACATCCACCTCGGCACCCGCGGCTGCAACGCCGCGATGCTCATCGATTTCTTCGACCATGTCGATTGCGAGACGCTGTATCTGGTCGGCGACATCATCGACGGCTGGCGCCTCAAGAAGCGCCATTTCTGGCCGCCCGAGCATAATGACGTCGTCTGGCGCGTGCTCAAACGCGCCAAGCGCGGCACCCGCGTGGTTTATGTCCCCGGCAACCATGACGAGATGTGCAAGCCGTTCGACGGCTTCGATTTTGGCGGGGTCGAAATCCGCCGCGAGGCAATCCACGAAACCGCCGACGGTCGCAAATTGCTCGTCGTCCATGGCGACGAATTCGACGCGGTGATGCTCGCGCACCGCTGGCTCGCCTTCGTCGGCGACGCCGCCTACACCGCGCTGATGAAATGCAATGTGGTCGTGAACCGCATCCGCAGCGCGTTCGGGCTGCCCTATTGGTCGCTGTCGATGGTTGCGAAGCACAAGGTCAAGAATGCGGTCCAGTTCATCGGGCGCTACGAGGAGGTGGTCGCCCACGCCGCGCGCTCGCGCGGGGTCGACGGGGTGGTGTGCGGGCATATCCACAGCGCCGAGATGCGCGAGATCGAGGGCACCGAATATTATAATGACGGCGACTGGGTCGAAGGCTGCACCGCGCTGGTCGAGCATCACGACGGCACGATGGAGATATTGCACTGGGCCGAAGAGGTCGCGGCGCGATCGGCCCCGGCGCCAATCGCGCTTCCCGCCCCGGCGCGGGCGGCATGAGGATCCTGATCGTCACTGACGCGTGGGAGCCGCAGGTCAACGGCGTCGTCCGCACGCTGCAGGCGACGATCGGCGAACTGCGCAAGGAAGGCCATGAGGTCGAGGTGATATCGCCCAACCTGTTCCGGTCGATCCCCTGCCCCAGCTATGGCGAAATCCGCCTCGCCTTTGCCGGGTCGCGCAGGGTCGGGCGGATGATCGCGCAGTTCGAACCGCAGGCGATCCATATCTCGACCGAAGGGCCGCTCGGCCTCGCCGCCCGGCGCTGGTGCCTCAGCAACGGCTTTCCCTTCACCACCGCCTATCACACGCGTTTTCCCGAATATGTCGCGGCACGGTTGCCGCTATCGCCCGCGCTCGTCTGGCGCTTCATTCGCTGGTTCCACCGTCCGGCGCGCCACATCATGGTCGCGACACGCAGCCTGGCCCGCGAGCTTGCCGAACAGGGACTCGGCCAGACGATGATGTGGGAACGCGGCGTCGACCATGCGCTGTTCCGTCCCGGCCGCGCGCCGCACCCCGCCTTTGCGGACCTGACGCGCCCGATCCAGCTCTATGTCGGGCGCGTCGCGGTCGAAAAGAATATCGAAGCTTTCCTGGACAGCGCGCAGCCGGGGACGAAAGTGATCGTCGGCGATGGCCCGGCGCTCGCCGAACTCGCCGCGCGCCATCCCGACGCATATTTCCTCGGCAAGCTCGGCGGCGAAGCACTCGCCAGCGCTTATGCCGGCGCCGACGTCTTCGTCTTTCCCAGCCGGACCGACACCTTCGGCCTTGTCGTCATCGAGGCATTGTCGTGCGGCACCCCGGTCGCCGCCTATCCGGTACCCGGGCCAGGCGATATCGTGCGGGGCGGCGCGGGGGTGCTCGACGATGATCTGGACGCCGCAATTGCCGGCGCCTTGACCTGTTCGCGCACCGACGCCGCCGCGCTCGGCGCCCGCTACAACTGGTCGGGCTGCACCGCGCAGTTCCTGCGCGCGCTGACCTTCGTCCCCGCCGACGCGCACCCCGCCGCCGCCATCGCGGCGACGCGTTTAGAGACCTAGAAGGCCTTGCGCCATTCGAGCTCGATATAACGGCCGAGCGGGTCGGTGTAGCCGGGCTGGTAGTTCAGCGGCACGACGCCGCTACCATCGGTGACCTTGCGCTGCGCGTCGAACAGATTGTCGATCGACAGGCGGAGGCGCGAACCCTTGAGGAAGGGCAAATCCTCGGTCAGCTTTGGCATCTGGTTGAAATCGGCGAAGAAACGCAGGTTGAACGTCGCGAGATCGTGGAATTTGAGGTCGCCGTTAGCGCCGCCGACAATGCTGCTGCCGCTGTCATATTTGGCGCTGACCCGCGACCCGAAGCCTTTGTAGAACAGGCCGCCGTCGAGTTCGACGAGGTGGCGGTTGCTGCCGCCGCCATTGCCCGTCGCCGACCCGTTCAACAGGTCGAGTTCGGGCACGCCGGGGCCGATCAGCACTTTGTCGGTCAGCTTGATCGTGTGATAAAGCGACACCTGCCAGCGCCCGCCCTGCCGTTGCTGGCCGCCGAACATGCCGCGTGGGCCGCCCATACCGCGACCGCCGCGGAAGCCGCCACCGCCACGACGATGCTCGCCATCGGCAGCGGGCGGGCGTCCGCCTTCGGACGGGGGCGCGGCCTGGCCTTCGGCTCCGCCCGCAGGCGGCGCCGCGCCTTCGCTCCGGCGTCCGCCACCCATGCGGCCGCGGCCACCGCCGCCTTCTTCCTTCTGGCCAAAGCTCTTGCCGAAATTAAAGCCCCAGCGGATCTGCGAATTGCTGGCGCGGTCGAAATTGATCGGGCGCTGGTCGATCGAGAGCAGATTGCCCTGATCGTCGCGGACGACGCGGCCGGGAAAGGCCGCCTCGATTTCAGGCGTCAGCAGCGGCAGATTATTCGCCGTGTCATAGCTTTTATTGCTGTTGTAATTAATCGAGAAATTGAGCCCCTCGACCATCGGCAGCGACCAGTTGAGCCCGAGCTTGAAATCGCGGCGGCGTTCGGCGAGCAAATCGGGATTGCCGCCGCTCGTCGTCGAGATGAGCACCGTTTGCCCGGTGCGGAAATCATAATAGGTGACCCCGTCGGTCACCTGCGGCGCGGCGCCGAGCTGGGTCACGGTCGGCGCTTCCTCGTCGCTGTTGAAGCTCGCGACCAGCGACAGATTGTCGGTAAAGTTGAAATTGAGGTTTGCGCCCCAATTCTTCAGCGTCTGGAAATCGCTGGGCTTCTGGATCTGGCCGCTCAAGGTCGCCGACACCCGGATCGGCCCGACATTATAGTCGGGATCGAGGAGCGGAATGTTGAGCGAGCCGAAAGCGCTCGGCACGTCGCGCGCGAGGTCGGTGGTCGTGATCGTCGCGCCGCGCTCAGAACGGCTGTCGAAGCGCAGCCCCGAATAGCCCGCGGTCGCCGAAACGCGGATCGGCCCAGCCCAGCCGTCGCCGAGGCTACCCGAAAAATTGGTGTTCGCGCCAAAGCTCTGCTGGCTGCTGTCGAAACGGTCGCGCGTCCCGCTATCACGATCGGTGAAGGTGCGCGTGTCGGCATCGGCATAATTGCCGGTGACCGACCAGCGCCAGTCGCCGAGCATGCCGTTGACGCTCGCCGAGCTGGTCCAGTTCTGGTTGCGGCTGTCACGGCGCAGCGGGTCGGCCGCGCCGCCCGAGCCGGGGCCGAGCAGGCTGAGGCTGTCGGTCTGGTCGAAGCGCAGGCTGATCGACGCCTCGGTCAGCTTGTCGATGTTGCGCACCATCGTACCGTCGATCACATAGGTATCGCTGGCCGGCGACAGGCTGCGCGCCGCAGCACCGGCGGCGAGCGCCTGACCCGCCGCATCGTTCGCATAATCAAGGCCGCGTTCGCTTTCGCGCAGCATTGTCTGATGCTCCCAGCTGCCGTTGAGGTTGAGCCGGCCGTTCTGCCCGATCGCGATGAAGGCGGGCTCGAACTCGCTCTTGAACTGGCCGCCCTGCGTCGGCACACCCGCCTCGGCTTCGGCCGACACTTGCCGGAAATTGGGTTTGAGCACAAAATTGACGACGCGCTCGGTCGCGGCATAGCCATATTGCAACGCGACCTCTTCGGGGAAGATTTCAACCTTCGCAATCGCCTCGGGCGGGATGTTGCGCACCGCGCCGAAACCCGACGTGCGGCGGCCGTTGACGAGAATGACGGGGCGGCCGCCGCCGCGGCCACGGCCCGAGCGCGTCTGCGGTTCGAGCGCATCGAGGAGTTCCTCGATCGACGAGGCGCCATAGCTTGCGATCGCCGCTTCATCGAGTTCGGCCTCGGCCGCGAAGTCGGTGTCGAGTTGCCCGGCGAGCCGCGGCGCCGTGACCACGATCTCTTCGCCGTCGATATCGTCATAATCCTCGTCTTCATTCGACACCGGCACGGCGGGTTCGGCCACCTGTTCGTCAGCGGCAAGTGCCGGGGTCGATGCGATCGCGGTCGCCGCAAGCAATGCGGCCCGGATCGAGAGAGCGAGGCGATATGTGTTCATCGGGAGAGATGCTTTCTATTTTTTCTGTCTTTGTTTTTTCTTATCGGCGCGGCCTGAACCCGCCATGACACCGGGCAACGCCTGCGGTTCAGCTATGTCGCATTTGTCGCAACAATGTGGCAGCGCAGCAAAAGTTCGACGGGTGCCCTGCCCAGACCGCTGGACAGCGGCGCCATGCCTCTTTATCGGCCAGCCATGCCGACTCCAGCCAACTCCGCCGCCCCCGAATCCATCCTGATCGTCGATTTCGGCAGTCAGGTGACCCAACTCATCGCCCGCCGCGTCCGCGAGGCCGGCGTGTATAGCGAGATCGTCCCGTTCAGCGCCGCCGAGGCCGCGCTCGAACGGATGCAGCCCAAGGGCGTGATCCTGTCGGGCTCGCCCGCCTCGGTCCCCGCGACCGGCAGCCCGCGCGCGCCGCAGTCGATCTTCGACAGCGGCCTGCCCATCCTCGGCATTTGTTACGGCCAGCAGGTGATGAGCCAGCAGCTCGGCGGCCAGGTCGAACCCGGCGGCGCCGATGGCGAGCGCGACGGCGAATTCGGCCGCGCCTTCCTGACCGTCACCGAGCCCTGTGTGCTGTTCGACGGCCTGTGGGAGGTCGGCGAGCGCCATCAGGTGTGGATGAGCCACGGCGACAAGGTCACGCAGTTCGCGCCGGGCTTCCGCATCGTCGCGGTCAGCGACGGCGCGCCCTTCGCGCTGATCGCCGACGACGAACGCCGCTATTATGGCACGCAGTTCCATCCCGAAGTCGTCCATACCCCCGACGGCGCAAAGCTGATCGCCAATTTCGTCCGCCACGTCTGCGGCTGTTCGGGCGACTGGACGATGGCCGAATTCCGCGCCACCAAGATCGCCGAAATCCGCGCGCAGGTCGGCGACCAGCGCGTCCTGTGCGGCCTGTCGGGCGGCGTCGACAGCGCGGTCGCGGCGGTGCTGATCCACGAGGCGATCGGCGAGCAGCTCACCTGCGTCTTCGTCGACCACGGTCTCTTGCGCATGAACGAGCGCGAGCAGGTCGAGCGCCTGTTCCGCGACCATTATAATATTCCGCTCGTCGTCGTCGATGCCGAGGAACGCTTCATGGCCGGCCTCGCCGGGGTCACCGACCCCGAGAAGAAGCGCAAGTTCATCGGCGCCGAATTTATCAATGTGTTCGAAGAAGAAGCGAAGAAAATCGGCGGCGCCGACTTCCTTGCGCAGGGCACGCTCTATCCTGACGTGATCGAAAGCGTGTCGTTCACCGGCGGGCCGAGCGTCACGATCAAGAGCCATCATAATGTCGGCGGCCTGCCCGAGCGGATGAACATGAAGCTCGTCGAGCCGCTGCGCGAGCTGTTCAAGGACGAAGTCCGCCTGCTCGGCAAGGAACTCGGCCTTCCCGACGTCTTCGTCGGCCGCCACCCCTTCCCCGGCCCCGGCCTCGCGATCCGCATCCCCGGTGAAGTGTCGAAGGAGCGCTGCGACATCCTGCGCAAGGCCGACGCCGTCTATCTCGAAGAAATCCGCAGCGCCGGCCTTTACGACGCGATCTGGCAGGCCTTCGCGGTGCTGCTCCCCGTCAAGACCGTCGGCGTGATGGGCGACGGGCGCACCTACGACCATGTCTGCGCGCTGCGCGCGGTGACCTCGACCGACGGGATGACCGCCGACATCTACCCCTTCGACGCGAGCTTCCTCTCGCGCTGCGCAACGCGGATCATCAACGAGGTCCAGGGCATCAACCGCGTCGTCTATGACTACACGTCGAAACCCCCCGGCACGATCGAGTGGGAATGACCGGAGCCTGATCAGGTCGACAGTGCAAGCTGCCGTACCGGCAGCGCGCGCCGCGCGTCATGCCCCGCCGCCGTCACGGCGATCGGAACAGGCAGCAGCGAAAAGAGCAAGGTGATCGCAACCTTCGCGCTCACGCCCGCGCCGAGCGACAAGCCGGCCGTCCCGGCCGAAGTGAGCACGGCATGCAACGGCGCCGTGAAGGCGATGGCCGCGAAAATTGCGAGCGTCAAGGAGCGCCAAAGGATGCCGCGCGGCAGTTGCGCGAAGACCGGCGCACCCCGGATCCGGCGCGGCGCCGCGACCGCACCCGACGCCAGCTTCTTGCGAATGGCGGCGGTGCCAAGCAGCGTCGACAGCGAAGCGATGAATATGGGCGTCGTCGCGAGGTCGCGGGCAATTCCGGCCGGTCCGCCAAGCGTCAGCGATGCCGGCCCCTGCCACAGGAAGCTGGTGTAGGCGGCGTTGAGGCCGGCGTTGAGCGCGGCGACGGCCAGGGTTTCCCGAACAAGGAAGCACGAAAAGATCAGGGACATGATGAATGGTCCATCTATATTGCAGGGTGGGATCAGGCCGGCACAGGCGCCGCGGGAGCGGCGTCATCAAGACATCCCAGCGCGCGCAGCGTGTCGCGGACCGCGACCTCGACCGGCGTGTGCGGTTCCTCGCCAAGCAGTTCGACGAGCCGGCTGTTGTCGAAGCGGACCGGATGGCGCCAATAGGGCTCGATATCATGCACCGCGCGCGGAAAGCCGCCGAACGGCGCAAGCGCGCGCATCAGCCACCAGGGAAAACCGTGCTCGGGGACATCGCGGCCGATCAGCTGACGAATGACGCGCGGCAGCAAGGCACCATCAGGATCCCATATCCCCTGAAACTGCAATCGCTCGAACGAACGCAGCCGGTCGGGAATCGCAAGCAGTTGCACGAAAGCGTCGGCGAGGTCGGGGAGGTAAGCCCAGCTGTGCCCGGCGCCCTTGCCGGGATGGATCAGGCGGCGGACGGGGCCGCCGGGCCGGACCAGCGCCTGCGCGAACCAGCTCGACCGTGCGTCGGGGCCGATATAATCGCCGGCGCGCACGATCAGCACCGGGCATTCGCCCGAGACATCTTCGAGGCGGCGTTCGAGTTCGGCGCGGATGCGGCCCTTTTCGGTCTTCGGACGCTGCGGGCTATGGTCATCGAGCAGCGGTGTTTCGGCGGGGTCGAAATTATAGACGGTACCGGGCAGCACGATGCGGGCGCCCGTGGCGCGCGCCGCAGCGATGCTGTTGTCGATCATCGGCAGGACCAGTTCGCTCCAGTTGCGATAGCCCGGCGGGCTGACGGCGTGGATGATCGTGCCGACGCCTCCGGCCGCGCGGGCGACCGCGTCCCGGTCCATCGCGTCGCCCGCGATCCATTCGATCCCGCCCCGGCCGTTCCACCTCGCCGCGGCCGCGCCCGGATCGCGGACGAGCGCCCGCAACGGCTGGCCGCGCGCGATCAGTTTGCGCGCGATGGCGGATCCGATGGTGCCGTTGACGCCCAGGATGAGCAGCTTTTCTCCATGCATGACACATCTCCCTGTCGATGGCGCGAGTATCGGGCGCACTCACCCTCAAAGGAATTGCGGTTCTGACTTCATCGGCTCATAAGAAATTTATGAGCAAACCGATCAGCTGGGACGATCAGCGCGCCTTCCTCGCGGTGCTGGAGGAAGGGAGTTTCTCCGCGGCGGCACGGCGGTTGGGGCTGTCGCAGCCGACGGTGCGGGCGCGCATCGAATCGCTCGAGGCGACGCTGGGCACGATCCTGTTCACGCGGTCGGTGCATGGCCTGACGCCGACCGAGCAGGCGCGGTCGGTTGGCGCGTCGGCGCGCGCGATGGCGCATGCGTCGGACGCGTTCGTCCGCGCCGCGTCGGGTGACATGGCCAAGCCCGCCGGCACGGTACGGATCAGCGTCTCCGAATTCGTCGGCACCGCGGTGATCGCCCCGATGCTGACGCGGCTCGCGGCGCGCCACCCGGCCGTTGCGATCGAACTCGACCTCAGCAATGCGGGCGCCGACCTGCTCGAGCAGCAGGTCGATATCGCGGTACGGATGTTCCCGCCGCAGCAAGCGGCGCTCGTCGCGAAGAAGGTCGCCGCGATCGCGGTCGGCTTTTACGCCCACCGCGACTATCTGGCGCAACACGGCATGCCAGCCACGATCGAGGAGCTCGCCGCACACCGGCTGATCGGCCCCGACCGCAGCCGCGCCGACCGTGCGCTCGCCGACCGCATGCTCCCGCAGCCAGGTCCGGGGAACTTCATCCTGCGCACCGACAGCCACCCTGCCGCGCTCGCCGCCGCGCGCGCCGGGCTGGGGATTGCGGTGGTACAGCAGCCGATCGGCGATGCCGACGACATGCTGCGCCGCGTTCTGCCCGGCCATGATGTGGCGATGCTCGACACCTGGATCGTCACGCACGAAAATCTGCGCCACGTCGGACGCGTTCGGGCGGTGTTCGATCATCTGGCGGCAGAATTCGCCGCATTTGGACGCGCTTGACGGGCATGGCGTCGAAGAGCGATGATCGAAGGCCGAGAGAGGACGCAGGATGGACCGGATCGAAACCGAAGCGTCGGGCGGCTGCCAGTGCGGCGCGGTGCGTTATCATGTGACCGCGGTGCTCGACACGTCGCATATCTGCCATTGCCGCATGTGCCAGAAGGCGGCGGGCAATTTCTTCATCGCGCTGATCGGCGTCCCGCGCGACGCGATCACATGGACACGCGGCAAACCCGCGACCTTCGCCAGCTCGGACAAGGCGGCGCGCGGCTTTTGCCCGGCATGCGGGACACCGCTGCTTTACGATTATGCCGACAGCCGGCACATCAATCTGACGACCGGATCGTTCGACGAACCGTCGCAATTTCCGCCGCAGGTGCAGTTCGGGCTCGAGGCGCGGCTGCCGCTGTTCGAAACGCTGCCGCTGAAAGCCGAAGGCACGACCGAGGAGACGATGGCCGCCTATGTCGGCGCGATCCGCGCCAGCAATCATCAGCATCCCGATCACGACACCGAAAGCTGGCCCGCGTGAACCCGCTGCGCTTCCTGCCATGGATCGCGCTGGCGCTGTCCCCGCCCGCAGCGGCAGCGCCCCATGCCGCGCCCACGCTCGCGCCCGAGGGCTTGTCGATCGTTGATGCCCGGTCGGGCAAGGCACGGCTGGTGCCTTTCGGCATCCCGCGCGCCGACGCCGAACGCGCAGTCGCCGCGGTTCAGGGCATCCCGCTCGAAAAGGGATCAAGCTCCGAATGCGGCGCGGGCACAGTCGACTATACCGGTTATCGTGACGGCTTGCAGTTGACGTTCCAGAATGATCAATTCGTCGGCTGGACGATCAGCCGCGCCGCATCGCCGCTGCGCACCGCGAAAGGCATCGGGGTCGGATCGACGCGGCAGGCGCTCGACGCCGCTTATGCGGTGACGGTCGAGGACAGCTCGCTCGGGCTGCTGTTCGGGGCCGGCGACGGCCTGACCGGGACGCTCGACATCGACGGTATCGACGGCCTCGTCACCAACATCTGGGCCGGGACGGTGTGCCTGATCGATTGAGCCACCGCGCCTATCTCTTCAGGACAGACTCTATCGTTCGAGTTCGAGCAGATATTGCTTCGCGTCGAGCCCGCCGGCGAAGCCGGTGAGCTTGCCGGTCGATCCGACGACCCGGTGGCACGGCGCGATGATCGAGATCGGATTGCGGCCGTTGGCGGCGCCGACCGCGCGCGACGCGCTCGGTTTGCCAAGCTGGTGCGCGATCTCGCCATAGCTGCGCGTCTCGCCGAACGGGATGGTGAGCAACGCGCTCCACACCCGCTTCTGAAAATCGCTGCCCGAAAAGGACAGCGGCACGTCGAACGCCTGCCGCGTGCCCGCGAAATATTCGCCGAGCTGGCGCTCGGTTTCGACGAGTACCGGATGGTCGGGCTGCTCGGTCAGCGGCCCCAGCCGGACGCGCCCGGGCCGGTCATTTTCCCACAAGATCGCGGCCAGCCCCGTGGCGTCGGCCACCAGCGTCAATTCGCCGACCGGCGACCAGATGGTTTTGAAAACATGCGTCATGGGTGTGATCCTGTCATTCGCTGTCGCGCTTTGCTGATGAACTTCATATGGCAGGGCCAGCACCGGCGCGCGTCCCGAATCTTGCGCCCAACGTCGACGGAAAGATTGCCATGACCCCCACTGCCACCATCCTGCTCCTCGGTTCGGGCGAGCTCGGCCGCGAATTTGTCATTTCGGCAAAGCGGCTCGGCGCCCATGTCATCGCATGCGACAGCTATGAAGGCGCACCGGCGATGCAGGTCGCCGATCAATATGAGGTGTTTTCGATGCTCGACGGCGACGCGCTGCGCGCCACGATCGAAAAGCATCGCCCCGACCATGTGGTGCCCGAGGTCGAGGCGATCCGCACCGAGGTGCTCGCCGAACTGGAGGCCGAGGGCTTCCATATCGTCCCGTCGGCGCGCGCCGCGCAGTTGACGATGAACCGCGACGCGATCCGCGATCTGGCGGCCAGCGAGCTTGGCCTCACCACCTCGACCTTCGAATATGCGACCAGCCGCGACGAACTGGCCGCCGCCGCCGAGCGCATCGGCTTTCCGCTCGTCGTGAAGCCCGTCATGTCGTCGTCGGGCAAGGGCCAGAGCACCGTGCGCGACGCGGCGGGCATCGACGCTGCGTGGGATTATGCCGCCGCCGGGATGCGCGGCGACCGGCTGCGCGTGATTGCCGAGGCGTTTATCGACTTCGACTATGAGATCACGCTGCTGACCGTGCGGCACAAGGATGGCGTGACCTTCTGCCCGCCGATCGGGCACCGGCAGGAACGCGGCGACTATCGCGAAAGCTGGCAGCCCGCCGCGATGTCGGAAGCCGCGCTGGCGAGCGCGCAGGCGATGGCGGCGAAGGTCGTCGATGCGCTCGGCGGCCATGGCATTTTCGGGGTCGAATATTTCGTCAAGGGCGACGAAGTCATCTTCTCCGAACTCAGCCCGCGTCCGCACGACACCGGCATGGTGACGCTGATTTCGCAGTCCTTGTCCGAATTCGACCTGCACGCGCGCGCGATCCTCGGCCTGCCGGTCCCCGATATCACGGTGCCCGATACCAGCGCCAGTGCCGTCCTCCTCGCCGATCGCGAAGCGGAAGATTTCACGATCGCGGGGCTCGCCGAAGCGCTCGTCCCGCCGAACGCCGAAACCGCGCTAGACGTGCGCATCTTCGGCAAGCCCGTCGCCCGCCCCTATCGCCGCATGGGTGTCGCGCTGGCGAAGGCCGCGGGCGGGACCACCGGCGACGCCCGCGCCGCGGCGGTCGCGTCGGCGGGGAAGCTCACGATCGAATATAAGGGTTAGTGTGGAGGCCGAGTAGCTGATTACGGCCGTTAGTTGCCGTTCCACGGATTGCTCTCTCCCCTTTAGGGGAGAGATACGCAGGCTTGCCAGCTTGCTGGCTAGCCGGAGTTGAGAGGGGTTGGCCACGTCCCCCTCTCCCAACCCTCTCCCCTGAAGGGGAGAGGGCTATATGTCCGCTCCCCACCCCAAAGCCAACACACGTCGCCCACCCGGCCCATCGCAACGCACCAATCCCCCACCGCGATCGCACCGCTAGGCCATCCGCATCAGCCCTGCTACATCCCCGCCATGTCCGAGAAGAATCATCTCTATCTGGTCGATGGCTCCAGCTACATCTTCCGCGCCTATCACCGCCTGCCGCCGCTGACCAACCCGCAAGGGGTGCCCGTCGGCGCGGTCTATGGCTATACGACGATGCTGTGGAAACTCGCGAAGGACCTCCACGACGCCGACGGGCCGACGCACCTTGCCGTCATCCTCGACCATTCGAGCCAGTCGTTCCGCAACGAAATCTACGACCAGTATAAAGCGAACCGCCCCGAGCCGCCGGAGGATCTGCGCCCGCAATTCCCGTTGATCCGCGACGCGACGCGCGCCTTCTCGCTGCCGTGCATCGAAATGGAAGGGTTCGAAGCCGACGACCTGATCGCCAGCTATACCGAGGCGGCGGTCGCCGCCGGCTGGGACGTCACCATCGTGTCGTCCGACAAGGATCTGATGCAGTTGATCCGCGAGCCGGCGGACGGCGCGCCGCAAGTCGACATGCTCGACACGATGAAGAATGTCCGGCTGGGGCTGGAAGCAGTGAACGAGAAGTTCGGGGTCACCCCCGATCTGGTCGGCGACGTGCTGGCGCTGATGGGCGACAGCGTCGACAATGTCCCCGGGGTGCGCGGGGTCGGACCGAAGACCGCGACCAAGCTGATCGTCGAATATGGCGACCTCGAAAAAGCGCTCGCGGGCGCCGAAACGATGAAAGTCTCGAAGCTGCGCGACAACCTCATCGAACATGCCGACATGGCGCGACTGTCGCGTATCCTGGTCGAACTGAAGCGCGACGTGCCGCTCTCCGACGCGCTCGACGACCTCAAGCTCGGCGCGATTCCGCCGCTGCCGCTCAAGACCTTCCTCGATGAACATGGCTTCCGCTCGCTCTCGGCGAAGCTCGACCTCGGCGCGACGCCGGGCGGACCGCCGACCTTCCCGCGCGCGACCGCTGTACCGGCCGCCGCCGCGGGCCCGTCGACCCCGACGCTGCCGGCGATGCCCGCGATCGACCGCACGCTGTACGAGACGGTAACGACGATCGAGGCGCTCGACCGCTGGATCGAGGAAGCCAAGGCAGCCCATGTCGTCGCGATCGACACCGAAACCGCCAGCCTCGACAGCGTCACCGGCACCCTGGTCGGGGTCAGCATGGCGACCGCCCCCGGCCGCGCCTGCTACATCCCGCTCGGCCATGGCGGCACCGACATGTTCGCCGAAAAGCCCGAACAGGTACCGCTGGCCGACGCGATCGGCCGCCTCCACGCGCTGTTTTCCGACGAGGCGGTGCTCAAGGTCGGGCATAATCTGAAATATGACATCGGCGTGCTCGCGCAGCACGGCATCACCATCGCGCCTTACGACGATACGCTGGTGATGAGCTTCGCACTCGACGCCGGCAAGCATCAGCACGGGCTCGACGAACTGGCGAAGATGCACCTCGACCATGTCTGCATCTCGTTCAAGGAAGTGTGCGGCACAGGCAAGTCGCAGATCAGCTTTGCCGAAGTGCCGCTCGACCGCGCGACGCAATATGCCGCCGAGGATGCCGAGGTCGCGTGGCGGCTGTGGAAGCTGCTCAAGCTGCGCCTGCCGATCGAGGGCGGGACGCGCGTCTATGAGATGGTCGACCGCCCGCTGGCGGCCGTCGTCGAGACGATGGAGCGCGCGGGCATCATGGTGAACCGCGAATATCTGGCGCGGTTGTCGGGCGAATTCGCGAACGAGATGCTGCGCATCGAAGGCGAGATCCACGGTCTTGCAGGCCAGCCCTTCGCGATCGGCAGCCCCAAGCAGCTCGGCGAGATATTGTTCGACAAGCTCGGCCTGAAGGGCGGGCGCAAGGGCAAGTCGGGCGACTGGTCGACCGACCAGAATGAACTCGAACGGCTCGAACGCGACGGCGTGCCGATTGCGCGCAAGATATTGGAGTGGCGCCAGCTTGCCAAGCTGAAGTCGACCTATACCGACGCGCTGCAGCAACAGATCAATGCGAAGACCGGGCGGGTGCACACGAGCTACAGCCTCGTCGGCGCGCAGACCGGGCGCTTGTCGTCGACCGACCCCAATCTGCAGAATATCCCGATCCGCACCGAAACCGGCCGCCAGATCCGCGACGCCTTCATCGCGGCGCCGGGCCATGTGCTGATCGCCGCCGACTATAGCCAGATCGAGCTGCGGCTGGCGGCGCATATGGCCGACGTCCCCGAACTCAAGGAAGCCTTCGCGCAGGGGCAGGACATTCACGCCGCGACCGCGATCGAATTGTTCGGCGAGGTCAATCGCGACACGCGCGGCAAGGCGAAGACGGTCAATTTCTCGATCCTCTATGGCATTTCCCGCTGGGGCCTCGCCGGCCGTCTGGAAGTGACCCCCGACGAAGCACAGGCGCTGATCGCGCGCTATTTCGAACGTTTCCCGGGCATTTCGGACTATATCACCGACACGCTCGAAAGCGCGCGCGCCAAGGGGTATACCGAGACGCTGTTCGGCCGCAAAACCTGGTTCCCGCGGATCAAGGCGGCGAGCCAGAACGAACGTGCGGGCAGCGAACGCGCCGCGATCAACGCGCCGATCCAGGGTACCAGCGCCGACCTGATCAAGCGCGCGATGGCGCGCATGCCGAAAGCGCTGGAGGAAGCGGGGCTGTCCGACGTCAGGATGCTGCTGCAGGTCCACGACGAACTCGTCTTCGAAGCCCCCGAGGACAAGGCCGCCGCGGCAGGCGACGTCATCCGCGCCGTGATGATGGGCGCCGCCGAGCCCGCGCTCGCCCTCTCGGTCCCGCTAGAGGTCGAGATCGGCACCGGAAAGAGCTGGGGCGAGGCGCATTGATCGGCGCCTTGCTGCTGATGGCGGCGCAAATAGCCGACCCCGGCTTGGCGGCGTCTGCGGCCATCGCTCAGCCTGCCGCACCGCCGTCCATCGCCGATACCGATGTGCGTGAATTCGCGGCGATCGCGGGGCGCAAGGTGGTCGGGCGCCCCGTTGGCGGCCCGGTCGCGACCGCCGACAAGCTGCTCATCCTGGCGCGCGACGACAAGGGCTTTCCCGATATCGCCGGCAGCTTCGGCCTGCCCTCGCGCCAGTCGCTTCCGCCGCCGCCGCGGGGGACGCTGGCAATCATCCGCCTGCATCAGCGGTCGGAGACGATCGTCCCCGGCCCCACTACCGACGATCTCGCCTTTGTCGCCGCCAACCGGATTCCGCTGTTCGTGATCGGCGAATGGGCGCGCCCCGCGCCGATGTGGGAGGTCGCGTGGGTCGACGATGCCGTCCGTTTCCGCACGATCGGCGAGGTCGGCGAAATCGGTCCCTGGCGCGAATAGCCGCGCCGCGCGCCGAAACGGCCTATTCGGGCGCGGGTCCGAAGCGGTTGGGCCCGTCGGTCCCGGCGCGAACCAGTTCGATGACCAGCCCCAGCATCGCCAATCCGGCGACAATCGCCGACCAGCCGGGACCTGGTGCCGACGCCTGCAACTGCGCCTGGATCGCCGCGACCGAATCGGGCGCGGTCCCGATTTTGCGCATATCCGCGGCGATCGATGCCATTTGCTCGAAGGTCCAGGTCACGCGGCGGATCTGATAAATCCCGGTCGCAACGACGGCGAAAGGCACGACCAGCGACCACCACCCACTCCGCCCGCGATCGTGCAAGCGGCGCGCCGCCGCTGTCACCAGACAGACGGCGCCGACGACGCTAAGTCCGACGCCCAGATAGGTGCCGGTGATCATCCCGTCGCCCATGTCGGCCATCATCCGCAATTGCGCCGCAGCGGGATCGGCGCCCGATGCCGCGAGATCGCGAAGATCGAAGCTCGCGAAGATCAGCAGCATCTGCGTGATCATCTGGACTGCGACCAGCGGCCCGAAAACCATCGCTCCGAATAGCCAGAACTGGGTGCGATTGTCGCGCCCCGCCGCGTCGAACAGGCGGCCGAAACCGCGTCTGGATATCCGCGCAAATGAAATTTCCGCCATATTTCCCCCGGCCGGGCCGCTTCCCTCGGCTCAGACTAGCCCACGAAGGCCCCGTTTCAACCATGAATATGGCGCTGCACGCTCTGCCTTCCGGGGACCTGCTCTATCTTCCGCCATCAACCGCGACTATGACGCCTCCGTGACGTCTGGCCGACACAGATGTGACAGCCATCGACGAAAGACGAGCATGAGCAGCAATCCCGGCCTCCCTACCGCGACGACCCCTCCGGTCCGCATCCAGCAGAATATCCTGGCGCGCAGCGAGCGGCGCCTGCTCAACTGGTTGTGCCCGCGGCTGCCGGCCTGGGTCACCCCCGACCAGCTCACGGCGCTCGGCTTCTTCGGCGCGGTGCTCGTCGCGGCGGGCTATATCCTGAGCTGGCAGGACAGCGAGTGGCTCGGCCTGTCGCTCGCCGGCTATATCGTCAACTGGTTCGGCGACTCGCTCGACGGCAGCCTCGCCCGCTGGCGGCAGATCGAACGCCCCGCCTATGGCTATTTCGTCGACCATAGCGTCGATGCGATGGGGACGCTGCTGATGATCAGCGCGATCGGCATGAGCCCCTATGTCCGGCTCGACGTCGCGTTGATGGCGGTCATCGGTTATTTCCTGCTGTCGATCCACACCTTCATCGCCGCCAAGGTCGTCGGCGAATTCCGCCTGTCCTACATGGCTGGCGGCCCCACCGAACTGCGCCTGATGCTGATGGCGATGACGGTCGCGATGCCGATCATCGGCGGCAGGGACATCAGCGGAACGAATTTTTCGCCGTTCGACCTGTTCGGGATCATCGTCGCCAGCATCTTGGTGACATTGTTCATCGTGCAGAGCTTCGCGACCGCGCGCATGCTGCGCACACGCGGCGGTTAGGCTCCCCGGACGCGGGCCTGACGATAGGTGCCGAGCAGCCGCAGCGTCTTGGTCTGGAAATCAAGCTCTTCGAGCGCGCGGTCGATATGCTCCTCACCCGGCGCACCGACGATATCGGCATAGAATTTCGTCGCCGCGAAGCTGCCGCCGACCTGATAGCTTTCGAGCTTGGTCATGTTGACGCCGTTGGTCGCGAAGCCGCCGAGCGCCTTGTAGAGCGCGGCGGGGATATTCTTCACCTCGAACACAAAGGTCGTCATCAGCGGCCCGCCGGGCGCCTGTTCGGCCAGCGGTTCGCGCGCGAGCACGACGAAGCGCGTCATATTATGATCGGCGTCCTCGATCCCCGCTTCGTGCAGCGTCAGCCCGTAGAGATCGGCGGCATGCGGCGGCGCCACCGCCGCCAGCCCGACCTCGTCGCTGTCGGCGACCCATGCGGCGGCGCCCGCCGTGTCGCTGTGCGCGACGGGATCGATGTTGTTGGCACGCAGCCAGTGGCGGCACTGGCCAAGCGCCTGCTCGTGGCTCATCGCGCGCGTCACCGGGCCGAGGTTGCGGCTCATCAGCCCGTGGCGGATGCGCAGGAAATGTTCGCCGACGATCGAAAGGCCGGATTCGGGGAGCAGGAAATGAATGTCGGCGACGCGGCCGTGGAGGCTGTTTTCGATCGGAATGATCGCGCGGTCGACGCGCCCTTCGCGCACCGCATCGATCGCATCCTCGAAGCTGTAGCATGGCAGCGGCAGCGCACCCGGCGCATATTCGCGCGCCGCGAGGTCGCTGTTGGCACCCGGCGCGCCCTGAAATGCCAGGCCGCGGGCCGGTTCGGCGAGCGCCGCCGCGGTCATTTCGTCGACCAAATGTTGCGCGGATGCCGAATAACTGCCCATGACCACCCTCCTGCGTCGAAGCCGCGGCGCATAGCCGGGCGGTGAAGCGTTCGCAACATGCGCGCAACTCGCCGGTGAGGCACTTCATCCCCTTGCGCCGCCGTGCCCGCGCCAGTAAGGGAGCGACCAAATCATATAGCGCGCCCGATACGGGCGCCAGCGAACGGGGCTGCAAGAGCATGGACAATCGCAACAACACTATTGCCGGCTGGGTACTTTTTGCCGGTATTTGCGCGCTGGGCCTGACGATCGGATCGCAGATGCTCTTCGCCGGGCACAACCCCGAAAAGCCGGGCTTCCCGATCGAGGATGCCGATGCGGGCGCCGGTGGCGGCGCCTCGGCCGTGCCGCTTCCCACCCTGCTCGCCGCCGCCGACGTCGCGAAGGGCGAGGCGGTGTTCGCAAAATGCGCCGCGTGCCACACGATCAATTCGGGCGGCGCCAACGGCATCGGTCCCAATCTCTTCGGCACGCTCGGTGAGGAAATCGGTCATGGCAAGCATGGCTTTGCCTTCTCCTCGGCGCTCGCCGGCATGGGCGGCACCTGGGATTTCGCCAAGATGGACGCCTGGCTGACCAGCCCGCGTAAATTCGCCCCTGGCACGAAGATGTCCTTCGCCGGCCTTGGCAGCGCCGAAGACCGCGCCAACCTGATCGTCTATCTCAACGCGCAGGGTTCGAACCTGCCGCTGCCCGCAGCCGAAGCCGCCCCGGCCGCGGCCGAAGGCGCCGCACCCGCCGAGGGTGCCGCCAAGCCCGCCGAAGGCGCGGCCCCGGCCGATGCCGCCGCGAAACCGGCCGAGGGCGGCGCCGCCGCGCCCGCCGGTGCAGCGCCTGCCGCTCCGGCTCCCGCCGAAGCCAAGAAATAATGCGCACCCTGCCCGTCGTGCTGGCGGGCGCGCTTGCCCTCGCCGGCTGCGGCAAGAGCGAAGCTCCCGCCGATTCGCCCGCGGCGGGCGACAGCGCCGTCGAAGCCCCCGCCGCCGCGATCGAACCGACCGCCGCGATGGGCGAGCAGGTCTTCAAGCGTTGCATGGCGTGCCACACGATCGATGCGGGCGGCCGCAACGGGATCGGCCCCAATCTGCACGGCATCGTCGGCCGCGCGGTCGCGTCGCACGAGGGCTTTTCCTATTCGGGCGCGATGAAGGCAAAGGGCGGCGCCTGGGACGAAGCCGCGCTCGACGCCTTTCTCGAAGCCCCGATGAAGGCCGTGCCGGGCACGCGCATGGCGTTCGCCGGCGTGATCGACCCCGCCGACCGCAAGGCGCTGCTCTTGTATCTGAAAGAACAGTCGAAATAAGAACGTCGCCCCCGCGAAGGCGGGGGCCGTTGGAGGTTTATGCCCTCGTCGCTGCGTCAGGACGGCGGCGGCCCCCGCCTTCGCGGGGGCGACGATAGCCTAATGATGGTCGATATTGGCGTAGAAATCCTGGATGATCGTCCACGCCTCGTCGGCGGTCTCGACGAACTTGAACAGGTCGAGATCGCGGGCGCTGACCACCCCTTCTTCGACCAGCGCGTCGAAATTGACGACGCGATGCCAGAATTCCTCGCCGAACAGCACGATCGGGATCGGTTTGATCTTGCCGGTCTGGATCAGCGTCAGCAGTTCGAACATCTCGTCGAAGGTGCCGAAGCCGCCGGGGAAAACGCACACGGCGCGGGCGCGGAGGAGGAAGTGCATCTTCCTGAGCGCGAAATAATGGAACTGGAAACTGAGGTCCGGGGTCACATAACGGTTGGGCGCCTGTTCGTGCGGTAGCACGATGTTGAGCCCGACCGACTCCTTGCCCTCGTCGGCGGCACCGCGATTCGCCGCCTCCATGATCGACGGCCCGCCGCCCGAGCAGACGACGAAATGGCGGCAGCCGTTGGCGTCGGGCGGCACCTGACTCGCCAGTCGCGCCAGCGCGCGCGCCTCGTCATAATATTTCGCCTTTTCCTTTAGTCGGCGCGCGATGTTGCGCTGGGCATCGTCGGTCGCCGCGGCCTCCAGCGCGTCGGCGGCGGCCGGCTCGGGAATGCGCGCCGAACCATAGATGACCAGCATCGATTCGATCTTCGCCTCGTCGAGCAGCAATTCGGGCTTGAGCAGTTCGAGCTGGAAGCGGACCGGACGCAAATCCTCGCGCAGCAGGAAGTCATTATCCTGAAACGCCAGCTTATAGGCGGCGCTCGCGGTCTGCGGGGTAGTGGTCGCCTGCTTGGCGAAATGCGCGTCATCCTTGGCTTTGTGGAAACGCGAGCGATGGGGTTGTTTATCTTCTGCCATTGGCGGACGGCTAGCCGGTTGGCGTGACTTTGCCAAGGCGAACGCATCCCTCTTCCTACTCCGTCATCCCCGCCTCCTCCCACTTCGTCATCCCGGCGAAGGCCGGGATCTCGTCGGTGCGGCAAGATTTGACATTGAGATCCCGGCCTTCGCCGGGATGACGACATTGCGCTAGCGGCAGTAATTGTTGCCGCTCATATCCAGGTGGAAGTGGTTGTAATGCGCGGCGTTATAATCGGGGCTCAGCACCGTTCCGAAGCGCCGGCACGCCGATTTGTGCAGCGCGCGCAGGAAATCCTGTGAGTCCCGGTCACCCTTCCACCCGCCGTCAAGCATCACCCGCCGCCCGTCGGCGAGCACGAAACCCGACACATCGACCGCGTTCGAATAGGCGTGCTGCGACAGCCGGCCCGAGCGGCCGCCATAGATGTTGCGGCAGCTATAGGTGCCGTAGGTTTCGATCTTCACGACCTCCTGGCCGAAATATTTGCGCGCCGCGGGCTTCACCGCATATTGCGCCCAAGCGGCGAAATTCTTCGCCAGCGGACAGGTCATCGCGCCAAGGTTCGTCACCGGTGTGCCGATGTCGAGCAGCTTCACCGAATCGATCGAACTGCATCCGCCGCCATGATCCTGATTGGGCAGCGGCGTAAAGCGTACCCCCGCCTGCTTGAGGTCGAACGCGCATTGCTGCGCGTCGGCGCTGGTGAAGGACGGCGTACCGACGGCTTGCGGGCGGTTCGGCTTGCTCGCCACCGGCCGCTTGCCGTCCTTGTTCTTCATCGCCTCGGGCGCGCCGAAACAGGCGGATAGCGCGAGCGCCGCGGTGGCGGCGATCAGGATCCGGGGCTTCAAGAAAGGCGGGATCGGCATGGCCGTCAAAATACCGACGAAATGGTTAACAAGCTGTATACCTTTTTCTCGCCTCGTCGAAAATTTCGCGCGGCCCGTGCAATTTATTTGACAGTTACGCCCTTGGCCCTAAAGGCGGCGCCGGGCCACGCGGTCCCAACGCCGCGCGAGCTCTCTGCAAGGAGAGACTATGATGAGTGAAGTGACGACGCCACAACTGCGCCCTGCGCGCCCTTATTTTTCTTCCGGACCCTGCGCCAAGCCGCCGGTCTGGTCCCCCGAGAAACTCGCAACCGAATCGCTGGGCCGCTCGCATCGCGCCAAGATCGGCAAGACGCGCCTCGCGCTCTGCATCGACCTGATGCGCGAAATGCTGCAGCTGCCCGACACGCACCGCATCGGCATCGTTCCCGGATCGGACACCGGCGCCTTTGAAATGGCGATGTGGACGATGCTCGGCGCCCGCCCCGTCACGACGCTCGCCTGGGAGAGCTTCGGTGAAGGCTGGGTTACCGATGCCGCGAAGCAGCTCAAGCTCGACCCGACCGTCATTCGCGCCGATTACGGTCAGCTTCCCGATTTGACGGAGGTCGACTGGTCGAACGATGTGCTCTTCACCTGGAACGGCACCACCTCGGGCGTCCGCGTCCCGAACGGCGACTGGATCCCGGCAACCCGCGAGGGCCTGTCCTTCACCGACGCGACCAGCGCGGTATTCGCCTACGACCTGCCGTGGGACAAGATCGACGTCGCGACCTTCAGCTGGCAGAAAGTGCTCGGCGGCGAAGGCGGCCACGGCGTGCTGATCCTCGGCCCCCGCGCGGTCGAACGGCTCGAAACCTACACCCCCGCCTGGCCGCTGCCCAAGGTGTTTCGCCTCGTCAGCAAGGGCGCGCTTTCTGAAGGCGTGTTCAAGGGCGAAACGATCAACACCCCGTCGATGCTCGCGGTCGAGGATGCGATCTTCGCGCTCGAATGGGCGAAGTCGCTCGGCGGCCTCGACGGCCTCAAGGCGCGCAGCGATGCGAACGCCGCGGCGCTCGACAAGATCGTTTCGGAACGCGACTGGCTGAGCCATCTCGCCGCCGATCCCGCCAGCCGCTCGAAGACCTCGGTCTGCCTGTCGGTCGCGGGCGCCGACGAGGGCTTCATCAAGAAGTTCGCGGCGCTGCTCGAAACCGAAGGCGCGGCCTATGACATCGCGGGCTATCGCGATGCGCCCCCGGGCCTGCGCATCTGGTGCGGCGCGACCGTCGACACGGCCGACATCGAAGCGCTCGGCCCGTGGCTCGACTGGGCCTACGCGAAACTCTCGGCCTGACCTCAATAGCCCTCTCCCCTTCAGGGGAGAGGGTTGGGAGAGGGGGATGCACCCCGCTCCTTTCCTTCATCAACATAGGGCCGGTGCAGAGACCCCCTCTCCCCGGCCCTCTCCCCTGAAGGGGAGAGGGAGATTAAAATGACCCAACCCAAAGTCCTCATCAGCGACAAGATGGATCCCAAAGCCGCCGCGATCTTCAAGGAACGCGGCATCCAGGTCGACGAGATCACCGGCAAGACCAAGGAAGAGCTGATCGCGATGATCGGCGACTATGACGGCCTCGCCATCCGTTCGGCGACCAAGGTCACCGCCGACGTGCTCGCCGCCGCGACCAACCTGAAGGTCGTCGGCCGCGCCGGCATCGGCGTCGACAATGTCGACATCCCGGAGGCGTCGAAGAAGGGCGTGATCGTGATGAACACCCCGTTCGGCAACAGCATCACCACCGCCGAACATGCGGTGGCGATGATGTTCGCGCTCGCGCGCCAGATTCCCGAAGCCAATACGCTGACCCAGACGGGAAAATGGCCGAAGAATGACTTCATGGGCGTCGAGTTGACCTCGAAGACGCTCGGCCTGATCGGTTGCGGCAATATCGGCAGCATCGTCGCCGAGCGCGCGATCGGCCTGCGCATGAAGGTCATCGCCTTCGATCCTTTCCTGACGCCCGAGCGCGCGATCGAGCTGGGGGTCGAGAAGGTCGAACTCGACGGGCTGCTGAGCCGCGCCGATTTCATCACCCTGCACACCCCGCTCACCGACCAGACGCGCAATATCCTGTCGAAGGAAAATCTCGCCAAGACCAAGCCGGGCGTCCGCATCATCAACTGCGCGCGCGGCGGGCTGGTCGACGAAGCGGCGCTGAAGGATGCGCTCGATTCGGGCCATGTCGCGGGCGCGGCGCTCGACGTGTTCGCGGCCGAGCCGCCGGCCGCCGACCATCCGCTGTTCAGCACCCCGAACTTCATCTGCACGCCGCACTTGGGCGCGTCGACCGACGAGGCACAGGTCAATGTCGCGATCCAGGTCGCCGAACAGATTTCCGACTATCTGCTCACCGGCGGCATCACCAACGCGCTCAACGTCCCCAGCCTGTCGGCCGAGGAAGCGCCGAAGCTGCGCCCCTATATGGCGCTCGCCGAAAAGCTCGGCAGCCTGATCGGCCAGCTCGCGCACGACAACCTCACGACGATCTCGATCGAGGCCGAAGGCGCCGCCGCCGAGCTCAACCTGAAGCCGATCACCGCCGCGGTGCTGACCGGCCTGATGCGCCGCTATTCGGACAGCGTGAACATGGTCAACGCCCCGCATCTGGCACGCGAACGCGGGCTCGACGTGCGCGAAGTGCGCCATGACCGCGAGGGCGATTATCACACGCTGATCCGCGTCACCGTCGCCACCGAAGCCGGCGACCGCTCGGTCGCGGGCACGCTGTTCGGCAATGGCGAACCGCGCCTCGTCGAGATGTTCGGGATCAAGGTCGAGGCCGATCTCGACGGCCATATGCTCTATATCGTCAACGAGGACGCGCCGGGCTTCATCGGCCGCATCGGCGGCGCGCTCGGCGACGCCGGGCTCAACATCGGCACCTTCCACCTCGGCCGCCGCGCCGCCGGCGGCGAAGCCGTGCTGCTGCTCAGCCTCGATTCGCCGATGCCCGAGCCGCTGCTGTGGCAGCTGTGCCAGCTTCCCGGCGTGAAGACGGTAAAGGGGCTGAAGTTCTGAGTCCCAAAACCTTCTCCCCTTGGGAGAAGGATACGCAGCCTTGCCGGTTTCACCGGCTAGGCGAAGTTGGATGAGGGGCTGTGCGTCACCGTGACGACACATCCCCTCACCACTGCGACTAGGCAGCAAGCTGCCAAGTCTCGTTGCCTCTCCCGACGGGAGAGGATTAGCGATGCTTCCAATTGAGCCGCACTACCACTAAGGCCGCTCCCATGACCAAGGCCCCTGCCCTGTTGCCCGAAGGCTTGCGCGACCGCCTCCCCCGTCAGGCGGAGGCCGCGTCGCGCGTGACCCGCGCGCTCGTCGATGCGATGCGCGCGCATGGCTATGGCCGCGTCGCCCCGCCGCTTGCCGAGTTTCGCGAGACGCTGGGCGGCGACGACGACCGCTCCACCCGCGACCTCCTGCGCTTCACCGATCCGGTGTCGCAGCGCACGCTCGCGCTGCGTCCCGACATCACACGGCAGGTCGGACGCATCGCGACCTCGCTGCTCGCCCGGGCGCCGCGACCCTTACGCCTCTGCTACGCCGGACAGGTCGTCAAACTGCGCGCCAGCCAGCTTCGCCCGGCGCGCGAGATGCTGCAAGTCGGCGCCGAACTGATCGGCAGCGACAGCGTCGCCGCGGCGCGCGAGATCGTCACCGTCGCGATCGATGCGCTCGAAGCCGCCGGCATCGGCCCGGTCACGATCGACTTCACGCTGCCCGACGTCGTCGACCTGCTCGCGAACGGCCCGCTGCCGGTCGCGGCCGATATCCAGGACCTGCGCGACGAACTCGACGCCAAGGACGCCGGCGCGCTGACGCGACTGGGCGCCGAGGCCTATCTGCCGCTGCTGCGCGCGACGGGTCCGTTCGATCGGGCGATCGCTGACCTGCGCACTTTCGACACTTCGGGCGTGCTTGCCGCGCGTATCGACGCACTCGAAGCGATCGCCGCGCCCATCCGCGGCCGTGTCACGCTGACCCTCGATCCGACCGAACGCCACGGCTTCGCCTATCAAAGCTGGTTCGGCTTCCAGATCTTCGTCCCCGGACAGGGCGACGCGGTCGGCCGCGGCGGCGGCTATTCGATCCCCGTTGGCGAACAGGAAGAATCGGCCGTCGGCTTCTCGCTTTACCCCGATCCGCTGATCGACGCCGGACTCGGCGCCGAAGACGATGCCGATCGCCGCATCTTCCTGCCGCTCGGCCATGATCCCGCGCTGGCCGCGAGCTTGCGCGCCGACGGCTGGCAGACAGTGGCGGCGCTATCCGAAAATGATGACGCGCGTGCGCTCGGCTGCGGGTTCGTGCTGGGTCCGGACGGACCGGTCGAGGTATAGGACTCCATCCCAGATAAATGTTACGTGTCCCCGCGAAGGCGGGGACCCATCACCGATGGGTTCAAAATAGCACCGTCCGGAGATGGGCTCCCGCCTTCGCGGGAGCACAGGGCTATTTGCTACGATCCGGTTCTAAAAATTCGACACCCCAAAACGCGGAATCCCCTGATTCACCCCCGGCGGGTCGAGCACCGTCACATCCAGATCGACCGGCTCGCCGATCCAGTGCGCCAGCGTCGTGTGATCGGCGAGATCATCATCGGTGAGCGGATGCACCAGCGCGCGTAGCCCCGCCACCTCGATCGCCGCGATGACCGCCGGAACCGCCGCACCCAGGAAATGCACCTCATATTGCGCGATGGGATGCGGCCCCGCCGCCCCGTCGGTCATCTCGCCGACGAACAGCATCGCGGCGTCGCGGCCGAACCCCCGGCGCAGTTCAGCGGCGGCAGCGCGCTCGGCATCGGCGAAATAGATATGGGCGTGATAGGGGGCGTCGGCGTCGATCATGGCTTCTCCTATGCCCTCCTCTTTAGGGGAGGGCAGCGAGACTTGCCAGCTTGCTGGCTTAGTCGCAGCGGGTGGGGGCCATCGACACTGCGCATGGCCGATGCCCCCCACCCCAACCCCTCCCCTGAAGGGGAGGGGCTTTATTTGCGCAACCTTGCCGCCGCCCTTGCCTCTGCGGCCAAATCCGCTAAGGCCGCGCCGGGCCCGCGCTGGTCGTTTTGGGGCTCCGTTCAGCAGGACAGCATCATGGCAAATGTTACCGTCATCGGGTCGCAATGGGGCGACGAGGGCAAGGGCAAGATCGTCGACTGGCTCGCCAGCCGCGCCGACGCCGTGGTCCGGTTCCAGGGCGGACATAACGCCGGCCATACGCTCGTCGTCGGCGAACAGGTCTACAAGCTGTCGCTGCTCCCCTCGGGCATCGTCACCGGCACGCTGTCGATCATCGGCAACGGCGTCGTCCTCGACCCGTGGGCGCTGCGCGACGAGATCACCAAGCTGCGCGGTCAGGGCGTCGCGATTAATCCAGAGAATTTCGCGATCGCCGACAATTGCGCGCTGATCCTGCCCTTCCACCGCGACCTCGACGCGCTGCGCGAAACCGCCGCGGGCGCAGGCAAGATCGGCACCACTGGCCGCGGCATCGGTCCGGCCTATGAGGACAAGGTCGGCCGCCGCGCGATCCGCGTCTGCGACCTCGCCCACCTAGACAAGCTCGAACCGCAGCTCGACCGCCTGACCGCGCATCATGACGCGCTGCGTGCCGGCTTCGGCGAGCCGCCGATCGACCGCGAGCGGCTGATCGCCGACCTCACCGAAATCGCCGACTATGTGCTCGAATATGCCCAGCCCGTCTGGAAGCGCCTGAAGAAGGTCCGCAAGGCCGGCGCCCGCATCCTGTTCGAAGGCGCGCAGGGCGTGCTGCTCGATGTCGATCACGGCACCTATCCCTTCGTCACCAGTTCGAACACCGTCAGCGGCACCGCGGCGGCAGGTTCGGGGCTTGGCCCGAGTGCGGTCGGCTTCGTGCTCGGCATCGCCAAGGCGTATACGACGCGCGTCGGCAGCGGCCCCTTCCCGACCGAACTCGAGGACGAAATCGGCCAGCGGCTCGGCGAGCGCGGGCATGAATTCGGCACCGTCACCGGGCGCAAGCGCCGCTGCGGCTGGTTCGACGCCGTGCTCGTCCGCCAGAGCTGCGCGGTATCGGGCGTCACCGGCATCGCGCTGACCAAGCTCGACGTGCTCGACGGCTTCGACACGATCCGCATCTGCACCGGTTACCGGCTACGGGGCAAGATCCTCGACTATTTCCCCGCGCACTCGGCCGACCAGGCCGAAGTCGAACCGATCTACGAGGAAATGGACGGCTGGCAGGAAACGACCGCGGGCGCGCGCAGCTATGCCGACCTGCCCGCGCAGGCGATCAAATATATCCAGCGCGTGCAGGAGCTGATCGAAACCCCGATCGCGCTGGTGTCGACCAGCCCCGAGCGCGAAGACACGATCTTGATCCGCGACCCGTTCAGCGACTAGGCCCCCTTGCCGGGCGGCGGCAAAGCGGTAGGATCGCGCGATGCGCATCGTCGCTCCATTCGCCGCCCTGTTCCTCGCCGCGTGCGGAACCGCCAGCTCGCAGCCGGCGCTACCCGCCGGGACACAGGCCGATCGCCTGCTTATCGACAAGAGCGATCGCACCCTGATCGCCTATCGCGGCGATCGCGAAATCGCGCGCTATTCGCATATCCGCTTCGGCGACGCGCCGACCGGGCACAAGCAGTTCGAAGGTGACGAGCGGACGCCCGAGGGGCGCTACATAATCAGCGGCCGCAACCCGAACAGCGCCTATCATCTGTCGCTGCGCATATCCTATCCGAATGCCGCCGACCGCGCCTATGCCAAGGCGCGCGGCCGGTCGCCCGGCGGCGACATCTTCATCCACGGCCAGCCCAACGCCTGGCCCGGACCACCGATCGCCCGGGACTGGACCGACGGCTGTATCGCGCTGTCCAATAGCGAGATAAAGCAGCTCTGGGATATCGTTCCCGACGGCACCCCGATCATCATCCGCCCCTGACCCCGGAGTCCCCCATGGCGCGCAACATCCTCGTCTTCTACGGCAGCTATCGCCGCGACCGGCAGGGCATCAAGCTCGCCCGCTGGATCGTCGACGCGCTGAACGCGCGCGGCGACGATGCCGCGCTGATCGATGCCAAGGAAGTCGGCCTGCCGATCCTCGACCGGCGTTTCAGCGATTATGGCGACGGCGAAGCCCCGGCGGCGATGGCCGAGCTTGCGGCGCGGATCAGCGCCGCCGACGGCTTCGTCTTTGTCGCCGGTGAATATAATGGCGGGCTGCAACCGGGGCTGAAGAACCTGACCGATCATTTCCTCGAACAATATTATTGGCGGCCCGCCGCGATCGCTTCCTATTCGGCCGGGCCGTTCGCCGGGATCAAGTCGGCGACGGCATGGCGCGGTACGCTCGCGGTGATGGGGATGGTCGTGACGTCGACCGCGCTGTCGCTCGCGCGGATCGGCGGCGCCTTCGACGCCGACGGCAAGCCCGCGGGCGAGGATGGCGGGCGGCTGGCGAAAGCCTTCCCGCGCTTCGCCGACGACCTTGGCTGGTGGATCGACGCCGCGAAGACGCAGCGCGAAAGTGCGGCGCTGCCCTTCTAACCCGACTTGAGTTCGGCCTGCAGCCGCAGGCTGGCGCGCCAGAAGAAGAAGGCGGGGATGAGGCCGAGCCATGCGGCGCCATAGAGCACCCAGCGCACGCTCTCCTGTCCCGCCACCGGCTGCAGCGCGTCCGACATCACCCCGAACAGGAAGGGGCCGAGCCCCAGCCCGATCAGATTCTGCCCGAACAGCATGATCGACGCCGCGACCGCGCGGGCGCGCGGCTGGACCAGCCCCTGCACGCAGCCATAGGCCGGCCCATAATAAGCGGCATTGAGGATCGTCGGCACGACGAGCAGCGCGACGGCGACGCGCCAATCCTCCATCAGATAGCCAAGGAACAGGATCGGCGCCGCGATCGCCATGCCATAGGCGGGGAAAGTCAGGATATGCCGCTTGTCGCGGGCGCCATATGTGTCGGCGAGCTTGCCGCCAAGCCAGGTCCCGAGCACGCCCGCCAGCCCGAGCACCACCGCCATCGACAGCCCCGCCTCGGTCGTCGACAGGCCATGGCTGCGAATGAAGAAGCTGATCGTCCACAGCCCCTTGCCATAGCCGAGGAAGGCGGTGATCGACGCCGCGATCAGGATATAGACGAAGGCGCGCGACGCAAAAATCTCGCGCATCGCCTCCCCCGTCGACAGCGGCGCAGCGGCGGTCACCGCCGTTTCGGCCGGGCGGCTGTGCCGCGGCTCGCGCATCACGAAGAGGACGACGAGCGCGAGCAGCAGCCCGGGCGCGCCGACGAGCATCAGTGCGACGCGCCAGCCGTAGAGGTCGTTGACGATGCCGCCGATGATCAGCCCGAGCAGCGACCCGACCGGCACCCCCAGCCCGTAGAAAGCAATCGCCGACGACCGCTTTTCGGGCGCGACGCTATCGGCGATCAGCGAATGCGCCGCGGGCGTGCATCCCGCCTCGCCGACGCCGACGCCGATCCTTGCGAACAGCAATTGCACGAAATTCTGCGCAAGCCCGCATACCGCGGTCATCGCCGACCAGATCGCGAGCGACAGCGAGATGAGCCGCACGCGGTTGGTGCCTTCTTTATCGGCGTATCGCGCGATCGGGATGCCGAGCAGCGCATAAAAGACCGCGAACGCCGGTCCCGCGAGCAGGCCAAGCTCGGTGTCCGACAGCCCCAGATCACCCTTGATCGGTTCGGCGAGGATATTGACGATCTGCCGGTCGAGGAAATTGAAGATATAGACGATCAACAGGATCCACAGCATCGTCCGCGTCTGCGCGGAAACGCCGGTGGCCGGTGAGGCGATGCCCTGCGACGAGGCAGCTTTGTCGGTCATTATGATCTCCCGCCGCCATCGGAGCAGACCCGGAGGACCGGTGTCAACGCCGATCAGCCGTGCCGACAATCCGCGCTTGCAATTGCCGCTACGGCTGCCAGCCTGCGTGTCATGCAAAAAATTTCGCTGCTTGCTGCCGCGGTCCTGCTCATGATCGCTCCCGCCGCCGCCGCAATGCCGCCGCCGCTTCCCGATGTGGCAGGCAAGGACGCCGCGAGTTTGCAGTATGAAATGGAGATCGGCCGATTGTACGAAGGGCTGGTCGGCGACGTCTATCTCGACCGGCTCGGGCGGCTCGACGATTATGGCCCGAAATTGAACGCCGTGATCGCGACCTTTTCCTTTGCCGATGTGGGTATCGAAACCAAACGGCTGTACGAAGAGCGCAAGGCGGGCAAGCTGCGCGGGCCGCTTCATGGCATCCCGATCTTGATCAAGGATAATATCGAGGTCGCAGGCCTGCCGACGACCGCCGGCTCGCTCGCCCTCAAGAACAATGTCACGGGCCGCGACGCCTTCATCGTGACGAAGCTGCGCGAGGCGGGCGCGGTTATCCTCGGCAAGACGAACCTCAGCGAATGGGCCAATTTGCGTTCGGACAAATCGACGAGCGGGTGGAGCGCCGTCGGCGGGCTCACCAAAAATCCGCATGCGCTCGATCGCAATGCCTGCGGTTCTTCGTCGGGGAGCGCCGCCGCGGTCGCGGCGAGCCTTGCGCCGCTCGCGATCGGCACCGAAACCGACGGATCGATCACCTGCCCCGCCGGGGTGAACGGCGTCGTTGGTTTCAAGCCGAGCGTCGGCCTGGTCAGCCGCGGCTTCATCGTCCCGGTCAGCCACAGCCAGGATACGGCGGGCCCGATCACGCTGACCGTCCGCGACGCCGCGGCGGTGATGACCGTCATCGCGGGCAGCGACCCCGCCGATCCGGCGACAGCGGAAGCCGATAAGCGCAAGGCCGACTATGTCGCCGCGCTGTCGCCCGATGCGCTCAGGGGCAAGCGCATCGGCGTGCTGCGCGACCGCATCGGCGACCGCGCCGACATCGCCGCGCTGTTCGACGCGGCGCTCGTCCAGATGACGGCGCTCGGCGCGACGGTGGTCGAGATCGCGGACAGCAAGAGCGGGCAGGAAGCACTCGGCAAGGCCGAACTCGACGTGCTGATGACCGAACTCAAGGCCGGGATGACCGCCTATCTTGCGGCGCTGCCGATCGCGAATTCACCCAGATCGCTGGCCGACGTCATCGCCTTCAACGACGCCCATGCCGAAGAGGAGCTGAAATGGTTCGACCAGGTTTTGTTCGAACTGGCTGAGACGAGCGGCGGCCTGGACAGCCCCGCCTATCGCGAAGCCCGGGCGACCGCGATACGGCTCGCGGGCGCCGAAGGGATCTACCGGCTGTTGAAGGCGCACCATGTCGACTTGCTTGTTGCGGTCACCAACGGCCCCGCCTGGGTGAGCGACCTCGCCAAGGGCGACAGCTACGACGGCCCGAGCGTCAGCCAGATGCCCGCGGTCGCAGGTTATCCGCACCTGACCGTGCCGATGGGGGCAGTCGAAGGACTGCCGGTCGGGTTGTCCTTCATCGGCGCGAAGTGGAGCGATGCGGGGGTCTTGGCCGCGGGCTATGCCTATGAGCAGGCGAGCCGGAAGCGGATCGCACCAACCTATCGCACCGACACGACGCCTTGAACGGCGGGCGACTATATGCTTTGCAAAGCCCCGCCCGTGGGGTGTCGGCTAACGGCCGGAAGCGGACATTCGACTTTGTCCGCACTGCCTAGAAGGAGACGCCGAGCGAGAAGATCACGCCCGAATCATAATATTTGTCGATCGCCTTCACGCCGGTCTTCGGAATGTCGGTGTCGACATATTTGACCCCCGCGGTGATCGGTCCGAAGCTCGCCGACGCGCCGATCGACCAGTCCCAATAATGACCCGCCGGCGCCAACGCGCCGTCGGTGTAGCCCGCCTGCGCCGACAGCGTTATCGGCGTCGTCGGAATCCCCGCCGACAGGCCAAAGCCGAGATAGAGATTATCGTCGTTGCCGAGCGACGCCTGATCCCAGGAATAGCCGACGGTGCCCGTCGCCTCGACCGGCCCCAGCGTGTGCGACAGCTTGCCGATCACTTCGAAATAATCGGCCGGACCCGCTGCCTTCTCACCGCCCGGGTACAGATAATAGGTCAGCCCGACGTCGATTTCGGTGCCCGACGCAATCTCGGTCGCATAGCCACCGTACACGTCGAGCTCGGTCTTGCCATAGGTCGGCGTATCTTCGAGGTTGGACCCCCAGGCGCCGATGTAGAAACCGCTGTCGTGGCTGACCGTGATCGTCGGCTGCACCGCAACATCGCCGCCGCTCAGCGATATGCCGCGAAACCGATAGTCGGAAACCAGTTCGACCCCGCCCGAAACGGTGATCGGTCCGGCGGAAATGCCATCGTCTTCTTCCTGCGCGAAGACCGGCGCCGACATCGCCGACGCGGCGAGCAGCATGCCGAGGCATGCTTTGCTGAGAAACTTCATGGATGATCCCCTCAATGGTTTTCCCGGATCGCCCCATCCTGCCGAACGCGCCCTTAGCTCTTTATGCGGCCTGCAGCGACGAACACCGCAAAAAGTGCCGATTTTGGTGCGATACACAATCGGAAACTGCGCGCACCACCCATTCGGCAGAGCGGTGTGACATTGCCGCCACAATGATACGGCGCACGCTTCGCTTTGCCAAGCGCCGCCCGCGCGGCTAAAGAGCGGCGCATATCTCCCCATTCGCCCCATATCGTCGAGCAGCATCATGAGCGATCACAATCCCGGCCTGCGCCCCTGGCGCGACATTGCGCGACGGACGAGCCGCCAGATCATGGTCGGCGATGTCCCCGTCGGCGGTGGCGCGCCAATCAGCGTGCAAACGATGACCAACACGCTGACCAGCGACGCGCTCGCGACGATCGACCAGATCCGCCGCTGCGAGGAGGCCGGCGCCGACCTCATTCGCGTCTCGTGCCCCGACACCGAATCGACCGCAGCATTGGGAAAGATCGTGCGCGCCGCACGCATCCCGATCATCGCCGACATCCATTTCCACTATAAGCGCGCGCTCGAAGCCGCCGACGCCGGCGCCGCCTGCCTGCGCATCAACCCCGGTAACATCGGCTCGTCGGAGCGCGTCGGCGAGGTCGTCCGCGCCGCCAAGGCCAATGGCTGCGCGATCCGCATCGGCGTCAACGCCGGCAGCCTCGAAAAGGATCTGCTCGAAAAATATGGCGAGCCGTGTCCCGAGGCGCTGGTCGAAAGCGCGCTGGACCATATCAAGCTGCTGCAGGATCATGATTTCCACGAATATAAGGTCGCGGTGAAGGCCAGCGACGTCTTCCTCGCGGTCGCCGCCTATGCCGGGCTCGCCGACGCGGTCGACTGCCCGCTCCATCTCGGCATCACCGAAGCCGGCGGACTGATCGGCGGCACCGTCAAGTCGGCGCTTGGCATCGGCAATCTGCTCTGGGCGGGCATCGGCGACACGATCCGCGTCAGCCTGTCGGCCGAGCCCGAGGAAGAGATTCGCGTCGGCTATGAAATCCTGAAATCGCTGGGCCTGCGCACCCGCGGCGTCCGCGTCGTCTCCTGCCCCAGCTGCGCACGTCAGGGCTTCGACGTTATCCGCACCGTCCAGGCGCTCGAAGAGGCGCTTGGCCATATCAAGACGCCGATGTCGCTGTCGGTCTTGGGCTGCGTCGTCAACGGCCCCGGCGAAGCGCGCGAAACCGACATCGGCATCACCGGCGGTGGCAACGGCAAGCATATGGTCTTTCTCTCCGGCCTCACCGACCACACGATCGAAGACGCCGACATGATCGCCCACATCGTCAAGCTGGTCGAAGCCAAGGCGGCCGAGATCGACGCCGGCAGCGCGGTCAGCATGGACACGCTGCACGGCAAGGCAGCGTAAACGGTTCGATCCTCCGCCAACCGGAGTGCCGGCTTTGAGTGAGGGCGGACATTCCCGATTCGTCGCCCCCCGCGAAGGAGTGAAGGGTCGGATTGTCCCCCGGACGATCCTTGGACATGCCAGGGGCATGTCCAACCCTTAAATGGCCGCCGTCGGCCTAACGCAAGGTGGCTAGCGCCCCCGCCTTCGCAGGGGCGACGACTATTTGGCTGGCGTCCACTTCTTGGCCGAAACCCGCCACTTCGCTATCCGATCGGCTTGCCCTCTTCGACGCCCTGCCACTGGCGGCCATCATGGCCGAAGAGGATATGCGCCCCCGCCTGCCGCCGGCGGTGCAGAAATTCCATCGTGCGCATCCCCGCTTCGCGATCGACGACCGCCCGTTGCAGCACCATCAGGTCGAGATTGCGTTCGGTGTAGCAGCAGTCGGCGGCGAGCAGGACTTCGCGCCCGTCCGGCAGCGTCACGATCGCGCTTTGATGCCCCGGCGTGTGGCCATAGGTCGGGACGATCCGCACGCTGCCGTCGCCGAACAGGTCGAGTTCGCCGTCGATCGCCCGGATCGGCTGGCCGGTGGCATAGTCGACCGCTTCATAGAGGCCGGCCTCCTCGGTCGCCTGCGCCGCCGCGAGTTCGCGCGACTGGACGATCACGGTAGCATTGGGCAGGCTGGCGTTGCCGCCGCAATGATCGATGTGGAGATGCGAGTTGATGACCCAGTCGATGCTCGCCGGATCGACGTCGATGCTGCGCAGACGCGCCGCGATCTCCTGCCCCTCGAACCATTGCAGCCCGAATTTGTTCGGCGGCAGCGCGTCGGCGAGCGTGCGGCGATAGCGTATCCCCATGCCCGTATCGAACAGCGCGCGGCCTTTCGGATGGTCGATCAGATAGGAAGGCACGGGCCCCCTCAGATAATCGCCCTCCTCACCTTCGATGAAATAGCCCGGGCGGCACTGGAACCACCCGGTGTTGAAGGCATAGAGGCGCATCGTATCGGTCATTTTTCGCGATATTCGGGGGCGCGTTTGTCCAGGAAGGCGGTCAGCGCTTCCCGATGATCCTCGGTCGCGGAGAGGATGACCTGCTGCCGGTCCTCGATCGCCATCGCCGCATCGAGGCTCTGCGCGTCGATGTTGAGGTTCAGCGCCTGTTTGGAGAGCCGCAGTCCCCATGGACTCGTCGCCAGCATCTCGTCGGCGAGCGCGAGGCCGCGGTCGAGCAGCGCCTCTTCGTCGACGATCTCACTGATCAGCCCGGCGCCGAGCGCGCGTTCGGCATCGATGAACCGCCCGGTCAGAATCATCTCCGACGCGAGGCTGGCGCCGACGAGCCGCGGCAGGAAATAGCTCGACGCCATGTCGCAGCCGCCCAGTCCGATGCGGATATAAGCGGCGTTGCACCGGAAGCTCGGCGCGCCGTAGCGCACGTCGGACGCGAGCAGCAGCGACAGCCCGCCCCCCGCCGCGGCGCCATGCCCCAGCGCGACGATCGGCTGCGGGCAGGCGCGCATCTTGCGGTAGATATTGCCGATGCTCGTCTGGGTGCGCAGCGTGCGCAGCACCGGCGTTTCGTCGGTCGCGCGACCCTCCTGGATGTCGAGCCCGGCGCAAAAGCCGCGTCCGGCGCCGCGCAGGATGACGACGCGGACGCCCTTGCGATCGGCCAGACCCGCAAAATAGGCGTTGAGATCTTCGACGAGCGCTTCGTTCAGCGCGTTGAGCCGCTCGGGACGGTTGAGCGTCGCAATCTCGATCGCGCCGCGCGTCTCGACCAGCAACTCGCCGGTCACAGCGTCTGCCCGTCGTCGACGGTGATGACGCTGCCGGTGATGCCGAGCGCGGCGTCGGAGCAGAGCATGAGCAGCGGCGCGTGCAGATCGCTCGGCGGACGCATGCGCTGGCGCGGAAAGGCTTTCACCATCTGCGCGCCGACATCGCTTTCGAACAGCTCGGCGGTCATTTCGGATTCGAAATAGCCGGGCTGGATCACGTTGACGCTGATTCCGCGCCGCGCCCATTCGCGCGCCAGCGCCTTGCCAAGGTGACGCACCGCGGCCTTGGTCGCGCCATAGACCGAGGTTGCGGGAAACACCTTCTCGGCGGTGATCGAGCCGATCAGCACGATGCGACCGTGCTGCTTTTCACGGCTCCCGGCCTTGTCCAGGCGTTTCGCGCCTTCGGTCGCGGTCAGGAAAACCCCGCGAACATTGGCGGCGAGCAGGAAATCGACCTCGTCGACCGTCAGCCCCATCGCCATCTTCTCGGTCGCGACGCCGGCGTTGGCGACGATCGTATCGACCGTGCCGAAGGCGGCCTCGGCGGCATCATAGGCAGCGATCGTCGATGCTTCGTCGGTGACGTCCATGCTGACCGCGACCGCCTGCCCGCCAGCAGCCTCGATCGCGGCGACCTGCTCGGCAAGCTTGTCGGCGCGGCGCGCGGCGAGAACGACCTTCGCACCCGCCGCGGCGAGCGCTTTCGCAAAGCCCGCGCCCAGCCCCGAAGAGGCCCCGGTGACGAGCGCGACGCGCCCCGAAAGATCGAACATCGGGGGCTGCGTCATGATCTATCTCCTTTTCGCGATAGCTTTGCCTTGGCGCGGATTGACGTATACGTCAACCAGCGGGCATGGGGATCGGCAACCGCGACAAAGGGGTTGACGGCAGCATTTTGTTCACCTAATGTTCTTCTTGTGCACACCCAACCTCATCCCCCGTCGCGGCCGCCAATAGCGGCGGGCGGGGGATAAAGGTTTTGGCGATTCTATTCTCTGGAAGCCTGCTGCGGAATGGTCGATTGCGGCCGGAAGCGGCCCTTCAAATCATCGTCACCCCGGACTTGATCCGGGGTCCATGACTTCGGCGCCGCAGTGGATCCCGGATCAAGTCCGGGATGACGAAGAAGGGCAGGAAGCGGTTGGTTGCGGCCGTTCCTTTGTGTACCCCGGCGAAAGGTGTTGGGAGTCACGTGCCTCCCAACACCTTTCGCCGGGGTACACAGGGAGCAGGCCGAACGTCCGCTCACCACCCCAAAGCGGACCTCGGCCCATCTGATTTGCAATCGATATGATGGCGAAAGATCACTCGCCGCCCCGCCGCCGTTTCCAACCCATTTCCTCGAGCTCGAGCAATTCCATCGGCACATGGATGGTGCGGATCGCCAGCCGGACTTCGACGAGAAACAGGATCAGCGAGGTCAGGAGCAGCAGCATCGCGACGGTGAACGCCCACGCTGAAGCGGTGCCGAGATTGAAACCCGCGACCGCCTGCGCAAAAAGCAGCGCCACGAGCAGGCAGACGACGATACCGCAGGCAACCGCGGCGAGGATCGAATTGTTGATGATCGCCATGCGCCGGTCGGCGGTGCGCAGTTCGGCGACGATGCGTTCATGCTCAGCGCCTTCGGTTTCCGCCCAGCGCTCGATCAACGTGCGCGAGCGATCGACGACGCGCGCGAGGCGCCCGGCGATGACGTTCAAAAGGCTGCCGGTCGCCACCAGCAGGAAAACCGGCGTGACCGACAGCTGGATCGTTTGCGCAATCGCGCTGGTAGCGGAGCTCATTATCCCCCACTGCTCGCCGCGACCGATGGCGTATTCACCCCGTGCATCGCCAGGAATTTACGGACGTTGCGCGCCGCCTGGCGGATGCGCTGTTCATTCTCGACCATCGCGATGCGGACATAGCCTTCGCCGTCCTCGCCATAGCCGACGCCGGGCGCCACCGCGACCTTCGCATGGGTCAGGAGCTGCTTCGAAAATTCGAGGCTGCCCATCTCCTTGAGCGCGGGGGGCAATGGCGCCCAGGCAAACATCGATGCCTTGGGGCTCGGAATATCCCAACCCGCGCGGCCAAAGCTTTCGACCATCACGTCGCGGCGCTTCTGGTAAAGTTCGCGGTTACGCTCGACGATGTCCTGCGGCCCGTTGAGCGCCGCGCACGCCGCGGCCTGGATCGGGGTGAAAGCGCCATAGTCGAGGTACGACTTCACGCGCGTCATCGCCGCGATCAGCCGCTTGTTGCCGACCGCGAAACCCATGCGCCACCCAGCCATCGAATAGGTTTTCGACATCGAGGTGAATTCGACCGCCACATCCTTCGCGCCCGGCACCTGCAGGATCGAGGGCGTCGGGTTGCCGTCGTAATAAAGTTCCGAATAGGCAAGGTCCGACAGCACCCAGACCTTATTCTCCTTCGCCCATGCGACGAGCCGTTCGTAAAAGGCCAGGTCGACGGCCTCGGCGGTCGGGTTCGACGGATAGTTGACGACCAGGATCGACGGGCGCGGCACGGTGAAGGCCATCGCGCGGTCGAGCGCGCGCCAATAGGCCTCGTCGGGCGTCGTCGGCACGCTGCGGATCGTCGCGCCGGCGATGATGAAGCCGAAGGTGTGAATGGGATAGCTGGGGTTCGGCGCCAGCACGACGTCGCCCGGCCCGGTGATCGCGGTCGCGAGGCTTGCGAGCCCCTCCTTCGACCCCATCGTCACCACGACCTCGCTTTCGGGGTCGAGTTCGACGTTGAAGCGGCGCGCGTAATAATTGGCCTGCGCCTTGCGCAGCCCCGGAATGCCCTTCGACTGCGAATAGCCGTGCGCATCGGGCTTCATCGCGACTTCGCAAAGCTTTTCGATCACATGCGCCGGCGGCGGCAGGTCGGGGTTGCCCATTCCCAGGTCGATGATGTCTTCGCCGGCGGCGCGGGCGGCCGCACGCATCGCATTGACTTCAGCGATGACATAGGGCGGCAGGCGCTTGATGCGATAGAATTCATCTTCGGACATGGGGAACTAGAACAACTCCTTTGCGTGTGCATTTGAATTGACGCGAGCGGCAATCTCGCCAGCTGCATCGCGGCTTGTTATAGGCATTATATCCGCACTGACCAGCAGGAACGAGCATGAGCGACAGAGGCCAAGACGATCCGACCGAAGCGTTCAACCCCTTCCTCGCATCACCCGACGATCTACAGCATTGGGCCAGTGTCATGGGCCGCGCCCAGCAGATGATGCTCGAATATGCGCTGGCACAGGCGAACCAGGGCAACAGCGCCGCCGCCGGCCTGTTCGATCCGGCCAGCTGGCTGCAAAATCCGACCACCCAGCTTTGGGCCGAACAATCATCGAAGATGTGGGAACAGGGCGTCGCCTTCTGGACCTCGCTCGCGACGATCCAGCCGCCGTTCGCGCCCGCCGCCGACGCGCCGAAGGACAAGCGCTTCGCTGACCCCGACTGGACGGCGAACCCGGCCTTTGCGCTGATCCGCCAGACCTATGGCCTGCTCGCCGAACAGCTGCTGACGACGACGCGAACGATGCAGGGCCTCGACGAGCATGCACGCGCGAGACTGGAGTTTGCGGCGAAGAATATGACCGAGGCGCTGTCGCCCTCCAACCTTGCGATCACCAATCCCGAGGTGATCAAGCGCGCGGTCGAGACACGCGGCGAAAGCCTGCTCAAGGGTTTGAAGCACATGCTGACCGACCTGTCGCGTGGGCAGCTTTCGCATGTCGACCCCGACGCGTTCGAAGTCGGGGTCAATATCGCGACGACGCCGGGCAAGGTCGTCCACGAAACCGGCCTCTACCAGCTGATCCACTATGCGCCGACCACCAAAGAGGTCTTCACCGTCCCGCTCATCATCTTTCCGCCGTGGATCAACCGCTTCTACATCCTCGATCTCAACCCCGCCAAAAGCTTCGTCGCTTGGGCGGTCGAACAGGGCCTTAGCGTCTTCATGGTGTCGTGGAAGTCCGCCGACGCATCGATGAGCGAGGTCGTCTGGGACGATTATATCGCGGCGCAGGTCGACGCGATCGACACGGTGCGCGAGCTGCTGGACGTGCCGCACGTCCACACGATCGGCTATTGCGTTGCCGGTACCACGCTTGCCGCGACGCTGGCGATGCTATCCGCGAAGGATGAGGCGGACAAGGTCCAGTCGGTAACCTTCTTCACCGCGCAGGTCGATTTCGAGCTTGCCGGCGACCTCACGATGTTCGTCGACGAAAGCTATCTGACCCTGCTTCAGCAGCTATCGGCGGGCGGTTTTCTGGATGGCCGCTATATGGCCGCGACCTTCAACAGCTTGCGCGGGCGCGACCTGATCTGGAATTATGTCGTCAGCAATTACCTGCTCGGCAACGACTATCCGCCGTTTGACCTCCTTTACTGGAACGGCGACACGACGAATCTGCCTGCCAAGTGGCACCGCCAATATCTGGTCGACCTGTATCGCGACAATCGCATGGTGATCCCCAACAGCCTGTCGGTGATGGGGACGCCGATCGATCTCAAGAAGATCGAGACGCCGGCCTATATCCAGGCGGGGCGCGAGGATCATATTGCACCGCTCGCCAGCGTCTGGCGGCTGATGGATCATCTGGCGGGTCCCAAAACCTTCGTGCTTGCTGGTTCGGGTCATATCGCCGGCGTCGTCAATCCGCCCGCCGCGGGCAAATATCAATATTGGACCGGCGATAACGACGCCGCGACGCTCGACGATTTCGTGGCGGGTGCGAACGAGACCAAGGGCAGTTGGTGGCCGCACTGGATTGGCTGGATCGCCGGTCAGGATAGCGCAAAAACCCCGGTCAAGGGCGCGCGAATCCCCGGAAAGGGCAAGAAAAAGACGATCGAGGACGCCCCCGGACGCTACGTCAAACAGCGGTAATATCTAGCGAATATACAGCCTACGGACCGGCGCTCGGATGATTTTTGTGCACTGCACAAAAATTCTCTTGAAATCGCCGATCCGCTCCTATATTGTGCAATGCAACATAAAGGAGTTGTCCCGATGGCTACCAAGTTGGATAGTGCCGAAAAGGCTTTCGAAGCCGCGACGCTGGAAACCGCCGCCCCGGTGGCCGCTCCCGCCGTTCCGGCTGCGGTCGAAGCCGCACCCGAAAAGATCGAAACCGTGAAGGCAAAAGCCAAGCCGGTTCTGAAGAAGGCCGCTGCCCCCAAGGCCGTGGCCAAAAAGATCGCCCCCAAGAAGGCGGTCAAGACGATTGCCCCCCAAACTGTCAAAACGCCCCTGAAGGCCGCGCCGAAGCCGGTCGCCGCCGCCACCAAAGGACTGAAAACCATGAACGACACCGTCAAGAAGTTCGCCGACGAAGCGAAGACCCGCGCCGAAACCCTGACCGCCGACTTCAACGAGAAGGCGAAGGAAGCGTTCGCGAAGTCGAGCAAGCTCGCCGAAGAAGCCGTCGAATTCAACAAGGCGAACGTCGAAGCGCTCGTCGAAGCCGGCAAGATCGCCGCCAAGGGCGTCGAAGCGCTCGGCCAGGAAGGCGTAACCTTCGCTCGCAAGAGCTTCGAAGACACGACCGCCGCGCTGAAGGGCTATACCGCCGTCAAGTCGCCGACCGAATTCTTCAAGCTCTATGCCGAAAACAGCAAGAAGGCGTTCAACGCCGCCGTTGCGCAGACCTCGAAGACCAGCGAGCTCGTCGTCAAGCTGACGAACGACAGCTTCGCGCCGATTTCGAACCGCGTTTCGGTCATCAGCTCGAAGATGAAGGCAGCCTAAGGGCCTTCATTTTCCACCGCCGGCGCGGGCTCTCTCCCCTCCTCCCCGCCCGCGCAGGCAAACCAGGACCGCTCGCAACCTTTTCAGGATGCGGGCGGTTCTTGTTTTTCACGATGCCAATGCTCTCCGCTTTCCCCTGCTTCGCCGGGGCATGGCAAAGACGGGGCATAATTAACCACCCCTCCCTCTTGCGAATCCGCTTCGGCGTGCGATATTCTGGCCCATGATGCTTTCCGCTTCGATCTTCCATCCGGTCCGCGCCATGGCGGACAAGGACGACGGTTCGCCCGGTACCCCCGGCGTCGGTATCGCGACGCGCACCCGCGCCAAGGCGAAAAAGCCGTCGATGTACAAGGTGCTGCTGCTCAACGACGACTACACCCCGATGGAATTCGTCGTGATGGTGCTGCAGCGCTTCTTCAACATGGATATAGAGCAGGCGACGCAGGTGATGCTGCACGTCCACCAGCAGGGGGTCGGCGTGTGCGGTGTCTTCAGCTACGAAGTCGCCGAAACCAAGGTAAACCAGGTGATGGACGCGGCGCGGCAGAACCAGCACCCGCTGCAATGCACGCTGGAAAAAGCCTGAGCTAGCCTGCCCGGGCGATCTGCTCGGCCTTGAGCACCGAAGACGGCTCGCCCTTCAGATCGCCATATCCAAGGCTGGCACCGCAGCCCGGACAGATGGTGGCCGTTCCGACATCGGCGCCGCACGCCCGATGGATATAGCGGATCGCGTGGCCGTCGCCGGTCTCCCCCGGTGCATAGGCCCAGCGTTCGGCCCAGTTGCGCATCGCATAGAGAACCTCGAACAGCGCCTTGCCCTTGTCGGTCAGCCAATAATCGTGGCGCACGGGCCGTTCCTGATAGGCGCGCCGCTCGGCAATCCCCTCCGTAACCAGCAGCTTGAGCCGCGCCGAGACGAGTTGCGGCCGCAGCGCGGTGTTCGCGGCGATGACCTCGAACCGGCGCCGGCCAAAAAACAACTCGCGAAGGATCAGCAGCACCGCGCGATCGCCGAGCAGCTCGGCGGAGCGGCCGACGGGGCATAATGTGTCCGATAGATTTGCACGCTTGGGCATTCTCGGTCTCTAGCTCCTCGTGTTCCCCGGCGAAGGCCGGGGTCCAGGTGCACCATTACGGACCCCGGCTTTCGCCGCGGAGCACATCGGACAAAAAACTTGTCACTATGATTATCATAGTTACTATGCGGCGCAAGAGGAGAGTCGCCGATGTCCAATCCCGCAGCCGTCATCATCGGAGCCGGCGACGCCACCGGTGGCGCGATCGCTCGCGCCTTTGCCGCCGAGGGGCTCACCGCCTGCGTCAACCGCCGCGAGCGGAACGCCGATGCGCTCGAAACGCTCGCGCAATCTATCCACGAGGACGGGCATCAGGCCCGCGCCTTCCCTGCCGATGCACGCGACGAGGATGCCATGATCGCGCTGTTCGATCAGGTCGAAGCCGAAGTCGGCCCGGTCGAGGTCGCGGTGTTCAATATCGGCGCCAATGTGAACTTCCCGATCGGGGAGACGACGCTGCGCGTTTACACCAAGGTCTGGGAAATGGCGTGCCTCGGCGGCTTCCTGATGGGCCGCGAGGCGGCGAAACGCATGCAGCCCCGCGGCCGCGGCACGATCATCTTCACCGGTGCCACCGCATCCTTGCGCGGCGGATCGGGTTTCTCTGCCTTTTCCGGCGCCAAGGGCGCGCTGCGCATGCTCGCCCAGTCGATGGCGCGCGAACTCGGACCGCAGGGCATCCATGTCGCACACACAATCATCGACGGCGCGATCGACACCGAATTCATCAAGGGCCGCCATCCCGATTTCGACAAGGCCAAGGCGCAGGATCTGATCCTGAATCCCGCCGCCATCGCCGCAAATTATGTGATGCTCCACAACCAGCCGAAAAGCGCGTGGACGCACGAACTCGACCTCCGCCCATGGGGAGAAAAATGGTGACGAAAAGCCTCGAACTCATCTTCGATTTCGGCAGCCCGAACGCCTATCTGTCGATGCAGGCGCTCCCCGCCGTGCTGGACCGCACCGGCGCCGGCCTCATCATCACCCCCTGCCTGCTCGGTGGCATCTTCAAAGCGACGGGCAACAAGGCGCCGATGATCCAATATGCCGACGCCCCTGCCAAGCTCGCTTATGAAAATCTGGAGATGCGGCGCTTCATCGAAACGCATGGTCTGACCAAATTCCGCATCAACCCGCATTTCCCGGTCAATACGCTCACGATCATGCGCGGCGCGATCGTCGCCGACGACGAGGGCAATCTCGACAACTATGTCGAGGCGGTGAACCGCGCGATGTGGGAAGACGGGCTCAAGATGGACGATCCGGAGGTCATCGCGGCCTTCCTCTCGGCCAATGGTTTCGACGGCCCGGCACTTCTCGCACGCACGCAGGAATCCGGAATCAAGGCAAAGCTGATCGCCAACACCGAGTCGGCGGTCACACGCGGCGTGTTCGGCATCCCGACCTTCTTCGCCGGCGCCGAGATGTTCTTCGGCAAGGACCGGCTGGCGCAGGTCGAAGCGGCGCTCGCCTAGCTTTGTACCGCCGGCTGCGACGGCCGCCCCGCCACCAATATGCCGGTGACGATCAGCGCCAGCCCGCCGATGTGGAACAGGTGGAGCGTTTCGCCGAGGAACAGCATCGCGAGCCCCGCGCCCATCAGCGGCATCACGTTCATATATTGCCCCGTCGCCGCCGACCCGATCAGATCGACCCCGCGGTTGAAGAAAAGATAGGCGAGGAAAGACGGGAAAACCGAAACATAAGCGATCGCGAGCGCGCTTCCAGGCGCCGCAACGATCCGCTTTCCCGACCAGAGTTCGAATGCATAGACCGGCGCGATGACGATGATCCCGACGATGATCGAAGCGGCGAGGAAGCTCAACGGATGCACCGGCGGACGGCGGCGGAGCAGCACCGAATAAAGCGCCCAGAGCACCACCGCGACGCCGATGATGGCATCGCCGATATTCAGCCGCAAGGCGATCAGCATCTGCGGATCGCCGCGCCCGATGATCATCAGCACGCCGGCCAGCGAGATGAGTACGCCAGTGATCTGGCGGACGTTGGTCCCGTCCTTCATCACCAGCGCGCCGACCACCAGGATCAGCGCTGGCTGGGCCGACTGGATCAGCATCGAATTGAGCGCCGTGGTGCTTTGGAGCCCGGTGTAGAGCAGGATGTTGAACGACCCGATCGCCAGCGCCCCGAGCACCGCGACGATCGGCCAGTTCGCGCGCAGCGCCGGTCCGTCGCGCTTCAGATGCGGCCAAGCCAGCGGCAACAGCAACGCAAGCGCAAGCGTCCAGCGCCAGAAGGACAGCGCCGCAGGCGGCACCAGATCGCGCGCCGCGCGCCCGACGATCGAATTGCCCGCCCAGAACAGCGCCGTGAACGTCAGCAACAGATAGGCACGCGACCAGAGGGCTGTCAGCGGGCCGCCATTTTTCGTCATCCGGTTTCAATCCCTTGGCGCCGGGGGCGCGCCTTGGCCTGTCTTTCACGGCTTGGCCGGAAGATGCAACCGGGGTGGCGGGAGCTTTGCGATTGGGGTGGGGTTGACGGGTTTCAGCCGGTTGCGGACGTTAGCCAAATAACCGTCGTCCCCGCGAAGGCGGGGCGACGGCTATGGTTCACGCGGGAGCGTCCGCTCCCCACCCCAATGCCGCCACCCCCAAACGCACATACAGCCCGCGCATGCACGCATGAAAAGGCCCGGCATCACACCGGGCCTCTCCATCAAACACCCGACCAGCTTAGCTGAAATCGAGCTGGATGATCTGCGTCGGCGTCGCGCGGCAATACATCTCGATCGACCGCGCGCCATCGGGGTAGGTGGCGGTCATCGCCGCGCGGATCCGCCAGCCCCCATTGCCCTGCTGCAGATCGACGAGCTTGTCGTACGACAGCCGCGTCCCGCCGGTCACCCCGATCTGCCGCGCCGCGTCATTCAGGCAATTTTGCACCGACGGCCGCGCCGCACTCGGCAGACCCGACAGATTGGCGCTCAGCGTCGCCGGCGGACCCGCGGGATAGGTTGTGGGTCCTTCAACCGTCGTTTCCTCGCCGGCCGGCGTTTTCTTTTTCTTGCTGAGCAGCAGCGCGAGCAACCCGCCCGCAACCACCGCGCCGCCGATGATCAGCCCCGTGCTCGGCCCCTTGTCCTTGTCCTTCTCGGGCGGCCGCATATTGCGGTATCCGTAACCGAATTCGGCGCGGCAGCCATTGTTCACCCAGACATAGGATGAGGTATAGCCCCATTGCCGGCCGGCGTTGCACTTGCCGCCCAGCCGCCGCGTCAGTTCGACCCGGTCGTTGGTCGCGACATTGCACTGTTCATAGCGATTGCCGCGCGATTCGCAGCGGATCGTCCCGGCATAATCGCCGACCGGCTGCGGCAGCGGCACCGGATAACCGCCGCCGCCATGATTGCCATAGCCATAGCCGAATTCGGCGCGGCAACCGCCCGACACCCAGATTTGCGTCGCGGTGAAACCCCAGTCGCGCCCTTTCGAACAGCGTCCACCGATCACCCGGATCAGGTCGACGCGGTTGCCGGTGCGGACGTTGCAGCGCTGCATCTTGTTGTTCCGCGATTCGCAGCGGAGCGTGCCCAGATAGTTATCGCCGGGTCGTGGCGGCTGGATCTGCGGGCCGCCCGGCAGCGGATAAGGCTGGGTAGTGATCTGGGCCAGCGCTGGCGTGGCAAGTTGGGTGGCGATCAGCGAAGCGGTGGTGACGGCCGTCAGAATCGGATTCCTCATAGTCTTGCCCCTTTTTCCAAAAGATCGATCGCGTTCTACCCTGTCTTCATGCTCCTCAAGATTGACCCCGATGTTTCCACGTTTCGCGCGTCGGCGCCATCGCAAAAAATATCACGCGAAGCTTTCATTTAACCATCGCCCGGCCCCGCTGCGCGTCGTGATGCCTGACCCTCCATGCTCATCCTCGCCGTCGCCGGTTATATCTTCATGGGCAAGGGCGCCCGCGAAGCCAAGGCGCAGTTCGACGGCGACGCGGGTTATGCACGGGAAACCTCCGCGCCCTGATCTTCTCTGCGGCATCCGCTTGCGCGCGTCCACCCATCGGCTAAAGACAGCCGATGGATCAAATCGTCATTCGCGGCGGCCAGCGACTCAAGGGCCGTATCCCCATCTCCGGCGCCAAGAATGCGGCGCTCACCCTGTTGCCTTGCGCGCTGCTCACCGACGAGCCGTTGACCTTGCGCAACCTGCCACGCCTCGCCGACGTCGATGGTTTTGGCCACCTGCTCAACCAGCTCGGCTGTTCGACGACGATCGAAGGCTCGCGGCCCGAGGATTTCGGCCGCGTGATGACCGCGCGCACGACGACGCTGACCTCGACCGTCGCGCCCTATGACATCGTGCGCAAGATGCGCGCTTCGATCCTCGTCCTTGGCCCGCTGCTCGCGCGTGCGAGCGAAGCGACGGTGTCGCTGCCCGGCGGCTGCGCGATCGGCAACCGCCCGATCGACCTGCACCTGAAGGCCCTCGAAGCCTTCGGTGCCGAGATCGAGCTCGCGTCGGGCTATGTGAAGGCAAGCGCGCCGGGCGGACGCCTCGCCGGCGGCAAATTCACCTTCCCCGTCGTCTCGGTCGGCGCGACCGAAAATGCCGTCATGGCGGCGGTGCTCGCCAAAGGCACCTGCGTCCTCGAAAATGCCGCGCGCGAGCCCGAGATCGTCGATCTTTGCAATTGCCTGGTCGCGATGGGCGCGCAGATCGACGGCATCGGGACCGAGACGCTGACGATCGAAGGCGTCGACCGGCTGCACGGCGCGACCTACCGCGTCATGGCCGACCGCATCGAGGCCGGCAGCTATGCCTGCGCCGCTGTGATCACCGAGGGTGACGTCGAACTCGTCGGCGCGAAGGCATCCGAGATGGAAGCAACGCTCGCCGCGTTGCGGCAGGCCGGGGCGACAGTCGAAGAAACCAAGGGCGGCATCCGTGTCGCCATGTCAGGGCGCGCCGAGCCCGTCACCCTGTCGACGGCGCCCTATCCCGGTTTCGCGACCGACATGCAGGCGCAATTCATGGCGATGGCGACGCTCGGCAAGGGCGCCTCGCTGTTCACCGAGACCATCTTCGAGAACCGCTATATGCATGTTCCCGAACTCGCGCGCATGGGCTGCGATATCGATGTGCGCAGCCGCAGCGCGGTCGTCCGCGGAGTCGACAAGCTGATCGGCGCACCGGTGATGGCCACCGACCTTCGTGCGTCGATGAGCCTGATCATCGCCGGCCTCGCCGCCGAGGGCACGACAGAAGTCAACCGCGTCTATCACCTCGACCGGGGCTATGAGCGGCTCGAGGAAAAATTGCAGGCGGTCGGCGCCGATATCGAGCGGATCAGCGCGGGGTAAGATGCTCGGCGCGGCCATAGGGGCCGCGTACATCGCGCTTGATCCAGTCGCCGAGCAATTTCAGATAGCCGTCGGCAATACGCGTGACGCTGCGCGACCCATCGGCGGCGGTCGTATATTCGAACATGCCATGATCGGTGTCGGGGAAGAGATAGACATCGAACGGCTTGCCCGCCTTGGCGAGATCGAGCAGCGCGCCGCGCGTCGTTTCGATCGGCGCCTCGCGATCCTCACCCGCCAGCACCCAGAGGAGAGGCGCGTCGAGCTTTCGGAGTGCCGCGACCGCGTCATAATCCCAGATCAATTCGACATTGTCGAAGCGCGCGCGGCCGATGCGGCGCAACTCCTCATCGGTCATCCGTGCGATGGCCCCGCTATATTCGCCATCGATCTTCGCCGCCCACGGCTGGCCCGCCATCTCGCGCCGCACCGCGTCGAGGTCTTCGTAACCCGTGGTGAAATTCGACAGCGCCAGCTTCGATGTCGCGGCCGACAGCCGGTTCACCAGCAGGACCGCATTGTCGCCCAGTCCCGCAGCGCGCACTTCCGACACCAGCTGCTCGCGATCCTCCTCGATCGGCGAGGCAACAAGGCCGAAGCCGATCGCGACGAAATCGGCCTTGGTCCGCGTCGCCGCGAGCGGTGCGACCCAGCCGCCCTGGCTGCCACCGAAGAAGCCGGCGCGGCCAAAGCGGCCCGCCGCCATGCCGCGCGCCTGTTCGAGCGCGCGCGCAGCGTCGTCGGCGAGCAATTCGAAATTCTGGGTATATTCGCCTTCCGATCCGCCGGTCCCGCGCTTGTCATAGACGAACACGGATATGCCCTGCGCCGCCATCGCATAACCATAAACTCCGCCGATCGGCGAGGTGCGTTCGGACCCGTGGACCATGACGACGAGCGGCCCGCCGGGGTCGGACGCTCCCGGCGGTTCGATCAGCATGCCGGTCATTTTGGTGCCGACGCTGTCGAAGGTCGCCGGTGTTTCGCGAAAGGCGACGCGCGTCCAGCTTTGACCGTCCACCGTCACGGCATCGCCCTTGCATGCCAGCGGCACGCCGGCGTCGGTCGTCGCGCCGCGGCGTCCGTCACGGAACAGGTAGCGCAGCCCCGGCGCCGCGATCGTCGGGGCCTTCACCAGCACGACGAAGTCGCCGTTGCGGGCCGAATAGGTGCCCGCTGTGCAGTCGGCCGAGCCTTGCGCCGACGCCGGCTGGATCGAAGCGAGAGCGAACGCGGCGCCAAGAAGAATCTTTTTCATCGCGCGGATTTAGCGTCCGACGCAGATCTCCGCAAATGCCGTTCGATCACTCGGGGCGGTCGACCGTCACCGCAACCATATTGCCGCTGACCGTTGGCCGCTCGGGCCGCTTCGCGACCGCGATGACCAGACCGACCAGCGCGACGATGCCGCCTGCGATCGACAGCGGCGCCCAGCGATATCCTTCGAACACGGTCGAAAAGCCCATCGCGATAATCGGGACGAGGACGCTGGACCACGCCGCCTGCCCCGGGCCGACCGCCCGGATGACGTTGAAATAAAGCGGAAAGGCCAATGCACTCGCGATCACGCCAAGATAGAGCACGCCGCCCAGATAAGAGAAGGTCGGATCGATCACCGGCGGTCCCGTCGTGACCCACGCATAGCTGCCGTCGAAAAGCGTCCCGAAGAACATGCTCCAGGCGATCATCACCGTCATCGATTGCGCGCGCGCAAGGCGCGTTCCCTGCATCACATTGGCGGTCGACGCGCTCAAAACGCCGGCGAGGGTCAAGACGGTACCGCTGAGCACCGCCGCCGGACCGAGCGCCGCGGCGCGATATTCATGGGCGATCATCATGCCGACCCCGGCAATCGCAATCCCCGCCCCGGCAAGGAAACGCCCTTCGAGCGGGGTCTTCAGAAATGCGCGCCCGAGCAGCGTATTAGGAACGATCAGCAATGCGAAAAGCACCGCGACGAGCCCCGACGTGATATGCTGTTCGGCGCGATAGACGAAGTTAAAGTTGAAGGCGAATTGCGCGGCGCCCAGGATGACGGCGAAGGCGAGCGCACGCGGTTCGGGGAGCAGCCGTTCCCGCCGGATCAGCGCAAACGCGAACATCACCAATGCCGCGACCGCGAACCGATAGGTGACCGACCAGCTCGGCGGCACGATACCAAGCTGCCCGGTAATGACGATCCAGGTCGAGCCCCAGATCAGCGTGACCAGCGTGAAGGATATCAGGACCCGCGGGCTGAGCAGCGAATGCGTCGCCACTCCGCTCATAGCGCTGTGATCGCCGCCCCAAGCGCCGCGACGGCATCGCCATCCTGGTCCCAGCTCGTGACCAGACGCGCCGCCCCCTCGCCCCAATCGTAAAAGTCGAAGCCTGCCTTGCGAAGGCGGGCCGCTTCATCGGCGGTCAGCTTGACGAACAATTCATTCGCCTCGACCGGGTACATCAGCCGGTCGCCGCACGCCCGGGCCAAGGCCGCCGCACCGGCATTCGCCGCGTGCGCATTGGCCAGCCACAGGTCATCGTTGAGCATCGCGCGAATCTGCGCCGCGACGAAACGCCCCTTGCTGAGCAGATGTCCGCCGCGCTTCTTGAGCTCGCGTACCCCCGCCCCGCCGCTGCCGCCGAAAAAGACGATCGCCTCTGCCATCATCGCGCCGTTTTTGGTGAAACCGAACGACAGCGCATCGACCCCGGCGCGCCACGTCACGTCGGCGGGTGCGCAGCCGGTGAAAGCGACGGCGTTGGCGAAGCGCGCGCCATCCATGTGGAGCTTCAACCCTTCGGCGCGCGCGATCTCGCTGATCACCCCGACTTCGTCGGGCCGCCATGCGAGGCCATATTCGGTAGCGTTGGTGATGCTGATCGCGGCGGGTTGTACCTGGTGCACATCCTTGCGGATGCCGGCAAGGCGGGCTTTCAGCGCCTCGACATCGATCTTGGCGCCACGCCCGGGCAGCGTCATCAACTTTGCCCCGCCCGAATAAAAGCCCGGCGCGCCGCATTCATCGACTTCGATATGCGCTTCCTCGTAGCAGATTATACCCTGCCACGGCCGGACGAAATGGGCGAGGATGATGCTGTTCGCCGCGGTGCCGGTGGGAATCCACACGACTTCGCATGTCGTCTCGAACAGCTCTGAAAAGGCTGCGTCGAGTGACTTGCTGAGCGCGTCGCCGTCATAGGCGGTATCGACATGATTGGCGGCTACCAGCGCGTTCATCACCGCCGGATGGACGGCCGCAGCGTTGTCGGAAAAGAAGCGGGTCGCAGTCATGAGCCGCGCCTTAGCGCAGGTCGGGCGCCGTGCTAAGCCCTCATTTGGGCCGCGGCCCGTCGGCCGCGTCATCGTCGCTCGCGGTCCCGTGCGCCATGCTCGCGCCGCCGGCGATACCGAGGCCCCCGGCCATTCCCATGCCGCCGCCACCTCCGCTTCCGCCGCCGCCGCCGCCCGCTTCGCCGCCGCGTCCGGAACCACCGCCTCTGCCGCCGCCGCTTGATGGCCGCGTCGGGCCCTGCACCGGGATCTCGACATCGGCCGGGACCGGCGCAAGATCGAGCGCCTTGCGAATGAAATCGCGCAGCGTGACCACCAGGTCATGAACATGGACCGGCCGCCCTTCGGCAAGCTCCTGCGCCGCGCGGCTGGCCAGCCGCACCTGCTCTTCGGTGCCGAGCAGGATGATGTCGGACAGCGCCGCCTCCACCGCATCGCGAATCCGGCGCGGCCGATCCGATTCACCCCTTTCGGCCGCTTCCGGCGACGTTTCGCCCGCCGGGGCGCTTTCGTAGCGCCGCAGATCGCGCAGGTGGCGCGGATCGACCGTCAGATTGCCGGTGAAGGAACCGCCAAGCGTCTTGTAGGCGGCGATCAACGTCCGCAGCCGCTCGTTGATCTGGCGGTTCATTCGCTCGCGGCGCTGCTGCACCGTCATCATGACCATCAGGCGGATGCCGATGCCCAGGAAGGTCACGATCGCAAGGCCGAGCAACGTCGTCCCGATGCTTTGCCACGAAGAAAAATCGAACATGCGCATGGCGGCGAAACCCTCTCGTCGCTTGCCGGTCACCTCCATGGACACGCAAGCACATCCGGTTTGGCGCTTTCAAACCGGCAAGGCCACCATGTTTTTCGGCCAGAGCGGGAAGGTCCGCCGGCGCTGCACGCAAGTCAGTCCAGCGACGAACGGCGGCGATAGAGCCGCTGCCCCAATGTCCGCGAACGACGAACCATATAATCGCCGGGCAGGATGACGCGCGTACGCAATCCGTGGCGACTCAGGATCAGGCCGACGCGCGGCAACATCAGCGAACAGCGCTGCCATTCATAGTCAGCCTGATCGACGGAATTTTGATTGGACATGATAAATCACCCGCTAAAAGCGGCATCCTCCCCATTCGGTCGTTGGTTTCTTGCGAATCGGCAGCGATTCCGATTGCAGAATTCCGACATAGGGGCGGTAAAAGCAATTTTTGTTACGATCGGTGGGCGCGCCTTCCGGTCGCCCTGCCGCGCTCATGCAGAAATGCACGACGAGCCGATTCTATCGAACCGGCTCGCCCGATAAGGGACAATATAACGGACAGCCGGTCGGGCCCCGATCCGGTCCTAGCGGTCGCGCTTCGCCAGTAGCTTCAGGCGCAGCGCGTTCAGCTTGATGAAGCCCGCTGCATCCTTCTGGTCATAGGCGCCAGCGTCATCCTCGAAGGTCACATGGCGTTCGCTGTAAAGGCTGTTCGGCGACTTGCGACCGACGACGTCGGCATTGCCCTTGTAGAGTTTCAGGCGGACGGTGCCCGACACTTTTTCCTGGCTATGGTCGATCGCCGCCTGGAGCATTTCGCGCTCGGGCGTGAACCAGAAGCCGTTGTAGATGAGCTCGGCATATTTCGGCATCAGCTCGTCCTTGAGATGCGCCGCGCCGCGGTCGAGGGTGATGCTTTCGATGCCCCGATGCGCCCGCGCATAGATTTCGCCGCCCGGGGTTTCGTACATGCCGCGCGACTTCATGCCGACGAAACGGTTCTCGACCAGGTCGAGGCGGCCGATCCCATGCTTGCGGCCAAGGTCGTTGAGCGCCGCGAGCAAGGTCGCGGGCGACATCGCCTGGCCGTTCAGCGCGACGCCGTCGCCGCGTTCGAAATCGATGGTGATATATTCGGGCGTGTCGGGCGCATCCTCGGGATTGACCGTGCGCGAATAGACATAATCGGGGGTCTCTTCCCACGGATCCTCGAGCACCTTGCCCTCCGATGAGGTGTGGAGGAGGTTCGCGTCGGTGCTGAACGGGCTTTCGCCGCGCTTGTCCTTCGGCACCGGGATCTGGTTCTTCTCGGCAAAGTCGATCAGCGCGGTGCGGCTGGTCAGGTCCCATTCGCGCCACGGCGCGATCACCTTGATGTCGGGATTGAGCGCATAGGCGCAAAGCTCGAAACGCACCTGGTCGTTGCCCTTGCCCGTCGCGCCATGCGCAACGGCGTCGGCGCCCGTTTCCTTCGCGATCTCGACGAGCCGCTTCGAAATCAGCGGCCGTGCGATCGAGGTGCCGAGCAGATAATCGCCCTCGTAGCGGGCATTGGCGCGCATCATCGGGAAGACGAAGTCGCGGACGAATTCTTCGCGCACATCGTCGATATAGATATGTTCGGGCTTGACGCCCATCAGCACCGCCTTGTCGCGCGCCGGGCCCAATTCCTCGCCCTGTCCCAGGTCGGCGGTGAAGGTCACCACCTCGCAGCCATAGGTGACCTGAAGCCATTTCAGGATGACGCTGGTGTCGAGCCCCCCCGAATAGGCGAGGACGACACGCTTGATGGAATCGGACATGATGGTTCCCTTGGCGAGAAAAGACGGTCGCGCGCCTAACAGGCCAACCCCCGCGGCGCAACGCCTTGGCGCGTTCTTGCAAATATCCGGCCCGAATATGCGCCTTTCTTCCTTCCGTCATCCCGGCGAAGGCCAGGATGACGTTTCAACCAAAAATGATCACCCGCTTGGATCAGGCCGGAACGTTGAAGTCGAAGATTTCGGAACAGAGCGTCGTTACGTCGAGAGCCTGATATTGCTCCGCGACCTGCGCAAGGATCGAAAGCGCGAGCGTCGCGGGGTCGCGCGTGGCGGGAATCAGCCCCACCGAGGTCTGCAGCTTGCGGACGAGCCGGTCAGGGACACCGGCGGCGCGCAACGCGTCGAGCCGGGCCGCCCGCGTTCGCTGGCTTCCGATCGCGCCGACGTAGAAGCCCGGGAGTTCGAGCGCGCGCGGAAGGAGTTCTTCCTCCCAGTCGCGGTCATGGAAGACCGAAACGACCGCCGTCCATGGATCGGTAGCGACCGGCGGCAAATGCGTGCGCGCCGTCAGTTCGATGGCGGCGGTCCCTTCGGCGGCGAGTTCGGCCAAAGCCCGCCGGTCGGGCGAAAGCACGCAGACATCGGCGCCGAATACCGTCCCCAGCCGCGCGAGCGCTGTCAGTTCTTCGCCCTGCCCCATCGCGACGATGCGAAGCCGCGGCGGGTAGCAAATCCGGAAATCCTTGCCCTGCCAGCCGGTCGCCGACGCATCTCCTCCACCCTCCGCGTCGACGCCCTCATGCGACAGTCGCAGCGTCGCGACCATGCGGCGGTCGAGGTTCGACAGGACCCCGGCAAGCGCCGCCGGGTCAGGGTGCGGGTTGAACAAAAGGTCGATCCCGCTGCCGCACGGCAGGCGGATATCGAGGTAAGGCGATCCCGCGCCAAAGCGCACGAGCCTTGCCCGGCCGTCGGCAAGCGTGCCGGTCGCCTCCGCGACGACCGCCGCTTCGATACAGCCGCCCGAAAAGGAACCGGCGTAGCGGCCGTCTTCGGCCACCGCCATCTGCGCGCCGATCGCGCGCGGCGAAGTCCCCTCGATATCGGTCAGGGTTACGAGCGCGGTCCCCAGCCCCTCGTCGATCCGCGCCAGGGCAAAAGCCAATATATCGGCGGCGGCGGTTGCTATCATCGGGCTTCTGCGCTGAGAGTGGCGAAGGAGAGGCGAAGCGCTGTGACAGATCCCGGGGACATTGCCGCCATCCTGCTCGCCGCCGGACAATCGCGGCGTTTTGGCGCCGACGACAAATTGCTCACGCCGTTCGACGGCGAGCCGCTCGCGCTGCACGCGGCGCGGCGGATCGTCGCCCTGGCGCCGGGGCGCCGGATCGCGGTCTGCCACGACGACGGCGGCGCGCTTGCCGCGATGCTGGCGGCGCTCGATTTCGACATCGCCGTCAACCCGCACCCCGAACGCGGCCTGTCGCAATCGCTGTCATGCGGCATCGCCGAAGCGGCGCGCGGCCCCGAACAGGCGGCGCTGATCTGCCTCGCCGACATGCCCTTCGTCAGCACCCGCCATCTCGGCAATTTGCTGGCGCGCTTCGATCCGCACGATGCACCGATCGTCGCCTCGTCCGATGGGCAAACGGCGATGCCCCCGGCGCTGTTCGCGCGGCCGCTGTTCGACCGGCTGCGCGCGGGTGCGGGCGATCGGGGCGGCAAGGCGTTGCTGGCCGGCGCGACGCTCGTCATGACAAGCCGCAGCGAGCTGGCGGACATCGACCGCCCCGAAGATCTCGCCCGGCGCTGATCATGCAATATCCGGCAATTTATCGAGCAGCTTGTCGAGCGTGATCGGATAATCACGGACACGAACGCCGGTTGCGTTATAAATGGCATTGGCGACCGCTGCCGCCACGCCGCAAATGCCCAGCTCGCCGACCCCCTTCGCCTTCATCGGCGATGTCGTCGGGTCGGTTTCGTCGAGGAAGATCACTTCCTGATGCGGAATGTCGGCGTGGACGGGGACCTCATAGCCCGCAAGGTCGTGGTTGACGAAAAAGCCGAAGCGCTTGTCGACCGCCAGTTCCTCCATCAGCGCCGCGCCCGCGCCCATCGTCATCGCGCCGATCACCTGGCTGCGCGCCGATTTGGGGTTGAGGATACGACCGGCGGCACAGACCGCGAGCATGCGGCGGACGCGGATTTCGCCGGTCATCGCATCGACGCCGACCTCGCAGAAATGCGCGCCAAAGGTCGATTGCTGATATTTCTCGGCCAGGTCGCCATATTCCATCATGTCTTCGGCGACGAGTTCGCCATCGGCGGCGGCGTCACCGAGAGGCGCACTGCGGCGCCCTGCCTTGACCTTGCTATCGGCGAACACCGCATCGGCGGCATTTATCCCCAGCTTCTGTGCCACCGCCTCGCGCAGCTTGACGCATGCGGCATAGACTCCCGCGGTCGAGCTGTTCGCGCCCCACTGCCCGCCCGAACCCGCCGACACGGGGAAGGCCGAGTCGCCAAGCTTCACGACGACCTTGTCCAGCGGCACGCCCATCATCTCCGCCGCCGTCTGTGCGATGATCGTGTAGGTGCCGGTGCCGATATCGGTCATGTCGGTCTCGACAGTGACGATGCCCGACTTGTCGAGCCGGACGCGCGCTGCCGAGGGACCGTTGAGGTTGTTGCGAAACGCCGCCGCAACGCCCATCCCGACCAGCCAGCGCCCATCGCGGGTCAGCCCGGGTTTCGGATTGCGCTTCGACCAGCCGAACCTCTCGGCACCGGTTTCCATGCATTCATTGAGGCGGCGCTGCGAAAAGGGCCGGCTCGGCTTTTCCGGATCGACCTGCGTATCGTTGAGCACCCGAAACGCGACCGGATCCATTGCCAGCTTCTCGGCCATTTCATCGACCGCGATCTCGAGCGCCATCAGCCCCGGCGCCTCGCCGGGCGCACGCATCGCATTGCCTTCGGGAAGGTCGAGCACGGCGAGGCGCATCGCGGTCATGCGGTTTTCGCCGGCATAAAGCAGGCGCGTCTGCCCGACTGCGGTTTCGGGGCCGCCGCCGGGCAGGTCGCCCGACCAGCTTTCGTGCCCGACCGCGGTCAGCTTGCCGTCGGCGGTCGCGCCCAGGCGGACGCGCTGGATCGTTGCGGGGCGGTGCGTGGTGTTGTTGATCATCAGCGGACGCGTAAGTGCCACCTTGACCGGCCGCCCCGCCGCCTTGGCGCCGAGCACGGCGAGCAGCGCATCGGCGCGGTTGAACAGCTTCCCGCCAAAGCCGCCGCCGATATAGGGCGAGTCAAAGCGGATATTTTCCTTCGGGATGCCCAGCGTCTTGGCCATGTCGCCGACCGACCAGGCGATCATCTGGTTGGACGTCCACACGGTCAGCTTGTCGCCCTCCCACGCCGCGATCGACGCATGCGGTTCCATCATCGCGTGGCTGTGATCGGGGGTCGTGTAGCGCGCGTCGAGTTGCACCGGCGCTTCGGCGAAGGCGGCGGCGAAATTCCCGATACCGCTGTCGGGCTCGGTGCCGAAAGACGCCTGCGGCTTGATCGCCGTGCCCATCGCCGCAGCGAGATCATATGCGCCCTTGCCGCGCGTATATTCGACCCGGACGAGCGATGCTGCCGCCCGCGCCTGTTCGAAGCTTTCGGCGACGACCAACGCGATCGCCTGATGATAATGGTCGATTTCGGGGCCACCGAGCAATTTGGCGGTGTTGAAATCGCCCTTCGCCAGCTTGCCGGCGTTTGCCGCGGTGACGATGGCGAGGACACCGGGCGCAGCCTTCGCCGCGTCGAGGTTCATCGAAGCAATCCGCCCCTTGGCGATCGCCGACCCCACGACATAGCCATAAGCCTGGTTTGCCGCGACGTCGTGCCGTTCATAGGCATAGGGCGCGGTGCCCGTCGTCTTGAGTGGGCCGTCGATGCGGCGGGTGGGCTTGCCGATCACCTTCAACTGATCGATCGGATTGGTCGTGGCGGGCGTTTCGAACTTCATGGCTCAGCCCTTCGCTTGTGCCAGCACCCCGGCGAGCGTGCGCTCGACCAAGGGGAGCTTATAGGCATTTTCATGGGTCGTTTTGGCGCCCGCGAGCAGCCCGCTGGCGACCGCTTTCGCGCCGCGCGGCAGTTCGGCCTCGGCCGCCTCGACACGCCACGGCTTGTAGCCGATGCCCCCCAATGCGACGCGGCCCGTGCCGTCGCGCTGGACGATCACACCGACCGAGATCAGCGCGAAGGCATAGGACGCACGGTCGCGGACCTTGTGATAGACATGCGTGCCGCCGACCGGCTTGGGCAGCGTCACCGCGGTAATCAATTCGCCGGGGGCCAACACCGTCTCGAGATGCGGCGTCGTTCCCGGCGCACGGTAGAAATCGGCAAGTGGGATCGCGCGCACTTTGCCCGCCGCATCGACCGTCTCGACCGCCGCATCGAACGCCCGCATCGCGACCGCCATGTCGCTCGGATGCGTCGCGATACACGCCTCGCTCGCGCCGACCACCGCGTGCAGGCGATTGAAGCCGCCGATCGCGGCGCAGCCGCTGCCGGGCTTGCGTTTGTTGCACGGCTGGTTGGTGTCGTAGAAATAGGGGCAACGCGTTCGCTGGAGCAAATTGCCCGCGGTCGTCGCCTTGTTGCGAAGCTGCCCCGATGCGCCCGCGACCAGCGCGCGCGACAAGAGGCCGTAATCGCGGCGCACGCGCGCATCGCTCGCGAGGTCGGTGTTGCGCACCATCGCCCCGATTCGGAGGCCGCCCTCTTTGGTCGCTTCTATCTTGTCCAGCGCGAGTCGGCTGACGTCGATCAGGTGTGCTGGCGTCTCGATCTCCAGCTTCATCAGGTCGAGCAGGTTGGTGCCCCCCGCGATGAAGCGCGCCCCGGGCGCGCGGGCGAAGGCGGCGGTCGCCGCAGCGGGCGTGTCGGCGCGCTCATAGGTGAAGCTTTTCATGCCTTCACCCCCGCAACATCGGTGATCGCGTCGATGATGTTCGAATAGGCGCCGCAGCGGCAGATATTGCCGCTCATCCGTTCGCGAATCTCGGCCGCGGTGACCTTTGGCGCGGCGGTCAGGTCGGCGGTGACGTGGCTCGGCACCCCCGCCTTGATCTCGCCCAGCACCGCGACGGCGGAACAGATCTGGCCCGGGGTGCAATAGCCGCATTGATAGCCGTCATGCTCGACGAACGCGTCCTGCATCGCGTGCATCTTGTCCGGCGTGCCCAGTCCCTCGATCGTCGTGATCCTGTCGCCGTCGTGCATCACGGCGAGCGTCAGGCAGCTGTTGATCCGCCGCCCGTCGACGATGACCGTACACGCGCCGCACTGGCCGTGATCGCATCCCTTCTTGGTGCCCGTCAGCTTCAAATGTTCGCGCAGCGCGTCGAGCAAAGACGTTCGCGTATCGAGCTCCAACTCGTGCGCGGTGCCGTTCACGTCAAAGGCGACCTTCGCGGTCGGCAGCGCAGCCGCGGCCTCGCGCGCCTCGGCGGCGGCGCCAATCGGCACCAGCGCCGCCGTCGCGACCGATGCCGCGCCGCCGGCGAGTACGCCCCGCCGCGACAATTCAAATTCCCCGGGTGTTTGCATCGCGTGTTTTCCGATTCTCTTTCTGTTTGCCGCCGGACCGGGAAGTCCGCGGGAAAGGTCAGGCAGTCGTTGCCGTGCGGCTCTTGTGAAGCCGCTTCGGCGAGAAGTTTCGGATTTGTCTGATACCGTTAACATATTGGCGCACCGTCGAACAGGCGCGCAAGGCTATAAAATACTGAGTCGCCATATCCATCACAGCGGACCAAAGCGGCGTCTGCCGGGATCGCGCGCGCAGCGAAACCGGTCCTTGATCCGCTCGTTGAAAAAGCCGCCGGCCGATGCGGCATGGCACAAGCCATCGAACAGCTCCTCGGGAACCTCAAAGTAAAAATAGGTCCCGCTGTCGCGAAAGCGGATGCACAGCATCGCCGCGTCCGCGTCGAACGCGGCGCCGTCGATCATCGAAGATCCATCGGTCCGGCACGCCCGCACCGCCATCAGGCGCCCGTTTGCGCGTGCGGCGCCGCGACGGGCTTCGACTCCGGCGATTCGCGCTGGCGCAGGAAAATCGACAGCACGACCAATACCGCGGTCGACAGAAATTCGCTCTGCCAGTTCTGGAAGGATTCGAACCAAAGCTGCGGATCGCCGAGATAGGCGATGACGCCCGGCGCGACCTCGCCATGCGCCACCGCTTCCTTTGCCGCCGCCCTGGCGCTCTGCGTCCAGTGCATCAGGAACGACAGGACGAAGAGCAGGGCAAGAATGATGCCGAGCGAGCGCGCATAGAGGGCACGGGCCAGCCGCCCCTTGCGAAGGATCGCCGGTGCGCCCGGCTTCATCGCCTGTGTTTCCAGATCTTCGTCGCGCGGCGGATCGTCGGGGTCCTTCGACTCCGACGATCCACGCTGAACCAGGATGGCGGTCAGCACGACATACGCCGACATTTGCAGAAACTCGCTCTCCCAATTTTCGAAGACCGAAGAGAGAAATTCGGGGCTCAGCGTATAAGCGGCCAGCGACAGCGCCGGTTCGCCATGCCGCCCCGCATCCTCGACCGACACGCGCCATCCCGTAAGCCATTGCCCAACAATACTCCCCGTAAACAATAAAAGAAGCACGATGGTGAGACCATTGTCCCGGATTCGTTGCACCCGATCCTCCTTCGTCACGCGATCGCCGGCCGGCGCCGGTTACATCGTGACGAGTTCGGCAGGCGGCAGCCCGGCCGTCTCGGCCTGACGCTTCAGCTCTCCCTTGCGCGCGAGCATCCGTTCGCCAAGCGCATCGAGATCGACGTCGGCGGCGCGTGCCTGCTGGAACATATTGTCGTGCTGCTTTTCTTCTTCCTTCACATGATGCCTGATCTCTTCGGACAGCACGGTGACCTTCGCCTCGAAATATTCGTCCTCGGGGCCGGAGGCGAGAATATCGTTGATCAGCATCTTCGCCCCGTCATGTTCGACATAAGCTTCTTTCAGCAGATCATCGTCGATCTTGCCCTTGAGCGCGGGATAAAAGACTTCCTCCTCGATCTGGGCGTGGATCTTGAGTTCGGTGCAAATTTTCTCGGCGAGCTTTGCCTTGCGGTCGCTGCCGCTCGCTTTCTCGAACTCTTCGAACAGCCCTTCGACCGTGCGGTGGTCGGCAGCAAGGATATGCGTGGCATCGGTGTCGGTGGGTTTCATGGCAGTCGCTTTCCTGTACCCCGCCCTGTTGAAATGAAGGGCTCGCCCAAAAGTTGCGCGCATCCACTCGGCTGCGGCGGCGTTGTTCCCGAATGTCGTTCAGGGTCGGAACCGCGGGGTGGAGCATCGCCTCGCAATATGCGGATCGCTTTCCGTGCGAGGGCATAGCGCTCGAGCGCTATGCCGCGCGATTTTCATGCGTCGAGGTCAACAGCTCCTTCTACCGCTCGCACCGCCCCGCCACCTGGTCGCGTTGGGGCGCCATCGTTCCGGACGATTTCCGTTTCGCGGTGAAGGTCCCGCGCGCGATCACCCACCATCGTGGATTGGCGAACTGCGACGAACTGATCGCACGGTTGCTCGCCGAAACGTCGGGCCTCGGTGCCAAGCTGGCGGTGCTGCTGGTCCAGTTGCCGCCGAAACTCGCCTATCGATCGGAGGTTGCGGACGCCTTTTTTCGCGAACTCTCCGCCGCCACCCCGGCGCACATCGTCTGCGAGCCGCGCCATCCGAGCTGGTTCGAGCCGGAGCCCGACAAGCTGCTGCAAGAGCTGGAAGTCGCACGCGTCGCCGCTGATCCGGCCCGCGTGCCCGCCGCCGCCACCCCGGGCGGCTGGCGCGGCCTTTCCTATTGGCGGCTCCATGGTTCGCCCGTCATCTATCGGTCACCCTATGGCGCCGCGCGGCTCGACAATTATGCCGGACAGATCGCAAGCGAAAGACGCGCAGCCGCCCCGGCATGGTGCATATTCGACAATACCGCAGCGATGGCGGCGTTGGACGATGCCTTCGGGATGGCCGCGCGCTTGGCGTCGATCGAAGGTGATCGCTGACATTTTCAGGGGCCAATCGAATTCACGCGCATTGCCTGCTACGACGGCAAGCTGAAGGGATCATCATGTTCGACTTCCTCGCCTTTCTGGGCATGCTTTTATTCTTCGTCCTGCTGATGGACGCACGCGGGCGCCTGAAGCGCGCCGAGAAGACGCTGGCGGAAGCGGCAAAACGGATCGGCGCGTTGCAGCGCCATGCAGGCCTGTCGATCGATCAGTTGGCCGGCGCCTCTCCGGGCGCCGAAACAGCCCCTGCCCCTCTTCCCGTTCGAGACATTCCTGCCGAACCGATGCCCCCAGCGCCTTCCGGCCCACCATCGAAATCCAACGAAAAGGATATCGCGGCGGCCACAAAGGAAGCCCCGAAAAAGGCGAAGGCACACACCGCCGCTACTCCGCCCGCCGCCGCCGCGAGCGAACCGCCGCGCAGCCTCGCATCGCGGTTCGAAAATCTGTTCGGAAAGACGCTGCCGATCTGGGCTGGCGGCCTGACCCTCGCGATCGCCGGGGTGCTCATCGTTCGCTACGCGATCGACGCCGGCTTCTTCGCGCGTATCTTCACACCCGGCGTCCAGATCGTCACCGGATTGCTGTTCGGGTTTGCGCTGATCGGCGGCGCCGAATATGCTTGGCGCAACGAGGCGAGGCTGCGCGACGTGCGGGTGCCGCAGGCGCTTTCGGGCGCGGGCATCGCAACACTCTATGCCGCGATCATGGTCGCGGCGAACGTCTATCTGCTGATCGGGCCGCTGCTTGCCTTTTTCGCGCTCGCGCTCGTCACCGCCGCGGCGCTCGGCCTGTCGCTGCGCTTTGGTCCGCCCAGCGCGCTGCTCGGCCTTGCCGGCGGGCTCGCGGCGCCGGCGATGGTCGGCGCGATCGAGCCCAATGTGCCGCTGCTCGCTGTCTATCTCGCGCTGACGATCGCCGGCCTCGCCGGGGTAGCAAAAGCGCGACGCTGGCCGTGGCTCGCACTCGCCGCACTTGTCGGCGGTGCCGGCTGGGGCCTGTGGATGGTGCTGGCCAGTTCGGCGGTCGACGCACTCGCCTCGTTCTCGACCGGCGGCTTCGTCCTGCTGCTGGCGATCGCGGTGCCGATGATCGGCTATGACGGTCCACGCGCCGCATTGCTGCGTTCGGCGTCGGCGATCGTCGGGGCGCTCCAACTGGCGCTGCTCGTCGGCTATGGCGGCTTCGCGCCGCTCCATTGGGGATTGTTCGCGTTGATCGCGGCGGCGGGCCAGTGGCTCGCTTGGCGCGAGCGCGACTACGCCATCGTGCCGACGATCAGCCTGCTGCTGTCGCTGGCGCTGCTCTTCGCCTGGCCCGACCCGGCGCCTATCTGGTTCAGCGTCATCGGCGCCGCGCTTCTCGCGATCCACGCACTCCCGCTTCTCGCCCGGCTCTGGACGCCGCCCAAGGTGCTGCGCCGCACATGGGAGCTTTGCGCGATCGCGATTGCCCCGCTGCCGCTCACCAAATGGCATTTCTGGAGCGTCGGTGACGGCACCCTCGCACTCATCGCGCTCGGCGGCGCACTGCTCGCCAGCACGGGCATCGCGCGCGGCTGGAAGGTCGAAGGCCGCGTCGCCGACAGCCGCTTCGCCTGGCTCACCGCGACCGGCAGCGCGCTGCTGGCTATCGCGATCCTGCTACTCCTGCCGCCGTGGATGGCGCCGCTTGGCGTCGCGATCGTCGCGGCTGCCCTGCTCTTCTTCGGCGAGGCCGCGCACGATCGGCGCATCGAACGGATCGCCGCGGGCTTCGTCGGCGCCGCCGCCGCCGCGCTCGCCGCGACGCCGCGCGCGCTCGCCGAACTGCCGCGACTGGTCGAGGGGGCCGATGGCGCCGACGGCAGGGCCCTCCTGCGCTGGGCCGGCCTCGCCGTCGCGGCGCTGCTGCTGGCGCTGCGGGCCGAGGGAGCGATCGTGCGGCGCATCGGCCAGATCGCGGCCGCGCTGCTCGCTTATGGTGCCTTCGCGCAGCTTGTCCCATCGGGCACCCTGATGCTGGTTCCGGCACTCGGCGGTGCCGCGATGCTTTTCGCCGTACGACGCATTCGCGCCGATCGGATCGACAGTGCGGCAGCGAGTTTTGCGGTGCTCAGCCTCGCCTGGGCCGCGCTGCCGATCGCGGCATGGGCGACGAAGGCGCTGCTATCGCTCGTCGCGCTGCCGATGCAGCTCGACGTCCCTTCGCTGACGGCCGAGCCGCTGCTGCTCCGCCTCCTCCTACCCGCCTTGCTGTTCGGCGTCCCGCTGTGGCTGATCCGCGACGCCTTGCCCCGCTGGCTCTGGATCGCGGGCCTCGCGCTTGCCGGAAGCGTCGGCGGCATCGCGCTTCACGGGCTCTACCGCCTCGGCTTCGCCGCGATGGCGGGCGACGATTTCGTCGCGACCGGCATCGTTCAGCGACTGGTATGGGGGGCGTTGCTGATCGGCGGCGGATGGCTCGCGCTGCGGCGCGGCATGACCGGCCTCGCCCGCCCGCTCGTCCTCGCGGGAACCGCACACGCGCTCCTTTACGGCCTTGTCCTGCACAATCCGCTATGGGCGGCGCAGGCGGTCGGGGCATGGCCGCTCGCCAACCTGATCGTACCGCTTTTCCTGCTGCCATGGTTCGGGGTGACGCGCATCCCGGCGCTCTTCGCCAAGCCGCCAGCGGTACTCGGCCGGATCATCCAGATCGCCGTCATGCTGCTCGTCGCGGGTTTCGGCTGGGCGGCGCTGCGCCAGCTTTTCCACGGATCGCTGCTGGCTACCGGCGGCGTGACCGACGCGGAGAATATCCTGCGCTCGATCCTGCTCCTCGCACTCGCGCTCGGCTTCCTGCTATGGGGTATCCGCTCGAAACATCACGACTGGCGCATCGCGTCGCTGGTGCTGATGATCGGTGCCGCGGGGAAGGTCTTCCTGTTCGATGCATCGGGGCTGGAAGGGCTGGCGCGGATCGGTTCGTTCGTCGCGCTCGGTTTCAGCCTGATCGGGATCGGCTGGCTCTACAGCCGCCAGCTCGCGCCGGATCCCACGCGCGAGACGCCAGCGGCATAGGACGTTGGGCATGGCCGGCTGCCCGGCCGGCCATGCCCACCGCTGCGCGTCAGGCCGCGAGCTTGCGGATGGTGTCGCGCCCATCCTCAAATGACAGCCCGAGCGCCTCGGCAACCGCTTGATTGGTCACCTTCCCGCCCGAAACATTCAGCCCGGCAAGCAGGTGGGGATCTTCGTCAAGCGCCGCGAGCCCCTTGTCGGCAAGCGCGAGACCGAAGGGCAAGGTCGCGTTGTTAAGCGCCTGGCTCGACGTCAGCGGCACCGCGCCCGGCATGTTGGCGACGCAATAATGGATCACGCCGTCAACCTCGAAGGTCGGGTTTTCGTGCGTGGTGGCCCGCGACGTTTCGAAGCAGCCGCCCTGGTCGATCGCGACGTCGACCAGCACCGAACGAGGCTTCATGCGGCCCAGCATCGCGCGCGACACCAGCTTCGGTGCGCTCGCGCCCGGCACCAGCACGGCGCCGACGGTGACATCGGCATCGACCAATTCTTCCTCGATGCTGTCGATCGTCGACATGCGCGTGCGCACGCGCCCGCCGAACAGTTCGTCGAGCTGGCGCAGGCGCGGAACCGACCGGTCGACGATCGTCACTTCGGCGCCAAGGCCGACCGCCATGCGCGCCGCATGCGTGCCGACGACACCGCCGCCGATCACCAGCACGCGCGCCGGCGCCACGCCCGGAACGCCGCCGAGCAGCAGGCCGCGGCCGCCGGCATGGCGACGCAGCGCCGAACCCGCCGCTTCGATCGCCAAGCGGCCGGCGACTTCGCTCATCGGCGCCAGCAGGGGCAGCGCGCCCGAGCGGTCGGTGACCGTTTCATAAGCGATCGCGTGACAGCCCGAGGCGAGCAGGCCCTTCGTCTGCTCGGGATCGGGCGCGAGATGGAGGTAGGTGAAGAGGATCTGGTCCGCGCGCAGCTGGACCCATTCGGACGGCTGCGGTTCCTTGACCTTCACCACCATCTCGGCGCGCTTGAACACTTCGGCGGCATCGCTCGCGATCGTCGCACCCGCGGCGCGATAGACATCGTCCTCGGCGCCGATGCCAAGGCCGGCGCCGGTTTCGACGAGCACTTCATGACCGCGCGCGACATATTCGCGGACCGAACCGGGGGTCAGGCCGACGCGATATTCATGGGTCTTGATCTCTTTGGGAACGCCTAGCAGCATAATGCCTCCGGTCTTTGGGGGTTGTGCCGGGCGCGTGCCCGGCGGCTGGGGCAACTACCCTCTCCACCCCCGCCCCGCGCAAACGAGTAATGCTGCTTCCGAGGGCGAGGCTTTTTCATCCTGCGGCGAGCAAACTCCGCCGCCGCCCGTACAGCGCGTAGATCGCGATGCCGACGACGTTCCAGATCAGGCACCAGAACAGGGTCTGCGCGGGCAGGCTGAAGAGAAGATAGAGGCAACCTCCGACCGTGCCGAGGCTGACCAGGACGACGGCAGGCGCCCGGAACGGGCGCGGCAGTTCGGGCGAGCGACGGCGCAGGATGATCAGGCAAAAGCCGACGGCGACGAAGGCGATCAGCGTGCCCGCATTGGCGAGCGCCGCAATTTCGCCGATCGGCAGCAGACCGGCAAGAGTCGCGACCACCACCGCGGTCATCACCGTAATCCGCGTCGGGGTGCCGCGCCGCGAAATCCGCGCCAACCCCATCGGCAAGAAGCCATCGCGCGCCATCGCGAGGAAGATACGGCTCTGGCCATAAAGAAACGCCAGTAGCACCGTCGGCAGCGCGATCACCGCCGCCGTCGCGACGACATGCGCAACGCCGGGCTGGCCGAGCGACCGCAAAATCAGCGCCAGCGGTTCGGGGCTGTCAGCAAAGCGGGTAAAGGAAACCGCGCCGATCGCGGTCGCGGCGACGAGCAGGTAGATGAGCGTGCAGACGACCATCGATCCGATGATGCCAATCGCCAGGTCGCGTTCGGGGCGTTTCGTTTCCTCGGCCGCGGTCGAAATCGCATCGAAGCCATAAAAGGCGAAGAAGATGATCGCCGCAGCCGCCATCACCCCGCGCTGCACGCCATCCTCGCCGACGCTCGCCGCGAAGCCATAGGGCATGAAGGGATGGAGATTGGCCGTGTCGAAATGCGGCAGCGCATAAGCGACGAACAGCGACAGCGTTGCGATCTTCACGAGCACGAGCACCGCATTCACCCGCGCGCTTTCACTTGTCCCCAGCAGCAGCAGCCCGGTGACGACCGCGATGATAAACACTGCGGGCAGGTTGATGATGCCGCCCAGTTCCGGCCCCTGGGTGAGCGCTGCCGGGAAGCCGATCCCGGTGAGCAGCGGCGAGGCATAGCCCGACCAGCCGACCGCGACCGCCGATACCACCAGTGAATATTCGAGGATCAGGCTCCACCCCACCACCCAGGCGATCGCTTCGCCGAGCACCGCATAGGAATAGCTGTAGGCACTGCCCGCCGCGGGCATGATCGTCGCGAGTTCGGCATAAGCGAGCGCCGCGCAGGCGCAGACCGCGCCCGCGATGACGAAGGACAGGAGCACCGCGGGGCCCGCCCGATCGGCTCCGACGCCGATCAGGGTGAGGATACCGGTACCGACGATCGCGCCGACGCCGAGCGCCATCAGGTGCGGCCACGATAGGGTCGGCGGCAGCGCGTCGGGATGGCGCTCTCCCGCCGGGGCGATCGGCTTGCGGCGCGTCCAACTGTTCAATGCAATTCTCCGGTAAAAATATGGTCGTCCCGGCGTGGGCCGGGATGACGATCAGCGAACCATCGTCGCCGACTGATCGAGCGAGACGACCGGCAACCACACGCGGCTGGGCGTCTTGCCGCCGCGCTCGATGGTCACTGTCGCAGGCTGGTAGTCCGCCTGCTTCGCCTGAAAGATATTGGGGACATAAGTCTGCGGGTTGCGGTCGTAATAGGGGAAGAGGCTCGACTGGACCTGCACCATGATCCGGTGGCCGGGCTTGAACACATGGTTCACCGTCGGCAGGCGGAACTTATATTGCTGCACTTTGCCCGCCGGGATCGCCGAGGGATGTTCGAAGCTCTCGCGATAGCGGCCGCGGAAGATTTCAAGAGCGATCGCCAGCTGGTACCCGCCCATTTTCGGATCGCTTGAATTGGTCGCCGGATACACATCGATCACCTTCACGACAAAATCACCATCGGTGCCGGTGGTGCGCGCGAAGATATCGGCGATCGGCGCGCCCGAAACGCGCACCGCATCGGTCAACACGTCGGTCTGGTAGGTCATCACATCGGGGCGCCCGTCGAAGGCGCGCTGGTCGCTGATCAGCCAGCTCTGCCAGCTGCCGTCGTCGAAATTCACCGGGCGCGGGTAATGCGGAACCGGTTTGGCAGGGTCGGCGACATAGCTGTCGCCGCCCGCAGCGCCAGCCTGAAAGCCGAGCTGCCCAGCGGCGCCGAGGTAGATCGGCGTCAGCGGCGCCGGGCATCCCGTCTCGCACGCCAGCGGCCAGTTCGTGAGCTTCTCCCAGCGATCCTCACCTGTGTTGTACGCGGTCACCGCCGGGATGTTCGCGGGCGGGCCATCCTTCAGATGCTGGTCGAAGAAGGGCAGGATCATTTCGCGCCAATATTGGGTGATCGTGTTGCTGCTCCACTGGAGCGGGCCGAGGTTGCGGCCGACGTCGTTGCGGTTCACCTGGCTGTGCGACCACGGCCCGAGCAAAAGATGATTATTGCCCATCTTGCCCTTGGCCTTCAGCGCCTCCCACGAGCGGATCGCGCCATAGATATCGTCCTGATCCCACAAGGGCTGCACCCACAGGGTCGGGACGTCGGACGGGTTCGCGGCGAGCAGCTTGTCGAGCGCCAGCCCCTGCCACACCGCGTCATAGGCCGGATGCTCCTGCAACCGTCGCCAGAAGGGCAGCCGGTCGTATCCGCGCGCCTTGCCCCAGTCGCCCGCCGATCCGGCGCGGCGAAAATTGTCATAATCGTCATAGCCGCCGCGCGAGGCGGCCTTGGCGATCGACTGGTCACCGGTCTGCTGCGCAATATAATCGGCCATCACCTGCCGGAACGCGCCGTTGTGAAACCAGTCGTCGCCCTTCCATGCGTCGACGAGCGGGCTTTCGGGCACCGCGACCTTCAGCGCCGGGTGCGGCTTGATCAACGCCTGAACGACCGTCGTCCCTTCGTAGGACGATCCGATGATGCCGACGCGGCCATTGCTTTCGGGCAGATTCGCCTTGTTCACCAGCCAGTCGATCGTGTCATAGGCGTCGGTGCCGTTGTCGACGCCGGTATCGTTGAGCGGCCCGACCATCGGCCGCGTGACGACATAGTCGCCCTCCGATTTATACTTGCCGCGAATGTCCTGCCAGACGCGGATATAGCCCGCCTTCGCAAACTCCCGGTCCTCGAAGGGCACCGCGTCGACCATCTGCGGGCTCGTCGTGCGCAGCACCCGCGCCGTCGCATTATAGGGTGTGCGGTTGAGGACGATCGGGGCATCCTTTGCGCCCTTGGGGACGAGAATGACGGTGTAAAGCTTCACCCCGTCGCGCATCGGGACCATCATTTCGCGGCGCTCATAATCGGCGTCGGCGGGGATCGGCGTATAGTCGCGCAGCACGTCACCACCCGGCCTGACGATCGGCTCGATGCCCTGCGCCTGCAGCATCACGGGAAGGGGCAGGATGGCGGCAAGGGCCACCACAGCCAGCAGCGATTTCATCATGGCTTACATCCCCCGGCACGCCCAGTTTTTCCGAGGGTGGTCCGGCGGCGACATTGGCGCAATCCGATTATTCCTGCGCCTTTGGGTCAGAATTGCTGCTTCTGCGATTATCCCGCGACGCCAGGTGTCGCCTGCTCGACGATCCAGTCCATAAAGGTTTCGGCAATCTCGGACAAAGGCGACGACGCCTTGGTCAGCAGATAGAATTGGTTGCCAGCCGGCACGCGGTCGGCGGAAAGCGGTTGCAGCCGCCCTTCCGCGATCAGGTCGGACACCACCGACGTGTGGCCGATCATGAACCCGCGACCGCTTAGTGTCGCCTCGACCACCATCGAATAGAGCGAGAAGGTCTGGGTGATCAGATTGGCCGGGCGGGGATGGCCCGTGCTATGGAGCCAATGCTCGAAATCATTCGCCCAATAGGTGTCGAGCATCAGCGGCATCCCGACCGGCAGGCCATGTTCGTCGCGCTCGGCCGTTTCGATCAGCGACGGAGCAGCGACGGGTACCAGCTCGTCGAAAAACAGCGCGCGATAGTCGCAGCCCGGAAACGGCGGCTGGCCATAGCGGATCGCGACGTCGAAATTCGAGGTGCGCAGGTCGACGACCACGGGATCGGCCCAGATTTCGATCGTCGTATTGGCATGCGCCTTATGGAAATCCTCGATCCGCGGTCCAAGCCACAGCTGCGCCAGCGCGGGCAATATCGTAAGCCTCACCGCCTTGGTCCCGCCCGAAGACGTGATGTCGCGCGTCGCCGCCAGCAACTGCTCGAGCGGCGGCAGCACGCGCTGCGCATAACGCTTCCCTGCCTCGGTTAGCCGGACCCCCTGCGGATAGCGCTGGAAAAGCTCGACCCCCAGATAGGCTTCGAGCGCCTTGATCCGCTGGCTGACCGCTCCCGGCGTCACGCTAAGCTCGACCGCCGCCAAGGCAAAGCTTTCGGTTGCGGCGGTCGATGCGAACACCCGCAACCAGTCCAGATTGGGCAGCTCCCTCGGCATCAGAATATATCTTCCTGAGCAGCAAAATTAGTCGATTGCACATGGGTGCCGTTCGCGCGCCTTATGTCCTCGAACATATTGAGAATCATAAGGCCGCACTCGGCATGAGCAAGCCAGGGGAACGATACAGCAATAGTTCCTCTGAGGGTAGCGATCTTGCCGATGCCGGCCCTTTCCAGCCACGGAGCCCAGTAATGCAGGACTTGCGAACCCTTTATCCCGCAATCGAACCCTATGAATCGGGAATGCTCGACGTCGGCGACGGCCACCAGCTCTATTATGAGCGCTGCGGAACTCCCGGCGCCAAGCCGGCAGTCTTCCTGCACGGCGGGCCCGGCGCCGGTTGCTCGCCCGCGCATCGCCAACTCTTCGATCCCGCGCTTTACGATGTGCTGCTGTTCGACCAGCGCGGCTGCGGCCGGTCGATCCCGCATGCCGAACTGCACGCCAATACGACATGGCATCTTGTCGCCGATATCGAGCGGCTGCGTGAAATGACGGGGGTCGATCGCTGGCTCGTCTTCGGCGGCAGCTGGGGGTCGACGCTGTCGCTATCCTATGCCGAAACGCATCCCGAACATGTGAGCGAGCTCATCCTGCGCGGCATCTTCCTCGGCGCCGACCGCGATGTCGACTGGTATTACAAGTTCGGCGTGTCACAGATCTATCCCGACAAATGGGAAGGCTTTCTGGCCCCCGTGCCGCCGGCCGAGCGATGGGATCTCGTCGCTGCTTATAATCGCATCCTGACCGGCAGCGATCGCGCTGCCCAGCTCGAAGCGGCCAAGGCATGGAGCGTGTGGGAAGCCGGGACGATTACATTGCTCCCCGATGAAGAGTTGAGCGCGAACTTCGGCGAGGATCATTATGCCATCGCCTTTGCCCGGATCGAAAATCATTATTTCTTCAACGACTGCTGGCTCGAACCCGAACAGTTGCTGCGCGACGCTGGCCGCCTTGCCGCTATTCCGGGGGTGATCGTTCACGGCCGCTACGACATCCCCTGCCCGCTGCGGCGCGCGTGGGAGCTGCATCAGGCCTGGCCCGGTTCGGACCTGCGCATCGTCGAAGGTGCCGGGCACGTCTTCAACGAGCCGGGCATCCTCCACGAACTAATCGAAGCGACCGACCGCTTCGCCCGCGCTCGGTAAGATGTGATCCCATTTACTTAAATCGTCATCCCGGCAACGCCGGGATGACGTAAGCGAGGAATTCTACTTGGCGCCGGGCAGCCGGCCATATTTTGCCAGGATGGTCCGCAGTTCCTCGTGCGGCAGCGCATAGACGGTGACGCCGTCGCGTCCCGTCATCGTCTTCGCCGCGACCAGTGCGTTGACGATCGATTCCTCGGTCGCATCGACCGCCGCCTCGAACACCTTGGTGATCTCCGAATTCGAGATCGCCGAGACCGCCTGTACTCCCGCCGCGCTTTCGTCGAGCGCCCCCGCGTTGGCGGTCGAGAAAGCCATGAAGATATCGCCCGACAGATTGTGGCTGATGTCGCCCATCCGCCCGATCGTCTGCGTCGGACGCTTGGCGATGCGCTTGAGCTGGTGCGGCAGCAGCGGAATGTCGGTCGCGATCACGACGATGATCGAGCCTTCGGGCTCATAGGGCTTTTTGCTGATCGGGGTACAGCGCCGCTCGGGCTTGTAGACCGCCTTGCCCGGCAGGTCGCTGCACGGCAGATAGCTGGCGGCAAGTTCCTGTCCGACCGGCGCGCCGGCAATGCGCAGCAAGGGCCGCGCCCCGTAATTGCACTGGACCAGCACGCCGACCGTATATTGTTTGCCCCCGATATCGACCTTGCGCGAGGCGGTGCCGATGCCGCCCTTGAACCCGGCGCAGACCATGCCCGTGCCCCCGCCGACATTGCCTTCGGGAACCGGCCCGCCGCTAGCGGTCGCGATCGCCTGCAACGCATGTTCGGTCTTCACATGCTGACCGTTCACATCGTTGAGGAAGCCATCCCAGGTTTCGGCAACGACCGGGGTGTAGAACAGGCAGCACGCCTTGCTGTCGGCCAGATATTTGACCACGGCATCGCGGACGACGCCGACGCTGTGCGTGTTGGTGATCATCACCGGCCCGTCGAACGACCCGCGCTCTTCCATCCAGATCGTCCCGGTCATCTCGCCCGCTGCATTGGCCGTCGCCCAGGCACCGAACACCGGCACGGTCGAATTCTTGCCGCGCGGCAGGATCGCAGTGACCCCCGTACGCACCGGACCGACGCCGACCTCGAGCGGCCCGTCGCCCTTGATGATCGTGCTGTGCCCGACCTCGACGCCAGGCACGTCGGTGATGGCATTGAGCGGACCGGGATCGCCGTGGAAGGGAACGCCGAGATCGCGGGCGCGCGGCTCCTCTGCCGCCACGCCCGGCGCGAGCGATCCGATCGCCAGCACCGAGGCCAGTCCCCATCCGAGACGTCGTCCATTCATGACCAATCCCCTTTTATCGCCAAGATTTCAGCCCGCGTCATGCGCGGCCTTCCGTGTTTCATAAGCCGTGATCGCCCGGTCGCGCTGCAGCCACAGGACCAGCGCAATGACGAAGGTCGTGAGCGGGATCATGAAACCGAACTCGTCGATCGCATAGGCGGTGACATCGCCCTTCGGCGCGGTGAGCGGCGTGTAGATCGTCTGGATGAACAGGTTGTGGCTGCCGTGCATGATCGCGGCCGGCCAGACGCTGCCCGACTTCAACCGGAACCACGCCATGATGAAGCTGAGGTTCATCACCATGATGAAGAAACAGGTCAGCGCGAACCATTGCGGCGCCCCGCTGTTATAATTGGCGAACAGGATCAGCGGGACATGCCACAATGTCCAGATGACGCCCGTCACCGCCGCGCCGCCGGTGAAACCAAACTTGTCGTGCAGCCGCGGCGCCAGGAAACCGCGCCAGCCGATCTCCTCGCCCAGCCCGCGCGCGGTCCCGGCGATGATCCCGGTAATGCCGACGAACAGGAAATAGGCGGGAACGAAGCGCTCCGGATCGGTGAAGGTCCAGCCGAGTCGATCGGCGAGCGCCGCGATGCTCTCAGGCTCCGCGAAGCCGCCCATGCCCGTGCCCCAGACGACCATATAGGCCACCGCGGCATAGAAGATCGGCAGCAAATAGCTCCACCACGACGACCGCGTATCGCGCCACGCGAAGCCGAGCGAAGCCCAGTCGAGCTTCTTGAGCCACACGGTAACGATCGCGGCCAGCGCCGGCCCCCACATCAGCGCGGTGACATAACCGGCATTCCCCCCGCCAACCTCGCCGGTATAGCCGATCAGGAAATAGGGCAGCGCACAGAAAACTACCGTCAGCACAAGATAGGTCAGGATCGCCGATCCCTGGCGCGCGTCATTCATGATTGCTCCCCTTTTTCCGGCCCGCCTCTTCGGCGGCAGGCTCATTGACGGATCGTCACCGGCTCGCTGATCGCCTGCGCCGCAATCTCTTCCTTCGAGAAGGGATAGGGGTGCAGCGCCAGCTTCGAAAATTCGCGCGTCTGATCGGCATAATGCGGCGACGCGGGGTCGGTCGATTGCGAATAGGTCAGGATCGCCTTGGCGACCGGCCCCTTGTCGTCGAAGCCGACCGACTGCACATAGCTCGCGCCATGGACGACGCCGAAGCCGCCCTTGACCGGCAAGGCGGCGGTATAGTTGAGCGTGCCCACCGGCGATCCCGAAATCGGTATCCGCTCTTCGCCGCGTTCGGCGAACTGCACCTCGCCGAGCGGCGCGTCGAGCGCGATGCCCATCTTGGTCAGCGTATCGGCCGCAAATTTAAGGTCGGCAAGCAGCGCGTCGCCCGCGGCCCCGTCGACCGCGATCGTGCGCGGTGTGCCGATCACGTCGCTGCGATCGAATGTGTCAGTCCACAGGTCGGCCCGCAATCCCGTCTTGCCCCAGAAGATCGCAAACAGCATCGCACCGCGGCTGCCCAGATCAGCCGTGCCGTCCCATTTGGCAAGCGCCGCACACGCCGGCTTCGGCGCATCGGAACGTTCGCAAAGCTTCCGCATCGAAGGCATCGCAAGGGCGCCGGCAAAATTCTTGTTGCCAAGCATCGTCTGGATGCCAAGGTCGATATCGAACTTGCCCGATTGCAGGACGCGCCGGATTTCCTGCAGCCCCGACCGCGTGCGCATGCTGGGCAGCAGATGGAAATCGGGGCCCATCATCGGCCCGAGTTCGGCAATCGGTGCTTCGATATTCGCCCAGCGATAGCTGTCGTTGCTGTTCTGGACGTAATCGCGCCGATAGACCGCTGCCATTTGCGCCGCGGGGAGCAGCCCCGTCACCGGCGCGCCCGGCGTCTTTTCCCATTCGCAGGCCGAGCGGCTGCCGTCGAGGAAATAGAGCCGCTGCAGAAAGCCGGGCGTCGGCGGCGACATCGAACCGCAGGCGGCGAAGCGTTCAGCCGATATATTGACCGCCGGGCTGATGTCGGCATAGAGCGCATTGCCATCCCGGTCCGCCGCCAGCGTATTAAGAAACGGCGCGTGCAGATATTTGGCCAGTGCATCGTGGACGCCGCGCACATTCCGCGCCCGCGCCATGGCGAGATAGCCTTCACCGCTGCGCACATTGCCCTTGTTGGCATCGGCGATGGCATAGGCATTCTGGCGCGTCCATGCATAGGCGGTGCCCGGCATCGACAGGATCGGGCCGTAGCGCGAAAGATACAGTGTCCGCACGACGGGCGCCCCGTCCTTCATTGCGACGCTGATCTCGCGGCGCTCCATCGGCACGCGCTTGCCGTCGACGATATAGGCGGTCGGGTCGGCCGGATCGAGCGTCAGCTTGAACAGACTCATATGCGCCGCCGTGTCGACGGTATGCGTCCAGGCGACGTCCTTGTTGAAACCGATCCCGACATAGGGCTGATTGGTGATCGCGGCGCCGGCGACGTCGAACTTGCCGGGGATGGTGAGGTGGATCTGGTAAAAGCGGTTGGGACCGTACCAGGGAAAATGCGGATTGCCGACGACCATGCCCTTGCCGTCGGTCGTGGCATCGCCGCCGAACGCCCAGCCGTTGCTGCCCAGCTTCATCGACGCGCGCACCTCGTCGGCGAACTGCGGCGCCGACGTGACCGGCTGCGCACTGGCATGTTCGGCCTCGGCAACGGGCGGCGCGGCCTCGGCGATTTTCGCCGCCGCCATCGCCGATCCCGCCAGCATGGTGAAGCCATTCAACGACCGCAACACATCGTCGCGGGTGATTTCGTGCACCCACGGCTGGCCGGCACATCCGGCCGGCAGCTTGTCCCGATTGTCGCGGAGGAAGCGGTTATAGCCCGCGACCCAGCCGGCGATCAGCGCCCTTGAATCGGCCGATGTCTTGGCGAAACCGGCGCGCAGCGCCTTGATGTCCTGCATCGTCGCATAATAGAGGTCGCTGTCGATATTCTTCGCGGGGACGAGCCCGATCACCGTCGCGCCGTCGGGACCGAAATAGCGCGAACGCTGGCCCGACGCGCTGACATACCCGTCCGCCATCAAACAGATATTGTCCTGCGCCTGCGCATAGGCGGCGCCGAACCCCAGTCCGCCGAAATCCTTTGCCTCGACGTGCGGAATGCCGAAGGTGGTGCGGGTAATCGTCGCTTCATAACGCGATGCCGCCTGCGCCGCCGGGGCGAGCAACGCCGGTACCGCGAACAGCGCCGCCATCGATCCCCACGCCCGCCAAGGCCGTCCGTTCCTGTCCGGGCGGAGCGAAGGGGGGGCAAGGACGGCGGCGATATTCATGTCTTTTCTTCTTTCTCAGCCACGGGACGACCGGCGCGTCGGCCATTCCATGATCCTGACATAGCCGAACGGCCCGGCCATCGTGCGCTGCACAATGACCGGACCGGTCTTTGACGCCGTCCGGGAAGCAAGGGATCCGGACGACCTCGATTGATCGAGCCCTAGAAGCTATAGCTTAATGTCGCGCCCCAAGTCCGCGGGCGATAGGTCTGCCGCAGCAAGCGCTCACCCCCGCCCAACGCGAGCCGGCCCAGTTCGTCCTGCGAATTAAGCAGGTTGTCCACGAACACGGAGGCATTGACACCACCACTACGAACACCAAGTCGCGCACTGACAAAGTTGCGGGCTTCGATAAGGGCATAATTTGGGTCGTAACCAGCGTTGCCCTTTGGTGTCGTATAGCCGCTGCGGTAATCATACTGCACGTGGCCATAGCCGATCGCGTCGCCCGTTCCCAACGCAGTCTCATAGTCCGCCGCCAGCGAAATAATCCAAGGCGGCGCGAAACGGTCGCCCTTGGTGACGATCGGAAGCGGATTGGTCGGGACCGTGAGCGTCTCTCGCACCTTCGCGTTCGTGTAGCTGAAGTTGGCATCGAGCGAGAGACCGGTGATCGGCGTCACCGTGATTTTCCCCTCGACGCCCCGCGCGCGTGACTTGCCCAGATTGTCTAGGAAGGGATTTCCACAGCTTAACACGCTGCGAGTCCGCTGCACGTCAGTCCAGTCGATCTGGAACACATCGCCGGCGAAAGTCAGCCAGCCACCGGCGCGCCCCTTGGCCCCGACCTCATAACTCCAGGTGCTGTCGGACCGATACTGGCGAGGCGGATATCCATCGGGATAGCCGAGGCTTCGCAACTGGGCCTGACAAGCATCGTCGAGGGTGCCGGGGGCCGGGATCGAGTTGGTGCCGCCTGGGCGGAAGCCCTTGCCCGTCGAAGCGTAAAACATCAAATTCTCGTTCGGCTCGTACTCGATACCGAACTTCGGCGTGATCGGGCTCTCGGACGTGCGGCCGGTATTCACATCATCGGTCGGCAATTTATAACCGCTGACCTGCCTGAAGTCGAACGTCACGTACGAATAGCGAAGGCCGGCGTTCACCGACAACTTGTCAGTCAACTGGTACTCCACATTGCCGAACACGGCGAATTGCTTGTCGCGCGCTTGGTCGAGCAGATAACCAACGGTGCCATTCACCACGGGCACCAGTCCCAAAGCATCCCACAAGAACGGCCCGTCGGTGGCAGGTGCGGTGTCGAACTCCTCGGCCGTCTGACGCGAGTTCTGATAAAACACGCCCGCGACATAGCTGAGCGGGCCCGTGTCCGGATTGGACTGGATCCGCAATTCCTGGGTGAAGGCGCGCTGGCGCATCTGGAGATTGATGACCGCCCGTTCGTCGATGCCGGGAAAGTCGAGATCGGCGGGAATCGGACCGGGGAAACCAAACACCGGACCGAGGGCACCAAATATGTCGATATAAAATGCGGTGGCATCGTCCTTGTTGACGACCCGGCGATCGGTAATGGAGGTATTGCTGATCAACGTCGCCGGACCGAGGTCCTGTTCGACCTTGAGCGAATAGATCGTCGCGCGGTCGCGGCCATAGGAATCAAGACCCTCGCCGCTGGTGAATTTGGGATATGCTGGCCGGTCATACGGATTGCTCTCGCGCCATTCCCAGAACTGGTCGCTGTTGTCGCGATTGGCCTTTTGATGGAAGACGCCCGCCGTAATCGTCGTATCATCGGTCGGCTTGAACGCCAACTGCGCTTGCCCGACAAAGGTATCACGTTCGTTATGATTCTTCCGCGCCGTGCCGCGATTGGCGACAATCGGCACGCGGTCGATATAGCCGCCGTCGCGGCGGTAATAGGCGCTCACGCGAAAGGCGAGCTTGTCCTTGATGATCGGGCCGCCAACAGCCGCACCGCCTTCATAGCTAAGGCCGCCGCCTTCGGTAGTCGCCAGTTCGGCGCGCGAATAACCGGTAAATTCGCTAAAGCCCGGCTTTGCCGAAATGAAGCGCACCGCGCCGCCCATCGCGCCAGCGCCGTACAAGGTACCCTGCGGGCCGCGCAACACTTCGACACGCTCGAGGTCAAACATCGCCGGATAGAAGTTGGTCGTCAGGCTGACCGAGCGGACCTGCACCGGAGTGTCATCGATATACACACCGTTCATGGTCGCGCCGACCGACGACGACAGGCCGCGGATCACCAGATATTTGATGCCGAATGTGCCCTGGTTGATCGAGATGCCCGGCGTCATGCGGGCGAGATCCTCCATATTCCGCACGCCCTTCAGATCGAGCGACTCCTGCGAATAAGCCGTGATACTGATTGGCGCTTGGAGAATCGATTCATCCCGCCGGGTCGCCGTGACCACGATATCGCTGTCGGACCGCGCTCGCTCGTCGGCAGCTACGCGCTCTTCGCGTTCGTTCGGCATCGTCTGCGCCAACGCCGCAAACGGACAGCTCAGCGCCAGAGCCGAGATGCCGCCAACCCAATATTTCTTTCCATGATTCATACTATCCCCCTAGTATTTTAAGTTAAGATTATAATTTAATTATATTAAATTTCTAATTGGCTCCAACTACTACAACATTGTCTTCCACGTTCCGGTCGATGTATTTGAGATAGGGGTCGAGGCCGACGAACTTGGGCTGCTTGTCCACGACCATCGTCAGCTTGCGCTTGCCGGATCGGATCGGCTCAGCCTTCAACGACAGGACATTCGCCTGGCCGAACGCCTTCGCGCCCGGGTCGGCAGTGAACACGCCGACATCGATGATTGCATCCAGCGGCGCGTCGGTTTCGACACCCTTGCCGTCGGCGTAGCGCTTGTGCGCCTCAACGGTCATCGTCAGGTTCCACTTGCCGTCTGGGCGGCGGCTCGTCTGCGCACCGGCAACCTTGAGGTCATAGAGCGTGATGTGCTGGAACATGTCGGTGATCAGCTGCTGTTGCTGCGGCGTCTTCGCCTCGGCGCGCAACAGGTTCACCAGATGGCGGCCGGTCGGATAGGGCGGGCCCTTGAACGCGAACTGCTGCACCAGATTGCGCAGGGCGCGATTGACCTCGGCCTCGCCTAGCTGGTCCTTGAGCAGGTACATGACGTTCCCGCCCTTCTGGTAGCGGACATAGGCCTGCTCCTGAACGCGTTCGAGCGTCGGTTCGGCGACATTCTCCTTGCCGCGCTGGCGCAGATAACCGTCCATGCCGCGGCGCAGGAACTTGCGGATCATCGCTTCGCCGTAACGCTTCTCCATCACCATGATCGCCGAATATTGGGCGAGCGTTTCCGACAGGACGGTGCTGCCCTCCATGTCGGCGCCGGTCACCTGATGGAACCACCATTGGTGCGCCAGTTCATGCGCGGTGACATAGGCGATGAAGTCGACGCCGTCCTTCTCATCGATCTTGGTGATGAAACCGGCGCCTTCCGAATAGGGTACGGTACCCGGGAACGCCTGCGCGAAATTATTGTAGACCGGGAATTCGATGACGCGGAATTGCTTGAACTGGTACGGGCCGAAATTCTTCGAATAATAGGCCAGCCCGTCCTTCGCGATGTCGACGAACCGGTCGACATTATAGGTGTGCGTCGGGTGGTAATAGATTTCGATCCCGATGCCGTTCCACTGATCCTTGCGCACCGCATATTTGGCGGCGTTGATCGAGAAGAAGTTGAGGATCGGCGCTTCGGTGCGGAAGCGCGCGATCTGGCGGCCGCCGGTCACCGTGCGCGAGATGCGCTGGCCGGGCGCCACCAGCACCTGATCGACTGGACCGCGGACGGTGACGTCGGCGTTCACATAATCGCTGTCGTGGCGCAGGTAGGTGAAGGCGCGGGCATGCTCGTCCTCCAGCTTGCTGATCTTGAGATCGGGGTCGAGCCCATATTTGCGGCGGGTGGCGCGATCCTGCAGCAGCGGCCAGCGCGACACGCCAAGGTTCGGCGTCAGCGCGAAATTGTTGAGGAAGATGCCGTTGCCGACGATGCGGTCCTCATTGCCCGAATTGCGGAACCCGTGCTGCTCGCGCACCGTCTCGAACCGCACTTCGCGCCTCTCTCCCGGCGCCATCGGCTTGTCATAGGTATAGATACGGAAATTATAGTCCTTGAGCTCCTTGGTCATCCGCGCGCCCGGTACATCGAGCGACAGCAGCTTGATCCCCGGTTCGATCGTCGTGCCGAGGAAGCTCTTGGTGACCGACGGATGCGCCCAGGCGAGATAGACCTGGGTCAGAGGCTTGCCGGTCTTGTTCTCGATAACATAGCTGCCGCGCGTGACGGCGCGCAGTTGATCGGGATACAGATCGACATCGAGCGTCATGTCGGTGATGTGCGGCTGCGGATGCGCCTCATAGGGCAGCAGTGCCTTTTCGTAATTCGCCGCCCAGCGCTGGCTCTCGTTGAACGTCGGAAAATCGTTCAGCACATAATTATTATAATAGATCCAGCTGCCGACCGCGACCATCATCAGGGCCGCAACGCCGCCGATCGCACCCGCCGCTCCGGTCAGACGCTGCGGCAGCTTGCGGATCCGCACCTTGAGCGGCGCCGATGCGCCGCGGCGCCACAGCCCCCATGCCAGTACGGTGAGGATGACCGCTCCGGCCGTCCAATAGAGGCGATACCAGGCGGCATAGCCCGCATAATCGCCCAGCCCGTTCATGTCCGACAGCGGCGTCGGCGACGTGGTGGCATAGATGTAAAGATGGCTCTCGAATCCCATCGTCGGCAGCATCGTTTCCGCGACGAAATAGAGCAGCATGAACAGCAGCCCGACGAACTTGTGCGGCGCGAGCGTCTGCACAAATACCGCGAGCACCGCATACATCACCATGGTGAGGAACCAGGGCGCCAGGAACCAGGTGAAATAATGGCTGTACTCGATCGCGGTGAAGCCCTTGAGCCATTGCACGGCGATCGCGGCGACGATCGACATCAGGCCCATCGCCAGCAGGATAGCGCAGATCGCAAGAATCTTCGGGACCATGAACGCCCAGTCGGGCGACGGCGTCGAATCGACGATCTCGTGCATGCGGCGCTCGCGGTCGCGCCACACCAGTTCACCGGCGTAGAAGGCGGCGATGAACAACGGAATGGTGATGAACTGCTCGTTGAGCGCCTGGATCATCACGCGCGTGACCGGATAGATGACGGTCACCGTATCGTCGCCGGCAAGCCACAGGCCGATCAGCTGGTTCAGAAAGGCAAAGCCCAGCAACACGATGAACACCGGGCTGCGGAGCACGCCGAGCATTTCGAAACGCGTCAAGGCGGCCAGCGGCCCCCAGCCCAGCCCGCGATGGGTCGGCGGCGGCGCAGTGGCCGTCGAGACGACCGCATTGTCTGACTCATCTTCGTTCAGCTTGCCCCGCGCGGGCCGGCGGTCGGCGCGCGTCGCGAAACCGGTACGGATGAACGAACGCCACGCCAGCGCGAGGAAGCCCAGCGCGACGGCAAACCATATCGCGCGGCTCTGCAGGACCAGGCCGACGAACGGCGGCAACAGGATATTGCGGTCGTTCGCGGTCCAGTTTTTGGTCGCATAGGAGAGCGAGGAGAGCCCGAACGGATCGCTCAGCGTTGCGAGCGCGCCGAATTCAGGACGCCGCAGATACATGCTGGTGAACAGATAGATCGCCAGCACGACAAGCGCACCGACATAGGTTGCCACCAGCGAGCGCGTGATCGTCGACAGCGCGAAGAAGCCCGCCGAAAGCAGGAACAGGGTCGGCAGACAGAACAGGAAATAGGCGTAAAGATAATCGCCGATGTTGATCGGGCCGATTGTTTCGGGATCGACTCCGGGCATGATCAACGCTGCCAGCAGGCCAAGCGGCACGCTGATGAACGCCAGCGAGGCAGCGGCGAAACCGCCGGTGAAGCGGCCGAACAGATAGTTGAACTTGGACAGGCGCGTCGCCTGGATGATCGGGCCAAAGCCGGTTTCGTCGTCGCGCAGCACGACGCTGGCGACGAAGGCCACGACGATGAACATCGCGAAGATCGTCCAGATCACCGACTGCAGCGCGATCGCAAACGGCGCGTTGCGGAAAACCTGGCCGCCCCAGCCGATCCGGATATCGTCCGACGCCACCATGCCGAAAGCAAGGAGGAAGAAGATCAGGAACGTGCCCCAGAACATGGGCGAGCGAAGCTGGTATTTCAGCTCGAATGCAGCGACGTGGCCAAACATGTCTATGTCCTCAAGCCGCGCGGCGCAGCGGCAGCAGCGTCGAGAAATAGACGTCTTCGAGGTCGCCCTCGGCCGCCTCGAACCCGTTCCCGGGATGATTGTCGGCGAGCACATGGATCACCGTGCGGCCCGAGGCGAGCCGGGTCGCGATGACATCATATTGCGCGCGGTGCGCGTCGAGCTCGTGCTTGTCGATCGTCTTGGTCCACACGCGGCCCTTGACCTGCGCGACCAGTTCGTTCGGCGAGCCCGTGGTGATGATCCTGCCGCCTGCGATGATTGCCGCATTCTGGCAGAGATTGGCGATGTCCTGCACGATATGCGTCGAAAAGATCACGACGATATTCTCGGCGACTTCGGACAACAGGTTGAGAAAGCGGTTGCTTTCCTCGGGGTCGAGGCCGGCGGTCGGCTCGTCGACGATCACCAGGCGCGGCTGGCCGATCAGGGCCTGCGCGATGCCGAAACGCTGGCGCATGCCGCCCGAGAAACCGGCGACCGCCTTGTTGCGCACGCTCCACAGATTGACCTGGTTGAGCAATGTCGCGACGGCATCGCGGCGTTCGCCGCGGTTGCTATATCCCTTGAGCACCGCGAGATGATCGAGCATGTCCCACGCCGACACGCGCGGATAGACGCCGAAATCCTGCGGCAAATAACCCAGCGTCCGGCGTAGCGCATCGGGGTCGGCCAGCACATCGATCGCATCGAACCGGATCGCGCCCGACGTCGGCACCTGCAGCGTCGCGATCGTCCGCATCAGCGTCGACTTGCCCGCCCCGTTCGGCCCCAAAAGCCCGAACATCCCGCTCGGCACATCGAGCGACACCGAGTCGAGTGCACGCGTTCCGTTCGGATATACGTGGGTAAGATTCTCGATATGGAGCATTGGGGTCCCCGCGGTAATGTATAATATGGGAAAACTCTGAAGCTTTCTTATTGAAAAGCGTCGAAGTATTTATTCTTGTTACTTTTTATTACTTCACGACTTTGGGTCGCTCGCAATGCAAGCGCCAACATCCTGCAAACAGGAATTCTCGATGCCTCTCCGACTTTTATTCGTAACATCTTGCTGCACCAAAATGGCGGCACGCAAAACACAGTAATTCTGGTCCGTAGGCCCAGATAGACTAAGGGTAGAGGCAGTCCGGGTTTCTTGCCTCGTTCGCCGCCGCGAAAGGCGGATTTTGGGACTGTCGATCGGCACCGGGCAGGTGCCCGTCCCGCTTCGGCGCGGGGTTTCGGCAAGGCTCGGGACAGGACACGGCCGCTCATATGGCGGCCGACACGGGATCGCACCCTTTCGCCGCCCCTGGCGGAGACCCAAAAAATAAGGTGGTCAGCGCCTATCCTGGCGCGACCCGCTTCACTTGGCGATTATATCCTGGGCAAACCCGGATGGGGTCGGCGAGATATGGTCGTTATTTGCCGCTCTCTATTTGCGTCACCCCGGACTTGATCCGGGGTGACGAAGGGACGAGCGGGAAGCGGTCGAATGCAGACGTATCTAGCGTGCCTTCATTTGGCAACCGCGCCGCCGTCGAGGCCGGCCTTCGCAACATTTTCGTCGTCCTGCGGCGATCCGCCGCTGACCCCGATGCCGCCGATGACCTTGTCGGCGCGCATGACGGGCAGCCCGCCGCCGACCAGCGCCGCGCCGGGCACCGACAACAGCGAGGGTTTGCCGGCATCGGCCGCCTGTTCGAGCAGCGAGGTCGGTGCCCCGATCGCCGCTGCGGTCGCCGCCTTCTTTTCGGCGAGCGCGAGATTGATGAAGGACGAACCATCCATCCGGTACGACAGGATGACCCGGCCCTCGCGATTAACCACCACGATCGACATGTTGAGCCCCTTTTCGGTGGCGGCGCGCTGGGCGCGCTGCGCGATCTGCTGAGCGTCGGCCAGTCCGACCATCGCGTCGCTCGCCGGCTCGGCAAACGCCGGCGCGACGAACAGGCTTGCCGCAATCGCGGCGATAAACGGCAGTCGGGTCATTGGTTCGATCCTCAATGAATACGCGTGGGCGCGGTCGGGTCCTCGGTCGCGACCGGCTCGGCCAGATAGGCGTGGATGTCGCGGACATCCTCCTTGCTCAGAATATCGCCGAACGCCGCCATTCCGGCATAGGCAAAGGCGCCGTCGAGCACGATATTGTTAAAGGCTTCGTGCGTTTCCGGGGGCATTTTCCACAGGTTCGGATAACCGCCCGAGCCCGTCGAATCGCCGTGGCACCGCGCGCAATTCTCCGCAAACAACTGCCCGCCGCGCGCCACCTGCGCCGTCGTGCCGCGGAATTTGGCGGGTGCCGGCAGCAACGGCATCGGCTTGCGCAGCGCCGCCAGCTTCACCGGCGCGCCGCCCAGTTTGAAAACGATCAGGCGCGGATGATTTTCACGCTCGGCCGCTGCCCATCCGGGCATGAAATAGCTGTTGAACGCACCGCCGAACCCTGCCGCGACCGCGACATATTGCTCCCCGTCGATTTCATAGGCCATCGGAGCCGCCATGATGCCAGTGCCGATGTTGACGCGGCGAAGCACCTTGCCGGTCCGGCCGTCATAGATGTTGAGATAGCCATCGGCCGATCCCTGCATCACCAGCCCGTTGCTCGTCGTCATCACGCCGCCGCTCCAGAACGGCATCACCTTCGAACTCCAGACGAGCTTCTGCTTCACCGGATCCCAGGCCTTCAACACCTGTTCGAAGCGCGGCTTGGGCTGCCCTTTCAGGATCGGCGCCATCGCCTTGTCGTTCGGGTCGGCAAACGCCGGCAGGCCGGTTTCGGTGCCCTGGACGACGCTGTACGGCCGATACGGCATCGGTTTCATCTGGAAGGTCATCGGCGTTTCGAGGACCGGAATATAGACGAGCTTGGTCTGTTCATTATAGGCCATCGGCGGCCAGTTATGTCCGCCCGCCTCCGACGGCCAGACCATCTTCTTCTCTTTCGAAAAGTCCGACTGCTCGGTCAGCACCGGGCGCCCGGTCTTCATGTCGACGCGGTCGGCCCAGGTGACGGTCGTATATTTTTCCGCCGACAACAGCTCGCCGGTCACACGGTCGAGCACATAGAAAAAGCCGTTCTTCGGCGCCTGCATGATCACCTTACGCAGCTTGCCGCCGATTTCCATGTCGGTCAGGATCATGTTCTGCGTCGCGGTATAGTCCCAGCTATCCTGCGGCGTCGTCTGATAATGCCACTTCTTGCGGCCCGTGTCGGCGTCGAGCGCGAGGATCGACGACAGATACAGATTGTCGCCGCCCGCGGGGCTGCGCTGCCACACCGAATGCGGGCTGCCGTTGCCGGAGCCGACATAGACGATGTTGGTGTCGGGGTCATAGACGATCGAATCCCACGCGGTGCCGCCGCCGCCCAGATCCCAGGCCGATTTGGGATCCCAGGTCTTGCGCGCCTCGGTCACCTCGGGATGTTCGTCGGGGCCCGCCGCCGGGTCGCCCGGGACGATGAAGAAGCGCCACGCGAACTTGCCCGTCTTCTTGTCGAAGGCGCTAGCATAGCCGCGCACGCCCATTTCGCCGCCGCCATTGCCGATCACGACATTCTTGCCCGACACGCGCGGCGCGCCGGTGATGGCATAGCTGCGGCTGCGGTCGGTGATCGTGTCGACCTTCCACTTCTGCTTGCCGGTCTTGGCATCGACACCAGCCAGATAGCCGTCGAGTGTCGCGACATAGACCATGCCATCGTCGACCGCGACGCCGCGGTTGACCGCGTCGCAGCAGGTCCGCCGCGCGAACTGGCCGTCGACCTCGGGGTCATATTGCCAGAGCAGCTTGCCCGTCTTGGCATCGAGCGCATAGACGACGCTCCACGGCCCGGTCGTGTACATCACGCCATCGACGACGATCGGCGTCGCCTCGACCCCGCGGTTAGTCCGGCCGCGCACGACGAACCCGTCGAACTCCCACGCGACGCCAAGCTTATCCACATTCGCTGCGTCGACTTGCGAAGCCGCATAATATTGCGCGGTGGAGCGCATCCAGTCCGCCGTTCTGCCGGCATCGCCGTCCGATCCGCCGCCGCAAGCCGCAAGCGGCAGCGCCGCAGCGACGCTCAAGACCAGGTTCCGCCATCCACCCATCATCGAAAATCCTTCATTCGGCATCGAACACCCACCGCAAAAATCGCAAATTTCAGTCCCTGTCCGACCGGCGGAACAGGCTCTTCAGCTTCTGGAACAAAGAAATGCCGAAGACCGCCGCGCAGGTCCACATCGCGCCCTCGGTCACCAGCGCCGCCGCTGTGATCGCCCCCACCCGCTGCCCCAGCGTCGGCTCGAACAGCCATAGAAACGCCGCGACGGCGATCCAGCTCAGCACCGCGAGCACGATCACCGAAAAGGCGATGGTGCGGCCAAAGCGCCCCTTGAGGACGCCCTTGCTCGCCGCGGCCGGCGGGTCGGCGGGATGGTTCATCGCCCTCTCCTCACCAGACCCGGATGCGCTGCGACGGATCGAGGTACAGCTTGTCGCCGGGCTTCACGCCATAGGCGTCGTACCAGGCATCAAGATTGCGCATCACCCAGACGCGCTGGATCGACGGGGCGTGCGCGTCGGTCATCAGCCGCTGGCGCAGGTCCGCTTCGCGATAATTGCGCCGCCATATCTGCGCCCAACCGAGGAAAAAGCGCTGATCGCCGGTGAAGCCGTCGATGACCGGCGCCGGCTTGCCGCCCAGCGAAGCGCGATAGGCGTCATAGGCCAGGGTCAATCCGGCGAGGTCGCCGATATTCTCGCCCAGCGCGAACTCGCCCTTCATATGCTCGCCCGGCAGCACCTCATAGGTCTCGGCCTGCGCGACCATCGCCTGCGTCGCTTTCGTGAAGGCCGCCTTGTCCTCCGGCGTCCACCAGTTCGCGAGCTGGCCCTTCTCGTTATATTGTGCGCCCTGGTCGTCGAAATGATGGATGATCTCGTGGCCGATCACCGCGCCGATCGCGCCATAGTTGACGGCCGGATCGGCATGGGGATCGTAAAAGGCGGGTTGCAGGAAGGCGGCCGGGAACACGATCTCCAGCTGGTTGTAATGGGCATGCGCATTGACCGTCTGCGGCGTCATCAGCCATTCCCAGCGCCTTACCAGCTGGCCCGATTTTTCGATCATATAGTCGAAGTTGAAACGGTTGGCGCGAACCATATTGCCGTAGAGATCGCCGCGGTCGATCTGCAGACCGCTATAATCGCGCCATTGGTCGGGGTGGCCGATCTTGACGGTAAAGCCCTTCAGCTTTTCCTTCGCGCGCGCCTTGGTCTCCGGCTGCATCCAGGCAAGATTGTCGATGCGGCGATCCATCGCGGCAAGGATATTGTCGATCAGCCCGCGCAGCTCGACCTTATATTCGGGCGGGAAATAGCGCGCGGCATATTCCTTGCCGATCGCTTCGCCGAACGCCTCCTCCATGAAGTTGACGCCGCGCTGCCAGCGCGGAGCGCGCTCCGGCGCGCCCTTCATCACCGTGCCGTAAAAGGCGAAATTTTCCTGCTCGATCGCATCGGGAAGCGCGGCTGACAGATCGTCGAGGCTGCGCACCAGCAACTGATCCTTGAGCACCTGGAGCGGCGCCTGGTCGAGGATCTGCGCCGCCGCCTTTGTCGCGCTCGGCATACGGACCTGCACCTCGGTGATCGCCGGGTTCCACGCCTTCAGCACCGCCGCCATGTCGAGCGTCGGGGTCGAAAATTGCGCGGTCTCGGCCAGGGTGAACTTGTTGTAGGTCTTGGTCGAATCGGTCGCGTCGTCGCGGTTCCAATAGGCTTTGGCGATCTCGGTCTCGACTTCCATGATCGCCTGCGCGCGCGCCTCGGCACCGGTTTCGCCCGCCAGCGTCAGCAGCTTCGCGAGATGCGCGACATAAGCGGTGCGGATCGCCGCCATCTTCGGCGTATCGGCCAGATACATGTCGCGGTCGGGCATGCCGGTGCCGCCCTGCTCGATCACCAGGATCATCCGATCGGGCTGCTGGTCGTCGGGCCAGGTGTAAGGGAGGCGGTACCCTGCCCACGCGCCCGAAGAGCCATAGACGCCGCTCACCCCGCGCTGCGCCGCCTCGGCGACCAGCGCCGAATAGCCCTTGCGATCCTTCAGCGCCTTGATCTTGCCAAGCCACGGCTGGATCGGCGCCAGGCCAAGCGCCTCGACCTTCGCGCCATCGAGATAGTTCGCATAGGCGCGGCCGATCAGGCTCGCATCGTCGGCCCCCGCGGCATCGAGAATCCCCCTGACCCGCTGCTGCGACAGGTCGCCAAGCGCGATGAACATGCCATAATTGGCCTTGTCGGCCGGAATCGGCGTGTTCTTCGCCCAAGTGCCGTTGGCATATTCATAAAAATCGTCGCCGGGCTTGGCTGTGCGATCCATACCCGCGGTGTCGAACCCGAAACTGCCGAGCTGCGGCTTTGCGGACTCCCCGGCGGCGGGCGGCGGGGATGCCTCCTGCGCCGAAACGCCGCCGACCGCGGTGGCCAGCGCGGTACCGGCGAAGAGCAGCGGTGCAAGGAAATTACGCATCATCGAAAACTCCTGACAGGCTGGCGGGCATCGACACCCTTTCGCATTCGACAGGCGGCTCCCCGCCGTGATCGGCCATCGGTCCTATTTTGCGGCAGGCATCGGCACTTCTTCGTGCGCAGGTTTATAGAGGCGGCCGTCCTGGAGCATCAGCCGCCCGCCGACGAAAGCGGTGCGCACCTTTTCCAGCGCCTTGAAATCCTCGTCGGGATTGCCGTCGACGACGATGATGTCGGCCAGCTTGCCGGTCTCGATCGTCCCCAGCCGGTCGCCCATATGCATGATCTCGGCGCTCGTCTTCGTCGCCGCGACCAGCGCCTCGGCCTTGGTATAGCCGATCTGGGTAAAGCTCTCGAGTTCGTTGATGTAGGCGCCGGGCATATATTCGGGCCAGTTGACGATCAGGTCGAGCCCGATCCCCATCTTCACCCCGGCGCGGCGCATCTTCTTGCCCATCTCCAGGATCGTGCGCTCGTTGAGCTCGAAGCGGCGCGAGGTCGAGCCGAAATAGCCACCCGACGAGCGGCTGATGATCCGATAGGGGACGAAGGTCGGCACCGACGCAATGCCGCGCTTCGCCATCAGCGCGACCGCCGCATCGCTGCGCGGCAGCGGATGTTCGATCGAGTCGACGCCGGCCTTGATCGCCATGTCGATATATTGGGTTTCGCTGTCGACGGTCACGGGCAGGCCGAGCGAATGCGCTTCATCGACCGCCGCGGTGATCTCCGCCTGCGAATATTCGCTGGCGAGCTTGATCAGGTCGGCGCCCTTGGCGAACTGGATTCGCACCGCCTCGCGCCACTGGTCGGGACCCGACGCGATCCGCACCATCGAATTGGGATTGTCGTTCGGCTTTTCGGGATAGCCCGGCATCATCGCGTGCAGCGCGGCGTGGCCGCCGGTCTGGGTGATCAGCTGCCCCGCGGTGAAGATGCGCGGCCCCGCGATTTCGCCCGCCGCCTGCAACCGCTTGAGCACGAAGGGCGTGTCACCGTGCGACGCGACGTCGCGCACGCTGGTGACCCCGGCCTGCAGGTGGATGCCCATCCGCCGCAGCCCGCGCATCGCCGATTCCGCGCCGCTGAGATGCGCGGCCGAATAGACGCTCGAGTCGGCGACATCGAGGAAGGTCAGGTGCGTGTGCAGGTCGATCAGCCCCGGCATCACCGTCTTGCCCGTGACATCATAGACCACCGCATCGGCCGGCCAATTCTTGTCGCCCGGGTTCAGCACCGCGGTGATCGTCTTGCCCTGGACCACGATCGTCGCCGGACGCGCCACCTTGCCGGTCCCGTCGAACAGCCGGCCGCCGACCAGCACGAAAGATCCCTTGGGCGCGTTGTAGTCGGCGGGTACCGGAATGCGCAGCACATCGTCCGACGTCGGCACCGATTTCGGCAGCCACTGGTCGCGATTGTAGAGCGGACGCGCTTCAGGCCCGCCATCCTGCGCGACAGCCGGCACGGCAATCACGGCGGCGGCAAGCAATAGCCCGGAAACCAGTGCGGTGATCTTCATGCTGTCCCCTCTTGTCGTTCGAACGACACGCTGTCCCTGCGGACCCGGTAGCGCACGCCGAATATCTGTTCTGCAGCCCTAGTTTCTCTTGGGCCTATGTGCCCCTAATGGGTGACAGACAAAGCCGGAGGCAACGTAATAAAGCTGACCCAGAGGATCAGAAATTCTGGGCATTGCCAGGTCGCGCGGACAAATTCACGACTTGTCGCAACGTCAGGTTGGGGTGGATTGCTGCCGTTGCTTAACCTACCTCCGTCATCCCGGACTTGATCCGGGGTCCCGCTTGAAGTCAAAGACGGATTATGCGGTCAAAAAGCGGGATCCCGGGTCAAGCCCGGGATGACGAGAATTTAAAGGTCCGCAATCGGCCGATAGCAGCCGTTGGGAATATCGTCATCCCGGCCTTCGCCGGGATGACATGGCTGGCGGAAAGCCACTCCGGCGGATCAGCTCGCTTTCTGTTTCGCGATCCACCGGTCGACGCGCTGTTCGAGCAGGTCGAGCGGCATCTGCCCGCGCCCCAGGATCGTGTCGTGGAATCCCTTGATATCGAATTTGCTGCCCAACTGGTCCTCGGCCTTCTTGCGCAGCTTTTCCATCTGGATCATGCCGATCTTGTAACCTGTCGCCTGCCCCGGCATGATGATGTAGCGCCGCACTTCCGCCTTGATCTGTCCCTCGGAAGCGGCCGAATTTTCGGTGAAATATTTGACCGCCTGTTCTTCGGTCCAACCCTTCGAATGAAGGCCGGTGTCGACGACCAGGCGGATCGCGCGCCAGATCTCGGTCGTCAGGCGGCCGAAGTCCGAATAGGGATCCTTATACGCGCCCATCTCCTTGCCGAGCTTTTCGGTGTAGAGACCCCACCCTTCCTGATAGGCGTTGATGTACAGGAATTTGCGGAAGTTCGGGATATCGGTCAGTTCCTGCGCGATCGCGAAGTTCATGTGATGGCCGGGCAGCGCCTCATGATAGGCGATCACCTCGAGCTGCGGGATCGGCATCGATTTCATGTCGAGGAGATGAGCGTAGAAGACGCCCGGGCGCGAGCCATCGGGGGTCGACATATAATAATGCTGCGCCCCGCCCGCGATCTCGCGATAGGATTCGACGCGCTTCACGATCACATCAGCCTTGGGAAGGATGCCGAAATATTTCGGCAGTTGCTGCTTCATGAACGCGATGTGCGCGGTCGCGGCGTCGATATATTGCTGCCGCCCCGCATCGGTGTTCGGATAATAGAAGCGCGGATCGTCGCGGACGAACTTGAAGAAGTCCTGCAGCGTGCCCTTGAAGCCGACCTTCTCCTTGATCGCCTCCATCTCGCCCTTGATCCGCGCGACTTCGTCGAGGCCGATCTGGTGGATCTGCTCGGCGGTGAGATTGGTCGTCGTCGAACTGACGAGCAACATGTCGTAATAGGCCTTGCCGTTCGGATTCTTGCCGACCCCGGTCGCCACCGCATCGGCCTTCGGCACTTCGGATTCGAACCAGGCGAGCAGCGCCTGATAGGCGGGCAGCCATTGTTCGAGCAGAGCCTTGCGCGCCGCCGCCTTATAGGCATCGGCCTTGGCCTGATCAATCTTGCCGGCCTTGACCAGCCCGTCGATCTTCCCCGTCGCGTCGGCCCAGATCGCGCTATCGCCCTCGCCGCCGAACGGCGCGCCGGTGATCAGCGCGCGCGCCTGGTCGATCATCATTTCATAGGAGAAACGCGGCACCCGCGATCCCGCGTCGGCATTTTTCTTGGCGATTTCCAGCAATTGCATTTCGGCACGGGCAACGCCGCCGATCCGCGCGATATAGGCGTCCATGTCCGCCGGTTCGTCAACTTTGTGGACCTGCATCAGGAACTGCGGGATGCGCGTGTGCGGCCCGTACATCTGTTGAAAGACGTAATTGTTGCGCCGGAACTTCACATAGCCGGCGGCATCCTCGTAACGATAGATCCACAGGTCGTAGGAAAGCTGCGCATCTTCGGGCAGCTTCGCGCGGTCGAATTTCGCCTTCATTTCCTCGACCGACTGGCGCTGCCATTCGATCTTCCGGTCTTCGGCCTCCTCCGAGGAATCGTCGATCTTGTCATAATCGACCTTCTCGCCCTGATAGCCACGCGCCATCGGGCTGAAGGCCAGCTCCTCCTCGAATTTCGCGTCGAGCCACGCGTTCAGCCGCGCGGTTTCGGCGTCAGCTGCCGGAGCCGCCGCGCTCGGCACCTCAAAGGCCCAGGCAGGCACCGCGCCAAGCCCGGCCCCGCCAAATCCGGCAAGAATCAGCGCGCCCGCCGCGGCGAGATGGAATGGTTTCACGCGTCGGCGTGCAGGCTTATTCGGTTCGATTGCAGTCACAGATTTTCTCCCGGTTGTTCGATGTCGAAAGGCCAGTGCGGCCCGATAACTATTTCTTCGCCTCTTCCTGCTGGAGCAGGCGCGCCTGTTCGCCCACATAGGCGCGGATGGATTCAGCCTGTTCAGGCGTGACCCAGCGCGCGAAGCTGACCATGCCATTGTCCTTGAGCGCGCCGTCGATGACGATGCTCTTCCAGACCGCGGCGTCGGCGAGCGCGCCCGAACGGCGAAGATCGGGGGCTGCGAGGCCTTCGTGGCACGCGGCGCAATTTTCGCCGTAAACCATTGCCCCCGCCGTGACCGTGTCCGCCGCGAAGCGCTCCTTGGGCGGATTGGCGGGCGCCGGGGTCAAATCCTGCTTCGGCCAGGCGGCATTGCCGCCGAGCTTGAACACCATGATCCGCCCGTTGGGCTGCGGCAGGCGCGGCCTTTTGGTATCGGGAATTCCCATCGCGCCGCCGCCCTTGCCGACCAGCACCGCGACATATTGCTCGCCGTCGATGCTGTAGCTCACCGGCCCCGCCATGATCCCGACCGGCTGCTTGTAGGTCCACAGCTTCTTGCCGTCCTTCGCGCCGAACGCCGTGAACTCGCCATGCGCATTGCCCGCGAAGACCAGATCGCCCGCGGTCGCCAGCGTCCCGCCGTTGATCATTTCGGGCTGCGCCACGCGCCACACTTCGCGCTGCTTGACGGGATCCCAGGCGATCAGCGCCCCCGATCCGTTGGGATCCTTCTCGTTCAGCATCACCTGCGCGCCGATATTGAGCCGGCCGGGACGATATTTAAACGCCGGATCCTGATCATATTTCAGGCTCCACTGGACCGTCGGGATATAAACCAGGCCGGTGCGCGGACTGTAAGACATCGGCTGCCAGTTATGACCGCCGACCGACGCCGGCTCGATCATCTTCACGCCGTCCTCATAATAGGCGTTGGCGCTCATCACCGGGCGGCCGGTCTTGAGGTCGATATGATCGACCCAGCTCTGCTTCACGAACGGCTTGGCCGAAACGAGCTTTCCGGTCGCGCGATCGATGACGTAAAAGAAACCGTTCTTCGGTGCCTGCATCAGCACCTTGCGCTCCTTGCCGTCCACCGGCAGCGTCGCGAGCATCATCTGCTGGGTATGCGTATAATCCCAGCTGTCGCCCGGCGACCCCTGATAATGCCATTTATATTTGCCGGTGTCGGCGTCGAGCGCGACGATCGAGGCGAGGAACAGATTGTCGCCCTTGCCATCCGAGCGGATCCGGCGATTCCATGGCGATCCGTTGCCGACGCCCAGGTAAAGCTGATCGAAATCCGGGTCGTAGACGATCGAATCCCAGACGGTGCCGCCACCGCCATAATCATACCATTTGCCCGCCCAGCTCTTCACCGCCTTCGCCATGATCGGGTCGGACGCGGCGCCGTCGGGGCCTTTCGCCGGATCGCCCGGAACGGTGTAGAAACGCCAGACGAGCTTGCCGGTTTCGGTGTCATAAGCGGTGACATAACCGCGCACGCCCAGTTCGGCGCCGCCATTGCCGATAACCACCTTGTCCTTGAACACGCGCGGGGCGCCGGTGATCGTATAAGGTTTCGCATTGTCGGTGGTCTGCACCGACCAGATTGGCTTACCGGTCTTGGCATCGACCGCGATCAGCCGGCCGTCGAAGGTGGCGACGAAGACCTTGCCTTTCCACACCGCGACGCCGCGGCTGACGACGTCGCAGCAGCCATAGACGGCGCGGTCGCCGTCGACTTTCGGGTCGAAACGCCAGATTTCGGCGCCGGTCTTGGCGTCGAGCGCATAGACTTTCGACCAGGCGGTCGAGGTATAGATGACCCCGTCGACGACGATCGGCGTCGCTTCCTGCCCGCGATTGGTGTCGAACTCGAAGGTCCAGGCCAGCCCCAGCTTCGCGACATTGCCCGCGTTGACCTGATCGAGCGCGCTATAACGTTGCTCGAGGAAGCTCCCGCCGTGCGCCAGCCAGTTCGCCGGCTCACCCGCCGCGACCAGCAACCGCGCCTGATCGACACCCTCGGCTCCCTTGCGCGGCCCGAACGAAACGAATTGGCCGGCAATGATCGCGACGGCGACAAGCACCACCGCGACAATGAAATATTTTCCCCGACCGGACAGGATTTTCATGACGCCCCCAAGCTATTTTTGTTTTCGTTGCGACGCGATCAGGCGCCCCACACCTTTTCGAACACGCGGAGCAGGTTGCCGCCGAGGATCTTGTGGATTTCCTCGTCGGTCCAGCCGCGTTCCATCAGCCCCTTGGTGACATTGGGATATTCGGTGACCGTCCCGGTATCCTTGACCATGAACCACGGCGGGTTGTTGCTGTAGACGTCGCCGGGCCACAGTTCGGGAATGATCGCGACCAGATCCTTGCGGCCCCACATGAAATCGGAGCCGAGCGCGATATGATCGACGCCGACCAGCTTCTTCAGATAATCATATTGATCGAGATGCTTTTCGATCCCGACCTGCGGTGTGACCGGCTCGGGCGAGTTGCGCACGCGCGCGTGGAAATCATTGACCTTGGTCAGCCCGATCACGCCGCCGGTCGCGGCGATCGCCTCGATCAGCTTGTCGGTCATGTTGCGCGCATTATCGACTTTCGACCGCAAATTGGTGTGCGAGCAGATCACTGGCACGCCCTTCGATATTTCGAGCGCCCCGAACGACGTCGCCTCCGCCGTATGCCCGCCGACGTCGAGCACCAGCCGCTCCTTGTGAATCTCCTCGACCAACCGCTTGCCGGCGCGGGTGATGCCGACATCGGGGTCGAGCGATCCGCCACCGAACGGCCCCGCGACATTATAGACCAGCCCGACGATACGCAGACCCAGTTGTTTGTAACCGCGCAGATTGCCGATCGCGGGCATCACAGGGTCGCCGTCGCGCACCAGAAATTCGGCCGATTGCCAGCCCGAGACATGGGCGATCTTGCCCGCCTGGTTGGCGGCGCGAATGTCGCGAACGGTCAGCGCCTGGACGATGCGATCGGGGTGCCGGTCGAGGAAATTATGCAGCTCGACAAAGCTGTCGAACCCGCCCCGGCTCTGGCACAGGACGTCCAGCCCGGCCGCTTCGAGCATGGCGAGATATTCGTCGTTGAGCGTCGAACCGTCGAGCCCCTCGACCAGCGGCGCCCCATCCTGCACCTTGCGCGCGTCCTGCACGCTGACGCGCCGCCCCTGCGCCAGCGCGCCCGGTGCCGCGAGCGCCGCCGCCGCACCCAGCCCGGCCATAAATGCCTCTCTCCGGTTCATCGTCTCTCTCCTCGTTCCACCATATTGTTGCGCGCGCCGGGTTCGACCGGGCGGCGTCCCCGCCAATCCGTCCTGCGTTCATAGGCGGCGCCGAGCGCGAGCAAGGTCGCCTCGCTGAACCGCCGCCCGACGATCATCAGCCCGATCGGCAGACCGTCCTTCGACAGCCCGCACGGCACGCTGAGCGCGGGCAGCCCGAGCAGATTGAAAATCATCGTGTTCTCGATCGAGAACAGCGGCTCTGTGCCCGGCCCATATTCGGACGCGACCGCCGCCTCGACCGTCGGCGGCAGGGTCTTCGTCGTCGGCAGCGCCAGCACCTCGAAACCGTCGAACGCCGCATCGATCGTCCGCTGCCGCTGTGCGATCGAGCGGATCGTAGCGGCGTGGAGCGCCATCTTCTGCGATGTCGATCCTCCCTGCGGATCGTCGAGCAGGTTGGTCAGCATGCGCATGATATTGCGGGTGCGCGGCTGATAGGCATCAGGCCGCTCGGCGAAAGGGCGGCCATGATAGCTGAGCAGGTCGGGCGCGGTAAATGCACCTTCGGGAAGGCTGCCCCATTCGAACGCGACATCGCGCACGCTGCCGACGATCATCGCGAGGGCCTTCAGCGCCGCATCGACTGCGGTCGCGACCTCGGGGTCGAGCTGCTCGAAAAACAGCCGCCGCGGCACCCCGATGCGAAGCGCCGACACGGGCTGGCGAAGGCCCGTCGCATAATCAGGACGCGGACGCTCGACGCTCATCGGATCGCGCGGATCATAGCCGGTCATCTGATCGAACAGCAGCGCCACATCTTCGACCGTCCGCCCGATTGGGCCGATCGTATCGAGGATCGCGATGCCCGGTCCGGCGCCGCCGTTCGACACCAGCCCGGCGGTCGGCTTCAATCCAACCACGCCGCACCATGCCGCGGGAATACGCACTGATCCCCCGCTGTCGGTTCCCAGCGCGCCAAGGCACATGCCTGTCGCCACCGCTGCGCCCGAACCACCCGACGACCCGCCCGAGACATGATCGGGGTTCCAAGGGTTGCGCACCGGCCCATAGTTTGAGGTCGCATTCGTCGGGCTGACCGCGAATTCGGCCAGATTGGCCTTGGCGACAATGATCGCACCCGCCTGCCGCAGCCGCCGCACGACATGGGCGTCTTCTGCCGGGACGTGGTCCTTCAGCAGCGCGCTGGCGTTCGTCGTCGGCGCATCGGCGGTATCGATATTATCCTTGAGCGCGATCGGAACGCCATGGAGCGCCGAACGATATTTTCCCGCCTTCGCCTCACGATCGAGCATCGCCGCCTGCGCCAGCGCCTGCTCGCGCATCGGCGTGATGATCGCATTGATGCGGGGGTTGCCTGCCTCGATCCGGCCAAGGCAGGCAAGCGTCAGGTCGGTGCCGGTCAACGCGCCCGAACGGATCGCCTTTGATGCTTCCGCCAGCGTCAGATCGGCGGGGTTGCCCCCCGGCGGCGGCGCTGCGGCTCCCGCAGGAACCGCCAGCAGCGATTGCCCGGCACCGGCGGTGGCCGCCGCCGCGATAAGAAGCTCGCGGCGGTTCAAGGCAAAAGGGAATGCCAGCGCCCGAAAGCGCTGGCACCCGCATCGGCAAGGATGCGTCGTAAGGGGATCGAAAGCGTCACGATCAGAAATTGACCCCGACGTTCACACCGATCGTCCGCGGACGCAGCCGATAGGCACGTCCGGCCGCCGCGCCGAAGATATTGTCGACCCAGGTGAAATCTTTCCGGTTCGACAGATTCTTCGCATAGATGCCGATCTTGAAATTATTGACCGTCACCCCGGCGCTGACGTCGAAGAGATTATAGTCCCCCGACTTCAGCCCCGTTTCGGTGAAGTTGGTATAATATCCGCCGACATAGGTGTAATCGCCGCGAATATAGGCCTCGTTCTCGCCCAGGTCGAAGCGCTTCTCGAGCGCCGCCTTGACATTATGGTCGGCCGAACCCGGCAGGTTGGTACCCTTGTTTCCAAGCCCCGGGACCGTCTCGTCGAGCGTCGACTTGACCCACGAGGTCGAGAATTCGGCGAACAGCCGGTCACCGACCTCGCCGAACACCTCAAACTCGACGCCCTTCGAGATCGCCTTGCCGGCATTGAAATAAAAGGCTTCGCCGCGTGCGAGCGACAGTGCTGGCGAAACCGGGATGCCGGTCCAATCGGTGTAGAAGCCCGTCAGGCTGCTCCGCAGCCGCCCGTCGGGCGACTGGAATTTGACGCCGACTTCATAGGTATCGACCTTGTCGGGGGCGAGCAGCCCCGGATTGACCGCACGCTCGATCCCATCGGCGAACTCGACCAGTCCGTCATTGTCGACATCGTCCTGGGGCAGGATCGCCCGCTGGAATTGCGGCTGGCGAAAGCCCTGGGCCCATTGCGCATAGAGGAAGACGTCGTCGCTCGCCTTGTAGGATGCGTTAGCCTTCCACAGGAAGCCATCCGTCGTCGCGCTCCGTCCCTCGGCGGTGGTCGGCGCATCGTCGACCCGCGCGATCAATATATCCTGCTCGAACTTGTAATAACGGCCACCGACGGTCAGCGTCAGCGGGTCGATGGGGGTCAGCGAAGCCTCGCCGAACGCCGCGAACTGCTTTTGCTTGTTCTTGTTGCGGGTCGTCTCGCGTGGCGCGCCGGCGGGCGGCGGATTATCGGTTCCGGTGTAACGGGTGAACGCGTTCGCTTTCGTCTCGCGGTCCTCATAATAGAGGCCCGCAATCAGCTGGAACGGTCCTTCGAACTTCGACGCGAAACGAAATTCGTTGACGAACAACTGCTTGTCGGCCTCGGTCACCGACGAGACCGCGAGCAGGGTCGGGTCGGCGAAACCGAAGAAGCTGAAGTCGATGTCGTTCTCGCCATGGCTCTTGATCAGCGAGGTCGAGTTGAGGAACGAACCGAAGCCAGCGTCATATTCGACGACCAGATTGCTGACGTTCAGGTCCATGTTCACATAGCCGTTGCGTCCGCCATTCTCGCCGACGCGGACGCGCGCTTGCTGATAGGCACCGGGCAGGTCGAGTTGCACTTCGCGAAAACCGTCCTGGCGCAGCGCCTGATAAGCATGCGTCAGCGTAATCGACAGATCGTCGACCGGCCGCCAGAGGATGCTTCCGCGTACGCCGGTGATCTTTTCACTGCCCGCATGCTTGTCGTCGCGGGCGACGGCGCCGATCGCGACCGCATCCTCGACCTCGGGGGTCGGGTCGCTCGCGGCGGTGTTGTTGATATAACCGTCGTTGAACATGCGATAGGCGACGAGGCGGACGGCGAGCCGGTCTTCGACCAGCGGCGCGTTCACCACACCCTCGACCGAATAATTATGGCTGCCGCTGCGCCCGGTATGCGAATAGCCGGCCGAAAGGCTGCCCTCGACATCGCGCAAATTGGGGGCATTGGGGATGACGCGGACCGTGCCGCCCATCGACCCCGAACCGTAAAGCGTGCCCTGCGGGCCGCGCAGCACCTCGACCCGCGAGATATCGACCATCTTGAGATCGGAATTGCCAGCGCCATTGCCGTTGAGCGGCGGCCCGAGACCCGTCACGGGGACTTCGCCGAAATAACTGCCGACGGGGGTGTTCGCCGAAAGCTGATCGCCCTGCCCGATGCCGCGAATGGTGATCGTGTTCTGACCCGCACCGCGATCGGCGAAACTGACGCCCGGCAGCGCCGCCAGATAATCTTCCATGCCGACGAGCTTGCGCTTCTCGATCGCATCGCTGCCGAGCACGCTGACCGCCGCCGGCGTTTCCTGCAACGTCGTCTCGCGCCGCGTCGCGGTGACGATGATGTCGGTGTTTTCGGCGCCCTCGCGCGCTTCCTGGGCGGCGGCATCGGTGATCGTGCCAATCAGGGCGGCTGAGGTCAGCAGCGCCAGCATCGCCGCGCGGCGGGGGGAAACTTGGCCGAGAACGCGTCCGTTCAACCGGCCACCCGCAAACATACCCGTCACTTGGGGAGAATCATACTTAACAATCATGCCAATCCCTTTTTCTGAAATTTTCAACAAAATTCTTCCCGCAGACCATATTATAATTATTATTTGGAATAATTCTGAAGTTATATTTCATAATTATGTTTTTATTTTTCTGGATTATTTTATATATATTCTGTATATTCATTTTTTATTTCAAATATCCTCCAATAATATTGAAAAAACTCTGCCACGGCTCCGTGGCATCGCAAAATCATGCGATCTGAGCAGCGCCCGATTAGGAATGTTTCAGCATGCCGGAGCAACCCAATAATGCTCGCTCACAGGGGTAGCTGTTCTTATGCTCGCCCTTGCAAGCGGCCAGTTGGTCTCGGTCCCACGAAATCGGCGAAATGGGCCGGATGGCGGCATATGCCTAGAAAGTCTAAGCCTATCCCCCAGAATTGGCCATGTCGACAGAAGGTCTCACTTCTGTAGACCACCTCTTGATGAACCGATCTAATCGGGAATCCGGGAAGGTATGCAAATGACTAATCTTAAATCTGAGCGACAGGCATACTGATGCTGCGCGAAACCCCCAATCTCGACTGGCTTCGCGTCTTCGCCGAAACCGCCGCAACCGAAAGCTTTGCGCTGGCCGCCGTGCGGTTGGGCGTCACCCCCGGCGCGGTGAGCCAGCGGATCAAGGCGCTCGAGGCCTTTCTCCGCATCGACCTGTTCCAGCGCTATCCGCAGGGCGTGAAATTGACCGAGGCGGGGAAACGCTATGCGCAGCGCGTTGCTCCGGCGCTCGATCAACTCACCACCGCGACGCGCGAGATCACGTCGACGAGCGCATCCAAATCGGTGCGCGTCACCATGCTGCCATCGCTCGCCCAGTTGTGGCTTGGCCCACGGATGGAGGAATTTCACGCGCTCGAAACCAATACAACTGTCGAAATCTGGGCCGACCCCACGATCATCGACCTGCGCACCTCGAACTTCGACATTGCGATCCGTTACGGGAAGCCGCCCTTTCCGGGGTGCGATTATCGCGAACTCTTCTTCGACGAACTGGTCCCGGTGGCGAGCCCCAAGCTCATCGAGTCCGCGACGCTCGACGAACAGGGCCTGCCGATCGGCGCGTCATTGATGATCGACCCTTATTGGGAGCATGATTTTGCCGACTGGATCGCGCGCACGGGCTCAACCCCGCCGAAGGCGCTGAAAACGCAGACCTTTTCACTCTATTCGATGACGGTCGACGCGACCTTGCAGGGCCGCGGCTTCATGATCGGCCATACCGCGCTGCTCGGCGGCCTGCTCCAGTCGGGACAGCTGCAGACGCTGTCCGACAAGCGGGTGCCGTCGAGCAACCAATTCTATCTGCTGACGAAGACGGCAACGCCGCTGACCGCCGCCGCCGAAACCTTCGTCGAATGGCTGCTCGAACAGGCTCGGCCGACCGCCGGCTGAACGCCCCAGCCTTCCCGGGGCAGGGCGACTATGCCCTTTGCAAATCCGCCATCGCGATGGCGGGTTCCTGCCGGAAGCTGCCGTCCCGTCCATCGTCACCCCGGACTTGATCCGGGGTCCCGCTTGACCTCGAAAACTGCTGGCGCCCCCCAAAAAAGGCGGGATCCCGGGTCAAGCCCGAGATGACGAAGCTGTAGAACGCGATGCCTGCTTCCCACCCCAATGCAGCCATTCTTCTCTTGCCACACACCGCCCAAAAAGCACCGCCCCCGCGCCTGGGGGAGAGACCTGGCGCGGGGGCGACTCTTGGCCGATTGCGGGAGACGACCGGCTAGTTGCGGACGAAATGCAGGGTCTGGAACTTCTTCCGGAAAGCCGTCGCGCGCTCCTTCACTGCGCTGGCGTCATTGGCGGTCAGCGCCTCGACGATCAGGCTCGCGAGTTCGGGCATATCATTGGTCGTCATGCCCCAGCGCACAATCTCGGGAGTCCCGAAGCGAAGGCCGTTGAAATCACCGGCGACCGGATCGATCGGCAGGCCGATGCCCGACGTCAGGATATTCGCCTCGCGCAGGCGCAGCGCCGCCTGATGACCGCCGCCAAGGCTTTCCGCGCGCAGTGCGAACTGGTGCGATCCGGTGATCCCGCGCGACGTGCGGAAGACGGGCAGGCCCTGCTCTTCGAGCAGCCCGGCCAGGGTCGACGCCGTCGCCGCCATTTCCTTGGCATAATCGACGCCATATTCCTTCCAGTCGAGCAGCGCGAGCGCCAGCGACGCGGTCTTGGCGACGTCGAAATTCGCGGTCAGCCCCGGATAGGCGATCTTGTCGATGCGTTCGGCCAGCGTCGCGTCGTTCGTCATCAGCAGGCCCGAGGGCGGACCGCCCAGGCTCTTGTAGGTGCTGCAGCCCATCAGGTGTGCGCCCTCTTCGAGCGGCTGCTGCCAGCCCTTGCCGGCGATCATCCCGCACAGATGCGCGGCGTCGAACAGGACATAGGCACCGACTTCGTCGGCGATCGCGCGGATCTCGCGGATCGGATGGTGCCAAAGGTTGAGGCTGCCGCCGATCGTGATCAGCTTCGGCCGCACCTGCCGCGCCAGATCGGCGAGCGCCGCGACGTCGACCGTGAAATTATCGGCATCGACGGGGGCGGTGTGGACTTCCAGGCCATAAAGACCGGCCGCGCCCGCGCGGTGGTGGGTCACATGGCCGCCGATCGTATCGGGCGGCGCGATGATCGCATCGCCGGGCTTGCAGGTCGCCATGAACGTGTAAAGATTGGCCAGCGCGCCCGATGCCAGTCGGAATTCGACATATTTCGCACCGAAGACTTCGGCCGCGACTTCGGCGGCGAGCACTTCAATCTGCTCGATGGCCTCAAGGCCCATTTCATATTTCGCGCCCGGATAACCGAGCGACGGCCGGCTACCGAGGCCGCTGGAAAGCAGCGCTTCGGCGCGGGGATTCATGGCGTTCGTCGCCGGATTGAGGTTGATCGCGCCAACGTCATGGATTTGCCGGTTTTCCTCGACCAGCTGTGCCAGCCGCTCATCGACGGCATCCGACGTGCTGCCAGCCACCGCAAATGCGATGCTCTGGATCAGATCCTCGCTCGCATCGCCTACCCAGGGTCGCCGCGCCAACATCGTCATAATCAATATATCCCTATAGGAACGAACCGCGCACGCAGGCGCGCGGCTCGTCGCAGTCAAAATCCAAAAAGCGCTTAAAAGGGGGTCAGGCGACCTTTTCGAGCAGGCAATCGTCGTCGAGCGCCTGCACCGGGGTCAGATCGCGATGGTGGAAATGATCCTTGCGATCGACCTTGGTATGCGCATTCTCGACCGGATTGAGGATCAGCGAGAAGATGCTGCGGTTCCACGGCGACATGTTCGGCGGCGAACCATGGACGAGGCAATCGCCGAAGATCAGCGCAGTGCCGGCCTTGCCGGTCGCGGCAACGAGCGGGCAGGTTTCGGCGATTTCCTTGACCTTTTCCTGCTCGACCACCCACAGCGCGAAGCTGGTCGACACCGTGTCATGCCAGGTCGCGACGCTGCCGAACTTGTGCGAGCCTTTGAAGAAATAGAGCGGGCCGTTGAATTCGGTCACATCGTCGAGGAAGATGTGCAGGTTCAGCGCCAGCGGCTGGGGTACGCCATCATCGTGATGATGCGTCGAAAAATCCTGGTGCCACTGCCACTGCTCGCCTTCGAACGCCGCCTTGACATTGATCTTCGCCTGCTGGGCATAGAGTTCCGGCCCGGCGATCTGCTGCGCGGGCTCGACAAGGCGCGGATGATGGATCAACCGGTCGAAGAGTTCGTCGCGAAGATGCAGGCCCATCGCGGTGCGGACGACGCCGCTCTTCTTCTCCCGGATGTTCGCCGGATCGTCCTGATCGAACACACGATCCATCGCGCTGCGGATTTCGGCTATTTCCTCCGCCGAGAAGAGGTCGGGAATGACGAGAAACCCGTTTTCCTGATATTCGTTCAAAAGTTCCTGCGAAAGCTTCATAGCTCTACTCCAACGATCCTGATTGCCTGCGTCTGTGCGATGCCGGATTCGTGCCCGGTATCTCTACCGTTCCCATATTTCGGATCAGCCGGTTGCATTCGCAAACCAATAATTTTCGTCCACAGCGTTAGCGATTCTAGCTCTTCGCTTCGTCAACGACGAAATACTCCCCGCGCCCAAAGGGCGAGGACTGTTCAAATCAACGATCTGGGAAATTTATTGAATGAGGTCTATATAAATCATTTACATATTATATATATCATAAATATAAAATAAAATTTTATCATGTTGATTATGTATAATAATCATATTTTTTAGTAAAAATTATAGATATTACTATTAATTTTTCCCTTATAAAGGAAATCCATCCCGGTAAACATTCTATATCTGGCCGACGCCGGGCCACTTCCGCCGCGAGCACATGGTCGCGCGGATCGACCGCATGCCGCGGTTACCCAAAATTCAAATCGCGCCTATTTCTTGAGCCAGCGATCGTACCAGGCGATGTTACCACGCATCCGGTGGACCAGGTAACTCGGCACCGTAAGGCCGTGATTTTCGCCGGGATAGACGATCAACTTCGTCGGCACGCCGCGTGTCTTGAGCGCAAGATACATTTGCTCGGCGCCGACGCACGGCACATTATCGTCGGCATCGGCGCACTGAAACAGGGTCGGCGCGGTGATCCGTTCGGGGTGAAGGAAGGGATAGGCCAGCTTACGCCAGGCATCGAAATTCTCCCACGGGGTCCCAAGCTCGAGAAGATATTCGCGCGCATACATGTCGACGCCGAAGGTCGCGAGCACATTGCCGACCCCCGCCCCCGATACCGCTGCCTTGATGCGCTTGTCGCTGGCGATCATATAATCGGTCAATATCCCGCCATAGCTCCAGCCCCCGACCCCGATCCGCTCGGGATCGGCGACCCCGATGTCGATCGCATGGCTGATCCCGGCGCTGATGTCCTTGACGTCGAGATTGCCCCAGTCGGCATAGATGGCGCGCGAGAAGTCGAAGCCGCGCCCCGACGAACCGCGCGGATTGATCTTGAGCACAGCATAGCCTGCGGCCGCATAGAGCCGCGCATCGATATCGAATTCATGGCTGTGCTGATAGACGGGCCCGCCGTGAAGATCGGTGATCAGCGGATAGCGTTTTGCCGGATCATAATCAGGCGGCAGGGTCAGGAAGCCATGGATTTCCGCGATGCCGCTCTTGAATGCAACATCGCGGATTTCGCCGAGCGCACGCGTCTTCAACCAGTCGTTATGATGGGTGAGCGCGCGCATGCCGTCCACCGCCTTGATCTCGGCCGGGCTGCTCGCATCGGTGTCGAGCACCGCGATCCGCCCGCTCTTCGCTACCGCATAATCATAGCCAAGGCGCGCGCCCTCGGTGAGATAGGTGATCGCGCTGCTATCGGGGTCGATCTTTGCCAGCCAGGTATCACGGTCCTGCTCGATCAGCGCGATCAGCTTGCCATCGGGCGTCCAGCGCGGGTGATAGAACCAGCGGTCGATGCGCGCCGGCCGCGTAACGGTCCCGTCGACGACATCGGCGACCACCATCTGCGGCGAGCCATAATAGATCCATTTGTCCTCGGCGCCTTCGAGCCACACGAGCTTGCGCGAATCGGGCGACCAGGCGGCCCCCGCCCCCCAGTCGGGATCGCCGTCCGCGCCCGGCGAGGTGCTGACCTTGCGCGGCGTTCCGCCTTCGGGGGCGACAACGAAAATATCATAGTTCAGCGTCCGGTCGGCCTCGCCATGATCCTTGGCGGTAAAGGCGATCAGCTTGCCGTCGGGCGACCATGCGGGATGCCAATGGTCGCGTGCGCCCGCGGTGATCTGCGTCGCCTTTCCGGTCGCGAGGTCGACGACGAACAATTGCTGGGTGCGATCGTCGAGATAGCCGCGGCCGTCCTGCTTGAAGAAGAAGCGCTCGGTCTCGACCGGCGGCGGGGTCTTCGCCTTGCTGCCGACGCTCTTGCCGATCTCGGCCACCACGACCGCGCGCCTGCCGTCGGGCGCTAACGCATAGTCGCTGATCCCGCCCGCGAGCGTCGTCACCGGCCGCGCGACGCCGCCGCCTGCCGACATACGCCACAATTGCGTATTCTCGTCTTCCTCTTCCTTCCTGTCGTCGGGATCGGCGCCGGGCTTTTTCTTCGCACCCGCGTCGCTGAGGAAAAGGATCGTCTTCCCATCGGCGCCATAGCGTGGCTGCCATTCGCTGGCCGCGGGGGTCCGGGTCAGCTGGACCGGCGCCCCGCCCTCCCAGGGCACCGTCCATAAATCGCTCTTTTCGGCGTCGAGCTTGATGTCGTTGACCGCGACGCTGTACGCGATGCGGCTACCGTCGGGCGAAAAGCTCGGCCCGGCGACATCGGCGAGCTTGTGGATGTCGTCGAGAACGATCGGGGTCGGTTGCGCTGCGGCTGCGACGGGCAGCGCGCAGAGGACAAGGCCGGCAAGGACCAGGCGGCCGATACTCACTTCGCTCCCCCCAGCGCGACCTTGACCCCGGTATAGAAGTAACGGCCCATCGCCGAAACGGGATAGCTTGCGTAGCCAAAGGCCGGCTTTTCATCGAACAGGTCGTTGACCCCCGCATAGACATTGAAGCGATCGCCGACGTCGACCCCGATCTGCAGGTCATGCTCCCACTTCTCCTTCACCTTGAAGAAGCGCGGATCGCTGTAATCGGGATCGCCGGCAAGATCCTCGGCAACGAAGCGGTCGGTCTTGGCGAACCATGTGATCCCGTAAGCGACCGTCACGGGGCCCTTTTGCCAATTGAGGTCGAAGCTCGCGCTATACTTCGGGATATATTGTTCGCCGCGGTCGGAATCGAGCGTCGCGCCGGGGCTCGCGACAAATTCGAGCCGGTCGAGATAATTGCCGACGAGCGAAATGTTGAAGGTACCAAGCGAAGCGGTGCGCAGCCGATAGGCGAGCGTCAGGTCGAGCCCGGCGGTGCGAAACCCTGCGACATTGTCCGGCTTTACATTGAAGCCGATGATATAGCCGGTGTCGGGGTCGCGGGTGATGCCGGGACAGAATTGGTTGTCGAGACTCGGCTGATCGACGCAAAGCTCGGCCAGTTCCTCGGCAAAGGGGGTGTTTATCGCATCCTTGATCTTGATGTCGTACCAGTCGGCAGAGAGGCTGAACCCGGGCAGGAAGCTTGGCCGCAGCACCACACCTGCGGTCCAGGTTTTCGCGGTCTCTTCGGTGAGGTTCGGGTTGCCGCCCGCAAGCCCTTCGGTAAACACGCTCGCCTGCGGGGTGCTCGACGGACTGAAGGTCGTTGGATCAACCCCCAGTCCGGTCAGCAGCGCCGCGCAATTCGCTTCGCGGTTCGCGGTGCCATTGTTCGTTTCCGAAGTGTCGCACGGATCGACGATGAAGTTAAACGACGAACTCGCCGGCGCGAAGAGTTCGGCGATATTGGGCGCGCGCACCGCCTGCGAATAGGTCGCGCGGAACGATATATCGCGTACCGGCGCATAAACGCCGTCGACCTTCCACGTCGTCGTATTGCCGATCGTGCTGTAATCCGAAAAACGGATCGCCGCGCCGAACGACAGCAGATGTGCGAACGGCATCTCCTTGAGCAGCGGGACATTAAGCTCGGCGAAGGCTTCCTTGACCGTGAACCCGCCCGACGCGGGCTGTACCGCGCCGGTCCAGGTGAGCCCTGCGGCGATTTGGGGGTCGGGGTCGAAGCGGCTGCGTTCACGCCGGTACTCGGCGCCGATCGCGAAACCGACCGGGCCGCCGGGAAGCTCGAACAGCGCCCCGAAATCGCCCGATATCGACCCCGACACAACCTGCTGCGTCACCTTCGAAAAGCTGACGCTGTCGGTGGTCACGAAATCGATCGCCGCCGGATCGCGGACATTTTCGCCATAGATATTATAGGGGATGCAGCCCGCAAGCTCGGGCGGTGCGTCGGGGTCGAGCGACGACCGGCAGACGGGCAGCCCCGTGTCGGGATCGGTGACGACGTCGATCGCCGCCTGCCACTGCGCCTCCAGCCGGTTGCCGCGCGTCAGCACGCGCGTCTTCGTCTGGCCATAGACGTATGAAATCTCGTATTTCGCATGCTCGGAGATCGCGCCATTCGCACCGATTACCCCGCGCAAGGTCTTGCGCGTCACATCCTCGGTATTGATCCCCATGTCGAAATTGTCGCGGGTGATGAGCACCCCATCGGGGGAATCGGGATCCTCGAAATATTCGGCCGCAGCGCCGGGGACGATCGCGTCGCGGATCGATTGCGGCATGAACGGATTTTCGGCGGTCTGGAACAGATAGAAGTCGTAGTTGGGCTGCGACAGGCTGCGCGTCCGGGTGCGGACATATTTTCCTTCGGCGAACAGGTTGAACGCATCGCTGAATTCATAATGGCCAAGCGCATTGACCAGATGACGCTCGACCCCCGGAAAAAGATCGCCCTGATAGCCGTCGACCGGGGTACTCGACCCGCCCTGCGTATAGCCGCCCGATTCCTCGAGCACGAGCCCGCGGTCATAAACTCTGCCATTACCCTCGAAATCAGCGGCGAGGTCGAAATCGACGTCGACCGCGCCGACGCGCGAACTGTCGGCATAGCGGACGTCGTTGTAGACGATGTTGTCGGGAATATTGGGATCATCGGGAATATCGCGCTGGTTGCGATAGAGGTTCGCCGACACCGGATTGCGCAGATAGGGCCGGTCCTGGTCCGACACCCGCGCATCGCGATTATATTCATAGGCGATGGCGAAATTGCCACGGCCTTCGGAGAAATTCTTGCCGAAGGTGATCGCGCCGAACTGGTTGCCGCCGTCGCCATATTCCGAAATGCCGATCTGGCCGCGCGCGGTCAGCCCCTCAAAATCATGTTTCAGCCGGAAATTGACGACGCCCGACACCCCGTCGGCGCCGTAAATGGCCGACGCGCCGCCGGTGAGTACGTCGACCGTCTCGACGAGGTCGGTCGGGATCGCATTGATATCGACCGCCGCCGACCCCGCGAGCCCCGATACATGGCGCCGGCCGTCGACGAGCACGAGGGTGCGATCGGTACCAAGGTTGCGCAGGTTCAGAAGGTCGAGCCCCGCTTCGCCGAAATCGGGGTTCGACCCGCCGGTCAGGTCGCCGGTGCGCGAACCGACGAGCGCCGGGCTCTGCACAAGGAAGTCGGCAAGGCTCGTCTGGCCGGACTGCTCGATCGTCGCAGCGGAATAGGACGTGACCGGATTGGCGAAGTCGAGCTCGGGCCGCGCGATGCGCGTCCCCGTGACGACAATGTCTTCGCGCGGCGCCTCTTCGGCGCCGCCGCCGCCAGCCTGCCCGGCCGGGGGCGCGCCTTCTTGCTGCGCGAGCGCGGGGGTGATCCAGCTGGCACCGGCCAGCAGGGCGGACATAGCAAGCACGGGCTTCATGGAACTTACCCCCTATCGGCTCAATCGACTATCGAACGTCACCTCATTTTTTGAACATGATCGACGGCGCGGCGGCTGCCTTTCGGCATTCCGCGCCGGGGCGTCACAGCGCCGATCCGTCGAGCTTGTAGGTCAGCTGGAGGAAGACGCTGCGCCCGACGCTGTCGAACCAGCTGGTGTTATAATAGGGATAGCTTGACCAGGTCGGGTCCTTGACCGGGTTGGTGTCGAACAGGTTCCGGATCGTCAGCGACCCGCGCATATGGTCGGTAAAATCATATTGCAGCGTCGCGTTGAACAAATAGCTCGCCTTGATGAACGCATCCTCGTCATAGTTCGGCAGCTTGCCGAGGCGCGTGCCCGAAAATGTGAACTGCAGCCCGTCTGCCGCCCAGGTGATGCTGCCGTTCGACTTGTCGCGCGGCAGATAATAGCCGCTGTCGAACGCAAGCTTGTTGATCACCGGATCGCCCGGATATTGCACGAAACTATGTTTGAACACGTGACTGTGCGCAAGCGACAGGGTGAAGTCGCCGAAGCTGGTCGGCAATGTTCCACGGAACGCAACGTCGATCCCGCTCGTCTTTTCGCGCGCGATGTTGATCGGATTGACGCGGATGGATTCGATCCGGCCGTCACGAACATCGCCGGGGAAACGCTGGATCCGCGCGAAGGCATCGACGCATGTGGGCGAACTTGGATCGAGGTCGCCAGCCGCGCAGTCGGCTTCGGTGCGCGCCAGCGTATCGATGCTGAGGTCGTCGACCTGATTGTCGAGCGTGACGCGGAAATAATCGACCGACACATGCAGCCGGCTCGACGGAGAAAAGACAAGGCCGGCGGTCAGCGTGCGGCCGGTTTCGGACTTCAGATCGCGGTTGCCGTTGCGATTTACGACAACGCCGATATCGGCATAATCGCAATCCTCGAGTTCCTGGTCATTCTCGGCGCAGAGCCGGTAGTCGTTGACGCTGCCTTCGATGTTACCGGGTCCGGTGAAGACATAGTGGAGATCGGGCGCGCGAAACGCGGTGCCATAGGCCGCGCGGAACAACAGGCTGTCCATCGGCCGAATCTCGAGCCCACCGTTGTAGGTGAATTTGCCAGTACTTCCGCCGCCAAAGCGGAAATGATCATAGCGCCCGGCGCCGGTCACAGTCACGAAATCGAGCAGCGGTACGCGCACTTCGCCGCCGATTGCAGCATGGCTGCGCTTGCCTTTCCCGTCGCTGTCTTTCCAGCTGTAATAATAATCGGTGAGCGCGAGCGCATCGGGACGGAGGTTATAGCCCTGTTTACCATATTCGACGACCGCTGCAAAACCGACCGGGCCGGCGGGCAGTTGAAACAGTTCACCGTTGGTAAGCGTCGCCTGAAGATTGTTCGTCCAGCTGTAGGGGCGATAGACAGTGTCGGCCGAGATGCTGTCATATTCGGCGGGGGTCAGCGCAGTGTAGAGGCGCTCCAGATTGGGGCTGAACGCGGGATAGCCACGATCGCCTGTCCCCTCCTGCTCTCCGAGGAAGAAGGCCTTCGCCTTGCTGTTGATGATCTGCGGCCAGCGGACAGTCGATTGATAGCGGCTGTAATTGAACGACAGTTCATAGTTCCAGGCCTTGCCGAAATTGCCGCGGATGCCAGGCGTGATGCTGTACGTCGTCTGCTTGCTGCGCTGCATCTCGAACCCGCCGGTTTCCTCCGGCGTGAACTGGCGGCCCCAATCTTCGATCTGCTCCGTCGTATTGTTATAGAAATAATTGTCCGAACTGCTCGACGATTGCTCGAATGCCCAACTCGTCACGTCATACATCAGCCGGACCTTGCTGATCCCGAACTGGAAATCGGTGAACAGCTTCGCATTGTCCGACAGTTCGTAGGACAGCGTGCCAAAGCTGTTGAAACCCTTGCGGCCCGAAATGATCGTGCCATAGGCGACCGACGCTGCGCTTCCACAATAGTCACCGTAACGCGGACGATTAGAAAGCATGGTCGAACCGCGATTGAGATAGGTGAGCGCATCGCACGCACCGTCGGGCGGCGTGATATAATCATCATAATAGTCGGCGCGATAAAAGGTACGTCGCGGACTGCTCGTGGAGGCTACCGGGCTATCATCGGTACTGTCCTGAATGCTGCGATCATAGGCCCACAGCGGACGCTGATCGAGATATTCGATCCCGCCGACGATGTTGAAGCGCCCCGACGACCAGCCGCCGGTCGCGGTGAAGCGGTGCGACAGGCCGCCGCCATGTTCGGTCCGCCCATGCCGGTAGTCGAGCGTGATGCCGTCGAGCTTTTCCTTCATCTTGAAGTTGACGACGCCCGCGATCGCATCCGACCCATAGATCGCCGACCCCGCGCCGCTCAAAATCTCGACCTTGTCGATCAGGCTGACGGGAATGTTCGAGATGTCGGTAAAATTGCTGCGCCCGATATAGGGCAGCGGAAAATCGGCGATGCGGCGGCCGTTGACCAGCACCAGCGTGTGATTGGGACCCAGCCCGCGCAGGTCGACCTGCTGCGCGCCGGGGGTGAAGTCGGCGCTGCTGCCCGATTGCGGGCTTTGCGTTTCGCCGCTGTTCTGCGTCATCGCGGCGAGCAGTTCGGGAACGCTGGTATAACCATTGGCGCGGATCGTATCGGAATCGATCGTCGTGACCGGCGACGGCCCCTGGTCGCGGATGGTCGGGATACGCGATCCGGTGACGATGATCTCGTCATTGCCGCCCTCGCCCGCGCCGTCCTGCGCCCAGGCGGGCGCGGCCATCGCGGGCAGGCAGACACCCAGCCCCAACAGGATTCGAAGCGACCGCGTTCCCACAGCTTTCATCATAACACCCCTTATGTCCCCCTGGCGCCACGCCCCGGCGCGCCTGTGCCCATTTGACGCGTTGTCACTTCACCAGATAGCTTTGATAATTTCAATCAATATGACGAATTTCGGAATCATATTGTCTTTATCCGTGCTTATTATGTAACATCCTGCCTTCACACCATCGCGCCGGGGGAGATTTTGATGCTGCGTTCGATCGTGCGAGGGGTGCTGTTACCGCTCCTTGCGGCGCTGGGCCTCGCGCTGGCTCCCGCCGCCGCCAAGGAACCCAGGGCCAAGCCCTACGAACATTATGTCTTCGGCAAACTCGACACGCCGACGCCTGGGCCGGTTTCGGGCGGGCTGCTGCTGATGGGCGGCGGCGACCGCAATATCGATTCGATGAAATGGTTCTTCGGCAAGGCCGGCAATGGCCACATCGTCGTGATCAGCGCCTCCTATGGCAAGGAAATCGGCGACGAATTCTACCGGCAGATCGGCGGCATCCAGTCGGCCGAAATCTTCGTCTTCCACGACCGCGCGCAGGCGACCGACAAGAAGATATTGAACCGCCTGCGCAAGGCCGATGGCATCTTCATCGCGGGCGGCGACCAGTCGCGCTACGTCCGTTACTGGCGTGGAACGCCGGTTGCCGAAATCCTCGACGCGCATGTCGCGGCGGGCAAGCCGCTCGCAGGGACGAGCGCCGGCCTCGCGATGCAGGGTGAGAAGCTATACGGCGCGATGGACGACGGCAGCATCAAAAGCCCCGAGGCGCTCGCCGACCCGTTCGGTCCCGCGAACACGATCGAGGGCGATTTCGTCCATTTTGCGCTGCTGAAAGGCATTGTTACCGACACCCACTTCAAGGAACGCGATCGGCTCGGCCGCCTGTTCGCCTTTGTGGCGAAAGCGCAGGCCGGCCGGCCGGACCGCGAACCCGCGATGATCGGGCTTGGCGTCGATGAAAGCGCAGCGCTGGCGGTCGAGCCCGATGGCAGCGGGCGCATCTATGCAACCGAACCCGACGGCTATGCCTGGGTCGTCGACGGATCGACGCTGCGCGGCCTGCCCACGCGCGGTCCGCTCGACGCGCCGCGCGTCAAGGTCACCGGGGTCGGGCCGGGGTCGGTCGTCCACCTCCCCTCGGGCCGCGTCGACAATCCGGTCTTCGAACGCCATTACGCCGCCCGCGCCGGCGAGATTGCCGAGGTGCCGCGCTGGTCGCTCGCGATCCATGGCGGCGCCGGGGTGATCGAGCGGGGAACGCTCTCGCCCGAAAAGGAGAAGGCCTATCGCGCCGGGCTCGACGCGGCGCTGCGCTCAGGAAGCGCAGTGCTAGACAAGGGCGGCGCCGCGCTCGACGCGGTCGCCGCAGCCGTGCGCGTGCTCGAGGACAACCCGCTGTTCAACGCCGGCCGCGGCGCGGTGTTCACCGCGGAGGGCAAGAACGAACTCGACGCCGCGATCATGGACGGCAAGACGCAAAAGGCCGGTGCGGTCGCGGGCGTCACGCGCACCCGCCATCCGGTCGATTTGGCCCGCGCCGTGATGGACCAGAGCCCGCATGTCATGCTCGCACGCGATGGCGCCGACCGCTTCTCGCTCGAACGCGGGCTAGAACAGGTCGAACCCGGCTGGTTCCGGACCGAGGAGCGCTGGCAGCAGTTGCTGGCATGGCGCGCGAAGCAGCAGGCGGCGATCGATCCCACCCATTTGTTCGGCACCGTCGGCGCGGTCGCGCTCGACGCCGACGGCAATCTCGCGGCCGCGACCTCGACCGGCGGCATGACCGGCAAGCGCTGGGGCCGCATCGGCGACTCGCCCGTGATCGGCGCGGGCACCTATGCCAAGAACGGCCAGTGCGCGGTGTCGGCGACCGGATCGGGCGAATATTTCATCCGCGAAAGCGCCGCGCGGCAGGTCTGCGACCGCGTTGCGTGGAAGGGAGAGAGCCTGAAGGACGCCGCCCAGGGCACGATCATGGCGGTCGGCGCGATCGGCGGCGACGGCGGGCTGATCGCGATGGGCCCCGACGGCCGCCCCGCCTTTGCGATCAACGACCTGGGCATGTACCGCGGCCGGATGATGGCGGGAGGATCACCCGCAACGGCAATCTTCGCCGACGAAAAGCTCGCCGACTGATGCCGAACGGCGGCGTCACGCTCGACGAGATCGACGAACGGCTGCTCGCGCTGCTCCGCGACGATGCGCGCCAGACCATCGCGCAGCTCGCGAAGGAACTCGGCCTGTCGCGCGGTGCCATCTATTCGCGCCTCGCCCGGTTCGAAGAGGAGCAGGTCGTGGCAGGTTACACGGTGCGGCTCGGCCGCGCCTTTGCCGCGGGGCGCATCCGCGCCCACATGATGATCAAGACGCTGCCACGCTATCACCGTGAGGTCGAACAGGCGCTCGCCAATCTATCGCTGGTGCAGGCAATCCACGCGATCAGCGGCGAATATGACATCATCGCGATGCTCGAAGCCGACGACAGCGCCCAGCTCAACGAACTGATCGACGAAATCGGACTTCTCGACGGCGTCGAGCGGACGACGACCTCGGTGATATTGGTAACGAAGCTCGAACGCTGATCCGCTGAACAGCGCCCCCGATCCGGGCTGGATCAGTCCACACGACCGCGATATCTTCGCACCGAGGGAACCCGCACCGCGCGGGCTCCGTTAAGACCGCAGGAGTGGACCGATATGCCGCAACGCCCGCGACCTTTCCCGCTGAAATATATTCTTCCCGCGCTCGCGACCGGGCTGGCGGCGGGTGCCGGCGTCTTCGCGCTGTGGCGCCGCCGGCGAGGCGCGGCGGAACCGGGGCATGCCGCCGCCTTTTCAGCCGCCGAGACCGATCCCGAAAATTTCGCGCAGACTCGCTCGGCGGGCCCCGCCGCAATGCGCGACCCGGCGCGGCGGCGCTGGGACCGGGTCGATCAGGCGAGCGACGAATCCTTTCCCGCGAGCGACCCGCCCGCCTATTGAGGCGGCGGGAACGGCGCAGCGGCGGGGACAATCATGGAAATATTGCTCGGACTGATCGTGACGATCGGCGTTCTGCCGTTTGCGATAGCGATGCTGCGCCTGCCCGCGAGGGTCGGCGCAGAACGCCGCGACATACGCAGCCTCGCCGCATCGACCCTGCTCTGCGCCCTCGCCTTCAGCCTGACCTTCTTCATCCAGGAGGTCGGCCTGGTCATACCCAAGGCGCTGGTGCCGGGGCTCGACCCGATCCTCTATCACAACGACCATGACTGGCGCGGCGATGCGCCGGTCGCTGAGTTGCTCCAGGGCGGCGGGGCGCTCGCGACGCTGCTCGGCGGACTGATCTTCCTGTGGCTCGCCGGACGGGTCGGAGCCGCGCGCCCGACGTGGCGACTCTTCGCCTTCTGGATGGCGTTTCAGGGATTGTTCCAGTCGCTCAGCCAATGGGCGGTCGGCAGCCTGATCGCGGGCAACGACGTCGGACGCGCGATGACCTATCTCGGTCTCGGTTCGCTCGCCCGCCTCGCGATCCTGCCGCTTGCCGTCATCGGCCTGTTCGCCGCCGGCCGCGCCCTCGCGCGGCGCTATCCGTTCGGGGATGACGGACATGATCGACGGGCGGCGACCGCACTTCTCGCAACCCTCGCGCTCGCCATCCTCCTCATCATCCCCTTCCGGGTCCCGCGCGAGCCGGTAGAGGTCGTGCTGATCCCGCTCGTCGTGCACATCATCGGGCTCGGCTGGCTGACGCTGGGACTGGCGACGACACCGCGAGCGAACAAGACGGTTGCTCCACTGCAGCTCGCAGCCCCAGCGACAGCTCTTGCCGCTCTGCTCGCTTTCTTCCAGATCGTCCTGCGACCCGGCGTCGCCTTTTAAGCGGCTTCGGGGACGCCCGCGAGTTCGCCGCGCGCCTGCCGGAAGACGTCGAGGCTGCCCCAGATCGCCAGTCCCGCCATGATCGCCGCGACGGCAAGGTCGGGCCAGCTCCGCCCGGTACCGAAGACGCCGAGCGCCGCCGCCATCACCGCGACATTGCCGATCGCATCGTTGCGCGAGCAGATCCACACCGACCGCATGTTCGCGTCGCCGGTGCGGTAGCGATAGAGCATCAGCGCGACCACGACATTGGCGGCGAGCGCCAACGCGCCAATGATGCCCATCGTTTCGGCATGCGGTGCGCTGCCGGTCACGAAACCCCAGATTGCGGAGCCGAACACCCAGAGCCCGAAGGCGAGCATCGTCACCGCCTTGAGCAGCGCTGCGCGGGCGCGCCACGCCAGCACCATGCCCGCGACGCCCAGGCTGATCGCATAATTGGCGCTGTCGCCAAGAAAATCGAGCGCGTCCGCCTGCAGCGCCCGCGAATCCGCGGCGACCCCGGCGACGATCTCGACCCCGAACATCGCGGCGTTGATCAGCAGCGCGATCCACAGCACACGCCGCCAGCGCGGATCGTTGAGCGCGGTCTTGCCGCTTTTTCCTGCACAGCATTGATCGGCCATCGCCGTCGCTCCTTGGTCTTCGTATCGGCTTCCCGAAGGACGCCTTGTGGGTTCTTCTTATTGGCTCTTCGAGTCGACCTCCTATATGGAGCCTGTAGCAACTACAGGGTCAAGTGATGAAAATTGGCGAACTGTCGCGTGCTACCGGCACCAACATCGAAACCATCCGCTATTATGAGCGGATCGGCCTCCTCCCGGCGCCGCATCGTACCGCCGCCAATTACCGCAGCTATGGCGATGCGCACCGGTCGCGGCTGACCTTCGTACGCCATTCGCGCGACCTTGGTTTCACGATCGAGGAAATCCGCTCGTTGCTCGACCTGTCCGACCATCCCGAACGCGACTGCGGCGAAGCCGACCGGATCGCCAGCCTGCATCTCGAGCAGGTCGAGGAGAAAATCGCCCAGCTCGCGCTGCTGCGCGACGAATTGACCCGCATCGTCGGACGCTGCCGCGGCGGCGTCGCCGCCGATTGCCGCGTGATCGAGGCGCTCGGCGATCACCGTCTTTGCGCTGCCGAACATCCCTGACACAGGGCGGCGACGCCCGTTTCCACTCGGTTCGTCGAACAGCGGGGAACTTGCCGCGCCGGCACGCGTCGGTCTGACAGGTTGGGGGCGCTGCCCCCGCGCCGCGCCGTCAACCGCTTCCTCACGAGAGACAGGAGACGGAAGGTGGAACGGCAAGATTATAAGGGTCGCGGCGAACGCGACGAAGACAGCGAACATTATACGCGTCCGGACCGGGACGATGGTGATTATGCCTACGGCAATTATCCCGAAAGCGGTTTCGGCCCGCAGGGCGGCCGCTACCGCGGATATGATCGCGCACAAGGCAGCGACCGCTATCGCAGCGAGCGCGCCCAGCGCTACGGCGCCCAACGCCGCGATCAGCGCAACGACGGCCCGAACCGCGAGCGCGGCGAACAGGCCAACTATGGTTTCGATGAGCGCTACGAAGGCGATTATGATCGCGGCCGCAGCCAGCGCTCGCGTGACGTACGCGAACGGGACAATGACGCATGGTTCGCGGGCGGCTACGCCGATCTATACGGCTTACCCGGCATCATGCCCTACGCCGCCGCCGATTTCGGCCGGTCGACCTATCGCCGCGATCCCGACCCGCGCAGCGGGCGCCATCATGAGCGCGGCTTCTTCGAGCGAGCCGGCGACGAATTTCTTTCGTGGTTCGGCGACGAAGATGCCCAGCGCCGCCGCGAGCGCGATCACCGCGGACGCGGCCCTTCGGACTATATCCGTTCGGATGACCGCATCCGCGACGACGTCAACGACCGCCTGACCGAGGATCGCTGGGTCGACGCCTCGGCGATCAGCGTTGCGGTGGCGGGCGGCGAAGTCACGCTGGGCGGCCAAGTCGACAGCAAGATTGCCAAGCGCCGCGCCGAGGATCTGGCCGACGACGTGACCGGCGTAAAACATGTGCAGAATAACCTGCGCGTCGACACGTCGTTCGTGCCGCAGGGCAGCTGAGCCATGATGGGGAGCGCCGCCCAGCGCTCCCCTTCAACGCAAGCGGGTTCAGCTGCTCCCGCCGTCTTGTTTCGTCATCCCGGGCCTGACCCGGGATTCCGCTTTCTGGCTGCACTCATAACTCGCGATTGCAAGCGGGACCCCGGAGCAAGTCCGGGGGTGACGATGATGAGGGTCCGCATCGGCCGGGAGCCGACATCGCATTGCAGCTTCGCAAAAAAAACGGAAAGGTGGGACGATTCTGTTGCCCGGCTCGTCCCCAGCCGCTGGTATCCGATTCTGTTGCCCGGTTCGGTCCGAACCGCGTTCTATTTGTCTAACCTTAGGCCGTGAGGCTTATCGGTTAGGCAGCCAGAGCGAGTGCTTCGTTATCGTTAGCACCTATTGGTTTTGAGCCTTGAACGGGTTACTCAGCCCGGGCAAAAATATCGTCTTTGAACACACGTCGATCCTGGTTCGGCCCCGTCAGAAACCCGTGTCCCCATCAAGAAACGCGGGTTTGTGGTGGAGCCGCCGGGTACTGCCCCCGGGTCCGCTGTGTCTATTCCACGACACCATTTATCACCATAGCCGGCCGAAACCGGCATGACTTATATAGGGAGCCCGCCCACATTTGGAAAGAGCGGGCGGGCATTTTGTCGCGGAAACGAAACTACTTCTTTTTCAGTTCGTCGCGGATTTCGGCAAGCAATTCGACTTCGGTCGGGCCAGCCGGCGCGTCGGGGGCCTTGCGGATCACCCTGTTCACCGTCTTCACGAGCAGGAAGATGATCCAGGCGAGGATCAGGAAGTTGATCACCGCGGTGATGAAGGCACCATAGCCGACCATCGCGACGCCCGCTTTCTTCAGCGCGGCATAATCCGTCGCCGCGATCCCGTCGGGAACGCTGCCGAGCAGGATGAACTGGCTCGAAAAATCGACCCCGCCGAATATCCAGCCGACGACCGGCATGATCAGATCTTCGGTCAGCGAACCGGTGATCGTCGCAAAGGCGCCGCCGATGATGACACCGACCGCGAGATCGATGACATTGCCGCGCGCGATAAATTCCCTGAATTCTCCCAACATGTTGCTGCTCCCCGGCTGGTTGGTGGTCCGCATCGAAACTGCCGCGTGGATTGCACAAAGGCAAGCGCCATCCTATTATGTGTATTGTTGCGGCAAAACGCCGCCGGAGGGAGTCTGATGACCATGACCTATCGTAACGCCCGCTGGTTGATCCTGCCCGTCGCCGCGATGAGCCTTTCCGCCTGCGGCATCAACAGCGTTCCGACCAAGGAAGAAGCCGCAAAAGCCAAATGGGCCAATGTCGAGGCGGCCTATCAGCGCCGCGCCGACCTGATTCCAAATCTGGTCGAAACCGCCAAGGGTGCGGCAAAGATCGAACAATCGACGCTCGAAGGCGTCATTCAGGCGCGCGCCTCGGCGACGCAGGTCAAGCTCAGCACCGACGATCTGGAAGATCCCGCCAAGGTGCAGGCATTCCAGCAGGCCCAGGGCAATGTGTCGAGCGCGCTCGGCCGCCTGCTCGTCACCGTCGAGCAATATCCCGACCTCAAGAGCCAGGCGCGCTTCGCCGACCTGATGACCCAGCTCGAGGGCACCGAAAACCGGATCAACGTTTCGGTGCAGGACTATAACGGCGCGGTGCAGGACTATAATACGACGATCCGCACCTTCCCCGACATCATCGGGGCGAAGATCGTCCATGGCGCCAAGCCGATGACGCCCTATCGCGCGGTCACGCCGAACGCCAACCAGGCGCCGAAGGTCGACTTCGGGCAATAAGGTGGGCCTGCCCACTCTTTTCCGTCCACTCGCAACAGCGGCCCTGGCCGGGCTGCTGTTGCTGACGGCTGCCCCGGCGCTCGCACAAACCTTCCCGAAACTCGCGGGCAACCCCGTCGTCGATCAGGCCGACATCATTCCGGTCGCCGAGGAAGCCGCGCTCAACACGCAGCTCCTCGAGCTTGAAAAAACGACCGGCCACCAGCTCGTCGTCGCGACCATCAGCGATCTCGAAGGCAATGACATCGCCGATTACGGCTACAAGCTCGGCCGCGCCTGGGGCATCGGCGACAAGGAGAAGGACGACGGCGTCGTCTTCCTGATCGCGCCCAACGAACGGCGCATGAATATTTCGGTCGGACTGGGGCTTGAACCCGTCCTCACCGATGCGCTGTCGGGGCGGATCATCCGCGATGTGGTGACGCCCAAGTTCAAGGCTGGCGACATGCCCGGCGGCATTCAGGACGGCGTCAACGCGATCGCGCAGCAGATCGTGCTGCCGCCCGAGGAAGCCGCAGCCCGCGCGCAGGCTGCGGCGACGCAGGAACGCGACCGCGACGGCAATGGCGACATCGGCGGGCTCATCTTCATCGGCTTCATCGTCTTCTTCTTCTTCATCCTGCCGATGCTCTCCGGCCTCGGGCGGCGCGGCAAGAAGCATCGCAAGAACCGCCCGTGGGGCGGCGCTCCGATCATCATCTGGGGCGGCGACGACGACGATCATTGGGGGTCGGGCGGCGGATCGTCGTGGGGCGGAGGAGGCGGAGGAGGCGGAAGCTTTGGCGGCTTTTCCGGTGGCGGCGGCAGCTTCGGCGGCGGCGGCGCGTCGGGCGGCTGGTAGGAAGCACAGATCATGCCAAGGAAAATCAGCCACGTCAGCGAAGCCGACCACGACCTCGTCACCGCAGCGGTCGCGGCGGCCGAGACGCATACCAGCGGCGAGATCGTCACCGTCGTTGCGGGCAGATCGAACGACTATGACGATGTCGCGCTCGTCTGGGCGAGCATCATCGCCTTTCTCGCCATGTCGGTCATCGCGCTCTTTCCCGACTTCTACCAAGGCCTCTATTATCGCGTCACCGGAGGCTGGGGGCATGAACTGACGGCCAATGAATGGCTTGGCACAGTGATCGCGGTCGGCGTGCTCAAATGGATCGGTATGTGGTTGATCCTGCTGTGGCGCCCGCTGCGCATGGCGCTGACCCCGCGAACGATATTGGCACAGCGCGTGCGCGCCCGCGCGGTCGACCTGTTCAAGGTCGGCACCGAGGCGAAGACATTGGGCCGCACCGGCGTGCTCCTCTATCTCAGCCTCAAGGAACATCGCGCCGACATCGTCGCCGACGAAGCCATCGCCGCGAAGGTGACAGCCGAAGTCTGGGGCGACGCGATGGCGGCGCTGGTCGAACGCGTCCGTGCGGGCCGCCCCGGCGAAGGCATGGCCGAAGCGGTCCGCCAGATGGGCATCGTCCTCGCCGAGCACTTCCCCAAGAGCGACGACAATCCCAACGAACTGCCCGACCGCCTGATCGAACTATAGACGCTTCGTCATTGCGAGGGCCGCGGGCCCGTGGCAATCCAGAGCGATACGGAGCCGCCCTTGGATCGCTCCGCTCGCAATGACGATAGGACAAATGATGCCCCGCCCCGCTGCCGACGCCCCCATCGAGACCCGGTGGGAAGGAAAGTTCATCACCGTCAAACAGCAGGGCACATGGGAATATGTCTCCCGCTCGCGCGGAATGCACGCGGCGGTGATCCTCGCGATCGACGAGGCGCCGGACGGCCGCCATGTCATCCTCGTCGAACAATATCGCGTACCGCTGAAGATGAATTGCCTTGAGCTCCCCGCGGGCCTCGTCGGCGACGACATCGCGGGTGAAGCAGCCGGGGTCGCCGCCGAACGCGAGCTTGAGGAGGAAACCGGCTATCGCGCCGCGAATTGGCGCACGGTCGGCGAGTTCTTCAGCTCGCCGGGCATGGTCAGCGAAAGCTTCACCCTGCTCATCGCGACCGGCCTAGCCAAGGTGGGCAAAGGCGGCGGCGTCGACAGTGAGGACATCATCGTCCACCGCGTACCGCTGAACGGCATCACCGATTTTGTCGCGTCGAAACGCGCCGAAGGCTGCGGCATCGATGTACGGGTGGCGATGTTGCTGGCGGGCGAGGTGCTGACCCGATAGCCGCTCTCGACCGATCGCGGACGTTGGCACCATTTGGCTCACGGGCTAAAGCAGGCTCGCAAGACAAGGACGATGACGATGACCGAAGTGCTGGACGAGGGTCCGTTCTTTCACGGCACGATTGCGGATCTGCGCGTGGGCGATTTCCTGACAGCGGGCTTCCGCTCGAACTATCGTTCCGACGTGGTGATGAACCACATCTACTTCACTGCCCTTGTCGATGGTGCGGGGCTGGCCGCTGAAATCGCGGCGGAGCTCACCAAAGGCAATGCAGCCCCGCGTGTTTATGCCATAGAGCCGACCGGGGCATTCGAGAACGACCCGAACGTGACCGACAAGAAATTTCCCGGCAACCCCACCCGGTCGTATCGCAGCAGCGCCCCGCTCAAGGTCCTTGGCGAAATCACGCATTGGACCAGGTTGACGCCCGAAGCCCTGCAGATGTGGAGAGAGCGACTGGCCGCGCTGCGCTCGGACGAACGAGCCGAAATCATCAACTGATGCGCCGAGACGATAGACGGCCAGCAAACCATCCCTGAGCGGCAGGCCCTGTCCGGCTTATCTACCGCCGAACCGCCAGCGCAGCAGCGGGCGCGCGAGCAATAGCCCCGCCAGAAACCCGCCGACATGCGCCCAGATCGCGATCGCGCCAAAACCGCCGCCGCCGGCAAAACCGATGAGCAGCTGGACCCCGATCCATGCCGCGGCGAGCCACAGTGCGCGCACCCAGTGGTCGGGAATCGGACCGATCGCCGGCGCTTTGCTGCGGCTGAAGATCAGTGCGAACACCGCGATCACCGCCGAAATCGCCCCGCTGGCGCCGATCATCGGCACCGCCGACGCCGGATCGGCCAGAAACTGGGCTAGTGCGCCGCCATAGGCGCCTGCGACGAGCAGCACCGCCATCGCCTTCGCGCCCAGCGGCGCCTCGAGCTGGCGGCCGATGAACAGCAGGACAAGCATGTTGAAGACGATGTGCAGCACCCCGCCGTGCAGAAAGGCGGACGATAGCGGGGTCAGCACGAAGGGAACCATCGTCCCCGGCGGCAGGATCAGCTCGCTGCCGAAACGCGCAGGGATGAACCCTGCGCGCACGATCGCATCGGCCTGGAATCCGGTGATCGAAAGGAGCACGAAGACGACGACGCAGACGAGCGCATAGCCCGTGACGAGCGGTGCATCCTGCGGCTTCATCGTCCCCGCCCCGTCAGATGAATTCGATTTTCGTCACCACATAATATTTGTCGCCCGCGGGCACGGTGACTTCGATCTCGTCTTCGACGCGGCGGCCGATCAGCGCGCGGCCGAGCGGCGAGTTATAGCTGATCTTGCCGTCCTTCGCATCGGCTTCGGCCTGGCCCACGATCTGGTAACGGACCGGCTTGTCGTCCTCGTCGGCAAGGGTGACGGTCGCGCCGAACACGATGCGGTCGCCGGTCAGCGTCGTCGGGTCGATCACCTGCGCGCGCGACAATCTGTCCTCGATGTCGCCGATCGTCGCTTCGACCTGGCCCTGGCGTTCTTTCGCGGCGTGATATTCGGCATTTTCCGAAAGGTCGCCGTGCGCCCGCGCTTCCTCGATCGCATCGACGATCAGGGGGCGCTCGGCTTTGAGGGCGGAAAGCTGCGTGCTCAGCTTCTCATAGCCCTCTGCCAGCATCGGTACCTTTTCAACGCTTGCCATTATCCTGTTGTCCTTCGTCAATAATCCGCCGCCAGCGAAGTATCGCCGGGCGGCTGCGCCGCTTTTTCCGTCAATGTCGGGGGGTGGAGCGGTATTTCAATAATAGTCCTGAAGCGGCTTCACTTCAAGAGAGTGCGCGCGAAGAGCGCCAATTGCCTGGGTCGATGCATCGCTTGCCGCCGCCGTGGTGTAATAGGCGACGTCGGCCGCGAGCGCCGACGCGCGGATCGATTGCGAGTCCTGCAGGCTCTGCCATCCTTCGGTCGTGTTGAAGATCAGCTGGACGTCGCCGTCCTTGATCCGATCGACGATATGCGGGCGTCCCTCGGCGACCTTGTTCACGCGCTCGACAGCGATCCCTTCACTCGCCAGATAGTCGGCGGTGCCGCCGGTCGCGATCACCTGCCACCCCCAGCCGGTCAGCCGCCGCACGGCATCGAGGATGCGCGGCTTGTCGCTGTCCTTGACCGACACGAACAGCCGGCCGGTGGTCGGCAGCCGGTCGCCGGCACCAAGCTGCGCCTTGGCGAAGGCCAGGTTGAAATCACTGTCGATTCCCATGACTTCGCCGGTGGACTTCATCTCGGGCGACAGCACCGGATCGGTGCCGGGGAAGCGCGCGAAGGGGAAGACCGCTTCCTTCACCGCGACATGCGCGATGTCGCGGTTGATCTTCGGCAGGTCGGCGAGCTTCTCGCCCGCCATCACGCGCGCCGCGATCTTGGCGATCGGCGAACCCACCGCCTTGGCGACGAAGGGCACGGTCCGGCTGGCGCGCGGGTTGACCTCGATCAGGTAAACTTCCTCGCCCTTGACCGCGAACTGGATGTTCATCAGCCCCAGCACGCCCAGCGCGCGGGCCAGCGCTTCGGTCTGGCGCTCGATTTCGGCGACAATGGCGGGCGACAGGCTGTACGGCGGGATCGAGCAGGCGCTGTCGCCCGAATGGACCCCGGCTTCCTCGATATGCTGGAGCACGCCCGCGACGACGACATCGGTGCCGTCGCACAGCGCATCGACATCGACCTCGATCGCATCGCGCAGATAGCGGTCGATCAGCACCGGCGATGTGCCCGACACCTGCACCGCCGTCTCGATATAATTTTCAAGCTGCGCCTGATCGTCAACGATCTCCATCGCGCGGCCGCCGAGCACATAGGACGGGCGCGTCAGCACCGGATATCCGATGCGCGCCGCGACCGCGACGGCCTCCTCGCGGCTCCGCGCGATGCCGTTTTCGGGCTGCTTCAGGCCCAGCTTGTTGACCAGCGCCGCGAAGCGCTCGCGGTCTTCGGCCAAGTCGATCGCGTCGGGCGAGGTACCGAGGATCGGGATGCCCGCCTCGCTCAGCGCCTGCGCCAGCTTGAGCGGCGTCTGCCCGCCGAACTGGACGATCACGCCCACCAGCTCGCCTTTCGACATCTCGACGTGCAGGATTTCGAGCACGTCCTCGGCGGTCAACGGCTCGAAATAGAGCCGGTCCGACGTATCATAATCGGTGCTCACCGTCTCCGGGTTGCAGTTGATCATGATCGTTTCATACCCCGCTTCCTCGAGCGCGAAGCAGGCGTGGCAACAGCAATAATCGAACTCGATCCCCTGCCCGATCCGGTTCGGACCGCCACCGAGGATGACGACCTTCTTACGATCCGACGGGTTCGCCTCATTCTCGGGCTCGCCAAAGGTCGGCGCTTCGTAGGTCGAGTAAAGATAGGGTGTCTTCGCCTGGAATTCGGCGGCGCAGGTATCGATCGTCTTGAACACCGGCCGCACGCCCAGCTTGTGGCGCAGCGCGCGCACCTCGGCTTCGGTCACGCCGCCGGTCATCGCCTTCACCGCTTCGTGGATCAGCCCGCTGCCGCGCGCGGTCGCCTGCTTCGATCCGGGGCGCAGGTTCGCCGACTGGAGCGCCAGATAAGCAAGCCTTTTATCGGAGAAGCCCATCGCTTTCAGCCCCCGCAGCCCTTCGGCATCGCGCGGCAGGCCGTTGGCGCACACATCCTGCTCGGCCGCGACGATCTCCGCTATGCGTTCGAGGAACCACATGTCGTAGCCCGCAACGCGGTTGATCTCGGCGAGCGGCAGCCCCTCGCGGATCGCCTGCGCGGTGTTGAGCAGCCGGTCGGGGGTGCGTTTGGCAAGCTCGCTGCGCAGCTGGTCATGCGTCGCGCCCTTGAGACGATCGACGAAGTTGAAGCCCGAAAGACCCGTCTCCAGCCCGCGCAGTGCCTTTTGCAAGCTCTCGTGAATCGTGCGCCCGATCGCCATCACCTCGCCGACCGACTTCATCGCGGTCGACAGCGTCGCCTCGGCACCCTTGAACTTTTCGAAGGCAAAGCGCGGGATCTTGGTCACCACATAATCGATCGTCGGTTCGAACGACGCCGGGGTCACGCCGGTGATGTCGTTCATGATCTCGTCGAGCGTGTAGCCGACCGCGAGCTTTGCCGCGACCTTGGCGATCGGGAAGCCGGTCGCCTTCGACGCGAGCGCCGACGAACGCGACACGCGCGGGTTCATCTCGATCACGATCAGGCGGCCGTCCTTCGGGTTGACCGCGAACTGCACGTTCGACCCGCCGGTCTCGACGCCGATCTCGCGCAGCACCGCGATGCTCGCGTTGCGCATGATCTGATATTCCTTGTCGGTCAGCGTCAGCGCCGGGGCGACGGTGATGCTGTCGCCGGTATGCACGCCCATCGGATCGACATTCTCGATCGAACAGATGATGATGCAATTGTCCTTGCGGTCGCGCACCACCTCCATCTCATATTCTTTCCAGCCGAGGAGCGATTCCTCGATCAGGACCTCGGTGGTCGGCGAGGCGATCAGGCCGCCGCGGACGATATGTTCGAACTCCTCGCGATTATACGCGATGCCGCCGCCGGTGCCGCCCATGGTAAAGCTGGGGCGGATGATCGAAGGCAGGCCGGTGCGTTCGAGCACCGCGAACGCCTCGTCGAGCGTGTGCGCGATGCCGCTGCGCGCGCTTTCCAGCCCGATCTTGTCCATCGCGTCGCGGAACTTGATCCGGTCCTCGGCCTTGTCGATCGCCTCGGCATCGGCGCCGATCATCTCGACGCCATATTTGGTCAGCGTCCCGTCGTTGAACAGCGCCAGCGCGGTGTTGAGCGCCGTCTGCCCGCCCATCGTCGGCAGCACCGCGTCGGGGCGCTCCTTTTCGATGATCTTGGCGACGATCTCGGGCGTGATCGGCTCCACATAAGTGGCGTCGGCCAGCTCGGGATCGGTCATGATCGTCGCGGGGTTGGAGTTAACGAGGACGATGCGATAGCCCTCCTCCTTCAGCGCCTTGATCGCCTGCGTCCCCGAATAGTCGAACTCGCACGCTTGACCGATAACGATCGGGCCGGCACCGATGACGAGGATGGATTGGATGTCGGTTCTTTTGGGCATTATTGTGCCTTGAAAATTGGGGCGATGGAAAAAATAGCTGCGATTATTGCGGCAATCGCACCGATGAACGACCAGTCATAAGTGCGGAGTCGTCGGAAAGAATAGATCGGCTTCCTTCGCGAGATCGATGTTCGAGCAGCCTCTTCGCCTAAAGGCGTGATGCCGAAACACGGATCGTCTTTACCGTCGAACTTGCCCCACCCAAACTCTATAAAATGGGATCGGTAGCTATCCAGATCGGCAGACGTCACGTTCAAATTCAATGCCTTGAACGCGCTAGCGAAGCTCCAATGGGTATCGTCGCCTTGGCCCAGACCATAACCCAGCTCTCTATGATAGAGCATTTCGAGAACACGCTCGGGCGGATAGGGAAAGCGCTTCCGCCTCACTTCAACCCACCAACAAACTTCTCGAACAGATAGAAGCTGTCCTGCGGCCCCGGGCTCGCCTCGGGGTGATATTGCACGCTGAACGCGTTCTTTCCCGTGATCGCGATGCCGCAGTTCGACCCGTCGAACAGGCTCTTGTGCGTTTCGACCACGCCCTTGGGCAGCGTCGCGGCGTCGACCGCGAAACCGTGGTTCATGCTGGTGATCTCGACCACGCCGTCGCCCTCGTCGCCGCCGACGCGCTGCACCGGATGATTGGCGCCGCGATGCCCCTGATGCATCTTCACCGTCTTGGCGCCCGCCGCGATGCCGAGCAGCTGGTGACCGAGGCAGATGCCGAAGATCGGCACATTGCGTTCGAGCAGCCCCTTGATCACCGGCACCGCATATTCACCCGTCGCCGCGGGGTCGCCGGGGCCGTTCGACAGGAAGACGCCCGCGGGACGCAGCGCGACGATCTCTTCGAGGCTGGTCTTCGCGGGCACCACCGTCACGCGCGCGCCGGCCTTCACCAGGTTGCGGAAGATATTGTCTTTCGCGCCATAATCGACTGCGACGACGTGCGGCGCGGGATCGCCCGCGCGCTTGTGGTCCGACGCCTCGTAACCCGATCCAAGATGCCACACGCCCGCATCCCACGCGCCCTGCCGCTCGCGGGTCACGGTCTTGGCGAGGTCCATGCCCTCCAGCCCCGGCCAGCCCTGCGCCAGCATCAACAGCTTGTCGAGGTCGAACTTGCCGTCGGGATTGTGCGCCACAACCCCGGTCGGGGCTCCACCATCGCGAATGCGCCGGGTCAGTGCGCGCGTGTCGATACCCGCCAGCCCGATCAGGCCTTGCGCCGCCATCCACTCGGGCAGCGTCTGGACGCTGCGAAAGCTGCTCGGCAGCGTCGGCAATTCGCGCGTGATGCAGCCGATCGCGGCGCGCTTTTCGCGCTCCATATCGTCGGGATTCGCGCCGACATTGCCGATATGCGGGAAGGTGAAGGTGATGATCTGCCCGGCATAGCTCGGGTCGGTCAGGATTTCCTGATAGCCGGTCATCGCAGTGTTGAAACAAATCTCGCCCACACCCGCACCGCTCGCGCCATAACCGACGCCCCACAGCACGGTGCCGTCGGCAAGGACGAGAACGCCGGTGGCGCCCGAGGGCTGGCTTGCGGGCGCGGTTTTGGGCGCGACTGTGGGGTTGGCAGGTGCCATTCAACATGCTCCGGACGGGGGGCTAAACGGCCGACCAAGTAGGCGGCAAAAAAGTGATTCACAAGCTATCGGATTAGGAAACTTCTCGCTAGAGAGGGCCTTTCCGAAATTTGCAGCGCATGGGGACACGCATGATTCGTGACGACATCAAGGCTGCGCAGGTTACCGCGATGAAGAGCGGCGACAAGGCGCGGCTCGGCACCATCCGGCTGATGCTGGCCAAGATCAAGGACAAGGACATCGAACTGCGCACCGGCACCGCGCCGGCCGATGACGATGTGCTGGTCACCGACGTGCTGCAGAAAATGGTGAAGCAGCGCCGCGAATCGATCACTATGTTCGAACAGGGTGGCCGCCAGGAGCTTGCCGATATCGAGGCGGGCGAAGTCGCCGTGATCGAGGATTTCCTGCCCGCGCAGCTTTCGGACGACGAAGCGACGGCGGCGATCAAGGCGATCGTCGTCGAGCTGGGCGCCGAGAGCCTGAAGGATATGGGCAAGGTGATGGCCGCGGTGAAGGACCGGCTCGGGAGCCAGCTCGATATGAGCAAGGCGAGCGGGTGGGTGAAGGCGGCGCTCTCCTGATATCTGGCGCCGCGCCCGCTTGCGGGCGGGCGCGGGGGTGGGCATATCCGGATTATGGCGCTCACCCCGCAATGGCTGGACGAACTGCGATCGCGGATCACGCTGTCGACCCTCATCGGTCGCACGGTGAAGGTCACCCGCGCCGGCCGCGAATACAAGGCCTGCTGCCCCTTCCATAACGAGAAGACGCCCAGCTTCACGATCAACGACGAGAAGGGCTTCTATCACTGCTTGGCAGGCGAAACGGCCGTCCTCACAGCCAACGGTCGCGTGGCGATTGCCGATCTGGCGGGCAAGACCGCAACAATCCTGTCACGCGGCGGCGAATGGATAACGGCTCCGTTCAAATCCTATGGCAAGCAGCGTCTTTGGAAAATCACGCTCTCGCGTAACGGCGTTGCAAAGGAAATCCACGCCACGGCAGGCCACCGCTGGTTCATCAACGACCGCGCCCGCGCCTATACCACCGAAGAACTGCGGCCGGGTCACGCGCTCGAATCCATCCTGCCGCAACCCGTAACGGATTGGTCGCTCGACCCCGAAGGCGTTCGCCATGGTATCGTGTTTGGCGACGGCAGCATGTACAAGAGCGTATACGGCACGCTGAACCTCCATGGCGAGAAGGATGCGCAACTGCGCCATTGGTTTCCGGACCAAGAGCGTCATGTGCAGGAACGAAAGGGCGGTGCGCTTTACCTCCGAATATATGGAGGTCGCGCCTTTTCCCATATGAAAAACCTGCCCGGACTGGATCGTCCAACGGCCTATTTGCTCGGGTTTCTGGCTGGGTATCTTGCCGCCGATGGGCATGTGGCAAAGGACGGGACGGTCATGCTGAATTCGGCGCGACCGGAACATCTGGAAGCGGTTCGCGATATTGCGACAAAACTTGGTATCGCAACCTACGGTCGCACGACGCTATTGCGAAAAGGATATGGCGCCGGACCGAGCGCGCTGCATCGAATTCACTTCGTCACATCGACCCTGTCAGACGCACTGTTTCTTTTAAAGACCGCGCGCGAGCGCTTTGCGCTCCAACGAAAGAAGTTTGATCGCCTGCGCTGGGTCGTTCGCTCTGTCGAACCGAGCAATCGCGTCGAAACCGTCTATTGCGCCGAAGTTCCCCGCCACCATGCTTTTGCGCTCGATGACAATATCCTGACCGGCAACTGCTTCGGCTGCAGCGCGCATGGCGACGCCATCCGCTGGATGACCGACCAGCGCGGCCTGTCGTTCATGGACGCGGTGAAGGAACTCGCCGCCGAAGCCGGCATGGAGGTCCCCGCCGCCGACCCGCGCGCCGCGAAAAAGGCCGAGGAGCAGGCAAGCCTGCGCGACGTGACGCAGGCCGCCGCCGACTGGTTCACCCAGCAGCTCGGCAGCAGCAACGGCGCCCCGGCGCGCGAATATCTCGCCAAGCGCGGCATATCGGATGCGACCCGCGCCGCCTTCGGCTTCGGCCTCGCGCCCGAAAGCCGCAGCGCATTGAAAGAGGCGCTCAAGAAATTCCCGACCGCGATGCTTGTCGAATCGGGGATGCTGATCGCGCCCAAGGAATTTGGCTCCGACAAGGAACCGTACGACCGCTTCCGCGGCCGCCTGATGATCCCGATCCGCGATGCGCGCGGACGGGTGATCGCGTTCGGCGGGCGCATATTGGGCGACGGCGAGCCCAAATATCTGAACTCGCCCGACACGCCGCTCTTCGACAAGGGCCGCACGCTCTACAATCTCGACAAGGCGAGCCCGGCGTCGCGGCAGACCAACCGGATCATCGTCGTCGAAGGCTATATGGACGTGATCGCGCTCGCCGAGGCGGGGATCGCCGATGCCGTCGCCCCGCTCGGCACCGCGCTCACCGAAAACCAGCTTGGAATGATCTGGCGCATGGTGCCGGTGCCCATACTCTGTTTCGACGGCGACGCGGCAGGCCAGAAGGCGGCAATGCGCGCCGCGATGCGTGCCCTTCCCCTGCTCCGCCCCGGCTTCAGCCTTGCTTTCGCGACGCTGCCCGCGGGCCAGGATCCCGACGATATCGTGCGCGCGCGCGGCGCCGATGGCTTCACCGCGCTGCTCGAAGACGCCCAGCCGCTCGTCGAACGGCTGTGGGCGCACGAAGTCGCCGCCGGGCCGCTCGCAACGCCCGAAGAGCGGGCCGCGCTCAAGACGCGCGTGCTAGCGCATGCCGACACGATCGAGGACGCCGACGTCCGTCACCATTATCGCGAGGCGTTTCGCGAACGCCTCGACGCGCTGTTCGCAAGGCGGGTACCCGAACGCGGGCCGCGCGTGCCATGGGCGCCGTCGGCCCCGCGCGGGACGAATCGCCGCTTCGCCCCCGACCCGCGCCTGCAACCCCCGGCCGACGAAACGCGTTCCATCGGCCAAGCCGGAATCGCCGCGCCGCTGATCGCCGCCCTGATCGGCGGATTGCTCCGTTATCCGGCTATCATTCGCCATCACGAAGAAGCGCTGGCGAGGATGTCGGTCGGCGATCCGGCCGACGCCGAATTGCTCGATGCGATGCTTGACACCGCAATGCATCAAGAAGGGCTTGATTGCGAGGGGTTGCTTGCCATATTGGAGCCAATGAAAGTGTATAATAGGGCGACGACATTGCTCAGAGCCGATGGAATGCACTTCTCATTCAATCGCTCGCCGAAGAAGAATGAGGCTATCGATCACGATCGGGCGCAGAGAGAGCTTTCCGAGTTCATCTCTCTGATCAACACGCAGGCGGAGCTGAAAATGCGCCGCTTGCAAGCCGATGAGATTGCGAGAGCTAGGCTCGATGAACAGTCCATCGCGGAGCAGCACCGGCTGCGGGCGATGGATGAAGATTTGATGCACCGGCTTCAGGCGCTGCGCGAAGGCGGCAGCTGAAACCGAAACCATTGATGCCCCTAAGGCAGGAACAAATATGGCCACGAAGAACACCGCCGCCGACACCGATACCGACACCGACGGCCCGCTGATCGACCTCAACGAGGCCGACGTCAAAAAGCTGATCGCGCGCGGCAAGAAGCGCGGTTACCTGACCTATGACGAGCTCAACGCGGCGCTCCCGCAGGATGAAATGTCGTCCGAGCAGATCGAGGATATCATGTCGGCGATTTCCGACATGGGCATCAACATCGTCGAAAGCGATGAGGATGTGCAGGAAGAGGCCGATGCCGAGCCCGACGACGAAGTCGATGTCAGCGCCGGCACCGGATCGCTGTCGAACCCCGCGGTCGAAAAGAAGAAGGAAACGGTCGATCGCACCGACGATCCCGTTCGCATGTACCTGCGCGAAATGGGCGCGGTCGAACTGCTCAGCCGCGAAGGCGAAATCGCGATTGCGAAGCGGATCGAGGCGGGCCGCGACACGATGATCCTCGGGCTTTGCGAAAGCCCGCTGACCTTCAACGCGATCATCGAATGGTCGAACGCGCTCAACAATGGCGACATGCAGCTGCGCGAGATCGTCGACCTCGAAGCGATGCTGTCGAAGGACCCGGCGCCCGAAAACCTCGAGGAAGAGGGTGCCGAGGACAACGGCGAAATCAGCGAGAAGACCGCCGGCGTCTCGTTCAAGGACGAGGATGAGGTCGAGGAAGAACCCGCCGCCGACAGCGATGACGAGGACGGCGAAGGCTCGTCGGGCAAGCGGGAAAGCTTCGAGGAAGACGAAGAAGATAATACACTAAGCCTCGCGGCGATGGAAGAACTGCTCAAGCCCGACGCGCTCGAAAAGTTCGCGAACATCACCAAGAGCTTCAAGGCGTTCCAGAAGCTGCAGGAAGCGCGTCTCGAATCGCTTTCGGGCGGCGAGGAATTCCCCTCGGCGTCGGAGAAGAAATACCACAAGCTGCGCGAGGAACTCACCGCACAGGTCGAGAGCGTGCAGTTTCACGGCACCAAGATCGAATATCTTGTCGACCAGCTCTACAGCTACAACCGCCGCCTGACCGCGCTCGGCGGCCAGATGCTGCGCCTGGCCGAGCGCCACAAGGTGCCGCGCAAGTCGTTCCTTGACAATTATGTCGGGCGCGAACTCGAAGAGAATTGGCTCGACCAAGTGTCGGGGCTCGACAAGAAATGGTCCGCCTTCGCCGAGAATGAAGGCGGCGCGGTCGATCGCATCCGCATCGAGATTTCTGAAATCGCGCAGGCGGCGGGCATGAGCCTGACCGAATTCCGCCGCGTCGTGAACATGGTCCAGAAGGGCGAACGCGAAGCGCGTATCGCCAAGAAGGAAATGGTCGAGGCAAACCTGCGTCTCGTGATCTCGATCGCCAAGAAATACACCAACCGCGGCTTGCAGTTCCTCGACCTCATTCAGGAAGGCAATATCGGCCTGATGAAGGCGGTCGACAAATTCGAATATCGCCGTGGCTATAAATTCTCGACCTATGCGACCTGGTGGATCCGGCAGGCGATCACCCGCTCGATCGCCGATCAGGCACGCACGATCCGCATCCCGGTCCATATGATCGAGACGATCAACAAGCTGGTCCGCTGCAGCCGCCAGTTCCTCCATGAAAGCGGCCGCGAGCCGACCCCGGAAGAAATGGCCGAGCGTCTGTCGATGCCGCTCGAAAAGGTCCGCAAGGTGATGAAGATCGCCAAGGAACCGATCAGCCTCGAAACGCCGATCGGCGACGAGGAAGACAGCCATCTCGGCGATTTCATCGAGGACAAGAACGCCGTCATCCCGGTCGACGCCGCGGTGCAGTCGAACCTCAAGGAAACGGTGACGCGCGTGCTGGCGTCGCTCACCCCGCGCGAAGAACGCGTGCTGCGCATGCGCTTCGGCATCGGGATGAACACCGACCACACGCTCGAAGAGGTCGGCCAGCAGTTCAGCGTGACCCGCGAACGCATCCGCCAGATCGAGGCGAAGGCGCTGCGCAAGCTCAAGCACCCGAGCCGGTCGCGCAAGATGCGCAGCTTCCTCGACCAATAAAGCTTCGGGACTTTTCCGGACCACCAGACACCCCGCCCTCACCGGCGGGGTGTTTTGGTTTTGGCGGTGACGTCGTTTGCATGTCCGGAATGTGAATGGCTGGTTGCCGCCGTTAGCGGACGCACAGTCTTTAGCCCCTCCCCTTTAGGGGAGGGGTTGGGGTGGGGGCTCGAAACCTTGCGCAAGGCCGATGGCCCCCACCCCCAACCCCTCCCCTGAAGGGGAGGGGCTTGATTAAACAAACGTCCGCTTCCCATCCCAAAGCGGACGACTCCTCCTCCGCGCCGCCATCGATGCTGTCACCTGTTTGCATTTTGGATCAAAGCGTTGCCAAAATGCTGCACTGCACAATTTTTCTTGGCGATCATCTTTAAATCTTCATATGAGCGCCCCAGATACTGCCCGCCAGCGGATGGCACATGCGCACCATCAAATGGCAATCAATCCCATTCAATGGGATTCGATTCACAAGACGAACGGCTCAGCCCCACTTGGCCGGCATAAAAAAGCCCGGAAAACCGGGGGCTGCGAAATCTGGCACGGCCTTTGCGATGCACCTCGCATCGGCACGGCACAGTGACCGCAGCCAAAGGAAAGATAAAAAGATGGAACAAGAAACCACCAACCTCTTCCGCCGCCGTGACACCTTTTTCGGTATCTGCGAGGCCGTTGGCCAGGACTTCGGCTTCAACCCGCTGTGGCTGCGCCTCGCCTTCGTCGCGCCGCTCTTCTTCTTCCCGGTCCAGACCTTCATGGGCTATTTCGCCCTCGGCATCGCCGTCCTCGCCTCGCGCCTGTTCTTCCCCACGAAGATCCGCGACGCTGCCGTCGAGCCCGCCGCGATCGAACCGGCGGCGCGGACCGACGACACAACGGCCGGGGCACTCGCCCTCGCTGCCTGATTGAACGCGGACCCGGGCATTCCCTCTCCCCTGCCCGGTCCGCCTTCGGGCTCCCTGGTGCCTTCGGCGCCATAGCCAAAACCGGGACCGGCAAGCACCTTGCGCTTGCCGGTCCCTTTTATTTTCGTCCCGTCTCGCGCTGGCACAGAAACGGCGGGTTCCGCCGATCCTTATAAACGCGACGTTTACGACGTTGGCCTAAGACTCGTCGCCGATATTCCACGGCGCGATCCCGCGCCCCAGCGAGGATCAAGCGTTGAGCCAATCGACCCAGCCCCAGCTGCCGGCACGCGATGTCGCCGAAATGCTCGATACGCTCGTCGCGAACGAAGGCACGGGAGCGCATCCGCACATTCGCGCGGGCGAATTGTCGAATGGCCCCGACGCGATGCGCAACCTTGCCGACGCGGTCCATTTCCTCTGCCTGCTCCACGGCCGCTATCCGGGCGTGATCGACAATGCTGCGCGCAAGGCGGTCGACCCCGCATCGCGCCAGTGGATGGACGAGGCGGCCGAGGCTTTCGCCCAGGAACGCGCCTTCCTGTCGAAAATGACCGCCGCGGTTGGACCGGTGCCGAGCACGCATGGACAGGCGCAAAGCGAAGCCGCGGTCGGCGCGCAGCAGAAGGCGCTCGACATGCTCTCCGAATCGGACCGGCACGGCTGCGCGGTTGGCGCCGCGATCGCGCTGACGCTCGACTGGCGGACAATCCGCGTCCTCCTCGACATCAGCGCACAGCGGCTCGACATGAACCCGCCGCGCTGCACACTGCCCGATCTTCGCGACACCGCACGGCTGGCCGCGACCATCGCCGACAGCCCCGCCATCGAGCGCGCGATGCTGTTCGGCGCGCAGCAGTTGATCACCCAGCACAGCGGGCTATGGGATCTCCTCGCCGCGCGCGTCGCGAGCCGCGCGCGCAGCTGATCCGCGCCGCAGCGAAAACACGCGCTACCCCGCATGCCGCAAAGGAAGCGCCGGAGCCCCCGCACTGCACCCGGGCGACGCTTGGCTTGCGCCCCTCCCCCGCCCTCGCTATGCCGAATCCCGATTGACGTTCACGTTAAGGGAAAGGCAGCACGCCCATGCGCTTCGAAGGTACCAGCGCCTATATCGCCACCGACGACCTCAAGGTCGCGGTCAACGCCGCGACCCTGCTGCGCCGTCCGCTGCTAGTGAAGGGCGAACCGGGTACCGGCAAGACCGTGCTCGCCGAGGAAATCGCCAAGGCCTTCGACGCGCCGCTGATCACCTGGAACATCAAGTCGACGACCAAGGCCCAGCAGGGCCTCTACGAATATGACGCGGTCGCACGGCTGCGCGACGGCCAGCTCGGCGAAGAGCGCGTCCACGACATCCGCAACTATATCCGCAAGGGTAAATTGTGGGAGGCATTCACCTCGCCCAAGCTCCCCGTCCTGCTGATCGACGAGATCGACAAGGCTGACATCGAATTCCCGAACGATCTGCTCCAGGAACTCGATCGCATGGCCTTCCATGTCTACGAGACCGACGAGACGGTGACGGCGAAGGAACGCCCGATTGTCGTCATCACCTCGAACAATGAAAAGGAACTGCCCGACGCCTTCCTGCGCCGCTGCTTCTTCCACTATATCAAATTCCCCGACCGCGACACGATGGCCGATATCGTCGAGGTCCATTTCCCCGGCATCCAGAAAACGCTGGTCAGCCGCGCGATGGATATTTTCTACGAAGTCCGCGACGTCCCCGGGCTCAAGAAAAAACCGTCGACGAGCGAACTGATCGATTGGCTGAAACTGCTGCTCAACGAAGACATGCCGCTCGAAGTGCTCCAGAACCGCGACGTCGGCAAGGCGATCCCGCCGCTCCACGGCGCGCTGCTCAAGAATGAACAGGATGTGATGCTGTTCGAAAAGCTCGCCTTCATGGCGCGGCGCCAGGGCGGCTGAGAGCCGCCAGGCAGAACGTCCTTATCCTCGTTCGTGCTGAGCTTGCCAAAGCGCCGCTCATTCTTTCGAACGTCGCAACCCTTCGACAAGCTCAGGGCGACCGGAGCCTGGATTTCAGTCGATGCTGCCAAACAGGCGGCCTACAACTGATACGCCACCTCGACGTCGCCCCAACGGCGGCCGTTGATGATCGCCGGCATATAGACATTGCGCACCGTAACATAATTGATGCCGTCGCCTTCCTGGCGATAAACCATCATGAAAAAGGGCGCCGTGCTGCGTTTGGCGACCGCTTCGGTCTCGTCGTACAGGATCCGTCCATTGCGGCAATGCGCCGTGTCATGTTCCAGGTCGCCGGTCGGGGCATGCGAATGGTCGGTCATGTGAGTGGGCAGAAAGCCTTTCATGTCGCTCGCCGACGACATCTTGATTTCGGGATGGTCGGCGACGATACGGTCGAACAGCGGCCGCCAATGGGTATCGGCCCAATCGCAGAGGCTGGTACGGAAACGTTCGGGGTTCGATCCCGGCACCCGGACATAATCGCTATCGAAGACCTGCTTCATCGACAGCGTGCCCTCTGCCATCGCGCGCTCGGCAAGCGCGACGAATTCGTCGCGCAGCCCCGCCGCCAGCTCGACGATCGCCGAATCCTGCGGGCTGACCCCGGCCGAGATCACCGCGTTGAACATGCGGTTCGACACATGCTCCATCGACAATATGCTGTCGTGCGTATCGCCCAGCGCCGCGCCATTGTCGCGCACCGATGCGACGACGCGATCGAGCGCGCCGCGCACCCGGGCGCCATTGGCATGGACCATCGCGCTCGACTGCGCGATACGGTCGCTCTGGTCGTCGAGCAGCGCCACCAGATGCGTCGCGTCGTGCAGCGCGTCGGTGATCGTCTCGAACTGCGCCTCGGCGCGGCTCGACTGTTCGACCCCCGACTGGATTTCGGCGACCAGCCCGCCCGCCTCGGCAGCAAGGCTGCCGATGCTGCGGCGAATCTCGTCGGTCGCGCCGCGCGTGTTTTGCGCCAGCTTCTTCACCTCGGCGGCGACCACCGCGAAGGTGCGCCCGGCATCGCCCGCGCGCTCGGCCTCGATCGCGGCGTTCAGCGCGAGCATGTTGGTGGTCTTGGCGATCTGCTCGATCGACTGGCTGACCTGCTGCACCTGTTCCATCACCGCGGCGAAGTTGGTGACATGCTGGCCCAGCCGCGCCACCAGGTCGATGACCGACCGGAATTCGGCGACCGCGGCGTTGACGCGCTCGGCACCGGTGTCGAGCTGCTCGCACGCCCGCGCCGACAGCAGCTTTGCTTCGTCGGTCGAATCGGCGATCTGGCGCTGGTCGGCCTCGAGGCTGACGACGAACTCTTCGAGCCGGCCGAGTTCGACGATCTGGCGGTCCATCTGGTCGGTCGCGCGCTTGATCCGCCCCGCCGCCTCGCTGCACCCGACGGCGAGTTCGCCGCAATCGCTGGCGACCGACTGGTCGAGGATTGGCGCGCCGGGATTGATCGGATCGAATTTCATTACGCCACCCACGGTAAAATCATCAACCGGTCATGGCCGATAATGGTTAACGCAGGGTCAATGGGCGGCGGGACGCGGCGGCTCCGTCAGCCGCGCAGCGCCGATGATGCTCCGATCAAAGGCGAACCTTTGCCTCCAGCTCGCGCCTGGCGGCCGCATATTGCGCTTCCAGTTCGGCGACGAATTCGGCAACCGGGCGCACCGCGCTGACCGGGCCGATGCCCTGGCCCGAACCCCAGATATCCTTCCACGCCTTGACCTTGGTGTTGCCGCCCGACCCGAAATTCATCGTCTTGAGATCGCCCTCGGGCAGATTGTCGGGGTCCATCCCCGCGCCGACGATCGACTGGCGAAGATAATTGCCGTGCACGCCGGTGAAGAGGTTCGAATAGACGATGTCGGCCGCGCGGCCTTCGACGATCCCGTTCTTGTAACCGTCTTCGGCATTGGCTTCCTCGGTCGCGATGAAGGCACTGCCGATATAGGCAAGGTCGGCGCCGCATGCCTGCGCGGCGAGGATCGAACGGCCGTGGCCGATGGCGCCCGACAGCGCAACCGGACCGTCGAACCATTCGCGGATTTCCTGCACCAAGGCGAAGGGCGATTGCCGGCCGGCATGGCCGCCCGCGCCCGCCGCGACGGGGATCAGCCCGTCGGCGCCCTTTTCGACAGCCTTGCGCGCAAAACGGTCGTCGATGACGTCGTGGAGCGTGATGCCGCCCCAACCATGGACCGCCTGGTTGAGTTCCTCGCGCGCGCCGAGCGAGGTGATGGTGATCGGCACCTTCCACTTCGCGCAGGTCGCAATATCCTGTTCGAGCCGGTCGTTCGATTTATGGACGATCTGGTTGACCGCATAGGGCGCCGACAGGCGATCGGGATTGTCGCGGTCCCACGCCGCCAGTTCCTCGGTGATCTGGTGCAGCCATTCGTCGAGCAGCGACTGCGGGCGGGCGTTGAGCGCCGGAAAACTGCCGACCACGCCCGCCTTGCACTGCGCGATGACGAGTTCGGGCCCCGAAACGATAAACAGCGGCGAGCCGATGACGGGCAGGCGCAGACGGTCGAAAATCGGGGGAAGGGCCATGAATCACTCTCCGGTTGCCATTTGCAACTGACCTTAACGTAAACGGAAGGTCACGCAAGAGGGAGAGGCATTGGAAACAGGCGGACGCGCGACCTTATTGGCGAGGAGCCGCCTCCCCGCATCTCGTCACCCCATCCATTCCACCCGATAAAGATCGTCCCGCCGGTCGGCTAGGTTGCGCACCGCTCCGCCCTCGCGCGCCTTCGTCAGGTCGGCGAGCGACAGGTCGGCGATCGCCATCCCCTCGCTATTCGGCGTGACCTCCGCCGCGATGCCGTCGCGCGCGAAGGGGAAATCGGACGGGGTCAGGATCGCGCTTTCGGCATGGTGAATATCCATGTTGAAAACATTCGGCAGATTGCCCGTAATCCCCGCCGTGACGACATAGCATTGGTTCTCGACCGCCCGTGCGGCGCAACAATAGCGGACGCGCAAATGGCCGCGGCGGTCATCGGTGCAATAGGGAACGAACAGGATGGCCGCCCCCTGATCGACCAGCCGGCGGGCGAGTTCGGGAAACTCGCTGTCGTAACAGATCATCAGCCCGATCGGACCGCAGTCGGTGGCGACCACATCGGCGTCGCGCGTCCCGCCGCCCTCGATCCCCCACGCCGTGCGCTCGGAAGGGGTGGGATGAATCTTGTCGCGATGCTCGATGCGCCCGTCGCGCAGGAAAATATGGCCGCGGTTGCGCATCTTGCCGCTCGCGATGCGCACCGGATGCGAACCGCCGATGATGTTGATACGATATTGTTTAGCCAGCCCCGCCATGAAGGCGTTGAAACGCGGCGTCAGCGCATCGATCGCATCCATCGCCTCGCCGGCGGCCAGGCGCGCGGGCGACAGCAATTGCATCGGAAACAGTTCGGGGAAGGTGATGAAATCGCACCCGTAATCGGCTGCCGAAATCACGAAATATTCGACCTGTCGCTCCAGCTCCTCGGGGGCGGAAATACCGCGCAACGCATATTGGACGGCGGCGACGCGGATGGTGTCGGGAATGGCGGCGGGGGAAGGTTCGGAAACGGTCATGCCGGGCTTTTAGGCTGGCCCGCGCATCGCTGTCCATCGCTGGCTGCGGACGGCGGCGAAGACGACGGGCTGTCGCGAGGATCGGCATTGGGGTGGGAAGCTGCCATGAGCTCCACTCACCTTCGTCATCCCGGGCTTGACCCGGGATCCCGCTTTTTGTCATCCGGCAGATTCCGGCACCAAGCGGGACCCCGGATCAAGTCCGGGGTGACGATAATGGAACGTCCACGTCCGGCCGCTTGCGGACATTCGTCTTCGGCATCCCGCACCCGACCTCGCCCCCGCCCCACCCAAAGCACTTTCCGTTTACGTAAAGCCATTGCGCCCGCCGCGCCGAAGCGATAGTCCATGCCCATGTTTTTCGGTTTCCTCGACGAGCTCCGCGCCGCGGGCATTCCCGCCAGCCTGAAAGAGCATCTGATGCTGCTTGAGGCGCTCGACCGCGAAGTGATCGATCGCAGCCCCGAGCAATTCTATTATCTCAGCCGCGCGATCTACGTGAAGGACGAAGGCCTGCTCGACCGCTTCGACCAGGTGTTCAACAAGGTCTTCAAGGGGATCATTTCCGATTACGGCCAGAACCCCGTCGACGTGCCCGCCGACTGGCTGAAGGCGGTGGCCGAAAAATTCCTGACGCCCGAGGAAATGGCGGCGATCGAATCGCTCGGCGACTGGGACAAGATCATGGAGACGCTGAAGGAGCGGCTCGAGGAACAGCAGAAGCGCCATGAGGGCGGCAGCAAGTGGATCGGCACCGGCGGCACCTCGCCTTTCGGCAATTCGGGTTATAATCCCGAAGGCGTGCGGATCGGCGGCGAAAGCAAGCACAAGCGCGCGCTCAAGGTCTGGGAAAAGCGTGAATTCCAGAACCTCGACAACACCAAGGAACTCGGCACCCGCAACATCAAGATCGCACTCCGCCGCCTGCGCAAATTCGCGCGCGAGGGCGCCGCCGACGAACTCGATATTCCGGGCACCATCGATGGGACGGCCCGCCAGGGCTGGCTCGACATCCGGATGCGCCCCGAACGGCGCAACGCGGTCAAGCTGCTGCTCTTCCTCGACGTCGGCGGATCGATGGACCCGTTCATCAAGCTCTGCGAGGAATTGTTCAGCGCGGCGACCACCGAATTCAAGAATCTCGAATTCTTCTATTTCCACAACTGCCCCTATGAGGGCGTGTGGAAGGACAACAAGCGCCGCTGGTCCGAACGCCACCAGATGTGGGACATTCTCCACAAATATGGCCATGATTATAAAGTGATCTTCGTCGGCGATGCGTCGATGAGCGCCTATGAAATCACCCATCCGGGCGGCAGCGTCGAACATTTCAACGAAGAGTCCGGCGCGGTCTGGCTCGGGCGGATCACCAAAGTCTATCCCGCCGCGGTATGGCTGAACCCGGTGCCCGAGGCGCACTGGGGCTACACCCAGTCGGTGAAGCTGATCAAGCAGCTGATGAACGACCGCATGTATCCGCTCAGCCTCGCCGGGCTGGACGATGCGATGCGCGAGCTGACGCGCAAACATTGATCCACAGCTTCGATTAATCGTCATTGCGAGGGCCGCAGGCCCGTGGCAATCCAGAGCCCGCGTAAACCGCCCTGGATTGCTTCGCTTCGCTCGCAATGACGAGGGGTCTGGGTTCTCATACTAGGCCTGCCATGATCGACCTCCCCCTCGTCACCATCCTGCTGCTCACGGGCTTCATCAACCTGATCGGTGCGCTCGCCTATGCCGCGCGCATCGCCGGGGTCCGCACGCGGCGCATCGCCATGTCCTTCGCGCTGTTCAATATCCTCGTGCTCTTCTCGCGCACCTCGAACAGCTTCCTCGGCCCCTTCCTCGCCAAGCGGATCGAGACACGGATCCACGATGGCAGCGGCGCCTCGCTCTTCATCGACATGCAGTTCGTGCTCGCGGCGGCCAGCATCGCGACGCTGATCGGCATCCTGCTCGTCCCCACCGGGCAGCGCATGTTCGCCGCCGCGATCGGCTGGTACCAGAACAATCGCTCGACGACGAAGCTGGCGCTGAAGGCGATGAGCCCCAGCGGACTGCGTACGCTGCGTCAATCGCTCCGCTTCCCCAGCCTTGCGCATCTCCGGGACTGGCGGATGCCGAAGGGGATCGGCTGGGGCGTGCTGATCGCCAATTGCCTTGCCCAGTCGCTGCTCGCCGTCGGCGTCGTCGCCTCGCTTTACGCGGGCTATCTCGCCCCCGAATTCCGCGTCACCGCATCGCAGCTTTCGGCGCTGATCAACGGTTTCGCAACGATCCTGCTGTTCGCCTTCATCGACCCGCAACTCTCGGTGATGACCGACGACGCGGTCGAGGGCAAAGTCGACGAGGCCGATTTCCGCCGCGCGATCACCCTGATCTCGCTGAGCCGCCTTGCGGGCACGGTTCTCGCGCAACTGTTGCTGACGCCCGCCGCGCTGCTGATTGCCTACGTCGCCGTGCATGTCTGAGCCGGACGAGGACGTGGCGCGCCGTCACTCGCGTTTCCACGCCGTCCGCACGCGGCTGGAGGCGATGGCGGTCACGCCGGGGCCGCGCGGCTGGTTCCTCGAATTCCTCGTCTTCGGCTTCAAACAGGGCTGGGCGTGCCTGTTCGGCGGCCTGATGCTCGCGCTGCTCCTCGGCACGCACCTCTTCTGGCCCGACGGCGCGCCGCTGCACCGTTACGACGCGATCACGATCGGCGCCGTCCTGATCCAGCTCGCGATGCTCGCCTTCCGGCTCGAAACGCCGAAGGAGGCAGTCGTCATCCTGATCTTCCACATCGTCGGCACCGTGATGGAATTGTTCAAGACCGCCGCCGGTTCATGGCAATATCCCGAGGCGAGCCTGCTCCACATCGGCGCCGTGCCGCTCTTCTCGGGCTTCATGTACGCCGCGGTCGGTAGTTATATCGCACGCGTCTGGCGCATCTTCGACTTTCGCTACACGGGTTATCCGCCGATCTGGACGAGCTACGCGCTCGCCGCCGCAATCTATGTTAATTTCTTCGCCCACCACTGGCTGCCCGACATCCGCTGGCTGCTGTTCGCGGCGACCGCATGGCTCTTCTGGCGCTGCCAGGTCTGGTTCCGCCCGCTCCACACCCACCGCCGCATGCCCCTGCTCGTCGGCTGGGGGCTCGTCGCGCTGTTCATCTGGTTCGCCGAGAATATCGGCACCTTCGCCCGCGCCTGGACCTATCCCAGCCAGGCGGGCGACTGGCACATGGTCGGCGTCGAGAAGCTTGGCAGCTGGTATCTGCTGATGATCATCTCGTTCGTGCTGGTCAGCTTGGTGCAGCCGCCGAAGGCGCCGGATCACTCGTAACGCGGCCGCCTCTTTCTCCCCTCCCTGGAAGGGAGGGGTTGGGGGTGGGTACCGCCGAGGCACTCGGCGGCTTCTTCTAAAATTAGTCGAGCGACGCCTTCCGGATTTGCGAGCACATCTGTGTTCCAAATGCGCAGGACGCGCCAACCTTCCGCTTCGAGAAAACGTGTCCGTCGATCATCATAAGCCTGCTGATCGAGATGTTGGCTGCCGTCGAATTCGATCGCCAGCTTTGCTTCGCGGCAAGCAAGATCGACGATGTACGATCCGACAACCAACTGCCGCGTAAAGGCAGGCCGGTAATTGGAAAGGAGCCGCCAGACCGCCCGCTCGGCCGGAGTCTCCTCATTCCGCAGGCGACGAGCGCGGTCAGTCATCTCTGGCGGAATGCGGCGCACGATCGACAGATAGAGCGGCGAGCTAGGCTCGCCAACCCACCCCTAACCCCTCCCTTACAGGGAGGAGAACCTAACCAAACGGCTGATCAATCGACGGCGGCGGCTCGCTGAACCATTTGGGCCCGCCGTCGGTCATATGGAAACAATCCTCCAGCCGGATCCCGAATTCGCCCGGAATATAAATCCCCGGCTCGTTCGAGAAGCACATGCCCGGCGCGAGCGGCGTCGTTTCGCCATGCACGAGGTTGACCGGCTCATGCCCGTCGAGCCCGATGCCGTGGCCGGTGCGATGCGACGTGCCGGGCAGCGTATAGCCGGGTCCCCAGCCCAGCCCCTGATAAAAGCCGCGCACCGCATCGTCGACCTTGCCCGCCGGCGTACCGAGCTTCGCCGCCGCGAAAGCGACGTCCTGCCCCTTGCGCATCTGGTCCCACACCTCGCGCTGGCGCGCGCTGGCCTTGCCGTATACGAAACTGCGCGAGATGTCGGACTGATAGCCGTGCACCGTCGCGCCGCAATCCATCAACACGACCTCGCCGCTCTTCACCGCCTGCGGCTTGCCGCTCCCGTGCGGATAGGCGCTCGCCTCGCCGAGCAGGATCAGCTCGAACTCGCTCTTGCCGCCCAGCGCTTCGGTCGCGGCCTTCATGATCGCGCCGATGTCGGCGGGCGTCATCCCCGCCTCGATCCGCGGCGCGGTGTGACGGTAGGCGGCGATGGTGATGTCGGCGGCGACCTGCATCAGCGCGATTTCGGCCGCCGACTTGTGCATCCGGCACCCGCGCACGACGGGCGCGCCGTTGACCACCGTTACCCCTGGCATCGCCTTTTGCAGCCCATCGACCGCGAAATAGCGCACGGTCTCCTCGACCCCGATGCGGCCCTTTGCCAGCCCGCGCTTGCCCAGCCACGCCGCGACCGCCGCCAGCGGATTCTCATCCTCGTTCCACGTCAGCACCTCGGCGTCGATCCCCAGGCTTTCGCGCACCGACGGTTCTTCGAAAAAGGGGGTGACGATCGCCGCCTCGCCCTCGCGCGTCAGCACCGCGGCGGTCAGCCGCTCGCTGCGCCACCATTCGACCCCGGTGAAATAAATGAGGCTCGACCCCGGCTCGATCAGCAACGCGCCGATATCGTTCGCGCGCATGAGCTCCTTCGCCTGCGCGATCCGCGCCATCCGTTCCTGACGACCGATCGGCACCGCCTTGGCCGCTAGATTGGGAAGGCCCGCCGTATCGGCGGCGAACACGGCGGCGGGCAAGCTGACGGCCAGTCCGCCAAGCGCCGCGGTACCCAGGAATTGCCGCCGGTGCATCACCTTCCCTTTCCTCAATAGATCAGCAGGTCCGCAACTTCCTCACGCCACGCCGCCTCGTCGGGCAGCGCCAGCGCGTCGAGGTCACCCGCCCCCGCACCCGCATCGTCGACCCATTCGCGTAACCCGGGCCCCCCGTTGATCACATCGATCGCCAGCACATCGTCGGTATATTCATATTTGAAATCGGTGCCGCGCCAGATCGGATAGTCGGGATAAAGCGAGCGGATCGCCTTGAACCCCAGCGCCTGCACCCGCCACGGCCGGAAGGCGGCGTGGTCGTACCACGCCCCCTCGGCATGGATATGCACGCCGCTGTTAAGCTGCCCCGCATGCTTGTGAAAGGTCGGCTGGAACCAGATATCGCGCAGCTTGCAGCCGGTCAGCCATGCGGGCGCCAGCCGCTGCATCTCGGCGATCACCGCCTTCGCGTCGATATCGGGGGCGCCGAACAGTTCGAGCGGCCGCGTCGTCCCGCGCCCTTCGCTCAGCGTCGCGCCCTCGACCATCACCGTGCCGGCATAGGCGCGCGCCATGTTGACGTTCGCGGCGTTGGGGCTGGGGTTGATCCACACGCGGTCGGCGGGCCAGCCGAAGCCCGGCCCTTCGGGCTGCCACCCGTCCATTTCGATCACGCGGTAATCGACGTCGAGCCCGAAGTGGCGGATGAACCAATGCCCCATCTCGCCCATCGTCAGCCCGTGCCGCATCACCATCGGCCCCGCGCCGACGAAGCTTTCCCAGCCGGAACGCAGCCGCGTACCCTCGACCGGGCGGCCCGCGGGGTTCGGCCGGTCGAGCACCCACACCGCCTTGCCATGCTCCGCCGCCGCCTCGAGGATGTAGAGCAAGGTCGTGACATAGGTATAGATGCGGCAACCCAGGTCCTGCAGGTCGACCAGCATCACGTCGAATGTATGCATCGACTGCCCCGACGGCCGCCGCACCTCGCCATATAGGCTGAACACCGGCATGCCATAGACGGGGTCGGTAAAGTCGGGCGACTCCATCATATTGTCCTGAAGGTCACCCCGTACGCCATGCTGCGGCCCAAACACCGCGGTAACGTCGATTCCCGCCGCGACCAGCGCGTCGAGGCTGTGGGTCAGGTCAGCGGTGACCGAAGCGGGATGCGCGAGCAAAGCGACGCGCTGGCCTTCCAGCGGTTTGCGAAGCGCCGGATCGGCGAGCAGGCGGTCGATGCCGAAGTGAACAGTCATGCCGCGTCGGGTGCCCCAAGCGTGAGCGCAAAGCAATCGGGATGATGAAAGTCAGGCTTGCCCGGCGGGTGCGCCAGCGCCCAATAGCTTTTGGTGCCGTCCACCTCCTCGATCACCGCCGACAGCGCCAGCCTGGCCCCCGTCTCGGGAAAGATGCCGGGCTCGATGCTCAGCGCATAATGGCCGGGCTCGCGCTCGACCGCCATCCGCCACGGCGCCAGATCGTCGGTACGCAGCAAAGATCGGTAATCGTCGAACTGATAACAGGCCCAGCGGCCATCGGGCGCATAGTTGAATTCGGTATAATCGGGCTGGCCTTCCTCGGTCAGGAACGCCTCGAAGCAACTGCTCTGCCACAGCCCGTCGGTACCGCCATCAGCGATGACCAGCTCGCCCTCGCCCGGCGGCAACAGGATCCCCCCGATCTCGCCGTCGACGACGAAGCGCAACGCAAAGCCTTCGTCGAACGACAGATCGACCTCGACCGCGATCGACCGCACCGCCCGTGCCGGGGTATCGGGGTGACAGATGAGTTGGCACTGTTTGCCGGAGTGGACCGACATCACTTTTTCCCCGTTTGTCCTGAGCTAGCCGAAGGACCGTCCTTGCCTTTTGCCAAGCTCGAAATCTTATCCCGGTCGCCGCAAAATGGGATGTGCGAAAACCGCAGCCGAGACAAGCACGCGATCGCGACTTCGATTGTGACCGGCTGACAACGCCGCAATTGAACAGCCGAGCGGGATTTTACGTTCTTCGTCACCCCGGACTTGATCCGGGACCCCGCCTTTCAAGGTTGCTGAGCGGGACCCCGGATCAAGTCCGGGGTGACGCAAGGAATACAACTCGACTTGGAAAACCACCACCCTCAACGCCTTCAATTGACAAGCTGATCATGACCGTAGACGAAATACGATATGGATATTTTCAAACTTTCCAAATCGCTCGACGAGTTGATTTTCGACATTCTGATGTGGGTGATTTTCTACCCCTACACCTTGATCCGCGTCCTCATCTGGCCCGGATATATGATCGGCTATGCCGCCACGGAGCTGAGAAAGAATCCGGACAAGGAAGAACTCTTCGATCGCGGATTGAGCCCGCCGGTATTCCTTTTCCTGTCGATCGTGCTCGCCTGGATGATTTCGCCGGCGGCGCCCGCGGCTGCCGCGTCGGAATCGGAGACAGCAATCGCCGGCCTCATCAACGGTTCGGTGATGTCGCTGCTCACCTACCGCTTGGCGCTTTATTGCGTCTTTCCCTTCGCCGGCGCCCTGATCTACGAATGGCGAACGCCCGGCAGCATCAGCCACCATAGCTTCCGGCTGCCCTTTTATCAGCAAGCCTATCTCTGCGCGCCACTGGCGATCGTGTTTTCGATCGCTACCGTCGTCGCGACGCGATTTCAGGATGTCGATGTACTGGCGTTCATGGTTCTCGCCATGCTCGTCATCATCATCTGGTATTTCTGGTCGCAGGTCGTCTTCTTTCGCCGGACCATGGACAGCAGCTGGCCGGCGGCCGCCTTCTGGGGCCTTTTGTCGGTCTGTCTCGGCGTCACTTTCTTGACCGGGCTGGACTTCATTGTCGGGGCATAGGGTGCTAAGGGCCCGGCCGCTATGACCAGTTACCAATCCGACCTGCTGCGCCTGCTCGACGAGCGAGGCTATATTCACCAGACCACCGACGCCGAAGGGCTCGATGCGCTCGCGGCCAAACAGGTCGTCCCCGGATATATCGGTTTCGACGCCACCGCGCCGTCGCTGCACGTCGGCAGTCTGGTGCAGATCATGATGCTGCGCCGCCTGCAACAGACGGGGCACAAGCCCGTCGTGCTGATGGGCGGCGGGACGACGCGGATCGGTGACCCGACGGGCCGCGACGAAAGCCGCAAGATGCTGTCGGACGAGACGATCGCCGCGAACATCGCGTCGATCTTCAGCATCTTCCAGCGCTTCCTGACCTTCGGCGACGGCCCGGCCGACGCGGTGATGGTCGACAATCAGGACTGGCTCGGCCAGCTCGGCTATATCGAACTGCTCCAGGAAGTCGGCACCCATTTCACGATCAACCGCATGATGACCTTCGATTCGGTCAAGCTGCGGCTCGAACGCGAACAGCCGATGACCTTCCTCGAATTCAATTACATGATCCTGCAAGGTTATGATTTCCGCCATCTGTCGAAGGCGATGGGCGTCCGACTGCAAATGGGCGGGTCGGACCAGTGGGGCAATATCGTCAACGGGATGGAACTTGGCCGCCGGATGGACGGCGCCGATCTTTATGGCCTGACGACGCCGCTGCTGACCACTGCGGCAGGCGCCAAGATGGGCAAGACCGCCGCGGGCGCGGTGTGGCTTAATCCTGACCAACTGTCCCATTTTGACTATTGGCAATATTGGCGCAACTGCGACGACCGCGACGTCGGCAAGTTCCTGAAGCTGTTCACCGACCTGCCGCTGGACGAGATCGCGCGCTTGGAAGCGCTTGAGGGCGCCGAGATCAACGCGGCGAAGAAAATCCTCGCCGATGCCGCGACCGCCATGTGCCGCGGCGAGGAGGCGGCGCAGACCGCGTCACAGACCGCCGCGCAAACCTTTGAAAAGGGGCAGATCGGCGGCGACCTGCCGCAGGTCGCGGCGCCCGCGGACGGCATCGACATATTGACCGCGCTGCGCGAACTTGGCTTCACCGCCTCGAACAAGGAGGGCCGCCGCAAGCTCGAAGAGGGTGCGGTGAAGGTCGACGGGACGGTGATCCGCGACCCGCAGCACCGGATTATGCCCGCCGCCGAAGCGGTTCCGCTCAGCCTCGGGTCGAAGAAGCATGGCCTTGTCACCCGCTGATCCGGGTGGGGCCGTTTACCGATTCTTGATGAATCGGGCCGATTCTGCCACACCAGACCAGCAAGGTATTTGGCATGCGCAAAATTGATCTCAAAAAGGCCCATTATATCGGCCTCGACCAGCGGATCGCGCCGCGTAGCGACGTCTATTGCCGCCTGCCTTTCGCGCTGCCCGACGGGCGGCAGGAAATGTGCACCTGCGTCAATATCAGCGCCGACGGCATGCTGATGCGCTACGAACTCGGGCTGGAAATCGGCGACCTCGTCGTCTTCCGCATGCCGATCGTCGGCCGCGTCGCCGCCAAGGTGATCTGGTCGATCGGCGGCAAGACCGGCGTCCAGTTCGACAAGTCGATTTCGGTCGAGGATTATCTGCCGATGATCCGCGCCATGGGCGCCCGCGGCGACGCCTAACTCATCGGCATTGAAAAGCTGAACGAATATCCCCTCCTGCACGCGGGAGGGGCAGCGAGCCCCGGGCTTGATCCGGGGCGCAGCAGGGTGGGCAATCGATGGGTTGCTGGCCGACCAACCCCACCCGCAAGCGGGAGGGGAGTATCGGCATTTGTCCCTTTCGAACAAGTAGATGCACCCCGGCGAAAGCCGGGGCCCACGGCAGTACCACGCAACCTCAGCTTTTGGGCGCTCTGGGCCCCGGCTTTCGCCGGGGTACACACGCTTCACTTGTCTAAATGACATACCTCCCGGGAGCATCTACCCGCTCCTGAGTAGCGGCACCGCCGCGTCGCGCTCGAACAGATAGAGGCACAGCCGCACCGCGTCGGCCCTTGCGCCTTCCATCCCGCCATCACGCTCGACGAACAGCCGCGCATCATCGTGCGCGACGGGCAGCAGCCGCACCAGCTGTTCGGGCGTCGCGAGGCGGTAATCGGCGTCGCCCGACTGCTTGAGCCCCAGCAATTCGCCGCCGCCGCGCAATTCCAGGTCCTTCTCCGCGATCACGAAGCCGTCGTTGGTGTCGCGCATCAGCGCCAGCCGTTCGCGCGCGGTCTCCGACAGATTTTGCGAGCGCAGCAGCAGGCACACCGACTTCGCCGCCCCGCGCCCGACCCGGCCGCGAAGCTGATGAAGCTGCGCGAGCCCGAAATTCTCGGCATGTTCGACGATCATCAGGCTGGCGGCGGGGACGTCGACCCCGACCTCGATCACCGTCGTCGCGACGAGCACGCCGATCTCGCCCGCCTGGAAGCGCGCCATCACCTCGTCCTTCTCGGGGCCCTTCATCCGGCCGTGGACCAGCCCGACACGCGCCGCGCCCAGCCGTTCGCGCAGCAGCGCCGCGCGGTCTTCCGCCGCCGCGAGTTCGCTGCCCTCGCTCTCGGCGACCAGCGGGCAGACCCAATAGGCCTGCGCGCCCGTCGCGAGGTGGCGGTCGAGCGAGTCGACGACATCGCCCAGCCGGTCGAGCGAGATGACGCGCGTGTCGACCGGGGTGCGCCCGGGGGGCATCTCGTCGATCTGCGACACGTCCATCTCGCCATGATTGGCGAGTTGCAGCGTGCGCGGGATCGGGGTCGCCGTCATCACCAGCAGATGCGGCGGCCGCGCCGCCTTTTGCGTCAGCATCAGCCGCTGCGCGACCCCGAAGCGATGCTGTTCGTCGACCACCACCAGCGCGAGATCGCGGTACGCCACCGCCTGCTGGAAGATCGCGTGGGTGCCGACAAGGATATCGATGCTGCCGTCGGCCAGCCCCATCAGCGTCGATTCGCGAACCTTGCCCTTGTCGCGGCCGGTCAGGATCGCGAGGTTGACGGACAGCCCGCCGAGCATTCGCTGCAACGTCGCAAAATGCTGCCGCGCCAATATCTCGGTCGGCGCCAGCAGGGCCGCCTGCGTCCCCGCCTCGACCGCCGCGAGCATCGCGCGCAGCGCCACCAGCGTCTTGCCCGACCCGACGTCGCCCTGCAGCATCCGCAGCATCGGCGTATCCTGCGCCATGTCGCCCGCGATCTCGCGCCCGACGCGCTCCTGCGCGCCCGTCAATCCAAACGGCAGCTTCAGCGCTTCGACCAGCCGCCCGTCACCGACCACCGCCCGCCCCTTGCGCGTCCTGAGGCCCTGCCGGATCAGCATCAACGCGACCTGGCTCGCGAAAATCTCGTCATAGGCCAGCCGGTCGCGCGCCGCCTCGTCGCGCGGACTCGCGTGCGCGCGCGCCATCGCCTCGGTCCACGCCGGCCAGTTCCGCGCAGCGAGCAGCGGCGCATCGATCCATTCGGCAAGCTCGGGCCGACGCTCCAGCGCCACCTGCCCCAATTGCGACAGCCGTGCGTTGGTGAGCCCCTCGGTCAGCGGATAGACCGGCTCATGCTCGGCAATCCCGCCCTCGTCGTCCGGCCCGACCACCTGGTCGGGATGCACGATCTGGCGCATGTCGCCATAAAGGTCGAGCCGCCCCGACACGCGGCGTTTCTCGCCCAGTGGGAACAGCTTGCGCGCCAGCCCCGACGTCCGCCCGAAATAGACGAGCCGCACATGATCGCCCGCATCGTCGAACGCCTCGACCCCGAACGGCGCGCGCGGGCTACGGCCGGGGCGGTAATCCTGCGCGGTCAGCTCGACGATGATCGTCTGCCCCGCCTGCGCCTGATCGAGCCGGTCGACCGGAAAGCGCGAGATCAGCCCCGTCGGCAAATGGAACAGCACATCGACGACACGCTCCAGCCCCAGCCGCGTCAGCGGCTTGGCCAGCTGCGGCCCGACGCCTTTCAGGTCGGTCAGCGCGGCGAACAACGGGTTCAGGATTTCAGGTCGCATGGGACTCGATCAACCCCGCCGCCGCCTGAGTGATTTTTCCCGGCCAGATTTTTTCCGGAAGGTCACAAAGGTCACACGACATACCCCTTGTGTTGGCCCTCTTTGGCAAGCTTTGACCCGGGTGCGGCAGCAGCGGCAATGGACAGGAAAATCGTCTGCGTCATCCGGCGACGCTATCCCGCAGCGACAATGTAGGACAGCGAAAAATCCCCGATGCCGTCCCCGTTGCCAGATCTGTTGAGACGGTTAAAAGGCCCGCCATGCAAGACCGCCTGAAACGCCTGAAATTCCGCGCCTGGCATCGCGGCACGCGCGAGGCCGACTATATGATCGGCGGCTTCTTCGACCGCTATTCGGCGGAATGGGGCGACGCGGAACTCGGCTGGTACGAAGCCGTTGTCGAGGAAGACGATGTCGACATCATGGCGTGGGCGCTCGGCACCGGTCACCCGCCCGCGCATCTGGACCACCCAACCCTGATCGCGGCGATGCGCCGACTGGACTATATCCCGCTGCCATGACCCGCCCCGCCGCCGACATTTTCGCCGCCATCGGATCGGCACCGGCGCCGCTGACGCTCGCGCGCGCCGCCGACGGTTTCCTGCCGCTGCTGCTCGCCGACCTCGCCCGCGCCAGCGACAAAAGGCTCGTCTATGTCGCGACCGACGATAGCGCGATGCAGGCGGTCGCCGACGCCGCGCCCTTCTTTGCGCCCGACCTGATCGTCCACCGTTTTCCGGCGTGGGATTGTTTGCCTTACGACCGCGCCGGCCCGTCGATGCGCGTCAGCGCCGACCGGCTCGCGACGCTGTCGGCGCTGCAACTCCCCGCCAGGCGCGGCGAGCTGATCCTCACCACCGTCGCCGCGATCACCCAGCGCACACTGACTCCCTTTCGCATCCGCCAGCTCGCGACGACGCTTGCCGCGGGACAGCGGATCGACCGCGACGCGCTCGCCGAACTGCTCGTGTCGAACGGCTTCAGCCGCGTCGATACCGTCGCCGACCAGGGCGAGTTCGCGGTACGCGGCGGCATCCTCGACCTGTTCCCCGCGGGCGAGGACAACGGCCTGCGCGTCGATTTCTTCGGCGACGAGATCGAGAGCATCCGCCGCTTCGACCCCGCCGACCAGCGCAGCCTTGGCCCCGCCAAGGCATTGCAATTGCTCCCGGCATCCGAAACCCTGCTCGACGAAGCGACGATCAAGCGTTTCCGCTCGGCCTATCGCGAACTGTTCGGGGCACAAGCGACCGGCGATCCGCTGTATCAGGCGGTCAGCGACGGCCGGCGCCAGGCGGGCATGGACCATTGGCTGCCGTTGTTCGAGGAACGGCTGGCGACATTGTTCGACCATATCGATCCCGCCACCCCCGTCCTGCGCGGTCACCGCACCGAGGCGACCGCCGAAACACGCTTCGCCGCCATCACCGACTATCATGCGAACCGCGTCGCCGCCGAGCGCGAGTCGCCGGGCAGCTATCGCCCGCTCGCGCCCGAGACACTTTATCTGACGGACGCGGAATGGGCCGCGGCGGCGACGCAGCGTCCGATCCATGTCGTGACGCCGTTCGACATTCCGCCCGCGGCGAACATCGTCGATCTCGAAACCTTCGCCGCGCGCGATTTCACCCCCGAGCGTACCGCCGACCTCAACGTCTATGACAAGGTCGCCGACCATCTGTCGGACGAGCGCCGCAAGGGCCGCCGCACGATCATCGCCAGCTATTCGGGTGGCGCGCGCGAACGCCTGTCGGGCTTGCTCCGCGATCATGGCGTCACCTCGCTCGCGCCCGCCGATAGCTGGCAGGACGCGCTCGGTACCGCGTCGACCGAAAGCGGCGGGGCGACGGCGATGGTCGTCCTTCCGCTCGACCATGGCTTCGCCAGCGACGCGATCAGCCTGCTCACCGAACAGGATATCCTCGGCGAACGCCTCGTCCGCCGCCAGAAGCGCCGCAAGAGCGCCGACGCCTTCCTCGCCGAGCTCGCAACATTGAGCGTCGGCGACCTTGTCGTCCACCTAGACCATGGCATCGGCCGCTATGAGGGGCTGACCCAGATCCCCGTCGGCAGCAGCCCGCACGATTGCGTCGCGCTCACTTACGCTGGCGGCGACAAGCTTTACGTCCCCGTCGAAAACCTTGACGTCCTCTCGCGCTACGGCGGCGAGAGCGACGGCGTGGCGCTCGACCGGCTCGGCGGCGAAGCGTGGCAGCGCCGCAAGGCGCGGATGAAGGAACGCATCCGCGAGATCGCGGGCGAGTTGCTCGCGACCGCGGCACAGCGTGCACTGCGTTCGGGCGAACTGCTTGCGCAGGATGCCGCCTATCCGGCCTTCGCCGACCGTTTCCCCTATCAGGAAACCGACGATCAGGACCGCGCGATCGGCGACGTGCTCGCCGACATGGCGTCGGGGCGCCCGATGGACCGGCTCGTCTGCGGCGACGTCGGTTTCGGCAAGACCGAGGTCGCGCTACGCGCCGCCTTCGTCGCGGCGATGGCGGGAGTACAGGTCGCGCTCGTCTGTCCGACCACCCTGCTCGCGCGCCAGCATTTCACCAATTTCGTCGAGCGCTTCAAAGGCTTCCCGGTCAACATCGGCCGCCTGTCGCGCCTCGTTCCGGGGGCCGAGGCGGCGAAGACGCGCGACGGCCTCGCCAGCGGCCATATCGACATCGTCGTCGGCACCCACGCGGTGATCGCGAAATCGGTCGAGTTCAAGAATCTCGGTCTTGTCATCGTCGATGAGGAACAGCGTTTCGGCGTCGTCCACAAGGAGCGGCTGAAGCAGCTCAAGACCGACGTCCACGTCCTGACCCTCACCGCGACGCCGATCCCGCGCACCTTGCAGATGGCGATGTCGGGTCTGCGCGAGCTCAGCGTGATCCAGACGCCGCCGGTCGACCGCCTCGCGGTGCGCACCTATGTCGCGCCGTGGGATCCGGTGGTGATCCGCGAGGCGCTGCTGCGCGAGCACGACCGCGGCGGGCAGAGCTTCTTCGTCACCCCGCGCATCAAGGACCTGCCCGATATCGAGGAATTCCTGCGCAAGCGGGTGCCCGAAATCAAATATGTCGTCGCGCACGGCCAGATGGCGCCCGGCGAAGTCGAAGAGCGGATGAGCGCCTTCTACGACCGCAAATATGACGTGCTGGTGTCGACCACGATCGTCGAAAGCGGGCTGGATATCCCGAGCGCGAACACGCTGGTCGTCCACCGCGCCGACCGCTTCGGCCTCGCCCAGCTTTACCAGCTGCGCGGCCGCGTCGGGCGGTCGAAGACGCGCGCCTATGCCTATCTCACCACCCCCGACACCGGCGCGATCACCGACACCGCCGAAAAGCGGCTCAAGCTTCTCGGCGATCTCGACACATTGGGCGCGGGGTTCCAGCTGGCGAGCCACGATCTTGACATTCGCGGCGCCGGCAATCTCGTCGGCGACGAACAGTCGGGGCATATTCGCGAGGTCGGCTTCGAACTCTACCAGTCGATGCTCGAAGAGGCGATTTTGATGGCCAAGGCCGAAGGCGCCGGCAAGCTGCCGCCGCGCGAAGCCTTGTCGCCCGTCATCACCATCGACGCGCCGATCCTGATCCCCGAGGATTATGTTCCCGACCTGCCGCTGCGCATGGCGCTCTATCGCCGCCTCAACGACGCCGGCGATCGCCCGGCGCTCGACGCTTTCGCCGCCGAGATGATCGACCGCTTCGGCGCGCTGCCGCCCGAGACCGCGAACCTTGTCCAGCTGATGGAGATCAAGGCGAACGCGAAGCTCGCCGGCATCGCCAAGCTCGACGTCGGTACCAAGGGCGCGCTGGTGTCGTTCCACGGCGACCAGTTCGCCAACGTCCCCGGCCTGATCGCCTATGTCGAACGGCTGAAAGGCCGCGCCCGCATCCGTCCCGACAACAAGCTGTCGATCAGCGGCGACTGGGCGAGCACCGGGGCGCGGCTGAACGGCGCGCTGCAATTGTCGAAGGGGCTGGGGAAGCTGGCGAAGCAGGTGACGTAGTAGGATACGCCCTCCCCTTCAGGGGAGGGGCTTGATTATTCCATCAACCCCGGCAACTGATCCCCCGGCACCGGTCCCGACTTCAGAAACCCCTGCCAGGTCGCCACCCCGATCTCCGACAGCCGGGCCAGCTGCGCCTCATGCTCGATCCCCTCGGCGACCACCAGCAGCCCCAGCGCGCGCGCCAGGTCGACGATCGCGCGTACGACGATGCGGTCGCGGTCGCTGCCGTCGATCGTGCGGGTGAAACCGCTGTCGATCTTCAGATAATCGATCGGCAGCCGCGCGAGCAGCGACAGGCTGGAGTAGCCGGTGCCGAAATCGTCGATCGCGATCGCGCAGCCAAGCGCGCGGATCTGCGCCAGCTGCGCCGCGGCGCTCGCCGGATCGCTCAGCATCGCCTGTTCGGTCAGTTCGAGCGTCAGGCAATCGGGATCCACCCCCGCCTTTTTCACCATCGCGGCGAACCGGTCGGCGAATTCGGGATCGCCCAGGTCGGCGGCGGTGATGTTGAGCGATACGCGCAGCCGCTTCAGCGGCTTTGGCCATGCTGCGATCTCGGCCAGCGCGACCCGGTGCGCATGTTCGGTCAGCTCGCATTCGAGCCGCGCCGCGCGCGCCGCGGTAACCAGTGCCCCCGCACCGAGCAGGCCCAGTTCGGGATGCTGCCAGCGCAGCAACGCTTCGACCCCGGTCATCGCGCCGGTGCCAACATCATATTGCGGCTGGTAGAAAATCACCACTTCGCCGCGCGACAGGGCGCCGTGCACCATCGCGCCGTCGCGCGCCGATGCCGGCCGCGCCAGCTGGTCGCTCGCGCTGCGCAGCTGCTCGGCGACCGGTTCCTCGCGCGTGATCAGCGCCGCGGCGATGCGGATCGCCAGCCGGCCGTTGGGATCGCCGACGATCGGTTCGGCCAGCGCGACGTGCAGCGCGCGTTCCTGCGCGCGCAAGGCGTCGAGCGACAGCACGCCCGCGGGCACGATCAGGAAGCGCGGGCCGTCGAGCCGTTCGACGCACGACCCCTGTCCGAATTCGTCACCGGCGAAATTTTCAAGCCGCCGGCCGATCTCGTCGAGCACCGCGTCGCCCGCCGCGGTGCCCGCGCTGTTGTTGATGCGCGCGAGCTGGTCGACCTGGACCAGGATCACGCCGGCGTCGGCTTCGTGCTGCATATGCAGCGTTTCGAGCTTCCGGACGCAGCCGGAAAAAGGGTCGGAAATGCGATTCATTGCTGGCCCCATAGCAGGCATTGCTTGCCAATCCCCTGCCTTTTGCATCACAATTGGCAGGATGGACGCGCGCTCGCCTTCGACTCCGAACGGACTGACCGACGCTCACGGGCGGCAGATCAGCTATTTGCGCCTGTCGGTGACCGATCGCTGCGACCTGCGCTGCCGCTATTGCATGGCCGAGGACATGAGCTTCCTCCCCAAATCGGCGGTGCTCAGCATCGAGGAAATGGCCGAACTCGCCGAACGTTTTGTCGCGCGCGGCATCCGCCGTATCCGGCTGACCGGCGGCGAACCGCTGGTGCGGCGCGGCATCGACACGCTCGCGATGCGGCTCGGCGCGATGATCGGCCACGGCCTCGACGAACTGACGCTGACGACCAACGGCATGCGGCTCGCCGAACAGGCGCCGATGCTGGCGGCGGCGGGCGTGCGCCGGATCAACGTCAGCCTCGACACGCTCGACCCGGCCGCCTTCCGCCACATCACCCGCGTCGGCGATGTCGCGGTCGCGCTGGACGGCATCGCCGCCGCGCGCGCCGCCGGGATCGACGTCAAGATCAACATGGTGGCGCTCGCCGGGCTCAACGAGGACCAGCTCCTCCCGATGCTCGATTATTGCGCCGCGGCCGGCTGCGACCTCACGCTCATCGAAACCATGCCGCTCGGCGAGATCGCCGAGGATCGCAGCGACCATTATATCCCGCTCCACGCCTTCATCGCGCCGTTGCGCGCCGACCGCTTCATCTATCCGGTCGACAAGCGCACCGGCGGGCCGGCGCGCTATTTCGCGGTCGAAGGCAGCCCGGTGACGCTCGGGCTCATCACCCCGCTCAGCGACAATTTCTGCACGACGTGCAACCGCATCCGCCTGACCGTCGAAGGGCGTATCTATATGTGCCTCGGTCAGGACGATCATATCGACCTGCGCACCGCGCTGCGCGACGGCGGCATCGGAACGGTTGATGGCTTGATCGACCGCGCATTGGCTGGCAAACCCCGCGCGCATGACTTCCACATCGAACGGGAGTCCAAACCGGCGGTCGCGCGTCATATGAGTGCAACGGGCGGCTGACACGTCGCCCCGATGTTTTGAAGGCACGGGGGACCTCATCAATATGCAACGCAAGATCGCGCTCGTCGCATCGAACGCGCCCGCCGCCGAAGAGGCCGAGGCCGAACTGCGCCCGCTCTACGACTTCGTCGATTTGCACGAGGCCGATCTGTTGATCGCGCTCGGCGGCGACGGCTTTCTGCTCCACATGCTGCACCAGCTGCTCGACCAGCGCCGCAGCCTGCCCGTCTTCGGCATGAACCGCGGCACCATCGGCTTCCTGATGAACGAATTTCGCGTCGAAGGGCTGCTCGACCGGATCGCGGCGGCGCGGCCGTTCCTGATCCATCCGCTGGCGGGCGACATCACGACGATCAGCGGCGAGCGCCATATCCTGCCCGCGATCAACGAGATTTCGCTGCTCCGCGAAACGCGCCAGGCGGCAAAGCTCGAAGTCGTCATCAACGAAAAGACGATGCTCGAAGAACTGGCGTGCGACGGCGTGCTTGTGTCGACCCCCGCCGGATCGACCGCGTACAACCTCAGCGCCAACGGGCCGATCCTGCCGCTCGAATCGGAAATGCTCGCGCTGACCCCGATCAGCCCCTTCCGCCCGCGCCGCTGGCGCGGCGCGCTCGTCCCCGAATCGACCAGCATCCGCTTCAACGTCCGCGAGGCCGCAAAACGCCCGGTCAGCGCCGTCGCCGACCAGCGCGAAATCCGCGACGTAAAGACGGTCTTGGTCACAACCGACCGCAGCCGCCCCCTAACCTTGCTGTTCGATCCCGACCAGGGCCTCGACGAACGCATCGCGATGGAACAATTTATCGTTTGAGGTCTTGCAAAATACTGCGAGCGACGGCAAAGGGGCCGCCTTGTCCGCTTCGGCGGCGTGTTCCTCGGTAGCTCAGCGGTAGAGCAGTCGACTGTTAATCGACCGGTCGTAGGTTCGAATCCTACCCGGGGAGCCATTTTGAACTTTCCGGGTTTTCGGGGCTTTTCTGCCGCCGGAGCTCGCAGATTCAAACGACATTTCTTCAAGTATTCCAAATCGTTCGTTGAAAGCGACGGTGAGAGCGCCGTTGGCCCATATGCTATTCGAAACCAACAAGTTCAAAACGGTTTTTTGCGCTTGGCGGGTGCAAAGTGAACAAAGCGCGCGCCGTCGCGATAGGCTTCGGCGGTATCGGCGGCTTGGGGTCGCGAACGAAGCTTTCGGTGCGCACAGAGGTCAGGCGCCCGCCGACGGTCAGCGACAGCGTCGGGCGGAGCGGCCGGGTGACCCGGCCATGGAGCGCGGTGTCGATATTGCTGTCGACCGACGCACCTCGATCTGCGGCACGTCGGTGAAGCCGATCGCCTGCGAAACAAGGCTATGGCCGTAGATCGCACTTTGTGTGCCCTTGCGGGCGACGCGGGTTTCGCCTGAAAGAGCGATTTGCCGGCAAATGGCATTCAGAAGGCCGGCATATCCGTGTTTTCACGTATGGAATACGGACTGTCCGCCGGTATAGGTCTCCACGATCTCGATGTCCTTGATCTTGCTTGGTTGGACCGCATGCGGATCGTCGCCGAGCATAACAAAATCGGCCAGCTTGCCCGGCGTGATCGATCCCTTGATATGCTCTTCCCTGGTCGAAACGGCGCCGTTCAGCGTATAGATTCCGATCGCTTCTTCGACGGTGATGCGCTGGTTCTCGCCCCAGCTATGGCCATCGAAACCCGTGCGCGTGACCATCCCCTGAATTCCCATCAACGGCGAAAAGGGGCCGGGCGGAAAATCCGACCCTGCCACCACGGGAATACCGGCGTCGAGGAAGCTGCGAAACGCGAGGCAGTTCTTCATCATCTCCTCGCCGTAAAAGGCGAATTTATCGGAATTATAATAGAGATAGCTGGTGAATGGCGCGGGAATGGCATCCACGGCCTTGATGCGCCTGATCAGGTCTGAATTGACGTAAGTGCAGTGGGTGATTTTCGGTCGCAGTCGCGCCTTCGGCATCTTCGCGATAGCATGCTCGTACGCCTTCAGCGCCATGTCGATCGCAACGTCGCCATTGGCGTGAATATTCGGCCGGATCCCGGCCCGGTACATTCGCTCCGCCCATGCGTTCAATTGCTCTTGTGGCTGGACGATGTTTCCCGAATAGGGCGGCGTTCGTCCCGGATAAGGGCGGCTGAGCGCCATTGTTCGTTCCGAAAAGGAACCATCATGGCTATGCTCTATCGTCGCGCCCAGCCGGATCCATTCATCGCCGAGGCCGCTCGCGATACCGGCGTTGATGACATGGTCGAGCATCGCGTCGTCGCATTCATAGCTTATGCGGTGGAGCAGCTTGCCATCGGCACGGATCGCCTGCAGCGCGGCGAAGTCGTCCCCCGAGTGCGACACGCTCGTCAGGCCGTAGCGCGCAAACTGGCTGGACATGAATGCGGCCGCCTCTCGCTTCCGCGCCGGGTCGGCCGCCTTGCCGAGAGAGGGCATGATATCGGGCCGGTAAAAGGCGTCCATGGCGCTGTCGGTAACCCGGCCGCTCAGCTCGCCTTCGGCATCCCGGTCGAACGTTCCGCCCGTCGGGTTCGGCGTATCGCGGTTCACACCTGCGAGGGCAAAGGCCTTGCTATTCACAAGGGCTGTGTGCCCGCCCCGGTGGAGGACCAGGACGGGATGCGACGTCGATACGCGATCGAGGTCCGCCCGTGTGAGCGCGCGCCTGTCCTTGACCTTGGTGTCGTCGTAGAAAAAGCCGAACACCCACTCGCCGGGCGAAGTCTTCGACGCCTTGCCCTTCAATTTGTCGACGATCGAGGCGATCGTGACGAACTCGACCTCATATGGATTGCCCACGAGCGTTTCGTACAGCAGGATATCGGCTTCGGCATGAAGGTGGCAGTCGTTGAAACCCGGCACGATGGTCGCGCCTCCCGCGTCGACAATGCGGGTTCGCTTGCCCGCGAGTGCGCGCATTTCGGAATCGCTGCCGACGGCGACGAAACGGTCGCCCTGGACGGCAACCGCGCGCGCGCGGGGCTGCAGCGGATCGACCGTGTACATATTGGCATTGACGACCAGAAGGTCTGGTTCACCGATCCCCCGGGCTAATGCACGCCCTGCCGTCAAGGTCATGCCGACTGCGCCCAGCGCGCTGGCGGCAAGCAGCTTTCTCCGTCCGATCTCCACGGGGCGTCTCCGTTCAAGGCCTTCCGATCACGCGGCAATCGGAAGGACATGGTTTCATGAATTTACACTTTGCCGGCGGTTTATAAGGAGAGGAAAAAGTTCGACGCCTGGTTGCCCGGCGCCACCGAATAATAAACTCTCGCGACGCGTTCGCCGAAGGTGGCTTTGAAGACATAGTTTATATCATCCCCGGCTTCGCCGCGCTCGATCAGCTCCAATTTGGTCAATGCACCGAGTTCCTTCAGATCCTTGACGAAATACGGGCTTTGCGTGGTGATGAAAGTCGCCGGAGCGAGGGGTACATCCTGCGGCCGCAGGCCGCCCACGCGCGCGGTTTCGATCAGCGCCGTCACCCGGCGCGCGACATCGGGCTCGGGCTTGGGGCTGGGCACGGCCACAAGCGCGGGATCCCAGAGCTTCGCAATGCCGTCGACGAAAGTCTCGGTATTGGCCTCCGCCGAATTCGCCAGAAAGAGGATCACCAGATCGTCGCCGAGGTAGCGCGAATAATAGGAACGAAAGCCCTGCCACGAACCGCCATGATGAAGGCGGGGCTTGCCTCCCGCCACATCGACGTCCCAACCGAACCCGTAGGGGTAGGTCTTGCCGCTGTTGAGGCGAACCGGCGTATAAACCTGCTTCCAGCTCGCTGCGCTCAATACCTTGCCCTGCTCGACGCCCCGCGCCCATGCGATCATGTCGTCGAGCGAGACATAGAGCGACCCGTCGGCGGTGGTGTTCATCTTCACCGAGACGAAATCCTGGTTCTTGAGCACGCCGTCGACGAGTTCATATCCTGCGGCACGATGGGGCACGATGTCCTTGTCGCTGATCACGCGCGCCGTCTTCATGCCAAGCGGCTGGAAAATATCGGTTTTCAGGATGTCCCCGTAGAAGCGGCCGGTGGCCCGTTCCACCACGATACCGAGCAGGACATAGCCACTGTTGCTGTAGCTGTATCGCGCCCCCGGCTGAAAGCTGAGCGGCAGGGCGGCGAAGCCCCTGATCAGTTCGTCATCGCTATAGTTGCGCTGGAAGTCGAAATCGTCGCCGACATTGGGAATGCCCGACGTATGGGTGAGGAGATGGCGAATGGTGATCGGGCGCCAGCTCGCCGGCGCATCCGGCACATATTTGGATAGCGGGTCGTCGAGGCTCATTTTCCCCTGTTCGACCTGCCGCATGACCACCGCGGCCGTGAACATCTTCCCGACCGAACCCGACTGGAAAATCGTTTCGGGCGTGACGGGAACATCATGCTCGACATTGGCGAGGCCATAGCCTTTGGCGACGATAATTTCGCCCTTGTGCAGGACCGCGACCGACACCCCCGGCACCTTCTCCGCACCCATTTCCTGCTCGACGAACGCGTCGAGCTGCGTATTGAAAGTGGCGGCGTCAGGTGCGGCGAGCGCCGGCCCGGCAACGCAGAGCATCGCCGCTGCACATAATGTCTTCGTCAATCCGAACATTGTCTCTCCCCTTATATTCTCGTCTGCCGTCGATGTCGTTACTCAGCCTCATGAACGTGCGCGGGTCTCCAAGCGCCGCCCCATATGTCTTCGGGACACCAGACCATGCCGTCGTCATATTCAGCGACCGGCGCGCGATCGCCGTCCAGCAACACCGGACCATCGAGATCGACGATGTCGCAAAGCTGGCCAACGATGAACGCGGGCGCCATGGCAAGCGACGTGCCCAGCATGTTGCCGACCATCACCTGCATGCCGCGGGCGCGCGCAGCCTCGACCATCGCGAGGGCCTCGGTCAGGCCGCCGCATTTGTCGAGCTTGATGTTGACGACCGAAAAGGCGCTCGACAAAGTAGCGATCGATGCCAGTCCTTGCGCGCTTTCGTCGGCGGCGAGCGGGATCGGAGAGTTGAAACCGTCGAGATCCGCATCGCAGTCCATAGGCAAAGGCTGCTCCACCAGCGCGACACCCGCCTCCACCAGCGCGGGCATGATCTGTTCGAGCGTCGCGCGTGAAAAGCCCTGGTTGCCGTCGACGCCAAGCCATATGTCGGGCCGGGCGGCGCGTGCCGCACGGACGCGTGCGACATCCTGTCCGTCCCCGATGAGCTTGAGCTTGAGCGCCCGGGCGCCGGCAAACTCTCGCGCTCGCGCCACAACGACTTCGGGAGGTTCGGCGCCGATGGTCCAGGTCGTCAGGCACGGTTTCGGAGCGGGGACACCCGCGCGCTGCCAGACCGGCTGACCCGACCGGGCGGCCTCCATGTCCCAGAGCGCGCAGTCGAGCGCGTTGCGCGCGCCGCCGGGTGGCAGAAGCGACTGAAGCCGCTCCCGGTCCATGCCCGCGCGGAATGCATCGCGCATCGATGCGATGGCGGAGGCGATGCCCGCCGGCGTCTCGCCGAGATAATCGACTCCGGCCGCTTCGCCCCGTCCCTCATGATCGCCATCGCGCAAGGTCACGACCACCAGTTCGATCGCATCATAGGTCCATCCCGTGATGCGGAACGGGTAAATCAGGGGCCAGGTTTCGATACGAACGGCGATGTCCATGATGGCGTTTCCGGCCCCGGTCAGTCGAAATTTGCCGAGATGTGCGCGATGAGCGCGGCGGGGCCCGTCGCCACCGGATCGAAGCAAGGCAATCCGAAGCGATCGGACACGGCAGCAAGATGATCCGCCCGTGCGTCGGCTGGCAGCGCCGAACAATTGATGCTGATCCCCGCGCAACGCACCGCCGCATTGATGCGGCGCGCCATGCCCAGATTGACGTCGATGCATTCGGCGAGATCCGGAAGCGGAAAATCGGGATAACCATCGACATGCGTCCGGCCTGCCGCGTGGCAGAGAATGAGCGCGTCGGGCTGCGAGCCGTGCAGGAGACCCAGCGCCACCGCCGCATAGGCAGGATGGAACAACGAGCCCTGGCCTTCGATCACGTCCCAATGATCAGGGTCATTGTCCGGCGACAGCGCTTCCGCGGCCCCGGAGACGAAATCGGAGACGACGGCATCGATCGGGACCCCTTCGCCTGCGATCAAAATCCCCGTCTGCCCCGTGGCGCGAAACGTCGCCTTCATGCCCCCGGCCGCCATGTCGCGTGCGATCGCAAGAGCGCTGTATTTCTTGCCGACAGCGCAGTCGGTGCCGACCATGAGCATCCGCTTGCCGGGCCGCTTGCGGCCCGAACCGACCGGAAAGCTGCGTCCCGGCACCCGAACGTCGAAAAGTGATGCGCCCGATGCCTGCGCGGCCGCAGCGATCTCGGGCACGCTCGCGAGCCGAACATGCATTCCGCTCGCGACGTTGAGCCCGGCATCGAGCGCGGCGACGATCGGCGCGATCCATTGCGGTGCAATCGCGCCGCCGAACGGCGTGACGCCGATCACCAGCGTCTGGGCGCCGGCGGAGCGCGCTTCAGCGAAATCCATGTCCGGCAGGCCCATATCGATCCCGCAAGACGGCAGCCGCCATTGCCCCACGCAGCGCTCGCGCGACCAATCGACCAGCCCGCAAGCTGTCTTCGCATCGAGCCGATCGGCGACATCGCCCAGAAACAACAGATATTTTCCCGGGATGATCATTCGCTGCGGTCTTTCCTGCCAAAGAGGGCGCCACATTGGCTGTGTCGCCGGAACAGCTTGTTAGTAATAAATTTTACTATAAGATGTCAATCGTCAAAAACTTTACAAATCACATAAACCTGGAGAGCGTGTTTGAAAACCTTCCTGACCCCGGCTTGGCCGCTTTCGTCACGGCCGCAGGCCGACACCGTCGCGTCGAGGCGGCCATGAATCCGCTCGCGCGCAAAACTGTCGCGATGTTGCGAGCAAGCACCAGCGATGATGGCGCAACACTCTCACCCAACATCGGCCTTTTCGCTCTGATCTGCTTTGGTGTCGGCGGCACGGTCGGGGCGGGTATCTTCATCCTCACGGGGACCGTTGCGGCGCAACATTCAGGTCCGGCGGTGGCGCTGTCGTTTCTCATCGCCAGCCTGGTCTGCCTGCTCGCCGGGCTCTGCTATGCCGAACTGGCTGCGATGATGCCGGTTGCGGGGAGCGCCTATTCCTATACCCACGCCTCGATGGGCGAAGCGGCCGCTTGGGCGGTCGCCTGGTGCCTGGTCCTCGAATATCTGTTCGCGGGCGCGCTCGTGGCGATCGGCTGGTCGGCCTATCTTCAATCGGCGCTGCACGACGTCGGGGTCAGGATTCCGGCGCTATTGGCGCAAGCCCCGTTTACAATCTCCGGCAATCGTCACCTGGTCGCGACGGGATCCATCATCGATTTGCCCGCGACGCTGGTGACCCTGGCTTGCACTGCGATGTTGCTGCGCGGCACCGACTTTTCCGCGCGGATCAACACTCTCATCGTGGTCATCAAAATCGCCGCGATGCTGCTGGTGGTGGTTACGGGGTTCGCTTTCGTCGATCCGGCCAACTGGTCGCCCTTCATTCCGGCCAACGAGGGCGTGTTCGGCCGCTTTGGCTGGTCCGGCGTCATGCAGGGCGCCGGTGTGCTATTCTTTGCCTATGTGGGATTCGATGCCGTCTCGACGCTGGCACAGGATGTTCGCGATCCGCAGCGCACGGTTCCGCGGGCCCTGCTCGCCTCGGTTGGTCTCACCACCTTGCTCTATGCGCTCGTGGGGCTCGTCATCACCGGGCTGGTGAGCTATCGCCTGCTCAACGTCGCCGACCCGATCTATGTGGCGCTCAACAGCGCCGGACCGGGGCTGGCGTGGACCAAGATCATCGTCGGCTTTGTCGCGATCGCCGGGCTGGTCTCGGTGCTGCTCGTCACGCTGCTCGGCCAGGTGCGGATTTTCTATGCAATGGGCCGCGACCGCCTGTTGCCGCCCGCGTTCACGCGGATGCGCGCCGGCACGAACATTCCCTTTACCGGAACATTGGTGACCGGACTCGTCGCGTCGGTGGCTGCCGGCATACTCCCGCTCAGCCTGCTCGGCGAACTGATTTCGATGGGCACGCTCTTCGCCTTCGTGATGGTTTCGGCGAGTGTCCTTGTCCTGCGCCGCCGCGAGCCCGAGGCGGCACGGCCGTTCCGGGTGCCGCTCTACCCCTGGACGCCGCTGCTCAGCATCGCCGCCTGCCTTTATCTGATGTGGACGCTTCCTCAGGACACCTGGCTTCGCCTTGTCATATGGCTGGCGATCGGCGGCGCGGTCTATTGGCTCTACGGGCTCAGGCGAAAGCGATACGCATAGCCCGGCTTGCTATCGGCGGCTTGGCTGCGGCCGGTATATTAATGTACAGGGAGAACCCATTGACAGAAATATTTCCAAAAATCAGCGCCGGCAAGGCCGTTCCCCTGACCATGCCGCAATGTCACATCCGGTATCGGCCTGCCCATGACTGATCCCGTTGAACTGCTGCGACGCGCGGGTCGCGACGCACTAGCGACCGGGACTCCGGGAGACGTCCGGCGGATCGCCGCCGCGCTGCAGAATTTGCCCGGCGGGGCAGCGGAGGCCTATTTCCTCACCGGCATCATCGAGGCCGGAGCGGGACGGGCAGGTCAGGCAATTCAACTGATCGGCAAGGCAGCGGCGCTCTCGCCAAGCGCCGACTACCAGGCGCATCTTGCCCGCTTTCTCATCCTGGCGCGGCGCGACGGCGAGGCACGAGAGGCGGCCAGTCGCGCGGAGGCGCTCGAGCCCGATGACGCGCACATATTCGACACGATCGGCTGCGTCCACGCGCGGCTGGGAGCCCATGCCGATGCGGTCCGCCTGTTCGAGCAGGCGGTCGAGCGCGAGCCCGCAAACCGGAACTTCAGATATAATCTCGCCGTGGCACTCAGCTTCGTCGGACAAGCCGAGCAAGCGGAAGAACATCTTGATGCGATCGTTGCCGCCGCGCCCACCGACGGGCGTGCGCATTTTGCGTTGTCGGGGCTAAGGCGCCAGACGCCGGAGAAGAACCATATTGCGCGGCTCGATCAGGCGCTGGCCGCCGCGCGGCGAGACGATGACCAAATCCGTATCCGCTACGCCCTCGCCAAAGAATATGAGGAATGCGGAGAGTCCGAAGGCGCGTTTCATCATCTTCAGCGGGCCAGCGCACAGCGGCGACAAGAGACCGGTTATGCGTTCGCGCAAGATGCACGCATCTTCGACGCGGTGGAAAGCCTGTTCCGCAGCGGCGATCCCCTGGTCGGCAGCGGCGATGCGACGGTGGCGCCGATTTTCGTGGTGGGCATGCCCCGGACGGGCACGACGCTCGTCGAGCGCATCCTCTCCTCGCACGCAGACGTGCAATCGGCGGGAGAGCTGACCGCGATGCCGCTGGCGGTCAAGCAGCTGGCAGACCAGCCGACCGGCGCGATCATCGATCCCGACACGTTCGCCGCCACGCGCGGCCGGTCCGCGTCAGACCTCGGCCGGCATTATCTAACCCGTTGCGGCCCGCATTTGCGCGCCGATGGCGGCCGGTTCGTCGACAAGCTGCCCGCCAATTTCCTGTACATCGGCTTGATTCAGCGCGCCCTGCCAGATGCCAGAATCATCTGCCTGCGCCGCGATCCGATGGACACGATCTGGAGCAACTACAAGCATCTGTTCGCGCGCAATTCGGCGTTCCATCATTACTCCTATGACCTCATCGATACCGCTCGCTATTATCTTCGCTTCGATAGGCTGATGTCCTTCTGGCGCGAAGTTTTTCCCGGCCGCGTGCTCGAGCTTGGTTACGAAGCGCTGGTCTCGGACCAGACAGGCGAGACCCGCCGCCTTCTCGATCATTGCGGACTTCGCTGGGACGAACGCTGCCTCCGGTTTCAGGAAAATCAAGGGGCGGTGGCGACGCCGAGCGCGGCGCAGGTCAGGCAGCCAATATATGCCGATGCGGTCGGACAGTGGCGCGCATATGCCGAAGCATTGGGCCCGGCACGGAAGCTCATCGAAGATGCCGGCATCGAGGTCGACTAGGATCGATGCCGGCAATGATCTGTCCGGGCTTCAGAACCTGATACGGCCCTCGATGCCGAAGGTCCGCGGATTAAGCACCGCCCGTGAGTAATAACGCACCGCGAAACCATCGTTTACGCCAATGCGCGAGCGATCGGCGCCGATCGATACGACGGCATATTTGTCGAAGATGTTATTGGCCCATAGCGAAAGATCGTATGTCTCCGTGCTGTAGGTGAGCGACGCGCGATGCGTGACATAGCTTGGAATGATTTCGCCATCGGTTCGCTCATAGCCGAGGCGCGAGACAATATTGCCCCGATATACGGCGGTCCAGTTTCCGATCAACCGTGCGTCGCCAAGCGGCTGCGTATAGGTCCCGCCCAAGCTGCCCGAATTCCTGGCGGAGCCCGGCAGACGGTCTCCCGACAAGGCGTCGAGCGCCACCACAGGCGACGAATAGTCGCCAGGCACGGTGCGAACGCTGATGATACCCGGCGCGTCGGATGTCAGTTTGGCGTCCACATGGGAATAGCTGCCCTGCACGCTCAGATCGCGCGTCGGGCGAGCCGTGAAAGACGCTTCGAAGCCCTGCGAGCGCGCCGAGCCGCCATTGCCCGTGATGCCGACCGCGCCGTAAGTCGTTTCCGTGCCGAGCTGCAGCCCGCTCCAGTTTATGCGGAAAACATCGAAGTGAAAATTGAGCTTCCGATCAAGCAGCTCGCCCCGCACGCCCACTTCGATATTTTTCGTCGTGTCGGGTCCGTATTGCAGTTCATCGGGTAGCGCGCAGGCGTTCTGCTGATCCGGCGGCACGGGATTCGGACAAGGCGCGACATAGTTCGGACCGCCGATGCGATAGCCTTTGCTGTACGTCGCATAGATCATCAGTTCGGGCGTGATCTTGTAGGAGCTGTTCAGCTTCCACACCCAGCCCGACTTGCCGGCCTTTCCGCCTTCCTGCGGGAGTTCGTTCGGATCGAGCGGGTCGCCAAGCAGCGGCAGCACGATCGCGCCGGCCAATTGCGACGTATATTTGAAGTAGCGCCCTCCGGCCGTCACCTGCCAGGCAGGCGTCACCTGGTATGTGACCTCACCAAAGGCGGCTTTTTCGGTCACCTTGCCGCGCGTGATGCTGGCATATTCGATGTCGTCGGGGTTGGTGTCGGCGACCCCGTAGAACTCGGCCAGACCCGGGGCGATTTCGACATAAGGATAGGCCGCAGTCGTCTTGTTGTAGAAGCCGCCGATGGTCCAGCTAAACGGTCCGCCGTGACGCGAGACCAATCGGATTTCGTCATTATATTGTTCGGTATTGTTATCGCGAACAAGATAGGCGGAAAATGCCGGAAACGCTTCATAGCCCAAATCGAGATCGAGCAGCTGGTCGGTCTGATCCTTTACCTCGCGGACTTTTCTGTTCGTATAGGCGGTCGTCGCCACAAGATCGGCCACGTCCCACAGATTGGCATTGAGCTCAAGGCTGACCAGATGCGCATGGCGCCGATGCGGCTCCACGTACCGCGATGCATTTTCGTAACGACCGGTCCCCAGCACACCGGCGCTGTTCGACTGCCGGCCGTCGGTTCGCGTTTGCTGGTAGACGTAGGTAAGGATCGCTTTGACGTTCGGGTTATACTGGAGGAGGAGCTGATTGCGCGTCGTGTAGGTGCGTTCGAAATTAACGTCCTTCACCTTCCGCAAATTGCCGTCGTAATCGGGGCCGATCGCGTTATCCACGCCTCCCGCTTGCGGAAGCGAAACTCCCGGTTCCTGCAGGACCAGCGGATAGTCGATGAAGCCCGGATCGAAATAATAGCCCGAGGCGGTCCGGAACGCGACATGATCGCGCACGATCGGAATATTGAGCATGAAATCGCCCTGGAAGCCGATGTCGCCCGAATGGTCTTTTCCATAGACGCGCGCATGAACCTCCGCCTCGAAACTGTTCGGATCGGGGCGTTTCGGGATGTAGCGGATCGCGCCGGCGAGCGTGCCGACGCCGTAGAGCGTCCCCTGCGGCCCCAGCAGCGTTTCCACCCGCTCAAGATCGAGCAGCTTGAAATCATAATAGAGCGGAACTTCGCCCAGATAGATGCCGAGCGTGTTATCGCCGTCGGAACCACTGTCGCCGGTATCGTCCGCACTGATACCCCGCAGGACAATCGTGCCGGTCGATGTCGGTCCGGTGTCGCTGATGGTGATACCGGGGGTGAAGTCTGCAATGTCGCGCACGTCGTCAATGCGCTGCTTGGCAAGCATGTCGGCGGACAGGGCGCTGATGTTGATCGGCGTATCCTGGAGCGTGGTGGTGCGCCGGGTCGCGGTTACGACGATGTCCTCGGAATCCGTAAGCGTGTCGGCCTGTTGCGCCCCAGCGCCCGTGGTCAGCATGAGGCCAGTCAGGAACGTCGCCGATTTCAGCGTGATCTTGCGTTTCATGTTCATCTTTATTCCGCCTCCCATGAGCGTATTTTTCGGTCGCTCGCTTCTGCGAGTCGCTTCGGACTTCGAAGATCAGTCGGGTCGCCCGTCAGGCGCCGTCCACGGCGTCGATTTGCCGCGGCGCAGGACGCGTCCGGGCCGTTTCCCCGTTGCCTTGCCATCGACGAAACACAGGACGCCATTCACCCAGACCCGCCGCATGCCCGTGGCGATGGCGGTCGGATGGTCGGTTGTCGCATTGTCGCGGATGGTGTCGGGATCGAACAGAATGAGGTCGGCCGACGCGCCGACACGAATCTCCCCGCGATCCGCGATGCCCATGTGCGATGCAGACAAGGAACTCATCTTCCTGACCGCCTCACCGAGCGGGAGCAGCTTTTTTTCCCGCACATACATCCGCAATATCTTTGCGAAAGGCCCCGCACCGCGCGGATGCAAATCCTCGAACGTGCCGTCCGAAGAGATGTTGGCGTTGGACCATCGGATCAGTTTGGCGATGTCGCGCTCGTCCATGCTGGTCCCGATGACGCTGATGTCGCCGCCTTTGGCGCGGGCAGCCTGGATGAGCGAGATGACGGTGGTGACGGGGTCCGATCCTCGCTCGGTCGCAATCTGGGCGACGGTCTTTCCGACATGCGACGCGTCGCCGTCATCGGCTGAAATCAGCAGACCTTCGGGGGGAGCGAGGTGCTTCAGGACAAATTCCGCGGTCGCGCGATTGTCGAAGTCGCGTTCCGGCCACAGGACGGTGAGCGTGGTCTGCCAATAGGGGTAAGGGTAGATATCAAGGGATGCATCGATCCCTTCGGCGCGCGCCGCGTCCAGCTTTGCCAGAAAGCGGTCGGCCTGCCCCCACCAGTCGGTCATGCCGAGCTTGGCATGGCTCACCTGAACCGGCATGTGCGTTTCGCGGCCAATCGCGATGAGTTCGTCGAGCGCCGCCCAGAGTTCGCGATCCTCGCTGCGCATGTGGCTGATGTACCGCCCGCCGAATTTGGCGGCTTCGGATGCCAAAGCGATCACTTCGGCGTGCGAGGAATATATCGCCGGGTCATATTCCAGCCCGGTCGAGAGGCCGAGCGCGCCGGCGCGCATGTCGGCGTCGAGCAAGGCGCGCATGCGGTCTATCTCGGCGGGCGTCGCCTCGCGTTTATAGTCCGGACCGAGAACCTCGCCCCTCAGCGTGCCATGACCCGAATAGGAAGCGATATTGACGGCAGCGGGATGCGCCTGGCGTTCGGCGAACAGCTTCGCGACGGGGAAGGTAGAGCCGCCGTCCTGCCCGACGACGATCGTCGTCACGCCCTGGGCAAGCAACTGCGTCGCGTCGAGATGCTTGCCGAGCTTCTCATCATGATGGCTATGCGTGTCGATGAAACCCGGCGCGAGAACGAGCCCGCGACCATCGACGACGACCTCCCCTTTCCGGGGGGTTAGCGTCCCGACTGCGACAATGCGGTCGCCGTCTATCCGGACGTCGCCAGAAGTCGTTTCGATATCACGGCCGTTCACGATCGTTGCGGATCGGATCAGGGTCGAGGCGTAGCAATTGGTTGCCGTGGATACGGCGAGGCCCAATGCAAAGAGAGTCGTCCAGCGCATCGGGCATATTTAAATTATTGACTTTTTGCAGTCAACGTAAAAAAGTTTACATAGAAAGGATAACCTGTTGCATTGTCGCTTTCGCCTGGATTCCGTCCTTATGGCCGACCAGCCACCGCTTTTCATGGTTCATTTCTGACAAGGAAATTTGCATGGATAAAACAGGATACAGGTCTATCGAACGCGCCGTTCGAAATATGTGGCGCTCGACGGTGCGCCCGTCGGATTGCCGCCTGGAAGGAAACGCCGTGCTGAAGATGCCTTGGTCGCGCCATGTCGAAAATAATGCGGGGCGGCTGCCGTGCACCGGTGGCGGAATCGACGCGGCTTCGGTAAGCTCCATGCCATGATCACAAAAGGCGGCGCTGGCCTGACAGAAATGATCGAAGACAAGATCGCGACGCTGAGCGACGCCGAGCGTGTCGTGGCCAATTTCCTCTTGTCCGATCGCCAGAATATTCCGTTCGAGACGGCAGTCTCGGTTGCCAAGAAGGTCGGCGTGAGCTCGGTGACCGTCGGGCGCTTCTGCCAACGTATCGGCTTTCGGAACTTTCGCGAACTGAAAGCCGCGCTTCGCTACGATATCGGATCCGAGCCTTGGCCGTCATCCACGCCCCGCGGGTCCGCAGGCGGCAACGAGGGCCTGCTGAAGCGCGACCGCGAGATGACGATTGCGGCGATCAGCGAGGTATATCAGTTAGCGGGTACAGCGGAATGGAACGCGATCGTCAGCCTCCTCGATTCGAGTGAGGAGGTGCTCGTGGCAGGCTTTCAGACCGAGCGCGGTATCGCCGAACATTTTGCGCATACGCTGCAATATGTCAGGCCGGGCGTAAGGATGGCCGACCTGGCCGCTGGCAGTTTCGCCGACATACTGACCGAAAATGGTCGCGGCAAATGCGTCGTCATCGTGGAGATACGCCGATACTCCCGGCAGGCGAAGCTGCTCGCCGAGCGCGCCGCCGCGGCGGGTTTCACCATCGTCATCGTGACCGACAAATTTTGCCACTGGGCGAAGGAATACACCCCGCACGTGCTCGCGCTGCCCGATGAAAGCGCCCTGTTTTTTGCGACGCTCGTCCCCATGGTCGCAGCGCTGACGCTCTTGGTCCAAGAGGTCGTGCTTCGCCGCGGAGACGCTGCCAAACCACGGCTTGATCTCATTTCCGAGCTCTATCAGGAGTTCACGGGCCACGTCGGCCAACGGCGCACCCGGACCAACAGGGATGACCCCCAGGCATCGGTTTAGCGACTAAAACGGTGTAAAGCCCCCCGCGCCGCAAAATTGGCGTGCCAGCGCTTCCGCAGTTGGTCCCGGAAAAACTGCTCCGGACCCTTTGCTGCGCCATGCGTCAAATCTTCGCCTATCGGATGGCCCGGCATTGAAGGGCCCGTTCGCGCGTCTGGCGCGACGTCGGCCTCGCGATGGCGCGCGCGCGGCACGCCATTTTTTCCAAAACCATTGACGCGTCCTTTTGTGCATTATAATGCCTATATAGACGCAATTTACTGCGCATTTCCCCTGCTGTCTTTGGGATTGGGAGATTTCCATGATGAGGCTTCCGCTCATACTCGATGATGCGGCCGTTGCGACGGCGCTGAAAATGGTCGACGTCCGCGCCGAGCTCGCGGCAATGTTTGCGGGCCTTGCGGAGGGACGCGCCGTGCAGCCGCCCCAGACCCTGGCGATGTTTCCGGACGGCATGGGCGACTTCATCACCTATCTGGGCGCCTTTTCGGACCGTGCGGTGTTCGGTGCGAAGCTCTCGCCCTATGTGGTGCACGAAAGCGGAGCGCTGGTGACCGCCTGGACGGTGATCCTGTCGATGGAGACAGGCCAGCCGCTGTTGCTATGCGATGCCAAGCGGCTGACTACCGAACGAACCGCCGGCACGACCGCTCTGGCGGTCGATCTGCTGGCCCCGCGAGGCGCTCGCGAACTCGTCGTCATCGGGACGGGTCCGGTCGGCCTTGCCCATCTGCGCCATGTCGCATCCTTGCGCGAGTGGACGAAAGTGACACTCTGCTCGCCCGGCGCGGCGCGCAGATCCGATCTGCCCGACAGGCTCGATAGCGGCTGTCCAATTGCCATAGCCAGCGATGCCGGTCGCGCTGTTGCCAGCGCCGATGTCGTGTTGCTCTGCACGTCGTCGGGCCTGCCCGTGCTCGATGTCAAAAAGACCAAGGCGGACGCGCTGATAACATCCATCAGTACCAACGCCCCCGATGCGCACGAGATCGATCCCGTCATGCTGCGCGAGATGGACGTTTATTGCGACTACGCCCCGACCGCGCCGCTCGCAGCGGGTGAGATGAAGCTCGCCATGGCGCGAGGCATCTGGTCGCCCGATGAGCTGAAGGGCGACCTGCCTGCCCTTGCTGTCGGCAGTGCGCCCCCGCCGACCAGCGGCAGGCGCTGTTTTTTTCGTTCGATAGGTCTTGGCCTTGAAGATGTCATTCTCGCCGACGCGGTCCGCCGTGCAGTCATGAAGGAACCCAAATCGTGAAAATACGTGAATTTGCCGTCGAAATGTGGATGAACAAATATGAACTGCAGTGCGAACTCAACCTTGCGGAGACGTGCGTTGAATCGCTGACGGTCGCCGAACTCCTCGCTATGACCGGACGGACCGACACCCTCTTGTCCGAACTCTTGCCGATGAAGCTGACCTATGGCGCGATCGAAGGCAGCGACCGGCTGCGCGGCCTGATCGCCGGCATGTTCCTGAATGCGACACGCGAGAATGTGCTGGTGACGCACGGCGCGATCGGCGCCAACGCGCTCGTCCACCAGACATTGGTCGAGCCGGGCGACCGCGTCATCTCGGTCCTGCCGACCTACCAGCAACATTATTCGATTCCCGAAAGCTATGGCGCTGACGTCCAGATCCTGCGCCTGCGCGAGGAGAACGGCTTCCTGCCCGATCTCGACGAGCTGCGTGCGCTGGCGACACCGGGCACCCGCCTCATCGCGATCAACAACCCGAACAATCCCACCGGCTCGGTCATGGATCGCGCCATGCTCGAAGAGATCGTCGCAATCGCCCGCGAATGCGGCGCCTGGCTCCTGTGTGACGAGGTCTATCGCGGCACCGGTCAGGATGGCGACGGCATGACGGTGTCGATATTCGACCTTTACGAGCGCGGGATCAGCACCGGCAGCATGTCGAAATCCTTTTCGCTGGCGGGACTGCGGCTCGGCTGGATCGTGGCGCCCGTCGACCTTGTCCACCCGATCACGGTTCACCGGGACTATAATACGATCAGTGTCGGAATGATCGATGATCATCTCGCCGCCATCGCGCTCGAACGGAGCGGCACCATATTGGGCCGCTCGCGCGCCATCAGCCGCACGAACCTCGCGATCCTTTCTGCCTGGGTGGAGGATGAACCGTGCATCGACTGGATCAAGCCGCGCGGCGGGACCACGGCGATGCTCAAATACGACCTGCCTATTGCCTCGGAAGCCCTCTGCCTCGATCTGCTTCGGAAGACAGGTGTCATGCTGACGCCGGGTAGCGCTTTCGACATGGAAGGCTATGTCCGGATCGGATATTGCAACAACGAGCTTGTATTGCGGGAAGGACTAGCGCGCATGTCGGATTATCTCGCACAGGCGACCGGTCCCGCCGATGGATGACGCACGAACGGCGACGGGGGAACGCGACGATGTGCTCGCCCATGTTTCGAGCAATCTCCGCCGGCTGCGCCGGACGTCCGGACTGAGTCAGGAAGCTCTCGCCAAGGCATCAGGATTGAGCCGGCGCATGATCGTCAACCTCGAGAGCGGCGACACCAACATCAGCCTTTCAAGCCTCGACAGGCTAGCCGACGCGCTCGGGGTCGATTTCGTGGCGATGATCGCCGGCCCCGCGGCCAGCAGCCAGCGCATTGACGCCGTTGGCTGGCGCGGCGTCGGACCGGACAGCAAGGGCGTTCTGCTGGGCAGCGCGCCCGCTGCACGCGAAGCGCAGCTCTGGCACTGGTCGCTCGCCGTCGGCGAACGCTATCAGGCGGAACCCGATCCAGCCGGATGGCATGAGATGATATCCGTTGCGGAAGGGCGGCTGCGGATTGAAAAGCAGGACGGCGTCGTCACCGTGGAGGCGGGCGACTTCGCCATTTACAGCAGCGCGCAAAACTACGCCTATGCCAATGCGGGAGACACCAAGGTCCGCTTCCTGCGCGTCGTCGTGAGCTGAGCGAGGGCTGCGTCGCGACCATTTTTCCAAGCACAAAGCGATTTGCCGATGCAAACCATCCAATCCGTTTTGACCGGCATCATCGGCACCATCGGCGAGCGTGATTTTGCAACGAACGTGGCCGACGCCCTGTGCCGCTTTGCCGGGTTCGACCTGGCCGCAATCATCGTCCACCGATCGGGGAATCATTCCGCCATCCTGTTCGAAAATTTCGGCGCGATCGGCCACCGGCCCGGCCTGGAGACATATGCGCGGGAGACGTACGGCTTCAATCCGATGCTCGGCGGGGTGCGCAACCGCGCGGTGCGGGCGAGGGACTATCGTCGCCCGCCGGCAAATATTCCGGAGTCCATATGCCCGCACCTGCTCCCGGCACCGCGGGAGGAATTGGGTTTTCGCACGATAGGATGGCCCGAGCGGCTGGAAGAAATCGGCCTCTATTTTCCGGGCGGGGAAGGAATGGTCGAGATCGGCCTCTACCGCGAGCGCGCACGCCGGCCAGCGCCCGTTCAGGTGATGCGCGCATTGAACGATCTCACCCATCCGGTTCGTGCCGCATTCGAACGTCACCGGGCGCTCGGGTCAGTACGGCGACCGGCGACGGGAGCGGTGCGGTCCATACCGCCCTCCGCTCTGACGGCCCGTGAAAACGAGATTTGCGAGCTTCTGCTGGCGGGCTGTTCCAGCGACGCGATCGCCCTGCGGCTGTCGCTCAGCCGCCACACGGTCAAGGACCATCGCAAGAATATCTTCCGGAAACTTGCGATCACCTCCCTGGCGGAATTGTTCGCGCTCGCGCGATGACCCCACGCCGGGGGAGGGGCTGGGGTGGCAGCCTGCCCGGCATTTCGGCGATCACATTCGCGACCGGCAAAATAGACGCCGCCTATCGGCGGCTTTCCACGGCTAGCTTCTCAAGATATGCGCAAAACATCTCCGCCATGGAACGAGCATAGGCGGCAATCTCCGTCTCGGTGCGCGGCGTTTCCGAGAAGCGCTTTCCAACGGCGCCAAGTGTCGTTTCGATGAGGTCGACGGCCATGTCGCGCGCCGCTTCGGCGGTATCCGGCAGCAATTCGAGCATGAACGTCTGGAAGATGGAATCGCCTGCCCTGCGCGCCTCGCGCGCCTCCGGAGCGTCGCGATATAACGGCGCTGCATCGTCGAGCGCCGCACGCATGTCCGCTTCTTCGCATTCGGAGCGCACGAACGCATAGACGAGCGCCCGCAATCGATCGAGCGGAAGCATGCCGCGATCCTCGAGGATCGAGCGCAGCAGTGCGGTCGTCTCACGCCATTCGTCGCTCTGAAGCCGAAAGAGGATCGCCGCCTTGTTGGGAAAATATTGATAGAGGGACCCGACGCTCACCCCGGCCTTCTCGGCGACGCGGGCGGTCGTAAAACGGTGCGCTCCTTCCCGCGCCAGAACCTGAGTGGCGGCTTCCAATATCACCGCGACAAGCTCGCTCGACCGGGCCTGCTTGGGTTGTTTCCGGGCAGAAATGGAGGGCTTTCGAGCTTTGGTCATCATAGGTCCGGCAATGAAAACAGGAAAGACGACGAATCAATCGTATTTTTGATGCGGCGTAAACCGGAATTTGGAAAACCTGGAGACGACCGGTTTGAAGCAGGTTGCCAATTGCCGCTCAGGCAAGTTCGACGAGGCCCCGCTCGACACCTCTAACGAGAATGATCTTCATCATGCGATCGACGCCGACGAACGCGACGGGGTCAGGGTCAGGACCCTAAGCGACATTCTGAAATCCCTGCATGACGCAAAGCGAGGCGGCCTTGTCGAGCACCGATCGCCCGAAAAGACTGGCGGCGAGATCGACAAGCAGCCGTGCGCTGCGACCGCGATCATCGAGAAACGGATTAAGTTCGCCAAGATCCATCGACGTGGTGAGGCCAGACTCGCAGAGCATTTCCATAATCAGATGGGCCTCCCGAAGATTGGCGCCCCCGCTTACCGTGGTGCCCACGCCGGGCGCGATGGACGGGTCAAGAAAGTCGACGTCGAGGCTGACGTGGAGCATCGCATTCAGACGCCCGACCTGGGCCAATATGCGCTGCATGATGGCAGCGACGCCAAACTCGTCGACCGCTCTCATGTCGAAGACATGGATCCCGCGCGCGGCGAGCAACTCACGCTCGACGGCGTCGACGGACCGAATTCCGACCATGAAGACATTGCCCGGATCGACGATTGGCCTTTCGGCAGGCAATATGCCTTCGAAACCGGGCTCGCCGCAGTAGAATGCCACGGGCATCCCGTGCATGTTACCAGATTCCGACGTCATCGGCGTGTTGAAGTCGGCGTGGGCATCGAGCCATAAGACGCAAAGCGGGCGCCCCTCATCATGCGCGTGGCGCGCCGCACCCGCCACCGTTCCCATCGCCAGTGCGTGATCGCCGCCCATAAAAACAGGCAGTCGGCCATTCTTCAAAATATGATGCGCGGCCTCTTCCAGGATGCGGGTCCAGCCAATCACATTTTCCGCGTTCCGTGCGGCTCCCCGCAGACTGATGTTACCAACCGGCGTAGCGACGGCATCGCCGTAATCCTCCACATCATGGCCTAGCGCAACGAGCGCTGCCTTTAGGCCTGCAATCCGCAAGGCAGCTGGCCCCATCGCACAGCCCGGCAGTCCGGCTCCCAGCTCGACCGGCGCGCCCACCAGCGTAATCCGCTGCGCTATCATATATGTTCCTCCCAAAAGACTTGCCTCTAAGCGTGGGGTTTTGCGGTGTGAGCGTAAAGCCGGAAAAATGACGGAAAGCTTGGCTGGAATATGCATTCTGCTAATGATGATTTATCATTTTGCTCGCCGATGGATCGATTGATGGATGAACTTGATCAGCAGCTTCTGAGGTATCTGAGGCGCGATGCACGCTTGCCGATCGCCAGCCTGGCCAATGCGACAAATGTCGCTCGAGCCACCGTCAAGAGCCGTATCGACCGCCTCGTGCACTCGGGCCTGATCAAGAGCTTCACCATCGAAATGGGCGCAGAGTTTCGCAATGCCACCGTGCGAGCGCTCGTGCAGGTGGAGATACAGGGGCGAATGGCGGACCATGTCACGCAGCAATTGCTCCGCATTACCGAAGTGCAAACAGTTCACAGCACCAACGGACGGTGGGATTTGATTGCCGAACTCGAAGCCTCGGATTTGCGCTCGTTCGACGAAGTTCTTCGTCGCATAAGGCTGATCGACGGCGTCAATCTGACCGAGAGCAATATCTTGCTGTCGAGTCGAAAATCGCCGGTCATATGAGCGATGCCGTCACGGTCGACCCCGCCGCGGCATAGCTCTGTCGTCCGGGCCCAAGGTGGCCGGAACGCCCGGAGGAAAGCCTTCCCATCCGGCGTGAAATGGCATCACGAGTCGATGGAAAAAGGCGCGAATCCACCCTGTCCCGGTGATCGCGCTGGAAGATCGGGACGCAGCCGCGTAAGGGCGCCCGATGCGGATCGCGATCATCGACACCAGCACGACGCGCGCGGCCATCATCTCCGATGGCCTGCGCGAGGCCGGACTCGACGACCTTGTGCTGATCGATCCCGCCGGTCCGCTCGTCGCACAGGTCGAGACGGCGCGGCCCGAAGTCGTGCTGATCAACCTCGAAAATCCGAGCCGCGACCTGCTCGAGGATTTTTTCGCCATGTCGCGCGCACTCGCCCGTCCTATCGCGATGTTCGTCGACCAGAGCGATGCCGAAGCGACCGGTGCGGCGATCGATGCCGGGGTGTCGGCCTATGTCGTCGATGGGCTGTCGAAACAGCGGATCAAGCCGGTGATCGAGCTTGCCATCCGGCGCTTCCAGGCCTTCTCGACCCTCCAGCGCGAGCTCGACGAGGCCAAGAATGCGCTCGCCGAACGCGCGACGATCGACCGCGCGAAAGCCATTTTGATGAAACGGCGGCAGATCGACGAGCCCGCCGCCTATGCGCTGCTCCGCGGCCAGGCGATGCGCACCAATCGCCGGATCGGCGAAATCGCCGAGGCCATCGTCACGAGCGACGCCTTGCTGGGAGACATGGAATGACCGAGAGCTTCCGCATCGGCTTCCTGCCGCTGGTCGATGCCGCGCTTCCGATCCTGGCGCATGAGCTCGGCTTTGCCGCGCGCGAGGGCATCGCAATCGAACTGATACGCGACATGACGTGGGCGACGGTGCGCGATCGCTTGCTCTATGGCCATACCGACGCCGCGCACCTCATCGCGCCGCTGGCGATCGCGACCGCGCTCGGGCGCGATCGGCCGCCGGTCGCGATGGCGGTCCCTTTCGTGCTCGGGCTCAACGGCAATGCGGTGACCTTTTCCATCGCGCTCGCCGGCGCGGTCGGACTGGGCGCGACGCTCGGCGACCCGGCCGCCATCGGCGCGGCGCTGCGCGACGTGGCGGCGGCGCGCCGGGGGGCAGGCAAGCCGCTGCGCTTCGGCGTCGTCCATCGCTATTCGAGCCACAATTACATGCTTCGCTACTGGCTCGCGGGGGTCGGCATCCGGCCCGATCATGACGTCGAAATCGTCGTGACCAGCCCGCCCTTCGCCGCCGACGCGCTGGCGGCAGGCGAGGTCGACGGCATTTGCGTCGGCGAGCCGTGGAACTCCATCGCGGTCGATCGCGGCGTCGGCCAGATCGCGCTGGCGACCGCCCAGATCTGGCGGCGCGGGGTCGAAAAGATCCTCGCGATGCGCGAAGCGGTCGCGGGCGAACGGCAGGGCGCGGTCGAGGCGCTCGTTCGCGCGCTGCACGCCGCGGCAGCGCATTTCGTGATGCCCGAAGCGGCGGAGGAAAGCGCCGCGATATTGGCGCGGCCCGAATATCTGGGCGCGCCGCACGACGCGGTGCTGCGCGCGATCACCGATCGCATCCGCGTCGTCCCCGGCGGCGATCCGGTCCATTATCCCGACTTCATGTTCCAGTATCGCGAGGCAGCGAACTTTCCGTGGCGCAGCCAGGCCGCGTGGCTCTACGCACAGATGACCCGCTGGGACGGCACCCCCTTTTCCGAAAGCGACGCCGAGACGGCGGCGTCGGTGTTTCGTCCCGACATCTATCGCGCCGCGCTGGCGGGCACCGCCGCCCCGCTTCCCGGCGCCTCGTCGAAGCTCGAAGGCGGCCTCGACGAACCCATCGGCGCGGGCTCGGTGCAGGGCCGCCTCGTCCTCGGCAGCGACCGATTTTTCGACGGCCGCGCCTTCGACCCCGACGATATCCCAGCCTATCTCGCTGGACTGGAATGATTTTTCTGCTCCGGTAAATTTATGCTGCACCTGCGAAATAGCCCCTTGCGGGACAAGGACGAATCGGGCAGCTTACAGGCACTCGGCAAGGCTGCCGGGGCAGGATAAAGCGGCGACGGCTCCAACGAGGGGGCCGAACCGCAGGCGGACGGGAAGCCTTTTCCCGTAATCCAACAGGCAATGAAGCCGTCAGGATGCGCCCTCGTGGCCGCCGTCCTGGCGGCTTTTTTATTGCCCGTCACAAAGGGGACGGACGATGACCATGGCAAGCAAAGAGGCCCCGGCGGGCCCCACATCAAATTTCTGGGCGAGCGGGCACTGGCCGACGCTGGTCGCCGCCTTTCTCTATTTCGACCTCGCCTTCATGGTGTGGGTCATCCTCGGGCCGCTCGCCCCGACGATTTCCGACGACCTTGGACTGACCCCGGCGCAAAAGGGGCTGATGGTCGCGGTGCCGACGCTGGCGGGGGCGGTGTTGCGCGTCGTCAACGGCCTGCTCGTCGACCGGATCGGGCCGAAACGGTCGGGCGCGATCAGCCAGCTGATCGTCATCGCCGGGCTGTTCGCGGCCTGGTTCCTCGGCGTCCACAGCTTTGCCGGCACCCTCGCGCTCGGTGTCATCCTCGGCTTTGCGGGGGCGAGTTTCGCGATCGCGCTGCCGCTCGCCAGCCGCTGGTACCCGCCCGAACATCAGGGCAAGGCGATGGGGCTCGCCGGGATGGGCAATTCGGGCACCGTGCTCGCGGCGCTCTTCGCCCCGATGCTGGCCAAGCTGTTCGGCTGGAACGCCGTGCTCGGCCTCGCATGCATTCCGCTGACCATCGTCTTCCTGATCTATCTCGCGATGGCGAAGGATGCTCCGAACGTTCCGGCGCCCAAGAAGCTGATCGATTATTTCGAACCGCTGAAGACCGCCGACGCCTGGTGGCTGATGGCCTTTTATTCGGTGACCTTCGGCGGCTTCGTCGGGCTCGCCGCCTCGCTGCCGATCTATTTCACCGACCAGTTCCACCTGACCCCGGTCATGGCGGGCTATTGCACCGCGGCGTGCGTGTTTGCCGGATCGCTGGTGCGGCCGATGGGCGGCGCGCTCGCCGACCGGATCGGCGGGGTCAAGGCAATGATGATGGTGTTCGTCGTCGCGGCGCTCGCCCTTGCCGGCGTGCCGCAGGCGGCGAACCTGCCCGCCGCGCTCAGCCTGTTCGTCATCGCGATGCTCGCGCTCGGCACCGGCAACGGCGCGGTGTTCCAGCTGGTGCCGCAGCGCTTTTCAAAGGAGATCGGCGTGATGACCGGGCTGGTCGGCATGGCGGGCGGGGTCGGCGGCTTCTATCTCGCCTCCTCGCTCGGCTTCGCCAAACAGTGGGCGGGCAGCTTTGCCCCCGGCTTCTATATCTTCGCCGGGCTCGCTGTACTGGCGCTCGTCGCGCTGCTCTTCGTCAAGGGCCAGTGGCGCGCGACGTGGGGCGCCGCCGAAGGCGTGCGGATCTGACCGATGACCCGCACCCTCATCTTCTTTCTGGCGCTTGCGCCGGCCGGGGTGGCGCACGCCCAGAGCATCACCCTGAGGCCCCTCGGCGAAGCGCGGCTCCGTTATGAAAGCGTCGATCAGCAAGGCCTTGCGGCCGATGCCGATGCCCTGACCCTGCGCATCCGCGCCGGGGTCGAAGCGAATGCCGGCCCCTGGTCGGCACTGGTCGAAGGCCAGGGAACGCTGGCTATGGTCGATGATTATTTCGACGGCCTTCGCGGTCCTGCCAATCGCCCGCTGGTCGCCGATCCCGGCAATATCGCCCTCGCCCGCGCCCAGATCCGTTATGCCTCGCCCGCCTTCACGATGACAGCGGGACGGCAGCGGATCGCGCTCGACGACGAGCGTTTCGTCGGCAGCGTCGGCTTTCGCCAGAACGGCCAAAGCTTCGACGCAGTGCGCGCCGAAGTAACGCCGCTGAAAGGTGTGAAAGCCGATCTCAGCTATGCGTGGAGCGTCCGCACCATCTGGGGCATCGACGGTGCGGGTGCGCGGCAGCAGGCGGTGTCGGGCGACAATGTCTTCGGCAACCTTAGTGTCCAAACGCCCGTCGGGAAGCTCACCGCCTTTGCCTATCTGGTCGATCAGGACGAGGCCGCGGTGCAGGGTCATCGCTTGTCCAGCCAAAGCTATGGCGTGCGGCTCGACGGCGTCCGGCCGATCGGCAAGGCGAAGATCGCCTGGCAGCTCAGCTATGCGCGCCAGTCGGATTGGCATCGCAACCCGAATGATTATGCAGCGGACTATTATCTTGCCGACGTCGGTGTCGATTTCGGCGGGCCACGGCTCGGTGCGGGCTATGAAATACTCGGCGCCGGTTCGGGTGCCATCGGGGGCACAGCCCTCACCAGCTTCCAGACCCCGCTCGCCACGGGGTTCAAATTCCAGGGCTGGGCCGACAAGTTTCTGACCACTCCGCCCGACGGCGTGCGCGATCTTTATGCCAGCGCAGGCTGGGGCTGGAAGGCGATTGGGCCGCTCAAGGCCGTGACGCTGCAAGCCGCGTACCACGACTATCGCAGCGATCGCATCAGCCGCTCCTATGGCGACGAAATCGACCTGCTGGCGAGCGCCAAGCTCGGCAAATGCACCGCTTCGGCGCGCTACGCCCGTTACGAAGCCGGCGGCTTTGCGACCGACACCGACAAATATTGGCTGCAACTGGACTGGATGCTCTGATGGAACACCGCCCTCTGAAACCCGAAACCGACACGCGCGAGCATCTGGTCGTGATCGGCAACGGCATGGCCGGCTGCCGCGCGGTCGAGGAATTGCTCGCACGCGATCCGGCGCGTTATCGCATCACGATCTTCGGCGCCGAGCCGCGGGTCAATTACAACCGCATCATGCTCTCGCCGGTTCTCGCGGGCGAGAAATGTTTCGACGATATCGTGATCAACGACGCGGGCTGGTATGCCGACAACGGGATTGCGCTGGTCGCTGGCGATCCGGTCGTCGCGATCGACCGGGCTGCGAAGACCGTCGCCACGCGTGGCGGGGCCGTGGAAGCCTATGACCGGCTGCTGATCGCGACCGGCTCCGATCCCTTCATCATCCCTGTCCCCGGCAAGGATTTGCCCGGCGTCATTGCCTTTCGCGACATGGACGATGTCAGCGCGATGCTTGCGGCCGCCGATGCCGGGGGCGATGCGGTGGTGATCGGCGGCGGCCTGCTCGGGCTCGAGGCGGCGCACGGGCTCAGCCTGCGCGGGATGAAGGTCACGGTGGTCCATCTGATGCCGACCTTGATGGAACGCCAGCTCGACGAGGCAGCCGGGTGGCTGCTCAAGCAGGCGCTCGAAGCCCGCGGCCAGACGATCCTGACCGGCGCCGACACCGCCGGGATCGTCGGCGACAGCAAGGTCGAGGGGGTGAAGCTCAAGGACGGGACGCTGATCCCGGCCAGCCTTGTCGTCATGGCGGTCGGCATCCGCCCCTCGGTCGCCCTCGCCCGCGACGCCGGGCTGGCGGTCGGGCGTGGCATCCAGGTCGACGATCATATGGTGACCAGCGACCCCGAAATCCTCGCGGTCGGCGAATGCGTCGAGCACGACGGGCAGGTCTATGGCCTTGTCGCGCCGCTGTGGGACATGTGCCGCAGCCTTGCCGACGGGCTGGTCGAGCAACACACGGGCTATCGCGGCTCGGTGACCTCGACCAAGCTCAAGGTGTCGGGGATCGATGTGTTTTCGGCGGGCGATTTTTCGGGCGGCGACGGGTGCGAAGATATCGTGCTCCGGGATGCCAGCCGCGGTATCTACAAGCGCGTGATCGTCAGGAACGACCGCATCGTCGGCGCGGTGCTCTATGGCGATACCGCCGACGGCAGCTGGTATTTCGACCTGCTCAAGAAACAGGAGGATGTCTCCGGCCTCCGCGACCTCTTGATCTTCGGCCAGGCCTTCGCCGCGGGAGGCGGCGCGGCGGACCCTAAGGCAGCCGTTGCGGCGCTTTCCGACGATGCGGAAATCTGCGGCTGCAACGGCGTCACCAAGGGCCAGGTCGTGTCGTGCATCGCCAAGGGCGCGCGCAGCCTCGACACGGTGCGGGGCACCTGCAAGGCGTCGGCGAGTTGCGGCAGCTGCACCGGCCTCGTCGAAACCCTGCTCGCTCTGACACTTGGGGACGATGTGCAGAGTGGCCCGAAGACGATGTGCAAATGTACGAGCTTCGGCCATGACGACGTCCGCCGCGAGATCGTCGCACAAGCAATGCACTCGATCCCCGAGGTGATGCAGAAGCTGCACTGGACCACCCCCGACGGCTGCTCCTCATGCCGTCCCGCGCTCAATTACTATCTGCTCTGCGCGCTCCCCGGCGATTATGTCGACGACCAGCAGAGCCGCTTCGTCAACGAGCGGATGCACGCCAATATCCAGAAGGACGGCACTTACTCCGTCGTTCCGCGCATGTGGGGCGGGCTCACCAACCCGACCGAGCTGCGCGCGATCGCCGACGTCGTCGAGAAATATAACGCCCCGATGGTCAAGGTGACCGGCGGTCAGCGGCTCGACATCTTCGGGATCAGGAAGGAGGATTTGCCGGCGGTCTGGGCCGATCTCAATGCCGCCGGCATGGTCTCGGGCCACGCTTATGGCAAGTCGCTGCGCACGGTGAAGACCTGCGTCGGCTCCGAATGGTGCCGCTTCGGCACGCAGGATTCGACCGGGCTCGGCGTCAGACTCGAACGGATGAGCTGGGGCAGCTGGATGCCGCACAAATTCAAGATTGCCGTGTCGGGTTGCCCGCGCAACTGCGCCGAGGCGACGATCAAGGATTTCGGCATTGTCTGCGTCGACAGCGGTTACGAACTGCATGTCGGCGGCAACGGCGGCATCCACGTCCGCGTCACCGACCTGCTCTGCAAGGTCGCGAGCGAGCAGGAGGCGATGGAGTATTGTGCCGCCTTCATCCAGCTCTACCGCGAAGAGGCCCGCTACCTCGAGCGCACCGCGCCGTGGATCGAACGCGTCGGGCTCGCCCATATCATGGCGCGGATCGTCGATGACCCGGCAGACCGCGAGGCGCTGCGCGCGCGCTTCCTCACTTCGCAGAGCTTTTCGCAGGACGATCCCTGGGCACAGCGCGCCGAGGGGGCCGAGGCCGCACATCATGCGCCGATGGCGCGCTTCACCCCGCAGGAGGAATTGGCATGAGCGCCCCCGATTGGCTCGACATAGGCTGGGTCGACCAGATCCCGGTGCGCGGCAGCCGCACGGTGCAGGTCGCGGGAGGCGACGACATCGCCCTCTTCCGCACCGCCGAGGGCAAGGTCTTCGCGCTGCTCGACCGCTGCCCGCATAAGCATGGCCGCCTTTCGCAGGGCATCGTCCATGGCGGCGCGGTCGCCTGCCCGCTGCACAACTGGCGGATTTCGCTGTCGACCGGCGAAGCGCTCGGTGAGGACAAGGGCTGCACGCCCACGGTACCGGTCAAGATCGACGGCGGCCGCGTCCTCATCTGCCGCGCGAGCACGCTGAAGGCCGCCGCGTGATCATCGCGCATTCCCTATCCCTGTACCCCCGCGAAGGCGGGGGCCCATCACCTATTCTGTCGGCACGACGTGGACGGCGATCGGCGAATGATAGCGCAGGAGATGGGCCCCCGCCTTCGCGGGGGTACGGCAGTCTTCATAAAATGTGGCCTATATGACCGCCATCCGCACCACCTGCGCCTATTGCGGCGTCGGCTGCGGCATTCGCGCGACGGTAACGGGTGCGCGGACGGTCGAGATTGCGGGCGATCCCGACCATCCCGCTAACCGCGGCCGCCTTTGCTCGAAGGGCACGCATCTTGGCGAGACGGTCGGGCTCGAAGGCCGCCTGCTCCATCCGATGATCGGCAGCAAGCGCACAAGCTGGGACAAGGCGCTAGACCTCGTCGCGAAGAAATTCCGCGAAACGATTGCGCGCCACGGCCCGAACAGCGTCGCCTTCTACGTCTCGGGACAATTGCTCACCGAGGATTATTATGTCGCGAACAAGCTGATGAAGGGTTTCATCGGCACCGCGAACATCGACACCAATTCGCGCCTCTGCATGGCGAGCGCGGTCGCCGGGCATATGCGCGCGTTCGGCGAGGATGTCGTGCCCGCGACCTATGACGATCTCGATGCCGCCGACCTGTTCGTCCTTGTCGGATCGAACACCGCCTGGTGCCACCCGATCGTCTACCAGCGCATCCGCGCACGCTGCGAGGCGGGCGCGAAGCTCGTCGTCATCGACCCGCGCCGCACCGAGACCGCCGGGGAAGCCGACCTGCATCTGCCCATCCGGCCGGGCAGCGACGTCGCGCTGATGACCGGCCTGCTCCGGCATTGCCGCAATGCCGGCGTCGTCGACGATGCGTATCTCGCCGCCCACGTCGCCGAGCCCGAGGGCTTCTGGGATCAGCTTGGCGAGGGGAATGACCTGTGGTCGGTGGCGCGCCTTTGCGACGTCCCCGCCGCCGACCTCAGGCATTTCTACGAGCTGTTCGCGGCGACCCCGCGCACCGTCACCCTGTTCAGCCAGGGGATCAACCAGGCGACCGCCGGCACCGACCAGGTCAATGCGATCACCAACCTCCACATCGCGACGGGCCGCATCGGCAAACCCGGCGCTGCACCCTTCTCGATCACCGGCCAACCCAATGCGATGGGCGGGCGCGAGGTCGGCGGGCTTGCCTCCACCCTCGCCGCGCACATGGACTTCGCCCCCGAAAACCGCGCCCGCGTCCAGCGCTTCTGGGCCGCGCCGGCGATGGCCGAAAAGCCGGGGCTGAAGGCGGTCGATATGTTCCGCGCCGTCGGCGAGGGGCGGATCAAGGCGCTGTGGGTCATGGCGACCAACCCCGCCGTGTCGATGCCCGACGGCAATGCGGTGCGCGCGGCGCTCGCCGCCTGCCCCTTCGTCGTCGTCAGCGACGTGATCGAAAAGACCGACACCGGCGCTTTCGCCCATGTCCGCCTCCCCGCCGCCGCCTGGGGTGAAAAGGACGGCACGGTCACGGGCAGCGACCGTATGATCAGCCGTCAGCGCGCGCTGTTCCCGCTCCCCGGCGAAGCGATGCCCGACTGGTGGATCGTCAAGGAGGTCGCGCGGCGGATGGGGTGGAAAAACGCCTTCGCCTATGACCGCGCCGCCGACATCTGGCGCGAGCATTGCCGCCTGTCGACCTATGACAATGACGGCGCGCGCCTGTTCGCGCTGCCCGGCGCGGCGCAGGGCGGCAACGTCGCCTATGACATGATGGCGCCGTTCCGCTGGGGCGGCGATCATGTCTTTGCCGATGGGCGCTTCCCGACCACGGACGGGCGCGCGCGGCTTGTCCCCGTCGTGCAAAAGCCGCTGCCCGCGCCGCTCGCGAAATGGCCGTTGACGCTCAACACCGGCCGCTACCGTGACCAGTGGCACACGATGACGCGCAGCGGCCTCGCGCCGAAACTCGCGCGTCACCGCGCCGAGCCGCTGGTCGAGGTCCATCCTGATGACGCCGCGCGCCTCGACCTGACCGATGGCGGTCTCGCGCGCGTCGAGACGCCGCAGGGCAACAGCGTCTTTCGCGTCGCCTTTTCGACCGGCCAGCGCCCGGGCGAGCTGTTCGTCCCGATCCACTGGACCGACCGCACCGCAAGCGGCGGCCGCACCGGGCTGCTGTCGCGCCCGCTCGTCGATCCGGTCTCGGGCCAGCCCGGTTTCAAGCGGACCCCCGCCGCGATTGTCCCCGTCGCGGCGCAATGGCGCGGTTTCCTTTTGCTGGCAAACGAAGCGGACGAACGCCCCGCTTGCCTTTGGGCCACGCGCGTCGCGGTGCCGTCGGGTACAATGTGGGAACTCGCCGGCAATGGCGACCTCCGCCGCATCGAAGCGCTGCTCCCGCGCGGCGAGCGCATCGAAGCGCAGGACGCGGCACGCGGCACCCGCCGCATGGCCACCGTCGCGAACGGCCGCCTCGCCGGGGCGTTGTTCGTCACGACAAGCGGCGAACTGCCGCCGCGCGACTGGCTGATCGCCCAGCTTTCCGCCCCGCAGGTCGCCCCCACCCTGCTCGCCGGCCGCGCGCCGGGGGTGCAGGTCGATCGCGGCCCGATCATCTGCGCCTGCTTCGATGTCGGCCTGAAAGCCATCGTCGCCGCAATCCGCGACCAGAGCCTGACCGACGTCGCCGCGATCGGCGGCGCAATCGGCGCAGGCACCAATTGCGGGTCGTGCCGCCCGGCGCTCACCCGCATTTTGACCGAGGAGACGAGCGATGCAGCCTGACGACTTCGCGCCCGGAACGGTCTGGCTCGTCGGCGCCGGTCCCGGCGACCCCGAACTGCTGACGATGAAGGCTGTGCGCTTGATCGAACGCGCCGACATCGTCTTTTACGACGCGCTGGTCGGCGACGGCGTCCTCACGCTGATTCCCCCGCGCGCCGAACGCGTCAGTGTCGGCAAACGATCGGGGCGTCATTCGAAGGATCAACGGGCGATCGACGCACTCCTCGTCACCGCCGCGACCGCTGGCCAGCGCGTCGTCCGGCTGAAGGGCGGCGACCCATCGATGTTCGGCCGGTCGGCCGAGGAAATCGCCGCGCTCCGGCAAGCCGGCTGTGCGGTCCATGTCTGCCCCGGCATCACGACCGCGAGCGCCGCGGCGGCATCGGCGACCATCTCGCTCTCGCTGCGCGGCGTTGCCCGCGACGTCCGCTTCGTCACCGCGCACAGCCGCCGCGGCGCGGCGCTCGATCTCGACTGGCATTCGCTCGCACGCTGCGGGTCGACCTTGGCCTTTTATATGGGGCGCGATGCCGCCGCCGACATCGCGCGCGGTTTGATCGCAGCCGGCATGCCCGCCGATATGCCGGTGATGATCGCCTGCAACGTCAGCCGCGGCGACGAACAACGGCTGACGACGCGGCTCGACCTGCTGGGACTGGCGACGCGCGCACTGGCCGGTGACGCGCCAACGCTCCTGCTGGTCGGCGCCGCTATCGCTGCCGATTGCGGCGTATCGAGCGGCAAGGTTGAAAGCCGCGCCCGGGCAAAATAGAGCATGGTCGCCCCTCCGTTGAGAACGAGCCGTGCCCAATCGCGATCCGAGCCCTATGCCGCGTTGATCGCGGTTGCTTACCTTCGCCGGCGCTTTCGCGAGCGCGCTGCCTGGTGGAACAGCCCGGAAGAGCAGCGGCATCTTTGATTTGCGGCGATTTGCCGATAGCGGGCGGCAGGAAGAGACGGCGGCATTGGGGTGGGGAGCGGACGTTCAAACCCCCTCATCCGCACCCAATCTATGTCATCCCCGCGAAAGCGGGGACCCAGGGCTGCGCAATCCAGCCCTGGGTCCCCGCTTTCGCGGGGATGACACGGATAGGAAATGCAAACGTACGCAATCGGCCGAAACCCGCCCTCACCTCGTCATCCCGGGCTTGACCCGGGATCCCGCTTTTTTGAGGGCACAGGCAGTTTTCGGCATCAAGCGGGACCCCGGATCAAGCCGGTCCTGAGCTTGTCGAAGGGTCCGGGGTGCGAAAAAGGGAATGGCCGCAACCAGCCGCTACCCAACATCGCGTCGCAGGCCCGCAATCATCGCCTCAATCAGACGCTCCCCCGCCAATCAGCCTTTCCGCTTCGCCGCGATATACCGTCCCACCTGCTCCTCCAGCACGTCGAGCGGCAACGCGCCCTCGCTGAGGACCGCTTCATGGAAATCGCGGATGTCGAAGCGCGGCCCGAGTTCGCGTTCGGCGCGCGCGCGCAGTTCGGCGATCTTGAGCTGGCCGACCATATAGCTCGTCGCCTGGCCCGGCCAGTTGAAGTAGCGGTCGACCTCGCGCGCGATGTCGGTGTCCGACACCGAACTATTCGCCTTGAAATAGGCGATCGCCTGCTCGCGCGTCCAACGCTTCGAATGGATGCCGGTGTCGAGCACCAGCCGGATCGCGCGCCACACCTGGAGCGACAGCATCCCGAACTTGGCATAGGGGTCCTTATACACCCCCATCTCGCCCGCCAGCCGCTCCGAATAGAGCCCCCAGCCTTCCATATAGGCGCCATAGCCGCCGAACTTGCGGAATTTGGGAACCCCGGCGAGTTCCTGCTGGCGGGCGATCTGGAAATGATGCCCCGGCGCGCCTTCATGCGCGGCGATGCCGGCGACCTGGACCTTCTGCGTCTGGTTCATGTCGACGAGATTGACGTAATAGATGCCGGGGCGCGACCCGTCGGCCGACGGCGGATTGTAAAAGGCGGTCGGCGCGGTCCCCTCGCGCCACTTCTCGACCGCGCGCACTTCCAGCGCCGCCTTGGGCAGGACGCGAAAATAGCGGGGCGCCGTCGCCATCACCGACGCGATCACCGCGCGCGCATCGGCCAGATATTCCTCGCGGCCGGCCTCGGTATTCGGATATTTGAACTTGGGATCGGTGCGGATGCTGTCGAAGAATTGCTCCAGCGTGCCGGTGAAACCGACCTCGCGCTTGATCGCCTCCATCTCCTTGCGGATCGCCGCCACCTGGTCGAGGCCCAGTTGGTGGATCTGGTCCGCGGTCAGGCTGGTCGTGGTCGAGCTTTTCAGCCGGTCGGCATAATAAGCATCACCGCCCGGCAGGCTCCAGGCGCCGAAATTGCCCTTCGACTGCGGCTCGATCTCGTCGAGCGCCGCGAACAGCGCGTCATAGCCGCGCTTGAACGGCCCGGTCAGCGCCGCACGCGCGTCGGCGATCAGCTTTTCCTTCGTCGCGGCGGGCGCATCCAGCGCGCCGACCTTCTTGCGAAAATCCGCCAGCAGCGTCGAATCGGCCCCGTCATCGAAGGGCGCGCCGGTGATGACGCGGCGCGCGTCGGCGCGGGCGGGCGCGAAATTCACCTTGTTGGGGATGATCCCGGCGGCCGCCTGCTCGCGCATCAGCGCCGTGACCTCGCGCATCACCCGCTCGGTATCGCGCAGGCGGGCGATATAGGCCGCGGCGTCGGCGACGCTGTCGACCTTGTGGTTGTTGATGAGCAGCACGGGAATATCGCCCGCCGGGCTGCCGTTGGTGGTCACCGGCAGGCGGAGCTTGCGGAAGCGGGCCGATGCGCGTTCGCGTTCGACCTCATATTCGAACAATCGGTAGCTGACGCGCGCGCTTTCGCCGAGCTGGTCGGGCCGGAAGCGCGCGCGCATGTCCTTCAGCTGCCGCTCGGCCAGCGCCTGTTCGCGCACCGCCGTCGCGTCGGTATAGTCGTCGAGCCGGTCATAATCGGTCTTGAACCCGAGCTGCGTCTGCGTTTCGGGATGCAGTTTCACCCGCTCGTCGAACGCCTGGTCGAGGAACTGGAGCAGTGCCGCATCCTGCGTCGCGGCTGGCGCCGCAGCCGACGCTGCCTGCGCGAAGGCGGGCGCCGCAGCCGACGCTGCCTGCGCGAAGGCGGGCGCCGACAACGGAACGAACGGCACGGCGGGCAACAGCAGCAGGGCAAGGGTCAAACGCATCATATTCTCCCATTTCGTCAGATGCTTGTTACTCGCCCTTGCTTCCGACGCAAATGGATTGCGCGCGATTATCGTCCGGGGGTCAGCGCCGCGCCGAGCCGGAGGAGTTCGGCACCCAGCGCCTCGACCTCCGCAGCGCTGCGCGACACCGCTAGGACCGAGGCCGACACACAAAAGCCCGCGCCGGCGCCCGCGAGCCCGGCCGCGACGGTGCAGACGCCGCGGTGCGCGAAACCCTGGTCGACGGCAAAGCCCTTGCGCCCCGCCTCGCGAACCTGTCCGGCATAGGTTTCGAACGACAGATCGGCCTGCCAGCGCACGGGCGCGAAGCGGCGGCGCAGTTCAGCCCCGTCGATACCCTGCGCCGCCGCCAGGGCGCGCCCCACCGCGCCGCCGCCGAGCGGCTGGCGCTGCGCATCGGCCAGATGCAGGCGCATCCCGGCGTCGCTCTCGGCGCGGGCGATCAGCCCGGTTCGCTCGCGCGAAACCATTTTCCACAGTCCGACCGCGGCGTCGAACGATTGCGCGAACTGCGCCATCAGCGGCCGCGCGCGATCGGCCAGCATCTGTGCCGCGCCATCGCGAAGCGCGCCGGATGCCGCCCACGCCGGCGCCAGCCCGTATCGCTTGCCGCGCGGATCGCGCTCGACGACGCCTTCCTCGACCAGCGTCTTGAGCAGGTTGAGACAGCTCGACGGGCTGAGTTCGACGAGCCGGCCGATTTCGGACAGCGACAACGGGCTCGTTCCGGCGAGCAGGCGCAGGATCGCCAGGGCATGGGATACGGATCGCACCGGACCGGTCATGCGCCCTGTTAGTTTTCACTATAGTAAAAAGCAATTCCCAATGTTGAATATCACCCGCAACGCGGCTATTCGGCCTATGACCGTAACAGGAGGCCGACATGAGCATTTCCAGCCCCGGCATGGACGCCGATGTTTTCGAGCAGTTCATCGAGCAGCTACAGCGCTATGTCCGCGAGCGCCTGCTCCCCGCCGAGCAGACGATCATCGAGACCGACGCGATCCCCGCCGACATCCTCGCCGAGATGCGCGACATGGGCCTGTTCGGGCTGACGATCCCCGGGGAATATGGTGGCGCGGGGATGAGCGTCAGCCAATATGTCCGGACCATCCACACGCTCAGCTATGCGATGCCCGCCTTCCGTTCGATCATCTCGATCAATCTCGGCATGTTCGCCTCGGCGCTGAAAAATGGCGGCACCGACGCGCAGAAGGCCGAATGGCTGCCGCGGATCGCGGCGGGCGATATCGCCGCCTTCGGCCTGACCGAGCCCGGCTCCGGGTCGGATTCGGCGGGGCTGCAGACGACTGCGGTGCAAACCGACAACGGCTGGATACTCAACGGCACCAAGCGCTACATCACCAATTCGCCCTTCGCGAAGGTCGGGCTGATCATGGCGCGCACGAGCAAGGAGAATCTGCCCAAGAACGCCCATGTCTCGGCCTTTATCGTCCCGCTCGACACACCGGGCGTGACGATCGGCAAGTCGGACAAGAAGATGGGCCAGTCGGGCAGCCATATCGCCGACATCGTGATGGACGACGTTCGCGTCGGCGGCGAGGCGCTGCTCGGCGGCGAACTCGACAAGGGTTTCGCCTTTGCAATGATGAGCCTCGACAACGGCCGCATGTCGGTCGGCGCCGCCGCCACCGCCTACGCCCGCCGCGCGCTCGACAGCGCCGTGCGCTATGCGACCGAGCGCAAGGCGTTCGGCGAGCCGATCGCCAACTTCCAGCTGATCCAGCAGATGCTCGCGCAGAGCGAGATCGACATCTACGCCGCCGAATGCATGATGGAGGACGTCACCCGCCGCGCCGACGCGGGCGAGAATGTCCTGCGCAAGGCCGCGGCATTCAAGGTCTTCGCCAGCGAAATGTGCGGCCGCGTCGTCGACGCCTGCGTCCAGGTCTATGGCGGCGCCGGCTATCTCGCCGAATATGACGCCGAGCGTTTCTTCCGCGATGCGCGCATCTATCGCATCTACGAAGGCACGACGCAGATCCTCCAGCTCCAGATCGCCAAGCATATGCTGCGCGAATTTGCGGCGGCGAATTGAGGGTGGCGGTGAATATCCCGTCGCCCCCGCGCAGGCGGGGGCCGCTGTCGGCCTTGCCCGTCGTCGCTGCGCAAACCGCTAGCGGCCCCCGCCTGCGCGGGGGCGACGGAGTGGACGATGTATAACCTCCTCTCCGGCCTCCCCATCATCGAAGCCTCCTCCTTCGTCGCCTCCCCCACCGCGGGCCTCTACCTCGCCCAGTTCGGCGCGGAGGTGATCCGCGTCGACCAGATCGGCGGCGGCCCCGATTTCCGGCGCTGGCCGGTGACCGCGGAAAACGACTCGCTCTATTGGGAAAATCTCAACCGCGCGAAAAAGTCGGTCGCGCTCGACCTTGGCCGGCCCGAGGGGCGCGAGCTGCTGCAGGAACTGGTGCGCGCGACCGGCCAGTTCATCACCAACTTTCCTGTCGGCGGTTTCCTCTCGCACGACACGCTGGCGACAGGACGCGCCGACCTGATCACCGTCCGCGTGATGGGCTGGGCCGACGGCTCGCCCGCACTCGACTATACGGTCAACAACAGCGTCGGCTATCCGATGCTGACCGGCGCCGGACCCGATCCGGTCAACCATGTGCTCCCGGCCTGGGACCTGCTCACCGGCGCCTATGCCGCCTTCGCGCTGCTCGCGGCGATCCAGCGGCGCAGCGTCAGCGGCGAAGGTGGCGAAGTCCGCATCCCGCTCTCCGATGTCGCGATCGGCACCGTCGCCAATTTGGGCGGCATCGCCGAAATGCTTTATTCGGGCGAAAACCGCCCGCGCGTCGGCAATGCGGTGTACGGCCTGTTCGGGCGCGATTTCGTGACGCGCGACGGCAAGCGGACGATGATCGTCGTGGTCACCCCGCGCCAATGGGCCAATCTGATCGCGGCGCTGAACCTCGGCGACGCGATCGCGAGCATCGAAACCGCGCGCGGCGTCTCGTTCGCCAAGGACGACGGCCTCCGTTTCGACCATCGCGACGCACTCTATCCGCTGTTCGAAACAGCCATCGCCGCGCGCGACCATGCCGACCTCGCCGCCGCCTTCGACGCGGGCGGGATCGTCCATTCGCCCTATCGCACGATGCTCGACGCCGTACAGGACCCCGCACTCGTCGCGAACAACCCGATCTTCGGCGCCGCGGAAAACCCCAGCGGCTTCGCCTATCCCGCCGCGGGCGCCTTCTCGACCATCCCGCAGGTCGACCGCGAGCCACCGCGCGCTGCCCCGCGCAACGGCCAGCATACGGAAGAAGTGCTGTCCTCGCGCCTTTCGCTTTCCTCGGGCCAGATCGCCCGCCTGATCGATGCGGGGATTGCCGGTGTCGCATGACATCACATCCCCCCTTATCGTCACCCCGGACTTGATCCGGGGTCCCGCTCAGCACCGTCGAAAAGCGGGACCCCGGATCAAGTCCGGGGTGACGAAGCAGTTTAACGACACGACCCCAACCGGAGACCCCAAATGACCCTGCGCCGCGCCGCTATCGTCGCCCCGATCCGCACCCCCGTCGGCAAGTTCGGCGGCGCGCTGTCGTCGATCACCGCCGGCGACCTCGGCGCCGTCATCCTGAAGGCGCTGATCGAGCGGACGAAGATCGACCCCGCGCGCGTCGATGACGTCGTCTTTTCGCAGGGTTACGGCAATGGCGAGGCGCCGTGCATCGGCCACTGGTCGTGGCTCGCCGCCGGCCTGCCGCTCGAAGTGCCCGGCTACCAGCTCGACCGCCGCTGCGGCTCGGGGCTGCAGGCGATCGTCAACGCCGCGATGATGGTCCAGACCGGCATGTCCGATGTCGTCGTCGCGGGCGGCGTCGAATCGATGTCGAACGTCGAACATTACAGCACCGATATCCGAAAGGGCATCCGCGCGGGCAATCTCACCCTCCACGATCGGCTGACGCGCGGCCGCGTCATGTCGCAGCCGGTCGAACGCTTCGGGGTGATCACCGGAATGATCGAGACCGCCGAAAATCTGGCGAAGGATTATCATATCGGCCGCGAAGCATGCGACGCCTATGCCGTCCGCAGCCACCAGCGCGCCGCCGCCGCTTGGGCGAACGGGCTGTTCGACGACGAACTGGTCCCCGTATCGGTGCCGCAGAAAAAGGGCGACCCCGTCGTCTTCGCGCACGACGAGGGCTATCGCGCCGACGCGACGCTGGAATCGCTCGGCAAGCTGCGCCCGCTCGAAGCGAAGGCTATTCCGGGCGCCGTCGTCACCGCGGGTAACGCCAGCCAGCAGAATGATGCCGCCGCCGCGTGCCTTGTCGTCGCCGAGGACAAGCTGGACGAACTCGGGCTCACGCCCATCGCCTGGTATCACAGCTCGGCCGCCGCAGGCTGCGACCCCAGCCGCATGGGCATCGGCCCCGTCCCCGCGGTCGAACGCCTCTTCGCGCGCAGCGGCCTCGGCTGGAACGACATCGACCTCGTCGAACTCAACGAAGCCTTCGCGCCGCAGGTGCTCGCCGTCCTGAAAGGCTGGGGCTGGTCGGAGGACGACAGCCGCAACGATATTCTCAATGTCAACGGCTCGGGCATTTCGCTCGGCCATCCGATCGGCGCCACCGGCGGGCGCATCCTCGCCAATCTGACCCGCGAGCTGGTGCGCCGCAACGGCCGCTACGGTCTCGAAACCATGTGCATCGGCGGCGGCCAGGGCATCGCCGCGATCTTCGAGCGCGCGGCTTGAACCAGGCCCCTCCTCCTCGTCACCCCGGACTTGATCCGGGGTCCCGCTTGTCACCGTCGCTGAGCGGGACCCCGGATCAAGTCCGGGGTGACGATGGGGAAGAGGACAAGCTCTAACAATGCGTATCACTTTGAATAACGCTCTTGCCGCCGCACAGGCCTATCGCGGTGCAGCGCAGGCGGCGCTCGGCGAACGGTTGGCGGCGCGGCCGATCGACCGCGAACAACGCGCGGCGCATGGCTTCGCGTGGGTCGCGACGACGGTCGCGGCGCTCGAAGCAACGCTCGCGTGGTGCGAGTCCGGCCAGGACTCGAACCCCCTCGACACCAAAATCGCTACCCTCGCCTTCGCCGAAGGCATCGGCCAGCTCACCGGCGGCCTGCCGATGGGTCAGAACGAGATATTCCGCCCCGCCGATCTCGGCCTCGGCGCCGCTGCGCGAACGCTCGCCGATGCCTGCACCAACCTCCTCGACGCCGATCATGCGGCGACCCGCGCCGAGGTCGCCGCCGCACTCGCCGGCGGCCATTGGCCGAGCGAGACGCTCCACGACACCGACCTCGACGCGATCCGCGCGCAATATCGCCGCTTCACCGACGCCGCGATCATCCCCCACGCCCACGGCTGGCACCTCGCCAACACGCTGATCCCCGACGCGACGGTGCAGGCGATGGCCGACCTCGGCACCTTCGGCGTCTGCATTCCCGAGGAATATGGCGGCCTCGGCCTCGGCAAACTCGTGATGTGCATCGTCACCGAAGAATTGTCGCGCGGCTGGATCGGGACCGGGTCGCTCGGCACCCGCTCCGAAATCGCGGGCGAACTGATCGTCCTCGGCGGCACCGACGCGCAGAAGGCCGCATGGCTGCCGAAGATCGCGAGCGGCGAAATATTGCCGACCGCGGTGTTCACCGAACCCGATACCGGCTCCGACCTCGGCTCGCTCCAGACCCGCGCCCGCCGCGACGGCGACCGCTGGGTCATCGACGGCGCAAAGAACTGGATCACCCACGCCGCGCGCTCCGACCTGATGACCCTGCTCGCGCGCACCGTGCCCGACGCCAAGGGCTATGCGGGCCTGTCCATGCTGCTCGTCCCCAAACCGCGCGGCACCGAATCCGATCCCTTCCCCGCCGCCGGGATGACGGGCAGCGAGATCGAAGTGCTCGGCTATCGCGGGATGCGCGAATATGCGCTGCAATTTGACGCGATGGCGGCACCCGCCGACGCGTTGCTCGGCGGCGAGGAGGGGCAAGGCTTCAAACAGCTCATGCGCACCTTCGAGGGCGCGCGCATCCAGACCGCCGCCCGCGCCGTCGGGGTCGCGCGCCGCGCGCTCGAGCTCGGGCTCGACTATGCCCTGAACCGCAAACAGTTCGGCAGGGCGATCGTCCATTTCCCGCGCGTCGCCGACAAGCTGGCGATGAGTCTTGTCGACTTCGTCACCGCGCGCGAGCTGAGCTATGCCGCCGCGCGCGCCAAGGACAGCGGCAAGCGCTGCGACATCGAGGCGGGCATGGCGAAGCTGCTCGGCGCGCGCGCCGCCTGGTCGAATGCCGACGCCGCGTTGCAAATCCACGGCGGCAACGGCTATGCGCTCGAATATGAGATCAGCCGGCTGCTCTGCGACGCGCGCATCCTCAACATCTTCGAGGGTGCGGCGGAGATTCAGGCGCAGGTGATCGCGCGCGGGCTGACCGGAGGACGCAATTGATGAGCGAATGGAGCGCATGGATCGGCCGCGAAGAGACGCGCCATGACCGCATCGACGACGCCGCGGTCGCGCGCTGGCTCGCGACGCTCGATCGCGCCGCGCCATCCGACGGCAGCGTCGCGCAGGCGTACCACTGGTGCCTCTGCCTTCCCGACGCGCCGACCGCGACGCTCGGCGCCGACGGGCATCCGGTGCGTGACGACAGCGACGACAGCTTCCTGCCCCCCATCCCGCTGCCCCGCCGCATGTGGGCTGCGAGCAAAGTCGAATTCATCGCCCCGCTGCGCCCCGGCCGGTCGATAGTGCGCGCATCGCGCGTCGCCTCGATCACCGAAAAGCAGGGCGGCACCGGCAAGCTTGTCTTCGCCGAAATTGCCCATGAAACCCACGGCGACGGCGAGCTGGCGATCCGCGAAATCCAGTCGATCGTCTTCCGCGAACCCGCCCCCGGCGGCGCGCTACCGGCCCCGCTGCCCGCGAGTGACAACTTCGACCCGTCGGGCTGGGACGCGCACCGCCTGCTCGTCCCGTCGGAAGCTTTGCTGTTCCGCTACTCGGCATTGACCTTCAACAGCCACCGTATCCACTATGATCTGCCCTATGCGTGCGAGGCAGAGGGCTACCCGGGCCTCGTCGTCCACGGGCCGCTCACCGCGACGCTGCTGCTCAATCTGGCGGCGCAGCATTTCGGAGATAACCGACTGAAAAAATTCAGCTTTCGTGGTACTTCACCGGCGATCTGCAACCAGGAACTGCACCTCACGCTGCGTGGCACCTTCGACAACATCGAACTCGGCGCCTTCGCAGCCGACGGGCGGCAGATCATGCAGGCTTCGGCAGCGCTCTAGCGTCTGTCCTCGCCGGGCGGTGCTTCGTCCTTGCGCCGCCGCTCCCACCGCGCCTCGACAAAGCTCAGCAAGGTCAGCATGACGACGCTGATCACCGACCCGATCAGCACCAGCGGCCATTGCGCCGCGCCGCACGCGATGCCGATCACCGCCGCGAGCCACAGATGCGCCGCGGTGGTAAGGTTCTTCACCTCGCCCCTGCTGAACACGATCAGCCCGGCGCCGATGATGCCGATAAAGGCGCCCGTCGCTTCATAGATGCGCAGCGGATCGGATCGCTGCCCGCCGATCTGCGCGTAAAGCGCGATGATCGACACCGTCATCGCGGCCGCCGAAAAGCAGATCAGCCCGTGCGTCCGGAACCCCGCCTCATGCCCGCGAATCTCGCGGTCGAGCCCCAACAGCAAGCCAAGCACCGCCGCGACGCCGAGCCGCGACAGCAAGTCGAAGTCGATCCAGTGGACGAGTATCGGCGCATTGAGCTCCATCGCCCATCATAGCGCCGCAGCGCGCAAAGGGTTCCGCCCGTTCAGTATCGCGCGCGGATGCTCGCGAAGAAGCTGCGCCCGGGTTCGGGGAAACCGTCGGTCAGCACATAATGGTCGTCGAACAGGTTGCGCGCGCCGACCCCGATCTCGACCCCGCCCTGCAGCGCATAGTCGATGCGCAGGTTCGCCTGAACATAGCTGCCGGTGCGGTAATAGACTGGCGGCGACGCGGTGCTCAGCGTCGTGCGGTCGGACGCGAAATCGACGCTCGGCACGATGGTCAGGCTGCCGAACGGCGACCAGCTTGCATAGGCGAAACCCTTGTGCGTCGGCACGTCGGTCAGGCGGAACACCGGGATCACGGTTCCCGGCGCACCGGCGCCGATCTCGAACGAGCGATGCGTATATGTATAGTTCGCACCGAGTTCGAGCGAGGGCCCGACATGCGCGGTCAAAGCCAGTTCCGCGCCATAATATTCGGCATTGCCCAGATTCTGGCGCTGGCTCGTATTCGCGGGGAAATCCTGGGGCCGCACCGACACGATCGCATCGTCGATATTGCTGTAGAAGATGGCGCCCTCGGCATGGAGGCCGCCAAAATCGCGCGATCCGCCAATCTCGAAATTCGTTGCCCGCTCGGCTTTCAGGTCCGGGTTCGACGCCGCGGTGCCGAACTGGGTGCTGAAGCGTTCGAAGATCGTCGGAAAACGCGACCGGCGCGACACGCTGGCATGCAGGCGCGTCGCCTCGTCGGGACGATATTCGATCCGCCCCTGCCAGTTGAACGCCGACGCGTTGGCCAGCGGATATTCGAAGAAGTTCGCAGGCGAGGTGAAGGAAATCGTATATTCCTCCGCCTTTTTAAGATCGCGCCAGTCGAAACTGGCACCGAGCGTCAGGGTTAGCGCGGGACTCAGCGCCAGGACATTCTCGCCCGCGATGCTGTACGTGTCCTCGACCGTCGATTGCCAGGGTTCGCTATAGGCGATCGGCGGCCCGCTGCTGGTCGGCACCCGGTTGTAGAAACCGTCCTGCCGCTCGCGATGTTCGTCGCGGCGGTAATGGGCCGCCAGCGTGAGGCGGTCCGCTTCGGTCAGTTGCACCGCCAGTTCGGCCGACCCGCCCCACGCTTCATCGGCGTAATAGCTGTCGAACGCGCGCGCGAGCGACTGCGTCGTCTGGGTCCTGTCGTTGAACGACTGCAGCAGATTGTCGAACGTGTTGCGATAGATGCGCGTCTTCAGCGTCCCACGGTCGCCGAGCGCCGTCGTCGAGAGGAAATAGATGCTCTCGATATTCCAATAGGGCCAGCTCCAGTTACGCTGCGCCCCGACCCCGTCGGTCACGTGCAGCGGCGCATTTTTGGCGCCCTCCTGCCGCGTGTAGCTGATCGAATATTCGTCCGTCGCATTGGGCGTGAAACCGACCTTCGCATTCACCCGCCAGTCGCGCGTGCGCGAAAAGTCGCGTTCGCCGCCATCTTCGGCCGAACCCGGCGCCGGGTCGTAACCCCCGGCAAGGTCCCAATGATCCCGGAAATTGCGCGTATACGATGCCTGGGCGTAGAATTTGTCCTGCCGCGTGCCGAGCAGCGCGAAGACATTATAGCCCGCATAGTCGATATCGCGGTCGAGATCGATCGTCGCGCGCGCTTCGGCTTCGAGCGCCTTGGTCGGCTTGCGCGTGACGAGGTTGATCGCGCCGCCCATCGCTCCGGGCCCGTCGAGCACCGAGGCATAGCCCTTCGCGACCTGGATCTCGGCGATGTCGGGGGTCAGGAAGCGGCCATAGTCGAGCCGGTTGTCGGCGGGCAGGTAGACGCGGATGCCGTCGAGCGACAGCGGCACCTGGAAGCGGTCGAAGCCGCGGACGAAGATCAGCCGCTCGTTGCGCGATCCGCCGCTGTTCGCCGCCGTGACGCCGGGCATCAGATTGACCGCCTCGTCGAGCGTGTTGCGGTTGAAGCTGTAGATGGCATCGGACGACAGCGTCTCGGTCCCGATCGTGATATTCTCGGCGCGCGGCGCGGTGACGATGATCTGGCCCAGCGTGAAGGCGCTGTCTTCGCTCGGCGCGGGCCTGTCCGTTTCCTGCGCATGGGCCGGGGCCGCGGCGGCGAGCGCCGTCGTCACGAGAAGAAACAGTCGCATGGAAATCCCCTTTGCCGATGCGGTCGCCATTGCATTTCGGCGAATCGCTATATACGGCCATATACATCGGTCGCCTGAGAGGAAAAGCCATGCCGCGTCACTTTTTGGTCATGCTTGCCGGATTGGCGCTGCTGGCGCCGTCGTCCGGCGCTCTCGCCGCCGAGCCCGATTGCACCGCCGGCGCACCGGCGCTGCCGCCCGAACTTGCGGCTTGGGGGACTCGCGATGCGGTGACCGCAGCCGTCGATGCTGCGGGCGCCGCAACCGGTCCGATCACGATCGGCCGCGCCGTGGACGCATCGCTCCAACCCGCGGCTGCCGTTGACTTCGCCGCCGCGCCCGGCAAGGCGGGCGAAGGCGAAAGCCGCGCAGGCCTGCTCGGCTTCACCGTCGAAACCGCGGGCAACTATCGCGTCGCGCTCGGCGCCGGGGCATGGGTCGATGTCATACAGGCCGGCACCGCGCTCGCCTCGACCGCGCATGGCCATGGGCCGCAATGCTCGGGCATTCGCAAGATGGTCGATTTCTCGCTGACCCCGGGGACTTATCTGCTGCAGATTGCCGCGAGCGCGACCCCGTCGATCGCCGTCATGGTTGCCAAGCTACCCTGACGCTCCTCGTCAGGGCTTTGGACTCGGCGGCAATGGCTGCTCGCGGATCAGCGCGGTCAATTCGTCGAGCCCGCCGCGCCGCGCCGCCTCGGCCAGCCGGCGTTCGAGCGCGCGATAATTGTCCAGCACCGCCCGCCCGCAACCGGTGAGCCGCGCGCCCTTCGCCGCACCGCCCCCGGCGGTCGTTTCGACCAGCCTTTCGGCCCAGCAGCGGTTCATGCTGTCGACGAGCAGCCACGACCGGCGATAGCTCATCCCCATCGACCGCCCCGCGGCCGAGATCGATCCTTCGCGGTCGATCGCCTCGAGCAGGTCGGCCTTTCCCGGGCCGATCGCCGGCTCATCGCCGCAAAATAGCTGTGCCTTCAGCTTGAGCGCACCGTGCCGCACCATATTCCCGCCCCGATCATTGAACCCGCCACCTAAAGTCTGATGATTATACCCTAACCCCCATCTCGTCATTGCGAGCCCTTCGACTGCCTTGCGGGCGCTCAGGATAAACTTGCGCGTTGCGCAAGCGAAGCAATCCAGAGCGGTTTACGCATGCTCTGGATTGCCGCGTCCCCCGGATCAAGTCCGGGGTCCTCGCAATGACGAGGCGGAGTAAAATCATCATACCCTGATATCGCAGCAGCACGGCGAGTCCAAGCGGCCCGGCCCGCGGCCTCGCCAAGAAGCTGATCCGTTTCGCAAAAATCTACAATTGCGATTGACTTGCAATAGCTGAAACGATAGCGGCCGCGCGACAATCGCTCGGGGATATCCATGACCATCAAGCCTGCTCTTCGCCTTTCCGCCGCCGTCGCGGCGTTGCTTTGTGGCGCCCCCCTTCTCCATGCGGCCGAGAGCGTGTTGGCTGACAGCGCGGCAGACACCGCGGACGCAGGCGACGCGGCCGAACAGCGCCGGTCCGATATCGTCGTCACCGGCCTCCATCAGGGCGAAGGGCAGAATAAGGAAGCGGACAATGGCGCGCTCGGCTCGAAATCGCTGCTCGACACGCCCTATTCGATCACCGTCGTCGGCAAGGAGGATATTTCGAAGCGGCAGGCGAACACGATCGCGCAGATTTTCGTTAACGACCCCTCGGTCTTTTCCTTTGCGACGGCAGGCACGACCAACTGGTGGGGCACCCAGATCCGCGGCCTCGGCGTGCGCAACTATTATATCGATGACGTGCCGCTGCTCCTTTATTGGGGCGGCGATTTTCCGCTCGAATCGGTCGAAAGCGTCGAAGCGCTGAAGGGGCTGTCGGGTTTCATGTACGGCTTTGGCGCCCCCGGCGGCACCATCGCCTATCGCACCAAGCGGCCGACCGCCGAGCCCCTGCTGACCACCGAGGTCGGCTATCGCACCAAGAGCGATTTCTATGCGCATGTCGATGCCGGTGGTCCGCTGACCGACGACGGACGGCTTGGCTACCGCATCAATATCGCGGGCGAAAAGGGCACGCTCTACAACGAGGCCGGGGCGAACCGCTGGCTCGGATCGCTGGCGCTCACCTATGCCATAAGCCCCGATGTCGACTGGTACGCGACCGCGACCTACGAAGACAGCAAGCTGGAGCATGAGCCCTTCCAAATCTATTGGAGCGGCTATGAGGGCGCGATCCTGCCGAAACCCACCTACGATTATGACAAGCTCAACGTCGACAACAGCTATTACAAGGCGCGCACGCTCGCGACCGCGACCGGGGTCGACTGGCGCTTTGCCGATGGCTGGAAGGCGAAGCTCACCTACGGCTACACCAGCAAGCTGCATCATTCGAACAAGATGTTCGTCAATATGGTCAACCGGGCGGGCGATTACGAAGGCAATGCCTATAATTTCGCCGAACTCGACAAGAGCCATTTCGTCCAGGCAATGGTGCAGGGCGAATTCGAAACCGGGCCGGTGCGTCACGCGATCGTCGCGGGCGCGTCCTATATGGTCAACGACAGCTACTTTGGCGCCAACAGCTATTGGGGCCACGACTTCGACGGCAATATCTATGAGAATCAGGACTTCCGCGTCACGCGCGACATCGACTGGAGTACTAAGGGCTCTCCTACCCGCGAGCGTCAGCGCGCGCTGTTCCTCAGCGACACCTTATACCTCGGCGACCATGTCCAGGCGATCGTCGGCGGACGCTACACGCGTTACAAGCTGCTCGACACCGACAGCGACCCGGCCACGGACGGCGGATATCGCACCTCGAAACTGTCGCCGACCTTCGCGCTGATCCTGAAACCCGCGCCTTGGGCGTCGATCTATGGCAGCTATGTCGAATCGCTCGAACCCGGCAGCCGCGTCGGCGGCCAATATGCCAACGCAGGCCAAATCCTGAGCCCAACGGTCAGCCGGCAATATGAAGCCGGGGTCAAGGTGGAGCATGACGGACTCAGCCTGACCGGCGCCGCTTTCCGCGTCGAACGCGCGAATACCGCCGAACGCTTCGTCGCGGGGGAGGATCGCCCCTATCTGCGGCAGGACGGCGAGACATTGTACAAGGGGCTGGAACTCATCGCCAGCTATCGGATCGGCCGCGACCTGAAACTGGGTGCGGGCGTGATCCGCCTCGACCCCAGCTTGCGCAAGCTGTCGGAAACCGCTGACGGCACGCCCTCCCCCGATATCGGCAATATCCCCGCGCAAGCGGCGAAATGGCAGCTGACCGGCAACGCCGAATATGCCGTCGCTGGGATCGATGGGCTGAGCCTGCACGCCAATGTCCGCTATTTCGGCAAGGCGCCCACCGACGACGCCAACCGCCTTTTCATCCCCCGCCGCACGCTCGCCAACGCCGGCTTCCAGTACCGGACGCAGATCGGCGGACAGGGCGTGACCTTCACCGGCAATCTGAACAATCTCTTCAACAAGAAATATTGGGGCCTCGGCAACATCGGCGAGGCGAGGAATGGCTCGCTGAGCGTGCGGATCGACTGGTAGCGGGTCCGGCGCACTCCTGCCGAAGGCGGCAGCGAAGGAACGCCGGCTTTCGGCCGGAAGCTGCCGTTCCCTTCGTCGTCACCCCGGACTTGATCCGGGGTCCCGCTGGACGTCGAAACCTGCGTTACCCTCAAAAAAGCGGGATCCCGGGTCAAGCCCGGGATGACTGAAAAAGGGCAACAACCGGCCGGTAGCGGACGCTAGCTAAATAACCGTCGCCCCCGCGAAGGCGGGGGCCGCTGGCAACCTTGCGCTCGGCCGATTGCGGCCCCCGCCTTCGCGGGGGCGACGGTTATGGATGGTTAGCGAATGGCAGCTCCCCACCCCAAAACCGCCATCGCGACCGTCGGCCCGCAACCGGCACGCCTCAAAAAGACCTAATTTTTCTTAGCCTTTGCATCAGATCAATCAGCCTTGCAACTTTCCTTGGACGGACCATTCTCGGACCTTCAGGAAAAAGATGGGGCAGGATATGATAAAAAAGTCGCTCGCCGCGCTGACGCTCGTGCTGACGCTTTCGCCGCTGGTCGGGGCTCATGCGCAGCGCGCGCGTGAGGTGGTGCCGGTCGTGCAACCCGGCGGCGACATTCCGAAACATTATTCGCCCGAAAGCGAGGGAACCGACTACGAACGGCGCGTCGTCATGGTGCCGATGCGCGACGGCGTGAAGCTGCAGACGATCATCATCGTACCGAAGGGTGCAACCAACGCGCCGATCCTGATGGACCGCACGCCCTATAATGCGACGGCGCGCTCGACGCGTTCGACGAGCACGCGGATGGTCAACGCGCTGCCGTTCGAGAATGAGCAGTTCGTCAAGAACGGCTATATCATCGTCTGGCAGGACACCCGCGGCAAGTTCGGGTCGGAGGGCGATTATACGATGATCATGCCCGTCGCCGGCCCGCTCAACAAGACCGGGGTCGACCATTCGACCGACGCCTATGACACCATCGACTGGCTGGTGAACAAGGCGAACCTGCCCGAAAGCAACGGCCGCGTCGGCATGATCGGCTCGTCTTACGAGGGCTATACCACCGCGATGGCGCTGCTCAATCCGCACCCGGCGCTGCGGGCGGCGGCGCCCGAAAGCCCGATCATCGACGGCTGGATGGGCGACGACTGGTTCCATTATGGCGCCTTTCGCCAGTTGATGCTCGGCTTCGTCGCGATGCAGTCGGGCGAAAAAGGCTTTGCCGCGTCGCCGTCGCACGGCGGCGGCGACGATTATGACGTGTTCCGCGAGGCCGGATCGGCGGGCGACTGGGCGCGGGCGCGCGGTTTCGACCAGCTACCGGCGTTCAAGCGCGTGATCGCCAACCCCGAATATAGCGCGAACTGGTCGGGACAGGGGGTCGACAAGCTGCTCGCCGCCAATCCGTCGGACGTGCCGACCCTGTGGGTCCACCCGATCTGGGACCAGGAGGACGGCTATGGCGCGATCCGCTCGTTCGAGGCGCTGCGCGCCGCGGGCAAGACCGGCAACAACCATTTGATCCTCGGCCCCTGGTCGCACAGCCAGGTCAACCGCGCCACCGGCGGCCGCAGCCTCGGCCCGCTCAACTGGGACGGCGACACGGTCGAACATTATTGGAAGCGCATGGTGCTGCCCTTCTTCAACGAGCATCTGAAGGACGGCCCGCCGTCGAACATGCCGGTCGCGACGGTCTATAACACCGGCGAGGATCGCTGGGAAAAGCTGACGACCTGGCCGCTCGCCTGCGAGAAGGGCTGCCCTTCGCCACTGACCCCGATCTACCTCGCCGCCGACGGCGGGCTCGGCTTCCAGGCGGGGCCGGCGGGCAGCGACAGCTATGTCTCCGATCCCGCCAAGCCGGTGCCGTTCCTGCCGCGTCCGTTCAGCATGCAGCGTTCGGTCTATACCCCCGAATGGCCGACCTGGCTGGTCAGCGACCAGCGCAGCGTCGACGGGCGCCCCGATGTGATGACCTATCGCAGCGAGGTGCTCACCGCACCGGTGCGCGTCTCGGGCGCGCCGATCGCCGAAATCCTCGCGCGCACGACGGGCACCGATGGCGATTTCGTGGTCAAGGTGATCGACGTCTTCCCGCAGGAAAGCGCCAGCAATCCCACCATGGGCGGCTATCAGCTCGCGATCGCGCTCGACATCTTCCGCGGCCGCTACCGCGACAGTTTTTCGGACCCTTCGCCGATCCCGGCGGGCAAGGTGCAAAAATACAAGTTCCGCCTGCCGACGGTGAACCATGTCTTCCAGCCGGGGCACCGCATCATGATCCAGGTCCAGTCGAGCCTGTTCCCGCTCTACGACCGCAACCCGCAAACCTATGTCCCCAACATCTTCAACGCGAAGAAGGGCGACTATAAGGCCGCGACGATCACGCTCGAACGCGGCGCGAACGGCAGCAAGGTGTGGCTGCCGGTCGTCCCCGTCGACCAGTCCGCCGCGATGGCACGATAAGCGCGGAGGGATAGCAGTTGGCCGGTCAAGGAAAGCCGGGGCGCCGCGCCGCCCGCCGCTCGCTCGCCCTATCGCTGTGCCTTCTCGCGGCGGTGCCGGCGCAGGGACAATGGACCAGCCGATATCCCGAAGTCCAGAATACCGGGAAGAATGCCGGCCACCAGCTCTATCTGGAGGCCTATAATCTGCCGACCTTCGCGGCGAGCCCGACCGACCCCGCGCCATCGCCCGATGGGCGCGTCGTCGCGTTCGCCGCCAAGGGCTGGCTGTGGACGATGGATGTCGCGACGCGCCAGGCCCGGCGGCTCACGCGCGGCGCCCAGATCGATTCGCGGCCGGCCTGGTCGACCGACGGCAGGCAGATCGCCTTCGTGCGCGACAGCGGCCGCGACACCAACATCGTCCTCGTCGACGTCGCGACGGGCAAGGAACGGGTGCTGGTGGCCAGCCCGGCGCTCGACCTTGACCCCGCTTTCGCTCCCGATGGCAAATCGCTGTTCTACAGCTCGGCCGAAGCGGGCGATTTCGACCTGTGGCGGATCGATCTCGCGACCGGCGCCAAGACCCGCCTCACCACCGATGTCGGCCAGGAACTCGGTCCCCGGCCGATCAAGGGCGGCACCGCGCTCGCCTTTGTCGATCGCGCGAAATTTTTCAGCGACGCGGTGTCGACCGTCTCACTCGCCGACGGCCAGCGCCGGACGCTTCATTCCGCGGGCATGGCGCCGCAGCTCCGGATCGCGGCCTCGCCCGACGGCCGCTCGCTCGCCATCGCGACCCCCGACGGCGACCGGCTGAAACTGATCACCCTCGATGCCGACGGCAGCGATACGATCCGCGTCGCAAATGATGCGACCTATCCACTCGCGCCAAGCTGGTCGGCGGACGGCTGGCTGTGGTTCGTCCAACCGAACCGCGACAAGCAGTTTACGCTTTATCGTTCCTCCGCCAACGGCGGCGGCCTTGAGGATATGACTCCGCTCGACTGGGATCTGGGCGAGCGCACCGCGCGCGTCACGATCCGCACCCGGCAGGCCGGGCAATTGACGCCGGCGCGGCTCGCGATAGTCGACGGCCAAGGCCATCCCGCCGTCCCGGCAACCGGCCTCGCCTATTTCGATTTCCAGCATGACCGCATCTTCGTTCATTCGCCCGGCGCGGTAACGCTCGATGTGCCCGCCGGCGCGATCAGGCTCAGCGCCACGCACGGCTTCGACGGGGTGGCCGAAGCAACGCGGCAGGTCCGCGCGGGCGACGAGGTGACGATCGACCTCGACCTGCCCGGCACCGGCTTCGATGCCGCGGCGCGCGGCTGGTATTCGGGCGACCTCCACAATCATCTCAACTACGGCGGCCCCTACCAGCTCGAGCCCGGCGACCTCGTCACCATGATGCGCGCCGAGGCGCTCGATGTGGCGACGCCGCAGCTCGCCAATCTCCAGACGCAGCAGGTCGACGCCAAATGGTGGGGCTGGCAGCGCACCGAACTGCCGCTGATCCGCGTCTCGCAGGAAGTGCGCGCGCATTATCTGGGGCATATCGGCGTCATCGGTGCCGACGCGCAATTCGATCCCTGGTTCTTCGGCCCGACCTATCCGGTCCGCGCGCAGAGCGAAGTGACCAACGCCGACGTGCTCCGTTTCACCCGCGCGCATGGCGGGCTCAATATCTATGTCCACCCGGTGGTCGGCAGCGATCCCTTTCCCGCCAACGGCGATCCGGGCGGCTTTCCGCTGGGACTGGTGCCCGACGCGGTGCTGGGCGACGTCGATGCGATCGAGCTTGCCTGCGTGTGGAGCGACGAGCTCGGCACCAGCCAGCTCTGGTACCGGCTGCTCAACCTTGGCCTGCCGATCGCGCCGTCGGCGGGCAGCGACACGATGCAGAATATCCACCGCATGCTCGCGATCGGCGCGACCCGCGTGTACGCAAAGCCCGATGGCCCCGTCAGCATGACGAGCTTCCTCGATGCGGTCCGCAAGGGGCGAAGCTTTGTCACCACCGGCCCGATGATCGACTTCACCGCCGCAGGGATCGGCCCTGGCGGCGCGATCGCGGGCGGCGCGAAATCGATCGACTGGTCGCTCGACCTCTTCTCGCCGACCGCGGTCGAAACCGTCGAAATTCTGGTCAACGGCCGCGTCGCGTGGAGCGGCAAGGGTCTGTCCGCACCCGGAAAACGGACCTATTCGGGCAAGCTCGACGTGCCCGCCGGCGGCTGGGTCGCCGCCCGCGTCCATGGCGGCGCGGCAAGCTGGCCCATCCAGGATGGCCAGCCGTTCGCGCACAGTGCACCCGTCTGGCTGGGCCGGATCGGCAGCACCGACCCCGCTGCGGCGCGCGGCGCGGCCAACGACCTGCTGCGCTGGATGACGACCGTGGGCGAAAAGCGACTGGAAGCCGGCTATCCCGACGGCACCGGTACGCGCCTGAAAGCCCGCTTCGCCGAAGCCCGCGCCCGGCTCGAAGCCTTGCGGAACTGATCTTGCTAACCGGCCGCCATCCTCACCAGATCGGCGGCAATATCCCTCACGCGATCATCGGGCGCCGTTCCCAATGTCAGGATCAGAAATCTCTGGTCGTCGAGGAAGACGTTCATCTGGTTGATCCCGGGTACGAAAAACGCCGCCTTGCCAAGATGCGGAACATCCTCGACCGATTTGTCGCTGAAAGCGCGCATGGTCGATTCGGTTGTTTTGCGCGCCTGCGCGATCGCCTCGGGCGTGTTGTCCGCGATGGGTGAGCGGCGCGCCATGAGCGTTGCGGTGCCACCGCCCTTCAACCGGTAGGTGCATTCCGACGTCGCCGCTTCGACCGGGGTTGGCTGATGGACGAAGGCAAGGCTCGTCTCGGTAACCGCATCGCCAAGCACCGCGCCAAGTACCGCCTTGTCGAGCAGCTTGCACGCATCGGTCGCATCCCAGCCCGCATCCCGTCCCGATGTCATAGCCGCCGGTTTTTCATTCTTGTCATCGCCCTGCGGCCCCCCACAGGCGACGAGCGCCAGCGGGGCGCCGAACGCAAATATCATGCTCTTCCTCATGCCATCATCCTTCGACACCCCCGGCATGATTGCCGTCTTTTCCGCACTGAAATGGGCCCGCGGCCCCGTCGGTCCGCACGATAGCGACCCGCTTTCGCCCGTCGGGCGAGAATGGGAACAAGCCGGTTTGCGGCTCGCTCCCCTCGTCCCGCATCGTAAAAATGGCGGTAGGAAATATCTCCGATCCGGCGACGTGGTTGCTGATCGGCCCCGCGCCGCCGTATCGGAGATTATTTCACGCCGGCGTGACCCTAGAATTCGCCGGCTACACCGACCCGCACGGCGGTGTTGCTGCTGCCCGCGTAGGAAACGCCGGCGGTAAAGGCCAGGGGCGCTCCCGTATCGAAACGATGGGCGATCGACGCGCCGATCGCCTGCTCGCCGCGAAAAGTAGCAAGGTTGAAAGTATAGCTCGTCTTTCCTGGCTCGGAAGGCATCGGCGCGGCGGTCAAGGCAACGGCGGCGGCGGTGCCGCGCTGCGCCTCGCGGCGGTCACGGTTGGTGATCGCATAGAGCTCACCGATCTGGGCGCTATGCGTGGCGGTCAGCGCCTGTAACGCCGGGATTGCGGTCGAGGTTATCGTTTCGAGCGACGCGAGCCGGCCGTTCTGGGTCGTGTTGACCGTCTGCACCGCCGAAATCTGCGTATTCTGCGCCGTGTTGACATCCTCCACGGCGGTGATCCGCCCGTCCTGCACGACATTCTGGGCCAGAGCGGCGCTGGCATCTGCGGCGGCACCCGTCGCCGTCGTCTGGGCCGCGGCAGCCTCCGTACGCGCCGTGTCGGCCGTGGTTTGGGCCGTCGCCGCATTCGCCAATGCGGTGTTCGCCGTGCCCTGCGCCGCCGCGGCCTCGGTTCGGGCTGTGTTCGCCGTGGTCTGTGCTGTCGCGGCATTGACCAGCGCAGTGTTCGCCGTGCCCTGCGCCGCCGCGGCTTCGGTCCGCGCGCTATTGGCGGTCGTTTGCGCCGCCGCCGCATTCGCGATCGCTGCATCGGCGGTCGCCTGCGCCGCGGTGGCGCTGCCGGCACCGGCATTCGCGATCGCCAGCGCGGAATTGGCGGTGGTCTGCGCAGCGGTTGCCTTCGCATCCACAATATCGAGCTGCGCCTTGTTCACCGCATCGGTCGCGTCTGTCCCGGCGGCGACGTTGACGATGCGGCGTTCGCCGCCGACCAGCCCGACCGAGACACTATTGGCCTGGTCCGCCACCGATCCATTGCCCAATGCGACGCTGTTGATCGCGGTGGCGTGGCTGCTTGCCCCGATCGCGGTCGCGAAATCCTGGGTTGCCTCGGCATTATTACCCACGGCGATGGAATCGCGGTTATTCGCTCTGGCGGCATGGCCGGTGGCGACACTGCCAACGCCGTTGGCCACGCTTGCCGCGCCAAAGGCACTACTATCATTCCCTTTCGCCAGGCTGCCGGCACCATAGGCAGCGCTGAAATCCCCGGAAGCCGTGGTGTAGGAGAAAATATTGGAGTTATATCCGCCCGTCGCCGTGCTGGCATTTCCGGGCGCTTTGACGCCATTGCCGACGGCGGTGCTGGACGTCCCCGATGTCGCGGCATAGCCCAACGCCGTGCCGAAAAATCCTGCTTTACTCTGCGCGCCGATCGAGACCCCGAAATTGGTCGCCTCTGCACTCAGTCCCAGCGCGACACCATATTCGCCGGTCACCTTGCTCTCGCGGCCGACAGCAACGCCGTCGGCATGACTGACCGACGCATCCTGGCCGATCGCGATGGAATTGCCGCCAAAAGCGACTGCCGCGGCGCCCGTGCTGTTGACTTTGACATAAGGGTTGGCCGCTGACGCGATAGCGCCTTTGAGCTGCCCCACCGTTGCGGCGTCATGATCGTCATTGCCGGCAGCCACATTGGTGATCTGACGATAATTGTTTCCGGCTCCCGTATCGCCGCCGACCGAAACTTCGCCAACCGACGATTGCGGATCAGCCAAACCAAAGGCCGTGTAGCTGGCCACCGCGCCACGCACGGTGCCGGAATTGGCGCCGAGTGCTACGGAATTGCTCTGGGAGGCATTGGCCCCACCGCCAAGCGCGACGGCATCGGTCGCTGAGGCTGCCGCGTTGCTGCCGAGCGCCGTGGCGTTCCGCGCGTTGGCCTTGGCCAGAAAACCTGCTGCGGTGGCGTCGGTTTGCGTGTCATCCCCGGCGCCTGCCTGTGAAAATGCACCAATCGCGGTGCTTCTGTCGGAGAGAATCAGGCTGGTGGAACCGACGGCGGTTGCGTCGTCAGGTTCAATCGCCGGTTCGAACAATGTCCCGCCGGCGCGCGCGTTGCCGCCGATCACGACGGTGCGATGACCATCGGCCTGCGCGCGATAGCCGACGGCGACGCTTGCGTCCACTATGTCGGGAAGGCCATCGGGATTGGGGTTCAATTTGGTCGAACCCACGACGTCAACGACAGCGCCGGCGCCCAGCGCCGTTGCGCCATCCGCATAGGTCAGGGCGCTGGTGCCCACCGCGACGGAATTTTTCGTGGTTGCCATGGCCTTGTAACCAACCGCGCTGCTGCCGTCACCACTCGCCCGGGTGTTGGAACCGACAGCCGTCGCTTCCACCGCGACGCGCGTGCCATCCGCATTGGTGACGGTGGCGTCGACGCCGCATTCGGTCGAACTGGGTGCCAGCGGATCCCCTATGTTGCATTCGGGCGTCGGATCGGCATGGGCAACGCCGGGCACGAGCAAGGAGGTGGCCAGTGCCAATGGCGCGGCGGCGGTGAAAAATCGCTTGGTGTTCGTCATGTTCATTGCTCCCGTGAAAGGAGGAAAGCGCCGTTCTGATTGGTGCGGTTCGCTGCCCCCGAATGGCTGACCCTGCGATGCGGTTAGCGCGGATGGGGGCGGCCACGCCCCACATGAGCATGTGGGTGCCCCCCACCTATCCATGTGGGTTTACTGCGAGAGCGCGACCGCTATCTTCCGGCGGAATGAAGGACGGGAGGCTGCGATGGTGATACGCGTTGCGATTATCGAGGATGATCCGATACTGGCCGGACGCTTCGCCGACGCCGTCAACGCGGCAAGCGGCATGATGGTCGTCAACAAGGCGAACAGCGTGGCCAGCGGCAGCGGCCTCGTCGATGCGGGCGGTTATGACGTGCTGCTGTGCGACCTCGGCCTTCCCGACGGCGACGGCACCACGCTGATCGCAAAGGAGGCGGCCAAAGGGCGCGACACGGACATTCTGGTCATCACCCAGTTTGCCGATCAGCAGAAGGTGCTGGACAGCATTCGGGCCGGCGCGCGCGGCTACCTCCTCAAGGACCAGCGCATCGAATCCTGCGTCGAGGCGATCATGGAGATCCGGCGAGGCGGCTCGCCGATATCGCCGGTGATCGCCCGCCGCATCATGGAACAGATGGTCGAGGATCGTTCGGCCGCATTACCACCGCCCGTTTCGCCCCTGTCGGAACGCGAGACCGAGGTTCTGCAGTTGCTGGCGCGGGGATTTTCCTATGCCGAATGCGGCGACATTCTGCACGTCTCGCTCAACACGATCGGGTTTCACGTAAAGAATATCTACCGTAAACTCGAGGTAAACAGCAGGGCGGAGGCATTGTTTGAAGCGGGAAGCCAGGGTCTTATTTCGCGCAATTAGGGCGCTATTCCTGTTGCTGCTTGCTTGGCCGGTGCACGTGCTGGCCGAGCCGCCGCTGAACGGCTTCGTCCGCGAGAACAGCAATGGCGCGGTGATCCTGCGCTTTACCGATGCCGATTATGTTCGCACCGACAGCGGGCGGATACCCGCCGGAGGCTGGGTGCGCGGCCCGGCGCACCGGGGCTTTGCGTTCGAAAAGATGGGCGCCACCTCGACGACGAAGACACTCTGGCTGCGGCTGCGTTTCGATCGCCGGATGCTGCCCGCCGGCCCGGTCGCACTCTACACCGAAAATAACTATGAACGCATCGCGGTCCTGCTCAACGGGCAGGAGATTTTCCGCAACTTCACCGAGGGCGACGACCGCGCTCTCGGCTGGTATCGTCCCCAGATCGTTCGCCTGCCCGCCCCCTTGCTTGCCGGCGGCACCAACAGCTTGCTGGTCAAGATCGAAAGCAATTACGACCTGGTCAGCGGCGATTATTATCTTGGTCCCGCCGCCGCCCTCGATGCGCGGCACGAACGAATGCATTTCTGGCGCATCACGGGTGTACAAGCTGCCAATCTCACCATGATCGTCCTCGCCGCCGCGGCACTCTGGTTCTGGCTGCTGCGCCGCGGCGATACCGAATTGTTACTCCTCGCCATTCTCGGCTTGATGTGGTTCGCGCGCGATTATAATTTCACCGCCGTACGGGCGCCTTTCAACATCGTCGCTTTCAAGGCGATGACCTATTACGCCGTCTATCCGGCCATGTCGGCAAGCCTTGCCTTTTGCCTCGTCTATGTTCGCCTGCCGCGGTGGAAGCTCCATGGTGCGATCTTGCTGACCGCGGGCGTACTCCTGTGCCTGATCCGGTTTGCGACGGTCGAGTGGGGCTTGACGGGCGCCTTCGGCACCGACTCCATCGGAAATCTGCTCGCCGTGGCCTGCGTCGCCTACACCGCCTTCCTGTTGGTGACCCATTGGTGGCGAACCCGCGATGCCGGCGCCGCGCTGATAACATTGTGCCTCGCAACGATCATCACAGGCACGACCCACGACATAGGCAGACAATGGGACAGCCGCCTTTGGGACGGCCTCGGATTTTTTCTGCAACCCTATATCGGCAGCCTGTTCTGCCTCGTCCTGCTGCTGTCGTTCGGAAGGCGAGCCAATCTTGCCTTCGGAAGATTGGAAGGCCTTAACGCCGAGCTTGAAACCAGGGTGGAGGATGCGCGCGCAGCCCTTGAGGAGCGCGAAAGGGAAGTCCGCGAACTTGAAGTCGCACGCGCGCTCGAAACCGAGCGCGGTCGCATCATGCGCGAAATGCACGACGGAATCGGGTCCAACCTTGTCGCGGCGCTGACCGTGGCAGAGCGTCAAAATCACCCGCCGGCATCGATCGCGACGCTGAAACGCGCGCTGTCCGATCTGAAATTGACTGTCGACTCACTGGAACCCCTTGCAGGCGATGTGGTGGCGTTGCTCGGGAACTTTCGTCATCGGTCCGAGCCGGACCTGGTCGAGGCGGGCATCAAGCTCCACTGGAATGTTGATCGGTGCGAGAGAATCGACTGGCTCGACGCGACCAACTCACTCCACCTGCTTCGCCTGTTCCAGGAGGCGCTGGCCAATGTGATGATGCATTCGGGCGCGACCAGAATCGATCTCGCATGCGTCGAGTATATAAGTGGCGGCGCACCGGGGGTGACTGTTTCGATCAAGGACAACGGCTCGGGTTTCGACACTGTCCGCGCCGTATCCGGTGGTCAGGGGCTCTGCGGAATGCGCAGCCGCGCCGAAGCGATCGGCGGCACGTTTCTTTTGTCCTCCGTTCGCGACGAAGGGACGGTCATCTCGGTTTGGCTCCCCTATGTACGGCAGACCGAGGCCCGATGATCGGCCGCTGCCACAGCTATCATCTGACCAGGTAGGCGGATGAACACAGGTTACCCCCCTGTCCGCGCCGCGATGGCCCGCTGATTTTCTCTTCGAGCGGGAATGAAATCATTTGGCATCGGGCACGACGGACATCGAGATTGAGGAGGGGAAATCGCGCGAGTAAAAGACCGAATGTGTCTGCGCCCGATAGTCCCCCGGCTTCGCTCTCAGGATATTGGGTACGAACGTCTGCGGGTTGCGGTTGATCAGCGGGAACCAGCTGCTCTGTACCTGCACCCCGATACGGTGCCCTTTTCGAAACACATGCGACGCCGAATGGAGGTCGATCTTATACTCCAGCACCTTGCCCGGTTTGATAGCCGCCGGCTTTTCATAGCTGGCGCGAAAGCGGCCACGGAACACGTCATTCGCGATCATCCGCTGACGGCCGCGCATCGCCTCGGGTGTCGCCACGTCTGAGGGATAGATGTCGACCAGCTTGACCACCCAGTCGGCATCGGTGCCCGTTGTGCTGGCAAACAGGCGCGCTGCGATGTCGCCAGCCACGACAACATCCTCGGCCAGCGGCTCGGTCTGCCAGAACAGCACATCCTTGCGCTGTGCAAAGGGCGCCTGATCGTCGGATATCCACGTTGACCAGTCGGATCCCGGCCGCATGAACGGTTTCAATATGGCGCGATCGCGATAAGGGACCGGGCTCGCCGGGTCCGAAACAAAACTGCTGACACCCTTGCGCAACTGGGGAGCCTCGAAGGAGAGCTTGCCGTCGGCATGCAAATACAGGCTGCGTCGTTTGCCCTCGACGGCCGGCCAGCGCGAATGGCGCTGCCACTGATTGCTGCCCGACTGAAAGACCAGCGCTTCGGGCTGGTCGAGCTTGCCGATGCCTTTCAGCCAATAGCGAAACCAGGGAAGTTCGACCGAGCTGCGAAACCACTGCCCGGTTTGGCCGCCCAGATCGAACGGGCCGTAATTGCTGCCCTCGCCGCGCCAGCCCCCATGATTCCATGGCCCGACGACCAAATAGTTCAGGCCGCGATCGTCGCCTTTCTCCTGATTGGCGTAGATCGTCATCGGACCATAAAAATCTTCCTGGTCCCACCAGCCGGCGACGATCAAATTGGGCACGGCAACCCGTGCAGGCATCATGTGCGAAGTACGGCTATCGCGCCAGAAGCGGTCATAGTTCGGATGTGAAACGAAATTTTGCCAGCTTGGCATCGAGCGGCCCAGCAACCGCTGATCCATGTTGGCGAGGTCTGACTGTTTCAGATACCAGTCATAGGCATCGTCGGTCCCAAAATCGAAAGCGTTCATCGTCCGGCCGTCGGTCTCCAGCGCCGACACCCACGACCAGGCATAATCGAGCCGGAAGGCACCATTGTGCAGGAAGTCGTCGCCGATGAACATATCCTCGGGCGACGCCTGCGAGGTCACGGCTTTTAACGCCGGATGCGGATTCACCGTCGCCACGGCGGCGGTCCAGCCGCCATAGGACACGCCGAACACCCCGACCTTGCCATTATTGTCGGGCAAGTTCGTTACCAGCCAATCGATGGTGTCATACGTGTCGGTAGCTTCGTCGATGCCGTCCGCCGTTTTCTTGAGCGGACGCAGGTTCACAAACTCGCCTTCAGAGTCGAATCGGCCACGAATGTCCTGAAAGACGAAGATAAACTTGTCCTCGGCCAGTTCTCCATAGCCTCCGGTCTTGCCGAGGCCGCTGTCGATGCGACCCCTCGTGAAACCATAAGGCGACCGCGTCATAAGAATGGGGAGTTTGCCGATGTGGCCTTTGGGGCGCCAGACCTGTGCGTGCAGACGGATGCCATCGCGCATCGGAATCATCACGTCCTGCGCTTCGTACCCCGAGAGGCTTACTGCGGCGGCAACCGGCTGGCTTGCCGCCGGCTGAACCATTGCCGGCGCTCCGGCAAGGACGCCGAGCAGCAGCGCAGACAATGCGAAACCGTACCGGATCAAGCCTCTGCGCATAACCGTGAATCCCCCACCTTTAATCATGCAGCGCCTCAGCGACGCGCGCTCGTCGATACACCCGCGATCGCGGCCGAGCCGCGTTGGTTTTGGCGACAGTCTGGCTTGGCCGTCAGCGCCGTTCCGCTTTTCGACCACAATCGGCGAGAGCGGACGTAGCGTAGCCAAATATTTTCGACTTCCAAGACCTCACCCGAACGTAGCGGCGACATACGTCACCAAAATGTTTGCACCTATTGCTACAGGATCAAAGCAAGGAAAGCCAAAACGATCAGCGATGTCCAGATGGGCGGCTTCAACGGCAACGCCGCGGGCGCACTCACCGGTACCAACAGCGCCGCACAGCTGGCGCTCGCAGGTCGGCGCGGCCAAGTCGGTCCGCGCCGCACGCATCGGCGCACTCCACCAACGGACGGAAGCCGAGAAATACTCGGCGACCTTGCCGACGATCGAGACCGGCCTGACCTACAAGGTCACCGACGACCATACGCTTTGTGCAACGTACAAGCATGGCGAGAAGCCGGGCATTTCGCAGATCGTGGGGGCGACGGTACTCGGCGGCAAGTGGGTACCGCCGAAACTGAGAAGACCGACGCCTATGAACTCGGCTTCCGTTCGCTCCTCTTCGACAACACATTGTCGCTGAGCGCGACCGGCTTCTGGCAGGATATCGAAAATTATATCCAGCCGAGCTTCGTCTTTGACGAGGTGCAGACAGCGCTCAACAACAACGGCCTGCCCGTCTATCTTTCGGCGCTCGGCAACGTGCCGAAGGTTCGCTCAAAGGGCGTCGAACTCGACGTCGCCTATTTCGGCATTCCTTATACGACGCTGCGTTTTGCGGGCGCCTATACCGATGCGCGCTATCGCAGCTTCCCGCGCGCCGCGAACCCCGGAGAACTCGGCGCAGCAATCCGGCGGGCGCCTATTATGACGCCGGCGGCGAGACGCTGGCGGGCGCGCCAAAATGGAGCGGGAACCTGTTCGGCGACTTCTCCTACCCGCTCGAAAGCGGGCACGTCATCCACGCCAATCTCAATTATAATTTCCAGAGCGGCTATTATCCCGACACGACGCTGTCGCGGTACACCAGGACCGATTTCCGGGGCGTGACCGACCTGTCGCTCGGCTTCACCTTCCCGAACAACCGCTTCGACGTCAGTCTCGTCGCGAAGAATGCCTTCAACGTCGATACCGGCCTCAAGCCAAGCTGGAACCAGTATAAACCCGGCATTCCGCGCTGGTTTGGCGTTATCGTCCGCGCCGCCATCGATTGAACGGCGCGGGCGCGCTGATCGAATAGCAGGGAAAAGCCCCTGCGGCGCAGCCCGAACTGCTCGAGGCCCGCGTTACCGCGGAAAGCCGCTCGGGTGTCCGACGCCTGCGCATTCGCGATTTCCAGTATCTGAGCGACAGCGGCCGCGATTTCGGCGGCTATAATCTCGGCGCGGGATCGTGGGATACCGAGGTCGCGGTGCTCGCAAGCGCGATCGCCGACGAGTTCGCCATTCAGGCAGCGGCACAGAAAATCGCGGTCGATCACATCGCGGTCGAATTCACGAGCTATCCCGACGATCCCACGATCGAAAAGGCCCGCAAGGTCGCCTATCCCCGCAACCTGACCTATGTTGCCTATATCGACTCCAAGGCGACAGACGCCCAGCTTGCCGCGCTCCGCACTTCGGTCGAAAAGACATCGCCCGTTCTCAATCTGATCAGCGCGGGCTATCCGATCCCGCACGGCGAGATCATACTCAAGCCCAGCCCGGCGACGCACAACGCCGACCTGCCGCCGGGTCTGCGCGATTTCCTTGTCGAGAAGCGCGCCGCGACAAACGCGCCGCCGCCAATCCGCCCAAGCCCTATGCGCTGCGCGCGGTGACGACGGTCGAACCCGCGACGGGCATCCGCACGACCCGCACCGGCGAGGGCAATTTCCAGATCGTCCATGACAGCCGCAAGGAATTCGGCGGCTATCGCCTCGCCCCGACGGTCGAGGAACATCAGGTCGGCGTGCTTGGCACCTGCCTCACGCATATCTTCGAGATTCAGGCGGCGACGAGCAGGTGGTACTCGACAGCCTCGAAGTGCGGGTCGAGGGCAAGCTCACGCCGCGGATCGGCGCCGGTACGACGCAGCCGCCGCGATATCAGGATCTCAAATATACGGTCCATATCGAAAGCCCGGCGAGCGCCGCCGAGATCGATGGCCTTCGCCAGGCGGTCGAGGCGACCTGCCCCGTCTATAATTTGCTCAAGGATGGTCAGGCCGTGAAGGGCAGCGTCGTCCGCGGCCGTTATTCGGAAGGCCGCCAAGCCGGCCGCGTGAGGCATAGGCCTGGCAAATAGTCGAGGCCGGACCCGCTTCCGCGGGTCCGGTCAACGACAGATCAGACCGCATCGCGGTCCCGTCTCCATCCCGCGCAAAGCTCCTCTTCTGCAGGGGCTAGAAATGCTCGCTTTATTCTCTTCTGATTCAGTAGAGATTGTGCGTATCGCTGAACAACAGGAGGTGTCGACCATGTCCCTTCCGACGGCAGAGCGGCCATGACGGCACTCGACCTTGCCCGTTCCAGAACGGTGACCGCGCCGCTCAACTTTCTCCGCCCGATGACCGAACGGCCGGTCGCCTATCAGTTCGAGCCGCCTCCCGGCATACCGCTGCAGTCGGGGACCTATGACGCCCATGATATGACCATCGAGGACGGCCGGCCGCTGGCGCATAGCCTGACCCTCGACAGGTCGGGCTTCGCGCTTTTCCACGGCCCCGCGCGCTTCACGGCGTTCGACGATGAAGCGGCGATCCGCCGGCACTATTATGCGGAGGTCGAAGAGCAGCTGCGCAAGGCCACCGATGCCGAGTTCGTGCTCAACTTCGATCACAATGTCCGCAATGCCGCGCGCGCCGACGCGGGTGAGGCCGGCATCAAGGCGCCGGTCATCCGTACCCATAATGATTTCACCCACCGGTCGGGCCGCGACCGCGCCCAGCGCGAGCTTGCCGCGCGCGGCTATAATCCGGCGCATTGGCTCGGTGGCCGCTTCGCAATCGTCAATCTGTGGCGCCCGATCGCGCGTCCGGTCTTGCGGCATCCGCTCGCTCTATGCGACGCGCGATCGCTCGCGCGCGGCGATCTGGTGGTCACCGATCTCGTGTACCGGGACCGTGTCGGCGAAATCTACGCGATCGGTCACAGCGACGGCCAGCGCTGGTTCTATTTTCCGGAGCTTCGGCCCGACGAAGCGATCCTGATCAAAAGCTATGATTCGGACGAAAGCGGCGTGGCGCGCTTTTCACCGCACAGCGCCTTCGATGATCCGACGATCCCCGACGATGCCCCCCCGCGCGAGAGTATCGAGACACGCGCGCTGATATTCTACGGCTAGGCGATGACCATCGGCAGCGCCTTGGCCAAGGGACATCGGGCCTGACCATGACCCAGGCCCCCTCACCCCTCGTGCTGCGCGACCTGTCGGCCTGCTTCGAATGCAGCGCCGCGGCGGGCGGCGCGGCCCCGCGCGCGATGCGCATACTTGTCGCCGAACGGGATCGCGATCCGTCCGAACCGCAGGGTCGTCCTGCCGGACCGCAAACATCGGGCGACCTGTTCGCGCTTGGCCGCTTCTGGCCATGACAACCATCCTTCCCGGAGACTGATTTGACCCGCGAACGCCAGCTGCATCTGGGCGCCTTCATGCGCCCGATTTCGATCCACACCGGCGCCTGGCGCTATCCGGGCGCGGTGCCCGATGCCAATTTCAACTTCCCGCTCATCCGCCATCTCGCGCAGCGGCTCGAGGCGGCGAAGTTCGACGCCTTTTTCATGGCGGACCATCTCGCGGTCCTCAACATGCCGGTCGATGCGCTGAAGCGCAGCCATACGGTCACCTCGCTCGAACCTTTCACCTTGCTGTCGGCGCTCGCCGGCGCGACCGACAGGATCGGCCTCGTCGCCACCGCCTCGACGACCTTCGACGAACCTTATCATATCGCCCGCCGCTTCGCTTCGCTCGACCATATCAGCGGCGGCCGCGCGGGCTGGAACATCGTCACCACCGCCAATCCCGATGCCGCGCTCAACTTCGGCTATGACGACGAAATCGATCATGACGAACGCTACCGCAGGGCGCGCGAGTTCCACGACGTCGTGACCGGCCTGTGGGACAGCTTTGCCGACGACGCCTTTCCGCGCGACACCGCCACCGGCCTCTATTTCGATCCGGCGAAAATGCATGTGCTGGCGCACAAGGGCGACTATCTGTCGGTGCGCGGCCCGCTCAACATCGCAAGGCCGATCCAAGGCTGGCCGGTGATCGTCCAGGCGGGCGCGTCGGAGGCAGGACGCGACCTCGCTGCCGCCACCGCGGAGGTTATCTTCGCCGCCGAATCCTCGATCGAGCGCTCGCGCGATTTCCACGCCGATATCCGGCAGCGCATGACCGGGTACGGACGCGATCCGGACCTGCTGCGCGTTCTGCCGGCCGCCTTCGTCGTGGTGGGCGACACCGTCGAGGAAGCGCAGGCGAAACGCGCCCATCTCGACAGCCTCGTCCATTATGACAGTGGCATTCATTCACTCTCGGGCATGCTTGGGCATGACGTCTCGGTCTACGACCCCGATGGGCCGCTTCCGGACATCCCCGAAACCAACGCCAGTCAGAGTTCGCGGGCGCGTATCGTCGAGGCCGCGAGCCGCGAGAAGCTGACCATTCGCGAACTCGCCGCGCGCGCAGGCAGCTACAGCGGCCTCGCCTTCGTCGGTACGCCGAAGACGATTGCGGACGCAATGGAGGAATGGCTCGACACGCGCGCGTCCGACGGGTTCAATATCATGTTTCCCTATCTGCCGGCGGGCCTCGACGATTTCGTCGACCGCGTCGTTCCCGAGCTTCAGCGGCGCGGTATCTTTCGGAAGGATTATGCGGGCGTGACGCTCCGCGATCATTTGGGGCTACCCCGTCCGGAGAATCGCTTCTTCGCACAGCGCCGCGACGAAGGCGCGGAATAACAAGGCGCCGCAACGCCTACCTAAGCGTTGATTGCACAGGCTGCGGACCCTTCGCGGCCTGCAGCCTCCTCATAACTGTCATGGAGAGCAGCATAGTGGCCGCGCTTCGCGATCAACGCGTCATGCGTCCCGATCTCGCGCACTTCGCCTTCTTCGATCACGGCGATGCGGTGCGCCGCCCGTATCGTCTCCAGCCGGTGCGCGATGACGAGCGTGGTGCGCCCTTCGCTCAGCACCCGAAACGCTTGCTGGATGCGCCGCTCGGTGCTGACATCGATCGCCGAAGTCGCCTCATCGAGAACGAGTACGGACGGGTTCGCAAGATAGGCGCGGACAAGGCAGACGAGCTGGCGCTGCCCCTGGCTCAGCTGTCCACCGAGCGGTCCGACCTGGGTATCGTAGCCGTGCGGAAGCGATTGCAGGACGTCGTGCGCCCCGATCCGTGTCGCCGCCGCGATCAGTTCGGCGTCGCTGGCGCCCGGTTTGGCGAGGCGCAGATTGTCGAGCACCGTTCCGCCGAACAGCACATTGTCCTGGAGCACCACGCCGATATGGCTGCGCAGACTCTGTTCGGAAATCGTCCTAATATCGCACCCATCGAGCAACACCGCGCCCGCATCGACATCGTAGAAGCGCGTCAGCAACTGGACGAGCGTGCTTTTCCCATGACCGGTCGGCCCGACGATCGCGAGCAGTTCGCCCGGCGCGATAATGAGGTCGAGGTTCCGGATGACCGGGCGGCCCGGAAGATAACCGAAATGGACGCCGCGAAATTCGATCGCGCCCTCGACCGCCGGCAAGGTGACCGCGCCGTCGGCATCGACGATCTCGGGCGCGGTATCGAGAAGCAGGAAGATGCGCTGGGCGCAGGCGGTGCCATTGGCGAAGCGCTCGAAAAGATCGCTGAATTCCTGAAGCGGCGCGAGAAAGAGAAAGACGAAGAACAGGCTCTGCGTGAGCTCACCGAGGCTGAGCGTACCGAGCGCCACGCCGCGGCCGCCGATGATCAGCGTCAGCGCGAGCCCGGTGGTGGCGAGCAGCCCCGTGAAGGGCGCGAACCATCCGGAGCGCAAGTTACCCGAAATGAGCGAGCGGTTGAAGTCCTCGAGGAGCCCGCGATATTTGACGAGATTTTCCTTGTCGCGCCCCGACTGCTTGATCAGCCGCACCCCCGCGACCGTCTCGACCAGATGCGCCGTGAAGCGGCTGCGGTTTTCGGCGACGCGCGCCCAGCTGCGCTGCGATACGCGCTTGAACGCGAGGCTTGCGGCGATCAGGGCGACGACGACCAGCGCCAGCCCGGCGAGCAGGATCGGCGCGATGAGCCAAAGCAGAAACGCCGACAAAAGCAGGCGCAGGATCGCCGAGAGAAATTCGGGCGGCCCCTGGATCAGCAGCGGTTCGAGCGTGTCGACATCGCGGTCGGCACGCGCGATGATCCGTCCCGCCTTCGTCCGGTCGAAATATCCGACGCTAAGCGTCTGGACGTGCGCGAACACCCGCGCGCGCAGGTCGTTGAGCACGCGAATGGCCGCAATTCCCGCGTGATATTGCGACAAACCGCCCAGACCGAAGCGCAGCGCCCAGCTCGCGGCGAGGCCGAGGCATGCCCATGCGATCAGCGACGCGTCGACCGCGCCCTGGCGCAGGCCATGGTCGATGACGAGGCCGATGAGCAGCGGGCGCGCGAAGATGGCGAGCACCTGCATCAGCTCGATCCCGATCACCGCGGCGATCTGCCGCCGCACCGGGGCGACCAACGGCAGGAGGCGGCTCGCGACGCTCTGGCCGAGCTTGCGCTGCGAGAATTTCTCTTCGATCTCGATGTCGGACAGCGCGCTGTCGCCGCGAAATGCGTTCATCGCGTCACAGTCCCATCAGCGCGCGATAGGCCGCGCTCGCTTCGGCCAGCCGCTCGTGCGGGCCTTCGGCAACGATGCGGCCACCCGACAGGAGGACGACGCGATCGGCGATCCGCACGGTCGAAAGCCGGCTCGCGACGATCAGCATCGTGATCGGGCGCCCGCCGTCCCTTCGCAGACCGCGGATAGTATCGATCGCGCGGCGTTCGGTCCGCGCATCGAGCGCGCTGGTGGCGTCGTCGAGCACCAGTATATCCGCATCGGCAAGCAGCGCCCGCGCGAGACAGACGCGCTGGCGCTGCCCGCCCGACAGCGTCGCACCGCGGTCGCCGACGCGCGTATCGAGCCCGTCGGCTAGCCGCGCCAGAAGCTCGCCGGCGGCCGCCTTCTCAAGCGCCGCCTCCAGCTCTGCATCGCTCGCTTCGGGCGCGCAGAGCCGAAGGTTCGCCGCCAGCGTATCCGAAAACAGAAAGCTCTCTTGCGGCAGGACATGCACGCGGCGGCGCAGGTCGGCGAGATCCGTATCGCGGACATCGTGCCATCCCGCCGCGGCCGATCCGATTTCGACCGCGCCGGCATCGACCTCGACCAGCCGCGGCAGGAGTGCGGTGAGGATGCTCTTGCCCGACCCCGTCGCCCCGACCAGCGCGACGATCTCGCCCGGCGCGACCGAAAGGTCGAGATTGTGGAGCACCGCAGCGCCATCGCCGAGCGGCGACGCCGACACATGCGACAGGCGAAGGCCGAGCGGCCCCGCCGGCAGGCGCCGGTCGCCCGAATGGATCACGGGCTCGGCATCGAGCACGTCCCAGATGCGCGCGGCCGAAGCGCGGGCGTCGGCGATCACCTGCAAAAGACGCCCGATCCCCTCGATCCGGAGCACGAGATTGTTGACCACGAGCAGCGCGGCGACCAGTGCGCCGAGCCCGATCATATCGTGCGCGACCATCCACGCGCCGAAGCCCAGCACCCAGGCATGCGAGAGGGCAATGATGGCCTGCGGCAGCGGAACGCTCCGCGATGCGTGGCGGATCGCGGCGCGTGCCTCGGCGCGAAACAGGTCGACATGGCGGCGGAACCGCTCGGCGCGCGCCGGGCCCAGCGAGAAGGCCTTGATCACCCGGACGCCGTTGACGCCTTCGGAGAGATCCTGCGTCACCGCATCATAGGCATCGCCGATCCGCCGGTCGAGCGCGACCAATGTGTCGGCCTCCGACCAGAGTTTCGCGATGCCGGCGATCAGCAGGACAAGCGGCACCAGCGCGAGCCAGGGCGAATAGAAGAACAGCAGCCCCAGCGAGATGAGCACGATCAGCCCGGTCTCGAAAATCTGCCGCCAGAAGTTGATCAGCGCGTCGCGCACCTTGTCGGCATCGCGCGTCATGCGCGTCACCATCTCGCCGACGCCGTGCCGCCAATGATAGGCCAGATCGAGCCGCTGAATCTGGACCAGAATGCGCTGACGCAAGGTCGTGAGCAGTTCCTGCCCGATCGCGAGCGAGAGCAGCCCCGCGCCATATTGCACGGCGCTGCGCGCGAGCGCGAGGCCGATGAGCAGCGCGCCCCAGAACCAGGCGCGGTCATAATCGAGCGCCCCGCCCGAACCGACGGCGACGAGCGTCCCGTGCTGCGCTTCCTGTACCGCATGACCGAGCAGCACCTGCTGCGCGACGAGCGCGATATTGACCGCCGCGAGCAGGATCGCGGTCAGCAAGAAGCGTCCGGGCATCTCGCCATAAATGGCGAGACAGCGCAGCAACGGGCTACGCCGAAGGAACGCGCTTGCAGGCCTGCCCCCCGCTGCCATGCAAGCGCGCCCCGGTCCGCTCAGACGGCGATGGGCAAGGCACGCGCCGCATCGAGCGGCCGCGCATCGATCCACTGACGCACGTCGAAGCTTTCGGGAATGAAATTCCAGCGATGCAGGAAGTCGGTGAAATGCTGGATGCCGGCGATCGACTGTTCGGACAGATCGGTCTTCAGCCGTTTCTGTGCGTCTTCGCCATAAGCGATGCTGACCCAATATTCGCTGCTGTTGGTCTCGCGCGCGAGATAGCGGCGAACCTCGGACGGATGCGCCTGTGCCCAGGCCTCAGCGCGAAGCACCTGTTCGACGATCGTCACCGCGGCGTCGAAATGATTGTCGAGAAGATGCCCGTCGACCGCGAGTGTCCGCGGCGTGCCATTGTTCGCACGCACGAGCGGATCGGGATGGATGCCGGTGTCGATCACCGTCGTCAGTCCGAACTGATGGGCGATCTGCGCGCCCGATGCGCCTTTGAGGAAGATCGCATCGACCTCGCCGCGCAGCAGCGCGATGAGCTCCAGATTATTGGCGCGGGCGCGCGTCGTGCTGCGGCCGTTCCAGGCGAGCGTGCCGCCGACATTTTCCGCCTGCCCGTCACTATAGTGCGTGTCGATATCCTGGTCGACGATCTCGACGTCGGACACTTCGAGACCTTCGAGCCGCAAGGCGTTTTCAAGCCCGCGAAGCGCCTGCGCGCGGGTGAAGTCGATCTCGACAGTCTTCCAGTTGGGCAGGCCGAAGCGCCGTCCCTTGAGATCGCGCACCGAGGTGATGCCCGATTCGGGGCTCGCAAGGATCAACTGCGTCTCATCGGCCCAGGACAAGCCGATCACGCGCGTATCGCGCCCGCGCGCCTTCGCGCTGATCGCAGGGATATTGCCGCCGTGGCGAACCGAATTCTGCACCGTGTGCGAGAAATGGGATTCGCGCTTCGCAAAATCATTCGATTCGAGGAGCGACGAGAGGCTCGTGCCCTGATCGGCAAACGCCTGCTCCAGCCATCCTTGCTGCAACGCGATGCCGAGCCCGGTCGGGACCGGACAGCGCGTATACCAGAGCGTGTCGAGTTTCTGGCTCATGAACTATCTCCTCAGTTCGCGGGTTCGAGGGCGGGTGCGGCGACGCTTGCCGCGCGGGTGTTGGGATTTTCGGGGCGCGGTAAATTCAAATGATCGCGCAGCGTCGTGCCCTCATATTCAGTTCGGAACAGGCCGCGGCGCTGGAGTTCCGGCACCACCAGATCGACGAAATCCTCCAGTGAACTCGGGAGCAGCGGCGGGATCAGGTTGAACCCGTCGGCGGCATCGCGCTCGAACCAGTCCTGGATCTGGTCGGCGATGTCCTTGGGCGTGCCGAGCACGACGCGGTGGCCGCGAACCGCGTTGAAGCGGAGGAAGAGCTGGCGGATGGTCAGATTCTCGCGCCGCGCGAGCGCGGTGAGTTGGCGCCAGCGGCCCTTGCCATTTTCGGGTTCGGGCAGATCGGGCAGCGGGCCATCGAGCGGGTACGCACTCACATCCTGGCCCATAAGGTTGAGGTCGCCGCCGAAGTCGACCTTCTCTTCCAGCGCACCGAACTTGTCCTGCGCTTCCTGCAAGCTCGATCCGATGGTGTAGGAAAGGCCCGGCATGACCTTCAGCGTATCGGGATCGCGGCCGTAACCGGTGACGCGGCCCTTCACATCCTTGTAGAAGGCCTGCGCATCCTCGATGAACTGCGCCGCCGCATAGATCATCTCGGCATGGCGCGCGGCGAAATCGCGCCCGACCTCCGAATTGCCCGCCTGCGCGAAGACCGGATAGCCCTGGATCGGACGCGGCATGTCGAGAATCGAATCGATGTGATAATAGGGCCCGCGATAATGGACCGGATGGACCGCATCGGCGTTCAGATAGACCCCGCTCTCCTTGTCGGCGCTGTCGAAGGCGTCATCCTCCCAGCTGTTCCACAGCGCCTTGGCCAGCTCGGTGAAATCATGCGCGCGGGCATAGCGCTCGGCGTGCGTCGCGGGCTGATCGATGCCGAAACTTTTCGCGGCTCCATCGGCGAGCGACGACACGATATTCCAGCCGGTCCGGCCGCCGCTGATATGATCGAGCGAGGCGAAACGCCGCGCGAGCGCATAGGGCTGCTCGAAATTGGTGTTCACCGTCGCGACCAGCCCGATGTGGCTGGTGATGCTCGCCAGCGCCGCGATCGCGGTGAGCGGCTCGAAGTCGAGAAAGGCGTGCCGCCGCTCGATCCCCCGCGTGCTGTCGCCGCTCTGGCCGACGAAATCGGCGAAGAAGGCCGCATCGAGCTTGCCACGTTCGGCGGTGCGGACGAGATCGGCCCAATAGCCAAAATCGGGCTTGCCGGTGCTTGCGGTTCCGGGCTGGCGCCAGGCGCCGGGATGGTGGCCATGCCGCGTGAGAAAGACAGCCAGCGCGAGTTGGCGTTTATGTTGGCTCATGGGATCGCTCCGCAAAAAGGATGGGTCCGGCGCCCGCGGCTCCCTTGGAGCGCGGGACGCCGCGACGTCATTCGGCGGCCTGCACCGCCGCTTCGGGCAGATGGATCGTGCCGTCGTCGTCGACACGGGCGTCGGGCGGGACAAGCTTGCCCATCTTCCACTGCTGTTCGAGCACGCCGGGACCGAAGGGCCGCGAGCCGCCGAGCGCCGCGGCGAGGATCTGGAACTGCGCGCCTTCCTCGAGCAGCACGATCGTGTTGGCGAGATCGCGAATGCCCTTCCAGCTCCAGATCGTCGCGCCGCCATTGGCCTCGACGATGCCAGGCACTTCGCGGTCCTGCTCGATCGCGTCGAGGATGAAGTCGGGTTCGCCCTGGCGGCGGTTGATATAGACCGGAAGCTTCGCGGTGAAGCGGAAGCGGCGGTTCGGCACATAGAGCAGCGGCAGTTCCTGATGCGCCTGCGAATAGGCGCCGAGGTGTGGCGTATGAATGTGGCTGATCGCCTTGAAGTCGGGATATTTCTTGAAGATCTTGAGGTAGCGGGCTTCGCCGCCGGTCGCCTCGCCCCACAGGCGATTACCCTCGAAATCGATGACGCTGACGCGCGGCTTGTCGGGATCGTCTTCCCAAAGGCCGACATAGCTCAATGTCGCAATCTTCTCTTCGCCCGGGATACGGACCGCGAAACCCAGCGTGCCGCTCGCCGAGACGGTGCGGCTCTCGCGCAGCAGGCGAAAGGCGCGGCGCGCATCGTCGCTCGCCTGATTGATGAAGGCGATCGCCTCCGCGGACAGACCATTTGTATTGGACATGATTCAATTTCCTCCGGTTGAAAGGGTGGGATTGCGTTCGGCATTCAATTTGTAAGCCGCGTCCAGCGGTCGGCGATCGACCCAGTCCCCAAGCGCAAAATCGGCATCGAGGAAGCCGTGCGTGAACAGGAACCGCTTTTGCTGGTCGAGCAGCGCCAGCCGCTCGTCACCCAGTGTCGGATGCAAGCCTTCGTGGAGCCGCGCATAGGCCCGGTCGACCGAAGCGGCGCTGCCTTCGGTCTCATGCTCCAATATGTCGCGCAGGCGATTCGGCTGCGCCGCGACCCAGTCCGCCGCGCGGAGCGTCACGGCCAGAAAGCGGACCAGCAGATCGAAATGATCGTCGATCAGGCTCTGATGCACCGTGATCGGACGCGGGGTGCCGTTATTCACGCGGAAGCGCGGATCGGGCAGCGCGTCGAGATCGATCGCGACGACAAGTCCTGCCTCGCGCGCCTGATCGAGCGCGGCAGCGCCCTTCACATAAATGGCATCGACCCGGCCATCGGCGAGCGCCTCGATCGGCCACAGGCGCCCGACGCCGCTGCGGCGTCCCTCGCTGCGCGGCAACAGGTCGCGGCCGGCACCGCCGATATTGCGCAATCGGTCGGGCGTCTCGACCAGGGTCACATCGTCGAGCGTCAGTCCGGCAGACGCCAGCGCGCCCTTATAGCCCGCGAGCGACATGCCGCGCGCGATGCTGGTGCCGCGCACATGGTCCGGAATATCATTCTCGCTCCAGCCCGGGAGCGCCAAGCGCTTGCCTTCCAGGTCGGCGGCCGACGCGATGCCCGATCCGGGGCGCGCGAGGATCAGCTGGCTTTCCTCGATCCAGGTCAGGCCGACGAGCTTCGTCGGTTCGCGCTGGGCGCGCGCCGCGATGGCGAGCATGTTGCCGCCTTCGCGGATCAACGTCGGCAGGCGGTGGTCATAATGGTGGCGGCCGAGCTCGGATCCCGATTCCTGCAGCGTGCGGAGCGCGATCCCGTCGCTCTCGAAGGCCTCGGTCAGCCAGCCGAGCTTGTAGGCGATCCCCGTCGCGGTCGGCACCGGGCAGCGGGTGAACCATATTTCTTGCGGCAGCGTCGCCGCGCCGGAGCGCGGGGCTTGTTCGGGTTTCAACAGGGTCGACACGGATCGGCAGCTCCCGGCTCATTTCACGTCCGGTGATGAGCAAGAGCTATGCCAGTCGAAAATTCGGCTGAAATGCGACGTTCTTCACGAAACGCCCTGCCCGGCGCTGCGGCATATTGAACAGCGGCGCTGTTGGATTTGCAGCCGCCGCTTGCCTACCGTCAGATCATGCCGAGATTTTTGAGATGCGTGCGCACGACGTTGCGCGTCACGCCGAGGGCTTCGGCGGTCTTGATCTGGTTCTGGTTGGATTGCCGGAATGCCTCGGTCACCGTGAAGGCGACCAGCCGGTCGAGCAGGTTCGCATGGTCGCTCTTGATCAGGCGCCGTACGAAGGGCCGCATCGCATCCTCGAGCGAGCCTCCGGCGCCGTGGTCGAGTTCGCTCTCGCCGTCGTCGAGACCGAGATGCGCCGGCGAAATCCGGCCGTCCTCACAGACGAGCGTGCCGCGGTGGATGGCATTTTCAAGCTCGCGAATATTGCCCGGCCAATCGTGCTGGAACAGCGCTTCTTCGGCCGCGACGCTGAGGTCCAGGCGGCTGGCACGCACGCGCGCACCATAGACTTCGAGGAAGTGGCGCGCGAGCGGCAGGATGTCGGCGCGCCGTTCGCGTAGCGGAAGCAGCGAAATCGGGACGACCTGCAGCCGGTAATAGAGATCGGACCGGAAGCGGCCCTCCTTTACCGCCTGCTGAAGCTCGACATTGGTCGCCGCGATCACCCGCACGTCGAGCGGTATCGGTTTGCGCGATCCGAGCCGGACCACTTCGCGCTCCTGCAGAACGCGCAGCAGCTTCACCTGCAATGCGAGCGGCAGATCGCCCAGTTCATCGAGAAATAAGGTGCCGCCGTTTGCCGCCTCGAACCAGCCCGGACGGGCAACGGCCGCGCCGGTAAAGGCGCCCTTCTCATATCCGAAGAGCTCGCCCTCGATCATCGATTCGGAAAAGGCGCCGCAGTTGACCGCGACGAACGGCGTGTCGGCGCGGCTGCTGAGGCTATGGACATAGCGCGCGACCAGTTCCTTGCCCGTCCCGGTCTCGCCCATGATGAGCACATGCGCATCGCTCGGCGCGACGCGCGCGATCAGCGGAAGCAACGCGCGCGAGCGCGGATCGTTGAAAATGAGCGCGCGGGCACGGGGACCCACGGCATGGTGCGCGTCGCAATCATAGGCCAGCAGCGGCGGCCCGTCGCCCTTCGCGGCCGACATGAGCCCGACGTCCGCGGCGTGCGGAGTTCTTTCCGGTGAGGTGATTGTCATGCGCCCTCCGTGCCTCATTGCGAGGGCCTCAACGCATAACAGACAATTGTCATCTATTTTAGTAGAATTTAAATTCCTGCGGCTAGCTGAGCTTTCAGCGGGGTGGTCAGAGCGACGGCAGCGCGGCGGCGCGCCGTTCGATGACCGCTTCGAGCGGCGCGGCACAAATCCAGTCGTCGATCGCGACAGGTGATTCGAGAAAGCCATGAAGCCAGAGGAAGTCGGCCTGGATTTTCAGCATCTGGATCCGCTCGTACGAAAGGTCGGGATGGAGCGAGCGATGAAAATTGTTCCGGTAGGCGGTCTCGACGCCATTGATCCCCGCGAGCGTCTCGCTTGCGACGATGGCTTTCACCTCGGGCAGATTATGGGCGGCCCAGTCCGCCGCGCGGAGGCTCTGTTCGAGGAAGCGTTCGACCAGATCGGGATGGTGATCGATCATATGCTGGTGAACGACGATCGGCCGCGGCGTCCCGTTGTTCACACGGGCAAGGCGGCTCGGATAGGCATCGAGGTCGATCCCGATCTCTAGCCCCAGCCGGTGCGCGGCTTCTGCCGCGGCAGCGCCTTTCACATAGACCGCATCGACGCGGCCCGCGGCCAGCCACTCGAGACCGAGCCAGAGCCGGCGCATGCCCTCGGCGCTCGCCTGCTCGACCGGGGGCGCGGGGATTTCGACGAAACGGGCGTCGTCGAGGGTGAGGCCGCCGAGCGCCAGCGCACTCTTTATACCATGGAGCGCCATGCCGCGCGCGATGCTCTCGCCGCGCGTGCGTGCGTAGCCGGGAAGCGCGAAGCACAGTCCCTTGAGATCGGCCGGATCGAGAATGGCAGCGTCGCGACGCACCATGATCGCCTGGCGCTCGTCGATCCAGGTCAGGCCGATGACGCGGGTTGGCGCCCCCAGCGCGCGCGCCGCGAGGGCCTGGATGTTACCGCCCTCGCGAAAAAGGTGGCGCAGCTGATTTTCGGGATCGCTCTCGACCAGGTTCAGCCCCTGCTCCTGCACGCGCCCGACCGCGATGCCGTCGGGCGCAAAGGCCTCCGCCATCCAGCCCTTGGCCCATGCGATGCTCGAGGCGGCCGGCACGGGGCAGCGCGTGACCCACAGCTTGTCCAAACCAACCGGCGCTGCGCTCGAAGCCTTTCGTTTCGGCATCCAACCTCCCTATCCTGCCCAAATAGCGGCCCGAAGGCAGCAGCACCAGCCGGAACAGGCACTTGGCCACGCGTCCGCCATGCATGTCCGTCTGCTCGCAAAGCCCGTGCCAGACAGGCGGCGCAAAGGCTGGCTCGCCTGTTTCGGCCCTTCGCGCCCGTCCCCCTCGGCACGACCGCTTCATTTCGCGCAATCCGCACGGAAAAAGTGCGTCAAAATCAGCACCCCCGCAAGCGCCCGGACGAGGGGCGCCGCGCGTGCGCGCCAATCCAGCGGTTGGCACAGGCCATGCATGATGGAGCGAGAGCTTTTCGAACCGGCCGGAACAGGGAGCATTTCAGTGATAGCCAGCAGCAGGTCAGCCATCCTTCGTTTCGTCAAGCAAGGGCGCGCTGTGGTCGTCGCCGTTCTCGTCGGCGCCCTGCTCGCCGGTTGCAGCGCGGACAAACCGGATAACGGCAAGGTCTCGACGGTGACAATCGCATCGATCGCCTATCCCTATCAGGGCAAGCAGGTCTTCACCGGGCTGAACGGCGTGGTCGCCGATCAGGGCTGGCTCAAGGACCAGCTCGCCAAAAAGGGTATCGAGCTTGTCTTCACGCCCGTTTCGACCGCCGTCGGCGCGCCGGTGATCAACGAGGGCTTTTCGGGCAAGCGCATCGACTTCGCATCTTACGGCGACTTTCCGGCCGCTATCGCGGTCGCCGGAGGCGTACCGCTCAAGATCGTCGCGCCCGTCGGCCAGGGTCAGGACGTCTATCTTGTCGTGCGCAAGGGGCTGGCGGCGAAGAGCCTCGCCGACCTCAAGGGGAAGCGGATCGCGCTTCACCGCGGGCGGCCGTGGGAGCTTCCCTTCTCGAAGCTCGTCGACAGCAAGGGGCTGAAGCTCGAGGACTTCAAGATCGTCAACATCAATCCGGCGGCGACACCCGCGGCGCTGGAGTCGGCAAGCGTCGACGCCGCCGTGCTCCTCTCCGACGGGCTGCTGGTCGAGCAAAAGGGCATCGCCCGCGTCCTCTGGTCGACGCGCGAAGCGCCCGCCGACTGGAAAATGCGCGCCGAGCTGTTCGCCCGCAAGGATTTCGTCGATGCGAATCCCGAGCTCACGCAGTTGGTCGTCGAAGCCTATGTCCGCGCCGCCGCCTGGTCGTCGGACGAGGCCAACAAGGCCGCGGTCATCCGCAACGCCGCGCGCGGCGCGCTGCCGGTCGAGATCGTCGAGAGGGATTATGCCAATTCCAATATTCCGTGGCGCGAGCGCTTCTCGCCGCTCTACAGCCCGGCGCTGCGCACCCACTATCACTCGGTCGCCGACTATGCGTTCGAGCGCGGCTTGATCCGGAGCAGGGTCGATGCCGACGCACTGTTCGACGACCGCTTCGTCACCAAGGCGCTGACCGACCTCAAGCTCGAGGATTTCTGGGCCCGGCCCGCGAAGGACGCGGGCTGATGACAAGCCGGGCCGCCGATCTCCTGCCTCCCGTCCGGCCGCGCCGTGCATTCCAGCTGAGCGGCCTGCCGGTCGGCGCCCTTCTTGCGCCCCTCCTGCTGCTTGGCCTCTGGCAGCTCCTCTGCCTTAGCGGGGTCTTCCCGCCGCAGGTGCTTGTTCCGCCGAGCGGGGTCGCGCGAACGCTTGAGGAGATGGCGCTGTCGGGCGAGCTTCAGCGGCATCTCGGCGACAGTATGCGCCGCCTTCTGCTGGGCTTTGCGATCGGCGCCGCGGCTGGCATGGCGTTCGGCGTGACGATCGCGCTCTCGCGGCTCGCCGAGGCAGCGCTGTCGCCGCTTTTCCTGACGCTGTGGCAAGTCCCGGTGATCGCCTTTGTGCCGATGATGGTGATGTTCCTCGGCATCGACGAGCCCTTCAAGCTCGCGGTCGTGGCGATCGCGGCTTTCTTTCCGATGGCGCTGGCTACGTTCGACGGGATCCGCGGCGTACCGAAAAGCTGGTTCGAGGTCGCGAAAGTCTATCGGCTGAGCCTGTTCCAGCTGATCCGCCGCATCCTCCTCCCGGCGACGGTGCCCGCCGTGCTGACAGGCCTTCGCGTGTCGCTGACCCGCGCCTGGGTGGTGCTGGTCGCGGCCGAGCTGCTCGCCGCCGACAGCGGCCTTGGCCAGATGATGGAGATGGGGCGCCAGCTGTTCCAGATCGACGTCGTGCTGGCCGGCGTCATCGTCACCGGCCTCGTCGGTTTCCTCCTCGATCGCGGCGCGCGCTGGGTCGAGAGCCACGCGACGCGCTGGAGAGCCGCATGACTGGCTGGCTCACCCGCTTTCCCGTCCGGGTTGCGATCGGCCTTGTCGCCCCCGCGCTGCTGATCGTCTTGTGGCAATGGCAGACGAGCGAACATATCGTCACCTTCGCTCCGCCCGCGGCGGTGGGCACCGCGCTGCTCGACCTCATCCGCAGCGGAGACCTCGCCCGCGATACGCTCGCGACCCTAAAGCGCGCCTTCACCGGGCTTGCGATCGGGGTGCCGCTCGGGGTCGCGGTCGGTATCGCGATGGGCATCTGGAAACCGATCGACCGGCTGGTCGGCCCGCTTCTTCACGCGCTGCGGCAGGTTCCGATGATCGGCTGGCTGCCGCTGATGGGCCTGTGGTTCGGCATGGGGGCGACAACCGAACTCGCAGTCGTCGGCATGTCCTCCTTTTTCCCGTCGATGCTCAACAGTCATGCCGGCGTCGCGCAGGTCGAGAAGCGCTATATCGAGGTCGGCGGCATCTTCCGCTTCTCGGTCGCGCAGCGCATCCGTTACATCCTGCTTCCGGGCGCGATGCCGCTCGTCCTCACCGGCATCACGCAGGCGCTGGCCTTCGCCTGGATCGCGACGATCGGCACCGAGCTGCTCACCGGCGCCAATGCCGGCCTCGGCGTCGCGATGCAGCTCGCACAGGTCCAGCAGCGGCTCGACATCATGCTCGTCATCATCGGCGTCACCGCCGCGCTCGGTTTCACCATCAACCAGCTGTTCCGCCAGCTCCGCCAGTCGCTGCTGCGCTGGCAACCCTCGGTCTGAAGATCAGGAGACATGTCTTGAGTGCCCACCCCCACGCCCGCGAAGACAAGCCCCCCCAATCGGTCCAGCACGGCGCGCTCAGCGTTCGCGATCTCGACAAGAGCTTCCAGATCGGCGGCCGGCCGCACAAGGTGCTCGACGGCATCAACCTCGACGTCCGTCCGGGCGAGTTCGTCAGCATCGTCGGCGCGTCGGGCTGCGGCAAGTCAACGCTGCTCCGCCTGATCGTCGGCCTCGACACCGATTACAGCGGCGAACTTCGCCTCGATGGCGAGCGGATCGCGACGACCAGCCTCGATCGCGGCATCATCTTTCAGGACCACCGGCTGTTCCCGTGGATGACGCTCGAACAGAATGTCGAGCTTGCGCTGCTCAACACCGACACGCCGAAGGACCGGCGCGCGAAGATCGTCGCCGACCATATCGCGCTCGTCAATCTTACCGGGTTCGAGAAGGCCTATCCGCACCAGCTGTCGGGCGGCATGGCGCAGCGCGCGGCGATTGCGCGCGCGCTCGTTACCGAGCCGCGGCTGCTGCTGCTCGACGAGCCGCTCGGCGCGCTCGACGCTCTGACGCGCGTCCATGTCCAGAACGAACTCCAGCGCATCTGGATGGCGCAGCGCTCGACGATGGTGATGGTCACGCACGATGTCGAGGAAGCGCTGTATCTCGGCGACCGGGTGATCGTGATGTCACCCAACCCGGGCCGCATTCGCCGCATCGTCGATGTCGACCTGCCCCACCCGCGCGACCGCCGCTCGCCGCTGCTGCATCGGCTGAAAGACGAGATTCTCGCTGAGCTGACTTCAGGCGCCGACGCCGACGCCGCCGACAATCTTGTTCACCTGCCAAGCCGGGAGCCCCGCTAATGAGCCGCATTTCCGATCACCCCGTCGATGCCCTGTTCACCGACCGCTGGTCGCCGCGCAGCTTCACCGGCGAGCCGGTGCCCGACGCCGTCCTGCAAAGCGCGTTCGAGGCGGCCCGTTGGGCGCCCTCGGCCTCGAACGCCCAGCCCTGGCGATTTCTTGTCGCGCGGCCCGGCGATGCGGCATGGGACGGCTTCCTCCAACTGCTGATGACGAAGAACCAGCTTTGGGCCGCTCGCGCCTCGGCACTGATCCTCATTCTCTCGGCGCTAAAGCTGGAACGCGGCGGCGCCGTCGTCGACAACAGCTCGCACAGCTTCGACGCCGGCGCGGCATGGACGAACTTCGCGCATCAGGCGCTGCTGCTCGGCTGGCACACGCACGGCATCGGCGGCTTCGATCGCGCCGCCGCGCGCACGCGCCTCGGCATATCTTATGATTATGAGATCGAGGCCTTTGTTGCACTCGGGCGCAAGGGCGAACTCGAAGACCTCGATCCGCAATTCCACGCCGCCGAAGTCCCCAACGGCCGCCGCCCACTCAGCGAAACGGTTTTTGCCGGATCACTCGGCACGCCAGCCTTCGCGCAAGAAAGGAATGCCGCATGACGCTCGCTATTCACTGGCGGCTCGATCCCGCCGCCGATCGCCAGCGTTCCGAACCTGGCCTGCAACCGCCCTTGCCCGACTTCATCCGCGACCGCCGGGCGGCGAACCGGAACCGCTTCGACTATTATGTCCAGGTTGCCGAGGCCGCAGCGCAAACCGCGTTCGATGGGCTTTTCATCCGGCATCGTATCCAGTCGGACGAAAGCCGGATCATCGCCGCGGTCGTGGCGCGCGCCGTACCGCGGCTCCATATCATCCCAGAATTTCCAGCCTCGGTCGGTTCGGCGGTGTACGCCGCCAAGCAGGCAACAACCTTTCAGCGCGGAACGCAGGGTCGGCTCGGCTGGGCGATCGCGCCCGACGCCGATCATATCGGCCGCGAGCGCGAGAGCGATCCGCTCGGCGACGAGGAATTGAGCGAACGGCTCGACGAGTTTCTGACCGTTGCGCGCGGCGTGCATGAACAAAGGCCGTTCAGCTTCAAGGGCCGATATTTCGAGGTGCAGAACGGCGGCTTCGAGGCGCCGTTGACACGCTTCGCCTTTCCGCGGGTCTATTTGCAGGGCGAAGATGATGAGGCGTTGGCGCTCTCGGCCCGCCATGCGGACGTGCACCTGTTCCGCCCGGCGACGGCCGCCGAACTGGCAGACAGTGTTGCGCGGCTGGGCGAACTCGCCGCGGCCGAAGGGCGCCGCGTTGCCGCGGGACTGATCCAGCCGCTCCTGACGCGCGGCGATGCCGGACAGGCCGCCGACGACGCATCTGGGCAAACGCTGCCCCCCGGCGCGCTGGTGGGAAGCTATGACCAGGCGGCGGAACAGCTCGCGCGCCATGCCGATGCGGGAATAGCCGAATTCGTCCTGAGCGCCGCGCCCGGCCTCGAGGAAGCGTATCGCACCGGGCAGGAAGTGCTGCCGCGGCTCCGTGCGCTCACGGCGCGCGCCCGCAAGGCGGCATAGGAGGACAGGATATGACGATCGACTTCTACTGGCGCCTGCCGACGCATGGTTGCCACAACAGCATCCGGACGAGCGGTTACGAGCGCGGCGACTGGTCGCCCCTCGCCTCCGGAAACATCGCGCCGGGTCTGGATGCCGGCGGCGAGCCTGACGGCTTCGCCTATATCGATCATCTTGCCGAAATCGCAAAAGCGGCGGAGGCGGTGGGTTTTCAGGGCGGCCTTATCCCATCCTTCCCGAACACCGACGACCCGTGGGTGATTTCGTCGCTGCTGGCGCGCGAGACGAAGAGCTTTCGCTTCATGATCGCCTTCCAGCCGGGGTTCGGCAATCCGGTGCACACCGCGCGCGCCGCGGCAAGCCTGCAACGGGCGACCGGCGGACGGTTGCTCTTCAACATCATCACCGGCGGCGGCGGGCCCGCGCAGCTCTGGTGGGGCGACAGCTTCGCGCACGACGATCGTTACGGCCGGACAAGCGAATTCCTCGACATCTTCCGCGGCATCTGGGAATCCTCCGCCTTCTCCTATGACGGACGCTTCTATCAACTCAGGAATGGCGGCCTTCCCTCGCTGCTTCGGCAGGAAGAATTCCCCGAAATCTGGTTCTCGGGCTCGTCCGACGCGGCACTCCAGACCGCCGCGCGCCACGCCGACTATTATCTCTCCTGGCTTGAGCCCTTCGACCAGCTCGGCGACAAGTTCGCGCGCGTGAAGGAGCGTACCGCAGCCCTTGGCGGCGAGCAGAAATGCGCCGTCCGCGTCGACCTCGTCGCCCGCGCGACCGAGGAAGAAGCCTGGCGCGACATCCGTGCAGGCTTCGAGAATGTCAGCGAGGAGACGCGCCAGCGCTGGCGCGGGCAGGCCACCGATTCGATCGGCGCGGCGCGGCAGGCGGCGCTGCGCCCGAGCGACGCCCGCCATTATGACGAGCTGATCGTCGCGCCCAATCTCTGGGGCGGCTTCAACCTGCTGCGCGGCGGTCCGGCACTCGGGATCGTCGGCAGCTATGAGCAATGCGCGGCGCAGCTCGACGAACTGATCGCGCGCGGCGCCGATGCCTTCATCCTCGCCGGCACGCCGCATCTCGAGGAAGCCTATCGGGTCGGCGAAGAGGTGCTACCGCTCCTCGGTCGCGAGACCGCGTCGCTTCTGCAAGCCGCCGAATAAGCGAGCCGACAAAAAAAGGGCGCCGAGACCTGTCCGGCGCCCCTTTTTTTTGCGCTCTATCCGATCAGAAGCGGAAGACGACTGCGGCACCCGCGGTCAGCGGATCCGCCCACGCCACCGTATCGCCCGTCACGCCGAGCGCGGCATTCGCCGCCGGCAACGCGTGGTTGAGATAGCGCACATCGAACAGATTGTTGATGAAGCCGGTGACGCTGACATTCTCGTCCTTCGTCGTGTAGGTGACGCGCAGATTGGTGATCGTGTACGGCTTTTGCGTCAGATAATAACGATTCACCGGATCTTGCGGCGTCACATAGTAGAATTGTCGCGACTGGTATCGCGCGTCCGCTGCAAGTTCGAGCTTGCCGATGTTACCTAGCGCGAAGCTATACGATCCCCCGACGTTGAGCGTCGCCTTCGGCGCGCGAACGAAGCGGGCGCCGGCAAGGTTTGCGCCGCCGTTCTGCACCTGGAACCGCGTATATTCGGTGTCGAGAAGGCCGAGCGCCGCGTTGAACTCCAGGCCCTCCGCCGGCGCAAGCGTCAGTTCGAATTCGGCCCCGTCGACCTTGGCCTTTTCGGCATTCTGCAGATAAGAGACCGTCGCGCCGCCGACCGCGCCGGGATTCGGCCCGACGACATTCACCTGCACATCCTTATAATCATAATGGAAGGCCGTGGCGTTGAAACCGACGAGCCCATCGAACCAACTCGACTTGTAGCCGATCTCGAACGCGTCGAGCTTCTCGGGCCGGACATCGGTCAGCGCGATCGCCAAGGTCGCGGCGGTATTGAAGCCGCCCGATTTCACGCCATGCGAGAATTTCGCATAGAGAAGATGATCGCGCGCGATCTTCCACGACGGGGTGATGTCGTAAGTGAAGGCGTCCCATGTCTCTTTGAGCGAATTGCTGAACGTGCCCGGCCCGCCGTACGTGCCGGTGTAGCTGTTCCACCATTGCGCGAGATTGCTCCACGACGCGGCGGCGGCGTTGGGCGAAGCGCGGCGCACGAAGTCGACCTCCTTGGTCTCCCGGCTCCAGCGGCCGCCGAGCGTGAGCTTCAGGCTGTCGGTGAAGGCAAAGCTCGTGCTGCCGAAGACAGCGCCGCTTTCGGCCTTGTGATGATAGGCCGTGTCACTGAAGGCCGCGGGAGCCGTACCCGGCAGCGACGGAACCGAGCCCCGCGGCAAGGTCGCCGAGAAGGCGTTCGAGTTGATGTCCTCGTTGAAATAGAAGAGACCGACGATCCATGTCAGCCGGTCGTCCTGCGGTGACGCCAACCGAAGCTCCTGGCTCCACTGGCGCGAGCGCGCCTCGGTATAGCCACGCGAGATTTCGAGCGGCGTGTAATCGCTCTCGCCGGCGCCGCGCGTCTTGTAGCGTTCATAGCCCGTGATCGAGGTCAGGGTGATCCCGCCGAAATCCCAGTCGAGATGCAAGGACCCGCCAAGTTGGCTCGATCGCCCATATTCGGGCGCGTTCGCGCTGATGTCGTTGATCCGCGTCGAGGGCGCATAGCCGTTCCGAACCACGCCGCTCGGGACATAGCTTGCTGTCGTCCAATAGCTGCCGTCGGTATCATAATCGCGGTAATGGACGCTCAGCAGCGCCTCGAAATTGTCGGTCGGCGCCGCGAGCAATTGCCCGCGCACGACGACGTCCTTCACCGCATTGGACTTCTCGCCGGTGAAGAGATTGTCGAACCGGCCGCCGCGATCGTCGAAGCGCGCCGAAACGCGCGCGGCAAGCCGATCCTCGACGATCGCCGTGCCGACCCCCGCCTCGACGACCTTGTTGTCGTAGGTCCCATATTCGAGCTTCACATAATTGCCGTCGTCACCGGTCAGCGACGGCCGCTTCGAGATGACGTTGATCGCACCGCCGGTCGTGTTCTTTCCCCACAATGTCCCTTGCGGACCGCGCAGCACCTCGACCCGCTCGATGTCGAAGAGCGGCAGACCGGTGGCGCTCGCGTTGCTGATATAGACGTCGTCGAGATAGAAACCGACAGGATTCGCGAGGTCGAGCTGCTGCTGCCCTGCCCCCACGCCGCGGATCCACCAGCGCGGACGCCCGTGCTGCTGCGTCCCCGCCGACGCATTGGGCACAAGGTTGAGCACCTCGTTGGCCGACCGCCCTAGCCCGCCGACCGTGAACTTCTCCTCGCCGATCGCAGTGACCGCCACGGGCACATCCTGAAGCCGTTCTTCCCGGCGCTGCGCGGTCACCACGATCGCAGAACCGGAATCGCCCGCATCGGCCAACGCCGCGTCGCCAGCGGCCGCGGCGTCTTCATTCGCATGCGCGGCGCCAGCCTGCCCTGCCGCCAACATGGCAGCGACGCTACAACCGAGCAGGCGCCAAGATTGGGACGCGATAGATTTCCTGGACACTGAGATTACCCCTTATCGTTGAAACGACCCGCACGTCGCGGAGCAGACAGGGGCGGAAACGCAAAGGGCGTGCCAGTCTCTTAAGCAGTTGATTTAAAACGCTTATCGGTTGATATCGGGATCGGGAGTGAACGAAACTGCACACCACACGATGTCAGTGCTGCTGTATCCTCAACAGCAAGCGCGCATTTCGCATGATGGGAAACGGATGCTCAGGAGCAGTCGGACGGATTCCAGTACCGAATCTCAAAATGCGGATGTCAGCTGGCTACTCGGACGCGACATCCGTTCGCCACCGCCCGTGCCACATATCTGAAATTTTCCGAGGTTAGCGACCGTTCCTTCGGCACTGGAGCGGACATGGCGAAAGACCTGATACTTACGGGGCCCGGCGCCGGCCTGACCCCTGCGGTGCAATATGTCCGCATGTCTACCGAGCATCAGCGCTACTCGCTCGATAATCAGCGTATATTTATCGCATCATTCGCTGCACACCAAGGCTTTGAAATCCTTAAGACCTATGAGGATGCGGGAAAAAGCGGTCTAACCTTGGACCGTCGCCTTGCCGTCGTTGGTCGGGTATCGACACATCATGTTCTGCCTGCCGCGCCGTCGAGACGCGAAGGTAGAGAGCAGCGCGCGCCCCCGTGATGGTCTGCGGCGCGGTCATGGCACTCTCCAAAAGGTCGGTTCAAAGGGGCGAGGAAAATAGCTCGTCGAAGAGATCGCCGAACCAGCGTTCAAACACTTCGACTTCGGCCAACGTAACCGGAACGGGATCGGGCCAATCATCGGTGACGCGCCACGTCGAGAGGTCATGCTTTGGAGGGCGACCGGGAAAGGGCCACGGCTTGCCGAGCAGCGCTTCAAGCTGTTGCGATGCGCTGGGCGCTCGCTCAGAGGAAGGGCGGGCCATGCTCCAACGGTCGCGCAGTAAATCGCGCGATGGAACAACAATCCGCACTTCCTTGGCTCGCATCCAATAATGGAGACGAAAAAGAACGAATGGGAAAGATCGGATTCCGGCGTTGGTGCGGCTTTGGGGCGCTGTTCCAGCGTCCCGACGCGAATCGCCAGCATAAATGCGTCGGGCAAAAGGCTAGCCGAAGCGCTCGCGGGCATGTTCTTCTCTGGCCTTGCGAATGGCGCATAGCGCCCGGACTATCTCCCGCTCGACCGCCTTTTCGCTGATGCCGAGACGATGGGCGATACGGTCGTATGGAAGATCGTCGAAGCGGTGCATCAGGAACACATCGCGGGTTCGCTTTGGCAAGCGAGCAATCGCCCATTCGATCCGCGCAATCTCCGGATCGGGAGCCTCGCCAAAATTTGGAACGACCGGCGGCGGGACGAGCAGGTCGCGGATCGTGCGCGCGAAGCGGGCGGCGAGGTTGCCGTCAGCCACGAGCCTTCCTCCGCCGTGGGCGAGGGTGTCCCGTCACGCCTCGCACATGATCGAGCAAATCTCGGAGCAAGGGCGGCACATCGGGTAGCGACTTGGGCACCGGGGGCCGCGATTCGTCGAAGTCCGGATTGCGCCAGACGTTGTAAGGCGACAGCACAGGAGCCAGCAGTTCAAGTGCGGGGGAGTGATAGTTGAGGCCGGTCAAGTTGGCGTAGGCCAGCGCCTTTCCGATATGCAGTCCAATATGTCGGGCGCACCACCTGTCGTCGAAACCGACGTCCAGCAGATGTGAGGTTAGAGCCAACTGCGCCACGATGCCGGTTTGATAGAGAAGGTCGCTTGTGTCGGAGAAAAGCCGTTCCTCAATCGCGAGGAAGAAGCTTTCGGCGTTGCGATAGCGGCACCGGCTCAGATGTCGGCCCTCGCGCGTTCGAAGGACGTCTGGCGCCGCCCGGCGCGGGGGTGATCGGTGTTCTGAAAGCGGCCCCACCGGCTGACATCGAGGACGAGGATTGTGTCGAAGTCGGCTGTCCCGCTCAAAACGTCGCTCAGCATTTGCTTCAAGGCGGGACGACCGCTCAATGTCAACCCGCTCTTTCCGCTATCCTCGTACGTCCTGACAATCTCGAAACCGCGGTAAGCTGCAAACGCCGCAATCGCGATCCGCTGGTTGTCAGGTGAGTATCTTTGGTGTTCGGTTGACATACGGATATATTGGGCTGCCCGCGTCGGCCCCGCGCCTGCGCCTTGAAAAACTAATTCCTTCGCCATCCTGCTTTCCTAGGTCTCGACGCGGGCCGTGCGCGGTGCTCCCCCTATATTCCGGGTCAGCGCTGTGCCTTCGTGTTCTTGGTCGCGGCACTTCGGGCGTGGGCGGCGACGGCAATCTCTCTGCGCGACCCTGCGTAGCCGACAAGGGCATAGGCTCTCGGCATACTCCCCAGTCGTCGCCGGAAGAATTGCGGATCCGGGCAATACGGATCCGCGCTGATGATCTCCGTGGTCAGATAGCCGTGCAATGACAGCAGGCGTTTGAGGTGGTCGACCAGTTGCTCATTCGTGACTCGTGTCCCATCGGGATTACGATGTCGTCGAGGTTTGAAACGCCCCGGCATTCCCACCACGTCCCGCTGCGTCCGCTTCAGCGTCGCCAGCCTCTGCGCTTCCGCCGTCACAGGAAGGCCCATCTTTGCGAGAATTTTGGATATGCCGCCGACGCGGGCGCAGATGTAATTATATGACGGCAGCGAGTTATCGTCGTTGATCAACCGCACGCTGAGGAACCCTTGATCCTCGTGAAGTGTGCGAAGCCGCTCCAGTAATTCGGCGGACGTGTAGCGGCGCCCTTGCGGATTTGGTGGGTAATATTTCGGCGGATCATAACCGATCCGCTGATAGGCGGCGACCATGCTTCCGAAGCGCTGCACTATCGTAGCAGGAGACGATACGTAGTGACACTCAACAATCACTTTGTGCGTCAGAACGCCTTTTTCCGCCAGCAAGCGCGACATGCCAGCCAGAATCTCTTCGTTCGTGAAAAGTTGGCGACAATTGACTAGCCTCGTTTGCGCGGCCTCGAACATTTCCAAGGGGATGATGGGATCGAGAACCTTTGTTCGTACCCAGTCCGTCTCCGGAACGGCGACCTCCAATCCAAGGTTGTTCCGTTTGCGACCAAATACATAGTCTCCGACATAAAGGGGATTGCTCAAAGTGCGTCGCACCGTCGCGTGGGTCCAGCGGCTTCCGTTCGACTGCGTCTGTCGCTGTCGGTTTACGCCCGCCTCCTGACACATATATTCGTAGTGCGCGGCTTGATCGAGGTCTTGAAAACGACCCCATCGGCTGACATCGAGAACAAGAATGGCGCGAAATTGCCTCTCATCACTCAGTACGTCAGCGAGCAGCCGCTTTAGTGCAGGGCGAAGGCTGGTGCGCTGCACGCGGTTTGAAGGTCGTCGACACCTATGTTGAATCGGGCGCCTCGGCGACCAATGACCGCCGCCCGGAGTTCCAGCGGCTGATCGAGGCCGGAACGTCGAAACCGGCGCCGTTTGACCTCGTGGTGGTCCACAGCTTTTCGCGCTTCTTCCGTGATCATTTCGAGTTGGAGTTCTATATCCGCAAGCTCGCCAAGAATGGCGTGAAGCTCGTTTCCATCACGCAGGAAATGGGCGACGATCCCATGCACGTCATGATGCGCCAGATTATGGCGCTGTTCGATGAGTATCAGTCGAAGGAGACCGCCAAGCATGTGCTGCGTGCTATGCGCGAAAATGCTCGGCAAGGCTTCTGGAATGGATCGATGCCGCCGATCGGCTACCGCGTTGTCGCAGCCGAGCAGCGCGGCGCCAAGGTCAAGAAGCGGTTGGAGATTGACCCCTTCCATGCCGAGACCGTGCGAACCATTTTCCGGCTAGCTCTAGAGGGCGATGGCATATCAGGCTCGATGGGGGTCAAGGCAATCGCGGCGTGGCTCAACGAGAGGTCCATTCGCACCCGCGATGGCGGGCGTTGGGGCCTTGGTGCCGTCCACCAGATACTGACCCGCTCGACCTATACCGGACGTCACGAGTTCAACCGCCGAGGGAAGGATAGGAAGCTTAAACCGAGGTCAGAGGCCGTTGCGGTCGATGTGCCCCCGATCATCGATCAAGCGACCTATGAGGGGGTGCAGGCGCACTTGCAGGCCCGCAATCCCAAGAAGATGCCGCCCCGCGTCGTGAGCGGCCCGACCCTCCTTACCGGCCTCATTCATTGTGCGAAGTGCGGTGGCGCCATGACCATCCGTACCGGCAAAGGTGGCCGATATCGCTATTATGCCTGTTCGACGAAGGCACGGCAGGGGGCGACCGCCTGCGCTGGCATGACGGTACCGATGGAGAAGCTCGACGATCTGGTAGCCAAGCATCTGGAGGACCGGCTTCTCCAACCCGACCGGCTGGAAGCCATCCTGTCTGCGGTGCTGGACCGGCGACAGGAACAGGCAACCCGCAAGCGCAGCCATGTGGCGGACCTTAACAAGCGAGCCACCGAGACCGACCTGCGCCTAAAGCGGCTCTTTGACGCAATCGAGAATGGGATTGCCGATGTGGACGACCCGGACCTCAAGGAGCGCATCGCAACTCTAAAGGCGACACGCGATCAAGCCAAGGCCGATGCGGAGCGCGTGACCGCCGCGCTCGGAGCTGCGGGCCAAAAGTCAGTCGCGCCCGAGATGCTGGCGAAGTTCGCCACCACCGCGCGGCGGCGGATGCGAATCGAAGAGGGCGGCTATCGCCGGGATCATGTCCGCGCGCTTGCACAGCGGGTAGAGGTCGATGTCGGAGAGGTTCGGATTATCGGCTCGAAAAGCAATCTGCTGGAAGCGCTGATCGCGGGAGCCGCCGAAACAAAGCCGGGCGCAGTGCCCAGCTTTGTTCCGAAGTGGTGCACCCGACAGGATTCGAACCTGTGGCCCCCAGATTAGGAATCTGATGCTCTATCCTGCTGAGCTACGGGTGCACGCGCGGTCCGTGTAGCGGCGCGGGGCGCCAAGCGTCAATCGGTGCGGACCAATTAGCCGCGGCGTCAATTCACCGCGTCGGGCGGAACGATGGGCACTAGCAGCGGCATCGCCGCGATGCCGTCGTCGCGCAGCGCCTCCGCCTCGGCGGGCGACGCCTGGCCGTGGATCAAATCCTCTTTCGCACGCCCCTCATGCATCGCACGTGCGGCGCTCGCAAAATCGCGGCCCACCCAGCGCGATTGCGGCAGCATCTCGGCCTGCTTCGCGGCGATTTCGGCGATCACCTTGCGCACCAGTTCAGGCGAAGGCTCCCCCGCCGCCGGCGCGTCGACGGGTTTCGCGGCAACGCTGATCTGCTGGTTCGATTTCGCGCCGACGCGCGGTGCCATGATCGCTTTTGCGACCTCGCTGTCGCCGCACACCGGGCAGGCGATCAAACCGCGCGCCTGCTGGTCCGCAAAGCTGTCGCTGCTCGCGAACCAGGCTTCGAACCGGTGGGCACCGGCCGCGCAGCAAAGATCGAAGACGATCAAGGGTCAGGCCGGGCCGAGCAGCGGGTCGAGCCCGCCGCGCGCATCGAGCGCGGCCAGGTCGTCGCTGCCGCCGACATGCTTTCCGTCAATGAAGATTTGCGGCACGGTGCGCGCGCCGCCGGCACGATCGACCATCGCGTCGAAACCCGCGCGGTCCATCGTCACGTCGATTTCCTGATAATCCGCTCCCTTGCGATCGAACAGCGCTTTCGCGCGCGTGCAATAGGGGCAGAAGAATTTGGTAAAGATTTCGATCTTTGCCATGCGGCTATCCTGTCATCCTTTCATCGAACATATCGGAATCAACGCGCGCAAAGTCAAATATGTTGCTCGTCATCAATGCATCCGGGACGACGCGCGCCCAGGTGAGCGCGGATATGCGCGCCGCGCCGCTCCGCCGCAATGCCCGTGCGGCCGCGCGCAGGGTCGCGCCGCTCGCGTGGACGTCGTCGATCAGCACGAGGTGGCGGCCCGCCGCCTTTTCCTTCGCTCCCGCTGCCAGCCCGAAAGCGCCCGCAACGATCCGTTCGCGCTCGCGCCGTCCCTGCCCGCGCAGCATCTTGGTCGCCCTCGTCCGGAGCAGCAGGTGATGGTCGTGCGGAATGCCGGCAAGCCGCGTCAGTTCGGCGGCGATCAGCGCGGCCTGATTGAACCCGCGCGACCAGAGCCGCCAGCGGTGCAGCGGGATCGGGACAAGCAATATCGGCGCGTCCCCCGCCAGCGCCGCCAGCCGGCGCGCCATCAATTGCGCCATCAGCCGCGCGTGCCCCGTTCGCCGCCCATATTTGAGCCGCAATGCGACAGTCCGCGCGACGGGTCCATAAGCGACCGCGGCCGGCGCACCATCGAAGGGCGCCGCCGCCGCAAGGCACGCGCCGCAGGTCACCGGTCCGCCCGGCAGGGCGGTCGGCAGCGGGATCGAGCATCGCGCGCACGCCGGACCGTCGAGAAAGTGCAGCGAGGACCAGCAGCTCAGGCAAAACTGGCGGTCGTCATCGACGATGCTCCCGCACCCGGGGCAGCGCGGCGGCAAGGCATAATCGACGACTGCGCGCGCGATATGGCGCAAACCGCGGCCGATGTTTCCCACCGCCGCCCGGTCCTCTGCAATATCCCCCATGCCTGGCCCCATAGCGGACTTGTGAACCAACGCCTTGGGCGGCACAAGCGCCGCATGTCGCAATCCCCGCTCTTCTCCCCCGCTCGCCATCGCGCCCAGCGCGATCGCATGGCCGGCCTGCCTGGCGATGCCGATTTTATCGCGCCGATCGTCACCGAAACCTTGCTCGACCGCCTCGCCATGGTCACGCGCCGCTTCGACCGGATCCTGCTGATCGGTGCGCGTGACGAAGCCTTGGCTGCGCATCTGCGCGAACTTGGCACGACGCTGACCCTGCTCGAGGCGGGACCGCGCCTCGCCGCCCGCACGGGCGCCGTCGCGGGCGAGGCGGACGGCGTCGACATGCCCTTCGGCAGCTTCGACCTCATCGTCTGGCCAGGCGGGCTCGACAGCGTCAACGACGTGCCCGGCGCGCTCATCCGCCTGCGCGCGCTGCTCGCCCCCGACGGCCTGCTGCTCGGTGCTTTCACGGGCGACGGCAGCCTGCCGCGCCTGCGCCGCGCGATGATGGCCGATGGCGTGCGTACGATCGCACGGCTGCATCCACAGATCGACCTGGCGGCGATGGGCAATCTGCTCCAGCGCACCGGCTTCACCCTCCCCGTCGTCGATGTCGATACGCTGACCGTCCGCTATGGCGACTGGTTCAGCCTTGTCCGCGACCTGCGCGCGGCCGGGCTGTCGAGCCGGCTTGCCCCGGCTCCGCCGCCGCTGACACGCGAAGAAGCCGCCCGCATCGCCGCCGCCTTCGCGGGCGAAGCCGATCCCGACGGCCGAATCGCCGAGACGTTCCGCCTCATCTATTTCAGCGGCTGGGCCCCGCACCCCGACCAACCAAAGCCGGCACGGCGCGGCAGCGGCACCGCCTCGCTCGCCGAAGCGCTGAAACCGAAGATTTAGACCAGCGCTTCGAGCAGCCCGATCAGCGGTTTGTCGGCCGGCGGCATGGCAAGGCCATGAAGCTCGACCGGCCGGACCCAGCGTAGCGCGCTGGCGTGCTGCGCGACCGGTGTGCCGCGCCATTTGCGGCAAACATAAAGCAGCAACAGCAGATGCCGGTCGCCCAGCGTATCGCTGGCGAAACAGGCGGGCGCCAGGCAGGCGTGGTCGACGTCGATCGCCAGTTCTTCGCCAAGCTCGCGGATCAGCGCCTGTTCGGGGGTTTCGCCCGGTTCGACCTTGCCGCCAGGAAACTCCCACAATCCCGCCATCGAACCACCCTCGGGCCGCTGCTGGACGAGCAGGCGGCCGTCGCGGTCGATGAGCGCCGCCGCGACCACGAGAAGACAGTTTTCCATGGGATTCCCGGTGATCGGCGCAGCCAAATTATTAACCCTCCTGTGCGATCTTCGGCACCCTTGCGGAACTATAACTGCAGTTAGGGGCGGAACAATGAGCAAAATTTCCGAGCTGATGCGGTCGACCAGGGCCGCAACAGCCATCGAATATGGGTTGATACTCGCGCTGATCTTCGTTGCCATCATTGCCGCGGTCAGCGGCGTTGCCGCCGAGACCCGCGGGATGTGGACTTTTGTTTCACAAACATCCGACAAAGCGACCAAGGGGCAGTGACCGTTCAGTTTTGGGACAGCCGGCCGCGCAACACGCTTTTCGACATTAAGCCTTTTAAAACCAATTCTCCGTAGATCGAGACATGTTGACTACGACCAGACCGTCAACAGGGTAAGTGATTTGTCAGGAGACCAGACATGAAGTTTTTCAAGAAGTTCATTCGCAACGAAAAAGCCGCCACCGCCATCGAATATGGCCTGATCGCAGCTCTCATCGCCGTCGCCGGCATCGCCGCCTTCCGTTCGGTCGGCAGCACCGTCAGCGGCACCTTTACCAAGGTCGACACCGAACTGCAGGCGGCGAATAAGGTTAAGACGACGAATTAATCGCTTTTCCTCTCGCTACCAGACGTAGCCAGAGAGCGAGGATCGGAAAGGGCGGTGGAGCGATCCACCGCCCTTTTTCGTGTCCGCCGGATGCCCTAGCGGCTGGCGTAGACGACCAGCTTGACCTTCTGTCCCGGCGTCAGGCGGCTGGTTGCGGACAGCCGGTTGAGCACCTGGAAGCGCTCCGACTGATAATTGCTGTACGCCATCCGCTTCGCAAGGCCCGCCACCGTGTCGGCGCGGCCGACCGTCACGACATCGATCCGCCGTGGTTTGATCGCCGCCGCCTCGGCCGTGTTCAGCCGCCGGACGCTGTTGAACATCGGATTGAACACCCCGGCGCCGCCTGCCTTGGTCAGCGCGACGAAGTGAAAGGCCTGAGTTTTCGAAAATTCATACGCGAAGACGGTCACATCGACCTGCCCCGACTGGGTGTTCGCGCGCGCGACCGCATAAGTGGCCGGAATGCCGTTCACCGTCGTCCGCTGAAGATTGCCCGGGCTGATCGACGCATTCCCTGCGACCGATTTGAACACCGCCGCGATATAGGCGTTCATGTCGCCATGATAGGCGCCGGTCGAAAATTGCGCCTGCCCGCCGTTGCCGCTGACCGACACCGCGCTCGCGCCATTCTGCATGCCATAACCATTCGGCACCGCGAACTTCAGCTTGAAATCGGGGTGCAGGAATTCATTGCCCTCGACCACGCCCTGTTTGGGATCGTCGCCATAGAGCACGCCGTCGACCGACGTCAGGAAAGCGTCGGCGTTGCGCACCCCGCCCGTGCCCGCGCGGCTCGCCAGCGCCTCGGCGTTGCGGACGCGCGAGGCTGGATCGGGGTGGGTGCTCGCCCATTCGGGAAGCGCGCGCGCATCGCCGCCCGACAGCCGCGCTTCCAGATTCGTCTGGTTGGCAAGGCTCGCGAGCATCGTCGACAGCGCCAGCGGATCATAACCGGCGCTGCGCAGATATTGGACGCCAAGCTGATCCGCCTCGAGCTCCTGGCTGCGCGAAAAGCCCAGCGTCGCATATTGCGCGACCTGCATCGCATTATTCTGGATCAACCCGCCCAGGCCGCCGAGCAGCCCGCCATTGTCACCGATCGCCCCGCCGACCACCTGCGCCAGCACGCCGAGAATCGCATTGCGCGTCGCCGCCGACTGCCGTTTCTTGCTGTGCTGCGCCGCGACATGCCCGACCTCATGCCCCAGCACGCCCGCCAGTTCGGCCTCGTCGTTCATCAGCGCCATCAGCTGGCGCGTCACATAGACATAGCCGCCGGGGATCGCGAAGGCGTTGTTCACCGGCGAATTGAGCAAGGTCACGGTGAAATCGCTGGGGCTGCGCGACAGACCGGACTGGACCGCGATATTCTGTCCGATGCGATTGACATAGCTCGCCTGCTGCCCCGCATAGGCGCCGCCGAACTCCTCCATCAGCTGCGGATGCGCATCCTGCCCCTGCTTGCGATCACTGGCGGAAATGCTCGTCGCCGTCCGGATCGCCTTGGTCTTGGCGTCGGCGGGCGCATTGACCCCGCCCTGTCCCATCACCATGCCGGCGGCCAGTGTGATGGCCAAAGCGGTCATCGTCTTGCGGATCATCGGTGCGCCTCCCTTATGGTTTGATTGCCAAGCATATTCCGTTTTCAGGAATATCCTCTGATCATGACAAGGCAAGCCGCGACCGAACCGGGGCTTGCCCATATCTCGCAAAAATAACGCCAAAGGCGTGGATCAGGTTCCGGGATCAGGCGCGGCCCATGGCAAGGAATTTTTCCTCGCGCGCGGCAAGCAATGTATCGCGCGGCAGCCCGGCCAGCGCGCCCAGTTCCTGATCGATCGCGTCGCCCAGCGAAGCGATCGCCACTTCGGGCGCGCGGTGCGCCCCGCCGACGGGCTCGGGAACGATGCGGTCGATGACCTTCATCGCCAGCAGATCCTCGGCCGACATCTTCATCGCCGCCGCGGCATCGGCCGCCTTGTCCGACGTGCGCCACAGGATCGACGCGCAGCCCTCGGGCGAAATGACCGAATAGACGGCATGTTCGAACATCAGCACGCGGTTCGCCGCCGCCAGCGCAATGGCACCGCCCGACCCGCCTTCGCCGACGACCGCCGCGATCATCGGCACGCCCAGCGCCAGACATTGTTCAGTCGACCGCGCGATCGCTTCGGCCTGCCCGCGTTCTTCGGCCTGGATGCCCGGAAACGCGCCCGAGGTGTCGACCAGCGTCACCACCGGCAGCCCGAAACGGTCGGCAAGCTGCATCAGGCGGATCGCCTTGCGATAGCCCTCGGGCTTCGCCATCCCGAAATTATGCTTCATGCGCGACGGGATATCGTCGCCCTTCTCATGCCCGATCACCATCACGCGCCGGCCGCGAAAGCGCGCAAGCCCGCCGAGGATCGCCTGATCGTCACCGAAATTGCGGTCGCCCGCCAGCGGCATCCAGTCGTCGAACAGCCCCGCGACATAATGTTTGAAATGCGGCCGGTCGGGGTGGCGCGCGACCTGCGTCTTTTGCCACGGCGTCAGCTTGGCATAGATTTCACGCAGCAATTTCGAGGACTTGGCCTCCAATCGCGCGATGTCGCCGTCGATATTGAGCGTCGGATCGTCGCCCATCTCGCGCAATTCGGCAATCTGGCGATCGAGCGCCGCGACCTGTTTTTCGAAGTCCAGAAAGGCTGTCATCGTCGGACCGCTAAGCCGATGGCGTCGCAACGTCAACGTCTGGCGCGGTGCGCCCGGCATCCATATGCGCCAGCGGATGCCGCTTGTTCACCAGTTCGACGAGACGGCGGCTGTCGACGTGCGTGTAAATCTCGGTCGTCGCGATATCGGCATGGCCAAGCATCAGTTGCAGCGCGCGAAGATCCGCCCCGCCTTCCAGCAGGTGCGTCGCAAAGGCATGGCGCAGCACGTGCGGGCTGATCGCCGCGGGGTCGATCCCGGCGCGGCCCGCAAGCCCGCGCAGCATCTGGAACAGCCGCACGCGCGAGATATGCGCCTTGCCCGATGGAAAGAGCCAGGGCGAACCGTCGGCGAGCAGCGGCGTCCAGCGATCCAGTACGTCCCGCGCGCGTCCGGACAACGGCACCAGCCGTTCCTTGTCGCCCTTGCCGCGCACGATCAGAAATTCGCGCCCGCCCGCCATCGCGCGGCGCGGCAGCGACACCAGTTCGCTCGCGCGCAGCCCGGAGCCATAGAGCAGTTCGAGCAGCAACAGCATGCGCACCGCCGCGGCCGGCGGCACCTCGCCCGCCGCCTCTTCGACCGCCTGCGCGAACAGCCGCTCGACATCCTCGTGCGTCAGGATGCGCGGCAGCGGACGCTGCGTTGCCGGGCGTGCAATGTCGAGGGCGGGATTATCGGCGCGCTCCCCCTCGTCGAGCAGAAACGCGAAAAACTGGCGCAGCGCCGACAATTTCCGCGCCGCGCTGCTCGCCGCAAGCGATTGATAATCAGCCATCAGTTTCCGAAGCGCGGCGACGTCGGCATCCGCCAGCCCGCCCGTGATCCACTCGGCCGCCTGATCGAGATCGCGCCGATAAGCGGCGAGCGTGTTGCGCGAAGCGCCGCGCTCGGCCGCCATCATCTCCAGAAAGCGGTCGATCAGGGCGCCGTCAGACATGGCACAAATCCGGCCTTGTCATTGGCTTGCGTCCTGTCGCCACGGCAAAGGTCGTGTGTTCGCGCGAAGGCCGGAACCCAGCATCTGCCGGTGTCATTTTGAACTGTCCGGAGATGGATCCCCGCCTTCGCGGGAACACGCAACTTTTCGGACGCCCTATCACAGCAGGCCGCAATATGGGACCGGACCTGCAAACTCAGACACGCACCACCGCTTCGGCGGCGATCATCCGCGCTTCGGAGCCAAGCCCCACTTCGCGCAGCGCGCGGACGATATAATAAAGATGATAGGGCGGCACCTTGGACCAGTCGCCCTGCATCCCCGCCGCCGCGAGCAGCGCGACCATCCCCGGCTCGCGCCGTTCGGCCGCCGCCATGATCGCCCGCGACCAGCGCGTCTGCTTGCCGAGGTCGACGCCCAGATCGCTCGCCGCCGACGCGGCGCCGCTGGCGTCGATGCGTCCCAGGCCAGCCAGGCCGGCCAGCAGGAATTTCGAGCGCAGCGATTCGGCACTGCTGTCGTCGCCGGCAAAATTGCCGATCGCGCCCGCGCTCATGCCGCTGAGCGGGCGCGGCGAGCCGACCGCGAGCACGCCCCATGCGTGGCTGCCGACCGAAACGCTGGGCACCCAGTCGATCGCGTTATGGTCGTATCCGCCCGCGAACATCGATCCGACCAATTGCCACGGATCGTCGCCGACCTCGGTGTTCATCGGCAGCGCCGCGGCGGCGCGCGCGGTCGCGACCATCGCGGCATAGCGCTGCGGTGTATTCGCGTCGGCGCCCCACAACCCCTGCATCGCGCCGTAACGCTCGGCCCCGCTCGCCGCGCCGTAGGCGCCTCGCAGCGCATCGGTCTGCGTCGCGAGCGCTTCGCCCGGCTCTTCCTCGCCCGCGGCGGCGCTGAGCAGTGAGACATAGGCTTCGCTCGACAGCACGCCGCGCGCCGCGGCGTCAGGCGCCGCAGCGACGCGCTGCGCCATGTCGGTCATCGGCGCCAGCACCGTCCAGCCGCGCATATAGGCGGGTTCCGACGCGCGGAGCGGCTCGGGAATCGGAATTGCCGTCGCGGTCGCCAGGCCAAAGCGCCAGCTGGTCAGCCGGTCGACCTTGTCCCACTCGATCGTCGTCGACCGGCGTCCCGCACCAGTGGCGCCGAGCACGCGCTCGGCGAGCAATATGTCGAAGTTGGAGATTTTCCCGCTCGACCGCACCCGGCTGATCGCCCAGCCGGCGGGGCCGGCTTCGCCCGACAGGCCGGCGCAGATCGCAGCGGCGAGCCGCCATGCCTGTTCGTCGCCATGCGCAAGGCCGGCGGGAACATAGGCACACATGCCCGCCGGATCGGCGTTGGCGAGAAACGCCTGCTGCGCGACCGAAACGAGGCGCGGGCTCGCGCGGTCATAATCGACCGACTGGACGATCCAGCGCGCCGCAATCGATTCGCCCATGCGGAGCAGCAGCGCGGCGCGCTCGGCCGCCAGGTCGGCGCCGTTGATCGTTTCGGGCGTGTCGATTGCCGAAGTCAGCGACCGCCGTAGCAAGATCTGTCCCCAGCGCGACGCCAGGTCGCCGCGCGTATTGCGCATGATCGCGGCGGCATATTGCCCGCGCACGCCGAACGCATCGGGTGCCAGCCCGCCCGTTTCAGGGGTCAGCGGCCCAATGCGCGTCAGCAGCCGGCGCGCGCCGGGCGGCAGGTCATATTTCAGCGTGCCGGGTGCAACCTCTTCGCCTTCTTCGCCGCTTTCCGTGTCATCGGCATCGCTCGCGGCGCTGCTGGCGACGGTGGGCGTGACCGGCGGGGCGATCGTAATGGCTTTCGGTGTGGCTTTCGGCGTCGGCGCCGCGCTGGGCGAGGGCGTCGGCGACGGGCGCGGTGCGGGGGTCTCGGCGGGATTGCCGAACCCTTCGGGGAGCAGCGATTCCTGTGCCAGCGCGGGGAGGACCAGCGCCGCGGCCATGGCGGTGCCCGACAGGCCCAGCGTCAGCGATAGGATTATCTTCTTCATCGCGAAGCGCTTTCGGCAATCTTGTCGGTCACGTCCACCTCAATCGTCTTGGGCTCGATCGGCCGGCCCAGAAACAGCAGGAACAGCCAGAAGGCCATCAATAGCAGGCCCAGCACGATCGCGCGTGCAATCCAGCGGCCTTTTCCCGATCTGCCCTTCGCGCGCAATATCCCATGCCCACTATTCGTCGCAGGGCGAAAACCATTGTCCCGCCCGGTTCGGGCGGTATAGCCGCGCGCATCATGTCGCGAAACCCGAAAAGCCCGGCCCCGACCAGCACAAAGGCGACCCGCGCGTCGATCCGCGAACGGTCGATCGTGCTCGTCGGGCTGATGGGGTCGGGGAAATCGACGATCGGGCGCCGGCTGGCGCAGCGGCTCGGCATGCGCTTTGCCGACGCCGACGATGAAATCGAACGCGCGGCGGGGATGACGATCTCGGACATTTTCGCGCGCTTCGGCGAGGCACATTTTCGCGACGGCGAACGGCGGGTGATCCAGCGGCTGCTGACCGGCAAGCCGCTGGTGCTCGCGACCGGCGGCGGCGCCTTCATCAACGACGAAACGCGCGCGCTGATCCTCGCGGGCAGCCTTTGCATCTGGCTCGACGCCGACATTCCGACGCTCGTCGATCGCGTCGGGCGCCGCAGCCATCGCCCGCTCCTGAAAGATCGCGACGCGGGCGAAGTGCTCCGCGAACTCGCCGCGATCCGCAACCCCGTCTATGCCGAGGCGCATGTGCGCATCAGTTCGGCCAGCACACCGCACGACCATACGGTGCGCGCCATCATGGAGGCTCTCTCGCAATGGAACAGCTAAGCGTCGACCTCGGCAGCCGCAGCTATCCGATCCTGATCGGCGACGGGCTGCTCGCCGACATCGGCCGCCATGTCGCGCCGCTCCTGAAGCGCCCAAGGACGATGATCGTCACAGACGCCCATATCGCCCCCCACTATCTGACGCGCGTCGGCGCCGCGCTCGGCCGTGAAGGAATTTCCTTTTCCTCCTTCGTCCTCGATCCCGGCGAGGGCACGAAAAGCTGGGCCGGCCTTGCTCGCCTCACCGACTGGCTGATCGGCGAAGGCGTCGAGCGCAGCGATCATGTCATCGCGCTGGGCGGCGGCGTGATCGGCGACCTCGTCGGCTTCGCGTGCAGCATCGTCAAGCGCGGCTGCCACTTCGTTCAGGTGCCGACCACCTTGCTGGCACAGGTCGACAGCAGCGTCGGCGGCAAGACCGCGATCAACGTGCCCGCGGGCAAGAACCTCATCGGTGCCTTCCATCAACCCGCGCTCGTCGTCATCGATCCGACGACGCTCGAAACGCTGCCGCGCCGCGAACTCGGCGCCGGCTATGCCGAGGTCGTCAAATATGGCCTGATCGACGACGCCGCCTTTTTCGCCTGGTGCGAGGAACATGGCGCCGCGCTGCTCGCCGGCGACAGCGCCGCGCGCCACAAGGCGATCGCCCACAGCGTCGCCGCCAAGGCGCGCATCGTCGCCGCCGACGAGCGCGAAACGCAGGACATCCGCGCCCTGCTCAACCTCGGCCACAGCTTTGGCCACGCGCTGGAGGCCGAAACCGGCTATTCGGACCGGCTGCTCCACGGCGAAGCGGTCGCGGCGGGCATGGTGCTCGCGCATCAGTTTTCGGCCGCGAACGGCCTTTGCCCCGCCGAGGATGCCGATCGCGTGCGCGATCATCTGGCAAGCGTCGACCTGCCCCACAGCCTTGCCAGCGCCGGGATCAACACCGGCGGCGCGGTGCTCGCGGGTCATATGGCGCACGACAAGAAGGTGCGCGGCGGCAGGCTGCCGCTGATCCTGACGCGCGGCATCGGGCAAAGCTTTGTCACCGAGGACTATGGCCTCGATGCGGTGGCGGCGTTTCTCGATCGCTGAAGGGCGGAAGCCCGCGCGCCGGGAACGGCTGGTTGCTGATCTTCCTTTCGTCGTCACCCCGGACTTGATCCGGGGTCCCGCTTGATGCCGAAACTGCCGGTGCGTCCAAAAAAAAGCGGGATCCCGGATCAAGCCCGGGATGACGAAGGAGGGCAGGAAACGGCCGGAAGCGGACGCTAGCCAAATAACCGTCGCCCCGCGAAGGAGTGAAGGGTCGAATGGTCCCCCGGACCATTCTTGGACATGCCGGGGGCATGTCCAACCCTTAACTGGCCGCAATCGGCCGAGCGCAAGGTTGCCAGCGGCCCCCGCCTTCGCGGGGGCGACGGTTATGGATGGTTAGCGAACGTCCGCTCCCCACCCCAAAACCACCATTCCCCCTTTCCCTCGACCCATCATTGCGCTAGCCAGTTGCAAATGATTTGCAATATTCATGCCGTGGGGGCCTGATATTTGGTTGCGATTGCCAACACGCGCCAGCTGATCGAAGCCGACAGGCCGACGACGCCCGCCGGCCTCTGGGCCGTCGCCTTCCTCGGCATTACCGCCGGAACGCAGATGAGCGACCGCGGGCTGCAATCGATCCTGTCGCCCGCGATCCAGGCCAGTTTCGGCGTCTCCGACGCGGTGATCGGGGCGCTGCACGGCATCGCCGGCATCCTTGTCGCCAGCGCGCTCGCCGTACCGCTCGCGCGCCTTGCCGACCGCCATTCGCGCAAGTCGATCCTGCTCGGGCTGATCATGCTGTGGGGCCTGCTCACCGCGCTCAGCGGTCTTGCGCCCAATTTCGCTCTGTTCTTCGTCGGCCGCGCCGCGTCGGGGATCACCGAATTCGCGATGATCCCGGTCGTCTATTCGCTCATCCCCGATCTGGTCGGCGAGCGGCACCGGGTGCCATCGAACCTGGTTTTTGCGGCGCTGATGGCAACGGGGGCGAGCGCGGGCTTTTATTTCGGCGGCAATCTGCTCGCCTTCGCCGGCTCGGTCGCCCCTGCCGGAACCGAGCCATGGCGCCTCGCGCTTCTCTGTCTCAGCCTGCTCGCGCTGCCGCTGCTCGGCGCCGGGCTGTTCGTTCAGGACCCGCCGCGCCGCGACCCGAACGGCAATGGAGCTGCCGCGACCGCCGCGCTCCTCCCTTTCTTCCGCGCGCAGCGGCGCCGCATCCTGCTCTTCCTCGGTGCCGCCGGCGGACTGGCGATCGCGGTGCAGGCGGTCGCGCCGATGGCGGCGCTCGGCCTGGTGCGCCGCTATGCCGCCGACCTGACCCCGACCGGCCATGCACTCGGCCTCATCACGCTCGCGACCAGTCTCGGCAGTCTCGCCGTCGCGGGCCTCGTCGACCGGCTGCTGCAACCGCGGCTCGGCGAGGCGTCGCGGCCGGTCGTCATGGCGGCGGGTGCGATGCTCGCGGTCCCCTGCCTCGTCTGGCTCGGCAGTGCGGGCGGCGAGAATCAGGCGCTGGCGGCGATCGCGCTGTTCCTCGCGCTCACCAGCACCGCTAACGCGCTGATCCCGACGATCCTTCAGGATATCATCCCGGCCGAACTGCGCGCGCGCAGCTTCGCGATCTACAGCTTCGTCATCGCCGCCTTCTGCGCACTCGGGCCGTTGCTGACGGGCAGCCTGTCGGACCGCGCGGTCGAAGGCAATCTGCTGCTCGCCATGGCGCTGACGGGGGTGCCCGCATTGGCGATCGCGGCCTTGTCCGCCGGATCGATGGCGCGCGTCAGGCGCGCGTTGCCGTAGCGCGCTCGATCTCGCCTTCCTTCGCTTCGTCTTTCGCCTCTTCCTTCGCCGCCTTCGCGGCCTGACGCCGCTGGCGCAGCTTTTCGAGGACGCTGGCGGCCTCGCGCCCGCCGCCAGGCTTGAAGCGGTGATCCATGCCCGCCGACAGATCGCCGTCGGCCATTTGCGCATCGAAGCGCGTCTGGTCCATATGACGCAGCGCCGTCTCGACATCCTCCATTTCGCGCGGGTCGACGTTGAGCTCGCGCAGCGCGAGCAGACCCAGCGCGATCGAGCTTTCGAACACTTCGCGCACTGCGCCCGCCGTCCCCGCGCCGTCGATCGCCATCAACTGGCGGCGGTCGAATACGCGCATCAGCACCTTCGCCTGCGGGAAGGCATCGACGACGGGCTTCACCGCCGCCGCGTCGACCGACGCGTCGTCGATGCAGAAGATGATCAGCCGCGCCTCATCCGCCCCCGCGCGGCGGAGCAGGTCGACGCGCAGCCCGTCGCCGAAATAGACCTTGGTGTCGAAACGGCTCGACAGTTCGATCTGGCTCGGCTTCTTGTCGATCAGCGTCACCGAACAGGCAACCCCGTGCAGCATCTGCGCGACGATCTGCCCGAACCGCCCGTAACCGATCACGATCGCCGACCCGAGCGGTGCGTCGTCGGGGCCCTCGGGCGCCTCGCCGTCGCGATCGGGCGAGAATTCCAGGTTGCGCGCGAACAGCATCAGGAACGGCGTCGTCACCATCGACAGCGTCACCACCGCGCTGAACAGGCTCGCCGCCTCGGGCCGGATCAGCAGCGCGCCGGCCGCCTGGGTGAAGAGCAGAAAGCCGAATTCGCCGCCCTGGCTGAGCAGCAGGCCAAGCCCAAGCGCGGTCTTCCAGCTTTTGCCGAACAGCCGGACGATGACGGTCAGCACGCTCACTTTCACCGCGACCAGCCCGAGCGCGAGCATGACCACGCGCAGCGGATCTGCCAGCACGACATCGATGTCGAGCACCATGCCGACCGCGAGAAAAAACAGACCGAGCAGGATCAGGCGGAAAGGTTCGACATCCGATTCAATCTCGTGCCGGTACGGCGAATCGGCGAGCATCACGCCCGCAATGAAGGCGCCGAGCGCGGTCGACAGATGCAGGCTGTGCATCAGCGCGGCGCTGGCCAATATGGTGAGCAGCCCGACGACGACGAACAGCTCGCGCTCGCCATAGCGCCCGATCAGCCGCAACAGCGGATTGACGACGAAGCGGCCCGCGAAGACCAGCACGACGATCGCCCACACGGTGAAGAAGGCCATGTGCCATCCCGGCGGCGCCGACGGATCGGCGGGCGCGCGCGACAGCACCGCGATGATCGTGATCATCGGCACGATCGCGAGATCCTGGAACAGCAGGATCGAAAACGCCTTTTCGCCGAAGGGCGAGTTGATCCGGCCCGAGCTTTTGAGGCTGGGCAGCACCTGCGCGGTCGACGAGAGCGCGAGCGGCAGGCCAAGCGCCAGCGCCGCCTGCCAGCTGAACCCCAGGGTCAGGTAGATGAGGCCGGTGAGGACGAGCCCCGTCACCACGACCTGCGCCAGCCCGAGCCCGAAGATCGCCCGGCGCATCTGCCACAACCGCCCGGGCGACAGTTCGAGCCCGACGAGGAAGAGCAGGAAGGCGATGCCGAGCTCGGCAAAGGCAAGCTTCGATTCGCCGCCGCCGACAAGCCCGAGGCCGTGCGGCCCGACGAGCGCGCCCGCGATCAGATAACCCAGCACCGCGCCAAGCCCGAGGCGCCGAAAGATCAGCACGAACAGGGTCGCGACGCCGAGCAGGATCGCGCCTTCGGTCAGCGCGGCGTCGGTCGCATTTCCGGTCGCGACCTCGGCCGCGGCGGCCGCGAGCGCGAGCATCGTCATGCGGGTGCCGTCTGACCCTCGAGCGCCGCGATCGCGGCGTCGAAGGGCAGCAGGATCGCGCCGTGCCGCGCCGGATAGTCGCGCGCCGGCGCCAGCAGGGCGAAGCCCGGCCAGGCGGGCAGCGCCCCGTCGCCGCCGAACCAGCCGGCGATCGCATCGCGCGCCGCACGGATATCGGCGATGCCGCGGCCCGGCGCATGCCGCGCCAGCAAGGTCGCCGCCGCCTGCCCCAGCGCGCACGCCTCGACATGCATGCCGATCGCGGTCACATGTCCATCGGCGTCGGCGTCGAGGTCGAGGAGGATGCGGCTGCCGCACAGCGGGGCGCGCGCGCTCGCATGATGGCGCGCGGCGGGAAGCGGCAGATATTCGGCGGTCGCGACCGCGAGCGACAGGATGTCGCGATTATAAAGCGGCGCGCTCATTTGCCGGCCGTTTCGGACGCATCCTGTTTGGCCGTTTCGGCTTCCGCTTCACGCGCCGCGGCGCGCCGTTCGGCGATCACCTTGCTCATCGCTCCGCTCGTTGCGTTGAGCGCCGGATAGGTGCGGCTGCCCGTCATCCACAGCGGACGCTGCGCATTGCCATAGCCGATATCGTAAAGCAGCGTCACGACCATGAAGAGCAGGGTCGCAACGATCAGTCCCTTCACCGCGCCGAACCCCGCGCCCAGCCCGCGGTCGAATCCGCCGACCAGCGAGGCGCGGCTGCGCTGCCCCATGGCGCGCGATCCCCATTTGGCAGCTGCGAATACGCCGCCGAACAGCAGCACGAACGCCAGCATCGCCGCCCCGCCCTCGGTCCCGACCCAGCCGGCGACGAAGCCGGTCACGATACCGTGGAACAGGCGCACGGCGACGATCGCCAGCACCCACGCCAGCAACGTCGTCACTTCCTGCACGAGCCCGCGCATGAAACCGAGCACCGCGCCGCCGCCAACGAGCGTGAGCACGAGGATATCCAGAGCCGTCAGACTTCCCATATTCGCCTGTCAGTGATCGCCTAATTGTCCTGCATTGCCAACCCGTTTGTCCTGAGGAGCCATTGAGCTTGTCGAAATGGCGTCTCGAAGGACCGAGGCGTCAAAGTCCTTCGAGACGGGGCTTCGACAAGCTCAGCCCCTCCTCAGGACGAACGGTGTTGATAGTCGCGATCTAATCACGCCCCAGCATCAGGTCAACGAGTTCGCCGAGCCGTCCGAAGCCGGTCACCGAAATTCCGCCGACCCCCTTCATCCCCTTGGGGCCCCAGCCGCGCGAAAAACCGAGCTTCGCCGCTTCGCGGAGCCGCAGCCCGTCGTGCGAAACCTGCCGCACCTCGCCCGACAGCGACAATTCGCCGAAGACGATCGCATCGGCGGGCACCGGCCGCTCGCTGAACGCCGAGATCAGCGCCGCGGCGACCGCGAGATCGGCGGCGGGATCGGTCAGCCGGTAACCGCCCGCGATGTTCAGATAGACTTCGGCGGCGCCCATCTGCAGCCCGCAGCGCGCTTCCAATACCGCGAGCACCATCGCCAGCCGCCCGCTGTCCCAGCCGACCACCGCTCTTCGGGGAGTCGCCCCGCTCGCCAGCCGCACCGTCAGTGCCTGCACCTCGACGAGCACCGGCCGCGTACCCTCAAGCGCCGGAAACACCACCGATCCCGGGACGTCGCGGCTGCGATCGGTCAGGAACAGGCTCGACGGGTTCGACACCTCGCCCAGCCCTTCCTCGCCCATCGCGAACACCCCGATCTCGTCGGTGCCGCCGAAGCGGTTCTTCACCGCGCGCAGGATACGATATTGATGGCTGCGCTCGCCCTCGAACGCCAGCACCGTGTCGACCATATGTTCGAGCACGCGCGGCCCGGCGATCGTCCCGTCCTTGGTGACATGGCCGACCAGCACGATCGCCGCGTCGCTGTCCTTGGCATAGCGGATCAGTTCCTGCGCGCTCGCGCGGACCTGACTCACCGTCCCCGGCGCGCTGTCGATCAGGTCGCTATGCATCGTCTGGATCGAATCGATCACGACGAAGTCGGCGGCGCGCCCGTCGAGCGTCGCCAATATATCGCGCACCGACGTCGCACTCGCCAGCGCAACGGGCGCACCGCCGAGCCCCAGCCGCTGCGCGCGCAGCCGCACCTGTGCCGCCGCCTCCTCGCCGCTGATATAGACGACCGACTTGCCCGCCTGCGCCAACCGCCCCGCCGCCTGCAACAGCAGGGTCGACTTGCCGATCCCCGGGTCGCCGCCGATCAGCGTCGCCGATCCCGCGACGAAGCCGCCGCCCAGCGCACGGTCGAACTCGGCGATCCCGCACAGCATGCGCTCGGGCATCTTGCTGTCGGCGTCGAGCGTTTCGAGCGCGATCGTCCGCCCGCCGCGGCTCAGGTCGTGCTTTGCCGAAAACACGGTTTCGGCGGCTTCCTCGACCAACGTGTTCCACTCGCCGCAATCGGCGCACTGCCCCTGCCAGCGATAGGTGGCGGAGCCGCAATTCTGGCAGACATATTGACGTTTCGCTTTGGCCATGCGGTCCGCATAATCGGAACAAAGATGGAACGCCAGCAGATTCAAATCCTCGTCACCCCGGACTTGATCCGGGGTGACGAATGAAGGGTAGCGACGGTTCAATTTACGCGCGGGTTGCTCTAGGGCGAAGCGAAATCCGAATCACCCTTCCCACAGGAAAGCCTGCGCCATGAAATTCTTCGCCGACACCGCCGAAATCGCCGACATCCAGGAACTCGCCGCAACCGGCCTGCTCGACGGGGTCACCACCAACCCGTCGCTGATCGCCAAGTCGGGCCGCGACTTCAAGGAAGTGACCCGCGAAATCTGCGCGTTGACCACCGGCCCCGTCTCGGCCGAAGTCGTCGCGCTCGACCATGAAACGATGATGAAGGAGGCCGAAATCCTCCGCAAGATCGCCGACAATGTCTGCATCAAGGTGCCGCTGACGATCGACGGTTTGAAGACGTGCAAGGCGCTGACCAGCGACGGCACGATGGTCAATGTCACGCTCTGCTTCTCGGCCGCGCAGGCGCTGCTCGCCGCCAAGGCGGGCGCGACCTTCGTCTCGCCCTTTGTCGGCCGTCACGACGACAATGGCTTCGACGGTATGCAGCTGATCGACGATATCCGGCTGATCTACGACAATTATTCGTACCAGACCCAAATCCTCGTCGCGAGCGTCCGCCACGGCATCCATGTGCTCGAAGCTGCCAAGATCGGCGCCGACGTGATGACCGCGCCGCCGTCGGTCATCAAGGGCCTGTTCAAGCATATCCTGACCGAAAAGGGCATCGAAGGATTCTTGGCGGATTGGGCGAAGACGGGTCAGTCGATCTGATTTAAGGCCGTCGCCCCCGCGAAGGCGGGGGCGACGGCCCGATCTACGTTATGCCCCTTTCCAGTTGACGTAAACGTCAACTCACCGCGATACTCGTCCGAAAGGGAGAGATTCGCGATGACCGACACCACCATCCTCACCGACCGCCGCGGCCATGTGCTGATCGTGACGATCAACCGGCCCGAGGCGCGCAACGCGGTCAATGCCGCCGTCCATGTCGGCATCGGCACCGCGCTCGAAACCGCCGAAAACGACCCCGAAATTCGCGCCGTCGTGATCACCGGCGCCGGCGACAAGAGCTTCTGCGCCGGCGCCGACCTTGTCGCGCTATCACGCGGCGAAAGCCTGCAGCCCGACGACAAGGCGCAGCAGGCGTGGGGCTTCGCGGGCATGGTGGCGCACCCGATATCGAAACCGGTCATCGCCGCGGTCAACGGCTTCGCCTTTGGCGGCGGCTGCGAGATCGCGTTGATGAGCGATATCATCATCGCCGCCGACCATGCGCAATTCGGCCTGCCCGAGGTCAAGGTCGGGCTGTTCGCCGCGGCGGGCGGCGCCTTCCGCCTCGTCCAGCAATTGCCGCGCAAGCTGGCGATGGAATATATGCTGACCGGCGACCCGATCCCCGCCGCCCGCGCCGCCGAATTCGGGCTGGTCAACCATGTCGTCCCGCTGGCCGACCTGATGCCGACCGCGATTGCGCTGGCGGAAAAGATCGCCGCCAACGCGCCGCTTTCGGTACAGGTTTCGAAGCGCGTCGCGCTCGGCATCCAGGATGGCCGTATCGCGTCCGACGCACCCTATTGGGAACATAATGCCCGCGAGCGCGGCATGCTGATGCGCAGCGAGGATACGCGCGAAGGCCCTCTCGCCTTCGCGCAGAAACGCAAGCCCGAATGGAAAGCCCGCTAGATGGCGATGACCGATCCCGAGCGCATTCCGGTAATTATCGGCGTCGGGCAGGTCAATGACCGCCCGGACGATCCCGATCAGGGGCTGGATTCGCTCGGGCTGATGGTCGCCGCGCTGACGGTCGCGGCGAAAGACGCGGGCGTGCCGCTGGCCCAACTCGACAGTCTCGCGATCGTCGACCAGATCAGCTTTCACCATCTCGGCAAGCTTTGCGAACCGCTCGCCGCCGCGATCGGCGCGACACCCGCGATCAATTATCAATCCCCCGCCCCGCATGGCGACACCCCCGTCCGCCTGCTCAACGAAGCCGCCAACCGCATCGGCGCAGGCGAAGTGAAACTCGCGGCGGTGGTCGGCGCCGAGGCCCTGCGCACCGCCGCCGGCCGCGCCGCGAAAGCCGCGAGCGGCGAGGACAAAAGCTATAACGCGGTCCGCAAGGTGGCAACGCGGCGCGAGCCCGATTACGCCCAGCTTCACGGTCTCGCCGCGCCGGTCGACGTGTATCCGCTCTACGAAAACGCCACGCGCGCCGCCTGGGGCCAGAGCCTTGCCGAAGCGCAATTCGAAAGCGCCAAAATCTGGTCGCGCTTTTCCGAGGTCGCGGCCGCCAACGACGGCGCGTGGATCCGCCAGCCCGCCTCGCCCGATGACATCCTGCGGGTCGATGAACGCAACCGCCCGATCGCCTTTCCTTATTCGAAGCTGATGGTCGCCAACGCTTCGGTCAACCAGGGCGCGGGCTTCATCGTCGCGAGCCTTGCCGAAGCCCGCCGCCGCGGCATCGCCGAAGACCGGCTGGTCTACGTCGGCATGGGCGCGGCGGCGAAGGAGCCGCCAAGCATCCTCCACCGCGACGGCTATGACGGCAGCGTCAGTATGGAAACGTCGATCAACCATACGCTCGAATTGAACGCGATGACGGTTCAGGATTTCGATTTCGTCGAACTCTACAGCTGCTTCCCCTGCGTCCCCAAAATGGCGCGCCGCATCCTCGGCTGGCCATGGGATCGTCCGGCGAGCGTGTTCGGCGGCCTGACCTTCGGCGGCGGTCCGATCGCCAATTATATGAGCCATGCGATCGTCTCGATGACCCAGAAATTGCGGAGCGAGGGCCGCTATGGCTTCCTCTTCGCCAACGGCGGCTTCGCGACCGACAATCATTGCATCATCCTCGGCAACCGTCCGATCGCGGCGGCAAGCTTCCCGCAGGACTTCGACTATCAGGCCGAAGCCGAAGCGAAGCGCGGGCCGGTGCCCGAGCTGGCCCAGGATTATGCCGGGGCGGCGACGATCGAGAGCTACACGATATTCTATGGCCGCGACGGCAATCCGAAGGCCGGCGTCGTCGTGGCGCGCACGCCGGAGGGCGCGCGAACGCTTGCGCATATCGACGTCGGCGACGCCGCGATGCTGGGGTTTCTGACCGACGGCTCGCAAGAGCCGGTCGGCGCCGAGGGACAAATCGTCGCGCTCGAACAAGGCTTCGGCTGGCGATCCGCCTGACCTGCGGGACGGGATTCCAGTTCTGATTTGGCTCGCTCCCGATGCGATCGGCCGCTATCACCGATCGCATGAAAAATCTTCTTGTCCGGTTGGCATTCGGCGCTTCGATCATGAGCATTTTCGGATGTACGGCGCCAACCCACGCCGAACCGACGATGGAGGAACTGCTGCGCGATCCCGCCGTTGCCGAATTTGCGGCCTGGCAAAAGGGCCATAGCCTGCCGGCAATCGAGCTCAAGCCGTCGGGACCGGCCCCCGCTACATCGGGTGGCACGCGGATCGGCGGCCCGGTATGGCTGGCCGCCGACGAATCCTGGCCGACCGATACAGAAGGACGCCCCATGTCGTTCCTCGCCCAGATCGATTTTGCCGAACTGCCGCCTCTACCCGACTATCCGGCCAGCGGCATCCTGCAATTCTTTATTGCTCGCGGCGACCTGTACGGGGCGAATTTCGAAAAACCTGAAGCGGGCAAGTTCCGCGTCATCTGGCGCGAAAAACTCGGCGGTCCCGGAAAATTGCACATGGGGCGGCCATCGGGCGATCGCGGGATCGACGATTACTCCCCGCTTTACGACGCCACCGTTACACAGGGCATCGCGCTGCAGCCGAAACGGACTGATCAGATCCCTTCTGTCGATTCTTGGCTGGCCGAACGCGACCTCGAAACGTTGCTGAACGATCGCGACAAGAGCGACCGCATCCATGCCCTTGTCGAAAAGCAAGATGAGGCGAATCCGTCGGTCCATCATGTCGGGGGTCACCCCGGCTTCACCCAGTCGGACTGGCGCTCCACTGCACCCTATCAAGACGTCGATCGCGTATTGATCAACCTTTGGAGCGACGATCACCTGATGTGGGGCGACTCCGGGCAGGGTCAGTTCATGATCCGCCGCGAGGACCTGCTGAAGCGGGACTTCAGCAAGGTTTTTTATCAATGGGACTGTTATTGATCGCCAATCATCGGATGCGAACGACCCTCGCGCGTTTCTGCATTTCGAACGAACTCCCCGGCATCATCGGCAACGCCTCGGAATAACGCACCCTGTTCGTCGCGCGCCGCGTCGGCATCGAGCAAAGCATGCCCGAGCATGTCCCGGGGGCGAGACACCGCATCGCGCGCGCGACCTCGGAACACCTCGACTACACGCGATGCGAACCGGTAAAGGGACTGAAGATTTGCTTGCTCGCTCCAACGATGCCGATCGAATAGGAGAGGCGTTGCGAGAAAATAGCCGGGAGAATCGTTAAGTGTCGTCCGAATTGCCCCCCTCTGATCTTCCTGCATCCGAGCCCTTTGTTCCCGTTCCCGCCGACGCAGCCGCCGACACGCACTGCAACGCCGCCGACTACGACCGGCTCTACGAACAGAGCATCGATGATCCCGACGCCTTCTGGGCCGAACAGGCGAAGCGCCTCGACTGGGTGACCCCCCCGACGAAGATCGGCAACTGGTCGTACGACCCGGTCGAGATCAAATGGTTCGAGGACGGCGTCCTCAACCTTTGCCACAACGCCGTCGACCGCCATGTCGCGGCGGGACATGGCGCGCGCACCGCGATCATCTTCGAACCCGACGCGCCCGACGGCGAGACGCGGACGATCAGCTATGCCGCACTCCTCGCCGACGTCATCCGCATGGCGAACACGCTGAAGAAACTCGGCGTCAAAAAGGGCGACCGCGTTACCATCTATATGCCGATGATCCCCGAAGGCGCGGTGGCGATGCTCGCCTGCGCGCGCATCGGCGCAGTGCACAGCGTCATCTTCGGCGGCTTCTCCCCCGATGCGATCGCCGGGCGGATCGAGGATTGCGCGAGCGACTGGGTGATCTGCGCCGACGAGGGTCTGCGCGGCGGCAAGAAGGTCCCGCTCAAGGCCAATGTCGACAAGGCGCTCGAAAAGGTCGCGGTGAAGGCGGTGCTCGTCATCGCGCACACCGGCGGCGACATCACGATGCACGAAGGCCGCGATCATTGGTACGACGCGCTGTCGGCCGACGTCGGCGCCGACTGCCCGTGCGAACCGATGGGCGCCGAAGACCCGCTGTTCATTCTCTATACGTCGGGCTCGACCGGCAAGCCCAAGGGCGTGCTCCACAGCGTCGGCGGCTACAGCGTCTGGACTGCCAGCACCTTCCATTATGGCTTCGATTATCGGCCGGGCGAAATCTTCTGGTGCACCGCCGACATCGGCTGGGTCACCGGCCACAGCTATGTCGTCTATGGTCCCTTGCAGAACGGCGCGACGACTTTGATGTTCGAGGGCATTCCCAACTACCCCGACCACGACCGTTTTTGGCGCGTCGTCGACAAGCATCAGGTCAATATCCTCTACACCGCGCCGACCGCGATCCGCGCGCTGATGCGCGAAGGCGACGATTATGTGACCCGCCATGACCTGTCGTCGATCCGCCTGCTCGGCAGCGTCGGCGAACCGATCAATCCAGAAGCATGGCGCTGGTATCATCAGCTTGTCGGCAAGAACCGCGTCCCCGTCGTCGACACCTGGTGGCAGACCGAAACCGGCGGCATCATGATCACCACCCTGCCCGGCGCGCACCCGATGCAGCCGGGCAGCGCGGGACGCCCCTTCTTCGGCATCCGCCCGCAACTCGTCGATGCCGAGGGCGGCGTGCTCGTCGACGAACAGACGGGCGGCGCGGCCGAAGGCAACCTCTGCATCACGCACAGCTGGCCGGGGCAAGCGCGGACGATCTATGGCGATCACCAGCGCTTCGCCGAAACCTATTTCTCGACCTACAGGGGCAAATATTTCACCGGCGACGGCTGCCGCCGCGATGCCGATGGCTATTGGCGCATCACCGGCCGTGTCGACGATGTGATCAACGTGTCGGGCCACCGCATGGGCACCGCCGAGGTCGAAAGCGCACTCGTCCTCCACGACCTCGTCGCCGAGGCCGCGGTGGTGGGTTTCCCACACGACATCAAGGGTCAGGGCATCTACGCTTATGTCACGCTGAACGCCGGGGTCGAACCGACCGACGAGGTCGCCGCCGCACTGAAGCAGCAGGTGCGCACCGAAATCGGCCCGATCGCGACACCCGACCACATCCATCTGACCCCCGGCCTGCCCAAGACGCGCTCGGGCAAGATCATGCGCCGCATCCTGCGCAAGATCGCCGAGAATGACTTCGGGTCACTCGGCGACACCTCGACGCTCGCCGACCCGAGCCTGGTCGATGGGCTGATCGAGGGGCGAAAGAACAGATAATCCCGCCATCGTCATTCCGGACTTGATCCGGGATCCATTTCGACGGCGCAATTTCGGACCCCGGATCAAGTCCGGGGCGACGACGATAATTGCGCTATCGCGGTATCAGAAATGAAAGTCGGGCAGTTCGGCCAGCGCAATCCCCAGCGCTTCGGCCCAGCCGTCGGCGACGCTTTCATAATAGGGATCGTTGCGTTCGAACCGCCGCTCACGCACGCTGGTGAATTCGTCGCGCTCATGCACCTTCAGGTCGATCGGCAGGTCGACCCCGGCGTTCGCGCGGATTGTCGAATCGAACGAGACGCAGAGCAGTTTCACCGCATCCTCGAATGACATCGCGGGATCGTAGGAGCGCACGATGATCGGCCGGCCATATTTCGTCTCGCCGATCTGGAAGAAGGGATTGTCCTCACCCGCCTCGATGAAATTGCCCTCCGGATAGATCAGGAACAATCGCGGTTCGGCCCCCCTGATCTGGCCGCCGACGATCAGCGAGGCGCGGAACAGCGATTCGGCGGCCGGCCCTTCATCATTGTGGCGCATCACGACGCCGCGCAGCGTTTCGCCGATGATCGTCGCGATCTGGAACATCGACGGTGCTTCGAGGATGGAAGGATGCCGGTCCTCGGGCGCCTTGGTACGCTCATCGAGCAGGCTGACGACCGCCTGCGTCGTCGCGAGGTTTCCCGCCGACATCAGCGTGATGACGCGCTCGCCCGGCATGTGCCAGCTGCGCATCTTGCGGACCTGCGAAATGTCGTCGACGCCCGCGTTGGTGCGGGTGTCCGACATGAACACCAGTCCCTTGTTCAAACGCATGCCAACGCAATAGGTCATCTTGTCCCGTTTTCCCCGCCCGGAAAGTCGTCTTGCCCGGCCCCGCTTATTGCTGGACCTGCAATTGGACAACCAGATTTTCCTGCGCGGCGCCATAGCGCATGCCGCGAACCGGGGCCGCATCGCGATAATCGAGCCCGGTGGCGACACGGATATAGCGCTGGTCGGGTGAATGGCCGTTGCTGACGTCGAAGCCGATCCAGCCGATATGCTCGAAATGCGCCTCGGCCCAGGCGTGGGTTGCGTCCTGCTGCGTCCGGTCGTTCATCATCAGATAGCCCGAAACATAGCGCGCGGGGTGCCCCAGATGGCGCATTGCGGCGATGAAGATATGCGTATGGTCCTGACAAACCCCGCCCTCGCCCGCCATCGCCTGCTCCGCCGTCGTCTCGGCATCGGTCATGCCGATCCGGTAGGGAAGCCGGTCGATGATCAGCGCCGACAGCGCGTGCGCGCGTTCGATGTCCGACGCGAAATCGCGGCCCAGCGCCGCGGTCAGCGCCCGCACGCCCCGCCCCGCCCGGGTGAGCGGCGTCGGGCGCAGGAAGGTCCAGAGCGGCATGGCGCCGCGATGCGCGCCGATCACCCCGTCGAAGGTCACCAGCTCGACCTCGCCGCGACAGCGAATGACCAGCTCGCTGGCGCCGCCGCTGACCGCGATCAGGTCGACACCATTGCCATGATGGTCGGTGTAATGAAGCTGGCGTTCGCCGCCCTCCACCTCGATCACCCAATCGGTCACCAGCTGCTGGCCGGGCCGGTCCTTGGGCGTCAGTTTTACCTGTTGCAGCGCATAGCTGACCGGGGCGTCATAATGATAATGGGTGGTATGTTCGACGGCGAGGCGCATGGTCGGGCTCCGTCCTATTCCACGAACCGGAAATCATGCTCGATCTGCCGCGCAAGCGCAGCATTGGCACGCAGGAAAGCGGTCACATATTCATGCAGCCCGCTGTCGAAGATCGTCTGGATCGGCGCCGACAGCCGCTCGTGGCATAGCGCCCGCGCCATGGTGCCAGCCTCGGTCTCGGCGCCATAGCCGCGTTCGAGCTGCGCCAGATTATCCTCCATCCGTTCGCAGCAGAAGGCCAGGCTGCGCGGCAACTGGCGATAGAGGATCAGGAATTCGGCGATCTTCAGCGCGCTGATTTCGGCGCCGTACAGCCAGCGATAGGCGCGGTGCGCCGACACCGAACGCAGGATCGTCTCCCACTGCACATTGTCGATCGAACTGCCGATATGCGCGACCGACGGCAGCAGCAGATAATATTTGACGTCGAGGATGCGCGCCGTGTTGTCGGCGCGTTCGAGAAAGGTGCCGAGCAGCGAGAAGTTGAAGCCGTCGTTGCGCAGCATCGTGCCGTTCAAGGCGCCGCGCACCTGCGCGCTCTGCTGGCGGATCGCGGTCAGCACATCGGGCAGGTCGTCGTCGCGGACCGGGCGCTTGAGCAGCGCGGTCAGCGTCATCCAGTTGGTGTTGACCGCTTCCCACACCTCGCGCGTCAGCGCGGTGCGCGCGGTCCGCGCATTGTCGCGCGCCTGCTTGATCACCGACAAGATGCTCGACGGGTTGGCGGGGTCGCGAAGCATGAAATCGACGACGCGTGCCGACGTATATTCGCCATGCGCGCCGACAAACGCCCGGTCGACCCCCGCGGTGACGAGCACCGATTTCCACTCCGCGGCCGCGGTCGTCGACCGGGTGAGCGCGATGCGGAACCCCGCGTCGATCAGCCGCGCATTATTCTCGCTACGCTCAAGATAGCGCGCCATCCAGAAGAGCGAACCGGCGGTCTTGCCTAGCATGGCGACACCCGCGTCGCCCCCGCGAAGGCGGGGGCCGCTGTCAGCCTACAGCTTCGCTGCCGCGTAAACTTCCAGCGGCCCCCGCCTTCGCGGGGGCGACGCGCGATGTTCAAGAGAGCCGCAGTCCCCATCAATCCTCCAGCACCCACGTATCCTTGGTCCCGCCGCCCTGGCTCGAATTCACCACCAGCGACCCGCTCGTCATCGCGACGCGCGTCAGCCCGCCCGGCGTGATCGTAATCCCCTGCGGCGACATCAGGACGAAGGGACGCAGGTCGACGTGCCGCGGCGCGAGGCCCTTTTTGGTGAAGATCGGCACCGTCGACAGCGACAGCGTCGGCTGCGCGATATAATTGCCCGGATTGGCCTCCAGCTTGGCCCGGAACGCCGCCAGTTCCTTCTTGCTCGCCGCGGGTCCGACGAGCATCCCGTAACCGCCCGACCCATGCACCTCCTTGACCACCAGTTCGGGCAGGCGGTCGAGCACTTCGCGCAGATGTTCGGGCTCGCTGCACCGCCACGTCGGCACATTGGGCAGCAGCGCCTTCTCGCCGGTATAAAATTCGATGATGTCGGGCATATAGCTATAGAGCGCCTTGTCGTCGGCGATCCCGGTGCCCGGCGCATTGGCGATGGTGATCGCGCCGCCCCTATAGACGTCCCAGATTCCCGGCACGCCGAGCATCGAATCGGGCCGGAAGTTCAGCGGGTCGAGGAAATCGTCGTCGACGCGGCGATAGACGACGTCGATCGCCTTATATCCCTGCGTCGTGCGCATCTGGACGCGCCCGTCGACGACGCGCAGATCGTGCCCCTCGACCAGTTCGGCGCCCATATGGTCGGCGAGGAAGCTATGCTCATAATAGGCGCTATTGTGGATGCCCGGGGTCAGCACCGCGACCGTCGGCGTCCCGCCGCATTTCGGCGGCGCGCAGGCGGAGAGCGATTTCAGCAGGTTGATCGGATAGTCGCCGACCTCGCGCACCGCGACCTTCGCGAACAGCTCGGGAAACATCTGGAGCATCGTCTCGCGATTTTCGAGCATATATGACACCCCCGACGGGGTCCGCGCATTATCCTCCAGCACGTAGAATTCATTGGCGCCAGTGCGCACGATGTCAGTGCCGCTGATATGCGTGTAAATACCGCCCGGGGGATCGAGGCCCATCATCATCGGCAGGAAAGCGTCGTTGCGCGCGATCAATCGGGTCGGCACCCGGCCCGCGCGCAGGATTTCCTGCCGGTGGTAGATATCATAGAGAAAGGCGTTGAGCGCCCGCACGCGCTGCTCGATCCCGCGCGACAGCCGCCGCCACTCGCTCGCCGAGATGATCCGCGGCACGACATCGAAAGGGATCAGCCGCTCGTCGGCATCGGCGTCGCCATAGACGTTGAATGTGATCCCTGTGGTGCGAAACAGCGCTTCGGCCTGCTGCGTCTTGTGCTGGATGCGCTGGCTGTCCTCGGCATAGAACCAGTCGCAATATTCGCGGTAAGGCGACCGCGGCCCGCCCTCCTGGCTCGTCATCTCGTCGAAAAAGGAAATGCGCCCGCCCTTTCCACGCAACATGCCATCGACCAGCCGCCCCGATATTTCCGGCCGGCGCGGCCCATTGTTCCTGCTGCTGCGTCGCTTGGGGCTACGCGGCCATCAAGCTTATGAGATGCGATGCTAATCGCCCCCGCGCGCCTTGGCAAGCGGGCTTGTGGCGGCAAGTGTTACCGTAACTTCAGGGGGTTGTTTCGTTTCCTTCGTCATGCCGGACTTGATCCGGCATCCCGCTTTATGACGTCGAATAGCGGGACGCCGGATCAAGTCCGGGGTCACGAATGAGTGGGACCGACGTCAAATCACCCCGTGGCAATGCTTGTACTTGCGACCCGAGCCGCACGGGCACGGCGCGTTGCGGCTGATGTCGAGCTCGGCATAGGGATTCTCGCCCTCGGGCAGGTCGGGGCGCGGGATCTGCATCGGCGGCAGCGTGTTCGCGATCACGCCCAGGTCGCCGCCATCGACGTCGGCGCTGTTGTCATCGCCGGTGAACGGATCGATGTGCGTGGTCAGAAAGTCGGGAAGCTCGGGCAGCGCCATCGGCTCGGGCTCCTCGAAACGCAGGTCGATGCGCGCGATCGTCCGCGTCACATCCTCGCGGATGTTCGACAGCATGCGTTCGAACAGCGCAAAGGCTTCCTGCTTATATTCGTTGATCGGCTGCTTCTGCGCATAGGCGCGCAGGAACACCACCTGGCGCAGCGCGTCGAGCGTCGACAGATGCTCTTTCCAATGATGGTCGAGCGTCTGGAGCAGCACCGATTTCTCGATCCCCTTCCAGGTATCGACATCGACCTGGCTCGCCTTTTCGGCGGCGACGGCGTCGGCCTGTTCCTGGATGCGCTGCTCGAACATTTCAGGTTCGACGGCATCTTCCTGCATCCAGTCGTCGATCGGCGGAGCAAGGTCGAGGATATTGAGCGTCCGCTCCTTCATCTGCTCGACGTTCCACTGTTCGGGATAGCTGCCCGGCGGGCACGCGTCGGCGACGATCGCGTTGACCGTTTCGGCGCGCATCGCCAGCATCACCTCGTCGACGGTCTCGCTGTCGATGATCTCGCCGCGCTGTTCATAGATGACCTTGCGCTGGTCGTTCATCACGTCATCATATTCGACGACCTGCTTGCGGATGTCGTAGTTGCGCGCCTCGACCTTCTTCTGCGCGGTCTCGATCGCCTTCGACAGCCATTTCGACCCGATCGCCTCGCCATCCTCCAGATTCTTGTTCATCATCTTGGAAAACAGCGTGTCGGGGCCGAAGATGCGCAGCAGGTCATCGTCGAGGCAGAGGTAGAATTTGCTGAGGCCGGGGTCGCCCTGGCGCCCCGAACGGCCGCGCAGCTGGTTGTCGATGCGGCGGCTTTCGTGGCGCTCGGTCGCGAGCACGAACAGCCCGCCCGCGGCCTTCACCGCCTCGCGCTCGGCGGCAACCTCTGCCTGGATGCGCGCGATGCCGGCATCGCGCTCGGCGCCTTCGGGTACATCTTTCAGCTCATCGTCGATGCGGAACTCTTCGTTGCCGCCCAATTTGATGTCGGTGCCGCGGCCCGCCATGTTGGTCGCGATGGTGACCGCGCCGGTGCGCCCCGCCTGCGCGACGATATGCGCTTCGCTTTCGTGGAAACGCGCGTTGAGCACGCTGTGCGCAACGCCTTCCTTTTCGAGAAAGGAGGACAGAAGTTCGGACTTTTCGATCGACACGGTGCCGACGAGCACCGGCTGGCCGCGCTCCTGCGCCGCGCGGATCGTCTTGGCGATCGCGCCGAACTTGTCGGTGATATTCTTGTAGAATTCATCCTCGTCGTCCTGCCGCGCGATCGGGCGGTTGGTCGGGATGGTGACGCAGTTCATCTTGTAGATATCGAAGAATTCGGCCGCTTCGGTCGCCGCGGTGCCGGTCATTCCCGACAGCTTGGGATACATGCGGAAATAATTCTGGAAGGTGATCGACGCCAGCGTCTGGTTCTCGGGCTCGATCTTCACCCCTTCCTTCGCCTCGACCGCCTGGTGCAGGCCGTCGGACCAGCGGCGGCCGTCCATCATGCGGCCGGTGAATTCGTCGATGATCACGACCTTGTCGTCCTTGACGATATAGTCGGTGTCGATGCGGAACATGACGATCGCCTTCAGCGCCTGATTGACGTGATGGACGATCTGGGTGTTCTCGATGTCGTAGAGGTTGCTGCCCTGCAACAGCCCCGCAGCCTCGAGCAGCCGCTCGACATGCTCGGTGCCGTCTTCGGTCAGGTTGATCGACTTGGTCTTCTCGTCCTTTTCATAATCATCCTCGACAAGCTGGTGGACCACCTCGTTGACGCGGATGTAGAGTTCGGACTTGTCGTCGGTCGGGCCCGAGATGATCAGCGGCGTCCGCGCCTCGTCGATCAGGATCGAATCGACCTCGTCGACGATACCGAAGTTGAACTCGCGGTGGACCATCTGGACGCGGTCGAACTTCATATTGTCGCGCAGATAATCGAAGCCAAGTTCGTTGTTCGTCGCATAGGTGATGTCGCTGTTATACGCCTCGCGCCGCTGTACCTCGTTGAGGTTCGGGACGATGATCCCCGTGGTCAGGCCAAGGAAGCCGTAAACCGCACCCATCCATTCGGCATCGCGGGTTGCGAGATAGTCGTTGACGGTAACGACATGGACGCCCTTGCCCTCGAGCGCGTTCAGATAGCAGGGCAAGGTCGCCATCAGCGTCTTGCCCTCGCCCGTCGCCATTTCGGCGATCTCGCCGCGATGAAGGACGATGCCGCCGATCATCTGGACGTCGAAATGGCGCATGCCGAGCGTCCGCTTCGCCGCCTCGCGCACCGTCGCAAAGGCTTCGGGCAAAATGTCGTCGAGCGTCTCGCCGGCGTTCAGCCGGTCGCGAAACGCCTGCGTCTGCGCCCGCAAAGCCGTATCGTCGAGCGCTTCGAGCGCGGGTTCGAAGGCGTTGATCTTGTCGACGATCTTGCGCATCGAGGTGACGTAACGGTCGTTCGACGAGCCGAACAGGCTTTTGGCGAGGCCAGCAAACATGGCGGATTTCCTTGAGATTTTCTGAAATGACAATGCGGCATGGCGCCGCCGGATATGCAAAAAAGCCCCGCAATTCGGGGCGGCGTCCGCGATGGGACGCTAAGGCTCGATGCTATTCGAGCGCGCGGTCGCTACCGGTGAGCAGGCCCGGAAGATGCGGCGGCGCCGCCTTGCGGACCTTGCGGCCGCCACCCCCGCCGCTGGTGCGGCGGGTGGGCGTCGTCGTCGCGGGGCGGCGTTCGCTGTCGCTGGTCTCGGCCTGTCCGGCCGTCTCGGCGAACATGATGAGCGACCCCATCGCCGCCGGAACGGCAGGCGCGGCAACCGCCCGGTCGGCGGTCGCCAGGCCGGTCAGCAATGCCAAAAGGGTCAGCAACAACCGCAAGAATAGCCCCTGTTCGTTTCCGTAAAGCGCCGCATATAGGCGCTGGACCCTGAACATAGGGTGAAAGCCCTGCGACGTCCAGAGGGCTCGGTGCGACGAACCGCTGCAGCGAACCGGGCCGCGATTTGACGCTTGACGCGCGCGTCAACTTCGCATCTTCTCACATTGACACTGATGTAAGGAGGACGCGGGTGGCACGGAAGGCGATTTTCATCACCGGGGGCGGTTCGGGTATCGGCCGCGCGACGGCGCGCCATTTCGCCGCACAAGGCTGGTTCGTCGGCGTCGCCGACGTCAATTCGCAAGGGATCGACGAAACCGCGGCGCTGCTCCCCGAAGGCGCCTCGTCGCGCCACATCATGGACGTGCGCGACCGCGACCAGTGGAAAGCGGCGCTCGACAGCTTCGCGGCCGCGAGCGGCGGACGGCTCGATGTGCTGTTCAACAACGCCGGGATCGGATCGGGCGGCCAATATATCGATATGGATCCGCAAGAAGCCGACCGGCTGATCGCGATCAATTTCGGCGGCGTCGTCAACGGCATCTATGCGGCGCTGCCGCTGCTGCGCGCGACGCCGGGGTCGACGATCCTCAACACCGGGTCGGCGTCGGGCTTTTACGGCGTCGCGGGCCTTGCGGTCTATTCGGCGACCAAATTCGCGGTGCGCGGCCTCACCGAAGCGCTCGAAATCGAATTTTCGAAGCATGGCATCAAAGTGCGCTCGCTGATGCCCGGCTTCATCGACACCCCGCTGCTTGACCAGGTCAGCGCCGACAGCAACGAACCCGCGCGCAGCCGCCTGTCGGCAAGCGGCTTCGAAATCGTCCCCGTCGAACGCGTCGCCGAAGCGGCGTGGGAAGCGGTGCACGGCGCGAAGGTGCATGTGACCGTCGGCAAGATGGCAAAGCGGCTGGCACGCATCGCGCGCTGGTTCCCCGGCCTGATCGTGCGCCAGTCGAAGAAGATCGACGGGCTGGGCACCGCAGGGCACGGATAGCGGCATTGGGGTGGGAAGCTGGCATAGGCACCACCCGCTTTCGTCATCCCGGGCTTGACCCGGGATCCCGCTTTTTTTCTGGAGCGGCGGCAGTTTCGGCATCAAGCGGGACCCCGGATCAAGTCCGGGGTGACGAAGGACGGAACGACTACCAACGGCCGAGACCTGCCGACGACCGCCGCCGCCAGCCCCTTATTTCTTCGTCCCGCAGGTCACCGTCCCGCTGCCGACGTTGCGCACGGTGCACACCGGCCGTCCCAGCACCACCGTCTTGCCGGCGCCGCGTGTCGTGATCGCGGCGGTCTTTACCGCGTTCAGCATATGGTCGCCCGCACCCTCACTGTCGCTGATCAGCTGGTCGACCGCCAGCTTGCCGGCATCGACCATCCCGGCGCCCGACAGCGCCATCTGCGCCTGCTTGGCGCTGCCGCCGAGCGTCATCGCACCATTGCCGACCATCGCGACCGCCAGGCGGTCGGCTACAATGTCGCCGACGCTGATCTGACCCGGGCCGCGCAGGCCGATCGTCACGCGCGCGCCTTTCAGCTTGTCGATCCGGAGCGATCCGGCGCCGCTCAGCATCGCTGCGCGCAGGTTCGCGGCGTTGACGCGGATCGTCGCCGAGCCCCGCGGTGCCACGCGCTTTTCGTCGCCGGCAAATGTCTTCTCGCTGATCACCAGCTTGCCGTCGCGCGCCTCGACGACAATCCGGTCGAGCGCGTCCTGCGATCCGGTTGCGACCGCGCTCACCGGCGCTCGCGTCACCACCTCGACCGCGACATCGGCGCTGACCTCGATGGTCTCGAAACTGGTCAGCCCGTAACGCTTCTCCGCCGCCGCGGCGGGCGCGGTCACGACGAAGACGGCGGCCGACAGCGCGGCCCATCGCTGGATATGGATCATGGTGCCGCCTTAGCCCGTTCGCGCAGGCGGCACCAGCGCCGCATCATTTGCAGGTCGCGGTACCCGATCCGACCTGCCGCGTCTTGCAGGTCGCGCCGCCGGTCAGCTTGACGTCGCCCGACCCCAGGATGCTGATGTCGGCCTGACCGGTCGCCTGCGCCTCGACGCTGCCCGATCCCGCAACCGAGATATCCAGCGTCTCCGCCACAAGCCCGTCGGCATCGACGTCGCCCGACCCGGCGATGCTGACGTCGCCCGACCCGATCTTGCCGCCGCCGACCTCGATATCGCCCGAACCCGACAGGGTGATCTTGGCGCTCTTGCCGTTCAGCTTGCCCAGCTTCAGGTCGCCCGATCCGGTCAGCACCGCCTTTACCGCGTCGCCGTCGACCGTATCGGCCTCGATCGATCCCGAACCGGTGAGCTGCACCGTGTCGAGTTTCGGCAGGGTGATCGCGATATCGACATCATCCTCGTCGCTGTTCGAAAAGCTGAAGCCCGTCCGCTTGCGTCCGACGACCAGTGTCGAGCCGTCGAGCTTGATTTCGAGCCGGTCGAGCGCCTCCTGCCGTCCCCGCGCGCTGATCGAAAACGCGTCGCCGCGCCGGACCGTCACGTCGTCGGGCCCGGCGACGTCGATGCCGGTAAAGCCCGTCAGCGCAAAATCGCGCGTCGTGATCGGGCCGACGCTGGCGGGCGGCCCGCCTTTGCTGCCGTCCTGCCGGTCGCCGCCATTGCCGTCGGCACCACTGCAACCCGTGGCCGTCATCGTCAGTGCCAGCGGCAGGATCGCCATCGTCCAGTTACGCATCGCAAATCTCCTCTGTGTATTGTACATATAACACACGGTCGCGGCGGCTGTCCAGCATGGCTGCCTTCTTGTCGCCACCTTCGCGGTCCAGAGGCAAGCCTCTCCCCGAAACCGAAAGCCAGACCATGAGCGTTGCGTTCCGCCGCGAAAGCGACGACGAGCATAAGGAACCCGAGTTTGAGCTGCCGATCCCCGTCGGCCCCAATCTCGTGACCCCGCGCGGGCTCCGCCTGCTCGGCGAAGCGGTCGCGCGTCTTGAGGGTGAGATCGCGATTACCGACGCCGAAGAGGAACGCAAGAAACTCCAGCGCCGCCTGCGCTATTTCCACACCCGCCAGGCCACCGCCGAGGTGCAGCCCGTGCCCGCCGCCGATGTCGTCGCGATCGGCAGCCGCGTGACCTTCGCGCTGAACGGCGCCGAACGCACGCTGACCATCGTCGGCCACGACGAGGCCGATCCGGCGCGCGGCCACATCGCCTTCTCCGCGCCGCTCGCCCGCGCGATGATGGGTGCCGAGCCGGGCGAGATGCTCGAATATCAGGGCCGCGAAGAGGCGATCGCCATCGTCGCGGCGCACGCCGATCAAGAGGTGCAGGCATGAAGGACAAGTTCGAACGCCACAAACAGCCGTGGACTCCCGCCGAGATCGACAAGCTGCACACGCTCGCCAAGAAGGGCATGCCGCTGAAGTCGATCGCCAAGGCGCTGACCCGCAGCGAGGAATCGGTGAAGATCCGCGCCAAGGCCGACAGCCTGTCGATCGCGAAGCTGCACTGACGACCATGTCCCAAGCTTTCATCCGCCATCCCGGCGAAGGCCGAATCGCGCGCCAGGCCGGATGACCATCGCCGAATATGATGCCATCGTGCTGGGTGCCGGCGCGGCCGGGCTGATGTGCGCCGCGGTCGCGGGGCAAAGGGGCAAGCGCGTCCTGCTGCTCGACCATGCCGACCGGGTCGGCAAGAAAATCCTGATCTCGGGCGGCGGGCGCTGCAACTTCACCAATGTGAATACGGCGCCCGACCGCTTCATCTCGGCGAACCCGCATTTCGCGAAGTCGGCGCTCGCGCGCTATACGCCCACCGATTTCGTCGCGCTCGTCGAACGTTACGGCATAGCCTATCATGAAAAAGCGCTCGGCCAGCTGTTCTGCGACGGCTCGGCGAAACAGATCGTCGCGATGCTGCTCGAAGAAGCCGCCAAAGCCGGCGTCGATGTGCGCACCGGCCAGCCGGTGAGCGACGTCACCCACGCCGACGGCAAGTTCACTATCCGCTTCGGCGACCAATATTTCACCGCCGCCAGTCTCGTCATCGCCACCGGCGGCCCGTCGATCCCGCAGATGGGGGCGACCGGTTTCGCCTACGACCTCGCGCGCCAGTTCGGATTGAAGGTCGTCGAGCCGCGGCCCGCGCTCGTCCCGCTGACCCTCGGCGGCGGCGATGTGCTGTTCCGTGAGCTCTCGGGCATCGCCGCGCCGGTCGAGGCGCGCGCCGGCAAGGCAGCGTTTCGCGAGGCCGCGCTGTTTACGCACAAGGGCCTCTCGGGCCCGGCGATCCTCCAGATCAGCAGCTATTGGCGCCACGGCGAACCGGTGACGATCGATCTGTTGCCCGATGCCCAGCAAGGCTGGCTGATCGATGCCAAGCGTACCCGCCCGCGCAGTTCGGTACGTGCAGCCTTGGGCGCCGCGCTCCCCGACCGCCTTGCCGAAACGCTTGCCGAACGCCTTGCGCTCCCCGGCGAACTCGGAGCCCTGACCGACACGAAGCTTCGCGATGCCGAGGCGCGGCTGTCGCGCTGGATATTCCGTCCGAACGGCACCGAGGGCTTCGCCAAGGCCGAGGTCACCGTCGGCGGAATTTCGACCGCAAATCTGTCGTCGCAAACAATGATGGCCAAAAGCGTGCCGGGACTGTATGCGGTCGGCGAAGCCGTGGATGTCACCGGGTGGCTGGGCGGCTATAATTTTCAATGGGCTTGGGCCAGCGGACACGCGGCGGGCCAAGCCCTTTAGGAAAAAAACCGCAAAAACCATCGTCATGCCGGACTTGATCCGGCATCCACGCGCCATTGCTGAACCTTGGGCGATGGACCCCGGATCAAGTCCGGGGTGACGAACAGAGAATCGGCCGAGAATGGCCGCACAGGATAAGAAGAACAAAATGAATTTCGAGAATCTTTCCCCCGTCCTTTCGGACGCCCTGACCGCGCGCGGCTATGAAGCACTCACCCCTGTCCAGACGCAGGTCAGCGAGGATCAGGCCAAGGGCCGCGACCTGCTCGTTTCGGCGCAGACCGGCTCGGGCAAGACCGTCGCCTTCGGCCTTGCGATGGGCGACGAACTGATCGAGGACGGCCGCCTGCCCTTCGCGACCTCGCCGCTCGCGCTGATCGTCGCCCCGACGCGCGAACTTGCTTTGCAGGTCAGCCGCGAACTCGGCTGGCTCTACGCCAAGGCCGGTGCGCGCATCGCGACCTGCGTCGGCGGCATGGACGCCAGCAAGGAACGCCGCGCGCTGAACCAGGGCGTGCAGATCGTCGTCGGCACCCCGGGCCGCCTGCGCGACCATCTCGAACGCGGCGCGCTCGACCTCTCGGCGCTCCGCGTCGCGGTACTCGACGAGGCCGACGAAATGCTCGACATGGGCTTTCGCGACGACCTGGAGGAAATTCTCGACGGCACCCCCGCGACGCGCCGCACCTTGCTGTTTTCGGCGACGCTTCCGAAACCGATCGTCCAGCTCGCCAAACGCTATCAACAGGATGCGCTGCGCATCTCGACCGTCGGCGAAGACCGCGGCCATGGCGACATCGCCTATCAGGCGGTGACCGTCGCGCCCGCCGACATCGAGGGTGCGGTCGTCAACCTGCTCCGCCTCCACGACGCCGAAACCGCGATGCTGTTCTGCGCCACGCGCGACAATGTCCGCCGCCTCCACGCCAGCCTCGTCGAACGCGGTTTCGCCGCGGTCGCGCTGTCGGGCGAGCATAGCCAGAACGAACGCAACGCGGCGCTGCAAGCGCTGCGCGACCGCCGCGCCAAGGTCTGCGTCGCGACCGACGTCGCCGCGCGCGGCATCGATCTGCCCACGCTCAGCCTCGTCATCCACGTCGAAATCCCGCGCGACGCCGAGGCGCTCCAGCACCGCTCGGGCCGTACCGGCCGCGCGGGGAAAAAGGGCACTGCGGTCATCATCGTCCCCTATCCGCGCCGCCGCCGCGTCGACGGCATGCTGCGCGGGGCACGCATCAACGCCGAATGGATGGAAGCTCCCACCGCCGCCGATGTGCGGGCGCGCGACCAGGAACGGCTGATGGAAAAACTGCTCACCCCCGTCGAGCATGAGCCCGAGGATCTCGAACTCGCGCAGCGCCTGATGGCCGAGCGCACGCCTGAGGATATTGCCGCATCGCTCGTCCAGGCGCACCGCGCCTTGATGCCGCCGCCCGAGGATCTGATCGACAACAGCGCCCGCGGCCGCGACCGCCCCGAACGTGGGGAGCGCGGCGAACGCGAACGTCCCGAACGCGGCAGCGCCGACCACCGCGAAGGCTTCGAGGACAGCGTCTGGTTCCGCCTCAATATCGGCCGCCACCAGAATGCCGATCCGCGCTGGATCCTGCCTTTGCTCTGCCGTCGCGGCCATGTGAGCAAGAACGAGATCGGCGCGATCCGCATCGGTCCCAAGGAAACGATGTTCAACATCCCGCGCGCGATCGCCGATCGCTTTGCCGAAGCCGTGGTGCGCAGCGCCAACGAGGATGGCGAAGACGATAGCGGCGTGTCGATCACCCCCGCACCCGACGGCCCGACCTATCCGCCGCGCCGCGACAAGGGCGGGCATGGCGGCCCGGGCGACCGGGGGCCGCGCAGCACGCTCGGCCGCGCGCCGGGCGGCGACCGCGCTGGTCCGCGCGGACCGCGTGGTCCCGGCGGCCCCGGCGGCAACGAACGCTACAAGCCGAAGCCCTTCGGCCAGCGCAGCCCGCGCCGCCCCAAATGATATGATCCCCTCCCCTTTCGGGGAGGGGCTTTCACCGCACTGCCCTTGCGCTCTTCTGTCCGGCCCACCAGATGGACCGGACAGCAGGAGCGCGAGCATGAAAGCGATCGAAGCCTTTATCGAGAGCCAGGGCGGACCCGAAGTCATCGACTGGCGCGAGGTGACGCTTGGCGAACCCGGCCCCGGCCAGGTCCTGCTTCGCCAGACCGCCGTCGGGCTCAACTATCTCGACACCTATCATCGCGACGGCACCTATCCGATCGAGTTGCCCAGCGGACTCGGGGTCGAGGCGGCGGGCGAGGTCGTCGCGGTCGGCGCCGATGTCCACGGCCTCCGGCCCGGCGACCGCGTCGCGACCTTCGGGCCGCAGCGCAACGCCTATGCCAGCGCACGCCTTCTTCCCGCCGCCTCGCTGTTCAAGCTCCCTGCCGGCATCGACGATGAAACCGCCGCCGCGGCGCTGCTCAAAGCCTGCACCGTCGAGGCGCTCGTCGAGCGCTGCGCCAAGGTCGAAGCGGGTTGGCCCGTGCTCGTCCACGCCGCGGCAGGCGGCGTCGGCCTGATCCTCGTCCAGTGGCTCAAAGCCATCGGCGCGACCGTCATCGGCACCGTCAGCACCGAGGCGAAGGAACATGCCGCGCGCGAAGCCGGCGCCGATCATGTCATCCGTTACAAGGATGACGACGTCGCGGCACATGTCCGCGAGATCACCGACGGTCAGGGCGTGCCCGTCACCTTCGACGGCATCGGCATGGCGACGTGGAACGCCTCGCTGAAGGCCACCGCCCGGCGCGGACTGATCGTCAGCTACGGCAATGCCGGCGGACCGGTGACCGGCATAAACCTCGGCATCCTTGCCCAGCACGGGTCGCAGTTCGTTACGCGGCCGACCTTGTTCGACTATTACGCCCACCCCGGCGAACGCGCCGCCGGCGCCGCGCGCGTGTTCGAGATGATCGAGAGCGGCGCGGTGAAGGTCACCGTGGGCCAGCGCTATTCGCTCGAAGACGCGGCGCGCGCCCACGCCGACCTGCAGGCGGGACGCACGACGGGATCCAGCCTGTTGATTCCCGAGCACCCTTAACCGTCGCCCCCGCGCAGGAGTGAAAGGTCGGATTGTCCCCCGGACAATCCTTGGACATGCGGGGCATGTCCAACCCTTCACTGGCCGCTGGCAGCATTGTGCAAGGCCGATAGCGGCCCCCGCCTTCGCGGGGGCGACGAAATGTCTACGCCTTCAACCGCGCCGCATGCCAGGCGACATGCTCGGCGAGGAAGGTCGAGATGAAATAATAGCTATGGTCATACCCCGGCTGCATCCGGATCTCGGCCTTCTGTCCCGCGCGCTCGCACGCATCGACCAGCAGCTCGGTCTTCAATTGCTCGGCGAGGAAATTGTCGGCATCGCCCTGATCGACGAGCAGGTCGGGCACGCGCAGCCCCTGATCGAGCAATGCGCATGCATCATAGGCGTGCCACGCCTCGCGGTTGCCGCCGAGATAACCCGTCAGCGCCTTCTCGCCCCACGGGCATTGCGACGGCGCGACAATCGGCGAAAAGGCCGAGACCGAACGGAAGCGATCCTGATTGCGCAGCCCGATGGTCAACGCGCCATGCCCGCCCATCGAGTGCCCGGTGATCGCCTGCCGCGTCAGGTCGGCGCTCGCGAAATTGCGCAGCACCAGCGACGGCAGCTCGTCCTCGATGTACGAGCGCATCCGGTAATTCTTTGCCCATGGCTCGGCGGTCGCATCGACATAGAAGCCTGCGCCCAGCCCGAAATCATAGGCCGCATCGGGATCGTCGGGAACAGCATCTCCGTTTGAGGCTGGGCCGCGCGGGCTCGTATCGGGCGCGATGAAGATCACGCCATATTCGGCGCACGCCGCGCGATATTCGCCCTTCTCCATCACATTGGCATGGGTGCAGGTCAGCCCCGACAGATACCAGAGCACCGGCAGCTTCGTCCCTTCGGGATGATCGGGAACGAAAACCGCAAAGGTCATGTCGGTGCCGGTCGTCGTGCTCTGATGCTTGTACACGCCCTGCGTGCCGCCATGGCTGCGGTTGGTGGAGAGAGTTTCGAGGGTCATTGGCTTTCCTGCATGGGGATGGACGCGACGAGCGGGCTATGCCCCCAGTGACGCAGCAGGTCCAGTATCGCCGCACCCGACAGGCCGAGTGTCGCGGTGTTGCGCAGCGGATGGACATTGACCTGCTCGGCCGGCGCGAGCGGCGCATCGAGGACGATGGTGATGCTTCCCGGCGACGCATTGATCGCGGCCATCGGCGTCACCGATCCGGGGACGATGCCGAGCAGCCGTTCCATATCCTCGGCCTTGCCGAAGCTGACGCGCTTGCTGCCGATCGCGGCGGGCAGCGCCTTCAGGTCGACGCGCGCGTCCGATCCCACGGTGACGAGCCAAAAGGCGCCGCCCGCATCCTTCAGGAACAGGTTCTTAGTATGCGCCCCGGCCATGACGCCATATAATTCTTCGCTGTCCGCGACGGTGAACAGCGGCTTATGTTCCTGCTCGACGAAGGGGATCGCAAGGGTTTCAAGGTCGGATCGCAATCCCGCTTCGCCGCGCATCATTCCATTACCTCAGACGACGCGGTGCAGCGCGCAAAGCTTGTTGCCCGACGGATCGCGCAGATAGGCAAGATACATCGCGCCGAAACCGCCTTCGCGTACGCCCGGCGGGTCTTCGATCGAGGTGCCGCCATTGGCGACGCCGGCATCGTGCCAGGCCTTCGCCTGCTCGGGCCCTTCCATCGCGAAACCGATGGTGCAGCCGTTGCCGACGGTCGCCGGCTCGCCATCGATCGGCGTGCCGACCAGGAACAGCCCGCCATTGTGCATGTAGATCAGGCGGCCCTTGTCGTCCTGGATCGCCGGCTTGCCGCCGATCGCTCCAAAGGTCGCGTCATAGAATTTCTTCGCGGCTTCGATGTCGTTCGCGCCGACCATATTGTGACTATACACTGGTTTGCTCCTCCGGTTTTGGTTGCGAATCGGAACCTATCCTGTCCGAGTGAGCAGGACCAGTCGCCATTCTGCTTCTGGCGAGCCGAAAATGGTGAAGCGTCACGGCCCGGAGCGCAGCGTGCTTTTGCACGTGAGCACCCGAAGCGGGACAATTCGCCATTTGCAGGCCGCCAGGGGCGGAATGGCGACTGGTCCTAACGGAAGACAACGGTCTTGCGTCCATCGATCAGCACCCGCTGCTCGGCGACCCAGCGCACCGCGCGCGCCAGCACCTGTGCCTCGGTATCGCGGCCGATGCGGATCAGTTCATCCACCGAATCGCGATGATCGACGCGCTCGACCGCCTGTTCGATGATCGGCCCTTCATCGAGATCGCTGGTCACGAAATGCGCCGTCGCGCCGATCAGCTTTACCCCGCGTTCCTGCGCGCGATGATAGGGCTTGGCACCCTTGAACCCCGGCAGGAAGCTGTGATGAATGTTGATGCAGCGCCCGCCAAGCCGCGCCGACAGATCCTGCGACAGCACCTGCATATAGCGCGCGAGCACCAGATATTCGGCGCCGGCATCGTCCATGATCGCCAGGATCGCCGACTCCTGTTCGGTGCGGTTCGCGTCGCTGACCGGCAGATAATGGAACGGCACCCCATGCCATTCGGACAGCCGCCGCTGCGCTTCATGGTTCGACACCACCGCGGCGATGTCGATCGAGAGATTACCGGTCGACCAGCGATGGAGCAGGTCGTTCAGGCAATGGCTGCCCTGCGATACCGCGATGACGAAGCGCGGCTTGATGGCGCGGTCGCTGATTCGCGCGTCCATCGCGAAACGGTCGATGACCGGCGCAAAGGCTTCGTGCACACCCGCCAGCCCTGCGGGAAAGCGCGCACCTTCGCCGCGAAACTCGACGCGCATGAAGAAGCGCCCCGAACCCAGGTCGGCATATTGCTGGCTGTCGAGAATAAAACCGTCGCGCTCCGCGAGCAGCCCCGTCACGGCGGCAACAATGCCCACCGCATCGACGCAGCTGAACGTCAGGACATAGGGTCCGGTCAAAACATTCCCCTCTTCTCGTCATTGCGAGCGAAGCGAAGCAATCCAGAGCGGTGCACCACCCCGGATTGCCGCGTCGCCTTCGACTCCTCGCAATGACGAAGCTTGGCGAGAAACGAAACTGCTTTTTAGAAAACCACCACGCTGCGGATGCTCTCCCCCGCGTGCATCAGGTCGAAGCCCTTGTTGATCTCCTCAAGCCCCATGACATGGGTGATCATCGGGTCGATCTCGATCTTGCCCTGCATATACATGTCGACAATCTTGGGCACGTCGGTGCGGCCCTTGGCGCCGCCGAACGCGGTGCCGCGCCAGTTGCGGCCGGTGACGAGCTGGAACGGACGCGTCGCAATCTCCTTGCCCGCCTCGGCGACGCCGATGATGATCGAGGTGCCCCAGCCGCGATGGCAAGCTTCGAGCGCGGTGCGCATCACGTCGGTATTGCCCGTCGCGTCGAAAGTATAATCGGCGCCGCCGTCGGTCAGCTGGACGATTGCGGCGACCGTGTCTTCGCGGCTCATGCCCTTGGTGTTGAGGAAGTCGGTCATCCCGAACTTGCGGCCCCATTCCTCGCGCGCCGGGTTGATATCGACGCCGATGATCTTGTTTGCGCCAGCCAGACGCGCGCCCTGGATCACATTGAGTCCGATACCGCCGAGCCCGAAGATGACGACATTGTCGCCGACCTGCACCTTGGCGGTGTTGATCACCGCGCCGACCCCGGTGGTGACGCCGCAGCCGATGTAGCAGCTTGACTGGAACGGCGCGTCCTCGCGAATTTTCGCCACCGCGATTTCGGGCAGCACGGTGAAGTTCGAGAAGGTCGAGCAGCCCATATAATGGAAGATCGGCTGGCCCTTGTACGAGAAGCGCGTCGTGCCGTCGGGCATCAGCCCCTTGCCCTGGGTGGCGCGGATCGCGGTGCAGAGGTTGGTCTTGCCCGAAAGGCAACTTTTGCACTGGCGGCATTCGGGGGTGTAGAGCGGGATGACATGGTCGCCGGGAACGACGCTCGTCACGCCCGCGCCGACCTCGCGCACCACGCCCGCACCCTCATGCCCCAGCACGCTCGGGAAGATGCCTTCGCTGTCGAAGCCGTCGAGCGTGTAGGCGTCGGTGTGGCAGATGCCTGTTGCCATGATTTCGACCAGGACCTCGCCCGCCTTCGGGCCTTCTAGGTCGAGTTCGACGATTTCGAGCGGCTTCTTCGCTTCGAACGCTACGGCGGCGCGGGTCTTCATGGGAACACTCCTCACGGAAAAACATTGCGCCCGCTGTACACCGATCCAAAGCACGATAAAGGGGCCAATCGGCAATATATTATCCCAAAGGTGAGATAATGGGCGCATGGGAAGGCATCGAAGAGGTCGTCGCGATTGCCGACTCGGGCAGCTTCGTCGCCGCGGCGGCGCGGCTCGGCACCTCGACCTCGCATATCAGCCGCGCGGTGATCCGCCTCGAAAACCGGATCGGCGCGCAGATTTTTGTGCGCACGACACGGCGCGTCGTCCCCACGCCCGCGGGCCGCACACTGATCGAGCAATTCCGCAGTCTTATCGCCGCGCGCAACGATGCGCTGTCGGCGGTCAGCGACGACGGCGCGCCGCGCGGCGAGGTGCGGATGACCTGCTCGATCGCGATGGGCGAGCGCTTCGTCGCGCAGATCGCGCGCGACTATGCCTTCGCCTTTCCCGACGTGACCGTGACCCTCGAACTCACCAACCGCGTCGTCGACCTGCTCGCCGAGGGATTCGACCTCGCGATCCGCACCGGCACGCTGCCGGACTCGGGACTCGTCGCGACGCGCATCGCCTCGCGCAGCCTCTACCTCTGCGCCGCCCCCGCCTATCTCGCACGCGCCGCCGCGCCGCAGTCGATCGACGATCTCGCGCGCCACGAATGCCTGCTCGGCACCGCGCCCGCCTGGCATTTCCGGGCGCAGGGCAAGGACGTCACCCACCGCCCCGCCGGCCGCTGGCGCTGCAACAGCGGCACCGCGGTCACCGAAGCCGCGCTCGCGGGCCACGGCGTCTGCCAGCTTCCCGATTTCTATGTGATGCCGCATCTGCAAAGCGGCGCGCTCGTCTCGCTCCTCGACCCGCTCCGCCCGCAGGAGGAGCCGATCTGGGCCGTCTATCCGCAGCGCCGCCATTTGCTGCCGAAGGTGCGGCTGCTGATCGACAAATTGCGCGAGGAATTGCCGACGGTTCTTCAACAAACCTCGTCACCCCGGGCTTGATCCGGGGTCCCGCTAAGCGAGGTTGGAAGCGGGACCCCGGATCAAGTCCGGGGTGACGATGAAATGGAGCTCAACACTCCACCACGCTAACCGCCAGCCCGCCCTTCGACGTTTCCTTATATTTGTCGCGCATGTCGCGGCCCGTTTGCAGCATCGTCGCGATCACCGTGTCGAGGCTGACGACATGCGTGCCGTCGCCGATCATCGCGATGCGGCTAGCATCAATGGCCTTGATCGCGCCCATCGCGTTGCGCTCGATGCACGGAATCTGCACCAGCCCGCCGATCGGATCGCAGGTGAGGCCCAGATTATGCTCCATGCCGATCTCGGCGGCATTTTCGACCTGCGCATTGGTGCCGCCGAGCGCGGCGGTCAGCCCCGCCGCGGCCATCGAGCAGGCGACGCCGACCTCGCCCTGGCAGCCGACCTCGGCGCCCGAAATGCTTGCGTTGCGTTTATACAATGCACCGACTGCGCCAGCGGCGAGCAGGAAGGTGCGCACGCCTGCGTCATCACCGCGATAACCGCGCCGGTAGAAACGGATGACCGCCGGGATGATCCCCGCCGCGCCGTTGGTCGGCGCGGTGACGACCTTGCCCCCCGCGGCATTTTCCTCGTTCACCGCCATCGCCCACAGGTTGATCCAGTCCATCATCGCGAGCGGGTCGATCAGATTGGTTTCGTGGCGGTTGCGGATGTCGTCGGCGATCTGCGGCGCGCGGCGCTTGACCTTGAGCCCCCCGGGCAGAATGCCCGTGCTCGAACAACCCGCATCGATCGAGGCATCCATCGCCTCGGCGATCGCATCGATACCCGCCGTCACCTCGTTCGGCGGGCGGTGACGCACTTCGTTGGCGAACATCATTTCGGCAAAGCTGAGGCTCGACGCCTTGCCCATCGCGATCAAGTCGGCGCCCGAGGTGAAGGGATAGGGCAATTCGACCTCATCCTCGGCGCCGCGGCTGTTGCGCCCCGCCTCATCCTCATCGACCACAAAGCCGCCGCCGATCGAGAAATACATGCGCTTGGCCAGAATCTCGCCATCGCCGTCGCGCGCGGTGAAGCTCAATGCATTGCTGTGAAACGGCTGGCGCTGGCGCATCTGGAAATGCAGGTCGCGCGCCGGCTGGAACCGCACACGCTGACGCCCGAGCAGGTAGAGAAACCCCTCGCTCGTCGCGCGGTCCCAATGCGCCGTGATCGCGGCGAGGCTGGTCGAGGCGGGGATTTCGCCCGCGAGCCCCGCGACCACGGCCGTATCGGCGGCGTGCCCCTTGCCGGTCAGCGCGAGCGAGCCATAAAGGTCGGCCTCGACATGCACGGTCTTCATAAGCAGCGCCTGCTCGTCGAGCCAGACGGTGAAACGCCGCGCCGCCACCATCGGGCCCACGGTGTGCGAGCTCGACGGTCCGACGCCGATTTTGAAAAGTTCGAACAGGCTGATCGTCATGGCGGCCCTATAGGAGAAGGCGCTTCATCGGGATAGGGCCGCGCGGGCCAATTTTCGTTACGGCCCGCTATCCTTCTCCCTTTGGGAGAAGGATATGCAGCCTTGCCGGCTCTGCCGGCCAGGCGAAATTGGATGAGGGGCTGTGCCCTATCGATAGGACCGAGCCCCTCACCATTGCGACTAACCGGCAAAGCCGGCAAGTCTCGTTGCCTCCCCTATGGGAGAGGATAAAATTACGCCGGATAGGTCCAGGTCGTGTCGCGCGCGAAATTCTCCGCCGCGAAATCCCAGTTCAAAAGCTCGTCGACCACCGCGTCGACATAGGCCGGGCGCAGGTTCTTGCGGTCGATGTAATAGGCATGTTCCCACACGTCGATCACAACCAGCGGCTTGATACCGGCGGTCAGTTCGGTGCCGGCGTCATGCGTGTCGGTGACTGACAGCGTGCCGTCGCGCGAGACGAGCCAGGCCCAGCCCGACGCGAAATGGTTGACCGCGGTTTCCTTGAGCTTCTTTTTCAGATCATCGAGCGAACCGAAATCGCGCTCGATCGCCGCGAGCAGGTCACCCTTCGGCGCGGTCTTCGCCGGCGACAGGCTTTCCCAATAAAAAGCGTGGTTCCACGACTGGGCGGCGTTGTTGAACAACCCCTTGTTGCCCGCGCCCTCGGCATGGTGGACGATTTCCTCAAGCGGCTTGTCGGCGAGCTCAGTGCCTTCGATCGCCGCATTGACCTTGTCGACATAGGCCTTGTGGTGCTTGCCATGGTGCGTCGCCAGCGTGTCGGCCGAGATATGCGGCTCCAACGCGTCCTGGGCATAAGGCAGGGGAGGATGGGCGATCGTCATGGCAGTCTCCATTTTGTTATCGAGGGGTTTGCGGCCTTAAACTCGGTATCGCCCCTGCGGGTTGCAAGGCCGCGGCGGCAATTTTTCCGCTTAAAATTCAGGTCACCATCACTTGCAGCGTCGCGATGCGGTCGGCCTCTTCGGCGGGCTTGTCGCGCCGGATGCGCGATATGCGCGGAAACCGCATCGCAAGCCCCGATTTATGGCGCTTCGACGCATGGATCGAATCGAACGCGACTTCGAGCACGAGCGTTTTTTCGACCTCGCGCACCGGCCCGAAGCGGTTCAGCGTGTTGTCGCGCACGAATTTGTCGAGCCACTTCAACTCCTCGTCGGTAAAACCCGAATAGGCCTTTCCAACGGGCAGCAATTCGCCTGCTTCGGACCAGCATCCGAAGGTATAGTCCGAATAGAAGCTCGCCCGCCGCCCGTTGCCGCGCTGCGCATACATCATCACGCAATCGGCGGTCAGCGGATCGCGCTTCCATTTATACCACAGCCCCGCGCGCCGTCCCGCGACATAAGGCGCATCGCGGCGCTTCAGCATCACGCCCTCGATCGCCGCATCGCGTGCGCCGGCGCGGCGTTCGGCGAGGTCGCCGAAATCGGCGGCATCGATCACCTGCGACAGGTCGAAATGGCTGTCGGCGAGGCGCGGCACGAACGCCTCCAATTGCCGCCGCCGCTCGGTCCACGGCAGGCCGCGCAGATCATTGCCGTCGACGCCAAGCAGATCATAGACGCGCACGAACGCCGGATAGTCGGCGAGCATCTTCTTCGACACGACCTTGCGCCCCAGCCGCTGCTGGAGCGCGTTGAAGCTCGCCGCCTCCCCGCCCTGAATCTCGCCGCGCACAAGCAACTCGCCATCGATCACCGCATCCTGATCGAAGGCCGCGATCAGCTCGGGAAATGCCCCGCTGATCTCCTCACCGCCGCGGCTGTAGATGCGCGTTTCGCTGCCGCCGCGCACGATCTGGACGCGAATGCCGTCCCATTTCCATTCGGCGGCATAGTCGGCAAGATCGACGCTCTCCTCTTCAAGCGGATGCGCGAGCATGAAGGGGCGGAAGAAGGCGACATCGGCGAGGTCGGGCCGCTCCCCGCGTCCCTCGCCCCAGGCGAACAGCGGCGCATAGGGCGGCGGGATCGCGTGCCACAGCTCCTCGACATCGTCGACCGGCACATCGAACGCCTGCGCAAACGCCTGTTTCGCAAGCCGCGCCGACACCCCGACGCGCATGCCTCCCAATGCCAGTTTGAGCAGCGCATAGCGCCCATCGGCGTCGAGGCGGTCGAGCAGCGACGCGACGATGGCTGGGGCATCGCTGCGGGACGTGGAAGAGAGAGCGTCGACCGCCTGCGATACGCTGAGCAGATCCCGTTCGTCCTGAGGAGACCCTGAGCCTGTCGAAGGGTCGTCTCGAAGGACCGCAGCAGGTGGTTCGAGACGCGTCTTCGACAAGCTCAGCCGCTCCTCACCACGAACGGCAAGGGAGTCCGGCCACAGCAACGCCGCCGTCTCGGCGGTGTCGCCGACAAAATGCCGCGACAGCCGGAACAATTCCTCATCGACCCGCGTCGCCAGCAGGGTTCGCACCGTCCCCGCCTTCACCGCCGGAAAGTCGAGGCTTTCGGTCAATGCCGCGATCGCCCAGCCGCGATCCGGATCGGGCGTGTGCCGCAGATAATCGACGATCAGCGCAAGCTTGCTATTGCGCGAACGCGTATAGATCAGCCGGTCGATCAGGGCCGCGAAGCGCTTCACACCTCTTCCTCCAGGTCGCGCCCCACCAAATGCAATGCGCGCGCCTTGCGCTGCGTCAGTTCGCACCAGCGCAGCAGCCCGTCCTCGCTGCCATGGGTGATCCAGCTCTCCTTCGGGTTCACCTCCTCGATCGTCGCGGTCAGCTCGTCCCAATCGGCATGGTCCGAAATCACCAGCGGCAGCTCGACCATCCGCTGCCGCGCCCGCTGGCGCACGCGCATCCAGCCCGATGCCATCGCGGTCACTGGATCGGGCAGCCGCCGCGACCAGCGATCGTTCAGCGCCGAGGGCGGCGCGAGGACGATCTGCCCCGCCATCTCCGCCTTGGCGGTCTCCGACACCAGCCGCAGTTCACCCAGATCGATGCCATGGATCGCATAAAGCTGGCACATCTTCTCCAGCGCACCGTGGATATAAATCGGCGCATCCCACCCCGCCCCGCGCAGTTCGGCAATCACCCGCTGCGCCTTGCCGAGCGCATAGGCGCCGACGAGCACCGAACGGTCGGGCTCGGCGCGCACCGCGCCGATCAGCTTGGCGATCTCGTCGACGGTCGGCGGGTGGCGAAACACCGGCAAGCCAAAGGTCGCCTCGGTGACGAAGATATCGCACGGCACGACCTCGAACGGCGTGCAGGTGGGATCGGGCCGCCGCTTGTAATCGCCGGTGACGACGATCCGCTCGCCCTGATATTCCATCAATATCTGCGCGCTGCCAAGCACATGCCCCGCCGGGTGGAAGCTGAACCGCACCCCGCCGCACTGGAACCCGTCGCCATATTCATACGCCTGATTATGGCTCGCCTCGACATCGACCCCGTAACGCAGCGCCATGATCGCCAGCGTCTCCGGCGTCGCGTACACCGCTCCATGCCCGCTGCGGGCGTGATCGGCGTGGCCATGCGTCACCGCGGCGCGCTCGACGGGGCGGGAGGGATCGATCCACAGGTCGGCTGGCTTCACATAGATGCCGCCCGGATGCGGCTCGATCCAGGTCCTGGGCTTCGCCATCAGGCGGCGAGCTTCCGCGCACGCACAAGGTCGGCGACGAACGCCTTGCGCTCCTCGGCCGCCCGTTCGCGGTCGGGCAAACGCAGCAGGAACGACGGATGGATCGTCGCGATCAGCTTGACGCCTCCTTGCAACTCGTGGGCGTCGCCGCGCATCGATTTGATGCTCGCGCTCTTGCCCGTCACCCCGCGCAGCGCGCTCGCGCCCAATGTCACGATCAGCTCCGGCTGGACGAACGCGCGTTCCTTGTCGAGCCACCAGCGGCAGATATCGATCTCGCCCGTCGTCGGATTCTGGTGCAGCCGCCTTTTGCCGCGCGGTTCGAACTTGAAATGCTTGACCGCGTTGGTGAGGAACAGCCGCCTGCGGTCGAGCCCCGCCTCTGCGAGCGCCTCATCGAGCACCTGCCCTGCGGGACCCACGAACGGCCGCCCCTGCAAATCCTCCTGATCGCCCGGCTGCTCGCCGACCAACATGATCCGCGCCGACTCCGGCCCCTCGCCCGCCACCCCCTGCGTCGCATCGCAATAAAGCGGGCAGCGCGTGCAGCGATCGACCGCGCGAGCAAGTTCGCTCATCGTCTTTACATCGTCATCGAGGGCCAGCTCTTCGGGCACGCGCGTCCGCCATTTATCGGTCAAAGGGTTCGCCAAGGAAACGGCCGCTTCGCGCATGCGTTCCACCCGCGCCTCGGCGCCCGCGAGCAACGGCGCGATATCCCGCGCCTCGGGCAGGTTCTTCCAATATTTCTTCGGCATCTCGGCACGCATCGCGTCGATCTTCACCCGTGCCGGATTGAAGATCGCGCCATAATAGGTGCGCCACTGATCCTCGACCACATCGCTGTCAGGCACCTCGTCCCTCGTGCCGCCCGCGCCGTAGGTGAGTATCTCGTCCTGCCAGATCGCGCGCGCATCGGGCGTCACGATCGCCCAGTCCATGCCGGTGAAACGCCGCTGAAAAAAGGGCGCGGTCAGCCGGAGGATGCGGTGCGACGGTTCGAACCATGCCGCGAAACTTTCACGCCCCGCCTCCTCGCCCAGCCGGCGAAAGCGCACGAAGGCGTGCATCTTGTGGACGTCGCGGCGGATCGCCTTGTCGGCTCCCCGCAGCCAGTCGACCTCGGCATCGGTCGTCCGCGCGAGCAACTGCCGGTCGCGCGCCGCACGCCAGATGATCCGGTACAGCCGCGCGGGCACTTCCGCATCGCGATGGCATATCACCCGCTCGGCAATCTCGAGCAGTTCGCGCGGCAGCGAGACCGCACCCGCGGGTGCCGGAACGGTCTCCGCACCGAACAGCGACGCCCCCTCTTCGCTGCCACGCCAGCTCACATCCTCTGGCGCCACCCCGCCTGCCAGCAAAGCCCGCGCCGCGCTCCGCCATTCGGTAAAATCGCCCGGCTCCTCGAGCACCACCTCCCTCACAGCGCGAGCGCCAGCTGTTCCGGCGGGGGCGCGAACCGCGCGCGCAGATCGGCGCTGTCGGTGAGCCCGCCCGGCCGCCAATCGGGGGTGACGATGAAGGGCAGCAGCTTCTTCACCGAGGCGGTCAGCTTGGCGAGGTCGCCAAGCCGTAGCTTGCCCAGCCGCCGCGCGGCGACGATCCGGTCGACCGCGCGCGTGCCCAGCCCGGGCACGCGGAGCAGCAGTTCGCGCGGCGCGCGATTGATATCGACCGGAAATGCCTCGCGCCGCATCAGCGCCCAGGCGAGCTTGGGATCGATCGCCAGATCGAGCATCCCCCCGCGCGCGCCCTCCATGATTTCCGCCCGCTCGAAGCCGTAGAAGCGCAGCAGCCAGTCGGCCTGATACAGCCGGTGCTCACGGATCAGCGGCGGGCGCACCGGCGGCAGGTCGCTGCTCGCATCGGGGATCGGGCTGTAGGCCGAATAATAGACGCGGCGGAGCTGGTAGCCCGAATAGAGGTTGGTCGCGGTCTTCAATATGTCATCGTCGCGCGCCGCGTCGGCGCCGACAATCATCTGCGTCGATTGCCCCGCCGGTGCAAAGCGCGGCGGCATCGCCTTGCCGATCAGCCGGCTTTTCGCCGCCTCGATCGCATCGTCGGCGCCGACGCGCACCGACGCCATCGTCTTGCGGATCGTCTCGGGCTTTTTCTCGGGCGCAAAGCTCTGTAATCCCGCTTCGGTCGGCAGTTCGACGTTGGTCGACAGCCGGTCAGCATAAAGCCCGGCGAGCGCGATCAGCCCCGGGTCGGCCCCCGCGATCGTCTTCAGATGAATATAGCCGCCGAACCGATGCTCCTCGCGCAGGATGCGCGCTACCTCGACCAGCTGCTCCATCGTGTAATCTTCCGACCGGATAATCCCCGACGACAGGAACAACCCCTCGATATAATTGCGCTTGTAGAAATCGAGCGTCAACCGCACCACCTCCTGCGGGCTGAACCGCGCACGTTCAACATTGCTCGACGCGCGATTGATGCAAAAACGGCAGTCGTAGATGCAGAAATTGGTGAGCAATATCTTGAGCAGCGAAATGCACCGTCCGTCGGGCGCATAGCTGTGGCAAATCCCCATGCCCTCGGTCGACCCGATGCCCTTGGTCGCCGTCGAATCGCGCTTCACCGTCCCCGACGAAGCGCAGGAAGCGTCATATTTGGCCGCATCGGCAAGAACGGCGAGCTTTTCCAGAATCGACTTGGTGGACATATCCCATGCCTAGCATGAGAACATAAAAGGAACAAATCTGTCCAGCGCGCTTAGGCGTCGCGCCACCGCGCCGGCAGTGCAATATCGACGACCAGCCCATCCGGATCCCAGCGCCGCTCGATCGTCCCGCCCAGATTGTTGCGCACGCTGCGTTCGATCAGCAGCGTGCCGAAGCTCGTCCGTTCGGGCGCGGCGACGCGCATCGCGCCGCCCGTTTCGGCCCAGGTCAGGCGAAAAAGCCGTGGCTCGGCACCTTCTTCATCCTGCGTCCAGCTGATGTCGACGCGGCCATCTGTGCCCGTCAACGCGCCATGCTTGACCGCGTTGGTCGCAAGCTCGTTGAACAGCAGCGCCATCGCGACGACGGCATTTTCGGGGAGCAGCAGGTCGGGGCCGGTCCAGCGGATGCGCGGAAAAGCCGCCTCGACCTCGCGCATCAGCGCGTGCATCGACCCGGTCATGAAATTGGCGCCGAGCAGCACATTCTGCGCGCGGTTGAGCGCGTCGAGGCGGCTGGTGATCCGCTCGACATAATCGTCGACATCGTTCGCCGAATGGCGGGTGAGCGAGATGATCGCGCTGACCGTCGCGAACAGGTTGCGCATCCGGTGGTGCAGTTCGCGCATCAGCAGGTTGGCATTTTCCTGCCGGCTCTTCTGTTCGGTGATGTCGATGCTGACTCCGGTCAGCCGGGCGTCGTTCGACCAGACGTCCCAATCGCCGCGCGAGGCAATCCAGCGCATCCCGCGCTCGGGATGCTGGATGCGGTGCTCGACCGAATAGGGACTACCTCCCTCACGCGATTCCTCCAGCGCGGCGGTCACCCGGTCGCGATCTTCGGACGGCATGCGCTCGAGCAGGTCGGGCGCGGTGCGCAGCGCCGTTTCATAATCGGCGCCGAACAATCCGGCGGCCGCCCCTTGCCAATGCATCCCGCCGCTCTGCGGGTCGAGTTGCCACGTCGCGATGCCCGAAAAATCAAGTGCGCGTTCGAGCATCCGCCGCGCCTCGTCACGCTCGGAAACCAGCCGCCGCAGATCGGCCTCGGCCATGATGATCGCGGCAAAATCCTCGAGCCGCGCCAATTCGGCCGCCTCGAGCATCACACGCTCCTTGCGGTCGATGACGCACAGGGTGCCGAGGATCGCGCCATTATAGGCGCGCAGCGGCACCCCGGCATAGAAACGGATGAAGGGATCGCCCGTCACCAGCGGATTGTCGCGAAACCGTTCGTCACCGAGCACGTCGGTCACGATCATCGGCTGCTCATCGGTCACCACGAACTGGCAGAAACTGATGTCGCGCCCGGTTTCGGCGACGTCGAGTCCATAGGCCGACTTGAACCACTGGCGGCAATCATCGACAAGCGACACGAGCGCGATCGGAGCATCGAACAGGTCGGCGACCAGCTTGGTTACCCGGTCGAACGCTTGCTCGGGTCCGGTATCCAGCAGGCGATATTCGCGAAGCGTGTCAAGGCGTCGGCGTTCACGCTCCGCCGCCGTTGCTTCGCCTCCGTCGGCCAATGTCTGCCCCTCGCTCCGTGCCGACGCCGCCGCGTCGATTCTTGGTGGGGGACGCTCTGCCATGATTTTCGTTCCTAAAAAAGCACGATGGCAAAACGACAGGAAAAGTCACCATATTCCACTCGCTTAAGCCTTGGCTCCGACGCGTCCCGGCTGACTCTACGCTTTGGGAGGGGACAAGTTGCAGCCGCTCCTGCCGCTTTTTCCGCGCCGCTGCGGGAACCCGACCGCATCGTACCGCGTATGAAGCCTGTGTAGCGGGAGGAATTTTCATGAGTTTGGGTGACGAGATCCGTGGCCATCTGCCTTTCCTGCGCCGCTATGCGCGCGCGCTGACGGGCAGCCAGCAGCACGGCGACAATTTCGTCCATACCCTGCTCGAAGTGATTGTCGCCGCCCCTGGCGAATTCCACAGCGGCCAGGGCACAAGGCTCGACCTCTACCGCCATTTCCACCGCATCTGGGAAAGCGCCTATATCGACGATGGCGAAGGCAGCGACGATGAGGATCCGATCGTCCGCGCCGCGAACCGCCGCCTTGCGCGCATCACTCCGCTCGGCCGCCAGATATTGCTGCTCACCGCGCTCGAAGGCTTTTCGGTCGACGAAGCCGCGCTGATCACCGGCACCGATATCGCCACCGTCGAGGGGCTGCTTGCCGAGGCGGTCGATGACCTCGATCGCGAATCGCGGACGTCGGTGCTGATCATCGAGGACGAACCGCTGATCGCGATGGAGCTCGAAGCGATCGTCCGCGCACTCGGTCACGAGGTCGCGGGCATCGCCACGACGCACGCCGACGCCGTCGCCGCCTTCGAAGCCACCGACGCCGGGCTCGTGCTCGCCGATATCCAGCTCGCCGACGGCTCGTCGGGGATCGACGCGGTTCAGGATATTTTGGCGATGGCGCCGGTGCCGGCGATCTTCATCACCGCTTTTCCCGAACGCCTGCTCACCGGTCACCGCGTCGAGCCGACCTTCCTGATCTCAAAGCCGTTCCGCGAAAATACGGTGCGTGCCGCGATCAGCCAGAGCCTGCTGTTTACCCCCCAGCTAGCCGCATAATCTGCCTTCGGGCGGCGCAGGCCTGCCCCGAAGCGAAGCCTGCATTGGGGTGGAGAGCGGACGCTGCTTGACGCACCTTCGTCATCCCGGACTTGATCCGGGATCCCGCTTTTTGACCGCATAATCCGTCTTTGACTTCAAGCGGGACCCCGGATCAAGTCCGGGGTGACGATAAGGGTAATGGCGGCAACCGGCCGAAACCCGCCATTCCAGCTACGGTAACCCCGGCCAGCGAAAGTCAATCCCCGCTCGGGCCGTTCGCGGTCAGATGATCGACATCATCCATGATCGCGCGAAACACGTCGCTCGACGGCAGCACATCACCGCTGCGCAGCGGCATCGTGCCGCTGTCCAATATGGCGTGCAGCGCGGTGCGCGCACGCGACACGCGGCTTTTCATTGTGCCCACCGCGCAACCGCAAATCTCCGCACCTTCTTCGTAGCTGAGGCCGCCGGCGCCGATCAGCACCAGTGCCTCGCGCTGGTCGACGGGCAGCATCAGCAGCGCGCGCTGGACATCGGCAAGATGCAGGCTGTCGTCCTGGTCGTCGGGCGCAACGAGCAGCCGTTCAGCGGCGAGTTCGTCGTAATCGGCGGTGAATTTCTTGCGCCGCATCTGCGACAGGAAACAGTTGCGCAGAATGACGAAAGCCCAGCTTTTCATGCTCGAGGGACCGGGGATATATTGCGCCCGCGCCTTCCATGCCTTCAGCATCGTCTCCTGCACCAGATCGTCGGCCAGGTCGGCATTGCCGGTCAGGCTGCGGCCAAAGGCACGCAGGTGCGGCAGCATGGCCGCCAGCTCGCGCTTGAAGCTGTCGTCGTCGAGCGGCTGTGGTGTTACGTCGCTGATAATATGGCCTTTGTTATGGCTGTTGGAGTTGGGAAGCGTTCAGGCTTAACGCGTCGCGCCGCCGATGCAACCCGCAGCGCCACATCCTTGCCCCGGGCGGCCGACGGGCGCTCAAGCATGGATGGCGGACAGCGGGCATGACCCCTCCCCCGGAAACCCCGCCAACTGGCGGAGCAAGATGCGACCCCTCGCCGCAAGCCGGGCGCTTGCGCCCGCCCGGATTAGGCACACTGTTGTTTCTTGGCAACGCTTTCGTCGCAAAAAGAAAAAGACGCGGGAACCCGGAGCCGCTTCTGTCGTTGCTCCGACATGGCTACGCACGGTAACAACAGGATCAACGGCAAGGGGCATCCTCACCCCGGCCCCGATGCGCCTCAACGGGCGCAGGGCAGCTTTCCCGGAACGGGCAGCGACCAGTGGCATCGCACGCTCACGGGCCGCCAGTCGCCCGAACCGGTGAGCGCGAAGCTGCGCATGATCTATGGCAATATCGTCGCCGAGCAATTGCCCGACAACATGCTCGACCTTCTTTCGCAGCTCGATCAGAAAAGCTCGAAGCAATAATGGCCCTTCCCCAAGCCGCGCACCAGTCGCGGGTCGAAACGGACAAGCCCGCCGAATCGCTCTCCGATCAGGAGTTCAAGACGCTTCTCGCCGCGGTGATCCCGCATTTGCGCGCTTATGGCCGCAGTCTGTCGGGTAGTCCCGACCTGGCCGACGACCTGACGCAGGATACGATGGTCAAGGCGTGGGCGTCCCGCGACAGGTTCGAGCGCGGTACGTCGATCAAGGCCTGGACCTTCGTCATCCTGCGCAACACCTTCCTGTCGCAGATGCGCCGCAACAAGTTTCGCGGCGAATATGACGAGGGCGTCGTCGAACGCACGCTGTCGACCCCGGCGGTTCAGGAGGATTCGGGCGAAATGGCCGATCTTCAGCGCGGGCTGATGGAATTGCCGCAGGACCAGCGCGAAGCGCTGATCCTGGTTGGCGCCGGCGGCATGTCGTACGAGGAAGCGGCGAATATCTGCGACTGCGCACTCGGCACGATGAAAAGCCGCGTGTCGCGCGCCCGCGCCGCGCTCGAAGAGATCATGGCTGGCGGCCAGTTCTCGCGCAAACGTGCCGACGCCGCCCCCGCGAGCGAAGCGATGGCCGCTATCATGGACAGCGTCGAGACGATTACCACACGGCGCGAGGCCGAAAACCGTTAGGCCGAGGTTTGTGGCGGATTTAGGCTGATTGCGGACGTTCTTCTCCCCTCCCTTTTAGGGAGGGGCTGGGGGTGGGTAGCCGCCGAAGGCGGCGCTCTGCCTCTGGCTCGCTGCGCTCGCGGGCCCCCCCCCCACACACCCCGCCAAGGACGGGGGTGTGGAGGCGAAACACAAACACAGCCCCACA
>NZ_JAASQN010000005.1 GCF_011762125.1 Sphingopyxis panaciterrae
GCGCAGCGAGCAAGAGGAAGAGCGCCGCCTTCGGCGGCTACCCACCCCCAGCCCCTCCCTAAAAGGGAGGGGAGAAGAACGTCCGCAATCGGCCGAAACCCGCCATTCGCATCGCCGCCTTGCGGAATCCGGCGCCATCCGGCTATCTCGGCACGTCCGCGGCATATTCGGTGAACTCGCAAGCTCAGAAACCGGATATGCCCGCAAGGCGCCGCGGCCGCCTTCCCACCGATTTGACGGGCCGGGCAGAGAAGCGCATTGTGGCGGCGAGAGGATCGATGACAGAGACCGCCCACCAGCACGCCGACCAGGTGTTCGACACGGTGCGCTCGCCGCGGCGCGCGGCGGTGTCGCCGGTGGCCGCGTCATGGTGCCGGTCGGCGCTGCACCACCGGCTCGACCCCGCGTCCGAAGGCAAGCGCGAACTGCTCGACGCGCGCGCGATCGCCGACAAGCGCGAAGCACATGAACCGCTGCTCGCGGTCGCCATTCCCGTCCTCGACCAGATGTTCCGCGCCGTCGGCCGTTCGGGCTGCGGCGTCATATTGAGCGACGCCAGCGGCGCGATCCTCGACCACCGGGTCGGCGACGGCGATCGCGACGCCTTTGCCGAGGCGGGGCTGGTGACCGGCGGCCGGTGGAGCGAGGCCGAGGAAGGCACCAACGGCATCGGGACCTGTCTGTTCGAGGACAAGCCGGTGATCATCCACCGCGACCAGCATTTCGCCAGCCGCAACATCGACATCAGCTGCATGGACGCGCCGGTGCACGACCCGCACGGCCGGCTGATCGCCGCGCTCGACGTATCGAGCTGCCGCGACGATCATGGCCCCGCGATGGCGGAGGCGGTCGCGGCGCTGGTCCGCGACGCGGCACGGCGGATCGAGCGCGATTATTTCTGCCGCCATTTCGAGGGCGCGCGCATCATTTTTCTCGGCGACGCGCCCGCGGGCTGGGAACTGCTCGCCGCCGACCGCGACGACCTGGTGATCGGCGCCAGCCGCGCGGCGCGCCAGCGGCTCGGCGTCACCGACGCGATGCTCGAACGGCCGCGCCCCGTCGCACAGCTGATGGGCGGTGATGCTGCCCCGTCGTTCGAGCAGGCCGACCGCACGATCCTGCGCCAGGCGCTCGCGCAGGCGGGGGGCAATGCAAGCGAGGCGGCCCGCCTGCTCGGCATCGGCCGCGCGACCCTCTATCGCCGCATGGCGCGCGCGGGACTGCGCGGCTGACGCGTGATTCCGCCTTGCACAAATAAGCGGTGTGCTCCCGCGAAGGCGGGAGCCCATCACTGGTCGGCGCAAACTTGAACCGTCCGGTGATGGGTCCCCGCCTTCGCGGAGACACATGCCTCTTTTGCGGTAGGCCATCCATTGACGTGGCTTCGATCCCCCGACCTGTACCATAAGCGAGACAGGTCGCTCTCACCCGTCGTCGTCGCCGCTTTCCCCCACGCCCGCCGGATGAAATGCTCGCCCGCGACAACGCCGGCCGGATTCGGCGCTGCATTTCGGGAAGAGGAACAGAATATGGACGCCATCGTTCAGGACCGCGCCGCCGCGCTGCAGGCGCCATTTAAAGAGCGCTACGACAATTTCATCGACGGCAAATGGGCTCCGCCGCGGTCGGGCCGCTATTTCGACAATGTCTCGCCGATCAACGGCAAGGTGGTGGGCCAGATCGCGCGCTCGGACGCCGCCGATATCGAGGCGGCGCTCGATGCGGCGCACGCGGCAAAGGACGCCTGGGGCCGCACCTCGGTCGCCGAACGCGCGCTGATCCTCAGCCGCATCGCCGACCGGATGGAAAGCAATCTGGAAAAGCTCGCGACCGCCGAGACGTGGGACAATGGCAAGCCGATCCGCGAGACGATGGCCGCCGACCTGCCGCTGGCGATCGATCACTTCCGCTATTTCGCCGGCGCGATCCGCGCCCAGGAAGGCTCGCTGGGCGAGATCGACGACGATACCGTCGCCTATCATTTCCACGAGCCGCTGGGCGTCGTCGGCCAGATCATCCCGTGGAATTTCCCGCTGCTGATGGCGTGCTGGAAGCTCGCCCCGGCGCTCGCGGCGGGCAATTGCGTCGTGCTGAAGCCCGCCGAACAGACCCCGGCATCGATCCTCGTCTGGGCCGAACTGGTCGCCGACCTGTTGCCGCCGGGCGTGCTCAACATCGTCAACGGCTTCGGGCTGGAGGCGGGCAAGCCGCTCGCCTCGTCGAACCGCATCGCCAAGATCGCCTTCACCGGCGAAACGACGACGGGGCGGCTGATCATGCAATATGCCAGCGAAAATCTGATTCCCGTGACGCTCGAACTCGGCGGCAAATCGCCCAACATCTTCTTCGAGGATGTCCTGCGCGAGGATGATGATTATTTCGACAAGGCGATCGAGGGTTTCGTGATGTTCGCGCTCAACCAGGGCGAGGTCTGCACCTGCCCCAGCCGCGCGCTGATCCACGAGAAGATCTACGACCGCTTCATGGAGCGCGCGCTGAAGCGCGTCGCGGCGATCGTCCAGGGCAACCCGCTCGATCCCGCGACGATGATCGGGGCGCAGGCGTCGTCCGAACAGCGCGAGAAGATCCTTTCCTATTTCGACATCGGCCGCCAGGAAGGCGCCGAAGTGCTGATCGGCGGCGGCGCGGCCGACCTTGGGGGCGAATTTGCGGGCGGCTATTATATCCAGCCGACCGTGCTCAAGGGCCACAACAAGATGCGCATCTTCCAGGAAGAGATTTTCGGACCCGTCGTTTCGGTCACCACCTTCAAGGATGATGCCGAGGCGCTCGAACTCGCCAACGACACGCTGTACGGCCTCGGCGCCGGGGTATGGAGCCGCGACGCCAACACCTGCTACCGCTTCGGCCGCGCGATCAAGGCGGGGCGCGTGTGGACCAACTGCTATCACGCCTATCCCGCGCATGCGGCGTTCGGCGGCTACAAGCAGTCGGGCATCGGGCGCGAAAATCACAAGATGATGCTCGACCATTATCAGCAGACGAAGAATATGTTGGTGAGCTACAGCCCGAAAAAGCTCGGCTTTTTCTGATTTCCCCGGCCCGCGCGTCATCGGCGCGCGGGCCGCTTGCCGGAGGCGCCGCATGACCGCCCGCGTTATCGCCACCGAACCCGCCCTCGCCCTGATCGCCGAGCTGCAGGCCGAATATGGCGCGATCCTGTTCCACCAGTCGGGCGGCTGCTGCGACGGATCGTCGCCGATGTGCTATCCGGCGGGCGATTTCCGCATCGGCGCGGGCGATATCCACCTCGGCGATGTCGGCGGCGCGCCCGTCTATATCGGCCGCGCGCAGGGCGATGCCTGGGCCCACACCCAACTGATCCTCGACGTCGTCCCCGGCCGCGGCGGGATGTTCAGTCTCGATAACGGCCGCGAGCAAAGGTTTCTGACCCGCGGGCGCGTGTTCGACGAGAGCGAACGGCGGAAATTGGGGTTGGGATGATAATGGTCGGAAGCTGCCGTTCCCATTCATCGTCACCCCGGACTTGATCCGGGGTCCCGCTTGACCCCAGGAGTTGCCGGCGCCCCCAAAAAAGCGGGATCCCGGGTCAAGCCCGGGATGACGAGGTGGGCGGCGCAAGTCCGCTTCACAACCCATAGCCGCTATTCGTTCCGGGCTGCTACAACCCCGGCAGCGTCTGGCTCGCAAAGCCCCAACCCTTGAGCTCGGCGCTGCCCGCGCGTTCGAGTAGCGCCTCGGCGTCGCCGATCGTCCACGCCCCGGCGCTTCCGATATCGGCGAGCGCGTCCCAGCCGACCGGTGCCGCGACCGGCGCCTTTTCGCGCGCTCGCGCCGAATAGGGCATGATCGCGGTGCTGCCGCGCTGGTTGCGCAGGTAATCGATGAAGATCTTGCCCTTGCGTTTTGCCTTGCTCATCGTCGCGACATAGCGGTCGGGCTCGGCGAGGCTCAGCGCTTCGGCGAAGCGTTTCGAGAAATCCTTGTGCGCGTCCCAGCTGTGCCCCGGATCGAGCGGCACGACGACATGCACCCCCTTGCCGCCCGACAGCATCGCGAAGCTGACCAGCCCGATGTCGGCGAGCTGGCGGCGGATGTCCACCGCAGCCTTCTTCACCGCAGCGAAATCGAGCCCCTTGTCGGGGTCGAGGTCGAAAACCATGCGGTCGGGCTTTTCGAGCGTGTCGACAAGGCTGCCCCAGCCATGGAACTCGATCGTCCCCATCTGGACGCAGGCAAGCAGGCCATCGGCGTCGTCGACATAAAGATAATCCTCATGCCCGCCGTCCTTCTCGCGGATCGGGATATGGTGGACATGCTCCCCGAACGACCCCGAATCATGTTTCTGGAAGAAGCATTTCTTCGCGCGGCCTTGCGGGCAGCGGACAAGGCTGATCGGGCGGCGCGCGGCGTGCGCAAGCATCAGGGGGGCGATCGCGGCATAATAATCGGCAAGGTCGCCCTTGGTCGCCTTTGCCTCGGGAAAGATGACGCGGTCGCGGCTGCTGATCGTCACATCGCTCGCCGGTTCGGGCGCCGGCTGTTTCTTTTCGGGAGTCACCTCTTTCGCCTCCTTGTCGCTGCGCAGGCCGAGGAAGCTTGCGTGGCGGACCGCGCCGCCGCCCGTAAATTCGGCAAAGGCGATTTCGGCGACGAGATCGGGCCGCAGCCAGCGCACCTTGCGCGCGGCCGCCTGGTCGACTTCGAGCGGCGCGGTCTGACGCGCGCGCGCGGCAAATTTCTTCGCAAGGCCGGCCATGGCGCCGGTGTCGAAGCCGGTACCGACATTGCCTTTATAGACGAGCCTGCCGCCCTCATGCTGCGCGAGGAGCAGCGACGAGAAAGGACGCGCTTTCGTTGATGAAGGCTTCCAGCCGACGATCACGAACTCCTGCCGCCGGGTGCATTTGACCTTCACCCAGTTTTTCGAGCGGCGGCCTGCATAGGGGGCATCGGCGCGCTTCGAAATGATACCCTCCTGCCCCGCCTCGCACATCGCCCCATAGAGCGCTTCCCCCGCGCCGATGACATGGTCGGCGACCGCAACCGGCGGCTTGGCATCGCGAAGCAAGGCTTCGAGCCGTTCCTTGCGTTCAAGATTGCCGAGTTTCGTCAGCGAATGGCCGTCGGCTTCGAGCAAATCGAAGGCAAAGAAGCGCAGCTCGGTTTTCTCGTCCTGCGCGCCATGGCCGCGCTTGAGCACCGCTTGAAGCGAGGAGAAATCGGGGTTGCCGTCGCTGCCATAGGCAATGATTTCGCCATCGATCACGCACGGCGGCAGGTCGAGTGCCGCGATATGACGGACCAGTGGCGCAAACTTGGCGGTCCAGTCGAGTCCGTTCCGCGTATAAACCCGAACCTTGGATCCCGCCGCCGCGATTTCGGCGCGGTAGCCGTCATATTTGATCTCGTGCAACCAGCCGTTACCGCCGGGCACTGCATCGACGAGCGTCGCGAGCTGGAGCGGCCGGAATTTCGGCGGCTTACCGCCCGCTTTGGGCTTGGCCATTTTTTTGTTATGCGCTGCGGCGGCCGCCATCTTCTTCGCAAAGGCGGGGCCTTTCGCGCCCTCGAGCGATTGCTCGCCGCCCTCGTCGCCCGCGATTTCGGCCATCGACCGCCCGGTGAGGACGCTGGTGAGTTGCCGCCCGACCAGGTCGTCGCCGCCGCCTGCATAAGCGTCGTTCACTTTGCGCAACAGCCAGTTCTCGCGCTTTTCGCCCGGGCGCGGCGTCATGCGGACAAGCAGCCATTCGCCCTTCATCCGCTCGCCTTCCAGTGTGAAATGGAGATGGCCCTTATCGATATCCTGCGCGCTTTTCCCTTCGATCGGCGCCCAGGTGCCGCGGTCCCACAGCATCACGGTGCCGCCGCCATATTCGCCCTTCGGAATCGCCCCTTCGAAATCGGCATAGCTCATCGGATGGTCTTCGGTACGCACCGCGAGGCGCTTGTCGGCGGGGTCGGCGCTTGGCCCCCTGGTGACCGCCCAGCTTTTGAGCACGCCGTCGACTTCGAGCCGGAAATCATAGTGAAGCCGCGTCGCGTCGTGCTTCTGGACGATGAACCGGTTGCCCTTTCCTTTGGCAACCTTCCCCGCCGGTTCGGGTGTCAGCCTGAAATCGCGCTTGGCATTATATTGCGCGAGGGGATCGGACCGGGCCATCAGGCACGCTTCCGCGCCGGCACCTTCTTGGCCGGCGCCCTCTTGGCAGGTGCCTTCTTATCCTCCCCGGCGGGCGCTTTCTTCTTGCCTTCGACCGAGGCTTTGAGCGCCGCCATCAGATCGATGACATTCGAACCGCGGCCGACGTCGGCGGGCTCCTCGACATCCTCGAGGATTTTCTTGCCCTTCGCTTTCGCCTTTTTCGCGATCACGCGCTTCAGCGCGTCGACATAATGATTGTGATAGTCCGACGCGTCGAACTTGCCCGACTTCTTGCCGATCAACGTCTCGGCGAGATCGAGCAGGTCGGCGTCGGGCTTGCCGCCCCCGACGTCGCGGAAATAATTCGCGGCCTTGTTCACCTCGTCGGCGTAACGCAGCACTTCGAGCACCAGCCCGCGCCCGCACGGGCGCAGTGCGACAAGCTGTTCCTGCCCGCGCAGCGACAACTGGCCGAGCCCGACCTTCTTCGTCCGCTTCAGCGCCTCGCGCAGCACGATATAGGCCTCTTCGGCGAGTTCGTCGGCGGGGACGACATAATAGGGCTTGGTGTAATAGAGGACGTCGATCTCGTCGGTGCCGACGAACTGGACGAGTTCGAGCGTGCGCTTGCTCTCGAGCTTCACCGCCTCGATCTCATCCTCTTCGAGCAGGACATAATTGCCCTTCGACATCTCATAGCCCTTGACGATGTCGTCGGTGTCGATCGCGCCGATGCCAGGGACCATCTTTTCATATTTGACCGGCTTGCCGCTCGGTTCGTGGATCTGGCGAAAGCTCACCGCGGCGCCCGATTTGGTCGCCGGATAGATTTCGACCGGGATCGACACCAGCGCCAGCCGGATCTGTCCCTTCCAATAGGCGCGTGTTGCCATGGTTCACCTCGCATATGCGGCCGATGTTTCCGCGAGAGTCCCAATGCGCGACGGGGCGTCGCGTTCCATATTGACAAAACAGGTCAACCCGTCTGTATTGTAACGACTTCGCCGCCCTGTGTGCCCGGCAAAAGCCGGGTCCAGAGGGGCGGCGGAATCTCGCATCGGTCCCGGCTTTCGCCGGGGAACACAGGTTTGGGAATGTCGAAGATGATCAGGACATGGGTCGGGGCGATATGGATGGCCTGTTCGGCGGTCACCATGGGATCGGCAAAAGCGGCCGATACGGCTGACGCACAGATCGTCGAGTTTCGCCAGTACAAGCTGGTCGAAGGACAGCGCGATGCCTTCGTCGCGCTGTTCGATGCGCAATTCGTCGACAGTCAGGAGGCGCTGGGGATGCGGTTGGTCGGCCAGTTTCGCGATCGGGACCACACCGATCGCTTCACCTGGATACGCGCCTTTCGCGACATGCCTGCGCGCGAGCGCGGGCTGAAGGATTTCTATTACGGCCCGGTGTGGCAGGCGCACCGCAATGCCGCCAACCCGATGCTGGTCGACAACGACAATGTACTGCTGCTGCGCCCGGCGGCACCCGGCCTCGCCTTCGGCGCGGCGCCTTCCCGCGCTCCGGCGGCGGCGGCGGGCGGCGCGGTGCAGGCGGTGATCGAATATCTGTGGAAGCTGCCCGACGAGGGCTTTGCGGCCTTCTTCGCAGGCCGGATGCAGCCCGTGCTCGCAGCCGCCGGAGTCGAGGTCACGGGCGCCTATGTGCCGCTCGGCGAGCCGAATAATTTCCCGGCCCTGCCTATCCGTGACGATCGCAAATTGCTGATCTGGTTCGTTCGCGGCGCGAGCCATGACGCCATCGACGCGGCACTCGCCCGCGCTCGCGGCTCCGCGCGGTGGCAAAGCGAGGTCGCGGCGACGCTGCAAGACGCCGAGGAGCGCGCGCCGCAGATACTGCGCCTCGACCCGACGCCGCGGTCGGCACTGCGCTGAAAGACCGAACCGATAGAGAGCAGATTGCGGGCGGCCTCGCCGCTTGCTATGGGCGCGAACGATGAGCAACGCAGCCCCCGCCCCCGAAACGATCCGTACGCCCAAGACCCGCGTCGCCTGCGACGGCACGGGCGACGGGCTGGCCAACGCCGCGCTCGGCCATCCCCGCGTGTGGCTCGAGATCGACACCGACGAAGGCTTCGCCGACTGCGGCTATTGCGACCGGCGCTTCATTCTCGTCGGCGGCATCGCCGACAAGGGCTAAGCTTCGGCGGCATCGCCGCCAGGGTTTAACTGCGGCGGCTGAGCCTTCCATGTAGGGTAAACCCGTTTTTGGTATGCGCCGGCCGAACTCACGCGACCTCGCCCGGCTTCCCTCATAAACATCTCGTGGCTTGGCGATGCCAAGACCGGCGAGAATGCGGGCCGCGCCATAACGTGATGTCTCGCCCCGGGGCCTGCGGACGCATCGCGATTCACTGATCAAATCGGCCAAACCCCGCCCCCCATTTTTTTTGGTGGGGATGCCTGCCCGCGTCGGTGTCTTAGGGCCGCAAGGAGAAAAGCCTTTCTCCGCATCTGATCTTATGGAGAAAAATCGTGGCATTCCGAAATCGTCCTTTGGTGTTGGCCGTCGGAGCACTGGCCTATGTGGCGGCGCTGGTACCGGTGAGCGCCCCCGCCGCCGCCCAAAGCTGGGAGAGCGTCCGCACCTGCCGCGGCCTCGAAGGACGAAGCCGCACCAATTGCGAGCGGGACCGCGAGCGGGACAGGGATCGCGACCGCGATCGCGATCGTGGCCGGTGGGAAAAGGAGCAGCATGGCCGTAACGATCGCGATCGCCGCGAATGGGAACGCAAGAAGCGGAAGGATGCCAAGAAGGACGGGGTCGTGGCCGGCGCCGTCGGTGCGGTGGTGGTCGGCGGCATCGTCGCGGCCATCGCAACCAGCGGAAACAAAAAGAAAAAAGAGCGCGAGCGCCGCGAATATTGCGAGGATCGCTATGGCACCTATGACGTGAAAACCGATCGTTATCTGGCTTCAAATGGCCGTTGGTATCCGTGCGAGTGACGAAAGCGGCGCATTTCAGGTAAACGCGCCCTTTACCAAGCTCCTGCATCATCGCTGAAGCCCTGTCTGGCATAGCCTGTGCCAGACAGGAGCAGAATCGTGGGGATTCAAGGGACCAGAAACTGTCGGGGCGCGCTCTGCGCCCTGACCATCGGCATGGCGACGGCGAGCACCTCATGGTGTGGGCCCGCGCGGGCGGCCGACACCAATGTCACCGCCAATGCCGCGATCGTCCGGCCGAACACGCTGATCAAGACCGATGACCTCGATTTCGGAACGCTGGTAAGCGGCACGGCCGCCGGCAGCGTGACGGTCAATCCGGTGACGGGCGCGCGCTCGACGAGCGGCGGCGTGACGTCGGTCGGCAACGATGCGCAGCGCGCCACCTTCCAGGGCAGCGGCGGCATCCTGCTGATCACCGTGTCGGGCAGCAATTCGGTGACGCTGTCGCGCGCCGGCGGCGGCGCCCCGACGATGACCGCGAGCCTCGTCCGCGCCGCCAGCACCGGCGGCGGCGGCATCGCGCTGCTCGGCACGACGTTGCTGCCCAGCGGGGTCCAGACCTATTATATCGGCGGCACGCTGACGGTGCCCGCCAACCAGCCCGCGGGCGATTACAGCGGGACCTTCACGCTCACCGTAAACTATCTCTGACCGGACGTTTGCGGACGGGCGTCCGCCCCCCTATATCTACAGCATGACAAGCCCCACCGACCCCCGCCGCTTTCTCTATCGTGCCGACGCGCTCGACCCCGATCTCGCGCAAAAGCTGGCGCGCGAAGCGCTGGCAAAGGCCGACGACGGCGAGCTGTATCTGCAATATCGCGCCAGCGAGAGCTTCGGATTCGACGACGGGCGGCTGAAGACCGCCGATTATTCGACCGACGCGGGTTTCGGCCTGCGCGCCGTATCGGGCGAGATGACGGGTTTCGCGCATGCGAGCGACGTCAGCGCCGGGGCGATCCGCCGCGCCGCCGAAACGCTCGCGCTGCTCGACCCCGCGAACCAGCCGCACGCCGCGCCGCCCCCGCGCACCAACCGCCATCTATATGACGAGGCGAACCCGCTCGACCTCATCCCCTTCGCGAAGAAGGTCGAACTGTGCCAGCAGGTCGACGCCGCCGCGCGCGCGCGCGATCCGCGCGTCGTGCAGGTGTCGGTCGCGCTCGCGGGCAGCTGGTCGGTGGTCGAGATCGTCCGCGCCGACGGCTTCCTCGCGACCGACATCCGCCCGCTCGTCCGCCTGAACGTCTCGATCGTCGTCGAGGAGAATGGGCGGCGCGAGAGCGGCTATTTCGGCCTCGGCGGCCGGTACATGTACGATCATCTGTTCGAGGAAGCGCAGTGGAACCGCGCGATCGACGAGGCGCTGAACCAGGCGCTCGTCAACCTGCGCGCCGTCGACGCGCCGGCCGGCGAATTCACCGTGCTGCTCGGCCCCGGCTGGCCGGGCGTGCTGCTGCACGAAGCCGTCGGCCACGGGCTCGAGGGCGATTTCAACCGCAAGGGCACCAGCGCCTTTTCGGGAAGAATTGGAGAACGCGTCGCGGCACCCGGCGTCACGGTGGTCGACGACGGCGCGATGGACAGCCCGGTCGGCGGCGGCCGCCGCGGCTCGCTGAGCATCGACGACGAAGGCACCCCGACCGGCGAGACGGTGCTGATCGAGGACGGCATCCTCAAGGGCTATATGCAGGACCGGCTCAACGCGCGGCTGATGGGGACAGAGCCGACCGGCAACGGGCGCCGCGAAAGCTTCGCGCACGCCCCGATGCCGCGGATGACCAACACCTTCATGAAGGGCGGGAGCGACGACCCCGCCGAATTGCTGAGCCGGGTCAAGAACGGCATCTTCGCCAAAAGCTTCGGCGGCGGGCAGGTCGACATCGTGTCGGGCAAGTTCGTCTTCAGCTGCACCGAGGCGTATAAGATCGAGAATGGCAAGATCGGCACACCGATCAAGGGCGCGACGCTGATCGGCGACGGGCCGAGCGTGCTGACCAAGGTCGAGGGCATCGGGAACGACATGGCGATCGACGAAGGCATCGGCATCTGCGGCAAGGGCGGCCAGAGCGTCCCCGCGGGCGTCGGCCAGCCGACGCTGCTGGTCAGCGGGCTGACGGTGGGCGGAACGGCATAAAGCTCCTTCCCCCTCGATGGGGAGGGATATGGAGCCTTATCGCGTAGCGATTAGGCGAAGTTGGATAGGGTGATGGCGCGTCATCCCGCCATGGCATCTCCACGGATTACTCTCTCCCCTTTAGGGGAGAGATACGCAGGCTTGCCAGCTTGCTGGCTAGCCGGAGTTGAGAGGGGTTTGGCCACGTCCCCCTCTCCCAACCCTCTCCCCTAAAGGGGAGAGGGCTATATGTCTGCTCTGCACCCCAAAACCGCCGTTCCGACAAATTACGAATTTGGCCACGCGACCCAGTCAACAAGCTGGCAAGTCTAGCCGCCTCCCCCATCAAGGGGGAGGTTGAGCGCCCTGTGATCCGCCTCACTTGGCGTCCGTCCCTTGCGCGCCTATAGTCATGCAAACAGGATAAGAATCGGGTCGCATCATCCGCGGGGCCATGCCCTGCAACAGGGGGATCATCATGCGTTCGAATCTGCGTTTCATTTCCGTGGCCGCCGTCGCCGCGATGCTTGCCGCCGTTCCCGGCTTGGCCCAAAAATCGGCGCAAAAATCGACCGGGCCCAAGGAACGATATGAAATGGACGTCGCGACGACGTCGGGCCTCGCCGCGATGGGCGGCGGAAAGGGCGGCATCGGCGGCGCGATGGGGATGATGTTCGGCGGCGACCCGTCGAGCAAGGTCGCCTATATGCTCGACCTCCGCCTCGGTTCGAACGACGCGGCCACCGCGCCGCCGCCGAAGGGCGACCATTTCTTTCTGCCGCAGGCGAAGGTCGGCAAATCGCTGCCGCTGATCGCGCCCGAACGCGGGACGCCCGATACGCCCGGCACATTCGAGCGGCCGAAGGGCCGCTTGCTCCTCTATTGGGGCTGCGGTGCCAAGGCGGGCCCGGGCCAGCCGGTGATCATCGATTTCGCCAAGGTCGCCGCCGGACAGATGCCGCCAGGCCTGATGTCGAGCGCGGTGCCGGTCATCCGCGAGGTGTCGGCCGCGAACAGCCGCTCCTATACGCATTGGCCGAACGGCAAGGGCGGCAAGCCGCCTTCGTCGGGGTCCTCGCTGCTCGGCGCGCACCGGATCGCGAGCAACTATGGCTCCGACATCAATTTCACCCTCGCGCAGGATTATATGCCGGGCCTGCAGGCGTCGACGACGGTCCAGCCCGACGGGTCAGTGATGGTCCGCTGGGGCGCGCTCCAGCCCGCCACAGGTTATGCGGCGTGGGCCTTCGGCGGCATGGACCGCGCGGGCGCTGGGCAATCTGGGGCAGGCGACGTCGTGTGGTGGACAAGCAGCGCGACGAAGGAATTCGGCGGCGGCCTGTGGGACTGGCTGCCGCCCTCGACCGTCGCGGGCCTGATCACCAGGAAGATCGTGATGCCGCCGTCGCAGACGAGCTGTCAGATCCCCGCCGAGGTCAAGAAGGCGTCGGGCGAGATGATGGTCGGCAATCTCAACGCCTTCGGGCCCGAGGCCAATTTCTCCTACCCGCCCAAGCCCGCGGGCAATGCGGTGTGGAATATCGACTGGACCGCAAAAGTGCGTTTCCGCTCGCACACGATGCTGCTGATCGGCGCCGATTTCGGCGGGATGGGCGGGATGAGCGGCGGCAGTGACGACGCCGCGCCGGCCGAAAAGCCGAAGAAGAAGAAATGCAAGGGCCCGCTCGGCATCCCGCTTCCCGATGGGGCGTGCTGATCCTGCCGGGGAGGCGGTGACAGGTTGCGGCTGTTAGCGGACCTTTAAGAACATCGTCACCCCGGACTTGATCCGGGGTCCCGCTTGATCATGAAAACAGCGGATGGCCCAAAGAAAGCGGGATCCCGGGTCAAGCCCGGGATGACGAAAAAAGGCCAGGAAGCAGCCGGTAGCTACCGTTCCTTCGTGGACCCCGGCGAAAGCCGGGGTCCATGGCGGCATCACGCAACGCAAGCTTTGGGGCGCTCTGGGCCCCGGCTTTCGGCGGGGTACACAGCCGACAGGCCCAACGCCAGCTCCCCACCCCAACGTCGTCGTTCATTTTATCGTCGCCAGCGCCAGTCAGCCGCCGTTAACGCGGCGGAGCGTAAGAAAATCGCGGGGAGCTGCGTTACGAAGCACAGGAGTCGAAGCATGCGTCCGCTGATTTTCACTATCCTTGCCGCCGCCGCCGTGGCGGCCGCGCCCGGCGTTGCCGCCGCGAAGGACAAGCTCGCGCCCGAGGCGCGGCTCGAGAAATTGCTCGACGGCCGCGTCGCGGGGGCGCCGCAGGACTGCATTCCGCTCGCCTCGGCGAGCAGCAGCCAGATCATCGACAAGACCGCGATCGTCTATCGCGTCGGCAGCACCCTGTGGGTCAACCGGCCCAAGGGCGGTGCCGAATCGCTCGATGACGACGATATCCTCGTCACCAAACTGACCGGCAGCCAGCTGTGCAGCATCGACACCATCGAACTGCGCGACCGCACCAGCCATATGTACAGCGGCTTCGTGTCGCTCGGCGAATTCGTGCCGTACCGCCGCGCCAAGGCGAATTAGGCTCTTTCGTCATTGCGAGGGCCAAAGGCCCGTGGCAATCCAGAGCGGTGCTGAGCCGCTCTGGATTGCTTCGCTACGCTCGCAATGACGGATAAATTGAAATGACTCCTCCCCCTCCCCCCGCCGACTGGGCACAGCAGTTGCTCGCCTTCTGGTTCGATGCGCACGGCTTCGACGACTGGTACGGGGGCGGGCCGGATTTCGATGCCGAGGTGCGCGCGCTCGCGGCCGGCTGGCACGACGCGCTGCGCTCAGAGCCCGCGAGCAGTTTCCTCACCGATCGCGACACCGCGCTCGCCGCGGCAATCCTGTTCGACCAGGTGCCGCGCAACATCTATCGCGACCACGCCGATGCGTTCGCGACCGACGATCTGGCGCGCGCCGTCGCCCGCGCGATGGTCGAGCGCGGCTGGGACCGCGATGTCGCAGAGGACCGGCGCCAATTCGTCTATCTGCCCTTCGAACATAGCGAGGATATCGCCGACCAGCGCGAATCGCTGCGCCTGATGGCTCAACTCGCCGATCCGCGCTCGCTCGAATATGCGCAAAAGCATTTCGACATCATCGACCGCTTCGGTCGCTTCCCGCATCGCAACGCCGCGCTCGGCCGCGCCAGCCGCCCCGACGAGGAAGCCGCGATAGAAGAGGGCAAAAATTGGTGATAGGAGCAGGATGCAACCCTGCGGAGCCCCGACCATGGCCGAATTCACCGATGCGCTGACCGACAAGCATATCGCCTTCATCGAGAAGCAGCCGATCTTCTTTACCGCGACCGCTGCCGCCGACGGCCGCATCAACCTGTCGCCAAAGGGCTATGCCGACACGTTTCGCGTGCTGTCGCGCGGCGAGGTCGCCTATCTCGACTTCGGCGGATCGGGGAACGAGACGCATGCGCACCTCGCCGCTGGCCAGAAAGACCAGGGCCGGATTACGCTGATGTTCTGCGCCTTCGATCGCAGCGCCTTGATCCTGCGCATCTATGGCCGCGGGCGCGCGGTGCTGCCGCAGGATGCCGGGTGGGACGCGGCGGCGGCGCACTTCACCCTGCTGCCCGGCACGCGCCAGATTTTCATGATCGATGTCGAAAGCGTGCAGACGAGCTGCGGCTGGGGGGTGCCGATGATGGAACTCAGCCATGAACGCGACACGCTGCAAAAATATCACCGCCAGGCCGACCCGGTGCTGTGGGTCGAAAAATTCCGGGAACGCACGACAAGCATCGACGGCCTGCCGACGCGCCCAACCGACCGTTTCGTCACCGGCGACCCCGTCTGATGGCGCTCGTCGAGCTGATCCGCCTGCCGAGCGGCGCCGAGGCCGAGCTACTGCGCGGGCGGCTCGAAAGCGCCGGGGTGCATGCGGTCTGCTTCGACGCGGGGATGAATATCGCCGAAAGCGTCGGGCTGCTCATTCCCGTGCGCGTGATGGTGCTGGACGAGGATCTGGGCGAGGCAAAGGCCTTGCTGGCCGAATTCGGGGCGGACTAGCGGCGCAACCGAATCCGCTCCTCATTCGTCCTGATCAGGACAAACCCAAGGAAAGCCGCTCTCTCCCGCCCATGATCAAGGTCGCCAGTTACAATATGCGCAAGGGCATCGGGCTCGATCGCCGCCGCGACCCGGGGCGGGTGCTGTCGGTGCTCGGCGAGCTCGACGCCGATATCGTCGCGCTGCAGGAGGCCGACCGCCGGTTCGGCACCCGCGCCAGCGCGATCCCGCCGCACATGCTCGAAGACCATAGCGATTATGTGCCCGTTGCCCTCACCGACCGCCCGCACAGCATCGGCTGGCACGGCAATGCCCTGCTCGTCCGCAAGGGCGCCGAGGTCGAGGAAAGCCACGCGCTCCATTTGCCGACGCTCGAGCCCCGCGGCGCCGTCGCCGCGACGATCCGCATCGGCGACACGCGGTTGCGGGTGGTCGGCATGCACCTCGACATTTCGGGGCTGCGCCGCCGCCAGCAGGCGCGCGCGATCCTCCATCACATCGCCGATGGCGAGGAATTGCCGACGATCCTGATGGGCGACTGCAACGAATGGCGCGCGTCGGGCGGTTGCCTGGCCGATTTCGGCCAGCAGCATCGCCTTGTCGATACCGGCCACAGCTTTCATAGCCGCCGCCCGGTGGCGAAGCTCGACCGCATCTTCGCCTCGCCCGACCTCGAGGCCGTCGAGGCGGGGGTCCACCGCAGCGCCCTGGCGGCGCGCGCGTCGGACCATCTGCCGATCTGGGCGCGGTTCATGAAGGCGGACGGGTAGCCGCGCGGGGTCGACCGTAGAACATGCCTATAGCGGCATTGGGGTGGAGAGGGGCCATAGGCACTACCCACTTTCGTCATCCCGGGCTTGACCCGGGATCCCACTTTTTTGAAGCCATCTGTTGTTTTCGAGAGCAAGCGGGACCCCGGATCAAGTCCGGGGTGACGGTGAATGGGGTGGCTGCAACTGGCCGCAAGCCGCCATCACCCGCCTCGCCGCACAGCCACCACCTGCACAAAAAATAGGCATAGCGCTGCTCAGCCTGCCCATTCGACGACCGTTTCGAATGCGGCTACGCCCGAAAACTTCCGAAAATGTCAATAATTGCCGTGCCCGCGCAATTTGGCACGCCTGTTGCACCGCAACATTTGCAGCACAGCAAAAGGGGGCATCATGAAGCTGATCCTGGCTATCATCAAACCGTTCAAGCTCGACGAGGTGCGCGAAGCGCTCACCGGGCTCGGCATCGCCGGCATGACCGTGACCGAGGTCAAGGGGTTCGGGCGGCAAAAGGGGCAAACCGAAATCTACCGCGGCGCCGAATATGCCACCAACATGGTCCCGAAGGTGAAGATCGAGCTCGTCTGCGACGACGCGCTCGCGCCGCGGGTCGTCGAAACGCTCCAGCAAAGCGCCGGCACCGGCTCGATCGGCGACGGCAAGATTTTCGTCCTCGACGTGGGTCAGGCGGTGCGCATCCGCACCGGCGAGACCGGCGAGGCCGCGCTCTAATGACGAAGGGGGATAATATGACGTTCGCAAACAAATTTGCGGCGGGTGCCGGGGCCGCGGGCCTCGCGCTGTTCGCTGCGCTGCCCGCCTGGGCGCAGGATGCCGCCGCGGCGGCGCCCGCACCGGTCGTCGATAAGGGCGACACCGCGTGGATGATGGTGTCGACCGTGTTGGTGCTGGCGATGATCCTGCCCGGCCTCGCGCTGTTCTACGGCGGTCTTACCCGCGCCAAGAACATGTTGTCGACGATGACGCAGGTCGGCGCGCTGGCCTGCCTCGCGATGATCATCTGGGTCGTCTACGGCTATGGCCTCGCCTTCGGGCCCGAGGGCAATGCCTTCATCTCCTGGGGCAAGTTCTTCCTGGCGGGCGTGACCCCCGACAGCCTCGCCGACACCTTCAGCGACGACTTCAAGCTGCCCGAATATGTGTTCATCAGCTTCCAGATGACCTTTGCCGCAATCACCCTCGCGCTGGTCATCGGCGCGACGGTCGAGCGGATGAAATTCTCGGCCGCGCTGATCTTCGGCGCCATCTGGCTGACGATCGTCTATTTCCCGATCGCGCACATGGTGTGGGCGGCCGGCGGCTTCCTGTTCGAGGGCGGCATGTTCGGCACGTCGTTGCCGGCGGCACTCGACTTCGCGGGCGGCACCGTCGTGCACATCAATGCGGGTGTCTCGGCGCTTGTCGCGTCGCTGATGCTCGGCAAGCGCCTCGGCTATCAGAAGGAAATCATGGCACCGCATTCGCTGACCCTGACGATGGTCGGCACCGGCCTGCTCTGGGTGGGCTGGTTCGGCTTCAACGCCGGCTCGGCGCTCGAGGCCAATGGTTCGGCGGCGCTCGCGATGATCAACACCTTCGTCGCCACCGCGTCGGCCGCGCTCGCCTGGATGCTGGCCGAGAAGGTCGCGGGCCACAAGCCGTCGGCGCTCGGCTTCTGCTCGGGTATCATCGCCGGCCTGGTCGCGGTGACCCCCGCGGCGGGCAATTCGGGGCCGTTCGGCGCCATCGTGCTCGGCGCCGTCGCCTCGGTGATCTGCTTCTATGCGGTGACCGTGCTCAAGCCCAAGCTTGGTTATGACGACGCGCTCGACGCCTTCGGCATCCACGGCATCGGCGGCATCGTCGGCGCGATCGGCACCGGCATCGTCTATGCGCCCGGCCTCGGCGGCCCCGGCGACGGCAGCGTCGGCATCGGCGCCCAGGTCGCAACGCAGGTCGTCGCGGTCCTCGTCGCCATCGTCTGGGCCACCATCGGCACCGTCATCGCGGTCACCATCGCCAAGGCGCTCACCGGCCTTCGGGTTTCGGAAGAGGTCGAACGCGAAGGGCTCGACCTCGGCGAGCATGGCGAGCGCGCCTATAATTATTGATCAACGAGACAGGATACCCGCCGCCGCTCTCTCCTCTTTCAACAGGGCGGCGGGATCCTACCGGGGTTCCTCCTGCGAACCACTGGCCGGGGCTTGTCCCCGGCCTCTTTTTGATTGTGGCCGGGACGGCCACGGGCCCGGGGCTTGTCCCCGGCCTCTTTTTGATTGTGGCCGGGACGGCCACGGGCCCGGAGCTTGTCCCCGGCCTCTTTTCGATTGTGGCCGGACCCATTCTCGCTCCCCTTTTTCCCCCGAATTTTGTGCAGATTTTTGTGCGCAAAAAATTGGCGGGGCGCAGGCGTTTTAGGCCTTTCCAACATGACATTAATGTGGCATTCATTGCGTCAACAGTTTCAGGAGGGGAGAGCCTGAAAGGCTGGGCCGGGACGCAAGTCCCGGCCCTCTTTTTTTGTCCGCGGCGCACGCAGGTTCATAATTCCCCGGAAATCCGCCACTCCTGCCGAAGGGGTAGCGACGCGGCGGACGTCACCCGGCCACGTCGAATCGCGCGCGGCGGGGCCGAATGCCGCAGCTAAAGCCGGGACCCGTGCGGGCCGCGCCGGCCGCGCCGGGCCCTGGCTCTCGCCGGGAAAAATTCACGCCAAGGCCGCCTTGACGAAGTCGGCCGCGCGCTCGCCGATCATGATGCTGGGCGCGTTGGTGTTGCCCGAAACGAGGCGCGGCATGATGCTGGCGTCGGCGACCCACAGCCCCTCGATTCCTTGCAGCTTCAGCGCCGGATCGACCACCGCATCGGCGTCGCTGCCCATGCGGCACGTGCCCACCGGATGATAGACGGTGTCGGCGCGGCGGCGGATCAGCGCGTCGAGCGCGGCATCGTCGTCGAGGTTCACCGGATGCCGGTCGGTCCCGGCATAATCGGACAGCGGCGGCGCCGCAGCGATGCGGTGCATCATCCGTACCCCGGCCCGCAGCGTCGCCAAGTCGCGTTCGTCGGTCAGGAAACCCGGATCGATCGCCGGCGCCGCGGCGGCATCCCCCGACACCAAGGTCACCGACCCGCGGCTTTCGGGGCGCAGCACGCAGGCGTGGCACGAAAAGCCGTGGCCCTTCACCTTGGTCCGCCCATGATCCTCGAGCATCGCGGGAACGAAATGATATTGGATGTCGGGGGCGGGCAGGCCGGGACGCGATTTCCAGAAGCCGCCCGCCTCGGCGAAGCAGGTGGTCATGATCCCGCTGCGCTTCGTCCGGTGCTCGAAAATCGCCTTCATCATCCGCCAGGTCGCGCCGGGGCTGTCGCCGAGCGGATCGGTCGAGCGCGTTTCCCAGCTCGACACATAGTCGATATGGTCCTGCAGATTGGCGCCGACGCCGGCGCGGTCGAGCACGACCGCGATGCCCTTGTCGCGAAGATGCGCACCCGGCCCGATCCCCGACAGCATCAGGATTTGGGGGCTGTTGAACGCCCCGGCCGACAGGATCACGCCACCGCGCGCGCCCAGCGTCTCGCGTTTCGACCCGCGCCGGATCACCACGCCCGTCGCGCGCCCGTTCTCAACAATGATCTTCTCGACCAGCGCGCCGGTGCGGACCGCGAAATTGCCATGTTCGCGCAACGGCTCGACATAGGCGCGCGCCGCCGACCAGCGTTCGCCGCCTTTCTGCGTCACCTGATAAAGGCCGAAGCCCTCCTGGCTCGCGCCGTTGAAATCGGCGGTGCGCGGCAGTTGCAGCGCCGCGGCGCTTTCGACGAAGCGGCGGCTCGTCACATTGGGCCAGCGTTGGTCCATGACATTCAATGGCCCGCCCGCGCCGTGAAATTCGTCGGCCCCGCGCTCATTGCCCTCGCTGCGCTTGAAGAAGGGCAGGACGTCGGCATAGCTCCAGCCGGTGGCGCCCAGCGCGGCCCACTGATCATAATCGAACCGGTGGCCGCGGATATAGATCATCGCATTGATCGCGCTCGACCCGCCGAGCCCGCGCCCGCGCGGCTGGTAACCGGTGCGGCCGCCCAGACCCGCCTGCGGCACCGTTTCATATTTATAGTTCGACGCCCCCCGGATGAAGGGCATGAAGCCCGGCGTCTTGATCAGCATATTGTCGTTGCGCCCGCCCGCCTCGATCAGACAGACGGTGCGCGAGCCGGCTTCGGCAAGCCGCCCCGCCGCCGCGCTGCCCGCGCTGCCGCCGCCGATGACGATGATATCGAACTGATCCATGCTTGCCGCTCTCCCTCGCGCCGCCTGCCGGCGGTCGTCCGGATGCTTACATGAATGTCATTAGGGCGGGTGGCAAGCTGCTAGATGCGGCGGCTTTCAAATGCAGTTGCCCGAATAACAGGCGGCCAACAGGAGAAATGAAGGGATCGCGCTGAGGAGCAGAAGCAGGCCGCCCGCGACAATCAGCATGCGATTTCCCGTTTGCCATCCCATCAGCGCTCCCGCGCCGACGAGCGGCACGCAAGACCAGGCGGCCAGCCACGCCACCGAACCCGCGAAGCCGGCGAAGATCATCATGCCGTCACCCCGCGACCCGAAGGCATCGAGGAGAACCGCCAGAATCAACGGTACGGCGCCTGCAGCGAATGCCAGCACATCCCAATATTGCCAGCGCGCCACGTTCACTCCGCCGCTTCTTCCACCGGCCGCGTCGCTGCCCAGCGTTCCTTGATCATCGCGCTCGTCGCGCGGCTGCCGTCGTGGCTCCAGCCGGGCTCGCGCCACATATAATCAAGCTTGTGCCGCCACGGCGCGGCCCGCACATCCTTCGCGATCCCCACCCATTCGTGCACCGCGGCCCAGAGGATATTGAAGCTGCCGAGCTGCTTGACGATGCCGTAGCGCACCGGCTCGTCATCGCGTTCGGGAACGAAGCTGCCGAACATCTTGTCCCAGATGATGAAGACCCCGGCATAATTGGCGTCGAGATAGCGCGGGTTGACGCCATGATGGACGCGGTGGTGCGACGGGGTGTTCATCACCGCCTCGAACCATTTCGGCAGCCGCCCGATCGCCTCGGTATGGATCCAGAATTGATAGATCAGGTTGAGCCCGGCGCAGAAGAACACCATCGCGGGCGGAAAGCCGATCAGGAACAGCGGCAGCCGGAACAGGAAGCCGAGGCTGATGAAACCGGTCCATGTCTGCCGCAGGGCCGTCGACAGATTATAATGCTGCGAACTGTGGTGGATGACATGGCTGGCCCAGAACCAGCGCACGCGGTGGGCGCTGCGGTGGAAGGCATAATAGGCCAGATCGTCGAGGAAGAAGCAGAAGATCCACGCCCACCACCAGCTTTTGAATTCGATGCCGATGTCGAACAGCCGATATTGGTGCAGCCACACCGCCATGCCGATGACGGCCGCACCGACGAGCGCGCTTGCGATCTGGCTGCCCGTTCCCAGCAGCAGCGAGATCAGGGTGTCGCGCGCCTCGTAGCGGCTTTTGTCGACGCGCCGCGCGAAGATCATTTCGGCAATCAGCAGCAGGATGAACGCCGGAATGGCATAGGTGACGGGATCGAGCAGTTCAACCATGGCGGAGGGTCCGCATGCGGCTCGCCCACATCCCCGCTTCCTTGCCCAATTGCAGCGTCACCGCGCCGAAGGTCCGCTCGGGTGTCGTCAGAGTCAGGAAATCCTTGTCGAGCCGGCCGATCACATGGCGGTCGACCGGCCGCGCTGCGAAATGATTGCCGTGCGCGCGGACCAGCATCATCCGTCCTTCGGCATTGCGGACGATCGCGGCAAAGCCCGCGCGGTCGCGGGCGACCTCGACGCCGCCAAATCCGGCTTCAGCCTCTTCGGCCAGCCGGATCGCGTGGCTTGCATCGGCGATGCGCGGGTCAGCCCCGAGCCCCATCCGCCCGACCAGCCAGGCAAGAAAAAAGACCGCGGCGAGCGATGCCCCCGTCTGGATCAGGTCATTTGCCGTCACTTGTCGCCCGCGAGCGCGTCGAGCATCGGCCGGAGGCCGGCAAGGTCGTACCCGGCCTTTGCCGCTGCCGCTACGATGCCGTCGACATCGTCGCCGGCGCGCGCGCGGGTCAGCGCCCAGAGATGCGTCGAACGCGTCCCCGAGCGGCAGTAAGCGAGGATCGGCCCCGTCGCATCGCCGAGCAATTTGTCGAGCGCGTCGATCTGCGCATGGCTGAAACCCGCATGGCCGATCGGGATCGCGGCATAGGCGAGCCCTTCAGCGGCGGCGGCGTGCGCGATGTCGCCGCCCTGCGGCGCCGCCGGCTCTTCGCCGTCGGGACGGTTGTTGACGACCATCGCGAAGCCCGCGGCCTTGGCCTCGGCCACATCCTCGATGCTGATTTGCGGGGCGACGCTATAGTCGGCGGACAGGGTTCGAAAATCGCTCATGCCAGCGATCTACTCCCGCCGCCCGCTTGCTGACAAGTGTGAAGCTGTATGGGGTGCCAGGATGGCGATGCGGCCGATGGCGGCGTATGGAAAAGGGCGGCGGCTTTGGGGGTGGGGAGCGGACGTTCCCAACATTTGTCATTATAAGGGGCTATGGCAGCAATCGGCCGCTTCCTGCCCTTTTTCTGTCATCCGCGGAGGAGACCCGTGGCTCTTCCGCCTTGACCCGGGATCCCGCTTCTTTGGGCATCCGGCCGTTCTTGAGGTCAAGCGGGACCCCGGATCAAGTCCGGGGGGACGAAAAAGGGGGAACGGCAGCTTCCGGCCGCACCATTCGCGACGATCAATATTGCCGGATCACGTTCAGGAACGCATCGCCCCACGCCTCGAGTTTCTTCGCGCCGACGCCGGCGATGCCCGACAGCGCGCCCCGCGTCGCCGGCCGTTCGCTCGCCATCGTGCGCAGCACCGCGTCGTGGAAGATCACATAGGGCGGCACCCCGGCCTCGGCCGCCAGTTCGCGCCGCATCGCGCGCAGCGCGTCGAACAGCGGGTCGCCGACGGGGTTCGGTGCGACATTGCCGCCACCGCGCGCCGCCCTTTGCGTCCGCTTCACCGGCGGTTCGGCCATCAGCACCGCGGTCTCGCCCTTCATCATCGCGCGCGCCGCGGGGCCGAGCATCAGCCCGCCATGTTCGGTGGTGCCGAGTGCCTCGCGCGCCATCAGCGAACGCACCAGTGGCTTGATCAGCCGCGCTTCATCGCTGGCGACGATGCCGAACACCGACAATTTATCATGCCCGCGGCTCGCGATCCGTTCGTCGCTCCTTCCCGTCAGCACCGCTTCGATATGCCCGGCGCCATAGCTTTGCCCGGTGCGATAGACCGCCGAGAGCAGTTTCTGCGCGAGCACCGTCGCGTCGACCTGCTTTCCGGGCTCGAGGCAATTGTCGCAATTGCCGCAGCGTTCGGGCGGGTCTTCGCCGAAGTGGCGGAGGAGCAAAGCGCGGCGGCATTCGACCGTCTCGACCAGCGCCGCGAGCGCGTTCAGCCGCGCCCGCTCGCCCGTCTGCCGTCCCGCGGGCAGTTCGGCGAGCCTCATCCGCGCGCGCGCGAAATCATCGGCGCCCCACAGCATCAGCGCCTCGGCCGGGTCGCCGTCGCGCCCCGCGCGCCCGGTTTCCTGATAATAGCTTTCGATCGATTTCGGCAGGCCGGCGTGGGCGACGAAACGCACATCGGGCTTGTCGATCCCCATGCCGAAGGCGACCGTCGCGGTGACGATGCCGTCCTCCGACGCGACGAAATCATGCTGCACCCGGGCCCGCCGTTCGGCGTCGAGCCCGGCGTGATAGGCAGCGACGCTGCGCCCCGTCGCCGCCGCAAGCTTTTCGGCCATCCGCTCGGTCCCGTCGCGGGTCGGGCAATAGACGATCCCCGGCCCCGGATTGGCGGCGATGAAGTCGATGAGCTGCTTTGCCGGGCTGATCCGCGGGGTCACCCGGTAACGGATGTTCGGCCGGTCGAACCCCGCGAGCACCAGCCCTTCCGCCGGAATGCCGAGCTGGAGCAGGATATCCTCGCGCGTATGCTTGTCGGCGGTGGCGGTCAGCGCGAGCCGCGGCACCGCGGGAAAGGCGTCGAGCAGCGGCCGCAGCAGGCGGTAGTCGGGCCGGAAATCATGCCCCCATTCGGACACGCAATGCGCCTCGTCGATCGCGAACAGCGCCGGGGTGCGCGCCTCCATCAGCGAGCGGAAGCCCTCGCCCGTCGCGCGCTCGGGCGCGATATAGAGCAGGTCGAGCTGGCCGTCGCGATACGCCTGCCGCGTGGCGGCGAAGTCGGCGTCGACGCTGGTCAGGCTGGCGGCGCGAATCCCCGCCGCGCGTGCACCGCGCAGCTGGTCATGCATCAGCGCGATCAGCGGCGAGACGACGACGACGCAACCGTCGAGCGCCACGGCGGGAAGCTGGTAGGTCAGCGATTTGCCGGCGCCGGTGGGCATCACCGCGAGCGTCCGTGCCCCCGCCATCACCCGGTCCACGACCTCGGCCTGACGGCCACGGAAATGGTCGAAACCGAAAGTGGATTTGAGAAGGGGGAGGAGCGCGTCGGCGGACATTGCGGGTGGCGATAGGAAGTTTAAGAGGAAGGGGGAAGCCCCGATTACATCCACCGTCGCCCCCGCGAGGGCGGAGGCGACGGAAGAATCAAGCCAAAGTCAGCATCGCCCGTTCGGCCATCCGCGAGGCGGTCTCGCGCTCGGCCATCACGACATGGTCGGCGCCGCGGCGGACGAGGTCGCTCACTTCCTCGTCCGAATGCGCCCGCGCGACGATCACCAGCTTCGGATTGATCGCCCGCGCGCGCCGCACGATCGCCCCCGCCTCGACGCCTTCGGGGATCGCGATCAGCAAGGTCGATGCCTCGTCGAGCCCCGCCTGGCGCAGGATGCTTTCCTTTGTCGCGTCGCCGACGATCACCGTCGCCCCCGCTTCGCGCGCCGCGGCGGCCATATCCTTCTGATCCTCGATCACCGTCAGCCCCTCGCCGCGTCCGCAGATCAGGCTGCCGATATGGCTGCCGACGCGGCCATAGCCGATCAGCACGACCCCGGCGTTGCACGGCCCCGGCGCATCGTCGCCGTCCGCCACCGCTTCGACATCGGGTTCTTCCGAACGGATGCGTTTGACCGCGAGCGAGAAGAGGATCGGATTGAACAGGATCGACAGCAAAGAGCCGGCGAGGATCAGGTCGCGCCCCGTTTCGGGCAGCACCTTGAGCCCGACGCCCAGTCCGGCGAGGATGAACGAGAATTCGCCGATCTGCGCCAGGCTGACCGACACCGTCAGCGCGGTCTGCGCATTGTGGCCGAAGGCGCGGACGAGCGCATAGGCGGCGACCGACTTGCCGACGACGATGATCGCGACGGTCGCGATCACCGGCCCCGGCTGCTCGATCAGCACCTTGGGGTCGAACAACATGCCGACCGAGACGAAAAACAGCACCGCAAAGGCGTCGCGCAGCGGCAGCGTCTCTTCGGCGGCGCGGCGCGACAGCTGCGTCTCGCCCAGGATCATCCCGGCAAAGAAGGCGCCGAGCGCGAACGACACGTCGAAAATCACCGCCGCGCCGAACGCCACCCCCAGCGCAATCGCCAGCACCGCGAGCCGGAACAGCTCGCGCGATCCCGAATGCGCGACCCAGTGGAGCACCCACGGCAGGATGCGCCGCGCGATCAGGAACATGAAGGCGACGAAGCCGACGACCTTGACCAGCACGATCCCCGCCGACTGGAGCAGCCCGGCGCCGTTCGCGCCAATGCCGGCTTCATCGCCGCGGTCGCCGAACATCGCGGGCAGCAGCACGAGCGCGAGCACCATGACGAGGTCCTCGACGATCAGCCAGCCGACCGCGATCCGGCCCTTTTCGGTCTCGACCATGTCGCGCGCCTGCAGCGCGCGGAGCAGCACGACGGTCGACGCGACCGACAGCGCCAGCCCGAACACCGCGCTGCCCGCGATCGACCAGCCGAGCCACAGGCCGAGCATGATGCCGAGCGCCGACGCGACGCCGATCTGCATGACCGCCCCCGGCACCGCGATCTTGCGCACCGAGAGCAGGTCTTTCAGCGAAAAATGCAGCCCGACCCCGAACATCAGCAGGATCACCCCGATCTCGGCGAGCTGCATCGCCAGCCCGGTGTCGGCGACGAACCCCGGGGTGAACGGCCCGACGAGCACCCCCGCGAGCAGATAGCCCGCGATCGGCGAGATGCGGAGCCGGTGCGCCAGCGCGCCCATCAGGAAAGCAACGCCCAGACCGGCAACGATGGTTCCGATCAGGCTGGTGTCATGCGGCATGAACCCTGCGTAAAGGGCGCGGGCGCGAGGGGTCAACCCAAGGCAAGTAATTTAGTTGCGATTGATGGTGCGCTGCGCGCCGGTGCAACCGTCTGCGCGTCCGCCCGTCGATCGGATGCCCTTGGAAAGGCGGCCGATGCCCCAACCTTTTCTCTTCGCTGGGTGAAGATGCGGAGCCCGCGGGGGAATGACGGCTATGGGGTGGGGAGCGGACGCTGCTTTCTACAGCTTCGTCATCCCGGGCCTGACCCGGGATCCCGCTTTTTGAGGGCATCCGGCGGTGTTCGAGGTCAAGCGGGACCCCGGATCAAGTCCGGGGGGACGAGGAAGGATAACGTCCGCAGGGGACTCTACCCTAAACCGTCCCTTCTTCCTTCTCCGCCTGCTGCCTTGCCCACATGTCGGCATAAAGCCCGCGAATCGCCAGCAGCTGATCGTGCGTCCCCGTTTCCGCCACCATGCCCTTGTCGAGCACGATGATCCGGTCCGCCCCCGTCACCGTCGACAGACGGTGCGCGATCACCAGCGTCGTGCGCCGCGCCGCGATGCGTTCGAGCGTGTCCTGGATCGCCGCCTCGGTGCGGCTGTCGAGCGCGCTGGTCGCTTCGTCGAGGATCAGCACCGGCGGGTTCTTGAGGAGGGTGCGCGCGATCGCGACGCGCTGTTTCTCGCCCCCCGACAGTTTGAGCCCGCGCTCGCCGACCTCGGTGTCATAGCCCTGCGGCAGCAGCGCGATGAAGCCGTCGATCGCCGCGCCCTCGGCCGCCGCGGCGACACCCTCGGCGCTCGCCCCCTCGCGGCCATAGGCGATATTGTAACCGATGCTGTCGTTGAACAGCACCGTATCCTGCGGCACGATGCCGATCTCGGCGCGCAGGCTTTGCTGCGTCACCCTGGCAATATCCTGCTCGTCGATCGTGATCCGGCCGCCCTGGGGATCGTAGAAGCGGAAGAGCAGCCTTGCGATCGTCGACTTGCCCGCGCCCGACGGGCCGACGATCGCCAGCGTCTCGCCGGCGCCGACCGCGAAGCTGACCCCGTTCAGGATCGTGCGGTCGGGTTCGTAACCGAAGACGACATTGTCGAACGCCACCGCGCCGCCGTTCACGACGAGCGGCCATGCGTCCTCGACGTCGCGCACCTCGGGCGGGGTATCGATCAGGCGGAACATCGCCTCCATGTCGATCAGCCCCTGGCGGATGACGCGATAGACCATGCCGAGCATGTCCAGCGGGCGGAACAGCTGGGCGAGCAAGGTGTTCACCAGCACGACGTCGCCGACCTTGTACTCGCCGGTCGACCAGCCCCAGACGGTGTACGCCATCGCCCCCGCCATCGCGGCGTTGGTGATGAAGCTCTGCCCGACGTTGAGCCACGCGAGGCTGTTCTCGCTCTTCACCGCGGCGCGCGCATATTGGTCGGCGACGTCGCGATAGCGCGCCGCCTCGCGTTCCTCGGCGCCGAAATATTTGACCGTCTCGTAATTGAGCAGGCTGTCGACGCTGCGCCCGACGGTCAGCGTGTCGAGGTCGTTCATCCGCACCCTCAGCGCATTTCGCCAGTCGGTCACCCGCCTCGTGAAGATGATGTAGAGGACGACCATCAATGCAGTCGCACTGGCGAGCCCGAAGCTGAACTTGCTCCAGAAGATCACCAGCACCGCAACCAGTTCGATCACCGTCGGCGCGATGTTGAAGAGCAGGAAATAAAGCATCGTGTCGATGCTCTTGGTGCCGCGCTCGATCACCTTGGTGACCTCACCCGTCCGCCGCGCGAGGTGGAAGCGCAGGCTCAGCGCGTGCAGATGGGTGAAGGTCGCGATCGCGAGCTCGCGCGTCGCATCCTGCCCGACCCGCTCGAACACCACATTGCGCAGATTGTCGAACAAGACCCCGGCAAAGCGCGCGCCGGCATAAGCGAGGACAAGCCCGATCGCGAGCGCGACGCCTTCTTCCATCCCCGGCGCCATCCGGTCGATCGCGGCGCCGTATAGGAAGCCCATCGACAGCTGCACGCCCTTTGACGCGAGCACGATGAGCGCGGCGAGGACGATGCGGACCTTATGTTCGGTATGCCCCGCCGGCCACAAATAGGGCAGGAAACGCTTCAGCGTCGCAAGGACGGGCGGTTCGCGGCTGGCGTCGGCGCTGGTGGAGGTATCGGGCGGCATGCGCGCCCCATGTAGGGAGGCGGATAGCTTACGCCAAGGAAGCTTTGTTACGCGAAGGTGGTGCCTGTTTTTGTTTCACGCGAAGACGCGAAGACGCGAAGAAGATTTTTATCGCGGCGAAGCCGCTTTGATTGCTGACGCACCGGTTTCGCAATGCGGTTGGTATAGCGCCTGACGGCGCGGCACTATCTTCGCGTCTTCGCGTCTTCGCGTGAAATATTTCAGCGCCGCCTCCGCAGGATCAGCGCGTATCGCGATACCCCGCGCGGCGCATCAGGCGGTCGATCAGCCGCCGTTCGCCGGGCGTCGGCCCGGGAAGTGCCGGGGTTTCGAAAGGTTCGCGGCGGCTAGACACGGGACGCCGCGGCGGAGCAATGGGCGGAATGCGCATGACCTAAGGCCTTTTTGCGCGGCATCGCCCCCTGGCACCGCGGGTGGTTGGTCCCCGCAGGCAGACTGTAGCGGCCATGCTTTCGGCAAAGCGAAAAAGCCTGGTTACTGCTTTCTTTCCGGTACCGTGAACGTCCCCGTCACGCGGCCGCCGGTGCCGCCCTGTACGGGGTTGCCGTCGGGGCCTCTGGCGGCGCCGCGGCCATCGACCGTCGCGCGCCCCGAATTGAGGTCGATCACCAGCCGTCCGCCGCGCAGGTGATTGCCGCGCTGGTTCAGTTCGACATTGCCGACCATCGTGATCAGCCGCCGGTCGAGATCGTAGATCGCGACATTGCCCGACGCGCGTTCGTCGCCCTTGACCACCGTCACCCCGCCGGTCGCGTCGAGCCGGTTGACGTCGGTGCCGCCCTGCCGTGTGTAAGCGACGGTCATGCGCGGCGCGGTCACCGTCAGCCCGGCCTGCGTCACCCGGACATTGCCCGCGAGCACGACGCGATCGGACCGGTCCTGCACCTCGATGCTGCCCGCCGCGAAATCGACCGGCGCGCTGCTGTTGTGGTTGGCGAGCGCCTGCGCCTGCGCGGCGTCGCCCGATCCCGTCGACACGAGCGCGAGCCCGGTCAGCGCGAACGACGCGCCCGCAAGTGCCATGCTCTTCATGGTCCAGAGGCGGTTCATTTGAGCACTCCCTGATTGATCCTGAGCCGCGCATTGCCCGACAGGCGGACGATCCGCTGGTCGAGATCGGCGGTCAATTGATTGGCCGAAAACGGCCCGATATTCAACGCGCCGTTGACCCCGCCGCGCCCGACGAGGCTGCGGCTCTTGAGGTCGATCGCGACATTGCTCGCATCGATGCGATAGCCGCCGGCGCTGCGCACCTTCACCGTTCCGGGGACGTCGACCTTTTCGGTGTCCATATTATAGGCGCCGTTCGCCGCGGCGATCGTCGCCGGGCCGTCGGCCAGCTTGATCGCACCCGACAGCTCGTTCATCTTGACGATCGGTTCGGCGCTCGACTGCTGCACCGCGCTGCCGGCGAGCAGGGCAAAGGGCTGCCCCTTGGCATCCTGGCCGCGATATTCGGCGCGCGTCACCTTCATCCGCTCCTTCGCCATCTCGACCTTGTCCTTGGCGAGCAGGAAGCTGATTTCGGTGCGCTGGGTGAAGGGCGAGAAGATCAGGATCGCCGCGACGACGCCGATGACCAGCGGCAGGCCATAGCGCAGGATGCGCACGACCTTGTCGTGGCTCGACCCCTTGGCCGCCCACATCCGGCGCATCGTGCGATCAAGGTCGGCGCGTTCGGACATGCATCAGGACCTTTGGCGAATCGCGGTCATCATGTGTGCGCGAAGATATCGACCTCGGGCCAGCCGGCGAGGTCGAGCGCGGCGCGCGTCGGGAGGAAGTCGAAACAGGCCTGCGCGAGTTCGGTGCGGCCTTCGCGCGCCAGCCGGACGTCGAGCACCTCCTTCATCGCGTGGAGGAAGCGCACGTCGCTCGCCGCATAATCGCGCTGCGCCTCGCTGAGTTCGGCCGCGCCCCAGTCGCTCGACTGCTGCTGCTTCGACACGTCCTGGCCGAGCAGTTCGCGCACCAGTTCCTTGAGCCCGTGACGGTCGGTATAGGTGCGGATCAGCTTCGAGGCGATCTTGGTGCAATAGACGGGCGCGGTCACGACGCCGAGCGCCTGTTGCAGCGCCGCGATGTCGAAGCGCGCGAAATGGAACAGCTTCAGCCGATCGGGATCGGTCAATATCGCTTTCAGCACCGGCGCGTCATAAGCGCTGCCGGGGCCGAAGCGCACGAGATGCTCGTCGCCCGACCCGTCGCTGATCTGGACGAGGCAGAGCCGGTCGCGCAGCGGGTTGAGACCCATGGTTTCGGTATCGATCGCGACCGCCCCGGGACCAAGTGCCCCCGCGGGCAAATCTTCTTCGTGGAAATAGACGCTCATTCGCCCGCCTTAGGCCAAGCGGCGGCGGCGCTCAATGGCTGGTTTGGGGTCCGCTGCACCACCCGGGCGCGGGGGACGGCAAAGTGTGGAAAATCCTGCAACAGGGGCTTGAATTTTCTGTTCGCAGCGGCCCCGTAAATAGGTTATATATTGCGTTCTTGGCGGCACGGGGCGAGTCTGTGCCCGTGGTGAACTGCGTCCCCGTCCGGCGCAAGAGCCGTCTGAATGGGTGATGGACGAACCGAAAGCGACTATTAGACTATGAGTTTCAACAAGGATCGCCGCGGCCCGCGGGGGCGCGGCAAGCGCGATGATTTCGGCAATTTCGACAGCTTCGAACCTGCACCCTATGGCGGCGACAGCTACGGCGGCGGCAATCGCGGCGGCGGCTTCGGCGACCGCGGCGGCTTCGGCGGCGGTGACCGGGGCGGTGGCTTCGGCGGCGGCGATCGCGGCGGTTTCGGCGGCGGTGATCGGGGCGGCGGTGGCGGCTTCGGCGGCGGACGCGGCGGCGGCATGCCGGCGCAGGTCGTCGGCGAAGGCAATGGCACGGTGAAATTCTTCAACGCAGCCAAGGGCTTCGGCTTCGTCGCCCGCGACGATGGCGGCGAAGACGTGTTCGTGCACATCAGCGCGGTCGAACAGGCGGGGCTCCAGGGTCTCGCTTCGGGTCAGCCGATGGCGTTCACGCTCGTCGAACGCAACGGCAAGGTATCGGCCATCGATCTGAAGATCGAAGGCGAACCGATGCCGGTCGAGGAATTCGCTCCGCGTCGCGATGATCGCGGCGGCGACCGTCCGGCTCCGGGCGGTGCGCGCGGCCGGCGCCAGCTGACCGGCGAACGCACCTCGGGCACGGTGAAGTTCTTCAACACCACCAAGGGCTTCGGCTTCATTGCGCGCGATGACGGACAGGCCGACGCCTTCGTCCACATCAGCGCGGTCCAGCGCGCCGGCATGGCGGGCCTCGAAGAAGGCGATCGCGTCGCTTTCGACATCGAGGTCGACGACCGCGGCAAGTTCGCCGCGGTGAACATCCAGCCGCATCAGGACTGATCCGGCGCGGAAAAGCAAAACGGAAAGGGCGGCCCGCGGGGCCGCCCTTTTTGTTTGGGCCGGTGGCGGAATGGCGGGTAGCGGCCGGAAGCGGCCCTATAAATCATCGTCACCCCGGACTTGATCCGGGGTCCCGCTGGACGTCGAAAACTGCTGGTGCCTCAAAAAAGCGGGATCCCGGGTCAAGCCCGGGATGACGAAAAAAGGTAGGAAGCGGCCGGTTGCTGCCGTTTGCATTTTCTATCGGTGTCATCCCCGCGAAAGCGGGGACCCAGGGCTGCGCAATACCGCTCTGGGTCCCCGCTTTCGCGGGGATGACAAAGATTGGGTGTGCATGACGAACTTTGAACGTCCGCTCTCCACCCCAATGCCGAAGCATCACACCCACGCGACCTGGGGGCGGACCGCCGCCTCAATATCCCAGCGTCGCCTCGAGGAACCAGATGCGCTGCTGCGTTTCGTCGGCCCAGCCGTCGACCAGCCCGCTCGTCGCGATATCGCCTGCGGCCTCGGCCGCGGCCTTCGCCTCCTTGATCTGCGCGAGCAGCGTCTTGTTGTCGGCGGCGAGCGTGCGCACCATGGCATCGGCCTTGATGCCCGCCGCATCATCGTCCTTGATCGACTGACGGCGCGCAATATCGCCGACCGAGCGCAGCGTCGCGGCGCCGTTCTTGCGCACCCGCTCGGCGATCAGGTCGGTGGTCGCCAATATCTGCGTCGCCTGTTCATCGAACAACAGGTGCAGTTCGCGAAAATGCGGGCCCTGAACGTGCCAGTGATAATTTTTGGTCTTGAGATAGAGCGCAAAGCTGTCGGCAAGCAGCGCGTTCAGCGCATCGGCGACGGCGGGCTGGTTGTTCTGAAGGTCGGACATGGGAGAATCCTTTCTGTTGTCCCGGTGATATAGCTTGCGGGACCGCGGATTACCCATGAGGGCTCTGGATCGCTATTATCGAGAAAATCGATCAGAGCGGAAAATTCAGGCCGCGCCGCCAATCAGGCCGAACGCCCCCATCGCGGTGCGCAGCCCCCAGAAGGCGAGAATAGCAGCGCTGACCCAGCAAATGATCCGCGCCGCGCGCCGTTTGCGCAGCGCCGGACCGAAGGCGAGGAAGGGCAGCATCGCGATCGTCCAGCCGATCAGGCCGCCCGCCGCCGCCCACAGTCCCGCGCCGCTCGTCGCGGCGAGCGCACCGATCAGGAAATGGCTGCGGTCGCCGAATTGCGCGGCCAGCATGCGCCCCGCGAGGATGGCGGGCGGCGCGTGCTCGATGCTTTCGCCGGGCGCGGCCCGGTCGCGCCACAGGAGCGCGACGACCGCCGAGGCCATGGCAAAGGCGACGAACAGCGCCGCGACGCCCTGTCCGATCATCCGGTTGGCGATCGAACCCGCGACCGCCGCGACGAGCGCGTTGGCGATAAACGCGCCGAACGCGATGACGGTTACCGTGCGGCGGTCGGGCCGCACGCTCAGCAGATGCGAAAGAAAAGACCCCGTTCGTCCGTCGGCATTGGCGAGCGCCACCGCGACGAGGGCCAGCATGATGGCGTCCATGGTCTAGGAGCTTCTCACATTCGCAACGTCATGGCGATGTCATTGGCCGTCAATGTCCCAACCGCATCGCGACCGAGGCCAGCCATGCTTCCTGCGCCGCGGCGGGCAGGGGGCCCTGCGGCGCGCTTGCGGCGTCGCTCATCGCATCGAGATAGGTCAGGATCGCGGCGCGATATCCGCCCGCCGCGACGGTCGATTCGAGCCGGCTCGCCAGCGTTTCGACCGCGACGAAGCCGTGATCGCGCGCCAGGCAACGGATATCGTCGATGCCCTGGACGATCTGCGCCAGCGCGCAATGCGGCAGCGCCTCGGCCAAAGCGCCGATCTGGCCGGTGATCCGGCCCTGAATGTCGTGAAAAGGATCGCCGTGCGTTCGCATGCTACACCCCCTATGGTCCAAGGGTGACGATGCGCTTATTTGGTTAACAGGTGGTTTAGGGTCCCGCCGGGCGATGCCGTCCTCTTTGCGAATTCGGGATGGGATTGGCGGGTATCGGCCGTTAGCTGCGTTCCCTCTTTCGTCACCCCGGACTTGATCCGGGGTCCCGCTTGAAGTCAAAGACGGATTATGCGGTCAAAAAGCGGGATCCCGGATCAAGTCCGGGATGACGAAGGTGCGTTAAGCAGCGTCCGCTCCCCACCCCAAAAGCCGACGGTCTGCACCACATTTGCGATCGATAGGATTATCGAATGTCAGGCCCAGCCTAACGGTGGAAGCGCGGCCCGTCCTGCCCCTGCTTGCTACGATACATGTCGCGATCGGCCGCTGCCAATATATCGGCTTCGGCCATGCCGATCTGCAGCATCGCGACCCCGAAGCACGCCGACAGCGCGATTTCATGCGTGTCGTAAAGCGCCGGACCGGCGCTCAGCACCTCGCCGAGTCGCGCGACCTGGGCGCGCGCACCGGCTTCGGTCGACTGGTCGAGGATCAGCCCGAACTCGTCGCCGCCGATCCGCGCCGCGACATCGGTCGACCGAATCGACGTGGCGAGCCGCGTCGCGACCTCCATCAGCGCGAAATCGCCGGCGGCGTGGCCGAAACTGTCGTTGATATATTTGAGCTGGTTGACGTCGACGAAGACCACCGCGGCGCATTCGGCGTGGCGTTCGAAGCGCGCGAGTCGCTGGTGGATCGCGGTCAGGAAATAGCGGCGGTTGAACAGCGGGGTCAGCGTGTCGCGTTCGGATACGCGTTCGAGTTCGGCAACGGCGATCTTCAACACCCGGTTTTCGCGGCGCAGCGCGTCGCGTTCCCGGCGCACTTCGCGCAGTTCGTCCTCGATGGAGACGATCGGAACGACGCCGAACTGGTCGACCGCGATCCGTGCCCCCCCTACGCTATCCATTCCTTGTCCCCGGTGCGAACCCACTGGCGGCCGACCCGATGCCGACGACCTGATGGGGCGGGTGTACTCCCGACATGATACCAATCAGTAAACAGCCGCGCCGCACGCCGTTGCCCGCACGCAATGCAGTCGCTAGGGGGAATGCGGCAGCGGTGAATCGCGCCGAGAGGAGGGTCGGGTAATGGGCGAAAATGCGCCGCGGATAGGGGTCATCATGGGCAGCCAGTCGGACTGGGCCACGATGACGCATGCGGTCCAGATCCTCGAGCTGTTCGATATCGCGCATGACGTGCAGATCGTTTCGGCGCACCGCACCCCCGACCGCCTGATTGCCTATGCGAAGGACGCCGCGGCGCGCGGGCTGAAGGCGATCATCGCGGGCGCCGGCGGCGCGGCGCACCTGCCCGGCATGGTCGCCGCGATGACGCGCGTGCCGGTGCTCGGCGTTCCCGTCCAGTCGGCGGCGCTGAACGGCGTCGACAGCCTTTATTCGATCGTCCAGATGCCCGGCGGCGTCCCGGTCGCGACCTTCGCGATCGGCAAGGCGGGGGCGACCAACGCCGCCCTGTTCGCCGCCGCGCTGCTCGCGAACGACGACCCCGCGCTTGCCGAAACGCTCGACGCGTGGCGCGCCGAACAAAGTGCCGGCATCGCCCCGACCCCGGTTCGCGAGGGCTGACGTTGCTGGCACCGGGTTCGACCATCGGCATATTGGGCGGCGGCCAGCTCGGGCGCATGCTCGCCGTTTCGGCGGCGCAGCTCGGCTATCGCGTCCATATCTATGCCCCCGACGCCGAAAGCGTCGCCGCCCATTGCGCCGCGCATCATGTCCAGGCGGCGTGGGACGACGAACCGCGCCTCGCCGCTTTTGCCGCGCATTGCGACGTCGTCACCTATGAATTCGAAAATGTGCCCGTCGACACGGTGCGTTTCCTGTCGGGGCATGTCGCGGTCCGCCCCGGCGCCCCGGTGCTCGAAATCGCGCAGGACCGGCTGGCCGAGAAGAATTTCGTCGCCGGGCTCGGCGGGCGACCCGCCCCCTTCGCCGCGGTCCCCGACCGCGCCGCGCTCGACACCGCGCTCGAACGCATCGGCGCGCCGGCGATCCTCAAGACCGTCCGCATGGGCTATGACGGCAAGGGCCAGGCGCGGCTTGCCACGGCCGCCAATGCCGATGCCGCATGGGAGGCGATCGGCCGCCACGCCGCGGTGCTCGAAGGCTTTGTCACCTTCGCGCATGAATTTTCGGTGCTGATGGTGCGCGGGATCGATGGCGAGACGCGCTTCTGGGACAGCCCGGTCAATGTTCACGAGCATGGCATCCTGGCGACGTCGAGCCTGCCGCCGCCGGGGCAAATCCTGGACCAGCAGAACGAAGCGCGCGCGCTGCTGGCGAAGATCGCCGAAGAACTCGACTATGTCGGGGTGCTGACCGGCGAGTTTTTCGCCACCGCTGACGGCTCGATCTTCAACGAAATGGCGCCGCGCGTCCACAACAGCGGCCACTGGACGATCGAAGGCGCGGTGACGAGCCAGTTCGAAAATCATATTCGCGCCGTCGCCGGCCTGCCGCTCGGCGACACCGCGACCGTCGCGCTGCCGGTCGTCATGCGCAACCTGATCGGCCACGACATCGACGGGGTGCCGGACCTGCTTGCCGACGGCGCGGCGCATGTGCATCACTATGGCAAGGCCGAGGTGCGCCCCGGCCGCAAGCTCGGCCATGTCAGTTGGGTCGGAGCCGAACCCGCATGAACCACCCCGAAATCACCCTGATTCTCGCGCGCGCGGCGAATGGCGTCATCGGCGCCGGCGGCAAGATGCCCTGGCACCTGCCCGCCGACCTGCGCCGGTTCAAGCAGCTCACCATGGGACGCCCGATGATCATGGGGCGCAAGACGTTCGACAGCCTGCCTGCGGTGCTCGAAGGCCGCCGCCACATCGTGCTGACCCGCGACCCCGGCTGGCAGGACGAGAATGCCGAGGTCGCGCACAGCGTCGACGAGGCGCTGCGCCTTGCCAACGCGCCGCAGGCGATGGTGATCGGCGGCGCCGAAATCTACGCCCTGTTCCTTGACCAGGCCGACCGCATCGAACTCACCGAGGTCGCGATCGAGCCCCGCGGCGACGCCGCGATCCCCTATCCCGACCCCGCCGCCTGGAAAGAGGTCGCGCGGGACAATCACCCCGCCGACGACGCCGGGCGCCCCGCCTACAGCTTCGTCACTTTCGTACGGAACAGATGATGCGCCGCTGGCTGCTTGGCATATTGATCGTCGCGCTGCTCGCCGCGCTCGCTTTCTTCACGCTCGCCCCCGGCATGCTCGAGCGCAGCATGAACAAGGTCGACGGCAAGCCGCTGCCGACGATCAGCGCGCATGCCAAGGCGCTGCACCAGACGCTGACGATCGTCGACCTGCACAGCGACAGCTTGCTGTGGAGCCGCGATTTCCTCGATCGTGCCGGGCGCGGCCATATGGACCTGCCGCGGCTCGAGGACGGCCACGTCGCGCTGCAGGTGCTGGCGAGCACGACCAAGTCGCCCAAGGGGCAGAATTACGACGCCAACGGTGGCGACACCGACAATATCACCGCGCTGGTGATCGCGCAGCTCCAGCCGGTGCGGACATGGAATTCGCTGCTCGAACGCTCGCTGTGGCACGCCGAAAAGCTGCACCGCGCGGTCGCGGCATCGAACGGCCAGCTCCGCGCCGTCGCCGCATCCGCCGATATCGACGCGCTGCTCGCCGCGCGGGCGGGCAAGGCGGTGCCCGTGGGTGCGATGCTGAGCATCGAGGGGCTGCACGGCATCGGGGACGATGTCGGAAAGCTCGACAAGCTCTACGCCGCCGGGTTCCGGATGGCGGGGCTGACCCATTTCTTCGACAACGACCTCGCGGGGTCGATGCACGGGCTGAAGAAAGGCGGGCTCACACCGCTCGGGCGGCAGGTCGTGCAGGCGATGGAAGCGAAGGGGATGATCGTCGACCTCGCGCATTGCAGCAAGGCGTGCGTCGCCGACATTTTGCAGATCGCGCGCCGCCCGGTCGTCTCCAGCCACGGCGGCGTGCAGGCGACGTGCCGGGTCAACCGCAACCTCGACGACGCACAGATTCGCGGGCTGGCGGCGACCGGCGGGCTGATCGGCATCGGCTATTGGGACGCCGCGGTCTGCGATACCTCGCCCGCGAGCATCGCCAGGGCGATGAAGCATGTGAAGGACCTTGTCGGTATCGGCCATGTCGCGCTCGGCAGCGATTATGACGGCGCCACCACCGTCCGTTTCGACACGTCGCAGCTGGTGCAGGTGACGCAGGCGCTGATCGACGCGGGCTTCAGCGACGACGAGATTCGCGCCGCGATGGGCGGCAATGCGATTCGCGTGCTGAAGGCGGGGCTGGTCCCGCAGACGCCGCCGCCGGGCGCGCTGTCGGACCCGGAGGACGTGCCGCATTCGGCGTTATCGGAACCCGGCAAGACGCCATGATCCGCCTCGACGGCCATCAACGCATCGCCGGCCCACTGCGCCACGGGGTGATCGCGCTCGGCAATTTCGACGGCTTCCACGCCGGGCACCAGGCGGTCGTCGGCCGCGCGGTGCGCCATGCGCAGGACGAGGGCCGCCCCGCGATCGTCGCGACCTTTGACCCGCATCCGGTGCGCTTCTTCAAGCCCGACGTCCCGCCATTCCGCCTCACCACGCTCGACCAGCGGCAGGAGCTGTTTGCCGCCGCGGGCGCCGACGCGATGCTCGTGCTGCCGTTCGACGCCGCGCTCGCGGGGACGAGCGCCGAGGATTTCATCACCGCCCTGCTGCTCGATCGCTACGGCGCCGCCGGGGTCGTCACCGGCGCCGACTTCGTCTTTGGCAAGGGCCGCGGCGGCAATGTCGTGACGCTTGCCGACCATGCCCGCCGCCTCGGATTCTTCACCGAAATGGTCGCGCCCGTCGACGACGCCGACGAAGTGATTTCGTCGAGCCGCATCCGCGACGCGCTTCACGCGGGCGACTGCGCCACCGCCGCGCGCCTGCTCACGCGCCCGTTCACCGTGCGCGGGATCGTCCAGCACGGCGACAAGAACGGGCGGCTGCTGGGGTTCCCGACCGCGAACATCGACATGGGCAATTATCTGCGCCCGCGCTACGGCATCTATGCGGTGACCGGCCGTCTCCCCGACGGGCGCATTCTGAAGGGCGCCGCGAATCTGGGTATCCGGCCGAGTTTCGACCCGCCGAAGGAATTGCTCGAACCGCATTTTTTCGACTTTGCCGAAGACCTTTACGGGCAGGAAATCGACGTCGCTTTCCATGCCTTCATCCGGCCCGAGGCGAAGTTCGACGGGATGGAGGCGCTGATGGCGCAGATCGCGGCCGATTGCGACGAGGCGCGCAAATTGTTGGCGGACATATAATTTCCTCGTCATGCCGGACTTGATCCGGCATCCATGGACCCCGGATCGGGTCCGGGGTGACGGAGGGGAATGATGGCCGATAGCGACGACTGGGCCGCAGCGCTCGAAGGCCCGCCCAAAAAGCCGATGCGGCGCGGTACGAAGATCTTCCTCTGGGTCTTCGCCGCCGTCGTCGCCTGGTTCACGCTCAGCAATGCCAGCTGGCTTGCCCCCGACCCCGCAGGCAAGCCGAAGCTGATCGCGCACCGCGGCGTCCATCATCTCTACGACAAGCGCGCCGCCGCCGGCCGCGACACCTGCACCGCGCGCTACATCGCGCCGCCGCGCGACGCGACATTCGAAAATACCCCCGAATCGATGCGCCGCGCGGTCGGGCTCGGCGCGAACATGGTCGAGGTCGACGTCGCGCCGACGAAGGACGGGCGCATGGTGCTGTTTCACGACTGGACCCTCGATTGCCGCACCGACGGCAAGGGCGACACCCGCGACCTGACGCTGGCCGAACTGAAGGCGCTCGACATCGGCTATGGCTATACCGCCGACGGCGGCCGGACCTTTCCCTTGCGCGGCAAGGGCGTCGGGCTGATGCCGACGGTCGAGGACGGGCTCGCGGCGCTGCCCGTCCACCCGATCCTGTTCAACTTCAAGTCGAAGGACCCGGCCGAGGCCGACCGGCTGTTCAGGATCCTGAACGCGGCGGGCCGCGACAGCGCGAAGATCGGCGACGCTTTCTATGGCGCCGAACGGCCGGTGCAGCGGATGCGCGAACTGCTGCCCCGCAACTGGTCGTTCGACCTGCGGCGCGAGGCGCTGGCCTGTTCGAAGGATTATGTGACCTGGGGCTGGACCGGCATCGTCCCCGCCAGCTGCCGGAACGGCGTGCTCGCGATCCCGATCAACTATCAATGGGCTTATTGGGGCTGGCCCGACCGGCTGATCCAGCGGATGGACAGCGTCGGCGCCAGGATCATCGTCTTCGGCCCCTATGAAAGCGGCAAGGCGAACGAGGGGCTGACCACCCCGCAGCAACTCGCCAGGGTCCCCGCCAGCTTCAACGGCTATATCTGGGTCGAGGACATCCGCGAAATCGGTCCGGCGCTGCGCCCGCGGCAGAAATAGGCCGACGGCAGCTCAATAATTTCGTCGTCACCCCGGACTTGATCCGGGGTCCCGCTTCGCGACGTTGCCGAGCGGGACCCCGGATCAAGTCCGGGGTGACGATGTGGTGTAATCCTGCTCCCAATTTCTTTGCGCCCACGCAAAACTGCGCTAAGCGCCCGCACCATGACCGACAGCACGCCCACCGCCGAGCAGCGCGATTACCGCGACACCGTCTTCCTGCCCAAGACCGACTTCCCGATGAAGGCCGGCCTGCCGCAGAAGGAGCCGCTGATTCTGGCGAAATGGCTCGAAGGCAATCTGGAAGGGCAGATTCGCGAGGCACGCAAGGATCGCGAGCAGTTCATCCTCCACGACGGCCCGCCTTACGCGAATGGCGACATGCACATCGGCCACGCGCTCAACCATATATTGAAGGACATGGTCGTCCGCACCCAGACGCTGAAGGGCAAGGATTCGCCCTATGTGCCCGGCTGGGACTGCCACGGCCTGCCGATCGAGTGGAAGGTCGAGGAACAGTATCGCAAGAAAAAGCTCAACAAGGACGAGGTGCCGGTCGAGGAGTTCCGCGCCGAATGCCGCGCCTATGCGCAGCATTGGGTCGACACCCAGCGCGAGCAACTGAAGCGCCTGGGCATCGGCGGCGACTGGGACCATCCGTATCTGACGATGGATTTCGACGCCGAAGCGACGATCGTCCGCGAGCTGATGAAATTCGCCGAATCGAACCAGCTCTATCGCGGCGCCAAGCCGGTGATGTGGTCGCCGGTCGAAAAGACCGCGCTCGCCGAGGCCGAGATCGAATATGAGGATATCGTCTCGACCCAGATCGACGTGGCGTTCGAGATCACCGATTCTCCGATTGAAGAACTTAAGGGTGCTTACGCGGTCATCTGGACGACCACGCCATGGACGATCCCTGTCAACCAAGCTTTAGCCTACGGGCCAGACATCACTTATGGACTCTTCGATTTTTCGCCAGTCATTCGGAGTGTAGTTCGCGAAGATATCCGTCAGAACGAAGCGTGGAAATTTCTGGAGGGCAAGAAATTTCTAGTGGCTGTTGACTCTGGTCTTCTAAGTGGGCTGTCGGCTCGTTTAGATCAGAACTGGAAAGAGCATGGCGCTCATTTCCATCTCGCTCCCAAAAGGGCGTTCAAAGGCTCCGACCTAGCCGGCACCATCGCCCGCCACCCGATGCACGCGCTCGGCGGCTTCTACGCCCGCCCGCGGCCCTTCCTGCCCGGCGATTTCGTCACCACCGACAGCGGCACCGGGCTTGTCCATATGTCGCCCGACCATGGCGAGGACGACTTCGACCTCTGCAAGGCGAACGGCATCGACCCCGTGTTCGCGGTCGAGGGCGACGGCAAGTACCGTGCCGACTGGGCCTGGCTCGGCGGGCAGGGCAGCGTGATCAACCCGAAGTTCAACGCTCCCGACGGTCCGATCTGCGCCGACCTGCGCGAAACCGGTGCGCTGCTCGCCGCCAGCGCCGACTATACGCACAGCTATCCGCATAGCTGGCGCTCGAAGGCGAAGGTTATCTATCGCTGCACCCCGCAATGGTTCGTGCCGATGGACAAGGTCATCGACCGCGATACCCCGCGCTGCGCCGACGAAGCGGAGATCCGCGCCGCGCAAGGCGACGGCGAAACTTTGCGCCAGCTCGCCATGCAGGCGATCGCCGACACGCGCTTCGTCCCCGCCAAGGGCCGCAACCGCATCGGGTCGATGGTCGAGGGCCGCCCCGACTGGGTGCTCAGCCGCCAGCGCGCGTGGGGCGTGCCGATCACCCTGTTCGTCCACCGCAAGAGCGGCCAATATCTGATCGACCCCGCGGTCAATGATCGCATCGTCGCGGCGGTGAAGGAAGCCGGCGTCGATGCGTGGAGCGACGCGCGGGCGCAGGAATATCTCGGCGATCAATATGACGCCGCCGATTACGAACGGATCACCGACATTCTCGACGTCTGGTTCGATTCGGGCTGCACCCACGCCTTCGTGCTCGAAAGCGGCAAATGGCCGGCGCTGATCCGCCGCGACGGATCGACGCACAGCGCCGACCTCTATCTGGAAGGGTCCGACCAGCATCGCGGCTGGTTCCAGTCGTCCTTGCTCGAAAGCTGCGGCACCCGCGGCCGCGCGCCGTACAAGGCGGTGCTGACCCACGGCTTCACGATGGACAGCAAGGGCATGAAAATGTCCAAGTCGCTGGGCAACACGATCAGCCCCATCGACCTGATGCGCGACTATGGCGCCGATATCCTGCGCCTGTGGGCGCTGTCGGTCGATTTCACCGAGGATCATCGCATCGGCAAGGAAATCCTCGCCGGGGTCGCCGACCAGTATCGCAAGCTGCGCAATACGTTCCGCTATCTGCTCGGCGCGCTCGACGGATTCAGCGAGGAGGAGCGCGTCACCGACGTCGCGGCGATGCCCGAGCTGGAGCGCTATATGCTCTCGCTGCTCGCCGACCTCGATGCGAAGCTGGCCCGCGCGGTCGATGACTTCGACTTCAACAGCTACACGCGCCTGCTCGCCGATTTCTGCAACGAGGATCTGTCGGCCTTCTATTTCGACATCCGCAAGGACCGCCTCTACTGCGACGTCAACCTCGCCACCGGATATCAGACCGCCGAGCGCGCCGCCTATCGCACCGTGCTCGACATCTTGTTCCACGCGCTCGTCCGCTACGCCGCGCCGGTGCTGGTGTTCACCAGCGAGGAAGTGTGGGGGACGCGTTATCCCGAAGCGACGTCGGTGCATTTGCTGGAGTGGCCAGCGCTTCCCGAATTTACCCATCTTCGTCATCCCCGCGAAAGCGGGGACCCAGAGCATGCGTCGGCTGACCCCACCCTGGGTTCCCGCGTTCGCGGGAATGACAATGTGGATATGAGCTGGGAAAGTTTTCGCGAGCTACGCCAGCGTGTTACCGAAGCCATCGAGCCACTGCGGCGCGAGAAAATCATCGGCTCCAGTTTGCAGGCCGAAGTCGCCCTGCCCGAAGGCGACTTCAATGAACAGTTGCTTGCGGAGCTCTTCATCGTTTCGGCCGTGCGCCAGGCCGATGAATTGCAAGTGAGTCCCACCGAAAACCACAAATGCGGCCGCTGCTGGCGCCATCTGCCCGAGGTGGCCGAGGACGGCGCCTTGTGCAATCGCTGCGACACGGTATTGGATGCAGCATGAGTAGCACCCGTTCGCCGTATTTGCGCTTCGGCCTGTTGATCGCGGCCTTCGCCTTCATCCTCGATCAGGTCACCAAATGGGTGGTGATCGTGCCGCTGTCGCTCGAGGCGAAGCGCGGCATCGAAATCCTGCCCTTCTTCAACCTGACCTGGGCGGAGAATTGCGGCATTTCGCTGTCGATGTTCTCGAAATGCAACGACACGACGCGCTGGACGCTGGTCGCGGTCACCGCGCTTGTCGCCGGCGCCGTGGCCCTCTGGATGACGCGCGAAAAGGCGAAAGGCGACGTCATCGCGCTCGCGATGATCCTCGGCGGCGCGCTCGGCAATATCGTCGACCGCGTCCGCCACGGCTATGTCGTCGACTTCGCCGACCTGCATTTCGGCGATTTCCGCCCCTTCCTCATCTTCAACGTCGCCGATGCCTGCATCACGCTGGGGGTGCTTTTGCTGGTTGCGCGCGCGCTGCTCTTGCGCGAAAAGGCCCCCGAGGCTGGCTCTTCGCACAACGAAGGCGCCGCCGCCGAATAGAGCGTGATGATATGATATTGCCCCACCGTGATTGCCCCCGGAAGTTCGCCGGCAAGAAGCGTCTCGCAGGCCGGGCTGGTAGCCCGGTCCAGAGACGCGCCGCCGCCCGGCGGGCTTCCGGGGGCAACCCCTACGGGGCGGGCCGATTTTGGCCGATCGCTTCGTTACTCGTCGGGCACGATGTCCCGCATCGCGCCGCTCCTCACGCCTCGCACTCGGCCAAAATCGGCTCCGTCACGGCGGGGCAATATCATATCATCACGCTCGTACGGGGCGTATAGGAGAGATTTTCAAGTGAACCGGACCACCGCCATCCTCGCCGCCGCCCTGGCTGCATCGACCCTTTCGGCCTGCGGATCGAGCAGCCTGTTCAGCCGCGACCGTCCCGACGAATTCGCGGTGTCGCGCCAGGCGCCGCTCGTCGTGCCGCCCGATTTCGCGCTGACCCCGCCCGCGCCCGGCTCGGCCCGCCCCGGCGGCGAATCGACCGCAGAGCAGACGCTGCGCGCGCTGTTCGGCGGCCCCGCCCAGCGCAGCGCGACCGAAGCCGCGGTGATCGGCAGCGCCGACAGCCAGCGCAGCGACCCCGGCATCCGCAGCGAAGTCGGCAGCCCCGACACGCAGGTCGTCGACAAGGGTCTCGTCACCCGCGACATCCTGGCCGCGCCCGAAGGCGACGGCCGCGAGGCGCAGGCGGCGATCCCCGACGCCTCGGCGCCGCCCCCGCCGCCGCCCGCGCAATAACGGCCGGCCCGGCCCCCATCGTCCGGGCCGCTTGCTTTCCGGCTCAGCCGATGACGGCGGGGCCGGTAGCTGCCGCGAGTCCATAGGCGCTTATACTTCCGTGATTTGGTCCGCGATGGACCATTCTGCGGTCCAACATCTTGTCGACATCCAGATCGCGCTATACATGTATAGCGGAAGGAGTCCGGCATGCTCGCCATTCGTCTCGATAAGGAACTTGAAGAACGCCTGGCCGAAGCAGCGAAGCGCGCCGGCCGCACGAAAACGTCCTTCGCGCGAAAAGCGATCGAAGAATATATCGAAGATATCGAGGATATCGCCGCCGCCGAGGAAGCGATGCGTCGACATGACCCAGCCAAAACCATTTCCCTGGCTGAATTAAGGAAAGAACTTGGCTTGGACGATTGACTTCGACGACGGCGCGCGGCGCGCCTTCCGTAAGATTGCTCGTGAACAGGCCGACCGCATTACCCGCTATCTGGGGGAACTTACAGCCCTTGATGATCCCCGCCAACGCGGCAAAGCATTGACGGGAGGTCTAAAAGGGCTGTGGCGATATAGGGTAGGCGACTATCGTATCGTGGTACGCATCTATGATGAGCAATTGCTTGTCTTGGTTCTCACACTCGCTCACCGCTGTGAGGTGTATCGGTGAACGATCCTCCGCCTCAGCTTTTGGAAGCCATTAGAGTCTGTCCTGAAGGGATTGATCGCATGCCCGTTAAGCGTGCAAGCTAAGCCCGCGCGCCCGCTTCCTCGACCCCCGCGCTGTTGTGGCGCAGCGCCTTCAGCACGGTGTCGACGATCTGCGGCGCGTTGAGCCCCGCCGCGTCATATTGCGCGTGCGGTGCGTCCTGATCCTGGAAGACATCGGGCAGCCGCATCGTGCGCAGCTTCAGCCCCGCGTCGATCAGCCCTTCGTCGCTGGCGAGCGTCAGCACATGCGCGCCGAGGCCGCCGATGCTGCCTTCCTCGATCGTCACGCAGACCTCGTGGCTCGCCAGCGTCTTGCGGATCAGCTCCTCGTCGAGCGGTTTCGCGAAGCGCAGGTCGATCACGCTCGTCGACAGCCCGCGTGCTTCCAGCGTGTCGGCCGCCTTCAGCGCCTCGGCGAGCCGCGTGCCCAGCGACAGGATCGCGACCGTCTTGCCGCTGCGCACGACGCGCCCCTTGCCGATCGCCAGCTTCTCCGGAACCGCGGGCAGCGCCACGCCGGTGCCGCCGCCGCGCGGATAGCGAAAGGCGATCGGGCCGTCGTCATATTCGGCGGCGGTATAGGTCATATGGACCAGTTCGGCCTCGTCGGCGGCGGCCATCACGACAAAATTGGGCAAGGTTGCCAGATAAGTGACATCGAACGAGCCGGCATGGGTCGACCCGTCGGCGCCGACGAGCCCGGCGCGGTCGATCGCGAAGCGCACCGGCAGATTCTGGATCGCGACATCGTGCACGACCTGGTCATAGGCGCGCTGGAGGAAGGTCGAATAGATCGCCGCGAACGGCCGCATACCTTGCGCCGCCAAACCGGCGGCAAAGGTCACCGCATGCTGTTCGGCGATCCCGACGTCAAAGGTGCGTCCGGGATGCGACCTGGCGAATTTGTCGACCCCGGTGCCCGACGGCATCGCCGCGGTGATCGCGACGATGCGCTTGTCGGTATCGGCGAGCTTGGCCAGCGTCTCGCCGAACACATTCTGGTATTGCGGCGGTCCCGGGGGCGCCTTCGCCTGCACGCCGGTGATCACGTCGAATTTCTGGACGCCGTGATATTTGTCGGCGGCGGCTTCGGCGGGGGCATAGCCCTTGCCCTTCATCGTCACCGCATGGATCAGCACCGGGCCATGGTCGCTGTCGCGGACATTTTCGAGGATCGGGATCAGATGTTCGAGATTATGCCCGTCGATCGGCCCGACATAATAAAAGCCAAGCTCCTCGAACAGCGTCCCGCCCATCGCCATGCCGCGGGCGAATTCGTCGGTCTTCTTCGCCGCCTTGTGCAGCGGTTCGGGCAATTTGCGCGCGAAACGCCGCGCAATCTCGCGCAGTTCGAGGAAGGGCCGCGACGACACCAGCTTCGCCAGATAGGCCGACAGGCCGCCCACGGGGGGAGCGATCGACATGTCGTTGTCGTTCAGGATGACGATCAGCCGGTTGCCGGCCTGTTTTGCATTGTTCATCGCCTCATAGGCCATGCCCGCCGACATCGACCCGTCGCCGATCACCGCGATCGCGCGCCCGGGCTCTTGCCTAAGCTTGTTGGCGATCGCGAAACCCAAAGCGGCGCTGATCGAGGTCGACGAATGCGCGGCACCGAACGGATCATATTCGCTTTCCTCGCGCTTGGTGAAGCCGCTGAGCCCGCCGCCGGTGCGCAAGGTGCGGATGCGGTCGCGGCGCCCGGTGACGATCTTGTGCGGATAGCATTGGTGGCCGACATCCCACACCAGCTTGTCGCGCGGGGTGTCGAACACATAATGGATCGCGGTCGTCAGTTCGACGACGCCCAGCCCGCTGCCGAGATGCCCGCCCGTCGTGCCGACCGCCGAAATCATCTCGGCGCGCAATTCGTCGGCGAATTGGCGGAGATCTTCGGGCTTCAGCTTGCGGAGGTCGGCGGGGACATCCACCGTGTCGAGCAGCGGCGTATGCGGACGATCGGTCATGCCGCCGTCATAAGGCCAAGCCCCGAAGCTGTCGAACGAAAAGGGGGCGGCTCAGCGCACGGGGCGCGGCGGGTTCCTGATATCCTCGACCAGCCGCCAGCAGCCGCCCGCAGGCTCGAAGATCAACGATCCGCTCGTCCCCGTCCGCTCGATCAGCGTTCCCGGCCCGTCGCCCTCGCCGGGTTCGAAGCGTCCCTCGGTCCAGTCGGCGCGCTGGCGTCCGCCGGGCGCGGCGGCAAAATCGACCTGCACATAAGCGAGCAGCGCCGGATCGCCGCCGCCGGGCGCCTCGAACGCACGGATCGATGGGCCGGTGACATAGCTGTAATCGATCATCGCGATCGGAAAATCGTCGCGGCCCAGATAGGCCTTGGCGGGCACGTCGCGCGTCTTCCCCGCCTCGGTGACGCGGACATTCGCGGCACTATGCCGCTCACGCACCGCACCGCTGTTGGCAAAGGGCCACACAAAGGCGGCGAAATCATGCTCGGCGCACGCGCGCCCGGCTTCCTCCAGGTGAAAGCGGTCGCTTTCGCCCGGCGCCGTGCCGGCGGCCGATGCCGTCGAAGCCAGCAGGACCATCGCCGCGGCGAACGCCCCGACGGCGCGGCGGTCAATCTTGTTCGTCAATCTTCTTCTCCTCGTCGGGCGCCGCGTTTTTCGCTGCCCCGACCTGCGCATAGAGTCCGCGCACCATCAAATCTGTGAACACGAGCATAACCCCGATCATTCCGAGGAACAGCACGACCGCAACGACCGGAAAGGGCCCGATCGCGGTCACCGAATCGCGCCTCATCACCGCCGCGAGCAGCACCGCGGCGACCATCAACGCATAGCCGGCAAAGCGCGGCGCGCGTGTCACGGCCTTGCCTTCGCGCCGTCATAGGGCGTGGAACCAAAGGCGGCGCGGCGGCATATCGGATGGGCGGGGCAGGATCGATGCATGGAAACCACGTTGAAACGAAAAACGCCCAGCCGCAAGACGAAGCCTTTGCATCGACGCGACAATCACTTACACGCATGTCCAGAGGGGCAGGATCACAGGATAATTAAACCCATGCCAACGAGCTTGTCCCGCCTTGCCTGCCGTTTTTATTTTTGGGTCTTGTGCGCCGCCGGTGCCTTCGCCGCCGCCCCGGCGCAGGCGGAAGATGCCGCGCTGCCCTATGACCTGGCCGGCGATGCCGACGCGATGCTTGCTTCCGGCGAAGACAAGCCCGCGCGCTATGCGCAGGACAGCAACGATATCGACGAGAATATCCTGCTTCCCGCGGCGCGGCCGCAGGACGACGATCCCGAACGCAAATGGTCGCGCGATTATATCGCCCTGGGCGTGGGCGTGATCAACAGCCCGAGCTATAATGGTTCGGACGAGCGCCGGTTCCTGCCCGGATTTTACCTCCGCGGCCGCCTCAGCGGCTATTCCTTTTCGACCCGCGGCACCAACTTCCAGGTCGACCTGATCCGCCAGCGGCGCGGGCAAAAGACCGATTTCAAGTTCGGCCCGATCATCAACCTGCGCAGCGACCGCACCGGCAACGTCAAGGACGCGCAGGTCGAAGCGCTCGGCGACCGGAAGCTCGCGGTCGAACTCGGCATCTCGGCGGGGGTCACCCACACCGGGGTGATCACCAGCGATTATGACCAGATCGGCTTCCGCGTCGTCGGGCTCAAGGATATTTCGGGCAAGCATGGCAGCTGGATCGTCTCGCCGACGGTCGACTATGGCGGTCCGGTCTCGAAACGCGCCTATCTGGGCGTGTCGGCGTCGGTGAACGTCTATGGCAAGGGTTTCGGCCATTATTATTACGACATCGACCCGCTCGGCAGCGCGGCGAGCGGGCTTCCCGTCTATACCGGCGCGGGGCAAAAGGCGACCGCGGGCAAATATACCATCGGCGTCGCGGGCGCCTATGCCTTGTCGGGCGACCTTCGCAAGGGCTTCGTGCTCGTCGGCGGCGCGCAATATGGCCGCATCATGGGCCGTTACGCCGATTCGCCGATCGTCAAGGACGTCGGCGACGCCGACCAGTGGCTGTTCGGCGGCGGCATCGCCTACCAGTTCTGACGCCGCGGCGGGTACGCCGGCGGGAAAGTCAGGCTGCGGTCGATTGCAGCCACCCCATTCACCGTCACCCCGGACTTGATCCGGGGTCCCGCTTGACTTCGAAAACTGCTGGCGCCCCCTCCTCAACCCAGCCCCGCCAGCCGCGCCCGCGCCTTCATCGCCGCGACGAACAGCCGCACCGCGGGCAGCGCCGCGCGCGACGGTTCGAACAGCAGATGGACCGGCAGCGGCGGCGGCTGTTCGTCGGGCAACAGCGCGATCAGCCGTCCGGCGTCGAGCGCCTCGGCAAGCTGGTAACTGAGCAGGTTCGCGATCCCCAGCCCCGCCTCGGCCGCCGCGAGCGCGGCGTCGACCGTGTTGAGCACCAGCCGCGGCCGCGGTTCGAGCCGCCAGCGCCCGCTCGCAAATTGCCACTCGTTCACCGTGCGCGGTCCCATCGTCCCGATCAGGTCATGCACCGCGAGGTCGCCGAGCCGCGCGGGGGCGCCGCGGCGCGCAAGATAGGCCGGGCTCGCCGCCAGCATCTGGGTGACCCAACCGATGCGCACCGCTTTCAGGCTCGAATCCGCAAGCGGCCCGATGCGTACCGCGACGTCGATCCCTTCCTCAACGATCCGCACATTGCGGTCGATCAGCATCATCCGCACGCCCAGCTCGCGATGCTGCGCCAGCAGTTCGCGCACCACCGGCAGCACGTGCAGCCGCCCGAACATCACCGGCGCGGTCAGGTAAAGCTGCCCGCGCGGGTCGGCCTGCGCGCCGCGCACCGCGCGCTCGGCGCCCGCCAGATCGGCGAGGATGCGCTGCGCCTCGACCAGGAACGCCGCGCCCGCGTCGGTCAGCGCGACCGCGCGCGTCGAACGATGGAACAGGCCGGTCCCCAGCCTTGCCTCGAGCGCCGCGATCCCGCGCGTCACCGCGGGCGGCGAACTGCCAAGCTTGCGCGCCGCGGCGGCGAACCCGCCCTCGGCGGCGACCGCGACGAACATTTCGAGGGTGAGCAGCCGATCCATGATTATTCCACATGAAGGAATTATGTGGTGTTATTTTCACCGATTATCGCGAACGGCGCAATGCTCCATATCGTCGGCAGCGAACGAAGAACTCCCCTCCTCCTTCTTCGTTCGCCCTTCCTTTTCGAAAGGCCGGTCGCGATGGCGCGCAATTACATCCATACGATCTTCACCGACGCGGTACGCGCGATGCAGGAACGCCAGGGATCGCGCACCGCCTATGCGCGCATGGAGGCCGGCGCCGACGGCACCCCCGACCCGGTCGGGACACGCGAGGCCGCCTTTATCGCGGCGCGCGACAGTTTCTACATGGCCAGCGTCACCGCCGACGGCTGGCCCTATATGCAGCATCGCGGCGGCCCCGCCGGTTTCCTGCGTCCCCTTGGCGGCAATCGCATCGGCTTCGCCGATTATCGCGGCAACCGCCAATATATCAGCGCCGCCAACCTGGGCGGCGACGACCGCGTGGCGCTGTTCCTGATGGATTATCCGAACAAGGAGCGGCTGAAGCTGCTCGGCCATGCGCAGATCGTCGAACTCGCCGACGACCCGGCGCTCGTCACCTCGCTGATGCCCGCGGGCTATCGCGCCACGCCCGAGCGCGCTTTCCTGATCGACGTCGCCGGGTGGGAATGGAATTGCTCGCAGCACATCACCCCGCGCTTCACCGAAGACCAGATTTCGGCCGCGGTGCGCCCGATGGCAGCCGAACTCAACCAGTTGCGCGCCGAGGTCGCGGCGCTGCGTTCGGCGGCGGCGACAGGATGAAGCTATGGGGTGGAAGCAGGTGCCCTGCTCTCTCCCCTTCAGGGGAGAGATACGCAGGCTTGCCAGCTTGCTGGTTAGCCGCAGTTGAGAGGGGGCGGCGCAAACTGCCCCTCTCCAAGCTGCGCTAGCTCGTTCCGAGCAAGCTTCGCTATCCTCTCCCCTGAAGGGGAGAGGGCTTAGGTCGCGCACCCCAAACCACCCTCACCGATGTAACCGCCAACCCAAAAGGAACCATCATGATCCAGCTTTATGGCTCGCCCCTGTCGGGCAACACGCACAAGGTCCGCATGGCGCTCGCCTTCCTCGGCCTGCCGTGGGATGAGCGATTGACCGACGCCGCGGCGCGCCAGTCCGATGCGTTCGCGGCGCTCACCCCGATGCGCCAGATCCCGCTGTTCATCGACGGCGATGTCATCTTGCGCGACAGCCAGGCGATCCTCGCCTGCCTCGCGGCGCGCCATCGCCCGGGCGACTGGGACGGCCACACCCCCGAGGAACGCGGCGCCATCCACGTCTGGCTGTCGCACGCCGCCAACGAGATCGCGAACGGCCCCGCGACGCTGCGCCTCGCGCGCAAGTTCGACGCCGTCATCGTGGAGGATCATGCCCAGGCGGTCACCGCGCGCATCCTGCCCGTCGTCGAGGCCCGCATCGAAGACCACGACTGGCTTGCCGGCGGCCGGATGACGATCGCCGACCTTGCCGCGAGTCCCTATCTTGCGCTTATGGGCGATGCGGGTATCGACGTCGCGGCGTGGCCGGCGATCCACGCCTGGACGCGCCGGATCGCCGCGCTGCCCGGCTTCCCCGCGATGCCGGGCTGGCCGGCAGCGCCGACCACGACCGAAGGAGCCGCCTGATGCCCTATGTGAATATCAAGATCACCCGTGAAGGCGCGAGCGCCGATCAGAAGCGCGAACTGATCGCCGGGGTCACCGGATTGCTGCAACGGGTGCTCGGCAAGAATCCGGCCACCACGGTGGTCACGATCGACGAGGTCGATTTCGAAAATTGGGGGATCGGCGGGCTCCCCGTGCTCGACTATCGTGCCGCGCAAGCCGCCAAGGAGCCGCCCCGATGACCGCGAACAACGCCGCCCCCGCTTTCGCCGCGATCATGCTGCTCACCGGCGTCGGCATCCCGATCCTGGCCGCGCTCAATGGCGGCCTCGGCACCCGGCTCGGCAGCCCGATGGCGGCGTCGATGATCCTCTTCGGCCTCGCCTTCCTCATCGCCACGGCGGGCGCGCTGATGACCAACGCGATCGGCCAGATCCGCTTCACCGCGGAGATCCCCGCCCAATTTTATTTCGGCGGGCTGTTCGTCGCCTTTTACGTCATCGCGGTGACCTTCATCGCGCCGCGTTTCGGGGTCGGCAACGCGATCTTCTTCGTGCTCGTCGGCCAGCTGATCAGCGCCGCGACGATCGATCATTTCGGGCTGTTCGGCGCAATGCGTTCGGCGATCGACGCCAGGCGCATTGCGGGAATCGCACTGATGGTCGCGGGCGTCTGGCTGGCGCGGCGCACAAGTTGACGGCAGCTATCGGCCGGAAGCTGCCATTACCCTTATCGTCACCCCGGACTTGATCCGGGGTCCCGCTTGAAGTCGAAAACTGCTCGTGCCTCAAAAAAAGCGGGATCCCGGGTCAAGCCCGGGATGACGTAGGTGAGTAGAGCTCATGGCAGCTCTCCACCCCAATGCCGCCATTCCGCAAACCGGCCGGTCCGCACCGGCGCACCTCGTCTCACATATGCGCGGTGACGGCCGGCGCATTCCACCAATTGTCACCCGCGCCGTCCATATATTGGACCGGCAGCGCCGCCATGTCGGCGGGCTCGAGGTCGTCGAGGCACGCGATCGACACCGAATAATAGGCGCCGCCGATCGCCTCGACATAGCCGTGGCCGAACGACGACACGCCGCACGTCTTGCAGAAGACATGATGCACGCTGTCCGACCCGAACTGATAGTCCGACAGCGCCGCGGGATCGCTCAGCAGGCGAAACGCCTCGGGCTTGATCTGCGCGCTCCAGCCCCGCTTCTTGGTACAGATCGAACAATTGCATTTGCCGGTCCCCGCCGCGAGGTCGATGTCGGCTTCGAACTTGACCGCGCCGCAGTGGCACGAACCATGATGGGTCTTGGTCATCTGATCTTCCTTCCGTTTGCCGGACGCCTGCGTTCGCGCCCTTCACCCGGAAGCTGTGCGCCACCCCCCCTGACAGATGCTGTCAGGAGGGTGCATCGGCATAGCCGCTCTGCCGCCAGAAATCGGCCATCAGCACCGCGCGGCGACGGCCGAATCCGGTGTCGCCGATCCGTGCCGACGTCACCCGGTCGATGCGGAAACTGCGAAAATCCTGCCGCAGCAGGCACCAGGCGGCGATGACCTGTTTTTCCTCGAAATAGGCGAGCACCGCCGGCCAGATCGCGCGCTCGGTCGTGGCGCCCCCCTCGTCGGCATATTCGATATGCAGCGTCTTTTCGGCGCGCATCGCCTCGCGCACGATGGCCAGCAGGGGGGCGTTGATTTCGCGCCACGGGCTGCTCACCGGCCACAGCCCCGCCTCGTCGATCCGCTGCTTGAGCTCGCCGGGGCTCGCCGCCGCGATCTTGGCGAGCGCCAGCCCGGCGGCGCGCGACAGGCCGCCGTCCTGCCGCCCCTCGACCCAGCGCGCGCCGAGCACCAGCGCTTCCAGCTCGTCGGCGGTGAACATCAAAGGCGGCAGGAAGAAACCGGGGCGCAGCACATAACCGACCCCCGCCTCGCCATCGATCGGCGCGCCGAGCGCGATCAGCGCCTGGATATCGCGATAGAGGGTGCGCACCGACACCCCCTGCTCTTCGGCCAGCGCCTCTGCCGTGACCGGCCGCCGCCGCCGGCGCAGCCCGTCGATGATCGCGAACAATCGCCCCGTCTTGTCCACTCGCAAAATCCTTTAGCGCCGCCGATAGGTCCAGCTATGCGCCTTCGACCCGTCGATCCTTGCAATCGTCGCGGTCAGCGTGTCGCCGGAGCGGGCATAGGCAATGCGCTGCGGATAATCATGCGCGGCATTTTCGAACGTCGCGCGCGCCGCTTCATGCCCGACCAGCGGGAAGGTCACCGGCGCCCCGCCGCCCGGCTGCGCGATATAGGCGGGGGCGCCGTCGACCACCGCGATCCGCAAAAATTCGAATTCGCGCAGCTCCGCGCCGCGTCCCGACCGGCTCGTCCCCAGCATCACCCCGCCGCGCGGGCGGGTCCAGTCTTCCTCGGTCCAGCGTCCGCCCGCGTCGCTCGTCCACTCGCCCGCCAGCCAGGCCAGATCGTCGACACTGGCGACCGGCGGCGCCGCGCCGAGCAGCAGCATCGCGATACCCGCCGCCCACAACCGCCGCGTCATCGCGCCGCTTCTTCGTCGGCCAGCCGCGCCTTATGATAGCGCGTGCGCCGGACGATCACCGCAATCCAGATAATCCAGCCGAGGATCAGCGCGATCCAGCCCCATGTTCCGGTAGGCAGCGGCCCGAGCATCGACGGCCCGCCGCTCTGCGGCCAGACGAACAGCGCAAACGCGATCAGGACAAGGACGAAGCCCGCGAGCCGCGACCAGCGCGCGACGCCGCGCAGTTCGCGACGATAGGCGACATATTGCTGCCGGTCGCTGAGGTCGGGCGGGGCCATGCGGCAGTTTCGCACAAAATCCCGGCGTGTCCAATCCCGCGCGACATGAATGGCACGCTCGGCCGGCTGCGTGCATCTGGCACTTCCCCCGTCATCCCGGCGAAGGCCGCGATGACGGAATAGGAAACGCCCGCTCCCTACCCCAACACGGGCTTTGCCTCCGGTATGGCGTCGACAAAAGGGAGGAGACCGCATGGCCCGCCTCCCTTTTCCATGTCGCCGGTCTCAAAAGCCCACCGTCACCCCGGCGCGCGCGGCGGTCTTGCCGCGGCGGTTGAAGCCCGACGCGACGCCGGCGTTCAGCGCGACGTGCGGGCTCACCAGCACACCCATCTGGATCGACCCCGCATGCGCGCCATCATAAGTGGCGACGTTCGCGGTCAGGTTGAAATTCATGTCGGGCAGGAAGGCATTGCCCGACAGCGCCGAGGCCACCGCGGTCGAACTCGAGATGCGATCGTCGAGGATCGCGATCCGCGAATCGAGCTGGTCGAGCCGGGTCGATACCGCATCGATCCGCTGCGACAGCGCATTGTCGGCCGAAATCCGCTGCGCCATCTCGTTCGCCAGCCCCAGCGTCAGGTCGGCGGTCGCCGTTTCCTGCACCGCCAGCCGCTGCGAAAGCTGCAGGTTGGCCTGCTGGCGCGCTGCCGTCTCGGCGGAAATCGCGGCGCCGAGTTCGACCCCCATCGTCTGGCGGGCCGCGGTCTCGGTATCGAGCTGCCCCTTGTTCACCGCGTCGGTCGCCGCACTGCCCGCGGCGACATTGACGATGCGCCGTTCGGCCCCTGCCGCGCCGACCGAGACGGTGTTGGCCTGCGACGCGACCGAACCGCTGCCGAGCGCGACGCTGTTCGCACCCGTCGCCGACGATCCGCCGCCGATCGCGACATTGCCCGCGCCGGTCGCGGTCGCCGTATCGCCCAGCGCCACCGCCGACGCACCGTTCGCCGTGCTGAGGTTGCCCAGCGCCACCGCCCCGTTGCCAGTCGCGCTATTGTCGGCGCCGATCGCCACCGCGCCGATGCCGGTCGCCACGTTCGGATCGCCGATCGCGACTGCGCCATTGCCCGTCGCCTTGTTGTCGAGCCCGAACGCAATCGCGCCCTCGCCCTCGGCCACGGTCCCCGACCCGCCGGCCATCGCGCCATTGCCGGTCGCCTGTGCCGCCGCGCCGCCATTGTTGTTGCCGACGACATTGCCCGTCTGCCCGATCACCGCATCGACTCGTGCGAGCGCAAGGTTGGCGGTGTCGTTCGCCTGGTTGGCGGTGCTGAGCGCGGTGTTCGCGGTGGACTGAGCGGCATCGGCGGATGCCTGCGCATTGTTCGCAGCGGCTAATGCCATGATTGCATCGCCCTGCGCTGACGAAACCATGTCGAGCGCCGCGGCAGCATCGGCCCGTGCCGCGTTCGCCGTTGCCCCGACGCTATTTAGCTGATCGAGATTGACGGCATCGGTTGCCTGAGTCCCTGCCGCAAGGTTGGTGATCTGGCGGTTGCCGCCGAAGTCATTATTGCCGACCGAAACGCTGTCATCGCGCGTCGCAACCGAACCGAAGCCGAGGGCCACTGAACGGTTGCCATATGCACCGGCGCTACTGCCGAGCGCCAAGGCGCCAGTGGCGCCAGCATTGCTTCCGCCACCGAAGGCGGCTGTGTAGTCAGCACTCGCGGTGCTGCCACCACCGAGAGCAATACCTCCGACACCAGACGCGATGCTCCACGTTCCAAAAGCCATCGCACCATCACCGCTCGCGCTTGCGCCAAAGCCAAGCGCGGTCGCGCCCGCACCGGCCGCGATGCTTGCCGATCCAACAGCAATACCATAGAGGTTGGTAGCTGATGCCCCTTGTCCCAACGCAAGCGAGTTCATTCCGGTCGCCAAACTTCGCGCTCCGAGTGCCGTCGCAGCATCTCCGGTCGCCTCGCTATTGCTCCCGATCGCAGTTTGCCCAGAAGTGCCCGTCGCGACACGGCTTCCCGCATAGGCATCTGCGCCCAGAGCAGTAGTTCCAACCTCGCTCGCCGTGCTGCCAGATCCGATCGCCGTGGCATTGATTTCATCGGCGTAGGCAGCATATCCGATCGCCGTGGTAGCATCCCCGCTCGCATAGGCATTTTCGCCGACTGCGATTGCCCGCACGCCCACGGCCTGCGCAGCCGGTCCATTTCCACCAACGGCAAGATACGGATTGCCCGCACTCGCCAGCGCCGCATCGAGCTGCCCCTTGTTCACCGCATCACCCGCATCGACGCCGTCGCCGAGCCCCGTCACCCGGCTGCCGTTCATTTCGACGCCGTCGCTCACTTCAACCTTCGGCGTGAGCAAGCCGTTCTCGTCGAGCTGGGTGGTGATTTCCGCGACCACTTCATATTGCAGTCCATAGGGTGAGACCAGTCCGCTACCCGCCGCGCCGGTAAAGTCGGGATAAGGCGTGACGACGTTACCGCTGACCAACGTCGCCTGACCCGACAGTTTGCCGAACTGGATCCCCGATATTTCATCGACCAGGCCGAACTTGCCTCCCAGCCCGACCGAATTGCCATTGATGATATTGGCCGGGTCGATTGAGCGAAGCTGATAGGCATATTCGGATTCGGTGATGTCATTCACCGATCCGTCGATAAAACCGCCCTGATCAATGTCGATCGACCGGACCAGATTGTTGAAGTTGCTATATGACGAGAAATAAGCGGGGTCTCCACCGATGGGCGGAGGAAGCGTACCCGTCGGAACGAGTGATATATATTGCGCCGAATAACTCGACCGCAAATCCACGATCGCCCCTTCGGTGTTGAAATAGGCACTCGCATCGCGCGGCCCAAAGCCATCGAACGGAAAACTACCACCGTTTGCAGTGAGCCCTGGCCGGCCGTCGACCTGCAACTGGCCATCAAACTCGACATCGAAGTTCGATGTAATCAGATCGAGCGAAGGATTATATGCTGTCCGTGTCACCGGACCTGCCGTGACCGTGCGCGTGCCGTTCACTGTACACGGCGGCACCGTCTGCGGCGATTGATCGTCAAAATTGCAGTTGGTGTCGCTCAGCGGCGTCTGCCCGACCGGCAATGCGATCGACGTCTGCGCCACTGCCTCCCCCGAAAACCCCGCCACCAATGCAGCAGCGCAAAGCGAGCCGCGAAGCGCGGCGCGAATAGTTAGTTTCATAAGTATAATGCCCCCGAAATAAACGGCGACGAGTCGCCGATTCTTTGGCGTTCCTAAAAGTTCCAGTCACCGTCAACTATAAAATGATCCGGAACCAGAGGCATAGCTGTATTGCTGCTGCGCCCCCGCGCGCCGCTTCCCCGCTCGACAGCACGCCCCCCGCCGCCTATAACGCCGCCATCCCCGGGGAGCCTGCCGCGCGATCGCAGGTTGAGAGCGGAATAAACCGCGACCCGTTGAACCTGATCCGGCTAATACCGGCGGAGGGAGGGTCGGTGTTCCGCGCCAAGTTTCAAACGGCCGGAATCCCCATTCTCGCTCCGACAAAATGGAGCGACTGCACATGGCCGACATCGACGCGAAATTCGAAAACTCCGCCCCCATCGGCGTCACCACCGGCCCGATCCGCGGCAGCCGCAAGATCCATGTCGCGGCACAGACCGGCAGCGGCATTCGCGTCGCGATGCGCGAGATCGACCTCGACCCGCACAGCGGCGAGCCCCCCGTCCGCGTCTATGACACCAGCGGCCCCTACACCGACGCGAACGCCACCATCGACATCAACGCCGGCCTCCCCGAACTGCGCCGCGACTGGATCACCGGCCGCGGCGACGTCGAGCAGGTCGCGCAGCGCGAAGTCCGCCCCGAGGATAACGGCCAGCTCGGCCCCGACCGCTCGGGCGGCGTCCCCGCCTTCCCCAACGTCCGCAAGCAGGTCCTCCGCGCCAAGCCCGGCGCGAACGTCAGCCAGATGCACTATGCCCGCCGCGGCATCATCACCCCCGAGATGGAATATGTCGCCGAGCGCGAAAACCTCGGCCGCGCCCGCCTCGCCGAGTATAAGCGCGACGGCGAAAGCTTCGGCGCCAGCATCCCGGATTACGTCACCCCCGAATTCGTCCGCGACGAGGTGGCCCGCGGCCGCGCGATCATCCCCAGCAACATCAACCACCCCGAAAGCGAGCCGATGGCGATCGGCCGCAACTTCCTCGTCAAGATCAACGCCAATATCGGCAACAGCGCGGTCGCATCCGACGTCGCGAGCGAGGTCGACAAGATGGTCTGGTCGATCCGCTGGGGCGCCGACACCGTCATGGACCTGTCGACCGGCCGCAACATCCACGACACGCGCGAATGGATCATCCGCAATTCGCCCGTCCCGATCGGCACCGTCCCCATCTATCAGGCGCTCGAGAAAGTCGGCGGCATCGCCGAGGACCTGACCTGGGACATCTTTGCCGACACGCTGATCGAACAGGCCGAACAGGGCGTCGACTATTTCACCATCCACGCCGGGGTCCGCCTGCCCTACGTCCCGCTCGCGGCGAAGCGCATGACCGGCATCGTGTCGCGCGGCGGCAGCATCATGGCGAAATGGTGCCTCGCGCATCACAAGGAAAGCTTCCTCTACGAACGCTTCGACGAGATTACCGAGATCATGAAGGCCTATGACGTCGCCTACAGCCTCGGCGACGGCCTCCGCCCCGGCAGCATCTATGACGCGAACGACGAAGCGCAATTCGCCGAACTCTACACGCTCGGCGAGCTCACCAAGCGCGCCTGGGCGCAGGACGTACAGGTGATGATCGAGGGCCCGGGCCACGTCCCGATGCACAAGATCAAGGAGAATATGGACAAGCAGCTCGAAGCGTGCGGCGAGGCGCCCTTCTACACGCTCGGGCCGCTCACCACCGACATCGCGCCGGGCTACGACCATATCACCAGCGGCATCGGCGCCGCGCAGATCGGCTGGTACGGCACCGCGATGCTTTGCTACGTCACGCCCAAGGAGCATCTGGGCCTGCCCGACCGCGACGATGTGAAGGTCGGCGTCGTCACCTACAAGCTCGCCGCGCACGCCGCCGACCTTGCGAAGGGCCACCCCGCCGCGCAGGTCCGCGACGACGCGCTATCGAAAGCGCGCTTCGAATTCCGCTGGCGCGACCAGTTCAACCTGTCGCTCGACCCCGACACCGCCGAGCAGTACCACGACCAGACCCTCCCCGCCGAGGGCGCCAAGTCGGCGCATTTCTGCAGCATGTGCGGGCCGAAATTCTGCTCGATGAAGATCAGCCAGGAAGTCCGCGACTTCGCGAAACTGCAAAATCAGGACAGCGCAGGCTTCATCGCTGCCGAAGAGGCCGAGAAGGGCATGGCGGAGATGAGCGAGGTTTATGAGGAAACCGGGCGCGAGCTGTATATGGGGGCTGGTGGCCGGGAGCATGATTGAGAGATGAGCTGATATCGGAGGGCAGCAGTTCTTCAAGAGGGATTGAATATTGCTCCCCTCGACGGCACAAAGCCAAGATGAGGGGAGCAAGCTGTGGAACTAAAATCGGTAAAGATCGATAAGTTTAAGCGGATCGATAATATCGAGATTCCGTTATCCGACTTGAACATTCTCGTCGGTTCTAATGGTAGTGGAAAATCCTCGATCCTTCAGGCCCTCCATCTAGCGTCTTGCCTATTAAGGCAGGTAAATCGTATTCGATCAAATTCCACGGAAATGGTCCGCATCAGCGACCTCGATTATCTGCCCTCAGACGAATACTGGCGACTTGGCCATGGTGCAGATTGGGGGAATTTGGCGACAAGCCCATCATCTAAGGTCGAATTTTCTTTTCAAGACGCTGATCAAAATGAAGCGCTAGTCGAATGCCGTATGCGAGCGGCTCGCAATGCGGGCATTTCGGTGAGTGGCGAACTCCCCGAGCAGATTAGAGACCAGTTCCGAGGAATAGATACGTTCTTTAGTGGGTTTATTCCCGGCATTTCAGGCATTCCTAACGTCGAACAGAAGAACTCAAAAAGGGTTGTATTGAAGGCGTGCTCGTTCGGCGACTCGAATGTTTACCTTCGAAATGCATTGGACCTCCTTTCTCCAGAAGAAATATCAGATTGAAGATTGGCTAAAACCACTTCTGGGCGACGTAAAAATAAAAGTCTCATTTGATGAGACAACTGACTTCCAGATCAAATCGGATGTTGAAATTAACGGCCGAGACATTCCTCTTGAACTTCTTGGGACAGGATATCTTCAACTAATACAAATTTTTTGTTATATACTTCTTTTTAAACCAAAAATTCTTCTAATAGATGAACCAGACATTCACCTTCATCCGAACGTACAGGAGAAATTGGCAGTAAACCTGCTCCAGATCGCCCAAGCACAAAACCTCAAAATAGTGCTCACCTCCCACTCACCGTTTATCGTTCGAGGCGCGCCGGCAGGAGCAAATGTCATATGGCTGTCAGATGGGCAAAAAATAACTGAGAACCGTGAGGTCGTAGAGTTAGCATTGGGATGGGGAGCGTTTGGGAAAAAAGTAATTGTTGTCAGCGAAGATTCGAAAAATGATCTCTTGAAAAAGCTGATACGGCAATGGCCCGATATCGAAAAATCAGTCACCGTCTTACCCGGAAGAGGATACTCACACCTACTCACGAAAGAAGAAGCAGTTGAGTTAAAAAACTCTCTTGGAAGTAAATTCAAGATTTTGGTCCACCGTGACCGCGACTCTTTGACAGACGATGAAGTAAATACGCTTTCTCAAGCATATAACGAAGATGGAATTCGGCTTTGGTTTACAGAACAATCTGACATTGAAGCCGAATTTTGCGACTCATCGTTTTTGGCAGCCTTGACGGGACACCCGCTCAACGAATGCCAAAATTGGTTAGACGAAACACTGGCGCAAAATCAGGCCCCTATCGAACAGCAATTTGCTTCGCAGCGAGTAGCGCACAATCGAGAGTTGCACGGGGCAGGCGGCAGTCCAACAAATAATGACGTTTGGAACGCCTTCCAAGTGCGGCCGCTACGGGGAGCCAAAGGCAAGTATGTTTTTGGTCAACTTAAGAACAAGGTGCCAGAAAATGCCTTCTCGGAACAGACGGTCGCACAACTGACCACCTTTCCAGAGCGAGCAGCTACGCTAAGGGCAAATCTGGAGGATTTGTTAGCTTGAGGAATTACGGTGGAATTACGGTGACAGGTGCCACAACCCCTAATTGCCCGGGCGCCCCCAAATAGCCTCCGCAAATCCTATTTCGCACACCCCATCCCAAAAAACCCCTTTCCTAAAAAACCCCCGTCTGGTTCATCCTGTCGGATGAAGCACGACAAGACCTTCCCCGACCTCGCCGCCCTTCGCGCCCGCGCGCAGAACGCGAACAAAACGCGCAGCCCCGTTCGCATCACCAAGGCGCGCCGGCCGCCGCCCGACGACGACCGCACGCTCGCCGCGGCGCACGAATTCGTCCCCGCGTCGCCGCGCGAACGCCGCGACGGCTGGACGCCCGAAAAGCAGGTCGACTTCATCGATGCGCTCGGCGAATGCGGCTGCGTGACCGAGGCGTGCGAGCGTGTCGGCCTGTCGCCGTCGACCGCCTATCGCCTGCGCCGCCGCGTCGACGCCTACAGCTTTCGCGCCGCATGGGATGCCGCGCTCGACTATGCGATCCGCCGCCTGTCCGACGCCGCTTTCTCGCGCGCGCTGCACGGCGTCGCGCGCCCGGTGTGGTTCCAGGGCGAACAGGTCGGCGAGCGGCTTTATTATGACGAGCGGCTGACGATGTTCCTGCTGCGCTATCGCGACCCCGACACCTATGGCGCGTGGCGCGACCGCCGCGAACCGCGCCGCCGCCCCGATGCCCAGGCGATCACGCTCGGCCGCTGGACCGGCCATGTCGCCGAGGACGCCCATGATCGCGATAGCGGCACCATCGTCGACCGCGCGCGCGAGGAGGACGGCACCGAGTGGCTGACCGACGAAGAGGCGGCGCTGGCCGACGCCGCGGCGTCGGCGCCGCACTATGCGACGCAGGAGGAAACCGACGCGCGGCTGATCGCCGCCATCGCGGTGGTGCGGCGGCTCAGGACGCTCGGCATCGCGACCGGCGGGCTGACCGAGGCCGAATTCCATCGCCAGATCGGCCTGGAGGAAGCCCGCCGCGCCGCCGCCGGCACCACGCTGGTCTTCGATTTCGACGATGATCAAAAGGAGGATGACGCGGCGGAGGTGCAGGAGCCCCCGAAGGAGGGGGCATGAGAGGGGTATGTGGCGTGACCTTTGTGACCTTCCGGCCCGATGTGACCTTCCGGCCCGCCTCGACTGCCCGCCAGTCCCCACCCCCAGTCGCCCCCTCTCCTACACCATGCTACACTCCCGCCCATGCGCGCCCGCAACCCCCTCTACATCATGGCCAAGCCGCCGCCCGAGGTGCAGGCGGCGATCGCCGCGCTGCCGCGCAACGACCCGTCACGCGGGCCCGAGTTGCTCCACGTCACGCTCATCTCGCTCTACGACCTGCACCATGTGCCGCCCGACTGGCTGCCCGCGACCATCGCCGCGCTGGGCAGCTTCGCCGCACCGCCCTTTCCGCTCCGCTTCGACCGGATCGAGAATCGCAGGGCGGTGACGCTGCGCACCCGCGATCCTCTCTCCGAAGCGCGGGCGTTCCAGAAGGCGCTGGTCCATCATCTGCTCGCCGTGAAGGCGCCGATCATGGACGGCACCACCCCCGAACCGCACATCACGATCAACTATCCCGGCGACCGGCTCAACGCGCAACAGATGCCGCCGATCGGCTGGACGGTGGACGAGATCATCCTGATGGAAAGCATCGTCGGCAAGACCACCCATGTCGAACATGGCCGCTGGCGGCTTGGCGGCGGCGCGGGCTGATTGCCTTCGCCTGTTCGCTCAAGGGCGGGGGGCGGTCATTTCCGCGCCGACTAAACCGTCGCCCCCGCGAAGGCGGGGGGCCGCTGGCAACCTTGCGCTCGGCCGATTGCGGCCAGTTAAGGGTTGGACATGCCCCCGGCATGTCCAAGAATGGTCCGGGGGACCATTCGACCCTTCACTCCTTCGCGGGGGCGACGGTTATTTGGCTAGCGTCCGCAATCGGCCGCTTTCGCCCCGCCCTGCCCACCCGACCCTATTTCGCACGCCCCGCCCCCTATCCCCTTTCCTACATTCCGCCGCTCTGCTTCATCGATGCAACGGAGCCGGGCGACTGACCGGAAACACGGGCCGGAAACACGGAGAGGTGACAAGTTTGACAAGTCAAACGCTCCCCGCCCGCCATTGCCACGCCCGGCCCCGGCGCTTATCCTCGGCGCCGCGGCCGGGCAGCGCGGAGCGGCCGCGTCAAAGGATTGCCGCATGTCGCACCCCTCGAACATCGTCTATTGTTCCGGCCCGCACGACCGCCACGCGTTCGACGGCATTTCGGTCCGCCCGCGCACCGGCGATCTCGACCTTATCTGTCCGGTCTGCGCCGGTCATGGCCAGTGGAACAGCCAGATCGACCTGGTCAGCCAGCGCTCGATCCGCGTCCCCTGCCCCAAATGCGACGGGCGCGGCTGGATCGAGACCGGCGCCGACCTGGTGCCGTCGCACGACATCGCGCTGTCGCCCGACGGCAAGCCGATGTGGGTGGTGCGGCTCGACCCCTCCGACGACATCGAATGATCGCGCCCGATCCTGTTTCGCCCGCCGCCCGGGGCAGCAGGCCATTGACCGCGGCGCGCGAAAGCGGCAAAGGCGGCGGCGCGCGGGTGTAGCTCAATGGTAGAGCAGCAGCTTCCCAAGCTGAATACGGGGGTTCGATTCCCCTCACCCGCTCGGCTTTCGCAGCGATTTAACCACGTTAAATCGCGACCGGCGAAAGCCCGGCCAGCCCGCGGAGCGGGACTGACGGCGCGGCTTTGCCGCGCCGGCCCACCGCTTCCCCCTAGGCTCCTGACCCTAAACCGCCGCCACGCTCACCTTTTGTTCGATCATTTCGATCGCGCCATAGGCGGTGAGGAAGCTGATGTCGGCGGCGTCGCGGCCGACACCGATCACCGCGATATCGGCGGCGCTCGCCATGCCGGTGGCATCGACGAGGTGCCAGCCGCCGCCGGCACCGCCCAGGAAGACCTGGGCGACCGCGTGGAAATCCTGCGGCGCGACGCCGGGGGCATAGGCGCTGACGACGCGCGCCGGGATCGCCGCGGCGCGGGCGAGTGTCACCATCACATGGGCATAGTCGCGGCACACCCCGCGCCGCTCGACGAAGCTGTCCATCGCATTGGTGTCGGCATCGCTCGACCCCGCGACATAGGTGAAATGCGCCTCGATCCAGTCGCGCATCGTGCCGATCTTTGCGCCGCCGTCGCTGGCGCCGAATTCGTCGGCGACGAAGCTCAGGAATTTGTTCGAGGGGCAGTAACGCGATTCGTTGAGATATTGCACGGTTTCGGCGGGCAGCCGGTGCAGCGGCATCGGCGGCAGCGTGCGCCAGTCGACCGCGGGGCGGACGATCTCGACCGTCGCCGAATAATCGACGTCGAGCCGCTCTTCGCAGCTCAGCCAGATACGGTGGCCGACCGCATCCTGCGCGTCGATCCGCGCGAAATTGGCGCACGCGCCGACGTCGAGCGCGGCGCCGGTCACCTGCTGCCCGGGGAGCGCCGCGGCCTCGATCTGCAGCATCAGGTCGACGGGATCGGCGAGGCGATAGGAAAGCGACGCGGAAATTTCGAGTTTCATGTTGCGACAATGCTCCACAATCGGGCCGATGTCGCTAGAGGAACGCCAGAAACCCGAAGCCGGATGCAACCGCTTCGATACAGAGTGAAAAGACAGATGACCCCTGCGCGTACCATCCCCTTCATCGTCGCGACGATCTTCATGGACGCGGTCGGTTTCGGCATCATCATGCCGGTGCTGCCGCAACTGGTGATGGAGGTCGGCCATATCGACCTGCCGCATGCGATCGAGGTCGGCGCGTGGATCGGGCTCGTCATGGCGGTCGCGACCTTCATCGCCTCGCCGGTGCTCGGCAATCTGTCCGACCGTTTCGGGCGGCGGCGCGTGCTGCTGCTCGCGCTCGGCGGGCTCGCGGTCGACTATGCGCTGCTGACGATCGTCCAGACGTTGCCGTGGCTGTTCATCGCCCGCGCGCTGTCGGGCATTTTCGGCGGCAGCTACGCCGCGGCGCAGGCGGCGATCGCCGATATCACGCTGCCCGAGGACCGCGCGCGCAATTTCGGCTTCGTCGGCGCCGCCTTCGGCGTCGGCTTCGTCGCCGGGCCCGCGCTCGGCGGCTTCCTGGGCGAGATCAGCCCGCGCGCGCCGTTCGTCGCGGCGGCGGCGCTGGCCGCCGCCAACATGCTCTACGGCCTCTTCATCTTTCCCGAAACATTGGCGCCCGAACGCCGCCGCGCCTTCGACTGGCGCCGCGCCAACCCGCTCGGCGCCTTCCGGACGATGCGCGCGCTGCCGGGGATGGACGGCGTCGCGGTGGTGCTGGTGTTGTGGCAGATCGCCAGCCTCGTCTATCCGATGACGTGGAGCTTTTATTGCATCGCGCAGCTCGGCTGGACGCCGGGGATGATCGGCGCCAGCCTCGCCGCGGTCGGGGTGATGATCGCGCTCGGGCAGGTCTTCGTCGTCGGCCCCGCGGTCGCGCGCTTCGGCGAACGCGACGCGGCGACGCTCGGCATCCTCGTCGCGATCCTCGTCTATGTCGGCTATGCCTTTACCACCTCGACGATCGGCGCCTTCCTGCTGCTCGTCCCCATCGCGCTGCAGGCGCCGATCCAGCCGGCGCTGATGGCGATGATGTCGCGCCGCGCGACGGCGGAGACCCAGGGCGAGGTGCAGGGGATTTCGGCGATGGCGATGGGGCTGGGACAGCTTGTCGCGCCGCTGCTGCTCACCGGGACGATGGCCTATTTCACCGCCAATCAGGCGCCGGTCCATTTCCCGGGCGCCGCCTTCATCGTCGCGGCGCTCTTTGGCCTGTTCGCGATCCTGATGCTGCGCCGCCTGCCGCGGGCGGCGCCGGCGGGCGATCAGATGCCGCCGTCGGTGACCGCATAGCCCAGCGCCTCAAGCCCGGCGGTCAGCATGGCGACGCACGCTGCGACCGCATCGCCGTCGGTCGAACGGACGACGAAATTGGCGCCGGTGCGTCCGTCGCGGAAAAAGGGATAGCTGCCGATGGCGACGCCGGGATGATCCTTTTCGCCCAGACGCAGCAGGTCGGCGATCTCGCTTTCAGGGGCCCAGGCGCCGATCGTCTGCGCGACGAGCGGCGCGCCGCCTTCGAGCTCGCCGGTCAGCGCGTCGAGCATGCCCGCGGTGATGTGCGGCACCCCCGCCATCACGAACAGATTGCCGATCCGGATGCCGGGCGCCCCCGACATGCGGTTGGGGATCAGTTCGGCACCATCGGGAACCCGTGCCATGCGCAGCCGTGCCTCGGTCAGCTCGCTGCCGCGCGCGCTGTAATAACGCTCGAGAATCGCGCGCGCCGCGGGATGGATGACGACCCCGACGCCGAGCGCCTTGGCCACTGCATCGACGGTGATGTCGTCGTGCGTCGGGCCGATACCGCCGGTGGTGAAGACATAGTCATAGCGGGCGCGAATCGCGTTCAGCGCGTCGACGATCTCCGCCTCGACATCGGGGACGATGCGCACCTCGCGCAGGCGGATCCCCTGCACGTCGAGCCAGGTCGCGATCTGCGCGACATTCTTGTCCTGCGTGCGGCCCGAAAGGATTTCGTCGCCGATCACCAGCACGGCGGCGGTCCAGATGCGTTCGTCGCTCATCGCATTGCCTTAGCTGGCTATGGTGACAAAACAACCCCGCTGGCGGTCGGGAACCGTTCCTGATATGTTCACGCCCGAATCGAAACCAAGGGAGACGCGCGATGGCCGAAGAGCTGATTTTCTATACCAACCCGATGTCGCGCGGCCAGATCGTCCGCTGGATGCTCGAAGAGGTTGGCGCGCCCTATGCGACGCGCATTCTCGATTATGGCACGTCGATGAAGGACGCGGCCTATCTGGCGATCAATCCGATGGGCAAGGTTCCGGCGATCGTCCATGACGGCAAGGCGGTGACCGAATGCGCCGCGATCTGCGCCTATCTTGCCGATGCCTTCCCCGAAGCGAAGCTCGCGCCGGCTACGACCGACCGCGCCGATTATTACCGCTGGCTCTTCTTCACCGCGGGCCCGGTCGAACAGGCGATCACCGCGAAGCATTTCGGGGTCGAACCCGATATCGACCAGCAACGCATGGCGGGTTTCGGATCGCTGGCTGCGGCGCTCGATACGCTCGAAAGCGCGGTCGCGGGCAAGGCCCATGTCGCGGGCGATGGCTTCAGCGCCGCCGACGTCTATGTCGGCAGCCAGATCGACTGGGGGCTGCAATTCGGCACCATCGCGCCGCGCCCGGCATTCGAATCCTACATCGCGGCACTACGCGAGCGCCCCGCCTACAAGCGCGCGAAGGAAATCGACAATGGCCTGATCGCCGAAATGCAGGCGGCGAATCCGGCCTGAACTGCGCAAATGGGCGACGCGGTCCTTTGCCGACCTGGGAACCAATATCGGTTTGGAGCGGGAGTTGCCGATCCATATCCAACCCTCGTCATTCTCGCGAACGCGGGAATGACGAGGCGAGGGATGCCCGCTACCGGCCGGAAGCTGCCGTTCCCCATTTCGTCACCCCGGACTTGATCCGGGGTCCCGCTTGAAGTCGAAAACCGCCGGATGCCCTCAAAAAGCGGGATCCCGGGTCAAGGCGGAAGACCCACGGGTCTCCTCCGCGGATGACGAAGTGTTGGGCAGGAAGCGGCTGGTAGCGGACGCTAGCCAAATAACCGTCGCCCCCGCGAAGGAGTGAAGGGTCGAATGGTCCCCCGGACCATTCTTGGACATACCGGGGGCATGTCCAACCCTTAACTGGCCGCAATCGGCCGAGCGCAAGATTGCCAGCGGCTCCCGCCTTCGCGGGGGCGACGGTTATGGATGGTTAGCGAATGGTAGCTCCTCACCCCAAAGCAGACATCGCCTTCAAATAAGCCTTTCCTACATTATTCGGCTATGCCAGCCTTCATCCGGCTCTTTCATTTGGTGAACGAAAACGGTCGCCGCCCGGCTTGCAGGTGGAAACACGGCGGGGGCTTGCCAGGCGCGTACAGCCCGCCGCGAGGTCCAAATCGGGATGCGCGTGGGGCTGAACTTTCCTGAACTTTGGAATCGTTACGCGCGGAGGCCGGGGCGGGCCCCGGCGCGACGTAAAGCAATGGCAGTTTCCCACCCCCAAAACCGGCATGTTGCCGTTCGGTCCGCAATCGCCAGATCGCCAAAGAAAAAGCCCGGCGAATCGCTCCGCCGGGCTTTCCCATGTCGTTGTTCGTCCGTCCGCTTATTCGCGGCTGCCCAACAGGTTGAGCAGGAAGGTGAACATGTTGACGAAGTCGAGATAGAGGCTGAGCGCCCCCATGATCACCGACTTGCCGACGAAGTCGGTCCCGCGAACATAGAAATACATGCTCTTGATCTTCTGCGTATCATAGGCGGTGAGACCCGCGAAGACGAGCACGCCGATCACGCTGATCGCCAGGCTGAGCGCGTTCGACTGGAAGATGAAGGCATTGAGCAGCATGGCGACGATGATGCCGAACACGCCCATGATCAGGAAGGTGCCGAGGCCCGACAGATCCTTCTTGGTCGTATAGCCGTAGAGGCTAAGACCCAGGAAGGCCGCGGCGGTGGCAAAGAAGGTCTGCGCGATCGACGCATCGGTGAAAACGAAGAAGATCGACGCCATCGACAGCCCCATGACGACCGAAAAGGCCCAGAACAGACCCTGTGCCGCCGTCGTCGACAGCTTGTTGATGCCAAAGCTCAGCACCATCACGAACGCCAGCGGCGCCAGCATGATCAGCCATTTCGCGCCACCGGGGCCGAACAGCAGGGCGGGCGCGCCTTCCCAGCGCGAAAAGAGCAGCGCGACGATGCCGGTCAGCAGCACGCCCGAGCCCATATAGTTGTAAACCGACAGCATGTACGACCGCAGGCCGGCATCGACAGCCTGGTCCGTTGCGTTCGCGCCGGCACCAAAACCGGAAGCCGCCATATTGGGGTCGTTCCAATTCGCCATTGTCATTCTCCATCACCGGCCAGCCCATACCGGCCGTAGCGCGAATATCGGCATTTTCTTGCCCGCTTTCAAGCGAAACCGGACATAGTGCCCTCTTTGGGGTTTGCACCGTGTCCGCAAAGCCTATGTTGAATGCGCCATGTCCAGCCACCGCCTCTTCGTTGCGCTGCGGCCGCCGCGCGCCATTCGCGACCAGTTGCTCGCCGCGATGCACGGCATTTCGGCCGCGCGCTGGCAGAACGACGACCAGCTCCACCTGACCCTGCGCTTCATCGGCGAGGTCGACCGCCACCGCGCCGAAGATATCGCCGCGGCACTCGGCAACCTGCATGCGCCCGCCGTCGCCGCCCGCCTCGCCGGCGTCGGGCTGTTCGAACGGAAAGGGTGCCCGCACACGGTCTGGGCGGGAGTCGAGCCGCTCGCATCGCTCACAGCGCTGCATCACAAGGTCGATCAATTGCTCGCACGCGTCGGCGTCGAGCGCGAAACCCGCACCTTCCAGCCGCACATCACGCTGGCGCGCCTCAATCGCACCGCAGGGCCGCTGGCCCCTTTCCTCGCGCTCCACGGCGACCTCATGAGCCCGTGCTTCGTCTTTACGCACGTCCTGCTCTACGAAAGCGAAATGGGGCACGGCGGGTCGCGTTATCACCCCGTCGCGCGCTACCCGCTCGATTCGGCCGAGGCGGCGGCAGTCACCAGCGCCGCGGCGACCGCGCTGACGTCGTCCCACGTCGCGGCAAAGCCGCCGTCGTCGCCATAATAGGGGTCGGCGACGCTTTCGCCGGTCCGGCCCGGCACCAGGTCGAGCATCAGCCGCAGTTCGGCCGTCGCATCGCCGGGCGCGAGCGCGAGCGCGTCGCGCAGGTTCGTGTCGTCGGCGGCGAGGATCAGGTCGAACCGGCGGAAGTCACCGGGAACCAGCTGGCGCGCGCGCAGGCCGCCAATGTCCGCGCCGCGCCGCCGCGCTTCGGCCTGCGCGCGCCGGTCGGGCGGGTGGCCGACATGCCAGTCGCCGGTTCCCGCCGAATCGAGCGTGGCGTCGATGCCCGCCGCGGCGAACGCGGCGCGCGCGGCGCCTTCGGCCAGCGGCGAGCGGCAGATATTGCCGAGGCAGAGGAAGAGGATCGCGGGTTTCCGGGCTTCCCGATCGTTGCGCACATCATCCATATCATCATCCCCGATCAAAGTTGAACCGACTTTCAACTTGCGCCGCCGCCGCGCTCTGCTAGCCATGTCGCATAACAGATAATGGGCGAGGGAGAGGGTTGCCAGATGGCCGAGGACGCGAGCCGAGACGACGCAGCGCCTGAGCAGGCGCCGCCGCCCACCGCCAAGGCCAGCGGATATAGCTGGTATGTGCTGAGCGTGCTCGTCGTCGTCTATATCCTGAATTTCATCGACCGGCAGGTGATCAGCATCCTCGCGGTCGATATCAAGGCCGACCTCGGCCTGACCGACGCCGACATGGGCTTTCTGGGGGGCGCCGCCTTCGCGGTCTTCTATGCGCTGTTCGGCATCCCGCTCGGACGGCTCGCCGACAATTGGAGCCGGGTGAAATTGCTGTCGGTCGGCCTTGCCCTCTGGTCGACGATGACCGCCCTGTCGGGCTTCGCGCGCAACCAGGTCTCGCTATCCTTCGCCCGCATGGGCGTCGGGGTCGGCGAGGCCACCGCGAGCCCGACCGCCTATTCGCTGATCTCCGACTATTTCCCCAAGCGGCAGCGCGCCACCGCGCTCGCCATCTATTCGTCGGGCCTGTATCTCGGCGGCGGCGTCTCGTTGTTCATCGGCGCGGTGATCGTCAAGACGTGGAACGACAGCTACCCGGCCGGCGGGCCCCTGGGACTCGTCGGCTGGCAGGCGGCGTTCCTCGCGGTCGGCATTCCCGGGCTGCTCGTCGCGCTGTGGGTCGCGACGTTGCGCGAGCCGGTTCGCGGCGCGATGGACGGCGTGGCGAGCCCGAGTTCGCCGGCCCCCTTTCGCGAATTTGTCCGCGACCTGTCGACGATCGTGCCGCCCTTCACGCTGTTCGGCGCGGCACAGCGCGGCACGGCCGCCTTTGCGATCAACATCGGCTTTGCCGCCGCCATCGCTGCCTTCGCCTGGTGGATGATCCGCCTGACGGGCAACTTCCCGCAATGGACCGCCGTCGGCTTGGGCTATTATGCCGTATTCTCATGGGCCTGCACGCTCCGTTCGCGCGATCCCGCAACCTTCCGGCTGATCTGGGGAACCCCCGCGTTCATCTGCACCACGCTCGGCTACGGCCTCGTCAGCCTGGCGGCCTATGCGCTGGCCTTCTGGTCGGCACCCTATGCCGAAACGGTGCTGAAGCTGCCCAAGCAGGAACTGGCGTTCATATTGGGCGCGAACGGCGCGGTCGCCGGCTTTATCGGCGTCATCGCCGGCGGGCGGATCGCCGACGCGCTGCGCGCGCGCAATCCCGCCGGGCGAATCCTGACGATCATCTTCGGAGTCGTGGCGCCGATCATCCCGATCTGGATCGGCTATACGACCGAAAATAGCACGCTATTCTATGTCATGAACTTCCTGGCCGGCATGTTCGGCGCCGCGGCGCTCGGCGCGGCGGCAGCCACGACGCAGGATCTGGTCCTGCCGCGGATGCGCGGGACGGCGACGGCAGCGTTCTTCCTGGGAACGACGCTCGTCGGCCTGTCCTTCGGCCCCTATATGGTCGGGCAGATTTCCGATCTTGCCGGCACAATGATGGACGGCAAGCTGGTCGGCGATCTGCGCACCGGCATATTGTCGCTCATCGGTGTGGCGCCGATCGCGCTCGCGCTTCTGCTCTATGCCTATCGCGCGGTGCCGCAGGCCGAAGCAACGATCGTCGAGCGCGCCGGAGTATAAGCGCTATTGCCAGCGGCGGCGGGCGAGGGTCGCCGCCGCCGCGGGTGCAACGTCACCTCGTCGTTAGCGGGCCGCCGGTAGCCGGATCACGCCGCAGGCGATGCGATCGCCGCTGTTGCCGCTGGGGTCGGTCCGGTAATCGTCGGCCTTGGCGTGAATGACGAAGGCGGCGCCATCGGCATCGAGCAATCCGCCCTCACCCGCCAATCGCGTCCCGACGAGGGTCAGCGTCGCGCGCCCGATCGTATCGGGTTCGACGACCAGATTCGGCATGTCGCCATGATGCGCCCCCATCGGATTGTCGCGACCGTGCTGCGCCCCGGTGGGGTTCCAGTGCGGACCCGCGCTGGTATATTTGGGGCCTTCGCACAGGCCCACGGCGTGGACGTGCATGCCATAGGTGCCCGCCGCAAAGCCGCGCGCGACGAGTTCGAGGCGCAGCCCGCTGCCATCCTTGAAGATGTCGACGCGGCCGCGGTCGACCCCGCGCGCGTCGGTCAATTGCGCGACGGCGTCGGGCTCGGGCAGTTTGGCGGACGATCCGCCCTTGCCCATACCGGCGCAGCCGGCAAGCGCCAGTGCGATCAGGCCGGTGGCCAGCAGCTTGCCGGTGCGGCGCGAATCGATCCTCATAACTTCTGCTCCCCGTGGATTGGCCGGCGCGCGAGGGCCGCATCCGCGACCTTCCGAGCCCTTCACCCGATGAATGCCCTTATTCGGCGCGCGTTCCAATAGCGATGTGACGAAAACCATGCCGCGCGACTTCGTCGCGGCGATAGATATTGCGCAGGTCGACGAACAATTTATCGGCCATGCTGCTGCCGAGCCGCGCCAGATCGAGCGCGCGAAAGGCGTCCCATTCGGTGATGATCGCGACCGCATGCGCGCCTTCTGCGGCGGCATAGGCGCTTTGCTTCATCTCGACATCGGGCATCATCGGCGCCGCGATCTCCATCCCCTCGGGATCATAAGCGGTGACCCGCGCGCCGGCATCGAGCAAAGTCTGGACGATCGCAAGGCTGGGCGAATCGCGCATGTCGTCGGTGTTCGGCTTGAAGGTCAGGCCAAGCAACGCAACGGTCTTGCCGCGTGCATTGCCGCCCATGGCCTGGATGATCTTGCGGCCCATCGCCCGTTTGCGCAGGTCGTTCGCCTGCACCGTAGCCTCGACGAGGCGGAGCGGCACTTCATTGTCCTGCGCGGTCTTCAGCAGTGCCAGCGTGTCCTTCGGAAAGCAGCTGCCGCCATAGCCGGGACCGGCGTGGAGGAATTTGGCGCCGATGCGATTGTCGAGCCCGATCCCGCGCGCGACATCCTGCACCTCGGCGCCGACCGCTTCGCAGAGGTCGGCGATCTCGTTGATGAAGGTGATCTTGGTCGCGAGAAAGGCGTTAGCGGCATATTTGATCATCTCCGCCGTACGGCGGCGGGTGACGAGGATCGGCGCCTCGTTGAGGAAGAGCGGGCGATAGACTTCGCGCAGCACCGCCTCGCCCTGCGCATCCTCGGCGCCGATGACGATGCGGTCAGGGCGCTTGAAATCGCCGATCGCCGCGCCTTCGCGCAGGAATTCGGGGTTCGACGCGACGCTGTGCAGCCGTCCGGGCGCACCGTCACGCAGGATGCGTTCGACCTCGTCACCGGTACCGACGGGCACGGTCGACTTGGTCACGATCACGCAATCATGGTCGAGCGTCGCGGCCAGTTCCTCAGCGGCGCCGAAGACATAGCTGAGATCGGCATGACCGTCGCCGCGGCGCGACGGCGTGCCGACGGCGATGAACACCGCGTCGGCCCCGGCGACCGCGGGGGCGAGATCGGTGGTGAAGGACAGCCGGCCCGCGGCGACATTCGCCGCGACGAGCGAATCGAGCCCGGGTTCGTAGATCGGCATCCGGCCCGCATTCAGCGCCTCGATCTTGCTCGCGTCCTTGTCGACACAAACGACGTCGTGCCCGAAATCCGAAAAGCAGGCTCCGGATACCAGGCCGACATATCCGGTTCCGATCATGGCAATTTTCATGGGTCACCTTTGCTGTTGCGGGTCGGGTCCTTACGGGCATTAGCTTTGAAAAGCGATCATATCCTTTACAGCGCGGATACCGGGTGCCGGCATTGGCCGGCGGGGCGACGCCGTCGGTAACCGCCGCCCTGGTGCGTGATGAGGGGGAACGACCGGAAAGGGGTGGATACCAGATCTTCCCCCGGCCGCCATCGCGGCGGAGGCCGGGACGACATATTCGTAACGGTAGTTTCCTGTCCTTTTTCGTCATCCCGGGCTTGACCCGGGATCCCGCTTTTAAGGGCCCGGCAGTTTTCGACTTCAAGCGGGACCCCGGATCAAGTCCGGGGTGACGTGGTAAGAAAAGGTCCGCTTCCAACCCAGGCCGGACACCCCGACCCCGTATTTTACCCGCGCCCGAAAGGAAAAGGGCCGCGAATTGCTTCGCGGCCCTTTCCGTCAGACACGTTCCAGATCGATGATCAGAAAACGCGTCCATATTGTTCGTTGCCGACAAAACCCAGCTTGCCGACACCGCTGCGCTTGATCACCGCCATGACATTGTCGACGACGAAATAACGCGCGAAGGGATCGGGCTGAACCTGCAGTTCAGGCTCGACCGGCAACGCCTTGGTCTGCTCGAGATAGTTCGCGAGCTGCGCCAGGTCGACCGGTGCGCCGTTCCAAGTGATCGTTCCCGCGGGATCGATCATGACCTTGTTCTTTTCCGGATCGACATTGTTCTTGGTGTCGGTCGGAACCGGCAAGTCGATCTTCACCGCGTGGGTCTGGACCGGAAGGGTGATGATGAACATGATGAGGAGCACGAGCATGACGTCGATGAGCGGCGTCGTGTTCATTTCCATCATCGGTTCATTGTCGTCCCGATCGCCAACGGCCATGGACATAGGATTATTCCTTCATTCCTGTGTGGACCGGCGCCTTAGAGACGGCCCAGCGTACCCGAGCCGGCAGCCGGTTCGGAAATGAACCCGATCTTCTGGAAACCGGCATATTGCATCGTGTAGATCACGCCGCCGATGCACTGGTACGGCGTGTTGATGTCGCCGCGAATGTGCACTTCGGGGAAATTTTCCTCGGTGATATTCTGCGGACCGCCGATATCTTCGAGAAGCTGCTTCAGCTTGTCCTGTCCCTTTTCGAGCAGCTGGCGCGAATCGACCGGGGTCTGGCCCCAATAGACTTCGCACGCGGTGCTTTCGGGATTGGGTTCGCCATCGCCGTCGGTATCAGCCGAGCGGACCGAAAGAAGGACGTTTTCGGGCTTCGTCGTCGTCGGCTCGAAAACCACGCCGGGCAGCTTGAGGTTCACCGTCTTCAAAACCACGGGAACCGTGATGAGGAAGATGATGAGCAGCACGAGCATGATATCCACGAGCGGCGTCGTGTTGATGTCGGACATCGGGGCATCTTCGCCCTTTGCGCCTGAACTCATCGCCATAGGATTAGCATCCTGTCACTAAATTGTCTGTCATGGATCCGGGCGATCCGCCATCGGCGTGCCGCCCCGTCCAGCGGACCCCGCCCCCCACCGTTGCGGCGGATGGGCGGGGATCCAAATCATCGGCCCTGTCAGGCCTTCTTCGGCGCGGCGGCCGGAGCAGCCTTTGCCGGAGCGGCCAGAACCGCCGGCTTCACCTGGCCACCCGACATGATCGAACCGAGCACGTCGTTCGAGAAGGTCGAGAGGCGACGCGCGATCGACTTGTTGCGACTCTGCAGCCAGTTGAACGCGAGCACCGCGGGAACCGCCACGATCAGACCGATGGCGGTCATGATCAGTGCTTCACCGACCGGACCGGCAACGGTGTCGATCGAGGCCTGGCCCGATGCACCGATCTTCACGAGGGCGCGAAGAATACCGATAACGGTACCGAACAGGCCGACGAACGGCGCGGTCGAACCCACGGTCGCGAGGAAGGCGAGGCCGCCGTTGAGCTTCGAGTTGATGTGGTTCTGCGAACGCTCGAGCGTGCCGTGCATCCAGTCATGCGCTTCGACGGGGTCGGTCAGCTTGTTATGCTCTTCGTTGGCGCGCAGGCCGTCTTCGACGACCTGGCGATAGGCGCTGTTCTTTTCGAGCTTCGCGGCACCGTCGGCGAGCGTCGGGGCGCGCCAGAAATTGGCGTCGACCGCCTTGCCCTGGCCGATGACCTTATTCTGTTCGAACAGCTTGGTGAACAGGATGTAGAGCGTGCCGATGAACATGATCAGCAGGACGAGGAAGGTGACCTGCGACACGATGCCGCCTTCGCACAAAGCGGGGACGAGACCGTAGGGGTTCTGGCCCTCTTCCTTGACGCACATCGACGCCGGCATCAGGCTGAGGCCGACATCGTGAGCAGCTGCCGGCGCCGCAGCGGCGGCATTTGCGATCAGATTAAACATGCTGGTTATTCCCTCTCAAAGAATAAAATTTGGTCAAAACTATGTGGGGAGACCCCGCGCCTCAGCGCGGAATCTGCCACCGGATACGATTGCTGTAGCTCCCGCCCGTGGGGTTGCCCGCACGGTCCTTGCCGGGATTGAAACGGCCGCGACGCTGAATCAGCTTGCAGGTTTCGGCATCGAGGTCGGCATGGCCGCTCGACGACGTCACGTCGCAAGAAGTGATCCGGCCATCGGCACCATAGGTAACGCGGAAACCGGTCGTGCCTTCACGCTCTTCGCGCATGGCCCGTGCCGGATAGTCGTCGTTCGTCGCCCAGCGACCCGGATTGCCCTTCGGCGTACCGGCCTGGGAAAGGTCGGGAGCCGGCGGCGGGGCCGGCGGGGCCGGCGGCGTGTAGACCGGCGGCGGCGGCAGCCGCGGCGGCGTCGGCACCGACTGGACCGTGTTGGTCGTCACCGGCGGCGGAATCGGCGACGGCGGCGTCACCACCGGCGGCGGCGGCGGCAACTTGTTGTCCGGCGGCGGCGGCGGAGGCGGCTCCTCCGGCGGCGGCGGCTCTTCAACGTCCACCACGTCCAATTTTTCGGCAAGCTTCTTGACGATACTGATGTTCAAACCATTTACCAGGCCATAGCCCAGTACTGCCGTGAACAGACCAACCAAGACAATTGCCACTACCCTGTTTTTAGGGTCGACATTATCACCATAAGCCATTCAGGGACGACGCTCCTTGCTAGATCATCCTGACACCAATCCGCACCATCGGGTTCGGTTGCCAAATGCCCGGATGATTTCCGATGCGTTCCGCGAGACCCGATAGCGTGGCATCCGGCTGTTTATGTTCTTGCCGGACGCTTCGGGCCCGTCCTATCGCGGTGGCGGCAAGTTCGCAAACCCTTTATCAGCGGTTAATGTGCCCCGTCCCATGGTGGGGCTTCGAACATCGCTACCGGTGTCACAGATGATGGAAAGAGACTTGACCATGCGCGCGCTTTTGCCGACCGCCATTGCCGGGCTTATCATGATAAGCCACGGAATTCCGGACGTTTTGGCCATGCAAGCGCCTGCGGAGGCGGCCGCGGCAAGCCCCTACAGCTATGCCGATATCGCCGATCTCGCAACCGCCGCGCCGATGACCGTCCACGCCCGAATTCGCAGCGCGGCGGCGCTCAAGCCCGATCGGGCGCCGGGTCTCGCGGCGGGCCATGCCCGATTCTATGTCGAGGCCGACGTGGTCGGGCTGATTCGCGGCGCCGGGCCGCTCGCGGCGCGGATCACCTACCTCGTCGACTTGCCGCTGGCCGCGAACGGCAAGGCGCCGAAGCTCAAGAAGAAGCAGCCCGTCCTGCTCTTTGCCCGCCCCGTCGCGGGGACGGCAGCGGGTACCAACAATACCGGCAGCATCCGCCTTGTCGCCCCCGACGCCCAGCTTTTGTGGGATCCGGCGACCGAGGCGCAGTTGCGCGCCATCCTGACCGAACTCGTCAAGCCCGGGGCGCCGCCCGCAATCACCGGCATCGCCAACGGTTTCCATGTTCCGGGCACCCTGCCCGGCGAGGGCGAGACGCAGCTGTTCCTCGACACCAGGACCGGCGAGCCGGTGTCGCTGACCATCCTGACCGCCGCCGACGGATCGCGCCGCTGGGCCGCGGCGTTCGGCGAGATCGTCGACGGGTCGGCCGCGGTGCCGAAGCGGGGTACGCTCGCCTGGTATCGACTCGCCTGCGGCCTGCCCAGAAATCTCCCGCTGAACAAGCTCGCCGGTACCGCCCCCGATGAGCGCCGCAAGGCCGCGTCGGATTATGCCGTCGTGCTCGGCGCGCTGGGCGACTGCACGCGAACGCGGACCCCGCCGCCCGCCGGGGGATAAAGTTCAGCTTCGGTGCGCCCAGAGGCTGTTTCAGCTACGCTGAAACAGTTCGGCGCCGGCCCGCGCCCCCTCCCGGCCTCCCCGACGATAGTAACCTGGGGAGGCCGGGAGGGGGCGCGGGCCGGCGCCGATTCCACGTCAGTGGAACAGACTCTTCACGCACCGGACTTGTTTCCCTCCCAAAAGCGGATAGGGCGCTGGCACCCGGCGGGTGATGGCCCGCGCCTTTATACGGAGTGTCCGCATGTCGCCCCATCCCGCCCCCAATGCGCCCCGTCCGCCGCTGCGCGTCGCGCTCGCCGGCATCGGAGTCGTGGGCGGCGGCGTCGTCCGGCTGCTCGAGGCGAACCGCGACCTGATCGCGCGCCGCGCCGGACGCGCAATCGAAATCGTAGCCGTGTCGGCGCGCGACCGGCACAAGGATCGCGGCGTCGACCTGTCGCCCTATCGCTGGGAAGACGATATGGACGCGATCGTTGCCGCCGACGACGTCGATGTCGTCGTCGAGATGATCGGCGGCGCCGACGGATCGGCGCTGACGCTGGCGCGCCATACGCTCGGCGCAGGCAAGGCGCTGGTGACCGCGAACAAGGCGATGATCGCGCATCACGGGCTCGACCTCGCGAAGCTGGCCGAAGCGCAAGACACGCCGCTGAAATATGAAGCCGCCGTCGCGGGCGGCATTCCCGTGATCAAGGCGATCCGCGAAGGCGCATCGGCGAACGAAATCGCGCGCGTCTATGGCATCCTCAACGGCACCTGCAATTATATCCTGACGCAGATGGAGCGGAACGGCGCGAGCTTCGCCGACGCCCTCGCCGCCGCGCAGGCCGAAGGCTATGCCGAAGCCGACCCGACGTTCGACGTCGACGGCATCGACGCGGCGCACAAGCTGTCGATCCTCGCCGCGCTCTGTTTCGGAACCCGGCTCGACATCGGCGCGGTCACCGCCGACGGCATCCGGGGCCTGATCGCCGCCGACATCCGCGAAGCCGAGGCGCTGGGCCACCGCGTCCGCCTGATCGGCATGGCCGAACGCGACGGCGCCAAAGAAGGCGGGGGCCTTTATCAGCATGTCCAGCCGTGCCTCGTTCCCGCCGACCATCCGCTCGCCTACGTCCCCGGCGCCCTGAACGCCGTCGTCGCCGAGGGCAATTTCGTCGGCCGCCTGTTCTTCGAAGGCGCGGGCGCCGGCGCGGGACCGACGGCTTCGGCGATCGTCGCCGACATCATCGATATCGCGCGCGATGAATATGGCCCCGCCTTCGCGATGCCGGTCGACGCGCTGGATCAGGCGCCGGTCGCCGATGCCGGGGCGCGAATCGGCAAACATTATGTCCGCCTGATCGTCGAGGACCGGATCGGCGTGCTCGCCGAGATCGCGACCGCGATGCGCGATGCGGGCGTGTCGATCGAAAGCCTGATCCAGCGCGGCAGCGAGGACGGCGATGGCGTCGTCATCGTGCTGGTCACCCACGAAGGCCCCGCCAGCGCGATCCGCGACGCGCTCGCCATCCTCGCCGCGTCGGAGCATGTCGTCGGCGCGCCGATGCACATGCCGATCCTCGCGCTTTAGGGTTCCTCTTCGGGCGGCGCCGGCGTACCCGTTTCGGGGTCGGTCGCGCGCTTCACCCGTTCATATTGCTCGTTATATTCAGGCCCCGGCTTCATCCGGCCGCCGATCGAAATCCAGTTATGGGGTAGTTTGTCGAGGGTCATCGCCTGCGCCGCAGCATGCGGAACGCTGTCCTTCTTCGACTTGCCGATGCCTGCGATCGCGCGCAATTCGGGCGACAGGCGGTGGCGTTCGGTGTCGGTGCCGCAAACCGTGATCGAGCCGTCTTCGGCGGGTTTGCAGCGCCGGATCGGGTCGACCATCTCCTTGGCATTGGCGGCGGCGGTTTCGGCGTTGCGCGGTTTGGGCGGTGCCGGGGGCCCCTGGACCTGCGCGCCCGCCATCCCCGGCATCGTCATCGCCATGACGCACAACGCGGCAAAAGCCGCTCCGAATCGGGCGAAGCATCCTCGACAAGCGGTGCGACCGGCCATATGGGCCGCACCATGCCCGACAGGGGCGGCAAGGCAATAGCGAAAACGGAGAATATCGGATGACGAACAGCAGCAACCTCGACCGGGTGCTCGTGCTCGAAATGGTGCGCGTCACCGAAGCCGCCGCGATCGCGGCGGCGAAGCTGATTGGCCGCGGCGACGAGAAGGCGGCCGATGCCGCCGCCGTCGAAGCGATGCGTACCGCGTTCAACACGCTCTATATGGACGGCACCATCGTGATCGGCGAAGGCGAGCGCGACGAGGCCCCGATGCTGTATATCGGCGAAAAGGTCGGCAACGCGCCGGGCAAGGGCCCGAAGATCGATATCGCGGTCGATCCGCTCGAAGGCACGACGATCACCGCCAAGGCCGGCCCCAACGCGCTCGCGGTGCTGGCGATCGCCGAGGAAGGCTGCCTGCTCAACGCCCCCGACGTCTATATGGACAAGCTCGCGGTCGGCGCCGGCTATTCGCCGAACATCGTCAATTTCGACAACAGCATCCGCGAGAATGTCGAAGCGGTCGCGCGCGAGAAGGGCTGCAGCGCGAAAGAGATCATGGTGTGCGTGCTCGACCGCCCGCGCCACGAAGCAATGATCGCCGAGCTGCGCTCGCTCGGCTGCGGCGTCGCGCTGATCCCCGACGGCGACGTCGCGGGCGTGATTGCGACGACCAACCCCGAAACCAATATCGACATCTATATGGGATCGGGCGGCGCGCCCGAGGGCGTGCTCGCCGCGGCGGCGCTGCGCTGCGTCGGCGGCCAGTTCAAGGGCCGCCTGCTGTTTCGCAACGACGACGAGCGCAAGCGCGCCGCCAAATGGGGCGTCGAGGATCTCAACCGTGTCTACGACCTTGAAGACCTGGCCAAGGGCGACGTCATCTTCGCCGCGACCGGCGTCACCGACGGCTCGCTGCTGCGCGGGGTCAAGCATCGCCGCGACGGCGTCATGACGACCGAGACCGTCGTCATGCGCGCTTCGTCGGGCACCGTGCGCTGGGTGAAGGGCGAACATCGCGCAGGGTGAGGCGCCACGCGGGTCATGGGCGAGGTCGGGGTGTAATCCGCCGCGCCGGGATTAGCCGTGTCCCTTCCCGAATGACCTAAATCGATCGCGAAACCGTGGCCGTTGCGGATCGGCTGCGGCGGCATTACATAGCCCGTGTCGAAAAAGGCAGATCTGGTGTGGTCCAGCCCAGGTCCTTCCGAAAAAACGGAAGCTCTGTCCATGCTTCGCGCATGAGTCCCACGACGAATATCGGACGCCGCCCGGCGCCCGCTGTTCGTCCGTGTGGTTCCCGAATCGACGAACTGCTCCGGTCGAACACCGAACAGGAGTAGTTCATGCCTTTCCCTTATTCCCCGATCCACGATGTCGTGATCGCCGGCGCCGGCCCGGTCGGCCTGTTTCTCGCCTGCGAATTGCGCCTCGCGGGTATATCGGTCCTGGTGCTTAAAGAAGCCCAGGATCCGGGCTCTCCGCTCAAGCGCCTTCCGTTCGGCCTGCGCGGCCTTTCAGCGCCGACCATCGAAGCCTTCGCGCGCCGCGGGCTTCTGGGCGATATCGCGCAGCCGCGCCCTGCCAGCAATGGCCCGGGCGGCAACGCCGCCGCGCACTGGGCTGGGCAACCACGCCGCCCCGGCGGGCATTTCGCGGGCATTCAATTTTACAACGACCGCGTCGACACCGCGCAGTGGCCATATCGCACGCAGGGTATCGCCGACACCAGCATGGCGGTCACGATGGAGCATATCGAATCGATCCTCGCCGCACGTGCGGCCGCGCTGGGCGCCGATATCCGTCGCGGGATCGGCGTCGAAGGCTGCGATGCGTCGGACGACATCGTGACCGTCCGCGCCGGCGGCAAGACGTTTCACACGCGCTGGCTTGTCGGCTGCGACGGCGGACGCAGCGTCGTTCGCAAGGCTGGCGGCTTCGCGTTCACCGGCACCGGTCCCGAATTCACCGGCTATTCGGTGCAAGTCGAGATGGCCGACCCCGAACAGCTCGAACCCGGCCGCCATTACACGCCGTTTGGCATGTACACCTATGCCGCGCCGGGGACGATCGCGATGGTCGATTTCGACGCCGGCGCCTTCCACCGGACGCAGCCAATCACGCGCGGCCATGTGCAAACAGTGCTGCGCCGCATCTCGGGCACCGATGTCACCGTGACCGCGCTTACCCTCGCCACCACCTGGACCGACCGCGCCTGTCAGGCCGCGACATATCGCGCGGGGCGCTTGCTGCTCGCGGGTGACGCCGCGCACATCCATTCCCCCTTGGGCGGCCAGGGGCTCAATCTCGGGCTCGGCGACGCGATGAATCTCGGATGGAAGCTCGCCGCGACGATCCGCGGCGATGCGCCGGCGGACCTGCTCGACAGCTATGCCGCCGAAAGACATCCGGTGGGGGCGCAAATCCTCGACTGGTCGCGCGCTCAGGTCGCGCTCATGCGGCCGGACCGGGGTGCCCGCGCGCTCGAAGCGATCATCCGCGATCTCATCGACACGCGCGACGGAGCCACTTATTTTGCCGCTCGCGTCTGGGGCGTCTCGCTCCGCTATGATCTGGACAGCGATCACCCGCTCGTCGGGTGCAGCGCCCCCGATTTCGAACTGGCGGGCGGAACCGGGCTCACGGCGCTGCTCGCGGACGGCAAGGGGGTGTTGATCGACTTTGACCCCGGGGAACCCTTGCGTACGCTCGCCGGGCGCTGGACCGGCCGGATTCACTATGTCGCGGGGCGCACCGGGGATCGGCCGGGCTTCAGTGCGTTGCTGATACGCCCCGACGGCATCGTCGCCTGGGCCAGCGAAACCGCACCCGGCCGGGCGGAAGCAACCGAAGCCATGACCCGATGGTTCGGCAGGCCGGACGGAAAGGGTGAGCGTAGCTGAACCGGCCGGTATCGGAAGCTTGGCCTGAATGTGCGCATATAGGACGCGAATGACTGGTTCCGGTTGGTTGCAGCCGGAAGCGGACGCTAGCCAAATAACCGTCGCCCCCGCGAAGGCGGGGGCCGCTGGCAACCTTGCGCTCGGCCGATTGCGGCCCCCGCCTTCGCGGGGGCGACGGTTATGGATGGTTAGCGAATGGCAACTCCCCACCCCAAAACCGACGTCGCCGTTCCCGGCGAAGCTGGTCAAAAAATCCCCGCCGCCAGCCCTTCGGCGAGCGCTGCACCCAGATCATGCGCTTCGGCCAAGCGACCCGGTGCGATCGTCTTCGGCGCCAGAATCGCCTCGGGCGTCTGCGCCCCGGTGTTCACGATGATCGGATCGGCGACGCGTTTCAGCCGCCAGCCGGTCGCGATGCGGTCGAGCTGGCGCTGGGCGCTGTCGCCGTCCGATCCCGCACAGACGATCGTCGCATAGGGCCGGCCCTCGAGTTTCCCGAGGCACGGATAATAACAGCGATCGAACATCTCCTTCATCGCCCCCGATAGCGCGGCGAGATTTTCGGGGCCGACGAACAGGTAGCCGCCGGCCGCCAGCAACGCGCGCGGCGTGACGTCGTCCGCAGCGACCAGCTTCGCGGCCCCCGCTCCCGCGGCGGCGGCGCGCGCAAGCGCCTCGCTACCGCCCGTGCGGCTGTGCCAGACGATCATCAACCGGGGTTCGCTCTCCATCCGGCGATGCTTGCCAAGCTCGCACATGCGGCGCAAGCTCTGCGGCAAACAGGGGGGAGATCATCATGCACCGACTGACCACCGTGCTGCTCGCCAGCTGCCTGCCGTTCGCGGCGGTCGCGCAGGATGCCGCAAGCGAGGCGACGCGTGCCGCCCAGACCGCGATTGCAAAGCGGCTGCCGCTCGCCGACCCGCGCGACGAGGCGAATGTGATGCGCGGCAGGGTCGCCGAGATTCCCGGCGGGGTTATCATGGGCAAGGATGGCCGGACCGTGTGGGATCGCCGGCCTTATGCGTTCCTCGACGCGAAGCAGGCCCCCGACACCGTCAATCCGTCGCTGTGGCGGCAGGCGCGGCTCAACGCCGTCCATGGCCTGTTCGAGGTCGTGCCGGGCAAGATCTGGCAGCTGCGCGGCTATGACATATCGGTGATGACGATCATCCGCGGCAAGACCGGCTGGATCGTCGTCGACCCCTTGCTCTCCGAAGAAGCCGCCGCGGCCGGCTGGAAGCTGTTCGCCGATACGGTCGAGGTGAAATCGTCGAAGCTGCCGATCCGTGCGGTGATTTTCAGCCATAGCCACAGCGACCATTTCGGCGGCGTCGGCGGCATCGTGAACGCCGAGCAGGTCAAAAGGGACAAGAACCGCATCATCGCACCGCACGGCTTTTCGGAGGAAGCGACGTCCGAAAACGTCCTCGCCGGCGGCGCGATGGGGCGGCGTGCGCTCTATATGTTCGGTTCGATCCTGCCGCCGGGGCCGGCCGGGCAAGTCGACACCGGGCTGGGGCCGAAACTGTCGTCGGGCACGATCGGCTATATGGAGCCGACCGAGACGGTCGCCGCGACCGGCGGCACGCTGACGATCGACGGCCTCGCCTTCGATTTCCTCAACGCGGGCGGGACCGAGGCGCCGTCGGAATTCGTCTTCTATATCCCGGCGTACAAGGCGCTCCATACGACCGAGGTCGTCACGCATAATCTCCACAATATCCTGACCCTGCGCGGCGCACAGGTGCGCGATGCGCTGCGCTGGTCGAAGGTGATCGACGCGATGCTGCTCAAATGGGGCGGCCAGGCGGAGGTCGCGATGGCATCGCACCATTGGCCGACATGGGGGGCGGGCGAGGTGAGCGCATTGCTGGCGAACCAGCGCGACGCCTATCGCTATGTCCATGACCGCACCTTGTTCCTCGCCAATCGCGGCGCGACCTTGCACGAACTGGCCGACCAGACCGCCGAGGCGCCGGTGCAGGGAGCCGATTTCTCGACCCGCGGCTATTATGGCACACTCAATCACGACATGAAGGCGACGTACCAGCGCTATTTCGGCTGGTGGGACGGCAATCCGGCGAACTTCAACCCGCTGCCGCCCGAACAGTCGGCGCCCAAATATGTCGCGCTCGCCGGCGGCGCCGGCAAGCTGCTGGCGGCGGGCAAGGCGGCGATCGCGGCGGGCGACTATCGCTGGGCGGCCGAGCTTTTGAACAAGCTGGTCTTTGCCGAACCCGGCAATGGCGAAGCGCGCGCGGCGCTGGCCTCGGCCTATGACCAGCTTGGTTATCAGGCGGAATCAGGCGCGTGGCGCAACTATTATCTCGCCGGCGCGGCCAGCTTGCGCGGCACCGCGACCGACAATCTGTCGGGCAATGGCCAGAGCCGCAGCTTCGTCGGCGCGATCCCGACCGCGGTCTTCTTCGACGCGCTCGCGACGCGCTTCGATGCCGCGAAGGGAACGACAATCAAAGGCACATTCCAGTTCATCCTGCCCGACAGCAAGGAAGCGGTGGCGGTGGTCGTCGGCGGCGGGGTCGAATTCCCGCGCTACGGGGTGACCGACGCCAGGCCCGCTGCGACGATCACCATCGACCGGGCGACACTCGATGACGTCATGCTCGGCCAAGCGCAGTTTCCCGCGCTGCTGCAGTCGGGCGCGATCAGGATCGACGGCGACCGCGCGGCGTTCCTGTCGTGGTTCGCGCTCCATCCGCCCGCCGACCCGCGCTTCAATATTGTTGTCCCCTAGGGGTTCGAACGACTAACGAAGGATCATGACCGACAATCCCGCGCCGCCCACCGACCCCTTTGCTCCCGACGCGCTCAACGCCAGCGAGGGGCTCGATCCGATCGATCCGGCTTATGGCCACGTCCTGCGCATCACAACGGCGCTCAACATGGTGCCGCTCGCGATCTCCGCGAGCGTGTTCGACTATTTCGTCATGCCCAGGATCGGGGCGCCCTTCGGGCTGGTCACGACGCTCGCCTGGCTGCTCGCGGCCTTTGCGGTCGCGACTTTCCCCGCCCGCCGCGCGCAGCGCTGGGGCTTCAAGATCGGCGAGGGGCAGCTCCGCGTCGCGCGCGGCTGGCTGTTTCGCACCGACACCATCGTGCCCTTCGTCCGCGTCCAGCATATCGACGTCGGGCAGGGGCCGATCGAGCGCTGGTTCGGCCTGTCGCATCTGGTCGTCCACACGTCGGGCACGCACAACAGCATGGTGACCCTGCCCGGCCTGCACGCCGACCTGGCGGCCGCGATGCGCGAGACGATCCGCCGCCATATCCAGACCGATTTCGCATGAACGAAACCGCCGCCCTCGCCGCGCCCGACGCAGAGCCGCACTGGCAGCGGCTGCATCCCGCAACGCTCGCGCTCGCGATCGTCGCGCTGGGGCCGAAGTCGCTCAACTTCCTGCCGGCGGTCGCGGCGCTCGGCTTCACGGGCAACTGGGTCTATATCGTCCCCGCGATCCTTGCCTTCATCCTGCTTTCGCTGATCGCCGCATGGCTTCACTGGCTGCGCTTCCGCTTTGCGGTCGGCGCCGACGAAGTGGTGATCGAAAGCGGCGTCTTTTCGCGCCAGCACCGCACCATTCCGTTCGACCGCATCCAGGACGTCAGCATCGAACAGGGGCTCGCCTCGCGCGCGCTCGGCATCGCCAAGGTCGGATTCGAAACCGGCGCGGGCGGCAAGGAAAATGACGCCAACCTCGATGCGATCGCCGTCGATGCCGCGCAGGCGCTGCGCACGACGATCCGCGCGCACCGCAGCGAAACCGCCGCCGGCGCGGCACCGGCGGAAGACGCTGCCCCTGCTGCCGCCGCCGCAAGCGAGGACCGGCTGCTGTTCGCAATGGGGCCGCGCCAGTTGCTGACTGCGGGCTTGTTCAACTTCTCGCTCGCCGCACTCGCAGTGGTCGGCGCGGCCATGCAGCTGTTCGATAATCTGCTGCCCTTCGACTTCAACATCTTCAATCCCTTGGACTGGATCGACATCGCCGAGGATTACGGCCTCGACCAATGGGTCGTCGCGCACCGCTGGATCGCTGGGGTCGGCGCGCTGCTGTCGCTCCTCCTCATCGGATTCGCCAGCGGCATCGCGACGATGATCTTCGCCAACTGGGATTTCCGCCTGACCCGCGAACCGCGCGCGCTGCGCCGCACCCGCGGCCTGACGACGCGCACCGACGTCGCGGTTCCGGTGCGCCGCGTGCAGGCGGCAATCGTCACCACCGGCTGGCTGCGCCGCCGTTTCGGCTGGCACGAATTGCGCCTGCAAAGCCTGGCGAGCGACGGTGCGACCGAAAAGGACCATCAGGTCGTGCCCTTCGCGCGGCTGAATGCCATCGAGCCCGTGCTAGCCGAAGTGGCGATCGACCGGCCGGGCGACGATCAGCCATGGCAGCACAGCCACCGCATCGTCGCGCTCGGCGGACTCATCGGCGCTGCTTGCGCGACGATCGGCGGCACCATCGCGCTGTCGCTCGGGCAGCCGGCCGGCTGGCTGGGCCCGGTCGCGGGGGCGCTCATCGCTGCGACATCGCTGTTCGGCACCCGCTTTCATCGCTGGACCGATGTGGGCGAGATGGTCGCGATCCGCCGCGGCTGGTGGAAACCCAAGCTGACCTTGCTGCCGCACGCATCGGTGCAGAGCGTCGACCTCAAGAGTGATTTCATCCTGCGCCCGCTCGGCCTCGCGACGCTTGTCTTCGGTGTCCCCGGCGGCAGCGCACTGGCAAGCCACGAGATTCCGGCGATCCCGCTCGATACCGCAAAGGACTTGCGCCTCCGCATCCTCGCCGCACGCACGCGGCAAGGAGCCAAGGCATGAGCGACGCGGCCCTCGGCATCACCCGCTCGATCGCCGGCCAGCCGTGGCGCTGGCGCCGCGCGAGCGCCGACATGGCGTCGGAGAATCTCGCCCCCGACGATCTGGTCACCCAATTGCTGCTCGCGCGCGGGGTGGCGCGCGACGACCTCGACCGCCAGCGCAACCCGACCTTGCGCAGTTTCATGCCCGACCCCTCGCTGTTCCGCGACATGGACGCCGCCGCGGCGCGGCTCGCGGATGCGGTCGAAGCGCGCGAGGCGGTGACGATCTTCGGCGATTATGACGTCGATGGCGCGACCTCGGCCGCGCTGCTCGTCCGCCTGCTGCGCGCGCTGGGCCTGCCGGTCGGCGCCTATATCCCCGACCGGCTGATGGAAGGCTATGGCCCCTCGGGCGCCGCGCTGGTCAAGATCGGCGAGGCGGGATCGAAGCTGGTCGTCACGGTCGATTGCGGCGCGCAGGCGTTCGACGCGATCGCCGAGGCCAAGGCGGCCGGGGTCGAGGTGATCGTCGTCGATCATCATCAATGCGCGACCAGCCTTCCCGAAGCCTTCGCGCTGGTCAATCCGAACCGGCTCGACGAGGTGCCCGACGCCGCGATCCACGGCAATCTCGCCGCGGTCGGCGTCGCCTTCCTGCTCGGCGCCGCGCTGCTCCGCACACTCCGCGCCCGCAGCTATTTCGCGGGCCGCGACGAACCCGCACTGATCGACCTGCTCGACCTCGTCGCGCTGGGCACCGTCGCCGACGTCGCCCGCCTCACCGGCTTCAACCGCGCGCTGGTGACGCAGGGGCTGAAGGTGATGGCACGCCGCGGCAATATCGGCATGGCGGCGCTGATGGACGCGGCGCGGCTGACCAAGCCGCCGAGCGCGACCGATATGGGGTTCGCGCTGGGGCCGCGGATCAACGCCGGCGGCCGCGTCGGCAAATCCGACCTCGGCGTCCGTCTGCTGACGACGTCGGACCCGCAAGAGGCGGCCGACATCGCATTGGAACTCAACCGCCTGAACGAAGAGCGCCGCGCGATCGAGGCGGCGGTACTCGACGAAGCGATTGAGGCGAGCGGCCGGTGCGGCAATGCGCCGGTCGCGATCGTCGCCGGCGCCGGCTGGCATCCGGGGGTGATCGGCATCGTCGCCGGGCGGCTGAAGGAGCGGCTGCACCGCCCCGCGATCGTCATCGCACTTGATGACGACGGCATCGGCAAAGGTTCGGGCCGCTCGATTTCGGGGGTCGACCTGGGCGCTGCGATCCTTGCCGCGAAGGAGAGCGGCCTGCTTGTCGCCGGCGGCGGCCATGCGATGGCGGCGGGGCTGACCGTCGCCGCGGGCCAAGTCGATGCGCTGGGCGCCTTCCTCAATGACCGGCTTGCCGCCGATGTCGAGCGCGCGAGCGGCGACAAGGCGCTGCTGATCGACGCCGTCCTGGCGCCGCGCGGAATTTCGCCGCTGTGGTGCGAAGCGATCGAGAGTGCCGGCCCCTATGGCGCCGGCTGGCCCGCGCCGCGCGTCGCGACCGGGCCGGTGCGCATCGTCGAATCGGGAATCGTCGGCGCCGATCATGTCCGCCTGATCGTATCGGGCGAGGATGGCGCGCGCTTCAAGGCGATCGCCTTCCGCAGCGCCGAGACCGAACTCGGGCAGACGCTGCTCAACACGCGCGGGCGCAAATTGTGGCTCGCGGGGCGCGCCAAACGCGACGATTGGGGCAGCCGCCCGGCCGCCGAACTGCATCTGGAGGACGCCGCCTGGGCCGATTGACCGCGGCTTTTTCGGGTAGTGGGAGCCGGTCGATACGCCGCAGCGCAACATTTTTACGCGACGCGCCCACCAGCGCGCTTGACCGCACCGGCAGGCGAGTCTAAGGCGCCGCTTCACCGAACGACGGCCCCTTCGTCTAGCGGTCTAGGACGTCGCCCTTTCACGGCGAAAACACGGGTTCGAGTCCCGTAGGGGTCACCATCGGCAGTTATCTGCCGCATTCAGGGCCGCATTCGCGGCCCTCTTTTGTTCGAGCCCCGGCCCCACACCGCAATTCTTTTATGACTCTCTCGGCGGTGCGCTATGACACCCGAGACTCAGTGGTGCGTCCAGCAAAGAGAGTATCTTCGACAAAACGGCCGCGGCATCGGTTGACAAAAGCCGTCACCGGTAGAGTAAGGCGAACATCTTGCATTGAAATATCAAATATGACCATGGCAACAGCGTTTCCGGGTCGCATCAGGAGCCCGAGCTATATGTTGAAACGCTGGCCTGACGGCAGCCTTATTCTTGCAGCCGTGGCATGCGGTTTCTCCACCCCGGCGCTGGCGCATACGGTCGACGGCGACGGGACGCTCGATGCGGGCGGCCTTTTGCCGCAAGAGGCGGCCGCGGTGCCGGCCCCGACACCCGAAACCGGCCCGGTCCTTGTCGGGGATCAGAATAGTCCGTGCTGCGACGCGGCCGCGGGGTCGGCGGAGATCATCGTCTCCGACTGGAAATTGCAGCCCGCGGCCGACCCGGTCCTGCTCGCGGCACGGTTCGACCAGCCACCGCACGAAACCGCCGATTATTCGGTCACCGGGGCGCTCGAAACCCCTGACTCCCTCTCCATTCCGCCTTCGGCCGCGACCGAACGCGGCTGGGCCGATCATGTCCCGGGCGGCGATACCGGACGTACGGGCTTTTGGCGGCAGGCGGGCACGGTCAAAACCGAATCCTTGCTCCTGCTCGGCTATTTCAGCGTCGCAAGCGGGCAGAAGCTGTTCAAGGACACCGCGCCCTTTCATTTCAGCAATGAAGGCTGGTTCGGCAAGGACACGCACAATATCGGCGTCGACAAGCTTGCCCACGCGTTCAACACCTATCTGATGGCCGAATTCTTCCACGACCGCATCCACCGGCGCACCGGCGGGGCGGAAGGCGATGCGCTGACCGCAGGACTGATCGCGTCGGGCCTGATGATCTTCAACGAACTGTCCGACGGCATCGAACCTGACAGCGGCTGGTCGCCGCAGGATGCGCTGATGAATTTTGCCGGCGCGGGTTTCTCGATCCTGCGCAACACCGTCCCCGGCCTCAAGGAAAAGGTCGCGTTCAAGATGGAGATCGTGCCCAACGAGCATGTCTACAGCTTCAGCGGCAAGCCCCATTTCCAGCAGCAGCGCTATATGTTCTCGATCAAGGGCGCCGGATTCCGGCAGCTCGAGCGTAGCCCGCTGCGCTTTCTCGATCTCCAGCTCGGCTATTATGCCTCCGACTTCCTCCTCGAGGATCGCGCAAAGGGCATCGAGCCCAAGCGCCATCTGTTCGTCGGCGTCGGCCTCAATATCGGCGAACTGTTCTTCGGCAAATCGCGGTCGGGCGTCGGCAAGGCCGCCTATACCGTGCTCGATTATCTCCAGCTGCCCTATACCTCGATCCGGTACGACACGACCGGTCGCGTCGGCAATTGACGTACCTCATTGGCCATCGCCTGAACTGTCGCCTAAACCGCTGAGCGCGCTGCGGACCCCTGCGGGCCGCCAAGGCTGGCCGATGTGGCGTTCCAGCCGGTCGCGCAGCACCCACAGCCAGCCGATACGCCGCTCGGCAAGCCCCGGCAGGCTGAGCAGGTCGCCGCCCAGCCAGGGCAGAAACGGATTGCGGCGCGCATAGGACCAGATCTCTACGCGCTCGCCGGGCCGCATCGACACGCCGCGGGCATGGAAACCGACCGTATCCGCGACGACCAGCGTGTTCTCCGGCACCGCCATCGCTTCTGCCGCCGCCAGCTTCATCGCGGCCAGGTCGTCATCCCAAACACGCGGCGAACCGCGGGCCGAAAGCCGGTCGATGGCGCGCGGGTCGGCAAGGCTGCGGCGATACTCCCAATCCAGGCGCTCCGCCGTGAAGCGGTGCGAACCGCGAACATAGGTGAACGGCCCCTCGTCCGCGGCGACGGGGTTCAGGAACAGCCAGGCTTTGAGCGAGGCGTGAAAGCTGTCCGCGTGCAATACTTCCTGCGGGTCGCGCGCATCGCCGCCATCGTTGCTGACGATCGTCTGGATATAGTGCAGCGGCGTAGTGCGGAAGCTCGCGACATAATGGAACAGAGCGGTCAGATCCTTGCGGGCGAGCAGCGCCCGCAGCGCCGGGATCGCGCTCAGCATGGCGGGGTCGATGGCCAGCCTGCGCGTGATCGCATCGCCCTGCCGCATTTCGCGCGCCGGCCCCTCAAAGGCCAGGATAGCGGCGCGCAGGGCGGCGAACTCGGCGGGCGCGACCGCATCGCGGATGACGACGAAACCGTCGCGGTCGAACGCGTCGCGCCAGTCGTCGCGGACGCGGTGCGCGAGCCGCCGCCGGCGCCACGCACAGAGCAGCGCCGCGGCCCTGACCCGCGCGACGTGCAGGCCCAAGCGGTTCAACCGGCGCGAACCGACGATCGGATTGTCGAGGAAACTCTTGGCGGATGTCACCAGTTGCAGGAGATGAACCGGCGCCATGACCACCGCCCCGAGTCGCGCCCGCAAGCGCCGCGTCTGTTCACCGAAGAGGGTCATGGTCCGCCCCATTCCGCCAACGACTTTGGAATGCAACCGCTAATGAAGCGCTTTTAGGCCTATGCCTTCACCAGCGAGTCGATCGCCTGCAACCGCGCCAGCAGGGGCTCGATTTCCGCAAGCGGAAGCGCATTCGGTCCATCTGACAGCGCCTGGTCGGGATCGGGATGGGTCTCCATGAACACACCTGCGACCCCCGCTCCCACCGCGGCGCGGGCAAGCAAAGGCACAAATTCACGCTGCCCGCCCGACCGCTCGCCCAAGCCGCCGGGAAGCTGGACCGAATGCGTTGCATCGAACACCACCGGGCACCCGGTTCCGGCCATGATCGCAAGGCCGCGCATGTCCGAAACCAGATTATTGTAGCCGAACGACGTGCCGCGGTCGCACAGCAGAAAAGCGTCGGGATCGTGCCCCGCAGCCGTCGCCGCATTGCGCGCCTTGGCCACGACCTGTGCCATGTCGCCGGGCGCCATGAACTGGGCTTTCTTGATGTTTACGGGCTTGCCCGAGGCGGCGACCGCGGCGATAAAATCGGTCTGCCGGGCCAGGAAGGCGGGCGTTTGCAATATATCCACCGCCTGCGCCGCCGCCGCGACCTGGCCGGGTTCATGGACGTCGGTCAGGACCGGCAGGCCGGTTTCGGCGCGCACCTTTTCCAGAATGCGCAACCCTTCATCCATGCCGAGACCGCGAAAGGAGCAGTCCGAACTGCGGTTGGCCTTGTCAAACGAGGATTTGAAGACGAGCAGCAGGCCGAGCCGGCGGGCGATCCCGGCGAGCGTTTCCGCTACCGACAGGGCAAGCTCTTCGCTCTCGATCACGCACGGGCCGGCGATAATGAAAAGAGGCGTTTTGGGCCCGATTGCCCGTTCACAGAGGATCATCTAGTCGCTGCCTTGTCAGTATCGATTGAAGTTCTTGACCCGATCGACTTTCCGACAAGCTGCCGGTTACCTCGAAATTGGACCAAATCACCCCTTTTTCTCTAGGCTGCAAACGAAACGGCTGGCAATCCCTTAACGATTTAATTATCGCCGCTCCTGCTATGGCGGGATATGCCATTGATTAGATGTTGGGTTCCAGGGTCGCTATGAAATCGGAAATATTCAATACGCATTATTCCGCCTCGGCGCGCAAGACGATCGACATAGAGCTGCAGGCATTGGAAATGCTGAAGGCCGCGGTCGAGGATTCGGAACTGGGCCAGTCCATCGATGCCGCCATCCGCGCGATCGCCTCCACCCGTGGGCGGGTGGTTGTCACGGGGATGGGCAAGAGCGGACATATCGCGCGCAAGATCGCGGCGACGATGCGTTCGACCGGCACCTCGGCGCTTTACCTCCATCCTGGCGAGGCGAGCCACGGCGACCTGGGCGTCATTACCGAATCGGACATCGTCCTGGCGCTCACCTGGTCGGGCGAGACCAGCGAACTGAGCGACATATTTCATTATTGCAACCGCTACGGCGTGACGTTGATCGTTGCGACCTCGCAGCCCGAAAGCACCGCGGCGCACGCCGCCGACATCTGCCTGATGCTGCCGAGGGCGCGCGAAGCCTGTCCGCATGAACTAGCCCCGACCTCGTCTACCACGTTGCAGCTCGTGCTGGGTGACGCGCTGGCGGTGGCGCTCATCGAAGCCCGCGGCTTCACACCTTCGGATTTCCGGGTCTTCCATCCGGGCGGTAGCCTTGGTGCCCATCTCTCGACCGTCGCCGAAGTCATGGGCACGGGTGACGCCATTCCTCGTGTCGGCCGCGAAGCCTCGCTGACCAACGCGACGATCGAGATGAGCCGCAAGCGCTACGGCTGCACCGCCGTGGTCGATGAACAAAATATACTGGTCGGAGCCTTCACCGATGGCGACCTTCGGCGCTGCATTGCGGTTCACGACCTCACCGACAACATCGGTCTCCACATGTCGCCGCGCCCGGTGTCGGTTACCGGCGATACGCTCTTATCCGACGCGTTGCGGTATATGAACGAAAATGCGGTGTCGGTACTGTTCGTGGTGGACGGCGAGCGGTTGGTCGGCATCGTTCATATGCACGATATCGTCAGGGCCGGCGTGAACTGAAACGTCTTGGCTTCGTGACGTCCTTTTCGACTGACCCATCGGGAGCCCGGCCCGCGCCGCAGGATGCCCTGATCGTCGTTCCGGCCCGCTTCGGATCGTCGCGCCTGCCCGGCAAGCCCCTGTTGAAAATCGCCGGGCGCACCCTCCTCGAACGCGTGGTAGCCGTCGCGCAGGCGGCGGCGGCGCACGCGGGCGACTGCGACGTTCTGGTCGCGACCGACGACCCGCGGATCGCCGACCATGCCCGCGACCTGGGCGTCGAGGTGGCGCTTACCGCTGCGGATCTCGATTCGGGTTCGGCGCGCGCCTTCGCCGCTGCTGGCCTGCGCGAGCGCCCCCCAGCCATCGTCGTCAATCTGCAGGGGGATGCACCGTTCGTCTCGCCCCTCGTCGTGGCCCAACTGATCGAAACGCAGCGGCAAGGCGGGGCTGATGTCGTCACCCCGGTCTATCGACTCGATTGGGACCGGCTCGACCGTCTGCGTACCCACAAGCAGGTCGCGCCGTTCAGCGGCACGACCTGCGTGCGCGGCCCCGACGGCCGGGCGCTGTGGTTCTCCAAGACGATCCTGCCCGCGCTGCGGGAAGAAACGGCGCTGCGCCAGGCAGGCCCGCTATCCCCCGTCTGGCAGCATGTCGGGCTTTATTGCTACCGGATCGCCGCGCTCCAATGGTTCGCCGGCGCGGCACCGGGGCCCTATGAGGCGCTCGAAGGGCTGGAACAGTTGCGCTTCCTCGAAAACGGCTGGTCGATCGCGACCGTCGAGATCGATCCGCCCCGGCACGCGCTTTCGGGCATCGACACGCCCGCCGACCTCACGCTGGCCGAGGAGGCGATCGCGCGGCTAGGCGATCCCTTTCCAGCCTGATACCGCCCGTCCATGTTCGTCATCGTCCGCCACGGCAACACCTTCGCCGCCGGGGAACCTCCCCGCCGGATCGGTGCTCGCACCGACTTGCCGCTGACCGATGCCGGCGTCGCGCAAGCCGCTGCGCTGGGCCGACATTTCGCAGCCTCTGGCTGGCGCTTCGCCCGCATACTCGTCTCGCCCCTCGCGCGCACCCGCCAGACGGCGCAAGCGATCCTCGACCATCAGCAGGCGCCGCCCGTACCGGTCCCGTGCAACTGGCTACGCGAGATCGATCACGGCCCCGATGAGAACCGGACCGAGGCGGAGGTCCTGGCCCGCATCGGCAACGACGCCCTGACTGCCTGGGACAAACGCGCCGAGCCTCCGCAAGGCTGGATCGTGGAGGCGGAGATGCGCCGAGTCGCATGGCGCCATCTCTTCGCCACCGACGAAGGCCCTACGCTGATCGTCACCAGCAACGGCGCCGCACGCTTCGCGCTCCTCGCGGATCCGGTGCTCATCGCGGCACCGTGCACATGGTCCGACATGAAGTTGCCGACGGGCGGATATGGCGTGATCCGGCGCGGGGCGGACGGAGCGCTGGACGTCCCGGTCTGGGGCCACCGGCCATGAGCGTACCGCTTCCCTTGCTCCGCGCCCCGCCATTTCCTGACGGAGCCGTCGCCGTCACGGGGCCGGCAAACGAAAGCATCGTGACGGGCGATGTCGCCGCACTCTTCGCGCGGTTGCGCGAGGCACGCGTAGGCGGCCGGTTCTGGGCCGACCCCGCCGCGCTGTCACGCCCGCCGGCGCTGGTCGTGCGCCCGCATCCGGGCGAGAATCTCTCGGCCCATCTCGATGCAATGTCCCTGGCCGAGCGGCGCGGCGCGCTGTGGATCCATGCCGATGGCAGAACCCGCCGCCCGCACGACCGACTCGCCAGCTTAGAGGGCGGCGAATGGCGAGGCGACGTTGATCCCTGGTCTGCGCTGGCCGGAGCCGGCGCGCTGGCTGCGCACGGCGATGACGAATGGGTCGCGATCGCGCGCATCGTCGGCATTGCGGTGCGCCTGCTTTCACCCGGCCGCTTCGGCACGCCGGGCTGGAACGACACCGAACTGGATGCGCGCGCCGCCCAGCTATTGAACCAGTTCGCCTGGCGCGACCCGTTCACCGGCGAGGCTTCGACGATCGAGGCGACGATCGATCTGCTTGCCGAATGGCGCGAAATTATCACCGCGAACCGGCCGATCACCGTCGCTTGCGGCATGGCCTGGTGGAAGCGCGCGGAAATCCGCCGTTTCCTGTGGTCGCCGCAGCGGCCGCTGCATATCGTCGCGCGGCCGCGCCGGGCGCTGGCCGTCGCAAAGCGTAGCGGCGGCGCGGTGGCGATCTGGCCGTCGCGCGTATCCCCCGCTCTGCTCGCCGAAGCGCGGACACAGGATGTCCCGCTGGTGCGCGTCGAGGACGGCTTCGTCCGCTCGGTGGGCCTCGGCGTCGCGCTGGTGCCGCCTTCATCGGTGGTCGTCGACCGGTCGGGCATCCATTTCGACCCCATGCGGCCGAGCGACCTCGAACATATTCTCGCCAAAACATCCTTCTCTCCCCGCCTGCTCGCGCGGGCGCAAGCATTGCGGCAGGCGATCGTGGCGGCGGGGATCAGCAAATATGCGGCAGGCGAGAGTGCGCCGGCGCCCGATCGCAAGCCGGCCAGCCGGCTGGTGCTGGTGCCCGCACAGGTCGAGGACGACATGTCGGTGCTCTGCGGCGGTGGCGGCCTGACCTCGAACCTCGAACTGCTGCGCCGCGTTCGCGCGCTCGAACCCGATGCCGAAATCTGGTTCCGCCCCCACCCTGACGTCGATGCCGGCCACCGCAAGGGCGCCGTGCCCGATGCCGATGTCCTTGCCGTCGCCGACCGGATCGTGCGCGAACCGGCGATGGCGACGCTGCTGGGCGCGGTCGATGCGGTGCATGTGCTGACCTCGCTCACCGGATTCGAGGCGCTGCTGCGCGGCCGCGCGGTGACGTGTCACGGCACGCCTTTTTATGCCGGCTGGGGCCTCACCCGCGATCTCGGCGCGGTGCCGGCGCGGCGCGGGCGGGCTCTCGCGCTCGACGAGCTGGTCGCCGGGGTCCTGATCCTCTATCCGCGCTACCTTGATCCGGTGACCGGGCTGCCCTGCCCGCCCGAAGTGCTGATCCACCGCATGGCGACGACCAGCACGCATAATCGCCTTGGCTGGGTCGCACCGCTACGCCACTGGCAGGGGCGGCTGATGGCGGCGCTGCGTGGGATCGGACGACCATGACAGAAACAATCCTCGACATCTCGCGCCTGATCTCGCGCATCCGCTATTCGACGCCTTCGGGGGTCGACCGGGTGGAGATGGCCTATGCCCGCGGGTTGCTGGCCCTTCATGGCGAGCGGCTCGACTTTGCCGCGGTGCACCCTGCCGGACCCTATGGCCGGCTTTCGCGCCCGGCGGCGCTGGCCTATCTCGACGAGCTGGAACGCCGCTGGTCGTGCGAGGAGGATAGTCCGCGCCAGCGTTCGCTGCCTTCGGTCCTGCCCTTGCTCGCCACGCTGCTGCCCCGGCGCGGCGGCGGCGCGAAGGGCGCGGTCTATGTCCAGGCTTCGCCGCACCACCTGACCAATCCCGCGAAGGTGCGCCGGATATTGGAGCGGGAGCAGGCGCGATTTCTGTGCCTGGTGCACGATCTGATCCCCATCGAATTTCCCGAATATGCCCGCCCCTCGGGCGCGGCGCTGCACCGCCGGCGCATCGAAACAGTGGCCGCCCACGCCGATGCGGTGATCGTCAATTCGGCCGCCACCGGCCGCTCGCTGCAGCCGTGGCTCGACCGGGCCGGGCGGCGGGTGGCGGTGCACGTCGCGCTGCTCGGGACCGAGCGGCTTGCACCGGGAGAGCCGTCCGTCCAGAGCGACGACCGCCCCTATTTCGTGTGCCTGGGGACGATCGAGCCGCGCAAGAATCACCTCCTGCTGCTTCACCTGTGGCGGCATCTCGCCGAAACCCTGCCCGCGCACGCCGTCCCGCGCCTGATCATCATTGGGCGGCGCGGCTGGGAGAATGAACAGGTGATCGACATGCTGGAGCGCTGCCCGGCGCTCGAAGGCCATGTCGAGGAACTGGGCGGTTGCCCCGACGCCCGGCTGGCCGGGCTCCTCCGCGGCGCCCGCGCGCTGCTCATGCCCTCCTTCGCGGAAGGCTATGGGATGCCGGTTGCCGAAGCACTCTCGGTCGGCACACCGGTGCTGTGCAGCGACTTGCCGGCCTTGCGCGAGACAGGACAAGAGGCGCCCGATTATCTCGGGCCGCTGGATGGGCCGGGCTGGAAGGCGATGATTATGGACCATGCGGCGCGGGGGCCGGCCCACGCCGCCCAAATGCAACGCATGCCACGCTGGCAGGCACCGACATGGGACGACCATGTCGCGATCGTCGCCGGCGCCATCGCGCAATTGAAGGCCCGAATCTGAGTATCCGGACCGGAGCGGCAACCCCGAACCCGTCAGCGCCGCTTGAGCGAACGGATATGGGTGCCGAACACACGGTCCCAGAAGATCGCCGATATCGCGTAATTGGCGGTGTCGTCGATGTAATGATGGCGCATATGGTGGCGCTTGAGCGCCGCGCCGATACGTCCGGTCATCGGCCGCTGGTGGCAGGCATAATGGACCCCGTCATAGATCACATACCCCATGATCCAGCCCAGAAACGCCCAGGTCCCCGGCTGGCCAAGGCAGGCGACGCATCCGCTCCACACCAGCGCCGCCACCGGCACGCTCACCGAAAGCGGCATCATGTTGCGCATGCCATCACCCGGATTGTCATGGTGATTGCCGTGGATCAGAAAGACGAACCACTTCAACATGGGATGGCGCGGTTCCAGGTGAAACAGGAAGCGGTGCATGACATATTCGAACAATGTCCATCCAGCCAGACCAGCGGCCATCAGCCCCAATCCCACCGGCGGCGATACGGCGCCCCAGCCCGTCCAGGCAATGAACGGCAGCAGCACGGCCCAGCTCAACGCGAACGCCAGCGGGGACATCAACGTGAGTTTTTCCAGATGTTCGCTTTTGAACAGTCGGATGCGTTGCGGGCGAGACGGGAGAGATGCCATTGAAATTGTTGCTGGACAGGAGCTATCGTTGACTGTCAAGCCCTATTGAATCCATTTGAGATATACTTGCGGTGATCGGACTGTACTTTATGGAGGCGGCCGCATGAACTCACCGACCGGTTTACCACGCGCTTCCGCGCATATTCTCATTACCGGAGCGTCGGGCGGCCTCGGCGGGGCGCTGGCGCGGTACTATGCGCGGCCGGGTGTCCGGCTGTCGCTGTGGGGGCGTGACGAGGCGCGCCTGCTGCGCATCGCGGAAGTCTGCCGCGCCGCAGGTGCCGCGACCGCGATTCGCTCGCTCGACATCGCCGATATCAAAGCAGCGATCGCCGCGATCGCGGCCGATGATGCGGCCGACCCTTTCGACCTTGCCATATTGGCATCGGGCCGCGGCGACATTCGCGCAGTGGGCGACGCGGTCGAGGACGCGCCGCTCATCGCGACGCTGGGCGCGGTCAATTTCACCGCGCCCGCGGCAATGGCAGCAGCGCTGGCGGAGCGCATGGCGATACGGGGCGGCGGCGGCATCGTGCTGATCGGCTCGGCGGCCGCTTTCCACGCGCTCCCTTTCGCCGCCGCCTATTCGGGCACGAAGGCCGGACTGGCCCGGTTCGCCGACGCGCTGCGCCTCGGCGTCCGCGCGCACGGCGTGACGGTTACGCTGGTTTCGCCGGGGTTTATCGACACGCCCACCGGCCGCCAGACGCCCGGTCCCAAACCGTTGATCATGCAGCCTGAAGCTGTGGCGGCGCGAATCGCGGCGGCCGCAGCGCGAGGCAAGCCGCATCTGATCCTGCCCTGGCCGTTCGCGGTGCTGCGCCTCGCCGACCGCCTGCTGCCCCGGGTGCTGCGCGACCGCTTGCTGTTATCGCTCGCCCCGCCGGAGGCGCCATAGGACCACGACCGAGAGTCTGTTCCACTGACGTGGAAACGGCGTGCCGGCTGTCCTCAGCGGGCGACGGGCGCGCCCAGCACATCGTCAAGGATGGCGTGGTGCAGTTCGGCCGGGGTCAGATCGACGCGCCGGTTGGGGCCCGGCACCATCCCGCCCGACCCGTCGAAACGGATCATCACATAGGGCGTGTGGCGCGCGCCACCGGGCGCCGACGCGCCGGGGATGCTGGGGCGATGGTCGCCGAAGAAGACCAGCCGCGCGGGACGCCGCAATGCCGCGATGCCGTCCGCGAGAGCGGTCAGCATCGCGTCGCTGTTGCGCACGAGGCGCAGATATCGGTCGACACGCTCGCGCTTGCCCTCGGCCGCCCAGGGGCCGTGATTCTCGATCGTGACCGCATAGAGGAAACCCGGCTCGCGCGTGCGCGCAGCGAGGTCGAGCAGCAACCGGGCGACCGCGGCGTCGGTAACATAGCGCCCTTCGCCGGGCGCGGGCGAAAGGAAACGATCCTCACCGATCAGTTCGGCGAACCCGCCCGCCGACATGATCCGGTCGCGGCCGTAGAAACGCATGTCATGGGGATGCAGGAACAGGCTCCGCCATCCCGCACTGTCCAGCCGCGCGGGCAACGCGTGGCTCGCCTCGCCCGGTGCGGTGAGGAACGGATCGTAACGGCGAAAACCCAGCGCGGCCTCATCCCGTCCGAACAACACGCCATATTCGGTCCGCATGGTATAGGCGCCAAAGCCGCTGACATCGAGGTTGCCCCATTGCCACGCCCGGCCGCGTGCCGCGGCCAGCCCCGGTAACGAAAGGCCTGGATCGGCGAATAGCTCCACCGGATCGGCGAAGGATTCGCACTGGACGACGATAAGCAACTCGGCCGGATCCTGCGGCGCCTGCCGTGCGATAGGAGCCAAAGGCGGCGGATCGCCGCTTTCGCGCCAGCGCAGCCAGTAAAGCAGCAAGGTCGGCAGCAGCCCGTATCGCGCCACATCGGCATCGGCATCGGGGACGACGGCAAGGCTGCGCATGGCTCCACTTCGCATGCCGAGGAACAGCAGGGCGAGGCTGCCGAGGAGCAATAATGCGCCGGCAAGATGCGGTTCCGGCGCGGCGACGAACAATCGTCCGATCGCCGCCACCAGCGCCGCCGCCGCGAGCCCCATCGCCACCAGCTGCCACGTCCGGACCGCGGAAAGATAGAATTGCGGATGGCGAAAGATCGCGCCGAACAAGGCCAGGTCGGAGAAAAGCAGCGGTTCGCCCAGCATGGCGTATTTGGAATTCGACGCGACGAGCAGCACCGCCAGCACCGCGAAAACGAGCGCCGCCGCGACCGGTACGCTACCGCAAATTCCAAGGAAGAGGCCGAACAGCGCGGCGACCTGCACGATCAGCAGCGCCAGTCCGGCGCGGCTGCGCCAGCCGCGGCGCATGGGCCGGGGGCGGACGAGGCGATCCAGAAGGACGGCGCCAACGAACAATGCCACGAATATCAGTCCGTTTGCCGTCACTGTCCTGTCACGCTGCCGAAGCGCGACGCGCTCCCTCGTCCCTTTGCCCCGATCGGGGCAGGGATTGGGGCGGCCTCATAGCGGCAGCAACCAAGGCTGTCACCAATCGTATCCGTTATGGATGAAGTGGAACCGCAGTCTTGTCGCTCCCCGCACGCGACACTATAGGGCCGCCAGGACGGACCCGGCAAATCGATCGACACGAGGGGGGCACGGCACTTAATCATTCGGATGTCACCACGGAGCACGCGTTTCCCGATGCCAGAAACTCCTCCCGTCACTCCGGATTTTTCCGATGTCGTCGATCCCGCTCCTCCGTCGGCCGGTAAGCGTAACGTCCTCCTGCTGCAGGGGCTGATGGGTCGCCTGTTCCGGCGCCTCGGCCAAGGCCTGATCGACGCGGGTCACACCGTCCGCAAAATCAACTTCAACGGCGGCGACCGCCTGTTCTGGCGCCTTCCGGGCGGGATCGATTATCGCGGTTCGCTCGGCGACTGGCCGCGCTGGCTCGAACAGGTCCTTCGCGAACACGCCATCACCGACGTCGTCCTCTTCGGCGATTGCCGCGATCATCATGTTCCCGCAATGCGGCTGTGCCGCGAGCTTGGCGTCCCCGTCCATGTGTTCGAAGAGGGCTATATACGGCCCGATTGGGTCACGCTGGAACTGGGCGGCGTCAATGGCCATTCCTCGCTGCCGCGCGATCCGGTCTGGTATCGCGCGACGGCAGCCGCCCTTCCCCCGGTACCACCGCACGCGCAGGTCCCCTCCTCGTTCCGCCGCCGCGCGACCGAGGGACTGATCTACAATGCCGCCGACGTACTGACCCGCTGGTACTATCCGTTCTGGACCAATCACCGGCCCTGGCATCCGCTGGTCGAAGCGATGGGCTGGGGGCGTAAGCTGCGCCGCCGCCAGGAGCGTGAAACCTCGGCCGCGAAGCTTACGGCGCGGCTGGAAGCATCGGGCACGCCTTATTTCCTGTTTCCGCTGCAGCTTGATTCCGACGCGCAGATTCGCCTCCATTCGCCCTTCGCCGGCATTGCCGACGCCATGCGGCTGGTCATCGCCTCGTTTGCCGCCCATGCTCCCGCGAATCTGCGGCTGGTGGTCAAGGAGCATCCGCTCGACAATGGCGTGCGCGACTGGCGGCAGGAAACCGCCGACATGGCCAAGCTTTTCGGCGTCGCCGACCGCGTCGACTATCTGGCTTGGGGCGACATCGTCCCGGTGACCCGCCGCGCCCGCGGCCTCGTCACGATCAACAGCACCAGCGGCACGCTGGCGCTGGCCGAAGGGGTGCCCGTGGTGGCGCTCGGCCACGCGATCTACGATATCGCCGGCATAACCTGCCAGGACGGCCTCGATGCCTTCTGGCGCGATCCGGTCACCCCCGATCCCGCGACGTTCGCGGCGTTCCGGCGTGTGCTGGTCGAACGCTGCCTGATCCCCGGCGGCTTCTTCTCCGAAGAGGCACTCGACAAGGTAGTGCGGCATGCGATCGCGCGGCTGGAGGGCAAACCGATCGCGCCCGAATAAGCTTGGCCGGGGGCACGGCGCAATGGCCGCTCCGTCTCTCTCGACCCAGCAGCCTTCGACGCCTGTCTCTCGAATTCGGCCGACTATGCCATCATGGAACGTGAAGACCGGGTCGCTTGCGTCCAAGTCGCCATGGGCTGTCCGATGTTGGCAGCGGCATCGCTCAACGACAGGTGCTTGCCATGGTTTGGGTACAGAGTATTGCCCAATAAGAACAACACCTTCATTAAAGTGAAGAAGCTACTGCCCCGTTGAGGTAACCGCGGCAAGCACGGTTCTCGTCGATTCCTGCCAGCCCGTGCTCGGTCGCTTCACCGATATCCCGCCGACACGAATCTCTTCGCTCCACTTTCGAATGCATTGCGCAAGAATCTGGGGGGAGGCACTTGCTGGGAAGTAGCGAACGCCAAGCTTTTCATGCGCGCGAAAAATGGGCAGATCACGGGCCAATACCGGCTTGTCGTGCCCGAGCGCTTCGATCAACGGCAGGCCAAAGCCTTCGGCATGCGATCCAATGATGACGCCTTCACAGGCTTCGTAAATGCGTTCCAGTTCCGCATCTTCTACGTCATCCAGCCATATCAGCTTGCCGCCATGCTCCGGGTGCGTCCGAATGACATTACGTAAATCCTGGGTGTGCCAGCCTTGCCGGCCGACCAGAACCAAGCGGTGGTCCATGCCCTGTCGCCAAAGCTCATCAAACGCATTCAGAACATCGGCATGCCCTTTGCGCGGCTCGAGCGTGCCCACCATCAGCGAAAATGGAAAGGAAACATTCAGCCGCGGCGGGGCAGCCGAACTTCCCGGTGCCGGATCGCGCAACACCGATTCCTTGATGCTATACCCCATGGGCACGACGCAGGTACGATACCCATCGACGACGCCATAATGTTGATCCAGAACCCGTCGCAGATCCGCTTCGGTCTGGTCAGAAATACATAAGAATCCGTCACTTATCCCGGCGATAATTTCCAGCCAAGCCTTGTACCGGATTACGTTGTTGGGTGAGAACCATTCTGGTCGCTCGGCAGGCAGAAGATCGCAGACGAGGAACCAAAGCTGGCCGCCTTGGCGACGAAATTCGGCCAGCTGCCCACGGTACCGCCGGGTCGTATCAAGCGCAAAGTCCAAACCAAGGAAGACATCCCCGGGTCGCGCCGTCAGCAACGCGCCCGCATCGACGATCAGCCCGGGTTCCGGCCATGATATATTATGATAAGCCTTGCGCCGGTCAGCAGCGACAAACCGGATCTCCCAATCGGCGGGGGCCTGCCTGGTCAATGCCAACGCCAGGGCGCGGACGACACGCTGGATGCCTGTTCCCGCATCATGCTTGCTGATAACCGCCAGGTCGATGAACAGTCGGCGCGGCGTTTCCGTCACCGACCGCGCGGATTGCACCGTTCGAGATCGCTGGCGTTCAACGCGCCACTTACGTATTTTCCGGCTCGTTAAAGCCTGGTCGAGACGAACAGGCAAAAGGTCGAAAAACGGCTGCAGCTTTAACTTTTTGAGCACGCGATTACTGTTGCGATATCACGGCTGCGGTTGTTGCGGCGGGCAGCAAGGTGGAAGACACGACGTTCAGGAACTTCTGGATGTCGGCCAACGGTGCATTGGATACATAAATAACATCGCGATTCCGTATCGGAAACGTTTGCGCCACGAAGAAAGTGGACGGGTCGTTCATGTTGATGCGGTAAATAACCGGTACCTTACCGTCCTCCGTCATGCTCGCAGTAGCCCGCATTGCCGGATCAACCGCATCCGGGTCCTCCAGCCGGAAGATGAAAGCGCCCTTCACGTCGGCCCGGCCATCCTGCAAGCCCGCAATGCGCCCGAGCGCCTGGGCCAATGTCAGGCCCGTCGCTTCGAACGGGATTTCGTCATTCCTGCCTGTGGCCCCCAGCGCCGTGAAACTATAGGGCTGGAACAGGACGGTCACGACATCGTCGGGCTGAAGCCGCACGTTCTGCAACGGATTCTGGATTACCGTTGCCAAAGGCAAAGAGGCGACCGTTGATCCGCGCGTGATCTGAATCGTCGTCTTGCTGACAGGCTGCCGCGCACCACCGGCGGCGGCCAGAACATCCAGCACACGTTCCCCGCGCGAGGTCAGCGGGACGCGCGCGCTTCCGGCGACATCGCCGACGATCGTCACATTCGCAGCGGCGTTGCGCACCAAACGCACAATCGTTTGCGGGTGATGCGCCATCCCCACCAGCCGGGCATTGATGACGCTCGCGATTTGTTGCGGCGTTTTTCCATCCGCTTGGATTCGTCCGACGAAAGGCACCGAAATTTGCCCGTCGCTATCGACCATTTGCTCGGGTAGCGACGTGCCTCGTGCCGTCGCTGCGGAGGACATCACGCGGGCATCTCCACCGACGGCACCGAATAATGTCGCGGGCGGCGCTTCCCAGATCGCGATGTCCAGCACGTCTCCCTTGCCGATTACCGAGCCGATGGGGTTGCCCTGCCCCAGTTCTTCGGAGAACATGGTGAGATGACTGCTCGCCGAAACCCGTCTCGCGACCGCGTCGGTGACGTCGATGATACTGATATTCGCACCCGCGACCGCGCCTTGCGCTTCCGCTGCACGATTGATGCTGCGCGCAGAAGGGCCGCTGGAGGGCGCGATCGCGCAGGCGGAAAGTGTGAGGGAAAGGCAAATGGCGCCCGCCCAGCACTTGGAAGCAATGTGTTTTTTCATCAAAGACAACCAGTAAAGCTCGTGCGCACCGCATGTGCGGCGCCGAAAGATTGGAGCCTATGGAGCAAGCGGAGCCGCGGATCAAGAAATGCAAATGGACTAGCCGTAATCATGTATTACGCCCGGCACCTCTGCGCTCGATTATCAACTCTAGACGCGGATAAAGCGGATCGCTAGGGCCGGGCACTGCATATGGCTCCGCACCGCGAAGGCTTGCGTCAAGGTTGATGAATTATGGATATTGCTCGCGAAGAAGCGGGACCGGGCGTTGAATATGGGCATGATGCCCCGAACAGTTCAACAGACCGCAGCACGATGACCGCCCGGCTAAAGAATATCCTGAACCGGGTGCGTCCGCTATTTCTATTGACTGTTGTCATTCCGACCGCACTTGCGGTCCTATATTTTGGTATATTTGCGTCGGATGTTTATATCTCCGAATCGCGGTTCGTCGTCCGCAGCCCGGACAAGCCATCGACGTCGGGCTTGGGCATGCTCCTCAAAAGCACCGGATTTGCCAGTGCCGGCGACGAAATTTATGCTGCGCAGGATTTCGTGCTTTCGCGCGACGCATTGAAGGCGTTGAATCGAAAAGACGCCTTTGTTCGAGCCTATGCAAATTCTTCCGTGTCGGTTTTCGACCGGTTCGACCCATGGGGCATGGAAAATACGTTTGAAGACCTGTATAAATATTATGGCAAAAAGGTTGCGGTGGAGCAGGATACAACCTCGTCGATCGTGAAGCTGACCGTGCGAGCCTATAATCCTGAAGACGCTCGTCGCATCAATGAGCAGCTCCTGGAGATGGCCGAGGCTACGGTAAACAAGCTCAACGAACGCGGGCGCGCAGATCTTGTTCGCTTCGCCGATAGGGAAGTCGACGAAGCGAAGCGCAAGTCCCAGGGCGCGGCGCTGGCACTCTCGGCTTATCGCAATGAAGCGGGAGTGGTCGATCCGGAGAAGCAGGCGACCGTCCAGTTACAGATGATCTCGAAGCTTCAGGACGAGCTGATCGCCACGCAGATGCAATTGCGCCAACTGCGCGCACTGGCGCCAAAAAATCCACAGATCGAAGCTCTGGATGTACGCGCGAAGGGGCTTGCTCGTGAAATCGATGAGCAACTCGGTTTGGTAGCGGGCAGCAGCAAATCGCTTTCATCAAGGACGGCACAATATCAACGATTGTTTCTGGAAAGCCAATTTGCCGACAGGCAACTGGCGGGCGCTATGGCCTCGTTGCAGGATGCTCGCAACGAGGCGCGGCGGAAACAGGCCTATGTCGAGCGCATTGTCCAACCCAATGTTCCCGATGATCCGCTCGAACCGCGTCGGCTTCGGGGCATCTTTTCGACGTTGATCCTTGGGCTTGCTGCTTGGGGCATCATCAGCATGCTGCTCGCCGGCATGCTGGAGCACAAGGACTGACCGGCGTCGATGACCTCTCGTCTCAAACCGATTGGAAGCAGCGCAGCGATTCAAGGCAGGGTGGTCTACGCCCTTCTGATGCGCGAGATCCTGACCCGCTATGGTCGCCACAACATCGGCTTCCTGTGGCTGTTTGTCGAGCCCATGCTATTCACCACCGGCGTAACGATATTGTGGACGCTTGCAAAATCGGCGCACGGGTCGGCGCTGCCGATCGTCGCATTCGCCCTTACGGGCTATTCGACCGTGCTGCTTTGGCGCAACATGCCGGCGCGCTGCATCGGAGCGATCGAACCGAATCTCGCCCTGATGTATCATCGGAACGTCAAGGTGATCGACATCTTCTTGGCGCGCCTTTTGCTCGAAGGAGGAGGGGCGACGATTTCCTTCGTCACTCTCAGCCTGTTTTACATCTATATCGGCTGGCTCGACCCTCCCGAGGACGCCCTTACCGTGATTGCCGGCTGGCTGCTGATTGCGTGGTTTGGCGCATCGCTGGCCATGCTGCTGGGTGCGCTGGCAGAAAAGAACGAGATCGTCGAACGGCTTTGGCACCCCGCCTCCTATCTGCTCTTCCCCTTATCAGGCGCCGCCTTCATGGTTGACGCCCTCCCGGCGGTAGCGCAGAAATATGTTCTTTATATTCCGATGGTTAATGGCGTCGAGATGATCCGTGAAGGATATTTCGGCGAGCATGTCCGGACGCATTATGACATTCCATATCTCGTCATATGCTGTGTCGCTCTCTGCCTTTTAGCTTTGTCTCAGGTCGCCGCCGTCAACCGCGGGATAACACCCGAATGATCAACGTCGAACGCGTTCACAAGGCTTATCCCACGCGTGCTGGCGATCGCGTGGTGCTGGACGATATTTCTTTCACGCTCGGTCGAGGTGAGAAGCTGGGAGTTCTCGGCCGGAACGGCGCGGGGAAGTCGACCCTCATTCGGCTGGTCAGCGGAGCCGAAAACCCGACATCGGGCACGATAACCAGAACCATGTCGGTTTCATGGCCACTCGCCTTTGGTGGCGCATTTCAAAATGCCCTCACCGGATTCGACAATGTTCGGTTCATTAGCCGGATTTATAATCAAGACTATCGGGAGAACATGGAGTTCGTGACCGACTTCACAGAGCTCGGCCTTTACCTCCGCGAACCGGTGAGATCATATTCGCAGGGAATGCGGGCTCGCCTGGCCTTTGCCATCTCCATGATCATCGAGTTTGATTGCTATCTCATTGACGAAATCACTGCAGTAGGCGACGCGAAATTTCATGAAAAATGCGAAGCGGAGCTTTTTCAGAAGCGCGTTGATCGCTCGATGCTGATCATTTCACACGACACCGAATATGTCAGGAAGCATTGCGGAAAATTTGGTGTTCTTCATGAAGGCAAGATGACTTTTTTTTATAACTTCGACGAAGCCTTAGAGCATCACTCTTTCAATCTTCATTTGGAATCTCACTAGAAATATTCATTGCAAGCAGGATCTGTATATGAATAAACGTGCCTTGATCACCGGCGTAACCGGACAGGACGGCAGCTATCTATCTGAGCTTCTTCTTGAAAAGGGCTATCAAGTCCACGGGATGGTTCGAAGGTCCAGCACCGCCAACACTTTGCGTATCGATCATTTGCTCGAGGAAGAATATCATAATCGATTCTCGCTTCATTATGGCGATCTTTCGGACGCAAATTCCTTGCGCCGCCTCGTCGATCTGACGCAGCCCAATGAGATTTATAACCTCGCGGCGCAAAGCCACGTTCGCGTCAGCTTCGACCAGCCGGAATATACTTGCGATGCCACCGGTACAGGCGTGTTGCGGCTGCTGGAAGCCATTCGCGCATCGACCCAATATGCTCCGCGCACGGTCCGCTTCTATCAAGCCGGGTCGAGCGAGATGTTTGGCTCGGCCAAGCCGCCGCAGAGCGAAGAGACCCGCTTCGAACCGCGCAGCCCCTATGCATGCGCCAAGGTCTATGCCCATTATCAGACGGTGAACTATCGCGAGAGCTATGGCATGTTCGCGAGCAACGGCATCCTTTTCAACCACGAAAGCCCACGCCGCGGCGAAACCTTCGCGACGCGGAAAATCACGCTGGCCGCGGCACGGATCAAACTGGGCCTCCAGAAGAAGCTGTTCCTCGGCAACCTGGACGCCAAGCGCGACTGGGGATTCGCGGGAGATTATGTGGATGCGATGTGGCGCATGCTCCAGCATGATCACCCTGACGATTTCGTTGTCGCAACCAACAAGGCGATATCTATCCGTGAGTTCCTGGCTCTGACCTTTCAGCACCTCGATCTCAATTGGGAAGATTTCGTGGAGATTGACGAGCGCTTTTACCGGCCGGCGGAGGTCGATCATCTTTTGGGGGACTACAGCAAGACGCAGCGCGATCTGGGCTGGTCGCCGACGCATGATGTTTCGTCGCTCGCGAAGATGATGGTCGAAAGCGACTTGCATCTTGCCAAGCGCGAAAAATACCACCGGAACTTCGACGAACTTGAGGCGCAGATTGCCCAATAACCCCGGTCTTCTTGTTACCGGCGCATCAGGATTCGTCGGCCGGCACGTCATCGCCAAAGGGCACAACCGGTTCGACATCCTCGCCACAGGGCGCGGCCCTCGACCCGATTGGCTACCGGCCGATGTTTCCTGGTCGATGGTGGATTTGCTCGACCGGGCATCGGTAGCGACACTGCCGACGGACTTGCCCTTCGCATTGCATTTAGCAAGCGAAACGATCCCTTCGAAATTTTCGAGCTATGAACCTTTGCTCGATTCGGTCGAAATGACGCTGAACCTCTGCAGACATTTGCGTTCCGGCCGCCTCTTGTTCGCCAGTTCCTGTTTAGTATATGCCGCGAAGGCAAAGCCTCTTACGGAAACCGATGCGGTTGATCCCCGCGGCGGCTACGGCCTGACTAAGGCGCTCTGCGAGACGATTGTTTCCCGAACGACGGATGTTGAAGCGAGTATCGCACGACCATTCAATCATATCGGTGCGGACATGCGGCCCGATCTTGTCATCCCTTCGATCATCCGACGGGTGCGCGACGCGCGCCCTAATGCTGTAATAGAAATGGCAGGGTTGAATAGCATCCGTGACTTCCTTGACATCGATGATATCGTGGGAGCTTATTATGCTATACTTGAATGCCCGCAGATATCTTGCGAAGTCTTAAATGTGTCGAGTGGCCAATCAACAAGCATTGGAGATATCGTACGCTTGGTAGCTCAAATACTGGATAAGCCGATCAACGGGGTAACCTTCGCAGACCACGGCAATTCGACAGACGACACTTCCATAATTATCGGCGATGCTACAAGGTTACGACAGACGACAGGCTGGGTGCCTCGTGTGGGACTGACGGCGAGTTTGCAGAAGCTCATTGGTGATATTTAGGCCGAATAAGCTGTGTCCGAACCCCTGGCGGGATCATGGTCAGCACTTGCGCCCACCCTGCTTGACTGGCTGTTTGGTCCCGGCCTTTGATAGGGTCAAAACCAAAACATCCCCTTGAAATCGCTTGAATAGGTTGATGCAAAGGGCTTCCACCACAGCGGGAAGCCCTTCATGCTGTCGCGTTCGTTGTTCTGGTTGTCAGACGAAGCTTGGACGGCAATCGAGCCGCACTACCCAAAAACCAACCTGGGGGGCGGCGGGTCGATGATCGGCGGGTGATCTCGGGTATCCTTCATGTCCCGAAGTCGGGTTGCCGCAGGTGTGACTGCCCTGCAGACTACGGACCATCGACGACAGTCTATAACAGCTTCAACCGCTGGTCGCGAAGAGACTTCTGGACGAAGTTGCTCGATGCCTTGGCAGAGGCGATCGACAGTACCTACATCAAGGCCCAGCGTTTCGGCGTCTGGCGGAAAAGGGGGCGCCAGACACAGGCGGTCGACCGTTTCCCCGGCGGCTGGACAACCAGGATCCACGCGACGACTGACGTACTGGGCCGTCCCTATGTTCTCATGCTAACGGCGGGCAATGTGAGCGATGTAAAGGCTACGTCTGCGTTGCTCGAACGCGCCGGACCGATGCGCTACCTGCCCGGGGACAACGGGCTACGACGCAAACTGCCTGCGCAAATCCTTGCGTGAGAATGGCTTCAGTCCTGAGCATAATCTGTCATGTATTGCCACCATTGCGGTCAAATCGGCAATGCTGTTCCCAGTTTCTCAAACCAATGATCCGATCAGCATCGATTTGTTCGGCTCGACGAACAGAACGGGCTTTGGATCCGTCCTTGGCTTTTCGCCCACGACAATATACAGACCATATATGAATCATATAGGAAAACCCTATGGGCATCGTGAACATAGAAGATGAACTGCACGACCAGCTGCGCCTGGCGAGCAAGGTGGCATATCGTTCGATCAATGCGCAGGCTGCCTACTGGATCAAGATCGGCATGCTGTGCGAGACCAATCCGACGCTGGATTTTGCCGAAATCGTCGCGCGCGAGATGAAGTCCGCGGGCGTTACGACGCAACGGCTGGCGAATGTGGACCATGACGAAGCGGCCTGAAGAACTGGCGCTGATGGCCGAATCGGGGCGGCTGCTCGCGTCGGTGTTCGAACTGCTCGACCAAACCCCGCTGGCGGGCATGTCGACGCTCCAGATCGATACGCTGGTCGAGCGCTACATCGTCGACGATTTGCAGGCCCGGCCCGCAAGCAAGGGCCAATATGGTTATGGTTTCGTCCTGAACAGCTCGGTGAACCAGGTGGTTTGCCATGGCGTTCCGTCGCCTTCGGAGGTGCTGCAGGGCGGCGATATCGTCAATCTCGACATCACGCTCGAGAAGAACGGCTATATCGCCGATTCGAGCAAGACCTACCTGATCGGCGCGGTTGAACCCGCCGCGCGACGGCTGGTCCAGACGACTTACGAGGCGATGTGGATGGGCATCAGGGCGGTGCGTCCGGGCGCCCGGCTCGGCGATATCGGCTGGGCGATCGAACGCCATGCCAAGCGAAACGGCTATTCGGTGGTACGCGAATATTGCGGCCACGGCATCGGCCGCGAGATGCACGAGGAGCCGCAGGTTCTGCACTTCGGACGGCCCGGGACGGGACTGGTCCTGCGCGAGGGCATGGTCTTCACGATCGAGCCGATGCTCAATCGCGGCCGGCGAGGGGTGCGGACCGAAGCCGACGGCTGGACGGTCGTGACGAAGGACGGCTCGCTCTCCGCCCAGTTCGAACACACGGTGGCGGTGACGGCAGCTGGGGTGTCGGTGCTGACGCTACGCCCCGACGAACGCGGCATGATGGGCAAGATGAAGATCGCGGCCTGAGATCACCCTTCCGCCGCCAGATCGGCCCAGCGATCGAGAAGCGCAACCCCGAAGCCGGTCGCGCCGGGGCCGCAGCGCGACGACCGCCGTGTCGCCCAGCCGGTGCCGGCGATATCGAGGTGCGCCCAGCGGCGGCCGTCCGCGAATTTTTCGATGAACTTCGCCCCCGCGACGGGCGACCCGCCGCCGGCGCCGAACCATCCCGGTGCGCCGAGGTTGGAGACATCGGCGACCGGCGATTCGACCAGATAGGCCATCGAGCGGGTGAGCGGCAGCCGCCAGAGCGGCTCATGCGTCGCCGCACCGGCGCGGGTGAGGCCGTCCGCCAGCGCATCGTCGCTGGTGAACAGTCCGGCAAAATCCTCGTGCAACACCCCCATGATCGCTCCCGTCAGGGTGGCGACGTCGACGATGACGCCGGGATCATATTCGCGGATCGCATAGGTGATGGCGTCGGCGAGGACGATCCGCCCCTCGGCGTCAGTGTCCTGCACCTCGATCGTCAGCCCCGACAGCGACGTGATGACATCGCCGGGGCGGTAGGATTTTCCGTCGATATTATTCTCGCACATCGGAACGACGGCGACGATGTTGACCGGCGCCCGGCGCCGCGCCAGCCGCTCGACCGCGCCAAGCACCGCCGCGCCGCCCGCCATATCGAACTTCATCTTCGCGATGCCCGGCCGCGGCTTGAGGTTAAGGCCGCCGGCATCGAAGGTCAGCCCCTTGCCGACGAACGCCGCATCCCAGCCGTCGTGATCGGGCGCGCCGCGCCATTCGGCGATCGTCAGCCGCGGCTCGTTGGCGCTGCCCGCGGCGACGGCGAGGATGCCGCCGGCGCCGAGCGCTTCGAGCTCGGCGAGACCCAACTGGCGTACCCGCACGCCGAACGGCGCCAGCGCCTCTGCCGCCTCGTCGGCAAAAACCGCCGGAGTCAGCCTGTTCGCGGGCTGCTCGACCCACGCGCGGGCGCGGTTGACAGGGTCGGCCCGGTGGCGGGCCTGCTCGACCAGCGCGGCATCGCGCCCGGAAACCAGCAAGGTCGAGGCGAATTGCCCGGGGACGGCATCGCGGCGCCCCTGATCGAGCCGGAAGCCGTGCAGCAACACGCCTTCGCACAAGTCGCCGAGCGCATCGCCGATGCCGAGTTCGGCCGCCGACGGCAGGCGCGCGGCGGCGAGCATCAGCCCGCGCATCGACTCGACGGCATGGCCGCCGGCGCCCCGCCAGCGATCCTCGCTGTCGCCCGCGCCGACCGCGACCACCACGATCCGTCCGCCCGCCTCGCCGTCACCGACGATGTCGAGCCAGCGCCCCGGCTTCGGCTCGAAACCCGCCGCCGCAATGATCGACGCGATGCGGTCACGGAGGGCGTCGGGGGCATGGATGGCGTCTTCGGACGCGAAAACCAGGGTTGGCGCGGTTTCAGCACCAGTCGTGATGTCGATGCTGCTCCAGCTCGTCATGGCAAAAATCCTGTCATCAAGGGAAGATGTGGCTCCGTTCGCCAGGTTTCGAGCGGAAGGCTGAGAGGTGGTGGACGTCGGCGGGCGTGATATCGGCGATGCGCGTACGCCCCATCAGCGCCATGTCGCGTTCGATCTCGCTCCGGAAAATCGACAACACGCGCGCGACTCCCGCCTCGCCGCCAGCGGCAAGCCCATAGAGATAGGGCCGGCCGATCGAGCAGCCGTTAGCGCCGAGCGCGATCGCCTTCAGCACGTCGGTGCCGCGGCGCGCCCCGCCGTCGACGATCAACTGCCCGGTGCCCCCGATCCGGTCGCGGATCGCGGGCAGATAGTCGAGCGGCGCGCCCACGGTGTCGAGCTGGCGGCCGCCATGGTTCGACACCATGATCGCGTCGGCACCGCGCGCGATCGCCTCATGGCAGTCGCCCGGCATCATCGCCCCCTTGATCACCAGCTTGCCCGGCCATTGGCCGCGCAGCCATTCGACATCCTGCCACGTCGCGGTCCGGTCGAACTGCGCATTCACATAATCGATCACGCTGGTACCCCCGTTTGCGATATCGCCGACATAGTCGGCGACGTTAGCAAGGCGGAACGAGCGGTTCTTCAGCGCCCCGAACGACCAGCGCGGATGAACGGCCAAGCTGAGCAGGCTGCCGGGTGAGAAGCGCGGCGGCATGATCATCCCGCTGCGCAGGTCGCGTTCGCGGTTGCCCGCGATCGCGGTGTCGACGGTCAGGCAGAGCGCGCCATAGCCGTGCGCCGCGGCGCGTTCGAGCAGCGCGCGGGTGAGCCCGCGGTCGCGGAACAGATAGAGCTGGAAATAGCGCTGGACCCCGGTCGCGGCGATCGCCTCGATCGACGTCGTCGCCATCGTCGACAGGCCGTATGCGATCCCTGCCCCTGCCGCCGCGCGCGCGACCGCCGTTTCGCCTGCAGCATGGAACAGCTGCGACATGCCGGTGGGCGACAGCATCAGCGGCATCGCGACGTCGAAACCCAGCAAATCGGTGCCGGGATCGACATGGCCGACGTCGACGAGGGTGCGCTGCGCCAGCACCCATTCGCCGAACGCCGCACGGTTACGCGCCAGCGTCCATTCGTCGTCGGCGCCGCCTTCGAGATAGTGGCGGATCGGCAGCGGCAGCGCGCGGCCGGCGAGCGCCTGGACGTCGGCGATGTTGAAAGCGTTCGAGAGCGCGGCCACTGGGTTACCCCTTCCCGCGCGCACGGATCGCGGCCGCCGCCTCACGGCGGGCGAACGGGGCGGCGCCGGCTATTTGTCCGCGACGGGCGCCGATGCCTTGCCGTGCGGATCGACGATCCGCATCGACCGGCGGTCGGGCGACGCGGCGCCGAGCGGCTCCATACGCGGGCAGAGGATGGCGAGAATCCGGCACGAGCTGCTGCCGACCCGGACATGCGCATGCTTCATTTCGGCATCGAAATAGATGCTCGAACCCGCCGTCAACCGGACCGGCGCATAGATTTCGGTGTGAAACTCCATCTCGCCTTCGAGGACATAGTTGAATTCCTCGCCGCTGTGCTGGGTGAAGGCGCCATATTCGGCGACATCCTCGATCAGCAGTTCGGCAACGACCGGCTGAAAGCGTTTCTGGAGCATGTCGGAGGCGTGGAACCATTCGAGATAGGAACCGGCGTCGACCATCGTCCCATCCTCGGGCCGCGTGATGCTGCGCCGCATACCGTAAGCCGATGACTGCTGCATCGCCATCGGCACCGCGGTGCCGAGGAATTCGGTGATGTCGGCCTGCAGCGCGCGGCTGACGCTGTCGAGCCGTTCGAAGCTGGTCGAAATCTTGCCATTTTCGATCTTCGACATGGTCGACAGGGCGACGCCTATGCGATCGGCGAGTTCGGCGAGCGACAGTCCCGCCGCCAGCCGCCGTTCGCGAATCGCCGCGCCGACGCGCAGCCGGCTGCTCGCCAATTCGTCCCTGCGTCCCGTCTTTTCGCGCATTGTCCCTCGAAAATTCCTGCCCTGCACCGATCGTCGCGCCGCGCTGCCGAATCAGATGCCGGCCCGTCTGTGCACCGCCGCCGCAGCGCGGACCGACATGGCCAAGGAGGGCCCGCCCGCGCAAGCAGAAAGGGCGAATTTTCATTTCGAAAGACAAGGCGGCGCCCCAGCTCAATGTTTGCCTGTTCAATATTTGAACGTCACCGCGACGCCGATCGTCCGCGGCCGCTGCACGATCACTTCGTTGATCCCGTTCGCGCCGGTTCCGCTGAGCTGTGCACGCTTGTCGGTCAGGTTGCGGACGAACAGGCTGATGTCGACATGGTCGCTTTCGAACCCCGCGCGCGCATCGAACAGCGCATAGCCCGGCAACAGATAGTCGGGATTGACGAGACTCGACAGCAGCGCTGTGTGGCGCTGGCCGACGAACTTGGCAGTCGCGCCGACGACCGCGGTCCAGTCGCCCGACACCGGGGTGCGATAATCGAGCGCGAGCGACCCGCTCCACTTCGGGCTGTTCGGCAACGGGTCGCCGACGCCGACCGATGCCGCCGCCAGCGGGTCGATGCGCGTGATCTTGCCGTCATTGTATGACAGCGTCCCGGCCAGCGTCAGCCCGTCGACCGGCCGCAGTGAAAGCGAACCCTCGACGCCGTAGACGCGCGCATTGCCGCCATTGGTATAGGCGTTGAGCCCGCCGCTGCTGACCTGGATCAGGATATCCTTCCAGCGCATGTAGAAGGCGGAGATGTCGATCGTCGCCTTGCCGTCCCAGAATTTGCTCTTCACCCCGCCTTCGAAATTCTCGGTCGAATCCGATTTGAAGCTGGCGGGGAGACCGGGAACCGCAAAGTTCGGCCCGCCGGGGCGGAAGCCGGTCGCGTAGCGCGCATAGACCATGCCGTCGGGCGAGAAATGATAGCGTGCGGTGAGCAGATAGGTCTTCACCGTTTCCGAACCGCGCGTCGTCCCGGTGTCGGCAGGAACGGCGGGCAGGCCGGAGAACAGCAGGAAGGCGTTGAAGGCCTCGGCATCGCTGCCATAAAAGGTCTGGTTATAGCTCTGGCGGATGCGCCCGACGCGCAGCCCTCCGGTCAGGTCGAGGCTCTCGCCGATCTTGTACGTCAGATTGCCGAAGCCGGCGATCTCTTCATAGGTGTCGTTGACGCCAAAGCCGATCGCGGGATCGAGCGTCGGCACCGCGACGAAATTCGCGTCATAGCCGGTGACGTTGGTCGAGGTCCGGGCGCGCTCATGGGTGTAGAAGGCGCCAAAGACATATTGCAGCGGCCCGTCGCCCGACGAGGCGAGGCGCAGTTCCTGCGAAAATTTCTTGATCGGCCCCAAAGCGTCAGCTGCAGCGGCCGTTCCCGCGGGGACCGGCTCGCCCCCGAACAGGGTCAGGAAAGGCAGGGTGGTGTTGAACGGCAGCGCGTTGAGGACGATGCTGGCGTTGATCTTCTGATAGCTGGTGACCGACGTCAGGCTGCCGAAACCCAGATCATAATCGATCGTGCCGATCAGGACGTCGGATGTCTTGCGATAGCGGTTGTAGAGTTGCTGGTCATATTTCAGATCGCCGGTCAGCGGTTTGCGATCGGCGCCATAGACGATATAATCCTGCCCGGGCTGGTTCACCCGCTGGTGGAAACCGACGATATTGATGCTGAGATCGGGCGAGGGTTCGAAACGCAGCGATCCGTTGATGCCCCAGTTGCGCTGGCGGTTGAAGTCGCTGACACCCGCCACGCCGTTGTCGATGAAACCCGATGGACGATCGATATAACCCGATACGCGAAGCCCCAGCATGTCGCGGACGACCGGCGCGCTGGCCGCGGCGCGGACCGAATAGCCGGTGCCGCCGTGCTGCGTCCCGCTGAGTTCGCCACGTGCGATCGCGGTGACCTCGGTAAGGCTGGGCCGCGCGAAGGTGTAGGAGACGAGGCCGCCGAGCGTGTTGGCACCATAGAGCGTCCCCTGCGGCCCCTTCAGCACCTCGACGCGTTCGAGATCGATCGGGTCGAGGTCCGTCGAATTGGCGCCGCCGAGGTTGAACGACGAACTGGGGCCGACAGGCGCGCCGTCGATCACGATCCCGACAATCGCGCCGAGATTGGTGCCCGTCGTCAGCCCGCGAATGACCGGCGTACCGCCGCCACCGACCTGGCTGACCTGAACCCCGGGGGTTAGCGCCAGATAATCCTTGAGGCTGGTGTAGCCAGCGTCGAGCAGGTCGCTGCCGCGAAAGGCGGAAATCGCGCTCGGCACGTCGAGCTGACGTTCGGGGCGCTTGTTCGCAGTAACGATGATGTCGCCGCTGCCGTCGTTCGCGCTGTTGTCGGCCGGGGCTTCGCTGCCCGGCGCCTCACCCCCTTGAACTTCGTTCTGCGCCCATGCCCCCGTCGGCATCGCGGTTGCTGCCAACAAAAGCGCAACGATCGTCCGATTTATCATCATTCCCTCCCGGATGTCCGCGCCGCCTCGGCACTTTCCATATTTCCTTTAAGGAAACTTATTTTCACAAATCTGTCAATCGCTCTTTTTGAGCGCGCTTCCGTGGCATAGGAAACCCCTGAATTCCGCACCGGAACAAGGTCGGCCTCACACGAACCGCTCCCATAGCCAGCATAATATATGCGCAACACTACAAGAAGGGCTTGACCAAAATCGGTTTCCATACTTTCCTGTGGTGAAATGTGACGAGCTTCGGGAAAGTGCGAGTCGGCCTCGCAGCCTATGGTCCGGGGCGATTGGGAGAGAATTATGCCGGCATATCAATTCGGGTCAGCCACCGCGGCGGAGGCGGGCTTTTCAGGCGCCGTGCTCGCCGAACTCGACGCCTATTTCGACACGATGGTCGCCAATGGCGAGCTTCCCGGGCATGTGATGCTGCTGGTGCGCGGCGACAAGGTCGTTCGCGGCCATGTCACCGGCTTCGCCGATTGCCGCGACCGGCGGCCGCTCACGGCCGATGCGATCTTCACCCTCTTTTCGATGAGCAAGCCGCTGGCGGCGGTCGCGATGCTGCTGCTCCACGAGGAGGGGAAGTGGCAGTTCGACGACAGCGTCGCCGACTATCTTCCCGAATTCCGCGATATCGCGAGCCTTCCGGGCAGCGGGGCAACGCGGCCGCCGACGATCCGCGAGCTTTTCACGCACAGCGCGGGCTTCAGCCTGGGCAGGACGGTCGAGGAGATGCAGGCGAACGTCCAGAAGCTCAAATGGCACGATGCGCGCTCGCTGACCGAGCAGATCGGGCGCTATGCAGCGATCCCACTGGGATATGAACCCGGCACCGCGTGGGAATATAGCGTCGCCACCGACCTGCAGGCCGAGATCGTCGAACGGCTGAGCGGCGAGCGATACGACCTGTTCCTCAAGAAGCGCGTGTTCGACCCGCTCGGCATGACCGATACCGGCTTCACGCTCGATTACGACCGGACGCGGCGGCTGGTCTGCGGGCATGTCCTCGACCCGGAAACGGGCCGGCTGCGCGCCGCGACGCCCGAAGAGCGGATGGAATCGATCTTTCCGATGGGCGGCACCTCGTTCAAGTCGACCGCTCAGGACTATGCCCGCTTCGCGCGCATGCTGCTCCAGCGCGGCACGCTGGGCGAAGCGCGGATATTGAAGCCCGAGAGCGTCGCATTGATGCTCGCGAACCACCTGCCCGACGGCCTGCTCGAAAACCGCTATCCGATCCTTCACTATGCGATCGGCCAGGGGAACGGTCACGGCCTGAACGGCATGGTCTGCCTCGATCCCGCGCGCGCCGGGCGGCCGGTGGGCACGGGCACCTATGAATGGGGCGGCGCCTTTGGCACCTGGTTCTGGATCGATCCCGAGCATGACATATTGTGCATCGGCATGACGCATCGCCAGCGGATCCAGACCGACCTGCGCCCGCCCGAAATCGTCGCACAGGAATTCATCTATCGCGCGCTGCGCGAAGGCGCCGCCGCACACACGGCCTGATATCGTCCCTCACCCCCCAGGAAGGCATTCTTCATGAGCTTCTCCATCCAGGCCCAGGTCGACCGGTTCGAATTGCCGCATCCGCGCGGAACCGGCCATTTCCAGATCAGCGTTTCGCGCCCCGCCCATTCGCCCGAAGGCGGCGACGTGCCGGTGCTTTTCGTGCTCGATGCCGATATCGGTTTCGCGCTCGCCGCCGAGATTGCGCGGCTGCGCGGCGTGGCCGGCATGCTGCCCACCGCGATGGTGGTCGGCATCGGCTATGGCGCCGATTTCGCCGAATTTGCCAAGCTGCGCACCGCCGACCTCACCCCGCCGCTCAGCGAGGCGGGCCGCGAAGCGCTGGGCGACATGACGAGCTTCATCGGCGACAGCGACGGCGGCGCCGATGCTTTCCTCGATTTCCTCACCCTGATCCTCGCGCCCGAGATCGCGCGGCGCTATCCCGAGGCGTCGGCCAGCAACCGCATCCTCTTCGGCCACTCGCTTGGCGGCCTGTTCACCGCTTATGCGCTGCTCACCCGTCCCGACGCCTTTTCGACCTTCCTCGCGAATAGTCCGTCCTTATGGTGGGACGGCTTTGCGATCCTCGGCCATCTCGCCGCTTTCGCCGAGCGCCTCGCCCGGCTCGATCGCCAGCCGCGCGCGCTGATCGGCGTCGGCGCGAAGGAGCAGGAGATGCCGGCCAAGGTCCCGGCGGGCATGGCCATGTCGCTCGAACAGGTGCAGGCGATCGTCACCGCGTCGCGGATGGTCGATGCCGTGCCCGAATTCACCGCCGCCCTGCGCGAAGCCGGGCTGACCGGCGTCGCGCACGTCATCTACGACGATGAAGATCACAGCAGCGTCATTCCCGCCGCCCTGATGCGCGGGCTGCGCTTCGCCGTGCCCGACCCGGAATAGTGCGTCAGCCTTCGGGCTGGGCGACCGGGACGCTGAGAGCGCTGGGGTGCGCGGCGTCGCGGAACAGCCGCACCGTGACGGTGCGCGCGTCGGCCATCGTCTCGTCGGCCACCGGCTTGCCGCTGTTATAGTTGCGCTGCCACGCGACGCTCTGGTTCGCCCGCAGGACCAGCCGCAGCCGATTGCCCGCCCGGATCAGTCGCGAGACGAAGGCGAAGCGATCGAAGTCGTAACGGCGCGGTGCCGTGCCATCGATCAGCTTCTCGGTCCGCAGCTGTTCTGCCCGACCTTGATCCCGAAGAATTCGGCCTCGGGCTTGCGCACCTGATCATGCCCCCACGGGCCTACGGATGCGATAGTTGATCTGCGGGCTGTAGGTGGCCTTCGCCTCACCCGTTGCGGCGCACGCCGGAGGCCGCGGCCAGTACGAGCGCCGATGCCGCGGACAGAAGATATTCACGCCGGTTCACGCTTGCTTCCCCCAATTCCTCATTCGAGACCGAATGCGAAATCGATACCGCGCGCCAGCGCCGCCCAGATCGCGAGCCGGTGACCGACCTTGTCGAAGCGCGCATATTCGACTTCATATCCCGGCCGCCCGGGCAGCGCACGCAGCCGGTTGGCGAGTTCGTGTGCGTTGCGGACCATGCCGGCGCTGTCCCACGCCGCCTGCGCCTCGGGCGACCATATCGGCGGCGACGGGTCGGGGCCCGCTTCCTTGCTGCCGACGGTGACAGGATACGCGGCGCCGCCTTTCCCGCGCGGACGGCGGCGGTGAAGGCCGCCTCGTCCTGCAGCACCTGCCGGTTGTTCCACCAGTTCGACGGGCTCGATGCGATAAACACGTCATAGGCATCGGGGTTGACGAACGCGGCATGGACGACCGCCATTCCGCCGAGCGAATGCCCGAACAGCACTTCCTTGTCCGCATCGACCGGCACGATCCCGCGTACGAGCGGCTTCACCTCCTGCTCGATGATCTGCAACAGGTCGTCGAGCCCGCCGATGTCGCCGGCGCTCAGCGCCGGGAGTCCCATCGCGTTCAGCGCATCGAGATCGGGCCCGGGGGCGACCGGCAGCGACAGGTCGTAAAGGCGCCGGTAACTCGGCGCGACGCGCCAGCCGGCGACGCCCTCATAAGTCGCCTGCAGCGGGCGCTTGGTCTTGAGGACGCTTTCGGTCCAGCTTTCGTCCTGCGGATAGCCGATGCTGACGACGACCAACGGCGTCGCTTTCGGAGCGGCGCGCGCCGCCTCGGCAACGCTCGAGAACGCGATATAGCCGTCGAAGGCATAGACGACAGCAAATCCCTTCGCGGGCCGGTCGGCGAAGGGCAGCGCGATGTTGATCGTATAGCGCCCGCCGTTAACCTTCGACCCGAGCTCGATCTGGCGGCTGTTGGGAACCGACACCTCGGCGGTAAGCCGGCCGGCATCGGCCGCCCGGTCCTGCGCCCCGGCCGCACTTGCCGGGAAGGCAGCAAGCAGGAAGGCGAGCGGGGCGGCCGCCCGAAGAAACCGCCGCCCGCCCGCCCGTCCGACGCAAGCCGGACGGGCGGGCGGGCGCCACCACCTCAGCTACCGGCGTTCGCCACCGCGACGACATTGTCGTTCACGTTGCGATCGATGTAGGTCAGGTAGGAATCGACCCCGGCAAAAGCTGGCTTCTGCTTGGTGACGAACCGGACCTTCTGCTCACCCGACCGGATCGGTACGCGCTTCATCGACAGGACATTCCCGCTTCCGAAGGCCAGGTCGGCCGGGTTCGCGCTGAACACCCCGATATCGAGCGGTTCGGCAAACGGTGCCGCCTTCTCGTTGCCCTTGCCGTCGGCATAGACCTTGCCGGCATGGACGGTGATCGTCGTTTCATACTGGCCGTTCGGCAGCTTGCGGACGGTCGCGCTCTTGGCCCTGAGATCATAGAGCGTGATGCGATAGAACAGATCATTGATCAGCTCGCGCTCGGCCGGCGTGCGCGCCATGCTCATCATCGCGTTCACATAGTCGACCGACCGGGCAAACGGCGCGGGCTTGAAGCGGTAGCGGTCGATCACCGACCGCAGCGCCGCGTTAACCCGTTCCTCGCCGAACCGGTCCTGCAGCAGGTACATGACCACCGAACCCTTGTAATAGTGGATATACCCCTGCTTCTTCACCAGCGCGAGCGGGCGCTCCTCGGTCTTTTCGGCACGGCGGCCGGCGAGATAGTCGTTCTGCTCGAACTGCAGGAAGCGACGCATCCCGTCATGACCGTAGCGATGCTTCATCACCATGATCCCGCCGAATTGCGACGGCGTCTCGGTGAGGATTTCAGCGCCCTCGACGTCGCCCGGCATCACTTGGTGGAACCAGTATTGATGGCCGAACTCGTGCGCGGTGACGAAGGCGAGATAATCGACATCCTTCGGATTGCGGAAGTCGCCGGTGAAGCCGAAACGCTCCGAATAGCCCACGGTACCCGGTGCCGAGTTGGCGGTACCCTGATAGTCCGGACGCTCGATGACCCGGAAATATTTATACTGATAGGGTCCCCAGTTCTTCTGATAATATTGCAGCGCGTCCTTCACCACGCCGAGCATGCGATCGACGTTCATCGGATGCTTCGGATGATAATAGACGCTGAGCTTCACCCCATCGACGTCGATCGACTTGACCGCATAGCGGCCCGACTGGATCGTGATGAAGTTGAGCGTCGGGATCGGCGAGACGAAGCGCGCGATGCGGCGGTTCCCCACGACCTTGTTCGACACTTCCTCGCCAGTCACGATCAGTGTCTGGTCGGCGTCGGTCGCAACCGTCACGTCAGTATTGATCCGGTCGACCCCGGCATAGCTGCGCATGACCGCCCGCTTGTCGTCGAGCGACGGCGTCGGCGTTTCGGGCGGCAGCCCGTATTTCCTGCGCAGGTTGCTGCCCTGCAGGAAATTGTTGCGGCTCATCCCCAGCGCCGGCGCGAAGCCGAGATTGGTGAGATAGGCGCCGTTCTTCGCCGGCTGGACGTCGATTTCCCAATATTGCTTGTTGCTGGGCAGTGACTTGAGCCCGCGCTGCGCCATCACGGTACGGAAGGTCAGCGTGCCGCTCGCGCCCGGCTGCAACGGCCGGTCGAAACGGTAGATCTTGTGGAGATTGTTCACATCTTCCTTGATCAGCTTCGCACCGGGGACGTTCATCGCCTCGACGTGCGCCATCGAATCCGGCACGCCCATGCGGACATGAAGCAATTCGATCGGCTTGTCGGTTTCGTTGGCAAAGCGATACTCGCCGTCGAATTGCACCCACCGCTTCGTCGGCCGCAGGTCGACGTTGAGCTTGACGTCCTTCAGCGCAGGCTCGGGCTGGTCGAGATATTTGGCGTAATCCTTCTCGTACTGCGCCGTATGCGCTTCCATCTCGTCCTCGTCGAAGCGCGTGTTGACGATGTTCATGTTGTAGAAGAGCAGCGTGCCGATGCCGACGGTAACGGCAAGCGCCACCGACAGATAGGCGAGCGGGGCGCCGCGCAAGCGCAGCGGCAGCGTACGCCACTGACCGCCGAGCGTAACCGCGGTGCCGCGGCGCCACATCAGGTGGCCGATCACGACGAGGACCGCAGCGAACGCCGTCCAGTAAGCGCTCAGCCACCAGGCGGTGGCGCCCATATAGTCGTTGCCGTTCATTTCCGACAACGGCATCGGCGCATCGCCATAGTTGATCAGCGGATGATCGAAACCGAGCCCGGCGAAGACGATCGTCGAGATGAGGTAGAGGAGCATGATGCCCCAGCCGACGAACTTATTCGGGCTGACCGCCTGTGCGACGATCGCCAGCACCGACAGGTGGATGACATAGAGCGCGCTCGGAATGACGAACCACATCAGCCACTGGCCGAGTTCGACATCGGTAACGCCGCGCACGAACTGATAGGCGACCGCCTGCAGCAGCACCGCCAGCACGCTGAGGGCGAACAACACGCCGACCACACCGGCAAGCTTGGAAACGAGGAAGACCCAGTTGGGCAGCGGCGTCGCATCGACGATCTCGCTGATCCGGCGTTCGCGTTCACGCCAGACCACTTCGCCCGAGAAATAGATCGCCATGAGGAGCGTGATCAGCGTCGAGCCGCCGCGCACCGTGTCGATGATCGCATAGGTCCGCGGCCAGATCGGCACGTCGTACATGCGGCCGGCGAGCATCAGCGTCAGCATCAGGTTGATCGACCCGATCAGCGCGAGCACCCAGAAGGCGGGGCTCTTGAACACGAGTTTCATCTCGAGCCGCGTGCGCGTGACGAGCTGATGCCACGCGCCGCGTTCGGGCGTGTTTTCGGGCAGGCGATCGACCAGCACCGGCTGGATCGCGGCAAGCTTCTGCTGATGCGCCGCGTCGCGCTTCGCGCTGGCCTTCGACGCGCCGCGCGCGGCGAAGCGGAAGCGCCAGACGACAAAGCCGACGATCGCGACCGAGATCGCGATCCACAGCAGCCGGTGGCTCGCCAGCATGCCGGTCAGCTCCAGCGCCTGCGTATTCTGCTGAATCGGCGTCAGGTACCGCACGCCCAGACCATAGGCGACCGAACCGAACGGCTCGAAATAGGCCGCGAGCGATACGTCGGGCATTTTGCGCATCATCGCGGTGAGCGCGAAATAAGCGAACATCGAGACGATGACCGCAAGATAGCTGTAGGTCACCGACCGCGTCCAGCTGGCGATCGCAAAGAAGATCGCCGAGGTGATGAGGACATTGGGCAGCGCGATGACGAAATAGGCGAAGACATAATCCTGCAGCCGGTTCGGCCCGATGAGGTCGGGGTTCACCCACGGCATAAAGGTGCCGAGCCACAGCGCCAGCGGCACCGCCAGGAACGCGACTGCGGCGCCGAGGAAGGCGCCGGTGAAACGTCCGAACAGATAGGGCAGCTTGCCGACCTTGGTCGACCGGATGATGCTGCCGAAACCGGTCTCGTCGTCGCGCACCACCACGTTGCCGACGAACGCGGTCGTGACAAACATGAAGAACATCGACATGGTCAAGAGGACCTGCGCGATCCCGGTCGGCGCATTGGTATGGATGTTGCCGCCGACGGGGCGGATTGATTCGACCGATGTCCAGCCGAGCGTCAGCAGGAAGAACATGATGGTCGCGACCCAGAAGACCGGGTTGCGAAACTGGTAGCGCAGTTCGAAGCGCGCGATCGTGGCGAACATCGGATGGCCCCTTAAGCGGCTTTGGCGGCGGCGGCGCGACGCGAGCGGTTGAGAGTCGACAGATAGACGTCTTCGAGCGCCCCCTCGACCGGCACGAAGCCATTGCCCGGATCCTTGTCCGACAGGACATGGACGATGGTGCTGCCCGAAAGCAGGCGCGTCGAGATGACCTCGTGCGATGCCTGTACCTCGGCCAGCCGGTCGCGTTCGATCGTCTTGGCCCAAATCGTACCGCGGCTGCGTTCGATCAGGTCGAGTGGCGCACCCTCGACCTGGATGCGGCCGCCGGCGAGCACCGCCATGCGCGGGCACAGGTCGGCGACGTCTTCGACGATATGGGTCGACAGGATCACCACGACATTCTCGCCGATCTCGACGAGCAGGTTGTAGAAGCGGTTGCGCTCCTCGGGATCGAGGCCGGCGGTGGGTTCGTCGACGATGATCAGCTCGGGGTTGCCGATCAGCGCCTGCGCGATGCCGAAGCGCTGGCGCATGCCGCCCGAAAAGCCCGCAACCGCCTTGGTCCGGACGTTCCACAAATTGGTCTGGTTGAGCAGCGTCTCGACGGTCGCCTTGCGGTCGGCGGTGTTCACCACCCCCTTCAGCGACGCCATATGGTCGAGCAGGTCATAGGCCGAGACGCGCGGATAGACGCCGAAATCCTGCGGCAGATAACCCAGCGTCGCGCGCAACCGGGTCGGTTCGGCGAGCACGTCGATATCGCCGAAGCGGATGTCGCCCGCGGTCGGCGTCTGCAAGGTCGCGATCGTCCGCATCAGCGATGATTTGCCGGCACCGTTCGGGCCCAAAAGCCCGAACATCCCCTTGCCGATCGACATCGTCACCCCGTCGAGCGCGCGCGTGCCGTTCGGGTACACATGCTCAACACCGTTCAATTGCAGCAATGTCTGTCTCCTGAAAATTCATCTGAAGACGGGTTGACGCCCCCGTCCGGCGCGGCTTATTCAATTTCCGACCAATATGGTCGGTTACCAACCAAAATGGACTGTTACAAGTTTTTTGTGAAACGGGACCGGGTCGGACGGCGATCGAAGATTGACCGGCGCGAACGCGGCCATGCTAGGAAGCGACCATGCGAAGACCGACCCGAGCCGAAATCGACGCCGAAATATTGGATTGCGCTGCCGGCGTGTTCGGCCGCCACGGCTTTGCCCGCGCGTCGATCCAGCAGATTGCCGACGCGCTGCAATATTCGAAGGCGGGCTTGCTCCACCACTATCCCAGCAAGAAGGCGCTGTTCGATGCGGTCATCGGCCGGTACGAAACGCTGACCCGCGAACGGATCGCCAACCTCACGAATTTCACCGCCGGCATCGACCGCGACCGAGCGCTCGTCGAGAATGTCGTCGACAGCACATTCGAATCGCCCGGCATGGCAGCGTTCGCCCAGCAATTGGCGCGCGAAGGCGAGCAGTTGGAAAGCGAGGGCGCAAAGCGCGACCCACGCTTTGCCGATCTCGGTCTCGAGGTCGTGGCGTCGCTGGGGGTCGACCTTGCCGATCCCGATCTCGACCGGTTGGCGCGCGCTTTCACGGCCTTGTCGGGCGCCAATTTCTCGGCACGGCTTGCGGTGACGATGGGGCTGCAGCGCGAATGGCGCGCGCCGATCATCGCCGCCGCCATGGCCGCGCTGGGCCATGGCGGCGGCGCCTGAGCGCGATCCGGCCCGGTTCGCCCCCGCGATCATTTATTTCACCGCCGGCATCGGCACTTCTTCGTGCGCGGCTTTGTAGATACGGCCGTCCTGGAGCATCAGCCTGCCGTTGACGAAGGCGGTCTGCACCTTGCGCAGCGCCGCGAAATCCTCGTCGGGATTGCCGTCGACGACGATGATGTCGGCCAGCTTGCCCGCCTCGATCGTCCCCAGCCGGTCGCCCATATGCATGATTTCGGCGCCCGTCTTCGTCGCCGCGACCAGCGCCTCGGCCTTGGTGAAGCCGATGCGATGGAAGGATTCGAGTTCGTCGATATAGGATCCGGGCAGAAAGTCCGTCCCGGCAAGGGCGACGACGTCGAGCCCGATCCCCATCTTCACCCCCGCGCGGCGCATCTTGGCGACCATATTCTCGTTGACCGCCTCGTTGAGTTCGAAGCGGCGCGAGGTCGAACCGAAATAGCCGCCGCTGCCGCGCATGATGACGCGATAGGCGACCAGCGTCGGTACCGACGCGATACCGCGTTTCGCCATCAGGGCTACGGCCGCATCGCTGCGCGGCAGCGGATGCTCGATCGAGTCGACGCCGGCCTTGATCGCCATGTCGATATATTGGGTTTCGCTGTCGACCGTCACCGGCAGCCCGAGCGAGTGCGCTTCGTCGACCGCGGCGGTGATTTCCGCCTGCGAATATTCGCTGGCGAGCTTGATCAGGTCGGCGCCCTTGGCGAACTGGATGCGCACCGCTTCGCGCCACTGGTCGGGGCCCGACGCGACGCGGACCATCGAATTGGGATTCTGGTCGTGGATTTCGGGATAGCCCGGCTGGAAGGTGTGCAGCGCGCCATGGCCGCCGGTCTGAGTGATTAGCTGGCCCGCCGCCATGATGCGCGGCCCGGGCAGTTCGCCCGTCGCCTGCAGCCGCTTGAGCACGAAAGGCGCGTCGCCGTGCGACGCAACATCGCGCACGCTGGTCACCCCCGATTCGAGATAGACGCCCATGCGCTTGACGCCGCGCATCACCGATTCAGCGCCGCTCATGTTCGCGGTCGAATAGACGCTCGCCGCATCGGCGCCTTCCATGAAGGTCAGATGGCTGTGCAGGTCGATCAGCCCCGGCATGACGGTCTTGCCGGTGACGTCATACACCACCGCATCGGCCGGCCAATTCTTGTCGCCCGGGTTCAGCACCGCCGTAATCGACTTGCCCTGAACGACCACCGTCGCCGGACGCGCCGGCTTGCCGGTGCCGTCGAACAGCCGGCCGCCGACCAACACGAACGATCCCTTGGGCGCATTATAATCGGCGGGCATCGGGATGCGCAGCACGTCGTCCGACGTCGGCACCGATTTCGGCAGCCACTGGTCGCGATTGTAGATCGGACGCGCCTCGGGCCCGCCGTCTTGCGCCGCGGCGGGCGCGGCAATCACGGCTGTTGCGAGCAGCAACCCCGAAAGCAATGCGGCGATCTTCATCCCTGCCCCCTCTGGTCGTCGGCGCGGCTTGGCTTGGCGAAACCGGCTGCCGCTGTCCGTCGTTTTCAATTCTTGGTCACGGTTCCGCATGGAGGTCCGCCTTTCTAAAATGGGTGAGCGATCAAGCCCGAAGCAACGCAATAATGCTCGGCCAGAGGGCGAGGAAATCTGCGCGTAGGGCGAGCGCGAAGGCCCGTCCGCAGCGCCTGCGAAATCGCAATAATGCGCGGATAAGCGCGCCGAGCGGCCATTGGCCAGGTCAATCGCCGACATAGACAGTCTTCATCTGCGTGTAGAAATCGACCGCGGCGAAGCCCTGTTCGCGCGGGCCATAGCTCGACCCGCGGGTACCGCCGAACGGCACATGATAATCGACCCCCGCGGTCGGCAGATTGACCATCACCATGCCGGCGCGGATGTTGCGGCGGAAGTGGCGTGCGCGCGGCAGGCTGGTCGTGACGATGCCCGCCGACAAGCCGAATTCACCCTGGTTGGCGACCGCCAGCGCCTCGTCATAATCTTTCACCCGGATCGTCGAGACGAGCGGGCCGAACACCTCCTCGCTGTTGATCCGCATGCCGGGCGCGGTGTCGGCGATGAGCGCGGGGCGCATATAATAGCCTGGCGTGTCGAGGCGCAGCGCCTCTCCGCCCGTTACCAGCCGCCCGCCTTCGGCCACCGCGATGCCGGCGTAGCGCAGATTCTGTTCGAGCTGGCGCGCGTTCGATGCCGGTCCGACTTCGGTCGCCGGATCGAGCGCGGCGCCGACCCGCAGCGTTGCAGCCCGCTCGGCGAGCGCGGCGACGAAACGGTCGTGGACGGCATCCTCGACGATCACCCGGCTCGACGCGGTGCAGCGCTGGCCGGTCTGGAAGAAACCCCCGTCGAGCGCGATCGCCACGGCGCGGTCGAGGTCGGCGTCGGCGAGCACGACCAGCGGGTTCTTGCCGCCCATTTCAAGCTGCACGCGCGTCCCGCGTCCCACCGCCGCCTGCGCGACCTTGGCCCCGACCGCCTGCGAACCGGTGAAGGATATCGCATCGATATCACCATGTTCGGCGATCGCCGCGCCAACCTCGCCATGACCGAGCACGAGATTGAAGACACCCGCCGGCGCTCCGCATTCCTGGATGATCGTCGCCAGCGCATGGGCGACGGCCGGCGTGTGCTGCGCCGGTTTCAGCACCACCGTGTTGCCGAAGGCCAGCGCAGGCGCCGCCTTCCATGCCGGGATTGCGATGGGGAAGTTCCACGGCGTGATCAGCCCGACCACGCCGACCGCCTCGCGCCAGACCTCGACGTCGAGCCCCGGCCGCGTCGATTCGAGCGTGCGGCCATGGCGGCGCAGCGCCTCGCCCGCAAAATATTTGAAGATACGCGCGGCGCGCATGACCTCACCCGTAGCCTCGGCGCGCGTCTTGCCCTCCTCGCGCGCCAGCAATTCCCCGATTTCGGCCGCGCGCGCCATGAGCGCCGCGCCGACCCGGTCGAGCAGATCGGACCGCACCTCGGGCGAGGCCGACGACCAGCCGCCAAAGGCCCGCCGCGCCGCCGCGACCGCGGCATCGACCTCGTCCCTGCCGCCCAGCGGATAATGCGCGACGACCTCGTCGGTGTTCGACGGGTTGATGCTCGCGGACGACGTGTCTCCCGCGATCCATTTGCCGTCGATCAGATGCGCTAGCTTCATGAAAATCTGCCTTTCTTGATAAGATTGGCTGGCCAGGCGCTTTTTTCCGCCTTCGACGCCGAACCGCGCGAGCCCGAGAATCCGGATTGGCAAGCCTTAAATTATATAGTATACGATACGCATATGACAGGAGGTACAGTGACAAATCAAGACCATTTGTGGCGCGGCGTTTATCCGGCCGCGACGACGCAATTTTCCGCCGACGGTTCGATCGATATCGACGCGACGCAGCGCGTGCTGACCGCGCTCGTCGATGACGGCGTCACCGGGCTCATCCTGCTCGGCACCTGCGGCGAGAATAATTCGCTCGATCCCGACGAAAAGCTCGCGGTGCTGCGCGCCGGGGTCGAGGCCGTCGGCGGACGCGTTCCGCTCGTCACCGGGGTTTCGGAATTCACCACGCACCGTGCCGTCGCCTATGCAAAGGAGGCCGAGAAAATCGGCCTCGACGCCTTGATGGTGCTTCCGGCGATGGTCTATGTTCCGACGAGCCATGAACTCGCCACCCATTTCCGCACGGTTGCCGAGGCGACCGCGCTGCCGGTCATGCTCTACAACAATCCGCCCGCTTACCGGGTCAACGTCGATTTCGCGACGCTCGATGCGTTGCGCGATGTCGAAACGATCGTGGCGATCAAGGAAAGCGCGCCCGATCCGCGCCGCTTTACCGACGTCATCAATCGTTATGGTGACCGTTACACGGTGATGGCCGGGCTCGACGACATCGCCCTCGAAGGGCTGATGCTCGGCGCTTCGGGATGGGTATCGGGGCTGACGAGCGCCTTCCCGCAGGAATCGGTGGCGCTGATCGCCGCGGTCGACCGCGGCGACTGGGACGAAGCGCGGCGCATCTATCGCTGGTTCATGCCGCTGCTCCACCTCGATGCCGATCATGATCTGGTCCAGTCGATCAAGCTGGCCGAAGAGATCATGGGCCGGGGATCCGAACGTGTGCGCCCGCCGCGCCTGCCGCTCACCGGCGAACGCCGCGCCGCGGTCATTGCCATGGTCGAAGAGGCCGCGCGCACCCGCCCGACCCTCTCCTCGCCCGTCGCAGCCTGAGGATCCGGATGCGGCACAGCTTCTTCTGCATCGACGGCCATACCGCGGGGAACCCCGTGCGGCTGGTCGCGGGCGGCGCGCCGCTGCTGCGCGGCGCGTCGATGGCGCAGCGCCGGCTCGACTTCCTCGCCCGGTTCGACTGGATCCGGACCGGGCTGTGTTTCGAGCCGCGCGGGCATGACATGATGTCGGGCGGCTTCCTTTACCCGCCGTGCGGCGATGCCGACGCCGCCATCCTGTTCATTGAAACGAGCGGCTGCCTTCCGATGTGCGGACACGGCACGATCGGCATGATCACCTTCGGGCTCGAGAACGGCCTGATCACCCCACGCGAGCCCGGACGGCTGGTCGTCGAAGTGCCCGCGGGGACGATCGACATTACCTATCAGACCGAAGGCGACCGGGTGCGATCGGTCCGCATCCGCAACGTCCCCGCCTATGTCGCCGAGCATGGAATAAAGGTCGACGTGCCGGGTTTCGGCCCGCTGACAATCGACGTCGCTTATGGCGGCAATTATTACGCGATCGTCGAACCGCAGGGCGCCTACACCGGCCTCGACGACCTTGGCGCCGCGCGGATCATCGAACTCAGCCGCACAATTCGCGCGATGATCCGCGAGATCTACGAGCCCGTCCACCCGGTGGAGTCCAGCATCCGCGGCGTCACCCACCTGCTGTGGGCCGACAAGCCGCGGGGCGACGGCGCCGATGGCCGCAACGCCGTCTTCTATGGCGAGCGCGCGATCGATCGCAGCCCGTGCGGTACCGGCACCTCGGCGCGGCTCGCGCATCTCGTCGCGACCGGGCGCTTGGCCGTCGGCGACCGGTTCGTCCACGAAAGCTATATCGGCAGCCGCTTCACCGGCCGCGTCGAAGCCACGGCCAAGATCGGCGGCATCGACGGCATCATCCCCTCGATCGAGGGATCGGCGATCGCGACGGGCATCAACACCATCTGGATCGACCGGGAGGACCCGTTCTGGGCCGGCTTCAGCGTCACCTGAGCGCCAGATCAAGCCCAGGATCGAGCGCAGGATGAGGCCGACACCCGCTTCCATTCCGGCTCGCGCCCCGGTTCCGGCCCGCGTGATCGTGATCGGCAACGGCGTCATCGGCCTCGCCAGTGCGCTCGCGCTCCAGCGGCGCGGCGTTGCGACGACGCTCGTCGCGCCCGACGAGGCGTGGCGCGGAGCGTCATGGGGTAATGCCGGACATATCGCGGTCGAGCAGGTCGAACCGCTCGCCTCGCCCGCCGCGCTGCGCAGCGTGCCCGGCCGGCTGTTCTTTCGGGGCGGCGCCGTGGCTTTGCCGCCGCGCGCCATCGCCACTTGGCTGCCCTTCGCGCTGAAGCTTGCGCGCGCGAGCACCCCGGCGCGCTTCGCTCATGGCAAGGCCGCACTCGGCGCCATTCTGGCCGAGGCTATGCCGGCGTGGCGGCGGCTGCTCGCCGACGCCGGGAGCCCCGGCTTGCTCTGCGAGGACGGACATGTCGTCGTGTGGGAAACCGCCGCCACCGCCGCCGCCGGTCTCGCCCGGTGGCGTGCGGCCGATATCGGCACCACGCGGTTCGAGCCGGTGCCGCCAGCCGAGCTCGACGCATGGCAGCGCCGCTCGCGCGTGCCGCTCGCCGGGGCGATCCGCTTCCGGGGGAGCGGGCAGATCACCGACCCCGCGGCGCTGGGCGAGGCGCTCCATGCGCGTTTCCACGCGCTCGGCGGACGCTTGCGCCGCGCACGCGCCGTTGGCCTCACCGGTCATGCGGACGCACGGGTGACGCTCGACGATGGCACGGAACTGACCGCCGACCTCGCGCTCGTGGCGGCGGGCGCAGCCTCGGCGCCGCTGCTCGCGCCGCTCGGCTTCCGGGTGCCGCTGATCGCCGAGCGCGGCTATCATATCGAAAGCGCCGAGACCGATTGGCCGGTCGACGCGCCGCCGATGGTGTTCGAGGATCGCTCGATGATTGTCACCCGCTTCGCCCACAGCCTGCGCGCCGCGAGCTTCGTCGAGTTCGCACGCGCGGGCGATCCGCCCGACCGCCGCAAATGGGCGCGGCTCCGCGCGCATGTCGACGCGCTCGGGCTGAGCATGGGCGCACCGGTCGGCGAATGGATCGGCGCGCGCCCGACCCTGTCCGACTATCTTCCCGCGATCGGCCGGGTCGCGGCGCAGCCCGCGGTCGCCTACGCCTTCGGCCACCAGCATCTCGGGTTGACGCTCGCGGCGGCGACCGGCGAAGCCGTCGCCGCGCTCGTCCATGGCGAAAGCACGCCCATCGACCTGTCGCCTTTCGATCTGGCGCGCTTCACATGAGTTGCGCTCGGCCTTCGCGTGCGGCAGAGACGCAGATCATCTCATGCTGCGGGCCAGAGAAGCAAAACCCATGACCCATCTCATCGTCCGCAATCTTGCCGACCAGCTCGTCGACCTCGTCCGCGATCGGATATTGAACGGCACGATCCCGCCCGACCAACCCATCCGCCAGGACACGCTTGCCGCCGAACTGGGCATCAGCAAGATTCCGCTGCGCGAGGCGCTGACCCGGCTGGAACAGGAAGGGCTGGTGCGCAGCCAGGCCAACCGCGGCTATTTCGTCCGCGCGCTGAGCGCGATCGAGGCCGAGGAAGTCTATGCACTGCGCGTCAAGCTTGAGCCGGAGATGGTCGCGTTGGCCGCCGCACGCGCGACGGACGCCGAACGGCAGCATGCGATCGCTGTCCATGATGAACTCGACAAAATCACCGATGCGCATGGCGAGGATGTCGGCCGGTTCAACCGCGCCTTCCATCTCGCGCTGATCCAGCCGTCGGGGCAATCGATCACGACGCATCTGCTCGAACGGCTGCACGTGCTCGGCGAGCGCTATGTGCGCAAGCATCTTGAGCCGCTCGGCCGCGACCAGCGCGCCAATGAAGAGCATCAGACGATTCTGCGGCACTGGCTCAATCGCGACGGCGACGCGGTCTCCGCGGCCATACAAGCGCATATCCAGACCACGATCGACGATTTGCGGCGGCAGTTTTCCGCCGATCGCGACGACGCCTGAGCGCGACACGCCGCACGCATGCGTCGCCCGTCAGGCGTCTTCCTCTTCGAGCAGCGCCATGATGTCGCGATGCAATGCTGCCGGCACGCGCACGCCCTCCGCCACGCTGAGCTTGCGGTTTGCGTGCCGCCGTGCGCCTGGCAACCGGGCTCCCTGCGCGGCGAGCGCGTCGAATAATGTTTCGGCGCGGGCGAGATGCCCGGCGGCCGCCGCACCCAGAAATCCCGCGGGGTCGATCGCCACGATCAACTCGCCGCCATAGGGTGAGGCGCCCGCACCGGCGTCCCACGCGATCGACTCGGCGCTCGTCAGGTCGCCGATCAGCGGGCCGGCGATCAGTTCGACCATCGTCGACAGCGCCGAACCCTTATATCCGCCCCAGGTCAGCATCGCCCCGTCGAGCGCCGCCTGCGCGTCGGTGGTCGGATGCCCGTCGGCATCTATTCCCCAGCCAGCCGGGATCGGATTGCCCGCGCGGCGGTGGAGTTCGATCTCGCCGCGCGCCGCCGCGCTGGTCGCGAAATCGAATACGAACGGCGATGCGTCCGGGCGCGGCCAGCCGAAAGCGATCGGATTGGTCCCGAACAGCGGCCGACTGCCTCCCGCAGGCGCAACCCAAGCGTGGCTCGGCGTCGTCGCGAGCGCGACAAGTCCGTGCTCGACCAGCATTTCGACTTCCGGCCACAGCGCCGCGAAATGGATGCAGCGATTGACCGCAAGCGCAGCAATGCCGTTCGTCCGGGCGCTGTCGACGAGCGCCGACAGGGCGCGCTCGATCGCAAGTTGCGCGAAGCCGCCGCCAGCATCGGCCCTGACCAGCCCCGGCGCCGGTCGGGTGATCACCGGTTCGACCGCCGGATCGACTTTCCCCGACTTCAGCGTGTTCACCGCGACGAGCAGCCGGTAGACACCGTGGCTCGCGCACCCATCGCGCTCGCCGGCAACGATCGTCCGCGCCACCGCATCGACGTGATCGCCGCGCAGCCCGTGCCGCGTCAGCACCCGGCGCGCCAGAAGATCGACCTCGTCCAGCGCCATCGTCACCATGTCATTTTCCATCGTCATTGCCCTTGTTCTTTTGCGATCATATTCTTCGCGGACCCGGCCGGGATCACTGCTGACGGCCGGGAGTTTCCGTTCCTTTCATCGTCACCCCGGACTTGATCCGGGGCCCCCATGACCTCGAAACCGCTCACGCCCTTAACGAAAAGCGCGGGCCCGGGATGACGAACTGTAGAAACCAAGGCCCGCTTCCCATCCCTATGCCGACATTATTTCTTCGGATTTGCAATCGACATAACCACCCTATTTTTGAACTTGCGCCATTTCGTATACTGTTTACAAGTTTGATGGAAGCTGAGTTCTGCGTCCATTTTCGGACCGCAGCCGATCGCGCTGTCCATGTGAGGACAGCCGAAATCGGAGGAGAGGACGAATATGACAGGGGGATGGCTGGGCCCGCGCAAGCCGATGGGCGGCGCGCAAGATGAAACGCACGGGCTGCGCAAGACGTTGAGTTGGCCGCATCTGATCGCGCTCGGCGTGGGGGCGATCGTCGGCACCGGCATCTACACGCTGACCGGGGTGGGCGCCGACCGCGCCGGCCCGGCGGTCATCTTGGCCTTCGCAATCGCCGGCGCGGTCTGCGCCTGCGCCGCGCTCGCCTATGCCGAGATGGCGACGCTGATCCCGACCGCGGGGGGTGCCTATGCCTATACCTATTCGGTGCTGGGCGAGACGCTGGCGTGGATCGTCGGGTGGAGCCTGATCCTCGAATATTCGCTCGCCTGCTCGACCGTTGCGGTCGGATGGTCGGCCTATCTGGTCGGCTGGATTCAGTCCCTCGGCGTTGAATTACCTGCCTTGTTGCTCGCCGGACCGCACGCCGGCGGTATCGTCAACCTGCCTGCCGTGCTCGTCTCGCTGGGCGTCGCGGGCATGCTCATCGCCGGGACGCGCGAAAGCGCGACGTTCAATATCATCCTCGTCGCGATCAAGCTGACCGCGCTCACCGCTTTCGTCGTGCTGGCCATGCCCTTCTTCGACGCCGACAAATTCACGCCATTCATGCCTTATGGCTTCGGCAGCCATGTCGAGGGCGGGGCCACGCGCGGCGTCATGGCAGCCGCGGCGATCGTCTTCTTCGCCTTCTACGGCTTCGATGCCGTCGCGACCTCCGCCGAAGAAGCAAAGAATCCGGGACGCGACCTCACCATCGGCATCCTCGGCTCGATGGCGGTCTGCACGCTCATCTATATGCTCGTGGCGGTCTCCGCGATCGGTTCGGTCTCCTATCTCGATATCGGCGCATCGGGCGAGCCGCTCGCCTTCGTGCTGCGCACGCTCGGCCATCCGGGTGCCGCCTGGGCGATCGGCCTCGCCGCCCTCATCGCGCTGCCGTCGGTGATTCTCGTCATGATGTACGGGCAGAGCCGGATCTTCTTCGTCATGGCCCGTGACGGGCTGCTGCCGCGCTTCCTCAGCGCCGTCTCACCGCGCACCGGCGCGCCGACGACGATCACCCTCGTCACCGGCGTTTTCGTGGCGGTTGTCGCCGGCTTCTTCCGGCTCGACGAGATCGCCGAACTCGCCAATGCCGGCACACTGATCGCCTTCATCGCGGTTGCCGTGTGCATGATGGTCTTGCGCCGCCGCCAGCCCGAATTGCCGCGGGTGTTCCGCTGCCCGCAGCCCTTCGTCGTCGGCACGCTGGCGGTACTCGGCTGCCTTTACCTGCTCGCCAGCCTGCCGACCCATACCTTGACCCGCTTCGCGATGTGGAATGCGATCGGCGTTCTATTCTATTTTGCCTACGGCCGCGCCCGCAGCGTCGTGGCACGCGCGCAGGCAACGCGATAGCTTTGCCTTGCCTGCGTCGCAGAAGCAGGATAGAGGCGGCCGCGGCTAGCATGGCCCCTTCGTCTAGCGGTCAGGACGCGGCCCTCTCACGGCTGAAACACGGGTTCGATTCCCGTAGGGGTCACCAGCTAATCAATGACCTAGTACAGCCCTGAGGCCTTTCTTCCAACATCCATCAAACGAATGCCTGAGAAAGCGGGCGGAAGGCTACGGACTCCAGGGGACGGTACTTTAGTGTCAGCGGATACCCAGATGTGGCTTTCAAGCAATCGCAACCGGTTGCCATCAGTGCGACGGGGGCGGCCGTCGACGCCGAGGCTGTAGTGCTCCTCGAAACGCTCGACACGCTCGACACGCTGACCACTGTCCGAATCGCAACGGGCCGCTTTTCTCGCGCGCTAGGGCGGAGTCGTAGCGCGCTTTCCCGACTCGAAATACCGATTCGCGAGAAGCACGAGATAGTTGTGGCTTAGGCTACGTACTCAATTGGCTTGCGGATGCTGGCCTGTAGAGATTCAATGTTTGTGCTGAAGCGGAGGCGTTGATGGTCAAGTCGCTGACATGGTCGAGCGATGCGAAGTGGGCGCAGATCGACCCTTTTCTGCCGAGCGGACGCTGCGGCGCGCGCCGAGTAGATGACCGGCGGGTGATCTTGGGCATTGTGCACATGCTGTGGATGGTGCGCGTTGGCGCGACCGCCCGCCCGAGCAGGCACCTTAGACGACGATCTAGAACCGCTGACCGGCTACAGCGGAGCTTGGGGAGCGATGACGATCGATTCCAACTGCATCCGAGTGGTGTCGATTCACATCGTTGATTTTCTTCAGTTCGTTGCAAAACCGCAGAATCAGCGACTTCGGGCACCGTCAACGACAACCCGCTGATACCACCCGACTTAATTTCGGATCAGACTCTCAGAAAACTATTTGAAGGTGAAGTTTCCAAGGTATAAATCTGCGTGGCTGCGATTGCAGGGCATATCCAATGGCGTTGGGAATATCGATTGAGACGCAACGAATTGATCCATGTCCTTGCGTAGCAAAGTCAATTCGATGACATTTGGTAGGCATATGCCGCCAACTATGCCAACGCCACCATAGTTATTTCCATGAACGTGGATTACGCGATGGGAGTTTGTGAGGTTGACGATAGCCTGCCGTGCCCCGTCGTCTTCCGGATTACCAAGACGGCGGATATCATGAAGTTCAAGTACGATTTGCGAGAATTTCGATAGAATAGATTTTGGAGTATGTCGCAAGGTCTCCCACTCTGCACACTCAATGTCACATTTCAGAATAAGATTGTTCGAATCTTGATGACCGTTGGCTTTAATCAAGTCGCCAATGCTGCGCATATTGTCCGATGAGAACGCAGCGATACCAAGCTGCTCCCAATGAAAGCGAGAATTCTCAATAGGAAGGTTGTCGATCGTATGGTCGTATTGGAAAATGTCTACGTCACGTAGCGCCATATCCAGATCCCACGACACATCGTCATTGATGCCGAAGGAATAGGCCGCCTCGACGCCTTCGAATGCATCAGCCATAACGTATCCACCATCAAAAGGGCGGCCTACCCTGATCTTCCGTGCATTTAACGCGTCATAAGGTTGCAAAAGGGACAAGACGGATTTTAATACATGGGCAGCGTCAATCGAGTACTCGAGATTCATGTCTAAATCCTCTGTTGGATCGCAATATTAATTGATACGTGTTCAGATTTCTTGCTTCTTTGACAAGCCTTGGCGCGCTGGCTGCAGTTCGGCTACGATATCGACGATCGTCCTATGAGCTGTAACCAGTTCGATTCGCCCCACTTTCGCTGCCCGCCCAGCGTCGGCATCCGACGGCTTATCGCCTATCAATATCGAACTAGCGAGATCGATTCCATGCTCGTGCGCGGCCTGCAGAATCATTCCTGGCTGGGGCTTACGGCAGGCGCAACCGGCGTTGGGATGATGCGGGCAGTGATAAATGGCGGCAAGCGGGATGCCCTCGGCGGCGAATAGCCCCCGCATATGCACTTCCAACAAGTCATAGTCCGCCTGCGAAAAATAGCCGCGGCCGATGCCTGACTGATTGGTGACGATGATCAGCTCGTAGCCTCGGTCCGCGGCCGCGCGCAAAGCATCCAGGACGCCGTCGATCAAATCGAAATCGCGGGCTTGAAAGACATAGCCATGGTCCACGTTCAGCACGCCGTCGCGATCGAGGAATAGGGCGGCACGGTTCATGGCTGGCTCGCACGGATTTTCGCCAGCAGCGCCGTCGTCGAATAGCCGTCACGAAAGGGAATCGCGCGAGCATCACCTCCATAAGAGCGCAGGAAACGCGTTTCATCCAGCATTTCCATGTCATAGTCCCCACCCTTTACAAAAAGGTCTGGCCGGACGTCGCTCAGCAGCACCAATGGCGTGCGTTCGTCGAAGAAGGTTACCAAGCTGACAGACTCCAACGCAGCCAGCATGGTTGCGCGGTCGGCTTGCGGGTTGATCGGACGATCCGTGCCTTTGCCTAGCATGCGCGCCGAAACGTCACTGTTTACGGCGACGATCAGCGATCCGCCCAGTTCCCGAGCAGCTTCGAGATACTCAACATGCCCAGGGTGCAGGATATCGAATACGCCATTGGTGAACACCAGGTCGCGGGGCAACGATGCCAGCCGAGATGCGAGCTCATTTCGCGGAACGATCTTGCCGGCGATCGTCACGTCGCGGACGTCTGTTGCAAGAATCGCTCTACCTCATCGAACTCCACTACAGATGTCCCGAGCTTTCCTACCGCGACACCCCCGGCCGCATTGGCAAAGGTCACCGCGCTTTCCCAAGCAACTCCGGTTCCGCGCATGACGGCCAACGCCGCGATTACGGTGTCGCCCGCACCCGATACGTCGAATACTTCCTGTGCCCGCGTTTGCTGGTGGAAGATGCCATCTGGGGCGTATAATTTCATGCCCTGTTCGCTCATCGTCACGACAAGTACCTCAAGGCCTAACTTCGCCCTTAACTGCTCTGCCTTCGTATCAAGTTCTTCCGGCGTGGACCAGATGCCAACGGTATCGGCCAACTCGCTCAGGTTTGGCGTGACCGTTGTCGCCCCGGCATACCGCCTATAATCACGCCCTTTTGGGTCGACCAGAACTGGCTTGCCGAGCTTTCGAGCCAAGGCAATTAGGTCCGCGACATGTGCCAACGCACCTTTTCCATAGTCGGAAAGAACGACGACATCCGTCCCGGCGAGGAGTTCCGTATATTCCGCCTGCTTTGCCAGCAGTACGTCGGATGACGGCGGTTCCTCAAAATCCACCCGCAACATTTGTTGGTGTTGACCGATCACGCGCAACTTCAGCGTGGTGCGTATGATGGAATCGACACTGAGGTGGTGGCGCACCCCAGACTCATCCAGAGCTCGGCGCAGGCGATCTGCGGTCGCGTCGGCACCGACCACCGCCAGCAACGTTGCCCGGGCGCCAAGCGAAACGACATTGCGCGCGACATTCGCCGCACCGCCCGGTCGCTCTTCACAGCGCGAAACATGCACGATTGGCACCGGCGCCTCCGGCGAAATCCGCCGAACGTCGCCGAACCAATACTCGTCCAGCATCACATCGCCGACGACTAAGACATTGAGACTCGCGATCCTGTCGCGTAGGTTTGCGCTAGGCATAAGCCTCCGCGGGGCGGAATGCCTCATCCAGATAGGCGCACAACGAATGATATATCAACAGATGAGCGGTCTGGATCCGGTCTGTCTCAGCGAGCGGGACGATGATGGATAAGTCGCTCAATACCGCCAGCTTGCCTCCGTCGCGCCCAAGCAGGCCGAAGGTGGTCGCACCGATCGCATGCGCGGCCTCGAAAGCACGCACCACATTCGACGAATTGCCGGAAGTCGAAATTCCCCAGACGATATCTCCCGGTCGGGCGAGCGCTTCGACCTGCCGACTGAACACCGTCTCATAAGAGTAATCGTTACTCCAAGCGGTGAGGATTGAACTGTCCGTTGAAAGCGCGATGGCAGCGAGACCCGGGCGTTCTACCTTGTAACGTCCGACCAACTCTGCCGCGATATGCTGAGCGTCCGCAGCCGAGCCGCCATTCCCCATTATCAGGAACTTTCCGCCATTGCGCAGCACTTCCGCGAGTTGTTGTGCTACCGGATCTATGCTCAAAACGAAGTCCGGTGTCAGCGCGTCAAGCAACGCCGCCAAGGTTCCGCTAATCTCAGTGCCGATTGAAAACGTCATTTGTTTCCCAATATCCTGCCAATGCCGCCAGCTATCGCCACCCCCGCGACGGCAAGGGGTGTCGCAACCGGACGCTGTTTCGAATGGATCACATCACAAACTTCTGAAAGTGGCCGAGGTGCGTTTGATGCGTAAAGCAAGTCCTTGTTTCGATCAGGAAGATTCCGGCCAGGAAGACGCTCGTTGGCCCCTTCATTCGACGCGATAGATGGCCGTCACTTCCCATCCGGTGCCCGCGCGTAAGCAGCCTCTGGCGACAACACCGCCGAATCCCCAAGCTGGATAAGAAGCGCAAAGGCAACCGATCGCCATAGCTCGTGACAAAATAACTGCTTTTTCATGATTTTCAACAAACTGGATTGAGCAAATCTCTGTAGATGCTCTTTAAGATAGACGCCGCGCTATGGCGCAACTGCAAACGCAGATCAAGCTTGGGGCGGCTAACGAAAAGGGTTTTTGTTTTCGTGTATGTTCACGCCGCCGAGCAGACGGCATGCCTGCTTGAAGGCGCGATCAACGTCGATCTCGGACATGCAACGCTGGCTGTGCGGGCAGTCTTCCTTGACGTTGATGTGGCAATAGGAACACGGTGTTCTAGAGTGCACGATCGCCACGTCAGACCCCACGGGTTGCCAAACGCGGGGATCGCTCACTCCGCCGTAAACGCAAAGCGTCGGCACACCCAACAATGCCGCCAGATGGGTGCCCCCCGTATCATTACCGATATAGAGAGAAGCACCAGCGACAAGATTGGGCAAATCGGGCAGAGACGTGCCGGCAAGATTCACGCACGTTTCCGGAGTGAACGTCTCACAGAAAAGCGCAGCGCTCTCGCGCTCCGTCGCCGAGCCGACCGCCACTATGGCGAAATCGTAGCTCGCAACGATGCGCTTGGCGAGCGCGACGAAATTCTGCAGCGGCCATGTCCGGTTTACCGATCGGGCGCATGGCGCGATCACCATATAGCGGCGACCTTCAAACGGCCTGCCAGCCCATGTGCTGTCGACCAAGCGGGAAATTTGTCTCATCGGCCGCGTCACGAACGTGTCGACCATAAGCGCGACCAGCATGTTCACGCGGGTCGCCGCGTGAAGCTGCTCCGGGCCGTCAGGCGGAATTTCGGCCAGAGCCAAGTCGAGTATGGGTGCATCTGGCGGACGATCCCCCGCTTTGGCGTAGCCCACCCGGAATGTGGCACTCACATATGTCAAACATGGTCGGGTGTCGAAATCATGCCTTAAATCGATCGCGACATCATAGGAACTCAGTCCAAGTTCCGCGACCCCTGCACAACGGGGATCGAATTCGCTACCGTATATGGTCTCGTTTTTCTTCTCGAATCCTTCGTCGAAGAACCGGTATTTCAAGACGTCGTCGAATATCCCAAGGGCTTGCGCGAGATCGTAATTCGTCGGATCGCATATCAGTGTGATATGGGCCTGCGGCCATGACGCCCGCAACCGACACAGCGCCTCCACCGAGACGAAAAAATCCCCGATATGGTCCAGCTTGACGACGAGAATCCTGCGGATGACTATATTCTCGCTCAAGACTCGGGCTGGAAGTGCGACATTTCCTGCGACCGGAACCGAAGGCTTGCGGGCGATCTCGGCCAACCGCCTCCGCTCCATCCGCTTGTGACGAAGAGTTTTGGGGACGAAAAGAATATAGAAAATTCGGTTTAGTTTACGCAACATTTGCCGTTCTCGTATTTTGACTTCCGTGAAACGTCTCTACCGCTCGGCACGGCACGGCGTGCGTCCGCGATGCGGCTGGGCAGGGGTGGCCATTCCGGTCGATTTCTTCCATAATGAACTCGCCGGCGCCCGAAGCATTAACAGCAGACACGGCAAGCATGCCGCCGAACCGACGCTTTTCCCATGGAGCCCCATTTCATCAAAGTCGCCAAGCGTCAAACATTCCTGACGGCTCATTCTCTTCTGCCTTCGCACCCACGCCGACCGCCACGGGGGTTGCCAGCATCCATGCTTGGCCTCTAAGCAACCATGATCGAAGAAATATACCGGCTGAAAAAGGGGCTCATGACAGCCTCGTTAATCGAAAATCACATTAGTATATTGAAAACTCCCAACGGGGAGGTAAGCGGAGCCGCGTATCCGCTTCGCGATATCCAGCACAACAGGAATTGACGGTGAGAGTTAAAAGCTTCTTCAAAGGCATTTTTAATTTGGGGAAGTTTCGCGAAGAAACTTTGTCGGACAGAAGGCTTTTGCACGATTTTATTCGCAAGTACGAAGCAAAATCATCGGTGGACCCTGCTTACGAACCGCGCGAGCCCGAGGACGAGGTACATGAGCGTTCTTTCGCGAATGATTTCGTTTATATAGAGCCGACCCTTGTCCCGCGCAGCGTCAAGAGTCTGACGGTCAGACACGAGCCCTCGGCCAACATCACGAAGATCGGCCGACATGGAAGAACGAAATATGGAGATGGCAGAACTGTTTCCGGCATCGACGTTGTCCGAGGTTTTTTCATCTCAACTGCCCCGATTCTGGAAGTCGAGATCTATTTGGATTCGCAGCTGATCTTTGCGGGTCCGCCGCAGGTATCGGCCTTATGGAACGAGCGAAGCAGCCGTGATATCAAGAAATACGCGTTTAACGCTTGGCTGGATTTCACGAATCAGATGCGCGGCAAGCGCGAGTTGGTCATCCGGATCAAGCCGCTGGATGGCAAAGTGATCGAAGGGGTGACTTGGATCAGCACGACCATCATCGTCGCCGATCCGATTCCGGAAAAGCAATGCCGGAACAGCGATGCGGCGATCCCCTCGCTGCCTAGCGCACCGGATTTGACGCTGGATCAGCGCATCAACGCACTGCCTACGTCGGTTCATAAAGCGTCCTCCAATTCCATTCCGATAGCAGCCGAGCGGATTCTGGTGTTGCGGATCGATCAGCTTGGCGATCTTGCTGTGTCGGTTCCGGCTCTGCGCCGGCTGCGAGAGATCGTACCAAACGCACATATCACAGCGCTGCTCGGCCCAGCCAATGCGGACCTGGGTCGGACTTTAGCTCTGTTCGACGACGTCATTGTCTTCGACATACCAGACGACCCGCAACAGCGGCGGCGCGCGGCGGGCCCCGAAATGCAGATCGAGCTCGCACGCCTGCTTCATGGTCGCAAATTTGACGTCGCGATCAATCTGGCGATACACGGCGAGGTAAACAATCTGCTACACCTCTCCGGCGCACCCGTAACGGTCGGTTTCGCCAGCGGAAACACAGACTGGATGACGCTGAGCCTCAGCGCCGCCACGCACGATGCCAAGAGTGGCGCGGACTTGATGCGTCATTCAGCACGCACGCGCACGCTCGTCGAAGCGTTCGGCGCCTTGTTGGATAGCGGCGCGGCTCCGCTGCGCCGGACGGATCTGGATCGGAACGTGTTGAATGCCCGCGGCATCGGGAACAATGACGAATTCGCGGTGCTGCATACCGGCGCCCGGATCCAGTTCACCCGATGGCACGGCTATCTCGAGCTCGCCGAAAAGCTGTTGACCGAGACAGACCTGAAGATCGTCATCATGTCGGACAAACCGGACGAAGCGATATCCGCCTTCGCCGAAAAACATTCAGACCGTGTAGTCGCGGTCGCCGGCAAGATCCCGTTCGACCATTTCGATGCATTCCTTTCCTATTGCAAGGTGTTCGTTGGCAACGATTCCGGCCCGAAACATTTTGCAGCCTTACGTGGCACGCAGGTGGTATCGATTCATTCCGCTCGAATCGGCTGGGAGGAATGGGGGCAGGAGATCAGCGGTGTCGTCCTGAGCCGGAAGGTACCGTGTGCCGGCTGCTATCTGCACTATGAGCCCACCGAATGCGCCAAGGACGTTGCCTGCATCAAATATATTCAGGTCGATGAGGTGCTACGCGAGGTCAAGAACTGCCTGATCGTAACCTAGGTTGCACTTAACATTCACTGACAACATTACGACAAGGAGCTCTATCGCCAACGCTACAAGATCGAGAACGTCTTCGGCAGGATCAAGAACTGGCGACGCGTCGCGAACCGCTATGCCCGATGCGCACGCAACCCTGCTGCTTCAGGTGGAGTCACCATCGCCTTGTCTGGCCTAATCGTGCCGGGCGACACGTAAAGCGGCGCAAGGACAATCAAGGCGGCAGCGGCCCCAGGACTGCCCGCGGAACACCCAAGGCATTGATAGCCGCATCGGTATAGCTGATCCTCGGCTGCGAGGCGTAGGTCGTCGATCGAGCCGGTCCGGTGTCAAATCCGACCGGATCGCGCTGGGCTTGGCGCGCCCCGCGCGGCAGCACGGCGGGGTGAGTGACCTGGGGGGCCATATCCATCTCGTCTTGCCGGACCCGACCGAGCGCGCGGCCTGTTTTCGTGCGCTGGCGGTGGGCGGCGGCAGGATCGTGCGCAGCTTTGCGAACGCCGACGCGTGGCTGGAGGCCGAAGCCGAGCGGGAAAGCGGCATCCTGTTGTTTCACTGGCGGCAGCCCGGTGCGACGAGCGGCGCGGCGTTGCTCGACCGCGTCGCCGGACGCGCGGGCACGACGATCTTCGTCGCCGCCGATCATCTGGCGATCGAGGAAACGCGCGCGGTCTTGCGCGGCGGGGCGCGCGACCTGCTCCCCGCGCCGCTCGACCCGCGCCTCGTTCGCCGCGCCATCGAGCGATCGCTGGGCGACTGGCATCTGCGGCAGGACGCGCTCAGCCGCCACCGCGAAGCCGAGACGCGGCTGGCCGCGCTGACCCCGCGCGAGCGCGACATCGTCGGGGCGATCGCCGCCGGGCTCGGCAACAAGGCGATCGCGCGCCGGCTGGACCTTAGCCCGCGCACCGTCGAGGTTCACCGCGCCAACATCATGCGGCGCGTGCAGGCGGGCAGCGTCGCCGAGTTGCTACGGCTGCAGTTCACCGCCGAATCGGCCGGCCCGGCGGAGAATAGCGTCCATTTCGGGGCATAGAGTTCACGGGCCAGCGGCCGAATGCGCCGCCGCACCGCTATAAGAATATCGAACGGCGTACCGCCCTTGTGTTGGTCCCCATCGGCGCAGCCGTTCGCCCGCGTCCGCCAACCCCACCTGGCGCGCGCAAACGAGCAGGGTCGGCGAGGGCCGACCCTGCTTCGCTGGGGAGGTTGGCTCTGTTTAAATCGTCATCCCGGCGAAGCCAAAGGGACAGCGCCCTGGTCAAAAATGATCGCGCTTTAGCCCGCGACGACCAGCGCGCGCTGGTCGGCGCGGCCCATCGACAGCAGCACCGGATCGGCCGCCTGCCGCGCCGCGAAATCCGCCTTGCTGGTAAGTCCCTGCCATTCGATGCCGATCAACGCCTGGGCGATCGCGCCGCCGAGCGTCTCGCCCGGGCCGGGCAGGATGATGGCGTCGGGGGCGAATTCCTTCACCGCGACCTGCACCGACAGCGCGAAATCATAGGGGGCGAGGATCTGGTGACCGAAGGTGTAATCCCACACGTCGGCGGGATCGCTCGCGAAGCGGCGCCAGATATGGCCGCGGCCATCGACCATCGGCAACGCGGGGGGGCCGAACAACACGGCGGGCAGTTCGGCCTTCGCCTTGTCCGCGCTGCCGAACATCAGCGGCGTGTGGAACGGGCCGTGCCCCGCGAGACGCAAGGGGTCGCGCCCGGGAGTCGGCGGCGCTTCGGCGAGCAGCGCGGCAAGGCCTTCCTCATTGCCGGCGAAGACGAGCATGCCGGCCAGATCGATCGACAGCGCGAGGGCATGGCCGGGGCGCGATCCGATATCGGCGGCGAGGCCGAGTAATTTTTCGCGCAGGCCCGGCATCGGCCGCCAGTCGTCGCCGACGATCTGGAGCAAGATCTGGCCGCCGGGACCGTGCGTCTGGCTGTTGAGCCCCATCGCATTGCTGATCCGGAACCCGTCCTCGACCGACACCGCGCCGCCGCACGCGAGCGCGCTGTACCAGCCCATCGAATTGCCCGCCACGGCGGCAATATCGAATGCCTCGCGGTCGATGCTCAGGAAGTCGAGGATCGTCGCGGTGTAGATCAGCGGCGCCGCAACGTCGCCGCGCATATGGGTAGCGACACTGAAGCGGTCGGCGCCGTCGAGTTCGGTGACGGTCGGCTGGCCCCGCTCGCGGCGCTGGGCGTCGAAATTCGCGATCAACTCGCCGAAGCGCGCGCCGTGCAGCCGCGCGATGCTGCCAAGCTCGCCCTTGCCGTAGGTGCCGCGGCCGGGCGCGACGACCAGCGCGGTCTTGCGCGCGCTCATGCGAGAAGCTCCTTCGCCGCCTCTACGATCGAATCACGGCTCGGCAAGGTCAACGTCGCGGCGCGCCCCAATGGAATGAAGCTGTCGTCGGCGGCGATGCGGGCGAGCTTCTTACCGGGCGTGCGCTCGACGAACAGCGCCATCAGCGCCTCGCTCTGCGATCCGGTGATGCGGCATTCGTCGACGATCAGGATGCGTTTCGCATCCCCCACCGCAGCGACGAGCTTCTCCGCCTCGACCGGGCCGAGCCAGCGCAGATCGATCACGCGCGCATTCACGCCGTCCTTCGCGAGCAGCTTTTCGGCTTGCCGCGAGAGATAGGTGCCATTGCCATAGGTGACGATCGCCAGGTCGCTGCCCGCCCCATGTACCCCGACGTCGCCGAGGCGGATCGGCGCGCCTTCGCCCGGCGCCTCATAGATGCTGGTCCACAGCCCGTCGCCCTCTTCATGGAGGTCGCGCGTCATGTAGAGCGCGATCGGTTCGACGAAGACGACGACGCGCTGTTCCTCGCGCGCCAGCCGCACGCATTCGCGGAGCATCTGCACCGCATCGCGGCCGTTCGACGGCACCGCGAGGATAACGCCCGGAATATCGCGGAAGACGGCAAGGCTGTTGTCGTTGTGGAAATGGCCGCCGAAGCCCTTTTGATAACCGAGCCCCGCGATGCGGATGACCATCGGATTGGTATATTGCCCGTCGGAGAAGAAGCTCAATGTCGCCGCTTCGCCGCGAATCTGGTCCTCGGCATTATGGACATAGGCGAGGAACTGGATCTCGGGCATCGGAATAAAGCCGTTGTGCGCCATGCCGATCGCGAGGCCGAGGATCGCCTGTTCGTCGAGCAAGGTGTTGACGACGCGCGCCGAGCCGAAGCGCTGATGCAGCTTCGCGGTGACGTTATAGACGCCGCCCTTCGGCCCGACATCCTCGCCCATGACGGCGATTTCCGGGTAAGCGAGCATCAGGTCGGCGAGCGCCCAGGAGAGCAGTCGCGCCATATGCTGCGGCTTGTCCATCTGCCCCGCGTCGCTGCCGAACATCGCCTTGCGATCCTCGGCCGACGGCGTGTTGGGCCGCGCCACCTCGTGCTTCGGCGGCACGAGGCTGGCCATCACATGCGCCGGGGTGGTGATCTTGGGGCGCTGGATCGCCGCCTCGGCCTGCCGCGCCAGCGTCGAACCGATCTCCTCATAGGCGTCGGCGACCTCGGCGGGCGACATCCAGCCCTGCTCCACCATCAGCGCCGCACCCTTCAGCAGCGGATCGCGCCGCTCGTCGGATTCGATCAGCGCCTTGGGGAGGTAAGCGCCCTGCACATCCGAACCGGCGTGGCCGTAGAGGCGGACCGTCGCCATGTGGAGGAAGACGGGCTTGCGGGTCCGGCGCGCATAATCGGCCGCTTCGCGTGCGCCGGCATAGGCCGAGGCAAGGTCGGTGCCGTCGCACTGGATATAGTGCAGCCCCGCGCGATGGCGGAACTGCGCCTCGACCCAGCCCGTCGGGGTGCGCGTCGAAATGCCGATGCCATTATCCTCGCAGAGGAAAATGAGCGGCATCGGCGAGCCCTGGAACGCCGTCCAGCCCGCGGTGTTGAATGCGCCCTGTGCGGTCGAATGATTCGCCGAGGCATCGCCGAAGCTCGTCAGCACGACCGCATCGTCGGGCAGCGGCAGCCCGGTCATGCCCTGCCGCCGCGCGATGCCGATCGAGAAGGCGGCGCCGACCGCTTTCGGCAGATGCGAGGCGATCGTCGAGGTTTGCGGCGGAATGCTGAGCGGTTTCGACCCGATCACCTTGTGCCGCCCGCCCGAGATCGGGTCGTCGCTCGACGCCGCAAAGCTCAGCAGCATGTCCCACGTCGGCGTGCCGCCGGGAAGCTGGCGCGCGCGGTGGAGCTGGAAAGCGTTCGAGCGATAATGGAGAAACGCCATGTCGGTGACGCGCAGCGCCGCGGCGACCGCGGCATTGCCTTCATGCCCCGACGATCCGATCGTATAGAAACCCTCGCCGCGCGCCTGCAGATGGCGCGACAGCCGGTCCATCTGGCGGCTGGTCAGCTGCGACAGGAAGATATCGGTCGCGTCGCCGCGCGAGAGGCCCGCCGCCGCCGGATCGGGCGCGTCGGCCCGGCCGGGCAGGGCGCCGCCCGCCAGCGCGGCCAGGAATTTCTCATGCACTGCCTGCGCCGCGTCCAATGTTACTCTCCCACAAAAGATGCTGATAACGTCGTCTGAAGTCCGAAGCGTGATCTCGCTTTCATCGTCACCCCGGACTTGATCCGGGGTCCCGCTTTTCACCGTCGCCCAGCGGGACCCGCGATCAGGTCCGGGGTGACGAGCGAGTTAATGGCGCCTTAGCAATCAAACACTTCTCCACCCAACACACGGAGCGTTGCACCCGCAACCACGCGTCCATCATCGCGGGCTATATCGGCACCGTTCGGGGCGCAAGCATCTCTTGCCTTCCCGCGCCGCCTCGCGCTACCAACCGTTCGATGATCGACCGCGGCGGGGCCATAATTTCAATATGATATCCTTGTGGATCGCCCAGGCGTCGGCCGCCGCCGAAGCCCCCGGTCAGGGATGGCTGATCGATCCCGAACTCGTCGATCCCGGCTATGGCCAGACGATCGCGGGCGGTGAAATCCAGACCGGCTTTCCGCCGCCGCCGCCGCAGCCCGAAACCCCCGAATGGCTGCGGTCTCTGTTCAGCGCGATCGGCGATTTTTTCCAGTGGAGCGCACCTGCGGTAAAGCCCCTGCTGTGGGTCGGCGCGGCGCTGCTGCTCCTCTTCATCCTCTATCATTTCGTTCCCGCCTTCGCCGACTGGGTCGACCGGCTGCGGTTCGGGCGCCAACGGGCGGACGCCGAAGAGGATCTGGTTGGGCAGGCCGAGGCGGGCGCCGCGCGCGCGCTGCTGGCCGAAGCCGACGCGCTCGCCGCCGAAGGGCGCTATTCCGAAGCGGTCCACCTGCTCCTCTATCGCAGCGTCGAGGATATCGAAGGGCGGCGTCCCGGGCTGGTCCGGCCGGCGATGACGTCGCGCGAACTGGCGGGCGCACACGACCTGCCCGGGGTCGCGCGCGACGCATTCAGCCGTATCGCGCGCGCGGTCGAAATCAGCCTGTTCGGCGGCCGGTCGATCGATGCCGGCGCATGGGAACAATGCCGCAGCGCCTATGCCGAATTGACCGTGCCGCGAAACTGGGCGCGCGCATGACAGAGGCGGCCGCAAGCGATCATGGTTTCAACCCGCGCCTGATGGCGGGGGTGGTGGCGATCGGCGTGATCGCCTTTATCGCGCTGTGGGCGCTGATCGCGCTCGCCCCCCAGCTTTCGAGTGGCAACAACGGCGGCGGGCACGCGCTGTCGAAAGGCGCGCCGGGCTATGCCGGGATCGTCGATCTGCTCGAGCGCGCGGGCGCCGACGTCGAGCTGCGGCGCAGCGTCGAGACCGGCGGATATGACGATGGGGGGCCCTTGCTCATCCTGACCCCGACCCACCGCAACCGGCCCGAAGAAGTCACCGAATTGCTGAATGCCGCAAGCGACGGCCGCGTGCTGATCGTCCTGCCGAAATGGGAAACCATGCACATCCCCGGACAGGGTTTGAAGCCCGGATGGGTGGGCGCAGGCATCGTCAATACGCCCTCGACGCGGCTGCTGCCCGAAGCCGCGTTCGGCAAGGTGACAATTCAGGCGCGCGCCGCCAAGGCACAAGCCGTTCCCGCGAATATCGCCGGGCGGACATTTTCCGCCTGGCTGCCCGGCAACGTCCAGACGGTCGAAGGCGACGGGCTCGACACGCTGATCGCGGGGCCCGCCGGCGGCGCGGTGCTGGCGCGGTCGCGCGAGCATGACCGTTATATTCTTGCCGACCCCGACCTGATCAACAATCTCGCCTTCGCATCGAAGGACAAGGCGCGCGGCGCGGCGATGCTGATCGACGCAATCGGTGAGGATGCGAATGCCGACAGCCTCGCCTTCGACGTCACGCTGAACGGGCTCGGCGGCGGCCGGTCGCTGCTGCGCTTCGCCTTTGTCCCGCCGTTTATCGGCATCACCCTGTGCCTGATCGCGGCAGGACTGCTGGCGCTGTGGCAGGCGTGGGTGCGTTTCGGCCCGGCGCTGAAACCGCAAAGGGCGATCGCGATTTCGAAGGCGGCGCTGATCGCCAACAGCGCCGACCTGATCAAGCAGGCGCGGCGCGAGCTCGACGGCGCCGACGCTTATGTGAAGAGCCAGCGCGCCGCGATCGCGCAGCGGCTGCACGCACCGTCGGGGCTCGGCGCCGAGGCGACCGACGCGTGGATCGACAAGCATCTGCCGCCCGGCGGCGACCGTTTCTCCGCGCTCGCCCGGCGGCTGCCGCTGGCGCGGGGCACGCATGAATTCCTCGCAGACGCGCAGGCGCTGCACGATATCAGGAAGGATCTACTCCGTGACAGCTAATCCGATCACCCAGGGAGATGGTGCCAAAGGGGTCGAGAGCGTCCAGGCGCTCGGCGCCGCGATCGAGGGCGAGGTCGGCAAGGTCGTGTTCGGCCAGGGACCGCTCACCCGCATGGTGACGATCGCGCTGCTCGCCGGCGGCCATGTGCTGCTCGAAGGTCCGCCGGGGACCGCGAAGACGCTGCTCGCACAGGCCTTTGCGCGCGCGACGGGGCTTGGTTTCGGACGCATCCAGTTCACCCCCGACCTGATGCCCGGCGACATTTTGGGGTCGAACCTGTTCAATTTCCAGACGTCCAGCTTCACGCTGACCAAAGGGCCGATCTTCACCGAGCTCCTGCTCGCCGACGAAATCAACCGCACCCCGCCGAAGACGCAGGCCGCGCTGCTCGAAGCGATGCAGGAACGGCGGGTGACGATCAACGGCGAACCGCACGCGATGAGCCCGCGCTTCACCGTGCTCGCGACGCAGAATCCGATCGAGCAGCAGGGCGTCTATCCGCTGCCCGAGGCGCAGCTCGACCGCTTCCTGTTCAAGCTGGTCGTCGATTATCCCGACGCCGCCGAGGAACGGCGCATCGTCGCCGACCATGGCGGGCGCTTCAAAAGCCCCGCAGTCGGTGATTTCGGGGTGACCGAGGTCGCGAATGCCAAGACGATCGGCGCGGCGATCGACATCATCGCGACCGTGCGGCTGGCCGACGAGATCGTCGACTATATCGTCCGCCTCGTCCGCGCGACCCGCGAAAGCGCCGACCTGGAATGCGGCGCGAGCCCGCGCGCCGCGACCCTGCTCGCCCGCGCCGCCTGCGCCGCGGCGGCGCTCGACGGGCGCGACTATGTGATCCCCGACGATATCCAGCGCCTCGCCGCCGGCGTGCTGCGCCATCGCGTCATCCTGTCGGCCGCCGCCGAGATCGAGGGACGCAGCGTCGAACAGGTCGTCGCGGCGCTGCTCGAACGCGAGGAAGTGCCGCGGTGATCTACCCTACCCGCCGCGCGATCTACCTGCTGTTGTTCGGCGCCCCGATGGCGCTCGCGCTCGGGCTGGTCCGGCCCGAATTGTGGATCGTCGCGCCAGCATGGATCGCGGTGATCCTTGCCTGCCTGTTGCTCGATGCGGTCGCCGGCGCCAGCCCGCGGCGCCTCGCGCTCGACACGCGCTTTCCGCATCAGGTCGGGGTCGGCGACCCGTTCGACCTGGCGGTCACCGCAAGCGGCGCAGCGGTGCCGCAGCGCGCCGAACTCGCACTCGCGCTCGACGACCGGCTCGCCGCCGGCGGACGCATGGCGGGCACGATGCGCGCGGTCGATAGCGATGACGGCAAGCCGCGCGCGCTCGCCCGGACACTGTCGCTCGCCGCGACGCGGCGCGGACAGGCGCTGGTCGAGACGCTGTGGATTCGCTGGGCCGGGCCGCTCGGTCTCGTCTGGAAGCAGCACCGCTTCGTCATCGACCGGCCGATCAGCATCGTGCCGAGCCTGCGCGCGGTGGTCGATGAAGGCAGCCGCCTGTTCCAGCGCAACAGCTGGTTCGGGCTTCGCCAGCAGCGCTTCCGCGGCGAAGGCACCGAATTTGAATCGCTCGCCGAATATCAGCCGGGCATGGACCGGCGCGCGATCGACTGGAACGCCACCGCGCGCCACGTCAAATTGCTCGCCAAGGAATATCGCGTCGAGCGCGACAATCGCGTCGTCCTTGCCATCGACGGCGGGCGGACGATGGCCGAGCCCGTCGGCGGCATGCCGCGCGTCGACCGCGCGGTGTCGGCGGCGCTGCTGCTCGCCTATGTCGGATTGAAGCTTAATGACCGGATCAGCCTCTTCTCCTTCGCCGCGAAGCCGCATACGCTGACCCCCGCCTATATGCACACGCAGGATTTTCCGGCGCTGCAACGCGCCGCCAGCGCGATCGACTATGCGCATGTCGAAAGCAATTTCACCCTCGCGCTCACCAGCCTGAGCGCGCAACTCAACCGCCGCTCGCTGATCATCCTGTTCACCGAATTCGCCGATGCGACGAGCGCCGACCTGATGATCCGCGCCGCCGGGCGGCTCGCCGAAAAGCACCGATTGCTGTTTGTCGTGATCAAGGACGAAGAGGTCGAGAGCGAGGAAAAGCGCCGCCCCGAAAGCGGCGCCGACGTCACGCGGTCGAACGTCGCGGCGGCGATGCTGCGCGACCGGCAACTGGTGATCGCGCGGCTCCAGCGCCTTGGAGCCGACGTCATCGAAGTGCCCGCCGACGCAATGGGGGCCGCCGCGGTCGACGCCTATCTCGGCATCAAGCGGGCCGGCAGCCTGTGAGCACACCCGCCGCCCCCGCCCCCATCTCCCCCGCCGTCGCCGCGCCGGCCTTTTCGACCGGCCGCTTCCGCGCCGAACGCGAGGCCGACTGGATCGCTTTCGACCTGTTGCTCACCAAGCTCGAGAAGAAAGGCGCCGCCGCGCTGACCAGCGACGAACTGCTGCAACTGCCCCTACTTTATCGCGCGACCCTGTCCTCGCTGTCGATCGCGCGCGCCACCAGCCTCGACAAGGCGTTGCTGGGTCATCTCGAAGCGCTGTCGATCCGCGGCTATTTCCTTGTCTATGGCGTGCGCGAGACGCGGCTCAACCGCGTGCGGCGCTTCTTCCTCTACGACTGGCCGGCGGCGGTGCGGTCGGTGTGGAAGGAGACGGTCATCATCGCGCTGATCATCATCCTCGGCGCGCTGACGAGCTGGACGCTCGTCGCGCACCAGCCCGAATGGTATTTCAATTTCGTCCCCGAAGAGATGGCGGGCGGGCGCGATCCGCGCGCGACCGCCGAATATCTCCAGTCGACATTGGGCCATGGCAAGGCGGCGGGCGAGCAGGAAAGCGGGCTCCACGTCTTTGCCACCTATTTGTTCACCCACAACAGCCAGGTATCGATCCTGTCCTTTGCGCTGGGTTTCGCCTTTGGCGTGCCGACGATGATGCTCGAATATTATCAGGGCATCGGGCTTGGCGCGATGCTGGCGGTGTTCACCAACAAGGGGCTGGGGTATGATTTCGGCGGCTGGCTGTTCATCCACGGCACGACCGAGCTGTTCGCTGCGGCGCTGTCGGGCGCCGCGGGGCTGCGTATCGGCACCGCGGTTGTCTTCCCCGGCGCGCGCGCGCGACTGGAGGCCGCCTCGCTCGCCGGGCGCACGGCAGGCAAAGTGATGGTCGGGGTGATATTGATGCTGCTTGTCGCCGGGCTGCTCGAAGGCTTCGGGCGCCAGCTGATTACCGATACGCTGATGCGATATGGCATCGGCACGCTGATGCTGCTGTTCTGGCTCGCCTATTATTATGTCCCGCGGCGCGAGGACGTCACATGACCGCCGCCGCCAACGCCAGGCTGCGCGATGCGAAGACGCGCAAGATCCGTCAGTTCATCACGCCCGAAGGCGTCGACCTTGAACTGAAGATCGCCGGATCGGGGCTGCGGCTCGGGGCCTTGATCGTCGACCTGACCCTGATCGTCGTCGCCCTGTTCGTCTTTTCGCTGCTGATGTCATGGGTCGGTTTCGGATCGAAATCGGACATGGCCTACGTCATCTGGATGCTCGGCTTCTTTGCGCTCCGGACCTTCTGGTTCATCGGTTTCGAACTCGGACAGCGTGCCGCGACGCCGGGCAAGCGGATGATGGGCATCCGCGTCGTCGCGCGCGACGGCGGACGGCTGACCGCCGATGCGGTCGTTGCGCGAAATTTGATCCGCGAGCTCGAGTTGTTTCTGCCGCTGATGATGATCGGCAACGGCATGTCGGAGGACGCGGTGTCGGGCTGGACCGTCCTCGCGGGCGTGCTCTGGTCGCTGACCCTCAGCCTGTTCCTGCTGTTCAACCGCGACCGGATGCGGATGGGCGACCTGATCGCCGGCACCTGGGTGGTGATGGCGCAGCGCGTCAAGCTCGACGCCGATATCGGGATCGGCGGCGAGGCGGCGGGTGCCATTTCGTTCAGCGACGCCGAACTCGCCGTCTATGGCATTTTCGAGCTGCAGGAGCTTGAACGCGTGCTGCGCGGGCGCGATCCACGCGCAATGCGCGAGGTCGCCGATACGATCCGCGGTAAAATCGGGCGTCCTGTCGCCGAAGAGGATGACGTCTTCCTGCTTTCCTATTACCGCCAGTTGAAGGCCCGGCTCGAACGCAAATTGCTGTTCGGCAAGCGCCGCGAGGATAAATATGCCAGCGACTGATACGCTTTCCCTGTCCGTTACCCCCCAATCCGTCACGGACGCGCTTCACCGGCGCCGGTCGGTCCGCGCCTTCACCGATCAGCCGGTCGATCCGGCGATCCTCGGCGAGATTTTCGCCGCCGCGCAGCGCGCACCGTCAGGCGGCAACCTCCAGCCGTGGCAGGCGACGGTGCTGACCGGCGCGCCGTGGCAGGCGGTGAAAGATGCCGTCGCCGCGCGCGTCGCGATGGGCCGCGAAGGCTATGAGCCCGAATATGATATCTATCCCAAGGGACTGACCGATCCCTGGGAAACGCGCCGTTTCGGCGTCGGCGAAGGGCTTTACGCCGCGCTCGGCATTCCGCGCGACGACAAGCCGGGGCGGCTCGGCCAGTTCCTGCACAATTTCCGCGGTTTCGGCGCGCCGGTGATGCTCTTCCTCCACTGCTCGCGGATCATGGGGCCGCCGCAATGGTCCGACATGGGCATGTGGCTGCAATCGGTGATGCTGCTGCTCGTCGAACATGGGCTGGCAAGCTGCCCGCAGGAATGCTGGGCGATGTATGGCGCGACGGTCCGCCGAGCGCTGGCGCTCGGCGACGACCAGATTCTGTTTACGGGGCTCGCGATCGGCTATGCCGACGAAAGCGCGGCGGTGAACAACTGGCCGGTGCCGCGCGCCCACCTGGAAGAAGTGATCGATTGGCGAGGATTCGAAGAATGAGCTGGCAGCGCGCCTGGTTTCGATACGGCACCGCCGTGCCGTTGATGCTCGCCGTCGCGAGCTGCACCGCGATCCCGACCCCGGAAACGCCGCCGCCGGCCCCTGCGCCGATGCCGGCCCCCGCCCCCGCGCCGGCCCCCGCCCCGGCCGTGAGCGGCGGGTGGGAAAGCCGCGCGGTGAACAATGGCGCCTGGCGCTACGACGTGGGCAACCGCACCGCGGCCTTCGTGCCGACGGGCAGCGCCAATCCGCTGTTGACCATGGCATGCACGGGCGGCGCGATCCGCCTGACCTCGGGCCTCGCGGGCGACGTCAGCCTGCGCACCAGCGCCGGCACCGACCAGATCCGCTTTGAGAACGGCGGCGCGAACCTGACGAGCCGCGATCCGCGGCTCGACCGTATCGCCTTCAGCCGCGGCCGCTTCGCGCTCGAAACGCCTGGCGGCAGCGGGCTGACCTTACCCGTCCAGTCCGAAATCGGCCGCGTGATCGAGGATTGCCGGGGGTAGGCTTCCGAACCGATTGCCCGCGAAGATCGGGGTCGGCTTTGGGGTGGGGAGCTGCCATGAGCTCCACTCACCTTCGTCATCCCGGGCTTGACCCGGGATCCCGCTTTTTTCTGAAGGTAGCGCAGGTTTCGACGTCCAGCGGGACCCCGGATCAAGTCCGGGGTGACGAAGAAGGAAATGGCAGCATCCGGCCGCACGCTGCCATCGCGGTGCAACCCATAGCCGCCTTTGTCGATACCGGCTTTCCTACATTATCCGGCTGTGCCAGCCTTCTTCCATGGCTCTTTGGACCGCCGAATCATCGTCTGCGCACCGCATTCTGCACTGCACGCCTTAAGGCCACAAAAGACACAAATCCGATGCATGCATGCGGGGCTTTTGTGGCTTTAGCCGCCTAGCTGCACCGTTCCGCCCCTGATCCAGCCCCAACGGCACGGCCCCTGATATTCGCGCGCATTGGGCACAGACTTGCCGACGCCGCACATGTCGGGATCGGTGCCGGGCGCCGCGAACACGACGCCGAACCACGCGTCCTTGTCGGCCGCCTCGCACAGCGAGACGCTGGCACCGCCCGCGAGCTTTGCCTTGACCGCGCGCGTTTCGCCCGGCGCCCAGTACACGTCGGTGCCCCCCGCCTTGACCTGGCTGATGCTCGAACAGGCGGGAAGCGTCGGCCCCTCGGTGCCGATCATCACCGCGCGTGTCGCGAGCGGCTCGCCCGCCACCACGGGCGCATTGTCGGCCGGCGGCGCAGGCTGGCTGCAGGCAGCAAGCGAGAGGATCAGGGCGGCGGCGAGCGGAGAAGCGAGACCTTGTTTCATGCCCCTGAAACTAGCCGCCGCGACGCCCCCGCGCAACGCTCGTCGACAATGCCCCAAGAGCCGCATTTTCGCTTGGGTTTTGCTGCCTTCGACCCTATATAATCGCTATGACGGACACCCCTGAAAATCCGGCGCCGAGCGCCCCCGCCAACCAGCCCAATGCCAACGCCTATGGCGCCGATTCGATCAAGGTATTGAAGGGCCTCGACGCGGTGCGCAAGCGGCCCGGCATGTATATCGGCGACACCGACGACGGGTCGGGGCTGCATCATATGGTGTTCGAAGTCAGCGACAATGCGATCGACGAAGCGCTCGCAGGGCACTGCGACCTCGTCCTGATCACCCTGAACAGCGATGGATCGGTCAGCGTCGAGGACAATGGCCGCGGCATCCCGACGGGCATCCATGCCGAGGAAGGCATTTCGGCGGCCGAGGTCATCATGACCCAGCTCCACGCCGGCGGGAAGTTCGAGAATACGAGCGACGACAATGCGTACAAGGTGTCGGGCGGGCTGCACGGCGTCGGCGTCAGCGTCGTCAACGCGCTGTCCGAATGGCTCGAACTCACGATCTGGCGTGATGGCGAAGAGCATTGGATGCGCTTCGAACATGGCGATTCGGTCGCCCCGCTCAAGGTCAACGGCCCCGCGCCGGCGGGCAAGAAGGGCACGCGCGTCACCTTCCAGGCGTCGACCGAGACGTTCAAGAACGTCCTCGAATTCGATTTCGAGAAGCTGGAGCATCGGTACCGCGAACTCGCCTTCCTGAACTCGGGGGTGCGGATCAAGCTGGTCGATGCGCGCCATGCCGAGCATGAGAGCCATGACCTGTTCTACGAAGGCGGGATCGGCGCCTTCGTCAAATATCTCGACCGCAACAAGAATGCACTGCTGCCCGATCCGATCGCGATCAGCAGCGAGCGCGACGGCATCGGCATCGACGTCGCATTGGAGTGGAACGACAGCTATTATGAAAATGTCCTCTGCTTCACCAACAACATCCCGCAGCGCGACGGCGGCACGCACCTCGCCGCCTTCCGCGCCGCGCTGACGCGCACCCTGAACGGCTATGGCGACAAGTCGGGCATCCTGAAGAAGGAAAAGGTCTCGCTGACCGGCGAGGATATGCGCGAGGGGCTGACCGCGATCGTGTCGGTCAAGCTGCCCGATCCGAAATTCTCTTCGCAGACCAAGGACAAGCTGGTGTCGTCCGAAGTCCGCCAGCCGCTCGAAAGCCTGATGGCCGACCGCATGACCGAATGGCTCGAGGAAAATCCCGCTTACGCCAAGGCGGTGATCCAGAAGGTCATCGACGCCGCCGCGGCACGCGAGGCCGCCAAAAAGGCGCGCGAGCTGACGCGGCGCAAGGGCGCGATGGACATCGCGTCGCTCCCCGGCAAGCTCGCCGACTGCCAGGAACGCGATCCCACCAAATGCGAACTCTTCCTCGTCGAGGGTGATTCGGCAGGCGGCTCGGCGAAGCAGGGCCGCGACCGGCATGTGCAGGCGATCCTGCCGCTGAAGGGCAAGATTTTGAACGTCGAGCGCGCGCGCTTCGACCGCATCATCTCGTCGAAGGAAGTCGGGACGCTGATCCAGGCGCTCGGCACCGGGATTCGCGACGAGTTCAACCTCGAAAAGCTGCGTTACCACAAGATCGTGATCATGACCGACGCCGACGTCGACGGCGCGCATATCCGCACCTTGCTGCTCACCTTCTTCTATCGCCAGATGCCCGAGATCATCGAAGGCGGGCATCTCTACATCGCCCAGCCGCCACTCTACAAGGTCGCGAAGGGGCGCAGCGAGGTCTATCTGAAGGACGATACCGCGCTCGAAAATTACCTTGTCGATGCGGGCATCGATGCGCTGCTGCTCGAAACGCCGGGCGGCGCGCGTTCGGGGCAGGATCTGCGCGGGCTGATCGAGCATGGCCGCCGCCTGCGCGCGCTGATGCGCTATGTGCCGCGCAGCCTTGACCATGGACTGGTCGAAGCGCTCGCGCTGACCGGTGCGCTCGACCCCGAACTCGACACCGCGGGGCGCCATAGCGCGGCCGCGACCGCCGCGACCTGGCTCAACGCCGCCGAGCGTGCGCTGACCGGTGGCGCCGAGGCCGTCTGGACCGTCGAGGCGGTCGAAGGCGGCGGCTATACGCTCGAACGCCGCTGGCGCGGGGTCAGCGACCATCACGCGATCGACGCGGGTTTCCTCGCCAGCCAGGAAGCGCGCCGGATGCACAAGCTTGCCGCCGAACAGGCCGACACCTACACCCGCCCCGGCCGGCTGGTGAAGGCGACCGGCGCCGCGGCCGAAGTCGAGGCCGAACCCGTCGACGGCGAAGAGGGCGACGCCCCCGTCGCGGCGACGAACGCCAAGGCCAACCCGGTCACCCGCCCGTCCGAACTGCTCGACGCGATCTTCGCGCACAGCCGCAAGGGGCTGGCGATCAGCCGCTACAAGGGGCTGGGCGAGATGAATGCCGAGCAGCTTTGGGAAACCACGCTCGACCCGTCGAACCGTTCGCTGCTGCGCGTCGAGGCCGAACAGGCCGATGTCGCGCATGAAATCTTCGAGCGGCTGATGGGCGACGAGGTCGAACCGCGGCGCGATTTCATCCAGACCAATGCGCTGTCGGTGGCGAATCTCGACGTCTAAAAGCACGTCCGGCCGCAAATAGGGTTCCGTTTAACGCGCGGCGGCTTGCCTTGGCATGCCGCCGCTGCTTTTGGCGCGTCCACCAAAGGGGATGATGTCATGCGGGCCTTTTCAGCCGTACTGATCCCGCTTCTGCTGACGGTTTCGGCCGCCGCGCAGGAGGCCGAGATTGTGGACGATCGGGTCGTCGATGTCGATGCCGCCACCGAAATGGACGGCGGCATGGCAAGCTATTACGGCGACGAACTGGCCGGCAACCGCACCGCGAGCGGCGAGCGTTTCGACCCCGACCAGCTCACTGCGGCGCACCGCACCCTGCCCTTCGGCAGCATGGTCCGCGTCACCAACACGTCGAACGGCGACAGCGTGATCGTCCGCATCAACGACCGCGGCCCCTTTTCGCGCGGCCGCGTGATCGACGTCAGCCACGCCGCCGCCCGCCAGATCGGCATGCACCGCAGCGGCACCGCGCGGGTCAAGCTGGCATTGCTCAACAACGATTAGGCCGGGATAAGTCAGGGAGGGCTGAAACAACAGTTCGCCTCCCCAAAGCCGCCCCGCCCGTCAATCGAACACCGACCACCCCGCCGCATAGGCGAAATGTTCGAGCGCCATCGCACCGGCCAGCGATGTCCCCGCATCGTTGAGTCCCGGCGACCAGACCGCGATCGAACCCTGCCCCGGCGCGATGCAGAGGATGCCGCCGCCGACGCCGCTCTTGCCCGGCAGACCGACGCGAAAGGCGAATTCGCCCGAATTGTCGTAATGGCCGCAGAGCATCATGATCGCATTGATCCGCCGCGCGCGGTGCGGTTCGATCAACTGCTCGCCGGTAAGCGGGTCGCGCCCCTCCATCGCCAGGAACAGCCCCGCCTTTGCGAGCTGGCGGCAGCTCATCGCGATCGCGCATTGGCGGAAATAGACGCCGAGCGCGGTTTCGACCGGATGGCGAAGATTGCCGAAGGAGTCCATGAAATGGGTAAGGCTGCGGTTGCGGGCGCCGGTTTCGGACTCTGAAAAGGCGACGTCGAGGTCGATGTCGACGCGGTCGTCGGCGGCGCGAGCGCGAATGAAATCGAGGATTTCGGCGATTGTCGCATCGACATCGCGCCCGTCGATCAACCGGTCGGTGGTCGCGATCGCGCCCGCGTTGATCAGCGGGTTGCGCGGAATGCCGCCCTCGCTTTCGAGCTGGACGATCGAGTTGAACGCGCTGCCCGACGGTTCGCGCCCGACGCTGTCCCACAGCGCACTGCCGACGCGGCGCAGCGCGAGCGCGAGCGTGAAAACCTTTGACACCGACTGGATCGAAAAGGGGATATCGGCATCGCCTGCGGCGTGGACGGTGCCGTCGGGGAGCGCGAGCGCGAAGCCGAAATGCATCGGATCGACGTTCGCCAGCGCCGGGATATAGTCGGCGACCTTGCCCTGCCCGCGGTGCGGCAGGGCGACGTCATAGGCTTCGGCGACAGCGCGGGCGAGATCGGCGGACATGCGCTTTTCCTAGCAACTTCACACTGAATTGCATGTATTTTCATTTTTATGAAAATATTTTATATTAATGAAATCAATTACCGAATCGGGAGATGAGACATGGCCGACCATCCGCGCTCCAAGGGGCTTTCGAGCGCCGTCTGTTACCAGGACAGCAAGGCGGCGTTCCGCTGGCTGGAGGAGGCGTTCGGGTTCGAACCGCTGTTCGTGCTGCTCGATGCCGACGGCCATCTCGCGCACAGCGAGATGGAATATGGGAATTCGACGATCATGGTCGGCAATGAATGGTCCGACGACCATCGCAGCCCGGCGAACCTGGGTGGCAAGAACACGCAGACGGTGCACGTCCAGCTGGCGCAGGGCGAGGATATCGACGCGCATTGCGAGCGCGCCCGCGCCGCAGGGGCCGACATCATTGCCGCGCCCGAAACGCAATTCTACGGCGACCGCAGCTACCGCGCCAAGGATCCCGAAGGGCATATCTGGACCTTCGGCGTCACGGTCGAGGAAAAGAGTGCCGACCAGTGGGATGCCGAAGGCGGCTTCACGACCAAGACGCGGCTCGACGATTGAGCGCCGCGCTCGACCGCACCCTCTCCGCGCTCGCCGATCCGAAGCGGCGGCGCGCGGTCGAACTGCTCGGGCGGCGCCCTTACAGCGCCGGCGAGCTGGCGGACGCGCTTGGGCTCGCGCCGCCGGCGATGAGCCGTCACCTGCGCGCGCTGAAGGAGGGCGGGCTGGTCGAGGACAGCTACCTGGCCTTTGACGCGCGGGTGCGCATCTACCGGCTGAAGGACGGCGCGACCGCCGGGCTGAAGCAATGGGTCGCCGAAACCGAGACCTTGTGGGCCGACCAGCTCGCCAGCTTCAAGGCGCATGTCGAAAGGCGAAGCGAATGAGCGCCGCCGTGATCGTCGCGCTGCGCGTCGCGGTTTCGCCCGACGTCGCGTTCGCGGCGTTCACGCGCGACATCGGCATATGGTGGCAGAGCCATCCCTTGTTCCAGCTGTCGCGCCGGGGCGACGGGGTGCTGCATTTCGACCCTGCGGGGCCCGGCGGTCGCCTTGTCACGCGCTTCGACGACGGCGAGGAGTGGGAGATTGGCGCGGTCCGCCACTGGATTCCCGGCGAACGCCTGGCCTTCGGCTGGCGCCTGCCGAGCTTCGGGTCCGATCAGGCGACCGAGGTCGATGTGCGCTTCGAGGCGGTCGGCGGCGAAACGCGGGTGACGGTCGAGCATCGCGGCTGGGATGTCATCCCGCAAAAGCATGTCGCGCGGCATGGCTTCGAGCTGATGCTGTTCCAGCGGCGGCTGGGGGAGTTTTGGCGGGGGTTGCTGCAGAGAATGCGCGAACGGCTGTGAGCGGTGGTGGTGTCGGGGTGAGGGCGGACGTTTGACCCCTCACCGTGTATTCCGGCGAAGGCCGGGGTAAACAAAGGAACGGCAGTTTCCGGCCGTTACCTGCCCATCACTTCGTCATCCGCGGAAGAGACCCGTGGCTCTTCCGCCTTGACCCGGGATCCCGCTGTTGGGCGCGCCAGCAGCTTTCGACGTCAAGCGGGACCCCGGATCAAGTCCGGGGTGACGAGGAAGGGCCAGGGTGACGAGGAAAGGAGAGGCCGCAACCACCCGAACGCCGCGAAAGCCTTGCCCCCGCGCCCCGGGGCATCCACATCTGATCCATGTCCCTCCCCGCCCCCTTCACCGACTGGTTCGCCGCGCGCGGGTGGCGGCTGCGGCGGCATCAGGCCGACATGCTGGCGGCGGGGGAGCGCGGCGAGCATGCGCTGCTCGTCGCGGCAACCGGCGCGGGCAAGACCCTGTCGGGGTTTCTGCCGACGCTGGTCGACCTTTACCAGTACCCCTCCGACCGGCTGCACACGCTCTATGTCTCGCCGCTGAAAGCGCTCGCCGCCGACGTCGAACGCAACCTCACCGCCCCGATCGCCGAAATGGAGCTCGACATCAGCGTCGAGAGTCGCAGCGGCGATACATCGTCGGACAAGAAGGCGCGCCAGCGCAGCCGGCCGCCGAACATCCTGCTGACGACCCCCGAATCATTGTCGCTGCTGCTGTCCTATCCCGACAGTTTCGCGATGTTCGCCGCGCTGAAGACGGTGGTAATCGACGAAATCCACGCCTTCGCGCCGGGCAAGCGCGGCGACCTGCTCAGCCTTTCGATGGCACGGTTGCAGGCGATCGCCCCCGGACTGCGCCGTGTCGGACTGTCGGCGACGATCGCCGACCCGGCGCAATATGCGGCGTGGCTGGCACCCGGCAGCCGCGGCGAGACGGTGACCCTGGTCGAGGGCGAACCGGGCGCCGATCCCGATATCGCAATATTGCTGCCCGAGGGCGCGGTGCCCTGGGCGGGGCATTCGGGGCGTTATGCCGTGCACCAGGTGATGGAGGAGATCGCGAAGAACCGCACGACGATCATCTTCTGCAACACGCGCGGGCTGGCCGAGCTGATCTTTCAGGAATTGTGGAAGGTCAACGATCTGTCGCTCCCCATCGCGATCCACCACGGCAGCCTCGACCGCGAGGCGCGCCAGCGCGCCGAAGCGGCGATGGCCGAGGGGCGGCTGCGCGCGCTCGTCGCGACCGCCAGCCTCGACCTCGGGCTCGACTGGGGCGACGTCGATTGCGTGATCCAGATGGGGGCGCCCAAGGGATCGTCGCGGCTGCTGCAACGCATCGGGCGCGCCAATCACCGGCTCGACGAGCCGAGCCGCGCGCTGATCGTGCCGGGCAACCGCTTCGAATATCTGGAAGCGCGCGCGGCGCTCGACGCCGTCGACGCGGGCGAGCGCGACGCCGACCGCTTCCGTCCCGGCGCGCTCGACGTGCTGGCGCAGCATGTCATGGCGCTCGCCTGCGCGGCGCCGTTCGACGAAGCCGAACTGCTCGCCGAGATCCGCAGCGCGGCGCCCTATCGCTGGGTCGACGCGGCGCTCTTCGCGCGCCTGCTCGGCTTCGTGCGCGATGGCGGCTATGCACTCAAAAGCTATGATCGTTTCCGCCGCCTCGCTCCCGACGGGCCGGGCCGTTGGCGGATCGCGCATCCGCGGCTGGCGGCGCAGCACCGGCTCAACGCGGGGATCATCGTCGAGGCGCCGATGGCCGACGTCCGTTTCAAAAACGGCCGGCGGCTCGGCAAGGTCGAGGAATATTTCGCGAGCACGCTGACCCCCGGCGACACCTTCGCCTTCGCCGGTTTGAGCCTTGAGGTCGAGGCGCTCCGTGACACCGACGTCATCGTCCGCGCGACGACACGCCCGGCGCGCATCCCGAGCTATATGGGCGCGCGGCTCGCCATCTCGACGCGGCTCGCCGACCGGGTACGCGCCTTTCTCGCCGATCCGGCGAGCTGGCAGCGCTTTCCCGAGGACGTCCGCTTCTGGCTGGAGATGCAGGCGCTGCGGTCGGTGCTGCCACGCCCGGGCGAGCTGCTGGTCGAGACCTTCCCGCACGAAGGCGTTCATTATATGGTCTGCTATCCGTTCGAGGGATGGAACGCGCACCAGTCGCTCGGCATGCTGATCACCAAGCGGATGGAGCGCGCCGGGTTGCAGCCGCTGGGCTTCGTCGCGTCGGACTATGCGATCGCGACCTGGTCGCTGCGGTCGGTGACGCACCCCGAGGCGCTGTTCGACGCCGCGATCCTCGAAGGCGAATTCGTCGAGTGGGTCGAGCGGTCGCACCTGCTGAAACGCGCCTTTCGCGAGGTTGCGGTGATCGGCGGGCTGATCGAGCGCCAGCATCCGGGCAAGCGCAAGACGGGCAAGCAGGTGACGTTTTCGACCGACCTGATCTTTGACGTGCTCCAGAAATATGAGCCCGACCATCTGCTGCTCGAAGCCGCCTGGGCCGACGCGCGCGAACGGCTGACCGATGTCGCGCGGCTGGGCGACCTGCTCGACCGCGCGGCGGGGACGATGGTGCACCAGGCGCTCGACCGGATCAGCCCGCTGGCGATCCCGGTGCTCGTGCTGATCGGGCGCGAAAATGTCGCTGCCGCCGACATCGACGACGCGCTCCTCGGTGAACTGGCGGACAGTCTGGCGGCGGAGGCGATGCGGGCGGATTGAAGCAGGGCGGTACGAGGGTCTGCATTGGGGTGGGGAGCGGGCGTCGCTTTCTACAGCTTCGTCATCCCGGGCTTGACCCGGAATCCCGCTTTTTTGAGGGCACCGGCGGTTTTCAAGGTCAAGCGGGACCCCGGATCAAGTCCGGGGCGACGATGGACGGGACGGCAACTCCCGGCCGGAACCTGCAGCCCCTCCCCATCTCGCAATCGCTTGCGGCGGCCCCCTCGGAGGCGTAGATTGACGCAAAATATACAGAGGATGCCGCCATGACCCGTGTTGCCGTCCGTTCGCCGCTTTGGGCCCTGCTGGTCGCCACCCCGCTGATGCTGGGATCGACCCCGCCGGCGCCGCCGCCGCCAGCACCCGCATCCGCCCCCGTTCCGCACCCCGCCGATATGGTCGCGAACCCGGCGGCAACGGGCGAGGTCGTGCCGTTCATCCAGCCCTTCGACCTCGATGCGACGCGGCGGATGGCGGTTCCGGTGATGGTCGGCGGACAAGGACCCTTTTCCTTCCTGGTCGACACCGGCGCCGAACGGACGATCATCGCGCGCGAGCTCGCCGACCGGCTTGGCCTTACCGAGGGCGCGAAGCTGCGGCTCGCGACGATCGGCAGCTCGGCGATCGTGCAAAGCTATCGCGTTGCCGCATTGCAAATGACCGACCTGCGCCTGTCACCGTTCGAGGCGCCCGCCTTTTCGGGGCGGCATATCGGCGCCGCGGGGCTGATCGGCGTCGACATGCTCGAAAAGCGCCGCGTGCTGATCGATTTCCGGAACGAGAAGATGGAGATTCTCGAAACGCGGCTGCGCGCGCGGCCGATCATCCACGACGACGACGCGATCGTCGTCACCGCGCGCAACATGGCGGGGCGGCTGATCCTGTCCGACGCGCGGATCGACGGCAAGCGCGTCGACGTGATCGTCGACACCGGGGCGCAGACCAGCGTCGGCAACCTCGCGCTCCAGCGGCTGGTCGCCTCGCGGCGCCAGAACCGCGTCGCCTTTTTCCCGACCATCTTGAATGCGGTATCGGGCGAGGCGGTTCCGGCGATGCGGACGGCAATCAAGCGCATCACGATCAACGGCGCCGAAGTGAACGACCTGCCGGTCGCTTTCGCCGATTCGCAGGCTTTTCGCGCACTGAACCTCGAAACGCGCCCCGCGCTGCTGCTCGGAATGGACAGCCTGGCACTGTTCGACCGCGTCGAGATCGATTTCCCGAACAAGCGCGTCGTTTTCGACCTGCCGAGCCGTGCATCCCGCGAAACGCGGCAGCGCTTCGCGGCGAACACCTGGGCCAGCGCCGGAAGCTGAACGCGGACCGCGCCCTGATTGCGCACCCCTATTTCGCACCCTTGCCGCGCGTGGATGCGCTTGCCATAGCGGCGCCATGCCGCCCGCGCCCATCCTCGATTTTGCCGGCCACCGCTTCGCGGCGCTCGCCGACCGGGCGTTGTTCTGGCCGCACCATGGCGCGCTGATCGTCGCCGACCTGCATCTGGAAAAGGCCAGCTGGTATGCGGCGCGCGGCCAGCCTTTGCCGCCCTATGACAGCCACGATACGCTCGACCGGCTGGCACGGCTGGCGGCCGAAACCGGCGCGCGCGCGATCTGGTGCCTTGGCGACAGCTTTCACGATCAGGGCGCAGCAAGCCGGATCGTCCCGGCGATCGCCGAACGGTTGCGCGGCCAGGCGGCGGCAACGAAGCTTGTCTGGATCGCGGGCAATCACGACGGGCTTTCGGGCGGGGCATGGGGCGGCGAGGTCGCCGACGAGCTGGCGGTCGACGGCATCATCTTTCGCCATCAGTGCGAAGCCGGCGAAACGCGCCCCGAAATCAGCGGCCATTTCCATCCCAAGGTGCGGCTGACGATCCGCGGACGCAGCGTCGCGCGCGCCTGTTTCGCCGGCGACGCGCGGCGGTTGATCCTGCCCGCTTTCGGCAGCCTGACCGGCGGGCTCGATGCCCAACATCCGGCGATTGCCGGAAATTTTTCCGGCGGCTACCGCGCGATGCTCGTCGCGCAGGGCCGCCTCCTCGCCTTTCCCTGCCGCGGCGGAGCGGGCGATGACGCTACGGCACGCCGCGTCGCAATCGGCCGCTGACCCGCCCGCGCGCCGCCGCCCGATCGCGACGCCGGCAGTGTCCCTGTGGCCAAAAAACATCACCGGGCCAAAAATGACGCAAAAGCAGGGGGTCCACGCTGGATCAGCGTCGTTGTTCGGTTAAGATCGCCTCGCAACAAAAATAATGAAATGTTGAGAGGAGTGCCCGTCATGACATCATCTTCCCTTCTTGCTGGCCATTTGCTGCGCACCACCGCGCTTGGACTTTCGATTGCGATCGCTGCAGCCGCGGCCCCGGCCTTTGCCCAGGACAGCGCGCCGCAGGACGCCGCCAGCGACGACAGCGGCGATGCGCCGATCATCGTCACCGCGCAGGGTCGTTCGCAGCTGTTGTCCGACGTTCCCGTCGCGATTTCGGCGGTCAGCGCCGAAACGCTGCAGAACAGCGGCGCGAACGACATCCGCCAATTGAACCAGGTCGCGCCTTCGCTGCTCGTGTCGTCGACCGGTAGCGAAGCCAATGGTTCGGCGCGTATCCGCGGCATCGGCACCGTCGGCGACAATCCGGGCCTCGAAAGCTCGGTCCCCGTCTTCATCGACGGCGTCTATCGTTCGCGTTCGGGCATCGGGCTCAACGAACTCGGCGAAATCGAACGCGTCGAGGTCCAGCGCGGCCCGCAAGGCACGCTCGGCGGCCGCAACTCGTCGGCGGGCCTGATCAGCATCTATTCGAAGAAGCCGTCGTTCGAATTCGGCGCGACGGGCGAAGCGACCTATGGCAACTACGACTATTGGCGCCTCGGCGGCAGCGTCACCGGCCCGATCACCGATACGATCGCCGCGCGCCTCGACGGCGTGTGGGTGAAGCGCGACGGTTTCTACAAGGACACGACGAACGACACCGACGTCAACAACCGCAACCGCTATTTCCTGCGCGGCCAGCTCTTGTTCGAACCGACCGACGCGCTGTCGATCCGGCTGATCGCCGACTATACCTATCGCAACGAGCGCTGCTGCGCGGCGACCTATATCGACAACAGCGTCAATCCGATGATCGGCAACCTCAACAATCCGAGCGCGCCCAACGCGCCGCCGACCGACACGACCAACAATATCATCCGCGTTCTCACCGACCTTGGCCAGCCGCTCGGCGCGTTCAACCAGGGTTATGACCGCAATATCTCGGTCAGTCCCGGCCGCAGCTTTGCCGGCAAGACCAAGGATTACGGCTTTTCGGGCCAGATCGACTGGGATCTGGGCGGCGCGACGCTGACCTCGATCACCGGCTATCGCGAATATCGTTCGGGGCAGGCGGGCGACCTCGATTATGGTGCGGTCGACATCCTCTATCGCGCCGACAGCAAGGACGCCTATCGCCAGTTCCACACCTTCACCCAGGAACTGCGCCTGCAGGGCGAAGCGTTCGACGGCAAGCTCGACTGGCTGGTCGGCGGCTTTTTCGCCAATGAAAAGCTGACCGTGCGCGACAATCTGCGCTTCGGCGAAGATTATGGCCGCTTTGCGGCATGCCGCCTCATCTCGGGCGCCGGTGCGCTTTCGGGGCTTTATTCGCCGAACAGCCCGTCATGCATCTTCCCCGGCGTCGGCCCGGCGACGATCCTCGGCGCGCTCGGCCCGGCCATCGGCGGCGACGTCGTCGCGAGCCTCGCGGCGCTCGACGGCATCAGCGATCGCGGCAGCATCAACGACGTCTATCGCCAGAACGGGCGCAACTGGGCGTTGTTCACCCACAATATCTTCCACATCACCGACAAGCTCGATTTCACCTTCGGCGTTCGCTACACCAACGACCGCAAGAAGTTCAGCGCGAGCTTCACCAACGACAACACGGCGTGCCAGTTCGTCCAGAGCCGGATGACCGACGACCTGACCAACCCCAGCGCGACCGTCCGCGGCGTCGCCGGCGGGCTGATCGGCCTTGCCTGCCAGGGCAATTCGACCGCCGAACTCGACGGCGTGTCGATCCGCGACAAGCGCAGCGAAGACGAATGGACCGGCACCGCGATCCTGTCGTACAAGCCGGTCGACGACCTGATGCTCTACGCCAGCTTCTCGCGCGGCTATAAGGCAGGCGGTTTCAACCTCGACCGTTCGGCACTCAAAAACCCGATCCAGCTCGTGAACGGCGTTCCGACGACGACCTTCGCCGCGGCGGGCGGGGCGCAGGCGCTGGTCGGCAATCTGCAGTTCGACCCCGAACTGGTGAACAATTATGAACTGGGTGCGAAATATTCGACCGGTCCGTTCGGCGTCGGGCTGACCTTCTTCCGGTCGGACTTCAAGAATTTCCAGCTCAATACGTTCAACGGCAGCGTGTTCATCGTCCAGACGGTCAACGGCTGTTCGGCCGACCTGAATGGCGGCGACCGCGACCAGAGCAAATTCCCCGGCGCGCCCAATTTCAATGCCGGCGCGACGGGGAGCGGGGCCTGCAACCCCGACGATGTCAGCTGGGGCGTGCGCACCGAGGGCTTCGAACTCGAAGCCTCGCTGGTCCCCGCACGCAGCTTCCGCATGACCGCCGGCCTTACCTATGCGAATACCAAATATCGCAGCAATCTGGTGGGCAACAAATCGGGCGCGCCGCTCGACCAGGCGCTGCGCCTGCTGCCGGGCAATAATCTGTCGAACGCGCCCGAACTGGTCGCCACCGGCAGCGTGACCTGGACCCCCGAAATCGGGAGCAGCGGGCTGACCGGCCTCGTCTATATCGATGGCCGCATGACCAGCGACTATAACACCGGCTCTGACCTGTTCCCGCAGAAGGCACAGGATGGCTATGCTCTGTTCAACGCCCGCGTCGGCGTCCGCGGCCCCGACGAGAAATGGGGCATCGAGCTTTGGGCGCAGAATATCTTCAACAAAAACTACTCCCAGGTCGCGTTCAACTCGCCGTTCCAGGAAGGCGCCACGTCGACCACCGCTGCGTTCGCCGACCCGCAATATCCGGGCGGTCGCCAGATCTTCTCGCAGTTCCTTGCAGAACCGCGGACCTATGGCGTGACCCTGCGCGGCAAATTCTGATCGCGCAGGAAGCAACGGGAGCCGCCCGCTCACTCCGGTGAGCGGGCGGTTTCCTTTTGGGCGATATCCTTAGTACACCCGCCACGGGGATGGCCGATGACGGCCGGCAGTTACCCTTTGCTTCCTTGTCACCCGGACTTGATCCGGGGTGACGCCTGACGTCGAAAACTGCGGGTGCCTCCAAAAAGCGGGATCCCGGGTCAAGCCCGGGATGACGAAGGGTGGGCTGAACGGCGGATACGGGCATAGCCACCTGTGCATCCCAAATCGGGCATCCTCCACTGTCGTTCGCAATCGACATATGCACCTTCTTTCTGGAACCTTTCCCGCATCATGGCATAGGCTGATCGCATGTTCGCGATCGAATCCCTGCTCGTCAAAATCGCCCTGATCGGGGTGATCGGCATCGGTGCCCAATGGGCCGCTTGGCGGACGGGCAAACCGGCGATCGCGCTGATGCTCGTGGCCGGCATCCTCGCGGGGCCGGTGCTGGGGCTGATCGATCCCGAGCGCGATTTCGGGAACTTGCGCGAGCCGATCATCAAGCTCGCGGTCGCGGTCATCCTGTTTGAAGGCGGGCTCAGCCTGAAGTTTCGCGAATTGCGCCACGCGGGAATCGCGGTGTTCATGCTCGTCTTTATCGGCGTGCCCGTCGGCTGGATACTCGGCACCGCAGCCGCTTATTACGGCGCCGGGCTGCCATTCGAGCTGGCGGCGCTGTTCGGCGGGATCATGGTGGTGACCGGACCGACGGTGATCATCCCGATGCTGCGATCACTCAATATCACGCCGCGCGTCAAGCATATGCTGAAATGGGAAGCGATCGTGAACGACCCGATCGGCGCCCTGCTAGCGGTTGGCATCTTTGCCTATATCACCCATGGCGGGGCGGAGGCGGATAGCATCGGGATTGTGACCGACGTCGTCGCAGCGAGCCTGCTCGCGGTGATCATCGGCAGCGCCGCGGGCTTTGCGCTGACCTTTGCCTTTCCGCGCGGCTGGGTGCCCGAATATCTGAAGGCGCCGGTGCTGCTGACGACGGTGATCGCGGTCTTCGTCCTGTCCGACCTGATCATGCACGAAACCGGACTGATTACCGTCACCGTGATGGGGGTGGTGATGGCGAACCGCGAAACCTATTCGAGCCACACGCTGATGCGCTTCAAGGAGGACCTCACCGTCCTCCTCGTCTCGGGCGTCTTCATCATCCTGTCGGCGACGCTCGACTGGAGCGTGGTGCAGAATTTCCAGTTCCGCTTCCTGCTGTTCCTCATCTTGCTGCTGTTCGTCGTCCGGCCGCTGACGATCATGACCGCGCTGCTGTTCACGCGCATTCCGTTCAAGGAACGGCTGTTCGTCGCCTGGATCGCACCGCGCGGCATCGTCGCCGCGGCGGTCACCGGCCTGTTCGCGCTGCGCCTGTCCGATTATGGCGTGCCGGGCGCCGAGGCGCTGGTGCCCTTGTCCTTCGCCGTCGTCATCGCCACGATCTTCGCGCACGGCTTTACCGCCGCGCCGTTCGCGCGCTGGCTCGGACTCGACCGCGGCAAGGGCGAGGGCGTGTTGCTGGTCGGCGCGAACAGCTGGACGATCGCCTTCGCCGAATTCATCAAGGGGCAGGACCGCAAGATCCTGATCGCCGACCCGAGCCAGCTCGCGCTCCGCCGCGCGCGGCGCGCCGACGTGCCCGTCTATCACGGCGACATATTGGACGAGGTGCGCGAGGATCACCTCGACCTCGGCGAATATCAGCAATTGATCGCGGCGACCGACAACGACGCCTATAATGCGCTGATCTGCAGCGAACTGGCGCCCGAGATCGGCCACGACCGGGTCAGCCGCACGGTCGGCGAATCGCGCGCCGGCCACGTCCGGCGCGGACGCATCTTCACGCTCGCCGGCACCCCGATCGAGGAACAGCTCGACCGGTTGCAGGCGGGATGGACGTTCAGCCGCACCCGGATCACCGAAGTGTTCACCTATGCCGATTACGCGCAGCGGATGAAGGCGTCGGGCGGCGACAGCCTGGCGGTGGTCAAGCCATCGGGCGATCTGTTGATCTTTTCGACCGGGCACCGGCCCGGGGTCGAGGCGGGCGACACGATCTGGACCTTCGTTCCGCCCGATGTGCCGAAGCCGCGCAAGGCGGAGAGCGAAGCGGCCTAGCCCCCTCCCGCTCGCGGGAGGGGAAAGGGGTCAGCGCGCCCGCGCGGCCTGGTGGGCGATGTCGGTCATCAGCTTGCGGAACAGCACCGCGCCCGGGGTGCCCGAGGATTTCAACGCGCGTTCGCAATCGAGCAGGCGGCTCATCAGCCGCGCGACGCGCACCGAATCCCAGATGTGGAGCTGCGCGGTGACGGCATCGCGTTCTTTCCAGAACACGCCGCTGCTCTTCGCGGCGACGACAGTTGCGGGATGCGCCCCGGCGTCGACCTCGGCCCGCAGCCGCGCCAGCTGCATCGCCCGGATCGCGAGCGCGCGGATGATGCGGATTTCGGCCACCCCGACCGCCGCCGCGGTCGCGAGCATCGCGGGCAGATCGCGCACTTTGCCGCCGAGCGCGACGTTGATGCATTCGCTGACGTCCTCCTCGTGCGTCGCGGCGCCGAGCGCGGCGATATCGGCGGCCGCCACCTGTCGCTGCCGGTCGCGCCCGGCGTCGAGGTAGAGCGCCATCTTCTCGATCTCGCGGCGCATCAGCGCCTGGTCGCCCGAGACGAGATCGACGAGCAATTGCGCCTCGGCATTGGCGAGGCGGAGGCCCTGTTCTTCGGCCGCGGCCATCGCGATGCCGACGAGCGCGCGCCGGTCGGGCTGGTAACAGATGGCGGCGGCGGCGTTCGGCGACGCTTCGACCAGCTTGACCAGTTTCGATTTGGCGGTGACCGTCGCGCCGGTCGCGATCACCGGATTGATCACCGTATCGGCGGCAAGCAGAGCCTCGACCGCCGCGAGACTGTCGTCGCCACTGCCCGCGATTTCGAGCCGGATCACGCGCGCGGGCGAAAAGAGCGACATCGATGCCGCCTCGGCCGCGAGCAGCGACGGATCCTGCGCCAGCTGGGTGCCGGTGAGGTCGAGCCGTTCGGCCTCCTTGCCCGCGAGGCCGATCAGGTGGCCGGCGACCGCCGCCATCGTCGCTTCGTCGGGACCGGTCAGCAGCGTGAAGCGGACGGCGGGATCGAGGCGCGACAGGCGTTCGAGCTCGGCGGGTTTGACGGCCTTCATCGCCGGCCGAGACCTGTGGGGATTGAGCTATTATTCGGCACTATCTTGCCCGTACCCCTGCGAAGGCAGGGGTCCATCTCCCCTGCTGTTGTCTTCCCGAACCGTTCGCCGGATTTCGCCACGGCGGGAGATGGGCCCCTGCCTTCGCAGGGGCGCAGAGCCTGCGGGCGAGACGGAAATTGAACCCCCACTGACCTTAATGCGGGGGCGGCGTCGTTGCGGGCGCCCCCGTTGCCGGAGCCGCCGGGGCCGCGCCGCCGCGATTGGCGAAGACCGCGAGGCGCGCGACGATCTGGTCGGCGACGCCCGAGGCGAGTCGTTCGAGCGCCGAGCTTTCGGCGGCGATCGTCGCATATTCGCTGCCGACGACGTCGATCCCGGCGTCGGCGGCGGCGGTCGCATCGACCAGCACCTCGCCGCTCGCCGCGTCGACGAGTTGATAACGCGCGCGCAGGGTGCGACGTTCGCGCGTCACCGCATCGTCGGCGCGGACGCCGAAGCCGGTGATCGAATCCTCGAGCTTGACGTCGAGCCGCAGCCGCTTGCCCGGTCCGCGTCCGCCCTCGGTCGCGACGAAGCGATCGCGAAGCGCGTTGCGGACGAGCCAGCCCGAATGACCCTCGATCGGCGCGACGTCGATATCGGCGAGCACGGTCGCCACCGTCCCCTTGCTGCCATTGGCGTACAAGGGACGCAGGCCGCAGCCGCCGATGGTCAGCGAGGCGGCCACGAGGGCGGAGACAAGGATCGTGCGCATCAAGATACGATATTCACCAAACGGTCGGGGACCACAATCACCTTCTTCGGCGCGCTACCTGCCAGCAGTTCGACGATTCGCGGACGCGCGAGCGCCGCGGCTTCCACCGCATCCTTGTCGAGGCCTTTGGCGAGCGTCATCGTATCGCGCAGCTTACCGGCGATCTGGATGGCGATTGTCACCTCGTCATCGACGAGCAGTGCCGGATCGGCGGCGGGCCACGCGGCATCGGCGATCATCGCGGTGGTGCGCTGGCTGGCCGGCAGCGCCGCCCAGGCCTCTTCGGCGAGATGCGGCATCATCGGCGCGACGAGCAGGATCAAGGTCCGGCATGCCTCGGCGCGCGTCGCCGACGGCGGTGCCTTTTCGATCTCGTTCGCCAGCGCGTGGATTTTCGCGACGGCCTTGTTGAAGCCCAAAGCCTCGACATCGGTCGCGACCCCGGCGATCGCCTGGTGGAGCTTGCGCGCAAGCGGCTTGTCTTCACCGCCGTCGCCGGCGTTTCCGGTGTCGCCGAAAATCCGCCACAGGCGCTGAACGAAGCGCCAGGCGCCTTCGATCCCCGCCTCGCTCCACGGCAGGTCGCGCTCGGGCGGGCTGTCGGAGAGCATGAACCAGCGTGCGGCGTCGGCGCCATATTGGTCGAGGATGGCGTCGGGATCGACGACATTCTTCTTCGACTTCGACATCTTGATCACGCGGCCGACATCGACCGGCGCGCCGTCGGCGCTCAGCGTCGCACCATCGGCGGTGCGCGTCACCTCGTCGGGGGTGAAGAAAAGCGCGGCCTGGCCCTCGCCCTGTTCGCGGCTGTAGGTTTCGTGCGTCACCATCCCTTGTGTGAACAGGCTGGCGAAGGGCTCGGCGATGTCGATCATCCCCATCTTCTGCAGCGCACGCGTCCAGAAGCGCGCGTAGAGCAGATGGAGGATCGCATGCTCGATGCCGCCGATATACTGGTCGACGGGCAGCCAGCGGCGGATCACCTCGGGGTCGAAGGGCTGGTCCGGCGGCGAGCTGGCGAAGCGCAGGAAATACCAGGATGAATCGACGAAAGTGTCGAGCGTGTCGGTTTCGCGCACCGCGTCGCCGCCGCACGACGGGCAAGCGACATGCTTCCACGTCGGATGGCGGTCGAGCGGATTGCCGGGGGTCTTGAAATCGACATCCTCGGGCAGCACGACGGGCAGCTGGTCCTTGGGCACCGGCACCGTGCCGCACGCATCGCAGTGGATGAACGGGATCGGCGTGCCCCAATAGCGCTGGCGCGACACGCCCCAGTCGCGCAGGCGCCATACAGTGGTGCCCTTGCCCCAGCCCTCATGCTCCGACCGCGCGATGACCGCCGCCTTCGCCTCGTCGATCGTCATCCCGTCGAGGAAGTGGCTGTTCACCAGCTTGCCGGGGCCGGTGTAAGCTTCGGTCCCTGCGAAATGCTGCGCGGTTTCGTCGCCGTCGGCGATGACGCGGTGAACCTGCAGCCCATATTTATGCGCGAAGTCGAGGTCGCGCTGGTCGTGCGCCGGGCAGCCGAAGATCGCGCCGGTGCCATAATCCATCAGCACATAATTCACGACCCAGACGGGCAGATGCCAGTTCGGGTCGAGCGGATGCTCGACCGCGATGCCGGTGTCGAAGCCCAGCTTTTCGGCGGTGTCGATCTGCTCGGCGGCGGTGCCCTGACGGCGGCATTCGGCGATGAAGGCCGTCAGTTCGGGCGAATCCTGCGCCAGTTTCTCGGCGAGCGGATGGTCGGGCGAGATCGCCGCGAAGCTGGCGCCGTAGAGCGTGTCGGGGCGCGTCGTGAAGACGTCGAAGCCGGTGCCGCCGCCCGCCAGTTTGAAGCTGAATTCAAGGCCCTGCGACTTGCCGATCCAGTTTTCCTGCATCAGCCGCACCTTGTCGGGCCAGCTGTCGAGGCTGCCCAGCCCGTCGAGCAATTCCTCGGCGAAGTCGGTGATCTTGAGGAACCACTGCGACAATTTCTTCTTTTCGACCAGCGCTCCCGAGCGCCAGCCGCGGCCGTCGATCACCTGTTCGTTGGCGAGCACGGTCATGTCGACCGGATCCCAGTTGACATAGCTGTGCTTGCGCGTGACCAGCCCCGCCGCGAACAGGTCGAGGAACAGCGCCTGTTCCTGGCCGTAATAATCGGGCTCGCACGTCGCGAGCTCGCGGCTCCAGTCGATCGCGAGGCCAAGGCGTTTCAGCTGCGCGCGCATCGACGCGATATTGTCGCGCGTCCAGCCGCCGGGGTGGACGCCCTTTTCCATCGCCGCATTCTCGGCGGGCATGCCAAAGGCGTCCCAGCCCATCGGGTGGAGGACGTCGTGGCCGGTCATCGCCTTGAAGCGCGCGAGCACGTCGCCCATCGCATAGTTGCGGACATGCCCCATATGGATGCGCCCCGACGGATAGGGGAACATCTCGAGGATATAGGCCTTGGGCCTTTCGCCGCTTTCCTTGGTGGCGAAGCTGTTCGCGGCGTCCCATGCGGCCTGCCAGCGAGCATCGGCGGCGAGGGCGCCGAAGCGCGGTTCGCGGGTCATTTATCTGCTACCCCGTTTAGTCTGTCTACATGGTCGCCATCCCCGCCCTTCGACTGCCTTTGCAGGCGCTCAGGATAAACTTCAACCGAAGGTTGAAGGCCGCGATCTCGCCGGTGCATCAGATACCGAGGTCGAGATCCCGGCCTTCGCCGGGATGACGGAATTGAATATCAGCCTTCGATCGCGCCGCGGCGCAGGTCGCGGGCGCGGGTGAGGATGATTTCCTCGAGCTTCTGCACCGTCGCCGCCTGGACCGGCGCATCGACCCAGGCGCCGCCCTGCGACACCTGGCGCGACGCGGCGACACGCAACGCATCGGCGCGCAGGTCGCGGTCGAGGATCGATACCGTCACCTTCAGCCGTTCGCCCGGATTGGCAGGGTTCGCATACCAGTCGGTGATGATGACGCCGCCCGACGAATCGGCCTGGAGCAACGGCATGAACGACAGGGCGTCGAGCGATGCACGCCACAAATAGCTGTTGACACCGATCGTCGTCACCTGGCTCGCGGCCAGATCGGCGCGGGGCCGTTCCTTGCCGCCGCCGCAGGCCGCAAGGCCGAACGCCGCGACGCCGAGCAGCGCGAGCGTGGCCGAACGGCGACCGGGCGTGGCGCCGAACGCGGCAGGGACGGAAAGCTTGGACATGCCGGAATACCTTATCTTGGGCGCCGCCAGCCACACAGAAACCCGGCCGCGCATACGGGAATTTCCAGCGTCTCTATCGCCCTTGCCGCCGTCCGGCAAGCGCGGCAATTGCGCGGCTGCCGCGGTTCATGCCCGGCTCAGACTGGCACGAAACTGTGGTCATCGCGCAACAACACCGGCGAAAAGCTCGGCGAATGCGATTAATCGCGGTGGAATCACTGGCAATATCGCCGAACACGTCCTATCTGCCGAATCAATTGGGGATGGAGTCGCAGAGCAATGGCGCGGAAACCGCGACATTTTTGGAAAACCGGTCTCGTCGCTGCCGCGGCGATTTCGCTTGTGTTGCCGCCGGCACTGGCGGCGATGACGCGCGCCGACCGCATCCGCGACACGACCCTCTCTGAAACCCTGCTCGGCCAGTTCACCCCCGCGTCGGGCGACCCGCGCCTGATCGCGCGCTACGCCAAAATGTCGGAAGAAGCGCGCCGCAGCTTCACCTTCACCCCCGCGCTCTCCGACGAGAATCGCAAGAACCGTGCGATCACCGTCGTGATTCGCTCGCGCGACGACAGTTCGAGCGCGGCGCGCACCGCCGCGCTGGCCAACATCGCCGGCGGCCGCACGACGCCGGTCGCCATCGCGCCCGTCGCCTACAACCTCGGCGCGTCGGTCGGCTTCGAGAAATTCGTCACGCCGCAGCTGCCGCGCGGTACCGACCTGCGCAACCTGCCGGTCGCGAAGGCGCCCGACCAGAGCGAGAAGAAGTCGCGCTTCGCGACCAAGATGCTGACGCGGCCGAGCGATCCCGCCGGCGCGACCGACCGCATCACCGCGCCCGGCACCGACCAGACCGTCGATGTCGTCAGCAGCTATCGTCTGACCAAGAATATCGATGTCACCGCCGGTGTCCGCTATCGCACCGACGACCGGGTCGAACCGCTGACCGATGCGCGGCGCGACAGCCAGGCGGTTTATGTCGGAACTGCCTTCCGCTTCTAGGCTGCGTTGATATTTGGCCCGGGGCGGCCTGCAAATGTCAATTTTTCAAGCTTCCGGTGCTCACGCACATAAGTGCGCTGCGCTCCGGGTCCCGAAAAATCACCATTTTCGACTCACCCCGAACCAAATCTCAACGCAGCCTTTGTTCGGCGCGCTGCGGCTTTTCGATCCCATACATCTATCCCCGCCCAGCCGGGAATCCCGCTCGTCCGCCGCAGCTGGCGCGCGCGCGCGGGCGTCATTCCGCCGAGCGCGACCGGCGGCGCGCCCGACAGGCGCGCGAGGCGCAGCCATGCGGCGCGGCCGAGCGCGGGGGCGCCGGGGTGCGAGCGCGTCGGATGGAGCGGCGAGATGAAGACCGCCTGCGCCCCGGCGCGGCGCGCGCGGCGGGCTTCCCGCGCATCATGCACCGGCATCGTCACCAGCAGGCCGAGCCGGTGCGCCTGCGCCGCGCGGCCCGCGGCGTGCTGGCGGAGATGAACGCCGTCGGCGCCCCAGCGCTTCGCCAGCGCGGGCGTCCCGGCGAGCAGCACGGTCAGGCCGCGCGCCCGCGCGATGCGCATCAGCCGCCGGAACAGCCGCCAGCGCGGCCCCGCGGCGAGGCGGTCGTGGCGCAGCACGACCCCGCTGCCCGGCGGCAGCAGCGCCGCCAGTTCGGCGACGCCCGCCGCCGACCGTTCGTCGCTGAACAGCCAGAGTTTTGACAGCCAGAGCTTTGGCAGGGGGTGGCGCCGGACCATTGCCCTTCCTATAGGCCCGCACAGGCGGCGCGCAACGCGTGCGAAACGGGAAACAGGCGATGAGCGAAGCGGCGGACAGGCTGGCGGCGGTGGAGGCGAATATCGCCGAGGCGGCAAGGCGCGCGCAGCGGCCGGTGAAAGATGTCCGCCTGATCGCGGTGTCGAAGACCCACGATGCCGCGGCGATCCGCCCGCTGATCGCTGCGGGCCAGCGCGATTTCGGCGAAAACCGGGTGCAGGAAGCCGCGGCGAAATGGCCCGGCCTGCGCGCCGAAACGCCGGGCATCGCGCTCCACCTGATCGGCCAGCTCCAGTCGAACAAGGCCGAGGAAGCGGTGGCGCTGTTCGACGCGATCCATTCGGTCGACCGCGCGTCGCTGGTGCACGCGCTCGCGAAGGCTTGCGCGAAGGCGGGGCGGCAGCCGCAGCTGTTCGTCCAGGTCAATATCGGCGATGAGGAGCAAAAGGGCGGCTGCGCCGTCGCCGGCCTCCCCGCGCTGCTCGCCGCGGCGGCCGATGCCGGGCTGACGATCGACGGGCTGATGGCGATCCCGCCGGCCGATGTCGAACCTGCGCCCTATTTCGCGCTGCTCGACGAACTCGCCGAACGCAGCGGCCTGCCGCTGCGTTCGATGGGGATGAGCGGCGATTATGAAACCGCGGTGATGCTGGGCGCGACGCATGTCCGCGTCGGGACCGCGCTGTTCGGGATGCGGGGACAGGCCCAGGCGAAGGGCTGATGCATCAGAAGGGGGATCCCGGGGTAACGAGGGTCTGCAAGCGGCCGGTTGCTGCCATTCCAATCATCGTCACCCCGGATTTGATCCGGGGTCCCGCTTGACGTCGAAGGCTGCGTGTGCCCGCAAAAAAGCGGGATCCCGGGTCAAGCCCGGGATGACGGTTATCGGAACGTCAGCTCCCCACCCCAAAGCACCCGCATCACCTTATTGATATTCCACCGTCACCGGAATCCGCCCGCGATAGTCGCCATCGCCCGCCGCCGCGACCTGGAGCCGGCCGCCGAAGCGGAATTGGAGGCGGCCGTCGGGACCAAGCCGCGGCGCGGCGGAGAGGTCGGTGGCGAGGCCGTCGACGCGCGCGCGGCGCCCGCCCCCGCCTTCGAGTTCGATCGTCGCGGGCAGGATGACACGAACCTCGGCACCCGGCTCGCCGCGCACCGTCACGACGCCGGTGAGCGAAAAACCGCCGAGATCGACGACGTCGCCGCGCAGGCGCCGCGCGCCCGACGCCGGGTCGATTTCGACCTCGCCGCCCATCGCGCCGACCGCGACACGCCCCATATCGAGCTGGGTTTCGACCTCGACATGCAGCGGGGTCGCGGTGCTGCGAGTCGAAACCGCCGCCGACGATCCCTGCTGCGCGCAGAGCAGGCACTGCGCCGCCGCCATCGCCGGGCAGGCGAGCATCGCGATGCTCAGAAAAAGACGCAGTTTCATGGGGTTTGACTAGCATATCCATGGTTAAGCCCCGGTAAAGCCTGCCCGGCGCTAATCCGCTGGCCAGCATCCCGCTTTTCGGTCACACCCGCGCCATGAACAGCCCCCCGCCGTCCGCCTGGCTGAACGCCCTCGCCACCGCGGCACCGGGGCACGACATCCATCAGCCGTTCATCGACTGGGCGACGCCGCGGCTCGCCGATGAGCGGGTACGGGCGATCTTTGCGCGCATGGCGGCGCGATCGGGGATCGAGCATCGCTGGTCGGTGCTCCCCCCGACGTTGGAGGGCGGGTCGCCGGTTGCGCCCGGCGGCTTTTATGACGTCCCCGGGCTGCCGCCGACCTCGGCGCGCATGGCCGCCTATGCGCAGCACGCCCCCGATCTGGCGATGCGGGCGATCGGCGCGCTGGGCGGCGCGTTCGATGCCGGGCGCGTCACGCATATCGTCGTCGCAAGCTGCACCGGCTTCGTCGCGCCGGGGATCGACCAGATCCTGGCACGGCGGCTGCACCTCGCGCCCGGCGTCGAGCGGGTGCTGATCGGCTTCATGGGCTGTTATGCCGGGATCACCGCGCTGCGCACCGCGCGGCATATCGTGCGATCCGAACCGGACGCGGTGGTGCTGGTGGTCAGCGTCGAGCTGTCGACATTGCACCTCAGCCTCGCCGACACGCCCGAGCCGCTGCTCGCGATGCTGCAATTCAGCGACGGCGCCGCAGCCGGGATCGTATCGGCGGACGAGGGCGGGCTTGCGCTCGGCGAAGGCCGCAGCCTTGCGCTCGAAGACAGCGCCGACCTCATCCGCTGGGATATCGGCGACAAGGGGTTCGAGATGATCCTGTCGGGCGAGGTGCCGGGGCGGCTGCGCGAGGCGCTGGCGGCGCCGGAGGTTCAGCGCGACCTGTTCGGCGAGGCCGGCGCGCCGCGCCTGCTTGCCGTCCACGCCGGCGGCCGCTCGGTGCTCGACGCGGTCGAGCATGCGCTGGGCGTTCCGCCGCCCGCGCTGGCAGACAGCCGGTCGGTGCTCGCACGTTTCGGCAATATGTCGTCGGCGACGATATTCTTCGTGCTCGCCGACATGATGGCGCGCGGCGCGCGGGGGCCGGGTATCGCGATCGCCTTCGGCCCCGGGCTGGCGGCCGAAGCGATCCGCTTCACCGCATCATGAACCCCTTCGCCAGCCTTCGCACGCCGATTGAGGCCGAGGAGGAAATGGACGCGGTCGCACTGCCCCCGGCCCGTTACGCCAAGGTCCTCGGCGACCTGTCGCGGATCAACGGGCTGACGCTGGCGCGGCGGCCGACGATGGCTTTCCTCGACCGCGTCCGCGCGCGCGGCGCCGGCGAGCGGCCGTGGCGTATCCTGGACGTCGGTTTCGGCGCGGGCGACATGCTCCTGGCGATCGCGCGCTGGGGCGAACGGCGCGGGGTCGCGCTCGATCTTGCCGGAGTCGATCTCAATCCGAAGAGTGCGCCCGTTGCCGCAGCCCGGTGCGGCGGCTGCGCGCGGCTAATCACCGGCGATTACCGCGATCTGGCGGGGCGGGAGTGGGACATCATCCTGTCCAGCCTCGTCACCCACCATATGACGCCGGGTCAGCGCGGCGAGTTTCTGCGCTTCATGGAGGCCGAGAGCGCGCGCGGCTGGCTGGTCAACGACCTGCATCGCCAGCGCCTTCCCTTCGCGGGTTATCCGCTGCTCGCAGCGCTCGCGCTGGTCGACCCGATCGTCCGGCGCGACGGGCAATTGTCGGTCGGGCGCAGCTTTCGGCGCGCCGAATGGCAGGCGATGCTCGCCGAGGCGCTGCCCGAAAGCGCCGGCGAATGCCGGATTTTCCGCAGCTTTCCCTACCGGCTCTGCGTCGAGCGCATCCGGTGAAAGACCCCGATGCGATCGTCATCGGCGCCGGGCCCGCAGGGGCCGCGGCGGCGATCGGCCTCGCCGGTGCCGGGGCGAAGACACTGCTGCTCGAGCGCGCCCGCGAAACGGGCGACGCGCTGTGCGGCGGTTTTTTGAGCTGGCGGTCGCTCGCGCGGCTGGAAGCGCTCGGGATCGACCGCCCCGCGCTCGGCGGGCAGCCGGTCAGGTGCGTGCGCCTGTTCGCGGGATCGCGGCGCAGCGAAACAGGGCTGCCGCACATGGCGATGGCGGTGTCGCGCCGCCGGCTCGATACCACCTTGCAGGCGGCCGCCGCAACGGCGGGAGCGACGCTTGAGCGCGGCATCCATGCGACCGCGATCGGCGACGGACGCGTGCAGACCCGCGATGGCGCCATGCTTGCCGCGCCGTCGCTGTTCCTCGCGTCGGGCAAGCACGGCTTTCGCGGCTTCCCGCGCGAACCCGCGCCATGGCAGCGGCGCGACCCGGTGATCGGGCTGCGGCTGCGGCTTCCCGCCCACCCCGCGCTCGCCCGGCTGATCGGCGATGCGGTCGAGCTGCACCTGTTCGACCGCGGCTATGCCGGGCTGGTGCGGCAGGAGGACGGCAGCGGCAACCTGTGCCTCGCGGTCCACAAGTCGCGGCTCGACGAAGCCGGGGGCCACCCCGCCGCGCTGCTCGGCGCGCTCGGCGACGCGCTGCCGGCGCTCGGCGAGCGGCTTGCTTATGCCGAGTGGACACAGGGCGTCGATGCGATCGGTCATGTCCCCTATGGCTGGCGCACCGCCGAGACCGCGCCGGGGCTGTTCCGCCTCGGCGACCAGGCGGGGGTGATCCCAAGCCTTGCCGGCGAGGGCATGGGGCTCGCCGTCGCGAGCGCCGAGGCGGCGGTGGCGGCATGGCGGCGCGGCGGCCCTGGTGCAGCACCGGATTTTCAGGAGCGGCTGGCAAGGCGCATGGCGCGGCCTTTTGCGCTCGCGAATCTGGTCTGGCGGCTCGGCGAAAATGCAGGCCTTGCCGGCGGCTTGACGTCGCTTGCCGCCGCCTTGCCTTCGATGGTCCGTTTGGTGTCGCGAGCAACGCGCGTCAATTGAGCTGAGAAAATTTCACGCGAAGACGCGAAGAAGACCTGTTTACCGCGAAGCGGCCTTTATTCCAGCATTGCGTTCGCCGCATCGTCGAAGGGAAAAGCGGGCCTATCGGCCCGCGCCAACGTCTGCGCGTCTTCGCGTGAACCCTATCCCCTTCTCGATTCTCCGCACGAAATCCATGACGCGCAACGGTCCGTCCCAAGGGGCTTGTCGCGACCGGGCCGCGCGCCGATATAAGACCCGACGCGACCTGGAGGAGCCTCCCCATGACCGACCCGAAAACCGCAAAGACCCTCGACCCGATGGCGCATCATGTGCTGCGCGAAGGGGGCACCGAGCGCGCCTTCACCGGCAAATATACCGACCATAAGGGCGACGGCCTGTATCGCTGCGCCGGCTGCGGCGCAGCGCTGTTCGACAGCGGCACCAAATATGACAGCGGTTCGGGCTGGCCGAGCTATACCGCCCCCGCCGAGGGGGCGGCCGTGAAGGAAATCAGCGATACCAGCCACGGCATGGTGCGCACCGAAGTGCGCTGCGCGACATGCGAAGGCCACCTCGGCCATGTCTTCCCCGACGGGCCCGGACCGACCGGGCTGCGCTATTGCATCAACAGCGCGGCGCTTGACTTCGCGGACCGCGGGCAGGATGACGCAACCACCGGCAAGGATTGAACGCCTTCGCCGGGGGGCTGACGATCAAGGGCCGCTGACAGGGCGCGGCGAGGGAAGGAAAACAACGCTTTGCGCCGCGAACGACAGCAGGCATCGTCAGGTAAGTCATCATCGTCCGGCAAAAGCGGCGGGTCGTCACCGAAGGGCGAGCCGGTGCGCTGGCGCGTCTGGCTGCGCCGCTTGTTCCGCTGGGGCCTCGGCCTTGCGGTCGTCGGCGCGGTGGCGGCGGCGGTCGCGGTCGGCATCGCGGTGCAGCGCATTCCGAGCTTCGAGGAATTGAAGAAGTCGCCGGCCGGCCAGACGATCCGCATCCACGCCGCCGACGGCACCGTCTTCCTGTCGCTCGGCCCCAATTACGGCCGCTGGCTGACCCTGCGCGAAACCCCGCAGGTGATGCAGGACGCGATGGTCGCGGTCGAGGACCGGCGTTTCCGCTACCACCCCGGGCTCGACCCTGTCGGCATGACGCGCGCCGCGGCATTTGCGGTCCAGCATTATGGCAGCGGGCGGCGCATGCAGGGCGCGTCGACGATCACCCAGCAGCTGGCGCGCAACATCTTCCTGTCGAACAGCTATACCTGGACGCGCAAGATGCGCGAAATGGTCCTCGCGCTCGCGCTCGAATGGAAATTCTCGAAGGACGAGCTGCTCGAACTCTATCTGAACAAAGTTTATTTCGGCGGCGGCAGCTATGGCATCGACGCCGCGTCGCGGCGCTTTTTCGGGCATAGCGCCACCGAAATGTCGCTGTCCGAGGCGGCGGTCGTCGCCGGGCTGGTCAAGGCGCCGTCGCGCTATTCGCCGACCGCCGACGCACAGGCGGCGCTGGGCCGCGCCGGGGTCGTGCTGGGCGTGATGGTCGACGCGGGCGTGATCACCCAGGCGCAGGCCGACGGCGCCAAGCCCGCCGACGTCCAGATGGCGGCGGAAACCGGGCAGAACAGCGCGCGCTACTTCACCGACTGGGCGCTGCCGCAGCTCGACATGCTGATCGACGAAGGCAGCGAGGCGCTCGACGTCTATACGACGATCGACCTTGGCATGCAGCGCGCGGCGACGGCGTCGATCCAGGCCAATGTGCCCAAGGGCGTGCAGGGTGCGCTGGTCGCGCTCGATCGCGACGGCGCGGTGCGCGCCATGATCGGCGGCACCGACTATGTCACCTCGAACTATAATCGCGCGACGCAGGCGGTACGCCAGCCGGGCTCGGCGTGGAAGCTGTTCGTCTATATGGCCGCGCTCGAAGCCGGCCATAAGGTCGACGACGAAGTGGTCGACGAGCCCGTGACGATCAACGGCTGGAGCCCGCGCAATTCGTCGGGGCGCTTTTCGGGCGCGATCACGGTGCGCACCGCCTTTGCCTATTCGGTCAACACCGTCGCGGCGAAGCTTGGCGACGAGGTCGGCTTTTCGGCGGTCGCCAACATGGCGCGGCGCTTCGGCATCACGACCCCGGTCAACACCCACCCGTCGATGGTGCTCGGCAGCGCCGAGGTGCGCGCGATCGACATGACCGCCGCCTTTGCCGCGGTGGCGCGGGGGGGCGTTTCGGTACAACCCTATGGCATCACCAAGGTGACCACCGCCGACGGACGGCTGCTCTACCAGCGCCCCGCCGAGCGCGGGCAGGTGCTGGTCGATCATTGGGTCGCGGCGGGGATCACCGACCTTCTCCAGACCGCGGTCAACACCGGTACCGGCAAGGCGGCACAGATCGGCCGTCCCGTCGCGGGCAAGACCGGGACGACGTCGAGCAACAAGGACGGCTGGTTTTTGGGCTTTTCGAGCGGGCTCACCACCGGCGTGTGGATGGGCCGCGACGACGCGAAGCCGGTCGGCGGGCTGCAGGGCGGCCGCGCGCCGGCGAAAGCCTTTGCCGATTTCATGCGCGTCGCGGTGGCGCGGCGCCCGGTCGAGGCATTCGACACCGAGGTCAAGCTGCCCGAATGGCAGCTCGAGGAAGAGGATGACGCCTATTTCGGTGCCCCCGACGAAGGCGGCGGCGGCGGGCTGACCGACGAGAATGGCATGCCGATCGAGCTGCCCTATGACAGCCGCCCGCCCGAAGGCGACGCGCCGCAAGTGCCGCCGCCGGCCCAGGCGCAGCCGCAGAGCGACGGCCCGGTGCTCAACCAGCAATGGATCGAGGAACAGACCGGGCGGCGCCCGCCATCCGAAGCGGGTGCGGCACCGAAAGCCGGGCCGCAGGCGAAATCACCCGCCGCGCCCAAGGTCATGCCGCCGGTGGTGAAAGCGCCGCCGCGCGAACCGGCGCGGGCCGACGGCAACTAGGGCGCTGGGAGCTTAGGGAGAGCGGCAGCTTTGGGGTGGGGAGCGGACGTTTGCCCTCCTGGTCTCGTCATCCCGGGCTTGACCCGGGATCCCGCTTTTTTTTGCGCACCGGCAGTTTTCGACATCAAGCGGGAACCCCGGATCAAGTCCGGGGTGACGATGACGGAGAGGGCCTCTACCGCCCAAAACCCGCCACCCCTTACCCAGGCATCAATCCGTAAACCGGTACCGGTGCAGCCCGCGCCCTTCGCGGCGCAGCCAGCCGCGCGCCGCGGCGACGTCGCCGTCGTGCAGCGCGTCGACCAGCGCGTGGAAATCGGGGCCATGGTCCATGTGGCGCAGATGCGCGACCTCATGCGCGACGGTCGCGCGGCGGACGAAAGCGGGCGCCATCACCAGCCGCCAGCTGTAGCGGAGGTCGCCGGTGGCGGTGCAGCTGCCCCAGCGGCTGCGCGGATCGCCGACCCCGACGCGGCCCATGGCCAGCCCCGCCCGCGCCGCGACCTCGCGGCTTTCCTGTTCCATCAGCGTCAGCGCCTCGGCTTTCAGCCAGCGCTCGATACGCCGCCCGACGGTCTCTGCGGGGCCGCCAAGGCTGAGCGCGTCACCCGCGAGCCGCACCGTGCGCGGCGCCGACGGCGACCAGTCGACGCGGCGATCGATACCGAAGACGGGGACCGCAGCCCCGGGCCCGACCAGCACCGGGAGCACCGCCTTGCCGACCTGTTCGGCGAGCCAGGCCTGCTGCTCGCTTGCCCATTTGAGCGCGCGCGAGGCATTGGCGCGGCGCGGCAGGGTGAGGCGCAGTTCGCCGCGCGGCGCGTCGAACACGAGCCGGTAGCGCCGCGACTGGGCATGGTGGACGAGGCGGACCGGCCAGGCCTGATCCCCCACCCAGATATGCGGGCCCTCCGCCCGCAGGTCAGACGACGCGTTCGACAAGATGATTCTCGAGCGGTCCGGCCATATCTTCGCCCACCGTCCAGCCGACGATCGACTGGCCGGCGCGGTGCACCGCATCGCGGTCGCCGCAGACCAGATAATGCCAGCCGGGCAGGGGCTCGCCTTCGGCCCGCAGCCGGTAAGCGCAGGTTTGCGGCAGCCATTCGATATCGGCGACCTTGGCCTTGGTCAGCGTCAGGCAATCGGGAACATGGCGGCGGCGATGCTTGTAATCGCCGCACCGCGCGGTCGACAGGTCGAGCAGGCGGCACGCGACGTTGGTCGGATAGATGCGGCCCGTGTCCTCATCCTCCAGCTTGTGCAGACAGCATTTGCCGCACCCGTCGCAAAGGGCTTCCCATTGGCCGGCGTCGAGGCTGGCAAGCGGCGCTTCCCAGAAGGGGCGCGTCGATGCCGCCCCCGCCATCGCTATTTGATCCATTTCGCCAGCTCGGCGGCGACCTTGCCGGGCGCGCCTTCGTCGGGATCGGTCGATGGATCGTCGAGCGGCAGCAGCGCGATCGGCTTGCCGTCGGGACCCATCAGGAACGCGAGCTGGCTATGCGCCATCAGATAGCGGTCGGGAGCCGACCCCTCGACCTTGTTGTAGGTGACGACATAGGCCTTGGCGACCGCCGCGATCTGGTCCGGCGTGCCGGTGAGCCCGAGCAGGCGCGGGTGATAGCGGCTGACGAACGGCTTCAGCGCCTCGGGCGTATCGCGCGCGGGATCGACGGTGATGAAAAGCGGGACGATTTTCGCGCCGCGCGCGCCATCGGCCTTTTCGAATTGCGCGAGGCCGCGCATCAGCTTTTGCAGGTCGACCGGGCAGATGTCGGGACAGAAGCTGTAGCCGAAATAGACCAGACGGTATTTTCCGGCGAAATCCCCATCGCTGACCGTCCGCCCATTCTGGTCGGTCAGCGTGAACGGACCGCCGATCCGCGCCCCTTCGAGCGGCGGCCTCGCGGGCGCCGGCTGCGAGGCGGGTCCGCCGCATCCGGCAAGCGTTGCAGTAAAGATCAGCAACAGGCTTGAACGGACAAGCTTTCGTCCCATGTTTGCGATATTCATCATGCGGCCAGCCTTGGTCGGCTAGCCGCTGAAAATCAACCTTTGTCGTCGCCTGTGCGACGTGCAGTGCCGGGGGTCGTCCACTATGTTCCGACGCGCGAAATTTCGCTTTGCCGCTCCCTTGCTGATCGCCGCCGCCGCGGCCGGGGCGTTCGCCGCCTCGCCCGCGCACGCGCAGTTCCGCGGCGGCTTTGCCTTTCTGCAGGCGGTCGAAAGCCGCGACGGGACCAAGGCGACCGACGCGCTTCAGGACGATGCGACGCTGATCAACACGCGCCACCCCGAACGCGGCGAGACCGCGCTGGCGATCGTCACCAAGCGGCGCGACATCAGCTGGATGCGCTTCCTGATCAGCAAGGGCGCCGACGCCTCGATCGCCGATCGCCAGGGGACGACGCCGCTGATGCACGCCGCGCTGCTCAATTTCACCGATGGCGCCGAGGAGTTGCTCGACGACAAGGCGCCGGTCGACCAGGCCAATCGCCGCGGCGAGACCGCGCTGATCCTGGCGGTGCAGGCGAAAAACGCCGCGATGGTCCGCCTGCTCGTCAAGCGCGGCGCAAACCCGGACAAAGCCGATCATATCGCGGGCATGTCGGCGCGCGATTATGCCAAGCGCGACGATCGCGGCGGAGCGCTGCTCGCGCTCCTCGATGCCAAGGACGGCCCTATGCGCGATATCGGACCGGTCTTCGGGCCGAAATAGGGCGCTTTCCGCATTCGGGTTCAATGCCGGTTTGGGGTGGATAGCGGGCTTCGCTTTCTACAGCTTCGTCATCCCGGGCTTGACCCGGGATCTCGCTTTTTTTGAGGCACGAGCAGTTTTCGAGGTCAAGCGGGACCCCGGAGCAAGTCCGGGGTGACGAAGAAGGAATGGCAGCTTCCGGCCTAAAGCTGGCCATACCGATCGGGTTATCGCCAACATCATCCCGACAATGTGAAACCCCAATTGACAATCACATTACAGTGTGAGACATCGGCAGCATGTCTACGCAACTCATCGACCGCATCCGCGGCATCGTCGACGACGGGGCCATGTCCCGTTCGGGTCTCGCTCGCGCCGCGGGGCTTCACGCCAACAGCCTGCGCGATCTCGATTCGCCCGGCTGGAACCCCACTGCCGAGACGCTGCGCAAGCTCGAAAACTGGCTGGCGAACGGCAGCGACCTGTCGCCGATGGCGACGCCCGAAGAGATTATCGCCGAGGCGCGCAATGGCCGCATGTTCATCCTCGTCGACGACGAGGATCGCGAGAATGAGGGCGACCTGGTCATCCCGGCGCAAATGGCGACCCCCGACGCGGTCAATTTCATGGCGACCCACGGCCGCGGGCTGATCTGCCTGACCCTGACCAAGGCACGCGTCGACCAGCTCGGCCTCGAACTGATGAGCCGCAACAACGGGACCCGCCACGAAACCGCCTTCACCACCTCGGTCGAGGCGCGCGAAGGCGTCACCACCGGCATTTCGGCCGCCGACCGCGCACGCACCGTGTCGGTCGCGATCGACGCGTCGAAGGGCCGCGACGACATCGTCACCCCCGGCCATGTCTTTCCGCTGATCGCGCGCGATGGCGGCGTGCTCGTCCGCGCCGGCCATACCGAGGCATCGGTCGACATCGCACGGCTCGCCGGGCTCAACCCGTCGGGCGTGATCTGCGAGATCATGAACGACGACGGGTCGATGGCGCGGCTCGACGACCTGGTTCCCTTCGCGCGGCGCCATGGCCTCAAGATCGGAACGATCGCCGACCTGATCGCCTATCGCCACCGCAACGACCGGCTGGTCGAATGCGTGTCCGACGAGCCGTTCGAATCGGATTATGGCGGCGACTGGCGGCTGAAATCCTATCGCAACAAGATCGACGGCAGCATCAATATGGTGCTCCAGAAGGGTGCGGTCGATCCCGAGGGCGTGACGCTGGTGCGCATGCACCCGGTGTCGCTGCTCGACGACCTGATGGGCCGCCCCGGCGCGCGCAAGCGCCGCCTCCAGCGTTCGATGGACGCGATCGGCGAAGCGGGGGCGGGGGTGATCGTGATGCTGATGCGCCCGCTGCCCGGATCGGCCGAGGCCGACGCGACCCCGCCGCCGAGCGGCGGCATGGACCTGCGCACCTATGGCATCGGCGCCCAGATCCTCGCCGACCTTGGCGTCCATGCGATGGAATTGTTGACGCCAACGCACAATAATCTCGTCGGTCTCGAAGGTTATGGCCTGTCGGTCGTCGGCGAACGTTCGATCCCCGGGGAGATCGCATAATGGCGCATGTTCTGATCGTCGAAGCCCGTTTCTATTCGCACCTCAACGACATGCTGGTCGACGGGGTGCGGAGCGCGCTGGAAGCCGAAGGGCATAGCCATGAGACGGTGGCCGTCCCCGGCGCGCTCGAGGTTCCGGCGGCGATTTCTCTCGCCGCCGATAGCGGGCGCTATGATGCCTATGTCGCGCTCGGCGTCGTGATTCGCGGCGAAACCTATCATTTCGAAGTCGTGTCGAACGAAAGCGCGCGCGGCATCATGGCGCTGACGCTCGACGGGCTGGCGATCGGCAACGGCATTTTGACGGTCGAGAATGAAGAACAGGCGCTTGCGCGCGCCGACAAGACGCGCAAGGATAAGGGCGGCGAAGCGGCGAAGGCCGCGCTCGCGATGCTGGCCCTCAAGGAGCAGTTCGGTATTGGTTGATCGTCCGCCTCCCAGCCGCTTGTCCGTCGTCGAACGCGGCGGGCGGCTGGTGGTGATCGACAAGGAAACCGGCCAGACGCCGCTCAGCGCCGCCGAGCGGATGGCCGAGCATGACCGGCGCATGGGGAACGAACCGATGCGTCCGGCACCGCGTCAGGCATCGCCCGAAGCGGCCAAACCGCCGGCGCCGGCCGAACCAGCAAAAGCCCCCGCGCCGCGCCCGCCGGCCCCGCGCGCGAGCGACCAGATGGGCGCCGCGGTCGCCCAGCTCAACGGCAAGCGGCCGTGGAAAGAGGCGAAAGTCCCGGCGGCGCCAGCACAGCCGGCCCGCATCCCGCAGCGCTCGCCGGCGCAGGCCGGCGGCGGCGTTCGCAAGACCGTCGTCACCGCCAAATGGTGGGATGCAAAGGGACCGCGCACAATCGAACTGGGACCCCGCGGCCAGCAGAAATTGAGCGGCGGGTTCCTCACCTTGTTCTTCGTCGCGATGATCGCTGCGATCATCGCGCTGATCGTCCAGCCGGTCGTGCTCTTTATCGGCGCGTTCCTGCTGTTCCGGTTCGGCGGCAAGATCCTGGGCCCGATCGGCGCGGCCATCGCCGACAAGGCGTTGGCCGAGAAAGGCTAGCGCCTGTCCTGCAAAGGCCGGGGCGACGCCTGAGAAACTAAGCCGTCACCAGCGCCGGATAATCGGTATAACCCTCGGCCCCCGGCGAATACCAGGTCTGCGGATTGTCGGCTGCCCATTCGGCACCGCTGCGGATCCGCTCGACCAGATCGGGGTTGCCGATGAAGGGCCGGCCGAACGCGATCGCATCGGCGGCGCCGCTGGCAAGCGCCGCTTCGGCGAGCGGCACCGTATAATCGCTGTTGAGGATCAACGGCCCCTTGAACGCCCGGCGAATAGCGGGCGATTGCCTGGGGACATCGGTCCGGCCAAAGGTGCCGTCGGGTCCGGGCTCGCGCAGTTCGAGGAAGCCGATGCCGAGCGCGTCGAGCGCCGCGGCCGCCACCGGGAACAGCGTTTCGGGGGCGCTGTCGTCGACGCCCTGCGTGGCACCGTTCGGCGACAGACGAACCGACACGCGGCCCTTGCCCCATACGCCGATCAGCGCCTCGGTGACCTCGCGGAGCAGGCGGATGCGGTTCTCGACCGACCCGCCATAATCGTCGTCGCGCAAATTGCTGCCGTCGCGCAAGAACTGGTCGATCAGATAACCGTTGGCGCCGTGGAGTTGCACCCCGTCGAAGCCAGCCTTCTTCGCATTTTCGGCCGCATGCACATAATCGGCGATCACGCGCGGGATTTCGTCGAGGCGGAGCGGCCGCGCTTCCTCAAGATCCATGCGCCCGACCGGCGTGTGCGCACGACCCTCGCCGACGGTCGCCGAAGCCGACACCGGCTGCTTGCCGTCGTTGAACACCGAATGGACGAGGCGGCCCATGTGCCACAGCTGCGCGACGATGCGCCCGCCGGCTTCGTGGACGGCGTCGGTCACCGGCTTCCAGCCTGCGACCTGCGCGTCGGTCCACAAGCCCGGCGCGCTCGGCCAGCCAAGGCCTTCCTGCGAAATGCCCGTCGCTTCCGAAATGATCAGCCCCGACGAGGCGCGCTGGCGATAATAATCGCGCGCGAGATCATTCGGCACGAAGCCGGGCCCGGCGCGGCCGCGCGTCAGCGGCGCCATGATGATGCGGTTCGGCGCGGTGATGGCGCCAAGGTCAATCGGATCGAACAGCGATGCGGTCATATTTCCTCCATCTGTCACTTTCTCCGCGACGGCCCGGCGGGCCGCCGCTATGCGCCCGAAGCTATGGGCGCCCTGGCGTCAAGGCAATGGTCAGTAGCAAAAGAAAATCTAGATGGCAGCGAAGCAGGACGGCATCGACGCGGCACAGGGCGCCGGGACGCGCGGCGGCCGCTGGGCTTTTGCCGCGCTGCTCAGCGGCAATATCGCGCTGTCGCTGGGCGCGATGCTGGTCCGCCTCGCCGACACCGGCCCCGTCGCGTCGGCCTTCTGGCGCATCCTTCTCGCGCTGCCGCTGCTCGCGCTGTTCGCGTGGCGCGAAAGCGGCGGCCGGGCGCCGCCGCGGCGCGCGGTGATCGTGACCGCGGCCGCGGGCATCTTCTTCGCGCTCGATCTCGCCGCCTGGCATCTCGGTATCCTGCAGACCAAGGTCGCGAATGCGACATTGTTCGGCAATTGCGCCAGCCTGCTGCTCGTCATGTGGGGCATTTTCCTGACCCGCACCCTGCCGCGCGGCTGGCAGGCGCTCGCGATCCTGCTCGCCTTCGCCGGCTCGGCGCTGCTGATGGGGCAAAGCTATGAACTGTCGCCCGACTATCTGGTCGGCGACCTGCTCAGCCTGCTCGCCGGGGTGCTCTACACCGTCTACATGATCCTGATGCAGCGCGTGCGCGGCACGCTGGCGCCGTGGACCGCGCTCGGCATCTCCTCCTTCTTCAGCGCGCCCGTCCTCCTTGGCGTCGCGCTGGCGCTGGGCGAAGCGGTGATCCCGCGCGACTGGACCCCGCTCATCCTGCTCGCACTGACCAGCCAGGTTATCGGACAAGGCCTGATCATCTGGTCGCTGCCGCGCTTCTCGCCGCTCGTCATCGGGCTGACCCTGCTCGTCCAGCCCGCGGTCGCCGCATTCTTCGGCTGGTGGGTGTTTGGCGAGACCTTGGGTCCGGTCGATATTTTCGGCGGGATGATGGTCGGCGCCGCCCTCATCCTGATACGGTTGCCGAGTCGCGCCGCCCGGCCTATCTGATGGCCATGGCTTCCATCCTTCCCGCCGATCCGACGCTCGACGAGATTCGCGCCGCGCTGGCGCCGCTGATCGCCGACAGCGCGGCGTTCGACGGATTCGGCGACGCCGCACTGATCGACGCCGCGGCGCGCGCGGGCGTCGACCCCGATGTGGCACGACTCGCTTTCACCGGCGGCGGCCGCGACATGGTCGACGCGTGGTTCGCCGACATCGACGCGCGCATGGCGGCGAAATGGCCCGCCGAAAGGCTCGGGGCGCTGAAGATCCGCGAGCGCATCACGATGCTGGTCGAGACGCGGATCGACCTGATCTCCCCCGCCCGCGAATCGCTGCGCCGCGCGCTTGCGCTGCTGGCGTTGCCAGCCAACGCGCCGCACGCCGCCAAGCTCGGCTGGCGCGCCGCCGACCTGATGTGGCGCCTCGCGGGCGATACCGCGACCGATTATAATCACTATAGCAAGCGCGCGATCCTCGGCGCGGTCTACGGCGCGACGATGGCGGTGTTCCTGAACGACGACAGCGAGAATTTCGCCGACACGCGCGCCTTTCTCGCGCGGCGGATCGACCAGGTCATGCGCTTCGAAGGCTGGAAGCACCGCCGCGCCGCCGGCCGCATCGAACGGCCAAGCCTCGCGCGCTTCGTCGGCCGCCTGCGCTATCCGGGACGCTGATCGGTTTCGATAAAGAACTGGCGCTAAGCCGCTGTTATTGATAATCGCTCGCAATGACTGCTCTACTCGATAAGGCGCCGTTGGGCGTCGCGGTGCGTATCGCGCGCATCGACTGGAATGCGATGACCGACGACGAAGGCCGCCGCCTGCGCGAATTCGGCCTGATGGAAGGCGTCGAAGTAACCCCGCTGCACCGCGGCAGCATCTTTTCGCGCGATCCGCTCGCGCTCGCGGTCGGGCGGATGCGCGTCATCATTCGTGCGCGGCAGGCAGCGATGATCGCGGTCGAAGCGGCCGAGGCCGAAAGGCAGAGCGCATGACCGGCGCCATCCCCACCATCGCCCTCGTCGGCAATCCCAATGCCGGAAAATCGAGCCTGTTCAACGCGCTGACCGGCGCGCGGCAAAAGATCGCCAATTATCCGGGCGTCACCGTCGAACGCAAGGCCGGCCACGCCAGCTTTGCCGACGGGCGCCCGATCTCGCTGATCGACCTGCCCGGCAGCTACAGCCTGACCCCCGCGAGCCCCGACGAGGCGGTGACGCGCGACGTCATCCTGGGCCGCCAGGACGGCGAAAAGCGTCCCGACGCGCTGGTCGTCGTGCTCGACGCCGCGAACCTCGACAATCATCTCTGCTTCGCGCTCGAACTCATCGCGCTCGGCCTGCCAACCGTCGTCGCGCTCAACATGCTCGACCTCGCGACGCGCGACGGATTGACGCTCGATCCCGAACGGCTGTCGAAGGAACTGGGCGTGCCGGTGGTCCCGACGGTTGCGGTACGAAAGCGCGGATTGGCCGAACTGCTCGCCGCGCTCGATGGCGCGATCCGGACGCAACCCGCGCGCACCGAAGCGGGCGCGGCGGGCAAGGCAGCGCCCAGCGACACGTCGTTGCACCAGCGCGCCCGCGCCATCGCGCGCGCGGCGACGCTCGCCGAAACCCCGGTGCGGCGCTGGACCCAGCGCGTTGATGCGGTCGTTCTCCACCCGGTCGCGGGTTTCCTGATCCTGCTCGCGCTGATGTTCGTGATGTTCCAGGCGGTCTATGCCTGGGCCGGGCCGCCCGCCGACCTGCTCGAAGGCGCGGTCGGCGTCATGCAGCAGTGGGTGATCGCCGCGATACCCGAGAATTTCCTGCGCGACCTGGTGGTCGAGGGGCTGCTCGCCGGCGTCGGCGCGGTCGTCGTCTTCCTGCCGCAGATCCTGATCCTCTTCCTCTTCATCCTGCTCCTCGAGGCATCGGGTTATATGACCCGCGCCGCGTTCCTGATGGACGGGCTGATGGCGAAGGTCGGGCTGTCGGGGCGCGGTTTCATTCCGTTGCTTTCCAGCTTCGCCTGCGCGGTGCCGGGAATCATGGCAACGCGCGCGATCCCCGACGCCAAGGACCGGCTGACGACAATCCTGATCGCGCCGCTGATGACCTGTTCGGCACGGTTGCCCGTCTATGCGCTGATCATCGCCGCCTTCATCCCCGACCGCGGCGTCGGCGGAACGAACATCGGGCTGCAGGGGCTGGTATTGTTCGGCCTCTATCTGTCGGGGATCGTCGGCGCATTGCTCGTCGCCTTCGCGCTCCGCCGCACGGTGGCCAAGGGCGATGCTGCGGGCTTCATGATGGAAATGCCGCGTTACCAGATGCCGCAGTGGCGCGACCTGCTGCTCGGCCTGTGGCAGCGCGCGTGGATCTTCCTGCGCCGCGCGGGCACGATCATCGCGATGACGACCGTGATCCTGTGGCTGCTGCTGAGCTTTCCGAAAGCGCCGATCGGCGAAAGCCAGGTCGAATATAGCGTCGCCGGCCGCATCGCGAGCGGGCTGGAGGTCATTGTCAAGCCGATCGGGTTCAACCACGACATTGCACTGGCGCTGATCCCCGCGATGGCAGCGCGCGAGGTCGCGGTTTCGGCGATGGCGACGGCGAATGCGATCGACGCCGACGGCGACGAGGATGCGATGGCGCAGTCGCTGGGCGAGCGGCTGCAGGGCAAATGGAGCATCGCAACCGCGCTCGCCTTCCTCGCCTGGTTCGTCTTCGCACCGCAGTGCATTTCGACGATCGCGATCACGCGCCGCGAGACCAACGGATGGAAATGGCCAATGTTCATGGTTGGCTATTTGTTCCTGCTCGCCTATGCCGCTGCTGGTATCACTTACTGGACGGCCGTCGCCTTCGGACTCGGCTGATCCTTCCAACTTATAGCGGAGCGGAGCGGCGATGGCTGGCAGCGTCAACAAGGTAATTTTGATCGGCAACCTCGGCGCCGATCCCGAAATCAAATCGTTCCAGAACGGCGGCAAGGTCGCGAACCTGCGCATCGCGACCTCCGAACAGTGGAAGGACCGGATGACCGGCGAGCGCAAGGAGCGCACCGAATGGCACCAGGTCGTGATCAACGGCGAAGGGCTGATCGGCGTCGTCGAACGCTATCTGAAAAAGGGTTCGAAGGTCTATATCGAAGGCTCGCTGCGCACCCGTAAGTGGCAGGACCGCGACGGCAACGACCGCTATACGACCGAGATCGTGATCGCCGGCATGGGCGGTTCGCTGACCATGCTCGACGGCGCGCCAGGCGGTGGCGGCGGATCGCGTGGCGGCGACAGCTGGTCGCAGGGCGGCGCAGCGTCGGGTGGCGGATCCGCGGGCGGCGGCTGGGATCAGGGCGGCGGCGGCTCCTCCGGAGGCGGCAGTTCGGGCGGCGGCTGGAACCAGGGCGGCGGCGGCAGCTCGGGCGGCGGACGCCCGCCCTTCGACGATGACCTGGACGACGACGTCCCGTTCTGAGCGCGGTTTGACCAATGACGGACCTGATCACCGCCGCCGACGTCGCGCGCGGGGTATGCCGGCTGTTCGCGCAGCAAGGGCTGGTCGCGATCCCCGAAGTGCCGCTGCCCAACGGACGGCGCACCGACCTCACCGCGATCGACGCCAAGGGCAATATCACGATCGTCGAGATCAAGGTCAGCCGTGCCGACCTGCACGGTGACGGCAAATGGCCCGACTATTGCGACTGGTGCGACCGTTTCTATTGGGCGCTCGCATCGGGGCTCGACCCCGCGATCCTCGAAACCGAGGGCTATCGCCGCGAAACGTCGGGGCTGATCGTTGCCGACCGCTATGGCGCCGCGGTGGTCCGCGAAGCCGCGAGCTGCAACCTTGCTCCCGCCCGGCGCAAGGCCGAATTGCTGCGTATCGGACGATTGGCGATGCGGCGATCGATGCTGGCGGCTGACCCCGAACTCGCGGCGGGGTGGGGCGAGGGCTGAGTCGGTTCAGCGCGGCTCGGTGCGCTCGTAGGCGATGCACCAGAAAAGCGCGGCACTCGACAGGCCGGACCAAAGAATCAGGCCGATCCAGATCCCCGACCCCATCAACAGCGGCATGGCCACCAGCACCAGCCCGACGGCAAACGATGCCAGCGCGACGCGCAGGTAATTTTTGAGCGGGCGCCGGGTCTGTGTTTCGACATGTTCGATTGCGAAGCCGAGGGCGACGACAATCGCGGTGAGCACGATGCTGGAGAGATCGATGCCGTGGCGGACGAAGTTCAGTAAAAAAAGGACAATTGCCGCCAGCCAGACCGCATGGCGCCAACGCATCGGACGCGGGCCGGGCGCACCGCCTGCCATCATCCCCGCACTTGCTGCATCCGCGCCAGATACCGCGCGAGGATGTCGATCTCGAGGTTCACCGGACGATCCGCTGCGGCCTCGTCCAGCGTCGTCATCGCCTGCGTGTGCGGGATGATGTTGAGCGTGAAATGCGCCTCGCCATTCGGCTGGTCGATGACCTCGTTGACCGTCAGCGACACGCCGTCGACGGTAACCGACCCCTTGGACGCGATATGCGCCGCAAGCGATGCCGGTGCCGCGATGGTCACCGTGACGCTGTCGCCGATCGGTTCGACCGACACGATGCGGCCGATATCGTCGACATGGCCGGTGACGATATGCCCGCCAAGCTCGTCGCCGATCTTGAGCGCGCGTTCGAGGTTCAGGCGGCGCCCCGCGTCCCACATCCCCGGCGCGGTGCGCGCGATCGTCTCGGCGCTCGCATCGATCGCGAACCAGCCGGCGGGACCGTTGCTGCCTTCGTCGACGCCCTTCTCGACGACGGTCAGGCAGGCGCCCGAGCAGGCGATCGAGGCGCCGATGTCGATGGTTCCGACGTCATAGGCGGTGTCGATGACGAGTCGCGCGTCGCCGCGATCCTCGCGGCTGCGGATGGTGCCGATGTCGGTGATGATGCCGGTGAACATGGGGTCGCTTATCCTTCTCTGGCCCGCTCGTAGACGTCGAGCCGGTCGCTGCCAAGCAGGCGGCTGTCCTGCAGGCGCCAGCGGCCATGCGCATCGGCGAGATCGGCGAGGCCGATGTCGCCGAGCGCGGGCTTGCCGCCGCCGATCAGGATCGGCGCGCGATAGAGCAGCAGCCGGTCGACGCGGTCGGCAGCAAGGAAGGCCGACGCCGCGCCCGCACCGCCTTCGACGAGGAGCGAATCGACGTCGGCGATCGCTTGCGGCGAGGCAACAGCGGTCCAGCCTTCGGGCGCGGTGCCGCGGGTGAGCAGCAACTTGACCGGGCTGCGATCTGCCAGCCCCGGCAGCCGCACGTCGAGTTTCGGCGCATCGGCCTCCAGCGTGGCGCGCCCAACCAGAATCGCTTGATGCTGCGCGCGTTCGAGGTGGCCATGCGCACGCGCGCGGGCGCCGGTGATCCAGCGGCTCGATCCATCGGCGCGCGCGATACAACCGTCGAGCGAGGTCGCAAGCTTCAGCGTCACAAAGGGCCGGCCGCGTGCCCGCCGCATCCACCAGGGCGCCATCGCGGCGCGCGCCTCGGCGGCCAGCATGTTGAACACGACCTCGATCCCGGCCTCCTGCAACCGCGCGATGCCCTTGCCGTCGGTGCGCGGGTCGGGGTCCTGCGCGGCGATCACGACGCGCGTGATGCCCGCCCCGATCAAGGCGTCGCTACAGGCCGGGCCACGCGGGCTGGCGTGGGCGCAGGGTTCGAGCGTGACATAAGCCGTGGCGCCGCGCGCCGCGCCGCCAGCCGCCATAAGCGCCATCGCCTCGGCATGCGGGCGGCCGCCCGGCCTGGTCCAGCCGCGCGCGGTGACAATGCCGTCCTTGACGATCAGGCAGCCGACATTGGGATTGGGCGTCGACGCCGGTCGCCCGCGCCGCGACAGTGCGATGGCGGCCGCCATCCAGTCGGCGTCGGGAGGCGGGCGCTGCATCTAGTTTTGGGGAACCTGGGCGGGTTGCGACCCGCGGGCGGCGCGTTCGGCAAGCGTCGAGCGTGCCTGTGGCGGCGCGGGTTTCTGCTTCGCCGCCGCCGCGCCCGCTTCGCCCAGCGTTTCGCGGGTCAGCTTGTCGGCCTCGGTCGAATCATATTCGATCCCCAGGCCTTCGGCGAGCCGCTGATATTCGGCGCGCGTCTTGGCGTTCTGGCGCGTCGTTTCCTTCGCACGCGCGATCCAGTCGGCGCGAATCTCGGCCTCGCTGCGCTTCACGGTCCAGTTCTCGAAATAGATGATCTGCCGCTTGGGCTTCTCATAAGGGATCAGATATTCGGAAAAGCCGTAGAAAATGAGCACCGGCAGCGTGATCGCCAGCCCCCATACCGCCCAGCGATGCGGCTTGGGTTCGCGGATGTAAGCCCAGAAATCGGCCATACCGCCGCCGACATCCCAATTGTTCAACATTCCCATGCGCCCAATTTAGGGCATGTCGCGCCGATTTGCGAGAGGGCCCGAAGATTGCACGAAGCGGTTGTTCACCAAGGCAGCGATTGCAAAAAATGCAATTGCAGATGTCCTTTTCGCAGTTGCGAAATTCATTGTGCACTGCAATATCACACTTGCCTTTTAGGCATCCTCTCCCAAAACTTTTACGGGCCGCCCTTGGGCGGCCCTTTTTTTCGACCTTTTTGGTTGAGAGGGTCGATTCGGTTTCTTCGCGGTCCGGCATTCAAGGGACGATCGCCCTGCAGCAGCGGCCGCTTTCGGCCGGGAGTGGACGTTTCCTTTTTCGTCACCCCGGACCCTTCGACAGGCTCAGGGCAGGCTTGATCCGGGTCCCGCTGGACGTCGAAACCTGCGCTACCTTCAAAAAAGCGGGATCCCGGGTCAAGCCCGGGATGACGAAGGTGAGTGGAGCTCATGGCAGTTTCCCAGCCCAAAGCCGGCACTCACCTCAGTCCTGAACCGGCACCCGTTTCTCGAATCGCCGCACTTCGGCGATGAAGCTGCCCGGCAAGGACGTCGCGCCGCCGCTGTCGAGGTCGATATGCGCATAGCTGATCTCGATATCGGTCAGCCGCTCATCGCCGCGGAAGATCCCGCAGTGGACGGTGAAACTCGTCCGCCCGAATCGGCTGACCCGCGCCGCGATGGTGATCTGCTCGTCGAGGCGGGCGGAGGCGTGATAGTCTATTTCGCAATGGACCTCGCGGATGTCCGTACCATATTGGTGAAAATAGGCACCGGGCTGCCCTTCGCCGAGCGCCCGGAAATATTCGGTTACCCCGATATCGGCGTAGACCAGATAATTGCCGTTGAAGACGATATTCTGGCCGTCGATCTCGTTGAAGCGCACGCGCACCGTCTCGTGGACCCGAAAATCGCCGGGCGGCACCTCCCAGTTGCTGCGGTCCACGCGCGTCAGGCCGCGAGCGCGGCGGGGCCGCGATCGATCGGCGCGCACGCCGCGGCGAGCCAGTCGCGATCGGCATCACCGATACCCGCGCCCAGCTTGTCGAACACCGCGGCATGATAGGCGTCGAGCCAGTCGGCCTCGGCGGGCGACAGCAGCGCGGCGTCGACCAGATCGCGCGCGATCGGCGCGAAGGTGATCGTTTCGAACGCCAGCATATCTTCCTCGGCGCCGTCGATGCGCACCGGTACGACGATGACCAGATTCTCGATGCGGATGCCGAAGCTGCCGGCCTTGTAATAGCCGGGCTCGTTCGACAGGATCATGCCGGCGTGCAGCGCCTCCTCGGTTCCCGCCTGCCCGCCCGCGGGTTTGGCGATGCGCTGCGGCCCTTCATGGACCGCCAGATAGGTGCCGACGCCATGGCCGGTGCCATGGGCATAATCGACCCCGTCGGCCCACAGATACTGGCGCGCCAATATGTCGAGCTGGCTGCCGCGCGTGCCGGTGGGGAAGCGCGCGGTCGCCAGCGCGATATGCCCTTTCAGCACCTGGGTGAAGCGCCGGCGCATCTCGGCGGTCGGCGTTCCGATCGCGATCGTGCGCGTGATGTCGGTCGTGCCGTCGGCATATTGCCCGCCCGAATCGACCAGATAGAGCGTCCCCGTCTCGACCGCGCGGTTCGTCGTTTCGTCGACTTTATAGTGCGGCAGCGCCCCGTTCGGGCCGGCGGCGGAAATGGTGTCGAACGACAGATCCTTGAGCGCGCCGCTCTCGTCACGAAAAGCCCGCAGCTTTGCCGCCGCGCCAAGTTCGTCGAGCCCGCCGCGCGGCGCGACCTCTTCCATCCATTTGAGGAAGCGCGACACCGCGACACCATCGCGGACATGCGCGGCGCGCGTGCCGCCGAGTTCGACCGCATTCTTGATCGCCTTGGGCAGCACCGCGGGGTCGCGGTGACGCTCGATCCGCGCGCCCGCGGCTTCGAGTGCGGTGAAGATCGCGGCGACCGCGCGGTCGGGATCGACCGCGACCTTTTTCCCCGCCAGTCCGGCAAGCGCGTCCTCGAACGCGTCGCGATCATGGATCCGCACGCTGTTGCCAAGGTGCGCACGCACCGCGTCGGTGATTTTCTCGGGCGCGATGAACAGGTCGGCGGTCGCATCGGCGTGGAGCAGCGCGAAGGCGAGTCCGACCGGCGTGTGGCTGACGTCCTCGCCCCGGATGTTGAAGGTCCAGGCGACCGAATCGAGCGCGGTCATGACCGTCGTGTCGAGCCCCTTCACCTTCAGCCAGTCGGCGATGATCGCGCGCTTGTCGGTGGCGGCTTGCCCCGCGAGGCTGGTGTCATGGACCGTCACCGGCGCGGCACTCGGCGCCGGCTGATCGTCCCACGCCGCATCGAGCGGATTGGCATCGACCGCGACAAGCCTCGCGCCCTTCGCCGCGAGCGCCTTTTCGAGCGCGCGCGCCCAGTCGATGCCGTGGAGCCAGGGGTCGTAGCCGATCTTCTGCCCCGCGCTGACATGGCTGCCCAACCATTCGGCGACGCTCGACTGCGGCACGCCGACATAGTCGAACAGCGATCCGTCGACCTGGTCCTGCACCTGCACCGTATAGCGCCCGTCGACGAACACCGCGGCCTTGGCGGGCAGCACCGCGGCGGTCCCGGCCGAACCGCCGAAGCCGGTCAGCCACGCCATGCGCTGCGCATAGGCGCCGACATATTCGCTCATATGCTCGTCGCTGATCGGCACGACGAAACCGTCGAGGCCGCGGGCGGCGAGTTCGGCGCGGACGCGGGCGAGACGTTCGGCATGCGGCGATCCGGGGACGGGGCTGGACATGATGCGTTCCTTATAACTACATCGCCCCGGCACCGCCCATCGGGAGGGGCACCGCGGGGGATTTTGTGATGCGCGCTATTTGGATGTTTCTGGCGGCAATTGCCACCCCGCTTGTCGCATCGTCGCCCCTGACTGCCCTTCCCCTGTCCGCCCAAGAGAAAGACGCCGCATTGACCCAAAGCCCCCCTGCCCTGCCCGCCGCCCCGGTCGCCGAACGGCGCCCGCACGAAATGACGCTGCACGGCAAGACGCTGTCCGATCCCTATCACTGGCTGAAGGACGAAAGTTATCCGGTGGTCGATGACCCGGATGTGCTGGACTATGTGAAGGCCGAAAACGCCTGGTACGACACCGCGATGAAGCCGCATGAAGCCTTGGTCGAAACCTTGTTCCAGGAGATGAAGGGCCGGATCAAGGAAGCCGATTCCTCGGTGCCGCAGAAGGATGGCGACTGGATTTACTGGGTCGAATATGAAGAGGGCGCCGAATATAAGAAATGGTACCGGCGGCCGGTCGCGGGCGGCGAGCCGGTCCTGATCCTCGACGAGGTCGCGATGGCCGAGGGCAAGGAATATTTCCGCCTGTCCGAAGTGTCGATCAGCCCCGACGGCCGGCTGATGGCCTATTCGTTCGACGATAATGGCTCCGAACGCTTCGAGGTTCGCTTCAAGAATCTGATGACGTGGGAGGATCTGCCCGACGTCATCCCCGGCACGCTGTCATCGCTGGTCTGGACGTCGGGCAATGACGCGATCCTCTATGGCCTCGCGAACGAGAATTGGCGCACCGACAATGTCCGGCTGCACAAGCTCGGTACCCCGGTCACGCAAGACAAATTGCTCTACAAGGAGCCCGACATCGGTTTCGGGGTCGGGATCGGCAAGACCGCCGCCGACAATTATATCATCATCGCGACGGGCGATAATGAAACGAGCGAGGTCTATCTGCTCCCCGCCGGCAACCCCGAAGCGAAGATGCAGCTGGTGTCGGCGCGCGAGAAGGGCCGCGAATATAGCGTCGATGAACGCGACGGAACGCTTTATGTCTACACCAACGACGAGCATCCGAACTTCCGCGTCGCGACCGCGAGCGTGAAGACCCCGGGCGAATGGAAACCCCTGATCCCCGGATCGGACAGCAATTACCTGACCGGCCTGTCGATCTTTCGCGACTATTTCGTCCTCGAATCGCGCGAGAAGGGCGTCGACCAGGTCGATGTCCGCCACTATGACGCACCGCTGACCGCAGGCCGGATCCGGTTTCCGGAAGCCACCTATGTGGCAGGGCTCGGCGACAATCCCGAATATCATCAGGACAAGCTGCGGCTCGATTATGAATCGATGGTCACCCCCGACACGGTGTTCGATTATGATCTGGCAAGCGGCAAGCTCGAGAGGCTGAAGGTCCAGGAGATTCCTTCTGGTTATAATCATGACGACTATCTAACCGAATTGGTGAACATGCCGTCGCGCGACGGCACCCCGGTCCCGGTGTCGCTCGTCTACAAGAAGGGCACGCCGCGCGACGGCAGCGCGCCGATGCACCTCTATGTCTATGGCTCGTACGGCTATCGCGTCCCGCCGGGTTTCTCGACGACGCGTTTGAGCCTTGTCGATCGCGGCATGATTTACGCCATCGCGCATGTCCGCGGCGGCGACGACCTCGGCCGTGCCTGGTATCTCGCGGGCAAGACCGATCATCGCAAAAACACGTTCAACGACTTTATCGACGTCGCCAAGGGGCTGATCGCAGCCAAATATACCAGCGCGGGCAAGATTTCGATCGAAGGCCGCTCGGCCGGCGGGCAGGTGATGGGCGCGGTGTATAACGAGGCGCCCGAATTATGGGGCGCGGTGCTCGCGGGGGTGCCCTTCGTCGATGTCATCAATACGATGGTCGACGAAACGCTGCCGCTGACCCCCGGCGAATGGCCCGAATGGGGCAATCCGATCACCGACAAGGCGGCATTCGACTATATGCTGAGCTACAGCCCCTACGACAATGTCACCGCGAAGGCCTATCCGCCGATGCTCGTGTCGGCGGGACTCAACGACCCGCGCGTGACCTATTGGGAGCCCGCCAAATGGGTCGCCAAGCTCCGCGCGACGCGGACCAACGACGCGACCTTGCTGCTGCGCACCAACATGGGCGCGGGCCATGCCGGCAAATCGGGCCGCTGGGGCGCGCTACGCGAGGACGCCGAGGAGTTCGCCTTCGTGCTGACTGAACTGGGGGTGGAGAAATAGTCACCTCGCCGGCGTTGCCGCTTTCACGGCCATGACATGGGTCAGGAACCGCGGCCGACCGCCCTCTCACCGGCCGCGCCACACACAGAAGGGGCCGGGTTTCCCCGGCCCCGGTTTCCAGTGCTCCCTGCTGAGGGTCAGAATTTGAACTGCACCCCCGTCTTCACCGAATAGCCGTAGCGCTCCACCTCGTCGGTGCGCGACGGGATGCCCTGGAAGATGCGATAGGGCTCGTCGTTGAGGTTCGATCCTTCGAGGAAGATCGTCACATTCCTGACGACATCATAGCCGATGCGCGCATCCCATTGGTTGAAGGCACCGACATAGCTGTCGGTATCGGTGTCCTCGCCGGGCTCGAGCAGATAGGCCGAACGATAGGTATAGGCGATGCGCGCCGACAGGCCGCCCTTTTCATAAGCGAGGAAGGCCGACGCCACCCGGTTCGACTGGCTGGCGAGCGGCAACCGCTCGTCGCCGCGCCCCGGAATGCCCTTGGCGCGCGATTTCACGAAAGTGATGCTGCCCCCGACGCTGAAGCCGTTGAGCGGCGACGGCAGGAAGCTGAGTTCGGTCTGGGCGTTGATTTCGATGCCCTTGACGAAGGCGCTGTCGGCGTTGACCGGCATCGTCACCTGCGCATCGACCAGCGCCTGCCCGGCGAAGGTGCCGTCCTGCTCGGTCGTCGCCGAATAGATCGGGTTGGCGATCGTCTTGTAGAAGCCGGCGATGCTGATGATGCCCTTGCGCCCGATATAATATTCGGCCGCGAGATCATAGTTGGTCGAAGTGAGCGGCTTCAGGTTCGGGTTGCCCTGCTGGACTTCGTTGTCGCCGGTATTGACGATCGTCGTCGGTGCCAGCTGCTCATAGTTCGGCCGCCCGATCGCCCGCGTCACCGCGCCGCGCAGGACCAGCGACGGCGTCGCATCCCAGCGCAGGTTCAGCCCCGGGAAAAAGTCGGTGTAGCTTTGCGAACCGAAGCTGTCGTAATCCTTGTCGAGGTCGTCGATGGTCGATGAATCGAGCACCGCCTTCGCGGCGTAATTGCTCTTGGTATTTTCCATGCGGACGCCGGGAATGGCGGTGAATTGGCCTATTTTCAACGTCGCCATGGCATAGGCGGCAAGGATTTTTTCGCGGATCAGGAAGTCGCCGGCCAGGCTGTCGCCCACCGTGCCTTCTTCGTCGAGTTCGAAACCGGCCAGATTGGACTGGAAGAATTTGTCGGCACTCGGGCGGCTGATCGTCGCGCCGAACGGATAACGGCCCTTGAAGATGCTGCCGATCGGCGCGCCCTCGACCTGGTCGAGCGTGAAGTCGTCGTCGTAGCCGTCGTAGATCACCGATTCGACGTCGTTCGTCTTGCGCCGGTTGGTATATTTGACGCCGACCTTGATCGAACTGTCGTCACCGATCGCGACCGGGGTGCGGAAATCGGCGCGCAACTGATACAGCGTCTCGCGCGCCCGGCGATGCTCGTAGCTCGTCTCGTCGAACTCGTAATTGGCCGGGTCGAAGGCGCTCTCGTCGGGCCGGAATATCGGGATATTGCCCGACAGGTCGTACGAGCCGGTGACCCCCTCGCCCTTGAACGAGATTTCGTCGCGGTGCGGATCGCGCTTGTCGGCCCGGGTATAGCCGCCCTCGATACGCAGCCAGCTTGAGCCGAGTTCGAATTCGCCGCCCAAGGTGGTGGTGATGGTCGTCGATGATTCGGCACGCGACCGCAGCGCGCGTTCGGTTTCGGCCTCGGCGAAATCGCCGCTGGTCGCGGTCTGGTTGGTGATCTCGTCTTCGTCGAGTTCGATGGTGAAGCCCGGGCGCGATTCGGTATCCCTATATTTCGAATAGAGGAAGCGCGCATAGGTCTTCACGCTGTCGGTCGGGCGCCAGTCGAAGTTCGCCACCGCGCCATAGCGCTGGCGATGCGTATGATAGTCGCGCAGCGTCTGTTCGAGCGGCACGAACTGGCCATTGACCTCTTCCCAGCTGCCCCCCGACTGGATGTTCTGCGCCTCGAACTCGCGGTTCGAATAGTTGAGCGCCAGCACGACGCCGAACTGCTGGTCGGGGCCGAAGCGCGAACCGAACGACGCATCGAGTTCATAGGGATGCTTGCCGTTGAGATCGAATTTGCCATAGGCGCCGCGCAGACTGCCGAAGGTGCCCGACCGGTCGAAGGCCGACACCGTCTCGATATTGGCGGCCCCGGCGATCGCATTGGCATCCATATCGGGGGTCAGCGTCTTCGACACCGTGACCGCGCCGATCAGCGCCGACGGAATGTCGTCGAGCTTTACCTGACGCGAATCGGGTTCGGGCGCCGCCGCGGTCTGGCCGTTGAGCGTGACGTTGAGCAGGTCGGGCGAAACGCCGCGAACGGTCAGATAGCGCCCTTCGCCCTGGTCGTTGGCGACGCTGAGCCCCGGCAGGCGACGAAGCGTTTCGGCGACATTCTGATCGGGCAGGCGGCCTACGTCATCGGCGCGCACCTGATCGACCTGGGTGTCGGTGTTGCGTTTCGATTCGAGCGCGGCGCGGTCGGCGGCGCGGCGGCCGCTGACGACGATCGTGTCGTCCTGCCCCGTTGCATCGGACGAATCCTGCGCCCAGGCGCCCGTTACCGGAACCGCCAGACATGTCGTAAGCAAAAGCGCCCGTGCGAACCGCCGTGTCATTGTATCGCCTCTCCTCCCCGGCACGACTCTCTCGTCGCGCTCGTTCCGGGGAAGATAATGACACAATTATTCTATATTGCAAACAAAATAGAATATATCTTGCACAACGACCGCCAAAGGCACGCGTCCGCGGGGCGTGGAGCACCCTGGCTGACGTGGCGCTGACAGCTATTTCAACCGGATAGCGGCCAGCGCACCCGGACCTCGAGCCCGCCGAGCGGCGACCGCAGAAGGGTCAGCTTGCCGCGCGTCGCTTCGGCGAGTTCGCGTGCGATGGCAAGGCCAAGCCCATGACCTTCGTCCGCCGAGTCGAGCCGCGCACCGCGCAGGATCGCCTCGTCGCGCTGCGCGGTGTCGAGCCCGGATCCGTCGTCACCGACGATCAGCAACCGCTGTTCCCCGATCGTATCGACCGCGACATGGACGAGCCGCCGGGCATGGCGCGCGGCATTTTCGAGGAGCGGCCCGAGCAGTTCGGCCGCATCGTCGCCGGCGAGCGGCAGGGTGGCGTCGTTGGCACACGCGAGGGAAAAGGCGACGCGCTCGCCGGCTTCGGTCTGTTCGATCACCGTGATCAGCCGTTCGATCAGCGGCAGCGCCGCGGTGCTGCGGCCTTCGGGGACAAGGCTGATGCGCGTCCGCGCCAGTTCGCCGTCGATCGCCGCCCGCACCGCTGCGATCGAGGAATCGAGGCCGTCCGCGATCAGCACTTCGCCGCTCTCGCGCGCCCGCGCACTCTGGACCGCGAGCGCGGCAAGCGGCGTCTTGAGCCCGTGCGCGAGGTCGGCCGCGCGCCGCCGCGCCCGGACCAGATCGGCCTCGCGCGCGTCGGCCAGTGCGTCGATCGATTCGGTCAGCGGCGCCAGCTCGCGGGGATAGCCGCCGCCGCCGAGGCGCGCCGAAGCGTCGCGGCGCAGCCGCTCCACCTCGTGCCCAACGCGCCGGAGCGGGCGCAGCCCCAGCCCCACCTGCGCCCATGCCGCGAGCGCCAGCACCGTCCACAGGAGTGCCAGGAAGAGCGCCATCTCGCGGCCGAACTCGCGCTGCGCCGGCGCCAGCTTGGCGAGGTCATAGCCGAGCTGGACGATCACCGCCGGTTCGTGCGGCTGAAGACGGATGGCACGTTCCATCAGCAACAGGCGCTGGCCGAAGGGGCCGTCGGCACGGCGGACGCGCCAAGTGCCGGCGGGCGCTGCAACGGGGTGCGGCAGGCGGCTGTCCCAGAGCGACACCGAACGGATCGCGCCCTTCGCGGTCGATACCTGCCAGTAAAGCCCGCCCGCGGGAACCGCGAACCGCGGATCGGCGGGTTCGGAGCCGGCAACGGGAACGCCGCGCGCCAATTGCAGGTCGGCGAGGAGGGGGCGCACCTGGACCAGCAGTTCGTCCTCGACGCGCCGCTCGACATGCCCGTTGAACAGCCAACCCATCGCAAACCAGGCGACCACCAGCGCCAGTGCGATCGCCACCCCCGCGCCCGCTATCAGCCGAAGCCGGAGCGAACCGCGGGTCACGCGGCTGTCGCCGGCAGCAAATAACCGAAACCGCGCCGGGTCTGGATGGTATCGGCGCCCAGCTTGCGCCGCAGCCGCGCGATCAGCGCCTCGATCGCATTGGCATTTTCGGTGTCGGCATCGCCATAGAGATGGTCGGAAAGCTCGGTAGCGGGAACCGCGCGGCCGGCCTGATGCGCGAGATAGCCGAGCAGCCGATATTCGAGCGGCGACAGCCTGACCGGCACCCCGTCGAGCATCGCGGTCATGCGATGGGTATCGATCCGGAGCGGCCCCAGCTGCAACGTCGGGGTCGCGTGCCCCGCCGTGCGCCGGATCAGCCCGCGCACGCGCGCGACCAGTTCCTCCATCGCCCATGGCTTTGCCATATAGTCGTCGGCGCCGGCCTCGATTCCGGCGACCTTGTCGGTCCAGTCGCCGCGCGCCGACAGGATGAGCACGGGAAAGCGCCGCCCGGCTTCGCGCCAGCGCCGGACGACCGACAGCCCGTCGAGCCGCGGCAGGCCAAGGTCGACGATCGCGATATCATATTCCTCGACATCGCCATTGAACCACGCCTGCTGGCCGTTGACCGCAAGGTCGACGACGAACCCCGCCGCGGTCATGCCGCGAACAAGCTCCGACGCGACGACCGGATCGTCTTCGACCACCAATGCGCGCATCAATCATCCTCGATCTTGAGTATCCGGCCGGTCCGCGCGTCGACCTCCACCTCGCGGACCCGGCCGCCGCCGGTCAGGATCTTGACCTCATATTTGAATCCGAAGGTCTCTCGCTCCAGCTTGACCTTCAGCACATCGCCCGGAACGCGTTCGGTCGCGATCGTCAGGACGCGCGCGATCGGCAGGATTTCACCCCGCGCCAGCGCGGCGCTGGCGGCGCGTTGATCCGCTTTGTCGTCCTTTGCATCAGAAGGCACGGCAATGGCGAGAGCGGTCGCGGCAGCGGCCAGAAGCAGGAGGTGTTTCATGCGCCCTTCCTGCCATGGAGCGGCTGACATCAAGCTGACATCGCGTATCGGGCATATTTCTTCCACATCGGGCATTGATGAAATATATTTTCTGAATTATGCAATGTCGATAAATTTATTCTGCCCGGGAGAGCCATATGAAGCGAATGCTCCTTCTATCGACCGCGCTGCTGGCGGCCTGTGCCGCCCCGGCGCCCGGTACCGACGTCGCGGCGCCCGCGCCCGGACCGCTGAAGCTCGAAAAGGTCGTGATGCTGATGCGGCATGGCATCCGCCCGCCGACGAAGGCGGCGGTGGTCCCGCCCGGCTATTCGTCGGAGACATGGCCTGCCTGGCCGGTCGATTTCGGCCTGCTGACCCCGCGCGGCGCGGCGGGCGCCAAGCTCCTCGGGGAAAGCGACCGCGCCTATTTCGGCGACCGCGGCCTGTTTTCCGGCGGCTGTCCCGTGCCCGGGACGATCGTGCTCAAGGCGAGCTACAAGGAACGCACGATCAACACGGCGCAAAGCTGGGCCGCCGGCTTCATGCCCGGCTGCGCCGCCGATGTCGCGCATCCGGCGGGCGCCGACGATGATGCGATCTTTCACGGCCTCGACGGCGGCCCCGCCTCGTTCGACGGCAAGCGCGCCTATGACGCGGCACTGGCGGAGGCGCCCGAGGGCGGGCTGGCCGCGGAAACCGAACGGCATCGCGGCGAATTGACGCTGCTGGCAAAGGTGCTGAACTGCGCCGTCCCCGCCTGCCCGCTCGTCGCCGAGCCGAGCCGGCTGGTGGCCCAGCCGCACGACCGTCCCGATCTCGAAGGCCCGCTCGACGTCGGGTCGACGGCCAGCCAGACCCTCCTGCTCGAATATCTTGAGGGCAAGCCGATGAAGGAGGTCGGCTGGGGCCGTGTCAGCCGTCCGGAAATCGAACAGTTGCTGCGCTTCCACCCGCTCAAATTCCGATATTCGAACCGCCCCGGCTACATCGCCGCCGCCGCCGCCGCGCCGATCGTCGGCGAAATCGTCGATGCGCTCGGCGACCGCAGCCCGGCGCGGCTGACCTTGCTCGCCGGTCATGACACGAATGTCGCCGACCTCGGCGGTTTCTTCGACTTCCACTGGCAGGTGCCGAGCTACCCCGCCGACGAAGTGCCGCCCGGCAGCGCGCTGGGTTTCGAACTGGTCAGCAACGCCCGGGGCGACCGCTATGTCCGCGCCTTCTACCGCGCACAGACGATGGACCAGCTGAGGAACCTCGAACCGCTGGACGGAGCAAACACGCTGTTCCGCCACTACCTCCCCATTCCGGGCTGCGGCAACTCGGCCGAAGCGACCGCGTGCCGCTGGGACGCGTTCACCCGCTTGGCGGCGCCGCGAGGGTAAACGGACGCCATTCAAACGGCGAAGCAATAGCGAAGAGGAATAGGAGCCGGCAGGCGCGTCCGCTATGGCGCCGCCGAAATCACCGCTTCAGCCTCACGGCGCAAGTCGTGAATCACCCGTTCGCCGATCTTGTAATTCAGCGCCTGCGCGGCATGCCGATATAGCGATCGACCTCGGACACACGGGTGCCGCGCGACAGGAAGCTGTTCCGGACAAGATAGTCGATCGCCTGCTCGCGGCTCCTCCCGTCAAGCCTGACCGATCCAGCAGGTCACTTCGATCTCCACATCGACATCGTTCGACAGGCGAGCCTCGACCGTGCTCCGAACGGGCAAGGCGTCACCGAAATACTCTTCATATACGCTGTTGAATTCCTTCATCAGCCCGATGTCGGACAGCCAGCAGGTGCATCGCACTACCGTTGCGAGGCCGACGCCGAATTCGGAAAGGCTGGCTCGGATGGCCTCGATCACATTACGCGTCTGCTCTTGGATGCTTCCCCGTAATGGCGTCAGATCCGCATTCTTCGGCGTCTGACCGGACAGGAACAGGAATCCGCCGACGACGACCGCTTTCGAAAGCGGAGCGCTAAGGGGGGATCGGAAACGCTGGATGTCGGTCATATTATGTCCTTGGGTTGTCGGCCTCGAGAGAAACGATCAAGGTCGAATGGGGCAGGATCGATGCCAGGCCGGCGATTGAGCATGAGCTCGGCGAGAAGCTTCGCTGAACTGGCCGCAAGCGTCAGTCCGACGTGCTGATGGCCGAACGAATAAAACAGACCTGCCTTGCCGCTGACCTCTCCGATCGCTGGAAGTGCGTCCGGAAAGGACGGCCTGACCCCCATCCAGCGGGTTGCTCCCTCGCGGCTTAATCCCGGCAGATATCTTCGAGCGAGATCGAACAGATTGTCGGCCCGCTTCGGGTTCATCGGCGCATTCGCATGTGCGAACTCGACCGTGCCGGCGAGCCGCAGACCGTCGATCATCGGCGTCGCGGCGAAAAATGGCTCCGCCATCACACAGGGGCGCGAAAGCTCGACACCCGCCTCGGGAAGCATCAGATGATATCCCCGCTCCGACGCCAGCGGGATCGTTACGTCAAAGGGGGCGAGAAGCTCATCGGACCATCGCCCGGCGGCGACCACGACCTGGGGCGCTTCGAAGTTTCCGCCCGATGTCTGGACCAGCCATGAGCCCTTGTATGAGCTGACGCTGTTTGCCTTGGCGATGACCATTCGGCCGCCATTGGCTTCGAGATAGGCCGCGAAGCGACGACCGAGCGCGCCCGGGCTGATGCAGCGACCATTGTCGGGAAGGTAGATGGCACCGGCGATGTCATCGCTCAACGCGGGTTCGAGCTCGCGTGCCTTCGCTCGATCGATACGGAAGGCCGCAATCCCGTTCTCGCGCCACCCGGGGATCAGCCGCGTCTTCTGGTCGAGCGTGACGGACGTCCTGCAAACGATCAGGCTTCCGCGAACATCGACCAGTTCCTCGGCTGCCGCGGCGGACAGAAGGGGCGCGTAACTGGAAATGGCGTCGCGGCTCAAGCTGGCCAATGCCGCGATAATCTGTTCCAGTCGTTTCGGGCGTGTCGCCGCGATCAGCCGCATACCCCATGGCACGAGGTCGGGCAAATAGGCGGGACGGATGGTAAGCGGACTCGCCGGGTCGAGGAGATATTTGGGGAGCCGCCACAAGTCGCTTCGCGACACGGGAGGAAATATGCTTCCCCGGCTGAGAAACCCCGCATTTCCGTAAGACGCCCCGCTTGCCGGCCCGACCGCGTCGATCAGGCAGACGGTCTTGCCCTCGAGATGCAGGCGTACGGCCAGCGTCAGGCCGACAATTCCTGCGCCGATAATGACAACGTCGCTTGCCTGATTTTTCACGGAAAGGGGTTTCATTGCAGAGACAATATGCCGTCAATTCGCATGATGGCGATCATATGCGAGGTGGCTAGCCTGACGATGAGGGCAGAACCGGATCGTTCGAACTGGCCAGCGCACAAAGACGGGACCGGTATCGCCATGCAGGCAGGCGCCGCGCCGATGACTCCGCCGGCAAGCGCCGGATCGGAATGAACGCGATCCACCTGCCCGCCTTGGGATCAAAAATCCGCGCTCGCCGCGAGTACAAAGGTGCGCGGCCTGATGATGGTCGCATTCGACGGCAAGGCCGCACCGGTCGTCAGCGCATTGATCACGCCATTGCGATCGAAGATGTTCTCGGCGCGAAGCTGCAGATGATAGTTGCCGCGCCGGAGTCCGGCCCTGAGATCAACCGTCGTGATCGACGGCAGGCGCACATTGACGTCCGGACTGGACCCCGGATAGGCGGTGAACTTTTTCGCTTCGTACCGAAGCGTGCCACCGAATTCGGCTTCCAGATCCGCCGACAGCGGGACACGCTGATCTGCAACGAACGAGGCGGTCCACTTCGGATTGAGAGGCAGCGGGTCGCCCGCCCTCGCGCCGACCGAAGCGGTTGCCTGCGGGCTGATCCGCGTGATCCGTGCATCGGCGAAGCCGACGCTACCGCCCAGGGTCAGGTTTTTGGTCGGCGACAACGACACGCTGGCCTCGGCGCCGTCGACTTCGGCTTTGCCCGCGTTGGCGCCCAGGACCAGCGCGTTGTACACACCGGTGAGTTGCACATCCTTCCAGTCGATATGGAAGACCGACGCATCAAAAGTCAGTTTGCCACCGAGTGCGCTGCCCTTGAGGCCGGCTTCGTAGTTCCATACCGTGTCGGGGCGGATGCTCGTCTGCGCCCCGGGCGGCGGATTGGGATTGTTCTGGGCGATACCGGGACGAAAACCGCTGGCTGCACGAATGAATGCGCTGATCGTGCTGGTCGGTCGCCACCGCAGCGTCGCGAGATAGGTCACGACATTGTCGGTATGGTCGGTCACCTTCGGCGGAAGCGAAGGCGCGCCATAGAGCAACCCGCCGGATATCGACGCATTGTAGCTTTCGATGTGCGAATAGCGCAGGCCGCCTGTCACATCCAGGTCATCGGTGAAATAGAAGGTGGCATTGCCGAAAGCCGCGACTTCGTCGTACTTGCCGACCACGTCCGATCGCAGCAACAGGAAAGCGTCACCGGCCACTGGCGTCATGGTCGCGGCGTCGTAGGCATTGACGCGGACGGTACCGTCCTTCCTTTCGCGCGTTGCGAACGCCCCGGCCAGAAATTCGATCCGGCCGAGGCGGTCGGAAACGAAGCGCACCTCACCGGTCGTTTTTCCGATATCGATGTGGGTTGGAAGTGCCAATCCGGTCCCGGGGGCGTAGTCGAACAAGGGCAACAGGCTTGCAAATGGCCCGGTTGTGTCGCGATCGAAGTAACTCAGGCTTTTGTTGTAGCTACCGGTCGCGGTCAGCGTTCCGATCCCTACGTCATAGTCTATGGTCACCGCGACCGTCTTGTATTTCACCTCGGATCCGGCATCGAAGAACATATCATATTGCCGGGGGCCATAGATCGGATCGATCGTGCCGTGGGCGTTCGCCTGATAAGCATATCCGTCAGCGCTGATCCTCTGGATCTGCCCGGTTACATCGACCGAAAGATCGTCGGTAGGCGTCCAGCGCAGCGCGATGCGGGCGCCCACGCTTTCCCCGTCATTGACGTTCTTTTTGTTTGTGCCGACATTGTCGGTGAAGCCGGGAGCCTTGCGGTAGAAACCGGACACACGCGCCGCGAGTCGATCGACAACGATGGGAATGTTGAGTGTGGCCCGCGCCATGTAGCCACTGCCGCCGCCATCCACCGTTACTCCCTCGGCGCGGGCATTGCCGGCGAACCGCGACGCGTCCGCCTTCTTCGAGATGATCCGCACGACGCCGCCCAGGTTGGACGCCCCGTACAGCGTACCCTGCGGACCCTTCAATACTTCGATACTTTCGATGTCGGCCAGTTCCGGCTGCGGGGCGACATAGGAATTATTCCCGAACGGGATTTCGTCGAAATAGACCACCGATGTGGCAGATTGCGACCCCGCCCCCGTCGATAGGCCCCGTATGATCACCGTGCCGATGCCCGGATTGCCCTGGTCGCGAACGAGCAAGCCCGGTGTCAGCGTCGCGTAATCGCGGATCGTGTTCGCGCCTTGCTGCTCCAGGAAGTCGCTGCTCAGCACCGTAATCGCGGACGGTACGTCACGCAGCTTCTGCGAGCGCTTGCTCGCCGTCACGACAATGTCGCTATTCCCGCTGTCGGTCGCGGGAGATTGTGGACCATCTCCGTTCGTCTGGCGCATCCCGCCTTCCTGGACGGCCGTGCTCTGCGCATCGCCGGCTTCAGGCTTGGCCTGGTCGGCTCCGAGGTGCGCGTCGAGGGCGGTTTCGGACGCCCTGCCGGCGTCTCTGGCCTGCGCGGCGGTGGCGAATGCCATGAGGCACGCTCCGCAAGCCATGGTGGTGGTGAGCGTCCTTTTGGTCATTTTCAACCCCCTTGCGTCGAGATTTAGAACCCGATGATCCAGCTTGTCCTCAAATTTTCACAAAACGTATGTTCGTTTTTTATTCTTGGCAAGCAAATTATACACAGGTCTGTATTTTTGTATCTGGCGCGGCATTTTTGTATCGACCGCGGCGCCTAACTCGTTGCATAAGCCCCTTTTGCAAGTGTTCAGGGAGCAAGAGATGCCGAAGCGCGATGCCGCTTATATGGCCGGTCAGCGAGACCTGATCGCGCACGCGGCGTTCGAATGCCTGATCGACAAAGGCGTGGCCGATACGTCGATTCGCGACATTTGCGCCAAGGCCGGGATAAGCATCGGCGCCTTCTATACCCATTTCCCGGACAGGCAGCAGGCCATTTTCGCCGCTTGCGAAGACGATCTCGGATCGATTGTGGGTTGGGAGCCTTCGTCGAGCTGGCACGAATACAGCAATGCATTCGTCAGGGCATGGAACGACCTCGCCGCGCCGGGTTCGCGCGCCAGGAAGCGCCTGCGCCTGAATTTCCAGTTCGTGGGAGAACTCGCTCTATATGAGGGTGAATTTCCGGACTTGGCGGAAGTGAATGCCAAGTATTTTGCGGGAATGCGCGAAAGCCTCGAACGGATTCGCGCAAGAGGCGAGATCGATCTGCCTCTCGGATTGGAGCGTACGGTCCAGCTTCACGCCCGGCTTTATCATGGGTCCGCGCATGTCCTGATGCTTCGTGCCGAGCGCGATACGAGCGCTCTTTTGGACGATTTGCTCGCAGGCATTGCCGCCGTCGCCGGATATAAGGCGTCAGCCCCATAGCGCGACCGGCGAGCGGTCCGAGCGGGAGGCCCGGGCGTCGTCACGTGCTTTGCCGGCCCCCAATCATCCCTGTTGTACTGGGTCCGCGACTGTGAAAACCTGCCCCGGGCAGGTTTTGCCGAATTAGGCGCCGGTCGCCGCCACCTCCGAAGCGGGGCAAGAGCGGCGACCCGTTCGCAGCGCTGCCGCCCTGGCGGGCAGCCTTCGCAGCTTTTATGTCGGACACATCGCGCCAGAGATGACCGATGACAGGGCTGCCATCTGAAACTTTGGGATGACGGTCGGCGCGTCGCCGCGCGGGCCGCCACCCTTAAAACACAGACCTGTTTGGAATTCCCTTGCCAAGGATAAAAAGCGAACCTACGTTCTCTTTATCTGAACTGACATGGAGTCTAACGGGCGTGTTCAATCAGCCAGGCGAAGCATTGCGGCCCGCAGTCGCACGAGAATCGCGATCGCGCCGCTGCGAGCGGAGGTGCTGCGGTGCACTCTGAAGACGAATTTGCGTCCTTTGAGCAGGTTCTCGGCTGGTCGCACGCGATCCAGAGCAGGCGTGTCGCCGCGAACTGGATGCGAGATGGGCGATTCTGGTTTTCGGAAGGGGCGGGCCCTGATGCCGTTCTCAAGATATGCGATCCCAAGGATGGCAGTGTCGTCGACCTGATCGACATCGAGCGCGCGCGCATTTCGCTGCAGCGCCTGACCGGTCACGCACCGTCAGGTCATGGTTTGCCGTTCGAGGCGATGTCGCTTTCCGGGGATTGCGGCGTGCGCTTCACTTACGGCGGCCAAAACTACGAACTCGATCTTGAGACCTATTGCATTGCGCCGATGCAATCGCTCAACCGGACCGACGCCTGGTTGGCGGCCCTGTCGCAATCACCGACCGCTCCGGGAACCTTCACCCGGCCCAACTGCTTCGGCAATCGCTGGAGCGCGCCGGAAGCCGCGTCACCCGACGGCCGCTGGTTCCTTTCCCTGCGCGATCATAACCTTTGCTTGCGGGGCGCGGACGACGGGCAGATCGAATTTCTCACGAGCGATGGCGAAGAGTTCCATGAGTGGGATGTCGAAACGCCAAGCTCGCTGCTCGGCGGCGTGGTGCGCGACACGGTCTCCTCCTGGTCCCCCGATAGCCTGCGATTCTTTGCGACGAAATTCGACGCGCGGGCCACCGCGCCCATCAGCCGCACGCACATGCTCGGGTATCGCGATTCGGTCGAATGGCTCAGAATGGCTCGCGCGGGTGACGCCCTGCCGACGTATGAGCCGTTTGTCGTCGATGTACTGAGCCGCCGGCCGGTACGGATCAATGTCGAAATCGCGGATCGGTTCATCCTCTTCATCGGTTGGCACGAATCCGGTCGGGAAGTTTATTTTGCTCAATTCTCGCGGGATTTCCGGACCGGAACCCTGTTTGGCGCCGATCCGGCGACGGGCGCCGTCCGGGCGATATTTTCCGAAACGGCCGAAACCTTCGTGCGCATCCAGCACGACGTCATATGCGGTCGCAGCGGTTGCACGATCCTGCCGAATGACCTGGGCTTCCTCTGGGAGTCCGAGCGCGACGGATGGAAGCACCTGTATCACTACGCTCTCGATGGCACGTTGCGGAATCAGGTCACCTGCGGTGACTGGCCGGTATGCGAGGTTCAGGGAGTCGATGCCGAAGCCGGCCTGGTCTATTTTACGGCGCACCATGATCAGGCACGGCCTTACGATACCCATTTGTGTCGCGCGCCGCTTGCCGGAGGCCGAGCCGAACGCCTGACGGAAGGTGAAGGCGTTCACGAGATCCAGCTGTCCCCGGATTCCGGTTGTTTCGTAACGACCGTTTCGCGGCCGGACAGCGGACCGCAAAGTTCCGTATGCAACAATGACGGCCGCGTTCTGCATCGCTTTCCCGGTACCGACCTCACCAAGCTGAGGGCGGCCGGGTGGACGGCGCCCGAGCAATTCTGCGTCAAGGCCGCCGATGGCGAGACCGATCTCTGGGGCCTTTTGTTCAAGCCGCGCGATTTCGATCCCGCCAAGCGTTATCCGGTGGTCGAATATATCTACGGCGGGCCGCAGATGGCCTGTGTTCCGCATTATTTCGAAACCGAAAACCGCAGTATGCTGACGCTCAAACATGCGCTTCCGCAACTCGGCTATGTTGTGGTGACGCTCGACGCCCGGGGCACACCGGAACGTTCGAAGGCGTTCCACGATGCGGTTTACCAGGACTGGCGGCGCCACGTTACGGCCGACCACGCCGCGGCACTGCGCAACCTGGCAAAGGATCGTCCGTGGATGGACATGGATCGTGTCGGGATCTGGGGACATTCCTGGGGTGGTTACTACACAATCGCCAATCTTCTCGACGCGCCGGATCTTTACAAGGCGGGAGTGGCATCGGCGCCCGGGCTCGACTGCTACAGCGTTTTCCTGAGCGAGCCTTATCTGGGCGGGGTTCCCGGCGAGCAGACCAAGTCAGCCTATGACGACGCGGACGTCATTACCGAGGCGTCTCGTCTGAAGGGAGAACTGATGCTGGCTGCCGGCACCAACGATGTCGCCATGTGGCACGATGCGGTCAAGATGAGCGATGCGCTCATAAAATCCGGCAAACAGCACGAATTCGTTATTTTACCCGAGCAATATCATGCATATGGAAAGATCAGTAAACAATATCTAACAGAAAAAATCGTCCGCTTTTTTGCGGCGAACTTACAAGCTGCTACATCAGCGGCGCCGTCTTCATGACAGGCGGCAATTATAAATTCTATATGCTCGGGGTCCTTGTGGTCATCCAGGCATTCACGACGATCGACAACGTCGTGATCGGCTTCGTGCTCCAGTCGATCAAGCTCGACCTGAATCTGAGCGATACCGAACTCGGATTCCTGTCGGGGATGGCATTCGCGCTGTTCTATTCGATCATGGGGTTGCCCATCGCCCGCTGGGCGGACCGCGGCAATCGCGTCATCATCATAACAGCCGCCATGTCGATCTGGAGCGTCATGGTCTCGTTGTGCGGGCTGGCATCGAATTTCGTGCAACTTCTACTCTGTCGTGTTGGCCTGGCGGTGGGCGAGGCGGGATGTTCGCCGACCGCCAATTCGTTGATCGCAGATTATTTCGGTCGCGCCGAGCGCCCTCGTGCCGCCAGTATTTTCATGCTGGGTTCGAGCATCGGCATGTTCTTCGGCTATCTGGCTGCGGGTTGGATTACCGAAGCCTATGGCTGGCGCGTCACCTTCATCGCGATGGGACTTCCCGGTCTGGTGCCCGCCGTTCTGGCCGCATTGATGTTGCGCGAGCCCCGTCGACAAACCAAAATATCGGCGGCACCTGTCGAGCAACCGTCGTTGCGTGACGTATTCAGCACGTTGTGGCGCAGCCATAGCTTTCGCAACTTGTTCTTTTGCTGGTCTGTCGCGTCCTTCTTCGGCACGGGCCTGGGGCAATGGGCGCCGACCTTCTTCATCCGGAGCTTTGGCCTGAACACCGGCGAATTGGGCGCCTGGTTTGCCGCGATTTACGGTGTCGGAGGTGCGCTAGGCGTCTATTCGGGCGGATATCTGGCAACGCGCTTCGCGGCGCAGAACGAGCGTCTTCAGCTGACGGGGATGGCGCTCGTCTACGGTTTCTGCGGGGTCACCGCCGCACTCAGCTATCTGTCCTACAATGTCTATCTGACATTCGCCCTCCTGGCTGTCGGACACCTTGCTGGTTACACGATCGCCGGCCCCCTGTACGCGACGGTCCAATCACTGGTGCACCCGCGGATGCGCGCGGCCGCCTTTGCAATCCTGCTGCTCTTTTCGAACCTGATCGGCCTCGGGCTGGGTCCGCTGGCTGCGGGCGCCCTCAGCGATGTGCTGAATCCGTGGCTGGGGCAAGAATCCCTGCGTTACGCGCTGCTCATGCTCACCCCGGGCTATCTCTGGTGCGGCTGGCATGTGTGGCTCGCCAGGAAAACCGTCGCGGAAGACGTCACGACGATCGAAGCCGCCCAGCTGGGGCAAGCGGAGTCCGGCGCTGGCGCGATGACCGCCGAAGCCGGTCTGTCCACAAAGCCCCTCGACCCCCTGGCAGCCAGCTTGGCTGCGAATGCCCCGAAATCCCAGTAACAGGAGGTCGCTTATGGGCGATGACAAGTTCAGGATCGAATTCGACGAAAAGGCGATCGATGCGATCTTTGCGAATGTGGACCAAGGCCATGGGGCCGGTTGCGCGGCAGGGATCGCGATCGGCGGAACACCGGTTTACCGCAAGGGGTTCGGTCTGGCGAACATGGAGCTGCCGATCGTCCTTTCTCCGGCGACGCGGATGTCGATCGGTTCCATCACCAAGCATTTCACCTGTCTGGCTTTCATGCTCCTGGTCGAGGAAGGCCGGGCCAGCCTCGACGATATGGCGGGAAAACATCTGCCCGACCTGCACCCGCTAACCCATCGCGTCACCATGCTTCAGTTGATGGGGCATCTGGGGGGGCTGCGAGATGCCTACGACATCATCTCGCTGTTCAGTGGCGTCGGCAATCAAGTCACAGCCGCCGAAACCCTGTCGATCTATCGCGACATCGATGACGTGAACGCCGACCCCGGGACGAGCTTCAGCTATAACAACGGCGCCTATGTCATCCTGGCCGCGATCATCGAAAAGGTCAGCGGGCAAGACTTTCGCGACGTGCTGCGACAGCGTATTTTCGAACCCGTCGGCCTTCACGATACGCTCTTGCGGTCGTTCGAACTTGAATTCCTCGTCGGTGCAGCGACGCTCCATGCAATGGGGCCCAATGGCGTGTTCCAGAAGGGCCATCGTTTTCTGGAAGGCGGCGGGCAAGGCGGCATATACTCCACCGTCGACGACATGCTGCGTTGGCTCCGGCACATGGATGCGCCGACCGTCGGCAGCCCGGAAACATGGCGGCTCATGACCACGCCGATGACGCTATCGAACGGAACCTCGACCGGCTATGGCATGGGTCTCATCGCCTCCGATTATCGCGGGGTTGGCACCATTCATCACAGCGGCGGCGTCGTCGGCGGTAACGCCCAGATGACGAAGGTTCCCGGCGCCGGTCTCGACATCGTGGTCATGGTCAACCGGGACGACGTCATTGCTCCCCGGCTGGTGCACCAGATCATGGATGCCTGCTTGCCCGGACTCGATGCGCGGCGCGCGGTGGCGTCCGGCGCAATTCGGCAGGGCGTGTTCCGTTCGAACCGGTCGGGCCGCGTCGCCGAGCTGTTCGAACGCGGCGGCGAGCAGATCGTGGCGGTGGACGGCATCGACATGATATATGCCGCTGCCGACGAGACGCATCTCTACCCTGCAGCCGTGGGCGTTCCCGATCGCCAGTCGATCGTCTTGATCGGTGATGGCAAGACCCCCTCTGCGCTGAAGCTGAACGAATTCGGTCGATCCGACCTGCTCGAGAAGGTGCAACCCGCGACCGCGAGCGATCCGCAGGAAATCGCTGGCCGATATCGCTGCGAGAAGACAGGGGCCGATGTCTTCCTATCCAGTAATGCCGAAATGTGGTCGGAAGGTCGTTTCGGCACGGCGCACTACAAGCTGGCACCCATCGCGGAGAATATCTGGCGAGGGCGGCTGGAGGGGACGACGCCGGTGGACGCGATCCTGGCATTCGCCGATGGCTCGAAGACGCTCGAATTTTCGGGCGGGGGCATGCGCCCGATGACGTTTCAGCGTGTGTGACCGGGCCGGGACACGCCGGCCGATGCATCCCGCCCTGCGCCCCGACGCGCGCCCCGAAACACATGTCGTCAATCGAACGAGGGTAACCACAGCATGAATGATGCGCAGATATCATGGCCGCCGGGATATGAGATTCTCCCCCGTCGATCGTCCTTGCCGCCGGATGTGATCGAAGCATTCCGCAATGTCCCCACCGCGCATGCATCGGATTGCATGGGCCGGTGCGTCGGCGCGATCGGCCTGTCTGCGCTTCACGGGCATTCGCCGATGTGCGGCATCGCCGTGACGGTGCGAACGCGGCCAGGCGATAACCTGATGATCCATAAAGCGCTGGAAATCGCTGAAGCGGGAGACGTCCTCGTCATCGATGGCGGCGGCGCCCTGAATCAGGCCGTGTTCGGCGGGCAGATGCGCGCCACCGCAATGTCGAAAGGGCTCGCCGGGGTCGTCGTCGATGGCGCAGTTCGCGATTTGGTCGAGCTGGCCGCGGGCGGTTTGGCGTGCTTCGCCAAGGGCGTGAACCATCGCGGGCCCAGCAAGGATGGACCAGGCGAAATCAACGTGCCGGTTTCGTGCGCAGCTATGGTCGTCAATCCCGGCGATCTGATCCTGGGCGATCCCGACGGCGTGATCTGTATCCCGGCGGCCGATGCCGCGGCTCTGCTGCCGCTCGTCCGCGAACATGCGTTGAAAGAAGAAAGAATGATGAAGGCGATTGCCGAAGGAAAGACCGACCCCGATCAATTCAACGCAATCCTGCGTCGAAAAGGCATTCCGGAGTCCGCGCTGCACACGCGCTGAACCGCGACCGGCTTTCGTCCGTACAGGCAAATGAGCCCGCAGATAGCGGCATTTTAGGACTGGCGGCAAAACGAGGTTTGAAGGGTGCCGCCTCTTTCAGGCGGCGGTGCTCGGCGGGGCACAGATATTTTCTGTAGTTTTGGCAATGGCAGTATTTTCGGGAAAATGACGTGATGGAACCTGGAATTGACATCGATCCGGCGTCAGCGGACCTCATCGCTTCAGCCGCGGTCTGGGACATGACCGTGCCGTGGTCGCCGGAGGACCGGAACTGGGACCTGGATATTCTCCGCCGCTTCCACCGCGAAGGATTTACGTTCCTATCCCTGACCCTGACGGACTGGCCCGCGACATACGAAGGAACGATCGGCACGATCCACCGGTTCAAGGAACTGGTTGCCGCCGAAGCGTCCGATTGGCTGTGTTTCGCATCCTCGGTATCCGAAATCGACCGCGCTCGACAAAAAGGACGGCTCGCGCTCGGGATCCATATCCAGGAAACGCTGCCGGTCGCCATGGACCTCTCGCGGCTCGCAACGCTCCATGCGCTGGGCGTTCGCCACATGCTCCTGGCCTACAATATCCGCAATTTCGTCGCCGACGGATGCGCTGAAGTGGCCAATGCCGGGCTGAGCAATTTCGGCCGCAAGCTGGTGCAGGAGATGAACCGTATCGGGATGGTCGTCGACTGTTCCCATTCCGGACGCCGCTCCACTCTGGAAGCGATGGAGATCAGCGAGCGGCCACCGATCTTTTCGCACTCGGGGGTTTACAAGCTGGTTCCCCACATCCGGAACATCCACGACGATCAGATCCGGGCGTGCGCTGCGAAGCGCGGCGTGATCGGCGTTGTCGGCGTCGGATCGTTTCTGGGCGATATGGAGGCGCGAACGGAAAGCTGGTTCCGCCATATCGATTACCTCGTGTCGATGGTCGGGCCCGACCATGTCGGTCTTGCCACCGACAATGTCGCTTCGCGCGAATTGCGCGATGCGATCGCCAAGGACGCGTATCAAAAATATGGCATAACGCCGTGGCCCGAACCCGGAATCGGTTGGCCGAACCCGACCGGAACGCAGCTTCCCAGCGGAAGCGCCGGCATTCAGCCGGAACAATTGTCGGAACTCGTGGAAACGATGCTCGGCCACGGTTACCCTGCGTCTGCGGTTGTTGGCATTCTCGGTGCCAATTTTCGCCGCGTCTATGCTGCGGCAGAATGACCGCGGCGCCCGATCATCAAGCGGCGAAGGCTCGATTGACTGACGTCATGGATGTTCAGGCAGAGCTTGGCGTCGAGATGAATGCGCCCCGCTCCATCGTCTGGGAAAGGGTCATCAGTCTTTCCGACCGACCGACCCTGAAGTCCTGGTCGCCATTGACCGGGAACTGGCCGTCCGAAACGGCGTCCGCCCGAGTGGTGATGGACAAGGGCACAGACATGATCCGTACCGAAACGATCGTGAAGATGGTTCCCAACGAGCGCTTCCTGCTCAAGGTCGAAGCGCCCGATTCGGGAATTCTGGCGTGGTTGGACCATATGCTCTGCAATTCCGCTCAAGGGTGTAAACTGACCATGAGCGTCATCGTCTCGGTCAAGGCACCAGACGCGAGCATGGATCGCAATGCCTATATTGCGGCAACCATCGATGCACTGGAGCAAACCCTCATGGCCTATCGCGCGCAGGTCGCCGAGCAGCTCTGATCGACTTCACGATAGCGCTTCCGCCGGCAATGCATGGGTGTTGAACGGCGGCGCAACGCCGATGCTATAAATTCTCGGAAAGTCGGGGCGGGCAAGCGCGCACCAGTTCGCATGGACAAGGGGTACCCGGGATGGTCGACAACCGCAGCGCGACCTCGTCGCTACGCTGGAGTGCTGCCAGCCGAAGTTCGATCGCGTGAAGTCGCGCATGGATGTCGAGCGCTTGCTGCGAGAGCATCCCTACGATCATTGCTGCGTCGTCAGGCACCTCCGGGGTGCGCTCGCTGTCGACGATCTGCCGTGCCATGATCAGCGCGCGATCCCGCCCTTCCGGGATGACGATCCCAAAATCGGCGAGCAGACTTCGGATCATGTTTATCAGCTGCGTTCGCTGCCCGACGAGCAGGCTGCGACTACGATACAGCGTCAGCGCTGCCTGCTGCTCGCGCGACTTAACCGCGACATAGCGCATCGTCGGCCGCGTGATCGCTTCACAGATCGCTTCCGCATCGACAGCATCGTTCTTCCCACGCTTCACATAGGGCTGGCATCAGCCGCACCTCGTGCCCGAGTGCGGTCAGTTCGCGCGCCCAATGGTGCAACGTGCCGCAGGCCTCGATGCCAACAAGACACGGCCCCGCCTTCGTGAAGAAGGGCAGAAGCTGAGCACGGCGAAGCGTCTTTCGCACAACGACATCGCCCGCTGCATCAACTGCGTGAACCTAAAAACATTCTGGGCCAGGTCGAGGCCGATCCTAGATGCCGTAAGCGGGAGCCATCCACCTCATCCGCTTTGGATTTGCATGCAACCATAAGCGGCCGTTCGCCGCTCGCCCGATCAGTCGGTTCCTCGGCCCATGGTTCGATCCTGACCATAGCTCGCTCGTACAAGTCCGACGCCGTCAGAATGGCCAGCCATTCGCACACGCGCTGCTGCGCACAGGCCGCGAACCAAGCCGCATCGACCCCGGCGAACTGCCGCACAAAGGGAAAGAGCGCGATATCGTTAAACCCCGGCTTCACACCGCCGAGATAATCCCCGTCCGCGAGGCGCGTGTCGAGTTCCACCAGAATCGCCAACCCTGCCGCGCGGTGCGCCAGCGGATCGGCATCGTATCGCCCGGCATATTTGTAGCGGTCGAGATGATGCTTGAACGCGCCGTCGAACAGGGCGACCAGTTCTGCGTCGGCGCGCCCGCGCCAGTTCTCGGGGTCGTTCTGCGCCAAGGCCCAGCGCATGATATCGATGCTCTCGTCGATCACCGTCCCGTCCGCCAGCACGAGCACTGGCACGGTCCCCTTGGGCGACGCGGCCAGCATGGCGGCGGGTTTTTTGCGCAGCAGCACCTCGCGATGCGCATAGGCGGTGCCACTCACGAGCAACGCCATCCGCGCGCGCATCGCATAGGGACAGCGACGAAAGCTGTAGAGGATCGGGCCATCGGGCATAGCGGCACCATAGGACGGCGAGCCGCATCATGCCAGTTGGCAGCCCGAAACGGGGGCAGCCTAATCCTGCCAGACGCGTTCTTTCAGGGAAACGGTGACCGGGGTGGAAAGCGCCTCTGCACTCTCCCCTAAGGCAAAGCGATAATCGCCTTTTGCGATCGTCCAGCCGGCACCGTTCCAGTCGGCAAGCAAACGCGGCTCGATCGTCATTTCGATCACCTTTTCGGTTCCCGGTGCCAGCTCGACGCGCTGGAAACCGACCAGTCGCCGCATCGCCTGGCCATTGCGTGAAACCAGATAAAGCTGGGCAACCGTCGCTCCCGCGCGGTCGCCGGTATTGCGCACCGTCAGGCTTGCCTCGGTGCCGTCCGTCTTGAGCTTCTGCGCAGTGAAGCTCGTATAGGAAAGGCCGTGACCGAAGGAAAAGAGCGGCTTGATCCCCTGCCGCGCGTTCCAGCGATAGCCGACATCCGAACCTTCGTTCATTCGCACCGTCACATGCGTGTGCTCTGGCGTGCCATAGCTTGGGATCGTTGGACGCGGCAGCGTTTCCGTCGTGGCCGGAAAGCTGACGGGCAGCCGGCCCGACGGATTGACCTTGCCGGTCAGCACATCGGCGATGGCCGCGGCGCCCTCCTGCCCCGGATACCAGGCCGCAACGACCGCCTTCACCTTGGCGAGCCAGGGCATGGCGACGGGATTGCCGGTCTCGAGGACCACGATGGTATTGGGGTTGGCTGCCACCGTCGCTTCGATGATCGCATCCTGACCGCCGGGAAGCGAAAGATCCGGGGAATCGAAGCCTTCGGCCTCATATTTGCTGACGAAGACGATGACGACGTCGGAGCGTGCGGCCAGTGCCGCGGCGTCCTGCGGATAGAGTCCGGGATCGAAGCCGACATGTGCCTTGGGCAGTGCCTCCTTCAACGCCGCCAGCGGCGCGCCCGCGAACCAGCGCTCGATCCGCCACGCCCCGATTGATCCTTCGCCGCCGCCCACGGGCACCGATGCCGCCCAGCCGCGGGGCGGCAAGCCCTGCGACGATCCGCCACCCGAAAGAACGCCGACATGGGCATTGCGGCCGATCACCGCGACCGACGCAACATTGGCGGCGAGCGGCAGGGCATTGCCGTCATTCTTGAGCAGCACGATGCCTTGCTGCGCGACCTGTCGCGCGATTTGCGCGTGCGCGTCCATGTCGACCGCGGGCGCCGGTGCCGCATCGACAAGGCCGCTTGCCTTCATCGAGCGGAGGATGCGCCGGACCATGTCGGACAGGCGTTCGCGGGACAGGCTGCCGTCGGCAAGCTTTGCCTTCAGCGGCGCGTCGAACCATATCTGCTTGTCGAGCTGCTCGCCCGCCTGTTGGTCGAGGCCCTTGATTGCAAAATCGGCCCCCGATACCGCGCCCCAGTCGGACATTACCCAGCCCTTGTAGCGCCAGTCGCGCTTCAGCACCGTGTTGATCAGATGATCGTTCCCGCACGCCTTTTCACCGTTGACGATATTATAGGCGCACATGACCGATCCCGGCCGACCGCGTTCGATGGCGATCTGGAAGGCAAGCAGGTCGCTTTCGCGATGCGCTTCGTCGTCGATCTCGGCATTCCAGGTGTGGCGGTTGGTTTCGTTCGAGTTAAGCGAGAAATGCTTTACCGTCGACACGACACCCGCCGATTGCGCGCCCCGGACCGCCGCGGCGCCCATGACGCCCGACAACAGCGGGTCTTCCGAAATATATTCGAAGTTACGCCCATTGCGCGGATCGCGGACAAGGTTGATGCCGCCGCCGAGCAGGACATTGAAGCCCTTGGCGCGCGCTTCGCTCGCAACCAGCTTCGCACCCGCAAACGCCAGGTCGGGATTGAAGGTCGCGCCGATCGCAAGGCCGGCGGGCAAGGCCGTCGCCGTATCGCCCTTGCGAATGCCAAAAGGATTGGTGACGCCAAGGCTGGCATCGGTCGCGCGCTGCGACGGGATGCCGAGGCGTGGTACCCCCGCGACATAGCCGGCCCCGAAAATCACATCCTTGGGCCATTTCGCCTGCAGTTCGGGATTGGCGTAGGGGCCGATCGGAATCGGCATGAAGCCGTGGAGCATCGAGAAACGCTCGTCATCGGTCATCTGTGCTTCGATTTTTGCCGCCCATTCGTCGGCGGCCGCCTCTACGCGCGTGTCCGCCGCTTTATCCTGAGCTGAAGCCGTCGTCGTTATAGCCCCCAAAAACATCGCCAGCGCTGTCGTCGCATATAGGCCTCGCATCATCTCGCTCCCCCGTTATTTTTGATTTGTTTCTGCCTGTCGGCGGCTGGCTAATCCACCGGACGGCGGTCGAACATGTCCGAATAGCGGCACGTCAACGCCGTCGGCTGTGCCAGTTCCCCGGTGCCATATCGGGCCCACTGATCGTCCCACAGCGCCTTCAATTCATTGACCTTCGCCGGATATCGAGCCGCGAGATCGGTGCTTTCGGCAAAGTCGGTTTCGAGGTCGAACAGCTCCCAGCGATCATTGGCATAGGGATGACCGCAATCGTGCATCGCGACCGCCCGCCAGCGGCCGCTGGTGATCGCCCGGTTGCCGCGCAGCTCGAAATACTGGACCTGCCGGCCCGGCGCCTTCCTGCTCTGCACCGACGAAAGGAAAGAGCGCCCCGCGACCGGAATTTGCGTCACCCCATCGACGACGGCATCGAACCACGTATCGGCGGCCTCGAGCAGGGTCGGCGCAATATCGACGACATCGACGAATTGGCGCCGGATGGCCCCCGGGTCGATTACATGGCGCGGCCAGTGAAATATCATCGGCGTGCGGGTGCCGCCCGAATAGGGCCAGAGCTTGTATCGGCGTAGCGGTGTATCGCCGACCATCGCCCACGGCCGCGGATATTCCGCTTGGGTCTTGGCCGTCCCCAGTTCATCGATCCGCGCGCGCTGTTCGGCGGTCGGAATCGTGTTGGCGCGATAAAGGCCGTCGAAAAAGCCGGCCTGCCCCGCCTCGGACGCAGCGCCATTGTCGGAGATCAGGACGATGATGGTGTTGTCGAACAGCGCCTTTTCCCGCAGCGCGTCGAGCAATCGGCCGATCTGTTCGTCGCAATGTTCGATGAAACCCGCGTATACCGCCATATAGCGGGCGAAGACGGCCTTCTCATCGTCGGACAGATCATCCCATGCCCGGTCGCGCGTCTCGCGCGGCGGCATCCGGGTGTTCGCGGGGATCAGGCCCATCCGCTTCATGCGGGTAAAGCGTTCCTCACGGATCGCATCCCAGCCCTTTTCATAAATGGCGTCGTAAGGCGCCGAATATTTGCGCGCGACCTGGATCGGCGAATGTGCCGTGCCAAAGCCAAGGTTCATAAAGAACGGTTTGTCGGCCTTCGCCGCTGCATGATCTTCGATCAGGCGGATCGCCTTGTCGGCCAAGTCCGCCGAGAGATGATAGTCGGCGGGAAAATCGCGCTCGAGATAGAGATCATTCTCGACCAGTTCGGGGCGATATTGGTCGGTCCAGCCCCGCGGGAAACCGTAAAAATAATCGAAGCCGCGTTGCAGCGGCCAGTGTTCCCGGCTGGTGTTCGGCCCCAGTTCGTCCATCGGGATCAAATGCCATTTGCCGACCGCCCAGGTGGCATATCCCTGTTTCTGCAGAACCTGCGCCATATTTTGCGCATTGCCCGGCACGCGGAACAGGCGCGCCATATTGGGGTCTTTTCCCAGCACCGCGGCAACGTCGGGCACGTCTGGCATATTGATCGTGTGGCTGTTGCGCCCCGTCAGCATCGACGCGCGGGTCGAAGCGCACACCGACTTGGTATCGAAATGCACATAACGCAGCCCCGCTGTCGCCAGACTGTCCATTGCCGGGGTGCGGATTTCGGCGCCGAAGCAACCAAGATCGGAATAGCCGACGTCGTCGAGGACGATGGTGATGATATTGGGCCGCGGTCCGCCGCGGCCTGCCGATCGGGCCGCGGCGACGCTGTATAGCGTCGTTGTTGCCAGGAGCGTGGCAACGAAGCCGCGACGGGAAATGTGCATGATCAGGCTCCATTTCGCAGCGGGGATGGCCAGGCCGCCGGCGCCCCCGCTGCCACGATAACTCAGAAGCGGACCGCGCCTTCGACACCGAATGTGCGGAAGGCATCGGGCGTCAGAAGCTGGGTATAGCCCGCTCCCGTCGCCGACGTATCGAGCAAGCCGGTGCCGATGAAGCTGGCGAAATGTTTGTTCGTCAGATTCTTGCCGAATACCGATACGCGATAACGGCCATCCTGCGTTTCGAGTGAAACGCGTCCGTTGAGCAGGCCATAGCCCGGCTGAGCGGTGTTCGGATCGCGATAGCTGAACAGCACCTGCGAACGGTACGTGAACGCCAGATTGGCGCTGCCACGCAGATGATTGCCGATGTCGGCGCCATAATTGGCGTTGATCGAATAAGCCCATTTCGGCGCATTGGTCAGCGCTTCGCCGGTCACATCCTGCCGGTTTCCGGTCAAGCAGCCTTGCGCCGCTGTCTGCCCTGCATAACAGCTGAGGACCAGTCCGCGCACTTCGGTATCGGTATAGGCCAGATTGCCTGTCAGCGTCAGGCCATCGACCGGCCGCAGGATCGCTTCGACTTCGGCGCCTTGCGTGATCAGCTTGCCCGCGTTGGTCAGCTGGAACGACGTCAATACCGCGCTGTAGGTTTGCGCCTGAAAATCGGTGAAGGTTTCATAGAAGCCGGTGACGTTCAGCGTCAGCATCCGGTCGAAGAGGGTCGTGCGTACGCCGCCTTCCCAGTTTTGCGCGATTTCGGGTTTCAGCACCGCGAGACCGGAAGTGACCGTCGGCGCGGTCAGATTGTTCAGCAGGTTGAGCGCCGGCCCCTTATAGCCGCGGGTATAAGTGAAATAAGCCATGACGTCGGGCGAGAATTGATATTGCGCGCCCAGCTTGTAGCTGAAATCGGTGTCCGTGGCCTTCAGCGTCGGCGAGATATAGGCCGGCCCGCCAAGGCTCGGCATCGCCGCGACGGCGCCGGGCAGGATCGTGCGATTGAAATGCGCCACCGACTGGTCCGACGTCAGACGGAAACCGCCGATCAGCGACAATTGTTCGGTGGGATGCGCGGTCAACTGGCCGAACGCGGCGACATTCTTGGTCGTGATGTCGCGGTCGACCTGATTGCCCAGATATTGCCCGGCGGGCAGGTTGACGACCAGATTGCCCTTGACCTGCGTCTGGCTGACCACGTCCTGCCAGAAATAGAACAGGCCAACGACATATTCGATCGGCTCGCCCGCTGGCGACGTCAGACGCAATTCCTGCGTAAACTGCCGCTGTTTCTGGCGGGCATTGTTGACGCTGACGACCGGCAACGACACGCCGTCGGCATCATTATTGTCGAAAACCCGGAATTCGCGGTAGGCCGAAATCGACGTGATCGTCTGCCCACCGAGTTCGGTGTTGATCTCGACCGACGCGCCACCGGTTTTCTGCCGGTTGAAAGACTCACCGTCGATCGTCACTTCGCGGTTCAGCGGCCCGAGCCGCTGGGCCGACAGCAGCGCCGCGCGCGTCTGTCCGTTATAATAGATGGTCGTCGGCAGCACCGAACGCACCGTCGACACGCAGCAGTTGCGGTTGCTCTCACCATAGTCGCCAATGACATAGATCGAGGTCGCATCGCTCGGTTCAAAGAGGAACTTGCCGCGCACGCCCCAACTGTCGGTGTTGTTCAGCTTCTTGGCGTTCAAGGTGTTGGTGATGATGCCGTCCGCCGTCGAACGGAACCCCGACAGGCGAAGCGCCGCGCGCCCCTCGTCGAGCACAAGAGAGCCCGTGCCTTTCAGCCGGACATCGTTGAAGGTGCCATAGCTCGCCGAAGCTTCGAGGCTCGAGTCATAAAGGCTGGGCTTTTCGGTGACGACGTTCAGCGCGCCTGCCGACGAGTTCTTGCCGAACAGCGTTCCCTGCGGTCCGCGAAGCACTTCGATGCGCTGGATATCGTTGAAATCGAAAAAGGACGCCGCCGAACGGCCGATGACAACCCCGTCGATCACGGTCGATACCGAGGGCTCGACGCCGTCTGAGAAATTGAGCGTGCCGATGCCGCGGATCGAAAGCCCCTGCCCGCGCGTGTTGGCGCTGTTGGTGAAGCCGATCGAGGGCGATACTTGCGCCAGTTGCTCGAGGCCGTTGACCCGATTGTCCGACAGCGCGGACGCCGAAAGCACCGAGATCGAGACCGGCACCTTCTGCAAATTCTGTTCGCGCTTTTGCGCCGTCACGATGATTTCGTCGCCCCCGGCGACGTCGGCCGCAACAGCCTCCTCATCCTGTGCCTGAACGATGGCGGGCAACGACATCGCGATTGCGGCGGTACACAGCCAAAGCGCTTTGCGACGATAATTCATTCTGATCCTCCCCCAGATATTTCGACGGTCGTCTCGCGCATCGGCACTGGAGTTCGAACCCTGGTTGCGATTTGGGACAACGTTGTCCTGACCCTCTAACGGCGTGTGAGGCTGGCGTCAACATTGGGCATAAGAGTCGGGGGTAGTTCGCTTAAGGGCAGGGCACCGAAGCGAGCGACTGGCGCATCGTAAGTTCATACGGAACGGTGATCAGCTGAGGCCAGTCGTCCCCAGCCTGTCCACCTTGCGCGATAAGCTTTTGGCCGGCGATTCGGGCAATATCGATCGTCGGCTGGCTGACGGTGGTGATCCGCGGCCAGGTATGTTCGGCGATCGCGAGGCCGCCGAAACCCACCACTGACAGCTGGCCGGGCACATCGATGCCGGCGTCGATCGCCGCGGCGAGAACGCCGGCCGCCATTTCGTCATTCGCCGCGAAAATGGCGGTGGGACGATCGTCCAGCTCCAGCAGTTCCCGCCCCTTTTCCAGTCCCGACGTGAACAGGAAATTGCCCTGACGCACGTCTACATGCACACCGGGCACCTTTGACACAGCGTCGAGCAGGCCGGTCTTGCGGTCGCGCTGTGCGGCATGTTCGGAGGGACCGTCGATAAACCCGATCCTGCGGTGACCATGGGCCAGAATCGCTTCGCCCACCTCGCGCGCGGCGCTTCGGTTATCGATGACCAGACAGAGCGCGCGATCGAGGTCCAGACCCGGGTTGATCCGGGCGAAGGGCATGCCCCGGCTTTCGAGCAGATCGAGAACCCACCGGGTATCGCACAAGGACGGAACAAGGATGACCCCGTCGAGCCGGACAAGGTCGAGGAACCGCTCCAGCGCGGCCGGCCCATCCACATCGTCCGGCACGACACTTTCGATCACCAGATGATATTCGGCCGGGTGACACGCCTGCAACAGCCCGAGTATCACGTCCGCAGCATAGCTTGGCAGACGCCGGTCGGGTTCCGGCGAGCTGACGAACCGGGCGCGCGATCCAATGATCAGACCCAGCGAATGCGCCTTCCCTCCGCGCAGCAGGCGCGCCGCGCGGTTGGGCTTATAGTCGAGCTCGCGCATCGCATCTTCGACCTTGTGCCGAAGCGCCTCCGCCACCGTTGGCGCTCCATTCAGCACCCGGGAAACGGTCTTGAACGATACGCCCGCGCGCTTGGCGATGTCGATGATCGTAACAGACCGCTTCAAAAATCCTCCCGTTGTCGTGTCAGATAAGCTACCGGCACCACGATAGACGGCAGCGGATGCAAATCAAATGGAAGAGATAAGGCAGGTGGCCGAAGCGATCGGTTCCGCCGACTCACCTCGCGACATGCGCTTCGTTCCGGGTGGTGCGTTCACCATGGGATCGAAGCACTTCTACCCCGAGGAAGCACCGCTCCGCGAAGTGCGAGTCGATCCCTTCTGGATCGACTCCACCCCCGTCACCAACGCCGCCTTCGCGCATTTCGTCGACGCGACCGGCTATGTCACCGTCGCGGAAATTCCTCCCGACCCGAAGCATTATCCCGGATTGCTGCCCGGCATGGATCGCCCCGGCTCGCTCGTTTTTCACAAAGCCGATCGCCCCGTCGATCTTGGCAATCCCGGCAATTGGTGGCGCTTCGAATTCGGCGCCGACTGGCGCCACCCCGCCGGCCCCCACAGCGCGATAGAGGGGCGGGAAGATCATCCCGTCGTCCACATCGCCTATGCCGATGCCGCAGCTTATGCCGATTGGGCCGGCAAGGCGCTCCCTACCGAGGCGGAATGGGAATATGCCGCGCGCGGCGGCCTCGACGGTGCCGACTATGCGTGGGGCGACGAACTCGCGCCGGGCGGAGCGATGCTCGCAAACTATTGGCAAGGCCTGTTCCCTTTCGCCAATCAGTGCCTCGACGGCTGGGAAGGAACCTCGCCGGTCGGCAGTTTTCCTGCCAACGGTTTCGGCCTGTACGACATGATCGGGAACGTCTGGGAATGGACGCAGGACTGGTGGTCAGAACGTGCCGCCACGGAGGCAAAAGGCAAAAAACCCTGCTGCACGATAGACAATCCGCGTGGCGTGCATCTGCGGCATAGCTATGATCCGGATCAGCCCGACATTCGTATCGGCCGCAAGGTTTTGAAGGGTGGATCATATTTGTGCGCAGCTAATTATTGCCAGCGCTACCGCCCCGCCGCCCGACATCCGGAGGCGGTGGACAGTTCAACTGGTCATATCGGATTCAGATGCGTCAAGCGTGCCCGCGAGTGAGCGAACCCGAAATCGGATATTCGATCGGCAGCGCGTTAGTTGACAGATCTGGCCGATTGAGAATGACCGCTCCCGGGAACCGCTATGAGGAAAGCTGCCGCTCGCGAGAGATGCACCGCGTCATCGGGGTCACGTCCTGAAAATAGCGCCCGTTCCATGAAATGCCCGGCAGATGATGTCGTTCGGCGCGAGCCTAGTCTTTCAGCTTGATCTTCTTTTCGATCTTCGCGGCCGACTTCTCCGCCTTCTTGCGCCGATTGAATATTTTTCGCATGTAGCGCACGTCGCCCGCGCCGAGATTTTTCTCCGCGGCGACAAACTGTTCCTGTTCTTCCTCGCGGATGTGGTGGAGATATTCCTCCTTCGCCGAGGCGAACCGCTTGAGCCAGCCCGACGATCCCATGTCGCGCGCGGCAAGATCGGCAAACAGCTCGTCGATCTCCTTATGCTCGGCGATGGCGTGGCGAGCGAAGTCCGTCGTCGCGGGGTTGCGCAGCACCGTCGACCACAGCGCCTGTTCCTCAGCCGCGGCATGCGCCTGCACGTCGAGCGCCAGCTCGCGAAACAGCTTTTGCCGTTCGGGCGACTTGCCCTGGGTTTCCTCGATCATCGCGAACAGCGCGCGGTGCCGGTCGTGATCCTCGACCAGCCGGCCGAAGATGTCGGGATCGCCGCGGAACGTCGTCGCCGGCGTACCGCCGATGCGGGCCGCGATATCGGGTGCCAGCGCCTTCGCCTCCGCCACGGCGTCCCGTTTCGCCTTTTTTGCGGATTTCGCCGTCGCGGCGGGCTTGCTTTTCGTCCGGGTTGCCATTGGCCTTCTCCCTTACGCCAGATCGCGGACTTTGGGCTCGCGCGCCCAATGGCGTCGCGTACCGGTCCCGGTGAACTGGTCGAGCGGCACCACACCATCGTCGGGTTCGATATTCGCCTTGCCCAGAAGCAGCTTGGTGGCCTCGTCGTGCGCGATGGTCTTGCAATGACCGAAGGCATCCATGAACCACTGCACCGCGGCGCCGTCGCTCGCGAGTTTGGCGGCCTGTTCGTCCGTCAGTACCGAAGCGACCGCATCGAACAGCACCGAGGGCGAGCCCGCGAGCTGGCCATCGGCCTTGAGTGTGCCACCCTTGACCTTGATACCGCCAACCTTTGGCGCCACGAGGAAGGCGGTGCCGCCGGCGCCTTCGATGTCGCCTTTCAGCTTGTCGATCGCCGCCTTGTCCGACCCCTCGGCAAAGAGGATCGCCACCTTGCGGCCCTCCATCATGTCGTCGGCGTTCTTCTGGATCGACAGCGCGTCGGAGGGGCTGAGATCGACCGGCGCGCGCGCGGCCTTTTCCTTGGCGGGCAGCTCGATCGCGAGACCTTCGGCGACGCGCTTCGCGAGGTCTTCGTCGATATTACGCAACTGTCCGACAACGCGGGCGCGGACATGGTCAAGCCCCACCTTCGACAGCTCGAACACCAGCGCCGAGGCGATATGCGCCTGCTCATTCTCGGTCTGCGACCGATAGAACATTCGCGCCTGACTGAAATGATCGGCGAACAGCTCGGCGCGGATGCGCAGCTTCTGGCCGGGGTCGTTGCGCTCGTCGTTGGCGGTGAAGGTCGCGAATCCCGTCGCGACGCTCGCGCGCGGACCGCCATTCTCGCCCGCCTCGGCAAGGCTGTTGGGCTCATAGTTCGCGCGTCCTGTCGGAACCAGCGTCTGCATCATCCCGTCGCGCTGGAAATTATGGAACGGGCATTTCGGCGCGTTGATCGGAATCTGGTGGAAGTTGGTCGTCCCCAGCCGCGACTTCTGCGTGTCGAGATAGGAAAAGAGCCGACCCTGCAGCAGCGGATCGTTGGTGAAATCGATACCGGGGATGATGTTGGTCGGCAGGAAAGCGGCTTGCTCGGTCTCGGCAAAGAAATTGTCGACGTTGCGGTTGAGCGTCATGCGCCCGATGATCTCGACCGGAATATCCTCCTCGGGGATCAGCTTGGTCGCATCGAGCACGTCATAGGGCTGCTCCGCCGCGAATGCTTCGTCGAACAGCTGCACGCCGAGGTCCCACGCCGGGAAATCGCCCGCGTCGATCGCCTCGAACAGGTCACGGCGGAGGAAGTCGGGGTCCGCGCCGGCGATCTTGACCGCCTCGTCCCATGTCGTCGACTGGATGCCCAATACCGGCTTCCAGTGGAATTTGACGAATTTGCCGTCGCCCTTTTCGTTGACGAAGCGGAAGGTGTGGACGCCAAAGCCCTCGATCATCCGGAAGCTGCGCGGGATCGCGCGGTCGGACATCGCCCACATGATCATGTGCATGGACTCGGGCATCAGGCCGATGAAGTCCCAGAAGGTGTCGTGCGCGCTCGCCGCCTGTGGATAGCCCCGATCGGCCTCCATCTTGACGCTGTGGACGAGGTCAGGGAATTTCATCCCGTCCTGGATGAAAAAGACCGGGATATTGTTGCCGACGAGGTCCCAGTTGCCGCTGTCGGTATATAGCTTGACCGCAAAACCGCGCACATCGCGCGGGGTGTCGACCGACCCCGCGCCACCGGCGACGGTCGAAAAGCGAACGAACACAGGGCAGCTCGCGCCTTCCTTCTGGAAGATCGACGCCTTGGTAAGGCCGGGGATCGCCTTGGTACATTCGAACACGCCATGTGCGCCCGATCCGCGCGCGTGGACGATGCGCTCGGGAATACGCTCATGGTCGAAATGGAAGATTTTCTCGCGAAGGACGAAGTCCTCGATCAAGGTCGGACCACGATGGCCAGCGCGGAGCGAATTCTGATTATCCGAGATGCGATGGCCGAAATTGTCGGTCAAATGGGCACCGTCGCCGGCCGCACCCTTCGCGACATTCTGATGAAGCTCACCACCGTTACCACTTGAGTTCTCGATGTCGGGCGCACCGATACCTGGCGGATGATCCTGAAGGGAATTTTCGGCAGCGGGGGACGATGTTGACACTTTGGTCATGAGCCTCTCCTTTCGCGAAACGCGACAATTCTACAATCCCTAGCTCGACATACGGTTGCCTCGGGCAGCGGCGGTCGGCACGGTCTTGGCCTGCCTGCACCGCCGCCATCATCAACGAACCGAGTTTCTCCGGACCAGGTTGACGATCGCCAGCAGGATCAGCGCGCCGACGATGCCGACGATGATGTTCAGGACGATGCCCTGTTGCCCGTCGGTCCGCATGACGATGCTGGCAAGCCAGCCGATGATGCCACCGACGACGAGAAGAATGACGATGCCCATGATATTATCCTTTGCTGACAGGATCAGAAGTGGACGATGACGCCGGCCATCGGACGGAGGCTGTCGAAGTCATAGGTGTTCATCTGGAGCCGGAGACGGACGCCGCTGTTGCTGGTGACACCGCCAAGGCCGATATCCTTGGGACCGACCTCGACGCCCAGCCCGTAGATCCAGTCCTTCTGGTCGCCGAACCCGCGTTTGCCGTTGACCCATTGATAGCCCGCCGAGGCGGCCCTTGACGCCATATTCCCAGTCGATGTCGCCGAACCCCTTGGTGGCATTACCCTCGCCCCCCACGAAGGCGGCCCCGAGCGGGATGTTGATCCCGGCAACGCCGCTGATCAGCGCGCCGTTCATCTTGCCGTGTATCGGCGACGCTCCAAATTCGCTGTCGCGATCGAACGAATGATGGCCGCCAGTGAGCTTATCGCAATCCAGTGGGGCGAGCGCTCCTTTTATATTAACACCGACTTACGGCGAGCACTGAACCGCGCCATCGGCCGAGCACATACAGAAGGAGCTGATAGCCCGCCGCTCGTCACGGCAGTCGACCTTCTTGCAGCCTTGTTTCTCGACCCAAGTCGCAAGGATGGGCCGGGGGTCGGGCAAATCGACGCTGCTCGCCGCCCTTCGCCGAGAAATCACAGAGCAGACGCGCGAAGAGCAGGATCTTATCCGGGCGGGCCGAAATGACGACGATCCTGAAACGCGCCGCGTCGCCGGCGTGCTCCAGGTCGAGCTCAATGCTTGGAGTTTTGCCGATAGCGAAAATCTCTGGGCGTCGCTGACCTCAGACATCTTCGAGCAGATCGCTGCGGGCGGGTGTCAGCGCAGGCACGAACCGCCTTCCGTTCTTCAGCCTTGTGATCTTCCGGCAGGCCGCCAACGAACTGAAGGCGCTTGGTTACAAGTGCGCATTCGCATGGATCGCTAAGCCAGCATCGGCAACAACCAAAGCTAAGCGGAAACCCAAAGCTCAACCCGCGACGGCTGCGGCCGCTTAACCGACCGACATCGGGCGCAAAGCTGCCATTTCCGAGCATGCGCAGCTCAAGCAATCGGCGAGCATGCTTGGCAACAGTCGGTGTGTTTGGGAGCATTTTCGAAGAAGGCAGGAGCCGATCCCGAAAGCCTTCAGAAAACTGCTAAGGCATTGAAATTATAGACCAGCGCTTCGATTCGATCAGCAAAGGGACGAATTCAGCGCTTAGCGGGCTTGCACAACGAACAAGATGCTTACTTGGCAAAATCCGAGCGTTAGCACCCCTATCCGGAGACCTATCAAATATTTGAAATATAACGAAAAATGGCGCACCCGAAGGGATTCGAACCCCTGGCCTCTGCCTTCGGAGGGCAGCGCTCTATCCAGCTGAGCTACGGGTGCCGGTAGAGCGCGGCCTCTAGCAAGCCAATGGCGCGCCAGCAATGGTCTATCGACCATGGGCCGACGATGTGCGAAGCCGCGCATCGGGATGAGGTCGAGAGGCAGACCGGGAGCGCGCGTGAAGATATCCGACCAAAGCTGGCCGATGGCGGCCGATCTCTATGGCGAGATGCAACTCGAGGCGCATCCGCCGGCACGCCACCGGTGGCGCGACTATCTGCCCGGCGTGCTCGCCACTGCGATCGCGGCGCTCGCTGCAGCGTGGCTCGCCGACCATTATGCCGCGCCGATCGTGCTGATGGGACTGCTCATCGGGCTGGCCCTCAGCTTTTTGTCGCAGGATACGCGCACCCACGCCGGGCTCGACCTGATGTCGCAGACCGCGCTGCGCGTCGGCATCGTCCTCGTCGGCGCGCGGATCACCGCGCAGCAGCTCGCCGAGCTGGGGCCGCTGCCTTTCGTGCTGCTGGTCGGCATCATGCTCGCGGTGATTATCGTCACCGTCACGAGTGCGCGGCTGTTTGCGCAGGATCGCCACGCAGCGCTGCTCGCGGGCGGCGCGACCGCGATCTGCGGTGCGTCGGCGGCGCTCGCGCTTTATTCGCTGATCGGCGACAAGCGCGTCGACCAGGCACGCTTCACGCTGACCCTGGTCGGCATTACGGTGGCGAGCGCGCTGGCGATGACGCTCTATCCGGTGCTCGCGGCGCAGTTGGGGCTGACCGATGCGCAGGCGGGTTTCCTGATCGGCGCGTCGATTCATGACGTCGCGCAGGCGATCGGCGGCGGCTTTTCTTTTTCGGCGCCAGCGGGCGAGGTCGCGACGATCGTCAAGCTGACGCGGGTCGCGCTGCTCGCCCCGATGCTGATGCTGGTCGCGCTGTGGCTCAGCCGCGGCGGCGAAGCCGGCGCGATGCGCATCCCGCTGCGCCTGCCCTGGTTCATTGTCGGCTTCCTGGCCATCGCGGCGGTCAACTCGCTGGTCGCGATTCCCAAGCCGGTGCAGGGCGCGGCAGCGACCGGGGCGCAGGCGCTGTTGCTGCTGGCGATCGTCGCGACCGCGATGAAAGCGCGGCTCCACCTGCTGCTCGATCAGGGATGGCGCAGCTTCGCACCGATCATCGTCGCGACGCTGACCAGCTTCCTGCTATCGCTTGCCGCCGCGCTCAGCCTGTGACACCGTGACGTCAGGCTAACCCCTTGGTTTTCAGCCTTTCGGCAGCGCCCAGCTGACCGTCAGCTGCGTCGCACGGCGCGGGATGTCGAGCTTTGCCTCGCTGAAATTGACCTTTTCATTGGGCGGCAGCATCCGCACGGGCGGCTTGATCGTCCAGCTGTAGACGATCGTTCCCTGCGCATCACGCAGCTCGGCGAGGATCGGCGGGACACGCTGTTCGCGGTCGGTCGGGTTGATGATCACCCCGGACGCGGCGAAATAGATGGTGCCGTCGGCCAGCTCGCGATGATCCTGGTTCGGCGGCAGTTCGATGACGAGATCGGGTTCGTCCGCCATACCCGCGATGCCCAGTCCCTGCGCCCAGCTCGGCAATCCGAACCAGTAGAGCGCACCGGTCGCGGCGACCATCAGCACTGCGGCGCAAGCGGCGATGAGCGTCCAGCGCTTCGCCGGATTGCGACGCGGACGGCGGAAGGGAAGCGGCGCATCGCTTGCGGCCGCCACCGGGGCCGGCCGCGGCGCGGGTTCGCGCGCCGCAGCGGCAAAAGCCTCGGGCGGGGGCGAGGGTGACGGCGGCGGTTCGGCGGGGGATGCCGGCGCAACAGGCGAAGGCGCAGCAGGCGGTACCGCGGCGGCCGGCACGACAGGCGCAGGCACCGCAGGGGCCGGCACAGCAGGGGCAGGTACGCGCGCGGCCTCCGCCACCGGCACGCCGGACGGCGGCGGGGCGTTCGAAACCGGCGGCGCCACCGTCGCGGCGGCGGCAGGCTCCTGAAACCAGCTGTGACGGCAATTGGCGCAGCGCACGGTGCGGCCATTGGGTCCGATCGCCGTATCGGGAACGACGTAACGCGTATGGCAGGACGGACAGGCGAGGATCATGGGGTTCCTCTAAACACGCTGATTCGCGGCGTTGCAAGCGCCGCGTCGCGACATCGGCCTCACTCGCCGCTTTACGTCGCCCGGCTGCCGTGTAACAGGCAGCGCATGAGCGCCGCCGCGCCCCCGTCCCGGAACCCGATGAGCGCGCGACCGCGCGCATGCGTGACGCCATGACGGATGCGCTGAGCCCACGCCCCGGCGGCGCGATGGTCGAATTCAACGGCGTCGGGCTGCGCTATGGCCCCGATGCCGAAGTCCTCGCCGACATCAGCTTCAACCTGCAGCCGGGCAGCTTTTATTTCCTGACCGGTCCATCGGGGGCGGGCAAGACGTCGCTGCTCAAGATGCTCTATCTCGCGCAGCGGCCGAGCCGCGGCATCGTGCGGCTGTTCGGCGAGGATCTGGTGGCGATGCCGCGTCACCGCCTGCCCGGCTTTCGCCGCCGCATCGGCGTCGTCTTCCAGGATTTCCGCCTGATCTCGCATTTGTCGGCGCGCGACAATATCGCGCTGCCGCTGCGCATCGCGGGGGTGAGCGAAGAGGATCTGTCGGGACCGGTCGGCGAGATGCTGAGCTGGATCGGGCTTGACGAGCGTGCCGAGGCGCGCCCGGCGACGCTGTCGGGCGGCGAGCAGCAACGCGTCGCGATCGCGCGCGCGGTGATCGCGCGCCCGCAATTGCTCATCGCCGACGAACCGACGGGTAACGTCGATCCCGAAATGGCGATGCGGCTGCTGGGGTTGTTCGAGGCGCTGAACCGGCTCGGCACCACGGTCGTCGTCGCGACCCACGACGTCCACCTGATCAGCCGGATCGACAATGCGCAGATGATGCGGCTCGAAAAGGGGCGGCTCGCCGACCCGACCGGGGCGCTGCGCTATCCCCCGGCGAACCGGATATAGAGCGTGATGAGCCGATGATCATTCCGCGCGTCCCCGTCCAGCATCGCCGCCTGCTTCCCGACCATCGATTGTCGGGGCCAACCCCGTGGGTCATCGCGATCTTGATGATGCTGACCTTGCTCGCCGCAGCGGCCGGCGTGGGGCTCGCGCGGTCGGCGAACGCCATCGGCGCCGCGATCGCCGGGCGGGTGACGGTGCAGATCGTCACCGCCAACCCGGTCGTCCGCGCCGAGCAGGCCGCGGCACTGCGCCGCCGCGCCGCCGCCCAGTCGTTCGTCCGCTCGGCGCGCAGCGTCGATCAGCAGGAATTGCGGGCGACGCTCGGCCAATGGTTCGGCAGCGAAGAGGGCGGCGGGGGCGACGACCCGGTACTCAAATCGCTTCCCCTGCCCGCGCTCGTCGATATCGATTTCGTCGGCGAGGACCGCGCCGGGCACATGCAGGCGCTGCGGACGCTGGTCGCCGAAGAAGCGCCCGGTGCGCGCATCATTCCGCACGCCGAATGGCTGGGGCCCGTTGCGCAGCTCATCCGCTCGCTCGCGTGGGTCGCGGGCGCGCTGGTGGTGCTGATGACGCTGGCAAGCGCCGCTGTGGTGATCATGACCGCACGCGCCGCGCTCGGCACCCATTATGCGACGATCGAGATGCTGCACCTGATCGGCGCCACCGACCGCCAGATCACCCGGCTGTTCCAGCGCCGCATCGCGATCGACACCGCTTACGGCATCGCGCTCGGCAGCGTTGTCGCGGCGGCGATCCTGCTGCTGATCGGCTGGCAATGGTCGGGTGTGACATCGGGGCTCGCCGCGACCGCTTCGCTCGGCCCGACAGGCTGGGCGCTCTTGCTGGCCCTGCCGCTATTGGCTATCGCGCTTGCAGCCCTGACGGCGCGCCAGACGCTGCTCGCCGCGCTCAAGAAGATTTTATGATCAAGCGCCTGATTTCCGTTATTTTCCTTGTCTGGGTGCTCGGCTTTGCATGGTTTGCGCTGCTGCTGCCGCTGCCCGCGGGATCGCAAAAGACCGACGCGATCGTCGTGCTGACCGGCGGCCCCGGGCGCATCGACCGCGCGCTTGAGCGGCTCGAGGCGGGCGATGCCAAGCGCTTGCTGATCAGCGGCGTCGCGCGCGAGGTGAAACCGAAGGAACTCGCCGCCGAATATAAACGGCCACAGACGCTGTTCGACTGTTGCATCGCGCTGGGGTTCGAGGCGGAGGATACGCGGTCGAACGCGACCGAGGTGGCGACCTGGGCCCAACGCCGCAAATATAAGAGCATCCGGCTGATCACCACCGACTGGCACATGCGCCGCGCCGAATATGAAATCGGCCGCGCGGTCGGCGACAAGGTCGCGATCCTGCCCGACGCGGTGCGCAGCCAGCCCAATTTCGCCACCCTGTTTCGCGAATATCATAAATATCTCGCGGGACTGGCGGGCGGGCTTCTGGGACTGTAAACGCGCGCCGATGCGTTACACCATCGCCCTTTTCCGCTCGATCCTGTTCTGGCTGCTGTTCGTGCTGATAAGCAGCTTCAGTTCCATCGGCGCGGTGATATCGCTGCCGGTCTCGCACAAGGCGACGATCTGGTTCGTGCGTATCTGGGCGCAGTTCCACCGGCTGATCTGCCGCTTCGTGCTCGGCCACAAGATCGTCGTCGAGGGCGAGATGCCCGACATTCCCGTCCTCTATGTCTTCAAGCATGAAGGCGCGTTCGAGACGATCGAACAGCCGGGGCTGTTCAGGCATCCTGCGGTGTTCGCGAAAGAACAGCTGTTCAACATCCCCGTCTGGGGCCAGGCCGCGCGCTTCTATGGCCTGATCCCCGTCGACCGCGACGGCGGCGGCAAGGCGATGCGCGCGATGCTCGGCGCCGCCAAGGCCGCGCTTGCAAAAGACCGGCCGCTGGTGCTGTTCGCCGAAGGCACGCGCATTCCGCACGGGATGGCACCGCCGCTGCGTTCGGGCTTTGCCGGCATCTACCGCCTGCTCGGCGTGCCGGTGATCCCGGTCGCGGTGAACAGCGGCATCGCCTATCCGCCGCGGCGCTGGGTCAAATGGTCAGGTACGATCACCTACAAGGTTGGCGAAACGATCCCCGCCGGACTGCCGCGCGAGGAAGCCGAAGAGCGCGTCTGGCGCGCGATCAATGCACTGAACCCGCCCGAAGCGCTGCTGAGAGATCACGTGGAATAAAAGCCGTCGCCCCCGCGCAGGCGGGGGCCGTTATCGGTTTACGCGGCATCGCTGAGCAAGTCTGCCAGCGGCTCCCGCCTGCGCGGGGGCGACGGTCGTTTTTAATGTTTCCGCCCGAAGTCAGGGGCAGCATCATCCTGCCCCTGCTCGATGATCGAACGGCGGATCGCGCGCGTCCGCGTGAACCAGTCCTCGAGCTTGTCGGCGTCGCCGCGGCGGATCGCCTGCTGGAGGACGGTCAGATCCTCGTTGAAACGCTGCAATGTCGCGAGCACCGCATCCTTGTTGGCCAGGAAGACATCGCGCCACATCACCGGATCGCTCGCCGCGATGCGCGTGAAGTCGCGGAAACCGCCCGCCGAATATTTGATCACCTCGCTCTCGGTGACCTCTTCGAGTTCGCTTGCGGTGCCGACGATCGTATAGGCGATGAGGTGCGGCAAATGGCTGGTCACCGCGAGCACCATGTCGTGGTGCGCGGCGTCCATCGTCTCGACCTTTGCGCCGAGCGCCTGCCAGAAGGCGATGAGCGCCGCGACGGCATCCCCGGGCGCGTCGGCGCCGGGGGTCACGATACACCAGCGCCCGTCGAACAGACTCGCGAAACCCGCTGCCGGGCCGCTGTTCTCGGTCCCCGCCACCGGATGCGCTGGGATGACGAGATGCCCGGGCAGCGCGGCGCGCAGCGCGGCGCCGACTCCGGCCTTCGACGAGCCGACGTCGGAAACGATCACCCCCGCCTTCAGCCCCGGCGCGGCGGCGCGCGCGGCGTCGGCCATGCCGCCGACGGGCACCGCGAAAATCACCAGGTCGGCATCGGCGACCGCCGCGGCGGCATCGCCGGCGATCGTGTCGCAAAGGCCAAGTTCGCGCGCGGTGTCGCGGACCGCCTCGCTGGCGTCGTAACCCACCGCCGTCACCCCGGGCAGCCGCGCCTTGACCGCGCGTGCGATCGACGAGCCGATCAGCCCCAGTCCGACGATCGTGACGCGTTCGATCCCCATCAGCCGGCCAGCGCCGCGCGGACCGCGGCGGCGAGCCCGCGCGTTTCTTCCTCGGTCCCGATCGTCATGCGCAGCGCCTGCGGAATCCCCTGCCCGGGCAGCCAGCGAACGATATAGCCCGCCTCCATCACCCGCTCATACACCGTCTCGGCGCTGACATCGCCTTCGAACAGCACGAGCAGGAAATTGCACGCCGACGGCACGACGCGGACGCCATGGTTGCCAAGCCCCTCGAGCTCCTGCGCCAGCCACGCACGCCACTTCGCATTATGGTCGCGGCTGTGGTTCACGAACGCATCGTCGCCGAGCGCGGCAACCGCCGCCGCCTGCCCCGCGCGCGTGACGTTGAACGGCAGGCGAATGCGGTGCAGCGCCGAAATCACCTCGGCCGCGGCGTATCCCCAGCCGATCCGCTCGGCCGCCAGGCCGTGGATCTTCGAAAAGGTACGCGTGACGAAGACGTTCGGCTCGCTCTTCGCCAGCTCCAGCCCGCCGTCATCCTCACCGTCCGACAGATATTCGCTATAGGCCTGATCGATCACGAACAGCACATCCTTGGGCAGCCCGGCATAGAGCCGGGCGACCTCGTCGCGGGTCGCGAGGGTGCCCGTCGGATTGTTCGGATTGGCGAGATAGACGACGCGCGTCTTGTCGGTCACCGCCGCGAGCAGCGCATCGACGTCGGTCGCGAAATCGCGATCGTCGGCCTCGACCGGCACCGCGCCGACGCGGCGCGCGGCGATTTCATAGACCGAAAAGCCGTAGCGCACATACAATATCTCGTCGCCCGGCCCCGCATAGGTGCCCGCGGCGAGGTGGAGCAGTTCGTCCGAGCCGTTGCCGCAGATGATCCGCGCCGATTCGAGACCGAATTTCGCCGCGATCGCCTCACGCAGCCCCGTCGCCCCCGGATCGGGATAACGCGACAGCGCATCGGCGCCCGCCTGCGACGCGCGAAAGGCTTCGCGCGCCTTTTCGCCCGTGCCGAGCGGGTTTTCATTCGCGCTGAGCTTGATTAGCGGCCGACCGTCGGCGCCCGCCGACTTGCCGGGAACATAGGGGGCGATGCCGCTGATCCACGGCTTGGGCTGCAATGTGCGGGTCGTGTCGGTCATGCCGGGGCGTTTAGCGTGCGTGTCGCCTGAGTCCAGTTTGTTGAAGCAAATTTGCACGAAAAGATCGAAGGAAAAATGGTTCACGCGAAGACGCGAAGACGCGAAGAATATTGGGCCGAAGGCCCCGATCCTTATCCACGATGCGACCACTGCAATCATGCAGAAAAAGGCCGCTTCGCGGCACACACGCCCTCTTCGCGCCTTCGCGCCTTCGCGTGAAACAAATCTATACGCAACCTCGCCAACCAACGCACCGCCGTCCATCGTTGACAGCCCCCCTCCACCCGCTTAGCCCCGCCGCACGATGGCGAGCATGCTCCACCAGATCCGGCATCAGAGCGTGACGATCCCCGCGCCGCTGCCGCTCGACAGCGGGCAACGGCTGCCTGCGGTGACGATCGCCTATGAAAGCTATGGCACGCTTGCGGCCGACCGGTCGAACGCGGTGCTGATCTGCCACGCGCTGACCGGCGACCAATATGTCGCGAGCGACCATCCCGCAACGGGCAAGCCCGGATGGTGGGCGCGGATGGTCGGGCCAGGCAAACCGATCGACACCGACCGCTATTTCATCCTCTGCGCCAATGTGCTCGGCAGTTGCATGGGGTCGAGCGGCCCCGCCTCGCCCGATGCGGCGAGCGGCGCGCCGCTCGGCATGCATTTCCCGGTGATCACGATCGGCGACATGGTGCGCGCGCAGGCGATGCTGCTCGATCACCTTGGCATCGACCGTCTCCACGCGGTGGTCGGCGGGTCGATGGGCGGGATGCAGGCGCTCGCCTGGACGGCGCATTATCCCGAGCGGCTCGGTTCGGCGATCGTGATCGCCAGCGCGGCGCGGCATTCGGCGCAGAACATCGCGTTCCACGAGGTCGGCCGCCAGGCGATCATGGCCGACCCCGACTGGCAGGACGGCCAATATTATGGCAGCACTCGCGCGCCGGCCAAGGGGCTAGCGGTCGCGCGCATGGCGGCGCACATCACCTATTTGTCCGAAGCGGGGCTGACCGAGAAATTCGGCCGCCGGCTGCAGGCGCGCGACATCAAGAGCTTCGGTTTCGACGCCGATTTCCAGATCGAATCCTATTTGCGGCACCAGGGGCTCGCCTTCACCGACCGCTTCGACGCCAACGCCTATCTCTACATTACGCGCGCGATGGATTATTTCGACCTCGCCGACGCGCACGACGGACGGCTCGCGGGGGCGTTCGTGGGGGCGAAGGACGTGCGCTTCACGCTCGTCAGTTTCGACACCGACTGGCTCTATCCGACCGCCGAGTCGCGCCGCATCGTGCAGGCGCTGCAAAGCGTCGGCGCCGCGGCGAGCTTTGTCGAGCTGTCGGCGCCGTTCGGCCACGACAGCTTCCTTCTCGACGTTCCCGCGCTCGACCGGCTCGTCGCCGGCGCGCTGTCGGCGGGGCGCTGACGATGGCGCTGCGCCCCGACCTCGCGATCATCGCCGGCGCGGTGCCGGCGGGGTCGCGCGCGCTCGACGTCGGTTGCGGCGACGGCGAGCTGATGGCGGCGCTGAAGGGCAAGGGCGTCGATGCGCGCGGGCTGGAAATCGATCCCGCGAACGTCACCGCGGCGATCGCGCGCGGCCAGTCGGTGGTCCAGGGCGACTGCAACCGCGACCTCGCCGACTATCCCGACGACGCCTTCGACTATGCGATCCTCTCGCAGACGCTGCAGACGACCGAGCGCCCCGACCGCGTCGTCGACGAGTTGCTGCGCATCGCGCCGCGCGCCTTCGTCAGCTTCCCCAATTTCGCGCATTGGCGCATCCGGCTCGCGCTCTTGTGGGGCGGGCGCATGCCGGTGACGCGGCTGATTCCGGTGGCCTGGTACGCGACCCCGAATATCCACCATGTGACGGTCAGCGACTTTCGCGACCTGCTCCGCGAAAAGGGGATCGCGGTCGAAAGTGCCTGGTATCTGTCGGGCGACAAGCCGACGAGCGACGCCGCTGCAAGCTGGCGCGCCGAACATGCGATCTTCCTGATTTCGCGCCGGTAACTTATCCGTCGCCCCTGCCTGCGCGGGGCGACGGACTAATCCTTCTTCGCCAGCCCGTTCGCCAGCAGATCGTTCGCGACGCGCGCAACTTCGTCGATGTCGGCCTTTTCGTCCCACAGCCCGTAACGCATGCCGAGAAACACGTTCATTCCCGCGATCGCCCAGGCATGGACCTCGCTCGCGTCCGCGCGGATCTCGCCCCGCGCCGCGCCCGCCTCGAGCCGCTGGCGCATCCGCTCGACCGTCGTTTCATAATGGCGGCGATAGCTGGCGTAATCGACGAATTCGGCCTCGTCGATGATCCGGTAGATTTCCTTATGCTCGCGCACGAAGCCCAGAAAGGATAGCAGCCCGACGCGCTCGGCGCTGATTTCGTCGGGTGCCGCCTGCACCGCCGGGGTGACATGATCGCGCAATTGCTCGCTCATATAGCGGACGAGCGCCTGGAAGATTTCATCCTTCGAATCGAAATAGGTATAGAAGCTGCCGAGCGCGGTGCCGGCGCGGCGCGTGATCGCGCTGATCGACGCTTCGTGAAAGCCGCGCTCGCCAAATTCGATCGCCGCCGCGTCGAGCAGCTTGCGGAGCGTCCGGCGCCCACGCTCGGTGCGCGGGGTCTTGTCCGGATTTCCCGCCTCGCCGGCGGCCTCATCTGTCATCCCTTGCGGCCGATCCATGCTGCCCCGGTCCTTCCCCGTCCGTTCGCCCACACCGCCATCGTGGCTTTTCCGCACCACTGGCAAGCAAAAAACGCCTATTGCGCATTCCAAGTTGAAACTTGGTTCATGTTTCATTATTGGCTGGGACGCAGCTTGGCAAGTCCGGGCTCGATAAAAGAAGGGGTGGCAGGGGTCACCCGCACATGGGAGAGTTTTCATGCGTCCTTTCGCCCGCGGCCTGCGCCGCGCCGTCCTCGCCACGAGCGCGATCCCGATGCTCGCTTTCGCCCCCGCCGCCTTCGCCCAGGATGACGGCGCGAGCGCCGAGGGCGGCGACGAGATCATCGTCACCGCGCGCCGCCGCGACGAACGGCTGATCGACGTGCCGATCGCGGTCACCGCCATTTCGGGCGACGCGCTGTCCAAGGCCGGTGCGATCGACATCACCGACATCGCCAATATGGCGCCGAACACGACGCTCGAAAATTCGCGCGGTACCAATTCGACGCTGACCGCCTTCATCCGCGGCGTCGGCCAGCAGGATCCGGTCCCAGGTTTCGAAGCAGGGGTCGGCCTCTATCTCGACGACGTCTATCTGAACCGGCCGCAGGGCGCCGTCCTCGACATCTACGACGTCGAACGGATCGAGGTGCTGCGCGGCCCGCAGGGTACGCTCTATGGCCGCAACACGATCGGCGGCGCAGTCAAATATGTGACCCGCGCGCTCAACCCCGATTCGCCCGAGCTGCGCGTCCGCGGCACCTATGGCACCTATAATCAGGCCGACCTGGTCGTCACCGCGAGCGCACCGATCAGCGATACCTTCCGCGTCGGCGGCTCGGTTGCGCGGCTGTCGCGCGGCGGCTTCGGCGACAATCTGACCATCCCGGGGCTCGAAAACTACAACAAGGACGTGTGGGCCGGCCGCGGCACCATCGAGCTCGGCGGCAATGGCGCACCGGTGCTGATCCGCATCTCGGGCGACTATACGCGTGACAAGTCGGATCCGCGCAATGGCCACCGCCTGATCCCGGGGCTGGTGTCGGGCGCGCCCGTCCTCGACGATGTCTACGACACCCGCGCCGGGCTCAACGACCCGAAGCAGGATGTGAAGGCCTATGGCCTCGCGATGAACGTGTCGGCCGAACTCAGCGACAATCTGACGCTGCGGTCGATCAGCGCGTGGCGCAAGGACACCAGCTATACGCCGATCGATTTCGATGTGCTCCCCGCGGTCGATGTCGACGTGCCCGCGGTCTATCGCAACGAACAGCTCAGCCAGGAATTCCAGCTGCTCTATGAAAGCGACCGGCTGCACGGGCTGGTCGGCTTCTATTATCTCGACGCCAAGGCCGCGACCTCGTTCGACGTGCTGCTCGGGCTGACGGGGACCGCGATCGGTTTCCCCGGCCTCAACGGCTATACCGCCGGCGATGTGCGGACCAACACCTGGTCGGTGTTCGGCGACTTCACCTTCGACTTCACCGACCAGCTCAGCCTGTCGGTCGGTGGCCGCTACACGAACGACAAGCGCAAGGCCTTTGTTTACAAGGCAACGCGGATATCCGGCCTGTCGCCCGAATTCGGCGGTACGGTGCCGCCGATCACGACGGCAGTGGCCACCGACTTCCATGGCGACCGCACCTTCAAGGAATTCACCCCCCGCGCTTCGCTAAGCTTCAAGCCCAACGCCGACAATATGATCTACGCCTCCTATTCGAAGGGCTTCAAGGGCGGCGGCTTCGATCCGCGCGGATCGGGCGCATCGGCGCCGATCAGTGATCCGTTGGCCGGCCGCACCTATCAGGATATTTACGACTATCTTTCATTCGAGCCCGAAAAGGTCGACAGCTATGAAATCGGCTACAAAGGGTCGCTGCTCGATCGCCGCCTGACGCTGAGCCTCGCCGGCTTCTACATGGACTATAAGAATGTCCAGATTCCGGGGTCTTCGGCCTGCGTCGATGCTCTTGGTCTTCCGACCTTCTGCGGGATAACGACCAACGCGGGCAAGGCGCGGCTGCAAGGAATCGAGGCCGAGGTCAATGCGATCCTCGCACGTGACTTCGCCGGTGCAGGCTCAACCATCCGCTTCAATGGCGCTCTCGGCTACATCGATGCCAAATATAAGAGCTTCATCGCCGGCAATCCGCCGGCCGACGTCGCCGATCAACGGACCTTCCAGAACACGCCCAAATGGACGGTCATGGGCTCGATCGCCGCGGGCGTTCCGGCGATGGGCGGCAATATCGACGTGTCGACCGGCCTCACCTATCGCAGCCTGACGCACCAGTTCGAGGTGCCGATCCCGGCGCTCGACCAGCCCGGTTATGTGCTGTGGGACGCCAGCATCGTCTGGACCGCCGACAGCGGCGATTATTCGATCGGCGTCCACGGCAAGAATCTGACCGACAAGCAATATATCACGTCGGGCTATAATTATCAGAACGCCGCCGGCGGCTCGACCCTCGGGCTCGAGGGCGTGCAGACCGCCTTCTATGGCAATCCGCGCCAGGTCTTCGTCACCGGCACGGTCAAATTCTGACCGTCACACCGGAAAAAAGGGGGAAGGGGTGCCGGCAGCGGCGCCCCTTTTTCCATGGCGGCTTTCGGCCGGAAGTTGCCGTTCCCCTCATCGTCACCCCGGACTTGACCCGGGGTCCCGCTTGACCTCGAAAACAGCAGATGACTTCAAAAAAGCGGGATCCCGGGTCAAGCCCGGGATGACGAGGGAGAGGACGGGAAACGGCCGGAAGTGGACGTTCCCGTCGTGTACCCCGGTAGGCAGGCCGAACGACTGCTCCCCGCCCCAAGGCCACACTCCCCACCGAAGAACAACCCGGGCCCGCGCTTGCCTTTGCCTGCCTTGCCGCTTAAAGCGCGCGGCAATCTTCCCCTTACATCATTGGAAATCTCATGGCCTCCACCGCCCGTTTCGATGTCATCGCCATCGGCAATGCGATCGTCGATGTTATCGCTCGCGCCGACGATAGCCTGATCGAGGCCGAGGGGCTGAGCAAAGGCTCGATGCGCCTGATCGACGCCGCAGAGGCCGAGCGCCTCTATGCCGCAATGGGCCCCGCGGTCGAAATGTCGGGCGGTTCGGCGGCGAATACCCTCGCGGGGATGGCCGTGCTCGGCCAGCGTTGCAGCTTTATCGGCCAGGTCGCCGACGATCAGCTTGGCCATGTCTTCACGCACGACCTGCGCGCGCTCGGCGTCGCCTATGAAACCCCGGCGCTGAAGGAAGGCGCGCCGACGGCGCGCTGCCTGATCCTCGTCACCCCCGACGGGCAGCGGACGATGAACACCTTCCTCGGCGCGAGCCATCTGCTCGAACAGTCGATGATCGACGAGGAATGGATCGCGGCATCGGACATCCTCTATCTCGAAGGCTATTTGTGGGATCCGCCGCTATCGCGTGCAGCGATGCGCCGGGCGATCGACGTATCGCGCGCGGCCGGACGCAAGGTCGCCTTCACCCTGTCCGACGCCTTCATCATCGACCGCCACGGCGACGATTTCCGCCAGCTGATCGCCGAAGGCCTGTTCGACATCCTGTTCGCAAACGAGGTCGAGATTCAGGCGCTCGCCGAAACCGGTGATTTCGAGGCGGCGGTCGCGAGCGTCGCGGCGCAGGTGCCGTTGCTCGTCGTCACGCGCGGCGCGCACGGGGCATTGGCGATCGAAGGCGGCGTACGCACCGAAGTTGCCGCCGAGCCGGTCGACACCGTCGTCGATACCACCGGCGCCGGCGACCTTTTCGCCGCCGGCTTTCTTTCGGGACAGGCGCAGGGCCTGCCGATCGCCGACTGCCTGACGATGGGCGCGGTATGTGCGTGCGAGATCATCGCGCAGGTCGGTCCGCGCGCGCAGACCGACCTGAAGGCAAAGGTCGCGGCGCGGCTGGGATAGGCGAACCGCGACATCGCCTCCCTGGGTTGGCGTGGGAATGCGGATGTCGGCTAACGGCTGACGTCAGACCTACCCGCCCTTACTCCCCTTCATCCCCCGGCGGCCCGCGCGCACTGTTGCCACCTTCGGCGTCATCCTCCTGCGCGGCGGCAGCGCGGCGCAAAGGCTTCAGCGCCAGCGTCCCGAGCCGCACGCGCGGGCTGGCCTTGCCCGGCACCGCGGTCAGCGTAAAGGTGGGGTCGAGCCGCAGTACCGCGGCCGACGCCTTGGCGAACCGCACCGTGTAGCGCCCGTAAGCCACACTTTCGAAAAGGAAATATCCGTCGAATTCGGTCAGGGTCGTCGCGCGCACCCGGCCTTCCGCGTCGACGAGTTCGAGCCCGAGCCCTTCGATCGCGGTGCCGCCGTCGCGCATCATCACGCCTTCGATCTCGCCCGCGGCGGTCATCGGCAACTGGACGCGTGTCGCTACACCGGGGCGCGGGGTTACGACGACGCCGGGGAGCGCGGGCTGGACATAAGGGTCGGGCAGGCTGCCGGCATCGATGCCGATCATCACCGGACGGAAGGGTTCGAGCCCGTCGATCGCCGCGCTCCCATCCTGGCCCGTCGCCGCGTCGACGAAAGCGGTGCCCGCGGTCAACTGGACGCCCGGCATCGCCGCCTCGCCGGGCTGGCGGATGCCGTCGCCATTATCATCCATCCACACGTCGGCGACGACCTGACCGCGGCCGCCGAGCTTCTCACTCGACAGGCGCCAGCCGCCGCCCGCCGCACGCGGTCCGAAACTGAAGGCGAGCGACAGCGACGCCGCAACCGATCCGTCGCTCGCCACTTCGCCGAAGCCGGTCAACTGCAGCCTGTCGAATCGCCGCGTATAACCGATGCCGCCGCGCGCCCGGCCGAGCCCGCGGTCGTAGCCGAGTTCGGCGCGCCACTCGCCATCGCCCTTCCCGGCCCATTCGGCGATCATCGCCATCCGCGAATCGGCGTTATCGCCCGACAGGGCGAAGCGCGCCTCGCCCCTGAGCCGCACGCGCCCGATGCGGGCATTGGCCAGCAGGCTGGCGGTCAGATTGTCGGGCGGATCGGGACCGATGGGCACTTTGGTGCGCGTCCAGTCGAGCTGACCGGTAAAGGTCAGCGCGCGAAAGCTCGCCGACGCGCGCGCCGAAGCTTCGAGCGTGGAGATCCCCGAGATGCGATCGGTCTTCGCGAGATCGAGGTGGAGCGGCAGTACCGTCCGCCCGAGCTTGACCGACTGGTCGACCGATATCTGGTACAGGCCATTGATATTATTTATGAAACGGTCAGAAACAAAACCGCCCCAGCCGCGCATCGCGTCGGCGCGGAGATAGGTCTCGCCGAACGCCGCGAGCCAGCTCGCACGGACCGCCGCGGCACCGCCTCTTCCCCCGGAAGCTTCGGCATAACTGCCCGCGACTTCGAGCAGGGTCGGCCCGATCGAACGGCGCAGCGCGACTTCGCCATAGTTGCGCCGGACATTCTCGATCATCAGGCTGTGAAAATAGGCGGCGGCGGAGGTGCGTGTATCGAGCCCGCGTTCGATCCCCAACGTCCCGCGCCAGCCGCGCTGCCAGGTCTGCCGCCGGTTCCCGAACTCGATCAGGTCGGCATTTTCCTGCGCGACGCCGGCCCAATACCAGGTCTCGCGCGGCGGGATCGAATCCATGCCGACCTGCACCTGCCGGATTTCGCGCCGTATCTGTCCCTGCGGCCCGTACATCACGATCTCGAACCGGTTCGCGCCATATTGCAGCGGCACGTCGAGAAATTCGTAGCGGCCGTCGCCGTTCGGGTTCGTAAAGGCCAGCAATTGCCCGTTGCGATAGAGTTCGGCGTCCCAGCCGGCAGGCAGGTCGCCGCGAAAGCTGGTCTTGTCGAAGGCATCGGGACGCTCGACCGGGCGATTGGTCAGCACCGCGCCGCGCCCCGGCGCCGACTGCGCGACCAGCCCCGTCGACAGCAGGCTGACGTCGCCCACCGCATAAAGCGTCGCCTTCAGCGGCCCGAGCAATTGCCCGGTCGGGTCGGTGCGATACAGCCGCATCCGCAAACTGTCGGGCTCCCCCGCATTGTCCGACGACAGCCGCGCGTCGAAACTCTGCCCGAGCAATTCGCCCGCCGCGAAAACCTCATAGCGCGCCTGGACATAATTACCGCCGCGCTTGTCGGCAACGAACCCCGCCGAAGCAACGACATCGACCGACGGGGTCGCCCACATCTGATAAGGCCGCGTCGCCTGCGGCAGGCTCGCGAGGTCGAACGATGCCTGCGGACGGATCCCCGCTGCCCGCGCGCGCCGTTCGGCGGCGAGCTGGAACGGCAGTTTTTCCTTCGCATCGATGCGCAGCACCGCGTTCGAAAGATCCGCCGCAATCGGCACGCCGAGCCATTGATTCAGGCTGTCCAGATCGATGCACCAGCCCGCGGGCGTATCGCGGATCGTCGTCGCGGCGAGTTTCGTGCTGACGCTGCCGACGCGCACTTCGCCCGCCTCGCGGTCGATGGTCAGGCTGCGCCGCTCGTCGAACACCCAGCCCGTTGCGCGGCGCAACTTCTTGTCGACGCGCACCGCGAGGTCGAGCGCCAGCACCATGTCGCCCAGATCGATACACACCCCCTGCGGGGTTTGATAGCCGCGCACGCCGTCGCCAAGTCGGTACTGACCCGACCGGAGATCGAACAGCCAGCTGTCGTCCTCGTTCGGCGTCCAGCCATCGGCCGCCAGCGATACCGGCTTGCTATCAAGCGCATGGGCGCCGGAAGGGCATAGTCCCGCCAGCGCCAGCACGGCCGCAACCCCCGCCTTCGATCGAAGAAGAAGCCCGCGAAGCACGCTCGCGCCCGCGCCGCGTTGTGCCTGCCCTATTTCACCACCCGGTCGGCCGCGTCGATCGTCCCGCCGCCGATTTCGCGGTCCTCGCTGTAACGGATATGCACCGGCCCCTTGAGCTTCGCCGCAAGTTCGGGCGGAACGCGCAGCGATACCCTGCGCGCGCCGACCTCGGGATAGACCGCGATACCGCGCGCGAGCAGCAACGGCTCGGCAACCCCGGGCCGCGTCACTTCGATATCGCCATAGACCGATCGGTTGCCACTGCGCGTCAGGTCGAATTCGAAAGCCGGGCCGTCGCGCGTTTCGCTGACCCACGCGTCGCCAATCACCGCCTCGGCGCCCAGGTCGCCGACGCGCACGATGACGGGAATGGTGATGCCATAGATCGGCGTCAGCGCGATCGACACGCCTTCGGCGGCCGGTTTCGCCGCATCGGCAACCGCGGGCGCCGCATCGGGCACCGCGCGGAACAGCATATGCGCGCGATATTCGCCCGCCGGCGTGCCTTCGGGAACGCGCACCCCGACGCGAATCACCTGCGGCTGGTTCGGCGGCAAGGTGACGCGGCGCGGGCTGAAGGCGATCATCGCCAGCGCCGCCTTTTCGGCGTCGGTCGCATCGGCTTCGGCAATTTCGTCGAGCCCGCCCGCAGCGGTCATCCGCTTGATCTCGAGGCTGATGCGATAGGTCGCAGGCTCGGCGCCGATATTGTTGAGCACCACCTCGGTCCCGCGCGACCCGTCGAGGACGAGCCGCGTCGGCGCGACGAGCAAATCGCCCGCAGCGATGGCAGGAGTGAAAGCCGCGGCGCTGCACGCAGCCGCAAGAAACAGGCCGAAGCCCTTCAGAAAGCGCATCGTCACGATCCCCACAATCGTTATCCGGCGCAGTCCCACCGCACCGTTGGTCCGCTTCCTCCCTGCATCAACATGGTTGATATTTTGCTAACTATGCCTGCCGCACGCACATGAAAAAGGGCCACCGAACCTGCGTCCGGCGACCCTTTTTCCATACGGCAAAGCCTCTTGGACTTCGCCGCCCCCCAATCCGATGGAATTACTGGTAGTTGGCGGTCACGTTGAACGTGCCCGAATAATCGCCCGACGCCTGGTTGGCGCCGACGCTGAGCGTTCCGCCGACCTTGAAACTGCCGCCAGTCGCCGACAGCGTGACGTTGGTCGCCGAATAGCTCAGTGCCGCGGTCATGTTGCCGCCGAGTGAGCCGTTGAGCGTGACACTCGAATCGCCGCCGACGAGGACCACGGCACCGCTGGTACCCTGAATGTCGAAATTGGCGGCGGTCGTCGTGCCGGTGCAGGTCAGCCCCGAACCGCAGGTCGCGGCACCGGCGGTCGACACCGCGACGGTCGAGGCAGTTGCACCGCTGATGATCGTCGCGAACTGCAGGTCGCTGGTGTTGGTGAGCGTGATCTGGCGCAGGATCCTGGCCTTTGCCGTACCCGTGGCCGTCGCCGCCTGCGCCGCCGAGGCGTTCATGGCGAGAACAGCGATCGCGGCACCCAGAAGGGCGCGCTTCATTCCAAAGTTGCGCATATGATTTGGTCCCTTGAATTCGAACTGACGTCGAAAGTCGAATGGAAATCCCACCCCATTCACGGCCCCTTTTGCCGAGGACCTGTTCAGCCTTTGCCAGCAAGCATGGTTAACGGCAGGTTAGTGGTCGACCTGAAAATCCATAACTTCACAATAAAATCAATATTTTGATTGATTTTCTAGCGAACAGCATACTTGGGCTTCCCAGCTTAACGGCCCAAGCTGGCACAAATTGAAGCCGCTGTTTTACTCAGCAACAATCGAGCGATTCGCAATAGCGCGTTGCTCGTCGGCCATCTTTTCGGCGGGGTCGGCCGAAAGTTGCCCTCTCTACCATCGTCATCCCGGACTTGATCCGGGATCTAGGCAACATCTGTAATCATGGATCCCGGATCAAGTCCGGGATGACGAAAATGGGGTGAAGCAACCTCCGCTTCCTACCCCAATGCCCGCACGCTGGCAGTTTAACGTTTATGCAATCGCGAGATTCAAGCGACCACGACCCTAGATCGATTCGCCGCTGAGCCGCTGGCAGATCATGTCGAGCTGGTCGAGCGAGGCGAATTTCAGCGTCAGCGCGCCCTTGCCGTCGCCGGCATATTGGATCGCGGCGCCGATGCCGAGCAGCTCGGACAAATGGCGCTCGACCGCGACGATATCGGGGTCGCGGCCGCCTAAGCCGTCGATGCTCTTATACTCGAGCGGCGCCTTGCGCCCGCCGCCCTTTTCGGCACGCACCAACGCTTCGACCGTGCGCACCGACAGGCCGTCCTTGACGATCTTGCGCGCAATATCCTCCGCCCCCGCCGCACCGATCAGCGCGCGCGCATGCCCCATCGCCAGCGAGCCGTCGCCGACCAGATCCTGCACGCCGGCCGGCAGGTCGAGAAGTCGCATCAGATTGGCAACATGGCTGCGCGATTTGCCGACCAGTTTTGCCAGCTCTTCCTGGCTATGGCCGAAATCCTCGATCAGGCGGCGATAGGCGGCCGCCTCTTCGATCGCGTTGAGGTCCTGCCGCTGGATATTCTCGACCAGCGCGATCTCGTAAGTCGCGGCATCGTCGAGTTCGCGTACCAGCGCCGGAATCTGGTGCAGCCCCGCGCGCTGCGCGGCGCGCCAGCGCCGCTCGCCCGCGACGAGCTGATACCCCTGCCCGTCGGGCGCGGCACGGACGATGATCGGTTGCAGCAGCCCGCGGGCGGCGATCGAATCGGCGAGTTCGGCGATCGCCGCCTCGTCGAAATGGCGCCGCGGCTGGCCGGGCAGCGGGCGAATCGAACCCACCCCGACATGCTGGACCGCCTCGCCCGAAGCGGGCGCGGGCTTGGCGGCGCCCGGGGTCGCCAGCACCGGCGCCTCGACCGCGACATCGCCGAACAGGGCGTTGAGGCCGCGTCCCAAGCCCGACGGCCGCTTGCGCGGCGCTGCTGAACTGCCAGTTTCGTCCTTATTATCAGTCATTTATGCCGCCTTGCGGATGTTGGGCAAGCGGTCGATCAATTCGCGCGCCAGCGCAATATAGGCGGCCGATCCGGTGCAACGATGATCGTAGATCAGCGCCGGCAGGCCGTGGCTCGGGGCCTCGGACAGGCGGACGTTGCGCGGAATCACCGTTTCGAACACCACCGGGCCCAATACCTCGCGAACATCGTCGGATACCTGATCGGTCAACCGGTTGCGCCGGTCGAACATGGTGAGCGCGACACCCAGGATCGACAGTTTCTGGTTGAAGCGGACGTGGACACGCTCGACCGTCGTCAGCAACTGGCTCAATCCCTCGAGCGCAAAAAATTCGCACTGCAACGGCACGATCAGCGATTCGGCGGCGATCAGCGCGTTGAGCGTCAGCATGCCGAGCGACGGCGGGCAGTCGATCAGGCAGATATCCCACTGCCCCGCCTCGGCGCTCGACAAGGCTTGCTGCAGCCGATGCAGCCGGTCGCCATATTCGATCAATTCGATCTCGGCGCCCGACAGGTCGACCGTTGCGGGAACGATGAACAATTGGGGCACCGCAGTGGGAATCGCGCATTCGGCGAGCGTCGCGTCGCCGCGGAGCAATTCATAGCTCGAACAGTCGCGCTGCGACTGCTTGATCCCGAGCCCGGTCGACGCATTACCCTGCGGGTCGAGATCGATGATCAGCGTCCGCCAGCCGGTCGCGGCGAGCGCGGTGGCGAGATTGATTGCGGTGGTCGTCTTGCCGACCCCGCCCTTCTGGTTCGCCACGGCAATGCGGATCATCGCTTTCCTCGCTGTTTTGCGCCGATCTTGCCCACGCCGACCAAAATCCGGCTTTCAGGGTCGGTGCGGCTCTGTTCCACGTGAAACAAACTCTGCCATGCCTGCGGCAACAACGCCAGTTCCTTAACCGCGTTTCGCCCTTTTGGCAGCAGCCAGCGCGTCGATTCGGTGGAAAAACGCGCGGATAAGTCGATCAGCTTGTCGAGCGGGGCAAAGGCGCGCGCGCTAATCGTCGCCGCGGCCCGCGTTTCGATCCGTTCAAGCGGCGCTTCGATTACCTCAACATGGGCTAGCCCGAGGTCGACAGTGGCGGCGCGCAGGAAATCGCAGCGCCGCTTGCGCGATTCGACGAGCAACATCGGCCGCTCGCTCAGGATCGCCACGACCAGTCCGGGCAGTCCCGGACCGCTTCCAAGATCGATCCAGAGCCCATCGCCGTCGCGCGTATCGAGCGCGAGCAACTGGGCGCTGTCGGCGATGTGCCGCACCCAAAGCACCGGTATCGTCGATGCCGCGATGAGATTCTGCTGTCCATTCTCGGCAATGAGCATCGCAGCGAAATGGTCGAGCCGAGCCCATTGGTCCCCGGTCGGCGCGAAACGCGCAGCGAGCCACGCGCGCGCGGCGTCCTCATTGTCCAGAATTTCCGCGGTCAAACCGAATCGCCTTTCTGTCCGCTTGTGCTGAGATCGTCGTAGCCACTGCCCTTCGCTCCCATCCCATTAAAGGAAGGATCCGGCCTAAGCCGCCACCCGCCGACGGCTATGCACCATGATCGCGGTCAGCGCCGCGGGCGTCACGCCATCGATCCGCGCCGCCTGCCCCAGTGTCTCGGGGCGTGCCCTTGTCAGCCGCTCGACCATCTCGCGCGACAGCCCGCCGATCGCACCATAATCGAGCGCCGCATCGAGCAGGATGGCCTCGTTCGCCGCCAGCGCGCGCAGTTCGGCATCCTGCCGCGCGATATAGGGCGCATAATGCCCATCCTCGGCAATCTCCGAGAGGATCGTGCCGTCGATTGATCCGAGTTCGGGCGCGAGCTGCGCGAGCATCGCCATAGTCACATCGGGATAGCGCAGCAGGTCGATCCGCTTGCGTGTGATTCCGTCACCCGGCAACGCCAGCCCGATCGCCGCATAATCGGCGGTCGCCACCAAGGCATCGAGTAACGCCTCCGCCCGCGTCCGTTCGGCGCGGCGCGCATCAAACAGTGCCGCCGTCGCCGGACGCACCAACCCCAGTTCAATACCCTTCGGCGTCAACCGGGTCGCGGCATTATCGGCGCGCAGCCGCAATCGATATTCGGCGCGCGCGGTGAGCATGCGATAGGGTTCGATCACCCCCTGCAACACCAGGTCGTCGATCATCACCCCGATGTATGATTCGGAGCGATCGAGGATCAACGGTTCGCGGTCCTGCACCGCGAGCGCGGCATTAGCACCGGCAACGAGCCCCTGCGCTGCCGCCTCTTCATAACCCGTCGTCCCGTTGATCTGGCCGGCGCAATAGAGTCCGCGCAGCGCGCGAACCTGCAACGTCCGGTCGAGTGCACGCGGATCGATATGATCATATTCGACCGCATAGCCGGGAACGATCATCTCGACGGTTTCGAGTCCTTCCATCGTCCGCAGCATCGCCAGTTGGACGTCGGCGGGAAGCGAGGTCGAGATGCCGTTCGGATAGACCGATATGCTATCGAGCCCTTCGGGCTCCAAAAAGACCTGATGTCCGTCCCGGTCGGCAAAGCGATGAATCTTGTCTTCGATCGACGGGCAATAGCGCGGACCCGCGGCGCCGATCGCGCCGGTAAACAGCGGCGAGCGATCGAGATTGCCGGCGATGATCCGATGAGAGTCGGCATTGGTCCGCGTGATCGCACAGAATATCTGCGGCACGCTCCGCTCGCTGTTCCACGTGGAACAGGTCCACGTCGCACCATCTGATGGCTGTTCCTCGAGCCGCGACCAATCGATCGTCCGCCCGTCGAGGCGCGGCGGCGTCCCCGTCTTGAGCCGTGCCATCGGCAAATTTGCGCTGCGCAATTGTTCGGCGAGCTTGTGCGCGCCGGCTTCGCCGATGCGTCCGCCTTCCATCCGCTCCTCGCCGCGGAACAGCTTGCCGCCCAGAAACGTCCCCGTCGCGAGCACGACCGCCGATGACGGCAGCGCGGCGCCATTGCCCAGATCGAGGCCTTCGACGCGCGATCCATCGGGCGACAGGCGAAGCGCCGCCGCCTCCCCCGCAACGACAGTAATGCCCTGCTGTGCCGCGAGCAGCGTCTGGATCGCGTCGCGATAAAGTTTGCGGTCGGCCTGGATACGCGGCCCCTGCACGGCGGCACCCTTCGACGCGTTGAGCATGCGATAGTGAATCGCCGCCCGATCGGCGGCGCGCGCCATCCAGCCATCGAGCGCGTCGACCTCGCGCATCAGATGCCCCTTGCCAAGCCCACCGATCGCCGGGTTGCACGACATCGTCCCGATCAGCGCGGGATCGAAGCTCACGAGCGCGACGCGCGCGCCAAGCCGCGCGGCGGCTGCGGCGGCTTCGGTTCCGGCATGGCCACCGCCGACGACGATGACATCAAAAGTTGCGCTGCTGTGCATGATTGCGGCCGCGCTTAGCCGAAATTCAGCGGCAAATCCACCATGCTGCGATCGATGCGGTGTTTCACGTGGAACATCATTTCCCGATACAGAAACGTCCGAACAGCGTGTCGAGCATATCCTCGACACCGGCGCGCCCGGTGATCCGGTCGAGCGCCGCGCCCGCGAGGCGCAACCGCTCGGCGAGCAGGATCAGGTCGCCTGCCTCGCGCGTGCGGGCCTCGATCGTCAACCAGCCCTGCGCTTCGGCAAGTGCCGCACGCTGGCGCTGGCGCAGCGCTGCCTCGCCTTCGCGCGGCAGCAACGTGCGCGCGGCCTCTACGATCCGCGCGTGCAACGCCTCCATCCCCTCACCCGTCGCTGCCGACAGGATCATGTCGCTGTGCGCGGCCGCCGCTTCGGCCGCCGCGTCACCATGCCAGCGATCGGCCTGCGCCGCGATCGTCACACAGCGCGGGTGCGAAGGTGCCGCATCGGCCGGGCCCAGCCACAGCAGGATATCCGCCGCTTCGACCGCGGCGCGCGCGCGACCGATCCCGATCGCCTCGATCGCATCGGCACCTTCGGTGCGCAGTCCGGCCGTATCCGAAAAGCGCATCGCAATCCCGTCCAGCGCCAGCGCTGTTTCGATCACATCGCGCGTCGTTCCCGCGACCGGCGACACGATTGCCAGCTCGCGTTGCACCAAAGCATTGATCAAGGTGGATTTTCCGGCATTGGGCGGCCCCGCGATCACCACCGAAAGCCCCTCGGCGATCACCTCCGCCGCCGGCCGCGCCAACCACTCGTCCAACTCCGCGGCCAGCTCTCCCATTCCCCCGATCAAACGCTGCGTGACACTTTCGCCAACTTCGACGTCATCCTCGTCGGCGAAATTCAGCTCGGCCTCCGCCCCCGCCATCAGTGCCAGCAACTGCCCTTGCCAAGCCTCGACCGCGCGCGACACATGCCCGCTCGCCATACCGAGCGCCTGCACCCGCTGGCTCTCGGTCTCTGCCGCCAACAGATCGGCAAGCCCTTCGGCCTCGGCCAGATCGATCCGCCCGTTGAGAAATGCCCGCCGTGTGAATTCTCCCGCCTCGGCTCGCCGCAGCCCCGCTATCTCCGCCAGCCTGTTTTCGACCGCTGTGACCACGGCGCGGCCGCCGTGCAGATGCAGCTCGGCAAGATCCTCGCCAGTCGCGGTCGCGGGTCCAGGAAGCCACAGGACCAGCGCGCGATCGAGCGACGCTCCAGCGCTATCCTTCAATTCGGCGAGCGACGCATGACGCGGTGCGGGCAGCCGACCGGCAAGCATTTCCAGCGCGATACCCGCCCCCGGTCCGCTCACGCGCACGACGGCAATCGCCGCCGGCGGCATCCCGCTCGACAGCGCAAAAATCGTATCGCTTGCAGCGGCTTGGCTCAGCTCTTGCGTCCTCGCGCCGGCTTGTCGGGGCTGTCGGTATCGGCCGTTTTCGACGCACCGCCCATCAGCCCGCCGCCAAATTGGCCGAGCAGCGACTGAACCAGCCCCAGCCCGCTCTCACCCATCGGCACCCAGCTCTTGACCATCGTCTGGACGAGGTCGGGCGTGATGCCTTTCGCCATCAGTTCCTTGACCCGGTCGAGATAAATGTCGTGCAGCGGTTCAAGGTCGGGAAGCCCGACCAGCCGGCGCGCCTCTTCGGGGGTGCAATCGATCTCGATATTGAACTTCATCGCCTGTCTCCGCCCCGAAATGCCGGTTAGCCGCTTGAGCCCTGCCCGCAGCCCCGCTAGCTTCGCGCTTTCACAGCAAAGAAGCAAGAGACAGGAGAGCTCCCCCCATGGCCGCAACGAACATCGAAATCCCGGCGCTGGACGGCGCAAGCATGATTCCCGCCTATGTTGCGCGGCCCGACGCCGATTCGTCGCGGGCAATCATCGTCATCCCGGAAATTTTCGGCGTGAACGCCGGAATTCGCAAGAAATGCGACGACTGGGCGGCCGAAGGCTATCTGGCGATCGCACCCGACATCTTCTGGCGCTTCGCCCCCGGGGTCGAGCTCAATCCCGACGTCGAAGCCGAACTGCAGGAAGCTTTCGGCTATTTCGGCCAATATGACGCCGACGATGGCGTGAAGGACATCGAAGCAGCGATCCGCTGGCTTCATGCCCAGGGTGCGGCCAAGGTCGGTTGCGTCGGTTTCTGCCTTGGCGGGCGTCTCGCCTATATGGCGGCCGCGCGCACCGATGTTCACGCGTCGGTGGGCTATTATGGCGTCATGATCGACCAGATGCTGAACGAAAGCCACGCAATCGCGCATCCGCTGATGCTCCATATTCCGACCGAAGATCATCTGGTCGATCATGAGACGCAGAAGAAGATTCACGAAGGCCTCGATCCGCATCCGAAGGTGACGATCCACGATTATCAGGGCCTTGATCACGGCTTTGCCGCAACGATGGGCAATCGCCGCAACGACGAAGGCGCTGAGCTCGCCGACGGGCGGACCCGCGCCTTTTTCGCCGAGCATCTCGCATGAGCGCGCAAGCGGGTCTCGCCGCCTGGCACGCCTATATGACGGGCGGCGGCGACCCGCAGGCGCTGAAAGAGCTGCTGGCCGCAGACGCGGTCTTTCATTCGCCGGTGGTCCACACCCCGCAGGAGGGGCGCGACAAGGTTTTCGCCTATCTGCACGCGGCAAGCCATGTGCTGGGCGGCCAGAGTTTCCGCTATCTTCGCGAAATCGCCGACGGCGATCAGGCGATGCTGGAATTCGCCAGCGAACTCGACGGGATCCAGATCAACGGCGTTGACATCATTCGCTGGGATGACGAAGGAAAGATAAAGGATTTCAAGGTGATGGTCCGCCCGCTCAAGGCGATCAACAAGGTGTGGGAAAAGATGGCAGCGATGCTCGCGGCGCAGGCGGGCTAGCCCGGATCCGATGCTCCGCTGGGCGGCCTTCCCTATTCTTCTCGTCGCGGCGGCGCTCGCCGCCTGGTGGCCACCGGCGCGCTGGACCTTGTTGCTGTGGGTCCCGCTCCTCCTTCTCGCCGTCTATGATGCCGTCCAGCGCCATCACTCGCTGCGCCGTAATTTTCCGCTGATCGCGCGCGTCCGCTGGCTGTTCGAGGCGCTGCGGCCCTTCCTCTACGCCTATATCGTCGAAAGCCCGCTCGAGGGACGCCCGTTCGCGCGCACCGAACGCGACCTCATCTATGCACGCGCCAAGGGCGATCTCGACGCACATCCGTTCGGCACCGAGCTCGACGTCTATTCGGACGAATATGAATGGATGAGCCACAGCATCGCGCCGGCGGTCGCGGCCGACCGGACGCAGCGCGTCAAGGTCGGCGGATCGCAATGCACCCAGCCCTATTCGGCGGCGCTGCTCAATATTTCGGCGATGAGTTTCGGTTCGCTGGGCGCAAAAGCGATCGAGGCGCTCAATCTCGGCGCCAAGCTCGGCGGCTTTTATCACGACACCGGCGAAGGCGGACTCAGCCCCTATCATCGCATGCATGGCGGTGACATCGTCTGGGAATTGGGCAGCGGCTATTTCGGCTGCCGCGACGGGGATGGCCGTTTCGACCCTGCCCGCTTTCGCGACGCCGCCCAAAGCGACCAGGTCAGGATGATCGAGATCAAGCTGAGCCAGGGCGCGAAACCCGGCCATGGCGGGGTGCTGCCGGGGCCGAAGGTCAGCGCCGAAATCGCCGCGACGCGCGGGGTGCTCGAAGGCCATGACTGTATCTCGCCCGCCGCACATTCGGCCTTTGCGACGCCGATCGAGCTGGTCGAGTGGGCCGCACGGCTGCGGGACCTGTCGGGCGGAAAGCCCGTCGGAATCAAGCTTTGCGTCGGCCAGCCGCACGAGATTTATGCCGTCATGAAGGCGATGATCGAGACGGGAATCCGGCTCGATTATATCGTCATCGACGGTGCCGAGGGCGGCACCGGCGCGGCGCCGGTCGAATTTTCGAACAGCCTTGGCATGCCGCTGCGCGAGGGGCTGATTTTCGTCCGCAACGCGCTGGTCGGTTGCGGGCTCAAGGAAGAAATACGCCTGGCGGCGTCGGGCAAGGTGCATTCGGGCGCGGGGCTGGCGGTCAATTGCGCGCTCGGCGCCGACTGGTCGAACGCGGCGCGCGCCTTCATGTTCTCATTGGGCTGCGTCCAGTCCCTGAAATGCCACACCGATGAATGCCCGACCGGGGTCGCGACGCAGGATCCCGGCCGCCAGCGCGGGCTGGTCGTCCCCGACAAGGCCGATCGCGTGCGCCGGTTCCAGGCGGCGACGGTTTCGGCGCTGTGGGATATCACCGCGGCGATGGGACTCGAAACGCCATGGCAGATCCAGCCGCACCATCTGCACGAGCGGCTCAATTCGGCGCGTTCGGATTCGATCGACCGCATCTACAGCTTCTTTCCGCGCGGCATCCTGCTCGACGATCCCGATTCGGTGCGCAGCGCCCGTTATTGGGCGATGGCGCGCGCCGACAGCTTTCGGGCCGTGTTTTAGATCAGCATCAGTTCGGCCAGCTCGCGATAAAGCTCGGGCGGCAGGTCGCCGATACCGCTCGCATCGTCGACGCCCTTTGGCGCATCGTCGTCGGTGAGATAACGCCAGCCCTGATGCGCCCGCTTGGGCTGCGGATGGATCCGTTCCAGCTCGGCGACACAGACGATATCGATCCGTCCGTCGCTGCGGTCTTCAAAGCGCAGGATTTCGACCCGCGCGACGAGGGTGTGCTTGACGATGAAATGCAGCTTGCCACCGACCAGTTCATCGGCGCGCTTGGGCTTGAACCGCGTCGTGAAACGGACCTCGCCGCCTTGGGCGTAATTGACGATCCGAGCCTGCAACGCCGGATAGTCAGAACAGCCGACGGCCACGCGGGTCATATGAAGCTGGGGCATGATGTCGAGATGGGGAGCCGATATGAAAAAGCCAGCCCCTTCCGGAGCTGGCCCTTTCATTTCATGCTGAGGATCGATCAGCCGAACAATGTTCCCATGCCGACCGCCGGGTCGATCCAGCCTTCGTAGATCATCTTGACCGCGACGTAGAGGATCACGGCAAGCCCGATGTAGGCGATCCAGCGATAGCGTTCGATATATTTGGCGATGATGTTCGCCGCGACGCCCATCAGCGCGACAGCAAAGATCAGCCCGACGATCAATATGCCCGGATGCTCGCGCGCTGCGCCGGCGACCGCGAGAACATTGTCGAGGCTCATGCTGACGTCGGCGATCGCAACCGCCCAGGCTGCGGCGGCGAAGCTCTTGGCAGGCTTGAGGCCTGAATGTTCATCGCCCTCAACTTCGGGTGAGCCCGAAGAATGCGCGCCTTCGCGCAGCTCGCGCCACATTTTCCACGCGACCCAGATCAGGAGCAGGCCGCCGACGAAGATCAGGCCGACGATCTGCATCAACTGCGTCACGACGAGCGCGAACGCGATACGCAGAACCAGCGCGGCCAGCACGCCGATCAGAATGACCTTTTTGCGCTGTTCCGCGGGAAGCCCCGCTGCGAGCGCACCGACGACGATGGCATTGTCGCCGGCAAGCACCAGGTCGATCAGCAGCACCTGGATGAAGGTGGCAAAGGCCGCGGGTTCGGTGATGTTCGAAAAATCATTGACGATATGGCCCCAGATTTCAGCAGGACCGCCGAAACCGTCGGCCGCCGCACCAGCGGCCACACCAGCCTGCGTCAAAAACTCCAGAATCACACCATGTCTCCGAAATAGCTGACCACAGGCATAGGGTCATAAAAGCGATGCAGCAAATTGCGCCACTGTTGATAGCGATCCGATTGCCGAAAGCCATCCCGATGATCTTCGATTGACCGCCAGCCGGCCAACAGCAGATAAGGCTGTCCGCTTCCCGTCGGGCGGCGAATTTCCAGTGAGATGAAGCCTGGTGAGGCTTCGATCAGCGGCCGTGCCTTTGCAACGGCCGTCTCGAACGCCGCTTCGCTTCCCGCACGGACGGGAAGCAGCGCATGTTCGAGGACGGCCATGGCGCCGGCTTACTGGTTCATGCTGTCGAAGAAATCCTCGTTGGTCTTCGAATCCTTGATCTTGTCGAGCAGGAATTCCATCGCGTCGATCGTGCCCATCTGCATGAGGATGCGGCGCAGCACCCACATTTTGCTGAGCTTGTCCTTCTCGACCAGCAATTCTTCCTTGCGGGTGCCCGACTTGCCGACGTCGAGCGACGGGAAGATGCGCTTGTCGGCAACCTTGCGGTCGAGCACGATTTCCGAGTTACCCGTGCCCTTGAATTCTTCGAAGATCACCTCGTCCATGCGGCTGCCGGTATCGATCAGCGCGGTGGCGATGATCGACAGCGAACCGCCTTCCTCGATGTTGCGCGCGGCGCCGAAGAAGCGTTTGGGACGCTGCAGCGCATTGGCGTCGACACCGCCGGTCAGCACCTTGCCCGACGAAGGGACGACGGTGTTGTAGGCGCGGCCAAGGCGGGTGATCGAGTCGAGCAGGATGACGACATCCTTCTTGTGCTCGACGAGGCGCTTGGCCTTTTCGATCACCATTTCGGCGACCTGGACATGGCGCGTCGCGGGTTCGTCGAAGGTCGAGGAGACGACCTCGCCGTTCACGCTCCGCTGCATGTCGGTGACTTCCTCGGGACGCTCGTCGACGAGGAGGACGATCAGATAGACCTCGGGGTGGTTGTCGGTGATCGCCTTGGCGATATTCTGCAACAACACCGTCTTACCCGTACGCGGCGGCGCGACGATCAGCGCGCGCTGGCCCTTGCCCTGCGGGCTGACGAGGTCGATCACGCGTGCCGACTTGTCCTTGACGGTCGGGTCCACGGTATCGAGCGACAGCTTCTGGTTCGGATAAAGCGGTGTGAGATTGTCGAAATTGACGCGGTGGCGGACAACATCGGGGTCGTCGAAATTGACACTGATCAGCTTGGTCAGCGCAAAATAACGCTCCCCGTCGCGCGGGGCGCGGATTTCGCCTTCGACGGTATCACCGGTGCGCAGGCCATATTTGCGGACCTGGTTCGGCGAGACATAGATGTCGTCGGGACCAGCGAGATAATTGGCTTCGGACGAACGCAGGAAACCGAACGAGTCCGGGAGAACCTCGATCGTTCCCGACCCGATGATTTCCTCGCCCTCTTCGGCAAGTTCTTTCAGGATCGAGAACATCAGGTCCTGCTTGCGCAGCGTCGAGGCGCCTTCGACGCCCAGTTCTTCCGCCATTTCGACGAGTTGGGCGGGGGCTTTGGTTTTGAGTTCTTTAAGATGCATGGATGGATTCCAGGTAGATTTTGGGAGAAAAATACAATCGATTTCGATGCACCACTGGGGTGCCTATCCGGCCGTGGGACGACCGTTAAAGATAGCTTCGGCACAAGGAAGCGCCGCCCGCGCGGGGCGGGGTTGATCGGCCCCTATAACCCACGCGAAGCCAAGTCAATCGCGGCTGCGACAAGCGGGCCGGCCCGAAGATGGATGCTAAAGCCACAAAAGCCCCGCAGGCGCACACCCTATCTGTGTCCTTTGTGGCTTTTAGCATCATCAGTGCGGCTGCGGAGCAGCTTAAAGCGACAAAAGATGCGCATGCACAGGCCGAAACTGTCTCCCTTGTCGCTTTAGGGCCAAGCCGGTCGTGCGGGGGAAGCGACGAAATTCCCGGTTGAAAAGAGCCGATATGCAGGCTGGCACGGCGCGATAATGTAGGAAAGCGTTCTTTGGATGACGATGAGAGGAACGGCGGCTCCCAGCCGGAAGCGGTCATCCACGACAGGCAACCCCTCCAGCCGATCAGGGCCGCACGACCACGAGGATTACGATGATCGCCGCGGCAACGCCGGGCACTTCGTTGAGCAGGCGGAGCGCCTTTTCGGGCAGCGGACGCTCGCCCCGTGCCAGCTTCTTCGCATAGCCGATCATCCAGCCATGATAGCCCGACAGCGCGATCACCAGCAGGAATTTGGCGATGAACCAGCCTTCGTGCCAAACATTGCCATTGAACGCGAGCATCAGGCCAAAGATCCAGACGATGATCAGCGCCGGATTCAGGATAATCCGCCGCAGCCGGTCTTCGCGCTCGATCCATTTTTTATCTTCGTCGGATCCGACGGGGCATTGGTGATGATAAACGAAGAAGCGCGGCATCATGAACAGGCCGGCCATCAGGAAAATCACAAAGATGATATGCGCGGCTTTGATCCAAAGCATCGTCGCCCCCAAGAATCCCGCCAGTTCCATATATTATCCGCCGCGCACGCGTCTGATCAGATGTTCGACATGGGCAATCGGCGTGTCGGGCACGATTCCATGGCCGAGATTGAAGATATGGGGACGCGACGGGAAAGCTGCAAGGATGCGATCGATCGCATCGTCGAGCATTGTCCCGCCCGCGACGAGTGCGAGCGGGTCGAGATTGCCCTGCACGGGCAGATGCGGCGGCAGGATATTGTCCGCCCACACCGGATCGACGGTCTCATCGAGCCCGATCGCGTCGACGCCGGTCTCATCGGCATAGGCGCGAAGCTTGCCGCCGGCGCCCTTCGGAAAGCCGATGACGGGCGTGTCCGGGTGCAAGGCCTTCAGGCGGCGAACGATTTCGGCGTTGGGTGCAATAACCCATTGTTCGAACTGGGCCGGGGACAAACTGCCGGCCCAGCTGTCGAAGAGCTGCACCGTCTCGACGCCATGTTCGATCTGCCCCGCGAGATAGGGGACCGTCAGGTCGACGATCGCATCGATGATGGCTTGGAAAGCTACGGGATCGCCGAACGCCAGCCGCCGCGCCGCAGCCTGGTCCTTCGACCCCTGCCCGGCGACCATATAAGTGGCGACGGTCCACGGACTTCCCGCAAACCCGAGGAAGGTCGTTTCAGATGGCAATGCCGCTGCAACGCGGGCGACGGTGGCATAGACCGGTTCGAGCCGCTGCGGAGCCGCTTCAAGCGACGCCAGGGCGCTGTCGACCAAGGGCGGGGCGAGCCGCGGTCCCTCGCCTGCCTCGAACCACAGATGCTGGCCTAGCGCGTGCGGGATGACGAGAATGTCGGAGAAGAGGATCGACCCGTCGAAACCAAAACGGCGGATCGGCTGCAAGGTCACTTCGGCCGCGGCTTCGGGATCATAGCATAGCTCGAGAAAACCGCCCTTGGTTTCGCGAAGCGCGCGATATTCAGGGAGATAACGACCAGCCTGACGCATGAGCCAGAGTGCGGGGCGATCCTGCCGCGCCCCGTGCAGTGTAGCGAGCAAGCTCTTCGGTGAGGCCTTCACGCGATCCCTCTTTCTCTAATCAATATATATTAAAAATGATTGTGGTGGTTTGTTGGCGGGCGAACAGCGGGGCTTTAGGCCGGGACGCCGTTTTTGCCAACAGCTTGACTCTCGATGCGCCGCTCTGGCGCACAGAGTCGCAAAGCTTTTCTTTGCTATTCACAGCCTGTGGATAAGATTCGTCGCTTGTGGACAAAAGGTGTAGCGGAATCGGCAGCGCCGGGGATGAATCTGTCGTCCCCATTTCCTCCCCGCGCTTTTCCAAAACTTGTCCACAGGGCCTTTTCGTCGTCCCGGACTTGATCCGGGATTGCCTTTTTCGACCGCTTCCCGCCATGGTGCCGCCATGGGCCGGCTCCACCTACATCTCATATCCGACTCCACGGGCGAGACACTCGAAAATATCGCCAAGGCGGCGATCGCGCAGTTCGACGACGTCGAGGTGGTGCGCCATTTCTGGCCGATGGTGCGATCGGAATCGCATCTCGACCGGATCATGGCCGAGGTGCAGGCGAGTCCCGGAATGATCCTCTTCACCCTCGTTAACGGCGAGCTGCGGGTGAGCCTGGAACGGCGCGCGCAGGCGCTGAATTTGCCCACAGTTGCGGCACTTGACGCGGTGTCCGATGCGCTGTCGCGCGTGCTGGGGCAGGAAGCGAAGGCGCGGCCGGGACGCCAGCATGCCCTCGATGCCGCCTATTTTGCTCGCGTTGAAGCGATCCAGTTTACCGTCGCGCACGACGACGGGATCGGCTGGGAGAATTGGGAGCAGGCCGATATATTGCTGGCAGGCGTGTCGCGGACGTCGAAGACACCGACGAGCATCTACCTTGCCAACCGCGGCTTCAAGACGGCCAACATCCCGATCGTCCCCGAATCGCCGCCGCCCGAAGCGCTGTTCAGCCTGAAGCGGCCGATGGTGGTCGGACTGACGACCGGGCTCGACCGGCTGGTGCAGGTGCGCCGCAATCGCCTGCTCTCGCTCAACCAGGCGCCCGAGACCGCTTATGTCGACGACGAGCGGGTGAAGGCCGAACTTGCCTATGCGCGGCGCATGTTCGCCGACAATGGCTGGCCGGTGATCGACGTGACGCGCCGATCGATCGAGGAAACCGCCGCGGCGGTGATCAAGCTGGTCGAAGATCGCGGGGCCGCGTGACGCAGCTCCTGCTGGCCTCGCAAAGCAGCGGCCGCGCCGCGATGCTCCGTGCCGCGGGGCTCGATTTCGAGACGAGCGCGGCGCATGTCGATGAAGAGGCGCTGACCGCGTCGCTGCTCGCAGCCGGGCAGACCCCGCGCAACATTGCCGACGCGCTGGCCGAGGCGAAAGCGGTCAAAATCTCGTCGCGGCTTCCCGGCGTCACCGTGATCGGTGCCGATTCGACCCTCGCGCTCGACGACGGCACGATGTTGTCGAAACCCGAAAGCCCGGAAGAAGCGGCCGATCACCTGCGCCGCTTGGCGGGAATGTGTCACCGGCTATTTAGCGCCGCGGTCGCCACGCGTGACGGGGCGCCGGTGTGGCGCGCGATCGGCGAGGCGAAGCTGTGGATGCGCCCCTTGTCGGACGGCTTCATCGCCGACTATGTCGCGCGCGAATGGGACAGCATCCGCTGGACCGTCGGCTGTTACGAAATCGAGGGAGCGGGCGTGCAATTGTTCGAAAAGGTCGAGGGTGACCCCTGGACGATCATCGGCATGCCGATGCTGCCCCTGCTGGCATGGCTGCGCGCGACCGGACTGGCCCCAAAATGACCGAAAACGTCATGAGCAAGTCCCCTTATGCCGAAGTCATCGGCGACCCGATCGCCCAGTCGAAATCGCCGCTGATCCATGGCTTCTGGCTGAAAGCGCTGGGGATCAAGGGCGACTATGCCCGCGAACATGTGACGCCCGACGCGCTCGCCGCCTATATCGGCAAGCGCCGCACCGATCCCGACTGGCGCGGCTGTAACGTCACCATGCCGCACAAGGGGGCGGTGATGGATCTCGTCGATGATCCGGGTGACATCCGCGCCACGATCGGTGCGATGAACACCGTCGTCCGGCAAAAGGACGGGTCGCTGATTGGCACCAACACCGACGCGGCGGGATTTTATTCGCCGCTCGCCGAACTCGACCTCGAAGGCGCGCCGGTCGCGGTCGTCGGTGCCGGCGGCGCGGCGCGTGCGGTGCTGTTCGCGCTCGCCCGCGCCAATGTCGGTCCGGTGACGATCCTCAATCGCAGCCCGCTGAAAGCGATGGGCCTGCTTGCGACCTTCGGGCTCAAGGGTGATGTCGCGGCGCCCACCGCCGCGCTGCCACCGGTGTCGCTGCTCGTCAATGCGAGCAGCCTCGGGATGAAGGGGCAGCCGCCGCTCGACCTCGACCTGTCGCCGCTGCCCGACGATGCGATCGTCTACGACCTCGTCTATTCGCCGCTCCAGACCGGGCTTCTGAAAGCCGCCGAAGCGCGCGGGCTCGACACCGTCGACGGACTCGACATGCTGATCGGCCAGGCCGCACTGGCGTTCGAGCTGTTTTTCGGCGCCGCGCCGCCCGAGGGCCGCGATGACGAACTGCGCGCGCTGCTGATGGCATGACGCATCGCCCGCGCCCCGGCTCGCGGCTCCGCCGTCCGTTCATCGTCGGGCTCACCGGATCGATCGGCATGGGCAAATCGACCGCGGCGGCGATGTTCGAACGCGAAGGCGTGCCGGTGTTCGACGCCGATGCCGAGGTGCACCGGCTGCAAGGGCCCGGCGGCGCGCTGGTCGCGGCGATCGAGGCGCGCTTTCCCGGCACGACCGGCCCGGGGGGCGTCGACCGGCAGAAGCTGGGGAGCCGCGTGCTCGGCAACACCCATGAACTGGCCGCGCTGGAAGCGATCGTCCACCCGGCGGTCGGCAAGGCGCAACGCCGCTTCCTGATGCGCAACCGCGCGCGCGATGTCGTCGTGCTCGATATCCCGCTGCTGTTCGAAAAGGGCGGCTGGCGCAAGGTCGGGGCGATCGCCGTCGTGTCGGCCCCCGCGTGGATGCAGCGCAAGCGCGTCATGCGCCGCCCCGGCATGACCGCGGCGAAGCTCAAGGCGATTCGCCGCTTGCAGGTGCCCGACCGGGTCAAGCGCGCACGCGCCGATTTCATCATCGAAACGGGCCGTCCCAAAAGCGAGACACACCGGCAGATAAGCTTCATCGCCTCTTGTTTCCGCGCCCGATAGGGTCCAGATTGAAGCTTCGATGCGCGAGATTATCTTTGATACCGAAACGACGGGGTTCGATCCCAAGACCGGGGACAGGCTGGTCGAAATCGGGTGCATCGAACTGGTCGACCGCCGCGAGACGGGCCAGAGCTTTCACGCCTATTTCAATCCCGAACGCGACATGCCCGCCGCCGCCGAAGCGGTACATGGCCTGTCGATCCAGTTTCTTTCCGACAAGCCGTTGTTTGCGACTCGCGTCGACGAGCTGATGGAATTCCTTGGCGATGCGCCGTTGATCGCGCACAACGCCGCCTTCGATTTCGGTTTCGTCAACGCCGAACTGGCGCGCGCCGGGCGGCCCGGACTCGACATGGCGCGCATGTGCTGCACCGTGCAGATGGCGCGCAAGCTGCACCCCGGCGCGAAGCACAGCCTCGACGCGCTGTGCACGCGCTATGGCATCGATCGCAGCCACCGCGTCAAGCATGGCGCGCTGCTCGACGCCGAATTGCTCGCGCATCTCTATATCGAAATGACCGGTGGACGGCAGATCGGGCTCGGGCTCGCGGCCTCCCCCGCCGCCGAGGCGGTGCTGTCGCCGGTTGCCGCCGCGGCGCCGCGTGCCGACGCCCGGCCGTACCGCGAACCGCGTCCACACGCCGCATCGGCCGCGGAACTCGCACGCCATGCCGAATTTGTCGCAGGGCTGAACCAGCCACTGTGGCTCGATACGGTGTGATGACCTCTCCCTGATGTCATCGCGCCGGCCATAGAAGGAGAAGAAAAATGGAAATCCGCGTCTCTGGCCATCAGATCGAAACCGGCGAAGCGCTTCAGGCGCATGTGTCGGACCGGATGAACGCGATTGCCGACAAATATTTCTCCCGCGCGATCGGCGCGCACGCGACGTTCGGCAAAGGGCCGCACGACAGTTTCCAGTGCGACATCGTCGCGCATGTCATGCAGGGGCTGGTGCTGAAAGGCCATGGCCAGGCGCAGGACGCGCATGTCGCCTTCGAGGGTGCGGCGGAACGCATCGAAAAACAGCTCCGACGCTATATGCGACGACTGAAAGATCACAACGGCGCGGGCCATCCTTCGCCGACGATTGAAGAGATTGACGACAATGCGAGCTATATCGTCTTCGATGGCGGCGGCGAGGAGGATGCGGGCGATGCGCCCGCGATCATCGCCGAAACGCGCGTCGATATTCCGACGAGCAGCGTGTCCGACGCGGTGATGATGCTTGACCTGCGCGATACCGCCGCCTTGCTGTTCGTGAACAGCAAGACGGGGTCGCATAATATGGTCTATCGCCGCCGCGACGGGACGATCGGATGGGTCGAACCGCAATAGGGACTGGATTTTCTCCGCCAACCGGCATAAGGGCCGCGCCCAACACTGCCCGGTGCCGGTAAGGCGGGGTTCCGGCACGACCGATCCGCGATCGATTGCCGTAAGGACCGAGTCGGGCGGTAAGGCCCGGCGGCGATACAGATTTGACCAGAGCAATGAACCTATCTTCCCTTCTTTATCCCGCGACCGTGCGGGCGCATGTCCAGATCGATTCGAAAAAGGCGCTTTTCCCCTTTCTCGGCGATCTTGCGAGCCGTTCGCTCGGCCTCGGCGCCGGCGAAGTCAGCGAAGCATTGCTCGAGCGTGAGCGGCTGGGTTCGACCGGCTTCGGCCGCGGCATCGCGCTGCCGCACGCCAAGATGGCCGACCTTTCGGGGGTGCGGGGGCTGTTCCTGCAACTGGCCCGGCCGATCGATTTCCAGGCGGTCGACGGTTTGCCGGTCGACCTGCTGTTCGTGCTGCTGTCGCCGCTCGATGCCGGTGCCGACCATCTGAAGGCGCTCGCCGGCGTGTCGCGGATGCTGCGCAATGACAGCATCGCCGAACGGCTGCGCGGCGCGAAGAATGATGAAGCGCTTTATGCGCTGCTCGCCGACACCGAAACGCGTGACGCGGCGTAAGCCGGATTGACGAAATATCGATCCTCCCCGTCGCGTAGCGATGGGGAACGGGACCATCCGAAGGATGGTGGAGGGGCGGCAACCTCGCGCTATTTGCCCCTCCGTCAGCGGCGATGCCGCTGCCACCTCCCCATCGCTGCGCGACAGGGAGGATATTCATGACCCGCCTCACCAGCCGCTTCCTTGTCGACCTGTTGCTTCGCCGCACCGAAGCGGCCGGCGGCTTTGCGGCCGTGCTCGCCAAGGGCGACGAGATGTCGGGCGTCATTCTGGTCCAATGCAGCGATCGCGGCGAGCCCGGGCCGCTGCTCGAACGCCGCTTTTCGGCGAATGGTGACTATATCTGGGAGGCGGTTGGTCCCGGCGACCCCAACGATAGTGAATCGCGCGCAAATTATCAGGACCGGCGGCGCAAGGCTGATCCCGACCTGTGGATCGTCGAACTGGATATCGCGGATGCGCCACAACTCGTCGCGGAGTGGGCCGCGTTAACTTGACTCTGTTGCGCCGCACAATAAGTGGCGCGCATTCGATAACGCGTAGGTCGTTCCGCGGGTTGCAGCAGCTTTGCAACGCACCCGGCAAAACGGTTTGGACACGCAGTCGGACGATGACCGCAGGCGATATCGGGCGATAGCCCCCTCACCTGTCTGGGCCTGTTTCAAAAGGTCCGGTTCATCGGCCGCACTTTTGACGGACAATATGAGTCGCATCCTGAATGCTGCCAGCGTGGCCGCCGTCGGCATGACTGCCGCAACCATGCTGCTGCTTGCGGAACCCGGTTTCGCCAGCGACCTGGCCGCCGAGGCCAATCTTCCCGCCATCAGCCTGCCGAGCATCGAAGCACCGGCGACGCTCGAAAAGGCGGATCTGTCGACGACGGGCGAAGCGCCCACCGGTCAGGACGTCGACCAGGACAGCGACCATGAAGACGACCAGATCGTTGCCCAGATCGATGCTATGCCGAAACCGGCGCCGGTGACCGCCGAGTCACTTGCCGCGCTGGTCGACGCGACGCCGCGCCCCGCCGACATCGATGCCGAGCTGCGCTGCCTTGCCGGCGCGGTCTATTTCGAATCGCGCGGCGAATCGCTCGTCGGGCAGCTTGCGGTCGCGCATGTCGTGATCAATCGCGCCAAATCGGGCCGCTTCCCGGCCAGCCTGTGCGGCGTCGTCCATCAAAAGAGCCAGTTCAGCTTCGTGCGCGGCGGCCGGATGCCCGCCGTCCGCAACGCCGCCCAGTGGACCAACGCGGTCGCGATCGCGCAGATCGCGCGCGACGGCAGCTGGAAGAACAACGCGCCGGGCGCGCTGTTCTTTCACGCCCGCCATGTCTCGCCGGGCTGGCGCAAGACGCGCATCGCGCAGATCGACAATCACATCTTCTATCGCTGAGGACTTTATCCTCCCCACGGCGCCGCCCCAGGGAGGATGTGCGCATCCCGTTCATTGCCAGGCCATTTTTTGTGGCGCATGATGCCGGGATGAAGCTTCATCTCTCTGCCGCCATGCTTTCGGGCCTGGCGCTTACGCTTGGCGGCTGCGCGACAGCGGTGCCGCCGGTCGAAGTCACGCGATTCCATACCGCTGCGCCTTCGGGCTGGGCTGCCGGGACGCGTTATGTCGTCGATGCCGCGGCGCTGGGCGATGCGTCGGCGATGGTCGGCGCGACCGCGCCGTCGCTCGAATGGAACAGCTATCGCACCGCGGTCGAGCGCCAGTTGCAGTTGCAGGGTTTCGTCGCCGCCGAAAATGGCGCGCGCGCGCCGCTCAAGGTCCGCATCGGTTTCGACCGCGCCGATCGCCAGGAAGGCGTCGGCCGGCGCTCGCCGGTGTCGGTCGGGGTCGGCGGATCGACGGGAGGCTATGGCTCGGGCGTCGGGCTGGGCATCGGGATCAACCTGGGCGGCGGCGGGTCGCGATGGCTGGAAGACCTGCAGCTCGCGGTGCGCATCGACGACGCTGCGACAGGGCAGGCCTTGTGGGAAGGCCGCGCGATCACCGCGGTGCGATCGAAGGCGCCGGCGGCGCAGCCGTCGCTCGCGGCGGCGAAATTGGCCGACGCGCTATTCAAAGGCTTCCCCGGCGAATCGGGACGCACTATCACGGTCAAATGACCATCACCATCAACGCCGCTTTCGACAGCGGTAACATCGTCGTCGATCAGATCGACGGAGCGTCGGCCAGGCTTTCGATTCGCAAGGACCGCGAATCAGAGTTTTTCCAGTGGTTTCACTTCCGCGTGAGTTGCGCGGTCGGCGATGCGCTCGAGCTCGCGATCGCGGGGCTGGGCGGATCGGCCTATCCCGACGGCTGGCCGGGCTATGCCGCTTGCGCGAGCTATGATCGCGAAAACTGGTTCCGTCTCGATACAGGCTATGATGCCAAAGCGGACAGCGGCACGCTGACGATCCGCCATACCGCCGAAAGCCAGATTCTCTGGATCGCCTATTTCGCGCCCTATTCGATGGAGCGGCATCATGATCTGGTTGCGGGCGTCGCCGAATGCGAGGGCGTGACCTATCGCTGCCTCGGCACCAGCCTGGAAGGCCAGCCGATCGATTGCCTCGAAATGGGCACCGGCGCGACCGAAGTCTGGCTCTATGCGCGCCAGCATCCGGGCGAGAGCATGGCCGAATGGTGGATGGAAGGCGCGCTTGAAAAGCTGACCGATCCCGCCGATCCGTACGCGCGGTCGCTGCGGCAGAAATGCCGCTTCCACATCGTCCCGAACATGAATCCCGACGGGTCGCGCCGCGGGCATTTGCGGACCAATTTCGCGGGGGTGAACCTCAATCGCGAATGGCATGAGCCGACCGCCGAGCGGAGCCCCGAAGTGCTGGCCGTCCGCAATGCGATGGATGCGACCGGCGTCGACTGGGCGATCGACGTCCATGGCGACGAGGCGATCCCGGCGGTCTTCCTCGCGGGGTTCGAGGGTATCCCGTCGCTCAAGGCCGAGCAGGCCGCGAACTATAAGGCCTTCGAAACCGCGCTCGCGGCGAACACCCCCGATTTCCAGCTCGACCTTGGCTACGCCGAATCGGCGCCGGGACAGGCGAACCTGACGATGTCGACGACGCAGCTCGCCGAACGCTTCGGCGCGGTGTCGATGACGCTCGAAATGCCGTTCAAGGACAATCGCGACCTGCCCGACCCGGTCGCTGGCTGGTCGCCCGAACGGTCGAAGCTGCTGGCGCACGCCTGCCTCCGGACGCTGGACCAGATGCTGTGAGAGAAGCCTGGCGGATCGTCGTCGACGATCTGTCGGGCGCCCCGATCCGCGCTCTGCTCGAACGGCATTTCGCGGGCATGCTCGCGAACTCGCCGGCCGGCAGCTGTCATTTCCTCGATTTCGAGGGACTGAACGCACCCGATGTGACCTTCTGGTCGATTCACAAGGCGGGCGAGTTAGCGGGGTGCGGGGCGCTCAAGATTCTGGGCGATGCGCATGGCGAGATCAAGTCGATGCGCACCGCCGATGCCTTTCTGCGGCAGGGCGTCGCGGCGCGGATGCTCGTGCATATCGTGGGCGAGGCGCGGGACCGCGGGCTGGAGAGGCTCAGCCTCGAAACCGGGTCGAGCCCGGCGTTCGAACCCGCGCTGGCGCTTTACCGCAACCACGGCTTTGAAGACTGTGAACCCTTCGCCGATTATCGGCCCGACTCCTTCAGTCGCTTCATGACGCGACAGCTTTAGAAAATTTTCACGCGAAGACGCGAAGGGATCGCGTTCGCCGCGAAGCGGCTTTCTCCTGACATCTTGGCGGCTGACGCGATGATGGAGTGGAAATCGGGCCTGTCGGCCCGCGCCAATCCCTTCGCGCCTTCGCGTGAAATAAAATGAAGCGGGGCCCGAAAGTAGCTCCGGACCCCGCATTGTCGATCAAGCCAGGCGGGCGCTTACGCCGCCTTCTTGCTCTCGATCACCGGCTGGGTGCCGCCGCCGATCGCGATCTTGTGCGGCTTCATCGCCTCGGGCACTTCGCGCACAAGGTCGATGGTCAGCAGCCCGTCGGCGAGGTCGGCGCTGTCCACCCGCACGAAATCGGCGAGCTGGAAGCGGCGTTCGAACGCGCGCGTTGCGATGCCGCTGTACAGCAGCTTGCGTTCCTCGCCCTCGGCGGCGGGAGCCTTGCGGCCGCTGACGTTCAGCATGTTCTGCTGCGCGGTGATGTCGATTTCATCGGGCTTGAAACCGGCGACGGCGACGGTGATGCGGAAATGATCGTCGGCGATCTTCTCGATATCGAACGGCGGATAGTTTTCGGCGCCCGAACCGCCCGTTTCGAGGAAATCGAACAACCGGTCGAAACCGACGGTCGAACGGCGATAGGGGGTCCAGTCGAAGCTGTTACGCATGGTCTTTCTTCCTTTTCAAAGCGAAGTCAGAGGACCGCGGCAGACCGCCGCGATCGCCACCCGGCCCCGTGTCGGCGGCCGGATGAAGCGAATCTGGTAAGCGCTGAAACCATTTCAAGAGGGGCGTTGGCCTTATGGAAAAACCCGCGCTAAAGGGCGGCGACTCTCCTCGATCCGAAGGACATGAAATGCCGCAACTCATCCTCATCCGTCACGGCCAGTCGCAGTGGAACCTCGAAAACCGTTTCACCGGCTGGTGGGACGTCGACGTCACCGAAAAGGGTGCGGCCGAGGCATGGGCGGCGGGCGAGCTGATGAAGGAAAAGGGCATCGCCCCCGACCTCGCCTTCACCTCGGTCCAGACGCGGGCGATCAAGACGCTGAACCTCGCGCTCGAAGCGATGGGCCGTTTGTGGCTGCCGGTGACCAAGGACTGGCGGCTCAACGAGCGCCACTATGGTGGGCTGACCGGGCTCGACAAGGCCGAGACGGCGGCGAAGCATGGCGACGAGCAGGTGAAGATCTGGCGCCGCAGCTTCGACATTCCGCCGCCGCCGCTCGACGCGGGCTCGCCCTATGAACTCGCCAGCGATCCGCGCTACGCCGGCATCGCCATTCCCGCGACCGAAAGCCTGAAGGACACGATCGCGCGCGTGCTGCCCTATTATGAGGCGGCGATCGTGCCGCAGCTCGCCGCGGGCAAGACGGTGCTGATTTCGGCGCACGGCAACAGCCTGCGCGCGCTGGTCAAGCATTTGTCGGGCATTTCGGACGCCGATATCACCGGGCTGGAAATCCCGACCGGCCAGCCGATCATCTATGACCTCGCGGACGATCTGAGCGCGAAAGAACGTTATTACCTCAGCGAGCGTTGAGGCTTTTTTCCGCTAACGTGGAAGGCGGCACCAGCCCACGCCGCCACCCGACCTCCCATAGGTTACTATGTTTAGGGAGGCCGGGTGGCGGCGTGGGCTGGTGCCGCCTCGTTTCGGCTATACCGAAACGAAAGCTAAAGCGCCCCGCTCACCGTGAGCTGAAGCGCCTGGCCGAACTTGCGGCGGCGGCTTTCGACGAAGGCGACCGGGCCGTCGCGGCGGCCGGTGAACACGGTGCGGTCGACGGCGTCGATCTGGCCCGCGAGGTTGCGGAATGACGCGCGCACGGTGAAGCCCGCGACATTCTTGTGCTCGACATAGGCGGACACGAAATGGTTGCGCCGATATTCATTCTCGATCGAATCGAGCCGCAGGTTCGGGCTGTATTTTTCGTTGAAATAGCCGGCGCCCCACGCGAGGTCGGTGCCGGGAACGTCGTGGCGCAGGCTGAGGTCGATCACATGTTCCTGCCCCGAACTCTGCTCGCGCCACGCGCCGGTCAGCGGATCGCGCACGCGGTTGCGCCGCCAGGTGATGTCGCTGTTGATCCGCGCGCCCTGGAGCCCGAGCCGGTCGAGCAGCAAGGTCGCCTTCGAACTGATGCGATAGAGGTGCGCCGGCGGCAGGTTGCCGCGGCCCTCGGTGGTCGGCGACAGCGGGACCTGATCGACGATATCCTCGGCATAGGCGTAGGCGACGGCGAGTGAGGCATTGCCCCACGCCCCCATGTCCTGCACCACCTCCAATTCGGTGCGGTTGAGGATCGGCGGCACGAGGCGGCCGTTGCCGCCATTGCCCTGCCCGTTCGCGACATCGACCGAGCTCGCGAAATCGAAGAAGTCGAGCTGGTCGACGCGGCGCTGGGCATGCCAGTTGACCGTCGTTTTCGGCGCGACCTTCCATGCGAGCGCGACCTTGCCCTTGGGCCGGACGAACCGGCGGGTGAGTCCATCGGGGCCCGATGAGGTCAACTCGCTATATTCGGCGCCGAGATTGATCTGCGCGGTCAGATTGGGGGCGAGCGCGCGGCCCCAGGTCAGCGATGCCTCACCGCGCTTTTCCTCGACCCTGGTTTTCTCGCCGCCGAAGATCACGGGCTGGAACCTGCCGCCCTCCCGCAGCGTCGCATATTCGGCATCGACGTCGAGCGTGTTGTACGCGCCTTCGAGCGCGACTTGCCAGTCGGTGCCGCCCGCGGTGTGCCAGCCATATTCGCCGCGCAGGATCGATTCGCCTTCGTCGGCGGTCTGCTTGAAGCGTTCGCCGCTGCGTGCGCCGAGTTCGCGGTCGACGATGAAGGTGTCGACGAAAGGGCTATGCTCGAACCGGTAGAGGCCAATGAGTTTGAGCCGGCCCTTGCCGAGCCCCAGTTCATAATCGCCGCCGATGTCGAAATTATGCTCGTCTTCGCTGAACCGGAAATCCTCGCGCACCAAGCCGATGCCCGGCTGAACCGACGCGCCGCGTACCGCATCGTTCAGGATCAGCAGCTGGCCGCCAAGGTTGATATTCCACTTGTTGCCGTTGGCGGTGGTGCGGGCCAGCGCCGCCGACAGCCGCGGGCTGTCATAATAGCTGTGCATATGTTCGTCGCGCGTGAATAGCAGGACGCCGTCCCCGTCATAAACGCGCTCGGGCCCCCAGCCGCCGGTGCGGGTCGCTTCATTCTTCAAGCTGAGCGTCAGGTCGGTCCCGCCGAGCTTGCCGTTGGTCGAAATCTCTCCGTTCAGCCAATTGTCGTGAATGCGCGGGCGCAGTTCGGGCTGCCAGCGGACCGTCGTCTTGAAACCGCCGGCGCGCGCTCCCGCGACAAACACGACATTGGCGACCTGTCCGGTCAGCCCGGGGACGCTTAGGCTCGCGCCGTCGACGATATCGATATAAGCGATCTGGTCCGCGGCGATCCGCGACAGGGCGGTTCGCGCGCCGGTCGACTTATTGGCGATCCGCTCGCCCCCGATCAGGACATTTTCGGTCGCCGCGCCCAGCCCGCGGTCGCCGCCGTTGGTTCCGGTGACGATCAGGAAGCCCGGTATCTTTTCGACCATGTCGAGCGCGGTGCGCGGCGCGAAGCGGGCGAAGTCGGCTGGGGTGTAGCGTTCGGCGCCGTTGACCGGCACGGGAATCGCGGGCGGCGCGTCGCCCGTCACCTCTTGCGCGGCGGCGGTGGCGGCCGAGAGCAAGCCCCATATGGCAAAGGACGACCTGGTAAATGCGGCTGACATATTCCCCCCTCGCGGCCGCGATCGAAACAGATGGCCTCGCTAATCGCGAATAGTTCGCAATAAGCAGATTGGGTCAGATTGTCTACCAACGCCCGGCGCGGTTCGACGAGCGCTGGTGATGCGGCCAGTTTGGGACTGAACGGCGGGTTGCGGACGCTAGCCAAATAGCCGTCGCCCCCCGAAGGCGGGGGCCGCTATCAGCCTAGCGCAAGGTTGCCAGCGGCCCCTGCCTTCGCGGGGGCGACGGCTATGATTCACGCCGGAACGTCCGCTCCCACCCAAAATCAGCCACCCGCTCGCCGCTTGCAGGAACGGCGCCGGGCCGCCGGTTCAGTCGCGCAGCAGTTCGTTGATTCCGGTCTTGGCGCGCGTCTTGGCGTCGACGCGTTTCACGATCACCGCGCAGTAAAGCGACGGGCCGGGGCTGCCGTCGGGCAGCGGCTTGCCGGGCAGCGCGCCCGGAACGACGACCGAATAGGCCGGGACTTCGCCGATGAAGATTTCGCCCGTCGCGCGATCGACGATCTTGGTCGAGGCGCCAAGATAGACGCCCATCGACAGCACCGCGCCTTCGCGCACGATCACGCCTTCGGCCACTTCGGCGCGGGCGCCGATAAAGGCACCGTCCTCGATGACCACGGGCCCCGCCTGCAGCGGTTCGAGCACGCCGCCGATTCCGGCGCCGCCCGACAAATGGACGTTCGCGCCGATCTGCGCGCAACTGCCGACGGTGGCCCAGGCGTCGACCATCGACCCCTCACCCACATAAGCGCCGATATTGACGAAGCTCGGCATCAGCACCGCGCCCTTGCTGATATGCGCGCCGCGGCGGACGATCGAACCGGGGACGGCGCGGAAACCGGCAGCGCGGAAACGGTTCTCGCCCCAGCCGGCGAATTTCGACGGCACCTTGTCCCACCAGGGCGCGCTGCCCGGCCCGCCCTCGATCAGTTCCATGTCGTTGAGGCGGAACGACAGCAGCACCGCTTTCTTCAGCCACTGGTTGACCTGCCACGTCCCCGAAGCGTCGCGCTCCGCGACCCGCAAGCTGCCATCGTCGAGCCCGGCGAGCGTGGTTTCGACCGCGTCGCGCACCGCGCCGGTCGTCGTCAGGCCCAGCGTGTCGCGTGCATCCCACGCGGCTTCGATCGTCGATGTGAGGTCGGTGGTCATGAAATTCCCCAAGGTGAAGGCAGATTGTCAAGCCAGTCGGCGATGTCGGTCGCGTGGAAATCGACATGATCCGGCAGGTGGTCCCGATGGCCGCTTTCGCTGCCGTTGTCCAGCCACACAGTGGTCATTCCCAGCGCCTTTGCCGGGGTCAGGTTGCGGGCCATATCCTCGACGAACAGGCTGCGAGCCGGGTCGATGCCGAGATGGTCGATCATCAGCGAATAGGCGGCGGGATCGGGCTTGGGCGTGTAGCGAAGAATGCGGATGTCGCAGATGCCGTCGAACAGGTCGGCGATTCCCCGCGCATCGAGCACGCGCGCGGCATAATCGGCGTCGGCGTTGGTGAAGATCAGCTTGCGGCCCGGCAAGCGTTCGAGCCCGGCGCGAAGACGGGCATCGGGCGCGATCCGGTCGAGAGCGATGGCGTGGACGTCGACGAGAAACTCCTCGGGGTTGACGCCATGGTGGCGCATCAGCCCGGCCATCGTCGTGCCATGATCATGGAAATATTGTTTCTGGACCCGCCGCGCCTCGACCGCATCGACGCCCAGCAGGCGCATGATGAAGGCACCCATGCGTTCGTCGATCAGGTCGAACAGCTTCGCCGACGGCGGATACAGCGTGTTGTCGAGATCGAAGATCCAGCTGTCGATATGGTCGATGGGCGCGGACATGGCGCGCGCTTACCGGCTCGGTCCGATGGCGGCAAGCGCGTCGCGAAGGCACAGCCACCGCGCACGTTTCGCCGCGAAGCCGATCGTGTGCGCGGCGCTGCTCGATGGCAGGTCGACGACGGCGATCTTCTCCAGCGCCGGCAGTTGCTTACGGCCGATCGCCGCCGCCTTGCCGCCGTTGAAGGCGATCATGCGAAGGTCGGGGAGGCCCGCGACCAGTGCCCCCAGATCGTGCGCCTCGACTTCGCGAATAAGGGAATCGCTGCTCGTTTTCCGTTCGGCGCTGCGGATCACGTCCCAGAGGCCGACATGGGCCTTGCGGAGCTGGACCAGCCGCTCTTCATAGGGCATCGACGCGAGCGGCCGTTCGATGACGTCGCCGAGCAGCCGCCAGAACTGGTTCGTCGGATGCGCATAATATTGGCGCTCGGCGAGCGAGCGGGCACCGGGCAGACTGCCGAGGATCAGCAGCCGCGTGTCGGCGGCGACGTGCGGGGCGAAGCTGGCGTGGCGAACGGTCGGCATGGGCGAGCGATAGCGCGGCCGGCGCGGCGCAACAATATTGCCGGTTTTTCGCCCCTGCCCCCGCCCTTTGCCCCTGACCTTGGTCTTGACCCTGCCGGGAATCACCGCTAGGGGGCCGCTCGACCGGAAAGGGCGGTTTGCTGCCTCTTTCAGTTACAACAGCGCTTGAACATTGCTGGCGCGGATGGAGCCTCCGGAAGATCATGTCGATCCGCCGGGGTCTTTTGCTGTTATCAGGTCGGCCGTTTTTCGTCCTTTTTGGCGGATTATCGGCCGGAGCTTCATCCACCGCGGTACAGTAACCGTTCGCTTTGATGGGCGGACACATAAAGGTGAAGCATTCATGCCCACGATCAATCAGCTCGTCCGCAAGGGCCGGACTCCGCAGAAAGTGAAGTCCAAGGTTCCAGCGATGGACGCGAACCCGCAGAAGCGCGGCGTTTGCACCCGTGTCTATACGACGACACCGAAAAAGCCGAACTCGGCGCTCCGCAAGGTTGCGAAGGTCCGCCTGACCAACCAGCGCGAAGTCATCACCTACATCCCCGGCGAAGGCCACAACCTCCAGGAACACAGCGTCGTGCTGATCCGTGGCGGCCGTGTCCGCGATCTTCCCGGTGTGCGTTACCACGTCCTGCGCGGCGTGCTCGATACGCAGGGCGTGAAGGACCGCAAGCAGAGCCGTTCGAAATACGGTGCGAAGCGTCCGAAGTAAGGACCGCTTTTTCGGCTATTTGATCATCCCGCGAGCGCTTGGCGCCGGGATGCTGTTGTAAAGGAATACCCCATGGCTCGTCGTCGTCGTCCTGAACGCCGCGAAATCCTGCCCGATCCCCGTTTCGGTGATACGGTGCTGTCGAAATTCATGAACAGCGTCATGCTGGACGGGAAGAAGTCGGTCGCTGAAAGCATCGTTTACGGTGCGCTCGAATCGGTCGAAGCCCGCGCCAAGAAGGAACCGATCGGTGTCTTCCACGAAGCGCTGGCGAACATCCGCCCGAACATCGAAGTCCGCAGCCGCCGCGTCGGCGGTGCGACCTATCAGGTTCCGGTCGAAGTCCGCCCGGAACGTGCGCAGGCGCTCGCGATCCGCTGGCTGATCACCGCCGCGCGCAACCGCAGCGAAACCACGATGGCTGCGCGCTTGTCGGGCGAACTGCTCGATGCGTCGAACAACCGTGGCAATGCCGTGAAGAAGCGTGAAGACACGCATCGCATGGCCGAAGCCAACCGCGCCTTCAGCCACTACCGCTGGTAATTGCACGGACGCCCCTGCACCTCGCGGGGCGCGTCTCGCAATCGTAACAATCATTCCTATATCGGGGGTGGCCCCAAAGGCCTCCCCCCAAATCCAAGGAAAAGACCATGGCACGCAGCCATCCGCTCGAACATTATCGCAACTTTGGGATCATGGCGCACATCGACGCCGGCAAGACCACGACGACCGAGCGCATCCTTTACTACACCGGCAAGTCCTACAAGATCGGCGAAGTCCATGACGGCGCCGCGACGATGGACTGGATGGAGCAGGAGCAGGAACGCGGCATCACGATCACGTCGGCCGCCACCACCTGCCTGTGGAAAGCCGCCGAGGGCCAGGGTCCCGAGCATCGCCTGAACATCATCGACACCCCCGGCCACGTCGACTTCACGATCGAAGTCGAGCGCAGCTTGCGCGTGCTCGACGGTGCGATCACCGCGTTCGACGGCGTTGCCGGCGTCGAGCCGCAGTCGGAAACCGTGTGGCGCCAGGCCGACAAGTATAAAGTGCCGCGGATGTGCTTCGTCAACAAGCTCGACCGCACCGGCGCCGACTTCTATTATTGCGTCCAGACGATCATCGATCGTCTCGGTGCGACCCCGGCCGTGCTCTATCTGCCCATCGGCGCCGAAGGCGACTTCAAGGGCCTGGTCGATCTGGTCAACGAGCGCGCTATCATCTGGAAGGATGAAAGCCTCGGCGCCGAATTCTTCTATGAGGAAATTCCCGCCGACCTCGCCGACAAGGCCGCCGAATATCGCGAAAAGCTCGTCGAACTCGCCGTCGAACAGGACGACGATGCGATGGAGGCCTATCTCGAAGGCACGCTTCCCGACGTCGCGGCGTTGAAGGCGCTGATCCGCAAGGGTACGCTGGCGCAGGCATTCGTTCCGGTCCTTTGCGGCTCGGCGTTCAAGAACAAGGGTGTGCAGACGCTGCTCGACGCGGTCGTCGACTATCTGCCTTCGCCGCTCGACATTCCGGACGTCCAGGGCATCAACCCGGACAATGACCAGCCCGATTCGCGCGAGACGTCGGACGCCGCGCCGTTGTCGCTGCTCGCCTTCAAGATCATGAACGACCCGTTCGTCGGCTCGCTCACCTTCGCGCGCATCTATTCGGGAACCCTGAACAAGGGCACCTACCTGAACTCGGTGAAGGACAAGAAGGAAAAGGTCGGCCGCATGCTGCTGATGCATGCGAACAGCCGCGAAGACATCGACGAAGCCTATGCGGGCGACATCGTTGCGCTTGCCGGGCTCAAGGAAACCACCACCGGGGACACGCTCTGCGCCACCAACGCGCCGATCATCCTCGAGCGGATGGAATTCCCCGAGCCGGTCATCGAGCTGTCGGTGGAACCGAAGACCAAGGCCGACCAGGAACGCATGGGCATCGCGCTCAACCGCCTGGCCGCCGAGGATCCGTCGTTCCGTGTGTCGACCGACCATGAATCGGGACAGACGATCATCAAGGGCATGGGCGAGCTTCACCTCGATATCCTCGTCGATCGCATGAAGCGCGAGTTCAAGGTCGAAGCGAATGTCGGTGCGCCGCAGGTGGCGTACCGCGAATCGCTCGCGAAGGCCGTCGACGTCGACTATACCCACAAGAAGCAGTCGGGCGGCTCGGGCCAGTTCGGCCGCGTCAAGGTCACCGTCGCTCCCGGCGAACGCGGCGCGGGCATCACCTTCATCGACGAGATCAAGGGCGGCAACATTCCGCGCGAATATATCCCGTCGGTCGAAAAGGGCATGCGCGAATCGGCCGAAAACGGTCACATGATCGGCTTCCCGATCATCGACTTCGAAATCAAGCTCACGGACGGCGCGTACCACGACGTCGACTCGTCGGCGCTGGCGTTCGAAATCGCGGGCCGTGCGGCGATGCGCGAAGTGGCGGCGAAGGCCGGCATCAAGCTGCTCGAGCCGGTGATGAAGGTCGAGGTGGTTACCCCTGAGGAATTCATGGGCGACGTGATCGGCGATCTCAACAGCCGTCGCGGGCAGATCCAGGGCACCGACAGCCGGGGCATCGCCCAGGTCGTCGAGGCGATCGTGCCGCTGGCGAATATGTTCGGCTATGTGAATCAGCTGCGCAGCTTCAGCCAGGGTCGCGCCAGCTACTCGATGCAATTCTCGCATTATGAAGAAGTGCCGACGAACGTCGCCGAAGAAGTGAAGGCCAAGATGGCCTGACGGTAAGGCCGCGCGGACTTGCGCCGCGCGGCAAGACCCTCTAAGGGCGGCGCCTGATTCAGCGGGCTCGTCCAGGACTGATCAACGCAAACACATGAACAAGAAGGTTGTTAAACATGGCCAAGGCTAAATTTGAGCGGACGAAGCCGCACTGCAACATCGGCACCATCGGTCACGTCGACCATGGCAAGACCTCGCTGACCGCCGCGATCACCAAGGTGCTCGCCGAAAACGTCGCGGGCAACGCTGCCGTCGACTTCGCGAACATCGACAAGGCGCCCGAAGAGCGTGAGCGCGGCATCACCATTTCGACCGCGCACGTCGAATATGAAACCAACGGCCGCCACTATGCGCATGTCGATTGCCCGGGTCACGCCGACTATGTGAAGAACATGATCACCGGTGCCGCCCAGATGGACGGCGCGATTCTCGTCGTGTCGGCTGCTGACGGCCCGATGCCGCAGACCAAGGAGCACATCCTGCTTGCGAAGCAGGTCGGCGTTCCGACCATGGTCGTCTTCCTCAACAAGGTCGACCAGCTCGACGACCCCGAGCTGCTCGAGCTCGTCGAACTCGAAATCCGCGAAGAACTTTCGAAGCGCGACTTCGACGGCGACAATATTCCGATCATCGCCGGTTCGGCGCTCGCCGCGCTGGAAAGCCGCGACGACAACATCGGCAAGGACGCGATCCTGAAGCTGATGGAAGCCGTCGATGCGTGGATCCCGCAGCCGGAACGTCCGCTCGACAAGCCCTTTCTGATGCCGATCGAAGACGTGTTCTCGATCTCGGGCCGTGGTACCGTCGTCACCGGCCGCGTCGAAACCGGCATCGTCAAGGTGGGTGAAGAAGTCGAAATCGTCGGCATCAAGGACACCAAGAAGACCGTCGTCACCGGCGTCGAAATGTTCCGCAAGCTGCTCGACCAGGGCCAGGCCGGCGACAACATCGGTGCACTGATCCGCGGCGTCGGCCGTGAAGAAGTCGAGCGTGGCCAGGTTCTCTGTAAGCCTGGCACGATCAAGCCGCACACCGAGTTCACCTCGGAAGTCTACGTCCTGTCGAAGGACGAAGGCGGCCGTCACACGCCGTTCTTTGCGAACTATCGTCCGCAGTTCTATTTCCGCACCACCGACGTCACCGGCGAGGTCATCCTTCCCGAGGGCACCGAGATGGTCATGCCGGGCGACAACGTCCAGCTGTCGGTCAAGCTGATCGCCCCGATCGCCATGGACCCGGGTCTGCGCTTCGCGATTCGCGAAGGTGGCCGCACGGTCGGCGCAGGGGTTGTGGCGACGATCACAAAGTAATATAGGGCCGCGAGCCGCGCGATTCGGAAGCGATTCGCGCGGCTCGTAGCTTAAAGATTTTTGATGGCCGGGCCGGCTTCCGTCAGGGGGCCGGAACAGGCCATTTCGGCTCTTTCGCATCGTCAGACGGGATTCGACTGGAACAGTCATGGAAACGCAGAATATTCGCATTCGCCTGAAGGCCTTTGATCACCGCGTGCTCGATCAGGCCACCACCGACATTGCCGATACGGCACGTCGTACCGGAGCGCTTATTCGCGGCCCGATCCCGCTGCCGACGCGCATTGAGAAATTCACCGTGAACCGCGGTCCGCATGTCGACAAAAAGTCGCGCGAGCAGTTCGAGGTGCGTACCCACAAGCGGCTGCTCGACATCGTGCAGCCCACGCCGCAGACGGTCGATGCGCTGATGAAGCTCGACCTCGCCGCGGGCGTGAACGTAGAAATCAAGCTGGCTTAAGGCCAGCGAAGCCCCGGTGAAAACCGGGGTCTCTATCGGCGGCTTCCCCGGAAGCCGCATTGTCCGGAGCGATCCGGACCGACGATAGGGTGGATACCGCCGGACCGCTTCTTCGGAAGCATCATGGTCCGGGCTGCGTCCCCCGTCTCGCCGCCAACCCGAGGGAAGGCGGCACCTCAGCCCGGACGGGGCGATGCATCGAAATTCGGGCTGGGAGGGTTCTCGTCGAGGTTCGCCTTGGCGGGGTCCCGCAAGCCGTGCGGAATGGTCCGCCCGGCCTCTGTTGAGGAGTTTGATCATGCGGACTGGCGTGATCGCGAAGAAAATGGGGATGACCCGCCTGTTTCAGGACGACGGCCGCCACGTGCCCGTCACCGTCCTGAGCCTCGAAGGCTGTCAGGTTATCTCCGTGCGCGAACAAGAACGTGACGGCTATGTGGCTGTCCAGCTCGGTGCCGGCTCGGCGAAGGCGAAGAATGTTGCGAAGCCGCAGCGTGGCGCTTTCGGCAAGGCCGAAGTCGAGCCCAAGGCGAAGGTCGTCGAATTCCGCGTCGCTGACGACGCGACGCTCGACGTCGGCGCCGAACTGTCGGCCGACCATTTCGTCGCCGGCCAGATCGTCGACATCCAGGGCGTGACCCAGGGTAAGGGCTTTGCCGGTGCGATGAAGCGCTGGGGTTTCGGCGGTATGCGCGCGACCCACGGTGTTTCGATCAGCCACCGTGCGCATGGTTCGACCGGTAACCGCCAGGATCCGGGCCGCGTCTTCAAGAACAAGAAGATGGCCGGCCATATGGGCGCGCGCAACCGCACCCAGCAGAATCTCGAAATCGTCCGCACCGACGTCGAGCGCGGCCTTCTCTTCGTCAAGGGCTCGGTCCCTGGCTCGAAGGGCGGCTGGCTGATGGTCCGCGATGCGGTCAAGCTGCCGCGCCATCCCGAGGCCCCCTATCCTGCGGGCATCAAGAGCGCGGCGAACGCCAATCAAGAAGCCCCGGCTGATGCGCCCGTGGAAACCCCGGTTGAAGAAACCGTGGTCGACACTGCCACCACCGACGGCGCACAGGAGTCCTGATCATGAAGGTCAAGGTTCAAACCCTCGACGGCAAGGCCGGCACCGACATCGATCTCAATGACGATGTGTTCGGCGTCGACGCCCGCGCCGACATCTTGCATCGCGTCGTTGCATGGCAGCTTGAAAAGCGCCGCGGCCCGGCTCGTGCGGCCCGCGAACGCAGCGATGTTTCGCGCACCGGCAAGAAGTTCGGTCGCCAGAAGGGCGGCGGTACCGCACGTCACGGCGATCGCGCGGCCCCGATCTTCATCGGCGGCGGCAAGGCGCATGGCCCGCGTGCCCGCACCTTCGGCCACTCGCTGAACAAGAAGATCCGCACTCTCGGCCTGAAAATGGCGCTCAGCGACAAGGCGAAGGGCGGCAAGCTCGTCGTCATCGACACGCTCGAGCTCAAGGACGCCAAGACCAAGGCGCTCGCCGGCAAGCTCGGCAAGCTCGAACTTGGCAATCGCGCCCTCTTCATCGACGGTGATGCGGTGCACGAAAGCTTCGCAATGGCGTCGGCCAACCTCATCGGCATCAACGCGATGCCGGCCGCGGGCGCCAACGTCTATGACATTTTGCGCGCCGATACGCTGGTCCTGACCCGCGCCGGCCTCGAAAAGCTGGAGGCACGCTTCAATGGCTAAGGCAAAAACAGTCGACGCGCGTCACTATGACGTGATCCTCGCTCCGGTGATCACCGAAAAGTCGACGCTGCTCAGCGAAAATGACGCAGTGGTGTTCAAGGTTGCGGGCGACGCAACCAAGCCCGCGATCAAGGCCGCCGTCGAGGCGCTGTTCGATGTCAAGGTTCTCAGCGTCAACACGCTGATCACCAAGGGCAAGACCAAGCGCTGGAAGGGCAAGCCCTACACCCGCAGCGACGTGAAGAAGGCGATCGTTCGCCTGGCCGAAGGCCAGTCGATCGACGTCACCACCGGCGTCTGATTGTAGGAAGAGGCAGAGAAAATGGCACTTAAATCCTATAATCCGACCAGTCCCGCGCAGCGCGGCCTGATCCTCGTCGACAAATCGTCGCTGTGGAAGGGCAAGCCCGTCAAGGCGCTGACCGAAGGCAAGCGCAAGACCGGTGGCCGCAACAACAAGGGTCATGTGACCTCGCGCGGCATCGCCGGCGGCCACAAGCAGAAGTACCGCTTCATCGACTTCAAGCGTCGCAAGTGGGACATGCCGGCCACCGTCGAGCGTCTGGAATATGACCCGAATCGCACGGCCTTCATCGCGCTCATCAAATATGAGGACGGCGAGCAGACCTATATCCTGGCGCCGCAGCGTCTGGCGGTCGGCGATACGGTTATCGCGGGCAAGAAGACCGACGTGAAGCCGGGCAATGCGATGGAATTGTCGCAGATGCCGGTCGGCACGATCGTCCACAACATCGAGATGAAGCCGGCCAAGGGCGGCCAGATCGCCCGTTCGGCCGGCACCTATGCACAGGTCGTCGGTCGTGACCGCGGTCTGGTGATCGTGCGTCTCGGTTCGGGCGAGCAGCGTTACATCCGCGGCGAGTGCATGGGCACGGTCGGCGCGGTGTCGAACCCCGACAACCAGAACACCAACCTGGGCAAGGCCGGCCGTAACCGCTGGCTCGGCAAGCGTCCGCTGACCCGCGGCGTCGCCAAGAACCCGGTCGATCACCCGCACGGCGGTGGCGAAGGCCGCACCTCGGGTGGCCGTCATCCGGTTACCCCGTGGGGCAAGCCGACGAAGGGTGCTCGCACGCGCCACAACAAGTCGACCGACAATATGATCATCCGGTCGCGTCACGCGAAGAAGAAGAGGTAAGCCATGGCTCGCTCGGTCTGGAAAGGTCCTTTTGTCGACCTTCATCTCCTCAAGAAAGCCGAAACGGCCCAGGAAGGCAGCAGCAGTGCGCCTATCAAGACCTGGTCGCGCCGGTCCACCATCCTGCCGCAGTTCGTGGGGCTGACCTTCAACGTCTACAACGGCCGCAAGTTCGTGCCGGTGTCGGTCAATGAAGACATGGTCGGCATGAAGCTGGGTGAATTTGCGCCGACGCGCTTCTTCCCCGGCCACGCGGCGGACAAGAAGGGCAAACGCTAATGGGCAAGGAAAAGTCCCCCCGCCGCGTTGCGGATAACGAGGCGCTCTCGGTCGGCACGCAGATTCGCGGTTCGGCGCAGAAGCTGAACCTCGTTGCCGCGCTGATCCGCGGCCGCAAGGTCGAAGACGCGATGAACGTCCTCGCTTTCTCGAAGAAGGCGATGGCCGTCGATGTGCGCAAGGTTCTCGCCAGCGCCGTCGCCAACGCGGAAAACAACCACAACCTCGACGTTGATGCGCTCGTCATCAAGGAAGCCAGCGTCGGCAAGTCGATCTCGATGAAGCGCTGGCACGCTCGTGGCCGCGGCAAGTCGACCCGGATCGTCAAGCCGTTCAGCCGCATCCGCATTGTCGTGCGCGAACAGGAAGAAGAGGCGTAAGATGGGCCAGAAGAGCAATCCGATCGGCCTGCGCCTGCAGGTCAACCGCACCTGGGACAGCCGCTGGTTCGCCGAAGGCCAGGACTATGGCCGCATGCTGGTCGAGGATCTGAAGATCCGCCAATATGTGTTCAAGAACCTGCCGCAGGCCGCGATCTCGAAGGTCGTGATCGAACGTCCGGCGAAGCTGTGCCGCGTGTCGATCTATGCCGCCCGTCCGGGCGTCATCATCGGCAAGAAGGGCGCGGACATCGAAAAGCTGCGTAAGAAGCTGGGTGAACTGACGGGCAGCGACGTGTCGCTGAACATCGTCGAGATCCGCAAGCCCGAAGTCGACGCCAAGCTCGTCGGCCAGGGCATTGCCGACCAGCTCGAACGCCGCGTCGCGTTCCGCCGCGCCATGAAGCGTGCGGTTCAGTCGGCGATGCGTCTGGGCGCCGAGGGCATCCGCATCAACTGCGCCGGCCGTCTTGGCGGCGCGGAAATCGCGCGCACCGAATGGTACCGCGAAGGCCGGGTACCGTTGCACACGCTGCGCGCCAATGTCGACTATGCCGAATCGACTGCACACACCGCCTATGGCGTGTGCGGGATCAAGGTGTGGATCTTCAAGGGCGAGATTCTCGGCCACGACCCGATGGCAACCGACCGTCTGATGCTTGATGCACAGACGACCGGTGTCCGTCCGGCTCGTGAAGATCGCCGCTAAGGACTGCTGACATGCTGCAACCGAAAAAAACCAAGTTCCGCAAGGCCTTCAAGGGCCGCATCCATGGTAACGCCAAGGGTGGGACCAGCCTGAACTTCGGCTCCTACGGGCTGAAGGCGATGGAACCCGAGCGCATCACCGCGCGCCAGATCGAAGCGGCTCGCCGCGCGATCAGCCGTGCGATCAAGCGTCAGGGCCGTTTGTGGATCCGCATCTTCCCCGACGTTCCCGTATCGTCGAAGCCTGCCGAAGTCCGTATGGGTAAGGGCAAGGGTTCGCCGGAATTCTGGGCCGCGCGTGTGAAGCCGGGCCGCATCCTGTTCGAACTCGACGGCGTTCCGGGCCCCGTGGCCGCGCTGGCGTTCGAACGCGCTGCGATGAAGCTGCCGATCAAGACGAAGGTGATTGCCCGTCTCGGCGACACCTCGCATCTGGAGGGTTAAGGACATGGCCAAGACCGACGATTTCAAGGCCAAGACCGACGACCAGCTCGCCGAACAGCTTGGCGAACTGAAGCGCGAGGCGTTCAACCTTCGCTTCCAGGCGGCCACCGGCCAGCTTGAAAAAGCGTCACGCGTCAAGGAAGTGCGCCGCTCGATCGCGCGCATCAAGACGCAGCAGACCGAGCGCACGCGCTCGGCCGCGAAGTAAGGAGACTATCGATGCCGAAGCGCATATTGACCGGTACGGTGGTGTCCGACAAGGGCGACAAGACCGTCGTGGTGAAGGTTGAACGGAAGGTGAAGCACCCTCTGTACGGCAAGATCATCCGCCGCTCGAAGAAATATCACGCCCACGATGAAGACAACGCCATCAAGGCTGGCGAAACCGTCCGTATCGAGGAAACGAAACCGATTTCGAAGCTGAAGACCTGGAAGGTGCTCGACAAGGTCGACACCCACAGCAAGCCGAAGGGTTCGACCCCGGCTGCTCCCGCCGCGGCCGAAGGCTGAAGATTTTCACGGAACCGCCGGGGTATCCCGGTAGGCCAAAAAAGAAGGAAATGCATCGATGATCCAGATGCAGTCACAATTGGAAGTCGCTGACAACAGCGGTGCCAAGCGCGTCCAGTGCATCAAGGTGCTCGGCGGGTCGAAGCGTCGCACTGCCGGCGTGGGCGACGTGATCGTCGTGTCGATCAAGGAAGCCCAGCCGCGCGGCAAGGTGAAGAAGGGCGACGTCCATCGCGCCGTCATCGTCCGCACCGCGAAGGATGTGCGCCGCGCCGATGGCTCGGTCATCCGTTTCGACAGCAACGCCGCCGTGCTCGTCAACAAGAACGAGGAGCCGATCGGCACCCGCATCTTCGGCCCCGTCGTTCGCGAACTGCGCGGCCGTGGCTATATGAAGATCATCAGCCTGGCACCGGAGGTTCTCTGACCATGGGTATGGCGAAGATCAAGAAGGGCGACACGGTTGTCATCCTGTCCGGCAAGGACAAGGGCAAGACCGGCGAAGTGACGCAGAGCTTGCCGAAGGACGGCAAGGTTGTGGTCGCGGGCGTCAACATCATCACGCGGCACCGCAAGCCGAACCAGACCAACCCGCAGGGTGGTCTCGAGCGCAAGGAAGCGCCGCTGTTCGCAAGCAAGGTCGCGCTGGCCGATCCGAAGAGCGGCAAGCCGACGCGCGTGCGTTTCGAAACCAAGGACGGCAAGAAGGTGCGTGTCGCCGTGAAGTCCGGGGAGACCATCAGTGGCTGACAATTATACCCCGCGCATGCGCAAGCGCTATGACGATGTGATCGTCAAGGCGATGACCGAGAAGTTCGGTTACAAGAATGTGATGGAAGTGCCGAAGATCGACAAGATCGTGCTCAACATGGGTGTCGGCGAAGCCACGCAGGACAAGAAGAAGGTTGAATCGGCAGCTGCTGAAATGGAGCTGATCGCCGGCCAGAAGCCTGTCGTGACCAAGGCGAAGAAGTCGATCGCACAGTTCAAGCTGCGCGAAGGCATGCCGATCGGCTGCAAGGTTACCCTGCGCCGCGAACGCATGTACGAGTTCCTCGACCGGCTGATCACGATCGCCATGCCGCGCATCCGCGACTTCCGCGGCGTGTCGGCGACGAGCTTCGACGGCCGTGGCAACTATGCCATGGGCCTGAAGGAACAGATCATCTTCCCCGAGATCAACTATGACCGCATCGACACGGTGCGCGGCATGGACGTGATCGTCACCACCACCGCCCGTACGGACGACGAAGCCCGCGAACTGCTCAAGCTGTTCGGCTTCCCCTTCCCGATCGAAGCGCAGGAAAAGGAAGCCGCCTGATCCCGCAAGGGACCAGGCAGGCTCTTTCAAGAAGGAAAGAGAACTTAAGTCATGGCGAAACTGAGTTCGGTGAACAAGAACGAGCGTCGCAAGCAGCTGGTGAAGAAATATGCCGGCCGCTACGCGAAGCTGAAGGCGATTGCGGCGGACACGTCGCTCGACGATGGCGAGCGTCTGATCGCGCGCCTCAAGATGGCGGAAATCCCGCGCAACGGCAACCCGACCCGCATCCGCAACCGGTGCGAGCTGACGGGCCGTCCGCGCGCTTATTATCGCAAATTCCGGCTGTGCCGTATCCAGCTCCGCGATCTGGCCAACAAGGGCCTGATCCCCGGTGTTGTGAAGTCGAGCTGGTAAGGGACTTAACTGATGGCAATGACCGATCCCCTGGGTGATATGCTCACCCGCATCCGCAACGGCCAGACGGCGAAGAAGGACAGCGTCCTGACGCCGGCTTCGACGCTGCGTGTCCGCGTTCTCGATGTTCTCCAGCGCGAAGGCTATATCCGCGGCTACAGCGAAGAAGCGCTGGGTGCCAAGGGTCAGCACAAGGGCATCCGCATCGAGCTGAAATATTTCGAAGGCCAGCCGGCGATCCGCCACGTGGCCCGCGTTTCAAAGCCCGGCCGCCGCGTCTATTCGGGTTCGAAAGAACTTCCGATCGTGCGCAACGGCCTGGGCATCACCATCGTGTCGACCCCGCGCGGCGTCCTGTCGGACGCCGAAGCCCGCGAGCATAATGTCGGCGGCGAAGTGCTGGCGGAGGTGTTCTGATGTCGCGCATTGGTAAAAAGGCAGTTGCAATCCCGAGCGGCGTCACCGCCGCGATCGACGGCGGCCAGCTGTCGGTCAAGGGGCCCAAGGGCACGCTCGCGATGCCGCTTTCCGACAATATCAAATATGAAGTCGGCGAAGGCAGCATCTCGGTCCAGCCCGCGAATGACACCCGTGAAGCCCGCGCTTTCTGGGGCATGCAGCGCACGCTGGTGCAGAATCTGATCACCGGCGTGACCGACGGCTTTACGAAAGTCCTCGAAATCACCGGTGTCGGCTATCGCGCCAACTCGCAGGGCAAGAATCTGAAGCTGCAGCTCGGCTACAGCCATGATGTCGATTTCGCGGTGCCCGAGGGTATCGAGATCAAGACGCCGGACAATACGACGATCGAGATCAGCGGTATCGACAAGCAGCAGGTCGGCCAGGTTGCGGCGGAAATCCGCCGTTGGCGCAAGCCCGAACCCTATAAGGGCAAGGGCATCAAATATCGCGGCGAGTACATCTTCCGCAAAGAAGGCAAGAAGAAGTAAGCCATGGCACATCTCACCTCTTTCCAGAAGCGCCGTCAGCGCGTTCGTACCGCCCTTCGCCAGCGCGCCGGCGGGCGTCCGCGCCTGTCGGTGCACCGTTCGGGCCGCCACATCTATGCGCAGCTCATCGATGACGCCGCCGGCAAGACGCTGGCTGCTGCTTCGACGCTCGAAAAGGACGTGCGCGGCAAGACCGGCGCGACCACGGCAGCTGCCGCTGACGTTGGCAAGCGCCTTGCCGCTGCCGCCAAGAAGGCGGGCGTGACGCAGGTCGTGTTCGATCGCGGCGGCTTCCTGTTCCACGGGCGCATCAAAGCGCTGGCCGACGCGGCACGCGAAGGCGGATTGGAGTTCTGATTATGGCAGACGAAGTACAGAACGTCGAAGGTGCTCCCGAAGCAGCCCCCGCGCCCACCGAAGGCCAGGCTCCGCGCCGTGGTCGTGGCGGTGGTGGCGGCCGCGATGGTGGCCGTGGTGGTCGTGACGGTGGCCGTGGGCGCCGCGACGATCGTCGTCCGCGCGACGATGACGGCGGCGAAGAGCTGATTGAAAAGCTTGTCCACATCAACCGCGTCTCGAAGACGGTGAAGGGCGGCAAGCGCTTCGGTTTCGCCGCGCTCGTCGTCGTCGGCGACGGCAAGGGCCGCGCCGGCTTCGGACATGGCAAGGCACGCGAAGTGCCGGAAGCCATTTCGAAGGCGACCGCTGCCGCGAAAAAGTCGATGATCCGCGTTCCGCTGCGCGACGGCCGCACCCTGCACCATGATGGCCTCGGCCATTTCGGCGCGGGCATGGTAACCCTTCGCTCGGCGCCCGCCGGGACCGGCATCATCGCCGGCGGCCCGATGCGCGCCGTGTTCGAAAGCCTGGGCGTTGCCGACGTAGTGACCAAGTCCAATGGCACTTCGAACCCCTACAATATGATCCGCGCAACTTTCGAGGCGCTCGGCGAACAGACCAGCCCGAAGTCGGTCGCGCAGCGTCGCGGCAAGAAGGTTTCGGACCTGATCAAGCGTGGCGGTGCGTCCGACCGCGCAGCCGAGGCCGAAGCCGCGGCGGTGACGGAGTAAGACGATGGCCGACAAGAAGATCAAGATCCGCCAGATCGGCTCGCCGATCCGTCGTCCCAGCAGCCAGCGTGCGATCCTGACCGGCCTCGGCCTGGGCAAGATGCGCCGTGAGGTCGAGCTGGTCGACACCCCGGAAGTCCGCGGCATGATCCGCAAGCTTCCGCACATGGTGGAAGTTATCGAGGGTTAACCCTGCGATGAAGCTCTATCGCCTGTTGACCGGTCCCGACGACAGCGCCTTTTGTGCGCGGGTCGAGGGATTGCTCAACCGGGGGTGGCAGCTTCACGGCAACCCCTCGATCACCAGCGTCGATGGCCGCGGCTATGTCGCCCAGGCCATCGTAATGGAAAAAGCCGGAGAGTATCCCGGCTTTCAGCCGTCGAGTGAAATCGAACCGGACTAGGCCCAGCGGCTCGGTCCATAGCGCGACCAAAGCGAAAGCGAGTGCAAACACATGACTATCAAGCTTAACGAACTTCGTGACAATGATGGCGCCCGCAAGGGCCGCATGCGCGTCGGACGCGGTATTGGCTCGGGCAAGGGCAAGACCGCCGGCCGCGGCCAGAAGGGCCAGAAAGCCCGTAGCGGCGTCGCGATTAACGGCTTCGAAGGCGGTCAGATGCCGCTCCACATGCGGATCCCGAAGCGCGGCTTCAACAATATTTTCGGCAAGGACTTCGCGATCGTCAATCTGGGCATGATCCAGAAGCTGGTCGATGCGAAGAAGCTCGACGCCAAGGCTGTGATCGATCACGCGGCGCTCAAGGCCGTCGGCGTTGCTCGCGGCGGCAAGGACGGCGTCCGCCTCCTCGCCAAGGGTGAATTTACCGCGAAGCTGAATTTTGCCGTTGCCGGCGCGTCGAAGGGCGCGATCGAAGCGGTCGAAAAGGCCGGCGGCAAGGTGGAACTGCCCGAACCCAAGACCGATGCGCCCGAAGGCAAGAAAGCCAAGCGCCGGGCGGCCGCCAAGGCGGAATGATTTGACGAAGGGCGGTTCTTAAGGAGCCGCCCTTTGTCGTTAGGCGAGCATTATTCCCGTTCGTGTCGAGCGAAGTCGAGACACCTATCGGGGTGGCACAAGGTCGAGGGGCATCTGGACTTCGCTCGATGCGAACGGACAGTGAAAGCAGCACCCGAAATCAACCTGCCGCTTAAGTAAGGCCTTTCCCCTTGCGCTTCGACTGTTGCGAACGCACATAGGCGCCGGGTCGCGGGGGGCGCGGTCCGGAAAAATCCGAGGATAATACCCATGGCCTCACGCGCCGACCAGCTTGCTTCCAATCTGAATTTCTCGAAATTCGGCCAGGCGACCGAACTCAAGCGGCGTATCTGGTTCACGATCGGCGCGCTGATCGTTTTCCGCTTCCTGTCGTTCGTGCCGCTGCCCGGCGTCGATCCGGTTGCGCTGTCGCGGCTTTATGACCAGGCGGCCACGGGGGGCATCCTCGATATCTTCAACACCTTCTCGGGCGGTAGCCTCGAGCGCATGAGTATCATCGCGCTCGGTGTCATGCCCTATATCACGGCGTCGATCGTCGTACAGCTCGCCTCGGCGCTGTCTCCCAGCCTTGCCGCCCTCAAGAAAGAGGGCGAGAGCGGACGCAAGAAGCTCAACCAATATACGCGCTACGGCACCGTCGCGCTGACCGCGATCCAAGGCTATTTCATCGCCGTTGGCCTTGAAAACCTCGGCCAGAGCCAGGGCATCGCGGCGGTCGTCGACCCCGGTATGCTGTTCCGCATCGGCGCGGTCATCAGCATCGTCGGCGGCACCTTGTTCCTGATGTGGCTCGGCGAACAGATCACCAGCCGCGGCATCGGCAACGGCGTGTCGCTGATCATCATGGCGGGCATCCTCGCGCAGTTGCCGCGCAGCTTCGGGCAGATGTTCACGCAGGTCCGCGAAGGATCGATGGGCGGCGGTACGATCGTCGCCGTCATCGGCGGCGCGATCGCGATCATCGCCTTCATCAGCTTCATGGAACGCGCGCAGCGCCGCGTGCTCGTCCAATATCCGAAACGCGCCACCGCGCGCGGCGTGATGCAAGCGGACCGCAGCCACCTGCCCTTGAAGGTCAACACCGCGGGCGTGATCCCGCCGATCTTCGCTTCGTCGCTGCTCCTGATGCCGCTCACCGTCACGCAGATGATGGGCAATAATGTGAAGGGCGACACCGCGACCGGTGACTTCCTGATCACGCTCAACCAGTATCTCGCGCACGGCCAGCCGCTCTACATGGCGCTCTATGCCGCGGGCATCATCTTCTTCTGCTTCTTCTACGTCGCGGTCGTCTTCAACCCCGAGGAAACCGCCGACAATCTGAAGCGTCAGAATGGCTTCATCCCCGGCATCCGCCCGGGCAAGAACACCGCAGCCTATCTCGACCATGTGCTGACGCGCATCACCGTGCTCGGTGCGGCCTATCTCGCGGCGATCTGCCTTGTCCCCGAATATTTCATCGCCGGATCGGGGCTCCCGTTCCAGCTCGGCGGTACCAGCCTGCTGATCATCGTCAACGTGACGATCGATACGATCAGCCAGATCCAGAGCCACATGCTCGCGCATCAATATGGCGACCTGATCAAGAAGGCCAAATTGAAGGGCGGCGTTGCGCGGCGTTGATCGCCAAGCTACGGCATCCCGCGACAGGGCAACAACAGGGGCTTCCATGACGCTCAATATCATTTTGCTTGGTCCGCCGGGCGCGGGCAAGGGTACGCAGGCGTCGCGCCTCGAGGACGAGCATGGCATGGTCCAGCTGTCGACCGGCGACATGCTGCGCGCCGCGGTCAAGGCGGGCACGCCGATCGGCCTTCAGGCGAAAGCGGTGATGGATGCGGGTGAGCTCGTTTCGGACGCGATTGTTTCCGGCCTCATCGGCGAACGGCTCGACGAACTCGGCGGCGACACTTCGGTGATCTTCGACGGCTATCCGCGTACCGCAGCGCAGGCTGCATCGCTCGACGACATCTTGAGTGCACGTAGTCGCAAGCTTGACCATGTCATCGAACTGAGGGTCGAAGAGGATGCGCTGGTCGACCGCATCACCGGCCGCTTCTCGTGCGCTAAATGCGGTGAAGGCTATCACGACCGCTACAAGCTGCCGAAGGTCGCCGATACTTGCGACGCCTGCGGCAGCCATGAGTTCAAGCGCCGTCCCGACGACAATGAGGAAACCGTGCGCACCCGCATGGCCGAATATCGCGCCAAGACCGCGCCGATCCTGCCGATTTACGAAGCGCGCGGCATCGTGACCCATGTCGACGGCATGGCGCCGATCGACGAGGTCAACGACGCGATCGAAACGATCCTCGCCACCGCCGGCTGAATCGGCCCTCTGGCTACTGTCCCGGTCGCCCGCTATGCTGGGTGGCAAAGGGGGCAGGGGCATGCGTTTCAGAATCTATATGGTCGCCGCGCTTTCGCTCGCAGCGCTCGGTGCGGCGCCTGCTGGTGCCAAGGTGATCGACCAGAGCGAACTCGGTTTTACCGTCGCGCATACGGCGCAGGTCGCGGCGACCCCCGCCGATGTGTGGAAGATGCTTCGCACCCCCGACAAATGGTGGTCGAAAGAGCATAGCTGGTCGGGCGACGCCGCGAATTTCTGGCTCGATTCGCAGGCCGGGGGCTGTTTCTGCGAGAAATTACCCGATACGGGATCGGGCCTCGGTAGCGTCCAGCACGCGCGCATCATCTTCGCCAAGCCGAACCAGATGCTGCGCCTGTCGGGCGCTTTCGGCCCATTGCAGGGCGAGGCGCTGACCGGCGCGCTGACGATCCAGATCAAGGAAACCCCGACCGGATCGGCGATCCGTTTCGATTATGTTGTCGGCGGCTATATGCGCTTCAAGGTCGGCGACATCGCGCCCGCAGTCGACGGGGTGATCGGCGAACAACTTGCCGGCCTTGCCAAGGCGCTGGGCGGTGCGTTGCCGCCGTCGCGAGATGAAAAACGGGGGCCGGACGAAGGGACGAAAAAATCTGAGCATGGGGCCAAGCCGACGCTGGCGGACGAAGGACCAGGGCTCGACGATGTCGCCGCTGATCTTGCGAGAGACGATGAGGGGGTGGCACCGCGTTAGAATGCTGTCCTTTCTTTCAGAGGAAGGGATAGCCGGCTTTGGAGTGGGGAGCTGGCATTAATTACCCCTCCCGCCTGCGGGAGGGGTAATGAACGGCCGCTATCGGCCGTTAACAGACATTTCTGTCGCGGGTTTGCAATGTCCCGGGGAGGTTTCCAGCACAGCAGAACGGCGCCAGGCGCCGGTTACGATGCTGGTTTGACGCGCAGCTTGGCGAGTGCGGCGAAAGGCCCCGCCGCCTCTTCGCTCAGCACGCCCTTTTCAGCGAGGACACGGTCGGCGTCGGGATGGCGCGGAAAGGGATCGAGTCCGAGCGACAAGGTCTGGACCGCCGCTTCGCCAAGATCGATGCGATCGCCCTCAAGCAGCAATATGTCGCAATCCTCGCTGCTGATCTCGACCTCTTCTTCCTCTTCGGCGACGGCGTGAATGTCGCGCAGGAAGCGCAGGTCGAAGCTTTCGGCAAGCTTTGCCGGCACCGGCAGATCGGTCGCCGCGCAGCGTTGCACCAGTTCGGCGCGCACCTCGCCGCGCGCGGCAATCCCGCCCGCGATGGTCCGCACTTCGGCCGTGACGGCAAAGAGGTTGAGTTCAATCAGCTCGAGCCGCTTTGCGATACGCGCGCGCGCCGCAGCGTCGGCCTCGATTGCAATCGCCTTGCCGTGCGCGGCATCGGCGAGCGTGATGATATGCGAATATTCGGGGCCGGCGTTCAAGCGGGCGCTCCGGGGAGGCGGTCGGCGATAATCAACTGATCGACGGCTATCGTAGCAAGCGCCGCGCGCTGCGCGGCGACGGCGGACAGGATATGCGCCAGATGTTCTTTGCCCGGCGCTTGGCCGCGCCACAGGTTGCGAATGAGCGCGGCGCGAAGCGCATCCGAGCCGTCGGCCGCCTTATACGCGCCCAGCCGGCCGCCGAGCGCGCCGACCATCCGCCCAATCTGCTTGCCGACGACCATGTCGCCGAACCCGATCTGGCGCATCTGCCCGTCCATGTCCGATACGAACAATTCGGTGAGTTCGACGCCTGCGCGCACTGCGGCGGGATCCTCGTCGATACGATGAAGGACGAGTGCGAGGATCAGGCTGACCATGTCGAAACGCCCGTCAAGCGTGTCGGGGACCCCGCCCTCCTGATACCAGTGCGGCTGGCGTGCGGCGGTGACGACGGCATTCCAGAGCGGGCGACGTGCCTCGCGCGGATCGGGATCGGGCTTGAAGAGTTTGCGGATCGAAAACATGTGCCTCGCTTAGGCGCATTCGGCGTGCCGGAAAAGGGCCCCCGGTCAGCTTCCGGCAAGCTTTGCCGCGGCATAAGCTGCTTGTGCGCCGCCCGTGCTTGCGGTTAAGAGGCGCGAGAGCATGTGCGGCCGCTGCGAAAGGCAGGCGGGCTGGCGCAACGGAGATTGTTTGAATGCCGAATTTCATGCCCAAGCTTCCCGCCTCGCGTGCGCGCATGGTCGCCCTCGGACTGATCGTCGCGCTGACCGCGAGCGGATGCACGCAAATGAAGGGCCGGCAGGGCTATGTCGTCGATCCGGTGCTGACGCAGGCGATCACCCCCGGCGTCGACAACCGCGAATCGGTGGAAAAGACGCTCGGGCGTCCGACCTTCGTCGGGCAGTTCAGCAACAACGAATATTATTATGTCTCGCGCGAAACGCGGCAGCTGGCCTTTGCCAACCCGCGCCCGGTCTCGCAGCAGGTGCTGCGCGTCCGTTTCGACCCCGCGGGCAATGTTGCAGCGGTCGATCGCACCGGGCTCGAACTCGTCAGCAAGATCAATCCCAATGGCGACAAGACACCGACGCTGGGACGTCATCGTAGCTTCTTCGAGGATATCTTTGGCAATATCGGCGCCGTTGGCGCGCCGGGCGCCGGGGCGCCTCCGGGGCAGTGAATCCATCGTCGCCCCCGCGAAGGCGGGGCCGCTGGCAAATTTGCGCTACATCGATAGCGGCTAGTTAAGGGTTGGACATGCCTCCGGCATGTCCAAGGATTGTCCGGGAGATAATCCGACCCTTCACTCCTGCGCCGGGGCGACGACTTTCTTTTGTCTATTGCGCGATTCCGCCCGCCGCGAGCACCGCGAGCGTGACGAGGTCCGATGCGGTCGACGCCATCGTCGCGACCTGCACCGGCTTTTCCATGCCGACGAGCATCGGACCGATCACCGCGCCACCGCCGAGTTCGCGCAGCAGTTTTGCTGACAGATTGGCCGATTGCAGCCCGGGCATGACGAGGACGTTGGCGGGCCCCGACAGGCGGCAGAAGGGGTAATTTTTCATCACCTTCTCGTTGAGCGCGACGTCGGGGGCCATTTCGCCTTCATATTCGAAGCCCGGATTGCGCTCGTCGAGGATCGACACCGCCTCGCGGATATTGTCGAGCCACGATCCCGGCGGGTTGCCGAAGGTCGAGTAGGACAGGAAAGCGACGCGCGGTTCGTGCCCCATGCGCCGCGCGACCTGCGCGGTGCGTTCGGCGATGTCGGCGAGCATCTCGGCGGTCGGCCGTTCGTTCACCGTCGTGTCGGACATGAAGATGGTATGATGCTGGTCGACGAGGACATGGATGCCGAACGGCGTCTTGCCCTCCGCATGGTCGATCACCCGCCGGACTTCGCGCATGGATTGGGAGTAGGTGCGGGTTGTGCCTGTGATCATCGCATCGGCGAGGCCGAGTTTGAGGAGCAGCGAGCCGAAAATGTTGCGGTCGCGGTTGACCATGCGTTCGATGTCGCGGCGGAGGTAACCGCGGCGTTGCAGCCGTTCGTACAGCATTTCCACCATTTGCGGCACATGCGGCGAATTGACGCTGTTATGCACTTCGAAGCTCTCGGCATCGGCAACGCCCATCGCGCGCAATTTGTCGTGCAGCCCTTCGCGCCCGACGAGCACCGGAATGCCGTAACCGCCGTCGCGGAACTGGATCGCGGCGCGCAGCACGACTTCCTCTTCGCCCTCGGCAAAGACGACGCGCTTCGGGTTCGACCGCGCGGCTTCATAGGCGAGCGTCAGCACCGAGGTCGTCGGGTTGAGCCGCGCGCGCAGGCGGGTGCGATAGGCATCGAGATCCTCGATCGGCCGCTGTGCGACGCCGGTCTTCATCGCCGCCTCGGCCACCGCGGCGGGGACGATTTCCATGAGGCGCGGGTCGAAGGGGGAGGGGATGATATATTCGGGGCCAAAGCTCGACGCACGGCCGCCATAGGCCGCGGCGACTTCCTCGGGCACCTGCTGGCGCGCGAGGTCGGCGATGGCGTATGCTGCCGCGATCTTCATCTCTTCGTTGATCGCGGTGGCATGGACGTCGAGCGCGCCGCGGAAGATGAAGGGGAAGCAGAGGACGTTGTTGACCTGGTTGGGGTAGTCGGAGCGCCCGGTCGCGATGATCGCGTCGGGCCGCGCCGCGCGCGCATCGGGGGGCGAGATTTCGGGGTCGGGGTTCGCCATCGCGAAGATGATCGGCGCCGGCGCCATGTCCTTGACCATCTCGGGCTTCAGCGCGCCCGCCGCCGAGAGGCCAAGGAAGACGTCGGCGCCGACGAGCGCCTGCGTCAGGTCGCGCGCTTCGGTCGGCACCGCATGCGCCGACTTCCACTGGTCCATACCCTCGGTGCGGCCCTGGTAGATCGTGCCCTTGCGGTCGCACATGATGACATTTTCGTGCCGCACGCCCATCGCCTTGATCAGCGCGGTGCAGGCGATCGCCGCCGCGCCGGCACCGTTGACGACGACCTTGACCGTCGCGAGGTCGCGCCCGGTCAGGTGGCAGGCGTTGATCAGCCCGGCGGCGGTGATGATCGCGGTGCCATGCTGGTCGTCATGGAACACCGGGATGTTCATTTTCTCTTTCAACGCCTGTTCGATGATGAAGCAGTTCGGCGCTGCGATATCCTCGAGATTGATGCCGCCGAAGCTCGGTTCGAGCAGCGCGACGGCGTCGATGAACGCCTGCGGGTCTTCGGTGTCGACTTCGAGGTCGATCGAATCGACGTCGGCGAAGCGCTTGAACAGCACCGCCTTGCCCTCCATCACCGGCTTCGAGGCGAGCGCGCCGAGGTTGCCGAGGCCGAGGATCGCGGTGCCATTCGAGATCACCGCAACCAGATTGCCCTTGATCGTATAATCATAGGCCTTGGCGGGATCGGCGGCGATCGCGTTGACCGGAACGGCGACACCGGGCGAATAGGCAAGGCTGAGGTCGCGCTGCGTCGCCATCGGCTTCGATGCGACGATCTCGATTTTCCCGGGCCGGCCATATTCGTGGTAGAGCAGGGCCTCGCGGTCGGAAAACTGCACCTTGCTGCCACTATCCATCGTCTATCCTCTCATCTGATTCATAAGACGCGCGCCCGAAATCATTCCTAGCGGCAGTTCCGGCACCGCCGAAACCAAAATCCACACCGGTCCATGCGCTATGGCTTACCCCCAGGAACATTAATCCCCTAGCGTCACCCGGGCCGATTGTAACCGGCAATATGTGTCGATTTGGCGATTCTGTCCGTGGCCATGCCGTGACGGGAATGGCTGTTTTTGGGTGGTTACGGAGGCAATCTAAAACCGTCGCCCCCGCGAAGGCGGGGGCCGCTGGCAGCCTTGCACTAGGCCGATGACGGCCCCCGCCTTCGCGGGGGCGACGAATTAAAAAGGGCGGCTCGCCACCCCGATGCTGCACTCCTCTTTTGAACTTGCGAAAGTTATGATTGCCCGACGGTGAATCCCCAACCGCCTGCCGAATGACGAATAGTAAGGGCTGATCCCTTGTCATGCGGCCCCCGATCACTAAGCAGGGCGAATGCCCGTAACCGCCCCGAAACCTGCCAACAGCAACGCCGCTCCCGCCGCCCGTCTCGCCGCCCACCCCGCCGCGACGCCGATGATGGCGCAATATTGGTCGCTGAAGGAAAAAGCGGGCGATTGCCTGCTTTTCTATCGCATGGGCGATTTCTTCGAACTCTTCTTCGACGACGCCAAGGCTGCGGCGGCGACGCTCGACATCGCGCTGACCGCGCGCGGCGAACATGGCGGTGAGCCGGTGCCGATGTGCGGCGTCCCCGTCCATGCCGCCGAATCCTATCTCGCGCGGCTGATCCGCGCCGGCCACCGCGTCGCGATCGCCGAACAGATCGAAAGCCCCGCCGAGGCCAAGGCGCGCGGCGGGTCGAAGGCGCTGGTGGCGCGGGCGATCGTGCGTTTCGTGACCGCGGGCACGCTGACCGAGGAAAGCCTGCTCGAAGGGCGGAGCGCCAACCGGCTCGCGGCGCTTGCCGAAGTCGGCAGCGAAGGCGTGGTCGCGATCGCCGCCGCCGATATTTCGACCGGGCGGTTCGAAGTCGTCGCGGTGCGCCGCGAGGCGGTCGACGCCGAACTGGCGCGGCTCGCGCCGTCCGAACTGCTGGTCAGCGATGCAGCGGAGGATGCGCCGACATGGAGCGCGCGGCAGCTTGTCCGCCGTCCGGCGAGCGACTTTGCGAGCACCGCGGGGCAGAAGCGGCTCGAGGCGCTGTTCGGGGTCCAGACGCTCGACGGTTTCGGCAATTTCTCGCGCGGCGAAATCGCGGCGATGGGGGCGATTGCCGCCTATCTCGACCATGTCGGGACCGGTTCGGCGGTGTTCCTCCAGCCGCCGCTGCGCGTCGCGGCGCCGGACCGTATGGCGATCGACGCGGCGACGCGCGAGAGCCTGGAGCTTGTCCGTACGATGGCGGGCGCACGCGAGGGCAGCCTGCTTGGCACGATCGACCGCACGGTGACCGCCGCGGGGGCGCGGCTGCTCGCCGACGACCTTGCGAGCCCGCTGACCGACAAGGCGGCGATTCTCGACCGGCTCGACCTGGTCGACAGCCTGGCGCGCGATGCGCTGTGGCGCGGCGAGTTGCGCGCGACCTTGCGTGCGTTGCCCGATGCCGGGCGTGCGCTCGGCCGCCTTGTCGCCGGACGCGGCGGGCCGCGCGATCTGGCGCAATTGCGCGACGCGCTTGGCGGGGCGCGGCTGTTGCGCGAGCGGCTGGCGCGGCGCGCCGACCTGCCGCCCTTGCTCGCGCGGCTGCTGCCGGGGCTCGACGGCCATGGCGCGCTCGTCGACGAACTGACCCGCGCGCTGATCGAAACCCCGCCGGTCGATGCCGCGCAGGGCGGCTATGTCGCCGAAGGTTATGATGCCGCGCTCGACGCGCTGCGCGAGACCGCGCGCGACGGGCGGAAAGCGATCGCGGTGCTCGAGGCGGGCTATCGCGACCGCACCGGCATCGCCTCGCTGAAGATCCGTCACAATGGCGTGCTCGGCTATCATGTCGAGGTGCCCGCGAAGCATGCCGACGCGCTGATGGCGCCCGAATCGGGCTTTACCCATCGCCAGACGCTTGCCGGGGTCGTCCGCTTCAACTCGTCCGACCTCCACGAGGCGGCGAGCCGGGTGACGCAGGCGGGGGTGCATGCGCTCGCCGCCGAGATGGCGCATCTCGAAACGCTGACCGAGCAGGCGACCGAGCGGCGCGAGGCGATTGCCGCATCGTGCGACGTGCTGGCGCGGATCGACGTCGCCGCGGCGCTCGCCGATCATGCGATGAGCCACAATTGGTGCCGCCCCGACCTTGCCGACGAACCCTGTCTCGACGTGACCGGCGGGCGGCATCCGGTGGTCGAGGCGGCGCTGGCGAAATCGGCCGAACGCTTCGTTCCCAACGATGTGTCGCTGTCGCAGGCCGACCGGTTGTGGCTCGTCACCGGCCCCAATATGGGCGGTAAATCGACCTTTCTGCGCCAGAATGCGCTGATCGTCGTGCTGGCGCAGGCGGGTGGTTTCGTCCCCGCGGCGTCGGCGAAGCTCGGGCTTGTCGACCGGTTGTTCAGCCGCGTCGGGGCGAGCGACAATCTGGCGCGCGGGCGGTCGACCTTCATGGTCGAAATGGTCGAGACCGCGGCGATCCTGGCGCAGGCGACGCCGCAAAGCTTCGTCATCCTCGACGAGGTCGGGCGCGGCACATCGACCTACGACGGGCTGGCGCTCGCCTGGTCGGTGGTCGAGGCGGTGCATGAGGTCAACCAGTGCCGCTGCCTGTTCGCAACCCATTATCACGAGCTGACGCGGCTCGCCGAAACGCTGAATGCGCTGTCGCTTCATCATGTCCGGGCGCGCGAATGGCAGGGCGATCTGGTGCTGCTCCACGAAGTTGCCGAGGGCCCTGCTGATCGCAGCTATGGCCTGGCGGTGGCGCGGCTCGCGGGGGTGCCGGCGGGGGTGGTCAAGCGCGCCGAGGCGGTGCTCGCGAAGCTGGAGGCGGGGCGCGAGGCGACCGGCGGGCTCGCGGCCGGGCTCGACGACCTGCCGCTTTTCGCGGCGACGCTCGCCGCGGCGCCGGCGGCGGTGAAGGATGCGCTGCGCGAGGCGTTGGGGGCGATCGATCCCGACGCGCTGGCGCCGCGCGAGGCGCTCGATGCGCTCTATGGGCTCAAGCGGATTTTGGCGGACGAGGGGTAGATGATGATTTCGCTGTCCTTATTCCTCATGCGCCGTGCCCCTGCGAAGGCAGGGCCCCATCTCCCACCGTGGCGATACACCACGAGCGGCTATGGAAAACGACAGCGCAGGCGATGGGCCCCTGCCTTCGCAGGGGCACGGTGATGAGCGAGCTGTTCGACAATCTCGATCAGCGCCGCGCGATCATCGACCGGCGGGCGCTCGCAGGGCGGCTCGATGATATCGCCGAGGAGAGCAAGGATAATGGCACGCGCCGCCGCGCGATGGTGGCGCTGCTCAAGGAGGCACTCGACAAGGGGCGCGTGGAAATCGAGCGCCGATTGCTCGAACATCCCTCGTCGGGGCGGATCGCGGCGAGTGCGACGGCGTTCCTGATCGACCAGATCATCCGCCTCAGCCATGATTTCACCGTCGGCCATCTGTATCCGTCGGGCAATCGTTCGGCGGGCGAACGGATCACGCTGATCGCGGTCGGCGGCTATGGCCGCGGCGAAATGGCGCCGCACAGCGACATCGACATCGGCTTTCTCACCCCGTTCAAGCAGACGAGCTGGACCGAACAGGTGATCGAGGCGCAGCTCTACACCTTGTGGGACCTCGGGCTGAAGGTCGGCCATTCGAGCCGGTCGATCGACGAGATGGTACGCGCTGCGAAGGACGATCTGACAATTCGTACCGCGCTGCTCGAGGGGCGTTTCATCTGGGGCGACCGTGACCTCTATGATCAAGCGTCGGCGCGCTTCGATGCCGAAGTCGTCGCGGGCAATGCCCGCGCCTTCGTCGCCGACAAGCTCGCCGAGCGCGATGAGCGGCATAAGAGGATGGGCGATTCGCGCTATGTCGTCGAACCCAATGTGAAGGAAGGGAAGGGGGGGCTGCGCGACCTCCACACCCTGTTCTGGATCGGCAAATTCATCCACCGGGTACGCACGGTGCCCGAACTCGTCGATGCCGGGTTGCTATCGGGACGCGAACTGCGCCAGTTCGCGCGCGCCGAAAACTTCCTGCTCGCGGTACGATGTCATCTGCATGTTCTCGCCGGGCGCGCCGAGGACCGGCTGACCTTTGATTTCCAGCCCGAAATCGCGCGCCGGATGCAGTTCGCCGACCGGCCGGGGAAGAGCGCGGTCGAGCGCTTCATGCAGCTCTATTTCCTCCATGCGAAAAGCGTCGGCGACGTCACCGGTACCTTTCTGGCGCATCTCGACGACCAGCTTGCGGCGCGCGGACGGCGTTTCCTGCCGTCGATCCGGCGGCGGCCGGGCAAGCTCAACGGCTTTGTGCTCGACCGCGGCCGGCTGGCGTTGCCGAGCGACGATTTCTTCCAGACCGACCCGGTGCGGCTCATCGAGATTTTCGCGCTCGCCGACAAGCATGGCCTTGAAATCCATCCGCAGGCGATGCGGCAGGCGCGCCACGACGCGAAGCTGATCGACGCGCGCGGGGTGCGCCGCGTGGCGCGCGCGAACGAACTGTTTCTCGACGTGCTGACCAGCCCGCGCGATCCCGAAACGGTGCTGCGCTGGATGAACGAGGCGGGGGTGTTCGGCCGCTTTGTTCCCGATTTCGGCCGTGTCGTCGCGCAGATGCAGTTCGACATGTATCATCATTATACGGTCGACGAGCATACGATCCGCGCGATCGGCCTGCTCGCCGACATCGAGCAGGACCGGTTGAAGGATGATCACCCGCTGTCGAGCGTGATCATGAAGCAGGTCCAGTCGCGGCGCGTCATCTATTGCGCGGTGCTGCTGCACGACATCGCCAAGGGGCGCGGCGGCGACCATAGCGTGCTCGGCGCCGAACTGGCGCTCAGGGTCTGTCCGCGGCTGGGGCTGTCGCCGGCCGAGACCGAGACGGTGTCGTGGCTGGTGCGTTACCACCTGCTGATGTCGGCGACCGCGTTCAAGCGCGACCTTGCCGATTTCAAGACGATCCTCGATTTCGCCGGGCAGGTGCAGTCGCCCGAGCGGCTGCGGCTGCTGCTGGTGCTGACGGTGGTCGATATTCGCGCGGTCGGGCCCGGGGTCTGGAACAGCTGGAAGCGCCAGCTGCTGACCGAATTATTCGATGCGGCCGAAGAAGTGCTGCGCCTCGGCCACAAGCAGAAGGGCCGCGAATCGCGGATCGAGGGCAAGAAGGAAGCGGTCGCGGCGCTGCTCCGGCTCGACGAAAAATCCTTCGCGAAGCTCGCGCGGCGGCTGCCCGAAAGCTATTGGATCGCCGAGTCGGTCGAGGTGATCGCCGCCAATCTGATCCATATCCAGCAGGCCGGAAACACGCCGCTGCATATCGCCGCGGTGCCCGACGACGATCGCGGCGCGACGCTGGTGATGGTGCTCGCCGCCGACCATCCGGGGCTCTTCTATCGCATCGCGGGCGGCATCCATCTGGCCGGCGGCAATATCATCGACGCGCGCATCCACACGACGCGCGACGGGCTGGCGCTCGATAATTTCCTTGTCCAGGATCCGCTCGGGCGGCCGTTTGCGGAGGCCGAGCAGATCGTCCGGCTGACCCGCGCGATCGAGGATGCGCTCGCCAACCGCCACCGGCTGCTGCCGAAGCTTGAGGCGCGGGCGCTGCCGCGGACGCGCGCCGAGGCGTTTCGCGTCGTCCCCAATGTCTTCGTCGACAACAAGGCGTCGAACCGCTTCACGGTGATCGAGGTCAATGCGCAGGATCGGCCGGCGCTGCTCAACCAGCTTGCCTATGCATTGTTCCAGTCGAAGGTGACGGTGCATTCGGCGCATGTCGCGACCTATGGCGAGCGCGCGGTCGACACCTTTTACGTCACCGACCTGATCGGCGACAAGATCGACAGCGCGGCGCGGGTGAAGTCGCTCGAAAAACGCCTGCTCGAGGCCGCGACGAGCCAGAGCGAGGAGGCGGTGGCGGCGTGAAGCGATAGCTTTTCTGGCCATCCAGCCCAGTTTTTCTGCGCGTTGACCTTCTTCAGCGAGAGATTTAGCCACGCTGGCGATAAGTAAAATCGAGGAGGGTCGAATGTCGGATTTCTCACGTCGCCAGATCGTCGGCGGCGCCATCGCGGCCGCCGCCGCGGCGCCGTTCATCAGCCGGCCGGTGCGTGCGGAAAGCGCCGCCTATCCGCCGCGCACCTATCCGAAGCGGGTGGTCGACCTGGTGAACGAGGCGCTGGTCATCGACATGCTGCACCCGATTAAGATCGACGAGGGTCCAGCGCCGATGACCGACAAGCTCGCCGAGGAATATCGGACGAGCGGGCTCAACGCGATCCTCCAGGGCGTCGGCATCCGCGACCCCGAGGCGCGCGACCAGGTCTTGTCCTATTACGCGCTGTGGGGCCATTATGTGCAGGTCAACAGCCATGTCTTCACCGGCGTCGACAAGATGGCCGACATCGTCCGCGCCAAGCGTGACGGCAAGGTCGCGGTGATCATGGGGATGCAGAATGCGGACCATTTCCAGAAGGTCGAGGACGTCGAATTTTTCTACAAGCTCGGCCAGCGCGTGTCGCAGCTGACCTATAATTGGCAGAACCGCCTCGGTTCGGGTTCGACCGAGCGCGTCGATGGCGGCATCACCGATTATGGCGTGTCGATCATCGAGGCGATGAACAAGGTCGGCATGCTGATCGACGTGTCGCACAGCGGCGACAGGACGACGCTCGACGCCATCGAGCTGTCGCCGAAGCCGATCGCGGTCACCCACAGCAACTGCCGCGCGCTTAACAACCATCCGCGGCTCAAGACCGACGAGGCGATCAAGGCGCTCGCCGCGAAGGGCGGCGTGTTCGGCATCGCCGGGGTGCGCAATTTCGTGACCGCGCAGGAACCGACGACCTTGCCGAACATCGTCGATCATATCGACCATGCGGTAAAGCTGGTCGGGATCGAGCATGTCGGGATCGGCAGTGACCTCGACAATCATGGCTATGACGACATGCCGCCCGAATTGCAGAAGGCGATGAAGGGGATGCTGAAGGCGAGCTACGCCTGGCGCGACAAGATCGACACCGACGGCTTCGACCATCCGCGGCGGATTTACGACCTGACCGAGGAACTGATGCGGCGGGGCTATTCGAACGACAATATCAAGGCGATCCTCGGCGGCAACTTCCAGCGCCTGCTGACCGCGACCTGGGGCGGGTAGACCGAAAATTATAGAAATAATAACCGCGTGCTCCCGCGAAGGCGGGAGCCCATCACCGATCGGTGCGATTTTGAAACGGCGGGAGATGGGTCCCCGCCTGCGCGGGGGCACACGCAGTTAGGGTCGCGCATGGAAGAGGCCGCTTACCCCCGCAGCACCGCCCCCAGCTTCGCCGCCGCCGCGACCACCTTGTCGGCGATCGCCTTCAGATCGGCATCGGCAAAGCTTTTTTCCAGCGGCTGCAATTCGACCTCGATCGCCAGGCTGACCTGACCTTCGGGCACGCCCTGACCCGCGAAGCGGTCGAACAGCCGGGCGCCGGTGATGCTCGCCTTGTCGGCGCTGCGGATTGTGCGCACCAGATCGGCGGCGGCCAGCGTTTCGGGAGCGAGGAAGGCGAAGTCGCGGCGGACCGATTGCAGCGCGGGCGGGGTGAAGGCCGTGCGTGCCGGGCCGCTGGCGCGTTTCGCGGGGATGGCGTCGAGAAAGATCTGCACCGCCATAACGGGGCCGTCGACGTCGAAGATACGCGTCAGCGAGGGGTGGAGGGCGCCAAATTCGGCGAGCACCGCCTTGGGACCGAGGCGCAGCGTCGCCGACTGGCCGGGATGCCAGATGGGGCCGTCGGCAACAGCGTCCATCACCTGCAGCCGTTCGGCGGGGGCGCCCGCGGCTTCGAGCAGCGCGAGCGCCGCCGCCTTGGCGTCGAACGCATCGAAGGGCGCGGTCTTGCCCGCCTGCCAGTCGCGCGCGCGCTTGTCGCCCGCCATCAGCAGGGCGAGCGTCGGATGCTCGGCATCGGCGAGATAGCGGCGGCCGATTTCGAACAGACGGATGCTGCCCGCGCCGCGATGCTGGTTGCGCTGCGCCGCGGCGAGCAGGCCGGGAAGGAGCGAGGGCCGCATGACCTTCAGATCCTCGCTGATCGGATTGGCCAGCGTCCACACGCCGCCCCCGAAGGGTGCGGCTTCGCGCTCGCTGACGAACGACCAGGTCACCGCTTCGTGGAAGCCCGACGCGGCCGCGGCGCGGCGCAGGCGGCGTTCGAGGAGCTGGTCGGGCGTCGCGGTGGGTTTGGCGACCCCGTCAATACGCGGCAGCGGGGTCGAGGGGATGGCGTCGAAGCCGTGGATGCGGGTGACTTCCTCGACCACATCGGCGGGGCCGTCCATGTCGCGGCGCCAGCTCGGCACCGCGATCTGCCAATGCGCGCCCTGTTCGATCACGCCGAAGCCGAGCGCGGCGAGAATGTCGCGCTGGCGGCCGGGGGCGATCGCGATGCCGCCGAGCGTTTCGGCGCGCGCCGGATCATAGTCGATATGGTGCGTCGCGACGGGCGGGGTTCCGGCGCGCGTGATCGCCGAGGGAGTGCCGCCGCAGGTCGCGAGGACATGGCCGGTCACGATCGCGGTCGCATCGTCGAGGAAGGCGGGGTCGACGCCGCGTTCGAAGCGGCTGCGCGCGTCGCTGGTCAGGGCGAGCGCCTGACCCGTCAGCGCGATGCGTTCGGGGGTGAAATAGGCGATTTCGACCAGCACGTCGGTCGTCGTCTCGCTGCACCCGCTATGTTCGCCGCCCATGATGCCGGCGATGTCGTGGACGCCGCTGTCGTCGGCGATGACGGTCATCGTGTCGCTGAGCCTATATTCCTTGCCGTTGAGCGCGGTGACGGTCTCGCCGTCCGCCGCGCGCCGCGCGACGAGCGCGCCGGTCAGCCTGGCGCGGTCATAGATATGGCTCGGGCGGCCGAGGTCGAACATCACGTAATTGCTGATGTCGACGAGCGCCGAGATCGAGCGCTGGCCGACCGCTTCGAGGCGGCGGCGCATCCATTCGGGCGCGGTGCCGTTGGCGACGCCGCTGATCGTGCGGCCGTAGAAAGCGGGGCAACCCTCGCTGTCCTGTGTCGCGATGGCGGTCGCGGGGGCGCCTTCGCCAGCGATCGTCGGGACGTCGAGCGGTTTCAGCGTACCGAGCCCGGCGGCGGCAAGGTCGCGCGCGATCCCGCGCACACCCATGCAATCCTGCCGGTTCGGGGTGATGGAAATATCGACCACCGGGTCGTTCGCGCCGGCATAGTCGGCGAAAGGCGTGCCGACGGGGGCGTCGGCGGGCAGTTCGATGATCCCGTCATGGTCGTCGCCAAGCTCGAGCTCGCGCGTCGAACACATCATGCCGTTCGATTCGACGCCGCGTACCGCCGCGACCTTCAGTTCCATGCCGTTCGCCGGCACGACCGCGCCGGGCAGGCCGAGCACGCCGACCAAGCCGGCGCGCGCGTTGGGGGCGCCGCAGACGACGGTGAGCGGCGCGCCGGCGTTGATTTCTGGGCCGGCCTCGACGGTGAGCACCTGCAGCTTGTCGGCCTGCGGATGTTTCTCGGCGGTGAGCACGCGCGCGACGCGGAAACCGGCGAGTTTCTCGGCCGGATTCTCGACGCCTTCGACTTCATGGCCGATGCGATTGAGGGTGGCGACGACATCGGCGACGGTGAAGTCGCCAGCCAGATGTTCGCGGAGCCAGTCGAGGGTGATCTTCATGCCGAAATCCCACCGCTGAGCGTCGGGACCGACAGCGCGTTGAAACCATAATGGGCGAGCCACCTGAGGTCGCCGTCGAAGAAGGCGCGCAGGTCGTCCATGCCATATTTCAGCATCGCGAGCCGGTCGACGCCGACGCCGAAGGCGAAGCCTTGCCATTCGTTCGGATCGAGCCCGCAATTGGCGATCACGCGCGCGTTGACCATGCCGCTGCCGAGGAGTTCCATCCAGGCATGGCCTTCGGTGTCGCCATGGCCGCCGACGATGCGGCGGCCCTTTTCCTGTTTATAACCGACATCGACCTCGGCCGAGGGTTCGGTGAAGGGGAAATAGCTGGGGCGCAGCCGCAATACGATGTCGTCGCGTTCGAAATAGGCCTTGAGGAAGGTTTCGAGCGTCCACTTCAGATGACCCATATGGATGCCGCGGTCGATGACGAGGCCTTCGATCTGATGGAACATCGGGGTGTGCGTCGCGTCGCTGTCGCTGCGATAGACGCGCCCCGGCGCGATGATGCGGATCGGCGGTTCCTGCGCCATCATGGTGCGGATCTGCACCGGCGAGGTGTGGGTGCGCAGCAGCATCGCGCGGCCTTCTTCGTCCTGGTCGGGGAAATAGAAGGTGTCGTGCATCGCGCGCGCGGGGTGCGTTTCGGGGATGTTGAGCGCGGTGAAATTGCGCCAGTCGTCCTCGATCTCCGGGCCCGTCGCGACGGCAAAGCCCATGTCGGCGAAGATTTCGGCGAGTTCGTCCATGACCTGGCTGACCGGGTGGATGCTGCCCTGCGGCGCGGCGTCGGCGGGCAGCGTCATGTCGAGGCGCTCGCTGGCGAGCTTGGCTTCGAGCACCGCAGCGTCGAGCCTGTCCTTGCGCGCCGCGATCGCGGCGGTCACCGCTTCGCGCAAGCCGTGGATCTGCGGGCCCTGCGCCTGACGTTCCTCCGGCGTCATGCCGCCGAGTGTTTTCAAGAGCGCGGTGATGGTTCCGGCCTTGCCCAGCGCCGCGACGCGCAGCGCCTCGAGCGCGTCGGGATCGGCCGCTGCCGAAATCTCGCCCACCAGCCGGGCTTGCATGGCCTCAATATCGCTCATCGTCATTCGTCCTGTTCCGGCGCACATGTCGCCGCCGGCCTGTCTGTTCGGTTGCTTTACGGATCGGGCGGCTGCCCGCGCGTCGCCAAGCCTGCCGCTTGCACCGAACCCGCGGCGCGGGTCAAGCCTTCAGGCGGCGGGACCCCGCTTCATACCGGCTTGTGCAGCCCTTGAACGGCCGCTCCGGCGGCGGCGGCGCGGGCGAAGGCGGCGGCGCCGAGGATCGGTTTGGGCCGCGCCGCATAATCGCGCGGGCTCATCCCCATGAACCGGCGAAAATCGCGGGTGAATTGCGCCTGGTCGTAATATTGGTGATCGAGCGTATCGATCCACGCCATCGAAGGGTCGAGCATGAAGCGGCCGAGCGAGCGCAGGAAGCGCTGGCGGCGGAGCAGCAATTTGGGTGGAAAGCCGAAGGCGCGGCGGCTCAGCCGCTCGACCGAGCGTTCGGACAGCGCCAGTTTTGCGGCCAGATCGGCGACGCTGTTGAGGTCGTCGTCGACGAGCGCGCGGTGTGCCGCGAGAATCGCCGGATCGTCGCGCGGCGCCCCGGCGAGCAGGCCGATCAGATGGGCGTCGATCATCGCGGCGGCGGCGTCGATATCGTTCGCGCGGCGCAGTTTTTCCGCCAGGGGGGCAAAGCCGGCGAAGGCCGGATGGCTGCCGCCGTCGCAAAAGCGGTCGGCGAGCTCTTCGGCCGGAAGCGCGAAATATTTGGCCCAGCCGGCGGGCAGGATGCCGATACCCCAGGTGCGCATATTGCCCGCGGAAAAATAGCTGGCCTGGCTGGTCGGCCCGGTCGCGACGAACGACGGGACCGCGGTGATCGGGCCGCCGCCGATGCTCGCCAGCGGGGCGTCGCCGTCGATAAAGCGCATGTTCGCCCATTCGGGATGCAGATAATCCTCGACCCGCGTACCGGGCGGCACCGCGATCTCGGTCAGATAGATGGTGCTGACATAGGGCTGCAGCGCCGCCGACAGCGGAAAGAAACGCGTCATGATCTGCATGCCGGCCCCCTTCCGTCTGCAATGACGTCATGACCTTTGCGGTCGGCGGCGACAAAAAACAATAACCTAAGCCAGTTTTGTGTCGGGTTTGTACAATTTTTCCCTGATTTGGGGCGGCATATGTCGCGACAGGAAATCTTCCGCCGGCCGTAAGCTTTCTGCGACCCACGGCGAACCGGTTCGGAGGGAGGGGGGCGATGCTTGCATCGTCGGAACGGCGCGGGGCCCTGGCCTTCGCGCCGTTCCTGTTTTTGCGGAGTGGGCGGTATGGCGGCTTTGGGGTGGGGACGTTCTCAATGTTTGTCATTCCCGCGAAAGCGGAACCCAGAGCGTGCGTTAGCTGGCCCATCCCTGGATTCCCGCTTTCGCGGGAATGACAAAGATAGTGGCAACGTCAGACCTTGGCCGTTTGCTCGCTCCCTTCGTCATCCCGGGCTTGACCCGGGATCCCGCTTTCTTTGGGGCACCAGCAGTTTTCGAGGTCAAGCGGGACCCCGGATCAAGTCCGGGGTGACGGTAATGGGAACGACAGGAACCGGCCGTCAGCAGACCTTTCCTGCCCCAACGAAAAAGGGCGGCCCCGCCGGGACCGCCCTTGTTTCTTTTCGCTTGGCTGAAAAGCGTCAGGCTGCCTTGGGCAGCGCCGCCTTTGCCTGCGCGATGATCGTGGTGAACACGCCACCTTCGTTCATCGCAAGGTCGGCCATGACCTTGCGGTCGAGTTCGATCCCGGCCAGCTTCACGCCGTGCATGAACTGCGAATAGGTGAGGCCTTCGGCGCGAACCGCGGCGTTGATGCGCTGGATCCACAGGCCGCGGAAGCTGCGCTTCTTAACCTTGCGGTCGCGATAGGCGTATTGGCCGGCCTTTTCGACCGCCTGCTTGGCGACGCGGATGGTATTCTTGCGACGGCCATAATAGCCCTTCGCCTGTTCCAATACGCGTTTGTGCTTGGCGCGCGTGGTGACGCCGCGTTTGATGCGTGACATACTCTAGCGCTCCTTACTTCAGGCCATAGGGCGCCCAGAGGCGCACATGGGCCGCGTCCGAATCGCTGAGCACGCTGGTGCCGCGGTTGGTGCGGATATATTTCGAATTGTGGCTGATCAGGCGGTGACGCTTGCCGGCGACGCCGTGCTTCACCTTGCCCGAGGCGGTGAATTTGAAGCGTTTCTTCACACCGCTCTTGGTCTTCATCTTGGGCATTTTGGTCTCCTATCATGTTGAGATCCGGCACCGGCCCTCTCCCCCACCCGGCCACCCGGTGATGCTACCCTATTGGGTGGCCGGGTGGGGGAGAGGGCCGGTGCCGCTCCGAATCCAGAGTCCGTTTGGTGTCGGCCTGGCAGCCCTTTCAGCCAGCCGACACAATCGGAAGGCGCGCGCCTAGACGGATTCGCGCCGGAATGCAAGTGGCGGGGCTAACGACTCGCCCCGTCGACCTTCTGGATCGTCAGCGCATCGAGGTCGGCTTCGGGAACGCAGCGCAGGTTCACTGCGGCCATCTTCGACCCGTCGGGCGCGGTGCCGATCGAAAAGCTCTGGCAGCCGCAGCCGGTGCAGAATTGGTGGTCGATATTATGCTTGTTGAATGTGTACGACTTGAGCTGGTCGGCGCCGCTTTCCAGCCGGAACCGGTCGATCGGAACAAAGGTCAGGAGGAAGCCCTTGCGGCGGCAGTGCGAGCAGTTGCAGCTCATTGCCGTATCCGGGATGTCGCCTTCGACCGTGTAGCTTACCGCGCCGCAGTGACAGCTGCCTTCAAATGCCATGTTTCTTCTCCCTTGATCGGGCGGCCATGGGCTTGCGTCCATATTCGGCCAGCACCGCGATGACCGCTCCCGCCGCATAGCAGAAGAGATCCGCGATGCTGAAGGAGGTTCCGAATAGCACCCGGGCGAACCGGTTGCCCGACAGGCCGAGCAGGCCTAGCAGGTCGATCGCCTGGCCGATCTCGACCGCGACCCCGACTATCAAAGCGGCGAGCGCCGCGGGGACGTGGCGCAGCGTCGAGACGGCGCGCAACCCCAGATAGACGAGGATCACCGCGAGGATATCGCCGACATAGGGCCGGATGACAGCGTCCCGGACCCACAAGGCGATCGCGACCTCGATCAGGAAGACGAGGATTGCGGCGAGTGCATAGCCGGGGCGCCATGCGGGGCGGATGGGCACCGAAAGCCGCCTAATCGTGGTGGTGGCAGGCGAGGCCCTCGACGACATCCTCGAGCCGGGCGGGATCGCCGAGTGCGATGACATGGCCCGAGCTTTCGGCGTGGAGCGGTTCGCCGTTCCAGTCGCACATCGTCCCGCCCGCACCCTCGACGATCGGGGCGAGCGCGGCGAAATCGTGGAGCTTCAGCCCCGCCTCGACGACGAAGTCGATATGGCCGCTCGCCAGCAACCCGTAATTATAGCAGTCGCCGCCGAAGACCATGCGCTTGTGCGAGGTCTTGGCGGCGAGCGCCATGAAATGCTCGCCGTCATGGTCGCTGAAATATTGCGGGCCGGTCGTCGCGAGCACCGCGTCGGCGAGATTGCGGCAGGCGCGGGTGCGCGCGGGCTGGCCATTGAATAGCGTCGGTTGGCCGAGCGCGCCGACCCAGCGTTCGCCCGCGATCGGCTGGTCGATGATGCCGAGGATCGGCCAGCCATCCTGGAGCAGGGCGATCAGCGTGCCGAAGATCGGCCGGCCGGCCATGAAGCTGACGGTGCCGTCGATCGGGTCGAGCACCCATTGGCGCGCCGCGTCGGCGCGCTCGGTGCCATATTCCTCGCCGATGATGCCGTCGCGCGGCGCTTCGGCATCGAGCAGGCGGCGCATCGCGGCCTCGGCGGCGCGGTCGGCCTCTGTCACCGGCGAAGCGTCGGCCTTGGCTTCATGCGCGTAAGCGGCGCGGAACAGCGGACGGATGACGTCGCCCGCCGCATCGGCGAGGCGGTGGGCGAGGGCGATGTCGGATTCGAGCGACATCAGTCGAACAGGCTGGAGACGCTCGATTCGTCGGCGATGCGCTTGATCGCCTCGCCGAGCAGCGGCGCGACGGTGAGGGCGCGGACCTTGCCGCTGTCGTTCACCGCGTCGGTCGGCTGGATCGAATCGGTGATGACCAGTTCGGTGAGTTCGCTGGCGTCGACGCGCGCGACCGCACCGCCCGACAGCACGCCGTGGGTGCAATAAGCGACGACGCCCTCGGCGCCCGCGGCCTTCAGCGCGGCGGCGGCATTGCAGAGGGTGCCGGCCGAATCGACGATATCGTCGATCAGGATGCAGAAGCGGCCCTTCACGTCGCCGATGATGTTCATCACTTCGGATTCGCCGGCGCGTTCGCGGCGCTTGTCGACGATCGCCAGCGGCGCGTTGTCGAGGCGCTTCGCCAGCGCGCGGGCGCGGACGACGCCGCCGACGTCGGGCGACACGACCATCAGATTCTTGTCGGCAAAGCGCGCCTGGATATCGGCGCTCATCACCGGCGCGGCATAGAGATTGTCGGTCGGGATGTCGAAGAAGCCCTGGATCTGCCCGGCGTGGAGGTCGATCGCGAGGACGCGGTCGGCGCCCGAGGTGGTGATGAGGTTGGCGACGAGCTTGGCCGAGATCGGGGTGCGCGGGCCGGGTTTGCGGTCCTGGCGGGCATAGCCGAAATAGGGGATGACGGCGGTGATGCGCTTCGCCGAAGCGCGGCGCAGCGCGTCGGTGAGGATCAGCAATTCCATCAGATTGTCGTTCGCCGGGAAGTTCGTCGGCTGGACGATGAAGACGTCCTGGCCGCGGACATTTTCGTGGATTTCGACGAAGACTTCCTCGTCGGCGAAGCGGCGGACGCTGGTGTCGGTGAGCGGCAGCTCGAGATAGTCCGCGATCGCGCGGGCCAGCGGCAGGTTGCTGTTGCCGGAGATGAGTTTCATGGGGTGCGAAGCCCTTTCGCGCGGGGTGGGATTGCGGGTCCCCTTAGCCAGCGGGGGCGGATAGGGGAAGGCCAATCTTCAGCCAGCCTCGCCGCGATCCATGCTGGTCGTTGCAATCGCCGCCGACCGGCGTATGGCTCGCGCCATGACTGCTGCCGATACGCTCACCATCGTTCTGGCCCAAATGACGCAGGCGGTCGGCAATCTTGCCGCCAATGCCGACGCGATGCGCAGCGTTCGGGCGCGGCATTCCGATGCCGATCTGATCCTTTATCCCGAGCTGCAACTGATCGGCTATCCGCCCGAGGATCTGGTGCTGAAGCCCGCGCTCGCGACCCGCGCCGCAACGCTGCTCGCCGAGCTGGCGGCCGAAACCGCCGACGGCGGGCCGGCGATGCTGGTGGGATCGGTCGAATGGGAGGAGGGCAGCCTCTATAATATTGTCGCTTTGCTCGACGGCGGCAAAATCGTCGCGACGCGGCGCAAGCATGAACTGCCCAATTACGGCACGTTCGACGAAAAGCGCGTGTTCGCGCCCGGTCCGCTTCCCGACGTCGTCGAATGGCGCGGGGTGAAGCTGGGCCTGCCGATCTGCGAGGACGGCTGGTTGCCGGCGGTGTGCCGCCATCTCGCCGATCAGGGCGCCGAGCTGCTGATCTCGGTCAACGGCAGCCCCTATGAGATCGACAAGGACGACCGCCGCCTGACGCAGGTGTTCGCCAGCCGCGTTGCCGAAACCTCGCTGCCGCTGATCTTCCTCAACCGGATCGGCGGCCAGGACGAACTGGTGTTCGACGGCTGCTCGTTCATCCTCAACGCCGATGGTTCGACCGCGCACCGGCTGACCGACTGGGAGCCCGAAGAGCGCGTGACGCGCTGGACGAAAGGCGATCGGCGCTGGGTGTGCGAAGCGGGCGCGATCACCGAATGGGAGGCGCATCCCGCCGATATCTATAGCGCGATGATCCTGTCCTTGCGCGACTATGTCGAACGCAACGGCTTCCCGGGCGTCGTGCTCGGCCTGTCGGGCGGGATCGATTCGGCGATTTGCGCCGCGATCGCCGCCGACGCGCTGGGTCCCGACAAGGTCTGGTGCGTGATGCTGCCGAGCCGCTTCACCAGTCAGGAAAGCCTCGACGACGCGGCGGGCTGCGCCGGGATGATCGGGTGCCGGCTCGACACGATCCCGATCGTCCCGGCGGTCGAGGCGTTCGACGCGATGCTCGCCGGCAGCTTTGCCGACCGCGACGTCGATATCACCGAGGAAAATGTCCAGTCGCGCATCCGCGGCGTTACGCTGATGGCGCTGTCGAACAAGTTCGGCCCGATGCTGCTGACCACCGGTAACAAGAGCGAGATGAGTGTCGGTTATGCGACCATCTATGGCGACATGGCGGGCGGCTATAACCCGCTGAAGGACGCGTATAAGATGACGGTGTTCGCGGTCGCCAGGTGGCGCAACGAGAATGTGCCGCGACTGTCGCGCAATCCGGTGGCGCCGGTGATGCCCGACAGGATCATCACCAAGCCGCCGAGCGCCGAGCTGCGCCCCGACCAGAAGGACGAGGACAGCCTGCCGCCCTATGCGGACCTCGACAATATGCTCCACATGCTCGTCGAGGAGGAGGCGAGCGTCGACGATGTCGTGGCGCGTTACGGCTTCGATCGCGACGCGGTGGTGCGGATCGAGCGCTTGCTGATGCTTGCGGAGTATAAGCGGCGTCAGGCCCCGCCGGGGGTCAAGCTGTCGACGCGCAATTTCGGCCGCGACCGCCGCTATCCGATCACGCATGGGTTCCGGACGGGGTAGCGCGGAGAAGGCAGGGAAATCAAATCTGTCGCCACCGCGACCGCAAAGCGGCTATAGGCGCCGCCCATGACCATCACGACCCGTTTCGCCCCCTCGCCGACCGGCAGCCTGCACGTCGGCAATGTTCGCACCGCGCTGCACAACTGGCTGTGGGCGCGCAAGCATGGCGGGCGGTTCCTGCTGCGCATCGACGACACCGACCTCGAGCGGTCGAAAGAGGAATATGTCGATGCCATTCGCGCCGACCTGGCGTGGCTGGGGCTCGACGTCGATGGCGAGGAGCGGCAGTCGGCGCGCTTTGCACTTTACGAGGCTGAATTCGCGAAATTGCAGGCCGCGGGTCGCGTCTATGCCTGTTACGAGACGTCCGAAGAGCTCGACATCAGGCGCAAGGTGCTGCTGTCGCGCGGCTTGCCGCCGGTGTATGAGCGCAAGCCCGAGGGTGCGCCGGTGCCCGCGGGCGTGGCGCCGCACTGGCGTTTCCGGCTCGACCATGACGCGCCGATCCTATGGACCGACATGGTGCGCGGTCCCCAGCATTTCGAACCGAAGACCATGTCCGACCCGGTGGTCCGGCGCGCCGACGGCAGCTGGCTGTACCTGTTGCTGAGCGTGATCGACGATATCGCGATGGGGATCAGCCATGTCGTGCGCGGCGAGGACCATGTGTCGAACACCGCGGCGCAGATCCAGATGTTCGAGGCGCTGAGGGCAGAGCCGCCCATATTCGCGCACGAAGCGCTGCTCGTCGGGACCGAAGGCAAATTATCGAAGCGGCTGGGCTCGCTCGGCATGGCGAGCCTGCGCGAAGCGGGGATCGAGCCGATCGCGCTCGTTGCCTTGCTCGCGCGGTTGGGGACGAGCGATCCGGTCGAGCCGGTGACTGATACGGCACTATTGGTCGAGGGCATTGATTTCGGCCGCTTCGGCCGGGCGCCCGCGCGTTTCGACGAGGCCGAGCTGGCGCTGCTGAACCAGAAGATATTGCATCAGACCGATCATGCGGCGGTTGCGGACCGCCTGCCCGCCGCGATCACCCCGGCGCGCTGGAACGCGATTCGCCCGAATCTGGCGACGGTGGCCGAGGCGGCCGACTGGGTACAGGTGTTCGACGGCCCGCTCGCGCCGCCGGCCGCCGACGAAGCCGACCGCGCGGTAATCGCCGCCGCCGCCGCCGCGGCGCCCGCGATCGACTGGGGCAGCGACCCGTGGCACGCGCTGACGAACGCGGTCAAGGCGGGGACCGGGGCAAAGGGCCGCGCGCTGTTCCTGCCGCTGCGCCGCGCGCTGACCGGGCGCGACCATGGTCCCGACATGGCCGAACTGCTGCCGCTGATTGCCAAGGAGCAGGCAGTGGCGCGGCTGGCGGTCGATTAAGCCGGCCTCCTTCGCCGGGATGACGAATTGAAATGGGCGTGACTCGCAAGGCCATGACCTTTGCCGATCTCTCCGCTTGACAATATTGGTGACGTTATAATATCTCATAGCTATGACTTGGCCGATAGCGGCGGTCGATACGCAGCGGGGCCGGGTCATTTAAGGCAAGGAGAGATGCCATGACCCTGATACCTATGATTTCGGCACTTGCCGCGACGCCCCGTCGGGCTGCGGCGCCCGCCGGTACTCGCGCGCCGTTGCCCCGCGAAAGCTATGGCGCCGGCAATCGCCACCGGCCCGTCGCGGCGCTCTTCGCCGTCGGAGTGCCCGCCGCGCTCGTCGTCGCGGTCGCGCTGTCGCCGATGATCGTCGACAAGGCACCGACGACCAAAACGCCGCCCTGGACGTCGGTCTTCCTGCCGAAGACGACGCCCCCCGAGCCGCAAGATGCGAAGCCGCAGCCGAAGCAGCCGACCGAAAGCGTCGTCATCGCCACCAAATCGCCGCTTCCCCCGCTGGCGTCCGAGGCGCCTGCGGGGCATGTCGATCCGCCACCCTATGTTCCCCCGGCGGGGACCGGAGCGGGCACGACGATCATCGATCTGCCGGTGCCGCCCAAGCCCCCGCTGGTCCTGGCGCAGCTTGATTCGCGCTATGCCGGCGCGTTCCAGCCCGATTATCCCGCGCGCGAGCAGCGCGGCGAGATCGAGGGCATCGTCAGGGTACGCGTGCTGATCGGCACCGACGGGCGCGTCAGGTCGGTCGAGCTGGTCAGCGGCGACAACCCCGCCTTCTTCGAAGCGACGAAACGGCGCGCGCTGTCCAGATGGCGTTTCAAGCCCGCGACGCGCGGCGGCGTGGCGGAAGAAAGCTGGAAGGAAATGACGGTGCGCTTCGAGATCAGGAACGGCTGAGGCCCCATATGACCCCTCCCGGGCGGGCGGCCGCGCGCCGTCCGCCCGCTCCTTTTGCTTGACAGCAACGCCGAATCCGGTCAGAGGCGCGCGGATATCGAGGGCGGCGCCTGTGCGCGGCCCTTATATGTTTTTCACTAGAGCAGCCGGGGCCCGCGTCCCGCCGCATCGACCGCTTCGGCGGAAGAGGCGAAGATTTTTCGAGGAACAGGGCCATGGCCAAGCCGACGACCGTCAAGATCAAGCTGGTGAGCACCGCCGACACGGGCTTTTTCTACGTCACCAAGAAGAACCCCCGCACGATGACCGAAAAAATGTCGGTGCGGAAATATGACCCGCGTGCGCGCAAGCATGTCGAGTTCAAGGAAGCCAAGATCAAGTAAGCTCTGCCGCCGGGCGCGGAGGCGCGCGGCGGGACAGCTTCAGTCTCCGGAATACGGGGTTACGGAAGGGCGGCGGTTGCGTCGCCCTTTTTCGTGCGCGGGTGGTGGCTGGCGGTGTCGGCTTTGGGGTGGTGAGCGGACGCTGCTTAACGCACCTTCGTCATCCCGGACTTGATCCGGGATCCCGCTTTTTTTGAAGGTAACGCAGGTTTCGACGTCCAGCGGGACCCCGGATCAAGTCCGGGGTGACGATAAGGGTAACCGGTCGCTTCCCGCCCTTCGGCCGATCAGCGCTGGCATTTCGGGCAATAGAAGGTCGAACGGCCGCTCTGGACGATGCGGGCGACCGTGCCGCCGCATTCGCATGCCTCGCCCTCGCGCCCGTAGACGCGCCAGTCCTTCGCGAAATAGCCGAGTTCGCCGTCGGGCTGCTTATAATCGCGCAGCGTCGATCCCCCCGCCGCGATCGAGGCTTCGAGCACCGCCTTGATCGCCGGCACCAGCGCCGCAATCTTCGCGCGCGGCACATCGGCGGCGGCGCGTGTCGGGGCGATGCGCGCCATGTTGAGCGCTTCGCACACATAGATATTGCCGAGCCCGGCGACGATCGTCTGGTCGAGCAGCATCGCCTTGACCGGGGCGCGCCGGCCGGCGAGCGCGCGCGTCAGATAGGCGGCGTCGAAATCGTCCGACAGCGGTTCGGGACCCAGTGTGACGAAGGCGGGAAAGGCGACGAGCGGATCGCCCGCGACAAGGTCGACCGAGCCGAAGCGGCGCGGATCGTGGAGCATCAGCCGCTGCCCCGCCGCGGTGTCGATCAGCAGATGATCGTGCTTGCCGGGTTCGCCGGCGCCGATCCGCCAGCTGCCCGACATGCCGAGGTGGAAGATCATATGATCGTCGCGGTCGGTGGTGATGATGCCATATTTGGCGCGGCGCGACAGGCCGGTCACCGTCGCGCCGGTGAGCCGCTGCGCGAGGTCGACCGGAAACGGCCGCCGCAGGTCGGGGCGCATCGTCGAGACGCGGATGAGGCGCTGGCCGGTGAGGTGCGGCGTCAGGCCGCGGACGGTGGTTTCGACTTCGGGTAGCTCGGGCATATCGCGCTGGAGGTAACTGGCATTTGCCTGGCGAACAAGCCTTGGCTAAAGGCGGCATACACTTCCGTATCTCCCCCCGCAAAGGCGCGTTCCATGTCCACCCCCGATACCGTCAGCTTCGGTTATGAAGAGGTCCCGGCGACCGCCAAGACCGCGATGGTCGGTGAGGTGTTCAGCCGCGTCGCGCGCAAATATGACATCATGAACGACGCGATGTCGGGCGGCATGCACCGATTGTGGAAGGATCGCTTCGTGCGCCGGGTGAAGCCGCGTGCGGGCGAGACGATCCTCGACATGGCGGGCGGCACCGGCGACATCGCCTTTCGCATGGAGAAGAACGGCGCCAGCATCACCGTCGCCGACATCAACCCCGACATGCTGGGCGTCGGCATGGAGCGCGCGGCCGGGCGCGGCATCGATACGCTGGTGTGGTCGGAGCAGAATGCCGAGAAGCTGAGCTTTCCCGGCCAGTTTTTCGATGCCTATACGATCGCTTTCGGCATCCGCAACGTCACCGACATTCCCGCCGCGCTGGGGGAAGCGCACCGCGTGCTGCGCTATGGCGGGCGTTTCTTCTGCCTCGAATTCTCGACCAACGAATGGCCGGGTTTCGCGCAGGCCTATGATGCCTATTCGCACCATCTGGTGCCCAAGCTCGGCAAGCTGATTGCGCAGGACGAAGACAGCTATCGTTACCTGATCGAATCGATCCGCCGCTTTCCGCCGATGCCCGCCTTCGCGCAGATGATCCGCGACGCGGGGTTCAGCGCGGTGAAGGTCGAGCCGATCATGGGCGGTCTCGTCGCGATCCACAGCGGGTGGAAGGCTTGACCCGACCCGTCACCCATATCGCCCGCCTGCTGAAGTGGGGGCGCATCCTGGCGCGCCATGGCGCGCTGCGCGGGATCGAGAGTGCGCCGCAGACCCCGCCGGGCGTGAAGCGGCTGTGCCGGATCGCGCGGCTGGGCACGATCCAGCCGAAGATTCCCGACTATGCCGCGGCTTTCCAGGCGATCGGCCCCGCCGCGGTCAAGCTCGGCCAGACGCTCGCGACGCGCCCCGACCTGGTCGGCGAGGAGGCGGCGCGCAATCTGCTCAGCCTGCAGGACGCGCTCGCGCCGGTGGCGTTCGAGCGGATCCGGCAGGAGATCGAGGCGACCTTCGAAGCGCCGCTGGAGAGCCTGTACAGCGAATTCGACCCCGAACCGGTCGGATCGGCGTCGATCGCGCAGGTCCACCGCGCGGTGACGACCGACGGCCGCCAGGTCGCGGTAAAGGTGCGCCGTCCGGGGATCGACAAGCAGTTCGCGCGCGACATCGAAACCTATGAATGGGCGGCCGCGCATCTCGAAGCCTTCGGCGGCGAAGCGTCGCGGCTGCGCCCGCGGCAGGTGATTGCCAATTTCCGCCGCTGGACCCTGCGCGAGCTCGACCTCCGCCGCGAGGCGGCCTCGGCATCCGAACTCGCCGATGCGATGGTCGGGGTGCCGACATTCGAGGTTCCCGCGATCGACTGGGACCGCACCGCCAGCCGGGTAATGACGCTGGACTGGATCGACGGCATCAAGATTTCGCACCGCGACGCGCTGATCGCCGCGGGGCATGACATGGAGGCGCTATCGGCGAACCTCGTCAACGCCTTTCTGCGGCAGGCGATCGCGGAAGGCTTCTTCCACGCCGACATGCACCAGGGCAATTTGTTCGTGAAGGCCGACGGGACGATCGCTGCGGTCGATTTCGGCATCATGGGGCGGATCAACCGGCAGGCGCGCTACTGGCTCGCCGAAATCCTCTATGGGCTGACGACGGGCAATTACCGCCGCGTCGCGGAGATCCATTTCGAGGCGCAATATGTCCCCGATTATCACAGCGTCGAGGAGTTCGCGACGGCGCTGCGCGCGGTCGGCGAGCCGATGCGTGGCAAGCCGGTGAGCGAGCTCAGCGTCGGGCAGATGCTCGACGGGCTGTTCGCGATCACCCGCGATTTCGACATGCAGACGCAGCCGCACCTTCTCCTTCTCCAGAAGACGATGGTGATGGTCGAGGGCGTCGCGACGATGCTCGATCCCAGGATCAACATGTGGGACGTGTCGGGACCCTTCGTCAGCGAATGGATTCGCGACGAACTCGGCCCCGAAGCGGCGCTCGCCGACGGGATCCGCGAACAGGGAAAGACGCTGGCGCTGATCCCCGACATCATCCGCCGCCTCGACGCCCAACTGCCGAAGCAGGGCGGGGCGCCGCCCGCGCCGCCGCTGTCCGAGATTCCGCTGATGTGGGACAAAGGCGAACGCCGTCGCTGGTGGCGCTATGCGCTGACCGCGCTGGCTGGCGCGGCGGCGGGCGCGGGGCTGCTGAACTGGCTGGGGTGACGAGGACGGCGGTTCAACCACCGGCCGGTTCCAAACCGCCAAACCGGTGCCGGCCACATCATAACGATAAGGATCGCGCATGAACGACGAAATCGGGGCAGCCGTACGCGACGTGCTGGCGAGACTGACGGCGGACCGCGCACGCGGCGAACCGATCGTATCGATCGCGTCCGCCGATGAGGCGATCGCGCTGCGCGCGCTCGCGGTGCCCAAGGCCGGCAGGCCGATCGCGGCAGTCATCGACGATGCCGAGCGGGTGTTCGCACACCGCGTTCGCATGGATCATCCGCGCTTCTACGGCTTCATTCCGTCGCCCGCTTCGCCGCTGTCGCTGGTGGGCGAAATGCTGGCCAGCGGCTATAATGCGCATGCCGGAAGCTGGATGCAGAGCTCGGGACCCGCGGCGATCGAACAGGGGCTGATCGCCTGGCTGGCCGAGCGCGCGGGACTTCCGGACAGCGCGGGCGGACTCTTCGTTTCGGGCGGATCGATGGCGAACCTTACCGGACTGATGCTGGCGCGCGACCGCATGCTGCCGCCGGGTGAACGTCATCGCGGCGTCGCCTATGTCTCGACCCAGACGCATTCGTCGGTCGCGAAGGGGCTCGGTGTCCTCGGCCTGCTGCCCGGCCAGATTCGCAAGGTCGCGGTCGACGCCGACCGGCGGCTCGACGTCGCGGCGCTCGCCGGGGCGGTTGCGGCGGACCGCGCGGCGGGCAAGCTGCCGTTCGTGGTGATCGCGAGCTGCGGCACGACGAACACCGGCAGCATCGACGACCTGCATGCGATCGCCGACCTGGCCGGGCGCGAGCGATTGTGGCTGCATGTCGACGGCGCCTATGGCGCGTCGGTCGCGCTGTCGGGCAGCCACCGCGCGCTGGTCAACGGGCTGGGCCGCGCCGACAGCCTGTCGTGGGACGCGCACAAATGGCTGTTCCAGACCTATGGCTGCGGCATGGTGCTGGTCCGCGACCGGATGCACCTGCTCGAAAGCTTTGCGACCAGCGCCGAATATCTGCAGGATGCGGCGGCGGGCGACGATACGCCGAATTTCTGGGATTATGGCGTCGAACTGACCCGGCCCGCACGCGCGATGAAGCTGTGGTTCACGCTACAGGTCATGGGCGCGCGCGCCGTCGGCGAGGCGATCGACCATGGTTTTGAACTGGCCGCGGCGCTGGAGGAAGCTTTGCGCGAGCGGCCGCACTGGCGGATCGTCTCTCCGGCGCAGCTCGGGATCGTGACCTTCCGCTACGCACCGCCGGGGCGCGATGCGAACGCGCTCGATGCGCTGAACACGGCGATCGCGCGGCGCATGATCGACGACAATGCCGGGGCGCCGCTGACGACGCGGCTCGACGATGCGGTCGTGCTGCGCGCCTGCACGATCAGCCCCGAGGCGACGGTTGGAGACATCCGGGCGATGGTCGCGGATTTGGACGCGCGCGCGGTGGAGATGGCGGGGGCGGGGCGGCAATAGGGGTGAGGCAGGTCGTGCGTTGCACGATGGCAACGTCCGTTATCGGCCGGAAGCTGCCGTCCCGTCCATCGTCACCCCGGACTTGATCCGGGGCCCCGCTTGACCTCGAAAACCGCCGGCGCCCTCAAAAAAGCGGGATCCCGGGTCAAGGCGGAAGAGCCACGGGTCTCCTCCGCGGATGACGAAGCTGTAGAAAGCGATGCCCGCTCCCCACCCCAAGGCCGCCATTCTTCCCGCTTCGCGCCCCCAGTGACGTGCGTCACATCGCTGTTCGCCTGTCCGCCCTAGAGCGATCCCAGGTGACAATATCCCAATCTATTCTGTATGTTGGGTTCGAACAGGGGAAATGCCGCTATGCCGAGCCGTCGATACCATTTTCTGGCGCTGATCCTTGCCGCGCCGCTGTGGACCGTGATGCCCATGGCGTTAGCGCAGGAGGCGCCCGCGCCCGAGGCGGCGCCGGCCGAACTCAATGACGACCAGCAGAAGATGCTCGACCTGCTCGACCAGGGCATGGAGCTCGACCGCGCCGGCCAGCATGGCGATGCCGAGAAGGTCTACCGGCGCTGGATCGGCGAGGCGACGAAACGCTATGGCGCCGACGGGCTGATCACCAGTTTGGGATATCGCGTGCTCGCGGGCAATCTCGAGGATCAGAACCGGGTCAAGGAGGCCGAGGGTTACTGGCAGCGGCTGCTCGACATCGATCGCGCGGTGATGGGCGAGAAGGACGACGAGACGCTGACCGCATACGGCTTCCTCTCGTCCAACTATATCAAGCAGGGGCGGCCCGCCGACGCGCTGCCGCTGCGCCGCGCGGTGCTCGCGGCGCGGATCGCGAGCAAGGGCGAACAGGATCCCAAGACGATCGTCGCGACAAGCAACCTCGCGTCGGTGCTGACCGAGCTTGGCGAACTCAAGGAGGCCGAGGCGCTGTATCGCAAGGCGCTCGCCACCAGCCTTGCCGTCCACGGCGAAAACCACCGCGAAACCGCGTCGGGTTACGGCAATCTCGCGGTCGTGCTGCGCAGCCTCGCGCGTTACGACGAAGCGGCGCCGATGCTCGAAAAGGCGCGCGCGATCGACGAGGGGCTGTCGGGCGCGAACAGCGACGACGTCGCGCTGCGCCATTATAACAGCGCGGTCAATTTCGGCGACATGGGCCGCTATGCCGATGCCGAGGCGGCGGCGAACAAGGCGCTTGCAATCTGGCGCGCGGTGAAGGGCGACGGCAGCACGCAGGCGGCGCTCGGCTATACCGCGGTCGCCTATAGCCAGAATCTCGGCGGACGCTTCGGCGAGGCCGACGCCAATTATCGCAAGGCGCTCGCGATCCGCGAAAAGGCGCTCGGCGAAGCGCATCCGCTGACCGGCGAATCCTATAACAACCTCGCGCTCAACATGGAAAGCAGCGGCATGCCGCCGGGCGCGATCGAGCCGCTGCTGCGCAAGGCGCTCGACATCACGCGCGCGTCGCTGGGCGAACGCAGCGAGCGGAGCGCGACGATGTACGGCAATATCGCGCACAACCTCAATCAGCAGGGCCGCTATCGCGAGGCCGAGCCGATGTATCGCCGCGCGCTCGATATCCAGGAAGGCATCGCGGGCGTCAACCATCCGTCCTACGCCACGCTGTTGATCAACCTCGGCTACAATCTGCGCGACGACGGGCGGCCCGAAGCGGCGGAGCCGCTGATGCGTCAGGCGCTCGGCATTTTCAAGGCCAAGTTCGGCGACGATAATCCCGAGACCGCCTGGGCCTATACCAGCCTCGGATCGACGCTCGGCGAGCTTGGCCGCCATGCCGAGGGGGCCGAGATGGCGATCAAGGCGCTCGACATCCGGCGGCGCCTGCTCGGCGAGGATCATCCGCTCACCGCTGTCGCCTATGACAGCGTCGCGGCGGCGCTGGTCCGCAGCGGCGGGCTCGAGGGCGCTGGCGACAAGGCGGCCGAACCCTATTACCGCCAGTCGCTGGGGATTCTGCGGCGCAGCGTCGGCGAAGCGCATATCGACACCGCGCGCGCCTATGAAAATCTCGCGCTGTGCCTGCTTCGCCAGGGCAAGACCGCCGAGGCGGAAGACAATGCGGGCAAGGCAGTGGCGATCGTGCGCCAGCTCGACGAACAGATTTCGGCGGGCGGCAGCGCGCTGGCGCTGTCGGCGCTCGACCGCCAGCAGGTGAACCCCAATCGCGGTACCTTCACCAGCTATATGAATGTCGCGTTCGGGCTGATGAGCGATACGCCCGATGCCGCCGGCCAGTCGCAGCTGCAGGACCGCGCCTTTCGCGCCGCGCAGGATGCGATCAGTTCGGCCTCGGGCCGCGCGGTGTTGCAGACCGCCGCGCGCGGCGCCGCAAAGACGCCGCAGATGGCCGAAGCGGTGCGCCAGGAACAGGATCTCGCCGCGCGCGCCAATCTGATCGACAAGAATCTGCTCCGCGCGCTCGGCGACCGCAAACCGGTGGAAGCGACGCGGCTGCGCGGCGAGCTCGACGCGATTCGGGCGCAGCTTGCCGATGTCAGCGCGCTGATCGACAAGAAATATCCCGCTTATCGCCAGCTCGTGTCGCCGCGCCCGATCGCGCTGGCCGCCGCGCAAAAAGCGCTGCGCCCGGGCGAAGCGCTGCTGCTGATGACCGAGGCGGCGAACACCTTTCATCTCTTCGTCGTCACCCCGACCGCAGTCGGCTGGAGCCGGCCGGGCAAGGAAATCGACATCATCGCGAAGCAGATTTCGGACCTGCGCTGCGACGTCGACTATGCGACCTGTTCTGCGGCGCGGCGGGCCGAACTCGACAAGCTGCCGGCGTCGGCGAAGGAACTCGAAGGCAATCAGCGCTTCGACCTCGACACCGCGAACGCGCTGTACAACGAGCTGTTCGCGCCGATCGAGCCGCTGCTGAAGGATGTGATGCGCCTTTACGTCACCAGTTCAGGCAAGCTTGGCGACCTGCCGCTGGCGATGCTGTCGTCGACGCCGCTGCCCAAGGATGCCGACCCCGCCGACCCCGATGTGCTGGCGCGCGCGGGTTGGCTGGCCGACCGTTACGCCTTCACCAGCCTGCCCTCGGTCGCGGCGCTCACGCTGTCGCCCGAAGTGCGGACCGCGAAGCGCGACCGGAGTTTCCGCGGCTATGGCGCGCCCGTGCTGCTTGGCGGCGACACCGGGTCGCGCGCCGCCACCGGCATCGGCGTCTTCGAGGGCGTTTCGGCGGCGGGCTCGCCGCTCGCCGATCCCAATGCGCTGCGCAAGCTCGCGCCCTTGCCGGGCACCAAGGTCGAACTCGCCGCGATGGCGCAATTGTTCGGCGCATCGAAGGGCAGCCTGACGACCGACATGGGCGCGACCGAAGGCGCGCTGCGCCGCGACCCCGCGCTGGCGACGAGCAACATCGTCGCGATCGCGACCCACGGCCTGCTTCCCGACCCGGCGCTCGGGCTCAGCGAGCCGGGACTGGTGCTGACCCCGCCCGCCGAGCCGAGCGACATGGACGACGGCTTGCTGACCGCGACCGAGGCGGCGCGGCTGTCGCTGTCGGCGGACTGGGTGATCCTGTCGGCGTGCAACACCGCGTCGGCGCAGAATTCGGGCGGGGTCGACAGCCTGTCGGCGCTGGCGCGCGGCTTTCTCTACGCCGGAGCCGACGCGCTGCTTGCGAGCCACTGGCGCGTGTCCGACGAAGCGACCGCGGTGCTGACCGTCGAAACGCTGATGGCGCGGCAGGCGAACCCCGACATGACGCGCGCACAGGCGCTGCAGCTCGGCATGAAAGCGGTGCGCAGCGGCCAGCGCGCCGACGGCAGCGCGATCGCAGGTTGGAAAGCCGGCTGGGCGCATCCTGCCGCCTGGGCCGCCTTCACCAACATCGCCAATCGCGACGATTGAGCGGTGAAGCGAAGGGCGGCTTTGGGGGGAGCGGACGTCACTTTCTACAGCTTCGTCATCCCGGGCTTGACCCGGGATCCCGCTTTTTGGGGGGCGCCAACAGTTTTCGAGGTCAAGCGGGACCCCGGATCAAGTCCGGGGTGACGGTGAATGGGGTGGCTGCAACCGGCCGGAACCTGCCACTTCCGGGCGTAGCTCTCTGAAACCTTCCTCTCCGCCGCCGCGCACCCTATGGTGGCGCCGCACAGCAAGGGAAGTTCGCCGATGCCGATCATGGCCGCCCGCGTTTATCATGACGGCAAGCTCGTCCGCGAGCTTGGTGCCGAGGAGGCGATTCCCGAAGACTGCGACGAAGGCGATTTCTTCTGGCTGGGCCTTTACGAGCCAACGCGCGAGGAGCTGGCGGCGATCGCCAGGCGCTTCGGCCTCCACCCGCTCGCGGTCGAGGATGCGCTGAAGGCGAACCAGCTCCCCAAGGTCGAGGCCTATGGCGACCAGCTGTTCCTGATCACGCGCACCGCCAATCTCGACGGCGACACGATCGAGCCCGGCGAGACCGCCTTCTTCCTCGGCCCGCATTTCTTCGTCAGCGTCCGCCACGGTTCGGCGCGCGCGCATACCGACGTACGCGCGCGGCTCGAAACGCTGCCGGCCAAGCTTGCGCACGGTCCCGACTATGTCCTCTATGCGATCCTCGATTTCGTCGTCGACGGCTATTTCCCGGTGATCGACGCGATCGAGGACCGGATGCTCGCGGTCGAGGACAGCGTGATGGACACCCCGCTCGACGCCGCCGAAATCCGCCACCTCTATGCGCAGCGGCATGAGATCATCCGCTTCCAGCGCCTGGTGGGCATGATGAAGGAGGTCGCGGGCCGCCTCGCCACCGACGACGAACTGCCCAATATCGACGCCGCGGTGCGGCCTTTCTTTCGCGACATATGGGACCATGTGCAACGCGCCGAATTCCGCCTGACCGGGCTGCGCGATATCGCGGCATCGGTGATCGAGACCAACGGCATGCTCGAACAGCAACGTCAGGGCGTCATCACCCGCCAGCTTGCCGCCTGGGCGGCGATCCTGGCGGTGCCGACGGCGATCGCGGGGATTTACGGAATGAATTTCGAGCATATGCCCGAACTCGGCTGGACTTTCGGCTATCCGCTGATCGTCGGGGCGATGGCGGCGATTTGCGCGCTGCTTTACTGGCGCTTCCGGAGCATCGGCTGGCTTTGAACGAGTTTAGCGGGTTCCGCCCGGAATCCGCATCCTCAGATTCTGCAATTCGCGTTCGGACACGGGCTTGAGCCCCGCAGCGGGCTTGCCCTTGCGCAGGCGCTTGCGGTCCTTTTCCGACGGTTCGATCCGCCGCACGCGCACCGCGGCATGGCCCTGCGCCTTAATCCCGAGCTCCTCGGCCGCGCCGCGCGACAGGTCGATGATGCGGCCGAGCGCGAACGGCCCGCGATCGTTGACGCGCACGATGACCCGGCGTCCGGTGTCGAGCGAGGTCACCTCGACATAGGTCGGCAGCGGCAGCGTGGTGTGCGCGGCGGTGATCCAGCCGGGGCGGAATTGTTCGCCATTGGCGGTGCGATTGCCCGATTCGCTGCCATACCAGCTGGCGTAGCCGACTGCGTCATAGGCGGGAGCGGCGGCGGGGACATAGGTCGTGCCGCGAACCGAATAGGCTTTGCCGATCCGCACCGGCGTGTCGCTCACCGGCCGGAAATTGCCGCCGGCGCAAGCCGAAAGCATCAGCGCGGTCGCCGCCGCGATCGCCAGCCGGATTATTCGACGTCCCTGCATGCGCCCGACCGTAGATGGCGCGCGCGCCGGGATAAAGGGCCTTGCTGCGCAAAAGCTCATTCGCCGGGAGCGGTCCGGACCGGATTGCGCGCGTGCGCGGCGATTTCGGACGGCAGCTCGAGCCAGCGATGCCGTTCTTCGGCCCACACCGCCTGCTCGGGCATCGGAAAGCCGGGATCGGCGAAGGCGCCCGCCGCGACCCCGATCAGGTGCGGCAGCCGTTCGGGCTCCCACCACAGCGACGATCCGCATTCGGGACAAAAATGGAAGGAAACGCCGAAACCGCTCGCCGAGGGGCGATGGAAGCTGCGCGCCGCGCCGGCGATCGGCGCGACTGCGGCGCGCGGGAAAAAGGCCGCGACGCTGAACAGCGACCCCGTTCGCCGTTGGCAGTCGAAGCAATGGCAGAGCGAGACTTTCGACGGCTCGCCGGTGCATCGGAGCGCCAGTTGGCCGCAGTGACAGGAGGCATGCCGTTCCATCGCATAGAGCCGATATCATCCCTTGGCGCGCGAACAAAGGGCGCACGTGCTTGCAACCGTTGCGCCAACGGCCTAGATTCCGGCCTCAACCCGATTTGGAGACGCCGTCATGGATTGCAACCTGCCCGCAACGCAGCCCCGCCTTGCCGCCAGGAAAGTCCCTGTCCATGCCTTCGACGCCCATGCCTTCTATCACCATCTCGCATCTCAGCTGGTCCACGCCTGACGGCCATGCCGTCCTTTCGGACCTCGATCTTCAGCTCCAACCCGAACGCACCGGTATCGTCGGCCGCAACGGCGTCGGCAAATCGACGCTGCTGCGCCTGCTGACCGGCGAGCTTGCCCCGTCGGCGGGCCATATCGCAATCGACGGCAGCATCGCGATGCTGCGCCAGACCGTGCAGGTCGATGCCGGCGAGCGCGTCGCCGACCTGTTCGGTGCGCGCGCCGCGCTCGCTTTGCTGCGCAAGGCCGAGGCGGGCGCGGCGAGCGCCGACGAGATCGCCGAGGCTGACTGGACGCTCGACGCGCGGATCGACGAGGCGCTCGCGAAAGTCGGCCTGCCGGTGCCGGTCGACACCTCGCTGGCGGCGCTGTCGGGCGGCCAGCGCACGCGCGCCGCGCTGGCGGGGGCGATGTTCGCCGCGCCGGATTTTCTGCTGCTCGACGAGCCGACCAACAATCTTGACCGCGACGGGCGGCAGGCGGTCCGCGATCTGATCGCGGGCTGGCGCGGCGGCGCGGTCGTCGTCAGCCACGACCGTGAACTGCTCGAGGAAATGGACGCGATCGTCGAGCTGACCAGCTTGGGGGCGGCGCGCTACGGCGGCGGCTGGAGCGCCTATCGCGCGCGCAAGGATGTCGAGGCGGCGGCGGCCGAGGCGCAGCTCGCCGGAGCCGAAAAGCGCGCCGACGCGGTCCAGCGGCAGGCGCAGGCGGCGACCGAGCGGCAGGACCGGCGCGATTCGGGCGGGCGGCGCAAGGCGGCGCGTGGCGACATGCCAAAAATCCTGCTCGGCGCGCAAAAACGCCGCGCCGAGGAAACGCGCGCCGCGGGTAGCCGCCTCGCCGAACGCCAGCGCGGCGAGGCCGAGGACCAGCTGTCCGCCGCGCGGGCGAAGATCGAAGTCGTCGATCCGCTTTCGGTCGGGCTGCCCTCGACCGGCCTGCCCTCGTCGCGCACTGTCCTGGCGCTCGACCATGTCACCACCGGCTATGTCGCGGGGCAGCCGATCATCCGCAACCTCTCACTCAGCATGATGGGTCCCGAACGCGTCGCGATCACCGGCCCCAACGGCGCGGGCAAGTCGACCTTGCTTGCGCTGATCGCCGGGACGCTGGCGCCATGGGAGGGGACGGTTCGCGTTCCCGTCGCCTTCGCGCTGTTCGACCAGCGCGTTGGCCTGCTCGACGCGTCGCGGTCGATCGCGGACAATTTCCTGACGCTGAATCCCGGCACGACGAACAACGCGTGCCGCGCCGCGCTCGCGCGCTTTCGCTTTCGGGCCGATGCCGCCGACCGCATCGTCGGGACGCTGAGCGGCGGGCAGATGCTGCGCGCCGGGCTGGCCTGCGTGCTCGGCGCGCCGATGCCGCCGCAACTGCTGATCCTCGACGAGCCGGCCAATCATCTGGACGTCGATTCGCTGACCGCCGTCGAAACCGGGCTCGCCGCCTATGACGGTGCGCTGCTCGTGGTCAGCCATGATGCGGCCTTCCTGGATGCGATCGGGATCGAGCGCGAGGTTGCGCTCGGCGGGTAGCGGTGCGCGCTTACCGGTCGCGCAGCGGGCGGCGGGCGGCGTCATTCTCGATGATGTTGCGGATCGTGATCAGCGTCGTGAACGAATGAATGCCCTTGTCCTCGCCCAGCGCACGGCGGGTGAAAGCGTCATATTCCTCCATCGCGCCGACCTGGACCCGCAGCAGGAAATCATCGTCGCCGGTTACGTCCCACGCCCCGGTGACTTCGGGATGGCGGATGATCTCGCGCGCGAAATTGTCCATTGTCTGCGGCCCGGCCTGCTGCATCTGGACGAGGACATGCATGGTGAGCGCCGACCCGGTCAGCGCCGGATTGACCACCGCGATGTCGGCGACGATCACCTTTTCCTCGCGCAGCCGCCGCAGGCGGCGCAGTACCGCAGACACCGACAGCCCGACCTTGTCCGCAAGGATGCGCGCGGGTTGCAGATTGTCGCGACGCACCTCTTCGAGCAGGCGGCGGTCGAATCGGTCGAGATCGATCATTTTTCGCATCATTTGCTCATTAATGCGAAAATTGGTCGCCCGCACGCTGAATTTCGGCGCCAATAGCCAAGCTACTAGGCGTAGAAAGACTGCGTCCGGCCCGCCCCTCTCCCTCCCCGCGGTCCCGGACGACAGGAGACAGACGATGACCCGCAATTCCGACACCAACTGGCTGAGCCGGGCCTGGGCCGCCGTGACCGAAGCGTCGGCCGCGGCGGTGGCGATCCAATATGCCGCGCCGTGGAACCATGGCGCGCCGGCCCCGCGCACGGCTCGCGATCAGGGCGCCTGCGCGGCCTGAGCGCAGCGCGATTGGTGAGCGATACGAAGGGCGGCGGCCGCTGGCGCCGCCCTTTTTCGTGATCGCATAAACGCCAGCTTTGGGGTGGAGAGCTGCCATTCGCTAACCATCCATAACCGTCGCCCCCGCGAAGGCGGGGGCCGCAATCGGCCGAGCGCAAGGCTGCCAGCGGCCCCCGCCTTCGCGGGGGCGACGGTTATTTGGCTAGCCTCCGCAATCGGCAGCAAGCCGACCTTCTACCTTGGTAAACTCAGGCGAACACCCCGACGCTTTCGATGAACTTGATCACCGAAATCGGTTTCGAGACATAGGCCTCGGCGCCGGCGGCACGGATCTGTTCCTCGTCGCCCTTGCCGGCATAGGCGGTGACCGCCATGATCGGCACCGCGCGCAGGGTCAGGTCGGCCTTCATCTGGCCGATCAGGTCGAGCCCGCTGACATGCGGCAACTGGATGTCCATGATGATCAGGTCGGGCGCGATCTCACGCGCTTTCGCCAGCGCGTCGCGGCCGTCGCGGACCGGATGGGCGCTATAGCCATGGGCGTTCAGGAGGTCGCAAAAGAGGCGGAGGTTGAGTTCATTATCCTCGACGACCAGGATGGTCTTGCCCATGCGTGTTCCGTTCCCCACCTTGCGTGCGCGGTCCGTTTAGGCGAATCGGCCGCACGACACAATTGCATCGCGACGAAGGGATCGGGCTTGCTGGAAGATGATGCCGCGCTGGCGCTTCGCGCGCTCGGCTGGATATTGAGCGACGAGCCGCGGGCCGAGCGATTGCTCGCGCTGACCGGCCTGGCGCCGGACGAATTGCGCGCCTCGCTCGGCGAACAGGCGACGCTGGCCGCGATCCTGTCGTTTCTCACCGCCCACGAAAACGATCTTGTCGCCTGCGCCGATGCGTTGCAGGTGCCGCCTGCCGCGCTCGCCGCCGCGGCAGAGCGACTCGAAGGCCAGCCGTCCGAAGGAACCATCGCATGAACCGCCCGCTTGTCATCACCGATTGCGACGAGGTGCTGATGCACATGGTCGTGCCATTCGCCGAATGGGTCGATGCCGAACATGGCGTGATCTTCCGGATGGAGGATGCCAGCTTCGCAAATGCGCTGAAGCGCAAGGAATGTGGCACGCCGCTGGAGGCGGCAGAGGTCTGGCCGCTGCTCGACGGCTTTTTCCGCAAGGAAATGACACGGCAATATCCGATACCCGGCGCGATGGCGGCGATGGTGGCGATCGGCGCAGAGGCCGATATCGTCGTCCTGACCAACGTCGGGCCCGAACATCAGCAGGCGCGGATCGACCAGCTCGCGCTGTACGGATTTCATGCGCCGGTGATCGGCAGCCGCGGCGGCAAGGGCGAGCCGGTGCGCCGCCTGATCGAGGAATATCAGCCGTCGGTCGCGCTGTTCATCGACGACCTCGCGGGTCATCATCAATCGGTGGCCAAAGAAGCCCCCGGCGTCTGGCGGTTGCACCTTGTCGGCGAGCCCGCGATCGCCGCGAAGATCGCGCCTTCGTCCCATGCCCATGCGCGAATCGACGATTGGAAAGCGGCGCAGGGCTGGATATTGGCGCGCCTCACCGAAAACATCCCCGCCCCGGCCGCCGAGCCGGTTTAAGAAAGACCGATCATGGATATCACCGCCAAGCTCGCCGAACTCGGCCTCGAACTCCCCAAGCCCGCCGCGCCGGTCGCTGCCTATGTGCCCGTCGTCGAGCATGGCGGGCTGCTGCACATCAGCGGGCAATTGCCGTTTCGCGGTGGCGAAGTCGTCACCGGCCGGCTTGGCACCGACATGGACGAGGCGTCGGGCTATGATGCCGCGCGGCGCTGTGCGCTGATGATCGTCGCGCAGATCGGCCGTGCGTTGGGCGGCGACTGGTCGCGCGTCGAAAAGATCGTGAAGCTGGGTGTGTTTGTGAACAGCGCCGCCGATTTCACCGCGCAGCCGAAGGTCGCGAACGGCGCGTCCGAACTGATGGAATCGCTGTTCGGCGAAGCGGGCCGCCATGCGCGCAGCGCGGTCGGCGTCACCGTGCTGCCGCTGGGGGCGGCGGTCGAGGTCGATGCGATCGTCGCGGTCAAACCCGCCTAAGGCGCCGATGGCCGAAGCCGACCCGCCCCAGCGCACCATCTCGCTCGGCAGCGGCGTCGCCGCGGTCGATGCGGCGGTGTGGGATGCGCTGGCGGGGGGCGGCAATCCCTTCGTCGGCCACGACTTCCTGTCGTTGCTGGAAGAATCGGGCAGCGTCGGGCCCGGCACCGGCTGGCAGGCGGCGCCCTTGCTCGTCGAGGATGAAGGCGGCGCGCTGGTCGCTGCCGCGCCAGCCTATCTGAAGTCGCACAGCCAAGGCGAATATGTGTTCGATCAGGGCTGGGCCGATGCCTGGGCGCGCGCCGGGGGCGATTATTATCCGAAGCTGCAGATCGCGGCGCCCTTTACACCGGTGCCGGGGCCGCGGCTGCTCGCGCCCGACGATGGCGACGCGGCGCTGCTGATCCGCGCCGCCGAGGCGGTGGTGCGGCAGAACGGGCTGTCGTCGGCGCACGCGACTTTCGTGGCGCCCGGACAGATGCCCTTGTTCGAGGATGCGGGCTGGCTCGTCCGCCGCGATATCCAGTTTCATTTCGCCAACACCGGCTATCAAAGTTTCGACGATTTTCTCGCCACGCTGACCTCGGCGAAGCGCAAGCAATTGCGCAAGGAGCGCGCCCGCGCGGTCGCGGGATTGCGGATCGAGGAGCGGACCGGCAACGCGCTGCGCCCTGAACATTGGGACGCGATGTGGCAATTTTATCAGGACACCGGCGCGCGCAAATGGGGCCATCCGTACCTGACCCGCGCGGCATTCGACCTGATGGGCGCGCGAATGGCGGACCGGATCATCCTCGTCCTCGCCTATGACGGCGACGCCCCGGTCGCGGGCGCGATGCATTTCGTCGGCGCCGACACGCTCTATGGACGCTATTGGGGTTGCCTTGCCGAGGTCCCCTATCTGCATTTCGAACTATGCTATTACCGCGCGATCGATATCGCGATCGCGCGGGGGCTGGCGCGCGTCGAGGCGGGCGCGCAGGGCGGGCACAAGCTCGCGCGCGGCTATGGCCCCGTCGCGACCTGGTCGGCGCATTTTATCGCCGACCCGGGATTCCGCCGCGCGGTTGCCGATTATCTCGAACAGGAACGCCGCGCCGAGGAAGCCGAGATGGACTGGCTCGAAGGGCATATGCCGTTCCGGCGGAAAGACTGAGCTTTTCCTTTCGTCATGCCGGACTTGATCCGGCATCCATGTCAGCGAAGACGCTGGACCCCGGATCAAGTCCGGGGTGACGAAAAAGAGGAAATGCCGGAAATATCAGGCTGCGAAGCGCCGGGCCGCGGGACGGCGGGCCGTCTCGTCGAGCCAGGCCCGCGCTTGGCGCTGCGCTTCGGCGATTTCGTCGCGGTTCATTTCGTCAGACAGGTCGGCGCGGCATTGCTGGCCTTCGCGGTTGCCGCCGAGCGCGGCGAGGTTGAACCATTTATGGGCCTGGATCAGGTCGATATCGACCCCGCCGGTGCCGGTCGAGAATGCAACGCCGAGATCGAAATAAGCGCTGGCGTCGCCGCGGGCCGCATCGAGCAGCCGGCTTTCGATCAGATATTGGGCAGACTTCAGACTGTTTGCCATGATAACCCCCTTCGTCTCCACCCCACATGGAGACCTCGGGATTCAATCTTGCGGCTTATGGTCAACAAAGCGTTAACGATGATGCGATTTTTTCGGGGATAAGTCGGAAATCCGCGTAACTCCGGGGCTTTCTGCGATTAACTATCCGACCGGATAATTGTCGATCAATCGCGTTTTGCCGATGCGTGCCGCCGCGAGCAACCGCGCCGGGGCACGACAGGCGGCGAGCCTTTCGAGGCTGTTTGCGTCGGCGAGCGCGACATAGTCGACGCTGTCGAAGCCCCCCGCGACGATCGCCGCTTCGGCCTTGGCGAGGCTTTCGCCGACGTCGGCACCGCTTGCGATTGCAGCGGCGGCGGCTTTCAGCGCGCCGGGAAAGGCGGTCGCGGCGGCGCGCTGGTCCTGCGTGAGATAGGCGTTGCGCGATGACAGCGCGAGCCCGTCGGGATCGCGGGCGATCGGCGCGCCCAATATGTCGAGTGCGAAGTCGAGGTCGCGCGCCATGCGGCGGATGATCGCGAGCTGCTGCCAGTCCTTTTCGCCGAAGATCGCGACGTCGGGGCGCACCTGGTTGAACAATTTGGCGACGACCGTCGCGACCCCGTCGAAATGGCCGGGGCGCGCGGCGCCGCAATAATCGGCGCCAAGCTCGGCGACTTCGATATGCGTGCTGTGGCCGGCGGGGTACATGATGCCGACGTCGGGCGCCCAGAGCAGGCCGACGCCGTCCTGCGCGAGCAGCGCGGCGTCGCGCGCCTCGTCGCGCGGATAAGCGGCATAATCCTCATTGGGGCCGAACTGGGTCGGGTTGACGAAGATCGACACGACGACATGGTCGGCGACGCGGCGCCCCATGCGGACGAGCGACAGATGCCCGTCGTGCAGCGCGCCCATCGTCGGCACCAGCGCGACGCTCTTGCCCCCCTGCTTCAGTGCCGTAACGGCACGATGAAGCGTGGCGATATCACGGATGATTTGCACCCTTGCCCGGCCTCCGATATTGGCGGCGCTCATGCACCACGATGCGGCCGCCATGCGCCGCCAACAGGAAAATCGCAACGCCCCATGACGACTCCCGTGACGAAGCCCGCGCCGCACCGCATCATCTTTGCCAATGAAAAGGGCGGGACGGGCAAGTCGACCTGCGCCGTGCATTTCGCGGTCGCGCTGGCGAGCCAAGGCTGGCGCGTCGCGGGAATCGACCTCGATCCGCGCCAGCGTACCTTTCACCGCTATCTCGAGAATCGCGAACAGACGGCGAAGCGCCGCGACATTGCGCTGCCGACCCCGCGCTTCGAGGTGTTCGAGGGAACGGACGTCGAGGAACTCGACGCGCAGGTCGCGCGCCTGTCCGAAGATGCCGATTATCTGATCGCCGATACGCCGGGGCGCGACGATGTCTTCGCGCGCCACCTCGCGACGAGCGCCGATACGCTGGTGACGCCGATCAACGACAGCTTCATCGATTTCGACCTGATCGGGCAGGTCGATCCCGAAACATTCCAGGTCGTCCGCCCGAGCTTTTATTCCGAACTGATCTGGGACACGCGCAAGGCGCGCGCCAAGACCGACGGGCGGACGATCGACTGGATCATCCTGCGCAACCGCCTGCAGCATGTCGATGCGCATAATATGCGCCGCGTCGGCGAGGCGCTGACCCAGCTGTCGCGCCGCGTCGGCTTTCGCGTCATCCCCGGGCTCGGCGAACGCGTCATCTACCGCGAACTGTTCCCGGCCGGGCTCACCTTGCTCGACAAGGCGCATCTCGGCGGCATGGGGATCGGCCATGTCGTCGCGCGGCAGGAACTGCGCGAAGCGATGGGCGGGTTGAACCTTCCCAAGCGCGAGCGGTTTCATCCGGACGGCGATCTGTTCGCCGCGGCCTGACTTTACCTTTTCTCCCGAGGGATCCATGATGACGCACAATTTTCACCCGACGATGCTTCGCGAATATGACATTCGGGGAGTGGTCGGCGACACGCTGTCCGACAAGGATGCCTATGCGATCGGGCGCAGCTTCGCGACGCTGATCGCGCGTGCGGGGGGCAAGCGGATCGCGGTCGGATATGACGGGCGGCTCTCGTCGCCGATGCTCGCCGACGCGCTGATCGACGGGGTCAATGCCGCGGGGATCGACGCGCTGAACGTCGGGCTGGGGCCGACGCCGATGCTCTATTATGCCGCGTCAACCGAGGAGGTGGATGGCGGCATACAGATAACCGGCAGTCATAATCCCCCCGACTATAACGGCTTCAAGATGGTATTTCAGGGGCGGCCGTTCTTCGGCGCCGACATCCAGCAGATCGGCACGATGGCGGCGGCGGGCGACTGGGAGGTCGCCAAGCCTGGGGGACAGGGCGTTTCGGAGCGCATCGACATCGTCGACGCCTATGTCGACCGGCTGGTCGAGGGTTTCGCCGGGGGTGCTTTCCGTGTCGGCTGGGACGCTGGCAATGGCGCTGCCGGGACCGTCATCGAAAAGCTTACCGCGCGCCTGCCGGGCGAGCATCATCTTTTGTTTACCGATATCGACGGCCATTTCCCGAACCACCATCCCGATCCCACCGAGGAAAAGAATCTGGCCGATCTCAAGAAGCTGGTCGCCGAGAAGAGCCTCGATTTCGGCGTCGCTTTCGATGGAGACGGCGACCGCATCGGCGCGATCGACGGCGAGGGCCGGGTGATCTGGGGCGATCAGCTGTTGCAAATCTATGCGGCCGCGGTGCTGCGCGATCGCCCCGGGGCGACGGTGATCGCCGATGTGAAGGCCAGTCAGGCGCTGTTCGACCGCGTCGCCGAGCTGGGCGGAAAGCCCCTGATGTGGAAGACGGGGCACAGCCTGATCAAGGCGAAGATGAAGGAAACCGGCAGCCCGCTGGCGGGCGAGATGAGCGGGCACATCTTTTTCGCCGATCGCTATTATGGCTATGACGATGCGCCCTATGCCGCACTGCGGCTGATCGAAGCCGCGACGCTGCTCGGCAAGAGCGTCACCGCGCTGCGCGGCGACATGGCGCCGATGGTCAACACCCCCGAGATGCGCTTCCAGGTCGACGAGAGCCGCAAGTTCGCCATTGTGGACGAAGTTCTGGACCGGCTCGCGGCGTCGGGAGCGAAGGTCGACCGCACCGACGGCGCGCGCGTGCTGACCGATGACGGCTGGTGGCTGCTCCGCGCCTCGAACACGCAGGACGTACTTGTCGCGCGCGCCGAGGCGAAGGATGAGGCGGCGCTGGCACGGCTGCTCGCCGCGATCGACGAACAGCTTGCGCTGTCGGGGATCGCGCGCGGGGAAACGGTGGGACATTGATTATGGCGCGTGTCCCCGCGAAGGCGGGGACCCATCTCCCGCCGGTGCGAGTTGGAACCGGTCGGAGATGGGCACCCGCCTTCGCGGGTGCACACGGCATTTTTATCGCCATGATGACCCTCTCCATTTATCCCTGCAAAAATCTTGCCAGATTGACCTTCGCCGCGTCGCTGGGGTAACGCCCGCACGGGGGCAGACAAGGATGTGACCTGGATATGACCGACGAAGCCACCGCGGGGACCATTGTCGCAAGCGATCACGGGGTCGCCGAACATACCGCGCATGTTCAGGAAGACGCCGCGGCGGGCAACGGGCTTGCGGTCATCTCGATCGCCAAAAGCTATGACAAGCGCACCGTCCTCTCCGACGTGTCGCTGTCGGTCGGCAAGGGCGAGGTCGTCGGCCTGCTCGGACCGAACGGGGCGGGCAAGACGACCTGCTTCTATTCGATCATGGGGCTGGTCAAACCCGACGCCGGGCGCATCATGCTCGACGGCGCCGACATCACCGCGCTGCCGATGTACCGCCGCGCGATCCTTGGCCTTGGCTATCTGCCGCAGGAAACGTCGATCTTTCGCGGTATGACGGTCGAACAGAATATCAGCGCAGTGCTCGAACTCAGCGAGCCCGACCGGGTGTCGCGCGAGCGGCGGCTCGAGGAACTGCTCGACGAATTCGGCCTCGCGCGGCTGCGCACGTCGGCGGCAATGGCGTTGTCGGGCGGCGAACGGCGGCGCGCCGAAATCGCCCGCGCGCTGGCCGCCAACCCGTCGATCATGCTGCTCGACGAGCCGTTCGCGGGGATCGATCCGCTGTCGATCAGCGACATTCGCGATCTTGTCGCCGATTTGAAGACGCGCGGCATCGGCGTGCTCATCACCGACCATAATGTCCGCGAAACGCTCGACCTCGTCGATCGCGCCTGCATCATTTACGATGGCAAGGTGTTGCTCGCGGGCTCGCCCGAAGAGCTCGTCGCCGACCCCGAGGTTCGTCGCCTCTACCTCGGCGAGGGCTTCTCCCTGTGACCGTATAGCCGCCGATGGCGTTGGGTCCGCGCCTAGACTTGCGCCAGTCGCAATCGCTGGTGATGACGCCGCAGTTGCAGCAGGCGATCAAACTGCTTGCGCTGTCGAACCTCGAACTCGAAGCCTATCTGGCCGAGGCGCTCGAGGGCAATCCGCTGCTCGATGCATCGCCGGCAGACAGCGACGGCAGCGCCGGCGATCCCGAGGGCGGGCCGGACAGCGAAGCGCCCGCCGCCGAAGCGGCGTCGCTCGGCGCCGACGAGGCGCTGGTGTCGGACGCCGGCACCGCCAACGACCTCGACGTCGACCTGAGCGCCGAAAGCTTTCACCACGACAGCGCGAGCGACAGCGTCGGCCTGTCGAGGGCAGGCGAGGATATCGATTTCGACAGTTTCGCGGGCGAGGATGAGACGCTGCACGGCCATTTGCTCGCGCAGGTCGGCGAACGCTTCGGCGGGCTTGACGCGATGCTCGCCGAGCAACTCGTCGCATTGATCGACGAGGCAGGATATCTCCGCGCCGACCTGGCCGACCTGGCGCTGCGGCTCGGAATCCCGCTCGCGCACGTCGAAGCGGTGCTCGCGATCGTCCAGACCTTCGACCCGTCGGGGGTGGGCGGGCGCGACCTCGCCGAATGCATCGCGATCCAGGCGCGCGAGGCCGATCGCTACGACCCCGCGATGGCGTGCATGATCGCGCACCTCGACCTCGTCGCCAAGGGCGCCTTTCCGCAGCTGAAGCGCATCTGCGGGGTCGATGACGAGGATCTGGCCGACATGATCCGCGAGCTGCGCAGCTATGATCCGAAACCGGGGCTGCGGTTCGGCGGCGATTCGGCGCTGGCGGTCGTTCCCGATCTTTATGTGCGCCAGACCGCCGAAGGCTGGGCGGTCGAGGTCAATAGCGGCACCCTGCCGCGGCTGCTCGTCAACCGCCGCTATTATACCGAACTCGCCAAGGGCGCGGCCGCCAAGAGCAAGGCGTGGCTGTCGGAGCAGCTGGCCGGCGCCAACTGGCTCGTCCGCGCGCTCGACCAGCGTCAGCGGACGATCGTCAAGGTTGCGAGCGAGATCGTCAAGCAGCAGGAGGGCTTCTTCCTCCATGGCGTCGCGCATATGCGCCCGTTGACCTTGCGTCAGATCGCCGAGGAAATCGGCATGCACGAATCGACTGTCAGCCGCGTCACCAGCAACAAATATCTGAGCTGCCCGCGCGGATTGTTCGAGCTCAAATATTTCTTTTCGAGCGGCATTTCGGCGACCGACGGCGACGGTGCGGTGTCGGCCGAGGCGGTGAAGAGCCGGATCAAGGCGATGATCGAGGCCGAGGATGCGAAAGCAATCCTGTCCGACGAGACGATCGCGCAGAAATTGTCGGGCGAAGGCCATGATATCGCGCGGCGCACCGTCGTCAAATATCGCGAAGCGATGGGCTATGGCTCGTCGGTGCAAAGGCGGCGGCAAAAGGCGCTGGCGGGATAATCCTCCTCGTCACCCCGGACTTGATCCGGGGTCCACAACATCGGCGCTGCGATGGATGCCGGATCAAGTCAGGCATGACGAAATATGGGTAGGAGCCAGTTGACTTTTCGGCCTTATCCCCATAGTTGCGCCGCTTCGCGTAACAACGCCAAGATTTACGGACAAGAACCATGAAGATTCGCAACAGCCTGAAGTCGCTGAAGGACCGCCACCGGGATAACCGCGTTATCCGCCGCCGTGGCCGCACCTATGTGATCAACAAGACCAACCGCCGCTTCAAGGCGCGCCAGGGCTGATGCCCCTGCGCGGGGCGTTTTCGCCCCGTTTGCTTGTGAGAAACAGCGTGACGCCGTCGGATGCTTCCGGCGGCGCTTTCGCGTGTCCGGGGTGCGTATGATTCGGCAAAGCGTGATCTTCGACGTCGGGCGCGTCCTCTTCGACTGGGACCTGCGCCACCTGTTCGCCAAGCTGATCGACGACAAGCAGGAGCTCGAATGGTTCGTGACCCATGTCGTGACGCCCGCGTGGCATTTCCAGCACGATGCGGGCCGCCCGATTGCCGATATGGTGGCCGAACGCCGCGTCGAATTCCCCGATCACGCGGCGCTGATCGACGCCTATGCCGCGCGCTTCAACGAATCGATCCCCGGCCCGGTCCCCGGCAGCCTCGAACTCGTCGAACGACTGGACGCCGCGGGCGTGCCGTTGTTCGCGATCACCAATTTCGGGCATGATTTCTGGGCGGGTTTCCGCCCGATCCAGCCGGTCTTCGACCGCTTCCGCGATATCATCGTCTCGGGCACCGAAAAATTGACGAAGCCCGGTCCGGCGATCTACCGGCTGGCGATCGAACGTTTCGGCATCGATCCGGCAGGGGCGCTTTTCATCGACGATATCGCGACCAATATCGCGGGTGCCGAATCGGTCGGGATCGCGGGGCATCGCTTCGAGGATGCAAGGACGCTGGAGGCCGATTTGATCGCCCGCGGCTATCTGTCGGCGCGATGAGCAGGGCGGACCGTCTCGCGCGTCTCGATGCCCGCCGCCTCGAGCTGGAAGCCGAGTATGAGGATGCCCTGATCGATGCCTTGCGCAAGTCCGCGGCCGGCTCGTGGGGTCTGTTCGGCCACAATCAGGATCGCTGGACCCGCGCAAACTGGGCGCCCGTCGTCACGGATTTGTGTGACCGTGGTGAAGAAATAGACCGGATGCGCGATCAGCTGGGGTTGCAGCCGTTCGCCTTGCACGCGCAATTCGAAGCATCACGCGGCCCGGTCGCGTCCAACGCTCCGGGAGAGCCAAAGCAGGCCAAGGCTTGGCTGGAACGGCTGGGCAAGGATATTTGACTCGAGGCGAGGGGGCGCACCCCCGTCGTCATTCCCGCTTGCGCGGGGAATGACGAAGCTTATGGTTTGACGGCGGCGCTTCCGGTCGTTTTCCAGGCGACGCTACAACAGCACGCGCTCTCCTGTTTGCGCAGATTGCGCCGCTGCCTCTGCGAGTGCGAGCGCGGCGACGCCGTCGCGGAAATCGACGAGCGGTGGGGTGCCGCCGTCGAGTATGTCGGCGAAATGATCGGCTTCGCGCGCATAGGCGACGGCGTAGCGATCGAGGAAGAAATTCTGGAAGCGGTCGGCGGCGGCGCCATTCTCGCCCCATGTCTCTACCGTCGTTTCGAGCTGGTTCTGGGCGCGGATCATGCCCTTCGACCCGAAAGCCTCGATCCGCTGGTCATAGCCATAGCCGCTTCGCCGGCTCGACGAGATGACGCACATCCGCCCCGAGGCGGTGCGCAGGATCGTTTTCGCGGTGTCGGCATCGCCCGCTTCGCCGATCGCGGGGTCGACAAGCACCGAGGCGCTGGCGAAGACCTCGGTTACCTCTTCACCAAGCAGCCAGCGCGCCATGTCGAAATCATGGATGACCATATCCTTGAAGATGCCGCCCGACACTTTGACGTAATCGACCGGCGGCGGCGCGGGGTCATGGCTGATGATGTGCAGCGATTCGAGCGCGCCGACCGCGCCGCCCGCGAGCCGCGCCTGCAAGGCGGCGAAATTGGGATCGAAGCGGCGATTGAAGGCAAGGAACAGGCGTGCGCCCAGCGCCGCGAATCGCGCCGCCGATTCGCGCGCGCGGCCAAGGTCCTGGTCGAGCGGCTTTTCGCAGAAGATCGCCTTGCCGGCCTCGGCCGCCGCAAGGCTGTATGGCAGGTGGGTATCGGTCGAACTCGCGACCACGACCCCCGCAATCGCCGCGTCGGCCAACGCCTCCTCGATCGTCGACACGCGCGCGCCATATTGTGCCGCCACGGCCGCGGCCGCCTCGGGGAAGGGATCGACGACGCGCGTCAGCCGCAGGCGTGGGTTGGCGGCCAGGTTCGCCGCATGGATTTTGCCGATCCTGCCGGCGCCGATCAGTGCAATGTCGTGCATTCAAGTCTCTCCAGTTGAAACCTTGTTCCATGCGTTTAAAGAGTGGAACATATATTCCATAGCGTGGGAAATGCCGCAGGGCGATAGTTGCGTTACAAGTTTTGAACAGATATTCCGTTTTTCCAGAATGAAGGGGGAGATTGAATTTTGACCGACGTCCCGACAACCCCCGCCTCGGCGGAAGAATTGCGCGCCGAAATCGTGAGCCGCTACGAAACGCTGAGCAAGCGTTTGAAGCAAATCGCACGCTATATCCTCGACGAGCCGAACGACATCGCGCTCGAGACGCTGGCGGTGATTGCCGAGCGCTGCGGCGTCCAGCCATCGGCGATCGTCCGCTTCGCCAAAAGTTTCGGCTTCGAGGGCGCCAGCCAGATGCAGCGGCTGTTCCGCGACGGCCTGCTCAGCAACAATGCCGCGCTTGGCTATTCCGAACGCGTCCGCCAGCTCGACCAGACGACGAGCGCGCAGGATGCCGAGCCCGCCAATCTCCTCTCCGAATTCGTCGAGGGCAACAGCCTCGCGATCCAGAATCTGCTGCAGACGGTGAGCGGCGCCGACATGCGCGCCGCGGTCGATCTGCTGATGGCGGCCGACACGGTGCATGTCGCGGGCTTTCGCCGGTCCTTCCCTGTCGCCTCCTATATTGCCTATTCGCTGCTTCAGGCAGGCAAGCGTACGGTATTCATCGACGGCGTCGGCGGTCTCGGGCTGCAACAGGTGCATGCGATCGGGCCCGGCGACCTGCTGATCGCGATCAGCTTTCATCCTTATTCCGAAGAAACCGTCGCGGTGGTCAACGCCGCGAAAGCCCATGGCGGCCGCGTCCTGGCGATCAGCGACAGCCTGGTCAGCCCGGTCGCCAAGCCTGCCGAGCATGTCCTTCAGATTCGCGAGGCAGAGGTGAGGAAATTCCGTTCGCTGTCGGCGTCGATGTGCCTGGCGCAGGCGCTGGTGATTAACTTCGCTTTCGAAGCCACCCGCACCGATGGCAAGGCCCGCGACGGCGTCGGGACATAGATATTCCATTCATTCCCATTGTGAAACATATGTTGCAAACATTCTAAAGTTGGAATATGTGTTACAGACCAAGGAAGGACGGTCTGGAAAGTGATGGCGCAACAAGGGCATAAAACAGGCGGGGAGTGCCAACTGGACGTCGTCACGCTGGGACGCGCGGGAATCGATTTATACGGCGAGCAGATGGGCGGCCGGCTCGAGGATATGGCGAGCTTCGCCAAATATATCGGCGGCAGCCCGACGAACACCGCGGTCGGCGCGTCGCGGCTGGGGCTGCGCGCCGGGCTGATCACGCGGGTCGGCGCCGATCATTTCGGGCGCTTCATCGTCGAGGAGCTGGAACGCGAGGGGGTGGCGACGCGCGGGGTGCGGACCGACCCCGAGCGGCTGACCGCGCTGGCGATCCTCGGCATCCGCGACGCCGATACGTTTCCGCTGATCTTCTACCGCGAAAATTGCGCCGACATGGCGCTCTGTGCCGACGATATCGATCCCGATTTCATCCAATCTGCAGGCGCGCTGCTCGTGAACGGCACCCATCTGTCGCAGCCGGGCGTGTTCGCGGCGAGCATCAAGGCCGCGACGCTGATGAAACAGGCGGGCGGGCGCGTCATTTTCGATATCGATTACCGGCCGGTGCTGTGGGGGCTTGCCGGCAAGGATAATGGCGAGGACCGCTTCGTCGCCGATCGCGGCGTCACCGAAGCGCTGCAGCGCGTGCTGCCGCTCTGCGACCTGATCGTCGGCACCGAGGAAGAGATCCACATCCTCGGCGGTTCGACCGACACGCTGGCGGCGCTGCGCGCGATCCGCGCCAAGAGCGGCGCGCTGCTCGTCTGCAAGCGCGGCGCCGACGGCTGCGTCGCCTTTCCGGGCGATATCGCGAATTCGCTGGACGACGGCATCGTCGGGCGCGGCTTTCCGATCGAGGTGTTCAACGTGCTCGGCGCGGGCGACGCCTTCATGGCGGGTTTCCTGCGCGGCTGGCTTCGCGACATGCCGCTCGAAAAATGCTGCGAGATCGCCAATGCGTGCGGCGCGCTCGTCGTGTCGCGGCATGGCTGCGCGCCGGCGATGGCGTCGTGGGACGAGCTGCAGCATTTCCTCGCCGGCCGCTGGCCGCACCGGTTGCGTGAGAGCGCCGAACTCGAACAATTGCACTGGTCGACGAACCGGCAGGGCGACCGCGAGGAGCTGACCGTGCTGGCAATCGACCATCGCAGCCAGTTCGACGACCTGCTCGCCGAACTGGGCGAGAGCGACGAGGCGCGGGTCCACCGTTTCAAGAATCTCGCGCTCGAGGCGCTGCACCGGCTCGCGGCGGGCGACCCCTGCTACGGGGTGCTGCTCGACGGGCGTTTCGGGGCGCGGGCGCTCGAGGCGGCGGCGGATCACCCCTATTGGATCGGGCGGCCGATCGAAGTGCCGGGGTCGCGCCCGCTGCGGTTCGAAGGATCGCCCGATGTCGGCATGACGTTGCGCGACTGGCCGACCAATCATGTCGTCAAATGCCTCGTCTTCTATCATCCGGATGATGACGCCGAGATGCGCGCGCGGCAGGATCGCCAGCTGCTGCGGCTGTTCGACGCGTGCCGCCGCACCCGGCACGAATTCCTGCTCGAAATCATCGCCTCGAAGCACGGGCCGGTCGATAGCGCGACGATCGCGTCGGTGATCGACCATGTCTATTCGCTCGGCATCTATCCCGACTGGTGGAAGCTCGAACCGACGACCGACGCCGCCGCCTGGGCGGCCAGCGAGGCCGCAATATTGCGCCACGATCCGCTGTGCCGCGGTATCGTCCTGCTCGGCCTGTCGGCGCCGCAGGACGAAGTGCTTGCGGGCATCGTCGCCGCGGCGCCCTTTGGGCTGGTCAAGGGATTCGCGGTCGGCCGGACGATCTTTCAGGACGTCGCGCAGCAGTGGCTGACCGGTGCGATCGACGACGAAGCGGCCATCCGCGCGCTCGGCGACAATCTGCGCTATCTTGCCGATGGCTGGCGCAGCGCGCGCGATGCCAGGGCGGCTTCCGGGGTGGCGGTATGAGCGGATATCTTCGGCTGACGATGGCACAGGCACTGTCGCGCTGGCTCGCGGCGCAGCGGGTCGAGGTCGATGGCGCCGAAACATCATATTTCGCCGGCGTATGGGCGATTTTCGGCCATGGCAACGTCGCCGGCATGGGCGAAGCGCTGGCCGGAATGGAAGAGGTGCTTCCCACCTATCGTGCCCATAATGAGCAGGGCATGGCGCATGCCGCGATCGCCTTTGCCAAGGCGAGCCGGTGGCAGCGCGCGATGGCGTGCACGACCTCGATCGGTCCCGGCGCGACGAACATGGTGACCGCGGCGGCGCTCGCGCATGTCAACCGGCTGCCGGTGCTGTTCCTGCCCGGCGATGTCTATGCCAGCCGCCGCCCCGACCCGGTGTTGCAGCAGATCGAGGATTTCGGCGACGGGGTGGTCAGCGCGAACGACTGTTTCCGCCCGGTGTCGCGCTATTTCGACCGGATCACCCGGCCCGAACAGATCATCGATGCGCTGCCGCGCGCGATGGGGGTGCTGACCGATCCGGCGCTGTGCGGGCCGGTGACGCTGGCGCTGTGCCAGGATGTGCAGGCCGAGGCCTGGGACTATCCCGAGAGCTTCTTTGCGGCGCGGGTGTGGCGTCCGCGCCGGCCGCGTCCCGATCGCGGCGAACTGGATGCGCTCGTCGAGGCGGTCCGCGGCGCGAAGGCGCCGCTGATCGTCGCGGGCGGCGGGGTGCTTTATGCGGGCGCCGAGGGGGTGCTGGCCGAGCTTGCCGCCGCGACCGGCATTCCGGTCGCCGAGACGCAGGCGGGCAAGGGCGCGCTGGCGTGGGATCATCGCCAAGCGCTCGGCAGCATCGGGGTGACGGGGACAAGCGCCGCCAATGCCGCCGCCGAGGCCGCCGACCTGATCGTCGGGGTCGGCACGCGGCTCCAGGATTTCACCACCGGGTCGCGCACCCTGTTCGCGGGCAAGCGGCTGATCCAGGTCAATGTCGCGGCGCCCGATGCGATCAAGCAGGGCGCCGAGGCGGTCGTCGGCGATGCGCGCGAGATACTCGAAGCGCTCGCCGCAGCGCTCGGCGGCTGGCAGGTCGATGCGGCGTGGCGCGAGGCGAACACCGGTGCGGTCGCCGAATGGAACGCCGCCTGGGATGCCGCGACCGCACCGGGCCCGGCGCTGCCATCCGACGCGCAGGTGATCGGCGCGGTGTGGCGGCAGGCGGACGAAGACGCGACCGTCGTCTGCGCCGCGGGCGGGCTGCCCGGCGAATTGCACAAGCTTTGGCGCAGCCACCGCCCCGGCGGCTATCATGTCGAATATGGCTTTTCGTGCATGGGTTATGAGGTGGCCGGCGGGCTGGGGGTCAAGATGGCCGACCCGGCGCGCGACGTTTATGTGATGGTCGGCGACGGCAGCTATCTGATGCTCAATTCCGAACTCGCGACGTCGGTGATGCTGGGGCACAAGATGACGGTCGTCCTGCTCGACAACCGCGGTTACGGCTGCATCAACCGCCTGCAGCAGGGGACGGGCGGGCGCCCGTTCAACAACCTGCTCGCCGATAGCGCGCATCAGGCGCTGCCCGATATCGATTTCGCCGCGCATGCGCGCAGCCTGGGAGCCGCGGCCGAGAAGGTCGACGGCATCGCCGGGCTGGAGGCCGCGCTCGTTCGCGCGAAAGCGTCGGCCAAAACCTATGTGATCGTCATCGACACCGATCCGATGATCACGACCGAAGCGGGTGGCCACTGGTGGGACGTCGCGGTTCCCGAAGTATCGACCCGCGCCGAGGTGCAGGCGGCACGCCGCGCCTATGACGCAAAGATCAAGGGAGACAGGACATGACGATCCGCTGGGGCGTGAGCCCGATTGCCTGGTGCAACGACGATATGCGCGAACTGGGCGGCGACACGACGCTCGACGAACTGCTGACCGATGTGCGCGATATCGGTTTCGAAGGCGTCGAGCTGGGCAATAAATTCCCGCGCGATCCCGAGACGCTGGCGCCGATCATGGCGGGCTACGGGCTCGATATCGTCAGCGGCTGGTATTCGTCGAACCTGCTACTACGTGATGCCGATGCCGAAATCGACGCGCTGGCGAAGCATCTCGCGCTGCTCGAATATATGGATTCGAGCGTCTTCATCCTCGCCGAAACCTCGAACGCGGTGCATGGCGACCGCTACGGCAGCCGGCTCGACACGCACCCGGTGCTGCCCGCCGCCGACTGGAAACAGTTCGGCGAGCGGCTGAACAGCGTCGCGCGCTTCATCAACGATCGCGGGCTGCGCTTCGCCTATCACCATCATCTCGGCACGGTCGTCGAGACGAAGGACGAGCTCGAACGCTTCTTCGACGCGACCGGCGACCATGTCGGGCTGGTGCTCGATACGGGGCATGCCTTGTTCGGCGGGATCGAACCGATCGACGTGATCAAGGCGCGCCCCGAACGCGTCGCCCACGTCCATTGCAAGGATGTGCGCACCGCGAAATATGACGCATTCCGTGCCGACGGGACGAGTTTCCTGAACGGCGTCGTCGGCGGCATGTTCACCGCGCCGGGCGACGGCGATTATGATTATGCGCCGTTCATGCGCGCGCTCGCCGAGATGAATTATTCGGGCTGGATCGTGATCGAGGCCGAACAGGATCCGGCGATCGCCAATCCGCGCGAGTACAGCCAGCTTGGGCTCGATACGCTGAAGCGGCTGGCGCGCGCGGAGGCGCTGGCCTGATGTCCTTGCTCGTCCGCCCGCACGCACCCGATGACGACGGCACGCTGCTCGACATCACCCCCGCCAGCGCGGGCTGGACATATGTCGGCTTCCGGGTGGTGCGGCTGGCGGCGGGAACGCGTTACGACCATGTCGAGGACGGGCGCGAGGCGTGCCTCGTCGTGCTGACCGGCACGGTGACGATCGACGCGGGCGGCGAGCGGTTCGAGGCGATCGGCGGCCGCGCGACGGTGTTCGACGGCGCCGCGACCTCGGTCTATGTCCCGGCGGGACATCGCTATACGATCGAGGCGGCGTCCGACGCCGAAATCGCGATCTGCACCGCGCCGGGGACGGGCGCGGGCGCGGTGCGGCTGATCCGGTCCGACGCGGTCGAAGTGCGCGGCCAGGGCACCAACACGCGCCATGTCCGCAACATCCTGTCCGACGCCGACGCGGCCGAAAGCCTGCTCGTCGTCGAGGTGATCACGCCGGGCGGTCACTGGTCGAGCTATCCGCCGCACAAGCATGACCGCGATGCCTACCCCGAGGAGACGTTCCTCGAGGAAACCTATTACCACCGCCTGTCGCCGCCGCAGGGCTTTGCCTTCCAGCGCGTCTATACCGACGAACGCGACATCGACGAGACGATGGCGGTCGAGGATGGCGACGTCGTCATGGTGCCGCGCGGCTATCACCCGGTCGGCGCGCCGCATGGTTATGACCTTTATTACCTCAATGTGATGGCGGGGCCCCGGCGCAACTGGGTGTTCCGCAACGACCCCGCGCATGACTGGATCGTGCGCCGGTAGGGATGATTGCCTTCGCACCGGGCGATGACGTCCTGCGTCGGGGTCGGCCGTTATCGGCTGGTCGCGGACGCTAGCCAAATAACCGTCGCCCCCGCGAAGGCGGGGGCCGCAATCGGCCGAGCGCAAGGTTGCCAGCGGCCCCCGCCTTCGCGGGGGCG
>NZ_JAASQN010000006.1:0-30000 GCF_011762125.1 Sphingopyxis panaciterrae
GCGCAGCGAGCAAGAGGAAGAGCGCCGCCTTCGGCGGCTACCCACCCCCAGCCCCTCCCTAAAAGGGAGGGGAGAAGAACGTCCGCAATCGGCCGCTTTCGCTCTCTCCCTCGTCGTCCCGGGCTTGACCCTGGATCCCGCTTTTTTGGGGCACCAGCAGTTTTCGAGGTCAAGCGGGACCCCGGATCAAGTCCGGGGTGACGGTGATGGATAGGACAGCAATCTGCCGAAAGCGGCCGTCTCCTCCATGACGGTGCAAAATATCGAGCCTCCCGAATTTTCCCCGACGCCGAGTTCCGGCCGATTGCGCGAGCTTGCCCGACACCGCTTACCATCTGTTTCACTTGTGTGACATCTGCGTAACACAGCGGTCATACGGCGCTGTCAAAGGCCCCCTCGACTCGCCGGGAGCCAACAGGCCCCGGTGAATTTCCACGCTCCTCGGGGGATATCATGCATCAGCTTCGTACCGTTCGTTCGCGCATCCTGCTCGGCACCTGCCTTTCGCTCGCCGCCGCGCTTCCCGCGCCGGCCTTTGCCGGCGACCTTACCGGTTCGGTCACCGACGCCAGCGACACGCGCGCGCTGCAGGGCGCACAGCTGCGCATCGTCGAACTCGGCCGCGTCGCCGAAGCCGATCGCGACGGCAGCTTCCGCTTCGCCGACGTGCCCGCGGGCACCTACACGCTCGAAGCACGCTATGTCGGCGCCGAACCGCGGACCCAGACGATCACCGTCCCCGAAAGCGGCAATGTGACGGCAAAGGTCATCCTGGGCACCGACGACACCATTCTCGTCATCGGCCAGTCGGCGACGCAGGCCAGCGCGCTGTCGCGCCAGAAGGCCGCCGACGGCATCGAGAGCGTGCTGACCCGCGACGCGGTCGGCCAGTTCCCCGACCAGAATGTCGCCGAATCGCTGCGCCGCCTGCCCGGCGTCAACATCCTGAACGACCAGGGCGAAGGCCGTTTCGTTTCGGTCCGCGGGCTCGACCCCGAACTCAACGCGACCTCGGTCAACGGCGTGCGCCTGCCCGCGCCCGAAAGCGACGTCCGTTCGGTCGCGCTCGACGTGATTTCGAGCGACAGCATCGAATCGATCGAGGTCAAGAAATCGCTGACCCCCGACATGGACGCCGACACCATCGGCGCGTCGATCGAGATTCACACCACCAGCGCCTTCGAGCGCCGCAAGAACCTGCTGACCGCGAAGGTCGAGGGCAGTTACAATGAACATTCGGAAAAGCTGACCCCCAAGGGCAGCATCGATTTCGCGCAGCGCCTGTCGGACAATGTCGGCATCTCGGGCGGCATTTCCTATTATCAGCGCAAGTTCGAAACCGACAATGTCGAGGCCGACGGCTGGGACGTGAACGACGACGGCCAGGTCACGACCGAGGAGCTCAACTATCGCGATTATGACGTCGAGCGGAAGCGCCTGTCGGCGAACCTGAACCTCGACTTCCGCGTCGGTTCGTCGACGAAGCTTTATGCGCGCGGCATCTACAGCCAGTTCGACGACCAGGAATATCGCCGCGAGACGAGCTTCAAGCTCGAGGATGCGGGCGAAGTGACGGGCAGCGGCGCCGATCTCGTCTACAGCGATGCCGATGGCGAACTGTCGATCCAGCGCTCGCTCAAGGACCGGTTCGAGCGTCAGCGCATCCGCAGCATCGTGCTGGGCGGCGAAACCGAGAGCAATGGCTGGCAGGCCAAATATTCGGTCAGCTACGCCAAGTCGACCGAACGCGAGAACGGCTCGATCGACCCCGCCAATTTCGAACGCAAGTTCGAGGACGAGGGCCTGAACCTCGGGCTCGACTTCGCCGATCCGCGGCGGCCGCGCTATACGGTCGGCGGCAGCGCCGGTGCGATCGCCGATTTCGCCGACCCGTCGCAATATGAACTCGACAGCGTGCAGGTCACCGGGCTGTCGGCTTCGCAGGACGAGGAATGGGGCGCCAGGCTCGACCTCGGCCGCGAGTTCGCGATGAACGGCGGCAGCTTCACCGTACAGGCGGGCGCCAAGGGCCGCTGGCGCGACAAGCGCTATAATCTCGAAACCCAATATTGGGAGAATGACGATCTGACGATGGCCGATCTGGTCGGCAACCAGACCTATCGCATCACCGACATCTCGCCGGTGCTGGACAAGAAGGGCGTGCGCCGCTTCTTCAATGCCAACCGCGACATTTTCGAACTCAACGAACTCGACTCGCTGTTCGATTCGACCGTCGAGGATTATTCGGTGAGCGAGGACGTCATGGCCGGCTACCTGCTCGGCCGCTGGGACAGCGCGACGCTCCGCGTCATCGGCGGCGTGCGCTACGAGCATACGAAAAACGATATTCGCGCCAACACCGTGACCTTGGTCGAGAAAGGCGGCGAACTGCCCGACGGGTCGGAGGCCAAGAAGGATACCGTCCTCAGCGTACCGAACCAGTTCAAGCGCAGCTATGGCGACTGGCTGCCGAGCCTGACCGTCCGCTGGGAACCGCAGCAGAACCTCGTGCTGCGCGCCGCGGGCTACAAGAGCCTCGTCCGCCCGAAACTGTCGAAGCTCGCACCGCGTTTCACGATCGAGCAGAATGACGACAATGAGCGTGAGGGCGAATTCGGTAACCCCGACCTCAAGCCCTATGTGGCGTGGAACTTCGACGCCGGGGTCGAATATTATCTGCCGAACAACGGCGCGCTGTCGGCCGGGGTCTTCTACAAGGATGTGAAGAATTTCATCGTCGACACGAACCTGGAAGACGCGGGCGAATATATGGGCATCGCCTATGACGAGGCGACGATCCCGATCAACGGCGACAGCGCCAAGATTTGGGGCGTCGAACTCAGCTATACGCAGGCGCTGCGCTTCCTGCCGTCGCCGTTCGACGGGCTGCTGGTGAACGCGAACTACACCTACACCGATGCGACGGGGAAGGTGCCGGTCGACGGCGACATCACCGACCTGCGCAAGATCACCCTGCCGTCGGCATCGAAGCACACGTTCAACGCGGCGCTGGGCTATGAGAAGGGCCCGGTTTCGCTGCGGCTTGCCGGTACCTATCGTTCGAAATATCTCGACGAGCTGGGCGACGATGCGCCGGAGGACCGGATCATCGACAATCATTTCCAGCTCGACCTGTCGGCGAAATATGATGTCACCAAACAGGTGCAGGTCTTCTATGAGTGGGTGAACATCAACAACGCGAAATATTATGCCTACAACAATGTCGGCGCCCGCCAGAACCTGCTGCAGTTCGAGCAATATAAATGGACGATGAAGTTCGGTGCGCGGGTAAAGTTCTGATGCGCCGCCTCGCGCTCCTCGTGCCGCTTCTCGCCCTGGCCGGCCACACGGCGGGCGAAGCGAAGCCGGTCATCGCCGGCCTGCCGCCCGTGCCCGTCACGGCAAGCGGCGAAACCGATCCGGTGGGCACCGGCAAGGCCGATGCCGCCGACGATCCGGCGATCTGGGTCGATCCCACCAACCCGAACCGCGCGCTGATCATCGCCACCGACAAGAAGGCGGGCATCCACGTCTATGACCTGACCGGCAAGGACCGCGCCTTCATCGAGGGCGGACGCGTCAACAATGTCGACGTCATCGGCAACATCGTCGCTGCAAGCGACCGCAATGACGGCGTCAACGCCCACATCGCGGTCTTCCGCCTCGATCCCGACAAGCTGTCGCTGACCGCGCTCGGCCGCGCGGCCGCGGGCACCGGCGAAGCCTATGGCTTCTGCTTCAGAAAGACGGCGCCGGGCGAGCCCCTCACCGCTGCGCTGATCCTCAAGGACGGCACGGTCCGCGTCGGCACGCTCGCCGTCGACGGCGCGCCGAGCTTCGCAATACAGTGGGAATATAAGATTCCGACCCAATCCGAAGGCTGCGTCTTCGACGGCGACACGCTGTATGTCGGCGAAGAAGATGCGGGCATCTGGGAGTTGAAACAGGACGGCAAGGGCGCCGCGGCGCGGCTTGTCGCGCCGGTCGACAACCGGCGCCTCGTCGCCGACGTCGAAGGCCTCGCGACGATCGATCACAAGGGCCAGCGCTATCTGCTCGCGTCGAGCCAGGGCGACAACGCCTATGCGGTCTTCAAGCTGCCTTCGCTGGACTATGTCGGCCGCTTCGCGGTTACCGCGGGCGAGTTCGGCGCGACAAGCGAGACCGACGGGATCGAGGCGGTCGCCGGCAATTTCGGCGCCGCCTATCCGGATGGCATTTTCCTGGCGCAGGACGGCGACAATGCGCCCAAGGCGCAGAATTTCAAGCTGGTGCGCTGGGACCGGATCGCGGTGGCGCTGGGACTGTAGAAGATTCGCGCAGAAGCACAGAGATCGCAGAGATTCTAGTTCACGCGGAGACGCGGAGGCGCAGAGAAAGAGGATTGTCGGCTTCGCCGCCATATTCTCCTTTTCTCGGCGTCCTCTGCGCCTCTGCGCGAATCTCTTTCTTTTCTTCTCCGCGTCTCCGCGCCTCCGCGTGAACCCTTCAAAGGTTGCCGAAACGCCGCCACCCGACTAGGGGAGCCGCGTCTTTCCCATCCTGCAAAGGCCGCCCTTTCCCATGACCGACCTGATTCCCGTCCGCCGCGCCCTCCTGTCCGTTAGCGACAAGGCAGGACTCGTCGACCTCGCCGCCGCGCTCGTCCGTCACGGCGTCGAACTGGTGTCGACCGGCGGCACCGCGAAGGCGCTGCGCGACGCGGGGCACAATGTCCTCGACGTCTCCGACCTCACCGGCTTTCCCGAGATGATGGACGGCCGCGTCAAGACGCTGCACCCGACCGTCCATGGCGGCATCCTCGCGGTGCGCGACGATGCGGCGCATGTCGCGTCGATGGAGGAGCATGGCATCGGCGCGATCGACCTGGTCGTCGTCAACCTCTATCCCTTCCTCCAGACCGTGATGTCGGGCGCCGACCGCGATACAGTCATCGAGAATATCGACATCGGCGGCCCCGCGATGGTGCGCTCGTCGGCAAAGAACCACGCCTTCGTCGGCATCGTCACCGAACCCGAGGATTATGCCGCGCTGATCGCCGAGATGGATACGAATGGCGGCGCGACCACCCTCGCGCTGCGCAAGCGCCTCGCCGCGACCGCCTTTGCGCACACCGCGACCTATGACGGGATGATCGCGAGCTGGTTCGCCTTTGCCGATCAGGGCAAGCTGTTCCCCGACACGCTGCCGCTGACCGCGAAGCTCGCCACCGAACTGCGCTATGGCGAGAACCCGCATCAGCAGGCGGCGCTCTACCTGCCCGCCGGCCCCGCCGCGCGCGGCATTGCGCAGGCCGAGCAGGTGCAGGGCAAGGAACTGAGCTACAATAATATCAACGACGCCGACGCGGCGCTTGAGCTGGTCGCCGAATTCCGCGAGGCCGATCCGACCTGCGTCATCGTCAAGCACGCCAACCCGTGCGGCGTCGCGACCGCGGCGACGATCGCCGAGGCGTATGACGCCGCGCTGAAGTGCGACGATGTGTCGGCGTTCGGCGGCATCATCGCAGTCAACCGGCCGCTCGACGGCGCGACGGCGGAGCTGATCAGCGGCATCTTCACCGAAGTCGTCTGCGCACCCGACGCCGATGCCGACGCGCGCGCGGTGTTCGCGAAGAAGAAGAACCTCCGCCTGCTGCTGACCGGCGAACTGCCCGATCCGGCACGCGGCGGGCTCATGATGAAGACGATCGCCGGCGGCTGGCTCGCGCAGAGCCGCGATAATGGCCGCATCACGCGCGCCGACCTGAAGGTCGTCACCGACCGCGCACCGACCGACGAGGAACTGACCGACGCGCTGTTCGCCTGGACGATCGCCAAGCATGTGAAGTCGAACGCGATCGTCTATGCCAAGGGCGGCTCGACCGCAGGCATCGGCGCCGGCCAGATGAACCGCCGCGACAGCGCGCGCATCGCCGCGGTGAAAGCGCGCGAGGCGGCCGAATCGCACGGCTGGGCCGAGCCCCGCACCGTCGGCAGCGCGGTCGCCAGCGACGCCTTCTTCCCCTTCGCCGACGGGCTGCTCGCCGCGGTCGAGGCGGGCGCGACCTGCGTCATCCAGCCGGGCGGATCGATCCGCGACGACGAGGTGATCGCGGCGGCGAATGAAGCGGGCCTCGCGATGGTGTTTACGGGCATGCGGCATTTTAGGCACTAAGATTTTCGTCGCCCCCGCGAAGGCGGGGGCCGCTGGAGGCATAGTGCAAGATTGCCGGCGGCCCCCGCCTTCGCGGGGGCGACGGGCTTTGTTGTCGACTTCGCTTCACACCGACGGCATAGAAGCGCCGTGGTCATCCTGACCCGGAACCAAGGACCAGCATGACCGAAATCGTCCGCAAGCCGTCCTTCATCCAGCGGCTCTACAACTGGACGATGGAGAAATCGGCGCATCCGCACGCCGAATATTGGCTGGCGCTGGTATCCTTCGTCGAGGCGAGCTTTTTCCCGATCCCGCCGCACCCGCTGCTGGGCCTGATGTGCCTCGCGAACCCCAAAAAGGCGGTGCGCTATGCGATCATCTGCACGTTCGCGTCGGTCGCGGGCGGGATGCTCGGCTATACGATCGGCTATTTCCTGTACGAGAGCGTCGGGCTGTGGCTGCTCGGGGTGCTCGGGTTGACCGACGCCTTTCCGCCGGCGGCCTGCTATTTGCGCGAATTCGGCGCCGAGATCATCCTGATCAAGGGCGCGACGCCGATCCCGTTCAAGCTGCTGACGATCACCGCCGGCTTCATCCACATGAATTTCTGGACCTTCCTGTGGGCCAGCCTCGCCAGCCGGGCCTTTTCCTTCATGCTCGTCGGGATATTGTTCCGGCTGTTCGGCGCGCCGATCAAGGCGTTCATCGACAAATATCTGATCTGGGTCACCGGCGCGTTTCTGGTCGCGGTGGTCGCGGGCTTCGTCGCGATCGGCGCGCTGTCGGGCGACGGCAAGTCGAAGGAAGCCGACAAGTGCAGCGGCGCGACGCTCGAGAGCATCGGGCTGGACCGGGCGTAGGAATAAACCGTCGCCCCCGCGAAGGCGGGGGCCGCCGTCGGTTTACGCGGCGGCGCAGAGCAAGGCTGCCAGCGGCCCCCGCCTTCGCGGGGGCGACGGTGTTTACTCGTTCGCAGCCGTGTGCAGCCAGTCCGCATGGCGCGGCGCCTTCTTGGTCCGGCTCCATTCCTCAAGCATCAGCGGCGCGACGCGCTTCAGTTCGGCATATTGTTCATCGGTGCCGATGTCGCACGCCAGTTCGACGCGGTGGCCGTTGGGGTCGAAGAAATAGATCGACTTGAAGATGCCATGATGCGTCGGGCCGAGCACGTCGACGCCTTCGCTTTCGAGATGCGCCTTCGCCGCAACGAGTTCTTCGAAGCTGCCGACCTTGAACGCGAGATGCTGGACCCACGCCGGGGTATTCTCGTCGCGGCCCATGTCGGGCTGATTGGGAAGCTCGAAAAAGGCGAGGATGTTGCCGTTCCCCGCGTCGAGGAAGACGTGCATGTACGGGTCATACTCACCGGTCGACGGCACATGATCCTCGGCAAAGGCGGTGGTGTAGGTCATGCCGAGCATGCGCTCGTACCAGTCGACCGTCTGCTTCGCATCCTTGCAGCGATAGGCGGCGTGGTGGACGCCGCCCAATTTGATCGGGCTGGTCATTCGGCGGGTTCCTCGACATTCAGCGCTCCACGGCGAATCTGGTCCATTTCCATCGATTTGAACAGCGCGGTGAAATTGCCCTCGCCAAAGCCTTCATCCTTCTTGCGCTGGATGAATTCGAAGAAGACAGGGCCGATGACGGTCTGGCCGAAAATCTGGAGCAGCAGGCGCGGGTCGCCTTCCTGCGTCGATCCGTCGAGCAGGATACCGCGCGACTGGAGGCCCTCGACCGACTCGCCATGGCCGGGCAGGCGCTCTTCGAGCATTTCGTAATAGGTCGCGGGCGGGGCCGGCGCGAACGGATTGCCGAGCGCCTTGAGCTTGTCCCATGCGGCGTAGAGATCGTCGCAGCTGAACGCGATATGCTGGATACCCTCGCCATTATAGGCGCGCAGATATTCCTCGATCTGGCCCTTGCCGCCCGCGCCCTCTTCGTTGAGCGGGATGCGGATCTTGCCGTCGGGGGCAGTCATCGCCTTCGACGTCAGGCCGGTATATTCGCCCTTGATGTCGAAATAGCGGATTTCGCGGAAGCCCGCGATGCGCTCGTAAAAGGCCGCCCAATGCGCCATGCGGCCGCCATAGACATTGTGCGTCAGGTGATCGATCAACTGCATGCCCGCGCCCACCGGATGGCGATCGACGCCGTCTTCATAGACGAAATCGATGTCGTAGATGCTGAGGTCGTCGCCATAGCGGTCGATCAGATAGATGATCGACCCGCCGATGCCGCGGATCGCGGGCAGGCGCAGCTCCATCGGGCCGGGATTGACCTCGACGGGTTCGGCGCCGCGGGCGACGGCCACTTCATAAGCCTTGGCCGCATCGCGGACGCGCCAGCCCATGCCGCACGCCGACGGACCATGCTCGGCAGCGAAATAGGCGGCGGCCGATCTGGGTTCGTAATTGGCGATCAGGTTGATGCCGCCCTGGCGCCACAGCTGGACGTCCTTCGAGCGGTGGCGCGCGATCAGCGTGAAGCCCATCGCCTCGAACACCGGTTCGAGCATGCCCTTCTCCGGCGCCGAAAATTCGACGAATTCAAAGCCGTCGAGGCCCAGCGGATTTTCGAAAAGGTCGGCCATGATCGCATTCCCATCTAGTTTCAATTGAAACTATTATGACCAAACAGCTGCGGCGAGTCAATCCGCAGCGAGCGCCTCCGCCCCGCCAGAGCGACGATGCCAGGCATCCCCGTGCCGACGCCCATGAATATTCGGAAGGTCACAAAGGTCACGCCACATCCCCCTTCTCTTTGCCCCCTCAACCGCAAAAAGGGCGGCGCAGGGAAAGACAGGGAAGCAAGGCGTGCGGTTCATCCGCCAGCTTGGAGCATGGCGGCGTAATGTAGGAAAGCGATTCTTTTGGGATATAGCGAGCATCAGGGTCGGAGCCCGAGGGGACAAATTCGAATCTTCGTTATCGGCCGGGAGTTGCCATCTCCATCATCGTCACCCCGGACCCTTCGACAGGCTCAGGACAGGCTAGATCCGGGGTCTCGCTTGACCTCGAAAACTGTTGGTGCCCAAAAAAGCGGGATCCCGGGTCAAGCCCGGGATGACGTAAAAAGGGCAGGAAGCAGCCGGTCGTCGCGGTTCCTGTCGTGTACCCCGGCGAAAGCCAGGGTCCAGGGCGCAGCGGCGCTACTTTGGCTTTCCAACGCCCTGGGCCCCGGCTTTCGCCGGGGTACACTGTGGGTGGTGCAACGTCCGCTCCCCCACCCCAAAGCGGACGTTAGACAAGCCACGAATTTATCCACGCGACCTAATCTGCGCCGTTCCCCCGAGAGCAGGTTCAGACGGCCGCCGCCTCGATCGCTTCCAGCGCGTCCATCCACGCCATCTCGGCCTGTTCCAGCTCGGCAGCGAGCTTGCCACGGCGGCGACTGAGCTCACCCATCGCCAGCTTCGCCAGCGCCGGGTCGGCTCCCGCCGGGTCGAACATCGCGCGATCGATCGCCGAAATCTGCGCGCTCAGCTTGCCTGTCTGCGCCTCCAACTGCTGCGCCGATTTACGCAGCGCCGCCTGCGCCTCGCGCGCTTTGGCCGCTTCCTGCCGCGCCGATTTGGCGTCCTTCGGCTTCGCGGGCGCGCCCTTGGCATCGCCGTTCGTACTCTTGCCGAGGATGAAGGCGACATAATCGTCCATGCTGCCGTCGAAATCGCGCGCCGTACCGTCGTCGACCAGCACCAGCCGGTCGGCGGTCAGTTCGAGCATGTGGCGATCGTGGCTGACGATCAGCACCGCGCCGTCGAAGCCGTTGAGCGCCTGCACCAGCGCCTCGCGCGCATCGACGTCGAGGTGGTTGGTCGGTTCGTCGAGGATCAGCAAATGCGGGGCATCGCGCGTGATCAGCGCGAGCGCGAGCCGCGCGCGCTCGCCGCCCGACAGCTTGCCGACCTCGGTCGTCGCCTTGTTGCCGGTGAAGCCGAAGCGCCCCAATTGCGCGCGCACCGCGCCCGGCGTCTTGCCCGCCATCACGCGCGTCATATGGCCGAGCGGCGTGTCGCTGCCGTCGAGTTCCTCGACCTGATATTGAGTGAAATAGCCGACGCGCATCTTGCCCGACGCCGCCATCGCGCCGTCCATCGGGGTGAGCTGTGCCGCGAGCAGCCGCGCGAGCGTCGTCTTGCCGTTGCCGTTGCGCCCGAGCAGCGCGATGCGGTCGTCGGGATCGATGCGCAGGTTGAGCCGCGTCAGGATCGGCGCGCCCGGCGTATAGCCGACGCTGGCGAGATCGAGCGTGATCAGCGGCGGCTTCAGTTCGTCGGGGCTCGGGAAATCGAAGGTCAGGCTCGGGTCCTCGGCGACGGCGGCAATCGGCTGCATTTTCGCCAATTGCTTGGCGCGTGACTGCGCCTGCTTCGCGGTCGAGGCGCGCGCGCTGTTGCGGGCGACATAATCCTGCAGCTTGGCGCGCTGCGCATCCTGCGCCGCCTTGGCCGCCGCAAGCTGGGCGAGGCGCTCCGCGCGCTGGCGCTCGAAGTCGTTGTAACCGCCCGCGTAAAGCACGACCTTCCCGCCTTCGAGGTGCAGGATATGGTCGACGACATTGTTGAGCAGGTCGCGTTCGTGGCTGATCACCACCAGCTGGCCCGGATAGGCGCGCAGGAAATTTTCGAGCCACAGCGTCGCCTCGAGGTCGAGGTGGTTCGACGGTTCGTCGAGCAGCAGCAGGTCGGGTTCGGAGAAGAGCAAAGCCGCGAGCGCGACGCGCATCTTCCACCCGCCCGAAAAGCTGTCGAGCGGCTGGCCCTGCATCTCCTCGTCGAAACCAAGCCCGATCAGGATGCGCGCGGCGCGCGCCGGCGCGGTATAGGCGTCGATCGCGATCAGCCGCTCATGAATATCGCCGAGCCGGTCGGGGTCGGTCACCGTCTCCGACTGCTCGAGCAATTCCGCGCGTTCGGTATCGGCGGCAAGCACGGTGTCGAACGGCGTCGCGGTGCCGCTGGGCGCTTCCTGCGCGATATAACCGACGCGCGTCTTGCGCGGCATTTCGATGCCGCCTTCGTCGGCTTCGAGCTGGCCGATCATCACCTTCATCAAGGTCGATTTGCCCGCACCGTTGCGGCCGATCAGCCCGACGCGGCTCTTCGGCGGCAGACTCGCGGTCGCGCGGTCGAGGATGGTGCGCCCGCCGAGGCGCACGGTAAGGCCATTGATCGTCAGCATGGCGCGGGCCCCTAGCACGCGGCGGCGCGAAGCCCAAGTGCGATCAGCGGCGCGCCTGCGCTCCGCCCGCGCCGTTCAGCGTATCGCGCGCGACCCGCTGCAACGCCATGGCCTGTGCATCGGAGAGCCCGAGTTCGTCGGCGCCCTTTTCCTTGGCGCCGAGGGTCGTGGGATCGACGCCGGTAATGGCGCCGAAGGTGACGAGCGCCGAGAGATAATAGCCGGCGACGCTGGCGTGATAATGATCGTAGGTCCACAGGTCGAGCTGGCCATAGCCGATCCCGTCATAGGGATTGGGGTCGGCGACGCCCGTCGTCATCGCGCGGTTCCAGGCCTGACCGACCGGCACGATCCCCGCCACCGACGGATTGGCGGTCCGGGCGCGGTCGGCCGCGGCGCGGAGGTCGTCGGCCATCGCCGTCACCGGCTTTCCGGACCAACGCCCTTGTGATTCATATATCTGGTCGGCGCGCGTCCAATTGGCCGAAAGCCGGATGTCGACCGCCGGGTTGCGCGCCTTGAAGAGCGAAACCAGCCGGCCGACATTGCGGACATAATTGGCGGGATCGCCGGGCTTTTCGCGATCGAGCGTGCTATACTCCTGCAGCACGACGATATCCCACGATCGGTCGAACAGCGCCCGCCGCTCGTCATAATGAAAGCCGAGCGACTTGCCCCCCTGCGTTTCGAGGCTGACTTCATAGTCGAGCCCCGCCTGTTCGGTGAAGAGTTTGAACAGCGCCGGGACGCCGCCATAGCCCGCATGGTTGAGGTCGGTGACGCTGCCCGCGCGCCAGTTGCGCGCCGCCGAATGCGCGCCCTGCGTGAAGCTGTTGCCGATGAACAGGATCGTCTTTGGCGCGGCTTGCGCGGCCGGGACGGATGGAGCCGCCCCGGCGGCGGCGGTTTGCGCGGGCGCGCTTTCCTGTGCCGCCGCCGCCGGTGCGACGACGAGCGCGGCAGCGCCGATCAGAAACCAGATGCCGTGCCCGTATCTCATATCAGAACTCCGTGGTGACCGAGGTGTACCAGTAACGGCCATAGGGGTTGTAGAGCGCCCCCAGATAGCCTTCCGACGACAGCGGCGGTTTCTTGTCGGTGAGGTTGCGCACCCCGACCCGCCAGCGCATGTCGCCGCCGATGCCGCCCGTATCCTTGATCCGGATCTGGGCATAAAGGTTGGCGGTGATCTGCGACTTCACCCGCCACGGATCGCCATCGGCGTCGACGAAGCCGGTTTCGTCGACCGCGCCGGTATAGCGCGCGAAGGCGCCGAGCTGGAACTGCCCCAGCGACCAGGTGAGCGACGCGGTGCCGCGCCATTTCGGACGGCCGTTGGCCTCGATCAGATTCTGCGTTTCGGGGAGCGGCGTCGCGGGGTCGATGTCGCCGGCCTCGCGCGCGGCGACGAGCATGTCGACGGCGTCGCCCGGCGCGCGCGAGAATTTGAGCAGCCGCGTCGCGTTGAGCGCGAGGTCGAATTTGCCGGCGCCGGTTTGCGGCGACTGCCAGTAAAGGCCGAAATCGAGCCCGCGGACCGTCTGCGGCAGCAGGTTGACGAACTGGTCGCGCACCGTGTTGATCCGGCCGACCGGTGCGATCCCCGTCCCCGCGAAGTCGGCGATGTCATCGGCATCGGCGGCATCGCGAATGACATTGGGGTTCGACGATCCCTGCAGGCGCAGCAGATAGTCAAGCGCAACCGCGGTATCATTGCCGAGAATGCCGACGATGCCCTTCTGGCGGATCGACCAATAATCGACGGTGAAGGTGACGCGCCCGAGGCTGGACGACAGGAAGGCGGGCTCGATCACCGCGCCCAGATTATAGTTGGTGCTCTTTTCGGGTTTCAGGTCGGGATTGCCAGAGACGCGGCGCGAATAGCCGACATTGTTGCCGCATTCGGTGAAATTGTCGATCCGGCCGGCGCGCAGGTCGACCTCGCAGCGCAGGAAATCCTGGCTGGTCGCCAGCCGCGCATATTCGACCGCATTGACCTGTTCGAGGTTCGGGGCGCGAAAGCCCTGCGAGAAGGAACCGCGGAAACGCAGCCCGTCGATGACGTCCCACGCGGCCGCGATCTTCGGCCGCGCGACGCTGCCGAAATCGCTATAATGTTCGTAGCGGCCGGCAAGCTGAACATCGAAGCGCCGGACGAGCGGGATATCCATCTCCTCCGACACCAGGGGCACCGCGAGTTCGGCATAGGCCGCGGCGACCGTCCTTTTGCCATAGGTGTCGGGATTGTCGCTGACCGCGGCGGCGTCGCTGATCGTCGTCGCGCCCGATACCGCATCGACGAAGGGGCTCGATCCGTCGACCGCCGCATCGCGGTCGTCGCGCTGCGTCTCGCGCCGGATCTCGACGCCGAATGCCATGCCGACATCGCCGCCCGGCAAGGCGAACAGGTCGGACCGCGACGCGCGGAAATCACCCATCGTCAGCGTCGTCTTCGAACGGCGCTGCAACTGGAAGGTGATCGCATCGATCGCCGCCTGCGAGCTGGGCGTGCAGTCGCCGAAGGTCGTCGTCGCCGCGCAGCCGCCGTTGAACGGATTATAGGCGTCGGGGGTCGACAGCGCGAGGCTCTGTTGCAGCGCCGAACTGCGCACCGCGAGGCTGCTGTCATGCGCGCTCGCTTCCGAATAGACGAAGGCGCTGTCCCATTTGAAGCCCGCCGTCTCGCCGCGCACGCCCAGCAAGGCGCGGATCTGTTCGCCGGTGACATGCACCTTCTGCGGCCCGGTATCGACGAAGCGATAATTGGTGAGGAGGACGGGCAGTCCCTCCGCCGGCACATTGGTCAGCCCCGGAATGCGGTTCGGGTTGGGCTGTCCGTCGATCGTTTCCGCGCCGAACGGATTATAATAGTTGCTCGCCGGAACCCAGATCTGGTTGAGGTTGATCACCGGCGGCTGGATGCGGACGGTGTCCGAATAATAATAGCCGAACTCGCCGAACAGCGTCAGCGTATCGGTCAGGTCGTAATGGCCGTTGGCAAAGGCGTTGTAGCGTTTGATCTGCGGCCGCACCGTCGTACCCTCGGCGGTGTCGTAGCGCAGGTCGCGGAAGCTGTTGTTCGTCGCCAGCGAGGTGTTCACGAGACAGAGGTCGGGGGTCAGCGCATAGGTGCAGCCGCCGAAGCTCGGCGGACGAACGGTGAAGGCCCCCGCCGCGGTGGTGAGGTTCGTGCCATTGAGCCGCGGCCGGCCGCCGGTGACCGGCACCTGCAGCCCGGGCCAGGGTCCGCGCGTCGCGCGCCCGTCTGGCGTGGTCGATCCGGCGAAGTCCGGATAGCCCGCGAACAAGGGCCGCAGATCGGCGGAGGCGGTATAGTCCTGGTCCTCGGCGCGCAGCGCGGTGCGTTCGGTATATTCGAACGAGACGGTGATATTGCCGCGATCGAAGCTCTTGCCCGCCAGGATATTGCCCTGGAACTCGCGCAAATGGGTGCCCTCGGCGCCGCCATATTGCGCCTGGAAACGCAGGCCGTCGTAATTGTCCTTCAGCACCGTGTTGACGACCCCGGCGACGGCGTCCGAACCATAGAGCGCCGCGGCGCCGTCGAGCAGCACTTCGAGCCGCTGGAGCCCGGTCGTCGGAATCGCGTTCGAATTATAGCTCAGCACCGGCACCGTCCCGGTGTCCGACAGCCCCTGGCTGGCGGGGTGGGTCACGATGCGGCGGCCGTTGAGCAGCACCAGCGTGTTGCCGACGCCCAGCGAGCGGAGGTCGACCGAGCCGACGTCGCCGCGCGCCGCGTTGCTGGTCTGCGCATTATTGCCGGGGTTGAAGCTGACATCGCCCATCTGGGGGATGTTGCGGATCAGTTCGTCGCCGCTGACCGCGCCGATCGCGTCGAGCCTGTCCTGCCCGACCACCACGACGGGCAGCGCCTCGGTCACCCGCGCGCCTTCGATGCGCGTGCCGACGACGACGATATCGCCGCTGGCTTCGCCATCGGGCTGCGGTTCGTCGCTGGCGGCGGCATCGGCCGCCGGTTCGGCTTCGCTGGTCTGCGCCTGTGCGGGTGCGCCCGCGAGAAGGCAGATCGCGGTGCTCGCCAGAAACATGGTTCCGATTGTGCGTTTCATTGTCATTCTCCCCAATTTTTATCGTTGAACTTCCGCGCCGCCGGTCGCGCCATCAATCGCTGTCGGTTTCGATCGGGCGCGCCGCGAGCCCCGGTGCCGGTTCGCCGCTCAGCGCGCGGTGGAACGCGTCGCGGTCGAGCGATTTTTCCCACATCGCGACGACGATCGCGGCCAGCGCATTGCCGATGAAATTGGTGAGCGCGCGGCATTCGCTCATGAAGCGGTCGATGCCGAGGATCAGCGCGAGTCCCGCGACGGGCACCGACGGCACGACCGACAAGGTCGCGGCGAGGGTGATGAACCCGGCGCCGGTGACCCCGGCGGCGCCCTTCGAACTCACCATCGCGACGAGCAGCAGCGCGATCTGGTCACCCAGCGACAGGTCGACATTGGTCGCCTGCGCGACGAACAGCGCCGCCAGCGTCATGTAGATGTTGGTGCCGTCGAGGTTGAAGCTGTAGCCCGTCGGCACCACCATGCCGACGACCGGCTTGGCGCAGCCCGCCCGTTCCAGCTTTTCCATCAGGCTGGGCAAGGCGGCTTCGGACGACGAGGTGCCGAGCACGAGCAGCAGTTCGGCCTTCAGGTAAGCGATGAGGCGGAAGATCGAGAAACCCGCGAGCCGCGCCATCGCGCCGAGCACGACCACCACGAAGAAGATCGAGGTCAGATAGAAGGTCGCGATCAGCGCGCCGAGGTTGGCGAGCGACTCGACGCCATATTTGCCGATCGTGAACGCCATCGCGCCAAAGGCCCCGATCGGCGCGAAGCGCATCAGCATCGCGACAAGGCGGAAGAAAACGACCGACAGCTTTTCGAGCATGCCAAGGACCTGCGCGCCCGCGGCGCCGGTGTGCGACAGGGCAAGGCCGAACAGGATCGCGACGAACAGCGACTGCAGGATCGACCCCGAGGTCAGCGCCGAGACGAAGGTGGTCGGGATGATCGCGAGCAGGAAGGCGGTCAGCGTCGCTTCATGCGCCTTCTCCTGATATTGGACGACCGCGCCGGCATCGAGCGTCGCCGGGTCGATATTCATCCCCGCCCCCGGCTGCACCACATTGGCAACGATCAGCCCGACGATCAGCGCGAGGGTCGAGAAGAAGAGGAAATAGGCGAAGGTCTTGACCGTCAGCCGGCCGAGCGTCTTCGCTTCGCCGACCGACGCGATGCCGGTCGCGACGGTCAGGAAGATCACCGGTGCGATGATCATCTTGACGAGGTTGATGAAGCCGTCGCCGAGCGGTTTGAACGCGACGCCGATGTCGGGAAAATAATGCCCGAGCAGCACCCCCGCGGCGATCGCGGTCAGCACCTGGACATAGAGGTGCGACCACCATGGCCCGGCTTTCACAGGCGCGCGGTCGGCACTCAAATCGATCGTTGCGGCCACCGGCCTCTCCCTGTCTGCGGCCCGCCGGTGCGAGCGATCGGGCCGTTCGACCGGCCTTTTGCGGAAGAATATGGCCGCCTAAGCGAGCGGTCAAAATATAGGGATTCAGAATTATCCACTTGTTTTAAATGATAATATTTCGAAACGCGCCCTTACCCGCTGGCAATTTGTGCATTATTCCGCATGACAAATTGAAAGTTTGTGCGAAAATCCGCACATGGTCACCGCAAATGATTCGGTTGAGGTTCAGGGCCCCGGCGCCGGGCGGCGGCGGCTGTTGCTGGCCACGATCGCCGGCGCGCTCCTGCTGATCGTCGCGGCGCTGGCGCTGGCGCAATGGGCGGCAAGCCATGCCCGGTCAGCAACCGATATCGAGGCGCGGCAGAATGCGCGCGCGCATCTCAGCCTGCTCGAAAGCGAGTTGCAGAAATTCCGTCTGCTGCCGCGCGTGCTGACCGAATTCCCCGACGTCCGCGCCGCGCTCGCCGACCGGAGCGTCGCGGCGTCGGCGCGGCTCAATCGCGAGCTCGAACAGCTCGCGGCGCGCACCGATGCCGCCGTCATCTATGTCATGGGCCCCGACGGCACGACGATCGCCGCGAGCAACTGGCGGATGCCGACAAGCTTCGTCGGACAGAATTACCGCTTCCGCCCCTATTACCAAGGCGCGATGGCGCGGGGCGAGGCCGAATTGTTCGCACTCGGCACGGTGAGCGGACGACCCGGCCTCTATCTTGCGCGCAAGGTTGCAGTCGACGGGCGCACCCTGGGCGTCATCGTCGTCAAGGTCGAGTTCGACCGGCTCGAAGGCAAATGGGCCGATTCGGGGGCGGCAACTTTGGTCACCGACGATGCCGGCATCGTCATCATGGCCAGCGAGCGCGCCTGGCAGTTCCGCTCGCTCGCGCCGCTGTCGGCGGCACGGAGGGACGAGCTACGGCGGTCGCTGCGCTACGGCGCGCGGCCGCTGGCGATGCTGCCGGCGCGCCGCACCGACGGCGACCTCGTCATCGGCGAGACGATCTATCGCCCGGCGTCGGAGCATGTCTCGCTCCCCGGCACAACGCTCCACCTGTTCCAGCCGCTCGGGCCGAAGCGCGACAGCGCCAATGCGACGGCGCGCGTCATCTTCCTTGTCCTGCTGATTTTGGTGGGCACCGCGATCGTCACCCTGCTCCGCATCGTCGAGCGGCAAACGATCCGCCATGCCGCGCATCTTGCGCTGGAACGCGAGGTCGCCGCGCGCACGCAGGATCTTAGCGACGCCAATGCCGAACTGAAGCAGGCGGCCGAACGGCAGGTCGACACCGATCGCCGCTACCGTGCCGCGCGCGAGGAGCTGGCGCAGGCAAGCCGGCTCGGCTCGATCGGCCAGATCACCGCGGGCGTCGCGCATGAAATCAATCAGCCGGTCGCCGCGATCCGCACCTTCGCCGAAAACAGCCTGCGCTATCTGGAGCGCGGCGATGCAAACAAAGTGCGCGGCAATCTGGACATCATCGTCGACCTGACCGCCCGCGTCGGCGCGATCACCAACGAGCTGCGCAATTTTGCGCGGCGGAGGCCCAAGCCGCTCGGCCCCGTCGCGCTGCAATCGGCGATCGACGGAACGCTGCTGCTGATCGGCGACCGGCTGCGCGCGCAGGGCATCGCGCTCGACATCGCGCTCGACCGGCCCGATGCGACGGTCCACGCCGAGCGGGTCCGGCTGGAACAGGTCTTCGTCAACCTGCTGCAGAATGCGATCGAGGCGCTGCGCGGCAAGACCGATGCGCGCATATCGATCCATGCCCATGGCGATGATCCGCAGTTCATCGACATTTGCGACAACGGCCCCGGCGTCCCGGCCGATCTGGTGCCGCAGCTCTTCACCCCCTTCGCGACCGGGCGCCCCGACGGCCTGGGGCTGGGGCTGGCGATCGCGAGCAACATCATGGCCGATTTCGGCGGCAGGCTGACCCTGATCCCCTCGCCGCTCGGCGGCGCCGGATTCCGGCTGGAGCTCAGAGCGTGAGCCTGTTCACCGGACAACAGACCATATTGTTCGTCGATGACGATGCGCAGCTTCGCGCCGCGAACATCCAGGCGCTCGACCTCGCCGGCCTGTCGGTCGAGGCCTTTGCCGACGCCGCCAGCGTGCTGCCGCATATCACGCCCGATTTTTCCGGCATCGTCATCACCGACATCCGCATGCCGGGCATGGACGGGCTGCAATTGCGCGCCGCGATCCACGCGATCGATCCCGACATCCCGGTCATCCTGATCACCGGGCACGCCGATATCGCAATGGCGGTGCGCGCGTTGCACGACGGCGCGTTCGATTTCCTCGCCAAACCCTTTGCCGCCGATCATCTGGCGAGCACCGCGCGCCGCGCGCTCGACCATCGCGGGCTGATCCTCGACAACCGGCGGCTGACTGCGGCGGTGGCGGAGATCGACAGCCCGCTGATCGGCGAGAGCGCCGGCATGACGCGGCTGCGCGAAACGATCGCCCAGCTTGCGCAGGCCGATATCGACGTGCTGGTCGAGGGAGAGACCGGCACCGGCAAGGAACTGGTCGCGCATATGCTGCACCGCCAGAGCCGCCGCCGCGGCGCCCCGCTGGTCGCGGTCAATTGTGCCGCGCTGCCGCACGAACTCGCCGAGACCGAATTGTTCGGCAGCGACCTGATCGACCGCGCCACGGGCAAGCTCGGCCATGCCGGCCGCATCCGCAGCGCGCATCGCGGCACCTTGTTCCTCGACGAAATCGATACGATGCATCCGGCGGTGCAGGCGAAACTGCTGCGCGTGATCGAGGAACGCGAAGTGCAGCCGATCGGCGCCAGCGCGCCCGAACCTGTCGACCTGCGCATCGTCGCTGCGACCAAGACCGACCTGATGGACGCGGTGCGGGCGGGCGAATTCCGCGAGGACCTCTATTACCGGCTGCACGTCGTGAAGCTGCGCATTCCGCCGCTGCGCGAGCGGCGCTCGGACATTCCACAGACCTTCGCCTTTTTCCTCGACGAAGCGGCGGCAAAAATGGGGCTGGCGGGCTTTTCCATCGACGACGGCGTCCGCCGCTATCTGGTCGAGCATGACTGGCCGGGCAATGTCCGCGAACTCAAGAATTTCGCCTATAGCGTCGTGCTCGATCTGCCGTCCGACCCCGGGCTGCCGCCCGTCCCGCCCGACATGACCCTGGCGACGCGCGTCGCACGCTTCGAGGCGACGATCATCCGCGACACGATGACCGCGTGCGGCGGCGACATTGCCCGGGCGATGGCGATGCTGGGGGTGCCGCGCAAGACTTTGTACGACAAGCTCGGCCGCCACGGGATCAACCCGAAGGATTATCGCGCCACCGGACCTGGCTCCCTTTGATCGCAAACAGGGGTGGACCATAGGGCCCAGCCGGGTAGACTATGGCATGGGATCGACCGCATGACCGATACCGCGCCCGCGCCGCCCGCGGCGGCGGACGCCCGCAAACCCGGCCTGCTCGGCCGCTGGTTCGGCATCGCGCTGTGGAAACGGATCATGGCGGCGCTGGTCCTCGGCGGTGCGGTGGGCCTCTTGTGGGGCGAGGGCGCGACGTCGATCGCGTGGATCGGCGAATTGTTCGTGCGGCTGATCCGCATGCTCGTCGTCCCGCTCGTCTTCCTGACCATCGCATCGGGGGTCGCGGCGCTGGCCGATCCGAAACGGCTCGGCAGCATCGGCATCAAGACGCTGGCGATGTATGTGTTCACGACGGCGCTCGCGGTCACCACCGGCCTTGTCGTCGCGAGCTTGATCGCGCCGGGCGCCGGCGCCAGCTTTGCCGGCGCGGTGCCCAAGGCCCTGGCCGAGGCGCAGGATCCGGCGCGCATGTTCATCGAGATCGTGCCCGACAATCCGATCGGCGCGATGGCAAATGGCGCGACGCTGTCGGTCATCTTCTTTGCCATCGTCGTCGGCGCCGGCGTGATCGCCGCGGGCAAGGAGGCCGAACCGGTGCGCCGCCTGCTGACCGCCGGGACCGCGGTGATGCTGCGGATCGTCGGCTTCGTGATGGAAACTGCGCCGTTCGGCGTCTTTGCGCTGATCGCGGTGATGATGGGGACGACGGGCCCATCGAGCTTCCTGGCGATCTTCAAGCTGGCGCTATGCGTGCTGACCGGCGCCGCGATCGTCACGCTCGTCATCCATGGCGGCATCGTCGTCCGCCTGCTCGCCTGGCTGCCGCCGCTGCCCTTCTTTCGCGGCATCGCCGACGCGATCATGGTCGGTTTTTCGACCTCGTCGAGTTCGGCGGCGCTGCCGGTCGCGATCCGCGTCGCCGAACGCAATCTGGGCGTATCGCCCCCGGTCGCATCGACCGTGCTGCCGCTCGGCGCGACGATCGGCATGGACGGCGCCGCGATGTATGTCGCGATGCTCACCTTGTTTTCGGCGCAAGCCTTCGGTCTCGACCTGAGCTTCGCCGACTATCTGGTCATCGCGGGCACCACGACGATCGTCGCCATGGGAGTCGCACCGGTGCCGTCGGGATCGCTGTTCGTCCTCGCCGCGGTGCTGCATGCGATCGGCATCACGCCCGAACAGACCGCGCTCGTCGTCGGTTTCATCCTGCCCTTCGACCGGATCCTCGACATGATCCGCACCGTTCCCAACGTGACCTGCGACCTGTCGATCGCCACCGCCGTCGCGCGCTGGGAAAAGGAAATCGACGTCGATGAATATCTTTCCGCCAAAGACGTGTAGGGGTTTTCAATGACCGCCCTGGCCCCCTTCCACATCGCTTTCCCGGTCCGCGACCTTGACGCGGCACGCCATTTCTATGGCACCGTGCTCGGTTGTCCCGAGGGCCGCAGCAGCGCCGACTGGATCGACTTCAACCTCTACGGCCACCAGATCGTCGCCCATCGCGTCGCTACGCCGGATGGCGATGCGGTCGCGGGTCATAACCCGGTTGACGGGCATGACGTACCGGTTCCGCATTTCGGCGTCGTCCTGCCGCCCAGCGAATGGAACGCACTCGCCGAGCGGCTGCAGGATCGGGGCGTCAGCTTCGTCATCGAACCGCATACGCGCTTTCCCGGCCGGCCCGGCGAACAATCGACGATGTTCTTCCTCGACCCGTCGGGCAATGCACTCGAGTTCAAGGCTTTCGCCGATCCCGGCCAGTTGTTCGCAACATAGCGAGTTGCTTAGTGCGAGGCGCCCATCGAGACCTGTTTGGGCAGCGGCGCGCACCATACCGACATTGCCGCGATGACGAACACGACCCCCGACGCGAGGAACAGGTGGAGCACGCCGATGGTCGATGCCTGCACCTCCACCATATGCTCGATCATACCGCGCGCCTGTTCGAGCGTCAGCCCGGCGCGCTGGAGCGCATCCATGGCGCCGCCCGGATCGTTGAGCGCCGAGACCATTTCCGAACGCGAGGTTCGACTGGCATCGTCCCATGCCGTCGTCGCCACCGCCGTACCCATCGCTCCGCTGAGCGTGCGCAGGAAACTCATCAGGCCCGCGGCCGAGGTCTGGTCCTTTGCCGGAACGCTGCTGAGCGCCAGCGCGGTCAGCCCGACGAAGAAAAATGGCATGCCCATCCCTTGCAGCAGATGCGGCAAGGCCAGCGTCCAGTAATCGACGTCGGCATTCCAGCTCGCGCGCAGGATCGACACGAAAGCCATCCACATGATGCCGGCGCTGATCGAGATGCGAATGTCGATCTTGCCGATCAGCCCTGCCGCGACGGGCGATAGCAATACGGCGAAAACACCGATCCACGCCACGATGAAACCGGTTTCGGTGGCCGTATAACCCGCCACCTGCTGCAACCATAATGGCGTCAGCACGACCTGCGAAAAGAAGGCGCCGAATCCCAGGGATATGGCGATCGTCGCAAAGCTGAACCCGCGAAAGCGGAAGACGCGCAGGTCGACGACCGGATTGGCGTCGGTGAGTTCCCAGATGACGAAGGCGGCGAAGCTGATCGCGGCGACGATCGCCAGCATGACGATCCAGGCCGATCCGAACCAGTCATGTTCGCGTCCGGTGTCGAGCATCACCTGGAACGCGCCGACCGAGAGGACGAGCAGGATGAGCCCGATCACGTCGATCCGCGCCTTCACCTTCTTCGTCTCGAACGCGCCGAGCATGCTCGCGACGCCAAAGGCACAGATCGCGACGATGGGCAGGTTGATGAAGAATATCCACGGCCAGCTCCAATTGTCGCTGATCAGCCCGCCAAGGATCGGACCGAGGATCGGCGCCGTCGTCGTGGTCATCGCCCAGATCGCGAGACCGACCCCCGCCTTTTCCTTCGGGAAGATACGCAGCAGCAATATCTGCGACAGCGGCATCAGCGGACCGCCCGACAGTCCCTGGAGGACGCGAAAGAGGATCAGCGCATCGAGTGTACGCGATATGCCGCACATGAAAGAGAAAAAGCCGAAACCGATGATCGAGATCATGAACCAGCGCACGGTGCCGAACCGCATCGCGAGCCAGCCGGTCAGCGGCACCGCGATCGCATCGGCGACCGCATAGCTGGTGATCACCCAAGTGCCCTGCGTCGGTGACACGGCGAGGCCGCCCGCGATATGCGGGACCGACACATTGGCGATCGTCGTGTCGAGCACGACGACGAAATTGGCGAGCGCGAGCGCGAAGGCCGCGGCGATCAGCCGCATTCCGCTCAGCGGTTGCGGCTCTGCCGGGACGCTGGTGGTGGCGGGAGCGGCAACGCTGGCCATCGGTCAGGTCACTTTCCGCGCGTGTCGATCGTCGCTTCCATCGACAGGCCGACGCGAAGCGGATGCGCTTTCAATTCCTTGGCATCGAGCGCAATCCGTACCGGAAGCCGCTGCACCACCTTCACCCAATTGCCCGTCGCATTCTGTGCCGGGATCAGCGAAAAGGCCGCGCCGGTGCCGCCGGCGATACCGACCACCTTGCCGCGATACACCACGTCGCCGCCATAATAGTCCGAAACCAGTTCGACGGGCTGGCCCATGCGGATGCGTTTGAACTGGCTTTCCTTGAAATTGGCATCGACATAGGCGGTCGCGATCGGGACGATCACCATGATCGGCGCGCCCGCCGCGATCCGCTGACCGACCTGCACCTGGCGGTTCGTCACAATGCCGTCGACCGGCGCGCGGATCACCGTGCGTGCAAGGTCAAGTTCGGCCTTTTCGAGCCGAGCCTGCGCCGCCGCGACGTCGGGCGCGGTTTCGATCGTGGTGCCGCGCACGACCGCGTCGGCGGCGCCGAGATCGCCGCTCGCCGATCCGCGCGTCGCTTCGGCCGAGGCGATGCCTGCGGCCGCTAGGTCGCGTGCCGCGGTTGCCTGCGCGAGCGCCGCGCGGGCGGCGGTCAATTCTTCGCCCGATACGGCGCCCGTGCTGGCGATGCTGCTCCGCCGCGCATATTCGGCCTGCGCCCGCGCCACCGTCGCGTCGGCGTCGCGCAATCGCGCGCGCGCCTGTGCGATTTCGGCGCCCCGCGCACTGACGCGCGCCCGGGCGGCGTCAGCCGTCGCGCTCGCCTGTCCGTAACGCTGGCGCGCCTGGCGCAGCGCCGCTTCGGCATCGGCGACCGCGATGCGCTGATCGGCATCGTCGAGGATGACCAGGATATCGCCCTTCTTCACGGCTTGCGTGCCGCTGACCCGCACATCCTTGACCGGGCCCGAAACGAGCGCGGTCACCGTCGCCGAATCGGCGCCGACATAGGCGTTGTCGGTCGACACGCGCCCGGCCTGGGTCAGGAAATACCAGATGCCCCAAAGCGCCGCGACCGTAACGACCACGATGGCCAGTATCCGGAACAGCTTCTTCCGTTTCGCCTGCCGTTCGCCATTGGCTTCGGGGGCGTCGGGGGCGGCCGCAGCCGTATCGTCGGCCATCGTCATTCTCCTGTCGGAATCTGGGTGCGATATCCGCCGCCAAGCGCGCGGATCAGGGCAATATCAAGGGTCCGCTGGCGCGCCTCGAGGTCGGCGACCGAGCGGCTCAAGGCCACCATGCTGTCCTCGGCGGTCAGCTGGGCGAGCTGGTTCGACAGGCCGGCGCGATAGCGCAGCCCGGCGAGATTGGCGGCCTCCGCCGCACCGCGCAGCGCTTCGCGGCGATCGGCAAGCTGGCGCGTCGTCGCCGCGCGGCTAACGACGATGTCGGCCACGTCCCGGAGCGCCGCGACCAGCGTGCCATCGTAAGACGCGACCGCGACGTCATAGTCGGCGCGCGCACCGCGGTAGCGGCCCTGCAAGCGCCCGCCATCGAAGATCGGAAGACTGATCGCCGCGCCGCCATTGCCATATTTGGACCCGGCATCGAACAGGTTCGAAAGCCCGAGCGACTGGAAGCCGACAAGCGCGGAGAGGCTGATATTCGGATAGAAATCGGCGCGCGCCACATCGATGCGTTTTGCCGCGGCTGCGGCGCGAAGCCGCGCTGCCACGATATCGGGGCGGCGGCCGATCAGGTCGATCCCGGCGGCCGGCGGCAAGCCGATATCCGAAACTGCGAGTTCGGGAGGCGTGATCGCCTGCCCGCGATCGGGGCCGGCGCCGACGAGCGCGGCGAGCCGGTTGCGCGTCACCGCGATCGCTTCCTCGAGCGCGACGATGTCGCCGCGCGCCGATGCAGCACGGCTCTCGGCCTGGCGCTGGCTTGCCATATTGTCGAGCCCAGCGCGGGTGCGGTCGGTCGACAATTGCGCGCTCGCACCGCGAATGCGCAGCGCATCCTTCGCGACGCCGAGCGCGTCATAATAGCCCGCAAGATCGGCATAGGCCGATGCGATGCCGGTCGTCAGCATCAGCCGCGCCTGCGCTTCATCGACGCGCGCGGCTTCGGCTTCGGAGGTGGCGGCGGCGAGCGCGGCGCGATTGCGGCCCCACAGATCTAGGTCGAAGGCGAAGGTCGCGGCGACATGCCCGGTGTCCTGGATACCTTCGGGAACGAATTGCGGCGGGATGCCCATCGTCTTGCTCTGCTGGACACCGCCGGCGCTCGCTTCGGCCCCGATACGCGGGCCGAGTGCCGCGCCGGCCTGCTGCGCCAGCGCATCGGCGGCGCGGACGCGTGCCGCGGCGATTGCGACATCGGGCGAGCCTTTCAAGCCTTCATCGATCAGCGTGGTGAGTTGTGCATCGCCAAAACCCTGCCACCAGCCCTCGACCGGCCAGGCGCCGGTTGCGCCGGCGAAGCTCGCCGATGATTCGAGCGATCCGGCGGCGACCGGGACGGGCTTGGGCCCGAGGTCGGGGACGCTCGCACAAGCGGAAAGCAGGCAGAAAACCGCAACGGAGGAGAGAAGTCGATAGGGCATGGCATCCAACGATACTAGCTGGTATCATGCGCCAATGAACTTCGGAGGATGCGTTGTCAATCGAAATGATACCAGATAGTACGGCTGCCTTGGACGACGCCGCGGCGGCGCGGCGCAAGGCATTTGTCGATGCGGCGCGCGATCTGTTTTTCATGAATGGCTATGCCGGCACAACGATGTCGTCGATCGCCAGCAAGGTCGGCGGTTCGAAGACGACGCTCTGGACCTACTTCCCTTCGAAGGAGGAGCTCTTCGCCGCGGTGGTCGACGATATCGTCGCCCAATATGGCGATGTGCTCACGGTCGATCTGCCGCTCGACGGTCCCGTGCCCGATGTGCTTCGCGCGTTTGGCAATATGCTGATGACGAAGCTGACGGCGCGCCCGCTCCTGTCGCTCTATCGCCTTGTCGTCGGCGAGGCCGAGCGTTTCCCGCATCTTGCCGAGACTTTTTATGCTCGCGGCCCCCGCCGCGGCAAAGCGCGCGCTGCCGACTGGGTGGCCGAGAAGATGATGCGCGGCGAGATCAGAATGGGCGACCCGATGCGCGCCGTGCAGCAATTTTCGGGGCTATGCCAGTCGGGCCTCTATCAGTTCGCGGTCCTCGGGCTTCCGGAAGGGCGCGACACCAGTCGCCTGCAGGAGGAGGTCGACGCCGCGGTCGACACCTTCTACCGCGCCTGGCGGCCGGAAACCGGAAGACTTTGAAGCGCGCCGCCTGCGCGAGCCTGACTGTACCGCTTCAGGAGCCGCCGGCCTGGCGGGCCCATTGGATATAGATGTCGGGGCCTGTCTCATCCTCGGCGCGACAATGGCGGATCTGCATCGACTGATCGATGAAGGGGCGCGCCAGATCGGCGGCGATCGCGGCAGTAGACAGCCCGAATGGTTCGGCATCGTCGTTCGAATAAGCGAAATACACCGCGGTGACGCCCGCCATCCACATTGCCGCCATGCACATCGGGCACGGTTGTCCACTGGCATAGACCGCGCAGCCTGACCGGTCAGCCGATGCAAGCCGCCGGCTTGCCGCGCGGATTGCTTCAAGCTCGGCATGCGCGTTCGGACCCGTCGTCGCGAGTATCCTGTTGACGCCCGTCGCGACGATTTCGCCATCTCCTTCACCACCAGCGCCCCGAACGGCTGCCCGCCGCGCGCAAGATTGTCTCGCGCCAGTTCGATCGCGACGCGCAGAAAGCGCTGCTCGTCCATCTTCAACTCCTGCCGTTACCCGAACGCGCATTTTTTTCCAAAGAAAAAGCCCGCTGAAAAGCGGGCTTGTGGAAAGAATGGTTTGCGAGAACAGGATCGGATCGACGCAGTAGCTTCCTGGAAGCGGCAGCTTAGTCGTGCTCTGGACGATTTATGCGCAACTGATCCGACGTCCGCATTGGGGTGGGAAGCGGGCATAGCTTTCTACAGCTTCGTCATCTCGGGCTTGACCCGGGATCCCGCTTTTTTGAGGGCACCAGCAGTTTTCGAGGTCAAGCGGGACCCCGGATCAAGGCGGAAGAGCCACGGGTCTCCTCCGCGGGTGACGATGAAAGGAAGGGCAGCAACCGGTCGTTTTCGGACACTCGGCTGTTTCGTTAGGGTCGAGCCCTTTGCTGACCGTGGCACGCGCTCACGCTTCGATGCAAACGGCTGAAGGCGGCATCTCTCCCATTCGGCTGCAAGCCTGTCCTTTGCATGGCAGAGGCCTTGATAATGCAGCCATTGCTCGCTCAGGCAAAGAAAAAGCCCGCCATCTCATCGAGAAAGCGGGCCAATATTGGTTGCGGGAGTAGGATTTGAACCTACGACCTTCAGGTTATGAGCCTGACGAGCTACCGGGCTGCTCCATCCCGCGCCACCAACTTGCGGATCTCCGCGCGCCCCAAGGATATCAGGAGGTGCGTGCCGCAAAACAGCAAAAGGCCGGCATCGCTGCCGGCCTCTAACTTTGTGAATGGGTTTTCCGTTTGACCATACGTCGGCTGCAATGCCTGGCGACGTCCTACTCTTCCAACGCTTAAGCGGTAGTACCATCGGCGCTGTCAGGTTTCACGGCCGAGTTCGAGATGGGATCGGGTGGGTCACTGACGCCATGGTCACCAAGCAATGAAGCCGGCGTAGGTCAAAATTGGGTTCAATCGATGCCCGTGCAATATGGACTGTTTACAATCATCCACTTCGCGGACAGTCCGTCAGGCTTTTGGCCGGTCAGGATTGTCGTTGATGGTGGGACTCTTAAGTGCGAATAGAGCAATTAGTATCGGTTAGCTCCACACGTTACCGCACTTCTACATCCGATCTATCAACGTGGTGGTCTTCCACGGCTCTATGAAATCTTATCTTGAGGGAGGCTTCCCGCTTAGATGCTTTCAGCGGTTATCCCGTCCATACATAGCTACCCTGCTGCGCGGCTGGCGCCACGACAGGTACACCAGAGGTATGTTCAACCCGGTCCTCTCGTACTAGGGTCAACTCCTCTCAAATTTCGACGCCCACGGCAGATAGGGACCAAACTGTCTCACGACGTTCTGAACCCAGCTCACGTACCACTTTAATTGGCGAACAGCCAAACCCTTGGGACCTGCTCCAGCCCCAGGATGTGATGAGCCGACATCGAGGTGCCAAACGATTCCGTCGATATGAGCTCTTGGGAATCATCAGCCTGTTATCCCCGGCGTACCTTTTATCCGTTGAGCGATGGCCCTTCCACTCGGGACCACCGGATCACTATGACCGACTTTCGTCTCTGCTCGACTCGTCAGTCTCGCAGTCAGGCAGGCTTATGCCATTGCACTCTAACAGACGGTTTCCAACCGTCCTGAGCCTACCATCGCGCGCCTCCGTTACTCTTTAGGAGGCGACCGCCCCAGTCAAACTACCCGCCACAGAGGGTCCCTGATCCAGTTTCATGGATCGAGGTTAGACATCAGAAAACAACAGGGTGGTATTTCACCTATGGCTCCACACCGGCTGGCGCCAGTGCTTCAAAGCCTCCCACCTATGCTACACAGTTCTTTCCTAATGCCACTCTGAAGCTGCAGTAAAGGTGCACGGGGTCTTTCCGTCTAACCGCGGGTACTCCGCATCTTCACGGAGAATTCAATTTCGCTGAGCATCTCCTGGAGACAGTGGGGAAGTCGTTACGCCATTCGTGCAGGTCGGAACTTACCCGACAAGGAATTTCGCTACCTTAGGACCGTTATAGTTACGGCCGCCGTTTACCTGGGCTTCATTTCGCAGCTTGCACCACTCCACTTAACCTTCAGGCACCGGGCAGGCGTCAGGCCCTATACGTCGTCTTGAAGCCGACTTAGCAGAGCCCTGTGTTTTTGCTAAACAGTCGCTACCCCCTGGCCTGTGCCCCCTCAAACCGGTTGCCCGGAATGAGGGCCTCCTTCTTCCGAAGGTACGGAGGCAATTTGCCGAGTTCCTTCAGGAGACTTCTCTCAAGCGCCTTGGTATACTCTACCATCCCACCTGTGTCGGTTTAGGGTACGGTCTATAATGGAGGGGCTATTTCCTGGAACCTCTTCAAAGCCTGACCAATCCAATAAGGTCAGACAATTTACGAGATCCGTCACACACCTCCAGGCCCACGAATATTAACGTGGTTCCCATCGACTACCCCCTTCGGGCTCGTCTTAGGGGCCGGCTTACCCTGCTCAGATTAGCTTTAAGCAGGAACCCTTGGGATTTCGGCGACAGGGCATCTCACCCTGTTTATCGCTACTCATGTCAGCATTCGCACTTCCGATACCTCCACGACCCATTACCAGATCGCTTCATCAGCCTACGGAACGCTCCGCTACCGCGTGTATTGCTACACACCCTAAGCTTCGGTGCACGTCTTGAGCCCCGTTACATTTTCGCCGCAGGAACCCTTATTTAGA
>NZ_JAASQN010000006.1:35000-306903 GCF_011762125.1 Sphingopyxis panaciterrae
GCCGCTGCTTCTGATCGTTTCCGCGCGGCTGTCGGCGCCGCTGATCGGCGTTACCTTATGGGATATCGGCCGCGCGATGCTGCCGGGTCTCGCGCCGGCGCTGCTCATGGCGATTGGGGTCGGGCTCGCCGCGCAATGGCTGGTGCCGCACGACTTCGCGGCGCCGATCCGGCTGGCGCTGCTCGTCGGGCTGGGCGTCGCGCTCTATGGCGGACTGCTCTGGCTGCTCGAGCGCGAAGCCATCGCCGAGGTCTTGCGACTCGTGCTGCGGCGGAAGATTTCGGAACCCGTGTAGCGGCACCTGCCGGTGCCGCCTTTGGCGTCAGCCAGAACTACGACGCGATATAGTCGCGCATCGCGGCGGCTTCGGCCTCGATCCGGTCGATGCGATATTTGACAAGGTCGCCGATCGACACGAATCCGACGAGTCGGCCGCCATCGACGACGGGCAGATGACGGATGCGCTTCTGCGTCATCTGCGACAGCGCGCCGATCACCGCCATTTGCGAATCGCAGGTCACGGGCGATTTGGTCATCACCTCGTCGAGATGACGGTCGAGCGCCTCGGGACCATAGGAGGACATCAGGCGGACGATGTCGCGCTCGGAAAAGATGCCGACGATCGCATCGCCCTCCATCACCGGCACGGCACCGATACGGTGCTGCGCCAGCAGGTCGATCACCGCGCGGACCGTGTCTTCTTTCCGTGCCGAAATCACCGGGCCCGTGCGCCCGTGGAGGATCGCTCCGATCGTCATACCATGCCGCTCCCCATGTCGCTTCTTCTGGAGCGCGAGCTTAACATGATTCGCGGCAAAGCCGAAACCGGTCGCCGCATTCCATTCGCGCTTGGTCTTGCCGCGCCGCTGGTCCATGACGGCGCGCATGGTCAAACGATCCCCGCTCGACAACCGCGACACGTCGACAGTCGCCTGGGCCCGCTATCGCCGGCTGATGAAGGGCATGGCGCTGGTCTCGTTCGGCGCGGTGCTCCTCGCGCTCGGCTGGCTGCGCTACACGATGGGGGATGCGCTGACGATCCACATGATCATCGCCACCACCGCCGGGGTCGGACTGTCGGTCCTGCTCGGCGCCGCGCTGATGGGCCTTGTCTTCCTGTCGAGCGGCAGCGGCCATGACGAGGCGATCGAGGATCCTTTCGAAGACGATCCGGATATCTAGGGTCCAAATCCACTATTTACGGGTCCGAGGTTTGAAGCGATTTTGTTCAGGGCAAGGAAGCGAGGCGCAGGCATATGAATATATTCCAAGGCTCGCTGACGCAGCCATGGACAAAATCGGTCAAATCCCGAAGGGACGTCGAAATGGCTTCGATCTCAGGCTCGCGCGACCTTGCGGGTAGCGATGCTACCCGCGGCGGCCACCCGATCCCGATATCTTCGCCATTTCGACGCCTCGGACCCGTAAATAGTGAATCTGGACCCTTGCCATGACCGATAACGATAAGCCCGACTGCCCGCGCGACCCGATCCTGCGCGTCGTCCCGCGTCCCGCCGATATCAACGCGAACGGCCATATCTTCGGCGGCTGGGTATTGAGCCAGATGGACATCGCGGGCGGCATCGTCGCCGGGCGCGAGGCGCAGGGCGCGGTTGCCACCGTCGCCATCGATTCGATGGAATTCATCGCCCCGATCCTGCTCCGCGACATCATCTCCATCTATGCACATATCGAACGCCGCGGACGCACGTCGCTGGCGATTCGCCTCGAGGTGATCGCGACCCGCGATGGCGGCAGCACCGAGGAGAAAGTGACCGAAGGCGTCTTCACCTTCGTCGCGCTCGATGCGAATCACCGGCCGCGCCCGCTGCCGCCGGTCGTTTAGAGTCTTTATCCACTGACGGTGGAATCGGCACTGGCTCGCTCCCCCTCCCGGCCTCCCTGACGATAGTAGCCTGGGCCGCTTGGACAAATTCGAATGTCTGTTATCGGCCGGAAGTTGCCGTTTCCTTTTTCGTCACCCCGGACTTGACCCGGGGTCCCGCTGGACGTCGAAACCTGCGCCACCTTCAAAAAAGCGGGATCCCGGGTCAAGCCCGGGGTGACGAAAATGGGTGGTGCCTATGGCCCCTCTCCACCCCAAAGCCGCCGTCGACAAGCTGCGAATTTGTCCGCGCGACCTAAGGGAGGCCAGGCAAGGGAGCGGGCCGGTGCTGGTTCCATGTCAGTATAGCTGAAACACACTCCAAGCCGAATCAGCCGTCCTTCAATTTCTGCCGGAAGCTTTGGATGACCTTGTCGTTCGCAGGCACGCGGACGCGCCACACCCAGTTGCTGCCGCGCCGTTCCCATCCCCCGGGCGGCGGATCGATCGCGAAGGGAATCAGCATCTCGACCTCGGCGTCGAACGGCCGCGCGTTGGTCAGCACGACGTCCCACGTCTGGAAATTGCCCTTGGCGTCGCGATCCTTGACCACCGCGCGAAATTGCACCGCCGGGCTTTGCCCGATGTCATAATCGACGCGCTCGTCCTTGGCCTTGTCGCCGATCGGCGCTTCGCCGACGAGGAGGCGCCGGCCGCCGATGTTTTCGAACACCGCGGCCGTACCGGCGGGAAGCGCGAGGCCAAGCCCGTCCGATTCGCGATTCTGGACGCGGAGCCGCATCGTCAGCGGTCGCGGCGAGCCGTTGGCGTACAGCGTGCCGGCATATAATTGTTCAACCGCGACGCGATCCTTGGTCAGCAGCGCGACCTGCTTCTGTCCCTTTGCCGACACGTCGACGCGGAACGGGATACGATAGAATTTGAGGTCGCCGAGATCTTCGGGGACTGCCGAGATCGGCGCGGGCGGCGGCGGCGGCGGCGGCGGTGCCATCGCGTACATCATCTTGTCTTCGCGCCGCCGAGCGGTCACCACGACCTCTTCGGCCATATCGGCGCCGAAATTCGCCTCGACCTCGATGATCGGCGGCAGTTCCCAGAGCGGATGCGTGCTGGTGATGTCCATCGGCCAGCATTTCAGGATCAGCGGCCCCGGGGTGCTGCGCGGCAGCGGCGGGCTGTAGACCTTGCTCAGCCGCCCCGCGATGACATTGAGCTGCGCGCCCGGAAAGCTCGTCACGCCGCCATTGGCCACCGTGATCCAGCCGGTGAGGCCCAGCGTCTTTCCGTCGACGCCGCGGTCGGCGACATAATTCGCCGCCCAGTCGAATCCTTCGGCCAGATAGAGCAATTGCACCGTCACCGTTCGCGCCGTCTTGCTTTCGACGAGCATCGACAGCGTCGGCTTGGCCGAAAGATCCTTGGGTACGCGCGCATAGAGCATCCGCTCGGGAAGGCCCGAACAGGCCAGCGCCTCGAACCCCGCCGCGGTCTGCAAAACAACGCCGCCGTTCGGCCCCGCCTGAATCACCGCTTCCTGTTCGACGACCTTGCCGGTCGCACGGCTGGTGCGGCGCAAAGTGACGCTGCGCTTCAGATAGGCATCGACCAGCCCCGCAGGCGAGAGCAGCCGCGCGTCGCGATTCTTTTCGATTACCCCGTCGGGAAGCCCGCTGACGACCGCGGTCTCGGGAAGCAGTCCTTCGGCGACGCCTTCGAAGCGCAATATCGACACCCCGGCCGGCAGCGTCACCTTGCGCGTTTCGGTGACGAAGGCGAACCCCTGCGGCCAGGCCGGATTGATCGGCCCGGCGCCGCGATTGGGGGCGCGGTAGACGGTGACCGCGGCGTCATCGATTCGCGTCGAGACAACGACCGCCGGATCGCCCTGCGCCAGCGCGGGCAACGGCGCCAGCAGCGCCGCAGCCCAGGTCAACAGGAGGGGCCGGGCCCGCACCTGCGTGCGCTCAGTAACGGGTGTCGAAGGTGACGGTGACGTCGGCCTTGCCATTGGCGGGCACCGGCACCTGCCATTCGACGCGGTCGGCGGAGACGCGTTCGCCCTTCAAGCTTTCGTCGCTGATCCGGACATCGCCATACAGCCCGTCCTGCGCGACCAGCACCGTCACCTGTTCGGGGCGGGCGTTGGTGACGCTATATTTCATCTTGGTGATCCAGCGCGAATCGCTCTTGCGCGTGCGCGACACGACGGTGGTCTGCACCTTCACGTCAAAGGCATCGCCGGTGCGCAGCGACATCGCCGAACCCATCGGGGTGTGACCGATCTGATTCTCGCCGATGAACTGCGGGTCGCCGCGCGCGTCGCGCATATAGACGCGAATCGTGCCGGCGGGCAGCTGGTCGCCCAGCCCGCCCTGCCGCGAGGTCGAGAAGCGGAGCACGCTGGCCGTGCTCACCGGTTCGGTGCTGCTGCCCAGCCAGCCGTTGACATATTCATAGGTCGAGCGCGCGGGCGCGCTCTTCACGTCGAGGAAGCTGACCTGTTTTTGCTGCGCATTGGCGATCGTCGTGCGTTCGGCGAGCGGATAGAGATAATAGTCGCCGAGCCGCTCGCGATTATTGCTTTCGGTCCCGGCCGAATCCATCGCGCCGTTCATCTGGCCGAAGCCGCCTCCGCCGCCCGGGTTGCCCGCGACGAGCAAGGTCCGCGCATTGCTGAACGTCGTCCCGGTGCTGTTGGTCAGCGTCACCCAGCCCTGGATGTCCATCGCCCCCTTGGCGGCGTCGAACAGCGCGACATAGTCGGCGGTCCAGCCAAGGTTCGGGGTAAGATAGGCGAGCCGTGCCGGAACCGTGCCCGCGCTGGCCGCGTCGACGGTGACCGACAGCGTCGGGCGCGCGCGCAGATTGGGCGGCAGGCGATCGAACACCGCGCGCACCGGCAGGCCGTCGTCGCGCAGCACCTCGATCCGCTCGCCGATCTGGAGCACGATCCCGCCATTCGCCGCGAGCACCTTGGCGCGCTCGGTCCGTTCGGCGCCCGTCGCCGGGTTGGTGCGGACGAGGGTGATCGACTGACCGACCGCCTTGTCCATCAACTTGTCGGGAGTGAGCAGGTCGAAATCGAAATTCTGTTCGACGATGCCGATGCCGGGACCCGACAGCGTCACCGTCTCGGGGCGGATGCGCGCCGACACATCGGGAAATTCGATCCGGTTGCGTCCGGCCGCGACGCTGAGCTGGCGGTCGTCCTGCACCAGCGACTGGCCGTTGTTATAGATGGTAACAGCGACGTCGCCCTGCGCATTGGCCGCTGCGGCGTCCTGCGCGGCGGCGGGAAAGGCCAAGCCCGCCCCGGCGATCACCACCGGCAAGCAAGCCATTGCATATGCGCGCATATTCATCCTCCCCGCAGTGGTCGTGCGGGGAGGCTATGTCATGTCCGGTCCAAAGACCAGCGCGAAAACGCGGTTTTATTCGGCCGCTTCGACGCCGGTGCCGCGGGTCGCCAGCGTGCGGCGCGTGCGGCGCGGCTTGGCGGCGGGGGCTTCTTCGCCCGCATCGGCTTCGGCGCTGCGTTCGGGGCGGCCGATCGCCGGCGGCAGCACCGCGGTATCGATGCCGGCATTGCCATTGTCGGCGCCATCGGCCGCTTCATCCTTGCGCGGACGGCGGGCCGGACGGCGCGCCGGGCGTGGCGCGGGCTGTTCTTCGGCTGCGGCTTCTTCGCGGACATTGCCGCCGTCGGCGCGCTCATCGCGATCGCCCTGACCGTCATCCGCATCGCGGCCCCGCGCCGGGCGAGCCCGCGCCGGCTGGCGGTTGCCGCGACTATCATCGTCACGATCCCCGCGCGACTCACGATTGCCCCGGGCTTCACGCGGGGCGCGGTCGCCCCGATCGCTGCGGTCGCCCCGATCATTCCGCTCGCCGCGATCGTCGCCATTATCGCCGTCGTCGCGGCCGGTATCGGTGTCGATATCGACGTCGGTATCGTCATGGCCGTCGAAATCCTCGACGCCGCGGATCTCGCGCTGGCGGTCGTGGCCACGGTCCTGCCCGTTCTGGGCGTTCTTTTCTTCCTGCCGGGCGCGGAAGTCGCTCACGACGCGGAAATAATGGTCGGCAAACTGCAGATAATATTCGGTCTGGACCCGATCGCCGGCAAGCTGCGCGTCGCGCGCGAGATTGCGGTATTTCTCGATCATCTGAGCGCCGTTACCGCGCGCGCGGCTGTCGATGCGGTTGGCCTGGTCGACCCCACCGCGTCCGCCCGATTGCGGCCGATTATTATTGTTGTTGCTGTTGTTGTTGCGGCCGCGACGGCGACCGCTCTGCCGGTTGTTCATGTTCAACTGAGACATCCTGTCGAAAAGCCAAATAAGCTATGCCAACCCCTTTTGGCCGACCGCGCCATTTGCGCGTCGCGCCCGCGCTCCTGCGCGGCTTTGCCCTTTACCGCTTGTACGGGACCCACGTCCTGTACCAGCATCGTAAGTGGGAAGCAGTCCTGCCGGGCCAGTATCGATGCAAAGCATCGCCAAAGGGTGTCCGATCAGTCCTGCGCTGCCCCTACCGCGCTTTTCGGCGTAAACCAAGCGAATAATTGCGGCGGCGCTCAGGTGCGGGTCAGCAAAAGCGCCCTGTCGCGGCCGCCGAGGTCGCGGCGGCACCGGACGGTAAAGCCCGCCGCTTCGGCAAGAGCAGAAACTGAAATAAGCTGCGAGGCTCCGATTTCAAGGATCGCCATGCCGCCGGGCGCCAGCAGGCGCGGTAAATCGGGGATGATCCGGCGATAATCGTCGAGCCCGTCGGGTCCGGCGAAAAGCGCTCCGGCGGGTTCATGTTCCGCGACATCGGGCATCAGTTGCTCGCTATCGGCGATATAAGGTGGATTGCACAGGATCAGATCGAATTGGCCTTGAAGCGCCAACGCCCAGTCACCGACCCGAAACCGCGCGCGCTCGTCCATATTGAGGTCGATCGCATTATCCTCGGCATAGGCGACCGCCTTTTCCGATTCATCGATCCCCAGCCCGTGCGCGTCAGGCCATTGTGCCAGAGCGGCAAGAAGTAAGGTTCCCGGCCCCGTTCCCAGATCAAGTATGCGACCGGGGCCGCCGCCGCCAAAATAGTCGATAGCCGCTTCGATCAACGTCTCGCTGTCCGGGCGCGGGATTAGCATTCCCGGTCCGACAGCAAGGCGGATCGTCCAGAAGTCGCGATAGCCGACGATATAGGCGACCGGCTCGTGCACCATCCGGCGATCGATCAGCGCAGTGAAATCGCCGGGTACGGCGAAGCGCGCCGGATCGAGGAGCAGCGCCTGCCGTTCGATCCCCAGTGCATGCGCCATCAACAGTTCGGCGTCGAGGCGCGGGGTATCCGACACCGCCGCTAGCCGCGCCGCCGCATCGCGCAGCGCGGCGCTTACCTCACTCACCCAGCCCCGCCAGCCGCTGCGCCTGATCTTCGGCGATCAGCGCGTCGACCAGTTCGTCCATCGCGCCTTCCAATATTTCGGGCAGGCGGTGGAGCGTCAGGTTGATGCGGTGATCGGTCACCCGCCCCTGCGGAAAATTATAGGTGCGAATGCGTTCGGAGCGGTCGCCCGACCCGACCATCGACTTGCGCGCCGACGCCTCGGCGCTGTGAATCTTTTCGCGCTCAAGGTCATAGAGCCGCGCGCGCAGCACCTGCATCGCCTTGGCGCGATTCTTGTGCTGGCTGCGCTGGTCCTGCTGGATGACGACCAGGCCGGTCGGAATATGCGTGATGCGGATCGCCGAATCGGTGGTGTTGACGTGCTGCCCGCCCGCGCCCGAAGCGCGGTAGATATCGATCTTGAGGTCGCTGTCGGCGATCGCGACGTCGACTTCCTCGGCCTCGGGCAGCACCGCGACGGTCGCGGCGCTGGTGTGGATACGCCCGCCGCTTTCGGTGACGGGGACGCGCTGGACGCGGTGAACGCCGCTTTCGAACTTCAGCTTCGCGAACACCCCCTGCCCGCTGACCGACGCGACGACTTCCTTGTAGCCGCCGACCTCGGCCTCGTTCGCCGAGATAATCTCGACCTTCCACCCCTGACCATCGGCATAGCGGCCGTACATCCGCAGCAGGTCGCCCGCGAACAGCGCCGCCTCGTCGCCGCCGGTGCCGGCACGGATTTCGAGCATCGCGGCGCGTTCGTCGGCGACGTCCTTCGGCAGCAGCCTGATCGCCAGGTCATGCTCGGCGGCGGGCAGCGCGTCCTCGATCGCGGCGATTTCCTCCGCCGCCATCGCCTTCATCTCGGGATCGGCCAGCATGGCGTTCAGCGACACCAGTTCACCGCGCAGCCGCGTCACTTCGCGCGCCGCCGTCGCGACGGGTTCGAGCTCGGCGAATTCCTTCGACGCCGCGACGAAGTCGGCGGGCGCCATGTCGCCCGTCGCCATGCGCGCTTGCAGCGCGGCGTGGCGTTCGATGATGGCGTCGATCTGTCGTTCGGAAACGTTGGCCATCAGAGTGCCTGGACGATTGCCTTGGCCGCTATCGTTCGCTCGCTATCGCCGCGGATATTGATGTACGACTCGCCATCACGCGTACCGATCGAAATCAGCGCGTGCGCCGGTATCTTCGCGGCCTTGTCGAACCGCTTGCGCGGCGAACCGCTTGCGACGATCTCGGTCGAAAAGCCACTGCCGCGCAGGGCGGTCAAAGCCTTCATTGCGAGCGCCAATTGGCCGTCATCCTCGACAGCAATCACGGCGTCGAGGCGGTTGTCGATCACATCCGCGTCCAGCAACATCGCCAGCCGCTCAATCCCCGCCGCCCAGCCGACCGCCGGAGTCGCGGGACCGCCAAGCGTTTCGATCAGCCCGTCGTAGCGGCCGCCGCCGATCACGGTGCCCTGCGCACCCAAGCGGTCGGTGACGAATTCGAACGCGGTGTGGCGATAATAGTCGAGCCCGCGCACCAGCCGCGCGTTGCGTTCCCAGGCAACCCCCGCGGCGTCGAGGCCCGCCGTCACCGCAGCGAAGAAATCCTGCGCTTCGTTGGTGAGGTACGCATCGATATCGGGGGCGCTGTCGGCGATCGGACGGTCTTTCGGATCCTTGCTGTCGAGGATGCGCAGCGGATTCTTGTCGAGCCGCGCGAGGCTGTCCTCCGACAAGTCTCCGCGATGGCCCATGAAATGTTCGACCAGCGCCGTGCGCCACGCATCACGGCTTTCGGCATCGCCGAGCGTGTTGAGTGTCAGCGTCACGCCCTCGCCGACGCCCAGTTCCTTGAGCAACTGGTCGGCGAACACGAGCAGTTCGGCATCGGCAAGCGGGCTGTCGCTGCCGATCGTTTCGGCGTCGAGTTGGTGGAACTGGCGGTAACGGCCCTTTTGCGGCCGCTCGTAACGGAACAAGGGCCCGTGCGTTGCAACCTTCAGCGGCGCGAACTGCTGCCAGCCATTGGTGATATAGGCGCGCGCGATTCCGGCGGTGAATTCGGGCCGCAAGGTGACCCCCTCGCCGCCGCGATCCTCGAACGAATACATTTCCTTCGACACGACATCGGTCGTTTCTCCGAGGGAACGCGCGAACACCGCGGTCGGCTCGATCACCGGCACCTCGATGCGCTTGTAGCCATAGAGGCGGCGCACATGCTCGAACCTATCTACGACATGCTGGAACCGGTCGGCGAAATCGCCGAGCATGTCCTGCGTGCCGCGCACGGCCTGCGGGGTCGCGATTTTGGCGGATTTATCCTTGCTCATGCGCCGCGCGTCTAATGGGTTTTCACCGAAAGGCAAAGCGGGCTTGCGCAGGTTTCGTGTGCGGGGCAGGTTCGGCCCATGGCGCGTACCATCGGCAACCGCATCGCCCCTCCCCGCTTCGTCGCCTATGCGGCGGGACTGGTCCTCGTCGCTTCCTGGGCGATCGTGCAGGACGGATCGGCGCTACAGGATTTCCTGATCGGTTTCGACATCGTCACCGCGCTCTTCCTCGTGTCGACGATCCCGCTGTTCCGGACCCACGATCCGCAGGTCCTGAAACGGCATGCGGTCGAGAATGACGCGAACCGCGTCGCGCTGCTCATCATCTCGGTCGCGGTAAGCGCGGTGGTGCTCGGCGCGCTCGCGCAGCTTGTGGCGGGCACCGGCCAATATTCGAAGCCGCTCGTCATCGTGACGCTGGCGCTCGCCTGGTTTTTCGCCAACACCGTCTATGCGATCCATTATGCGCATCTCTTCTACACCCCCGGCAAAGCGCATGGCGGCCATGCCGGCGGGCTGTCGATCCCAAGCAGCAGCACGCCCGACTATTTCGATTTTCTCCATTTCGCATTGATCCTCGGCATGACCTTCCAGACCGCCGATATCGACATCACCAGCCGCGCGATCCGCCGCGTGTCGACCTGGCACTGCCTGGAGGCCTTCATCTTCAACATCGGCATATTGGCTTTCTCGATCAACATGATCGCCGGGGGCTGAAGCGCCCGGGGCTTTCGTCGAACGGCAAGGCGCGCTTGCAGAGCGTGCGCTGGACCTGATCGCCATTTGGGCGCAGAGAATGGCCATGAAAAAAGCACCGTTCGTCGCAGCCGCCCTGATCGCCCCGGCCTTCGCCCTCATCCCTTCCGCCCATGCACAGGAAGGCAACAGCCGCCCGCAACCGGTCGTCCAGCCGCTGACGATCCCGCTGCCGGCCGACAAGCCCTATCCCGGCACGATGGCGCTGAAGGTCGACGCGACCGACGTCGCGCGCGGCATCTTCCATGTGCGGCAGACCATCCCTGTTGCCCGCGCCGGCAAGCTGACCCTGCTTTATCCCGAATGGCTGCCCGGCAAGCATGCGCCGCGCGGCGCGATTGCCGAACTGGCGGGGTTCAAGGCGAGTGCAAGCGGCAAACCGCTCGTCTGGACGCGCCAGCCGACCGACGTCTACGCCTTCGACGTCGAGGTGCCCGCAGGCGTCAAGAGCATCGACGTCGCGTTCGATTTCCTGTCGCCGACGCGGACCAGCGAAGGCCGCGTCGTCGTCACCCCGGCGATGATGAACCTGCAATGGGAACAGGTCAGCCTCTATCCCGCGGGTTATTTCACCCGCCAGATTCCGGTACAACTCGACGTGACCCTGCCCGACGGCTGGACGGGAGCTTCGGCGCTCGACGGGCTCAAGGTTTCGGGCAACCGCTACAGCTATGCGCCGACCAATTACGAGGTGCTGGTCGACAGCCCGATGTTCGCGGGCAAATATTATCGCAAATGGGATCTCGGCAACAAGGTGACGCTGAACGTCGTCGCCGACGAGGCGAAATATCTGGAGGCGAGCCCCGATCATATCGCGCGCCATGCGGCGCTGGTGAGCGAAGCGGTCGCGCTGTTCGGGGTGCGCCATTTCGACCGCTACGAGTTTCTCCTCGCGCTCACCGAGGAACTCGGCGGGATCGGGCTCGAACATCATCGCAGCAGCGAGAACAGCCGCAACCCGGACTATTTCACCAAATGGAACGACAATGACAGCGAACGCGGGCTGTTGCCGCACGAGCTGACGCACAGCTGGAACGGCAAATATCGCCGTCCCGACAGGATGTGGACGCCCGATTTCCGCACTCCGATGCAGGACAATCTGCTGTGGGTCTATGAAGGGCAGACCAGCTTCTGGGACCTCGTCCTTGCCGGACGGTCGGGGATGCAGTCGAAGGAGATGGTGCTCGCCGAATGGGCAACCAACGCCGGTTTCTACAGCGCGCAGGCGGGACGGCAGTGGCGCTCGGTCGAGGATACGACCCTCGACCCGGTCATCGCGGCGCGCAAGCCCAAGCCCTGGCCCAGCTGGTCGCGCGGCGAGGATTATTACAACGAGGGATCGCTGACCTGGCTCGAAGCCGACATGCTGATTCGCCAGGCCACAAACAATGCGAAAAGCCTCGACGATTTCGCGCGCGCCTTTTTCGGCGGGCGCGAGGGCGACTGGGGGCAGGACAGCTATGATTTCGACGATGTCGTCGCGGCCTTGAACGCCGTCCACCCCCATGACTGGGCGAAGTTCCTGCGCGACCGGCTGCAGGCCCCGAACCAGCCGGCGCCGGTCGCCGGGTTCGAGCGCGCGGGATACCGCCTCGTCTGGCGTGATACCCCCAATGTCTATGACCGCGACCGCATGGCGCAGGCGAAGAACGCCGACCTGACGCACAGCCTGGGGATGGTCGTCGACAAGGATGGCGTCGCGGGCAGCATATTGTGGGACGGCCCCGCCTTTCGCGCCGATATCGTCAATGGGACGAAGATATTGGCCGTCGAGGGGATGAGCTATAGCCGCGAGCGCCTGGAAACCGCGGTGCGCACCGCGACCGACGGCAAGACTCCCGTGCGCCTGCTCGTCGAACGCGGCGGCCGCTATCGCAATGTCGACATCGACTATCACGCCGGGCTGCGCTGGCCGCATCTCGAGAAAGCCGGCGGCGGCCCCGACTGGTTCGACCGGCTGCTGACGCCGCGCCGGGCGCTCTAAGCGAGTTTGATTTTACCTTTCTAGTGTGTCCCCGCGAAGGAGCATCGGGTCGGACCGTCCCCCGGACGATCCTTGACCATGCGGGGCATGGTCAACCCGATGCTGACCCATCTCCTGTCGGTTCAAAATAGCACCGGCAGGAGATGGGCTCCCGCCTCCGCGGGAGCACGCGGTTTTTTTGTCGACAATGCCACCCCCTAACCGAACCGCCTCGACTTTTCGGACCTCAAGCGGCTAAGGCGCCCGCGAATCAAAAACAAAGGACTGCTCTCCCATGCGCATCGACCTCATCCCCGCCGGCGATAACCCGCCCCATAGCCTCAATGTCCTAATCGAGGTGCCGATCGGCGGCGAACCGGTGAAATATGAGTTCGACAAGGCATCGGGGGCGCTGTTCGTCGACCGCTTCCTGCACACGCCGATGCGCTATCCCGCCAATTACGGCTTCGTCCCGCACACGCTGGGCGAGGACGGCGATCCGCTCGACGCCCTCGTCGTCGCCCGCTCGCCGATCGTCGCGGGCGCGGTGGTCAAATGCCGCCCGATCGGCGTCTTGATGATGGAAGACGATGCCGGCGGCGACGAAAAGCTGCTGTGCGTCCCGGTCAACAAGACCTTCCCTTATTATGACAAGGTCGCGACCTACAAGGACATGCCCGAAATCGTGCTGCAGCAGATCGAGCATTTCTTCAGCCACTATAAGGACCTCGAACCCGGCAAATGGGCGAAACTCAACGGCTGGGGCGATGTCGACGAAGCCAAGCGCATCATCGTCGAATGCATCGAGCGCGCGAAGACGGCGGGATTTTAATAGGTTTTCGCGTGTCCCCGCGAAGGCGGGGACCCATCTCCCGCCGGTTGCATACCGCGCCGACAGATGATGGGCTCCCGCCTTCGCGGGAGCACGCAGTTCTTCTATTCAGCCGCCGCTTTTTCCGCCCCGACCATCCGCACGTCGGTCCGCGGATAGGGAATGCGAATCCCCGCCTCCTTGAAACGGTCCCAGATGCCCAGGAACACTTCGCCCTGGATGTTGCCGAGCCCCGCCTCGGGATCCGAAATCCAGTAGCGCAGTTCATGTTCGACCGCGCGTTCGCCGAAGGCGGTGATCCATACCACTGGCTCGGGCTCGTTCAGGATGCGCGGATTGTCCTTCGCCGTTTCGACCATCAGCCGCTGCGCAAGTCGGAGGTCGCAGTCGTAACCGACGGGCACCCGCATCCGCACGCGTACCTCGGGGCTCGCATAGCTCCAATTCTCGACCGCCTGCGTCATCAGCAACTCATTCGGGATCAGATGCTTCTTGCCGTCGCGGGTGATGACGTTGACGGCGCGCACCCCGATCTTCGCGACGCGCCCGACATTGGGCACCCCGCCCGGCAGCGCCGATCCCCCCATCGAACTGCCGTCGCCGACGACGACGATATCGCCGGGCTTGATCGAGCGGTCCATCAACAGGATGATTCCCGCGATCAGATTGCCGACCGTCTTCTGCAACCCGAAACCGATCGCGAGCCCCGCGGCGCCCGAAAAGACCGCAAGCGCGGTCAGGTCGATGCCGAGCAGGTCGATGCCGAACAGCATCGCAAAGACGAACAGCGCGATCGCGATCAATTTCTCGGCAAGCAGCCGCTGCGTCGCGTCGATCTGGGTGTTGCGGCGGAGCAGCCATTTGATCGAGCGCAGGATGACGCGCACCGCACCATAGAGCAGCACCGCGACGACGATCGTCGAAAATAGTCCATAGAGCGACAGGCGGTAGGAACCGACATCAATGCCGATCGCCTGCATCGCCTCGACCGTGCGCAGCGCGCCTTCGCGCAGCCGGTCCGTCGCGCTCATGCGCGCATCGCCCTCAAGCCGCGTTCGAGATCGGCGATCAGGTCGGCGGGATCCTCGAGCCCGATCGACAGCCGAACCAGCGGGTCGAGGTCGGTCCAGCCGGTCGCCGTCCGGATCGTCGCGGGGTCGCTGGGCACGACGAGGCTTTCGAAGCCGCCCCAGCTGAACCCGATGCCGAAATGCGCGAGCGAATCGATGCAGCGCGTCCGCGCCGCCTCGTCGACGCCTTTCAGCGTGAAGCCGAACAGCCCGCTGGTGCCGGTAAAGTCGCGCCCCCAGATCGCATGCCCCGGATCGCCGGGAAGCGCCGGGTGCAGGACGCGCCCAACCTCGGGCCGGGCCACAAGCCAGTTCGCGACCATGAGCCCGTTTTCGCCATGGCGTTGCAGGCGAACGTCGAGGGTGCGAAGTCCGCGAAGCATCAAGGCGCAATCGTCGGGCGATACCGACTGGCCGAGCTGATACGCGGCGCTCCTGAGCTTCGGCCACACCGCGCGCGTCGCGGTGAGCGATCCCATCATCGCGTCGCTGTGCCCGCCGACATATTTGGTGAGGCTCATCATCGTTACGTCGATGCCATGCGCGAGCGCCGGAAACAGCAGCGGCGTCGCCCAGGTGTTGTCGAGCATCGTCAGGACGCCGCGTTCGCGCGCAATGGCGGTGATCGCGGGAATATCCTGCACCTCGAAGGTCAGGCTGCCGGGCGATTCGAGGAAGATGAGCTTCGTTGCGGGGGTGATCAGATCGGCGATACCAGCCCCGATGAGCGGATCATAATAGGTCGTCGTCACGCCGTAGCGCTTCAGCAGCCCGTTGCAGAACAGCCGCGTCGGCTCATAGGCATTGTCGACCATCAGCAGATGATCGCCCGGCGCGAGCAAGGCAAGAAGCCCCGCCGAATTGGCGGCGACGCCCGACGGATAGAGCAGGGTGCCTTCGGCGCCGGGCTCCAGCTGCGTCAGCGCATCGGCGAGCGCCCAGACCGTCGGCGTCCCGCGCCGGCCGTAATAAAGCTTGTCGTGCGTCGCATGGCCGCGCGCCTTCAGGTCGGCGATATTGTCGTAGAGGATCGTCGACGCCCGCCAGACCGGCGGATTGACGACGCTGCCGCCGAGGCGCGGATCGCCGGTCCATTCGGGCCGGCGCCCGCCCTGTACCAGCTTCGTCGCGGGGCGGAGGCTATCATCGTTGCTCTTGCTCATCCCCGCCTTGTTAGCGGAGCGCGGGCCAAAAGCCAGTGGTCGCCGAAACGACCGCCGCCCCCGCCCGCGCGAGGGCGGCGTGTCCGATTTTTTCAGGCCGCGCCGGTCGCCTTGGGCGTCGCCGGATCGGCACCCCATTCGACCCAGCTGCCGTCATAGACCGCCACATCTTCCTTGCCGAGCAGGTGCGCGGCGAAGGCGATCGCGGACGCGGTCATGCCGCTGCCGCAGGTGGTGACGAGCGGCTTGTCGAGATCGACCCCCGCGGCGTCGAAGGCGGCCTTCAGATCGTCACCCTGCTTCCAGGTGCCGTCGGCGTTGAACAGCTGGCCGTGCGGCAGGCTGCGCGAGCCCGGGATATGGCCGGGCGCCAGGCCGGGACGCGGGTCGCGTTCTTCGCCGGTGAAGCGCGCCGCCGAACGCGCATCGACGACCTGTTCGGCGCCGCTGCCCACATTCGCGAGCATCTGTTCCTTGGTGCGCACCGCCTTGGCGTCGCGCCAGACGGTAAAGTGGCGGTGGCGCAGCGTCTGCTTGCCCATTTCGAGCCCGCGCCCTTCGGCTTTCCACTTGGCGAGGCCGCCGTCGAGCAACGCAACGTCGTGCGCACCGAATAATTTGAGAAGCCACCAGGCGCGCGCCGCGCTTTTCGAGGGGCTGTCGTCGTACAGCACGATGCGGCTGCCGTCGCCGAGACCGAGCGACTGCATGCGGCTGGCGAATTTTTCGGCCAGCGGCGCCATGTTCTCGATCGCGTTCGACGCGTCGGTCAGTTCGGCCAGATCCATGAAGACCGCGCCGGGAATGTGCCCAGCCTCATATTCGGCGCGGGCGTCGCGGCCTTCGTCGGCAAGGAATTTCGTCGCATCGACGACCCGCAGGTCCGATGCCCCCAGTTCGCGTTCCAGCCAGTCGGTTGAGACCAAGGCGTCCATGTCATGCTCCTGTTGCGACCGTCCGGGAACTTTGTGCCCTGTTCCCTCGACGGCCTCCTGCTACGGCCTCGGGGTCAGAACCCGCTCTTGGCGCGTTCGAGGCGCCGAAATGGCGAAGATATCGGCTTCGCGCGGCCGCCGCAGATGGTGGTTCCATCTGCAAGGCCGCGCGGAGACGAGATCGAAGCCATTTCGGCGTCCCTTCGGGATTTGACCGATTGTGTCCATGGCTGCGTCAGCAAGTCTTGGAATATCGACATATGCCTGCGCCTTGCTTCCTTGCCCTGAACAAAATCGCTTCAAACCTCGAACGCGCCAAGAGCGGGTTCTGCCCCCATCCTTTCCGGGGAAGGCAAGCCTATGCCCCCGTTTGCCCTTTTTCAAGCGCAGTGGCGTCCTGCCCCAGTCGATGGTGCGCCGCAACAAAAAAGGAGCGGTATGTGGCGAACCGCACCGCCTTTGCGGCGGTCTATTGCGCGCGGCGAATCGCGGTAGCGCGGACTCCGGGCCGATCGACCCGGTGCGCCGCGCGATCGAGCGGGAGCGGCGCGAGCTTTTCGCCGCCGCTCGCCCCTTGCTCGCGGCCGAGCACGAAGCTGCCCGCATTCTGGCCGAAGGCGTCGCCGGGGCCGTCCCAATGATAGGTCACGTCGAATGCAACGACGGGTATGAGCATCGGCCGCCCCGCGATCGTCAACGGCTCGATCGTCGCGCGCGGCAGCACGACCTCGGCCGTGACCTGCTCGCCTGCGCCGGGCTCGATCGCGATATCGTCGCGCAGCACGCTGCCGCCCGCGCCGTCGAAGAAGCGCGCGAGCACCGCCTCGGGCATCGCCGATCCCTGACCGAGCGCGATGCGCACCATCAGCCCGGTCGCCGCGACCGGCCCCTGATTGGCGAGGTTGAGCGCGAGCGCGACGATGACCTGGTCCGCCGTCATGCGGATATCCCGGATTTCAAGTGTCATGGCGACCAGCGCGCGTTGCTCGTCCATCGGCCGGGTGACCAGCGGCGACGGGGTGCGGTCCGCCGCCGGAGCGGGCGCGGCCGGCTGCGGAGCGGTCCGTGTCGCCGCTGGGGTCGCGGCGGGCGCCGGGGTCGCGGCGCGGGGTGTGGCCGCCGGCGTTTCGGGGCGAACCGGCGGGACGAATTCGGCGGGCACTTCGCCCGCCGCGACCGGCCGCCGGCGCCAATACCAGATACCCGCACCGAGCGCCGCGAGTGCGGCAAGCAGCCACGCCCAGATCGGCGTACCGTCCTGGCCGGCGGCCGGTGCCGGAGGCGCCGCGACATCATCCACCGGCGCTGATAGCTGCGGAGCGGGCGCCGCCGTAACCGGAGCGGGCGGGGGTGATGCATCAACCGGCGTCGCCGTTTGCGCGGGTGCGGCCGGCTGGTCGTTCGAAGCGGACCGCGATGCCGCGACCGGGGTTTCGCGCCGCCCGGGTGCAGGCGCGGGCGTGGCGGTCGCCGGACGCGCCGCGGGTGCCGGCTGCGTCGGGGCGACGCGCGGCGGTGCGGGCTGCGGCGCCGGGACACCGCGCCGTTCGCCGGGTGCGACAGGCGGCAAGCCATTGTCCGATGGACCTTGCACCCCAGGCGTGCGTCCTTCGTCGGCAGGCGGCAGGCGAAAATCGATCGGGCGGCCGGATTGGGATGTGGACGGGGGCGCGGGCGTCGGGGTTTCGGCCTGCTGCGCTGCGGCGGGCATGCTTGCGGCGCCGAGTATCAACGCCAGCGCCATCAGCGACGCGCCGGCCGCCCTCCGTTCCTGCCCGATCCGCATCATCGTCATGCCGTCTTCGCGACCCCAATCGACCCATATTCGTCCGCACCGCTGAATCGGTGCTGAACCCGGCCCGTCGCATCGCGTCATGCAAGGCGATGACATTGGCCGCGCTGCGCACTAGACGAAAGCCATGAGTGATTCCAGCCATCCCCCGCTCGCCCCGAAGCATTTGGGCCGATCCAGCGACCTTCCCGCCTCTCCGCAAGCGGCGATCCTCGATTATGTGGCCAATCCGCGCGCGAACGAGCTTTATCTCGTGCGCTTCGCGGCGCCCGAATTCACCTCGCTCTGCCCGGTGACCGGTCAGCCCGATTTCGCGCATCTCGTCATCGATTATGCGCCCGGCGAAACGATCGTCGAATCGAAGAGCCTCAAGCTTTTCCTCGGGTCTTTCCGCAACCATGCGGGCTTCCACGAGGATTGCACCGTCGGCATCGGCCGCCGCCTGTACGACGAGATGCAACCCAAATGGCTGCGCATCGGCGGTTACTGGTATCCGCGCGGCGGCATCCCGATCGACGTCTTCTGGCAATCGGGCGCGCCGCCCGAAGCGCTGTGGCTGCCCGATCAAGGCGTCGCGCCCTATCGCGGGCGCGGTTGAGCGTTAATTACAACGAAATTCGTCGGATTTCATCTTTCCGTCACGAATAGTTGACACTAGTGTCAACGTTATGACCGCAGCCTCCCTTCCGCACGACCATGCGATCGCCGTCGGTGCCGACCAGATCGATTTCATGGGGCATGTGAACAACGCCCATTATCTGAGCTGGGTGCAGGAAGCGGTGCTGTCTCATTGGCGCCATATCGCGCCGCCCGATGCGGTCGCGGCGCACCTGTGGGTCGCACTGAAACACGAGATTACCTATCGCCGCCCGGCGTTCCTCGACGATCAGGTCATTGCGACGGTGATCCTCGAAAAGGTGCAGGGCGCGCGCGCCTTTTACGAAACGATCATCAAGCGCGGCGAGGACGTGCTGGCCGAAGTGAAATCGAGCTGGTGCTGCATCGATGCCGAAACGCTCCGCCCCGCGCGGCTGGCAAGTGAGGTTGTCGCACGCTTCTTTCCCGGCGAGAAGGTCTAAAACCTTCGCCTTCCCATGACAAAAGGCCCCGCCTTGCGACGGGGCCTTCGGGTCGTTCGATTCGCACCGTTACGGGCTGACGGGCGCGTCGTCGTCGTTATCGGCGATCAGCCATATACCGCCGGCAATAACGAGAACCGCCAGCAAGGCAGGCAGCCAGCTCGAACCGCTGAGCTCGTTCGTGCCGTCGGCGGCGGTTGTCGCACGCGCGCTATCCAGCGCGGGAGCGGCAGACGCAGCCATCGGCGACAGGATCATCGATGCCGCGGCGATCGAAACCGCGGCCTTTTTCATAATATGCATTATAAACTCCGTCGATAGCCTTGGGCGCGGACACGCTTAGCGACTATCGATCGAGGTGCGGCCCGGGTTCCGTCCGCTTCATCACTTCATCGCGAAAAAGCGGCCGGTGAACCGTTAGGCCATCGTTCACGCCGCCTCAAATCGCAGCGGCAGGCGCTTCAATCCGCCGACGAAGACCGATTCGACGCGGGCAGGCTCGCCCGCAAGTTCGACGCGCTTCAGCCGCGGCAGCAATTCTTCCATCAGGATGCGCATTTCCATGCGCGCGAGATGCTGGCCGAGGCAGACATGCGCGCCGAAGCCGAAGGCGATCTGCTGGTTCTTTGCGCGGTCGGGATCGAAGGTGAACGGATCGGCGAACACGCCTTCGTCGCGGTTGGCCGAAACATAATTCAGCATCAGCCAGTCGCCTTCGCGGACCGTCTGCCCGCCGATCTCGACGTCTTGCCGGGCGCTGCGCATGAAATGCTGGACGGGCGTCGTCCAGCGGATCGCTTCATCGATCAACCCGCCCTTGTCGCTGTCGACGGCGCGGAAGCGTTCGAACAGCGCCGGGTTCTTCGCCAGTTCCATGATCGCACCGGCGGTCGAGGCGCTCGTCGTGTCATGACCCGCGGTCGCGATGATCATATAATAGCCGGCGAGCTCGCGGTCGGGGATCTGTTCGCCGCCGACCATGGCATTGGCGATCACCGTCGCGATATCCTCGCGCGGGTTGGCGCGGCGGTCGGCGGTGAGCGCGCCGAAATAATTTTCGAAATCGGCGATGACATAGTTCAGCATCGCGATCGCCTGCTCGGCGCTGGTAATCGCCTCGCGGCTCCGGTTGAGCTCGGGGTCGGTCGGGCCGAACAATTGCTGCGTCAGCATCAGCATGCGCGGCTCATCCTCGGGCGGGACGCCCAGGATATCCATGATGACGCGCAGCGGATAATGCGCCGCGACGTCGCGCGCAAAGTCGGTCTCACCGCCCGACTCCAGCATCTGATCGACCGTTTCGCGGGCGTGTCGCCGGATGCGGTCTTCGACCATCTTCAGATTCTTGGGCATGAACCAGCTCTGGGTCAGCAGCCGGTATTTCATATGATCGGGGGCATCCATCTGGACGAGCGAGCGGATCAGGTGCCCGTCATTGTTCGGCGTCGCGGCGCGCGCCAGCGCCTCACCATCGCGGTTGGTCAGCACGGTCGGGCGGACGCCGTTCGCGAATCGCTGTGGATCACGGCTGATTGCCATGATGTCGGCATGCCGCGTGACCAGCCAGAAGGGCTCATGGTCATGGTTCTCGGCGACCGCAAGCGGCGCGTTGGCACGCGCCCAGGCAAGTTGCTCGTGCAGCGGATCCCACGCCCCATAGGCGACGGGATCGATGACGGCGGCGGCTACCTCTCCAGGCAATATAGGTTTTGTCATGCAACGAAACTGCCGCAACGCGGGACGCTTGTCGAGCCACTACCGGGGAAGGCAGCCTCTCCGATCAGATTTTGGCTGCGCGTTCGCGCGGGCCGGGCATGACGAGCTCGGCGACAGCGGCGAGGCCGTGCCCCACCGCCCGTGCATTGCTCATTTGAACAGACTGCCGAGAATTCCCCGCATCAGCTGGCCGCCGAATTTGCCCGCGACCTGCCGGCCAAGATTGGTCGCCGCCGAACGCGCCGCCGATTGGACCATTTTCTCCGCAAAGCTCGGTTTTGCGGCTTCGCGCGCCGCGACCTTTTCCTGCTGGAGGCGGACCTTTTCTTCAGCGACCTTGCGCTTCGCCTCTTCCTTCGCGGCAATCGCGGCCTGCTTGTCGGCCTCGACCTGCGCCTTCGCCTCGACCGCGGCCGCATGCGCCTGTTCGGCCTTGGCGGCGAGCAGTTCCTCGGCGCTTTCGCGATCGACGACGGTGTCGTACTTGCCCTCGACCGGCGAGATCGACTTGATGATCGCGCGCTCTTTCGCGTCGAGCGGACCCGCGCGCGAACAGGGCGGCTTGATCAACGTGCGTTCGACCGGCGACGGCGCGCCGTCGGCCATGAGCAGCGAGACGAGCGCCTCGCCGACCTTCAATTCGGTGATCTCGCGCGCGACGTCGATTTTCGGGTTGGGACGGAAGGTATCGGCGGCAGCCTTCACCGCCTTCTGGTCGCGCGGGGTGAACGCGCGGAGCGCATGCTGGACGCGGTTGCCGAGCTGACCCGCGACATCCTCGGGTATGTCGATCGGGTTCTGCGTCACGAAATAGACGCCGACGCCCTTCGAGCGGATCAGGCGCACGACCTGCTCGATCTTTTCGGCGAGCGCGGGCGGCGCGTCGTCGAACAGCAGATGCGCCTCGTCGAAGAAAAAGACGAGCTTCGGCTTGTCGGGATCGCCAACCTCGGGAAGCGTCTCGAACATCTCGCTCAAAAGCCAGAGCAGGAAGGTCGCATAAAGCTTCGGGCTCGCCATCAGCTTGTCGGCGGCAAGGATATTCACATAGCCGCGGCCGTTTTCGTCGGTGCGGATCATGTCCTGGATATCGAGCGCCGGCTCGCCGAAGAAATGATCGCCGCCCTGGCTTTCGAGCGTCAGCAGCTGGCGCTGGATCGTGCCCACCGTCGCCTTCGACACATTGCCATATTTGGTCGTCAGTTCGTCGGCATTTTCGGCGCACCAGGCGAGCATCGCCTGCAGATCGCCCATGTCGAGGAGCAGCAGATTCTGTTCGTCGGCGACGCGGAACGCAATCGCGAGCACGCCTTCCTGCACTTCGTTGAGTCCCATCAGCCGCGCGAGCAGCAGCGGCCCCATTTCCGAAATCGTCGTGCGGACCGGATGCCCCTGCTCGCCGAACAGGTCCCAGAAGATCACCGGATTATCGCGATAGGCCCATTCGCTGTCGCCGATTTCAGCGGCCCGCGCGGCAAAAATCTCGTGCGTCTTGGCGGTCGGGCTGCCCGCCATCGCCATGCCGGCAAGGTCGCCTTTCACGTCGGCGACGAAGACCGGGACCCCGACCGCGGAAAAGCCCTCGGCAAGTCCCTGCAAGGTCACCGTCTTACCGGTCCCGGTCGCACCGGCGATCAGCCCGTGGCGGTTCGCGCGCTTGAGCACCAGCGACTGGCGCGGACCATCGGGAGCCCCGCCGCCGCCAAGGCCGATATAGATTTCGCTTGCCGTGCTCGCGTCGCTCACTCGCTATCCTCCATTTGAAAGCCTTGTCGAAGGTCTAGAGTCTGTCCTGGAGAGATTGAGACGTCGTGATTGCCCTGGGAAGTCCGCCGGCCAGGAGCGGCGTGCAGCAGGGGCCGGCGGCCCCTGCCAGCGACGCGACGAAGTCCGGCGGACTTCCCAGGGCAACCGCTTCGCGGCGGGCCGATTTTGGCCCAGGGCCGCGTCGCTCGTCGGTCACTATGCTTCGGCATGGCTCCCTCCTCGCTCCTTGCCCTGAGCCAAAATCAACTCCGTCACGATGTCTCAATCTCTCCAGGACAGACTCTAGAACGGCGGCGCAGGTCAGGCAATCGGCAACCGGCGCGATTCGGCGACGCGGGCGGAAGGGCGGAAAACTGCGTAACTTCACACTGAAGCGCATCTTTCTGCAGGACGATCAAAGGCGTCTGCATCCTTAAAGCCACAAAAGCCCCGCATGCGCGGATCGGAATTGTGGCTTTTGTGGCCTTAAGGCCGGAGCGGATCGCCGATCGTTTCATCCGGCAGGATAGATCATGCCGGTATTTTTTAGGAAAGCGGTATTTGGGGGAGCGGACAGCGGGTTTCGGCCGGGAGTTGCCGTTCCGTCCATCGTCACCCCGGACTTGATCCGGGGTCCCGCTTGGCCTCGAAAACCGTCGGCGCCCTCCAAAAAAAGCGGGATCCCGGGTCAAGCCCGGGATGACGAAGCTGTAGAAAGCGACGCCCGCTCCCCACCCCAATGCCGACATTCCCGTCCCGCCCTCACCCCATGACGAAGGCGTTGAGCTTGTTGCCGTCGGGATCGCGGAAATAGCCCGCTTAGAAGCCTTCGCCGCGCGGTCCCGGCTGGCCTTCGCACGTGCCGCCGTTCGCCAGCGCGATATCGTAGAGGCGGTGGACCTGGTCCTGGTCCCTTGCCTGCAGCGCGACCATCACACCGTTGCCGACGCTCGCCGGATTGCCGTCGAACGGCCTGGTCAGGCCGATGCCGGCGCCGCCGTCGGGCTTTCCCCATGCGATGAAGCCGTCGAATTCCATCATCCGCGGCGTGTCCAGTTCGGCGGCGATGGCGTCGTAAAAGGCCGCCGCCTTGGCGAGGTCGCGCGTTCCCAATGTCACATAACCGATCATCATCTCTTCTCCCGACTCGATGTTATCGGAACATAATAAGAACATGAACCGCGCGCGCAAACAAAAAGGGCGCCGGACCCGAAGGTCGCGGCACCCCTTCCGGATGGCTGGCCGTCCCACAAGCGGGCAGGCGGGCGCGTTACGGCTTCACGCGTACCGCGATGAAGGCCGAGGGCCCGCCACGGCGCAGGATTTCGAGCAGGACGGCGTCGCGCCCGGCCTTTTTGGCGTCGGAAACGATCTTCGCCAGCGCGTCGCTTGTCGTCACCGGCGTGCGGTTGGCGCTGACGATCACGTCGCCGCGGCGCAGGCCCTTGCGGCCCGCATCGCTGTTCGCCGACGCGGCACCGATCACCAGACCCTTGCTGTTCGCATCGACGCCGATCGAGCGCGCGATGTCGGCGGTGAGCGGCTGCACTGCGAGGCCAAGCGTTTCCTGGATCGTCGTGTCGGCTGCCCCCGACGGATCGTCGGGCAGCGTCTGTTCTTCCTCGGGGTCGAAATTCGTCCCCGCCAGCTGTTCCTCGGGCGGGCGCGTGCCGACGATGGCGTTCAGCGTCATCGTCTTGCCGTCGCGCACGATTTCGAGCGGGATGCGCGTGCCCGGTTTGGTATTGGCGACGATGTACGACAAGGTCTGCTGCGGCGTGACGTCCTTGCCGTTGACCTTGGTCACGACGTCGCCACGCTTCAGCCCGGCCTTGGCCGCCGCGCCGTCGTCCTCGACGCGCTGGACGAATTCGCCGCGATCCTTGGGCAGGCCGAGCGCCGCCGCGAGATCCTCGTCGACCGGCGCGATGCCGATGCCGAGATAGCCGCGTTCGATCTTCGCACCCGAGCGCAGCGAATCGATCACCGGGATCGCCGCATCGGCGGGAATCGCGAAATTGACGCCGATGTTCGCGCCGACGGGCGAGATCAGCATATTGTTGATGCCGACGACATTGCCTTGGAGGTCGAACAGCGGACCGCCCGAGTTGCCGCGGTTGATGGCGGTGTCGGTCTGGATATAGCGGTCATAGGCGCCGCCGCTGCCGAGGTTGCGCTGCACGGCGGAGATGATCCCCGCGGTCACCGTCGAGCCGAGACCGAGCGGATTGCCGATCGCGACCACCCAGTCGCCGACGCGCGCGGTGCTGCTGTCGGCGAATTTGACGAAGGGCAGCCCCGTCGCATCGATCTTGAGCAATGCCAGGTCGGACGCGACGTCGCGGCCGACGATCGTCGCCTTATATTCCTTCTGGTTGGTCAGCGTCACCGTCACCTGATTGACCGCCTCGCCGCGCGGACCGCCCGAGATGACGTGGTTGTTGGTGACGATATAACCGTCGGTCGAGATCAGGAAGCCCGAGCCGCCGCCCTGCTGTTCCTGCGTGATCGGTTCGCGCGTCCCGGCGAAGGGATTGAGCCGCACGCCCAGCGTGACCTCCTGCTTGGTCGAGATGTTGACCACCGCGGGCTGGAGCTGCTCGACGAGGTCGGCGAAGCTTTCGGGGGCGCCCGATCGGGGCACGACCTTGGCGATCTCGCTCTTCTCATTCTGCGCGACCTGCGCGCCGACGGGGGATTGGGTTACCAGCGCCAGCGCCGTGCCACCCACCAGCAAGGCCGAAGTGATGCCATAAACATAACGCACGATCGCAAATCCTTTTCTCTTACGAAAACCGTTGAAGGTCCTAATCCCGGCGCGATGCTGTCTGCTCGCCGCTGGCTGAACGCCGTTTGAACATGAACGTTGTTGTACCGTCCGTTCATCGGGCGCGCCGCCCGGTCAACCTCCCTGGAAACGCTTCAGATATTCATTATCGGGCGACAGGATGATCGACGTCCCGCCCTTGTTGTTCTCACCCAAGAAGGTCTGGCGATAGCTCTGCATCGCGCGGTAGAAATCGTAGAATTCGGGATCCTTGCCAAAGCTTTCGGCATAGATGCGCGCCGCTTCGCCGTCGGCGCTGCCACGGATGATCTGCGCTTCCTTCTGCCCTTCGGCGCGGATCGAGATCGCCTCCTGCTGACGCGCCGTCCGCATGCGGTTGTACGCCGCTTCGAGCGTCGCGCCTTCGGGCAGGTCGGCGCGCTTGATCCGCACGTCGATAATCTCGGCGCCGTATTTCTTTGCCTCGCGATTGAGCGCGACCTGGATATTGTCCATCACCGCCCCGCGTTCGGCCGACAGCAGCGTTGCAAAGGTCCGCTTGCCAAGTTCGTTGCGCAGCGACGAGCCGAGGATCGTCGCAAGCTGCGCCTGAAGCTTATCCTCGGTCCGGATCGCGGTGTACATGCGCACCGGATTGGTGATGCGGAAGCGCGCAAAGGCGTCGACCTGCAGCCGCTGCTGGTCGGTCGACAATACCTGCTGGCGCTCCATGTTCACGCCAAGGATGCGCTTGTCGATATATTGGATGCCATCGGTGAAGGGCACGCGCAGGACAAGACCGGCGCCCGAGCGACCAAAGTCCTCGTTCGGCTTGTAGCGGTTCACCGTGCGCTCGATCTCGCCGAAGCGCAGGATCAGCGCCTGCTTGTCTTCGGGCACGATCGCGAGCGACTGCGACAGGATGACGAGCAGGACGAGGACGCCGACGAGCAGGCGAAGCGGGTTGCGGAAGAGGGCCTCGAACATCACTGACCTCCCTTCGTCGCCGCTTCGGGCGCGGGGGTCGCGGCGTCACTCACGCGCCGCTGGACCTGGTTCAGCGGCAGATAGGGGGTAACACCCCGCGGTTCGACGATCGTCTTGTCGACGTTCGACAACACATTCTCCATCGTTTCATAATAAAGCCGCTGACGCGTCACCGCGGGCGCGAGCTTATATTGTTCATAAATCTTGTCGAACGCCGCGGTGTCGCCGCGTGCGCGTTCGAGCACCTGTTGCTGATAGGCGCGCGCGAGGTTGATTGCCGATTCGCGTTCTTGCCGCGATGCGGTGACTTCCTTGAACGCTTCGTCGACCTGGCTCGGCGGGTCGGCCTGACGGATCGCGATACCCTGGATCGTGACGCCGGCGCGATACTGGTTCAAAAGCTCCTGCATGCGCGCCTGTACCTGCGTCTCGATCTCGACGCGGCCGGGACCGATCGCCTGAACGAGGTCGAAATTGGCGACCGTCGCGCGCATCGCGCTTTCGGCGACCTCGCGGATCGTGCCTTCGGGATCGGCGAGCTGGAAGAAGAACAGCTCGGGATCGCGCACCGACCAGCGGACCTCATAGGCAAGGTCGACGATGCTCTGGTCGCGCGTCAGCACGAAATTCTCGTCGGTGGCATTGGGCGAGCCGACCGCCATGGTGCGGATCGCGCGGACGTCCTCGAGCCGGATGCGCTCGATCGGCGCCGGCCACGTGAATTTCACGCCCGGGCCGACGGTACGCGAATAGCTGCCGAGCCGGGTGACGACGCCTTCCTTTTCGGGCGGGACGATATGGAAGGAGGAAAAGAGCACCCACAATATAACGACCGCACCGACGCCCCATTTCCAGAGCCGCGCCGATTCAGGCAGGTTCATTCCCCCGCCGCTGCCGCCCGAACCACCGCCGCCGAAGCCGCGTCCCTTGCGCAGCAGTTCGTCGAGCGCCGACGGGCCGCGCGGCTTGCGCGCGCGCGGTTCGGCGGGATCGGGGGTGACCCAGGGATTGCGCGGGCCGGGCTTCTTGCCGCCTTCCGAACCATCGTCGTTGCCGCCCTTGGGGCCGCTGCCCCACGGACTGTTCGCCATCTGGCTGATCTGATGGAAAAATTGCCGCAATCCCCTCGGGCTGCGGCGTCCCATGCTACCGTCAATCTTCTCGTTCATATTGCTTTTATAGGGGCGGCGGGCGCGATTAACAGGGGGGCAAGCGAAAATGGCTGGCAATCGCGCGCTCCATGCCTATCTGCGCGGGACATGACCGACACCGCTCCCCTCGCCAGCATCGCCGCCGACCTTAGCGGCGGCCGCACCTCGGGCCTCCGCTTCCTCGACGAGGAGGGCACGCTCGCGATCATACTCGACGTCACCGGGCTGGCGGCGGAAGAGCGGACGCCGCTCGAGGAAAAATTGCGCGCCGGCCTGCTGGCGCGGCCGGGCGTGTCGCAGGTCCGCGTCGCGATGACCGCCGAGAAAAAGGCGCTGACGATCATCGCGGTGGGCAGCGGCAAGGGCGGCGTCGGTAAATCGACCCTCGCCGCCAACCTCGCCGTCGCGCTTCACCGGCTCGGCGTGAAGGCCGGGCTGGTCGACGCCGATATCTATGGCCCGTCGCAACCGCGATTGATGGACAGCGAGGGCGTGAAGCCCGAATCGCGCGGATCGAAGCTGGTTCCCGTCCCCAATGCCTATGGCGTACCGATGCTGTCGACCGGGCAAATCGCGGCGCCGGGTCAGGCGATCGCATGGCGCGGCCCGATGGCGGGCAAGGCCCTGGAGCAGCTCGTCGATGCAAGCTGGGGTGACATCGACACGCTGGTCGTCGACCTGCCCCCCGGCACCGGCGACGTCCAGCTGACGATGATCCAGAAGCACAAGCCCGCAGGTGCCGTCATCGTATCGACGCCGCAGGATCTGGCGCTGATGGACGCGACGCGCGCGATCAGCCTGTTCGAACAGGCCGACGTGCCGATCATCGGGCTGGTCGAGAATATGGCGGGCTACGCCTGCCCGCATTGCGGCGAGGTCAGCGACCCGTTCGGCAGCGGCGGCGCCGAGGCCGCGGCAAAAGTGATGAACATCGATTTCCTCGGCCGCGTGCCGCTGTCGATGGGTATCCGCCTCGCGAGCGACGGCGGGGTGCCGCCCGCGGCGGGAACCGACCCCACGGGCGAACCGTTCCACGCGATAGCGGCGAAGGTCGCCGAATGGCTGGGTGCCCGCAAGCAGGGGAAATAGCATGGCGATCAACGACGAAGCCGAAATCCGCGAATTGCTGGGCGAACCGCGGCGGATCGCGGTGGTCGGCGCCTCGCCTAACCCCGCGCGCGCTTCGAACGAGGTGCTCGCTTTCCTGATGCGCCAGGGTCACGACGTGATCGCGGTCAACCCCGGCCACGCGGGCAAGACGATCCACGGCGCGCCCGTCGTCGCGACGCTCGCCGATGTCGAGCCCCCCGCCTGGCTGGTCGACATTTTCCGCAACAGCGCCGACGCCGGCAGCGCGGTCGACGAAGCGATCGTCCATGGCGCCAAGGCGGTGTGGATGCAGATGGGGGTGATCGACGAAGCCGCCGCGGCGCGCGCCGAAGCGGCGGGCTTGGCGGTGGTCATGGATCGCTGCCCGAAGGTCGAGATTCCCCGCCTCGGCCTGCTGCGCTAACGCTGCGGGGCCGCCCCCATAGCGATCATCGCGGGAACCCTCTGCCCGATTGCGCGCTAGACAGGCGATCGATGGGAGAGATTTCATGCCATATCGCTTTCGTTTTCTGACCGTGCTGCCCCTGCTTGCGCTCGCCGCCTGCGGCGACAAGGCGCCCGACCCGCGCGGGGTCGGTCATGACGAGACTTTGCTGTCGGTCTCGGCGAGCGGCCGCTCCGAAACGCGCCCGGACGAGGCACGCTTCACCGCGGGCGTCAGCACCATCGCGGCATCGTCGGAAGAGGCAACGCGGCGCAACAATGAAACGATGGGCAAGGTCAGCGAGGCGCTCAAAGCCTTCGGCGTTGCCGAAAAGGATCTCCAGACGCGGCAGCTGACGGTGAACCGCATCGACTGGGGGGCGAACAAGGGCAAATATGAGGCAGTCAACCAGGTCGAGGTGCGGATGCGCGCCGTCGACAAGGCCGGCGAAGCCATCGCCGCGACCACCCGCGCCGGCGCCAATGTCCTGTCGGGGCCGACGCTGCGCGTATCCGATCAGGAAGCGGCGACGAAATCAGCCTATGCCGCCGCCTATCGCGCCGCCAAGGCGCGCGCCGAAGCCTATGCCGGGGCGGCGGGGCTGAAGATCGACCGCGTGCTGACGATCCGCGACGGCGGCGGCGCCGCGCCGCCGATGCCCTATTATGAAATGGATGCCGCCAACCGCGTCGCCCCGCAGGCGGTTGCCGCGGCGCCGCCCTTCAACCCGGGCGTCAGCGAATCGCAGGTATCGGTGCAGGTCGATTTCGCGCTGTCGGAGAAATGAAATAGCGTCGCCCTTCGAACGCGGGGGCGACGCTGCGCGGGAGCCGCGATCTATTCCGAAACCCTTTGCCCTCCCGACTCGCGCCGACTATCAGCGGCAGGGATGGCGGGCATTCGCGACACGGTGGGGAAAAACAAAGCGGTTTTGCCGCCCGTCAGCCGCCGTTCGCTGCTCGTCGGCGCGACCGCCGCGGGCGGGTTGGCGATCGCGTGGGGCCTGTGGCCGCGCGCTTATCAGCCGAACCTGACCGCTGCACCCGACGAGCATATCTTCAACGCCTTCCTGAAGATCGGTGACGACGGGCATATCAGCGCCATCATCCCGCAGTGCGAGATGGGCCAGGGCGTCACCACCTTGCTGCCGCAAATCATGGCCGACGAGCTGGGCGCCGACTGGCGGACGATCGCGGTCGAAACCGCACCGATCAGCCCGCTCTACACCAACACGCTGCTGGTCGACGAGGATAGCGCAGTCTTCACCCCGCGCGCCGGCGTCCCCGATTTCGTCCATGACGTGCGCGGCTGGGTCCGCCGCGAATGGGCGGTGCGCCACGCGGTGATGCTGACCGCGAACAGTTCGTCGGTGCGGATGTTCGAGGCGCCGTGCCGCGACGCGGCGGCGCAGGCGCGCGCGCTGTTGATGATGGCGGCGGCGCGCCGCTGGGACGCCGACTGGGAAGCGTGCGATACGCAGGACGGTTTCGTCACCTTCGGCAACAAGAAGCTGCGCTTCGGCGAGGTCGCGGCGGCGGCGGCGCGGCTCGAACCGCCCGCCGAACCGGTCTATCGCGCGTCGAGCGCCGACCCGCTTTACGGCAAGGAGCTGACGCGGCTCGACCTGCCGGCGAAGGTCGACGGCTCGGCCAATTATGCCGGCGACATCCGCCTGCCCGACATGGTCTTCGCCGCAGTCCGCCAGGGGCCCGTCGGCCGGGCGCGGCTGAAGAGCATCGACCGCAAGGCGGGCATGGCATCGCCCGGCCTGCTCCATATCGTCGAGCATGAGCGCTGGATCGCCACCGTCGCGCGCAACTGGTGGGCGGCGAACCGCGCGCTCGACCGCTTTGCCCCCGTCTTTGAAACGACCGGGACGCCGGTTTCGAGCGACCGGATCGAAAAGGCGCTGAAAGCCGCGCTCAAGGCGGACGGCTGGCGCATCCAGAGCGAGGGCGACGTCGCCGGGGCAATGGAAGGGCGCACCAAAATCTCCGCCGAATATGCCGCTGCCCCCGCGCTGCATGCCGGCGTCGAAACGCGCACCGCGACCGCCGCGCCCGACGGCGCGAAATTGCGCGTCTGGGTTGCGACGCAGGCGCCCGCGCAGTGCCGCGATGCGATCGCTCGCGCGACGGGTCTGGCACCCGCGGCCGTCACCCTGTTCCCGATGATGGCAGGCGGCTCGTTCGACGCCTGCCTTGATCACAGTGTCGCGGTGCAGGCGGCGATCATCGCGCTGCAAATCAAACGCCCGGTCCAGCTCGCCTGGTCGCGCGCCGAGGAAATCATGCGCGTGCCGCCGCGCGCACCGGCGCACGCGAGGATGACCGCGACGCTCAATGCCGCGGGCGGGATCGACGCGCTGGTCGCCCGCATCGCGGTTCCTTCGACCAACCATGAAGTCCGCGCGCGGCTGTTCGACAACAGTCCGGCGGACGTGGCGCAGCGCGACGCGGCGGGGAAGCCCGATGCGGTCGCGGTCGAGGGCGCGGCGGGCCGCTATGCGATCCGTCATCTGGCGGTCGATCATTGCCCGGCCGACATCGGCCTGCCCACCGCGCGGTGGCGCGGTAACGCCGACAGCTACACCGCTTTCTTCACCGAATCCTTCGTCGACGAAATGGCGGCGCGCGCGGGAATCGATGCGCTATCCTATCGCATGGGGATGCTCGGTGATGCCCCGCTGCTCGCGCGCTGCCTGCTCACCGCGACCAGTCTCGGCGGCTGGGAGGGCGGCCTGTCGGGCACCGCGCAGGGGCTGGCCTGCCACAGCATGCGCGGCAGCCATATCGCGCTGATGGCGACCGCACGGCAAAGCGACAAGGGGCTGCAAGTCGAACAGCTGGTGGCGGTCGTCGACGCCGGCCGCCTCGTCAATCCGGCGATCGCGCGCCAGCAGGTCGAGGGCGGGTTGATCTTCGGCCTCGCCGCGGCGGTCGGCGCGACGACCGATTATGAAGGCGGCATCGCGACCGCGCGTAAATTCGGCCAGCTCGGGCTGCCGCGGCTGTCGCAATGTCCGCAGATATTGATCGAATTCGTCGACAGCGATCGCGACCCCGGCGGGCTCGGCGAGATCGGCGTGCCCGTCGTCGCTCCAGCCATAGCCAATGCGATGTTCGCCGCGACCGGCCGTCGCATCCGGCGCCTGCCGCTGACGGCGCAGCCGCTATGACAAATGCCGGCGCACCCGGCATGAGCGCCGCCGACCGGATCGGCGTATTGCTGGTCAATCTCGGCACCCCCGATGCGCCCGATGCGCCGTCGGTGCGCCGCTATCTCGCCGAATTCCTGTCCGACCGCCGCGTTGTCGAGATTCCGCAATGGCTGTGGCAGCCGATCCTGCGCGGCGCCATCCTGACCACCCGGCCGAAGAAATCGGCCCATGCCTATGCGCAGGTGTGGACCGAGGCGGGATCGCCGCTCGCCGCGATCACCCGCGCGCAGGCCGAAAAATTGCAAGCCGCGCTCGGCGACGCCGTGCTCGTTTCGCACGCGATGCGCTATGGCAAGCCGGCGATCGGCGCGCGCATCGACGCGCTGTTCGCCGCCGGGTGCCGCCGCATCCTGATCGCACCGCTCTATCCGCAATATTGCGCCGCGACGACCGCCACCGTCGCCGACGCGGCAAACGCGCATCTCGCCACGCTGCGCTGGCAACCGGCGCTGCGGTTCGTGCCGCCCTATTCGCACGACGACGCCTATATCGCCGCATTGACGGCATCGGTCGAGACCGGGCTGGGGGCGCTCGATTTTACCCCCGACGTGCTGCTCGCGAGTTTCCACGGGATGCCCGAACGCACCCGCACGCTGGGCGATCCCTATCACGACCAGTGCCGCGATACCGCGCGGCGGTTGTCGGACGCGCTGGGGCGGCCGATCGAGGTCGCGTTCCAGTCGCGCTTCGGCCGCGCCAAATGGCTCGAACCCGCGACCGACGCGACGCTCGCGCGGCTGGGCGGCGAAGGGTGCGGCGTCGCGATCTTTGCGCCGGGTTTCGCCGCCGACTGCCTCGAAACGCTCGAGGAACTGGCGATCCGCGGCCGCGAGCAGTTCGAGGCTGCAGGCGGGCGGCATTTCGCCTATCTCCCCTGCCTGAACGACGCCGTGCCCGGCATGGCGATGCTCGAAGCGCTGATCCGGCGCGAACTCGCGGGATGGCTTTAAAAGCCAATCGCTTACCTCCTGTTTAGGTCCTGGCGTTAGGTTCGTCCGATGCGGTGCCGATACGGCGCGCGCTTCATTCGGAGGTCGCCCATGAACGAGGTCGAATCGGCAGCGCTGAAGCTGATCGGGGTGACGCTCGCCTTTCTCCTGATCGTCTATTTCCTCTGGCGGAAGCGCCGGGCCGAGCCGGTTCCGGCAGCACCGGAGTCCGGCGACACGCCGCGCGCGTTCAAACTGCCCAAATTATCGCGCCAGGACCGGACGGCCGAGGCCGAACCAGTCGAAGTCTCGCCGTCGCGGCTGGCGCGGATCAGCGGCAAGGCGCCGTTCGACCGGATGAGCGAGGGCGGACCCGACCATGCGGCCCCGCCGCCGGACCCCGAAACGCAGCACATGGCCGAAGCGATGCTCGCGTCGATGGTCGCCCAGGTCGAACATGAAGCCGATATGGTCGAACGGCGCGGCGCCGAAACGGTCTCGCTCCGCCTCGTCCCGCAAATCCCGCCACGCGACATCGGCGTCGCGGCGAGCTGGCTCGGCGGCAGCCCGCGCCTTGATCCGCGCATGGCTTGGCCCGCGATACGCGAGACCCCCGCCGACTTTCTCGCGCAGATCGATTGCGCCGCGCTGCCCGCCGACCTGTGGGACGGCCTTGGTCCGCGCAGCGGCGCGCTCGCCTTCTTCATTCATCCGCGCGACGGCGACATGCTCGTCGTCCATATCGCCCAGCCCGGCGATCCCGTGGGGCCGCCACGACCGCTGGACGATCCCGACAGCTTCTTCGCGCCGCACGGCGGGCTGCGCTTCGGCGACCTGCTGCCCTTTACCCGCCGCGCCTTTCCTTTATGGCCGGTCGACCTTGTTGCGGTCCGTCCCGGCGATCCCGATCCGCGCGACGCCGAAGCAGGCGACGACGGACCGGACCATCGCCTGTATCGCGCGGGTTATGACGTCGCCGACAAGGCTTGGCATCCCTTCGACTGGGACAGCATGACCGCGATGGCCGAGATTCTCGACATGCGCATCACCCGCTTCTGGCGCGAGCCCGGCGACGGGCCGTCACCGATCGAGGTCCAGCTGGCGAATGTCGAACGCCGCCTCGCTACCTCCGACGATGCCGAAGGCGAACCCGCCGCCCGGGCGCTGCTTGAAAACCAGCATGCCGCGCTGACCGAACTCGTCGCCGCATCGCGCGCCGCCGCCGAAACGAACCGCGTGGCACTGTCCAACGCGCAGGAAATCATCGCGATCGTCCGCGAAAGCGCGGGCCGCGATGAATTCTCGCCCGCCGCCGCCGCCGCGGTCATGGGCGCACTGCAGACGATCCGCTGGATGAAGGTGAACCGCAAGCCTGATCCGGGCGGCCGCCCCGGCGCCGAGCGAATCGAGACACTCACCCTCTCGCTCACCGAACATCACCCCGATGCACCGCTGTGGGTCCATGATTATCATGCGGTCTGGTTCGACCATGCAAAGCACGCCTATGCCGCCGGATCGGACGCGCTGCCGGCCGAAGCGCTCGCGGTGCTCGAACCCTATTGCCGCGAACTCGCAAACCGCGAGATGGCAGGGATCGGCCATGTCCCTTTCGCCTATGTCCACCAGTTCGACGCCGGCAGCGATGCGACGATGATCGAACTGCCGTCGAGCGGGCTGATGAGCTGGATGTTCGGCGACGCCGACCATCTGGTGCTGACGATGCGCAAGGCCGATCTGGCCGCGGGCCGGCTCGACCGGCCGGTCGCCCAGATCAGCAATTAACGCGACCCGTTCCCCACCCGCCGAGAGTCAGTCCTGGAGAGACTCTAGCCCCCTGAAAAAGCTTTGCGATTGACGTGCCGGTAAACTTGCGGCGCCCCGCGGTGCGTCCTAAGTCTGGGCGGCACAAAACTCTGTGGGAGAGCTTGATTCATGGCACGTATCGCAATCGTCACCGGCGGCAGCCGCGGCATCGGGGAAGCCATTTCGCTGAAGCTGCAGGAACGGGGCGTCACCGTCGTCGCCAACTATGGCGGCAATGACGAAAGGGCGCGCGAATTTACCGAACGGACCGGCATCGCGGCCAGGAAATGGGACGTCGGCGACCATCAGGCGTGCCTCGACAGCTGCGCCCGCATCGCCGAGGAATTCGGCCCCATCGACATCGTCGTCAACAACGCCGGCATCACCCGCGACGGCACCCTCGCGCGGATGAGCTATGACGATTGGGACGACGTCATGCGCGTCAACCTCGGCGGCTGCTTCAACATGGCGAAGGCGACCTTCGGCGGCATGGTCGAACGCGGCTGGGGCCGCATCGTCAACATCGGCTCGATCAACGGGCAGGCTGGCCAATATGGCCAGGTCAACTATGCCGCCGCCAAATCGGGGATCCACGGCTTCACCAAGGCGCTGGCGCAGGAAGGCGCCAGGAAGGGCGTCACGGTGAACGCGATCGCGCCGGGCTATATCGACACCGACATGGTCGCCGCGGTGCCCGCGCCGGTGCTCGAAAAGATCGTCGCCAAGATCCCGGTCGGCCGCCTCGGCCAGGCCGACGAAATCGCGCGCGGGGTTGCTTTCCTGTGCAGCGAGGACGCGGGGTTCGTGACCGGATCGACGATGTCGATCAATGGCGGACAGCATATGTACTGACGGTGGCGGGCGCGTAACGAAGGCGCTCGCAATGTGACGACAAGTTAGGCGCCGGGGCGGGGTGCGGACCGCCTTCGATACGGCGGTCCATTTCTCGCTGGCGTTGAGCGACCGGAACGCCTTGCCGGTGGCGTTCCTAAAGCCGATCACGCTCCACACCCCCTTCCCGTCGCGGCCAACCGGGTCTAGGGAGACCCGCATATCCTGCCAAAAGGGGGAAAGACTGCGCATGAACACCATCATCATCCGCGAGGACGATCTCGTCGAAACGATCGCCGACGCGCTCCAGTACATCAGCTATTTCCACCCGATGGACTATATCCGTGCGCTCGCCGCCGCGTACGAACGCGAAGTGTCGCCTGCCGCGAAGGACGCGATGGCGCAGATCCTCTCGAACAGCCGCATGTGCGCCGAGGGGCACCGCCCGATCTGCCAGGACACGGGCATTGTCACCGTCTTTATCAAATGGGGCATGGACTGCCGCCTCGACAGCCCGCGCAGCTTGCAGCAGGTGGTCGATGAGGGCGTGCGCCGCGCCTATCTCCACCCCGAAAACAAGCTGCGCGCCTCGATCCTCGCCGATCCCGCATTCAGCCGTGTGAACACCAAGGACAACACCCCGTCGGTCCTCAACGTAGAGATGGTCCCGGGTAGCAAGGTCGTGATCGACGTCGCCGCGAAGGGCGGCGGCAGCGAGAACAAGTCGAAGTTCAAGATGATGAACCCGTCGGATTCGATCGTCGACTGGGTGCTCGAAATGGTGCCGCAGATGGGCGCCGGCTGGTGCCCGCCCGGCATGCTCGGCATCGGCATCGGCGGCACCGCCGAAAAGGCGATGCTGCTCGCCAAACAGTCGCTGATGGACCCGATCGACATGACCGAACTGCTCGCGCGCGGCCCGAGCAATCCGACCGAGGAACTGCGCATCGAGCTGTATGAAAAGGTCAATGCGCTCGGCATCGGTGCGCAGGGGCTCGGCGGCCTTGCCACCGTGCTCGACATCAAGATCGCCGACTGGCCGACGCATGCCGCGTCAAAGCCCGTCGCGATGATCCCGAACTGCGCCGCGACACGCCACGCGCATGTCACGCTCGACGGCAGCGGCCCGGCCTTCCTCGAACCGCCCGTCCTCGCAGATTATCCGCAGATCGACTGGACACCTGACAAGGCGGCGATCCGGGTCGATCTGGACACGCTGACTCCTGAAGTGGTTGCAAGCTGGAAACAGGGCGACCGCATCCTTCTCAATGGCAAGATGCTCACCGGCCGCGACGCCGCGCACAAGCGGATCGCCGACATGCTGGCGAAGGGTGAGGAACTGCCCGTCGAGTTCAAGGGCCGCGTCATCTATTATGTCGGTCCGGTCGATCCGGTGGCTGAGGAAATCGTCGGCCCGGCGGGCCCGACGACCGCGACGCGCATGGACAAGTTCATGGACATGATGCTCGAACAGGGCCTGCTCGCCTGCGTCGGCAAAGCCGAACGCGGCCCCGCCGCGACGCAATCGATCGCCAAGCACAAGAGCGCCTATCTGATGGCGGTCGGCGGCGCGGCTTACCTCGTGGCGCGCGCCATCAAAGGAAGCAAGGTCGTCGGCTTCGCCGACCTCGGCATGGAAGCGATCTATGAATTCGAGGTCCAGGACTTCCCGGTGACGGTGGCGGTCGACAGCGAAGGCCAGAACGTCCACGTCAACGCCCCCGCGCTGTGGCAGAAGCGGATCAAGGACGAAGGGCTGCTGGAGAAGGCGTGAGGCTTTCCTTGTAAGGAGCGCTCTTACAGGGTTGTAACTTTGAGCGCTGATATGCAGCGCATTAGTCAAAGAGTCCCATCAAAAAGGGACCGAACAAAATGCGCGACGAAAACGGCAATCGTGATGAACCCCTACGGCTAAAATACTGCAGCCAGCGGAATCGCAAGCTGCGCTTTCAACTTTATCCGTCACCCCGGCGAAGGCCGGGGTCTCGCCCTCACGGCCAGAAACATCCGAACCGGCGAGATCCCGGCCTTCGCCGGGATGACGATGTGGGGTAGGTTCGGGCGATGCGCCAACCCTGCGTTTACATCCTCACCAATCGCAATAACCACTTATTCTACGTGGGCGTCACCAGCGACATCGCCGTGCGGATGACGCAGCATCGCGCCGGAACTGGCTCGGCACATTGCCAGCGCTACAACATCCGCAAACTTGTCTATGTCGAATTCCACGCGACGATGTACGAAGCCATCACGCGCGAGAAAGCTCTGAAGGAGTGGCATCGCGACTGGAAGCGACGGTTGATTGGCGAGAGCAATCCAGAGTGGAGTGACCTGTTCGATACGCTGCTCGGATAGTGCAAAAATCTCCACAGCATTTCGCCACCTTCACTTTTCTGTCACCCCGGCGAAGGCCGGGGTCTCAATCTAACGGCCAGAACCTCCGCGCCGGCGAGATCCCGGCCTTCGCCGGGATGACATCATCTAAGTCCCCGACAGCCCCGCCCCAAGACAAACTCAGCCTCAGCCATAGGCATTGTCGCGTTGCCTTCCGCGCCCGCGCGTTCGAAAACGCCCCCCAATTCCAAATCATAAGGGGGACGCCAGATGGACTTTCGCGACTTCGATCGACTGAACCGCCGCGACATCATTCGCGGGGGCGCGATGCTGGGGGCGGGCGCCGCCTTCATCCAGCCGCTGCCGCTCTTCGCGCAGGCGGGATCGCTCGGCGATATCCGCAAAGCCGCCGCCGCCGGCAAGGAAGCGTCGATCAAGCGCATCCGCGACTGGGTCGCCCTTCCGTCGATCGCGGCCGAGGACCGCAACATGCCCGAGGGCGCGAAATATTTCGCAGAACTCGCGAAGGATGCGGGCTTTACCCACGTCGAAGTGGTGCCGACCGACGGTCATCCGGGCGTCTTCGCCACCCTCGATGTCGGCGCGCCGCGCACGCTCGGCCTCTACCTCATGTACGACGTCAAGCAGTACGACCCCGCCGAATGGTCGTCGCCGCCGCTCGAAGGCAAGATGGTCGAACGCAAGAATCTCGGGCTGACGATGGTCGGGCGCGGCAGCGCGAACCACAAGGGCCCCGAGGGCACCTTCCTCGCCGCGATGCACGCGATCCGCGCCGCGGGACGCAAGCTGCCCGTCAACCTTGTCCTGATCTGCGAAGGCGAGGAAGAGATTGGTTCGCCGCATTTCCGCCAGCTCGTCACCAAGCCCAATGTCCTCGCCGCGCTCCAGAAATGCGATGGCGTCTTCATGCCCACCGCGATGCAGGACATGGACGGCGGCGCGACGATCGAACTCGGTGCCAAGGGCATCATCGAACTCGAACTGGTCGCGAGCGGCGAGAAATGGGGACGCGGGCCGAAGAAGGACGTGCACAGCAGCCTGAAGGCGATCATCGATTCGCCGGCCTGGCGGCTGGTGCAAGCGCTCCAGACGCTCGTCACCCCAGACGGCAACACCCCGGCGATCGACGGCTGGTTCGAAAATGTCCGCAAGCTGACCGAGCGCGAAAAGGCCATGATCCGCGACGCGATCAAAACCACCAACGAAGCGCAGATGAAGGACGATCTGGGGGTCACCCACTGGATCGACAATCTCTCGCTCGAGGATGCAATGGTCCGGCTGATGCAGGAACCGACGGTCAATATCGAAGGGCTGGTCGCGGGCTATACCGGCCCCGGCGGCAAGACGGTGCTGCCCGGCCGCGCGGTCGCCAAGCTCGACCTGCGCCTCGTCCCCAACCAGACGCGCGCCGAAGCGACGCAAAAGCTGCGCGCCCACCTCGACAAACGCGGCTTCAACGACGTCGAGGTGAACATCTCGGGCGGCTATGATCCGACCGAAACCGACGAAAACAGCAGCCTGATCCGCGCCGAAATCGCGACCTATAAAAAGCTCGGCATCCGGCCGAACCTCAGCGTCCGCCTCGCAGGAAGCTGGCCCGGCGGCACCTTCACCCAGCCGCCGGTATCGGTTCCGGTCGGCCGTTTCGGGCTCAGCACCGGCGGCAACGCGCACGCCCCCGACGAATATTATCTGATCGATTCGATCAATCCGAAGGTTGCGGGGCTCGTCGATTCGACGATGGGCTATGTCGAATTCCTCTACACGCTCGCGGCGGTCAAATAGCATAGCGGCGGTGCGCGAGGGGCTTGCGCCGGCCGGGCTTTCGTTCATTCTCCGTGTCACCCGACCCGGAGAATGACGCCGGCCCATGCCAGAAGCCATCGACCTTTATTCGCCCCATGCGCCCGAACAGATCGCGCGCACGCTCAAGCGGATCATGGACGACCCGATGCCGGGCGCGAAGGCCCGCGTCTTCGGCAAGGGCAGCGAGCGCGACATGACGCTGCGCTACCGCCAGCGCAATTCGCGCACCAATATGGAGCCCGTGCTCACCGCCGCCATGGACTCGTACAAGGGCGGCACGCGGATCACCGGCACCTTCGGCACGCCGCCGGGGGCGCGCTACTTCCCCTATATCTGGGTCGGCTTCCTGTCCTTGTTCGTCATCGGCGGCATCCTCGCCTTTATCTATATCCCCGGCGCCGGGTTGTTCGCGACCTTCTTCGCCGGCATCCCGCTCCTGATGATCTTCGCCGGCCTCGCCGCCTTTCGCGCCCAGCCCGCCCCGGAAGAAGACAAGGCGAAGATTCTCGCCTTCCTCGCCCGCGAAATCGACGCGCGTCCGCTCACGTAACGGTAAGTCCCCGCCACGCGCTTGCGTTTCCTAACGGGATCGGCACATTGCTTCGCATATGAACCAGGCAGGGGACGCACGATGGAATTCCATGATTTGAACCGCTTGAACCGCCGCGACGTCATGCGCGGCACCGCGATGCTGGGCGCCGGCGCCGCCTTCATGCAACCGTTGCCGCTGCTCGCCCAATCGGGATCGATGGCGGATATCCGCAAGGCCGCCGAAGCGGGCAAGGACGCATCGATCAAGCGCATCCGCGACTGGATCGCCCTTCCCTCGATCGCCGCCGAGAACCGCAACATGGCCGAAGGCGCCGCCTATATGGCCGAGCTGGCAAGGGATGCGGGCTTCACCAATGTCGAGATCGTGCCGACCGACGGCCATCCCGGCGTGTTCGGGACGATCGACGCCGGCGCCAAGCGCACGCTCGGCATTTATTTCATGTACGACGTCAAACAGTTCGACCCGGCTGAATGGTCGTCGCCGCCCCTCGAGGGCAAGATGGTCGACCGCCCCGGCTTCGGCCAGTCGATCATGGGCCGCGGCGCGGTGAACCAGAAGGGCCCCGAGGCGACCTTCCTCGCCGCGCTCCACGCGATCCGCGCCGCCGGGCGGGGGCTGCCGGTCAACATCGTCCTCGTCTGCGAGGGCGAGGAAGAAATCGGATCGCCGCATTTCCGCCAGATCGCGACCAAGCCCAATATCCTCGCCGCACTCAAGAAATGCGACGGCATCTTCATCCCGATGTCGGGGCAGGACAGCAGCGGCAATGTCGCGGTCAATCTGGGATCGAAGGGGATCATCGAACTCGAACTCGTCGCCAGCGGCGAGAAATGGGGCCGCGGGCCGAAGAAGGATGTGCATTCGAGCCTGAAGGCGATGGTCGATTCGCCCGCATGGCGGCTGGTGCAGGCCTTGCAGACGCTGGTGACCCCCGATGGCAACAAGCCGGCGATCGAGGGCTGGTTCGAAAATGTCCGCCCGCTGACCGAACGCGAGAAGACATTGATCCGCGAAGCGGCGAAGGCCGACAACGACGAAGCACAGATGAAGGCGGCGCTCGGAGTCACCCACTGGATCGACAATCTGTCGTACGACGACGCGCTGATCCGCCTGGCGCAGGAACCGACGGTCAATATCGAGGGGCTGGTCGCGGGCTATACCGGCCCTGGCGGCAAGACGGTGCTGCCCGGCCGCGCGGTCGCCAAGCTCGACCTGCGCCTCGTCCCCAACCAGACGCGCGCCGAGGCCGAGAAGAAGCTGCGCGCGCATCTCGACAAACATGGCTTCACCGATGTCGAGATGAACGTGTCGGGTGGCTATGACCCGACCGAGGTCGACGAAAAGAGCAGCCTCGTCCGCGCCGAACTGGCGACCTACAAGCGGCTTGGCGTGCACGCGAGCCTCAATGCGCGGATGGCGGGAAGCTGGCCCGGCGCGACCTTCACCGCACCGCCGGTGTCGATCCCCGCGGGGCATTTCGGCATCGGCCATGGTTCGGGCGCGCACGCCCCCGACGAATATTATCTGATCGATTCGACGAACCCGAAGGTTGCGGGGCTCGTTGACGCGACGATCGGCTATGCCGAATTCCTCTACACGCTCGCCGCGATCAAATAGGGAGCCATCCTTGGCGGGAGATCGTTAGATTGACGCCGGCCGCGCCGCCGCCAACGGATTTGGCGGCTATTTCCTAACCCTTTTGTCATCCCGGGCTTGACCCGGGATCCCGCTTTTTGGAGGCGCCAGCCGTTTTCGAGATCAAGCGGGACCCCGGATCAAGTCCGGGGTGACGATGAATGGAACGGCAACTAACGGCCGGACACAGCCACCACCCCTTAGGGTCAGGACCCATTAATTGCAGGTTCGAGGTTTGAAGCGATTTTGCTCAGGGCGAGGAGGCAAGGTGTAGAAATATGTCGATATTTCAAGACTTTCGGACGACGCCATGCGCAAAATCGGTCAAATCGCGAAGCGACGTCGAACCTGCAATCAATGGGTCCTGACCCTAAAACCCGTACACCAAAGTAAAGCGCGTCAGCGTATCGACCTTTTCGATCCCCGGCGGCGGATTGGTGTCGAGTTCGGCCGAATAGGCGAGGCGCGCCGACAGGGCGCCGGTCAGCTTGGCGCTGAGCGCGGTCAGCGAACTCGCCGCGGTATTGCGTTCGCCGACGGTGGTCGATGCGACCTGCGTCAGCCGCAGGGCGGGCGACAATTGCCACCCGAAATCGACCCCCGCCAGCCCGGTCAATTCGCTATCGGTAGGGCCCCTCAGATAATCGGTATACCGCCAGGTCGGCCCGCCTTTCAGGCTGAGCGACATCGTCTTCTTGTCGATCAGTTTGTAACCGAGACCGCCCGACACATTCCATCGCGTGTCATAACCAAGGATGCGATCCTGCTCCCAGCGGGTCAGGCCATAGACGAAGGCGCGGTCGCTGACCTTATATTGCGGCTCGACCTCGACCAGGAAACGCTCGACCGAGGTGCGCCCGTTCGTCCGCTGATAGTCGGCCTGCGCGCGGAACCGATGGTTCCAGTCCAATCCCTTGCGCGCGAGGGCAAGCCCGGCGCTCAGCCCCCTCGAACTGGTGTTGCCGCTGGCCAGCGTCGCGCCGATCTGGCCTTCGCCTTTCCAGTTCTGCCAGATTTTCGCGGCCGCCAGTTTCGCGCGGGCCGCGGCCGCCGCCTCGTCCTTCAGCCGCTGCCGTTCGGCGCGATAGGCGACGACCCGCGCGTCGATGTCCGCCGCCAGGTCGGGGCTGGCGGCCTTCGCCAGCTTGGCCACTGCCTCGACATCGCCATCCTTGCCGCTCGCCATCGCGGCGGCGAGCATGTCGCGCACCGGGTCGGGCGCCGCCGCCGGCGGCTGCGCGCTTTGATAATAAGCCACCATCGCGTTGATTTCGCGCAGACTGCCGGGATTGGTCATCCGGGAGAGTTTGAGCACCGCTTCGACTTCGACATCCTCGCCGCCCGCGAAGGCGGCGTCGATCATCGCGCGCACCGCATCGGGCAGCGGCGGGTCGGACGGCATCAGCATCGTCGGAATGGGATTGACCATCAGCGGATCGACCAGCGCGGGATTGGGCTGCGACGGATCGGCCGGCTCCTGCGACGCAAGCGCCGGCTGGGCGGTGAAGGCAAACGGCAGGCAAAGCACGGCCAGGCGGGGGAGAGGTCTCACCGAAGATGTCCTTCTCTGGGGGGCAGGATCGGGTTCGTTCGAACGTCGGGCGCGACCTGTTGCCGCTGCGAGTGCCTTATAACCCCAAAGAGACTGGCATTTCCACCCCGCCTGCCCCATTTGCAAACCCATGTACATCGCGCTCTTCGCCATTTTCTGCGCCGGCATCGGCAATTTCGCGATGCACCGCGCGTTCATGGAAAGTGACGATCCGCTCGTACAGCAGATGGTGAAACCGATGGCCGACAGGGTTGGTCCCAACATCACCTACGTCTTCGAATATCTGCTGCTGGTCGGCGCGATGGCGATCGCGACGCGGAACTGGTTCACCGCGCTGATGGTCTATGGCCTTTATACCATCTTCAACGCGATGGCGTTCAGTTGGGTGATGAACCGGCCGAAATGACGCCCGCGCGCCACACGGGCCCGCTGATCGCCAGTCCCTGACCCTTCAGCCGGTCGAGCACGCCGTCCTTTTCGGCCAGCACCCGCAACGGAACGACGGCCAGCGTGACCCCGGGCTGCGCCGCGGCATCGTTGATCGCCCCGACCCATTGCTGACGGATCGCGGCGCCGAAGCCGTCGTTGGTCCACGGCCAGCAGCGCCCCAGCGCTTCCTCGAGCGGATTGGCCATCACCGCCGGCACATCGAATTCGGTCCACGCCCGGCCGCGGTCGGTCACGACATCGCCCCCCGCCTCTGTCGCCGCCATCGCCGCGTCGAGGCATGCGATATGCGTTTCGGGCGGCGCGGCGAACAGATTGTCGAGCATATCCTCGCCGCGCACCTCACCGACGGGCTGCGTCGGTATCTTCGACTGGCGCGCCGCCTTGCGCACGACGTCGGACGCGTCGTCGGCGGTGTCCTTGTTGAACGCCAGCCGCTTCGACAGCAGGTCGAACGCCGTCATCAGGAAATTCGAACGCGCATAATCCTGATCGAACCGCGTTTCGAGCGCGCGCAGCCGCTGCATCTGGCGCGCGTCGAGATAGTCGGCGGCGACATGCCCCTTCGGCAATTTGGTCAGCGCCCCGCCCTTGAAGATCAGCCGCAATATGTCGCCGGGCGAGACCTTCGCCTTGGTGCCGAGGATGACGCGCTGCGCGCGGTCGGTCGCGCCTTCCAGCCGTTCGGGGCGCCATGGCGTCGCCTTGGGCACCTCGGCGATCTCGCCGACGAGGATGACGACACCGGCCTTCGTCGGGATCGTCCACATCGGCGCGCCCGACCGGCGCGCGGTGACGACGATCTCGTCGCTCGCGTCCGCTGCGGGCGTCTCTGCCGCAGCCGCACCGGCAGGCGGCATGGTCGCCGTCGCGGCGGCAAGCATCAAGGCTTGGATCAGGCTCATGCGACCCCGTGGTACCACCACACCCCGTCGCGATCCTCGCGCTGCACGCGGCCTTCGACCTCGAGCCGCTTCAGATGCGCGAGCGCTTCGCCCGTCGCCATGCCGAGTTGTTCGGGGCCGATCGGCCGGTTGAACAGCAGGGGAAAGCTTTCGACCGCGCGCATCGGCGCCTTTGCGATCGCTTCGGCCAGATTATAAAGCCGCATGCGATGCTCGTCGCGCAGCGCCATCAACCGCACGTGGAGACCCTTGAACGGTTCGCCATGCGCAGGGCAGACGGTGACATCGCCGGGCACGGCGCCCAGCAGCTTGTCGATCGATTCGAGCCATTCGCCCAGCGGATCGGCATCGGGTTCGGTGATGTTGATCGATACGTTCGAACTGATCCGCGGCAGCACCTGGTCGCCCGACACCAGCACGCCCTCGCGCTCGTTCCACAGGCACGCATGCTCGGGGCTATGTCCCGACCCGACGACGACACGCCACCGGTGCGCGCCCATGTCGAGCACGTCGCCGTCCTTGATCCGCACATAGGATCGCGGCAGCGGATAGGTTACCAGGCCGAAGCGGCCCCAGCCGCCGTTTTTCTGCGCCTCTATCTGCTCTTCGTTCCAGCCCGCGGCGCGCGACTGGACCAGCGCCTCGTCGGGCACGGTCTCGCTCGCGTCGCCGACGATCATCCGCGCGGTCAGCATCTCGCCGCGCGTCATCCACAGCTGGACGCCCTTCTTCTTCGCGATCCATCCCGCCAGGCCGATATGGTCGGGGTGCAGGTGCGTGCCAATAACGCGCGTGACCGGCACATCCTTGAGCGCCCCGGCATAAAGGGCCTTCCATGCGTCCGAACAGATGGTCAGGCAGACGCCGGTGTCGACGACCGCGACGCCCTCGCCGCCATCCTCGGCGGTATCGTCCAAAAGCCAGCTGTTGATATGGCCAAGCGACCCCGGCATCGGGATGCGCGCCCAGCTGATCCCGTTCGCGATGCGGATCGTCTCGCCCGCCCCCGGCGCGGCATCGCCCCACGGATAGGTGAGCCCGGCGCGGCTTGTCGCGGTAAAGCTGTCGTCCTGCGTCAACGAAGCGTCCGGCGAGCCGCTGGCCGCCGGAATATCATCCTCGTCGCCGCTTGCCATGCGTCAGGCTTCGCCGTCGGCTTCTTCGGCGGCGCGCGCTTCGGCGGCGGCGCTGCGTTCGGCGCGCAATTCTTCGAGCAGCGCTTCGCGGTCGCCTTCGAAACGGCTGTCCTCGGGCGCCTTGATGCCCGCCTTCTTCGCCGCCTTGGCGACGAGCGCGTCGAGTTCGCGCTGCGAGCAGAGGCCCAGCGTCACCGGATCCTTGGGCACGATGTTGGCGCTGTTCCAGTGGCTGCGGTCGCGGATCGCGCCGATCGTGTTGCGCGTCGTGCCGATCAGCTTGCCGATCGCGCCGTCCGACACTTCGGGGTGGTTCTTCAGGATCCACGCGATGCCGTCGGGCTTGTCCTGGCGCTTGCTGACCGGCGTATAGCGCGGGCCGCGGGTGCGGCGGATCGTGTCCTGCGCCTGCTTGCTCATCTTGAGCTTGTAATTGGGGTCCTTCTGACCCTTTTCGATTTCGTCCATCGACAGTTCGTGCGCGCGCACCGGATCGCGGCCGGTATATTTGGTCGCGGCGGTCTCGTCGGCGATCGCCTGGACCTCGAGGATGTGGATGCCGCAATATTCGGCGATCTGGACAAAGGTGAGGCCGGTGTTATCGACCAGCCAGGCGGCGGTCGCGTGCGGCATCAGCGGGGTGGCATCGACATTGGCCATGGCTGGTTTCTCCAAGCGGAAATGAAAGGGCCGCCCCTCGCGGGGCGGCCGAATATGGTGGGCGCTGTAAACCGGATTGCCCATTGCGGCAAGGCCCCAGCGCTTCGCTCGCCCGCCGGACTTCATACCCCCTAGGCAATCACCGATATATCGTATACTAAATTCGATATATAAGACGAAAGCCGCCAGGCCGGCTCGAAACACGGGAAAGGTGAGGACGATGACGATCAGCAGGCGCGATATCATTCGGGGCGGCGGCGCGATGGCGGCGTTCGCGTGGGCCCTCCCCGCGCTCGGCAAGGCGACGGACGTCGCACCGCTGATGAAAGACGCCGACGCGCTTTATCAGGAAGCGATCGTCATCGACATGCTGTGCGACGAATATCGCGACGCCAGCGGGCTCGAGCAGATCAAGCAGAGCGGGCTCACCACGATGAGCACCACGCTCGGCGTGCGGCGGCCCGAAAGCCCGCGCGGCAGCTATATGATGAACGGCTTCACCCGCGACAACGGCATCGCCGACTGCGTGGCGTGGAACAAGTTCATCGCAGAGAACAGCACGATCATCGCCCCGGCGCGCTCGGCCGCCGACATCCGCGCCGCCAAGGCAGCGGGCAAGACGTCGGTGATGCTCAACTTCCAGAACGCGCCGATCGACGGCGAGCTGGACAATATCGACATGTTCCACGGCCTTGGCATCCGCACGATGCAGGTCACCTATAATGAACGCAACCTGCTCGGCGACGGATCGACCGAACGCACCAATGCCGGGCTCAGCGACTTCGGCATCGCCGCGGTGCACCGGATGAACGAGGTCGGCATTCTCGTCGATTCGTCGCATTCGGGCGCCCAGACGACGATGGACGCGATCACCTATTCGAAGCGCCCGCCGATCATCTCGCATTCCAACTGTGCGGCGCTCAACGAGCATCCGCGCACCAAGTCGGACGAGATCATTCGCGCGCTGGCAAAGAAGGGCGGCGTGATGGGACTGACCACGGTCAACACGATGGTGAAGCGCGAATTCCCGGTGACGATGGAGGATTGGCTGGATCACGTCGACCATATCGTCAAGCTGGTCGGCGTCGACCATGTCGGCTTCGGCACCGACACGCTGATCCGCGGCTGGCCGACCGACCCGAAGCAGAAGCAGGAATTCCTCGACGCCTATGGCGAACCCTATTTCAAGTCGAGCTACCGCTTCCGCTATCCGTTCGGCACCGAGGGCATGAACGATGCGAAGAAATGGCGCTACGCCACCGCCGGCCTGATCAAGCGCGGTTACAAGGAAGCCGATATCCTGAAGATCCTCGGCGGCAACTGGCTGCGCATCATCGCCGACGTCGTCGGCTGATAGGAGAGACGATGTATTGGGAATATCTGACGATCCAGAACGCCGTGGACGACAGCGAACTGAACAAGCTGGGAGCCGAAGGCTGGGAGCTTGTCGCCGTCGTCTCCCCTGCGCATTTCGTGCTTCATTATTTTTTCAAGCGCGCAATACGATCCTGATCGCGCCGCGCGCCGCGCAGGGGCAGGTTCGCGGATATTTCGGGATGCCGCCGATCGAGATCAGATCGTCAGCACGATCTTCCCGACATGGTCGCCCGCCTGCATCCGTGCGTGCGCGGCGCTCGCTTCGGCGAGCGCGAAGCTCTGGTCCATCGCGGGCTTCCACGCGCCTTCCGAGAGACGCGGCCACAGCGTCCGGTGAATCTCGTCGGCAAGCGCGGCCTTGAAGTCGGCGCTACGCGCGCGCAGCGTCGATCCGGTCATCGTCAGACGGCGGCGCATCAGCTGCGAAATATCGATCTCGACCTTCGCCCCGCGCTGGAAGGCGATGGTGACGTGGCGCCCGTCGTCGGCAAGGCAAGCGAGATTGCGCGGCACATAATCGCCGCCGACCATGTCGAGCACCGCATCGACGCCGCGGCCGCCGGTGAAGCTCTTCACCGCCTCGACATAATCCTCGGCCGAATAATCGATGGCCAGATCGGCCCCCAGCGCGCGCGCCGCGTCGCATTTATCGGCGCTGCCGCAGGTGACGATGATCTTGATGTCGAACAATTTGCACAGCCCGATCGCCGTCGTCCCGATACCGCTGGTGCCGCCATGGACGAGCACCGTCTCGCCCTCGAGCACCCAGGCGCGCTCGAACAGATTATGCCACACGGTGAAGATCGTTTCGGGCAGCGCCGCCGCCTCGGCCATCGAAAAGCCCTTCGGCACCGGCAGGCAGCTTCCCGCCGGCGCGACGCAATATTCGGCATAGCCGCCGCCCGCGACGAGCGCGCAGACCGCCTGCCCCAGATGCTCGCTGTCGCCGCCCGGCCCGACCGCGACGATTGTCCCCGCAACCTCCAGCCCCGGCAGGTCCGACGCCCCCGGCGGCGGCGGATAAAAGCCCATGCGCTGCAGCACGTCGGGGCGATTGACCCCCGCCGCCGCCACGCGGATCAAGAACTCGCCCGGCCCCGGCTGCGGCACCGGCCGCTCCACCGGCTGCAATACCTCGGGTCCCCCGGCCTCGCTTATCGCGATGGCGGTCATGCTGGTCGGCACGCTGGTCACGCTAAATCCCCCACTTTCCACGCCAAAGTCCGGCGCTGGTCCCTCGGCACGCCTTATTGACAGTGCAAGGCCGCGGGTCAACAGTCGCGCAGCTTCAAATCAGGGCCAGGACCGGACCGACTGGCGAGAGAGGATACGCCATGGACGATGACGACCTTCCCCGCCGCCGCGACGATGTGCTCGCGGCACTGACCCGGCAGCCGCTCGATCCGTTGTCGGTCGACGAACTGGGCGAACGCATTGCGGTGCTGGAAGCCGAGATCGAACGCGTCAAGGCGCACCGGGCGGCCGCGTCGAGCCACAAGGCGGTCGCCGAGGCGTTGTTCAAAAAGGGGTAGGCGGGCGGGTTCCGGCTGGGAGCGGATGCTGGCCAAATAATCGTCGCCCCCGCGCAGGCGGGGGCCGCCATCGGCCTAGCACAAGGTTGCCAGCGGCCCCCGCCTGCGCGGGGGCGACGCGATCTTGACACGCCGCCCCATCAACCTCAATGCCCCATGTCAGCCGCCGACGCCGCCTGCGCCCCCGGCCTGGGCGGGCGCAGCAGCATGACCAGCGGCACCGACGCCAGCGTGATCCACATCATCAGCCAGAAATCGTCGATATAGGCGACCATTGCCGCCTGCCGGTTGATCTCGGCATTGACCATCGCCAGCGCCGTGTCGCCGACGATGCCGAAACGGTCGGCGGTCGACGGGTCGAGCAGGCTGACCGAAGAGTTGGTGATATGCTGGGCCAGATCCGCGTGGCTCGTCTGGGTGTTCACGCCGAGCAGCGTGGTGACGACCGAAATGCCGACCGAGGCCCCGACGCTGCGGAACAGGTTGAGCAGGCTCGACCCGTCGGTGCGATATTGCGGCGGGATCGTCGCAAAGGCCATGGTGTTCAATGGAATGAAGATCAGCCCCATGCCGACCCCCTGCACCAGCCCGCTGACCACCACCGGCCAGCTGCCCATCATCAGCGACCAATGGCTCATCTGCCACAGCGAGTAGGCGGCGACGATCAGCCCGGTGCCGACCATCCAGCGGGCATCGATCTTGCCGAGCAACTGACCCGCGACCCACATGCTCAGCAGGATGCCGACGCCGCGCACCGCAAGCACCAGCCCGGTGTCGATCACCGGCCAGTCGAACAGCCGCTGCAACATCGGCGGCAGCAGCGCCATCGACGAGAACATGACGACGCCGATCACGATCATGAATCCCATCGCGGTGACGAGATTGCGGTCGTTCAGCATCGCGCGGTTGAACAGCGGCGCGCGCGCGGTCAGCAGATGGATGATGAACATCCACAGGCAGGCAAGGCACAGGCCGAGTTCGATCCAGATTTCGATGCTGTTGAACCAGTCCTGATTCGCCCCGCGATCGAGCATCAGCTGCAGCGCCGCGAGCCCCAGCGCGAGCATCGAAAAGCCGAACAGGTCGAACCGGCGGCGCGTCGTTTTTGTCGCGGGAAGCAACGCCCACATCATCGCCAGCGTCAACAGGCCGACGGGGAGGTTGACGTAAAAGACCCAGCGCCAGTTCGCCTGCTCGGTCAGCCAGCCGCCGAGGATCGGTCCGAGGATCGGCCCGACCATGATCCCCATGCCCCAGATCGACATGGCGCGCGCATGGCGTTCGGGCGGGTTGATATCGAGCATCACCGACTGCGATAGCGGCCCGATGAAGGCGGCGCTGATCCCTTGCAGAAAGCGGAACGCCACCATTTCTTCCAGATTTTGCGCGGCACCGCACGCCATCGACGCGATAATGAACCCCGCGACCGCAGCGAGGAACAGCTGGCGGCGCCCGATCCGGTCGGCCAGCCAGCCGGTGATCGGCATCGCGACGGCGCTCGCGATGATATAGCTGGTGAGCACCCAGTTCACCGTCTCGCTCGTCGCGCCCAGCGACGATTGCATATGCGGAATGGCGACGTTGGCGATCGTCGTGTCGAGGATCTGCATCACCGACGCGCCCATCACGGCGACGGTCAGCAGCCCCCGGTAACGCACGCGTTCGTGCAAGGGGACACTGTCGTCCTCGGGCAGCGCGGCGGCAGCGGAACGGCGGGAAAAGGCGCGGGTTGCCATGGCTCAGGCAATGACGAGTTGTTGGTTCGTCAAAGTCACCCTATTTCCCCGCCACCGGCCCGCCATCGGTAAACACCCGCACGTCGGCGGACAGCCCGGCGATCATTTCGCGCGACGGCGTTTCATCGAAGGCGATGCGCACGGGCACGCGCTGCGTCACCTTGACCCAGTTACCGGTGGCGTTCTGCGCCGGCAGCACCGAAAATTCGCTGCCGGTGCCCGCGCCGATCGTCAGCACATGGCCGCGCACCTTCAGCCCCGGATAGGCGTCGAAGCCGATTTCGGCACGCTGGCCGACGCGCATATTGGCAAGGTCGGTTTCCTTGAAATTCGCCTCGACCCACGGATGCGCGGTGTCGACCAGCGTCACCGCGGGCAGGCCCTGGACCATCATCTGCCCGATCTGCAGCCGGTCCGACTGCGCGACGCGGCCGGCGCTCGGCGCGCGCACTTCGGTACGGCCCAGATTGACCTCGGCCTGCGCGCGCTGGACGCGCGCCGCCTCGACCTGGGGATTGATCCCGCTCGACGGCCCGGCCGCCAGTTTCGTGCGCGCTTCGGTGGCGGCGGCTTCCGCCTGACGGACGCTCTCGCGCGCTTGGGCGAGCGCGTGGCGCGACGCATCATAGGCGGCCTTGGTCGTGAAACCCTTTTCCATCAGCGCCGCCTGCCGGTCGAAGGTCACTTGCGCAAATTTGACGTCCTCGCGCGCCGCGGCGATATCGACGCTCGACGTGTTCGCGCTCGCCGACAGATTGCCGACCTCGACCTCGGCCGCGTCGATCGCGGCGCTCGCCTGGGCGACGGTCAGCGCATAGGGTTCGCCGTCGATGCGGAACAGCAATTGCCCCGCCTTGACGATCTGGCCGTCGCGCACGGCAACTTCGGTGATCCGCCCGCCAACTTCGGCGGCCACCGACACCTTGTCCATCTGGACATAGGCATTGTCGGTCGACACCGATCCGCCGCTGGTCAGCCAATAATATCCGCCCGCGGCGATCAGCACCAGCGGCACGCTGAACATCAGCAGGCGGGTTCGCCATTTCGGCGCCTCTTTCGCCGCGGGTTCGGGCGCGACACCCGTCTGGACGGGCGGCACCGGATCCGCCTTCGGCGCCGGCTTCGGCGGCTTCGCTTCTTCGGCGGCGGGACGGTCGGGAGAAATCTGATCCATCATATGGGCTCTTTTTGGTTTTTTGGGCACATGCGCCGGGACAGGTTGGTGCGGACGCGTTCGACGAGCCGTGCCAGTTCGTCGCGTTCGGCGTCGCTCAACCCTTCGGTAGCTTCGGCGACGACCGCCTTCGCCGTCTGGCGCAGATTATCGAGCAAGGGCTCGGCCTGCGCGGTCAGGTGAAGCTGCCATGCGCGGCGGTCGGTGGGGTCGGCGCGGCGCTCGACCAGCCCCGATTCCTCGAGCCGGTCGATCATCCGCGATAAGGTGATCGGCTCGACCTCGATCAGTTCGGCGAGCGGCCCCTGCCGGATGCCGGGATAACGCGCCAGATAGGTCAGCACGCGCGACTGCAGCGCGGTGATCCCGCTGTCGCGCGTGCGCGCGTTGAAGGCGCGACGGAACATCCGCGCCGTGTCGTTCAGCAGGAAGCCGATCGTCTCGCTCATGGCATGCGATATAATAGCAATTGCTACTATGGACAAGCCACGCTGCGTGGCACCTTCGACAACTTCCACTTCGGCGCAAAAACATCGCGGCAACGCTTGCGCCCGATGCTCTTTTTTGGGCAGGATGCCGCCATGAGTCTCGCCGCAGACCTGTTCTGGTCGTTCCGCTCGCCCTATTCCTATCTCGCGATCGGCCGCTACCGCGCCCTCGCGGCGAGCCACGATGTCGTCATCAACCTGCGCCCCGTCTATCCGCTGGCGATTCGCCAGCCCGACTTCTTCGAACGCAACCACCCCAATTGGCTGAGTTACACGATGCGCGACATGATCCGCGTCGCGCAGTTTCACGGCATCCCGTTCGGCCCGCCGCGCCCCGACCCGATCGTCCAGGATTTCACCACCCGCGCGATCGCCGCCGAACAGCCCTATATCCACCGGCTAACGCGCATGGGACAGGCAGCGGCGCGGCGCGGCAAGGGCCTCGCCTTCGCGCATGAGGTCGCCCAGCTCATCTGGGGCGGGGCGCAGGACTGGCATCTCGGCGATCATCTCGCGGGCGCCGCGAAACGGGCGGGGCTCGACCTCGCCATACTCGACGCTGAAGCCGAGGCGGATGCGGCCGCGCTCGATACCGAACTCGCCGCCAACCAGGTGGCGCTCGAGATCGCCGGGCATTGGGGCGTGCCGACGTTGGTGTTCGACGGCGAGCCCTTTTTCGGGCAGGACCGGATCGAGATGGCGCGCTGGCGGATGGAACAGAAGGGGCTGCAGCCGCGCTGATCGGCCTTGCCCAACCCGGCGCCAAAGGCGCATAGGCCGCGCATGACGATCGAACCGCAATTTTTCGAAGCGCGCGACGGCGTGCGCCTCGCCTGGCGCGAGATGGGGCCCGAAACGGGCAACCGCCGCCCGCTGGTGCTGCTCCACGGCCTGTTTTCGAGCGCCGAGGTCAACTGGATCAAATTCGGCACGGCGGCGCGCATCGCGGCGGCGGGGCACCGCGTGATCATGCCCGACCTGCGCGTCCATGGATCAAGCGCAGCACCGCACGAGCCCGAAAATTACCCGCCCGACGTGCTGGTACACGACCTGGAAGATCTGGTCGCGCATCTGGGGCTGACCGACTTCGATCTCGGCGGCTTCTCGCTCGGCGCACGGACGAGCGTCCGCGCGGTGGTCGCGGGCATGCGGCCGCGGCGGCTGATATTGGGCGGCATGGGGCTCGCGGGACTGGCCGGCTGGCAGCGGCGCGGACAATTCTTCCAGCGCGTCATCGCCGAATATGAAACGGCGAAGCGCGGCGACGATACCTGGCTGTCGATCCAGTTCATGAAGACGATGAAGGTCGACCGCGTCGCGGCGTCGCTGCTGCTCGACAGCTTCACCGATACGACCCCCGACATGCTCGCCGCGCTGACGATGCCGGTGCTGCTCGTCTGCGGTGACAAGGACCAGGATAATGGATCGGCCGAAGAACTGGCCGCGGCGCTGCCCGATGCGCGGCTGGTGACGATCCCCGGCACGCATATGTCGAGCGTGACCGAGCCCGAGCTGGGCGAAGCGATCGTTGCATTTGTGACCGCTTGACCCGGCCGCGACGGCGGTTCAGATTGCCCGCCATCGCGCCACAGAGCGCCATCGAAAATCAGAGGACGCACCCCCATGAAAGCCATGATTTCAACGCTATCGCTTGCCCTGTCGCTCGCGGTTGCCGGCCCCGCTTTCGCCCAGGCGCAGAAGGACGCCCCGGCCGCCAAAGCGGCAAAGCCGACCGCGGCCGACGCCGACGCCTTCATCGCTGCCGCCGAAAAGGACCTGTTCGACTATACGGTCGAGGGCAGCCAGGTGAATTGGGTCAACGCGACCTATATCACCGAGGATACCGACGCGATGGCGGCACGGATCAACGCGGTCGGCACCGAAAAGTCGGTCAAATATGCCCTTGAGGCGGCGAAGTACAAGGATGTCGCGGGCCTCAGCCCCGACACCAGGCGCAAGCTCGACATCCTGCGCACCGGGCTTGTCCTGCCCGCGCCGACGAAGCCCGGCGCCGCGACCGAACTCAACAACATCGCGACCAGCCTCCAATCGCAATATGGCAAGGGCCGCGGCACGCTGAACGGCAAGGAAATCTCGGGATCGGACATCGAGGCCGAGATGGGCGACCTCAAGAACACGCCCGCGCAGTTCGCCGAAATGTGGACGAGCTGGCACGACAAGGTCGGCGCGCCGATGAAGGACGACTATGCGAAGATGGTCGGCATCGCCAACGAAGGCGCGAAGGAACTGGGCTTTGCGAACACCGGCGCGATGTGGCGGTCGGGCTACGACATGTCGCCCGAGGATTTCGCGAAGACCACCGAACGCCTGTGGCAGGAAGTAAAGCCGCTCTATCTCGCGCTCCACACCTATGTGCGCTGGAAACTGAACGAGAAATATGGCGATGCGGTCCAGCCCAAGACCGGGCCGATCCGCGCCGACCTGCTCGGCAATATGTGGGCGCAGGAATGGGGCAATATCTATCCGCTCGTCACGCCCGCGGGGTCGGGCGACCTCGGCTATGACGTTGGCGACCTCTTGACGGCACAGGGCAAGAAGCCGCTCGACATGGTCAAGGCCGGCGAGAATTTCTATTCGTCGCTCGGCATGGCGCCGCTGCCCGAAACCTTCTGGAAGCGCAGCCAGTTCGTGAAGCCCGCCGACCGCGAGGTCATCTGCCACGCCTCGGCGTGGGATATCGACAATAAGGATGATATCCGCATCAAGATGTGCATCAAGGTGAATGCCGACGATTTCGTCACCATCCACCACGAGCTGGGGCATAATTATTACCAGCGCGCGTATAACAAGCAGCCGTTCCTGTACCTCAACGGCGCCAATGACGGCTTCCACGAGGCGATCGGCGATTTCGTCGCGCTGTCGATCACCCCGCAATATCTGGTCGACATCGGCCTGCTCGACAAGGCGAAGGTGCCGAGCGCCGACAAGGACATCGGCCTGCTGCTGCGCCAGGCGATGGACAAGGTCGCCTTCCTGCCGTTCGGCCTGCTCGTCGACCGCTGGCGCTGGGGCGTCTTCGACGGCACGATCAAGCCCGCCGACTACAACAAGGCGTGGACGCAGCTTCGCCTGCAATATCAGGGCATCACCCCGCCCGCCGAGCGCCCCGCGAACGCCTTCGATGCCGGCGCCAAGTTCCACATCCCGGGCAACACCCCCTACACCCGTTACTTCCTCGCGCGCATCCTGCAGTTCCAGTTCTACGAGGCGGCGTGCAAGCAGGCGGGCTGGACCGGGCCGCTCCACCGCTGTTCCTTCTATGGCAACAAGGAGGTCGGCGCGAAGCTGAACGCGATGCTCGAAATGGGCGCGTCGAAGCCGTGGCCCGAGGCGCTCGAAGCCTTCACCGGCAATCGCGAGATGTCGGGCAAGGCGATGGCCGACTATTTCGCGCCGCTGAAGGCGTGGCTCGACGAGCAGAACAAGGGCAAGCCGCAAGGGTGGTGAGCGCGCCCCGACGGTTCGGCGGCGCCCGGTTACGGAGGCTGCGGCCCCGTCGAAATGTCGGCTTTCGGCCGGGAGCTGACATTTCCATCTTCGTCACCCCGGACCTGATCCGGGGTCCCGCTTGATTTCCAAAACAGCGGGTGGCCTCAAAAAGCGGGATCCCGGGTCAAGCCCGGATGACGAAGGGAGAGGGTGCGGGAAACGGGCCGGAAGCAACCATAATGCTGTGTATCCCGGGAAAGCCGGGGCCCAGAGCCTATTTACGCAAGGCCAGCTTTCTAACGCCCTGGGCCCCGGCTTTTACCGGGGTACACAAAAGGTCGCGAACGTCCGCTTCACACCCCAATATCGACGCAGTCCTAACCCTCCGAACGCGTCTCGGCCGACCGTTTGAACCGCGCGAGCTTCGCGGTTGCCGCGGCGGCGTGCGGGCCGATCCAGCGGTCGTGGATATCCTGGATCGGCATGGCATTGAGGTGGTTCCAGCGCTCGCGGCCGCGGCGTTCGGCGATGATCAGGCCTGCATCCTCCAGCACCTTCAGATGCTGCATGACCGTGCAGCGGTCGAGATGCATGAAGTTGCCGCACAGCGTGCCCGTCGTGAGCGGCTGATCCTTGAGCGTGTCGAGGATCTGGCGGCGGACATGCGAAGCCAAAGCCTTGAAAATCTTGTCATATTCTTCGTGGATTGACATGTTATAAATATATAACATAATGGCAGGGAATCAAGTGGAGAGTGTCATGGAGCTGAAATTTCGAGTCGCGGCGCGGATCGCGAAGCCGGTGCATGAGGTGTTCGAGGCGGTCGCCGATCCCGCGAAGCTGTCCCGTTATTTCACCACCGGCGGCGCGCAGGGGCGGCTGGAAACGGGCGCGACGGTGACATGGGATTTCCACGATTTTCCCGGCGCCTTTCCGGTCTGGGTGATCGAGGTGGTGGATGATGAGAAGATTGTCCTCGAATGGCAGGCGAACGAAGGCGAGGCGCCGAATGTCGAGGGCGGCGAGCTGAAGGATGCCGCTTATCGCACGCGGGTGACGATGAGCTTCAAGGGCCTCGACGACGGCCGCACGCTGGTCGAGATCGCCGAGGAAGGCTGGCGCGAAAATCAGGGCGCGCTCGGCGCGTCCTACGGCAATTGCCAAGGCTGGTCGCAAATGCTGTGCGCGCTCAAGGCGTGGACCGAATATGGCATCAACCTGCGCGAAGGCATGTATCGATAGCCACGCCGCCGTCGGTCGGCGAACCAGCGGCATTGCGCCTGTCGCGGTCCGGGGATAGCATCGGCGCATGACAAGCGCGCCGCCCGTCATGATCCTCGGTTGCGGCCGCAGCGGTACGTCGATTTTCGGCGAGCTGTTCGATGGCCTCGATCGCTACACCTACCGCAGCGAACCGTCGTTCGATGCGGTCCTGGCGGCCGACTATGGCGTGCCGCAGGCCTTCAAGGTGCCGCGCGAGAGCGACGTTCATCCGGCAAGGCCGGGCCTGTCGTTTCCGCTCGATCGCTTTTTGGCGGCGGCGCCGGGAGCCCGGCTGTTCTGGATCGTGCGCAACCCGCTCGATGCCGTCTGCTCGCTGCGGGTCGGCATAGCCAGGCAATGGGGACATCATCCAAGGCCGCCCGACTGGCAAGACTGGCGGGCGCGGCCGCTGATCGCGCAATGCGCGTATCACTGGGAATTCCTCAATCGCGCCGGCTATGCGCAAGTCGAACATTGCGCCACGCTGGTCCGGTTCGAGGATATGATCGCCGACGCGGACGGATTTTCGGCCGCGATATGCCGCAAGCTCGGGGTCGATCCCGAAGCCAACGACGCGCATCTGGCGCGGTGGTCGAAGCGGGTGCAGAACAGCAACAACAAGGATTTCATCGAAGCGCAGACCTCGCGGAGCTATTCGCGGCCCGATCATCGGGTCCGCATCGACCGCTGGCGCGAGAATCTGACCGGCGAAGAAGCCGCCGCGATCTGGGATATCGCCGGCGAGACGGCGCTGGCGATGGGTTATTCGGCGCCGCGCTGAATCACGGCTTTCAATCCGGGCCTTCGAGCCGCAGCGGACGCGAGCCGATCGGGGCGCCGCTGTTGGCGTCGATCACCACCGGGCGCACCGCTTCGCCCGTTTCCACGTCGAGATGGCGGCTGAGCGCGCCGGCGCCATTATATTTGCGTCCCCACGCGCCGATCGCCATCAGGATCGGCAGGAAGTCACGCCCCGCGTCGGTGAGCAGATATTCGTCGCGCGGCGGGCGCTGGCTATAGCGCCGCTTTTCGAGCAGCCCCGCGCCGGTGAGTGCGGCGAGGCGCTTCGCAAGGATGTTCGGCGCGATGCCGAGGCTGGTGCGCAGCTGCTCGTAGCGGGTCAGCCCGCGCTCGATATCGCGCAGCACCAGCATGCTCCAGCGGTCGCCGACGCGCATCAGCCCGCGGTCGACGGGACAGCTGCCCGGATTATTTTCATGCCCGGTCATTGAAGTCATATGGGGCAGTAACTATCATTTTGCAAGCGACTCGTTTCCGGGCCGCCAGCAAGGAGCAACGATATGAGCATCCCCTCTGGAACGGCCCTGATCACGGGCGCCTCGACCGGCCTTGGCGCCGTTTATGCCGACCGCCTCGCGCGGCGCGGCCACGACCTGATCCTCGTTGCGCGGGGCCGCGCGCAGATGGACGAACTGGCCGCGAGGCTGCGCGCCGAAACGGGAGTTGCGGTCGACGTGATCGCCGCCGACCTCACCAACGGCGACGATGTGACGCGGATCGAGCAAAGGCTGGCGGACGATGCCGGTATCACGCTGTTCATCAACAACGCAGGCATGTCGCTGAACGGCGGGACGCTGGAGAATAGCGCCGCAGCGGTGCAGACGATCATTGCGCTCAACATCACCGCTGCGGCGCGGCTGGCGATCGCGGCGGGCAAGGCATTCGGCGCGCGCGGCAAGGGCGCGATCGTCAACATCGCCTCGGTCCTCGCGCTTGCCCCCGAAGCGTTCGAGGGCGTGTACAGCGGGTCAAAGGCGTTCCTGCTCAATTTGAGCCAGGCGCTCGCGGCGAACGGCCGCGAAAAGGGATTTCATGTCCAGGCGGTGCTTCCCGGCGCAACGCGCACCGAGATATGGGAGCGGTCGGGCAAGGATGTCGATGCCTTTCCTGCCGAAATGGTGATGGACGCGGGCGATCTGGTCGATGCGGCATTGCTCGGTCTTGATCGCGGCGAGGAGGTGACGATTCCCCCGCTCGCCGACGAAGGCCAGTGGGATGCGTATCAGGCAGCGCGGCTGGCGCTGGCGCCAAACCTGTCGCGGCGCGACGTGGCGGCGCGCTATCGGGTGAGCGAAGCGGTCTGAAGGGACCGGGAGGGCGACCCGCGGCCTGCCAGCCGCCCTTCCCATCCTCGTCATCCCGGACCAAGTCCGGGATGACGAAAGAACCGGAGACAACGCTCTCGCCTTGCCCCGGCCCGCCCCGATGCCCTATCGCGCCACCATGGCGACGAAGAAGGGCACTGCGGGACAAGGCACGCGCGAGAAGCTGATCGACGCGGCGTTTCGCGCCGTCGCGCGCAACGGGCTTGCCGATACGAACGTCAAGTCGATCGCCGCCGAGGCCGGGGTCAATCCGGGCCTGCTCCACTATCATTTCGCTAGCAAGGACGCGCTGCTCGAAGCCGCCGTCGAAAGCGCCACCGCGCGCTACATCGCCGAGATCGACGCGCTGATCGCGGCGACCCCGGCCGCGCAGCTGTTCGATACCTATGTCGATTTCGCCGCGGCGACGCTCGACGCCAATCGCGACCTGTTCCGGGTCCGGTTGTCGCTCGGCGTGCGCGCGATGAACGACGCGGGGCTGGCGGCGCGGCTGGAGGTCGGCAATGCGGCAATCCGCCGCCGGCTCGCGGCGGTTTTTGCCGCGGGCGCCGGGCGGAGCGACGTCAACGACCGCGACCGGCTTCGCGCGCGGATGACCAAGGCGGCGTTCGAGGGCCTGATGCTGTCGTGGCTGGCGCAGCCCGATTTTCCGATGGGCGACGCGCTGGGCGAATGGGCGGCCGGACTGCGCGCGGGCCTGCGCGACCACAAATAATTCTCGCGATACCAAGCACCCCTTCCCCTTGCGCGGAACCGCGGCAATGATTATTTGGTTGGTTGACCAACTAAATCAAGGATCGAAGCGATGCATATTGTCATGACGGGCGCGACGTCGGGGTTCGGCGCCAATGCAGCAGCGCGGCTGGCGGCGGGCGGGCACATGCTGACGATCGGCGCGCGGCGTCCCGATGCGGTTGAAAAGGCGTGGGGCGCCGAAGCGCTACCGCTCGACCTCGACGATTTTGCGTCGGTCGACCGCTTTGCCGAGGCGGTGGCCAAGGGACCGGCGATCGATGCGCTGGTGCTCAATGCGGGCTTGCAGACTTCGAAGCTGGAGACAGGCGCCGGAGGCTTCGAGCGGACCTTCGCGGTCAACCAGCTCGCGCATTTCCGGCTGTTGCACCGCCTGTTGCCGCATCTCGCACCCGGCGCGCGGGTGATCCTGACCGGCAGCGGCACGCATGATCCCGAGGAAAAGACCCTCGTCACACCGCCCGCGCACGCCCATGCCGAATGGCTGGCCCATCCCGATCGCGACCCGACATTACCGAAGAAGGACCAGGCGCAGGCGTTCCGCGCCTATAGTTCGTCGAAGCTCGCCAACATCATGACCGCCCGCGAACTCGCGCACCGTCGCCCCGATCTCGCGGCGATGAGCTTCGATCCCGGCTATGTGCCGTGGACCGGGCTGGCGCGGTCGAGCGGGAAGATATTGTCGTCGCTGGTCAGCCTGATCCTGCCGCTGACGATGAAGCGCGACCGCAAGAGCACGATCGCCCTGTCGGGCGAATATCTCGCGACGCTGGCGGCGGGCCCGGCCTATGCCGCGGCGCATGGCGATTACTGGTCGGTGCGCAATCCGGCGCTGGTACGGATCGCGCCGTCGGCGCTGGCGCGCGACGATGCGGCGTGCGCGAAGCTGTGGGACGATTGTGCGGGGCTGTTGGGGTTGAAGGGGTAGCGGTCCGGAAGCGGCCGGAAGTAGCCATATCCATTTTCGTCACCCCGGACTTGATCCGGGGTCCCGCTTGACTTCGAAAACTGTTGGCGCCCCCAAAAAAAGCGGGATCCCGGGTCAAGCCCGGGATGACGAAGCTGTAGAAAGCAGCGTCCGCTCTCCACCCCAAAGCCGACGATCAAGCATTCCGCGCCATCAGCCCGCCGTCGACCGGGATCACTGCGCCAGTGGCGATCACGACGCGGCCGGCGATGGAGCGCGAGAAGGTCAACGGAACGGCGGCTCGTTGAACGCGCGGAGCTTGCGGCTATGCAGCTTCGCGCCCTCGTCGCGGAGCGCTTCGCAGGCGCGGATGCCGATCTGGAGGTGCGCGGCGATCGCTTCCTCGTAGAAGCGGTTCGCCTGTCCGGGCAGCTTGAGCTCGCCGTGGAGCGGCTTATCGCTGACGCAGAGCAGCGTGCCGTAGGGCACGCGGAAGCGATAGCCCTGCGCCGCGATCGTCGCCGATTCCATGTCGATGCCGATCGCGCGCGACTGCGAGAAGCGGAGCGCGCTGTCGGTATAGCGCAGTTCCCAATTGCGGTCGTCGGTGGTGACGACGGTGCCGGTGCGCATGCGCTTCTTGAGGTCGGCGCCGCTGGTCCCCGACACCGCTTCGGCGGCGGCGGCGAGCGCGACCTGCACTTCGGCGATCGGCGGGATCGGGATGGCGACCGGCAGCACCGCGTCGAGAATATGATCGTCGCGCAGATACGCGTGCGCGAGCACATAGTCACCGATGCGCTGGCTGGGGCGCAGCCCGCCGCAGTGGCCGATCATCAGCCAGGCCTCGGGGCGCAGCACAGCGAGATGGTCGCAGATCGTCTTGGCGTTCGAGGGGCCGACGCCGATGTTGACGAGGGTGATGCCGCCGCCGTCGGGCGCGATGAGGTGATAGGCGGGCATCTGGTGCCGCCGCCACGCGCTGTCGGCGACAAGCGCGCTGGCATTGACGCCGGGCTGGTCGACATAGAGGCCCGCGGCGCCCGCCAGCGCGGTATATTTGCCCTGGCCGACCTGCGACCCCGCCCAGGCGACGAATTCGTCGACATAGCGGTGATAGTTGGTGAACAATATGTAGCGCTGAAAATGCTCGGGCGCGGTGCCGGTATAGTGGCGCAGGCGCGCGAGGCTGAAGTCGGTGCGCAGCGCATCGAACAGCGCCAGCGGCTGCGGCGCGGCGGGGTCCTGCCCGAACAGCCCGTCGGCGAGTTCATCGCCGATGTCGGCCAGTTCGGTGGTCGGGAAATGACGCGCGAGTTCGAGCGGGGTAACCCCGCCCATGTCCGACCCGTCGCTGGCGTCGAGGACATAGGGAAAGGGAATCTGCTGCCCCGTCCGCGTCACTTCGACACGGACGTCATAATGGCGCAGCAGCAGGAGCAGCTGGTCGCGAAGATAATCGGCGAACAGGTCGGGGCGGGTCACGGTGGTGACGAATTCGCCCGCGCGCTCGATCCGGCCAAAGGCAAGATTATGCCCCGTCTGCCCTTCGCGCCGCTCGCCCGTCGTGATCAGGCGCAGCGCCGGATAGTCGAACAGGCCGGTCGCGGCGGCATCGGCGGGCGGCAGGGTGCCGTGCTGGACATAAGCGGCGATCGCGGATTTGAGCGCGGCGACCGAGGCGTGGAACCGGTCCTGCAGGTCGGCGATCACCGCTGCGACGAGGGTTTCGGGGTCGGCGATGTCGGGGGTTTGCGATGCGGATGTCATCGCGGCGCTCTTGCACGAAATTGTGACAAAAGGGAAGAGCGGCGGCCCCCTAAATCCCTCTCCTTCAGGGGAGGGCAGCGGGACTTGCCGGGCTTGCTGGCTCGTCGCAGCGGGTGGGGGCTGTCGAGGTTGCGCAAGGCGATGGCCCCCACCCCGCTCGACCAAGGCCCGGCTACGCCGGACCAAGCCTCACTGCCCCTCCCCCGAAGGGGAGGGGGGAGACATATCTTACAGCTGTTCGAGCATATGGTCGGCGCTCGACACCTTGAATTCGCCGGGCGCTTCGACGTTGAGCTGTTCGATGACGCCGTCGTTGACGATCATCGAGAAACGCTGGCCGCGCTTGCCCATGCCGAACGCTTTGCCGTCCATCGTCAGTCCGACCGCTTCGGCGAAGTCGCCGTTGCCGTCGGCGAGCATCGTGACGCTGTCACCGGCGTTCGCATTCTTGCCCCACGCGCCCATCACGAAGGCGTCGTTGACCGCGGTGCAGACGATTTCGTCGACGCCCTTGGCCTTGAGGTCGGCCGCCTTGTCGACGAAGCCCGGCAGATGCTTCGCCGAACAGGTTGGGGTGAAGGCGCCGGGAACCGAAAAGAGCGCGACCTTGCGGCCCTTGAAATAATCGGCGGTGCTGACCTGTTCGGGACCGTTTTCGGTCACCTTGACCAGCGTCGTTTCGGGGAGCTTGTCTCCGGTCTGGATCGTCATTTCGGCATCCTTTTCATCGAGGGGATTTGGGTCGGCGAGACATTGGGTTGTCGGGCCGCGGAGTCAAGGACGGCGAGGGTATGGCGCGTTTTTTTGGCGACGCCTGCCGCCGCCATCGATTTCTTCACCGCAATCACGCTTTGGTAAACAGCGCTATCTAAAAGCACGCCGTGTCTCTTGGGGGATGATGCCATGCTGCGGATGATGGGCCTGACGATCGCGATGCTGTTCCTGGCCGGATGCGGGAAGATGGTGGAGCTGGCGAATCAGACACGCACCGTCGCGGCGCCGCGCGAAGAGGTGTTTGCGCGGATGTTCGGCGACGACAGCGCTTTTACCGGCCTGCCCCTCGTCACCAACGGCGGTTCGAGCCGCCTCTATGAACTGGTGGTCGAAAAGCAGGATCCGCTGTGGGCGCAGATCGCGCCGAAGGAGCGTCCCGAGGCGTATAAGGTCAAGTTCGCGGTCGCGATGGAAATCCCGCGGGAGGCGCACATGATCTACAGCGTCGACGATGGCGCGCTCTCGACGGGGCTCAAATTCACTTTCGACGAACTGGCACCCGACCGGACGCGCGTCGCCTTCACCCTCGACGAGCTGACCGGCCATGACACGGCGGGCCTGGCGGTCAACACCGCGAAGCTGCGCGAGATCGCGCGCGACGCGCTGAAAAAGCTCGATGACTTCGAAGAGGTGCAGGACCCCGCCTGACGCATGGCCGCGACGGCGGATCGCAACGGGTTGCACGCCTTGCCCGCGCGTGGCACCGTGCCGCACGAATAGCGGTCACAAGGGGGGGCTATCATGCGGATACGATTTGTCATCGCGGTTCCCCTGTTTCTGAGCGCGTGCGGCGGCGGTGGCGGCACGCCCCCTGCGCCGAACGCGCCGCCCGCCTTCACCTCGGCCCAGACCGCCAGCGTGGCCGAAAACATAACGGCCGCCTATCAGGCGACGGCAAGCGATGCCAATGGCGACGCGCTGAGCTTTGCCATCGACGGAGGCAGCGACGCGGCGCTGTTTTCGATCACCACCGCCGGCGCCCTGCGCTTCAACGCGGCGCCCGATTACGACCTTCCGGGCGATGCCGACGGCGACAATGTCTATAATGTCCAGCTCCGCGTCAGCGACGGCAATGCCAGCGCGACGCAGGCAGTCAACGTCACCGTCACCAACGACCGCGAAGGCATCGCAGTCGCGCGCGTCGGCACCGGGTTCGACCAGCCGACCTTCGTGCTCGGCATACCGGGCAGCAGCGATGTCTATGTGCTCGAAAAGGCCGGCCGGGTCTATCGCCTGACCCCTTCGACGGGCGTGAAAAGGCTGCTGTTCACGATCGGCGACCTGTCTACCGACGGCGAGCGCGGATTGCTGAGCATGGCACTGCTCCCCAATCCGGCGAATTCCGACCGCTTTCTGATCTATTGCACCAATGCCGCCGGCGATATCGAGATTCGCGAATATGGGTTCGGTTCCACCGGATCCCCGCCGCGGCTGCTCGACGCGTTGTCGATTCCGCATCCGGGGGCGAGCAACCATAATGGCGGTTCGATGCTCTTCGGTCCCGACGGTTTTCTCTATGTCGGGACCGGCGACGGCGGCGGCGCCGGCGACCCCGGCAACAATGCCCAGAACCTCAATTCGCAGCTCGGCAAGATATTGCGGATCCGGGTGGTCGAAGATCCCTATGCCGGTGCTTCGGCAGTCTTTTTCGCCCCCGCCCCGGGCAATCCCCATATCGCCGGCGGCGGCGATCCCTATGTCTATGCTTATGGCCTGCGCAACCCGTTCCGCGCCTCCTTTTCGGGTTCGACGCTGATTATCGGCGACGTCGGCCAGAATGCGGTCGAAGAGATCGACATGCTGACGACGACGCAGCCGGGCACCAATTTCGGCTGGCCGTTTCGCGAGGGAACGCAAAGCTATTCGGGCACCGCCCCGGGCGGGCTCGTCAACCCCGTGCTCGAATATCTGCACGGCACCGGCCCACGGCAGGGGCGGACGGTGACCGGCGGCTATGTCTATCACGGCCCCGTCGCATCGCTGCAGGGCCAATATGTCTTTGGCGATTTCATTTCGGGCAACATCTGGACCGTTCCCTTCTCCAGTCTCGTCGCCGGGCAGACGCTGCCCTCGTCGCGGTTCGCGCGGCGGAACGAGGATTTCCTGCCCGACGCCGGGACGATCGATCAACTTGCCTCCTTCGGTGAGGATAGTGCGGGCAATTTGTTCCTGATCGGCTTGGGCGGCGACATTTTCATGGTGCGCCGGGGAACCTGAGCGCCGCACCGCGGCTTTCTTTGGCAGAGGGGCGGAACCCGCAAAGGACGCCATATGCCCGCTTCGCTCACCGCCACCGCCATCAACTGCTCGCTTTCGGCCAAGGGCCGCGCCAGTTCGACCGACGCGATGCTCGGCGTCCTTGCCGAACATTTCGCCGAACAGGATGTCGCGGTCGGCGATCCGATCCGGATTGCCGCGCATAACGTCAAATGGGGGGTTATGTCGGACGAGGGCGCCGGCGACGACTGGCCGGCGATCCGCGAACAAATCCTGGCATCCGATATCCTGATCTTCGGCACCCCGATCTGGATGGGACAGCCATCGAGCGTCGCCAAGCTCGTCATGGAACGGATGGACGCCTTCCTCGATGAAACCGACGACGCGGGGCGCATGCCGAGCACGTCCAAAGTCGCGGTCGCGGCGATCGTCGGCAACGAGGATGGGGCGCACCATGTCTCGTCGCAGATCTTCCAGGCGCTGAACGACGTCGGCTGGACGATCCCCGCGGTCGCCGCCTGCTATTGGGTGGGCGAGGCGATGGGCTCGGTCGACTTCAAGGATCTGGACCATCGTCCGCGCAAGGTCACGCAAACGGCGAAGATGGTCGCGGCGAACGCGGCGCATCTGGCGCGGCTGCTCAAGCAGGCGCCATACCCCGGCTGACCGCTTGCGGGCACGCAGTGGAGGCGGCACAAGGAAGCGTCCAGAGGAGTCTCCCCCCATGAAATCACTGCCATTTGCCGCTCTCACCGCCCTTGGGTTCGCGCTGACGCCGACGGCCGAGGCGAAGCTCAGTCCGGCCGAGACGAAGATGGCGAAGACGGTCGCGGCCGAGCAGGAACGCAGCGTCGCTTTGCTCGAAAAGCTCGTCAACCAGAACAGCGGCTCGCTCAATCTCGACGGGGTCGAAAAGGTCGGGCAGATGATGCGCGCCGAACTCGAACCTTTGGGCTTCAAGGTCGAATGGAAGCCGATGCGCGACACCGGCCGCGCCGGGCACCTGATCGCGACGCATGTCGGCAAGCCCGATGCCAAGCGGCTGCTGCTCGTCGCGCATCTCGACACGGTGTTCGAACCCGATTCGCCGTTCCAGAAATTCACCCGCAAGCCTGTCCTGAGCTCCGCCGAAGGGGGCGATATGGGCGAAGGCCCCGGCGTGGGCGACGACAAGGGCGGGATGGTCGTCATCGTCGCGGCGCTCCGCGCGATGCAGGCGGCGGGAACGCTGAAGGACGCCAATATCGAAATCCACATGACGGGTGACGAGGAGGATTCGGGCAGCCCGATCGAAAAGGCACGCGCCGACCTGATCGCCGCAGGCAAGCGCAGCGACGTCGCGCTCGATTTCGAGGGGCTCGTCCGCGATGGAGGCGTGGACATGGGATCGATCGCCCGCCGCTCGTCGGACAGCTGGAAGATCGTCGCGACCGGCAAGGCAAGTCATAGTTCGGGCATCTTCAGCGCCGCGGCGGGCGACGGCGCCATCTATGAGCTGACGCGCATCATCCAGCGCTTTCGCACCGAATTGCCCGAACCGAACCTGACCTTCAGCGTCGGGCTGATCGCGGGCGGGCAGCAGGCCGAACTCGACGCCGACGGCATCCGCGCCACCGCGAACGGCAAGACGAACATCATCCCCGCGATCGCGATCGCGCGCGGCGACCTGCGCGCGCTGTCGCCCGAGCAGATCGCGCGTGTGAAGGCGAAAATGACCGCGATCGTCGCCAGCCATGCCCCGGGCACCGGCGCGGAACTCAGTTTCGATCCCGGCGGCTATCCACCGATGGCGCCGACCGAAGGCAACAAGGCGCTGCTCGCCAAGCTCAACGGCGTGAACCGCGACCTCGGGCTGGCCGAGATGGCGCCGCTCGACCCGCTGAAACGCGGCGCGGGCGACATCAGCTTTGTCGCCGCCGATGTCGACGGCATGGCGGGACTGGGCCCGTACAGCACCGGCGACCACGCCCCCGGCGAAGCGGTCGATATTCCCAGCATCGCACGGCAGGCGACGCGCGCCGCCATATTGATGTCACGTCTGGGTGCTGAAAAGCGATAGGACTCGATTTTTCATGGCGCCTCGCGCTTGATTCATTCGCCACACCGCTTAGGTAGCAATCCGAGACGTAATTTCGCGCCGATGGGAGACATATGATGAGCGATACCGAAACGCACCTGAAACAAAATTACATCGGCGGCCAATGGGTCGACAGCAAGGGCGGCAAGCTCCACGACGTCATCAACCCCGCGACCGAGGAAGCGGCATCGACCGTCGTGCTCGGCACCGCGGCCGATGTCGACGATGCGGTCACCGCGGCGAAAGAGGCGTTCAAGACCTTTTCGCAGACGACGCGCGAGGAACGCCTCGACCTCCTGAACCGCATCGTCGAGGAATATAAGAAGCGCGGCGCCGACCTTGCCAAATCGATGGCGAGCGAGATGGGCGCACCGGTCAGCTTCGCAGGCACGGCGCAAGTCGGCGCGGGCATCGGCGGCTTCCTCGGCACGATCGCGGCGCTCAAGGACTTCGCATTCACCGAACAGCATGGCGCGAACAAGGTCGTGTACGAACCGATCGGCGTCGTCGGCATGATCACGCCGTGGAACTGGCCGCTCAACCAGATCGCGCTGAAGGTCGCGCCCGCGCTCGCCGGCGGCAATTGCATGATCCTGAAGCCGTCCGAGGAATGCCCCGGCAATGCGGTCATCTTCGCCGAGATTCTCGACGCCGCGGGCGTGCCGCCGGGCGTCTTCAACCTCGTCCAGGGTGACGGCCCGACCGTCGGCAACGCGATCAGCTCGCACCCCGGCATCGAAATGGTGAGCTTCACCGGATCGACCCGCGCCGGTATCCTCGTCGCCAAGGCGGCTGCCGACACGGTCAAGCGCGTCCATCAGGAACTTGGCGGCAAATCGCCGAATATCGTCCTGCCCGGCGCCGACCTTGCTGCGGTGCTGCCGCCGACGGTGTCGGGCGTGCTCGTCAACACGGGGCAGAGCTGCATCGCCCCGACCCGCATCCTCGTCCAGAAGGACGAGGCACAGGCGGCCGTCGGCGTGATCAAGGCGATGTTCGACGGCACCAGCGTAGGCGACCCGCAGGCCGAGGGCGCGCATATCGGCCCCGTCGTCAACAAGGCGCAATATGACAAGATCCAGGGCCTGATCCAGTCGGCGATCGACGAAGGCGCGACGCTCGAGACCGGCGGCACCGGCCTGCCGTCGAACGTCAACCGCGGCTATTATATCAAGCCGACCGTCTTCTCGGGCGTGACGCGCGACATGCGCATCGCCAATGAGGAAATCTTCGGCCCCGTCGCGACCGTCATGGCGTATGACGATCTCGACCAGGCGGTCGATATCGCCAACGACACCGAATATGGCCTGTCGGCGGTGATCTCGGGCGACCCCGCCGCGGCCGCCGACGTCGCGCCGAAGCTGCGCGCCGGCATGGTCGCGGTCAACGCCTGGGGCCCCGGACCGGGCGCACCGTTCGGCGGTTACAAGGCTTCGGGCAACGGCCGCGAAGGCGGGCTGTTCGGGCTCAAGGACTTTATGGAAATCAAGTCGATCAGCGGCATTCCGGGCTGATAGCCAAATCCTCCCTGTGGCCGCAGGCCATGGGGAGGGGGACCGCTCGCGTAGCGAGTGGTGGAGGGGCCGCGTTCAAGCCCCTCCGTCAGCCGCTGCGCGACTGCCACTCCCCATCGCTTCGCGACAGGGAGGATGAAAGACCCCTTCCTTGCAGGGAGGGGTTTTTCTTTGTTCGCCGCACAGCTAAGCGCGTCCCCATGACCACCCGCTCCCCGCTCGCGCCCGCAACCTTCCCCGCCCTTCCCGACATCGCCGGGGTGACGCGCCGCGTCGCGCGCGCGCGCTACAAGAATTGGGACCGCTGCGACCTGACCTATATCGAGCTGGCGCCGGGCACCACGGTCGCCGGCGTCTTCACGCGCAATGTCTGCTGTTCGTCCGAAGTCGAACTCGGCCGCGCCCAGGTGAAGGGCGGCGTCGGCCGCGCGCTGATCGTCAACGCCGGCAACAGCAACGCCTTCACCGGCTATCGCGGGCGCGAGGCGGTCGAACAGATCATGGCGCAGGTCGCCGATCACCTCGGCTGCGATGCGAATGAGGTCTTCGTCAGTTCAACCGGCGTCATCGGCGTGCCACTGCCGAAAGACAAGGCGCGCGCCGGGGTCGATGCCGCGCTGACCGCCCCTCCCTGCTCGTGGGAAGCCGCCGCCGAGACCATCTGCACCACCGACACCTTTGCCAAGGGTTCCGCGGCGAGCGCGATCGTCGGCGGACGTACCGTGCAAGTCGCCGGGATCGTCAAGGGATCGGGGATGATCGCCCCCGACATGGCGACGATGCTCGGCTATATCTTCACCGACGCCGCGGTCGCGCCGGCGCTGTTACAGGAGATGCTGAGCGAAGCGACCGGCGGCAGCTTCAACAGCATCACCGTCGACAGCGACACGTCGACCAGCGACACGGTGCTGCTCTTCGCAACGGGTCAGGCGGGCAATACGCCGTTGACGATCCGCGACGACCCCGGCGCCGACGCGCTTTACGCCGCGATCCGCGCCGTCGCGCTCGACCTTGCACAGCAGGTCGTGCGCGACGGCGAGGGCGCGTCGAAGTTCATCGAGGTGCAGGTATCGGGTGCGGTCAGCGACGACAGCGCCAAGTGCGTCGCGCTCGCCATCGCCAATTCACCGCTGGTGAAGACCGCCATCGCGGGCGAGGACGCGAACTGGGGCCGCGTCGTGATGGCGGTGGGCAAGGCGGGCGAACCCGCCGACCGCGACCGGCTCGCGATCCGCTTCGGCGACCATTGGGTGGCGAAGGACGGGTTGCCCGTCGATGGTTATGACGAGGCGCCGGTCGCGGCACATCTGAAGGGCCTCGAAATCCGCGTCGGCGCCGACCTCGGCCTCGGCGAAGGCCATGCGACGGTGTGGACGTGCGATCTGACCCATGGCTATATCAGCATCAACGCCGACTATCGCAGCTGAGCTTCCCAAAAACCGTCGCCCCCGCGACGGTTTGTAGGTCGGAGCATCCCTAGCGAAGTTGATTATCCCAGCGCAGGTCCAAGATCGTTATTCTCTTCGATCCGCAGCATGCGGATGTCGCGAACGGACGGTTGAAACCAATCGAACTGGCGTTTCAATTCCTGCACCGCAAGCACGCAATCAACCGCGGTTACGGCTTCATTGCCGAAATAGGTCGAACCTTGCTGCCAATCGAAGCCCTTGATTTCCAGCACCCGCCGCACGTCGGCATAGGCGTTGCGCCACGAGCTGTTCGGATAGGTCTGTTCCAGCGTCGCGGTATCGAGATCGAAAACGATCGCGTACATGCTTCCTCCCCCTCCCGCACGACGCGGGCCAAATCGATTATGTCCGATTGGCACGTTCATGGGACGGAGAAGTAGCCGTTATGGCGCAATTAGACCAGCACGCTTTCAAGCCAGCCTTTGAGCGCGCTTTTCGGCGCTGCGCCGACCTTGGTGTCGGCGATCTCGCCATTTTTGAACAGGATCATCGTCGGGATGCCGCGCACACCATATTTGGCGGGGGCGTTCGGATGATCATCGATGTTGAGCTTGGCGATGACAACCTTGCCGCCGAGTTCGTCCGAAATTTCCTCGAGCGCCGGGCCGATCTGCTTGCACGGACCGCACCATTCGGCCCAGAAATCGACGAGCACGGGGGTGTCGCTGTCGAGGACATCGGCCTGGAAGCTGTCGTCGCTGATCGCTTTGGTACCCATAGTCTTGAACTCCTGAATATCTGTTGCACCCAAGCTAAGGCGTCGGCGCGCCGGGCTCAAGGGTCGAACCCTGCAAATTCGCCTTGGTTGCCGCCAAGCCCGGCTTGTGCGCGTCGAGCAGCGCATCGTCGAGGGTGATCAGCCGCGGCGCGGCGGTATAGAGCAGGGCGGCCGTGACGCGCTTCCTGGGGAAAATCACCCGCAGCGCATCGCGATAGGCGGCCATCTGGCGCAGATAGGCGGGCGCGACATCGGCCGCCTGCGCCGGAACATGCCGCCCGGTCTTGTAATCGATCACCGTCACCGCATCGCCCGCAACGAGCAGCCGGTCGACGATCCCCGCGACGACCAAGCCGTCGACGACCGCCGACAGCGGCACTTCGGCGAGCGATCCGGGACCGAAGAGTGCGGTGTGCGCGGGATCGGCGAGCACGCCAAGCACCTCGTCCGCCATCGCGCCGCGAGCCGTTTCGGCGAGATCCGGCGCCTGCGTGCCGAGCCAGCGCAGCGCCGCGTCGCGGCGCCGGTCGGGCGCGACCGGGGGCAGCCGTTCGAACAGCGCGTGGAGCAGCAGGCCGCGCGTTACTGCCGCGGCGCGCGCCGTCCCTTGCGGCGCCACCGCGACATCGTCCTCGCCGAGCGCCGAGGGGGCGAGCGGGCGTGGCGGCCGCGCTTCCTCGGGCGCCGGCCGGTGCGCCCAGCCGGGCAGGACCAGCGGTGGCGGCGCGGCCTTCGCGGCCTTTTCGCGTTTCGCCCATTTGCCGGCATTGGCGCGGTGGACACGGCGGCGGCCCCAATGCGGGCCCGCCTCTTCCCAATCGCTTCCCATATCCGCCAGCACACCCTCAACCGCCGCGTGCCAGCTCGCTTCGGGGATCGTCCGGTCGGGCTTTTTCGTCGTCCCCGCGACGACCAATATTTCCTCGGCGCGCGTCATCGCGACATAGAATAGCCGCCAATGCTCCTCCGACGCCGCCTCGGCGGCTTTCCGGTGCGCGTCGGCGAGCGCGCCATGCCGTTCGTCGCCCGGCACCGCGAAGACCGGCAATTTTTCCCAGCCCGCGACGTCGACGGTGAACGGCCGGTGCCCGATGCCGGGGTCGTCGGTGGCGTCGGCGAGGATGACGATCGGCGCCTGCAACCCCTTCGACCCGTGCACCGTCATCACCCGCACCACGTCGCTGCGCGCCTCGGTCTGGCGCTTGATGTCGGCGCCGCTGCCTTGGGTCGCGGTCAGGAAGCCGAGCAGCGACACTGTCTCGCGCTGTTCGAAAGCCAGCGCCTGGCTGAGCAATTCGTCGATCGGATCGCGCGCCTCGCGGCCCAGCCGCGCGTAGAGCTTGCGCCGCCCGTCGATCGGGCCCGACAGCACGCTTTCGAGAAAACGGAACGGCGTGGTGAAATCGGCCATGCCGAGCAGGTGGCGCAGTGCCGCCATCGACGCGGCGGGAACATCGCCCTCGGTGGCGCGCAAATGCTCCCACAGCGCCGCGCGGCCGCGCTTGTGCGCGCGCGCATAAAGCTCGTCCTGCGTCCAGCCAATCAGCGGCGACACGAGCAGCGAGGCAAGGTTGAGGTTATCGAGCGGCTGGACGGCAAAGCGCATCGCCGCGATCAGGTCCTGCACCCCCAGCGGCTGGGTCAGCGCGAAACGGTCGACGCCCGCGACCGGCACGTGCAGCGCCTGCAAGCGCGCGACGATCCGCGCCGCGAGATCGCGGCGGCGGCGGACGAGGATCATGATATCGCCGGGCGAAACGGGGCGTCCATCCTTGCCGTGCGCGATCCAGTCCTGAACCTCGCCCGCAATCGCGCGCGCCAGCCGCATGCTCGCGGGGTCGGAGGCAGGGGTGCCGATGTCGCCGCCGCCCTCTTCGTCGCCCGTCTCCTCGGCCTCGGCGTCGAGCGCCTTGCCGACCGGGAGCGGCGACCACAGCTCGACCTGGCCGGCGTGCGCGCCGCGGAACGGCCGGTGCGGCGGTTCGCTGCCTTCAAGGCCCATGGCTTCCGTCCCGCCCGCGGCGAGCCATTTGTCGGCGACAGCAAGCACCGCCGGGGTCGAGCGATAATTGGAAACGAGATCGACGTTCTGGAATTCCTGCCCGGATCGCTCACCCAGCAAATGGAACAGTTCCCGCGCTTTCACGAAGGCCTTGGGCTCGGTACCCTGGAAACCGAAGATCGCCTGCTTGCGATCACCGACGGTGAACAGCGTGCGGACGCGATCTTCCTTCGCGCCGACGCCGGCAAAAAATTCCTCGGCGAGCGACAGCACAATGCCCCATTGGCGCATATTCGTATCCTGCGCCTCGTCGACGAGGATATGGTCGGTGCGCTGGTCGAGCTTGAAACGCACCCATTCGCCAAAGCTGCTGATCCGCAGCAGGGTCCCGGCGAGCGTGATCAGATCGTCGAAATCGGCGAGCCCGGCGTCGCGCTTGGCGAGCGCATAGGCCTCGGCAAAGCGGCTGCCGAGCTCCCACGCCGCGGCCAGATCGTCAGCGACACGCATCGCCGTCGCGGTGCCGAGCAATGCCTGCGCCGCGTCGACGATGCGCACCGCGCTGTCGACGCAATCGGTCATCCGCCCCTTGTCGCCCGCGAAATCGGCGCGCAGCTCGCCCTTGCCGGTCAGGAAACAGCCGGTAAGTTCGCGCAGCATCGCGGCGCGCCCCGCCGGATCGGCGATCAGCCAGCCGACCATCACATCCGCACAGGCGAGCCCGGTCTTGGTTCCCCAGTCGGCGCCGCTCGTCGCCACCGCGCGGATATCGGCATCGGCAATCGCACCCGCCGCGATCGCCTCCGCAATCCACGCATCGGGATCGCCGCCCGGCAGCTCGAACGCCGCGCGCAGGTCGTGCGCCGACGGCGGCAGCGTCGCGCGCGGCCCGCCGAACGCCGCGGCGCAGCTCGACAGGAAGGACAGCGCCGTATCCTGCCCCAGCCGCCGCGACAGCATCGCGGCGACATCGCGCAGCGCGGCGCCTTCCTCTCCCGCAGCACCGAGCAGTTCGCCAAGCACCCGCTGTTGCAGTGCCGCCGCCTCATCCTCCTCGATCGCGCGAAAGCCGGGCAGCAGCTTCGCCTCGAGCGGAAAGCTGGCGAGCAGGGTCTGGCAGAAGCTGTGGATCGTCTGGACGCGGATCGCGCCGCCGGGACTGTCGATCACCGTAGCGAACAGCGACCGCGCGCGTGCCATCAGCCCCGGCCGGTCCCATTGCAGGCCGAGCGCGTGGAGGTCGAGGCGGAGTTCGCCGTCGTCCATCCGCACCCACGCCGCCAGCCGCTCGTGGATGCGATGCGCCATCTCGGCCGCACCCGCCTTGGTAAAGGTGATGCAGAGGATCGCTTCGGGCGACACGCCGTCGAGCATCAGCCGCAGCACGCGCGCCGACAGCACCTGCGTCTTGCCCGTCCCCGCCGACGCGCCCAGCCAGACATGGCTTTCGGGGTCGGCGGCGGCGCGCTGGCGCGCGTCGAGTTCGGCAAGACCGTTCGTTTTCGCCATCAGTCGGCCTCGCCCCGCCCGAACCATTCGTCGCGGCGCATCAACTGGTCATAATCGCCATAGCCGCCCGCCTCGCCAGGAACGAACGGCGCTTCGCCGAACAGATAGAGCGCCGCGAGTTCGGCAAGCGCATCACCGGCATGGTCGATCGCCGCCTCGGCGCTTTTGAGGTCGCTCCGCGAGCCATAGGTGCTCGATATCTTGCCCGCCCCGCCGGCGCGGCGATCGGGGCGCAGGCTCCAATATTCGAGCGCGCCGACCGGTGCCGCGGCGATATCCTTCATCCCGCCTTCGCGCGCGATCAGCCCGAGCAGGCCGAGCTGGTTGTCGAGCCTGGCAAACGCCGCCTTCGCGCTCGGCGCGCCGCCCGATTTATAATCGACGATCGCCAGCCCGCCGTCGGCGTCACGGTCGATGCGGTCGGCCTTGCCGTAAAGCGTCACGCCATCGATGACGATCTCGCCCGATGCCTCGACCGCGATCGGCGCGCGGCCTTCGGCATTCCAGACCTGCGCCGCCGCCCAGCGCAGCGCGGGCTCGATCCGCGGCAGCCAGAAGGCGCGCGCGATGGCGTCGAGCGCCGGGTCGTCGCTGAGCGCGGCCAGTTCGGCCTCGAACCCCTCGCGCGTCGCGCCGCCGCGCACCCAATCCTCGAACAATTTGTGGACGCGCGTCCCGCGCCAGCGCGGATCGGGCGCGGCGCTCAGCGGATCGAGCGCCGACAGCCCGAGCAGGCGATCGGCGTAGAAAGCGAAGGGATCGCGCGCGAGCTTGTCGACCCCGGTGACGCTGATCCGGCGCGGCCGGTCGTCCGCCGGCGGCCGCGGCGCAGGTTTGCCCGCCGGCTTCGGGTCGCCGGGCGGCATGTCGAGCATCGCCGCGAGCCGGGTCAGCGGCACCCCGCCGGGCGCCGGTTCGCGCAGGTCGCCCGCCAGCGCTGACAGCCGCAGCCAGAAACGCGACGCGACCGCGGGGTCGCCGCCGCTTCGCTCGGCCCGCGTCACGACAATCTCCCGCGCGCCGAGCGCTCCCGCGAAATCATGCGCCGCCATCCCCTGTTGCCGTTCGGGCGCCGGAAGGCCGAGCAGGCGGCGGATACCCGGCGCCAGCCACGGATCGGGCTGCGTTGCGGCGGGCCAGCGCCCCTCGTCGAGCCCGCCCAATATCATCAGGTCGGCGCGCTGCAGCCGCGCCTCGAGCAGCCCCCAGATGAACAGCCGCGGATGCCCGCCATAGGGCGGCCGCACGCTCGCCTGCGCGAGCAATTGCCCGAGCATCGCCGGAAACTCGGCCGGATCGACGCGCGCCGGGCCGTCACCGCGCGCCAGCGCCCATTGGTCGAACAGTTCGGCGAGCATCCGCCCCGCCGGCCCCGCCCACACGGCCTCGCCCGCCAGCGCCTCAAGCGCGGCCTGCAAGGCGGCGAGCAGCGCCGCGGGCGGCACTGGCCCCGCGGCGAACGGCGCCAGCGCCGCGCCCAATCGCGTCGAGACCTCCTCCCACCACGGCTGCAACTGCGCCGCCAGCCCATGGCCGCGCGTCTTGGGATCGCCCGCGCGCATCGCGATGCGCGTCGTCACCCCGTCCCATCCGGGCGTCAGCCCGGGCTCGCGCAGGACCAGGTCGAGCCGCCGCACCTGGTCGAGCCACGCGCTCCGCTCGCCACCCTTGCGCACCAGCGGATGGCCGAGCAGCGATATCAGCGCGACGGGATCGAAATTGGCAGCAAGTTCGGCCAGCAGCAACAGCAAGGCCCCCGGCGGCGTCCGCGACAGGGGCTGCCCGGCGCTGTCGTCAACCGCGATCCCCCAGCGCGCCAGCGCCGCCGCGACGCGCTCGGCCAGCCCGCGATCGGGGGTCACCAGCGCCGCAGTGCGTCCGGGCGTTTCGATCGCCTCGCGCATCAGCAACGCGATCCCCTGCGCCTCCTGCCCGTCGTCGGCAAAGACCGCGCCCGAAATCCCGGTGGTTGCCGCCGACACATCGCCCGCCGCCTGCCACTGCGCCGTATGTTCGGCAGGCGCGAAGAGTAAAGAGAGGAAGGGCGTGCGCGCCACCGGCCCGTCGAACTCGGACACCGCGTCCCATTCGAGCAGTTCGTCGCGGCCGGCCCCCATGCGATCGAGCAACAGCTTCAGATGATATTGCGGATGCGTCTCCAGCGGGCGCGATGCATTATCGGGATCAGGCCGAGTGGGGCCGAGCGTCTCCCATTCATCCGCAGTCATGACGCAGTCGACGCCCGGCAGCACGACCATGCCGCGCTCCATATCGGCAACAGCGCGCAGCAGCCGCGCGATCGCCGCGGCCGCGGTCGTGATCCCCGCCGCGACGACGAAACGCGCCGGCGGCGCGGCGCGCCATGCGGCCGCCACCCGCGCGAGCAGGCGGTTGCGGCGTTCGGCGCGGTCGATGCGGCCCGTCCGCGCCAGCACCGCCGGCCAATGATCGACGAGCAGCCGCAGCCGCCCGAGCGACGCCTGCCAATGGCCGGCGAAGGCACCAAGGTCGAGATCGACGAGCGCCGACACGCTGACTTCCTCATAATGCAGCTGGTCGATCACCCGCGCGAGCCCGTCAGCAAGCTGGAACGCCGCGGCGCCCGCGATCGGCATTTCGCCCGCCGGGGTGTGCCGCTCGATCAGGTCGGCCAGCAACAGGCGGCGATGCAGCGTATCGATCGCCGGCGGGATCGGTTCGGCCTCATCGATCGCATCGAGCGCCAGCGCGACATTTTCATCGAGATCGGCATCGCCGATCACCGCGAGCCGGGGCATCAGCAGCCCCGCGCCGCCCGCGCGCACGAACGCCGCCTGCACCGCGCTGCGCGCGCGGTTGCTCGGCAGCAGGATCAGCCCCTCGGCCAGCCCCAGCGCGCCATCGGCATATTGTGCGATAATCCCGGCGGCGAGCGCATCGGCAAAGGCCCGGTGGACCGGGATCGAAGTGACGGTGGGTTTGGCGTCAGCCATTGGCATCAAACTGCGTCATTGCGAGCGCAGCGAAGCAATCCAGCGCGGGATACGCAACCCTGAATTGCTTCGCTGCGCTCGCAATGACGAACAAGCGGGATCAAACCTCGCTCAACGCCGCTTCGGTCGGTGCGATGCTCGCCGGAGTGCCGACGTCGAACCACTGGCCCATATGCGACAATCCGAACAATCGCCCCGCCGCGATCGCGCGGTCCCACAATATGTTGGTCGAAAACGCCCCCGCGGGCGCGCCGTCGAGCAGGCGCGGCGAGATAAGCTGGATGCCGGTGTAGACGAAGGGGGCGACATGCCCGGACTTGCGCCGCGACAGCCGGCCCGCGGGATCCATGTGAAAATCGCCGCGCCCGCCATGTCCCGCCGCGCTCGCCTGGCGGATCACCAGCAGCAGCGCGTCCATGCGCGCGCCGTCCCAGTGGCGCGCGAGATGGCGGATGCTGTCCTGCGGCCCGTCGGTCCAGATATTGTCGCTGTTGACGATCAGGATCGGGTCGCCGCGCAGCTGCGGCAACGCCTTGACCATCCCGCCGCCGGTTTCGAGCAATTGGGCGCGCTCGTCCGAAATCGCGATGCTGAACGGCCGTTTCTGCGCCGCGAGATGCGCTTCCAGCGCGTCGGCGAGATAGTGGACGTTGACGACGACATGGGGGATGCCCGCCGCCGCGATCCGGTCGAGGCTGTGGTCGATCAGCGCCTTGCCCGCGACGCGCACCAGCGGCTTCGGCCGGGTGGCGGTCAGCGGCCGCATCCGCTTGCCGATCCCCGCCGCCATCACCATCGCGCTTTCGATTTTCGCTGTCACGTCCCCATCGCCTTCCAAATCTCCGCCCGTTTCGAAGCGGGGACATTGGCGTCGAACCATTGCCGAACCGGGACAAGCGCCGGATGCGCCAGATCGCGTTCGAGCAACCCCCACATCCGCGGCTGGAAGCTTTTGTAATGCGGCTTGTCATCGCGCTTCCACAGGCGGACGAAAACCCCCAGGATGCGCGTGTTGCGCTGCGCCGCGAGCGCCCAATAGGCGTTTTCGATATCCTGCCCGGTCGCCGCCTGATAGCGTGCGAGCATCGCCGTCTCGACCGCCGGGGTCACATCGCGCCGCGCATCTTCGAGCACCGAAGCAAGGTCATAGGCGGGGTGACCGACGAGCGCGTCCTGAAAGTCGAGCAGGCCATAATGCGCGATGCCGTCCCGCCCCGCGACCAGCATGATATTTTCGGCATGGAAATCGCGCAGCACGGTGACGCGCGGCAACCCGTCCTGTTCGACGGGGGTCAAGGCTTCTTCCCACGCCGCGCGGAAGCCGTCGCGGTCGACGTCGATGTCGAGCGCCGGGCAATACCAGTCGGTGAACAGCATCACCTCGTCCAGCCATTGCGCGATCCCGTGGACCGGCAGCCCGTCCATCGGCGGGCGGGCGTGAAGATGGACGAGGAGGTCGGTCACCCCGGCATAATGTCCGGCTTCGCGGTGCAATTGTTCGTCGACCGTTTCGCGCAGCCGCACGTCGCCGAAATCCTCGATCAGCAGCAGCCCCTGGTCGAGGTCGCGCGCGAGGATCGTCGGGGCGTTGAGTCCCAGCCCGCACAGATATTCGGCGACCGCGATGAACGGGCGCGGGTCCTCGTGCGGCGGCGGTGCGTCCATCAGCACCGCCTGCCGCGCGCCATCGACGACGCGGAAATAGCGGCGGAAGGACGCGTCCCCCGCAAGCGGTAAAATCTGCGCGTCGCCCCAGCCATGCGCGGCGAGGAAAGCCGGGGCATGCGCGGGCGGAATCATCAAAGCGGCCATCGCGCTTCCCAAGCGGGCGGCACCGACGCTGTCAAGACTCGGGCGTCGCCGCTCCCCGAAATCGCCAGTACCAGCGGATCGGGCCAGCCGCCCGCGCCCAGCCGTTCGGGCCATTCGATCAGCAGCGCGCCGTCCTGAAGATAATCGTCGAGCCCGAGTTCGATCAGCTCGCTTTCATCCTCGATGCGGTAAAGATCGACATGCGCGACGGGCAAATCGACCTCGGGCGGCGCGTAGGGCTGGACGATCGCAAAGGTCGGGCTCGGCGCCTCGCCCGCCAGCCCGCGTGCCTTCAGCATCGCGCGCGCCAGCGTCGTCTTACCCGCGCCAAGATCGCCTTCGAGCGCGACGACATCGCCCGGCCTGAGCGCCGTGCCGATCGCGGCGCCGATGCGGTCGGCATCGGCGAGGCTGTAGTCGTGGCGATGGATCGTCATGTGCCCCGCGGCAGGCTGATCCGCACCATCGTGCCCTGGCCCTTCTCGCTCAGCACTTCCATCGTGCCGCCGTGTGCGGCGACGAGCTGGCGGGCGAGCGCGAGCCCGATGCCGCCGGTCGGGGTGCCCGCCTGCTGTCCCCTGGTCACCGCCGCGACCGCGTCGGGCATGCCGGGGCCGTTGTCCGATACGATGATGTCGACACTCTTCTTGTCGCCATCGGCGTGCAGCAGCACGCGCCCGCCGCTGCGCCGCGCCGGCGCGGTGAAGCGGACCGCATTGTCGAGCAGCCCGGCGACGAGGCGCGCCAGGCGCGGCGCGTCGCCTTCGATACTGCCAAGGTTCGCCGAAATATTGCCGACGAGCTCGATCTTCTCGCCGTCGGCCAGCGGCCTGACGCCGGCGAGCGCCGCGTCGAGCAATGTGCGCACATCGACCGGCGCGCGCTCGATCGCCAGCGTTCCGGCTTCGCCCTGCGCGAGGTCGAGCACATTGTCGATCTGGCGGCCGAGCACCGCGACCGAATCCATGATCGCGTCGATATAGACCTGCTGCTGCTCCGCGAGCTTGCCGGCATAGCCCGCCTGCAACATCTCGCCGAAACCGCCGATCGTGGTCAATGGCGTGCGCAGTTCGTAACTCATCCGCGACAGGAAAGCGGTCTTGACCTTGTCGGCGGCTTCCAGCGCCTCGTTGCGTTCGCGCAGCGCGCTTTCCATGCGGCGGCTGTCACTGACGTCGAGCATGATCAACAGTGCGTTGCCGTCGGGCAGCGGAATCGATGCGAAGTCGAAATGGCGGCCGTCGGCGAAGCGGATCTCGCCGGCGCGCTGCGTGCGTTCCAATGTCGCGGCGCGAATGACTTCCTGTACGATGCTGATCTGGTTCGGCTTCGCCAGCCGGTCGGCAAGCCCGCCCATCAGCACGTCGACACGCGGGTGCGCCGCCAGCGTCCCCTCGTCGATGCCCCACAGGCGGCGGAAACGCTGGTTCCACAGGTGCAGCCGCCCGTCGGGCGCGAACACCGCGATCGCCTCGAACAGATTGTCGAAGGTCGCGGTGCGCACGCGCAGCAGCGTGTCGCGCGTCGAGGCGAGCTGGACCTGTTCGGTGCGGTCCTCGGCGATCAGCAGCAGCCCGCCGTCGGGGGTCGGCTGCGCGACGACGCGCAGGTGCGTCCCGTCGCGCAGCAGCCAATCCTCTTCACTCGCGTGCGGGAGCGCGAACCAGTCGACATGCGCCTGCCGCCATTCGGGAAAATCGCGCACCTCGGGGGTGCGTCCGCTTTCGCGCCATGCATCGAGCAGCCGCGCGAACGGCCGCGCCTCGCTGACGTCATCGGCTTCGAGCGCGAACAGGCGGCGGAACGGCTGGTTGGCGAAGACAAGGCCCTGGTCGGGACCGAATTGCGCGACGGCGGCCGACAGCCGGTCGAGCAACTCGCGCTGCGTGTCGACAAAGCGCCGGTGCGCGCCGCGTTCGCTTTCGAGTTCCTGGATGTCGATCGCATAGCCCGCGATGCCGATCGCGCGGCCGCCTTCGGGCGCCAGCGGGATATCGACGACGCGCATGATGCGCCGTTCGCCCTCGATCGTCACCGGGATGGTGCGGACCTGCGCCGTCCCCGAAAGCCGGGCCTGTTCGGCCGCCTCCCCGGCGCTGACCCCGGCAACGGGCTCGCACAGCTCGATGCCCGCGTCGATCACCGCCGCGGCGCTCTTCGCCTCGACTGCGCGCACATAGGCGCGGTTGACGAGCGCGAGCCCCAGGCTGGTGTCGCGGAACCACATCGGAAAAGGCGCCGCCTCGATCAACCCCGACAAGGCTTCGAACGCCCCCATCGCCTCGTCGCGTTCGCTGCGCGCCTGCGCCAGCGCCTGCTGGCCGTCGGTCGCATCGCTGAGCCAGAGCAGCACGCTTCCCGGCCCGCCGACCGCGGGGGGCGCCGCGGCGCCATGGATGACGATCGTCCGGTTGCCGCCCTGCGGCTTCAGGCTCAGCGTAAAGGGCTTGGCGCCCCGCTGCGCGCCGAGGATCGCCTGGCGCAGCGCATCATGCCCCACCGGATCGAGCCCATAGTCGATCCCGCGCAGCTCGTCGAAATTGCGCGGACCACGCTCGATGCCCAGCCAGCGGCCGAGCCGCTCGCTTGCCTCGATCCGCCAGTCGCCGCGGACGATGACGGGCAGATAGGGAGAGGCATCGACGAGGCTCGCGAGCCGGTCGGTCTGCCCGGCAACAAATGCCGCACGACGCTGCATCGCAATCCCGCGCAGCGTCGCCCATAGCCCGGCGAGCAGCCATAGCGCCGCAAACAGGCCGAGCGCGAACAGCATCGTCGGGGAAAGCGTCTCGCTCACCTCGCCCTATGCTTTCGCTTTTCTGATGCTCGCGCCGCGATCATGACCGCCTGCCCTAAAGACGATGGAGTCATGTTTCAATCGCATGTCACAGCGAAACGGCGCGCAACATCGTCCGATGAGCGCGCCGTCCACAGTTTTTTCTCTTTCGTCACCCCGGACTTGATCCGGGGTCCATGACGCCGCAAACGGAGATGGATGCCGGATCAAGTCCGGCATGACGAAAGCAGATCAATAGCGATAATGGTCGGGCTTGAACGGCCCTTCGACCGGCACGCCGATATAATCGGCCTGCTTCTGGCTGAGCTGGCTCAGCTTCACGCCCAGCTTGTCGAGGTGCAGCGCCGCGACCTTTTCGTCGAGATGCTTGGGCAGGACATAGACGTCGTTCTGATACTGCTCGCTGCGCGTCCACAGCTCGATCTGCGCCAGCGTCTGGTTGGTGAAGCTCGCCGACATCACGAAGCTCGGGTGGCCGGTCGCATTGCCGAGGTTCACGAGGCGGCCCTTCGACAGGATGATGATCTGCTTGCCATCCGGGAATTCGACGAGATCAACCTGCGGCTTCACTTCGGTCCACTTGTAATTGGCGAGCGCCGCGATCTGGATTTCGCTGTCGAAATGGCCGATGTTGCAGACGATCGCCATATTCTTCATCGCCGCCATATGCTCCGCGGTGATGACGTCGGCGTTGCCGGTCGCGGTGACGAAGATGTCCGAACGCTTCACGGCTTCGTCCATCGTCACGACTTCGAAGCCCTCCATCGCGGCCTGCAGCGCGCAGATCGGGTCGATTTCGGTGACGAGGACGCGTGCGCCGCCATTACGGAGGCTCTGCGCCGAGCCCTTGCCGACGTCGCCGAAGCCGGCAACCGTGGCGACCTTGCCCGCGAGCATCACGTCGGTGCCGCGGCGGATCGCGTCGACGAGCGACTCTTTACAGCCATAAAGATTGTCGAACTTCGACTTGGTGACGCTGTCGTTGACGTTGATCGCGGGGAAGGGCAGCTCGCCCTTCTTGGCGATGTGGTACAGGCGGTGGACGCCGGTCGTCGTTTCTTCCGAAACGCCCTTGATCGCCTTGACCGTCTTGGTCAGGTAGCCGGGGTTCGCGGCGACGAACGCCTTCAGCGCGCGCTGCATCTCGATCTCTTCTTCATTCTCGGGCGCCGGCATCGTCTGGCCGGCCTCGAGCTTCGCGCCCCACAGCGCGAACATCGTGGCGTCGCCGCCGTCGTCGAGGATCAGGTTGCACGTCGTGCCATCTTCCACGCCCCAGTCGAAGATGCGGCCGACATAATCCCAATAATCGGCAAGGCTTTCGCCCTTGATCGCGAACACGGGCACGCCCGTCGCGGCGATCGCGGCGGCGGCATGGTCCTGCGTCGAGAAGATGTTGCAGGTCGCCCAGCGGACCTCGGCGCCGAGCGCGGTCAGCGTCTCGATCAGCACCGCGGTCTGGATCGTCATGTGCAGCGACCCGACGATTTTTGCGCCCTTCAGCGGCTGCGCCGCGCCGAACTCGGCACGCAGCGCCATCAGGCCTGGCATTTCGGTTTCGGCGATATTGATTTCCTTGCGACCGAAGTCGGCAAGGCCGATGTCGGCGATCACATAATCACGGGTGTCGGCGGCGAGAGTGGCCACGGTTCAGTCTCCTGTAGGCGGGTTCGGCCGCAGGCGAGCGGCCCCGAAAGGGTCGATATATGCCCGGCGCCCTATCCCAAAGCGCGCCGCCGATCAAATATAAACTTTTCTTTATATCGCATTCCAACCTTGATCCGGCGACGCGCGACGCGCGCGAATCGGACGCGCAAAAACGCCCGGCCCCGCGAAAAAAATTTCCGGGATCCCAATTGTGACAATCGGCGGCGCCCTTTTGTGACGCAGAGTCGCGAAGCCCAAGATTATGAAAATCCTGACTTATAATGCGCCTTGCGGTGAGCATAATCTCTATTTGTGACATCTATGTTACAAACCGCAGAAAACATTGACTTTTTCTTCGCCGAGCGAGAAAATCATCCCAAGTTTTCGGGGAGATATGAAAATGAAAAAAATATTGCTGCCGTTGATCGCACTGGCCTTCGCGAGCCCGGCCGCCGCCCAGTCGATCTTCGTGGTCACCGCACCGCAACCCGATTCGGGCACCCTGCCGGTCGCCTATGCGGAGCTCAAGGCCGGCGACAATCGCGCTGCGGTTGCAAAGCTGACCGGCGACACCACGCTCGATGCCCGCGATCCGTCGCGGCTGATCAACCTCGGCACCGCTTATGCCCGCCTCGGCCAGGCCGGCAATGCCGCGGCCGCCTATGAAGCCGCGATCGACAGCCCGATCCGCTATGATGTCGAACTGGCGAGCGGCGATTATGTCGATTCGCGCTGGGCCGCACGCACTGCGCTCGCGAACCTGAATGGGGGCCGCGCGCTCCTGGCGCTGGCGCGATAGGTTCAGACGAAAGAAACAATGCGGTGACCTAAGCCTCGCCGCCTTCCGTGGTCAGAAGCCGGGCGTCCACTCCGGCTTCGGCAAACGCCGCCTGCCACCTTTCAGCAGGCGGCGTTTCAAACAACAGATTGTCGCTGCCCGGGGTCAGGTGCCAGCCGTGGCGCACCATCTCTTCCTCCAGCTGCCCGGGCGACCAGCCCGCATAGCCCAGCGCGACCAGCCAGCGCGACGGACCACGTCCTTCGCCGATCGCGCGCAAGATGTCGTGTGAACTCGATATCATCCAGCGGTCGCCGACCTGCACCGCTTCCTGGCCGCCCCAGTCGCGGCTGTGCAGCACGAAGCCGCGCGACGGTTCGACCGGGCCGCCCAGAAAGACCGGCTGGTCGAGCGGATTACCGTCGTGCGCAATCTCGAGCTGGTCGAGCACCGCGCCGACGGTCATGCCGCCGATCGGATCGGCGATGCCGATCCCCATCGCGCCGTCCTCGTCATGGCTGACCATCGCGATCACCGAATGCTCGAAACGCGGGTCGCCAATGCCGGGCAATGCCAGCAGCAGCTGGCCGGTGAACCAGGGCGGAGCACTCTCCATCCCCCTTCATGCCCTGCGGTGGCGGGGCGGTCCAGCGTCTTTGCTACGGACCGGGGCGAATGGCGGTTTTGGGGCGGGGAGCGGACGTCGCTTTCTACAGCTTCGTCATCCCGGGCTTGACCCGGGATCCCGCTTTTTTTGAGGCACGAGCAGTTTTCGACGTCAAGCGGGACCCCGGATCAAGTCCGGGGTGACGATGAAGGAAACGGCAACAACCGGCCGCAACCAGCCATCCCCGCCGCGCCTCCGCGACCGCAACGATCGTCAAATGAAAGGGGCGCCCGGTTCCCCCGAACCGGACGCCCCGCTACAAAGCCCCCTAAAGGTCAGGCGCTGTAGTACATGTCGAACTCGACCGGGCTCGGCGTCTGTTCGAAACGATAGACCTCGTCCCACTTCAGTTCGACATAGGCTTCGATCTGATCCTTGGAGAAAACGTCGCCCTTCAGCAGGAAGTCATGGTCGGCGAGCAGGCTGTCGAGCGCTTCGCGCAGCGAAGCGCAGACCGTCGGCACTTCCTTCAGCTCTTCGGGCGGCAGGTCATAGAGGTTCTTGTCCATCGCGTCGCCGGGATGAATCTTGTTCTGGATGCCGTCGAGGCCCGCCATCAGCAGCGCCGAATAGCAAAGATAAGGGTTCGCCATCGCGTCGGGGAAGCGGAACTCGACGCGCTTCGCCTTGGCACCCGTCCCGTAAGGGATACGGCACGAGGCCGAGCGGTTACGGCTCGAATAGGCGAGCAGCACCGGCGCTTCGAAGCCCGGGACGAGGCGCTTGTAGCTGTTCGTCGTCGGGTTGGTGAAGGCGTTCAAGGCCTTGGCGTGCTTGATGACGCCGCCGATGAAATAGAGGCACATGTCGCTGAGGCCGGCATAGCCGTTGCCGGCGAAGAGCGGCTTGCCCTTTTCCCAGATCGAGATGTGCGTGTGCATGCCGCTGCCGTTGTCGTCCTTGATCGGCTTCGGCATGAAGGTCGCGGTCTTGCCATAGGCGTGCGCGACCTGGTGCACGACGTACTTGTAGATCTGCATGCGGTCGGCGGTCTCGGTGAGCGTGCCGAAGGTCAGGCCGAGTTCGTGCTGCGCGGCGGCGACTTCATGATGATGCTTGTCGCACGGCAGGCCGAGTTCGAGCATCGTCGAGACCATTTCGGCGCGGATGTCGACGGCGCTGTCGACGGGCGCGACGGGGAAATAGCCGCCCTTGGCCCGCGGACGGTGCGCGAGGTTGCCGCCCTCATAGCTGCGGCCGGTGTTGGTCGGCAGCTCGATATCGTCGATCTCGAAACCCGATTTGTTATAGCCAGTTTCGAAACGCACGTCGTCGAACATGAAGAATTCGGCTTCGGGGCCGACATAGACGGTGTCGCCGATGCCGGTCGAGGCGACATAGGCCTCGGCGCGCTTCGCGGTCGTGCGGGGGTCGCGCGAATAGCCTTCGCCGGTCGACGGCTCGACGATGTCGCAGAAGATCACGAGCATCGGGGTGGCCGAGAAGGGATCGTCATAGACCGCGTCGAGGTCGGGCATCAGGATCATGTCGGATTCGTTGATCGCCTTCCAGCCTTCGATCGACGAGCCGTCGAACATCAGGCCGTCTTCGAGCTCGTCCTCGCCGAGGACCGAGGCGACCATCGTCAGATGCTGCCACTTGCCCTTGGGGTCGGTGAAGCGCAGGTCGACCCACTCGATGTCGTTTTCCTTGATCCGCGCGATGATATCCTTGGGCTTCGTAGCCATCGTCCATGCTTCCTTCTTGCGAAATGATCCGGCGTGCCGGGGGTTTTCGGGTTTTCGAAAATGCGAAAGATTAAAGCGCGTCCTCGTTGCGTTCGCCGGTGCGGATGCGCAGCGCGGTTTCGACCGGGATGACGAAGATCTTGCCGTCGCCGATGCGGCCGGTCTGCGCGGCGGCGGCGATCGCCTCCACCACGCGTTCGGCCATCGAATCCTCGACGATGACTTCGAGCTTCACCTTGGGCAGAAAGTCGACGACATATTCGGCGCCGCGATAGAGTTCGGTGTGACCCTTTTGCCGCCCGAAGCCCTTGGCCTCGGTGACGGTGATCCCGCTGACACCCACTTCGTGCAGCGCTTCCTTCACTTCGTCGAGCTTGAACGGCTTGATGATCGCCTCAATCTTCTTCACGCTTTTCGTCCCCCTTTGGGCTGGCCGCCGCCCCTTGCACATCGAGCCGGATCAGCTGTGCTGGCCCGGTTCGCCGTCGAGTCGGTGCGGTGTCCCGCCATCTTGCACCAATCAAAAGCCGTGCCAATTGGCGAATCGCGGGGTTTTGGTAAGAATTTTGGCGTGACAGCGCACGGTTGCCCAAGGGGTGGGCAAAGAGGTTATTTGAATGCCTAAAATATGGGCACATACAGTGGCCGCGGTCCATTTTGTTTCACGCAAAGGCGCGAAGACGCGAAGAAGGCCGCACAAGAAGGCGGCCGTCCATTGTCGCCGCAGGCGACCTTGAAAGGCGCTTCGCGCGATTGGCAAGCAAGGTCGGCCCAATGACCCAACCCTCTTCGCGCCTTCGCGCCTTCGCGTGAAATTTCCTATCCCGCCCTATCCGCGCCGACGATCGGTTGCGAAGAGCACCAAAAGTACCTTACCGTCCCATCGGCGCCGCCGAGTCCGCCAGATTGGCTTTCGTCCAGTTCGACCGCTCGATGACATAGGCGCGGATCGCCTCGACGTCCTGCGGGGTCAGCACCTTGGCGAAGCTCACCATGCCGCGATCCTTCAGCGCGCCGTCGATGATCACCGACTTCCACGCATCGGCATTGGCGAGCGTGCCCGAGACGCGCAGGTCGGGGGTGAAGCCGTTGCCGATCGCGCTGTCGCCGTGGCAGACTTGGCAATAGCGCCCGTAATGCGCCTTGCCCGCCGTGACCTGCGCCGCGCTCGCGGTCATCGCCGGCGGATTCCACGCCAGCGGAGCCGCCGCCGCCAGCGCGGGAAGCTGCGCGGTGCCGCCGATCTTGAGTATGACGAGGCGCGGCAGGTTGGGGACCTTGCGCGTCACCCCGCCCGCGATCCCGGCGACGAGCGGGAACGCCCCGCCCTTGCCGGTCTGGAAAGCGACATATTGCACCCTGCCGACGCGGAAGGTCGAGGGCGCGCTGACGATCCCCGACTGCATGTCGAGGTCGAGCAATTGCTTGCCGGTGTCGGCGGCATAGGCGCGGAAGCGGCCGGTGCTGGTGCCCTGGAAGACAAGGTTGCCCGCGGTGGTCATCGTGCCGCCGTTCCACGCCGCGGGATAGTCGACGCCCCACGCGACCTTGCCCGTGCGCGGATCGAAGGCGACGAGGCGGCCGGTCGTCGCGGCAACCGCGGCGCGGAACGCTGCCTTGTCGTCGGGCAGCATCGTCTTGTTGAGCGACGTCCCGACGTTGAAGCCCAGCACCTTCCTTTTGTCGAGCTCGTCCATGTCGGCGAGATAGCCCTGCGGAATCTGCTGCGCGGGGATATAGACAAGGCCGGTCTTGGGGTTGAAGCTCATCGGGTGCCAGTTGTGCGCGCCAAGCGCGCCGGGGACCGCGATGAACGGCTTGCCGGTCTTGTAGAAGCGCGATTCGGGATTCTCGATCGGACGGCCGGTCGCCATGTCGTACCCCGACGCCCAGTTGATTCCGTCGACGAAGGGCTTGGCGCCCAATAGCTTGCCGTTGGTGCGGTCGATGGTGAAGAAGAAGCCGTTCTTCGGCGCGTGGTACAGCACCTTGGTGGGCGTGCCGTTCACCGCCTGCTCGGCAAGGATGATCGGCTGGGTTGCGGTATAATCCCACGTCTCGGCCGGGGTTTCCTGATAATGCCATTTATATTTGCCGGTCGTGGCGTCGAGCGCGACGACCGATGACAGGAACCAGTTGTCGCCCTCGCCGTTCGAGCGCGTGCCGTGGTTCCACGGATTGCCGTTGCCGACGCCGAGATAGATCTGGTCGAGATCCTTGTCGTAGACGATCGCGTCCCACACGGTGCCGCCGCCGCCCGAAGTCTGCCACTCGCCCTTGTCGGACCATGTCGCGTTGGCCTTGCTCGCGAAGATATCGTCCGAGGCCGCGCCGTCCTTCGCCTTGGTCGGGTTGGGCGCGGTGTAGAAGCGCCAGCGCTCCTTGCCGGTGTCGGCGTCGTAAGCGGTGACATAGCCGCGCACGCCGAACTCGGCGCCGCCGTTGCCGATCAGCACCATGTCCTTCACGACGCGCGGCGCGCCGGTGATCGTATAGGGTTTCGACGTGTCGAAGGTCTGCGTCGACCAGATTTCCTTGCCGGTCTTGCGATCGAGCGCGATCAGGCGGCCGTCGAGCGTACCGACGAACAGCTTGTCCCCCCACACCGCGACGCCGCGATTGACGACGTCGCAGCAGGCCGAAACCGCGCGTTCGCCGGGAACCTTGGGGTCGAAGGACCAGAGCTTCTTGCCCGTCACGGCGTCCCACGCGCTGACCTTCGACCAGGCGTGGGTCACATACATCACGCCGTCGACGACGACGGGCGTGGCTTCCTGTCCGCGGGCATCGTCGAGGTCGGCGAACCAAGCGAGGCCGAGCTGCCCCACATTCTGATCATTGATGTCGGTGAGCGGACTGAAGCGCTGTTCGTCATAGCTGTAACCGATGCCGGCCCAGTCATCGCCATTGCCGCCGGTCCTGAGCAGGGCCTCGCTGGCCTTTTCGGCCTCGTCGAGCGATCCGCCGCCCGAGATGCTCTCATTCTTCGATGCATTGCATGCTGTGAGTGCCAAAACCGCACCGCCCAGCAGCGCGGCCGAAAAGACCCGTTTCGCCATCCCATGCTCTCCCGACGCCTATGCTTGACGTTAACGTCAAGACTGCGCGCGAAGGCGGGCGGGTGCAAGCGGGAAAATGGGGGGTGAGAAAGGGGGCACGCTACCCACACTCGTCACCCCGGACTTGATCCGGGGTCCACGAAGACGAGTGCTGCGTTGACGTCATGGATCCCGGATCAAGTCCGGGATGACGAAACTGGAACCGTTGCGCCGCTCACGCCCAAGGCGGTGCGTTCAACCCCGTGGGACTCGCGGTAAAAATCTCGCAGCCGGTTTCGGTAATCCCGATGCTGTGCTCGAACTGCGCCGAGAGCGAGCGGTCGCGCGTCACCGCGGTCCAGCCGTCACTCAGCATCTTCACCGCATATTTGCCGGTGTTGATCATCGGCTCGATCGTGAAGAACATGCCGGGGCGGAGTTCGGGCCCGGTGCCGGGGCGGCCGGCGTGAACGACCTCGGGCGCGTCGTGGAACATCTGTCCCAGCCCATGCCCGCAGAAATCGCGGACGACCGAATAGCGATGGCGTTCGGCATGCTGCTGGATCGCATGCGCGACGTCGCCCATGCGGTTGCCGGGCTTCGCCTGCTCGATGCCGAGCATCAGGCATTCATAGGTGACGTCGACCAGCCGCTTCGCCTTTACGCCCACATCGCCGACCAGATACATGCGGCTGGTGTCGCCGTGCCAGCCGTCGATGATGCTGGTGACGTCGATGTTGACGATATCGCCGTCGCGCAGCGGCTTGTCGTCGGGGATGCCATGGCAGACGACATGGTTGATGCTGGTGCAGCAGCTATGGGTGAAGCCGCGATAGCCGAGCGTCGCGGGGATGCCGCCGCCCTCCAGCATCATCGTGCGGACAAGGTCGTCGATCGCCCCGGTGGTCACGCCGGGCTGAACGAACGGAACGAGCGCGTCGAGAATCTCGGCCGACAGCCGCCCCGCCTTGCGCATCCCGGCGAAGCCCGCCTCATCATGCAGCTTGATCGTACCGTCGCGGACGCGCGCCGGAGCGGCGGCATCGCCGGTGGTTACGGTGACATAGTCGTACATGGGGGTGATATAGGCGATCTGGCGCCGGATTGCGAGGGGCGAGGTCAGGCTGTGGACAGGTGGTCGCGAAACCAGTCGGCCAGCTCTTCTTCCGCGAGTTCGCCTGCGGCGAGGGCAAGGAATGTTACGACCAATTCGGCGTCCGTAGCGTCCAGCCAGCCACCGTTTCGAACCACAAAGGTTTCGCTGACGACCGCCGCCGTCCGCTTGTTTCCATCGACAAAGGGGTGGTTGCAGGCGATTCCAAACGCATAGGAGGCTGCAAGCGCCGCCAGATCGGGTTCGCCATAACCGGCAAGATTTTGCGGCCGGGCCATGGCGCTTTCAAGCAGCGTGGCATCGCGAATCCCAGCGCCGCCGCCATGTTCTGCGATCTGCTCCTGATGGGCCGCCAGAGCAGCCTCAAGCGACACCCATTTCCAGGTCATGGATTCCGCCTATTTCGCCAATTCGCGCAATGCGCGTTTGCGGCGCGCCATCACCTCGCGCGCTACCTCCATTTCCTCTTCGAAATCGGCGTCGAAGGGAACGAGCTCAATGCCACGCTCAGTATCGCGTACCGACAGCATATCGCCTTGAGCCGCGCCAAGACGCGCCAGCAGCTCCTTGGGAAGGATAACGGCAGCGCTGTTGCCGACTTTGGTGATCTTGAGCGGCGTGTTCATACGCTCGTTATAACATCGCCGCTCAAGAATTTCAACCGAAGGCTATTCCGCCGCCTTCTCGGCCTTGCCCTTCGCCTTGCCCTTGCCCGCCTTGGGCGGCGCCGAGACGATTTCGAAGGCGAGCGGATTGCCGACCTTGGCGTCGTCGCCGGTCTTCATCTTCACCTTGACCTCGCCGCCATGGACGAGCTTGCCGAAGAGCAGTTCCTCGGCGAGCGGCTGCTTGATCTTTTCCTGGATCAGGCGGCCCATCGGACGCGCGCCATAGAGCTTGTCATAGCCCTTGCCGGTCAGCCATTCGCGCGCCGCCTCGTCGAGCTGGATGTGGACGTTGCGGTCGGCAAGCTGCAGCTCGAGCTCAAGGATGAACTTGTCGACGACGCGCGCGACCACTTCGGGCGGCAGATAGCCGAAGGGGACGATCGCATCGAGGCGGTTGCGGAATTCGGGGGTGAAGAGATTCTTCACCGCTTCCTCCTGCACATCCTCGCGCGTGAACTGGCCGAAGCCGATGCCCTCGCGCGCCATGTCGCTTGCGCCCGCATTGGTCGTCATGATCAGGATGACGTTGCGGAAGTCGACCGTCTTGCCGTGATGGTCGGTCAGCCGGCCATGATCCATGACCTGCAACAGGATATTGAACAGGTCGGGATGCGCCTTTTCGATCTCGTCGAGCAGCAGCACGCAATGCGGATTCTGGTCGATCGCATCGGTGAGCAGGCCGCCCTGATCATAACCGACATAGCCCGGCGGCGCGCCGATCAGGCGGCTGACCGAATGGCGTTCCATATATTCGGACATGTCGAAACGCTGGAGCGGAATACCCATGATCGACGCAAGCTGTTTGGCGACCTCGGTCTTGCCGACGCCGGTCGGGCCGCTGAACAGATAGTTGCCGATCGGCTTTTCGGGATCGCGGAGGCCCGCGCGGCTCAGCTTGATCGCCGACGACAGCACCTCGATCGCGGTGTTCTGGCCGAAGACGACGCGCTTGAGGTCGGTCTCGAGGCTGGCGAGCGTCGCCTTGTCGTCGCTCGACACCGATTTGGGCGGGATGCGCGCCATTGTCGCGATGACCGCCTCGATCTCCTTGGCGGTGATCGTCTTCTTGCGCTTCGACGGGGCGACGAGCATCTGCATCGCGCCGACCTCGTCGATCACGTCGATCGCCTTGTCGGGCAATTTGCGGTCGTTGATGTAGCGCGCTGACAGGTCGACCGCGGCGTTGATCGCATCCTGCGTGTAGCGCACCTGATGATGCGCCTCGAACGCGCTGCGCAGACCCGCGAGGATTTTCTTGGTATCCTCAAGGCTCGGCTCGATCACGTCGATCTTCTGGAACCGGCGCAGCAGCGCGCGATCCTTTTCGAAATGGTTGCGGAACTCCTTGTACGTCGTCGAGCCGATGCAACGGATCACGCCGCCCGAGAGAGCAGGCTTCAAGAGGTTCGACGCGTCCATCGCGCCGCCCGAAGTAGCACCCGCACCGATGACGGTGTGGATTTCGTCGATGAACAGGATCGCGTGCGGCAGGCCTTCGAGTTCGGTCACGACCTGCTTCAGCCGCTCCTCGAAATCACCCCTGTAGCGCGTTCCGGCGAGCAGCGCGCCCATGTCGAGCGAATAGATGACCGCGGGCAACAGCACCTCGGGCACGTCGCCTTCGATGATCTTGCGCGCGAGGCCTTCGGCGATCGCGGTCTTGCCGACGCCGGGATCGCCGACATAGAGCGGGTTGTTCTTGCTGCGGCGGCACAGAATCTGGATCGTACGGTCGACCTCGGCGGTGCGGCCGATCAGCGGATCGACCTTGCCGACCTTGGCCTTCTCGTTGAGGTTGACGGTGAACTGGTCGAGCGCGGTTTCCTTCTTGGACTTGCCGCCGCTGTCCTTGTCCTTCGTCTCTTCCTTTTCCTCGGGCTCGGCCTGCGGCGAGGGCTTGCCGCCCTTGCCGACGCCGTGGCTGAGGTAGGAGACCGCATCGAGGCGCGTCAGGTCCTGCTGCTGCAGGAAATAGACGGCATAGGATTCGCGTTCGGAAAAGAGCGCGACGAGGACGTTGGCGCCCGTCACTTCATCCTTGCCCGACGACTGGACGTGCAGGATCGCGCGCTGGACGACGCGCTGGAAGCCGCTCGTCGGCGACGGGTCGCTGTGCCCCTCGACCTTCAGGCTGTCGAGTTCGGTGTCGAGATAGTGGACGACCGCCGATTGCAGGTCGTCGAGCGCGACGCCGCAGGCGCGCATCACTTCGGCGGCATGATCGTCATCGATCAGCGCGTAGAGCAGATGCTCGAGCGTCGCATATTCGTGATGCCGCTCCGACGCGGCCTTCAGCGCATTGTGCAGGGTCTTTTCGAGGCTTTCCGAAAAGGACGGCATGGGCTTATCTCCTTGGGGACAAGCCGGGGAGAGGCCCGCCCGCCAACACAAGGTGGCAACGCCGCCGCCCCGCCGCAAGGGAAAAGCGGAGGCGCATGTGAAATTACGATGACAGGCCTTGCATTATGGTTAACGGGACGTTGCCTTGCCGGCAGCCGGCCAGGCATGGCCGCGCTGCTAAGCGATTGAAAATATCGGTACCGTTCGCACCCCCTTGCGACTCCTCCGGCGGCGCGGCATGACGGCAGCCAAGGGGGAAATGTGACAGTCAGGTTGCATCCATCGCGATTCGCCCCGCTGCACGGGAGCCTTCCGTGCAGATAAAACGGCTGCGCCTGACCGGTTTCAAAAGCTTCGTCGAACCCACCGAGCTGCGCATCGAGCCCGGGCTGACCGGCGTCGTCGGTCCCAATGGCTGCGGCAAGTCGAACCTGCTCGAGGCGATCCGCTGGGTGATGGGCGAATCCTCGCCCAAATCGATGCGCGGCGGCGGGATGGAAGATGTCATCTTCGCCGGCACCTCGACGCGGCCGTCGCGCGACTTTGCCGAGGTTGCGATCCATTGCGATACCGAAGGTGCGATCGTCGCGGGCTTGTCCGACGCGAGCGACGGGCATGAGCTGGAAATCATCCGCCGCATCGAACGCGGCGCCGGATCGGCGTACCGCGCCAACAGCCGCGACGTGCGCGCCAAGGACGTCGCGCTGATCTTTGCCGACGCCGCGACCGGCGCGCACAGCCCGGCGCTGGTCAGCCAGGGCAAGATCGCCAATGTCATCGCGGCGAAACCGACCGACCGTCGCGCGATGCTGGAGGAAGCGGCGGGCATCGCCGGACTGCACGTGCGCCGCAAGGATGCTGAACAGAAACTGCGCGCGACCGAAACCAACCTGACCCGCCTGTCCGAAATCGTCGGCGATATGGAGGTGCGCGCCAATGCGCTGCGCCGCCAGGCGCGCGCGGCGGAGAAATATAAGAAGCTTTCCGACGACATCCGTATCGCCGAGGCGCGGCTGATCTATGCGCGCTGGCGCGACGCCGCGGCCGCCGCCGATCAGGCGCGGCGCGACGCCGATGCCGCCGAAGCCGCGGTAAAGACCGCGCAGGACGAGCTCGAAACCATCTCCGCGGCGCAGGTTGCGGTCGCGACACGCGTCGGCACCGCGCGCGCCGAGGCGCAGGCGCAGCGCGACGCCCTCGCCGAAGCCACCGCGACGCTCGTCCGGCTGCAGGGCGAGGAGCGCGCGGCGCGCCAGAGGCTCGACGATCTGGCGGCGCAACAGGCGCGGCTCGCCGACGACCGGACCCGCGAAGGCGAACTCGCGCGCGAGGCGCATGCGGCGCTGACCGGGCTCGATGCCGAGAGCAAGACGCTGGCGCAGGACATCGCGGCGCATGGCGCCAGCAAGGCGGCGCTCGTCGACGCCAATCAGGCCGCACAGGCGCGTCTCCGCGATGCCGAGGTCGCGCTCGCCCAAGCGCGCGCCAAGGCGGCGAGCGAAGCTGCCGACCGCCGCATCGCCGTGTCGGCGCGCGACACCGCCGAAGCCGCGGTGCGCCGCGTCGCAAACGACAAGGCACGCGTCGACGCCGAGGTGGCCGCGCTCGGCGACAGCGCAGCGCTGACGGCCGCACAGGCAGAGAGTGCCAGCGCGGCCGTCGATGCCGAAGCCGCGATCGCCACGGCCGAAACCGCCTTGCAGGAGGCCGAGGCCGACCGCGAAGCCACCGCCGCCGCCCTGGCCACCATCGAAGCGGGCCTTGCCGAAGCGCGCGCCGCGCTGGCCGCGCTCGACGGCGAGGCCGCGACGCTCGAACGCGCGCTCGCCGCCGCAAAGAGCGGCGACGACCGCATTCTCGACCAGCTTCGCGTCACCCCGGGCTATGAGGCCGCACTCGCCGCCGCGCTCGGCGACGATCTCGACGCGGGCACCGCAAAGGACGCCGCGCGCAGCTGGGGCGGCGCCGATCGGGCCAAGGGCGACCCTGCGCTGCCCGCCGGGACACAATCACTTGCCGATTTCGTGCAGGCGCCCGCCGCGCTGGCCCGCCGCCTCGCGCAGGTCGCGGTCGCCGACACCGACGGTGGCCAGCCGCTCGCGGTCGGGCAGCGGCTCGTCACGCACGACGGCGTGATGCGCCGCTGGGACGGCTTCGTGACGCGCGGCGACGGCGCGACCGCGACCGAGCGGCTGCAACGCCAGAACCGCCTCGAAGCGCTCGCGGCACAGCGCCCCCAAGTCGAACTTGGTGTGCAGGAATTGTGCGACCGGCGCGACGCCGCCGCCGCCAAAGCCACCGAACTCGCCGAAGCGGCCGGCGCGGCGCGCAAGGGGTTGGCGCAGGCCGACGAAGCCCGGCGTACCACGCTACGCGCCGCCGATCAGGCGCAGGCCGCGCTCGATCGCCACCACGATGCCGCGGCGCTGTTCGACCGCCGTCTCGCCGAGATCGCCGAAGCCGCGAAAGAGGCCGCCGACGCGTTCGCCGTGCAGGACGCCGCGCTGGCCGCGCTCCCCGACGACAGCATCGCGCGCGCCGCGCTCGATGGCGAGGAAGCGGCGACCGACCGGGCGCGCACCAACGCCGCGGACGCGCGCGACGCGCTCGCCGCGCACGATCGCGCCCTCGCCGGCCTCAGCGAACGGCAGGCGGTCGTCACCGCCGAGATCAGAAGCTGGAAGGCGCGCGCGGGCGAGGCGGCGCGCCGCGTCGCCGAAATGGACAAGCGCGCCGCAGCGCTCGCCGCCGAAGCCGCCAAGCTGGCCGATGTCCCCGAAAAGCTGGCGGCGCAGCGCCTCGCCGCCGAAACGCAGCAAGCGGACCGGCGCGACAAGGTCGCCGCCGCCGAAGCGCAGGAGCGCGAGGCCGAAGCCGCGCTGCGCGAAGCCGAAACCGCGCTGACCGCGATCCGCGAGCGCGTCGCGGCGGCGCGCGAGACCCGCGCCGGTGCGGCTGCGCGCTCCGAAAATGCCGAACTGCGCCGCATCGAAATGGGCCGCCTGTCGGGCGAGCGCTTCGAATGTCCGCCGCCGCTGTTGCCGCAAAAGGCCGGCTTCGAAAGCGACTCGGTCAGCGATGCCGTGCACGAGTCCGCGCAGCACGACCGGCTGATCGCCGACCGCGAGCGACTTGGCCCGGTCAACCTCGTCGCTGCCGACGAACTCGCCATACTCGATACCGAGCGCGAGAAGAGCGCCGGCGAAATCGAGGAACTGACCCAGGCGGTCAATCGCCTGCGCGGATCGATCGGCAATCTCAACCGCGAGGGCCGCGTCCGCCTGCTCGCGGCGTTCGAGACGGTGAACGAGCATTTCCAGCGGCTGTTCACGACATTGTTCAACGGCGGCCAGGCGCATCTGGAGCTCGTCGATTCGGACGATCCCCTCGAAGCAGGCCTCGAAATCATGGCACAGCCGCCAGGCAAGCGGCTGGGCACGCTGACGTTGCTGTCGGGCGGCGAGCAGGCGCTGACCGCGGTCGCGCTGATCTTCGGCCTCTTCCTTACCAACCCCGCGCCGATCTGCGTCCTCGACGAGGTCGACGCGCCCCTGGACGACGCGAATATCGAGCGTTTCTGCGACCTGCTCGACCGCATGAGCCGCGAGACCAACACGCGCTACCTGATCGTCACCCACAATGCGGTGACGATGGCGCGCATGCATCGTTTGTTCGGGGTGACGATGATCGAAAAGGGCGTCAGCCGCCTTGTCTCGGTCGACCTCGGCGGCGCCGAAGAGCTGCTCGCGGCGGAGTAACGGGGCCCTAAGGCGCGCTGCCGACCACCAGCATCGCGGCGAAGATCAGCAGGCCGGCAAAACGGTTGCTGCGAAACTTGGCGAGCGCATCGGCCTCGTTGGCGGGCTCGAGCGTGACCACCTGCCCGGCGAAATGCACCGCGGCGGGAAGCAAGGCGATGAACACCAGCGGGTCGGGCCGCACCGCCCACAGCGCCCCGGCCCACAGCACCAGCGCCGTCCCATAGCAAAGGGCGACGCCGCCGCGGACCTGTCCGCCCATCGCGCGCGCACTCGATTTCACGCCGACGGCCATATCATCCTCGATATCCTGCAGCGCGTAGATGGTGTCATAGCCGATCACCCACGCGATGCAGCCAGCATAGAGCAAAGGCAGGGCGAGCCCGGCCTGCCCGCCGACCGCCACCCACGCGACGAGCGCGCCCCAGCTGAACACCAGGCCCAGCCACGCCTGCGGCCACCAGGTGATGCGCTTCATGAACGGATAGGCGGCGACGAGGATCAGGCTCGCCAGCGCGACGATCTGCGCCGGGCGGGGAAGCTGGAGCAGCACGAACAGGCCGACGAGCGACAGGAACAATGTCCACAGCAGGGCACCCCGCACCGACACCGCACCGCTCGCCACCGGCCGCGACGCGGTGCGCGCCACTTTCGCGTCGAGGTCGCGATCGACGATATCGTTATAGACGCAGCCCGCGCCGCGCATCGCGATCGCGCCGAGCAGCAGCCAGAGAAACAGCGGCCAATGGCTGATCGCCCCGCCGCCGAGCGCCAGCGCGAAGGCGCAGGGCCAGTAAAGCAGCCACCAGCCGATCGGCCGGTCGAAGCGCGCGAGCAGTGCATAAGGCCGCACGCTCGCGGGAAGCAAGGCGACGAGCCCCTGATGCTGGCTGTCGGGGAGATGGGTCGCAGTCATCGGCCGACGCCCGATAGCAGCCCGGGCGCTTTCGATAAATGGCTGATTGGATTGGCCTGACTTGCCCTGCTCAGGGACAGCTCGATACGGTCGCCTTTTCGTCGTTGAAGACTTTCGACAGATTCCGCCCTTCGCGAATATTGAAGGCGGCGGTCGATCGAATTCGCCTGTTGCCGACGACTTTGCCATAGACGAGCGGCTGATAGTCATAAACGATCTCGACGAACATCACGGCAGTCCCGTTCGACGCCGCGACCTTCCGTCCCGGCGGGCCCATGCCGTCAAGGCTGGTCCCCGTCGCGCCGTCACCCTGCTTGCCGTAGCTCGACGAAACCGCGAGGCCGCCGTAGCAACGCTGCCAGTGAATCCACTGGCCGCCGGAGGTATTGCGCTCGAGACTCGAGAGAATGATGCGCCCACGCGATTTGAAGTTCAGGCTGCCACCCTGCTTTTCGACTCCTGCCAGGAGGTCGTTGATGTCGCGCTCGCGAATCTGCGACTGCGACAAGCTGCTGCCATAGGCAACGCGCGCGGCGTTGTCGGCGGCGCTCAACCCCATCTGGCTGATTCGCGTGTGCGCCAGCACCAGATTCGCGATCTCCAGGCCGCCGAAACCGATCAGCACCAGCAAAGGGATGGCGAAAGCCATCTCGATCATGATCGCGGCGCGGCTTTCGCGCAGCAATCGGATCGCGATGCGGCACAGCTTTGTCGCTGCGATGGTCATTTGCATTTCACCGGATCGGCATCGGAGCCGGTGTTGAACGGCTGGTTCCGGAGCACCGTCGTCGCGGTCATCGTCGATTCCTGCGGCTGCCCCAGCAATCGCCACACCGGCAGCACGCGCTTGATCTTCATCGAGGCAGTGTAGAGCACGATATCGTCGGCGCCGCCGTTGCCGGTACGTCCGCGATCGCTGTCCCACACACCGTTGCCGTTGATATCCTCGAAACATTCGTTCGAATCGCGCACCTTGTTGCCGTTATTGTCCTTGAATGGTTCAGGATTTCCGACGTCGTCGAAATTGTCATAAGCCTTGCGCGAGAAACTGACTTCGGCGTTCGGGAAGACATTATGCACGGCATAGCGGACGCGCTCGTCGAGTTTGGACTGCGATTTGGCATTGATTTCGAGCGTCGAATCGCGCGCCGCCTTCGCCACCGAACCCTGCAGCACCTGCCGGGCGTAGAATTGCCAGCTGTAGTCGAAGATGCCCATCAGCAACAGCAGGAAGACCGGTCCCGTCAGTGCGAATTCGATGGCGGCCACACCCCGCTCGTGGCGGCCGAGACGATGCGCGAAGAGGAAACGGCGCGTCATTGCGACAACCTCAACCGCGAAATCTTGCCGGCGATCGATTTGAAGATATTCTCCAGCTCGGTCGAACTGTTGGTCTGAAAGGCATTTTTGCTGACGCCGCCGGCATCCGCAGCGCCGTCGCCCGGCGATGCACAGTTGATGAGCTGCGCGTTCAGGTTGACGCCGAACCCGATCACCCAAATCGTGATATTGTGATTTTCGTCCTTGGCGATCTCGCACAGCCGGCTGAACCGGTTGTTGTGCCGTGCCATCTGTTCGCCGCTGGTCATGTTGAACGACCCGCCGACGCGCTGCATCAGATATTCATAACCTTGGGTCGAAAAATTGCGCATGCTGGGCGCCATCTCGCCGTCGGTCATGAAAATGATGTGGCGATAGATCGGACGCTCGTTCTTGACGTAGGTGTTTTCCGCAGCGAACAGTCCGACCGGCGACAGCAGGCGGATTCCCCATGCCATGCCGGCATCGTGATAAGTCCCGCCGAGCGGCTCCAGCTTGTCGATCCAATCCTCGTCGAACGTCGTCTGATCGGCAGCGGTCATTTCCGTCATATTCTTGGCGGCAGCCGGACAAACCCCGCCGCCCTGCGACCAATAGGATGGATAGGGCATCCAATTGCCCTCTTTGGTGCCGTCGGCCGATACGAAACTGCTGTTCACCGTCAGCACCTGTTTGTCGACCGCCGCGATGCCGCGCGACGAATTTTTCGAATCCACTGCAAAATAGGGGACCGAGTTATTATAGCTGATCGCGCGCGGGTAGGTGATTTCAGGGATATACATCCGCCATTTGGTCGCTTCATCGGCAGTCGGCACCGTATCGACGTCCATGTCGAGCGCCTCCGCAGGCGGGGACGCCGTCGATGCGAACGGACTGGTCTGCCGTTCGACGATACAGCCGCTCCACTTGTAGGTCTTGTTCGTGCCCGAGCTGCCGGTGTCGACGGTTATCTCGCCGCCCGCCGTCTTGAGCGCCGATACGTCGAACAGGCGATCCTCGTACCGATATTGGTTGCGGAACGCCAAACTGGGCTTCGCCGCCGCGGTCGTCTGCGTATAGGTTCGCTTCCGCTGCTGCAGCCAGCATTTGCTGCTCGTATAGGTATAGCGGTAATTATAATAATAATGGATCTTGCCGGTATCGTCCGAATAGACGCGCGTGTCCGACGGATCGACGAGACGCGCCGTCCGGTTCATGCCCGGGGTCGCCGTCGCCGTAGGGGCGCTGTCGGCGGGCGGCGACAGCGCGGAACAGTCGGTCGAATTGGTAAAACCGCTGATCGGAATTATGTTCGTCCACGCCGAATCGGCCGTCGTCCCGCCCGTGACTGCGGCTGGCGCCGAGGTGCCCGTCCAGGTCAGCTTGGTGATCGGCGAACGTGAGGGCAGCAGCGTATAATCCGACAGCCACGCCGGATTTTTCGCACGAAGAATTTCGCCGACGTTGACCGTCGAGGCATAGGGAACCATGCCGAAGCGCAACCGGCCGTCGCCGACATTCGTGCTCGTCATCGTCGTAAAGAACAGCTTTGCGGCGTTCTGCATCGCCAGCATCCGCGTCTTGCCGTCGCTCGTCTTCTCTTCCATCGATCCCGTGACGTCGAGGACGAGCATCACGTCGGTGTTGGAAATCTCGAGCTTTGCGGAACAGTTCACCACCAGATTGAACCGGCTGGTGCCGAATATATACATGATGGCCGTGGGCACGCGCGCGGTCGCGGTCCCGCTGACGTCGGTCGTTCCCGTCAGCTTCTGCGTGGTGAACACCACATCGGTGCTGCCGTACATGTTGCCGGGATAGTTGAAATTGAACATCTTGGTGGCTTCGGCCTTCGCCGTGTCGCCATAGGTGCCGGCGGCCATCGAACGCCGCCCGGCGAGCACCCCCGCGTCGCACGCCTGCTGCAGGCGAAGCTGCGCCATATAGCCGCGCCCGATATCGACGGCCGAACCGACGATGGCGATGATCGGCACCAGTGCGGCGGCGGTCAGGATAAGGGCATTGCCGCGCTGGTCGCGCGCAAGCCGTTTCATGTCCCGCCGCAGACGGCTGAATATGGTCCCACCCATGGTCAAAACCCCTCTTCGACCAGACCGGCGGCCCGTGCGGACGCGTGACTGGTTGTGTCGCACTAGGGGAAAACTGCTTACCAAATGGCTAATCGGCTCAGCGGCCCGTCACCGCGAAACGGCCGGATTGACCCGTTTCAGGACAGATGCTCCGTTTCATCGCGGTGGATGCACAAGGAATCGCATTCTGCTATCCGGTCGCCATGCCCGCAACACCCGCCTGGCCGCCCGCCAGCACCCCCCGCCTGTTCGTCGACCAACTGCTGGAAGCGGGCGCGACGCCCGTCATCGACGGCCCCCCCGCGCATTATCTGCTCCACGTCATGCGGCTGAAAACCGGCGATCCCTTGCTGCTGTTCGACAATCGCAGCGGCGAATGGCTGGCGACGATCGCCGGGATCGGGAAAAGATCGCTGTCGCTGGCGATCGAGCGACAGACCCGCCCGCTCGAACCCGTGCCCGACCTTTGGCTCTGTTTCGCGCCGGTCAAGAAGGCACGGCTCGACTGGATCATCGAGAAAGCGACCGAACTCGGCGTCGCACGCCTCCAGCCGGTGATCACCGAGCGGACGATCGTCGAGCGGGTCAAGACCGAGCGGCTCGCGGCGCAGATCATCGAGGCGTGCGAGCAATGCGGACGCACCGCAGTCCCCACGCTCGCCGACCCGGTCAAGCTGCCCGCGCTGCTGAAGGACTGGCCGGCGGCGCGCGCCTTGCTGTTCGCCGACGAGGCCGGGGGCACGCCCGTCTTATCGGTCGATGCGCCCGCTTCCGCCGCGATCCTTACCGGACCCGAGGGCGGCTTTACCGAACGCGAGCGCGCACTGTTGCTCGATTGCCCCGCCGTCCGGCGCATCGCGCTCGGCCCGCGCATCTTGCGCGCCGAAACCGCCGCGATCGCCGCGACCAGCCTGTGGATGGCGCGTCACGGCGACTGGCGCTGACCCCCGATATTGTCCCCGTCCGGCACAATAATGGTACAATCTTGTCAATCTTAACCCGCCGTTAGCCACAGCCGCGGCATAGAGGGCCCATGCAGCGGCGGGACCAGAGCCGAACTTGCTGGTGTGGGGACCAGTATGTGCAGCTTTTGCGAGCGTTGATGACGCTCGCCTGCTTGGCGGCCGGTCTCGTCGCTGCGCCATTACAGGCGCAAACCACCACCACCTACAGCAACACCGCATCGGGCGCGATCAACGGAACCACCACCTGTGCCGCCCCCCTGGTGCGCAATTTCACGGTAGCGGCCAGCTATGTCGTCGCCGATGTCGATATCGGTGTCCTCGCCAGCCACACATGGCGCGGCGACCTTCGTCTCACCTTGCAATCGCCCGCGGGCACGCGCGTCCAGCTGGTCAACGGCGACACCGACAATCTGTCGGGCGACAATTTCAACGTCCGGCTCGACGATGATGCATCGCAGACCGTCAACACCGACGGCAATACGGTCACCCATTCGACCAGCGCGCCGCCCTATCAGAATCAGTTCAGGCCCAACGCCGCGCTGTCGGCCTTCAACGGCCAGAACGGCGCCGGGACCTGGCGGCTTGAAATCTGCGACCAATTTCCCTCGTCGGATAACGGCAGCTTCACCCGCGCCGACCTGTATCTGACGAGCATGCCGGCCAACTATGCCGACCTGTCGCTGACGAAGACGGTCAGCTACGCCTCGCCCGCCTTCGGGGCCAGCGTCAATTTCGTGCTGAGCGTGACCAACGCCGGCGGCTCGCCGCTCACCGCCACCGGCGTGACGGTGCAGGACAGCCTGCCCGCGGGTTTCAGCTTCACCGGCGCCTCGGGGTTCGGCAGTTACAGCAGCGGCACCGGCGTGTGGACGGTCGGCAGCATCGCGCCCGGCACGACGCGCACGCTGACGATCAGCGGGACGGTCACCGCGACCTCGGGCGCCACCGTCACCAACAATGCCGAGGTCAGCGCCTCTTCGGCTTATGATGCCGATTCGACGCCGGGCAACGGCGCGGCGGGCGAGGATGACGGTGCTGCGGCGAGTTTCACCGTATCGGGGACGCGCACCGCGGGCATCGCGCCCGCGTTGACCTGCCCGGCGCTCACGACGATCCACGATTGGGACAGCGTCAGCTGGTCGGCGAGCGCGACGAGCGGCAGTTACGCGCTCACCGGTATCGGCACGATGACTTTCGGCATCGCGATCAGCGGCGGCAGCTTCCTCAGCAACGCGACCTATGGCGGCCAATCGCCGACGCGCCAGAACGCCGTCACCGGCGGGCTGTCGCCGGCGCAATATTCGCTTTTCCAGCTCGTCGACTTCACCAGCCAGGCGGGCACCGTCACCACGACGATGACGCTGCCGACCGCGGTTCCGGGAGTCCAGTTCCGCCTCTTCGACGTCGATTATTCGTCGGGCCAGTTCGCCGATCGCGTCACCGTGACCGGCAGCTTCAACGGCACGGCCGTCTATCCGGTGCTGACCAACGGCGTCACCAACTATGTCATCGGCAACAGCGCTTATGGCGATGTGCTGTCCGCCGACACGAGCGCGAACGGCACGGTGACCGTGACCTTCAACGCGCCGGTCGACAGCATCACGATCGAATATGGCAGCCACGCGATCGCACCCGCCAACCCGGGGCAGCAGGGCATGGCGATCCACGACATCAGCTTCTGCCGCCCCGTCGGCAATCTCGCGATCGCCAAGACCAGCAGCATCGTCAGCGATCCCGTCAACGGTACGACCAATCCCAAGGCGATCCCCGGCGCGACGCTGCGCTATTGCCTGCTCGTCGCCAACAACGGCAGCAGCACCGCGACCGGCGTCGTCGCCGCCGATCCGCTGCCGCCGACGGTGACCTATGTTCCGGGATCGCTGCGCAGCGGCACCGACTGTGCCGGCGCAACGACGGCCGAAGACGATAATGCCAGCGGCGCCGACGAAAGCGATCCGTTCGGCGCGTCGTTCGCCGCAACAACGATTTCGGCCACCGCGCCGACGCTTGCTCCCGCCGCCGCGATTGCGGTCGCCTTTAACGTGACGCTCAACTGATGCCCTCGACGCTCTGCCTCCTCCGTTTCTGCATGTGTCTGCTGGCAGCGCTGGGCGCCGCCGCGCCCGCCGCGGCGCAGCGCGTCATCGTCAACCCGTCGTTCGAGGCGAACGACCCGCAAGGACCGGGCGCCGCCAATTACCAGATTTACGCCAACGGGTCGGTGACCGGCTGGGATTCGGCGTCGGGCGAGATCGAATTATGGGACACGGGTTTCCAGAGCGTCCCCGCCTATGCCGGGTCGGTCTTTGCCGAAATGAACGCCAATGTCCCCGGCGCGCTCTATCAGAATATCTGCATGGTGAACGGCGAGACCATCGGCTGGACCTTTGCGCACCGGGCGCGTTCGGGCGGCCCGGCGACGCAGACCGCGCGCTTCCAGGTCGCGACCAGCGGCGGGACGATGATCCAGAATCTCGCGACCCAGTCGTCGACGGTCAACAATGTCTGGAACGTCAACTCGGGGTCGACGACCTATAGCGGTGCGTCAGGGGTCCAGCGCGTCCAGTTCATCACCACCGACGCGGGCAGCATCGGCAATTTCCTCGACGACATCCGCATCACGCTCAACCCCTTCGTCGAGCTGTCGGCGGCGACCGCGTCCGGGGTCGAATCGATCCCCACGGCGAACCTGCCCGCGCTGCTCATCAACGGCACGCTGGCGACGGCGCGCACGGTCAACGTCAGCATCACCGGCGGCACCGCGACGCGCGGCACCGACTATACCACCCCCGGCGGCGGCGCGAGCTTCACCGTCACTATCCCCGCCGGCACCTATCAGAACACCACCGTTCCGCTGGGTATCCAGATCGTCGACGACGCCGCCAACGAGGGCAGCGAAACGATCCAGATCGCGCTGAACAGCGGCACCGGCTACACCGTTGCGAGCACCGCGAGCTGCGGCGGCACGGCGCGGACGGCAAGCACTTATACGATCACCGACAATGATTCGCCCGTCGTGCTCGCGAAAAGCTGGACAAACGGCATTGCGGGTGACGCGGTCGGCCTGTCGATCAGCGGCGGCCTTCTCCCCACCGCCGGCACTTCGACCGTCGGCGGCAGCGCGACGAACGCCACCACTGTCGCCGTTGCCGGCGCGACGCTGACGCTGACCGAGGCTTTCACGGCCGGGTCGGCGGCGAATTACAACAGCAGCATCGAATGCCGGCGCAACAGCGACAACGCCGTGGTCGCGACATCGGGCAGCGGGCTCAGCCGCACCGTGACGATGCCGTCGGGCACCTCGCTGACCTGCACCTTCACCAACAGCCGCAAATCGGCGACGCTCGTCATGCGCAAGACATGGACGAACGCCCAGACGACCAATGCCGTCACCGTCGCGACCGACGGCTTCACCAACGACGCCAGCCTCGCCTCGGTCGCGAACAGCGCGAGCGAGACCGACACCAACGCCGCGGTCACCGTCTATGCCGCCGAAAGCGCGACGCTCGCCGAAACCTTTACCGTCGGCAGCGCCGCCAACTATAACCAGACGCTTGCCTGCACCGGCAACGCCACCGCGCTCGCGGGCGCGGTGCTGACGGTGAACCCCGCCGACACCGCGATCGTCTGCACCTTCACCAACAGCCGTATCCTGCAGCAATTGCGGCTCGCCAAACTATGGTCGGGCGCCACCAGCGGCCACACCGCGAGCGCAACGACCAGCGGCGGCACCGCCAATGCCAACTTCAGTTCGACCGCGCCCGCCGCGACCAACGGCGCGCTGGTCATAATGCGCGCCGGCGATATCGTCACCCTGCCCGCCGAAACCTATGGCGGCGGCGCGTCTGCCGCCCTCTATAACGCCACCGTCGAATGCACCGGCGGCAGCCCGCTCGCCAGCGGCGCCACCGGCCGCACGCTGACGATCGCGCCCAGCACCACCGCGACCGTCTGCACCTACACCAATGCCTATGTCCTGCCGCTGACGATCGCCAAGACCTCGGCCGCCTACAGCGATCCGGTGAACGGCACGACGAATCCCAAGCTGATCCCCGGCGGCTTCGCCGATTACAGCATCACCGTAAGCGCCCCGGCGGGCACAGCACCGACGGCGGGCAGCGTCATCGTCACCGACGCGATCCCCGCGAACCTCAGCCTGTTCGTCGGCACCTATGCGCCCGGGCCCGGCCCGATCGCCTTCGCACCGGGCGGCAGCGGCCTGACCTACGCCTTCACCAGCCTGGCGAACACCGCCGACGACCTCAGCTTCTCGAACAATGGCGGCGCCAGCTGGACCTATGTGCCGACCGCCGATGCGAACGGTGTCGACACCAATGTCACCCACGTCCGCGTCAATCCCAAAGGCAGCATGGCGCCGGGATCGAGCTTTACGATCAACCTTCGCGCGATGGTGAAATAGGGGGACCGAGCGAGCGGCTTCAACAGCCGATTGCATTCTATACCGAACCGTCTAAATGCGCGCGATGAGCACGCGAACCGCCTCGGACAGCAACGATCCCATCGTCGAAAATGCGAGCGAGCTCGCGGCCCCCATGATCAAGGGCGAAAAACCCAGGGACCGTTGGCGCATCGGCACCGAGCACGAGAAATTCGTTTATCGCACCGCCGACCACCGCGCGCCGGGCTATGATGAGCCCGGCGGCATTCGCGACCTGCTCATGGCGCTCACCCGCTATGGCTGGGAGCCGGTCTATGAGGGCGGGAACGTCATCGCCCTGTCGGGCAGCGACGGCGCGGTCAGTCTCGAACCGGCGGGTCAGCTCGAACTGTCAGGCGCCCCGCTCGAAAATCTTCACCAGACCTGCGCCGAGACCGGCCGCCATCTGAAGCAGGTGAAGGAAATCGGCGCCGAGCTCGGGCTCGGCTTCCTCGGGCTGGGCATGTGGCCCGACAAGACGCGCGCCGAGCTGCCGATCATGCCCAAGGGGCGCTACAAGATCATGCTGGGTCATATGCCGCGCGTCGGCACGATGGGGCTCGACATGATGCTGCGCACCTGCACCATCCAGACCAACCTCGATTATATGAGCGAGGCCGACATGGTGCAGAAATTCCGCGTGTCGCTGGCGCTCCAGCCGCTCGCGACCGCGCTCTTCGCCGCCTCGCCCTTCACCGAGAGCAAGCCCAACGGCTATATGTCGTACCGCAGCCATATCTGGACCGACACCGACCCCGCGCGCACTGGCATGCTGCCCTTCGTGTTCGACGATGGCTTCGGCTACGAGCGCTATATCGACTATATGCTCGACGTGCCGATGTATTTCGTCTTCCGCGATGGCAAATATATCGACGCCGCGGGGCAGAGCTTCCGCGACTTCCTGAAAGGCGAACTCCCCGCGCTCCCCGGCGAAAAACCGCGCCTCTCCGACTGGAACGACCATCTTTCGACCGCCTTCCCCGAAGTGCGCCTCAAAAGCTTCCTCGAAATGCGCGGCGCCGACGGCGGCCCGTGGAACCGCATCTGCGCGCTACCGGCGCTGTGGGTCGGGCTGCTCTATGACCAAGGGGCGCTCGACGCCGCCTGGGATCTCGTCAAGGGCTGGAGCATCGAGGAGCAGCAGGCGCTGCGCGACGCGGTGCCGAGCGAGGGGCTCGACGCCCCCGCCCCCGGCGGCGGCACGCTCGGCGAACTCGCCCACCGGGTGCTCGATATTGCGGCGGCAGGGCTCGCCGCGCGCGGCGAGGTCAATTCGATGGGCGACAATGAAGTCGGCTTCCTCGAACCGCTCCGCCGCATCGCCAAGAACGGCAAATCCCCCGCGCATGACCTGCTCGACCGCTATGAAGGGCCGTGGAACCACGACCTGTCGAAGATCTATGACGAACTGAGCTTCTGAAGCACGACGGGTTGGGGTGAGGAGGGGACGTTACTTCACCCACCTTCGTCATCCCGGGCATGGCCAGGGATCCCGCTTTTTCGCGGGCTTCCAAAGTTCTCGAAGGCAAGCGGGACCCCGGATTAAGTCCGGGGTGACGAAAAAGGGGGAACATCCACTCCCAGCCGAACGCCGATCTTCCCCACACCATCTCAATAGGCCAGCGCACACCCGTCGGCGCGCATTTCGCTCGCCGCCGCATACACGCGCGTGTCGCCATCCATGCGATGCTCGACGCATTGATAGCGCCCGAACCCGCCATCGGGCTCACCCAGCGTCCAGCCGATATCGGCGAGCTGCCGCCGGCTCGCCTCGGGCACCCCGCTTTCGAGCCGCAGCAAGCCGTTGGCGCCCAGCCCCGGCGCATCCTCGCCCATCGTCTCGGACGACCCTTCATGGTGCCAGCGCGGCGAATCGCCCGCCGCCTGAATCTCCAGGCCATAATCGACGCGGTTGATGATGATCTGCGCCTGCCCCTGCGGCTGCATGTCGCCGCCCATCACGCCGAAGCTCATCCACGGTTCATCGCCGCGCGCCGCGAAGCCCGGGATGATCGTCTGGAACGGCCGCTTGCCCGGCGCATAGATATTGGGATGCCCGTCCTGGAGGCTGAACAATTGCCCGCGGTCCTGGAACATGAAGCCCAGCCCGTCGGCAACGAGCCCCGATCCCATGCCGCGGAAGTTCGACTGGATCATCGACACCATCATGCCGTCCTTGTCGGCGCAGCTGAAATAGGTGGTGTCGCCGCGGCTCGGCGCCTGCCCCGGATAGACCGGTGACAGCAGCCGGTCGGGGCGGATCAGCTTGGCGCGTTCCGCCGCATAGTCCTTCGACACCAGCCATTCGACCGGCACCTTGGCGAAATGCGGATCGGCATAGTAGCGCGCGCGATCCTCATAGGCGAGGCGCTTGGCCTCGGCCTGCAGATGGATCGACAGCGCCGACTGGAAGCCCGCCCCTTTCAGGTCGAAATGCTCGAGGATATTGAGCATCTGCAAGGTCGCGATCCCCTGCGTGTTGGCGCCGAGCGCATAGACGTTGGTGCCGCGATAGCCCGTCTTCACCGGGTCGATCCATTCGGATTTGTGCGCTGCGAGATCCTCGTAGCGCAGCCAGCCGCCGATCCGCTTGAAATAGGCATCGATCGTGCGGGCGATTTCGCCGGTGTAAAAAGCGTCGCGCCCGCCCTCGGCAATGGCGCGGAAGGTGCGCGCGAGGTCGGGGTTGCGGAACACCTGCCCCGCCGCCGGCCCCTTGCCGTCGCCCAGGCCATAGGTGCGCAGCGCATTGCCCACTTCCTCGATCCCGCGTCCCGGCTGGCGAAAGCCCGCAAGGCTGCGGCGGATATAATAAGCGATCATGTCGGGCACCGGCGCCCCCGCCTCGGCATGCGCGATGACGGGCTCGAACAGCTCCTTCCACGGCAGCTTGCCGTAACGCTGGTGCATCGTCCACCAGCCGTCGACCGCGCCGGGCACCGACACGCTGATCGCGCCATAGGCGGGCAAGGTCCCGCCCTTGGCACGCGACCGCACCGTCGCAAGGTCGAGCGCGCGCGGGCTCTTTCCCGATCCCGCCAGTCCGGCGAGTTTCTTCGTCTTGGGATCCCAGATCATCGCATAGACGTCGCCGCCGATGCCGTTCGCGGTCGGTTCGAGCAGGCCGAGGCAGGCGTTGATCGCAATCGCCGCGTCGACCGCCGACCCGCCGCGCTTCAATATGTCGATCCCCGCCTGCGTCGCGAGCGGCTGCGCGGTGCCCGCTGCGCCGTGGAGGCCATAGGCGGCGGTGCGCGATGCAAAGCTCGCCCCGACCGGCCGGTCGCCGCCCTGGACATCGGGCCGCACGAACCGGTCCACCCCCGCTTCCCACAGCGGCGGCCCCGGATCGGCCGCCTTGGGCGGGGCTTTGGCTTGGCCGCTCTGGGCGAGACTCGCCGACGGCAAGAACGCGGCAGCGGGAACGGCGGCAAGAAGTGTACGACGACGCATGGGTTCAAATCCCCTGAAAAGATCGATTCTGCGGCATGCTGGCCCGATCGGCAAGGCGCGATTGGCCCCGCATGGCCCGTCACCCGGGCCGGATTTGTCTCAAAAGTGCAGCAATTTCGCAACACTGCCGACATGAACGTCGGCGCGACGTGCTTCGGCGATTGATCGCACGCGCGTTGAAAGCCAAAGAGCGACTGATTTTCGTCTCTCCCATCATCAACCTTGTTTCAGGAAGCTTGCCCATGCGCCACTTTCCTTCCGCTACCGCTATAGCCCCCGTCCTCGCCATTCTCGCCGCCGGCTGGGCCGCCCCCGCCGCCGCGCAGGATACCGCCCCCGGCGCCGAAGAAGGGGGCCTCGGCGACATCGTCGTCACCGCGCAGCGCCGCGAGGAAAGCCTGCAGGACGTGCCGGTTTCGGTCAGCGTGCTGTCGGGCGGCGCGCTCGATGCGATCACCTCGACCGGTTCGGACGTACGCGTGCTGGCGGGCCGCGTTCCCAGCCTCAACATCGAAAGCTCGTTCGGGCGCACCTTCCCGCGTTTCTACATCCGCGGGCTCGGCAACACCGATTTCGACCTCAACGCGTCGCAGCCGGTCAGCGTCGTCTATGACGACGTCGTGCTCGAAAACCCGATCCTCAAGGGCTTCCCGATCTTCGACCTCGACCGCATCGAAGTGCTGCGCGGGCCGCAGGGCACGCTGTTCGGCCGCAACACCCCGGCCGGCATCGTCAAGTTCGACACCGTCAAGCCCGGCAAGACCGGCGGCTACGCGCGCGTCAGCTATGGCCGCTACGGCACGTCGCAGGTCGAAGTCGCGGCGGGCGCCGCCGACGACAGCGGCTTCTCGGTCCGCCTTTCGGGCCTCTACCAGCACCGCGACGACTGGGTCGACAATGTCGAGACGACCGGGAAGAAGGATCTCGGCGGCTATGACGACATCGCCGCGCGTCTCCAGCTGCAATATGAAAACGGCCCCTTCACCGGCCGCGTGACCGGCCAGGTCCGCATTTACGATGGCTCGGCGATCATCTTCCGCGCCAACACGCAGGTGCCGGGCAGCAACAAGCTCGTCGGCCTCGGCGGCGCGGGCACCGAATTCGAACGCGACAAGGTGCGGCAGGACGGGATCAACTTCCAGAAGCTCAACACCTATAATGTCGGGCTGAACCTCGAATATGATTTCGGGCCGGTCACCGCTTATTCGATCACCTCCTATTGGAACGGCAATTTCCGCAGCCGCGGCGACATCGACGGCGGCTATGGCGCCGTCTTCCTGCCCGAATCGGGCCCGGGCCTCATCCCGTTCCAGGCGCAGAGCCAGGACAATGTGCCGAGCCTCGATCAGTTCACGCAGGAAATCCGCATCGCGTCGAACAACAGCGGCGGGCTCGGCTATCAGTTCGGCGCCTTCTACTTCAAGGAAGACCTCGACATCTCGAGCTTCGAATTCGGCGGCCCGACCGACGCGGCCCCGTCGGCGATCGCGGTGCAGCGCCAGGAAAGCGAAGCTTACGGCATCTTCGGGTCGGTCAACTATGAATTCGACAATGGGCTGAAGCTGCAGGCCGGCGCGCGCTACAATCATGACACGCGCGATTTCGTGGCGTCGCGTCCGGTCGAGACGCGGCCGATCTTCGTCGTCGACCCGAACACGCCTGTCCCGCCGCAGGCGGCCAGCGTCAAGGGCAAGCTGCTGACGTGGGACGCCAGCGCGACCTGGGAAGCAGCGGACGGCTTCAACATCTACGCCCGCGTCGCACGCGGCTATCGCGCCCCGTCGGTGCAGGGCCGCCTGACCTTCTCGCGCGTCATCTCGACCGCCGACCAGGAAGAGACGATGTCGTATGAGGCGGGGATCAAGACCAGCTTCCTCGACAACCGCGTCCGCTTCAACCTGACCGGCTATTTCTTCGACACCAAGGATCTGCAACTCACCGCGGTCGGCGGCACCTCGAACGTCGCCAGCCTGCTCAACGTCGACGCCAAGGGCCATGGCATCGAAGCCGAACTACAGGCGGCACCCGCCAAGGGCCTGACCTTCTCGGTCGGCGGCGCATGGAACGTCGCCAAGATCGACGATGCGGGCGCCTTTGTCGCGGGCTGCGGCTCGGCGACGCCGTGCACCGTGCTCGACCCGCAGCGTCCGGGCAGCCCCGGCATCTTCTCGATCGACGGCAACCAGTTGCCGCAGTCGCCGAAATGGACGGTCAACTGGACCGCGGGTTATGAATTCCCCGTCGGCAATGGCGCGATCTACGCGTTCACCGACTGGTATTACCGCTCGAAGATCCAGTTCTTCCTCTATCGCTCGGTCGAATTTTCGGACGACAAGCTGCTCGAAGGCGGCGTGCGCGTCGGCTATCGCACCGACCGCTTCGACGTCGCGGCCTTTGTCCGCAACGTCACCAACGATGCGTCGCCGACCGGCGGCATCGATTTCAACAATCTGACCAGCTACGTCAACGAACCCCGCATCTGGGGCCTCGAGGCGGGCGTGAAGTTCTAAGCTTGTGAACTCCTCCCTGCGGCAAAGCCGTGGGGAGGACTATTTCGGCCTGCCGAACCGACCCTCCTATTTCGTCATCCCGGACTTGATCCGGGATCCAAGCAACGGTCGCGACTATGGACCCCGGATCAAGTCCGGGGTGACGGTGGGAGATGGGACAGCATAGGGCTGTGATATCAGGCCCGCCCTACGCCACCGGCCCGATGCGCTCGTCGGGCTCCAGCCGGATCAGCGGCTGCGTCCGCCCGTTCAGCTTCGCGAACAGCCGCGGGACGAAGGCATGCTGCTGGGCCCAGTTCCAATAAGCCTGATAGGCGGGATCGCCGAGGAGATGCTTCTCCTCGGTCTTCGCGCGCCAGTAATAGACCCCGCTGACCAGGCCGAGCAGGATGACGTTGCGCACCCCCTCGATCCAGCCGCCGTCGGTGACGAGGAAGGGCATCGACCCGACCCACCAGCTCAGATTCTTCGAGATATAGGCGGGGTGGCGCGTCAAGCTGTACGGGCCGTGGGTGATGACGCCGCGATGCGTCAGGTTCGAAAAGCGGATGCCGAACGCCATCGTCGCCCAGGCATAGATTGAGATGAGCCCGACGAGCACGATGCCCCAGATGATCATCAGATTGTCATGGCCCTGCAGCCAATAGCCCCAGTCCGACCCGCCGATCTGATAATCGAGCGGCCCTCCGTTCATCAGGATGAACGGCGGATAGCAGATCAGCGCCGCGACCCACGCCATGCCATAGGGATTGGCGGTACGGATGTGCGAATCGAGCGGGCGCAGCGTCAATATATAGCCGACGGTCGCGATATGGACGTCGACCAGATAGAGGAGGTTGATCGTCCACAGCCCGATCGTGAACGGATTCGCGAGGATCTCGCTCATCGGCACCGCGACCAGCGACGAGAAATTGCCCGGCACGATCGAGAGCATGAAGGCGGTGAAGAAGCCCTTCACCGTCCACGCGCGCAAATGATGCCAGATCGCGCGGCTATCGACGGGCTGGCCGGGTGTGATCAGCCAGCGCCCGAATTGATAGCAACCGTCGCGCGGTTCGACCATGCGGCGGTCGAGCCACAGCATGTAGAAAACCGACACCAAGAGCAGCCAGGGCGCGACCCGCTCAAGCAGGTCCATCGAGAAAGCGTAATTGCCCTCCCAATAATAGCGCATCGTCGCATAGGTGAGCGCGATCAGCGCCCAGGTCGCCCACAGGCCGGCAAGCTTGGTCAGGCTGATGTCGATCGTCTCGCGCCACGGCCGGCGCAGCGACCAGTCGATGCCGGTCGATGGATTGCGGTGGACCTTGTCGACGAACACCGACCACAGCACCATCGGGACGCCGCAGGCCAGCACGCTCGCGATCGCCGAATTGGGGCCGTCCATCGGGCCGCGATTGCCCCAGTCGATGCCAAGGACGGCCGCGATCTCGGGCGCGTAGCGGGCCAGCAGCAGATAGGAAAAAAGACCAAGCAGACCGACGATTCCCACCCCGGCACTGACCGCCGAACGCGGCCGCACCGGACTGACGGGGGCCGATACGGAAACGGCGTCGCCACCGGCCGGCGGGACAAGGTAGGAAGTCTGGTTCACGCCGTCCCTCTAGCGAAAAATGGTAAGCAAGCCGTCAATATTACCACGCGATTCGCAAGCAATTTCCTGCCAAAACGGCACTATTTGCGCCCTATGACACCGTTCACCGCGAGTCATGTTCGACTCGGCGCGAGTCGCGGGTCAAAGATTCGCGCCGCCCCTTGTTGACTGTTACAGGCGCCAGCAAGTCGGGGCGGAGGGCTCCACAAAAACATAAGATGGGGTCGCTACTTGTCTTCGTTATCGACGGGCCTGCGCCAATGGCGCCAGCGCGTATCCGCGCTGTTCCAGGACCATGAAATCTTCGTTCGCACGCACGGCCATGTCCGTTTTCTGCGGGTCAGCGCCGTCTGGCAAAAGCGCGTCGCGCTGATCGCCGGGCTGGTGCTGCTCGTCTGGGCCGGCACGATGCTTGCGGTGCTCGTCAACCAGCTGCTCGGCGCCGACGAGCGCGCCGAAGTCGCGCAGAAGCAGGCCGCGGCGACGGCGGCCGAGGCGCGCATCGCCAAATATCGCGATCGCGTCGCCGAAACCGCCGCCGATCTCGAGGAACGGCAGAACCAGCTCGACGAATGGCAGAAAAGCTATTTCGGCGACGAGCCCGCCATTCCGGGTGAGGCCGCCGCGCCCGCCGCCGGCACCCAGCCCGCAGCGCTGAAGACCAGCGCCATCGACCCCAATCTGCCCCCCGAAGCGCAGGCGCTGGCGCGGATCGAAGCGCGGCAGGAAGCTTTTTCGGCGCGCCTGCTCGCCGCGGTCAGCGAACGCGCCGCCAAGGCCGAGAGCGCGGTCGCCAAGCTCGGCCTCGATCCCGTTTCGCTGGTCCGCAGCGCCGCTACCGGCCGCGGTGGTCCCTTCATCCCCTATCGCAGTCGGCTGGGCCGCGCCGGTGAGCTCGGCAAGGGCTTTGCCGCGCTCGAAGGTGCCTTGTTCCGCATGGAAGTGCTCGAACGCACCCTCGTCGCCATCCCCTCGGGCCAGCCCGCCAATGTCCTGATGCTCTCGTCGAGCTACGGCTATCGCAGCGATCCCTTCACCGGCGCCGGCGCGATGCACTCGGGGCTCGATTTCCCCGGCCCGATCGGCACCCCCATCCTCGCCGCCGCGCCCGGCAAGGTCGTGTATGTCGGCCAGAAATCGGGCTACGGCAACGTCGTCGAGGTCGATCACGGCCAGGGCATCCTTACCCGCTACGCGCATCTGTCGGGCTTCACGACCAAGGTCGGCAGCGCGGTCGCCGCGGGGCAGCAGATCGCCAAAATGGGCTCGACCGGCCGTTCGACCGGCAGCCACCTGCATTTCGAAGTCCGTCTGAACGGCGCCGCGGTCAACCCGCGCCGCTTCCTGGAGGCCAAAGCCGATGTTCTCGAAGTCAAAGCCGATGCCCGACAGCGAGTCGGCGCCCTCGCAGCCGGCACCGCCGGTGCCCGCTAAGATGGCGACCGGCGCCCGTCACACGACCTTTTCGATCCTGGGATCAGATGTCGTCGTCACCGGCAATGTCGCCGCCAGCGTCGACCTGCATGTCGACGGCAAGATCGACGGCGACCTCAAATGCGCCAACCTCGTCCAGGGCGAAGCGAGCGAGATCAAGGGCGCGGTGACCGCAGAGACCGCGAAGATCGCGGGTCTGGTCGACGGGTCGATCGAGGCCAAGACGCTGATCGTCCATCCCACCGCGCGGATCACCGGCGATGTGATCTATGAAAATATCACGATCGAAAACGGCGGCAAGGTCGACGGCAAGCTGAGCCACCGCCGCCACGGCGCAGGCGCCGCCAAGGCGCCGCCGCCGCTTGAAGTCGTCGAAAACAGATCGGCATCGGTCGGAAACTGACCCCGATTACAGCCGACATCCGCTTAGGGGTGAGGAGCTGCCGTTCCCCCTCTCCTGTGGGAGAGGGATACGCAGGCTTGGCTGCAAAGCAGCCTAGCCGAAGTTGGGTGAGGGGTTCAGCCCTCGCCTGCGAAAACCAACCGCAGACACCCTCACCCAACCCTCTCCCAAGGGGAGAGGGCTTTTATGACCGCAACCGGCCAATAACCGCCACCTCCCACCGGAAAGCTCAGCGCCGCCCAACGCGCAGCGAGACCATCACCCGCTCCCCGAGCCCCACCCCTTCCGCCTTCTGCACCGCAACCTTCACCGGCAGCAGATAGCCGCCGTCGCGCGGAAACAGCGACGTGGTGAACTCGGTCGACCCGATCCGCGCGACGACCGGGACGACGCCCCAGCCATAGCTTTCGGACAGCGCCGCATAGCGGATATCGGCGACATGCTCGTCGGGGACCGCCGCAAACAGAAACGGCGCCGGCCCGCGCCACTCGATGATCTCGGCTTCGAACACAATCTCATCCATCGCCATCAGTTCCGCGGTGCCTGCCGCCGATAGCTCAAGGCCTCGGCAATATGGATGCGCCCGATCGTTTCGGCGCCAGCCAGATCGGCGACCGTCCGCGCGACCCGCAGCATGCGCGTATAACCGCGCGCCGACAGCCGCATCGCCTCGGCCGCCTGTGCGAGCAGCCCCCGCCCCGCCTCGTCGGGGGTCGCGACCGCTTCGAGCAATTCGCCGTCGATTTCGGCGTTGGTCCGCGCCTTGTGCCCCGCATAGCGCGCGGTCTGCACGGCGCGCGCCGCGGCGACGCGCGCCGCGACTTCGGCGCTGCCCTCGGCCGGCGGCGGCAGGACCAGGTCGGCGGCGCTGACCGCCTGCACGTCGACGTGCAGGTCGATGCGGTCGAGCAGCGGACCCGACAGCTTGGCCTGATAATCGGCGGCGCAGCGCGGCGCGCGGCTGCACGCGAGCGCGGGATCGCCGAGATGGCCGCAGCGGCACGGGTTCATCGCCGCGACGAGCTGGACGCGCGCCGGAAAGGTCACATGCGCGTTGGCGCGCGCGACGCTGACCTCGCCCGTCTCGAGCGGCTGGCGCAGCGAATCGAGCACGCCGCGCTGGAATTCGGGCAGTTCGTCGAGGAACAGCACGCCGAGATGCGCGAGGCTGACCTCGCCCGGCCGGACACGCAAGCCCCCGCCGACGAGCGCGGGCATCGACGCCGAATGATGCGGGGCACGGAACGGCCGCGCCCGGACGAGGCGCCCGCCGTCGAGCCCGCCCGCGACCGACGCGATCATCGACACTTCGAGCGCCTCGCCGGGGGTGAGGTCGGGCAAGATGCCCGGCATGCACGCCGCCATCAGCGACTTGCCCGCCCCCGGCGGACCCGACATCAGCAGATTATGTCCGCCGGCCGCCGCGATTTCGAGCGCGCGTTTCGCCGTTTCCTGCCCCTTCACCTGCGCCAGGTCCGCCGCGCGCACCGGCGTCTCAACCTCGCCCGCCACCGGTGGCGAAAGCAGGGCGCCGCCCTTGAAATGCCCCAGCAGCGAAAGAAGGTCGGGCGCGCCGAGTACCTCGACATTGCCGGCCCACGCCGCCTCGGACCCCTGGGCGGCGGGGCAGATCAACCCCCGCTCGACGCTGCCCGCGTGGATCGCGGCAAGCAGCACGCCGGGCGACGGCGCCACCCGGCCATCGAGGCCAAGCTCGCCGACGACCACATAAGAGGCGAGCGTTTCAGAATCGACGACCCCCATCGCGCCAAGCAGCGCGAGCGCAATCGGCAGGTCATAGTGCGACCCCTCCTTGGGCAAGTCGGCGGGCGACAGGTTGACGGTGATGACCTTGGGCGGAAGCGACAGGCCGATCGCGGCGATCGCGGCGCGCACGCGCTCGCGGCTTTCGCCGACCGCCTTGTCGGGCAGGCCGACGACAACGAAGCGCGGCACGCCGGGCGTGATCTGGCACTGCACCTCCACCCCCCGCGCGTCGATGCCGAGATAGGCGACGGTAGAAACGATTGCGACCATGATCCCCCCCGGAACGGCGATGATGTCCACCCTTTGTTCCCGTGCCTTCTTAACCCCGGCAGCGCGAAGGTCGAGTCTTTTCGGAAGTTGGCGAAGGTGCCGCGTAGCGTGGCATCATTTGCACATTTGACAACATACCAACCAGTCGGTATGTAGATTCGCATGACGACGAATCAGCCTCCATCTGTCCCTTCGGCGCCCCGGCGCACGCCGCGCGCCGCCGCCGCCCGCAATGTCCCCTCGGCGGGCGGCGGCACCCCGGGAGCAGGCCGCGCCCCGCGCGGCAGTGCACGCGACAAGCTGATCGCCGCCGCGCACGCCACGGTGCGCCGGAAAGGTTACGCCGCGACGACCGTCGACGAAATCTGCGCGGTGGCGGGCGTCACCAAGGGCGCCTTCTTCCATCACTTCACATCGAAGGAAGCGCTGGCAATCGCGGCCGCCGAAGGCTGGACCGAACGCGCCCGCCCGATGTTCGAAATGCCGCCGCACACCAAGCTGGATGATCCGCTGGGCCGCCTGCTCGGCCATATCGATTTCCGCTTTTCGATGCTCGACGGCCCTGTCGAGGATTTCACCTGCTTCGTCGGCACCATGGTGCAGGAAGCCTATGGCACGAGCCCGGCGATCCGCGCCGCGTGCGAGGCAAGCATCAACGCCTATTGCGAAGCGCTGGCCCCCGACATCGAGGCGGCAATCGCGCGCCACGGCGTTTCGCACGGGGTCAGCGCGATCAGCCTCGCGCGCCATGTCCAGGCGGTGCTGCAAGGCGCGTTCATCATGGCGAAGACCACCGACGATGCCGCCATCGCGCGCGACAGCGTCACCCACCTGAAGCGTTACATCCTCATGCTGTTCGGCAGAGGCTGAGCCCCCCGGAAAAGAAACGAGAGAAGAGTTCCCCCGATGTCCACCACGCCCAAGATGATCTTCGTGAACCTGCCGGTCGCCGATCTGGCCAAATCGAAGGCCTTTTATGAAGCCTTGGGCTTCACCAACGAGCCGCGCTTCAGCGACGAGACCGGCGCCGCGATGGTGTGGTCCGACACGATCTTCGTGATGATCCTGACCCACGGGAAATGGAAAGGCTTCACCGACCGGCCGATCGCACCCCGCGGTTCGAGCGAGGTGTCGCTGGCGCTCGCGATGGACAGCCGCGAGGCCGTCGACGCGATGATCGAAGCGGGCGCGGCGCATGGCGGCACCGCCGACGTCAATCCGGTGCAGGATCATGGCTTTATGTACGGCCGCGACCTGCTCGACCCCGACGGCCATGTCTGGGGCCCCTTCTGGATGGACCCCGCGGTCGCCAATGGCGAGCAGCCCGTCCCCGAAGTTGCCGCCGAGTAAAAGACAGGCGCAGCGGACGACCGGCGATCGCCGGCGCCGCGAACCAACCCGAACAACCACCCCCAAGGAGAGAGTAGATGCCCCAGATGATTTTCGTGAACCTGCCCGTCACCGACCTCGACAAGTCGAAGGCCTTTTATGAAGCCGTCGGCGCGGCGAACAACCCCGCCTTCACCGACGACACCGCCGCGTGCATGGTGGTCGAGGAAGGGTCGATCCACGTCATGCTGCTGACGCATGAAAAATGGGCGACCTTCACCTCGAAGAATATCCCCGACGCGCACACGACCGCGCAGGTGCTGATCTGCGTCTCCGCCGACAGCCGCGAAGCGGTCGATGGCCAGGTCGACAAGGCGGTCAAGGCGGGCGGCAAGGCCGACCCGACCCCGACGCAGGACTTTGGCGGCTTCATGTACGGCCGCAGCTTCGAGGATCCCGACGGCCATATCTGGGAAGTGATGTGGATGGACCCGACCGCGATCCCCGCCGGCGAACCCGCCGAAGCCGAAGCATAAAGACGATAAGGGAGGAGGAAGAGAATGACGGACCAACAAACCGGAAAGGGTCAGTTGATCGCGGGCCATGTTTTGAGCGGCCTCGTGATCCTCTTCCTCCTCTTCGATGCCGGGCTGAAGCTGGTGTCGCCCGAGACCGCGATCAAATACAGCCCGCCCGATCTCGGATGGCCGCTCGACGTCCCCACGATGACGATGCTGGGGCTCCTGCTGCTGATCCCGACCCTGCTCTATATCTGGCCGCGCACGGCGATCCTGGGTGCGATCCTGATCACCGGCTATCTCGGCGGCGCGATCGGCACCCATGTCCGCATCGGCAGCCCGCTGTTCAGCCACAGCCTGTTCGGCGTCTACCTTGGCCTGATGCTGTGGGGCGGCCTGTGGCTGCGCGATCCGCGCCTCCGCGCGCTGATCCCGCTGCGGGCAGGAGCGAGCGCATGAGCTTTCAGGCCTATATCGACAATGTCGAGGCGAAGACCGGCAAATCGGCCGGCGAATTGAAGAGCATCGCGATCGGCAAGGGCCTCGCCAACGAGGACGGCCTTGCCCCTGGCGTCAAACCCGGCGCGATCATCGACTGGCTGAAGAGCGACTTCGACCTGGGCCACGGCCACGCGATGTCGATCGTCGCCTGGATCAAAGGGAAGAGGAACTAGGTCATGCCGGTCGATAGCGATGCCGCAATCGAGATCACCGCCTATAAGGCCGTGCCGTCCTTCGCCTACGGACGCATCAAGGATATCCGCATCCGCTGGGCGCTGGACGAAATCGGCCTGCCCTATCGTGCGCGCCTGATCGACGGGATTTTCGAGGACAAGCCACAGGATTATATGGCGGACCAGCCCTTTGGGCAGGTGCCGGTCTATAAGGAAAACGGCCTGACCTTGTTCGAATCGGGTTCGATCCTGATCCACATCGGCGAAAGGGACGAGCGTCTGTTGCCGCGCGATGCCAAGGGCCGGGGGCGGGCCATCAGCTGGGCGATCGCGGCGCTCAACAGCGTCGAACCGATGATCCAGACATTGGTCATACTGACCGTCAAGGGACAGGGCACCGATTGGCTCGCCGGATCGATGGAAGCGGCAAAACCCTTTGCCGAACAACGCCTCGCCCGATTGGCGCAGGCGCTGGGCGACCGCGACTGGCTCGAAGATCGTTTCTCGATCGGCGACATCGTGATGATCGACGTGCTGCGCAATGCCAATCCGCAGCTGCTGGCGCCGCATCCCAATCTGGCCGCCTATGTCGCGCGCGGCACGTCGCGCCCGGCCTTTCAAAGCGCGATGGCGGCGCATCTGGCCGACTGCGCGGTCGGCGAACCGCTGCCCGCCTGAAACTCACGCTCAACGGAGGAGAGATAGCCATGCCCGTAAACCCCGACAGCAAGATTGAAGTCACCGCCTTCGACTGGGTTCCCGATTTCGCGCGCGGCTATGTCCGCGATCTGCGCCCGCGCTGGGCGTGCGAGGAAATCGGGCTCGATTATGCCGAGCATCTGATCAGCGCGATCAACCGTCCGGCCGACCATTTCCTGTTCCAGCCGTGGGGGCAGGTGCCGGTGCTTAACGACGGCGGCATCCGCCTGTTCGAAAGCGGCGCGATCCTGCTCCACCTCGCCGAGAAGGATGCGCGGCTGATGCCGCGCGACCCGCAGCAGCGCGCGAACACGCTCGCCTGGCTGTTCGCGGCCTATAACAGCGTCGAGCCGATGCTGTTCGAACTCGGCAATGTCGATATTTTCTCGACCGACGAGGAATGGGCGAAGCTGCGCCGGCCGAGCCTGATCGAGTTCATTCAGGGCCGGCTCGGCCGCCTCAATGACGCGATCGGCGACAAGGACTATCTGACGGGCGAATTCAGCGTTGCCGACATCGCGATGGCGACCGTGCTGCGCGAAGCCGTCGAAGCGGGGCTGATCGCTGAACAGCCGCGATTGCAGGCGTATTTGGGTCGCTGCCTCGCCCGACCCGCCTTCCAGCGCGCGATGGACGCGCAGCTGGCCGCCTTCAGCGAAGAAGCGGGTCCACCCGCCGCCTGAAAACTCCTCCCACCCCCCAAGGAGAGACAAGATGACCTATGTAGAAGGATTTGTGGTCGCGGTGCCGACCGCCAACAAGGAAGCCTATCGCAAGCACGCCGCCGACGCGGCGCCGCTGTTCAAGGAATTCGGCGTGAGCCGGATGGTCGAATGCTGGGGCGACGATGTGCCCGACGGCAAGGTCAACGACCTGAAAGGCGCGGTGCAGGCGAAGGACGACGAGACCGTCGTGTTCAGCTGGTTCGAATATCCCGACAAGGCGACGCGCGACGCCGCGAACGCGAAGATGATGAGCGACCCGCGCATGGAGGCGATGGGCGGCGAGATGCCGTTCGACGCGAAGCGGATGATCATCGGCGGTTTCGATTCGATCGTCGACGACCGCGCGGCGGGCCAGACGAGCTACGTCGATGGCTATGTCCTGCCCGTCCCCGACCGCAACAAGGAAGCCTATCGCGCGATGGCGCGGAAGGCGTCCGAAGTGTTCCGCGACTATGGCGCGACGCGCGTCGTCGAGGCGTGGGGTGACGATGTCCCCGACGGCAAGGTCACCGACTATGCCCGCGCCGCGCACAAGCAGGACGGCGAGACCGTCGTCTACAGCTGGGTCGAGTGGCCGGACAAGGACGCGCGCACCAAGGGTTGGGAAAAGATGATGACCGACGAACGGATGAAGCACGATCCCGACAACAACCCGTTCGATGGTGCGCGCATGATCTATGGCGGCTTCGCGCCGATCGTCGAGGCCTGACTTTGCTCCTCCCTGTCGCGGAGCGATGGGGAGGTGGCAGCCCGTAGGGCTGACGGAGGGGCGATGGCGCACCGTCGCCGCCCCTCCACCACCGCCTGCGGCGGCGGTCCCCCTCCCCATGGCTGCGCCACAGGGAGGATCAGAGGAGAGACCCGATGACCGGCACCCAAAAGAGAGAAACGCGCACCGCATCGTGCCAATGCGGCGCGGTGAACCTCGAACTCACCGGCAAGCCGATCATGGCGGCGACCTGTTATTGCCAGAGCTGCCAGACGGCAGGGCATGGGTTCGAAGCGCTTCCCGGCGCGCCCGCTGTGGTCGGCGCCGACGGCGGCACGCCCTATCTGCTCGTCCGCAAGGATCGGGTCGAATGGCTGTCGGGATCGGACCAGCTTGGCGAACATCGGTTGACCCCCGATTCGCCGACGCGGCGCTTCGTGGCGCGATGCTGCAACACGCCGGTCGCGCTCGAATTCACCAAGGGCCATTGGCTGAGCGTCTATTCGGCGCGCATCCCCGAAAGCGAACGCCCGGCGCCCGAGATGCGGACGATCGTCGGCGACCGCCCCGATGGCGTCGAGCTGCCGGACGACGTCCCCAATTACCGGACTCCGTCGGGCAAATTCATGTGGCGGCTGCTGACCGCGTGGATCGCGATGGGTTTCCGCGCCCCGCCGCTCGAGGCGACGCCCGGCTACAGGAGTTGATCATGGAACATCTGTCCTTCCCCAATGAAAGCGCCGCATATCGTGCGGCGCGGATCGCGCTGCTCGACGAGGAGATTGCGCTCCGCCGCCAGATCGAGGCAGTCGCGGCGCAGCGCCGCACGCTGCCCCCGGGCGGTGAGATCCCCGAGGATTACAGCTTCGAGCGGATCGGTGCTTATCAGCGCCCCGAGCGGGTGACGCTGTCCCAATTGTTCGGCGACAAGCCCAGCATCATCGTGCAAAGCTTCATGTTCGGCCCCGAACGCGACAAGCCGTGCAACGGCTGCACCCATATGCTCGACGCGATCGACGGCGCCGCGCGCCATGTCGGCCAGCGCGCGCCGCTCTATGTCGTCGCCAAGTCGCCGATCGCGCGGCTCGAAGCCTGGGCGAAGGACCGGCGCTGGCCGCACCTCGTCTTTCTGTCCGACGTCGACGGGCGTTATTCGGCGGATTATTTCGGCGACACGTCGAAAATCAGTGACGCCAAGCGCGCCGAACGCGGCATGAAACCCGATGAGAATTGGGACGAGACGATCTTCAACGTCTTCCGCAACGACGGCGGCGCCATCCGCCACGTCTGGGCCAGCGAAATGGCCTATGCGCCCGATGATCCGGGCCAGCATCATCGCGCCGGCGACCTTGTCGATCCGCTGTGGGGCCTGCTCGACATGACGCCCGAGGGGCGCGGCGACTGGTTTCCCAGCCTGACCTATTGAACCGGACAAAGGAGAGAGACGATGACCGAGGCTGCCAATTTCATCTGGTACGAACTGATGACGAGCGATCCGGCCGGTGCCGCCGCCTTTTACGGCGCGGTGGTCGGCTGGAATATCCCCTCGCAAGGCGATGCCACCGCGGGCGGGGTCGATTACCGCATGATCGGGCGCAGCGACGGCGGCAACGCAGGCGGGATGCTCGCGCTCGATGCCAATATGCTCGCGGGCGGCGCGCGGCCGATCTGGCTCGGCTATCTGCATGTCGATAACGTCGATGCGGCGATCGAGGCGATCAAAGCCGACGGCGGCACCGTCCAGATGGGGGCGATGGACATTCCGGTCGGGCGCATCGCGATGGTCACCGACCCGCAGGGCGCGCCCTTCTATATCATGGACCCGGTCCCGCCCGAGGGCGGCGGCGAAAGCGACGTCTTTTCGGTGACCGAAGCGCAACGCGTGCGCTGGAACGAACTCGCGACCAGCGACCCCGACGCCGCCATCGCCTTTTATAAAAAGCATTTCGGCTGGGGCCAGGAAGGGCAGATGGAGATGGGCGAACATGGCGCCTATCGCTTCATCCAGCGCGGCGATGTCGGGCTGGGCGCGATGATGCCGCTGATGGAGGGCTATCCCGCCCCGATCTGGAGCTTCTACATCGGCGTCGACGATATCGACCGCGCGCACGCCGCGATCACCGCGAATGGCGGCACGATCACCAACGAACCGATGGAAATCCCCGGCGGCGAATATGCGATGAACGGCATCGATCCGCAGGGCGCCGCCTTCGGCCTCGTCGGCCCGCGCAAATAGCGCGGACCGGCACCCTTCGAGGGGGCAGGAAAGGAAAGCATGATGACCGGTACCCGAAAGCTGATCCCCGCCGAAGAGCTGGTGCGGCGGCGCCAACCGCAGTCGACGCCGAACGAAAGCGCCGAATATCGGGCGGCGCGCGAAGCGTTGCTCGTCGAGGAGATCGAACTGCGCCGTCACCTGGCGCGCGTCGCGGCGCAGCGGCGCGCGCTGCCCCCCGGCGGCGCGGTGACGCAGGATTACCGCTTCGTCGGCGCCGATGGCGAGGTCGGCTTCGCCGAACTGTTCGGCGATCATGACACGCTGTTCGTCTATGGCATGATGTACGGTCCCGAGCGCAAGCAGGCGTGCCCAATGTGCACCGCGACGGTGGCGAGTTGGGACCCCGAGGTGCCGCACCTTGAACAACGGATCGGTTTTGCGATCGTCGCCCGCTCGCCCTATCCGCGCCTCGCCGCCTTCGCGCGCGAACAGGGCTGGAATCATCTGAAGCTCTATGCGGACCCGAGCGGCGATTTCTGGCAGGATTATATCGGCGAGACCCGCGACGACGACATGGCGGGATACAGCGTCTTCACGCGCAAGGGCGGCACGATCCGCCATTTCTGGAGCGTCGAGGGCGGCCCCGATATCGCCGATCCGGGACAGGACCCGCACGGCGCCCCCGATCCGAACCCGCTGTGGAACCTGCTCGACCTGACCCCCGAAGGACGCGGCACCGACTGGTATCCCAGCCTGAGCTATGACGACGCCTGAACCGGCAAGGAAAAGGAGAGAAACGATGGACAATCAGGGACCGACGAGCGGCCTGACCCCGCATCTGGCGATCGCCGACAAGCGCGGCGCGCAAGCGATCGACTTCTACGTCAAGGCGTTCGGCGCGATCGAGAATATGCGCATGCCCGCCGACGACGGGGTGCGGCTGATGCACGCGCACCTGACGGTCAATGGCGCATCGCTGATGCTCCACGACGAATTTCCCGAATATGTCGATAACGAAAGCTCGCCCCCCAATGGGGTGACGCTGCACCTGCAGGTCGACGACGCCGACGCGTGGTTCGAGCGCGCGGTCGCCGCCGGCGCGACGGTGATCATGCCGCTCGACAATATGTTCTGGGGCGACCGCTATGGTCAGATCAAGGATCCGTTCGGCCATAGCTGGTCGCTCGGTACGCCGATAAAAGGAGAGAAATGATGTCCGGAAAAGCAACCCTGTGCCTGTGGTACGACAAGGACGCCGAGGAAGCGGCGCATTTCTATGCCGCAACCTTCCCCGACAGCCAGGTCGGCGCGGTCCACCGCGCCCCCGGCGACAACCCCAGCGGCAAGGAAGGCGATGTGCTGACCGTCGATTTTACCGTGCTCGGCTTTCCGTGCATCGGCCTCAACGGCGGCCCCGCCTTCCAGCACAACGAAGCCTTTTCCTTCCAGGTCCACACCGACACGCAGGAGGAAACCGATCGGCTGTGGAACGCGATCACCGGCAATGGCGGCGCCGAAAGCATGTGCGGCTGGTGCAAGGATAAATGGGGCGTCAACTGGCAGATCACCCCGCGCGTCCTGACCGACGTGATGACCAACCCCGACAAGGCGGCGGCCAAGCGCGCCTTCGACGCGATGATGGCGATGAAAAAGATCGATATCAGCGCCATCGAAGCCGCGATCAAGGGCGAAGCCGTTGGCGCGGCGTAGCCCTGCGCCCTTCGCATGGGCGCTCTGCGGCACGCTCGACATCGTCTATGCGGCGGTGTCGAGCGTGGTGCAGGGCGGCACCGTCTCCTCCATGCTGCACGCGGTGGCGAGCGGGCCGTTCGGCGACGGTGCGCGGACGTGGGGGATCGGCGGCGACATCGCCGGGCTCGCGACGCATTATGCGATCATGGGCGCGATGGTCGCTTCATGGTTCTTCGTCGCGCGGCGCTGGTCCGCGCTCACCGCATGGCCATGGTGGCTGACCGGCACCATCTACGGCCTGATCCTCTATTATATCATGAACGGGGTCGTCCTGCCGCTGCGCTTCGGAATGCCCTTCCCGCCCGCCGATCTTATGAAGGGTGCGATCGCGCTCTTTCCCCACATCGTCTTCGTCGGCTGGCCGCTCGCCTGGCTGACGCGCCAGGATAACCGCCGATGATGATCTTCTATGGCCACCCCTTCTCCTCCTATACGTGGAAGGCGCTGATCGCGCTTTACGAGAAGGGGATCGATTTCGACTATCGCTCGGTCGACCCCGCCTTTCCCGACCATATGCCCGAACTCAGGGCGCACTGGCCGGTCGGCCAGTTCCCGCTGCTCGTCCACGACGATATCCCTTATTTCGAATCGTCGATCATCATCGAATATCTCGACCATCTGGTTCCCGAACCGCGGCTGATCCCGCAGGACTTCGATGCCGCGCTGAAGGTCCGCCTGTTCGACCGCGTCTTCGACCATCATGTGATGGGCCGGATGCAGGCGGTGGTGGCGGATGCGATACGCGGTACCGAAAATCATGTGCCGATGATCGTCGAGCAGGCGAAGGCGGCGCTCGACACTATCTACGCCTGGCTCGACAAGGAACTGGCGGGCGGCGGCTGGGCGACGCCCTATGGCTTTACGCTGGCGGATTGCGCCGCGGCACCGTCGCTCTTCTACGCCGACTGGGTTCACCCGATTCCGGAAGCGTACGAGAATCTCCGCGCCTATCGCGCTCGCCTGCTCGCACATCCGTCGATGGCGCGCTGCGTCGAGGATGCCCGGCCGTACCGCGCCTATTTCCCGCTCGGCGCGCCCGACCGCGATTGATCATTAGCATTGTCGCGGGCGGCCGTCCCGAAATGGCACGGCGGGCGCGAAGAGGTTAACGGGGCGCTGACGTTGCCGCTTTGCATTTTGGCAAGTGCGCGCGCGCGAAAGCGGCCCTATGGTCCGACCGCTCGCCCTCGTCCGCACGCTGATCATCGCCGCTTTCGCGGCGGTGCTGGTGTTCGCGCCGGCGCATGCACAGCAGTTCGTCACCGTCACCACGACGACGGTGACGTGGAGCTATGACGATGCCGACGCCGCCGATGACGGCAGCGTCATCGATGAGGACAGCGCGCTGCTCGACGACGAAGCGCTCGCCGGCGACGCTGACGTCCAGGGTTCCGGGGGCACGACCCGCCGCTATGCCCCCGGCCGAACCCTTGCGACGCTCGGCCATGCCAAGGCGAATTTCGGTCCGTTCGCGGTGATCGACGCGACCACCGTCCGCATGGCAGGCGATGTCGACGGCGCGACGCCGCGCCAGTTCGCGGCGATGCTCGCGGCCTTTCCGGGCCTCAAGCGGATCGAGATGGTCGACTGCCCCGGCAGCCTCGACGAGGAAGCGAATCTGATCCTCGCCCGCGCGATCCGCCGCGCGGGGCTCGAAACAATCGTCCCCGCCGGCGGGTCGGTGCGCTCGGGCGCGGTCGAACTGTGGCTCGCCGGCACCCGGCGCAGCGCCGCGCCCGACGCCCAGTTCGGGGTCCACAGCTGGGCCGACGAATATGGCCGCGAGGCGAATGATTATCCCGCGAACGACCCGGTGCACGCCGAATATCTCGGCCTCTACCGCGAAATGGGGATAGACGGCGCCAAGGCGCGCGAATTCTATGCGCTGACCAACAGCACCCCGTTCGACGACGTCCGCTATCTGACGCGCGACGACATGGCGCGCTTCGTCACCCTGAACTGAGGCTTGCGGCGGGGCGGGGCGGTTGCGGCCGGTTCCGGTCATTCCCTTCACCGTCACCCCGGACTTGATCCGGGGTCCCGCTTGCTCTCGAAAACAGCAGATGACTTCAAAAAAAGCGGGATCCCGGGTCAAGCCCGGGATGACGAAAGTGGGTGGAGCCTATGTCCACTCCTCACCCCAAAACCGCCATCCGCGCCCGTCCTCCAAAACCATCTCCCACCCCCACGACGTGCCTTATCCTTGTAACACGCCGCCTGCCTCCCCACATCGTCCCCATGGCGAAGCGAAGCCTCTATCAGCGGATGCGGTCGAACGCGCAGATACGTTCGGGCCTCTTCTGCCTCGGCATCCTGCTGATGATCGTCGCGGTGATCATCGGGCCGCTGCCGGGCCCGGGTTTCCTGATCGTCTTTCCCATCGGCATGATGCTGTGCCTGCAGAACAGCTCTTGGGCGAAACGCGTCTATGTCCGCTTCAAACGGCGCCATCCGCGCTATGGCGACTGGACCGACCGGGTGATGCGCCGGGTCAGCGCCGCGCGGCGGCGGGCGCGGGTGCGCCTCGAAAGAGCCATGGATGACGATTGACTTTCATCCGACTCTCGCTTATCCGCGCCTCCATCAGTGGCCGCCCACGTTTGGCGGCCCTTTTCTGTTAGAGCCTTTGACGAGATTTAGGGACAACCGCGATGAAGCGTACCTTTCAACCGAGCAACCTCGTACGCGCCCGTCGCCACGGTTTCCGCGCCCGCAAGGCGACTGTCGGCGGCCGCAAGATTCTGGCCAACCGCCGCGCCCAGGGCCGCAAGAAGCTGTCGGCCTGATCGCTGACCCTTCTGCGCCAGCGCCAGGTTCCGGGCTGGTGCGAACGCTTTCAAAACGCAGCGAATTTCTGGCCGCGAACCGCGGCCTTCGCTTTCCCATGCCCGGTTTCGTCCTGCTCGTCCGCCCGCGCGGCGACGATGATGATGCGCTGGGCATCGGATACACCGTCAGCAAGAAGGTCGGCAATGCCGTCACGCGCAACCGGATGAAGCGCCGGCTGCGCGCGCTCACCCGCGCGGCGCTGCCCGAATCGGGGATCGCGGGCGCCGACCATGTGCTGATCGGCCGCCCCGGCGGCAACGACATCGTCTTTGCCGAACTCGGCGAACATCTGGCATCGGCGCTGGCGCGCGCGGCGAAGAAGCTGGCGAAATGAAGCACTGTCCTACAATATCTGGCCGGGTTAGCGTGCGGGCATGATCGCGACATCATCCCCCCGGCAAACGCCATTTCAGTGTGAAGTTGCGCGGTTTTCCAACGTTTTTCATCTTTCGCCCATTCTCTCCCATCGTCACCCCGGACTTCATCCGGGGTCCCGCTTGGCGAGGGTGAAGAGCGGGCCCCCGGATCAAGTCCGGGGTGACGGAATTTGGACGGTTCAGTGTGAAGTTGCGCAGTTTTCCGGGCTTTCCGCATGATCGCCCGCCTGCTCATCCTGATCGCGCGCGGCTGGCAGATCGGCCCCTCGCGCATCCTGCCGCCGACGTGCCGCTATGCGCCGTCGTGCAGCGAATATGCGATTGTCGCCTTGCAGCGCCATGGTGCGATCAAGGGTGGCTGGATGGCGACAAAGCGGCTATTGCGCTGCCATCCTTGGGGCGGTCATGGCTACGACCCGGTGCCGTAATAGCGAATATCCCGACATTGAGACGAAGAGAGACCAACGAGCGTGGACGACAAGCGTAACCTGATCGCGGCAATTCTTTTGTCGGTAGCCATCCTCTTGGGCTGGAATTTCGTCGCGACGAAATTTTTTCCGACCCCCGCGAAGCCCGACGTGACCAAGACCGTCGCCGGCACCGGCGGCGCGCCCGCCGCGACCCCCGCCGCGCAGGGCCAGCCCTCGGCCTTGCCGGCGCCGGGTGCGCCCGCCGCCGCCGCAGCGCCCGCAGCGATCCGCCCCATCGAAACGGTGCTCGCCGAAGGACAGCGCATCCCGATCGAGACCCCGACGCTGTCGGGTTCGATCAACCTCGTGGGCGCGCGCGTCGACGACATCACGCTCACCCGATATCGCCAGACGATCAAGAAGGATTCGCCGCCGGTTCGCCTGTTCGCCCCCGGCGGCACGTCGGCCGCCTATTTCACCAGCCTCGGCTGGTCGGCGCAGGGCGTACAGGTTCCCGGACCGAATACGGTCTGGACCGCGACGGGGACGAAACTGACCCCGGCGACGCCGGTGACGTTGAGCTGGGCGAACGGCGCCGGCCAGACGTTCCGCATCGAATATAGCATCGACGCCAATTATCTGATCACCGCGAAGCAGACGATCGCGAACAGCGGCACCGCGCCGGTCAATGCGAGCAGCTTCGCGCTGATCGACCGCCTCGGCAAGCCGACCGATCCGCACGAAAAGGACAGCTGGACGATCCATATCGGCCCGACCGGCTATCTGGGCGGCAAATCGGTGTTCGACGTCGATTATGACGATGTCGAGGAAGCGCCGAACCGTGCCGTGCGCTATACGTCGGCGGGCTGGCTGGGCTTTACCGACAAATATTGGCTCGCCGCGATCGTGCCGGCGAAGGGCGAACGCGTCACCGCCGCGATCAGCTCGCCCGCTGCCAATAATTACCAGACGCTGTTCGCGCGCGACTTTGCACAGGTCGCGCCGGGCAAGCAGGTGACGACGACCAGCCGCATCTTCGCCGGGGCGAAGGAAGTCGGCATCCTGTCGAAATATCAGGACGATCAGGGCATCCCGCGCCTGTCGAACGCGATCGACTGGGGCTGGTTCGAATTTTTCGAGGTGCCGATCTTCAAGCTGCTCGACTGGCTGTTCAAGCAGGTCGGCAATTTCGGCGTCGCGATCATGCTGCTGACCCTGATCATCCGTACCCTGATGTTCCCGATCGCGCAGCGCCAGTTCGGGTCGATGGCGCAGATGCGCCTGATGCAGCCGAAGATGAAGGCGCTGCAGGAAAAATATAAGGACGACAAGCAGCGGCAGCAGCAGGAGCTGATGAAGCTCTACAAGGACGAGAAGATCAATCCGCTCGCCGGCTGCCTGCCGATCGTCATCCAGATTCCGATCTTCTACGCGCTGTACAAGGTGCTGATGCTGACGATCGAAATGCGGCACCAGCCGTTCATCCTGTGGATCAAGGATCTGTCGGCGCCCGACCCGCTGCACATATTGAACCTGTTCGGGCTGCTGCCCTTCACCCCGCCGTCGCTGCTCAGCATCGGCATCCTCGCGCTGATCCTCGGCATCACCATGTTCCTGCAGTTCCGCCTGAACCCGCAGTCGGCGGATCCGGTGCAGCAACAGGTGTTCAAGATCATGCCGTGGATGTTCATGTTCATCATGGCGCCGTTCGCGGCGGGCTTGCTGCTTTACTGGATCACCAACAACTGCCTGTCGATCGCGCAGCAGCAGTGGATGTATCGCAAGTTCCCGCAGCTGAAGGCGGCCCCGGCGAAATAGGAACCATTCTCATCGGCGTGTGTCCCTGCGAAGGCAGGGACCCATCTCCGGTGGCTTCGGATTTCACCAACAGGAGATGGACCCCTGCCTTCGCAGGGGTACGGCATATGACTGATACCGACATCGACCCCCTTCTGCCCGAACGGGCGCGCAAGCTGTTTTCGGGGCCGATCGCCTTCCTGAAATCGGCGCCCGCGTTGCAGCATCTGCCGGCGCCGGGCGTGCCCGAGATCGCGTTCGCGGGCCGCTCGAACGTCGGCAAGTCGTCGCTGCTCAACGCGCTGACGAACCGGAACGGGCTGGCGCGCACGTCGGTGACGCCGGGACGGACGCAGGAACTCAACTATTTCGATGTCGGCGCGGATCCGCTGATCTTCCGCCTCGTCGACATGCCCGGCTACGGCTTTGCCAAGGCGCCGAAGGATATCGTCAAGAAATGGCGTTTCCTGATCAACGATTACCTCCGCGGCCGTGCGGTGCTGAAACGCACGCTCGTGCTGATCGACAGCCGCCACGGGATCAAGGAGGTCGACCGCGACGTGCTCGAAATGCTCGACACCGCGGCGGTCAGCTATCGCATCGTCCTGACCAAGGCCGACAAGATCAAGGCCAGCGCGCTCGCCGAGGTTCAGGCCGCGACCGAGGCCGAAGCCCGCAAGCACCCCGCCGCGCATCCGCAAGTGATCGCGACGAGCAGCGAAAAGGGGCTGGGCATCGCCGAGCTCCGGACCGCGGTGCTGGAGGCGGTGGAGAGTTGACGGACGTGCTCCCCTCCCGCAAGCGGGAGGGGCAGCGAGACTTGCGAACTTCGTTCGCTAGTCGCAGCGGGGTGGGCCTGTCGACGGCAGGAGCTCGCTTCGCTCGCGCCAACCCCCAACCCCTCCCGCCTGCGGGAGGGGAGTTTCGGAGACCCCATGAAACTCTTCCTCGGCAACAAGGCCTATTCCAGCTGGAGCCTGCGCGGCTGGCTGGCGGTCAAGCACAGCGGCCTGCCGTTCGAGGAAGTCACCGTCCCGCTCTATGACGAGGAATGGAGCAATCGCCGCGAGGGCGACGAGTTCGCCCCGTCGGGCGGCAAGGTGCCGATCCTGTGGGACGGCGACGATATCGTCGTCTGGGACAGCCTGGCGATCATCGATTATCTCAACGAAAAAACCGGCGGGACGAAGGGCTATTGGCCCGAAGACATGGCGGCGCGGGCGATGGCGCGGTCGATGGCGGCCGAAATGCATTCGTCGTTCGCCGCGCTCCGCCGCAACCACAGCATGAACATCCGCCGCATCTATCCCGCGACCGAACTGCTTCCCGAAGTGCAGGCCGACGTCATCCGCATCTTCCAGATCTGGGCCGAGGCGCGCGCGCGGTTCGGCGGCGAAGGCGATTATCTGTTCGGCGGCTGGTCGGCGGCCGACATCATGTTCGCGCCGGTCGTCACGCGCTTCATCACTTACTCGATCCCGCTGCCGCGTTTTGCCGCCGCCTATGCCCAGGCGGTGATCAGCCATCCATGCATGCAGGAATGGATCGGCGGCGCCCAGGCCGAGGACTGGGTGATCGAACAGTTCGAAGGGCCGGTCGAGGGGTAGGAAGCATCGGGTTTCGGCTGGAAGCTGCCCTATCCATCATCGTCACCCGGGACTTGATCCGGGGCCCCGCTTGATGTCGAAAACGGCCGGCACCCTCAAAAAAAGCGAGATCCCGGGTCAAGCCCGGGATGACGAGGGGTGAGGGCGGGAAGCGGATGATAGCTGCCGTTTCCGTCGTGTACCCCGGCGAAAGCCGGGGACCAGGGCGGTACCACGCAACGTCGGCTTTCTAACACTCTGGGCCCCGGCTTTCGCCGGGGTACTCGGTAGGCTGGACGAATGCCCGCTCACCACCCCGAAGCCGCCGCGCCGGACAAGACCCGTTACGGAATCCGCGTCACCGGATAGGGCGTGCCGTCCTTGTGGAAATAGCCGTCGGGGCCGAACAGCATGTCGATGTCCGAATAGCCGCCGCCGGTGTCATATTTCTTGCCCCCGCCCAGCGCGACGAAGACGCAGTCGGTGTCCGATTCATTGACCAGATGATGGCCATTGGTGCTGCCCTTCGGCCACACCGCGATATCGCCCGGCCGCATCGGCGAGCGGCCGTCGTCCTCGATCAGCATGGCTTCGCCCGCGATCATCACGAGCATCTCGTCCTCGCCGTCGTGCCAGTGGCGCTGCGACGACCAGGCGCCGGGTTTGAGCACGACATGGCTCGCCGCGAAATCGTCGATGCCGGCGGCGGGCGCGAGGCGGCGGTACCAGCGCCCCTGTACCGCATCGCTATAGGGCGCGGGATAGCCGGTGGCGTTCGTCTGCTGGATGGTGTCGAGATCGAGTTTGGGCATGATGCAGTCCCTTGTTTGTTCTTTCTTTGTTTCGCACAAAGCCGCGGCGATGCAAAGTCTCGACTTGGCATGGGTCGAACGCGTAAGGGAGCGGCATGAGCACGACCATCGACCCCGTCGACCTCGCACAGGCGCTGATCGCCGCACCGAGCATCACCCCCGCAACGGGCGCGGTCTTCGACGTGATCGAGGCCGCGCTGACCCCGCTCGGCTTTACCGTCGAGCGTTTCATCGACGGCATCGAGCCCGACGGCCCGGTCGAGAATCTGCTCGCGGTGCGGACGGGCAAGGGGCCGAAACATTTCGGCTTTGCCGGCCACCTCGACGTCGTGCCGCCGGGTGTCGGCTGGAGCGGCGACGCCTTCTTTCCCGAAATACGCGGCGATCTCCTCTATGGCCGCGGCGCGGTCGACATGAAGGGTTCGATCGCGGCGTTCGTCGCGGCGGCCGCCCATACCCCCGCCGAAGCCGGGACGATCAGCCTGATCATCACCGGCGACGAGGAAGGCCCCGCGATCTTCGGTACCCGCGCCTTGATGGAGCATATGGAAGGACGCGGCATCCGTCCCGACATGATCGTCGTCGGCGAGCCGACGTCGGTGAACCGGCTCGGCGACATGGTGAAGGTCGGGCGGCGCGGATCGGTCAATATCTGGATCGACGTGCCTGGGACGCAGGGGCATGTCGCCTACCCCCACCTCGCCGACAATCCGATCCCCAAGCTGGTGCGCATCATGGCGGCGATCGACGCGGTGGCGCTGGACGCCGGTACCGACTGGTTCCAGCCGTCGAATATCGAATTTACCGATATCGAAGTCGGTAACGGCGCGACCAACGTCATTCCCGCCTCGGCGCGCGCGCGGCTGTCGATCCGCTTTAACGACCAGCAAAAAGGCTCCGAACTGGTCACGATGGTCGAGCGGATCGCGCACGAGGTCGAACCCGCAGCCAAGGTGCTGGGCAAGATTTCGGGCGAGGCCTTCCTGACCCCGCCCGGCGATCTGTCCGCGCTGGTTGCCGAAGCGATTCATGCGGAAACCGACATCATGCCAGAGATGTCGACAACCGGCGGCACGTCGGACGCGCGCTTCCTGCATGCACTGTGCCCGGTGGTCGAGTTCGGACTGACCAATGCGACGATGCACAAGCTCGACGAGGCGGTGGCGGTGGACGATCTCCACACCCTGACCGCCATCTATCGCGGCATATTGATGCGCGCGCTCGCGGGTTGAAAATATCTCACGCAAAGGCGCAAAGGCGCGAAGAAGAAAAAACTCACACAAAGACACAAAGAGGGCGCGCCTTCACCCGTACTCCTGCTCCAGCATCGCGCGAAGCGCCTTATAGAAGTCGCCTGCGGCGACGGGCAACAACCGCTATGTGACGCGCCCTCTTTGTGTGAAACTCTTTTTCTTATCTTCTTCGCGCCTTTGCGCCTTTGCGCCTTTGCGTGAGACTATTCCTCGCGCGCCCGCCGCAGGATGACATAGACCGCGCCCGCCCCGCCATGGCTGATATGCGCGGGGCGCAGCGCGACGATCTGGTCGGCGTAGGACGAGTAAGCGAGCCAGTCAGGGAGCGAAGCGCGGATCGCGCCGCGCGGGCGCGGGTCGCCGTGCATCACCGGCAGACGGTCGGCGCCCGGACGCAGCCTACCTGCCACGACCAGCAGCACCCGCGCGCCGCGCATCAGCCCGCGCCCGATCGCCTCGTCGAGCAGCGCCTGCGCCGAGGCCAGCGTATGGCCGTGGAGGTCGATGCTGAGATCGGGGCGGACGAGTCCCTTGCGGAGCCGGCGGTCCCAATGGCCATCGAGCGTCGCGGCCTGATGCGTGCGGCGCGGTGGCGGGAGTTTCGCGAGGGGCCGCGGGGCGGCGGCGGGCGCCGCTGTCAGGCGCGGCGTCTGCTTGGGCGGGCTGACGGTCGGCGGCGCGGCGGGCGCGAGCGGGGCCTTCGCCCTTGGCAACGGCTTGACGGTCGCCGCCACCTTTTTCCACAGCGCCGTTTCATCGGGATCGAGGCGCCGCGGCATCGCAGCGTCAACGCGGCGGGATCAGCCGCGCGATGCTGGCGCGCGGGAGCAGCAACAGCGCCGATCCGCGCCCCGACATGCCGCCGGCGATCGCGCGGGCATCGTCGCCCGCGCCCCAGAAGCTGTCGAAGCGGTTGGCGCCCTTGATCGCGCCGCCGGTATCCTGCGCGATCCAAAGGCCATTGGGCTCGGCGCGGTCGAGCGACAGGAAGACGGGGGCGCCCAAGGGCACATATTTGGGATCGGCGGCCACGCTGGCGCGGCCGGTGACGGGAACGCCGAGCGCACCGAGCGGCCCCGGCCCGGTGATCTCGCGGAAAAAGACCCAGCTGGGATTCTCGTTCATCACTGCGGCGCCGCGCACGGGATCGGCGCGCAGATAGGCGAGGATACCCTGCATCGACGCCTGCCCGCTTTGCAGTTCGCCGCGATCGAGCAGCAATTTGCCGATGCCGACATAATCGCGGCCGTTCTGCGTATCATAGCCGATGCGCATCACGCCGCCGTCGGGGAGCCGCAGGCGCCCCGAACCCTGCACCTGCAAAAAGAAGAATTCGGCGGCATCGGCCGCCCAGGCGATTTCGAGCCCGCGCCCTTCGAGCGCGCCGCGCTCGATTGTCTGCCGGTCGTAATAGGGTATGAAATTGCTGCCTTCGACCCGGCCGCGAATCTTCTTGCCCTTGAGGTCAGCCGAGAACTGGCCAAGATCGACGTCGACGAGATCGCTCGGACGGCGATAGATCGGCACGTCGTAACCCGGGCGCTTGGCACGCGATCCCGCGATTTCGGGCTCATAATAGCCGGTGACGAAGGCGTTGCCCGCGCCGACCTGTACCGTGCCGAAATAGCGCGTGAAGAAGGCGCTCGCGTCATTGTCCGACCAGCCCTTTGCCGCATTGCAGCTTTCGGTCCAGTCGGCACCCTGCGTCAGGCCGCTCGCGTCGGCGCGGCGCTGCACCGAGGGACAGCTGAGGCGGAAGGCGGCCAGTGCGGCTTTCGCCTGATTCGCCGTCACCCCGAGCTTGTCGAAGGCCGGGCCCGCAACGATGCCGCTCGCCGCCGCGGTCGTCGCGCTTGCGGGGACGGGCGCCGCGGGCAGCGCCGGGTTGGGAGTCGCGGGAATCGGCTTGGCCGCAACGACGCCGCTTTCGGACGGGCGCGGCTGATAGGGGCGCACCGGGCCGGCGGGCGTCGGGGCCGGCTTGCTTGTAGCCGGTGGCGGGAGCGGTCCGTTCGACACGCGCCCGCCGCTATCGGGAATGACCGAGGCGCAGCCGGCAAGCAGCGGTATGACAAGGCAGGCGAGTCCGAACGCGCGAACGCGCCGCGCCATCATCACCCCCCGCACGCGGTCAGGCTGCTTCGGCTTCGTCGAGCAGCCAGTTGGGGTCGCTGCTGCCGATCGTGCGGCGGAACGTCCACAGATCGTCGGTCGCGGCGGCGTCGCTCATCGACCCGGCAATCATCCGGCCGTCGGCGTCACGGGTGACCGCGCTGATGTCGGCGCGATAATGGACGGTGACACGCGCTTCATTGCGATGGAGATCGACCGCAGTGATCTTCGCCGAATCGATGCCGATGAGGCGGTTGTCGAGTTTTTCGCCGCGAGCCTCGCGCGCCGTGATCGCGTCGGCGAAGGCTTCGTAGCTGTCGTCGTCGCAGAGATCGCGCAGCGTGTCGCGGTCGCCGCTCCAATAGGCCTCGAGGATCATGCGATACGCCGATTCGGCACCTTCCATGAAGCGCCCGGCATCGAAATTGCGGTCGGCGGCAAGCAAGGCGCGCAGCCCCGCTTCGGCGGCGGGTTCATAAACGAGGCCCGCCGTATCGCCAGCCGCGCCCTGCGGTGCCGAGGGAGTATCGCCGTCGTCGAGCCGCACCGGCGCCGGTGCCGCACGCTCGTCGCGGCGCGGCAGCACCGGTTCCTGCTCGTGCCCCGTGCGCTTGCCGAGCACCGAATAGAGCCGCATGCCGAGGAAGGCGGCAATCATGGCGAGCAAGACGATAGCAAAAGAAGTCACGGGCAAATGTCCAATGCGGCGATGGTATAATCTGGCGTAACATAGGCGAAGCGCCGCCATGTTTCAAATCTCCATGACTTGGCGCACGCGGCAGGTCAACGTCTGGTACGCCGGACGGTTGCCCCGGACCGTCAGGGCCGCTCGTTCAGGCGCACCATTGTGCTCGCCGTGCGGCGCTGCTAAGCGCGCCGCAACCTCCAGCCGCCGGGCTTTCCGGCCCGCGGTCCGGATCCTTCACAACGTTCCAGACGAAAGCAATTGATCATGGCTGACGAGACCAGCAGCGACCTCAATAACCCCGCCCTCCAGCCCAATGGCGAGGATACGAGCCCCGCGATCGGCCTGATCTCGCAATATGTGAAGGACATGTCGTTCGAAAATCCGAACGCACCCGCCGTTTACCAGTGGCAGTCGGCGCCGCAGCTCGACGTCCAGTTCAACATCAGCGCCGAAGGGGTCGGCGAGAATCTGTACGAAGTCGCGCTGAAGGTCGACGTGACGTCGAAGGCCGACGAAGGCACGGCGTTCGTCGTCGACCTCAAATATGCCGGTCTGTTCGGTGTCCGCAACGTCCCCGACGACCAGCTGCAGCCCTTCTTCCTCGCCGAAGCGCCGCGCATCCTCTTCCCCTTCGCGCGCCGCGTCATCGCCGATGCGGTCCGCGACGGCGGCTTTCCGCCGCTGCTGCTCGAACCGATCGACTTCCATGGCCTGTTCCAGCAGCAGGTCCAGGCACAGGATGAGGGCTTGGGCGACATTCCGGCGCCGGTCGGCGAGGCGTAAGACGATCCTGCGGGGCGGGCGCACGGCTTGACCAGTCTGGTCAAAAGCGTCGGGACGATCGGCGGACTGACGCTGATCAGCCGGGTCTTCGGCTTCGCGCGTGACATGCTGCTGGCCCGCGTGCTCGGCGCGGGGCTGGCAGCGGACGCCTTCCAGCTCGCCTTCACGCTGCCCAACACCTTTCGCCGCCTGTTCGCCGAAGGGGCTTTTTCGGTCGCCTTCGTGCCGATGTACAGCCGCGCGCTGCACGGCGCCGCGAGCGAAGGCGGCGGCGAGGAAGCGGCGGCGAAATTCGCCGACGATGTCCTGTCGGTCTTCCTGTGGGTCTTGCTTGCCTTTTCGGCGGTGATGATGATCACGATGCCGGGCATCGTCTGGCTCCTCGCGCGCGATTTCCAGGAGGTGCCGGGCAAGTTCGACCTCGCGGTCTATCTGAGCCGCCTCACCTTTCCCTATCTCGGGCTGATCAGTCTGGTCGCGATGCTGTCGGGGCTGCTCAACGCGCGATCGCGCTTTGCGCCCGGCGCCCTCGCGCCGGTGCTGCTCAACATCGTGCTGATCGGCGGCATCACCGCGGGCTGGTGGCTGCGCGGCGACAGCCATGACGACCGCATCGTCGCGATCGCGCTGGCGGTGTCGGTCAGCCTCGCCGGGGTCGCGCAGCTTGCCTATCTCATCTGGTCGGTGCGCCGCGCCGGCCTCAAGCTCCACTGGCGCCTGCCGCGCTTCACCCCCGAGGTGAAGAAGCTCGGCATGCTGATCCTGCCCGCAACCTTTGGCGCGGGCATTTACCAGATCAGCCAGTTCGTCGACACCTTCTTCGCGACCTCGCTGCCGCAGGGGTCGCTGACCCTGCTGAAGCTTGCCGACCGGCTGAACCAGATGCCGCTCGGCATCGTCGGCATCGCGCTCGGCACCGCGATATTGCCGATGCTGTCGCGGCATATCCATTCGGGCGATGCCAGCGAGGCGCAGCGGTTGCAGGGCAATGCGTTCGAAATGGCGACGCTGCTGACCCTGCCGGCCGCGGCGGCGCTGGCGATCTGCGCCCCGGCCTTCACCGCCGCCTTTTTCGTCGGCGGCAAATTCACGGCGGCGGACGGCGCGATCATGGCGCATATCGTCGTCGCACTCGTCGCCGGGCTTCCCGCCTATGTCATCGTCAAAATCCTCAACCCCGGCTTTTTTGCGCGCGAGGATATGCGCACGCCGGTGTGGACCGCGCTCGCCTCGCTGATCATCAATATCGCGATCAACCTCTATGTCGTCGAGCGATATGGCATCGTCGGGCTCGCCGGTGCGACCGCGGCGTCGGCGAGCATCAACTGCCTGCTGCTCTACACCATGCTCCACCGCCGCGGCTGGTTCCACTTCACCGCCCAGCTCGCCGGCAAGATCGCGCGCCAGATCGTCGCCGTCGCGGTGATGTCGGCACTGCTGTGGTGGATGATGCCGCAGCTCGCGCCTTATTATAGCGGCGGGGTTTTCGATCGCATCTGGTCGCTCGCAGCGCTCGTCGCGGCGGGCGGCGCTGTCTTCTTCGCCGCCGCCTTCCTCGTCGGCGCGCTTGACAAGGATCTGGTCGCCATGCTGACGCGGCGGCGCGCGAAACTACCGGCGCCAGCACAGGAGTAAGACATGCGGATCGTATCGGGCATCCAGCCCACCGGAAATTTGCACCTCGGCAATTATCTGGGCGCGATCCGCAACTGGGTGCGGATGCAGGACGATGCGGCGAAGGCAGGCGGCGACTGCCTGTTCTTCCTCGCCGACCTCCACGCGCTGTCGATGCCGCATGTTCCGGCGGACCTGACCGCGAACACCCGCGCGATGACCGCCGCCCTTGTCGCGTGCGGGATCGATCCCGACCGTTCGACCCTGTTCAACCAGGCGCGCGTCCCGGCGCATGCCGAGCTGCAATGGCTGCTGAACGGCACCGCCCGGATCGGCTGGTTGAACCGCATGACGCAGTTCAAGGACAAATCGGGAAAGAATCGCGAAGGCGCCTCTGCCGCGCTCTTCACCTACCCGGTGCTGCAGGCGGCCGACGTGCTGCTTTACCAAGCGACGCATGTCCCGGTCGGCGAAGACCAGAAGCAGCATCTCGAACTGGCACGCGACATCGCGCAGAAGTTCAACAATGATTATGGGACGCCCGAGGCGCCGGTTTTCACCCTTCCCGACCCGATCATCCCGCCGGACGCGGCGCGCATCATGAGCCTGCGCGACGGATCGGCGAAGATGTCGAAGTCCGACCCGTCGGACATGAGCCGGATCAACCTGACCGACGACGCCGACACGATGATGCAGAAGGTCCGCAAGGCGAAGACCGATGCCGAGCCGCTGCCGTCCGAAGCGGCGGGGCTCGAGGGGCGGCCCGAGGCGAAGAATCTCGTCGGCATCTATGCAACCTTCGCCGATGCGCCGGTGGATAAGGTGCTCAGCGAATATGCCGGCAAGGGCTTCGGCGCGTTCAAGCCGGCGCTCGGTGATTTGCTGGTTGAAAAACTGGCGCCGATCAACGCGCGTTTCGTGGCATTGAAGGACGATACGGCGGCCCTCGACGCGATTCTCGACAAAGGCGCCGCCAAGGCGCGGGCCCTTGCAAAACCGACGCTCGACGCCACTTATGACATACTCGGCCTATGTCGCTGAAATAACAGCGGCGAAGGAGAACCGGCCGGGAACGAAGCCGCGACGAAACGGGTTCAACCAAGGTTAAGTCGCATCGGTGTAGTCATGCTATATGAGTGCGATAAATATGCGCATCGAATCACGGAGCATGAAGATGAGCAAGATGAACCTCCGGCGGCTGGGCCTTGCCGCCATGACGGGCGCGGCGCTGGCGCTGGCCGGCTGCGCGACACCGTTCAAGGCTGACGTCGCGCGCTTCCAGACGCAGCTTCCCGCGCCGCAGGGCCAGAGCTTCGCGATCGAATCGAACGATCCGACGCTGCAAGGCGGAATCGAGTTCGGCCAATATGCGAGCCTCGTCGCCGGTGAACTGACGCGCTACGGCTATCGCCCCGCGGCGCCGGGCGAACGCCCCGATATGCTCGTCCGCATGGACTATGGTGTCGACAAGGGCCGCGAGCGCGTCGTGTCGTCCCCCGGCTTCGGCGATCCGTGGTACGGCGGCTATGGTTATGGCCGCGGTTTCTATCGCCCGGTGATCGTGCGCGGCCCGCGCGGCCGCCGCTATGTTTATGGCTGGAGCGACCCCTTCATGTGGGGCGGCGGCTTCGGCGGCTATAACGACGTCAGCAGCTACACCGTTTATACGAGCGGCATGCAGTTGCAGATCAATCGCGCCACCGACGGCACACGCCTGTTCGAAGGCCGCGCCGAGGCGCAGTCGCGCGACAATGACCTGCAACAGATCGTCCCCAATCTGATCGAGGCGATGTTCACCAATTTCCCAGGCAATTCGGGCGAACGCGTGCAGATTACGGTGGCTCCGCCCGAGAAGAGATAATCCCCGCACAAAGCGGAACAGGGCCCGCTCTCCACTTGGAGGGCGGGCCTTTTTTTGTTGTGGCGGTTATGGCGGTGGCGGATTCAAAAGAAGAATGGCGGCTTTGGGGTGGAGAGCTGTCGTTCCTATAACCGTCATCCCGGGCTTGACCCGGGATCCCGCTTTTTAAGGTTATCCGGCAACTTGTGACGCCAAGCGGGACCCCGGATCAAGTCCGGGGTGACGAGGATGGAGATGGCAGCTCTCGGCCATTTCCTACCCTGTATCGTCATCCCCATTGCCGCCGTTACCGGACAACCGCAGCCCGAATCCGTGAGAACCTTCGTCAATCCGCGACCGCTTTTACGCAGCGCGCCAAATAGTTTTGCACGCAAGGCTAAGCAAGAGCTGCCACGAAGCGTTAGAGATGCCGCCAAAGGTTCTACACGCACGAAGGGCGCTCTCCATGATGCAAGCAATCCCCCTGATCGATCCGCCGGTGCAGTCGATGACACTGGCCGATGGCAGGCACCTTGAATGGCGGGAATATGGCCGCCCGGACGGAAGGCCCGTCCTCTATTTTCATGGCGGCGGCGGCTGTAGCATCGAAGGCGGGATTTTCCATCGCGAGGCAGCCGGGCAAAATATCCGGCTGATCGCGACCAGTCGGCCCGGCGCCGGCGGTTCAACCGTCTGCCCCGGGCGCCCCGCTGCCGCCTATACCGACGATTTGGAAGAACTGCTCGCCACACTGGGGATCGACACATTCGCCTGTTTCGGCGAATCGAACGGCGGCATGATGACGCTGGCCGTCACCGCCACCATGCATAGCCGCGTCCTTGGCGGCGTGCCGATCAACCCGACCCTGCCCTGGTATGATCCGCTGGCCCGCAGCGTGGCTTCGCGTGGGGCGGCGATCGGATATCGCATGATGACATATCTGCCGCGCGTCGTCGCCCGGCTGGCGGCCAATTCGGCGGACAGGATTCGCAGGCAGAAAGCCGAAACGCCCCGCCGCGAAGGCGAATATAACCGGGTCGACCTGCTCGGACCCCCGCCGGGGATCGAGGCGGATGTTGCCGAAGTCCAATGGCGCACGATGGATCGGACCGATAGCAAGGCGCTGCTGGCCGAGCTGGCGTGGGCGACAGCGGATTGGGGTTTCGACTATTATGCGATCCCCGTCCCGCTCGATTTTTTCTGCGGCGTCTACGATGCGCAGGCGCCCTTCGCCTTGGTCCTTGCCGATCGCAATCCGGATGCCCGCTTTCATTATTTCGCGTTCGGCCACAACGGCTTCTCGCACCCCGATGCCAGACGCCGGATCGTCGCCACCGTCGCCGGCTATTTCGATCGCTGAGATCGGGCGCGCCGCCGCCGCCCAGCGGGGAAATCAGCCGTTCAGGCTGCGGCGGATCGCGGCGATTTCGGCGTCGAGTTCGCTGTCGCTGACGCGCAGCGCCTCGACCGTGCGCACCGCATGGATCACCGTGCTATGGTCGCGCCCGCCAAAGCGGCGTCCGATCTCGGGATAGGAGCGCGGGGTCAGTTCCTTCGCCAGATACATCGCGACCTGGCGCGGGCGCGCGATCGCGCGGACGCGGCGCTTCGATGCCATTTCCGACTTGTCGAGGCGATAGTGGGCGCACACCGCGCGCTGGATTTCATCGATCGTGATCCGCGGCCGCGCGCTGCGGACATTTTCGGCGAGCCGGTCCTCGGCGAGCGCAAGGTCGAGGCGCGCGCCGGTCAGCGCGGCATAAGCGAGCAGCTTGTTGAGCGCGCCTTCTAGTTCGCGGATATTGCGGGTGAAATGCTTGACCAGATAGGCGACGACATCGTCCGGAACCTCGACCATCGGCATCGCTTCGAGCCGCTGGCGGATGATGCGGTCGCGCAGATCGTCCTCGGGTGCCTCGATATCGGCGACCAGACCACCAGCCAAACGGGACAGCAGTCGCGCCTCGACCCCGTCGAGCATCGTCGGCGGGCGATCGGCGGTGACGACGAGGCGCTTGCCCGCGGTCATCAGGTCGTCGATCGTGTGAAGCAGTTCTTCCTGCGTCGAATTCTTGCCGATCACGAACTGGAGATCGTCGAGGAGGAGGAGGTCGGCGGCGCGCAGCCGCGCCTTGAACGCCATCATATCGCCGCCGCGCATCGCGCCGACGAATTCGAGCATGAATTTTTCCGCCGACATCAGGATGATGTTCGCGGCCGGGTGAACCGCGGCATAGGCCTGCGCGATCGCATGGAGCAGATGGGTCTTGCCCTGCCCGGTGCCCGAGCAGAGGTAGAGCGGGTTGAACTGCGGCGCTTCGGCCATCGCCATGCGGCGCGCGGCATTGGCGGCGAGGATATTGCTGCGCGCGACGACGAAGCGGTCGAATGACAGGCGCGCATCGAAGGGTGACGGCGCCGCGATGGCGGCAGGCGCGGGTTCGAACGCCGGCAGCGGCGGGCTGGCGAGGATCGCAGCACGATCGGCGGCCGCGGCGCCGCCGCGCACGGCGACGCTGCGCACCGCTGGCAGATGCTGCCGCCATGCCAGTTCGAGCCGGTCGCCGAAGCGTTCGTTGATCCAGTTCGCCGAAAAGCGGCTGGCGGTTTCAAGCGTCACGACGCCCGATAGCGCGCAATAGTCGGCGAAGCGTACCGGCTTCAACCAATGGTCGAAGGTGCGTACGCCGAGGTCGCGGCGGAGGCCTTCGGCGACGCGCGGCCAGAGCGCTGCGGCATCGCCGCTCATCGCCCCTGTTCCCGCGTCGATACCATGCCGATTCCCTCTTGTGTCACGCCGTGTCGCCCCCTGAGCCCCCGCCGCCCCCGCATGTGGCCCGCCCGCACGCCGATTCGTCACTTGCGCCGGGGCGCAAGCATCCTTTCCCGGGCAAATGGCCCGAAAATATGCGAATCATGTCGATGTGGCGGCCACCGGCGAAGGCCGACGACACCCCTGTCTAGTCAGGGCTCGCCGAGTCGAGCAAGGGTCGCCCCTGTAAAAATACTGAAATAAAAATCTTGACTCGCCGGACCCCTCAGAAACCCGCGAAACCGGCTTTTTATCACTATATTTCAATGATTTATTTGTGACAATCGCGTCATTGAAAAACGAATCGCCGAAAATCCGTCACTTACCGCGCTGCAACACTATTGCCATCACCGCGTCATAATCGCGCCGCGACGACGGACGCAAAAAGACCCGCCGGACGGGCCGGCGGGTCTTTTGATCCTTGGTTCGGCAGAAGCCGAATCAGGCGATGGCGTTGACGCTTTTGGTCAGGCGCGAGAATTTGCGCGCGACAGTGTTCTTGTGGAGGACACCCTTGGCCACGCCGCGCGCCATTTCGGGCTGCGCAGCCTTCAGTGCGGTTACCGCGGCATCCTTGTCACCGGCGGCGACAGCATTCTCGACCTTCTTCACCAGCGTACGGATGCGCGAAACGCGATTCTTGTTCACAACGGTGCGCGCCTGGTTGCGGCGGATGCGCTTTTTTGCCTGCGGCGTATTGGCCATAAATTCCTCGGTTTCCAAACGGTCTAAGTCAGTCGGAGCGCAGCGTCACCGGAGCAGCCGAATCGCGCAAACAGGCGAATCAATGTCCGGATACGGCCGGTTCCGGTACGACCGGACCCTGCTCGAAGGGTGCGCCCATAGCCAGCGAGGCGCTGAAGGTCAATGGCTTTCGGCCCAGCGAGGGGCATTGCAGCGCTCCCGGCAGGGCGGGCCGGGCGGCCGAGATGACAGGGATTGTCCGCCGCGAGCGCTGCCTTCGCCCAGGGATTCATCGATAAAGCCACAAAAGCCCCGCATGCGGGCACCGGATTTGTGTCCTTTGAGGCTTTACAGCCTCATCCGCGGGGCTGCCGCCCTAACGACATCCGGTGGGAGGATGGCACGACCGGATAATGTAGGACAGCGCTTTTTTGCCCGGCCGATGGCGGCGGTTTTGGGGTGGGGAGCGGACGCTGCTTAACGCACCTTCGTCATCCCGGATTTGATCCGGGATCCCGCTTTTTGACCGCATAATCCGCCTTTGACTTCAAGCGGGACCCCGGATCAAGTCCGGGGTGACGATAAGGGTAATGGCAGCAACCGGCCGAAACCAGCCGCCCCTTCCCCTGACCATGTCCGGCCGGCCCGCGCTTGGTTACCGAAGATTTACCCTAATTCCCTATGGCATGGTCCAGCGGCGGAGTGCGCCGACCCGATCCGGACCAATCGAGGACCCATGCGTCACGATATCAAGCTTGCCGAACCGATTCTCGACGTCGAGACGCTGCCGCTCGAAGTGGCCGTTGTCGTGCCGACGCTCAACGAGGCGGCCAATGTCGAACGGCTGGTCGAAAGCCTGTCGGTCGTGCTCGCGGGGCGCGGCTGGGAAGTGATATTCGTCGACGACAATTCGTCCGACGGCACAAGCGACCTCGTCCGCCGCATCGGGCGTGGATCACGGCATGTGCGCATCGTCCAGCGCGTCGGGCGCCGCGGGCTGTCGTCGGCGGTGATCGAAGGAATTTTGGCGACCGCCGCGCCGGTGATCGCGGTCATGGACGGCGACCTGCAGCATAGCGAGGACGCGCTGCCGCGTCTGGTCGACGCGATCGAGACGGGCGGGGCCGAGGTGGCGATCGGGACGCGCTATGTCGAAGGCGGCGGCACCGGCGACTGGGATGCCGGCCGCGTGCGGATGAGCCGCCTTGCGACGCGCGCCGGACAGATGGCGCTGGGCACCGACGTCAGCGACCCGATGAGCGGCTTCTTCGCGATCCGGCGGGACGCGTTCGAACGCGCCTTGCCGCGCCTGTCGGCGATCGGGTTCAAGATATTGATCGATATCCTCGCCTCGTCGCCGACCGCGCTGAAGGTCGCCGAGATACCCTATCATTTCCGCAGCCGCGAGGCGGGCGAAAGCAAGATCGGCGCGCGCGTCATCGCCGAATATGCCGAGCTGATCGCCGACAAGACGATCGGCCGGTTCGTGCCGATCCGGCTCATAAAGTTTCTGATCGTCGGCGGGCTTGGGGTCTTCGTTCATCTGGCGGTGCTGCGCACGATGCTCGGCCTCGGCGATGCCTTCATCACCGCACAGACCGCGGCGGTGGTCGTCGCCATCGCCTTCAACTTCTTCCTGAACAACAGCTTCACCTATGCCGATCGCAAGCTGAAAGGCTGGCGGATGCTCGGCGGGCTGGCGAGCTTCTATGCCATTTCGGCGCTCGGCGCGGTCGCCAATATCGGGATCGGCACCTGGATGGCCGGGCATGACGAGCGATGGTGGGTCGCGGGCGTCGCGGGCGTGCTGGTCGGCGCGATCTGGAACTTCGCGATGTCGTCCGTGCTGACCTGGCGCAAATGATCGTGGCCCCCGCGCCTTCGGCAAGCTGGAACCGCTTCGCGCCCGCGCCGCGTCCGCTTGCCGCAGCGTTGCTGGCGCTTCTCGCCGCGCTGATGCTGATCGGCGTCATCGGCGGCGGCGACGGCGCGCGGGTTGCCGGCGCGGGCGCCGGATCGATGCGCGCCGAAAGCGGGCTGATCGGCGACCATGCGCTCTACGCCAATGTCCTCCACCGCGTCGAGGCGGGCGAATCCTATTATACCGCGGTTGCCGCCGAGCATCGCGCGAACGACTATCCGCTGAAACCCTTCATGACGGTTCGCCTGCCGACGCTGATGATGATCGTGGCGACGATCGGCGTCCCTGCCGCCATGGCGCTGGGATTGCTGGCCGGCGTCGTGGCGGTATCGACGTGGCGCCAGCGAATACGGAGCGAGCCCGGCCTGCCGCGCTATGCCAGCCTGGCCGCGCTGTTCATCGCGGTGAATCTCTCGCAGCTTACCGAACGGGCCTGGGTGCTGATGCACGAAGCCGTGACCGGGGCGCTGATCGCGCTCGCGCTCGCGCTTTACCGCCCGGCGCGGCCGTGGGCGCCGATGGCCGTCGCCGGGGTTGCCGTCGCGATTCGCGAGACGGCGTTGCCGGTCGCGATGCTGTTCGGCCTGTTCGCGCTCATCGACCGCGACTGGCGCGCCGCGGCTGGCTGGGCTGCGCTTGGCCTTGCCTTCCTCGCGGTCCTTGCCGCGCATATCGCCGCGCTCGCCGCGGTGACCGTGCCCACCGACCTGGCAAGCCCAGGCTGGAGCGGCCTCGGCGGCTGGGCGACCTATGTCGCCTTCGTCCACGAAACCTCGATCCTGCGTTTCACGCCGATGTGGACCGCCGCGCTGCTGGTGCCGCTCGCGCTGCTTGGCTGGGCAAGCTGGCGATCGCGGCTGGGTCTGGCCGGCCTTGGCGTGCAACTCATCTATGCGCTGCTCCTCATGCTGTTCGCGCGGCCCGACAATTTCTATTGGGGCATGCTGATCGCGCCGACCCTGTTCATCGGGCTGGCGTTTGCCCCCGCGGCCGTGACAGCGCTGATTCGCGCATTGGGGCCCGGGCGATTGCACCCTGCCGCCATGCCCAATTGAAACGCAGGATATTTGCGCATACATTATGCGCAAAGGAGATGGTGATGAACCGCCCCGCGCGATTCGAAGGTCCCAAGAAGGCGACGAATGTGTCGCTGAGCGCCGAACTGGTCGAAGAGGCCAAGCGGCTGGGAATCAACGTCAGCGAAGCCTGTCAGGGCGGGCTGGCGGCTGAGGTCAAGCGCGCCCGCGAGGCGGCGTGGCAGGAAGAAAATCGCGCCGCGATTGAAAGCTGGAACGATTACACCCGCAAGCACGGGCTTCCGCTCGCAAAATACCGGCAATTCTGATGGCACAGTTCGATGTGCACGAAAGCCGGCTTGGCGAACTGCTGCTGGATTGCCAGAGCGATCTTCTCAGCCATTTCAGCACGCGCTTCGTCATTCCGCTGATGTCGGAGCAGACGGCCCGGACGCTGCCGCGCCTGCATCCGGTGTTCAGCATCGACGGCACGCAGCATATTCTGGCGACGCAACTGGCGTCGGCGGTCGATATCGAAGATCTTGGCCCCAAGATCGCTTCGCTGGCCGACCAGCGAAGCGACATATTGAACGCGCTCGACGTGCTGCTGACGGGAGTCTGAATCGATGGCCGCACCCCGCATCCTGCTGATCATCGGTGGCGGTATCGCCGCGTATAAATCGATCGAACTGGTCCGGCTGCTCCGCAAGTCGGGCCATGTCGTGCGCTGCGTACTGACGCGCGCGGGCGAGCAGTTCGTCACCCCGCTGACCCTTGCGGCGCTGAGCGAAAACAAGGTCTACACCAGCCTCTTCGACCTGAAGGACGAGGTCGAGATGGGGCATATCCAGTTGAGCCGCGAGGCCGATCTGGTCGTCGTCGCGCCGGCGACCGCCGACCTGCTCGCCAAGATGGCGGGGGGACAGGCCGACGACCTCGCTACCACGCTGCTGCTCGCGACCGACAAGCCGGTGCTCGCGGCGCCCGCGATGAACGTCCGCATGTGGCTGCACGCCGCAACGCAGCGCAACGTCAGGGCGCTGCGCGGCGACGGGGTGACGGTGATGGAACCCGATGAGGGCGAAATGGCGTGCGGCGAATATGGCCCGGGCCGGCTGCCCGAGCCCGCGGCGATTTTCGCCGCGATCGAGGATGCGCTGGCCAATGCGCCCCTGCCCTCGCTTCTCCCGTCGTCTTCGACATCGCCGCTGGCCGGCCAGCCCGATTTCGCCCCCGCGGAGCATCGCCCGCTCCACGGTCGCCGCATCCTGATCACCGCCGGCCCGACGCACGAACCGATTGACCCGGTGCGCTACATCGCCAACCGCTCGAGCGGCAAGCAGGGCTTTGCGATCGCCGCCGCCGCCGCCGAAGCGGGCGCCGAGGTGCTGCTGATCGCCGGCCCCGTGCCCTTGCCGACGCCGCCCGGGGTGATCCGCGTCGATGTCGAAACCGCGACCCAAATGGCGGCCGAAGTGCAGCAGGGCCTGCCCGTCGACGCCGCGATCATGGTCGCCGCGGTCGCCGACTGGCGCGCCGCCGACACCGCGGCGCAAAAGATCAAGAAGGATGGCAGCGGACAGGTTCCCCCGCTCGCGCTCGCAGAGAATCCCGATATCCTGGCCGGGCTGGCCAGGGATCCCCGCCGCCCGCCGCTGTTGATCGGCTTTGCCGCCGAGACCAACGACGTCATCCAGCACGCACAGGCCAAGCTGGCACGCAAGGGATGCGACTGGATCGTCGCCAACGACGTGTCCGCCGACCCGATGGGCGGCGACGCGAATATGGTGCATATCGTGACGCCGCAGGGTGTCGACAGCTGGGAACGGCAGCCCAAGAACGCCGTCGCCCGTAAATTGATGGAAAAGATCGCCGATGAACTCGACACCCGCGCCCCCCCTGAAAGAGATTGAAATTCGCATCCAGCGGCTGCCCAATGGCGGCGGCCTGCCGCTGCCGGCCTATGCGTCGGACGGCGCGGCGGGGATGGACGTGGTCGCCGCCGAGACGCTGACCATCCGCCCCGGCACGCGCCACGCAGTCGCCACCGGATTTGCGATCGCGATCCCCGCCGGTTACGAAGTGCAGGTGCGCCCGCGTTCGGGCCTCGCGCTCAAACATGGCATCACCTGCCTCAACACGCCGGGGACAATCGACAGCGACTATCGCGGCGAAGTGAAGGTGATCCTCGCCAATCTTGGCGACGAGAATTTCGAGATCAAGCGCGGCGACCGCGTTGCGCAACTCGTTCCTGCGCCGGTCCAGCGCGCCGCCTTTGCCGAGGTCGAGACGCTTGACGAAACCGCGCGCGGCGCGGGCGGCTTCGGTTCGACCGGGATCACGAGCGATCCGGTCGAGGACGAAGCCGAACCCGCCGGCGTCGCCTCGCTGGCCGCCATCCAGATGCGGCGGCCGGGCGAATAGACCTTGCTCAGCGACGCCGAACTCGACCGTTATGCGCGCCAGATCATCGTGCCCGCGTTCGGCGGCGCGGGGCAGGCGAAGCTGAAGGCGGCACATGTCGCGATCGTCGGTGCCGGGGGGATCGGCTGTCCGGCGATCACCTATCTGGCCGCGGCGGGGGTCGGCCGGCTGACGATCATCGATCACGACCATGTCGAGCGCAGCAATTTGCAGCGCCAGCCGCTGTTCACCGACGCCGATATCGGCATGCCTAAAGCCACGGTCGCGGCGGACGCCGGACGCCGGATCAATCCCCATGTCGATTTTGCGGCGCATATCGTCCGGCTGACCGATGCCAATGCCGAAGACTTGCTGGGCGATACGAGCCTGATCCTCGACGGCTGCGATAATTTCACGACGCGGCTCGCGGTCAATCGCGCCGCGGTGGCGCGCGAGATCCCGCTGCTCAGCGCGGCGATCGGGGCGTTCGAGGGGCAGGTCGCGCTCTACCACGGCTGGCGCGCGGACAGCCCCTGCTATGCCTGCCTGGTCGGCAGCGACCCGAATCAGGAAGGCATCAACTGCGCCGAGACGGGCGTGATGGGCGCGCTCGCGGGAATGATCGGGACGATGGCCGCGCTCGAGGCGGTGCGCGCGCTGACCGGCTGGGGCGAGCCGCTCGCCGGACGGCTGGCGATCGTCGACATGCTCGACCGGCGCTGGCGCGAGGTCGGCGTCGCCAAGGACCCGGGATGCCCGATATGCCGGCATTGAACATCATCGTCTCGCTCGCCGAGGGCGCGCGCTTTTACGCCGCGCTCGAAACCGCGATGGCGGCAGCAGCGCTCGGCACGCCCGTCCGCCTGTTCCTGCAGGGCGAGGCGGCGGCGTTGCTGCGCCCGCCGATCGCCTTTGCGGGCGACGCCGCGCGCAAAGCGGTAGGGCAGCCCGATCTCGCCTCGATGATCGACGAAGCGGCGATGATGGGGGTCGGTTTTTTCCTATGCCAGTCGGGGATGGCGCTCGCCGGCATGACGGCACCCGAAATCGCGCCCGACGTCCGCATCGCCGGGCTGGTCAGCTTTATGGCGAACATCGAAGCCGGCGATCGGCTGGTGGTTTATTGACGGCGATGATGCGGTTTCGGGATGGTCGGCTAGCGGCCGGAAGCTGCCGTTATCCCTTTTCGTCACCCCGGGCTTGACCCGGGGTCCCGCTTGACGTCGAAAGTTGCGGAAGCCCGCAAAAAAGCGGGATCCCGGGTCAAGCCCGGGATGACGAAAGTAGGGTGGTACCTATGTCCGCTCCCCACTCCAATTCGGACATTCCTTCGCCGATCATCTTTAGATGAAGCGCCATCCGCGCCCTCGCTTGAATAGCCGATCACCCTTATGGTCGTTACCGCCGCGCTACGGATTATCGCAGACGGTGATCGCGTCGGGATCGGGGCGTTTACCGCTCGGCACGAAGCGCGCGAGATAGCCGCCCGCATGCTGCTTGTCGTCGAACGACACCAGCTTGTACCCCACCGCCTCGAATTCGCAGACGAGCAGGCGGAACGGCGTGCCGTGCTGGGCGATCGGGCGGTCGCCATCGACGACGATCACCTGCCCGCCCGCCCGCAGCGCCGGCCGCAGCCGCCACAGGAAGGCATAAGGCTCGCCGATCTCGTGATACATATGGACCATGAAGATGCGGTCGAAACTGGCGGCGGGCAGGCGCGGATCATCGACCGCGCCAAGCTTGATCGAGACATTGTCGAGCCGCTCGCGCGCGACGCGATCGGCAAGGCGCTCGATCACCTCGGGAATGATGTCCTGCGCAAGCACGCGGCCGCCGATGCCCACCCGCTGCGCGAGGCGCACGGTGTAATAGCCGTCCCCCGCGCCGATGTCGGCGACGGTCATATCCGGACGCACGTCGGCCGAATCCATGACGTCGTCAGCCTCGTTCACCCGGTCGCGCGCTTCCTCGGTCGACCATTTGGTCGAAACCGTCGGAGCGACGGGGCGATCAGCGGGCGGAAATTCGCGCGACGTTTCAAGGCGATCGCTGCCTGATTCCCATGGCGCATCACAGCCGCCGAGCAGCGACGCCAGCGCCAGTGCAGCGATCGCCGACCGGACGCCCGCCAGCGCCATCAGTCGATATCCTCGACCTCGACCTTTTCGCCGGTCACCTTCTGCGACAGCGCCGCCGCCATGAAGGGATCGAGCGCGCCGTCGAGCACGTCGGAGGGGGCGGTCGAGGTCACGCCGGTCCGCAAATCCTTCACCAGCTGATAAGGCTGGAGAACATAGGAACGGATCTGGTGGCCCCAGCCGATTTCGGTCTTCGCCTGATATTCGCCCGAGGCCGCGGCCTCGCGCTTCTGCAACTCGGCCTCGTACATCCGCGCCTTCAGCATGCCCATCGCGGTCGCGCGGTTCTTGTGCTGCGAGCGGTCGTTCTGGCTGGCGACGACGATGCCGGTGGGGATGTGCGTGATACGCACCGCCGAATCGGTCGTGTTGACATGCTGCCCGCCCGCGCCCGAGGCGCGATAGGTATCGATCTTGAGATCGCCTTCGTTGATCTCGATATCGATATTGTCGTCGATCACCGGATAGACCCAGACGCTGGAAAAGCTGGTGTGGCGCCGCGCCGAGCTGTCGTAGGGCGAGATGCGGACGAGGCGGTGGACGCCGCTTTCGGTCTTGGCATAACCATAGGCGTTTTCGCCCTTCACCAGCATCGTCGCCGATTTGATGCCCGCCTGTTCGCCCGCCTGATATTCGACCAGTTCGACCTTCAGCCCGCGCTTTTCGGCCCAGCGGCTGTACATGCGCTGGAGCATTTCGGCCCAGTCCTGGCTTTCGGTGCCGCCGGCACCGGCGTGGACTTCGATATAGGCGTCGTTGGCGTCGGCCTCGCCCGCGAGCAGCGCCCTGATCTTGTCCTCTTCGGCACGCGCGGCAAGGATGCCGAGCGAGGCCACGGCCTCGTCGACCATCGCCTCGTCGCCTTCCATCTCGGCGAGTTCGATCAGTTCGGCGGTGTCGCGGCATTCGGTTTCGATCGCGCGCGTCGCGGTGATCGCCTCGTCGAGCCGGCGGCGTTCGCGCATGACGTCCTGCGCCGCCCTGGCGTCGTTCCACAGGGTCGGATCCTCGACCTTCGCATTGAGTTCGTCGAGCCGTCGCACCGCGCGGTCCCAGTCGAGGAAGCGCCGCAGCAGCGCCAGCGCGGCGCCGATCTTGTCGATATGATCCTGCGCTTCGGCGCGCATGTCCTTACTCCTGAAATAACAGCGTCCGGCCATAGTTGGACGGACTCACTCTCACAAGGCCGCATCCCAGAGCGAAGACGAGGGACGATACCAAGCAAAGTCGAGCCAGAAACTGCCGGTTCTCGTTCCGCTCGAACGGCCCCGCCGTCTTCGCTCTGGGTATGCGGCAATAGCTTGGCCCCGTATTCGCCTCAGATGATGCCGCCGCGATCCTCCATGAAATCGCTGTCGCTGCGGCGTCCATTGCCTTGCTGAACCGGCGCATCCTGCCGCCGCGGGGTCTTGACCGGCTTGATTTCCTCTTCGCGGATCGTCCGGCGCGGCTCGCTTTCGGGCTTGAACGCTTCCCAGATGATCGCCGCCTTGGGGTCGCTGCCCGGCCAGCTGCCATAGACGCGGCGGCCCGACTGGCGGTCGATACGCACCATGCGCACGCCCTTCGGCGCGGTGAACGGTACCGGCTGGCGATCGGCGAGCGATTCCAGATAAAATTGCTTGAAGATCGGGGCGGCCATGCTGCCGCCTTGAACATAGCCGCCCATGTTCCGCGGCTGGTCGAAGCCGATATAGACGCCGGCGACGACATCGGGCGTACCGCCGACGAACCAGGCGTCCTTCGGACCCGAGGTCGTCCCGGTCTTGCCGAACAGGGGTACGCCAAGGTCGCGCAGCCGCACCGCGGTACCGCGCTGGACGACGCCTTCGAGCATGTGGACGACCTGATAGGCGGTCATCGGGTCCATCAGCTGCTTGCCCGACTTGGCAAAGCGCGGCATCGGCCGGCCGTCCCAATCCTTTTTATTGCAGCCTTCGCACGGCTTCCATTTCGCCGGGAAGATCACCTTGCCGCGGCGATCCTGCGCATAGTCGATCACACGCGGCTTCAGTTCGCGGCCATGGTTTGCCAGCATCGCAAAGGCGTTGGTCATCTTCTCGACCGTCGTCGACCCGGCGCCCAGCGCGGTCGAAAGATAGGGTTCATGCTTGCCGATCCCCATCGTCCGGATCGTGTCGACGATCGGCTCCATCCCGACCTGGCTCGCGGTGCGCACCGTCATCAGGTTGCGCGACTGTTCGAGGCCCCAGCGCATCGTATGCTCGCCCGACCCGCCGCCGCCGCCGAAGTTGCGGAAGCATTTGTTGCCGAGGCTGGCGCCTTGATAGACGCAGAAGGATCCGTCGACGATCATCGTCGCGGGGGTCATGCCGTTGTCGAGCGCGGTCGCATAGACGAAGGGCTTGATCGTCGAGCCTGGCTGGCGTTCGGCCTGCGTCGCGCGATTGAACGGCGACAGGCGGACGTCGAAGCCTCCCTGCATCGCATAGACGCGGCCCGAATGCGGGCTTTCGGCCATGAAGCCGCCCGACACTTCGGGAATATTGCGAAGGCCATAGACGCCGTTCCCGATCGCCTTGACCGCGATCAAATCGCCCGGACGCATCGCCGAAAAGGCGCTGCCGCCGGTCTTGCGATAGCCGAGGCTCGCGGCGCCCGCAGGCAGCGTGCCGGTCGATCCGTCGGCAAAACCGATCTGCGCGGCGCCCGCCGATTTGGAAATCACCGTGGCGATCCGCCAGCCGTCGTAATCGATGCCGATGAAGCTCGATGCGAGGCGGCTCTGCCACTGGTCGTCGGCCTCGATCGTCGCGATCGGGCCCGACCAGCCCTTGCCCGCGTCATAGCGAATCAGACCCGCGCGCAGCGCCTTGGCGGCGGCGGCCTGCATCTTGTCGTCATAGGCAGTGCGGACCCAGAGGCCGCCGGCATAGACGCTGTGCGGCCCATCCTCGGCGGTCTCGCCGAATTCGGCGATCAACTGGCGCCGCACCTCTTCCATATAATAGCCGCCGACCTGCGCGACCACCGTGTTGCCCGTGTCGGTAAGCCCGAGCGGCATCGCCTGCGCCGCGTCGCGCTGTGCGGCGGTGATCCAGCCGTTGCGGTACATTTCGCCGAGCACGAAATTGCGCCGCGCGATCGCCTTGTCGGCATTGCGGGCGCGGCCGTAGGTCTCGGGCGCCTTGGGCAGGATCGCGAGGAACGCCATTTCATGCAGCTTGAGCTGGTCGACGTCCTTGTCGAAATAGGCGCGGCTCGCCGCCTGGACGCCGAAGCTGCGCCGGCCGAGCGGAATTTCATTGAGATAGAGTTCGAGGATCTGCTCCTTGCTCAGCGCGCCTTCGATGCGCTTGGCAAGGATCGCCTCGCGAATCTTGCGGGTGTAGCTGAGTTCGTTGCTGAGCAGCAGATTCTTCGCGACCTGCTGGGTGATCGTCGACGCCCCGATCGGCCGGCCGTCATTCTTCAGATTGGTAAGGATCGCGCTCGCGATACCCGGATAGTCGATGCCGCCATGTTCGAAGAAGGTGCGGTCTTCCGCCGCCAGATAGGCGCGGACCAGAAGCTGGGGATATTCGCTATATTCGAGCTGGACGCGCCGTTCGCGCGCATAGGCGTGGACGGGTTTGCCCTCGGCGTCGCGGACCATCGTCGGCAACGGCGGCTCATAGTCGCGAAGCTGGTCCACCGACGGCAGGTTGCGCGCGACGAGTACCCAGAGCAGCACCAAGGCAAGCAGGCCGGCGAGGGCGAGATAGCCGAACCAGCGGAACCAGCGCCGCGTCCACATGTCGCGAAACCACCCGATGACGGCGTTGCTGTCGCGGCGCAGGCGCAGGCGGAAATTGGGCGGACTGTCGGCGACCATGATGGCCAGCCTCTAAAGCCTGCTTCGCCGAAAGGGAAGCGTGCTTGCGGCAATCCGCTCAGCGAAGCGCGGTAAGGTCGCGTATGGCGGTTTTCAGCATGCCGGCGACAGCGCCGAAAATTGCGTCGGGTGCCACGCGATCTTCCTCATACAGCATTTCGTCGGCGGCGAAGCCCAGCTCGACCGCGAGCCGCAACCGCCCCCAGAGCATCTCGGGATCGGCGCCCGGCAGGTGCCGCGCGCAGGCGTCGGTCAGCCGCGCCGTGACGTAGCGGTGCGATTCGAGCCGCACATGCACCAGCCGCGGCGTCGCGTGGAGCGCGCGCAAGATCCACACCGCTCCCGGTTCGGCGCGGGTCGCGGCGGCGTTTTCGGCGAGCAGTTCGCCGATATGATTCGCCATCGCGTCGAGCCCGCCCCCGGCATAGCGTGCGATCCACGCGTCGAGCACCGCGTTCTGCCGGTCCATCAGCCGCCGCCCGAGCGCTTCGAGCACCGCATATTTGTCGCCGAAATAGCGATAGAGCGCCGGCGGAGTCAGCCCGGCGCGCGCGCAGATCAGGTTCGTCGACACGCGTTCGATCCCGACCAAGGCGAGCAGTTCGCCCGCGACGTCGAGCAGCAGGTCATAGGTCTGGCGTGCGCGTTGCTGTTTCGGCGGCGCCTTGGCCGCCGCGCCAGGCACCGCACCGATCACCGCGCCCGCCCGCGCGCACTGACCGGCCAGATGCCCATCAGCGTATCGCCCGATACGACGTGATAATTGTCATAGAGATTCACCGTCGGGTCGCAGTGCGGCACGGTCAGGCTGACCGGGTCGCCGGGCTGCATGTCGTTGCCGATGCCGGGGGCGATCAGCGCCGCATGCTCATCGCCCATGAAGGCGAAAAAGGCAGTTTCGGGCGCACCGCGCTGGACGACCGCGACGCCGCCGTCGGTCGACAGCGACTTGAAGCCCGCATCGATCGTCACCAGCCCCGAATGATTCGCGCTGACGACGCGCGCATCGACCGCAAGCGCGGTTTCGAACGGCGGCTCGGCGGCGCCGGTCAGGTCGCAATCGAGATATTGCTTGTCCATGAAGACATAGGACCCTGCCTGCAGTTCGGTGAAAACGCCGAGATCAAGGTCGATCCGGTGCGTGCCCGTCCCGCCGCCGGTGACGATATCGGGCGCAAACCCGGCGACGGTCAGCGCGGCAATCACCTCCTGCAGATAGGCGGTACGCTCGATAATCGCGGCGCGGCGTTCGGCATAATCCTCGATATGTTGCTGCGACCCGCAATAAAATTGCACACCGCGGTAGACGAGGTTCGCCGACGCGGCGATTGCCCCGGCCAGCGCGACGGCGGCTTCGGCCGATGCGACGCCGGTGCGCGCGATGCCGGGGTCAATGTCGATGATCACATCAAGCTTCGCTTCGGTCGCGGCCAGCGCGGTGTCGATGCGCGCCGCGACGCCCGGATGATCGACCACCGCCATCAGCCCGTCGGCCGCGGCCGCGAGTCTGGCGAGCCGCACAATCGCCCCGGGCGCGGCGACCGGCGAGGTGATCAGGATGCCGGTTACGCCGCCCGCCGCCAGCACCTCGGCCTCGCCGATCTTCGCGCAGCAGGCACCGGCCGCGCCGGCGCCGATCTGGCGTTTGGCGATGTCGACGCTCTTGTGCGTCTTGGCGTGCGGCCGCAGCAGCGCGCCTTGATGCGCCGCGAGCGCCGCCATGCGCTGAATGTTCCGGTCGAGCGCCGCGATATCGAGAACAAGCACCGGCGTGTTGAGGTCGGCGCGGCTGCCCTGCTGGTCGATCAGATGGGCGTGGAGGTCATGGTCGGTGCTCATGCAAACAGGCTTTCGAGATGCGGGTTGAGAAATTTGCCGTGCGGATCGGCAGCGCGGCGGACGGCGCCGAAACGTCCCGCCATCGGATAGAGTGCCTCGACATCGGCGCGGCCGAGCGTGTGGCGTTTCGCCCAGTGCGGGCGGCCGCCATAGGCGCGAAAAATGGCTTCGGCCTCCGCGAACAGGCCCCGCCACGGCATTTTGGCATATTGGTGCATCGAGATGGCGGCGACCGGCCCGGCGTTCATCGGGCTGATCCAGATATCGTCGGCGGCGACAGCGCGATATTCGAACGGAAAGGTGACGGGAAGCCGCTTGCGGCGGATCCAGCCGACGACCTCCGCCAATGTTTCGATCCCTGCCGCGCGCGGCATTTCATATTCCATCTCCTCGAACCGCAACGTCCGGTCGGACGGGAAGATGCTGTGCGCGGGGCCGCGGCGGCGGCCGTCGAAGCGCGTCTTCATCATCGCGCGCTGGAGCCACGGGGTCAGGAAGGGCAGGCGCGCCGCGATGTCGAGCACGCGGCGAAACGCCGTTTCGTCCATGTCGGTCGTCGTCGGCGGTGGATCGCACGGATCGCAGGGCGTGAGTGTCTTCACGATCACATCGTCGCTGTGCGGAAAGAACCAGAATTCGACGTGCCGCTGCGCGCGCGCCCACTCGTCATAGGCTTCGCGCACCTCGGCCCAGCGGCGCTTCTCGATCCGTTCGGCGAGATGGTAGGCGGGGACGAGCGCTACGTCGATTTCGGTCGCGATCCCGAACAGGCCGAGCGACAGGCGCTGCGCCTCGAACAGGTCGGCGTTGGTCGCGGCATCGCACCAGCGCGTTTCGCCATCAGCCCCAAGCAGCCGGAACCCGCGCGCCATCGTCGACAGCGAGCCAAGATCGACCCCGGTGCCATGCGTCCCCGTCGCCATCGCCCCGGCGAGCGACTGCGGATTGACGTCGCCCTGATTGGCCAGCGCCAACCCTTCGTCCCACAATGCCGCGGTGAGCCGCTTGATCGACCAGCCCGCGGGAACGCGGGCGCTCCGCCGGTCGGCGGCGACGCGGACGGCACCGGGCAGGTCGACGATATCGACGATCAAATCGCCCGATTCGCAGAGCGGCATGAAGCTGTGCCCCGCGCCGACCGCGCGGACCTTGCCCGCCCCGCGTACCAGCGATGCCAGTTCGTCCTCGCTGCGCGGACGCATGACAGCAGCGGGCGCAGAAACGCTGCCCGACCAGTTGCTCCAGCCCATATGCCTCTCCTTTGGCCAGCAAGCAAAAGCTGTCCTTCCGAAGAAAGTTAGTCAAGACTATATTATTGCCTGGCGTCGGCGGTTATCCGTCCGCCTGCAGTTCGAAATCGAGACCAGAACGTGGCAGGCTGTACCCGGTACAGCAGTTCATAGGCCGAAAGGGCGTTTCGCTATCCCGTTGTGGCCCACCGATGAACCTGTATGAACAGCCCGGTGCGATCCGGGGCACAGTCTCGTCAGTCGACGTTCAAACGGAGCAAGCTTTTCATGCCGGTGGAGATCGATCCCTTTCATGCAATCGCCATAAGTCGTCTCGCGCATCGGCTGCGAGCCGAGGGACGGTCCGTAATTCATATGGAATTCGGCCAGCCCTGGACCGGCGCCCCGGCGGAGGCCATCGAGGCGGCACACCGCATTCTGGACACCGATGGCATGGGCTATTGGGAGAGTCCGGCGCTGAAGGCGCGGATCGCGGCCCATTACGGCGAAACCTATGGGGTCGCCGTCAATCCGGAACAGGTCATCCTGACCTGCGGCGCTTCGCCCGCGCTGGTGCTTGCCCTCTCCTGCCTGTTTGCTCCGGGCGCCCGGGTCGCGCTGGCGCGGCCCGGTTATGTGGCGTACAGAAACACGCTCAAGGCGCTTCATCTCGAGCCGGTCGAACTCGCTTGCGGCGAAGCCGAACGGTTTCAGATCACCGCCGATGCGGTCGAGCGACTGGAACCCGCTCCGCAAGGGCTGATCGTCGCAAGCCCGGCCAATCCCACCGGCACGATCATCCCGCCAGAGGAGCTTCAGGCTCTGGCCGAGGTGTGCAAGCGCCGCGGCATCGCGCTGGTCTCGGACGAAATCTATCACGGGCTGAGCTATACGCTTCCCGCCGAAACCATGTTGAAGCACGCGCCGGATGCGCTGGTCGTCAACAGCTTCTCCAAATATTTCAGCATGGCGGGCTGGCGCCTTGGCTGGCTCATCGTTCCCGAGAAGCTGGTCGACGCCGCCCGCGCCCGCATGGGCAATCTGTTCCTGACGCCGCCCTCGCTTGCCCAGCATGCCGGCCTGATAGCGTTCGACTGCCGCGACGAACTCGAAGGCCATATTCACACCTATGCGCGCAATCGCGAACTCTTGCTCGGCGCCCTTCCCGCAATGGGTCTCCGAAGGATCGCACCTCCTGACGGAGCTTTCTATATCTATGCGGATGTCGGCCATCTCACGAACGACAGCCTCGCCTTTTGCGAAGCCTTGCTGCGCGATACGGATGTAGCACTGGCGCCCGGACTCGATTTCGATCCGGTCGATGGCAACAGCTTCATACGCCTCAGCTTCGCCGTCTCCACCGATCTGGTCGAAGAGGCGATCCGGCGTATCGGACCGTGGTTCGCTGCCAAAGCGGCCAGCCTGCCGAGGTAAAGAGTCACCGCCCCAGCGCGGCGATCTGGCGCGCGAAATGGATCTGCACAGCGTCGCGCACGCCGCGCGCGACTTTTTTCTGGCCAGCCAACGATGCAAGGAATTCAGCGTCGTCCTTGTTCGAGATAAAGCCGGTTTCGAAGAGGATCGACGGCGTATCGGGCGCCTTCAGCACCACGAACGACGCGAAGCGATGCGCGGTCGAGCGGAATTTGACGTCGTTCGCCGCCTCGCGCTGGAGCAGCCGGGCGAAGTCGGAGGCGACGTTCATCGTCTCGCGCTGCGTCAGGTCGAGCAGGATCGACGACACGTCGCTGCTGTGTGCGCCGAGATCGACGCCATTGATGATGTTCGCCTTGTTCTCGCGCGCCGCGAGCCGTGCCGCCTCGCGGTCGGAGGCGACTTCCGACAAGGTATAGACCGATGCACCGCTTGCCTGCTGGTTTTCCGCCGCGTCGGCGTGGATCGAAATGAACAGGTCGGCCTTGAGCCGCCGCGCGATGCCATAGCGTTCCTCGAGCACCAGATAGCGGTCGTCCGCGCGGGTCAGCGCGACGCGGACCCGGCCCGAAGCGATCAGGTCATCACGGATCGCGCGGGCAAGCGCGAGGGTGATGTCCTTTTCGCGCTTGCCGCTGTGCGGGCTGATCGCGCCCGGATCGTGTCCGCCATGTCCGGCGTCGATGACGACGAGCGGTAGGCGGTTGTTGCCGGGCCCCTCGATCGCGGGCAGCGGCAGCGCTGGCCTGGGTTTTCCGATCGGAACGGTGACACTGTAGCGCTTTTCGGGCGGCTTGGCGCGAAACTCGGCGGGCGGCTGCAATAAGGTCCGGGGGCCGCGCGCCGCGCGCTCGAACTCGCTCGCCGATACGGGGCGCAGGCGAAAGGTCAGGCTGCGGCCGTCGGCGGCAAAGCGCGCGTTCGATACAATCGCGGGCTCTGCGAGGTCGAGCACGACGCGTGCCGTGCCGGCGTCCTGCTGTCCCTGACGCACCGCGCGGACGATTCCTGCGCCACCGAGCGCGCGGCCCGGCTGCGCGCCCGCGATATCGAGCGCGATGCGGTCGGGGCCGGCGAGCAAAAAGGCCGACGCGCCCGCAACAAGATCGTCGAACCGCACGGTGATGTCCGAATCGCCGATCTCGACCGCACCGATCGGTCCCGCCAGCGCCGCCGCGGGGTTCAGCATCATGGTCAAAAGGACAAGAGCGAGACCCATGGCGCAGTTATGCCGCCGCGGGCGAGCTGTGGTCCAGCGCTTATTAAACATATCGGGTCAGGCCCCCGGCCGCAGAACGTTGTGAACCATCCATTAGCCATCGCCCGTCAAATGCGGGTCAACCGGCAAGGTTAACTGGTGATTCAGCACGATGGGGTCGACCGCCGAACTTGTATGCGAAAAGTGCCGCCCCCATCTTTCTTCCTTGGTGGTGGTTGCCGTCGGGTCATGCCGATGCTAGCACGACCATCACTGACGGTGCCCTTCCCGGCCCCGTCCGGCCTTTTGAGGGGAAAGGCGCCGATCCCGTGAACGTGCGGGAACGCTGCAGCCCTGGTGCCGGACATGCGGGGAATGGCAACCTGCCGCCAGTCCACCCGGTTGACCGGACAGGGAAACGATCGTTTCGATTTTCGCCCTGCCCGCTCATCCCGAAACAGGTTGATGCCGCATGAGGCTTGCCATGCCCTCTTCATATCCCGACGCGGGCGTTTTCGCCTCGGCCGTCGCCGGATGCGAAGACCGCATGCGCGTTCAGGACCGGACGCACCCCCCCAGCGGCAATAACGTCTTTTTTCTTTTCACCCGTATCCGCCGTGGCTTTCCCTCGGGGAGGGTCGCGGGATTTTTTGATGGCGCGCCAGGGCGCGCTTGGAGTGTTACTAATGACCACGCGCATGTTGATCGACGCGCGGCACCGGGAAGAAACCCGGGTCGCCGTCACCAAGGGAAACCGCATCGAGGAGTTTGATTTCGAGTCCGCCGAGCACAAGCAGCTCAAGGGCAATATCTATCTGGCCAAGGTTACCCGTGTCGAACCGTCTTTGCAGGCGGCGTTCGTCGAATATGGCGGCAATCGCCACGGCTTCCTCGCGTTCAGCGAAATCCACCCCGACTATTACCAGATTCCGAAGGAAGACCGCGACGCGTTGCTGCGCGAAGAGGCCGAGCATGCCGCCGCAGCGGCGCAGCGCGCCGAGGAAGACCTCGACGAGCTAGAGGGTGATGTCGCCGACGTCGAATATCACGACGAGGACGAGAATGGCGACAACCGCGCCGATCACGACGACGATGATCATGATGATCACGACGGCCATGAAGATGGCGACGACCATGGCGATGCCGAAAATGGCGACGCCGAGGAAGGCGCCGAAGGCTCGGAAGAGAATAACAAGGACGGCCGCGGCGATCGCCGGGGTCGCGGCCGCGGGCGCGGCAACAGTAACAACCGCAAGGGCGGCCGCGGCCGCAGCCGCCGCAATGACGACGAAGACGGTGAAAACCGCATGTCGCTGCGCCGCCGTTACAAGATTCAGGACGTCATCCGTCGTCGTCAGGTGATGCTGGTCCAGGTCGTCAAGGAAGAACGCGGCAACAAGGGCGCAGCGCTCACCACCTATTTGTCGCTCGCCGGCCGCTATTGCGTGCTGATGCCGAACACGATGCATGGTGGCGGGATCAGCCGCAAGATTTCGAACGGCGCCGATCGCCGCAAGCTGAAGGCGATGATCGACGAACTCGCGCTGCCGCCGACGATGGGCTGCATCGTCCGCACCGCGGGGATGAGCCGCACCAAGGTCGAGATCAAGCGCGACTTCGATTATCTCGCGCGCCTGTGGGACGAGATTCGCCAAAAGACGCTCGAATCGAGCGCGCCGGCGCTGGTCCATTCGGACAGCGACCTGGTGAAGCGCGCGATCCGCGACATCTATCACAAGGATATCGAGGAAGTGCTCGTCGAGGGCGACGACGGCTACAAGGCGGCGAAGCAGTTCATGAAGCTGCTGATGCCGAGCCACGCGCGGCGCGTGAAGCAATATGCCGATCCGGTGTCGCTCTATCAGCGCTACGGCGTCGAGGACCAGCTCGCGGGGATGCTCAATCCGGTCGTCCAGCTCAAATCGGGCGGTTATCTGGTGATCAACCCGACCGAGGCGCTGGTGTCGATCGACATCAACTCGGGCCGGTCGACGCGCGAACATAATATCGAGCAGACCGCGCTCAGCACCAACCTCGAAGCCGCGCATGAAATCGCTCGTCAGCTGCGCCTGCGCGACATGGCGGGCCTCGTCGTGATCGACTTCATCGACATGGATCATGGCTCGAACGTCCGCAAGGTCGAGCGCGCGATGAAGGATGCGCTGAAGAACGACCGCGCGCGCATCCAGGTCGGCCGCATCTCGGGCTTTGGGCTGATGGAGATGAGCCGCCAGCGTCTGCGCACCGGCGTGCTCGAAGCTTCGACGCGTCCGTGCCCGCATTGCGAAGGCACCGGCCTCGTCCGCACCGCATCGTCGGCCGGCCTCAGCGCGCTACGCCTGATCGAAGAGGAAGCCGCACGCGGCAAGGGCAACAAGATCACCCTGCGCGCGAGCCAGGAGGCAACCTTCTACCTGCTCAACGAAAAGCGCCGCGAACTGCGCGAGATCGAGGAGCTTTACGGTGTCACCGTCGAAATCCTGCTCGACGGCGAGACCGAGGGTGCACGCATGGCGGTCGAGGTCAGTGGCCCGCCGCCGATCGCGCGCCGCAGCTTCGCGCCGATCGCTCCGATCGAGGATGACGACGACGACGATTATCCCGAGGACGAGGAAGAAGAAGCCGAAGAGGAGGCCGCCGAAGAGCGTCCCGCGCGTTCGCGGGACCGCGAAGAAGGCACGCGCGATCGTGAGGACGGCGATGGCGATGGTGACGGACGCAAGCGCCGCCGCCGCCGCCGCCGCGGCCGCCGCGGTCGCCGCGACGAGGAAGGCAATGAAATCGGCGAAGGCGGCGAAGGCAGCGAGGATCGCGATGACGACGCCGCTGACGCCGCGGAAGGCGAAGCCGCACCGGCCGAAGCCGTCGAGGCCGCTCCCGAGGCCGACGAAGCCGAAGCGAAGCCACGCCGCCGCCGTGGCGGACGTGGCCGCAAGAAGGCCGATACGGCGGATGCCGGCGACGACGCCGCAGTGGAAGTTGAGGCTGCACCGGTAGAGGCGGTCGAAGCCGAAACTGCCGAGCCGGTCGCCGAAGAAGCCCCGGTTGCCGAAGAAAAGCCGAAGCGCAAGCGTGCGCCGCGCAAGACCAAGGCGGTCGCCGAAGCCGAAGCCGCCGCAGCGGCGGCCGAAGCCGTCGAGGCGGCCCCCGTTGTCGAAACGACGCCCGAGACGGTCGAAGCGGCGCCCGAGGCCGAACCGGCCAAGCCGGCGCCGAAGAAGCGTGCAAGCCGCGCCAAGAAGGCCGTCGCCGCCGAGGCCGCGCCCGAAGCCGCCACGACGCGCGAAGTCGAACCGGTCGCCGCCGAGGGCGATGAGGCCGGCGAAGGTCCCGACGGCGAACCGCGTCGCGGCTGGTGGCAACGTACATTTGGCAATTGATCCGGTCCCTTGCCTCCGCGCGCCCTGAACCTCGCGAAGCCTCTTGGGCTTCAGTGGAGGTTCAGGCGCGCGGGGCAAGGATCGCGGCGATGACCCCGTTCACGCCAGCGAGATTTCGGGCGGACACATGGCGTCCGCTTTTCCGTATCATCCTGACGTTGCTTGCAATGCTGGCCGTCGCGATGCGGCCGGCGATGGCACAGTCGATCCTGCGCGACGCCGAGACCGAGGCGCTGTTTCAGGACATGATGGACCCGCTGCTCGTCGCCGCGGGGTTGCAGCCGGGGCAGGTGCACGTCCATCTGCTCGGCGACCGCAGCATCAACGCCTTCGTCGCGGGCAGCCAGGACATCTATGTCTTCAGCGGCCTGATCGAAGCCGCCGACAGCGCCGAAGAGGTGCAGGGCGTGCTGGCACACGAGCTGGGCCATGTGATGGGCGGGCACGCGATTCGTGTCAACGACGGCGCGAAGACTGCAACGGGCATCTCGATCGTCAGCCTGCTGCTCGGCGCCGCAGCGATCGCGGCGGGCGCGGGCGAGGCAGGCATGGGGGTGATGATGGCTGGGCAGCAAGCCGCGCTCGGCAAATTCCTCGCCTTCACGCGCGTTCAGGAATCGACCGCCGACGCGGCGGGCGCGCAATATCTGTCGAAGGCCGGGATCAGCGGCCGCGGCAGCCTGGCCTTTTTCAAGAAGCTCCAGAACCTGGAGTTCCGTTACGGGGTCAAGCAGGACGATGATCAGGCCTATGGACGCACCCACCCGATGTCGGGCGACCGCATCCAGGCCCTGCGCGAGGTCTATGTGATCGACCCGGCGTGGACGAAGCCTGCCGATCCCGCGATCGAGGCGCGGTTCCAGCGCATCAAGGCCAAGCTTTCGGGCTATATCGCCGATCCCGACCGGACGCTGCGCAAATTCCCCGAAACCAATAGCAGTGTCCCCGCCCGCTACGCCCGCGCCTATGCCTGGCACCGCAGCGCCTATCCGCAAAAGGCGCTGGAAGAGGTCGAGGCACTGCTCAGGACCAATCCCGAGGATCCCTATTTCCTCGAACTCGAAGGCCAAGTGCTGCTCGAATCGGGGCACCCCGGGGAAGCGATCCCGGCGCTGCGCAAGGCGGTCAAAAACTCGCGCTCGCAGCCGCTGATCAGCGCGACGCTGGGCCATGCGCTGATCGCCACCGAAGACCCCGCAAATTATGCCGAGGCCGAAGAGGTGCTGAAGACCGCGGTCGCCCTCGACAACCAGAATCCCTTCGCCTGGTACCAGCTTGGCATCGTCTATGCGAACAAGGGCGATCAGGCGCGCGCCGCGCTCGCCTCGGCGGAACGTTACCAGTTGGAGGGTGGACAGGCCGTCCTTGCGCTGCGTAATGCCGAAACCGCGTTGCAGGGCCTGCCCGAGGGTTCGTCCGACTGGATTCGTGCACAGGATATTTCGCTCGTGGCTCGCGCCGAGGTGGAACGCGAGCGCAAACGGCGTTAGATTCGGTGAAGGATAAGGGGACAGCATCGCCAATATCGATGCGCAAGGGCGACAAGTGACTGACAAAAAAGACGATTATTACCAGCCGTGGCTGCGCGACCCGGCGCCGGACGCTGCGCCGCAAAGCGCGCCGCCCAAGCCTGACACGGGCCTCGCCAAGCCGAAGGACATGCCCCCCGTCGGCATCGACCTGTCGCGCTATCCGGCCGACGATCGTTCCGCGCGTCAAGGCCCCGCCGCCGATCATCTGAAGGCCGGCGCCGCAAACCTGTGGCAGGCGGTTCAGGCGGGCGCATCCGCCTTTGCCGACTGGACGATCCGCGCCGGCGACCGCGCCGATATCCCCGCCCGCCTCGAGGCGATGGAAATTCCGCGCCGGTGGCGCGAATTCGCATCGCGTAGCGGCGTCATCGCCGGGCGCACCGCACGCGCGATCGGCAAGGGATCAGCCCGCGCCGGACGCAGCGCCGCCGCCGCGAGCCGCGACGCCTGGCAGAAAATGGCGCTGGGCGACAAGGTCGCCAAAATCTCGAGCGACGCCGGACGCGGGCTTGGCGAAGTTGCCGGCAAGACCAAGGCGGGGATCGGCCAGGTCGCCAAGGCGGGCAGCGAAAGCCTGCGCGACAGCATCGGCGAAGCCGCGACCAAGCTGCGCCCCGCCCCACGCGAAGAACCGCCACCGCCGCCGTCGGGGCTCGAACAATTGCTCGCCCGCGAAGAAGCTGCCGCGCGCGCCGCCGAACAGGCGGCGCCCATGGCACCCGATCTGCCGCTGTTCGCGAGCGAACCCGCACTGGCGCCAGCGCCGCCCCCGAAGGCGGCAAAAGCCGTACCGGCGGCAATGGAAGCCGACGGCCGGTCGCCGCACGCAGGTCCCGTCGCTCCGAAACCATCGGCGAGCAAGGCGATGGCCGCGCAAAAATTACCGCAAGTCAAGGGGACGGGAATGGATCGCATGTCTGGACGGACGGGACTGGTCGCGCTGGCGGGCGTCGTCCTCCTCGCGCTCGTCTTCTGGCTCGGCGGCCGCTTCGGCGGCGGCATGAGCAAGACCGAGGTCGAAACCGTCGTCGCCGATTATATCAAGGCGAACCCGCAGATCATTCCCGAAGCATTGGAGGCGCAGCGCGGTCGCGAGATCGCCAAGGCGGTCGATGCGATCCGTCCCGCGCTCGAAAAACCCTATGCCGGCGCCTGGGCGGGCAACGCTGACGGCGATGTGACGCTGGTGGTGTTCACCGACTATGCATGTGGTTTTTGCCGCGCGAGCGTCCCCGACGTCGACCGGCTGATCCGCGAAGACAAGCGCCTGAAAGTCGTGTTCCGCGAATTGCCGATCATCGCACCGCAGAGCCGCGATGCCGCGATCATGGCGCTCGCCGCCGCGCGGCAGGGCAAATATGACGCCTTCCATCATGCGATGTTCGCGGCAGGCTCGCTCGACAAGGCCGCCATCAATGCCGCAGCCGAAAAGGTCGGCGTGGTCACCGACGGCAGCGCCGATGCCACGGCGAACGAGGCGCTGTTCCAGCGCGAACTCGACAGCAATCTGGCGATCGCGACCCAGTTGCAGCTCAACGCCACCCCGACCTGGATCGTCGGCGACCAGCTGTTCCAGGGCCAGATCGGCTATGACGGATTGAAGCAGGCAGTCGCCAAGGCGCGCGCGGCGAAGAGCTGAGGATGACGGCCGACCGGGCGGAGACAGCGATCGCGAGGGGGGTTCGAAACCCCGAATTGATGGCTGCGGCGCTCGCGCTGTTCGAGGGCCGGCTTCACGACGCCGAACCGGTGCTGAAGGCGCATCTGAAGCGCGATCCGTTCGATGTCGCGGCGATCCGCATGCTCGCCGAGCTGGCGGCGCGGATCGAACGCTATCGCGATGCCGAAGCGCTGCTGCGCCGCGCGATCGAACTGGCGCCCGATTTCCTTGCCGCGCGATCGAACCTCGCGACTGTCCTGCATCGCCAGGGCCGGTCGAGCGAGGCCGTCGAAGAACTGGACAGACTGCAGCAGGTCGATCCCGGCAATCTGATGAATGCCAATCTGAAAGCCGCGGCGCTGGGGCGCGTCGGCGAATTCGACGAAGCGCTTGAGCTTTATGAGCAGGTGCTCGAAAGCTTTGGCAAACAGCCGAAAATATGGATGTCCTATGGTCATATGCTGAAGACGGTGGGGCGCCGGGACGATGCGATCGCCGCCTATCGCAAGGCGCTCGAACGCAATCCCGCCCTGGGCGAAGTCTGGTGGAGCCTCGCCAATCTGAAGACGCTGCGGTTCGATGACGGCGACCTGTCGGCCATGCAGGAAGCGCTGGGCCGCGGCGATATTTCGCCCGAAGATCGCTTTCACCTGCATTTCGCGCTCGGCAAGGCGCACGAAGATCGCCGCGAGGCCGAAACCGCCTTCGGCCATTATGACCGGGGCAACAGCCTGCGAAAGACGCTGCTCGACTATGATGCCGACCAGACGCGGGCATCGGTCGATCATGCCAAGTCGCTTTATACGGCCGACTTCTTTGCCGCGCGGCAGGGTCAGGGCGCCGATGCCACCGATGCGATCTTCATCGTCGGCATGCCGCGCGCCGGGTCGACGCTGGTCGAACAGATATTGGCGAGCAATTCGATGGTCGAGGGCACGATGGAATTGCCCGATATTCCGAAACTCGCCGGGCAGGCCCGCAATATGGGCGGGATCGCGAAGTTGTCCGCCGACGACATTCGCGGCTTGGGCGAGCGGTTTCTGCGCGACACGCAGATCCAGCGCAAAAGCGCCAAGCCGTTTTACATCGACAAACTGCCGAACAACTGGTTGCACGTCGGTTTCATCCGCCTGATCCTGCCGAATGCGAAGATCATCGATGCGCGGCGCCACCCGATGGATTGCTGTTTTTCCAATTTCAAACAGCATTTCGCGCGTGGACAGGCGTTCAGCTACAGCCTCACCGACATGGGCCGCTATTATGCCGATTATGTCGACCTGATGGACCATTTCGATGCCGTCTTGCCGGGGCATGTCCACCGTGTCTTTCACGAGCGGCTGATCGATGATCTGGAGGCCGAAGTGCGCGCGATGCTGGCGTATCTGGGCCTGCCGTTCGAGCAGGCCTGCCTTGACTTCCATGCCAACGACCGCGCCGTCCGCACCGCGAGTTCGGAACAGGTGCGGCGCCCGATCAATCGCGACGGGGTCGGCCAATGGCAGGCGATGGAGCCTTGGCTCGGCCCGCTCGTCGACGCATTGGGACCGGTCCTGCCGCAATATCCCGCGCGTCCCTGATCCGATGTTGCAATTTTGTCATACTATTCGCGAAATTTCAGCGGTGAGCGGGTCATTGCGCGGGTCGCGATTGACGATCGCCTGAAACGTGCCACACCTTGTCGTTAGCGCGCCGCAGCGACGGCGCGGGGCAGGACAAGGGGGATGTTATGTCGGTCTGTTTTTCGCGCCGGGCGTTGTTGCTGGCGTCGCTGTCGTCGACCGTCGTTTCGGGCGCGGCGCTGGCACAGGAAACGCCCAGTTCGGGTTATGACGACGAGATCATCGTCACCGCGCAAAAGCGCGAGGAAAATCTGCAAAATGTCCCGATCAGCATCCAGGCGCTGGGGACGCGCAAGCTCGACCAGCTGAACGTCGCCAATTTCCAGGATTTTTCCAAACTCCTGCCCAGCGTCTCTTTCCAGTCGAGCCAGCCGGGCGTCACCACCGTCTATATGCGCGGCGTGGCGAGCGGCGGCGACGGCAACCATTCGGGCTCGCTGCCCAGCGTCGGCGTCTATCTCGACGAACAGCCGGTGACGACGATCGGCGGCACGCTCGACGTTCATGTCTATGACATCGCGCGCATCGAATCGCTCGCCGGTCCGCAAGGCACGCTCTACGGCGCCTCTTCGCAGGCCGGCACGATCCGCATCATTACCAACAAGCCGAGCACCGCTGGCTTCGAGGGGCGGGTCGACGGCGAACTCAACAGCGTCAAGCACGGCGGCATGGGCGGCCGGCTGGAAGGCATGATCAACGTGCCGATCAGCGAGATGGCGGCGCTGCGCGTCGTCGGCTGGTATCAAAAGGATGCGGGCTATATCGACAATGTGCCCGGCACCCGCTCGTTCCTGCCGGACCCCGGCGGGATCACCGTCAACAATGACGATTTCGTCAAAAAGAATTTCAACGACAGCGAAGTCCATGGCGGCCGCGCCGCGCTGAAGGTCGATCTCGACGACAATTGGACGGTCACGCCGACCGTGCTGTATCAAAAGCAGAAGAGCAACGGCACCTTCGCGCAGGATCCGCGCGTCGGCGATCTGCAGACACAGCGCTTTTATCCCGACATGCGGACCGACAAATTCATCCAGGCGGCGCTGACGATCGAAGGCAAGATCGGCAATTTCGACCTGACCTATGCGGGCGCCTATCTCGACCGCAAGGCGTATCAGATCAACGATTACACCGATTATTCCGAAGCCTATGATCTGTTGTATGCCGATGATGGCGGGCTGGCCGGCTATTTCTATATCCAGGACAATGGCGGCAACACGATCGATCCGCGCCAATATATCATCGGCACCGACCATTTCCGCAAACTCAGCCAGGAACTGCGCATCTCGTCGCCGCAGGACGAGCGCTTCCGGGTTGTCGCGGGGCTGTTCTACCAGCGCCAGAGCAACCAGATTTTCCAGGACTACAAGATTCCGGGACTGGGCGATGCGGTGTCGGTCAACGGCCGGCCCGGCACGCTGTGGCTGACCAATCAAAAGCGCGTCGACCGCGACTATGCCGCCTTTGGCGAAGCGAGCTTCGACATTACACCGACGGTCACGCTGACCGGGGGCGGGCGATATTATAAATATGACAACAGCCTGATCGGCTTCTTCGGCTTCGGCCGCAACCCGGCCGGCGACCCGCCTAATGCGCCCTATAATGCTGCAGGTAGTTCGATGACCGGGGTAGCCGGCTGTTACACGACATCCGGCGCCCTGTTCCGCGATGATCCGGGCGGCACGCTGCTTCCGGCCGCGGTGCCGGGCAGCCCCTGCACCAATCTCGCCGATTTCGTGAACGGCAAGCTGGTTCCCAAGCGGACCAAGGATAGCGGCTTTACCCACCGCCTGAACCTGACCTGGAAACCCAGCGAGGATGTGATGGCCTATGCCACATGGTCGCGCGGGTTCCGCCCCGGCGGGATCAACCGGCGCGCGACGATCCAGCCCTATGCCGCCGACTTCCTCACCAATTATGAATTGGGGATCAAGACGACGCTGGCCGACGGCATGGTCCGGCTCAATGCGGCGATTTACATGCAAGACTGGAAACGCTTCCAATTCTCTTTCCTCGGTCTCAACAGCTTTACCGAAATCCACAATGGTCCGAACGCGCGGATCAAGGGGATCGAGGCCGATATCAACATCCGGCCGATCGAAGGCCTGACCATATCGGCGGCGGCATCCTACACCGACGCCAAGACCAGGAATAATCTCTGCGCGATCGACGATCCGACCTATGAATGTAACGCCGATCCCGACAATTCGATCGCCGCGGAGAAGGGTACCCGGCTGCCGGTGACGCCGAAGTTCAACGGCAATGCGACGGTGCGCTACCAGTTTCCGCTCGGACCCGGCGAAATGCATCTGCAGTCGGTGATCGCGCATCGCAGTTCGGCCACCCCTGACATCCGCGTCGCGACGGCGGATGCGCTGGGCCGGATTCGCGGCTCGACGACGGTCGATTTTGCGGTCGGGTTCGACTGGAGCAATTATAGTTTCGAGCTGTTCCTGCAAAATGCGTTCGACGAGCGGGCCGAACTGTCGCGCTATTCGAACTGCGGCCAATGCGACGGGCGGGTGCAGATATTGGTGAACCAGCCCCAGACCTTCGGGGCGCGGCTGGGTGCCAAGTTCTGATCGGGTGACGCATATCGTGACCGACAGCGAAAGGCCGGGCCAAAAGCTCGGCCTTTTGATGTGCATCGCGCTCGTCATGGGCAATATGATCGGGTCGGGCGTTTTCCTGCTCCCTACCGATCTGGCGCCGCTGGGGTGGAATGCCGCGCTCGGCTGGCTCGTGACGATCGCCGGAACCTTGTGCCTCGCGCTGGTTTTTGCCCGCCTCGCGCGCCATTTTCCCGGCGGCTGCGGCGCCTATACTTATGCCGCCGAAGCATTCGGACCCGCGACGGGATTCATCGTGGCCTGGAGTTTCTGGATCAGTTGCTGGGTGACCAACGCAACGCTGGCGGTCGCGGCCGTGCGCAACCTCGCCATCATCTATCCCTCGCTGAACGACGGAGGGTCCGCCGCCGCCCTGCTTGCCATCGCCTTTGTATGGTTCTTCACCCTCGTGAATCTGCTCGGTGTGCGCAAGGCGGGCGGAATGCAGGTGGTTACGCTGGTGCTGAAGCTGCTGCTGTTGCTTGGCGCGATTTCCATTGGTCTCTGGTGGCTCACCGCCGGCGATGGAGCCCTGCCGTCGATGGAGGGGGCCAAACCCGTCAGCGTGACGAGTGTCGGTCAGGCCGCGACTTTTACGCTGTTCGCCCTGCTTGGCTTTGAAAGCGCTCTCGCGGCAGGCGACCGGATAGCCGATCCCGAACGGAACGTTCCGCGCGCAACGACGATCGGCATGATCGCGACCGGCCTGCTCTATCTCCTGGCGTGCACGGCCGTCACGATGCTGGTGCCGCTACCGATCCTGACCGAATCCATTGCGCCATTCCCGACGTTTTTCAGCCATTTCATCGGACCCGAGGCGGGTATCGCGGCGGCCGCCCTGGCCGCCATCGCCGCGCTTGGCGCGCTTAATGGCTTCGTTCTGCTCGCTGGCGAGCTGCCGCGCGATCTTGCGCACCGCGGCTTGATCTCGCGCAGCTTCGGCGTCGAAAACCGGCATGGCGTACCGCATTGGAGCCTGCTCCTGTCGGCGCTGCTCGCCACGTTGATCGTCTATGCCAATTACAGCCGCGGCTTGGCGGAACTGTTCAACTTCATGATGCTGGTGACGACGTCGACCACGATCATCTTCTATCTTGTCGGCTCGCTGGCCGCATTGAAGTTTCGACACGCCAAACGCGTCCCGATGTCGGCGGGCTTCATCCTGCTCACGGTGGCCGGAATCGTCTATGTCTGCTGGGCCTTTTACGGCGCGGGGATCGAGCCGAGCCTGTACAGCCTTGCCATGACGCTTGCCGGCCTGCCGCTTTTCCTGATCGCGAGCCGCTCAGCGCCAGCGCGGCGCGAAGAAGCCCCGGTCGCGTAGGATCACCTGCGCGGCATTATGCCCCGGCGCGCCGGTCACGCCGCCGCCGGGGTGCGTCCCCGCGCCGCACATGTAGAGCCCCTTCACCGGTCCGCGGTAACCGCCGTTGCCGAGCACGGGTCGCGCCGCCCAAAGCTGGTCGAGGCTCATATTGCCGTGCATGATGTCGCCGCCGACGAGGCCGAATTTGCGTTCGAGTCCCTTGGGCGACAGACGGGTCTGGGCGATGATGCTGGCGCGGAAACCGGGCGCATGCTTTTCGACCGTGTCGATGATGCAATCGGCGGCGGCTTCCTCCTCATTGTCCCAGTCGCGCCCATCGGGCAGCTCGGGCGCGAACTGCTGGCAGAACAGGCTGGCAACATGCTGGCCCGGCGGCGCGAGGCTGTCGTCGACGGTCGAGGGGATCAGCATCTCGACGATCGGCGCCTTCGACCAGCCATATTGCTTCGCGTCGAGGAAGGCGCGATCCATATAGTCGAGCGTCGGTGCGAGGATGATTCCCGACTGATGATGCTCGCCGGGCCCATCCTGTTCATTGTGCGGGAGGCAAGTGAATTTCGGCAGTTCGGACAGTGCGACGTTCATGCGGAAGGTGCCGCTGCCCGCCTTGAAGCCCTTGATCCGGCGTTCGTAACCCGCCGGCAGGTCCAACGCGTCCATCATCCGTTCGTAAAGCAGCTTCGGCCCGACATTGGCGATGACGCGCGCTGCAGCGATTTCCTCGCCGCCGATCAGCTTCACCCCGACCGCCTTGTTTCCATCGACCAGCACCTTGTCGACCGGGCTTTCGAGGCTGATCTCGACGCCCAGGTCGCGGCACACCTTCGCCATGATCTCGGTGATCTTGCCCATACCGCCGATGCTGTGTCCCCACGCGCCCTTCTTGCCGTTCACCTCGCCAAAGACGTGGTGGAGGAGAACATAGGCGCTGCCCGGGGTGTCGGGACTCGCATAATTGCCGACGACGGCGTCGAACCCGAAGGCAGCCTTGACCGCCTCGCTCTCGAACCAGCTACCCAGCATCGTGCGCGCCGATTTCGTGAACAGGTCGAGCACGTCGCGCTGCTGTTCGAGGCTAAGTCCCGCGAAGCGCCGCCCCTGCCGCGCGCCGTCGAGCAAGGTGCGCAGCCCTTCGCCGACGTTTGGCGGGACGCGCAGCGCGAGGTCGCGGAGCAGCTCGGCAACATTTTCGAGCGCGTCATAATATTGCGGCAGCACATCGGCATCGCGGCTGCTGAACTTGCGAAACTCGGCCTGGGTGCGTTCTAGCCCGCCGCCGAGCTTCAGATAACCGCCGTTTTCCTGTGGCAGGAAATTGCTGATCGGGCGCTCGATCACGCGATAGCCATGATCGGCGAGCTTCATGTCGGCGATCACCTTGGGCTGGAGCAGGCTGACCGTGTAGCTCGCGACCGAATTCCTGAACCCCGGCGCGAATTCCTCGGTCACCGCAGCGCCGCCGACGACGTCGCGCGCCTCGACAATGCGGACCTTGAGGCCCGCTTTGGCGAGATAGAAAGCGCAGACGAGGCCATTGTGGCCCGCGCCGATAATCAGGGCGTCATAGGCTTTGGTCATGAAAATTCTTTCGCAAGCGGGGATTGGACATGCTGACGGCCGAAACCGAGGCCGAGAATGCGGCCCGGAATGCGGCGAAGCAGCGGAACGGAATCGAGCAGGCGAACCGCAAACGGCACGCGGGTGATCTTACCGCGCAGCATCGGTTCGATGACGCGCTGGTGCGCAAAACGCTGGATCGCCTGCATGCGTGTCGTCGGTTTCCAGCGCCGCTCCTGCACCTTGGCGAGGAGCGGGTCGGGATCGGCGCCGGCCGCGAGCCGGGCGGCAAGGATGTTCGCGGCGGCGACGGCATCCTGTACTGCAAGGTTGATGCCGACACCGCCGACCGGCGACATCGCATGCGCCGCATCGCCGATCGCGAGCAGGCCGGGACGCGACCAGCGCGTCAGCCGGTCGAGCGCGACCGAGAGCAGTTTCACATCGTCAAAGCTCTGGATCGCATCGATCCCTGCGGCGAGACCGGGCGCGATGTCGACGATCTTGTCGCGGAAGGCCGCGATCCCGCACGCCTCGATCGGGGCGAAGCCGCCCTTTTCGATGATCTGTGCACATTGCCAGTAATCGCCGCGCGGGATCGCGACGACCATGCCGCCCTTGTCGATCGTGCCGAGCGCGACCTCCGACATATTCATGCCGGCGGGAACGGGAATGCGGAACCACAGCACGTCCATCGGCGCGCCGAGATCTTCGAGCGGGAGCTCGGCGGCGTCGCGCAGTACCGAACGGCGCCCGTCGGCGGCGATGACGAGGCGCGCGGGCAGCGTCTCGCCGCTTGCCAGCATCACACCGCTGACGCGGTTCGCGACACCATAGGTCAGCCCGGTCGCCTCGGTCGACATGCGCAGGTCGAAGGTCGGGTAGCGCCTACCCTGCCCCGCGATGAAATCGAGCAGGTCCCATTGCGGCATCATCGCGACGAAGCGCGCCGCGACGGGCAGATGTTTCATCGTCGCGATCGTGTACTGCCCGCCGAGCAGGTTGAGCGTCATCGTGTCGATCGCGGCGTGCGGTTCCTGAAGCAACTCCTGAAGCAACCCGATCTCATGGAACAGCTCGAGCGTCGAGGGGTGCACGGTGTCGCCGCGGAAATCGCGGAGGAAATCGGCGTGTTTTTCGAGCACGGTCACGCGCACCCCGGCGCGCGCGAGGAGCAGGCCCGCAACCATGCCGGCGGGCCCGCCGCCGACGATGATGACTGGAGGGGCGAACATTTAACCCCTCCCCTTCAGGGGAGGGGTTGGGGTGGGGGCTCGCGAGCTTGGCGCAAGGCCGATGGCCCCCACCCCCAACCCCTCCCCTGAAGGGGAGGGGCTTTGACGGCTCCACCCCGCGAGCGGCGCCTCCTCCAGCCGCGCTTCGGGAATGATATCGCGCATCCGCGAACAGAAGTGCTTGAGGCAGACTTCCTTGTCGCTGAGCGGGCCCATGGTGAAGCTTTTCGACGCCATCCCCTGCTGGACGCGGGTGATCAGTTCGGTGTCCTCGGCGTTGACCTGACGGTTGATGCGCCAGTTCAGATAGCGTGCCGCCTTCATCTCGCGGCGCTCATCGGGGAGCACATAGGATATTTCGCGGATCAGGCAGGTCGTCGGCCCGGTCGGCAGCCACTGCATGAAATCGACCTGGTCGGGATAGATGTCGAAGGCGACATTGGGCCACAGCTTGAAATAGAGCCAGTGGCGCTGCTTGTCCGCGGGCAGGTGCGCGACGGGAGGCAGCAGCCGCTGGTACATGCGTTCGGACCAGTTCACCGATGGCCGGTCGATCAGGTCGCCCCACATGCGGTCGACGCGTTCCTCGGCCTCGACGCCATAGCTTTTGCCGAACAGGCGCGTCAGACCGGGGTGCGCGACGGGGATGTGGAGACCATCCGAATAATTGTCGCCGACATTCTTCCAGTTCACCTCGCGCGGGCGGAGCGTGACGCGGCCGAGCGCGGCGAGTTCGGTGAAGCGATAGGGTTCGACCATCGCCTCATAGGGCGCCATCATCGCCGCGACCGACGGACCGCCGTCATCGTCGAGCCGCACGAACCAGAAACCGCGCCATTGTTCGAGGTCGACCGGCACGAGCCCCGCCCTGCCCTTGTCGAGCGTCGGATAGCTCGCCGAATCGGGAACGCCGATCAGGCGGCCGTCGAGTTCGTAGGTCCAGGCATGATAGGGGCAGACCAGTTTTTTCGCGCAGCCCGTCGCGCCGTCGACGAGGCGCGAACCGCGGTGACGGCAGACATTGGTAAAGGCGCGCACGGTGCGATCGGTGCCGCGCACGACGATGACGCTTTCGCCGCAATAGTCGATGCTGTGCCAGTCGCCGGCATTCGGAATGTCACTGTCGTGGCAGACGACCTGCCAGCTCGGACGGAAGATGCGCGCCATTTCCACGGCGTGAAAGTCGGGGTCGCTGTAGGTCCATGCCGGGAGCGACCAGCCGTCCTGCGGGTCGATGTTCCCGAAGTTGTCGAAAGTGTCACGCAGCGTTGCCATGTCCCGTTCCTTGTTGTACATATGTATAACAGCATGCAGCCCGTTCGCCAAGCCTTTACGCGCGAAAGCGCCGACGCCCGCCGCGCCGACCTGATTGACGCGACCGCGACGTGCCTCGCCGAACATGGCCTGGCGGGCACGAATGTTCGCGCCATCTGTGCGAAGGCCGGCGTGTCGCCGGGACTGCTGCGCCACTATTTTGGCGGCATCGATGATCTGGTTGCGGCAACCTACGAAGCGACAAGCGACCGGATGGATGCGATTTTCGCCGGCGCGGTGGAAAGCGCGGGGGTCGAACCGCGCGCGCGTCTTTCGGCCTATCTGACCGCCAGCTTCCGCCCGCCGGTGACCGATCCCGAACTGCTGGGCGCATGGACCGCTTTCTGGGCTCTCGCACGCAGCGATGCGCGCATGGCTGCCATCCATGCGACAAGCTATGCGGGCTACCGGGCGCGGCTTGCCGAGCTGCTCATCGCCTGCGGCGCGGTTGATGCCGCGCGGCTTGCGGTGATGCTGACGGCGATGGTCGACGGACTCTGGCTCGAACTGTCGCTCGACGCCGCCAGCTTCGGCGCCGATGCGGCGGCGGCGATGGTGGAGAAGGCCGTAGCGGCGCTGCTCGACTAGCAGCGCCGCTCGCGAAGCTCAGAAGCTGCCCCTCACCGGCCGTACGATGATCTCGCTGACATCGACATCACCGGGCTGCTCGACCGCGAACCGGATCGCGCGGGCGATCGCGTCGGGCGTGATCGCGATGCTGCGGAATTCGGCCATCGCGGCGGCGCTGTCCGGATCGGTGATATCGTGGCCAAGCTCCGATTCGACGACGCCGGGCGAGATGATCGTTGCGCGGACATCCCGATGTTCCTGCCGGATGCCGTCGGTGATTGCCCAGACCGCGAACTTCGTCGCGCAATAGACCGCGCCGGTCGGCACGACATAATGCGCGCCGAGCGAGGCGACATTGACGAAATGACCCGAACCCTGCGCGGTGAAGCCGGGCAGCGCCGCCGCGATGCCGTTGAGGACGCCGCGGATATTGACGTCGATCATCGCGTCCCAGTTCTGCATTTCGAGTGCGGCGAGCGGCGACAGCGGCATGATCCCAGCATTGTTGACCAGCACGTCGACGCGCCCGAAGCGGGCGACGGCATGGTCGACAAACGCCTGCACGTCGTCGCGGCTGGTCACGTCGAGCGCGCGATAGTCGGCGGCGCCGCCCGCGGCGGCGATTTCGGCGGCGAGAGCTTCGAGCCGGTCGGTGCGGCGCGCCCCGAGCAGCAGCTTCGCGCCGCTGGCGGCGAGTTCGCGCGCCGTCGCGGCACCGATACCGCTGCTCGCGCCAGTGATCAGGATGACTTTATCGGCGGTGATGTTCATGATCGTCTCCATCGAGAGCGGGCGGCCCTGCGCCGTCCGGTGACCAGCTTTTGGACCCGGGCCGACCGGAAGCGGTAGAACGCGCCTCCGCAATGATTATACGATCCTCCGAACGATGTGGTTTACGCTTGCCGGGACATCGCGACGCTGCAAAACCGGCGCCATGACGATATTATCGGAAATGCGTTCCATATTACTCCGCCATCGTTCCACGGACGGGATTCACCCTTGCGCGCTACCGCGCGTATCGCTTGTCCGTAGCTCCGAGCCAAGCCACCCGATGCCGGTCGTCTACGAACCGTCGCTGTGCCTTGCGGTCAGCGGCCGCAAGCGCGTACTGCTGGGCGACGCGAGCTTCATCTATGACAGCGCGCGGTTTCTGGTCGTGTCGGTCGACCTGCCGGTGAGCGGCATGATCGTCGATGCCAGCACCGACGATCCCTATCTGTGCCTGAAGCTCGACCTCGACGTTGCGGTACTCGGCGAACTGCTGCTCGCGCACGATGCCCGCGTGCCGCGTAGCGACCATGCGCCGTCGATCGCGGTCGGCGATACCGATGCGGGCCTCCTCGACGCGGCGCTTCGCCTGCTCCGCCTGCTCGATACGCCGGACGACATTGCCGCGCTGGCGCCGCTCGCCGAGCGCGAGATATTGTACCGGCTGCTAACCGGATCGCAGGGCGCGATGCTGCGCCATATCGCGACCGCCGACACGCGGCTGCATCAGGTCAGCCGCGCGGTGACGTGGATCAAGGACAATTATGCCGGGACGCTCAGCATCGGCCATCTGGCCGGGCTGGCGGGGATGAGTCCGTCGTCCCTCCACGAGCATTTCAAGAAGGTCACGCGCTTCAGCCCGCTGCAATATCGCACCCGATTGCGGCTGCTCGAAGCGCGGCGGCTGATGGTGTCGGAGGCGATGGATGCCGCGAGCGCGGGTTTCCAGGTCGGCTATGACAGCCCTTCCCAGTTCAACCGCGACTACAGCCGCGCCTTCGGCCTGCCGCCGCTGCGCGACGCCGCACGGTTACGCGCGGCGCCGGAGTTCGGATTGTCGGCCTAGAGTCTGTCCAGGGTCTGCGCTATTTCGACAAATCGCGCAGCAAGCTGTCCCAATGCGCCAGCGCGGGAGCGATCGCCGCGACCGGCGCGCGTTCGTCGAGGCCGTGGGCGTAGCTGTCGCTCGCCTTCGAAAACAGGCCTGCGACGCCATAGCTCGGCACCCCGACGGCGCGGAAATGCAGGCTGTCGGTCGCGCCCGCGCTCATCGACGGGATGATCGGCAGGCCGGGCGCGCGCGCATGCACCGCCTTGGTCACCGCGGCGACGACGTCGGGGCGCAGCGGCGAGGCGTCGCTGGCGGTCGCGTCGGGGTCGGTCTTCACCTTGACGGCGGGATCGGCGATCACCTTTTCCAGCTCGGCGCGCACCGCCTCGATGCTGACGCCGGGGAAGATGCGGCAATTGATGTTCGCGGTCGCGCGCTGGGGCAGCGCATTTTCGGCATGGCCGCCCTTGACCAGCGTCGGCACGCAGGTCGTACCGATCTGCCCGACATATTCGGGGTCGGCGCGGATCGCGGCGATCGCTTTCGCATCCGACGGATTGGCGGCGAAGGCCTTGAGCGCGGCGCCGATATCGCCGCCGACCTGGTCGGCGACGATCGGCATGCCGACCCTGGTCAGTTCATTCTGCTGCGGCGTAAAACGATAGGCGCCAACCTTCGCGAGCGCGTTCGACAGCTGGACGATCGCATTGGTGTCCGACGGGCGCGAACTGTGGCCGCCCGGATTGGTCACTTCGAGCACATAGTCGGCATAGGTTTTTTCGCCCGCCTGCAGCCCGTAATATTTGGGCTTGCCATCCTCGCCGATCAGCCCGCCGCCGCCATCGCCGTTCAGGGCGAATTCGGCGTCCTTATATTTCGCTGCCAGGGCGCGGGTCGTGACCATCGATGTCTCTTCGTCGCCCGACAGAAGCAGGATGATCGAGCGCTTCGGCTTGAAGCCCTCCTTCTTGAGCTCAGCCATCACCGCGACCATCATCGCGACGTCGAACTTGTTGTCTTCCGACCCGCGGCCGAAGATATAGCCGTTTTCCTCGACCGGAACGAACGGATCGCGCGCCCAGTCCTTGGGGTCGGCCTCGACCACGTCCATATGGCCGAGCAGCACGATCGGCTTCCCTTTGCCGCTACCGGCAAGCGTCGCGGCAAAGGTCGCGGTTTCGCCGATCGGCGTGATGACGATATCGCTGTCGGCATAGCCCGCCGCCTTCAGCACCCCGGCGTAATAAGCGGCGAGTTCGGGCACCTTGCCGCGTCCTTCGACGGTCGGGATCGCGACGCTGTCCTTCAATATCTTCTTCGCCGTTTCGGCATCGGCAGGTTTGGCGTGGACGGGCGCGGCGGCGAGCATCGCGGCGGAAACAAGCAAGGCGGAAAGCAGACGCATATCATCGACCCCTTTTTGAACTTTTCGGCAGTTTCAACATTATGACCGGGGTTGCAAGCCGGATCCCGTCCGCGCGGCGAGCGCGCCGATATTATCCGATCTCGCCCCGCAGTTCGGCGATCAGCGCCTTGACCATCGGCAGCCTGTCCTCCTCTTCGTCGAGGATCGCATGGAACGCGCGCCGCTTGATCGCCTTCAACTCCTCCGCCGGGAGCGCGGCCTCGCCCGTCACGCTGCTCGCCACGATGTCGATCAGCCGGTCGGCGCCATGGAGGCGACCCCAAAGATAATCATTTTCGCGGTAGGCGCGGCTGAAAAAGGCGCCGAAGCTGTTGAATTCGATCCCCTTCAGCATCGCCGCCGCGCCGCCGCTGCGGATCGCGATCGCGTCGGAGGGCGAGATGCGGTCGATCTTGATCGGGTCGAACTCGTCGAACCCCTCGCCCTGCAGCAAGGGCAAGGTCGCAATGTCGTAAAAGGGATAGCCGAGATAGGCGAGCAGCAGCACGCGGCGGTCGTCCTTGGGCAGCGAGGTCAGCGCCGCGGCGATCAGCGTATCGGCCTCGCCGTCGACCGCGGTCAGGTCGCGCCGCGCCGCGATCGCGTCGATCCATTGCCCGGGATCGGCGTCGGCGGGCACGTCGAGATCGGCGATCCAGCTATCGCCCTCGCGTTCGAGATAAAGGCCGAGCGCGGTGAAGATCGCACCGCGCATCTCCTCGCACGCCGTGTCGCGCCCTTCGCTGCGGCCTGCGATCACCGCATCGAGCTCGCGCGCCATGAAGCGCAGGCGGCGGATGCGAAAACCGAGGTCGTGGGTGCGGAAGAAGGCGATCGCATCGCCGCTGGCGCCCGCGCCCTTCTTGCCCGAAATGCGGTCGAGCCCGCGCGCGCGCACTTCGTCCCAGATTGCCTGGCGCCGGTTGGCGCGGTGCACGCTGCCTTCGGGCGGCGACAGCCGGTCGACCATCCCAACCAGTTCCTCGATCACCGCCGACAGCTTCAGATGGCCATAGGGCGCATAAGCGAAGCCCGCGCGCGCCGCCGCCTGTTCCTGCGCCTTGGCGCGCCATTTATCGAGCCGCGCCGGGGTCGGCGCGTCGAGGAAGAAGGTCGTGCCGAACATCGCCGCGACCTGTTCCTCGACCTCGACCTTCATCGCATCGACGATATGCTGCATGCGGCGGATGCGCCGCGACATGCCCTCGATCGCCTCGACATTCTCGCGGATCGGCTGTTCGCGGGGGATTTCGGAAAGCGCGCCGAGGATCGTCGGCAGGAAACCCGGCAGCCGCACGTCCTCGCCTTCCGCCACCTCGCCGCGCTTGCCGAAACTGATCGAACGAAAATCGGGTTTGGGGTCGATATAGACGAAGCGCCGGTCGACTTCGCGCCGCGCCGGCCGCTGTTTCAGCGCCGCGATCGCGGGACGGAAGGGCGCGTTGGCGAGCACCGATCCGTCGATCAGCACCCGGTCGGCGGGGTCGCCCTCGCCGCCCGCCGGAAGCTGGGTGCGGATGAACGCGTCGCGCTCCGGCCAGGCGATGCCGCGCTTTTCGAGCACCGTATCGAGTTCGCGCAGCGTGAAGGGCGGGAAGGCGCCCGGGAAACTGGCGGTCGCGCGCGCCGCCGCGGCGAGCCCCGGCATATCGCCCAGATCCTTGCCGCGCCGCCCGTCCTGGCGGAAATGCAGGATCAGCCGATGCTCCTGCTCGGTGACCCGCGGCGGACTGTTGAGCGCGAGCGGCATGCTGTGCCCGGCGAAATCGGTGACCGATACGAACAGGTCGACCGGCTGCCCCGCGGGCACCAGCGCCGGTCCCTTCGGCCCCGCGTCCATCGCGTCGAAGGCGTCGATGAGCAGGTTCGAGAAGGTCTCGCCGCCGAAGGGCGGTTCGAACCAGCGCGCGCGGACGAAACGCGACAGCTTGGCGCGCACCTCGTCCTGCGCGGCTTCACCCACCGTGCGGTCGATGACATTGCCGCGCCGCTTCATCGCCCAGCCGGCGAGCGGCACCGCCCAGAATTTGGTCGCCGCCGACAGCGGCCGCGCGTCGGGGTCGAGCAGATGATCGACATCGGCATCGCCCAGCCACAATTCGGTCAGCGGATCGAGCGACTGGCCGGTGGCGAGCGCGCGGGCGAGGAAGATGCCGTTGATCCCGCCCGCGCTCGCGCCCGCGACGATATCGGCGAGCACGCGCAGCCGCACCCCGCTGCCCGCCGCGATCGCGCCCAGCAGGTCGCGATAGACCGCCGCCGGTCCCGCCAGCTCGCCGCCATCGTGAAACGCCCGCGACGCGGCGGCGAGCCGCCATATCTCCTTGGTAATGCCGTGCATATAAACGGCAAGGCTGATGCCGCCGTAGCAAATCAGGGCAAAACGCAGTTCCTTTTCGCGCATGCGCCGGCTGATAGCGCGGTTTGGGGAGCGGCGTCACCCCCTCGCAAGGCGATGGCGGTTTGGGGTGGGGAGCAGTCGTCGTTACGAACCTTTGTCATTCCCGCGAAAGCGGGAACCCAGGGATGGGCCAGCTGACGCACGCTCTAAGTCCCCGCTTTCGCGGGAATGACAAAGATAGTCGCAACGTCAAACCTTGGTCGTTTCTCAATTCCCTCGTCATCCCGGGCTTGACCCGGGATCCCGCTTTTTTGGGCAGCAGCAGCTTTCGACGTCAAGCGGGACCCCGGATCAAGTCCGGGGTGACGATGATGGATAGGTCTGCAATCGGCGTTAGCAGCCCGCCGCCGCCTCGCGGAAACGACGAAAATCCTTGCCTTTGCAAATGTGTCGCACTAGCGCCCGCTCCGCAACAGGAGTTGATAATGAATCGCAAATGGCTCGTCGCCGCGCTGCTTTCGGGCGCGCTTCCCTTCCCCGCCTTCGCGCAGGACATCGCGCCCGTCGATGACAGCGCCGCGCAGGACGACGGCATTGTCGTCACCGCCGCGCGGACGATCCTGCCCCCGAACGCGTTGCCGCTGACGATCGATGTCATTTCCAAGGACAGTCTGGATCAACAGGTTGCGGTCGCTGGCTCGGTCATCGATGCGGTCGCGAACCTGACCCCCAGCTTCTCGCCGACGCGCCAGAAACTCTCGGGCTCGGGCGAAACGCTGCGCGGCCGCTCGCCGCTCTATGCGATCAACGGCATCCCGCAATCGACCCCGATCCGCGACGGATCGCGCGACGGCTATACGATCGATCCCTTTTTCCTCGATCGCGTCGAGTTGATCTATGGATCGAATGCCTTGCAGGGGATCGGCGCGACCGGCGGCGTGGTCAATCAGGTGGTGATCAAGGCGCCGCGCGAAGACGGCCTCTCCGGCCGCGTGCTGGTGCAAGGATCGACGGGCAATTTTGAAAACAACAGCTTTGGCGGCAAGCTCGGCGGACTGATCGCCTATCGCCAGGGCGCGTTCGATGCGACCGGCGGCGTCGCCTATGAAACGCGCGGCCTCTATTATGATGGCGCGGGCCGCCGCGTCGGCATCGACAATACGCAGGGCGATGTGCAGGACAGCAAGAGCCTCAGCTTCTTTGCGCGACTGGGTTATGATCTGTCATCGACCGCGCGTCTCGAACTGTTCGCGACGCGTTTCAACCTGGAGGGCAATGGCGACTGGGTGCAGGTCGCGGGCAATCGGTCGACGGGTCTTCCCACCAGCTCGAAGCGTGGCGAAATGGAAGGCGAGATGGCCTCCAACCGCGTCGAGACCGTCAATCTGACGCTGACCGATACCGATCTCGGCGGCGGCAATCTGATCTTCCAGGCCTTTTTCAACCGGTCGCGCGATATTTTCGGCGGCGATGTGAGCGCAACCTTTCAGGACGCCAACATCGCACCCGTCGGCACATTATTCGACCAGTCGGCAAACCGCTCGCGCAAGCTGGGCGCGCGCGTCAGCTATGAACGGCAATTTTTCGACGCGCTCAACATCACGCTCGGCTTCGACTCGATGTGGGACAAGACCCAGCAGGAGATGATCGCGACCGGGCGCTATTGGGTCCCGCCCACCACCTTCCGTACGCTCGCTCCCTTCGGCCAGGCCAATCTGAAACTGTTTGACGGCATCCTGCGCGTTGCGGGCGGCGCGCGCTGGGAAAATGGCCAGCTCAAGGTCGATGATTATGTGACGCTGGCCTCCTATAATTCGGCGCGGGTCACCGGCGGCACCCGCAATTTTGACGATCTGCTGATCAATGGCGGCGTAATTATCGAGCCTATGCAAGGCATCCGGGCCTATGCCAGCTATGCCGAAGGCTATTCGATTGCCGATGTCGGCCGCATCCTGCGGTCGGTCAATGGCAGGACCCAGCCGAATTTCCGCATCGACGAAGTCAACGTCACCCCGGTTATTTCCAACAATCGCGAGCTTGGCATCGAAATCAAGCGCGGGCCCCTGGATGCCAGCGCTTCCTATTTCTGGTCCACGTCAAAAGATGGCGGGCTGTTGGTCATGAACAGCGCCGGCGTCTATGATGTCCAGCGCCAGCGCATCGAAATCCAAGGTTTCGAAATCAATCTGGCGGTCGAGCTTCCGGTGGACGGGCTGAAGCTTGGTACCGGCTATGCCCATCTGTCCGGCCGCACGGACAGCAACAAGGACGACAAGGTCGATATCGACCTCGACGGCGCGAATATTTCGCCCGACCGGGTCAATCTCTGGGCCAGCTACAACAGCGGGCCGGTATCCGCGCGCGTGCAGGCGGGCCTCTATCTCGACCGCAGATTCGATGGCGCGCCGGCCAACACCGCTTTTTCCGGCTACACGCTGACCGACGCCGTGCTGCGTTATGAGCTGCCACGCCTGGGCGGGATCACGCTTGCGGCCTCCAACCTCTTCGATGTCGACTATGTCACCTATAACAGCCAGACGATCCGCTCGACCGTCGCCGCGACCGACAATGCCCGCTTCTTTACCGGACGCGGACGGACGGTCACGCTCGGTTGGGACTACAGGTTCTAAGGGGGCGTTTCTGACATGATGAAGCTGCTCGACACGCTGCACCGCTGGACGGGGGGCCTGATCGGCCTTGTGCTCGCGCTGCTCGGCCTGTCGGGCACGATCCTGCTCTACGAGCATCTGTGGATCGCTGTGCCGGGCACCGGCGACCCGCTGCGCGGCGACCTTTCCACCGTCGCCGCGACGACCGAAAGGCTGATGGTGCTGCCCGGCGCGCAGGGCATCATCTATGCCGACGACCGGTTCGGACTGCACCAGCTGCGCTTCGGAGAGGGTGCAGGGGCCTATGCGAACCAGTCGGGCGAGCTGGTGACGCGCTGGGTCAGCCAGAGGGAACGGCCCGAGCTCTGGATTTTCGATTTCCACCACCATCTGTTTGCCGGCGACAGCGGCGAATGGGTGATCGGCATTGCTGGGCTGTGCGGGCTGTTCTTCGTGATTTCAGGCGTCATCCTGTGGTGGCGGACGCGGCGGACCTTCCAGCTGCGCCTGTGGCCCAAGCGGATGAGCCGCCCGGCGATCGTCATGCACCACCGCGATCTGGGTATCGTCGCGGCGCCGCTGCTGCTGCTGTCGGTCGTCACCGGGACGATGATGATCTTCCGGCCCTTTGCGCTGGGGATGGTCGCACCGTTCGGCCCGGTCGCCGAGACCGCGAAGGCGCTCGATCCGCCGAAATATAAGGGCGGCCCACTCACCGATAAGCCCGATTATACCGCGATGCTGACCGAGGCGCGGCGGCGCTTTCCCGATGCCGAATTCCGTATTCTCAGCCTGCCGCGCAAGCCCGGCGACCCGATCAATATCCGCATGAAGCAGCCCGCCGAATGGCTGCCCAACGGCCGCACGACGCTGGCGTTCGATGCGGCGACCGGCGAACTGCTCGGCGCGCGCGATGCGCTGAAGCTAGCGCCCGGCGCGCAGGCGTTCAACATGGCCTTCCCGATCCATGCGTCGAAGGTCGGCGGCTGGGCATGGCGAATCGCGCTGACGGTTTCGGGGCTGGCGATGACGATGCTCGGCAGCCTTGCGGTGTGGAGCTTCTGGTTCAAGCGGCCGAAGCCGGCGAAGCGGGTGGTGAAGAAGGCGGCGTTCGCGGCGACTTAACCGTCGCCCCCGCGAAGGCGGGGGCCGCTGGAGATGTTGCGTCAGGCCGATAGCGGCCCCCGCCTTCGCGGGGGCGACGGTTTCTGTCAGCCGCGCTTTCCTATTTTACCCGCCGCCCTATATCCTGCCCAGTCCATGACCCGCGCCCGCGTTCTTCTCCTCACGGCGGCCCTCGGCCCGCTCGACTATCGCGTTCCGCGCGAAAGCGAGGCCGTGCTCGGCAGCGTCGTGATCGCGCCGCTCGGACCACGGCGGCTCGGCGGGGTCGTGTGGGAGGATGCAAGCTTCGGCGCGCCGGAGGCGGTCGGCGACAATCGCCTACGCAATCTCTACGAAGTCGTCGCCGTCCGGCCGGTCGCGGCGCCGCTGCGCCGCCTCGTCGAATGGACGAGCGACTATTATCTCGCGCCGCCCGGCGCGGTGCTGCGGATGGTGCTGCCGGGGGTCGCCTTTGCCGACGCGCGGCGCCCGATCGTCGAATATCGCGCCACGGGCGAGGTTCCCCAGCGGATGACCGCGCAGCGCATCGTGGCGCTCGAAAAGATCGGCGAGCGGCAGGGCATGGTGCGCGAACTCGCTGCGCTTGCAGAGGTCAGCGAGGCGGTGATCCGCGGGCTGGTGAACAGCGGCGCGCTCGAGGCGGTCACCATTTCGGCCGACCAGCCCTATCCCGCACCCGACAGCGGCTTCGCCCCGCCCGCCCTGTCGGACGAACAGACCGCGGCGGCGGCGCAGCTCAAGGATGCGGTGGCGGCCGCGAAATTCGACACCTTGCTGCTCGACGGGGTCACCGGGTCGGGCAAGACCGAAGTCTATATGGAAGCGATCGCCGCCGCGATCGACGCGGGCAGCCAGGCGCTGGTGCTGCTCCCCGAAATCGCGCTCACCGAACCGATGCTGACGCGCTTCGCCGCGCGCTTCGGCTGCGAGCCCGTCGCCTGGCATTCGGGGCTGCGCTCGACCGAGCGCCGCCGGGCGTGGCACGCCATCGCGAGCGGCGAAGCGAAGATCGTCGTCGGCGCGCGTTCGGCGCTGTTCCTGCCCTATGCCAGGCTGGGCGTCATCATCGTCGACGAAGCGCATGAGACGAGCTTCAAGCAGGAGGACGGCGTCCATTATCACGCGCGCGACGTCGCGGTGATGCGCGGGCATTTCGAAGGACTGCCCGTCGTGCTCGCGAGCGCCACCCCGGCGCTCGAAAGCCTCGCGATGGTCGAGGCGGGGCGTTACCGCCACATCGTCCTGCCCGCGCGCTTCGGCGGCGCGACCCTGCCCGACCTCGCGGCGATCGACATGCGCGCCGACCCGCCCGACCGCGGCCGCTGGCTCGCCCCGCCGCTGGTCGAGGCGCTCGCCGACCGGTTGCAAAAGGGCGAGCAGAGCCTGCTATTCCTCAACCGCCGCGGCTTCGCGCCGCTGACCCTGTGCCGGACGTGCGGCCACCGCATCCAGTGCCCGAACTGCACCGCATGGATGGTCGAGCATCGGCTGGTCCACCGGCTCGCCTGCCACCATTGCGGCCATGTCATGCCGCCGCCGCGGCTGTGCCCCGAATGCGAGGATGAGGACAGCCTCGTCGCCTGCGGACCCGGCGTCGAGCGCGTCGCCGACGAGGTGAGCTTGCGCTTTCCCGAGGCGAGGGTCGCGATCGTCACCTCCGACACGCTCTGGTCGCCGGCGAAAGCGGCCGAGTTCGTCGATAATGTCGAGGGCGGGCTGGTCGACATCATCATCGGGACGCAGCTCGTCACCAAGGGCTATCATTTCCCCAACCTGACGCTCGTCGGCGTCGTCGATGCCGACCTGGGGCTCGACGGCGGCGACCTGCGGGCCTCCGAGCGCACCTTTCAGCAGATCGCCCAGGTCGCGGGGCGCGCCGGGCGCGGGGTCAAGCCCGGCGCGGTGCTGATCCAGACGCGCGTTCCAGAGGCGCCGGTGATGGCGGCACTCGTCGCCAACGACCGCGACGGTTTCTATGCGGCCGAGGCGGCGGCGCGCAAATTCGCCGGCGCGCCGCCCTATGGCCGCTTCGCCGCGCTGGTCATCTCGTCCGAGGATATCGAGGTCGCGCGCGGACAGGCGCAGCGGCTGGGACAAAAGGCGCCGGTCGCCGAGGGCCTCGCGGTCTATGGCCCCGCTCCTGCCCCCTTGGCGATGCTGCGCGGCCGCCACCGCTTCCGCCTGCTGCTCCACGCCCCGCGCAGCTTCGATCTGCAGGGGACGATCCGCGATTGGGTGAGCAGCGTCGACTGGCCGTCGAAAGCGCGGCTGGCGATCGATATCGACCCCTACAGCTTCGTCTGACCGCGCCCGCGCAAAGCGAACTGGATTCGGCCAATTTTCCTGTTAATCATCGGTCCATTACCGGGGCTTAAGTGGGTGGAGGCAACAGGTGGACATTCGCAGGATGATGCGCGCGATCAGCGCTGGCGTGGCTTTGGCGGCCCTTTCGATCAGCGCGAGCGCGCGCGCCGAATGGTGGCAGGCCGAAACGTCGCATTTCATCGTCTATTCGGAAAGCAAGAAGGCGGACGCCGAGCAATTCGCGCGCCTGCTCGAACGTTATGACAATGCGCTGCGCTATCTGCAGGGACGGCCCGTACCGGGCCCCGACATGGGCGTAGCGAACAAGGTCAAGGTGTTTCGCAGCGGCGATACCGACGATATCGCCGCGCTCGCCGGCGCGCCCGAATCGGGCATTTACGGCTTTTATATCGGACGGGCGGGCGGCACCGTCGCCTTTGTTCCAGCGCGTAACAAGCGCCGCGATGGCGTGGGTGTCCGCACCTTGAACGAAATCCAGCTCGATACGCAGCGCGTGCTGTTCCACGAATATACGCACCATTTCATGCTGACCAATTTCAGCACCGCCTATCCCCATTGGTATTCCGAAGGCTTTGCCGAAGTCTATGGCACGATCGAACTGCGGGACGATGGCAGTTTCCACCTCGGTAATGTGCCGCAAGCGCGCGGCGAGGCACTGCGGGTGCTGCCCGACACGCGCCTGTCGCGTTTGTTCGATCACAAGGTCAAGCTGAAGGGGATGGAACTGATGCAGTCCTATTCGGTCGGCTGGCTGCTGTCGCACTATCTGAACTTCAGCGAAGCGCGCAAAGGCCAGTTGCCCGCCTATCTGACCGCGCTCAACAAGGGTGAGGACAGCCTTGAGGCCGCGAAGCGCGTCTTCGGTGATCTCGACAAGCTGCAGGCCGAACTGCGCAAATATAAAAACGGGCCTTTCCCCGGATATGACATCAAGCCGCCGGCCTATGTCGAACCCGTTGTGACGACGCGCCAGCTGACGGCGGTCGAGGAAAGCCTGATGCCGCCCTATATCCGGTCGCAGGTTGGCGTTAATCCGAAACAGGCCAAGGACGTCGCCCGCGACGTTGCGGGCAAGGATAGCGCCAATCCCGACAGCCTGTTCGCGCAACTGGTCGTCGCCGAGGCCCAGCTTGATGCCAAGAATTTCGACGCCGCCGAAACCGCCGCGAAGCGCGCGATCGCGATCGCGCCCACCTCGTCGCCCGCGCATTTCATGATGGGCGCGGTGCATATGGCACGCGGCGAAACCGACAAGGCGCAATATGCCGCGGCGCGGCCCTGGTTCACCAAGGCGCACACGCTCGACCTCAAGGACCCGCGCCCGATGATCGGGCTTTACATGTCCTATTCCGAGGCCGGCGGGCCGATCCCCGAAGAGGCGTTGATCATGCTGGAGGATGCCTGGGACTATGCATCCTATGATCCGGGGTACCGTCTGGTCCTCGCCCGGCAGCTTCTGAACGAGAACAAGGGCAAGCTCGCCCGCGACGTGCTGTCGCCGATCGCCTTCGATGCGCATGCCGGCGACAAGGAAAACAAGATCCTCGCGACGGTCGAGTTCATCGATCAGGATAAAATCAACGAGGCGCGGGGGAAGATCGCGGAGATATTCCAGGACCAGAAGGACGCGGCCGCGGGCAAGAAGAAGGGCTGACGCCGGGGCGGCGCCAGCCAATAGGGGGACATTATGCGACACGGGATCGCGGCGGCGCTTGCCGTCCTGTTCACCATGGCGCTGGCGACGCCCGCCAGCGCCCGCTGGCTGCGCGCCGATACCAATAATTTTATCATCTACAGCGAGGGTAGCGAAAAATCGCTGCGCAGCTTTGCCGAGAATCTGCAGCGGTTCGACGCGACGCTGCGCCATCGCTTCAACGTCCCTGACGGGTTTGAGCCTAACCGGCTGGCTATCTACCTCGTCGCACACGCCGACGAGGCCGGGCGGCTCGCGTCGGGGAAGAGAGGGTCGTCGATCGCGGGCTTCTATCTTGCAACGCCCAACGGCGCCTTCGCCGTATCGAACCGCGAAAATGACGAAGGGCGTGGCACCCCGCTGGCGCAGCAGACATTATTCCACGAATATGCCCATCACTTCATGAAGCGCTTTGTCCCGGCCGCCCACCCGGCTTGGTTCGTCGAAGGCTTCGCCGAATATCTGTCGACGGTCGATTTCACGAGCGAAGGCAAAGCGTCGATCGGCAAGCCTGTCCACCGCCGCGCCTTTGGCTTGCTCGCGATGCCGAAGATTCCGGTCGAGCAATTGATAACCCAACGCCCCGACGCGGTGCGCGGCAGCGGCATGGCCGATGTCTATTATGGGCGATCGTGGCTGCTGACCCACATGCTTTACAACGACCCGAAACGAAAAGGTCAGCTGCTCGCCTATATGGAGGCGATCAATCGCGGCGAGGACGCCATCGAGGCAGCGCCCAAGGCTTTTGGCGACTTGGGTCAGCTCGACAAGGACCTCAACCGCTATATCAATGAACCGCTGTCCTATGTCGCGCTTCACGAGCCAATGCAGATCGAGGGCGCGATCACGATAGCCCCGCTTACCGCCGCCGAAGACGCGCTGATCCCGCTCCGCCTTGAGCGGCTGAGTGCCCGATACTCGCCCGAACGGACCGCCAGCGTCCGCCTCGCGCTGCAAAAACTGGCGGCCGCCCAACCGGGCGACGCCGAGGTCTGGTACGAACTCGCCGCGGCCGAATGGGGCATGGACGACGACAAGCGCGACGTCGCCGCGGCGCGCGCGGCGGTCGATAAGGCGATCATGCTGAAGCCCGACCATATCCGCGCCAACGTCCTCCTCGGGCGACTGCTTGCAGCCGAACTGGACAAGCAGGGCGATTATAGCGCCGAAGCATGGAGTGCGGTGCGCAAACCGATCGCGCTCGCCAACCGCACCAACCCAGACGATCCGATCCCGCTCTACGCCTATTATCAAAGCTTCGCCGATCAAGGCGTGCCGCCGCCCCAAATTGCGTTGCAGGGACTGGGGAGAGCCTTCACGCTCGAACCCGAGAATACGACCATTCGCGTCAGTCAGGCGTTCGCCCTGGCCAATCAGGGCCGTTTCGACGGAGCGATCAGACTGGTCCAAAGCATCGCCTTCGACCCGCATGACGGGGGGCGGGGGCAATCGTTGCTCGACCAGATCGAAGCGATGCGGAAAGACGCCGACCGCTTGAAAACCGATACGCCGGACGAAGAATCGGAAACCGCCGCCAACTGATGCACCGCCTCAATAATCGGGCTCTTCACCGCCCAGCACCTGCTGCGCCTGCGCCGTCAGCCATGCCATGGCGCCCGCCCACGACTGGTGCCCGTGGCTGATCCGCCCGACGCCCAGCGCCGCGAGTTCCCGGTGCGTCGGCCCGCCCTTGTCGCGCAGGATATTCACCGGCAGCGGCGAGGCGTCACAGATCGCGCCGATATATTTCGGATCGAGCAGGAAGGGCACGAACAGCGACCCGGCGCCCGCGTCGGCATAGGCGCGCGCGCGTTCGAGCGTCGCGGCGACGAGCGCGTCGCCATCCTTCGCGGCATCCTGTCCGCGGAAGGTGTCGCAGCGGGCGTTGATGAAAATGCCGGTGTCGGCGGCGGCGCGATAACGGGCGACCGCTTCGGCGAGCGGCAATAATTCGCCTGCGCCGGGCAGCCGGTCCTCCATATTGATCCCCGCCGCGCCCGCGGCTTTCGCGCGCCCGACCGAGGCGCCGACCGCCGCCGCGTCGGCGCCATAGCCCGATTCCATGTCGATGGTAACGGGCAGGTCGGTGACCGACAGGATGCGGGCGAGATTTTCGAACACATCCTCGAGCGGGAAATCCTCGCCGTCGGCGCGCCCCTGGGCGCCCGCAACGCCATAGCTTCCTGTCGCGATCGCCTTCGCGCCCGCCGCAGCGACGGCCCTGGCGCTGCCCGCGTCCCAGATATTGACGAGGATGAGCGGATTGCCCGGAACGTGCAGCGCCCGGAACGCGGCAATTTTATCTGACATCAAAAACTCTCCCTCTTGAGCAATTCTTCCTTGATCGGCAGGCCATAGGCATAGCCGCCGAGCGACCCGTCGCTGCGGATCACCCGGTGGCACGGGATGAGCACCGCGACATTGTTCGCGCCGTTCGCGCTGCCCGCCGCGCGCACCGCCCCCGGCTTGCCGACCGCGGCGGCGATATCGGCATAGCTGCGCGTCTCGCCCGCCGGAATCCTGCGCAGTTCGCGCCACACCGCTTCCTGAAAGGCGGTGCCCTTCACGTCGATCGGGATATGGTCGAACCCGTTCACCGGCGCTTCGACCGCCGCGACGACTTCCTTGAGCAACGCCGCGAATTCAGCTCCGCCCTCGATCAGTTCGGACGCCGGAAACCGCGCCTCCAGCGCCGCGCGGCCCTCGGCGAAGCTCAGCCGGCACACGCCTTTTTCGGTTGCGGCGACGAGCATGTCGCCGAGGCTGGTCGGCACCACCGCCCAGTGGATCGTCGTCCCCTTGCCGCCATTCACCCACGCCGACGCGGTCATACCCATGCGCCCTTCCATATTCTCGTAGAAACGCGACGGCCCCGAAAAGCCCGCGTCGTAGATCGCGTCGGTGACCCGGCTTCCCTCGCTCAGCGCCTGCCGCGCGCGTTCGTCGCGCAGCGCGCGCGCATAGGCGGCGGGCGACAGGCCGGTATGGCGGGTGAAGACGCGCTGGAAATGCGTCGGCGAATAGCCGGTGCGCCCCGCGAGGTCGGCGAGCGCCAGCGGTTCCTCACTTTCCTTGATCGCGGCGATCGCGGCGAGCACCGCGCCCTCGTCGCGTGCGACATCATCGGGCAGGCAGCGCTTGCACGGCCGCAAACCAGTGGCCCGCGCCGCCGCGCCGTCTGCGAAGAAACGGACATTCGCCCGCTTCGGATGGCGCGCGGCGCAGCTCGGGCGGCAGTAGATGCCGGTCGTCAGCACCCCGGTGACGAAGCGCCCGTCGAGCGCCCGGTCGCGGCGGAGCACGGCCGTCCAGCGTGCGTCATCGGTCATCAGGTCGATGCTCATGTCCCGCTCCTTTCGGCTGAATCCCTTTCGATCCGCGCCGCGAAACAACCGTATGCGGCATTATGCGCATCGATATAGGCGATGCCGGGACCGGCGAACAGGTCGCGGATCGCGCCATCGGCCTCGCCCGGTCCCGCGAGCCGCGCGGCCTGCAGCATACCGTCGGCGTCGAACGCGCGCAGCGCAAACGGGCGGCCTGCGAACACTGGCGGCAGTTCGTCATGATAGGTCGCCGCCGCGACCCCCGACCGGACATAAATGGCATAGGCGCTGCGGTACGGCGTATCGACGTCGTGGCTGATGTGATGGAGCAGGATCAGTTCCTCGCCCGCTTTCGCATCCTCCAGGCTGATGCGGCACGGATAGCCGCGATCGGCGGCGGCGGTGACGCGGCGGGCGTTGATCGCGGCGAGCGCGGCGTCGTCATATTCGAAAAGCGGGGCAAAATCATCGGGGCAAAGCCCCTCGATCACATAGGTCATCGGACCATCCTTTCCTGACTGTGAGGACAGATATGCCATGCCCTGATCCGGCGCGCGTCCCGGCGCTTGCGCTCAAACATCGCCGCATCTGTATTACTGTATTATATCATTGACTCACCCTTGCGAAAGGCGCAGGGTTTTCGCACAAATCAGGGAATTCGCCATGGCGACGCTCAATGGATCTTTCGCGCCTGCCCGCAGCGCGCGCCGCAGCGACTGGCTCGCCCGCAGCGCGACCTTCTGCTTTCTCGCCATCGCGGCGGGACAATTGCTCTTCACCGCCTTCATCCTGCTCTTCTATTATCCGCCGACGCTGACCGGCAATTTCGCGGCATGGAACGACAAGCCGCTGATCACCGGCCATGTCGCGGGCGATAGCGCGGGCAATCTCTTCTTCGCCGCCCATGTACTGATGGCAGCGGTGATCAGCTTTGGCGGTCTCGTCCAGGTCGTCCCCGCGATCCGCGGCCGCTGGCCGGCAGTCCATCGCTGGAACGGCCGGCTCTACCTGATCTGCGCGCTGGCGCTCGCGCTCGGCGGGCTGTGGATGACGTGGGGCCGCGGGACGTGGCTGAACTATATCGGAGCGATCGGCATCACGCTCGACGCGCTGCTGATCCTCGGCTTTGCCGCGATGGCATGGCGCGCAGCACGCGCACGCCGCTTCGCCGATCACCGGCGCTGGGCGATTCGCCTGTTCGCGGTCGCCAGCGCGGTGTGGTTCATGCGCGTCGGCTATATGGCGTGGGGTCTCGCGACCGGCGGCGCCGGGATCGGCAAGGCGATGGACGGGCCGTTCGACCTGTTCCTCGCCTTCGCCAACTCGCTGCTCCCGCTTGGCCTCGCCGAACTTTATCTGCGCGCCGGCGCACACGACACTCCGGCGGCGCGGAACGGCACCGCGCTGCTGCTCGGCATCTCGGGCCTCATCATCCTCGCGGGCAGCGCCGGGGCGTGGATGGTGATGTGGGGTCCGTATATCTAGCTCCGCTTGCCTTCGCTTCACGGCGGGCTAATCTGCGCGCCATGACCCGCTTCCTCACGCTGCTGCTCGCCCTCTTGGCCTTCACCTTTCCGGCCCGCGCCGCCGACGACATCAGCGCGGCGTCGCGCAGCGTCGTGCGCGTCGTCACCGTCGCGATGGTCGATGGCGAAGTCGTCGGCTTCGGCCACGGCAGCGGCATCGCGATCTCGCCGACGCGCATCGTCACCAACGCGCATGTCGTCGAATCGGCGGTCAAATATCCGGGCAACGTGGCGCTGGGCGTCGTTCCGTCGGAAGGGCAGAAAAGCTATGCGGGCAAGCTGATCGCGATCGATACCGCGCGCGACCTGGCGTTGATCGAGATTACCGAGGGCCGGCTGCCCGCCGCCGCCATCTATACCGGCCCGATCGATTCGGGCGCCGACGTCGTCGCGCTGGGCTATCCGGGCAATGTCGACCTGGCGACCGCGCGCAGCGCGTCGGATTATATCACCCCGCGCACCCCGGTGCGCAGCGAGGGCAATCTGTCGAACACGCAGGCGGTCGACGGGGTCGCGATGCTGGTCCACACCGCCAAGATCTCGCGCGGCAATTCGGGCGGGCCTTTGGTCGACGGATGCGGGCGTATCGTGGGCATCAACACTGCGATCACCCGCGCCGATGACGGCGATTCGCCCTTTGCCTTTGCCATTTCGACGCGCGAGCTCGCACGCTTCCTTGCCGACGCGGATCAGCAATATACCGGCATCGGCACCCCCTGCCTGTCGATGGCCGAGGCCGATGCGCGCGACCGCGCCGCGCTCGACGCCGAAAGCCGCGCCAGCGCCGAAGCCAATGCCGCGAAGGACGCGGCAGCGAAGCTCGACCGCGAACTCAAACAGGCGCGCGCGCAGGAAGACGCGCTCGCGTCGCGCGAGAATCGCATCGCGCTCGCCGGGATATTGTTCGTCATCGGGGCTCTCGCGGCGGGGGCGAGCCTGCTGTTCACCAGCCAGAAGAATATGCGGAACGCCAAGATCGCGGGCGGCGCCGGCGCGGTGCTGGTGCTCGGCGCAGCGATCCTGTTCGTCACCCGCCCCGACGCACATGCCGAATTGTCCGATGCCTCCGCCCCCGGCGCGGCGACCGGCGGCGCGGCGCCGAAAATGGCCGAAGGGCAATATCTCTGCACAATCCAGCCCGAACGCAGCCGCGTGACCGTATCGGCAACGACCGACGTGCCGGTGAAAATCCACGGCGGCGGCTGCATCAACGACCGCACCCAATATGCGCAAGGGTCCGACGGACGCTGGCAGCGCATCCTGGTGCCGAACGAGGAAGCGACGGTCACCATCGCGTCGATCGACCAGACAGGGACGGAATATCGCGTCGACCGCTATCTGCTCGATGCCGAGACGATGGCGAAAGCGCGCGAAATCCGGTCGGGCACGACGCTCAAGGGCTGCACCGCCGACGCGGGCGTGCTGTCGGCGCTCGCGACGCAGCAGGAAGCGATCCGCAGCGCGCTGCCGCCGAGCCCCAACGAACGGCTCGTCTACCGGTGCCAGAAAACGACCGCCGCGGCCGCTGTGCCGGCGGGTTCAACCGGCGGCTGACGCCAGCCGGATTACCCCCCCGCAAGCCCTGAACAGCATCAGCGTGCGTTCGCGCGCTTGGGTTGCGCTCGGTTCGTGATAATCCTTGCGCCGGTCGCTGTTGAAGCCGTGACCCGCTTCATAGACGAAGACCTGCGCGGTCGGATGATCCTTCGCGATCAGCGCCTCGACACCCTCCATCGGAATGCCGCCGTCGAAGCGGCCGAAATGGGCGATCGCGGCGCAGCGGGGCGCCTCACCGCTGAACTGCGTTGGAACCAAGCTGCCATAATAGGCCGATGCCGCCGCCAGATCGGGGTTGATCTGCGCCATCCGCCACGCGACCGAGCCGCCATAGCAATAGCCGGTGATGAAGACGGCGCCTTTTTGTTTCAGCGCGTCGATGCAGGTCTGCGCATCCTTCAGGCTCTGCTCGAACGGGTGCAGCTCGCGCGCCAGCTGCACCGCACGCTCGAACTGCGGCCCCGAATAGTCGCTTTCGAATCCCGGATGCTCGCGATCGAACAGCGCCGGGCTCAGCACCTCATAGCCGTCGGCGGCATATTCGTCGCACAGCTCGCGGATATGGTCGGTGACCCCGAAGATTTCCTGCACCAGGACCAGCCCGCCGCGCCGCTCGCCCTCGGGCTGGGCATGATAGACGGCGATCTCGGCGCCATCGTCCATCGTCATCCGGATCATCTCGCCCATCGCCCTCTCCCATCATCCATTTTTTGCAGGGTCGCTTGTGAAGAAAGAACGCCCCTTCGACAAGCTCAGGGCGAGCGGTGGAGATAAGGAGGAAAGCGAGTCCAACCCCCGCCTTGCATTGCAGCAAAATCGTTGCTAGGCGCGCCGCGACTTCGCGCGGGGGGCATTCGTCGAATATCCCATAAAATCGCGCGACCCATCCCCCACGGGATCGTAGAAAAGGACTTTCGCGCGTGGAGAATTCCGGCGGCATTCAGGGCAACATCACGGCGGGCCTCGCGGGCCGTTATGCGGTCGCGCTGTTCGATCTGGCACGCGAATCGGGCCAGATCGATGCGGTCGCCAAGAGCCTGGCGACGCTGCGTTCGGGCCTGACCGAATCGACCGACCTTGCGGCGCTCGTCGCCAGCCCCGTCGTCAGCCGCGGCGATGCCGCCAACGCGGTGGGTGCGGTCGCCAAGGCGATGAAACTCGATTCGCTGACCGGCAAGTTCCTTGGCGTGCTTGCCGAGAATCGCCGCCTGGCCGATCTGCCCAAGATGATCGACGCCTTCGCCGCGATCGTCGCCGACCACCGCGGCGAAGTGACCGCCAAGGTCACCAGCGCGCATCCGCTTTCGGCCGACCAGCTGAAAGCGCTGACCGCCAACCTCAAATCCCGTGTCGGGCGCGACGTCACCGTCGCGACGACCGTCGACCCCGCCATTCTCGGCGGTCTCGTCGTCCAGCTGGGCAGCCAGCTGATCGACGGCAGCATCCGTACCCGTCTCAATAGCTTCGCACAGGCGATGAAAGGCTAAACCATGGAAATCCGCGCCGCTGAAATCAGCAAGGTCATCAAGGACCAGATCGCCAATTTCGGCACCGACGCAACGGTCAGCGAGATCGGTCAGGTATTGTCGGTCGGCGACGGCATCGCCCGCGTCCACGGCCTCGACAATGTCCAGGCCGGTGAAATGGTCGAATTCGCCAATGGCGTGCAGGGCATGGCGCTCAACCTCGAAGCCGACAACGTCGGCATCGTGATCTTCGGCAGCGACGCCGAGATCAAGGAAGGCGATGTCGTCAAGCGCACCGGTACGATCGTCGACGTTCCCGTCGGTAAGGGCCTGCTCGGCCGCGTCGTCGATGGCCTCGGCAATCCGATCGACGGCAAGGGCCCGATCAAGGCCGACAAGCGCATGCGCGTCGAAGTGAAGGCGCCGGGCATCATCCCGCGCCAGGGCGTGCACGAACCCGTCCAGACCGGCGTCAAGGCGCTCGACGCGCTCGTCCCCGTCGGCCGCGGCCAGCGCGAACTGATCATCGGCGACCGCCAGACCGGCAAGACCGCCGTCGCGATCGACACCTTCATCAACCAGCGCGAAGTCAACAAGGGCGATGACGAGAGCAAGAAGCTCTATTGCATCTATGTCGCCGTCGGCCAGAAGCGCTCGACCGTCGCGCAGATCGTCCGCCAGCTCGAAGAAAATGGCGCGATGGAATATTCGATCGTCGTCGCCGCGACCGCGTCGGAACCCGCACCCCTGCTCTACCTCGCCCCCTATACCGGCGTGACGATGGGCGAATTTTTCCGCGACAACGGCATGCACGCCGTGATCGTCTATGACGATCTGTCGAAGCAGGCCGTCGCTTACCGCCAGATGTCGCTGCTGCTGCGCCGCCCGCCGGGCCGCGAAGCCTATCCGGGCGACGTTTTCTATCTGCACAGCCGCCTGCTCGAGCGCGCCGCGAAGATGAACAGCGACAATGGTTCGGGATCGCTCACCGCGCTGCCGATCATCGAAACGCAGGCGGGCGACTTGTCGGCGTACATCCCGACCAACGTGATTTCGATCACCGACGGCCAGATCTTCCTCGAAACCAACCTGTTCAACGCCGGTATCCGCCCCGCGATCAACGTCGGCCTGTCGGTGTCGCGCGTCGGCTCGGCCGCGCAGACCAAGGCGATGAAGAAGGTGTCGGGCTCGATCAAGCTCGAACTCGCGCAGTATCGCGAGATGGAAGCCTTCGCGCAGTTCGGTTCGGACCTCGACGCGTCGACGCAGAAGCTGCTGGGCCGCGGCGCACGCCTGACCCAGCTCTTGAAGCAGCCGCAGTTCCAGCCGATGCCGTTCGAAGAACAGACGGCGTCGATCTTCGCCGGCACCAACGGCTATCTCGACGCCGTCGCGACGACCGACGTGTCGCGCTACGAGCAGGCGATGCTCGCCTATCTGCGCAGTGACCACCCCGATGTGCTGAAGACGATCCGCGACACCAAGGATCTGGGCGACGACGCCAAGAAGGCCCTAGTCGCGGCGCTCGACGCCTTCGCCAAGATTTTCGCGTAAATCTGTTCCCCGGCGCAAGCCGGGGCCCACAGCGATCCCGGCGTTTGCCGGGACACAAGGATAGGGCTTAATGGCCAGTCTGAAGGAACTCAAAGGTCGCATCGTCTCGGTCAAATCGACCCAGAAGATCACCAAGGCCAAGAAGATGGTCGCCGCGGCGAAGCTGCGCAAGGCGCAGGCCGCGGCCGAGGCCGCGCGTCCCTACGCCGAGCGGCTCGAACGCGTCGTCGCCAGCCTGGCGTCGAAGGTCGGCGTGTCCGATTCGGCGCCGAAGCTTTTGTCGGGCACCGGCAAGAGCGACACGCACCTGCTCGTCGTGCTCAACAGCGACCGCGGGCTGGCCGGCGCCTTCAACTCGAACATCGTCAAGGCCGCGCGCGACAAGGCATTCGAACTGCAGGCCCAAGGCAAGAAGGTCATCTTCTACCTCGTCGGCCGCAAGGGCCGTCCGGTGATCAACCGCCTCTTCCCCGGCCAGGTCATCGAAAATTACGAAACCACCGGCGTCCGCAATATCGGCTTCGACCAGGCGCACGAAGTCGCCGCGCAGCTGATGGAGCTTTATGAAGCCGGCGCGTTCGATGTCGCGCATCTCTTCTATTCGAAGTTCCGTTCGGCGCTGCTCCAGGAAGCGACCGGCCAGCAGATGATCCCGGTTCCGCCGCCCGCCGACGTTCCGACATCGAGCGGCGCCGCAGTCGAATATGAGCCCGACGAGGAAGCGATCCTCGCCGACCTGCTGCCGCGCAACGTCACCATCCAGATATTCAAGGGTCTGCTGGAAAACGCCGCGTCCGAACAGGGTGCGTCGATGACCGCGATGGACAATGCGACGCGCAACGCGGGCGACCTGATCAACAAGCTGACCATCGTTTACAACCGCACGCGTCAGGCGGCGATCACGACCGAACTCATCGAAATCATTGCTGGCGCGGAAGCGCTCTAAGCTATCCAAGCAAGGAAGAAACCAATGGCAACCGCTCCCGCCCCTGAAAAGAAGGCTCCCGCCAAGAAGGCCGCTGCGCCCAAGGCTGCTGCGCCGAAGAAGGCCGCCGCACCCAAGGCCGCAAGCACCGGCACCGCGACCGGCCGCATCGCCCAGGTCATCGGCGCCGTCGTCGACGTCCAGTTCACCGGCACCCTGCCCGCGATTCTGAACGCGCTCGAAACCGACAACAACGGCAACCGCCTCGTTCTCGAAGTCGCGCAGCATCTCGGCGAGAACACCGTCCGCACGATTGCGATGGACGCGACCGACGGCCTCGTCCGCGGCCAGCCGGTGACCGACACCGGCGCACAGATTTCGGTCCCCGTCGGTCCGCAGACGCTCGGCCGCATCCTCAACGTCATCGGCGAGCCGATCGACGAACAGGGCCCGGTGAAGGCCACCGCGGTCGCGCCGATCCACGCCAAGGCCCCCGAATTCGTCGACCAGTCGACCGAAGCCGCGATCCTCGTCACCGGCATCAAGGTCATCGACCTGATCGCGCCTTACGCCAAGGGCGGCAAGATCGGCCTGTTCGGCGGTGCGGGCGTCGGCAAGACCGTGCTCATCCAGGAACTGATCAACAACATCGCCAAGGGCCATGGCGGCGTGTCGGTGTTCGCGGGCGTCGGTGAACGCACCCGCGAAGGCAACGACCTCTATCACGAATTCCTCGACGCCGGGGTTATCGCCAAGGACGCCGACGGCAACCCGACCCCCGACGGGTCGAAGGTGGCGCTGGTGTTCGGCCAGATGAACGAGCCCCCGGGTGCCCGCGCTCGCGTCGCGCTGTCGGGCCTCACCATGGCCGAATATTTCCGCGACGAAGAAGGCCAGGACGTGCTGTTCTTCGTCGACAACATCTTCCGCTTCACCCAGGCGGGTTCGGAAGTGTCGGCGCTGCTCGGCCGTATTCCTTCGGCGGTGGGCTATCAGCCGACCCTCGCGACCGACATGGGCGCGCTGCAGGAACGCATCACCTCGACGAACAAGGGCTCGATCACCTCGGTGCAGGCCATTTACGTCCCCGCGGACGACTTGACCGACCCGGCGCCCGCGACCTCGTTCGCCCACTTGGACGCGACGACGACGCTGAACCGCGCGATTTCGGAACTCGGCATCTATCCGGCGGTCGATCCGCTCGATTCGACCAGCCGCGTGCTGACCGCCGCGACCGTCGGCCAGGAGCATTATGAAACCGCCCGCCGCGTTCAGGAAACGTTGCAGAAGTACAAGTCGCTCCAGGACATCATCGCGATCCTCGGCATGGACGAGCTGTCGGAAGAAGATAAGCTGGTCGTCGCCCGCGCGCGCAAGATCCAGCGCTTCCTCAGCCAACCGTTCCACGTCGCCGAAGTCTTCACCGGCATCCCCGGCAAGTTCGTGGCGATCGAAGACACGGTGAAATCGTTCAAGGCGGTGGTCGACGGCGAATATGACCATTTGCCCGAAGCCGCTTTCTACATGGTCGGCGGCATCGACGAAGCGATCGCCAAGGCCGCGAAGCTCGCCGAAGACGCGGCATAACAAACCCTATCGCCCCTCCCCTTGCGGGGAGGGGGCCAAGGATCAGAAAATGGCCCTCAAGTTCGAACTCGTCACCCCCGCCCGCCTCGAAAGGTCGAGCGAGGTCTATATGGTCACCGTGCCGGGCAGCGAAGGCGATTTCTCGGTGCTCGAAGGCCATGCCCCCTTCATGGCGACGCTGCGCAACGGTCCGCTGACCATCTATGCGTCCAACGGCGCCGCACCCGAAACGATCGAGGTCGAAGGCGGCTTTGCCGAAGTCAACGAAGCCGGGCTGACCGTGCTCGCGGAACATATCGCAGCCTGATCTTTCGCCCGATCGAATGAAAACGCCCGTGTCCGCAAGGATGCGGGCTTTTTCATTTGGGGGCGGGGAAATTATCGGGATTGCCCGGTTTCGGGCGGGAGCAGACGTTCTTTTCCTCGTCACCCCGGGCTTGATCCGGGGCCCCGCTTGATGCCGAAACTGTCGGTGCCCCCCCAAAAAAACGGGATCCCGGGTCAAGCCCGGGATGACGAGGGTCGGTGAAGCAAGGGCAGTTTCCCACCCCGAAGCCGGCATCCCGCCGCATGCCCTCCGCCCGCATTAGGATAATGTCAAAGTTTCCGCTTTATTCACCCTGTCGGATTGGGGGGTCCGCCGGCAATCGCCGCGGTTTCCTCGTATGGAATAGAGGCAGGATCTAGCGATGAGTGCATTCGGACGTCGACCCGGAACCGCTGGCCGCCCGGCCTTCGGCGTGGCAAAACCGATGCAGGGCGGCGCCGGCGCGGCCGGCGGCACCCAATTTCCCGCGATCGACCAGGCGCCGGTCGCCGAAATGCCGTCGGGGCCGATGTCGCCCGAAATGGAAGCGATGGAGCGGCTGAACCAGCGTTCGACCGCCGACATGGCAGAGCCTGAAAAGGCGCAAGGGTTCGAAGCCAGCGTCCACAAGATCAAGGAACAGGTACTGCCGCGCCTGCTCGAACGCGTCGATCCCGAGGCGGCGGCAACGCTGAGCAAGGACGAACTGACCGAGGAATTCCGCCCGATCATCCTCGAAGTGCTCGCGGAACTGCGCATCACCCTGAACCGCCGCGAACAGTTTGCGCTCGAAAAGGTGCTCGTCGACGAACTGCTCGGATTCGGCCCGCTCGAGGAATTGCTCGCCGATCCCGACATCAGCGACATCATGGTCAATGGACCCTACCAGACCTACATCGAACGCAAAGGCCAGCTGGTCATCGCGCCGATCCAGTTCCGCGACGAACAGCATCTGTTCCAGATCGCGCAGCGCATCTGCAACCTTGTCGGCCGCCGCGTCGACCAAACCACCCCGCTCGCCGACGCCCGCCTCAAGGACGGCAGCCGCGTCAACGTCATCGTCCCGCCGCTGAGCCTGCGCGGTACCGCGATCTCGATTCGTAAATTCTCGGCGAAGCCGATCACGCTCGACATGCTCTGCCAGTGGGGCGCGATGAGCCAGAAAATGTGCACCGCGCTGAAGATCGCGGGCGCCAGCCGCTTCAACATCGTCATCTCGGGCGGCACGGGTTCGGGCAAGACGACGATGCTCAACGCCCTGTCGAAGATGATCGACCCCGGCGAACGGGTTTTGACCATCGAAGACGCCGCCGAACTTCGCCTGCAGCAGCCGCACTGGCTGCCGCTCGAAACGCGCCCCGCGAATCTCGAGGGCAATGGTGCGATCCATATGGGCGACCTCGTCAAAAACGCGCTGCGTATGCGTCCCGACCGCATCATCATGGGCGAAGTCCGTGGCGCGGAATGTTTCGATCTGCTCGCCGCGATGAACACCGGTCACGACGGGTCGATGTGTACGCTGCACAGCAACAGCCCGCGCGAATGCCTCGGCCGTATGGAAAATATGGTGCTGATGGGCGACATCAAGATCCCGAAGGAAGCGATCTCGAAGCAGATTGCCGATTCGGTCGACATGATCGTCCAGATCAAGCGCCTGCGCGACGGGTCGCGCCGCGTCACCAACGTCACCGAGGTGATCGGCATGGAAGGCGACGTCATCGTCACCCAGGAATTGTTCAAGTTCGAATATCTCGACGAGGACAAGGACGGCAAGATCGTCGGCGAATATCGCGCCATGGGCCTGCGCCCCTATACACTCGAAAAAGCGCGCCAGTACGGGTTCGACCAGCCGTATCTGGAGGCGTGCCTGTGAGGCCCAGGGTCAAACCCTAGTCGCCGAACGCCGGTCCAGCGAGATCGGGAAAGACCTTGCCGACCTTGCCCAAAAGATAATCGCCATAGGTGCCGCCCGCGGCGTGGACGTCGGCCCCATCCCAGCGCGGCAGGCTGCGGTCGGTTCCGGCGATCGGCAACGGATCAACCGGTGCGGCGAAATCGGGGTCGTAGAACAGCGGCCACGACAGGCGCTCGCGGCCCGACGCGTTGATCACGCGGTGCGGTGCGGACCGGAAACGGCCGCGCGTCAATCGTTCGAACATGTCACCGATGTTGACGACCAGCATCCGTCCCTTCGACGGCACCGTGATCCAGTCGCCGTTCGCGGCGCGCACCTCCAGACCGCCATGCCCATCCTGGCCGAGCAAGGTGAGCAACCCATAGTCGCTATGCTCGCCAACCCCGAAGCGGTCGGATTCGCCGCCCGGAGGATAGTGGAAAATGCGAAACAGCAGCGTCGGACGCCGCGTCATGCCCGCCGCGAAATGGTCCGCGGACAGACCGAGCGCGCGCGCCATACCGCGCATCAGTGCCTCGGCGGCGGCGACCGCGGCGTCCAGATAGTCGTCGACCGCCTGCCGCAGTTCGGGCACCGCCGACGGCCAGAGGTTGGCGCCGTGCAGCGGCCAGCCGGCGATCACGCGCGGATCGTCGGGAGCCAGTTCCTCGCCGAGATAGAGTCCCTCCTTGCGGTCGGGAAGCCCCGACGTCAGTTCGCCACCAAGCGGAAACCAGCCGCGCCAGGCAATTCCGCCGTGCACCATCGCAATCCGCGCCTTCTCCACCTCAGGCAGGGCAAAAAAGCGGCGACTCGCCATCTCCAGCCGCGTCGACAGGCTGTCCGGTATCGCGTGTCCGTCGGCATAGAAAAAGCCGAACTCGGCGCTCGCCGCACCGATTTCGGCCGCAACGCGTTCAATGGCCGCGGCGTCGTCCATCGCGCGGAGCGGCGAAATATCGATGACGGAAAGCGTCGTCACCGGCGGCAGGTCACTGGTGCAGCCAGACCGCGGTCGACAACAGCGCGACCATTGCGGAGAGCATCGCGATCCCGCGCCACGGCATGAAGCCGACCCGGTCGACGTCGCGGCGATGGCGACGGCGCCAGTCGGCGACCTCGGCAAAACCGAACAGCGCGGCGGCGCCGATGCCGAGCGAGAGCATGGATACTTGCATTGCCGCGCATCCCTACGCAAACAGGGGCATTCCCCCCAAGAGAGAGGTGCCCATATGCGTTCCCTGTTGCTGGTTGCAAGTGCCGCCATCGCCCTTTCCGGTCCTCTGCCCGTGCTGGCGCAGGACGGCCACGCAGGTCACGCCGCGCACTCCGCTCAAGGCGCCGACGCCGCTGCAATCGCAGCCGCGGTTGCCGCCCCCACCCGCAGCCCCGCGAACACGCCGCGCGATACCTGGCGCCACCCGGCCGAAACGCTGGCCTTCTTCGGCGTGAAGCCGGGCGACACGATCGTCGAACTGTGGCCCGGCGGCGGCTGGTACACCGAAATCCTCGCCCCCCTGACCAAGGCCGGCGGCGGCACCCTTTATGTCGCGGCGCCGTGGGAAAAGGGGCTGAACAAGATCAAGGAAAAGCAGGCGGCCGATGCCGCCACCTATGGCGCGGTCAAGCTCGCCGAATTTCCGGGCACCGGCGCGGGCACGAAAATTCCCGACGGCAGCGCCGATGTCGTGCTGACCTTTCGCAACGTCCACAATTGGCGTTTCGGCGGCACCGACAAGACCGCCGATGCGTTCAAGCAGATCTTCGCGATGCTGAAGCCCGGCGGTACCCTGGGGGTCGTCGACCACCGGCTGCCCGAGGAGATGGATGCGGCGCTGGAGGAAAAGAGCGGCTATATGAAGCGCTCGTCGATCGTCGGCTTTGCCGAGGCGGCAGGCTTCAAGCTCGCCGGCGAAAGCGACATCAACGCCAATCCCAAGGACACGCATGATTATGAAAAGGGCGTGTGGACACTGCCCCCGGTGCTGACCGAGGGCGACACGGACCGCGCAAAATATGTGGCGATCGGCGAATCGGACCGCATGACGCTGAAATTCGTGAAGCCCGTAAGCTGACACGGCACATCGAAACCATCGACCCTGCGCTGCTGCTCAGCGCCTATGCGCAGGGTCTTTTCCCGATGGCCGACGGGGCGGACGATCCGTCGGTCCATTGGGTCGAACCGCGGCTGCGCGCGATCCTGCCCTTGGGCGGCTTCCATCTGTCGCGCAGCCTGAAGAAGGTGATCCTCGGCGACCATTTTCGCGTGACCACCGACACCGCCTTTTCCACGATGATGACGCTGTGCGCCGAGGCGGCCGATGACCGGCCGACGACGTGGATCAATCCGGTGATCAAGGCGAGCTACGAACGATTGTTCCGCCTTGGCCATGCCCACAGCGTCGAATGCTGGCTGGACGGCGAGCTCGCCGGCGGCCTCTATGGCGTGACGCTCGGGCGCGCCTTTTTCGGCGAATCGATGGTCAGCCGGGCGCGCGACGCGTCGAAGGTCGCGCTCGCGCATCTCGTCGCGCGGCTACGCGCCGGCGGCTGGCAGTTGCTCGATTGTCAGTTCATCACGCCGCACCTCGCCAGCCTGGGCGCGATCGAAATCCCCCAGCGCGACTATCTGGCGCAGCTTTATTCGGTGTTGTCGGAGGGCGGCGGCGGCGATGCCTTGGGTGCAGGCGCAGGGACAGCCGGGGCAGCGGCCGGTGCGGGCGTTCCCGCGCCGCCGTTCGCCGCGGGCGACTGGGGGGCGCTCGACGCCTTGGGTGCTGCGCCCGGCACCGCCTTCGGTGCCGACCGGGCGACGGGCTCGCCGCCCGGATATGTCATCGCGCAGCTTTTGACATAGACGTCGTAGATCGGGTGCTCGATCACGTTGCGGTCGGGGCGTTCCTTGAACAGCCAGCCAGAAAAGACGCGATACCATTTATCGTCGCGCTGATCCTGCACCGTCAGCTGGACGAAGGCGCCGGTTTCAGGCGGGTCTTCCCATGGCGCGGTCGCCTCGCACGCGCGCAGGCGCACGATAGCGCGGCCAACGCGCGCCGAATCGCCGGGCTTCATCTCGAGATCGCGAACCAGGCCGTTGCGCTTGTTGAGCAGGCCGAGCACCGCGACGCGGTCGGCCATCGGGGTCGCGCCCTCGATTCCGCCGACTTCCTGCGGCACGCGTTCGGATTTGGCGATCTGCGGCGCCTTCTCGCTGCCGCCCGCCTTGGTCGCCGGCGACCGGTCGCAGGCCGCGAGAGCCAGTGCCGTCAGGGCGGCGAGGCCCACGGTCGCGGACAGGCGCGGCACGAAAATGCTCACTCGGCGCCGGGCCGCCAGGCCTCATAGTCGCCGGTCGCCGCCGCGCGGCGCCCGCCGCGTTCGAGCGCACCCGCCGGGCGATAGGCGCCGGTGCTGCCGGTCAGATTGGCGCTGGGTTCCTGCTCCCACGCGCGCGGCGCGGGCAGGACGTCGCCGGGCAGTTCGTCGAAGGTGCCGTGCAGCCAGCCATGCCATTCGGGTGGCACACGGCTCGCGTCGTTCGATCCATTGTAGAGGACCCAACGTCGCCCGCCCTTTTTCGCACGGAAATAACGGTTGCCGAGGCTGTCCTCGCCGACCTTCTCGCCGGTGCTCCAGCTGTTCAGCAACGTGCCGACGGTCGCGCCGTCCCACCAGGTGAAAATCTTGCCCAAGATGCTCATGGCTGCGGCGTTTACAGGCAAGCCAAGGCGGTTCGCAAGTCGCAAACCGTCCCGCGCACCGCTATTTCCCATCTTTCCATGTGATCCTGGCCGTCTCGTCGATGCCAAGCCGCGCCGACGTGCCGCCGGCCAGTTCGAGCACCGCCGCAACCTCGCCGCCGCTGACCACGGGCTCTAGCGACTCGGGGATGGTGTTTTCGGCGATCCGGTCGATGCTGCCGTCGGCGCGGATGAAGATCATATCGAGCGGGATCAGCGTGTTCTTCATCCAGAAGCTCGCAATGCGCGGCTTTTCGAACGGAAAGATCATCCCGCCGTCGGCGGGCAGGCCGGTGCGGAACATCAATCCCTGCGCCTGTTCCTCGGCGGTGCGCGCAACCTCGACCCGGAACGGGTGCGTCTGGCCGGCCATGGCGATCGCCAGCGGGATCGTCGCCACGCTTTCCGTCTCGCTGCCATTGGTGCTGCACGCCGCCATCGGCAGGGCGAGCGACAGGACAAGAGCGGTAAACAGCGCACGCATCGGCGGATCCTTATCCCGGATTGATGACCTGACCGGCCTAATCGAGCGCCGCGCCAGCGTCCAGCGCCGCCAGCGCATCATCGTCCCCCGGCGCGACGGCGAGGATATGGCGCGCGAGCGCCAGGCTGTGCCCGGCGCGCAAAAAGGCGGCAACCTGCCGTTCGCTTAGCTTCGGGTCATCGCTCGCGCGGACCGCGAACGGCCCGAAGCGGCGGCGGCGCGCGAAACCGAGCGCCGCAGCGACCGCAGCGTCCTCGGCCGCCGCCACCGCCTCACCGCTATCCGCGGGCGCGATGCCGTCGACGTACAGCTGCGCCTTCACGCGCCGGACACCCAGTCCGCGGCGGGTCATCGCCCCCGCGCGCATCGCGGCATATTGCCGGTCATCGAGATAGCGCAGCCGTTCCATCCGATCGGCAATCGCCTCGCAAACCGTCATGGCATCGATGTCGTCGGCCCACTCAGATTCGCGAACCTTTCTCGCGAGATAGCGCATCAGCTTGGCCCGGCTCGTGGCGAATCGCGCGACATAGGCGAGCGCCAATTCGTCGAGCTTCGCTGCGCCGAGCGGCCTTTTTGAACGGTCGGGAAGAGCGCGGCGGTTGGCCATATGCCATGTTTATGCCACAGTCGGGCCTGATTGAGAACGATCAGCACCGCCATATCGGGCAATAAAGCCCGGAAACGGGCCAATTTGTTCCAACAATATAGGGTTCGCGCACGATAATATGGCACAGAAAGATGACATGCTTGTTGCCGCGCGCCCTGATTCCCGGGACTCAGCATCCATGACGATCCAAAATCCAGCGATTTCCGCCGACGCGCTGACGCCGACACCGACGACCTGCGCCCAGCCGCGCCGCTTTTCGGATTTCGCCACCGTCGGCGAAGCGCTCGATTATGCCGCCAGCGGCACGCGCGGGCTCAATTTCCACGATCCGCGCGGCAAGCTCACCCGCCCCTATCCCTATCGCGAACTGCAGGCCGACGCGATCGCCACCGCGCACCGCCTGGTTGCCGCCGGGGTGAAGCCCGAAGACCGCATCGCGCTGATCGCCGAAACCGGCCCCGAATTCGCCGCGCTGTTCTTTGGAACCATCTATGCCGGCGCCTGGCCGGTGCCGCTGCCGCTGCCCACGAGCTTCGGCGGCCGCGATTCCTATGTCGGCCAACTCAGCGTCCAGCTTACCAGCTGCGATCCCGTCATGCTGTTCTTCCCGCCCGAAATTGCCGCGATGGCGATCGAGGCGGCCGAAGCGCAGGGCGTGACCCCGATCGACTGGAGCGCGTTCGAGCAGCGGCTGGCGCCCGTCGCCGACCTCCCCGAACAGCAAAGCGACGCGACCTGCTACCTTCAGTACAGCAGCGGATCGACGCGCTTTCCGCACGGTGTCGCGGTCACCCATGGCGCGCTGCTCAACAATCTGGCCGCGCATTCGCACGGCATGGAATTGCAGGACAGCGACCGCTGTATCTCGTGGCTGCCCTGGTACCACGACATGGGGCTCGTCGGCTGCCTGTTGTCGCCCGTCGCCAACCAGGTGTCGGTCGATTATCTCAAGACCGAGGATTTCGCCCGCCGTCCGCTCGCCTGGCTCGACCTGATCAGCCGCAACCAGGGCACGACGCTCAGCTATTCGCCCACCTTCGGCTATGACATTTGCGCGCGCCGGGTATCAAGCCAGACGCACGTCGCCGACCGGTTCGACCTGTCGCGCTGGCGCGTCGCGGGCAACGGCGCCGACATGATCCGCCCCGACGTGATGCAGAATTTCGTCGACGCCTTTGCCGACGCGGGCTTCAAGGCGAGCGCCTTCCTGCCGAGCTACGGCCTCGCCGAAGCGACGCTGGCGGTCAGCATCATGCCGCCCGGCGAAGGCATCGTCGTCGAACTGGTCGAGGAAACCGAACTGTCGGGCGCCGCGGGCGATGCCGGCCGCCCGACCCGTTACCGCGCGATCGTCAACTGCGGCCGCGCCGCGCGCGACATGGTGATCGAGGTCCGCGACGAAGCCGGCAACGTGCTGCCCGACCAGACGGTCGGCAAGGTGTGGTGCAGCGGTCCGTCGCTGATGACCGGATATTTCCGCGATCCCGAAGCGACCGCGGCGTGCATGGCCGGCGGCTGGCTCGACACCGGCGATATGGGTTATCTGTCGGACGGTTACATCTACATCGTCGGCCGCGCCAAGGACATGATCATCATCAACGGCAAGAACCACTGGCCGCAGGATATCGAATGGGCGGTCGAACAGCTGCCGGGCTTCAAGTCGGGCGATATCGCGGCCTTTGCGATCACCGCGCCGGGCGGCGAGGAAACCCCGGCGGTCCTCGTCCAGTGCCGCACCAGCGATGACAGCGAACGGCTGGCGCTGCGCGAAACGATCCGCGACCGCGTCCGCGCGATCACCGGCATGAACTGCGTCGTCGAGCTGATCCCGCCGCGCACCTTGCCGCGGACCAGTTCGGGCAAATTGAGCCGGTCGAAGGCGCGCGCGCAATATCTGGCCGGCGAAATCCAGCCTTTCGCGATCGCCGCCTGACGCCGGGGCCGTTTGTCCCGGCACAGGACAAAAAAGCACCGTGCGCCCGCAGCCATAGTTACGTTCGGGTAACCCCGCCGCTTTAAACAGGCTTTCGTGAAAAGCCTGCTGTCCGACCAGATTTTTGCCGACGACGTTCCCGCGCGAACCCTCCTGGGGCTCGGCCCGCGCGGCGAGGATGTCGGCGACCTCCGCCAGCTCCAGCTGGCACCGCTGCGCGGCAAGGGAAGCCTGCGCCTGTGGATGGGGCTCGGCATGGCGCTGGTCGCCGCGCTGACGATGGTCCTGCGGGTGCCGTTTGCCATCGCCGGCGGCTGGTTCGCGGTGGCGCTGCTCTTCAGCTTCTGGTCGTACCGGGCTTTCGCCAGCCTGTTGCTCGGCGACCTCAAGCTCTCGGGCCTGCCCGAATATCGGCTGTGCCATCGCCACGCTTTCTATTCGGCGATGCTATGGTCCTCCACCTTCTGGCTGCAAGGCATTCCGACGCTCGACCATGTCCTGTCGATCTGGACGATCGCCCTGTTGATGATGCTGACGCTGACGATGATCGCGCACAGCATGCCGATGGTGTGCGTGCTCTATATCGCGCCGGTCAGCCTGTCGGCGGCGGCGGCGCTGGTTCGCGCGGGCGCACCGCAGCTTGCGGCGGTCGCGCTTGTCGCCGCCCTGCTCCTTTGCACCTTCGCGATGCGATTCGCGAAGACGCATGTCCGTTTCCGTCGCGCCGAAGAGACGCTGCACGAGAAGAACGAGACCGTCAGCCTGCTGCTGCGCGAGTTCGAGGAAACCTCGGCCGACTGGCTGTGGCAGACCGACAATGCCCGCCGCCTCGTCCATGTCTCGCCGCGCCTTGCTTATGCACTCGGCGCCTCGACCGACGGGCTGGAAGGCGTGCCGCTGCTCCAGGCGCTGTCGGGCGATGCGTGGGAGACGGGGCAATTCCCCCGCAGCCTGCACGACATGGCCGAACGGATGAAGCGGCGTGAAAGCTTTTCCAACCTCATCGTTCCCGTCACCATCGACGGCAAGCCGCGCTGGTGGGAACTCTCGGCCTCGCCGCGCCTCGACGAGACGGGCAAGTTTCTCGGTTTCCGGGGGGTCGGATCCGACGTCACCGAACAACGCGCCTCGGCCGAACAGATTGCCAAGATGGCGCGCTTCGACAATCTGACCGGCCTGCCCAATCGCCTCCACCTCAACGAGGAACTGGCGCGCGCACTCAAGCATGCGACCGACGCCAAGTCGCGCTGCGCGCTGCTGATGATCGATCTCGACCGGTTCAAGGCGGTCAACGATACGCTCGGCCACCCGGTCGGTGACAAGCTGCTCGCGCAGGTCGCGGCGCGGCTGAAGGGCATGATAGAGCGCGGCATGACCTGCGGACGCCTCGGCGGCGACGAGTTCGCGGTGGTGATGCAGGACCTGCCCTCGGCGCTCGATGCCGAGGAACTGGCGCAGCGAATCATCGCCGCGATCAGCCGGCCCTATGTCGTCGACAATCATCAACTGTTCGTCGGCGCCAGCATCGGCTTCGCGATCGGGCCGCAGGACGGCGCGACGGTCGAAACGCTGACGCGCAACGCCGACCTGGCGCTCTACAAATCGAAGGACAAGGGCGGCAATCATGTCGCCGCCTATGTCGCCTCGCTCCATGCCCAGGCCGAGGAACGGCGGGTGATGGAACAGGAACTGCGCGGCGCACTCGATCGCGGCGAGTTCGAACTTTATTACCAGCCGGTGGTCACCGCCGGCGACGGCACGTTGAACGGTTTCGAGGCGCTGATTCGCTGGCACAACCAGAAGCTCGGCAATGTGTCGCCGGGGCGTTTCATTCCGCTCGCCGAAGACAGCCGCCTCATCTCGCCGATCGGCGAATGGGTGCTGCGGACCGCCTGCCACGAAGCGATGCGCTGGCCATCGAACCTCAAGGTCGCGGTCAACGTGTCGGCCGAACAGCTCACCGATCCCGCCTTTGCCTCGGTCGTCGTCTCGGCCCTGGCGCAGAGCGGCCTCACGCCCGAACGGCTGGAAATCGAAGTCACCGAAAGCGTTTTCCTGCGCGACGGCGGCGGCGCGGCGCAATTGCTCGACCAGTTGATCAGCCTTGGCATCCGCCTGTCGCTCGACGATTTCGGCACCGGCTATTCGTCGCTCGGCTATCTTCGCAAAACGCAATTCTCGACGATCAAGGTCGACCGCAGCTTCGTCGTCGGCGCCGCCAAGGGCAGCATCGAATCGATCGCGATCATCCGTGCCGTCGTCGCGCTCGCCGACAGCCTCGGCATGTCGACGACGGCAGAGGGCGCCGAGACCGAGGTCGAAGTCGAAACGCTTCGCGCGCTCGGCTGCAGCAACATCCAGGGCTATTATTACGGCCGCCCGATGCCCGCGACCGATGTGCTGACCCTGTTCCGCCGCCCGGATTCGCTCGAGACCGCAGCCGCCTGAAACGGGCGAAGCGGCGACGGGCCGAAGCGATGCCACGACGAACCGAAAGCGTTATCAAAAGGTTCCGCCACCCATCGCAGTTCGGGCGCAACTCACCGCTAGACGGCTGGTAGCTTTCGCCGATCATGGCAAACAGCCTCCAACGCTTGAAGACAAGCCAAATGGGGGTCGCAATCCATGCTTCACAATCGCTTCTTGGGTGCCGCCCTGGCGTCCCTCATGATGCTGGCCGGTGTCCTCGCCGCCACCCCCGCCGCAGCGCTCCAGTGCGTCCCCTTTGCCCGCGCCGAATCGGGCGTCGAAATCCGCGGCAACGCCAAGACCTGGTGGTCACAGGCAGCCGGCACCTACGAACGCGGCGAAGAGCCGCGCAAGGGCGCCGTGATGGCCTTTGCCGGCACCCGCGGCATGCCGCTCGGCCACGTCGCCGTGGTCAAGAAGATCGTCAACGACCGTGAAATCCTGATCGACCATGCGAACTGGTCGCCGATCAACGGCCGCCGCGGCCAGATCGAACGCAATGTTCGCGTCATCGATGTCAGCTCGGCCGGCGACTGGAGCATGGTTCGCGTCTGGTATGCCCCGATCGGCGATCTCGGCCTGCGCGCCAACCCGGTGCAGGGCTTCATCTATGCGGGCAGCCACAGCATGCCCGGGCAAGATAACTTCGATGAACCGGTCTGGACCAAGAATGACTGGAAACCCGGAAACGGCCTCCAACTGGTCGCCGCCTCGCTCGCCAACTGAGCCTTACCCCCCAACCCTCTAAGGCCATTGGCGAGCATTGAAGCCATCCGGGACGGTCCGCCGCTCCGGGTGGCTTCCCCCTTTTGGGAGCTAAGGTCGATGCCATGGCGCCCGGCATGCAATGGCGGCTTTGGGGTGGGGAGCGGCCGTTCGCACGCCGACTAAAAACCGTCGCCCCCGCGAAGGCGGGGGCCGCCATCGGCCTTAAGCAAGGTTGCCAGCGGCCCCCGCCTTCGCGGGGGCGACGGTTATTTGGCTAGTGTCCGCTAACGGCCGCAACCCGCCGTTGGGCAGCAAATGCCGGTCAGTCGTCCGACGTTTCGCCGCCCTCGGCGGCCGTATCCTCGAACCAGGCTTCGACCTCGCCCGACAATTTGATCGTCATCGACTGGCCGAACCGGTCCTTCGACTTGCCAGCCGCGACGCGGATCCAGCCTTCGGAGATCGAATATTCCTCGACGTCGGTGCGCTCCTTGCCCTTGAAGCGGATGCCGATGCCGCGTTGCAGCACATCCATGTTGAAATGCGGCGAGCGCGGGTTGGTCGACAGGTGATCGGGGGGCGTATCGGTCATGACTGTTTTTCCCAAAAAATGATGGCGCGGCCCTAGCTGGACCGCGCCATCATCGTCAATGGAAAGGGGTATTTAGAAACCCGCCTTCAGCGTCACGAAAAACTGCTGCGGCGCCCCGGCCAGCAGCGTCTGGCTGTCGCCGCGGTTCGCAAAGCCGTTGGTGCCGATCGTCGACACATATTCCTTGTCGAACAGGTTCGTCGCATTCGCCTGGATCGAGATGCGGTCATTCAGGCGATAGCCGATGCTGGCATCGACGATCACGAAACTGCCGACATCGGCGTCATTCTCATAACTGTAATAGCGCTTCGACGTGTAATTGGCGCCGACCCGCGCGAAGAAGGTGCCATTGTCCCAGGTGATCTCGCCCTTCGCGAGATGCTTGGGCGAATTAACCACCGTCTTGCCCGCGGTCGCCGCGACAATCGCACCCGCCGCGTTGACGACATCGTCCTGATATTCCGAATTATTATAGGCATAGGAAGCGAAGAGCGACAGTTCAGGCGTGACGCGGAACGTGCCCGCCGCCTCGACACCCCACGAGCGGACGTCGCCGACATTGCTGAGGATCGCCGGATTGCCCTGGATGCCCGATCCGTTCGCAAAGGCGATGATGCGGTCCTTGAAGTCGACATAATAGCCCGCGATCACGCCCTGAAAACGCGAGGATTTGGTCCGAAAACCCAGCTCATAGGTCGTCGATGTCTCGGGCTTCAGGTCGAGCGCGTCGAAGCCGTCCTGCGTCGTCGCGAAGGGGCCGCCGGTCGCCGACGATTCATAGGCGCGGATATTTTCGGTGTAGCTCGCGAACAGCTCGTTATCGTCGTTGAGGCGGAACAGCAGGCCGGCCTGCGGCAGGAACCAGTCGCGGACCTCGGTCTTCCCCGACGCGAGCCCGCCGCTGACGGTCGGCGTCGCGAGGTTGGTGACGCGCAGCCCCTTCCACCCCGCGTTGATCTGGAATCGCCCGAGGTCGAGCGTGTCCTGCACATGATATTGCAGCGTCTGGGTGTTGAAATCGAAGTCCCACTGCGTCGCCAGCGGATCCTTCGGGAATTTGAGGCTGCCGCGGCTCGGCGCGCCGGCCGTGTCGGCAAGCCCGTAGAAGCGGCGCGCCTGGTTGAAGTCATTATCCTCGTACCACAGGCCGACTTCGAGCTTGTTGGCGCCAAGCGTGAACAGGCTGGAGGCGACGATGCCATAGCGTTCGATGGCATATTCGGTCGTGCGGATCGTCATCGGCGCGCCGCCCGGGGTCGTCACATAGGGGGTGAACCACAGCCCGCGCCCCTTGTTGCCATGATAATAGCCCAGCGCCTTCAGCGTCCAATGTTCGCTGAGCGGTGCTTCGACGCCGACCCCGCCGAGCCAGTCCTTGCGGAGCCCCGCGGCGTCATAATAGGCATCGTCGACCGTCTCGATCGGTGCCGGGAAAGCCTGGCCGGCCCCGGCGTAAGGCGCCGTGAAAGGCGTACCGGCGGGGATAGTGCCCTTTTTGATCCCGTCGTCATAGGCCGCGCGGGCGACCTGGTTCTGATAGATTTTGGCGACATCGACCGCGAGATCCCAATTTTTCGCATAATTGTCCCAGCCGTAACCGAGGCGGTCGATCATCTCGGCGCTCATGTCCTGATAGTCGTTCTCGCGGCGGTCCGAATAGTTGACGAAGCCGAAGAACTGGCCGTCGCCGACCGGCTGGACGATGCGGGCGTTGACCTGATGCTGGCGCTGGGCGCCGTTGCCCTTCCACTTGTCGGCATCCTGCCAGGCGTAGCTCAGCGACAGGCGCGGCCCGCCGGGCGCGATTTCGCCGCTGTCGAGACGGACGAACGCGCGCTTGGTCTCATCGCTGCCATAGGTGCCCGATGCCTCGACCCCGAATTCCGCGGCGGGTTCGCGCGAGAAGAATTCGATCGTGCCGCCAAGGTTGCTCGTCGATGCCGCGGCGAGCGAACCCGCGCCCTGCGCGACCTCCACCCGGCCGACATTTTCGCTGATGATCGCGCGGCTGATGTGCAGGCCGTTATGGTTGCCGTAATTCATGTCGCCGAGCGGAATGCCGTCGAGCGTGAAGCCGAGCTGGTTCTGGCTGAACCCGCGGATCGAAATGCGCGCCGACCATTCATAGGCGCCGAACGGATCGGCCGCCTGGAAATTGACCCCCGGCAGCTTGTCGATGGCTTTGAGAGGGCTGATCCCGGACACTTCGAGTGCAATGTCGGCGGCGCCCAGTTCCTGCACCTGCCGCGCCTGACCGCGGCCGAGCACGACGATCTCTTCGGCCCCGGCATCGGCTGCACCGGCCGCATCGGCCGCCGGTTCCCCGGCAAGCGCCGGCGTCGCAGCCAGCACGGCGATCAAGGCGGCCCCAGCCCGCAGGCGGTTCCTGAACGGATAAGTCATGCGTGAATCCCCTTTGCCCCGCGCCGAAATGGCGCGCGGATCGCGGGGGCTTTAGGCAAGCGATATTGCTGCGTTGCGGCATAGGCATGACGCCGCGATGACCGATAGAAGAAGAAACGGCGACAATCGGCAACCGATGCCGCCGGATTTCGATCAGGCCCGGCGCGGCTCGCTTGACCGGAAATGGCCGGTCCGGCCCCGCCCCGCCCCGGTATCGATGACGCTCTGCGCCGGACGCAGCTTTTCGGCGAGCGGATAGAGGTCGCGTTCCTCGCGTTCTATCCGCGTCCCCAATATCTCGAGCATGATCGCGGTCTCGCGGCAGAAATCGAGCCACGCCGCCTCGGCCCGCTCGATGGTCCATTTGTCATCATAGGCGGTGAAATCCATCGCGAGGTCGCCCATTTCGAGCTCGAATTCGCGCGTGATCCGGATCAGTTCGGGATCGCCGCTCGCCTTCAGCCGCGGATAGAGCACCCAATCCTCGCATTTGAGGTGACGAAGCAGCGTGTCGCGAAACAGGCTCCGCGCCGAAAGCAGCGCGGTTGCACGCGGCGGTCGCGGCGCGCGAACCATGCCGGCCAGAATATGCGACAGGGTGACCAAAGCCGCATGTTCGGCGCGCAATCGCTGCATTTCCCGGATCATGGGCATGCGGGTTCCATCGATGCGAGCGGTCCCTCGAGCCCATCCATAGTGGCTCCCCGTGAAAGGAAGGTAAAGCGCTATCGCGGCGCCCGCGTGCCAGGACGCAATCGATGACGATCCCGGCTGGCTCGAATGATGGCATAGCAGGCCGGCGCAGCGAGACGAACGCCGTGAAACGGGTTGTTAAATGCCAGGGCACTCCATAAGGCCCATGGATTATTTCTCGCCATAACAGCGGCCCCATCTGCCATGCAACGATCGACCATCCGGACATGGTTCCTCATCCACAAATGGACGAGTATCGTCTGCACCGCCTTTCTGCTGATGCTGTGCGTGACCGGTCTGCCGCTGATCTTTCATCACGAGATCGACGAACTGAGCGAAGCGACGCCGCAATTTGGCCTGCCCGGGGTCGGATCGTCGGGAACCGATCCGCATCTTGCACCGCTCGACGCAATGCTGACCAGGGCGCTCGCCGCGCGTCCCGGCGAAGTGCCGGTGTTCATGGCGTTCGACAACGACCAGCCGTCGATGACGGTCACCACCGCGCCGCGCCCCGATTCGCCGGCCGAAGACATGACGATCCAGCTTCTCGACCGCTCGACGGGTAAAACGACGGGCGCGGTCGACGAGGCCGGGGTGATGCACTTCATCCTCCAGCTCCACACCGACATGTTCCTCGGCCTCCCCGGCATGCTCTTCCTCGGCTTCATGGGGCTGCTCTTCGTCGTCGCGATCGTCTCGGGCGTCGTCCTCTACACCCCCTTCATGCGCAAGCTCGATTTCGGCACGCTCCGCACCTCGCGCAGCCGCCGCGTCAAATGGCTCGATTATCACAACCTGCTCGGCATCGTCGCGCTCGCCTGGATGACCGTCGTCGGCGCGACGGGGGTGATCAACGCGCTCGCCACCCCGATCTTCGCGCAGTGGCAGACAACCGAACTCGCCGACATGGTGCGCGCCTATGCCGGCAAGCGCGCGCTAGCGCCCGCGCGTTACGGTTCGATCGACACGGCGATGGCGGCCGCGCGCCGCGCAGTTCCCGGCAACAACCCGCAGTTCATCGCTTTTCCCGGCGGCGATTTCAGCAGCAAGCATCATTATGCGATCTTCTTTCAGGGCGATACCGCGCTGACCGAGCGTCTGCTGACCCCCGTGCTCGTCGATGCCGAAACCGGTGCATTCGTCGATGCGCGGCCGATGCCCTGGTACGCACAGGCGCTGTTCGTATCGCAGCCGTTGCATTTCGGCGACTATGGCGGACTGCCGCTCAAGATCCTGTGGGCGATCCTGACCGGCTTCACGATCATCGTCCTCAGCTCGGGCCTCTACCTCTGGCTCGGCAAGCGGCGCGCCGGGACCGACGCGCTCGTCCGCGAAGTCGAAACCGGCGGCCAGGTGGTGCCCGCCGGATGAGCAAGGCGCGCCAGCACGGCCTGCGCAGGATCTTCGCCGCGCCCGCCGCCATCGGACTCGCGAGCGTCGCCGGACTTGTCGTCGCGCTGACCGGCGATGGGCTGCGCGATGCGATGTCGTGGATCGCGCTGAGCATCCCCGCGCTTGTCGTCATCTGGGCGATGCGGCGGAGCTAGCCTGTGTCATCGGAAAGGAGCGCGAAGTTTCCTTCGCGGCCCATGATGCTGACGATGCTTTAAAAACGCTTGGTCGCCGTGGCGACGATCTGCCGGCTCTGGGCGAAGAAACACCCGACCGGCCCGTTACAGCGGCCTGCATAGCGCTTATCGAAGATATTGCTGCCGTTGATTGCAAGCCGCCAGCCCGGGATGTCGTAATGCAGCGTCGCGTCGAACAAGGTCACCGCGGGGCTGGTGTAGAGAATGGCGGGAATGGTCGACGGGGTCACGCCCGGGCTGCTGCTGAGATAGCGCACCCCGGCGCCGCCGCCGAAGCCGGCCAGCGCGCCGGTATCCTGCGTGTAATCGACGAACAGCGACGCCTTGTGGCGCGGCGTGGCTTCGAGCCGTGCGCCGACCTCGGGCGGGAAATCGCTGCGCGTGATCTTGGCGTCGGTAAAGCTGTAGGACGCGTTGACGCTCAGCTTCTGGTAGAAACGGCCGACGAATTCGGCCTCGAAACCCTTGGACACGATCCGTCCCGTCTGGATGTCGAAAAAGACGGCGTTCGGATCGGTCAGCAGCGGATTGTCCTGCACGATCCGGAACAGGGCGGCGGTGGCGAAGAGCTTTACGTCATCGCCCAAGTTGCGCGCGTCATATTTGACACCCGCTTCCCATTGCTTGCCCGTGCTCGGCACGAAGGGCGTTCCCCCGATGGTCGAACCGACATTGGTCAGGAAAGAGGTCGAATAGCTGACATAGGGGGCGACGCCCGCTTCGGTCACATAGGTGGCGCCGACACGCCAGGTGAACTTGTCCTGATTGGTCTGGGTGACCGGCGTGGTCAGGTAGCGCGTGACCCTGGACCAGTCCTGCCGCCCCGACAGCGTCAGGATGAAATTGTCGATCTTCATCTGGTCCTGCGCATAAAGGCCATATTGCTTCAGCCGGACGTCGGTAAACGCACCCAGCGCCGGCGCGGTGATCGGCGCCGTGCTGTAAACCGGATCGAACAGGTCGATATCGGTCGCGCCGGCGAAGGCGAAGGCCGACTGCTCGCGATAGTTGCGATAGTCGAAGCCGACGAGCACGCGATGCTCGATTGCACCGGTCGCGAAATTGGCATCGAAGCGGTTGTCGACCGCGAATTGCTGGGTATCGTCGGCGAACGGGAAGTTCGAGCGCGAAACGGTGCGATTGTCCGCGGCGAGGCCCGACGCGTAGATGATCTGCTGATATTCGCTATAGTCGGTCCAGCGAAGATTTTGCGTGAAGCTGAGCGCGCTCGAAAAACGGTGCGTCAGTTCATAACCCGCACCCCATTGTTCGCGACGATAGAAATTATAATCGGGCTCGCCAAGATTGATGCCGCGGCGGACCTTGCCGACGGGATTGTCGAACAACACGCCATTCGCGGGCAGGAAGCCATTGGTGTCGCCTTCGACCCGGTCCCACTGATAATAGCCGAGCGCGGTCAGCTTCGTATCGGGTCCGATCTCGAACGTCACGGCCGGAGCGACATAGGCGCGCCGTGCGGTGACGAAGTCGGTCTGCCCGTCGCGGTCGCGATAAAGGCCGGTCAGCCGGGCGCTGATGCCGTTGGTCAACTCGCCGGTGACGGTGCCCGCGACCTGCTTGAAATCGTCGGTGCCATATTTGACCTGAATCTCGCCCCCCGTCCGGGTGGAGGGGCGGCGGCTGGTCAGATTATAGATGCCACCCGGGGGGGTGCTGCCATAAAGCGTGCTCGCCGACCCCTTGAGGATATCGATCGCGTCGAAGCCGTAGAGGTCGATGCCGACGTTGTCGATCGTGTCGCTGACCGGCGCCTGCATGCCGTCGATATATTGGACGGGCACGAAACCGCGCACGCGCAAAAAGTCGAAGCGCAGGTCCGGCCCGTAATTTTCGCCCGCGACACCCGCGGTGTAACGCACCGCCTGCTGAACATCGACGAAGTTCAAAAGGTCGATCTGGTCGCGCGAGATCACCGACACCGACTGCGGCGTTTCGATCAGCGGCGCGGTCGTCTTGCTCGCAGTGATCGCGCCCGAGGGAACGAAGCGGCGCGCGGTGACGATGATCGCGCCATCGTCCTGCTTGACTGCCTCGACGCCGCCATCGGCTTCGACCGCCTCGGGAGAGACCGCATCCTGCGCGTGGGCCGCAACCGGCAAGGTCGCGGCGCCCGCCATCAGCAGGGCGATGACGCGAATGGCGGATGAGCAACGGCGCATGAAAACCCCCTGAATTTTCCGAATTTGGTCGCCCGCCCCGTATAGCGATTGAGAATGATTTGCAATAAGCGACCGCAGCACAATTCCATCATATGGGCCATTAATCCTATCAATCGGGCCATGGCGCGCGCGATTAATCGGATGATGTAGCCGATTTGTCACAACCGGAGCCCTGTTCGGCGCCGGCAAAACCGCCTAGCGTCGGCGGCGATGGAAAACAGGCGCCGCGGCAAAATCCGGACCAATGATCCCGAAGGGATGCGCGCGCGCATCCTCGATGCCGCCGCCGAGCTGTTCCAGGCGCGCGGCTATCACGACACGTCGGTGCAGGATGTAAAGCGGCTGGCGGGAGTGTCGAGCGGCGCCTTCCACCATCATTTCGAATCGAAGAAGGCGCTCGGTCTCGCGGTTGTGCACGAGCGCGTGACGGGCGCGCTGCGCGCCGCATGGCTGGACCCCGTCCTCGCCGCGCCGACCGCTGCCGACGGGGTGCGCGAAGCGATGCGCGCGATCGGCGGCGAGCTGGGCGAACAGGGGTTCGTCCGCGGTTGCCCGGTCAACAATCTCGCGGTCGAACTCGCCTTTTCCGATGCGGATTTCCGCGATGCGTTGCGGGCGATCTTCGCCGGCTGGCAGGACAGCATCGCCGCGCGCCTCGCCGCCGGACCGATGCCGCCGGCCTTTGCCGGCGCCGCACCCGCCGACCTCGCCCGCTTCATCGTCGCGGCTTATTCGGGGGCGATGACGATGGCAAAGACCGAACAGTCGCCGGCGCCGCTCGATGCGACGACGGCGATATTGGTGCGGTTGCTCATGCCCGCCAAATGACGGCACCGGCGCGCGCCTCTTCAGACGCGAGTGGTCCCCGGTTCCGTCCTCCCCACAAGCGGAATCAGAGATAATTCAGGGTGATCGTGAAGGTCCCGCTGTAATCGCCCGGCGTCTGGTTGGCGCCGACCTCGAGCGTCGCGCCGACCGGGAAATTATAGTTGCCGAGCGCGCTATCGATCCGGAAGCGCGTCGGCGAGGTCGAAAGGATCGCGGTCGGCGTCGACCCGATCTCGAAATCGCGCACGCGCATCCGCGTGCCGAGGCCGGTGATCCAGATCGTGCTCGATCCCAGCGAGATATTGACTTGGCGCTGCGGCGTGCCGAGCCCGGCGAAACGCGCGGGTTCGCCGCCGCCGCCCGCCAGCGTCACGCCGCCGGTCTTCGTGCGTGACCCATCGGGATAGAGACGCACGGTTCCCGCGCTGCCCGATGCGATGATATCGCCGAAGTCGAGGTCATTGGCTTTGAAAAAGGAGAGCGGGCGAAGCACGATCGCTTCGGCCTCGCTCTGCGCGCTGTTCTGCGCCAGCGCCGGCGAAGCCGCGGCGGGCGCGATCAGCAGCGCAATGGCGATCAGGCCGCGCTGCGCAGGCAGCGGGCATAATATGTGCCTGGTCCTCACCCCTCCCCCTCTAGCGGCCACCTTCCAATTTAGCGTTAACGCGGCGCTGACCAGAAAATCAGGTCCGAGAAGAAGGCTTTCGCAGGTCAGGGCGCGCGGCTATGGAAGCCGCCATGAGTGAAGCCGCCATCCGCATCGACGCCGTCTCGAAAACCTATGCCGGCGGCAAGCGGGCGCTCGACAATGTCAGCTTCGACGTGCCGCGCGGGCAGATCTTCGGGCTGCTGGGGCCGAACGGCGCGGGCAAGTCGACGCTGATCAACATTCTCGCCGGGCTGGTCAACAAGACGAGCGGCTCGGCAAGCATCTGGGGCTTCGACATCGACGCCGATCCCAGGAACGCCAAATATTCGATCGGCATCGTGCCGCAGGAAATCGTCTTCGATCCCTTCTTCACCCCGTTCGAGACGCTCGAGAATCAGGCCGGCCTCTATGGCGTGCCCAAGCACAAGCGGATTTCGGATGAGTTGCTCGCCGCGGTGCATCTGTCGGACAAGCGCGATGCCTATGCGCGCACGCTGTCGGGCGGGATGAAGCGCCGGCTGCTGGTGGCGAAGGCGATGGTCCATTCGCCGCCGATCATCGTGCTCGACGAGCCGACCGCGGGGGTCGATATCGAACTGCGTCAGCAGCTCTGGTCCTACGTCCAGTCGCTCAACGATCGCGGCGTCACCGTGGTGCTGACGACGCATTATCTGGAAGAGGCCGAGGAGCTGTGCGACCGGATCGCGATCATCAACCACGGCCGGCTGATCGCGAACAAGCCGACGCGCGAGCTGCTCGACATGGCGCGCGAGAAGATCGTCGTGGTGACCCTCGATCAGGAAATCACTGACCTGCCGACGCACCCTGCCTTCGACAAGGTCGAACGCGAGGGAACACGCGGGCTCGCGATCAGCTACAACAAGGATCGCATGAACGCGGGCGAAGTGCTCGCGGCGGTGAACGCGATGGGCCACGGCATCGTCGACGTTTCGACCCGCGAAGCCGATCTGGAAGATGTGTTCCTGAATTTGACGCGGGCGGCGAATGGATAACGCATAGCTATTTGCCGTTCGGTCCGGGGCCGGATCCGGGATTGCCGAAGCCCTGCCCTTTCTTTAGCGGTCAAGAAATACGGTCCTTCGACAAGCTCAGGACGAACGGATGAGAGGGAAGGGCCATGGCCGAACCGACTAGCCAGCACGACGTCATCATCGTCGGCTCCGGCGCCGCGGGCCTCACCGCCGCGATCGCGCTCGCCGATCATTGCCGCGTGCTCGTGCTCGCGAAAGGTGAGCTGACCGGCGGGTCGACCGCCTGGGCGCAGGGCGGCATCGCCGCGGTGCTCGATGCCGGCGACACGTTCGAAAATCATATCGAGGATACGATGGTCGCGGGCGCCGGGCTCAACCGGCGCGAGACGGTCGAGTTCGTCGTCGAAAACGCCCCGCATGCGATTCTGCGGCTGATCGAGATGGGCGTGCCGTTCAACAAGGAAGCCGAGGCGCTCCACCTGACGCGCGAGGGAGGCCATTCGCACCGCCGCATCGTGCATGTCGACGACGCGACCGGCTGGGCGGTGCAGGCGGCGCTATTGAAGACCGCCGAGGCGCATCGGAACATCACCCTGCTGCCCGGGCAGGCATGCATCGACCTGATCACCGGCCGCCACGAAGCGCGCTATTCGGGGTCGGGACGCGTCTGGGGCGTCTATGCGCTCGATGAAAAGACGGGCAAGGTCCACGCGCATGTCGGCCGCGCGACGATCCTTGCGAGCGGCGGGGCGGGACGCGTCTACCAATTTTCGACCGCGCCGCGCGGCGCGACCGGCGACGGCATCGCGATGGCGTGGCGCGCGGGGGCGCGGGTATCGAACATGGAAATGATGCAGTTCCACCCGACCTGCCTCTATAATCTCGACGTCAAGAATTTCCTGATCACCGAAGCGGTGCGCGGCGAGGGCGGCATCTTGAAGCACCCGGTTACCGGGCACCGCTATATGCCCGATTATGACGCGCGCGCCGAACTCGCACCGCGCGATGTCGTGGCGCGCGCGAACGACGATCAGATCAAGCGGTCGGGGCTCGACTATGTCCATCTCGACATCAGCGACAAGGACCCCGATTTCGTCGCCGGGCATTTCCCGAACATCTATGAAAAGCTGCTGACGCTCGGCATCGATATGACCAAGGGGCCGATTCCGGTGGTGCCCGCGCAGCATTATACCTGCGGCGGGGTGCTGATCGACCTCGACGGACGTACTGACCTGCCCGGCCTCTATGCGGCGGGCGAATGCACCGAAAGCGGGCTCCACGGCGCGAACCGCCTCGCCTCCAATTCGCTGCTCGAATGCTTTGTTTTCGGCGAGGCGGCGGCGAAGGATATCATCGCGCGCTGGGACGAACTCGACACCCCGCCCGCGATCCGCCCGTGGGACGAAAGCCGCGTCACCGATTCGGACGAAGAGGTGGTGATCAAGCAGAACTGGACCGAAATCCGCCGCTTCATGTGGAATTATGTCGGCATCGTGCGGACGACCAAGCGCCTTGAGCGCGCGCGGCATCGCATCGACATGATGACGCACGAAGTCGGCGACTATTACGGCCATTTCCGCGTGACCACCGACCTGATCGAACTTCGCAACCTGCTGCAATGCGCCGAGCTGATCGTGCGCAGCGCGCTCCACCGCAAGGAAAGCCGCGGGCTGCACTATACGCTCGATTACCCCGAATTGCTGCCGCAAGCTGTCGATACGGTGCTGGTGCCGTGAGGGTGATTTAGGAAAACCTCACGCAAAGGCGCGAAGGCGCAAAGAAGGGGACGCCGCGGTGAATATCGAAGACATTGCGCGCATCACCGTCGATTGCGGATTTCATCTTCACAAGAATCTCGGTCCGGGTTTGCTCGAATCGGTCTATGAAGCCGTCATGGCTGACCAGCTGGCGCGGCGCGGACTATATGTCCAACGGCAAGCACCTATCGCGATCCACTATGATGGTATCGAGTTGCCAGAAGGCTTTCGAGCCGACTTGCTCGTCGAAGGGGCGTTGCTGATCGAACTGAAATCCGTGGAACGGCTTTCGCCGCTTCACGGCAAACAAGTCCTGACCTATCTTCGACTGCTTGATCTGCCCTTGGGCCTGCTGATCAATTTCGGCGGCGAAACATTTAAAGAAGGCGTCAAGCGCATCGTCAACAATCACCAAAATTGACTTCGCATCTTCTTTTTGCGCCTTTGCGCCTTTGCGTGAGATAATCCTCCTTATCCGCCAACACCCAGCAGCCGCCCGACGAGGATCAGCACGATCGCACCGATCACCGAGGCGAGACAGCCTGCGCGGTGAAAGTCGCCGCGGCCGCGCGAGGTGGCGAGGCCGGCGAGCAACGACCCGCCGATGCCGAGCAGGATCGTCGCGACCCATCCCATCTCGACCGCACCCGGATAGAAGAAACGCGCCAGCGCGCCGATGATCAAGCCCGAAATGATCGCTCCGATGATGTTGATCATGCGTTGAACCCCTCGTTCAAAAACCGTTCGGCCAGCGCCGCATGCAGCGCCGCACCGCGCGCCATCACGCTTTCATCGAGCACCATATGGTTGCTGTGCAGCCCGCAGCACTGGCGCCAGTCGCTCCCCGCCTCGCTCGCGCCGAGCCAGAACATCGCGCCGGGGACTTTTTCGAGGACGTAGGAGAAATCCTCGGCGCCCATCACCGGATTGTCCATCGTCAGCCACGCCGCCTCGCCGAAGGTCGCCTCGACCACCTCCTGACCAAAGGCGACCGCGCGGGCGTCGCAAATGGTGACCGGAAAGCCCTCGTCGATCGTCACGTCGGCGGCGCAGCCATGCGCCTCGGCGATCGCGGGGGCGAGACGTTTCAGTTCGCGCGCCACCATGGCCCGCCGTTCGGGCGACAGCGTGCGGATGGTACCGAGCATCTCGGCCGTTTCGGGAATGATGTTGTTCGTCGTTCCCGCCGCGATCTTGGCGATGGTGACGACCGCGGGGTCGAATACCGAAATGCGGCGCGTCACCATCGTCTGGATCGCGGTGACGATCGCGCAGGCCACCGGGATCGGATCGATGCTGTCGTGCGGCATCGATGCATGGCCGCCCGCGCCCTTGACGGTAATCGACAGTACGTCGGACGAGGCGAGCAGCGGCCCCGCGCGCCCGGCAAAGATGCCGTGCGGCGCGTTGGGCATGATGTGGAGCGCAAAGGCCGCGTCGGGCAGCGGATCGATGATGCCGTCATCGAGCATGAAGCGCGCACCATGATGGCCTTCCTCGCCCGGCTGGAACATGAACATCACGGTCCCGGGCAGCCGGTCGCGGGCGGCGCACAGCAGCTTCGCCGCGCCGACGAGCATCGCGACATGCGTGTCATGCCCGCACGCGTGCATCGCGCCCGCCGTCTCGGAGGAGAAGTCGAGCCCGGTATCCTCGAGCAACGGCAGCGCATCCATGTCGCCGCGCAGCAGCACCGTGCGGCCATTGGCGGGCCCGCGCAAAATGGCAATCAGGCCCGTGGTCGACGGCCCCTCGCGAAATTCGAGCGGCAGACCGGCGAGCGCATCCTTGATCTTCGCAAGCGTCTTGGGATTCTGCAGCCCCAATTCGGGCTCGCGGTGGATGGCCCGGCGGAGATCGACGAGGTCGTCGAGGAGGGTTTCGGCCGCGGCGGGCCAGCTATGTGATGGCGTGTCCATGCGGCAATTGTGCCGTGAAGCCGGGCCCGTGTCGAGGGACCTCGGAGAGGCCATCGCGCAGACCCATGGTTTCGGGCGTGCGGACATTCCGGATCAGGCCGAGCCGCTCGCATAAGCGGATGAACGCGTAGCCCCAGTCACTCTGCCCGGGATGCAGCCCGATGCGCGCCGACCCCGGATAGGCGTGATGATTATTGTGCCACGCCTCACCCATCGTCGGGATTGCCGCCCAGGGCACATCAAAGGCCTGCACGCCATGGGCATCGACTGTCCAATGCTGGGGACCCCGATTGTGCGCGAGATGGCCGACAAGCCAGTGACCGTGGTTGGCGATCGCGACCCGCGCGGCGACACCCCAGATGACCCAGCTCCAGCCACCGATGGCGAAGAACAGGAAAGCGACGGGGAGTTGCTGCCAGCGCCACGTCGCTTCGAGCCAGCGATAGAAGGGATCGGTTTCGAGTTCGCTCAAATCAAAGCGCGGCGGATGATCGAGGTCGAGCCGGCAATAGATTTGCCACCAGGCGTCGCGGAGGATGTGCGTCTTGTGCGCAAGAAAGGGGTGACAATCGGCCTGCCGCTGCGCCCAGTCGCGCGTGTCGTGCGCGCGAATGATGCCATAAGGACCGGCCATGCCGACGAAGGCGCCGAACCAGACGAGCACGCGGGCAAGCCAGCGCGGGGCGGCGAAGCTGCCATGGATCATCATGCGGTGATAACCGACGCTGTGCCCGAGGAGCAGCGCTGCGCCGGTCGTGACGAAGAAGAGCAGGATTGCCGAGGGTGTGACGAAGAAGGGGCCGGCGGCGAGCGCGGTCGCTGCCATGCCGCCATTCCAGATTATGCTTGGCGCGTCGGGGCGCACGCGGCCCTTGCGTGGGTCGGGGCCGACCTCTTCGATCAGGAAGTTGACGGCATGGGGATCATGGTTGCTTCGCATCGCCCGGCTCCTGGAAGAAAGAATATAAGTAATTACTTAAATAAATTATTTCTTGTCAAGGGGGCTGGCAATGCCCATTTCGGGACTTATGGAACGGGTTTTTCAGGCATTGGCATCGACGCCGCGGCGCAAGATTCTCGCTTATCTTGCGCATGCGGAGCTGAGTGCGGGCGACATCGCGGCGCGTTTCGAGATGAGCAAGCCGGCGGTGTCGCAGCATCTTTCGGTGCTGGAAAATGCCGGGCTGATCGTGAGCGAGAAACGCGGCCAGTTCGTTTTTTACCGTTTGATCCCCGACACGTTGACCAACGTGCTCAACGGCTATGCGCAGGAGGTCTGCCCGGTGTCGCGGCCATTAAAAGCCGAATCGCGCGTGCTGGCGGAACAGCAGCGCGAAGAAGGCTAGCGCTTCCCCCCGAATAACTGCCGCCCCGCCAGATCGAGCAGGATTTCCTCGCTGCCGCCGCCGATCGCATTGACGCGAACCTCGCGGTAGATGCGTTCGACCTTGCTGCCGGTGATATAGGATGCACCGCCCAGCACCTGCGCCGCCTCGCGTGCGACGGCCTCCAGCATCCGAGTCGCCTGCACCTTCAGCATCGCGAAGTCGGCGGAGCGGTCGCGGCCCTCCTTCACCTGCCACGCGCAGAGGTCGACCCACGCCTGCGTCGCTTCGATCTGGCGTTCCATGTCGGCGAGCTTGATGCGGATCGACTGGTGGCCGACGAGCGGGCGCCCGAAGGTTTCGCGCTGCTGTGCCCATTCGGCCGCCTCGGCCATCGCAACGCGGGCGTAAGCGCAGCAGCCCATCGCCATGCCGAGCCGCTCGGAATTGAAATTGCGCATGATGCCGATGAAGCCGGCGTTCTCTGCCCCGATCAGATTTTCGGCGGGGACGCGCACGTCGCCGAAATGGATCGCCGCCGTATCGCTGCACCGCCAGCCCATCTTGTCGAGCCGCGTGCGCTCGACCCCGGGGCTGTCCATATCGATGAGCAGCAGCGAGATGCCCGCCGCGCCCGGCCCGCCGGTGCGCACCGCGCAGGTCAGCCAGTCGGCGCGCATGCCGCTGGTGATGAACATCTTGCCGCCGTTGACGATATAATCGTCGCCGTCGCGCACCGCGGTGGTCTTGAGGTTCGCGACGTCGCTGCCGCCCCCCGCCTCGGTGATGCCGAGCGCGATGATCTTGTCGCCCGCGAGCACCGGCGGCGCGACGCGCTGTTTGAGTTCGTCCGCGCCGAGCGCGAGGATCGGCGGCAGGCCGATGCCGTGCGTCATCAGCGACGCGCCGAGCCCGCCCGCGCCGACCGCGGCGAGTTCCTCGGTGACGACCAGGCTGTGGAATGGGTCGAAGCCTTCCGAATGGCCGCCATATTGCTCGGGATAGCGAAGGCCCAATATCCCCGCTTCCGCCGCCTTCTTGTGCAGTTCGCGCGGCAATTCACCCTCGGCCTCCCAGCGGTCGATGTGCGGCGCGATCTCGCGCGTCACGAAGCGGCGGACGCTGTCGGCCAGCGCCGCGTGCGTGTCGTCATAATAGGGCGAGCGGGCGCGCCAGTCGTCGAAAGCGGTCATGACGGGAGGCTGTGCGGCGCACGGCGCGACGTCAAGAGCCGCGGCTACGAGCCGCAGGGAAATTCGTGCGCGCTGCCATAAAATCTAGGGCTCGATTTCCTCGTGCGCTGCCTTATGGTCGCGCGCCATGAACAAGCCCCAACTGCTCGCCGGCCTGGCCGCTTTCGCCCTCCTGTCCACCCCCGCCGCGGCGCAGACCGCGCCCGAAGCGGTCGCCGAAGCGGCGCTCAAGCGCGCGCCGGTGTTCGACGGGCATAATGACGTGCCGTGGGCGCTGCGCGAGCGCGTCGGCAATGTGATCAACGGCTTCGATTTCCAGGATACGACGGACACCGCCAAGCCCGACGCGACGCCGCCGGTACCGATGATGCACACCGACCTCGCGCGCCTGCGCAAAGGCCATGTCGGGGCGCAATTCTGGTCGGTCTATGTCCCCTCGAACGACGATGAATCCGAAGCGGTGCAGCAGACGATCGAGCAGATCGACGTCATGAAGCGGCTCGTCGCGCGCTATCCGAACAATCTCGTCCTCGTTGCCAACGCAACCGAACTCGAAAAGGCGATGAAGGCCGGCAAGGTCGCGGGCATGCTGGGCATGGAGGGGGGCCAGTCGATCGGCTCGTCGCTCGCGGTACTCCGCCAGATGCGCGAACTCGGCGCACGCTACATGACACTGACCCACGGCAAGAACACGCCGTGGGGCGACAGCGCGACCGACGCGCCGCTCCACGACGGGCTCACCGACTTCGGCCGCCAGGTCGTGCGCGAAATGAACCGCATCGGCATGATCGTCGACCTCAGCCATGTCAGCGAAGCGACGATGAAGGACGCGCTCGAAACGACGAAAGCCCCGGTGATGTTCAGCCATTCGGGGGTGCGCGCCGTCAACGACCATCCGCGCAACGTGCCCGACAGCGTGCTGCCCGCGGTCAAGGCCAATGGCGGCGTAATCATGGTCGTCCTCTACGCCAGCTTCGTCGACCCCGCCGCGCGTGAGCACGGCCTCGCCCGCACCGCGCAGAAGGCGCGGCTCGACGCGCAATATATGGGCAATCCCGCCGCCGCCGAGGCGGGGCTCAAGGCCTGGGACGCGGCAAACCCGGCGCCGAAAACGCCGATCGCCAAGGCCGCCGATCATATCGACCATATCCGCAAGACGATCGGCATCGATCATATCGGGATCGGCGGCGATTATGACGGGATGGACGCCGCCCCCGTCGGCATGGAGGATGTGACCGGCTATCCGGCGCTGTTCACCGAACTCGCGAAGCGCGGTTACAGCCAGGCCGATCTCGAAAAAATCGCCAGCGGCAACATGCTGCGCGTGCTGAAGGCGGTCGAGGCCTATGCCAGCGCGCATGCCGGCGATCCGCCGGGCGAAACGCCGGTGGCGAAGTAAGACGCTGTCATTGCGAGCGAAGCGAAGCAATCCAGAGCGCGCGTCAACTGCCCCGGATTGCTTCGCTTCGCTCGCAATGACGGACTAGCTTTGCCGTCTTCCGAACGGCCAATCGACCGCGCCGCTTGCCCATAGCGCCCACCAGATGATCAGCGGCTGCGCCGCGAGCCGCGGGCCGTGATACCACCAGCCCAGCGTCTCGCCGCCGATCGCGATATGGGCGAGCGCATGATGGAAATTCGCCGGCCATACGCACAATGCATAAAACGCAAGCCCCCAGCCCGCCACCTTGCGGGTCGCGGGAAGCATCAGCCCGGCCGCCCCGGCCAGTTCGGCGACGCCCGTCGCCGCGATGACGAGTTCGGGCTCCGGCACCCATGGCGGGATGATCGCAAGGAAGGGCGCGGGGCGAGCGAGGTGCAGACAGCCCGCCGCCGCATAGGCGATTACGAGCAGCCAGCGCAGCGCCGTACGCGAGGCTGCGTTCAACGCCCGATGGCTTCGAGCATCGCCTCGACGCTGACGAATTTCTCGCGCGGATTGCCATCGAGCGCCGCGGCGATCTCGGCCGCCTCGATCCGCCGCCAGTCGCGGAAGGTCACTGGGGTGACGCCGCGGCTCGCGAGCAGCGCGTCGAGCCCGGGACGCCCCGCCTTGCCGCCGCCGCGCCCGATATCGTCCAGCACCATCTCGCCGATCCGTGCCCCGTCGGGCTTGTTGGTGCCGATCGTCCCCGACGGCCCGCGCCGCGCCCAGCCGACGCAGTAAAGCCCCGGCAGGATACGCCCGTCGTCGTTGGCGAAGCGGCCGCGCCCATGCTCGTATGGCACCCCGGGAATCGGCGGCGTCTGATAGCCGATGCAGCTGATCACCAGCCCCGCGTCGATCGCATAGGTTTCGCCGGTGCCGTGACTGCGCAGGTCGCTGTCGAGCGTCGTCCGCTCGACGATGATCCGCTGCGCCCGCCCCTCCCCCTCGATCGCGATCGGCATGGCGAAGAAATCGAAATCGATCGTTACCGGCTTCGCGACCGGATTGGCGGCAAAGCTGCGCAAATGGGTGACCGACTTGCGCATCCCCGGCTCGAGCAGCGCATCGTCGCCCTCGGGCGGCAGGTCGGCGGGGTCGACACGCGGGCTGGCGCGGTCGAGATGGCCAAGCTCGCCCAGCTCCTTCGGCGTCATTGCGATCTGGTGCGGGCCGCGGCGGCCGAGGATGTGGATGTGCCGCACCCCGCTTCCCCCCAGCGCCTCGCGCGCGTGCGCGACGATGTCGCTGCCGCCGAATTCGGACGGCGTCTTGGCGAGGATGCGCGCGACGTCGAGCGCCACATTGCCGTTGCCGATCACCGCAACCCCGGCGGCGTCCAGCGCCGGGTTCAGCCCGGCGAAATCGGGATGGCCGTTATACCAGCCGACGAACGCCGCGCTGCCGATCACCCCGGGCAGGTCGGCGCCGGGGATATCGAGCGGCCGGTCGTTCGGCGCGCCGGTGGCCAGCACGACCGCATCATAGAGGTCGACCAGTTCGTCGATCGTCACGTCGCTGCCGACCGAAACATGGCCGACGAAACGGACATTGTCGGCCAGCGCGACGCCTTCGTAGCGGCGCGATACGGCCTTGATCGACTGGTGATCGGGGGCGACGCCGGTGCGAATCAGACCATAGGGGACGGGCAGCCGATCGATCACGTCGACCGCGATATCGCCGGCCTTCTGCAATGTTTCGGCGGTATAATAGCCCGCGGGACCCGACCCGACGATCGCGACATGACGCATCAGCCCACTCCTTCGGGGTATCCGCGTGGACCGCGGTCCCTCATCTTGTTATACCGCGATGCTAGCGGCGAAATGCGGCAGGGCAAGCGACCTGTTACGAACGGCTTCTTTCCGGTGCAGCAGCCTTGACAGCACGGTCCCGCAGTCATATTGCGCCCGCCTCACTGGTGCCCTGTCGTCTAATGGTAAGACTGCGGTTTCTGATACCGCCTATCGAGGTTCGAATCCTCGCGGGGCATCCACTGACCTCCCCTTAAATCGAGCGAATTTCCCGGGCGCGACCCCGCCGAGGGCTAACGCGCTTCGCCGCATCATGCGGCGTCGGCTGCGAACGCGAGCATCGCATCGATATCGGCATGTTCGGACAGTTCAGCGGCAATGTCGTCGAGCGCGGCGTCGATGTCCGCGCGATAGTCGCGGCCGTCGCCGACCAGCCCGATACGCGCCAGCAGCGACCGTCGCAGGTCGGGCGAGGCGAAAAGCCCGTGAAGGTAGGAGCCCATGACAGTCCCTTGCGGACTTATCGCGCCGTCATCCGTCCCGTCATCGAGCCTCGCGAAGGGCCGACCCGTGCCGGGCCCCGCGGTTTCGCCCATATGCATTTCATAACCCTCGACCCGCGATCCCAGCGCCTCCCCCGCGACATGCCGCAATATTTTGGCGGGCGACAGTAGCGTCTCGACATCGAGCAGGCCGAGACCATCGACGGCCGCCGGGGCGCCCTCGATGCCAAGCGAGTCGGCGATCCGGTGGCCGAGCATCTGGTAGCCGCCGCACAGGCCCAGGACCATGCCGCCGCGCCGGTGATGCGCCTGGATGTCGATATCCCAGCCTTCACGCCGCAGCGCGGCGAGATCGGCGATCGTCGCCTTCGATCCGGGCAGGATGATCAGCGCCGCCTCCGCCGGGATCGGCTGCCCCGGCGGCACCATGACGATCTCGACCGCGCTTTCGAGCCGTAGCGGATCGAGATCGTCGAAATTGGCGATGCGCGGCAGGATCGGGCAAGCGATCATCTTGCGGCCCTCGCGCGGGTCGGCGCGGCGCTCGAGAATGACGCCATCCTCGCTCGGCAGCCGCGCCGCCGCCGCCAGCCACGGGATGACGCCCAGGCCTTGCCAGCCGGTCCGCCGTTCGATCTCGCGATAGCCGTCCTCGAACAGCGCGGGATCGCCGCGGAATTTGTTGATCAGGAAGCCGCGAATCATCGCGCTGTCCGCCTCGTCGATCACCGCCCGGGTGCCGGCCACCGATGCGATGACGCCGCCGCGGTCGATGTCGCCGACAAGGATCACCGGCACCCCGGCGGCGCGCGCGAAGCCCATGTTCGCGATATCGCCGGCGCGCAGATTAATCTCTGCCGGCGACCCGGCGCCCTCGACGACGACCAGGTCGCATTGGCCACGCAGCCGTTCATAGCTTTCAAGCACTTCGGCGAGCAGCGCGCCGCGGGCTTCGCGGAAATTGCCGCTGCCGAGCGTGCCGCGCACCTTGCCGCGCACGATCAGCTGCGACGTGCGATCGGCTTGCGGCTTCAGCAGCACCGGGTTCATGTCCGTGTGCGGTTCGACGCGGCAGGCGATCGCCTGCAGCGCCTGCGCGCGGCCGATCTCGCCGCCGTCAGCGGTGACCGCGGCATTGTTCGACATATTCTGCGGCTTGAACGGCCGCACGGCGAGGCCGCGGTTGGCGAAGGCGCGGCAGAGGCCGGCAACGAGCACCGACTTGCCGACGTCCGACCCCGTTCCCTGAAGCATCAGGGCGCCCATGCTCATGCCCGGATGCGGCCCAGCGTGGTGATCGTCGGCCACTTCCCGCCGAGGTCGACCTCGGCGTCGATGCCGTAAACGGCGCGCAGATTGTCCTTCGTCAGCACCGCGGCGGGCGCGCCGTCGGCGACCAGCCTTCCCGCGTCGACCAGCAACAAACGGTCGCAATAGCGCGCCGCCATGGTGAGGTCGTGGAGCACCGCGATGACGAGCCCGCCCGCTTCGGCTTCGGCGTGCAGCAATTCCATCACGTCGATCTGGTGCCCGGGGTCGAGGCTGGCGAGCGGTTCGTCGGCGATCAGCACCGGCGCCTCGACCGCCAGCGCGCGGGCAAGCAGGACGCGCGCCCGCTCGCCGCCCGAAAGCTCGGTCGCATCGCGATCGCGCAAATCGAGCACATCGGCGCGCGCCATCGCACGTTCGATCGCAATGTCGTCGGCCGCGCCTATTTTCGACATCGGGCCGAGGTGCGGCAGGCGGCCGAGGCCGATGAGCCGCGCGACCGTCAGCGGCCAGTGCAATGTCTGCCCCTGCGGCAGATAGGCGATGCGCCGGGCGAGCGCGGCACGCGGCAAGCGCGCGACATCGTCGCCGTCGATGGCGATGTCGCCCTCGCGCGGCACCAGCGCCAGCATCGCGCGCGCCAGCGTCGATTTGCCAGCGCCATTGGGGCCGACGATACCGACGAGCGTGCCGGCGGCGAAGGTGGCGCTTATGTCGCGAACGACCTGGCGTCGGCCGAGCGCGACGCTGACCCGATCGAGGGTAAGCGTCACCATAGCCGCCGCTCGCGCATCAGGTGGAGGAGGAAGACGGGGACGCCGAGAAAGGCTGTCACCACGCCCAGCTTCAACTCGCTGCTCGTGGCGATGACCCGCACCGCAAGGTCCGCGAGGAGGAGCAGCGCGGCGCCGCCGATCGCCGACGGCAGCAGGATCGCCGACGGGCTGCGGTCGGTGAAGGGACGCAGCAGGTGCGGCACGATCAGCCCGACGAAACCGATCGACCCGGCGACCGCGACCGCCCCGCCGACCCCGATCGCGGTGCCGAAGAGCAGCCGCAGACGGGTACGCCTGAGGTCGACGCCGAGCGCCTGCGCGCCGTCCTCGCCCAAGGTCAGCGCGTCGAGCGCGCGCCCGTTCCACAGCAACAGCGCCATGCCGGCGGCGACGCAGGGCAGCGCGATCCAGACATGGCCGAACGACCGGTTTTCGAGGCTGCCCATCAGCCAGGTCATGATCTCCATCGCCGCGAAGGGATTGGGCGAAAGGTTGAGCGACAGGCTGATTCCCGCGCCGGCGAGCGTCGCGACCGCGATCCCCGCAAGGATCAGCGTCAGCGGGCTTTCGGACCGGCCGGCGAGCGCGAAGAGCAGGCCGAGCGACAGGCAGGCGGTGGTGATCGACAGGATCGGCAGGACGAGCGGATGCAGCTCGGCAAGACCGAAATAAATCGCCGCGACCGCGCCGAGCGCGGCGGCATTCGAGGTGCCGAGAACCGACGGCTCGGCGAGCGGATTGCGCAAATAGCCCTGGAGCGCGGCACCGGCGAGCCCGAGCATCGCCCCGACGATGATCGCAAGCAGCGTGCGCGGGAGCCGCAGGTCGAAGAGGATGATATCTGTAACCTTGTCGCCATGACCGCCAAGCGCCGCCGCGATGCCTGCCAGCGGCAGATCGACCGGCCCGAGGAGCAGCGAGCCGATGGCGGTCGCGAACGTCAGGGCGACAAGCGTCAAGAGAAGAAGATTGCGCCGCCCGGTCATAGGCGCCGCGATAGCCGCTTGCAGCAGCGACGCACAGCATTAAGGAAGCCCCCATGCGCCGCGCCCCGCTCCTGCTGCTTGCAAGCCTTGCCATAGCGGGCGCGGGCGCCGCCGCGCTGTGGGCCGCGACCGCACGGCCGGCGGCGCAGCGGCACAAGCCACAACGCATCGTCTCGCTCAACCTCTGCACCGACCAGCTCATCCTCGCGCTCGCCGACCGCGACCAGATCGCCGGGCTGACGCGCAACGCGGGCGATCCCGAAATGTCGGCCGAAGCCACGAAGGCGCACGGCCTGCGCCTGATGCGTAATTCCGCCGAGGAAATATTGATCCTCGATCCCGATCTGGTCGCCGGCATGCCGTTGCCGCGCGCCACGCTCGGGGTGGTCGAGGGACAGAATTACCGCACGCTCGACTTGCAGAGCGCGAACACGCTGGCCGAAATCCAGGCCGCGATCCGCGCGACCGCCATGGCGGTCGGGCACCCCGCGCGCGGCGAGGCGATGATCGCCGACATGGACCGGCAGCTCGCGACAGTCGTGCGGCCCGGCAAGGGACGCGTCGCCGCATATTATCAGCGGCGCGGCTATATGACGGGCACCGGCACGCTGATCGACGATCTGATGACGCGCGTCGGCGTCGTCAATCTCGCCGCCAAGCTCGGCAAGCCGCCGCTGTCGCAGCTCAGCCTCGAGGAAATGGTCGCGGCCGAGCCCGACCTTCTGATCGTCGAAAGCGCCACCGACCGCGTCACCGATCAGGGGAGCGAAATGCTCCATCACCCCGCACTCCAGGGCATTCCGCGTATCAGCATCTCGCAGGCGTGGACGGTCTGCGGTAGCCCCGCCTATGCCACCGCGGCGCGCAGCATGGCCGATCAGATCGCCAGGGTTCCGGTCAGGGCGCACTAAAGGAATTTCCGCCTGCTCCCGCACCTGCGGCGCTGCCGGATCACCCGGCAGCGCCTGAGGGTCAGAACTTCACGCGCACGCCGCCATAGGCCGCACGGCCATAGACGCCATAGTTGAACGCGGTCGCATAGTTTGCATCGAAGAGATTATCGACGCGGCCATAGACCTCGAAATGCTCGCCGACCGGGAAGGAGGCGCGGATGCCCGCGAGTGCATAGCCGTCGAGCGGCACATTGTTCGCCGCGTCGTCGAAGCTGTCGCCGACCATCGTGATCGTCGCGCCGGTCGACAGGCCGAACGACCAGTCATAATCGACCGACACGCTGATCGCCTGTTCGGCGCGGCGCGGCAGCCGCTTGCCGTCGAACGCCGGCCGCCCCGACCGGTCGCGCGCGTCGATATAGCTGTACGACGCGCTGAGGTTCAGCGCATCGACCGGCCGCAGCGCCAGCGTCGCCTCGACGCCCTTGGCGCGGGTGCGGTCGATATTGCCATAGGTGAAGGTCGCATTGTCGTAGTTGATCTGGTCGGTGGTGTTGCGCAGGAAGGCGGTGAGCGACAGCTGCGCGCGCCCGTCCGCCAGACTCTGGTCGATGCCGAAATCATAGCTTTTCGACTGTTCGGGACGCAGCGCCGCATTGCCGCTGAAGCTGTCGTAAAGCTGATAGAGCGACGGCGCCTTGAACCCCTCGCCATAGCTGGCGCGGAAGTTGGTCGCGCCGCCGTTCGGCGAATAATTGGCGTTGGCGCCAAAGGTCGTCGCCCCGCCGAACTGGCTGTGATCGTCGTGACGAACGCCGCCGGTCACCGACAGGCCGGTGAACGGCTGAACGATGCCGAGCGCATAGACGCTGTCGATATTGGCGCGCGCGGTCGCGGTCGACCCGAAACCGAAGAAATCATAATCGGGGCGTTCATGCTCGTAACCGAAGACCAGCTTCGCCTGTTCGACCGGGGCGACGACGCCCTGATATTCGAAGCGCAGGTTGGTGCCCTTATACCCATAGTCGGCCGGGGTACCGCGCACGAAATAATTGTCGCGGTCGTTGCGCAGATAGGTCACCGCCGCGCGGCTGGTGAAGCGGCCGTCGAACAGGCCGAGGTTCAGCCCTGCATAACCGACATATTGGTTGAGCTTCGCAACGTCGCCGCTGTCCGCCGGGGCACCGAAGAAGCTGTCGAAGTCGACGTCGGCGTTGATATAATAGCCGCGCAGGTCGAGGCTGAGCGCATCGCTGAACGCGACCTTCAGCCGCGCGTTGCCGGCGAAATTCTTGTAACCGTCCTTTTCGGTGCCGACCGCGGCCGATGAAATGCCGTCGGTGCGGAAATAGGCGGCACCGATGCCGCCCGACACGCGCCCGGCGGTGCCCGACACGTCGGCCTTGGTGCTGAGCGTGTCGCTATAGCCATATTCGGCCGAGGCGTTCGCCGCGAAACCTTCGGCCGGAGTCGCGGTCATCAGGCTGACGACGCCGCCGATCGCCTGGCTGCCGTGCACGACCGAGTTCGAGCCGCGCAGCACTTCGATCCGGCTGATGTTACCGGTCAGCAGATGGCCGAAATCATATCCGTCGCCGATGCCGCTGGGGTCGTTGACCTTGACGCCGTCGATCAGGACCAAGGTCTGCGTCGTTTCGGCACCGCGCAGCGAGACGCCGGTTACGCCGCCCGTGCTGCCGTTGCGATTGAACCGCACCCCGGGCGTCGTCGCGAGCAGGTCGACGATGTCGATCGTCTGGCGCTGTTCGATCGTCTTGGCGTCGACGATCGTGATCGCCTGTCCGACCTCGTCGCGCGGCTGTTCGATGCCCGATGCGGTGACGACGATATCGTCGCCCAGCGAGCTGGTTTGCGCAAGCGCGGGCGTTGCCGCGGTCAATGCGATCAAGGAAATGGCGGTATGCTTCAACATGGGAGTCCCCCCGACGCCGGCAACGAAGGCGGAGCCTGCCGAAACGCACGCGCGATCGACCGGCGCACGGGTTGCGGGCGGGCGAATACGCCCGCACCCCCTGCACCGAAGCGGCTCCAGCCGCTTGGTCGTCGCTCGACGGAAGATCCCGTGCCTTGGCCTTCTCCTGGACCGAGGCATTGAGCGACCCACGCCGGCAGGTCTCCTGGCTCGCGGGTCAAGGCTCGATGCACGCCTTCCCAGGTTACCCCAGTGGCTGGCCCGAGTTCGCTCGGGTCCCGGCATCTCGCTCACCGCTTACAGTTGCAGGGACAGCCTCGGATTCGAGGGCCTTTGACCGGCCTTCTCACCGCGTTCCCATATTAAGCCCTCTCGGGCACCGGCGCGATCATGTAAGGAATTGCCCTTACGGCGCTCGCCCATAGCGGAACGCGGCGGTTTCGCAATCGGCTTTTGCCTCGCGGGCATATCGCGGGGAAAGCCGGGATGAGGGCGGGTGGCGGGAAACGCCCGGAGCCGGACATAAATCAAAACCGTCGCTCGCGTCGCGGAGTTCGAGGAACAGGCCGAGGCGGGTAACGAGGTCGGCGCACCAGCGATTGATTTTCTGCCCCTCGACATAGCCCATCATCAAATAGCGGCACCCGCCGTCGGCCCGCCGCGCGATCGCGGATGATCGAGGCTGGCGAGCATGCGCCGCTCGGCCCCGAACCGAGCAAAGCGCGCTGCGGCTTCGCGGCCCGGCAGCTTTTTTTTGGGGCGGCGTGTCGGTCTCGGCCGGCAAAATCCGTCTCCTTGCGGAAGGCCACTGAAAACGCAGCATATTGCACCGTTTTGCCTTCGCCCATCGCAATTCAAAAAGAGGATATCACCATGAACAGGCAATCGAAATATCTGCTCGGCGTCGCATGCGTCGCGGCCATGCCCGTCGCTTTTGCTGCGCCGGCGCAGGCGGGGACCTATTGCGGTTCGACCGTCACCATCGATCTCATCGGCCTTGACCCCTTCACCGTCGACACCGCCGAGCGACGCGACGAAATCATCTGCAACGGAACGATCGACAATGACGACCTCGGCGAAGGTTCGGTCACCGGCGACAAGATCGCCGATGGGTCAATCGGCACCGACGACATCGCCTTCGACGCCGTGACAGGCGCCGAGATCGCCAACGGATCGATCACCAATGAAGACCTAGGCGAAGGTTCGGTCACCGGTTACAATATCGCCGACGGGTCGATCGGCACCGACGACATAGCCTTTGATGCCGTGACGGGCGCCGAGATCGCCAACGGATCGATCGGCACCGATGATCTCGGCAATGGCGTGGTTACCGGGGCGAAGATCGCCGACGGATCGGTGGGCTTCCTCGACCTTGCAAGCAACGCCGTCGCCGGCAGCAATATCGTCGATGGCAGCGTGCGCGGCGTCGACCTGGCCAACGCCACGGTGACGGGCGACAAGCTGGCCGCCGATGCGGTGACCAGCGGAAAGATCGCGAACGGAACCATTGTTGAAGAGGATCTCGCTGACGGATCGGTTTCGACGCGCAACCTCCAGGATGGCTCGGTGACGATGAGCAAGCTGGGCGCCGATGTGGTGGCCTCGATCGAACAGGGCACCGAGGATGCGGTGGCCGAAGCGAAGGACTATGCCGACCAGGGCGATGCGCGGATCGAGGGGCTCGCCAGGACCGCGCAGACGTCCGCGAACAATGCGCAGGCGACCGCCAACACCGCGCTCGCCAACGGCAAATACGTCAAGGCGAACGGCAGCGGCGCCGTGCCGCAGGCGACGGGTGCCGACGCGATCGCGATCGGGACCGACAGCGTCGCGAGCGGTGATCAGTCGGTCGCGATGGGCGCGGGGGCGCAGGCGCTGGGCGGCAAGGCGGTGTCGATCGGCGCGGGCAATGTCGCGACCGGCAACGGCGCGGTGGCCATCGGCGATCCCAATGTCGCAACCGGCACCGGGGCGGTCGCGATGGGCGCCGACAACAGTGCGACGGGGACCGGCGCGGTCGCGATCGGCAATGCCAATACCGCAACCGGCGACGGCGCGGTCGCGATCGGCAATGGCGCAGCGGCGACCGCCGAAAACAGCGTCGCGCTCGGCAATGGATCGGTCGCCGATGAGGCGGCCACGGTATCGGTAGGGACCGCCGCGGCGACGCGCCGGATCGTCAACGTCTCGGCCGGCGTCGCCCCGGCCGACGCAGTCAACATGTCGCAACTGACCGCGCTGACGAACAACGTCAACGCCATCGGGGGCCGCGTCAACATCCTCGAGGACCGGGTGACGCAGCATGATTTCGACATCCGCCGGATCGATCGCATGGCGAGCCGGGGCGTCGCGATCGCCACCGCGCTGGCTTCGGTCCCGGCGCTCGACGGTGACAAAAATTTCGGCATCGGTTTCGGCACCGGCACCTATGACGGCCGCGTCGCCTTCTCGCTCGCGCTGATCGCGCGCGCGGGCGACAATGCGCAGTTCCGTTTCAATGCCGGCACCGCAGGCAATGGAAAGATCGCCGCGGGCGCCGGCGCCACGATCGGCTTCTGACCGGCGGGGGGCGGTCCGGGACGGCCCGGGCTGCCTCCGGCTCCCTCCCGAGCGGCATATTTTCAGATCGCCGCCACGGGCGGATAAATTACGCTATTGCAAATTATTCGCATCATTGCGAGAGGGGCCGCCATGGCAAAGGCGGCTGGTAAATCGGTGCGGGCGAATCGGCGCGACGTGGCGCTGCGGACGGTGGCCGCGGTGCCGCTGAACTATGCGCTGACCGCGCTCGCCACGATTTTCGTGGCGCGCATCCTGCCCGGCAGCCCGGCGCAGGCGTCGATCGGCGCGACGACACTGTGCTTTGCCATTTTCGCCGTCGTCGCGATGCTGTGCTTTACCGTGCAGTCGGTGGGCAAGCTGTGGCTGACGATGATCGGCGCGGGCCTGGCGTTCGCGCTCGCCGACTGGCTGCTCGTCCTGACCGGCGGCCGGCTGTGAAGGGCGGGATCCGCCAATCGATGGCGTGGCTCCACACCTGGGTGGGGCTGGTGCTCGGCTGGCTGCTTTATGCGATTTTCGTCACCGGCACCTCGGCCTATTATCAGGAAGAGATCACCCAGTGGATGACGCCCGAAATCGGGAGCGCCGCCGTAGCCAGCGACAAGAGCTTCGCGGCCGCCGCCGACTGGGTCCAGCATAAGGCGCCGGACGCCCAGGAATGGTCAATCTTTCTGGCCGGCAAGCGCGCCCCCGGCCTGCAGCTTTACTGGACGAACGGCCCCGACGCGCCCGCCGATGCGCCGACCGAGGCACGGCTCGACCGGCAAGGCCGCGAGGTGAAGGCGCGCGAAACGCAGGGCGGCTATTTCCTGTACCGCTTCCACTACGACCTGCATTATATCAACTGGTATTGGGCGCGGTGGCTGGTCGGCATTGCGGCGATGGCGATGCTGGTCGCGATCCTTTCGGGCATCATCACGCACAAGAAGATCATCACCGATTATTTCATGCTGCGGCTGGGCAAGGGGCAGCGCAGCTGGCTCGACGTTCATAATGCGTCGAGCGTGTTGTTCCTGCCCTTCGTGCTGATGATGACCTATACCGGGCTGGTGTCGCTGGCGACGCATTATATGCCGTGGGGCATCGCAGCCAATTATGCCGATACCGAAAAATTCTACGCTGCCGCCTTCCCCTACCCCTCGCCGCCCGAAAAGACCGGCGCCGCGAAACTCGCGCCGATCGGCCCGATGGTGGCTGCGGCCGAGCGGAACTGGGGCATGGCGGCGGGCGGCGTCCGGGTCCTCAATCCCGGCGACCGGAGCGCACAGGTGATCGTATCGAGCGGCGTCGACGGCAATATGTCGGCACGCCCGCGTTCGCTGACCTTCGACGGCGCGACCGGCCGGCTGGTCAGCGCCCATGATCCGTCGGGCGCCGCGACCGCTACCGAGGGGGTGATGATCGGCCTGCATGCCGGGCGCTATGCGCAGCCGATCCTGCGCGGCCTCTATTTCCTGTCGGGCATCGCGGGCTGCGTCATGATCGCCTCGGGGCTTATCCTGTGGACGGTCAAGCGGCGACCGCGCCTCGCCGATCCCGACAAGCCGCATTTCGGGTTCCAGCTCGTCGAAAAGCTCAACATCGGCGCGATCGTCGGGCTGCCGCTCGGCATCGCCATCTATTTCCTTGCCAACCGCCTGCTGCCCGTCGGGCTGGCCGGGCGCGGCGACTGGGAAATCGACAGCCTGTTTCTCGCCTGGCTGGCCGCCTTCATCTGGGCGGCGGTGCGCCCGTCACCACGCGCCTGGGCCGAAACGACCGCCGTCACCGTGCTGCTGTTCGCCGCGGTGCCGATCGTCAGCGCGCTGACCACCGGCCGCAATCTTTTCCACAGCATCGCCGCGGGCGAATGGATATTCGCCGGCTTCGATCTCGCCATGCTCGCGCTCGCCGCGGGCTTCTGGACCGCGCATCGCCGCATCGTCCGGCGCGCGCGCGGCGCAGCAGAGGGCCGGCGCCCGCAGCGGAACACCGCCCCGGCATGATCGACCTCGCGCTCCTCCTCCTGACCGCCGCCGGCTTCGCCTGTCTGTGTGCCAGCGTCGCGCGCCATCAGCCCGCCCTGTTCGGCCGCGCGCTGCCGAAGCGGCGCGCCCGGATACTCAAAAGAGCGGGCTGGTCGATGCTCGCGCTGGCCACCATGCTTGCCTGCATCAACTTCGGTTCCGGCTATGGGCTGGTCGAAGCGCTGGGTTTCGCCAGCCTCGGCGCTCTCGCCGCCATGGCGCTGCTGTCGCGCGCCACCCGGCAAAACGCGCGGCGTTGATCGCCGCGGACTGACGGTCAGGACGCGGGCGCGATATCGAAAGCCGCGCGCGCCATCGTCTCGCCATTGACGATCAGTTCGACATCGTGGCGGCCCGGATAATGGCGGCGGGTGCTGAAGTCGCGAATGATCTGGCGGATCGCGAGCGCCGCGGCGGCGCCGGCGGCGAGGTCGAAGCTTTTGAACTTGAACACCTTGGCGCCGGTCTTGCCGCCCGCGCGGGCATAATGGATGCGATAATCGACGACCAGCCTCTGGCCCTCCGTCGCCGTCGACAGGAGGTCGGCGGCGATCGTGACGCTATCGCCGAGCCGCACCGCCTGCGGTTCGACCGCAAAACGGGTCACGCGGACCGCCGCGCCGTGGCGCACCCCGATCAGCGCCAGCGCGCGCGGGTCGCCCTGTTTGATCAGCGTGCGCAGCGCGTGGCGAATGATCCACGCGGTGCGCGGGTCGTCGGCCGGCCAGGTGCCCAGCCGGTCGAGCACCCAAGCGGGCCGATCCTTGGCGATGTCGTTCAAATGATTCGCGACCGATTTGCGGACATAAGGGCTCGGATCGGCCTGCAGCGTTTCGAGGATCGGCGCGCCGAGCGTCGGATCGGCCTTGAGCGCGGGCACACGCGCCGCCCAAGGCAGGCGCGGCCGGCAGCCTTCGCTCGCCAGGCGGCGGACATGCTCGTTTTCGTCATGGCTCCACCGCGCCATCACCGCGAGCGTCGCTGCGGCGTCCCGCGCAAGGAAGGGACGGATCGCGAATTCGGCGGTCCCGAAGCGCGTCAGTCCGGCAAGCGCGTCCATCGACGCGGCGAAATCGTCGAGGCCGTATCGCGCGACATATTCGGTGAGGGCGACGGCTTGAAAACCATGGGTCAGCCGCGGCGCCATCGCGTGAAGGACCTCCAGCGCGGCGCGATAATCCGCGGGAAGCGCCGCCGGAAGCGCGTCGGCGATATGGCGCACCCGCTCCATGATCGACAGCGCATCGAGCCCGCGCGAGGCGGCGGCGATGAAAGCGGTGCGATCGAAACGCGATGATGCGGCCGTCCCCGCATCGGCGATCACCGCGAGCGCCGCGGGTCCCAATATGTCCTTCAGCAGCGGCGCGGATTTTTCATCGGTCATGATCGCTGCATGGCGGACCCAGCGGCGCCGCGCCAGCCCCCATGGCTGTCGAAGCTACGCGCCCCGCCTCAATCGGCCGCCGCGGCCTCGGGATGCTTCGCGAACAGCGCGCGGTCGGCGGGGCCGAAGCCGCGCGTCCAGATCAGCCAAGCATAGATGCCGAGGATGAAGGGAACGCCGATCAGCAGTTCGGCCCATTCGGGAAGCTGCGTCGCGCCCCAGCCGAGTACCGCGGCTCCCCCCGTCGCCCAGACGAGCGCCCAGCGCAGGCTGTTCACCGGCGCTTTCAATATCCGCGCCAGCAGCCGCGCCTTGACTACCGACGCAAAGCCGAGCGCGAGCATCAGCGCGCCGGCAACCGCGACGGCATAGGAAATCGGGTGCAGCCCCATCGACTTGGCGATCAGGATCAGCCCGACGCTGAGGATCGCCTGCAGCGCCAGCGTCGCGAGGCTGATCGCGAGGTTGCGGTGGCGCGCGACATAGACGAGCGCGGCTTCGCTGACGACCGCTGTCGCCGCGACGACTTCGGCGGCGAGCAGGAAGGCAAGCGCGCCGGTGCCGCTGACGAACTGCGGGCCGACCAGCCCCATCACCGCCTCGCCCGGGATGCCGAGCGCGAGCGCGACCCCCGCCTGCGCCGCGATGATCCAGAAACCGACCTGACTGACCTGCGCCGCCACGGCGGCAAGGCGGTTTTCGGCCAGGTTGCGCGTGATCACCGGGCCAAGGATCGGCTCGAAGCTGGTCTTCAGCTTCTGCGGCAGCGAGGCGACCTGCTGCGCCATATAATAGATGCCGTAGATCGTCGGCGAGGTGAACTGGCCGAGGATGAACAGGTCGAGCCGGCGCGTGCCCCATTCGATCGCGTCCGCGGCGGCGAGCGGGGCGTTGCGCCGCGCAACTGCGATCAGATGCGCGGGGTGCGGCCGCCAGACGCCTGGCCCGCCATAATGGCGGATCATCGGAATCAGCGCGGTCAGAAAGGCGCCGACCATCGCGGTGGCATAGGACAGCATCAGCCCGTCGCGCACCGACACGAACCAGAAACCCGCCGCCGCGGCGCTGATCACCCAAGGCTCGACGATCGCGCGCGCGCGCACCGTCGCGCCGATATCGAAGCGGTAGGCGCAGGCGGCAAGCGCGATATCGGTGCCCGCGATGGCGAAGACGAGCAGCGCCATCCAGCGGTCGGTGCCGTCGAGTTCGCCCGCGGGGAACATCAACTGCGGCAGCAGGAAGAGCAGCGCCGATCCGGCCGCCGAGGCGAGGAAGGCGACGAACATGCCGTCCCACACGACGATGCGGTGATCGGCACCCGGCGCGCTCAACTGCTCGGCGAGGCCGCGTTTCAGCCCCAGGGTCGCGAGCTGCGCGACAAGTTCGATGACGAGCACCGCGAAGGCGAAGCGCCCGACCGCCTCGGGCCCGTACCAGCGGCCGGCGACATAAAGGAACGGCAGGCGCGCGACGAGGCGCATGATGAAGCCGAGGAAATTGGTGCGCCCGCCCTTGGCCAGCGCGGCGGCATCGGCATCCTGTTGCGTGGTGCCGGAGGACGCCGAAGATGGTTGGGGCGCGGCTGCGCTATCCGTCTGGCTCAAGCCTGGCGCCCCTTCTGCTGATCCGCTGCGCCTAGTCTAGCGCGGCGGATGGGGGCAGGCAATTGAATGGTGAGCGGTGCGGACAGGATCGCTTGAACGGGCAGGGTCATTGGCCCTCGGTTCGCAACGGCCGGCTGAGCAACGCCTGAACAGCGTCGGCGACGCGAATTTCCCCCGCGACCAGCCGCGCGACGGCGTCGGTGATCGGCATGTCGATGCCGTCGGCGCGCGCCGCCGCCGCGACGACCGGTGCGCTGAACGCTCCCTCGGCCACCGTGCGGCGGTCGGCCATCAAGGTTTCGGCCGCCGCGCCGCGCCCCAGCCCCTGCCCGAGCGCGAAATTGCGCGAATTGGACGAGGTGCAGGTGAGGACAAGGTCACCGAGACCGGCCAGGCCGGCGAGCGTTTCGGCCTGTGCGCCACGCGCCAGCCCGAACCGCGTCATTTCGGCAAAGCCGCGGCTGATCAGCGCGGCGCGCGCATTGAGCCCGAGCCCGGCGCCATCGACGATGCCGCATGCGATCGCGAGGATATTCTTGATCGCCCCGCCGATTTCGGCGCCAATGACGTCGGTGCTGGCATAGGGCCGGAAATGCGGGCGGGCGAGCGCCTGCGCGATGCTCGCCGCGAGCGCGGCATCATCGGCGGCAAGCGTGATCGCGGTCGGCAGCCCGGCAGCGACTTCGTGCGCAAACGTCGGCCCCGACAACACCGCATGCCGGCGGCCGGGCGCCAGCTCGCGCGCCATGTCGATCGGAAAGGCGAAGCTGCCCGCTTCCATGCCCTTGCTACAGAAGATCAGCGGCGCGTCGCCGGGAGGCAGTTCGGCGAGCACCGCGCGCAGGAAGGGCACAGGCACCACGACGAGCAATGCATCGCACGCAGCCAGATCGGCAAGATCGCCGGTGGCGGTCAGCGACGGCGACAGCGCGGCATCGGGAAGGAACAGCGGGTTGCGATGCTCGACGTTGATCGCGGCGACCACGTCGTCCTCTCGCGCCCACAGCCGGACCGGCGCACCTTCGGCGGCGAGCAACTGCGCGAGCGCGGTGCCCCACGCGCCGCCGCCGACCACGCCGAAATTCGAAAAATGTGACGTCATGCTTTCACTCCGGCGCCGCGGACGGCCTCTGCTGCGGGATCGAGCGGCCAGCGCGGACGCGCGCCGACGTCGAGCGGGTCGGTGAGCCCGGCGGCGAAACGCTCGGCGCCCGCCCAGGCGATCATTGCGCCATTGTCGGTGCACAGCCACAGCGGCGGCGCGACGAAAGCCTTGTCGAAGCGCGCAGCGAGTTCGGTGAGCGCGGCCCGGATCGCGCCATTGGCCGCCACCCCGCCCGCGACGACGAAGGCGGTCGCGTCGGGGCAGGCGGCGAGCGCGATACGGCTGCGATCGACGAGGCAGTCGACGACTGCCTGCTGGAACGAGGCGGCGAGGTCGGGGACGCCATGCTCACCGCTCGCCGCGGCGCGCGCGACCGCGCTCTTGAGGCCCGCGAAGGAGAAATGCGGTTCGGTGCTGCCGACCAGCGGGCGCGGCAACGGCACGGCGCGGGGATTACCGTCCCTCGCGATGCGCTCGACCGCGGGGCCGCCAGGATAGCCGAGCCCGAGCAGCTTCGCGGTCTTGTCGAACGCCTCGCCTGCCGCGTCGTCGATCGTCGTTGCGAGGCGGCGATAGTTGCCGACGCCGCCCACGAGCAGCAACTGGCAATGGCCGCCCGAGACGAGCAGCAGCAGATAGGGAAAGGCGAGGGTTGCGTCGGTGAGGCGCGGGCTAAGGGCATGGCCTTCGAGGTGGTTTACCGCGATCAGCGGCTTGTTCGCAGCATGCGCGAGCGCCTTGCCGGTGACCAGCCCCACCATCACTCCGCCGATCAGCCCCGGCCCCGCGGTCGCGGCGATCGCATCGACCTGGCTCAGCGTCACCCCGGCGTCCTTCAGCACGCCTTCGACGATCGGCGCCAGCCGGTCGACATGCGCGCGCGCCGCGATCTCGGGCACCACCCCGCCAAAAGGCGCGTGGTCGGCCTCCTGCCCCGCGACGCGATGCGCCAGAACGCGCCGGTCGCTATCGACAAGCGCCGCCGCGGTTTCATCGCAGCTCGATTCGAGGCCAAGGATCAGGGTCATATTGTCGCGCGCCCTTTACCCGCCCCTTTATCCCGAGGGCAAGCCGCGCTAGCAGCGCGCATGGCTTCGATCCCGCTTCCCACCCCCGCTCGTCCGCTGCGTATCGGCACGCGCGCCTCGCCGCTCGCGCTCGCGCAGGCGAATTTAGCTGCTGCGGCGCTTGTCGCGGCGCACGCGCTCGACCTCGCCGCGCTCGAAATCGTGCCGATGACCGCGACCGGCGACCGGATCCAGGACCGCGCGCTTGCCGAGGTCGGCGGCAAGGCGCTGTGGACGCGCGAACTCGACGCCGCGCTCGATGCCGGCGGCATCGACATCGCGGTTCATTCGCTGAAGGATGTCGAGACGCTGCGCGATCCGCGCTTCGCGCTCATCGCGATGCTCGAACGCGCCGATCCGCGCGACCGGCTGGTGACGCGCGAGGGGATCGAGGGGGCGACGATCGCCGGCCTGCCGCAGGGCGTGCGGCTGGGGACGAGCAGCCCGCGCCGCGCCGCGCAGGTGCGGCGGCTGCGCCCCGACATTCAAACCGCGCTGCTGCGCGGCAATGTCGCAACGCGGCTTGGCAAGCTCGCGGCGGGCGATGTCGATGCAACGCTGCTCGCCGCCGCAGGGCTCGACCGGCTCGCGATGCACGATATCGGCGCGGTGATACCGATCGACTTGCTGCTGCCCGCCGCGTCGCAGGGCGCGATCGGCATCGAGTGCCGCGCCGACGATCCCGCCACGCGCGCGCTGCTTGCGGCGGTCGACCATGCGCCGACCCATGCCGCAGTCGCCGCCGAGCGCGCCTTTCTGGCGGCGCTCGGCGGCGACTGCCGTTCACCCGTCGCCGCGCATGCGCATTGGCGGGGCGACGGCACGCTGCGGCTCGACGCCGAAATCTATTCGGCCGATGGTGCCGGGCATGTCGCGGGCCATACGCTGATGACGATCGCCGATGCCGCAGGCGACCTGGCCCGCCGCCTGCTCGGCGAAGCGCCCGAATCGGTGCGGCAGCTGTTCGCGGCATGACCGGCCTGCCGCTGATCGTCACGCGGCCCGATCCGGGCGGCGCGGCGACGGTGGCGCGCGCGGCGACGCTAGGGCTCGATGCGCATCATATGCCACTGTTCGCCGCCCATGCCCTGTCATGGACCGCGCCCGATCCGGCGGACTTCGACGCGATGCTGCTCACCAGCGCGCAGGCGGTGCGGCTGGCCGGCGCGGATCTCGGCCGGCTCGCGGCGCTCCCCGTGCATGCGGTCGGCGCCGCAACCGCCCAGGCCGCGCGCGGGGCGGGGCTGTCGGTCGCGATGACCGGGGAAAGCGACGCGCAGGATCTGCTCGACGCCATGGCGGCGCAGGCCATCGGCCGCATCCTGTGGCTTTGCGGCCGCGACCGTTCGGCGTTCGATGCGCGCGGCGCGTGGCTCACCTGCCTGCCCTGCTACGCCGTCGATCCCGTCCCGCCGCCTGCCGGCTGGCCCCGATTGATCGCGGCCCCCGCGGTGCTGCTGGCACATTCGACGCGCGGCGCGGCGCGGATTGCCGATCTGGCCGGCGTGGCGCGTAAGCATCTGAAACTCGTCGCAATCAGCGCCAAAGCCGCCGCAGCGGCGGGCGATGGCTGGGCGATGATCGCGATTTCCGACCGCCCCGACGACGCGGCAATGTTGGCAGAGGCGCATGCTTTGTGCCACAAGGGGGGCAAATAGGGTCGTTCGAAAGAAACACATGCCAATCGACAGCATCGACACGTCCTCGCCCATCGGGGGCGAGGCTCCGGCGAGGAAGCTATCGTTCCGCACACTCGCCATCGGCGCGTTCATCCTGCTCCTCGTCGGCGTCGTGGGCGGTGGCTGGACGATGAATCGCCTGCTCGCGGACCGGGGCAATGCGCCGGTGACAAAGGCGATCGAGACCGCGATGCCCGACGCCGCGCTGGCGATCGTGGGGGGGACCGAGCCGGATGCCGCCGCGGGCCAGCCCGTGATGGCGGTCGCCCCGATCGACGGCGCCAATGCGCTCGCCGCGCGCGTCGCCGAACTCGAACAGCGCCTGTCGCGCATCACGCTCGAAGCCGAATCGGCGTCGGGCAATGCGTCGCGCGCCGAGGGCCTGCTCGTCGCCTTCGCCGTCCGCCGCGCGCTCGATCGCGGGCTGTCGCTCGGCTATCTCGACGCGCAGCTTCGCCTGCGTTTCGGCGACGACCAGCCCAATGCGGTCAAGACGATCATTGAAACCTCGCGCGAGCCGGTAACGCTCGAACAATTGCGCACCGACCTCGACGCGCTGGCGCCACAACTCGTCGGGCGCAGCGAGGGAAATGGCAGCCTGTGGACCGGATTGCGCCGCGAAATCAGCGAATTGTTCGTCGTCCGCGCGGCGGGGACGCAATCGACGCGCGCGTCGGAACGGCTCGACCGCGCGCGCCGCTATCTGGCCGCGGGGCAGGCCGACAAGGCGATCACCGAGGTCAAGGCGATGCCCGGCGTCGACGCCGCCGGCGAATGGCTGATCGATGCGGGGCGCTATCACGAGGCACGCCGCGCGCTTGACCTGATCGAAACCGCGGCGATATTGGAACCGCGCGACAGCCCGCCTGCCGCGATCGCCGGTCGCCGACCGGCTGCGACCGCCCCTTAGGCCGGCAAAAACCGGCCGTTCAGACCTTAACGCGCCGCCCGCCGGGCGTTCGCTTGCCAGAGAAAGCCCGTGACCATGGCCCTCGCCGATCCGCAGCGCATCGAAGCGCTCGACCCGTTCGACCCGCTTCAGATCGACGATCAGCTGAGCGAAGAAGAGCGGATGATCCGCGACGCCGCGCGCGCTTATGCGACGGGCGAATTGCTGCCGCGCGTCACCTCGGCCTTCCTCGACGAGCGATTCGACCGCGAGATCATGTCCGAAATGGGCGCACTCGGCCTGCTCGGCGCGACGATCGATCCCGAATATGGCGGCGCGGGTCTCAATTATGTCTCTTATGGTTTGATCGCGCGCGAAGTCGAACGCGTCGATTCAGGCTATCGTTCGGCTTGCTCGGTGCAAAGCTCGCTCGTGATCCATCCGATCAACGCCTATGGCAGCGAAGAACAGAAGCGGAAGTTCCTCCCCGGGCTGACCTCGGGCGAACTGGTCGGCTGCTTCGGCCTGACCGAGCCCGACGCGGGCAGCGACCCCGGCAGCATGCGCACCCGCGCCGAGAAGATCGCAGGCGGCTACCGCCTCAAGGGCGCCAAAATGTGGATCACCAATTCGCCCATCGCCGACGTCTTCGTCGTCTGGGCGAAGTCGGAGGCGCACGATGGCGAGATTCGCGGCTTCGTGCTCGAAAAGGGCATGAAGGGCCTGTCGGCACCGAAGATCGAGGGCAAGGTGTCCTTGCGCGCCTCGATCACCGGCGAGATCGTGATGGACGGGGTCGAGGTCGGCGAAGACGCGCTGCTCCCGCATGTCTCGGGGCTGAAAGGCCCGTTCGGCTGCCTCAACCGTGCGCGCTATGGCATCGGCTGGGGCGCGATGGGCGCCGCCGAATTCTGCTACGAGGCGTCGCGCAATTACACGCTCGAGCGCAAGCAGTTCGGGCGCCCGCTCGCGGCGAACCAGATCGTCCAGTTGAAGCTCGCCAATATGCTCACCGAAATCTCGCTCGGATTGCAGGCCGCGCTGCGCGTCGGGCGGTTGATCGACGACGGCCGGCTCGTCCCCGACGCGATCAGCCTGCTCAAGCGCAACAATTGCGGCAAGGCGCTCGATATCGCCCGCATCGCGCGCGATATGCACGGTGGCAACGGCATTTCGGCCGACTATCATGTCATCCGCCACGCGGTGAACCTCGAGACGGTGAACACCTATGAGGGCACGCACGACGTCCATGCGCTGATCCTCGGCCGCGCGATCACGGGTATCGCCGCCTTTGCCTGACCGCGAACCGGCGCCGAAGCCGCTGGCGGGCATTCGCGTCGTCGAATTGGCGCGCGTGCTCGCGGGGCCGTGGAGCGGGCAATTGCTCGCCGACCTTGGTGCCGAGGTGATCAAGGTCGAACGGCCGGGCGCCGGCGACGACACCCGCGAATGGGGTCCGCCCTTCGTAACGGGTGCCGACGGTGCGAATCTCGGCGCCGCCTATTATCACAGCTGCAACCGCGGCAAGCAAAGCGTCGCGATCGACATCGCCAGCGCCGAGGGCCAAGCGGCGGTGCGCGCGCTGCTCGCCGACGCCGATGTCATCATCGAAAATTACAAGGTCGGCGGGCTGGTCAAATATGGCCTCGATCCTGCGCGGCTGCGCGCCGATTTCCCGCGGCTGATCGTTTGTTCGGTGACCGGTTTCGGGCAGACCGGCCCTTATGCGCATCGCGCGGGATATGATTATATCGTCCAGGCGATGAGCGGCTTCATGTCGCTGACCGGCGAGCCCGGCGGCGCACCGCAAAAGGCGGGCATCGCCTATGCCGACATCTTCACCGGCATGTATGCGACCGTCGCGATCCTCGCCGCGCTGCGGCGCCGCGATAACACCGGAGCGGGCGCGCATATCGACATGGCGCTGCTCGACAGCCAGGTCGCGGTACTCGCCAACCAGGCCGCCAACTATCTGGCGAGCGGGATCGTGCCCAAACGCATGGGCAACGGCCATGTCAATGTCGTGCCCTATCAGGTGTTCGCGACCGCCGATGGCCAGCTCGTCATCGCGGTCGGCAACGACAGCCAGTATCGCAAGCTGTGCGCGATCCTCGGCATGCCCGAATGGGGCGACGATCCGCGCTTCTTCAACAATGCCGCGCGACTCGCCAACCGCGCCGAGCTGATCCCGCTACTCGCGGCGAAGATCGCGGCCTGGGATGCGCAGCCGCTGTCGCTCGCGCTCGAAGCCGAAGGCGTGCCGTCAGGCCCGATCAACGACATGGCGGGGGTGTTCGCCGACCCGCAGGTGATCGCCCGCGGCCTGCGCTTCCGCCCCGAAGGCGCATCGATCGACGGCGTCGCCAGCCCGATCGTCATCGACGGCGAACGCATGATCGCCGTCACCGGCGCCCCGCCGCTGGGCGGGTAGCAGCGGCAAAACGAGGCGAGCTCGCCCTGCGGCCAGTCGCGGATGCGGTGCGGACTGTCGCGCGACACTTGTCAATCAAATCAGTTGAATTATATCTCGAACATCGGGACGTAGTCCGAGTCGACCGAGCCAAACCGTCTTTCCGTGCCGAAAGGATCGCCCATGGCCACCCAGCTTCACGCGCCCGACCTGTTCGAAACCGCCCGCTCGCTGGGGGTCGCGATCATCCCCGCAACCCCGGCGATCGGCGCCGAAATCAGCGGGTTGAACCTCGACCGCCCGCTTTCTTCCGGCGAGGCGGACCTGCTCCGCGCCGCGTGGCTGCGCTTCAAGGTCGTCTTCTTCCGCGACCAGGATATCAGCCATGAAAGCCATGTCCGGCTCGGCGAGCTATTTGGTGAGCTCGAAGGTCATCCGGTGATCCCGTCGGTCGACGGCTATCCCGAAATCCTGCGCATCGAAGGCGTCGAAGGCGTGCAACTCACCGCCGAGACGCTCGCGCCCTTCCAGGCCTATAATAAATGGCACACCGACGTGACCTTTCGCGAACGGCCGTCGATCGCCTCGATCCTGCGCGCGCGCATCCTGCCGCCGCTTGGCGGCGACACGATGTGGGCCGACACCGCCGCCGCCTATGCCGGGTTGCCGCAGCCGGTGAAGGACCGCATCGCGGGACTGGAGGCCGAACATGACATCGTCCGCAGTTTCGGCGGCCGCGTGACCGAGGAAAAGCGGGCACAGCTCGCCCGCGACTTCCCGCCGGTGCGCCACCCGGTGGTGCGCTCGCATCCCGAAACGGGCGAGAAGATCCTCTACGTCAATTACACCTTCACCAGCCGCATCGTCGGCCTGCCCGAGGAGGAAAGCGACAGCCTGCTCCGCCTGCTCTTCGACCGGATCAAGGTGCCCGAATATCAGGTGCGTTTCCGCTGGACGCCGAATGCAATCGGCATCTGGGACAATCGCTCGACCCAGCATTATGCGGTCGGCGATTATTGGCCCGAGCACCGGCTGCTCGAACGGGTGACCGTCTCCGGCGACGTGGTTACCCGGTGAACCTGATCACCACCGAACTTCACTCGCCGCGCCCGCGCTTTCGCACCGCGACGCGCGTCGCGATCGTCGGGGCGGGCTTTTCGGGCACGATGCTCGCCTTGAACCTGCTCGAACAGGCCGATGTCGAGGTGCTGCTGATCGAACGCGACCGCCACCGGATGGGGGCCGGCGTCGCCTATAGCAGCAGCGAAAGCGCGCATCTCCTCAACGTGCGCGCGGGCAATATGAGCGCTTTTGCCGACCGGCCCGACCATTTCTGCGACTGGCTCGCCTCGCGCGGGCTCGGTTGCGACGCCGCCTTCGTCACCCGCGCCACCTATGGCCGCTATCTGCGCGAGGCGCTGGCGGCGGCGATGGAGCGTTACGGCCGGCGGCTGAAGCTGGTCGACGACGAAGTGCTCGATATCGCGGAGCGCGGCGGACAGGTGACGCTGGGGCTCGTCAACGGCGGGCTGATCGAGGCCGACCGCGCGGTGCTCGCGATCGGCAACCTGCCGCCGCACGATCCGCCCGCCATCGCGGGCACCGGGCTGCCGTCGCATCGCTACATCGGCGATCCGTGGGCGGGCGATTTCACCGAAGGTCTGGCGAACGACGAGGCGGTGCTGATCATCGGCACCGGGCTGACCGCGGTCGACGTCATCCTGCGGCTGACCGCGCACGGCTTTACCGGGCCGATCGCCGCTCTGTCGCGGCGCGGGCTGCGCCCCCACCGCCATCTCGACGGGCTGCCGCGGCCGCGGCCGGTGCTGGCCAAGCCCGCGCCCGAACTGTCCGAACTGGTGCATTGGGCGCGGGGCGAAGCCCGGCAGCAGGACTGGCGGCTCGCCGTCGATTCGATCCGCCCGATCACCCAGATGATGTGGGCGTCGGCCGATGCCGAAAAGCGCGCGCGCTTCCTGCGCCATATGCGCCCCTTCTGGGACGTCCACCGCCACCGGCTCGCGCCCGAGGTGGCGGATCGCATCGACGCGCTCGTCGCGTCGGGACAGCTGGCATATCATGCCGGCAAGATCGCGGGTGTCCGCGCCGATCCTGACGCGCTCGCCGTCGACTGGCGCCCGCGCGGCACCGACCGGATCGAAACATGGCGCGGCGCGCGGATGATCAATTGCACCGGGCCGCAGGGCGACCTGCTCCGCTCGTCCGACCCGCTCGTTCGCCGCATGCTCGCGGCGGGGCGCATCCGGCCCGACGCGCTGCGCCTCGGGCTCGACATCGACCGCGACGGCCATATCGTCGATGCGAAGGGCCGCGCGTCCGAACATATCCTCGCGATCGGGCCGATGACGCGCGGCGACCTGTGGGAAGTCGTCGCGGTTCCTGACATCCGCATCCAGGTCAGCGCGCTCGCCCGCCGCCTGGTCAACGCGCACTGGGTCGCGGGCGAGGGGCTTTAGAACGTGATGACATGACGTTCTAGCGTAATGAGACCCAGCGCCAGCTCGCTATGACGGAATTTAGGCCCCCGGCGTCTCGTCACCTTCCAGCCCCTGATATTTGAGCTGGAGATAGCGTTCACGCGTCGCAAGTTTATCGAGTTCACCTGCCGCGAGGCTGCGCGCGGCGTGGCCGATCTCGCTTTCGAGCGTCTTGAGGCCGCCGACGAGCGTTTCGTCGGGGGTCCGCCCGGCATGCGCTTCGCCGCGCAGCCCCGCCGGGATGCGTTGATAGCCGGCGACGAGTTCGGGCAGGTCTTCGCCGACGAGCTTGCGAATATTCGCTGCCGCGGGGCTCGCCGCATCGAGCGTCTGGAGCTGCGGCGCGAGCAGGTCGAGCTGGACGCCGATGCCGTCGACGAGCTGGCGCGCCGGCGCCGGCAAGGCAGGCCGCTGCGCCTCGAGCCAGATTTCGGTGCGCCCCGCGAGCTGCTTCAGATCGGCCTTGGGCAGGTCGGCCTGGCGCGGTTCGGGAAAGGGCGAGCGGCCGAACAGCACCGCGACCCCGATCAGCAGGATGAACAGCGCCAGCAGCCCGGTGAAGCCGAGCGGCTGGATCAGCGCGCCGAACACCGCCGCGCCGATCAGCACCACCCCGGCCGCGATCAGCATCCGGCCGAGCTTCTTGTAGAGATGCTGGCGCCGCAGCGCGACGCTCTTGGTGCCGATCGGGCGTCGCCGTGTCCGCGACCGCTCGATCGCCGATGTCGCCGAAAGCCGGACCTTGTCGACCTCGCTCATCGTCATCGTACGCCTAACCTTCGAGCGCGGCGAGCGGGCTGTCGGCGCCGCCGACGCTCGCCTGCGCCTGGCTCGCCCCTTCGGCGCGCGCGATATAGCCCTTCGACTTCGCGACCTCGCCCTCCAGCGTGGTGACGGTGGTCTTCATGTTGTCGAGCGCCTTCAGCTTGAAGGTGTCGATCGCGTCCATCGTGTCATAGATATTCTGGAACGCGCGCTGGAGCGTCTCCATCGGAATCGTGCTCGACGCCGCCTGTTCGTGGATGCGCGCCGTATTGTCCTTCAGCATCTTCGACGTGCCGTCGATGATGTTCGCGGTCGTCGTGTTCAATGCGGTGATCTGTTCGAGCACCAATTTCTGGTTGGTCATCGCCTGCGCGACGGTGATCGCGGTTTTCAGGGCGCCGACGGTGGTCGTGCTCGCGCGATCGACGCCCTTCACCAGCTCGACATTATTCTTTTTGACCAGATCGAGCGCCAGATAGCCCTGCACCGTCACCGCCATCTGGGTGAGCAGGTCCTGCGTCCGCTGGCGCGCATAGAAGAGCGCATTTTCGCGGATCACCTTTGCCTTGGCGGGATCGACGCCGTCGAGTTCGATCGCTTTCGCTTCGAGTTTCTCGTCCAGCGTCTGCGCGATATGGACCATCTGCTCCAGCTTGCCCATCGCTTCCCACAGCTTGCGCCGCTCGACGTCGATGGCGGCATTATCCATCAACAATTCGTCCTTGCCATTGGCGAGCGCGGTCAGGATGCCGCCGATATGCGTCTGCGCACTGCGATATTGCGCGAAATAATTGCTCACCTTGCCGCCGAAGATCTTGTCGAGGAATCCGCGTTTGCTCAGCAGCTTGCCATTCGCCGACGGATCGAGCCGCTCGACCGTATTCCTGAGTTCGATCAGATTCTGGCCGATGTCGGTGTCGCGGTCCATCGCCTTGATCGGGCGGTCGAGAAAGCGGTTCGACTGGTTCGCCGCTTCGAGCATTTCCTTGCGGCCCATGTTGGTGATCTGGTCGACCTTCTGCCCGAAGGCGGGCGAATTGACGTCCTGCGCGACGAGATCGTCGATGAAGCCGTCGACGCGTTCCTCCAGCTTCGACTTCTGTTCGGTCGACAGCGGGACAAGGCCGGCGGCCTTTTCGGGCGCGACCGCAGGCACGGGATCGGGCGGGGTCAGCTTCAGCTCGTCGGTCGCGGTCGCCGTTGCGGTCAATTCGCTCATTCGTCTTCCTTCCAGCCCCCAAAGAGAGGATTTGGGCCGCCGCCTATATGGCACGCGGACCTGTGTTATTCAAGCACCACACCTTCGTCGCCGCGCAGCGCCGGCGCAATCCATGCGGACAAGATCAGCTGCGCCATATGATAGACGAGGATCGGGACCAGCACCATGCCGGCGATGGCGGGCGGAAACAGCGTCGAGGCAAGCGGTGCCCCGACCGCGATGCTTTTCTGCGCCCCCGCGAAAAGCAGGGTGATGCGGTCGGGACGGCGCAGCCCGAGCAGCCCGCCGAGCGTCCACGCGCCGCCAAAGGATAGCGCGAGCAACGCCGCGACCGCGGCGCATATGACGCCGACCTCGCGCGCGTCGAGCAACTGCCATATCCCGGCAACCACTGCGGCGGAGAAGGCGACATAGACGGCGATCGCCACCGTCGTACGGTCGAGGATGGTGACGAGCGGCCGATGCGCGAGGACCCATGGGCGCAGCCAGCGCTGCGCGACCTGTCCCGCGAGGAAGGGCAGCAGCAGGATCGCCACGATCCGCAGCACCCCGTCGCTGTGGATTTCGCCCGCGTTGCCCGCCAGCGCCGCGAACAGCAAGGGCGAGGCGCCGACCCCGACGAGGTTGAGCAGCGCCGCAGCGACGACACTGGCGGCGACATTGCCGCCCGCCATGCTGCTCGACGCCGCCGCCGACTGGACCGTCGAGGGCAGGATGCCGAGAAAGAGGAAGCCGAGCGCGAGCGCCGCGGGCACGAACGGCGCGGTTGCCGCCTGCGCCGCCAGCCCGAACAGCGCCATGGCGCCAAAGCAGAAGGCGAGCGCGCCGCCCTGCAGCTTCCAGCCCAGGATGCCGTGCAGCACTTCGTCCCGCGGCAGGCGCACCCCGTTCAGGAAGAAGAGGAAGACGACCGCCGCGGTCGACACAGCCTGCGCCACCGGCACCGCCGCGCCGCGCACCGGCAGCAGGCTCGCGAGCAGGATCGTCACGAACAGCACGGGGACGAAGCGGTCGGGAAAGATACGCGCGAGCATCAAACGGCGTGATGGGCGATCGGCGGCCGCGGCGCAAGCGCACGCAAAGCCGGACCGCACGGGATTGCCCCGCGTCCGCCGCTGTGTCATTTCGGTGCCAGGGGAAGCGGGGGCGGTGATGAAGCAGCAATATCGTATCGGATTGGCGCTGATCGCGCTGGTCCTGCTCGGCGGTTTTGCGGGGCCGTTCGGTGTCTGGTCGGGTTTCCGCGCGCCGGCGGCGAGCGATTATCGCCGCGCCGCGACGACCGCGCCCTGCCCCGCGGTGGGATACAGAATTTGTCCGCCGAACGGAGCGCGGCGCTGCTCGCGGCGCTGGCGGACGTCTGTGATATCCTCGCCGATCCCGAATTTTCGCGGCGGATCGAACGCGAACCCGAATGGCTTGCCGACTGCCTGAGCAACAAGATGCCGGGCAAGCCGGTGACCGGCGCCGCGGTCATCGCCGCGCTGGTGCCGCCCCGCACCCCCTTCTCGGTCGTTGCTGAAAAGCCGTGGCAGGCCGAAGCCGTCACCAATCTGGGATATCCGGCGATCGCGATCCGCAAGCAGCGCTTTGCCGCCTGGGCGTCGGGCGCCCCCCGGCGTCAGGCGCAGATGATCGAAACGCTGGCGCACGAAATGACCCATTTGATCCCCGAAAGCGAGGGCAGCCTCCGCTCGTTGTTCAAGGATGAAGATCATGTCGACAGCACGGACCCGGCCAAGGCGCATAAATGCCTGAACAGCAAGCTCGTCAGCTACGACAGCGGCCAGATCGTGGCCGACATCTGGCTCGAACGGCGCGCCGCCGCCACGGCCCGCAACTGAAAGGGCGACTCCGCTGTCCGCGATCCTGATCCTCGCCGCGCTGTCTGAAGAGGCCGATGCCGTATTTCCCGGCGCCGGGATATGCACGGCGGCAGCCTTCGCGGTCCGGCGCCTCGCGGCGCACGGCCATGATCTCACCATCGCGACCTGCGGGCTGGGGAAGGTCAACGCCGCGCTCGCCGCCGGCCTGTTTGGCGCCGATGCCGATATGCTGCTGATGACCGGCACCTGCGGCGCGCTCGGCGCCGCGCCGGGGGCCTATTGGCTCGCCGAGGCGGTGCAGCATGATTATGGCGCGACCCATCCCGGCCGCTTTCGCCGCTATCGCGCCGGCGACTGGCCGATGGGTGAGCCGGGCCCGGAATCGCCCGGCGCGCATTTCGCCGCGATGTCCGATCCGGGCCTCGGCCTGCCGCACGCGCGGATCGCCAGCGGCGACAGCTTCATCGCCTGCCCCGATGCCGCCGCCGATCTCCAATCGCTCGGCGCGACGCTCGTCGACATGGAGGTCGGCGCGGTGGCGCAGGCCGCGGCGCGGCTGGGCAAGCCATGGGCAGCGATCAAGGCGGTGACCGACGAAGCGAACGGCGACAGCGGCGGCAGTTTCCAGACGAACCTGACCCGGGCAGCGCGGACAGCGGGGCAACAGACCGAGCAGCTGGTGGCGATGCTGTGACGAATAGCGGCGAACGGCTGGTTGCCGCCCTATCCATCATCGTCACCCCGGACTTGACCCGGGGTCCCGCTTGATGTCGAAAACTGCCGGATGACCTTAAAAAGCGGGATCCCGGGTCAAGCCCGGGATGACGAGGGAGAGGGCGAAAGCGGCCGATTGCGGATGTTCTTCTCCCCTCCCTTTTAGGGAGGGGCTGGGGGTGAGTAGCCGCCGAAGGCGGCGCGCTTCCTCTTGCTCGCTCCGCTCGCGACCTACCCCTAACCCCTCCCTAAAAGGGAGGGGAATGTCTCGAATCCACCCCAAAACCGATAGACCCCTCCGCACTCACTCATAGCTGAGGTGCGTCGCCTTGCCCCGAAAAATCCAGTGCGACAGGATCGAATATCCCAATATCACCGGCAGCACGAACAGCGCGCCGATCAGAATGATGCTGAGCGATTCGGGGCTCGCCGCCGCCTGCCAGATGTCGAGCCGGTCGGCGATCAAATAGGGGTAGAAGCTGTAGGCGATGCCGACGAAGCCCAGCGCAAACAATATGCCCGCGGTCGCGAGCGGCACCCATGACAGCTCGTCCTTCGGGCGCAGCGGCCGGCGGAGGAAGATGGCAAGGCCGACGAACAAGGTTGCCGAGGCGATCGGGATCGGCAGCAGCGCGATAATCTCGGGCAAGCGGAACCAGCGAGTGAAAATGCGTGTCGACAGGAGCGGCGTCGCGATCGAGATGATCGCCATCGCGAGCGCGGTCAGCCACAGGGTCACCTCGGCCCAGCGCACGGCGCGTTGCTGCAAATCGCCCTCGACCTTGTAGATCAGCCAGCAGGCGCCGACGAACAGATAGCCGGCAACAAGGCCCAGGGCCGCGAGCAGGCAAAACAGCACCGCAGCGAAGCTCTGGTCGAACCCCAGCACATAGGCGCCGAGCATATAGCCCTGGCAGAGCGCGGTGAGCAGCGATCCCGCGAAGAATGCGTGGTCCCAGCGATGCTTGTGCTCGGGCGGGGCCTTGGCGCGAAATTCGAATGACACGCCGCGCAGGATCAGCGCGACGAGCATCAGCACGACGGGCAGGTAAAGCTGCGTCAGGATGAGCCCGTGTGCGACCGGGAAAGCGACGAGCAGCAGCCCGATGCCGAGCACCAGCCATGTTTCGTTCGCGTCCCAGAAGGGGCCGATCGACGCAACCATCAGGTCGCGCTCTTCGTCCTTCTCAAGCCGGGTCAGCATGCCGACACCAAGGTCGTATCCGTCGAGGATGACGTAAAGCAGGATCGACAGCCCCATCAGCCCGGCGAAGATCACGGGCAGCCACCAGGGATCGAAAAAGGGCGTCATGGCTTGACCTCCAATGGCGCGGCAGGGGCCCCGGGAACCTCGGCGCCGACCCCCGGCAGCGGAAACATCGGCTTGCTGTCGGGCGCCGCCTTGCCGAGCCGCGCGAGGCGATAGAGCACCGCGACATAGGCGGTCAGCAGCACCGCATAGACGGCGAGGTAGAGCGTCAGCGAACTCGCGACCATCGTCGATCCGACCGGCCCGACCGCATCGGCGGTCTTGAGCACCCCGGTGACCAGCCACGGCTGGCGGCCGATCTCGGTGACGTACCAGCCGGCCAGCGTCGCGCCCCAGCCGGCAAAGGTCATCAGCGCGAGCAGGCGCGCCAGCCAGCGCGGCAGCGCATCGACGCCGCGGCGCGCGATATGCCAGGCCGCCAGCCACGAAATGAGCAGCATCAGCACGCCGATCCCGACCATGACCCGAAAGCCCCAGAACAGCGGGCCGACCGGCGGGTGGTTGCCGATATAATCATTGAGGCCCGGAACGACGCCTGCCGCATGATGTGTCAGGATCAGGCTCGCGCCCGACGGGATCGCGATTTCCATATGGTTGGTGCGCGCCTTGCCGTCTGGGATGGCGAACAGGATCAGCGGCGCGTGCGGCTGCGTTTCCCAATTCGCCTCCATCGCCGCGATCTTTTGCGGCTGGTGCTCCAATGTGTTGAGCCCGTGCTGGTCGCCGACGAATATCTGGACCGGGATCAGCAGCGCCGCGGCATAGACGGCAGCCTTCAACGTCCGCCGCACCCCCTCGCCGCCGCCGTCCCTCAGCCAGCGCCACGCGCTCAGCCCCGCGATCAGGAAGGATACGGTCAGCGCCGATGCGATCAGCATATGCGTCAGCCGGTACGGCATCGAGGGGTTGAAGATGATCGCCCACCAGTCGGTCGCATGGACGACGCCGCCCCGTATCTCATACCCCGCCGGCGTCTGCATCCAGCTGTTGAGCGCGATGATCCAGAAAGCCGACAAGGTCGTCCCGCCGGCGACCAGCAGCGTCGCCATCGTGTGCACCCAGTTGGGAACGCGGCTGAACCCGAACAGCATGATGCCGAGGAACACCGCTTCGAGGAAGAAGGCGGTCAGCACCTCATAGGCCAGCAGCGGTCCCGCGACATTGCCGACCTTTTCCATATAGCCGGGCCAGTTGGTGCCGAACTGGAAGCTCATCGTGATCCCCGACACCACCCCCATCGCAAAGCTCAACGCGAAAATCTTCACCCACAGGCGATAGGCATCCATCCACGCCGCGTCGCGCGTGCGGTTATAGGCGAGCTTGAAGCCGAGCAGCGCCCAGCCGAGCGCGATCGTGATCGTCGGAAAGAGGATGTGGAAGCTGATGTTCGCCGCGAACTGGATACGCGCGAGAATCAGCGGGTCGAGAGCGTCCATCGATGCCATTCCCCTGCCGGACGGGTTTGAGAGTCTGTCCTGGCCCGGCCGTCTTCTACCACGGATACCGCGAACGGCGAACCTGGACAGATTGTCCGCAATGACGGCGTGCGGCAATTTCGTTGCGCCGCAGCATCGCTTCTGTTAGGGGCGCGGCGTTTCGCGGCGCCACGGGCGCTGCCCCCTTCCATCAAGGCTTCTTTCGCATGTCTTTGCGCAATATCGCCATCATCGCGCACGTCGATCATGGCAAGACCACCCTCGTCGACCAGCTGTTCCGCCAGTCGGGCACCTTCCGCGACAACCAGCGCGTCGAAGAACGCGCCATGGATTCGAACGATCTTGAGAAAGAGCGCGGGATCACCATCCTCGCGAAGTGCACCAGCGTCGAGTGGGGAGAAGGCGCCGACCTGACGCGCATCAACATCGTCGACACCCCGGGTCACGCCGACTTCGGCGGCGAGGTCGAGCGTATCCTCAGCATGGTCGACGGCGTCATCCTGCTTGTCGACGCGGCCGAAGGCCCGATGCCGCAGACCAAGTTCGTCACGGGCAAGGCGCTCGCGCTGGGCCTCAAGCCGATCGTCGTCGTCAACAAGATCGACCGCAGCGACGCGCGCGCCGCCGAAGTGCTCGACGAGGTATTCGAGCTTTTCCTCGCGCTCGAAGCCAATGACGAACAGCTCGACTTCCCGATCCTCTACGCCTCGGGCCGCGGCGGCTATGCCTCGGAAAGCCCCGAAGCGCGCGAAGGCACGCTCGAGCCTTTGTTCAAGACCATCGTGTCGCACGTCCCGACGCCGGGTCTCGACGAAGATGCGCCGTTCACCTTCCTCGCGACCCTGCTCGACCGCGATAACTTCATCGGCCGCATCCTGACCGGCCGCGTCCAGTCGGGCACGGTCAAGGTCAACCAGGCGATCCACGCGCTCGACATGGACGGCAAGGTCATCGAGACCGGCCGCGCGTCGAAGCTGCTGGCGTTCCGCGGGCTCGAGCGCGTTCCGGTCGAAGAAGCGAAAGCGGGCGACATCGTCGCGATCGCGGGCCTGACCAATGCGACCGTCGCGAACACGATCGCCGACACCAGCGTCAGCGAACCGATCGCCGCGCAGCCGATCGATCCGCCGACGCTGTCGATGCGCTTTGCCGTGAACGATTCGCCGATGGCCGGCCGCGAGGGCAGCAAGGTGACGAGCCGCATGATCCGCGACCGCCTGCTGCGCGAGGCCGAAACCAATGTCGCGATCCGCATCACCGAAAGCGCCGACAAGGACAGCTTCGACGTCGCGGGCCGCGGCGAGCTTCAGCTCGGCGTGCTCATCGAAACGATGCGCCGCGAAGGCTTCGAACTCGGCATCAGCCGCCCGAAGGTGCTGTTCGGCGAAGATGAAAACGGCAAGCGCACCGAGCCTTATGAAACCGTCGTCATCGACGTCGACGACGAACATAGCGGCACGGTCGTCGAGAAGATGCAGATCCGCAAGGCCGACCTCACCGACATGCGTCCGTCGGGCGGCGGCAAGACGCGCATCACCTTCAGCGGTCCGTCGCGCGGCCTGATCGGCTATCATGGCGAATTCCTGTCCGACACGCGCGGTACCGGAATCATGAACCGCCTGTTCGAGAAATATGGCCCGCACAAGGGCCCGATCGAAGGCCGCAAGAATGGCGTGCTGATCTCGAACGGCAGCGGCGAAGCCGTCGCCTACGCGCTCGGCCCGCTCGAAGAACGCGGCATCCTCTTCGTCTCGCCCGGCGAGGCGCTGTATGAGGGCATGATCATCGGCGAGAATGCCAAGCCCGACGACCTCGAGGTCAACCCGATGAAGTCCAAGCAGCTCACGAACTTCCGTTCGACGGGCAAGGACGACGCCATCCGCCTGACCCCGCCGCGCCGCATGACGCTCGAACAGGCGATCGCCTATATCGACGATGACGAGATGGTCGAGGTAACCCCGAAGAACATCCGCATCCGCAAGGCGCTGCTCGATCCGCACGAGCGCAAGAAAGCGTCGCGCAAGAAGGAAGCGGCATAAGATGAAAACCGGCGGCCCAACGGCCGCCGGTTTTTCTTTGTGTGATGGGTGCAATGACAAACCCGCGGGCAGCTTTGGGGTGGATTTGAGACATTCCCCTCCCTTTTAGGGAGGGGTTAGGGGTGGGTCGCGAGCGCAGCGAGCAAGAGGAAGAGCGCCGCCTTCGGCGGCTACCCACCCCC
>NZ_JAASQN010000007.1:0-67229 GCF_011762125.1 Sphingopyxis panaciterrae
GGGGTTATTATGTCGGGCGGGGCGCTCCGCTGCTTTTCACCCCCCCTTCCTTTTGGGGGGGGGGGGGGGGGGCCCCGCCGCCGAAGGCGGCGCTCTACCTCTGGCTCGCTACGCTCGCTACCCACCCCTAACCCCTCCCTAAAAGGGAGGGGAATGTCTCAAATCCACCCCAAAGCCGCCGTTTCGACAAGTCACAAATTTGTCCACGCGACCAAGCCGCCGGAGATTGCTTCGCTTCGCTCGCAATGACGATATGGAAATTATTTACCCGGCCAGCGCTGCGTATCGGCAAAGGCCCGGCCCAGCGCGACGTGCAGATCGGCATCCTCCGCCGCCCCGCCGAGCGGGATCTTGTCGGAGAAATTGTCGTTTGCGGTGTGATAATCGCTGCCCAGAAAAGCTTCGAGCAGCGGCATGTCCGAAAAGCTGCCGCCGACCATCAGCGACGTCACGCCCTTGGCACCGAGCGCCCAGCCGTCCTGCCGCTGGATGAAGGCGTCGGCTTCGCCATCCTCGTCGAGCTTGCGCCCCAGCTTCGTCGCCACGTCGCGGACCACCGCGTCATAGGTGGGCTGGCCACGCCCGATCGTCGCGACCGGCGTGCCGCGCGGCGAAATCGCGATGGTGTCGATGTTGAGCGCGACGGTGATGTCGCCGAGCGGCACGACCGGGTGATCGGCGAAATAATGGGCGCCGAGCAGCCCCTTTTCTTCCGCCGTCGTCGCCATGAAATAAATGTCGCGATCGGGCCGCGTACCGGCGGCAAGGCGCTTTGCGGCCGCGATCAGCACCGCGATCCCGCTCGCATTGTCGACGGCGCCGTTGCAGATGCGGTCGGCCGCATCGTCAGGGCGGCAGATGCCCAGATGGTCCCAATGGCCGAGGAACAGCACCGCCTTGCCATCGGGCTTCGCCCCCGGAAGCTTCGCGATGACATTATGGCTGTCGTAGGCGCGGATAATCGAGGTCGCGGCAAAGTCGGCGGTGACGGGCAGCACCGCCCCGCGATAGTCCTTGGATTTCGCCGCCTCGCGCGCGGCGGCGGCACTCTGCCCCGCCTTTGCCAGCAGCGCATCGGCGGCCTCGGCCGACAGGAAACCGCTGATCTGCGGCCCTGCCTTCGCATCGGCGAGGCGTGTCGCCTTGTCGCCCAGCGCCTCGCGCAGCTGCGCCCATGGCACCGCGTCGGTCGCGATCACCAGCACGGCAGCGGCGCCGGCATCGGCCAGCATCTGCCGCCGTTCGCGGTAGCGCGGCAATTTGTCGCCAAACGGCGCATTGTCGAACAGCATGATCGCAAGCTTGCCCTTGACGTCGGCATTCACCTTGCCGGCACCATCGACGCCATAGCCGACGAAAATCGCGGGCACGTCGGCCAGCGACACCGACGTATCGCGCCCGGTCAGGATGACGCCGCCGTCGCCCAGCGCGATGTCGCGGCCGCCGGCCTTGAACTTGGCGGTCCCGCTGACCGGCTGGACTTCGACCAGCGGCACCGGCTGCAGCCAGGGCGTGACGCTGTCCGGCACGGCTTCGAGCCCGGCCTTCGCCCATTCGCCGACGATATAGGCGATCGTGCGGTCCTCGCCGGCGGTGCCCGGCGCCCGCCCCTCGAAGGCATCGCTCGCAAGCGTCTCGATATGCCCGGCCAGTTCGGCCTCGGTGACGGGGGCATCGGCGGCAAGCACCGAAACCGGAGCGACAAAGGCGGCCAGGGCGATCGCCGCGAGTCCGGCGCGAAGCGTCATTTTCTGCATGGCCGGGCGCATCGCATGTCCGCCAATGGCAGGCAAGGCGTGTTCGTCGAACGACGAACGGTGGACCGTCCCGTTTCCCAATCCGTCATCCCGGCGAAGGCCGGGATGACAAGCTAAGAAGATCGTCCTCCCGCCCGTTCCAGCAGCACACGCGCCGCAGCGACGTGCATGTCCTCGATCATCCGCCCTTCGTGGCGCTGCGCCCCGCCCGTCGCGGCGGCGACCAACGCCTCGGCGGCGGCGATTTCACGCGCCGACGGGGCGAAAGCGATGTTGCACGGATCGACCTGCGACGGGTGGATCAGCGTCTTGCCGTCGAAACCAAGCCGTCGGCCTTCGGCCGCTTCGGCGGCGAACCCCGCCGCATCGTCGATCGCGTTATAGACGCCGTCGAAACACCAGACGCCGCCGGCGCGCGCCGCGAGTATGATCGCCTGAATCGCATGGCTCATCGCGCCGCGGTCCATTCCGTCAGGCAGTTTGAGCTCATGCGCCAGATCGTTGAGCCCCGCGATCAGTCCGAACGTCGCCGGGTCGGCGGCAATATCGCGCGCGGCGTAAATGGCGGCCGGGGTCTCGACCATCGCGAGCAGCGGCGTGCCGAGACCGCGCAGCGGGCCGAGGTCGGCGGGTTTATCAACCTTTGGCAGCACGATGGCATCGAGACTCAGCCCGGCGAGCGCCGCGATATCGGCCGTCTGCCCGGCGCTGCCGGTGGCATTCACCCGCACCGCGACGCGCTTGCCCGGAAAGCCGGCGGTCACCGCCGCGCGCATGGCAGCGCGCGCTTCGTCCTTGCGATCGGCGGGCACCGCATCCTCCAGGTCGATGATCAACATGTCGGCAGCAAGCCCCGGCGCCTTTTCGAGCGCGCGGCCATTGGAGCCGGGGACATAGAGGAGCGAGCGGGGAGGATGTTCGATGGCGGTCATGCGCTTTTCTGTGGCGCAGCCGTACCATTGTCGCAATAAGGAAGGTCATCGCGACGTGATATTTGCTGAGGGGACAATCGATGGAATTCGCACTCGCACTGGTGGTTCTGGCGCTGGTGTTCCTCGTCTGGGCGCTGACGCCCGTACGGCAGGGATTTGCCTATACGATCGAACGTTTCGGCCGCTACACGCACACCGCGCAGCCTGGCCTCAACTTCATCATGCCGATCTTCGACCGCGTCGGCCGCAAGGTGAACATGATGGAACAGGTGCTCGACATTCCGGGCCAGGAAATCATCACCAAGGACAATGCGATGGTCGCGGTCGACGGCGTCGTCTTCTTTCAGGTGCTCGACGCCGCCAAGGCCGCTTATGAAGTCAGCGACCTTTATCTGGCGATCATGAACCTGACGACGACGAACCTGCGCACCGTGATGGGATCGATGGACCTCGACGAAACCTTGTCCAAGCGCGACGAGATCAATACCCGCCTGCTGCATGTCGTCGACGATGCGACGACGCCGTGGGGGGTCAAGATCACCCGCGTCGAAATCAAGGACATCCGCCCGCCCGCCGACATTTCGAACGCGATGGCGCGGCAGATGAAGGCCGAGCGCGAGAAGCGCGCCAATATCCTCGAAGCCGAGGGTGCCCGCGCATCCGAAATCCTGCGCGCCGAGGGCGAGAAGCAGGGCCAGATCCTGCAGGCCGAGGGCCGCCGCGAGGCCGCCTTTCGCGACGCCGAAGCGCGCGAACGCGAAGCCGAGGCCGAAGCCAAGGCGACGCAGATGGTGTCCGATGCGATCGCGGGCGGCAACGCACAGGCGATCAACTATTTCATCGCACAAAAATATGTCGAGGCGGTGAGCCAGTTCGCGACCAGCCCCAATGCCAAGACGATCCTGTTCCCGGTCGAGGCAACGCAGTTGATCGGTACGCTCGGCGGCATCGGCGAACTCGCCAAGGATGCGCTCGAGCGCAAGGGAGGCTGACATGCCGGGCTTCATCGCCAATATGGACCCGCACTGGGTGTGGCTGTCGGTCGGCGTCCTGCTCGTCGCGGCCGAGATCGTCGCTCCCGGCTTCTTCCTCATTTGGATCGGCGCCGCGGCGATCGTCACCGGCGTTCTCGCGTGGGTCCTGCCGCTCGGCATCCCGCTCCAGCTCGGCATCTTCGCCGTGCTGGCGATCGTCGCGCTCTATGGCGGGCGCCGCTGGCTGAAGGCGAACCCGATCACCACCACCGACCCGCATCTCAACCAGCGCGGCGGGCGGCTGGTCGGCGAAGTGCTGACCGTGACCAAGGCGATCGAGGATGGCCGCGGTCGCGCCAAGGTCGGCGACGGCGAATGGCCGGTACGCGGGCCCGACGTCGCCGAGGGCGCAAAAGTCCGCGTTGTCAGCGCCGACGGCAGCGTGCTGGTGGTCGAGGCGGTTTGAGCGCATTTTTTTCGTCACCCCGGCGAAGGCCGGGATGACAAGATATAAAATGGCGCTTTACCCACCCCTCGGCCGCGCATAAATCGCCACCACATGTCCCAGCGCATCGCTCTCGCCGATGCGCCCGAACCCCAGTTTCGCGGCGACCTTTTCTGACGCCGCATTGCCGGGGTCGATGATGCAGCGGATTTCCGGCGCATCGAGATGGGCGTCGGCCCAGCCAAAGATCGCGGTCATCGCCTCGGTGGCATAGCCCGCGCCCCAATGATCGGCGTCGAACGCCCACCCCGCTTCGGGCACGCCCTCGAGCTCGGCTATGCCACGGCAGAAGTAACTGAGCCCGCCCTGCCCGATCAGCCGGTCGGTCGCCCGGTCGGCGAACACCCAATAGCCGAAGCCCATCACCGGCCACAGCCCGGCCGAGCCAAGGAATTTGCCCCAGCTGACGTCGGGCGCACGCGGTTCGCCGCCGATGAAGCGGGTGACGCGTTCGTCGGCCCACATCGCGATATGGACGTCCTTGTCGGAAAAAAGATGCGGCCGAAGGCGCAGGCGTTCGGTCTCGATGACGGGAGGCGCGGTGATCATCGTGCCGGGATGCCCAAGCCGGCGAAGCAGGTCAATCGGGGATCGGGCGGCGATCACGCGGCGATCAGGAAATGATCGAACAGGTCATGGAGCACCGCCTTGCCGTCGATCGCCGGCTTGGCGCGCAGGACGACGAGCGTGTCGGCGGACGCGACGATATCGCTATGCTCCAGCACGACATGATACTGCAGCCGGTCGCGAAAATCGTGGACCAGCAGCGGACAGGCGGGGGCGCAGTGGATCAGGCTCTGCAATATGCAGGCAACACGAAAGCGCCCGTCGACGAGCACGACATCGGGACTGCCGCGCATCCCGCGCCAAACCGCGGCATGATAGCGCGGCCAGTCGCGCATGCGGCGTTCATCCACCGGATAGCCCCATTCGCCGACCGGGCCGATATCGGCATGAAAGGGCGTGAAGTCGCATTCCGCCAGCGCGGGATCGCCCGCGACCTTCGCCAGCCAGGCCGGATCGCTGTCGACGCTGACGATGCGCGGCACCTGACGCGCCGCGGTCACCGTGCTGCCGCCGCAGCCGAATTCGAGCAGGGAGGCTTTGCCGGCCAGCTGGCGTTCGAACAACGCGATTTCGGATGCGGACATATGCGGCTGCATCGCTCTCCCTTCCTCTCTACGGGAATATGGGACAGCCCCGCACGCGTCCACCCCGGAGGCGGAGGTAGGCCGCTCGGGGTAAAAGCCCGCCTGTCGCACCGCGCCGAAGGCGCCGGCGCCCGCTCCGGCGGCTGATCAGGCCGCGGCGGCCGCCAGTTCGGGCGACGATGCCTGCGCGGGCATCACCGCATCGGCGTAGTCGCTTTCATATTTCTTGATCAGCGCGCGGTCGTCGTGATTCCACGGATGGAAGCCCGGCATGAAATAGGCGAGCCAGGGCAGGAAGCTGCGGCGGAGGATGCCGGGCTTGCCGAGCAGATACCACGAGATACGCGCCGAGACGCGCCACCCGGTCAGCCCGTCTTGCTTCAACAATGCCTTCATGCCGCGCACCCGCTTCGGCCAGAAACGCGTCGTGATGATCAGCATCATCAGCGACTTGGCCTTCCACCGCCGCCATCGGCTCCAGTCCTTCGTCGCGTGGAGCCAGGTGTCGTAAGCGACACCCTTATGCTCGATCTCCTCGATCGCGTGCCATTTCCACAGCGCTCCCCATTCCTCTTCGGCGCCCTCGTACATCGCCGGGTCCTTAAGCATGATCGCCGCCATCATCGCGGTATAATGTTCGAGCGCGATCGTCGCCATCAGGTTGACGATCGGCGGGCGGCTCCGGATCAATTCCATGATGTGGTCGACGTCGGCTTCGAGCTCGGACAGGTCGTACCCCGCCTCGGCCGCCTTGCGGTTGAAGACGACGTGCTCGCGGCTGTGGATTACTTCCTGCTGGGTAAAGGCGCGGATTTCGCGCGCCAGCTTCTCGCCCACCCCGTCGCGATGCGCCTTCACCGCCTCGATGAACATCGCCTCGCCCTTGGGAAAGGTCACCGACAAGGCGGTGTGGAAAGCCGACCCGATCGGGTCGCCGTTCAGCCACCAGCGCCCCTGTTGGCCGTTACGGCCGAAGCGGCGGTCGCGCGGGGTGATCGCCAGATCGGCGGGGGTTGGCGAGCGGGAAAGGCTGGACATATGGATCATACCGTCGAAAAGGGATATCGGGGTCGGCAATAGGGTTTACTTACATCTATGTCAATAGTGAAAAAGCGTCTGAGTCCCGAGGAAAGCCGGTCCGCCGCGCTCGAAGCGGCGCGATTGATCCTGATCGAAATGGGGCCGCAGGCGGTAACGCTGAAAGCCGTGGCCTCGCGGATCGATCGCACCCACGCCAATCTGCTGCATCATTTCGGCAGCGCCGCGGGGTTGCAAAAGGCGCTCGCGGCCTATCTTGCCGATACGGTGTGCGAGACGATCGGGCAAAAAATGGCCGAATCGCCGCCCGGCGAACGCAATATGCGCGAGATCGTCGATCTCGCCTTCGATGCTTTCGACAGCGGCGGCGCGGGTGCGCTGGCGACCTGGATGTCGGCGACGGGCAATGAAGGCGCGCTCGACCCGGTGATCGACGCGATCCACCGGCTGATCGACGGCATGGCGCCCGACGCGCACGAAAAGCGCCTGATGCACGAGGATACGCTGGCGCTCGTCCTGATGGCGATGGGCGATGCGCAACTCGGCGGCCCGATGGCCGAAGCGCTCGCGCTGCCACGCGACACGGCGCGCGCGCTGGCTTGCGAGCTGATCACCGGACGGATCGCGGCCTTCTGGGCGGAACAGGGCGGCAAGCCGGCGAGCTGAAGACACCGGGTGAACGGCGGGTCTCGGCTGGAAGCTGCCGTTCCCTTCGTCGTCACCCCGGACTTGATCCGGGGTCCCGCTGGACGTCGAAACCTGCGCCACCTTCAAAAAAGCGGGATCCCGGGTCAAGCCCGGGATGACGAAGTGAGAGGTCGAAAAGGGCCGTTATGGACATTAACTCATAATCGTCGCCCCCGCGAAGGCGGGGGCCGCCGTCGGCCTGGCGCAAGGTTGCCAGCGGCCCCCGCCTTCGCGGGGGCGACGGTTATTAGTCTGCGTGGAAACGTCCGCTCCCACCCCAAGGCAGACGATAGCTGGCCAAATCGCCCCCATCGCCCTAAAGGGCGGCCATGCATTTCCTCGACCAAGCCAAGATCTTCATCAAGTCCGGCGACGGCGGCCCCGGTGCCGTGTCGTTCCGGCGCGAGAAATATGTCGAATATGGGGGCCCCGACGGCGGCAATGGCGGCAAGGGCGGCGACCTGATCTTCGAAGCCGTCGCCGGGCTCAACACGCTGATCGACTTTCGTTATACCCAGCATTTCAAGGCGAAGCGCGGCACGCCCGGCGCGGGCCGCGACCGCACCGGCGCGGGCGGCCCCGACCTTGTCATCCAGGTCCCGATCGGCACCCAGATCCTCGACGACGACGAGGATCGCAGCCTGCTCGCCGACCTGACCAAGGAAGGCGAACGCCTTGTCTTCCTGCGCGGCGGCGACGGCGGGCGCGGCAATGCGAGCTACAAGACGAGCACCAATCGCGCCCCGCGCCAGCACGGTCCGGGCTGGCCGGGCGAAGAAATGTGGGTATGGCTGCGATTGAAGCTGCTCGCCGACGCGGGGCTCGTCGGCCTGCCCAATGCGGGCAAGTCGACCTTCATCAACGCGGTGTCCAATGCGCAGGCCAAGGTCGGTGCCTATGCCTTCACGACGCTTCGCCCGCAGCTCGGCGTCGTCAGCCACAAGGGGCATGAGTTCGTCGTCGCCGACATCCCCGGATTGATCGAGGGTGCGGCGGAAGGCGCCGGGGTCGGCGATCGCTTCCTCGGCCATATCGAGCGCTGCCGCGTGCTGCTCCACCTCGTCGATGCCAACGATACCGATGTCGCGACGAGTTACCGCATCGTCCGCGACGAGCTTGAGGCCTATGGCGCCGACCTCGTCGACAAGCCGGTGATCGTCGCCTTGAACAAGGTCGACACGCTCGACGAAGAGCTCATCGACGCGCTGTCCGCCGAACTGGCTGCGGAAAGCGGCCATCCGGTGATGGCGATGTCGGGGGCCAGCGGCGCGGGCATCGACGTCGTGCTCGACAAATTGCTGGAAGCGGTCGGGCTGCCCGAACCGGGCGCCGACGAGGACGACGCACCCGGCGAACCGGGCGCATGGTCGCCGCTTTAGGAACGAAAACCGCGAATGGGGATTTCATCGAGGAACAACAAGGAGTTCGCGATGCCCGGATATCGTTTTTCCGTCAGCACCCTGCTTTCAGCCTCTCTTTGCGTCGCCCTGACAGCGACCGCCAGCGCGCAGGAAGGCGAAGGCGGGACAAAGCGCACACGCCTCATCCTCGGTCCGCAACTCTCGCCGGCCTGGCCCGGGGCGAAGGATATGACGATCGGCCCCTATGTCGACCTGTCGCGCTCGCCCGAAGGAACGCCATTCGAATTTGAGGCGCCCGATGAAAGCTTCGGCTCGCCGCTTGTCCATGCGGGCGATTTTGCCTTCGGCCCGGCGTTCGGCTTCATCGGCAAGCGCACCGCCGCCGATGTCGAGGCCAATTTGCCCAAGGTCGGCCTGTCGATCGAGGCTGGCGGCTTTGCGCAGGTTTCACTCACCCCCGAATTCCGCATCCGCGTCGAAGGGCGCAAGGGGCTGAGCGGGCACAAGGGATGGGTCGGCGAAGTCAGCGCCGATTATATTGCACGCGACGGCGATGACTGGCTATTCTCTATCGGACCACGCGTGACGCTCGGCGATGCGAAATATCAACGCGCCTATTTCGGCGTTACCCCCACGGCATCGACCGCGTCGGGACTGGCCGCCTTCGACCCCGGCGGCGGCGTCCAGTCGGTCGGTGTAACCGCGGGTTATCTCCGCCAACTCGGCAAGCGCTGGGGGATCGGGGTCTATGGCCGCTACGACCGGCTGATCGGCGACGCGGCCGATTCGCCCGTCGTCCGTCACAGCGGCTCGCGCAGCCAACCCTCGGCGGGAATCGCGCTCAGCTACACGTTCGGCGGCGAGCGATAGCGGCCGGGAATTGCTGCCTGCGATGGCAGCTTTCGGCCGATTGCCGCCATTACCCTTATCGTCACCCCGGACTTGATCCGGGGTCCCGCTCGAAGTCAAAGACGGATTATGCGGTCAAAAAGCGGGATCCCGGGTCAAGCCCGGGATGACGAGAGTGGGTGGTGCCTGTGGCAGCTCTCCACCCCAAAGCCGACACCGAAAAAATCCCTGTCCTACATTATCGCGCGGGCATAGCGTCGCCCCCATGAACATTCCGTGCCCGTCCCGATCGACCGCAGCCACCGGCCGATCGCGGAACGAGCACCACAGGAAGAGGGGTATGTAGTGTGACCTTTGTGACCTTCGGAATAAAATTGCGCGACGGCCCCTCGCCGCGACATTCGCATTGGCGGCGCGCGGCCATCGCGCTATCGGCGGCGCCATGAGCCTGTTTCCGCCCGCCGCCTGTTCCCGCCTGATCGTCAAGATCGGATCGGCGCTGCTCGTCGATCCCGACGGCGCGGTGCGGCGCGACTGGCTGGCGGGCATCGCCGCCGACATCGCGGCGCGCGCCCGCGACGGCCAGCAGGTCGCCGTCGTCTCGTCGGGTGCCATCGCGCTCGGCGCGCGGCGGCTCGGGCTGGCAAAGGGCGGCCGCGCGAGCCTCGAGGATGCACAGGCGGCGGCAGCCACCGGGCAGATCGCCTTGAGCCAGGTCTGGGCCGAAGTGCTCGGCGCCGAAGGTCTCACCGCGGCGCAGATGCTCGTCACGCTGGACGATCTCGAACATCGCCGCCGCTATCTCAATGCATCGGCGACCCTCGACCGCCTCCTCAATCTGGGCGTGGTGCCGATCATCAACGAAAATGACAGCGTCGCGACCGAGGAAATCCGTTTCGGCGACAACGACCGCCTCGCCGCGCGCGTCGCGCAGGCGGCGGGCGCGGGCGGGGTCATCCTGCTGTCCGACATCGACGGCCTCTACGACCGCAACCCCGCGCAAGCGGGCGCGGTGCATATCGCGCGCATCGACCGCATCGACGCCGCGATCGAGGCGATGGCCGACACCGGATCGGCGTCGGGCATGGGATCGGGCGGCATGGTGTCGAAGATCGCGGCGGCCCGCATCGCCAATGCCGCGGGCGCGCACCTCGCCATCGCATCGGGGCGGATCGACCGGCCCTTGTCGACCGAGGCGCGACACACGCTGTTCGCCGCCGAACGCGGCGCGAGCGCGCGCAAGGCATGGCTCGCAGGCGGGCTCACCGCCAAGGGACGGCTTGCCATCGACGCGGGCGCGGTGAAGGCGCTCCATGGCGGCGCCAGCCTACTCGCGGCGGGGGTCACCGCGGCGTCGGGCGCTTTCGCGCGCGGCGACATCCTCGACATTGCGGGACCCGACGGGCGCGTCATCGCACGCGGCCTTTCGGAATATCCCGCCGCCGATGCCGCCGCGATCCTCGGGCTCGGGCGCGATGCGCAGGAGGCCGCACTCGGCTATGCCCCCCGCACCGCGATGGTTCACCGCGACCATATGGTGCTGTTGTGACCAGGGCGACGCTCGCGATGACCGGCGCGACCGGTTTCGTCGGCGGTGCGACGCTGCGACAGGCGGTGGCAGCGGGCTGGCACGTCCGCGCCCTCACCCGCCGCTCGCAGCCGGAACAGGAGGGTATAACCTGGATAGCGGGCGCGCTCGACCAGCCCGACAGCCTCGCCGAACTGGCCGGCGGCAGCGACGTCGTGATGCATATCGCGGGGGTGGTGAACGTGCCGACCCGCGCGGCATTCGAAGCGGGCAATGCGACCGCGACCGCGCATATGGTCGATGCAGCGCGCGGCGCGGGCGTGACGCGCTTCATCCATGTTTCCTCGCTCGCGGCGCGCGAGAAGGATCTGTCGAACTATAGCTGGTCGAAGGCGCGCGCCGAAACGATCGTGCAGGCCAGCGGGCTCGACTGGACGATCGTTCGCCCGCCCGCAGTCTTCGGCCCCGGCGATACCGAGATGCTCGATATGTTCCGGATGGCCCGGCGCGGCATCGCGCTGGTACCGAACGGCCGGCTGTCGGTCATCCATGTCGACGAACTCGCGCGCCTGCTCGTCGCGCTCGCGGGTGATCGCGATGCCAGCATCGGCGCGATTTACGAGCCCGACGACGGGCGCGCGAAGGGCTGGTCGCACCGCAGCTTCGCCCGGGCGATCGGCCGCGCGGTCGGGCGGCACCATGTCTCGACGCTCGCGACCCCGGCGCTGCTGCTGAAGGCCGGCGGGCGGATCGACACGTTCGTCCGCCGCAGCCGCGCCAAGCTGACCCCCGATCGCGCGCGCTATATCGCGCATCCCGACTGGGTGGTTGCCGAAGGCGCGTGTCCGCCCGCGGACCTCTGGCGCCCCGAAATCGATACCGGCGACGCGCTGGCGGAGACAGTGCGCTGGTATCGCCGCGAAAACTGGCTCTGACGCCCGTGGCACACGATGGCCCGCCCGTCGAAGCGTGCATTGCCAAGGGCGGGCGGCGTCCCTAGATTTGCCCGCATGACCGACACCTCTCCCGACACCAGCAATTCCGCCGGCCCATGGGCCATCCCCGTGCGCCGGCCGCTGCCGGGCGATGACAAGCCCAGGGGCACGACCAGCTTTCCGCGCAAGGTCTGGCACCTGCTCGTCGCCTTGAAGGACGGGCTGGCGCTCGTCTTCCTGCTCATCTTCTTTGCCCTGCTCTTCGGCCTGCTCGCGGGGCGTCCCAACGCCGGCCTGCCGGTCGCCCAAGGCGCGCTGCAGATCGACCTCGACGGCATCGTCACCGAACAGCCGTCCGAAATCGATCCGCTCGCGGCCTTGTCGGGCGGCAACAACCTCAAGGAAATCCGCGTCCGCGACGTCGTCCACGCACTCGAAACCGCCGCCGACGACAAACGCGTGACCTCGGTCGTCCTCGACCTCGACCGCTTCCTCGGCGGCGGGCAGGTGTCGCTCGCCGAAATCGGCGGCGCGATCGACAAGGTGCGCGCGAAGAAAAAGCCCGTGCTCGCCTTTGCGACCGCCTACACCACCGACAGCTATCAGGTCGCGGCGCATGCCAGCGAAATCTGGGCCGACGGCATCGGCGGCGTCGCCATCGCCGGGCCCGGCGGATCGCGCCTTTATTACAAGGGACTGATGGACCGGCTCGGCGTCACCGCGCACATCTATCGCGTCGGCACCTTCAAGAGCGCGGTCGAACCCTATCTGCGCGCCGACCAGTCGCCCGAAGCGAAGGAAGCCGACCTCGCTTACGCCGGCGCGCTGTGGGAAAACTGGCTGAGCGACGTCAAGAAGGCGCGGCCGAAAGCGAAGATCGATCCCTATATCGCCGACACCGCGGGCGCGATCCGCGCCGCGGGCAACGACCTCAGCAAGGCGTCGCTCGACGCCGGGTTGATCGACAAGATCGGCGGCCGCATGGCGTTCGACAGCCGCGTCGCCGAAATCAGCGGCGCGCAGGACGACAGCCAGCCGTGGACTTATAATGCGATCCCGCTCGAAAACTGGGTCGCCGCCAATCCGCCGCAGGAAAGCGGCAGCCGGATCGCGGTCGTTCCCATCGTCGGCGAAATCGTCGACGGCGAAGCATCGAACGGCAGCGCCGGCGGCGAAACCATCGCCCAGCATATCCTCGACGCCGCCGCCGACAGCAGCGTGAAAGCGATCGTCCTGCGCGTCGATTCGCCGGGCGGTTCGGTGCTTGCGTCCGAACAAATCCGTCAGGCGACGCTCGCCGCCAAGGCCAAGAAGCTGCCGGTCGTCGTGTCGATGGCCAATGTCGCGGCATCGGGCGGCTATTGGGTCGCGACCCCCGCCGACCGCATCTTCGCCGAGCCCGAAACGATCACCGGCTCGATCGGCGTCTTCGGCATCCTGCCGAGCTTCGAACAGACGCTCGCCAAGGTCGGGGTCACCACCGACGGGATCCAGACGACACCCCTGTCGGGCCAGCCGGACATTCTCGGCGGCGTCAGCGAGGATTTCAACGCGATGGCGCAGGCGAGCGTCGAGGACGTCTATGCCCGCTTCACCGGCCTCGTCGCCAAGAGCCGCAAGCAGCCGCTCGAAAAAATCCAGGCGATTGCCGAGGGGCGCGTCTGGGCAGGCGGCACCGCGCGCCAGATCGGGCTGGTCGACCAGTTCGGCGGCTTGCCCGACGCGCTCGCCGCCGCGGCGAAGCTCGCGAAGATCGACGGCGGCTATTACGCCAAATATTTCGAGGACGAGCCGAGCGAATTCTCGAAAATGCTCGCAAGCTGGTCGAGCGCCGAGCAACCCGCCGCCGCCGCGCCGCGCGGCTGGTTCGGCATCGCCGCGATGAACCGCCAGCTTGCCGAGCGCCGGATATTGCAGGACCTGTCGCTGCTGACCCAGGCGGGGTCGATTCAGGCATCATGCCTCGATTGCCGCGCCTATCTGCCCGCAGTGCCGCTGGCAGGGAAAGCCGCCGAGGCGAAGGGATGGCTGGGGACGCTGGCTTTGCTGCTGAAATAACCTCACCCCGGCGGGCTGGGGAATTTATGCCGCTACGGTCACGCTTCTGGCGTGCTCCGCAATCGCATCGGCCAGCGTATCGACCAGCGCCAGCGGCAAATCATGCCCCATCCCCGGGATCGTCAGCAGCCGCGCGCCGGCGATATTCGCCGCCGTGTCGCGTCCTCCGGCGATCGGTACCAGCGGATCGGCCTCGCCATGGATCACCAGGGTCGGCGCCTTGATATCCTTCAGCATCGCGCGCCGGTCGCCGTCGGCGACGATCGCCGCCATCTGCCGCGCGACACCCTGCGGATACCAGCCGCGTTCGAAATCGCTCCGTACCCGGCGCTGCAATCGCTCCTCGGTCGCGGGATAGCCCGGGCTGCCGATCACCCGCGCGGCGCGCACCGAATAGGCGATCATATCCTCCTTGTCGCCGCTCATCGGCCGGTTCGCGAGCACCTGCATCGCCTCCCTGTTCGCACGCGGCAGGCGGCGGTTGCCGGTGGTCGACATGATCGAGGTCAGTGACAGCACGCGGTCTGGGTAGCGCGCGGCGATATGCTGCGATATCATCCCGCCCATCGAGGCGCCGACGACATGCGCGCGCTTGATCCCCAGATGGTCGAGCAACGCCGTGCCATCAGCCGCCATGTCGGCAAGCGTATAGGCGGGTCGGACCGGCAGGCCGATCGCCGCCTTCACGAACATCCATTTGAGGTTCGGAACCCCCGCCGTCTCGAACCGCGTCGACAGGCCGACGTCGCGATTGTCGTAGCGGATGGTGCGGAAACCATGCGCGTTCAGCGCGTCGACAAACTCGTCGGGCCACAGGGTCAACTGCCCGCCCAGCCCCATCACCAGCAGGATCACCGGCGCGTCGCGCGGCCCCTTGTCCTCATAGGCGATGCTGACGCCGTTGGCGCTCGTCTGCTCTGTCGTCATGAAAACTCCCTGTCAGGCCTCAGCTGGCGCTCGCCGGGCGATAATGGGCGGCGTCCGAGGTGAATTCGGCGCGGCCATAGCCGGCAAGCTGGCGCTCGATCCGGTGCACAAGCCGCCGGTCGGCCAGATGGCGGATGATCGGCAGGCGCGAGGCAAGGCGATAGGCGGTCATGCGGCCGGCGATGCCGAGCATCGTCGCGCCGTAGATCAGCCGGTCGCGGCGCGTGACCGGCACGCCCACCCCTGCGGCGCTTTCCTCGTTGCCGGCAAGGAAGGCCTTGACGAAGAAAACGCGGCTGGTCGATCGTTCGAGGCGGCGCTTGATGCGCGCCTTGGGCGAAACATCGTTCGACAGTTCGGCATCCATCGTCGCGCGGAGCAGGTTACCGCAAACCTGATCGTCATAAGCGTAGCGCAGCGTCGCGCTGCGCGTCCGCCAGATGCGGACGATCTCCTGCGGCGTGTCGGCGAGCAGATCCTCCGGCAAGCCAAGGAGATAGCAGCGGTAACGCGCCAGCTCGACCCGCGCGCGTTCGAGCCGGGTGAAGCGGGTGCGCCCCTTGGCAAGCACCCCCTGCGACAGGAAGTAAACGGGGATCAGTCCCGCGGGCATCTGGTCGAGCTGCGGGATCGGCACGCCATAGGTGTCGATGTCCCACATGCCGGGGCGCGACAGTATGTTGACCCGCACCATCGAATGCATCAGTCGCACCATCGCCGCCGCCTTGAACCCCGGCCCAAAGCGATCGAGCGCGCCGGGCAAGGCCGTGGTGGCGAAAAAGGTCGCGGTTTCCTTGACCCGCCGCGCCGCGGTCGCGTGGCCGAGCGTCCCGGTGAGCGCCATCGGCATGGCCGAATATTTGTTGAGGAAGGTCGCGATGAAGGCGCCGCGGATCAGGAAGGGTGACAGGTTCGCGGTCGCGTTGCGCTCATAGGCCGCGCCTTCCTCGACCAGCGTCCTGTCGAGCCAGTCGGGCTTATGCTCCATCTCGGCGATCAGCGCGGCGAGTTCGGGCGGCGCGTCCTCCACCGTTTCGATACCCGTGTCGCACGCCCGGACGAGCATCGCGACGCTGCGCTGAAAACCGAGCTTGGGCATCAGCGCGGCATAGGCATCGCCGGCCCGGTCGCCGAGCATCGTATATTCGCGAATGCGCGCAAGAAGGTCGGCGTCATCCAGATAGGCGGCGCGGTCGATGCCGCGGACGCCGCCGAGTTCGCTCACCGCTTCGGGTTCGGGCGCCCAGCGTTCGGGGGGCTTGTCGAAATCGAAACGACCGAAGAGACCGGGCAAGGCGGCGGCTTGTCCGCGCACCTGGCCGGCGATCGTGCTGACATCCATGTTCATAACGCCAACCTGCCACAGATTCGCGATTTGGCAAGTCTAACCGCCTTGGGGCCCGCGATAGGCCGGCAGCGCGAGCGACCAGTGGATCGCCGCGCCGCGCAAAATGAAACCCGCGACCGCCCCGGTCACCGCCGCGACCGGCGTTCCCGCGCCCAGCCATTGCAGGAACAGAAACAGCCCCGACGCAAGCGCCGCCGCGGTCACATAGACTTCGGGGCGCATGATGATCGACGGAACGCCGGCAAGGATATCGCGGATCGTGCCGCCGACGCAGCCGGTGATCACGCCCATCATCAACGCCGGAAAGGGCGGCACGCCCCAGGCCAAAGCCTTTGCGGCACCGAAAACGGCATAAGCGGCGAGCCCGACCGCATCGGCCCATTCGAGCAACTGCCCCGGCCACCAGCGTTCGGGCGTCACCCATACGATCAGCGCGATCGCGATACACACCGCGGCGATCGCGCCATCCTGGACCCAGAAGACCGGCGCGCCGATGAGGAGGTCGCGCACGCTGCCACCGCCGACCCCGGTGACCAGCGCGAAGAAGCTCGCGGTCACCAGCGTCTGGCGCAGCCGTACCGCCATCAGCGCGCCCGACAGGGCGAACACGCCGATGCCGATCAGATCGAGCAGGCGGATCAGCAACGCATTGTCGAGCCCCAGCATGCGCCGGCTATTCCGGCGTTGGCCGCACGCCGCCGATGATCGACAGCATGATCGCGGTCACGGCATTGCGGATGGCGGGTTCGGCGCTGGGCGCGAAGAAGGGCGAATGGTTGGTCGGCGCGGGTTCGCCTTTCGTCTTCAGCCCGGCAAGCACCGCCGGGTCGTAGCCACCGATCCCGAAGAAAAGCGACGGCACGCCGGCATCGACGAATTCGGAATAATCCTCGCTACCCGACATCGGCGCCGTGCTCGCGGAAGCGAAGACCAGCCCCTTGCCGAACACCGGCGTCAGTGCCGCGACCGCGGCATTCGCCATCGTCTCGTCATTCACCATTACGCCCGTGCCGCTGAGATAGCGGATCGTCGGTTCGGGTGCATTGCCCATCGCCGCGGCTGCCCTGGCGACGCGCGCGGTGCCATCCTGCAGCAGCTTGCGCACGTCGGGCGACTGCGAGCGCAGATTGACCTTAATCTCGGCGCTGTCGGGAATGATGTTGGGCGCGCTGCCCGCATTGATCGCCCCGATCGTCAGCACGCCGAAAACCGCCGGATCCTTTTCGCGGCTGATCACTGTCTGCGTGTCGGTAATGAAACGCGCGGCGATCGGAATCGGATCGATCGTCGCCGCAGGCATCGAGCCATGTCCTCCGCGGCCGTGAAAGGTGATCGAATAGCTGTCCGACGCCGACGACGAAGCGCCCGCCTTGATCGCGACAACTCCGGACGGAAGGTTCGATACGTGCGCCGCGAAACCGAAATCGGGTTTCGGGAAGCGTTTGAACAGCCCATCGTCGAGCATCGCGCGCGCGCCGGTCAGCGGTTCTTCGGCCGGCTGGCCGATCAGCATGATAGTCCCCGACCAGCGGTCGCGCATCGCCGACAGAGCCTGTGCCACACCGACGAGGTAGGCGACGTGCGTATCGTGGCCGCATGCGTGCATGACGGGCACGTCGCGCCCCTCATAGGTCGCGCGCGCCTTGCTCGACCAGGCGAGCCCGGTCTTTTCCTCCATCGGCAGCGCGTCCATATCGGCGCGGACAAGGATCGTGGGACCCTCGCCATTCTTCAGCAGGCCGACGACCCCGGTCCCGCCCACCTTCTCGGTTACCGTGAAGCCCGCCTTGCGGAGATGCTGCGCCAGGATGCCTGCGGTGCGAACTTCCTGCATCCCGAGTTCGGGATGCAGGTGCAGGTCCTTGTAAAGCGCTTCGAGTGCGGGATAATTTTTGTCGAGGATCGCCGTCAGCTGCGCATTGGCTGCTGTAAGATCGGGTGCCGCCTCGGCGGTTGTCGCGGCGAGCGGGAGAGCAAGCGAAGCTGCTCCCAGGAGCCAATGCTTCGCCATATCTCTCTCCCCCATTTTGTTCGTCAGACGTGGATCGGCTTGCCCGTCACCGCCATCGCGGCTTCCTTGATCGCCTCGCTGTGTGTCGGATGCGCGTGGCAAGTGTATGCGATGTCTTCGGAGGTTGCACCGAATTCCATCGCCTGCGCGGCCTGCGCGATCATCGTTCCGGCGACGCTCGCGATGCACCACACGCCGAGCACGCGGTCGGTCTTCGCGTCGGCGATCACCTTCACGAAACCGTCGGGTTCGTGGTTGGTCTTGGCGCGGCTGTTCGCCATCATCGGGAATTTGCCGACCTTGACCTCGCCCTTTTCCTTCGCCTGCTCTTCAGTCAGGCCGACGCCGGCGATTTCGGGCCAAGTGTAGACGACCGACGGGATGACGTCGTGATTCACGATGCCGGTCTGGCCCGCGATATTTTCGGCGCAGGCGATGCCTTCGTCCTCGGCCTTGTGCGCGAGCATCGGGCCGGGAATCACGTCGCCGATCGCCCAGATGCCGGGGACCTGCGTGCTGAAATCATGATCGGTTTCGATCTGGCCGCGCTGGTTGACAGCCAGTCCCGCCTTATCAAGCGCGAGACCGTCGGTGTTAGGCTTGCGCCCGATCGACACCAGAACGACGTCAGCCTCCAGCGTCTCGGCTTCGCCGCCGGCGGCGGGTTCGAGCGTCAGTACGGCCTTCTTGCCCTTGACGACGGCCTTGGTGACCTTCGTCTTGAGCTTGAATTCGATCCCCTGTTTCTTGAAGATCTTGTTCGCTTCCTTGCGGACGTCGCCGTCCATGCCGGGCAGGATCTGGTCGAGATATTCGACGCAGGTGACCTTGGCGCCAAGGCGCCGCCAGACGCTGCCGAGTTCGAGCCCGATCACGCCGCCGCCGATCACGACCATATGGCCGGGAACCTTGGCGAGTTCGAGCGCACCGGTTGAATCGACGATGATCTGCTTGTCGTTGTCGACTTCGACGCCGGGAAGCGGGGTCACCGACGAACCGGTGGCGATGATGATATTCTTCGCGCGATAGGTCTTGCCCGCGACCTCCACGCTATCCTTCGACGTGAACTGCGCATAGCCTTTCAGCCAGTCGATCTTGTTCTTCTTGAACAGAAATTCGATGCCGCCGGTCAGACCCTTGACCGCATCCTTGCGCTGGCCGTGCATCGTCCCGAGATCGAGTTCGGGCTTCACCTTGATGCCCATCGCCGCCATCGCGCCGCCCGCGGCGGCTTCGAAATATTCGGAGGCGTGTAGCATCGCCTTCGAGGGGATGCAGCCGACGTTGAGGCAAGTGCCGCCCAGCGTCTCGCGCCCTTCGGCGCACGCGGTCTTGAGGCCCAGCTGCGCCGCGCGGATCGCCGCGACATAACCGCCGGGACCGGCACCGATGACAAGGACGTCGTAGTCGTAATCAGCCATGTTCATTCTACCTCAATTACTGCCTGCCGCCGCGAGGCGTGTCCGCTCAAACCGGCAGCCCGGATTTTGCAGCGCATTCCTTCATAACTGGCGTCGCCGTTTCGGGCGACAGACTCATCAATTCCGATGCGCTATATTTCTTGACCAATGCGTCCGCCGCACATTTGCAGACTTCCGCAATCTTGTCTGCCGGTGCCCCGCCGCCTGCGGCGGCAGAGCGGCACGACTTGCCGAACTTTTCGACGAACTGGGTCTTGAACCCGTCCTCGAACCCCTTTTGCATCGAGTTGTCGCCCTCGCCGCAACTTGCCAAACCGGCCACTGTCGCGGACAGCACGAACAGCAGGACCGGTCTTGCGGAAAAGCGCGTCATCGGTTGCGGCTCCTTTGCAAAGGAAATCGAAATCAAAGATCGATCAGCAGCCGCGTCGGATCCTCGATCGCTTCCTTGATCGTCTTCAGGAAGGTCACCGCTTCGCGGCCATCGACCAGGCGGTGATCATAGCTCATCGCGATATACATCATCGGACGGATGACGATCTCACCGCCCCGCACGACCGGGCGATCCTCGATGCGATGAAGGCCGAGCACCGCCGACTGCGGCGGGTTGATGATCGGGGTCGACATCAGGCCGCCGAACACGCCGCCGTTCGAAATGGTGAAGGTGCCACCGGTCATGTCGTCCATCGTCAGCGTGCCTTCCTTGGCACGCTTGCCGAGGTCGGCGATCGCCTTCTCGATGTCGGCGAACGACAGGCTCTCGGCGTTGCGGACGACCGGCACGACGAGGCCGTTGGGGGCGCTGACTGCGACCGAGACGTCGAGATAATCGTGATAGACGATCTCGTCGCCGTCGATCCGCGCATTGACCGCCGGAATGTCATGCGCGGCGAGTGCGACCGCCTTGGTGAAGAAGCTCATGAAACCGAGGCGAACACCATGCTTCTTCTCGAACGTCTCGCGATATTTTTCGCGCGTTTCCATCACCGCCGACATGTCGACGTCGTTGAACGTCGTCAGCATCGCCGCGGTGTCCTGCGCCGACTTCAGCCGCTTTGCGATCGTCTGGCGCATACGCGTCATCTTGACACGCTCTTCCTTGCGGCCCGGAGCGCTGCTGACGACGGGTGCGGGCGCGGCAGGCGCTGCGGTGGCGGCCGGAGCAGGCGCGGGCGCGGTGTTCGCGGCGGCCAGCACGTCTTCCTTGGTCAGCCGGCCGTCCTTGCCGCTGCCCTTGATCTTCGTCGGGTCGACGCCATGCTCGAGGACGAGGCGGCGGACCGCGGGCGACATGGTGGTGACGGTGTCGACGCCATCCTCTGCCGGCGCTGCGGTGGCGGCCGGTGCCGGCGCCGCCGCTTCGGCCTTCGCGGCTGGTGAAGCCGCCGGAGCAGCCGCCTTGCCGTCACCTGCTTCGATCGTCGCGATCACCGCGCCGACGTTGACGGTATCGCCGACGGCGACCACCTGCTGGCCCATCACCCCGGCAACGGGCGAGGGAACCTCGACCGCGACCTTGTCGGTCTCGAGGCTCGCGATCGGCTCGTCGACCGCGACGGCCTCGCCGGGCTGCTTCAGCCATTCGCCGATTGTTGCTTCGGTAACGCTTTCGCCCAGCGCGGGGACTTTGACTTCGGTGCTCATAGATGCAGTTCCTTGGGGGCTTAGGCTCTGGGCTCAGGCTTTGTTCTTGGTACGACGGATTTCGGCGCGGACGCTGAGGCCGAGCGCATCGGCGACGAGCGCCGACTGTTCGGTCTGGTGGCGGCTCATCAGACCCGTCGCGGGCGATGCCGCGGCGGCGCGGCCGGCGTAGCGCGGCCGCATGCCCTTCTTGCCCGCTTCAGTCAGCGCATCCTCGATCAGTTCGTTGACGAAGAACCAGCTACCGTTATTGCGCGGTTCTTCCTGCGCCCAGACGACCTCTTCGAGGTTCAGCATCCGCTTCAGCCGAACGCTGAGCGGCTCACCCGGGAACGGATAGATCTGCTCGATGCGGATGATCGTCGTGTCGCTCAGTTCCGCAGCATCACGCGCTTCCATCAGATCATAACCGACTTTGCCCGAGCAGAGCACGACGCGCTTGACGTCCGTGTCCGCAGGCGCGGTCCGGTCGGACATGATACGGCGGAAATGCGCCTCGCCGATGAAGTCCGACCGCTGCGATACCGCCAGCTTGTGACGGAGCAGCGACTTCGGCGTCATGATGATCAGCGGCTTGCGGAACGGACGCAGCATCTGGCGGCGCAGGACGTGGAAATAGTTCGACGGGGTCGAAATATTGCAGACCTGGATATTGTCGCCCGCGCACAATTGCAGGAAGCGTTCGAGACGCGCTGAACTATGTTCAGGCCCCTGTCCTTCATAACCGTGCGGCAGCAACAGCACGAGGCCATTGGCGCGCAGCCACTTGGCCTCGCCCGACGCGATGAACTGGTCGATCATGATCTGCGCGCCATTGGCGAAATCGCCGAACTGCGCTTCCCACAGCACGAGGCTCTTCGGATCGGCCATCGCATAGCCATATTCAAAACCGAGCACGCCATATTCGCTGAGCGGGCTGTCGAGCACCTCGAACCGGCCGTGCGGGACGGTGGTCAGCGGCACATATTTGGCTTCGGTCTTCTGGTCGACCCAGACGGCGTGACGCTGGCTGAAGGTACCGCGGCCCGAATCCTGACCCGACAGGCGGACCTGATAGCCTTCGCTGAGCAAGGTACCGAAGGCGAGGCTCTCGGCGGTTGCCCAGTCGAACACTTCGCCGTCGCTCTTGTCGGCGAACATCGCACCGCGCGCATCGATCACACGGCGCAGCGTCTTGTGAACCTCGACGTCGTCCGGGATGGTCGTCAGCGTACGACCGATCGAATCGAACAATTTGTCCGAAACCCCGGTCGAGATGTTGCGGCGCGCATTTTCGGGATCGGCGGGAGCATGCAGCCCCGACCAGCGACCCGCAAACCAGTCGGCCTTGTTGGGCTTGTAGCTTTTTGCCGCTTCGAAATCGCCTTCGAGCCGCGCGACAAACTCGGCGCGGTGAGCATCGGCCCAGCCGGCATCGATCACGCCTTCGGCTTCGAGCTTCGCGGCGCAGAGCTGCGACACCGGCGGATGCTGGCGAATGACGGCGTACATCAAAGGCTGGGTGAACGAGGGCTCGTCGCCTTCATTGTGACCGAAGCGGCGATAGCACCACATGTCGATCACGACGTCGCGCTTGAACTGCTGGCGGAAGTCGATCGCGAGCTTGCAGGCAAAGGTCACCGCTTCGGGATCGTCGCCGTTGACGTGCAGGATCGGCGCCATCACGCCTTTCGCGACGTCCGACGGATAGGGCGACGAGCGCGCGAACTGCGGGCTGGTCGTGAAACCGATCTGGTTGTTGACGATGAAATGGATGCAGCCGCCGGTATTGTAACCGCGAATACCCGAGAAGCCGAGGCATTCCCAAACGATCCCCTGCCCCGCGAACGCCGCATCGCCGTGGATCAGCACCGGCAGCACCTGCTCATGCTTTTCAAGGTCGTCGCGCACAACCTGTTGCGCACGAACCTTGCCGAGCACGACCGGATCGGCCGCTTCAAGGTGCGATGGATTGGGAACCAGCGACATATGCACCGACGCGCCGCCGAACTCGCGGTCGGTCGAGGTGCCGAGGTGATATTTGACGTCGCCCGACCCGCCGACATCGTCGGGGTTCGCCGATCCGCCGGCGAATTCGTGGAAGATCACCTTGTACGGCTTGGCGAGCACGTTCGCGAGCATGTTGAGGCGCCCGCGGTGCGCCATGCCATAGACGATTTCCTTCACGCCATACTGGCCGCCATATTTGATGATGGCTTCCATCGCGGGGATCATCGATTCGCCGCCGTCGAGGCCGAAGCGCTTCGTCCCGACATATTTGCGCGCGAGGAATTTCTCCCACTCCTCGGCCTCGATCACCTTGTTCAGGATGGCGCGTTTGCCCTCGACCGAAAATTCGATGATCTTGTCGGCACCCTCCATCCGCTCCTGGAGGAACGCGCGTTCCTCGATGTCGGAGATGTGCATATATTCGAGGCCGACATTGCCGCAGTAATTGGCGCGCAGGATCGCCACGACTTCGCGCACCGTCGCACGTTCGAGACCGAGCGTGCCGCCGAGCCACACCGGCCGGTCTTGGTCGGCGCCGGCAAAGCCATGATATTCGGGCGTGAGGTCGGCGGGCAGTTCGCGCTGGCTGAGCCCGAGCGGGTCGAGGTTGGCGGCAAGATGGCCGCGCACCCGATAGGTGCGAATCAGCATCATGGCGCGGATCGAGTCGTCCGCAGCGCGCTCGACCTCGGCGTTCGACAACGGCGCACCGGCCTTCGCCGCGGCCGCCTTCACCGCGACCTGCATCTGCTGCGGGTCGAGCGCGGCGGTCAGGTCGTCGCTATCGATCTGGGGCCAGTTCTTCGGCGCCCAGCTCGGACCCGCCTGCGGTTCGTCGATGTCAAAGCTTTGTCGTTCGAGGTTCATATCACTAACCTATCCGTGCCCCTGCGCAGGCAGGGGCCCATCTCCTGGGGACTCCACGTAGGACCGGCGGGATTGATCTTCATCACCCCTGAATTTCGAGCCACAAATCCCGCCAATCAGGATTCGCTTCCTCGATCATCCGCACCTTCCAACTTCGTTTCCAACGCTTAATTTGGAGTTCGCGCAGCCGCGCCTCCTGCAAATCCTCATGAACTTCAAACCACACCAGCTTCACGCAGCCATGAGTCTTCGTGAAGCCTTCGATCGTCATCTCGCGGTGCTGATAAACGCGCTGCACCAGCTTCGAAGTCGATCCGGTATAGATGGCGCCGTTCTTGCGGTTCGCCATGATGTAGACTGCGCCGCTCTTCATTCATCGCCCGGGGGGTGATGGGCCCCTGCCTTCGCAGGGGCACAAGCATGAGAGAGCGGCGCAATAATCAAACGCGTTCCTTGAGCACCTCGGCGAGGGTCGAGCCGAGTTCGGACGGGCTCGCCGACACCTTGATCCCGGCGGCTTCCATCGCCGCGATCTTGCTTTCGGCGTCGCCCTTGCCGCCCGACACGATCGCGCCGGCGTGGCCCATGCGGCGGCCCGGGGGCGCCGTGCGGCCCGCGATGAAGCCCGCCATCGGCTTCTTGCGGCCACGCTTGGCTTCGTCGATCAGGAACTGCGCCGCCTGCTCTTCGGCGTCGCCGCCGATTTCACCGATCATGATGATCGACTTGGTCGCTTCGTCAGCGAGGAAGAGTTCGAGCACGTCGATGAAGTTGGTGCCGTTGACGGGGTCGCCGCCGATGCCGACCGCGGTCGTCTGGCCCAGCCCGACGTTCGTCGTCTGGAACACCGCTTCATAAGTCAACGTACCCGAACGCGAGACGACGCCGACGCTGCCCTTCGAAAAGATGCTGCCGGGCATGATGCCGATCTTGCATTCGCCGGGCGTCAGCACGCCGGGGCAATTCGGGCCGATGAGGCGCGATTTCGAACCCGAAAGCGCACGCTTCACCTTGACCATGTCGAGCACCGGAATGCCTTCGGTGATGCAGACGATCAGCTCCATCTCGGCGTCGATCGCCTCGAGAATCGAGTCGGCGGCGAACGGCGGCGGCACGTAAATGCAGCTCGCCGTCGCGCCGGTCGCGGCCTTCGCTTCTTCAACCGTGTTGAAGTTCGGCAGGCCGATATGCGTCGTGCCGCCCTTGCCCGGCGTGACGCCGCCGACCATCTGCGTGCCATAGGCGAGCGCCTGTTCGGTGTGAAAGGTGCCGGTGGCACCGGTCATCCCTTGCGTGATGACCTTGGTATTCTTGTCGATGAGAATAGACATTGATTTCGTTCCGTTTCTCGTGCCCCTGCGAAGGCAGGGGCCCATCTCCAGACATTGGGTTCACCGGCTTGCCCGATCTTTCGAGCGCAGGTGATGGGCCCCTGCCTGCGCAGGGGCACAAGCTTTGTTACGCGAGGCTCGGATCCAGCGCCTTGCACGCGTCGAGCAGTTCCTTGACCGCGTCGACTGATACCTGAAGCCCGGCCTTGTCGGCGTCGTCGAGTTCGATCTCCACCACCTTCTCGACGCCGCCGGCACCGATCAGCACGGGCACGCCGACATACAGACCGTCGAGGCCGTACTGGCCGTCGACATAGGCGGCACAGGGCAGGATGCGCTTCTGGTCGGCCAGATAGGCTTCGGCCATCGCGATGCCCGATGCGGCCGGCGCATAAAACGCCGAACCCGTGCCGAGCAGCGCGACGATTTCGCCGCCGCCGCCGCGCGTGCGCTTGACGATCGCGTCGATACGCTCTTGCGTCGACAGACCCATTTTGACGAGGTCGGGAACGGGGATGCCGTTGACCGTCGAATAGCGCGTGACGGGGACCATCGTATCGCCGTGACCGCCAAGCACGAAGGTGTTCACATCCTTCACCGACACGTCGAATTCGTCGGCGATGAAGTGGCTGAAGCGCGCCGAATCGAGCACGCCGGCCATGCCGACGACCTTGCCCGCCGGGAGCCCCGAGAATTCGCGGAGAGCCCAGACCATCGCGTCGAGCGGGTTGGTGATGCAGATAACGAAGGCGTCGGGGGCGTTGGCCTTGATGCCTTCGCCGACAGCCTTCATGACCTTCAGGTTGATGCCGAGCAGGTCGTCGCGGCTCATCCCCGGCTTGCGGGCGACGCCGGCGGTGACGATGATGACGTCGGCGCCGGCAATGTCGGCATAGTCGTTCGATCCGGTGATCTTGGCATCAAAGCCGGCGACCGGACCGACCTGCGACAGATCGAGCGCCTTGCCCTGCGGCACGCCTTCGACGACGTCGAACAGGACGACGTCGCCAAGTTCCTTCTGCGCGGCGAGCAGCGCCAGCGTTCCGCCGATATTTCCGGCTCCGATCAAAGCGATCTTCTTGCGTCCCATGGCGCGCGGCACTCCCTTCCTGGCAAGCCCGGCAATTGGTTCACAGACCGGCGGGAGCACGGGCTAAAGCTCCGCTCCGGTCCCAAGACTGGCGACGCCCCTACGCCGATTCCCTTGAGGAAACAACAGCGAAAAGGACGAAATTCCGCCTTTTTTTGATAATAGTTCGCAATAACATTAGGCAGCATTTTTGATCGATCGGGATATGGTAGCAGCGGCGATTTCCTGCAAGCCTGACGGCTTTTCCTTGCCTTTGCATGACAGCCGCATAAAATCGAACCGGCCTCATGCGGGCGTGCCAGGCCGCTCCGGCATAGCAAGGATGCCGCACATGAAACTTTTCACACCCCGCTTTGTTCCGACGGCGGCGATTGCTCTGTCGCTCGGCCTCGCAGCGCCTGTCAGCGCCAGCGAAAACGGCTGGGACGATGCGGGAACGATCGCCAAAAATGCTTTGATGGTCGCGGCCTTCGCCATGCCGGCAGTCGAAGGCGATTGGGAAGGCGTGCTGCAGGCCGGGGGCAGCATCGGCGGCACGATGCTGATCACGCAGGGGATGAAAGAAGCCTTTCCGTCGCACCGCCCCGACGGCAGCGACAACAAGAGCTTTCCGTCGGGCCATACATCGACAAGCTTCGCCGCCGCCGCGACGCTGCACAACCGCCATGGCTGGGAAGTCGGACTGCCAGCCTATGTCGTCGCATCGTTCGTGGGCCTGTCGCGCGTCGAGGCGAAACGCCACCGCGTCGGGGACGTCCTCGTCGGCGCCGCGATCGGCACTGCGACGGGACATCTGATCACCACCAAAGCGAATGAACGCGTCCAGATCATCCCGTGGGGGGATACGAAGGGCGCGGGCGTCGCGATGAGCATGCAATTCTAGCCGATGGCGCGGCGCCGGATTAACCGTCCCTATACCCGAGGGAGGATAGGCTGGCGGCGATGACGCGCGCAATCATCAGCTTTGACACCGAATTGTCGGCAGGCCTCTACCAACGGGGCGTCGACGCGCGCGCCAATTTCGACAGCTCGATCCTGGGTCGCTGCCGCGAGGGCGACTTCGGTATTCACTTTCAGATGGATCTCCTCGACCGCCATGGATTGCTAGGTGTCTATTTCATCGATCCGATGCCGGCGCTCGTCTATGGCCCTGAAATCATCGATGCGATCGTGCAGCCGATCGTGGCGCGCGGGCATGAGGTCCAGCTCCACATCCATACCGAATGGCTGAAATTCGCGAACTTCAATCCCGTCGGACGCCTGACCGGACGCAATATCGGCGATTTTCCGCTGGCGGCGCAGAAAAAGCTGATCGCCCTCGCCCGCGACATATTGGTCGGTGCCGGCGCGGCGCGGCCGACGGCGTTTCGCGCCGGCAATTTCGGCGCCAACGACGACACGCTGCGCGCCCTCGCCGCATTGGGTTTTCGTTTCGACAGCAGCTTCAACGGGGCCTATCAAGGGCACGGCTGCGCCATCTCGCTTGATGCCGGCAACCTCGGCATGCGCGAGCATCACGGAATTTGCGAAGTCCCGGTCAGCGGCCTGATGGACCGCGCCAACCGCTTCCGCCCGGCGCAGCTTTGTGCGATGTCGGAAGAGGAGATGCGCGACGCACTCGACCATTCGGCGGCAAGCGGCGCGATGCAATTTTCGGCGTTCAGCCACAGTTTCGAGCTGCTGAGCCGCGACCGCAAGGTTCCCAACCGCCTTGCCATCGCGCGGATGGAAGCCTTGTGCCGTGCGATCGCCGACGACGCGCGAGTGACCAGCGGCGGCTTTGCCACCCTGCCCGCGCCGCCCGTCCGTCCGGGCCGGATCCAGGTCGCGGCGCCAAAACCGCTGCGCACGCTGCGACGCGTTGTCGAACAGGGTCTCGGTCATCTGGCGCACGAGGTGCGCTATGTCCGCGACCTCATCTATGTGACCGTCAATTCGTCACGCTGGGGGAAGATTGCCGGCGGCATCCTCCTCGCCGTGGCTTAGAGTCTGCCCTGAAGAGATTGAAGCGCCGTGATTGCCCTGTGAAGCCCACCGGCTAGGAGCGGCGTGCCGCAGGGGCTGGTGGCCCCCTGCCAGCGGCGCGACGAAGTCCGGCGGGCTTCACAGGGTAACCGCTGTGCGGCGGGCTTCAATCTCTTCAGGGCAGACTCTTAGGCCGCGGCTCCGCCATCCTCCTGGCCGTGGCCTAGCGCCAGATAATCGTCGGACTGCATTTCGGCGAGGCGGCTCGCCGTCCGCTCGAATTCAAATGCGCCGTCGCCGGCGACATAGAGCGCGTCGGGCATCGCCGCAGCGCTGGCCAGCAACTTGACCTTGAACTCGTAAAGCGCGTCGATGAGCGTGACGAAGCGCGCCGCCTCGTTGCGGTTTTCGGGTCCCATGCGCGGAATGCCGACGATGATGACGGTATGGAAATGGCGCGCGACCGCCAGATAATCGGGCGCTCCCCGCGCTTCGCCGCACAATCGCTTGAACGAAAAGACCGCGACGCCCTTCAGCGCCTTCGGCACATGGAGCAGCCGCCCGCCCCCGACATCGAGTTCGAGCGTCGGCACCTTGGAACGATCCTCGGGCGGATAATCGGTCAGCCGGAAGAAGGCGGCTGACAGCGCCGCGCTGGCTGCCTCGTCGGCGGGGACGAACCAGCGCGCCCCGTCGCCCAGCCGGTCGCGGCGATAGTCGGTCGGCCCGTTGAGGCCCATCACGTCGAGCCGTTCCTCGACCAGCGCGATGAAGGGCAGGAAATGCTCGCGGTTGAGTCCGTCCTTGTAGAGATCCTTTGGCGGCCGGTTCGACGTCGCGACCACCGTCACTCCATGCTCGATCAGCGCGGTGAACAGGCGCGACAGGATCATCGCGTCAGCGCTGTTGTTCACCACCATTTCGTCGAAGGCGAGACAGCGGACATTTTCGACCAGCGCCGCCGCCACCTGCGGGATCGGGTCGCCGCTTTCGGTCTTGCGCACCTCGCGCATCCGTGCGTGGACGTCGAGCATGAAGGCGTGGAAATGGACCCGGCGTTTGCGCTGGATATCCAGCTGATCGTAAAACAGGTCCATCAGCATCGATTTGCCGCGGCCGACCGCGCCCCACAGATAGACGCCGCGCGGTGCCTGCGGTTTGCGTCCGGCGATCCGCCAGAGCAGGCTGCCGCGCGGCGGCGCGGCTTCGAGCTCGCTTTGCAGCTGGTTCAGCCGCTCGGCGGCGGCGCGCTGTTCGGTATCGGGCTTGAGCTCGCCCGCCGCGACCAGCGCGTCATATTCGGCAAGTACCGACATCAGCCGCGCTCCTTGCTCGCCTTGCGAATGGTGCCGGCAAAGGTCAGTACGATATGACTGTCCCCCTCCCCCTGCACCACGAGCCCGCGCAGGAAGATGAGACGGCCGGTCTCGCGCACCAGTTCGACGACCGCATCCAATGGTTCGCCCAGCCGCCCTGCGCCGACGAATTGCGTCGACAGGTCGAGCGTCACCGAATGACCGGCATTCAGCGAGCCGAACTGGTGCGACGCCGCGAACAGCGCGATATCGACGAGCGCCAGCGTTACCGCGCCATGGACATTGTCGCCAAGGTTGCTGTGCTTGCGCTCCGGAATCATGCGAACGCGCGCGCAGGGACGGCCGTCGGACGTGTTTGGTTCGGCGCGCACCGACAGCGGCTCGATAAAGGCGTTGAAGCGGCTTGGGTCCTTGAGGTTCCAGCTCAGCCAGCCGCCGCCGACCTCCTCGGCACTGAAATTGTCGCGGCGCTTCGGTTCCTCGATCCCGTCATTCATGCCTTGCAATATCCATCCAGTTTTCCCGAGCGAACCAGGTCGCCATAATAATCGGCCATCGCCTTCGTTCGCGGGCGATCCTCGCCGACCCATCGCGCCGTCGCGGCAAGCCAGCCCGCCGAACAGTCCTCAAGCGCGCCCGCCCCTTTCGCGCAAGCGATAAAATCGGAAAATGCACCCCGCCAACGATTGAAATCGGCGATGTCCATCAGCGGCCCGTGCCCCGGCACCACCTGATTCGGCCCCCGACGCTGCGACCCCGCCCAGCGCCTCCAGCCAGCCTTCCGGACAGGCGGTATCGAGGAAAGGCACGGGAAACGTCACCAGATCGCCGACGATCGCGCGCTTCTCCGCCGCATCATAAATCCACAAGTCGCGCGCGGTCACGGCATGACGCACGACGCGCAGCGACAGCGGCCGGCCGGCGATCGCCATATCGCGCGATTCATCGACGATCACGTCAGGCCGCAGTTCCGCTCCGCGCGCGATCGTCGCAAGGTCGCCTTCGACCTCGGGTATCGCACTTGCCCGCACGGCGCCGTCGGCCAGCGCCTTGCGCGACGCTTCGGCGCTTTTCGCAAGGAAATCCGCCAACGCCCCGTCGATCGCCGACGTGCCATAAACCCTGATATCCGGATAGGCCGCCTTCAGCGCCGGATTGCCGCTGACATGATCGAGATGCCAATGCGTGTTGACGATCGCGACGGGGGTCATGCCGATTCCGCTCAGTCCCTGCTTGATCGCAGTGAGATGCTCGACGTGTCGCCCTGTGTCGATCACAAAGGCACCCTCGGGTCCGTAGAGGATCAGGCTGTTGCCGTCGGGGGCGCGGCCGGGTGCGAAGGTGCCGCCGATCAGGAAGGTCGCCCCGCCGATGCCGTGCGCATAGGTGCGGGGCATAGCAACGCTTTGGGCAGTTGGATGGGCGGCACACCCCGCGAGCGCCAGCGCGACCAGCGCCGGCAGCCCGAAGCGCATCAGACCTGCCGCTCGGCTTCCAGCTTCTTGATCTCAGCGATCGCGCGCGCCGGGCTCAGCCCCTTGGGGCAGGCGTTCGAGCAGTTCATGATCGTATGGCAGCGATAGAGGCGGAACGGATCTTCGAGCTCGTCGAGCCGCTCGCCGGTCATCTCGTCGCGGCTGTCGGCGAGCCAGCGATAAGCCTGGAGCAGGATCGCGGGGCCCAGGAACTTGTCGCTGTTCCACCAATAGCTCGGGCAGCTCGTCGAGCAGCAGGCGCACAGGATGCATTCGTAAAGCCCATCGAGCTTTTCGCGCTCGGCGGGCGACTGCAGCCGTTCCTTGCCGCTGGGCGTCGTCGTCTTGGTCTTCAGCCACGGCTCGATCGACGCATATTGCGCGTAGAAATGGGTGAAATCGGGGACAAGGTCCTTGATCACGTCCATCGCCGGCAGCGGGGTGATCGTGACGTCGCCCTTCAGATCCTCGATCGCGGTGGTGCAGGCAAGGCCGTTCTTGCCGTTCATGTTCATCGAACAGCTGCCGCAAATGCCTTCGCGGCACGAACGGCGGAAGGTCAGCGAGCTGTCCTGCTCGCTCTTCATCTTGATCAGCGCGTCGAGCACCATCGGGCCGCATTTTTCGGTGTCGATCTCGAATGTATCGAAGCGGGGATTTTCGCCGCTGTCGGGGTCGTAGCGATAGACTTTGAATGTCTTCACGGCCGCGGCGCCCTCGGCCTTGTGGACCTTGCCCGTCTTCTGCGGGCGGCTGTTCTTGGGCAGACGGAATTCGGCCATGTCGCGGTTCCCCTATGCAATTGGGGGTCCGACTAGACCCGATTGGCAGAGTCGGCAAGGGGTTGGATGGCGCAAAGCGTGAAAGCCGCTGGCGGCGGCGAAGGCAAGGCGCTAGGGGCGCCAGGATGAGCGAAGACGCCGCCGCACCGCCCGCCGTTACCAGCCGCAGCGTCGCGCGCGGGCTTGGCACGACCGTGCTTGCGCGGCTCGGCGCGGTGGTCGAGATCGTCGCACAGCCGCTGTACGTGCTGATGTTCGGGCTCGCGGGTTACGGCCTCTATGCCGTGCTCTGGGCAACGATCAACCTGCTCGAGAATATCTTCGATACCGGGATGACGAGCGCGATGCAGCGCACCGTGCCCCAGTCCGCAAGCGATGCCGACGCCGCGGCGGCGCTGCGCACCGCGATGATCTTCGGGGTCGGGCCGTGCCTGGTCGTCGCAGGCCTGATCGCGCTCTTCGCCGCCGACCTCGCCCCGCTGCTCAACGTCGCCGACAAGGATCGCGCGCTCGTCACCCCCGCGATCCAGCTGTTCGTCTGGGCGCTGCCCCTCTGGGCGTTCGTCGAGATCGCGACCTCGGCGATGCGCGCGCGCATGGTGTTCGGTGCCGAAATCCGCCTGCGCATCGTTTGGGAACAGATCATGCGGCTGGTGTTCGCCGGGCTGTTCTTTGCCGGCGGGCTCGGGCTCAAGGGGCTGTTCATCGCGCATCTTTGTTCGCTGGCGATCACCGCGATCCTCTGTGTCCGTCTGCTCCGGCGCTATTACAGCTTTGCCGATCTGGGGCGCGGGCCGTGGGTCAGCGAAACCACGCGCAATACGTTCTGGGCGGGGCTGTCGATCCTGCCATCGAACATCATCGCGCGCCTGTTCGGCGACGCCCCGGCGCTGATCCTCAACCTGTTACTGCCCGGCGCCGCCGGCGCTGCGGCATCGGGGCTGTTCACGATCGCGCGCAAGCTGTCGAGCGTCGTCCAGCTCGTCCGCATCGCCTTCGTCTATGTGATGGCACCGCTGGCGGCCAGCGCCGAGCGCGAGGATCGCGCGCAGGTCGCCGACATCTACGCCTATGCGACGCGGCTGATCGCGGCAATCGCCCTGCCGCTTGCCGCGGTGCTCGCGGCGGGCAGCGCGTCGCTGCTCAGCCTGTTCGGGCACCAGGCTGATGTTGCACAGGCCGCGGTCGTCATCCTGCTCTTCGCACGTGCGCTCGAAGCGGTGCTCGGCATTTCGATGCCGGTGCTGCAGGTCGTCGCCGCCTTCCGCCACCAGCTCACCGCGAGCATCTTCGGCGTGATCGTCGCGGTCGGGGCCGGCTGGCTGATCGTCGGCCATATGGATGCGCTGACCGGAGTGACGCTGGCGATGTCGATCGGGCTCGTCGTGATGGCGGGTGTGCCGATGGCCCAGCTGGCGCTCAATGAAAAACTCCATCCGTTCGACGCGCAATTCCCGCTGGTCGCGCTGCGCGGGCTCGGCATCACGCTGGCAGGAGGCGCCGTCGCGCTGCTCGCGAGCCGGCTGCCCGACCCGATCGCGCTGCCGCTGATCGCCGCCATTGCCGCCGGATCGATCTGGCTGTCGATGCGCTTCGCCCTGCCGCATGCCGACCGCGCCTCGCTGGGCAAGACGGCCCGGAAGTTGCGGCTGGTCTAGCCGTTGACAGAGACGGTCTTATTTTGGCCGTAAATTCTGCTAGAGGGGTCGCCACTTTTGACGCCGCGATGCGGCCAACAGGCGGAATACCCATGTATCAGCAAGAACTCGCCCGCAGCGGCAAGCGGCTCTTTTTCATTCGCGGCACCTATATCTACATCACCATCGCGATCTCTGTCTTGATCGCATGGGTAGCGCAGGATTGGGGTCCGTTCCAGACCGCCACCGGCGATTGCGCCTGGTTCTGGCTCTCGCTCGGCGTCGCTAGCGCCGGCGCCATCGTCCGTGTCTTCACCAGCGGCTGGGCCGCGCTCGGCACCTCGGGCCGCGCCAAGGTCGCCGCCGAAGCGAGCGAACTCAACACGACAGGCCCGTACAGCCTGGTGCGCAACCCGCTCTATGTCGGCCGCATTCTCAACTTCACCGGCCTCGCGATGCTGTCGGGCAGCTGGGTGTTCGGCGCGATCGTCTTTCTGCTCGGCATCCTGATCTACGAGCGGATCTCGATCTACGAAGAAGAATTCCTTCGCGAGAAGTTCGGCGCCGCGCATGCCGAATGGGCCAAGGACGTTCCCGCGCTCCTCCCGCGCCTCCACGGCTGGATCAAACCCAAATATCCCTTCTGGTGGAAGCGGATGATCTGGCGCGAACAGAATAAGCTGTTCCTGCTCGCCACCACGGTGTTCCTGACCTGGTTCGCGCGGCTCGACTTCAATTTCGACGCGCTGACCCCGCAGCAGTGGACCTGGGTCTATGCCTTTGCCGCGCTTGTCGTGATCCGCTTCATCATCGGCGGGCTGAAGATGGTCGGCTTCTTCAAGGAATTGAGCTGAATTGATGGGGGGCGATCTCGCTCCCCTGATCGCAGTCGTCGGCAGCGACGGGTCGGGGAAATCGACCCTGTCGGCCGATCTGCTCGCGCATGTCCGGCGGACGCGGATAGCCGAAAGCGGCTATCTTGGCCTCGGGTCGGGCGAGCAGGGCCGGCGCATCGGGCGCTGGCCGGTCATCGGTCCGCCGCTCCACCGCTTCCTCGACGGCATCGCCGATAAACTCCGCGAGCCCGGCGCACCGATCCCCGGCATGCTCGCGGCGCGCTATGCGCTGAACAAGTCGCAGAAGCGCCGCGCAAAGTTTGCGGGGCTGGTCGACCGCCGCCGCGCGGGCATCACCATCGTCACCGACCGCTACCCCCAGCTGGAAGTGCCCGGTCTCCATGACGGCCCGATCCTCGCCGGCCGCGCCCCGAATGCCCGCCTTGCCGCGATGCAGGCGGAGGAGCGCGCGCTCTATGCCGAAATGGCGGCCTATGTCCCGACGCTGGTCATCCGCCTGCATGTCGATGTCGACACGGTCATGGCGCGCAAACCCGACCACGACCGCGCGCTGATCACGCGCAAGGTCGAGACGGTGCCCATGCTGACCTTCAACGGCGCGCCGATCGTCGATATCGACGCGACGCTTCCCTATGAAGAAGAACTCGCGATCGCGACGGCGGCGGTGGATCAGGCGCTGGCAGCGGCCTGACGCGCCGCCATAATCTTCTCGATCAATTCGATATCGACGGGCTTGTCGGCATCGATGCACGCCTCGCCCTCGGACATCGGGACCACCCTGGCCTTGAGCCCGAAACGCATCCCGGCGCGCGCAATCCCCTGCTGGATCGTGAACAGGCGCAAGAGCGCGCCGATCAGCAGCCACGGACCGAACGCCGCAATGATCTTCAGCCCTTTCTTGCGGTCGCGCTCGATCCGCCCCCAGAAGTCGAGCAACGGCAGCACGCGGCGCCCGCGCAGGCGGAACATGTTCGCCCCCGACCACCAGCCGCCGCGAAACTTCAGCCAGGTTCGCTTCGATTCGGGATAGCGCGCGAGCAGTACGTCCTTTTCGACCATCGCCACCGCGACGTCGCTGTCCTCGGCGCCCGCCAGAAACGCGGCGATCATCGTCGGGGTCAGCAGCACATTGTCGGCGGTCGTGACCAGCAGCGGATCGTCCCCCGCGGGCAGCGCCGCGGCGAGCGAACTGCTGATTCCGGCGCCTGAGTCCCGGAAATGCAGGCCGCTGATCCCGGCGAGCCCCGGTTCGGCGGCCAGCTCGGCGCTGTTCTGCGCCAGCACCGTGATCGGCCCGACGCGCGGTGAAGCGCGGAGCGCGCGCACGACATGGACCAGCATCGGCCGGCCCGCGATCGGCAGCAGCGCCTTGGTCGACACACCGCTGCCGGTCAGCAGCGGGTCGGGGCCGGGCCGGCTGCCGGCCATGACGATAGCGGGGATCAGCGCGCTCATGGCGCCGCAGACAGCCGCCGCGCGGTCGCGCCGCGCAGGAAGTCGGTCGCGTCGGACAGGATCGGGCCTTTATATGCCAGCGGCCCGGTGAGCGCCATGACGAGGTCGTTGTGGCTCAGCCCCTCGTAAGTGCGCAGCGTCGCCGACCCGCCGGCCCGCTGCAGCGCCGCCGCCAGATTCTGGCTGTTGCGGACGCGCACCACCGTGTCGGCGGTGCCATGGCCGAGCCATAAGGGCGGCGCGTCGGCGCGGACGAAGTGGATCGGCTGCGTCCGTTCGGCGGGACGGATATCGCCCATCGCGACATCAGCGCGGCCGCCCTTTTCGAACGGCAGGAAATCATAGGGACCCGCGAGTGCCGCGACGCCGCGGATCACCGACGCATCGCTGCCCGCGGCCTTCATCCATTGCGGGTCGAGCGCGAGCATCACCGCATTATAGGCGCCTGCCGAATGGCCCGACAGCGCGATCCGGCCGGGATCGCCGCCATAGGCCGCAATATGCCTTTCGGTCCACGCCACCGCCGCCGCGCTGTCCTGCAGAAAGTCGGGCCAATGGCCCTCGGGGACGATGCGATAGTCGGGGATCACGACAAGGAAGCCCTGCTTGGCAAAGGCGCGCCCGGCAAAGCCATAATCGTCGCGCGCGCCGCTGTACCAGCCGCCGCCATAGAGGAAGACGAGCACCGGCAGCCGGTCGCCCTGCTTCGTCCCCGTCGGCACCCAGATGTTGAGCTTGTTGCGGTCGCCGGATCCATAGGGCTGCCCCGCGACCTGCAGGGTCGCGCCATCGCCGTCGCCGAGCAGCTTGTCGCCAAGATTGAGCGACTTGGCGCCGCCCGCCAGGATCATCCGCGTCCCGCCGCCGAAGAACAGGACCAGCAGACCCACGACTATCAGGAATTTGATCAACCGCATTCTCTTAGCCATCGCCACAGGGTCTGCGCCCTACAGGGCCGCGGTCCAGCAAACAAGCGGTGCCATAGATGCGTCCATAATTCTGCGTCATATTGCAATGTCGAGGTCCCGGCCTTCGCCCGGATGACGGGTTCAGGTGACCTTTTGCGCCGTCATGCGTAGGAAGGGCCATGACCAGCGCTTTCACCCGCCCCGCCCTTGTCTGCAACAGCCAGAGCGGCAGCCATGACGAAGCCGTTCTCCAACAAATCGTCGAACGCTGCCGCGCCGCCGGGGCGCCGCTCGCCGTGACCTTTGCGCTTCCCGATGACGATATTCCGGATGCAAATGAACTGAAACGGCAAAGCATCGACCTGTTGCTTGTCTGGACCGGCGACGGGACGATCAACGCCGCCGCGAGCGGCGCGGCGGGCTGGGACGGCGCCGTCCTGCCGCTTCCCGGCGGCACGCTCAACCTGTTGTCGAAGGCGCTCCACGGCGACCGCCCGGCGCCCGATATCCTGACCGAGGCGCTTGCGGGCAAGGGCCGCCGCACGCCGGTGCCGATCGTCCGCAGCGACGCGGGCGACGCGTTCATCACCGTCGTCGCAGGGCCCGCAACGCGCTGGGCCGAGGTGCGCGAAACGATGCGGCAGGACGGGTTGATCGAGGCGGCGGGCGCCGCGCCGGACGCGCTCGACGCCATGCTGAACGCGCCGGGCGTTCGCGTCGCGGGGCAGGAAAAAACCTATCCCGCGATCATCCTGACCCCCACCGAGCAGGGCCTGCGCGCCGACGGCATCCTGACCGAGGGCACCGCCGACGTGCTGCGCCACGGCCTGGCCTGGCTCGGCGGCGACTTTCGCGACGGGCCGAGCGAGGAGCTCGCCGCCGGCGAGACGATCATCCTCGAAAGCGAACGGCCGATCAGCCTCGAATATGATGGCGAGCTCCGCGAAACATCCTCGCCCGCGCGCTTTGCGATCGGGGCCAGTGCGGTCGATTTCATCGCGACGTCATGACCCGGCTTTTCCATATCAGCGACCTGCATTTCGGGCTCGAAGACCGCGCCGCGCTCGACTGGTTCAAGGGTCTCGTCCGCCGCGAACAGCCCGACGCCGTGCTGATCACCGGCGATCTGACGATGCGCGCGCGGACCCGCGAATTTGCCGCCGCCTGTGACTGGATCGGTGCGCTCGACATGCCGGTAACGGTCGAGGTCGGTAATCATGACCTGCCCTATTTCAACCCGATCGCCCGCTTCTTCTACCCCTATCGCCGCATTCGGGGGATCGAGCGACTGGTCGAGCGCGAACTCGACCTGCCCGGCGTCGCCGTCGTGCCGCTCAAGACCACGGCACGCGCGCAGTGGCGGCTCGACTGGTCGAAGGGCTGGGTGACGAAAAAGGCGCTCGCCAGGACAGTGGCGGCCATCGACGCGCTTCCCGCCGGGACGACCGTACTCGTCACCGCGCATCATCCGCTGGTCGAAGCGGGAACGCGCGGCCGCGCGCTGACCCGCGGCGGCGCCCGCGCGCTTCAGGCGCTCGCCGAACGGCGCGTCGCGGGGGTTCTGACCGGCCATGTCCACGACGCCTTCGACCTCGTCCAGTCGACGCCGGCGGGTCCGATCCGCATGATCGGCGCCGGCACCCTGTCGCAGCGCATCCGGTCGACGCCGCCAAGCTTCAACGAACTGCGTCTGGTGGACGGGGCGCTCAGCGTCCGTGTCCGCAACGTCGAAAAGGTTCCGACCCCCGACATGCAGATTGCCGACGTGCCATCCGATGCGCTGCCTCCGCGCGCACCCGGCGAGCCTGTCGCGCCGGTGGGCGCCGTGCCCCCGGTCGATCCGCCGGTGCATTGACGCGGCCCCATCGATGCACGCCCATTGACGCACCTTGCTATCCCGTTAGGTTGCAACAAAAAACGGGATGAGGAACGATGCTGACAAAAGGCGATGATTTCCCGCTGCACCAGAGCGCCGAGCCGATGGCCTTTGCCGGCACCGACCGCAATTTTTACGACCGCTATTTTTTCAACGGCTATTCGCCCGACGGATCGGTGTTTTTCGCCGCGGCGATGGGCTTTTATCCGCAGCTCGGCATCGTCGACGCGGCCTTCTGCGTGCTCGTTGACGGCGTTCAGCATAATCTGCGCGCGAGCCGCCGGTCGGGCGGCGAGCGGCTCGACCTCGCGGTCGGTCCGATCGCGATCGCCATCGATGCGCCGCTCGAACGGCTGACCTTGCGCATCGCCGCGAACGACGGCCCGCTCGCTGCCGAACTCCATTTCACCGCGCGCCATTTCCCGATCGAGGAGCCGCGCTTCACGCGCCGCAATGGCACGCGCCTGTTCATGGACTATACGCGGATGACGCAGAACGGCCATTGGTCGGGCTGGCTGTCGGTCGACGGCGCGCGGGTCGATGTCGACGCCGGCTGGGCCGGCACGCGCGACCGGAGCTGGGGCATCCGCCCCGTCGGCGCCGCCGAACCCCAGCCGCCGCCGCAGGGCAATTTCAGCCAATTCTTCTGGCTGTGGACACCGTGCAACTTCGCCGACCGCTCGCTCTTCTTCCACAGCAACGACGACGGCGAAGGCCGTCCGTGGAACCGCCGCGCGGTGCTGGCCGGCGGCGATGGCGGCGAGCGTCATTTCGCCGACCCGGCCTTTATCGCCGAGTGGCAGCCGGGAACGCGCCGGATGCGCAGGCTGACCGCCGATTTGGATCGCTCGACCCGGCTGGCGCTGACCCCGACCGGGCCGATGTTCGCGATGAGCGGGCTCGGTTATACGCACCCCGTCTGGGGCCATGGTTTCGACCATGGCGAGCTGGAGGTCGCGTATGACAGCCTGTCCGATGCCGAACGCCAGTGGGGCAATCCGCTGGCGATGCATGTCCAGGCGCTGGTGCGCGCCGACCTCGCCGACGGCGACCGCAGCGACAGCGGGGCCGGCGTGCTCGAACAATTGTTCGTCGGCCCGCACGCGCCGAGCGGCCTCACGGGCCTGCTGGACCCCGCACCATGAGCTTCCCGACCTCGCCCGGCGCGATGACGCCGGCGTGGCTGGCGGAAAAACTGGGGCAGGAAGCGGGCGCACTACATGGTTTTACCGCGACGCCCGTCGGGACCGGCCAGATGTGCGACAGCTTCCGCCTAACCCTCGACTGGGCGGACGGCATCGATGCGCCCGCGAGCGTCGTCGCCAAATGCCCGAGCCATGACGCGGCGAGCCGCAATATCGCCGCGCTCACCGGCACTTATGTCAAGGAAGTGAGCTGGTACCGCGAACTGGCGGCGGGCAGCGGGGTCGCGGCGCCGCATTGTTACCACGCCGACATTGCCTCGAACGACGTCGACTTCATCCTGATCCTGTCGGACCTTGCTCCCGCGCGGCAAGGCGACCAGCTTGCCGGGCTCGACCTCGCCGGACTGCGGCCGTGTATCGACGCGGCGGCCGGGTTGCACGCGCTGCTGTGGAACGACGCGCGGCTCGAAACCCTGCCCTGGCTGTCGCGCGACAATGGAGAGCTGATCCGGAGCCTGTTCCCGCAATTCTACCTCGGCTTCCGCGAGCGTTATGCGGCGCGGTTAGCACCCGAACTGCTCGATCTCGGCGCCGCCATCGTCGACCGGCTCGACGCCTATCTGGCGCGCACCCCCGCGGCGCGGACAATCGTCCATGGCGACCTGCGCATCGACAATATCCTGTTCGCCCCCGGCGGCGCGCAATGCTGGCTCGTCGACTGGCAGACGCTCGGGCGCGGCAGCGGCGCGAGCGACCTCGCCTATCTGGTCGGCACCAGCATCGCCGACCCCGCCGCGCGCGCGGCCGCCGACCGCCCCGCCTTCGACCATTGGATCGCGGCGCTGGACTCCAAGGGCATCGAAAGTGATGCCGAAGCGTTGTGGATCGACTATCGCATCGGGGCCTTGAGCGGTTATTTCATGGCGATCTTCGCCTCGATGAGCGTCGAGCGCACGACACGCGGCGACGAAATGTTCGCAGTCATGGCCGAACGCCCGGCGCGCCAGGCGCTGATGCTGGGAAGTCTGGAGTTGCTGTGAACGAGAAGAAGGGCCGGCTGGTCCATGTGAACGACCGGATGCAGTCGGGCTATAGCTATCGCCTGACGGCGCGCGCCGGACAGGATTTCGAACCCGATTTCACCCCGCATTTCACGCCGCAGGAGATGCTGGAAATGGGGGTTTTCGAGGGCAAATATTGCAACGACTGCACGGCCGAATTTCCAAAATCATGGTTCAAAAAGGCGAAGACCGCCGACATCGCCGACGCAGAGCTGAACTATTTCGGGGTGAAGAGCCGGCAGCCGCTGTCGGTGTGGCGCGACAAGGGGTGGATTTACGGCCCCGATCCGCGCGGCTGGTTCCAATGGTATTGCCGCTATTATATGGGCCGCCGCCTGCCCGACATCGATGCGATCCAGATCAAGCGCTGGCGCGGCTTCGCGCGCCATGCCGGCCAGATCCGCGCCAATTGCGACCCCGGCGACATCTTCTGCCGCCCGCGCCAGCGGCAGGCGCTGCTGCAATGGGCCTATGATCCGTTTATCTGACGCTCCGGTTTCCCACGGAGTGTCCGTTACCGGCCGATAGCTGCCGTTCATCTCCCCTCCCGCAAGCGGGATGGGAAATTCAACGTCCGCTCCCTGCCGCAATGCCGCCATCCGCCCGGCTTCGCAAACAACATGACCAAACAAAAAAGGCGGCCCATCGCTGGACCGCCTTTTCCGTTTCTCCGTCCGTCGACGAAGGAAAGTGATTAGCGCTTCGATAACTTAAACTATGAGTTATCGCATTGAATTATAAAGATTAAATAAAAATAACGCAAACCTGCTGCATATCTGTTGCAGGCTAATTCATAGCTAAGCTATTAAAATCAATATTGAAACTTGGCAAGCATAAATACGATATGAGATTTTACGAATTTGCTGCCACCAAACCCAAGAAACCGAAGAAGCCGCTGACACCTGAGCAATCCGTTGTCGCCGCCCGCAAGCGCGATGTGGATCAGGCCAAACAGGCTTTGGACCGGACGAAGGATCAGCAGAAGCGGCGCAGGGAATTCGAGAAGGCGATCAAAGCCTCCTATATCTTCAAACTGCAAAGCCGCTGATCGCAAACCATTCCATAAACGCCAGCCTCAAGTCATTTACTATGTAGACAATTCCTGACGCCTTGGCTTGACCTGTAACACGGCAGACATGTGCTCGAAGTCGATTGGGTCTAGGTCCGCAAAGCGCTCTAAGGCGTCCTTCGGCTTCCACTTCGATCGGCGTTGTTGGAAGAGTCTCCGCCACCGGAAGTTTGTCCGGTTGGGCATCTGTAGCGCGATAGCAGACAGGCCAAGCCCCGCGTCCCTAAGATCGTGGAGCATAGAAAGGTCAATGCTCGGCTTTCGGCCCTTGTAGGTTCCGCTCGCCTTGGCCTTGGCGATCCCCTCGCGCTGGCGCTCCCGGCGTAGATCATTCTCGAATTCAGCCACCGCACCCAAGATCGCGAGCGTGAGTTTGCCGGTGCTGGTCCCGGTATCAATGGATTGATGCAGACATTGGAACGCGACGCTCTTGCTGGTCAGCGTATCGAGCATCTGGAACAGATCGGATAGCGAACGCGCGAAGCGGTCCAATCTGCTGACGACGATCGTATCGCCCTCGCGGACGAAGCCGAGCATTTCAGTCAGGCCGGAGCGATCCCTGAGGGATGGAACTTTGAGTTTGGATCGAGGATGAACCGCTTAGCAGACGAGTAACTCGTGCCGCGCGCAAATAACAGAAAACCATAACTAATTGGACATTCTCCACGCAATTTTATCGGCCTCGTTGCCGGAGGAAAACTCCGTAATCGGTCAATCCGAGCAAACCGGTTTTAAATGGCTACTTCATCGGGCATGCCGCTAACGACCTCCGAAAACATCCTGACCGGATCGCCGTTCATCGCCTCCACGATCACGATGAACTCGATCACATCCACCCTGCGCTGACCGCGTTCGATGTTGCTGATGTAGCTCTGGTTTTTGCCGATCTTCTTCGCAAGATCGGCTTGATGCAGCCCTGCCGCTTCGCGCGCCTGCGTCAAACCCTTCACCAAAAGCTGGTGGGCAGCAGAGAAGGCCGATTTCGACATCTCCCGTTGACTACATGCAATAATTGCATATGCATTTTTTGAATATTGAAGCGGGACGAGAGGCGATTTATGCGGGAATATCAGGGGGAACGGTTGAACCAAACCGTGTCATTGCAAGGCCAGAATATAGACGATCTGGAGCGCATCACCAAGCTTTGGCAGGAGGGGGCGCTTACCGATGCCGAGTTTGCAACCCAGAAGACGCGATTGCTCGGTTCGACGCAACAGTCGGTCACCGCGTCCCCCGATCCAGATTGGAATGATGCCCAAAAACCCAAGCGCAACAGCGTGGCCGTTTATGGCGCTTGGACATTGATCGTCGCTGCGGCAGGCGGCTCTGGCATTCTGGCCTATGATTATATCGGCAACAACACAAAGATCGTGGAGGCCATCGCAGACACTCGGCCGGAAATTGCAGCCGATAACCTGCTTGAACAGGCGCTGCGTCTGGGCGTTGCAAAGCGGGCCGACTATACAAAATTGTTGGAAAACGGTGGCCTTGATAGAGGCGAAACGTGGCATGGCCTTCAACTGACGGAGGTTCAGGTCGAATATCTTCCGTCGGGAAAGGCGAAGAGCTTCTTCGCTACCACCCCGCGTTTGACCTCAACAATCGCAGATATTCGTCGCGCTATTAACGGCGTCTGTGGTTTGAAGGATGGCGATTGGGTGAAAAGCGACATGCCGGGCTATATCTCGGCAACTGCCACCAATGCGAAGTGCGATGCGCTATACCTCCCTGCCAATGAAGAGCGATGGGCCATCACCCTTAACCTTCCCGACACAGTAAAGAGTCCGCGGCACCCTGAGGAACAGAGTGAACCCACGTCGAACGGACGCGATACAGCCCAGACCTCCAATGGGGTCACGAACGAAAGTGAAGATGCATCGAAGGAGGCGATCCGGAATGAAGGAGCGGAAGTTGCCGATCCGAACGTCGATCTGTCCAGTCCCGCCCGTCTGATCGGCAGCCCGCAACAATGGATCACATATGACGACTATCCAGTTCGAGCGATGCGCGAACAGCGGGAAGGAACGGCCGACTTCCGCCTTGCCTTCAACGAGCGAGGCTCTGTTGTCGCATGTGAGGTGACGTCATCCAGCGGTCATGCCGACCTTGATACGGCGACATGCTCCATAGCGCGGCGGCGCGCTCGTTTTAATCCGGGCCAAGACCGGACCGGCAATCCGACGGGCGGCACCTACAGCAACCGCATTCGCTGGCAGATTCCGCGATAAAAATCACCTTATCCAAAATATTTGAGGGGATTGGCGATGTGGTTCGCGTTGCTATTTTCAATTTTCGGACTTCGTGGTTTGGTGATCGGGGAAGGAAATCCCGTCATAGTGGGAACCTTGACGCTTTCCCTGTATCTCTATTTCCATTGGCGGCTCGATCTGCGCCGCGACGTGCGGAGGAAAATCGTCCCCGACACCCTCGCGTTGCTATACGGCTCTGGGGAATGGCCGCCGTCCTGGCAGCAGCAGCGGCACGACCTCTTGCAGCATTTCGAAGCGCTGCGATCAGCAGAGGAAAACGCGCTCAGGAAATTTTATTACAGCAAGGTGTGTAAAGAAATTTCGCTCATCTCGAAGTGAAGCGGTATCCTCCCCTCACTACTAGTGAGAACGCGCCATCAGAGCTTCTGAGCGCGGAGCGGCGCGAAACGCCGTCCGCTACTGGGCTAGGGGATGTCGCCTTCGTCGGGCTGGAAAACGCAATTCAGGTAGCATCTTTGGCAGCTTGGGCGGCAAGTACCTGCTGGACGAGCGCATCCCAATCCAGTCCCTCGCCTTGCGCTTCCCGACGCAGGAATGTCATTGCCCGCACAAGCTCGGCGGCGGAACGTCCATCCAGCTTCGTGATCGCATCGGCGCGCTATTGCGGAATGACGTGACTGTAATGCTTGCGGATTTGCTCATAGGAGGTGCCCATATTCAGGGCTAAATCCTCGTAGCTGACACCGGCCTTCAGCCGTTCCGTCGCGTAGGTATGGCGGAAGCTGTATATCGTGCGGTTATGGCCGTCCGGCCAGACCAAATCCTCATCGGCCCCGCGCTCCGGCAGATAGTGGAATATATCGGGCTGACTTATCGCCGTGCGCGTGCCGGTCTTGGTGTCGGCGGCGACAGTTATTTCCGCCTTCCCGTCCTTCAACGGTTTCACGCCTTTCCATGTCAGCGTTTCCATCTCGCGGCGACGCAGACCCGTCAGGTAATAGCTCCAGATCAAACGGCGCAGCAAAGCGCGCTGGGTGTTGTGCAGGCGATGGCGTCCGCCATGCTGCCAACTCTCCATGTAGCTGCCTAGCTCATACCATTCATCTGAGGTGAAGCCGTATCGGCGTTGTCGATCCGGGTCGCTGTTGAGGACATGCGCCTTCATCACGCCCAACGGCCGGACGAGCTTTTCGCGTTCAGCCCAATACAGGGATTGTTTGAGCAGCCCAAATTCAATCTGCAAGGTCTTCCTCGATGGCCGCACCGCGCAATTTTTGGGGCGATCATCCCTCTCAATCCAATAGTCCCGCCGCCATTCGACATAGCCTTCCGCGACCTGCGCGGTGATCTGGTCGAGATTGCGATTGTCGATATAAGATTTGAGATAAAGGCGTCCCGTGCCTTCATGCAGACGATAGCGATCAGGCGATAGCCGCCGCTTCGCATAGGGAATCCATTTGTTGTCCCAGAAATCCGAAAACTTCAGTGCTTTCAACGGGAGGTCTTGGTCAACGCGAACGAGCAGCTTGCGATAAATCTCCTTCGCCTTGTGCTCTGCCACTGCTCGGTCGTCCGTTTCCAACGATCGCATTGCGCGCTGGCGATGGCCGAACTGGAAATTCGCATACTAGAGGCTGCTTTTCACGTCATCGCGCTGGAACACGGTGACTTTGCCGCCCTCTATCTTGAAAGCATTGATTCTCTTCACTTTTCTCGTTCCAAACCTGTTGCACATGGGGCGCGATCTGTTGCACGACCTGTTGCACGCAGGGATTGAAGTCGAGTTAAAGAATGGCAGAAAACCGCGCTTTCGAACGGCCTGCTGCAAATCTGTTGTACATGAAAAAAGCGGGGACAAGCCCCGCTTTTTCCTTGATATAGTTGGGCTTTTTCAAGCCCAGCAGTAAGGCTCGCCTTAGCGCTTCGAGAACTGGAAGCTGCGGCGGGCCTTGGCCTTGCCGTATTTCTTACGCTCGACCGCGCGGCTGTCGCGGGTCAGGAAGCCGGCCGTCTTGACGACGCCGCGAAGCGTCGGTTCGAAGCGGGTCAGCGCCTGCGAAATACCGTGAAGCACGGCGCCCGCCTGGCCCGACAGACCGCCGCCCTTGACGGTTGCGATCACGTCATACTGGCCAACGCGCTCGGTCAGACCGAAGGGCTGGTTGATAACGAGGCGCAGCGTCGGACGCGCGAAATAGACTTCCTGGTCGCGGCCGTTGACGGTGATCTTCCCCGTGCCGGGCTTGACCCACACGCGGGCGACTGCGTCCTTGCGGCGGCCGGTCGCATAAGCGCGGCCCTGCTTGTCGACAATCTTCTCGCGCAGCGGCGCGCTCGAGATCTGGGGAGCGACGGCGGCGCCTTCGACGGCGCCGGCGAGGTCCTTGAGATCGGTCATGGTCTGTTCGTCAGCCATTATGCACCCACCTTGTTCTTGCGGTTCATCGACGCGACGTCGATCACTTCGGGGCTCTGCCCTTCATGCGGATGTTCGGATCCGGCGAAGACGCGCAGGTTGCGCATCTGCTGGCGGCCGAGCGGGCCGCGCGGGATCATGCGTTCGATGGCCTTTTCAAGTACGCGCTCGGGGAAACGGCCTTCCAGGATCTTCTGGGGGCTGGTTTCCTTGATGCCGCCGGCATAACCGGTGTGCTTGTAATAGCGCTTGTCAGCCAGCTTCTTGCCGGTGAACGCCACCTTCTCGGCGTTGATGACGATGACATTGTCACCGCAATCGACGTGCGGGGTGAACGACGGCTTGTGCTTGCCGCGCAGGATATTGGCGATAATCGATGCAACGCGGCCCACAACAAGGCCCTCGGCGTCGATCAGCACCCATTTCTTTTCGACCGTGGCGGCGTTGGCCGAAGCGGTCGTCTTGGTCAGCGCCTTCATGGCACGCTCCTTGACAGAGATGGACTAGGATGAGCGGCACGCGCCGCCCGAAACAAACCGCGCCGCCTGATCCCGACGGGACGCAGCGGCGCTTCGGAGCGGGCCAATGGCCGCTGGGAGCCGCAAAGTCAAGCATATCGCGGCTTTGCTGACGGGTATTATGATACCTTCAATCTTTTGCGGCGGGTTCCAGCGCGCGGACCCGCTCCTCGACGAGCGTGCGCGCATCACTGCCTGGCTCGATGATCCAGCTCTGCCGCTGTTCGCGCACAACCAGCCCCGTCGCGGTGTCGATGGTCCAGAGATTGTCGATTTCGAGCGGGTTGCCGCCCTGCCCCGCGGCAAGCTGAACATGCTCGACCAGCGCAACACTCTGCATCGCCCCATCCTGCCGGATCGACACGCTCGCCCCCCCCGACGCCGGGATGGCGGCATTGGCGGGCGCCACCAGCGCGCGGATATCAGCCGTCGCCATCTCGCTCCGCTGTCCGACCGGCAGGGCAGCGATCAGCGCCGCCATCTGCTTTGCCTCCGCCTGCCCGGCCGCGGCACCCAGCGCCTCGGTCCGTGCCATCGCACGGTCCCACAAGGCCTCGGCATCGACCAGATCGATGCGGCTGCCGTCGGGCGCGACAAGATAGGTCATCGGCTCGCCGACGAGCGGCTGCAGCACCGCGGTCAGCGCGCGCGTCACCTCGGGCCGGGCATCCGAATCGATTCGCTGCAACGTCGCGACAAGCTGATACCCGCGGCCCACGCGCTGCCATTGCAGCGCATAGACGAGCGAAAAGCTGATCAAACTGCCGTCGCGGCCCAGCCGGCGCGTCGTGACGCGATAGGCCATCGGCTGGCCGAGCGGCGGCGCGAATTGTGATGCGGCGACGCGCGCCGGCGGCGATACGGGCGGCGGTCCAGCGGGAATCTGCGCGGCGAGCAGCAGCGCGCCGAGGCCTGCCGCCGCGATCATGTCGCCGGGCGGCCGAGCCGGTGAAGCGCAGCCGCGGCGATCGCGACCAGCACCGCGCCGGTGACCTGGTGCAGCACCGCGATCCACATCGACACGCCGGTCACGACGGTCAGAATACCCAGCGTCATCTGCGCCGCGACCACCGCCACAAGCAACGCCGCCTCGGTCCGCGCGCCGCCTTTCGACAACTGGCGGGCCAGCAGGAGCAAGGCCAGCGCCGCGGCCCACGACCACCAGCGGTGGATGAAGTGGATCAGGAAGGGATCGTTGGTGAACGCCATCCACGCGCCATCGGACCAGTCGATGCCTTCGGGAACGAAATGCCCGTTCATCGAAGGCCATGTGCTCGCAACATAGCCGGCGTTGAGCCCGGCGACCCAGGCGCCGAGCAGAAGCTGGAAGAACAGGATGCCGATGATGCCGAGCGCAGCGCCGGTCAGCCGCGCCGGACGTGCCGCCGGATTTCTGGCCAGCGCGCCAAGGTCGCGCGCCGTCCACACCAGCCCGGCAAGCAGGAACAAGGCCGTCAGCAAATGCGTCGCGAGCCGGAAATGGCTGACGTCGGTGCGATATTCGAGCCCCGAGGCGACCATCCACCAGCCGATCGCGCCCTGCAGCCCGACCAGCGCCGCGAGCGCGACGAGCCGCCAGCCATAACCGGCCGGGACGGCGCGGCGCCACGCGTACCAGATCAGCGGCACGACGAGCGCCATGCCGACGAGCCGCCCGAGGATACGGTGCAGCCATTCCCAGAAGAAGATCGCCTTGAACCCGTCGAGCGTCATGCCGAGGTTGATCGCCTTATATTCGGGGATCCGCTTATATTTCTCGAACTCGGCCAGCCATCCCGCCTCGGTCAGCGGCGGCAGCACCCCCGACACGGGTTTCCATTCGGTGATCGACAGCCCCGATTCGGTGAGCCGCGTGATCCCGCCGACCGCAACCACCGCAATCACCAGCAACGCGACTGCCCAGAGCCAGCGCGCCAGCGCCGCCGGACGCGGCGCGGAAAGGCGAACGGAGGGCGAGAGAGTCGAGGCGTCGGTCATCGACCCGCCCTATCGGCGCTCGCCGGGAGATAGGCAAGGGGCTGGAAATGGCGGTCCTATCGATTGCAACCCTGGAATTGGACGACTGGTTTTGGAGTGCAGCGGGCGTTCGGCCCCGCATTGGAATACCCGTCCTTCGCACGGGGTACGCACCAGAGCGTCAACTTCCACCCCTCCTCGTCACCCCGGGCCCTTCGACAGGCTCAGGACAGGCTTGATCCGGGGTCCCGCTTGACGTCGAAAACTGGTGGCAAGGTCAAGAAGCGGGATCCCGGATCAAGTCCGGGATGACGATGAAGGAGAGGTCCGCTTCCGCCCGTTACCCGCCATCTCCCGACAACTTTGCAATCGACCACAATCTCCTCGATCGAGGCCCGGGGAAATTCATGGCCGCGACAGCCGCCCCTTGGTAAGCCCGCGCCGATGCCCCGCTTCACACGATCGCTCCTTGCCGTCCTGACCGCGCTGTGCGCCGCACCCGCTGCGGCGTCCGCGCCGGCCGGTGCTTCGCCTTACGCTGTGCTTGCGGAACTCGAGACGCGCGTCGCGACGATCGGCTTTCGCCTGACCACGGCCAATGCACCGCATTGTCCCCAGACCCAGCCGCAGATCGGTGTGATCTGGGGCGATCCGCGTCTCTATGACACCGCCAGCCGCGCTGCGGCGCGCGCCGCCTATGGCGCAAGCGACAGCGACGCCCCCTACATCGCCGCGATCGCCACCGGTTCACCCGCCGCGGCGGCGGGTTTGCACGTCGGCATGGCGATCCATGCGGTCGCCGGGCTGGTCCCGGCCAGCGAAGGCGGCGACGCCTTTGCCCGCATCGCCGCGCTTGAAACGCGCCTCGGCGCGCCGAGCCCGGATCCCGCCGTGGAGATCGAGGCCGCCGACGGCCGCCGCATCGCGGTCCATCCCGTCGCCGGCTGCGCCAGCGCCTTTCGTGTCGAAGCGCGCGACCGTCCCGAGGGCGCGGCCGACGGCCGGCTGGTATTGATCAGCGCCGGGCTCGCAGGCTTTGCGGACGACGACGAGCTTGCCGCCGCGGTCGCCCACGAACTGGCGCACAACATCCTGCGCCACCGCGCCCGGCTCGATGCCGCAGGGGTCGACCGCGGCCTCGGCAAGCAGTTCGGACGCAGCGCGCGCCTGTTCCGCCAGACCGAGATCGAGGCCGACCGCCTGTCGGTCTGGTTGATGCAGGCGGCGGGATATGACCCCGCGGCCGCCGTGCGCTTCTGGCAGCGCTTCGGCAAACGCGGCGGTCCGATACTGTTTCAGGCGGGCACCCATCCGCGCTGGCAGGACCGCGTCCAGATACTCGAAACCGAGATCGCGGCGATCCGCACCGCGCAGGCATCGGGCAAACCGTTCGTCCCGCCGCTGATCGCCGCGCCGCCACCCTTGGAATAAGGCCGCGCCACCCTATTTTGACGGCATCCGCTTTCTTCCCGACAATTTTCACGACAAGGATCGACGCCATGACCCGTGAGACCGCCATTTTCGCCGGAGGCTGCTTCTGGTGCACCGAAGCCGTGTTCCAGTCGCTGACCGGTGTCGAGCGCGTCGAAAGCGGCTATATCGGCGGCACTGCCCCCGATCCGACCTACAAGCAGGTGTGCGGCGGCGATACCGGTCATGCCGAGGCGATCCGCATCACTTTTGACCCCGCCGCGATTACTTATGACGATCTGCTCGATGTCTTTTTCGCGACGCACGATCCGACCCAACTCAACCGCCAGGGCAATGACATCGGCACCCAGTATAGGAGCGCGATCTTCCCCCTCGACGCCGCGCAGGGCGACGCGGCGCGCGCCGGCATCGTCCGCGCCGGGGCCGACTGGCCGGCGCCGATCGTGACGACGATCGAAGCGGCAAGCGATTGGTATCCGGCCGAAGACTATCATCAGGCCTATTGGGAAGGCGAAGGCCAGCGCAACCCCTATTGCCTGGCCGTCATCCCCCCCAAGCTCGCCAAGCTGCGCAAGGGCTTCAGCGACCGTTTGCGCGCCGGCTGAACGCTTGGCGGGGTGTTTAAACAAGGTTGCATGCCGCTACTTTTCCTTGACTTTCATACTCTTTTAACTAGCGGACACCGCCTTGGTCGGGCAGGATAGGCCCGAAGCGCAGTTGGGGGTCACTGCAAGGTGCTGGCATCACTGTTTCTGATCGGCTCGTTATTTGCGACGCCACAGATGTCGGTTCAGGCCGCCAGCCAGACGATCGTCGAAAACAACGCCGGCGGGACGGCGCGTGCGGTCAACCGCATGCTTGGCGGAATCATCGGCTACGCGCGCTGGCCCGACGGGCAACGCGGCGCCGTACGCAATATGTGCCTTGTCGGCACGCCGCGCCTGACCGATCGTATCGCGCCCGTCGTCCCCGGCGGACCCGCCGTCACGGTACGCCGCATGACCATCGACGGCGTGACCGACGGTGCCGATTGCGACATATTGTTCCTGGGACGGATGCCCGTCACCGACCGCCAGAAACTGATCGTCTGGGTCCGCGGCCGCGCGGCATTGACGATCACCGATGACGATCCCGCCTGCATTTACGGCGCGATGTTCTGCCTCGCCAACCGGCAGTCGGGCCTCAGCTTTTCGGTCAATCTCGACGCGATCGCCCGCGGAACGCTGCGCATCGATCCGCGCGTGCTCAAGATCGGCCGCGACGGGGAGGGCGCGCCATGACCGGCCCCACGCCCGAACGGATCGGCGAACGGATCGGCGAACGGACCGGCAAACGCATCGGCGCGCGGACGACGCTGCAGAAATTGCTGTCGCGTTTCCATTTCGGCATCACGCTGTTCGCCGTCGCGCTCTCCGGCATCACCATCCTGCTCGCCGGCGTGACCGCGCTGCGCGGCTATGCCGACCGCAATATCGAACTGGCGGCGCAGCTTGGCGCCTATGGCGTCGAACCGGCGCTGATTTTCAACGACCCGCAGGCGGCGCGCGAGGGGATCGAACCTTTGACGCGCATTCCGGGCATCGCGCGGCTGCGCGTGGTCGACGACCGCGGCCGGCCGCTGATCGAATGGACGTCGCCGGCCGACGACCCGGCGCCGCTGCTGACGCAAATTTTCTTCCCGAGCCCCTATGCCGTCGCCGTCCGCCGCAACGGCTCCGCCATCGGCAAGGTCGAAGTCTGGGGCGACAGTTCGACGCTGACCGACTATGTCCGGATCGGCCTGCTCGCTGGCCTGATCTGCCTGCTCATCACCGCGCTCGGCACCATCGCGCTCGCGCGCCGGTTCGAATATGAACTGGTCAAGCCGCTCAATGAAATCGCGACCGTGGCGCACGACGTCCGCCTCCATCGCCGGTTCGACAAGCGCGTCCAGCCGCTCGGGATCGCCGAGCTCGACCGGCTCGGCGGCGACATCAATGCGCTGCTCGACGAACTTGCGGGCTGGCAGGGCCATATGGAAAGCGAACATGCGATGCTGGCGCACCGCGCCTCGCACGATCCGCTGACCGCCATGCCGAACCGCGCGGCGTTCGACGAACAGCTGGCACAGCGGATCGAGGCCGCGGATCGCCGCGGCGTGCGCTTCGCCCTGCTCTTCATCGATGCGGACAATTTCAAGGCGGCGAACGACAATCACGGTCACGCCGCCGGCGATGCCGTCCTCGTCGCGCTGTCGGCCTGCATCAAGGACACGCTGCGCAAGGGTGATTTCGCGGCGCGGATCGGCGGCGACGAATTCATCGTGATCATCGACCCGCTCGATGCCGAAACCGTGCCCAATGACCTCGCGATGCGCATCCGCGCCTGCGTTGCCCAGCCCGTCACGCTCCCCGGCGGCGCGACCTATCGCGCGTCGGTCAGCGTCGGCGTTGCGGTCTATCCCGACAATGGCAGCGACGCGACCGCACTGCTCACCGCCGCCGACGCCGCCATGTATGCCGACAAGCTGACCAATCGTTCAGTCCGATGACCGGAGTATTGCCGTGACCCACCCCCTCCCCCGTTCGCTTCGCCTCATTTTCCTGTCCGCCTTCGCGGCCTTGCTGGCCGCCTGCCAGACCGTGCCGCCGCAGACGGGCTTCAGCGCCGCGCAAGTTTCCGCGCTTCAATCGCAGGGCTTTGTCGAAACCGGGCTGGGCTGGGAACTGAGCATGCCCGAACGCCTGCTCTTTCCGTCCAATGAAAGCGGCCTGCCGGGCGAGCAGCAGCAACGGATCGGCGACATCGCGGCCAAGCTCGTCGCGGTCGGCATCGTCACCGCACGGGTCGAAGGCCATACCGATTCGACCGGGACCGCCGCCTATAATCTGACGCTGTCGCAAGCGCGGGCGCAGGCGGTCGCGGCGCCGATGCAGGCGAGCGGCATGCAGTTCACCGCCGACCAGATCGTCGGGCGCGGCGAAACCCTGCCCTTATCGAGTAACAAGACCGCCGAAGGCCGCCAGGACAACCGGCGCGTCGTCGTGATCGTCACGCCGCAATAGCCGCGCCTTTCCTTGTCGGGCGTTCGCGGCTAGAGCGTGATGCCATGACATTGACCCACCGTGATTGCCCCCGGAAGTTCGCCGGCAAAAAGCGTCTCGCAGGCCGGGCCGGTGGCCCGGTCCAGAGACGCGCCGCCGCCCGGCGGGCTTCCGGGGGCAATCCCTGCGGGGCGGGCCGCTTTTGGCCGATTGCTTCGTTGCTCGTCGGGCACGATGTCCCGCATCGCGCCGCTCCTCACGCCTCGCACTCGGCCAAAAGCGGCTCCGTCACGGTGGGTCAATGTCATGGCATCACGCTCTAATTCGCTGTCGATGCAAAAGCCGATCCGCAAAGCCGTCTTCCCCGTCGCCGGTCTCGGCACGCGCTTCCTGCCCGCGACGAAGGCGATCCCGAAGGAAATGCTGCCGGTCGTCGACCGGCCGCTGATCCAATATGCGGTGGACGAGGCGCGCGAGGCGGGGATCGAGCAGATGATCTTCGTCACCGGGCGCGGCAAGAGCGCGATCGAGGATCATTTCGACATCGCGTTCGAGCTCGAAAAGACGATGCTCGACCGCGGCAGGGACATATCGGTGCTCGAAGCGACGCGGCTCGGGCCGGGCAATTGCGCCTATGTCCGGCAGCAGGAACCGATGGGCCTCGGTCACGCCATCTGGTGTGCGCGCGATATCGTCGGCGACGAACCTTTCGCCATCTTCCTTCCCGACGAATTCATGCATGGCTCGCCCGGCTGCATGAAGCAGATGGTCGACGCCTATGCCCATGTCGGCGGCAACCTGATCTCGGTGCTCGAGGTGCCGCGCGAGCAGGTATCGAGCTACGGCGTGATCGCGCCGGGCAAGGCCGACGGCGCGCTGACCGAAGTCACGGGGCTCGTCGAAAAACCCGCGGTCGAGGACGCGCCGTCGAACCTCATCATCTCGGGCCGCTATATCCTGCAGCCCGAAGTGATGCGCGTCCTCGAAGGACAGGGAAAAGGCGCCGGCGGCGAAATCCAGCTTACCGACGCGATGGCGACGATGATCGGCAAGCAGCCCTTTCATGCCGTCACGTTCGACGGGACGCGGTACGACTGCGGGTCGAAGGCGGGCTATATCCAGGCCAATCTTGCGGTCGCGCTCGCACGTCCCGACATGGCCGACGACGTCCGCGCCTTTGCCGTCGACTTGCTCAAATAAACGAACGCCGACCGGGCATCGCCCGGCCGGCGCCGTGATTATTCGCCTTCGATATTCGGTTTGGGAAAGCGGTCCGCACCCACGGTGCGATAGAGCCACCCGCCGACCAGCCCGCCAACCAGCGGCGCGACCCAGAACAGCCAGAGCTGATGGAGCGCCAGCCCGCCGACGACCAGCGCCGGACCGGTGCTGCGCGCCGGATTGACCGAGGTGTTGGTCACCGGGATCGAGATGAGGTGGATCAGCGTCAGCGCGAGGCCGATCGCGATCGGCGCGAAGCCCGCGGGCGCGCGGCCGTCGGTCGACCCCATGATGATCCACAGGAAGACGGCGGTGAGCACGATCTCGATGATCAATCCCGAGCGGAGGTCGAAATGCCCCGGCGAGCCGTCGCCGAAACCATTGGCCGCCAGGCCGTTGGTCGCAAGGTCATAGGCCGGATTGCCGCTGGCGATATAGAAAAGCAGGAACGCCGCGACGATCGCGCCGAGCACCTGCGCCACGACATAGAGCGGGATGTCCCGCGCGTCGAAACGCCCGCCCGCCCAAAGCCCGACGGTCACCGCGGGATTGAGGTGGCACCCTGAAATATGGCCGATCGCATAGGCCATGGTCACGACCGTCAGGCCGAAAGCAAGCGAGACGCCGAGCAAGCCGATGCCGACGTCGGGAAAGGCGGCCGCCAGGACGGCGCTGCCGCAACCGCCGAAGACAAGCCAGAACGTACCGATAAACTCGGCCAGACCTTTTTGCATATTCGTCATATGACCCTCCTCCCCGCCGATGGCCACGACGCCCCCGGCGCAGGGTCAGTCTAGCAGCACGTGCCGAGGCGGCAAGCCCTTGTAACAACTTGGGTTACGGCATGGGCAACAGCATTGGCAAGGCAGGGCTTGGACGCCCTGTCACCGAATCGAGGGGTCAGGCGGCCGCGACCGTCTCGATGAATTGGCCGGCGCGCCGGTGCAGCGACTCCACCGCCCGGGTCAGGTCGGCGGATAATTGACCGAGCGACACGGCGCGGTCTTCCACCGCCGCCGCGCCACGGCTGATATCCTGCGCCCGGCCATCGATTTCGCGCCCAGCCGACACCGCCTGTTCGACATAGCTGGCAATGGTCAGCGTCGTCGCGCTCTGGCCATCGACGGCACGGTCAATCGCGTCCGAGAATCCGTTATTGGCGCCGATCGCCTTCTCGACCTCGGCGAAACCATCATTCACCTCGCCGATCACGGTGCGGATGCGATCGACATATTGGGCGATGTCGCCCGCCGCCGACCGTGTCTGCCCCGCGAGCGTCTTCACTTCGGTGGCGACCACCGCAAAACCGCGGCCGGCATCGCCGGCCCGTGCCGCTTCGATCCCGGCATTCAGCGCCAGCATGTTGGTCCGGCTCGCCATATCGACGATCAGCGCCAGCATATGCTCGATCGACAGGCTCGCGGCCCGCAGCGCGGCGGCCCGGTCGCCGGCCTGCGCAATCGTCACCCGCACTTCCTGGCGCGCCGCGCGCGCCTGGCGCCCATCGTCCACAATCTGTGCCATTGCGGCGGCGAGCGCATGGCCGCGATCGCCGAGCGATTGCAGCCCCGCCAATGTCTGCGCTGTCGCACTCGCGACCGAAAGGGCGTCGCGGCCGGTCTGTTGCGCCCGGTCGAACAGTTGCAGCGCGACCGCCTCAGCTTCGCGCGCCATCGCCGACAGCGTCGCCGCCAGTCCCGCAATATCCCGTTGAAACCGGCGCCCGGCATCATCGACCCGCCCCGCGCGCGCCGTCCGCTCCTGCGCCAGTTCGATTTCGCGAAGCATCGCCAACTGGGCGATCTGACCGCTGTCCAACGTCTCGACGAAACCGTCATGATCGACGAGGACAAGGCCCTCATGCTCCGGCGACGCGGATATGATGCGGAGCAGGTCGGCGGTCGTCTCGGTGACACTCGCGGTCAGGCAGGGTTCGATCATCGTCGCGATCGAACCGCCGATCGACGGATTCTGCATCAGCGAGAACCAATAGGGACAGAAAAGCAACTCGCGTACCCGCTGTTCGCGCACGATGCCGACCGGCCACCTCGCCTTGTCGAGTATGGCAAGAATGCGGAGCTGCGAATTGGCCCGAAAAATATCGATCACCTCGGACAGATGCGCATCGGCATCGACCGCAACCCGATGGCCGGAAGAGCTGGCAGAAACGGAATTGGTGGGGGTCATCATGTCACTTGGGTTGCCGCGGTTCGTCCGCCGCATGCCTAGCCTTTGCCAGTAAACAGAGCTTTAACCATTTGTTTCAATGATATGACAGAGGGTGGTCACGACGGGCCGCTCGTCGCAATATGCTGTTCACATTATGGATGCTATGCGATGAGCGACCGATACCGAGGAGGACGAGAATGCGCACCCTGATCATCGCTGCGTTGACGGTGCCGCTGCTGACTGGCTGCGTCAGCGCCGTCAAAACCGTCGTCACCGCACCGGTCAAGGCGGTCGGCAAGGTCGCCGACTGGTCGACGACGAGCCAGGAAGAGTCCGACCGCAATCGTGGCCGCGAGCTGCGCAAGCGCGAAGCCCGCGTCGGCAAGCTGTCGCGCGAGCGCGACAAGGCGACCGAAAAATGCCGTAAAGGCGACGCGGCGCAATGCCAGCGCGCCGAGGTTCTCGACCATGAGATCGAGGCGGAGATGGCCGCGCCTTATTGACCAGGGGTTGCGGCATCGCCCGTGTCGGTATCAGCCGGCCAACATCAACGCACGCGCCGCCCCGTCCACACGACGCGCCCGACCAGTTGCACCGCCGCCATCGGCAAATCGTCCCAGCTGCGGTAGTGCGGATTATCGCTGATCACCGAGATTCGTCCTTGGCCCGGCGCCCGCGCGATCCGCTTCACCATCAAGACATCGTCCATACGCAGCACATAGATGCCGTCGCGCAGGCGCCCCGCCGCGTCGCCGCCGTCGACAAGTATATCGTCGCCGTCGTCGAGCGTTGGCGCCATCGAATCGCCTTCGACGCGAATGATGGTCAGCGCGCGCGGATCGGCGCCCAGCCCGCGCAGCCATTTGGAGTCGAACGCCACCTCGCTCTCGACCGGCTCGCCGTCGATGCTCGCCCCCGCCCCCGCCGACGCCCCGATCGCGAGCTTCGGCACCAGTACCATAGCCGACCCGCGGGCGCGTGCGGGGATCGCGGCGCGCTGAAGCGCACCGCCGAGCATCGCTTCGGAAACCCCCAGATAAACGGCGATGCGCGCGCGATCCTGTTCGGCCAGCCGGCGCGGCGAGCCGCGCTTGATATATTGCTGGATATAAGCGGGATTACGCCCGATGCGCGCCGATAATTGCGCATAATCGATGCCCCTTTCCTGCAAGAGACGGTCAAGCGCCGCGCGCGGATCCTCGATGAAATCGGGCAATGGTCGGTCCTTCCTATTTCGCCTTTAGCAATAGGATTTTTCCTAGACAAGTAGGAAAATTCTGCTCAGATAGGAAATATCCTATTTGACGAGTCGTCCGGATGAGCGGGCGGGACAGGGAGGAATTATGAAGCGCAGCTTGTTGCAACGGATCGAGGTTTTCCTGAACGAATCGGCGATGCCACCAAGCGTCTTCGGACGAGCCGCAGTGCATGATCCGCGGCTCGTCAGCGACCTGCGCGGCGGCCGCGAAACCGGTATCGACATTCAATGTCGAGTGGAACATTTCATGAACAAATGGCGGTCCGACCGCCAGGCAGGCCGTGTCGTCCCGCGCGGTGACGGGCGCACGCGTGCGATGCGCGCCCTCAAAGCGGGAGCGAAGCCATGATCCGCTGGTCGCCCGCTGCCCCCGCCCGCCCCGGCTGTCCGCATCGCCGGCTCTTTCGCCTGCTTGCACGTGAAATGCCGCATGGCATGACCCTCGGTGTATCGACCCTCCGGCCTTGGGCGAGCGCGAATTTCGTCGGCGCCCGCCACCTGTTTCCGTGCAGCCCTGCGGCGGGCGGCATCCCGATCTCCCGTCAGACCCTGCTCGATCGCCTTTCTGCCGTCGAATGGCGGCTGGCGGGGCATATCGTCGCCGATATTGCGGTTGAACCCGCGAATGGAGCCGAAGAGCTGCGGATCGAAATTTTGACCGTCGAGGATTGATCAGCTTAGGGCCACAGCCCTAGCCGACGGCGCGGCTGGTCATCCGTTGCAAGGTGCTGAGCGCGGCTTCGAGCGCAAAGTCGACCTCAGGCTCGACGTCCTCTTCCATCGCGGCGGCACCGGGCGCAGCGGCGGCGAAGGCCGTGGCGGGCTCGGCGCGCGCGTCGCGGCGGCGCGCCAGTCCCGCTTCCAGGCGGGCGACCATCGCACCGAGGCTCTTGTCGGCCGGGTCGGGCATGACCGGCGCCGCGAGTTCGGCGGGCTGCAACCAGGGCTCGTCGCCGGTCGATTCGGAAACGGCGGGTTCGGGCGCCAGTTCGGCGAGCACGAGCTCGTCCTCATCGTCGACAGCCCCCTCCACCGGCGCCGTGTCACCCCACGCCGGTTCGGCAAAGGAGAGGTCGGATCCGGCATCCTCGTCGGCGGCGCGCGCCGCATCATAGGCGGTCAGCGGCCCCAACCCTTCGGCGGGCAGGTCGCGGCCGGCGCGGATCGGCGGGCGCGGCGGATCGTCGGGATGCAGGTCGACGCGGCGGCGCGGCAGCACCTCTTCTTCATCGGCTTCGGACTTGCGACGCATCCGGCGGCGCAGCGACGCGACGCCGCTCGCCTCGGGCTGCGCAATCATCAGCGCGATGATCCCGGCCACGAGCGCGGCAATCGACGCCATAGCCAGCGCCAGCGCCAGGCGCCCGCCATTGCCGATCGGCTGCAGGAACAGGTCCGACAGGCGGTCGAGATAGAGGTTCCAGCTGATGCCCGCGATCCAGTCGAGCGGCATGACCGCGGCGAACAAAAAGGTCAGCGCGGCGGCCCCGATGACCGCGGGCGCCGCCGGGCGCAGCACGCGCAGCAGCGCGGTCCATGCAGCCCTTCCCTTATTTTCGCTCACGTCGTCCATATCGCTTCCAAATCCGCCGCCGCGAAGCGCGGTGCTTTCCGTTCCGCTATGCCGCGCGCGGCGCTCCGCCACGCTGCAGCAATCGCTGGTAAACAGGCTCGTAACGTAAAATGTTTGATGACCAGTTACGATGGGTTTCGACAAAAATACGCGCGGTGCGCCGCCGTTCGTCCCACAGGCTCCGATTTTCGAGCAACTGGGCCAGATTTTCGGCGATCGCTGCCGGATCATCAGGGGCAAACAGGCTGCCCGTCACGCCATCTTCGATGAGTTCGCGGTGGCCGCCGACGTCCGACGCCGCGACCAGCTTGCCTTGCGCCATCGCTTCCAGCGGTTTCAGCGGGGTCACCAGATCGGTGAGTCGCATCTTCTTGCGCGGATAGGCGAGGATATCGATCAGCGAATAATAAAGCTCGACCTCTTCATGCGGCACGCGGCCGGCGAAGTGGATATGCCGCGCTGCCGGCGATGCCGCCGCCTGCGCCTTGAGCGTCGCTTCCATCGGCCCGCCGCCGACGAGCAGCAGCCGTGCGTTCGGTTGCACCGCGACCAGCGCCGGCATCGCTGCAATCAGGTCGTCGATCCCCTCATAATCATAGAAGCTGCCGATGAAGCCGATCACCGCATCGTCGGCGGCAAGCCCCAGCGTTCCGGCGAGCGCATCGTCACGCGGCGACGGGTCGCCGAACAGCTCAAGATCGACGCCGTTCGGCGACACGATAATCTTCGCCGGATCAATTCCGCGTGCGATCAGGTCTCCGCGCAATCCGTCGCAGATCACCGCGACCGCGTCGGCGGACTTCACCGCGTGCGTCTCGAGCTGCCTGGTCAGCCGGTAACGCAGGCTGCCTTCGCGCCCCGTACCGTTGCCGACCGATGCATCCTCCCAGAAGGCGCGGATTTCATAGATGACGGGAATGCCCAGCCGCTTGCCGACGCGCAGCGCCGCCAGCCCATCCAGCACCGGCGAATGCGCGTGGAGCAGGTCGGGCTTCCATTCCCCGACCAGCGCCTCGACCCGCTTTGCCAGCGCCCCGATCTCGCGCCATTCGCGGATCGGCGAGCGCGCGGGAGCGCTGGGCGGGGTGCGATAGAAGGTCAGGCCATCGACCGTCTCGCCATCCGGCCCGGGTTCCGGGTGGCGAATCCCGGTCACCCCGGCAACCTCCCATCCTTTCGCCACCTGCGCCTTCATCAGCGCGCGGGTACGGAAGGTATAGCCGCTATGCGCCGGCAGGCTGTGGTCGAGGATATGTAAAATTCTGGTCATGCCGTGCGTGCATTGACAGACAAGCCTTAACGCCGCGTCAACCCCAATCGCGTAGTGCCGCGAAGAACTGGCCCTTTCGGCCACCCCAGGCTAGGCACACACGCAGAATGGTCGACAATTTTTCCATTGCCTTGACCCATGTGCTGATGGCGATTGCGCTGTGGCGCCTGCTGCACCGCGACGACCTCGACCGCGAGGTTAGCCCGCGCATCTTGTGGCAGCAGCGCAAGGATGCAGAGGCCAAAGAGGAAACGCCGGGCGATGCGTGACATTGCCTTCGTCGCCTTCCTCTTCGCCTTCATCGGGATCGGTTTCCGCAAGCCGTTTCTGTTCGTGCTGTGCTTTTGCTATATCGACATCGTCGCGCCGCAGCGTCTCAGCTATTTCCTGATCAATTCGATCCCGATCTCGATGATCGTCTTTGGGCTCGCCATCCTCGGCTGGCTCGCGGTCGACGACAAGCGCGATACCCGATGGTCGGGGCGACAGTTCCTGCTGTTTGCGCTGCTCGTCTATTGCTGGATCACGACGGTCCAGGCCGATTTCCCAGTCGAGGCCGCCGACAAATGGGGCTGGGTGTGGAAGGCGCTCGTCTGGGCGATCTTCCTGCCGCTGACCCTGCGGACCAAGCTGAGGATCGAGGCGCTGATCGTCGTCATGCTGCTATCTGCCGCATCGATCGCGATCGCGGGCGGGATCAAGACCGCGGCGGGCGGCGGCGGCTATGGATCGCTGCAATTGCTGCTCAACGAAAATTTCGGGCTTTATGAAGGGTCGATCATGTCGACCGTCGGCATTGCGATCATCCCGCTCATCCTGTGGTACCGGCGCCACGGCACCATCTTCCCTCCCGACTGGCGCGTCTCGCTCTTTTGCTTCGCGCTCGTCTTCGCCTGCGCGCTGCTGCCGATCGGGACGCAGGCGCGCACCGGGCTGGTGTGCCTCGTCGTACTCGCCATCCTGTCGCTGCGCTCGGTCAAGCACCGCTTCCTCTATATCGCCGGTGCCGGCCTGCTCGCCGCCGCATCGATTCCGTTCCTGCCGCAAAGCTACACCCAGCGCATGGAAACGATCCGCGACCACAAATCCGACCAGTCGGCCTCGACACGCGTCGCAGTGTGGATGTGGACATGGGAATATGCGAAGGAAAACCCGTTCGGCGGCGGCTTCAATGCCTATATCCAGAACCGCGTCCGCGTCGAAAAGGCGGCGACCGCCTATGATCCCAATGCACCGCAAAATGCCGAAGCCTCGGTCTATGAGGAACATTCGCGCGCCTATCATTCGAGCTATTTCGAAATGCTCGGCGAACAGGGGTATCCCGGCCTCGCGATGTGGCTGTTGCTCCACCTGACGGGGCTCATCCAGATGGAAAGGCTCCGCCATCGCTACCTCAAGACGCGGCGCGGCGAAGAGCAATGGATCGCGCCGCTCGCGACCGCGCTGCAAAACGGCCATGTCACCTACCTGATCGGATCTTTGTTCGTCGGCATCGCCTTCCAGCCCTTCATCTACATGATGCTGGCGCTGCAAATGGGGCTTTCGACCTATTGCCGCCGCCGCGAGCGCGAGGCCGGCTGGCGTCCGCTGACCGCGCGCCCGGCGCAGGTGCCGGCGCGCCACCCGACACCGAACCCCGGCTGACGCGGAACCATCACGGCGGCCGGGGCGCTTTAGCCCCATGTCCGCGACCCGCCTTGTCCACGTCGACGACGGCCTGCCCGGTATCGGCCGCGAGCGATCGGGCGTCGGCTGGCGCTATCGCGATGCCAAGGGCCGGATCATCCGCGAGCGTGACGAAATCGACCGTCTGAATGCGATCGCGCTGCCCCCTGCCTATGAAGACGCATGGTTTTGCCCCGCCCCGAACGGCCATATTCTCGCGACCGGTTACGACGCGCGCGGGCGCAAGCAATATCGCTATCACCCCGAATTCCGGATGGCGCGCGAGGCCGACAAATATGATCGCTGCGCCGCGTTCGGCCATGCGCTCCCGCTGCTTCGCGCGCGCCTTGCCGATGATCTTGCTCGCCGCACGCTCTGCGCCGAACGCGTCGTCGCAGCAGTCGTGCGCCTGCTCGACCTCGCGGCGCTGCGGATCGGCAACGAACAATATGTCGCGGCGAACAAAAGCTTCGGCGCGACGACGCTCCGCCAGCGCCATGCGAAGCTGTCGGGCAAGACGCTCCAGCTGAACTATGTCGCGAAAGGCGGCGCCCGGCGCGAGGTGACGATCAGCGACCGCAGCCTGACGACCCTCGTCCGCCGGTTGCAGGATCTGCCCGGCCAGAAGCTTTTCCAATATGAAGTCGACGACAGCGTCTGCGCCGTCGCTTCGGACGATGTGAACGCCTATATCCGCGAAGCGATGGGCGAGGAGTTCAGCGCCAAGCATTTCCGGACCTGGACCGCAAGCGTCGAGGCGTTCGCTTTTCTCTACGATGCGCCCGAACCGCCAACACTGAAAGCGATGCTCGCACATGTCGCCGACCGCCTCGGCAACACGCCCGCAATCGCGCGCAAGGCCTATGTCCATCCCGCAATGCTCGCCGCGGCGCAAGCGCGCGAGGACTTCGCCGCCGCCGTCGGCAACCTGCCGCGCGCAACGCGCTATCTTTCGCGTTACGAACGCGGATTTTTGACCTATCTGGAGCAGGCACCCGCGGCCGCGGTGCTGCTTCAATCCGCCTGATCCGACATACAAAGGACCCGACGTGACCTTCTCCATCCTCGCCGCCGCGACCACCGCCACCCCCAAAGCGGTTCCCACAACAGCCGCCGCGGCCAACCCGCTCGACGACCTCCAGCGCTATTGGGACATGAGCATCGCATGGGTGAACAATCACTGGCTGCAGATTGGCATCGCGATCGGCGCGGGCCTGCTCATCTATCTTGTCCTGTCGATGGTCCGTGGCTTCGCGCTCAAGCATGCGCAGTCCGCCGAAGGCGAGATGACGCTGACCCACATCGCCGGGCGCGTGATCCACAAGACCAAATCGACCGTGCTCGCGATCATCGCGATCCGCATGGTCGCAGGCTATGCCCAGCCGCCCGTGGTGATCATGCAGGTCATCCAGTTCGTCTTCACGGTAGCGGTGGTGCTGCAGGTCGCGATCTGGGTGCGCGAGATCGTGCTCGGCCTGATCCAGCGCCGTGCGGCCGAAGGGAATAACGAAACGCTCAGCAACGCGATGGGGATCATCCGCCTGCTGATCAGCGTCGCGCTGTTCGCGGTCGCGACGATCGTCATCCTCGACAATATGGGGTTCAATGTCACCGGCCTGATCGCCGGCCTCGGCATCGGCGGCATCGCGATCGGCCTCGCCGCGCAGGGCATCTTCTCCGACCTCTTCGCGTCGTTATCAATCATCTTCGACCGGCCGTTCCGCGTCGGCGAAACGATCAAATATGATACCAGCACCGCAACGGTCGAGCGCATCGGACTGAAGAGCACCCGCCTTCGGTCGGTCAACGGCGAACTGCTGGTCATCTCGAACACCAATCTCCTCGCGAAGGAGATCACCAACTTCGCGCATCTCCACCGCCGGCGCGTGACCTTCCATATCGGCGTCATCTACCAGACCAGCCCGCAAATGCTCCGCGACCTTCCCGCGCTGCTCGAGGAACAGGTGACGGCGGCGGGGCAGGAATTCATCCGTTCGAGCTTCCTGACCTTCGGCCCGTCGAGCCTCGATTTCGAATTGCTCTTCGACGTATTCAGCGATGAATATGATGTCGTGATCGCGGCGCGCACCGATGTCGCGATCCGCCTGTTCGAAGCGCTCGCCAAAGCGGGTTACGAGTTCGCCTATCCGACCCAGACCACCTTTACCGCGGCGCCCGACGGGACGATGATCATGCCCTATCCCGAGTCTCCCAAGCCCAGGGCCGCGGCGGCGAAGCCCGGCTGACGCTACGGCGGCGCGGGCGCGGGGCTTGGCTCTTGTGCAACGCGGCAAGACAGGCCTAGAAAGCGCCCCGAACCAGCAATTTCAGGGGATGACATATGGCCACCATCACGCCGCAGGAACTGCAAACCAAGGTCGGCGAACATCTCGGCACCTCCGATTGGGTGCTTGTCGATCAGGACATGATCAACAAGTTCGCCGACGCGACGGGCGACCACCAATTCATTCACGTTGACGAGGAAAAGGCCAAGCTGACGCCGTTCGGCGGCACGATCGCGCACGGCTTCCTGACCCTGTCGCTGTTGCCGCTGCTCGGCGCGAGCACCGACGGCCCCAAGGTCGGCGGCATCAAGATGGGCGTCAACTACGGCTGCAATAAGGTCCGCTTCCTGTCGCCTGTCCGCTCGGGCAAGCGCGTGCGCAGCCATGTGAAGCTGCTCGAACTCGACGAAAAGCGCCCCGGCCAGTGGCAGCAGACCAACGAAGTCACCGTCGAGATCGAGGGCGAGGAAAAGCCTGCCCTGATCGCCGAATGGATCAGCCAGTTTTTCGTTTGAGTAGCGCCCTCCCCGGCAAAGATTCTGCCAAACTCTTCGAAGAGGAATTTCATCATGCGTGACGCCGTCATCGTTTCCACCGCCCGCACCCCGCTGACCAAAGCGGCGCGCGGCTCGTTCAACAACACCCTCGCCCCGACGCTTGGCGCCCATGCCGTCCGCGCCGCCGTCGAGCGCGCCGGCCTCGAAGGCGGCGAGATCGACGACGTGCTGTTCGGTGCCGCGATGCAGCAGGGCTCGCAGACGATGAACATCGGCCGCCTCGTCGCGCTGCGCGCCGGCCTGCCCGTCACCGTCCCCGGCATGTCGATCGACCGCCAATGCTCGTCGGGCCTGATGACGATCGCGACTGCGGCGAAGCAGATCATCGTCGACCGTCAGGACATCGCGGTCGCCGGCGGGATCGAGAGCATCTCGAAGGTCAGCGGCAGCGGCAAGGTATTCATCGAAACCGACGCCGAGCTGATCGCGATGCACAAGGACACCTATATGCCGATGATCGGCACCGCCGAGGTCGTCGCGAAGCGTTACAACATCAGCCGCGAGGTTCAGGACGAATATTCGCTCCAGTCGCAGCAGCGCACCGCCGCCGCGCAGGCCGCGGGCAAATATGACGACGAGATCGTCGCCTGCAAGGCGACGATGGCGGTAATGGACAAGGAAACGAAGGAAGTCAGCTTCAGGGACGTCGTCGCCGACAAGGACGAATGCAACCGTCCCGACACGACGCTCGAAGGGCTGTCGAGCCTGAAGCCGGTGATGGGCGAAGGCTTTTCGATCACCGCGGGCAACGCCAGCCAGCTCGCCGACGGCTCGTCGGCCTGCGTCGTGATGGAAGCCAAGGTCGCTGAAAAGCGCGGCCTCCAGCCGCTGGGCCGTTATGTCGGCATGGCGGTCGCAGGCACCGAGCCCGACGAAATGGGCATCGGCCCCGTCTTCGCAATCCCCAAGCTGCTCGAACGCTTCGAGCTCAAGATGGACGACATCGGCCTCTGGGAACTCAACGAAGCCTTCGCGGTGCAGGTCCTCTATTGCCGCGACAAGCTTGGCATCCCGAACGAACTGCTCAACGTCAACGGCGGCTCGATCTCGATCGGCCACCCGTTCGGCATGACCGGCGCGCGCTGCGTCGGCCACGCGCTGATCGAAGGCAAGCGCCGCGGCGTCAAATATGCCGTCGTCACCATGTGCATCGGCGGCGGCCAAGGCGCGGCGGGCCTGTTCGAGGTGTTCTGATGGAACAAGGCCGGGCCAGCCGTTGCGGCAGGCCCGGCCGTCTGAAAAGAGAGGATTTTTCATGAGCGCCATCGGCATCATCGCAACGCTCCGCGTCCAGCCCGGCAAGGAAACCGAATTCGAAACCATCTTCGCCGAACTCGCCGCGGCGGTGAACGCGAACGAAGCGGGCAACAGCTACTACCGCCTGTTCAAGTCGGAAGCGGCGGGCGCCTACAAGGTTCTCGAATGCTATGACGATCAGGCGGCGCTCGACGCGCACCGCGCCTCGGACCATTTCCGCTCCATCGGCGCCCAGCTCGGCCCCTGTCTCGCCGGAGCGCCCGAGATTGAAACGCTCGGCGCCGTCTGAACGGCTGGTTTCGGCCGGTTGCTGACGTTCTTCTCCCCTCCCTTTTAGGGAGGGGCCGGGGGTGGGTAGCCGCCGAAGGCGGCGCTCTGCCTCTGGCTCGCTACGCTCGCGGGGCCCCCCCCAACCCACCCACAAAAGGAGGGGGCGGGGTGAAAAAAACCCCCCAACACCCCAACCCCACG
>NZ_JAASQN010000007.1:67238-230437 GCF_011762125.1 Sphingopyxis panaciterrae
CGCCGAAGGCGGCGCTCTGCCTCTGGCTCGCTACGCTCGCTACCCACCCCTAACCCCTCCCTAAAAGGGAGGGGAATGTCTCAAATCCACCCCAAAGCCGTCATCACTCCACCTCGGCAATCTCCCCCGCATGGTCGCCGAGCAGGTAGCGCGGACCCGCGCCGCGCTGCGCCGCCTTGTCCCCGCGATTATACAGCCCGCATTTCCTGAGGCTGAGGCAACCGCAACCGATGCAATTGTCGAGCAGCTCGCGCGTCCGGGCGAGCGCGACGATCCGCGCATCGATCCGCGCGCGCAGCCCGGTGCTGATCCGCGTCCAGTCGGCAGCGTTCGGCGTCCGCCCCGCGGGCAGCCGCGCCAGTTCCGCCGCGATTTCCTCCAGGGTCAGCCCGAGTTGCTGCGCAATCAATATGAATGACACGCGCCGGATGTCGGCGCGCAGGAAACGCCGCTGCCCGCCGCGCGTGCGCAGCGCCTCGATCAGCCCCTTCGCTTCGTAAAAGCGGATCGCGGACACCGCAGTGGCCGTGCGTGCCGCCAGTTCGCCAATGGCGATGAGGTCGCGCCGATGCATCGATTGCCTCGCTTTCGCAAATGTCGCTTGATCTAAAGCTCACTTGAGCTTGTAAAAATCCGGCGTCAACCCGAATCAGGAGCCCTCAAGTGACGCATCCCTTCATCGAACATGTGAACCTGACCGTCAGCGACCCCGCGCGCACCGCCTCGCTGATGATCGCCATCTTCGGCTGGCACGAACGCTGGCGCGGCCCGGCGCAGGGTGGCGGCCACACGATCCACGTCGGCAGCGACCACGCCTATATCGCGCTCTACACCGGCCCCGACGGCGCCCGCGCCGACGTGCATTATCCGAAAGGCGAACCGCTGAACCATGTCGGGGTGCAGGTGGACGACCTCGACGAAACCGAAAGACGCGTAAAGGCGATCGGGCTCATACCGTTCAACCATGGCGATTATGAACCCGGCCGCCGCTTCTATTTCTTCGACCCCGACGGCATCGAATATGAAGTCGTCAGCTATGCGGAGCCGCAGCCGCGCTGAACCGGGCAACAACCGCGCCGCTGCCGCGTTGATCAGTCATCGGGGGGCATGAAGGAGTCTTTCCGATGAGCGACGACATCAAGCAGCAGTTCTGGAAGGCGCTGGCCGACAGTCCCTATGTCATGGTTGGCCAGACCGGCGAGCGCGCGCACCATATTCCGATGAACGCCCAACTCGACAAGGATGCCAACAGCGCCTTCTGGTTCTTCACCGCGACGGACAACCGTCTCGCCGGCGGCGGCCCCGCGATGGCGCAATTCGCGTCGAAGGGGCATGACCTTTTCGCCTGCATTTCGGGCACGCTGCGCGACGAGACCGACCGCGCGGTGCTCGACCGGCTGTGGAACAACGGCATCGCCGCTTGGTACGAAGGCGGGAAGAACGACCCGAAACTCGTCCTCCTCCGCTTCGACCTCGACGATGCCGAAATCTGGACCGCCGACCCGGGGATCAAGGGCATGTTCAAGCTCGCGACCGGCATGACGATGAAGGAAGGCGACCTCGGCAAGCACGCCGAAGTGGCGCTCTGACCGCCGGTTTTTGATTAGCCCTTTTTGATTGGCCCATGGGTTCCCGCGCAGGCGGGGACCCATGGAATTGTACAAGGATATTGTACGAGCGCCTAGCCGACTGGCGGTCCGATCCGCCCCTCGCGAAATTCAAACCCGCCGTCGCGGTCGCGCTCCAGCAAAGCCGGCCCATCCAGGTCGACCCAGCGTGCCCGCTGTGCCAGCACGAAGGCGGGAGCGATCGCCAGGCTGGTGCACAGCATGCACCCGACCATGATCGACAGCCCCGCGGCGTCGGCGGCATCCGCCAGACGCAACGCCTCGGTCAGTCCGCCCGCCTTGTCGAGCTTGATATTCACCCCGTCATAGAAAGTCCCGATCCGCGCCACGTCGGCGGCGGTGTGACAGCTTTCATCGGCGACAAAGGGCACCGGCGCATAAATCGGATCGAGGAGCGCGTCGGCGCCCACCGGCACCGGCTGCTCGATCATTTCGACCCCCATGTCGGCGAGCGCCTCGGCTTCGCTGAGCAGGTCGATCTGTCCCCAGCTTTCATTGGCATCGACGATCAGCCGGGCCTCGGGCGCGCCCTTGCGCACCGCTGCGACGCGCAGGCGATCATCTTCGCCGGTCAGCTTGATCTTGAGCAGGCGATAGCCGTCGGCCTCGGCGGTCGCGGCGCGTTCGGCCATTGCGCCCGGCGTGCCGAGCGAAATGGTGAAAGCGGTGACGCGCGCGGTCGGTGCCCCGTCGCATCCCGCGAGTTGCCACAGCCGCAGGCCGCGCTGGCGCGCATCGAGATCCCACAGCGCGCAGTCGAGCGCGTTGCGCGCCGCGCCTGGCGCCATGATTTCCTGCACCGCCGCCCGCGCCTCGGCCGCGCCCATGTCGGCGATGTGCGGCGCCGCGTGCAGCAACTGGTCGCGGCACCCCGCGGCATCCTCGCCCAGATAATAGACCGGCGTGCCTTCGCCGCGCCCGATATCGCCGCCGCTTTCGATTTCGGCGACGATGACGTCGACATGCGTCTTCGCGCCGCGGCTGATGACGAACTCGCCCGCTACCGGCCAGCGTTCGACACGCGCGCTTTTCAGTTGGATAGCCATTACAAACAGCTAGTCTATGCCGCGATGACCGGCAAATCCCTTTCCGAACATATCGGCGATCTCGGCCACCGCCTCGCGGTCGAGGCGCACGCCGCCTGGCTTGCCGCGCGCGACCCGCGTGTGCCGTGGCCCGCGCGCATCCTCGCGATCGCGATCGCCGCCTATGCGCTGTCGCCGATCGACCTCATTCCCGATTTCATCCCCGTGCTCGGCTGGCTCGACGACCTCATCATCGTGCCGCTCGGCCTGTGGCTCGTCCGCCGCCTGATCCCCGATCCGCTCTGGGCCGAACTCCATGCCGCAGCAGAGATCGCCAGCGAACGCCCGTCGAGCCGCGCCGGGATGGCCTTCATCCTGCTGCTGTGGGCAGGACTGCTCTATATCGTCTATTGGAGCGTGCGAACGTCGCCATGGCATTAGATTGGGGACGAAGGAGGCTGTCCGGTTCCGGCCGGGAGTTGCCGTCCCGTCCATCGTCACCCCGGACTTGATCCGGCGTCCCGCTGGACGTCGAAACCTGCGTTACCCTCAAAAAAGCGGGATCCCGGGTCTAGCCCGGGATGACGAAGCTGTAGAAAGCGATGCCTGCTTCCTACCCCAAAACAGCCATGCCATCTACTGGCACACCGCCTTGCGCACCTTCAGCTTGAACTTCCGCGGCCCGGGCGGATCGCCGCGCTTGCCGGTGTCGACGATCTGCACCTCGACGCTACAAAAGCCGCCTTTCACCTGCACCCGCTCCTGCCCGGTCCAGACGATCGATTCGATCGGCGATTCGCGAAGTGCTTCTTGCACCTCCCGGCTTTCCACGATCGCGGCGATTTCGCGCGTACGCTGGTGATAGGGCGGCAATGCCGCAACCGCCGCCGTGGCGGTGGCGAGAACGAGGCCGGCGCAGGCCGTGATCCGAAACGGCGATACTGAACGCATGGATACTGCTCCTCTACCGGCGAACCGGCACGGTATACGCCGTCGTTCCGCGCGCCTCAACCTATCCGCCGTTGCTGCGAATCCACCCCTCGACCACCGGCGCGATTTCCTCGCGCCACTTGCGGCCGTTGAAAATGCCGTAGTGGCCGACGGTCTTCGCCATCAGATATTTCTTCTTGGCCGCCGGTAGCGCCTTGGCGAGCGTCAGCGCGGCCTTCGTCTGCCCGATGCCCGAAATATCGTCGCGCTCGCCCTCGATCGCGAGGATCGCGATATCCTCGATCGCGCCGAGGTCGACCGGCCGGCCGCGGTGCAGCATCTCGCCCTTCGGCAGCAAATGGCGCTGGAACACCACATCGACCGTCTGCAGGTAGAATTCGGCGGTCATGTCGCACACCGAACGATATTCGTCGTAGAATTCCTTGGTCTTGTCGGCGCTCTCACCGTCGCCGTCGACGAGATGACGGAACATCTCCCAATGGCTCATCATATGATTGCCGAGGTTCATCGACATGAAGCCCGCGAGTTGCAGGAAGCCCGGATAGACACGGCGCCCCGCGCCCGGATAATAAGCGGGAACGGTCGCGATGACATTTTCCTGGAACCAGGCATAAGGCCGCGTCGTCGCATGCGCGTTCACCGCGGTCGGTGCCTTGCGCGTGTCGATCGGCCCGCCCATCATCGTCAGCGTCGCCGGCCGGCATTTGTGCCCGTTCGCCGCCATGACCGCCGCGGCGGCCAGGCTCGGCACCGACGGCTGGCAAACCGCCAGCACATGCGCGCCCGGCCCGATATGCTCGAGCCACGAGATCAGATAGTCGATGTAATCGTCCAGATCGAACTTGCCCGCTTCCAGCGGCGCGTTGCGCGCGTCGCGCCAGTCGGTGATCCACACGTCGTGGCCGGGCAGCATGCGCTCGACCGTGCCGCGCAGCAGCGTCGCATAATGACCCGACATCGGCGCGACGATCAGCAGCTTCGGCGCGTCTTTCGTGCCCTTATGCTTGAAATGCTTGAGCTGGCCGAACGGCTTGCGCGCCTCGACGACTTCGGTGACGCGCACCGTTTCGCCATCGACGATGGTTTCATACAGGTCGAACCCCGGCTTGCCGCGCGGCGCGGCAGCATGGGCAAAGACTTCCAGCGCCGAGGCGAACATCGGGCTGCCGCTGAAATAGCCAAGCGGATTTGCCGGATGCTGCATCACCTGCGCCCCGGCGGTCGCCAGCGCGCTCGCCCCCGCAAGCCAGCTCTTCTGCATTTCAAACGCGTGATACAACATAGATGATCGTTCCTTGCGCAGCCCCGGCGCTCTCGGTCGGGCGCCCGTTCGTTGGGACCAGTCTAGGCCCTGCATTTCATTGTGCAATGCATCAAAATTGTTGCGGGACGCGATATTTGTCCATATTCTGCACGCACGGCGCCTCATGCGCCGATGGAGTGAATATGTCTGAGATTGCGGGCAACCGCTAACATCCCGGCAAAAACGGGATGTGGGAAGCGTGCCGACCAAGATGTCGGCGCGCCTTTGTTCCTTATAATCCCGGACATATCTCATGAATATTTCGAAAGCGGAGCAGCGCGTGCTCCATGTGCTGGCGCAGGGCGGCATGATCCGCCATCGGCGCGATGAAGACGGTCATATCATCGAAGCGATATGCTTCACCCGCGACGGCTTCGTCCTTGCGGACATGAAGCTGCCGCTGTTCGCCCGGCTGCGCAAACGCGGCTTCATCGGCTCGCAGAACGGCGCACCGTACCGCATCACCCAGGCGGGGCTGCGCGCCGTGCGCGCGCAGCTCGACAACCGGTAGGAGCGGAAGGGGAGCGCGACCGATCATCGCGCTCCCCTTCAAACCGCTTGAAGCACCACATCATTCTGCGGCGTTGAGCGGCGGCGCCGGCACTGCTAGGGCGTGCGCAATATGGCGACATCATCAGACCAGCCCGCCCCGCGCGCTTCCGCCGATCCGCAGGACAAGCGTCCGCGCAAGCTCGGCAGCCTGCGCATGGTGTGGCATTATGCCAGCAAATATCCGCTGCAATTGCTGATCGCGGTGGTGGCGCTCGGTATCGCGGCGATCGCGACGCTCGCCATTCCGTATCAGTTCAAGGAAATGATCGACAGCGGCTTCGTCGCGGGCGGCGGCGACGTCGCGCCGCATTTCCGCTTCTTCTACATCATCGTGCTGCTGCTCGCGATCGCGACGGCGCTGCGCTTCTATTTCGTCAGCTGGCTCGGCGAGCGTACCGTCGCCGATATCCGCCGGGGGGTGCAACGCAACCTGCTGCGCCTCGCACCCGGCTTTTTCGAGGAAAACCGCCCCTCCGAAATCGCCTCGCGCATGACGTCCGACACCTCGATCATCGAACAGACGGTCGGCACCACCGTCTCGGTCGCGCTGCGCAACGTCGTGATGGGGATCGGCGGTATCGCCTATCTCTTCTCGCTCTCGCCCAAGCTCACCGGCGGCATCCTGCTCGGCATCCCGGTGATCATCATGCCGATCGTCCTGCTCGGGCGAAAGCTCCAGAATGTCTCGCGGTCGAGCCAGGACCGCGTCGCCGACATCGGCGCCACCACCGCCGAACAATTGGGGGCGATGAAGATCGTCCAGGCGTTCGGGCAGGAAGCGCGCGAAGCGACGCGCTTCGCCGACGCCGTCGAAGCCAATTTCACGACCGCCAAGCGCCGCATCCGCCTCCGCGCGACGATGACCGCGATCGTCATCGGGCTGCTGTTCGGCGCGATCACCACCTTGCTCTGGTATGGCGCCGAAGGGGTCGCGGCGGGGACGATCACCGGCGGCACGATCGCCGCTTTCGTTCTTACCGGCGGGCTTGTGGCGGGCGCCTTCGGCGCCCTGACCGAAGTTTATGGCGACCTGCTCCGCGCCGCGGGGGCGGCCGAACGGCTGAGCGAATTGCTGAACGCCGAGGCGACCATCGCGCCGCCGGCAAAGCCGCGTCCCTTCCCCGAACCTCCCGTCGGCACGCTCGAATTCGCCCAGGTCGAATTTCACTATCCGACCCGCCCCGATGCCCCGGCGCTGCATGGGTTCAGCCTCGCGATCCGCCCGCGCGAAACGGTGGCAATCGTCGGTCCCTCGGGCGCGGGCAAGTCGACACTCTTTCAACTCGCCGAGCGCTTCTACGATCCGCAGGGCGGCCAGATCCTCCTCGACGGCGTCCCGCTGACCGACGCCGACCCCGCCGACATCCGTGCGCGCATCGCGATGGTGCCGCAGGAAACGGTGATCTTTGCCGCCTCGGCGCGCGACAATCTGCGCTACGGCAACTGGGCGGCCAGCGACGATGAACTCTGGGATGCCGCGCGCGCCGCCAATGCCGAGGAGTTCTTGCGCAAACTACCGCAAGGCCTCGACACCTTCATGGGCGAAGGCGGCGCCCGCCTGTCGGGCGGCCAGCGCCAGCGCGTCGCGATCGCGCGCGCGCTGCTCCGCCGTGCACCGCTGCTGCTGCTCGACGAAGCGACCTCGGCGCTCGACGCCGAGTCCGAAAAGCTCGTTCAGGACGCGCTCGAAACGCTGATGCACGACCGCACGACGATCGTCATCGCGCATCGACTCGCGACCGTCCGCGCCGCCGATCGCATCATCGTGATGGATGACGGGCGCATCGTCGAGGAAGGCAAGCACGACGAGCTCGTTGCCGCCGACGGCCTCTACGCCCGCCTCGCGCGCCTGCAATTCCAGGACAATCTGGCCGCCGCCTGACCGGCCACCCCGCCACCGAACGCCACCCTTCGAAGGACGACGCCATGCTCTACGACCTCACCGTGCCCGCTTATGTCAACGGCCTGAAAGCTCTCTCGGGCCAGCTCGGCCGGGCTCTCGCATGGGGCCGCGACAACGACATCGGCGAGCTCCAATTCCTCGCCGCGCGCCTCGCGCCCGACATGTTCCCGCTTGCGTCGCAGGTCCGTTTCTCGTGCATCCAGGCGATGCAGGCCCCCACCCGCCTCGGCGCCCCCGGTGCGCCCGCGATGCCCGACGACGCGGACGACTTCGCTGGTCTCCAGGCGCAGATCGCGGAAACGCTCGCCTGGCTCGAAGGCATCGACGCCGCGGCGCTCGGGGGCGAACCCGGCCGGCCGGTCGGCTTCGACCTCCCCAACGGCATGGCCTTCGACATGACCGCCGCCACATACGTGCGCGACTGGGCGCAGCCGCAATATTATTTCCACCTCGTCGCCGCCTACGGCATCCTCCGCCACATGGGCGTGCCGCTCGGCAAGGCCGACTATGTCAGCTATATGATGGCCTATCTGCGCCCGGGCACTGCCCCCGCCGCTTAACGGAGGCAGTCCCCCGCTGCCTGACGGGGCCAGCCCCCCGCCGGCTCATCGCCGGCGGGAGCGACATCGCGCTCAGATCAGTTCGCGATATTGATCGATCCCCGGAAAGGCGATCTTGCCGCCGCCGTTGCGCCGGATTGCGCCGATCGCCTCGTCGACGCGCAGATAGCGCGCCCGCGCCTCGGGCCGGAACAGGATCGCCGCCGGTTCGGGGCGTTCGGTTGCCTGCTTCACCAGCGCGCCCAGCTCGGCCAAGTCAACCGCCTCGTCGTTCCAGCGGATCACGTCGGCGGTGTCGATCGTCACGCTGTTCTTATCCTCGACCCGCAGCCCGGTGTCGCCGGTGGGCAAGGTCACATCGACGCTGTGCGTCGGCGGCGGAATGGTGATGATGAACATCACCAGCATCACCAGCATCACATCGATCAGCGGCGTGGTGTTGATATCGGGATCGCCGTTGGGATCGGCGCGAAAAATGCTGTGGTGAAATTGGCTGCGGCGTCGGCGCATCGGCTTTCTCCCGAACAGGGGAGTCCGCGCCACGATCGATGGGCGCCCGCCCCCTCATCCAGGGCACGGGATCATCCCGCGCCCGATTGTAATGGTATATCATAATACCCAAGGAGCAAGCGGAATATGGACGCGGAACGACCGGGTGTTAGCGCGCAAAACCGGACCGCGATTATACCATGGCAAACATGATGTCCGATAACGCCCGATCCTTGGCGGCTCCGTGGAGCCGCCAAGGATCGGGAAACTCTCCAACGCGTCGCAACAATTCCGGGAAAGCCAGCGCCGGCAATAGCTAGCTGGCGGCTCCGCGGGGGGCGGCGTTGTCGGGCAGTTGCGGCAATCTTTCGCGCTCGATACCGAAGGTCGTGATCTTGGCGTCGAGTGCGGTCACCACGTCGGCGGTCAAATCGTTCGAAAAATTCCCGCCAAGGGCCGCGCCCCGATCGAACAACAGCCCGCATTTATGCGCAGCATAGATTTTTGCAATCACCGGCTGCGCTTCGTCGGCGACGCGCGCCAGCGCTTTGGCGCGCGTCGCGTCAATCTCCCGGCTGCCATGCGCCGCCTGACTCTGCAGCGCCTGCCAGCGGGTCGCGAGGGCATCGCGGCGCGCCTTTGCCTTGGCATCCTGGCCCAGCGCCGCAATCGCGGTGGCTTCGGTCTCCAGCGGCCCGCGGAGCTGGTCGATTTCCGCCTGAGCGGCGCGCGTCAATTCCGCGATCCGGGCCGACGCCGCCTTGCCGACCGCCGCATTGGCGAACACCGCCTCGCGCGACAACAGACAGACGCCAGGAATCGCGGGACCGCCGAGCGCGGGCTGCTGCGCCGCTATCGGCGTGGTAAGCGACGATGCCGCCAGCATGGCCAGGATCACCGAGCACATCATCTTCATCGGGGTCATTTCAGGCATCCTCTGTTTCGGCAGGGGCTTCCGCCGGAGCGGTATTTTTCTGCGTACGCGCCAAAAGATCGGCGAAGCGATCGAGCGACAGGAAATGAAAATGGATCAGGGCAAGCCATCCCTTGCGATGCCAATGGAGAATTATCTCATCCGCAAGTGCTTCGAACTTCGCCCGGTCGACGATCTTGAAACCGCGAAGCAGCAAGGCCTGCCCCGAATCCAACCGCGCGTCGGCGTGCTGGTCGACAAGCAGATCCTGCACCAGCAACGCCTCGACGAACGCGTCGGTCTGGATATGCGCGCCGTGGAAATCGCGGCAGAAGATCAGGGCATTTTCAACAAGCCCGGTCGGCGTCCCGTCCGAAAATAGTGCCTCGTCCTCGTCGCCCCCCGCAAAATGCGGCGCGGCCCTGTCGATCGCAAGGACGAAGCTGTCCTGTGATCGGTCGACGAAGACGAACGGGTAGCGGCGGGCATAAGCCGGCACGTAGCAATCGGACGCCCACGCATCGCCGTCGACGAAGCTGTTGCTGCGATCGAGCCCGAGGAGCACCACGGGGAAACCGTCGCCCGCCGCGAAGACGATCGGATAGTGCCGCATCGCGGCGCCGAATTCGGTGATCGTGAGCGGGATCGCATTGGCGTCCTTTGCGAAGCCGTAAGCGCCCGGATGGAACCGCAGGTCGGCGTGCCGGGCCGCCGTGAGAAATTCGGGCTGCCGATAGAAGAGCGGAAGCGGGGTTTCGGTTTTTTCAGTCATGTCGAACCTGTCTGTCGGAAAGGGAAGAAAATCATAAGCTGACAAGACGCACGTTCCGTTGGCCGGAAGGGACGACCCTTCCCTCCCGGCCCGCGCCCGATCAGTCTCGATCGACCGGGCAGCGATTGGTTGCCGTTTCGACGCAGTCGTCGGTGCCGAAACTGACGACCGAGCCGGTCAGGATCGTCTGGCGGACGGTGCGCAGTTTTTCGACTTCGGCCGCCATGTCGAACGCCTTGTCGAGCGCATCGTCCTCCGCCGACTGGGCGAAGTTTTCGAGGTTGAGCGGGCCGACCGAGCCTTCCTCGGTCGTCAGGTCGACGTTCGTTTCCCCGCCCACGGTGATGTTGTCGAGCCCGCGGATTTCGACGGCGCCGACGAACAGGTCGCGCGATGCCCGGATGCCCGCATCGCCGGCGTTGACGATGCCGTTGAAGGCATAGAGGTCAACGTCGCCGCCCTGCTTGCCGTCTACCTGGTCAAGCGTCGCGATACCCGCGCCGTTGGGCAGGCCCGAAAGCTGGATGTTGGTCTGTCCCCAGGCATTGATCGGGAAGGCCACCGGCGGCACCGAGAGCGACGTCTTGCGACCGCGCCCGGCATCGATGTTGCCGTACGACGACCAGATCAGGATATCGCCGTCGTCGGCGGTCATCGTGCGGCTCTGGTTGACGATATAGTCGCCATAGGTGACCACATTGACCCCGCCGCCGCGCTGGGTGACGATCCCCGCGGTGCCCGGATTGGTGTTCGAGATCGCGAGGCTGGCAAGCTGGATCGAGCCGCCAGGCGCGAGCAGGTCGACATTGCCGCCGCTTTCGCCACGGATCTGGCTGACCATCATCTCGATATTGCCCGTCCAGCGATGCTCGCCTTCGGCCAGCGTCTCGCCCGGTTTGCGCTGCGCCCCGGGGAAGAGGCGGCCCACCGCATCATAACCGCGCGTCGGGTCGCCCTGACGGACATAGCGGCCGTCGGTTTCGGGCGAGCGGCCCACCGCCTCGCGCCCGGCCGTCTTCAACTCGGCGTTGAGGATGCGGACCGCGAGCGGCCGCTGGAGCACGGGGTCGAGCATCTTGAACGCGGCCAGCGCTTCGGCATATTCGGCCGGATCGATCGCGGCGGCCAGCTTGCCGCGGGTGATCGGACGGCTGCCGCTGACCGCGTCGGGCGCCTCGGTCGGGATCGGGGCCTCTCCCGCCATCTCGCGCATGTAATTGACAAGCTCGATCGCATAGACGGTGGTCCGCGTCCGGCCGTCGGCCAGCACGACATCGGTCGAGACCGTCAGCCCCTCGCGATCGCCTTCGACGAAATACTGGCGGAGCCACACCGGCGCATCGGCGACCTTCTCGGGATCGAGATAATAGTCGAAAAACGCCTGATACTCGGGTTCCTGATCGATCCCGGCGAGCACGCTGATGCTGCCGCCGCTGAGCGGCGCCGCGGTCGGAACGATGCTGTACGCCTCGCGCGCCCGGATGCCCCGCCCCTCGGTGCGGCCCATCCAGATTTCGTCGCCGGCCTGCACCCACAGGCGTCCGGGGCCATAGAGCACCGCGTCGGGCAGATAGATCGAACCGCCAGCCTCCATCACCGGCACGTCGCTGCCGTCGTGGGTGATGAAGGTAATGTCGCCCATGCGGATGTCGCCGCCCGCCTTCAGCCGCGTTTCGTGCCCGAAGGTAAAGGTGCCGCCATGCATGCCGTTGCCGCCGGTCGGATCGACGTCATAGCCCTCGTTCCAGCCGATCATGTCGCCCTGCGCAGCATAGATGCGGCTGTAGCTCGACGAACCGCTGTGGACGTTGGGCCCGTCGATCCCGTAACCCGGCCCGGCCTGGTTGAACATCCAGTGACCGTTCAGCGGATCCTGCGTGACCGTCGACTGGAACAGTCCGATCCCGAAGTTGTTTCCGCCGGGATTGATCGCGCGCGGCACCCAGAGCGGGTCGGCATAGCCGATGGTGAAGCCCGCACCGTCGTAATTGCCCGCGAGGCGGAACTGGATATTCTGCTGCGCGAGGAGGTCGAGCCGCGTGTCGGGCCACATGTCGACGATGACGCGGTCACCGGCCCTGTCCTCCATCCCGAAGTTGATCGAGCCCGCCGTCGCGACGAAGGCGGTCTGGCTGGGCAGTATATTCACTCCGCCGTTGGCGCCCGACTGGGTGCGATAATTGATGTCGCCGCCCAGCGAGGTGACGCGCAAGCTGGTGTCGGCCGTGTAGCCGAGCCAGCTCGGCTGATTGCCGCTGCTGCCATAGCGCCCGCTGAGCCACAGCGGCAGCGAGGTCACGCCGAGCATCGACGATACGCCGCGCAGATTGACGTCGCCGCCCGCCTGCAGGCTGAGCTGCGCATCGTCGATGGCGAGTTGCAGATAGGCGGCGTTGTCGAGCGCGAGGCCGATCCCGGTGCGCTGATCGGTCGCGATCACGCTGCCCGCGACGTCGATCGTCGCGCGTCCCTTGCCGACCTGCACGAGGCCGCCCTTCATATTCTGGCCGACGCTCATCACCAGATCGCCGCCGCCCGACAGATGCAGCGTCTTGGCCGGCATGTCGACCGTGCCGCCCGAGACGCGCACCCATGTCGGCAGCGCGACGACCAGATTGTCGACGTCACCGCCGCTGGTGATGCTGATGTCTCCGCCGCCCAGTGCGCCGATGCCCTGCGCAAACTGGTCGGCCAGCAGCGACAGCGCCGTCTGGCCGGTCTGGTCGGCCTGATATTGCGCATATTCCATGTTGAACAGCGCGTTCGGGTCCTTGCCCGGATAGCTGTAGCCGAACAGCGCGGTCGTTGGCGTCGAGCCGCTTGCCACCATCCAGCGGTAATTTTCGAGGATCGTCCCCGCACCGGTGATCGCACCGCCGACGTTCACATTTACGTCGCCGCCCCTGGTCATGTACGATCGGTGCGCGATGATACCGGGTGCATTGTTGCTCGAGAAACCGACGTGCGTCTTGTCGATGAAGTTGCCAACCGGGCCATCCTCGACGCCGACGGTATAGATGGCGCCGTTCACCATCTCGACCGGCCGCACGTCCTCGAAACCGAACGTGATGTTGTCCGGGATATAGCGCCCGTCGGCGAGGATCAGCGCGACATCGCCGGTGCCGCCAACCACGACCCGGACCTCGAGGTCGCCAAGACCGGCGATCGAAGCGGGCACGCGCATCTGGACCGGCGCGCTCGGGTCGTTCGACCGGTTCGACGCGATTTCCCAGACGAGGTCGCCGCCGAGATAGGTCTTGCCGGCGATGACGACTTCGCCGGGGAAACGCGTGTCGGCGGCCAGCGTCACATCGGCGGTCAGCACCGTATCCGCCGCGAGCACGCTGCCATCGGGCATTTCGGTCCCCGCGGGCAGTTTCGTACCCTTGCGCAGTATCGTCCCCGCCGGAAGCTCGGGGTAGATGGTCCGCCCGGCACCGTCGGCCGAGGCGTAGCTCGTCGGCTTCAGGATCGTGCCGTCGGCGACCGGCGTCCCCTTCGGAACGGTGATCCGGGTCGCCGGATCGGATTCGTTCCAGCTGCCCTGATAATTGATCAGCGAAGCCTTTTCGTAGGTCAGGTCGCCGCTGGCGGCGACATTGATGTCGCCGGTACCGGTGCGCACCAGCCCCCCGACCTCGATCGCACCGCCGCTGCCGGTTTGCGTCGACAGCACATTGGTCTGGGCAAAATCGGCGCCCGCGACGAGGTTGTAGCTCCAGCTGTCGTCGTTGGTGAAATCGGACGCAGGGGTGTCGGGAAGCGGGGCCGAGCCCGGCGTCCAGCCATAGGGCAGGCCCTCGGGCGAAATCGTATCGGGGGTCGCATGCCCGTCAACGAAGCCGTCGGAGAGGTTGGCGTTGATCGTCAGGTCGCCCCCGGCGCGCAGCGTCAGGACGCCGCCCTTCCCGTCGAAGCGCGCATTCTTGAAGTTCCAGTTGTGAACAAGGTCCATGTCGCCCTCGGAGCGCAGTTCGATCCCCGGCAGGAGCTGGAAGGCGGCATTGCCCGTCTGGCCGAGCCGCGCCCGGATCCCGGTGCCATTGGCGTCCATGAACGCCGTCGCATCGGCGATCACCTGCTGCTGCAACGCCGTGTCGATTTCGGCCAGATGGCCGTTCGATGCGTCGCCGTCGGCATCGGCCAGATCATAGACGCGGAACGCCTCGAGCTGCGTATCGCCGCCCGAAACATCGGCGCCCCAGCGCGTGACGGCGATGTCGTTGCCGGTTTGCGCCGCGCGCAGCCGCACGGTGCCGCCCTGCCCCTTGCCCTTGCCCGAAACGTCGAGCGATGCATGGCCAACATCGATATTGCCGCCGACCGCAACCTGCAGGTCGACCGAACCGCCGCGCTGGTCCGCGCCCTTCGCGCTCACGTCGAAGCGCGCGCCATCGGCGACGGTCAGATCGCCGCCCGACGCGAGCAGGATCGTCCCGCCCTTTGCGCTGTCGCTGCCGAGGATGGCGTCGCTCGCGACCGTGATATCGCCGTTCCCGGTGACGATGCGCAGCGCATCGACACGCGTCGTGCCGTTGAGCAGCACATCGCCGTCGAGGATGGCGAAGTCGCGGCGCCGCGAGAAGCCCCAGTCGTTGAGCTTGGCGTTGAGGCCGCCGAAATCGTCGAGCGTCGACGTGGTCAGCGCGAAGCTGCCGGTGCGGTAGCCATCAGCGACGTCGGCCTTCAGCGTGCCATCCAGCATGACGACGCCGCGGCCGGCCGACAGCGCCACCGCGCCCGCGTCGCCGCCCGCCGAACCGCCCGACACGTTGAGGAGCGAACCTGCCTCGACGAGCGTGTCGCCGTTGACCGAGGTGAGCTGGATGCTGCCGCCGGGCAGGAAGCCCTGAACTTCGAAGAAGGACACATCGGCGCCGCCGACGTCGATCTTCGCGCCCGAGGCCAACCGGACGTCACCTTCGCTCGCGGTCGCGCGCACCGTGCCCGATCCGGCGCGGATCGCGGCATCGATCAGGACATCGGTCCCGCGGAAATCGAGCAGCGCGCCCGCCGAAGCGAGGGCAGGAAGCGCCGCCGTGCGGCCGTTGCCGAGCAGTTCGGCCGCGCCGGCCGCGCTCACGACATGGCCCGCGCCGCTCTCGCCGGTAATCTCGGCGGCGCGGATCGTGAGCGCACCGTCGAAGCTGTTTTCGCCGAGGCCGGCAAAGATCACCCGCTGTTCGGCATCGATCGTCGTCGTGTCGAAGGCGAAATCGATCTCGCCTTCACCCATCACGATATTCTTGCCGCCCAGCGCCAGGGTGCCGCCGTTGCCGGTGGCATCGATCGCCGCGGCATCGCTGTTGCGAAGCTCGATCGTGCCGGCGGTGATGCTCACATTGCCCGGCGTTTCACCGCGCGAGACGAACGCCGCGCCATCGAGCGCGACGCGACCGGTCAGGTCGAGCGAAACATCGCCGTAGAAATCGATGCTCGAGTAGCTTTTGAGCGTCAGCTTGTCGGCGGCGGCCAGCCCAGCCAGCGTCGCCCCCGAGAAGACGAGGCCGTCGGCGCCCTGCGGTACCGCGCCGAGGCTGACGAGCCCCGCCGCGGCGGTGATCGCATCGGCCTTGATCACTGCGCCATTGCCGACGATCGTGTTCTCGGTCGAGTCGAGCAGGACCGAATCCGCCGCTTCGAGCACGGCGCCCGCTTCGACGATCATGTCGCCCGCGACGCTCTGCACATTCTCGCGCGACACGGTGATATCGCCGAGGTTAGAGACGCGCAGGAAGGCACCGCCGCGATCTTCCGCAGCCGCTTCCAGCTCGCCCTGCTGGTTGAAATAGGCGGGCATGCTCGGCGCGATCGCGATATTCGCCGCGTCCGCGCCGTCGCCCTGCGCGCGGATCACCGAACCGCCTTCGACGCGCACGCTCTGGTTCGCGGCGAACAGCAGTTCGGTGCCGGTCAGCGGGTTGGCTCCATCGGTACGGATCACGACATTTTCGGCGCCGACGCTCTTTTCGGGCGAGCGGACCTCGTCGGCCGAATCACGCGTATATTGGCCGGTGACGACTTCGAGGCCGCCCTGTCCCTGACGGCGGACGCCGCCGATCAACAGGCTTTCGGCGATGTTCGAAATCTTGGAGGGATCGAGCACCAGATAACCGGCGAGGTCGCTGACGTCGGTGCCCGGCGCCGCGATCACGATATTGTCCGAGGTGATATCGACGATCCCGCCGCGGGCATCCTTCACGCCGCTGGCGCCGCCGGCAAGAATGGTGCCGTCGAGTTCGAGCGAGCGGTTTGCCGCGAGCGTCAGGAAGCCGCCGTCGACCGGCAGGCGCGGATCGGCGTTATAGGGATTGCCCGAGCGCAGCAGCCCTTCGAGGAAACGCTCGCTCGAAAAGAAGCTGTTGCCATAGGTTTCGAAGAATTCGGAGCGTTTGCGCACGTCGCTGCCGCTCGTCAGGCGCCAGGTCGACAGCGTCTGGTCGGTGATGCCGGTGCCCGACAGGCCGCGGCGCCCGAGCACGAGGAAGCTGTCGTCGGACGCCCGGCGCGCCTCGGTCGTCATCGGCGTACCGCCGGCGAGCGAGAGCAGGTAGCCGCCCGGGGTCAGCGCATATTCGGCGGGGAGCAGCGTGTACCAGCCCGCCGGGTTGCCGTCGAACGCGGCGAGCCACACCGACGAACCGAGCGGCAGATAGCCCGCCGCGGTGCCGCTGTTGACCGTGTCGCTCGAGGTGCCCGGATTATAAAGCGGATCGATCGGCGCGATGATGTCGTTGCCATAGGCCGGGACGATCGCATAATTGCCCGACGCGTCGAGAATGTTCGTCTGTCCCAGCGGGCCCGCGACGAACTCGAGCCCGAGCACATCGCCGCTGCCCGACACGTCGATCGTCGCGCCTTCCTGGACGTCGATGATATCGCCGCTCAGCGAAACACGCTTTTCGGGCGGGGTCGACAATTCGGTCGAACCGGGCGTGCCCGCCGCGGTCGGCGAATACCAGCTCTGGCCGTCATAGGTGTAGCCATAAAGGATGGTCCGGCCATCGGCGGCCGTCGACGTGACGCTGCCCGGAAGCAGGGCGACGCTGCCCGGAACGAACGTCTCCGCGCCGCTCTCGTCGGTTATATTATAGCCCGTCGCGGTCAGGCGGATTTCGCCGAACGGCGCGCGCAGCGTGCCCGCCTGCTCGATTTTCGGCGCTTCGAGGATGAGCGTTCCGCCCGCCGACAGCGGCGCGGCGCGGCGGCCGGTCTGTTCGACGCGGATGCTCTGATCGGAATCGAAGCGAAGGACGCCGTCGGTGGTCGGATAGATTTGCGCCGCGCGCAGCACGAGGTCGCCGGTCGTGTGGATTCCCGGGGTGATGTCGCCGTCTTCGGGGACCGGCTGTCCGGCCACCACGCCAAAGCCGCCGCGCATGTCGCCCTCGGCCGCGATGACGACTTTCCCGAAGCCGCCGACCTCGAACTTGCCGGCGATCTCGAGCGTCTCGCCCGAAACCGTCAGCGTCCCGCTCGCCGCCGCCTTCGGCGCGAAGCCGATGCCGCCGCCGCCGGTCAGATAGACGTTGCCGCTGCTGAACGACATGTCCTGCGTACCGTTGAATCCGCCCGCGACGGTCAGCACCCGCTGGCTCGAAATATCGATCGCCTGGTCCGATTCCAGCTTGCCCGCGATCGACAGCGTATCGAAACGCTTCATGTCGCGCAGGATGTTCGCGCCGACCGTCGTGCGCGAGCCGCGACCGAGACCCGCCGGATTCTGGACGCCGCCGAGCGCGGTGAGCACGAAGGTCATCGAGCGGTCGAAAGCGGCCATGTCGGCCGGCTCATATCCCTCGGGGAAGGCATAGCGGCTCGGCGGCGGTATGTTCGGCACCGCCGTCATGTCGGCATCGAGCACCAGCGCTCCGTCGGCGTCCGACGGACTATATTTGACGAGCGGGCCCAGCACCGTGCGCATGAAATCGGTGAACTGGGCGATGCTGGTGATCTGGATATCCTCGATATCACCGGCACCGAAACCGAGTTGCGGTTCGAGCCAGCTGTAATTGTCCAGGAAAAACTGGCGCAGGCTGACCGGCGCTTCGGGGGTTGGTTCGGGGAAGAAGGCATATTGGAAATTGTCGAGGATCGATTGCAGGCCGGTATCACCGGTCGACCAGTCGGTATATTCGGGAAGCAGCAGTTTGCCGTCGAGGCCGCCGGCGATCGCGAGCTTGCCGCCATAATTATACTGGCTGCCCGCTTCGCCGCGCAGGTTGCCGAGCAGGTAGCCGCTGTCGGCATCGAGATCGATCGCACCGGCGTCGCTGCCGATCACCTGGTTCACCTTGACCACCGCATAGCGGCCGGGCTGGAGGACCGAGAGCAGGCCGCTGGTCCCCGACACGTCGATCGTCGCGCCGACGTCCATGACGACATGGGCGCCCTGCACCGCAACCGTGCCGCCGTCGACGATCCGCCCGTCGTACCAGAAACCGCGGCCGTCGGCGCCGCCCGGCACCTTCACCGTCTGGGCGATGCCGGTTGCATCGAGCAGCGCGCCGTTGCCAAGATGGATGGTCGATGCGGACGTCCCGCCAACGTTGATCGAACCGCCGTGCGCGCGCAGCGTGCCGTCGACGCGAATCTGCGACGCATCGAGCAGGATGCTGCCGAGCGGGTCGACCTCGACGAGGGCGCCCGCTTCGATCGTGATCGCGTCACCGAGCAGCTGGAGCGAGCCTCCCTGGCGCAAATGCGGCGGCAGGAGCGTGAGGTCGGTCACGTCGCGAAGGTCGGTGCCGCTCGCGACGTCATAGGCGCGGCCGCGGAAGCGCATGTTGCGCGTCTGGAACAGCAGGTTGGCGCCCGAAGCGATGGTCAGCGTGTCGGCGCCCAGCGCAAGACTGCCGACGCCCATGTCGCGGAACAGCGTCTCGTCGATATATTCGGCCTCGCCTGCCGAGCCGCCAGCGGGCCCGACGACGACATCGCCCGATGCAAGCAGCGCCAGCATGCCCCCACCGCCGAGACCGCCAAGGCTGATATCGGCGAAGTCGAGGATCGCGCCGACGGTCTGGCCGCCGCCGCCCAGTTCGACCTTGCCGCCCTTGCCCTCGAACAGGCGGAAATCGCCCTCGTTGAAACGCGTGGACGCACCCTGTCCCTGGCTGTTCTGTCCCGGCCTGACGCGCTGGTACCAGCCGCCGCCGCCGGCATCGAGCGTGATGTCGCCGGTGAGCGTCGAGCCGAGCAAGCTGATCGTCCCGCCGTCGACATAGCCGCGGATCGCATTGGCGGGCGCATCGGCGTCGTTGATCCACGGCGCCGCGACCGACAGCAGAACATCGCTGCCGATCGTCATGCCATTGGCGGCCCCGAGCGAAATATTGCCCGAAGGCGCGACGATCGAGACATTGTTGCCGACGCGGCCAACGCCATTTTCGCTACTGGTCGAAAAGCCGCCACCCGGCGCGAGACGGATCGAGACGCCGGGATTGATCGTCTGGGTCTGATGACCGCTGCCATAACCCAGGACGACGTCGCCCATGCCCGAGAAGAAATCATCCTCGATGTAGGACACCCAGCGCGGCTGGCCGTTTTCATAGGTTCCCTTCGACGTCCAGAGCGGATCGCCCTCGTTATAGCTCTGGTCGCCATGGCTGGTGCCGACCGCGAACGGATCGAGCAGCATGGGATCGCTTTCAACGAACGGGCCGTTGGTTTCGGTCTCGGTCCACAGCGTGCCGGTAAACGCCTTTTCGTCGGCGACGACGAAGCTGTAGGTCGACGACCAGGGACCATATTCGGGTCCGCCGCGGTGGAGCGTCGCCGATCCCGCCTTGGGCATGCCGGCTGCGCCGACGAGACTCGCCCCGACCGCGCCGGCGGGAACGCGCGGCGCCCGGATCTGGCCGAGCGCCCCCATGATCTGGCGGTCACCAACGACAACGTCGCCCGTGAGCTTGCCGAACAGGCGCGAACTGCCCGACAGCAATTCGACCGCCCCCGCGTCGGAGCCCTCGACATAGCCTTTCTCGAGCCGCGTCGCCTTGCTGATCCCGACATAGCGCAGGTTCGGATCGGCGTCGGAGATATTGTGAAAGCGCCCGAAGCTGTCCTGCAGGCGCGTGACGGTTACTTCGGCATCGGTATATCTGGTGCTGCCGCCCGACACGTCGATTGTCGCGCCGTCCTCGACGATGGCGAATTCGGACGCGCGGATACGGACATTGCCGCCTTCGACCGACATCTGTTCGGCGGTGCGCTGTTCGCCCGCGAGCGCGCCGGTCCAGTCGACGATCGCCGCGCCGTCGCGGCGGTCGACATAGACGGTCTCGCCCACGAGGATACCGTCGCGCTGCTTCGGCGAGGCCGACACTTCGTTCGAGCGCACCTCGACCGCAAAGCTATTGTCGGCGACGCTGCGCTCGACATCGCGCAGCCCCGACACGTCGATCCGCGCGCCCGACTTCATGACGAAACTGCCCTTGTCGCCGCGGGTTTCCTGGACCGAACCATCGGTGGCGGCCGGGCTGCTGCCGCCGCGTTCGCCGACGCCGCTCGGGCTGGCGTGGATTACCACCTCGCCGCTGCGCGAAATGACGCTCGAATTTTTCTCGAGGACGATTTCGTTACCTGCGATGAGGACGCGCCCCTTGGCGAAACTGTCGGCGGCGAGACCGGTGATGTCGGAGGTGTCGGGAGTGATGCTGGTGACGCTGCCTTCACCCAGCGTGACCTTGCCGGCGAAATAATTGCCGCCGACCGAATAGTCGCTGAGCATGAAACCATGGCTGGCCTGCAGCACGACGGTTCCGTTGCGCTGGCGCACACCGTTGGTAACGCGAATGGCGCCCGATTGGTCGACATTGGCGCCGACCATCGTCACCGCGCCGCGATCGGCGAGGATCTCGCCGCTATTCGCGACGGTCATTCCGACGTCGCGGGCGCGCCGGAGATAGTCTGCCTCCCACTCCAAACGCGCTTCGGGCCGGCAACACGGGATGCCGGGGTAGCTGCCATAGGCATCGTTGATGGGCGTCGCCATCACATTGACCGCGAGGCCGCCGCGCGCCGAGTTCGTGAACGCCTGTCCGGCGCTGAGCTTGACCTCCTCGCCGGCCGCCATCAACACCTGCCCGTCGTGCGCGGTCAGCTTGCCGGCGTTCGATACATTGGGGCCGAACAGCATGATCTTGCCGGGGCTGGCGCTGTCGGAGGAGCTGGCGGCCAGGGTCGCGCCACGCTCGACCGTGATGCGCGAATTGGCGAGATAATTGGCGTAGTTCTGCTGCGTCGTCGCGAGGCGCGCGCTGTACTGATCGACGAACTGCGTCTTGATCTGCGCCGCGACCTCGTCGCGCAGGGCCTGCGGAATCGTTTGAGATCCCGCGGGGATCCCCTGCCAGCTGGACCCGGTCCAGAATTGGGTGATGTTGGTGAAATCCGAATAATTATACTCGCCCATCTTCGACACGTCGATGGTGGCGATGATGCTTTCGAGCACCGCGCCGAGGCCGACGTTCGCAAAGTCGGGATCGACGAAATAGACGTATCTGCCCTTCGCGGCGTCGTAATAGCTGAGCGTGTCGAGGCCGTAGCCCGAATTATACTGGTCGACGCCCTCCATGCCGTTTTTACGCAGGATCGCGATGCGGATCGCGGCGCGCGCAAGGAAATCCATGACGCTCGTCCGCTCACCCGCGACAGGCGCCGGCGCCTGTCCGAGCAGGCTGTTCGGATCGAGCCCGACCGGTGGGCGCGGCACCATGCCGATATTCTGGGCGGGAAAGAGCGGATTGGCGGCCTGGCCGCGGATCACCCCGTTGCCCGAAAGCAGCCCGTTATAGAGCTGGTTCTCGGTGATCGGCAGCGCGGTCGCAAGGATGCTGTGCGCGTTGATCTGTGCTCCATCCTTGAAAATGATGCCGTTGGTATTTTGCAACCACACCTGACCCTTGGCGGTGATCTTGCCCGCGATTTCGCTCGGCTTGCTGTCGAAGATGCGGTTGAGCGCGATCCAGTCGGTGCCCTGCTGCTGGAAATGCACCTCCTCGTTCTTGCCCACGTCGAAGCGCGACCAGTCGAGCAGCGCGCGCTTCTGCTCCTGCTCGATCGTCATCACCAGCCCTGTGTTCCCCTGCGCCACGGTCGGCAATTTGGCACCCGTCCAGCGCCCGCCCTGCAGGATCTGCGTTCCGGGCAGGGTGCCGGCTTCCTGCGCGACGGCGGGCTGCGAAGCCATGACCAGCAGCGAGGAGATGCTGACCGATGCCGCCAGCGCGGCGCGGCTCAAACGGGTGATGCGCTTGCGGGCGGGGGCAATGAAGGCATTGGGGGTCAGCATGACGAGTCCTCGGGATCGATAGGGAAAGGGGTACGCGCGGAGGGTGTGCGGATCAGGGGGTGGACGGCGCCGGTCCGGTGGCCGGCACCGCGTCGCGCTCGGGATAGAAGCCGAGCGCCGCGACCTGGTCGCTGAACTCCTGCAACTTGTTCTCCAGCCGGACGCGATAGAGGCCGGTCAGCGGCTCGCCCGCCGCCACCTTCTTGCCGAGGCCCATTTTTTCGTAATCGGCAATGATCGCGTCGCCGAGTTCTCGCAGTTCGCGGTTCTTGTCGGCGGCAATGACGATCGCCTTGCGGCTCGCCTCGATCTGCCCGGCGGCGCTGCGCGCCGCTGCAACCTCGGCCTCCATCGCGCGCATCTTTTCCGACATGTCGCGAAGCTGGTCGTTACGCTGCTTGAGCGTATCGATCAGCTGCTGCGCCTGCTCGGCGACGATGCAGCCGCCCGCGGCCGCATTATCCTGCGCGCGCGCGGCGGGAGCGAGAACCAGAGCGAGGAGCGACAGCCCGATGATGTGCTTTTTCATCACGATATCCCTCAAAACTTCGCGTTCAGGTCGAGCATGAAGACGTCGGTATCGATCGGCGGCGCGGCCGTGCCGGTCGCGGGGTCGACAAGGTCGATGGTGCGCGCCGAAAACCACGAGCCAGAGAGCCAGAAATTCCTGGCAAGGCCCCAGCTGCCCCGGACGACGAAGCCCTTCTGGTCGGTGCCGCCGAGACCGAAATCGGAGTCGGTGAACAGGTCGAGCGTCGAATCGGCTTCGAGGCGGCGGTAGCCGGCGCTGAGGCTCCATGCGTTCGCTTCGGCGATCTCGCGGTGGCCGATCGACAGTTGCGCGTTCCACGCCATGTCGCCGCTCGACGCGGGCACCAGCCGGTCGTCGAGATCGCCACGGTCGAAGCCGAAATTCTTGAGCATTTCGAAATCGAGCGCGCCGACGAGGGTCGGGTTGATGTCGAATTCGGCGCGTGCGGTCGCCGCGCCGACGCGGAACTTCGACGCGAGGCCGAACTTGACCGTGTTCACGACGCCGCCGTCCTGGCGCAGGTTGAACACCGAGTTGCCGAACTGGACGCGGTCGGGCGCGGTGAAGTCATTGTCGCGCAGGCCCTGCGTATTATACTGGCCCTGAACGTTCGCGAATTCGTAGAGCGCCGCCGCCGCCTTGAAGCGCAGCCCGTCGACGGGCGCGGCCTTCACCCCGATCTGGCCGGCGAACAGGAATTTGTCGTCGCCGGTGAAGTCCCATTCCTCGAGCGGGAAAGCGCCACCGGTCAGAAAGACCGAGGGTGCGCCGTCATCGCCGCCGAGACGCGCCTCGAGTGTCGCCGCCGCGCCTTCGAACTGGAGGTCGCGGTCGAACATCAGCTCGGTCGAGAAAAAGGGATTGTCGAACTTGCCGAGGATGAGACTGCTGCCGGCGAAGCGGCCGTCCTTGGCGAACGGACGCACGCGAATATACGCACGGTCGAGCCCGACCATGAACTTGTCGAAATTGCCGGTCAGCGATTCATTCGTCGAAACGGGGTCGCTCGGATTGCCGGTGACGAAGCGCAGGCCGGCCTCGACCTTGTCCGACACCTTGGCATCGACGCCGAAACGGGCGCGGACTCGGGCGCGCTGGCGATCCTTCGTCGTCGCGCGCAGCGGCAACAGGTCGTCGACGAAATAGCCGCCATCGGCGTTGATCGCGTTGATATCATAGATCAGCGGCGTGTTGCTCTGACCGAAGGCGACATGTTCGCCGCGCACGCGCATGTCACCCGAGAAACGGAAGCGGCTGAGCCATTCGGGAAGCGCGTCGGGCTGGGCCCAGCCTTCCTGCCGGGCGGTCGCGACGACCTCCTTCTTCACTTCGTCGCGGATCTGGTTGCGGACCGCCTCGGGGACATAAGGCACGCGCACGACGCCGCTGTTCGCCTCGGCGCGCTTGCGCGCTTCCGACAATACCGAATTGGCGTCGTCGCGCGACAGCACGCCCTTTTCGACGAGCACGTCGAGGATATCGATCGTCGAGGGATCGGTCGGGCGGTCCTGCGCGGCGGCGCCCTGCGGGGCCGCGGCCAGCGCCGCGAGCGCAGCGGTTGCGGCCAGGAGAGTCGGTTTGAACTTGTGGCTACGCATCGTTGATTTTCCCTGTTCCTTGGTCATGGGTTTCACGCCTGGTTGAGTTGGAGAGTGATCTGATTGGGCACGCCCGCAGGTGGCGGCGTGTCGATCCGGTTCAGGCCGCGCAGCGTCTGCAGCAATTCGGCCTCAAGATCGGCCGGACGGACGCCCGACAGACCCAGGATTTCAAGTTGCCCTGATCCCGAGACGCGAACCCGGACGCGAAACTGGAAACTCGCCTGCGCGAGGTTCGGCCGCTTGCGCAGTTGCCGCATCAGCGCACGCTGGACGAGTTCGGCATAGGCGCGCGACGCGCCGCTGCCGCCCTTGCCGGTGCCGCCGATCATCGCACCGCTGCCGGTCCCGCCCTGCCCGCGCGGACCGCCCGAAAAGGCGCCGCTGTCGCTGGTCGGATCCTGCAGCAGGCTCGACAGGTCGCCGGCCGGCGGGTTGGTGTTCGCCGGTTGCGGCGGCGAGAGCGGGTCAGGCTGCACCGCCTGCGCGGTTTCGGCGACCTTCTCGACCTCCTCCGGCGGCTGTTCGGTGAGTTCGGGCGGCGGCGGCGGCGGCGGCGGCGGGACGGCGAGGTCGAACATCTCGACCTCTTCGTCGCGCACGCGCTCCTCGACCTTGTCGAGGCCCGCGAGCCACCAGGCGGCCAGCAGCAGCGCCAGGATCAGCGCGGCCGGTCCGGCAACCCGTCGCATGTCGGGCTTCTTTCGGAGGAAAGGCAAAGCGGTCATGGCCGGTCCGTTTCCCCGCTCAGCCCGCAGGCTTTTCGGCGGGCAGGCCGATCTTGGTGATGCCGACGCCCTTCAGCACGTCGAGCACTTCGACCACCTTGCCGTACGCCGCCTGCGTGTCGCCACGGATCACCACCGGAACCTCGGGGTCCTCGGCGAAGCGCTGACGCATCTCGGCCTCCAGCTCGGCCGCCGTCGTCGGCGCGCCATTGAGATAGAGGTCGCCGGTCGATGCGACGCTGATCGCCTGCGTCTGCGAGGCTTCCAGCGTCTGGCGGTTCGACGCCTGTGGCAGGTCGAGTTCGATACCGGCCACTTGCGCGGTCGCCATCAGGATGAAGATGACGATCAGCACATAGGCAAGGTCGAGCATCGGAACGACGTTGATCTCGTCGTAAATGGCATCTTCGTCTTGAACTTTGGCCATGAGCCCGGCTCCTTAAGCGCCATATTCTTCGGCAATCCGCGCGACGAGAGCGTCGGCGAACGAGCGATTGGCGGCGTTGATGCGCTTGATCCGGGTGACGATCAGATTGTATCCGAACAGCGCCGGGATCGCGACGGCGAGACCCGCCGCGGTCGCGAGCAGCGCCGCGGCGACGCCCGGTGCGATCGCGTTGACGTTGACATTCCCCTGCGCCGCAATCGCCGCGAAGGTGATCATCACACCGACCACCGTGCCGAGCAGCCCGAGGAACGGTCCGCCCGCAATCGACAGCGTCAGGATGACGAGCTTGTCGGAGAGGCTGTACGCCTGGTTCGAGGACACGGCATCGATCCGCGCCTTCAGCGCCTCGATCGCCGGGCCGGTAAAACGTGCGCGTCCGGCCCGCGACCGGTTGGCGATTTCCTGCAAGCCCGCCTGGTAGAGCTGCGACAGCGTCGAACTGGGGTTCTTGACCGCAAACTGGCCAAGCGCCGCGCCTTCGATCTGCCCTTCGGCGGCATAAGCCTTTTCAAATTCGCCATTCTCGGTTTCGATCCGCTTCAGCATGCGGAACTTCTGAACCATGACGCGGATCGCCAGCACGAGCAGGATGCCGCACAGCGCGATGACCAGCCAGCCCTCGATCGTGACGCTCTTCACCACCGTCACGAAATAGCCGACCTCGAAATGGCCGGTGCGTTCCTGTTCGGCGCCGAAGGTGACGAGACCGCGGCCATTGTCGGACCGGGCAACCGCCTGCACATAACCCGCGCTGCGATCGGCGGCGGCGAGACGCAGATTGTCGATCTGGCCGGCGAAACCCTCGCCGACGACGATGTCGCCCTGCTGCGCGGGAAGCGCAGCGCTGCCGGCCCCCGCCGGAGTGCCATTGATGAACAGCTCGGCGCGGCCGTCGCTGCGCACAACGAGCGCGACATGGTTCCAGGCGCCGGCTTTTAACGCGGCGGTCGAGGGAATCTGGGCGCCGCCGACGGTTGCGACCGGGGTCAGTCCGGCAAGCGCGATCGAGAAGGAACCGGCGCGATCGACGAGGCTGCCACCCCCTGCGCCACCCGGTTTCACCCACGCCATGAAGGTGAACGGGCGGCCGCCGATGTTCAGGCTGCTCGAACCCGCAATGCGCAGCGCTTCCTTGCCGCTGAAGGTCGCCGACTGGCCGGCGAAACCCGCCGAGGTCGGGACGGTCGAGATGCTGTTGTTGTTGCGCGTGCGGTCCTTCATCGGCGAGCCCGTGAAGTCGAGCGCGAGGATTTCCGACGCGTCGAAGACCCCTGCCGGATTGGCGGTCGAGGCGACGTCGCCGTCGTAATAGAGATGATAGGTCTGGCTCGACGCAGGATCGAGGCCGACGCCCTTCACCCACACCGTCGCGAGCCCCGCCTTCGGGTCGAAACTCTCGACATAATGATCGACGCGTTCGCCCTTTGGCCCGGCGACGCGAAGATCGGAACCGTCGGGCTTTACATCGTCAAACGCGAAGGTCTGGGTCGAGAGGCGCAGCACGAAGGGAAAGGTCGCGGTCTTGGCATCGAGGCCCGCGCCATCGGCGCCCGGCTTCACCACGATCTCCTTGCGTACCGACAGATTGTCGTCGAGCCACGCCGCTTCGTTCGTTTGGGCCGACGCCGCTCCCGGCAGGGCAAGCATGCCGATCGCCGCCGCGACCGCACCGATAATCAGTTTCTTCATGATAATGTCCTCAGTATTTCAGGCCGACTTTGAAGTGCGCGCGCAGGCCGCCCAGGTCGTCCTGGACAGGCTGTCCCGACTTCGTCGGATCCGATCGAAATTGATAAGCGAGGTCGAGTTGACCGTAGAAAGTCTTGTAGAGGTCGAACTTGGTCGTCAGGCCGGCGCTGCCGAGCCAGAAGGATGATTTTTCTTCGGGAAGCGGACTTTCGATCCAGGCGTAACCGCCTTCCACAAAGGCCGCGACGCGCCAGTCGACCTTGCCGTCGGTGCTGATCGGAATCTTGTACCCGAGCTCGAGCGAAAGACGGGCACCGCTGTCGCCCAGCGCTTCGGCTTCGCGGTAGCCACGGATGCTGCCGACCCCGCCGAGCACGAACTGCTCGTTCGAAATCAGCGGCGCGGGCGCGAGCTGCCAGTCGAGCGCCGCGCGCAGATCGAAATCATTCTTGAGCTGGCGATTATAGACGCCGCTGCCATAGAAATAGATGAAGCTCGCTTCGGCGCCGGCGCGCTTGCCGACCGATTCCTCGTTGACGTTCGGGGTCAGCGGATTGTCGGGAATATAGCCGAATTCGCGCTGGCGGCCGACGAGGCCATCGAAGGCGAAGGTCGCGCCGATACTGAACTCGCCGTTCGATTGCGTGTTGCCGCCAAGCCAGCGATATTGCGCGGTGAACGGCAGATAGGTGACCGGCGTGTCGAAGGTCAGCGTCTCGCCCGTTTCGGGATCGACGAGGCCGATCTGGTCGAGATAATCCTTGTAATCGACGCCGAACAGCAGCGACTGCACGGTGCCCTGCGGCGAATTGCCGAGCGTCCGCATGAAGCGCCCGCCGACCGTCAGGCCGTTGCCGAGCACGGTCAGCCCGCCGACGGTCGCGACGTCGGTGTTCGAATTGACGATATAGCCGAGCAGGCTCGACCGGCCGTAGCCGAGCGGCGCGTAATAGGAGCCCGACACGACCTGGACCTGGTCGAAATCCTGCGGCGCGGTCTGGAAAAAGATATTCGCGCTGTGGCCGGCCTGCCAGAGATTATCGTAGTTCGCCGATAGGTTGAGACGCAAGCGTTCGGTCGAGCGGTTATATTGGTCGCTCACTTCGATCGAGGCGCCCCACGGTTTTTTGTCCTCGACCGCCAGTTCGATATCGACGGTGCCCGGCGCCGCGCCCGCCTTGAACTCGGGGGTGATCGTGCGCGTCGTGCGCGCGTTCGCCGACGACAGTTCCTGCTGGAGCGCCGGGACATTGGGAACGGTGCCGGGCTTCAGGCTCGGCAGCGCGCCGCGAACCTCGCTCGGCAGCACGAAGTCGGCGCCGGTCACGCGGACACGGCCTACCTTGCCTTCGGTGACGACCAGTTCGAGGATGCCCGAACTGACATCCTGCTGCGGAATTTCGACGACCACCGTCGCATAGCCGCGGTCGCGATAGATCTTTTCGAGCTCGCCGCGCGCGACCTCGACATCGGGCACGCTCTTGCCATAACCCGCGTGCGGCATCAGCACCGTCTGGATGTCCGCGGCCGTCAGCACCGAATTGCCGCGCACGACATATTCCATGACGTCGAAGCGGAACTCGGGATCGCCCGCTGGCGCCGCTGCATCGGCGGCGGCCTCGTCCTGCGCCGCGACCGGATTCGCCGCACAGAGGGCAAGACCGCCTATCGCGGCCATGCAACCCTGCAGCGGGTGCAGAGTACGCCCCGCTCTCAATCTTTTTATTCGAACCATCGCCTTGCAACGCCCCTCGTAAAGTCGAATCGGTCATCCCGATTCGCTACCGGTGGTCGCTCCGCTAAGGTTTCACTATGACACTAGTAATACTAACCTTTTCAGGTAGATTTTTATAAATAGCGTACGACAAAATGCCCGGATCAATATTGACCCAGGCAGATATTATGAGGAGTATTATTTTTATATTTTAGTTATATTATATTCTTCAACCGGCTTGCGACGACCGCACCCTGGCGCCTTCCCGAAACGATCCGTCCCACGACGCATCGAGGATCGCGAAAAACGCGATGGCGTCCGCCCTGCTCCGGGTGCCCAGTTTTTCCCGGATTCCCCGGAAATGGAATTTGACGGTCTCTTCGACGATCTCGAGCTGCTCGGCGACGGCGCTGTTCGTCAGCCCTTGCGCGGCGAGTTCGAGAATCTCGATTTCGCGGCGGGACAGCGGCGTGCGGCCGCGAACGAGCGAAAGCCGTTCGATCGTGCGCGCTGTCAACACGGTCGCGACAAAGAAGAGATCGAGAAAGGACGGCGGCAGGGTCCGCAATACCGGCGGAGCAGCGATCGCGTCGGCGATCGCCACGCGCCCGCCGCGACCCCATACGGCGACGCTCACGCCGCCTTCGACCCCGGCCCTGCGCAGGTTTGCCATGACATCTCTGGCGAAAGCCGACTTCTCTCCGGGCCATTCGTCCGAGGTCCACATAAAGGGTTCGATCGCGCGCCGTGCAAAGCGCCGGACCGGGTCGCGCCCGTCGAAGCCGATGCTGCGCACGCGGTCGGCCGTTTCGCCGTCCAGCGTCGACCATTGCACCGTCTGGTTGGCAAGGTCGCCCGGCGGAATGAAGGTCAGGATCAGATCGGGGAGGCCCTGCGCCTGCAGAAAGCAGGCCAGCAGGTCGAACGCGTCCTTGCGCGTCCGGACCTGCGCCAGCCGGCGCGACAGCGTGGGAAGCCCGGCGTCGGGCGTTTCCGGCGGTTTCATGGCAAGAGACGCACTCATTTCATTCCCCTCGCTCCGATGACGTCCGGGGGCCGGGAAATGCGAAATCTTTTTTCGGGTCGGCGATGGGTCAGGACCCTAATTTCGCAGGATCGCAATGCCTCCCGGAAGCCGGATGACCTTCATGCCGAGCGACTTTGCGATATGGTCGACCGCAAAATCCGCGCGTTCGAGGTGGATGACACCGCTGATCCGGACGTCGTTGCGGCTGCCCAGCAGATAGACGCGCCCCGGGCGATAGCGGTTGAGTTCGGCAATCACTTCGCCCGCCGGGCGGTCCTTGAACAGAAACAGGTCGCGCTGCCACGCAGCGCCGCTTTCGGCGACGTCGCGGGGGGTCGGCCGGACCTCGCCCGCCCGGAAGTCGAAACTGGCCCCGGCATCGACCGTCGCGCGGCCGCCCTGCGACACCACCTCGATCTGCCCTTCCAGACAGGCAACGCGCATCAGCCCGCCGTCCGACCGCATCGAAAAACGCGCGACCTGTGCACGGACCTCGACATCCTTTGCCGTGGCGATCAGCCCGCGCCCCGGGTCGCAGGTCGCCGAAATCAGCGCCTCGCCTTGCGACAGCTCGACGCGCGGCTCCGCGGCATCGGCCCAGAACAGCAGTCGCGAATCGGTGTTGAGTTCGGCGCTGACCTCGGGATCGAGCCGGACGTAGCGGCGCTCGCCCTTGCCCGTGCGATATTCGCGCGCGCCCGCCGGGACGGGCGCCGCCAGGGGCACGAGCGCCACCGCCGCGGCGGCGGCCATCGCGGCTCCGCCGCCGATGAACCAGCGGCGCGAAACGCCCTGGCTGGCCGCCGGCAAGGTTGCGCCGTCGACCAGTGCCGGTCCCAGTTGCTCCCAAAGGCGGGCGGCCCGGCGGAACGCGCCTTCATTCTCCTCGTTTTGCGCGCGCCACGACAGCAGCATGTCGAGGTCGCGCTGCGTCGCCTCGCCCGATTTCAGGCGCACGACCCAGCTACGCGCCATCGCGTCGCGGTCGGGCCATCTTCCCAGTTCATTATTGTCGGGCGTCGTCAACTTGGGTCAGTCCTTCAATGACGAGACGGTTTTTGCCGGCCATAAGCGAAATCCTCCCGTTCGTTTTTATTCAGATATTCGGCGCAATGGTCGAGCGCGCAGCGCAGCTCCATCTCGACGGTTCGCGTCGACACGCCCAATTCCACCGCGATTTCGCGACACGACCGCTCGTGAATCCGAACGGCGATCAATATCATGCGCCGCCTTTCGGTCAGCGCGGCAATCGCCGCTTCGAGCTGCCCGACCGCCTCGCGATCTTCCGCCGTGCGTGCGATAGAGGGCGCCGGATCGGGGATGTCGAACGCGGCTTCGATCTGGTCCGCCAGCGAATGCCGCTTCGCCGACCTGCGAAGGTCGGATGCGGCGTTCAGGGTCAGACGGAACAGATAGGCCGGCGCATCGCGCACCGTATAGGATTTGTCGGTCGTGCGCAGTTTGACATAGACCTCGTTCAATGCCTCATCGGCGAGGTCGGCCGAACCGAGGCGGCGGCGCAGCCGCTCCCGGAAATCGGGATAGAGTTGCATGAAACGCTGGAGGAGGGTGAAGGTCTCCATGACGCTAGCGGGCCGGCACGGACGGGCGCATCGGCACTCACCCCTGGACCTGGAAGTCGATGGGCACATCGACCTCGATCGGCACGGCCAGTTCGGCTGGCACCTGCGGCAGCGGTTCGGACCGCCACAGCGCGGCCAGCGCCTTTTCGCCGATCAGGCTGTTCGGCGACCGCAGGACGCGCGCATCGACGACGCGCCCGTCGCGCGCGACCCGGAAGCGCAGCATGACCAGCCCGGCGTCGTTCCGTCCGATGCGATCGCCGCGGCGCCGGCTGTGTGCCGCGATATGCTTGCGCAAGATCGCGCCATAGGCCGACTTGCCCGTCCCCGCGAGCGGATCGTCCGCCAGCAGGCTCGCCAGCTCGGCGTCGAATTTCGCGTTGCCGGCGCGGGGCGCTTCGCCGGATCCCTTGGTCCGGACCGCCACATCGCTATGCTCCTGCGTGAACGGCAGATCGCGAACGTCGGGAACCCCGCCCCCGGCGCGCGACGGGCCGGCAGCGGAGTCAGGCGACAAAAGCTCGACCGTCATCGGCTCGCCGCTCAGCGCCTCGCGCGATCCGCCCCCGCCATTCCCGGCGTAAGCGAAGCAAAAAAGGAGGATGCCCCCCAAATGAAGAGATGCGGAGAGCGCGATTCCCGCCCCGTGCCCGCCCTCATCCGGCGCAGGACCTTTGCCGCCCGCATCGATCCCGGCGATATCGTTCATTGCGCGACGATCCGCAGCCCGACGGGCTGGGGCATATTCGCAGGCGGGGGCGAGCCGACGGTCATGCCGTCGAGCAATTTCCGCGCGATTATCAGCGCCTCGTCGTTGCTCCCGGCACCGAAGCCATCGAGAGCAGTGATCCGCCCGTCGGCCGATAACCAGACATAGAGCGTAAAATCATAGGGCCGCGTCCCCAACTCGCTGGACCGGCGCAAGAGCGAGAGGCTCGCCCTGAGCAGCTTTTCGCCATACCAACGATATTCGTCGTTGCTTGCCCGGAAAGCCGAGGTCAGCACGTCGATCTCTTCGAGCGACATGTCCGGCGGTGCCTGGCGCGCCGCCGATTCAAGGATGATGGCGTCGGGGCGGGTGAAGCGCGGCACAAGGCCGCTGCCCTCCAGCATCTGCATCAATGCGTCATACGCCGTCCGCGCGTTGTGGACCGGGCCTGCCCGTTTGCCTGCGATCAGCTCTTCGGCGACGATAACGTCGTATCCGTTGCGCTTGCCAAACTGGCGCAGCGCATCGGCCAGGGGTTGTCCTGCGGTGACGCCCCAATCATCCTGCTGCCCGCGCGCGCCCGCTGGTTCCGCCACTAGCACCTGCAGAAAGAAGGCCAGTGACAGAGCGAGGGCGCGCAGCATGCCGCCGCCAGAATATCTCGTCTGCCCCATCTAGTTTGATCGACCCCGTGCAGCGGCCATCGCAAGTAGGGCGCCAGTTGCGCCGCCAGCATTGCAATTTAGTGACGATCGACCGCCGCACCGCCGAGGGCGCACGATATCAACGCTCGGCGGTGAATCCTGACCATATCCGGCCGAGACTTTCCGTTTCACTCGCGCGCCAGGGCATCCGGCATCGACCTTAAAGGGTTTTCGAATGCCGGCTTTCGGATTGATTGCGCGCAACAGGAAACGTCGGAAATCAGGCGCGAAGCTGCCTGTCGCCGTTTGCCATGGGGGCCGAAATCGCTATTTCCAGCGAGTTATACCGTCGATGTGCCCGCGAAGGCGGGGGCGACGAATTTGGCAATGTCCGCGCCGCCCTCCCCCGAAGCAGCCGGCCTTCACCCGAATCCGCAGCCGCCATGAAGAAAGGGCGGCACCTTGCGGTACCGCCCTTCTTTGTCTTCCAGTCCCTGTCGGGAGCGGAAACCGGTCTTACATGCCCGAGTTCGGACCGTAAGTGATTTCCACGCGACGGTTCTGGTCGTTGCGGACGCCATCGGCGGTCGCAACGGCCGGACGGGTTTCGCCGAACGCCTGCGCGCTGATCGAGCCATCCGAGACACCGCGAGCGGTGAGGTAGCTGCGAACCGCGGTGTTGCGGCGTTCCGACAGACCGACGTTGTACTTGGCCGAACCCGAACGGTCAGCGTGACCGGCGAGCATGACCTGCGTACCCGTGCAGCCCTGGTTATAGGCGCTGATCGCGTTGTCGAGCGTCGAAGCCGCTTCCGGCGTGATGTTCGACTGATCCCAGTCGAAGTACACGATGTACGGCCCAGGCGCGCAAACCGGCGGCGGCGGCGGGGGCGGCGGGGGAGGCGGCGGGGGCGGGGGCGGCGGAGGCGGCGGCGGAGCTGCCGGCTCGACCGGCTCTGCGCCGCCGAAGTTGAACGTCAGCGTACCGAGCAGCGAGTGCGAACGGAAGCGCGTCGAAACGTCGCGGCCAACCTGGTCGACCAGGTCGACGCCGTTGACGTTGAAGAAACGATACTTCAGGCCCACGTCGATGTTGCGGGTCAGCGGCGCACGAACGCCGGCGATCGCCTGCCAGGCAAAGCCCGTGTCCGAATCGTCGATGAACGGACCGGCGAAGACCGGCTCGACCGAAACGCGAGCAACACCGGCACCACCGCCGACAAAGCCCTGGATGCCGTCATCGTCGCCGAAGTCGAGCATGCCATTGACCATGAAGCTCAGGGCGTTCGAATCGCCGTTCAGCGGCGTGCTGCCGGTGAACGAACCACCGCCAGCGACCTGGCTCGGAATTCCCGGAGCACCGAAGGTACCACCCTTGATATCGGCTTCTTTGTAGCCGACTTCGACTTCCGCGCGGAATCCGCCGAAATCGTAACCGACCGTACCTTCGAAGTCGTAACCGGTGCGGTGATCGAGCGTGCCAGCATTTTTGGTGGCGCCGATGTCGAGGTCCATGTCCTCGACGATCATCACACCACCACCAACACCCACGTACCAGGAGTCGTCGCGCGCCAGAGCAGGCGACGCCAGGGCAGTGGAGGCCAACGCCATAGCGACGGCAAGCTTCCTCATAGTAATTCCCCTTTCAATTGAGATATACGTCTCGCCAGACGTCCTACTCGCGCCTTTGGTTCCGTGCAAGCGAACAAATCATCATTCTGTTGCCAAAAAGTCGCACTTTCAACGCGAGCAGAAGCAAATTCAGCCTGAAATCAGAAGACCATGCGCCGCAAGGAGCGTGATCAGCGCTGCCAGCACGCTACGCGCTTCGGAGTCGATTGTCGACCCGCCCGACGGCCCCGCAATTTCTGCCGGGGCGATCCAGCCTTCGCCGTCGAAGCGGAGCCAGGCCCCGTCGGCCAGCCGCACCACGCGCATCCCGGCGCGGGCGGCGACGAAACGCCAGCCTCCAGAGGTCCGGATCGCGAGCATGTCCGCTTGGCCGGCCCAGCCGCCCGTCGCGCCCGCACCGACCAGCCAGCACTGCCCCTCGCCGGCCTCGGCGGGTGGGTCGGCCTGCGGCCCGGCTTCGACCGCGGCCTGAACCAGCGCGTCGATCAGAGCCAGCGCCTCATTGTGCGTGACCTCCTTTTGCGCCTGCGCGACGGTCAGCAGCGGCAGGCCGAATCTGGGAGTCGAGGACATGGCTTTCTCCTTTTATATCAACGTCAAGATAAGCGGCGCCGACACCGCGAAATCACCCAGCTGACGAATCGCGATCGCGGAGCCGGGCGGCAGCACCGCCATCGTCGCGGCGTCGATATGCAGGCTCGCCGACGGGCATTCCCACGGCCCGATGCCCGGCACCGCGGGAACCAGCGTCGCGCGCCACGCCTCGCGGCTTTCACCGAGCGGCAGGTCGATATGGTCGCGCCAGCCGGTATCGACCCGGCTCCGGCGGACCCATATGACATCGACGCCGCCCGAACCGTCCGGCTGCACGCGTCCGTGCACCGGTGCCGGCGGGCGCAGCGCCTGCCCCGCATCGGGCACGGCGACCTCCGCGATGCTCGTGTCGTTTCGCGCCGCCCACTGCACGATCGCGCTTCCGCTTTCCGCGGCGCGGGCAAGCTCGTCGGGCAACATCAGCACGGCCGGGTCGTCGATCAGCGCGAAAGCTTCGCCCGCGTCGTGCGCACCCGCGCCGGTCGCCGCGCGTCCGCGCAGGAATCGCGACAGCCGCCAGACCCCCGGCTCCAGTGCCTCCGCGACCCCGAACTGCAGCAATTCACTGCCGATCATCGCCCGATTCGCGCCGCCGAGCAGCCGCGCGTCGTCCGCCGACTCCAGCGTCATCGCCGGATTGACCAGCGTCACCACCGCCGCGTTGACCAGGTCGAACATCGTCTCGCTTCCCGCCGCCAGCGGCTCCGCCAGTGCGCCGAGCGCCGCCGCCGGGCGCAGCGTGCCGGCCGGGACCGGTTCGGACCCGGGCATCGGCACCACCCAGCAATCGGCCCCCCGCCAGCCGTCGTTGCTGCCCGCCGCCACGACCGCCAACTGCGCCGCGGTGGCGGCCGGGCTTTGCAGATTGGGCAGGTCGAACACGCGCACCATACCGGTCGCGTCGGCCCAGTCGGGCGGACTCACCGGGGTGCCCGGGTCGGCGGGCGCAATATCGCCCGTAAAGGGCTGGTGGCGCCGCAGCTCAAGCCGCACATCGTTCGCACGCACGGTCCGGCTCGCGATCCGCCACGCGCTTCCGTCGGCGAGCATGACGGTTCCGCCGACCGCCAGCGCCAGCGCGCCAAGATCGGCCTGCCACACCACCGTCTCGCGGCCGTCCGCGGCCGCTGCCGCAAGCTGCTGCGCCAGCGCACGCGCCGAACCGGCGGCGAGCACCGCGGGCAAGTCGACCCGTTCCTCGCGAACCCCGCCGCCCGCGACCGCGCTCGCCTGCTGTCCCAGCTGATAATCGCGCTCCGGCTCATAATGGCGCAGCCTGATCGTGCCCGGCAGCGACGACAGCGCCGCACGGCTCCGCTCGATCCGGTCACCCGCCATTTCGGTGCGCCGCATCTCGCGAAACCCGGCCAGCGCGACCGGCGCCCGCCCGGTCCCGGCCGGCGCGAGGTGCCAGCCGCCGGGATCGCTCACCAGCCGTACCGCATCGACCTCGAACAGCGGCGCCAGCGCGTCGCGTTTCCGGTCGCCCGAGGCGGCATAACCCGCAAAGACCCGCCGTCCGTAGCAGCGTCCCGCTTCGCCCAGCAGCACATCGCCGATCGTCCCCGCGTCAACCGGACCCGCATCGGCCTCGACCTCGAAGGTCAGCGACGGGATGCGATTGCCGAAGTTTGCCAGTTCCAGCTCCTCGAAGACCACATAGGAAAGCCCTCGAAACGCACTGGCCGACGCCATCCCGACCGCCGATGCGATCAGCGGATCGGCCGCCTGGTCCTCGCTTCCGTCATACCAGCGAAAGGTGCAGCGCTCCTGGAACGTCCCGCTCGACCCGCGCAGCAGATTGCCGTCGGCCCAGATCCGCCGGATCGCGCGGATCGGCCGCGACGACAGCGCGACCGCCAGCGACACGGCATAGCTATATTCGGTCACCGACGGCCGCCCCTTGCCGCCGCCGCGCTTGCTCCGCCGCTCGATCAGGTCGGTCGCCCAGATGACACTTCCCGCAACGCGCATGGTCCCGAACAATGAAGGGATCTGCTGACCATAGGTCGACGCCTGCACCTTCAGGTCGGCCAGCCGCGGCCCCTCGCGCCCCTTGGGCTTGAAGATCGCAGCGTCGACCTGCTGGCCCAGCGACGCGCCGATCGCCGCCCCCACCGGCCCGCCGACGAGCCCGCCGACCACCGTCAGCACCAAAGTCGCCATCGCTATGCTCCCGAAATGGAATTTGGATCGCCGGCCCGCCGTATTCGGCCGCGAACAACCGATTGTGAGCGCTCTTTTTTCGTCACCCCGGACTTGATCCGGGGTCCCGCTTGAGGTCCGGGCATGGATGCTGAAACAAGTTCAGCATGACGAGACCAATCGCCACCGCCCCATTTCCTGCCCAATCCCATTGATCGGCGTCTCGACCACGCGCCGCAGCCCGGCATGCGCATGCAAAAGCCGATCCGCCCCTATCAGCCCCAGGTGGAACTGCCCCGCATCGAACGCGATCAGTGCCACGTCCCCCGCGCGCGCCGCATCGGCAACCCGCTCAAATCCGGCAGCGGCCAGCCCCGCCTCGACCCGCGCCCGCGCCCAGCCGCGCAACGGATAGCCGCCCGGCCGTTCCAGCACGCGCCCCGCCGCGGCATAGGCCGCCCACACCAGCCCGACGCAATCGAGCCCGGTGCGCGGATCGCATCCCTGCGGCAGAAACCGCACCCCGACCATCCCCCGCGCCGCCGCGAATGCGCGCGCCGCGATGTCATCCACCGGGGTAGCGCGTCAGCAGGTCATTACCGGGCAGGTGTGCCTCACCACGAAAATTAACCGAATTGGCAAAACGGGACCGGCAGGTCGAAAGCTGCTTGTCGCACCCTTCGGTCAGCCGCACCCGCACCGGCAGCACCGCGGTCAGCGGCGGCGCCTCGGCGAGATGCAGCACCGCGCCCTCGGCACTGATCACCGGGCTTTCCAGCCCGCAATTCGCGCCCTCGATCCACAGCAGGTCGCCGAATATCATCGCTCCCGCTACCGCCCCCGCTACCGGGGCGTCCAGCGTGACCGCCCGCCCTGCGACCGCGACGACGCGCCGCCTGTGCGTCAGCGGTGCCAGGTCGATACGGCACGCCCGGTCGCCCAGGATCGCGCGGCACCCCGGCGACGTCGCGGGGCACGCCGGGCGATCGAGCGCGCGCGTGACGCCCTGCAACTCGGCCGCAAAGGCCGCACCGCGCCGCTCGATCGCCCCCAGCGATCCGCGCGCGACGGTCACCGGCGCCGTGTCCGCCGCGCTCCAGTCGGTCACGAACAATTCCAGTTCGGCGCCGTCCCAGCGCCCGGCGTCGAGATCGTCCATCGCGATCGCCTCGCTCGAAATCGCGCCCTCCAGATCCATCGTCGCGGCATCGAGGCCGTCGCTCGTCTCGATCGCCGACGGCTTCATCCCGGGCGCGGCGCGATAGACGAGCCCCCCGACCACCAGATCGCGATCATGCGAAGTCAGCCCGATGACAACGCCATCGCGCCGCGCCAGCCGCCAGCACCACGCCATCGTCACCAACTCCTCGCGCAGCCAGGCGGGCGCGGCGCTTAACGGTTCGGGCATCACCATGGCGCCCGCACCTCGACCAGCGGCACGCTCGCTATCTCGCCCGCAAGGAAGGTCGCGCGGCTCGCCTCCAGCCGGTCCTCGGCAAAGCGCACCGGCACGTCGAACAGAAATCCCGCGCGCACCGCGGCCCCGGCGGCCGGCGCCGCGTCGAGCAGCACCTCGCCCGCTTCGGTCATCGCGAACGCCGCCGTCTCGACCCCGCCCACCGATACCCGCACGCTGCCGTTCACCGCCAGCCGGATCGCGCGCGCCTGCACCGCGTCGCCGCTGCCATAATATTTGACCAGCGCGAACTGCCGCCGGCTGCCGTCGCCCACCCCCAGCCACTGGTCGATCGCCGACGGCACGCCGCCGCCGTCCGCCGAGCTGCAATCGAACGGATCGCGAAACCGAAACGCCCGCGCCGCCCCGCGCCGGGCGCGAAAGAAATCGCTCAGCGCGCGCACGTCGCTTTCGGACCGGATCCCCGGCCCCGCGTCGTAGCGCATCCGCGCCTCGGCCCATTCGCTCGCGCGCTGCTCGTGCCCCGACGGCGAGCTGATGATCTGCGTCGAAAATTCGGTCACGACCAGCGCCTCGCGCCCGATCGCCAGCGGGAAATCCACCGCGTCATAAGCCTGCATCTCGCCCTCCCCGTCGAATGTCACGAAACCGTCGCGCGCGACCTGCGGCAGCGCCCAGACGAAAGTCCGCGCCACCCCCGCGCGCCGCGCGCTATCCGCGGCATCGGCGATCGCCGCCCACTGCGCGCGCTGTTCGGCCAGCAGCACGAATCCCGAAAAATAATGCTGTTCCGCAATCGGATAGCCGAGCCGAGCCGCCATCACCCCCCGCGCTCCCGCGGTTTCCGCCCCGCGCCCGCCGGTCACCCAGTCATAATCCTCGAGCTGCAGCACATCGAACGCCGGCGCCGCCCAGCCCGCCGGCACATTCGCGCGCCGCACCTCGGGCGCCGCGGTATCGAGCACCGTCGGCAGGAAGACGAGCAAATGGCTGACCAGCCCCGCCGCCCCCGCCTCGTCGCGCGCCGCCGCGACCAGCGCCCCGGTCGATGTCGCGAGCAAGTCCCCCAACGCATCGAGCATCGCCAGCTGCCCGGCATCGAGCGTCCCGCCTATATCGGCAATCGCCACGCTCGCTCCGCCCAGCGCCGCCGTCGTCGCCGCGTCATAGGCGCAGATGCGGCCTTCGCTTGCGATCCACCACCAGGGCTCGCCGACCTGGAACTTCAGCGGCAGTCCCGCCGCCGCCCCGATCGCGACAAACGCCCGCGCGACCAGCTGCAAATATCCCATCGCCGCGGCATTGGCGGGCGACAACAGGGTCGACGGCGGTTCCCACCCGGTCAGCGCCGGGTCGCCATCCGCCGTCCGCTGCTTCCAGTCGCCCCAGCAATAGGCGTCGAAATATTCATACGACAGCGACCAGATCACCCCCAGCCCCGCCGCCCGGCACGCGCCCGCAAAGCCCGCATGCCACGCCGCGCACGGCGCGTTGAGCACGCCCCCCGCGAGGCTCGCATAAAAGCCGCCGCCCGATGCCTCGAGCCGCATATAATGGCTCATCCCGACATAATGGACGACGTCGCCGCGATAGCCGAGCCCAACGATCTGCCGCACCAGCCGCGCCGGGGTCAGGTGATAGCTGTCGTCATAACCGCCCGCGATGCCCAGCCCATGCTCGGGCATCACCACATCGCCGATCGCCAGCACCGACCCCGACCCGCTCGACACGATCTCGCTCATCTCGGCCCAGCCTTCGACCGGCGCCGCCAGCACGCCCTCGCCGCCGTCATAGGCCGGCGGCACCAGCGAAACGAACATCCGGTCGATATCGCCCGCCCACACCCGGGCCGCCTCGCCCGGCAACAGGAACCCGCCGTCGAGCGCGTCGAAATCGAGGCTGACGACCGCATCCTCGGCCGTCCCCGCCGCATAATTCCACAGCCGTACATACCAGGCGCGTGGGCTGCCCGCCGCATCGCGCCCCTCGATCGTCAGCGTCGGCCCGTGCAGCGCGTCGAGCGGCTTGACCCCGCCCGACCGCCAGCGAAATTTCAGTTGCGTGTGCCGGAAATCGCGCTTCGTCTCATAGGCAAGCAGCGGATGATCCCAGCGGTCTTCGCTCTCCCAGATCAGCCCGGCCAGATCCTGCTTGCGATAGAAAACCGCCTCGACGCGCAGCGCCCGCGGCGCATCGCTCGTCACGCTCGCCATCATCGGCCGCGCAAAATCGACCGTCCAGAAACGCGGATCGAACCGCTTCAGCCACCCTTTGCGATGATGCGGCTCGGCGGCCGCCAACAGGGCCCAGCCCATCAATCCTCTCCCATCGCCACCGCCCGCCGCACCGCGCGCGCCAGCTGCCGCCCGGTCTGCGCCAGCCGCTGCGGTTCACTCCCCGCCTGCCCCTGCACATTCACCGTGATCGCGATATGGCGCACGCCGCCCGCCCCCGCCGCCTCGATCCGCCCGCTTGCGGTCGGCACGAACAGCTCGGGCCCGCGCTCGCCGACGCGATAGGCGCGCCCCGCGCTCACCGGTCCGCCCGTCGCGCGCCCCGGCGCCCCGAACAGCGCCATCGCCACGCTCGTCCCCAGCGACAGCAGCCCGCCGCCGCCGCCCGACCCGCCGCCGCCCATCGCGGCACCGAGCCCGTTCGAAATCGCGACGCGCGCGACGTCGGCCATCACCGACAATATCAGCCGCTTCAGATCCTCGAACCCCAGCTTGCCGGTGCGGATCGCGCGCGACAGCGCGCCCTCGATCGCCCGCCCGGCATGTTCGGCGCCCGCGACCAGCGGCCCGTCCAGCTCGCCGCGCATCGCCGCGATATCGCGGCGAAAGGCGCCGGTGTCGGCGCGCACTGCGACCACCATTTCGTCGATCTCATCCATCGGGACATGCCTCCATCATCGCCGCCAGCGCCGCGCGGTCCACGCCCGCCGCTGCATCATCCTCGCGCCATCCCGCCAGCGCCGCCGCCACATCGGCGGGCGTCGCCGCCCAGAACTCCTCCGGCCGCCACCCCGCGACGCGCGCCATCATGCCCGCGAGCGCCAGCGCCGCGGCGCCAAAAGGCCCGTCCACCTCACCGCCCCTGCAAGATCTGCCCCAGCAGCACGCGCAGCGCCGGGGTCACCGCCGCCAGCCCCTGCGCCACGACCGCCTCGCCGACCGCCTCGCGCGTCAGCGCCGCCGGCCGGTCCCTGACACAATGCCAGAACAGCGAAGCCAGCTCGCCGAGCGCCAGCCGCCCGTCGGCCGCGCGCTCGACCAGCGCGAACAGCGGCCCCAGCTCGCTTTCGGCGGCGACCAGCGCGGCAAAGCTCGGGCGCAGCACATGCACCGCTCCGCCCACTGCCAGTTCGGCCTCGCCGCGCAACATGTTCGCGCCGCTCACAGGCTCACCACCGGGCCGCTCGATTCCAGGCTCAGCGTATAATTGCGCTCGCCGTTATAATCGCCGGCATAGTCGAGCCGCGTGACCAGGAACCGTCCCTGCATCCGCTCGCCGCTTTCAAAGCTCAGCTGATAATCGTCGACCATCCCCGACAGCGCGTGACCGCGCAGCCGCACTTCGGCATCCGACCCGGTGAAAATGCCCGCCGCGCTGACCGACACCGATCGCACTCCGGCCCCTGACAACAGCTCGCGCCAGCCGCCTGAATCCTTGGTCGTGACGTTCACCGCCTCGCCGTTCACCGACAATTGCGTCGTGCGCAACCCGGCGACGGTGGCATAGGCGGGCGGCGCCGCGCCGTCGCCGATCTTGAGCAGAAAAGCGCTCCCATTTTCGATTGCCATGGTTTAATCTCCTCATCAGAAAAATCACTGCAAACGGGGAGTCGCAGGATGCTGTTCACGACATTGCTTTTGGCCGCCATGGCGCCCGCACCGACCGCTGCGGTCGACACGTCGCGCGTCGCTTTCACCAAATGCCTCAACACCAGCATGAAGAAGGCGCTCGACGACAAGGTCGGCGCCGCCGAATATGAAATATCCATCAAGTCGGTCTGCGAAACCGAACGCGCCGCCTTCCGCACCGCGGTGATCGCGCTCAACCGCTCGGGCGGCGATTCGGAAGCCGACGCCGCCGAAAATGCCGACATGCAGGTCGAGGATTATCACGCGAACTTCGTCGACAAGTTCAAGGATTATTCGGAAAACAACTCGCGCCCCAGCGACTAGACCCCCGCCGTTTCGTCACCCCATCACACCGCTCGCCGCCTCCCGGATCCGATGTCCGTTTTGGGGTGGGGAGCGGACGTTCCGATAGCCGTCATCCCGGCAACGATCGACCGCTTTCGCCCTTTCCCTCGTCATCCCGGGCTTGACCCGGGATCCCGCTTTTTTGAGGGCAACGCAGGTTTCAACGTCCAGCGGGACCCCGGATCAAGTCCGGGGTGACGATAAGGGTAATGCCCGCTACCGGCCGAACCCGCCCCACACCCTATCCCGCCAGACACCGGCACCGCACCACCGCCTCGTGCCGCCAGCCGCCATCGCGCGCGAAAGCGAACCGCGTCCGCATCACCCGCGCCGCGACGATGCTCCAGCCGCCGGCCTCGCCGCGCAGCATCGCCGCCGCCGCGTCGATCCGCGCCGCCGCGCGATCGTCCGGCACGCCGCCGGCGCCGGCCAGCGCCACCGTCAACCGCACCTCGCGTCCGGCGCGATCCTTCGTCCCCCAATCGACGCCCTCCGCCGCACCCACCGAAACATAGGGTGCGCTCGCGCGGGGCGGCACGCCGTCGAATATGCCGTGCACCAGCCCCGCCAATTCGCCGTCGGCGCTCAGCAGCGCCAGCATCCGCGTCCGCACCGCCTGTTCCGCGCCGCTCATCGCGCCAGCCCGATCCGCCGCCACGGTTGCCACAGCGCCGCGATCATCGCCGGCGGCGTACCGCCCGCACCGCCGCCGCCGTCGCGCGCATCGTGCAGATGCTGCATCATGCGCAGGATGCCGTGGCGGATCGCTTCGGGGATGCCATTCGCGTCGGCCGCCATGCCGGCGCGATAACGCACGCGGACCTGGACCGACGCGCCGGCTTCATCGATCGACACCCAACCGCGCCCGTCGGACGCAATCCGCAGCCGCCAGTCACCATCCGCCACCACGCTTTCATCGCCCGCGCCCGACAGCAGCGTGACATCGTCGACCCCGATCACCGGCCGCACCGCAAGCCGGATCTCGCCCGACCTAATCGGCACCGCATCCTCGGCGCTCCGGATCATCAGCCACTGGCCGACAAAGCTCTCGCAAATATTCGCCGCGGCGCGGATCAGCCCCGCGACCACCGCATCGTCGATGCTCGCCCCCAGCCGCAGCCAGCCGCGTGCCTCGTCAAGCGTTACCGGCGCTTCGCCCGGTTCCAGACTCATCGTCATCACCGCTCCTCCACCCGCACGGTCAACGACCGCTCATCGATCTGGCCGTCGCTCATCGTCACCCGGTTGCTCACGCGATAGACCCGCCCGGCAACACCGCCGGCCAGCGTCGCGGTGGCCCGCACCAGGTCGTGCGCCGCGCCCGCCAGCGCCACGCCGTCCGGCGCCTCGGGTGCGACCGCCCATTCGCTCGTCATCACCGCCTGGCCGTCGGGATAGGCGGCCGCCCAGTCAAATTCGATATCGATCCGGGTGCCCGGATCCTTGACCATCATCGCCATGGCCTTCTCCTTTTCCTTCGTCAGGGTTTCTGCGGCGTCACGCGGCGGTCCGATGCCTTCGGGATCGCCTCGGCGCGCGCTGCGTCGCGCTGCCCGGCGGGCTCGGGGCCCGTCCATTCGCAGGCCAGCGCGCGGCGCGTGACATCACCGATCGCGCGCGAACCCAGCGCCGCCCCGGCGATCATGCCGCCGCCTCAAGCGCTGCCAGCCGCTCTTCCTGCGCCGCGATCAGGAACAGCGCCAGCTGGTCGGGCCGAATGCCGAAGCGGCTACCGGCCGCGCGAACAGTGCGCGTTTCGCCGGTCGGCCGCATCTCGGTCCGCGCGGGCTCGATCTCCGCACCGCTCGCCTCGTCTACGACCGCGGCCACCTCGAACGGCTGTAAAATATCCTCGACCTCCGCGGGCCAGGCATCCCAGCACAGAAAGGCATAGCGCGTCTCGCCCGGCGTCCCGTCGGCTTGCAGCGGATCGACCAGCCCTTCGTCGGCCATGATCTCCCACACCACCTGTGCGCGAACCCCGAAGTGGAAACGCGCCTCGTTCGCGCCGGCCTCGTCGATCCTCGCCAGCCATTGGTAGAAACCAAGCTCGGCGGCGATCCGCCTTGCCGCGCGCAGTTCGGCGGCGGCGGGCGCGCCACGCCACAATTTGTCGCGGGCATCGGACGTGTTGATCGTACCGGTGCCCGCATAGACGACCGACCAGCGCATGGCCGATATTCCCAAAGACTGTGCATTGTCGGCACCCGGGTTTACCCGGCCGTCACCCTGGACGACAAGCCGGTCGGCTCCCCCGGTTATCAGGGTCAAAAATGCTCCGCCGCGCACGCCGGTGCCGCTATTGCCCGCGAACCGCAAACTGGGGGCGGCTGCGCTCCCCACCGGGATGGTCAACAGGCCGCTCAGCGCCGTGTTGCGGCTGTTGTCGACGGTCAGCGCGTCGACATTCTTGATCGCGAGCGAAATTTGCGCGACGCCCGAAGCGGCATTGACGTCGATCCGCGACAGATTGCTGGCCGCGACATGCCGCACCATCAAATGGGGATTGTTGGTGCCGTCGTTGAGCCGCGACAGGAAACTGACGCCGCCGTCGATGGTGGTGAACAGACCCAGTCGTTCGCCGGCAAGCGGCGCGGTTCCGCCGACCGACAGGCCGCCGCTATGCCATCGCGCACTTTCGGCCCCGCCCGCCGCGAACCCGACGGCATTCTCCGCCGCACGGAAAATCCCGGTGTCGAGGTCGGACGAAAACGCCACCGACGGCGCCGCCGCGGTTCCGTTCTGGATGCCCAGGACCCCGCTCAGCGCATGGCGCCCGGCCGCGTCGCGATAGGCCAGGGTCGACAGGGGAATATTGACCCAGTCGGCGCCGCGCCGCACGGTCAGCTTGTCTTCGCTCGTCCCCGTCGCGGCGTCGGCATGACCGGTCGACAGCGGCTGCTTGGCCGCCAGCGCCGCATCCAGCCCGGCGATATCGCCCGCCACCGCCGCGGCCGCGGCATCGGCCGCCCCGAACCAGCCGGCGCCGACCGTCAGTGCGACGGTCTTCAGCCCGATGGCGAAATCGACCCGCGCGCCGGCATATGACGATGCCGCCACGCTGTCGCGGATCAACCGTCCTTCACCATCGATACGGCCCAGCCCCACTTCCCACTGGTCGGGGTGCGCGATGCCGGCAATGGCATAATGAAAACTCGTGTCGACCGGAACGACGCCGGCAAAGCGGCGATGGCCGGGCACCGCGCCGGTCGGCGTCAGCGGCCCGGTCCCGCCCTCCTGGCACAGCTCGCGCACCAGGTCGGCGAAAAAGGGAGTCGGCATGGCAGCGCCATCCTTTTCAGTTGATGTCAGGAAAAATTGGCGCCCGGCCCGCCCGAAAGGGAAGAGCGGTGCCGGACGCCCATCGCGCACCGGCTCTCGTCAGCTGGCGGCGAATTTCATCAGCTTGATGGCCTGCGAATCGATGATCGCACCGCCGACCCTTTTGGTTGCATAGAAATGCACGAAGGGCTTGTTGCTGAACGGATCGCGCAGGATACGCGTCTCGCCGCGGTCGGCGATCAGGTAACCGGCGCGGAAATTGCCGAACGCGATCGACAGGCTGTTCGCGCCGACGTCGGGCATGTCCTCGGCCTCGACGACCGGATAGCCGAGCAGGCTCGCCGCCTGCCCTTCGACCATCCCCGGCTGCCAGATGAAAGCGCCGTCGCTCGTCTTGAACTTGCGGATCCGCGCCAGCGTGTCCGAATTCATCACCCACGCCGCGCCCTGGCGATACGGCGCCTTCAGCGAATGGACCAGCTCGACCAGCCTGTCCTGCGGGTTCGACGCCGGAAACGCGCCCGCCGTCCCCGTCGCCAGATGCTGCAACGTCCCGAACGCGCGGACGCCGTCGGCCTCGTTCGTCGTCGTATAGGACAAGATGCCCTTCGGCCGGCTCGTCCCGTTGCCGCTGACGAACGCGCTGCCCTCGGCGACCGCAAATTCGCGCGCGATCTCGTCGGCCAGCCAGTCCTCGACGTTGAACATCGCATCGTCGAGCATCGCCTGGCTCGCCGCCGGATTGGCGTAAAGCTCGCCCGACGGCGGCGCGATCTCGGCAAAGCTGCGCGTGCCGGTCTCGGGCCGCGCCGCGGTCTCGCCGACCCAGCCCGCACCCGTCGCCCCGGTCGCGACCAGCTTGCGATAGCCGCTCGTCCCCGTCTGCACGACCGTCGCGATCGACCGGATCGGCGACAGCGACCGCAGCATGCTGGCGATCGTCCCGTCGATCTCGCGCGGCACCGCATAACCGCCCTCGCCGCCCGACGCCCCCGACAGGCTCTTCATCTCCACACCCGCATCGATCCCGCGCCGCAAATAGCGCTCGACAAAGGCATCACGCGCCGGATCGGCCGCCTTCGCCCCGTCGAGCGGCAGCCGCGCCGCCGCCACCGTCTGCGCAGCAACCTGCGCCTTCAGCGCCGCGACCGACGCCTTAAGCTCGTCGACCGCCTCCGCCGCCAGCACCGCATCGAACGCCCCGTCGAGCGCATCCGCCTTCACTTCCATATCGTCCATGCTTTTCACTCCTTCACCACCTGAATCACCCGCGCCAGCGGCTGCATCGGCATCGCCACCAGACTCACCTCGGCAAGGTCGAGCGCGGTCAGTTCGCGCGGGTCCGCCCCGCGCGCCGCGCGCACCCGATACCCAAAGCTCAATCCCGTCAGCGCGCCGCGCGCGACCAGCGCCGCCGCGGTCGGATGCGTGACCCGCGCCACCACCCGCAGCCCGCGCCGGTCCTCGGCCAGCGCCTCGATCACCCCGATCATCGCGCCCGGCCGATGCTGCCACAGCAAGGGCACCGCGCGCCGCTCGGCGAGGCTCGCCGCAAAGGCCCCCGCACGCACCACATCGCCGCCGCGATCGACCCGGTCGAACACCGAGGCATAGCCAGCGAAGCGGACTATTGAGGACGTGCCGCACCAGCCCGCTCCCCCGCCTGCCCGGGCGGAGGAGCGGGCTGGTGCGGCCCCAGCGTCAGCCGGGATCAGGCGCCCCTTCACTTCAGCAATCCCGGCAGCCCCAGCTTCATCGCCAGCCCCACCACCAGCAGCGCCAGCATCCCGCGCACCGCCCAGTCGACCACCGCCGCCCACACGCTCTTCTTCGCATCGCGCCACGCGCCGAGCAGTTGCCTGAGGTCGCTCACGTCATCACGCGCCGCCGCGTCGGCCAGCCCCAGCCGCGCCAGCGCCCGCCGCGCGCCCAGCTCGCTCGCCTCCTCGACCACCGCGCGCAGCAGCGCCGCATCGGGCGCACTCGTCCCCGCCAGCGCGATCAACCGCGCCAGCGCCTCGTCCTCGTCCATGCTCATTTTCCTTTCGTCATCCCGGACTTGATCCGGGATCCACAGCAGCGCCGCACTCATGGACCCCGGATCAAGCCTGTCTGAGCCTGTCGAAGGGTCCGGGGTGACGGGGCGGCTATTCCACCCCCAGCAGCGCCTTCTTCTCATCCGCGCTCAGCCAGTCGGCCGCCGACACCTCGCGCCACAATGCCATCCGGTCCTCGGCCAGCGCCGGCACCCGATCCAGATCGACGCGCAGCGCAGCGCCGTCGAACCAGCCCGCCAGCCCCTGCGCGATCGCCCCCAAAATCTTCGCGCACAAAGGCAGCACCGTCAGCCGCCACAGCGCGCGATTGGCTTCGCGATAATTGGCATAGGTCGCGTCGCCGGGCAGCCCGAGCAGCATCGGCGGCACCCCGAACGCCATCGCAATCTCGCGCGCGCTCATATCCTTCAGCGCCAGGAAATCCATCTCGGCGGGCGACAGCGACAGCGCCTGCCACTTGAGCCCGCCCTCGAGCAGCAACGACCGCCCGGCATTCGCCCCGCCGGCAAAGCTCTCGGCCAGTTCCTCGCGCAGCCGGTCGACCTGCTCGGCCGACAGCGGCACCCCCTTGTCGCCCGGATCATGGACCAGCGCCCCCGACGGCCGCGCCGCATTCTCCAGCAGCGCCGCGTTCCACCTCGCCGCCGCATTATGCGCCGCGATCGCGCCCGCCGCCGCACCCAGGCACCCCGCGCCATAATGATCGTCCAGCGGATGCAGCGCCTTCACATGCACCACCGCCGTCCGCCCCGCGCCATCCTCGGCGGGCAGCACCGCGCTGGCGCCCCCCGCCTTGTACCGATAGGCGACCGGCCACCCGCGCGCATCGGCCTCGACCGTCACCCGCTCGGGGCGCAGCGCGAACAGCTCGGCGGGTGCCCCCGCGCCGTCGGCCAATATCTGGACATAGCCATTGCCGTGCAGCAGCAGCTGCGACGCCAAGGTCTCGACCAGCCCCTGCCCGCCCGACGTCGCCGCGACCAGCGCCGCCAGCGCCGGATCGCTCGCCGCCACCGGCGCCGATCCCGCCGCCTCGGCAACCAGCCGCACCGCCCGCTGGACGATCGCATTGCCCAGATACCCCTCGCGGACCTGCGCCTCATACGACAGCGGCGCCGGCGCCGAGCCCGCGATTCCATAGCTCCCATAGACACGCGACAAAGCGGGCCGCGCAGCACCCTGCGCGGCCTTGCGGCCAAACCAGTTCATGATGTTCTCCCGAATAGTGAGAGCGTTAGTGCAAGATTATGCGGCGAGGCCGAGCGTCTTCAGACGAATTTCCATCGCAGCCTTGGACACGCCGAAAGCGGCAGCAAGCTGCCCGGCATTTTGGTACTCGGCGAATTTTTTCCGAACCAGCGGCGCAGGCATCACGATCTGCGCCGCGAGACGGTTCGCCTGAATTTCATGCTGCCGCGTAAACGGCGACGCCGGATTATCTTCTGGCACCCCATACAGCCTATCCGTGTGGCGATTCATCCTGTCGCCATCGATCTGCATCAGATCACGATGGAGAAGATAGTGGGCCAATTCATGGGCAGCACTGAAGCGGCGGCGCGTCGCTCCCTCGGATGCGTTGACAACAACGCTAAACCGGTCGCCCTTTCGCTCTATCCAGGCTGACTCACCTGAACCAATGGGCTTCTCGGCATAGTCGATGCCCAGGGCATCGAAAATTGCATACAAATCAACCGGAGCCGCGCCAAGGTAGCGAGCGACGGTCTGCATCTCATTTTCCATCGTCGCCCTCCTTTCCGGCGTCACCTGTCGCGATCACAATATCGTTCAAATCCGCGTCCGATATAGTGTCGCGGGGCAAATTCTGCAAACTGTCCTGAACTTCTCTCAAGATGAGGGGCGGAGCAATTTTCTTGACCTCCGCTTCAGCAACATCTTCCGCCCTCTCGATGGTCAAGCCGCGCAATGCCCAAAATCCGTACAGGGCGGCGATACCGAAAAGGGTTTGAAAAACAGTCAACGAAACCGCGATGTGGTCGAAATCCGGCTTCCCCTTTTCTCCCCACAATATGAGCAATGCGGCAGTGTCAACAATGAGGAGGACCATGAGGATCAACAACAGATAGCCTTGTTGTTCTATCGTCTTTTCAAGCTTCTTCAGTCTCGCTTCCACAAGCGCCTCCCCATTTTCGGACGGCTAAGACGGATCAAGGCTGGGGTCAATCAACCGGAGAACATACCCGGCAGCAAGCACCATGTTTTAGGTCCGTAGCGGATGCTTCGGCATCAAACCCGCCGCACCCCCGGCCCCCGGCCCTTCCGCACCCCCTCCAGCAACGCCGCCAGCGCCCAGACACACGCATCGGCCCGATCGGGCGAGCGCCCCGGCCCGGCATAGCCGCCGCCGACCTGCAGCCCGCAAAGCTCGTCCTCCAGCGCGGCGAACGCCCCCGCATGCACCACCTGTCCGCGCTCATAGGCGAGCGCCACCGGCTCCGCCCTTCGCGCCTTGCCGATGCTCGCATGCACCGGCACCACCGGCAGCGCCGCCTCGGCCTGGCGCAGCGTCGCCGCGACCATCTCGCCGCCCATATTGCTCTCGGCCACCACCCGCTCGGCACCCCAGCGCGCCGCCGCCGCGACGACCGCCTGCGCCCATCGCGCCGGCGGCGGATTTTCGACGCTCGCATCCTCGACCACCGCCAGCCGCCCGTCGCGCAGCAAGGCCGCCACCACGATCCCGCACGCGTCGCCATGCGACGTCGCCGGCGGATCGACCCCGATCACCACCCGCACCGGCTTGCCGATACCCGCGGCATCGACCCGGCACCGCTCGACCAGCGCCCGCGTCCACAGCGCGCCCTCGATATCCTCCAGCATCTCACCGTCGAGTTCCTGCCGCCCGAGCCGCGTCCCGCCATAGGTTGCGATCATCGCGGCGACGAAATTGTCGGGCAGCCACAGATTGTCGCGCGTCCGGCCCAGCGTCTCCGCCTTCCCCGGCGCGGCTATCACCTTGCGCATCACCGCATTGACCCGCGGCGTCGTCGTCACCACGACGCGCGGCCGCTCGCCCAGCCGCATGCCGAGCATCAGATTGTCCCACGCCGTCTCGCCGCGCCGCCATTTCGCCAGTTCGTCGCACCATGCCGCATGATGTTCGGGGCCGCGCAATTCCTCGCCCGCCTCGGACGAATAAAGCGTCGCCACCGCGCCGCTCGCAAACAGCAGTTCGCGCCGCCCGTTCGTCCAGCGCGGCGCTTCACCCTCCCGCGCGACCGCCAGCAGCCCGCTCGGCCCCTCGATCATCACCCGCAAGCCATCGGCCTGCGTCGCCGCGACCAGCGCGATCCGCGCCCCGGGCATATCGCGCGCCATCTGGCTCACCCATTCGGATCCCGCCCGCGTCTTGCCAAAGCCGCGCCCGGCGCGGATCAGCCAGATGCGCCAGTCGCCCGGCGGTTCGCGCTGGCCGTCATTCTCGAACCCGTACCAACGCGTCGCCAGTTCGGCCTTCTGCCCGGCGTTCAGTTCGCACAGCACGTTGCGCAGATCCGCGGGATCCAACTCGCTCAATTCGGCCAGGATGTCGTCGGACGTCGCCCGCAAATCGCCGGCGCTCTTCGGCGCCCTGCGGCGGTTCACGCCTCGCCGCTCCCCCCGGTCTCGGGGCTCTGATCCGGTACCGGGGCTGGCGCCGGTGCCGGCGTCGGCGTCAGTTCGCCGCCGTCGACAATCCGGTCCCGCCGCTCGCGCTGCCGTTTCACCATCGCAATCCGCCTGATCAGCACCGCGTCGGTTTCTTCCTGCGTCGCGATATGGCGCGCCGCCGGATGGCGGCGATGCGCCTGCCCCTGCTGGACGCTGCGGCGGTGCAAGTTGAGCAGCGTCATCGCCTGCTCGACGGTCATTTTCTCGACCGGCTCGCGGCGCTCTTCCTCGACGTCGATATCGAGCGCCCCGGTGACTTCGAGCGCCCGGCGCAACAAGGCGGTTTCCAGCCGTTCGAACCCGATTTCCAGCGCCTGCTGCCACGCCCGCGCGAACTCCGGATCGCGCTGGCGCAGCGTATAGGCCTTGCGGTCGGCCACCCCGGCCGCCGTATGCGCGCGCGTCACGTTACAGCTATACGCCAGCTCGGTCAGAAACGCCGCGCGCCGCGCCTTGGTCCAGCTCTGCGGCCGCGCCCGGCGCCGCTGCAACGGCCCGTTCTGGAATCCCGAAATCTGCTCCTCACCATCATTCGCCATCATCCGCACCCTATCCAACGCAAACGGGCCGGATCGCCTCCCCCTCTCAGGATCGGCCCCGGCCCGACTCGCAATTCTTCATGATGTGATACTTGTGGCGTTTATGTAGTTTGCAAACCCACAAGCATCTTGACTGGCGAGCGCCCCTTACGGTGGACGCGATTCGCCATGATGTAGAAATCTCTACACCAAGCGTGACGCTGTGTCAAGAAAAATAACCTATTTGGTTAGACGCTCTCCCCAAGTCGCTGAGAGCATGGAAAACATGGAGCAATAGGTTTTTGGTGGGAAAGGGCGTACGCTCGCCACCCGTACAGAAGGCATTATGCCATATGGCGGTCAGGGCGGGAGATATTCCAATGCCCAGAACACGCCGCACGAAACTCAATGCGTACAGGCAGCTCGCCGAGCTTGAGAAGCACGACACCAAACAGCACTTCCATGAAGCCATGGGCGGGGAGGTTATGGGGGAGCCGGACCAAAAGCAGCCCGGCCCGTCCCGCAGTCACGCCCGAGAGACGCAGAGGCGCGGGGTGGATACTCCGCCCGACAGCGAAGGTTCCGGCGGGTAACTCTAGGGTGCGGGCTTCTCGACCGGCTTATGCTTCACCAGCTTCCCTAGGCGCTCGTCGAAGCGCTTGGGATCGTCGTCGGTTTCGAGGTCGCGCGCGGCTTCCTTGAACTTGTCGAGTTGGGACCGCTTTGGTTCGCTGGTCATTTGCAAATTCTCCACGATTCCCGTATATAGCACAAAGGCCGGGGGTCGTTTAGACCCCCGGCCGCAAGTGGGCTAGAGTGGATGAGCTTAGTCTTTTCTTGTACCCCTTGTGGGCACTGCCAGATTGGGAGACGGTCTAGGTCTCTTTCTCCGGGGTGCTAGCCTCTAGCTAGGTTGTTGCCGGGCCATGCCCATCACCTCCTTCCTAGTTGGTTCCGAGTGAGACGGGGCGGGATTGCCGACCAGCAAGCGCCCCGTTTCACTTTTACAAATCGTCATCTTCGTCCGCCTCCGGTTCGTTGACTGCCGCGGCTTCGGCCTCGGACAAGATGGGGTAAACAAAATCAATCACCGCTCCGAGCGTGGCCATGAAGCTGTCGCGCTTCTTCTGGGTCCAGCCAGCGCCTTCCGCGGGCAAGCTGGCAAGCAACCCTGCAACGGGAGCCGGAAGCCCGTCGATCTTCGGCGCTCCGCTACCGGGCGGATTTCCTCCAGTACGGAGCGGCGTCTGCCGCTGCGCCGCGGCAGGTTTGGCAGCGGGAGGCTTGGCGCGAGCCGCTGCTCCATTTGACGATTTACGGGGAGCCGGCTTCGCGCGTTCCTGGACCACGCCAGCCGCGGCATAGAGCCCGAAGAACAACGACACCATGCGCGACTGCTGCCCAATGGGCTTGTAGGTACGGAATGCATCCCGCACGTCGCTTTCCGTCGCTGTCGCAGGATCAACATAGGCCAACGCATCTTCGTATGCGCCGTTGAGCCATTCCGCGAGGCGCGCCTGATACTCGGCCTCCGGTGCCAGACGGATGCCCTCCAAAACCGGGGTAGGCTTCCCATCCTCGTCAATGAGGTCGAGAGCAATCAGCGCGTAAAGCGTACGTGCGATCAAGCTGTCGGAAATACCGGCGCGGGCGAGCGTGTCTCCATCGACCACGCTGGGCAGCCCCTTGTTCCGGTGGCGCTCAACAATCGACATGATCGCAGAAGCTGGCGCGTAAGGTCCCGGCTTGTCTGTAGTAACAGGCATATCGAATCGTCCCTCGTCCTCGGTTACAGGACAAGCATACGGACAAAACCAGAGATTGCAATACCGTGTTTTGAAGATCATGTTACATGGATATATTGGCCTATAGATTTGATTTTGCGTAATTTTTTCTCTATAATTTGGCCTCGTACCGAAAAAAGGAGAAATCTCTCATGGCAAACCTTTCCGGCGATCCAAGGCTTGTTGCGCGCCGCTGCGGTGGGTGGCTCGCGCTATCAGGCCACGAAAATCCTATAAAAATCGGCGTATGCGGCAAAACAGAAACAGCCGCGCTTGAAAATTTTCGGAAATCGATCTCCGCGTGGAAGGCTGATATTGATGCCGATGTTACAAATTTGGCTGACAACGTTTGCAACTAACGCTTACGCGTCAGCCCGCCGATAGGTCAGGCGCTTTCCCACGATCCCGCGCGCGGCCGCAACAGCCCGACCACGGTCGTCAATACCGTTGGCCTGACGGGTGTTATAGCGGAACTCGAACTCTGCCAGATAGCGGTGCAGATGCTGCTCGCCGCAATGCTGGTAGACGCCCTTCATGCCGCGCTTGAAAATCGAAAACGCGCCTTCGACGGTGTTCGTGTGGATCGTGCGGTCCTGATAATCGACGTACTGGCGGGCGCCGTGGAGCGTCGTGCCATGCTCGGCAAACTCGCGGCCGATCTTCTTGTACATCTTCGCTTCGTCCGTCATCAAACGGGCTTCGCGGGCGATGTTGTTCAAAACGATGGGGTGAACCTCGTCGGCGCGGAACTTGTCGAACGTGAACGAGCGCATGGTGCCGGTTTCGCGGTCCACCAGCGCGAGAACGCCGAACTTGTGGGCCGTGCCAGCCTTGGCACCGCGACGGCCTTCCTTGGTGCCGAAATAGGTTTCATCAACCTCGACAGCGCCACCGCCCGAACCGAAGGGGGCAGCAAGGTCGCCCGAACGCATGGCTTCACGGATGCGGTGGGCGAGGAACCAAGCGGTCTTGTACTGGACCTCAAGGATGCGACCGAGCTGGTGGGCAGAAATGCCCTTCTTGCTCGACGCGATCAGGTGGACCGCCTGTAGCATCTTGTGAAGCGGCATGCGGGCATGCTCGAAAACGGTGCCGACCTTGACGGTGAACTGCTTGCGGCACTCGCCGCACTTCTTGAGGCCGTGACGGAGCGCGCCTTCCGGAGTCTTGAGGGTCGGCTTGCCGCGAACGCCCGACAGGTCATAGACCCGACCACCGATCACACCGCAATGCGGGCAGACAACGCCGTCGGCCCACACGATGCTCTCCAGATGCTCGAAGGCCTTGGCTTCGTCGTGGAAATAGGGGGAAGAGAGAACCGACATGGCAAAAGCTCCGTTTGACGAGCTTTTCCTAGCGTGTCAGCGTGGGTTTGTAAAGTACATAATCGCGATACTTGTGCCATATCAGCGTGACGATGTCAACAAGAAATAACCTATATGGTTATATCGAAACACGGACGCGATTTTGCCTTCTCGTCACCCGTGGCCAGCTCTATTTGCTCTTGCTGCCTTCAATTTCGTTAATCCGGGCTTCGAGCTGAGCCGACAGCTTGTAGATGTCCGTTAGGTCATTAATCTGATTGCGGGTCTCCGTTTGCCCAACGAATGTCCCCACATATTTCGTGGTGATCCCGTTAAAATGCAGTCGCGCCAGCGATTTTCGGTTATTGTCATCGAGCAGGACGGCGCAGTAGGATTTCGCATCCCGCATGAAAACGCGCTTGGGATCGACCAGCTTTGAGACGATGGCCTGCACGATTCGAAAACCGCTCACTTCCTCCTCGGTCGTGATGACTTCCTCTGGAGATGTAGCAGGACCGTTGTCGGGCTCGGGTACGGCGGTTGCATTCAGAGCCGAAGTCAGACGATCATTTACATGATCCCGTACAATGGCTGCGAAAGAATTAGCGATCAAACGCGTGAAATTATCCTTCACCTGCGAGGTGACCTGCCCAGAGTAAACACGTTTGGCGATCAGACGGGCGAACTCCTCTGACGCGGTTGCCATTTCACTTTCAAGTTCTTTGCGCACGAGAGATTCTAATTTCAGATTCGAAGCTTCTCTGACGATCGCGTCTATATCGAAGCCCGTCCGAGTGAAGCTTTCAAGAATTCTCACGTCGGATTTCCGGATCGCATCGAGACTCAAAGTGAAGAATGGCTGCGCGTCCATTTTATTCGGTTGGTCAATGTCAGAAAAGAATTTGTAGATCACGCCATTGGTCAAGATCGCTAGGCGAGCATCGGTCACACTAAAATATCGAAAAAGCTGTGACGCGTGATTAATCGTAAGTTCACCAGTGGACGGCTTACACTCGATCAGAATACACGGCTTCCCATCGATGCAGATTGCGTAGTCAACCTTTTCACCCTTCTTCGTTCCGACATCAGCATTAAATTCCGGAACAACTTCAGAAGGGTTGAATACGTCATAGCCGAGCAGGTTAATGAAAGGCATGACGAGTGCTGTCTTTGCAGCTTGTTCGGTGAGCAAAACCTCGCGGTGCTGCTGCGTCTTTTTGGACAGTTCAGTGAGTCGTGTCGCTAAATCCATACTATTCCCCCTTCTCCCTTTAGAGGCAATTTGCATGTAAAGCGGCCGGATTGCAATCGGCGCCGAAGCGTTGCATTTTTTGTTTTCCACTCGCGCGCAATCCCACACGTCCACGCGATTTGCATGCTTCCTTGACTTCACGGCAGACGGAAACCGATCATTATCCAGCCAAGCTGTGTACATGAAGCACAGTCCACTATCTCCCCCCGACTTGATCTGGGGTGACGAAGGGGTAGGCCTCCTTCCAAATGAACCTATGTCCTCAGGGCAGACTCAACATGGCTTACCCTGAACAAGCCCCTGTCCCCTCCGCCCCCGCCGGCCAGCGCAGTTCATAGGTCACCAGAAACCCGTCATGGTCGGACAATCGCGGCCCGCTCGCGCCGCCGTCGAACATCGCCTCGACGCGGATCGGGCGCACTTCCATCCGTTCGCCATTGGCGAAGAATTGCAGGTCCTGCGTGTCCATCCACGGCGCGTCGCCGTCCCACGACATCTTGACCTCGCATCCCGATGTGCGGTCGATGCACATTTCGTGGACCAGCATCAGCGGGTGATATTCCGAAAATTCCTCCCAGCGCGCTTCCGAATGGCGCATGTTGAAATCGCCGCCAAAGATCAGCGGATGCGCCATATTCTCGGTCGCGGCGATGAACCGCGACGCCTGCACCGCCTGGCGCGCATGCGCTTCGCGGTTGCGCGCTTCGGACACGCGCGATGCGTGGCGCGAATTCATGTGGCTGTTATAGATGTCGACCGGCACCGGCACCCCGGGCAGCGCGATGCGCGCTAGCATGATGCCCTTGTTCGCCAGGCAATCGAACCCCGCGCACGACCGCAGGCCATAGGCGTTCACCCGCGTCTCGACGATCGGATAGCGCGACGCCACCGCCAGCCCGCCGCCGAGCAGGCGGATGCCGATCTCGCCCTTCAGCGGCTTGCTCTTTCCCGGCATCCGTTCGTTGGCGCTGATCATCGGCCGGGTCGTGCGCCGCGGTCCGGGGACGATCGCCGGATAGCCGCTGGCGGCGACCGCATGCTTCGCCGCGCCGCTGAACATCTCCTGGAACAGCACCACATCGGGGGCGGTCCCGGCGGCGTGCATCGCCGCCAGCTGCGCGCCGATCGCCCGCAATTCGCGCGCGCGTCCCTTGCGCGCCGGCCAGCCCAGCCCTTCGAGGTTATAGGTCAGGACCGACAGCGTCGCGGTCCGCTCGCGGCCGTCGGCGCTCGCCGCGACCGCGACGGGCGGGGCGGCCGCGCACGCCATGACGCGCAGCGGCGGCTTCGGCCCGCAGGCGGCAAGCATCAGCGCCGCGGCGGCGGCCGCTGCCATGGACCGGACCGCCATCCTGCTCAGCCCGCCGCGATCGCCGGCAACCCGTCCATCACTGCGGTCAGCGCCAGCGCATTTTCGCGCTCCATCGCGCTGTGCCCGGCGTTGGTGACGATATAGCTCGCGGGCTCGCTGCCCGCTTCGCGCAGCGCCGCGACCAGCCGCGACGCCTGCGTCAGCGGGCACACCTCGTCGAACCGGCCGTGGACGATATGCAGCGGGATCGACGCCAGCACCCCGATATGGTCGAAGAAATGCCCCGGCGCGATGAACAGCTCATTGGCGAAATAATGCGCCTCGATCTGCGCGAAACACAGCGCGAAATCGGCCTCGCCGAACTTGCCGGTGTCGGCGGTCTCGGGGATCATGTTCGAAATCACCCCTTCCCACAGGGACCAGGTCAGCGCCGCCTGCAACTGCCGCGCCTTCTCTTCGTCGTTCGCGGGGACCATGTCGAAGATCGCCTTGTAGGATTTCATCACGTCGCCGCGTTCCGCCGGCGTCAGCACCGACAGCAGTTCGCCCCATTCTTCGGGATATTTGATATAGGCGCCGGGCGCGGTCAGCCCGTACGGGTCGGCCTCCCACGTCGCGGCATTGCCCTGATACAGATATTCCAGATCTTCGGCCGCGCCCAGAAAGATGCCGCGCAGCACCAGGCTCGCGATATGTTCGGGGTGCGCGATGCCATAGGCCATCGCCAGCGTGCTGCCCCAGCTACCCCCGAACACATGCATCCGCCCCGCGATCTCCAGATGCTCGCGCAGCTTGACGATGTCGCCGATCAGGTCGGCGGTGGTGTTTTTACCGAGCGCGACCGCGGGGCCCGCCGCCGCGACATTGGGCACGCTCTTGCCGCAGCCGCGCTGGTCGAACAGGATGACGCGGTAGCGGGCGGGGTCGAAAAAGCGCGCCATCACCGGGGCGCAGGCGCCGCCGGGGCCGCCGTGCAGGAACATCACCGGCTCGCCCGCCGGATTGCCATATTCCTCCCAATAGATGCGGTGCGCGGGGCCGGTGTCGACCTCGAGCCAGCCGAAGTTCAGGCACGGCGGCTGCGGATAGACCCAGTCGTCGCCGATCTTGCTCGATGCCTGCAGCCGTGAAAAGTCCATGCGTTGCTCCTCTGCCTGGCGTCGCCGCCGTCCCGGCCGGGCTTAACCGCGATCGCCGTCCGGGCCAACCCGCGTCCACCCTGCGCGTCGATAATTGCCTGTTTCCCAACTGCTTGTCGGCACCTTCGCCACGCTTCGCCGCAGATGCTTAGCGTCTTAACTTTCTGGAAATATTGTTCGGCTGGGCATCGCGCCCGGGGGGCTCGATCGATGGAGTTCCTATGCGATTCTACGAAGCGACGCGTTTCCTTTTCCCCCGCCATTACGAACGCCGCATCCTCGCCATCTGCTTTGCCGCGGTCCACCTGCCGCTCATCGGCTGCGTCATCCTGCTCAGCTGGCGCAGCGCCTGGGATCCGTCGCTGTTCGGCGTCCTGCTCGCCGCGACCCTGCTCGGCACCATCGGCGCGATCTTTGCGGTGTCCGAACTGCTGATGCCGATCCGGCGCGCGACGGTCATGCTCCAGACGGTGCAGCGCGGCGGGCGCGTCGGGCCGGTGCCGGTCGGCGGCGACGATCTTGTCGGCCAGCTCCTCCACGGCGTCGCGCAGGCGGTCAGCGAAACCGCGCGGCGGATCGAACAGCTCAAGGACGCGGCCGAACGCGACCTGCTCACCGGGCTGCGCAACCGCCGCGGCTTCCTCGACGCCGTCGCGCCGCTGCTCGCCGCCGACACCAAAAGCTCGACGATCGCGCTGCTCGACCTCGACCATTTCAAGGCGGTGAACGACGATCACGGCCACGACCGCGGCGACCAACTCCTAACCCACTTCGCGGACAAGCTTACCGCCGCGCTCGGCCGTTCCGACGTCGCCGCGCGCTGGGGCGGGGAGGAATTTATCGTCCTCTGAACACGCCGACGGCAAAGGCCGGCGAAATCCTCACCCGGCTGCAACAGGCGATACGGCGAAGCGACGCCTTTGCAGTCGACGGGCGCCCGATCACCTTCTCCTGCGGGCTCGCCCCCGTCCGCGGTTATGCCGGACTGGCGGACGCGATCCGGCGCGCCGACCAAAGGCTCTATGCGGCGAAGGAGGGCGGCCGTAATCTCATCGTGACGGCGGGTTAGAAGCCGGGCGTCGCGGCGGCGATTTCGGCCGCGAGCCAGCGGCGAAAGCAACCCATCGCCTCGCTCTCGGGCCGCGACAGCAACCGCGTCAGCCAGTATCGCCCGGCGTCGATCGTCACCGCGAACGGCTGCACCAGCGCTCCGCTGCCCAGTTCGCGCGCGAACATCGCCGCCGGGACCAGCGCGACGCCGATCCCCGCTGCCGCCGCCGACGCCATCAGCGCCGAGCTGTCGAACATCGCGCCGCGCGGCAGCGGCGCGGCGACCCCGGCTGCCTCGAACCAGCGCGCCCATTCGTCGGCGCGGTACGATCGCAGCAGATGTTCGCGCACCAGATCGCCCGGTGCTTTCAGCCGTTCGGCGATCGCGGGGGTACAGACGGGCGCCATCGGCGCCTCGATCAACGGCTCGGCCCAGGTCGCATGCCACGCGCCGTCGCCGAAGCGGATCGCATAGTCGAGCGCCTCGCCCGCCAGGTCGACGCGGTTGTTGTTCGTCGACAGCTTGAGCTCGATGTGCGGATAGGCACGCGCAAAAGCATCGATGCGCGGCAGCAGCCAGCCGGTCGCGAAGGTGCCGACGACCCCGACCTTCAACGCCGCGCGAAACCGCCCGCCCGTATATTGATCGAGCGTCGCCGCCACCCGGTCGAACAGCTCGCCCAGCACGGGCACCAGCGCCTGTCCGTCGTCGGTCAGCGCCAGCCCGCGCGGCAGGCGGTGGAACAGCCGCGTCCCTAGCCGCTGCTCGAGCTGCGCGACCTGGTGGCTCACCGCACCCTGCGTCACGCACAGCTCGATCGCCGCCCGCGTAAAATTCAAATGACGCGCCGCCGCCTCGAAGGCGCGCAGGGCGTTGAGCGGCAATTGGGCGCGGTCCATAGTTCGTCATGAGTAAATCTCATGCCTTTGTCGAGAATTGATGCTTTGTCGCCGTGCCCCCGCATCGGCATTCCTTCGGGCGAAGGGAGACGGATGATGATGGAAACGATGGGGTTCTTGGCCTGGCTGGTCGCGGCGGCGAGCGGCGGCGGTGGGGTTGCGAGCGATCCGCTGACACAGCCGATCATCAGCTCGCACAGCGACGAATGGCTCGAACCGCGACCGGCTGAAAAGCTTTTCGGTGACTCCTATCTGGTCGGATTCGGCGGGCTCAGCGTCGCGCTGATCGACACCGGCGACGGGCTCATCCTCATCGACGGCGCGCTCCCGCAAGCGGCACCCGCGATCCTCGCCCATGTCCGCGAACTCGGCTTCCAGCCGACAGACATCAAATATATTCTCAGCACCGAACCGCATTCCGATCATGCCGGCGGCATCGCCGCGCTCGCGCGCGACACCGGTGCGACCGTCGTCGCCAGCGTGCGCGGTGCTGCGGCACTGCAATCGGGCCGCGCCGACGCCGACGACCCCCAGCTTGCCTATGGCATGCATTTTCCGCCCGTGGCGCACGCGCAAAAGATCGCCGACGGCGAAACGCTCCTTCTCGGCAAGACCGTCGTCACCGCGCACGCGACCCCCGGCCATACGATGGGCAGCATGAGCTGGAGCTGGAAAGCGTGCGAAGCGAAGACCTGCCGCACCATCGTCTTCGCCTCCAGTCTCAATCCCGTTTCCGCCGACGGCTATCGCTACGATGCACCCGCCAGTGCGCCCATTGTCGCGGGATTCGCGCAAAGCTACCGGACGATGGATGCGCTCGCGTGTGACATATTGATCAGCGCCCATCCCGACAACGCCGCCCCCGACGGCCGGCGCTTCAACGACACGCCGGGCGCCTGCCGCGCCTATGCCGACCGCTCACGCCGCGCCCTCGCCGCGCGGCTGGCGAAGGAAGGTACGGTGAAGGAGCGCTGAGGCCCCTCTGCCCCCCGAAACGGCCGCCATCGGTTGGGCGTTGCCGTTTCCTTTTTCGTCATCCCCGACTTGATCCCGGGTGACGATGATGCGGGAAGCGATGCCCGCTCCCCACCCCAACGCCGCCACCCCGCAGAACCATGCAACCCACCTGATTTCGCCACTAACTCCTTTGTTCAACCATGATAACGCTCTAGGCTCACCGGACATCAACCGGAGAAGCCTGTTTTCATGACCTTGCGCCTCACCGCCATGCTCCTTCTGGCCGCCGGCACCGTGCCGCTTTCCGCCGCCGCGGCGCAAACGGCCGACAGGTCCGCCGATGCAGGGACGCCTGCCTGGCAGGGCCAGATACAGTGCGGCGTCAGCTGGACCGATCCCGCCGACGACGCCCGCCGCTGGACCTTCGCGACCGACAGCGACACGACGAACTTCCGGCTGTGGGTTGCCGATCATGCTCGTGCAGGCGATCCCAAGCCGTTCACCGGCAACGAAACGCGCGAACTCAAACCGCGCAAGGCCAAGCTCGAGATTTCGGGTCTCGGTTCAGGGGAGGTCGAGGTCAACAGCATGCCCGCCCCCGACGGCATCGTCTGGCACGACGTCAGCCTCGGGCATGTCGAAAAGCTCGATGCACTGCCCGACCGTTTCACTCTCACGCTCACGATTGCGGACGCCCCGGCCCGCGCCTTGGAAATGCACGATTTCGGCGCGGCACGCGCCTATCTCAAACGCTGCCTCGCCGACGCTGGCTGAACAACGCTGGCCGCAACCACAGGAACCCGACGCCATGACCCTTCGCCTTTCCGCGACCGCGCTTCTCGCTTTCGCGGCGCCCGTCGCGGCCCAGCCCGCCCCCGCCGCCCCCGCGATCAGCGCCGACAACATCACCCAGACCGTTCGCACCCTCGCCTCCGACCAGTTTCAGGGCCGCGCGCCGGGTACGGTGGGCGAGGAACGCACGATCGGCTATCTGATCGGGCGGTTGCAGGCGCTTGGCCTCGAACCGGCGGGCGTGGACGGCGGCTGGACCCAACCGGTGCCCCTGCTCCACACCCGGCTCGGCAAGCCCGAAACGCTGGCCTTCGATCGCAAGGGCGCCGCGACCCCGCTTGCCTCGGGCATCGACATCTATGTCTCGTCGCTGCAGCCAAAGGATCGCGCGGTTGTCGATAATGCCCCGCTCGTCTTCGTCGGCTATGGCGTCAGCGCGCCCGAACGCGGCTGGGACGATTTCAAGGGCCAGGACCTCAAGGGCAAGGTCGCGGTCTTCCTGGTCAATGACCCCGACTTCGTCGCGGCGAAGGGGGAGGACGCCTTCGGCAAGTTCGGCGGCCGCACGATGACCTATTATGGCCGCTGGACCTACAAGTTCGAAGAGGCCGCGCGCCGCGGCGCGATCGCCGCGCTGATCGTCCACGACACCGACGGCGCGGGCTATGGCTGGAACGTCGTCCAGAGCCCCGGCGGCGAAAATTACGGTCTCGTCGTGCCCCCCGATCAGGTGACCAGCCTCGCGCTGCAGGGCTGGATCTCGGGGGCGGCGGCGACCAGATTATTCGCAGGTGCGGGGCAGGATCTTGCCAAGCTGCGCGCCGCCGCGCGGCGCCAGGATTTCAGGCCCATCGACCTCGGCACCCGCTTCGACGCCGCGATCCCCGTCGAGCACCGGGTGGTGCAAAGCCAGAATGTGCTGGCGAAAATCTCCGGCACCAAACGCGCGCAAGAGGTCGTGATCTACGGCGCGCACTGGGACGCCTATGGCGAGGGCGCGCCCGACGAACAGGGCCGCATCTATCGCGCCGGCGCCAACGATGACGCGCTGGGGGTTGCCGGACTGTTCGAAATCGCGCGGCTGTTCAAGGCCGCGCCGCCGCCCGGCCGCACCATCGCCTTTGCCTTCTGGACCGCCGAGGAGCGCGGGCTGCTCGGCTCGGAAGCCTATGCCGTAAATCCGGTCTTCCCGGCCGAAACGACCGTTGCCAACCTCGGCCTCGACATTCTCCAGACCGCCGGCCGCGCAAAGGATGTCGTGCTCGTCGGCAAGGGCCAGGGCAGCCTCGAGGACGATCTAGCCCGCGTCGCTGCGGCACAGGGGCGCACCGTGACGCCCGAAAGCCTTCCCGAACGCGGCCTCTTCTACCGCGCCGACCATTTCAGCCTCGCCAAACGCGGCGTCCCCGTCCTCCTGATGATGGGCATCGCGGGTGCGTCCGATCTGGTCGAGGGCGGCAAGCCTGCGGGACAGGCGTGGGTCGATGCCTATACCGGCAAATGCTATCATCAGGCATGCGACGCTTGGAGCCCCGACTGGAAGCTCGACGGAGCGGTACAGGATATCGCGCTCTTCTACACGATCGGCGACGAACTCGCCCGCTCGGCCCGCTGGCCCGGCTGGAAGGACGGCAGCGAATTCAAGGCGATCCGCGACAAAAGCGCTGCGTCGAGGGAATGAACCGGGAAACGACCGGAATCAGCTTTGGGGTGGGAAGCGGACGCTGCTTGACGCACCTTCGTCATCCCGGACTTGATCCGGGATCCCGCTTTTTTTACCGCATAATCCGTCTTTGACTTCAAGCGGGACCCCGGATCAAGTCTGGGGTGACGATAAGGGTAATGGCGGCAATCGGCCGAAGCCGGTCTCCCCAGTTTGCGTTCGTGTCGAGCCCGCAGCCTGCCCCTACCCCGCCAGCACCTTCGCCATCATTCGCTCTTCCTTCGCGATCCACGGCGCCATGCTCGGGCGCGACAGGATCGCTTCGCTCCACGCCGCGATCTTCGGATGGATCGCGGGATCGACGCCGTTCCCGCAATGGCGAAAATTCATCAGCGGCGACGCCACCGCAAGGTCGGCGAGCGTCAGCCGGCCGCCGACGAGGAAACCCGATGCGGGGATGGCATTTTCGAGATAGTCGAGCAGTTTTGGCAGCTCCTCGCTCTCGGCGAGCGCGGCCGCGGCCAGATCGCCTTCGCGGCCGAGAAACTTCGGCGCGACGATGCGGTTGAAGAATATCTTGCCGCTGCACGCCGCGAACACGGTGTCGCCAAACTCCTCCCACCAGATCACTTTCCCGCGCTCCTGCGGATCGGCGGGAATCAGCGCAGGCTCAGGATATTTGGCTTCCAGATATTGGATGATCGCGCTCGAATCGGCGAGCAGGAAGCCGTCGTCGTCCATCGCCGGCATCTTGCCGAGCGGCGACGCGGCGCGAAAGCCCGGGTCGGGATCGCCGATCCCGACGCCCTGCAATTCGAACGTCAGACCCTTTTCGCCCAGAAAGCCCAGCAATTTACGCACGAACGGCGACACCACCGACCCATATATTATCATCATCTTTCCTTCCTGTCCTGGCGCGCAGCATAGGAGGAAGGTTGCCCGTTGCAATCCGTTCCGGCACCGCAAACGGGCCCGCGAAAGAGGCTTGCCATCGCCGGGCGCGCGTGGAAAAGATCGTCGCCAAGGGGTCGCTGCCACGGCAGATATCATGCAGGGATAATCGCAATGCGCCCTTCGCTCTGGGCAGACCGGCTGATGGCCCTGCTCGCCCGTTTCGTCGGGCTGCTGATCCTGCTGGCGACGCTGGCCGCCGCCGCCGCGAGTTTCGTCTACAATCAGACGCAGGAATCGGATCAGGCGGCGCGCGTCGCGATGCAGGTCAACATGCGCCTGCGCGACCATATTGCGGTGCTCGAAGGAGTGCGCGCGCTCTACCAGTCGGACACCGGGGCAAGCGGCCCCGGGATCCGCGCCTATCTGGGCGCGCTGCGGCCCCAGATCAACGCACCGGGAATGGAGGGCGTCGGCATCGCCGCCGCAATGCGCGCGGCGATGCCCGCGGCGCTCGAGGACAAGCTGCGCCAGAATTATGGCGAGGATATCAAGATCTGGCCCGCCACCGACCAGCCGATCGGCTTCGCGGTCGTGCTCGTCGAACCTTATACGCCGCGCCGCCACGTCGCGCTCGGCTTCGACATGTACAGCGAACCGACGCGCCGCGCGGCGATGCGCCGGGCCTGGCAGACCGGCCGGCCGGCGGCGAGCGGCATCGTCCAGCTCGCCCAGGAAAAGGCCGCGAAAGTCAAACAGCCGGGATTTCTCATCTATATCCCCGTCTATGCCCGCACCGCCCGGGCGGCGGATCCCGATGCGGTCGCGACGACGCCGGGTGCCCGGCCGATCGAAGCCTTCGTCTATGCGCCCTTTCGCACGCACGATCTGATGACCGCCGTGCTCGGCACACAGATCGATGCCATCGACGGGCTCGAGGTTCGCGCCGGCGACGGCCCGGCGGCACCCGTCGTCTTCAGCCACGGCAAGATCGGCTGGGATGCGCACGAACAGAAATTGCGCATCGCCGACCGCGAATGGACGATGCGCATTTCCTACGGCCGCTTCATCGACCGGCTCGGCCGCCCGCTCGCCATCCTTGTCTTCGGTATCGCGCTCGCTTTCCTCGCGACGCAACTCCACAGCGTCCAGCGCCGCCGGATCGACGCGGCGCAGGCGCTTGCCGAGGAAAGAGAACGCCACGCCGAGGACCGCGAGTTGATGATCGGTGAAATGGCGCACCGGATGAAGAACGCCTTCGCGCGCATCGGCGCGCTGGCGCGGATCACGCTGCGCGAGGCCAAGGATCTTTCGGATTTCGAGACGCGCTTCGACGGCCGCATGCGCGCGCTTTCCGACGCCAAGCAGATGCTCGTCACCGGCGCATTGGGAAGCGTCGAGCTGGGCAAGATCGTTCGCCGCGAACTCGAAATCGCCGGCTGGCCCGCCGACCGGCTGGCGGCGCTGACGGGGCCGGAGGTCCGGCTCGGCGACGAAGGCGCGCAGGCGATCTCGCTCGCGGTGCACGAATTCGTGACCAACAGCATCAAATATGGTGCGCTCGCCGGGAAGGGCGACCTGGCGATCGCCTGGCGCCGCGACGGTGGCGATATCGAACTTACCTGGGTTGAAAGCGGCCTTTCCGAAACGCCGCAAATCGATCACGAAAGCTTCGGCAGCCACTTCATCCGCTCGCTGATCGAACGGCAGCTCAAGGGCAGCTGGGAGCGTACTGCCGTCGACCATCGCCTCACCATTCTTATCCGCTGGCCCGACCATGACGAAAACCAAAGCTGACGATCGCACCGGGATCGACCCGCGCTGGCATATCTGGATCGACCGCGGCGGCACCTTCACCGACGTCGTCGCGCGCACGCCGGACGGTAGCGTCGTGACGGCCAAATATCTCTCCGAAGACCCCGCCCGCCCGGGGGACGCCGCGGTCAATGCGATCCGCGACCTGACCTGCGCCGGGGACCGTGCGCTGCCCCCGCTTGCGATCCGCATGGGCAGCACGGTGGCGACCAACGCCCTCCTCGAACGCAAGGGCGAACCGACCTTGCTCGCGATCACGCGCGGGTTCGGCGACGCGCTGACGATCGGCTATCAGGACCGCCCGGACCTCTTCGCCCGCAAGCTCGACCGCATTCCGCCACCGCACGCCGCGGTCGCCGAGATCGCCGAACGGATGAGCCCCGACGGCGACATCCTGACCCCGCTCGACGAAGCCGCCGCCCGCGCCGCTTTGCAAGCCGCGCGCGAAAACGGCCTCGCCAGCGTCGCGATCATCCTCATGCATGGCTACCGCTACCCCGCGCACGAACAACGCCTTGCCGCCATCGCATCCGAACTCGGCTTCACCCAGATCTCGACCAGCCACGACGTCAGCGCGCTGATCAAGCTCGTCGGCCGCGGCGACACCACGCTCGCCGATGCCTATCTCTCGCCCGTCCTGCGTCATTATGTCGATCAATTCGTCGCCCAGCTCGATGCCGGATCGGAAGGCGGCATCGACCCGCAGTTCATGAAAAGCTCGGGCGGCCTCGCGTCTGCATCGGCTTTCCACGGCCGCGATGCGATCCTCTCGGGCCCTGCGGGCGGCATCGTCGGCATGGTCGGCAGCGCCGCGCCGCTGGGCAAGACACGCCTCATCGGTTTCGACATGGGCGGCACCTCGACCGACGTCAGCCATTATGCCGGCCGCCTCGAACGCGACAATGAGACGATCGTCGCGGGCACGCGCATCCGCGCGCCGATGCTGCGCATCCACACGGTGGCGGCGGGCGGCGGCTCGATCTGCCGCTGGGACGGCGCGCGCCTGCTCGTCGGCCCGGAAAGCGCCGGCGCCAATCCCGGCCCCGCCGCCTATGGCCGCGGCGGACCTTTGACGGTCACCGACTGCAACGTCCTGCTCGGCAAGATCCAGCCCGAGCACTTCCCCAAGCTCTTCGGCCCGAACGGCGACCAGCCGCTGGGCCGCGAGGTCGTCGTGCGGAAATTCGCCGCGATGGCGGCCGAGGTCGGGAACATCACCGCGCAAGCGCTCGCCGAAGGCCTGCTCGCCATTGCCGTCCAGCAGATGGCGAACGCGATCAAGCGCATCACCATCGCGCGCGGCCACGACCTGACCCAAGGCTACAGCCTCACCGGCTTCGGCGGCGCCGCGGGCCAGCATGTCTGCCTCGTCGCCGACGCGCTCGGCGTCGACGAAATCCTGCTCCATCCGCTCGCCGGCGTGCTCTCGGCCTATGGCATGGGGCTCGCCAAACCGTCGGCGATCCGCGAACGCACGCTGGCGCTCGAACTCGACGCGGATTGCGCGGCCACCCTCGCCGACGCCGAAGCCGAACTCAGCGCGCAAGCCCGCGCCGACCTCGGCGCCGGTGCCGAAACCAGCCGCGAAACCCTGCTCTTCGTTCGCCTCGCCGACAGCGACAATGCGATCGAACTCCCGCTCGCACCGCCTGCCGGCGTCAGGGCCGCCTTCGCCGCCGCCTTCCGCCAGCGCTTCGGCTACGCCCCGCACGCCAACCTCGTCGTCGACCGCATCCGCGTCGAGCTGACCGAAGCCGGCGATGCGCCCGCGACCCTGCCTATCCCCGCGCCGCCGGCCGTGTCCGAACCCGAAATCGTCACCGCATGGCTCGCCGGCGCCGCGCATCAAGTCCCGCTCCACCAGCGCGGCGCCCTCGCCCCCGGCCGCACCATCACCGGCCCCGCAATCATCATCGACGCGCTGTCGACGACGGTGGTCGAGCCCGGGTGGCGCGCCGAGGTTCAGCCCGAAGCTACTCTCCTCCTCACTCGCGCCCGCGCTGCCTATGTCGCAGCCGCGATGCAGGACGACCCTGCCCTCCCCGACCCCATCCGCCTCGAAATCTTCAACAGCCTGTTCATGGCGATCGCCGAGGAGATGGGCGGCGCGCTCCAGCACAGCGCCTCGTCGATCAACATCCGCGAGCGGCTCGATTTCTCCTGCGCGATCTTCGACGGCGCCGGCCGCCTCGTCGCCAACGCGCCGCACATGCCCGTCCATCTGGGCTCGATGGGCGAAAGCGTGCGCACCATCCTCCGCCAGCGCGGTCCCGGCCCCAACGGCCTGCCCCGTGACGGCCGCGGCCTCCGCCACGGCGACGCCTATGCGCTCAACGCCCCCTATGACGGCGGCACCCATCTTCCCGACATCACCGTGATCATGCCGGTGTTCGTCGATGGACAGGATACCCCCGCCTTCTTCGTCGCGGCGCGCGGCCACCATGCCGACCTTGGCGGCATCGCCCCCGGTTCGATGCCCCCCGACAGCAAGAGCATCGACGACGAAGGCATCCTCTTCGACAATATCCTCATCGTCGACGACGGGAATTTTCGCGACGCCGCCGTCGCATCGCATCTCGTCGACAGCCCGTGGCCCGCCCGCAATCCCGCGCTCAACATCGCCGATCTGAAAGCCCAGGTCGCCGCCTGCCAGCGCGGCGCCAGCGCCCTCGGCGACCTCTCGGCCACCCATGGCGCGAAAACCGTCGCCGCCTATATGGCGCACGGCCAGGCCCAGGCCGAAGCCGCGGTGCGCCAGCTTGTCGCGCGCCTCGATGATGGCCGGTTCCGCTACGCGATGGACAATGGCGCCGAGGTTGCCGTCGCCGTCCAGGTCGATCGCGCCGCCCGCCACGTCACCATCGATTTCACCGGCTCGTCCGCCACCCTCCCCGACAATTTCAACGCGCCCGCGCCCGTCGTCCGCGCCGCGGTGCTCTATGTGCTGCGCACGATGCTCGACGATCCGATCCCGATGAACGAGGGCTGCCTCGCCCCCGTCACGCTCATCATCCCCGGCGATTCGATGCTCTCGCCGCGCTATCCCGCCGCGGTCGTCGCGGGCAATGTCGAGACCAGCCAGGTCATCACCGACGCGCTGTTCGCCGCTTTCGGCGCCATGGCGCCCGCGCAGGGCACGATGAACAATTTCACCTTCGGGGGCGACGCGTATCAATATTATGAAACGATCGCCGGCGGCTCGGGCGCCGGCCCCGGCTTCGACGGCACCAGTGTGATCCAGACGCACATGACCAACAGCCGCATGACTGATCCCGAAGTGATGGAAACCCGCTTCCCCGTCATCGTCGAGGCGTTCTCGATCCGCAAAGGCTCGGGCGGCGCGGGCCGCTGGCACGGCGGTGACGGCGCCACCCGCCGCATCCGCTTCCGCGAGCCGATGGCCGCGAACATCCTCGCGAACCGCCGCCGGATCGCGCCCGCCGGCCTCGCCGGCGGCGAAGACGCCGCACCCGGCCGCAACTGGGTCGAACGCGCCGACGGCTCGGTCGAAATACTGGCGGCTACTGGCAGCGCCGAGCTTGCGGCGGGCGACGCCTTCGTGATCGAAACACCCGGCGGGGGGGGCTATGGTAGAGCGGGGGGCTGACGCGATGTCGGATCACGCAAAAATTCGGTTCGCGCGAAGACGCGAAGACGCGAAGAAGAAGCGGTTACCGCAAAGCGGCTTTCTCTTTCGACGTTGCGGCCAAAGCGACCGGCGAAGGAATATCGGGCCTGACGGCCCAACCCGGCCTCTTCGCGTCTTCGCGTCTTCGCGTGAACCTTTTTCAACGCCGGCATCGCAGGCACACTCCTGATGCTCGTCCTGATCGGCATCCTCATCATCCTCGCGGGCTTCCTGCTCCGCTTCAATCCACTGCTCGTGATCATGGCCTCGGCGCTCGCGACCGGGCTCGCCGCCGGGCTCGATATCACCGCCATCATCGCCGCCTTCGGCAAGGCGTTCAACGACACGCGCTATGTCTCGATCGTCTGGATCGTCCTCCCCGTCATCGGCCTGCTCGAAGCTTACGGCCTCCAGCAGCACGCCCGCACGCTCATCACGCGCATGAAGGGCGCGACGCTCGGCCGCCTGCTCACTTCCTATCTGCTGCTGCGCCAGGGGATGTCGGCGGTCGGGCTCACCTCGGTCGCCGGGCACCCGCAAACCGTGCGCCCGCTCGTCGCCCCGATGGCCGAAGCCGCTGCCGAAGCCGGGAACGATGCGCTCACCGACGGCCAGCGCGAGGAAGTGAAGGCCTTTGCCGCGGCAACCGACAATATTGGCCTCTTCTTCGGCGAAGACATCTTTCTCGCCATCGGCTCGATCCTGCTGATGAAGGGCGTGCTCGAAGGCTATGGCTACCAGATCGAGCCCCTGCACTTCTCGCTCTGGGCAATCCCGACCGCGATCGCCGCTTTCCTGATCCACGGCTTCCGCCTCCGCCGCCTCGAACGGCGCATGCAAAAGCGGGAGTCGGACGCATGATCACGCTCGGCTTCGTCTACGTCCTCGCCGGGATCGGTTTCGCGCTCTTCGCGCTCCTGGGGCTCCAGGACCGCAGCAATTCGAAGCGCTTCGGCAATGCGGCCTTCTGGGGCCTGCTCGCGGTATCGATGCTGGCGGGCGACCGGCTTGGCGACTTCGGCAACGGCCTGCTCGTCCTCGCGCTCGTCGCAATCGCCGGTACCGGCCAGATCGGCCGCGCGCCCGGCGGCGATGTCCCCGCCGGTGTCCAGACCGAACGCGCCGCACGCCACGGCCCCTTCCTCCTCCTCGTCGCGCTGATCATCCCCGCCGTCGCGCTCGCGGGCACCTTCCTGTTTAAATGGATCCCCGGCCTCGCCGACCCCAAGCAGGCCACGCTGATATCGCTCGCCATCGGCGTCCTCATCGCGCTCGCCGTCGGCATGGCGCGCCTCAAGCCGCCGCCCTTGCTCCCGCTCCAGCAGGGGCGCCGGCTGCTCGACGCGGTCGGCTGGGCCGCGATCCTGCCGCAGATGCTCGCCAGCCTCGGCGCGGTCTTCGCTCTCGCCGGGGTCGGCGAGGTGGTCGGCCAGCTCATCGGCACCGCGATCCCCGAAGGCAGCCTGTTCGGTGCGACGCTCGCCTTCGGGCTCGGCATGGCGCTGTTCACGATGGTGATGGGCAATGCCTTCGCCGCTTTCCCGGTGATGCTCGCCGCAGTCGGCATGCCCCTGCTGATCAAGCAATATGATGGCGACCCCGCGGTCGTCGCGGCGATCGGCATGCTCGCAGGCTTCTGCGGCACGCTGATGACCCCGATGGCGGCGAACTTCAACCTCGTCCCCGCCGCCTTGCTCGAACTCAAGAACCCCTATGGCGTCATCAAGGCGCAGGTCGGCACCGCGCTGCCGCTGCTCGCGGTCAACATCTTCTTCATCTACCTCTTCGCTTTCTAGGCTGCCCATGAACCTCACCCCCGAACACGCCGCCCGCTTCGCGACCGCGACCCTCGCCCACCTCGGCCGCGAATATCCGTACAAGATGGACCTCGTCCTGGCGGGGCCCGAAGATGCGAAGCCCCCGCGCGAGCATCACCCGATCTTCCACGGCAGTTTCGACTGGCACAGCTGCGTCCACGGCTGGTGGCAGGTGCTGCGCCTCGCACGCCTTTTCCCCGATCTCCCCTTCGCCGGCGACATCGGCGCCCGCGCCGACGACATGCTCGTGCCGGAGAAGGTCGCCGGCGAACTCGCCTATCTCGAACGCCCCTACGCCGCCGGTTTCGAGCGCCCCTATGGCTGGGCGTGGCTGCTCGCGCTCCATGCCGAGGCGGCAAGCCACGACGCCCCGTGGGCGGCCGCGCTCGAACCGCTCGCCGCCGCCTTTGCCGCGCGCTTCCATGCCTTCCTGCCCAGGCTCACCTACCCGCTCCGCGTCGGCACCCATTTCAACATCGCTTTCGCGCTGCTCCTCGCCCGCGACTGGGCCGGCCCCCGCGACCCCGCGCTCGTCGCGCTGATCGACACCCGTGCCCGCGACTGGTTCGGCGGCGACCGCGACTGTCAGGCATGGGAACCCGGCGGTGACGAGTTTCTGTCTTCGGCGCTCACCGAGGCACATCTGATGGCGGCCATCCTCGGCGACGGCTTCGCCCCATGGTTCGACGCCTTCCTCCCCCGCGCCGCGCAGCAGAAACCGGCGACGCTCTTCACCCCCGCCACTGTCTCCGACCGCAGCGACGGCAAGATCGCGCATCTCGACGGTCTCAACCTCAGCCGGGCGTGGAGCTGGCGCGCGATCGCCGCGGCACTCGGCCCCACCCATGCCGTCAGCCCGGTCGCCGAGGCGGCCGCGCAGCACCATCTCGACGCCGCGCTGCCGCACGTCACCGGCGACTATATGGGCGAACATTGGCTCGCGAGCTTTGCCCTCCTCGCATTGGATGGTCTCTGACGGCGCACCTTCTCCTTCGTCACCCTCGAACGAGACAAGTGGCTCGTTCGACTTGATCCGGGGTCCGCCGCTCCGGCGCCGCAATGGATGCCGGATCATGTCCGGCATGTCCAGGAAAGGAAACGTAAGCCCTACTCCGATTGACAACCTCCCGCCTCGCGGCGAGAGACAGCGCAAGAGGGGAGAAGCCGAAGGTGAACGGAAAGATGCTGCGCCCGACATCGTTCGACGTCGCCGAGCGCGCGGGCGTGTCGCAATCGACCGTGTCGCGCGCCTTGCGCGGTAGCCCCGGGGTCAACGCCGAAACGCGCGCGCGCGTCACCGCCGCGGCGCGCGAACTCGGCTATGTCGTCGACCGCCATGCTTCTTCGCTACGCCTCAAAAGCAGCGAAACGATCGCGCTCGTCACCATCTGCCGCCCCGGCGAAGATCGCAGCGCGATCAATCCCTTCTATTTCGCGCTGCTCGGCAGCATCGCCGCCGCGACCTCGGCGCGCGGCTTCAACCTGCTCGTCTCCTTTCAGGAAAGCGAGGCCAACTTCCGCGCCGACTTCGTCGCTTCGGGCCTCGCCGATGCGATGATCGTCATCGGCACCACCAGCAACCGGCCGGCGTGGCAATATTTTGCCGACGCGCAGGCGTCGGGACTAGACTTCGTCTGCTGGGGCAGCCCCGGCAGCCCCTTTCACTGGATGCGCAGCGAGAATGACGAAGGCGGCGCGCTCGCCGCCGAACATTTCGCCCGCAGCGGCCGCCGCCGGATCGCCTTCATCGGCCCGCAGCAGTCGCCGCAGCGTCAGTTCGACGAACGCCGCGACGGCTTCACCGCCACCCTCGCGGTCCACGGCCTCACCCCCGTGGTCGCCGAGCCGCCCGCCGCCGCCGACCGCCATGCGCAGGGCGTCGCCGCGACACGGGCGCTGCTCGATGCGCACCCCGATATCGATGCGATCTTCGCTGCCTCGGACATGCTCGCGCTCGGTGTCTTGCAGGGGCTCAAGGATGCCGGACGCCGCGTGCCCGATGACGTCGCGCTGATCGGTTTCGACGGCATTCGCGCCGGCACCCTCGCCGACCCCGCGCTCACGACGCTTGAGCCTGACCTCGATGCCGCCGGCGAAGCCCTCGTCGCGATGGCGCTCGAAGATGATGAACATACGCGCAGCGGCACGCGAATACCGGTCCGCCTCGCGGTACGCGGCACCGCCTGACCCCCGGCCTACGGCTCGCGCCGAAGCGCGTAACCGTGACTTAACTCCCCCCAAAGTAACAACTTGTTATCTGTGCTTCGGTATCCCGGCGGGGCGGGAAGCGGGAACGGCAAATTGAACGGACAAATCTTCATTTCGCTGCTCAATCCGGGCATCGGCCTGCTGTTCGCCGTCGCCTTTTTCTTGCTGTGGCTGAACCATCGCGAACGCTATGTCGCTTATGCTGCCGGGGCCTATGTCGCGACTGCCGCGGCGTTCCTGATCCAGGACCTGTCGCCGGTGCTGCCGATGGAATTACAGCGCCTGCCGGCCAATTTCGGCTTTCTGCTGACCGGCATGCTGTTCGCCGCCGCGATCATCAAACGCTATGCATTGCCCATCCCGTGGCGCGCGATGACGATCACCGTCGCGGTGTCGATGACCGTCTTCAGCTGGTTCCTGCTCGTCCAGCCGAGCATCGCCGCGCGCATCTATTCGGTCAGCCTCGGCGCCGGGGTGATCGCGCTGATGATCGTCCGCGCGCTATGGCCGCTCGACCGGCCCTATGTCATCGACAAGGTGCTGTTCTGGGTCGCGACCCTCTCGGCGCTCAATCTCATCATCCGCCCGATCGTGATCCTCTCGCTCGGCGGCGGCTTCAACGATTATGTCGGCTTCCAGCAGTCGGTCTATTGGACGACGGTGCAGTTCAGCCAGGCGATGGTGTCGATCATGGCCGCGATCAGTCTGATGGTTGCGGTCGCGCTCGACATGCTCGGCGACCTCAGGCGGCAGGTCGACGATGATGATCTGTCGGGCCTGCTCAACCGCCGCGGCTTCGAAGCGGCGGCGGGCGCCGCGCTCCGCCGCTGCGCCGACGCAGGCCGTCCCGCGGCGCTGCTGATCGCCGACCTCGACAATTTCAAGAAGGTCAACGACACCCATGGCCATGCCGTGGGCGACGCGATCATCGCCGCCTTCGGCGCGCATGCCCGCGCCACCGGCCCGGGCGACATGATCGCCGGGCGCGTCGGCGGCGAGGAGTTCGCCATGCTGCTCCCCGGCGCGGGGATCGAGGCAGCGCGCCAGCTTGCCGAAGCCGTCCGCACCGGCCTCGCGTCCGCGTGCGGCGACCAGATCCCGCCGACGCTCACCCCGACCACCTGCATTGGGATCACGGCCAACGTCCCCGGCGCTAGCCTGTCGCTGCTGATGCGCCAGGCCGACGAGGCGCTCTATGCCGCAAAGCGCTCAGGCCGCAATTGCGTGCGCACCTTCACCCCCAAACCCGTTCTCCTCGCCACCGCTTGAACCGCGCCAGCGCGCACGCGCCCGGCGCGGCGCGGCGGCCCGCAATTTTTGTGCATTGCACACTAAGCATACATATACTAACATAGCTTAGTAAATCTGTTCAGGGGGTCCCATGCGTTTTCATTTTGCCATCGCATCCGTCATTCTTGCCGCATCGGCCGCACCAGCCGCTGCCACCCAGGTCACCGAAGCGCCCGCCGCTGCCGCCCTTGCGCGCCCGCCCGTCGAGGGCGAGGTTCTTCGCGACACCAAGGCGCGCATTGTCGGCAAGGTCTACAAGGTGCAGCCATCGGGCGCGATCCTCGCCATCGTCCATCGAGAAACCGTCCGCATCCCGGCCGAAACGCTCAGCATCGTCGACGGCAAGCTCGTCACCACGCTGACCAAGTCCGAAGCACTGAAGCGGAAATAAGAGCTCCGTTCGCGACGAGGGTGATATCGATCGCCAGCCCAAGGTGAACGTCGGTTTTGGGGTGGGGAGCGGGCGTCGCTTTCTACAGCTTCGTCATCCCGGGCTTGACCCGGGATCCCGCTTTTTTTTGAGGGCGCCGACGGTTTTCGAGGTCAAGCGGGACCCCGGATCAAGTCCGGGGTGACGACGAAGGGAACGGCAACTAACAGCCGAAACCTGCCATCTGCTACCCGGAGGCACCTATGATCTGACCGCAGGCCTCAGCCCGCCTCGCGCACGCCGCATTCGGCGACCACCGCGGGATCGACCTCGCCGCCCAGATTGATTGCGATCCGGTCGAGCATCGCGCGCAGTTGCGCGGCCTCGGCAGCGCTGAACCCGGCAAGCGCGTCTTCGTCCTCGGCCGCGCCGATCGCCGCCAGTTCGCCGAGCAGCGGATCGATCGCGCCGGTCAGGTGGATACGGTACGCACGCCGGTCGGCGGGGTCGGCGCGCCGTTCGAGCCAGCCTGCGTCGGCCAGCCGGTCGATCGAGCGCCCCACCGTCACCTCGCCGACTTCGAGCAGCCCGGCGATCTCGCGCTGCGTCGCACCCGGAAAACGCCGCACGCACGCGATCGTCCGCCACTGCGCGCTCGTCAGCCCCGCGCCCGCCGCGCGCCGGTCGAACCGCAGCCGCAGCATGCGTGACAGCTTCATGATTCGCATGCCCAGCGTCTTGTCGTCGTCGGCCTTCACGCGCCTTCCTTCCGTTCGGCCCGACTTTCGCCGACAAGCACAGGCGGCGCAAGGCCCCGCAGGTGCCCACACCGATCGCCGTCACCTTGCTGTCACACGACAGGCCTAGCGCGAACGCATTCCCCTTGAGGCCGGAGAAGCCCCTATGAATGCCACGACCGCGGACCCGATCGCCCTCGAACAACCCGGCATCGAACGCCCCGACCTCGACAAGGGATTGGGGGCGGCCGGGACGCTCGGTTTCGGCGCGGCGATTCTCGCGACCCTGCTGTACGTCGCCTATAGCATCTATGCCGACGCCGCTGCCGCCGGGGTGCATGCGACGGCCTTCCTGCCCTTCATCCTGCTGTTCATCGCGCTGCTGATCGCGCTCGGCTTCGAATTCGTGAACGGCTTCCACGACACGGCGAACGCTGTCGCGACCGTGATCTATACCAATTCGATGCCGGCCAATTATGCCGTCGTCTGGTCGGGCTTCTTCAACTTCCTCGGCGTGCTCCTCTCGTCGGGCGCGGTCGCCTTCGGCATCGTCTCGCTGCTGCCGGTCGAACTGATCCTCCAGGTCGGCTCGAACGCCGGCTTCGCGATGGTCTTCGCGCTGCTGATCGCGGCGATCGTCTGGAACCTCGCGACCTGGTACTTCGGCATTCCCTCGTCGAGTTCGCACACGTTGATCGGATCGATCATCGGTGTCGGTGTCGCCAATGCGATGCTCCACGGCAAAAGCGGCACCGCCGGCGTGGACTGGGGCAAGGCGACCGACATCGGCTATGCGCTCCTGCTCTCGCCGCTGCTCGGCTTCACCGTCGCGGCATTGCTGTTCCTCGCGATGAAGACGCTCGTCCGCAACCGCGAACTCTACGAAGCGCCGAAGGGCAACACGCCGCCGCCGACGTGGATCCGCGCGCTGCTGATCTTCACCTGCACCGGCGTCAGCTTCGCGCACGGGTCGAACGACGGGCAAAAGGGCATGGGCCTGATCATGCTCATCCTCATCGGCACCGTCCCGACCGCCTACGCGCTGAACCGTGCGGTCCCCGAGAAATATGTGCAGGAATTCGTCGTCCATTCGAACGCCGCCGAACAGGCGCTCGCCGCGCACGGCGGCGGCGCGACGCCGCCCGCCGACGCACGCCGTGCCGTGACCGCCTATATTGCCGACAAGACGCTGTCGCCCGATACCGTCCCCGCGCTCGGTGCGCTCGTCGACCAGGTCGAAACGCAGGTCAGCGGCTATGGCTCGCTCGCCAAGGTCCCCGCCGCCGCGACCGAGAATATGCGCAACGACATGTATCTCGCCTCCGAAGCGATCAAGCGGCTCGGCAAGGAAAAGACGCTGAATTTCACCGATGCCGAGACCAAGGCGCTGACCACCTACAAGACGTCGCTCGACAGCGCGACGCGCTTCATCCCGACCTGGGTCAAGATCGCCGTTGCCTTCGCGCTCGGCCTCGGCACGATGATCGGCTGGAAACGCATCGTCGTCACCGTCGGCGAAAAGATCGGCAAGTCGCACCTCACCTATGCACAGGGCGCGTCGGCCGAACTCGTCGCGATGGGCACGATCGGCGCCGCCGATATGCTCGGGCTGCCCGTTTCGACGACGCACGTCCTCTCCTCGGGGGTCGCGGGCACCATGGCGGCGAACCGGTCGGGATTGCAGATGTCGACGATCCGCAACCTGTTGATGGCGTGGGTGCTGACGCTGCCGGTGTCGATCATCCTCGCGGGCAGCCTCTACGCGCTGCTGTCGGCGATCTTCTAAGAGGATCGTGTCACGACCGGGGGCGAGGCAACGCCGTTCCAGGCCTTCGAGGCCATCGTCATGCAGCCCGGGCTGATCTGGGGCTGCGTGCGAACCGAAGCGGGGACGCAGCTGATCGAGGATTGCGACGAGGCAGAAGACGCCCGCTTCCGCTGGCTGCACCTCAACCTCGCCGACCAGCGCACCTTGCGCTGGATCGAACGGCAGGCCGGGCTGCCGCGCGTCGTCCACGATCTGATGCTCGCGCGCGATACGCACCAGCAGGCGATCGTCGAGGACGGCGTCGTCGGCCTCGTCCTCCAGGATTTCGAGCGCGATTTCGAACCGTCGCAGACGATGCAGATCGGCGCGCTCCACATCATCCTCACCCCCGACCTGATGCTCACCGGCCGCTATCACCCGCTCCATTCGGCCGACCTCGTCAAACAGCGCATCGTCCAGGGCGCCGACATCGCCAATGGCGCTGCCGCGCTGGCGCTCGTCCTCGGCGCGATGGCCGATGGATTGAGCCAGCTCGTCCACGCGCTCGGCGCCGATATCCAGACCGCCGAGGACGAGTTTCTCAACGAACATCAATCGCCGGCGACGCGCGACCTGATGGCGGTGCGCCGCCGCGCCGCCCGGCTCCACCGCCTGATCGGCGGCATGCGCGCGACGCTCCACCGGCTCGAAATGGATCCCGACCTGCCGCGCCTGCTCGCCCCGGTCGCCGAACATATCGTCCAGCGGCTCCACGCGCTCGATGCCGATGTCGGCGGGGTGCAGGCACAGCTTCGCGCGCTGCGCGACGAACTCGACCTCCAGACCGCGCAGCGTACCAACCGCAATCTCTATTTCCTGTCGGTGATGAGCGCGCTGCTCCTCCCCGCGACGCTGGTGACGGGCTTTTTCGGGATGAACACCGGCGGGCTTCCCTTCGCGCATAGTTTCGGCGGCACGCTGTTCGCCGCGGTTCTCGCTGTCGCCGCGTCAAGCGCGACCTGGCTGCTACTGCGCCGCCGCACGTAAATTTCTTCCTTCCTATTCAATCATATAGCTTTCTGATTCATTTAAATCGTGTGCGATTTAATCGCGTCCTATTGACTGTCACGCCCGATTCGCTTATTTACATCGCATCCGATCTAAACGGATACGATCTTTATCTCGAAAGGATTTCCCAAATGGCTGACAAGATTCTCTTCACCGGCACCACCCACGTCAAAGGCGGCGCCGAAGGTTACGCCCGCAGCACCAACGGCGTGCTCGATATCGCACTTCCTGATCCGCACCCCGCCGCCGAAAATCTCTTCGCCGCCGCCTGGTCGGCCTGCTTCATCGGCGCGCTCGGTGTCGCCGCCGCGCAGAAAAAGATCGCGCTGCCCGCCGCACCCGAACTCGATACGACGATCGATCTTCTCCACCGTGACGGCGGCTTCGTGCTGCGGGCGCGTCTCGACGTGCAGGTTCCGGGCGTTGACCGCGATGTCGCGCAGGACCTGATCGAGGCCGCGCATGGGATCTGCCCCTATTCGAAGGCGATCGCCGGCAATATCGACGTCGAACTCAACCTCGTCTGATCGTGGATCCGGGCGGCGCACCGCGCCGTCCGGTTCGCCGAAAGGCTGGCCCGGCTTCCGATTTCATCGCGTCCGCGATATGTCCGCCGATGCTCCCGAAGGAAGGCCGATGACCGAACGTAAAAATCCGCCGCTCAGCGACTATCTCTGCTTCGCCGTCTATTCGGCGAACCTCGCCTTCGGCCGCGCCTACCGGCCGATCCTCGAACCGCTCGGGCTCACCTACACCCAATATGTCGCGCTCGTCGCCTTGTGGGAAAAGGATGACCAGACCGTCGGCGAACTCGGCGAGAAACTGTTCCTCGAATCGAACACGCTGACCCCGATCCTCAAGAAGCTCGAACAGACGGGCTTCGTCGAGCGCCGCCGCGATCCGGCCGACGAACGGCAGGTCCGCATTCGCCTGACGTCAAAGGGTCAGGGGCTGCAGGACGCCTGCATCGGCGACAGACTGATCGACGCGACCGGCCTTGGCGCCGATTTCGCCGCGGTGCAAAAGGCGATCGCGGGCCTCCGCGACAATCTGCTGGCCGCGGACCGCTGACGATGCCGGCGCGCCTGCCTGGCGCCGCGATCAATAGCGTTCGGGCACATACATCTCGGGCGGAATCTCGTGCCGCGCATAATCATCGTGGCGGACGCGGTCGGGCAGCACGACCGGCGGCTTCTCGACTTCGCGATACGGTATCTGCTCCAGCAGGTGGGCAATGCAGTTCAGCCGCGCCTTCTTCTTGTCGACCGCCTCGACCAGCCACCACGGTGCCTCGGCGATATGCGTGCGCTCGAGCATATCCTCCTTGGCGCGTGTATAATCTTCCCACCGCCGCCGCGATTCGACATCCATCGGCGACAGCTTCCATTGCTTCAGCGGGTCGTGGATCCGCATCTGGAACCGGAATTGCTGCTCCTCGTCGGTGATCGAGAACCAATATTTGACCAGGATAATCCCCGACCGCACCAGCATCCGTTCGAATTCGGGGACCGAGCGGAAAAATTCCTCGCACTCGTCCTCGGTGCAGAAACCCATCACCCGCTCGACCCCGGCGCGGTTGTACCAGCTGCGGTCGAACAGCACGATCTCGCCCGCCGCGGGCAGGTGCGGGACATAGCGCTGGAAATACCATTGCGTCCGCTCACGCTCGCTCGGCGCGGGGAGCGCGACGACGCGGCACACGCGCGGATTGAGCCGTTGGGTGATGCGCTTGATCGCGCCGCCCTTGCCGGCCGAATCGCGCCCTTCGAAAATCACCGCGACCTTCAGCCCCTGCGTCTGGACCCAGTCCTGCAGGACGACCAGTTCGTGCTGGAGCCGGAACAGTTCGCGAAAATAGATACGCCGGTCGATCGCTTCGCGATCCGGATGGTCGGACAGGTCGGCAAGCAGCGAGTCGAGCCGGGTCTCGTCCATTTCCATCTCCAGCTCCTCGTCGAAGCTGTCGGCAATCTCGTCCTTGATGCGGTCGAGGTCGGTAAGCATGCTGTCCATCATCGGCTCCTGCATTTTGCCCGACGCTAGAAAGGCAGGATTGCGGAGTTATGACAGCCGCCGGGGCCTTTGTGATCGCCGTCACCGCGCCCGCACCCGATCCCGGGCATTGGCAGGCAGGAATTGAGGCGCGGCGTCCAAAGCCCGCACAGACCGGGAAAAACCATGCGATTTCATCATCTCTGCCTGATTGCCCTCGCTTTGCTGGCCCCTTGCACGGCCGCCGCGCGCCTTCCTCCCCGCGACGGCACGCAGACTCCGACGCTCACCCCGCCGCCGGTCCGCGAAAGCTGGCGCTATAGCTGCGACGTCGAACAGCGGCTGCAGGGCGGCACCGTCAGGCTGGCCCGGCTCTATACCGACGACGGCAAACTCGACGGCGGCGATTTCATGCGCTGGACCGCCGCCGCCTATGATCCGCAGCATCCCCAGCGCCCGCTCGACATCGAGCTTTCCTATATCTGGGAACCGGCGCGCCAGCCCGCGGTCGAGCCGCGCAAGATCGAACTCAAGCTGCGCGTCGGGATCGATACCGACCTGCCCGAGATCGCGCTGATCGAGATGAAACGCCCTTTCCCGGTCGAGCCCTATGGCATGATCGGCAGCACCGCGCTCTCGACGCAGGTCTTTCCATACGGCAGCTTCGATCTGAAGAACGGCCACGGCGAACTGCCGCTCGGCGACCTCCTCGCCTATGCCGACGGCTATGACGCGCTCGACTGGACGCTGATCCACCCGTCCGACCGGCTCGGCGGCAGCAAGGACCTGGCAAGCGGCAAGATCGACATCGCGGCGCTGCGCGAAGCGGTCGCGGCGCTGCCCGCGCTGCGCACCGCCCTCGCCGCCAAGACCGCCGAACCGAAAGCGCACTGCGAACGCATATTGTGGCCCGAGCATATCCTCTATTGACCGCACCACGCCAAAACGCCGATCAGGTAAACCATCCCCTTCGGAAAAAAAGGATATTCCATGAAAACCGCCATCCTCGCAGGCGTCGCCCTGCTGGCCCTTTCGGCATGCGGACAGGAGGCAAGCGCGCCCGCCGCCAAGGCCGAACCCGCCGCCACCGAGCCGGAAACCGCGCCGAGCGCGCCGGTCAGCGTCAAGGAAGCGCAGCGCGCCGCCGTCGACCTCGCCCCCTATATCGGCAAATATCCGTTCGACGTCGTGGCCGGCCACCGCTTCCTCGACAATCCGGCAGTCAAGGCGGCGATCGCCGCCGCGGTTCCCGACGCGAAACAGCGCGCTGCGGTCCAGTTCGACGATAATGGTCTCGGCCTGCCGATCGTCAAGGTCGATGGCGGCCGCATCCTCGCCTGGGGCGGCGCCAAGCGCGCCGAGGATCGCTACAATTGGGCGGTCGTGATCGCCCCCGACGGATCGAAACCCGAAGTCTGCATCTATGACGGCCTCGGTTATGACGAGGATTTCCAATCGTCGCAGTGGTTTGAACCCGGCAAGGCCAGCATCATGAAACAGGGCAAATGCCCGTCGGCGGACGAAGATTATCCGGCGGCGGAGATCGCGGCGGGATAAGGCACGGCGTCGGCGGGACGGGTCGGCAATATCACGCGCACGGTGAAATCGCCCTTGCCGCCATGGAAACCGATCTCGCCGCCATGGCCCCGGATGACGTCGCGGCTGATCGCCAGGCCCAGCCCCGACCCGCCCGTCTCGCGGCTGCGCGAGCTTTCGAGCCGGGCGAAGGGAGCAAAGGCGCGTTCGCTATCCTCCGCCGCGATGCCGGGCCCCCGATCGCGGATGTCGACCGCGACCGCGCCGGGCTGGGCGACCAGCCGGATCCGCACCGCCTCGCCATATTTGCAACCATTCGCGACCAGATTGGCGAAGGCGCGCTTTATCGCCACCGGATGGCACGCCATGTCGAAATGGTCGGGCCCCTCGTAAACGACATCTTCGCCAAGGTCGTTATAGGTGTCCGCAAGGCTGATCAGCAGCGCCGCCAGGTCGACCGTCTCGCGCGGTTCGTGCCGCGCCTCTTCGCGCATCAGCGCCAGCGCATCGGCGACCATCGTCTCCATCTCCGCGACGTTCGAGCGCAGCTGATCGCGCTGTTCGGCCTCGCCGACATATTCGGCAAGCAGCCGCAGCCGCGTCAGCGGGGTGCGCAGGTCGTGCGAAATCGCGGCGAGCATCTGCACCCGCTCGTCGACATAATGCTTCAGGCGGATCTGCATCGTGTTGAACGTGTCGGCGATCGCGACATATTCGGGCAGCCGCATACCGGTGATCAGCGTCGGCTCGCGCTCGCGTCCCAGCCGCTCGGCCGCGCCCGCGAGGCGTGACAGCGGCGCGATGATCGACCGCGCCATCCAGAAGGAAAAAAGCAGGATGATCAGGCAATTGCCGCCGAGCCCCAGCAACGAGCGGGCATAGTGGCGCCACGGATCGGTCAGGCTCTGCGGCGACACCGACAGCCAGCGCCCGTCGCGAAGCCGCACCGCGATGTCGAGCGTGCCGAGCACATGGCTTTCGCTGCTCGCGAGCTGCTCGGCGGTCATCATCGCGGGCAAATCGGGGACGATCGCCGCTGCCGTCCGCGCCGACTGCTCCCAGAAATTCATGCTATAGGGTTCGGCGCGGACGCGCACGTCGGCCACCGGCCGGCCCAGAGCGCGCGCGATATCTGCGGCCAGCCCTGCCGACAGCCGGCTCGGCACCGCATCGGCGGCGAAGGGTGCCGCCGCGCCGGCCGAAAACGCCAGATATTTGGGCGCCGCTCCCATCCGCACCGGCGCCGCACCATTTTCGCGCCCGCGCGCACCATCCGCCACGCTCTCGACCAGCCACGCCCGCTGCAGCAGCAGGAAGGGCGGCGGCGGGATCAGCGTCCGCAAGATCTGGTCGAGCAGGAAGGTCGCGGCCAGCGCGACGACGACCGCCAGCCCCAGCCGCGGCGCGAGCCGCAGGCCGCCCGCGCGCTTCGTCCGCACCGCGCGCGCCGCCTCCTCGGGGCTCATGCCGCCGCGTCCGTGACTTCGGCAGAGAAGAAATAGCCGCCGTTGCGCACCGTCTTGACCAGCGCCGGCGCCTGCGGGTCGGCCTCGATCTTGCGCCGCAGCCGGCTGATCTGCACGTCGATGCTGCGGTCGATGTTGAAGCTCGACCGGCCGTGGACATGGTCGAGCAACTGGTCGCGGCTCAGCACCTGCTGCGGATGCCGCGCCAGCGCGACGAGCAGGTCGAACTCGCCCGTCGTCAGGTCGACGAGCGATCCCGCGGGCGAGACCAGTGTCCGGCGGCTGGCGTCGAGCGTCCATCCGGCAAAGCGGAACCGGCTCGCGGCCGCCTCCTGCGGCGCCGCATTCATCCCCGCGCGGCGCAGTGCCGAACGGATGCGCGCCAGCAGTTCGCGCGGGTTGAACGGCTTCGCGACATAATCGTCGGCGCCCAGTTCCAGCCCGACCACCCGGTCGGTCTCGTCGCTGCGCGCGGTGAGCAGGATGATCGGCACATGGCTTTCGGCGCGCAACCGCCGGCACAGGGTAAAGCCGTCGTCGCCCGGCATCATCACGTCGAGCACGACGACGTCGAAACGGAACCGCGCCATCAGCTCGGCCATCCGCCGCCCGTCCTCGGCGCTGGTGACGCGCAGCCCGTTGTCGCCCAGGTAGCGCGCCAGCATCGTGCGGATCTGCCGGTCGTCGTCGACGATCAGGATGTGCGATTGTTCCGGCCTTGCCATCGCCCCGCCATAGCCGCGCCGCGGGGGCGAGTCAGCAGCCGCAACATTCTGAAACAAACCGACACCGCCGCGCAATCGGGACGGGGAGCGCGGCGGCTATAGGCGCCGGGTCCCCGTCACGCAGGAGCCTTTCATGTCTCTCCCCCCGATCTCCCTCCACGCTCCCGGCCGTCCCGCCGCCCAGGCCGATCCGCGCCGCCGCTGGCTCGCGCCATGTCTCGTCCTCGCCTGCCTGTCGGCGTCGCCCGCGACGGCGGAGACCAGCGACGACGGCGACTGGCAGGTCTCGCTCGGCGCCGGCGCCATCTATGCGCCCGATTATGAAGGCTCGGACGACTATGAAATCATGCCCTTCCCCGCGATCTCGGTCGAATATCGCGGCATCGTCTATATTCGCGGGGCCGAGATCGGCGCCAACCTGTTGCGGATCGAGCCCGCCGACGAGCTGCGGGTCAAGTTCGGCCCCGTCGCGCGCTACCGCCGCGATCGCAAGGAAAAGCGCAACCGCGACCTGCGCGGCCTCGGCAATGTCGACACCGCGGTCGAACTCGGCGGTGCGCTGTCGATCGAATATCAGAACAGCTGGGCGCGCGTGACCTTGGCAAAGGACGTCGCGGGCGGCCACGAAGGGCTGGTGGGGACCGGCGAGGCCGGCCTGCGCTTCGACCTCAGCGACAGCCTCGGCGCCTCCGCCAGCGCCCAGGTCGGCTGGGCCGACAAGGATTATATGGCGAGCTATTTCGGCGTCACCGCGGCGCAGGCGGCGGCGAGCGGCCTGCCCGCCTACCGCGCCGGTGCGGGCTTCAAGGATGCCGGCGCCGGGCTCAGCCTCGATTACCGCATCGGCGATCATTGGACGATCACCGCCGCGGGCGGCTACACGCGGCTGTTCGGTGACGCCGCCGACGCCCCGCTCGTCGCCCGCCGCGGCTCGCGCGACCAGTGGAACGGCGGATTGTTCCTCTCCTACCGCTTCTAGGCAGCGCACTCGAACAGCCCCGACGCGAACGCGACCACCCCCCACGCCCACCCGCGTCAGGCTGCGGCGGCGGCAGGCGTCCCGGTGCCTGCGCCGCCCGGTCCACCGCACCCTTGCCGCGCTTCACTTATCCTGGCTCAGCCCGCGCGAATCAGCCCGATCTTCGGCCGTTTCATATCGGCGGTCATACGCCGGCGGGGATCGTCATCACCAACCGACAACCTCGACTCCTATCCCGGCTGCGTCGTTCGCCGCCACCCGCCGGTCAAAAGTCAGAAATGCCTCGACTCCCTTGGCCGCAACCAGATGAATATGATCGGCAAAATCGCCACCTTTTGCATAGGCCGCGACGGCATTCCGCACGGCGCCGTCATCATCCAGCACAATTCCCGGAACATCGAAAAGATCGAGCAGCGATGCGGCAAGATGGGTTCGCTCGAACCCGTAACGAGATTGCAGCAGCCATCCGAGTTCGAGCAGCACCGTCAACGGCACAAACACCCCCGCTTTCACCAGATCGCGAGCGATCGGGGACTGCAACGGGTCGTCGCCAAGCATGAAACGCGCGAGAATATTGGTGTCGACCGCCTTCAAACCGGCGGGTCCCAGTTTTTGTCTTCACGAAACATCCGGTCGATCGCGGCATTTCCATCGTCGTCGCTTATCCGCGGTCCTTTATAGTTTACGGTCCGGCGCATTTTCGCCATCGCCTCTTCAAAGCTCAGCGCTTTTTTCGCCTGAGGCTTGGCGCGCAGCATAACGCCGGCGGGGCCGTCAACGACCTCCAGCACGGTGCCGACGTCCCAGTGCAGCCGGTCGCGAACATCCTTGGGAATGACGACCTGCCCTTTGGCGGATACTTTGGTTTCCTTGGTCATACCGGTAAGATATCATCGCAACATTTCGCAGACAAGCCACTGTCGTTTCCTCATGCTCCTGCGGGTCCCTGCCTCTAACGCCTTGATCCGACATCGCGCCGGACAACATCGAAGGCGGGAACTGAATCCTGCCCCTTCTGAGCCCGTCAAAGGATTCAGAGCGAGGAAGCGCGGATAGGCCGCCCGATTTCCTTTGCGTCTCGCCCCTTCGCGCAAACCCAACCTCCCCCACCCCCTTGCATTTCCTTGACCTGGGCGTAAGGCGGCGCGGACATAAACCTGCGCGTGCGACTCCCGCTGGCCCCGCTCTCCCGCTCTGCCACCGGATGGTCATTCCCCGCCGCGCCAATATGGGGACTGCAATCCTATGACGACCACGGGCAACGACACGCTGGCGACCCGCTCGACGCTGAGCGTCGGCGGCAAGAATTACGCTTATTATTCGCTCGACAAGGCCGCAGCGAAGCTCGGCGACGTGTCGCGCCTGCCGTTCAGCATGAAGGTGCTGCTCGAAAATCTGCTGCGCTTCGAGGACGGCGGCTTCACCGTGTCGACCGACGATGTCCAGGCGCTCGTCGACTGGCAGAAGGATCCGCATTCGAACCGCGAGATCCAGTATCGCCCGGCGCGCGTGCTGCTCCAGGATTTCACCGGCGTTCCGTGCGTCGTCGACCTCGCCGCGATGCGCGATGCGATCGCCAAGCTCGGCGGCGACACGACCAAGATCAACCCGCTCGTCCCCGTCCACCTCGTCATCGACCACTCGGTGATGGTCGACGAATTCGGTACCCCGAAAGCGTTCGAACAGAATGTCGAGATCGAATATTATCGCAACGGCGAACGCTACGACTTCCTGAAATGGGGCTCCAAGTCGCTGTCGAATTTCAAGGCGGTGCCCCCGGGCACCGGCATCTGCCACCAGGTCAATCTGGAACATATCGCGCAGGCGGTGTGGTCGAGCGATGATGGCGCGGGCGAAACCGTCGCCTATCCCGACACCTGCGTCGGCACCGACAGCCACACGACGATGATCAACGGCCTCGGCGTGCTCGGCTGGGGCGTCGGCGGGATCGAGGCCGAGGCCGCGATGCTCGGCCAGCCGGTGTCGATGCTGATCCCCGAAGTCGTCGGGTTCAAGATGACCGGCAGCCTGAAGGAAGGCGTCACCGCGACCGACCTCGTGCTCACCGCGACGCAGATGCTGCGCGCCAAGGGCGTCGTCGGCCGCTTCGTCGAATATTTCGGCCCCGGCCTTGCGACGCTCAGCCTTGCCGACCGCGCGACGCTCGCCAATATGGCACCCGAATATGGCGCGACCTGCGGCTTCTTCGGCGTCGACGACAAGACGATCGATTACATGCGCCTGACCGGCCGCAGCGAAGAAAATATCGCGCTCGTCGAAGCCTATGCCAAGGCACAGGGGCTGTGGATCGTCGAGGGCGCGGCGGACCCCGTGTTCACCGACACGCTCGAACTCGACCTTGGCAGCGTCGTGCCGTCGCTCGCGGGGCCGAAGCGTCCGCAGGACCGCGTCTCGCTTCCCGAAGTCGACGATGTGTTCAACGCCGACATGACGAACACCTATAAAAAGGCACAGACGCGCGTGCCGGTCGAGGGCGAGGATTTCGACATCGGCGACGGTGACGTCACCATCGCCGCGATCACTAGCTGCACCAACACCTCGAACCCCGGCGTGCTCGTCGCCGCGGGGCTCGTCGCGAAAAAGGCCGACGCGCTGGGGCTGAAGCCCAAGCCGTGGGTCAAGACCTCGCTTGCCCCGGGGTCGCAGGTCGTCACCGACTATCTGGTCAAGGCCGGGCTGCAGCAGCATCTCGACAATATCGGCTTCAACCTCGTCGGTTATGGCTGCACGACCTGCATCGGCAATTCGGGTCCGCTCGCCGAACCGATTTCGAAGGCGATCAACGAAAACGGTCTCGTCGCCGCGGCGGTGATCTCGGGCAACCGCAACTTCGAAGGCCGCGTGTCGCCCGACGTGCGCGCGAACTTCCTCGCCTCGCCGCCGCTCGTCGTCGCCTATGCGCTGAAGGGCACGGTGATCGAGGATTTCACCACCACCCCGATCGGGCAGGACCAGTCGGGGAACGACGTGTTCCTCAAGGACATCTGGCCGACCAACCAGGAAGTTGCCGCGACGGTCGCAGGCGCGGTCGACCGCGACATGTTCGAGGCGCGCTATGCGCAGGTCTATACCGGCGACAAGCATTGGCAGGCGATCCAGGTCGAAGGCAGCGAGACCTATCAGTGGCGCGCCGGATCGACCTATGTCGCGAACCCGCCCTATTTCGAGGGCATGACGATGACCCCCGAAGCGGTCAGCGATATCGTCGATGCCAAGCCGCTCGCGATCCTCGGCGACAGCATCACGACCGACCACATCAGCCCCGCCGGCTCGATCAAGGCAGACTCGCCGGCCGGAAAATGGCTTATGGAACATCAGGTTAGCAAGGCCGACTTCAACAGCTACGGCTCGCGCCGCGGCCACCACGACGTCATGATGCGCGGCACCTTCGCCAACATCCGCATCAAGAATGAAATGGTCCCCGGCATCGAAGGCGGCATGTCGCGCTATGGCGCCGAAGTCATGCCGATCTATGACGCCGCGATGCGTCACAAGGCCGACGGCACCCCGCTCGTCGTCATCGCGGGCAAGGAATATGGCACCGGCTCGTCGCGCGACTGGGCGGCAAAGGGCACCAACCTGCTCGGCGTCCGCGCCGTGATCGTCGAAAGCTTCGAACGTATCCACCGTTCGAACCTCGTCGGCATGGGCGTATTGCCGCTGCAGTTCCAGGACGGCCAGACCCGCGAGACGCTGGGTCTCACCGGCGACGACCAGTTCACCATCACCGGCGTCGCGGACCTGAAACCGCGCCAGACGGTCACCGTGAACGTCACCCGCGCCGACGGCTCGACCTTCAGCTTCGACACGCTCTGCCGCATCGATACGGCAAACGAGGTCGAATATTATATGAACGGCGGCATCCTGCATTACGTGCTGCGCAAGCTCGCGGCTTGATGTACGGCCGAGGGCGATGAGCGGACTTCTTCTCTTCGCCCTCGGCTTCCTCTGCGGCGCGGGTCTCGTGCTCGCGCTGCGCAAGGACAGCGGCGCGCGCGACCTCACGGGTCCGCCGCCGCGCGCGCCCTCCCCGCCCCGGCCCGCGCCGATCGACACGGGGCCGGTGACCGTCCAGGTCCACACCGAAGTCCATAGCGACGACCAAATCCTCGACCTGATCCGCCGCGGCCGCAAGATCGAGGCGATCAAGCGGATGCGCGACCTGACCGGAATGCGGCTCGCCGAAGCCAAGGATGCGGTCGAGGCGATCGAGCGTACGCTGCGCTAGGCGCGTTCCCAGCCGAGCTCCCAAAAGGAAAAGCGATGGATGCCTCCGAAATCCTGATCGAGGTGACCGGCTGGGCGGCCGCCGTCCTCATCCTCGGCGCCTATGTCCTGCTCTCGCTTGGCAAGCTCGCGGCGCGTGGCCAACTCTATCAATGGCTGAACGTAATCGGGGCGAGCGGCTTCATCGTCAATTCGGGCTACAATGGCGCCTTGCCGTCGGCGGTGCTGAACGTGGTCTGGGCTGCGATCGGGCTGTTCACCCTGTGGAGCATCCGGCGCGCCGGACAGGCCGCACGCGCCACCGCGCCTTAGCGGGAAGCGGCCTCGGCATTCCATGCCGCAACCTTCGCACGCGTATCGGCGAGCATCTCGTCGAGCGCCCCGCGATCCTGCACTTCGCCGCGCACGATCACCGTATCGATCGCGCGCGTCGCCGCAATATCGTCCAGCGGATTGCGATCGAGCAGGACGAGGTCGGCCGCCATGCCGGGCTTGATGGCCCCATAACGGTCGAGCCAGCCGAACCACGCCGGCCCCGCGCGCGTCGCCGAAGCGAGCGCCTGCGCGGCGGTCAGCCCCTTTTGCACATAAAGTTCGATCTCGTCGTGCAGGCCGAAACCGGGATAGTTGAAGCTGTTCAGAAAGCCGGCATCGGTCCCCGCGATGATCGGCACCCCCGCCTCGACCAGCATCGGCAGGATGGCGCCGACCGCGTCGCTTTGCGCATGCCGCGCCGCGATCGCCGCGGCGTCGGCCTTCGCCGCCCGTTCGATTCGCCAATCATAGGTCTTGCGCAGCTTCGGTCCGATATAGGCGAGCCCCGCATCCTTGCTGTGGTCGTCCCGATCGAGATAGTCGAGGATGCGGCTGCCGTTGAGCGTCGGGGTCACGGACACCCCCTTCGCGGCGAAGCGGCGATAGGCCGCCATCGCCGTATCGCGGTCGAACCCCGCCCCCAGCCGCCGGTTCGCCTCGGCGCGGTCTATCCGCCCGGCGGCGAAATCGGCGGCGATCGCGGCCTCGTCTTTCGCCCCCGCATTATAAGCATAATCGAGATGTTCGATCGAACTGATCCCCGCATCGACTGCCTGATCGACCGTCAGCGCCATCGGGATATGCCCCGATGTCCTGATCCCCAACGCCTTCGCCCGCCGCAGGGCATAGAGAAACAGCTCGGGCTTCAGCGTATTGTCGGTGATCTTGACGAAATCGACCTTGTCGCGCGTCGTGAGGCGAGCGAGCGCAGCATCGACATCGGCGTCGCCGCCGACCTCGATCGTGCCCTTCCACACCGGCGCAATCCCCTCGATCTTCGCGCCCGACGTCAGCAGGCGCGGGCCGAACAGGTCGCCGTTCGCGATCGCACCGCGCCACGCGAGCACCTGATCGGCAAGGTCGCCCGAACAGTCGCGGATCGTCGTGATACCGTTGGCGATGTATAGCGGCAACAGCGCCTTATTCTCCTCGATCAGGTCGACGCCGCCACCGAAATGGACATGCATGTCCCACAGGCCGGGAATGAGGTAGCGCCCCTTGCCGTCGACCATCCGCTTCGCGCGCCATTGCTTCGCAATGCCGGCGTCGTCACCGACCGCGACGATGTCGCCGCCGCGCAGCACCACTGCCTGCCCGGCAAGCGTCTTCGCGCCCTCGACATCGATGACGGTGACATGACGGATGATTACATCGCCCGCTTTCGGCGCGGCAAGCGCGGGCGAGATGGCCGTCAGCACGACGGCGGCGAACAGTGCGAACAAGCGTTTCATGGCGGTACTTCCAATCTACCAATGTCTTAACCCCGCTCCGGCGGCGAGGCGAGCGAACATTGCGACGCTTTGCCGCTGCAAAGCGAAACTATGCTTGACGCGAATATCTCAACTGATCAAATTGACATTGCGGTGGACATGATCCGGAACCCGCCATCGATTCCTCCGGATCCGCGGCTTTTGATCGGGAAGCAGCTTGCTCCGCGTTACCAACAGCTAAAGCGCGCGATGCTCAGGCGACAGCGCCAGGTATCGTGTTCCCCTCAGTCCATGAGGTGATACGATGCACTTGTTCCAGCGATCTCCAGCGGTGCCCGGCAGCACTGTCAGGCTACAGCCAGCCTAGGCGATCGCTTCCTTTCCTGACGCGGCGCGCTGCCACGCGCGCCTTCATGCACCGCGATGCACGCGGGGCTGCAGACCCTGTTCTGCAGCCGAAGAACGCGCGCCGTTTCGCCATATCGAAAGCCTTTTTCCATGACCGTCCAGACGCTCGACCATGAAACCGCCACCGCCCTCTTCGACATCACCCCGCTCCAGCCGAGCCTCGGCGCGCTGATCAGTGGCATCGACCTTGCCCGCCCGCTCGACCGCCCGACCTATGACGCCCTCCGCGCGACGCTGCTCAAATATCGCGTCCTCTTCTTTCGCGATCAGAATCTCACCCGCGAACAGCATATCGCGCTCGGTGCCGCCTTCGGCGATCTCGAGGAACATCCGGTCTTTTCGCTTCCCGGATATCCGCAAATCCTGCCGCTCATTTCGGAAGAGCTGAAGGAGCGGCTGCCCGGCGGCTATCGCCAGACCAGCGACGGCAACTGGCATGCCGACACGACCTTTCGCACCGACCCGTCGGCGGCGTCGATCCTGCTCCAGCGCGTATCGCCGTCGCTGGGCGGCGACACCGTCTTCGCCAACGCCGTCGCGGCCTATGAAACGCTCGACGACGAAACCAAGGAACGCATCGACGGCCTGACCGCAGTCCACGACACGCGCACCTTCCTGCAGTTCCTCGACAGCGAGGAAAAGCGCGATGCGCTGCAAAAGAGCTTCCCGCCCGTCGAGCATCCGGTGGTGCGCATCCACCCCGAAACCGGCGAGAAAGTGCTCTACGTCAATTCGGTGTTCACGCGGCGCATCGTCGGCCTGCCCGAGGCGGAGAGCGACGCCCTGCTCGCAAAGCTGTTCAACCAGGTAAAGCGTCCCGAATTCCATGTCCGCTGGAGCTGGCGTCCAGGCTCGATCGCCTTCTGGGACAATCGCTCGACCCAGCATTATGCCGTCCCCGACTATAGCGAAGCGCGCCATATGGAGCGCGTGACGATCGTCGGTGACCGCCCCGTCGGCCCCGGCGCCGCATAACCCCGGCGCAGACGATGAAACTCTCCCTCACCCCCCTTCGCGGGCTCGCGGCCGTCGCGCTCCTTTCGCTCGCGGCTTGCGGCGGCACGGCCGACGGCGGCACGACGCTCAAGATCGGCGACCAGCTGCACGCACTCAAATCCTCGCTCGATGTATCGGGCGAAGGCCTGCCGACCGATTATAAGATCGAATGGGCCAATTTCGTCGGTGGCCCACCGATCATCGCGGCACAGACCGGCGGATCGCTCGACGTCGGCTGGATGGCCGAAACCCCGCTGATCTTCGCACAGGCAGCAGGCAGCCCGGTTAAGGTCGTCGCGGTCAGCAAGACCATCGACGGCGGCGGCTCACCCTATTCGCTGGTCGTGAAGCCCGACTCTTCGATCCGCAGCGTCGCCGACCTCAAGGGCAAATCGGTGTCGTTCATGAAGGGCACGGTGCTCCATTATTTCGTCGCGCGCCTGCTCGAAAAACAAGGCTTGTCGTTGAGGGACATCAAGCCCGTGCAGGCCACCGGTTTCGGGACCGGGCTGCTCGACAAGGGATCGGCCGATGCGATCACGATCAGCGAACCTTATCTGACGCAGGCGCTCGACGCCGGCAAGGTGCGGGTTCTTGCCAGCGGCGCGCCGCCGAACACGCCCGGCTTTTTCTATCTCGTCGCCTCCGATGCCGCACTCGCCGATCCGGCAAAGGCCAAGGCGATCGGCGATCTTGTCCAGCGCGCCGCGCGCGCCACCCGCTGGCAGCGCGAGAATCCGTCGAAGGCCGCACCGGCGCTCGCCAAGCGCTATAATGTCGGCGTCGATATCGCGGAGAAGATCCTGACGCGGGCCCCCGCGCAATATGCGCCGATCGACGACACCATCATCGCCGCGCACCAGGACGAAGCGGACCTCTTCTTCAAGGAAGGATTGATCCGCAAAAAGCTCGATGCACGCGCGATTTTCGACAAGCGTTACGACAGCGTCATCGCGGCGCAGGAGGTGGCCAAGTGAGCGCGCCCGCCATCCTCGTGCCCGGCATCGACCCCGGCCGCCTCGTCCAGCCCGTCGTCCGGCAAGCGAGCCAGCATTCGGGGCGGCTCTCCTTCCTCCGCCGCGCCATCGGGCCGCTGATCCTCGTCGCCGCCTGGGCGATCGCGACCAGCGCCGGGTGGATCGACCCCTCGATCCTCCCCTCGCCTTCGGGCCTCGTCCAGGGCTGGCAGCAGCTGTGGACCGAACAGGCGCTGGCGCAGCAGATCGCGACCTCGCTCACCCGCGCGCTCGCCGGCGGCGCGGTCGGGATCGTCTTCGGCCTCGTGTTCGGCACCATCGCCGGCCTCTCGAAACTCGGCGAGGAGTTGTTCGACGCACTGCTCCAGATGCTGCGCACCATCCCCTTTCTCGCGCTCGTCCCGCTGTTCATCGTCTGGTTCGGGATCGGCGAGGCGCCGAAGCTCCTCCTCATCGCGCTCGCGACGATGTTCCCGATGTATCTCAACACCTATGCCGGGGTGCGCAACGTCGACCGCAAGGTGATCGAGGCGATGCGCAGCTTCGGCCTGTCGGGCTGGCGCCTGATCGCCGACGTCGTGCTGCCGCTCGCGCTGCCGCAAATCTTCACCGGCCTCCGCTTCTCGCTCGGCGTCTCGGTACTCGTGCTGATCGCGGCCGAACAGATCAACGCCTCGGCGGGGCTCGGCTACCTCCTCAACAGCGCCCAAATGTACCAGCAGGTCGACGTCATCCTGATCTGCATTGCCATCTACGCCGTCCTCGGCCTCGGCGCCGACCTTGTCGTCCGCTCGCTCGAACGCGTCTTCCTGCCCTGGCGGGCGGGTGTCGCCATTCGTTAAGGAAGAAAGCCCATGTCCACCGCCTTCGCGATCGATTTCGCTGCCCGGGATTTCGTCGAAATCGATTTCTCGCACCACCCCGTCGCCGTCCACGCCAGCGAGGTAACGCGGCGCTTTTCGGGTCAGCCGGTCCTCGACAGCCTCGACCTTACCATCCATTCGGGTGAGTTTGTCGCGCTGCTCGGCGCGTCCGGCAGCGGCAAGACGACCTTGCTCCGCATCCTCGCCGGGCTCGACGCGCCCGACGGCGGCGAAGCGTGGGTGCCTGAAGCGCGCACGGTCGTCTTTCAGGAACCGCGCCTCGTCCAGTCAAAGACGGTGTGGAAGAATGTCGTGATCGGCCTCGCCGGCAAACATGCCTCCCGCGAACGCGCCGGGGCGGCGCTCGCCGAAGTCGGCCTCGATCATCGCGCGGACGCCTGGCCCGCGACGCTGTCGGGCGGCGAGGCGCAGCGCGCGGCGCTCGCCCGCGCGCTCGTCCGCGAACCCAAATTGCTGCTTCTCGACGAACCTTTCGCCGCGCTCGACGCGCTGACCCGGCTCAAGATGCAGCGGCTGATCGGCGAACTGTGCCAGGCGCATGGTCCCGCGACGCTGCTCGTCACGCACGATGTCGAGGAAGCGATCCTGCTCGCCGACCGTATTCTCGTGCTGAAGGAAGGCCGCATCGCGTTCGACCGCCGCGTCCGCCTGCCGCATCCGCGGCGCGCCGGCGGTGCCGATTTCGACGCGCTCCGCGACACGCTGCTTGCCGAACTCGGGGTGCCGCAGGCCGAATAGCAAACCCCTCCCCCAACGAAGGAGTTCGCGATGACCGCGACCAAAGACACGCGTCCCAATATCCTGCTGATCGTCGTCGACGACATGGGATTCTCCGACCTCGGCGCCTTCGGGAGCGAAATCGATACGCCGCATCTCGATGCGATCGCTGCCGAGGGCGTGCGGCTGACCGACTTTCATTCGGCACCCGCCTGCTCGCCGACGCGCGCGATGCTTTTGTCGGGGGTCGACCATCATATCGCCGGCATCGGATCGATGATCGAGACGGTGCGTCCCGACTTCGCGGGCGCGCCGGGCTATGAAGGCTATCTCAACGACCGCGTCGCCGCGCTTCCCGAACTGCTGCGCGATGCCGGCTATCGCACGATCCTTTCGGGCAAATGGCACCTTGGCCACACGCTCGACCGGTCGCCCCACGCGCGCGGGTTCGAACGCAGCTTCGCGCTGCTTCCCGGCGGCGCCGACCATTTCGGCGGCGGCCCGCTCGACCGCATCGCAGCGCGCGGACCCATCTATGCCGAGGACGGCGAATGGGTCACCGACCTGCCGACGCCTTTTTATTCGACCGACTATTTCGCGACCCGGCTGATCGAATTTTTCGAGGAAGCCGACGCCGCGGGCGATGATCGCCCCTTCTTCGCCTATCTTCCCTTCTCGGCTCCGCACTGGCCGCTCCAGGCGCCGGCTGCCGACATCCAGAAATATCGCGGACAATATGACGACGGCCCCGACGCACTTCGTCAACACCGGCTCGAACGGCTGAAACAGCTGGGCCTCGTCGCCGCCGATACCACGATCGCGCCCGTCGTCGCCGAAGGCGAAGCCGAATGGGGCGAACAGACCCCCGAACAACGCGCGCATTCGGCGCGGACGATGGAGGTCTATGCCGCGATGGTCGATCGCATCGATCAGAATGTCGGCCGCGTCGTCGGACATCTCAAACGCAGCGGTCAATATGAAAATACGCTCGTCATCTTCCTCTCCGACAATGGCGCCGAGGGGGCGATCGTCGAGGCGATGCCGATCATGGGGCCGGTATTCGCAAAGCTGATTGCCGAGCATTGCGACAACAGCCTGGACAATCTCGGGCATCCGGGCAGCTATGCCTGGTATGGCCCGCGCTGGGCGCAAGCCGCGACCGCGCCGTCGCGCCTCGTCAAAACCTATACCACCGAAGGCGGCATCCGCGTGCCGACGATCATCCGCGCCCCGGGCGGCAGCCGTGCCGGTGAGATTTCGGGCGTGTTCGGAACCGTGAAGGACGTCACGCCGACGCTGCTCGAACTTGCGGGCGCCGCGCACCCGGGGACCAGCTACCGCGGCCGGACGATCGCCGAGCCGACGGGACGCAGTTTCGCAGGCTGGCTGAACGGCGACGCGGATACGATCCATCCGGAGGGCGCGACGACCGGCTGGGAGCTGTTCGGCCGCCGCGCGATCCGCCGGGACGACTGGAAGGCGGTCTATGTGCCCGACGGCGACGGCCAGTCGCGCTGGCAGCTTTACGATCTGTCAAAGGACCGCGGCGAAGTGCACGACCTGGCCGAAACGCACCCCGACATTCTTGCCGAACTGCTCGGCCTCTGGCGCGACTATGTGCGCGACAATGGCGTGATCGAGGAAGCGATCAGCTTTTTCGACAGCGATCCCGCGGCCTTTGAAGCTGGCTGGATTTCGGATCCGCGCGAGCGCGAAACCGCGTGAAGGCGGCATCGGCGGAGAAGGAAGGCCCCGGCATGGCCTCCATCTCCGCCGATAAACACGCAGCCGTTAACGCCAGCGCAGCCCGGCTACGGGCCGATCAGGGCCTGCGGCCGGGCTGAGAAAGCGTCAGCGATCCCGCGCGGCCGTCACCAGTTCAGCCCGACGCGCGCATAGAGATAGCGTCCGTTGAACCCGAAGGGCGAATAATAGGGGAAACCCACCACCCCGGTGCTGTTGAGCGCCGTCGGCGTCGCGTCGGGATAGACGTCGAACAGATTGTTCGCCCCGAGCGCGAACTGTGCGCCCTTCACCGGCTGATAACGCAGTTCAAGGTCGGTGATCACATGCTTGCCCGACAGGACGTCGCCCGATCCGTCGGCCGGCGTGCCCGGCTGATTGACCCCGCCGTAATAGGTGGTGCGCAGCGTTGCGCCGAGCAGGTCATCCGACCAATCGATAGCGCCGGTCACCTTCGTGCGCGGCGTGCCTTCCTCCAGCGTCAGGATGCGCGACCGTCCGAGCAGCGTCGGCGCCGGGTCAAGCGTCGCGGTCGAGGTCGGTACCCGGGTCACGTCGACATCGTTGAAGTTCGCCGCCAGCGTCAGATCGAACGTGCCGAGGCTGTCGGTCCGCGCCTTGTAATTGGCGACGACGTCGATGCCCTGCGTTTTCGAGCGTACACCGTTGATGAAGAAGCGCGCCGCCTGAACGTCGAGCGGATCGAGGATCGCGTTGATCGGATCGCCCGGCGCGCCCGTGCCGCGGATATTTTCTGACAGTGCGATCTGATTGCGAATCTTGATCTGATAGGCATCGACGGTCAGGCTGAACGGTCCGCTGTGGATCACCCCGCCAAGCGAGAAGTTGGTCGACTTCTCTGGTTCGAGCGGCAGGCCGCCGAGCGCTACAGCGACGGGGTTGGTCGACGGATAATGGCCAGTCAGCAGCACATTGCCGCTGTCCACCACCGAGGTGACCGAGGTATAATATTGCTGCTGCAGCGACGGCGCACGGAAACCGGTCGAAGCGGTGCCGCGCAGCGCGAACCAGTCGGTCGCGTCGAAGCGCGCCGAGACTTTGCCATTGGCGGTCGATCCGAAGTCCGAATAATCCTCGACCCGGCCCGCAACCGCGACAAGGAAGCGCGACGTCAGTTCGGCCTCGATGTCGATATAGCCGCTGATGTTGCGGCGATGCGCGTCGACCGCGTTCCGCGGTGCAAAGCCAGGGAAGCCTTGCGCGCCGCCGCCTTCGTACGACGCGGGTTCGCCCGGGGCGATCTTGTAACCCTCGCGCCGCCATTCGGCGCCGAACGCAAGGTTAAGCGATTCAAAGACGTCGAACTTGCGCGATACGTCGAGGCCGCCGATCCACTGGTCATAGGTGACCGCGCCGTCGTAAAATTCGGTCGGCGAAGCGCTGCCGAGGCTGTAGTTCGCCGAATCGAGCGTCCGGAACGCGATGCGGTTGCGGCCATAGCTGAGGTTCAGGTCGATATTCCATTCGCCGACATCGCCGCGCAGGCCCAGCGCGCTCGTCAGGTTGCGCGACTTGGTGTTGATGAGCGGCAGGAAGCCGTCGGGCCAGATGCTGCCGACGCCCCCCGCCGCCGCCGCGGTGGCCAGGCGCGGGAAAGCCGCGCTCTTGCTGTCGCGGTCCTGATAGCCGACCCAGCCGTAGAGCTGGAGCGCCTCGCCGATGCCGACGCCGGCATTGGCGAATACCGTCGCCTGTTCGACTTCGGGATCGCCGAAGCGGCTGGTGACGCGCGATGGCGTGACGCGCGGATCGAAATCGCCGCGGCTGGTCGGCTTGCGGTCGACATATTCGCCCGAGATGGTGAGATAGCCGTCGTTGCCGAAGCCGATCCCCTGCCAGCCCGACACGGTCAGCACAGGTTCGCCGGTCACGCTGCGGCTGCCGCGCGCGGTATCGACGTCGGTCGCGTAAATGCCATAGGTCGCCGACACCCCGCCGCCCTCGCGCGCTTCGCGCAGGCGCAGGTTGATGACGCCGGCGATGGCGTCGGAGCCATATTGCGCCGAGGCACCGTCGCGCAGCACCTCGATCCGGTCGAGCGCGACAGTGGGAATCGTGTTGAGGTCGACCGCCGCCGAACCGCGGCCGACCGACCCGTTGACGTTGAGCAGCGCCGAGGTGTGCGCGCGCGTGCCGTTGATCAGCACCAGCGTCTGGTCGGGCGACAGGCCGCGCAGCGTCGCGGGGCGGATCGCGTCGGTGCCGTCGACCGCCGACGATCGCTTGAAGTCGATCGAGGGAGCGATGGCCGCGAGCGCCTGCCCGACCTCGGTCGAACCCTGACGGCGCAGCGTTTCGCCGCTGAGCACATCGACCGGTGCGGGGGAATCGAGTCGCGAACGGCCCGCCGCACGCGTTCCGGTCACGATGATCTCATCACCCTGCGACGCGCCGGCGTCGGCTGGAAGCTCGCTGTCCTGCGCAAAGACGGGAACCGCACCGAAAGCGGCAATCGCGATCAGGCTGGCAGTGAAGGGGATCGAACGGTGCATGGAAAGCCTCCTGGTCAATATTATATTCTGGGGTGGCGCCAACGACCCGGATGACAAAAGCTTTGCCGCGGGGTCGAGGGCCGACGATGGGTCTAGCAGGCGCGGGCGGAAGCGAGCGCCGGAAGATTTCTTATTGAAACTCAAGAAAAACTATCAATTCAATTAATTTAATTGAGTTTTTAACTCGTCATGCTCGATGCTTGCCGGGCGATGCGCCCACCCGACCCGGCTGCCCCGCATCGCAGCATGATCACAGCCCGAGACGCTGCCAGAATTCCTGCGGGGTAATCCGGTGGCCGTCGTTCGGCGGCGACCAGGATGGATGGGGAAGCGGGGCCGGCACGGCAAAAGCGCGCTGGCGGGGGGCGGGACGTCGGCGGTGACTCATTCGTATCTCCACTATCAGGAAGCACGAATCCGGCGGTCACGGTGTTCGTGCGCTTTAGCCGTTGGTGACGCGGAGCAAGCTGACGGAATCAAAAGCCGCGAAGCCCGGGGGCTTGGATTTTCTCTACAAAATAGATTGAGATTCTTCGCGGCACGCTTTCTTGGCACGGCGCAAGCAAATCTTGTTTGAAAAGCATTGGGCCGCTCGGGCCTTGCGGCGTGGCATGGCAGACGACTTAGCCAAGCTCGCCCCGAACCGAGCTACTCGCGATCAAACTTTGACGAAGCCCATGTGGCGCATGCGTCCGAAATCAAGCGTCAGGCTCTTCCCGTCCGTGGCCAACGTCAGGATGCCGCTGACCGCCGCAAAAACGGTCTGTTCGATGCGCCAGATATCGGTGGTGACCGGGGTCAGCATATAATCTGCCCAGCCATGGCGGCCGTGCATCCTGCCCCGCGCGCCGTCACTATCCTCCATCAGCGTGAAGGTCGCGTCGAGCGCTTCCGATCGATAGGCACCGGCCCGATCGCCGAGCTTCGCTTCGCTGTCGGTCTCGATCTCGCTCAGTACATCCTCGTTGCCAAAGTCGGAGAAGATCAGGCTGTTGCCATCGAGGCGAAGGCGCTGCTGAAGAAATGCCGCCGCGTCGGGCAAGTGCAGCGTGCCTTCGGCATCAGGCGAGACCGGCGTCGGCGCACCGCCGTCGACCGACATCATCTGCATGTCGTCGGCCGCCGACAGCGCGATGACGCGGCCGTCGGCCATCGATACGAAAGTGCCGGTGCGCTTTGCATATTCCTGCTTGTCGGGCTGGGGCGCGAGGCCCTCGACACAGGCATCGATGACCTTGAGCGCGAGCGTGACGCCGCTGACGTCGGCGCGATTGACGCCGATGCTGATATCGAGCCCCGCGTCCGGCATCTTGATCATCTGCGAATTGCCGCCCATCACCCCGCCGGCGTGGTGGATCACCACGGCGCCGCGATAGGTTTCGCGCATCAGGCCGAGGCCATAGTTGGTCGAATGGCCGCTGTTCAGCATCTGCGGTTCGATCATCCGTTGCCATGTTTCGCTGGAGCCAACGGTCGGGGCATCCATGTGCCTCAGCCATAACAGCATGTCGTCCATGGTCGAAACCATGCCGCCTGCGCCGCTGATCTCCATGCCCATATGGGTCTTGGAAAACACGCCCGTGGCGCCCCGGAAATGGAGCGTCGCGCTGTTGGGTACAAAGTCGCTGTCCCAGCGCCGCAGCATCGTCTGGTGCATGCCGACCGGCGTGAAGATGCGCTCGCGCAGCACGTCGTCGAGCGGCTTAGCTGTGATTTTCTCGATCGCCGCGGTCAGCAGCATATAAGCGCCGTTGTTGTAGCTCCATCGTTCGCCGGGTTCGAAATCGGCGTCGTCGATGGTCTCGTAATAGGCGAGCATCTGCTCGTCGGTGACGGGACGATTGACGCCGTGTACCGACATGGTGACCGACAGCAGGTCGCGAATGCCGCTGGTGTGACCCATCAGGCGGCGCATCGTCGCGGCGCCGTTCACCGGCGAGAGGCCGGAGACATATTTACCGATCGGATCGTCGAGACCCGCGAGGCCATCCTCGACCAGCAGCATGTAGGCCAAGCAGGCGAAATGCTTGGTGGTCGAGCCGATGCGCATGCGCATCCCTGGCGTCAGCAGCGTCGGCAGCTCCATGTTCGCCAGGCCAAAACCCTTGCGATAGACGGGCACCCCGCCGATCGCGATTCCGACCGCCGCGCCCGGCAGTTGCGACTGGTCGATATCGGCGAAGATCCTGTCGATTTCCATTTCGTCGAAACGGGTCTTGATCATATCGGTCAATGGATTCTTCCTCATCCAGATCCTCCACCTGACTTAGCCCGGATCGCGTCAGGGAATACGATTGAAAATCCGCGCCATCGATCCCATTCGCTGCATCTTTCCGTTCGCATCAGGGTCGACGAAGGCCAGCGGGAACGCGTTCGCCTCGCCGTTCAGGCTCATCCGGAAAAGATGGTCGCCGACCCGCTCCAGTTGATAGATTGGCGCCCGGGCGCTGTCAGTCTCGTAAACCGCGAACCTTGCGACCATTCTGGCCGATAACCGGCCGCCCTCGCGGAACACATCGAACCGGTAAATCTGGTTCTGGAAGCTGCCTTCATAGGCTGCAGCATCGAACGCGCCATCGACCGGTGCCAGAGGTTCGACCGCCGCGCCCCAGCTGGCGAGAAGCGGCTCGATGAGCGGCGCGTCGAACGGTCCATGCCGGGAGCAATTGGTCAGAAGCGCGAACGTCCTGCCGCTCTCCGGGTGAGCGTAGAGTATCGAATTGACGCCGGGACCGCCGCCGCCATGAGACAGCACGCCGCCTGGCAGAAGCAACCAGCCGAGACCCACGCGCCATGTGGCGGGAGAAGCGAAGCGGGCGGTTTCCGTGGCCATGAGCAACGCGCTCGCCTTCGAAAGAATACGAACACCGTTGACGCCGACGCCGCCGTTTATCAGTGCGCGGGCGAATGCCACCAGATCAGCGGCGGTCATCATGACCGTGGCGCCCGCCGCGGCAAAGCTCAGGGGCAGGAAAGGCTTGCTGCTCTGAACGAGCTTGCCTTCTCCGTCGACCTGATCGCCGACGCTGACGCGAAAGCGGGGCAGTTCGGTGATGTCGGCCAGCGAATGGCGGAGCCCGAGCGGCTCGAAGATGCGCGACTTGATCAGGCTGTACCAGCCCTCTCGCCGCAGCTTCTGGGCGATGTAGCCAGCAATGACGGTACCGATGTTCGAATAGGCCGTCGCTTCGCCCGGCGGATGGATCTGCGGCCTGGCGGCGCAATCCTCGATCGCATTTTCGATGCGTTGTTCGTCAAAATCGCGATATTCGGGAACGTCATAGTCGATGCCGTTGGTGTGATTGATCAGCATCCGGCAGGTGATCTTTGCCAGAGCCTCCGGATCGCCGAGCTGCAATTCGGGCAGATGCTTGGTCACGGGATCGTCGAGGTCGATCAGCCCGTCATCGACGAGTTGCATGAACAAGGTGGCGTTCAGCACCTTGGTGATCGAACCGATATGCATCAACGTGTCGAGCGTCACCGGATCGCCGGTCACGCTGTTGCGCAGGCCGCCTACCGCCTCGTGCAACCGCTCGCCGTCCCAGTAGGCGAAGGACGCCCCGGTCACCTCGCCGTTTCCCGTGATATCCTCGATGACCGAGGCGAAATCGATGGTCATTTCCATGTCCTTCCAGATTGATCTCTATCCGTGCCCGCCGCTGATGCACGACGGGCATCCGGGCAGCCGCGTGCCATGGTGAAGGAAGCGCTTGTAATGGGCTTCCTCTTCGAGCGGCGGCGAAAGGTCCGCCGTCAACAGGGGGGTTGCAGGGAGCGCAGCGAGGTCGACGAGCGCACCATCCTTGATGACCGCATGGATGCTGCGATAATGGTCGGCGGCTTCCAGCGGGTTCTTGTCGAGCACCAGCATGTCAGCGATCTTGCCGGTTTCGAGCGTGCCGAGATCGGCGTCCATCTTGTACGCCCGGGCGATGTTGCGCGTCGCGGCGTGGAGCAGGTCCATCGCTGCCATGCCCTTTTCCTCCATGGCTCGAAGCCACGCGAAGTGCCCGGTCGCCAGGCGGCCGAGCGCCTCCTGTTCGGGCATGCCGTTCCAGGTGGCCGCCAGCCAGGGCTCGCGCAGGAGTTCCGGGGCGAACACGCCGCCGTCATTCGCCAACAGGATCGGCGCGCCCGAACCGATGAGGTTGCGGGCATTCATGTCCGACGCCGACCACATCGTCCATTCGAGATCGGACACCACGCCCTTGACGTGCGCCAGTCCCGCTTCGGTGACCGGAAAGACCACCGCGCCGCACTGGCTGCGCGCGAACAGGTCGAGCGTCTCGCCGGGGATCGGCACCGGGCCGGTCATGTTGCAATGGGTGACCAGGTCGCAGCCGGCCTCGATCGACATGCGCAGGCTTTCGACCGTGGTGCTGTGCGACTGGACGGTCCGCCCCGCGGCATGCCCCGCCTCAACGATCGCCCGCTGCGTCCGCTCCGAAAATTGCAGAAAAGCGCCCGCGGCCAGTGCGCCATGTTCGGATGCGCCATATTTGACGAAATCGATCCCGCGATCGATGTAGCTGGCGACTTCTTCCCCGACTTGATCGGGGGTCATCCACATCAGATGGCGGCCGCTGTTTTCGACCCAGGTCGCATTGACGCGATCGACGAACCACGAACTCGCAACCTCGGCCGCCTTGCCGAAGAAGTCACCGGAGAAAGGCCCATCGAAACCGATGATGTTGCCTGCGCAGCGAATGCGGCTGCCGACGGTTTCACCGCGGTCGATCCGGTCGCGTACCGTCATCAGCGCGCGGCGCGGACCCCAGGTATCGAATACCGTGGTCATACCGGCTTTCAGCGCGACTTGCGCCGCCTCGGTAATCAGTTCCTCATAACGTCCGTCGAAGCGCAGCAGCGTTTCGAGCGTCGCATTGACGAGCAGGTGGACGTTGGCGTTCATCAGCCCGGGGATGACGAACTTGCCCGCGATATCGAGGGTGCGGGCACCCTCCGGAACGTCCAGCTCCTCGCGCCGGCCCATCGCACGGATGCGGCCGCCCTCGACCAGGATGGCGCCGTCCGTAAGCGGTTTGTCCGCAACGCCGTCGATGATCGTGGCGCCGGTGATTAACAGGGTCATTGTCACTACCTTTTAAAGAATCGGCCGGGTTTGCGGTCAGCCCGCTTATAGCTTGGCCGCTGCGGCCGCCGGGTCAGAATTTGACCGCAGCGGAGACGCCGAAGGTGCGCGGCTGGATGACCGACACCCTGGTCAGGCCGAGATTGATATCGGCACCCTGGCCCCGCTCGTCGCCGATATTCTTGGCATAGATCGAGAAAGACCAGCGATCGTCGCTGATGCCTGCGCGCAGGTCGACGACATCATAGGATGGAAGCTGGTAGCGGACCTGCCCCGCATTGGGGAAAGCGCCCAGCCGTGCGCCGACGTGCCGCCAGTCGACACCAAGGCTTCCGTTCCAGGCACCGAAGAGCGGCAGCGAATAGCTCGCTCCGGCGGCACCGCTCCATCGCGCCGACAACGGCAGACGATCGCCCGATACGCCAATGGCCGAATTGGTCGGCAGATCCTCGGTCAGGTGCGCATCATTATATGCGATATTACCGTATATTTCGAGCCCGCGCACCGGACGCCACGAGGCGGACGCTTCGATGCCCTTGCTGACCGCGGTCGGGCCATTGTCGATATAGGACGCAGCCAGTTCCGGCGCGATGCGCTGGATCTGGATGTCCCGCCAGTCGATCCAATAGCCCGAAAGCTCGAGGCTCAGCGACCTGCCGAACAACTCGCTCTTCAGCCCGATCTCATAATCGGTGACCTTGTCCGGAGCATAGCTCTGCGGAAGGGCCGGGGTGACGGAGTTCGGCCCGCCCGGCCGGAAGCCGCTGGCAATCCGGGCGTATAGCATCGTGTTTTCGTCCAGACGCAGGCGGGGATTGATCAGAAAGGTCATGGCGCTGTCGCGCGACCGCACATTGTTCGTGCTGTCGCCATAGATCAGGCCCGACGTGATGGTCAGGTTATGCTGTTGGTTCCGGCTGTAACGGAGGCCCGCGGTAACATCGAACGCGCTGCTGAAATGATAGGTCATGTCGCCGAACACGGCCACTTCGCGGAACGAGGCACCGAGATCCGAACGACCGATATTGGGCAGGCCGTCGATCACCGCACCGGTCTCGCTGTCGATCGGGACCACATCGCCCAACGCGTTCTGGGTTTCGCGCGTATAGAAGAGGCCGAGTTGCCACGAGAGCCTGTTCGTTGCCGGTGACGCAAGCCTAAGTTCCTGGGTGAACTTCTCGACCTTGACGGGAGAAACCGACACGAAACCCAGGGTGGGGATTCCGAAAACCGGCGCGAGCGACGGCGAAAGGATCGGCGAATAGTCGTTATCGAACTGCATTTTCTGACGGTTGTAGGCGCTTGCCGACGTTAGCGTCGCAAAACCGAGGTCGCCTTCGACAAGCAAGCTGACCGCGCCGACGTCCTGTTTGACGTTGGTCGAATCGGGCACCCGCGACTGCTTGAGATCGCCGTAGAAAGGCTTGAAGGTCGTCGAATCATAGTCGACGACGGGCGCGTTGCCGTCATAATGCTGGAACAGCCCCGACAGACGAACCTTCCAGTCACCGCTCTGCCAGCCCAAGGCGACACGCCCGCCATAAAAGCGCATATCGTTGATATTGCGCTCGCCGGTCAGGACGTTGTCGACATATCCCGGATCGAGGCGATTATAGCCGCTGATGCGCAAGGCCAGATCGTCCGAGAGTGGAATATTGGCCGCCGCGCGCACGCCATAGCCCTCGCCGCCGCCGTCGATGGCCGACCCGTCGACCTGGAAGCGGCCGAAGAAGCGGGTCGGATCGGGATCCGCCGTGACATATTTGAGCAGACCGCCAAGCGACCCGGCGCCGTATAGCGTGCCTTGCGGCCCGCGCAGCACTTCGACGCGTTGCAAGTCCTGCGGATCGAGGTCGGGCACGGTGTAGCCGCCATAAATGGTCGAAGCCCCGAACGGCGATTCGTCGATATAGATGCCGACGGTGGGATTGCCGCCCGAACCCGTGGTAATGCCGCGAATGGAAAGCTGCGTCGCGGCGCTGGCGCCGCCGACTTGCGACACGGTCAGGCCCGGGATGCGTGCGACATAATCGTCGAGCTTTGCCGCGTTCAACTCTTGCAGGCTCGCGCTCGTCACGGCAGTGATCGCCGCGGGCACGTCCCTGAGCCGCTCGCTCCGCTTCTGCGCCGTCACGACGATCTCTTGTGCGGCGTCCGGCGCATCCGCATCAGGTGCCGCCGCTGCCGGAGCGCTGGCGTTGGCTGCTTGCGCCAAAGCCGGGACCGGCAAAAGCGCAGTGCTTGCGGCCAGGCCGATCGACCATTTGTTCATTTCATCCTCCCCGATTATCGATGTAAAAGACTGCTCGGGCGCCCCCGGTCAGCCTTCTGCCTATCCCTGCGCCTCACCCGTGTGGCGGAGTCGCGCGGAGCGTCGGCTTGGGATGAATTTGCGGGGCCGGGCTCGATCAAGATAGAAGAATATGGACATCTTTTAGCATATTTCTGACCCAATGGGTCGAGCACCTGCGGGTGCGGCCAGCGCGGGCATGTGATCGCGGTGCGCGATACACTGGCCGAACCTCCAGTCGAAGCTGACGCTGGTCGGGGTGGAAGCCCGGTTCCTCCCGGCCAGCCGGGGTCGCGCAAAGAATATATGGCCAGAAGGGCGAGTTGAGCATGCGCCGGAGGGTGTTGCTGCAGAACCGCTTTCCCGGGCGCATAGGTCAACGGCTCGCACGATAGAACGCGCTAACTCACTGATATATAGCGACGTTTATTCAGGCTTCACTTGCTCAGCAAGAGCAATTGCGGTCGACCGGCATATGGTGGGCGCTGACGGGCTCGAACCGCCGACCCTCTCGGTGTAAACGAGATGCTCTACCAACTGAGCTAAGCGCCCCTTCCGGGATGCGCGCCCCTGCCACAGCTTGGGGGCGCTGGCAAGCCGCGCGGCTATTCGTCGAGCGCCTCGAAATAACGTGCGAGCGCCTCGCACGCCCCTTCGGCCAGCCCGATGAAGATGCGGCGGCCATCGTGCGGATCGGCCTCGCGCAGGAACAGGCCGGCGTCGGTCATTGTCTTGATCCAGCGCAGCGCGGTCGTCGCGGGCACCGCGGCGGCGATGCACAGGCTCGACACCGACACCGGCTGGCGTTCGAGCCGCGCGGCATAGAGGTCGAGCAGCATATCCCACGCCGGATCGGCGAACAGGTCGGCGGGAAAATATTGCTCGCGCATTCGCCGCTGGCGCAGCATCCGCCGCACCGCCTTCGCCCGCTGCCGCTCGATCACCCGTTCTTCGGGGACGAAGCTGCGCGGCACTGCTGCGAAATCGCGCGGCGGCGAGCGGACCTGCCCCGGATAGTCGGAAAAATCGTCCGATCGCGGGGGAAAGCCGGCGGGCGTTCCCGGCAGCGCCGCACGCTGGCCGGCCAGATCGCCGAGCAGGCGCGAAATCCGCGCCACCTCTTCCTGCAGCCGGTCGATCCGCTCCATCGCATCGTCGCGCGCGATGTCATGAACCGTCGCCTGCCGGATGCGCCGGGCGGCTGCCAACGCGACGAGCCGGTCGGTTGGATCGGCATCGATGAGGAACTGGACGGAAAGCGATTCGGGAATGGCCGCCACCAGCCGGTCGATCATCGGCAGCGACGTCTCGCAAATGAGGTTGCAACAGCGCGCCTCCGCTGCCGCGCATATGTCGGCAAGCACGCCGGCCTCCATCGTGTCCGGCGCGACCAGCCAGACAATATCGAGCACGTCCGTTTCCCCGATATAGTTCGCCGCCTGGGACGGAAGCAGCGCCCGCACCAGGCGCACTTTGGCAAGCGAAGCCATGTCGGGCCAGTCCGCCCTCGCCCCGACGACCAAGAGCGGGGACTCGACGCCATGGGGGATCGGTCCGCCTACCGTCTCGGGGGGACCTGCGTTCCAGGCGCCGAAGCCCTCCGCCGGAAAGGCCGACGTGTCGATACGGGTTTGTGTCTGATAGTCCATCATGCTGCCTGTCCCCTCCGCCTTGCTCCACCCCGGCGTAACTATGTCGTCATTCCGGTTCTATTCACCTTTTGTTCGTTCCTTTTTGCCGCCAATGCGGACCCAAGCCCGTGCGTTGCATGAGTCGCCGCATGTCGGCCGTGCAGGAATTAGTCCAGTTTGGACATGGTTTGTTCTCATCGTCAACCCTTTATTCACGCTTGCCAATCGAAGGGGCGGCGGTCAGGCCGGTGGCCATGCTCCGCGGACCGTCACCCCTCACCCGCCTGCGCTGGCGCCGCCGCTTGCGGTCGCTCGCCGCGCTGCTGCTTCTGGGCGGGCTCGCGATGGCGGCGTGGGTGTGGGTGCCGGCGCCGGTCACGACCGTCCCGCTGGTGCATATCATCGACGGTGACAGCCTGTCGGTGCGGCAGGGCGAGGCGGCGCTGACGATCCGTCTGACCGGGCTCGACGCGGTCGAATATCGGCAGGATTGCGGGCGCCCCGACGGCAGCCGCTGGCCGTGCGGGCGCGAAGCGCGTACCGCACTCGCGACGCTCGCCGGGCGCGGGCCGCTGCACTGCGAACTGGCAGCAAAGGATATCTACCGCCGTACGCTTGCCACCTGCCGAACGCATATCTTCCCCGATGGCATCGACCTGGGCGCCGGGATGGTCCGCGCCGGCTGGGCGGTGGCGACGACCGACGCCTATCTGCTCGAAGAAGCCGAAGCGCAGGCGAAACGGCGCGGCATCTGGCAGGGCCAGTTCATCCTCCCCGCGAACTGGCGCGCCAGCCACGAACGCGCCGCCGCCGCGCTGACCTCCCCGCAACGCCCCGACGAATGACGCCGTTATGCCCCGCCGCAATTTGCGGCGCTATGCCCTGCCGCAATTTGCGGTGCTATGCGTTGCCGCAATTTGCGGCTAGGGCGAACGCATGAACGGCCTGTTTCCAGTCATGATAGGCGGCGCGGTCGGCGCCGGATGCCGCCACCTTGTCGGGCAGGCGATGCTCGCACGCCTCGGCCCCGGCTTTCCGTGGTGGACGTTGTCGATCAACATCGCCGGCAGCCTGTTGATGGGCCTGCTGATCGGTTGCCTCGCGCGCAGCAGCGACGGCGGTGAGACCGCGCGGCTGTTCGTCGGCGTCGGCATCCTCGGCGGCTTCACCACCTTTTCCTCCTTCAGCCTCGAATTCTGGCTGCTCTTCGAACGCGGCCAGACCGGACAGGCCGCGGCTTATGTCCTCGCCTCGGTGATCGGCGCGATCGTCGCGTGCGGACTTGGTCTGCTTATCGTGCGGCAGGTGCCGGCATGAGCGAGCCAAAGGCGAAGTTCGAAATTGCCAAGCTCGACGGGGCGATAATCGCCGAAGAGGATGACGGCATCCGCCTCGACCGCTGGTTCAAGCGGCACCGCGAAGGCACGCCGCACGCGCTGCTCGCGCGCTGGGCGCGGTCGGGACAGCTGACGTTGGACGGCAAGAAGGCCGATGTATCGGACCGCATCGCGACCGGGCAGAAACTCGTCATGCCGACCCCGCCGGTCGAGGCCGAAGCACGTCCGGCGCGCAAGGGCCGCCCGCTGACCGACGCCGATATCGAACTCGCGACCGGGATGGTTATCCACCGCGACGCGAGTGCGATCGTCCTCAACAAGCTGCCCGGCCTCGCGACCCAGGGCGGAACAAAGACCGAGCAACATGTCGACGGCCTGCTCGATGCGCTGAAATATGATGCGCCGGTGCGGCCGAAGCTGGTCCACCGGCTTGACAAGGATACATCGGGCGCGCTGCTCGTCGCGCGTACCCCGCGCGCCGCGGCTTATTTCGCAAAGAGCTTTTCGAACCGCAGTGCCAAGAAGACCTACTGGGCGCTGATCGTCGGCGTCCCCGACATCCAGCAGGGCGAGATCGACCTGCCGCTCGCCAAACAGCCCGGATCGGGCGGCGAGAAAATGCATGTCCACGACAGCGGCCTTGCGTCGAAGACGCGCTACCGCGTCATCGAACGCGCCGGCAACAGCGCGGCGTGGGTCGAACTGCAGCCGCTGACCGGCCGCACCCACCAGCTCCGCGTCCATATGGCGGCGATCGGCCACCCGATCGTCGGCGACGGCAAATATGGCGGCAAGGGCGCCTTCCTGACCGGATCGATCAGCCGCAAGATGCATCTGCACAGCCGGCGGCTGCGGATCGACCATCCCGACGGCGGCGCGATCGATATCAGCGCCGAGGTACCCGAACATTTCGCCGCCAGCCTTGACGCACTCGGTTTCGACCGGTTGCTCGGCGAGATCGGGATCGACGACGCCGCCAAGGGCCCGCCGCCAAAGGCGGCGCTGAAGGCGCAGGCCAAGGCGCATAGCAAGCAGATCCGCAAGGCGCGGCGCGGCGAACGGCGCGGGCGCACCGCCGACAGCAAGCCGACCGACTTTGTCGGCAAAGCCAAGCCCAAGCCGAAAACGGGCAAGCCGCCGGCAAGGAAGCCCGCAGGAAAAAGCCCTAGCGCGAAGAAGAATCCGCCGCGCCCTGCCCGGCCGCGCTGATGCATCCGAACAGCGCCTTCCGGCCGCGGCAGGACGATCTCGCCGAACTGCTGGTGCGCGAGATCGGCTTCGCCGCGATCTTTGCCGCCACCCCCGACGGTCCGCGCGTCGCGCACGCGCCGGTGCTGCTGAGCGACGACGCCCGCTCGCTGCAATTCCATCTCGCCCGCGGCAACGCCCTGACCCGCCACATCGACGGCGCGAGCGCCCTCGCCGTCGTGCAGGGCCCCGACGCCTATGTCAGCGCGAGCTGGTACGCCGACGCCGACCAGGTGCCGACGTGGAATTATGTCGCGATCGAAATGGAAGGCACGGCCAGCAAGCTGGACGATGCCGCGCTGATCGCCCAGCTCGACACGCTGTCGGCCGAGCATGAGGCGCGCGCAGGCGCCAATCCGCCGTGGACGCGCGACAAGATGAACCCCGCGCTGTTCAGCAAGCTGACCGGCGCGATCACCGGCTTCGAAATGCGCATCACCGCATGGCGTCCGACGGTCAAGCTGTCGCAGAATAAGTCGGCCGGCGAACGCGAACGCGTCATCAAAGGCGTCGAGGCGACCGGCCATGGCGCGCTCGCCCAGTTGATGCGCCACCTCGGCGGCGATAGGGAGGGCGCATGACCCAGGCCAACGACGCGCTCGCCAAAAAACGCTTCTTCGCGATCGGTGCGATGCGCGTGATGGGCGCGATCTTCGTGCTCGCCGGTTTCGTGCTGATCCGCGGCGGTTTCGAACTGGCGGGCCAGCCGGCCGATCGCTGGATCGGGGTCGCGGTCGTCCTCCTCGGCGCCTTCGATTTCGCCGTGATGCCGGTGCTGCTCGCGCGCCGCTGGCGCACGCCCAAGAATCGGTGACCGGCCGGTGAAGCGTTTCTGGCAAGACGCCGCCGCCGCCCCGCAGGACGGCGGCTGGGGCATTAGGCTCGACGGGCGGCCGGTGCGCACCCCGCAGCGCGCCCCGCTCGTCGTCGCGAGCGCCACGCTTGCCGAAGCGATCGCCTCCGAATGGCAGGAACAGGGCGAGACGATCGACCCCGCCGCGATGCCGATGACGGGCATGACCAACGCCGCGATCGACCTCGCCGCCGCTGATCCCGCCGGCTTTGCCGAGACGATCGCTGCCTATGCCGCGACCGACCTTCTCTGCTACCGCGACGACCGCGACACGATGCTCCAGGCCGAACAGGCCGCCGCGTGGAACCCGCTGCTCGCCTGGGCCGAGCAACGCTTCGGGATCGAGTTCGCGCTGACGCAAGGCATATTGCCGATCGACCAGCCGGCGGCGACGGTCGCCGCGCTGCGGACGGCGGTGTTCGCGCTCGACCCGTGGCGGATGACGGCACTGAACCCGCTCGTCACGATCGGCGGATCGCTGGTTGCGGGACTGGCGCTCGCCGAAGCGGCATGCGACGCCGACACGCTGTGGCAGGCGGTCAGCCTCGACGAACTATATCAGGAACGCCGCTGGGGCAGCGATGCCGAAGCGCAGGCGCAACGCGCGGCGCATAAACGCGACTGGGACAATGCGGCGCGGTTTTTGACGCTGCTCTGATTCGCCCGCAAGTCCGCTTGATATCCACAGCAGCCGCGATGCCCGACGATATCGCGCCAGTGCCGCGGACAAATTCATCGCGTGCCGGAATGGCGGTTTTGGGGGTGGATTTGAGACATTCCCCTCCCTTGTAGGGAGGGGTTAGGGGTGGGTCGCGAGCGCAGCGAGCAAGAGGATGAGCGCCGCCTTCGGCGGCTACCCACCCCCGGCCCCTCCCTAAAAGGGAGGGGAGATAAACGTCCGCTAACAGCCGCTTTCAGACGCTCGCCGTAGCGCTAGCGCCCCGCCTCAATCGGTAAAATTCGGCTTCCGCTTTTCCATGCCCGCCATCACCGCTTCCATCTGGTTCGGGGTGCGGATCACCTTCACCTGCTCGTCGCTTTCGGCCTGCAGGATTTCGGCGTCGCTCGCGTCGGCCAGCATATTGCAAAGCCGCTTGGCGCCGCGGATCGCATGCGGATTCTTGTCGGCAATCACGGCGGCGAGTTCCATCGCTCTCGCCAGCGGGTCGTCCGACACATGCGTCGCAAAGCCGAGCAGCTTGGCTTCGGATCCGTTGAACTCGCGGTTGGTATAGATCATCTCGCGCAGCACATCGTCAGCGACCTGCGTCCGCCACAGCGCCATGCCGGCGACATCGGGGACGAGGCCCCAGCGCATCTCCATGATCGCGATGCGCGTGTCGGGGTGGACGATGCGGATGTCGGCGGCCGCCATGATCTGGCTGCCCGCGCCAAACGCCACGCCATGGACGGCGGCGATCACCGGAACCGGGATTTCGCGCCAGCCCCAGGCGGCATATTGGGCATTGTTCGAAAGTCCGCGCGTGCGGTCGGACAGCGTCCCGCCCGCGCTGCTCGCGCCGGGGTCGCGATCATTGCTTAGGCTCGACAGGTCGAGCCCGGCGCAAAAGGCACGCCCCTCACCCGACAGCACGACGACGCGCAGCCCCGCGGTCGCCTTCAACTGGTCGATCGCCTCGGCGAGCGCTTCCCACATCGCGGGGTCGAGCGCGTTCATCTTGTCGGCGCGGATCAGGCGGACGTCGGCGATGCCGCCGTCCAGCATGGTGATCGAAATACGGTCTTTCACTTCTTGTCCTTGCTGAGCGCCGCTTCGACGAGCGGCAGTTGGTCGTTGCCGAAATACATGTCGGTCCGGTCGACGAAGATCGTCGGCGAACCATAGCCGCCGCGCGCGACGACCTCATCGGTGTTGGCACGCAGCCGCGCCTTGACCGCGTCGCTGCCCGCCGCTGCGGCGAGCGCCGCGCCATCGAGCCCCTCGGCATCGGCGACCGCCGCGAGCACCGCGGGGTCGTCGAGATTCTCCTGCCGTCCGAAATAGCTGGCAAACGCGCCGCGCGCAAAACGCACCAGCGCTGCCTGATCATCCTCGAGCGCCGCGGCAAAGCGCATCGCATGGACGCTCTTCGCCGGGTGCCACTGCGACGGGAAGTTCATCGGCACGCCCGCCAGCCGCGCCCAGTCCTTCAGCACCTTCCAGCCATGGTCCATCCGCCGGTTGCCGGTCTGCGCGCGCGCCGCATAAACGGCCGGGTTCACGGCGTTGAACACGCCGCCGACGAGGATCGGCCGGTAGCGCGCGGTGGCGCCCGTCCGTTCGAGCATGTCCGGCAGATTATGGAAGGCCAGGCAGGTCCAGGGCGACGACAGGTCGAAGAAGAATTCGACGCGTTCGTCGGTCGCCCCGGTTCCCGTCATCGGCTTCAGCCGACCTTCAGTTCGACATCGGGCGACCCCGGACAGGCGACGCGCACCGACTTATACGCAGGCAGCGCGTTCGGAATGTCGAGGCTGAGCGTCACCGGCGTGATCGCCTGCGTCGCCATGCCGCCCGGCGCATTGGCGCGCAGCAGCACGACCTGGTTCGGCGGGTTCATCTTGTCGAGCGGCCCGGCCTGCAACCCGGTCACAAAGCCGCCGGTCGGCGCATTGGCGGTGCCGCTGACCTTGAGCATATTGGTCGCCTTGTCGATCGTCGCCGCCAGTTTGACGTCGGTCAGCTTGGCGCAGGCGTTCGGCTTGGCGGGGTCGATCGCCGCCGCCCCCGCAGTCGCGGCGGGCGCCGCCATCGGCGCCGCGGGCGTCGCCGCCGCCGGGTCGGCGGTTGCGCTATCTTCGGCAGGCGGCGCATCCTTCTTGCCACACCCTGCCAGTCCCACGGCGAGCGCAAGCGCCGCCGTCATCATCATCGCCTTGTTCATATGGGTGTTCATATGGGCCTCCCGAATAGGGGGCGACGGCCCGTCGGTCCGTCGCCGACTCGCGCGGTCAATTCGTCCGCGCCCAATATTGGTCGCGCAGCAGCCGCTTGTATAGCTTGCCCGTGTCGTGGCGCGGCAGGGCCTCCATGAAATCGATCCGGCGCGGCACTTTCACCCCCGATAATTTCTCGCGCGCATAGGCGCATAGCTCGTCGCGGAACGCATCGGTCGCGTCGGCCATGTCGGCGGGCTGGATGACCGCGATCACTTCTTCGCCCATTTCCTCGTGCGGACCGCCGACCACCGCGACGTCGGCGACCTTGGGATGGGTGACGAGGTGGTTTTCGATTTCCTGCGGGTAGATGTTCACCCCGCCCGAGATGATCATGAAGCTCTTGCGGTCGGTGAGGTAGAGGAAGCCATCTTCATCGACCTTGCCCACATCGCCAAGCGTCGACCAGCCCTTCGAATTGCGGCTCGACGCGGTCTTTTCGCTGTCGCCGTGATATTCGAACACATTCTCGCTTTCGAAGAAGACGCAGCCTTCCTCGCCCACGCCGAGTTCGGTCTCATTGTCCTCGCCGACAATATGGATCGCGCCGAGGATCGGGCGGCCGACCGACCCCTTGTGCGCCAGCCAGTCCTGGCTGGAAATGAAGGTCATGCCATTGCCCTCGGACCCGGCATAATATTCGAAGAGCACCGGCCCCCACCAGTCGATCATCGCCTGCTTGACCGGGACCGGGCACGGCGCGGCAGCGTGAATCGCGACCTTCAGGCTGCTGTGGTCATAGCGCGCGCGGACCTCGGCTGGCAGCTTGAGCATACGCACGAAATGCGTCGGCACCCACTGGCTGGCGTTGACGCGATATTTTTCGATGTAGGAAAGCGCCGCTTCCTCGTCGAATTTCTTCATCAGGACGACGGTGCCGCCAAGCCGGTGGACCGTCATCGACCAGCGGAGCGGCGCAGCGTGATAGAGCGGTGCCGGCGACAGATAGACGCTGTTCGCGTCGATCTGAAACACCGCCGAGGCGAGCATGACGAGGCTGTTCGGCGCGTCGATCGCCGGATCTTCGGGCAGCGGCACACGCACCCCCTTCGGCCGGCCGGTCGTGCCCGACGAATAAAGCATGTCGACCCCGGCGCGTTCGTCGGCGACGGGCGCCGCCGGCATCGCGGCCACGGCGTCTTCCCAGCTTTCATAGCCAGCTATTGTACCGCCCATCGCAAAACGCCTGATCCCGGTCGTCAACTGCTGCGCCGCCGCGGCGAGGCTGGCCGACACGACGAGAATCCGGGCGCCCGAATTTTCGAGAATATAGTCCGTCTCGTCCTGCGTCAGCCGCGACGAAATGCAGACGTAACGCAGGCCCGACCGCTGCGCGCCCCAGGTCAGCCCGTAATAATGCGGCGTGTTGTCGAGCATGAAGGCGACCACATCGTCGTGCCCCAGTCCATGCGCGCGGAACAATTGCGCGGCCCGATTCGACGCCGCATCAAGGTCGCCATAGCTGATCGCCTCGCCCGTCTCGGCCACGATGATCGCGGGTTTTTCAGGATTCGCACGGGCATGAACGGACGGGTGCATCAGGCCATCATCTCCAAGGGGGGTTATTGGTTTCTTTATGTCGAAGATCAGTAGCAAGCTGAAACTTTTGGTCAAGCGACGCCGCCACGCATGGGCTCGATTGCGCCGCCCATGTCAAAAATACGCAAAAAGCGGCGAAAGATCGTGCAAACGGGCGACCCGGATTTCCGCCGCTCAGTCGGGACGCGAGCGCAGCGCATAGCCGTGCCCCTTGACGGTGTAGAGCATCGGCCAGGCGAAGCCGCGGTCGACCTTGGCGCGCAGCCGCGACATATGGACCTCGACCCGGTTGGTCCCGGGATCGAAGTCGATCCGCCACACCGCCTTCAGCAGGGCGCCGCGCGAGATCGGGCAATCGGGAACGCGGGCCAGATTCGCGAGCAGGTCGAATTCGCGCAATGGCAGGCGAATTGGCCGCCCCGCCCGCTCGACCCGCCGGTCGATCAGATCGATGCGCAATTCGCCCCCGCCAAGCTGGCCCGCTGCCAGCCGGCTCCGCCGCAGCAGGCTCGTCATCCGCGCAATCACCTCGGCCGGGTCGTCGGCCCAGCCGACCGCATCGTCGGCGCCGCCGTCGAGCCCGGTCATACGATCCTCGCGGCTGTCGCGGTCGGTCAGGATGAGCAGCGGACGGCGCCGGGCGATCGATTCGGCCAGCCGCACGAACATCGACGGCTCCTGCCAGCCGTGGAAAGGATCGACGACCAGCAGGTCGAAACAGCAATCATGCCATAGGCGCAGCCCGGTCGCCGGCGACGGCAACAGGATGGTGCGATAACCGGCAGCCGCCGCCGCGCGGACCAGCGTTGCGGCGCGCTCCTCGCGCGGATGGTGGATGGCGACGAGCGGCGGGCCGGTCGCGGCGCTTGCGTCGCTCTGCCCCATCGCCTTCCCCCGTGCCCGGCACCGGCCCGCCCGGTGCCATTGCACCATGGCGCGGCTGTGCTAACGAATCGCCCTATGACAAGCACCGACCTGCTCGCCGGCGACTTCGCCACGCTTCCCGACCTGATCCGCGCCCACGCCGCGGAACGTCCCGATGCCATAGCCGCCGCCGACCCCGCGCGACGGCTGAGCTGGTCCGAACTGGACGCATTGATGGACCGTATCGCCGCGCGGTTGCAGCAGGACGGCTTCGCGAAAGGCGACCGTACTGCGGTCGCCGGGCTCAACAGCGTCGAACAAATGGCGGCCATCCTCGGCACGCTGCGCGCCGGCGGGGTCGCGGGGCTGGTGACCAACAGCGCGACCGGCGAACAGATGGCGGCGATGATCGCCGACACCGGCGCCCGTCACCTCTTCCTCGACAGCGCCGCCGCGGCCAGCCTCGAGGGGCAGGTGGTGACCGCCAGCGACCGGATCGCGATCGACGGCAGCGCCGCGGGCACGCCGCTCGATGCCTGGCTGGCGCTCGCCGGCGACACGCCGGTGGCGGTCGATATTCAGCCCGAAGACGGCTTCAACATCATCTATTCGTCGGGAACGACGGGCACGCCGAAGGGCATCATCCACAGCCATGCGCTCCGCTGGCAGCATATCATCCGCGGCGCTCCCGCTTATGGCCCCGCCGCGGTGACGATCCTTTCGACCCCGCTCTATTCGAACACGACGATGGCGAGTTTCATGCCGACGATCGGATCGGGCGGCCAGACCGTGCTGATGCGGAAATTCGACGCGCGCGGCTTTCTGGAACTGGCGGCGCGCGAACGCGCGACCAACACGATGCTCGTCCCGGTCCAATATCGCCGCATCATGGCGCTCGAGGATTTCGAAAGCTTCGACCTGTCGAGCTTCATCATGAAATATTGCACCTCGGCGCCCTTCGCCGCGTCGCTGAAGGCCGATGTGCTGCAACGCTGGCCGGGCGGGCTCGTCGAAATCTATGGCATGACCGAGGGCGGCGCGGCGTTCATTCTCGAAGCGCACCAGTTCCCCGACAAGCTCCACACCGTCGGCCGCCCGGCGCCGGGCCATGTCGCGAAGGTGATCGACGAGGACGGCAATGAACTGCCGCAGGGTTCGGTCGGCGAAGTCGTCGGGCGCTCGCCCGCGATGATGACGGGATATAACAACCGCCCCGACGCGACGAAGGCGATGCACTGGTACGACGCCGACGGAAATCTCTTCTACCGCCACGGCGACATCGGCCGCATCGACGAAGAGGGTTTCCTGACGCTGATGGACCGCGCCAAGGACATGATCATCTCGGGCGGCTTCAACATCTTCCCGAGCGACCTCGAAGGCATATTGCTCGCCGACGACCGCGTCGTCGAGGCCGCCGTGGTCGGCATGCCGAGCGAGGAGTGGGGCGAAACCCCGGTCGCCTTCGCCGTCTTGAAGGACGGCGCCGATGCCGAAGCCGTGCGCGCCGACTGCAACGCCAAGGTCGGCAAGACGCAGCGGCTGAGCGGCCTCACCGTCGTCGACGAACTGCCGCGCAGCCCGATCGGCAAGGTGCTGAAGCGCGAATTGCGGGACAGCTACGCGCGGTAGCTTTCGGCCGCTTCCTGCCCTTTCCCTTCGTCATCCCGGGCTTGACCCGGGATCCCGCTTTTTGGAAGCTTAAGCAGTTTTTCGACAGCAAGCGGGACCCCGGATCAAGTCCGGGGTGACGATGAAGAAAACGTCCGCTCTCCAGCCCAAAACCGCCACTCGCCCCCTTCTGCTGAGCAGCTCACCCCAACCCCGCCGCCCCGATCGCCGCCAGCGCATTCTCGAGCCGCGCGTCGCCCTCACCCTCGACCCACGCCCATGCCAGCCCGCGCCGGTCGAGTTCGCCGATCGCGACGTCCATGAACTGGCGCCGCGCCAGGTCGCTGCCGAACAGCCGCGTGCCATCCTCTTCCCACGCAAGGTCCATCGCGGGGACGAGGTAGAGGTCGGCCACCGCGTCCCATGCATCGATCCGCGGCAGGCGCCGCCCGAGCAGCATGATCGCCCATGCCTGCGTCATCAGCGGATCGGTGTCGGAGACGAGCCAGGCAGGCTTTGCCGCCAGCGCCGCCTCGGTTGCCGCGACATGCCCCTCGAAAATCGCGAGCAGGTCGGCGGCGTCGAAGTCGGTGCCATGGGCTTCGCTATAGATGCGGCCATATTCGGGCACGACCACGCCGCCCAGCCGGGCCGCGAGCCGCGGCGCCAGCGTCGACTTGCCGGTGCTTTCGGCGCCGTGGAGGCAGATATGGCGCGTCATGCCGCCACCCGGCCGGGCGCGGCGGCGCGGCGCCACTGGATCAGCCCGTCGATCGACAGGCCGAGCAGCACGACATAGACCGCGCTCGTCGCGTAAAGCCCGCGCCATGCAAAGAGCGGGATCGCGATCAGGTCGACGAGGATCCAGAGAAACCAGCTTTCGACCCGGCGCCGCGCGAGCAGCCATTGCGCGGTGATGCTGAGCATCGCGACCGCGCCGTCGATCCACGGCGCGGCGGCGTCGGTATGGCGGTGCATCATATAGCTCCACCCGACCCACGCCGCGACCGTCGTGCCGCCCCACGCGGCGCGCGCCCGCGGCGTCATCCAGCCGACGGGAACGCCGCTCTCGTCACGCGCGCGCATCCAGGCGGCCCAACCATAGAGGTTGAGCGCAAGGAAAAAGCCCTGGAGCAGCATGTCGCTGTAGAGCCGCGCTTCATAGAAGACGATCGCGTAAAGGCTGACCGCGACGAGCGCGAAGGGATAATTCCAGACGCTGCGCAGCGCGACGAGCGCGACGTTGATCAGGACCAGCGCCGCCGCGATCCATTCAATCTCGCTCATTCAGCCGCGCCAAGCCGGGGCCGTGTCCACAGCCCTTCGCGGCTGATCCGCCGCTGCGGCGGGCGGCGCAGCACCGACCAGCCGGCTCGTGCGACCCAGCCAAGCTTGCCGAACAGCGACGTCCCCGCGCGGTGGTCCCATGCATGATCGCCGCGCGCCCGCACCTCGCGCGCGATGTCGCCATAAATGCCTGCCGCAGCTAGCACCGCCCAACGGCTGCGCGGGCCGAGCTTGCGCGCGCCCCAGCGCGCCGATGCTTCATATTCCTCGGCCATTTCGGCCAGCCATTTCGCCATCACCGACAGCCGCCCGCGAAAGGCGGGGTGCATATGCTGCCCCGGCGGGATGTCGAGTTCGACCATCCATTCGACGGGCAGATAGCAGCGGTCGGCGGCGGCATCCTCGGCGACATCGCGCGCGATATTGGCGAGCTGGAACGCGATGCCCAGGTCCGACGCGCGGTCGAGCGTCGTCTCGTCGGCGGGCTCGATGCCCATGACCAGCGCCATCGCGACGCCGACCGCGCCCGCGACATGATAGGCATAGCGCAGCAGGTCCGCCTCGCTGCGCGGTCGCCAGTCGCGGGCATCGAGTTCGAAACCGGCGACGATATCGTCGATCACCGCGCGCGGAATCGCCACTTCGGTGAGCAGGAAACCGAGCGCGTCGAAGGCCGGATCGCCGATCGGATCGCCCGCGAACGCCCGGTCGGTCTGCGCCCGGATATGCGCGACCGCCACCGCCGGGTCATGGTTCGGCGTCATCGCGCCGCCATGATCCTGCCCATCGGTCAGATCGTCGGCGGCGCGGCACCAGGCGTAGAGCAGCCAGACGCGTTCGCGCGTTTCGCGGTCGAAGAGCTGGCTGGCCAAGGCAAAACTTTTCGATCCGCGCGCGATGCTGTCGTGCGCGAAACCGTGGAGGGCATGCGCGTCATAGGCCCCCGCTTCGGCCATTAAAGATCGTCGGCCTTCATCGCGAAAATCGTCTTGTGCGGAACATGGGCCGCCATTTTTTCGAGCAGTTCGTCGAGCCCCGCATCGACGATCATGATCCCGGCGTGCGCGGCGCGGACAAAGCCGACCTCGGCCATCTTGCGGTTGAAGGCGATCAGTTCATTGTAAAAACCCGCGGCATTGAGCAGCCCGACCGGCTTCGCATGATAGCCAAGCTGCGCCCAGCTGATCGCTTCCCACAGTTCGTCCATCGTCCCGACCCCGCCGGGGATGGTCAGGAAACCGTCGGAGAGGTCAGTGAACATGCGCTTGCGTTCGTGCATGCCGCTGACGACGTGCAATTCGGTGCAACCGCGGTGCGCGACCTCGGCGCCGACGAGCGCCTCGGGAATGATCCCGATCACCTCGCCGCCCGCTTCCAATGCGCTGTCGGCGACCGCACCCATCAGCCCGAGCCGGCCGCCGCCATAGACGACCCCGATGCCGCGTGTCGCCAGCGTGCGCCCGACATGGCGCGCGGTTTCGATATAGATCGGATCCTCGGGGGTTGCGGACCCGCAATAGACGGCAAGGCGTTTCATATATCTTCCAACATCAATCGGGCGGTCGCCTTGGCGCTGCCTACGACCCCCGGAATACCCGCCCCCGGATGCGTCCCGGCGCCGACGAAGTAAAGGTTTGAAATCAGGTCGTCGCGGTTGTGGGCGCGGAACCAGGCGCTTTGCCACAGGACAGGCTCGAGGCTGAACGCGCTGCCGAGATGCGCCGACAGGTCGCGGCCGAAATCGGCGGGGGTGTAGTGAAAGCGGGTGACGATATTGGCGCGGAGGCCGGGCGCGACGCGGCGCTCGACCTCGTCCAATATCGCATCGGCGAAACGCGCGCCGAAGTCGCCGTCCCAGTCGGCCTGCGCCTTGCCGAGATGCGCGACGGGGGCGAGCGCGTAGAAGGTCGAATGCCCCGGCGGCGCCATGCCGGGGTCGGTGACGCTCGGGTGATGAAGATAGAGCGAGAAGTCCGGCGGAACGACGCCGCCATAAATATCATCGAGCAGTCCCTTGTAGCGCGGACCGAACAGGATGCTGTGATGCGCGATGTCGGGATAGTCGCCCTTCACCCCGAAATGGACGACGAACAGCGACGGCGACCAGCGCTTGCGCGTCAGCGACTTCGCCACCCTGGCGCCGCGCGGATGACCGGCGAGCAACGCCTTATAGCTGTGCATCAGGTCGCCGTTGCATACGACCATGTCGGCGTCGGCGTGCCAGCCGCCCGCCGTCGTCACGCCGGTCGCGCGATCGCCGGCGGTGTCGATCTTCAGCGCCGGATCGCCGAGCTTCAGCGCCCCGCCCAGCCGCTCGAACAATCGCACCATGCCGCCGACCAGCGCGTTGGTGCCACCGCGCGCGAACCAGACGCCGCCGTCCTTTTCGATCGTGTGGATCAGCGCGTAGATCGCGCTGGTCGTCATCGGATTGCCGCCGACCAGCAAGGTGTGAAATGACAGCGCCTGCCGCAGCCGCTCGTCCTGCACATAGGAAGAAACGATCGAATAAACGCTGCGCCACGCCTGATATTTCATCAGCGCCGGCGCCGCGCGGATCATCGAGGCGAAGTCGAGAAAGGCGACCGCGCCGAGTTTCACATAACCCTGTTCGTAGACGCCCTTCGAATAGGCAAGAAAGCGGTCGTAGCCGTCGATATCGGCGGGGTGGAGCTTGGCGATTTCGGCGCGCAGCGCGGCCTCGTCGTTCGAATAGTCGAAATTCGTCCCGTCGGGCCAGTTCAGCCGGTAAAAGGGCATGACCGGCACCAGATCGACGTCGCCCGCCATGTCCTGCCCGCTCAGTGCCCAAAGTTCCTCCAGGCACGGCGGGTCGGTAATCACCGTCGGCCCGGCATCGAAGATAAAACCGTCCGTTTTCCAGTGATAGGCCCGCCCGCCGGGCTGGTCGCGCGCCTCGACGATCGTCGTTTCAACGCCCGCCGATTGCAGCCGGATCGCGAGCGCGAGGCCGCCGAAGCCGGCGCCGATGACGATCGCGCGGCGGGTCATTGCCAGTCGAAACTGCGCAGCGCCGCGATCGCGCGGCCGACACGCACCGGCGGCTTCCCCGCCAGGATGCGCAGCTTGTCCGCGGTCCGCGACCGCCCCGCATAGAAGCGCGCGATCAGCCCTGCGGGCAAGCGATAAAAGCGCTGGAAGATGCGATAGCGCGCATCGGGTTCGGCCGCCCGGAACAGCATCGCGCCGAGCATGCGATAGAAACGCTGGCGCCGCCACGCCGCCGCCGCGCGGTCGCGAAGGATCGCGGGGAGATCGGGCCGGCCGGCCAGATCGGGCAATATCGCCGCGGTGCGCACCGCATCGGGGAGCGAATAGCCGGTCGTCGCATGGAACGCCCCGGCGCGCACCCCGATCCGCGCGGTGCGGTCGGACGCGGGCCACAGCCGTTCGAAGTCGCCCGCGATCACCACCGGCAGCACCCCCGTCTCCTCGCGCCCCGTCTCCTCGCGCCCCGTCGCCGCGAGCTCCCAGCCCTGCGCCGCGGCATAGGCGGTGATGCGATCACCGATCGCCGCGATGTCGAGATCGGGGTCGTCGCTGTAATAGGTATCCTCGACGAACAGGGTCTCGGCATCGAAGGGCAACAGATAGACGAAGCGATAGCCATCGGCCTGCTCGACGGTCGCATCCATCACCACCGGACGCTCGACCCCATGCCCGCCCTTGATCGTCAGCGCGCGGCCGACGAACTTCTGCCAGCCGCAGACCAAAGTCGGGAATTTCACCGCGCCGCGCGCATCGATGACATGCTTCGCCGACAGGCGCCCGCCGCGCGACAGCAGCAGATGATCGGGCGCGACATGCTTGGCGCGATCGGCGATGACCGCGCCATCGGGCAGCGCGGCGGCGACCGCCTCGGCCAATGCCTCGCCGGTGATGCTTTTATATCCCATCCGCACGCTGCGCTGGTGCGAGGGAAAGCGCACGTCATATTTCGGCCAGTGATGGCGGACGAGCGGCGCGACGAGCCAGCGGTCCTGTTTGGCGATATCGCTGTCGAAGAAGGACCAGACATGGTTGCCGCCCACCGGCCCCGGTTCGATCAGCCGCACGTCGAGGTCGGGCCGCTTCGCCGCGAGCGCGAGCGCCGCCAGCCCGCCGGCGAGCCCGCCGCCGACGATCGCAATATCGCATCTGTCCGTGGTTCGCCCGGCCATCCCCCCGCCTTAGCTCCCGGAACGCGCGGGCGCAAAGCCATTGCAACGCCGCGCCAAGCGGCTAGCCTTGCCGCATGACCGGCTGGGCGATCCTGTATTCCGCGCTCGCGATGACCGTGATCGTCGGCGTGCGCTATCTGATCACCAGCGGCGCCTTCGCCTTCGCGACGAAGCGCAGGCATCCCGGCCTCTATCGCGGGCTCGAGCGGCAGATGCGGCGCGAGATCGGCTGGAGCCTCGCGAGCGCCGCCATCTATGGCGTTCCGGCGGGCGTCGTCGCCTGGGGATGGCAGGCGCATGGCTGGACGCGCATCTACACCGATGTGCATGCCTTTCCGCTCTGGTACCTGCCGGTCAGCCTGTTCGCTTATCTGTTGATCCACGATACATATTTCTATTGGACGCACCGCTGGATGCACCGGCCCCGCTGGTTTCGTATCGCGCACAGCGTGCATCACGACAGCCGCCCGCCGACCGCGTGGGCGGCGATGAGCTTTCATCCGGTCGAGGCGATCACCGGTGCGATCGTCATCCCGGCGCTCGTCTTCCTGACCCCCATCCATGTCGCGGTGCTGGGACTGGTGCTCGCCATCATGACCGTCATGGGAGTCGGCAATCATATGGGGTGGGAGATGTTCCCGCGCGCGCTTGTTCATGGACCCGCGGGGCGCTGGCTGATAACCGCGACGCACCATGAACAGCATCACGCCGCTTACCGGGGGAATTATGGGCTTTATTTCCGTTTTTGGGACAAGGCGTGCGGCACGGATATCGGGCTTGGCTCTTTTGCCGCTGCTGATCGCGGCGAGCGCGCCCGCGCCGACGGTTGAAGTCAGCGTCACCGGGCTGCGCAGTGCGAAGGGGCAGGTCCTGGTTTGCCTGACCACCAATCGCAAGGCGTTCCCCGATTGCAGCAAGGACAAGACGTCGGTGCGGATGGCGGTGAAGGCCGCCGACGCCGGCGACTTCCTGATCCACGCGCCCGCCACCGGCACCTATGCGATCGCGGTCGTCCATGACGAGAACAGCAACAACAAGATGGATGTCGCCCTCTTCCTGCCCAAGGAGGGCTTCGGCTTTTCGCGCAACCCGGCGATCACCGTCGGCCCGCCGAGTTTCAAGTCGGCCAGCTTCGCGGTGACGGGCGACCTGCGCCAGTCGATCAAGATGAAATATATGCTGTAGAGAACTGGCGCCGTTCAGGGCGGCTTTGGGGGAGCGGATGCCCCATGCCCATCCGTCGCCCCCGCGAAGGCGGGGGCCGCTGGCAATCTTACGCTAGGCCGATAGCGGCCCCCGCCTTCGCGGGGGCGACGGTCTTGAGTTGTGGCAGCACCCAGTCATCTGCCGACAGACTTCTTGCCGACGGCACGCAAGCGCCATTGTCGGGCCGAAGACGCAGCGCTAAAGCAGCGCGTGTGACCGCGACCTCCTCCCGCATCGCCGCTTTTGCCGACCGCTGGCCAAAGCTTCTCGCCCTGCTGCTCGGCGCCGTTTCGGCGACCGGTTTCGCGCCGCTCCACCTCTGGCCGCTGACCTTGCTCGCGCTCGCCGGCTGGATGGCGCTCGTCGCGCGCAGTCCGCAGGGTTGGCGCGCGCTCGGCCTCGGCTGGGCGTTCGGCGTCGGCCATTTCGTCATCGGTCTCAACTGGATCGCGACTGCCTTCACCTATCAGGCGGCGATGCCCGCGTGGCTCGGCTGGATCGCGGTCGTGCTGCTCTCGCTCTATCTGGCGGTCTACCCCGCTCTCGCGGCGTGGGGCGCCTGGATGATGAGACCCAGAGCCGATGCGCATTTCGCGGCGCCATCCTATCTGCTGGCCTTCGCGGGCCTGTGGACGTTCACCGAATGGCTGCGCAGCTGGGTCTTCACCGGCTTTGCCTGGAATCCGCTGGGCGTGATCGCCGTCCCGCACGTCGCCGCGCCCGCGCGCTGGATCGGCAGCTATGGCATGAGCGGGGTCATCTGCCTGCTCGCGGCCGTCCTGATCCTGGCCTGGTTTCGCCGCCGCGTCGCCGCCGCCGCGCTGTTCGCCAGCCTGCTCGTCTTGTGGGGCGCCGCATTTCTGGCGCAAATGAGCGGTGACGTCGACGCCGCCGTTCGCTCCAAAGGCGCAAAGCCTATCGCCATCACCGTCGTCCAGCCCAATGTCGGACAGCAGGACAAATGGGAAGGCAGCAAGGCCGAAGCCAATTTCGCCAAGCTCGCGCGGCTGACGGCGCCCAAGGATGACAAGCCGCGCCTGATCCTGTGGCCCGAAGCCGCGATCCCCGACTATCTCGAAACCGGCTATCCATCCTATTATTACGACCGCTCGCCCGCCGCCGCACGCGGGCGGCTGACCGGCCTGATGAACCCCGGCGACCTGATGCTGCTTGGCGCGCTGAAGCTTGAGTTCGATCGCGAAGGCAATGCCGTCGGCGCGCGCAATGCGGTAATGACCGTCCATGCCGACGGCACGCTTGGTGCGCGTTACGACAAGTCGCACCTCGTCCCCTATGGCGAATATCTGCCGATGCGTCCGATCCTGTCCGCCATCGGCCTGTCGCGGCTCGCCCCCGGCGACATCGATTTCTGGCCCGGCCCCGGGGCTCGCACCCTCGACCTGGGGGCCTTCGGCCGCGCCGGACTGCAAATCTGCTACGAAATCATCTTCTCGGGGCAGGTGGTCGACCGCGACCATCGCCCCGATTTCATCTTCAATCCGTCGAACGATGCGTGGTTCGGCGCCTGGGGTCCGCCGCAGCATCTGGCGCAGGCGCGGTTGCGCGCGATCGAGGAAGGGCTGCCCGTCGTCCGCGCGACCCCCACCGGAATCAGCGCGGTCATCGATGCCGACGGCCGCATCCTCGCGTCGCTGCCGATGCACCAGGCGGGACGCATCGACAGCTTCGTTCCCAAACCCCATCCGCCCACGCTCTTCGCGCGTTACGGCAATGCGCTGCCCGTCGGATTCGCGTTGCTGCTGCTCGTGGCGGCCATTGCCTTTCGTCGTCGCGGACGCTAACAGCGGCCTGACATAAAGCATCCTTTATATCCGAGTCATAGAAGGTCTCCCATGCGCAACAGCTTCCTGTTCACCTCCGAAAGCGTGTCCGAAGGGCATCCCGACAAGGTGGCCGACCAGATCAGCGATTCGATCGTCGACCTGTTCCTGTCGAAGGATCCCGAAGCCCGCGTTGCGTGCGAAACGCTGACCACGACCCAGCTCGTCGTGCTCGCCGGCGAAATCCGCTGCAAGGGCGTGTTCGAAAATGGCGAATGGGCTCCGGGCGCGCTCGAGGAAATCGAAGCGACCGTCCGCAATACCGTTCGCGAAATCGGCTATGAACAGGACGGCTTCCACTGGAAAACCTTCCGCTTCGAAAATAATCTTCACGGCCAGTCGGCGCATATCGCGCAGGGTGTCGACGAAAGCGGCGACAAGGACGAAGGCGCCGGCGACCAGGGCATCATGTTCGGCTATGCGTCGGACGAAACCCCCGACCTGATGCCCGCGACGCTCGATTACAGCCACAAGATCCTCGAGCGCATGGCCGCCGACCGCAAGGCGGGCACCGCGTCCTTCCTCGAACCCGATACCAAGAGCCAGGTCACGCTGCGCTACGCCAACGAACGCCCGGTCGAGGCGACCGCGATCGTCGTGTCGACCCAGCATGCGCCGGGTTATTATTTCCACAATGGCGAAGGCGACGAGGCGAAATATATCGAGCTGCGCAAATATGTGCTCGGCGTGATCGCCGATGTGCTGCCCGCCGAATTGCTGACCGCGAACACCGTCTATCACATCAACCCGACGGGCCGGTTCGAGATCGGCGGCCCCGACGGCGACGCCGGGCTGACCGGCCGCAAGATCATCGTCGACACCTATGGTGGCGCCAGCCCGCACGGCGGCGGCGCTTTCAGCGGCAAGGACCCGACCAAGGTCGATCGCTCGGCTGCCTATATCACGCGTTACCTCGCCAAGAATATCGTCGCCGCCGGCCTCGCGCGCCGCTGCACGATCCAGCTCTCCTACGCGATCGGCGTTGCCGAACCGCTGTCGATCTATGTCGACCTGCACGGCACCGGCAATGTCGATGAAGGCAAGCTGGAGGCGATCATCCCCCAGCTCGTGCGCCTGACGCCGAAGGGCATCCGCACCCACCTCGGCCTCAACAAGCCGATCTACAAGCAGACCGCCGCCTATGGCCATTTCGGCCGCACGTCGGAAGGCGACAGCTTCCCGTGGGAACGCACCGACCTCGTCGACAAGCTGAAGGCTGCGCTTGCGGCCTGAGGCGCGGATGGCGATCTGGCCTGAATAGCTGCGACGATTATGTCGATTGCACCCCCATAATAGCTTCCGCTTTGGGGTGGAGAGCTGCCATGAGCTCTACTCACCTTCGTCATCCCGGGCTTGACCCGGGATCCCGCTTTTTTGAAGGTAGCGCAGGTTTCGACGTCCAGCGGGACCCCGGATCAAGTCCGGGGTGACGATAAGGGTAATGGCTGCAATTGGCCGGAAACAGCCATTCCCGGGTTTGCAAAAAGACGCCTCCCTGCCCAGCACAGCATTGCACCACCGACGCAACGCCGCTTGCCATCACCGGCCCGATCTGACAGCAAAGGCGAACGGTTCGCGACGGAATGGCGATGGCAAATATTCGCGTTTTCAGTTTCTTGTCGGCGGCGGGGCTCGCGATGCTTTGTGCCCCCGCGGCATGGGCACAGCAACCGCTGCCCGTCGCAACGGGGGCCGCATGGACGCATATTCACAGCGGCATCACCATCCCCGCGACGCTTGACGAGCTCGCCCGCATGCGCGCGACGAGCTTTGCCGAGCCCCAACTCGACATCAGCCAGAATTTCGGGTCGAGCGACGGGCGGCAGCAGCTCACCCTCTATATCTTCCGCAACACCAACGGGTCGGTGCCGCTATGGTTCGCGCAGGCGCAGCGCGCGATCAGCCTGCGCGCGGATTTGAAGAACCCCGCGCTGGCGCTGCCGCCGACGGCCTTCACCCCGCCGGGCCGCGCGGCCGGCAGCGGGCTCAAGGCGGTTTTTGCGCCGGCGGGGGTCGAAGGTATCCGCAGCACCGGGGTCGCACTGTTCGCCGTCGGCGACTGGTATGTGAAGCTGCGCGCGACCTCCGCCACGCTCGGGCCCGAAGAATTGTCGGCGTGGATGGAAACCGCGCTGGCCGGGATCAGCTTTCCGCGCACCGACCCGGCCGCCGCGGTGCAACCGATCGCCGATTGCGGCGAGCGGCTGAATTTCAATCCCGAAGCCGCCGATTCGACGCTGGCGCCCGCCGCACTGACCGCCGGCGTCCAGACCCCGGCCGCGCGGATGACACCCGCGCGCTGGTGTTTCGACCATGTCGTCGCCGGCAATCAGGCCCTCTATCGTCCGGCCGACACGCGCGACCGCTACCTGCTGGCGCGCGGCGACAATGGCAAGGCGTTCGCGGTGCAGCCGCAGACGCCGGGCGGCTATTATTCGGTCAATTTCATCACCGCATCGCAGAGCTTCCTCCTCGTGGCGCAGGACCGCCTGCCCTCCCCCCGGCGCGTCCTCGCGCTCGCCGATGGCGACCGGCCGACTGGCGTCACTACGACCTGGCCGCCGCGTTGACGGGATCGCACCAAGGGGCTGCGTTGACCGGAGCGCCGCGGCTCGGCTAGGGCGCCCGGCATGACCGCTTACAAACCCGGCGACCCGACGACGATCAACCGCCTCTATGGCCGTGCCAAGGGCAAGCCGCTGCGCGCCGGCCAGCAGGATCTCGTCGACAATCTGCTGCCGCAGATCGCGGTGCCCGCCGACGGAGAGATCACCGCCGAACGGCTGTTCGGTTACGACCGGCCGCTGCATTTCGAAATCGGCTTCGGCGGCGGCGAGCATATGGCAGGGCGCGCCGACATGCTGCCCGACCATGGCTTCATCGGTGCCGAGCCCTTCGTCAACGGCGTCGCGCAGGCGCTCGTCCATGTCGCGGGTGATCGCCATCTGGCAAAAGAGGGGGGCGAGCGCCTTCCGCTCGGCAATGTCCGCATCCATCATGGCGACGCGCTCGAAGTGCTGCGACGGATTCCCGACGGCGCCCTGAGTTTCGCCTATCTGCTCCATCCCGATCCCTGGCCCAAGGCGCGCCATGCGAAGCGGCGGATGATGAACGACGGCCCGGTCGACCTGATCGCCGCGAAGCTGAAACCCGGCGGCGAGTTCCGTTTCGGCACCGACCATCCCATCTATCTTGCGCATGCGCTGATGGTGATGCGGCGCCATCGCCACCAGTTCGAATGGCAGGCGAAGGACGCGCAGGATTTCCTCGTCCGCCCCGGCGGCTGGCCCGAAACGCGCTATGAGGCCAAGGCGCGCGCGCAGGGCCATGAGGTCTGGTATTTTCGCTGGAGGCGTAAATAGGGATACCGGCGCTTGGCAACAAGGCGCTGCCACCGAAGGTGCGGTCCGACATCGCCATCGCGATGGATGAGATTCCAAAAAAGAGCGGATCGCAGACCCTCTCGGTGTAAACGAGATGCTCTACCCAGATGACCGAGGCTGGCCAGAGCAGACTGCCTGCTTTCGGGGATCAAACCTGAAAAGCGGCCGGTCACGAGCGGCGAAAACAAGGGAACTGCTCGGGGGGCTAGCTGTCGTCCTCGTCCACAAGAAAATCCTTCAGCGCCAGCATGAGGGCATCCGGCGCTTCCTCCTGCGGACTATGGCCGCATGCAATCGCATGTCCCACGACATGGCGCGCCTTCGGCCGCCATGTTTCCAGAACATCGAACAGCGCCCCAACGGTCCCAAGCCCACCCCAGAGAACAAGGAGCGGCGCTTCGATTTTGCGATCACGGTCCGCATCGTCGTGCTCAAGGTCAATACTGGCCGCGGCGCGATAGTCTTCGCAGATCGCATGGCGCGTTGCCGGGTCGCGATAGCAGCGGCGATATTCGGCGAGCACGCGCGGATCGAGCGAATCCGCTATCTTAGTCTGCCCCGAAATATGACGGTCGAGAAAGAAATCGGGGTCGGCCGAAATCAGCCGCTCGGGCAAGTCGAAAGGCTGGATCAGGAAGAACCACCAGAAATAGCGTGTGGCGAACGCGCGGCTGGTTTCGGCGTACATCGTCGCCGTCGGTGCAATGTCGAGCAGGACCAGACGGTTGATCCGTTCGGGGTGATCGAGCGCCATGCGGTGCGCAACGCGCGCGCCGCGGTCGTGTGCAACCACTGCAAAGCGATCGAAACCGAGCGTCGCCATGACCGACACCTGATCGGCCGCCATCGCGCGCTTGGAATAATTGCGGTGATCGGCATCGCCCGGCGGCTTGTCGCTGTCGCCATAGCCGCGCAGATCGGTCGCGACGACGGTGAAGCGCTTCGCCAGTTCGGGTGCGACCTTGTACCAGGTGAGATGCGTTTGCGGATGACCGTGCAGCAACAGCAGCGGCGGCCCGGCACCGCCGATCGCGGCGCGAATCCGGATGCCGGCCGCATCGACATCCTGCCAGCGAAAGCCGGGCAGCAAATCGGGATATTCAGGCCGCGCGGTCATCCGCCGGCTGGCCCGGCCAGCCATGGATTGCTTGCGAAATAGGCTTGCTCGAACGCGCGGATATGCGCGGCATGGGTCAGCGTCTCGCCGATCCGGTCGAGGCCCAGCATCAACGCCTGACGAGCCGCCGGGTCGACGTCAAAACGGATGATGCGGTCGGCGATCTCGATACGTTCCTGTTCAAGGTCGATGGTCCATTGTCCGGCACCATCGTCCAGCATATCCGACAGCAAGGCAATATCGGACCCCGGAAGGGTGAGGAGCAGCAGTCCGTTGTTCGCCGCATTGTCCGAGAATATCGCCCCGAACGAGGTTCCGGCGATGGCGCGGATGCCATATTGCAGCATCCCCCATACCGCATGTTCGCGCGACGATCCGCATCCGAAATTGGGGCCCGCTAGCAGGAAACGGGTATCCGTCATGCCGGGCCGGTTCAGGATGAAGTCGTTGCGGCGCGCGCCCGCGGCATCGAAGCGGAGGTCGTGGAAAAGTCCGTCGGCGAGCCCCGATCGGTCGATCCCTTTCAGGAACGCCTTGGGCATGATGACGTCGGTATCGATATTGGCCCCGGGCATTGCCGCGACGCCGCCCGACAGGCGAAGGAAGCGCTCCATCACAGCGGCTCCTGCACCGCGAACGCGCGAACATCGGCCAGCTTTCCGGTCACTGCCGCTGCCGCGACCATCGCCGGACTCATCAGATGCGTGCGCCCGCCAATCCCCTGCCGCCCCTCGAAATTGCGATTGGTACTCGATGCGCAGCGCTCACCCGGCGCGAGCATATCGTCGTTCATCGCGAGGCAGAGCGAGCAGCCCGACTGGCGCCACTCGAAACCCGCGTCGCGGAATATGCGGTCCAGTCCCTCTTGCTCGGCTTCGCGGCGCACAGTGCTGCTTCCCGGCGAAATCATCGCGCGCACCCCCGGCGCAACCTTGCGCCCCCTCAATATGCGCGCCGCATCCCGAATATCCGACAGCCGCGCGTTGGTGCACGAACCGATAAAGGCGCGGTCGATGGCGATATCCTGAAGCGCCATGCGCGGTGCGAGCCCCATATAGGTGATCGCGCGGTTCGCATCCTCGCGGCGCTCCGCGGGGAGGTCGGCGGGATCGGGAACGCGGTCGGTGATCGCGAGCGCCTGATCGGGACTGGTGCCCCAGCTGACCATCGGCGGCACATCCCCGGCAGCGACGAACAGTTCGGCGTCAAATCGCGCCCCGGCGTCGCTGCGCAGCGCTTGCCATATGTCGCGCGCGCGATCGAGCATCGTCGGCGACGGCGCGCGCGGGCAGGCCGCAATATAGTCGGTCACCTTGTCGTCGGGGGCCGTCAGCGCGACGCGCGCGCCGCATTCGACCGCCATGTTGCAAATCGTCATGCGCGCCTCGACCCCCATGGCGTCGATCGCCTTGCCCGCAAATTCGACCGCATGTCCGGCCGCACCGTCAGCGCCGATCCGGCGAATGACTTCCATGATGACGTCCTTGGCGGTCACGCCTGGCGCCAGATCGCCATCGATCGTGACGCGCATCGTCTTCAGCCGTCGATAGACGAGCGTCTGGCTGGCGAGCAGATGTTCGATGTCCGACGTGCCGATCCCGAAGCCCACGACACCAAAGGCGCCATAAGTCGTCGAATGGCTGTCCCCGGCGGCGATGACCATTCCGGGCAGCACCAGCCCCAGTTCGGGCATCACGACATGTTCGATTCCCTGCCGCGGGTCCAGCACGTCGAAAATCTCGATTCCGAAATCGCGGCCGTTCTCGATCAGATATTCGATCTGCCGCCGCGCACCGTCGTCGACCGTGCCTTCGCCGTGGACGGGGGCCGTCGAGTTCACATGATCGACGACGCCAAGCGACGCCGCGGGCCGCCAGAGCTTGCGCCCCGCGTCGCGCAGACCGCTGAAGGCTTGCGGGCTTGTATATTCGTTGAGCACGGTTCTATCGATATAGAGCAACAGGCGCTCACCCGCGCCTTCGGTGCCGCCCAAAGACAATATCCGGTGCCGATCGATAATTTTGTCGTAAAGCGTCTTTGGCGACGACATACCTCTGCCCTTCATGCGGTTTCGCGAGGCAGGGCTTAGCTTGCCCTGTTCCGGCGAAGCCAATGCCGGGACAGTATCAATTGATGCGACAGATGGATTCTTATGGATATCATGTGGCTAGAGGACTTCATCAAGCTCGCTGATGAAGGCAATTTCTCCCGCGCCGCCGAGGCGCGCAACCTGACCCAGCCCGCGTTCAGCCGGCGGATTCGCGCGCTCGAAGACTGGGTCGGCGCGACGCTGGTCGACCGCGACACCCACCGGATCGCGCTGACCGAAGCGGGGCTGGCCTTTCGCGTGCTGGCCGAGGATATCCTGCGGCGGCTTGCGCTCGGCCGCGACAATGTCCGCGAAATCGGCGGTACGCTGAGCAACGAAATCCGCTTTGCTTCGACGCATGCCCTGTCGACCTCCTTCTTCCCGTCCTGGCTGCGCAGCCTCGACAACGGGCAGGAGGCCGGCACGATCACCCTGATCGCCGATCATATGGTCGCGTGCGAACGCTTCATGCTGGAAGGCAAGGCCGACTTCCTGCTGTGCCACCACCATGCCGCCGCATCGCACCGCCTCGACCCCGCCGGCTTTGCCTCGCTCCATCTGGGCACCGATGTCCTGCTGCCGGTCGCCGCGCCGCTGTCCGACGGGACGCCGGTCCACCGGCTGCCCGGTTCCGATGAGCATCCCCTGCCCTATCTCGAATTCGAGGACCGGTCGGGAATGGGACGCATTCTTCAGGCGGCCAAGGTCGTGTCGGCGGGCGCTGCGATGCTCCGCCCCGTTTTCCGCTCGCATATGGCATCGGCGCTGCTGTCGATGGCCCGCGACGGACGCGGCGTTTGCTGGACGCCGCTCAGCCTCGCCGAGGCCGATCTGGAAAGCGGCCGGCTCGTCGCTGCCGGAGACGCCCGCTGGCATGTCCCGATCGAGATCCGGATATACAAGCCGATCGCGCGGCGCAGCCCCAGCGTCGAGGCGTTCTGGAGCCGGCTCAAAAAGCGCCCCGAAGAGGCCCCGTCCTGATCAAGCCGCCCGCTTGTCCACGCTATATATCGGATATTAAAGCAAAATCCCTGCGTGAATAATTCTATGTCGAACCGGCATTGGGATCGCCACCACTGTTTACCTAGACAGGCTGGGCCCCCGCATCGCCCGACGAACGGAACGAGTGGCAGAGGGGTCAAAGGGCGGAGATTAACATGATCCAGGGGCCGACTGCACATAGCAAATTCGACAAGCAATTCAGGATTTCCAGCTCGCTTCTCGCGATCGCGATGCTGGCCGGAATGGCGGCTCCCGCCGCGGCGCAGGACACGCCCGGCGATAGCGTCGCCGGCGAAGACGCCGCAGCCGGCACCGACATCGTCGTGACCGGCTCGCGCATCGGACGCCCCGTGCTCGACCTGCCGACTCCGGTCGGCGTGGTGAGCTCCCAAACCCTCGAAAACAACAATGCGCAATTCGACATCGGGCGCGCGCTGGCCCAGCAACCCGCGATCGGCTTTTCGGGCAGCATGCAGCAGAGCCAGCAGGGCGGCGCGTCGGGTTCGCGCGGCGAAACCAGCGGCGGCCTCGCCGTCGTCGACCTGCGCAGCCTCGGCTCGAACCGCACCCTCGTGCTCGTCAATGGCAAGCGCCGGGTGTCGGGCACCACCGACAGCGCGGCGGTCGACCTCAATTCGATCAATCCCAACCTGATCGAACGCGTCGAGATCATCACCGGCGGCGCATCGGCGATCTATGGTTCGGACGCGGTCTCGGGCGTCGTGAACATCATCCTCAAGGATGATTTCGACGGCGTTCGCCTGTCCTTCAACGGATCGCAGCCGGCGCGCGGGCCCGAAGGCTTCACCTATGGCGGCAGCATCCTCGCGGGGCATAATTTCGCCGGCGGGCGCGGCAACATCACCGTCGCGGCCGACTATACGAAGGTGAAGGAAATCACCCCGCGCCAGGCCGACATGAAAAACAATGTCGCGATGATCAATCCCGCCGATACCGGCCCCAACGACGGCATTCCCGACCTGATCATCATCCCCGGCGGCGAAGCCTATCAATTCTCCGGCTATGGGTCGGTCGGCGTGCGCGGCGATACCGGCGGGCTCGGCGAGTTCATCTTCAACGATGACGGCACCCCGCGCCCCGCGCCGACGCCGCTTTTCACCGACGGCAGCCTGTTCGGCAAATTCGACAATTGCGGCGAAGCCTGCTTCCGCTTCGACGATTCGATTTCGCTGGTGCCGGATATCGAGCGGTACAACCTCAACCTCAGCGCGCATTATGATATCAGCGATCATGTGACGGCCTATGTCAGCGCCGATTACAACAATACGTCGAGCTATGGCCGCGGGCAGCCGGTGCTGCGGTCGGCGATGCCGATCAACATCGCGCAAAATGCGTTCCTCAACGAGGATTTCCGCCAGGATCTTCTGGCGGCCGGCGCGACGACGCTGCTGCTCGACCGCCTGTTCACCGACGTCGGCCAGCGCTTCAGCCAGGTCGATCGCAACAGCCTGTCGTTCGTCGGCGGCCTCAAGGGCGAGTTCGAGACCGGTTTCTCCGATCTTCGCTACGATATCTACGGCACCTACGGCCGCACCAAGGCGAAGTTCACGGGCTACAACCGGATGCTGCTGCCCAACCTCAGCGCGGCACTCGATGCGGTGATCGACCCCGTCACGCAAGAGGTGCGATGCCGCATGGACGTGCCCGCGCTGCAGCCGGCCGGCTATGTGCGGCCCAATATCGTCGGCGGCGGAACCTGCGCTCCTTTCAATCCCTTCGGCTCGACCGCCAGCTCGCAGGAAGCGCGCGACTTCGTCAGCACCACCACGGTATCGAATGCCTTTGTGCGGCAGACCACCGCCGGCTTCTCGCTCTCGGGCGATACAAGCAAATTCCTGACGATGCCCGGCGGCGGGTCGATCGGCATCGCGCTGGGCGCCGAGTATCGCAAGGAAAGCAACGGCCGCACCACCGATCCGCTGATCAAGGCCGGGGTGACCAACCAGGCGGCGTCGCAGGATTATTCGGGCGGCTATCATGTCACCGAATTCTTCGGCGAACTCAGCATTCCGCTCCTCACCGACATGCCCTTTGCCAAGCTGCTGTCGGTCGAAGGCGCCGTGCGCCACGCCAACTACAGCCATGCCGGTCAAGCGACCTCGTGGAAAGCCGGTGCGATCTGGGAACCGACCGACGGTTTCCGCCTTCGCGCGACCCTCAGCCGCGCCATTCGGGCACCGAATATTTTCGAAGCCTTCCGCCCGAGCGAAGGCCAGACAACGAACGTCAACGACCCCTGTTCGCAAAACAACCTCGGTCAAAATCCCAATCGCGCCGCAAATTGCGCAATATTGGGCCGTCCGGCGGGCTTCGTCCCGGTCAGCGGCGGGATTGGCGTGCCCTTCGTCGTGTCGGGTAACCAGAATCTTCGCCCCGAGGTTTCGGACAGCTGGACCGCCGGTTTTGTCCTGACCCCGAATTTCCTGCCGGGGCTCCAGATTTCGGCCGACTGGTTCGATATCAAGATCGAGGATGCGATCAGCTTCCTCAGCCCGCAAGCCATTGCCGAAAATTGCGTCGATCGCGCCGACGGTCCGGATCCGGAACTGTGTGCGCTGATCACCCGCGACATGACGCCGGGAGCGAATTTCTTCAGCATCACCGGCGGCAACAGCACCTATGTCAATACCTCCAAGCTGCAAACGTCGGGCCTCGACACGCAGGTGTTTTACGCGCGTCCGCTCGGCGGCGGCCGCATCTCGGCCAATCTGGCCTTCACTTATCTGCACCGCCTGCGGACCTTTACCTTCCAGGCGCGGCCCGACCTCTACACCGTGCTCGAGGGATTTTACGGCTATCCGAAATATAAGGGCGTCGTGGGTCTCAACTATTCGACCGGCGGTCTGACGGTCGGCTGGCAAGGCCGGTATCAGTCGAGCCAGAGCCTGACCGACATTTCTCCGGGCATCAGCCGCGAATTGCTGTCGCCCGACCGGACAGGGTCGAAATTCTACAATGACGTCTCGGCGTCCTACACGCTGCCGATTCAGGGCAAACAGGAAGCCAAGTTCTCCTTTGGCGTCACCAACCTGTTCAACGTACGCTTGCCGGTAATGGAGTCGGTTCAGGTCATCGATCCGTCGGGGGGCGGTTTCGATCAGTTCGGTCCCGTGATCCGTGCTGGCCTTGAAGTGAACTTCTGATCCCAAACCGGCAGGGGTGGAGCCCGCATCGCTTTCGGGCATGCGGGCTCCCACTCCTCTCTCCGGCTAAAAAGCGGCTGATGCAGGACGTGCGACCATGAGTTCCGAAACATTTCGCCCTGCCCGCCAAAAGGGTTTCCTCGGCTTCGTCGAACGTGTCGGCAATCTGCTGCCCGACCCGACGATCATCTTCATCTATCTGATCGTCGTGCTCATGCTGGTTTCGGCGCTTGGCGCCGCCCTCGGATGGAGCGCCTCGCTGCCCTTTTCGGGCAAGGAAGCGCCGGCGAACGCCGAACTCGCGAACGGCATGCTCACCTATCGCGCGTCCAGCCTGTTCTCCGCCGGCAACATCACGCGCCTGTTCACCGAAATGCCGCGCACCTATTCCAGCTTCACGCCGCTGGGTATCGTCCTGACGATCATGATGGGCGCCGCGGTTGCCGAGCGATCGGGGATGTTCTTCGCGCTGATCCGCGGTTCGCTGCGGGGCACGCCGCGCCGTTACATGACCCCGCTGATCGCGGTGATCGGCATGGTATCGCATCATGCCGCCGACGCCGCCTATGTCGTGCTGATCCCGCTCTCCGCCATATTGTTCGCGTCGGCCGGACGCCATCCGCTTGCCGGTATTGCCGCCGCGCTGGCTGCCGTGTCGGGCGGCTATGCCGGGAACATCATGCCCGGCCAGCTCGATGTCCTGCTGTTCGGCTTTACGCAGGAAGCGGCGCGCATCGTCGACCCCGGCTGGACGATGAACCCGCTTGGCAACTGGTATTTCATCCTCGGCATCGTCGTCTTCTTCACCCCGATCATCTGGTTCGTTACCGACAGGATCGTCGAACCGCGGCTGGGGACATGGAACGAAGAGGTCGACGAGCAGCTGCGCGCCGACCTCGAAAAGGGCGAACTCGGTGCGGACGAGCGCCGCGGGCTTCGCCATGCGGGTCTGGTCGCGCTGCTGGTCGTGGCGGCATTCGCCGCGCTGTGCCTCTGGCCCGGCTATACACCCTTCATCGATCAGCAAGCCGTGGGCCCGATCCGCCTGCAACCGCTCTACGCCTCGATCATCGCGGCGCTGTTCCTTCTGTTCCTGCTCACCGGCACCGTTTTCGGCCGTGCGGTGGGCGTGATCAAAAACTCGTCGGACGTAATCGCGATGATGCGCGAAGGCGTAAAGACTCTCGCGCCCTATGTCGTCTTCGTCTTCTTCGCCGCGCATTTCGTCGCGATGTTCAACTGGTCGGGCATCGGGCCGATCATCGCGATCAGCGGTGCCGAAAAATTGCGGGGCATGGGCCTCCCCGCCCCGCTGCTGCTCGTCTGCGTGCTGCTGCTGTCGTCGTTGCTCGACCTGTTCATCGGGTCGGCGACCGCAAAATGGAGCGTGTTGTCGTCGGTCGTCGTGCCGATGTTCATGCTGCTCGGCATCAGTCCCGAAATGACCACCGCCGCCTATCGCATGGGCGACAGCTACACCAACATCATGACCCCGCTGATGAGCTATTTCCCGCTGGTCCTTGTCTTCTGCCAGCGCTGGGACAAGAGCATGGGGGTCGGATCGCTGCTCGCGCTGATGCTCCCCTATGCGCTCTGCTTCATGGCGATGGGGATCGCGATGACCGTCGCGTGGGTCGGGTTCGACTTGCCGCTGGGACCCGGCGCGCAGGTCTTCTACCAACTGCCGGGTCACATTCGCCCATGAGGAACACCACCATGCCCGTCGATCTCTCGCACCTCGAAGCCGACATGACCGGCTGGCGCCGGCATATCCACCAGCATCCCGAGCTTGGCTTTCACGAGCACGACACCAGCGCCTTCATCATCGGCCTGCTCCGCGAATTCGGGATCGAGGAGATCGCAACCGGGATCGGCGGCACCGGCATCGTCGCGACGATCCGCGCCGGGCAATCGGACCGCGCCATCGGCATCCGCGCCGACATCGACGCGCTGCCGATGACCGAGGCACGTGCATCGAACTATAGCTCGGCCACCCCCGGGGTGATGCACGCCTGCGGCCACGACGGGCACACCGCGATGCTGCTCGGGGCGGCCAAGCATCTCGCCGCAACGCGCAACTTCGACGGCGCCGTCCACCTGATCTTCCAGCCCGCCGAGGAATCGCTCGGTTACAGCGGCGCCGGCGGGCACCCCGAGGGCGGCGCGAGCGCGATGATCCGCGATGCGCTGTTCGAACGTTTCCCGATGCAGGCGATCTTCGGGGTCCACAATCGTCCGGGCCTGCCCGCCGGAAAACTCGCGGGGCGTGTCGGTCCGCTCTATGCCGCCGCCGACCTGTTCAGGATCAGCGTCAAGGGCAAGGGCGGCCACGCCGCGCGCCCGCATCTGGCCATCGACCCGATCCTCGTCGCCTCGCACATCGTCGTCGCGGTGCAGAGCATCGTCGCGCGCAATGTCGATCCGATGGATGCCGCGGTGGTATCGATCTGCAAGATCGAAGCGGGAACCGCCTTCAACATCATCGCCGACGAGGCGCATCTCGCGGGCACGGTCCGCACCCTGTCGCGGCAGAGCCAGGACCGCGTCGAGCAGCGGCTGCGCGACGTCGTCGAAAACGTCGCCCGCTCGTTCGGCGCCGAGGCAGAGCTTCATTACGAGCGCGGTTATCCCGCCCTCCACAATCCCGCCGACGTCTATGCCCGCGTCCGCGAGATCGCGATCGGGCTGATCGGCGCCGACCGCTTCATCGATCTCGAAGCGCCGGCGATGGGGGGCGAGGATTTCGCGCGCTACCTCGACGTCGTGCCGGGCTGTTTCCTGCTGCTCGGCAACGGCGACACCGGCCCCGGGGCGGTGATGCTGCACAACAATCATTATGAATATGACGACAGCATCTCGCCGACCGGCGCGGCGCTGTGGGTTGCCATCACGGAAAATTTCCTCGCCCGATAAAATAACAGGGAGTCGCCTCAATGTGGAATCACCGTTCGTCCTTCTTGCGCGGGGCCAGCTGTCTGGCGTTTCTCTCTGCAACGGTTTCGGGCGCCCATGCCGAGGACGCTTCGGCGGAAAAGGTGACCATCTATCGCGGCGAATATGGCGTCCCGCACGTTGTCGCCGACACCTCCGACGCGGTGATGTTCGGCGCCGGCTATGCGATCGCCAGCGACCGCCTCGCCGCGATGGAACTCGCGCGATATAACACGCAGGGCCGCCGTGCCGAGCTGGTCGGCAAATCGGCGATCGAAAGCGACAAGATGATGCGCGGCCGCCGGCTGTCGGACGCGCAGTTGCTGCAACGCTATCGCGCGCTCGCGCCCGAACATCAGAAGATGATCCAGGCGATGGTCGACGGCATCAACAAGCGCATCGACGAAGTGGGTGCCGATCCCGAACGGCTGACGCCGCTGGAGTTCATCCGCTGGGGCATCCGGCCGACGCGCTGGAGCCTCGCCGAATATCTGGCGCTGATCAGCGCCGCGCCGCTGGGGCGCGACACCTACGAGATTCGCAATCTCGAATTTCTGAAAGCGATGACCGCGCGCTACGGTCAGGACAAGGCGTGGCAGATCTTCAACGATGTCGTGCCGATCTCCGACCCCGATTCCCCGACGACCATTCCCGCCGGTGACGATTTGGCCCCCGCCCGGCCGGTGCCCGTGCCCGTCCTCTCCCCGGCGCAGCTCGCACCGAACCGCGACCTCGTTTCGGCGGCGGCGCAAACGGCGCCGACCGAGCCGGTCAAGGGCGCGAGCCGTTGCCTGGTCATCGGCCCTGAAAAGTCGGCGAGCGGCAAGGTCCTGATGCTGGAGGCCACCGCCGACGGCCCCGAAATCCACCTGAAGGGCGGCGGCTTTGACAACACCGGCTTCGGCTCGACCGGCTGGGGCGTCCCCACGATGGGGCGCGGCGCGCAGCATGGCTGGCTGCTGGTATCGGGCAGCAGCGAGGCCGGCACGACCTTCGCCGAAAAGCTGAACCCGAAGAACCGTTACGAATATTGGTACAAGGGCGCGTGGAAGGCGATGGAGCACCGCACCGAAGCCTTCAAGGTCAAGGACGGAGCGCCCTTCACGCACGAAGTCGCATGGACGATTCACGGCCCGGTGATCGCTTGGGATGTCGAAAACGGCACCGCCTATTCGCAGCAGATGGGCGTGCACGGCCGCGAACTCGATACATGGGTCGCCTTTGCCGAGATGGGCCGCGCGAAAAGCCTCGCCGAATTCAAGGCCAAGGGCGTCGACCGGCTCGGCTGGAATCTCGGCGCCTGCTATGGCGGCGAAGACGGCACGATCGCCTATTTCGAAGCGGGAGCGCTCCCCAAGAAAGCGGCGGGGGTCGATCCGCGGCTGCCGACGCCCGGCACCGGCGAATATGAGTGGACCGGCTTCCTGACCCCGGCGGAAAAGCCGCAGATGATCAACCCTCGCCAAGGTTATTTCATGTCGTGGAACAGCAAGGCGACGGGTTGGTCGCAGGAGGGCGACAATGCGCGGATCGGCGCGACCTTCCGCACCTGGATGGGCGACCGGCTTGCGAAGGCGGGCCAGTCGCTGACTTTGCTCGACATGCGCGAGTATAACGGCAAGATCTTCAACGCGCTGGGCGCGGTCGACCGCAATCAGGCCGCGCCCGATTTCTTCGCGCCCTATTTCCGTGAGGCGATTGCCGCCAGCGACGATCCCGAGGTCAAACGCGCCGGCGAACTGATGCTCGGCTTCAACGGCCTGTATCAGGACCGCGACGCCGACCAGAAATACGACAATCCGGGACTGACGCTCTATCGCAGCTGGCTGCAGGTCGCGCCGGAAACGCTGTTCGGCGACGATATCGGCGACTGGTGGAAAGCGATCGATGCCGACCGCTATCTGACCTATCAATCGAGCCTGCTGCTGCGCGCGTTTCAGGGCGACAAGGCCGGCGCGCCGCTGGGCGTCGATTATTTCAACGGACGCGACCGCACTACGACGATGATCGACACGATCCAGGCAGTGATCGCCGAGGTCAAACCGCGCTTCCCCGGCCAGGACATGGCCGAATGGAAGCAGCCGATTTACTGGAAATATTTCGACGCATCGCTCGAAACCCCCGACCGCCCGCAAATGGCCGAGGATGCTCCCGAGCACCGCCTGTCGGCGGTGCTGCGCCTCGGCCCGACGATGGCACCGCACAATGGCGGTGAAAGCTGGGTCGGGCTGATGGAGATCGGACGCGACCGGCGCGCACTCTATTCGGTCGTTGACGCGGGCGGGCAGAATCTGTTCATCGACCCCAAGGGCAAGGGCAATCCGCATCTTGCCGACCAGACGATGATGCACGAGACCAACGAGCTCAAGAAAACCCCGCTCACCGACGCTGAAATCCGCGCCACCGCAGCGTCGACCGAAACCCTCGAATATCGGCCAACGCGCAGATAGAGAGTGGAATGGCGGAGGGCTTTATCGCCCTCCGCTCCCGATCATTCCGGCCCCGATCCTTCCGGCTTCGCCAGCGCCTGCTCGAGTCCGGGCACCAGCGACGCCCCCGTCCTGACCTCGATGCCCGAATTAACAAGGTCGCGACCATAGGGCTCCGCGCGCCCGCCAAGGCACTGCGCCAGAAAATGCTCGGCCACCGCGGCGAAGGAAATATTGGTCGCATCCTTCGCATAGACGTGCCCCTCATCGGGATAAAAAGCATAGGTCACCGGCTTGCCCCGCACCTTCAGCGCATCGACGATTTCTTCCGACTGGCTGGGAAATATCCGGGGATCATTTGCTCCATTGGTGACGAGCAACGGCCTGGAAATCGCATCGACCCGCGCGATCGGGGAGCGCCGCATCAAGTCCGCAGCGCCCTCTTTCGTTGCCGGATCACCCACCCGGTTGACGAATTGCGGGCGTTGCCACGTCCACCAGACGGGCATGTCCGAGACTTGGCGTACCAGATTACCGGGGCCGGCAAGATCGACCCCGCACTGGAACCTGTCGGGTGTGAAACTGAGCGAAACAAGCGTCGAATAGCCGCCGTAGGACAGCCCCATCGCCGCCACGCTATCTCTCGATGCCACCCCCTTACCGATTGCCCAGTCGACGGCATCGATCAGGTCGTTGTGCATCGTTCCCGACCATTGTTTGTCGCCGGCCGCCATGAAAGCGCTGCCGAACCCGCCCGATCCGCGAAAATTGACCGAAAGGACCGCGTAACCCCGGTCGGCAAGCCACGCATGCTGGCTGTCGAACGAAAGTTCGTCGCGCAGCCACGGCCCGCCGTGGATCAGCAGGACCAGCGGAACCGGAGTGACGGGCATGCCATCGGCGCGCAGCTTTGCACCGGTCGGCAAGGTCAGATAGCTTGGCAAGGTCAGGCCGTCGCGCGATGCGATGGCCACCGGAATACGCTTGGCAAGCGCAGCACGGTCCAGTTCGGGGCGCGTCGAAAACAGCGCAGTGGTGGTCCGGCTCTTCCGGTTCCACCACCAATATCGGTCGGGACGCCCCGGCTCGGTTTCAAGGAGCAGCCATCGTTCATTGTCGGGCGTCTGCCCGGCGATCCTGAAGGGGCCTTTCAACGCGGTTTCGATAGCCGCAAATTCGGTCTGCACTTCGGGTGCACGCACCGTCCATTCGCTGACCAGCGGATCCTCGCGCGTCGCAAGCAAAGCCCCGGTCTTTTCATCAAAAATTGCCTCGACGATATCGGCGCGCTTCGCGTCCGCCATCGGTGTCCGCACACCCGACACGATATCGAGCGAAACAAGGCCCGCCTTGTCGGATTGCCGGCTGTCGAACATCAACAGCTGCCCCTTGCCATCGAGCCCCAGCAAGCGCGAGTTGCGCAGCGCGGCGAGCGGAATGGTCATCAACTCGTTACGGCCGCCGGGGTCGAAACGGAAATAGGTCGACGATCCGTCGCTATTGCCGCGAACTCCCAGCCGGATGTTGAAATCGGGGTCGGCCACAATATCGATATAATCATCCGCATTCCGGTAAACTTCGGTGCGTTCGCCGGTGTCGAGATTGATCCGGTAGATATCGCGGTAGCGACGATCGCGGATATTGAGGCCAACCAGAACCTCGCCGGGACGGCGCGCGGAGGTCTTGACGATCTTGGTCTGGACCTCCGGATCCGCCGTGGCATTCACGACGGTGCCCTTTGCCAGATTCGCGATCCAGAGCTGGCTATGCTCTTCGCCGCCGACATCTTTCATGATCAGGATGAAACGTCCGTCGGGGCTCCACTGGAAGCTGTCGGGCGGACGTTTATCGAACCGCGTCAGCGGCACACCCGCCGCCGGATCATCGATAGGGGCGACCCATATATTGAGAACATCGTTCAGCGGGTGAAGATAGGCGAGTTGCCGTCCGTCCGGGCTGATCTGCACGTCCGAATAGGTCGGCGCTTTGAAAAGGGCGCTGCGCGGGACAAGCGCCTCCGCGCGCGCGGATGGCGGCAAGGTGGCCGGCGAGGTGGCCGATGCGGCGCTCGACCAGCCGGAAAACAGGCAAGCGCCAAGCAGCACCGCCGTGGCGAAGGTGGACCGCCCGCGTCGTGCCAAACGGGGACCGGCGGGCCTGGTCGTCGAAGCGGCGCTTTTGATCATGTCAATCTGAACCTTCCCCCTGTGGATGGCCGGACCTTGGCAACCGGACCGGGCATGCGCCAATGCCAAAATCGGATCATTTCATACGCCAGCCTCTGTGTTGCAGTCAGACGTTGCGATTGGGTCCGCAAAGGTTACGACGGTCACCCAAAGCTCAAAATGGACGCGAACGATGGAAATGGCGTGGCTTGAAGACTTCGGCGCCCTGATTCGCGCGGGGAATTTCTCGCGTGCGGCATCGGCGCGCTGCGTCACGCAACCGGCTTTCAGTCGCCGCATTCGGGCGCTCGAAGAATGGCTCGGCGTCGAGCTTGTCGATCGTAGCACCCATCAAATGGCGCTGACCCCGGCAGGCAAGCGCTTCGCCATGATCGCCGAGACGGTATTGCGCGATATCGAGCATGGACGGCGGGAGGTTCAGGAGATTGCAGGAACTTCCGCCTCGACAGTCAAGATTCTGGTGACCCACGCGTTGGCGCTGAACTTCTTCCCGCAATGGCTCGCGAAACTCCAAGCGATGACGGACACGGAAATCCCGATTCAGCTGACCGCCGACAATATGGGCGCGTCCGAGCAGATCATGCTGAACGGCAAAGCGCATTTCTGCCTGTGCTATTTCTATCCCGGTGCCGCGTCCGTTCTCGACGGCGCGGGCTTCCAGTCCCTCTCCCTCGGCGCCGACGCGCTGGTGCCGGTCAGTGCGCCTCGTGAAAAAGAGCAGGCTCCGCTCCACCCCCTTACGGATGACGCAGGCCGCGTCGGCGGCGCGGTCCATCTGCTCGCCTATGGAGCCGAATCCGGCATGGGCCGCATCGTGTCAGCGATGTTCGAGAAGAATGCGATACCGGTCAGCTTCACGCCAGTGTTCACCTCGCACACGCTGGTCCTTGCCCGTATGGCAAAAGACGGCAAAGGGCTGGCTTGGCTCCCCCTCAGCATCATCGCGGACGACCTGGCGACCGGCTCGCTGGTGCGGGCGGGCGACGCGCGCTGGGATATTCCCGTCGACGTCCGGCTGTATCGGCCCCGCGCCCGGCAATCCCAGTCGGCCGAAGCGTTCTGGAAGCTGGCCGCAGCCTAGGGTCGTGACCCTAGGGCCGCTATCATGCGTACGAGGCGGCATGAAACCATCCGCAACAGGCATTGGCGCACGCAACCGGGTCTTTGTAATCGCTACGACCACGACGCGGCGGACCTCAAATAGGTTTCCGCCAACCTTGGACTAGCACTGCGGAATTTGGACTTGAGACTATGAAACAGATCGCTCCCGTCGAAGCGGTGGTCTTCGACCTCCTTACGGCTCTTCTCGACTCCTGGTCGCTCTGGAACGGCGCGGCAGGGTCGGCGGCAGATGGGCTGCGCTGGCGCCGCGCGTATCTCGAACTGACCTATGGGTGCGGTGCCTACCGGCCCTATGAAGATCTGGTTCGCGAGGCAGCCGCCCAAGCCGGCGTTGCGGCATCTGCCGCCGCCGCATTGACCACCCGCTGGAACACGCTCCAGCCATGGCCGGAGGCACAGCGGGTGCTGGGCAATCTGGCGGATGCCGGCGTGCGGCTCGGCGTCGTCACCAACTGTTCGACCCATCTGGGTCGGCAGGCTGCAGACCGGGTCGGCGCTCCCTTTTCTGTCGTCGTGACGTCCGAAGATACAGGCTATTACAAACCGCGGCCCGAGCCGTACCGCGCCGCCCTCGACCGGCTCGGCACCGATCCCGCGCGGACGCTTTTCGTCGCGGGATCGCCCGCCGACATTCCCGGTGCAGCGGGGGTCGGCATGCCCGTTTTCTGGCACAATCGCGCGGGGATGCCTTTCGTCGCCGACACCGCGCGGCCGCTTCTGATCGCGGACACGCTCGATCCCCTCGGGGAACTGGTGCGATGAATCCGGCCGACCTGTTCGACGGACTATATACACCGGCGTTGATTCTCGACGCCGACCGTCTGGAACGCAATGCCGCTCGCATGCGTGCCCGCTGCGACGACCTGGGCGTCGCACTTCGCCCGCATCTCAAGACCGCCAAGTCGGTCGACGTCGCCCGCATCGCCGCGGATGGCGGGCAAGGGCCGATCACCGTCTCGACTCTGGCCGAAGCCGAATATTTCGCTGCGGCAGGCTGGCGCGACATCCTCTATTCAACCGCCATCGCCCCTGCAAAGCTGGCCCGCGCCGACCGGATTCAGCGCGAACATGGCGCGCGGCTGCTGTTGATTGTCGATGACAGAGAGGTTGCCGCGGCTATCGGGAGAGAGGCGTCATCGCTCGGAGCGCGCTTTGGCGTCCTCATCGAGATCGACTGCGGCGAGCATCGCAGCGGAGTCGAACCCGCCTCGGCGGAGCTTGTCGCCATCGCCGAAGCGCTTGGCGCCCACGCGCCGCACGTCGAATTGGCGGGCGTGATGGCCCATGCCGGACATTCCTATGCGTTCGATGACCTCGCATCGATCAGGGCACTTGCCGAAGTTGAAAGACTGGCCACGGTTTCGTCCGCCGAATTGCTGCGCGAACGCGGCTGCCCCTGCCCGATCGTCAGCGTCGGCTCCACCCCCACCGCGCTCCTTGCCGGGCATCTGGAGGGCGTTACCGAAGTGCGCGCGGGCATCTACCTGTTCTGGGATCTGTCGCAATTGTCGCGCGGTATATGCGCCGAGGATGATCTTGCTGTCTCGGTACTCGCCACGGTGATCGGTCATCAGCGACGCGGGCCAAGCCTCATTCTCGATGCCGGCGCTCTCGCCCTGTCCAAGGACATCGGCGCCAACCGCTTCATGCCCGCGGGCTATGGTCTGGTCTGCGATGCTGCGACGTTGAAGCCGCTCGGCGCGCTGGCGGTGACGACCGTGCATCAGGAACATGGCAATGTCCCGGTTCCCGATGAAAGCTGGTTCGCGCGGCTGCCGATCGGCAGCCGCGTTCGCATTCTGCCCAATCATGCCTGCCTGACCTGCGCAGCCTACCCCTCATATGACGTACTGCGCGGCGGCACGCTGACCACGCAATGGCCACGTGTCAGCGGGTGGTGAGAAAATTCGGAGATCGAAATGGCCATCAGGAAAACGACGGAAATTCGCTGCGCGGCGGCACCTCCTCCGGGAGGGCATTACGCCCAGGCTGTTCTGCACCGCGACACCCTCTATATTTCAGGTCAACTCGGGGTAACGAACGAGACCCCGAATGCCGATAAGGTCTGCATTACGGACCAGGTGAACTTCGCACTGGGAAATATCGCAGCCATTGCCCGGGTGGCGGGTGCGCGGGTCGACGATATCGTCCGGTGCACGGTTTACGTGACCGACATTACACATTGGGATGAAGCGAACCGGGCCTATGCGGCGTTCTTTGGCACGCATCGCCCAGCGCGTTCCATCGTACCCTGCGGCGCGCTCCATTTTGGCGCCCTGATCGAAATCGAGGCGGTCGTGGCAATCGGCAACTGATGCCAAGCCCGGACCCGTTGCCGGTTTCGTTTCTGCTCTGCTGCCTCCACCGAAAAATTTGGCGCAAAATTCGCGCCCCCCGGGCGCATCCTATCCTCTTTTCCCCGTCGAATGTCGCAAACGATATTGCATCGCGCGCAATTTATGACACTTATGTATGAAATAGATTCGCGGCGGCTCCGTCGGCGAAAAAAGGCGCGCCCGACGGCGAGGGAGACGAAGATGACGGTCACGATCCTTGAAAACGCCCGCCTGTTCGACGGCAAGGATGCCGATTGCCCGGCGGGCATGTCGGTCGCGATCGAGCGGGGCAGGATCAAGGAGGTGTCCGACCGTTCGATCGCGCTGACGGAGGCGCGCCGGATCGATGTCGGCGGCCGCACGCTGATGCCGGGACTGATCGACCTGCACATCCATGCCTATATCTCCGACGTGAATGTCCAGCGCGTCGATGCGATGGGCGCCGCGCACCGCACCGCGCACGCCGTGCGCATGCTCGGCCACGCGCTCGACTGCGGCTTCACAACGGTGCGCGACATCGGCGGCGGCGACTGGTCGCTGTGGCGCGCGATCGAGGAGGGGCTGATCCGCGGCCCGCGCTTTCTTTATGCCGGGCGCATCGTGTCGATGACCGGCGGCCACGGCGACATGCGCCCGATGAGCCACGATGGCCACAGCGAAGGCCATGGCCTCTGCCAATGCGGCCAGGTCAACAGCCTGACCGTCATCGCCGACGGTGTCGACGCCTGCATCGCGGCGGTCCGCGAGGAATATCGGCGCGGGGCGCATACGATCAAGATCATGGGATCGGGCGGCGTCGCCTCGCCCACCGACCCGATCTGGATGAACCAGTATCGCGAGGACGAGGTCCGCGCGATCGTGAACGAATGTATCGAGCGGCGCAGCTACGCCTCGGCGCATTGCCATCCGGCCAGCGCGATCCGCCGCTGTGTCGAATTCGGCGTCCGCTGCATCGAACATGGCACGCTGATCGACGATGAAACCGCCGCCTTTGTCGCCGAACGCGGCGCCTTCATCGTGCCGACGATGGCGATCATCTTCGCGCTGCGCGAACTCGGGCCGTCGATGGGCTTCCCGCCCGAAAGCCAGGCAAAGCTCGACGAGGTCTTCGACGAAGCGCTCTCGGGCATGGACCGGATGCGGCAGGCGGGCGTCAAGATCGGCTTCGGCACCGACCTGCTCGGCGACACCTATACGCGCCAGTGCACCGAATTCACGATCCGCAGCGAAGTCTTCACCCCGATCGAAATCCTGCGCCAGGCGACCTCGATCGGCGCCGAGGTCTTGCAGATGGAAGGCGAACTCGGCTGCGTCGCGCCGGGCGCTCACGCCGACCTGATCGTCGTCGACGGCGACCCCCTGGCCGACATCGGCCTGCTGGCCCGCAACGGCGAAGCGCTGCCCCTGATCATGCGCGCGGGTGAGATCGTCAAGAACCGGCTCGACTAGGGCAGATTGCTGGAACGCGGACGCAAGGACTGCGCCCAAATAAATAGGGCGGCCTCGTTATGAGTGCCGCCCCAGTTGGGAGCCCGTCGGGGAGAGGGAGAGGACGGGCCGGAGAATTGCGGTGTTTGGCTTATGGCGTGGCTTAGCGTGCCGCGACCTGGCTTTCGCCTTCGGTTTCGGCGACGCCGGCGATCTTCAGCGCGGCGCGGAACTGCTTGGCGGCGGCGCGTTCATTGCCCGCTTCGCACAGCTTCTTGCCGGTCGCGACAAAGCGCTTCGCGCTGGACTTCTGGCCGGCGCTCGCGCCTTCGGCAGCGGTCGAGGCCTGGTCGGCGAGACCGGCGCAGCGATAATCGCTGCCATTTTGCGCATAAGCCGGCGAGGTCGAGGCGACGAGGCCGCCGAACGCGAGCGCCGATGCGGCGACGATGGCAAGAGCGGAGGGGAAGCGGCGGAAAGAGGAGAGCTGATAGGCCATGGGAGAGGTTCCTTTCGTTTCTTTGTGCAACCTTTTTAGGTGCGCTTGCGCAAATAGATAATCCTCTATAATCTGCAAGTGCCTTGAAGCAGGATTTAACAATCCCCCATGGGGCGCTCGACGGGATCGAAGCTTTCCTGCGCGTCGCGGAAAGGCGGAGCTTTTCCGCCGCCGCTGCCGACCTCGGCGTCTCGCCATCGGCGATCAGCCAGACGATCAAGGGGCTCGAAGCGCGCGTCGGCGCGCCGCTGTTCATGCGCACGACCCGCAGCGTCGGCCTCACCCAGGCGGGTGAAATGTTCCTCGAGCGGGCGGCGCCCGCTTACTCAGGCCTTGCCGACGCCTATGAAGCGGCGCGCAATCTTGGCAACCGTCCCGCCGGCCGGCTGCGCATCAACCTGATGCGCGGTGCGGTTCAGCCCCTGTTCGAGCCGATCATCGCGGGCTTCTGCGAGACCTATCCCGAGATCGAACTGGAAATCTATGCCGAGGACGCGCTCGCCGACCTCAGCGCCGGCGGCTTCGACGCCGGGGTGCGCATGGGCGAATCGCTCGACGCCGACGTCATTGCCGTCCGCCTGACCGGGCCGTTTCGTTTCGTCGCGGTCGCCACCCCCGGCTATCTCGACAAGCATGGCCGTCCGGCAAGTCCTGAAGAACTGCGTAACCATCGCTGCGTCCGCATGCGCATGGGAAGCGGCGCGCTGATGCCGTGGACTTTCGAAAAGGGGAACCGCGAGATCGAGGTCGGCGTGACCGGCCCGGTGATCGTCAACGACTTCACTGCGATGATGGTCGCTGTCCGCGCCGGGGTCGCGATGGGCATGACCGCGGAGCCGGTGGTCAAGGCGATGATCGCTTCGGGCGAACTCGAACTGGTGCTGGGCGACCATGCCTGCTCGACATCGGGCCTGTTCCTCTATTATCCCAGCCGCAAGCAGGTGATGCCCAAGCTGCGCGCCTTTATCGATTATGTGCGCGATTACCTGCCCGATGACGTGACCGGATAGCGCGCCCTGCCGACTTCGCTTGGCCCCGGAAACAAATCCCTTTGCCGCCAGCAGAAAAATTGCGCTGGCGAATCCTCCGAAAAGGCGGCAGCGAGTTGTCAACTAACCGGGTTGGGATGACATCATGATAGACTTTGCGGCCATCGACTTTTCCGCGCTGCTTCCGTTCATCCTCATCGGCTTTGCCGCCCAGCTCGTCGACGGCGCGCTCGGCATGGCGTTCGGCGTCATTTGCAACACCCTGCTCGTCGCGGTGCTCGGCGTGCCGCCGGCCGTCGCGTCGGCGCGTATCCATGTTGTCGAGGTATTCACGACCGGCGTGTCGGGGATCAGCCATCTCCTCCACCGCAATATCGAATGGACGCTGTTCTGGCGGCTGCTCATTCCCGGGGTCATCGGCGGCGTGCTCGGCGCCTATGTGCTGACGTCGTTCCATGCCGATATCGTGAAACCCTTCGTCCTCACCTATCTGGCGGCGATCGGCGTCTGGCTGCTCGTCCGCGGTCTGCTTTATCCGCCCAAGATCCAGAAACCGACGGTCATCGCGCCGCTCGGCCTCGTCGGCGGTTTCCTCGACGCCGCGGGCGGCGGCGGCTGGGGGCCGGTCGTCACGTCGAACCTGCTCGTCCAGGGCGCCGAGCCGCGCAAGGTCGTCGGCACCGTCAACAGCGTCGAATTCTTCCTGACGCTCGCCGTCTCGGCGACCTTTATCTGGAACCTCGGCATCGCCGATGTCGCCGGCGCGACGCTCGGCCTGCTGATCGGCGGCGTGCTTGCCGCTCCGCTCGGCGCCTTCATGGCGAAGCGCTTCTCGGTCAAGCTGATGCTGACGTTGGTCGGCTTCGTGCTGACCGCGACGAGCGCCTTCGGACTCTACCGCGCGCTGATGTGAGACTGACGCGCTTGTGCGGGACGTCGGCTAGCGGCCGAGAGTTGCCGTCCCGTCCATCGTCAGCCCGGACTTGATCCGGGGTCCCGCTTGACCTCGAAAACCGCCGGCGCCCTCAAAAAAAAGCGGGATCCCGGGTCAAGCCCGGGATGACGAAAATGGGTGGTGCCTATGGCCCCTCCCCACCCCAAAGCCGCCCCTTGCCCTTAATTCGCCGGCTTGGTCTCGTCGATCTTGTCGACCCATTCGGGATAGAAGCTCGGCTCGCGCGCCGACCAGCCGGGTGCGGTCGCGGCGGCTTCGCTGATCGACTGGAGCAAAATCTTGCGCTTGTCGGGATGCAGGTGCGGCAGCGACGCCGCGGCGCAAAAGGCGCCGGGCAGCCACGGCCGCGCATGCGCGCCGAGCAACCGTTCGTAGAGGAAACGATAGGGCGCGAAAGCCGGAAGCCGGTCCTGCCCCAGGTCGAACGCCGACACCGCGATCAGCGGCGCCATGAAATGTTCGAGCGCGTCGAGGCCGCTATCGTCGGGAATATGCGCCCGGACATCGATCAGCCGCTGATAGACGCGCGCCTGGACGCGGATCGCGGTTTCCTCGACCATGTCGCGCGACCAGCGTGCGATCGCATCGTCGCGCTCGAGCCCGATATCGAGCGAACGGCGGATATAGCGCTGGGTGGAGGCGGGAAAACCCGCAAATTCCTTGATCTCGGAAAGGGACAGGTCGCCTGCGGCCGGTCCAGAACGCGTCGCCATGGTCATGCTCCCGCACGGCGCCCGGGGAGCCATCCCCCCGGAGGCCTGCATCTGCCAGTCTGCCACCAAAATGGTTAGTGGCAGGTTAACCATGATGTCGGACAATGTTCAGCTGAACCGTGGGGCGTTGCGCGATGCGGCGGCGGCGCTTAATCATCGTGTCTTGAAACTGTAAGACACATGAGAGCCACCATGTCGCCAGCACCGCAGCCGGTCATTTCCGCAACCGGCCTCTTCACCCCCGCCGAACGCATCTCCAACGAAGAACTTGTTGCCAGTTTTAACCAGTATGTTGCGCTGCACAATAGGGAAAATGCGGCGGCGATCGCGGCGGGAGACGTCGCCGAACTCGCTGAATCGAGCGTCGAATTCATCGAGAAGGCGAGCGGCATCGGATCGCGCTTCGTCGTCGACAAGGCGGGCATCCTCGATCCCGCACATATGGCGCCGCGCATCGCCGAACGGAGCAACGACGACCTGTCGATCCTCGCCGAAATCGGCGTGGCCGCGGCAAAGGATGCGCTTGCCCGTGCCGGCCGCGATGCCGCCGATGTCGATGCCGTGCTGTGCGCCGCGTCGAACATGCAGCGCCCCTATCCCGCGATGGCGGTCGAGATTCAGGACGCACTCGGCATCGACGGCTTCGGCTTCGACATGAACGTCGCCTGCTCGTCGGCGACCTTCGGCATCCAGACCGCCGCCGATTATATCCGCGCGGGGCATGCGAAGAGCGTGCTCGTCGTCAACCCCGAAATCTGCTCGGGGCATCTGAACTGGCGCGACCGCGACAGCCATTTCATCTTTGGCGACGTCGCCACCGCGATCCTCGTCGAGGACAAGGATATCGCGCCGGCGGGGCATTGGGATATCCTCGGCACCAAGCTCAAGACGGTTTTTTCGAACAATATCCGCAACAATTTCGGCTTTCTCAACCGCGGCCACGGCGGCATCGACCAGTCGGGACCGAAGAGCGACAAGCTGTTCGTCCAGGAAGGCCGCAAGGTGTTCAAGGAAGTCGTGCCGATGGTCGCGGCCATGATCGTCGAGCAGATGGAGCGGCTGGGGCTCGAAGGCGGCGACATGCGCCGCCTGTGGCTCCATCAGGCGAACACCAACATGAACCGGCTGATCGCGCAGCGCGTGCTGGGCCATGAGGCGAGCGAGGACGAGAGCCCGACGGTGCTCGACACCTATGGCAATACGTCGAGCGCCGGGTCGATCATCGCCTTTCACCTCAATCATGACGATATGGCGGCGGGCGATACCGGACTGATCTGTTCGTTCGGGGCGGGCTACAGCGCGGGGACGGTGTTCGTGCGCAAAACATAAAACCACATTGTGTACCCCCGCGAAGGCGGGGGTCCATCTCCGGTGGGCGCCATTTTGAGCCGGCGGGAGATGGGTCCCCGCCTTCGCGGGGACACACGGCCAAAAAAGGCCGATGCGTTACGGCACGAAGGTCGTGAACAGGTAGATCGCGAACAGCATCAGGTGGATCACCCCCTGCAGCACCGTGGTGCGGCCGTTCGCCAGCGTCTGCACCGACACGATCAGCGACAGGAACAGCAGCACGGTCGACTTGGCGTCGAGGCCGAGGCTGATCGGCAGGTCGGTCATGATCGACAGGATCGCGACCGCCGGGATGGTGAGCCCGATCGTCGCCAGCGCCGAGCCGAGCGCGAGGTTGAGGCTGGTCTGCAGGCGGTCGGCCTTGGCCGCGCGGACCGCGGCAAGCCCTTCGGGCGCGAGGATGAGCGCCGCGATCAGCACGCCGAGCACCGCGGGCGGTGCGCCCCAATCAGCGAGGAGTGCACCCATCACCGGCGACAAATTCTTTGCGAGCAGGACGACCGCGAACAGGCTGGCAAGCAGCAGCACGCTCGAAATCGCGGTGCGCTGGACGCTCGGCGGCGCGGCGTGCGCGTCGGGCACACCGTCGCCGTCGGCATCGCCGTCGGGAAGGAAATAGTCGCGGTGCCGCACCGTCTGCACCAGCGCGAAGGTCGCGTAGAGGATCAGCGACACCGCCGCGACGAAGCCGAGCTGCGTCGCCGAATAAAAGGGCCCGGGTACGCTCGAGGTGAAATTGGGGAGCACCAAAGTCACCACCGTCAGCACCGTCAGCGTCGCCAGCGCCGCGCCGATCCCGGTGCGCTGGAACCTTTGCTCGTGATGGCGGATGCTGCCCGCGAGCAGGCACAGGCCCATCAACAGATTCAGGATCACCATCACCGCCGCGAACACCGTGTCGCGCGCCAGCGTCTGCGCCTTTTCGGGTTCGGCCTGCATCAGCGTCAGGATCAGCCCGACCTCGATCACCGTCACCGCGAGCGCGAGGATCAGCGTCCCGAACGGTTCGCCGACGCGGTGCGCGATGACCTCGGCATGGTGAACCGCCGCGACGACCGCGCCCATCAGAATGAATGCGACCATCCATGCGTTGAGCGGCATCGCAAGGCTCGCCATCGCGGCAACGAAGCCGAGGATCGGGAAAAGATCATTGGTGCGGTCGGCGAGGCGGAGTTTCGATGTCATGGGGCTTCTATTGCAGCCCCCTTCCGGCATGACCACCCCCGCGCGGGATTTAATGTGCGCGTACGGGCAATCCGGCGGCGGCAAGTCGCGCATGCGCCTCGGCGATCGTCGCTTCGCCGAAGTGGAAGATGCTCGCCGCGAGCACCGCACTGGCATGGCCTTCGACGATCCCCGCGACGAGATGGTCGAGGTTGCCGACCCCGCCCGATGCAATCACCGGCACGCGAACCGCATCGGCGATCGCGCGGACGAGCGCGAGGTCGTAACCGTCCTTGGTGCCATCGCGGTCCATGCTGGTGACGAGCAATTCGCCCGCGCCGAGTTCGGCGAGGCGGACGGCATGCGCGATCGCATCGATGCTGGTCGGCTTGCGCCCGCCGTGCGTGAAAATTTCCCAGCGGCCGTCTTCGACGCGGCGCGCATCGATGCTGCCGACGGCGCACTGGCTGCCGAAACGGTCGGCGATATCGGCGACGAGTTCGGGCCGCGCGACCGCGGCGCTGTTCACCGCGACCTTGTCGGCGCCCGCGAGGAGCAGCGCGCGGGCATCGTCGGCGCTGCGCACGCCGCCGCCGACGGTCAGCGGCATGAAGCAGACCTCGGCAGTGCGGCTCACCATGTCGAGCAGGGTGCCGCGTCCCTGGTGGCTCGCGCTGATATCGAGGAAGCAGAGTTCGTCGGCCCCCGCCGCATCATAGGCGCGCGCGGCCTCGACCGGATCGCCGGCATCGCGCAGATCGACGAAATTGACGCCCTTGACGACGCGTCCGTCGGCGACGTCGAGGCAGGGAATGACGCGAACGCGGACGGTCATGAAGCCCCCGCCGCAATCGCTTCGGCCAGGTCGAGCCGTCCGTCGTAGAGCGCGCGGCCGGTGATGACGCCCTCGATACCGCTCGCGACATGCGGACGCAGCGCGTGAATGTCGCCGATATCCGCGACACCCCCGCTCGCGATCACCGGAATGGCGACCGCCTGTGCCAACGCTACCGTCGCCTCGACATTGCAGCCCTTGAGCAGCCCGTCGCGGCCGACGTCGGTGAACAGCAGCGCCGCGACGCCTGCATCCTCGAAACGGCGGGCGAGATCGCGGGCGTGGACGTCGGACACATCGGCCCAGCCCTCGGTCGCGACCATGCCGTCACGCGCATCGACGCCGACGACGATCCGGCCGGGCAGATCGCGCGCGGCGGACTTCACAAATTCAGGGTCCTTGAGCGCCGCGGTGCCGATGATCACCCGCTCGACGCCGAGCGCCAGCCAGCGATCGACGCCGGCGCGATCGCGGATGCCGCCGCCGACCTGCACCTTGCCCGGAAAGGCGGCGATGATGCTTTCGACTGCGGCGCCGTTGACGCTCGCACCCGCAAAGGCGCCGTCGAGATCGACGACGTGCAGATGCGATGCCCCGGCCGCCGCAAACAGCCGCGCCTGCGCCGCCGGATCGTCGCCATAGACGGTCGCGCGCGCCATATCGCCCTCGGCGAGCCGCACCACCTGCCCGCCCTTGAGGTCGATCGCGGGGAAGATGGTGAGGTCGGAAACTAGGGCCGCCATGCAAGGAATCTCTCTAATGTCGCGAGGCCATAGGCCTGGCTTTTTTCGGGGTGATATTGGACGCCGACGATATTGTCCCTGGCGACCGCGGCGGTGAAGGTCTCGCCATGGCTGCTCGTCGCCGCGACATCGACGGCGCCCGCAAAATGATAGCCGTGGAGATAATAGGCCTCACCCGCCGCGATCACCGGATGTGCGAAAGCGGGAACGACGTCGTTCCACCCCATGTGCGGGATGCGCAAGCCCGGCCGCGGATCGAACGCGCGCACTGTGCCGCCGATCCAGCCGAGCCCGGCGTGCCGCCCATGCTCCTCGCCCGCGTCGGCGAGCAATTGCATGCCGACACAAATGCCGAGGAACGGGGCGCCTTCACCGCGCACGCGCTGCTCCATCGCATCGATCAGGCCGCCGATGGCGGACAGCCCGTTCATGCAGGCCGCAAAAGCACCGACCCCGGGCAAGACGATCCGGTCGGCCTTGGCGACGACATCGGGATCGGCGGTGACGGCGACATTCGCCGCGCCCGCCGCGACGAGCGCATTATGCACCGAGCGAAGATTGCCCGCGCCATAGTCGATCAGGGCAATGACGCTCATACGCCGGTCCTTAAAGGACCCCCTTGGTCGAGGGGATGGCGTCGCCCTTGCGCGGGTCGATTTCGACCGCCTGGCGCAGCGCGCGGGCCAGCGCCTTATACATGCTTTCGGCGATATGATGGTTGTTCTCGCCGTACAGCATTTCGATGTGCAGCGTGATCCCGGCGGTCTGCGCGAAGCTCGCGAACCAGTGCGGGAACATTTCGGTATCCATCTCGCCGAGCCGCGGCTGCGAGAAGCTCGACTTGTAGACGCAGTGCGGGCGCCCCGAAATGTCGAGCACGCAGCGCGTCAGCGTTTCGTCCATCGGCGAGTGCGCCTCGCCGTAGCGCGCGATACCGCGCTTGTCGCCGAGCGCCTTGGCGATCGCTTCGCCCAGCGCGAGCGCGCTATCCTCAACGGTGTGATGCTGGTCGATGTGCAGGTCGCCCTTCACCGTCATCGAGATGTCGATCAGCGAGTGGCGCGACAATTGCTCGACCATATGGTCGAGGAAACCGATACCGGTGGATACCGAATAATCGCCCGTTCCGTCGAGATTGACGGAAATCGCGATGTCGGTTTCCTTGGTCGTGCGCTGGACTGTGGCGGTACGCATGAGACGCCCCATAGCAGCGACTTTTCGCCATGCAAGGTGACTCTCCCCCCTTGACCGGCGCGCACGGCCCGTTCATCCCCCTTCGCCATGAGTGACGACGTCCGCGACAGCCTGATTCCCTATGACGAAATCGTGCAGGATGCCCTGCGCGCCGTGGTCGGCCGTGTGCTGAGCCAGATCGAGGGGTATGACAGCCTGCCCGGCGAGCATCATTTCTATATCACCTTCAAGACGCAGGCACCCGGCGTCGATATTCCGGCGCATCTGGTCGCCAAATTCCCCGACGAGATGACGATCGTCCTCCAGAATCGTTTCTGGGATCTCAGCGTCGGCGAGGATCATTTCAGTGTCGGCCTGTCGTTCAACCAGACGCCGTCGATCCTGACCATCCCCTACGCATCGATCACCGCCTTCGTCGATCCGTCGGTCGATTTCGGGCTGCAGTTCCAGGTCAGCGACGACGAGGTGGCCGAGCCCGAGCCGCATGACGAAGCCGACAACGACCGCCCCGACGTTTCGAGCGAGGACGGGTCGAACGTCGTGACCGTGGACTTCGGCAAGAAGCGCTAGCGCCGTGGGAGCCGACTGGCGCTCCAGCCGATTCTGGCAATATTGGGCCCTCGCGGGCATGCTGGTCCTGACCGCCGCCTTCTGGTGGGGGGTCGAAGGCTATGCGATGTTCGAAGGCCCTTATCCGCGCGGGCCGGTCGCCGACGGATTGCTGCGCTTCAGCCTGATCGTCCTGACGCCGGCGCTCGTTCTCATCTGGCTCGCTGCGGCCTGGCTGCGGCGCCGGGTGGGCGACAGCGGATATTGGCAACTGCTCGGCATCGTCGCGATGATCTGGACCGGCGCGGTTTTGATAACAAGGATGCTGGTGGCATGAGCACGCGAATGGAAAGCGACAGTATCGGCGAGATCGCGGTTGCCGCCGACGCCTATTGGGGCGCGCAGACCGAGCGCAGCCGGCATAATTTCGCCTTCCCGCCGCACGAACGCATGCCGCTGCCGATCGTCCATGCGCTGGCGCGAATCAAGGGCGCCGCGGCACGCGTCAATCGCGCGCATGGACTCGATGCCGGACTCGCCGACGCCATCGCCGCCGCCGCCGATGCGGTGGTCGCGGGACGCCATGACGACCAGTTTCCGCTCGCCATCTGGCAGACGGGCAGCGGCACCCAGTCGAACATGAACGCGAACGAAGTGATCGCCGGCATCGCCAACGAGGCGCTGGCGGGGACACGCGGCGGCAAGTCGCCGGTGCATCCCAACGACCATGTCAACATGGGCCAGTCGTCGAACGACAGCTTTCCGACCGCGCTGCATGTGGCGGTGGCGGTCGAAACGACGGCGCGGTTGCTGCCTGCGCTGACGGCACTGACCGACGCGCTGGCGTCGAAAGCAGCCGAGTGGGTCGATATCGTCAAGATCGGCCGCACCCATTTGCAGGATGCGACGCCGCTGACGCTCGGCCAGGAATTTTCGGGCTATGTCGCGCAACTGACCGCCTGCGCCGCACGGATCGAAGGCGCGCTGGCGCACGATATCTGCAAGCTGGCGCAGGGCGGCACCGCCGTCGGCACCGGGCTCAACGCACCGGCGGGCTTCGACCAGGCGATCGCCGAAGACCTGTCGCGCAGCACCGGCATCGCCTTCGCGCCCGCACCGAACAAATTCGAAGCGCTGGCATCGAACGACGGGCTGGTCTTCTTCTCGGGGGCGCTCAATACGCTCGCCGTCGCGCTGACCAAGATCGCGAACGACATCCGCCTGCTCGGCTCCGGCCCGCGCGCCGGGCTCGGCGAGCTCGACCTGCCCGCGAACGAGCCGGGGAGTTCGATCATGCCGGGCAAGGTCAATCCGACCCAGTGCGAGATGCTGACGATGGTTGCCGCGCAAGTGATCGGCAACCATCAGGCGGTGACCGTCGGGGGCCTTCAGGGCCATCTCGAACTCAATGTCTTCAAGCCGCTGATCGGGTCGAACGTGCTGCGCTCGATCGATTTGCTGAGCATCGGCATGGCCGGCTTTACCGAGCATTGCGTCGCGGGAATCGAGCCCAATCGCGCCCGTATCGACGAATTGATGAACCGTTCGCTGATGCTCGTCACCGCGCTCGCGCCCGAAATCGGTTATGACAAGGCGGCGAAGATCGCGAAACATGCGCATGAAACCGGCAGCACGCTGAAGCAGGCCGCGCTTGACCTTGGCTATGTCGACGCCGAAACATTCGACCGGGTGGTCGATCCGCGGACGATGTTGGGGCCGGAACGTTAGGGCCAGGGACAAAATCGAATGTCCGTTATCGGCCGATAGCTACCGTTCTTCTCCCCTCCCTTTTAGGGAGGGGCCGGGGGTGGGTAGCCGCCGAAGGCGGCGCTCTGCCTCTGGCTCGCTACGCTCGCGGGCCCCCCC
>NZ_JAASQN010000008.1 GCF_011762125.1 Sphingopyxis panaciterrae
CAAAGGACGCTCGCCAAGCCTCGAACGGCGGCTGATCCCTGCCGGCCCGCGCTGTTTTGAACGGGATGGCGGCTTTGGGGTGGGGAGCGGACGTTGCTTAACGCACCTTCGTCATCCCGGACTTGATCCGGGATCCCGCTTTTTTGGAGGTACCAGCGGTTTTCGGCATCAAGCGGGACCCCGGGTCACGCCCGGGGTGACGAAAAGGGGGAACGGCAACAACCGGCCGCTTCCGGCCGACCCCGACGCAGGACATCATCGCCCGGTGCAAAGACAATTCGTCCCTACCGGCGCACGATCCAGTCATGCGCGGGGTCGTTGGGGCCACCAGCCCCTGCTGCACGCCGCTCCTCGCCGGCGGGCTTCACAGGGCAATCACGACGCTTCAATCTCATCAGGACAGACTCTAATTCACCATCCGCTCATAGCCCTCCCAATAGGGCGCGCGCAGGTCCTTGCGCAAAATCTTGCCGCTCGCATTCCTCGGCAGCGCCTCGATCACGTCGACGCTGCGCGGGGCCTTGAACGCGGCGATGCGGTCGCGCGCCCATGCGATGATGTCGGCTTCCTCGACCGTCATGCCGGGCTTGGCGACGCAGACCGCCTTGACCGTTTCGCCCCATTTGGCGTCGGGGATGCCGATCACCGCGACCTCCTGCACCGCCGGGTGACCGAAGATCGCGCTTTCGACCTCGGCGGGATAGACATTCTCGCCGCCCGAAATGATCATGTCCTTCATCCGGTCGTGGATGAACAGATAACCGTCGGCGTCGAGATAGCCGGCGTCGCCGGTGTGGATCCAGCCGTCGCCGGTCATCGTCTTCGCGGTCGCGTCGGGCAGGTTCCAGTAACCGATCATATTGTTCGAAGACCGGGTGACGACCTCGCCCACCTCGCCTTGCGGCACATCGCCGCCGCCCGGACCCAGGATGCGCACCTCGACGCCGGGGAGCGGCTTGCCCGCCGACCGCATCCGCGCATTGCCTTCGGGGTCATGATCCTCGGGCGGCAGCATGCAGATCGTGCCCGTCGTCTCGGTCATCCCATAGGCCTGGATGAACTGCGCCCCGAACATCTTGATGCACTGGCGCAGCAGTTCGAGCGGGATCGGCGCGGCGCCGTAAAGGATATATTTGAGCCGGCTGTAATCGACGCTGGCGCAGCGCGGGTGGAGCAGCAGCATCTGCAGCGCCGCCGGGACGATGAAGAAACGCGTCACCCCATGCTGCTCGACCGCATCGAACACGCCGTCGGGGTTGAACTCCGCCAGGATCACGCCCGGCAGCCCCGACACCAGCGCCATGATGCCCAGCCCGGTCCCGCCGATATGCGCGCATGGCATCGCCACCAGCACCGCCTCGTCATCGTCCCATTTGGTGTAGGCAAGCTCGCTGTCGGCCGAATGCTTGCGCAACGCGAACAGATTATGGTTCGACAGCACCGCGCCCTTGGGATTGCCCGTCGTGCCCGAGGTATAGAGCTGGAGCACCGCCTCGTCGCGCGCCGATGGGGTGAACGGGACCCGCGCCGCGCCGTCGATCATCGCCCGCGCTTCACCGGCACCCACGATCCGCGCCTCATGCCGCAGCTTGCCCGCAAGATGCTCCGCCGCCGCCTCGAACCCCGGCCCGGCGAAGACGATCTTCGCCTGCGTGTCATTGACGATGAACGCCCATTCGGCGGGCGACAGCCGCCAGCCGATCGGCGCCATCACGATCCCGGCGCGCGCGGCGCCAAAGAAGAGGGTGAAATACAGGTCGCTGTTCTTGCCGATCCACGCGATCCGGTCGCCCTTCTCCAGCCCCGCGGCGATCAGCATGCTCGCGACGCGTGCGGTGCGGTCTTCCAGTTCCGCATAGCTATAGATGCGATCCTCCTCGCGCATCGCGACCCGCTCGGGCCGCTCCTCGGCCCAGTGGGTGATGAACTCGTCGAAGGTAAACAGGTCCGAAACGTCGCGGGCCATGGCATCGCTCTCCTCGAATCGCGTCGTTTTTGCGCGATCCGCGGCAAAGCTAGCGGTTGTACGCGGCAGGTAAAGCGCCGATGCGCCACCCTGTCAGGTCCGTCAGGTCCGGCGGAACAGCAGCATCAGATTGTTCGCGGGCATCGCGCGGCGTCCGGCGAAGCTCAGCCCGGCCGCGCCGGCGGCCGCTTCGACCGCCGCGGTATCGCGCAGGCCCCAGTCGGGATTGCGGGCGCGCAGGCTGACATCAAACGCCCGGTTGCTCTCGGCCGTCGGTACGTCCGCCTCGATATAGGGGCCATAGAGGACCAGCGGCGCGCCGCGCGGCAGCAACTGCGCCGCGGCCGCGAACAGGCCCAGCGTCGCCGCCCACGGACTGATGTGGACCATGTTGATGCAAAGGATCGCGTCCGCACCCGTGAGCGGCGAGCCCGGCGCCGCGGCGTCGAGCTTGAGTGGCGGCGCGACATTGGCCAGCCCCGCCTCCGCGCTCCACGCGGCGATCGAGGTCAGCGCCGCCGGGTCGGGGTCGCTCGGCTGCCATATCAGATGCCCGAAAGCGGCGGCGAAATGGACGATATGCTCGCCCGACCCGCTCGCGACCTCCAGGACCCTGCCCGATGGCGGCAGCCAGTCGGCGAGCACGGCGGCGATTGCGTCGCGGTTGCGCAGCGTCGCCGGGGCATGGCGTTTGCCGGCGCGGCCGCCCTCGCCCGGCGTCCAGGGTGTGGTCATGACGCTTTTGCCAGCGCCCGCGCCCGCCGCTCGCGCACGATCAGCCACGCGAACAGTCCGACCGGCCCCGCCATCAGGGTCAGGAAAAGGAAAGGTATCTGGACGATCCGCCCGAATCGCTTCTGGTCCGCATCGCGCGCGATCCAGATCCCGACGAACAGGTCGAACGCCAGATAATGGACCCACCCCAAAACCGCCCCGCCCGGCGCGTCGAACAGCTTCATCACCCCGGCAAGCGAGGTGAAGCTGCCGCCGGTGCCGCCGGGGTCGATCCCGCCGCTCAGGAAACCGGCGATCAGGACGGTATAGGCAAGGCAAAGCAACGCGACGCCGGCGTAAAGGATCAGCGCCGATATCTTCGGTCCGCGCGGCGCAAAGGCGAGCGCAGCCCAGTTGGCGAGCGCCCAATAATTGGCCAGCAGGTACAGATTATCCCAGCTCATCGGCCGCCCCCTTGCCGTTTCAGATCAGTCCGCCGAGCCCGAACAACAGGACCCCGCCCAGCAGCGCAATGGCGCCCGTGACGACGATCAGCAAGGTCAAGCGCGCCGCCGACGCCCGGCGTGATGCCCAAAAGGCGGCCGCGGTGGCAAGCCCGATCGCGAACAAAGGCGCGTACAGAAAGGCCCAATCATAGCTGAACTCGCGGCGAACCTCGATCATCTCCCATTGCTCGACGACCAGGCCATAGGCGGTGATCGCGATGAGCCAGCCGATGATCGCGACGATCGCAAACAGCGCGCCGGTCCCCAGACACCCGGCGGCGGACCGCTTTGCCGGGCGCTCGGGACCGGGCGCGACGTCGGTCATCAACCCTCCCAGGCCAGCACCGGCTTGCGCGCGGCGCCCGTCTCGTCGAGCCGGGCGCGCGGCGCGAAATGCGGCGCCGATTTCAGCGCCGGATCGCCGTTCTTCGCCCGCATCGCGATGCTGCGCAGCGCACCGATGAACTGGTCGAGCACCGCCTTCGATTCGGTCTCGGTCGGTTCGACCAGCATCGCGCCATGCACGACGAGCGGGAAATAGACCGTCATCGGGTGATAGCCTTCGTCGATCAGCCCCTTCGCGATATCGAGCGTAGAGAAGCCCTCGGCCAGCCCGCGATCGCTGAACAGCGCCTCATGCATGCACGGGCCCGAAGCGCCGAAGGGCGCATCGAGCACATCGTCGAGACTGCGGAGCAGATAATTGGCGTTGAGCACCGCATCCTCCGCGACCTGCTTCAATCCGTCGGCACCATGGCTCAGGATATAGGCCAGCGCGCGGGTGAACATCCCCATCTGGCCGTGGAAGGCGGTCATGCGGCCAAAGCTCTGCGGATGCTGCTCATCCGCGCTCTCTTCCTCGATCAGGCGGAAGCCGCCTTCCGCCTGCTTCGCCACGAAGGGCAGCGGCGCGAAGGGCGCCAGCGCTTCGGACAGCACGACGGGCCCCGAACCCGGACCGCCGCCGCCGTGCGGGGTCGAAAAGGTCTTGTGGAGGTTGATGTGCATCGCGTCGACGCCCAGATCGCCGGGCCGCACCCGGCCGACGATCGCGTTGAAGTTCGCGCCATCGCAATAGACATAGCCGCCCACCGCATGCACCGCGTCCGAAATCGCCTTCATGTCGCGCTCGAACAGGCCGCAGGTATTGGGATTGGTGATCATCACCCCGGCGATGTCGGGGCCGAGGCGCGCCTTCAGCGCCGCCAGATCGACGCGGCCTTCGCTGGTCGCCGGAATATCCTCGACGGAAAAGCCGGCAAAGGCTGCGGTCGCGGGATTCGTCCCGTGCGCGCTTTCGGGAACCAGCAGCACGCGCCGGTCCTCGCCGCGCGCCTCGAGCGCCGCCTTGATGCAGAGGATGCCGCAAAGCTCGCCATGCGCGCCCGCCTTGGGCGACATCGCGACGCTGTGCATGCCGGTCAGCGTGACCAGCCATTCGGCGAGTTCGTGGATCACCGCATAGGCGCCCTGCACCGTTTCCTGCGGCTGCAAAGGGTGCGCGTCGGCAAAGCCCGACATCCGCGCGACCTTTTCGTTGAGGCGCGGATTATGCTTCATCGTGCAGCTGCCGAGCGGGAAGAGGCCGAGGTCGATCGCGTAATTCTGCCGCGACAAGCGCGTGTAGTGGCGCACCGTTTCGGATTCGCTGAGCCCCGGCAAGCCGATCGGCGCCGACCGCGCGAGCCCGCCAAGGTCGCCCGCGGACGCCGCTTCGTCGAAATCGACCCCGGTCGTCTCGGTCGATCCGATCTCGAAAATCAACGGCTCTTCCAGCATCAGGGCGCGGTTGCCCGTGAAGGTGACATTGTCGTCAGCGCCGCCGGCGGCGTTCATTTCGGGGCGCCAGCCGGCGCGGTTGAGCGCGGTCATGCCAGCACCTCCTTCAGCGCCGCGGCAAAGGCGGCAATATCATCCTCGGTCACGGTTTCGGTCACCGCCACGACGAGACCATTCGCGAGGGCATCATTGCCGGGGAACAGGCGGCCGAGCGAGACGCCGCCCAGAATATCCTTTTCGGCGAGCGTGTGGACCACCGGACGCGCGGCCGCCGGGAGCAGCAGCGTGAATTCGTTGAAGAAGCTGTCGTTCATCACCGACACACCCGGCACCTTCGCCAGCTCCGCCGCCGCCATCTTCGCGCGGTCATGGTTGATCGCCGCGAGCCGGCGCAGCCCCGCTTCGCCGAGCAAGGTCATATGGATGCTGAAGGCCAGCGCGCACAGACCGGAATTGGTGCAGATATTGCTCGTCGCCTTTTCGCGGCGGATATGCTGCTCGCGCGTCGACAGGGTCAGCACGAAGCCGCGCTTGCCGTTCGCATCGACCGTCTCACCGCACAGGCGCCCCGGCATCTGGCGGACATATTTCGCCTTGCACGCGAACAGGCCGACATAAGGTCCGCCGAACTGAAGCCCGACGCCGAGCGACTGCCCCTCGCCCACCACGATATCGGCGCCCATTTCGCCGGGCGCCTTGATCAGGCCGAGCGCGACGGGTTCGGTGACGACCGCAATCAGCAGCGCGCCGGCCGCCTGACAAGCTTCGGCAAGTGCGGTCATGTCGTCGATGCGGCCAAGGATGTCGGGATACTGGACGACGACGCAGCTCGTATCCTTGTCGATGGCTGCGGCGAGCGCGGCCCAGTCGGTGCCGGCCTCCAGCGCCGGATCGCCATCGACCAGCACATCGCCGGTATATTTGGCCATCGTGCGGGCGACGCTGCGGTAATGCGGATGCACGCCGGTCGAAAGCAGCGCCTTGGCCCGCTTGGTGATACGCCGCGCCATGACGATCGCTTCCCAGCAGGCAGTCGAGCCGTCGTACATCGACGCGTTGGCGACGTCTGTGCCGAGCAAGCGCGCGACCTGGCTCTGGAACTCGAACAGCATCTGCAACGTGCCCTGCGCGATTTCGGGCTGGTACGGCGTGTAGGCGGTCAGGAACTCGCCGCGCTGGATCAGATGGTCGACGCTCGCCGGGACATGGTGGCGATAGGCGCCGGCACCAAGAAAGAAAGGCCCGTCGCCCGCCGCACGGTTGCGACGCGCGAGGGCGCCCATATGACGTTCGACCGCCAGTTCGCTGGCGTGCGGCGGCAGACCGGCGATCGGACCATCGAGCCGCGCTTCGGCGGGAACGTCGGCAAACAGATCGTCGATCGACGCCGCGCCGATGGTGGCGAGCATCGCGCTGCGATCATCGGGGGTGAGAGGGAGATAACGCATGACTTACTCCGGAGAAGAAGCGGGGGATGCAGCAAGAAGCTGCGCAACGTCGGAAAGCGAACCGTGGAAAATGGCGGGGCCGCTGTGGGTGACCTTGACCCACGGGGCGAGCCAGATGCGGAAACCCGCCTCGCGGACGCGGCGGCAAAAGGCATAATCGTCGGACAGGAGCGACCGGGTTTCGGGCTCGATCATCGGATAGAAGAAAGCGTGGGCCTGCTCGCCGATCCGGTGCGCCTGCCGCTCGGCCGGGTCGGTCCGGAAGGCGATGTCGGGATAGCGGTCGCGCATCCCTTCGAACACCGCGCGGCGGATCAGCATCATCGCGGTGCCGAGATGCGCCAGTTCGACAAGGTCGGTGAGCGCAAAGCTTTGCCCCGGATTCAGGAATTGCAGCGCGAATTCGCCCGCAAAGCGCGCGAGCTCGCCCGGATTATCCTTGGCCAGCCCCGTTTCGACCGCGCGCGCGACGTTGCGCCAGTTCGTCATCCGCCGCGGATAGGCGGCGCCGACCACCCCGCACTCGGGATGGCCGTCCATCGCGCGCACCAGCGAAAACGCATCCGCGGCCGCAAAGTCGATGTCGGCGTCGACGAACAGCAAATGCGTGCAGTCGCTGGCGAGGAACATCGCCGCCAGCATGTTGCGCGCGCGGGTGATCGACGGCTGGTAGAGGATGAACTCGAACCGCACCGAAAGGCCCTGCGCCTGCGCCTGCAGCGCCAGGTCCAGCGCGGCGCGGACATAGCTTCCCTGCGCCCCGTCATAGATGGGCGTCGCCACCATCAGGCGGCAGTTGGCAAGGGCGTCGGTGGTCGTCACGCGTCCTCCCCCCTCCCGCGCGGGAGGGGCCCTGAATTACAGATCGTCGCAGAAGGTCTTGTACGCCGCGGCGTTCATCAGCCCTTCAAGCTGGCTCTTGTCGCTCAGCGTCATGCGGAAGAACCAGCCCTCGCCTTCGGGATCCGAATTGACGAGCGCAGGGTCTTCTTCGAGCTGGCCATTGCCTTCGGTCACCACGCCATCGACCGGCGCATAGACGTCGCTCGCCGCCTTCACCGATTCGACCACCGCGGCGTCGCCGCCCGCGCTCAGTTCGGCGCCGGTGTCCGGAACCTCGACGAAGACGATGTCGCCGAGCTGGCCCTGCGCGAAGTCGGTGATGCCGACCGTCGCGATGTCGCCGTCGACGTCGACCCACTCATGTTCTTCGGTATAATAACGCGGCATCGGTCAGCCTCCCTGTTTGCGGACATAATTATGCGGAACGAATGGCATCGCGGCGACGGTGCAGGGCACGCGCTTGCCGCGCACCTCGGCGGCGATCGCGGTGCCGGGCGCGGCGTGGTCGCGCGGCACATAGCCCATGGCGATCGGGGCGCCGACGCTGGGCGCAAACCCGCCCGAGGTGACAATCCCGATTTCGGTGTTTCCATCGAACAATTTGGCGCCTTCGCGCACCGGCAGCTTGCCCTCGACGAGCAGGCCGACGCGCTTGCGCGGGCTTCCGTCGGCGAGATGGCCAAGGATCCGCGCCGCGCCGGGAAAGCCGCCTTCCTCGCGGCGGCGCTTGCTGATCGCGAACGCCAGGTCGCCCTCGACCGGGTCGATCTCTTCATCGAGGTCGTGGCCGTAGAGCGGCAGTCCCGCCTCCAGGCGCAGACTGTCGCGCGCGCCGAGGCCGATGGGCTCCACCTCTTCCATCGCGCACAGCGCGTCGGCAAAGGCGGTGAGCGCCTCGTTCGGCAGCGAAATCTCGAACCCGTCCTCACCCGTATAGCCCGAGCGGCTGAGGCCGATCGCATGGCCGTTCCACGTCGCGCGCGCGGCCTGCATGAAGACCAGCGCCGAAGCCTGTGGCACCAGCCGCGCGAGCGCCTCGGCCGCCTTGGGGCCCTGCAAGGCGAGCAGGCCATAATCCTCTTCATGGTTGAGCGTGATATCGTCGGGAAGATTCTCGCGCAGATAGCCGATGTCTTCCCATTTGACCGCGCCGTTGACGACGATGCCAAGCTGGTCGCCCTCGTTGGTGATCATCAGGTCGTCGAGGATGCCGCCATCTTCGCCGAGCAGCAGCGAATAGCGCATCCGCCCGGGCTTCAGCGCCGAGATATCGCCGGGAACGAGCGCTTCGAGCGCTTCGGCAGCCCCCTCGCCCGACAGGCTGATCTGCCCCATATGGCTGACGTCGAACAGGCCGGCATTCTCCCGGACCCACAGATGTTCGGCCATGATGCCATCGTACTGGATCGGCATCCAATAGCCGGCGAATTCGACCATCCGGCCGCCTTTCGCGCGGTGCCAGGCGTCGAGCGGCAGCGTCGCCGTTTCGACCGCAACTTCTTCATCTTCGCGCATATTGCGTACTCCCGTCGTTGACATGGCAAGTCACGGCCGGATGCCGCCCTGTCGCCATGCCCCCTCTGTCACGGGAACCTGAGAGTTTTCCTCCATGCACGCATGGAGTTACCCCTTCGGTGGTCGTGGTCAAAGCCACGACGCTTTCCAGAGTGTCCGTTCCAGTCCGCGCGGTCCGTTGACCTGAGAGTTTCCGGGGCGGTTGCTCCTTCGGTGGTGAGGCGCCGGTTACCCTGCCCTCACGCTCTCCCGCGCGACCGGTCGAATCCCTTTGGAAGATTCGACGGACGCCCGAGCCTTGGCGCCGCCCCGTTGCGGAGTCAATCGGCGAGCGCGCGGATCGCGTCGTTTTCGTGGATGTGGATGCCGGTGCCGCCCAGCCCGGCGAGCCGGACGATCGCAGCGGCGACTGCGGCGGCGGGGATCGAGCGATAGCGGCGCAGCGATCCGTGCATCAGCGCATTGGCGAGCGGCGCCGCGAGCATCGCGATCCCCTCCCCCAGCCGCGGCGGTCCCGCGCGCTCGCCGGTCAGCAAACCGGGGCGCAGGATATCGAGCCGGTCGAAGCCGAGCGCGCGCAGCGCGTCCTCGATCTCGCCCTTGGTACGCAGATAGAAATTGCGGCTCTCCGCCGCTGCCCCGACCGAACTGACGGCGATCATATGCGACGCCCCCGCCTGCTTCGCCGCGCCCGCCACGGCAAGCACCAGATCATGGTCAACCGCGCGAAACGCGGCTTGCGATCCCGCCTGACGGATCGTCGTCCCGAGGCATGAAATGATCGCAGCAGGTTTTTCGGCGGCGATGATGTCGCCCCACCGCTCGGGCGGCGCGACGCATATATGGTGATCCGCCGCTATCCCCTCGATGGCGCGCCGAGCCAGAACCGTCGCCTTCCGCACCCCGAGCCGCTCGATCACCGCGCGTCCGACCAGCCCGGTCGCACCGACGATCAGCAGGTCAGACATGCGCCAGCGCCTCCGGCACCGCGTCGCGGCCGAAGATATCGGCATAACGGTCGATGGCGAAACGGTCGGTCATGCCGGCAATATAATCGCCGATGTGGCGCGCTGTCGCACATATTTCGCCAGGCAGTCGCCCCGACCAGTCCTCGCCCATCAGGCGCGGATCCGCGGCATAGGCGGCGAAGAGGCGTCCGATCACCTCGTTCGCCGCTTCGGCGGCGGCGAGCTGTTCGGGATGGTGATAGAGATTGGCGTACATGAACCGCTTGAGGTCGCGCTCCTCGGCCGCAAGCCCCGCCGAAAAGCCGCCGAGCGGACGGCCCGCGGCGCGAACCTCTTCGACGCTCGCCGTTCCCGCTTCGGCGACATTCGCCCGCGTGGCGGCGATCACGTCATTGACCATCACGCCGATCTGGTCGCGCACCAGCTCACGGAGCAGGCGGTCGCGCGGCGCGGCGGTAAAGCGCCCCTCGACCGCCCGGAAATTCGCGGCAACAAACGGCTGTGCCATCAACTGGTCGAGACTGAGCAATCCTGCCCTGAGCCCGTCGTCTATGTCGTGATTGTCATAAGCAATATCGTCGGCCACTGCCGCGATCTGCGCCTCGAGGCTGGCATGACTGCCGAGGTCCAGTGAAAAATCCGCGTCGATTTCCGCCAGCGCCCAACCCGGGCGGCGCACCGGACCATTGTGCTTGGCGAGCCCCTCCAGCGTCTCCCACGTCAGGTTGAGCCCGTCGAATAACGGATAGGGGCATTCGAGCCGCGCCAGCGTGCGCAGCGTATGGCCGTTATGATCAAAGCCGCCATGCGCCTTCATCGCGGCCTTCAGAGCATCCTCCCCCGCATGACCGAAAGGCGGGTGGCCGATATCATGCGCGAGGCACAGCGCCTCGGTCAGATCCTCATTGAGCCCGAGGGCCCGCGCGATGCCGCGGCCGATCTGCGCAACCTCGATGCTGTGGGTCAGGCGCACGCGATAATGGTCGCCGTCGGGCGCGACGAAAACCTGCGTCTTGTGCCGCAGCCGGCGGAAGGCGATCGAATGGATGATGCGGTCGCGGTCGCGCTGAAATGCGTCGCGCGGCCCGCGCACGACGCGGCCGACCTCTTCATAGCGACGCCCGCGGCTCTGAGCGGGGTCGCTGGAACAGCTCGCTACGCTCACCTGACCGGATCGACTTCCTGGCCGACTTCGCTGTTGAACAGGAAGCCGTCACCGCCCGCCTTCTTGTAGCTCGCAAGCCAGTCCTGCGCCGCCTTGCGATCCTTGAACGGCCCGACGAGCAAGCGGCGGGTGCGCCCCCATTCGGCGGTTGCCGCCGACTTGCCCTTGAAAATATCCGGGCTCTTCTTCGCAAACTTGCCATAGTCGGTAGCCAGCGCCTTGGCGTTGGCGCCCGTCGCCACCTGGACCCAGAGACGCGCGGGATTGGCCTTTTTCTCGGCCGCCTCCTCTTTCGCCTTGGCCTCGGCTTCCGCCTTGGCTTTCGCAGCGGCGGCGTCCTTTTCGCGCTTGGCGGCCTCGGCCGCCTCGGCGCGCCGTTTCTCTTCCTGCAGCTTGGCGAGCGTGTCGGCGCCGATCGCATTGGCCGTTCCCGCCAGTTCCTCGGGCGGAATTTCGATCGACCCGACGATGTCGGCGAGTGAAGCGAGCGGCGCGGCCGACGCGGCTCCAACCGGCGGAGCGGCCGCGGCCGAAGCGGGAGCAGGCGTCGGCGGCGTCGAAGCGGCGGGCTGCGGCGAAACGGCCTGCGGCGGCGGAACAGCTGCTGCGGCGGACGCTGGCGACGGCGCGGTAGTTTGTCCGAAATCGGCGATCGAGAAGCCTGGACCGACCGGCCCCGATTCGCGCCGCACCGCGACACCGATCGGCGGTGTGTCAGGCGCTGCGGCGGGGGCCGGCGCAGGCACCGGTCTGGAGGCGGGAGCGGTTACCGGAACCGGCGCAGCTGCCGGCGCCGGCGCCGGTAGAACCGCCGCGACGCTTGGCGAAGGTGCTGGCGTGGGGGCAGGTGTCGGCGAAGCCGCCAATGAAGTCGCGGGCGCTGTCGTGACGGTGGCCGGACGCGCCGACGAAGCAACCGCCGCCGTTTGTGGGGCGCGCCTGACCGGCGCGGGCAAGACCGTACCGCGTACACGCTCGCCGTTCGCACGCCGTTTGGCTGCCGTCGGCGCCGCGGTCGCCGGGGTCGCGGCGGCCACCTGTACCGGCTTGCGCCGCGGACCAAGTTCGCCCGAGGGGAAACGCCCGAAATGCGCCGCTGCGGCCTGCTGCGCGGGATTGAGCCGGTCCATCCGGGTCAGATAGGGCAGGATATTCTGGGCGAGCTGCGGCGGCATCGTCGCGTTGACGAGTTGCGTCGCCTCATCATCGCGCCCGGCGATCGCCAGCATCATCGCGCGCAACCGCCACGCGCCGCGATCCTGCGCGCGCAGCTGGGGGGTCAGCATCTGGATACCGCGATCGGCGTCGCCGCTGATGGCGAGCGATAGCGCGTAGCGGCGCGTCACTTCATCATTCGGTGCGATTGACAGCGCGAGCTGATAGTCGCGCTGCGCCGCCTCCTGCTGCCCAAGCAGGTCGCGTGCGAGACCGCGATCGGCAAGGAACAGCCGTTCCGAAGCCCCAAGAAGCTGCGCCTCGCCGAAATAGTCGAGCGCGCGGGTCGGATTTTCCATATGGACCGCCGCCGATCCGAGCGCCGCCTTCACGGCGCCGTCGCGCGGGCTGCCCTGTTCGGCGCGCGCGAGGAAACCGAGCGCGGCGCGATAATCCTCCAGATCGATCGAGGCGCGTCCGGCGTCGAGCAGCGCCGCCGTATCGCTGTTGTTCGCCGCAATACGGGCAAGCGCCGTCGACAGCAGCGTCCGCGCCGCGGTGCGCTTGTCCATCGCTGCCTTGGTCGCGGCATCGGGCGGCGTGACCTGCAGCGCCTGCACCGGCGGCACGATCGCGGTTCCAAGGCACAGGGCCGCAAACGCGCCCGCATAGCGCGCCGCGCGTCCCGGCCTGCCCGTCAATTTCGGTCGCCGCATGGGCAAATCATCCCGATTTCCGGCCCGCCTTGCCCATCGATCGCCGCGGCCGCTTGACCCTGTTACTGGTTGTTCTGTCGCCCCAGGAAACGCGGGATATCAACCCCGTCTTCCTTGTCCGCATCGCCAGCCTCGGCCGGAACCGATCCGCGCGACAGCCGCGACATACGTTCGAACAGCGTCCCGCCGCCGACCGCACGCGCCGGCGATTCCTCGGCCGGGGCCGCGGGCGAACCGACAGGCCGATATTCGGCGGCGGGTGCCGCGGGTGCGCCGAGTACCAGTTCGTCGGCAGTATCGTCATAGGTCGCCGCAACATGCGACAATTCCATCGGCTCTTCCTCGGCCTCAGCCGCCTGCGCCTCGGGTTCGACGGCGTCGTTCAGCGAAAAGCCGGGGGCCGGATCCGGGTCGAGCGCCGGCTGCGCTGCGGCGACCGGCTCTTCCTCGGCCACCGGCTCCAGAACTTCCTCGACTGCCGGGGCGGGCGTTGCCGCGCGCGCCGGAGCGAAAGAGAAGCTGCGCGTCGCGGGTGCGGCCTGCGCCGCGATCTCGCCGTTGCTGTCGATGCCGGTAGCAACGACCGATACGCGAATCTTGCCGTCGAGGCTGTCGTTGAACGCGCTGCCCCAGATGATGTTGGCGTCGGGATCGACCAGCTCGCGAATATGGTTCGCAGCCTCGTCGACTTCCATCAGGCGCATGTCTTCACCGCCGGTGATCGAGATGATGACGCCCTTGGCGCCTGCCATCGACACGCCATCGAGCAGCGGGTTGGCGATCGCCTTTTGCGCCGCTTCGAGCGCGCGGCCATCGCCTTCGGCTTCGCCGGTGCCCATCATCGCCTTGCCCATTTCGCGCATCACGCTGCGCACGTCGGCAAAGTCGAGGTTGATCAGGCCAGGCATGACCATCAGGTCGGTGATCCCGCGCACGCCCTGCTGGAGCACTTCGTCCGCCATCGTGAACGCTTCCTTGAAGGTCGTGTTCGGATTGGCGACGAGGAAGAGATTCTGGTTCGGAATAACGATCAGCGTATCGACATGTTCTTGCAGTTCGGCGATCCCCGAATCCGCCGAACGCATGCGGCGCTGCCCCTCGAAAGTGAAGGGCTTGGTCACGACACCGACGGTCAGGATACCGCGGTCGCGCGCCGCCTTGGCGATGACCGGAGCCGCACCGGTGCCGGTGCCGCCGCCCATGCCGGCGGCGACGAAGCACATATGCGCGCCGTTCAGCGCCTCTTCGACCTGCGCGATGCTTTCCTCGGCGGCCGCGCGGCCGACTTCGGGACGCGAACCCGCGCCCAGTCCCTGGGTTATCTGCGTCCCCAGCTGGATGCGCCGTTCGGCCGGCGAGGCGTTGAGCGCCTGCGCATCGGTGTTCGCGACGATGAAATCGACGCCCTCGACGCGGGCGGCGATCATGTTGGCGATGGCATTGCCGCCCGCGCCGCCGACGCCGATCACCGCGATCCGCGGCTTCAGCTCATCGACCTGCGGCGGGCCAATATTGATGCTCATCAATCAATCTCCCTGCAGCGGCGAACCAGCGCCGCTTCCCTCACCATGCGACCCTGCCGGTCGGTGGTCAGACCGCCCGGCTTTCTTACCGTGCATTGCACTATTGTTACGCGGGAATCACCCAAAAAATTAACCTTTTCGTCGCTCTGCAGTCAGAAACTGCTTTTCAGTGCCGCCATCAGCCGGTGAATGATCCCGACGCCCTTCGGCCGGTACACATCCTGTCCCATCATCGGCAGATCGCGAAGATCCACCGGGTCCGATGCGGCATAGAGAACCAGACCCGCGAGCGTTGCGAAAGCCGGTCCCGAATGCGCATCGGGCAGGCCGTGCAAGCCGCGCGGCCGCCCGACGCGCGCGGCGCGGCCGAGCGCGCTCTGGGTATAGTCGGCGATGCCTTTCAGGTCCGCTCCGCCGCCCACCAGAACCACTTGCCGCCCGATCGGGCCGACGAAATGCAGGTCTTTCAGCGTCCTGCCAATCTCTCCCATCATCGCATCGAGCCGCTGGCGGATCACCGACACAAGCTGTGCGCGCGTGATGCGCGGGGAATCACTGCCCGCCGGGGCGCCGGGTTCGAGTTCGATGATCTCATTATTATCGCGCGGGCTGGCCGACGCCGAGCCATAGAAGCTCTGGAGCCGCTGCGCCTGGCTGCGCCGGATGCCAAAGGCCGATGCGATATCGTCGGTGATGTCACTGGCACCGAACGGCAGCGACGCCATTTCGACGAGCATGCCGCCGGCATAAAGCGAAACCGTGGTTACCGCGGCGCCGAGTTCGACGAGCGCGACGCCGAGGTCGCGTTCCTCGTCCGACAGGCAGGCCAGCCCTGCCGCGATCGGCGAAGCGACGACGGCGCGCACGTCGAGATGCGCCTGCCGCACCGCCGCTTCGAGGTTCCGCACCGGCGCGCCCTCAGCCATGATGATGTGAATGTCGACGCCGAGCCGGTCAGCGTGGAGGCCGATCGGGTTCTTCACCCCGGTCAGCCCGTCGAGCGTATAGAGCGCGGGCTGTGCGTGGAGGATCATCCGCCCTTCGGGATCGATGCCGGCGCGGCCCGCGGCGAGCAGGTCGTCGACATCCTCCTGCTCGATGCGGTGGCCGCCAAGCTCGCTTTCGATCGGCGCGACGTCGCTCATCAGGCTGCCCGCCGAAAAGGCGACCCAGACGTCATCGATGTTCAGCCCGGCGATGCGTTCGGCCTGTTCGATCGCCTCGCGGACGATATGTTCTGTCTGCTCCATGTCGGCGACATAGCCGCGCTGGACGCCGCGGCTTTCGCGCTGGCCGGTGCCGAGGACATGAAGCTGGCCATCGGCGGTCTGCCCGGCGATCAGCGCGCAGACCTTCCACGACCCGACATCGAGCGCGGTGATGATCTTCTCGATCCGCGGCGGCGCCATGACCTTATCCCTTCTCCGCCGAGCTGGCGGCCGCAACCGCGTCGACGGCGGCGCGCGCATCGTCGAGCTTGGCGGGTGCCACCTGCCCTTCGTGGGGCAGACGTAGCACGAAACGTTCGGGATCGCGCATATCGAAACGCAGGATGCCGCGGCCGAGCAGGCGATTGGCGCCGTCCATATGCGCGAATTTGGCGAGCGCGAGCTTCGCTTCCGCCTCGCCTTCGGGCAGCGACAGCGTCTCGCCGCTGCGGAAGCGCAGGTCCCAGCGGCGGTTGCCGACCCAGGTCGCACCCGCCAGCAGATCCTTCAGCGAGCTCGCCTCGGCCAGCAGCCGGTCGAGATCCTGCGAGCGCTGGTTCGCCTTTGGCCCGATGACCAGCGGCAGGTCGGGCATCGTCGCGACCGACACCGGTTCGAGCACGACGCCCTTTTCGTCGATCAGCGACAGGCGGTTATTATGCTGCCAGATCGCCGCGGGTGTCCGTTCGACGATATCGACGACGAGCGTGTCGGGCAGCCGCCGCGATACGCGCGCATCCTTGATCCAGCCATATCGCATCAGGTCGTGGCGAACCTCGGCGATATCGACCGCCGCCATCGAGCGATCCTTCTGCGCCAGCGCGATGTCATAGACCTTCAGCCGGTCGATGCGGTCGGCACCGACGACTTCGACTTTCTTGACCTGAAAGCCCGCGCGGCCGACGACCTGCGCCCATTCTTCCTGGACCTTTGCCGTCACCCCGGTCGCGTGGGCGGCAAGGCCCGCCACCGCGAACAGGCTGAGGCCGATCGTCCAGTTGGCGACCTTCTGCAGCCGCTGGGGGCTGATCGGCAGCGCATTGATGAGCGCATTGACCCGCGAGGTCTTGATCGTCCGGCGTTTTTTCGGCGCCCGCGACGGCCGCCGCGGCGGCGCCTTGGCGCGTTTGATCTTCGTACTGCTCATAATAACGCTTCCCCCACGATGCGTTCGACAAGCTCGGCATAATCCATGCCGACGGCGCGGCCCTGTTCGGGCACGAGACTGAGCGGCGTCATCCCCGGCTGGGTGTTGACCTCGAGCAGGAAGATGCCGGCAAGGCCATGTTCGTCGTCCCAGCGGAAGTCCGAACGCGACGCGCCCTTGCAGCCGAGCAGGCGGTGCGACTGCAGCGCCAGATCCTTCATCCGCTGCGCGACCTCTTCGGGAACGTCGGCGGGACAGACATGTTCGGTCAGGCCGTCTGTATATTTCGCGTCATAATCGTAGAAGCCCGACTTGACGCGCAGCTCGGTCACGGCGAGCGCGATGTCGGCGAGCACCGCGACGGTCAGCTCGCGACCCTTGATGAAGGGTTCGGCGAGCAGGCGGTCGAATTCCTGCCACGGGCCGACCGCGTCGCGCGCGATCGGATTGCCGTAATTGCTGTCATCCTTGACGATCGCGACGCCGACCGACGAGCCTTCGTTGACGGGTTTCAGGACATAGGGCCGCGGCAAGGGGTCGGCTGAAAACAGGCTTTCGCTGTCGACCATCGTCCCCGTCGGCATCGGGATTCCATGCGGCACCAGCGCCTGTTTCGTCAATTCCTTGTCGATCGCGATCACCGAGGTGACGAGCCCGCTGTGGGTATATTTGAGCCCCATCAGGTCGAGCATGCCTTGCACCGTGCCGTCCTCGCCCGGGACGCCGTGGAGCGCGTTGAACACGACATCGGGCTTCGCCTCGGCGAGCCGCTGTGCGACGTCGCGATCCATATCGATGCGAGTGACCTTGTGCCCGCGGCTTTCAAGCGCGTCGGCGACGCCATTCCCGCTCATCAGCGACACTTCGCGCTCTGCCGACCAACCGCCCATCAGGACGGCAACATGCCAAGGACCCCGGCTCACTTTGCCACTCCCACGTTCATCTCCTTTGGCGCTTCGGCAAAAATGCCCACGCGCTGAATCTCCCATTGCAATTCGATGCCGCTCTTGGCCTTCACCCGGCGGCGGACTTCCTCACCGAGCGCTTCGATATCGGCGCTCGTCGCTTCGCCGGTGTTGATCAGGAAATTGGTGTGCTTCTCGCTGACCTGCGCGCCGCCAACGGCGAAGCCGCGGCAGCCGGCTTCGTCGACGAGCTGCCAAGCCTTGTGCCCGTCGGGGTTCTTGAAAGTCGAACCGCCGGTCTTCGAACGCAGCGGCTGCGACGCTTCGCGGCTCGCCGAAATGCGGTCCATTTCGGCCTGGATGGCTGCGGGTTCTCCCGCCCGGCCGCGGAACGTCGCTCCGATAACAACCGCGCCATCGGGCAAGTCGCTGTGGCGATAGGTATAGCCAAGATCGGCGAGCGGCAGCGTCTTCCGCTCGCCCGAGCGGAGCACGACATCGCAGTTGATGAGGATATCCTTGACCTCGCCACCATAGGCGCCGCCGTTCATGCGCACGAAGCCGCCGACGGTGCCGGGAATCGAGCGCAGGAATTCGAGCCCCGCGATGCCCGCATCGCGCGCGGTCGAGGAGACGAGAATGCCCGACGCGCCGCCGCCGCAGCGCAACGCCGTCGCATCGATCGCTTCGACTTTGGCGAAGGCCTTGCCAAGCCGGACGACGACACCCGCGAAGCCACCGTCGCGGACGATGAGGTTCGAGCCGAGCCCGAGCGCCATCACCGGCACAGCGGGATCGAGATCGCGCAGGAAATCGGCGAGATCGTCGGCGTCCTTCGGTTCGAACAGCCAGTCGGCCGGGCCGCCCGACTTGAACCAGACGAGCGGCGCCAGCGGCGCCTTCGCCGTCAGCTTGCCGCGAACGGATGGAAGGGTTGCGACGGCGCTCATGCCGCCTCGACAGCGACAGCGAGACCCGCCGCCATCTTCGTAATATCCCCCGCGCCAAGGCAGATGACCATATCGCCCGCGCTCAAATCGCCCGCCTTGATGCTCGCAGCAATGCTAGCGGACAGCGCATCCGCGTCGGCGACGACATTCGCCTGACGGTGCCCGCGATCGCGCAGGCCCTGAACCAGCGCATCCGACGACACGCCGTCGATCGGGCTTTCACCCGCGGCATAGACGGGCAGCGCCAGTACCATGTCGGCGTCGTTAAATGCCTGCTGGAAATCGTCCATATGATCGCGCAGGCGCGTGAAGCGGTGCGGCTGAACGACGCCAACGACGCGCCCCGCCCCCGCCCCTTCGCGCGCGGCCGACAGCACCGCGCGGATTTCGACAGGGTGATGGGCGTAATCGTCGATCACGGTCACGACGCCTTCACCCACCGCGATCTCGCCAACTTTGGTGAAGCGGCGCTTGACTCCGGCAAAGCCGTTGAACCCCGAAACGATCTTGTCGTCCGGTACCCCCATGTGCAGCGCCACCGCGATCGCGGCGAGCGCGTTCTGGACATTGTGGCGCCCCGACATCGGCAGGTGAATGCCCTCGATCGTGCGGCTGTTGCCGTCGCGGTCGCGCACGACGACATCGAAGCGGTTGCCGTCGGGGCCCGGCGTCACATTGGTGCCGCGCACGTCGGCCTGCGCCGAGAAGCCGTAGGTGACAATGCGCCGGTCGCGGATGCGCGGGATGATCGCCTGCACCTCGGGATGGTCGAGACAGAGCATCGCAGCGCCGTAAAAGGGCACATTCTCGATAAACTCGACGAAGGCGTCCTTGATCGCGTCGAAGCTGCCATAATGGTCGAGATGTTCGGGATCGATGTTGGTGACGACCGCGATCGTGCCGTCGAGACGCAGGAAGCTGCCGTCGCTCTCGTCGGCCTCGACCACCATCCAGTCGCTGGCGCCGAGGCGCGCGTTCGAGCCATAATTGTTGATGATGCCGCCGTTGATCACCGTCGGGTCGATCCCGCCCGCGTCGAGCAACGCCGCGACAAGACTGGTCGTCGTCGTCTTGCCATGGGTGCCCGCAATCGCGACGGTCGATTTCAGCCGCATCAGTTCGGCGAGCATTTCGGCGCGGCGGACGATCGGGATGCGGTGCGCGAGCGCCGCCTCGACCTCGGGATTGCCGCGCTTGACCGCGGTCGAGGTGACGACGACCGCCACGCCGTCGACATTCGACGCTTCATGTCCGATCGCGACCTTGATCCCGCGCTTGCGAAGGCCCTCAACGACATAAGAATCAGCGATGTCGCTGCCCTGCACCCGGTAGCCCAGATTGTGCATGACCTCGGCGATGCCCGACATGCCGATACCGCCGATACCGATGAAGTGGATGGTGCCGATATCGGTCGCAACGCCGCGCATCATTCGCCTCCCTGACGCGCCGCAGCGATCCCGCTCGCGGACGTACGCTGAACCGACGGCGCGCCGACGCGGATCACATCCATCATCGGCGGCGCGGCGAGCGACTCGACAAGGTCGGCAAGGTTGCGCGTCGCATCGGGAAGCCCGCAGCTTGCCGCACGCTCGGCGGCGTCTTCGAGCGCGCCGGGTTCGAGCGCCATGCGCTGGATATGCTTGGCGACCTCGGCCGGGGTAAAGTCGGGCTGCCGAAAGGCGATCGCCCCGCCCGCGTCGACGAGGTCGACGACATTATAAGTCTGGTGATCATCCATCGCCCCCGGATAGGGCACGAAGATCGCGGGACGTCCCGCGCAGGCGAGTTCGGCAACGGTCGAGGCTCCCGCGCGCGCGATGACCATATGCGCCCAGCGCAGCCGGTCGGGGAAATCCGTGATGTAGGAGGCACATTCGGCGGCGACGCCGAGTTCGGCATATTTGGCGCGCACCGCCTCGATATCATCCTCGCGGCATTGCTGGACGACCTGCAGCCGGTCGAGCAGCGCACGCGGCAGCATCGCGATCGCGGCGGGCACGACTTCGCTGAGCACCGTGGCCCCCAAACTTCCTCCGACCACAAGCAGGCGGAAGATGCCGTCCTCGGGCAACGGAGGGAAACCGTCTTCGCGGATCGCGATGATCTCCTCGCGAACCGGGTTGCCGGTGATGTGGAGCTTGGCTTCGTTCCCGGCCGGAAGCCGCTGGATGTTGCGATAGGCGACCGCGACGGCGTTGACGCGCGGCGCCATCAGCCGGTTGACGCGGCCCAATACGGCATTTTGTTCGTGCAGCACCCGCGGGCGCTTCGTCGCCCCCGCGGCGAGCAAGCTGGGAAGCGAGGGATAGCCGCCGAAGCCGACGACGACGGCAGGGTCGAAGGTACGGATCAGGTCGATGGCCATGCGGCGGCCCTTGCGGATCGCCATCGCGGCCTTGAGCCAGCCGAGGGGGCCTCCCGATACGCGGCCGGCGGGAAGGATGTGAGTGTCCATCTCGGCCGGTGCGCCGGGAATCCTGAGTCCGCGATCGTCGCTGACCAATGCCACGCGGTGGCCGCGCGAAATCAGTTCGCCCGCAAGCGCATAGGCCGGCAGCATATGGCCGCCCGTCCCGCCGGCGGCGAGAAGGAAATGGCGCGTTGCTGTCATTGGGAGACCGTCATCTTTTGTTCCAGTTGCGGGTCATCGATATCCGCGCGGCATAGGGGTTTCGCCGGGTCAGCGACAAGAGCAAACCCATGCCCATCGACAGCGCGATGAAGGACGAGCCGCCATAGCTGATGAAGGGCAAGGTCATGCCCTTCGACGGGAAAAGCTGGGTGTTCACCGCCATGTTGATGATCGCTTGGCCGCCGAACTGCGCGATCAGCCCCGCGACCGCGAGGATCAGGAAGCTGTCCTCTTCATCGAGCAGGCGGACGAGCACGCGGACAATGATCGCGAGATAGAGGATCGCGATCGCGATGCACGCGATCATCCCGAACTCCTCGCCAATGACCGAGAAGATATAATCGGTGTGCGCTTCGGGCAGCTGGAACTTGGCCAGCCCCGCGCCGGGTCCGGTGCCGATCAGTCCGCCGGCCGTGAGGGTGGCATGCGCCTTGTCGACCTGGAAGCTGTCGCCCTCGGCAAACAGCCAGATATTGATGCGCTGCTGCGCGACCGGATAGAAGAAATAGGCGAGTACGATCCCCGCGAGCCCCGCCCCGGCGAGCATTCCCATGATCCGCATCGACAGGCCGGCGACCAGCACCAGCACGAACCAGGTCGCCGCAAAGATGATCGTCTGCCCCAGGTCAGGCTGTCCCATCAGCAACAGCGCGATGACCCCGGTGAGCACGAAGGAGAGCGGCACCACCGGCAGGCTCTGGTCATGGAGCCGCAGCGACAATATCCACGCGAGCGAGACGGCGAAGAAGGGTTTCAGGAATTCGGACGGCTGGAGCCGGAAAGCCCCGCTGCCGAGCCAGCGCTGTGCACCGTTCACCGACGCCCCGACGAGCGGGACGAGGAAGAGCAGCGCCAGAAAGAGGATCGTGCCGTAGATGGCAAAGCGCCGCGCCTGCGGCTTGGGCAACATCGACACCGCCGCCATCACCGGCACCCCGACAATCACCCACATCAGCTGGCGATAGAAATAATAGAGCGGATCGAGGCTGGCGGTCGTCGTCGACAGCTTTTGCGCCGCGACCGGCGACGCCGCGGCGACGGCGACGAGCCCGACCGCGATCAGCATCGATACGAGCAGCAACAGCACCCGGTCGATTTCCCAGAACCACAGGCCCAGCGGGGTGCGATCGGCGCGGCTGAGACGCGGCCCGCGGCGCTTGACCGTGCGCGTGGTGGCGATGACCGGCCGTTCCGACGTTGCGTCCATATTGTCCATCCCCCCGCTCATGCCCCAAGTGCCCGCACCAGCCCACGAAAAACATCGCCGCGCTGCTCATAATCCTTGAACTGGTCGAACGACGCGCAGGCCGGCGATAGCAGGATGATGTCGCCGGGCGCCGCCGCCGCCGCCGCACGCGCAACCGCGGTCGCAAGGTCGCCCGACCGGTCGGCCGGGATCGTGTCGCCGATTTCCGCCGCGAACGGCTCCATCGCTTCACCGATCAGATAGGCGCGCTTGACGTTGGCGAACCAGGGTCGGCAGGCCTCCAGCCCGTCGCCCTTCGCCTGCCCTCCGGCGATCCAGTGCAAACGCTGGTCCGGCGCCGGCGGAAAGGCCGCCAGCGCCGGTGCAGCGGAAGCCGCGTTGGTCGCCTTGCTGTCATTGTACCAGCGGGCGCCAGCGACTTCGCCAACCAATTCCATGCGATGCGGCAGTGCGTTGTATGTCGCGAGGCCGCTTTCGATCTGTTCGTCGTTCAGCCCAAGCACGCGGCAGACCGCGATCGCGCATACGGCGTTCTGGGCATTGTGCGGGCCCTGCAATGCGGGCCAGCGCATCTGATCGGCGGGGTCGATATCCTTCGCCGAGACGCGATGAAGACGATGGTTGATCCGGCTGGCGATCGCCTTCGACGGACCGTCATCGACCGCGACGATCGCAACCTGATCACGGTGCTGGAGCGAAAATAGCCGCGCCTTCGACGCCGCATAGCCCTCGAACCCGTCGTAGCGATCGAGATGGTCGGGGGTGATATTGGTCAGCACCGCGACGTCGCACGCCAGGCTGTGCGACAGATCGATCTGATAGCTCGACAGTTCGAGCACATAGACGCCGCCCTCCGGGAGCGGATCGCGCGACAGGATCGGCAGCCCGATATTGCCGCCCATCAGCGCCGGCACGCCCGCGCTTTCCAGCATATGGTGGATCAGCGCGGTGACGGTCGACTTGCCGTTGGTGCCGGTGATACCGACGACCTTGTGCGGCGGCAGGTCGGCGCGCGCCTCGGCGAACAGCTCGATATCGCCGATGACGGGCACATGCGCCTCACGCGCATGCGCGGCGATCGGATGGCGGTTCAGCGGCACGCCGGGCGACACGACAACGCCCGCAAAGCCGACCAGGTCGATTTCAAGCGGATCGCCGATATCGGCGTTCAGCGCCATCGCCTCGTCGCGCGCATTCTCGCGATTGTCCCACGCGGTGACGCCTGCGCCGCTGGCGACAAGCGCCTCGACGGTCGCCAGACCCGAGCGCGCCAGTCCCAGCACCGCATAGCGGCGGCCGGCAAAGGCGCGCGCGGTGATCACCGCAGCTTCAAGGTCGCGAGTCCCGCGAGCGCAAGGATGATCGAGACGATCCAGAAGCGGATGACGACGGTGGATTCGGGCCAGCCCAATTGCTCGAAATGATGGTGGATCGGCGCCATGCGGAAGACGCGCTTGCCGGTACGTTTATACCAGAAGACCTGGATGATCACCGACAGCGCCTCGACGACAAACAATCCGCCAACGATCACGAGTACCAGTTCATGCTGCGCGGTGACCGCGATCGTCGCCAGCGCGCCGCCAAGCGCAAGGCTGCCCGTGTCGCCCATGAAGACCGCGGCGGGGGGCGCGTTGAACCACAGGAAGGCAAGGCACGCCCCGATGATCGCGGCAGCGAAGATCGCCAGCTCGCCCGCCCCCGGAACATGCGGAATCCCCAGATAGTCGGCGAACTTCACATTACCCGACAGATAGACGATGACGAGGAAGGTCAGGCTGGCGATGATCACGGGGAAGGTCGCGAGACCATCGAGCCCGTCGGTCAGGTTCACCGCATTGCCGAAACCGACGATCAGTACCATCGCGAAGACATAATAGAGCGGCCCGAGTTCGAGCACGACCCCGCTGAAGAAGGGCAGATAAAGGTCGGTCCCGGTCCGCGACACGATCAGGAACACCGCGACACCGGCAATCAGAAATTCGATGAGCAGGCGCACGCGCCCTGGAATTCCGCGGTGGCTGGCTTTCGTCACCTTGTCGAGGTCGTCGAGAAAACCGACCGCCGCGAACCCGCCGGTGACAAATATGCACGCCCAGACGAAGCGGTTCGACAGGTCCATCCACAGCAAGGCGGAAATCATCAGCGAGATGAGGATCATCAGCCCGCCCATCGTCGGCGTGCCTTTTTTGGCGAGATGGCTTTGCGGGCCATCGTCGCGGATCGGTTGCCCCTTGCCCTGCCGCATGCGCAGCATCTGGATGAAGCGCGGGCCGATCCACAGCCCGATGATCAGCGCGGTCGCAACGGCGGCGCCCGACCGGAAGCTCAAGTATCGAATGAGGTTGAGCACCCCCGGAAAGCCAAGCCATTCCGCCAGCCAATATAACATCAATAATCCCCGTTGGTCAGCGCCGTCACGATGTGCGACAGGCCGACGCTGTTCGACCCCTTGATCAGCACGGCATCGCCGGCGCGGATCAATTCGCCCAGCCGCGCCCTGGCGGTCGGGTGGTCGGGCACATGCGCGAAATCGATGCGACCCTCAAGCGCTTTGGCGAGCGGTGTCATCTCGTCGCCGACGAGCAGGGCGAACTGCACCCCCGCCGCGACGAGCGGAGCTGCCAGCGCCGCATGATAATCGTCGCTGCCCGCGCCAAGTTCGCGCATCGCCCCCAATATCGCGATCCGGCGCTCGGCGGATTCGCTGCCGAACTGGCCGATGGTCGCCGCCATCGAGGCGGGATTGGCATTATAGCTTTCGTCGATGACCAGAACGTCGCCGCCGGTCACGGCCATGCGATGACGCGCGCCGCGTCCCGCGATCCCAGGCATTTCGGCGAAGGCGAGCCCCGCCGCGGGCAGATCGCCGCCCACCGCCTTGACCGCGGCGAGCACCGCGAGCGAATTCGACACCCAATGCGCGCCGGCCTGCGCAATCGTGAAACACAGCAACGCATCCTGCACCTGCGCGGTGACCAGCGAGCCGCCCTGCCCGTCGGACAGCCAATCGATCGCGCGCACGTCGGCGCCTTCGCCCAACCCGAAGCTGACGACATGCGCCGCATGGTTTTCGGCTTTTCCGCGGAGCTGCGCATAATAGGGGCTGTCGAAGGGAATGATGGCGGTGCCGCCGGGTTCGAGCCCTTCGAAAATCTCGCCCTTCGCGTCGGCAATCGCTTCCTCGCTGCCGAAATGCTCCAGATGCGCGGGCGCGATGGTGGTGACGATGGCGACATGCGGGCGTACCAAGCGCGTCAATTCGGCGAGTTCGCCCGCATGGTTCATCCCCATTTCGAACACGCCGTAATCGGCGGTCGACGGCATGCGCGCGAGGCTCAATGGCACGCCGACATGATTGTTGTAGCTTTTGACCGAGCGATGCGCCTTGCCGGGGCGGAAGCGGTCGAGCGCCGCGAACAGCGCCTCCTTCGTCCCCGTCTTGCCCGCCGATCCGGTAACCCCGATGATCCGCCCATGGCTGCGCGCGCGCGACGCGGTGCCGAGCACGTTCAGGGCGGCGGCGCTGTCGGGGACGCGAACATGGGGATGGTCGATCGCGGCTTCGCAGATGACACCCGCGGCGCCCGCCGCAATCGCTTTATCGATAAAGGCGTGGCCGTCGGCAAATTCGCCCTTCATCGCGACGAACAAGTCACCTTTTTTCACCTCGCGCGAGTCGAACGCAACGCCCTGCACGGTGAAGTCGGCGCTGGCGGTGCCGCCGGTCGCCTGGGCGATGGCGCGTGCGGTCCACAGCGGGGTCATGCCGCCGCCTCGCGCGCGACCGCGACATCGTCGAACGGAATGACGCGCATATCGTCGCCGCGCCCGACAATCTGGCCTTGTTCATGCCCCTTGCCCGCGATGCAGATGATATCGTCGGCGCGCGCTTCGGCAATCGCGGCGGCGATCGCGGCGCGGCGATCGCCGATGATCTGCGCAGCGGGCGCACCATCGGCGATAGCAGCACGGATGAGCGCGGGATCTTCGCCGCGCGGATTATCGTCGGTGATGATCAGCACCTCGGCCTTGGCGGCGGCGGCCTTCCCCATTTCCGGGCGCTTCGCCTGATCGCGGTCACCGCCGGCGCCGAAGACAAGGATCAGCCGGCCCGTCGCATGCGGCCGCAATGCGTCGAGCGCCGCCTCGATCGCATCCGGCGTATGCGCATAATCGACATAGACGGGCGCGCCCGCCTTGGTGATCGCGGCGCGCTCAAGGCGGCCGCGTACCGGCTGGAGTCGCGCGAGATTGGCGAGCGTCTGCGCGGTATCGCCGCCGGTTGCAATCGCCAATCCTGCCGACACGAGCGCGTTGGCGACCTGGTAGGCACCGATCAGCGGCAGGGTCACCTTATAGGTCGCGTCGCCCGATGCGATTACAAGCAACTGCCCGAGCTGGGTCGGTTCGCGCGACACGAGACGCAAATCGGTGCCGTTCGCCCCAACGGTCATCAGCCCGATGCCGCGAGCGTTCGCTGCAGCAACCACAGCGGCCGAATATTCGTCATCGTTCCAGACAACGACAGTCCCGTCGACCTCAACGACCTCAGCGAACAGCCGCAACTTGGCGGCAAGATAGGCCTCCATCGTGCCATGATAGTCGAGATGATCGTGGCTGAGGTTGGTGAAAGCCGCCGCCTTCACCGGCAGCCCCTCGGTACGATATTGGTCGAGGCCGTGACTCGATGCTTCGAACGCGGCATGCGTCACGCCCTCGGCGGCCAGGCCCGACATGTTGCTGAGGAAAGTGACGATGTCGGGCGTCGTCAGCCCCGTCGAGGCGCTTTCGTTCGACGTCGTGATGCCGAGCGTGCCGATAGACGCGGCGTTGAACCCCGCCATGCGCCATAGCTGGCGCGTCATTTCGACGGTCGAAGTCTTGCCGTTGGTGCCCGTCACCGCGACGCAGGTCGCGGGAAAACGATGAAAGAAGCGCGCCGCGATATGCGCAAAGGTGCGGCGAGGGTTGGTATCGGCGACATGGATCGCACCTTCGACCCGCGCCTCAGGCCGCGCGACGACGGCAATCGCGCCCGCTGCGACCGCAGCGGCAATGAAATCCTCGCCGTTGAACGTCTCGCCGACGAACGCGCCAAAGATCGTTCCCGGCGCGACCTTGCGATGATCGATGGCGAGCCCGGTCACAACCGGGTCGATGCCTGCCAGCCGTTGATCGTCGAGCAGCGCCGCGAGACGCATTATTCGCCTTCCCCGTTTCTCCACAGCAGGGGGGTCAGCTCGGAGACGTCGACATCGCGCGTTTCGTCGGGGAACACGCCGAGCATCGGACCGGCGCGCATCACCACTTTCCGTACCACCGGCGCCGCGGTGTAACCCGCCGTGCGCTGGCCGGAGCTGAAGGCGTTGCCCTTTGGCTCGTCGATCATCGCGATGATGACGTAGCGCGGATTATCCATCGGGAAAGCGGCTGCAAAGGTCGACACGAGCGAATGGCGGCGATAGCCGCCCGCGCCCGGCTTTTCGGCGCTGCCCGTCTTGCCGCCGACGCGGAAACCCGGTGCATCGGCCTGACGCCCGGTACCGTCGGACACGATCAGGCGGAGCAGCTGGCGCATCCGTGCGCTGGTTGAAGCCTTGAACACGCGGCGGCCCTGAGGCGGCGCCTTGTCGCCGAGTTTCATCAAGGTCGCGGGGCGCCAGATGCCACCGTTGACCAGCGCAGCATAGGCGCTCGCGAGGTGCAGCGGGGTCACCGCGATGCCGTGGCCATAGCTCGCCGTCATCGTGGTGACGCGACCCCAATCCTTGGGCCAGAGCGGGAAGGCGCGTTCCTTCAGTTCGATATGCGGGCGGCCGTCGAACTCGAGGCCGCGGAACAATTGCTCCATCTTTTCGCGGCCCAACTGGTCGCCGATCTGCGCGGTGACGATGTTCGAGCTATGGATCAGCGTCTCGGGCACGTTGAGCCAGCGGCCCATATTGTGCGAATCACGAATCCGGAACCCGGCGATTGCGAGCGGCTTGGTCGCGTCATATCGCTTTGCCATGCTGGTCACGACGCCATTGTCGATCGCTGCGCCGATGGTCAGCGGCTTGAAGGTCGAACCAAGTTCGTAGAGATTATAGGTCACCGCATTGCGCCGCGTCATCGGATCGCTGCCGGTCAGCTTGTTGGGATTGAATGTCGGCAGCGATGCCATCGCAAGCACTTCACCCGAATGCACGTCGAGGATGATGCCGGCACCCCCGATCGCCTCGAGGTTGGTCACCGCATTACCAAGCTCGCTTTCGAGCACGCCCTGCACGCGCGCGTCGATCGATAGTGCCATCGGTTCGGCGCGCGTCGCCTTGTCTACCAGCCGGTCGTCGAACGCGCCCTCGACCCCTGTGACGCCGTGCCCTTCGGCATTGGTGAAGCCAAGGACATGCGCCGCAAGCGTCAGCTGCGGATAAAGCCGCTCTTTCTCGCGCGGGAAATCGAAACCGACATCGCCGATCGCATTCACCGCCGCAACCTGGTCGGGCAGCGCACGGCGGCGGATATAGGTCGGCCGCGCACCGCTAACCTTCGCGAGCAGTTCCTCGCGCGGCATGTCGGGAAAAATCTTGTGCAGTTCGTCTGCCAGATATTGGCGGTTGTTGAGCAGTTTCGATGGCACGACGCGGATCGAATAGCCGTCGATCGTGCGCGCCAGCGGCACGCCGTTGCGATCGACGATATCGGCGCGCGCGGGCACGAATGCCGCCGAGCCCGAGCCTCGGCCGGTCGAGGAGTCGAAGACCGCGAAATAAAGCAGGCGCATCGACACGAGAAAAAAGGCGGCCGTGAACAGCAGCATCAGGATCATCAGCCGCTGTTGCGCGGTCAGCAATATTTGCTGCCGCACCCCCGCGGTGCGCACCCGGGCCGGACGGACGACCAACGTGTTCATCGTGGCTTACTGCCCTCCCGCGGCTTCGCGCGCAGCGGCGCGCTTGAGATCGGCGAGCGTCGATTCGGCAAGGAGCTGGTCCTCGATCATCTTCAACTGCTCGCGGCGCCGGGTCGGGGCGAGGCGCGGTGCAGCATCGCTGCGGACGTCGCCGCCGCGAATTTCGGCCTGAGCCAGCTGGACCGGCTTCGCGGCCGGCGCCTTGACGTTTTCGGGTTTTACTTCGGGCTTGGCCTCGGCTTTTTCGGGGGTGCCGACGGGGCTGACCATTGCCATCAGCACGGGCGCCACCTCATTGGCACCGCGCGCGCGCGGCAGGCGGTCGAGCGACGCGAGTTGGCGCTCGTTCGACAGATACTGGTCCGCGGCCGGCGCCGAATAACCGAAGGTGTCCGCGTTCCACTGTTCGAGCTGGCGCATCGAGGCGCGCACCGCGAGTTCGGATTCGAGATAGCGGATATTGTCGCGCGTGCGGTCGATCTGGCGGTTTATCTTCGCCAGTTCGCTGCGCGTCGCCGCGACCTTGAGCGATACGGGATACAACATCATCGCAATGATGAGCACGAGGAGCACCAGGCCGATCCCCTGAAGCTTGCGAGCCGCCATCAGCATGAGATTGCCTCCCTATCCGTAGAGTCGTCGGCCGAGCGAACGGACCATGCCGGAGCGCCGCTCCGCACCGCACTCCTGAGCGTCGCCGATCGCGCGCGCGGATTGCGCGCCTCTTCGGCCTTGCCCGGCCGCACCTTGCGGGCCGGGGTTTCGAAAGTTGCGGCCCGCGCCGGAGGGGTAGGCGCGGGCCGGTGGCGCGAACCGGCGGCATCGCCTCCGCTCCGTTCGCGCAAGAAATTCTTCACGATGCGATCCTCGGTGCTGTGAAAGCTGACGACGGCGAGCCGGCCGCCGGGGCGCAGCACGCGCTCGGCCGCGGCCAGACCCGCGACCAGTTCGTCGAGTTCGCCGTTGATGTGGATGCGGATCGCCTGAAAGCTTTTCGTCGAGGGATCCTTGGGCGCGCCGGGCGGATGGCGCAGCGCCTTGCGGATGACTGTCGCCAGTTCGGCGGTGCGGGCGAGCGGGCGAGCGGCGACGATCGCGCGGGCGACGCGGCGCGACTGGCGCTCGTCACCATAATGATAAAGCACGTCGGCAATTTCGGTCTCGTCGGCGCGGTTGAGCCAGTCGGCCGCGCTTTCTCCTTCCTGCGCCATGCGCATGTCGAGCGGACCGTCCTTCTGGAACGAGAAGCCGCGCTCATCGCGATCGAGCTGCATCGACGAGACGCCGATGTCGAAGGTGATGCCGTCGACGGCGTCGATCCCGCGCTCGGCGAGCAGCCGGTCGATCTCGCCGAAGCGACCGTGCACCAGCGTCAACCGGCCATCGGCTTCGGCGACCAGCGCCTGCCCCTCAGCGATCGCGTCGGGATCGCGGTCGCAGGCGATGACGTCGGCGCCCGCCGCGAGCATCGCGCGCGTATAGCCGCCGGCGCCGAAGGTCGCATCGACGTGGCGCTCGCCCGGGGCGATGGCGAGCGCGGCGAGGACTTCGTCGCGAAGGACCGGGTCGTGGCGCGGGTCGCGGGAGAGCTGAGGGGAAAGGTCGATCATTTGCGCGCCTTCCCTTTTGCAGCACCCCACGACGCCGCAAGGCGCTGGAGCACCGGGTCTGCGTCGGCGCATTCGGCCAGTGTCGGCAGCCACCAGATTTCGAGCCGGCGGCCCGAGCCCACAAATGCCGTCGCGCCGGCATCGCCGACGCGGTCGCGGTGGATGAAGCTGGGGAGGAAGCGCCCGCTGTCGTCGAGCGTGTAGGGCTCGGTGTAACTGAAGCGCTTCTTGAACTCGCTATCCTCGTCGAAATCGATGTTACGCAGCCGCGCGGTTTCGCGGTCGCGTTCGATCTCGCCGTTCAGGCGGTCATACTGATCCTGGCCATAGGCGACCAGGCAGGGCAGCTTTTCGTGGAACCCGACCCAAAGCACGCGCTGGCCGTCCGCTGTAAGGGGCACATTGTTGCGGAACTGAGAGGGGACGGCGATGCGCCCCTTGCCATCGATCGCGGCGAAGTTGGTGCCTGCATATTGACCGGGCGTCACAACCGCCATCGCTATGCCCCCTGCCGTGCGCCACCGGGCAAAACTTCCCTGATCCCGGAATCACGAATTCCGGGCCGAATGACTCAGGCGGAGATTGCCCCTCTCCGATTCCTGACTATCAACTATAAATCGGGGTGGAAAGGGGTATTTTAGGGTAAAATAGGGAATCTACTCCCTATTCGTCGCAAAAATGGGGGCAAATCGTTGAAATGCGCCTCCGAACGGCACGGCAGCGATACTCGCGCTGGGGCAAGCCGGGGAAAAACGGCGATAGGACGGGGTCAGAAGCGCGGCGGGCGCATCCACAGCGGACGGAGCACCGCGCGGTTCGCGGCATCGTCCCACAGCCGCGCGGCAAGCCAGTCCATCGTGTCGGCGCGGCGCAGATGGGACGCGCCCCTCACCAGCGGCTGCCACAGGGGTGCGAAGAGCAGGTCGGCATCGCCGACGATCCACACCTTACCCGCGCCGACCGGACAGGCGGCAACGCGGCGATCGGCGTAGGACAGGCACGGCGGCGGCAGGCGAACGAACCGTCCGGCACTGAACAATCGCAGGCGCGCACCATCGACATCGACCACTCGCGCCCCGGTTTCGCGGGCGGGCGCCGCGCCGAGCACAATCCCCCAATGGTCGAGCAAAGGGGTGAGCAGGCTGGTGACGGGCGGATTGCGCGGATCGCCCAGCGGATAGCGCGCGGGCCAGCCCGACAGCGCATCGGCAAGGATGACCGCACGCCCTCCCCTGCGCACGAAAGTATCGATCGCGACCAGCTCGCGCGGCGCCAGCGCGCGCGGATGGGCGAGGAGAAGCGCACCGCCGCGCGGCGGCACATGATCGACGATGCTGTCGACTAGCGCGACGGGGCCCGCCGCCTCCAGTCGTGCCAGCGCCGGATCGTCCGCCGCGCCTTCGGCGATCATCGCGGCGATATCGCCCCCCGCGGTCCAGCGCAGCGGCAGCCCGGTGAGCATCGTCACCGAGGGAGCGTCCGCCGCCGCAACCGCAGGGCGATAGAGCCAGGACAGCAGCCCGTGCCCCGCCGCAAACCAGCCGAGCGCGAACCCCAGCACGGCGAACAACCGGATCGCCCTGCCCTTCGCACGCCATTGCACCAACGCATCGGCAGCGAATGCAGCAGCGGCGACGGCGATCAGGATCAGCAGCAATTGCGCCCAGCCCGGCGAACCGGCGAGCCCGAATGCGAGGAGCGCCTGAGCGGACAACAGGATCGCCGCGGCGATCAGAATGCACCGCCGGCGGTCGCGCACCGCTGCGCCGCGCTGCCACCAGCCCAGCAACAGCATCGGCGGTGCCAGCAAAGGCAGGGCCAGCGCCGGATCGATGCGATCGAGCCAATATTGTCCGCCCGCGAACCAGCCGAGCGCGATCGTCAATGCGGAAACCGCCAGCGCGCGCCGCCCCGGCCCGAATGCGCGGGTCGTCACTGTTTCGATTGGCGGGCCCGGGCGAGTGCTGGATCGGGTTCAAGGTCGGGAACGGTCGTCGCCGCCGGCGCCGCCGGCACGGCCTGCGGCACCTTCACCGGCGTCAGCGCATTTTCATCCTTGGAAACCGGCTGCACGCCCAGTTCCTCAAGCGGGGCGCTGGCGCTCTTCTGCTCCTCGCCGGGCATATTGACCGCGGGATCGAGCGCCGCGCTCTGCCCGGCATTTTCGCGTGCGCGATCACCGATCAGCCCGGCCATGCCGACGAGCAACAGCACCGTCAGCACACCCGCTATCCCGATCTGCAAGCGCCGCATCGTATCGTGGGCGGGCGTGACGGGAGCCGGCACTGCCGTTTCGACCTTTCCCTGGTTCATGCCGCGGCCTCCGTATCCGCCAGCCCTTTGCTCGCCAGCCACTGAGGGTTGAAGAGCGTCGACAGATAGCGAAACCCGCTGTCGCACAGGATAGTTGCAATGCGCTTGCCGGGACCAAGCTGGCGCGCCAGCGCCATCGCGCCCGCGACGTTGATCCCCGACGACAGGCCGAGGCATAACCCCTCCTCGTCGAGCAGTTGGCGCACGACCGCGAGCCCTTCAGCGTCCGAGATACGGAACTGGGTGTCGATCGGCGCGCCTTCCAGATTGGCGGTGATGCGGTTCTGGCCGATCCCTTCAGCGACGCTCGACCCTTCGGGCTTCAGCTCGCCGCACTGATAATAATTATAGAGCCCGGCGCCGTGCGGATCGGTCAGTGCGATGACAATGTCGGCGCTCTTCGCCTTCAGTCCCAGCCCGGTCCCCGCGATCGTCCCGCCGGTCCCCGCCGCACAGGTAAAGCCGTCGATCCGGCCGTCCATCTGCGCCCAGATTTCCTCGGCGGTGCCGAGCACGTGCGACTTGCGGTTGGCGATATTGTCGAACTGGTTGGCCCAGATCGCATTGTCGGTTTCCTCGGCAATGCGGCGCGAGGTGTGGACGAAATGGCCGGGATTCGCGAAGGGTGCGGGCGGGACCAGCACCAGCTCGGCGCCCAGCGCGCGGATCGTCGCCATCTTCTCGGCGCTCTGGTTGTCGGGCATGACGATGATCGTCTTATACCCCAACGCATTGCCAACGAGCGCAAGCCCGATGCCGGTGTTGCCCGCGGTCCCCTCGACAATCGTGCCGCCGGGACGCAGGCTGCCGTTCGCTTCGGCATCGCGCACGATATAAAGCGCTGCGCGGTCCTTCACCGAACCGCCGGGGTTGGCATATTCGCACTTACCCCAGATTTCGCACCCAGTGGCTTCGCTTGGCCCCTTGAGCAGCACAAGCGGGGTGTTGCCGATCAGGGCCAGACTGTTTTGAGCAATGGTCATAAGGTCCGATTTAGGACGGCGCCAAGGCGGCTGCAAGACAGCTTCGTTTTTCCCGCTCCATCTTCGGCTTTGTCGACCAACGGGGCACAGCCGCCGACGAACGACCGGCCATAAGCAAGCGAAGGGCTTGTTATGGTAACAGTATATCATTACTGGACCGGCGACAGCCTCCCCAAGCTACAGGATATTTCCACCGATGCGTTTGCTCTCTTCCGCGGGTTCCGCGCTTGCCATCGCTCTCGTAACCGTCGCCACCCCCGCCTTTGCGCAGGACCGCCCCGCGGCGACGGGGGAGGATGATTATCACACCGGCGACCCGATCATCGTCACCGCGCCCTATGTCCGCAGCCTCGACATCCTCGGCAATGTGTCGGTGATGGAAGGCGAGAAGCTGGCGCAGGATATTCGCGGCCAGATCGGCGACAGCCTGACCCGCCTGCCCGGCGTGTCGACGAGCAGCTTCTCGCCCGGCGCGTCGCGCCCGATCCTGCGCGGCTTTTCGGGGGAGCGGGTGAGCGTGCTCGTCGACGGGCTCGGCGCGATCGACGCGTCGTCGACTTCCGCCGATCACGGCGTCAGCATCGATCCGCTGACCGCCGAACGCATCGAGGTCCTGCGCGGCCCGTCGGTCCTGCTCTTTTCGAGCCAGGCGATTGGCGGCGCCGTCAATGTCTTCGACCGCCGCATCCCGCGCAGCATCCCCGAAGAGCCGTTCCACGTCGACGCCCTCGCCAGCTATGGCAGCGCCTCGGACGATAAGAGCATCGGCGCCTCGGTCGACGTGCCGCTGACCCAGCAATTCGTCGTCCATGTCGACGGCAATTACCGCGATTCGAACGATGTCCGCGCGGGCGGCCTCATCTATGCGGAACCGCTGCGCCAGCGCCTGCTCGGCCTCGCCGCCGATGCGGCGGCCGATGGCGATGCCGACGAAGCCGCGCGGCTGACCGGCGCCGCGAACAGCCGCGGCCGCATTCCCAACAGTGCAAGCACCAGCACCAGCGCCGGCATCGGCGCCGCCTATATTAACGATGGCGGCATGCTCGGCCTGTCGTTCGGCTATCTTGAAACCGACTATGGCATCCCGCCGCGCGCCGACCTTGGCGAAGAGCCGACGATTTCGTCGCGCCAATATCGCGTCGATCTGCGCGGCGAGGTCAACCTCGGCGACGGCCTGTTCGAAAAGCTGCGCGTCCGCGGCGCCTATGGCGACTATGCGCATACCGAGTTCGACGATGGCGTCCCTGGCACGACCTTCCTCAACAAGGGGATCGAGTTCCGCACCGAACTGGCGCAGAACGACCGCGGCGGCTGGCGCGGCGCAAGCGGCCTCCAGTACAGCTTCCGCGATTTCGCCGCGATCGGCGACGAGGCCTTCCTGCCGCCCAACGAAACCACCCGCCTCGCTGCCTTCACGCTGCAGGAACTGGAGATGGGACCGCTGACGCTCGAAGGCGCGCTGCGCTTCGAAAAATCCAACGTCAAGGCGAGCAGCATCGGCTTCGACCGGTCGTTCAACGCCTTTTCGGGCGCAGGCGGCTTCAGCTATGCGATCGCCGACGGCCTGAAGGCGAGCGTCTCGGTCTCGCACAGCGAACGTGCCCCCTCGGCCGAGGAGTTGCTGTCCGACGGCCCGCACGCCGCAACGCAAACCTTCGAACGCGGCAACCCCGATTTCGACAAGGAAACCAGCTGGGGCGGCGAAGCATCGCTGAAGTTCAATCGCGACGGCTATGCGATCGCGCTCACCGGCTATGCGAGCTGGTTCGACGGCTTCATCTATGAAAGCGACACCGGGCTGATCGAGGACGACCTGCCGCTGTTCCAGTTCCTGCAGGACAAGGCGCGCACCTGGGGCTTCGAATTCGAAGCGAGCGCCCCGCTCGCCCAGATCGGCGGCTTCAATATCGTCGCCGACGCGACCGCCGACATGACGCGCGCCAAGATCAAGGGCGCCGGCGTCGACGGCAATGTCCCGCGCATCCCGCCGCTGCGCATCCTCGGCGGGCTCGAAGCGCAAGGCGAGCGCATCGACGCGCGTGCCGAAGTCGAATGGACCGACGACCAGACCCGCATCGCGACCTTCGAGACGCCGACCAAGGGCTTCACTCTCGTCAACGCCTCGCTGACCTGGCGTCCGCTGCCCGACACGAAGAATTTGTCGCTGACGCTGGCGGCGAACAATATCTTCGACGTCGACGCCCGCCGCCACGCCAGCTTCACCAAGGATTATGTGCCGCTGGCGGGGCGTGACATCCGGATTACCGCGCGGGCGAGTTTCTGACCCGGCCGCTGCCATAGCTACCATCCACTTTCGTCATCCCGGGCTGGACCCGGGATCCCGCTTTTTTAAAGTCATCTGTTGTTTTCGAGAGCAAGCGGGACCCCGGGTCCAGTCCGGGGTGACAAAGAAGGAAATGGCAGCTTCCAGCCGAAACCCACCATTCCCGCCCCGACCCCGTCGCCTCTACGACAGCATCGCCATCCCGCCGTTCACATGCAGCGTCTGGCCGGTAACATAGCCGGCTTCCTTCGAAGCCAGATAGACCACCGCCGCCGCGATATCGCTGCCTTCGCCCATGCGGCCCGCCGGAATGCGCTGGTTCAGCGCTTCCTTCTGCGCGTCGGGCAGGTCATCGGTCATCGCGGTGGCGATGAAGCCGGGCGCGACGCAATTCGCCGTCACGCCGCGGCTCGCCAGTTCCTGCGCCAGCGCCTTGGTCATGCCCGTGACGCCCGCCTTCGATGCCGCATAATTGGCCTGCCCCGGATTGCCCGTCGCGCCGACGACGCTGGTGATCGAAATGATGCGCCCGAAGCGCGCCTTCATCATCGGCTTGGCGGCGGCGCGCGCGAGGCGGAAATTGGCCTCCAGATTGATGCGGATGACGTCCAGCCACTCCTCATCCTTCATCCGCATGATCAGATTGTCGCGCGTCACCCCCGCATTGTTGACGAGAATATCGAGTTGCCCGAGCACATCGACCGCCGACGGCACGAGCGCGTCGACCGCGGCAGCATCGCCAAGGTTGCACGGCAGCGCGACATGATCGCCGCCGAGACTGTCGCGAAACGCGGCCAGCTTTTCGGCATTGGATCCCGAAACCGCAAGCCGCGCGCCCTGCGCCGCCAGCGCCTGCGCAACAGCCGAACCGATACCGCCCGAGGCGCCGGTAACAAGGGCGGTCATGCCGGTGAGATCGAACATCTGAATTTCTCCTGAAATCTTAAACTAGAATCGATGGGGGCTGCGCGTTCGAACGTGTAATTTTATTCCAAAGGTCACAAAGGTCACGCTACACACCCCACACATTGCGAGAACCATCGCAAAGCAGATGGTCGACTGGGGGCGGTTCGCGAAGAGGCCTGAACAAGCATATCGAGGCGAAAGTAAGCCCGCGCGATAATGTAGGACAGCGGTTTTTCCTGCCTGGTTCCGACTGGACCTGGTCGCCGGGGACCGGGTTTAGAAACGCATCGTAGAAGCCGTGTTCTCACAGGCTACAGCGTCTTGAGCAGCGCTTCGATATCGTCCATCGAAATCACGCTCACCGTCTCGACCTCACCCGCCGCGCTGCGCTTGACCATCGGCGAGAGGACCTTGCCGCCGAATTCGACGAATTGCTGGACGCCGATATCCTCCATCGCGCCGACGCTCTCGCGCCAGCGGACGCGGCCGGTGACTTGCTGGACGAGCAGGTCGCGGATCGTGCCGGCGTCGCTGACCGGGCTCGCGGTGACGTTGGCAACCACCGGCACCAGCGGGGCGGCGGGCGGATTGGCGCCGAGTGCTTCGGCCATCGCATCGGCCGCCGCCTGCATCAGCGGGCAGTGGAAGGGTGCCGACACCGGCAGCAGCACGCCGCGCTTGATCCCGAAGTCCTTGACCAGCGCGACCGCGCGCTCGACCGCGCCCTTGTGGCCCGAAATTACGACCTGCGACGGGTCATTGTCGTTGGCGACGGTGCACACCTCGCCCTCGGCCGCCGCATCGGCAAGCTTCTGCGCGGTCTCGATATCGGCCCCGAGCAACGCCGCCATCGCGCCGACGCCAACCGGCACCGCCGCCTGCATCGCCTGTCCGCGCGTCTTCAAAAGACGCGCGGTGGTCGCGAGGTCAAAGGCACCCGCGGCGCAGAGCGCGCTATATTCGCCAAGGCTGTGCCCCGCGACATAATCGGCCGTGGCAGCGAGGGTCACGCCGCCTTCCTTTTCGAGCACGCGCAATGTTGCGATCGCATTCGCCATGATCGCCGGCTGGGCATTTTCGGTAAGGGTCAGCTGATCCTCGGGACCTTCGCTCATCAGCTGAAACAGCTTCTGGCCAAGCGCGTCGTCGACTTCCTGAAACACTTCGCGTGCGTGCCGAGAGGCGCCGGACAGCGCCTTGCCCATGCCGACCGCCTGGCTGCCCTGACCCGGAAAGATGAATGCGCGCATGACCCTAAACCCTTTATCGTCGCCCCCGCGAAGGCGGGGGCCGTTGTCGTTCTAACTCTAGCGGCCCCCGCCTTCGCGGGGGCGACGCAATAGGATCAGGCGCCTATTGCGTCACCCGGCGCGATGCAAGCCGAAGGGCACGACCTTGTTGCCCGCATCATGGCCGATGTCGGCGCGGCCGAGCCAGGCGATGCCGGTGCGTGCGCACCAGCCCTGCGCAATTTCCTCGGCCGCCATGCCGAACGGACGGTCGTTTTCGGGAACATCGCTCACCCGCCCGAGCCGGATGCCCGCCAGCCCACGCGGGGCGAGGTAGCTGGCGACATGAAAAAAGGCGCGGTCGAAAGCATAGAGATATTCGCTCACCTCCTCGACGAGCAGGACATGGCCCGCCAGATCGGGTTCGAGCGGGGTGCCGAGCAGCATCGACAGCGTCATCAGGTTGAACGCGGCATGGCGCGCACCGTGCGCAAGTCCGCCCTCGCACGCCGCCGGATCGCGCGCGACGAGCCAGTCGAGCGCGCGCACCACCGCCGCATCGCCGCCCTCGCGGCGGACGTCGGCGACCATCGGCCCGTGCGCGACATGATCGAAGCCGTCGCGATAAAGGCACCCAAGCAGATTGCCCTGATCCGAATAGCCGAGGAACGCCTTGCCGCGTGCCGCCGGGGTCATCGCCGCAACCGCATCCTCGGCGATCCGGCACGCGCCATAGCCGCCGCGCGCGAACCACACCGCGTCGATATCGGGCCGGTTCGCCATATCAACCAGCGCCGCGAAGCGATGCCCGTCTTCACCCGCAAAATGGCCGTGGACCGCAAAACATTGCGGGTCGAACTCCATCTCGACATCGGGATAGCCAAGGCTGGCAATCGCGCGCACAGCCTCGGCATCGTCGGGCAGGATGGGAGTCGACGGGGCGACGATTCCGATACGCATTACAGCCTTCTCCCCTTGGGAGAAGGATATGAAGCCTTGCCGGCTTGCCGGCTAGGCGGAGTTGGATGAGGGTATCTGCCGTATGATATTCGCGCCATCCCTGATCCCCTCACCCAGCTACGACTAGGTGCTTCGCACCAAGTCTGCGCAACCCTCTCCCTATGGGAGAGGGAGTGTTGCCATTGTTCGCGAGAGGCCATATCGCGCCGCCATGGCGGAAAACAAATCCTATTTCTTCTGCGGCATCGGCGGGTCGGGCATGTTGCCGCTGGCGATGATCGTCGCGGCGCGCGGCAGTGCGGTTTCAGGGTCGGACCGCAGCCGCGACCAGGGCCGGACACCCGAAAAATTCGCCTGGCTCGAACGCCAGGGCATTGCCTTTTATCCGCAGGACGGCAGCGGACCGCAAGCGGGCCAGACCCTCGTCGCCTCGGCGGCGATCGAGGACAGCGTGCCCGATGTTGCCGCCGCCGCCGCACTCGGCCTGCCGCGCATGACGCGCGCCGACCTCAACGCCGCGCTTTTCAACGCAGCCGACAAGGCGATCGGTGTCGGCGGGACGAGCGGCAAGTCGACCGTCACCGGCATGATCGGCTGGATCCTGGAGAGCGCCGGCGCCAAGCCGACGGTGATGAACGGCGCGGTGATGCGCAATTTCGCGGGCGCGGACATGCCCTTCGCGAGCGCACTCGTCGGCGAGGCGGCGACCTATGTCAGCGAGGTTGACGAAAGCGACGGCTCGATCGCGCTCTACCAGCCCGACGTCGCGGTGGTCACCAACATCAGCCTCGACCACAAGAGCCTTGCCGAACTGCACCAATTGTTCGGCGATTTCGCTGCCAAGGCGCGGATCGCGGTGATCAACGCCGACGACCCCGAATCCACCCCGCTACTCGCGGGCGACAATGTCATGCGCTTCGGCTTTTCGGATGCGGCAGCAATCAAGGGCAGCGATTTCGAGGCGCTGCCTGACGGGTGCAGCTTCGCCGTCAGCTTCGCGGGCGACCGTCACGACGTCCGGCTGCGGATGCCAGGGCGGCATAATGCCGCAAACGCCCTCGCCGCGATCGCGGCGGCGCGCGCGGTGAACATACCGGTCGCGAGTTCGGTCGCCGCGCTCGCCGAATTCGCCGGCCTCGCGCGCCGCTACGAGGTGCTCGGGCAGGCAAATGACGTCACGGTAATCGACGACTTCGCGCACAATCCCGACAAGGTTGCCGCCACCCTCGCCGCCGTCGCCGAACTTCCGGGCCGCGCTTTGCTCTTCTTCCAGCCGCACGGCTATGGTCCGCTGCGCCAGATGGGCCAGGAACTCGCCGCCAGTTTCGCGAGCGGCATGCGGCCCGACGACAGGTTGTTCGTCTGCGACCCCGTCTATTTCGGCGGCACCGTCGACCGCAGCGTCGGCAGCGAGGCGCTGGTCGCCGATATCGTGGCGGGGGGCGGCGACGCTGTGCATATGACCACCCGCGCGGCTTGCGGCACCGCGATGCTCGACGAAGCGGCGGCCGGCGACCGTATCCTGATCCTTGGCGCGCGCGATGATACGCTGACCGAATTTGGGCGCGACTTGCTGGAAAAGCTCGCCGCGCACGCTTGATTTCCGTGCGCGAATCTGTATAGGCGCGTCCATTCGGGGCGAGGCCTTATGCCTGTCGCCCCGTTTGTTTTGCACCAATAGGCAAGACTGGACGACAGCCGGAGGGGTTTCGCGATTGGCGCGGAACCAGCGATCGGCCAAATCGAAGGACGCTACCCATGCCGTTTTACGAGCATGTCTTTATCGCGCGTCAGGACCTGAGCCAGGCTCAGGTCGATGCGCTGGCGGAAACCGTCACCAACGTCATCGGCGAGTATAAGGGCCAGGTTCACAAGACCGAAACCTGGGGCCTGAAGCAACTCGCCTACAAGATCGCGAAGAACCGCAAGGGCCATTATGTGATGCTCTCGGCCGAAGTGTCGGGCGAAGCCATCGCGGAAATCGAGCGCCAGGCCGCGATCAACGAAGATATCCTCCGCTGGCTCACCATCAAGGTCGACGAACTCGAAAAGGGTCCGTCGGTGATGATGCGCAAGCAGGAACGTCGCGGCGGCCGTGGCGGCCGTGACCGCGACGGCGAAGAATAAGGAACAGCATCATGGCACGACCCTTTTTCCGCCGCCGCAAGACCTGCCCCTTCAGCCAGAAGGACGCACCGGTCATCGATTACAAGGACGTCCGTCTGCTCCAGGGTTACCTGTCGGAGCGCGGCAAGATCGTCCCGTCGCGGATCACCGCGGTGTCCACCAAGAAGCAGCGTGAGCTGGCGAAAGCGATCAAGCGCGCGCGCCACATCGGCCTGCTTCCCTACATTGTGAAGTAAGGAGAGCAGCGTCATGGAAATCATCCTGCTCGAACGTATCGAGAAACTGGGCGGTATCGGCGATGTCGTCACCGTCAAGAACGGCTTTGCCCGCAACTTCCTGTTGCCCAACAACAAGGCGCTGCGCGCGAACGACGCGAACCGCAAGCTGTTCGAAGCCAACCGCGGCAAGATCGAGGCCGATAATGCCGAGCGTCGCACCGACGCCGAAGGCCGCGCCAAGGACATCGACGGCAAGCAGATCATCCTGATCCGCCAGGCGTCGAACACCGGCCAGCTTTATGGCTCGGTTTCGGTGCGCGACATCGTCGATGCGCTCACCGAAGACGGCGTCGAAGGCATCGGCAAGTCGATGGTCGAACTGGAACGCCCGATCAAGTCGCTCGGCCTCGTCGACGTCAAGGTCAAGCTGCACCCCGAAGTCATCGTGTCGGTCGGCGTCAACGTCGCACGTTCGCCCGATGAGGCCGAAATGCAGAAGCAGGGCATCGACGTCATCGCCGCGATGTTCGAGGAAGAGCAGGCCGAGGCCGTCGCCACGGCTCTGGAACCCGACAGCGAAGACGAGTTCGAAGAGGGCACGCCCCCGTCGGAAGTCGCCGCCGTGGAAGCTCCCGCTGCTGACGAGGATGAAGAGGCTTAAGCCCTTCTTCTCTCACATGAGACAAAAAGGCTCCGGAACCCAGCGTTCCGGAGCCTTTTTCTTTGACGGCAAGGTCGGCTTTGGGGTGGGAAGCGGACATAGGTACCACCCTACTTTCGTCATCCCGGGCTTGACTCGGGATCCCGCTTTTTTTTCCGCATAATCCGTCTTTGACTTCAAGCGGGACCCCGGATCAAGTCCGGGGTGACGATAAGGGTAATGGCGGCAATCAGCCGCAACCTGCCCCGATCAATAACCCATCAGGCTCAGCACTTCCTTGCGGCTGCTTTGATCTTCAAGGAAACTGCCGAGCAGGCGGCTGGTCACCATGCCGACGCCGGGGGTGCGGACGCCGCGGCCGGTCATGCAGCCATGCTGGGCATCGATGACCACCGCGACGCCATGCGGCTGGAGATTGTCCCAGATGCATTTGGCGACCTCGGCCGTCAGCCGTTCCTGCACCTGCAGGCGGCGCGCATAGCCGTTGAGCACGCGCGCGAGCTTGGAAATGCCGACGACGCGGTCCTTGGGCAGATAGGCGATCGACGCCTTCCCCGTGATCGGCGCCATATGATGTTCGCAGTGCGACTGGAACGGAATATCGCGCAGGAGGACGATCTCGTCATAACCGCCCACCTCTTCGAAGGTGCGCGACAGGTGGAGCGACGGATCGTCGGCATAACCCGAACAATATTCCTTCCACGCGCGCGCGACGCGCTTCGGCGTATCCAGCAATCCTTCGCGCGCCGGATCCTCGCCCGTCCATTCGATGAGCGTGCGGACCGCGTCGAGCACGTGGGCGGGCACCACCGGCTTGCCATCGGGTCCTAGTTCCACCTTCGTCATCGCGTTGCCTTCACTGTTGCTATCATGTCGCACATCTCAACGCGAAATCGCCCGTGCGCAACCCCGCGCCGCGAAGATTTTCATCGCGGCAATCAAGTTTACGTTGCGGAATCGGACCTTTTTCAAACAGCTCTCACAACGGGATTTTTCGTGGATTCGCCCGCAAACAAGTGGCTTGACGCTTTCGTCAACTGGGCGCACCTTCCTTGCCATACAGAACTCGCTCAAGCGGGTCGTATTCCGGAGAGGCCGGCGTATTCCCCGACGCCGGTGGGGAGAGGACGATGACCAGCAGAGCTGGCAGGTGGGAAATATGCAGGCACTTGGCCGACCAGGCCGGGTGCCTTTTGCCATCTCTGGTCACACCCCTTCCCCTTACCACAAATTGAGTTTGGGCGGCCCCGCACCTCGCGGGTTCGAAAAAGGGAGGATATAGATGAAGTTCAAGGCACTGATCGGAACCTCGGTCCTTGCGATGGCGCTGGCGACACCGGCCTTCGCACAAGGGGCACCGGACGAAACGGAACGCGATGCCTTCGGCGGCGAAATCGTCGTCACCGCGCAACGCCAGTCGGAACGCCTGCAGGACGTCCCGATCGCGGTCAGCGCCTTTTCGGCCGAAGCGCTCGAAGCGCAGCAGATCGAAAACAGCTCCGATCTGCAGCTGACCTTGCCCAACATCACTTTCACGAAGACGAACTTCACCTCGTCGAGTTTCACCATCCGCGGCATCGGCGATCTGTGCGTCGGCGTCACCTGCGACCAGGCGACGGCGATCCATCTCAACGGGTCACCGCTGTTCCAGACCCGCCTTTTCGAAACCGAATTCTTCGACCTGGAACGGGTAGAAGTCTTGCGCGGCCCGCAAGGGACCTTGTTCGGACGCAGCGCCACGTCGGGCGTGGTAAACGTCATCACGGCAAAGCCGAAGACGGGTGTGTTCGAAGCGGCGGCAGACGCCGAATATGGCAATTATGACGCGATCAAGGTCAAAGGGATGGTCAACATTCCGATCGGCGATACGCTCGCCGCCCGCGTTGCCGGCGTTTATGTCAAGCGCGACGGCTATACCAAGAATCTGTTCGACAACAGCCGCATCGACGGACGCGATCTCTATTCGGTGCGCGGATCGCTGCGCTGGGAACCGACCGACGACACCGTCGTCGACCTGATGGGTTCCTACTTCCGCGAAAAAGACGACCGCATGCGCATCCAGAAGCAGCGCTGCCAACGCGATCCGACCGGCGTGCTCGGCTGCCTCAACAACCGCCGCGACGCCTCTGCCGCGAATGGCAACGCGACGCTCGCATCGATCTTTTCGTCGCGCGAACTGTTCGCGATCCAGGGACTGCCCACGGCGCTCGCGCTCGGCAGCCTTTACGGGACCGACTTTTTCCACGACGCCGTGGTGCCAGAGGATTCGCGCACCGTCAGCACCGCCTTCACCCCCGAATATTTCACCAGCGAGCTGACCTTCGAAGGCCGCATCCAGCATAATTTCGGGCCGATTTCGGCCCAGCTGTCCGGATCGTACCAAAAGGTGAAGGTCGATTCGCGGAACGACTATTTCCTCGCGACCGGCGACCGCACCCTTTACGCTGGCGCGCTCAACACGCTGGCCTTCTTCGCCGCCAATGGTGTTCCAACGGGCCTTCCCGCTCCGGCACCGGCCTTTGTGCCCGGCTCGGCCGCCTATTTCGCGCCAATCGCCGCCGCGTTGATCCCCAATGGACCGAACGGACCGCTCTGCACTTCGGACACCGATCCGACGGGGCTTGGCGCATTCGGCGGCAACAGCATTTGTTCGGCCCAATCGCTGCAATATGACCGTTCGAACCAGATCAACGATGCCTGGTCCGCCGAACTGATCTTCAACAGCGACTTCGACGGCATGTTCAATTTCCTGGTCGGCGGCATCTATGCGCGGTCGAACACGACGGAAAACAGCTATTACGTCAACGCCTTCGGCCTCGATTATGCGTCGGGCATCCTGGGGTCGTTCTCGACCTTCGCCGCCGGCCTGCCGCCCTCGTCGCTCGGGCAGCCCTTCTTCCGCAACAACACCTCGGATTTCTCGCTGAAATCCTATGGCTTGTTCGGCGAAACATATTTCGAATTCAACGACCGGCTGAAACTCACTCTTGGCCTTCGCTACAACAACGACAAGAAATATGTTCAGGCCCGTTCGATCCTGCTCAGCTCCAACGGAAATTTGCTGGTGCCCTATGGCCAGACCGGGAGCATCTATAATAGCCCGCTCGGAGCTCTCTTCGACGCCGATCCCTTCACGACCTGTACCGCGGCATCGCCCGTGGGCGCCGTCGGCTCGGCGGCGGGCTGCGAAGCCTTTCAGGAACGAACGGTCGGCTTCAACAAGCTGACCGGCCGCGCCGTGATCGACTTCAAGGTGACAGAGGACAATCTCCTCTACGCGTCCTATTCGCGCGGCTATAAATCGGGCGGCATCAATCCGCCGCTACAGGCCAGCACCGGCGTTCAGGAAAGCTTCCGCCCCGAACAGGTCGACGCGTTCGAAATCGGGTCGAAGAACACCTTCGGCAACGGCGCGCTCCAACTCAACCTGACGGCTTTCTATTATAAATACAAAGACCTCCAGCTTAGCCGCATCGTGTCGCGAACCGCCGTCAACGATAATATCAATGCCAATATCTGGGGCGCGGAAGTCGAGGCGATCATCCGGCCCGATCCGAACATGCTGATCAACATCGGCTTCAGCTATCTGAAGAGCAAGGTGAGCGGCGATTCCTTCTTCTCCGACACCCGCGACTTCGGTGGCGGCCGTTCCGATGCGGTCATCATCAAGGACATCAGCAACGCGGCAAACTGCGCGGTGGCATCCGGAACGGCCGGCAACGCCGCCGGGGTCAATGCCTTTGTCGCAGCGGTGAACGGCTCGCTCGGGCTTCGGGCCCCGACGGCCTTCCCCGCCGACGGCGGCATCGCCTCGACCGGTGCCTACAGCATCTGCAGCATCCTGGCCTCCGCGGCGGTCGATGCCAATGGCAATCCCACGCCGACGGCGCTGGCGTTCGATCCGAACGGGATTCAGATCTTCGCCGCGGGCATCCCCGTCAACATCAAGGGTAACGAACTGCCGCAGGCGCCGAACCTGAAATTCTCGGTCGGCGCGCAATATAAGATCAACTTCCAGAATGACATGAGCCTCGTCCCGCGTGTCGATATGGCCTATACGGGCGAAAGCTTCGGCACGATCTTCAACGGCAACGTCAACAAGATCAAAGGCTATGCGCAGGTCAATGCGCAAATCCAGCTCAATGGAGCCGATGACCGCTGGTATGTGCGGGGCTTTGTCCAGAACCTGTTCGACAGCAACTCGACGACCGGCCTCTATGTGACCGACCAGTCATCGGGGCTGTTCACCAACATCTTCACGCTCGAACCCCGCCGCTACGGGATCGGGATCGGCGCGAAATTCTAAACGAAGAGCCGCCGCATCAAAAACCCCGGCCTCTCGATCGAGAGGCCGGGGTTTCTTTTTGATCACCGCAGGCAAACAAAAGGGCCGGACCATGCCTCCGCATGGTCCGGCCCTTTCTTCATTCCGCCTGCTTGGCGCCCGGCTATCAGAATTTGGCGCGCAGCTTCACGCCATAGAGCCGCGGCGGCGCCGGATAGACCGCGAAGCTCGCGCTCTGTTCGGGGATCGGGAACGAGGTGATATTGTAATATTTGTTGAACAGATTTTCGACGTAGAATTCGACCGCATAATTCTGGTCGGGCCCGAAGTTGAGGCCGGCCCGGGCATTGACGATCGCATGGCCGTCGTTGGTCGTGAACCGCACCCCGACCGGATCGTTGATCGTGTTCGCGTCGCTGTTGCTGCGCCAGTCGACATGCAGCAGGCCGCCGACATTGTTGCTGATCTGCGGGGTCCAGGTCACCGCGCCGGTGACCACATGCTTCGGCGAATTGGTGAGCGGCAGGCCATTGTCCGAACCGGCCGCCGGATCCTTCACTTCGGTATCGACATAGGAATAGCCGAGCGTGATCGAGAGGTCCGAAGCCTGCGCGCCGTTGCCGCCGAGGAAGCGGGTATCGAACGAGCCGCGATCAAGGTTGTAACCGCCCGATTTATAACCGCGGTCATAACCGCCATAGATCATGACCCGTTCGTCGAGCTTGATCGAAAGCTTGGCCGTGCCGGTCAGCTTGCTCTCGCTGCGCTTGTCGCGATAGATCCCGTTGAATTCGGGATTGACCACGGGGTTGCAGACGAGGTTGAAGATGGCGTTGCCAAGACCCGAAGGCAGACCCTGCAGGGCTTGACGATAGAGGCCATAGCGGTCGCTCTGCAGCGTCGAGCACGACGCCAGGCTCGATTGCAGATCGGCGTTCAGCTTCTTCGATTCATGGTTGTAACGCAGACCCAGGGTCAGCGAGATATTATCGTTGAAGTCGATGATATTGTGGGTGAACAGTGCAAAGGCTTCGGTGTTGACGCGATAGGCGTCGCCGAGCTGCCCTTGGCCCGCCTGCGGCGAGGGCAGCGGGGTGAGGAAAGTGTCGAGCACGCCCGCCTGCGCGGCAGCCGCTGCCAGTTGTGCGTTCGACGCCAGCAGCACCTGACCGACCAGCGGCGAATTCGGGATCGAATTGAAAATCTGGAAACCCGTGGGACCAGGTACCGCGGCATCGGTCAGCGCGTTGACGAACGCGTCGACATATTGCGCACCCTGGGTGCCGAAGCGCGTCCGTTCGGTATATTTCAGCTTTTCATTGAGATAGAAGCCGCCGACGAGCCAGTCGACATGATCATCGAAGGCCGTGCCCTTGAGGCGGATTTCCTGCGTGAAATCGCGCATGCCGATCGGCATATTTTCACGATAGGCGCGGTCGATTCCCGAGAAATCGACGTCCATGCCGCGGGTCGCCTTCCAGTCGCGCCATGCGGTGATCGACGTCAGCTCGACAGCGCCCAGATCCCAATCGAGCTGGCCCGACACACCCCATTCGCGCATCTTTTCGGTGAGGTCGCGATCGGGCGAGTAGGCCACTTCACGCTTCTTGGGATCGAACGGCGTTACGATGCCGGTCAGGCCGTTGGCGGCCGCCAGCCCCTGAATGACCGCGCTCGCGGCGAACGCCGGCGTCCCCGGCTGCGCGAAGCCCGAGTTGGTGTTGAGCGCGCCGCAGCATTGCTCGTTGGTCCGGGCATAGTCCGCGATCAGGCGGAACGAGACATCGTCCTTTTCAAACAAAGCCTGCCCGCGCACCGACCAGCGGTCGAGATCGTTGAAGCGGCGATCGCTGTTCACATCTTTGATATAACCGTCGCGCTTGTGGTAGCCGCCGTCGATGCGCACCGCGAGCACATCCGAAACCGGCCCCGTGACACCGGCCTTCAGCTCGATCTCGTCCAGATTGCCATAGCTTGCTTCGGCATAGCCGCCGAGCTTGAACGCCGGTTTCTGGGTGATGATGTTGAGCGCACCCGCCGACGTGTTGCGGCCGAACAATGTTCCCTGCGGCCCGCGCAGGACTTCGACGCGCTCGATCGGCGGCAAGTCGGCAAGCGCAAGACCGGCACGGGCACGGAAGACGCCGTCGACGAACACCCCGACCGACGGTTCGAAGCCGGGATTGTCCCCCGCCGTGCCGATACCGCGGATGCGAAGCACCACGCCGGAAGCCGACGACTGACCCGTTGTAGCCTGGAAGCTCGGCGCAATCTGCCGAAGGCCGCGAATGTCGCTGATTCCCGAATTTTCGAGCTGTTCCCCGCTGACCACATTGACCGCGATCGGAATATCCTGCGACCGTTGCGCGCGGCCGGTCGCCGTGACGATGATGTCGCCGCTATAATCGGTGTCGTCGGCCGCGGTTCCGGCGTCTGCCGGAGCAGCATCCTGGGCAAAGGCATAAACGGGGGTAGTGGCGGCGCACAGCACGGTGGCGCCCAACAGAATGTTGCGCAAAGTCATGATGATCTCTCTCTCCAAAACCCACCGAGGCGCAGCCAAAGGCTTATCGGGAGATGCCCGGCAGTTGGAGATCGGTCTAACGCGCCATCGTCCCGCGTCAACGCACCGGCGCATGCGAGCGCGTTTTTCGGGAGGATTAGTGGCTAAAAAGCAACAGTTTACCCCAGGGCGCGCGCGGCGTGCCCAAAATGGCGGAAATATAAGGTGTACGGATATCGCGTCGGGCGCGCTTCCTCAGCCCGCCACGATATGACGTTCGCACCAGTCGACGATCCGCGCGGCGGAATCGAGATAGGCCGGATAACCACGCAAGCTGTGCCCATCCTCCGGGTAAATCGCCAGCGCGGCTTCGGCGCCCGCTTCCGTCAGCGCGCCGAAAAATTCGATCGCCTGTCCGGTCGGCGTATTCTTGTCGCGCCCGCCCGCCAGCACCAATGTCGGCGTCGTCACGCCCCCGGCGAAGAACACCGGACTCCGATCGAAATATTGCCCGCCCGGCCGCCGCGGCGAACCGTCGAGCAGCGCCTGATCGAACCAGGGGATCTGCGATGCATAATGCTGGCTGTACCAGTTGGCGACCGGCGAGATGGGAATGGCGGCGGCGAAGCGATCGGTCTGCGTCACCAGCCACGCGCTCATGAAGCCGCCATAGCTCGTCCCCGATACCCCGACACGCCCTGGATCGGCGATGCCGGCGGCGACGAGGCTGTCGATCCCCGCGAGATAGTCATGCATATCCTCCCCGCCCATATCGCGGTGGACCTTGCGCGCGAAATCCTGTCCGCGCCCGCCCGAACCGCGTGGATTGGGCAGCAGCAGCGCATAGCCTTTCGCCACCAGGACCGGCCCGGCCCGCAAGACCGCCGCATAGCGATTGCGGTGCGCCCAGACCGGGCCGCCGTGAATGTCGACGAACAGCGGCAGGTTCGACGCATCGCCATCGGGCAGGACCAGCCAGCCGCCAATTTCCAGCCCGTCGCGGCCGCGCCATCGATGATATCGCATGGTCCCCGGGATCGCGGGCGCCGGCGATGGCGCGAACCCGGCGAGCACGGCGGTTTCGCCATTCGACAGGCTGGCGATGGCGGGCGGTTCGGCATAGCCTTCGATCACTGCCAGCGCCCCGCCGCCGGGAGCGGGAACGGCTTTTGGATACCAGCCGCTGATCGTCAATCGGTCCGACGACCAATGTTCGCGTCGTTCGCCCGTCGCCAGATCGATCTCCCCGACCACCGTCTCGGCATCGCGCACGCCGGCGAACAGCAGGCGGCTTTCATCGCGCCAGCGGATATCGGAAACCTCGACACCGCCGGTATCGAGGACACGCTGCGCACCCTCCTCCCCCAGCGTGATCGGGCCGCAAACGAGTCCGCGATCGCTGCAAAAGGCTTCGATTACCGCCCAGTATCGCCCGTCGGGTGAACCTGCCGGCACACCCGCCTGTTCGGCGGGCACATAACGTCCCCGCTCTTCGCCCGTTTCGGCATCGATGACGCGCAGCGACGCCTCGTACCAGCTGCCTTCGCCATGATGGTCGCTTGCGACAACGGCGAAACGGTCGTCGCCAAGCCATGCGGCTTCCCACACGTTGACCGGCGGCCGGGTCACCGCTTGCGGGGCGGCCATATCGTCCGACCAGCGATAGAGTCGCCGCCAGAGGTCTTGCGCGCCGGATGCCGCAACATCGGGCAGCCAGCTTGGCCCCGACGCTCCGCCCCGCAAGGCATAGCCACCCTCGGCGCCCGACACATCGGCACCAGCGTCGGCGCCCAAGATCAGAAGCGCGCTACCACCCGGTGCCCATGCGAGGGCTTCGACCCGGACGTCGACTGCGGCGGAAAAAAGCTGCTCGCGGGCTTCGGACAGGATAACGAGCCGTTCCCGCCCGTCTTCGCCAGCCTCGATGTAAGCGGCGCGGCCATCCGGCGAATTACGATACAGGCGGCCGCGTGCGACCCGATGTACCGCGCCGCCGGCCAGATCGATCCGGCAGACGATCGTTGCCGGCCCCTCCGCCAATGCGCCTTCGAAACATTGGCCCGTGAAATGAACGCTGCGCCCGTCTGCCGTCGGGTCGAGGTCCGCCGCCGTCCACAATATATCCTCGCCGGGGCGAAACAGCGTGCGGTAGAAATCGTTCACGTCGCGCGCCGCGCCCGCTTCGCGCATGTCTCGTTCAATCATTGCGGATTCCCTATTGTTTTTCGGATTGTTTTTCGGTGTCATTCTTCGGCGTCGGCTTTCAGATATTTCGCCGCGCGAAGCATGAAGACACCGGCCGGCAAGAAGGTCAGCGACATGATCATCAGCGCATAGCGCAGCCCCTCGGCCGGGCCGTAGATTTGCGACATATGATCACTGATCGCGCCCGCCAGCACGGGGCCGAGTCCCAGACCGATCAGGTTGGCGAAGAAGAAGGCCAGCGCGACGGCCATTGCCCGCCGCTTACTCCCGCAGACCGCGTGGAGCGCCGCGAAGATCGTCGGGACGGCGCCGGTCAGCAAAATCCCTCCGACCAGCGAGATCGGGATCATGACATAGAGCGATCCGACCGCGAACGACCCGACGTAGAGCGGCAGGGCGACGATCAGCGCAATCCCGGGAAATCTGGCGGCCCAGGAGATGTCGCGCTTGGCCAAACGGTCACCCAACTTGCCCCCGCCCAGGTTGCCGACGACCGCGCCGACGGCCGACATGATGCCGAACAGCCCGCCCGCCTCGGCAACGGTCAACCCGTGGACGCGGATCATGAAGGATGCGGTGAAGACCAGTGCGCCATAGGCCATCAGGAAATAGACGACGAGCGCATAGACGATGTTGCGGTATGCCGGCTTCGCGAGCAGCAGCCGGATGCTCACCCACGCATCTTCCGCTGCCTCGGGCGCGACGGCGAAGCGTGCGTGGAGCCGCGGTTCGCGCAAGACGAAACGCGCCGCGATCGCCAGCAGGAATCCCGGCAGGCCGATGACGATAAACGCCTCGCGCCAGCCATAATGCTGCGCCACCCAGCCGCCCGCCGCCATGCCGATGATATAGCCGGCCATCGACGACATCATATAAAAGCCCAGCGCCCCCGCGCGCTGGTCGGGCGGATAATAGTCGGCGATGAGGCTCTGCGCAGGCGGAATCGCCCCCGCCTCGCCCGCCCCGACCCCGACACGCGCCAGCGCCAATTGCCAGAAATTCTGCGCCATGCCGCACAGCACCGTCATGATGCTCCAGACCATCAGCGACCAGACGATGATCTTCTGCCGGTTGCCGCGATCGGCCAGCCAGGCGATCGGGAGCCCGACCGTCACATAGAAAATCGCAAACGCCAGCCCCGTCATCAACCCGAGCATCGTGTCCGATACGCCGAATTCCGCCTTGATCGGTTCGAGCAGCACGCCGATCACATTGCGGTCGGCATAGTTGGATGTGCCAGTGAGGAAGAGGATGAAGAGAAGCGTTCGTCGCTGACCCGGCCCGTAGAGGTCCCAGGGGTTCGCGGCGCCCGCCGCATCGATCGCTTCCGATTTGCTGCTCATCATCACCTTTCCCGTGACGCGGCCGAACGCCTGCCCGCCGGAACGGGCGTCGAATGGCCATCGCAAATGGGTATCGTGAACCAGTGCACCATTCAATGCATAAATGCATTATTTTATCCTCGGTCATATTTTCAATTAATTTCAATATCTTAACTAGATATATACCGCGGATGGGCGGACAAATGCGACAGAGTGCTCCGAATTTCCGGGCAGATTCGTTGACAATCAAACATGCAGAAACGTATTTAAATTGGCGAAGTCGATGACTCACCGGGAGAGATTGCCATGATGCTCAGCCCCCTTGAAAATTTCGGTGCCGCCTTGCGCGTGGTGGACGACGTCTGGTCGGCGGCGAGCGCCGGCGGCTTTCTTGGTGACAAGTCCGCGCCCTTGCGATTGCCCGACATCGGCTTTGCAGCAGCGGCCGAACGGTCGGCGCTCGGCCGTACGCTGCTCGACCGCATCGCGGCCGTCGACGCTGACGCCCTGCCCCACGACCTCCCTTATACGCTGGAGATCGCCCGGCAGATCGCCGAGCGGTGGTCGCGCGAAGAGGCGTGGTACTGGCTCGTCTTCGACCCGCTGGGCGGCGGCTTTTATGCGATGTTCGCGCCGACCGCCTATTGCGGCGGTTTCCTGCTGAACACCTACCGGCCGCGGTTCGCGGGATACAGTTTTCGATCGGCGGGCGACGGCGACCGCTATGTCGGGCTCGTCCGCGACTATGGCCGGCTCATCCGGCAGATGCACGAACGGACCGCGGGCCAGGCCGAGCGCGGTATCTACATGCCGCGCCCGCAGTTCGAACAGGCCGTCCCGCTGATCGAAGGCCTGCGCGCCAGCACCGAAGCGCTGCTGACACCCGATGCCTCGCGGCTGACCGGAGTCGATGGCCCATCGTTGCTCAGGCAAATATCTGCAGCCATCGCGAGCGACGTCATGCCCGCATTCGACGCCTTCACCAACTTCCTCAAAAACCCTGCCTATGCCAAAAACGCGCCCGAAAGCGTCGGGATTTCGCAATATCCGGGCGGCGGCGATGTCTATGCCGAACTGGTTCGCCTGCACACCACGCTCGACCTGAACCCCGAACAGGTTCACGCAACCGGCCTCGCGCGCATGGCCGACATCCGCTCGCAAATGCGGACGCTGCTCGACGAGGCGGGTTTCACGGGCAACCCCGCCGACTATCTCGAGCAGATCAAAAACAATCCCAAATGGCGCGCCTCGGGCGCCGAGGACGTCGGCGCAGTGTTCCGGCGCTATATCGATCGCATCGCGCCGCACATCGACGCAACATTCAATTTCAAGCCGAAGGCGCCCCACGGCGTCGCACCGCTGCCCGATGCGTTCACCGACACGATGACCTTTGGCTATTATACGCCGCCGACCCCCACGGACGACCATGGCCGCTATGTCTTCAACGCGCCGAACCTGTCGCAGGGGCCGCTCAATCACATCGGCGCGCTCAACTATCACGAACTCGTGCCCGGGCATCATTTCCATCTCGCGACCCAGGACGAGAATGAAACACTGCACCCGCTGCGCCGCAAGGCGTTCATCAACGCGTTCAACGAGGGCTGGGCCGAATATGCGGCAACATTGGCCGGCGAGATGGGCATGTATCCCGAACCCGAGGAACGGTTCGGCCGGCTGATGATGGACGCGTTCCTGACCTGCCGGCTCGTCGTCGATACCGGCATGAACGCCTTTGGCTGGCCGCTCGAACAGGCGCGCGATTATATGCGCGAGAATGCATTCATGCCCGAAAAGGAGATCCGGTCGGAATCGGTTCGCTATTCGTCCGACATTCCGGGACAGGCACTCGCCTACAAGCTCGGCGACACGGTCCTTTACGAAGCGCGGGAGAAAATGCGCGCCGCGCTCGGCAATCGCTTCGACCTTCGCGATTTTCATGACGCGGTACTCAAACCCGGCGCCCTCCCGCTGCCGCTCGTGCAGCGCCATGTCGAAGACCAGACCCGTCGCATCGCCGCGAACTGAGCGAACCAACCAGCGGCCGCCGCGCGCCATATCTCGTTTAAAGTACATTAATGAATTTTATTATACGGCCACCTGCGTCAAGCTGGAGCGGGAATAATATGCTATAATATAAGCATATTTTTGCCATATTCTTGGAAGCGTATCGTCGGGCTCCTCGAAATCCGCCAAACTCGGGGTTGATTTTCCAGAATCTATATATGACAGTTCTGCATAAAATAGCGACTCAAGTCGCAGAGGAACATGTCACCATAAGGGAGGTTCTCGATGCAACGAAAATGGGTCATTCACACATCCTGCGCGGTATTTGCCATGGCGATGCCCCAGCTGGCCGCGGCGCAGGATAGGCCGGCGGGCTCGGACTATAACGACGGCAACGACATCGTCGTCACCGCAAGCAAGCGCGCCGAAAAGCTGCAGGACGTTCCCGCCGCCATCACGGCTGTCTCCTCGGAGAAGATCGAGGCGCTCGGCATTCGCGACTTCCGCGATTACGCGACCCTCGTGCCGGGGCTCAGCCAGCGCGACAGCGGCGCCCCGGGGCTTGGATCGATCATCCTCCGCGGGCTCAATTCGGGCCCGCAGCAGGTGTCGAACACCACCGCCGTCTACATCGACGAAACCCCCTTCACCGCCAGCGGCTTCCTGTCGGCCGGCGCCCTGCTGACGCCGTCGCCCGAACTGGCGGAGGTCGAACGCATCGAAGTGCTGAAGGGCCCGCAGGGCACGCTCTATGGCGCGAGCAACCTCGGCGGCCTGGTTCGCATCATCACCAAAAAGCCCGATCTGTCGACATTCTCCGGCATGGCGGGCGGCGAGGTTTCGACCGTCGCGCATGGCGAAATGGGCTTCATGGTCCGCGGTTCGGTCAATGTCCCCATCGTCAAGGATCAGCTGGCGCTGACCGCAACGGGTTATTACCGGCGCGCGGGCGGCTTTACCGACAATGTCCAGACGGGATCGGAGGATGTGAATCGGTCGAACCTTTATGGCGGGCGCGTCGCGTTGCGCTATGCGCCGACCAGTGATTTCACGATCGATCTCAGCGGCATCTACCAGAATATCGAAAACCTCGGCTATTCACTCCAGACGCTCGTGCCGGGAAGCTTCGATCCCGCTTTTGAAAAATATGCCTATTCCAGCTTCGCCGACCTGGGATCGGAGATCAAATATCGCATCGTCAACGCCAATGTCGAATATCGTGTCGGCATCGGCACCTTCACTGCCTCGGGCAGCTATGCGCGATACAAATCGCGGACCGAAACCGATGCGACGGCGACCTATATTCCGGTGGCGCGCGCCGTCCTGGGGCCGATCGCCGAAACGACCTTCGGCGTTCCGATCGATACTTTGCTTCCCGCCAATTCGAAGGCGCGGTTCCTCGCGTCCCCGAACATGGAAAAATGGACCGGCGAAGTCCGGTTCGCCTCCGACCGGCTGGGGCCCGTCGAGTTCATGGTCGGCGGCTTCTACACCAACGAAGACAATATCTATTATACCACCGTTTTCGCGCATGACGCCCAGGGCAAGCTCCGCACCGCGCCGTTCGACCAGCTTGTGAAGGCGACGACGACATCGCGTTATGAGGAGATCGCGGGCTTCGGCAACCTGACCTTCTATCTCAGCGATACGCTCGATATCACCGGCGGCCTCCGTTACGCACACAACAAGCAGGTCGCGGGCACCGGTGGCCCCGGCGGCATCACCTATTATCTTCCCCGCACCCCGCGGATATTCGACTTCAGCGACAATTCGCTGAGCTATCTAGCGACCTTGCGCTGGCGCCCCGCACGCAACATCAGCGCCTATCTGCGCGCGGCGAGCGGCTACCGCCCCGGCGGCCCGCAGACCAATCCGACCCCGCCGCCGGGTGCCCAGACATTTGTCCGGCCTGACACGGTGTGGAATTACGAAGCGGGCATCAAAGGCTCGGTCCTCGACGGCGCCCTCGCCTTCGACATTTCGGCTTTTCACATCGACTGGAAGGATATTCAGCTCAATTCGCTGGTCAACGGCATCATTCTTCAGGGTAATGCGGCGAGCGCCACGGTCGACGGCTTCGAATTGCAGCTTACCGCGCGGCCTTCCGACCTGCTGACCGTCAGCATCAGCGCCGGGCACACCGACGGCAAGATCAAGGCGATCGATCCGCTGGCGTCCTCGGCCACCGGCGCCCGGGCCGGCGACAAACTGCCCCTCACCCCAAGCTGGACGACGTCACTGATCATCGATCATCAGCTGCCTTTGGGCAGTTCGATGACCGGCAACGTCGGGGCAACGCTCCGCTTTCAGTCGGACATGCCCGCCACCTACCCGGCGCTCGACCCGTCGCGGCAACAGAAGCTGCCCGACGTCACGACTGTCGACCTGCGCGCCAGCATGACCTTCGACGAACGTTTCACCGCGCAACTGCGCGTCGACAATCTCTTCGACAAGCTCGGCTTTACCAACGTCACCATCGACGGTGCCAATCTGATCCGGCCGCGGACAATATCGCTCGGTCTCTCGACGAAATTCTGACAATATCTTGCGATCGCCCGGCTGCGGGCGGTCGCAGTTTTCTGATCCGGAACGGCTTACTCGCCGTTCGCTAGCATGCAGAAATGCATGACGACTTTGTTGTTCCCGGAAAATATGACATGAGCGTATCGGGCGGCGCGCCGGACTGCGCCGCGATACAGGGAAAACACATGGTTGGACGGACGCCGAAAAATACGGTACGGGACTGGATCGAGGCCGCACAGCGGACCTTGGTCGACGAAGGTATATCGGGCCTGAAAGTGGACCGGCTGGCCAATCGCCTTGGTGTGACGCGCGGCGGTTTCTATCATAATTTCAAGGATCGGGACGATTTCTTCGACCAGTTGATCCGGCACTGGGAAGACACCTGCCGTTTCCTGCCCGACGCCCCGCCGCCGGCCCGCCCCGCCGACGCGATCGACTGGTTCGACCGGGTGATCAGCCGCCTGATCGATGCCGATGGCTATGACTATCATTTCGACCTCGCAGTGCGCGAATGGGCGCGCGCCGACAAACGCGCCGAATGGGCGGTCGAACGCGCCGACCGCGAACGGCTCGACACGCTACAGAAATTCTTCGAAGCGATCGATTATGACAGCGAGCATGCGGCGATCCGGGCACGCGTCTTCTACTATCACCAGATCGGCTATTACGCGATCGGCGTGCAGCAGAGCATTTCCGAACGGCGGAAGAACGCGCAGCTTTATCTCGACATATTGTGCGGCGAGCAAGCCATAGCGGCCGCCCGCGCGAGTTCGCGAAAGGCCCGCAAGCCGAAGGCTGCCTGACGCTTTCCGCCCGTCGCGCCCGGCCGGCACGATTGGCGCGGCCGCCATTGCCCGCTACAGGCCTCAGCCATGCTTCGCCTGACCGAACTGACACTGCCGCTGCACCACGCACAAGAGGCGCTGCCCGCCGCTATCTGCAAGCGGCTGCGCATCACCCCGCGCGAACTGGTGCGCCATGTCGTGGCCCGGCGCGCGCACGATGCCCGCGACAGGACCAATATCCAGCTCGTCTATTCGATCGATGTGAATGTGAAAGACGAGCGTGCGGTGCTCGCGCGGTTTCGCAAGGACCGCAACGTCCAGCAAACGCCCGACACCAGCTATAAATTCGTCGCAAAGGCACCCGCCGCCGGATCGAAGCGGCCGGTGGTCATCGGCGCCGGACCGTGCGGGCTGTTCGCGGGACTGATCCTCGCGCAGATGGGATTCCGGCCGATCATCCTCGACCGCGGCAAGGTGGTTCGCGAGCGGACGAAGGACACCTGGGACCTGTGGCGGCGCAGCGTGCTGCACCCCGAATCGAACGTCCAGTTCGGCGAAGGCGGCGCCGGGACCTTTTCCGACGGCAAGCTCTACAGCCGGATCAAGGATCCCCGCCATCTCGACCGCAAGGTGCTGACCGAATTCGTCAAGGCCGGCGCGCCGCCCGAAATCCTGACCGAGGCGCATCCCCACATCGGCACATTCCGGCTGGTGACGATGGTCGAAAGCCTGCGCGAGACGATCGAGGGCCTGGGCGGCGAATATCGCTGGCAGCACAGGGTCGATGGGCTCGATATCGAAACCGGCGCGGACGGGACGCGGCATATGCGCGGACTGCACCTCCACGATGGCGGCTATATCGAGGCCGATCATGTCGTGCTGGCGATCGGCCACAGTGCGCGCGACACCTTCGCGATGCTGCACGCGGCGGGGGTGCATGTCGAGCCCAAGCCCTTTTCAATCGGTGTCCGCATCGAACATCCGCAATCGTGGATCGACCGGTCGCGCTTCGGCGCCGATGCCGGCAACCCGATCCTCGGCGCCGCCGAATATCATATCTCGCATCACTGCCGGAACGGGCGCACCGTCTATAGCTTCTGCATGTGTCCCGGCGGCACCGTCGTCGCCGCGACCTCCGAGGAGGGGCGCGTCGCGACCAACGGCATGAGCCAATATTCGCGCAACGAACGCAACGCCAATTCGGGCTTCGTCGTCGCGATCGACCCGGCGCGCGATTATCCCGGCGATCCGCTCGCCGGCCTTGCATTTCAGCGGCACTGGGAATCGCTCGCCTATGTCGCGGGCGGTTCGAACTACCGGGCGCCCGCGCAACGGGTCGGGGATTTCCTCGCCGGCCGCGCATCGACTTCGCTCGGCAGCGTCATCCCCTCCTATCGCCCCGGCGTGACGCCGACCGACCTTGCACAATGCCTGCCCGCTTTCGCGGTCGAGGCGATGCGGGAGGCGATCCCGGTCTTCGGGCGCCAGATCGCGGGCTATGACCATCCCGATGTCGTGATGACGGGGGTCGAGACGCGCACCTCGTCGCCGGTGCGCTTCACCCGCGGCGACGATTTCCAAAGCTTGAATACCGCGGGCCTCTTCCCCGCCGGCGAGGGGGCGGGTTACGCCGGGGGCATATTGTCGGCGTCGGTCGACGGCATCAAGGTTGCCGAGGCGGTGGCGCAAAGCATCGTCGGGGGCATCACGCGGTGACGCTGATCCTGTTCAACAAACCCTATGACGTGCTGAGCCAGTTCACCGATCGCGGCACCGCGGGATCGACGCGCCGCACGCTGTCCGACTTCATCGACATGCCGGGCGTCTATCCGGCGGGCCGGCTCGATCTCGATAGCGAGGGGCTGATGCTCCTGACCGACGATGGCCGGTTGCAGGCGCGGATCGCCGATCCGAAGTTCAAGATGCCGAAAACCTATCTCGTTCAGGTCGAAGGCGATGTGACCGAGGCGGCCCTGGCGATGTTGCGCGGCGGCGTCCGCCTGAAGGACGGCCTGACCCGCCCCGCCGAAGCCGAACGGATCGCCGACCCCGAGCTATGGCCGCGCGACCCGCCGATCCGTGTCCGCAAGAGCGTCCCCGACAGCTGGATCAGGCTGACCATCCACGAAGGGCGCAATCGTCAGGTTCGCCGGATGACCGCCGCAGTCGGTCATCCGACATTGCGGCTGATCCGCTGGAGCATCGGCTCCTGGACGCTCGAAGGGGTGCCGCCGGGGCAATGGCAAAGGGCATCACCCTAAGCGGCAACGGACGTCCATCGCCGTTCCGCAAAAAAGCGTTGCCTGCCGATCCGCCGCGCCTTGCAAATGCGAATAACTATCATTAGGGCGCCCTCCAAATCGGATATATCCGCAAAGGGGGACAATGATGCGTCGTTCATTTCGCTTGCTACTGACCGGATCGGTGTTGATGTGCGCACCGGCATGGGCCCAATCGCAGCAGGACCAGCGGCCGATCGCAGCCGAAGACGAGCAAGGCGATGCGATCGTCGTCACCGGCTACGGCCGCACCGACCAGCCCACCGCCGCCACCGGCCTGCCCCTGTCGCCGCTCGAAACGCCGCAGACGATCAGCGTCATCACGCGCCAGCAGATCGACGATCAGGCGTTCAACTCGATCAACGACGCACTCGATTTCACCGTCGGCATTTCGAAGAAGGACGTCGACCGTGGTCGCAGCTCGATCTCGTCGCGCGGTTTCGAGGTCCAGAATTTCCAGCTCGACGGAGCCCCGTTCGTCAACGGCAACGTCGGCTTTGGCGAGACCAGCACGGCGCAATATGAACGCGTCGACCTGGTCCGCGGCGCCGCGGGCCTGATGCAGGGCGCCGGCGATCCGTCCGCGGTCGTCAACCTCATCCGCAAGCACGCCACCGAGCGCGAATTCGCCGGCTACGTCAGCCTCGAAGCCGGCTCGTGGAACCGCTTCGCCGCGACGGTCGACATTCAGTCGCCGCTCAATAGCGCCGGCACCGTGCGCGCCCGCGCCGTTGCCCAAGCGTTCACGCAGGACGGCTTCGTCAATCTGGAAAAACGAAAGGGCCTCCTCCTCTATGGCGTGATCGACGCCGACCTCGGCGAGCGCACGACCTTGTCCGTCGGCGCCAGTTATCAGCGCGACGAGCGCGACGGCATCATGTGGGCGCAGCTTCCCTATTGGTACAGCGACGGCACGCGCACCGATTGGCCGCGCTCGAAGACCACGGGCACCGACTGGGGCCACTGGAACACCACCGAGATTTCGGCCTTTGCCACGCTGGCGCACGAACTCGGTGGCGGCTGGCACATTCGCGGCGATGTCGGCTATCACAAGGGTCTCGAAGATTCGAAGCTGTTGTGGCTCGAAGGCATGCCCGACCGCGTTACCGGCGCGGGAATGGGAACCTATGGCTATTGGTTCAATGCCAATCCCGAACAATGGCACGGCAGCATCCAGGCCAACGGCCCCTTCACGCTGTTCGGTCGCGAGCACGATCTCGCCGTGGGCGCGATGGCGAGCCGCATCGATGGCGGCTGGACCAATCGCGACCCCATTGATCTCGAACCGATGACCGATTTCAACAGCTTCGACGGCACCCAGATTGCCGCGCCCGAATGGGGCGACCGGTATATATCCGACCATGGCAACACGACGCAGGCGGCGGTTTATGCATCGACCCGGCTCAGCCTGGCCGACGGACTCAAGCTGATTGCGGGCGGCCGCCTCAGCTATACCAAGCGCAACGAACTGGGCGCGACGCCTGACATCGCCGACTATAGCGTGACCTCGAAGGGCATATTCACGCCCTACCTCGGGCTCATCTATAATTTTACGGACAATGTGTCCGCTTACGCGAGCTACACCAGCATCTTCAAGCCGCAGACCTACTTCCGCGACCGCAATGGCGACTTTCTCGATCCCGTCGAGGGGAGCAGCTACGAGGTCGGGTTGAAGGCGCTGCTCCTCGACGGCAAGCTGCTGGCGACGGCGTCGGTATACCGTATCGAACAGGATAATCTTGCCGTTACCGATCCCGGGTTCCTCGTGCCCGGCACCGCGATGCCGGCCTACATCGGCGCCAAGGGCGTCGTCGCCAAGGGCTATGAACTCGAAGTGGTCGGCAAGATCACCCAGCAATGGGACATCAGCGCCGGCTGGAGCGATTATAGCGCGAAGGACGCCGATGGCGTCGACGTGCTCAATTTCCAGCCGCGCCGGGCGTTCAACCTCTCGACCAAATATGCCTTCACCGGCGCGCTCGACGGGCTCAGCCTCGGCGGCGCGGTCAAATGGGAAAGCCGGCCGCCGGTAACGGCGGAAAATCCCGGCACCGGGCTCGAAACCCGCATCGGCCAGCCTGCCTACGCAATAGCCAACATCATGGCGCGCTACGACCTGACCGAAGCTTTGTCGCTCCAGCTCAACATCGACAATCTCTTCAACAAGCGTTTCTACAGCGGCAACGGCTGGTTCCCGGGCTTCGTTTATGGCGAACCGCGTAACGCCCGGGTCATATTGAAATACCGTCTCTGACGGGAGCCAACAGCCGGTCGCCGCTCGGGCCGTGGCGGCGACCGGATGCCATCAGCGCAAGACATAGCCATATTTTGCGTCGAGCCCGAGGTCGCGGATGATCTCCACGCCCGCCGCAACGGCCCCGGCATCGAGTTCGCGAAGCGGTTTGCGCAGCGCGCCGACCGGCAGCCCGCACGCACGCATCAGCGATTTCACCGCGACGGGGTTGATCGCCGAATAGTTGAAATGCATCAGCGGCAGCAGGGCCAGATATTGCTCGCGAAAGGTCGCGGCCTCCCCCTCCCCCGACCATGGCGTCGAGATCGCCGCCATTTCGGCGGGCGCAAGATTGCCGCCCATATTGGCCGTGCCATGCCCGCCCAGCGCCATCGTCGGCACGACCAGGCCGAGGTTGGGGGAATCGCAGCACATCACCGCGACATCGGGCGCCGCGGCCAATAGCTGCGCCACCTGCCCGACCCGCGCCGTCGATTCCTTGTGAATGACGATGTTGGGGTGGCGGAACAGCCGCAACAGCTGATCCCAATGCAGATCGGTCTTCACCCGCGGCGGATTGTTATAGATGCCGAGCGGCAGGTCGACCGCATCGGCAACCTCCAGATAGAATTGCTCGATATCGCTCTCCGACGCGCAGATATAGGGCGGCGGCGCGATGATCGCCCCGTCGGCGCCGTTCGCGGCGGCAAAGCGGACATTCTCGATCACCTGCTGGGTCGACGGGCCGGTGCAGCCGTAGAAAAAGGCGATGCCCTCGGGACGCATCTTCGCCGTTTCGACGACCACCCGCTTTTTCTCTTCGGGCGACAGCAGTGATGGCTCGCCGGTCGACCCCATGAACAGGATCGCGCGCGTGCCGTGACGGTGCTGATGGTCGATCAGCGTCCGCCAGGCGCCGAAATCAATCTCGCCCTGTCCGTCGAACGGCGTGACGGTGGCGACGAACGAGCCGGTGATCTTCGATTTCGACATATGGCAAATTCCTTGGAGCCCTGATGGATATCGGGAACGATGGGTAAGGGCCCCAGAATCCGCTATTCGGGATGGCGGAATTACGCTTCCAATCCATCGTAGGATGCGGGGCGTCCAAATCCCGGCCGGGGTCGGGATCCATAAGACCGTCGAAGATCGCGGGGGATCGTAAAATGCAGAAAGCCGCCCATCGCCTTACGCGTGCCTTTGCCGCCTGCGCGCTGCTGCTCTGCGGCTGGTCCGGCACCGCCGGATCGGCGCAGGATGCGGCGGAGACGACTGTGCTCCGTGCGGCAAGAATGTTCGACGCGACGAGCGAGCGGATGCGCACCGATGCGGTCGTCGTCGTGCGCGGCGGACGCATCGTCGGCGTCGGCGCCGAGGCCGTAGTCCCTGCTAATGCCCATATCGTCGACCTCGGCGACGCGACGCTGCTTCCCGGGTTCATCGACGCCCATTCACACCTGACGCTCGAACCCGACGAAAATTATTATCGCAAGACGCTCAACGAGCTGATGCGCAATCCCACCGAAATGGCGTTCTACGCCGCCGCCAACGCGCGGCGCACCCTTGAGGCCGGGTTCACCACCGTGCGCCATGTCGGCGCGCGCGAATTCATCGATGTCGGGCTGCGCAACGCGATCGCCGCCGACCTGACCGACGGTCCGCGCATCCTTGCGGCGGGCAACGCGATCACCGCCACGGGCGGAAGCTGCGATCGCCCGCCCTTCCCGCCGCAACGCGTCGCGCCGATGACCCCGAAGGAAGGCGTCTGTACCGGCGCCGACCAGTGCCGCGAAGCGGTGCGCAACCAGATCAAATGGGGCGCCGACGTCATCAAGGTGTGCGCGTCGGGCGGGGTGCTCTCCTACGATCCGGTCGACGTGCCCCAATTCACCCGCGAAGAACTCGATGCCGCAATCGGCGAAGCGCACCACTGGGGCCGCAAGGTTGCGGCGCACTCGCACGGCGACACCGCCTCGCGGCTCGCGATCGAGGCGGGGGTCGATTCGATCGAGCATGGCAGCTTCCTCTCCGAAGACACGCTGAAGCTGATGCACGCGAAGGGCGTCTTCCTCGTCCCGACCTTCATGGCGCTCGACTGGGTGAAGCAGAATGCCGACGGCTACCCGCCGAACATCGCCGAAAAGGCGCGCGTTGCGGCGGCATCGCACAGCGGCATGTTCAAGGCGGCGCTGCGCCTCGGCGTCCCGATCGCGCTCGGCACCGACGCGACGGTCCGTCCCGACGGCCATGGCCGCAACGCGATGGAGTTCGGCCTGATGGTCGACGCCGGCATGCGCCCCGCCGCCGCGCTGCTCGCGGGGACGAGCAACGCCGCGCGGTTGCTCGGGCTCGATGCCGAAATCGGGACGCTCGCCGCGGGCAAGGCGGCCGACATCGTCGCAGTGCCGGGCAATCCGCTGACCGATATCCGCGTCACCGAACGACCGCTGTTCGTCATGCAGCACGGCCGCGTGATCCGGCAGGAAGGCAAATCGCTGCTGCGATGACGCCGCGCGCTTTCAACTGAACCAAGGGGAATTTCGATGCGCCGACTGTTGACCGTCCTGCTGCTCGCCGCGAGCCCCCTGCCCTATGCCTCGGCGACCGCGCAGACCGAAGCGGCCGCCCCCGCGCTGCTCGACGTTCCCCGGCTCGATTTCACCAAGCGCATCCTTGCCAATGGCGCGACGCTCTATGCGATCCGCGACACGAGCACGGCCACGGCCTCGATCAACATCTGGTACGATGTCGGCCAACGCGACGATCCGCCGGGCCGCGGCGGCTTTGCGCATCTGTTCGAACATCTGATGTTCAAGACGACGCGTAACCTGCCCGGCGGCGTGCTCGAAACGGTCAACGCGATGGGCGGCAATACCAATGCGTCGACGCTGTTCGACTATACCGATTATTACATCACCGTGCCGGCGAACGAGCTGGAGGGCATGCTCTGGCTCGAGGGCGAGCGGCTGCGCAATCTGGTGATCGACGAAAAATCCTTTCACTCCGAACGCGATGTGGTGAAGGAAGAACTCCGCCAGCGGGTGCTTTCGCAGCCTTATGGCCGCATCCTCTATACGCTGCTCCCGGCCTTCACCTTCGACGGCCATCCCTATGAGCGGCCAATCGGCGGTTCGATCGCCGATCTCGACCGTGCCGAACTCGCCGACGTGCGGGCCTTCCACGCGGCCTATTACCGCCCCGACAACGCCGTCTTCGTCGTGTCGGGCAATTTCGATCCGGCAAAGCTCGATGCCTGGGCCGACCGCTACATCGGTTCGATCGCGAAACCCGCCCGCGCGATCCCGCGCGATCCGGCGAAGGGAAAGCCGATCGCGGCGCGGACGATCGATGCCTATGCGCCCAACGTTCCGCTCCCCGCGCTCGCAGTGGCGTGGCGGGCGCCGTTCGCCGGCGATGCCGATGCCGCGGGGATCGACCTGATCGAGGCGATCCTGACCCGCGGCGCGTCGTCGCGGCTGCGCCGCGCGCTTGTCGATGAACAGGGCGTCGCGTCCGCGGTCACCAGCTACAATCTGCCGGCGCGCGACGGGCATGCCTTTGCCCTCGTCGTGACGCTCGCCAAGGACCGCGAGATGGCCGACGCCGAAGCGGCACTGACGAGCGAACTCAAGCGGATCCGCGATGAACCTGTTGGCACCGCCGAACTCGGCGCGGCGAAGAACGGTCTGTTCGGCGACGCGCTTGCGGCACGCGAAACGGCGCGTGGGCGCGCCTATGAACTCGGCGGCGGCGCGGCGCTGACCGGCGATCCGGCGCTCGCCGACAAGCGGCTCGACCTCATCCGCCGCATGACGCCCGCCGACGTCCAGCGCGTCGCGGCGGCGTGGCTTGGTGATACGAAGCGCGTCACGCTGCGCTATCGCGACGAAAGCCAGCGTCCCGCGGGCTATACGGGGGACCGCATCGCCGATGTCTCGGCGATGGGACCGGCGGTGCCGCCCGTCAGCCAGCCGCCTGTCGTCATCGCCGATGACAGCGCGCGCGAAAAACGCCCTGCCCCGGCGCAAGCAGTGGCGCCCGCGCTGCCGGTACTAACCGAAAGGCGGCTCACGAACGGCCTCCGCGTCGTCGTCGCCAAATCGTCGGACGTACCGCTCGCGACGCTCAAGCTGGTGATCGATGGCGGCGACGCCGCCGATCCCGCCGGTCAGGCCGGGCGCGGCGATATCGCCGCAGCGCTCGCGCTCAAAGGGGCGGGCGGACGCAGCGCCGACCGCCTCGCCAGCGAGATCGCCGCGCTGGGCGGAATGATTGCCGCCAGCTCAGACCCCGACGCGACGGTCCTGTCGATCAATGCGCCGGCCGCGAATATCGAAGCTGCGGCGCGCATCCTCGCCGATGTGGCGATGCGGCCGACCTTGTCAGCGGAAGCATTCGAAAGCGTCCGCAACCAGCAGCTGTCAGCAATCGCCGTGGGCACCAAGCAGCCGATGCAGGTCGCCCTGCGCGCGCTGCCCGCGGCGATGTTCGGCAAAACAGCCTATGGCGCAGTGCCGACCACCGCCTCGCTCGGCGCCGTAACGCGCGACGATGTGGTCGCCGCGCAGCGAGGCGGCTGGAGCCCTCACGGCGCAACATTGGTCATCACCGGCGCGCTCGATCCCGACGCCGCCTTCGCGCTCGCCGAACGCGTGTTCGGCGGGTGGACCGGGGGCGAGGTCAGGGAGAAGTCGTCGCGCGCACCGACCAGCGCCGCGCCGCGTGTCATCGCGATCGATATGCCGGGCACCGCGCAGGCGGCGGTGATCGCGGCGCTTCCGGCCGTCGGTCGCAGCGACGCCGACTGGGCCGCGCTGCGCATTGCCAATGCCCGGCTCGGCGGCGGCTTCCAAGGCTGGCTGACGCAAGAGATACGCGTCAAGCGCGGGCTCAGCTATGGCGCGGGCAGCCTGCTCGATGCGCGTCGCGATGCGGCGGTGCTGATGGCCGTGACCCAGACGAAAAATGAATCGGCGGTCGAGGTTGCCCAGCTCATCCTCGACCAGATCGCGCGGCTTTCGCGCGAACCGGTCGACCGCGCGGGCGCGGCGGAACGCAGCGTCTATCTCGCCAATGGCCTGTCGAACCAGATAGAGCGCGCGGCCGGGCTCGCCGACTATCTGACGACGCTCGTCGCGACAGGCGCGCCGCTGGACACGCTAAAGGCCGAACTGTCCGCCAACGCGCCGCCGGCGCCCGAGGCCGTCGCCGCCGCGATCGCAGCACATCTGCGCACCGATCGGGCAACGATCATCGTCGCGGGCGATTCCAAACAATGGACGGCGGCGCTCCGCGAGCGCTTCCCGGCGCTCGAACGCATCGATATCGACGGAAAGCCGCTGCCCTAGCGCGGCAGGTAGCGGTCGCGCAGTTCGAGCGGACGCGCGGTCAACGGCTTTTCCACGCCCTCGACGAAGATCGCCTGCGGCTGCGACAGCGGCTCGAGGGGATCACCGTTCCACAGAACCAGATCGGCTGCCCGACCCGCTTCGAGCGACCCGACCCGGTCGGCAACCCCGAAAACGCGCGCTGGATTGACCGTGATCGCCGCCACCGCCGCATCGTGCGGCAAACCATAAGCAACCGCATTGCCCGCCCCATAGCGCAGTTCGCGCGCGCGGTGCGCGACCCCGCTGCCGGTCTTGATGATGACCATCACCCCGGCGGCATGAAGCCGCGCGGCATTTTCCATCGTCGCGCCGAGTTCGGAGAAGCTGTGCGGCAAATCGGCGAGCGGATCGAGGATGACGGGGAACTTCGCCGCGGCGATATCGGCCGCGACGCGCCATCCTTCTTCCGCTCCGTCGAAAATGACGCGCAGCTTCTCCTCTCGCGCGAGCGCGATGATTTCGCGGATATCCGATGCCCGATCGACCTTGACGATCAGCGACATCCGCCCTTCCGCAACCGGGATCAAGGCTTCGAGGTCGACCCGCGACAATTTTTGCGGGCGCCCTTCGCCGCGATCATAAGCGACGCGGTGCGCCGCGAAATGCCGCACATCGGCCAGCGTCGCCTTCAGTTCGACGATCGCCGATCCGCGCGCGCCACCGGCGCGTTCGGCCCCGCCCTCGCCCATTTCGAGCACCATCGCGGCGCGCGGCCGCGTCACCATATCGGGCCGCTGTGCCAGGTCGATCACCGCCGCCTGTCCCGCGAACTGGAGGTCGCGGCCGCCGCGGTCGTCGTAGAGCGGCGTCGTCACCGCATGGGTGATCCCCGCCAGCCGCGACACCGGCAGCAGGATCGAGTCGGGATTGAGACCCAGCGAAATGTCGAAGCCCGCGCTGATCGCGGCGCTGTGGGTAGCCCGGTCGGCGCTTGCCGGCACCTGGCTGACCTCGACCGCGCCGAGGGTGCTGTCGGCCTGGATGAAGCCCGGCGTCACCGTGCCCCCGCGCCCGTCGATCACCCGCGCTCCGACCGGGACCGCCACGCCCGGCCCGATCGCGGTGATGCGGCCGTCACGGATGACGATCGTGCCGCGTTCGACCTCCCCCGCCGCCGTCATCGTCATCAGCCGCGCATCGACGATCGCGATCGTCTCGGCGCTGGCCGAGGTCGCAAAGGCGAGCGCCGCAAGAGCGAGCAGGCGGCGGGTCATCGTGTTTCTCCGGGTTGGCCGAGCAGGAAGTCCGAATGGCGCCGATACGCCGGATCGCCGCGGTCGAAGACGATGCCGCCGTCGATCCACACTTTTTCGGCGCGGGCATAGATGCTGAACGGATCGGCGCTCCACAGCACGACGTCGGCGTTCTTGCCGGCCTCGAGGGTGCCGACCTTGTCGGCGATGCCGAGCGCCTTCGCCGGATTAGCGGTGAACCAGCGGATCGCATCGGCCTTGGTGATCCGGATGCCCGCACGCCATGCCGAAGACAGCGCCGCCGCGGCTTCCTGGTTCAGGTGCTGGATCAGGACCGGATCGTCCGAGTGGATGATCGCGCAGCCGCCGGCGGCGTCGACAAGCGCGGCATTTTCCTCCAGCGCGTCGAACACCTCCATCTTGTATCCCCACCAGTTCGTCCAGGTGGCGACGCAGATATCTTCCTTCACCAGCAGCGGCGCGATCTTGTACGCCTCGTTCGCGTGGTGGAAGGTGCGGATCCTGAAACCGAATTCGTGCGCGATATCGATCATGTTCGCCATTTCGTCGGCACGGTAGCAATGGTTCTGGACAAGAATCTCGCCCTTCAGCACCCCGGCGAGCGTTTCGAGTTGCAGGTCGCGTTTCGGGGCATCGCCGACGCGCCCGCCCTTTTCCCATTTGTCCCAGCGGCGGGCATAATCCTGCGCGTCGATCCACGCCTTGCGATAGCCCGCGACATTGCCCATCCGCGTCGCCGGCGAACGCCCGCGCCCGCCATAGACGCGCTTGGGATTCTCGCCGCATGCGATCTTCAGCCCATAGGGCGCGCCGGGAAATTTCATGCCCTGCATCGTCACCGACGGCACATTCTTCAGCGTCACCGTGCGGCCGCCGAACAAATTGCCCGACCCCGGCAGCACCATCATCGTCGTCACCCCTCCCTCGCGCGCGGTGTCGAACCCCGGATCCTGCGGCCAGATCGAATGTTCGGCCCACACCTGCGCGGTATTAGGATCGGTCATTTCGTTGACGTCGTTATTCGCCTCGACGCTGTCGGGCTGCGACCACACGCCGAGGTGCGAATGCGCGTCGATCACCCCCGGCGTCACCCATTTGCCACGCGCGTCGATGCGCGCATAGCCGTCGGGCACAGTAAGCCCAGCGCCCACCGCCACGATCTTGCCGCCGTCCATCAGCACCGTGCCGTTCGCGATCTCGTCCCCCGTCGCGGTCAGCACCGTTGCGCCGACCAGCGCGACCTGGCCCGCCGCCGGCGCGCGATAGGTGCTGGGATAGGGATCGCGGTCGATCGGCGGCGCAGAGGCTTCGGCGGTCGGCGCGACGGACGGCTGCGGACGCTCGCCCGCCGCACATCCGGCGAGCGCGATCGCCGCGATGACGGTGATCGCGCGCATCCTCATTTCGCGTCGGGGCTCACCGAACGGAGCACGGCGCCCTTTTCATCGAGGAAGTCGATCGACGCCTTCCCGTCGGGCGTGACCTTCATCATGATGCGCGGGCGCCCCATCGCGTCGCTCAGCATCACCGCCGACTCGCGATCGCGTGTCTTGCCGACATAGAGCCGCTGGCGGCCAAAGGTGCCGTCCGCCTGTATCTTTTGTAGCGCCGCGGTCCGCTCCGGCCCCTCGGGCATTTTCGAGATACGCTCGGCCATGTCGAAATCGAGCGCGTCTTCGGGCCGGTCGTTGACCACCATCGCCGCCCACCGCTTGCCGTCATATTCATTCTGGGTCAGCTGGATCACCTGATCCTGCTCATATTGGTCGAAGCTCAGATGCCCGCCGCCCGACACTTTGCCGTCGGGGCCCTTCTGGCCGCTGAAGGTCAGGCCGCCGTTTTCGGACCCCTCATTGTTGTAGAAGATGATGCCGGCGCCGCGGTTGCCGCTGGGATGCGGGCGTTCCTTGCCGTGCATGATGATCCCGGGCGACCGGCTGGTGTTCGACACGATCATGCGGATCGTGCCGTCATCCTCGCGGACGTTGATCCGCTTGACGTCGATCTCGTCGAACGCCGCCTTGGCGGGAGCGGTGCCGGCCCCGGCATTGGTCGCAAGCCCGAAGGCGAGCGCGGCGGTCAGCACGCCCGAATAAAGGACGAGCAGCTTGTTGGCATTCATGGCTTTTCTCCATTGGCAGGCGAAAGGACGGTAGGAAGATAACGGTCGCGAAGTTCGGTCGCGCGCGAATGCATCGGCTGTTCGGCGCCGCGGATCAGCACCGCGACCGGGCGCGCCAGCGTGTCGAGCGGATCGCCGTCCCAGACGACGACATCGCCGTCCTTGCCGGGGTCAAGCGACCCGATGCGATCGGACAGGCCAAAGATGCGCGCCGGGTTGATGGTGATCGCGGCCAGCCCGGCCTGCCAGTCGAGCCCGTTCGCGACCGCGTTGCCGGCATTATATCGCATCTCGCGCTCGCGATGATTGCCATTGCCCTGGATCGCGACGGTGACGCCCGCCTCGCCAAGTCGGCGCGCGTTGCTCAGCGTCGCGCCGAGCGCTTCGAACGAGGCTGGCGTATTTTCGACCGGGGTCACCAGCACGGGCACGCCCGCCGCGGCGATGTCGGATGCGACGCGCCACCCCTCGCTGGCGCCTTCGAGGATCAGCTTCAGCCGCTCGCTCCGCGCCAGCGCCAGAACGTCGCGGATGTCCGACGCGCGATTGACGCTGACGAGCAGCGGCATTCGCCCCTCGACCACCGGGACCAACGCCTCCAGATCGGCGCGCGAAAGCGTGTAAGTACGCGTTTCGCCGCGATCATAGGCGGCGCGGCGCGCCTTGAAATCGCGCACCTCGGCAAAAATCGCCCGAAGCGCGACCAACTCCGCCGCGCGCGCACCGCCCGCGCGTTCCGCACCGGCGTCGCCCATTTCGAGCACCATCGCGACCCCGCGCCGCATCAGCATCGGCGCCCCGTCGAGCGCGATCGCCGCCGCCTGCCCCGCGAACAACAATTCGCGGCCCGCCTTGTCGTCATAGGCCGGGGTTGCGATCGCGCGCGTGATCCCGCCCAGCCGGGCGACCGGGATCAGCAGCGAGTCCGGATTAAGCCCATAACCCGCATCGAAAGCCGCGCTCAGGTCGCGTGCGCTGGTCCCGCGATCGTCGGTCGTCTCGACCGTGCGGACCTCGATCAGCCCGAGCGCGGTGCCCGACGCGACAAGCCCCGGCGTCACCGTCTTGCCGGTCGCATCGATAATCTTCGCGTCCGGTGGGACCGCGACATGCGCGCCGACCGCAACGATCCGGCCGTCGCGAACGACCACCGTTCCCCGCTCGATCTCGCCGCTCTGTCCCATGGTGACGACGCGGCCGCCGGTGATCGCGACGGTCTCGGCAGCGGCCGGCAGCGTGAAGACGCACGCCAGCAGCGCGGCGGTTGCGGCGCGGATCATCGGGCGAACTCCTGCCCCGGCTGGCCGAGCAGGAAATCGGACGGCGCCTGATAGCGCGGATCGCTGCGATCCCACATCGGCACGCCGTCGATCCAGACGCGGTCGGCCAGCGCATAAACGCTGAACGGGTTCGCGCTCCACAGCACGACGTCGGCCATCTTGCCCGGCTCGAGCGTGCCGACGCGATCGGCTATCCCCATCGCCTTCGCGGGGTTGGCGGTGATCCACTTGATCGCTTCGCCGCGCGAAATCGACAGGCCGGCGTGATTGGCCGCGGTCATCGCGATCCCCGCTTCCTGATTGAGCCGCTGGATCAGCAGCCCGTCATCCGAATGGATAATCGCACAGCCGCCCGCGGCGTCGATCATCGGCGCGGTTTCCTCGATACCGTCGAGCGATTCCATCTTCGCGCCCCAGCTGTTCGCCCAGGTCGCGACGCAAATATCCTCCTTCGCGAGCAACGGCGCGATCTTGAAGGCTTCGTTTGCATGATGAAAAGCGCGGATCTTGTAACCGAACTCGCGCGCGACATCGATCATCACCGCCATCTCGTCGGCCCGGTAACAGTGATTCTGGACCAGGATTTCGCCGTTCAGCACCCCGGCAAGCGTTTCAAGCTGCAGGTCGCGCTTGGGCGGATCGCCGGCACGGCCGTCCTTTTCCCATTTGTCCCATTTGCGCGCATAGTCGGCGGCGTCGATCCACGCCTTGCGATAACCCGCGACATTGCCCATCCGGGTCGCGGGCGACCGGCCCTTGCTGCCGTAGACGCGCTTCGGATTTTCACCGCACGCCATTTTAAGGCCATAGGGCGCATGCGGGAATTTCATGCCCTGCGTCGTCACCGCGGGGACGTTCTTCAAGGTCACCGACCGGCCGCCAAACAGATTGGCCGACCCGGGCAGGATCATCAGGCTGGTCACCCCGCCGGCGCGGGCAAGCCGGAATTTCGGGTCCTGCGGCCAGACCGAATGTTCGGCCCACACCTCGGCGGTATTCGGCGCGACCGCCTCATTGCCATCCTCGTGCGACGGCGTCGCAGGGGACGGATAGACGCCCAGATGCGAATGCGCATCGATGATGCCCGGCGTCACCCATTTGCCGCGCCCGTCGATCTCGACATAGCCTTCGGGCACCGGCAGTTTCGCCCCGACCGCTTCGACCGAACCGTCGCGGACCAGCACCGTCGCATCGGCGATCTCCGCCCCCGTCCCGGTCAGCACCGTTGCGCCAACAATTGCAAAGGGCGGCTGGGCAGCAGCTTGATAGGTGCTCGGAAACGCATCGCGCGGCGCTGCGTCCGGCGCGGCAAACGCGCCGCCGCCCGTAAAGATCAGCGCCGTCGCCAGTGTCGTCGTCAGTGTCGTCGCCCGGCCGCCGCGTAACAATTTATCTGCCAGCCCCATTTGGTGCCTCCCCGCCTGAACGAGCGACGGGCGCATCAAATCCGCCACTTGCTTTTTGATCGGGCGGCGATGGCGGATTCGTCACGGCGGATCATCGTCTTGGGCAGGGTGAGCCGCTTTTACCGATGCGGCGTTCGAGGAGGGGCCAATCTTGTTCAATGACGATCGTCTGGCGCGTCGGGCAAAGACGCTTTCGGCCCGCATGCCGGCGCCGCATTTCCCGTCCGAATTCGGCGAAGAAACGATCCTGTTCGATTCAGGCTTCGCCGCGCCGCAATTGTTGCCCGCCCTTGGCGCGCTCGCGCAGCGCGCGCTGACCGACCATCGCGAGGAAGTGCTGCAATATGCGTCGGGCCGCGGCCAGCCCTATTTGCGCGAATGGCTGTGCGACTGGATGAATGCCGATGGTTGCGCGCTGACCCCCGACCATATCCTGGTCACCAACGGGGCAAAGCAGGGTATCGACCTGATTTGCCGGTTGCTGCTCGACGAAGGCGACGCGATCGTCGTCACTGCTCCAACCTATTTCACCGCGATCCCGATCTTTCGCAATTATGGCGTCGAATTCGTCGAGGTCGGCCAGGATGCGCACGGCTTCGACGTCGCGGCGCTCGCGGCGGCGCTCGATGCGCGGGCGGCGGAAGGCCGCGCGCTGCCCAAGCTGATCTATAATATTCCCGAATTCCATAATCCCACCGGCGCCACCATGTCGGCCGAACGCCGCGTCGCGCTCGTCGCGCTCGCCGAGGCGCGCGGCATCCCGATCGTCGAAGACAGCCCCTATCGCCGGGTCCGTTTCGAAGGGGCCGACGAACCGTTGCTGAAGGCGCTCGACCGGTCGGGCAACGTCTTTCATCTTGGCACCTTTTCCAAACTCGTCGCACCCGGGCTACGCATCGGCTGGGTCGCCGCCGAACCGGCGCTGATCGCGCGGATGATCCAGCTCAAGTCCGAAGGCGGCTCGTCGCCGCTTATCCAGCGGATCATCTATGAGTTCGCCCGCTCGGCAGACTTTCCCGCGCATATCGAACGGGTTCAGGCCGCCTATTGCGAGCGGCGCGACGGCATCGTCGCCGCGGTCGAACGCGAACTGCCCGGGGCGCGGATCGCCATCCCTGCCGGCGGCTATTATGTCTGGCTGTCGCTGCCGCCCCATGTCGATGGCGACATGCTCGCCGCAAAGGCGGGCGAAGCGGGCATCCACCTGATCGCCGGCAGCCGCTTCTTCGCGAGCACCGGTGCCGACATTCCGCGCAACCATATTCGCCTGGCCTTCAGCTTCACGACGCTCGATCAGATCGCGAACGGAATCGCGCGGCTTGGCGCCGTCTACCGGTCGATCGCCGGCGAATGACCTCCCCCGGCCAACCGCTTGTCGAGTTTCGCGGCGTCGAAAAGCGCTATAGCGCCGACGCGCGCGCGGCGGTGACGCGGCTCGACCTGACCGTCGAGCGCGGCGAGTTTCTGACGCTGCTCGGCCCCTCGGGTTCGGGCAAGACGACGACCTTGATGATGCTCGCAGGGTTCGAGGCGCCGAGTGCGGGCGATATCCTGCTTGAAGGAAAATCGCTCGCCGACCGGCCGCCCTACAAGCGCAACATGGGCGTCGTATTCCAGAATTACGCGCTGTTCCCGCATATGAGCGTTGCCGAAAACCTCGCCTTCCCGCTCGGCGTGCGCAAGATCAAGGGCGCCGCTGCCAAGGAAAAGGTCGACGCCGCGCTAGCGCTGGTCAGACTCGATGGGCTGGGTGATCGCCGTCCCGACGCGCTGTCGGGCGGCCAGCGTCAGCGCGTCGCCCTCGCGCGCGCGCTGATCTTCGAACCCGATCTCGTGCTGATGGACGAACCGCTGGGCGCGCTCGACCGCCAGCTCCGCGAACATCTCCAGGCAGAGATCAAGCGTATCCAGCGCGCGCTTAGTCTCACCATCGTCTATGTCACGCACGATCAGGGCGAAGCGCTGACCTTATCGGACCGCATCGCGGTTTTCGCCGACGGATCGATCCAGCAAATCGGCAGCCCCGAACAGATTTACGACTATCCCTCCAACGCTTTCGTCGCGGGATTCGTGGGTGAAAATAACATGTTGTCAGCGACAGTTGTCACGCGGCAGGATCGGCAATGCACGATCCGCCTGCCTGGCGGCCAGATCTTACATGCCGTGGCGACGGGCGACATCGCGGCGGGCGACGATGTCGTCGCCGCCATCCGTCCCGAACATGTCCAAACCGGCGATAACCAGCCTTCTCGTTGCAACACGCTCGACGCCCGCATCGGCGAACTTGTCTATCACGGCGATCATAGCCGCATCCGCGCGGAGCTCGACGGCGGGGGATCGCTGGTCATCCGTACGCCAAGCCGGGACGGGATCGCCGTATCGGACCGGCTGCCGATCGGCTGGTGCAGCGACCGCTGCTTCGCATTTCCCGTACCCGATATCACCGGCGTTTCTACGGGAAACAGGATATGAAGGTCGCATTGCGCATATGCGGCGCGCTGGCGATGCTCGCCGCAGCCGCGTGCAATTCAAGCTCCGAGCTCCGCCCGCTGACGGTGGTCGGCTGGGGCGGATCATCGCAGGATGCGCACCGGCAGGCCTATTGGAACGGCTTCACCAAAAGTACCGGGATCGCGCTCCGCGAAGACAGCTGGCGCGGCGGCGTCGGGGTCATCCGCACCAAGGTGGTCGGCGGCGATGCCAGCTGGGACATCGTGCAGGTCGAAACCGAAGATTTGATTCTCGGCTGCGAAGAGGGATTGTTCCAGCGGCTCGACTGGGCCGCGCTCGGCGGCCGCAAGGCCTTTCTTCCTTCGGCCGTTCACGATTGCGGCGTCGGCGCGATGCTCTGGTCCTATGTGATCGGCTACGACGGCGATCGCATCAAGGGGCCGGGTCCGCAAAGCTGGGCCGACTTCTGGGACGTCAAACGCTTCCCCGGCAAGCGCGGCATGCGCAAGACACCCAAATATTCGCTCGAATTCGCGCTGATGGCCGATGGGGTTCCCGCCGATCAGGTCTATCCGACACTGCGCACCCCGGCGGGTGTCGACCGCGCCTTTCGCAAGCTCGACCAGATCAAGCCGCACGTCATATGGTGGTCGTCGATCTCGCAGGTTCCCGATCTCCTCGGGTCGCGCGAGGTTGTCATGTCGGTAACCAGCCCCGGCCGCCTGATCGTTGCGAACCGTACCGAAGGCCGCAACTTCAAGCTCGACTGGCACGGCAACATCTATGCCGTCGATTATTGGGTCATCCTCGCCAACAGCCCGCGCCGCGCCGAAGCGGCACAACTGCTCCGCTACATGACGCGTCCCGAAAACCAGATGCGGCTCGCCAGCTATATTCCGACCGGCCTGACAAATGTCGAGGCGAACCGCCTCGCCGACCCCGCGCTCAAGAAGGATACGCCGAGCGATCCCGCCAACATGACCGACGCGCTCGAACTCGATGCCAATTTCTGGGTCGAATATGGCGATCAGCTCACCCAGCGATTCAATGCCTGGGTCGCACGCTAGGTCCGCGGCGCCCCGGCGCTGGTGGGCGTTTGCCCTCGTGGCGCCGCTGCTGCTGTTCCTGCTCGCCAGCTTCGTCCTGCCTGTGTTGCTGATGTTGTCGCGCGCCGTCACCGACCGCGAGCTTCACACCGTGTGGCCCGAAAGTGCCGCAGCGCTCCGGCAATGGGACGGCCGCGGCCTGCCGCCCGATGCGCTCGCGCATGAGGTGGCACGCGATATGATCACCGCCCGGCAGGCCGGAACGCTCAACCGCGTCGCCAACCGTCTGAACTACGACATGGTCGGATCGCGCAGCCTGCTCTACGGAACCGCCGACATGCTGCTGTCCGGCGTTCCCGGCGACAGCGTCGCCGCGCTCGCACGGATCGATCCGCGCTGGGGCCAGCCGGGCATCTGGGCGGCGATGCGGCATGCCGACGGACCGTTCACCAGCCATTACCTGCTCGCGGCGCTCGACCGGCGCCTCGACAATGACGACCGCGTCATCAGCGTCGCGCCCGAGCAAGCGGTGTTCGCCAACATCTATCTGCGAACGTTCAAGATCAGCGCTCTCGTCGCGTTGTTTTGCGTCATCCTCGGCTATCCGATCGCCTATCTGCTCGCCTCGCTTCCCGATCGGAAAGCCAATCCATTGCTCATCCTGGTCCTCCTCCCCTTCTGGACCTCCGCCCTCGTCCGCACCGCAGCGTGGGCAGTGCTTCTGCAGACCAATGGGGTCGTCAACCATGCGCTTCAGAATATCGGGCTGATCGATGCGCCGGTGCAGCTCATCTACAACCGGCTGGGGGTCTATATCGCGATGACGCATGTGCTGCTGCCCTTCCTCATCCTGCCGCTCTACGGCGTGATGAAGGGGATTTCGCCGGTCGCAATGCGTGCGGCGAGCTCGCTTGGCGCGACCCCGCTTCGCGCCTTCCTGAAAGTCTATCTGCCGCAAACGCTGCCGGGCGTGGCGGCGGGCGCGATCATCGTCTTCACCCTCGCGCTCGGCTACTACGTCACCCCCGCGCTCGTCGGCGGCGGCGCCGACCAGATGATCAGCGCTTCGATCGCCTTTTACACCAACCAGTCACTCAACTGGGGCATGGCGGCGGCGCTCAGCCTGTTACTGCTCGTACCGCTGCTGCTGATGCTGTTCGCGGGGCGGACGCTTGCCCGCACGGTGCCGGCATGAGCGGCTATCGCTCGCGGTCGGAACGGATCGGAAGGGCATTGCTCATCGCCCTTTGCACCTTGATCTTTGCCTTTCTGGTGCTGCCGATCCTCGCGGTCATCCCGCTGTCGCTCAACCCCGGCAGCTTCCTGGTCTTTCCGCAGGAAGCGCTGTCGCTGCGCTGGTACCGGACCCTCGCGGAGTCGCCGCAATGGACGCACGCTTTCGGCAACAGCCTGAAGATCGCCGTCGCGACAACGCTGATCGCCACCCCGCTCGGCACGCTCGCCGCGATCGGGCTCGCTTATATGCGCTCGCGCGCGAAGACATTGATTGTCGCGATTATTACCGCGCCGCTCGTGGTCCCGGTCGTTGTCGTCGCGATCGCTTTCTATTTCCTGTTTGCGCCGCTGGGGCTGGTGAACGGGCCGGTCGGGCTGATCGTCGCGCATAGCGCGCTGGCGCTGCCTTTTGTGGTGATCGTCGTGCACGCTTCGCTGCGCGGACTGGACCTTGAATTGCTGCGGGCGGCGGCCAGCCTGGGGGCGCCGCCGGTGACGGTGCTGTTACGCATTTTGGCACCATTGATCGCGCCCGGGATCGCCGCGGGCGCGGTTTTCGCGTTCATGACGTCGTTCGACGAGACGACGATCGCGCTGTTCATCGCCGGGCCCGAGCAGCGCACGCTGCCGATCCAGATGTTCGAAGGGGTGCGCGAACAGGTCAGTCCGGCGATCGCGGCGGCGGCGACGCTGCTGGTGATCGCATCGACGCTGCTGCTGGGGACCGCCGAACTGCTCCGCCGCCGCGGCGAGCGGATGCGGGCGGGATCAGCCGCCCCAGACCTCGGCGCATAGCCGCGCAAAATTGGCGCCGAGCAGCTTTTCGATCCGCCGCGCCGGCCAGCCGCGCGCGGCCAAATCGTCGGCCAGCTTCAGGAAGCGCGCCGGCTCGTTATATTCGGGGACCAGGTTGAAGACGTCGGGCGCCTCGCCCGGCGCCGCAATGCCCAGCGCCTTGCGCTCTTCGTAGAAGCGGCGCTGGCCCTCGGCATATTCGGCATCGAGCTCGACCCCGCGGATGCCGCCGTCGGTGCCGAGCGCGACATGATCCTCACCCGCGACCTTCACCGCATGCTCGATATGGCGGATGACGTCGTCGGCGCGCGGCTGGCCGCTCGCGCGCAGGAAGGGCATGAAATAGATGCCGGCAACACCGCCCTTGTCGGCAAGCGCCCGCAGCTCGGCGTCGGTCGTATTGCGCGGCACGTCGTTAAGGGCGCGGCAGCCGGTGTGGCTGATCGCGATCGGCGCCGCCGAGACCGCGATCGCCTCGGCAATCGTGCGCTGCGCCGCATGGCTCGCGTCGACGATCATCCGCCGCGCGTTAAGCCCCGCCACCACCTCGCGGCCAAAGTCGCTGAGCCCGGCGTTGCCGGGTTCGAGACAGCCGTCGCCGACGAGGTTGCGCTTGTTATAGGTGAGCTGGACCACACGCACCCCGAGGACATCGAAGAGGTCGAGCCGCTCCACTTCGGTTTCGAGCGGGACACTATCCTGGAAACCGAAGATCACGCCGAGGCGCCCGCTCGCCTGCGCGGCGCGAAGGTCGGCCATCGTGCGGATGTGCAGCAGATGATCGGGCAGCGCCTGGATGAAGCGCGTATAGCGCGCGATGCGGCGCAACGTTTCCTCATAGCGCCCCGGCGTACTCCCGGCCGCGCCGACCGTCTGGTGGATCGCGGTCAGTCCCGAGGCGCGATAGGCAGCGAGCTGCGCGGCGATGCCGGGCGCTTTCGGACCGAGGCCGCCGAGCGACGACAGCCCGTCGATGACCATCGCCTTGCCATAGCGCCCCGCTCCATAATCGGTGGCGCGCACCGGCCCCGCCAATACCAGCGCGGCCGCGCCGCCGATCAGCGCGCGGCGCGAGACGGTCATGTGTGGAGCGCCGTTTCGAATTCGCGCGCGGCATCGGCGCCGGCGATTTCCGTGAGATGTTTCAGGAAGACCGGCGTCGTGTGGACGGGCTCCTTCGCCATCGCGATCATCAGCCGGTCCATCGCCGGGCGGCCGATGCGATGTTCCAGGTCGAGGAGGAGCAGCGGCCCCTTGCCATAAAGCTGGATACGATTCGGCCGGCCGTGCCCCATCACCGGCCCCGCTTCCTTCGTCGCATCGCGCTTGGCCGCGACATTCTTCGCCAGCTCTGCCGCCCCGAAAGCGTGCTCGACGTACCGCATCGACATATATTCGGCGGCGGATTCGACGAGCCAGAAATCGTCGGTCAGCGGGCTGGCCAGCATCCACCAGGCGTGCGCGACCTCATGCGCGACATAGCGGCCGGGGTTGACTTCGGTGATGTCGGGCGTGTTCCGCCCGCCTTCGGACAAGACGGTATAAGCGGTGCGCGCGTAGCCCATCGAGCGGTCGCGCCAGACCTGTGCCATGCGCACCTTGCGCGGCAACGGGCCGTACATTGCCTCGAAATAGCGCGCCGCGCCCTCGGCATGCTTGACGTACCAGCCCGACAGCTGGGTCGAAAGGTCCCGGGCGTAGAATTCGACGCCATGCGCGTCGGCACGCTGCAATCCGTGCATCGCGACCATCGGCAAATCGATGTCGAGGAAATCGCGGTGAATGCGCACCCCGGTCGGGGTCCGCGTCACATCGCCCTGCGCAACGACGACCAGGTCAGGTGCAAGCCCGTCGATCGTCGCGTCGACGGTGAAACGCGTCTGAACATCGGCGCCAACCGGAAACCACATATGGTCGATGAACAGCTCATAGCCTTCGGGCCGCAGCGGCTTGTTGCCGCTATCATGCTCGGTGAGGATCGGTCCGGCATAGCGGAAGCGCAGCTTGACGGGATCCGCGCTGGGCTTGGCGAAGTGGAACATATATTTGTTGAGCGCCGGCATCGGCGACGCCGACGGCTCGACCGACATCGTCACGCCCGGCGGCAAATCCATCGGCTGGAGCGCAAAGCGGTCCGATAGCAGAAAGTCCTTTTCGGCTTCGGCTTCGCTGAGCGTGATCGTCACGTCGGCTTCGAGCGCGCCCTGCGGATCGAATTTCGCCGCGACGTCGTAATGCGGTGGCGCCGCATGCGCCGCGGCCGATCCGCCGAGCGCCAGCAGCAGCGCAATCATATTCTTCATGCCGATTGTCCTCCCCCGGCGATCCATGCGTCGATACGTTCGTCGAGCAGCGGCAACGGCAGCGGCCCGGCGCCCAATGTGATGTCGTGAAAGCGGCGAAGATCGAAGCGATCGCCAAGCCGTTCGCGGGCGCGGCTGCGTAGTTCGATGATCTTCTGCATCCCAATATAATAGGAGGTCGCCTGTCCCGGGATGACGATATAGCGCTCGACCTCGCGCTGATTGTCGTAATGGCTCGATGGCATGTTCGCGTCGAAATAGGCGATGCCCTGTTCGCGCGTCCATTGCAGCGAATGGATGCCGGTATCGACGACGAGCCGGCACGCGCGCATCAGCGACAGCGACAGGCGGCCGAAGTCCGAATAGGGGTCGGCATAAAGCCCCATCTCCTTCGGCAGCAGCTCCGAATAGAGCCCCCAGCCCTCGGAAAAGGCGGCAATGCTGGCAAAGCGGCGAAACTTCGGCAGTCCCTCCATCTCGTGCGCGATGCAGGTTTCGACATGATGCCCCGGGATCGCTTCGTGATAGAGGGTCGCGGCAAGCTGGTAGCGCGGCTGCGCCTTCATGTCGGAAAGGTTGATGTAGAAAATGCCCGGCGCCGATCCGTCCTGCGGCGGGTTGCGGTAATGCGCCTTGGGTGCCGATTGCTCACGCCACGCCTCGATCGGGCGGACCTCGACCGGCGCTTTCGGCAGATGATCGAACAATTCGTCCTGTCGCGCCCGGATTTCGTCGAGCAGGGCATTGGCTTCGGCGACATAGGCGGCGCGGCCGGCGTCGGTGTCGGGATGATAGAAGCGCGGGTCGCTGCGCATGAACGCAAAAAAGGCCTGGAGATCGCCCGCGAAACCGGTCTGCTTCATGATCGCGCGCATCGCGTCGTGGATGCTCGCGACCTCTTTGAGGCCGAGCGCGTGAACCTCGGCCGCCTTTAGCGGCAAGGTCGTATAGCTTTCGAGCTGCGCCGCATAATAGGCTTGCCCGCCGGGCAGCTTCCAGACTCCGGCGGTCTCGTCGGCCTTCGCCTCGGCGGCGCGCAGATGCGCGATCAGCGTGCGATAGCCGGTCGCGAAGCCGCCCTGCAGCGCTGCGGTACCGCGCGCGAGAAGATCCGCACGCTCGGCGTCGGACAGCTCCGCTTTGGCAACCTTGCCGCGGAAGTCGGCGAGAATCGGGCTGTCGCCCTCGCCTTCGAAGGGCGCCCCCTTGAGCAGGTTGAGGCACGGTTCGAGCACGAGGCCGTAGACGAAGCGCGGCGGGCGAATATCCTTCGCCTCCTGCGCCGCCAGCCGCTGGACCGCCTGCACCATCAGCGGCGCGACGCCATCGAGCCGCTTGATATAGGCTTCAGCGTCGGCCTTGCTCGCAATCGGGTGGCTGTTGGTGAGCGTGCTCGGCACGCGCGTGTGCATGCCGCCCATCTGGGTCATCACATAATCGTGGTGGCGCCATGGGAAGTCGCGCAGCGCGAGCTCGGTCGAGCGCGCGAACATGCGGTGGCTGAGCCGCGCCTGTGGTGAAAGTTTCGCGACGTCGAAGGCATTCAGCCGGGTCTGGTCTGCTTCGCGGAGCTGGTGATCCTCGATCTCGCGCGCTTCGCTGATATCGTCCCATTTATCCTGATCGCGGCGGATACCGAGCGCCGACTGGCGCGTCGGGCTGCGATCGAGCGAGCGCTGGAAGACCGCCTCGAAAAAGGCGTCGAGCCGCGCATCTTCATCGGTCTGGATCGCGAACACCGGCGGGGCGAGCAGCGTCGCGCTGGCGAGCGCGGCCGAACCGATGAAATTCCGCCGGCTGATCATGCCTGTCCTCCCTTCGCGATCCATGCGTCGATCTGCGCGTCGAGCATTGGCAACGGCAGCGGTCCACTGCCGAGCACCCGGTCGTTGAAGCGGCGCAGATCGAACCCTGCGCCCAGCTTCGACCGCGCGCGGTCGCGCAGGTCGACGAGCTTCAGCTTGCCCATCTCATAGGCACAGGCCTGCCCCGGGGTGACGATATAGCGCTGGATCGCGGTGACATTGTCGGCATGGTTCGCTGGCGTATTATCGTCGAGCCACGCCACCGCCTGCTCGCGGCTCCAGCGCAGCGCATGAACGCCGGTGTCGGTAACAAGGCGACCGGCGCGCATCAATTCCATCGAGAGCCGCCCGAACTCCTGCCACGGATCGTCGTAAAGCCCCATGTCGATCGGCAATTGCTCGGCGAACAACGCCCAGCCTTCGCTGAATGCGGTATAGCCGCCGAACGCCCGGAATTTCGGCAGCCCGGTCAGCGCGCGCGTCACCGCCTTTTCGAGATGATGGCCCGGCACGCCTTCGTGATAGGAGAGCGCCGACAGTTCGAAGATCGGCAGGTTCCGCATGTCGCGGGTGTTGACGTAGAGGATGCCCGGGCGCGACCCGTCAGCCGACGGCGCGAAATAGCCTGCGGTACCCGCCGATGCCTCGAGCCAGGGTTCGACCGGTTTCACCAGCACCTCGGCGCTCGGGACGTGGTTGGTGAGCTCGCCCAGCCGCGCCGTTACTGCGGCGATTTTTGCGCGCATCGCGTCGAGATAGGCCGCCTTCCCGTCCGCTGTGCCGGGGTAATAGAAACGGTCGTCGGTGCGTACGTGCACGAAAAGTTCGGCGAGCGTGCCCGAAAAGCCCACGCGCTTCATCACCGCGCGCATCTCGCCGTGGAGGCGCGCGGTCTCTTCGAGCCCGACGCGGTGCACCTCGGCGGGCGAAAGCGGCAGCGTCGTGTTCCAGCGGAGCTGCGCGGCATAATAAGCATCGCCATCGGGCAGCCGCCAGACACCATCGTTGCAGTCGGCGCCGCATGAACCGGTGCGCAGATAGGCGATCAGGTGGCGAAAGCCGGGGCCGAAGCCTTCGACCAGTCCCGCCTCGGCCGCCTTCAGCAACCGGATCTTCGCGGCGTCCGCCAGCGCAAGCCTAGCGATCTTGCCGCGAAAATCGGCGAGGATCGGACTGTCGGGGGTGCCCGGCCGGAACGGCGCGCCCGTGATCAATTTCTCGCAATTGCCGGCCACCAGCGGAATCGCAAAGGCGGGCGGCGCGACGCCGTTCGCGGCCTGACGCTCGAGCCCGGCGACCACGGCGGCGAGATAGGGGCGCACCGCGTGCAGCCGCGCGACATAGGCCTCGGCGTCAGCGACGCTCTCGATCGCATGGTTGTTGATCAGCGTTTGCGGGATATCGCGCTGCGGTCCGCGCATCTGGCACACCGGATAATGATTGCCGCGCCAGCGATGCCGCTCGATCGCTTCCTCGGCGTCATAGGCGAAAAGATCGTAGCTGAGCTGCGCCTGCGGGTCCAGCGCCGCGCGGTCGAAGCGCTTCAGTTCGGCAAGGTCGCGCCGCACCAGCGCGACATTCTCTTCGGCGCGCGCCTCGCCGACGTCAGGCCACCAGCCCGCCGCGCCGCCCTTGATCCCCATCGACGATTGCGCCGCAGGGTTCCGCGCCAGATCGCGCTGAAAGACGCTTTCGAAGAAGGCGTCGAGGCGCGCGCTTTCATCCGGTGCCCCGGCCCAGGCGGGCGTCGCCGCGACGACGGCGGTCGCCGCGATCATCTCGCGGCGGCTGAGACGAAAACCGGTCACTGGCCGATCGGGAAGTCGCCGAGCGGCGAGATGCTCGCCTGCTCGGCGGGCGGCGCCTTTGCCGCGGCCCGCTTCACATGCGTGTCGAGGAAATCCAGTATCTTGCGATAGGCGGTGATCTGGTTTGCTTTTTTGCGGAAGCCATGGCCTTCGTCGTTGAAAACGACATAGTCGACCGGGACGCCGTTCGCCTTCACCCGGGCGACGATATCCTCGGATTCGACGGGCAGCACGCGCGGGTCGTTCGCACCCTGCAGCACGAGCAGCGGTTTCTTGATATTTTCCGCGTGAAAGACCGGCGAAATCTTGCGGAGATATTCGGCATCCTTCGCGGGATCGCCGACTTCGGTGAACAGCAGCCGGCGCAGATCTTCCCACCAGCTTGGCGTGTTGGCCAGCAGGCGCGGCCAGTTGGAGACGCCGTAGATGTCGACCCCGGCGGCGAAAGCATCGGGGCGGAAGGCGAGCCCGGCGAGCGTCATATAACCGCCGTAGCTCTGGCCCTGGATCACGACCTTGGCCGGATCGACATAGCCGGTGGCGGCGAGCATCTTCTTCGCCGCGACGACGTCGTCGAGGTCGGCATCGCCATGCTTGCGGTCGTCCAGATGATAGAAGGTGCGGCCCGACCCGCTGCTGCCGCGATTGTTGATCTCGAACACCACATAGCCGTGGTTGGCGAGAAATTGCTGCAAGGGGCGATAGCCGATACGGCTTTCGTCGCCCGGGCCGCCGTGGACGTGGATTACCGCGGGGAGCGCATCGCCCTTCTTCGCGCCCTTCGGCACATAGAGGATGCCGGGCACGGTCACGCCGTCATAGGACCGGAAGCGCACGACCTCGCCCGCGACCAGATCGCCGGGCGCCACGCCGGGTGCGCGCGCATTGAGGAGAGGCGTCCGCTGGCCCGAAGCAAGGTCGAGCAGCAGGATTTCGCCCGGCGTGGCACCGTTCGAGGCGCTGACGAGCGCCTTCGTAGCGTGATTGGCGAGGAGCAGGCCGACGCTCGCGCCCGGCATCGGATCGGCGAAAGGCCGCGGCTTGAAGGTCGCGGCGTCGAACAGATAGGGACGCGACCGTGCATCCGCGTTGACCGACACGATCAAGGTCCCGCCGTCGCGCGACAGGTTCGCGCCCTCGACGTCCCATTCGGGCTTGAACACGGTGACGCGGTCGCCGGTGCTCAGGTCCTGGCGAACGAGGAAGGCGAATTCGCCGCCGTCGTCGGTGGTGTAGAAAAGCTGCGCGCCCGTACCCGCTCTCGTGCCGGCGAAGACCTGCGGCTCGCACGCGACGGGCTTGCCCTCGGCGGTGAGCTGGATCAGCTTGGCCGCATTGCGGTCGTAGACATAGCAATGCTTCGTCGCATTATCGACGATGCGGCTCAATCCGACATAGCGGCGGTCGGGGCTGACCGCGCGGACCTGATACGCCTTGTCGTTTTCGAACAACAGCGTCTTGGCATAGCCGTCGGCCTGAATCTCGTAGAGGTCGAAGTAGCGCGGGTCGCGTTCATTGGTCTGGACGAAAAAGCTTTTGCCGTCCTGCGCCCATTCGACGAAGCGCGCGACATGCTTCGCGCCGGGGGTCACGTCGTGCGTCGTGCCGCCCGGCTCGCGGACATAGATATGCGCGAGTTCATTGCCGCCCTGATCGCTCGAAAAGAGGATGCGCGCGTCGGCCGGGAAATAGCCGATCGCGTTCACCGTCTCCTTGACCGAGTTGGTGAGCGCGGTCGCCTTGCCGCCGCCCGACGGCATTTCATAGATATTGGCGATGCCCGTGCGGTTGCTGGTGAAGATCAGCTTTTTGTCATCGGGCGACCATGACAGGCCGCCGATCACATCAGAATCCATCAGTTGCTCGATCGTGTAGCTTTTGGATGGCGCCTCGCCGGCAAGGGCGGGGACGGCGTGGCAGGCCATGGCGATGCCGAGCAGCAGATATTTGCGCATCTTGTCCCTCATATGGGTGTCCGGGGCGGCACGGACGCGCCGCCCCGGAAGATCGTCAGAAGGTGGCGCTCGCCGTCACCATGTAGCTGCGCCCGAGGAAGTCGAACGAGCCGAAGGCACGGCGGACGATCGCGGCATAGGGAATGTCGCGGTCGAAGATATTGTTGACGATCAGCTGCAACCGGAAGCGGTCGTCGACGTTGAAGCCGATCGTTCCGTTGACCAGCGTGTAGGAGCCGACGTTATTGACCGGCGTATCCTCGATCGTCTGGATCAGGCTGAATTTCGTCTTGTCGCGCCAGAGGATCTGGACGTCGAGATCGACTTCGCCAAGCGTCGCGCCGATGTTGCCCTGAACGCGCCATTTCGGCAGCCCGACCGTCCCGGCGGCCTGGGTCACCGGCTGGCCGTCGAACAGCACCTGTTCGAAGGTATCGGTATAGAAAAGCTTCGTCCCGAACCGCATCGAATTGCGGCCGTCCGAACTCGGTGCGATACCGCTGATGTCGAGATTATAATCGGCAGCGACGATCAGCCCGGCGAAGTGCAGCGTCGAGGTGTTGACGAAGCCGGTGTTGAAGCCCCCGGCGATATCGCCCGGGTTGCGGGCAGCACCGCCCGTTCCGTTGCCCGAAGCGATGTCTTCGGCGGTCAGGCGGCGGAACGAGCTGCAAGCGGTGGTCGTCGGATATTCGGCGCTGTCGTAACAGGACGCCATCAGCGAATTGATGTCGAGATTCTCGATGCCGCCGGTCAGGCGAACGTCGGTCCAGTCGGCCGCGAACCGGAAGCCGGGGATCGCCGGCGGCTGGTAGACCAGGCCGAGCGACCAGCTTTTCGCCTTTTCATTGTCGAGCGCGGGATTGCCCGACACGGTGCCCGAGACCGAGCGATTGTCGGTCGTCGGATCGAACACCCCCGGTGCCGGTGCCCCGACCGCGGCAAGCGCCGCGGCGCAATTGGCGGTGCGGACAGCGGGGTTGTTGCCGCGGTCGAAATTATTGTTGCCGCACGGATCGGCGAGCGTGTTGGTCACCGGCGAGATGCCGGTGAACAATTCGCTGACCGCCGGCGAGCGGATCGCGCGGGTATAGACGCCGCGGAAGGTCAGCCCTTCGCCGATTCCGCCAAGCTTCGGCGAGATGCGGCCGCCGGCCGACCAGGTCACCGCGCCGCCCGCGAGCGAATGATCGACATAACGTATCGAGCCGTCGAATTCGGCGCTGCGGATCAGCGGGAAATCCTGATCGGCCGAAACCAGCGGCACGACGAGCTCGCCGTAAACTTCCTTGGTCCCGAATTTGCCCTTGACCGGCGAATAGGCGCCGATCCCGTCGCCGAGCAGCCGGTCGCCCGCCTGCAGGACCGCATCGGGTTCGAAGACCGCCTTTTCGACGCGGCGCTCGACGCCGATGTTGAACGCGACATGCTCGCTCGCAATCCCGAACGGCAGCTTGCCGCCCAGATTGGCGGTCAGCACGGTCTGGGTGTTCGTGCTCTTCGAACGCCCCAACTCGCTGACATATTCGGATGCCTCGGCGCTGGGCGAGCCATAGCCGAACAGGTTGATCGGGACGCAGCCGGCAGGCGCGGCGCCGCCGCAGATGATCGTGCCGCCGGGCCCCTCGACCGCGTTGACCGCGGCAAGGAAGCGTTCGGGGTTGATATAATTGACCTGCGAATTGTTGCGGACACGGCCGTAGTTGTACGAAACGTCCCAGTTCCAGCGCTCGCCCGCGACATCGAACTTGCCTTCGACCCCGCCAACGAAACGATAGAGATTCTGCACCGTCTGCTGCGGCTTGCGCTGGACGACATCGTTGAGGTTGCGGTTGAGGTTGAAGGTGGTGAGCCCGTTCGCCTGCAGGATCGAGCGCGCCTGGTCCGACAGGAACGGATTGTCGACCGAGAAGGTCAGCTTCGGCCCGCCGATCAGTCCCGGCGCCGACAGCGACGTCAGATCGGACAGGCGAACGACCTTGCTGTGCGCATAGGCGCCTTCGAAGAAAACGCGGATGTCGGGCGTGATATCATAATGCGCCAGCAGATTGCCGAGCACGCGATAGGTCGGCGTCAGCAGCGACGTATTGTCGGCAAGGCTGAACCCGTCGCCGCCCGACGTTCCGAGCGGCAAGGAGCCAAGCCCGGTTGGGGCCAGCACGTCCTCGACCACCGTACCGACGTTGAAGGGCACCAGGTTACCACCCGGACCGAACTGCAGCGGCCGCCCCTGCGCGTCGAAAATATAGTTTCCGTTCGGTGCAACGCCGAATCGCGGCAGGGACAAGCCCGGCCCGTCGAAGCCCAAGAGGCCTTCGGCGCCCGAATCGAAATAGGGCAGCCCGCCTTCGTTGAAGATCGCGTAGCGATAATCGTCGACGACCTTCAGCGCCGAAATGCCGTCCGACGAATTGACATTGTCGGGATTGGCGATGGTGTTCTTGAAGCCGCCGAAACGGTCACGATACAAAAGGCCGCTCTGCCGCGTATATTCGGCCCCGACGACGATATTGCCGCGGCCTTCGGAAAAGTTCGTGCCGGCGAGGCCGCGGATCGCATATTGCCGCGAATCGCCGTCTTCATTGATCCCCGCGAGCCCCGATATCTGCAGGCCGTCGAAATTATCCTTGAGGATGATATTGACCGTCCCGGCGATGGCGTCGGACCCATAGATCGGCGCGCCGCCGATCGCGATCGTTTCGACCCGGTCGACCAGGCCGGCGGGAATCAGGTTGAGATCGACCTGCGACCCCGCCGAGGCGTTGCCGCTCGCCGCCGCCGAATTCGCCGACACGAAACGGCGCCCGTTGACCAGGGTGAGCGTCCGCTGCGATCCCAGGCTGAACATGTTGACGAACCGCTGTCCGGTCCCGTTGATCGCCTGGTTTCCGCCCACCGCGCTGCTGTCCGACGTCCCGAACAGCGGGTTCGCCTCCAGCGCTTCGGCGACGTTCACATAACCGCGCTTTTCGATCTGCTTGCTGTCCTCGACCATCGCCGATTGCAGCGTGTCGAAACCGGCGCGCAGGATGCGCGAGCCGGTGACGATGATGTCCTCGCCGGTCGTCTCGCTGCCCGCGCTCGCCTGCGGGCGTTCCGCCGCGCGGCGAATGACCACCGCGCCATTGGCGCTCCGGACAACTTCCAGCCCCTTGTTCGCGAGCATCAGGCGCAGCGCTTCGATCGGCGTATAATTGCCGTTCACCGCGTTGGTCTTGATCCCCGAAAGATCGGCGTCGGGAACCATGACCTGCACGCCCGACTGGACCGCAAGGCGCTGCACCGTCTGTGCGGCGTCGCCTGCGGGAATCGAATAACGCTGGCGTTCCTGCGCGACGGCGGGCGCCGCCCAAAGCATCGATGCCGCCACCCCGGCCATCAGCACCGTGCGCGAATTCAATCGGCTCACTTGCCCCCACCTCATCGTCTTGCCTCCCTTTTGCCCCGGAGCGATCACGCGCTTCCTAAGGCAAATGAGCGACGGCGTGTGGAAATCCGCTACTTGGGTCCGCACGCAATTGCAGCCGCGTCGAGGTTCGACGCAAAATGGCCACGAACGGGCAGCCATATATCGCGATTTCCACGCCTGGCGATGAAACATGTCGGGCGCAAGCACCGGGGTCGGCAAGCCAGACTGCGCCTGCCCTTGTGGAAACGGCGGCTTTGGGGTGGATTGAAGACATTCCCACGCCGACTAAAAACCGTCGCCCCCGCGAAGGCGGGGGCCGCCATCGGCCTTAAGCAAGCTTGCCAGCGGCCAGTTAAGGGTTGGACATGCCCCCGGCATGTCCAAGAATGGTCCGGGGGACCATTCGACCCTTCACTCCTTCGCGGGGGCGACGGTTATTTGGCTAGTGTCTGCTATCAGCCGTCAACGGACGTCGAGATCGCCCACGCCGCCTAGTGCGAGGGACTATTCCGCTGACGCACCAAAACCAGTTCGTTGCCGCGGCGGATGACTTCGCCGTTGAACGCCTGTGCGGCAGCGCCGGCGAAGGCATGCGCGTCGCCAAGCTTGAAAACGCCCATGAATTCGGCGCGCGCCAGCGTGGGGTCGTCGATCACGACGCGCAGGTCGGTGTAGCGGTTCACCTCTTCGGCCGCCGCACCCAGTTGCTGGCCGTTGAAAACCAGTAGCCCCTTGCGCCAGGCGATCCGGCGTTCGACGTCGGCGGCATCGAGCACCGCCTTGCGCGGCCCGGTGTCGGCGGCGGCGACGAATTGCTCGTTGCGGCGAAGATAACGCGGCTTGGCCGAGCCGCTCGCGGCGCCGCCCACCGCGACCACGCCTTCCTCGACGGTGACTTCGACGCCATCCTTGTCGAGTCCGACGACGAATTCGGTGCCGACCGCGCGGACGTCGAGCCCCTCGGCGGTTACCACGAACGGACGCTGTTTATTGTGCGCGACCTCGAACGACGCCTCGCCGCGGCGCAGGATCACGCGCCGGATATCATCCTCGTAACGGATCTGGACCGCCGAATTGCCGTTGAGCGTGACGATCGATCCATCATCGAGCGCGATCCGGCGCACCTCGCCGCGGTCGGTCGAAACACGCCCGGCGAGATGATCATAGGTGACGACGCCGCCGAACGCCGCAAGCGCCACCGACGCGGCCATCGCATAGCGGCGCCACGGACGCTCGCGGACGGGCGGCGCATAGTCGCGCTGCGTTCCGCCATCGAGCGCGGCGATCCGGTCGATGTCGAGCCACAGCGCCTGCGCGCGCACATAGGCGCCGAGGTGGCGGCTGTCGGCCGCCAGCCACGCATCGAGTTGCTGCTGCTCGATATCGTCCAGCGGGCGCTCGGCCGACCGCACCGCCCAGGCTGCGGCCTGGGCGTCTATGTCAGCCCCATTTCCAGAACCTGCGCTCACGCTGTCTTCCATCCTGGGCGCCCGCGGGCGCCTGTTTCATTCCTTCGGAAACCAGCCGAAGCGCCTTGGCGAGATGTTTCTCGACCGTGCTTTCGGCTATTCCCATATGTTCGGCGATCCGGCGCTGCGAGAAGTCCTGGAACTTCTTCAGCTCGAACGCCTGCCGGCATTTTGGCGGCAGCGTCTGCAATATTTCGTGCAGACGCGCCAGTTCTTCCTGTCCACTGAGCCGCCGATGGACGCTCATCTCTTCGTCAATGATGTTCAGCGAGTCCAAATCCGCCACCAGGTCGATCGCGACGATCCGCGAGCGGCGCAGATGTTCGCCGACGATATGGCGGGCCGTGACGAACAGATAGGCGCGGGCGTTGCGGATCGCGTCGGCGTCGGAGGTCCACAGCCGCGCATAGGCTTCCTGCACCACTTCGTCGACGTCGCAGGAATCGAGCCCGCGAACACGCCCGACGAGCCATTTGCGCAGATCGGGCTCGTGCGGCAGCACTTCGCGCGCAAACCAGCGGAGTTGAGCCTGATGATCCATCGCTTGCAATGGCAACAGCATTCGCCCGGCGCGTCAAGCGAAAATGACAATATTGTGAATTTTTTTATTTAAAATCAAGAATTTAAATGAACGCGCGCAATGCCGCCGGGAACCGCAATCCCGAACCGGCATGCGAAGGAAGAAGCGGACCTATCGGGTGATGCGCTTGACCACCTTGCCCGCGTCGTCGAGGAACTCGATGCTCGGTTCGCCCTTCGCGTCAACCTTGAGCAACAGCCGCGGCTTGCCGCTCTTGTCGGCGAGGCGGACGATCGTATCCTCCAGCGCCTTGCCGGCAAAGAAGCGTTCGGCCCCAGCCCCGCCGTTCGCCATCGCATAGGCGCGCATTTCCTCGCGGATGCGGTTCTTGCCGGCTTCGTCGGGCGCGGCGGCGGCCTCTGCGCTCATTTCCATCAGCGGCTTGATCGACCAGTCGGGGCGGTCCCAGACGCGCAGCCCGGCGGTGCGTTTGCCGTTCGCCTCATTATATTGAATGCCGACGGTCTGGTCCTGCTTATACTGGTCGAACATCAACGATCCCGACGCGCGGCGGTCACCGCCCGCCGCTTTGCTGCCGAAGGTCAGTCCGCCGACCTCGTCACCCTCGTCGTTGAAGAACAGCATGCCGCCGCCATCGCGGCTGTGATGCTTATATTCCTTGCCCTCCATGAACAGGCCCGGGAAGCGCTCGGAATTGGCGAGCACGAGGCGATATTTGCCGTCGGGCTCGACGATATTGATGCGCTTGACGCTGATCTCGTCGAACACGCCCTGCGGCGGGCCGCTGTCGGCCATCACCCACGCCGTCGGCGCCGCCGCCCCCGCCATGAAAGCCACCACGACCAGCGCCAGGCGCCCACCCCTCAACTCGACCATATCGGCGGCCTCCTCAATAATTCCATTGGTCGACCGGCGCGCCCGCGGGCGCGGTCTTGCGGACATGATCGGCGACTTCGCGCACGACGCCCGCCCAGTCCTTATGGTGCCAGTTATGCCCCTTTTTCGGGCGGCCATATTCGAAGCGGATCGGATAATCCTTGCCCGCGACCTCGGTGATCATGTCCTGAAACTGATAGACCGCGAGGTTGAGGTAGAAATCGTCCATCTCGCCGGCGAAGAAGTTGAGCTTGCCGCGCAGCTTGGGGCCGAGCGTCGCCCAATTGTCGCGCGCATAGGCCGACAGGTCGAAGCCGTTTTCGCGCATATATTTGACGACGTCCTTGTTGATGACGCCGGTCTTGTAATCATAGAGCATGACCGGATAGCCGTCGGGCCCGACCGGGCCGTGCGTCGTCTGCCAGATGCCGAGCTGGTAATAGCTGCGCCCCTTCGATCCCAGCACGCCTTCGAGTGCGGCAAGCGTGCGCAGGTCGACGAGCGGATGGCCTTCGCGGCTGCGGCGGAACGGCTTTTCCTGCGTGATCCAGTCGTTGATCTTCAAGGTGAACATATTGTCCTCCTTGTAGATGTCGGTGAGCTGGTAGCGGGTGAAGTCGATCGGGTCGGGGTTGAACACCCATGCGCCGCCGAACAGGTCGGGATAATGGAGTTGCAGCGCCAGCGCTTCCCAGCCGCCGGTCGACGCGCCCTCGACGATCCGGCCATAGGGCTGGTCGATCAGCCGGAAGGTCTTTTCGAGATAGGGCATCAGCTCCTTGGTGATCGCATCGCCCCACGGGCCGTTGTTGGCCGAATTGAGCGCATAGGATTCGAAGAAATAGGGCCCCGGCGTTTCGAGCGTGATGCCGACCATGCGCGGGAAATTCTCCCCGCTCCATTCCTGCGAGAATTGATAGCCGGTCTTGACGTTCGCATCGGCGGCGGCGCGGCGCGCGCCTTCGCTGTCGCCGGCCGGATCGGGGTCGAAATTGAACGAGCCGCCGAAATGGCCGTAGGTATAGATTGCCGGATAGCGCGCACCCGGATGCTTGTCGAAATCTTTGGGGATCAGCACCTCGGCACCGATCGTCATCGGCATGCCCCAGAAATCGGACAATATCTTGCTCTTGATGCGGACCCGCTTGATCCACGGCGTGTCGGCATCGCGCGCGATCGGGCCGATCTTTTCGGTGAGCGTCAGCGCGACCGGCGTGTTCGCCGCGGGATCGATCCGGACGTCGGCGGGTTTGCTGTACGGATTGCCCGGAAACATCGGCGCGATAACGCGCTGGTCGTTCATCGGCACCCAGATGGTGTGCCCGTCGGCACGCTTGGCCTGCTTATAGGGGATCAGCACCGCCTGGACGCTGTAATCGCCCGCCGGAAGCTGGTCGAGGCCGAACGGAAAGCCGTCGGCTTTGGCATCGACGGTGACCGTCGCACCGGGGCGGAGATTGTCGACATCGATGCCGAAGGCGGGCGGGCCGTTCATACCGATGGTCAGCCGCGGCTCGACCTTCGCCGCGGTTCCGTCCGCCGAGCGGCGCGTGGTGACGACGATCAGGCGGCCGGTAACCGGCTCCTTCGCCGCCGTCGCCGGCAAGGTCACCGAAAAGCTCGTCTGCGCGGCAGCGGGCGTGCCGGCTGCGAGCGCGAGCAGGGCTAGGCCCCATGATATCCCGAATCCGCCGTTGCTGAAAAATGCCACGCTCGCTCCCCCTGTTCACATTCGTCAACAAGGCACGATGGTCGGAACGGAAGAATCCGCCACTCGCTGGCGGCGGGACCGGAAGCGGCGCCCCGGGCTCTCGCACCGCATCAGCGGTGCAAGAGCCCATGCCGCAGTCCGAGGGACCGGACATGCGGCGAAACCCGGCGAGGCCGCCAGGTTTCAGCGAAACCATGTCAGCGGGTCAGAAGGTCACCCGCCCGCGGCCAGAAAGGGATCGAGCGCCGCGGCAAAGCGCTCGATCGTTTCCTCGCCGAGTCCCGCGATGTTGATGCGGCCGTTGCCGACCATGTAGATCGCATGCTCGTCACGCAACGCCGCAACGCTGGCGGGCGCGAGCGGCAGGAGCGCGAACATGCCCTGCTGACGCCCGATCGGCGCGAGACGCGGATGGCTGGCGGCGAGACCCTGGCGCAATGTCGCGATGCGGCCGCACATCGCGGCCAGTTCAGCCTGCCAGTCTTCGCGCAGCGCGGCATCGTCGAGGATCGTCCGCACCACCGCCGCGCCATGGTCGGGCGGCATCGACCAGTTGATGCGGGCGAGCGCATAGAGGTTCGAGCGTACGATGTCGGCGGACCCGCTCGATGGTGCCAGCGTCCACAGCGCGCCGACGCGATCGCGGTAGAGGCCGAAATTCTTGTCGCAGCTATAGGCCAGCACCGCTTCCGGGACGCGATCGAAGAGGATGCGGAACCCGGCGGCGTCCGCCTCCAGCCCCGCCCCGAGTCCCTGATAGGCGAGATCGACGAAGGGCAGCAGCCCGCGCGCCGCGATAAAATCGGCAAGCGCCAGCCACTGCGCGTCGCTGAACGACACCCCCGTCGGATTATGGCAGCAGCCGTGGAGGAGGGCGATGTCGCCCGGCTGCGCCGCGTCCAGATCCTCCATCATCGCCGGAAAATCGATGTCCGAGGTCGCGGGATCGAAGAAGCGATGGCGGCGCACGGCGAGGCCGGTCCCCGCGAGCAGGGGTTCGTGATTGGCCCAGGTCGGCGCTCCGACCCAGATCGTTCGCCCCGGAACCGCGCGCGCGAGCAGTTCGGCGCCAAGGCGCAAGGCGCCCGTTCCGCCCGGGGTCTGCAAGCCGACGAGCCGCGGCGATGCGGCAAGGCCGGCGCCCAAGGCGATCGTCGCGAGCGCGTCGGTGAAGTGGGCGTCGCCTTCGGGCCCCAGATAGGATTTGCTCGCCTGCTGCGCGACAAGGCGGCGCTCGGCTTCCTTGACCGCGGCGAACACCGGGGTGCGCCCCGCCGGATCGCGATAGACACCGACCCCGACGTCGATCTTGTCCGGCCGCGGATCGGCGGCATGAAGGCCGATCAGCGCCAGCAGCGCGTCGGGCGCTTCGGGAGCCAGCCCGGCGAACAGGCCGCTCATGCGGTCTCGGCCTTTGACAAGGCATAGGCCTGGGTGCCGCGCGAATGGAGTTGATCGTCGGGCAACAGTTCCTCTGGCGCGATATCGGCGGTGCCCGCGAGGTCAGAATAGATCGGCGCGAAATCGGTGCGCAGCGTCTGATCGAGCAGGTCTTCGAAACTGTCGATGACGAAATAGGACTGCTGGTAGTCGTCGATGCGGTACCGCGTCCGCATCAACCGGCGCAGGTCGAAGCCGATGCGGTTCGGCGACGCATCGTCGAGCGCGAAGACCGATTCGCCGTAAGAGGAAACGATGCCCGCACCATAGATGCGCAGGCCCTCGACCGTGTTGATCAGCCCGAATTCGACCGTGTACCAATAGAGGCGCGCCAGCCGGTCGATCGCGCCATGTTGCGCGGCGCGCTGTCCGCCCTGCCCATAGGCCTGCATATAGTCGGCGAAGACCGGGTTCGCGAGCAGCGGGACATGGCCGAAGACATCGTGAAAAATATCGGGTTCCTGCAGATAGTCGAGTTGCTCGGGCGTCCGGATGAAATTGCCCGAAACGAAGCGCCGGTTGGCCAGATGGTCGAAGAAGACGTCGTCGGGAACGAGACCGGGAACCGCAACGACCTGCCACCCGGTCGCCTTCATCAGCCGTTCGGACAATTCGTCGAAATCCGGAATCCCGGGTTTCGAGAGGCGAAGAATGTCGAGCCCCTTCAGGAATTCGGGTGCGACGCGCCCCGGAAGCATCCGCGCCTGGCGGTCGAACAGCCGGTCCCACATCGCATGTTCCGCGGGAGAATATCGATCCCATCCCTGCGGGATCGTCCAATCTTCGGCCGCGCCCTCGGGGCGCACGATATCCTTGTCTGCCATGTGAAATATATTGCATGACCATGCCGAATTTTCTTTTCAGAATTGAACGTTTCTGTGCAAAATATGATTTACTCATTTCACTTATGGCAAAAACATGAAATCAAATCCGGCCATCGACGATATTGACAAGCGAATCCTGAAGGAGCTTCAGGTCGACGCGCTGCTCAGCCATGCCGAACTCGCCGAACGCGTCGGCAGTTCGCCGGCATCGTGCTGGCGCCGCGTCAAGGCGCTCGAGCATGCGGGCATTCTGGGCCCTGCCGTCCGCCTGCTCGACGCCGGCAAGATCGATCTGGGCGTCAACGTCTTGTGCAATGTCCGGATGCGTAGCCACGCCCGCGCGAGTATCGAAGAGTTCGAGGACTTCGTCGCGCGCCGTGCGGAAATCATGGATTGCTATTCGATGTCGGGCGACTGGGATTATCTGCTCCGCATCGTGGCGGTCGATGTTGCCGATTACGAACATTTTCTGATGCGGATATTGCTCGGCCATCCCAGCGTCGCGACCGCCTCATCGCATTTTGCGCTGTCGCAGACGAAATATTCGACACGGCTTCCGGTCTGACCGGATCATCGCGACTGTATCGAGCACGGGACAAAAGCGTCCTCAAAAATTGCCGCGGCATGCTTCTCCGCTTCCATAAACTCTTGGGCTGGACCGCTTTTTGGGCAATGCAGGCGATTGTCGCGGCGATGTGCGAGGGCGCGGCCCTGGTGCCGCACCGTCGTTTCGCCGCCCAGGGTCAGGACCCTGGCTCAACCGGAGTATCTGCATGATCCGACACCTCATCGCCATAGTGGGAGCCCCGATCCTCGCAGCAGGAACCCCGGCTTTTGCCCGGGCGCCGGCCGCCGATGTTGTATCGACCGCGGCCTCATCGGACGACTGGACAGTAGCTGGCCTCGATCAGCCAGCGGAAATCGTCGTCGACCGCAGCGGATTGGCGCATATCTACGCCGCGAACGAACGCGACGCCTTTTTCCTACAAGGTTACAATGCGGCGCGCGACCGGCTTTGGCAGATTGATGTGTGGCGCAAGCGCGGCCTTGGCCAACTCGCCGAGAATTTCGGCGCGGCCTATGTCCGGCAGGACCGCGCCGCGCGGCTTTTCCTCTATCGCGGCGACATGGCGGCCGAATGGAGCCGCTATCCCCCCGGCACGAAGAAAAGCTATGAGGCGTTTGCCGCCGGCATCAACGCCTATGTCGACGCCGTACAGGCGGGCGACCGTCCGCTTCCCGTCGAATTCGGCCTGACGCAGAGCCGGCCCGCGCGCTGGACGGCGGACGAGATCGTGCGCATCCGCAGCAACGCGCTGGTATCGAATGTCCGGCAGGAAGTGTTGCGCGCGCAAACGCTGTGCCAGGGCGGGGCGGCCGCCGAACGGGTGCGGCGCCGCCTTTATCCCGACCGCGCGCCGGTCGTCCCGACGGGGCTCGATCCCTGTTCGATCCCCGCGGACGTCCTCGCCGATTATAATCTCGCGACGGGGGATGTCGCTTTCCCTGCGCCGGCTGCAAAGGCCGGGACCGCGAATGCCGATCCGGTCGACGGGTCGAACGCCTGGGTGATCGCCCCGTCGCGCACCGCGACCGGGCGCCCGATCCTGGCCAATGATCCGCACCGGGCGTTCGCGGTGCCGAGCCTGCGTTATGTCGTGCACCTCGACGCCCCCGGCCTGTCGCTGATCGGCGCCGGCGAGCCGTCGCTGCCCGGCGTCGCGCTGGGGCATAATGGCGAGGCCGCGTTCGGCCTCACCATCTTCAGCACCGACCAGGAAGACCTTTACGCCTATGAACTGAAACCCGGCGATCCCGATTCCTATCGCTATCGCGGCGGCTGGGAAAAGATGCGCTCCGTCGACGAGACGATCGCGGTCAAGGGCGGCGCCCCGGTGACGGCGACATTGCGTTTCACACGGCACGGCCCGCTTTTGTGGCACGATGATCAGGGGCTCCGCGCCTTTGCCTTGCGCACCGTGTGGAACAGCCCGGGCGCCGCCGCCTATGCCAGCGCGATGTGGCTCTCCGATGCCAGAGGATGGGCCGATTTCCAGCGCGCCCGCGCTCATTGGGGGACCCCGCCGCTCAACCTGATGTGGGCCGATCGCAGCGGCACCGTGGGATGGAGCGCGGCGGGGATCGTGCCGGTGCGGCGCAATTGGGACGGGCTGCTCCCGGTGCCCGGCGACGGGCGCTATGAATGGGAGGGCTTTCTTCCGCCCGAGCGCCTGCCCTCTTCCCGAAATCCCGAAAACGGCTGGTTCGCCACCGCCAACGAATATAATATCCCCGCCGGCCACCCCGCTTCGCCGCCGATCGGATATGATTGGCCCGATCGCAGCCGCTTCGACCGCATCACTGACGTGTTGAAAGCGAACCCCCGCATGGCGATCGACGACGTCGTGCGGTTGCAGATGGACCAGCACAGCGCGATGGCGCCGCGCCTCATCGCGCTGGCCGCCGCGATCGAACCCCGATCGGACGACGCACGGCGGGCGCTCGATCGGCTGCGGGCATGGGATTTCAACGTCGCGAGCGAAAGCGTCGCCGCGAGCATCTATGAAGTCTGGCTCGGCCGCCATCTCGGCCCGGCGCTGATCGGCCGTGTCGTGCCGGAAGCCGCGCGCAAACTGCTCGACACCGGCTCGCCCGATGCGACGCTCGCCGTCCTCGAGCGGCGCGACCCGCTGCTTGGCGACGCCCCCGACGCGCTGATCGCGGCGGTGCTGGCCGAAAGCCTCGAAGCCGCATTGGCCGACCTGCGCACGCGCCTCGGCCCCGATATGGACGAATGGCAATGGGGCCGGCTGCACCGGCTGACCATCGACCATGCGCTGGCGGCGCGTGCCGGTCCCGATCTGGCCGCACAGATGCGGGTCGGGCCGGTTGCCGTCGGCGGGTCGGGAACGACGCCCGCGATGACGCTGTATCGCGACGGCAGCCTGGCGGCGATCCATGGCCCATCGGTCCGGCTGGTCATCGACGTCGGCGACTGGGACCGGTCGCTGTTCCTCAACATGCCCGGCCAGTCAGGCGACCCCGCCGATCCGCATTACCGCGACTTGGTGACCGGATGGAAGGACGGCGCGTTTCGCCCCCTGCCTTTCAGCCGCGACGCGGTGATGAAGGAAGCCGAACGCGTGATCCGCCTCAAGCCGCGGGGATAACCGGCACCGCCGGAGCCTCGGGAAGCAATATCGTGCGCAGGAACGCATCGCCGACGGCTGACAGCGTGTGATTGTGGATCAGCCACAGGCTGCTCGTCACGGGCGTCGCGAACGGGCGATTGACCAGCGTGTCGACGTGCAGCCGCGCCATCGACCGGGCGATGATCGTCGGCCCGAAACCGGCGGCGGCCAAGCCGAGCAGCGTCGCCAGGCTGCGGGCCTCGTGCGCGATTTTCGGCACGAACCCCGCCTCGGCGCACAGCGCGAAAAAATGCTCGTTGAAGCCGGCGCCGTTGGGCGCGCCGTAAAGCACCAGCGGCTCCTCCGCGAGGTCGGCGACGTCGGGGTCCGCGGCCCGCTGCGCCAGCGGATGGTCGGACCGCACGGTCAGCACGACATCCTCGGTCAGCAGGCAGCGGCAGACCATGGCGTCGGGCAGCACGGGGCGCTCGAAATCGCGGATGATGCCGATATCGACCTCGTGCGTGCGCACCGCTTCGATCTGTTCGTCGCGGCTTAACTCGCGCAGCGCCAGTTCGACGTCGGGGTGCGACTGGCGAAAGCTGTAGAGCGCGCGCGCGACCTGCGGCACGAAGGGGCCCGACACGGTAAAGGCGAGGCCCAGCCGGCCGGCCTCGCCCCGTTGCGCGCGCCGCGCGATCTCTGCCGCGCGCTCCGACTGCTCCAGCGTCGCCCGCGCCTCGGGCAGGAACAGCCGTCCCGCCTCGGTCAGCTGCACCCGGCGGCTGGTACGGTCGAACAGGCGAACCCCCAATTCCTGTTCCAGCGTCCGGATTTGCTGGCTAAGCGGCGGCTGGGAAATGCCCAGGCGCATCGCGGCCCGGCCGAAATGCCGCTCCTCCGCAACCGAGACGAAATAACGCAGATGCCGCAATTCCATGGATCATGTCGTCCTGTGTATCGATCGTGCCATATTATATATTAGACGTGGATCGTCCAGACGCGCATTGCCCGCAATGGATGTGGCGGCGACCCCGCCTTCCTGCAGTCGCGCGCGGATCAGCCCCCCTGCCCTGCTGCGCCCGGGAAGCGGTCCGCCGCCACATTCGTCTTGGGAGAGCGAGCCGCAACGGCATGATCCTTCGGTACCGGCAGTCCTGCCGGCGCCGCGTCCTGGAGCGTTGAATGATCGGTATCGTCAAGGTTGCGCTGAACCGGCCGCTGACCTTCATCGTCATGGCGATATTGATCGCGATCATGGGCATTTTTGCGATGCTGCGGACGCCGGTCGATATCTTCCCCAATATCCGCATTCCCGTCGTTGCCGCGGCGTGGAAATATTCGGGGCTCCCGCCCGAGGAGATGGCGAACCGCATCATCGGCCCTTATGAGCGCGTGCTGACGACGACGGTCAACGACATCGATCATATCGAAAGCCAGTCGCTCCAGGGCATCGGCATCGTCAAAATCTATTTCCAGCCCGACGCCGATATCCGGACCGCGACGGCGCAGGTCACGTCGGTCTCGCAGACCGTGCTGAACCAGATGCCGCCCGGCGTCACCCCGCCGCTGATCCTGAACTACAGCGCGTCGACGGTGCCGATCCTGCAGCTCGCCCTGTCGGGCAAGGGATTGTCCGAACAGCAATTGTTCGACCTTGGCCAGAACCAGGTCCGCCCGTCGCTGGTCACCATTCCGGGCCTCGCCATGCCCTATCCGTCGGGCGGCCGGCAGCGGCAGATCCAGATCGACCTCAACCCGGTGGCGCTGCAATCCAAGGGGCTGACCGCGCAGGATGTCGGCGCCGCGATCGCCGCGCAGAACCAGATCAACCCCGCCGGCTTCGTCAAGATCGGCGCGACCCAATATAGCGTGCGCCTCAACAATGCGCCGGGCACCATCGAGGCGCTGAACGACCTGCCGGTCAAGGTCGTGAACGGCGCGACCATCTATATGCGCGACATCGCCTATGTCCGCGACGGCAGCGGTCCGCAGACGAACGTCGTTCATGTCGAAGGCAGCCGGTCGGTGCTGCTGACCGTGCTCAAGAATGGCGCGACGTCGACCCTGTCGATCGTCAACGGCGTCAAGGACGCCTTGCCGAAGATCAGCGCGACGCTGCCCGATACGCTCAAGATCCTGCCGATCGGCGATCAGTCCCTGTTCGTGAAGGGCGCGGTGGAGGGCGTCGTCCACGAAGGCGCGATCGCGGCCGCGCTGACCTCGCTGATGATCCTGCTGTTCCTCGGTTCATGGCGATCGACGGTCATCATCGCGCTGTCGATCCCGCTCGCGATCCTCGCCGCCATCGCCGCGCTCGCCGCCTTCGGTCAGACACTGAACGTCATGACCCTGGGCGGCCTGGCCCTCGCCGTCGGCATCCTCGTCGACGACGCCACGGTAACGATCGAGAATATCAACTGGCATCTGGAACAGGGCAAGGGCGTGACCGAGGCCATATTGGACGGCGCGGCGCAGATCGTCACCCCCGCCTTCGTCGCGCTGCTGTGCATCTGCATCGTGTTCGTGCCGATGTTCTTCCTGCCGGGGGTCGCGGGCTTCCTGTTCGTACCGATGGCGCTGTCGGTGGTGTTCGCGATGATCGCGTCCTTCATCCTGTCGCGCACGCTGGTCCCGACGATGGCGATGTATCTGCTGAAACCCCATCGCGCCGGCGACGAGGATGCGCATCTGGCCGGGACGGCAAATTCGCGCAACCCGCTGGTCCGGTTCCAGCGCGGCTTCGAACATCGGTTCGAAAAGATACGCGCCGATTATGTCGGCCTGCTCCGCCGGGCGCTCGGTGCGCGCAAGCCGTTCCTGCTGGGCTTCATGGCCATCGTCCTCCTGTCCTTTGCCCTGCTGCCGATGCTGGGCAGCAATTTCTTCCCCTCGGTCGATTCGGGGCAGATCGCGATGCATGTCCGGGCACCGGTCGGATCGACGATCGAGGATACGGCAGCGCGGTTCGACCGTATCGGCCGCACGGTGCGGACGCTGGTGCCCGCCGGCGAACTCGGCGCCATTACCGACAATATCGGCCTGCCGGTCAGCTCGATCAACACCGTTTACAACAACAGCGGCACCATCGGCCCGCAGGACGGCGACATGATGATCACGCTGAAGGAAGGGCATCGCCCGACCGACGAGATCGTCGCCCTGCTGCGCCGCGAACTGCCCAGCCGTTTTCCCGGCACCACCTTTTCGTTCCTGCCCGCCGATATCACCAGCCAGATCCTGAACTTCGGTTCGCCCGCGCCGATCGATATCCAGATCGCCGGCAAGGACGCCGCCGCCAACCGCGCCTATGCGCAAAAGCTGCTGGCGAAAATCAGCACCATTCCGGGCCTCGCCGATGCCCGCATCCAGCAGCCCGGCCGTTCGCCGCAATTGAACGTCGATGTCGATCGCTCGCGCGCCGGCCAATATGGCCTGACCGAACGCGACATCACCGCCAGCCTCGGCAGTTCGCTCGCCGGCACGTCGCAGACCGCGCCGGTCTTCTTCCTCGATCCCAAGACCGGCGTTTCCTATCCCGTCGTCGCGCAGACGCCTGAATATCTGGTCGGATCGATCAGCGCGCTGTCGAACGTTCCCGTCGCTGCCGCCGGCAGCCGCGATGGCGCGATCCAGACGCTGGGCGGGCTGGCGACGATCAATCGTTCGAACACCCTGCCGGTCGTGTCGCATTATAATATCGCGCCGGTGCTCGACGTCTTTGCGACGGTGCAGGGCCGCGATCTGGGCGCTGTCGCAGGGGATATCGAACATATCCTCAAGACGATGAAAAAGGACGAGCCCAAGGGCGCGACGATCACCATCCGCGGCCAATATGCGACGATGAACACCGCCTTCTCGGGCCTTGGCTTCGGCCTCGCCGGTGCCATCGTGCTGATCTATCTGCTGATCGTCGTCAATTTCCAGAGCTGGGTCGACCCCTTCGTCATCATCACCGCGCTCCCCGCAGCGCTCGCCGGGATCGTGTGGATGCTGTTCGTCACCGCGACGACGCTGTCGGTACCGGCACTGACCGGCGCCATCATGTGCATGGGGGTCGCCACCGCCAATTCGATCCTGGTCGTCAGCTTCGCGCGCGAAAAGCTCGCCGAATTGGGCGACGCCGCGCAGGCGGCGCTGGAGGCGGGCCGGGTTCGCTTCCGCCCGGTGCTGATGACCGCGCTCGCGATGATGATCGGCATGGCGCCGATGGCGCTGGGCCTTGGCGATGGCGGCGAACAAAATGCCCCGCTCGGCCGCGCGGTCATCGGCGGGCTGTTCTGCGCGACCATCGCCACGCTGTTCTTCGTCCCGACCGTCTTCGCGGTCGTCCACCGCCGCCACAAGCAGCCCGCACAACCCCAGATGGAAATGCAGCCCAGCCATGCCTGAAACATCTCTCCCCGATGAAGCCAGCGGCCCGGACAGCCGGACCCTGAAGCGCGTCGGCATCGGCGCCGCCATCGCCGCGCTGCTGATCGTCGCCGCGGGCACCGCGTCGCGTCTCGGCGCGATGAACGACCTGCGCGACACCGCCGGACAGGCGGCGGTTCCCACCGTCGCGGTCGTCCGGCCGCAGACCGGCGCCGGAGTCGGCGCGCTCGTCCTGCCGGGCAATGTCCAGGCGTATAACAGCGCCCCTATCTATGCGCGCACCAACGGCTATGTCCGGCGCTGGCTGGCGGATATCGGCGACAATGTCCGCGCCGGACAGCCACTCGCGATCCTCGACGCGCCCGAAGTCGATCAGCAACTGGCCCAGGCACAGGCCGATTATCAGACCGCGCTTGCCAACCAGAAGCTCGCGGGAAGCACCGCGACGCGCTGGAATACCCTGCTCGCGCAGGATGCGGTCTCGCGGCAGGAAGCCGATGAAAAGGCCGGCGACCTTGCCGCCCGGTCGGCACTTTCCAACGCCGCGCTCGCCAATGTGAAGCGCCTGCGCGCGCTGCAGGGCTTCACCCGCCTTGCCGCGCCCTTCGACGGCGTCGTCACCAGCCGCGCGGCGCAGATCGGCGCGCTCGTGGTCGCGGGTAATGCCGCCTCGCAGCCGCTCTTCACCGTATCCGACGTTCATCGCATGCGCATCTATGTCCGCGTGCCGCAGGCCTATTCCGCCGGGGTGAAGACCGGCATGAACGCCGCGCTCACCCTGCCCGAATATCCCGGCCGCAGCTTTGCCGCGACACTGACCCGCAGCGCCGGGGCGGTCGACGCCCAGTCCGGTTCGGTGCTGGTCGAACTGCAGGCGGACAATCCCGATCGCGCGCTCAAACCCGGCGCCTTCGCGCAGGTCCGCTTCGATGTCGGCGCAGGGAACGGCAACGGCCTGACCCTGCCGAGCAGCGCGATCCTCTATGGCGGCGAAGGCCCGACAGTCGCCGTGGTCGGCCGCGACAGCCGCGTGACCGTGCGGCCGGTGACGATCGGCCGCGACGAAGGCGCGACGGTCGTCATTTCGGGCGGCGTCCGCCCTGGCGACCGCGTGATCGATACGCCCCCCGACGCGATCCGGAGCGGGGACAAGGTGAAGGTGCAAGCCCCCGCGGCGACCGGGGGCGGCAAGGGCGCGGCGCATGCGGGCTAGCATGAACCGTCTGGCGGCTGTCGCCGCGCCGGTGCTGCTCAGCGCCTGTTCGATGGCGCCCGCCTATCATCCGCCGCAAACCGCCACGCCCCCGGCCTATAAGGAAGTCGCCGGCTGGACCGAAGCAACGCCGCTCGATGCCGCCCCGCGCGCGGCGTGGTGGGAAGCCTTCGGCGACCCGGTGCTGAACGACCTCGAGGTGCGCGCCGAGAAAGCGAGCCCGACCCTCGCCGCCGCGCTTGCCCGCTATGATCAAGCGCGCGCGGCCGCACGGGTCGAGCGCGCCGACCTGTTCCCGGCGATCACCGCCGGCGCCGACGCCAGCCGCCAGCGCGTGTCGGGCACCCGCTTTGGCGGCGACGGCAGCCCGCGCACCTACAGCGATTTCAGCGTCGGCGGCGCGCTCGACTATGAACTTGATCTCTGGGGCCGGATTCGGAACGGCGTCGCCGCCGCCCGCGCCGATGCCGAAGCGAGCGCCGCCGACCTCGCCTCGGCACGCCTCAGCCTGCAGGCGTCGGTCGCCGACGCCTATGCGCGGCTGCGCGGACTCGATGCCCAGGCGGACCTGCTGCATCAGACGGTCGATGCTTTTGGCAAGGCCTATGACCTGACCGTGCGCCGCCATGACGGGGGCATTGCGTCGGGTATCGACGTCAACCGCGCGATGACCGTGCTCGGCAATGCCCGCGCGCAAATCTCCGCCGTCGCCGCCGAACGCGCCGCGACCGAGCATGAGATCGCGGCGCTGGTCGGCGAAATCGCATCGGATTTCTCCATCGCGCCCGAGGTACAGCCGCTGGCGGCGCCCGACCTGCCCGCCGGCACTCCGTCGGAAATGCTCCAGCGGCGGCCCGACATCGCGGCGGCCGAGCGGCGCATCGCGGCCGCCAACGCGCGCATCGGCGTCGCGCGCGCCGCCTTTTTCCCGACGCTGACATTAGGCAGCGGCGCCGGGTTCGAAACCACCCATGGCCATTTGTTCCAGACGCCGAACAGCTTCTGGGGCCTTGGCCCGCTCTCGGCCGTGCTGACCCTGTTCGACGGCGGCCGCCGCGCGAGCGAAGTGAAGATGTCTCGCGCCGAATATGACGAGCTCGCCGCCGGTTATCGCGACATCGTGCTGGGCGCCTTTCGCCAGACCGAGGATGCGATCGCGGCCAACCGCCTGCTCGCCGTCCAGGCCGCCGACCAGCACACCGCGGCCGAGGCGGCGGCGCGTACCAGCGCGCTGGCGCTGATCCGTTATCGCAACGGCGCCTCCGACTATCTGGAAGTCGTCACCGCCCAGACCGAAGCGCTCGACGCGCAACGCGCATCGCTGGGGCTGGAAACGCAAATCATGCGGAGCCGCGTGGCGTTGGTGAAGGCGATCGGCGGGGGCGCTTAGGGCTGCAACATGCCATCAGGCGTCGTACGCCGGCCCATGAGCATGCATCGCTCGGTGCGGCATCGCCCCTCGAGCGCCGGATGCGCCGAGGGCGGAGAAATTTCCTCGGCAGGAAACGGCTGATTGCTGCCCTATCCATCACCGTCACCCCGGACTTGATCCGGGGTCCCGCTTGACCTCGAAAACTGCTGACACCCCCAAAAAAGCGGGATCCCGGGTCAAGCCCGGGATGACGAGGGAGAGAGCGAAAGCGGCCGATAGCGGACGTTCTTCTCCCCTCCTTTTTAGGGAGGGGCTGGGGGGTGGGTAGCCGCCGAAGGCGGCGCGCTTCCTCTTGCTCGCGGCGCTCGCGACCCACCCCTAACCCCTCCCTAAAAGGGAGGGGAATGTCTCAAATCCCCCCAATGCGGACTTTCAGCCTTCGACTTTGCGATCATCCCACACTACCCTTTCTCCAACGCCCACCGGAAATCTCATCGGCACCTCATCCCCAATCCGAAAGATATTGACCCAACCCAATCTACCTACTAGTAGGTAGTCTCTTTTCGGAGATTCGCCATGCAAGCTCAAACCACCTCCCCCTCCCCTGCTTCCGCCTGGCTCAAGGGATATTATTTTACGCGTTTCGCGGTATCTGCCGCCTGGGTCGTTCTCGCCTTCACGGTTGGGAAAGCGATGCCCGCACTCGCTGCGGTGATGCTGATCGCCTATCCGCTCTGGGACGCGCTGGCGAATTACGCCGACGCCCGCCGCAATGGCGGCCTGGGCGCGAACAAGACGCAGATGCTGAACGTCGTCGTCAGCCTGCTCACCGCGGTTGCGGTTGCGGTCGCGCTTGGCCGGAGCATGAACGCGGTGCTGGCGGTTTTCGGTGTGTGGGCGGTGTTCGCCGGCCTCTTCCAGCTTGCCACTGCGGTGCGTCGCCGGACGTCGACGGGTGCGCAGTGGGCGATGATCCTGAGCGGAGCCCAATCCGCCCTTGCCGGCGCCTTCTTCGTCAAGATGGCGAGCGGCCCGGCTACCGTCGGCATCACCGATGTCGCGCCCTATGCGGCCTTCGGCGCCTTTTATTTCTTCGTGTCGGCGGTCTGGCTCGCGGTAAGCGACGCCCGCCGCAAGTCCGCCAGTCCGGCTTGAAACGGCGCGGGCTTTCTCATATATATCAACCTACTAGAAGGTAGATTGAGAATGCCCGTGAACGATACTGCAAGCAAGCTGATCGACGAAGCCGGTCAACTGATCACCAACGCGGGCTATAATGGCTTCAGCTATGCCGACCTCGCGGAACGGCTGGGCATCCGAAAGCCGAGCATCCACCATCATTTCCCGTCGAAAGTCGATCTGGTCGTCGCGGTGGTCGAACAGCAACGCGCCGCGATCCGATCGCAGATCGCGGCGTTGGAAAGCGGCACCCCCGATGCCATCGGGCAACTGCTGGCCTATGTCGACTATTGGAAGCGGTGCATCGGGGATCAGTCGGCAAGCTTCTGCCTCGCCGGCGTGCTCGCGGTCGAACTGCCGGGATTGCCGCCCGAGGTGGGGGAGGCCGTGCAGCGACACTTCAATGATCTCGGGCTCTGGCTCGAACGCGTCATGACGCTCGGCGTCGAGCAAGGCTCGATCCGGCTCGAGCTTGAACCGCGAACCTCGTCACAATTTTTCCAGACGGCGATCTATGGCGCGATGGTGATGGCGCGCGCTTACGGCGATCCGGATAAATTCACCTTTGTCGTCGATGCTTTTCTCGCCCGCATGCGGACGAGCGCCCCGCACTGACGGGACGCGACAGGCTGCTTCGTGGCTTGCCACGGGCGCAACGAAGCCGGCCCCGCCGGATGACCGGCGGGGCACGGCGGTCGATTATCAGCCGTTCAGGCGATCCTTGACGGCTTTCGCCGGACCAAAGGTCAGCTTCTTCGCCGCCTTGATCTGGATCGTCTCGCCGGTCGAGGGGTTGCGGCCTTCGCGGGCCGGGGTCGCCTTCACCTTGAACTTGCCGAAGCCGTTGACCGAGACCTCGTCGCCTTTCGCGGCGGCGTCACCGATCGCGGCGAAGACGGCGTCGACGGCCTTGCGGGCGTCGGCCTTGCTGACACCGAGCGAAGCCGCAACGCTGTCGGACAATTCGGCATGATTCATAAATTATCTCCAAAGACCCGGGCGAGTCCTTCCCGCCCGGCGCGCGTTTATAGCCGCTGCTGTCATCTTCGCCATCACCTGAAACGCATCGGCGCTTATTTGCCGTTGCTTTTGACGCTTTACCGTATCCGGAAGCAGGTCTGGACCATGATGCAGGGGTCGACATCACCCGATATCCGCTTCTTTCGAAGCGTCTCAGACATTCTGGGAAGAAGAGTGGTGCCCGGGGACGGGATCGAACCGCCGACACTGCGATTTTCAGTTGTAACACTTAGGATATATATAACTGATATTAAATCATTAATATTTTTATGTGCTAGAATTGTGCTAAATTAACAGGCGCACATGGTATCCAGACGGTATGGTTTGGACGCCCAGCCTCCAAGGATTTGACAGCATGAACAGCCGCACCGACATGGTGAGCCAGATGCTATTCGATTATCTGAAAAGCCCCTCCCTCAAACATATTCGCGACCCTTATCAGGTACGAAAGCTCGCTACTGATATCGTTTCACGCCTCGATCGCGCCAATCCCCTTTGGCAAAAATGGGATCCGGCACGAGAGGAGTTAGCGCGGGCAACTGTGCCTAGCTGGATCCCGGTCGAGGCACTCACAGAGCATTTGAATGCGATGGGTGGCCCTCCGCTTACGCTCACGGATGTGCGTCAGCGGATGGCCGCGATGGAGTTGGAAACCTACGCGTCCTACCCCGATGAGCGCCTAAAGGACGCCTGCTTGGAACACTTCGTCCACCAAACCCACCTAGGCACGGAAATTCCAGCAATCATTGGTTTGCTGAGCGAGTTTGTCGAAAGCGAACAGGCTCGGCTGAAAGATGAGCACATGGCCGCATACAGGACGCGGCAGGAGGAAGAACGCTTAGCTTTGGAGCAACGCTTTCATTCTGGCGCCGACTGTAAGCGGACGCCGATAGCCAAATCCAAGGAAGTTTACTGCCGAGCGAACGGTCGGACATATCGCCTATCGCCAACCCCGGATGGCATGTGGCTTCTGCACCGTATCAAAGACGTGGGAGAGAGCGAACTGGTAGGACGATATCGCGGCAGACGTGAAGCATCTGCAACCTTGCAGAAAGTCGCGTTCACGCCAGAGGTTTGACGACTGCCTGTGTTCCTACGCTACTCTCAGATCCTCATCATTTTTGAGTACGGCCCCGCTCCGTTGCGCTGCGAGTCGATCAAGCCACACCTCGCACTCGTTGATATGCCTGATTGGATCACGCAGAGGCACATAGTCGATACTACCAGCGTCATTCGGGATGGGCTCTCCCTTGAACATCACGTCAATTATGCCCGATATAGTCGCGGTATCGACTGGCACGCGCCAGATTTCCGACCCGAAGAAAACATCATGGGCTTGGTCATGGGCAGCAACGAACGCCTGAACATTGTGGCGCATGAGCAGGTAGGAACTATCTACATCCAAACCTGATTTATCGCGTTGTCCCGCGACCTTGGCCTTGCCAACACAGAGGTCCGTCATGTGCAGCATGTTGCCGACCTCGCTGATCGCCGGGATCATTTCGCGCCCCAAGCGATCGGTCTTGCGGCCCAGTTTTTGCGCGCAGAAGGCGTTGATCGAAAGGCCCGTGTCTGCGTTGGAAACGATCGCGATATTAGTGGTGCGCACGGTCCAGCCATAGGAATCGAGCGCCTGTCCAACGATCATACCATTATTGGCAGCGTTGATGAACGGGCTGGCGCTGTCGAAACTGACCTGGAAATCTTCATAGCCCCAATATTGCCGAACGCATCGCTGAACCTTGCTCAATAGGCAGCCGACATCGAGCGTCGAGACGCCAAGGACATGGACCCAGCCGCATTTATGTAGGAGGCCGTCCTGATGGAGATCATAGAGGCGGCGTAGCAGCAGGCTGAAATTATTCTGGTGTGCGCCCGCAAACGCAATGCCCTCGAAGGGGTAATGCTTGACCGCTTCGTACCAAGCCTTGCTTTCGGCTTCGTTCCGGCCCTGTAGCACATTGAGCAGGCCAGTCGCGCCATGCGTTCGTTCGGCAACAAACTGGTCATTGTTGATCTTGGTCTGGAGCAGACAGGCGTTGAAGTCGAGCGACTGCCCATTGGCCTTGCACATCGCATCGAGATTATGGCCTTCTCCGAGCAGGCGCATGACGTGTTCTTTCATGAATCCCGCAGCAATACCGCCTGTGGGAAAGTCCAGAACCATCGACCAGTCGGCGACCCCCTCCATCCATTTCAGCATCCGGCGAGCCGTCTCGGCCTTCTCGAACTCTATCGTTCCCTTCGATACCTGAAAGCCCCCACTGTCACCGAGTACTATGGTTTCTCCGCGATCCCGCCGCGCGACCATGCAGGCCTTGGGCAACTTGGTTGGTGTGCGTATCACCTGCCCCGCGCTGTAGAGAGCGAACGGATAAGAGAAGTAGCGATTGTCGGGACGCAGGAAATCCAGATCGTCCGGCACCAGCCCAGCCATGGGCCGCTTAAATGTCCCGTTTCTCGCAAAGTCGGCATAGTTGGCACTGATCGCAGGCAGATAGATTGCGCGGTTTTCGGCCAATAGTCCGGCTTTGGTCAGCATGGGGCAGTCTCCTTGTGTCGCATTGCCATGCCCTCGCTGATATTGAAAAATGGTAAGCGTGAGCGTGGCAACCCTTTGAAAAGATTTTAGCCGCTAAAGATTCTCGGACTTTTATCCGAGGACCGCATGTCGTTTGCTTTGCTGAAAAACTCTCCTGAAGCCCAAATCGAAGAAATGGAGGATGCCTTCAAGGCGATCCGCCAAAAGGCGCAGGATTATGAGCGGCACGAGAAAGGTACGATCGCCAAGCTCTATACGACTCTGGCCGATCTTTACGCCTTCGGCGAGACGTCGCGCATCAAGTTCGATGAGACAGGCCGTCCGTTAACGCAGCAGTTTATCGAGCATCACAATGGCAAGTGGAGTAAGCCGGTGCGCGGTAATCCCTATATCGCCTTGCTGCCGCAGGCATTCACTAATCTCTCCGCTTCCCTCAAATCCCAATATGCTCAGGTGCTGCATCATGCGCATAGCATGAAAGTCATGGCAGCCGATTTCCAGCAATGGTTGATCGTGGGCGAAGGCATTAAGGGTCGTCTGGAAGAGGCAGCGGACCTCGCCAACGGCACGGCTCGGCAAATCAATGCGAGGGCAAAGCAATCTCGTCTCGTTCATGCCGGATCGGTGCTAACCGCCGGCCCGCGTTCCCAAATTGTCGCCTTGCCGACTGCAACCCCGCACAAGGGCTTTGCCACCGTATTGGTCGAAATCGACGGCAACAATAATGCCTCGATCTTACGGCTGCTCGACACGGACAGCAGTAAGATCGACCCCTTGATCCTGAAGCTTGTGCCAACGCAAGCGACCGAACGGGAACGATCCGCAGAACGTCCCATGGGTCGCCTGCATCGCGCTATCGAACTGATCCTGAATCTAATCGCCCCACAGAATCTCAATGATTGCCATGTGCGGATCGTCAATCGCATGGAACGAGGTAATGCTTGCTGCCATGTTGATGCCATTTCCACCAGTTATAGCTTTATGTGGGCGGGCATGGTTCTTGAAGGGCATGTCCCGCTTTTGCCCGTCGATCATATAGTGGCATTGGACGTGACCGCTGCGCACGATTTTCAGGACAGCTTCGGCAGGTTCGATGAGTGGGATATCGGGAAGGCAGTCAGCAGCCCGGATAATTATGAACTGACAGCCACGGCGCCGACGGCCAAAATCATTGCGCTATCGACCTTGCCACAGGATCAAACGTTCCGCATTGGTTCGCCTATCTTGAAGGGAAAGCAAGGCATTACGCTCAGCCATAACCTGTTGCCGGACATCCGCGCTTTCATCGACTGCTGGCGGGCCGACACGAAGCGGGCCAACGCGAAGCGCAAGATGCTGCGCGGATCACCTCGACGGCTTGCGATGCAACTGGACGGGGAAAGGCTACAATTGGTCAGAGACGACGCACCGAACATCGCGACGGACTTCCTGACCACCAAGCGCAAGATCGACTTTGCTGAACCTCGCTGGCTTGCCATTGCCGATGTCGAACGGCTCTGTTGGACACTTGGCGCCTATGAAAGCGATGCAACGGGTTGGTTCGTGGACAGCGATGTCGGGGACGCGGGCTTGCAGTTCAACACCACATTCCCGAACAATAGCGGGCAACAGGACATTCTTACCGTCCTGCTCCCCACGGTCATCAGCAATGGGATGCACTATGCCCAAGCATGTCAGGAAATATGACATGCAACAGGTCAACGGCTCCCTGAACGGGAATGGTGCGAAGATCATTGGCGAGGAGCTGGCGCGTTGGCTCCCTAGCCTCAGACTCATATACACAGAAAGCCATAAGCTAAGCGCGAACTTCCCCGGCACAGCCCCAGAGAAAAATATCGCGTTCCGAAAGCATCTGCATAAGCAATGGCGCATCGCATCCGCAAAAGGCGATAAAAACGAGAAAATTCGCTTGGCGAAGCATTATGTGTTCGATTGGGGTGGTGTGAGATCAAACAAGGATGAAACCATCGAACGATATGCTTCCATGCATTCTCGCGACCTCATCAGTCTGGGTATGCAGGGTATCTCTTCTTGGTCGAAGATCATATCTCTTCATAGTCCGCGCCAGTACCCTATCTATGATGCGCGCGTGGCGTTGTCGCTAAATGCCATGCAGGCTGTGCTGCTTGGGGAAATTCGGCTGTGGTTCAACATTCCATCGACCCAGATCAAGACGATTCCGATTGAAGCCAAGCGATTGCGAAATCTTCGCGTTGATGGGTGCCGCATTCGCCGGAAAGAAACTTACAAAACATATTTGGCGTATCTGGACGAGATGGGATTGGGCAGACGGCGACAAAGGACTGAATTACTATTATTTTCTGCATCTCCCCGGTTTGTCGATCTGCTTTCCGCCGTGCCATGCGCATCATTCAACGGAGCGACTTTGCAAGCTCTTCTCCCTGCGCTCCGGCAAGCCGTAAAAGTTTAGGGGCTAAACTTTTCTATTAAGAATAATGACGTGACCGGGGCGAGCCATATATCGTGATATGGCGCGGCGAGATGAAGCCCTGCGCTAAATATTCTGAACGGTGGGTGCTTCGCTGTTCGAGCGAAGGCCATCGGTTCTGTTTTCCTGAAATCTGGACCTGTCTGGCGATTGCACCCCGCCGAGCAGGTCCATTTTTATTCGGAGAACAGAACATAATGACGAAGAAATCTTACACGCCCCGCTGGCTCGATCTGCGCGACGAGGTCGCCAAAAGCATCGGCCTTCTCAATTCGCCAATTCCTGACCGCCAGACCATCAACGTTCTCAACAACGTGACCCGTACGCTGATGAACAAACAGGCATTGCCCGACGGCCTGAAAAAGACCTTCATCGAAAATATCAGGCGTCGCACCCGGCACACGGGCTTCGCCTATGATGGTGAAATCAGGCTGACGGCCAATCAGATAAAATATGCTCGGCAGCATGGCAGAGACGAGATGATTGCCCTGCCAGTAGCGCAGGCAATTTCATCCACATTTCATCCTGACAACGAAAAGGATGACTTGCTGGCGGCATTTCAACGCCATTTCATCCATATTGCATCCACCTTTCAACCCGATTTCACCCTACTTCCATCCATTTTAGGGTTGAGAGCAGCAGAATTGCTGGAGTTCTGGTGGCGCAATGAAATCAAATGGAATGAAATAAATCATGAGAGCGCCATGATTTGTCCGCAGGACGACATGAGGCTCGCAGGCTCGCCAGATGTCCATGAGTTCGCCAATAACGGCCATGAGCCAGCGGCGCTGCCAGGAATTACCATGAAGTCCCATGAGCCTGCGGCTGCTGGCTTTCCCCAAGCCAGGACGATCATAGAGAATAATGGTGGTGAGGTGATGACGAGGGAGGTGTCCGCCCCGGTCGTGGCGTTGACCCGCAAGAAACGTCGCTCTGAAATCGCGATCAGCTATTTTCATAACGACCCAGCCAAACCGCCCAGCGCCATGTTCGAGTTTGGCGACGAGAGATTCAGCTTGGTCTTCGCCACCGCCGACATCGCGGAAGAAAAGTTACGCGCTATCTCAGATGCGGACTGGATGGCTTGGCTCGAACAAAATGGCGGTGCTGATATTCGCAGCAGCAGCAGAACGGCGTCGGGCACTGGCCATGTTTCGCGATACGTCATGTCGCCCCTCTACGCCCCAGCCGACAAATATGGATACAAGGCCCCGGTCGAGCAAAATTGCGTCGTTGTGCTGGGCTGGGAAGAGGGTGCCCCAGCAAGCGCGATTCTCGTTGCGGGAGAGAGCATCTACCCGATCAGCCTAGAACGCTTCTCGAACGGCGAAGGCAAGAAGCCGCTGTTCAAGGGACGCGCTGTCATGTCGGAGTCAGAAGATATGCCCGCAATGGCGGCATAGCTGTCCTGCGATGCCCGCTGAGGGCGTTGGCACAACCTTGGTGCTACCCGATGTGTCCCGCCCCAAATGAACCCGTTTCGGCGCAAACAGACTATAGCCTGCCAAGGCATTGTTCTGACTTCTGAAAGGCGTCTTGGAAGGCTTGCTCTTCCCTCCAAAAGACACAATCGCAGCAGGGTCATGAACCACCCGAAGGAGGAGCCAATGCTTGTCGGCTATGCCCGTGTATCGACCACCCACCAATCGCTCGACGTGCAGATGGAGCAGCTTGGAACGCACGGGGTCGAGAAAATATTTCAGGAACAGTTGAGCGGCAAGTCGGCGTCCAACCGAAACCAGCTCAAAGCTGCCCTCGATTTCTGCCGGGAAGGCGACACGTTTATTGTTACCCGGCTCGATCGCTTTGCTCGGTCAGCGCAGGATTTGCATAATATCGTCGCTGCACTGACAGCAAAAGGCGTGGGATTCCGTTGCCTGCAACAGGGCGGTCTCGATACCACGACCAGCCATGGCAAACTTATGTTGGGCATATTGGCAGCCGTTGCGGAGTTTGAACTGGACATCAGGCAGGAACGGCAACGCGAAGGAATCGAGAAAGCCAAGGCGCAAGGCGTGTATCGGGGCGGCAAGCAGCGGTTCGATCCTGCCGCAATCCAGAATCTTCGTAATGCGGGGATGAATCCCCGCGCCATCGCCAAGGAAATGCGCTGTAGCCCTGCCACGGTCTATCGCCTTCTGGGCGAAAATTCCTGAAATTCTCTGGTGACGGTGGATGAATTATTTTCGCTTATTTTTCTGATCATTGACGCCAATCTTCGGTCGCTCTCACGAACGACGATATTATCGCTCGCCTTGTCCGAAACAGAACAAGGAGATGCCAATGTCGATCCTCAAGTCCCTCAAGCTTACCGCTGCCAGCCCGATCAATCCCAGCACCTCGCAGCATGGCTTCCGTGTGAAGCTTCTGCGTTATCTCGAAGAGCAGAAGGCTCTTGCCGAAGCCGAAATCGCCGGGACAACCTTTACCGCAACCAAGAAAGTTACGCGCACCAATGTCGAGGGCGAAAAGATTCGCGTCGATGCGCCGCGCACGGTCCGTAAGGGCTGGTTCACCGACGCCAGCGGCAAGACGTTCTTCCAGCTTCGCTACGGCAGCAAGCCGCTGGAATTTGCGAAGGGCATGAACGCGGTGGAGGTCCAGAACCTCGACGAACTGCCCGACATCATCGGCTCGATCATTGAGGCGATCAATGCGGGCGAACTCGATCCCCAGCTCACCACGGCGATCGCCGAGCGCAAGGCCAACTTCAAGCCGAAGGCCAAGAAGGCCAATGCCTGAAACGTGCGAGGCAACGAGGCGGGCGACCATCGCCCGCCTCAATGACCATCTTCGCTCTACGAGCGAAGATGGTTGGACATACCGGCACGCTGTTCAAGCGCGCGGGCCGTCCGAGAGCTTGGCAGGCAATCGCCAACGCCGTGGAAATGCGGCATGATAACCGCGAAACCATCGACGTCTGCGAGCGATCTGCCGCCAAGATGAAAACGTCAGCTGCGCTGCTCAATTCGAGTTTCGGCGAAAATTGCAAAATCCTGAAAGCGCTACAAATGTCGTTAAGCAAAGAAATCGATCGGCCGATCGCCGTCTCTCTGCCAGTTGGCCAGACCTTCGCCGCCCGCTTGCGCGCCGAAAGCACCCATGTTCTGGATCATAATGGCAAGTTGCCGATCTATCGGACCCGGCATCGTCTGAGCAGGCTGAGAGGATGGCTTGGCAAAATCGAGAACATCGCGGATGGATGTTCTTGCACCCGACCAGCGTTCATGGGTGTCAACACGCGGCGATTCGCGGATATATCCTCTTTCATCGCCGGAATAATTGAGCGCGTCAGACCTCGTCGAACGTAGGCCATCCCAAAAACCATCGCCAATCTTGGGGGCGGAGGAACCATATTTTTCAAGCCACAAATCGCGTACCGAAATATTGGCAGGCGGCGCCGATGGGACTGCCAGCACCGTGTCAACGAACTCCTTTGCAGTTCCACCACTATGCGTATGGCTATCGTTGTTGACGACCGCGACCTCGCCGATCTCTGGCGTCCCTTCAATGGCGGTTCCACCGTTCTCAGACATTAAGAAACTGGTTGCAGTGCTTCGCGCACTACTTCCTGCGCTCTCATCAGTTAGAAAAGCGCGATCCCATATCGTCCCGTCAGCGAATTCGATTTTGTTGATGCCATAATGCGGCGTCGGCTCTGAAACACTTGTCCAGAATTGGTACTTTACCTTGAACGTATCGCCCGTGCCATCCACCGTGACCGTTAAGCTGTTACCTTCTCGCAACAGTGATACTTCAGTTGGGAGAATATCTCTCAGGAGCAGTGTATCATCGCGGACGTAGTTCGAGCCGGGATTGTCCAATAGGTCGTGACCATCGCCTTTCGAAAATTCAATTATGCCCGACCCGGTCCCTTGCACCGAAAGGCTATCATTGCCTCCGCCAGGCCTCACGCGGAAAGCCAAGGATGGCAAGGTGATGTTATCGGCTCCGGCCGTACCCAACATCAAGGCATTTCGTCCGATTTCCGAACGGTTCCAAATAGTCTCATCCGCAAAAGAAATTTGCCCGAGCCCATAGTCCTGCCCGCCACCCCAGAACTGATAGGTAACGCTGAAAGTTTCGCCCGTACTGATGATTTTGACCTGAAGCTGATCGCCATTTCTGAGCAAGCTGATGTCGCTCGGATCAAGGTCGACTAGCTGTAGATTGTCTGTGCGGGAATAGCCTGATCCCGGATTCGTCAGCGTATCATTGCCATCACCCACGCCAAAGAAAAACTCATGGCCTCCATCGCCGGAAACCGTAAACAGGTCGTTCCCTGCGCCGCCTGTGAGTGTATCATTGCCGTCAGGCGCGATGATCATGTCGTTCCCAGCACCGCCCGAAATGGTGTCAGCCGCCGACGTTCCCCAATATGTATCGCCGGTCGATCGGGGGCCATAGGCTCTCGCCATCAAATCACCGTGCGTCCAGACGGTACTGTCGGCAAAATGGATTTCTTCGATACGGTAGCCGGTCGCGAACGCGGCATCGTTGATCGTGATCTTGTCCGAGGTTCCGGCGATCGAAAGAACGAGATCCCAGCCACTGTCGGCCTGGGCGACAATAATGTCTGCGGGGAGGATCCCAGCCCCGAACACGATCTTGTCGAGGCTAGTCGCAACGTCGTTAGTATAATCGCTGATGTAATCCTGCCCGTCACCTAGATTGAAGTAGTAGCTGTCGTTGCCGGCCCCGCCGGTGATGTTGTCATTTCCGAGGCCGCCTGTGAGAATGTCGTCGCCCTCGCGCGCATTGATATAATCATTCCCCGCGCCACCCGAAATGGTATCTGCCGCGAAGCTGCCATAGAGAGCGTCGTCCCCGGACGTCGCTGCAAGCGCCTTGCTCATAAGGTCGGCATGGGTCCAGACCGTCGTGTCCGAAAACTGAACGGTCTCGATGCTGTCTGATGCCCATAGAACCGAGTTCTTAAGCGTTACCTGACCACCGGCCCCGGCAATAGTGAGCACAAGATCGCTGTTATCCACCATGGTGACCTGCACGTCGATCGGCGCGATGCCCGAGCCGAAAATCAACGTGTCGTTACCGCCGTCTCCGTAGTTATAGTTGCTGCTGGCGTCCTGGATTACATCCGTGCCATCGCCGAGTGCGAACAAATAGCTATCGTCGCCAGCGCCGCCCGACAGGATATCGTCACCAGAATCACCGGAGAGCGTGTCGTTGCCTTGCCGGCCTTCGATCATATCGTTACCGGCACCACCTGAAATGGTGTCAGCAGAAATGGTGCCAATGAGGTTGTCGTTTCCAGATGTGGGCGTCTGCAACCGAAGGACCGGATTCCAGACTGTGCTGTCGCCGAACCGGATTTCCTCGATCTCGCTTCCTTCAACCAAGCCGTTCTCGATGGTCAAGCTGCCGCCGCTGGCAAAGTTGATGAGAATATCTTCGCCATCTACCGAGAATGTCACATCGCCAGGCGTGATAGCCGATCCGAGAATGATTGCATCAGTGCCGCCATCATCACGGATGCGGTCGGTGCCGTCGCCCAGTTCGTAGATGTAGCTATCGTTTCCAGAAACGTCCCAGGCAAAATCATCGCCGGTGCCAAGGATATTGGTATCGTCGCCGACGCCGCCATAAAGCAAATCATCGCCGCTGCCGCTATCGAGCGTGTCATCACCAGCGCCGCCCTCAAGGTTGTCGTCGCCATCGGCGCCGGTCATGAAGTCGTTGCCTCCGAATCCGTAAAGGCGATCGTTTCTCGCTGATCCGTAAATCAGATCATCGCCGTCGGTGCCGACAGGAGCGATCGCTGAAACATTGATCGTGACATTATCGCCATCGAAATGGAGCATTTCGACGTTTGTCAGCCAATCCGCGCCATCCGATCCCGTCCGGTCGCGCACGAGCAAACCATCTGCGGGGTGCTGATAGATTTCATAGTCATCCGAATTGCCGGAAAAATAAGCCGTATCCTGTCCATCACCGCCGTCGATAACATCACCACCCGCGCCGCCGCGGAGACTGTCATCTCCTCCAAGACCGCGAATGGTGTTGGGAGAACTATCGCCTTCAATGATATCGTTCGAAGCCGTGCCAGTCACAAACACAGTCAGAAGATCCGAAACCGAAAAACCCCCTCCGCCCTTGAATTCAACTTGCTCTACATTCGTCAACTGCACCGAATTGGCCCCGTCAGTGATTGTCGTGACGCCAAGACCATCAATGGAATAAGTGTAGTCCTCGAACGTGCCCGAGAGCACAACAACATCTTCACCGTCACCACCATCAACGGTATCGGTACCGCCTATTACCGAAAATCGGTCGTCGCCATCGCCTCCGGAGAGCGTATCGTTGCCTGCCCCGCCAGTGATTTGGTTGTTGAGTTCGTTACCCGTGCCGACAAATGCTCCCGCGCCAGTGAAGACCAGTCCTTCGATATTGCTGCCGAGCGAATAGGTCGCAAGAGTGGTCCGGACCGTATCCGTGCCTTCATTCGCATTCTCAATCACGACATCCCCGACGGCATCGACAACATAGACATCGTTGAAGTCGCCGCCCGCCATTGTGTCGTCGCCAGCACCGCCGTCTAGAAGGTCTGAGCGGTCAGACGATCCAGTCAAAACATCGTTACCGCCAGTGCCCATCGGCAAATCGGCAACATTTACGAGGTCGCCATCAAAGGACAGGGTTTCGACGTTGGTGATTGTCTGAACATTGGCCGGGTCGTAGTAATTTTCCACGACGACCGTTCCATCGAGTTTGCGATAGATGAGCGAGGAATAGATTGACGCAGAAAGATACGCGACATCGGTCCCGTCGCCGCCGTCGATCGTATCGCCTCCATTCTGGCCGTACAGATGATCGTCACCGTCGCCGCCCGTCAATACGTCGTCACCGTCGCCTCCATAGATCCGATCACTCCCCGTGCCACCGATGAGCGTGTCGTTGCCCTCATTGCCAAAAAGAAAATCGTCGCCCGCGCCGCCGTCAAGCAGATCGTCTCCCGGGCCGCCTACGAGATAGTCATCTCCGTCGTTTCCATGGAGCGTATCATTTGCCCACCCGCCCTGGAGCTCATCAGGATCTGCTGATCCATTCAGCTCCTGCGGACCACTAAAGTAACGATCGAGATCCTCGCTACCTGGCATCGGGCCGGAAATGCCGCCATTACCGTCGCTATTTTCGAACGTGATGCCGGCATCACCATTATTGAAGCCGGAAATGACGACAGTAAGCTGCTCATCGCTTTCCGACAGCGGATTGACTTCGTAGCTCCCTATGCCTCCCCACATGTACGAGCTATCTCCCGGCAAAGCCGTAATGCTCCGGGACGAGAAACCGAACATGGCCAGGCCCGGTTCGATTTCGTTGAAACCGACATCGCGAATCTCGCCATCCTGATATCTGGTGCCGCCGAAAGGCTTCCCAGCCCCATTCGTTCCTGCAACCTCAAACGTAGGGTTGGCATAGGTAGTGCCGTAGCTGCTGTCGCCCGACATGGTCGTGATGAAGGCAGGCATATCAGCATTGCGGTCCCATGTGGCATCAGTAATTCGTCTGTACTCGGAATCTATCCGGTTGCCGTTGAAGAGGACGTAGGTCCCACTCTTCTTGATATAAATCTTGTCTTCCGGACCAAAGTTTCCAATGTATACCTTGTTGGTTTCTAGGTAAGAGATTTTTTGGGCCGAGGTCCAACTAGAAAATTCGGCGGGCACGGTCGCATCCAGATAGAAATTATCTTGGGCCCCAGAACGACCAATGCCTTGATCTCCGGCAAGAAGGTAGAAATCCCCGCCCCCGGATCCACTAATGAAGACCGTGCCTTCTGCATTGCCCTTAAACGTCGTCCTAGATGCGTTCCCAACGTAAACGTCGATGTTTTTAATTATTGACTTGGAGCCGCCAAAACTGACAGCCGAACCGCCATCTTCTTTCACTTTAAGATCAACAGTGATCGCTCCCAAACCGTCATCTACGATGACCGTATCGGTGTCCGATGTACTTCCGGCTGGACCGCCATCAACGATATCGTCGCCAAGCGATAAAAAGAGGATATCATTACCCTCGCCGCCGAGCAACTTATCATCTTTATTACGGCCGACGAGAATATCGTCACCGGCTTTTCCCTCCAAAACATTATATTTCTCACTCCGGCTGCCTGTGCCCGCAATCAGCACATCATTTGAGTCACTGCCGCGCAGATAGTCGGTGCGATTGTCGAAATTGACATTGACTTTATTAGTACCGGATGCGCCGATAAGCAGCGAAGGCCCGTCTACTGCTTCGATGAAAAGCTCCTTTGCCGTGCTCGTGCCTTCGTATGGACCGGTCCAATCTGAGTCTGACAAACTACGCTCGGCTGAGAAACCGATAGCGGTCAATACTTCATTGTATTTTACGTTGCTGAATAGGCCAGCAAACTCTTGAAGTCGGTATAAGCTCGGGTGAAGAGTATTTTTCAACTCATCACCCAGGTCATTCAGACCATCAATTTGATCGCCCATGCTTGAGAGTATGTTGCTCGATATGATACCATCGTGCGCGATACCATTGAGCACGGTCGAAAGGAGGTCTGTCGGCACGCCGCCCGCGGTCAAAATGCCGTCCGTACCTCCGTCGCCGTCGGTCGCTTTTATTAGAATGTAGTTTCCGACTGCGTAGGTGGAATCGGTTGAGATTGAAAACGCCGCCTCTCCGTAAATTTTTTCGATCGCATCATTCCCTACTTCTTGCTTAATTATCGCGGCTTCATTGGAGCCGCTGCCGTAAGCACCTGTCGAGAATGAAATCCCGTCTGCATTTTTAAAAGAGGCCGTTGGGTCGTTCGAGCTGGAAGAAAAGACATCGATATGACCAACGCGCACGGCGCCCCCAAAAGCGCGGCGATAAACTAGATTCTCGGCGTCAATCGCCAAGGCTTCCGGAACAATAAAATTAGAGGATCCTACGCGCCAATTTGTAGTATTTACGACTCGCGTCTGACCATGTGCCAGTTCATGAAACAAGACGCGCCGGAAATCAGCCCATTCATCGCTACCGTCGATTTTGTTGAATTTAAAAACCTGACTCGGATTGCTTAGGACATCGGGGGCAATGTCGATATGTCCCCGACTACCTGTTGTATTGAGCGGCGCCCTGGCTCCGTTATCGACCTGCTCAACCGGCCCAGCGGGACCAGAGCCATCAGGATCGACATAGGTCACTTTTGGTAGATCAGAATAAAACTCTGTACTCGCGCTTATTGTAACAGCGCTATTGGGAAGCCATGCAGCATTTCTAGACCAATCCGAAACCTTGTAGTCGTCTTTAGTAATATATATTTTTGGCGGGAGGCCATCGAGATAGTCTCTTATGTTTGGTTGTAAAAATAGGTCATTTAGCGTAGAGACTATAGCATAAAGATCAGAATAGTCATTACCATTGACGATCCAGGGGGTGCTTGGGCTATTTGGAGCAGACGTGCTTTTGACAAAATCGTCAGAAATCCAGAATTCAATTCCATTGATCACCGGCATGTCAGCACCCCTACACAATAAAATCGATGATAGTTAATATCCAATTGCCGCCTCGAGGCATTTTTTAAGAATTTCTCCACCTGATCGTAACGAGCGTTTGCTTGCATCGAACCCGATGTCATCAAGTGAGCAATAGGCCTCGGCAATCGAACCATCTTCATTCAGGCGGACAAGCGCCCTGCTAGCTCGGTGGGCACCGTAGGGATTTGTAAAATAAATATTTTCGAGAAAATCTCGGCTTTCATTCTCCGGAATTCTCTCATTTTCCAAAGCATTGGGCCTAGCCAGTTCCGCTAATGAACGGCAATTGCCGTCCCGGATGCAATAGATAACGTGCGCCACGGCATCCCCTCCATACCGCTCTTCGGGAATTATGAGGTTCGCTTCGGCGACGGCCGATGGGAAACTCTTTTGATCGAGTTTGAGGTCGCGATGCTTCGCTTGTATGTCGGTCAGGACCGATGGGATCGCCTCATCAACGACGGCGATCCCGGTCAGAGCGATTCGAACCGGAGACGCGTAAGTTCCCAGATGTTTCCGAGACAAGGGTTGAGATCCTTTTCCTCGACCTCTCGGCGTCAATTTTTTCGCTTTGAGCTCTTCGCTTAGCGCACCTTGCGCCTCGATAATCGCTATGGGTGCGAACCAGAGGATTTCATCTTGGCTAGGACGTTGGCGCGGCTCATCTTCCATAACGATGTGATTGGGTTTAGGCTTGAAGCCTGTCGGAAATCTATGCCGGAAATCGATGGCAATATCGTCTAGACCCGATTGCCATTCAATTTGCTGACCAACTGAAGGATAAGCGGTAGTTCGCGGCTGCTTGTCCGGCTCCGGAACCGGCCAACCTGACGCAAGGGCATCAATACGCGCGAGGATGATAGACCCTAAGTCCGGGCTTATCTTCTTCGTCCGAAGCTGAGCCGTCAAAAACTCTTCGATATCGCGCCGTGTTTCGGCCGAGAGCACACCCGCAGAAGAGCTTTTTGCGACGCCGCCTTCATTCATATGCGCACCAGCCGGGAGAGGCCCGCCAAATAATATGCAGGCTGCCATCAGCCTGATTAAATGAATCCTGCGATTCTTGCGGTCGCAATGCATGCCCCCTCCTTGTTCAGCATTTGGATGCTTCCTTACCCGGTCCGGACATATCGCCTCCCAACCACGAAATAGCACGCCCTGCGTTCGCAAAATATGCTCCGCATTTTACTATAAAATCAATGACAAATTGATCCAGAATGCGGACTTTCACGTTTCTGCTCAATAATGGGCCAGAGTTTTACCCGCATCACTGGTCGAACATAACATTGCCGGGACCGTAGTGAAAACGAGTCACAGGTAAGGTTTTTCGAGTCGCTTGAATATGATAACTCGAAATCGATCCCGCCGTCCTTCTATCGCTCGTGGGCCGCTTCATCGATCGTTTGGGTAATCGGAGAGAGCAGGTACTGGATGACCCGACGATCGCCGGTCTTTATTTCTGCCTGTACAGCAAGGCCTGGTCCAATCGATTGATAGCGCCCTCCGATGCGAATGTTGTTTTTGAGGAGGCGAATGCGTGTCGTATAGATCAGCCCCGGCTGGACGACGCGGCCATTGCGATCCCGCTGGTCCGTCGCGCCCGGTTCAGTTGTATCGATGGCGTCGCGACTGATGCTTTCAACGACACCCGGCACGATGCCATAGTCGGTAAAAGGGAAGGCTTCGAGCTTGACGCGCACGGCCTGACCTTCACGGACGAACCCGATGTCCTTGTTCTGGATGCGAGCCTCGACAACTGGGGCCACATTGTCGGGCACGACGATCATGAGCGTCTGCGCAGGCTCCACGATTCCACCGAGGGTTGCGATCGAGAGCTGCTGGACCGTGCCTGAGACCGGGGCGCGAAGCTGCATATAGGCTTGTCGACGCTTCCACTTGGTCACTTCCTCGCGGGCCAGGCCCGACTTCTGCTGGCTCTCAGCGAGTTCGATCGCCGCTGCCTTGCCAAAACTGCCGCGCAGACGCGCGAGTTGCGCATCAACATTGGCGATCGTCGCACGGGCCCGAGTGGCGGACGCCCGCTGAACCGCGATATTCTGGACGTGCTCGATCTTGAGCTGCTCATATTCGAGCAGACGGATTTTCGAGAAATAGCCCTTGTCGGAAAGCTCGCGGCGGGCCGCGAGCTGCTGCTCCACGATCGGCAGCGTCTGTTCAAGCTTTGTAATCTCCGCCTCAACGCTTGCCAGTTCGGCGGCATTTTCCGCGCGCTGCTGCACCAGGCTCGCGCGCTCGCCCTCATATTCGGCGATTGCTGAGCGCACATATTGCGACTGGGTCGCGACGATATCAGGCGATGTACCAGCAGGCGTGGCGAAACGCGATGATCTGCCATCGAGATGGCCCAGCAGCGCCGCATTGCGCGCGGCATCGATCTCCGCGCCGAGTAGACCCTTGCTCGCCTGTTCGGCCTCGGCGCCGACGAGCGTGGCGTCTAGCTCGACAAGTAATTGCCCCGCTTCGACATGCTGGCCGTTCTTCACATGGATCGCGTGGACATAGCCGATCTCGATCGGCTGGATTTGCTTGACGTTGCCTGCCGGGACCACCTTGCCGCTCGCGGTAGCGACGACATCCACGCGCCCAATGACCGACCAGATGAGCGCAACGACGAGCAACCCGCAGAGTGATAGCATCAGCCAACGCAGTCCCGGACTCGGAGGCTTTTCCATGATCTCCAGCGCCGCGGGCAGGAATTCATGGTCGCTGCGCGGCTTTGCTCGTCGATCGGCCTCATTCTGCCGTTGCCAGCTTTCACGCAAGATCGACAGATGCCGTGCCATGGCCGGAAAACGCTGTGACAGGCGTTCGCGCCAACTCATGATGTGCCGCCCATTTGCTTGGCATGGAGCTGCGCATAGCGGCCACCGGCACGGAGAAGCTCGGCGTGACTACCGGTCTCTGTGACCTCGCCGGCTTCGACGGTGATGATGCGGTGGCATTGACGCACGGCGGACAGGCGATGCGCGATGATGATCACCGTCCGGCCTTTCGCGATGCGCGCGAGGTTATGCTGGATGATCTCCTCGCTCTCGGCATCAAGCGCCGAGGTCGCCTCGTCGAGGATCAGGATGCGCGGGTCGTTGATCAGCGCCCGGGCGATCGCCATGCGCTGGCGCTGCCCACCCGACAGATTGCCGCCGCGTTCGTCGATCACCGTGTCATACCCATGGTTGAGTTCAAGGATGAACTCATGGGCGCCCGCGAGCTTCGCCGCCCCTATCACCGCATCCATCGGCCGCGTTGGATCACCGAGCGCGATATTCTCGCGTACCGTACGGTTGAACAGGATATTTTCCTGAAGCACCACGCCGACCTGACGCCGCAGCCACGGCGGATCGACCAGCGCCAGATCTACACCATCGACAAGCACGCGCCCCTGTTCGGGCACATAGAGCCGCTGGACGAGCTTGGTCAGCGTCGACTTTCCCGACCCCGACGGGCCGACGATCCCGAGCATTTCGCCCGCTGCAACGTCGAGGCTTACGCCGCGCAGCGCCTCGGGCGCGTCGGCGCGATAGCGAAAGCGCACCTTGTCGAACCGTATCGCGCCCGCAATCGGCGGGAGACTGGCGCGGTTGGGATTATATTCCGGTTCGGCAGGGGCATTGAGCACATCGCCCAGCCGCTCAACTGAAATGCGCACCTGCTGGAAATCCTGCCACAGCTGAGAAAGGCGCAGGATCGGCGCCGCGACGCGTCCCGACAACATGTTGAAGGCCACCAGCGCCCCGACGGTCAGGTCGCCCGCGATCACCGCCTTGGCCCCGAAATAGAGGATCGCGACCGTCGTCAGTTTCGACGCAAGCTGGATTAGGTGACTGCCCCAGTTGGCGAGCTTTGCCACGTCAAAGCCAATATTGGTGTAGCCAGCGAACAGTTTTTCCCAGCGGTCGCGCATTTGCGGTTCGACCGCCATGGCTTTTAGCGTGCCGATGCCGGTCACGCTCTCGACCAGAAAGGACTGATTTTCGGCGCCACGCTGGAATTTTTCTTCGAGCTTGATGCGTAGGCTGGGCGAGATGAGCACCGAGATCAATATGTAGCATGGGATCGAGAGCAGCACGATCAGCGTTAGCAGCGGCGAGTAGAAATACATGACCGCGAAAAACACGATCGTGAAAAACAGATCGATAACGACGGTGACCGCGTTCGAGGTCAGAAATTCACGGATGCGTTCGAGTTCGCGCACCCGTGCAACGCTGTCGCCGACCCGCCGCGCTTCGAAATAGGAAAGCGGCAGGTTGAGCAGATGCCGGAACATCCGCGCCGACAGCTCGCTATCGACGCGATTGGTGGTGTGCGCAAACAGCCAGTTGCGCAGTCCCGACATCAATGTTTCGAAAATGAGCACCGTGGCAAGACCGAATGCCAGCACATCAAGCGTCGTCATCGATTGGTGGACAAGCACCTTGTCGATCACCAGCTGGAAGAAGATCGGCGAGACCAGCCCCATCAACTGGAGGAAGAAAGAGGCGATCAGCACGTCGCGCAGCGGCCCGCGATAACGGACGAGCGCAGGAATGAACCACGCGATGTCAAACGGCCGGGCCTCGCCGACCATTTTCTCGCGGCTCGTCATCAGCAGGAAACGGCCCGAAAAACGCTCGGCCGTCTCGCCATGGCTCCAAATTTCAGAGCGTTCAGCGTCACCACGCTGGACCAAATAGCGCGGGTTCAGGCTGGCATCTTCGATCTTCAGCAGGATTACAGCATCGCCATCAATCGTCTCCGCTAATGCTGGCAGCGGTAATTTCGCGAAGTCCGGTGCCGAAGTTTTCCGCACGCGGGCAGTGAGGCCAATCCGCTTGGCAACGCGTGCCAGATCTTCCAGATCGAAGGAATCGTTACCTCTTCCGCGGTCGTGCAGAATCTGGGCTGGATCGGCCGAGATGCCCAAGAATTTCGCCAGCAAGACGAAGCAGGCCAGCGATCCTTCGATCTGACCAGAGGCTCCTTCATTTAGACCATCAGATGAGGATGGGTCGAAGGCGTGGGACATTTGGCGGGAAGATCTTCCTGATTTTATTTTAGTATTTCGGACGACTATTAGTTTACGCAGCCATATGTACAACTCCGAAATCCATTGATAATAAAACCAAATCGGTTGCAATCGCCTGTCAAAAAAGTCGCACACCTACCGATAATGGACGCCGCCACCTGGTGATTCGGAGCCTGACGCCCGATCAATGCACTAATGCTGTCGGATCAAACGCCAATGGGGCAGCGCTTCAACGTCAGGTTGAAAGTTTAGCCGCTAAACATTTTTGCCCCTGCAAGGGGCCACAGACATCCGATACAACCTGAGACGTGCCTAGGCCGCCGAGCGAAGACAACCTCTTCTACGGCCCTGCAGAGAGTTTTCGAGCTATGCAATCCAATCGGGGCGCAATGCGTCCTTGAATTGCTCAACATCGACCTGACCATAGAATTTGTCGATCATGTCGGGGCTAGTGCCCGTATTGCGGGCAAGGGCAAAGACATCGACCCCAGCGCGTAGCTGTTGGGAAATATAGAAGTGTCGGAAGCTGTATGCATCCCGCTTCTTCCCGCGATGGTCCGTCTTAAGATTGGCGGCTTCCAGCAGCGCGTTCAGGCTGTTGTTGAGCGAGGTCAACCGTCGCCCATCAGGTGCCGCAAAAACCGGATCGGTGTCCAACGGTATGCTATTGTCGTTATGGGTTTTCCACAACATCCAAAGCATGTCGAACCCGGCGATGGCACCGAGATGTGGTACGAACTCACGCGCCTTGCCTTTACCGCGTGCGCGGATACGAATGTCGCGCTCGACCAGCGGCTTTTCAACGCTATCCCGATATTGCAGCACATCACCCCAGTTGAGGTTCTTCAACTCGGTAGGTCGCATCCCAGTATTGGCCGCGATGGTGACATAAGCATAGAGGATTGACCGATCGCGCCGAACTTCGCGGTTGATGTCAGGATCGAACATCCGGGTTTGGGCCAGCTTGCGAAGCGTCTCGATCTCCTTGGCAGAATAGCTGGGCCGGGGTGAAGGCGGCACGCGCGGCGTATCGACATCGGGTATCTGGCTTTGATTGATATAGCCCCATTTTGCGGCCTGCCGGAAAAGCTGTCGTAGCACGACCGCTTCACCCCGCTGGCTACTCAGGCTGGGAACACGGCGCATTTCCGTAGCCGGTCGTCTCACGCGCTTTGCAGCGCGAATATATTCAATATGAGTTTGATTCTTGCCGGGGCCAGTGGTCCAGAATGTTTTGCGCCATTCGAGATAGCGGTGCGCGTCCGCGTCCGTGATCGCGTCTATGGGCTTTTTATCAAAAAAGGGAATGAAGTAGCGTTCGACCAGCGGCCTGATCCTGTCACCGCGATCGTGTCGGACTTCTCCACGCTCAGCCATGCGATCCATATGATCGCAGAATTCTTCGGCAACCGCGCGGAATGTTCGCTGCACGGCACGAAGGCCATTCTCTTTGCGATATTGCGCTTCGTGCCAAAGCTTTGCTGCCTTGCGCTGCGCCTCCCCTTCGTCCGCTGTTCCCAGCGACTTCCTGATTTGGCCTTCGCCACGGATGCTGAAACGCACCCACCAGACGGTGCTGCCTGTCCTCTGAAATATAGCGTAAGGTTTTTTCCCGGCTATCCGGCTCATTTCCATGCTCAACATGCCCCGAAATCATAGCGTAGGCCAGTTTGCGGACTGCGCTGGCTGTGCTTGAAATGTGCTAGAACACCCCCTCCCGGCATAGGCCGCAGACGGTTAACGCATTGATCTAGCTGAAAGGGTGAAAAACTGCGTGCTAGCACTGTGCTAGCCTAGCCCCAACTCAATAATAGAGCGAGCCCTGAGGTAAGTAGCTGTTTTTATTATAAAATTATGGTGCCCGGGGACGGGATCGAACCGCCGACACTGCGATTTTCAGTCGCATGCTCTACCAACTGAGCTACCCGGGCAAGGCCGCTGCGGCCGGTCGGCCGCGCTGCGAGCGGCGGCTATAGGCAGGGCTTTCGATCCTGTCCAGAGGCTTTGTGCCCCCTGTTTCGCTGGTCAGCCTTCGTCGAAACGATCGTCGTCGGCGGTGCCGTCTGGCGGCTGATCGACCGGCACGCGATAGCCTTCGCCGAACCAGGCGAGAAGGTCGCGGTCACGACAGCCGCGGCTGCAAAATGGCTTATATTCCGCGGCGCGAGGCTTGCCGCACAACGGGCAGTTCTGGCGCCGGGCGGCGGTTTTACTGGGCATGGCCGGTTCCTTTCATCGCCGGATCGGCGGCGAGTTCGACGCGCCGTCCGGTCCGCATCTGCAACGCATCGATCCATGCCGGGTTCGCCGCGATCCGGTCGATCACCGCCGGGCGCGCGGTCAGCGTCAGCACGCCAGTCCCCGCCGACCGTTCGGCCTGCCGGAGCAATTGCGCTGCATCGGTCGCCACCGGGTCGAGCCGGACCTGCTCGATCAACGAGGGCCGGACCCGCCGGCGGATGATCTGCATCAATCCGAAGCCGTTGACCGCGGTGCGCTCGAACGGCGGCGGCAGCAGCGCATCGATCAGCGCATCGACCGCCTGCCGTCCCGCGCGGTCGCGCAGCGACGGAAAGTCGATCCCGATCGACCCGCCGATGCCGCAGCGGCGAATCACCGCCGCCGCCGCCTGCGCGCCCGCCCTGGCGAGCACCAGCGCGTCGCCCTCGCCATCGATGTCGATCAGCACCATCGCCGGCGTCGCGTCGACCCACAGCGCCCCGCCCGGAAACGGCCAGTGCCCCGCGCGGACGCAATCGATCAGTTCGGACCAGCCGGCCGCTTCGAGCCGGTCGGCTTCGGTCGGCCGCAATTCGATAACCGGAAGGCCGCTCGTCATAATGCGGGCTCGCAAATCCGGTCCGTCCGCCACCTCCGCTCCCGCTGCCGCCATGCGCGCGCGCGCGGGCTTGTCGCGGCCGCGCTCGCTGAGCGCCATGCGGGTGATTTCGACGACCAGCCGCGCGCCGGTCGAGGTTGCAGGCGGCAGATCGGCCAGCGTCGCCTGCGGCTCACCCGGCCAGTCGAGCGCGACAAGCGCGCCCTTTCCGCCCCGGCCCGCTTCGACCAGCCTTGCGGCGACGATCGCGCCGACGCGCGGCCCTTCGCCGTCGCGTTCGACCCGCGCTTCGACGATCTCGCCATCCTCGACCAGCGCCGCGCGCGCCTCGCCGATCCCGGCTTCGTAAAGCCACTCAGCCAAGCTTTATTCCCGCACTCGCCAGCAAATTGCCCGTCTCGAACATCGGCAGGCCGACGACGTTCGAGTGGCTGCCCGACAGGAAGCGGACGAAGGTTTCGGCGCGGCCCTGGATCGCATAACCGCCCGCCTTGCCCATGCCTTCGCCGCTGGCGACATACCAGTCGATCTCGGCGGCGCTCAGCACCTTGAAGACGACGACCGTATCGACGACGCGCACCCGCGCCTGGCCGTCGGTGCCGACGACGCAGAGCCCCGAATAGACATGATGGCGCCGCCCCGACAGCAGCGCGAGCATGCGGCGAAGGTCGGCCTCGTCGACCGGTTTTTCGAGGATGCGGCGCCCGACCGCGACGGTGGTGTCGCCGGCAAGCACGACCTCGTCCGCCGCGCGCGCGACCGCGAGCGCCTTGCCCTTGGCGAGCCGCGCGACATAATCGCGCGGCAGTTCAGCCTTCAGCGGCGTCTCGTCGATGTCGGGCGATGCGATGCGCGCCGGAATCACGCCGATCCGCGCCAGCAATTCGCGCCGGCGCGGCGATGTCGAAGCAAGAACAAGCACGGGCATGGACGCGGAAGGTGTCGCCGCGCCGCTCACTTGAAGCGATAGGTGATCCGACCCTTGGTCAGGTCATAAGGGGTGAGCTCGACGAGCACTTCGTCGCCCACCAGCACGCGGATGCGGTTCTTGCGCATCTTGCCGGCTGTGTGGCCCAGAATCTCGTGGTCATTTTCCAGTTTGACGCGAAACATCGCGTTGGGCAGCAGTTCGACCACCTGGCCGCGCATTTCCAGAAGTTCTTCTTTCGCCATCAGTCCTCTATGGGCTCGAAATACAAGGATGGGCGCCCATAGCCCCAAATCGCGCCGATGGGAAGCAATCTGTCACGCGACGATCCGCAGCCGCCGGGCGACCCGCCAACCCACGGTCTTCATCCACGCATAGCTCGGCCAGCGCGGCGGCATCGCGGGGTCGAGCCCCATGCGGCGCAGCGCGGCATTGGCGGCATGCGCTTCGGATTCGCGATAGCTCCATTCGCTGCGCCAGGTGATCGACAGCGAGATCGACGGCGCATCGCCATTGGCGACGAAATGCGGCGCCATCACCGGCATCAGCACCGCATCGCCGGGGCCGAGCGGCACCTGCTGCGCGCCCTCGCGATAGCCTTCCTCCCACGGCAGGTTGCGGTGACCGCCGGTGTGATAGCGCTCATGCTCGCGGCGGTGCGCGAACCGCTCGTCGCCCGCGGGCCAGACGTTCATCACCTTGGTGCCGCGCAGCTGCAGCAGGATATTATGCTCGGGATCGAAATGAAACGGCGTGATCGATCCGGGCGACGAGATGAAGATAAAACCCTGCGGCGTCAGCATCGCGCCGGTTTGCGGTTCGACAACATGCTTGAGCTCACCGAGCAGATCCATCAGCAAGGTGCGATACGCCGCTTCGCTCTCGATATTCTTGAGCACCGCCCAGCTTTTATTGGTGTCGATGGTGCGGATCGTCTCGCCGATCGACAGGCCGTTCGACGGCACGTCTTCAGGCAGGATGCCGATCGGCACGTCGCCGGGATTATATTCGACCTGCCCCGCCGCCAGGCTTTCGCCAAGCGCCGCGAGCGCTTCGAGCGACAACAGCGGATGATCGGGCAGCCGGTGATGGAGCAGCCCCGCCTGCAACGGATACAGCGCCGCCATCCGCTCCAGCGTTTCGGGCGAAAAGACGGTGCGGGCGATCGGTTGATGCATGGTCATGCGGGGTCCTGTACTTCGTCGGTGGTCGTCACGGCGGCGGGTGCCGCCGTTTTCCAGCGCCGCCAATATCGTTCGGCTTTCGCAAGCAGCTTGAAGCGTATCCGGTCGGCCGCGCCCGACAGCGGGACATTGACCCAGATCAGGCGGCGGCGTTCGCGCCACACGCTGTCGATCATCGGATGCCCGGGCGCGGCGCAGCTGTCGACCCACGCGATGCGGCTGTCCTCGAGCAGATCAAGGTTCGCCTGCTGGAGCAACACGCCGGGCGAGAAGCGCGCATAATCTTCGTCGAACGCGGTCTTGAACGAAAAGCCGCCCGGCGGGCAGAGGAAGTTGACGAGCATCGCGAGCGGACGATCGTCGAGGTCGAGCGCGCGCAGGTCGAGCTTTCCTGCCGCCGCCGCGCCCGCGATGATCGCGCGGAACCAGGCTTCGGTATCACTGTGGCTGGCGAGCGCCGAACCGGCGCGCCCTTTCCAGCCGCGCGCTTCGAGATCGAGGAAGGCGTCGATCCACGGATCGAGCGCTTCGTCCGCCTGCCAGCGGCGAAAGGAGACCTGGCCCAGTTCGGCGAGCCGGTTCGCCTGCCGCCGCAGTTCCTTGCGTTTCTTGCCGCGCACCGCGCCTTCCCAATAGGCCTCGGGCGACAGGTCGCTTTCGAGCAGCGCGCGCTCTTCGCGGTGGACGACCTCGGGCTCGCCGCCGCGCACGCGCGCGACATCGACGAGCGCGCGGTGCAGCGGGCCGTCCTCGGTCAGTCGCGGGACATGGACCAGCGTCTTCGCCCATGGCGCGGCATCGCACCAGCCGAGCAGGATCGACCAGAACAGGCTTTCGAAACCCGCCCGGACCAGCGGCAGCCCAAGGAAATGATTCGGGTGCGCCCAGCCCCCGACGTGGCGCAACGGCAAACGGCCATAGAGCGCGGCGGGCGCGAGCGGCATCACGCCGATCACCGGACCGTCGCTGCCGTCGCGCACCAGCACCAGCCGCGCCTGGCGGTCGGGGTCGAGCAGGTGGAGCGCCGATTGCAGGCACCAGCGCTCGGCAAAGGGATTGGGCTCGCTCGCCTCGTCCGCCAACCGGTCCCACGCCGCGGCCAGCGGCGGCGACAGCGCGAGCGGATCGACGATGCGCACCGTCAGCGGCGCCGCCTCGGCGGGTACGGCAACGCCGTTGATCGGAAAGGCGGGATGGACCGTCATCGTCAGCGAGCCTAGCAGCGAAGCGTTAAGGATGGGTGGCAATTTCGATCGGTCTTTCCCGGTTCGGATCGGAATCGGCATGTCCGCTTTCGGCCGGAAGCGGACGTTCTTCTCCCCTCCCTTTTAGGGAGGGGCTGGGGGTGGGTAGCCGCCGAAGGCGGCGCTCTTCCTCTTGCTCGC
>NZ_JAASQN010000009.1 GCF_011762125.1 Sphingopyxis panaciterrae
CGCCGAAGGCGGCGCTCTTCCTCTTGCTCGCTGCGCTCGCGACCCACCCCTAACCCCTCCCTAAAAGGGAGGGGAATGTCTCAAATCCACCCCAAGGCGGACATCCCGCCGTCGGGTTTCAATCGGTATCATCGCCTCGTCTTTTGTGAAGCGGCACTAGCGCAGTTGCCGCCAGGCGTTGCTGACCGTCAAAATCCCGTCGAGCAGATCCTTGAGCCCCGCCTCGTCATTTGCCGCGACGACCTCGTCGAGCTTGCGGCGCATGCTGCGATAGACGCGCGACAGCGCTTCGGCGACATCGCCGCCGGCCTCGCGGTCGAGCCCGGCATCGAGGCCGATCAGGATCGCGCGCGCGCGGTGCGCGGGCTCGGTTGCCGACACGCGCTGTCCTTGCCGGACCATCGCGGCGAGCACGCCCACCGCGACCTCCAGCTCGTCGTAAAGCATCGTCACCAGCTCGACCGGGTCGGCGGCGGCGGCGCGGCTTTCATGCTGCAATCGGCGATAAAGCCCGGTCGCACGAACGGTCGAGGCGGTGGCATTCACGGCGGCGGCCCTTAATTATTCTGGTTGTTCCACATCTCGATCTGCTGTTCGAGATAGGATTGCGTCGCCTTGAACGCCGCGAGCTTGGCGTCGAGCCCGCCGAATTGTTTCTCGAGCCGCGCTTTGTAACTGCCCTCGCGCTCCTCGATCTTTTCGAGCTGCTCGGCGAGCGTTTCCTTCTTGGCGTCGAGCGATTTCGCCACCCGGTCGATGACGCCGTCGGTCGCCACCGCCTTGTCGCGGATCGCGTCGAGCGCGAAGGCGATGCCGGGGTCGCTCGTCTCGGTATGCGTCGCGTCGCGTCGCGGATTGAACAGCGCCTCGACCGCCCCCGCGTCGGCCGCCAGAGCCTTGTCGAGTTTGGCCGAATCGAGCGACAGCAGGCCGTCGCGCGTCGACGAAACGCCGATGTCGCTCAGCTTGTTGATGCTGCCGTGGCTGGTGACGACCTTGCTGACGAGCGCTGCAAGTTCGCGTTCGAGTTCGCGCAGCGCCGTCGTCGAACCCGACATATTGGCCGCCGACGACAGGCTCTTCTTCATCTGGTTATAGACCGCGACGAAATCGCCGACGGTCTGCTTGATCATGTCGAGCGGCCGGCTCGCCCCGATATCGACCGGCTGGCCGGGCGCCGCCTTCTTGAGGGTCAGCGACATGCCGGGAACGACGTCGTCGACGATGTTGGAGGCGCGGCTGAACGCGACGCCGTCGATGGTGAACTCGGCATTGGCGGCGCTCTGGCCCAGCGTCATGCCGCCGCCCGAACCATAAGCGAATGTCGAAAGGCCGGGATCGGCCCCGCTGTCGGCGGTCAGGGTGAAGGCGCCGGTTTCGCCCGTCGGCCCTTTCAGGATGATGCGGTGGCCGCCGTCGTCGGCGATGATCGACGCGGTGACGCCCGAGCCGCTCGCGTTGATTGCCTTGGCGAGGCCATCAAGGCTGTTGTTCGTGGCGCCGATGGTGATCGTCTTGTTCACCCCGCCGACGGTCAGCGTCATCGTGCCCGTGCCGATCGCGGCAGTCTTGTCGGCGACGACGCCCGAATAGGCGGTCTGCGCGCGCGCGAGCTGCGTCACCTCGACCGTTGCGGCAAAGCTGTCGGCGGCGATGCCGGCGCGCGATGTGGCGGACAGCACGCTGTCGTCGGAGACCGTGGGCGTGCTGCGCAACGTGCCGTCGGATACCATCTGGCCCAGCGAATCGGCGAAGCCGTCGAGGTCTGACCGCGCCTGCGCCAGCGCGCTGATCCGCGTCTGGTTCTCCTGCGTCAGCTGGTTGACGCGCTTGACCTTGGGCTCGCGCGACGCGGCCGAAAGGTCGGTGACCAATTGTTTGGTGTCGACCCCCGATCCGAAACCGAGGCTGTTGGCGATGGAGCTGACCATATTCGATATCCTTCGAACAGCTTAACGGCAGCGCGGGGCGAAGATTAAGCCCGGCGGTATGTCGGTTTTTTTTGGGGGAGCGGATGCTCGTTACCCATCCATAACCGTCGCCCCCGCGAAGGCGGGGGCCGCTATCGGCCGAGCGTAAGGTTGCCAGCGGCCCCCGCCTCCGCGGGGGCGACAATGTCTTTTCCTGCCCGACTACTGCCGCCGCCCGTCGGGATCGAAATGATGCGAGGGCGGCACGTCGACGGCGGGCTGGGTCCGGCCCTCGGCCATCGCGCGTTCGAGCTGGAAGACGAAGGCGAGTATCGTCGCGACCGCGACGAACAGCTCTTCGGGGATCACGCGTCCGGCGCGCGCGGTGAAATAGATCGCCCGCGCGAGCTGTGGATATTCGAGGATCGGGACATCGGCACCGCGCGCCAGTTCGCGGATCGACAACGCGATGTCGCCGCGCCCGCGCGCGACGACCACCGGCGCGGCATCGATGCCGGGGCGATAGCGCAGCGCGACCGAGAAATGCGTCGGGTTGGTCAGGATGACCGTGGCGTCGGACACCGCCTTGCGCGCCGAGCCGCTCAATATGTCGTGCGCGCGCTGGCGCTGCGCCTGCTTGAGTTCGGGGGCGCCGTCGGACTGGCGCATCTCCTCTTTCACTTCCTGCTTGCTCATCATCAGCCGCTGGTTGCGCTGGAACCAGACCGAGGGGACATCGATCAGCGCGATGACGACGAGCCCGCCGGCGAGCGCGACCATCGCCTGGCCGATCGCCTGGCCGGCCAGCCCGATCGCGGCGTTGAGGTCGGTCGCGGCCATCGTCATGATCGCGGGCAGGTTTACCGCGACGAGCCAGTAGCCGATGGTGCCAAGCAGCAGCACCTTGGCGATCGTCTTGCCGAGTTCGATCACGCCGTGCAGTCCGAACATGCGCTTGATCCCGCTCATCGGGTTCATGCGATTGCCCTTGAAAGCGAGCGCCTTTTCGCGCCAGCCGAACGAGCCGAGCAGCGCGGGCGCGGCGATCGCGGCGCCGAGCGCGAGCGCGAACAGGCTGGCGAGCGGCAGCAGGATCTCGACCCCGTTGCGCAGCAGCGCCTCGCCCGGCGCGAAATCGCTGACGTCGGCGGCGGTGAGCGTCAAACCGCGACGGACGAGTTCGCCCGCCGACTGGACGAACCAGCCGCCCGCGGCGATCAGCCAGCCCGCCGCGGCGAGCATCATCAGCGCGGTCGCGAGTTCGCGCGACATCAGCACATCGCCCTCGCGCGCGGCGTCGGCGCGCTTCTTCGGCGTCGGGGCTTCGGTTTTCTGGTCCTTTTCGGTTTCGCCGGCCATGTCGTCAGCCCCCGGCCGCGAGCATGCGCGCGGCGTCGAGCGCGTCGGACAGCGCGCGTGCAATCGCTTCGGCCATCACCGGGGTCGCCATGCCAAGCAGCACGACGCCGGCGAGCAAGGTCGCGGGGATGCCGACCGCGAACAGGTTGAGCGCGGGCGCCGAGCGGCCGATGACCCCCATGATCATCTGGACGAGGATCAGCACGAAACCGACGGGCAGCGCGATCGTCAGGCCGGCGGCGAACATCAGGCTGCCGAACCGCAGCAGGCCGCCGATCGCATCGAACGAGGGAAAGGCATTGCCGGGTGGCAGCGCGCTATAGCTGTCAACGATGATCTGGATCAGGATCAGATGTCCGTCGGCGGCGAGGAAGAGCGCGGTTGCGAGCATCGAGAGGAACTGGCCGATCGCCGAACTGGCGCTGCCGCTCAGGGGATCGACCATCGACGCGAAGCCGAGGCCCATCGCGTTGCTGATCGCCTCGCCCGCGAGCAGCGCCGCGGCGAGCCCCATCTGGAGCACAAAGCCGATGCAGAGGCCGATCAGCGCCTCGCCGAGGATCAGCAGGAAACCGGGGAAAGAGACGATGCCTTCGGGCGGCAGCGCCATCCCCGACGCGGCGACCGCGGGCACGCCGACCGCGAGCGCGATGACGAGGCGGAGCTGCACCGGCACATTGGTCGCGCCGAACACCGGCGCGGCGATGAAGGCCGCGCCCGGGCGGATCATCCCCAGCATCCACAGCTGGAGCATCGCCTCGATATTGGGGACGTCGGCGGGGTTCATCGATGCCCTAGCGGACGAGCGCCGGGATCTGCGCGAAGATTTCGCGCGTGAAATCGGCGAGCAGCACGAGAATGCTGCCGCCGAAGATCGCGAGGCAGATCGCCGCGACGATCAGCTTGGGCACGAAGGTCAGCGTCTGTTCGTTGATCGAGGTCGCCGCCTGCACCATGCCGAGCAGCACGCCGACGACGAGCACCGGGATCAGCAGCGGCGCCGAAGCGAGGGCGAGGATCCACAGCGCCTGCTGTGCCACGCCGATGAAATAGTCGGTTTCCACCCTGCTATCCTACGAAGGAGGAGGCGAGCGATCCCATCGTCAGCGCCCAGCCGTCGACGAGGACGAAGAGCAGCAGCTTGAACGGCATCGATATGATCGTCGGCGACAGCATCATCATGCCGAGCGACATCAGCGCCGACGCGACGATCAGGTCGATGACGAGGAACGGCAGGAAGATCAGGAAGCCGATCTGGAACGCGGTCTTGAGTTCGCTGGTGACGAACGCCGGCAGCAGGATCGAGAAGGGGACGTCCTTCGGGCTCGCATAGGCGGGCGCCTTGGCGATCTTCGCGAACATCATCAGGTCGGTCTTGCGCGTCTGCTTCATCATGAAGCCGTGGAGCGCGACGCCCGAACGCGACACCGCTTCGCCGATGTCGATTTGCTCTTGCCCGTAAGGCTCGATCGCGACGCGGTTCACTTCGCTGATCACCGGCTGCATCACGAACAGCGACAGGAAGAGGCTGAGGCCGACGAGCACCTGGTTCGGCGGGGTCTGCTGCAGCCCCAGCGCGTGGCGCAGGATCGACAGCACGATGATGATGCGCGTGAAGCTGGTCATCATGAGAAGCAGCGACGGCAGCACCGTCAACAGGCTCATCAGCACGAGGATTTGCAGCGACAGGCTCAAAGGACGGCCGTCGCCGCCGATTTCGGCGACCGCGCGGTTGAGGCCGTCGGCCTGGGCATAAGCGGCGGGCGCAGCGGCCAGCAGCGCGAGGCCGCCGATCAGCGCGGCGCGGCGCAGCCAGCGTTTGCGATCAGTCGGCATGGAAATCGCCCTCGCTATTATCGGCAAGGCGGGTGATGCCGTTGCGCGACACCGCGACCAGGATCTGCTGGCCGGCGAATTCGACCACCGCCAGCTTCGACCCCGGGCCGAGCGGCAGCACGCCGACGAGTTCGACCGGCCGTGCCGGCCGCGTTCCTCCGCCGGTGAGCGGCACGCCCATCTGGACGCGCTTCCACAGCCACAGGCTGCCCCATGCCAGGCCGCCGATCATCGGCAGCAGGATCAGCAGACGGAGGATATATTCGAGCATCAGACCCTCCGCTCGAAGCCCGCGATGCCCCGGTCGGGGGCGACGACTTCGGCGACCTGGATGCCATAGCGGCCGTCGACGCTGACGATCTCGCCCTTCGCGATCAGCGTGCCGTTGGCGTAGATGTCGAGCAGATCGGTCGCGGCGCGATCGAGTTCGATCACGCTGCCTTCGGACAAGGCGAGCAGTTCCGCGAGGGTCATCGACGTCGATCCGACCTCGACCGACACGCGCAGCGAAACGCCGGCGAGCAGATCGAAATTGGGGGCTGCGGCGATATCCTTGTTGTCGCGGCGGTCGCGGCGCACGGGCGCTTCGCTCACATCAGTCATGGTCCGGTCCTTCCTCGATTTGTTCGATCATGATGGCGGCGTTGCCATTGGCCTCGCCGATGCTGCCAAAGGCAAAATTGCGGCCCGCGACGGTCACCGGCACATGGCGCGGCATCACGAGCGGGATGATGTCGCCGACCTCAAGCGCGAGCAGCTTGACAAGGCTGATCTCGGGGCGTGCGAGGACCGAGCGGACGGGCAGGCGCACATCGCGCAGCGCCTTGTTGAGCGCGCCGGTCCATGCGGGATCGGTGTCGGGTTCGCGCGTGTCGCCCGCCGCCTCGGCCCCGGCGATGCCGCGCAGTGCGGCAACCGGGTAGGCGCAGGCGATCGTCCGGCCCTCGAACGGCGCGCTGCGCAGGACGAAGCGCTGGACGAGCATGTCGTCGTCGGCGCGCACCGCGGCGAGCTTGGCGGGATCGGTGGTGACGCAGTCGAGTTCGGGCGCGATCGGCAGTTTGTCGCTCCACGCGGCCGCGAGCTGGAGCCCCATGTCGCGGCCGATGCGCGCGGCAAAGCGTTCCTCGGCATCGGTCAGCTCTTCGCGCTCGGCGGCGAGCTGGCCCTTGCCGCCATAAAAAATGTCAACGAGCTGGAGGATCAGCGGGCGCGGCGCAGCGAGCAGCATCGGCCCCTTGAGCGGCGGGGCATGATAGCGCCAGAAGATTGCCGGGGCGGCTTCGGCGCACCAGGCGGCAAAGCCGAGCTGTTCGGCGCCGGCGCGTTCGACCTGGATCGCGGGCGCCCCAAGGGCGCGGAGCAGGTCGCGCAGGCTCCGCGCGAACCGGGCGGCGACGGCGTCGAGCGCGGGAAAGGCATAATTGCCCTCGGCACGGCGCAGCAGCAGCGACGCCTTGCTGTCGGGCGTCTCTGCGGCCGCGGCCTTGGCCACCGCTTTGGGAGGTTTGGCGTGGAGCGTCACTGGATCACCAGGCTCGTGAAATAGACATTGTCGACACCCCCGAAACCTTCCTTGTCGCGCAGCACATCGTTGATCGCCGCGGTCAGCTGACGCTGAAGCCGCTGCTTACCCTGCGATGTGGAGAGCAACGCCGGATCCTGTTCGGCGAGCACCATAAGCACGACCGAGCGGATCGGCACCGCCTGCCGTTTGATATTATTGATAACCTTGCCGTCATAGAAGGTGGAAAGGCTGATACCGATCTGCAGAAAACCCGATCCGTCGGCGAGGTTTGTCGTGAACGCTTCGGTGATCGGATAATAGGTGATCTCATATTTGCGCGGATCGACCTTATACTTGTCGTTCGGGACCGACACGGTGCCGGTCTTAAGCGGCGCCTCGTCGCCTTCACCTTCGGCGGCGGGTGCGGCTTCGCCCTTGTTGCGCAGGACGAGCTTGGGGAAATTATCCTCAGGCTTCGCCTCATGCGCCGATAGCGCGCCGAAATAGATACCCGCGCCGACGCCGGCGCCGATCAGCGTGATCGCGCCGACGCCGATGAACAGCAGCTTCTTGAACTTGCCCTTCTTCTTGGGCTCGGCTTCGACTTTATCCTTGGTCATGTCCTGGCTCCTGATCAGGCGAAGCGGACGCGGGTCGCGGCGCGCTCATCGCTGGAGGATTTCGGGCGCGCCTCGGCGCGTTCGGGGGCGATTTCGATGAGATGGGCGGAATCCTGTGCGGCGCCGCGGCCCTGGCCGTGCCCTGTGCCTTGCTGCGACCCGCGACCGGTTTCGCCCGGCGTGCAGGTGACTTCGGCACCCGCGACCCGCACGCCCTGCTGGCGGAGATCCTCGACCAGGCGGCTCTGTGCGGCATGGACGACGGTGGCGGTCGCTTCATGCTGGGTGTCGAGCTTCAGCGACACGCCGCCCTCTTCCTGCCGCATCGCGACGTCGAGACGGCCGAGGTGGCGCGGCATCAGGCGAAAGCTGATATCGCCGCTTTGCGATTTCGTCGCGGCGATGTCGCGCGCGAGCTGGTCGATCCACGCATCGTCGCTCGTCATGTCGAGCACGCGTTCGGCGACCGGTGCCGCGGCGGCCGCTTCGGCAAACGATCCGGCGGCCACCTGTGCGGGGGGCGGCGTGAAGATAACCGTCATCGACGGACCCGCCTCGGCGATCTTGGTCTTGGGAAGGATGAAATCGGCCGCGATCGCAGCAGGCGGCGTGGCTTCGCGCGGCTTGGCAGCGGCGGAAAGCACCGATGCGTCGCCTTCGCGGGCCGGGTTCGCTGCGTTGGTGGCTTTGGCAGGGGCGGGCTTGGGCGCGGGCGATGCCGCGGGTGTGGCAAGAACCGGCGTCCAGACGGCGGCCGGTGCGGCGGGCTCACCCGTTTCGACGACGGCGGGATCGGCCGGGCCGTCTGCCCCGCTATCGACCTGTATGGCCGCCGCGGGCTTGGGAGCGCGGGTATCGCCCGGCAAGGCATAGCCGGGCTGGGCGGCGATCTGCTCTGCGACCGGCGCAGAAATCTGCCCGGTGACCGCGAGCAGGAGCTTCGTCGCCTTCGTCGCGGGATCGTCATGCGCCGGCGCTGCTTCGGCCGCGGTTTCAGGCTCGGCGGGCGGCGTGGCCGCCGTTGGTAACATGGGCGCCGTGCCGGTGACTGGCTGAGCCGGCATCATCGGAACGGGCAGCGGCAAGGCTGCGCCGGCCGGTGCTTCGGCCAGGACGGGCGGCATCGGCGCCGCGGCGACCAGTTGGTCGAATGCCGGCAAATCGCCGCCGGGCGATCCGGGCAGCGCGAGCGCGGCAAAGACGGGTGGCAGGCCGGCCGGGGCTGGGCTGTGCTGCAGCGCGCTCATCATGCGATCCCGCCCTCGATCAGGCGCAGGCTCATCGTGCGGCGGCGGTGCGGACGGTTGGCGTCGCTGCGGCGCTCGGCTTCCTGTTCGGCCGATTTTCGGCCGCGCTCGTAGAGGCGCACCGCCGATTCTTCCTTGACCATCGCGCTCTGGACGAGTGCGCCCATCTCGTCGCGGCGGGCGCTGGCGCCTGCCAGCGGAGCAACGAGATTTTCCTTCGCCATGTCGAGCCGCATCGCGAGTTCGCCCATCGTGTTGAGGGCGCGGCCGGCGACCGCCCCCTTCGCCATCGCGAGATCGGCGCGCAGCGTCTCGAGGCGCTTCTGCAGCTCGACGAGGCTCGCGAGTTCGCCGTTGGCGCGCGCCAGATTCGCCTCCGCCATCTGATGTTCGACGGAGCGCACGCGAATGATCCGTTTGCGGCGTGCGGTGCGAGCATTCATGCAGAAAATCCTTCGATAAGCGTCTGGCGCGAGGTGGGGAAATCGACCTGCGCGGCGGCAGGCTGGGAAACGAAAGCAAGCTGGTCGGCGCGGCACGCGATGGCCTCGTCGAGCACCGGATCGCTGCCCGCGACATAGGCGCCCATCAGCATCAGATCGCGATTCTCTTCATAGGCCGACCAGAGCTTGCGGAAGCGCGCGGCGGCGGCGGCGTGCACCGGGTCGACCGAATCGGCCATGGTGCGCGACAGCGAGCGCGCGACGTCGATCGCGGGATAGACGCCCTGTTCGGCGAGCTGGCGCGACAGGATGATATGGCCGTCGACGATGGCGCGCGCGCTATCGACGACCGGATCGTCGATATCGCCGCCGTCGGCGAGGACGGTGTAGAGGGCGGTGATCGAGCCTCCGCTTTGCTTGTCGATGCCGGCGCGTTCGCACAACGAGGGAATGAGCGCGAAGACCGACGGCGGGTAACCCTTCATCGTCGGCGGCTCGCCCAGGGTCAGCCCGATCTCGCGCTGCGCATGCGCGACGCGGGTCAGGCTGTCGATCAGCAGCAGCACCTTCTTGCCTTCGTCGCGAAAGGCTTCGGCGATCGCGGTCGCGCGCATCGCGGCGCGCAGGCGGAGCAGCGGCGGATGGTCGGCGGGGACCGCGACGACGACCGACTTCTTGCGGACTTCGGGGGGCAGCTTGGTCTCGACGAAGTCGCTGACCTCGCGGCTGCGTTCGCCGATCAGCCCGACGACGATGACGTCGCATTCGGTCCCGGCGATCATCTGGCCCATCAGCACCGACTTGCCGACGCCCGAGCCCGCGATGATCGCGACGCGCTGGCCTTCGCCGACGGTGAGCAGGCCGTTGATCGCGCGCACGCCCATGCCGAGCGGCTTGGTGACGCGGCCGCGGCGCAGCGGATTGACCTTGCGCCCGGCGAGCGGCCACTGGAACTGCGACTTGACCGGCGGGCGGCCGTCGAGCGGATTGCCCTGTGCGTCCATGATGCGGCCGAGCAGCGCCTTGCCGACGGGAACCATCGAGCTGGCGCCATGCGGTTCGACCGGCGCCCCGGTGACGAGCGGCTTGTTCATGTCGAAGGGCAGGACCAGGCTGCGGTGACCGCGAAAGCCGACGACCTCGCCATAGACATAGTCATTGTCCGCCGACTTGATGCGGACGTTGCTGCCGAGCGGCTGCGGAAAGCCCGACACTTCGAGCATGATGCCTTCATGCGCGACGAGCGTGCCGATGCGGCGCGGCGATGATTTGGCGAGATCGACGGGAGCGAGCAACTGCTGCGCGGTGATCGAAAGGCGGCGCGTCATGCGGCGTCTCCGGTGCGGCCGAGCGCGGCGCTGAGTTCACCCAGATAGACGGCGCGGCCATGCTCGATCCAGCCGGCCGAGCTTTCGATACGCACGGTGCCGCGCACCATTGCGGCGTCGGCTTCGACCGGCAGGCGAAGGTCGGCGTCGACTAGCAGCGCGGCGTCGAGCGGGTGGACCCACAGGGTGCGCGCCTTGTCGGCTTCGGCGACGAGCGCGGCGGCGGTTTCGGCCTGCTCCTTCAGCCACGCGGGATCGATCGGCGCGTCGGCGACGATCTGGCGGACGAGGCGCTCGACGGTCTCGGCGATCAGCTGGGCGAGTTCCTCGCTCGGTTCATCCTGCAGCGCTTCGGCGCCGGCGATCAGCGCGAGCAGTTGATGGCGCTCGGCGGTGTGGGCGGCTTCGGCGAGGCGCTGGCCTTCGGCGAGGCCGCGGGCGAACGGATCGTCGGCGGGCTCGGGTTCGGCGCCTGTTTCGGCAGGCGCATCGGTGCTGCGTACCGCGGGGTCGAAGGACAGCGGGCGAAAGCCGCCGCCCCGCGCCATGGCGGCGGCGAGCGCGACGGGCGCAAAGCCGGTTTCGGAAGCGCGATCAGACATAATCGTCGCCCGCGCCCGCGATCATGATCTCGCCCGATGCCGCCATCTGGCGCACGACGAGCATGATCGCCTTTTGCGCCTCGTCGACGTCGGTGCGCTTGACCATCGTCATCTCGGCCATTTCGTCGCGGATCGTCTCCGACGCGCGCTTCGACATGGTGGCGAGGCAGAGGTCGACCATCTCTTCGTCGGTGCCCTTGAGCGCGATCGCGAGTTCGGCGGCATCGACCGAGCGCAGCACGGTGCCGAGGCTCTTCTTGTCGAGGTCGCGCAGATTCTCGAAGATGAACATTTCTTCCTCGATCGCCTGCGCGAGCAGTTTGTCGGTCTTCTTGAGCGCGCGGATCGTGCGCTCCGAAAGCTGCTTCGGCATTTTCTTCATGATCTTGGCGACGTCGCTCGGGCCACCGATCGCCTGTTTGGCGACGCGCTGGCCGTCGACATTGGCGCTGGCGAGGACGGCTTCGAGATCCTCGATCGCAGCGGCCGGAACCGAGGTGAGCTGCGCGGCGCGCAGCACGAGGTCGGCCTGGAGCAGTTCGTCGAGCGTTTCGATCGCGCGCGCGGCGATGTCGGGGACGAGCACCGACAGGATCAGCGCGCCGACCTGCGGATGCTCGCTGGCGAGCAGGCCGCTGATCGCGTCGACGTCCATCCAGCGCAGCATTTCGAGCGATGCGGCGCTCCGCTGCGGCGCGACGGCGGCGAGGATATTGTCGGCGCGGACGTTACCGACCGCCTGGTTGATCACGGTGCGAATGCGCGTGTCGGCACCGATCGCGAGCGCGCTGACATCGCGGCTGCGGACGACGAAACGGTCGAGCGCCTGCTCGATCTGCGCCTCGCTGGCGTTGGCGGTGTCGAACATCGCTTTCGCGAGCCCGCGCACTTCCTCGGGGCCGAGATGCTTGAGGATCGTCGCGGCTTCGCTTTCGTCGAGCAGCATCAGCAGGATCGCGGCGGCGGACGATCCGTCGATCGCGGGCTTCGGCGGCGCGGCGAGCATCATGTCGTCGGCATCAGCCACGGGCGCCCTCCTGCATCAGCTGGCGCACGACGAGCGCGGCGCGCGCCGAATCCTGGCGGACGAAGGCGCGGACGAGGTTGGCGCGGGCTTCATAGCTCGGCGCCGCCTCGATCATCTCGAGGGTGATTTCGCGGCGATTGCCGCCGGGCGGGAGTGCGGGCTGGCCGTCGGTCGCGGCGAGCAGCGAGGCTTCGAGCGAGGCATTCTGTGCGGCGCGCGAGGCGGCGCGTTCCTTGGCGGCGCGGATCAGCGGGCGGCCGATGAAGAAGAAGGCGAGCAGGGCAGCGATAATCGCGCCGACCTGTTTGACCAGCGGCAGGAACCAGCCCTGATCGTAGAAGGCGGGGCTTTCGTCCTCGACCTTTGCGAAGGGGCGCTGGCTGATCGCGACCTGATCGCCGCGCGTCGCGTCGAAACCGACCGCGCCTTTCACCAGCGCATCGATCTTTGCCATGTCGGCCTGCGACAGCGCCTTCTTGCCCTGGTTGAGCGCGACCGCGACCGACACGCGGCGGATCTGGCCCTGCGGCTGATGGGTCACCGAAATCTCGCGGCCGACTTCATAGGCGCGGGCGGCATTTTCGTTGCTTTGCGTTTCGGGGGCGCCGGCGGGGGCGGCGGCGGCGGCCGGGGCATTGCCCGCGACGGTCGTCGCCTGCGGCGGCTCGTTCGACAGCGCGCCGGGGATGCCGACCGCGGGGGGCGGGGCCTGGCCGCTGACCTGGCGGGTGATCTGTTCGCTGCGCAGCGCGCGATCGTCCTTGGGAAAGCTTTCGCGCGTCGCCTGGCTTTCGGACATGTCGACGTCGGCGTGGACCTCGACGCTATAATTGCCGGCGCCGAGCATCGGGCCGAGCAAGGTGTCGAGCGAGCGGCGAAAGCGGTCCTCGACCTGCGTCTGGAGCTGGAACGCCTTCATGTCGCCCGATGTCGCGGTGTCGGACAGCAACGCGCCGCGCTGGTCGATCACTGACACCTGGTCGGCGTTCATGCCGGGCACCGACGAGGCGACGAGGAAGCGGATCGCCTGGACCTGCCCGTCGGACAGCGAGCGGCCGTTCTGCAGCGTCAGCATCACCGACGCGGTCGCGGGCTTGTCTTCGCGGACGAACAGGCTGGGTTCGGCGGCGGCGATGTGGATGCGCGCGCTCTTGACCGCGTCGATCGCCTCGATCGTGCGGGCAAGGTCGGCTTCGCGCGCGGCGCGGAGCGTTTCGCCCTCGATCGCGCGGCTCGCGCCCATCGGCAGCGATGCGATCAGATTGTCGCCGTCGGGCGCCGCCTTGGGCAGCCCCTGCCCGGCGAGCGCGATCCGTGCGGCGTGCATCTTGTCGGCATCGACGGTCAGCGCGCCCGTCGCGGGATCGATGTTGTGCGCGATGCCCGCGGTCTGGAGCGCGTCGGCGACCGCCGACTTGTCGGCATCGGCGAGCCCGGCGAACAGCTGCGCCTGCGGTGCCGACTGCATCGTGAACCAGGCGAGCGCGGCAAGGCCGATCGCGGTGGTGGTGGCAATCGCGGGCAGTGCGCGCTGGACGGCGGGCTGGCGGACGAATTGCTGGAGCGGCGCGAGGCGATTGCCGAACGCGGGAACGGGCAGGCGGTTGCCGTTGTCGACGGGGGTGAGGGTCTGTGGGTCGGCCATGGGTTACACCGGCATGTTCATGATGTCGCGGTAGGCGGAGAGCAGCTTGTTGCGCACCTGCAGCGTCGTCTCGAAGCCGAGCGAGGCCTTCTGCCGTTCGATCATCACGCTGACGATGTCGTGCGTGTCGCCGCGCTCATAGGCTTCGCTGAGCTCGCCCGCCTTCGTCTGCTGGGCGTTGACCTGCTGCAGCGCATTGTTGATCGCGGCGCCGAAATCGGGCGTGGCTTCAGCGCCCTCGGCCGCGCCGATGCCGCCGCGGCCCGCGGCGCGTTGCAGCGCCTGGTTCTGATTGAGGATCGAACTGCGCATCTGCAGCAGCCGGCTCTGGTCAATCGTGCTCATTGCATTTTCATCCGTCCTGGGCGCGGCGGTGCGCCGCACGCAAAGAGTGATGCAAAGCGCGTGCCAAAAAAATAATTATAGCAATTTCAAAAGGATGATTGTGAAGGCGCCACTGCCGGCCACCCATCGAACATTTTTTTGACGGACCGGCTTAATCGCGGTGAACCCCCGCCGTTACTGCTTTTCGTGACCGCTCGCCGAGCCCTCACACCACGGGAATGGCCCTTGGGCCGGAAAGGAACATTATGACTGTCATCAACACCAATGTGAGCGCGCTTCGTGCCCAGAACAACTCGCGTGTTGCGGGCCGTATGCAGTCCGAAGCCATGGAGCGCCTGTCGAGCGGCAAGCGTATCAACAGCGCCAAGGACGACGCAGCCGGTCTTGCTATCGCAACCCGCATGGACGCCAGCGTCCGCGGTCTCAATCAGGCCGTGCGCAACGCCAACGACGGCATTTCGGCAGCGCAGACCGCCGAAGGCGCGATGGGCGGCATCTCGAACATCCTCGTTCGTATGCGTGAACTGGCGATGCAGGCGTCGACCGGCACGATGGGCGACGACGACCGCGATGCGGTGCAGACCGAAGTCACCGCGCTGATCGCCCAGATCGGCGACATCTCGTCGCGCACGACCTTCAACGGCACCGCGCTGCTCGACGGCACCGCCGACATCGACATCCAGACGGGCCTTAACGACACCGAAGTCGTCAACATCGCGATCGGCGATCTCTCGGCCACAGGTCTGGGCGTTGGCGGTCTCGACTTCTCGACCGCTGCCGGTGCCTCGGCCGCGCTCGCAACGCTCGACACGGGCATCCAGACGGTTGCTACCGAGCGCGCCAATCTCGGTGCGCAGCAGAACCGCCTCGAAGCCACTGTCGACAATTTGACGTCGACTGTCGTGAATCTGGCGGACGCCAAGTCGCGCATCGAAGACACGGACTTCTCGGCCGAATCGACGAAGCTCGCCGCGGCCGGCATTCTGGCCCAGGCGTCGACGGCGATGCTCGCCCAGGCGAACCAGAGCCAGCAGGGCGTGATGAACCTGCTCCGCTAAGCGGAACGCCTTATGAAATTCAGGCTATGTTGGTTGGTCCCTTGATAGCCTGATCGGATGCCCCGGCCCCCACAGCCGGGGCATCTTCTTTTCGGGTGCGGGGAATCTCGCGGGACGGCGGATTGCGGCCGGTTGCGGACGCTAGCTAAATAACCGTCGCCCCCGCGAAGGCGGGGGCCGCAATCGGCCGAGCGCAAGGTTGCCAGCGGCCCCCGCCTTCGCGGGGGCGACGGTTATGGATGGTTAGCGAATGGCAGCTCCCCACCCCGAAGCCGGCATCAGCGGCCAGGCTTCTAATGAAAATCCCGTGATTTTGGCAGGATGCGCACGTTGCGCGGGTGGCCGTGGCGCTGGGCATGGCCGCGCGGCTGCTGCGGATGCCGGACCTCGTCCGCCGGGCAAAGCTCGGGATCGAATGGCTGGTCGCTCCCCAGTGCGTCGAGCATGTCGGTGCGGTCGACGATGCGGTTCGCCATCAGGTGGATGACACCCTCCATGCTTCGCTGCACCTCACCCTCGGCAAGCATCAGCCGCGACGCCATGACCGCGCGGCGATAGCGTTCGAACTGGCGCGCCCAGAGCAGGATGTTGACGATCCCGCTCTCATCCTCGAGCGTGATGAAGATCGCATTGCCCTTGCCCGGGCGCTGGCGGATCAGCACGACCCCTGCGGTGCGGACGATCGACCCGTTTTTTGCCGCCGCGACCCCTGCGGCGCTCAGCACCCCTTCGCGCTCGAAGTCGCGGCGGAGGAATGCCATCGGATGCCCCTTCAGCGACAGCCGCGTCGTCTGATAATCGGTGAGCACATGTTCGACCATCGGCGTCGGCGGCAGCCGGGCATCCGCTTCGTCGCCGAGTTCGTCCGCCCCGGCGGCACCGAACAGCGGCAACACCCCCTGCCGCACCCGCCGTGCATCCCACAGCGCCGGCCGCCGTTCGAGCCCCATCGACCGGCACGCATCGGCATCGGCGAGCAGGCGCAGGGCGCGCGAAGGAAGACTGGCGCGGCGGGCGAGTTCCGCGACCGAAGCGAAGGGGGCGGTACGCGCCTCGACGATTTGCTTCGCCCATTCCTCGCGAAAGCCGTCGACCTGCCGGAAACCGAGCCGCAGCGCGAGGCTGTCATCGCCGCGCGGTTCGAGGCTGTTGTCCCAGCCGCTCGCATTCACCTCGACCCCGCGCACCTCGACCCCATGCTCCTGCGCATCGCGAACGAGCTGCGCGGGAGCATAGAAGCCCATCGGCTGCGAATTGAGGATGCCGCAGGCGAAGACGGCGGGGTGATAATGCTTGATCCACGAAGAGACATAGACGAGCCGCGCGAACGACTGGGCATGGCTTTCGGGAAAGCCATAGCTGCCGAAGCCCTCGATCTGCTTGAAACAACGTTCGGCGAAGTCCTGCTTGTAACCGCGTGCGACCATGCCGCCGATCATCTTCTCGCGAAAATTGTCGATCGTCCCGACATTGCGGAAGGTCGCCATCGCGCGCCGCAAACCGTTCGCTTCCTCGGGCGTGAAGCCGGCGGCAGTGATCGCAAGATTCATCGCTTGCTCTTGAAAGAGCGGCACCCCGAATGTGTCACCCAAGACGTCAACCAGTTCGTCTTGGGGATATTGAGGGGCGGGCGAGGGATATTCGACCGGTTCCTCTTCATTCCGACGGCGGAGATAGGGGTGTACCATATCACCTTCGATCGGTCCCGGACGAACGATCGCAACCTGCACGACCAGATCATAGAATTTCCGGGGGCGTAGGCGGGGCAACATGTTGATTTGCGCCCGGCTTTCGACCTGAAAGACGCCAATGCTGTCACCCTTGCACAGCATTTCGTAAACGGCTGGATCCTTGGAATCGATGTCGAGTTCCAAGGTGTGATTGCCCAGCCCATGCTCGCGCATCAGGTCGTAGCATTTGCGGATGCAGGTCAGCATGCCGAGTGCGAGGACGTCGACCTTCATGAGCCCGAGCGCGTCGATGTCATCCTTGTCCCATTCGATGAAGGTCCGATCCTCCATCGCGGCGTTGTGGATCGGGACGAGTTCGTCGAGCCGCCCTTCGGTCAGCACGAAGCCTCCGACATGCTGCGACAGGTGGCGCGGCGCTTTGAGCAATTCGCCGACGAAACGATGCAGCCGTTCGATCTCGCCATTATGCGGATTGAGACCCGCCTCGATCAGCCGTTCGATGGGCACTTCGTCGCCCCAGCTTCCCCAACTCGTGTCGGCGAGCCGCGCGGTTACGTCCTCGCTGAAGCCGAGTGCCTTGCCGACCTCGCGGATTGTGCTGCGAGGCCTGTAATGGATGACGGTCGCGGCGATCGCGGCGCGATCGCGGGTGTAACGATCATAGATATATTGGATCACCTCCTCACGCCGCTCATGTTCGAAGTCGACATCGATGTCGGGCGGCTCGTCACGTTCAGCGGACACAAAGCGCGAGAATAGCAATTTATGCTCCATCGGGTCGACCGAGGTCACGCCGAGCAGGAAGCAGACGATCGAATTGGCGGCAGAGCCGCGGCCTTGGCAAAGAATTGGCGGTTTCTGTGAACGGGCATAGCGGACGAGATCATGGACGGTGAGGAAATAATAGACGTATTTCCGCCTTCGAATCAGGCGAAGTTCGTTGCCGACAAGTTTGCGAACCTTGGGAGGAAGCGGGCTGCCATAACGGGTCTCGGCCGCTGTCTTCACCAGATGATGCAGATAGGCAAAAGGCTTCCAGCCGGGCGGCACCGGCTCATGCGGATATTCATATTGCAGGTCTTCGAGGCGAAAGGCGATGCGCGCGAGCAGCTTCGCGCTTTCGTTGATTGCCTTGGGGTGATGCTTGAAGAGGCGCCCCATTTCGACCGGCGCTTTCAGATAGCGCTCACCATTGGCGCGCAGCAGCTTGCCTGCCTTCTGGACGGCCGTGCCTTCGCGGATGCAGGTGATGATGTCGTGGAGCGGGCGCTGGTGCCTGGTTGCATAAAGCGCATCATTGGTCGCCAGCAATGGCACCCCGGTCGCCGCCGACAGCCGCTGGCGCTCGGCCAGCCGGCGCGTATCGGCGCCCGATTGCGGCATTGTTGCCGCGAGCCACAGTGATTTGGGCCGCGCGCGCTTGAGCGTGCGCAGCAGCGCTTCATTGCCTTCCATCGCGATCAACAGCAAGTCGTCGTAATGCTCCAGAAGATCCTCCAGATTGAGAACGCAATCGCCTTTTTGCGCGCGCAGGTTGCCGGTCGAGAGCAGCCGGGTCAGCCGCCCCCACCCATGACGGCTGACCGGATAAGCGACGATGTCGGGCGTGCCGTCGGCAAAAACGAGTCGCGCCCCGACTACCAACCGGAAATTCGCGACGGTTGCAGGCTGTCTGACCTGCAGGTCCTTCAGGAACGCCCACGCCCGCACCACCCCCGCCACACTGTTGCGGTCGGCGATGCCGATACCGGACAAGCCGAGGTTGATCGCTTCCGCGACCATCTCGGCGGGGTGAGAGGCGCCGCGCAGGAAGCTGTAGTTGGTCGCGGCGACGAGCTCGGCGAAGGCCGGCGCCGGGGCAGGCGTTTCGGTCATGCGAACAGCCCGTGGATGTACCAGCGCGGATCGGCCTTTTCCTCGTAAAGCCCGTGGCGGAACAGCCAGTAGCGGCGCCCATGGACGTCCTCGACGCGGTAATAGTCGCGCGTCAGCCCGCCATTGTCGCGGCGCCGCCACCATTCGGCGGCGATGCGTTCGGGCCCCTCGTAGCGGCGCACCGCATGCGTCGCGCGCCGCCAGCGAAAGCGGTGCGGCGGGCCGTCGGGAACCTCGGCGATCACTTCGATCGGTTGCGGCGGATCGAAGAGATGGAAGGGGCGCGTCGGCGGTTCGCCGGGTTCGGGGGCGGGCCAGGGGGCGGGCGGCGGGGCGTCGGCGGCGGGAAGTTCGAGCTGCGTCTGTTCGGGGATATGCGTATCGGCGGGGCGATATTTGCGGATGCGCGCGCGCCCGAGCCGCGTCGCCAGCCGGTCGACGAGTTCATCGATCGCCCCCGCCTCGTTCGACGGGCGCACCGCGCCGCCTTCGAGCCCCAGTTGCGTCGCGGCAAGCGGGTCGAGGCGCGGGACGGCCAGGCGGATCATGTCGAAACCAAAGCCGGGGTCGAGCGGGTCCGCGAGGCTGTCCATCCGCTCGGCGAAGAGCCGCATGACCAGCGCCGCGTCGCGCGTCGCATGGCCGGTCTCGACCGCGATGCTGCGCGCCAGCCCGTCGCTGCGAAAGAAGGTGGCGCGGAAATGGCGCCCGCCCTTGCCGCGTTCGGCCAGAACGCCCATCGCCTCACCGGCGAGTTCGCCAAGGATCTTCGTCGCATGGGCGGTGCGCGCGATCGGTTCGGCAAAGCGGCGTTCGGCGATCACCGGCGGCAGCGTCCGGCGCGGGTCGAGGACGCTCAGCGCATCGCCGAGCAGGCGGCGCAGCGCGGTCGCGGCGTCGCTCCCGAAGCGCGCGGCGATATTCGCCATCGGCCGCGCGCTGAGGTCGCCGACCGTCTTGAGCCCCGCGCGGACCAGCGCGGTCGTCGCTTCGGCTTCGAGTTCGAGCGCCGCTATGGGCAGCCGGCGGACCGCGGCATCCTCGTCGGGCGCGGGCAGCGTCTGATAGCGCGCCAGCGCGCGCGCCGCTTCCGGCGTGCGCGCCGCGGCGTGGCGCAGCGTCATCCCCAGCCTGGTGATCCGCCGGTCGAGATCGTCGATCAGCCCCGTCTCGCCCGCGAACAGATGGGCGCAGCCGGTGATGTCGAGGATCAGTCCGTCGGGCGGGTCGAGCGCGACGAGCGGCGTATAGCGGCCGCAGCCCTCTGCCATCCGGTCGAGCCACAACTGGTCGAGTATGGGATCGTGCGGAACGGCGAGCAGGTCGGGGACGCGGGCGCGCGCATCGGCAAGCGGCATGCCGGCTGCGAGTCCGAGCGTCTGCGCGCGGACATCGGCGCTCGCAAGGCGGAAAGCACCGCGCTGCTTCTCGATCGTGACGAGCGGCGCGTCAGGCGGCTGCGGCGCCGCGCGGACGAGTCGCTCGGTGGAGAGCAGGGGAAAGAAGAGCGCCAGATAGCGCCGGCTCCCCGAAGCTTTGCCCAAAACCTTGCTCAAAACTTCGCCCGAAACTTCGCCCGAAACTTCGCCCAAAACTTCGTATGTCATGATTCCATTCCAGCTGCCAGCGGGAGCCGGCGGGTCCGGCGCGCCAGCGAAGCAGTTCGAGGTCGAAAGCCGGCGCGCCGGGGGCGTTCGCTTCGCGTTCGCGCGAGGCGGCTGCGGTGATGCCCCAGCGCGTTTCGGCGACGCTCGGCACCGGTGCGGCATTCAGGCGAAGCATCAGCAACGTCGTGCCCGCATCGCGTGCGCCGAGCGCGAGGCGGCGGCCGGCGGTGAGGTCGAGCATGGGAAATTTGCCCCAGCTTTCGACGATCACCGCCGCCGATCCCGTGCAGCGGACCGCGTCGTTCGCACAGGCGAGCAGCATTTTGGGGTCGGGGGCCTCGACGAGCAGCAGCCGGTCGGGGTCGCCCCCCAGCTCGGCGATCCCGGGGGCATGGATATGGCCGGTCCGGCGCCCCGCATCGGTCGTGCGGAGCCACAGCAGCGGTGCGTTGCCCGGCCTGCGCAGCGCGACGAGCGCCGCGAAAGCCGCGGCACTCGTCGCGTCGAGCGCGTCGGCCGCGAAGAATTCATGACATCGTCCGGTCGCGAAACCGCCGCCGAGCGCCGCGTCGAAGGCATCGTCTCCAGACGCCAGCCAGCCTTCGGCCGGACGGCTTTCGAGGCCACCGCTGGCGGCGAGCCGGGCGACACGTTGGCGCAGTCCGGCGAGTTGAGGGGACGACTCGTGCATAATTTGTTCCTGATATGTTCCATTAGCGCGCGAGCGGAGGCACTTGTCAAGCAAGACTCTGACACGCGGTCGCCGTTATTCGCCTGAGGGTGGAATAATGTCCGGCGCGCGTGCGTATGCGTTCCATGACGAAGCTTTCCGCCGTTTTTCCTTCGCTGTCGCGATACCGCGACGCCCGGACGAGACCGCTGCGCATCGCGCTTTTTTCCGGCAATTACGACTGTGTCCGCGATGGCGCGAACCGGGCGCTCAATCGCCTCGTCGCCTATCTGGAGGATCGGGCGGGGGCGGATGTCCGCATCTATTCACCGACCGCGCCGCAAAAGGCTTTCGCATCGGTCGGCGATATATTTTCGGTCAAGTCGCTGTGCATCCCGGGCCGGCCGGAATATCGCCTGGCGCTGGGGCTGACGCGGGCTGCGCGGGAGAATCTTGCCGGGTTTGTGCCCGACATCGTCCATCTCTCGGCTCCCGACGCGCTCGGCCGTCAGGCGCAGAAATATGCGCGATCCGCCGGAATTCCGGTCGTTGCCAGCCTGCACACGCGGTTCGAAACCTATCTCGACTATTACCGGCTCGGCATGCTGCGCCGCCCCGTCGATGCCTATCTTGCGCGATTTTACGGCGACGCCGACCATATCCTCGCCCCGACGCCGCCGATCCGCGACGAGCTGGCCGCCCGGTTCGGATCGGAAAAACTGTCGATCTGGTCGCGCGGGGTCGATCGCGACATGTTCGGGCAGGGGCTGCGCAGCCAGGCCTTTCGCGCGCGACTGGGCTATGGTCCCGACGATGTCGTGCCGCTTTTCTTCGGCCGTCTCGTCCTCGAAAAAGGACTGGGGGTTTTCGCCGATGCGATCGCCGCGCTCCGCGACCGGGGCCATGCCGTGCGCCCGGTCGTGATCGGCGAGGGACCGGCGCGCGACTGGCTCGCCCGGCGCCTTCCCAATGTGACCTTCCTCGGTTTCCTCGATGGCCGAAAACTGGGCGAGGCGGTGGCGAGCGCCGACGTTCTGATCAACCCCAGCGTCACCGAGGCGTTCGGCAACGTCAATCTCGAGGCGATGGCATCGGGCCTCGCGGTCGTTTCGGCCGATGTCGACAGCGCTTCGGCGCTGATCGATGACGGGCGGACCGGCCTGCTCGTGCCGCCGCACGATGCCAATGCCTATGCCGATGCGGTCGCGTCGCTGATCCGCCAGCCGGCGCGTCTGCGCGACATGCGCCAATCGGCAGCGGTCGCCGTCGATCGCTATCGCTGGGATGCGATCCTGGCCGATGTGGTGCGGGTCTATGAACGGCTGGCGGGGCGCGATCCGGCCTTGCTTTACGCGAAGGTCGCCTGACAATGCGGCCCATGATTTGGCGCAGTCGGGCGATAGAGGCGTGAAGGCCCGGTGGAACAAGGCACGCGGCTTCGCCGACGACGTCGCCGCGATGCGCCGCTATGCGCGCTCGCTGACCCGCGATCGCGACGATGCCGACGATGTGGTTCAGGACGCGCTGGTTCGCGCGATCGAACGTCAGGCGACCTATCAGCAGGGCCGGGACCGGCGGCGCTGGCTGCTTGCCATCGTCCATAATGTCTTCGTTTCGGGGACGCGCCGCGAGGCGGCCGAGGCGCGCCGCAATGACCGTTTTGCCGAGACGCAGGTCGCGCATGCCGACGCCGCGCAGGAGCATCACACCCGGTTGAGCGAGATTGCGCGGAGCTTCGCGGCGCTGCCCGATCATCACCGCGCCGTGCTTCACCTGACCGCGATCGAAGGCTTGAGTTACCAGGAGTGCGCCGATGTGCTCGGCGTGCCGGTGGGAACGATCATGTCGCGCATAGCGCGGGCACGCGCGGCGTTGCGCCAACAGGAAGATCAGCGACCCGAACGGGCGCTGCGTATCGTGGGAGGACGAGATGACGGCCACACCGAATGATCAGGAGATCGACGCGTATATCGACGGGCAGCTCGATACCGAGGGGCGCTTTGCCGTCGAGGATTATCTGCGCCTTCACCCCGACATGGCGGCGCGCGTCATGGGCGATCTCGGGCGGCGGAGCGCGCTGCAACTGCTGGCGCGTGACAGCGATCCGCTGCCGTCCGGCTTCGACGCCGGCGCCGGGGTCCGCTCGTCGCCCTCCCGTCCGCGGTGGCGCCGCTGGGCGCCGATGGCCGGATTGACGGGGTCCGGGGTCGCGGCCGCCCTTCTGGTGATGCTGCAGGGGCCGCCGGCCTATGTCGACGATGCCCTGACGTCGCACATGGTCGCCGGGCTGCGCGCCGATATGGCTTCGCAGATCGAGGCGCCGAAGTTCGACGCCCGCGAGATCCAGCGTGCGACCCGGATCGCGGTGCCGAAAGTCCCGGCCGACTGGAAGGTCACCGACGTGCAGCTTTTTCCGACCGATCGCGGACCGGCGGTGGTGATGGCGCTCCGGACAAAGGATGGCGACCATCTTTCGCTCTTCACAAAACGCGGACGAAACGGTGCGCCCGAACAGCCCGATGCCGTTCGCGAAGGAGCGCATTCGGTCGCTTATTGGCGCCGCGGGGACATGTCCTATGCGCTGGTCGGCGACCGCGGACCCGCAGCGATCGACGCCCGGGCCGAAGCCCTGGCGCGAACCTGGTCCTGATCGAAGATCAAACCGGAACCGGGAACGGTTCTTCATTTGAGGGGGATGAAATGACACGGAACAGCATGTTGATGATCGCGGTGGCCGCGACCTTTGCCGCGGGCGGTTGCGCCAAGAAGGCGCCGAACGATCTGCCGCCACCGCCCGCCTGCTGCGGACCAGCGGACGAGGACCGGATCGTTCCGGGGTCGCAGCGCGACTTCCTCGCCAACATATCCTCGGACCGCGTCTATTTCGGCTATGACCAGTTCAACATCGACGCCGAGGATATGGCGACGCTCCGCAGCCAGGCCGCCTGGCTGGCCCGCTATCCCGGCGTCCGCGTGACGGTGGAAGGCCATGCCGACGAGCGCGGAACGCGGGATTATAATATCGCGCTGGGCGAACGGCGTGCGAATGCCGCAAAAAACTACCTCGCTTCGCTGGGTGTCGACCCCGATCGCATGGGCGTCATCAGCTATGGCAAGGAACGGCCGGCGGCGGCCGGTTCGAACGAGGAAGCCTATGCCCAGAACCGGCGGGCGGTGACGCTGGTCATCGAACGCTGATCAAAAAGGTTCGGCGGCGCGATCAGGGCGTGGCCGCACCCGCGCCGCTGTCGCCGCCCAAGGCCCGGAACAGCGCGATCCGCGTGTTCACGAGCAGCAACTGGGTCGCGATCTCGCTGCGCCGCGCCGCATAGAGGCTGCGCTGGGCATCGAGGCTGGCGAGGAAGCTGTCGACGCCGCCCTTGTAGCGCGCGTCGGTGAGCGTCGCGGTGTCGGCGGCGGCTTCGGTGTTCGCCGCCGCGGCGCGGACGCGTTCGGATATCGTGCCTTGCACCGCGAGCGCATCGGCGGTCTCGCGGAACGCCGTCTGGATCGCGCCCTCATAGCCCGCGAGCGCAGCGTCGCGCTGGGCCTTCGTGACATCGACCCCGGCGCGGCGGCCGCCGGCGTCGAAGATCGTCGCGGCCGCATCGCCGCCCGCCGACCAGTTGAAGGCACCGCTGTCGAACAAGCCGCCGAGCGCATTGCTGGCGAAACCGAGCAGTCCGGTCAGCGAGATCGACGGGAACAATCGCGCGCGCGCGACGCCGATGTCGGCGTTGGCGGCGCGCAGGCGATATTCGGCCTCGATCACGTCGGGGCGGCGGAGCAATATCTGCGAGCTGACCCCGGCGGGTAGCGCGACCACGCCCGGCGTCACTTCGGCGAGGCCGGCGGGAAACAACTGGCGGTCGACATCGCCGCCGACGAGCAGGCGGATGAGATTTTCGTCCTGCGCGATCGCGCTCGTCTGCGCAGCGATCGCATCCTCGGCGGTTGCCAATATCTGTTCGGCCTGGCGCAGATCGGTGCGCGGCGCGACGCCGCCGTCGAGCCGCGCCTTGGTCAGCCGGACATTCTCGCGCGCGTTGGCCGCGGTATCGCGCGCGATGGCCAGCAGGTCGCGGTCGGCGCCATAGGTTGCCCACGCCTGCGCCAGGTCGGCGATCAGCGCCAGCCGGACGGTGCGCGACGCGGCTTCGGTGGCGAGCGCGCTGTTGCGGTCGGATTCGGCGGCATTGGCAAGGCGGCCGAACAGGTCGAGTTCGAATGCGGTGATGCCGCCGCGCAGCGAGAAATCGCCGCTGCCCCCCCTGTTTCCGGCGCCGCTGCCGCTGCCATTGCTTCCAGAGTCCGAATAGCTGGCGCCGGCGCTGATCCCGATCTCCGGGAACTGCCCCGCGCGGCTGACGCGCGCCTGCGCGCGCGCGGCGGCGACATTGGCATAGGCGACGCGAAGGTCGCGGTTGTTGGCGAGTGCCTGTTCGGCAAGCGCCTGCAACCGCGGGTCGGTGAAGACGGTGCGATAGGAGAGGATCGGCAGCACCGCCTCGCTCTGCAGCAGATAGGCGTCGCCGACCGGCCAGCTTTGCGGCACCGGCGGCGCGGGGAGCACCGTCTTCGGCGCGAGCGAGCAGCCCGCCAGCGCCAGCGTTCCGGCGAGCAGGAGGGGACGCGTCATCCTCATGCCGGAAGCTCCGTTCCGGGTGTGTCCTTGTCCCCGCCCTTGTCTTTGCCGAAGCGGCGGCGCAGCGCGGCGAGACCGTCGCGTACCCCCCTTCTGACGAGGACGAAGAAGAGCGGGATGAAGAAGATGGCGAGGAAGGCGGCGGTCAGCATGCCGCCGATCACCGCAGTACCGATCGCGACGCGGCTGTTCGCCCCGGCGCCCGTCGCGATCGCCAGCGGCAGCACGCCGAAGATGAAGGCGAAGCTGGTCATCAGGATCGGGCGCAGGCGAATGCGCGCCGCGTCGATCGCCGCTTCGATCACGCGTTTGCCCTTGCGTTCTTCCTGCTCGGCGAACTCGATCATCAGGATCGCATTCTTCGCCGCGAGCCCCATCGTCGTGAGCAGGCCGATCTGGAGATAGACGTCGTTTTCGAGCCCGCGCAGGGTCACGCCGACCACCGCGCCGATCAGGCCGAGCGGTACGACGAGGATCACCGCGAGCGGGATCGACCAGCTTTCGTACAGCGCGGCGAGACAGAGGAAGACGACGAGCAGCGAAACCGCATAGAGGAAGGGCGCCTGCCCCGACGACAGCCGCTCCTGATAGGAAGACCCCGACCAGGCCACGCTGGTGCCGGGGATTTGTCCCGCCATCGCCTCCATCGCGTCCATCGCCTCGCCCGAGCTGACGCCCGCGGCGGGCTGGCCCGAAATCTCGAACGCCGGAACGCCCTGAAAGCGCGAGGTGCTCGACGGCGTCGTCGCCCAGCCGATGCGCGAAAAGGCCGAGAAGGGCGACATTTCGCCGTCGGCCGAGCGCACATACCATTGATCGAGATCCTCGGGCTTGGCGCGATAGGGGGCGTCGCCCTGGACATAGACGCGCTTGACGCGGCCCTTGTCGATGAAGTCGTTGACGTAACGCCCGCCCCACGCGGTCGCGAGCGTGTTGTTCACGTCGCTGTTGCTGAGACCGTAGGCGGTGAGCCGCTGCGTATCGATATCGATCTTGAGCGTCGCGACGTCGGGAAGATCGGACAGGCGCACCGACGTCAGCCTGGGGTCGGCATTCGCCATCGCGAGCAGCCGGTCGCGCGCGGCGGCGAATTGCTCGCGGCTGAGGCCGCCGCGGTTCTGGAACTGCATCGTGAAACCCGACGTGTCGCCAAGGCCGCGCACCGCGCCGGGGACGAGCGCGAAGACCTGTGCGTCGCGCAGCCCGCTCAGCGCCTTGCGCGCGCGCTCGGTGATCGCATCGGCGGTGTTTTCCTTGCCCGGCCGGTCGTCCCAGTCGACGAGGTTGACGAATCCCTGGCCGGTATTCTGGCCCGCTGCCGCGCCGCCGCCGCCGCCGGCGATCAGGAACAAGGCGCCGGTGTTCGCCTTTTCATGGTTCAGGAAATAATTTTCGACCGCGTTGCGCACTTCGAGCGTGCGCTCCTGGGTGGCGCCGGCAGGCAGGCGGAACTGGACCTGGACGCGGCCCTGATCCTCGTTCGGCAGGAAGCCGCCGGGCAGGCGGAGGAACAGGACGGCGAGGAGAACGAGGATGACGGCATAGATGCCGAGGAAGATCCATTTGCGGTCGACGACCGCGCCGACGCTGCCGACATAGCGGTTCACTATGCGGTCGAAGCGGGTGTTGAAACCGGTCTTCAGCCGTTCGCCAATCGCGTGCAGGCGCGGAAAACGATGCGCCCCGACCGTCTCGCCATGCGCTCTCGGCTTGAGCAGGCTCGACGTCAGCGCCGGGCTCAGGATCAGCGCGACGAGCACCGACAGCGCCATCGCCGAGACGATGGTGATCGAGAATTGCCGGTAGATGACGCCGGTCGAACCACCGAAAAAGGCCATCGGCAGGAACACCGCCGACAGCACGAGCGCGATCGCGATCAGCGCGACCTGCAGTTCCTGCATCGACTGGATCGTTGCCTCGCGCGCCGACATGCCGGGATTTTCTTCCATCAACCGCTCGACATTCTCGACGACGACGATCGCATCGTCGACGAGCAGGCCGATCGCGAGCGTCAGCCCGAACAGGGTCATCGTGTTGATGCTGAATCCGGCCATATAGAAAATGCCGAAGGTGCCGAGCAGCACGACGGGCACCGCGATCGCGGGGATCAGCACCGCGCGCCAGCTTTGCAGGAAGACGAACATGACGAGGATGACGAGCAAGATCGCCTCGAACAGCGATTTCTGTACTTCGCTGACCGACAGCTTGATGAAGGCGGTCGCGTCGTTGGCGTAAGAATAGGTAACGCCGTCGGGGAAGTCGGCGGCGAGCTCTTCCATCCGGGCCTTCACCCGCTCGGCGGTGTCGAGCGCGTCGGACCCGGGCGACAGCGAGATCGACATGCCGGCGCCGGGGTGGCCGTTGATGCGGCTGATGACGGCATAGCTTTCGGCGCCGATCTCGACGCGAGCGATGTCCTTGATCCGCACGCTCGACCCGTCGGGAAGCGTCTTGAGGACGATATTCTCGAACTCTTCGACGGTCTGCATCCGCGATTGCGCGGTGACCGTCGCGTTGAGCATCTGTCCTTGCGGCGCGGGCAGCCCGCCGACGTCGCCGGCAGCGACTTCGCTGTTCTGCGCGGTGATCGCCGAAATCACATCGCCCGGCATCAGCGACACCGCGGCCAGCCGCTGCGGATTCAGCCAGATGCGCATCGCGTGCGGCGCGCCATAGATATTGACGTCGCCGACCCCTTCGACGCGCGACAGCGGGTCCTGGATGTTCGACGCCATATAGTCGGACACGTCCTGGTTCGACCGCGTATTGGTCGAATCATAGACGGCGACGAGCAGCAGCGTATCGGCGTTCGACTTGGTGACGCGCACGCCCTGTTGCTGCACCTGTTGCGGCAGGCGCGAGATCGCCGACTGGATCTTGTTCTGGACCTGTACCTGCGCGATGTCGGGGTCGGTGCCCTTTTCGAAGATCGCGGTGATGTTCGCCTGCCCGCGCGAACTCGACTGCGAACTGAAATAGAGCAGGCCGTCGATCCCGGTCAGCTGCTGTTCGAGCACCTGCGTGACGCTGTTCTCGATGGTTTCGGCCGATGCGCCGGGATAGGTCGCGCGGATGTTGACCTGCGCCGGCGCGATGTCGGGATATTGTTCGATCGGCAGCGAAAAGAGCGCGCCCAAGCCACCGAGCATGACGATGATCGCGAGCACCCAGGCAAAGATCGGCCGGTCGATGAAAAGGCGCGACATGGGGGCTTATTTCCCTTTTTCTGCGCCTGCTGCGCCTTTGCCCGCGGGTGCCCCCACCCGCTGCGGGCTGTTCGCCGGAACCGGCTTGATCGCGGCGCCCTGTTTCAGGTTGCCGAGCCCCTGGGTGATCACCTTTTCGCCGGGCTTCAGCCCATCGGTGACGACCCAGTTGGCGCCGACCGTCCGTTCGGCAGTGACCTTGCGGCGCGCCGCCTTGTTGTCCTTGCCGACCAGATAGACAAAGGCCGACCCGTCGAAGTCGCGCTGCAACGCGGTTTGCGGGACGAGGATCGCGGCGGGGTTGATCGCCTGGTCGAACAGCGCGGTGACGAACATGCCGGGCAAAAGCAGCCCCTGCGGATTGGGGAAACGCGCGCGCAGCGTCACCGTGCCCGTCGCTTCGCTGACCGTGATGTCGGAAAACTGGACCGTGCCCGTGAAGCCGTAATCGCTGCCGTCCTCGAGCTTCAGCCGCACCGTGGTGCTCCCCGGCTGAGTGCCGCCGCTCGCCAGCGCCTGGCGCAGCCGCGTCAGCTCGGCGCTCGATTGCTGCATGTCGACATAGAGGGGATCGGTCTGCTGGATCAGCGCGAGCGGTTCGGCCTGGCTTGCGCTGACGAGCGCGCCGGGGGTCGCGAGGCTGCGGCCGATGCGCCCGCTGATCGGCGCCGACAGCGTCGTGAAGCGCAGGTTGATGCGCGCGGTATCGAGCGCCGCGGCATTTTGCGCGACGGCGGCGCGGGCGACGCGCGCCTGGGCCAGTGCGTCGGTATAATCCTGCTGCGCGACCGCCTGCATCTTGGCCAGCGGTTCGAAACGCTTCGCCTTTTCCTCGGCCGCCTGCGCGCTGGCGCGGGCGCTGGCGAGATTGGCCGACGCCTGGTCGACCGCGGCCTGATAGAGGCTGGGGTCGATCTGGTAGAGCGGCTGACCGGCGCGGACGAGGCTGCCCTCGGTGAACAGGCGGCGGCGGATCAGGCCATTGACCTGCGGGCGCACCTCGCTCGTTTCGAACGCGACGGTGCGGCCGCCGAGTTGGGTGGTGACCGGAACCGCCTGCATCGTGACGGTGACATATCCGACCTCGGGCGCCCCGCGTCCGCGGCCGCCCGCGTCATCCTTGCCGGAACAGGCGCCCAGCGACAGCATCATGGCACACCAAGCTCCGGCGCGGAGCAGCGGCCTTTTGTCCAGCATAGTCGCCAGCATATTGATTGGTCTCGTGTCGGTCCGCCGACGGCGGGGGGATGGCGCCTATTCCACCATTTGGAAGGTCGCATGCAAGCGCTTTCAAGCCTTTGCGACAAAGTGCGACAATTTGGCTGCGGCTTTGCCCGGCCGGAACATTGACACCGGTTACCTTTGCGTTTAGCCAGACGCCAGCCCCGAAATCTGCGATGAGGATGCATCATGTTCGCCAAAACCTATCACGCCACCCATCCCGACATGATGGAATGCGTCGACAATGACGCGCTGCGCGACCGCTATCTGGTGTCGGGCATGTTCGAAGCGGGCGCGGTCAACCTCAACTATTCGCACAATGAACGATTCGTCATCGGTGGCGCGGTGCCGCAGGGCGGGGCGCTGAAGCTTCCCGACCAGACCGCGCCCGCGTCCGCGGCCGGACACCCCCTCCTCGAACGGCGCGAGCTGGCCGCGGTCAATATCGGTACCGCCGGGGCGATCAGCGTCGACGGCCAGCGCTTCGAGATGAAGAACAAGGAATGCCTCTATATCCCGATGGGATCGAAAGAGGTGCTCTTCGAAGGCGATGGCGCGCGTTTCTATCTCGCCTCGCTTCCCGCGCACAAGGTGTGCCCGATCAAGCATATCACGCTCGACCAGGCCAATCCGCTCGCGCGCGGCGACCTTGCCAATTCGAACCAGCGGACGATCTACCAGCTCGTCATTCCGGGCGTCTGCGAAAGCGCGCAACTGCTCCTCGGCCTGACGGTGCTCGAGGAAGGCAGCGTCTGGAACACGATGCCGCCGCACCTCCACGACCGCCGCAGCGAAATTTATCTCTATTTCGACCTGCCCGAGGAAAATGATCGCATCTTCCATTATATGGGCGAGCCCGACAGCATGCGGCACATCGTGATCGGCAACGAGGAAGCGGTGATCAGCCCGCCCTGGTCGATCCACATGGGGTCGGGGACGAAGAAATATGCCTTCATCTGGGCGATGGGCGGCGAGAATCTCGACTATACCGACATGAACGTCCTCGACATCTGCCAGTTGAAATAGTCTGGGCCCACTCGCTTCGTCATCCCGGACTTGATCCGGGATCGATTTGCGAAGGACTGCGCTTTGGGTCATGGACCCCGGATCAAGTCCGGGGTGACGAGAGGATAAGACGAACGATGCAAATGTTCGACCTGACAGGAAAAGTCGCGCTCGTCACCGGCGCCAACACCGGCATCGGCCAGGGCATCGCGCTCGCGCTTGCCGAAGCGGGTGCCGACATCGCCGCCGCGGGCCGGTCGCCCGCCGAAGAAACCGTCGGCAAGGTGCGCGGATTGGGACGTCGGGCCGAGAATTTCGCCGCCGACCTGTCGAGCGTCGGGGCGGTGCAGCCGCTCGTCGATGCGGTGCTGGCCGAGTTCGGCCGCATCGACATCCTCGTCAACAATGCCGGGATCATCCGGCGCGCCGATGCGGTCGACTTCACCGAAGCCGATTGGGACGCGGTGATGGACACCAATTTGAAGACGCTGTTCTTCCTATGCCAGGCGGCCGGACGCCATATGATCGCGCGTATCGAGCAAGAGGGGGGGGGCGGCAAGATCATCAACATCGCCTCGATGCTGACCTTTCAGGGCGGCATTCGCGTGCCGAGCTATACCGCGTCGAAATCGGGGGTCGGCGGCCTGACCAAGCTGCTCGCCAACGAATGGGCAGCGAAAGGAATACAGGTCAACGCGATCGCACCGGGCTATATCGCGACGAACAATACGACGGCACTGCAGGCGGACGAGACGCGCAATCGCCAGATCGTCGAGCGCATTCCAGCCGGCCGCTGGGGCGATCCGGCCGATATCGGCGGCGCGGCGGTGTTCCTCGCGTCGTCGGCGTCGGATTATGTGCAGGGCCATATCCTCGCCGTCGACGGCGGCTGGCTCGCGCGCTAGTCCGACGCGATGTCCGACCGTCTTGTCTTCTTCGGCGAACTGCTGATCCGCCTGACCGCGCCGGGCAACGAGTTGCTGATGCAATCGCCGTCGTTCGCGCTCCACGTCGGCGGCGCCGAAGCCAATGTCGCGATCGGGCTGGCGCATCTCGGCCATGATTGCGCGATGGTCGGCCGGGTTCCCGACAATGCGCTCGGACGCGGCGCGGTGGCGGCGGTGCGCGGCGCGGGCGTCGATTGCGCCGCGGTCGCCAGCGGCCCGGGGCGGATGGGGCTGTATTTCCTCAGCGTCGGCGCGGGGCTTCGCGCGTCGGAGATCGTCTACGACCGCGCCGGGTCGAGCTTCGCCGCGAGCGGTGCGGCGGATTATGACTGGGATGCGCTGCTCGCCGGTGCGGGCCTGCTTCATCTGTCGGGGATCACCTCGGCGCTCGGAGCACGCTCGGCGGAGGCCGCGCTGGCGGCCGCGCGCACGGCGAAGCGGCTTGGCGTCCCCGTCAGCTTCGACGGCAATTATCGCGCGATGCTGTGGGAAGCGTGGGACAGCGATCCGCGCGCGATCCTTTCGGAACTCATCGGCGCCGCCGACATCCTCTTCGGCAACCACCGCGACCTGTCGCTCGTGCTCGGCCGTGAATTCAGCGGTGACGGCGCGGACCGGCGGCGCGAAGCCGCCGAAGCCGGCTTTGCCGCTTTCCCGAATCTCTGTTTGATCGCGTCGACCGCGCGCCACACGGCGACCGCCGATCATCACCGCATCGCGGCGCGCGTCGATCTTCGCGCCTCCGCGCACCAGACCGACGAGGTCGACGTCACCGGCATCGTCGATCGCATTGGCGCGGGCGATGCCTTTGCCGCCGGGGTGCTCCACGCCTGGCGCACCGGCGGCGATGCGCGCGCGATGGCCGAAACCGGCCTCGCGCTGACCTGCCTCAAACATTCGCTGCCGGGCGACGCGAGCCGCTTCGGCGCGGCCGATATCGCGGCCTTCCATGCCGGCGGACTCGATGTGCGGCGGTAGGCGCGGCAATTGGCATTATCGCTTCGGTAATGATGTCGATTGCACGCCCGGCCGAGGAATGTCTGAATTGGGGTGGGGAGCGGACGTTGCTTCGCCCATCCTCGTCATCCCGGGCTTGACCCGGGATCCCGCTTTTCTTGGGGAGCACCGGCAGTTTCGGCATCAAGCGGGACCCCGGATCAAGTCCGGGGTGACGATGAAGGGAATGTCCACTCCCGGCCGATAACCGCGGCTTCTGCCCTGGGTATGCGAACCAATATAATCGTCGTATCTTGCAAATCTTGCCGGAACCGGGCCGGCAATGGACCGGCGTCCGCACGCGCTCACCCGAGTTGTACGACAAACGTGCTTGACATCGATCATGCAATGTTTCAACTTCCTATGACACCGGTTACCTGAATCGGTCAACGAAATGATAAAAGGGGAGAGGGCGCTTGGCCCGCCGGATTGCGGCGGCCTCCAGCCACTCTCGAAAAAATTCGGCAAAATGGTCATTCGGCCATTTTGTTTGGGGAAGTAACCGGTGTCATTTCTTGCTTCGGCGGACATGCGCTGCGAAAGGGAGGACCATATGGCTATTCGAACGAAGCGGGGCGTGGGCGTATTGGCGAAGCTGGCGGGCGGCGTGTCGCTTGCCGTGCTGGCATCGGTACCGGCCTTTGCGCAGGATGCGGGCGGGCCTGGCGGTGCGGGGGCGCCGGCGGATGAAATCATCGTCACCGGCATCCGCGCGTCGCTCGAGCAGGCGGCCGACATCAAGCGCGAAGCGGCGCAGGTGATGGACGTCATCACCGCCGAGGATGTCGGCAAGCTGCCCGACGCCAACGTCGCCGAAGCGCTGCAGCGCGTCACCGGCGTTCAGATCACCCGCGTCTTCGGCGAAGGCCAGTCGGTGTCGGTGCGCGGCCTGCAACAGGTTCGCGTCGAAGTCGACGGGCGGACGCTGCTCGGCTGGTCGGCGCGGCTGTCGCCGCCCGAAAACGACCAGCTCGGCCGCTCGTCGGGGCTCGACTCGGTGCCCTCCAGCCTGTTCGGCCGCCTTGAGGTGCGCAAGTCGCCGCTCGCGAGCCAGGCCGAAGGCGGTCTGGGCGGCACGGTCAATCTCGTCACGCCCAAGCCGCTATCGTTCAAGGAACCCACGGCTTCGCTTCGCGTCCAGGGCGTCTATTCGGAGAATAGCGACAAGTTCGAACCCGCGATCACCGGCTTCGCGACGACGAAGTTCGCGGATGACCGCATCGGCATCATGATCGCGGGCGAATATCAGAAGCGCACCTCGGTCACCCAGACGTTCGAGCGCAACAATTTCCTTAATCGTACCTATACGGGCCCCAATGGCGGCGTGATCCCGACCCCGACGCTGCTGCAATATGAGCAGTTCACCGTCGATCGCTCGCGCCTCGGCCTCAACGGTGCGATCCAGTTCGAGGTGACGCCCGAATTCACCCTCACCGCCGACGCGCTCTATTCGAAACTCAAGACCGGGCGGCGGCAGGACTTTTTCGCCTTCCGTCTGCCGACCGGCGCCAACCCGGTCACCAACCGCGTCGTCGAGGACGGCATGGTCGTCGCGGGCAACGCCAATGGTACCGTCACGACCGCCAGCCAGATCCGCAACGAGCCGACCGAGAGTTTTCTCTATGGTCTCAACGGCAAATATGAGAGCGGCGGGCTGACGATCGAGGCCGACGGCTATTACAGCAAGGGCACGATCGACCAGACGATCCAGATCATCACGCTGCAAGGGACTGCGCTGGTCCCTGGCGCTTTCGATTTTCGCGGCGGCGGCATTCCGTCGCTCGACCTCGGCAGCTTCGATCCGACCAGCTATTCATCGTACAACCCCGCCACCAACGGCGTGCGCAGCAACCGGCTGATCGGATTGCTCGAGGAATGGACCGGCAAGCTCGACGTCAGCTATGAAACCGCGGGCGGCGTGACCATCTCCGCCGGGGTGCGCTACACCGACCTCCACGCCCGGTCGAACGCCTTCCGCAGCCAGGTCACCCCGACGCGCGCCGAGATCGAACCGTTTTTGAAACCGATCGGTGGTTTCCTGCCCGACATCGCGGGGAATTTTCCGCGGAGTTTCCTCGGTCTGTCGCCGGATTATGATTATATCTTCAATCGTGCCCAAGGGGCGGAACCCAATCCCGACGCGAACGGCAAGTCGACCTTGCTGCCCAATTTGCAGCGCGACTATGATTTCAGCGAACGGACGCTCGCGGGCTATCTGATGGTGTCGGGCGAAGGCGAAATCCTCGGCATGCCGTACAAGGCCAACGCCGGGGTCCGCATCGCGTCGACGCGCCTGTCGGTGGACTCCTATGTCAACGTCGGCAGTGTCAGCACGTTGCGCAACGACAGGAATCGCTACACCAACGTGCTGCCCAGCGCGAATATCGCCTTCAACGTCAGCGACAATTTCCTGATCCGCGTGTCGGGGTCGCAGACGATGCAGCGCGCGTCGATCGCCGATCTCGCGCCGTCGACCTTCTTCAACGCGACGAACCTGTCGGTCACCGGCGGCAACGTGAATCTGAAGCCGCCGATTTCGACGCAGGCCGACATCAGCTTCGAATATTATACCGGCAAGAGCTCGCTGATCTCGGGGGCGGTCTTCTACAAGGATGTGCAGGATTTCATCGCCAGCTTCGTGACCACCGGCGTCGATCTCGACCTCGACGACCAGGGCCGCGAACTGACCTTCTCGCGTCCCGAAAATCTCGCGAGCGCGAAGATCAAGGGATTCGAAATCGGCATCCAGCAGTTCGCCGACTTCCTGCCCTCGCCGTTCGACGGCCTCGGGATCATCGCCAACTACACCTATTCGGATTCGGAGGACAATGCCGGCTTCCCGCTCGTCGCGGTGTCGAAGAACAGCTACAATCTGGTCGGCCTGTACGAAAAAGGCCCTTTCTCGGCGCGCGTCGCCTATAATTATCGCGACGAGGCGGTGTTCGAATTTTCCGAAGGCCGGCCCAGCTTCGTCGGGTCGCGGTCGCAGCTCGATGCCCAGCTCGGCTTCGACATTACCGAGAATTTCGCGCTGTCGCTGCAGGCGCAGAACCTGATGCCGAAGAAATCGGCGACGAGCGAATATAGCAATTTCAACCCGACCGCGCTCAACAGCTATGCGCTTTCGGAGCGCCGCTTCTCGGTCGGGGTGCGGGCGAAATTCTGATCCTGTATCCGGCGGCGGCATCCGTCCACGCCGCCGCCGGAGCCGGGTCGCAAGGAGATGGAATGTGATGATTTCGGGTAAGCGGCGTGCGCATCTTGTTGCTGGCGCGGCAGCCGGCGCGATGCTGGTCCTGCCGGCGCACGCCGAACCGGCGAAATTGCCCGAAATCCTCTCCGCCCGCGCGACGATGGCGGCCAATCCGCTGCCCGATTTCTCCTACGCCGGCTATGGTTTCGGCATCGCGCCGATCCCCTCCGACGCGGGAACGATCGTCGACGTCACCGACCATGGCGCGATCCCCGACGACGGGCTCGACGATACGAAGGCGGTGCTGCGCGCGCTCGCCGCGGCCAATGCGGTGAAGGGCAAGGTCACGCTGCGCTTTCCCAAGGGACGGACGCAGATCACCGAAGTGCTGCGGATCACGCGCAGCGACATCGTCCTCGACGGCGCGGGCGACGGCCCCGGCGGCAGCGAACTCTGGTTCCCGCGCCCGCTGAAGCTGATCGACCAGAGCCATGATTATGACGAGCTGCGCGCCTATCTGGTCCACGAAAAAAAATATCAGGTCGAGCCCGAAAACAACATCGATTACCTGTTCACCGAATATAGCTGGGCGGGCGGCATGATTCTCGTCGCCCCTGAAAAGAGCCGGCCGGTCTCCTACGACGGCAGCAAGGACGTCCGCGATCCGGTGCTCGCGAACGGCGTGTCGGGCAAGCAGTTCGGGCGGACGCTGACGGTCGACAATCCGGCGAAGCTGAAGGTCGGCGCCGTCGTCCAGCTGCAATGGTTCTCGGTCGCCGGGCCGGACAGCAAGATATTGAAATCGCTCTATGGCGACACCGACCTGCCGATCGGCTCGCACCACTGGACCTCGCCGAACAGGCCGGTCGTCGTGCAGGCGACGCGCGTCGCGGCGATCCGCGGCAAGACGGTGACGCTCGGCGATCCGCTGCTCCACGACGTGCGTGCCGACCAGCCCGCGGTGCTTGCCGACTGGCGGCATCTCGAACATGTCGGCATCCAGAATCTGCGGCTGCAATTCCCCGAGGCGCCGGCGTTCGGCCACCATCTCGAGCAGGGGTATAACGGCATCTACATGACCGGCGTCTTCGACGGCTGGGTGAAGAAGCTGACGATCGACCGGTCGGACAGCGGCGTTCTCACCGACAATGCCGCCAGCCTGACGATTGCCGACGTCATCACGACGGGCGACCGCCGCGCGCATTATTCGGTCCATGTCGGCGCGGTGCACAATGTGCTGGTCCGCGATCTCAAGGTCGAAAATCCGGTCGTCCATCCGCTCAGCATCAACACGCGCTCGACGCGGTCGGTCTTCCTGCGCTCCACCGTCGCGCTGGAAGGCGTGATCGATCAGCACAGCGGGTCGAACCACCAGAATCTGTTCGACCAGGTCACGCTGCACATCGACCCGAAACAGGACCCGAAGCAAGAGGGGGCCGCGTGGCACTATCGGCTGTGGATGGGCGGCGGCGCGCCCTATTGGAAGCCCGGGCACGGGCTGTACAACACGCTGTGGAATGCGCGGCTGGTGATCCCCGACGCCGTTCCGGCGGACGCCGAGGTCGCGATCACCAGCGGCCTCGAAGGGCCGGGCGAGCGCATCGTCGGGCTGCACGCGAACCGCAAGATCACCGTGAGCTACGATCCCGCGCCCTATATCGAGGCGACGGGCGAGGCGATCGATGCCGTCCCTTCGCTCTACGACTATCAGCTGGCGCGGCGCCGCCGCTGAGCTCTACCGGCCGGGCGGCGCGACCGACTGGCGTTCGACGAAAGTCGAGGTGAGCGCGGCGGGATCGGCGTCGATCGCCTTGGCGCCCGAGCCGAGGAAATCGGGGACGAGCAGCTGCGCCGCGCGCACGCCCATCTGGCGGATCGGCCAGCGCACCGTGCTGAGCGCGGGCCAGATATGCGTCGCGGTCGGCGAATCGTCGAAACCGATGATCGACAGGCGGCCGGGCACCGCGACGCCCTTGCTATGCGCGACGCTCATCACGCCCGCCGCCATTTCGTCGTTCGAACAGAAGATCGCGGTCGGCGGCTCGGCCAGCGCCAGCAGCTTTTCGCCCGCTTCGATTCCCGCCGTATAGCGATAATTGCCCGGTGCATAATGGTCGTCGGCCAGGCTCAACCCCGCCTCGGCCAGCGCCTCGTGAAACCCTTTTTCGCGCTCGGCGGCCGAGCGGAACCCCTCTGGCCCGCGCACGAAGCCGATGCGGCGGTGGCCGAGGTCGACCAGCTTGCGAACGGCCTCCTTGACGACGTCATGATCGTTCGAGGACACGCAATGCTGCGGATCGTCGAGCGGGGCCGATCCGACGCGCACATAACGCACGCCCAGGCTTTCGCAGAGCGCCGCCAGCTCGTCATTCTCCGAAATCGGCGGCAACAGCATCGCGCCGATCGGCCGCTGTTTCTCGAGGAAGGTGCGGACATCGTCGAGCATCCTGTCCGATCCGCGGTCGACCGGGCGGACGAGCAGCGCGAGGTCGCTGTCCTTGATCGCGTCGAGCACGCCCTGCTGGAAACCCAGCACCGTCTGCGCGTTGGGGTTGTCGTGGAGCAGCGCGATCAGGAAATTGCGGCGGAAGGCGAGTGCGCGCGCCTGCGGATTGGGCACGAAGCCGAGCGTTTCGATCGCCTGCTGCACCGCCTTGCGCGTCTTTTCGCTGATGAATTCGGACCGGTTGATGACGCGGCTGACCGTTTTTTTCGAAACCCCGGCGAGCGCCGCCACGTCATTGATCGTCGGTTGTTTTCCGCCCGTCTGTCCCGCCATGATATCCGCTTTCCTCCGCAAGCCCTGCCCGATGCGCAGCATCGGTCCCACCATTTTGGCCCGCGACATCCTTGATGGGGGTTCGGGGGGGCAAAATCAACAGCGACGGCGGCTATTCGCTTGCTTTTGACACCGGTGTCTTTTAAGCCTGTCCGCGGAAGAGGGAAAAGCACGCAAATGGCAGCGACCACCGATCAGCAAAATGTCGCCAAGGCGTTTCTCGCCGCGCGCGAAAAAAAGACACCGCTTACCTTGTATCCCGGCGCGATGCCCGAAGCGATGGCCGACGCCTATCGGATCCAGGACGCCGCGATCGGGTTCGACGGCCGGCGGATCGGCGGGTGGAAGGTGGGGCGAATCGCCGCCGACCTCATCGACCGCTACGGCGACAATCGCCTGACGGGACCGATCTTCGCCGACGAGATTGTCGATGGCGCGGGTGACGTCCGGCCCGTCATGCCCGTCTATACGGACGGTTTCGCGGCGGCGGAGGCGGAGGTCCTGCTGTGCTTCGGCACGGTCGAAGACCGCGATTACGACCTTGTTTCGGTGCGCGATTGCATCGCCGACGTGCGCACGGGAATCGAGATTGCGAGTTCGCCCTTTCCCGAGATCAACCGGCACGGACCTGCGGTCACCGCATCGGACTATGGCAATAACAAGGGGCTGGTGCTCGGTCCGCCGATCGCCGATTGGCGGACCAAGGACTTGATCCGTATGCCCGTCGAATTCGCGATCGATGGCGAAACCGTGGGCGCGGCGACGATGGAGGCGATGCTCGACGGCCCGTTCGGGTCGGCGCTGTTCCTGATCCGCACCCTCCGCGCGCGCGGGATCGCCTTGCTTCCGGGGACGTGGCTGTCGTCGGGCGCGATCACCGGAATCCATGAAATTCGTCCCGGTCAATGCGGCGAAGCGCTGTTCGACGGAAAAATCCGCGTCGGCTGCACGATTACGGACTAATAGACAGATCGGGAGAGATTTATGGCACAGGCAATCGCGGGCGAAGGAGCGGCGCCGGTGCCGAAGACCGGGCGCTATCGCTGGCTGATCGTCGCGCTGCTGTTCGCCGCGACGACGGTCAATTACATCGACCGCACGATGCTCGGCCTGCTCGCGCCCGTCCTCGGCGACGAGCTGCGCTGGTCCGAAAACGACTATGGCAATATCGTCACCGCGTTTCAGGCCGCCTATGCGCTCGGTTTCCTGGCCATGGGCTGGCTGATCGACCGCTTCGGCCCGAAGATCGGTTACAGCATCGCGATCGCCGTCTGGACGATCGGCCATGTCGCACACGGCTTCGCCTCGTCCGTGGTCTCCTTCATGCTCGCGCGCGTCATACTCGGAGTTGGCGAGGCAGGGCATTTTCCGTCGGTCGTCCGCGCCTCGAGCGAATGGTTCCCGCAAAAGGAGCGCGCCTATGCGATCGGCTGGGTCAACAGCGCGACGACGATCGGCGTCATATTGACCGCGCCGACATTGTGGCTGTTCATGACCTGGCTCGGCTTCGACTGGCGCCAGACCTTCATCTATACCGGGCTGTTCGGCGCCGCGCTGTTGCTGCTCTGGCTCTGGCTCTACAGCAATCCGCGCGAAAGCGGGAAGGTCAGCGACGCCGAACTCGCGTGGATCGAACATGATCCGCCCGAACAGGTCCTTCACATCGGCTGGGGCCGCATCGTCACCAAGCGCGAGGCCTGGGCGTTTGCGATCGCCAAATTCCTGACCGACCCCGTCTGGTTCCTGATGCTGTTCTGGCTGCCCAAATATTTCAGCACCACCTATGACGTCGACCTGAAGGTCGTGCTGCTGCCGATGATCATCATGTATCTCTTGTCCGATGCGGGCAGCATCGTCGGCGGCTGGGTGTCGTCGAAGCTGATCCACATGGGGCGCAGCGTCAATTTCGCGCGCAAGGCGACGATGCTCGGCGCCGGCTGCTGCGTGCTGCCGTTGCTGTTCGTCACCGGGCTCGACAATATGTGGCTCGCGGTTGTCCTGATCGGCATCGCCCTCGCCGGGCACCAGGCCTTTTCGTCGACGATCCTGTCGATCCCGCCCGACATGTTCCCGAAACGCGCGGTGGGGTCGGTGATCGGGCTCGGCGGCTTCATGGGCGGCGTCGGCGGGATGATCATGGCGAAGTCGACCGGGCTCGTCCTCGACGCGACGAACGGCAATTACACCGTCATCTTCGCGGCGTGCACGGTCGTCTATTTCCTCGCGGTGTTTGCGGTCCATCTCTTGAGCCCGCGCCTCGCGCCGGTGACGGTGGAGCGCGCATGACGCGTCCGCTGATCCTGCATCCCGACCGGCTGTTCCCGTCCGGCCCGGCGCAGCGCGATATGGCGCGCCGGCTCTATGCCGAAGTCGCGGACCTGCCGATCGTCAGCCCGCACGGGCATACCGATCCGGCATGGTTCGCGGGCAATGCGCCGTTCGGCAACGCCGCCGAACTGCTGCTGCATCCCGACCATTATGTGTTCCGGATGCTCTATTCGCAGGGCATTTCGCTCGATGCGCTCGGCATCGGTAATCCTGCTGCCGACCCCCGGACAAGCTGGCGGCTGTTCGCGGAAAACTATCATCTGTTCCGCGGCACCCCGACCCGGATGTGGATGGACTGGGTCTTCGCCGAAGCGTTCGGCCTCGACGTGGCGTTCGAAGCGGCGACGGCGGATCATTATTACGACCATATCACCGACGCGCTCGCGACCGACGCCTTTCGCCCGCGTGCGCTGTTCGACCGTTTCGGGATCGAGGTGATCGCGACGACCGAAAGCCCGCTCGACACGCTGGAACATCATGCCGCGATCCGCGCCGCGAACGAAAGCGGCGCCTGGGCGGGGCGGGTGATCACCGCCTATCGCCCCGATCCCGTTGTCGATCCCGAATATGAGGGGTTCCGCGACAATCTGACGCGTTTCTCCGACCTGTCGGGCGAAGATGCCTTCAGCTACGCCGGTTATCTCGCCGCGCACCGGAATCGCCGCGCCTTTTTCGCCGAAATGGGCGCGACCTCGACCGACCACGGTCATCCGACCGCCGCGACCGCCGACTTGCCGGACGCCGAGGCCGAGGCGCTGTTCGCGCGCGTCACCGCGGCCAATGTCAGCGCCGCCGATGCCGAACTGTTTCGCGCGCATATGCTGACCGTGATGGCAGGGATGAGCGCCGACGACGGGCTGGTGATGCAGATCCACCCCGGCAGCTTCCGCAATCACAACCCCTGGCTGTTCGGCCGCTACGGCCGCGACAAGGGCGCCGACATCCCGACGCGCACCGATTATGTCCACGCGCTGCGCCCGCTGCTCGGCAAATATGGCAATGAAGCGGGGCTGACGATCATCCTCTTCACGCTCGACGAAACAAGCTATGCGCGCGAACTCGCGCCGCTCGCGGGCCATTATCCGGCGCTGAAGCTCGGCCCCGCCTGGTGGTTCCACGACAGTCCCGAAGGGATGCGGCGTTTCCGCTCGCAGACCACCGAAACCGCGGGCTTCTATAATAGTGTCGGCTTCAACGACGACACGCGCGCCTTCCTGTCGATCCCGGCGCGCCACGACGTCGCGCGGCGCATCGACTGCGGCTTTCTGGCCGGGCTCGTCGCCGAGCACCGGCTTGCGGAATGGGAGGCCGCCGAGCTCGCGGCCGACCTCAGCTACCGTCTCGCCAAGGCAGCGTACCGGCTGTGAGGCTCTCTGCGCAAACACCGCTCCCGCCCGCCGTCCGACGGCCCGATTACGACCGCTCGGCACAGGCGGCGGGGATTGTCCACATCGGCATCGGCGCCTTTCACCGCGCGCATCAGGCGGTCTACACCGACCGCGCGATGCGCGCGGGCGACCGCGACTGGGGCATCATCGGCGTGTCGCTGCGCTCGGGCGACGTCGCGGCGCAGCTGAACCCGCAGGACGGCCTCTACACGGTCAGCGCGCGCAGCGCGGCCGGCACCGATCTTCGGCTGATCGGTGCGGTACAGAAAATCCTCGTCGCGGCCGACGATCCGCAGGCCGTGGTCGACGCGATCGCGGCGCCGACGACGCATATCGTCAGTTTCACGGTGACCGAGAAAGCCTATCTGCGCCGCCCCGACGGCGCGCTCGACCTCGCTGCCGCGGTGTATCCGGCGAGCCTCTACCGGTTCGTTGCCGCCGGTCTTGCCGCGCGCAAGGCGGCCGGGCTGCCCGGGCTGACCCTGCTCAGCTGCGACAATCTTGCCGGCAATGGCGCGGTGCTGCGCGGCCTCATGCGTGCTTATCTCGCCGCCTATCATCCCGGCCTCGCCGCGTGGTTCGACGGCGAATGCACCTGTCCCGCGACGATGGTCGACCGCATCGTGCCCAGGGCGACCGACGCCGATCGCGCGACGGTCGAAGCCGAACTCGGCGTGCGCGACGAGGGCGCGGTGGTGACCGAGGCGTTCAGCCAATGGGTGATCGAGGATGATTTCGCCGGGCCGCGCCCGCGCTGGGACCGCGTCGGCGCCGAACTCGTCGCCGATGTCGCGCCCTATGAAACCGCGAAACTGCGCATGCTCAACGGCGCGCATTCGGCGCTCGCCTATATCGGGCTCGGGCGCGGGCATGAATTCGTCCATCAGGCGATCGCCGATCCCGGCATCCGGCCGGTCATCGAACGGCTGATGCGCGATGAAGCCGCCCCGACGATCCCCGCGGCGCCCGGACAGGATCTGGCTACCTATGCGGGCGCGCTGCTCGACCGCTTCGCCAACCCCGCGCTCCATCACCGGCTGGCGCAGATCGCGATGGACGGCAGCCAGAAGATTCCGCAGCGCTGGCTGGCGACGCTCGCCTGGCATCAGGAGCGCGGTAACCGTTGCCTGTCGCTCGAAGCCGCCATCGCAGCGTGGATCGCCTTCCTGCGCAGCGGCAATCCGATCGACGATCCGCTCGCAGGCAAGCTGCGCGACGCGGCGGCAGGCCCCTATGCGATCGAACGGCTGTTCGGCGACGGCGGCCTGATCGCGTCCGACTGGCGGCCCTAAGCGGGAACCAGCAACCCCCGATTTTCCCGTACCTCGGCGTCGAGCCAGTCGATGAAGGCGCGGATGCGCGGTTGCGGCGCGACGTCGCGGTGGAGTGCGAGCCAGAAGGCGCGCGCGATGACCTGGCCGGGCCGCACACGCACCAGCGCCGGATCGCCTGCGGCGATGAAGCAGGGCAGCACGCCGACGCCGGCGCCGCCCGCGATCATCCGCCGCTGGGCAAGGATCGACGAGGATCGCACATTGGCGCGCAGCCCCGGCTCGATCTCGTCCAGATAATCGAGTTCGGGGGCATAGAGGATGTCGGGCATATAGCCGATCACCGGGATGCCTGCGCGCAGCAATGGCACCGCCGACGCCGCCTCCTGCCAGTCCGGGCGGTCCGCGGGGGCATAAAGGCCAAGGCTGTAATCGGACAGCTTGCGCGTGATCAGCGGGCCCTTGCGGGGGCGCGCGAGCAGCACCGCCATGTCGGCCTCGCGCCGCGACGGGTTGAGGAAGCCCGACGAGGCGACCAGGTCGATCTCCAGATCGGGATGCGCGGCGACGAAACTGCCGAGCCGCGGCGCGATGAAGCTGTTGCCGAAACCTTCGGTCACGCTGAGGCGCAACTGCCCCGACAGGACCGCGCCGCCGCCCGGAGCCATATGGATGCGCGCCGCCGCCGCCGCCATTGCTTCGGCGTGCGGGAGGAGCGTGCGGCCCGCCGCGGTCAGCACGAATCCCGTCGGCGCGCGTTCGAAGAGCGTCTGGCCGAGCGATGCTTCGAGCGTGCTGACGCGGCGGCTGACCGTTGTTGCATCGACATGCAATGCCGCGCCGGCGCGGGCGAGTGTGCCATGTTGCGCGACGAGCAGGAAATATTGCAGCTTGTCCCAATCCATATGCTGCAAATATGCAGGGTCAACCTGCAAGTCTATCCCTTGCATTCGCGGCGCATATGGTCTGTTGCAACGGGCAATCACAGACGGGAGATTCTTTCCATGCGACAGATTGATCATCACATCGGCGGCGGTGCCGGCGGCAGCGCAGGTGGTGCCGGCCGCTTCGCCGACGTTCTTGACCCGAACAATGGTGGCGTCCAGGCGCAGGTCGCGCTTGGCGATCGCGCCGTTCTCGACCGCGCGGTCGCCGCGGCAAAAGCCGCGCAGCCCGCCTGGGCCGCGACCAATCCGCAGCGCCGCGCGCGCGTGATGTTCGAATTCAAACGTCTCGTCGAAGCCAATATGAACGAGCTCGCCGAGATGCTGTCGAGCGAGCATGGCAAGGTGATCGCCGATTCGAAGGGCGACATCCAGCGCGGGCTCGACGTCGTCGAATTCGCCTGCGCCGCGCCGCATATCCTGAAGGGCGAATATACCGTCGGCGCCGGTCCGGGCATCGACGTCTATTCGATGCGCCAGCCGATCGGCATCGGCGCCGGCATCACGCCGTTCAACTTCCCGGCGATGATCCCGCTGTGGATGGGCGCGATCGCGACCGTCGTCGGCAACGCCTTCATCCTGAAGCCCAGCGAGCGCGACCCGAGCGTGCCGGTGCGCCTGGCGGAGCTGTTCCTTGAAGCGGGCATGCCCGAGGGGATTTTCCAGACCGTCCATGGCGACAAGGAAATGGTCGACGCGATCCTCGACCATCCCGATATCGGCGCGGTCAGCTTCGTCGGTTCGTCGGACATCGCCCATTATGTCTACAATCGCGGCGTCGCGAACGGCAAGCGCGTCCAGGCGATGGGCGGCGCGAAGAACCACGGCATCGTCATGCCCGACGCCGACCTCGACCAGGTCGTCAATGACCTCACCGGTGCCGCTTTCGGTTCGGCGGGCGAGCGCTGCATGGCGCTGCCCGTCGTCGTCCCCGTGGGCGAGGACACCGCGAACCGGCTGCGCGAAAAGCTGATCCCGGCGATCGAGGCGCTGCGTGTCGGCGTGTCGACCGATGCCGAGGCGCATTATGGCCCGGTGGTGACGCAGGCGCACAAGGACAAGGTCGAAGGCTGGATCGCGAAATGCGCCGAAGAGGGTGCCGAACTGGTCGTCGACGGCCGCGGCTTTACCCTGCAGGGCCACGAAAAGGGCTTCTTCGTCGGCCCGACGTTGTTCGACCATGTCACCCCCGACATGGAAAGCTACAAGGAAGAAATCTTCGGCCCGGTGCTGCAGATCGTCCGCGCCGCCGATTTCGAAAGCGCGCTCGAACTGCCGTCGAAGCATCAATATGGCAATGGCGTCGCCATCTTCACGCGCAACGGCCACGCGGCGCGCGAATTCGCTGCGCGCGTCAACGTCGGCATGGTCGGCATCAACGTGCCGATCCCGGTGCCCGTCGCCTATCACAGCTTCGGCGGCTGGAAGCGGTCGGCGTTCGGCGACACCAACCAGCACGGCATGGAAGGCGTGAAATTCTGGACCAAGGTCAAGACGATCACCGCGCGCTGGCCCGACGGTGTGGCGGGTGGGGCTGGCGACGCCGGCAATGCCTTCGTTATCCCGACAATGGGCTGACGGGACGAACCAATGAAACCCGGCTCGGCCATCGGGCATTCTTTGGGCGGTGCGGACATCGGGTCGGCGCCGCTCAGGAGAATGACGATGACGCGCTGGGTCTTGCTTGCCGGAACGCTTTTTCTCGCTGCATGTAGCGGCGGCAAGGATGAGGAGTCCGGCCCCGAAGCCAGCGCGACGATCGGGCCGCTGCAAAAGGCCGATCGCCCGGCGCCCGCCAAAGCGCCTGAAGCGACGGTGGACGCCGACCTTCCCGAAGCCGCCGAAAAAGCAGCTGCAAAACCCGAAGCGGCAACGAAGGGCGACGGCAAGACGATCCCGACGGCCATTCGCGGGCGCTGGGCGCTGAAGGCGGCCGACTGCGCTGCGAAGAAAGGCACCGACCTCACCGCGCTGACGATCGATGCGACGAACCTGCGCTTTTACGAATCACACGGTGAACTGGCACGGGTTCGCGAGAGCGATGCGAACCGCATCACTGCCGATTACCGGTTCAGCGGCGAGGGAGAGGAATGGGATCGCCGGATGCAACTCGAACTCGCCGATGGCGGCAAGGCGCTCGTCCGCCGCGATACGGGTGAGGGTGCCGCTACCGGCGCAATGCGCTATACGCGCTGCGCCGGTTGACGGCTTTTCGAAAGGGAGACTCACGATGGACCTTCGCATCATCGCAATCGCCGCCATATTGCCGCTCGCCGCCTGCACGCAAGAACGGCCGCCCGTCGAATCGGCGCCGCCGCCGCCCGAAGCCGAAATGACGTGCAAGGCCGACGCGGTGCAATCCTATGTCGGCCAGAGCGTCACCCCCGACCTCGGTGCGGCCATCCTCAAGGCATCGGGCGCCCGCACTTTGCGCTGGGGCCCGCCGCGCTCGGCGATGACGATGGACTATCGCGTCGACCGCGTGAACATCATGTACGACGACGCCTCGAAGATCACGCAGGTCACCTGTGGCTGAGTCCGGCCGTCGCAATCACAGCTCGGCGTCCCCCTTCGAACCCGTCTACGGCTATAGCCGCGCGGTCCGGGTGGGCAGCCGCATCGACGTCGCGGGTTGCGCGCCGATCGAACCCGACGGTTCGTCGACCCCCGGCGACGCCGGGGCGCAGGCGGCGCGCTGCATCGCGATCATCGGCGAGGCGCTTGCAGCGCTCGGCGGCAGCCTTGCCGACGTCGTGCGCACCCGCATGTACATCACCGACGCGGCCGATGCCGATCTGGTCGGGCGGGCGCACGGATCGGCATTCAAAAATGTGCGTCCGGCATCGACGATGCTGGTTGTGCCGGCGCTGATCCGGCCCGAATGGAAAGTCGAAATCGAAGCCGAAGCCATTATCGAGAAATGACCATGACCGACCAGTTCCAGCTTACCGACGACCAGCTCGCCATCCAGGATATGGCGCGCAAATTCACCGCCGACCGTATCACGCCCTTCGCGGCCGAATGGGACGAGAAGCATCATTATCCCGTCGATGTGTGGAAGGCGGCGGGCGAACTCGGCTTCGGCGCGATTTACGTGGCCGAGGAATCGGGCGGCATCGGGCTCGGCCGGATGGAGGCGGCGCTGATCATGGAGGCGATGGCCTACGGCTGCCCCGCGACCAGCGCCTATGTCTCGATCCACAATATGGCGACGTGGATGATCGACCGCTTCGGTGGGACGGAGATCAAGGCGCGCTTCCTGCCCGACCTCGTCAGCATGGAAAAAATCGCCAGCTATTGCCTCACCGAACCGGGATCGGGGTCCGACGCCGCCGCGCTCAAGGCGACCGCGAAAAGGGATGGCGACCATTATGTGCTGAACGGGACGAAGCAATTTATCTCGGGAGCGGGCTATAACGACATCTATGTCTGCATGGTCCGTACCAGCGAGGAGAAGTCGAAAGGCATCTCCTGCCTCGTTATCGAAAAGGACACGCCGGGCCTCAGCTTCGGCGCCCCCGAGAAAAAGCTCGGCTGGAATGCATCCCCCACCGCGCAGGTGATCTTCGAGGATTGCCGCGTGCCGGTCGAAAATCTGGTCGGCGCCGAGGGCGATGGCTTCCGTTTCGCGATGGCGGGGCTCGACGGCGGGCGCCTCAATATCGGCGCCTGCTCGCTCGGCGGCGCGCAGCGCTGCCTCGACGAAGCGATCGCCTATACCAAGGACCGCCAGCAGTTCGGGCAGCCGATCGCCGATTTCCAGAACACCCAGTTCATGCTCGCCGACATGGCGACCGACCTCGAAGCCGCGCGCGCGCTGCTCTATATGGCGGCCGCGAAAGTCACCGCGAACGCGCCCGACAAATCCCGCTTCTCGGCGATGGCGAAGCGGCTCGCGACCGACAATGGCAGCAAGATCGTCAATGACGCGCTCCAGCTGTTCGGCGGCTATGGCTATCTCAGGGATTATCCGATCGAGCGGTTCTGGCGCGACCTGCGCGTCCATTCGATCCTCGAAGGCACCAATCAGGTGATGCGGATGATCGTCGGAAGGGACCTGCTGCGCCAATGATGCTTCGAGACGCCATTTCGACGAGCTCAATGGCTCCTCAGCACAAACGGGGTTTGTGGATTGCCGCTCGTCCTGAGGAGGGACTGAGCTTGGCGAAGGCCCGTCTCGAAGGACATTGCGCGTGACCGACGACATTCTGATTTCGACCGACGGCCGCATCGGCCGCCTGTCGCTCAACCGCCCGAAGGCGATCCACGCGCTGAACCTTGCGATGTGCGAGGCGATGATCGACGCGCTCGTCAAATGGCGTGACGACGATAGCGTCGACGCCGTCATCATCGACCATAGCGAAGGCCGCGGCTTCTGCGCCGGCGGCGACATCCGCATGCTCGCGGAAAGCGGCGCGAAGGACGGCAAGGAGGCGCGCGCCTTCTTCCACACCGAATATCGCCTCAACCATCTGCTCTTCACTTACCCCAAGCCCGTCGTTGCCTTCATGGACGGCATCACCATGGGCGGCGGGGTCGGCATTTCGCAGCCGGCGAAATATCGCGTCGCGACCGAGCACACCCGTTTCGCGATGCCCGAGACCGGGATCGGCCTGTTCCCCGATGTCGGTGGCGGCTGGTATCTGCCGCGCCTCGAAGGCCGCGTCGGGGCGTATCTTGCGCTCACCGGCGCGCGGCTCGACGGCGCCGAATGCCTCGCGCTCGGCCTCGCGACCCATTATCTGCCGTCCGAACAGCTCGCCGAAGCGAAGGAACGCATCGCGCAGCATCCGGATCGCATCGGCGGTATCCTCGGCGACCTCGCGATCACCGCGCCGCCGGCCGCGATCAGCCAGCATATCGACAAGATCAACCGGCTGTTCGCGAGCGATGCCTATGAGGATATCCTCGCCGCGCTCGAAACCGACGGCGGCGACTGGGCGCAAAAGGAACTGGGCACGCTGCGCGCCAAAAGCCCGCAGACGTGCAAGGTCGCGCTCCGCCAACTCAGGGAAGGCGGCGAGATGCACGACTTCGCCGCGCAAATGACGCAGGAATATGCGATTGGCAGCCGTGTCGTTCAGATGCACGACTTCATCGAGGGTGTCCGCGCGCTGATTATCGACAAGGACAACAGCCCGAAATGGGACCCGCCGACGCCCGAGGCGGTCACCGACGACTGGATCGACGCGATCTTCGCGCCGCTGCCCGAAGCTGAAAGATGGACGCCGCTAATCTAAGCTCGTCACCCCGGACTTGATCCGGGGTCCCGCTTCTTGACCCTTGCAAAGCAGGATGCCGGATCAAGTCCGGCATGACGAAAAACCGGAGATACGAATGACCTACGAAACCCTCCTCGTCGAACAACGCGGCGCCGTCACGCTGGTGACGCTTAACCGGCCGCAGGCGCTCAACGCGCTCAATTCGGGTGTGCTGGAAGACCTGATCGCCGCCTTTGCCGCTTTCGAAGCCGACCCCGCCCAGCGCTGCGCCGTCCTCACCGGCTCGGGCGACAAGGCCTTCGCCGCGGGTGCCGACATCAAGGAAATGGCCGACAAGCCCGCGTCTGATTTCTACCTTGAGGATTTCTTCTCGAAATGGACGAGCGACTTCGTGAAGAAAGTCCGCAAGCCGTGGATCGCCGCAGTGAACGGCTTCGCGCTCGGCGGCGGCTGCGAACTGGCGATGATGGCCGACTTCATCATTGCCAGCGACAAGGCGAAATTCGGCCAGCCCGAAATCAAGCTCGGCGTCGCCCCCGGCATGGGCGGCTCGCAGCGGCTGACCCGCGCGATCGGCAAGGCGAAGGCGATGGAAATGTGTCTGACCGGCCGGATGATGGATGGTGCCGAGGCCGAGCGGTCGGGCCTCGTCGCGCGCGTCGTCGCGCATGAAAGCCTCGTCGATGAAGCGCTGAAGACCGCAGCCACGATCGCCAGCATGCCGCCGATGGCCGCGATGGTGAACAAGGACATGGTCAACGCCGCCTATGAAACGACGCTCGACCAGGGGCTGATCTACGAACGCCGCCTGTTCCAGATCCTCGCCGCGACCGAGGACAAGGCCGAAGGCATGGCCGCCTTCATCGAGAAACGCGAAGGCGTATGGAAGGGTCGCTGACATGAAAATCGCATTCATCGGGCTCGGCAATATGGGCGGCGGCATGGCCGCGAACCTGGCGAAGGCGGGACATGACGTCCGCGCCTTCGACCTCAGCGAAGAGGCGCTGGCGCGCGCTGTCGAGTCGGGCTGCACCCGCGCCGCGTCGGCCGCCGAAGCGGTGAGCGGCGCCGAGGCGGTGGTGACGATGCTCCCCGCGGGCAAGCATGTCGCCGCAGTCTATGAAGCCGACGTCTTCCCGAACGCTGCGGCGGGCACCTTGCTGCTCGATTGCTCGACGATCGACGTCGCCACCGCGCGCGCGAATATCGAAGCTGCAACCGCCAAGGGCCTCGTCGCGGTCGACGCGCCGGTCTCGGGCGGCATCGCCGCTGCCAATGCGGGCACGCTGACCTTCATGGTCGGCGGCACCGATGACGGCTTCGCGCGCGCCGAACCGATCCTCGCCAAGATGGGCAAGGCGGTGATCCACGCCGGCGATGCGGGCGCGGGGCAGGGGGCGAAGATCTGCAACAACATGCTGCTCGGCGCCTCGATGGTCGCGACGTGCGAAACGCTTGCGCTCGCGCAGAAGCTGGGGCTCGATCCGCAGAAATTCTTCGACATCGCCTCGGTCAGCTCGGGCCAGTGCTGGTCGCTGACCAGCTATGCCCCGCTGCCCGGCGTCGGACCGGCGACCCCCGCCGACAATGATTACAAGGGCGGTTTCGCCGCGGCGCTGATGCTCAAGGATCTGCGCCTCGCGATGGAGGCGGCGGCGAGCGTCGACGCCGATGTCCCGATGGGGTCGAAAGCGCGCGAGCTTTACGAGGCGTTTGTCGAGGCTGACAAGGACGGCCGCGACTTTTCGGCGATCATCCAGGCTTTGCAAAAATAACTGTCGCCCCCGCGAAGGCGGAGAGCGAAAGTCGGTTTTGGGGTGGTGAGCGGACATATAGCCCTCTCCCCTTTAGGGGAGAGGGTTGGGAGAGGGGGACTTCATTCCGGCCCCTCTCAACTGCGGCTAGCCAGCAAGCTGGCAAGCCTGCGTATCTCTCCCCTGAAGGGGAGAGAGCGAGCCGTGAAACGCCGATACCCGCCACTTCCCACTTTTCGTCATCCCGGACTTGATCCGGGATCCCGCTTTTGGAGGCGCAGCAGGTCTTGAGGTCAAGCGGGACCCCGGATCAAGTCCGGGGTGACGATGAAAGAGAAGGCGGCTACCGGCAAAAACTCGCCGTCACCTATGCATCTGAGCCACTCAATAAAAATCCGCCGTCTCGCCGCCATTCTGCCGCGTCGTGCGATGCACCTGCGTCGGCGCGTCACTTCGCCCGGTCCGCACCTCGATCCGTCCGTCCACGCGCCGCACCTCGGCGGGCGACACGATGCGCGCCCGCGCGACACCGACCGCGGTCGCCTGCGACTTTGGCGCCGGCACGGCGGCCGGGGCGCTCGCGGCGAGTAGCAAGGCGGCGGCAAAGGACATGGCGTTCATGCTCTGCCGTAACGGCAGGTCCTGCCAGCGCTTTAACCCTGAATCGCAACATTTGGCAGGGTCGAAGGCCGGTTTCCGGCAAAAGAAAGGCCGCCTGCCCCACGCCGGGACAGGCGGCCATCTTTTCGTAAGCGAAAGGAGGCTTAGAAGCCGGCCTTCGCCGCCGCCTTTTCCTTGAGCAGCGGTGCGACCTCGAAACCGTGGCTTTCCAGCGCGGCGGCGATCTTGTCGGTGCCTTCCAGCCCGGCCCAGAACATCGGGCCGCCGCGATAGACCGGCCAGCCATAGCCATAGATCCACACGACATCGATGTCGCTCGCGCGCTGCGCCTTGCCCTCGGCAAGGATCAAGGCGCCTTCGTTGACCATCGGATAGAGGGTGCGCTCGATGATCTCCTGATCGGTGATTGCGCGCTTCTCGATCCCCGCCTTCCCTCGGAATTCGTCGATGATCTCGCCGACGCGCGCGCTTTCCGACGGATTGCGCTTGTCGTCATAGTCGTAGAAGCCCGCCTGCTTCTTCTGGCCCCAGCGGCCCTCGGCGCACAGCGCGTCGCGGATGCTTTCGATCCGGTTCGGATCGCGGTGCCAGCCGATGTCGACGCCCGCGAGGTCGCTCATCTGGAACGGCCCCATCGGCATGCCGAAATCGGTGTGGACCTTGTCGACCTGCGCCGGGGTCGCGCCTTCGAGCAGCAGCTTCTGCGCTTCGATCTGACGCGGCGCGAGCATGCGGTTGCCGATGAAGCCGTGGCACACGCCCGCGACGACCGCGACCTTGCCGATCTTCTTGCCAATAGACATGGCTGTGGCGAGGACATCGTCGGCGGTCTTGTCGCCGCGCACGACCTCGAGCAGCTTCATGACGTTGGCGGGCGAGAAAAAGTGCATGCCGAGCACGTCGCCGGGGCGGCTCGTCGATGCCGCAATCTCGTTGACGTCGAGATAGCTGGTGTTCGACGCGAGGATGGCGCCGGGCTTGGCGATCTGGTCGAGCTTGCCGAAGATCTCCTTCTTGACGTCCATATTCTCATAGACCGCCTCGATGATCAGGTCGCAGTCGGCGAGCGCTTCGAGTTCGAGCGACGGGGTGATGAGCCCCATCATCTGGTCGACCTGTTCGGGCTTGAAGCGGCCCTTGGCGGCGCTGGCGTCGTAATTCTTGCGAATGACGCCCAGCCCGCGGTCGAGTGCGTCCTGCTGCATCTCAACGATCGTGCAGCGGAACCCCTTTTGCAGGAAATTCATCATGATGCCGCCGCCCATCGTCCCGGCGCCGATGATGCCGACATGCTGGACGTCGCGCAGCTTGATGTCCTTGGGCAGGCCGTCGATCTTCGCGGCCTGGCGCTCGGCGAAGAAGATATGGCGCTGCGCGGCCGACTGGCTGCCGAACATCAGCTTGGTGAATTCCTCGCGCTCGAAGGCGAGGCCCTCGTCGAACGGCAGGCGCGTCGCCGCCTCGACGCAGGCGAGGTTCGCATAAGGCGCGTCGAAACCGCGCCAGCGCTTGGCATTGGCGGTCTTGAGTTGCTCGATCACCGCGACGTCGCCGAACACCGCGCGTTCGCGCGTCGGGCGCGGGCCGTCGGCGATCTTGGTGCGGGCAAAGGCGATGGCATCGGCGGCCAGGCTGTCCTCGCCGGCGAGGGCATCGACAAGGCCGAGCTCCTTCGCCTTGGCGGCGGGCAGCGGTTCGCCGAGCGAGGTCATCGTCGCCGCGGCCTCGACCCCGACGACGCGCGGCAGGCGCTGGGTGCCGCCGGCGCCCGGCAGCAGGCCGAGCTTGACCTCGGGCACGCCGAGCTTCGCCGAGGGGACGGCGACGCGGTAATGGCAGACGAGCGCGGTTTCGAGCCCGCCGCCGAGCGCCGTGCCGTGGATCGCGGCGACCACCGGCTTGGTCGCGGCTTCGATGCTGTTCAGCACCGCGTTGAAATCGGGACCGCGCGGCGCCTTGCCGAACTCGCTGATGTCGGCGCCCGCAATGAAGGTGCTGCCGTCGCAGCGCAGCACGATCGCCTTGACGCTATCGTCGGCCAGCGCCGCGGCGAAATGGTCGGCGAGGCCCTGGCGGACGTGCCAGCTCAGCGCGTTGACCGGCGGGTTGTTGACGATGACGACGGCGACCTCGCCATCCTTTTCCATCGTAACGCTGACGGGGGTTTCTTCGGACATGGGAGACTCCTTGGTTCTAACAGTCAGTCATCGATCGCGGCGTGGACGAGCGTCTTGACCTCGCGCCGCACGGGATAGGTGGAGGAGGGCATGAGCTGGGTCATGAAGACCATGCAGATTTCCTCGACCGGATCGACGAAGAAGCCGGTCGAAAACATGCCGCCCCAGTAAAAATCGCCCGCCGAGCCCGGAATACCCGCCGCCGCCGGGTCGAGCGTGACCGCGAAGCCGAGCCCGAAGCCGACCCCGGCATTCTCGTCCTCGCTGAAGATGCCGACGCTATGCTGGGTCAGGTCGCCGCCGCCGGCGAGATGGTTCGACGTCATCAGGTCGAGCGTCTTGCGGCTGACGATCCGCACATCGCCCAGCTTGCCGCCGCCGAGCAGCATCAGGCAGAAGCGGTGATAATCATCGAGCGTCGAGGCGAGCCCGCCGCCCCCCGAATGGAAGCTGCGGTCTTTTGCCCAGCGGCTGCGCGCGCCGCCGTCGAAACCCTGCATCTTGTCCTTCGGGTGAAAGGCATAGGCGTCGGTCAGCCGGTGCTGCTGGCCGGCCGGGACCTGGAATCCGGTGTCGACCATGCCAAGCGGCGCGAAGATGCGCTCGTGCAGCACCTCTCCGAACGGCTTGCCCTCGATCCGCTCGATCACCGCGCCGAGCACATCGGTCGCCATCGAATAGTTCCAGTGCGCGCCGGGATCGAACTGCAGCGGGATTTTCGCGAGGTCGGCGATGAAGCTGTCCATCGTGTAATCGGCGTCGAAATCGTCGATGCGTGCCTTGCGATAGGCGGCGTCGACCGGGGTGCGCTCCTGAAAGCCATAGGTCAGCCCGGCGGTGTGGCGCAGCAGGTCGACCATCAGGATCGGCCGCGCCGGCGGGCGCGTCAGGAACGGCACATTGCCGCCGCCCGCGACGAAGACGCCGGTGTCCCTGAATTCGGGGCAGAACTTCACCAGCGGGTCGGACAGCGCGACCTTGCCCTCCTCTACCAGCATCATGAAGGCGATGCTGGTGATCGGCTTGGTCATGCTGGCGATGCGGAAGATCGCATCATCCTTCAGCGGCTCGCCCGGCCGCGCTTCGCCGATGCACGAGCGGTGCGCGATCTCGCCGCGCCGCGACACCAAAGTCGCCGCGTGCGGCAAGCGGCCGGTATCGACATATTTGGTGGCGAGAAAGGCGGGGATGCGGCCCAGCCGCGCGGTGTCGAATCCATGGGTCATGCGCGCAGGCCTATCAGTGCGAGGTCTGGCCGAGCAACTGGCGTGTCACCGGGTGCGAACTGGTCAGCCCGCCATCGACCGCGATCGCCTGTCCGTTGACATAGCTCGCCTGATCGCTCGCCAGGAACAGCGCGACGTTCGCCAGTTCCTCGGGCTGTGCCGCGCGGCGCAGCGGGTTCAATTGGCCGAGCTTGTGCGTGACCTCTTTCGCTTTCGCATAGTCGAAGGTCGGTTTGGTCATGCCGGTTTCGGTCAGCCCGGGGCACACCGCGTTCACCCGCACGCCGCTCGTCGACAGCTGCTGCGCGGCGACCTTGGCAAGGTTGATCACCCCCGCCTTCGACGCCGAATAGGCGCCGGGGCCGGCGCCCGAATTGATCCCCGCGACGCTCGCGGTCAGCACGATCGCGCCGCCGCGCCCCTGATCGACCATTGCCTTGCCCGCATGCTTCACCATCAGCGCCGGGCCGATCAGGTTGACGCGCAAAGTCTCGGCCCAGGCGGCGGGATCGAAATCGAAGATGCCGCCCATGTCGCCGATGATCCCGGCGTTGGCGAAGGCGACATCGAGCGCGCCATAAGTGTCTTTGGCGGCCGCGACGAGGCTCGCGACGTCGGCTTCGATGCCTGCGTCGATTTCGAACGCGACGGCCTCGCCACCGGCATCTTTCACCAGCTGCGCGGTCTCATGCACCGCCGGGGTCTTGTCGCCGAGCACCAGCTTCGCCCCCTCGGCGGCGAAGCGCAGCGCGCTGGCGCGGCCGATGCCCGATCCGGCGCCGGTGATGATCGCGACCTTGCCGTCCAATGCTCCGCTCATACCACCACACCTCCATCGAGAACCATTGTCTGCCCGGTCATGAAACTCGACGCTTCCGAGCCCAGATACACCGCCGCGCCCGCGATCTCGCGCGGCTCGCCGATGCGGCCGAGGCAGGCATTCGAGGTCGAGGCTTTCAGATTTTCGGGATTTTCCCACAACGCCTTGGCGAAATCGGTCTTTACCAGCCCCGGCGCGATCGCGTTGATCCGGATGTTCGATGGCCCGAACTCGCGCGCAAGATTTTTGACCATCTGGATATCGGCGGCCTTGGTGATCGCGTAAGTGCCGATGATCGCGGTCCCGCGCAGGCCGCCGATCGACGAAACAAGGATGATCGACCCCGCCTTGCGCTCGCGCATGCCCGGCACGACCATCGTGATCAGCCAGTGCTGCGCGACGATATTATGGTCGAGCGTCTTGCGCAGCGCTTCGTCGCTGATCGTTTCCATCGGGCCGTAGTGCGGGTTCGATGCGGCGTTGCAGACGAGGATATCGATCCGACCGAAGGCGGCGCGCCCGGCGTCGACCATGGCCTGCAGCGATTCCTTCGACGACAGGCTCGACGATACCGCAATCGCATGGCCGGGATGCTTGGCGTTGATCGCCGCGGCGATCTCTTCGCACGGTTCCAGATTGCGGCTGGTGATCACGACCTTCGCGCCATGATCGGCATATTCCTCGGCGATCGCGCGCCCGATGCCGCGCGACGACCCGGTGATGATCGCGACCTTGCCGCTGAGGTCGAACAGGCTCATGCCCCGGCTTTCTTCGCGAAGTCCCATGCCGTTTCGGCGAGCGGGCGGACGCGTTCGGACATGTCCTTCGCATGCTGGGACGAGGCGGTTCCCTCGATCACCCGCTTCTTGATGCCCTGGATGATGCCCGCGAGGCGGAAGAAATTATAGGCGAAATACCAGTTCATGTCGGGCACGCCGTCACGGCCGGTGGCGGCGCAATAGCGGGTGACCACCTCGTCGAGCTCCGGAATGCCGAGCGCCTTGCGGTCGAGATCGGCGACGCCCGACCGCCCGCCATTATCGGTCACCCAGGCCATCGCGACATAGGTGAAATCGGCGAGCGGATCGCCGAGGGTCGACAGCTCCCAGTCGAGCACCGCGAGCACTTCGGGCCGATCCCTGGCAAAGATCATATTGTCGATGCGGTAATCGCCATGGACGACGCTGGTGCGCGTCTGCTCGGGCAGGGTCGCGGGCAGCCAGGCGATCAGCCGCTCCATCTCGTCCATCGTTTCGGTTTCGGAGAGCCGGTACTGCTTCGTCCAGCGATCGACCTGGCGGCCGAAATAATTGCCGGGCTTGCCGAAATCCGCAAGCCCCGCCGCCTCGACATCGACGCTGTGGAGCGCCGCGAGCGTGTCGATCATCGCCTCATAAGTGGCGCGGCGGTTTTCGGGGGTCGATCCCGGCATCGCGCCGTCCCAGATCGTCTGGCCGTCGACCATGCCCATCACATAGAACCAGCTGCCGACGACGCTGTCGTCGGTGCACAGGCCATATTGGCGCGCCACGGGAAAGCCCGCCTTATGAAGTCCCGCCTGCACCTTATATTCGCGATCGACCGCATGCGCCGATGGCAGCAATTGGCCAAAAGGCTTGCGGCGGAGCACATAATTGCCCGACTGCGCCGCGATCTTGTACGTCGGGTTCGACTGGCCGCCGGCAAATTTGCCCTGCGTCAGCGGCCCTTCGAAACCTTCGACATGGGCTTCCATCCATTGGGTCAGCTTTGCTTCGTCAAGGATGTCGGCGCCTTCGGGGGCGACGGTGCCGCTGAAGGCCTTTTGTGCATCTAATGTCATTGGCCGAATACGATCACCGACCGTGCGGCGTCGCCCTTTTTCATGCGGTCGAAACCGTCGTTGATCTTTTCGAGCGGGATCGTCTCGGCGACGATCGAGTCGAGGTCGAGCAGTCCGCGCAGGTAGAAATCGACGAGGCGCGGGATATCGACGGGGAAGCGGTTGCCGCCCATGATCGCGCCCTGCAATTTCTTGCCCGAAAGCAGGTCCATCGCGCTGAGCCCGACCTTTTCCGACAGCGGCATCATGCCGAGGATCGTCGCGGTGCCGCCGCGGCGCAGCGAGGCGACCGCGAGGCTCGCCGAAGCCGGACGCCCGACCGCCTCGATCGCATGATCGACGCCGCCCTTGGTCAACTCCAGAATCTGCTTTGCGGCATCATCGGCAAGCGCGTCGACCACATCGGTCGCGCCGAGCTTTACCGCCAGTGCGCGCTTTTCGGCAACCGGGTCGGCGGCGATGATGCGGCCCGCGCCGGCGATCTTCGCGGCGTTGATCGTCGCGAGACCCACACCGCCGCAGCCGACGACCGCGACGGTCTCGCCCGGGGTCAGCTTGCATGCGTTGAAGATCGTCCCCGCGCCCGTCGTCACCGCGCAGCCGATCACCGCGGCGCGGTCGAGCGGCATGTCGGGATCGATGCGCACGCAGGCATGTTCGTGGACCAGCATCGTCTCGGCAAAGGCGCTGAGGTTCAGCATCTGGTTGACGATGCTGCCGTCGGGGCGGGTGATCCGCGGCGGCTGGCCCGGTGCGCGGCGCGTGTCGCCGCCCATGCACAGCGACATGCGGCCGCTGACGCAAAATTCGCAGTGGCCGCAAAAGGCGCTGAGGCAGGTGACGACCGCATCGCCGACCTTCACCGTGCGCACTTCGCTGCCGACCGCCTCGACGATGCCCGCGGCTTCATGGCCGGGGATCGCGGGCAGGGGGTGCGGATAGGCGCCGTCGATGAAGTGCAGGTCCGAATGGCAGAGCCCGCACGCGGCGGTGCGGATGCGCACCTCGTGCGGGCCGCAGTCGGCGATCTGGACGGTCTCGATCGACAGCGGCTGGCCCGGCTCGATCAGGATGGCGGCTTTGGTCATCTAAGGCTCCGTTCTGTCCCCCTCCCGCAAGCGGGAGGGGAGAAAGCTTACCGCGAGGCGCCGATGTCGCCCGACGAAAAGCCCGGCTCGGCGGCATCGCTGTGCTTGGCGAATTCGATGCGCGCGATCGCACGTTCGTGGACTTCGTCGGGACCGTCGGCCAGACGCAGGGTGCGTTGATGGGCATAAGCCTTGGCCAGCCCGAAATCCTCGGACACGCCCGCGCCGCCATGCGCCTGGATCGCATCGTCGATGATCTGCAAGGCCATGTTCGGCGCCTGCACCTTGATCATCGCGATTTCCGCCGCTGCCGACTTGTTGCCGACCTTGTCCATCATGTCGGCGGCCTTGAGGCAGAGCAGGCGCGTCATCTCGATGTCGATGCGCGCGCGCGCCAGGCGATGTTCCCAGATGCTGTATTCGGCAACCTTGCGGCCGAAGGCGACGCGCGACTGCAGCCGCTTCGCCATCTTCGAAATCGCTTCTTCGGCGACGCCGATCGTACGCATGCAGTGATGGATGCGGCCCGGGCCGAGGCGCCCCTGCGCGATTTCGAAACCGCGGCCCTCGCCGAGCAGCATCGCGTCCTCGGCGTTGACGCGGACGTCCTTCAGCTCGATTTCCATATGGCCGTGCGGCGCATCGTCATAGCCGAAGACGGGCAGGTGGCGCAGGATGTTCACGCCGGGGGCGTTCAGCGGCATCAATACCATCGACTGCTGCGCGTGGCGCTTGGCGGCAAAGTCGGTCTTGCCCATGACGATCGCGACTTCGCAGCGCGGATCGCCCGCACCCGACGACCACCATTTGGTGCCGTTGATCACATAATCGTCGCCGTCGCGTTCGATCCGCGTCTCGATATTCGTCGCGTCGGACGAGGCGACCGCGGGCTCGGTCATCAGGAAGGCCGAACGGATCTGGCCGTTCATCAGGCGGCCGAGATATTTTTCCTTCTGCTTGGCCGTTCCGTAACGGTGAAATACTTCCATATTGCCGGTGTCGGGCGCCGAGCAGTTGAACACTTCGCTGGCAAAGCCGACGCGGCCCATTTCCTCGGCGCACAGCGCATATTCAAGGTTGGTGAGGCCGGGGCCTTCGAATTCGAACGTCTCGTCGACATGATGATGCGCGCCCGACCTGGGCGGCATGAACAGGTTCCAGATGCCGGCTTCTTTCGCTTCAGCCTTCAGATCCTCGACGATCTGGATCACCTTCCAGCGCTCGCCGGCCTTGTCCTGCTTGTCATAGGTGGGGACGGCGGGGCGAACCTTGCGCTCGATGAAATCGCGCACCCGATCGCGCCAATAGACCTGCCGGTCGGTGAGGTCGAAATCCATCTTCGCATCCTTCCCTTTACGTTCACGTAAACCATTGGACCGATTCGCCGGGCTTGCCAAGTCCCGCGGTCCGAAAATTACATCATCGCGCCGCACGGCGACATGATCGTTACGGATGCGGCCTCGCCGTCTCGGCAGCGACCGCTGCCATCGCCGCGATGCGCGCCTCATGATCCGACCGCGAAATCGGGAAGCGGGCGATGAACGCGACGCTGGCCAGCGAAAAACCGACCAGGATGAGCAGATAATAGATGGCGAAATCGTTGAGGATCGTCTGGCCGATCATACCCGGCTGCGCCTGCGCCGGGATGCCGGCGGCGCTGATGATCACCCCGGTCAGGAACAGCCCGATCCCGGTCGCGCATTTCTGGATGAAGAAATAGGCCGAGAAGAACAGCCCTTCGGACCGCTCGCCGGTCTGTTCCTGCGACGCTTCGATGATGTCGGCGGCCATCGATTGTCCCAGCATCATCGATGCGACGGCGCAGGCGTTGGACAGGGTGACGAGAGTGAACAGCGCGGGGATCAGTGCCGGATCATGATTGGCGGGAAAGGCGCCGACATATCGCAACGCATAGGGGGCGACCGCGAGCAGCAGCGCGGCGATGCCGGCACCGACCGCCCCGGTCCGCTTTTCGATCCGCTTTTGCAGCAATCCGACGATCAGGAACGCGCCGACGACGCCGATGAACAGGGTCACCGAATAAGCGAGGAAGCCCGCCTGCGGCATCTCCCAATAATAGCTCAGCATGTACGTCGTTGCCGAAAAGGTCATGCCCTGGTTCACATAGGCGAACAGCGAACTGGCGAGCAGGATCAGGAAGGCGCGGTTGCCCAGCGTCCGGCCGATCTTGCGCAACGTCTCGCCCAGCGGCAGGTGCGTCGGGGGGCTGCTGTCCAGCCGCGCGATGCGGCGATGCGTGGTGATCGCCGAAACGCTCGTCGCGACGATCATCAGCGCGGCGCCGGTCCAGCCGTAAAGCTGGTAACCATCGACGTTGAGCTGGCCGACCGGATATTTGTCCGACGGCACCAGATACACCGCGAACGCCAGCGTCAGCATCAACAGACCGCCTGCCCAGCCGAACATAAAGCGCCAGCGGGTCAGCGACGTGCGATCATCATAGTCGCTGGTCAACCCGGGGACGACCGACAGCGCCGGTATTTCATAACAGGATACCGCGGCGCGCATCAGGAAGGCGAACAGGAGCAGATAGCCATAGAGCCAGCCCGACGCGGCGGCGGGCGGGTGCCACAGCATCATCCAGGCGGCCGCCATCGGCAGGATCGACGCGTACATCCACGGATGGCGCTTGCCCCAGCGGCTGTGCGTCTTGTCGCCCCAATAGCCGACCAGCGGGTCGACGATCGCATCGAGCAGCAGCGCGATCAGCAGGATGAAGCCGACGATCCTGGCGTCGAGCCCCAGCACCTGATTATAGAACAGCATCAACAGCGTCGCGAAACCATTGTCCTTGACGCCGTACGCCACCGACCCGAAGCCGTTGCCCAGCTTGATATGCAGCGGCAGTTTTTCCGTCGGCGGCAGCGGCGCCGCGCTCGCCGCACTCACGCGTCGGTTCCGGCCTTGGCCGCCTCCTCCATCTGGGTGAGCGCGTCGAACAGCCCGGGCGCCTCGGGATCCCAGGCGTGGCGCTGGCCGATCGTCAGCCCGCCATCGACCAGCATGTGCGTGCCGGTCATGAACGAGCTTTCCTCGCTCGCCAGATAAGCGACGGCATTGGCGATATCATCGGGCTGGCCGCCGCGCGCGACGGGCTGCGCCGCCTCGCTCATCCCGGCGATGATCGCCTTGGCCATATCCTTGCTCGCGTCGGGCACGTCGAGCGACGAGGTGAAGATATTGGTGTTGATAAAGCCCGGGCAGATCGCGTTGACCCGGATGCCATAGCGCGCCAGATCGGTCGCCGCGACTTTCGACAGGTGCAAAACACCCGCCTTCGCCACCGCATAGGCGATCGGCGAATAGCCCGCGCCGAGTGCCGCGACGCTCGCGGTGTTGACGATGCTGGCGCCCTTCCGCCCCTTCATGTGCGGCGCGGCGTAACGGATGCCCATCGCGACGGACTTGAGCACCAGGTCCATCGTCCGGTCCCAGCCTTCGGGGCTGATCTCGTCGATCGGGGCCCGGTCGCCGCCCGCGGCGGCATTGTTGAAGACGATGTCGATGCCGCCGGCTTTCGCCGCCGCCTCGTTCATCAGCGCCTCGATATCGGACGGCTTGGTGACATCGCAGCGGACGAAGTCGATCTTGCCGTTCGATGCTGCGGCGAGCGCTTGTCCGCCGGCCTCGTCGATGTCGGCGGCGAAGACATGCGCGCCCTCGCTCGCGAGTTTCAATACCGTGGCTTTGCCGATGCCTGACGCCGCACCCGTGACGACCGCTACCTTGCCTGCGAATCGCATTGACCCATTCTCCCGTTTTCTTTTGCCACTTAGCTTAGGCGCCAAAGGAGACGCGTCAACGCCGGTCAAACGGACGCTACGGCGCCGTAACGGCAGGTGCGCCCGGCCAAGTTGACGCTTGCGTAAAGTAGCGAACCGGACGTAGATTTGCACAAAGGAAGAGGAGCCGAGAGGATGAGCGAACTGGACGCTTTCCGCACCGAGGTGCGCGAATGGCTGGAGGCGAACTGCCCCGCCGAGATGCGTGAGCCCGTGCGTGATGAGGGCGACGTCTGCTGGGGCGGGCGCAACTTCAAGTTCAAGAATGACGCCCAGAAACGATGGCTCGAAGCCTGTGTTGCCAAGGGCTATACCGTCCCCGACTGGCCCAGGCCTTATGGCGGCGCCGGGCTGACGGCGGAGCAGACCAAGGTTTTCAAACAGGAAATGAAGCGCATCCATGCGCGCTCGCCGCTCGACAGCTTCGGCATCTGGATGCTCGGCCCCGCGCTGCTGCAATTCGGCACCGAGGAGCAGAAGGTCCACTATCTGAACCCGATTGCACGCGGCGAAATCCGCTGGTGCCAGGGCTATTCGGAACCCGGCTCGGGCAGCGACCTCGTCAGTCTGCAGACCTTCGGCGAAGACAAGGGCGATCATTGGGTCGTCAACGGCTCGAAGATCTGGACGAGCTACGCCGACAAGGCCGACTGGATCTTCTGCCTCGTCCGCACCGACAAGACGAACAAATATCAGGGCATCACCTTCATGCTCTTCGACATGGCGAGCAAGGGCGTCACGACCAAGCCGATCCTGCTGATCAGCGGCAACTCGCCCTTCTGCGAAACCTTCTTCGACGATGTCGAAGTGCCCAAGACGCAGTTCATCGGCGAGATCAACCGCGGCTGGGACGTCGCCAAATATCTGCTCGGCCACGAGCGCGAGATGATCTCGGGCGGCGGCGCGGGCGGCGACATGGTCAGCATCGGCGGCGCCTTCGCCAAGGCGTTCGGCAAGAATGCCGCGGGCGAGCTCGACGATCCGATCCTGCGCGCGGAAATGGCGGCGTTCGACGTCGATGTCTTCGCCTATCGCGCGATGGGCGAACGCTTCATGGACATGTGGAAGACCGGCCGCGCGCACCCCGCCAGCTCGAACATGATGAAATATGTCGGCACCGAACTCAACAAGCGGCGTCACGAGCTTGTCATGTCGAGCGGCGGCAGCGAGGCGCTCGAATGGGACAGCGAAGAAACCAAGGGTGGTGCACGTCCGCGCGGCTGGTTGCGCACCAAGGCCAATTCGATCGAAGGCGGGACGAGCGAAGTCATGCTCAACGTCATCGCCAAGCGGATATTGGATCTGCCGGGGGCTTGAGGCCGCCAACCTCCGTTCGTCCTGAGGAGGGACTGAGCGGAGGCGAAGGCCCGTCTCGAAGGACACGCACGCAACGGTCCTTCGAGACGCCGTTTCGACAAGCTCAACGGCTCCTCAGGACAAACGGAGTTTTTGGAATATGCCGCTCTATCACAATGACGACCAGGCGATGCTCAAGGACAGCGTCGCGCCCTTCGTGGCCGAACAGGCACCCGTGTCGCATCTCCGCAAACTCCGCGATTCGGCCGACGCGACCGGCTTCTCGCGCGACCTCTGGACGCAATTCACCGAAATGGGCCTGCCCGGCATGCTCGTTCCCGAAGCACATGGCGGGCTCGGCATGGGGCATATGGAAGCGGGCATCGTGCTCGAGGAAATCGGCCGCAACCTGACCCCGTCGCCGTTCCTGTCGACCAGCGTCGGCGCGGTCGCTGCGCTGGCAAAAGCCGGCGGCACGCAGGCGGGCCGCTGGCTCCCCGCGATCGCGTCGGGCGAGGCGATCATCGCGCTCGCGATCGACGAGGGCGCCAAGCACCGCCCCGACCGCATCGCCACCACCGCAACGCGCGCGGGCAACGGCTTCCGCCTCGACGGCAAGAAGAGCTTCGTCCTCCACGGACATGTCGCCGACATGAGCATCGTCGCGGCGAAGACTGACAACGGCATCACCCTGTTTGCGGTGCCGAAGGATGCCAAGGGCGTCACCGCCGACCCGCGCCGCCTCGTCGATTCTTCGCTCGCGAGCCATGTCACGCTCGATGGCGTCGAGGTCGATGCCGATGCGGTGATAGGTGAGGTCGATGCGGGCGGCGAGATCCTCGACGCGCTGCTTGCGGCCACTCGCACCGGTGCTGCCGCCGAAATGGTCGGCGTCGGTCAGGGCGCGATGGACATGACCGTCACCTACCTCAAGGAGCGCAAGCAGTTCGGCAAGCTGATCGGCGAGTTTCAGGGCCTCCAGCACCGCGCCGCGCATCTCTATGGCGAAATGGAAGTCGCGCGCGCCACCGTGATGAAGGCGCAACAGCTTTTGGACGAAGGCAGCGAGGGGGTGAAGCTGATGGTTTCGGTCGCGAAAGCGAAAGCCGGCCGCGCCGCCAATCTTGCAGTGCGCGAAGGCGTGCAGATGCACGGCGGCATCGGCATGACCGACGAATATGACATCGGCCTTTATATGAAACGCGACCGCGCTTTGGCGGAATATATGGGCGATGTGCACTACCACATCGACCAGGTCGCGCGGATGAACGGCTACTAATCTGATTACGCCCTCCCCTTCAGGGGAGGGCAGCGAGACTTGGCGGCTTGCCGCCTAGTCGCAGCGGGTGGGGGCCAAAGGCCTTACGCTACGCCGCGAGCCCCCACCCCAACCCCTCCCCTGAAGGGGAGGGGCTTTAGAGGAGAAGCCATTATGAACCTCCAAGACATGTTCGGCCTCGACGGCCGCATCGCGCTCGTCACCGGCGGCTCGCGCGGCATCGGCAAGATGATCGTCGAGGGCTATCTCGCCGCGGGTGCCGCGCGCGTCTACATCTCGGCGCGCAAGACCGCGCAGATCGAGGAGGCCGTCGCCGATTTCGAAACGCGCTATCCGGGCAAGGTTATCGGCCTGCCGGTCGATCTCGCGACCGTCGAGGGTTGCCGCGCGCTCGCCAAGGAACTCGAAGCGCGCGAGGAACGGCTCGACATTCTCGTCAACAATGCCGGCGCCGCATGGGGCGAACCGTTCGAGTGTTTCCCCGAAGCGGGCTGGGACAAGGTGATGGACATTAACGTCAAATCGCCCTTCTTCCTGACGCAAGCGCTGCACGGCCTCCTGAAGGCCGGCGGCTCGCACGACCGCCCGGCGAAGGTGATCAACATTGGCTCGATCGACGGAATGCGGCTCAATCCGTGGGAAACCTACAGCTATCATGCGTCGAAGGCGGCGATCCTCTATCTGACCAAGCGCATGGCGGCGCGGCTGGTGCAGGATCATATCCTCGTCACCGCGATCGCGCCGGGCGCCTTCCAGTCGGACATGAACAAGGCGGCGCGCGATCATGGCGACGCGGTGGCGCAGAGCATTCCGACCAAGCGCATCGGGGTGCCCGAAGACATGGCGGGCGCCGCGATCTTCCTTGCGTCGAAGGCGGGCGACTATGTCGTCGGCGACACGATCACCGTCGACGGCGGGCTGGTGCACGGCAATGTCAGCACGAGCATCGACGCGTAAGCGACCCTTTCCTGATTCGTCACCCCGGACTTGATCCGGGGTCCCGCTGATCGTTGCAAAGCGGGATGCCGGATCGAGTCCCGCATGACGAAGGCGGAGAAGTTGACTCGCCAAACTCCAAGGTGTATTATACAACTAATGCACTAAGGAGAAGGCCCATGCGTCTCGCGTTCCTCATTCCCCCGATGATGCTCCTCGCCGCCTGCGGGCAGGGAAGCGACAAGAAGGATGGGCCCGAGATCAAGATCAATGCCGGCGGTGCCGACGGCGGCGTGCAGATCACGGCCGGCGAAGGCGGCGGCAAGCTGAAGATCGGCGGCGAGGGTGTCGATATCGATATGAAGATTCCGGATTTCGTCAATCTCGACGTCACCGGCGATTTCGATATCGACGGGGTGAAGCTTTACCCGGGCAGCCATGTGACGACGGTCAATGTCGATGCGAATGACAAGGGCGGCGCGAGCAAGGCGACGGTCCAGCTCGGCTTCACCGCGCCCGCTGCGCCCGCCAGGGCGGCCGACTGGATGGCGGGTGAGTTCGCGAAGAAGGGCGTCAAGGTTACCCGCAGCGGCGACGCACTCGCGGGCACCGACAAGGACGGCGACGATTTCACGATCAACTTCGCGCCCGACGGTGCCAATTCGAAAGGCGACGTGCGGATCGTTTCGAAAAACTAATCGTCGCCCCCCGCGAAGGCGGGGGTCGCTGGCTGCCTCGCGTCAAGCCGATAGCGGTCCTGCCTTCGCGGCAGCGACGAAATCAGCCGCTGTTCCGCAGCGCCGTCGCGATCGCGTTGATTGTCAGCTGGATGCCTTCGCCGATGCGTTCGTCGGTCTCGCCCGCGCGGTGGCGCTTCATCAATTCGATCTGGAGCAGGTTCAAGGGCTCGATATAGGGCAGGCGAAGCCGGATCGACGCTTCCAGCGCCGGATTCTTGTCGAGCAGCCGCGTCTGGCCGGTGATGCCCAGCAAACCGTCATGCGCGCGGTGCCACCCGTCGCGAATGCGCGTGAAGATCGCGGCATTCCCGTCGACATCGCCTGCGAGCTCGGCGTAGCGCGCCGCGATCCCCATGTCGGACTTTGCAAGCACCATTTCCATATTGCCCAGCAGCGCGGCGAAAAAGGGCCAGCCCGCCGCCATGTCGGCGAGCAGCGCCTTGTCCTCGAATGCTGCAAAACCTTCGCCGGTGCCGTACCAGCCGGGCAGCATCGCGCGCGACTGCGCCCAGCTGAACACCCATGGGATGGCGCGCAAATCCTCGATCGCATTGCTCTTGGTCCGGCTCGACGGCCGCGACCCGATCTTCAGGGTCGCGATTTCGGCGATCGGCGTCATCGCGCGGAAGAAATCCTTGAACGCCGGGGTGTCGTAGACGAGCCCGCGATAGGCGGCGAAGGCGCTGTCCGACAGCGCGTCCATCGCTCCGGCAAAGCGCGCCGCGTCGGCGTCGCTCGCCGCCTCGGGCTCGAGGCTTGCGAGCAGGCTCGCCGACACCATCGCTTCCAGATTGGCCGCCGCGCCGTCGGCGGTGCCATATTTGGCGGCGATCACCTCGCCCTGTTCGGTGATCCGGATGCGGCCCTGCACCGTGCCTGCGGGCTGGGCGCGGATCGCGGCGAAGGCGCTGCCGCCGCCGCGCCCGACCGCGCCGCCGCGGCCGTGGAACAATTGCATCGCGGTGCCGGCGTCCTCGAACACCGGGGTCAGCGCCTGCGACGCCTGATGGAGCCCCCAGGTCGAGGTCAGATAGCCGCCGTCCTTGTTCGAATCCGAATAGCCGATCATCACTTCCTGATGCCCGCGCTGGCCGATCTGCGGGCCGATTTCGGGCATCGCGAAATAGCGCGCCATGATCGCCGGCGCGCGGTCGAGATCGGCGATCGTCTCGAACAACGGCACGACCATCAAATTCGATTTGCCGGCGTCGCCGCCGCTCCGCCACAGCCCTCCCTCGCGCGCGAGGACATGGACTTCGAGCAGGTCGGACAATTCCTGCGACATCGAGATGATCCACTGGCAGATCGCATCCTGCCCTAGCCGCTCGCGGATATCGGCGGCGGCGTGGACGATCGCCAGCTCGCCCGCGGTCTCGTCGCTCCACTGGTGCCAAGGCGCGGCGAGCGGGCGATCGCTTTGCAGTTCGGCGGTGAGCAGCGCGATACGCTCTTCCTCGCCCAGCGCCTTATAATCGGCGCACACCCCCGCCACCGCCAGCAGTTCGGCCAGCACGCGCTCGTGCACCGCGCTATTCTGCCGCATGTCGAGCGTCGCGAGATGGAATCCGAACACCTCGACCGCGCGGATCAGCCGGCCCAGCGCACCGATGCCGATCAGCTGGCCCTCGCCGCTCGCCGCCAGGCCGTCGGCGAGGGTGACGAGGTCGCGGCGGAAATCAGCCGGCGCCCGATAGGCTTCGCCCTTCAGCGCCGACGGGCGCGGCGGCGCCTTGCCGGTGATCGCCGCGTAAGTAGCGCAAACGCGCGCGTAAATTCCCGACAGCGCGCGGCGATAGGGTTCGTCGCGGCGGCTCGGCGCATCGTCGCCGCTCGCCTCGGCCAGCGCGATGACCGCGTCGGGCACCGGCGCAAGGCTCGCCGACACCGACAATTCGGCGCCGAGCGCGTGGACCGCATCGGCATAATGGCCGAGCACCGCGGCGGCGTTGCGGCCGGTCGCCTGGCGCAGCGTCTCGGCGGTGACGAACGGATTGCCGTCGCGGTCGCCGCCGATCCAGCTGCCGACGCGCAGGAAGGGCGCCGGGCGCTGGCCAAGCTCGGCCTCCCAGCGTGCGTAGAGCTTGGGCACCACCGGCAGGAAGACGTCGCGGAGATAAGTGAGCGCATTGTCGATCTCGTCGGCGACGAACAGCTTTTCGGTGCGCAGCGGCCGCGTCTGCCACAGGAGCACGATCTGCCGCCGGATCGCTTCCTCGACGATATCGCCCTGCGGCGTTTCCTCGGCCCCGGCGTCGCGCAGCAGCATCAGCGCGGCGATGCGGTTCTTGTGGTCGAGCACCGACTTGCGGCGCACCTCGGTCGGGTGCGCGGTGAGCACCGGGGCGATCAGCGAGGCGCCGAGCAGCGCCGCGACCGCATCGCCGCCCGTCCCGTCGGCCTTCAGCTTGGCGAGCGCCGCGGCGACGGTCGCTTCGGGCTCGGCGGCGACCCCCTGCCGGTCCTCGGCCAGATTGGCGAGCATCGAAAACAGCATGAAACCGCGGACAAAGGCGATCGTATCGTCGAGGCTCAGCGCATCGAGCCCCGGATCGATCGCCTCGGCCCCCGCGATGCCGCGGTGCCGGTCGACGCTCGACGACCGGATATATTCGGTCTGGCGAAACAATTTGTCGCCGCCATAGGCGCGGATGACATCACCCAGGATCCGCCCCAAATAGCGGATGTCGGGATTTTGCGAGATCTGGATAGGCGGGCCCATGGCGCGCGTTGCTGCACTGCAGCAGACGCTACGTCAAGCGGCGCATAGCTATGCCGATATCCGATCAGTTCGTCTTGACGAGGTTCAACACCCCCATATCGACCTCCGACCGCCCGTCGAACGCAACAGAGTTGCGCGTGTCGGTGATGAACATCAGTTTGCCGTCATCGCCGGTGACCCGCGCAGACACCGCATAGCTGTGGCGCGGGTCGATCTGGCGGCGGTCGAAGCGGAGCAGGAAGGCGATCGGTACTTGCTGGCCATCGGCGCCGAACGCCTGCCGCGCGATGGTCCGCGACGGGGCATCGGCCAGGCTGACGTCGTCGAGCCGCACCTCGATCTGCGCGCTCGGCGGGAGGGCGATACGCTCGCGATAGGCGATGCTGCCGGCGACGGCGATTTGCTGGTTCTCGGCTTCGCCGGTCGTGGCGCAGGCGGCGAGGGTCAGTGCGGCAAGGCCCAGGGCAATGATACGGACCATCTTCCTTCTCCTTCGAACGTCTCTTCACGGGAGGCAGGAGATTGTACCGTGGGTCGCGGGAAGATGGAAGGCGGCTAACGGCCGGTTACGGCCGTTAGCTTTATCGTCACCCCGGACTTGATCCGGGGTCCCGCTTGACGTCGACAACTGCCGGATGCCCCAAGAAGCGGGATCCCGGGTCAAGCCCGGGATGACGAAGAAGGGTAGGAAGCGGCCGGATGCATCACCCTTCCAGCTCGACATCCCAGTATAACCAGTCGATCCAGCTCGTATGCAGATATCCCGGCGGGAAGGCGCGGCCATTGTCCTGGAGCTGCCAGCTCGTCGGGCGCCAAGGCTGGCGACAGAGCGGCATCCGCGCCTGTTGCGGCGTCCGGCCACCCTTTTTGAGGTTGCACGGCGCACAGGCGGTCGCGACATTTTCCCACGTCGTCCGCCCGCCGAGCCGGCGCGGCACCACATGATCGAAGGTCAGGTCCTTCCCCGACCCGCAATATTGGCATTCGAAGCGGTCGCGCAGGAACAGGTTGAAGCGCGTGAACGCCGGATGCTCGGACGGCTTCACATATTGGCGCAGCGCAATGACGCTGGGGATCGGCATCGTCCGCGTCGGCGAATGAATCTCGCGCTCGTAATTTTCGACGATGGTGACGCGGTCGAGGAACACCGCCTTGACCGCGGTCTGCCACGGCCACAGGCTCAAGGGATAATAGCTCAGCGGCGTATAATCTGCGTTGAGGACGAGGGCCGGACAGCTATCGGGATGCCGGGCAAGATCGGGATGGAACATGGCTTGGTAACGCTGCCCCCTTTACTCGCGGGATGGCGCGCCACTGCCGTTCCTGCATGACACCATCATTACATGCCGCATCAGATTCTGACGTCAAGGGGCTTGTGCCCGCAAGATATGGAATGATTGCCTTTGACTCGGCACAGCATATGGATTCAAGGCGCTAAAGATGTTGACCCGTTTCGCCCCCAGCCCGACCGGCGATCTTCACCTCGGTCACGCCTATAGCGCCGTGCTCGCGCATGCCGCTGCACGCGACGCCGGCGGGCGTTTCCTGATCCGCATCGACGATATCGACGGCAGCCGCTCGCGCGAGGAATTTATCGGCGCCTCGCTCGCCGATCTCGCGTGGCTCGGGATCGACTGGGACGGCGATCCGGTCCGCCAGTCGGCGCGGCTCGGCACCTATGCCGCGGCGCTCGATGATCTGCGTGCCCGCAGCCTCGTCTACCCGTGCTTCTGCACCCGCGCCGACATCGCCGCGAGCCTCGCGGCGCCGCACGGCGCCCCGGACGGATCGGCCGGCGCGCGCTATCCCGGCACCTGCCGCGGTCTCGGCGAAGCGGAACGCGAACGGCGGCGCGCCGCCGAGCCGCATTGCTGGCGCCTCGATATCGAACGCGCCGCCGCGCGCGCCGGGCCGCTCGTCTGGGAGGAACAGGGGCAGGGCGCGCGCACCGCCAATCCGCTGGCGCATGGCGACATCGTGCTCGCGCGCAAGGATGCCCCGGCCAGCTATCATCTCGCGAGCACGCTCGACGATGCCGCAATGGGGGTGACGCATGTCGTGCGCGGCGCCGACCTCATCGCCTCGACCGATGTCCACCGCCTGCTCCAGGCGCTGCTCGGCCTGCCGACGCCGCTCTATCGCCACCACGCGCTCGTCTGCGGCGCCGACGGCAAACGGCTCGCGAAGCGCGATGCGGCGGCGTCGCTCGCCGGGCTGCGCGCGGCGGGGCAGGACGGCCGCGCGCTGGCCGCCGATTTGTGCGAAGCGCGGCTTCCCACTGGATATTTTCTGCAAATGCCCTAGATAGACGGCATGCAAATCCTCCTCGTCCTCGCGGTGGTTGTCGCCGCCGGCTTCGTCCTCTTCTCGCTCGCGCGGGGGCTCTTCTATTTCTCGCAGGGGCATCAGGCGGCGATCGACGGCAAGGTCGAGGAAAACCAGCTGCTCCAGAACCGGATGATGATGGCGCGCGTGAAGTGGCAGGCGATCACCGTCGTGCTGCTGATCCTGGTCGGCGCCTTCGCCGCGGGCGGCTAAGCGGGGCCTTCTTCTTCCGTTCGTGTCGAGCGAAGTCGAGACACCCATCGACCTGCCGCTCGCCCGGGCCTCAACTCCAGGTGCCTGCAAATGGTCAAGCTCAACAAGATCTACACGCGGACCGGCGACGACGGCACCACCGGGCTCGTCGACGGCTCGCGCATCGCGAAATCGGCGCCGCTGATGGCGGCGATCGGCGACGTCGACGAAGCGAACAGCGCGATCGGGCTCGCCGCCGCCGCGCTCGATCCGGCCAGCGACGACGCGAAGATGCTGTCGCGCATCCAGAACGAGATGTTCGACCTCGGCGCCGACCTCGCGACCCCACCCGACATCCAGTTCGGCTTTGGTCCGCACGACATGGCGCTGCGCATCGTGCCCAGCCAGATCGCGCGGCTGGAGGATGAGATCGACCGGATGAACGACGGCCTCGACGCGCTCAAAAGCTTCATCCTGCCCGGCGGGACCGAGGCGGCGGCGCGGCTTCACCTTGCGCGCGCGGTGACGCGCCGCGCCGAACGCGCCGCGGTCGCGGCGAATGCGGAACGCGACCTCAACCCGCTCGCGCTCACCTATCTCAACCGCTTGTCGGACCATCTCTTCGTGCTGACGCGGCATCTGAACGCCGCGGCGGGCGGCGACGTGCTGTGGAAGCCGGGCGCGACGCGCTGAGATCACGTCGCCCCCCGCGCAGGCGGGGGCCGCCATCGTTCTTACTCTTCCTTGGCGCGGAACCTCCAGCGGCCCCCGCCTGCGCGGGGGCGACGAATGATGTTCCCTTAATGTTCTGGACATTCCGGCGCGGCCTGACCATATTCGGTTTCTCGCGAAACCGAATCGCACCTCGGGGAATTGTCTTACCATGGCCAGCCGAACCGACGCTTCGCCCGCAACCGATACCGACCAGCTCGACGGCCTGATGCGGCGCTTCGCCGCGACGCGCCGCCTCTCGCTCGATCTCGTCGCGACGCTGTCGGACGCCGACGCGAGCGCGCAGTCGATGCCCGACGCCTCGCCCGCCAAATGGCATCTTGCGCACACGAGCTGGTTCTTCGAAACTTTCGTGCTGCGCGACCATCTGCCCGGTTATCGCCCGTTCGACGATCGTTATGCCTATCTTTTCAACAGCTATTATGACGCCGAAGGCCCGCGCCATGCGCGCCCGCAGCGCGGCCTGCTGACGCGGCCCTCGCTCGACGAGATTTGCGTCTGGCGCGCGCATGTCGATGCGGCGGTGCAAAGCGCGCTTCCCGATCTGCCCCCGGCGGCGCAGGCGCTCGTCGAGCTCGGCATTCATCATGAGCAGCAGCATCAGGAATTGCTCCTCACCGACGTGAAGCATCTTTTCGCGCAAAATCCGCTCGGCCCGGCGGTGTGGGATGCGGCGCCGGCGGGGCGCAAAGGTGCAATCGCGTGTGAAGTTGCGCAGTTTTCCGCCATTTCTCCATCCGCCGCCGCGCCGGGCGCGATGCGCTGGATCCGCGGCGCCGAAGGTGTCGTATCGATCGGCCATGACGGCGACGGTTTTGCATTTGACTGTGAAGTTCCGCAGTTTTCCGCGCTTTTGACCCCGCACGCGCTCGCCAGCCGCCCGGTCAGCAACGGCGAATGGCAGCAGTTCATCGACGATGGCGGCTACCACACCCCGTCGCTCTGGCTCAGCGACGGCTGGGCGTGGGTGCGGGCCGAAGATATCGGGGCGCCGGCCTATTGGGACAGCGGGCGCCACTTCACCCTCTCGGGCTGGCGCGATATCGACCCCGCGGCGCCCGTGACGCATATCAGCTTCTACGAAGCCGATGCCTTCGCCAGCTGGGCGGGGGCGCGGTTGCCGACCGAGATCGAATGGGAAGCCGCGGCGGCCGCCTTCGATGCTGCGTCGGGCCAGCAACTGGACGGCGCGGATCCGGTCCATCCGGCGGCCGCTGAAGGCGACGACACGGGACTGCAACAGATGTTCGGCAGCGTATGGGAATGGACCGGCAGCGCCTATCGCCCCTATCCCGGATTTCGCGCCGCGCCCGGCGCGGTCGGCGAATATAATGGCAAGTTCATGAGCGGCCAGTTCGTGCTGCGCGGCGGCAGCTGCGCAACCCCGCGCGGCCATTGCCGTGCGTCCTACCGCAACTTCTTCTACCCCCACCAGCGCTGGCAATTCACCGGCGTGCGTTTAGCGAAAGATCTTTGATATGGGTGTCGTACGTCAACTTCGGCAGATTTCCGCCGACGATGCGGGGGTCGACCTGGCCTTTCGCGCCGACGTCCATGCCGGGCTTTCGCAGGGGCAGAAGGCGATTCCGGCGCGCTGGTTCTACGACGCGACCGGGTCGGCGTTGTTCGAGGATATCACCGCGCTCCCCGAATATTATCCGACGCGCAGCGAAACCGATCTCCTGACCCGTCATGCCGCCGATATCGCGGCGGCGACCGGTCGCGGCCGCGCGGTGGTCGAACTCGGCTCGGGCAGCTCGACGAAGACGCCTTTGCTGCTCGATGCGATCGGCCCTGCGGCCTATGTGCCTGTCGACATCTCGGGCGATTTCCTGCGCGACAGCGCGCTCGCGCTCGCGGCGCGCTTTCCCGGCCTGCCGGTTTACCCGGTCGAGGCCGATTTCACCCAGCGCGTCGCGCTGCCGCGCGAAATCTGCCCGCTTCCAAAGCTTGGTTTCTTCCCTGGCTCGACGATCGGCAACATGGTCGCGCGCACCGCGATCGACCTGCTCCGTAACTGGCGCGAGGCGCTCGGCGACGAATCGCTGCTGCTGATCGGCATCGACCGGATCAAGGATATCGCGGTGCTGACAAGCGCCTATGACGATCCCGCCGGGGTGACCGCGGCGTTCAATCTCAATCTGCTCGAACGCATCAACCGCGAACTCGGCGGTGACATGGCGGTCGAAAACTTCGCGCATCGCGCGATCTGGGACGATGTTCACGCCCGGATCGAAATGCATCTCGTTGCGGCGTGCGACATGGACTTCACCGTCGATGGCCATCTCTATCACATGGCGAAGGGTGAAACGATCCACAGCGAGAACAGCCATAAATATGGCCCGCGCGACGCGAACCTGCTGCTCCGCGCCGGCGGGTGGACCCCCATCGCGACCTGGGATGACGCCGATCCCGCTTTCGCGCTGATCCTGGCGAAGGCAACCGAGTTCCGCTCCGCTCCCTGATGCTCCACCCTTGACGCGCGTGCCTCAAGCCGTAGGGGCACAGGCAGAATTTCAGCGAAAGGGACAGCAATGATCGTCGGCGTCATCGGGGCAGGGCAAATGGGCGCGGGGATCGCGCAGGTCGCGGCGGGCGCCGGGCATGATGTACTGCTTTCCGACATCGATCTGGCGCGCGCCGAAGCGGGCAAGGCGGGCATCGCCAAGGCGTTGGGGCGCCTGGTGACCAAGGAAAAGATGAGCCAAGATGACGCCGATGCGCTGCTGGGCCGTATCACGCCGGTCGCCGACCACAGCGCCTTTGCCCCCGCCAACCTGGTGATCGAGGCGGCGACCGAGCGCGAGGAAATCAAGCGCGCGATCTTCGCCAGCGTCGGCCCGCATCTGTCGGACACCGCGATCCTGGCGACCAACACCAGCTCGATCCCGATCACCCGCCTCGCGCAGGCGGCGCATGATCCGGCACGCTTCATCGGGGTCCACTTCTTCAACCCGGTGGCGGTGATGGGCCTCATCGAACTGATCCGCGGTCTCGCGACCAGCGACGCGACGCTTGCGGCCGTCGAAGCATTCGGGCGCGGGCTCGGCAAGGAAATCGTCCATGCGAACGATGCGCCGGGCTTCATCGTCAACCGCGTCCTGATGCCGTTGATCAACGAGGCGGTGTTCGCATTGGGCGAAGGCGTCGCGACGATGCAGGACATCGACGCCGGATGCCGGCTCGGCCTCAATCACCCGATGGGTCCGATCACGCTCGCCGACTTCATCGGCCTCGACACCTGCCTTGAAATCATCCGCGTGCTCCATAATGGCACCGGCGATCCCAAATTCCGCCCGGCGCCGCTGCTGGTCAAATATGTCGAGGCCGGCTGGGTCGGGAAAAAGGCCGGGCGCGGCTTCTACGACTGGACCGGTCCCGAGCCGGTCCCGACGCGGTAATCGAAAAAGCGGGCCCCCAACATTTTATGGCTGGACGATCGCCGCGCCGTTGCACACGGTGGCGGCGGGGTCGAACGTCATCATCTGGGGGGTAACATGCGTTTGTTCATCGCGGCTGCGGCGGCAGCCTGGTTCGGCGTGGCTGCGCCGGTTCAGGCGCAGTCGGTCAGCATCAAGAATCCGGCCGCCTTCGTCGCGACGCTCAAGGCCATGGGTTATGCGCCGGGGGCGCTCAGCAAGATCGACACCTCGCCCGAGGTCGACATCACGGTCGACGGGTTCGGCACGACCCTGCGTCTCGTCGGCTGCACCGCGGGGGCGGACTGCAAATATATGACGCTTGTCGCGTCGTACAGCGATGTGGTCAATCCGCCCGCCAGCTGGGTGCAGAAAATGAACGACGAGTTTGACCTGCTCCGCATCGGCATCAACGACAAGGGCCAGCTCTATATGTTCGGGGCCTATGTGATCGAAGGATTGCCGCAACGCGAGCTGGGGCGCATCTTCGATTATTGGGCGGCCGACACCTCGTCGATCGGCCAGGAAGCGGTCGACGGCGGCCATACGGCGAAGAAATAGGCGGGAGCCGTCCGCCGTTCCGCGCGTTGAAACGATGGGCCCGATGGCCGGCATCAACGGAGGCAAGACATGCGCAGCAAATTTTGGACAGGATTGGCGATCGCCGGCTTCGCGGTATCGTCGCCCGCCTATGCCCAGCAGGGCTCGCCCGACGCACCGACGATCAAGAAGACGGCCGATTCGGTGACCGAACCCTTCGATGGCAAGGAAGTGCCGCCGAAGCTGCTGGCGATCCAGGGTGACCCCTATTCGCTCGCCGGGCTTGGCAAATGCGCCGCGATCATCCGCGAGGTCGGCGAACTCAACGACGTGCTCGGCCCCGACGTCAACGAACAGGTCGACAAGAGCCGCGACAAGAAGCGCGAGGAAACCGCAGGGCGCGTCGCCGGGACGGTGGCGGGGTCGGTGATCCCCTTTGGCGGGCTGATCGGCGAAGTGACCGGCGCCAACGCCGAACGCCGCCGCTACGCCTTCGCCGTCTATGCCGGAACGGTGCGCCGCGGTTTCCTGAAGGGCGTCGGGCTGCAACGCGGCTGCAAGGCACCGGCGCGGCCCTGACCGTTAGGCTGCAGGAGGAGAGCGGGATTATGCGGGTCGCCAATATTCGTCCGTTCCGCATCGACGTGCCGCAAGCCGCGCTCGACGATCTCAAGGATCGTCTGGCGCGCACGCGCTGGCCTGAAAAGGAAACCGTCGACGACTGGGATCAGGGCATCCCGCTCGCCTATGCGCAGGAACTGGCCGTCTATTGGCGCGATCACCATGACTGGCGGCCCGTCGAGGCGCGGCTGAATGCGCTGCCCAATTATCTCGCCGAGGTCGACGGCCTCGACATCCATTTCCTGCATATTCGCTCGGACAATCCGGCGGCGCGGCCGCTGATATTGACCCACGGCTGGCCGGGATCGATCCTCGAATTTCTGGGCGTGATCGAATCCTTGTCGGCGGACTATCACCTCGTCGTCCCGTCGCTTCCGGGCTATGGCTTTTCGGGCAAGCCGACGCTCGCCAAATGGAGCGTCGAGCATATCGCCGCGAGCTGGGACGCGTTGATGCGGGCGCTCGGCTACGACCGCTATTTCGCGCAGGGCGGCGACTGGGGCAGCGCTGTGACCTGCGCAATCGGCATGCACCATGCCGATCGTTGCGCGGGCATCCACGTCAACATGGTCGTCGGTGCCCCGCCGCCCGACCTGATGACCGACCTCAGCGACGCGGAAAAACTCTATCTCGCGCGTTTCGGCTGGTATCAGTCGAAGGACAACGGCTATTCGATCCAGCAGGCGACGCGGCCGCAGACGCTTGGCTATGCGCTCACCGACTCCCCTGTCGGACAAATGGCCTGGATCGTCGAGAAATTCCATGGCTGGACCGACTGCGGACACCGGCCCGGCGGCCAGTCGGTCGGCGGTCATCCCGAAAATGCGGTGTCGAAGGACGCGATGCTCGACATCGTCAGCCTCTATTGGCTGACCGCGAGCGCGGCTTCATCGGCGCGGCTCTACTGGCATAGCTTCCGCCAGTTCGCGGCGGGCGAGATCGACGTACCGACAGGATGCAGCCTGTTTCCGAACGAGATCGTGCGCCTGTCGCGGCGCTGGGCCGAGCGGCGTTACCGCAATATCGTCTATTGGAACGAGCCCGGGCGCGGCGGCCATTTCGCGGCGTGGGAACAGCCTGTACTGTTCGCCGCCGAAGTCCGCGCAGCGTTCGCGCGAATGGAGATATGAGAGATATGAACGGGCCGCCGGGGTTCACCGGCGGCCCGTCCCCCTTTTGTCACAGCGGCCGCATCACCACGCGGCAGCTTTCGGGTGCCGAGCGCTGTGCGGTATTCCACGTCGCGCTGTTGCCGTTCCGGTGCAGGCGTGCGCCGCTTCGGTTCTCGTAAATCTGCCCGCTGTTCGCCGGCGTCGATCGCAAGGTCATGGTCTGGCGGCCGTTGACACGAACGATCGCGGCATTGGGCAGATAGTTGACCGTCAGCCGCGTCCCGCGGTCGCAATCATAGGATGTGCCGGTCCGCGCCGGGGTCGATGCGCAGGCGGCGAGTGCCAGCATGGCGGCGGCGATCATGAAGGTCTTATGCATTGCGGATCCCCTCAATAGCCCGAGCGGACGCATAGCACGTCGGCGAGATATACGCGGTTACCGACGGTTTCCAGATGCTCGCGCGCTGACCCGTTCCAGCCGATCGACCGGCACCAGGTGTCGGCGGTGCGCGCCGCACAGTTCGCGGTTGACGATCCGCCGGCACAGGCCAGCACGCGCGAGCCGTTCGTCCCCGGCTGGGTATGGAATTCGGCAAAATTGCCGCGCGCCACCTGGTCGTTCGCGGGCGGGTTCGGGTTCCATCCGCCACCGCCGCCGCCACCGCCCGTGCCGACGGGCCGGATCGACTGGATCGTCAGCCCGCGCAGGACGGTGCCGAGCATCGGCGTATCGCGCTCGACCGTTCGGCACGTGCCGCGATACCGGGTTTTTTCGCAGAGCTCCCAGCGTCCGTTCGGAACCCGGATCGAATTGACCGGCCACGCCAGTCCCAGATTGGGTTTGGCCTCGCCGACGAAGACCGCCGGGCCGCGATAGGCCGCGTCACGGTAAATTGTCGCTTCGGGCGGCCGGTATCGGCGCTCTTCGGGGGTTTGTGCGGTGCTGGTCGTCAGCACGCCGCTGCCGGCGATCAGAACAAGGCCCGCCGCCGCCTTCCATGGAAATGAGAATCGCATCACCGCAATACCTTTCCCTGTCAAAGTATATCGCTGGTCCCTGGACAGCGAAGTTACGTCACGAGGGTCTGTTTGGCAATCGGGCGGCGATTTACATCAGCCCGAGCATCAGGCCGGCGAGCGCTGCCGACATCAGGTTCGACAGGCTGCCCGCGAGCAGCGCCTTGAGCCCGAGCCGCGCGATCATCGGCCGCTGGTTCGGGGCGAGCCCGCCGGTCACCGCCATCTGGATCGCGATGCTGGAGAAATTGGCAAAACCGCACAGCGCAAAGGTCGCGATCGCGACCGAGATCGCCGACAGGTCGCCCTGGACCTTGCCGAGGTCGATGAAGGCGACGAATTCGTTGAGGACGACCTTGGTCCCGAACAGTCCGCCGGCGGCGGCGCTTTCGTTCCAGGGCACGCCCATCAGCCACATCACCGGGCGAAAGATCGCGCCGATGATCAGCTGGAAGGACAGATCGGGATAGCCGAACCAGCCGCCGATCCCGCCGAGCAGGCCATTGGCGAGCGCGACGAGCGCGACGAAGGCCAGCACCATCGCGCCGACCGCGACCGCCAGCTTGACCCCGGTCTGCGCGCCCTGCGCGGCGGCCATGATGATATTAGCGGGTTTTTCCTCGTCATGGCTCGCCTCGGGCATGATGACAGGTTCGATGCCGAGGTCGCGGGGATCGTCGGGCATCATGATCTTTGCCATCAGGATGCCGCCGGGCGCCGACATGAAGCTCGCGGCGAGCAGATAGGGCAGCAATTGTTCGCCGATCATGCTCGCATAAGCACCGAGGATCGTGCCCGCGACGCCCGCCATGCCGACCGTCATCACGGTGAATACCTGCGACGGCGTCAGGCCCGCCAGATAGGGGCGGATGACGAGCGGGCTTTCGCTTTGCCCGACGAAGATGTTTGCTGCGGCGCCGAGGCTTTCGACCTTGGTGATCCCGGTGATCTTCTGGATCGCGCCGCCGACCCATTTGATCACCAGCTGCATGATGCCGAGATAATAGAGGATCGAGATCAGCGAGGCGAAGAAGACGATGACCGGCAGCGCCGCGATCGCGAAGCTGTTCGCGCCGATTTCGGGCGAGGCGAGCGGACCGAAGATGAAATCGGTGCCGGCCTTCGCATAGCCGAGGAGGTTCGACACCCCGCTCGACATCGCCTGGATGACCGCGCGGCCCCATGGCGTCCCGATCACCAGCACCGCGAACCCCGCCTGGAGCAGAAAGGCGGGAACGACGACGCGCAGGCGAATCCAGCGGCGGTTCGACGAGAACAGCACGGCGATCGCGAGCAGCGCGACGATGCCGAGCAAACCGATCAGGCGTTCCATAGTCTCAGTGCGTCCCCCGCAAGTTCATGGGCCTGTCTAACGGGCTTTGACGCCGGGGCAACCGTCGTGCGGCGGGGCGCGGGCCCGCCGCAGCCCCGGGACCGTCCCCATATCGGGTCGGCAGGCGGCGCAATTTTATTCCAAAGGTCACAAAGGTCACGCCACCTACCCCTCCCTTCTCGCTGCCGGTGCGGGTCGCGGACGCGCCCGGGATGAGATGAAAGGATGGAACGGCGGGCATGATCATCGGACGACCATATGGGGGCCGCATTATGTAGGACAGCAAAAACAGCTCGAACGCATGATTATGGGTTCAGGCCATAGGCCGGACAAATTCGAGTGTTCGATAACGGCCGCTTCTTGCCGTTTCCTCCGCTCCTCGTCATCCCGGGCTTGAACCGGGATCCCGCTTTTTTTGGGGCGCCAGCAGTTTTCGACTTCAAGCGGGACCCCGGATCAAGTCCGGGGTGACGACGAAGGGAACGGCAGCTACCGGCCGTTGCTGCCGTTTGCATTTTCTATCTTTGTCATCCCCGCGAAAGCGGGGACCCAGAGCGGTATTACCCCGCCCTGGGTCCCCGCTTTCGCGGGGATGACAAAGATTGGGTGTGCATGACGAACTTTGAACGTCCGCTCCCCACCCCAAAGCCGCCGCTTCGACAAGTCGCGAATATGTCCACGCGACTTGGTGCCGTCCGTGACGGAGCCATGATTTCCCGGTCTTTCCAGCACTCGCAAAAGCGACTATCGGGCGGCATGACCGAACCGACCTCGACGGGGCTGCCGCGCGCGCTTTCGCCCTCGCTCTTTCTTTTCACCATCATCTATGGCGGCATGGTCGTGCTCGCCGGGGTGCTCGGGAACAAGCAGGTCGCGCTCGGCGGCTGGCTCGCGGTCGAGGCCGGGATTTTCGCGTTCCTCATCCTCGTCGCCCTGTCGAGCGCGGTATCCGAACTGCATGGACAAACGACCGCGAACCGGCTGGTGCTTTGGGGGTTCGTGCCTTTGATCCTCTCGATCATGCTGACCGCGCTGGTGCTGGCGCTGCCTGCTTCGCCCGAGATGCAGCCCGAACGGCTTGCCGCTTTCGACACGATCCTCGGCCAGAGCCCGCGCCTGATGGCGGCGGGAATCGTCGCTTATGGCACGTCGCAATTCCTGAATGTCACGATTTTCAGCAAGCTGCGCGGCCGCGCCGAAGGAAAAATGGGGGGCGCCGGTACCGGATCGGTCTGGCTCGCGATCCGCGGCGCGATCGCCAGCGCGCTCAGCCAGATCGTCGACACTTTGTTGTTCGTCACCATCGCCTTTTACGGCGTGTTTCCGATCGCCAACCTGATGGTCGGGCAGATGCTGGCCAAGGTCACGCTGTCGATCACCGTCATTCCCTTCGTCATCACCGGCCTTGTCGCCCTCGGCCGCAACCTCGATAGCAAGAAGCTCGCATGAACCAGATCGCCGACCCCTCCAAAATGCCCGACCTGCTCGCCAAGGCCGAAACGCTCGTCGAGGCGCTGCCCTATCTGCAGCGTTATGCGGGCGAGACGTTCGTGATCAAATATGGCGGCCATGCGATGGGCGACCCCGAGGCGCAGCGCGATTTCGCCGAGGATGTCGTGCTGCTGAAGGCGGTCGGCATCAACCCGGTGGTCGTCCACGGCGGCGGTCCGCAGATCGGCGCGATGCTGAAGCAGCTCGGCATCGAATCGCAGTTCATCGGCGGCCTGCGCGTCACCGATGCGGCGACCGCCGAGGTTGCCGAAATGGTACTGGCGGGAAAGATCAACAAGGAAATCGTCAGCTGGATCGCCGGGCTCGGCGGGCGCGCGGTCGGCATTTCGGGCAAGGACGCCAACCTTGTCCTCGCCGAAAAGGTCCGCCGCAGCGAGCCCGATCCCAATTCGGGGATCGAACGCCACGTCGATCTGGGTTTCGTCGGGGAGCCGGTCGCGGTCGACCCGACGATTCTGGTCAATCTGACCAAGGATAATTTCATTCCCGTCATCGCGCCCGTCGCCCTGGGTGCTGACGGCGCGACCTATAACATCAATGCCGACACGATGGCGGGCGCGATCGCGGGCGCCCTGGGGGCGAAGCGCTTTTTCCTGCTGACCGACGTCTCGGGCGTGCTCGACAAATCGGGGGCGCTGCTCACCGATCTCGACCGCCCGGCGATCGATGCGCTGAAGAGCGACGGAACGATCACCGGCGGCATGATCCCCAAGGTCGAGACCTGCGTCGCCGCGGTCGATGCCGGGGTCGAGGCGGCGGTCATCCTCGACGGCCGCATCCCGCACGCGATGCTGCTCGAAATTTTCACCGCCAGGGGTGCGGGCACGCTCATTCACCGCTAGGATAGGCGAAGCGACCAATTTTGGCCGGAGACCTTGATGTACCTGATGCTTCTTCAAATATTGTCGATCCTGCTCAACATCCTGTGGTGGATCATCATCGTCCAGGCGGTGATGTCGTGGCTGATCGCCTTCAACGTCATCAACACCCACAATGATTTCGTCGGCCAGCTCTGGTATGTGCTCGAGCGGATCACCGAGCCGTTGTACCGGCCGTTCCGGCGCATCATGCCCGATTTCGGCGGGCTCGACCTGACCCCGATGGTCGTGCTGATCCTGATCATCATCCTGCAGGGACCGGTGATTTCCTATCTCTATACGCTCGGCATGAACAGCGGGGCGATCTGATATGACGAACGGGGCGCAGCTGATCGACGGCAAGGCGTTTGCGGCGGGACTGCGGGCGCGGATCGCCGATGCGGTTCCCGCCTTCGCTGCGGCGACGGGCCGCGCCCCCGGGCTCGCGGTGGTGCTCGTCGGCGATGATCCCGCGAGCGCGGTCTATGTCGGTTCGAAAGGCAAGGCGACGATCGCCGCGGGTATGGCGAGCTTCGAGCATCGCCTGCCCGCGAGCGCGACGCAGGTCGAGGTCGAGGCGCTGCTGCGCCAGCTCAATACCGACGAAGCGGTCGATGGCATCCTGTTGCAACTGCCGCTGCCCGGCCACCTCGACGAACAGGCGGCGGTCGCGACGATCCATCCCGACAAGGATGTCGACGGACTGACCCCGGTCAGCGCCGGCCGCCTCGCGCTCGGCATCCCCGGCATGGTGCCCTGCACGCCTTATGGCTGCCTGCTGCTGCTGCAGGACCGGCTCGGCGACCTCGGCGGCAAGGATGCGGTCGTGATCGGCCGTTCGATCCTCGTCGGCAAGCCGATGGCGGCGCTGCTGCTCGGCGCCAATTGCACCGTCACCATCGCGCACAGCCGGACCCGCGATCTCGCCGACGTCGTCCGCCGCGCCGATATCGTGGTCGCCGCGGTCGGGCGTCCGGAGATGGTCAAGGGCGACTGGATCAAGCCCGGCGCGACGGTGATCGACGTCGGGATCAACCGCCTGCCGCCCGCCGCGGACGCGGCGAAGGGGCGGCTGGTCGGCGACGTCGATTATGCGGGGGTCGCGGCGGTGGCCGAAGCGGTCACGCCGGTCCCCGGCGGGGTCGGGCCGATGACGATCGCCTGCCTGCTTCGCAACACGCTGGTCGCCGCGCACCGCCGCACCGGGCTGGCCGATCCGGAGGGTTTCTGATGCGCCGCTTGGCTGTCGCTGCGATCCTGTCGTCGGCGATCGCCATCGCGGGTGGCGGAGTAGCGGCGCGCGAGCGCAACCGGCCGCTGGCTCCCAACCCCAGCGCCTTCATCGCTGCCGAAATCGCCTTTGCCCGGCTGGCGCAGGAAAAGGGGCAATGGACGGCATTTCGTGAAACCGCCGCGCCCGACGCGGTGATGTTCGTGCCCCAACGCGTCAATGCGCGCGACTGGCTGCGCTCGAAAAAGGATCCGGCCGAAGCGGTCAAATGGCAGCCGCACGCGGTCTATATCAGCTGCGACGGCAATGCCGGCGCGACGACCGGGGCGTGGCAGCAGGGTACGGCGCAGGGCTATTTCACCACCATCTGGCGGCGCGATCCGAAAAAGGGCAAGCTGGCCTGGGTGCTCGATCATGGCGATGCGCTGGCAACGCCGCGCGCGGCGCCTGACTTCATCGCGTCGAAGCAGGCGAAATGCGGGTCGCGTCCTGGCGTCGCGATCGATGCGGGCGCGGAGGGAGCGGACATGGCGGTTGGCGTTTCACCCGATCAGACGTTGAACTGGACGTCGGGCGTCGGCACCGACGGATCGCGCCGCGTCACGGTGCGGATGTGGGACGGCACCGCGATGCAGCCGGTGATCGACGACCAGGTCGCAGCGCCGGCGGCCAAACCCTGATGCTCGACCTGTTCATCTCGGCCTTCGTCACCCTGTTCGTGGTGATCGACCCGCCCGGTTGCGCGCCGATCTATGCCAGCCTGACGACGGGCGCGAATGCGGTGCAGCGCCGGTCGATGGCGATCCGCGCGGTGCTGATCGCGGGATGCATCCTCATCTTCTTCGCGATGTTCGGCGAGGCGCTGCTGAGCTTCCTTCATATCGATCTCGACAGTTTCCGCATCGCGGGCGGGATCATGCTGTTCATCATCGCGATCGACATGGTGTTCGAAAAGCGCACCGAACGGCGCGAGCAGCGCGCCGAAAAGCTGCTTGGCACCCCCGAAGTCGACGATGTCTCGGTCTTTCCGATGGCGATGCCGATGCTCGCGGGGCCGGGGTCGATCGCATCGGTGATGCTGCTCGTGTCGCAGAACAACGGGCTCGACCGGGCGTTCGTGATCTTCGGCGCGTTGCTCGTCGTGCTGTTGCTGACGCTCGCGGCGCTGCTGTCGGCGGGGCCGCTGATGCGGCTGATCGGCAACAAGGGCGAGGCGGTGATCACCCGCCTGCTCGGCGTGCTGCTCGCCGCGCTGGCGGCGCAATTCGTGATCGACGGGGTGAAGGCAAGTTTCAGCCTCGGTTGATTGGATTCACGCGAAGACGCGAAGAAGAGGGTTCAGGCCGATAGGCCCTTTATTCTTTCTACGTTCGGCCTTCCGCAACGATAGGAATCAAAAGCCGCTTCGCGGCGTGCCCGGCTTCTTCGCGCCTTCGCGTGAAACAAAAAAAGGGGCGCCGCCCGCAGGCGCCGCCCCTTCGGTTCCACGGGAGTGGAAATCAGCGTGCGTTGTTGACGTCGTTCTGGGTCACCGGCGCGATGCGGATTTCGACGCGGCGGTTGCACTGATAATCGGCCTCGCTGCGTTCGGGCGAGCATTTGAGCTGCGATTCGCCATAGCCCATCGTCGCCATGCGCGCGCGCTGGATGCCGCGGCCGCCCAGATAGTCGGCGACCGACGCGGCGCGGCGTTCGGACAGGCCCTGGTTATAGCTGTCGCTGCCGGTCGAATCGGTGTGGCCATAAACGTCGATATAGGTGCTCGGATATTCGGCGAGCGTCGCCGCGACATTGTCGAGCGCGCTGCGGAACTGCGACTTCACCAATGCGCTGTTATAGTCGAAGGTGACGTCGCCGGGCATGTTGAGCACCAGCTGGTCGCCCTGGCGTTCGACGTCGATGCCGGTGCCCGCGGTGCGTTCGCGCAGCTTCTTTTCCTGCTGGTCCATATAATAGCCGGCGCCTGCGCCCGCGACCGCGCCGATGCCGGCGCCGACGATTTCCTCGGTCCGGCTGTTCTTGCCGCCGATGAGGTCACCGAGCAGATAGCCGCCCAGCGCGCCGCCGACGCCGCCGATCGCGGCCTTCGAAATCTTCTTCTCGCCGGTCACCGGATCGGTAACGCAGGCGCTCAGCGACAACGCGCCGATGCTCGCGAGGAGGGTGAGCCTGATCATGTTGGTCTTCATTTTTGCGCTCCCTTGTCTGGCGGCCTGAACCCGGAATCATGCGATGGCCGCCTTTTCATGCCGATAACATATGGCCGGGCAACTGGTTCCAAAATTCGCCTGAACCCGGACTGAGCGGGGCGTTCAGTCGCGCGCCATTGTGCAATGCCGCGCCTTTCGCTTATAGGGTGAGCATGACCGAAGCTGACACTGAAGCTGATAGGGGCCGGGCGCCGATGCGCCGTATAATCGCCCGATGAGCCCTTTCCCATGGGGCGACGTCGCGATCATCGCGATCCTCGTCCTCCTCAACGGCGTTTTCGCCATGTCCGAACTGGCCATCGTGTCATCGCGTGACCCGCGGTTGCAGGCGGCCGAGAAGCGCGGCAGCCGCGGCGCCAGGATTGCGCGCCAGCTTGCCTCCGATCCGGGGCGTTTCCTGTCGACGGTGCAGGTCGGCATCACCCTGATCGGTGTTCTGACCGGCGCCTATTCGGGCGCCAGCCTGGGCCAGCCGGTCGCGGAGCGCTTGCAGGCGCTGTTCGGCCTCGATGCCGAGACGGCCTTGTCGGTGGCTTTTGCCGTCGTCATCGCGCTCACCACCTATGTTTCGCTGATCGCGGGTGAGCTTGTACCCAAGCAGTTCGCGCTGCGTGCACCCGAACGGATCGCGATCATCGTCGCACCGATGATGTACTGGCTGTCGAAAATCGGCGCGCCGCTCGTCTGGTTGCTCGACGCGAGTTCGGGGCTGGTGTTTCGCCTGCTCGGCCTCAACCGCGAATCGGAAGACCGGGTGACCGCCGAGGAATTGCACCTGATCGTCGCCGAAGCGTCGAAATCGGGGGTGATCGAGGAAAGCGAGCGCGCGATCATCTCGGGCGTCGTCCGCCTGGCCGACCGCCCGGTGCGCGAGGTGATGACGCCGCGCAAGGATGTCGACTGGGTCGATATCTCGCTCGATGCGCGCGGGGTGCGCGACAAATTGCTCGAAACCCCGCACAGCCGCCTGCCCGTCGCGCGCGGATCGGTCGACGATATTGTCGGTGTCGTGCAGGCGCGCGATATCGCCGCGGCGCTGTTTCAGGGCGAGGTGCTCGACCTCGAGCAGTTGATGCGCCCGGCGAAGGTCATCCACGACCAGATCGATGCGATGGACGCGCTCGAAGCGTTGCGCGCCGCCGACGTGCCGATGCTGTTCGTTCACGACGAATATGGTCATTTCGAAGGACTGGTGACCCCCGCCGACCTGCTGGCGGCGATCGCGGGCGAATTCGCGTCGGATCAGGATATCGGCAGCGAGCCGTTCGTCGTCGAACGCGACGACGGCAGTCTGCTGATCGCGGGGTCGATGCCCGCCGACCAGATGGCCGAGCGGCTGGGGATCGAACTGGACGACGACCGCGATTATGCGACCGCGGCGGGCCACGCGCTCGCGATCCTCAAGCACCTGCCCACCGAGGGTGAGAAATTCACCGACAAGGGCTGGCGTTTCGAGATCGTCGACATGGACGGGCGCAAGATCGACAAGCTGCTCGTCACCGAAATCAGCAAGCCGAAGGATGAGGACGCGGACTAGACGGCGCTTAAAGCCACAAAAACCCCGCATGCAGGCCTCTAAAATGAGTCCTTTGCGGCTTTAAGCGCCGCCGCGTCCTCGCGCAGTGCCGAATGGACGATGTCCATATCGGGGCTTTTTCGAGGGCAGCGACAGTTTTCGACGTCCAGCGGGACCCCGGATCAAGTCCGGGGTGACGATGAGGGGAACGGCAACTTCCGGCCGTAAACGGACCTGCCGGGCTCCTCCAACCGGCGGATCAGAGTTCGCCGCCGAGCGCGCCGTACTTCGCTTCGAACCCGGCCTTGTCGCCGCGCGCGAGATAGCCCGCCTGGTCGACGATATTGTCGCGCGCGATGCGGCCCTGGAAGGCGCCGAGCTGCGGATCGATCGTCGCGACGTCGGCGTCGGTCCAGTCGGCGATCTGCCGGAAGCTGGTGACGCCGAGGCCGCCGAGCAGCGCGACCATCTTGGGGCCGACGCCCTTCAGCAATTGCAGATTGTCGGTTTTCGCCGCCGCGGCGGCAGGGGCCGGTGCGGGAGCCGGAACGGTCGGTTCCTCGGGAACGATGGGCTCCGGTTCCGGCGCTGACGGCGGCGCGGGTTCGGGAGCGGGCGGTGTTTCGGCGGGGGGTGCTGCCGGGACCGACGGCTCTTCGGGGATGTCCAGCGCGGGCGCGGCCTTGGGGGCAGGGCGCGCCTTGGCAACGGGCTTGGCGAGCGGTGCGGGCGTCGGCGTCGGCGCGGGGGCCGGCGCGATCGGTTTGAAGCGCGCCGGTTCGGCGGCGACGATGTCGGGCTTGGCGGGTTCGAGCGGCTTGCGCGGTTCGGCTGCGGGAGCGACCGGCGGCGCGATTTCCTCCGGCTTCTTGCGGCGCAGCAGCCACCAGAGCAGCACGATCGCGACGACGAGGCCGACGACGGCGATGATCCAATTTTCCTGAAGCCAAATCATGATGAACTCCCTGCTTTCCGTCCAAGCCTATGCGTGCGCATTCGCCGCGTCCAGCGCGGCCTATTCGGCCTCGCGCGCGACCTCGCGCCAGCCGATGTCGCGGCGGCAGAAGCCGGTGGCGAAATCGAGCCTGTCGACCGCGGCATAGGCGCGCGCCTGCGCCTCGGTCACGGTGCGGCCGGTCGCGGTGACATTGAGCACGCGCCCGCCTGCCGCGACGATCACGCCATCGGCGCGTGCGGTCCCGGCGTGGAAGACCCGGACGCCGCCGGTCTCGGCCGCTGCGATCCCGCGAATGACGCCGCCTTTTTCGGGGGTCGCGGGATAGCCGTTCGCCGCCATCACCACCGTCAACGCATAATCGCTGGCAAAGGCCGGCGGCGCGGCGTCCGCGAGTTTGCCGGTCGCCGCCGCATGAAGCAGCGCGGCGAGATCGCCGGCATAGCGCATCATCAGCACCTGGCATTCGGGGTCGCCGAAGCGGCAATTATATTCGATCAGCTTCGGCCCCGCGTCGGTGAGCATCAGCCCGGCGAAGAGGACGCCGACATAGGGCGTGCCTTCGGCGGCGAGCGTTGCCACTGTCGGCCGGATGATGCGGTCCATGACCTGCGCTTCGAGGTCCGCGGTCAAAACCGGCGCGGGGCTGTACGCGCCCATGCCGCCGGTGTTCGGCCCGACATCGCCGTCGCCGACGCGCTTGTGATCCTGCGCGCTGCCGAAAGCGATGACGTCGGTGCCGTCGGAGAGCGCGAAGAAGCTCGCTTCCTCGCCGGTCATAAATTCCTCGATCACCACTTCGGCGCCCGCGCTGCCGAAGGCGCCATCGAACATGTCGTCGATCGCGGCTTCGGCCTCTTCCGGCGTCTCGGCGATGATCACGCCCTTGCCCGCGGCGAGGCCGTCGGCCTTGATCACGACGGGGATCGCAAAGCCTTCGAGCACCGCGCGCGCTTCTTCGGCGCTGGTGCAGCGGACATAGGCGGCGGTCGGGATCGAGGCGCGCGCGCACAGATCCTTGGTGAAGCCTTTCGATCCTTCGAGCCGCGCCGCGGCGGCGCTGGGGCCGAAGGTGGGGATGCCGATCTCGCGCAAGCGGTCGGCAAGACCCGCGACGAGCGGCGCTTCGGGGCCGACGACGACGAAATCGATCGCATGCGCCTTCACGAAGGCGATCAGGTCATCCAGATCGTCGGCGGCGATAGCGACGCATTCGGCGTGGGCTTCGATGCCGGGGTTGCCCGGTGCGGCATAGAGCTTGGCGCAGCTTGGCGATTGTGCCAACTGCCAGCTGAGCGCATGTTCGCGGCCCCCCGAGCCCACCAGCAGGATATTCATGTCTGTCCCTTTTCCCGATCCGGCGTCCGACGATGGCACCGAAGCGCGGCTGTTAGCCGAGGCGGCGCCCGGCGACAATGTTCCGCCGCTGTCGGTCAGCCAATTGTCGGCGGCGATCAAGCGCACGGTCGAGGACGGCTTTGCGCGCGTGCGCGTGCGCGGCGAGCTGTCGGGCGCGAAACGCGCCGCGTCGGGGCATTTCTATGCGGCGCTCAAAGACGATAATGCGCTGATCGACATGGTGATGTGGAAGGGGCAGGCGGGGCGGCTCGCCTTCCGGCCCGAAGACGGGATCGAGGTGATCGCGACCGGCAAGCTCACCACTTACCCCGGCCGCTCCAAATATCAGCTGGTCGTCGACACGCTCGAGGTCGCGGGCGAGGGCGCGTTGATGCTGTTGTTCGAAAAGCTGAAGGCGCGGCTCGGCGCCGAGGGGCTGTTCGACCGCGAGCGTAAACAGCGCCTGCCCGTGCTGCCGCGCACGATCGGGGTCGTCACCTCGCCGACCGGCGCGGTGATTCGCGACATTCTCCACCGCCTCGCCGATCGCTGTCCGACGCATGTTATCGTCTGGCCGGTGCTGGTGCAGGGCGACGGCGCCGCGGCGCAGGTAGCCAATGCCGTGCGCGGTTTCGACGCGATCCGTCCGGGCGGGCCGGTGCCGCGCCCCGACCTGGTCATCGTCGCGCGCGGCGGCGGCTCGATCGAGGATCTGTGGGCGTTCAACGAAGAGATTGTGGTGCGCGCGATCGCCGACTGCCGGATTCCGACGATCAGCGCGGTGGGGCACGAGACCGATGTTACCCTCGCCGACCATGCCGCCGACGTGCGCGCGCCGACCCCGACCGCCGCCGCCGAAATGGCGGTACCGGTGCGTGCCGAGCTCACCGCGCAGCTTGCGACATGGGGCGGACGGATCATCGGCGCCGCGAACCGGCATCATGCGCTGGGCAGCGAGCGGCTGGTCGCGCTCGCGCGTCATCTGCCGCGCCGCGAGGCGCTCTATGCGCCGCAGCGCCAGCGGCTCGACGATCATGGCGACCGGCTCGATCGCGCGCAGCGCCACCGGCTCGCGGTGATATCGGAACGGCTGGCGACGCGCGGTGCGGCGCTGCGCCCCGCCCTGCTCGCGCGCCGCTGGGATCGCGACCGCGCCTTGATCGAAGGGCTGGGGCGGCTGCTGGGCAGCCTCGATCCGCGCGCCTTGTTGTCGCGCGGCTATGCGATGGTGCGTGATAGCGGCGGCGCGATCGTGACGACCGCCGGCAAGGCGCGCGGTGCGGGGCATTTGCGGCTGCAGTTCGCCGATGGCGAGGTGCCGGTGCAGATCAGCGACGGCGATCTGCTGCCGCCGCCTTCATCATCATCGCCGCCGGACGCGCCCAAACCGGCGCGCAAACCGCCAGCGGCATCGCCGGGGCGAGGGCAGGGTGAGCTCTTCTGAATCGTCCGGGGGTGGCCGCAAGACGCGATGCTGTTATAGTCGGAGGCTAACCCGCCTGCCATATGGATCCCGAATCATGCTGATCGCCAGCCGCAACCGCCTCGCCACGCTCCAGTACGGGCCCAATGGCTTTCGCATCGTGTCGCCGGGCGACCATGTGCTGTGCGCGGTGACCGGCGCGGCGATCGGGCTCGAAGAATTGCGCTATTGGTCGGTGGCGCGGCAGGAACCCTATGCCACCGCCGCGATCTCGGTGCAGGCAGCGCTGGACGATATCCGCAGCGCATGAGCGGCCGGACGTACCGCGCCCGTTGCACGGCCGCCTTGCCCCTGCTCCTCGTCACCGCGAGCTGCGTTCCGCCCGCCGACACACCCGCGCCATCGCCGCCGCCCGCCGCCAGCCCGGCGCCGGTCCCTTCGTCTCCGGCCCCAACCCCGGCCCCGCCGCGCGCGCCGGTGCGCCATGATTTCGTCCTGCGCGGCGCCGCCGAACAGGGCGGAGTGCTGATCGGCCAGGTGCCGGGCGATACCCGGACGCTGACGCTGGACGGCAAGGCGGTGCCGGTCGCCGCCGACGGCAGCTTCCTCATCGCATTCGACCGCGACGCCGAAACCGGCCAGCGCCTCGTCGCGACGCTCGCCGACGGCCGCGCGGTCGAGCGCTTCCTTCCCGTCGCCGCCGGTAGCTGGCGGATTGAAAATATCAATGCACCCTATCGCGGCAGCGCGTCGAGCGACGCCGAATTCGAACGCCGCCGCCCCGCCGAACTGGCCCAGATCGCCGAGGCGCGTCGCGTCGATCATGCGTCGGACGGCTGGCGGCAACGCTTTCGCTGGCCGGTGACCGGGCGCCTGTCGGGCTTCTTCGGATCGCAGCGCGTCTATCAGGGCAAGCCCGGTAGCTATCATGGCGGTACCGACGTCGCGGTGCCGGCGGGGACACCCTTCGTCGCCCCCGCCGACGGCGTCGTCGTCCTCGCCGCCGCCGCGCCCTTCACGCTCGAGGGCAATCTGCTGATCGTCGATCATGGCATGGGTTTGAACAGCGCCTTCCTCCATTGCCAGCGGCTCGACGTGAAGGTCGGCGACCGCGTGGTCCAGGGGCAGCAGCTGGGGACGGTCGGCCGCACCGGCCGCGCCACGGGCCCGCACATGCATTGGGGCCTCAAATGGCGCGACGCGCGTCTCGACCCCGGAAAACTCGCGGGACCGATGGGGAATTGATCACCGCCATTTCGGTTGAAATCGTATCCGATGAAACAAAATTTCGCGGAACGGCCCAACTGGCGACAGAGAATTTCGCGATGTTTCCAATGTGTTGCAAATCCATCACTATAGTCTTCGAAACGTCATACAGCCGGGCAAATCTTCTTTACTCCCGATGAGAGAGGTCTCATTTCGCGACCCATCGGGGCGCATTTTTTGCGCAGATGCATGGCATCTGCGCGGCACGTCCCCGTATTCACTCATCCGGTAGCAAGGGACTGCTCTGTGAAATCTCAATTCTCTAAACTGAAAATCGGCGTCGCGCCCCTCGTGCTTGGCGCGGCCCTGATTTCCGCCCCTGCGTTCGCGCAGGACACCGCCGCAGACGATGATGCCGCTTCGGGCGAAACGATCGTCGTCACCGGTTCGCGCATCGCGCGCCCGGATCTGGAAAACAGCGCCCCCGTCGCGGTTCTGGGTGAAGCCCAGCTTGACCAGCAGGGGCTCAAGAACTTCGCCGACATCGCGGCGCAGAACCCCCAGTTCGCCCCGTCGTTCGGCGCGTCGCGTACGCAGTCGACCTTCTCGGGTTCGGCTGATTCGGGCCTGAACCTCGTCAACCTGCGCAACCTCGGCGCCAACCGTTCGCTCGTCCTGATCAACGGTCGCCGCGTGCCGGGCGGCAGCCCGACCGACACCTACGTCGATTTCAACACGCTGACGACCGCGAATATCAAGGAAGTGCAGGTCCTGACCGGCGGCGCTTCGGCCATCTACGGCTCGGACGCCGTTGCCGGCGTGATCAACATCATCACCAAGAAGGATTTCGAAGGTCTCGAGGTAGGCGCCAGCTACGGCATTTCGCAGCGCGGCGACAACAAGAACCCGAGCGCTTACCTGATGTTCGGTTCGAAGCTTGCCGATCGTGGTCACATCCTGGTGACCGCCGAATATGACTATCAGGGTTTCGTTGGCTGTTCGTCGCGCTATCTCTGCGCGCAGGATTTCGCCTGGACCGATCCCGAAGTTGGACCGCGCCGTGGTCCCGCAGTATATTCGGGCGTGCCGTTGGGTGGCCGTTTCTTCGCCGGCGACGGCAGCTTCACCAACCGCAATGGCGACTTCGTCCAGTTCTCGGTTCCGATCGACGGATATAACCGTAATGCGCGCCGTACGCTCGCCATTCCGACGAAGCGCATGATGTTCTCGGCCGAGGCCGAATATGCGGTCAGTGATTCGGTCAACGTCTTCATGGAAGCGAGCTATGGCCGCTCGACGACCACGGGCCTGTTCGAAGCGGCGCCGTTCTCTTCGGATACCAACCTGTTCGGCGGCGTGCTCGAAGCGACGATTCCTTACGACAATCCCTTCCTGCCCGACGCGGTGAAGGCGGCCTATACGCCGGACCAGATCGCCAATGGCATCACCTGGTGGCAGCGTTTCCAGGACCTGGGTGAGCGCGGCTCGACCAACGAGCGTCAGACCGTGCGCATCGTCGCCGGCCTGAACGGCGACTTCGAGCTGCTCAAGGACCGCAACTGGCACTGGGAAGTCAGCTATGTCTATGGCCGTACCTCGCTGAACAGCAAGACCGAGGGTCTCGTTGGCACCGATCGCCTCTATTACGGTCTGCGCGTCGAGGCGGATCCCGCCAACCCCGGCGGCTATCGCTGCATGGACGCCGGCGCACGCGCCGCGGGCTGCGTCGCGATCAATCCCTTCGCTCCCTATACGCAGGAAATGAAGGATTATCTCGTCGTCTCGGCTGGTCAGCAGGGCCGCAGCGTCCTGCACGATGCGAACGCCTATGTGACGGGTGAACTGTTCGATCTGCCCGGCGGTCCGGTCAGCATCGCGCTGGGTGCCGAATATCGCAGCTTCTCGGGCTTCCTCGACTATGACGACGCGATCGAAGGCGGCCTGACCACCGGCAACCAGATCGGCGACGTCGACTTCGTCAAGTCGACGGTCAAGGAAGCCTATGTCGAGGCAGTTCTGCCGGTCCTGTCGGATATGGCGTTCGCCAAGCGTCTGACGATCGAAGGCGCGTTCCGTATTTCGGATCCCAATCGCGGCAAGAATTACGAAACGTGGAAATATGGCGGCACCTGGGAACCCGTTGACGGTGTAAGCTTCCGCGTGATGCGCAGCCGCTCTGTTCGCGCCCCGGTTCCGAGCGATCTGTCGGGCATCGGCCAGACCTTCGGTACGGTCAACGATCCCTGCACTGCGGCGCGCCGCAATGCCAATGCGACGCGCGCCGCGAACTGCGCCGCCGATGGCATCCCCGCCAACTATGATCCGCCGCTGACGGTGGAGCAGGGCGTTCAGGGCTTCGTTGGCGGTAACGCGGATCTCGAGCCGGAAAAGGCGACGACGCTGACCTATGGTGTCGCGCTCCGGCCGACCTTCCTGCCCGGCTTCTCGCTGACCGTCGACCGCTTCGACATCAAGATCAAGGATCTGATCTCGACCGTGGGTCGCCAGGAACAGGCTGACCTGTGCTACGACACGACCGACCGGCTGTTCTGCGACCAGTTGACGCGCGGTACGGATCCGGCGGTTCCGGGTGCGAACTATGTGCTCGAATCCGTGAACGACCAACTGCTCAACGTGGCGACGCTGCGGGTCAAGGGTATCGACGTCGATGCGCGCTATGCCTTCAACGTCGGCGGCGGACGCATCAACCTGCAGGGTGTGGCGACGATCTACGACAAGGCAACGAAGGTCGCCATCCCGGGCCAGGATCCGGTCAAGTATGACGGCACCATCGGCGGTTCGACCTCCGACCAGGGTTGGCCGACGTGGCAGGGCACGCTGAACTTCAACTACAAGCTTGATGATTTCGCGTTCAACTACCACTTCCGCTACATTCCGAAGACGGAAGCAGCCGTGGGTGTCAAGGAAGCGGGCTTCCCCGATATTCCGGCGCAGAGCTACAGCGATATTCGCCTGAGCTACAACGTCAACAAGCAGTATGAGTTCTACTTCGGTGTGAACAACCTGTTCGACAACAGCCCGCCGTTCTTCCCGACGGGCACCGCCGGCACGCAGGCGCTGGACACCATCCCTGCCTATTACGATGTCTTCGGACGGTCGTTCTATGCCGGCATCAAGGCGAACTTCTGATCGAAGTCGCCGAAGCTGCGCGGTGAACCGGGCAGCGAAGCACAAAATGAAGGAGGGCGGCTGATTCAGCCGCCCTCTTTTTTTGATTGGCGGCGGTGAGAGAGGCGTGCGCGAAGGTTGTTGCAAATGCGCCACAATGGCCCGCGAAACGTCAAGCCGGCCGGGAAATTTCCTTTACTCAACATGAACAACGGCTCATCCCCTCGCAATCGGGGCCCCAGCATGCAGGCTGAAACTCACCTTGGCGGGGCCTGGGTATGTCGTAACTCAGTAGCAAGGGACTGCACTGTGAAAACCACCCACATTTCGAAACTGAAACTCGGCGCCGCGCCGCTCGTGCTCGGCATGGGGCTCGTCGCGTTCGCGCACCCCGCGATGGCGCAGGATGCCGTCGACGACGGGGCTGCTGCCGAAGAAACTATCGTCGTCACCGGCTCGCGTATTCCGCAGGCCAATCTGGAAGGCGCCGCGCCGATCACCGTGGTGACCAACGAAGACCTCAAGCTGCAGGGCACGACGCGCGTCGAGGACATGCTGAACTCGCTGCCGTCGGTTTTCGCCAGCCAGGCTTCGGGCCTCGCCAATGGCGCCGACGGTACCGCGTCGGTCGACCTTCGCGGCCTCGGCACCACCCGCACGCTCAGCCTCGTCAACGGCCGCCGCCTGCTGCCGGGCGATCCGAGCCCCGGAAGCGGTTCGGCCGCCGACATCAACATGATTCCCGCCGCGCTGCTCAAGAACGTCCAGGTCCTGACCGGCGGCGCTTCGGCGACCTATGGTGCCGACGCGGTCGCGGGCGTCGTCAACTTCGTCATGGACACCGACTTCACCGGTTTCCGCCTCGACGGCCAGTACAGCGTCTATCAGCATAATAACCGCAACAAGCTGACGCCGCCGCTGCTCGATGCGCGCGGCTTCGGCTATCCGCGCGGCAGCGTCGTCGATGGCGGCACGATCGACGTCACCGCGACCTTCGGCGCCGCGTTCGACGACGGCCGCGGCCACATCGTCGCCTATGCCGGCTATCGCAAGGCGAAGGAGGTGCTCCAGTCCCGCCGCGACTATAGCGCCTGTACGATCCAGAATACCGGCGGCGGCGCCCCGAACTGCGGCGGCTCGCTGACCAACTCGTCGGGCACGGCGCTGGTCTTTGTTCCGAAGCGGAACAATGCTGGAGAGGTCATCCCCGGCTTTACGTCGACGGCTTACACGTTCATGCCGGGCCGCGGCTTCGAGAACACCACGACGCGTTACAATTTCGCGCCGACCAATCATTTCCAGCGTCCGGACGAACGCTATACGGCCGGCCTGTTCGCGAACTACGAGATCAATGAATCGATCAAGCCCTATCTCGAATTCATGTTCATGGACGACCGCACGGTTGCCCAGATCGCGCCGTCGGGCAACTTCGGCAACACGCTGACCGTCAACTGCGACAATGCGCTGATGTCGGATGTGCAGCGGAACGTCATCTGCGGCCCGGTGGGCAGCACCAACTACTACAACCTGATCAATGGCTATATCGGCAACTTCCCGACCGCGATCGGGGCCGGTTACAACCCGAATCCCGGCGCCGATGCACTGGTGTTCACCGATTCGCTCGGCAACACCTATAATCAGGCGTTCATGCAGGTACTGCGCCGCAACGTCGAAGGCGGCCCGCGCACGAGCGACCTTCAGCACACCAATTACCGCGCGGTGATCGGGACGAAGGGCGATCTCGGCAAGGCCTGGTCGTACGACACCTATTATCAATATGGCCGTTCGAACTACAGTCAGGTCTATTCGAACGAATTCTCGGCGGCGCGGCTGGGCCGGGCGCTGAATGTCGTCGATGAGGGTATGGTGCGCAACGGCGTCGCCAACGGCAATATCGTCTGCCGGTCGGTCATCGACGGCAGCGATCCGAACTGCATTCCATACGACATCTTCAACGGCGCCGGCGGAGCCAGCCCCGAATCGATCGCCTATCTGTCGGCCACCGGCTTCCAGAAGGGTTACACGTCGGAGCAGGTCTTCAACGCCTCGCTGACCGGTCAGCTCGGCGAATATGGCTTCAAGACGCCGTGGGCGGACGATGGCGTCGGGGTCAACTTCGGCTTCGAATGGCGCAAGGAGTCGCTCGAGCTCAAGACCGACGAAGCGTTCGCGACGGGTGACCTGACCGGGCAGGGTGGCGCGACGCTGCCGCTGTCGGGCAGCTTCCGGGTTTATGAATTCTTCGCCGAAACGCAGATTCCGCTGGTCCAGGACAATTTCATCTATGACCTGACCTTCAGCGGCGGCTATCGCAAATCCTATTACCGGACGAGCGCCGACCGGAAATATGATACCGATACCTTCAAGCTGCAGCTCGAACTGGCACCGATCCGCGACATCCGGTTCCGCGGTTCGTACAACCGTGCAGTTCGCGCACCGAACATCCAGGAACTGTTCGCGACCCCGACCGTCGGTCTCAACGGTGCGAGCGATCCGTGCTCCGGCGCCCCGATCACCGCGACCGACTATGGCTGTCTCGCGCAGGGGTTCATCGTGGGCCAGGGCACGGCCGAAAACCCGGCCGGCCAGTATAACGGCCTGCTTGGTGGCAACCCGGACCTGAAGCCCGAAACGGCGACGACGAAGACCTTCGGCGTCGTGCTGCAACCGAGCTTCCTGCCGCGCTTCTCGCTGACCGTCGACTGGTTCGACATCAAGCTGAAGGACGCGATCCAGCCGCCGGCACAGGATGCAATCCTGAAAGATTGTTCGCTGAATGCCACTGCGACGTTCACGCCCTTTTCGTGCGGCTTGATCAACCGTGATGCGGCAGGGTCGCTCTGGCTGACGCCCGATGGCTATGTCGACAATACGCCGTCGAACCTCGGCAAGCTTCGCACCAAGGGGCTCGAAATCGGCGCCGGCTATAACCACGAGATCGGCAGTGCCGGGACGCTGTCGTTCAGCTTCAATGGCACCTATCTCGACGAATATAGTGTCGATAACGGGATCACCGACCCTTACGACTGCGCCGGCTACTACGGCCCGGTCTGCTCGTCGGGCGGTACGACGGCGGGCGGCGCGATGCTGCCGAAATGGCGCCACAAGCTGCGCACGACCTTCCAGATGGCGAACGGTGTCGGCATTTCGCTGCAATGGCGCTATGTCGGCAAGGTCAAGGCCGAAACGCTCAGCGACAGCCAGTCGCTGCACAGCGACGCTCGGTTCAACCCGGGCGAGCGTCTGAAGGCGTATAACTACTTCGATCTGGCGACCACTTTCGCCGTGTCGGACAATTATACCTTCCGCCTGGGCGTTAACAACATCCTCGACAAGCAGCCGCCGCTGGTGACGTCGGGCAACGCCGGCGTCGACGGCACGAACCTGTGCCCGACCGGTCCGTGCAACGGCAACACCTATCCGGCGGGCTATGACGCCCTCGGCCGCTATATCTTCGCGGGCGTGTCGCTGGACTTCTAAGCTTCGGCTTTTATCCTTAAGAAGGGGCGGCGGGTCTTCGGACCGGTCGCCCCTTTTTCTTTGACCTGACTAGGGTCCGTACTCCATTACTGCGTCGTCGAGGTTTGAAGCAAAATGGCTCAGTGCGAGGAGAGAAGGCGAAGACATATGTCAATATTTCGAGACTTCTCGACGAAGCACTGGGCCATTTTGATCAAATCCCCCCTCCGTTTAAATGGGGGGGGCGCCCAAATGGCTTCCATCTCGGCCCGAAAGCCGCTTGCAAGGGCAACCAGCCCTCGCGGCGCGTCTTTCGGCCCGAGTTGTTCGCCATTTGGGCGCCTCGACGACGCTGCAATGGCGTACGGACCCTAGTGCCCATGCTCGATTCCCGAACCGCCGACGTGCTGAAGCAGGCCGTCGGTGCTGCCCAGGCGGGCGAAATCGAACGCGCGCGCGCGATTGCCGAAGGCGCCTTGGCGACCGGCGGCGACGGGGTAGCGCTCAACGCGTTTCTCGGCATGCTGCTGGCGCGGTCGGGCGACCTTGCGGGCGCGGCGCGTCATCTCGCAACGGCGCATCGGGGGCGGCCATCCGATGCGACGATCGCCTGCAACCTGATCGCGGTGCTGATCGACACGGGCGAGCTTGCTCAGGCGTTCGACGTCGCGACGCGGGATCTTGCGCGCGCGGATTCGACCTTGCGGGTGGCGCGCTATCGCGGTTTCATTTCGCAATCGCTCGAACGCTTTCCCGACGCCGTCGAAGCCTATGAGCAGGTCGTCACCGGCGCCCCCGACGATTTCGAAAGCTGGAACAATCTGGGCAACGCACGGTCGGCGACCGGCGACCTGGAGGGCAGCGTCGTTGCACTCGAACGCGCGATGGCGCTCAATTCGCTCGCACCGCCGACGCGGCTCAACCTGGCGGTCGCGTGGCGGTCGGTCGGGCGCGATGAGGAGGCCGAGGCGCTGCTCAAGCGCACGGTCGAGGAATTTCCGGGCGATGCCCGCGCCCTTCATGAACTCTATGTCCAGTACAAGAAGGAGGGACGGCAGGATGAGGCGATGGCGGCGATCGAGGGCGCCGTCGCGCTCGACCCGGACAATGCCAATCTCCAGCTGAAATTCGGGGTCGAATGCGGGCTTCTGCACCGTACCGCAGAGGCCGAGCAGGCCTTCCGCAAGGCGATCGCCGCCGACCCGTCGCTGACCGATGCCTATCTGGGGCTGACGGTTCAATATGAGCATAGCAATCGCGAAGAGGAATTTGCGCCGCTGATCGCGATGGCCGAAGCCCATGGTCTGGACGACGGGGCGCTCGCCTTCATGCGCGCGTTCGAACTGCGGCGCGCCAAGCGCTTCGACGAGGCGCTCGCGAGCCTGGATCTGGTGCCCGCCGACATGGAAGCCGAACGCGCCACCCATTTGCGCGGCCAGTTGCTCGACCGGCTGGGCCGTGTCGACGAGGCGTTCGAGGCTTTCAGTGCGACCACCCGTCTGCATATGACGTCGCCGACGCAGCCGCTGGAGCGGGCTGCGGCGCTGCGCGAAAAATTGCGCGGCGAACTCGACCTGCTGACGCCTGAATGGACGGCGAGCTGGCCCGACGCGCGCGAAGGGGCCGGACGGTCCGATCCCGTGTTTCTGCTGGGCTTTCCGCGCTCGGGAACGACGCTGCTCGACACGATATTGATGGGCCACCCCGGAACGACGGTGCTCGAAGAGCAGCCGCCGCTGAACAATGTCGACAAGCATATCGGCGGGATGACGAACATCCCGGAGCTCGACGCTGCGGCGGTCGACGATGCGCGGCACCTTTATTTCGACGAGGTGGCCAAGGTCGCGCCCGCACCGTTCGATCCCGCGCGAATGCTGATCGACAAATCGCCGCTGTTCCTGTCGAAGGCGGTGCTGATCCAGCGATTATTCCCGGAAGCGCGCTTCATCCTCGCGCTCCGCCATCCGTGCGACGTGCTGCTCAGCTGCTTCATGAGCAATTTCCGGCTCAACGATGCGATGTCGAATTTCCTGCGGCTCGAGGATGCGGCCGAATTTTATGATCTGACCTTCCAGCATTGGGAACGGGCGCGGTCGCTGTTCGCGCTGAACGTCCACACGATCGTCTATGAACGGCTGGTCGAGGATGTAGAGACCGAGGTGCGGCCGCTGTTCGATTTCCTCGGGCTCGAATGGCATGCCGATGCGCTCGACCACCGGACCACCGCCAAGGCGCGCGGGCTGATCACCACCGCCAGCTATGCGCAGGTCGTCGAACCGATCTACAAGCGCGCGGCCGGGCGATGGGAGGGGTATCGCCGCCATCTCGAACCGATCCTTCCGGTGCTGCGCCCATGGGCCGAAAAATTCGGGTACGACATGTGACGCGCGATCGCGCCGCGCTGCTCGCCGACGCCGACCGCGCGCTCGCGGCACAGGATTTCGGCGGCGCGGCGACCTTGCTCGAAGCGGCGGCGGCGATCGGCGACGGCGATATCGCGATCATGCTGCGGCTGGCGGGTGCCCATCGCGCCCGCGGACACCCGCGCGTCGCGCTCGATGCCGTGCACCGTGCGCTCGCGCTCGCGCCGCTCGACTTCATGGCGCTGACGATGCGGGCGAGCCTGCTCGACCAGACGGGCGACCCGCAGGCCGGCGAAGCCTGGGGCCATGCCATCGCCCAGAAACCCCGGGAGGCGCTGCCGCCCCAACTGGCGGCGGTGCTGGCCGAAGGCGAACGGCGGCACGCGCACTGGCTCGACGCGCGCGAGGCGCGCTGGGCCGAGCGGATGGCCGATGCCGAAAGCCGCGCCGATGCGGAGGCGCGTGCGCGGATCGAGCGGTTCCGCAGCAATGCGCTGCGCCGGACGCGGCCCTATCATAGCGAACCGACGCATTTTCATTTTCCGGGCCTGCGCGAGCGCGAATTCCATCCGCGCAGCCTGTTTCCCTGGCTCGCCGGGATCGAGGCGGCGACCGAAACCATCGCCGCCGAACTGGTTGCGGTGATGGCCGCCGAACGCACCGAACTGGTGCCCTACGTCCAATATGCGGCGCACCAGCCGCTCGACCAGTGGCGCGCGCTCAACCACAATCCCGACTGGACCGCGATCCATCTGCTGCGCGGGGGCCGGCGGATCGAGGCCAATGCGCGGCATTGTCCCGATACGCTGGCGTTGCTCGACGGGCTGGGACAGCCCAAAATTGCCGGCGCGTCGCCCAATGCGATGTTCTCGCTGCTCGCGCCCGGGACCGCCATCCCGCCGCACGTCGGCTATAATAATGCGCGGCTCGTCTGCCACCTGCCGCTGATCGTGCCCGAGGGTTGCTGGTTCCGCGTCGGCGCGGAAACGCGCGACTGGCGGCGCGGCGAGGCGTTCGTGTTCGACGACACGATCGAGCATGAGGCGATGAACCCCAGCGACCGGCTGCGTGTCGTCTTCATTTTCGATCTTTGGCACCCCGACCTTGGATCCGCCGAGCGCGAGGCGGTCGCTGCGCTGATCGCGAGCGACGCGGGCAATGTGCCGGAGAGCATGTGAGTTTCGCGCGCCGGCTGGCATCGGTTCGCGCCGGACAGGCCGGCGCCGACGACATCGGCGAGCTCGCCAGCCTGGCGCTTGATGAAGGCGAAGAGGAAGCGGCGCTGCCCTGGGTCATGGTGGCGGCGGACCGAGCGCGATCGGCGCGGCTCTGGCAATGGGCCGGGCTGCTGCACCGCGCGCTCGACGCGCATCAGGCGGCGCTCGATGCCTTCGCTGCGGCAGCGCGGCTGGCGCCCGCCGACGCGGGCATCGCGCACGGCCGCGCGCGCATTGCGATGGAGGCGGGGCTCGATGCGGTGGCGCTGTTCGAAACGGCCGAGCGGCTGGGACCGCCGAGCAGCGATATCCTGACCGGCCTCGCGGCGGCGCGCTGGGCGGCGGGACGCGGCGAAGAAGCCGAAGCCGCGCTCGCTGCGATCGTCGCGCAGGTGCCGCTGTGGATCGCGGGGCATCTCCAGCTTGCGCAACTCCGCGCCCTGATGGGACGGCCCGCCGAGGCAAGCGCTTCGTTCGAACGGGCGCTGGTGCGGGAGCCCGGCTCGCTCGCATTGTGGCATGGCTTGCTCGACCTTTCGCTGCGCCGCGAGGATTATGCGGCGCTCGCCGAAGCGGCGGCGCGGGCCGAAAGGGCCGGGGTATCGGCCGCCGACGTCGCCGGCCATGCCGCGATCGCCGCCGCCGAACTGGGCGATACCGGGCGGGCCGACCGCCTGTTCGCGGCCATTTCCGACGATGCGACGGGCCCCGCGCTCAACCTGTGGCGCGTGCGTCACCTGCTGCGGACGGGGCGGGCGGGGGAGGCCGATGCGCTGATCGATCGTGAAATCGAAGCGGGCGGACCCCGGCGCGCCGCGATCTGGCCCTATGCGGCGCTGGCATGGCGGTTGGCGGGCGATCCGCGCCATGACTGGCTCGTCGGCGATCCCCGGTTGGTGCGGCGGTTCGACCTTCGCGATCGCCTGCCTCCGCTGGACGATCTGGCGTCGCATCTGCGCTCGCTGCACGTCGCCGGCGGCGAATATCTCGACCAGTCGGTCCGCGGCGGCACCCAGACCGACGGGCCGCTCTTCGCACGGGTCGATCCGGTCATCCGCGCGCTGCGCACCGCGATCGTCGCGGCGGTCGAAACCTATGTTTCCGGATTGCCGCCGCGCGATGCCGGTCACCCGCTGCTGGCGCCGCGCCGCGACCGGCGCCCGCGCTTTGCCGGCAGCTGGTCGGTGCGGCTGCGGGGCGGCGGTTATCATGCCAACCATGTCCATCCGCAGGGCTGGATCAGTTCGGCGCTCTATGTCGCAGTGCCGTCCCGCCGCCCGGACGACGCCCCCGATGCCGGATGGCTGGCGCTGGGCGAACCCGATGCGGCGCTGGGGTTGCCGCTGCCCGCGACGCAGCTGGTCGAGCCCGTGCCCGGGCGGCTGGTGCTGTTCCCATCGTGGCTATGGCACGGGACGCGGCCGTTCGGCGACGGCGAGCGCCTGACGATGGCCTTCGACGTCGCGCCGCCGCGATGATGGAAAAGACTTGGCCGGTCGCAGAGGAAAGCATAAAGTAGCGTTATGCAATGATTTGAAGGCTCCATTGATGTCTAAAATTCGATTGATACCGCTTGCCGCGCTGCTCGCTTGCGCGGCGATACCCGCCGCCACGCTGGCGGCCGATCCCGCGCCGGCCGGCGCGGCGACCGCGAAGCCAAAGGCGGTCGCCGGCAAGAAGGGCACCGACCCGAACGAGGTCGTGTGCCGCAAGGAAGAGGTGCTGGGCAGCCGCCTGCAGACGCGCAGGGTCTGCATGACGCGCAGCGAATGGGCCGACGCGCGCAACGATACGCGCGGCGTTATCGAAAGGGCGCAGGTTCAGCGTGCCCAGACGACGCAATAGGCAGGCGAACGGCGCCCGGCTAATATGACGGCGCGCCGCCTTGCGGCGTCAGCTGGCGGTCAGCACCAGCGCCCCGTCACCCTCGTCGACCTTCACCGTCGATCCGTCCCGGACCTCGCCCTTCAGGATCAGGTCGGCGAGCGGGTCCTGCAGATATTTCTGCACCGCGCGCTTCAGCGGCCGCGCGCCATAGACCGGATCATAGCCGACGCGGCCGAGCCACGCGCGCGCCGCATCGGTGAGGTCGAGCGTCACTTTGCGGTCGGTCAGCAATTTCTGGACCCGCGCGACCTGGATGTCGACGATGCCGCCCATATGCTGCTGCGCGAGGCGGTTGAAGAGCACGATCTCGTCGAGCCGGTTCAGGAACTCGGGCCGGAAATGTCCGCGCACGACCTCCATCACCGCGGGCTCGGCCTGTTCGACCGGCGCGTCGTCGGGCAGCGCCGCGATCGCCTGGCTGCCGAGGTTCGACGTCAGGATGATCAGCGTATTGGTGAAGTCGACCGTGCGGCCCTGCCCGTCGGTCAGGCGCCCGTCGTCGAGCACCTGGAGCAGGATGTTGAAGACGTCGGGGTGCGCCTTTTCGACCTCGTCGAACAGCACGACCTGATAGGGGCGGCGGCGCACCGCTTCGGTGAGCGTGCCGCCTTCTTCATAGCCGACATAGCCCGGGGGCGCGCCGACCAACCGCGCGACGCTGTGCTTTTCCATGAATTCGGACATGTCGATGCGGACCATCGCATTGTCGTCGTCGAACAGGAAGCGTGCGAGCGCCTTGGTGAGTTCGGTCTTGCCGACGCCCGTCGGGCCGAGGAACAGGAAGCTGCCGAGCGGACGGTTGGGATCCTGTAACCCGGCGCGCGCGCGGCGGACCGCGGTCGAGACGGCGCGCACGGCCTCGTCCTGCCCGATGACGCGCTTTTCGAGCGTCGCCTCCATGCCGAGCAATTTCTCGCGCTCGCCTTCCATCATCCGGTCGACGGGGATGCCGGTCCATTTGCTGACCACCGCGGCGATGTCGTCGGCGGTGACTTCCTCGCGCAGCATCGCGTTGCCCGCTGCGGCTTCGGCATCGGCCAAGCGCTTTTCGAGCCCGGGGATCGTGCCATAGCTGAGCTCGCCGGCCTTCGCGAGGTCGCCGGCGCGCTGCGCCTGGTCGAGCGCCGAACGCGCCGCGTCGAGCTCTTCCTTGATCTTCGCCTCGGCGTGGATCTTGTCCTTTTCGGCCTGCCATTTCTGGGTCAGTCCTGCCGACTGTTGCTCAAGGTTCGCGAGTTCGGATTGCAAGGTCGCCAGCCGGTCCTTCGACGCCGCGTCGCTTTCCTTGCCGAGCGCCGATTCCTCGATCTTCATCTGGATGATGCGGCGGTCGAGCGTCTCGATCTCCTCGGGCTTCGATTCGACCTCCATGCGGATGCGGCTCGCCGCCTCGTCCATCAGGTCGATCGCCTTGTCGGGCAGGAAGCGGTCGGAAATATAGCGGTTCGACAGCGTCGCGGCGGCAACGATCGCGCCGTCGGTGATCCGCACCCCGTGGTGCAGCTCATATTTTTCCTTGAGCCCGCGCAGGATCGAGATCGAATCCTCGACCGTCGGTTCGCCGACGAACACCGGCTGGAAGCGGCGCTGCAGCGCGGGGTCCTTTTCGACATGCTTGCGATATTCGTCGAGCGTCGTCGCGCCGATGCAATGGAGTTCGCCGCGCGCGAGTGCCGGTTTGAGCAGGTTCGACGCGTCCATCGCGCCCTCGCCCTTGCCCGCGCCGACCAGCGTGTGCATTTCGTCGATGAACAGGATGATCTCGCCCGCGGCGGCCTTCACATCGTCGAGCACGCCCTTCAGCCGCTCTTCGAACTCGCCGCGATATTTGGCGCCCGCGATCAGCGCGCCCATATCGAGCGACAGCAGGCGGCGGTCTTTCAGACTGTCGGGAACGTCGCCGTTGGTGATGCGCAGCGCCAGCCCCTCGGCGATCGCGGTCTTGCCGACCCCCGGCTCGCCGATCAGCACCGGGTTGTTCTTGGTGCGGCGCGCGAGGATCTGGATCGTGCGGCGGATTTCCTCGTCGCGGCCGATGACCGGATCGAGCTTGCCCTCGCGCGCGACTTCGGTGAGGTCGCGGGCGAATTTCTTGAGCGCTTCATAACGGTCTTCGGCCGAGGCGGTGTCGGCGGTGCGTCCGCCGCGCAGCGCGTTGATCGCGGCGTTGATCGCGTCGGCCTTGACCCCCGCGTCGGCGAACGCCTTGCCCACCGGGGTGGTCGGCGCCAGGACCATCGCGAGCAGCAGCCGTTCGACGGTGACATAACCGTCGCCTGCCTTGGTCGCGACCTGCTCGGCCTGGTCGAGCAGGCGCACCGCATCATTGTCGAGCCCCGGCGTTTGCTGCGCGCCCGATCCCGACACCGCAGGCACCTTGGCGAGCAAGGCATCGATGCCGGCGACCGCACGCGGCGCGTCGCCGCCGCTCTTCGCGATCAGCCCGGCGGCCATGCCTTCATTGTCTTCGAGCAGCGCTTTCGCGATATGCTCAGGGCTGATCCGTTGATGGTTCATGCGGATCGCGATCGTCTGCGCCGCCTGTAAAAAGCCCTTGGCGCGATCGGTAAATTTTTCGAGGTTCATTCCGGATAAGCCCCTTTCTCGCCCAGCAAGATAGTGTTGCTATTGTGCAACACAAGGGGTGGCCGATGGTTGCGGAGGGGCATGACCCGGGAAAAAATTTCACGCGAAGACGCGAAGACGCGAAGAGGTTGCGGCGGCCGCAAAGCAGCGCACTTTCTGAACGCCGCGGCCAGCCGCAGCGTCCGGGAAAGAAGGGGTCTTTCGACCCCAAACCATCTTCTTCGCGTCTTCGCGTGAATATTTTTACGCCCCCGACCGCGCGAGCTGATCGAGCAACCGCACGCCGAACCCCGTCATGCCCTTGGGCGAGAGCGCAGTCGCCTTGTCGGCCTGGTTCACCCCGGCGATGTCGAGATGCGCCCATGGCGTCGACTCGTCGACGAAATAGCCGATGACATGCGCCCCGATGCTCGCGCCCGGACCCTGGTTCGGCGTGATGTTGCGGATGTCGGCGACGTCCGACTTGATCTTTTCGGCGAAATTTTTGTGCAGCGGCATGCGCCACAACTCTTCGCCGCTTGCTGTCCCCGCGGCGAGCAGCGCGGCCGCGAGCTTCTCGTCGCGCGCGAATAGGCCGGCATATTGATCGTCGAGCGCGCCGACGATCGCGCCGGTCAGCGTTGCGATATTGACGATCGCGCGCGGCTTATAGGCATAAGCGACATATTCATTGGCGTCGGCGAGGACGAGACGGCCTTCGGCGTCGCTGTTGAGCATCTCGATCGTCTTGCCCGACATGGTGCGGGTAATGTCGCCGGGGCGCTGGGCGTTGCCGTCGGGCATATTCTCGGCGAGCGCGGCGACGCCGACGACATGCACCGGCGCGCGCGATTTCGCGAGCGACAGCACCGCGCCGACCGCCGATGCGGCGCCCGACATGTCGCCTTTCATATTCCACATGCCGGCGCCGGGTTTCAGCGAAATGCCGCCCGAATCGAACGTGATGCCCTTGCCGACAAACGCCAGCGGCGCATCGGGAGCGCCGCCGCCGCGATAGCGTATGATCATCAGCCGCGATCCGCGCGGGCTGCCTTGGCCGACCCCGACGAGTGTGCCCATGCCGAGTTTGCGCATCGCCGCTTCGTCGAGCACCTCGATGCTCACCCCCGCGACCCCCGCAAAGGCATCGCGGGTGCGCGCGACGAAGCTTTCGGGATAGATGATGTTCGCGGGTTCGTTGGCCAGGTCGCGCGACAGGCGGACGCCGTCGGTCAGCGGTTGCCAGCGCTCGCCGAACGCCGCCTTGGCGGCCGCGGGGTTGGCGCCGAGCAATGTCACCGCGCCGGTGGGCGGTGCCTTTTTGTCGGCGGTCTTGTAGCGGTCGAAGCGATATTGGCCGAGCGCGAAGCCATAGGCGACGTCGGCCGCTCCGGTGTCGCCATAGGCGCCCGCGACCGTCACCGGCTGCGCCTCGTTTTTCAACTCCTGCGCTGCCTTGCCGCCCGCTTCGGCGAGCGCGAGCGACGAGGGGGCCAGGCCGGCGCCGACGAGCAGGATGCGCGACCAGGCGCCGATCCCGCGCAGCGACAGCGTCGATCCCGCCTCGCCTTTGTAATCGGCGGCGGCAATCGCGGCGGCGACGGCGTGGCGGTCGGTGTCGGTCATTGGGGCACCGTCCAGCGGCGGCAGCGCCGCATCGGCCATCACGATGACGAGCGCCCCGCCCGCGGGGGCTTCGGCCGCGAAGCCGATCGTGCGTTCGGCGCTGTTCGCCGCGGTCGCGGGAACGACGCCCGAACCGGTGACGTTCTGGGCCAGCGCGGCGGGCGCGAGAGTGACCGACAGGCAGGCGGCGAGAAGCAGGCTCTTGGTACGCATCGGACGATATTCCCCTGATTTTTCAAACCTGCCTGCCTGCATAGCGGCGCTGCTGTGCTGCGCAAACCGCACTCGACGAACGACAGCCGCTTGCCATCGGGCGACAGGCTCGCCACACAGGCGCGATTTCGAAACGCGCCCGGACAGGAGATTGGACCATGCTGCGACGGGCTTTGCTGGCTTTGCTGTTGCTGATCGCCGTCGTCGCCGCGTCGCTCGCCTTCTGGGAGCCGCTGACCGCGCATGCCCCCGCCGCGCCCGCGTTCAAGTCCGCCGACGTCCGCATCGCGCGCGACAAGTTTGGCGTCCCGCACATCTTCGGCAAGACCGACGCCGATGTCGCCTATGGCGTCGCCTATGCGCATGCCGAGGATGATTTCTCGACCTTGCAGGAAGTGCTCGCGATGACGCGCGGCCGCGCAGGTGCGATGCTCGGCGAGGATGGCGCGAAGGTGGATTATGCCGCGGCGCTGCTGAATATCCGCGCGACGACCGCGCGCGACTGGCCGCGGCTTCCCGCGGATGTGAAGGCGCTCTTCACCGCTTATGCCGCGGGGCTCAACCATTATGCCGACAAGCACCCCGGCGAGGTCCGCCTGTCGGGACTGTTTCCGGTCACGGGCGAAGATGTCGTCGCGGGGTTCGTCCTGCGCTCGCCTTTCTTCTTCGGGCTCGATTCGGTGCTCGGATCGCTTGCCGAGGGCACGCCGATCGGGCGCGAGGGTGGCCCGGCGCTCGATGCCACGGGCAAGCTCGTCCCGCGCGAGCTGACCCCGGTCGGCCGCGATCCGGCCGATAGTTTGACGCCGGTCGGCCGCGATCCGGCCGATAGTTTGACGCCGGTCGGCCGTGATCCGGCCGACAATGGCTCGAACGGCATGGCGGTCGCGCCGGCGCGCTCGACCGACGGCGCGACGCGGCTGGTGTCGAACTCGCATCAGCCGTGGACGGGCGGCGTCGCCTGGTACGAACTGGTCGTCCATTCGGGCGAGGGCTGGGATTTCGCGGGCGCGAATTTCCCCGGATCGCCCTACCCCTTCCTCGGCCACAATAAATATCTCGGCTGGACCAACACGGTGAACCGGCCCGACCTGATCGACGTCTACCAGCTGGTGCTCGACGACAGCGGCAAGAATTATCGCTTCGACGGCCAATGGCGCCCGCTCGAGGAGCAGCGCATCTGGCTGAAGGTCAAATTCGGACCCTTCGTGCTGCCGGTGCCGCGCACCATCTATCGCTCGGTCCACGGACCGGTGGTGAAGAATGAACAGGGCGCTTTCGCGATCCGCTATGCGGGACAGGACCAGGCGAATATGGTCACCCAATATTACCGGCTGAACAAGGCGAAGAATTTCGCCGAGTGGCGCACGGCAATGGCGGGGCAGGGGGTGCCGGCGACCAATTTCATCTATGCCGATGCCGCGGGCAATATCGGGATGTTCTATAACGCAATGTTCCCCGACCGCCCGGCGGGGTTCAACTGGCGCGGCGTGCTGCCCGGCGACACGTCGGCCGATGTGTGGACGAAGACGCTGCCGTTCGATCGCGTCCCCGCGCTCGTCAATCCGCGCTCGGGCTATGTGATGAACGCGAACAACACGCCGTGGGTCGCGGCGGGGCCGGGCGACGAACTTGACGCGGCGGCCTTCTCGCCCCTGCTCGGGATCGAGGACGACATGACCAATCGCGCATCGCGGCTGATCGATCTGTTCGAGGCGTCGGGGCAGATCGACGAGGCGCGGCTGAAGGCGATCAAATACGACACCAGTTACGCGAAGACCGGCTATGCCAAGTCGTGGATCGACCGCATCCTCGCGCTCGACGTCAAGGGCGATCCGGCGCTCGCCGAGGCACAGCGGCTGCTCGCCAAATGGGACTGGAACCTCGACGGCAAGGGCCACGGCGACGCGCTGGCGCTGATGCTGCTGCGCCCCGCGAACGGCAGCCATTATCAGCGCCGCGCCGATCCCGACCCATTGACGGTGCTCAGGCAGGTGGTCGCGCATTTGCAGGACCATTTCGCGACGCTCGATCCAAAGCTCGGCACCGTGCTGCGGCTTCGCCACGGCGAAGGGGCGCACCGCATCGACCTGCCGCTCGACGGCGGCAACGACACGGTGCGCGCTTCGACCCTGTGGGACGAGGAGCCGGACGGGCGGCTGAAGGTGCGCCACGGCGACAGTTTCATCATGTTCGTGACCTGGGACAGAGCGGGGCGCGTCCGGTCCGAATCGATCCAGCCGTTCGGATCGGCCACGACGCGGCCGGCCAGTCCGCATTATAACGACCAGGCGCCGCTGTTCGTGGCACACAAGCTGAAGCCGGTGCTGTTCGATCCGGCGGCGCTGAAGGCCAGCGGGGCGCGCTTCTATCGGCCTTGAAAGCGGCATGGTGCTGTCCTAAACCCCTGATACAGTGCCTTTCCGGCACCGTTCCGCGTGCAGCCCGTCCGTGCTGGCGCGCATTCGAGAGGATGCCCATGCCCCGTTTCCACCGCCTTGCCGTCGCCCTTGCCCTTTCGACGTCGCTCGTCGCCGCAGGCCCTGCGCTCGCCAAGGCAAAAGGCGCCGCCCCGGCACCGATCGCCGACCTGGTGAAGGCGGTCGACATTCCTTATCAAAGCTTCACGCTCGACAACGGCCTGCGCGTGATCGTGCACGAGGACCGCAAGGCGCCCGTCGTCGCGGTCTCTGTATGGTATCGCGTCGGGTCGAAGCATGAACCGAAGGGCAAGACGGGGTTCGCGCATCTGTTCGAACATCTGATGTTCAACGGATCGGAAAATGCCCCGGGCGATTTTTTCGAACCGCTGCAACAGGTCGGCGCGACCGACAGCAACGGGACGACGAACGTCGACCGCACCAATTATTTCGAAACGGTGCCGACCGGCGCGCTCGACCGCGCGCTGTTCCTCGAAAGCGACCGCATGGGGCATCTGCTCGGCGCGGTGACGCAGGAAAAGCTCGATAACCAGCGCGGCGTCGTCCAGAACGAGAAACGCCAGGGCGACAATAATCCCTATGGCCTGCTGCGCTACGAGATTTTCGAAAACCTCTTCCCGTCGGGCCACCCCTATCATCACAGCACGATCGGTTCGATGGCCGACCTCGACGCCGCGAGCCTCGCCGATGTGAAGAAATGGTTCACCGACAATTACGGCCCGAACAATGCGGTGCTCGTCCTCGCGGGCGACCTCGATCTCGCGACCGCGAAGGCCAAGGTGCAGTCATGGTTCGGCGACATTCCGCGCGGGCCGGCGGTGCAGCCGCCCAAGACTGCGATCCCGAGCTTGCCCGCGCCGCTCGCGAAGGAGGTGAAGGACCTGATCCCGACGACGCGCCTCTATCGCATGTGGGCGATCCCGGGTCTGAACGATGCCGAGGCGGTACCGCTCCAGATGGCGATGGGGGTGCTCGGCGGACTGTCGTCGTCGCGGCTCGACAATGCGCTCGTGCGCAAGGATCCGGTCGCGGTCAGCGTCGCGGCCTATGCCCAGTCGTTCGAGGATGCGGGCATCGTCATCGTCCAGGCCGACGTCAAGGACGGCGTCGATCCCGCGCTTGTCGGCAAGCGGCTCGACGAGGAAATCGCTGCCTATCTGGCGAGCGGCCCGACCGCCGACGAGTTGCAGCGCACCGCCGCCAGCTATCTCGGCGGCACGATTTCGGGGCTCGAAGCCGTCGGGGGTTTCGGCGGCAAGGCGGTGACCCTGGCCGAGGGCGCGCTCTATTCGAACGACCCCGCTTATTACAAGGTCGAACTCGACCGGATGGCGAAGGCGACACCCGAACAGGTGAAGTCGATCGCGAATAAATGGCTCTCGCGTCCGGCCTTTTCGCTGACCTACACGCCGGGCGAACGCACCGAGGGCGGCGAAGCGCGCGGCGGCGCGGTGACGGCAGGCAAGGTCAGCGCCGCGGTCGAGCCCGACCGCTATTGGAACGCCGCGCTTGGCGACGCTGGCCCCGATACCGGGATCGGGGAAGCGGCATCGATCGCCGATCGCTCGCAATTGCCCGCCGTTGCCGATCTCAAGGCGCTCGATTTTCCGGTGATCGAACGCGCCAGGCTCAAGAACGGGATCGAGGTCGTCTTCGCGCGGCGGGGGGCGGTGCCGACGGTCCATGTCGCGGTCAGCTTCGACGCGGGCTATGCCGCGGATCCGCACAGTGCATTGGGCACCCAGTCGCTGATGCTGAGCCTGATGGACGAAGGCACGGCCAGCCTCGATTCGATCGCCTTCGCCGAGGCGAAGGAACGGCTCGGCGCGCAGATCGACGGATCGGCCAACGCCGACGAGACGGTGTTCAGCCTGTTCGCGCTGGGGCCCAATCTCGGCGCTTCGCTCGGCCTGCTCGCCGATTATATCCGTAATCCGGCGTTCGACGCCAAGGAGCTTGAGCGTGTCCGCGCGCAGCAGCTCAACCGGCTGAAGGCCGAAATGAACAATCCGAACGCCATTGCCTCGCGGGTGCTGATGCCGGTGCTCTACGGCGCCGATCATCCCTATGGTATCCCGCCGTCGGGGCTGGGCGATGCGACGTCGGTCGCGGCGGCGACACGCGATCAGCTCGTCGCGTTCCACACGACATGGATCCGGCCCGACACGGCGCGCATCTTCGTCGTCGGCGACACGACGCTGGCCGAGGTGAAGAAGCAGCTCGACGCAACGCTCGGCCAGTGGAAGGCCCCGGCGAGCGCGAAGCCGGTGAAGCATTTCGAGGCCGCCATTCCGGCCGCGAAACCGCGTATCCTGTTGTTCGACCGGCCCAAGTCGCCGCAATCGGTGATCCTTGCGGGCAAGGTGCTGGATGCCAAGGGCGGCGACAGGCTGGAAGTGCTGCGGTCGGCCAACGACATCTTCGGCGGCGATTTCCTGTCGCGCTTCAACATGAACCTGCGCGAGACGAAGGGCTGGTCCTACGGCGTGCGCAGCCGCATCTCGGCCGAGCGCGACCGCGTCAACTGGGTCGTCGCGGCGCCGGTGCAGGCCGACCGCACCGGCGACTCGATCCGCGAACTGCAAGGCGACCTCAAAGGCTTCCTCGGCGACAAGGGCGTGACGAAGGACGAGCTGGAGCGGACCGTCAACGGCAGCGTCCGCGAACTGCCTGGCAGCTTCGAAACCAGCGCCGACGTGCTTGGCGGCTTGATGAGCATCGTCAAATTCGGCCGTCCCGACGATTATTACGAGACGCTGCCGGCGACCTATGAGGCGATGACCGCGGCCGAAATCGATGCGGCGGCGCGAAAATCGCTCGCCGCCGGCGACCTTGTTTATGTCATCGTCGGCGATGCGGCGGTCGTGAAACCGCAGCTTGACGGATTGGGTCTTCCGGTGGAAACGGTGTCGCCCGCTAATTAACATTCGTTTCAGTAGGAGAGATATGATGGCCCAAGTTGACGGCAGCTATGATTGCGTGACCAAGTCGCCGATGGGCGACCAGAAGTCGGTGTTCACCGTGAGCAGCGACGGCGGCAGCTTCACCGGCCAGAATGCCGGTGCGATGGGCTCGCTCGACGTCGAAAACGGCAAGGTCGACGGCAACAAGCTGAGCTGGACGATGAACATGAAGGTGCCGATGCCGATGACGCTCGAATGCGAAGCGACGATCGACGGCGACGCGCTGACCGGCACGATCAAGGCCGGCGCCTTCGGCTCGATGGCGATGACCGGTACCCGCCAGGGTTAAATCCTGGGGTGGATTTGCGAAAGGGGCCGCCCTGCGGAGCGCGGGGCGGCCTTTTTGTTGCCTGTCGATCCGGTGGTTCTGGCGGCTTTGGGGTGGAGAGCTGCCATGAGCTCTACTCACCTTCGTCATCCCGGGCTTGACCCGGGATCCCGCTTTTTTGAAGGTGGCGCAGGTTTCGACGTCCAGCGGGACCCCGGATCAAGTCGAACGAGCCAGGTGTCTCGTTCGAGGGTGACGAGGATGGATAGGTCTGCTTCCTGCCGTTTGGGTCTTTCAATCCTCCCTGTCGCGCAGCGATGGGGAGGTGGCAGCCCGGAGGGCTGACGGAGGGGCAAGGGCGCGATGTCGTCGCCCCTCCACCATCGCCTGCGGCGACGGTCCCCCTCCCCACGGCTGCGCCGCAGGGAGGATTACTGTCCGCAATCGGCCGAAACCAGCCGTCGCCTCGGGCTACCATACATCCTTGTCTTTTTCATTGAATAGCATTGCCAATCGGCGTCGAAGGCATGCGGGGGCTATCCAAAACAACAGCATGGGCGCATAGCGCCGCTGCAATGCACAAAATGACTCAGTCCTCCCAGCGGTCGGGTCTCCCGGGCGACCGCGAAATGGTGTTCATGATGGCGATGGTCATGGCGCTCAACGCGCTCGCCATCGACGCGATGCTGCCCGCACTGCCGACGATCGGCGATGCGCTTGGCGTCACCGTCGCCAACGACCGGCAATATGTCATTTCCAGCTATTTGCTCGGCACGGCACTGGGTTCGCTCCTCTACGGTCCGCTGGCCGACCGGTTCGGACGCAAGGGCGTGCTGGTCCCGGCGCTGATCGCCTACACGGTCCTCGCCATCGGCTGCGGGCTGGCGACGAGCTTTCCGATGCTGCTCGCGCTGCGGTTCGCGCACGGCATGGTCAGCGCAGCGCTCGGCGTGATCGTCGTCGCGGTGATCCGCGACCTGTTCGCCGGCGACGCGATGGCGAAACGCATGTCGCTCATCTTCCTCGTTTTCATGATCGTGCCCGTGATCGCGCCGACACTCGGCGCCGGGGTGGCGGCGATCGCCGGTTGGCGCTGGATCTTCCTGGTGCTCGCGGTGATGGGGGTCGTCATGCTGCTGTGGCTGCGCCGCCTGCCAGAAACATTGGCGCCCGAAGATGTTCGGCCGCTCGATTTGCGGACGATGCTGGCGGGCTGGGCAACGGTGACGCGGCATCGCCGCGCCGCGGGCTATATGATCGCCGCAGGGGTGATGCAGGGCGCGCTGTTCGGCTATCTCAACAGCAGCGAACAGATCATCGGCGAGGTCTTCGGTGCGCGCGCGCATTTCCCGATCGTCTTTGCCTGCGTCGCGATCGGCATCGCGATCGCCAACTTCTCCAACGCGCGCATCGTCGAGCGCTTCGGGACGCGGCGCGTGTCGCAGACGGCGGTGTTCGCCTTCATCACGACGTCGATCGCGCAGATCGTCGCCGCGCTGAGCGGTGTCGAAACGCTCGCGATGTTTACCGTGCTGATGATGGTCAATGTCGGCCTGATCGGGTTTATCGGCAGCAATTTCGGGTCGATCGCGATGGAGGATTTCGGTCATATGGCCGGGGTCGCGTCATCCTATCAAAGCTTCGCCAGGACGCTGCTCGCCGCCACGGCGGGGGCGCTGATCGGCCAGCTATATGACGGATCGACGCTGCCGCTCGCCTATGCGTTCATGTCGTGCGCGGTGGCCGGCTTGCTGCTCGTCCTCTGGGCCGAAAGCGGCAAGCTGTTCACCCGGCCGGGAACCGCGCCCAAAAGCCCCTTCTGACGGACACCCAGCGGACGAACAAAGGAAAGGGGCGCCGCAGCCATGCTGCAGCGCCCCTTCCATTCCATTCCTTCCCCTTGCGGGGAGACATGCCTAGTCGTGGATCGCGCTGGACGGATCGAGATCCTCTTCGTGCACCTCGACGATACCGCGGCCGAGATGGCTGCGGCTGCGGCTGTACGCGAAATAGATCACGAGGCCGAGGGCGCCCCACAGCGGGAGCACGAGCATCGCGTCGAGCGGCAGGTTGAAGAAGAGGAAGACCGTGCCGGCGATGGTCAGCGGGCCGACCAGCCACAGCGCCGGAGTCCGGAACGCGCGCGGCGTATCGGCGGCGGTCTTGCGCAGGATCATCACCGCGATGGCGACCATCATGAACGCATAGAGCGTGCCGGCATTGGCGATGTCGGCGAGCTTGCCGACGGGCAGGAAGGCAGCGGCAAAGGCGACGACGACGCCGGTAACCGCGGTGATCACATGCGGCGTCTTCCACTTGGGATGCACCTGGCTCCACGATTCGGGAAGCAGGCCGTCGCGGCTCATCACGAAGGCGATGCGCGTCTGGCCGAACAGCAGGATCAGGATGACCGACGGCAGCGCGACGAACGCCGCGATGCCGAGCATGTTGCCGACACCCGACCAGCCGATCTGGCGCAGCACATGCGCCAGCGCTTCGTTCGAGCAGACGAGCGGCAGATTATCCTCGGCAAAGGTGGCGCACTGGCGCGCCAGTTCTTCGGACCCGGCGGGGAAGGGCACGCCGTTCGGTCCCATGATCGGCTGGCCGCCGATCGTGCCGACCGCGCCGGCGGCGACGAGGATGTAGAAGACGGTGCAGAACAGCAGCGAACCGATCAGGCCGATCGGGACGTTGCGCTGCGGGTTCTTGGTCTCTTCGGCCGCGGTCGAAACCGCGTCAAAGCCGACATAAGCGAAGAAAATCGTCGCCGCCGCGCCGATCGCGCCGACCCCCGATCCGAAGCCGCCGAAAACCCCGGCGGGCAGGAAGGGGTTGAATTTGTCGGTGGAAAACTGCTCGCTGGGCAGCGTAAGCAGGATGAACGCGGTCAGCGCGGTAACCTTGATCGTCACGAGAACGGCGTTGAAACGCGCACTTTCGGTGGTCCCGATCATCAGGAGCCAGGTCATCAGCAGCGCGATGACGACGGCGGGCAGGTTGATGAAGCCGCCTTCGATCCCGCCGAGCGCCAGGGGTGCGCCGGCGAGGAAGGAGGGCAATTGGATGCCGAGGAACTGGTTTAATATGGTGCCGGAGAAATAGCCGGACCAGCCGACCGACACCGCCGAAGCGGCGACGGCATATTCGAGGACAAGGGCCCAGCCGACCGTCCAGGCGAGAATCTCGCCCATCGTCGAATAGGTATAGGTGTAAGCGGATCCCGCGACCGGGAGCATCGAAGCAATTTCGGCATAGCAAAGCGCGGCGACGACGCAGATCAGCCCGGCGATGGCGAAGGCCAGCATCAGCCCGGGGCCGGCTTTTTGCGCCCCGGCGGCAGTGAGAACGAAGATGCCGGTGCCGATGACGCAGCCGATGCCGAACAGCATCAGCTGAAAACCACCCAATGTACGATGAAGCGACTTTTTCTCCGCGGCCGCCAGAATAGCGGCGAGCGGTTTGACGCGACCAAATATCATGCTTGTATCCCCTTGGCGGGCGTCTCTGGAAATGGCGCCCGTGTCCTGGCCGCGCAGACTAGCCGCTCGTCCCGGCAGCGCAACTTAATTTCGCTAGGCCTATTCCGCCTATCGCACCGTAAAGCGGACGCGGTCGATCATCCGCCCGCCCGGGTCGACAAGCGTCAGGATATGAATGCCGGGGCGCGGCAGGATCTGGAGCCCGGCGTCGGCATCGCCGGCGGGCTTCCTGTCGAGGAGCAGGCGGTATCCCGCCACCGCACCGCTGACCGTGACCGCCAGCCGCTGGCGATCGATCGGGATATCGGGATCGAGCGCATAGACGCTGCCGCTGACCGGGCTGGTGATCCGCGGGCGCCGCGCCGCTTCGGGCGCGGTCGCCATGACGGCCTGCGCGGTGCCGCGGACGAAATATTCGCGCCGCGGCGGTTCGCGGGTGCCGGGAAGACTGATCTGGCGCGCTTCGACGCCGTCCGGCATCGCCGGCGGCTTGCCGGGACGGCCGGCGTGCAGCGCGAGCATGACGTCGCGCCAGACGGGCGCGGCGCCCGAGGTGCCCGAGACGGCGCGCATCGAATCGCCTTCGAGATTGCCGACCCAGACGGCGACGGTGAAGCGATCGGACCAGCCGATGCACCAATTGTCGCGCATGCCCTTCGACGTGCCGGTCTTGGCGGCGGCCCAGAAAGGCAGGCGGAGCGCGCTGTCGGCGCCGAAAGCGTCGGCGCGGGCGGTGGCGTCGGCCAGTATGTCGCCGACGATGAAGGCGGCGGCGGGGGTGACGATTGCCCGCGGATGTTGGCGAAGGTGACGCGTAGCGACGAAGTTGACCGGCGACCAGCTTCCAGAATTTGCTAATGTTCTGAATGCATTGGCTTGTTCCACAAGGGAAACTTCGGCCGATCCGAGCGCGAGACTGAACCCGTAGTAGTCACCGTCCTCGACAAGCCCGTGGTAACCGAGTGCCCAGAGGCGGTCGCGGAACTCCTGGACGTCGTCGATGACGAGGGTGCGCACCGCGGGGACGTTCAGCGAGGAGGCGAGCGCGTTGCGGACGCTGACCGGCCCCTTGAAGCTGCGGTCGTAATTTTTGGGAACATAGAGCCCCGAGGCGGTGTCGAGCTGGACCGGACTGTCGTCGAGGATCGACGCGGCGGTGAGCCAGCCATGTTCGATCACCTGCGCATAGAGATGGGGCTTGAGCGTCGATCCGGCCTGCCGCCGCGCATTGGCGCCATCGACCATGGCGGCGGTCGACTTCAAACCCACGCCGCCGACATAGGCGAGGACGTCGCCGGTCGCATTGTCGAGCACGACGACGGCGCCGTCGCGGACGCGGTCGGAACCCAGCCCGGCGAGCTGGCGGCGGAGCGCGACGATCGCGGCAGTCTGGATATTGCGGTCGATCGTCGTGGTGACGCGCATGCCGGGCTTGTCGAGCAGGCGGACGGCGAGGTGCGGTGCGAGCGCGGGGTCGAACTGCGCGGCGCGCTCGCCCGAGACCAGGGTCGCGGCGGCGGCGCGGATCGCGGTGCAGTCCTTTGCATGCGCGACGCGGCAGGCGCGGCGGCCGAGCGCCTCGGCGTTCGCGGCGGGGTTGGGCAGCAGCCCGGCGAACAGCGCGGCGTCGGTGCGCGTCATGTCGGCGGGGCGCTTGCCGAACAGGCTGCGCGCACCGGCGCCGATACCCTGCGCCTCGCCGCGCAGGGGGACGAGGTTGAAATAAGCCTCGAGCATTTGGTCGTGCGACCAGTTCGACGCGAGCGCCTGTCCGGCGCGCATCTGACGGATCTTGGTCCGCCAGTCGCGCTTGCCGGGCTGCGCGAGCGCGGGATCGAGGAAGGCGGCGAGCTGCATCGGAAGGGTCGAGGCGCCGCGCGAGCGGCTGCCGTTTTCCTCCCTCGTCAGGCGGGTACGGATCGCCGCGGCGACCGCCAGCCAGTCCACCCCGCCATGCGACCAGAAGCGCTGGTCCTCGCTTTGCACCACCGCGTTGCGGGCGGCGGGGCTGATGTCCTGCAGTGGCACCCAGGCGAGGCGGCGGCGCTCGAAATTGATCCGTTCGCTGTCGAGCAGGCGGCCGTCGCGATCGTAAAGCCACGCCTCGCTGGGTTTCCAGTCGGCGCGAACGGCGGCGTAGTCGGGCATCGGCGGTGGACGCGTCGCGAGGTGCGCGATGGTGGTGAGGATGAGGAGGGCGAGGGCGAGCCACCCTATGGCGTCGAACCAGCGCCGTTTGCGAGGTGTCATTGATCGAATAGCCTGAAAGATCCTCCCCGTGCCGAAGGCATGGGGAGGGGGACCATCCGAAGGATGGTGGAGGGGCTGCGACGGTGCGCCAAAAGCCCCTCCGTCAGCGCTTTGCGCTGCCACCTCCCCATCGCTGCGCGACAGGGAGGATCAGATTGGTACGTCGTTCCATCACGACCCGACATTCTCCACCGTGACCGGCGCGTTCGGCCACTGGCCGCGGATCGCGGGCGAATACATCGCCTCGACCCGCGTCGGCGGCAGCGAGAAGCGGCCCGAGCCGTTCAAGCGGACGACATATTCGACCGCGTGGGTGCCCGCGGGCATCCAGCCGAAATAGCCGCGCCAGCTGTCCTTGCCGCGTTCGACATAGCTGGGCTGCGCGCCCGACCCGCCGGCCTGGTCGGCGAGCATCGCCGACTGGCCGCCGAGATTGCCGACGATCGTCGCGCCCGGCGGGACCGGATCGTTGATGACCACCCACGTCCGGCCGGCGGCAGCAACCACTTCGATGCGGATCTTGACCACGTCGCCGCGCGTCAGCTGGTCCTTGTTCGCGGCCTTGATGATGCTCATCGACCGCTTGATCCGGTAACCGGCGTTGAGCGGTTCCTTCAATGGCACCGCCGCCTTGACGCTGACGGTCGCCCACGGGGCGCCGGTGCCTTCATGCTGAAGGCTCATCGTTGCCGCGGCCAGCGCGACGCGGAGCGGCGAGGGGGTTTCGGCGGGAAGCGGCCAGCTTTGCGAGGCGCTGGCGCCGGCAAGGCTGATGTTGGTCGTGCCGGTGATCGCGCTCGCCGGATAGAGTTCGGCGAAGCGGCGAACGGTGGTGGCGCCCCAGGCGTTGGCGGGGGTGGTGTCCCAATGGCCTTTGCGTTGGCGCTGCGCGACGCCGACCATCAGCTTGCCGGCGTCGTCTTCCCAGCCGCTGCGGCCGAGCACGGCCTCGAGGGCCTTGATCGCCATTTCGTCGCCGCTCGTCATCATCCACCACGGCGCCCGCGCATCGTCGACGAGATCGAGGCGCGTGCCTTCGTAGACGAGCCGCTTCCTGAGTTCGGCCTCGGCCGCGGTGCGCAGCGCGGGGGCACCCCGGACGCCCGGCGTCTTTTCGAGCGCGACGAGCCAGTCGGCGAGCGTTCCCGTCGCCATGTCGACCGGGGCGACGTCGATCGCCGCGACCAATGCGGGGCTCGACGCATTGTTGCGCGCGAGTGCCGCGAGCGCCGCGATGCGGACCGGGCGGATGTCATAGGGGCCATAGCCCTTGCGCGTCAGCCGCCCGTCGACGACCGCCTGCAGCGCCTTGATCATCTTGGCCTTCGCGGCGTCGGGGATCGCGTAGCCGTTCGCCGCGGTGATCGCGAGGACATAGGCGGTGAGTTCGGCCGACCCTTCGAGCCGGTCGTTCGGCCAGTAACGCAGCAGCCCGTCGTCATCGAGATAGGTCGGCATCGCGCCCGCGAGCGCCTGCCAGCGGCCGAGGTCGCCCAGCGCAATGGCGCGCGAGGTCGACTGTTCGAAGCAGTTATAGGGGTAGATCGTCATATAGTCGCGCACGCCCGACAGCGGCGGCGCGAGCGTGCCGGCGAGCGCCACGTCGACAGTGCCGCCGGGCAGCGCGCCCGCCGGGATGGCGATCGGCAAGGTCGTGCCGGGGCCGACGCGGAACAGGCTGGCGGCCCAGGTTTCGACGGGTGTCGCGGGTTCGACCGTCTGCGCGAAGACCAGCCGGTCGCGTTGCTTGCCGCTCTTCGACGCCGCCTCGACCGTCCATTCGATCGGGCCGGTCGCCTCGGGTGCGGTCATCGACCAGCTGATCGGCACCGCGCCGCCCGCCGGGATGGTGACGGTAAGCGGCGGCGCGGTCGCGACCGCGGGCGACAGCGTCGCATTCGCGGTGACCGTCATCGCCTGATCGGTGCCGTTGCGCAGCGTGAAGCGCGCGTCATAGGTGTCGCCGGTACGGACGAGTTCGGGCATGCCGGCGAAGATCGACAGATCCTGTACGGTGCGCACGCTGGTTTCGCCGGTGCCGAAATATTGCGAGCCGTCGGTCGCGATCGCGACGAGGCGGAAGCCCGACAGATTGTCGCTGAGTGGCACCTCGACCGTCGCGCGGCCCTTGCTGTCGAGCGGAACATGCCCCTGCCACAGCAGCATCGGACGGAAGTCCTCGCGCGTCAGCCCCGACAGATCACCGCCGCCGCCGCCGCCCGGTTCGAGCGCCTTGCGGCCGTAATGGCGTTTGCCGACCACCTGCATCTGCGCGGTCGAGGTGAGCACGTCGAGCGTGCGCTGGCCCATCATCGCGGTCAGCACGTCCCAGCTTTCATTGGGCGCGAGCTGGAGCAGCGCTTCGTCGACCGCGGCGAAGGCGACATCGGCGTTCTGGGGCGCCTTGCCGTTCGGGGTCTTGACCTCGATCGAGACCTTCGCGGTTTCGCGGACGGCGTATTTTTCCTTGTCGGCCTTCACCTTGACGCCGAGCTGATGGCCCTCCCAGCCGACCTTGATGCGCGCGATGCCCATGCGATAGCTGGGCTTGGCGAGGTCGACCAGGGCGGTCGGCGGCGCGCCCTCGCTGTTTTCGAGTTTGAAGCCGACGGCGCGTTTCATCTTGCGGAACCAGCTTTCGCCGCCGGTGACGCGTCCGCGCAGCGCCATGACCGAGACATAGACGTCGGGGGCATAGGTCGCGGGCAGCTTGACCTTCACCACGGGGTCGGTGCCCTTCAGCGGCACGACGAAGCTCGACAGCACGCCTTCGCGTTCGACGGTGACGAGGGCGGTGGCTTCGCGGAACGGCATGCGGACCTGGAAGCTGGCGGTATCGCCTGCGGCGTAGCGCGGCTTTTCGGCAATGACGTCCATGCGGTCGCCATTGTCGCCGCCGAACCACCAGTCGTCGTCGCCCGCCAGCCAGACCGAGCGGACCGCACGCGCTTCGTTGCCGTCGGCATCGACGGTCGTCGCGACGACGGTGACTTCGCCCGAGACCCCGGGCGCCATCGCGCAGCTTGCGCGGCCGAGCTTGTCGGTCGTCGCCGCGCAATTGGCGGTGAGGCGCGTCGTGCGCATCTGGTTGTCATAGGCGTAGAAGCCGCCGATCAGGCGGCGGCGCGCGGTGATGATCTCGCGGTTGTAGACCGCGACCTGGACGCGCTGGCCGCGGATCGGCTTGCCGTCCAAGTCGAGCGCGATGAAATTGAGGCGCAGGTCGTTGTCGCGCATCAGCCAGCCGTCGGTCTTGAGGCCGAGGCGAACGGCGGACGGGAAGAGGGTGATGCGGCGGCTCGACGTCAGCGTTTCGCCATTGGCATCCGCATAATCCATTTCGACCGCCATCTGCGTCGGTTCGGTGATCGGCTGATCGACCGCGACACTGGTGGTTGCGGTGCCATCGGCGCCGAGCGTCAGCGGCACCGAGCGCGCAAGCGGCATTTCGGCCGACGGCTCCTCGCCGCTGTCGTCGAGCTGGACGGTGCCTTCCCTGACCGGCTGGCCGTCGAAATCCCAATCCTTATAATCTTCGGGCGGCGACCAGCTGGGGCGGAAATTGGTGCGCAGCTCGACCGGCAGGCTCGCCGCCGGGCCGCCCGACAAATAGCCGACGAACAGCGACAGCGGCACCGCGGTGGGGCGCACGGGCGACGTCTTCGGCCCGGTCACCGTCGCCTTCATCGTCGGCAGGCGATATTCGTCGACCTTGATCGACTGGTTCGACCAGATCGTCTTGTCCTCGCCGTCCTTGTCCTTGGTGACGAAGACGAGGTCATAATCGCCCATCGGCGCGGTCGCGGGGACGTTCCACGTCGAATCGCCGCTGCCGTTTGCCGTGATGGCGAACGGCATTTCAAACTCGGTGTCCGACCCGCGGTGGACAAGGCGAAGCTTGCCCGAAAGCGGTTCGGGGGTCTTGAAGCCGGTGCCGACGGGGCGGCGCAGGATATGCTTCATGTTGACGGTCTCGCCCGCTTTCACGAGCGACCGGTCGAAGACGGTGTGGAGGATGTCCTCACGATCCGACCAGCCATAGGGCAGGTCGAAGTCATAGGGGCGGATGCCATTGCCCCAGTCGGTGAGGGTGAAGCTGAAATCGTCGCCCGACCGTGCGGTGACCATCAGCGCGTGGCCTTCGCTGTTGTCGGGTTTGGGGTTCTCTTCGCAGCTCGAATAGGTTTCGGGTTCGGGCAGCCCGTTCGGGAAGGCGAGGCGGCCCGATTTGTCGGCGGTGCCGCGCGCGAGCAGGCGCCCGGTGCAGCTGTCGGAGACGCGGATCTCGGCGCCCGCGACGGGCAAGCCGGTGTCGAGCGCGGTCACCCAGGCGAGCGAAGCCTCGCGGCCCCATTTGAAATGCACCGCCATGTTGGTGACGAGCGCGGCGGTCGTGACGTAACGCGTCGCCTTGCGCCCGAGCAGCGCGGCGCCGAGTTCGGGGCTGGCGATTTCGACGACGTGGAAGCCCTTTTCCGACAGCGGGATGCCGACGACTTCGAATTCCTTGCCACCAGCCGGCGGGGAGAGTTGCAGGTCGCGGCGCTCTCCTCCCGCAGGCGCGCCGTCGAACACCGACTTGCTGCCGGTGTAATTGACCGTGACCTCCTTGCCGCTCGCGTCCTTTTCCTCGCGATAGTCGCTGTCGTCGGCATCGGCGACACGCTTCAGCCAGCGCGCGATCGCGGCATCGTCGTCCGCGACCTTCAAGGCGGTGGCGGGCATTTTGAGGTTCGCCTGCACCATCGACGCTTCGACCCCGCGCACGGTGACGGGCAGGATGCCGCCCTCGGACGCTTCGAGGATGCCGAACTCGGCGGCGAATTTGACCAGCGGCGGGGCGCGGTCGATGTGGAATTTCAGCGGGAAGTTGGAGCGGTTCTGCAAGCTTCGGCCGCTCTGGTCGGTGACGCCCTCGGGCAGCGTCAGCGTCGCGTCGACATTCTGCGGCAGCGGGCCGGCGAAGCGGACGCTGGTCAGCCAGGCGTCATTCTTGTCGTCGGCATCGATTTTCGGCGTCAGCCGCTTGCCGTCGGCGGTGGCGAGCGTCGCGGCGAGCGCGGTGTCGCGCGCGACGGGCGAAGCGAAATTGACGATGATGTCCTTGATCGGGTTGCATCCCGCCTGCGGGTTGACGCGGCTGCACGACATTTTCGCGGTAAACGCCGGACGGATGTCATAATCGAAACGCTGGTCGCGTCCGGCGGTGCGGGCGGGGATTCCCGCCTGCGCGATGCGCGCGTCCCAGACGAGCGCCATGTCGCGGCCGGGGGGCAGCGGACGGCGGCATTTCACCGGCACGATGCGGTCGAGCGCGGCGTCGCGGTCGGGCCCCGCGGCGGGCAGGCGCTGCGGCAGTCCGGCGTCATAGGCGAACGACTGGCGCGACCAGTTGTTGTCGCCGAGCCCAGTCAGGATTTCGGTCGCGGTCTCGCGCGGCAGGACGTCGAGCGGGATCTTCTCGCCGATGCCGTCGACCGCGCAATAGCCGAAGCGGCCGACCGAGGCGCGGTCGGCGGCGACGTTGGTGGCGACGAGGAAGATCTGGTCCTCCTCGATCCCGTCATAGATGCCGCCTGCGAGCACGGCGCGCGCCGAGGGGCCGCCGGTGTCGAGCGCGAAGCGGTCGTTGCCGCCGACCGACACGCCGCGCGCGGTGGCGAGGTCGGAGCGGAGCTGGACATGGCAGCTAAGCCCGCCGGGGAGCGGTTTGTCGAATTCGAGCACCCAGGTGCGCGTGTCGACCCAACGGCCGGTCGACGGGAGTTTGCAATCATGCGTCGCGGGGGCGGCGGCGCGGGGATCGCCGAGCGGCACCATATCTTCGGAAAAGCGCAAGGTGAAGCGCGTGATCGTGCCGTCGCCGGTGCCCGAGCTGCCGGGGGTGGCCAAGGTGACCTGCGGCACGGTATCGGCGGCCGCGGTCGCCGCCATCGCGAGGGTAAGCGGGAGGATGAGCGCCAGTTTCGCCTTGCCGGCCAGCCGGTTCGTCAGTCCCTTCGCCAGCGCGCGCCATCCCATTCTCATCGCACCGTCTCCCCGCTTTGACATGCGCGTCTATCCTGCTGGAAACAGGGGCAAGAGTCCACCGCGCATCGCGCACGTTACATCGCAATCGGTCGCGGGGCTGTGACGGTGATCATAGACAAAAGAAAAAGGGCCGTCGCCCCCGCGAAGGCGGGGGCCGCCGTCGACATGGCGCCGAGTTGCCAGCGGCCCCCGCCTTCGCGGGGGCGACGCACTTTTGTTAGCGAACGAGCATCGGCCCCAAGGGCTGCCCCCCGAACAGGTGGACATGGAGGTGCGGGACTTCCTGTCCGCTGTGGGGGCCGACGTTGGCGAGCAGGCGGTAGCCGGGGACGACGAGGCCGTGGTCGCGCGCGACCGTGCCGACGGCGCGGACGAAACCCGCGATCTCGGCATCGCCGCCGCGCGCCGAGAAATCGTCCCAGCTGACATAGGCGCCCTTCGGGATCACGAGGATGTGCAGCGGCGCCTGCGGGTTGATGTCGTGGAAGGCGAGCGCAAACTCGTCCTCGTAAACTCTCTTCGACGGCAATTCGCCGCGCAGGATGCGCGCGAAGATGTTGCTATCGTCATAGGGGAGGGTCGCGTCGATCGCCATGATGGCTCCTTATTGCTGGCGGGCGGCTTTTTCGGCGTGGCCCGAGATGCCGTGGCGCCGGCCCAATTCGGCGGCGACATCGGCCCAGGCGATGCCGCGGTCGGCGAGCACTATGGTGAGGTGGAAGATCAGGTCGGCCGCCTCGCCGGTCAGCGCCGTGTCATCCTCGGTCAGGGCGGCGATGACGGTCTCGACCGCTTCCTCGCCCAATTTCTGCGCGATCTTGCCGCGGCCCTTCGCGGCGAGGCTCGCGACATAGGAGGCGCTGGCGTCGGCTGCCGAGAGGCGGTCTTTGACGACGCTTTCCAGCTGTTCGAGCGCGCTGCCGATTTCCTGTGCCATGTCCGATCCTTTCGCGAGCGTGCCTAGCCGTGACGCCCGGCCGCGACAAGCGGAACGCGCCGGGAGCAGAGCTGCTCCTTCATCGTCACCCCGGACCTGATCCGGGGTCCCGCTTGATGGCGAATGCGGAGTCGAAAAGCGGGATCCCGGGTCAAGCCCGGGATGACGGAAAGAAGCTCCCGTCTTTTGCCATTCGCTGGCCACGGGACTGGACAAGGTGCTGCCGCTCCGGTCAAAGGGCGCGCATGGCCGAGGTCAAACTCCATCCCGACTGGCTCGCCGCGATCGGCGGCGAATTCGAGCAGCCCTATATGGCGGGGCTCAAGCAATTTCTTGCGGACGAACGCGCGAAGGGCAAGGCGATCTACCCGCGCCCGCGCGAATGGTTCGCGGCACTCGACGCGACGCCGCCGGGCGCGGTGCGCGTCGTCATCCTCGGGCAGGATCCCTATCATGGGCCGGGGCAGGCGCATGGCCTGTGCTTTTCGGTCCAGCCGGGGGTGCGCACTCCGCCGAGCCTCGTCAACATCTACAAGGAGATGGAGAGCGACCTCGGCATCGCGCGGGCGCGCCATGGTTATCTGGGACACTGGGCCGATCAGGGCGTGCTGCTGCTCAACAATTGCCTGACCGTCGAGGCGGGGCAGGCGGCGTCGCACCAGGGCAAGGGGTGGGAGAAATTCACCGATGCCGCGGTCGCCGCGGTCGCGGCCGACCCGGCGCCGAAGGTCTTCATCCTGTGGGGTAGCCATGCGCAGCGCAAGGCGGCGAATGTCGCTGGGCTGGGCGCGGGCAGCCCGCACCTGATCCTGCGCGCGCCGCATCCGTCGCCCTTGTCGGCACATAACGGCTTTTTCGGATCGCGGCCGTTCAGCCAGGCGAATGCGTTCCTCGCGGCGCATGGGCGCGGGACGATCGACTGGCAGCTTCCCGAAACGCCGGAGATCGTGACCGGATGAGCCTGCTCGCCGATCCGGCGACGCTGGCGATCCTGATCGTCGCGGTGATCCTGCTCGGCATGGCGAAGGGCGGGCTCGCCGGGGTCGGCGCGCTGGCGACCCCGCTCGCCGCGCTGGTCCTGCCCCCCGCGACCGCCGCCGCGCTGCTGCTGCCGATCCTGATCGTGCAGGACGTGATCAGCGTCTGGTCGTTCCGCAAGACGTGGGACGGCTGGATCATCGGCTGGATGCTCCCCGGCGCTGCGGCCGGTATCGCCGCCGGCTGGTATTATGCCGAGCGGGTGAACGAGGCGCAGCTGATGGCGGCGCTCGGCGCGATCACGCTGGCGTTCGGCCTGTATCGCCTGTGGGTCGAACGCGGCGGGCGGATCGTGGCGGCGTCGCGGTCGCCGGGCTGGGTCGGCACGATCTTTGGCGGCATCATGGGGCTGACGAGCCAGATCGCGCATGCCGGCGGGCCGCCGTTCCAGATGTGGGTGACGCCGCGCAAGCTGCCGCACCTGACCTTCATCGGCACCAGCGCGATCCTGTTCGCCATCGTCAACTGGATGAAGGTGCCCGCCTATCTCGCGCTCGGTGCCTTCCCGCACGAGGTGATCGTCGCGGCGCTGTTGCTGATGCCGCTCGCGATCGTGTCCACGCTGCTGACCGTGCGCTGGCTGAAGCGGATGGACCCCGCCCGCTTCTATGTCCTCATCTATGTCTTGATGGTCCTGCTCGGCGCGAAGCTGCTGTGGGACGCGCTCGCGGGATAACAGGCGACGTGGCCCGGCAAAGCGCGTAGACTGGCGCTGACGGGCACAGGCGTCCGCCGCCGCCGAGGAACGGAACATGGCAAAGGGCCAAAAGAAATCGACTCGCGAAGTCCGCAAACCGAAGGCGGACAAGAACAAGAAGCCCAATGCGAGCAACCCGTCGACCAAGGTCGGCGTGGTCGACGGGCTCGAAAACATGAAGAAATGATCGCATTGCGCGCGGCGGGCAGGAGGCGCTCATGGTGACGGCACGCTGGAACGGCGTGGTGATCGCCGACAGCGACGATACGGTGGTCGTCGAGGGCAATCATTATTTCCCGCGCGCCGCGGTCGACGCGGCGCTGCTGTCGGACAGCGACATGACGAGCTTTTGCCCGTGGAAGGGTGTCGCCCATTATCATCATGTGACCGTGGGCGGCGTGGTCAACGAAGACGCCGCCTGGTATTATCCCGAGCCAAAGGAAGCCGCGTCGGCGATCCGGGGGCGCATCGCCTTCTGGAAGGGCGTCGAGGCCGGCTGACCGTTCCGCTCATGTCCGCGACTCCCCAGATCCTCGTCGATGCCGACGCCTGTCCGGTGAAGGACGAGATTTATCGCGTCGCGTGGCGGTACGAAGTGCCGGTGAAGATCGTCAGCAACAGCCGGCTGCGCGTGCCCGAGCATGTCTTGATCGAACGGATCGTCGTGTCGGACGGCTTCGACGCCGCCGACGACTGGATCGCCGAGGCCGCCGATGTCCGCAGTATCGTGATCACGTCGGACATATTGCTCGCCGACCGCGCGCTCAAGGCCGGGGCGACGGTGCTCGCGCCGACGGGCAAGCCGTTCACCCTGGCGTCGATCGGCCCCGCGATCGCGACGCGCGCGATCATGGCCGACCTGCGCGCCGGGGGCGACCAGATCGGCGGCCCGCCCGCCTTTTCAAAGGCCGATCGCTCGCAATTCCTGCAGGCGCTCGACACCGCGCTGGTCCGCCTCAAGCGTCAGGCGTAAATTTCTTTCCTGTCTTTTCAGTGATTAGTGAAATTTCTGGCCACGAGTGACGGCGATCACCGCCGCGCGTCCGGCGCCGCGGCATAAGCGGCGCATCGGGAACGCCCCGAACCAGTTTCGAATATCGAACCGCTTTTGAAAAGGAATTGACGATGGCCCGGAAGATGCTGCTCGCCCCCGTTCTCGCGCTGACCGTCCTTGCGTCGGCGCCCCCCGCGATGGCCCAGTCGGCGCAGCCGTCGCAGGGCATGACGATCACGACCAACCCGGTGCAGATTCTGATCGGCCTGCTGCTTCCCGCGGTGCAGAAGGTGCGCGAAGCCGCCGCGCGCTGACCCCCGGTTTGACGAATTTCGGGCCGGTCCCTCCGGCCGGCCTGAAACAGCCCTCCCGCCGACGCGACCCCGGCGGGAGGGTTTTTGGTTTCATTTGGTAACCCGATCCTGATGGCGGTTTTGGGGTGGATTTGAGACATTCCCCTCCCTTTTAGGGAGGGGTTAGGGGTGGGTAGCGAGCGTAGCGAGCCAGAGGCAGAGCGCCGCC
>NZ_JAASQN010000010.1 GCF_011762125.1 Sphingopyxis panaciterrae
GAGACATTCCCCTCCCTTTTTGGGTGGGGTTTGGGGTGGGCCGCGAGCGCAGCGAGCAAGAGGAAGAGCGCCGCCTTCGGCGGCTACCCACCCCCGGCCCCTCCCTAAAAGGGAGGGGAGAAGAACGGCAGCTTCCGGCCCCGCAAGCGGTCAATTCGTCTTGGGTTGCAAAGGATATCGCCGCCAAAGGAGATCACCCGGCCGCCCAAGGTGGGGACGGGCGACCGGGTGGTTGCAAGGGGACGGACCAGAGTCCCCTATTCAAACTGGAATCTTGTCCGCAGCGGGTCAGGCCGCTTGCTGGACGCCATATTTGCGCATCTTCTCGATCAGCGTCGTGCGCTTGAGCGTGAGCAGGCGCGCCGCTTCGGAAATAATGCCGTCGGCCAGGTCGAGCGCGACGTGGATCTGTTCGAGTTCGATCGTTTCGATCTCGCGTTTCAGATCGATCGGGCGGCCGGGCGCCGGCGTCTTGGCGTGCGCCGCCGGGGCAGCATGTTCTTCCGCGCTGGTCTGCACCAGGACGGGGCTGCCGGGAACAGCCCGTACGGGCGTAAAGGCAGCGGTGGGGTTCAAAAGCATGATGACGTCTTCGACGCCAAGCGTCTCGCCGCCGTGAAGAACGCTGGCGCGCTCGACGAAATTGCGCAGTTCGCGCACATTGCCCGGCCAGCCATGCTGCATCAGCAGCGCCATCGCCGCATCGTCATAACGGCACTTGGCGTCGGCCGGCATCTGGCGTTGGAAGTGGCGGATCAGCGCCGGAATATCCTCGACGCGGCTGGCGAGGCTGGGGACCTGCAACACAACCACGCCGAGCCGGAAGAACAGGTCTTCGCGGAATTTGCCGTCGGCGATCGCGGCATCGAGATCCTGATGCGTCGCCGAGATAACCCGAACATCGACGCTGCGGACATCGCTGCTGCCGACGCGGACGATCGTCCGGTCTTCGAGCACACGGAGCAGCTTGACCTGCATGTCGAACCGCATGTCGCCGATTTCGTCGAGAAAGACGGTGCCGCCTTCACTCGCCTCGAAATGACCGAGGCGGCGGGCGGTGGCGCCGGTGAACGAGCCTTTTTCATGGCCGAACAATTCGGATTCGATGAGTTCGCCGGGGATGGCGCCGCAGTTGATCGCGGCAAAGGGCTTGCCCGAACGGACGCCCTCGTCGTGGATGGCACGGGCGACGAGTTCCTTGCCCGAACCCGACGGGCCGCACAGCATGACCGATGCGTTCGACCGTGCGACGCGGCGGATCATTTCGCGCAGCCGCTGCGTCGCCGGGCTGGTCCCGATGATCAGCGTTTCAAGCGCCCCCGCGCCGCCGTTGTTCTGCCCCACGTTCATTACCGTCTCCACCGCGCCCCCCAATCGGCGCCTTCCATGGATCCAGAGATTGACGAAAATGGTAAACAAAAGCTTATTCACTTTGCCATAACCCATTCAAAACAAAGGGTTATTGCTAAGTTGGCAGCAATGCTCCCGCGATTGCGTCGTTAAGCAATTCAACGCTGCCAGATTGGCACTAATTGTTTCCGGCACCGCCCCAGCCGAGCGTGATCGAAATGCGCCGGTTGCGCGGATCGAATCGATCCGACGGCAGATAAGGCTCACGATCGGCCACACCTTCGATACGCGAGAAGCGCTCGGTGCCGATGCCGCGAAACTCAAGATAGTGGCGAACCACCTCGGCACGGTCGACCGACAGGCGCCAGTTGTTGGTCCCCGATTTGGCCGACCAGGGCGCAGCGTCGGTGTGGCCGCGGATCATCAGCCGGTTGGGAACGTGCGCGATCGGTTCCGCGATTTCCCGGAACAGCCGCGCGCCGTCGGGGGTCAACTGGCTGGTGCCGCTGGCGAACATCGAAAAATCGGCATCGTCGATGACGTCGATGCGCAGCCCTTCGGTGGTTTCGGTAAAACGCAGGTTGCGCGCGAGGCGCTTGAGATCGCCCTTTTTCTGCACGCGCTCGATCAGCGATTTCGCGACCTGCTGGAACTTCATCCGCTCGCTCTCGCGGCCCGACGCCTCCTTGGGCCCGCCCACGGCGTCCTTGGGGATGGTGATCGAGCGCGACCCGGTCTGGCCGGCCGCGTGCGGATAATCGTCGGCCGAGACGATCGAATCGCCGCCGAACATGCCGTTTGAGCCCGCGCTTTCCTGTTTCGTCTTGACGAGCGTCGGCGCGAAATAGTCGGCAAGCGCCTTGCGCTGCTTCTCGGTCGTCGCGCCAAGCAGCCACATCAAGAGGAAGAAGGCCATCATCGCGGTAACGAAGTCGGCATAGGCGACCTTCCACGCACCGCCATGGTGCGCGGCGTGCGGTGCCTCGATGATCTTCTTGACGATGATCGGGCGAACCGGGGTGTTCGGACGCGCGGCCATCAGCGACCGCGCATTCCGTCAAAGACTTCGGCGAAGCTCGGCTGGTTCGCATGGTCGACGCCCGAACGGGCCGCTTCGATCACCAGCGGCTGCGGATGGCCGTGCAGCGAGGCGATGATCAGCTGCTTTACCGTATGATAGATGGCGGCATCGCTTTCGATCACCGTGCGCGCACGCGTCGCGAACGGGCCGACCAGGCCATAGGCGAGCAGCACGCCAAGAAATGTCCCGACGAGCGCCGACCCGATCATCGCGCCGAGGACCTCGGGCGGTTTGTCGATCGACCCCATCGTCTTCACGACGCCGAGCACCGCGGCGACAATGCCGAGCGCCGGGAGCGCGTCGGCGAGGCTCTGCAGCCCGTCGGCGGGCTTGATCGCATGGTGGTGATGGCTTTTCAGCGCACTGTCCATGACCTCCTCGACCGCATGCGGGTCGAGCGTCCCCGACGACACGACGACCAGGCGCAGCGTATCGCAGATCAGGTGGACGAGCGTCTGGTCCTTCAGAAGCTTGGGATATTGCTGGAAGAGCGGCGAGCTGGCCGGATCCTCGATATGCGGCTCGACCGCGACGGGCCCCTCGGTGCGCATCATCTTCATCAGCGTCGAGACGAGCAGGATGCAGTCGAGATAATCGGCCTTCTGGTAGGTCGGGCCCTTGAACACCTTGCCGAGCCCGCCGCCGAGCGCTTTCAGTTCCTTGCCCGAATTGCCGATGATCAGCGAGCCGATCGCGGCGCCGCCGATGATCAGCATTTCGTGCGGCAGCGCATGAAGCACGGGTTCGAGATTGCCGCCGGTCAGCGCGAAGCCCCCGAACACCAGCAGGATCAATACGATGATGCCGACAACGGGAAACATGCGGAATCTACTCCAGTCGGGGGTTCAAACCCCCGGCAAAACGGGACGTCTTGATGATTAACGGCAGCGGGCGCGAAAGATTGAGCCTGATCAGCTCAAAATATCGAACAAGCTCTGCCGGTTGATGCGCGCGAAGGCCGATTGCGCCGCCTCGAGCGTCAGATTCTGTGCGTTGAGCTGGGCGATCGCGACCGCCAGGTCGGTGTCCTCGAGCCCCGACCGTTCATCCGCAAGCGTGATGCTGCGGCTCGCGAGGCTGTCGCCGATGCGTTCGAGGCGACCGGCCGCGAGCCCCATCGTCGCGCGCTGGTCGGCGACGTGCGAAATGCCGGCGGCGAGCGTGTCGAGCGAGGCGCCGATGATGGCGGTGTCGCCGCCGCCCACCGCCGCCGCCGCATCGCGCAGCATTGTCGAAACCGGATTGCCGTCGACCACGAAAGCGTCGGCGGCCGTCGGCACGGGCGCGAAGCTGGTGTCGGTGTCGAAGCGCATCGTCCGCGCGCTGCTCGCGGCGAACAGCGGCTCGCCATTGACGTCGCGCGTTGCCGCAAGGCTGTCGATCTCGTCGGCGATCGCCGTCAGTTCGGCGGCGACGCTCGCCCGGTCGGCGGGATTCATCGACCCGTTCGCCGCCGACAGCGTCAGTTCGCGCGCCCGAGAAAGCAGGTTGCCCGCCGTGCCGAGCGCGGTGTCGGCCTGCGCAACCATCGCCTCGGCGCTCTTGACATTGCGCGCCCAGGTCTCGGTGCTCGCCTGCGCGGTGCCGATCGTCGCAATGCGATGCGAGGCAACGCTATCGTCCGACCCGCGCAGCAATTTCTTCTGGGTCGAGATCTGCGTCTGGCTGCGCTCGATCTGGTCGGCGATGCTGCGCTGGCGCGCGATTTCGCGCGTCATGCGATTGCCCACGGCGTTGATCATGATGGTCGCCTTTCCTAGACCGCGCTGAGCAGCGCTTGCATCGTTTCGCGCGCGACCTGGATCGTCCGCGCCGCAGCCGAATAGGCCTGCTGGAAGCGCATCAGGTCGGCCGCCTCGCGGTCGAGATCGACTTCGCTGACCTCGCCGCGCGCCGCTGCCGCGGCATCGGCGCGTGTCGTCGCGGCCGCATCCTGCGCGCGCGCCGAGGCGGTCGCCTGCGCCTGGGTCGCGATGTGGCCCGACCATTGCGATTCGGGATCGTTCGCACCGCGCATCGCGCCGAGTGCGAGCATATTGCCATTGGCGCCGCTCGCATCGGCGGCGGCGACCTGATCGGCGGTGAGCGGCGCGGCGGTCAGTGTCGCGGCGCTGGCGGTGCCGGTAAAGAGCGCGGCGCCGGGGTTGCCATTGGCGTCGGTGCCCGCCTGATGCGCGGCGTTGAGCTGCGCGGCAAAGTCGCTCGCCTTCGTGTCGAGCGCGGCGCGTTGGCCGGCGATATGGTTCGACGCTTCCGAAAGCCCGGCGAGCGAGCCCGTAGACGTCGTAAACGGCGCCCCGCCGGCAATCGAAAAGGAGACGCGGCCGTCGGCGGCCGTCGTCACCGCGATCGGTGTGACCACGCCGCCGCCGACGAGGACGTCGCCGCTCGCCGTCGCACGCAGCGTCGCCGCGCCGCGGTCGTCAAAGCTGGCGGTCACCCCGCCCTGCGCCGACAGCACATCGATCAGCCGGTCGCGCTCGTCGAGCAGCGAGGCTTCGCCGGTCGAGCCGGGGCGCGCCTTGCGCAGGCCGGCATTAATCTGTTCGAGTGCATTCAGATCGGCATTGAACTGGTCGACCGCACTGGTCGCGGCGGCCGACACACCCTCGGCCATATCCGAAAGCTGGCCCGCCGCGGTGCGGAAGCCCGATGCGACGTCATCGACCGCCTGCAGGAACTGGCTCCGCAACGTCCGGTTCGACGGATCGGCGGTGAGCTGGTCGGCGGTGGTGAAGACTTTGGTGAGCCCGGTCTTGATGCCGTTGCTTTCATTGCTGAGTGCGGTTTCGACGCGGTCCAGCCAGGCCAGTTTGGTGCCCGAACGCTCGGCATCGCCCGATGAGATGCGCGCATCGGCCGTCAGCCAGGCGTCGACCGCGCGGCTGACGCCGCGAATGTCGACCCCGCCCGGGCGCACGTTGGCGCGGACCAGCGAACTATCCCCCGCCCCCAGCGCCTCGCGAAGTTCAAGCGTGCGCCGCGCATAGCCCGGCGTCTGCGCATTGGCGATATTATCGCCAATGGTCGACAGCGCGCGCGAATAGGCGCGCAGCCCGCTCGCCCCGATGTTCAGCAGGTCGCTCATTGCGTGGCTCCCGTCGCGGCCGCGGCGGCGCGGCCGCGGAACTGCGCCTCGACCATGTCGGCGATACCGAACTGGCGCATCGCGGCGATGCTGTCGGCGGTCTTGGCGTCGGCCATCTCGCGGAAATTGTCGGTCGCGCTCGACCCGAAGATATCGTCGCCGAGCTTGGCCTGCCGCATCGATGCCATCAGCTGGCGCAGGATCACGGCCTCGAAAGCTTCGGCCGCCTTGCGCAGCCCGCCGTCGCCCCCGCCGCCAGCGGCGGCAGGCGCCGGGGTCGCACCAACAGAAGAAATGGGCATCGTCATATGATCACCAGTTCCGCAGTGAGGGCGCCGGCCTGGCTCAGCGCCTCGAGGATGGCGACAAGGTCGCCGGGAGCGACGCCAAGCCGGTTGATCGAATCGACCAGTTCGGCCAGCGAGGCGCTCGGCTTCATCATGAAGACGGGACGCGCCTCTTCGGTCACCTTGATATCGCTCGATTGTTCGACCGCAGTCTCGCCGCGGCTGAACGGCGCCGGCTGGACGACCATCGGCGATTCCTTGATCGACACGGTCAGCTTGCCCTGCGTGATCGCGGCGGTGCCGACGCGGACCGCGCCATTGATCACCACCGTGCCGGTGCGCGCGTTGACGATCACCTTGGCCGGCGGGTCAGCGCGTTCTACGCCCAGATTCTCGATCCGTGACATCAGCCGCATGCGGTCGTCGCCATTGCCCGCCGCGCGGATCGCGATGCTGGCGCCGTCGATCATCGATGCGCTGCCCGGGATCGAGGCGTTAATCGCGTCGGCGACGCGCTTGGCATTGGTCGCGTCGAACTGGTGGAGGTTGAAGGTCAGCCAGTCGCCCGCCGCAAAGCCGGTGTCGACCGAACGCTCGACCGTCGCGCCGCTGGCGATCCGGCCGCTCGACGGCACATTGACCGTCAGCTTCGACCCGTCGGCCGCGTCGACGCCAAGCCCGCCGATGACAAGATTGCCCTGCACCATCGCGTAGATCTGACCGTCGGCGCCATAGAGCGGCGCGAGGACGAGCGTGCCGCCGCGCAGGCTTTTCGCCTTGCCGATCGCCGAGACGGTGACGTCGAGGCGCTGGCCGGGTTTGGCGAAGGGCGGCAGTTCGGCGGTGATCATCACCGCCGCGGCGTTCTTGAGCGCCGGGTTCAGTCCGGGCGGCAAGGTCAGCCCGAAGCGCGAAATCGCACCCTTCATGCCGAGCGTCGAATAATCGAGGCTGTCATCGCCGGTCCCTGCGAGACCGACGACGATGCCGTAACCGGTCAGCTGGTTGGCGCGGAGGCCCTGGAACTGGCCCATGTCCTTGATCCGTTCGGCGTGCGCCGGCGCGGAGAAGCTCAGCCCCGCGAGGAGCAGCATCAGGAAGGCGATGAAGGCGGGACGCTGGGTCACTTCAAATTCCTTAGAAGGGGCTGATGATCGAGAAGAAGCGCTGCAGCCAGCCCTGCTGGCTGGCGCGGGCGATCTCGCCCTTGCCGACATAACGGATGTTCGCATTGGCGACGCGGGTCGACAGGATGCGGTTGTCGGGGCTGATGTCGATCGCGCGGACGATCCCGGCGATCTGGACGCGCTCGTCGCCGCGATTGAGGGTGAGCAGCTTCTCGCCCTTCACCAGCATCGTCCCGTTCGGATAGACGGCGGCGACGGTCACGCTGACCTCGCCCGACAGCGCGTTCGATTGCGACGCGTCGCCCTTGCCCTTGAACTGCTGGCCGCCACCCATCGCGACGTCGCTGGGGTTGAACAGCGACAGCGGGCCGGTCGACGGCGGCGTCAGGCCGATATTGCCGTCGCGCTGCGTCCCCGCGGCGTTGCTTTTCGTCGCAGCGGTGCGCTCGACAAGCTGGATGGTGATGATGTCGCCGACCTGGCCCGCCCGGCCGCCCGAGGTGAGCGGCACATAGGCACCCTGGAAGATCGAGCCATTCGCCGGCGGCGCCGGCGGCGGCGCGGGCATGGTGACCGCAAAGGTATCGGGCGCGACCTTCTCCTTCGCCTGCGCCGTCAGGGGCGCAAACGTGAGGAGCAGAAGCAGGCCCTTAGAGAGTCTGGGTCGCATTTTTCATCATCTCGTCGGTCGCCTGGATCATCTTCGAATTGACCTCATAGGCGCGCTGCGTCTCGATCATGTCGACGAGTTCCTCGACGACATTGACGTTCGATCCCTCGAGCATCCCGCCGCGCAGCGTCCCGCGGCCTTCGATGCCGGCGGCACCGACCTGCGGCGCCCCCGAGGCGGCGGTTTCGAGGAGCATATTGTCACCGATCGCCTGCAGCCCCGCCGGGTTGGCGAAGCGCGCGATCTCGATCTTGCCGAGTTCGGTGGTTTCGGCATCGCCCTGCAACTGCGCCGACACGGTGCCATCGGCGCCGATCGTGATGCCGGTCGCGCCGTCGGGGATCTGGATCGCCGGCTGGACCGGCTTGCCGTCGGAGGTCACGATCGTGCCTTCGGGCGACGTCGTGAAATTGCCGGCGCGGGTATAGCCGGTCCGCCCGTCGGGCATCTGGATCTGAAAGAAACCCGCGCCGTCGATCGCGACGTCGAGCCCGTTGCCGGTGGTCGAGAAACTGCCCTGCGTGTCGATACGCGCGGTGCCGGCGAGCGACACGCCGGTGCCGAGGTTGAGCCCGGTCGCATAACGGTTTTCGGCCGACGACGGCGCGCCGGGCTGGGTCATCATCTGATAGCTCAGGGTTTCGAAATTGGCGCGGTCGCGCTTGAAACCGGTGGTGTTGACGTTGGCCAGATTGTTGGCGATCACCTGCATCCGGAAGCCTTGGGCATCCAGACCGGTTCGCGCGACGTGCAAGGCACCGAAGCTCATGTCATTATCTCCTGTGGACGTGCTCTAACGGGGCAGCTGCATCAGATTGGCGGTCGCGCTGTCCATGTCGCGCGCGTCGCTGATCAGCTTGAGTTGTGAATCCCAGCTCTTGCTCGCCTCGATCATCTCGACGAGCGCACTGGTCGCGGCGACGTTCGATCCCTCGATCGAACGGGTGATGACCCGCGCCTCGGGATCGTCGGGCAGGATGCCGCCGCCCTTGACGCGGAACAGATTGTCGAGGCCCTTGACGATGTCCGATCCGGTCGGGGTGGCGAGCCGCAGCCGGTCGACCTCGACCGGGTTTTCGGGATCGCCGCCGGCCGGGACAACGAAAACCCGGCCTTCGTCGTCGATCGTCACCGCATCGGCGGGCGGGATCGTCACCGGTCCTTGCGTTCCCTGCACCGGATGCCCGTCGCCGGTCGACAGCAGCCCGCTCGGCGCGACCATCAGGTCGCCGCGGCGCGTATAGGCTTCTTCGCCGTCCGCCGCCTGCACGACGAGCATCGCGTCGCCCTGCATCGCGATGTCGAGGTCGCGGCCGGTCGCGGTGATGGTGCCGGCGCGCATGTCGGCGCCGATCACTTCCTCCGACGAGACGGCACGGGCATTCACGCCGCTGCCGTTCAGCCACAAGGTCTGGGCTTCGGCCATGTCGGCGCGAAAGCCGGGCGTCTGCGCATTGGCGAGATTGTTTGCGATCGCCGTCTGCCGGGCCATGCTGCCCCGCATCGCGGTAAGGCTGGTGTAGATGAGGCGGTCCATGCGGAAGCTCCCGGCAAGCGGCGATCAGTCGTCGTTGGTTGGTGGGGGGTCAGCGCATGCCGATGATCGTCTGGGTCAGCGACGACGCGCCCTCGATCGCCTTGGCATTCGCCTGGAAATTGCGCTGCGCCGCGATCAGCAGCACCAGCTCTTCGGTGATGTCGACGTTCGACCGTTCGAGCGCGCCCGAACGGACCGCGCCCATCGCGCCGCTGCCCGGGGCATCGATGACGGGCTGGCCGCTGTCGCCCGTCGACTGCCAGTGCGAATCGCCGACCGGACGCAGCCCGTCCATCGCGGGGAAGGTTGCCATCGCGACCTTGCCGAGCTTCTGAGCCGACCCGTCGGCGAAGGTCGCGGTGACGAGGCCGTCGGTGCCGATCGAAACATTGACCAGCGCGGCATCGGCATTGCCCGCCGCATGTTTGGGCAGGATGAAATCCTGCGCGCCGGCCAGCGTGCGGTTGGTGACATTGCCGTCGGCGTCGACCGGCAGCAGCTGCATCGTCGCGCCCGTCGAATCAACGACGCGGCCGTCCTCGAGCGGCGAGAAGGCGCCGTTGCGCGAATAGGTGACGGCGTTGGTCGGCGGCGCGCCCTTGACGACGAACAGGCCTTCGCCGACGATCGCCATGTCGAGCGTCTTGTCGCTCGTTTCATACGACCCTTGCGTGAACTGCTGGGTGATGCCGTTGAGCTGCGCGCCCTGGCCCGCGATCATCTTCGTCGACTGGCTCGGCGACGCGGCGAAGATGTCGCCGAACTGCGCGGTGCTGCGCTTGAAGCCGATCGAACCGGCGTTGGCGATATTGTTCGAGATGACCGACATGTCGGTCTGCGCGCCCTTGAGGCCCGAAAGTGACGTATAGAATGACATGGACTTATCCTTCCTCGGTGGTGGGGGTCTTCGACGCGGCCTTGATGTCCTGCAGCAGCGCGGTTTGCGATTTGAGCTGGTCGGAAATCTGCTGCAGCGTCGTGTTGGTTTCGGTGATCCCGGCAAGGCTGGAAAATTGCGCCATCTGCGCCACCATCTGCTGGTTATCGACCGGGTTGAACGGATCCTGCTGGCTAAGCTGCGCGGTCATCAGGCGCAGGAAATCGCTCTGTCCCATCTGCTGGCCGCTGCCCTTGGGCTGGAGCACGGGATTATTGTTGCTGGTGATGCTGTTGACGGCCATTTTATTGTCCCATCCTGAGAGTTTCGTTGATCAGGCCCTTGGCGGTTTCGAGGACCTGGACATTGTTCTGATACTGGCGTGCGGTCTCGACCATCTCGACCAGCTCGGCGGCGCTATCGACCGCGGCTTCCCAGACGTTGCCGTCCTTGTCGGCGAGCGGGTTCGACGGGTCGTGCCGTTTCGACGGCGCCATCTTGCCCACCGTGACCTGGTCGACCTGCACCGTCGCGCGGCCATGGTCGTCCATCACGGTGCGGAACACCGGCTTCATCGAGCGGAAGGCGCCTGCCTCGCTGCCCGCGACCGTCCCCGCGTTGGCAAGGTTCGATGCGGTGGTGTTCAGGCGGACGAGTTGCGCCGACATGGCGCGGCCGCTGATGTCGAAGACCGAGAAATTGCCGTTCATCGTCATTCGCCCTTGATCGCGCGGGTCAGCGTGTTGACGCGGCCCGAAAGGAAGGCGAGGCTCGACCGGTAGGCGAGCGCGTTTTCGGCGAAGGCCGTCTGTTCGGTCGCCATTTCGACGGTGTTGCCGTCGAGCGAGGCCTGGACCGGAACGCGATAGGCCATCGCGCCCTCCATCGCATCGGCGGCCGAACCGCCCTGCTGCGCAAGGTCGAGCGCTTTCGAGAAATCGAGGTCGCGCGCCTTGTAACCCGGCGTCGCGGCGTTGGCGATGTTCGACGCGAGCAGCATCATGCGCTGGCTGCGCAGCTGAAGCGCCGTCGCGTGCAGGCCAAAGAGCTTTTCGGATGCCATCGTACCATTCCTTCCTTCACCGCGGTTCCCGTCCGGCGGTGGCCGGCGCGGGTGCGCGGAAGACACAAGGCGTGATGCAATGGCCGTGCCAAAATATATTTATTGCTATTTTTCAATAGGTTATATTAAATATGCCAAGGGCAGCACCGTCTTGCCGCGCTGCCAGTCAAAAGTTTGACGTCGGCCCCTTTTGCGCGGCGCAACGCCGCCGCAAAGCGCGACTGGCACGCTTCCTGCTTGACGGTCCGCGACCATTTTGGACCTGAAGGAGATGGATCATGGTTCGCAAGACAAGCCTGTGCCTGATTGCCGGCATCATCGCCTGCACTCCCGCCGCCAACGCCCAGCAAGCCAGCGAGGACTGGCAGACGATCGACGTGCTCACCGCGATGGTGGCGAATGCGATGGGCCGTTCGGCGACCCCGATCGATCGCCGCATCAAGCTGGCGCGCTGTCCCGAGCAGGCATCGATCACCGCGATCGACGCCCAGACGCTCGCGGTGCGCTGTCCCTCGCTCGGCTGGCGCCTGCGGGTGCCGATGACCGGTCCCGCCGGGGTGACGCCGACGCAGGCGAGTTACGCCCGCCCGGCTGCGGCGGCACCGGTGATCCGCCGCGGCGACAATGTCCGCGTGACGATCGACACCGAAAGCTACTCGATCAGCTATGCCGCGATCGCTTCCGAAGACGGGCGCGTCGGCGAGACGATCGCGCTGCGCGGCAACGACGCCAAAAGCACGCTCAGCGCCACCGTCACCGGCCCGGGCCGCGCCCGCCTCCAGGACTGAACCCTCTGCCCTCTGGGTCGCACCAGCCCGGCGGCTGTCGATTTTCCGACGCCGCCGGGTTTTTCTTTGTTTCCTGCTACCCCTTTCGTCATCCCGGGCTTGACCCGGGATCCCGCTTTTTGAAGGTAGCGCAGGTTCGACGTCCAGCGGGACCCCGGATCAAGTCCGGGGTGACGAAGAAGGAAATGTCCGCAACCGGCCGCTATCCGCCGCATCGCCCAACCTGAACATCGGGCCCATGTCATTTTTCCGGCACCCCGGCTTAATCCCCCCGACCATCGGCCGTTAAAGACTTCGATAGCGGCGCCGTCACTTTTCTGACGGACGCCCGAGGAGGCGGAAATGTCGGGTGACAGCAAGATCGGGCTGCAAGCCATCGGCGGCATCGTCCGCGCGGGCGCCGCGCGCAAGATCGCGGGCGAGGCCAACGCAGCGGTGCGGGCGCCGGTCCGCGCGTCAGCGCAGGACCCCCTCCCCGCCGCGCGGCTGATCACCATGGCCGGCGAACTCGCCGATCGGGGCCCGACGGTCGATGTGTCGCGCGTCGCGACGCTGCGCACCGCTATCGCCAATGGAAGCTATGCTCCCGATTCCACGGTCATCGCAAAAGCCATGCTGCGATTTCAGCAAGGCGGCGCAGCCTGATGCTGGCGCAGATGGAAGAGGTGCAGGCGCAGCTCGATACGCTGGTCGGCGCACTCGACGGGCATGATGCCGGGGCAATCATCGCCGCGACCGAAGCCTTGGCGACCGCAGTGATCCTGTTTCGCGGCGCGCCCGTCGCCGAAGGCGGCGAAAGCCGCGCCAAGGTGCTGATCGAGCAGGTCCTCGGCCAGCTCGAAGCCGCGGCAATTCGCATCAACATATTGAAGAACTGGACGCGTCAGAGGATTGACAACAACCATCAGGTCCGCGGCATCCAGACCCGTGGAACGGCCCTAACCTATTGAACATCCTTCGTTTCAATACGGAATTTTAGAAATGGCACGATGATTGCTTTTGGTCTGCTGAACCAGCGGAACCAAAGCCATGAATGCGATCAACAACCCCCAAGCCCCGCGCGTCGCCGCACCCGTCATGGATGCGGTGCAGAACGCGTCGGCGCGGACGGGGATTGATTTCGACTATCTGTTCGACGTCGCCCGGGTCGAAAGCGCGTTCAACCCGACCGCCAAGGCAACGACCTCGTCGGCACGCGGGCTGTTCCAGTTTACCCGCCAGACCTGGCTTGCCACGCTGAAGCGGCACGGCACCGACCATGGTCTCGGCTGGGCGGCGAACGCGATCGGCCGCGACGCGTCGGGGCGCCTGTCGATCAGCGATCCCGCACTCCGCGAGCAGATTTTCGACCTGCGCGACGATCCCGCCGCCGCGTCGAGCATGGCGGCCGCGCTGACGTCGGACAATCGCGACTATCTGGAAAGCCGGATCGGCCGCAGCGCCGAACCCGTCGACCTGTATCTCGCGCATTTCCTCGGCAGCGGCGGCGCCGCGAAATTCCTGTCGGCGTGGGAAAGCAATCCCGACCAAGCGGGCGCGACGATGATGCCCGACGCCGCCGCCGCGAACCGCTCGATCTTCTATGCCGCCGACGGCAGCATGCGCAGCCTCGGCGAAATCCGCGACCGATTCCGTGCCAAGCTCGACGATGGCGAGGCGCCCGTGATGGCACCCGGCCAAAGCCTTGCCCCCGCATGGCGCATGCAGATGGCGAGCTCCAGCGGCGAAGCCGCCGGCCGGCCGCCGCTCCCGATGATGGATATTCAGCCCATGCCCAGGAAACTCTCGATGGGCTTCGCCGCCCAGGCCTATCAGCGGCTCGCGTCGCTCGGAGGCGCCGCATGACCGGGGGCTTCAGCCTCGGCCAGGCCGGCCGCATGGCGGGCGCTGCCGCGCTGCCGGCGGGGATGCTGATCCTCGTCGCGCTGATGGTGATCCCGGTTTCGCCACTGATCCTCGACTTGAGCTTCGTCGCCAATATCATGATCAGCCTGCTGATCCTGATGGTCGCGCTGCAAGCGTCGAAACCGCTCGATTTCTCGGCCTTTCCGACCGTGCTGCTGCTCGCGACATTGTTCCGGCTCGCGCTCAACGTCGCCTCGACGCGCGTCGTGCTCGTCCACGGGCACGAAGGCACGGCATCGGCGGGCCATGTCATCGAGGCGTTCGGCCAGGTGCTGATCGGCGGCGATTATGTCGTCGGCATTTTCGTGTTCGTCGTGCTGATGATCATCAACCTCGTCGTCATCACCAAGGGCGCGGGGCGCGTGTCCGAAGTGTCGGCGCGCTTCACGCTCGACGCGCTGCCCGGCAAGCAGATGGCGATCGACGCCGACCTGAACGCCGGCCTGCTCACCCCCGACGAAGCCAAGGCGCGCCGCCAGGAGGTCGCCACCGAAGCCGATTTCTACGGCTCGATGGACGGTGCGTCGAAGTTCGTGAAGGGCGACGCGGTCGCCGGCCTGCTGATCCTGTTCGTCAACATCGTCGGCGGCCTGATCCTCGGCATCTTCAGCCACGGACTTTCCTTCTCCGAAGCCGGCAGCACCTATGTCACGCTCGCGATCGGCGATGCGCTCGTCGCGCAGATCCCGGCGCTGCTGCTCTCGATCGCCGCCGCCGCGATCGTCACCCGCGTCAATTCGCCGCTCGACCTCAGCGGCCAGATCGGCAGCCAGTTCGCGTCGCCGACGATCTGGATGGCGGTCGGCGGCATCCTGTTCATTCTCGGCATGGTCCCGGCGATGCCGCAAATGCTGATCCTGCCCGCCGCCGCGCTGGCCGGCGCGATCGGCTGGCAGTTGCGCCGTTCGGCCGCCGACCTGGCCGCGGCGCCCGAACCCGCCGCGCCCGCCGCCGATCCGCATCACATCGACTGGGCCGACGTCAGCGCCTCAAGCGCGTGCCAGCTCGAGATCGGCTATGCGCTCGTCGCCATGGTCGACGACCGCAAGGGTGCGCCGCTGATGACGCGGATCACCGGCATCCGCCGCCAATTGTCGAAGGAGCTCGGCTTCGTCGTCCCCCCGGTCAAGGTCAGCGACGACCTGTCGCTGCCCGGCAACGTCTATCGCATCTCGGTCGCCGGGGTGATCGTCGGCGAGGACGAGGTGTTTCCGAATGAAATGCTCGCGCTCGATTCGGGCGACCTTGTCAGCAAGGTCACCGGCCGGCCGTGCAAGGATCCGACCTTCGGCCTCGACGCACTGTGGATCCCCAAGGCGATCCAGAATGACGCGATCGCCGCCGGCTATACGGTGGTCGACCCGGCAACCGTCGTCGCCACGCACCTCAACAACAGCATCATCGCCTCGGCGGCCGAGCTGTTCGGCATCGACGATGCGCAGGCACTGATCGACAATCTGAAGATCCACTATCCGCAGCTCGCGCAGAATCTCAGCCCGCAGGGCTATACGCTGCCGCGCGTCGCGAGCCTGTGCAAGGCGCTGCTGATCGAACGCGTTCCGCTGCGCGATTTCCGCAAGATCGCCGAAGCGCTCGTCGCACTGTCGGCGCAGCAGCTCGGCGAGAGCGACCTGATCGAAGCGGTGCGCCAGCGCATCGGGGCGCTGATCGTCCAGACCATCGTGCCAAGCCGCATGCCGCTGCCCGTCGTCACCTTCAGCCCCGAGATCGAAGTGCTGCTCAACCAGGCGGTGCGCGCCAATCCCGGTGCCGAATGGCCGTTCGAACATGGGATGGCGATGAAGATCGTCGAGCAGATCGGCGCCGCAGTCGAACCCCTGCTGTTATCGACGCGCAGCTTCGCGCTCGTCGCATCGCCGATCTGCCGCCCGGCGCTGTCCCGGCTCGTGCGCGCGACGTTCCCCGACGTCGCCGTCATCTCCTACCTCGAAATCCCTGCGAACAAGCAGACCGAAATCGTCGCCACCATCGGAGCGGAAATCCCGCGCCTCGGCAGCGCCCGGGATGCGCAGATGAAGGACGAATATCATGAGAATTGAGTCCGCCGACCAGTTCGCCGGCGCCCCACAGCTGGCCGGCACCGCCGGCGGGGCACTGCGCCCGCGCGGCTATTCGGGCAGCGTCGAAATGCTGGTCGACGAATATGCCCCGCTGGTGCGCAAGATCGCCTGGCAAGTCTATTCGCGCGTGTCGCGGACGAGCGAGCTCGACGACCTCATTCAGACCGGGCTGATCGCGCTGATCGAGGCGAGCCGCCATTATGAGGAGCGCGGCTTTGCCTTTGCCACCTATGCCTCGACCCGCATCCGCGGCGCGATGATCGACCAGCTGCGCCGCGAGGCCGACGCCGGACGGTCGGCGATGGTCGCGACCAAGCAGATCAGGACCGTTCGCGGCACCCTCGAGCAGCATCTGATGCGCGCGCCGACGGCGGCCGAAATGGCCGAGGCCTTCGACATGTCGGCGGAGGAATATTTCGCGCTCGAACGCAGCGCGATGCACGGCCGCTCGACCTCGCTCGACGAACTGACCGAGAGCGGAAATTTTCTGATCGCCGACGAACGGCCGGGCGCCGACGCGCTGTATGAGGAGGAGAATGCGCTGGACGCGCTGCGTCAGTGCATCGACCGCCTGTCCGATCGCGAACAAATGGTGCTGCAGCTCTATTTCTTCGAAGAGCTTAATCTGCAGGAAATCGGCCTGACCCTCGACGTCAGCGCGGCGCGCATCTGCCAGATCAAGCGCGACGCGATGGCAAGGATCAACGCGATGATGCGCGAAATGATCGAATGACCGGCGATTCGGACGTGGCCCCACGCCGCTCGGCGATCACGCCGCGATCCGGCCGTCCTGCCACGCCGCGCCGATCGTTTCGAAATAGCTCGCCATGCGCTCGGCACCGCGGTCGGTCAGCTGGACAAGCGAACGGCGGCGGTCGCGTTCGTCGATGAAACGCCGGACGAGCCCGAGATCTTCGAGCGCGGCGATCATCCGCAGGCCCGACGACAAGGGCACGCCGGCACCGGTCGCCAGATCGCTCGCGCCAAGCTCGCGGCCATTCGACGCGGCCAGCATCAGGTCGAGCATCATGTCCCAGACCGGCCCGGAAAGCTGCGCGCTGCCAAAGTGGCTCTTGCGCAGCCGGCGCATCTGGATGTTGAATGAGAGCTGATTGACCAGAATCGCTTTGGGCGCATCGATCGCCTCTACCGAAGCAGCCTTTGCCAAGGTTGCTGGTTCGTCGCCCCCGCGCGTCGCCAGCAATTCGTGGATTTGATCAATACGCGTCTTGAGCTCGGCAATTTCTTGGTTCGAAAATTGCTGCATGTGATGAGAACCCCCCCGGGCATTTCCATGTTACGCCCCAACATCACCCCGCCGTCCGGCCGACCCCGATGCGTAAAGAATTACGAACAGGATCGGATATGAAATATACATCGAAAGCAGCGCATAAGGGCGCTCCAATATCTCCGAAAACATCATCTTCTGGATATGTCCGAAAATCGCGATCAGCTGCCACCCGGTGATCCAATATGGCCAGAAACGCTGAGTTTTCAGGGAAATAAGCCAGAAACTCGCCAGCACGGCGATGTCCACGACGAAGATGTTGATCTCGATGTCGGTCCATTCCGGATTAGGTGCCAATATCGTTGTGGAGACCGAGGCGATCAATGCGGTGTACGCCGCCCATCGTTCCAGACGGCCGCCGCGCAGCAGCGCGACGGTCACGGTGACAAGCAATACGCCGTAATATAACGCCACGGTCCACAACATGTGGCTCGTCGACCTTCCTGTCGGTTACGAAGCCCTGGCGAACGAAAGGTCGGCCACTTCAGCCGCATGATCGTTGCTGCCTTCGTCGGCCAGCGCCGCGCCCGAAGGCGGCTTGACGCCAGCGCCGAACATGCGCGTGCCGAGGCCCACCTCCTTTTGCGTCACCGTCAGCGCGAGATGCGCGTCGGTGAGCAGCTGACGAACCTCGCCCGCCGCAGCGAGAGCGTGCGCGACTTTCGACATCGCTTCCTGGCCGACGATCGCGGACATGTTGGTTTCACGGCGCGCGGTCGGCAAGGTTGCCGCAAGCTGGGCGATCCGGATCATCAACTCATCGACGGCATCTTCGGCACGATGCAGCTCGGTGGCGATCCTCTTCGCTGCGGAAACTCTTTCGTTCAGCATATGATGGTCCCTTGAAATAAGGGAATGCCAACGGTCCCCCCCGCAGCATTCCAAATCGAACGTTCAGGTCAAAACACGACCTAGTCCGACAAGGATCGAATAGAGGGCGGAAAAAGCCAAAATGGTCGCGAAGGCGATCAGGATCGGCCAGATTATCCTTTCCATCAACCCGTGCCGGTTGGACGGCTGGGACGCGGTCGGAAATGGCGAACCGATATCAAAAACCCGCCCCGCCGTACTGCGCCCCGGATCGCCATCGTTGGCGGGTGGAGGGCCGCCTAGGTCGATCAGTTGATATGTCAAAGGCTGATAAGGAGTAACATGATCGAAGACACCGTTACGCGCCAATATACGTGCGGCCTCTATCCTGTTCGAAACATTTAACTTTCTCAAGGACCGCCGAACGCGTTCATCAACCGTATGCGGCGAAACGCCCATCAGGCGCGCGATCTCCTTGGAATTTTTATGCTCGAAAACATGCCGCAACGTCTCGATTTGCGCGGCCGAAAGGAGACTGATGTAATTGTCGGGGTCACCTTGCACGCGCCCCCGCATAGAGCATCACGAGTCGAAATCAAGTTAGGCAGACACATGTGTCACCTATTCGTTACCTCTGGGTTAACGTTACATTGACGAAAAACGCCGGCGGCATGGCGGGCGTTTCCCTATCCCTTCGGATCCGGCAAAAAATGCTCTCCGGCCCCCGGCCCACTCCGTTCCCCTGCCGCCTGCAGGGCCCGGTAGCGCGCCATCGACCTTTCGATATGGCGCCGGGCGGCCCGGCGCGCCGCGGCCGCATCGCCCGCCTCGATCGCGGCATAGATCGCCTGATGATCGCGGTTGATCGTCCGCGCATAGCGTTGATGCTGGGATGCGTCGCTGCCCTGCAAATAGAGCTGGCGCGACGGAACCAACCTGACCCCCAGGAACTGCGTGAAGCGGATGAAATAGGGGTTGGCGGTGGCACGCGCGATCGCCGCGTGAAATTCGGTGTCCGCGGCGACCGAGCGATCGACGTCGGTGCTTTCGTCCATCGCCGTCAACGCGGCCCGGATGGCGGCCAAATCCGGCGCGGTGCGCCGCTGCGCCGCGAGCTCGGCCATTTCGACTTCAAATCCCATGCGCATCTCGAGGAGTTGCAGGACGTCGCCGATATTGCCGATCTCGTCGGGCGTCACCTGAAAGGCACGATATTGCGCACCGTCGGCGACATAAGCGCCCGACCCTCGCCGCGACACGAGCAGGCCGCGCGCGGCAAGCCGTGAATAGGCTTCGCGGACGACCGTCCGGCTGACGCCGAAATCCTCGGTGATCGCCTTTTCGGTCGGAAAGCGCGATCCCGGCGGCATGTCCCCCGTTTCGATCTGTTCCTCGAAGCGCTGGACAAGATCGTCCGCGAGAGAAGCCGCCTTGGTTACCGCCATGGGCCAGCGTTATCACCGCGCCACGATGCTGGCTAGGGTCCGTGCGGCGGCCGGAAATCGGGGCGCTGGGCGTCGACATAAGCCTGCCACGCTGACCTGGTGGCGAAGTCGCCGCCGCGATCCCACGCCGCGCCGCTGTAATAGACGAACGGCGTTCCCGGCCGGACGCGGGCAAGGATCAGATAATTGTCGGCGTCTTCGGCAAAGCCGGCGAACGATGCCGGATCGACGATCACGGCCGCGGCCATCCGGCCCTTGTTACCGTCCGCCGGACCCCACCATGTCAAGCGGGCCGCGGCGCCGTCCTGCTTCACTTCGCCGGGCTGGTTTCCATTGATCGGCCGCTTCGCAATGCCGATGCCGACGATCAATTCGCCCTCACTATTCGATGCGATCGTCGACACCAGCCGGGTGAAGTTCGTTCCCGCCGGCAAAGTGAAACGCCGCGTCTCGCGGACGGTGCGGAGCGTGTCGACCGGCCATGGTTCATAATCGACGGTGAAGTCGGCGACACCGGGTCCCGATTTCAGGATGCGCGGCCGGACATAATTGCGCGACGTCCACAGCTTGTTGTCGTACCAGATGCCAAGCCCGCCAGCCCCGCGCCCGGTCCCGACATTATAGAAGTCCAGCCCTTCGCCATGGTCGGCGTGCTGGTCACCGGTGCGGAGCTGCCGGTCCATATAGGGCCAGCGCACCCGCTTTCCCCATGCATCGATTCCCGACGACGACGGCGGCTCGGCCCGTTCGAGCGCGCGGCCGTAGATGCGATAGGCGATCCGGTCATTCTCCCATAACAGGTCATCATATCGATAGTCGGCGATCAGCGCCGCGGCCCGCGCTTTCTGCTCTGCGGCTGTCGCCGGCCGCAGCGGTTTGTGATCCGCCGCCGCAGCCGGAACCGACAGCAGGGCCAGGGAGAGCAGTGCGCGCATCACCAGCTCCACATCGTCCCGTCCTCGAGCCGGTTCACCGGCAGATAGGCGCGCGCATAAGGAAAGGTTCCGGCCAGCGCCTCATCGATATCGACCCCCAGCCCGGGCGCCTCGCCGGGATGGAGCATGCCGTCGGCAAAGCGCCAGGCATGCGGAAAGACCGCGTCGGTTTCGGCCGTGTGGCGCATATATTCCTGGATACCGAAATTGGGGATCGCGAGGCCGAGGTGCAGCGCCGCCGCCATCGTCACCGGCGACAGGTCGGTGGCGCCATGGCAACCGGTGCGGATCTGATGGAGATCAGCGAGCGAGGCGATCTGGCGCATATGCGTGATCCCGCCCGCGTGGAGCACGGTGGCGCGAATATAGTCGATCAGCCGGTTCTCGATCAGCGCCTTGCAATCCCAGACCGAGGAGAAAATCTCGCCGACCGCCAAGGGTGTCGTCGTGTGCTGGCGGATCAGGCGGAACGCGTCCTGATCCTCGGCCGGGGTCGCATCCTCGATCCAGAAGGGACGGTAGGGCTCGAGATCCTTGCCAAGCCGCGCCGCCTCGATCGGGGTCAGCCGATGGTGAACGTCGTGGAGCAGATGGACGTCCCAGCCCAGCGCCGCGCGCGCCGCCGCGAACAATTCGGGGACGACGCGCAGATATTTCGCCGTCGACCAGCTATTCTCGCTCGGCAGGTCATTGTCGGCGGGCTCGTAGAAATAGCGGTCCTTGCTGACGCCATAGGTCGACGCCATCCCCGGCACGCCGCACTGCAGGCGAATCGCCTTGTAACCCTGGCGCTGGTAATCGAGCGCCGCTTCGATGGTGTCGGCAATGCTTGTTCCATTGGCATGGCCATAGACCATGCAGCCTTCCCGGCTTGCACCACCGAGCAACTGATAGACGGGCAAACCCGCAACCTTGCCCTTGATGTCCCACAGCGCCATGTCGACCGCCGCGATCGCCGCCATCGTCACCGGACCGCGCCGCCAATAGGCGCCTTTGTACAGATATTGCCAGATATCCTCGATCCGGTGCGCGTCGCGGCCGATCAGGCAGGGGGCGACATGGTCGGCGAGATAGCTGACCACCGCGAGCTCGCGGCCGTTCAGCGTCGCGTCGCCGACGCCGGTCGTGCCGTCGTCGCATGCGACCTTCAGCGTCACGAAATTGCGCCCCGGGCTTGTCACGATAACGCGTGCTGACACGATCTTCGGCATGGTCTTCCCCTCGGTCCAAAATCAAAGTTGTCTGACAACCTTATTGACAGGGCCGGACGAAAAGGGAAAGAGATATGTCAACGCCATCGGCCGCTCCGGCCCCCGCAAAGGATGTGACATGTCGCTGAGCCTGCTTGCCCCGCTCATGCTGATCAGCGCCTCGGCGGCGGCCCCGGCCGAACCCGTCATGCCGCAGCCCGCCGATATCCTCGTCGAAACGCGCCGCGTCGCCGACTGGCAGCTCGCGCACCGAGCGGCGTGGGACAAGATGCCGGCAGCGCGGCCGAGCGTGCGCAACCCGCGCGACTGGCAACAGGCAACCTTCTGGGTCGCGCTCACCGACCTTGCCGAACGCGACATACGCTACCGCGACCCGGTCATCGAACTGGGCCGCGCCGAGGCATGGCAACTCGGCAAGCTCGCCTTCCACGCCGACGACCAGTTGATTGCGCAGGCGTGGGAATGGGCGGCGCGCAACGGCGCCGGCGACGCGCTCGCCCCGTCGCGGGCCTATTTCGACAATGTCCTGACCAACCGCCGGACCAACAGCCTGGAATTCACCCCCACCCGGCCCGGCGGCGGCTATTCGCTGTGCACCGAACGCTGGTGCTGGTGCGACGCCTTGTTCATGGCACCGCCGACGATGCTGCGCATCGGAATAGCGACCGGCGATCCGCGCTACGCCGCCTTTGTTCACGCGGAATGGAAAGCGACGACCGACTATCTCTATGATCCGGGCGAAGACCTGTATTTCCGCGACAGCCGCTTTTTCGGCCAGCGCGATGCCAAGGGACGCAAGCTGTTCTGGAGCCGCGGCAATGGCTGGGTGATGGGCGGCCTCGTCCGCGTGCTGCAGGTGCTCGGCGACGACGACCCGCAGCGCCCCTATTATGAGGGGCGGTTCAGAAAGATGGCGGCGAAGCTGGTGACGCTGCAAAAGGCCGATGGCTATTGGCCCGCGTCGCTGCTCGATCAGGATCCGGGCACGCCGCCCGAAGCGAGCGGCACCGCCTTCTTCACCTATGCCTTTGCATGGGGCGTCGACAACGGGCTGCTCGACCGCAAGGTCTATGAACCTGCGGCAGTGCGCGGATGGACGGCGCTCGGCCAGGCGGTCCAGCCCGACGGGATGCTCGGCTGGGTCCAGCAGGTCGGCGACCGGCCCGACAGCGTTTCGGCGCACGAAACGCAATTCTACGGCACCGGCGCCTTCATCCTCGCGGGGACGGCGATGTACGATCTGGCGCAGAGAGGCCGTCGGCACGCCAGGTAATCCCACTTCTTCGTGGCTTTGGCCTTTGTGCGAATCAAAAAATCTCGCACAAAGGCCGAAGCCACGAAGAAGGAAAAAAGGAAGGCAGCGGGATTCCCACCCTTGCGGGAATGATAGGAATTATATGTGCGAATCTTAGGTCGCGTGGACAAATTCGCTCGTCGAACGTCGGCTTTGGGGTGGGGAGCGGACATATAGCCCTCTCCCCTTCAGGGGAGAGGGTTGGGAGAGGGGGACGCGTAAAAGCCCCTCTCAACTGCGGCTAGCCGGTAAACCGGCAAGCCTCCGTATCTCTCCCCTAAAGGGGAGAGAGCAAGCCTCCCAAACGTCCGCTCCCAGCCGATAACGGACATTCGAATTTGTCCACGCAGCCTAGCCAGCGCCGTGCTGGCAACCGCCGCCCATCGTGCCCCAGCCGGCCAAGAGATGGATTGACGAAAAGGGCAAAGTTGTACTACATCTGAAATTGACACCGGTATCAATTTACCGCGCTGGCGCGTAGACCGGCGGAACTGGGAGAGAGACAATGACATCACGATCGGCCCTGATCGCCCGCGCTTCGCTGCTTGCGCCGGCGACGCTGCTCGCCGCCGCCCCCGCGTGGAGCCAGGACAGCGTCGCCGCAGCTGCAGATACGGCCGATACGGCCGCCGGCGACGAAATCATCGTCACCGGCGCGCGCGCGACCCAGCGGTCGTCGATCGAGTATAAGCGCGCCGCCGACGTCGTCGTCGACGGCCTCGTCAGCGACGAGATCGGCGCGACACCCGACAATTCGATCGGCGACACGCTCGAGCGCATCGTCGGCGTTTCGGCCGACCGCTTCAAGGGCAATGCCAACGAACTGTCGGTGCGCGGCCTCGGCCCGACACTCAGCTTTTCGACCTTCAACGGCCGCGAGGTGTCGACCGCGGGCCCCGACCGTTCGGTCGCTTTCCAGCAATTCCCGTCCGAACTGGTCAACGGCGTCCTCGTCTACAAGACGCAGCGCGCCGACTTTCTGGAAGGCGGCGTCGGCGGGGTGATCGAACTCAAGTCGATGAAGCCGCTCGACTATGGCAAGCGCCGCATCCAGTTCGAGTTGCGCGGCGATTTCCAGCCGCAGGACGATGACGTCTATCAGCATGACGGCCTCGGCTATCGCGGCAACATCTCCTACGTCGACCAGTTTTCGACCGCGATCGGCGATATCGGCATTTCGATCGGCTATCAGCGGCAGGATACGACCGCGCCCGAGGATTATTACAACGGCAACTCGACCTTCCAGCTATGCAACACCGCCGCGACCAACGGCGCGACGAACAGCCTGAATTGCGCCTTCACTCCAGCCGCGCGCAACGCGAACGAGACGATCGTCGATCCCTATTTCGCCAATTCGTCGCGCAGTTTCCGCACCCAGAAGACATCCGAAGTGCGCGATGCGATCATCGGCGCGATCCAGTGGCGCCCCACCCCGGATTTCGAGATTTCGATCGACGGCCAATATTCGAAGCGCAACAGCCGCGAGGAGCGCAACGTGCTGGGGATCACCGAGGGGCTGCGCGGGGTTCAGCCACTGATCGTCGGGACCGGCAGCAACGGCTATTCGCCGCATTCGCTGATCAGCTATCGCGGCAATTCGAACCTCGAAAACCAGCTCGAAACGCGCCAGCGCAACGAGGAATATCTGGGCGGCGGGCTCAGCCTCATCTGGTCGCCCGAGCGGTGGAACGTCGCGTTCGACGCCTCCTATTCGAACAGCCACCGCACCGAGACGCAGAAGCAGACGCGCATGCGGTCGAACCGCCGCGTCGGTTATACGCTGAGCTATGAGGACGATAATGTCGTGCCGGTCGTCGCGTTCGACGATTTCGACATCACCGATCCCGACCTGTTCGTGACCACCGCGCCCAATTCGGTTTATGCGCGGCGCCGCTTCGTCACCGATCGCGAGGATCGCATCTGGGCGGCAAAGCTCGACATCGAACGCGAACTCGACGGCTTCCTCACCGGCGTGAAGTTCGGCGGCCGTTTTTCCGACCACCACCGCACCAACGACAATGCCCGCAACAATGATCTCAACACATTGGCGGCGATCGACGGGGTCAGCCCGGCCGAGCTGATCGCGCAGGCAAACCGGCAGTGCCGCACGCCCTTCACCACCTCCTCCTATATGCGCGGCATGGGGACCAACGTCACCCGCTGGGCCAGCTTCGACAATGACTGCCTGTTCCGGACCTTCACCGGCAGCGACGATGCGCTGCCGACCCCGGCCGACGGCCGCGATCCCAGCGACATCGACGTGCGCGAGCGCATCTACGCCGCCTATGCGATGGCCAATTTCGAATCGGACCTCGGCAATGTGCCGGTCAGCGGCAATATCGGCCTGCGCTGGGTGAAGACCGACATCACGTCAAAGGGGTATCGCCAGCCCTATATCCTGACGATCGAAAGCGCCGGCGACACTTATAGCATCGACGTCGATCCGAACGGCGAACTCGTGTCGAACATCACCAAGGGCAGCTATAATTATTTCCTGCCGAGCGCGAACATCGCCTTCGACCTGTCGCAGCAGGTCAAGCTGCGCCTGGCCGCCTATCGCGCCATCGCCCGGTCGGGGATCGAAAGCTTCGGCGCCGGGATCAACCTCAACCCGTCCGAAGGAACCGGGACCGGCAACATCATCTTCGATGCGACGACCGGCAATCCGAACCTGAAACCGCTGCGCGCGTGGAACGTCGATGCCAGCCTCGAACTTTATGCCTCGCAGGACACGCTCGTCTCAATCGCCGGCTATTATAAATGGGCCAAGGGCACGGTGATCAGCGCCGAGGAATCGATTCCGACCGACATCACCGTCACGACGATCCGCGACGGCGGCGCGCCGGTCACCGAAACGATCATAATCAACCCCGTCGCCCCCGCGAACGACGATGAAACGCGCCATCTTTACGGGGTCGAGGCGACCGCGAGCCATGCCTTCACCTGGCTGCCCGATCCGCTCGACGGGCTGGGCATCCAGGGTTCGGTCAATCGCGCTTTCGCCAATTTCGAATATCCCGACACCTCCCCGATCGCGGGCTATGTCGACCCGGCGAACCTGATCGGGCTGTCGAAATGGACCGCGAGCGGATCGGTGTGGTTCGAAAAATGGGGCCTCTCGCTGCGCGCCAATCTTCGTTACCGGTCGGGCTATTACAAGCCCAACGGCGGCACCAACCGCGAAATTCGCGGCGGCACCTATCTCAACCTGTCGGCACAATATGACGTCATGCCGAACGTCCAGCTGAAGCTGCAGGCGCTCAACGTCACCGGGACCAACGACATCATGGTCAAGGGCGGCTACGACAGCATCGCCGAGGTGTCGCGCAGCGGGACGCAATATTTCTTCGGCGTCCGCGTCCGCCTGTGACGCGCGGCGCCGCCCTCCTCCCCCTAGCCCTTGCCGCCGCGGCGATTCCGTCCGCGGCGGCAGCTTTTTCGGCCCCGGCCAATGAAGCGGTCTGCCGCGGCAGCGAAGGCTATGCCGCCAGTTTCGGGGGGCGCCGCACCTTCACGCTGCGCCCTGCCGACTTGACGGCGATCAAGGCGGCGCTGTCCGCCGATCCGGCGATCGCCGCCGCCTATCGCGACCTGATCGCGCGCGCCGACCGGGCGCTCGCCGGCAAGCCCGGCTCGGTCATGGACAAGCGCAGCCTTCCCGTTTCGAGGGACAAGCATGATTATGTCAGCCTTGCCCGCTATTGGTGGCCCGTTCCCGCCAACCCCAAGGGCGCCTATGTGCGCCGCGACGGCCAGACGAACCCCGAGATCGAAAGCGACCGCTTCGACCGTAGTGCGCTGAGCCGCATGGCGCGGAGCGCCGATGTGCTGGCGCTGGCTTATTATTACAGCGGCGAAGCGAAATATGCCGACGGCGCGGCGGCGGTGATCCGGGCCTGGTTCCTCGACCCCGCCACCGCAATGAACCCGAATATGAACCATGCGCAGGCGGTGCCCGGCGTCGCCGACGGGCGGCCCGAAGGGGTGCTCGACGGGGCAAGCTTCATCGCGGCGATCGATGCCGCCGGACTGATCGCGCCGTCGGGGGCGCTGACCCCCGCCGAGACGCGGGGGCTGGAAGGCTGGTTCTCGCGCTATGTCGACTGGATGCTGACCAGCCCGAACGGCCGGGGCGAACGGGCGGCCAAGAATAACCACGGCCTGTGGTACGACGCCCAGATCGCGCGCTTCGCGCTGTTCGCCCGCCGCACCGATGTCGCGGCCCGCGTCGCCGCCGCCTTTCCCAAGGCCCGCATCGACCGGCAGATCGATCCTTCGGGGGCGCTGCCCGCCGAACTGACGCGCACCCGCAGCTTCCATTATTCGCTCTATGCACTCGCCGCCGCCTATGACGTCGCCGACAGCGCCGCCTGCTTGGGCATCGACCTCTATGATCACGAGGGCGCCAAAGGGCGCTCGCTGCGCAAGGCGACCGACCATGTCGCCGCCTATCGGAACCGCGCCGCCGACTGGCCGTATCCGGAAATGCACTGGCCCGCCGGAACACTCGACGAACTGTTGGTCCGCGCCGATATCGCCTGGGGTCCGGGCACCTATCCGCGCACCGCGCACGACGACTTCGCACTACGTTACCGCATCGTCCCGGGAGCCCGCCGATGATCGCGCGGCGCACGCTGCTCCTCGCCGCGCTGCTCGCCGGACCTGCCGCCTATGCCCGGCCCGGCGTCCGGCCATATCCGGATATTCGCGCGATCGAGCGCCGCCGCCTGCTGCCGCGTGCGACCGCGTTGCTGGACGGCGCGCCGCGCACGATCGCCGCGATCAACGCGCCGCGCAGCCCGGCGGGACCGCAGGACTATTATTCCGAGGGCGATTATTGGTGGCCCGATCCTGCCAACCCCGGCGGTGCCTATATACGCCGCGACGGCCGCTCGAACCCCGACAAGTTCGACGGTCACCGCGACGCATTGATCGCCTTCGGCCGCGATGTGCCGACGCTTGCGGCGGCGTGGGACCTGACCGGCGATCCGCGCTTCGCCCGCGCCGCGATGCGCCATCTGGACGCGTGGTTCGTCGATCCGGCGACGCGGATGAACCCGGACCTCGCCCATGCGCAGGCGATCATCGGGGTGAACAGCGGCCGCGCGATCGGGGTGATCGACACGCTGCAGATCGTCGAGGTCGCGCGCGCCGCGACGCTGTTCGCGGCGCGCCAGGCGCCGGGCTATGCGGCGATCCGCGTCGGCGTCGAGCGCTGGTTCACCGACTATCTCGACTGGCTGACGACATCCCCGTTCGGGATCGAAGAACGCGACCAGCAGAATAACCATGGCACCTGCTGGCTGTTGCAGGCGGCCGCCTTTGCCACCCTGCTCGATCGGAAGCCGGTACTTGATGCCGCGCGCGCGCGGCTGCAAACCGTGATCATCCCTAGCCAGATCGAACCCGATGGGCGTCAGCCGCTCGAACTCGCGCGCACCAAGCCTTACGCCTATTCGCTGTTCAACCTCGACGTGCTCGCCGCCGCGGCATGGCTGCTTGCCGAGCGGTCCGGCGCGCTTATCGCGTGGCAGACGTCCGACGGCCGGTCGATCGGCGGCGCGATCGCGTGGATGGCGCCCTTCATCGCCGACAAGCGCCAATGGCCGCTCGCCCCCGACATCGAATATTGGGACGGGTTTCCGGTCCGCCAGCCGAGCCTGTTGTTCGGCGCCCTGGCGCTGGATCGCCCCGGCTGGCTCGAGCTGTGGCAACGGCTCGACCCCGATCCGAAGATCGGCGAGGTCTTGCGCAATTTCCCGGTCCGCCAGCCACTGCTGTGGCTGAAGGATTGAGCGGGCTAGGTCTGTTTCAGTTGCACTGAAACAGGCTCGGCACCGGCCCGCTCCCCCGCCCGGCCTCCCTGACGATAGTAACCTATGGGAGGCCGGGCGGGGGAGCGGGCCGGTGCCGTTTTCACGTCAGTGGATAAAGACGTCAGCCTTCGAGGCGGCGGATGCTTTCGAGGTCGGTGCGGTCGAGCGGCGCGGTGAGCCACAGCCCCCCGCGGCCGCCGCGCGACCAGCGGACGACCGCCTGGCGCTTGATGCCGCCTTCGAGGATCAGCTTGAGCACCATGCCCGCCTCGAAGCGGCCGTCGTGGATGAAGCCCGCACCCGATTGCGAGACGTCGACGAGGTCGATCGGGACCGTCGCGTCGTCGGTCGCCGCGGTCGCCTTGACCCGCACGGGCAGGCGCGGTGCGCGATAGCCGCCCTCGCGCTGTTCGGCGGCGAGCTGTTTGAGCAGGCCGACACCGTCGATCTCCTTATCGAACGCAACGCCGCAGCGGCCCTTTTCGGCCCAGACGACCCGCCCGGTCAGCACGACATTTTCCGACAGCGCAATCTCCAGCCGTTCGCCCGTTTCGACGGGAACGTCGGCCGACAGCATCATGCCGCGATCGGATATATTGCGCACCCGCCACAGGCCGGCGTCATCCTCGCGTTCGATCTTCGCGATTCGGCAGACCGTGCAGAAGCGGTCGGCGGCGCGGCGATCGGTTTCGCTTTCAATCTGGTTCGATGGATCGTCCATCGGGCTGGGAAAACCCCCCATATCCTTCATCCTCGCTTGCAGCACCCGAGGTCAGCGGGCGAGTGAAATTTTGGTGGCGCGCGCCCATTTTTATGAAGGATGTCCCCACAGCATCCATCCTGATTGCTGCGTATTATTCCTTAGCAATGGTTAGGGATTCCCTAACGGCAACCTGCAAATGCGAGGAGTTCAGGCGGAGGCGGCGGGCAGCGCTTCGCGCATCGCGGCGCGGTGCCGTTGCTGCATGTCGGCAAAGATCATGACCTGCCGCGCCATCAGGTCGAGTTGCGCCGCGATTCCCGGGTCGGCAACCGCGCCATCATCGCCGAAAACCGGCTGCGCCGAATTGACCGTAACCGCCATCGGCGTCGGCCAGCCGCGCAGGGCATGGGTGATCGAGCGCAGGGTGGCCAGCGTGCTGCCCGTCGCCTGCCAGCCGCCGGCAACCGCGATCAGCCCGACCGCACGGCCATCGAAATAGGCGGCGGAATCGCCCGCCATGTCCTGCACATAATCGAGCGCATTCTTGACCAGCCCCGACACGGTGCCGTGATAACCGGGCGAGGCGATGACGACGCCGTCGGCCTGGCGCAGCGCCGCGATCATCGCCTGCGCCTTCGGACAGCGCTCGCTCCGGTGCGGCGCATACATCGGCAGGTCGATCGCCGGACCGGCGAACAGCGCCGTCGTCGCCCCCTGCGCGGCGCAGTGCGCCAGCGCGTGGGCGAGCAGCCGCTCGGCCGAGCCGCCGGGGGTCGCATTGCCGCCGAGGCCGACGATATGCGGGCAGCGGGCTGTGATGCGGCGCTCGATCATCAGTTGAAGGTGACCTGCAAACCGCCGCGCAGAAAGGCGATCGCATTGCGGCGCAGATGGCTGGTGCCCGGGTTGAGGATCGGTTCGGGTGAATATTGCGCCAGATAGACGCGGCGCATGGTCGGGGTCGAATTGGATCCCGTCGCGTGGAGCGCGAGACTGGAGAAAGCGACGATGCTGCCCGCCGGAACCTCGAGCGTCACCCCCTCGCTGTCGCCGGTGTAGCCGACAAGGTCATTGCTGCCCGGCTGGCGGACATGCGGGACGATCCCCTCGCGCGTATCGGGCGCCTGCGAAAAGGGCAGGATCCGCACGGTGCCGTTGGCCACCGTCGTGTCGTCGAGCGTGCACCAGCAGGTGAGATAGGGCTTGTGATCGGCGGGACCGCCATTGCCGACGACATAACCCGAATCCTGGTGCCAGCTGAACGGCATGCCCTCGCTGGCGCCCTTCACGACATATTGGTCGTAGAAGAAATAGGCGTCGTCGCCGAGCGTCGCGCGGCAGACATCAGCCATCGTTTCGCTGAACAGCATGTCGCGGAGCGCGGGCTGGCGGCGCTGGCATTCGCCGGCGAAATAGCGCTTGCCCTTGTGACTGATGCCATCGACTTCGACCCCGAGCGCGTCCAGGCGCGCGTCCTCGCGGTCGATCACGCGGCCGCATTCGGCTCGGAGCAGGTCGAGCAGCTCGCCTTCGAGGATGCGTTCGAAGACCGCATAGCCTTCGCTGGCGAACTGGTCGCGCTGCGCCGAGAAATCCATCTTCACTCTCCCGATGTTATCTAAAGTGCCACGTAGCGCAGCATCAGCCATCGCATCCAATCGAATTGCATCGAGCAATCATACGTCTATACTATGGCTCATGCGAATGAGACAGGTCGAGGCGTTTCGCGCCGTGATGATGAGCGGGGGCATCACCGCCGCCGCAACGATGCTCAACATCAGCCAGCCATCGGTGAGCCGGCTGATCGCCGATATGGAACGCGCGGTGGGCTTTCGCCTGTTCGACCGGCGCGGCGCGCGGGTGCATCCGACCGCGCAGGCGCAGGCGCTGTATGAAGCGGTGCGGCGCAGCTACGCCGGGCTCGACCTGCTCGACCAGGCGGCGCGGCGCATTCGCGCGCATCCGGTGGGCACGGTGCGGATCGCGGCGCTCGCCGCGATTGCGATGGCAATCCTGCCCGCGGTGATCGCGCGGTTCCGTATCCTGTATCCCGACATCAAGATCATCGTCGAATCGCTGGGCCAGCGTGCGATCGAGGAGCGGGTGTTCCTGGGTCAGGCCGATCTCGGCGTCGGGGTCGATATGCAGGGACGCGAGGGCATCCGGTCGACGCCGCTCGCGCGCGCCGAATATGTCTGTATCCTGCCCGCCCACCACCCGCTCGCGGCGCGCGCGCGGTTGAAGATATCCGATCTGGCAGGCGAGGAGTTCGTCGGCCCGATGCACGAAGCCGATGCGCTGTGGACGGGGATCGACACCGCACTGGAAACATCGGGCATCACCGTATCGCGGCGTCTGGAGACGCAGCATTCGCAAATATTATATGCCTTCGTCGAGGCCGGGCTGGGCGTGACGATCGCCGAACCGTTCAGCGCACCGCGCTTTCACCGGCTGGGGGTCGCGGTCCGCCCGATCTCGCCGCCCATATATCTGGATTTCGCGTTGCTCGAGCCCGATATCGGACCGACGCCCGAGATCGTCGCGTGGCTGAACGCCGATGTGCAGCGCGAGACGGCGGCGTGCCTGGCGCATGTGCAGCAGGTGGTGGCTTCGCGATAGAATTCCCGCTCCCTATCGTGGTCATCCCGGGCTCGACCCCGGATCCCGTTTTTCGGATACCGGCAGTAGCCATGCAGCGGGACCCCGGATCGAGCCCGGGGTGACGATAAGGGGAACGGCGGCTTCCGGCCAAAAGCGGCCGTCAACCCAAGCCATAGCATTTGGACATAATCTACCGATATTTCTCGATTGGACTGATATGATTTTGACGCGCATCCCACTGCGTGGCGGGTTGGCCCTTTTGCCGACCGGACGATATCTGGCCGCGCACCGCGGTCTCGCCGATGGTTCCTGATCCAGGCGGGCGCATGATCCGCCGGAGGCGAATGGGGAGAGGTTTTCGATGACGATGACGAAATACAGGCTGGCGCTGGCGCTTTCGACGGCCGGGGCGGCGATGCTCGCGGCCCCCGCCCATGCGCAGGAGACGGCGCCGCAGGATAGCGCCGAAACCAACGGGAGCGCCTTTGGCGGCGCCGAAATCATCGTCACGGCGCAAAAGCGCGCGCAGAATCTGCAGGATGTGCCGGTCGCCATCTCGGTGGTGTCGGGCGACCAGCTCGAGCGCGCGAACGTCAATTCGGCCGAGCAATTGTTCCAGCGTGTTCCGACGCTGACCTTTCGCAAGGGCAATACGAACAAGGATTCGGCGCTGTCGATCCGCGGCGTCGGCACGATCAGCTTCTCTTCCGGCGTCGAACCGTCGGTGTCGACGGTGATCGACGGCGTCGTTTATGCGCGCACCGGCCAGCAGACGTCGGACTTCCTGGATGTCGAGCGGATCGAAGTGCTGCGCGGCCCGCAGGGCAGCCTGTTCGGCAAGAATGCCAGCGCCGGGGTGATCAACATCGTGTCGCGCGAACCCGGCGATACGCTGGGCGGCTATGTCGACGCCGCCTGGTACGAGGGCAATGAAATGCGGCTGCGCGCCAGCGTCGGCGGCCCGCTCGGCGAGGGCCTCAAGGCCTCGCTCACCGGTTTCTGGTCGCAATATGACGGCAATGCCCGCAACGTCTTCAACGGCCGCAAGGTCAATGGATATGAGCATTGGGGCGTGCGCGGGAAATTGATCGCCGAGCCGGTCGACGCGGTAAAGGTGACGCTGATCGCCGATTATTCGAAGAATAGCGACAATGGCTATGCCGACAGCATCGGCACCGTCTTTTCTTCACCCTTCAACAATGCGGTGTTCATCCCCAGCCTCGCGCCGCTGACGCTAGACGGCAAGAACAAGGATATCGACAACGACCTCGATCCGTACACGAAGGACAAGAATAGCGGCGTGTCGGCGCAGATCGACGTCGACCTGGGCGCCGCAACGCTGACGTCGATCACCGCCTATCGCCACTGGTACAACTACCAGCAGCGCGACGGCGATTTCCGGTCGGATGCCCCCAAATATGTCAACACCGGCACCGCGTCGGGCGACGTGCTGTCGCACGATCGCGGCGACCTGAAATTCGACCAGTTCACGCAGGAATTGCGCATCGCGTCGTCGAACCCGCAGTTCCTCGAATATGTCGCGGGACTTTATTTCTACAAGACGAAGGAAGTCGACTATTTCAACCGCACGGTGACATCGTGCACCGCGTCGACCTTGCCGACCGTCGGCGGGCTGACCCCGTGCGCGCCGGGATCGTCGACCTATGTCACCAACCAGGGCGACGCCGACTTCACGACCCGGCTGACGAGCTATTCGGCGTTCGGGCAGCTGACCGCCAATTTCACCGACGCGTTCCGCGGCATCGTCGGCCTGCGCTATACCGAGGACAAGGTGTCATACGACTTCGTCCGCGATTCGAGTTCGCTGACGGCGTTCCCGGGTGTGAACCCCGACTTCGCCGCCGAGGGGTCGATCAAGGAAAATGGCTGGTCGGGCAATGCCGGGCTGCAATATGACCTCAGCGATGACGTCATGGCGTACGGCATGTACACGCGCGGCTACAAGGGTCCGGCGCTCAATGTCTTCTTCAACATGCAGGCGCGCGACACTGGCCGCATCGATCCCGAAAAGTCGAATGCCTATGAACTCGGGCTCAAGACGCGGCTGTTCGATCGCCGCGTCACGCTGAACATCGCCGCCTTTTATGCGAAATACGACAATTATCAGGCGAATTTCCTCGATCTTGTCGCGGGGCAGGTGGTGACCCGCCTGACCAACGCCGGCACCGTGTCGACGCGCGGGATCGAGGTCGATTTCAACGCCGCATTGACCGACGATTTCTCGCTCGGCGGCGGGTTCAACTATACCGACGCGCATATCAACCAGTTCATCTGCCCGCCCGGTGCCGCGGTGACCTGCGCCGATGCAATCAACGGCAAGCCTCTGCCCTTCGCGCCCAAATATAAGGGCACGGTGACGATGGACTGGCGCCTGCCGCTCAATATCGAAGGCTTCCACGTCGATCTCAACAGCTCGCTCGTCTATCAGAGCCGCACCCAGTTCGACATCAACCAGAATCCCAACGCCTTCCAGAAAGGCTATGCGATCTGGGACGCCGGGCTGACGGTGAGCACCGCCGACGACAAATACAGCCTGTCGCTGATCGTCAAGAATCTGACCGACAAGCATTTCGTGATCCAGCGCATCCCGAACGGCACATCGTTCATGCGCCAGATCACGCCGCGCGATGCCGAGCGTTATGCCGGGGTGACGGCGCGGATGAACTTCTGAAGAACCCCCTGCCCCGCCGCGTCCGTCCACGATGCGGCGGGGATAAATTTGTCCGATAGGTTATAGTCAGCGGCGACCTGCTGTCGTCGCCCCCGCCTGCGCGGGGGGCGACGACGATGGAAAGGATCCTCCCCATGGCGCTTGACGCGCTCGACACCGGCTTTGCACTCCGCCTTGGCGGACAGGTGATCCTTTCGCATCGCGACGGCGCGCCCTGTTTCTTTGTCGGACGCGGCGAAGCGCATGTGCATTCGAAGCTCGGGCATTTCGATGTTTCGCAGACGGTGATCGAGCGGATCGCGCTCGGGCATGTCGAGGCCGATGGTCCGGTCGTGCGTTTTGCCGAAGCCGCCGGTTCGCCCTGGCTGCTCGAAGCGCGCGTTTCGGGCGATGGGGACGACGCGACGATCGCGCTGACCGCGCTCGACCCGGCGCTCAACCGGTTGTGGCTGCGCGTGGCGGCCGAGGCCGGCGAGCATGTGTGGGGCGGCGGCGAGCAACTCTCCTATTTCGACTTGCGCGGTCGGTATTTCCCGCTGTGGTCGAGCGAACCCGGCGTCGGCCGCGATCCCTCGTCGGAGCTGTTCCAGCAGGTCGAAGCGCACCGCAAGGGCGGCGGCGGCAGCTATGCCCACACCAATTATCCGCAGCCGACCTATGTGAGTTCGCGGCGCTATGCGTTGCACGTCGACAGCTTTGCCTATGCGGCGTTCGATTTTCGCGCCGAGGATTATCACGAGGTCGAGGTCTGGGAGATCCCGGCGAAGATCGACTTATGGGCGCGGCCGCGTTTCACCGATCTGGTGTCGGCATTGTCGGCGCGCTTCGGACGCCAGCCGCCGCTGCCCGAATGGCTGCTGAAGGGCGCCGTCATCGGCCTGAAGGATGGCGACAACAGCTTTGCGCGCCTCAAGGCCTATGAGGACGCCGGGGTCGCGGTATCGGGGCTGTGGTGCGAGGATTGGGTCGGGCTGCGCATCACCAGCTTCGGCAACCGCCTGTTCTGGGACTGGCAATGGAATGCCGAACGTTACCCAAACCTGCCGGCGCGGATTGCCGAACTGCGCGAACGCGGTATTCGCTTCCTCGGCTATGTGAACCCCTATCTGGCGGTCGACGGCCCGCTTTATGCCGAAGCAGCGACAGAGGGCTATATGGTCATGCACCCCGAGCGCGACGAGCCTTATGTGATCGACTTCGGCGAGTTCGATTGCGGGCATGTCGATTTCACCAATCCGGCGGCGGCGGCGTGGTTCGCCGACACGATCATCGGCGAAAAGATGGTCGATTTCGGGCTGTCGGGCTGGATGGCTGACTTCGGCGAATATCTGCCCGTCGATGTGCGGCTGGCGAACGGCGAAAGCGGGATGACCGCGCATAATCGCTGGCCGGCGCTGTGGGGCGAAGTGAACGCCAGGGGTATCGCCGGGCGCGGCCAGACGGGCGAGATGATGGTGTTCATGCGCTCGGGCGCCGCCGGCGTGCAGGGGCATTGCCCGATGCTTTGGGCGGGCGACCAGGCGGTCGATTTCAGCCGCCATGACGGGATCGGCACGGTGATCTGCGCCGCGCTGTCGGCGGGAATGCTCGGCAACGCGCATCATCATAGCGACTGCGGCGGTTATACCAGCCTGTTCGACACCACGCGCGATGCCGAACTGGCGATGCGCTGGGCCGAGATGTCGGCGTTCACGTCGATGATGCGCACGCATGAGGGCAACCGGCCGCGGCAGAATGTGCAATATGACGACGATCCCGAATTGCTCGCGCATTTTGCCAAGATGACGCGGATCTACGCGCATCTCGCGCCCTATCTGCGGCGCTTGTCGAAGGAGGCGTCGGAAACTGGCCTGCCGGTGCAGCGCCCGCTGTTCCTGCATTTCGAGGAGGATGCGGAGACCTATGCGATCCAGACCAGCTATCTGCTCGGCCCCGACCTGCTCGTCGCGCCGGTGATCGCGGCGGGGAAAAGCGAATGGACGACCTATCTGCCCGCGGGCGCCGAATGGGTGCATCTGTGGTCGAGCAAGAGCTACGCGGGCGGCAGCGACGCGACCGTCGCGGCGCCGTTCGGAGAGCCGCCGGTCTTCTATCGCGCCGGGTCGGCGGATGCGGCGCTGTTCGACGGGATCGTTTCGGCCTGAGCGACATCCTTCAATATCCCGACGAAGGCGGCGACAAGCGCGCTGCGGCTGCGGTTGCGGAGGAGATGGATCGCGTCGCGAGTGACTTCGGATGGCGGGAGCGCAATCATGTGCAGGCCCGAGCGGAGCGCGAGCGCGCGCGGAACGACGGTAATGGCGCGGCCGCTCCTCGCCATGTCGAGGCAGGCGGCGGTGGAGTCGAGTTCATAGTCGGGAAATTGCCCGGCAGCGAAGCGGGCGCGGAGGGCGCGCGGCAGGTTGCTGCCCGGTGCGGGACGCGGCAGCGCCCAGGGAAAATCGGCGCTGTCGCCCTGCCCCTTCGCGAGCGGGTGACCGGAGGAGCAGACGAGCATCAAAGGTTCGGGCGGCAGCGGGATGCAAAGCACCTCGTCGGCGTGGGCGGACGTGGCGAACTTCGCGCGGTTGCACACGACGAGGTCGAGGCGGCGGTCGACAAGGGTTTCGAGGAGTTGCTGCGACGGTCCGCCAGTAACGGTGACGCGCACGCCCGGATGCGCCCCGGCGAAACGCGCGATCGCATCGGTGAGCAGGGGTTGCAGCGGATAGGGCCCGCTGCCGACCGCGACGGTGCCGCTGCTCGGCTGGCCGAGGCCGCGCGCTTCCTGTTCGAGGTTCGCCGAGGCGGCGATGACGTCGCGCGCCGAACGGATCAGGCGATCGGCGTCGCTCGTCGGGCGGACATAATGGGTGGTGCGGTCGAAGAGCGTGGCGCCGAGTTCCTCCTCGAGCTTCTGGATCGAGCGGGTGAGCGCCGATTGGGTGAGGCCGAGTTCGCCGGCGGCGCGCGCGTAGCTGCCGAGGCGATAGAGGGTGTCGAAATGGCGCAGGCGGCGGAGGTTCATGGCGCGCAGCATATCATTCCTGTTTTGCATTACCAATGCATCTGTGATGTGCTTAGCGTGAGAGCATGAGCAGCACCTCTCTCGATGCGCGGCGGCGCGCGCAGGTCTTTGCCGAACTGGAATCGCGGACGTTCGACCTTGCGGTGATCGGCGGCGGGATCACCGGCGCGGGGATCGCGCGCGATGCGGCGATGCGCGGGCTGTCGGTTGCGCTGGTCGAGGCGCGCGACTATGCAAGCGGGACGAGCAGCCGTTCGTCGAAGATGATCCACGGCGGGCTGCGCTATCTGGCGCAGGGTGATATTGCGCTGGTCAAGGAAGCGGCATCGGAGCGGCAGATCCTGCGACGGATCGCGCCGCACCTGACGCGGCTGTCGCCCTTTCTGATCCCGACGACGAACATGGCGATGACCGCGAAGCTGCGCACGGGGCTGTGGGCGTTCGAGAAACTCGGCGGAGTGCCCGAAGCAGAAAAGCACGAGGTGATCGGGCTGGGCGAGCTTCAACGGCGCGAGCCGCTGATGCGGACCGGCGGGCTGAACGGCGCGGTGCTCTATCCCGAGTTTCTGACCGACGATGCGCGGTTGGTACTCGCCAATGTGCGGAGCGCGCGGGGCGCGGGTGCGGTGGTGGTTAATCATGCGGCGGCGTCGGAACTGACGGGCGACGGGCTGGTCGCGACGTCAACGCTGGACGATGGCCGGGGGGCGCGGATCCGGGCGAAACTGGTGGTAAACGCCGCGGGCGCGTGGGTCGACAAGGTGCGCGGGCTGGAGGCGGGTGAAACCGACACGCGCATGTCGATGAGCCGCGGTATCCACCTTGTCCTGCCGCGCGCGCGGCTGCCGGTCAATTCGACGATCATCATTCGTGCCCCGGACAAGCGCAGCGTCTTCGCGGTCCCGCGCGGCGCCTTCACCTATATCGGCACGACCGATGTATTCCACGACGGCGCCGTCTACTGGCCCGCGCCGACGCGCGACGACATCGACTATCTGCTGCGCGCGGCCGAGGCGGCGCTGCGCGTCGACCCGATCAGGGACGGCGAGATCGTCTCGCTGTGGTCGGGGGTGCGGCCGCTGATCGCGCAGCCGGGGAAGAAGGCGAACGAAATATCGCGCAAGGACGAGATATGGACCTCGCCTAGCGGACTGGTGTCGATCGCAGGGGGCAAGCTCAGCGCCTATCGCGCGATGGCCGGGCGGGTGGTCGACCTGGTCCTCGAACGGCTGGGCAAGAGCGCCCCGCCCTGTTCGAGCGCTCACACGCCGCTGCCCGGCGGATCGCGCGAAGTGCGGCTCGCCGGGCTCGATCCGCTGGCGGCCGAACGGCTGGCAGGACTCTATGGCGACGAGGCGAACGAGATCGTGATTGCAGGCGGCGATATCGCCGCCGAGGCGGCGCGCGCGGTGACGCACGAGGGTGCGTCGACGCTGGAGGATTATTGGGTGCGGCGGAGTGCACGCGCGTGGTTCGACGAGGGCGCGGGCCTTGGTGCGCTCGCGCCAGCCGCCGAGGCGATGGGCGCGCTGCTCGGCTGGGATGACGCGATGAAGGCGGCGCAAATCGCGCATTGCCGAGCGATCAACGATGAGAGCCGCAGGCTTTTGGGAGAATGAAATGAGTTCGATTGCCGAAGCCCTTGCCAACGTCATCGGCGCCGACCGCGTCGCGAGCGATGCCGACGCGCGACAAGCGCGGCGCTATGACCAGTGGGCGGTCAAGCACTTGCGCGACTGGCGCGGCGAAACGGTGCCCGCACCGGGATGCGTCGTGCGGCCGCAGTCGGTCGAGGATGTGCAGAGGGTCGTGCGGCTGGCTGCGGAGAAGCGCGTGCCGCTGATCCCCTATGGCCTTGGCAGCGGAGTGTGCGGCGGGATCGAGCCCACGCCCGATGCGATCCTGCTCGACATGAGCAGCATGAACCGCGTGCGCACCATCGACGGCGACGATTTGCTCGCGAGCTTCGATGCCGGTTTGAACGGCATGGAAGCCGAGGAAGCGGTCGCGGCGCACGGGCTGACGATCGGTCACTGGCCGCAGTCGATCGCGATCAGCAGTGTCGGCGGCTGGGTCGCGACGCGCGCGTCGGGGCAGTTTTCGACCGCTTACGGCAATATCGAGGATATCATCCATTCGATCGAGGCGGTGCTGCCGAACGGCGAACTGGTAACGCTGGGCAAGGCGGTGCGCGCCGCCGCTGGGCCGGATTTGCGGCATCTGCTGATGGGCGCCGAAGGGACGATGGGGGTAATCACCGGCGTGACCTTCTCGCTGCGCGCCAAGGCGCCGCACCGCGACTACAGCATCTTCTATGCGAACGATATGCGCGCCGGGTTCGAGGCGCAGCGGCAGATCGTGCGCGCCGATTGGCGCCCGCCGGTGATGCGCCAGTATGACGGGCGCGAGGTGCGGCGGCTGTTCCGCGACTATGAGCAGGGCGGCAAGGCGATGCTGCTGATGGTCCACGAGGGACCGAAAGCTCGAGTCGATGCCGAGCTGGCGGCGGTGCACGAAATCTGCGCGAGCGCGGGGCTCGAAGCGGGCGATCCGATGGCGGCGAAGCAGTGGATCGAAAAGCGCAATCATGTGCCGAGCTGGCGCGACATGTTCGAGCGCGGTTATGTCGCCGACACAGTCGAGATTTCGGGGCGCTGGAGCGAGATCGGCGCGATCTATGACGCCAGCATCGCGGCGCTCAACGAAATTCCCGGCGTGATCAACGCGTCGGCGCACAGCAGCCATGTCTATCGGTCGGGCATCAACCTCTATTTCAGCTTCGCGGCGACGTTCGAGGACAGCGCGAAGATGGAGCCCGCCTATTTCGCCGGCTGGCGCGCGATCATGGAAGCGACCGCGAAGCATGGTGGCGGGGTCGCGCACCATCATGGCGCGGGGCGGCTGAGGAAGCCGTATCTGCACCATGATCTGGGCGAGAGCGGCGTTGCGTTGCTGCGGCGGGTGAAGGATTGCCTCGATCCGGAAGGGATCATGAACCCGGGCAATCTGATACCCGATGCCTGAGTTGTTGCTCGCGCTCGACGCGGGCACGACGGGCGCCCGCGCCATGCTGGTCGACCCGGCGGGCGCGGTGCTGGGCGTCGATAAATGGCCGATCGCGAGCCATTTCCCTGCCCCCGGGCTGGTCGAGCAGGACGCGGCCGGGGTCTGGACTATCTGCCGGGCGGTGATCGACGGCGCGCTGGCGGCGGCGGGACGCAGCATCGCCGATGTTGCCGCGATCGGCGTGACGACACAGCGCGCAAGCATCGTGCTGTGGGATCGCGCCACCGGCGAGCCGGTCGCACCGATGCTCGTGTGGAGCGACCTGCGCGGAATGGACGAATATAAGCGTCTTCGCGCGGCGGGCTTCGCTGGATGGCCGCAGGTGCCTTCGGCAAAGTTGCCCGCAGCGATTGCGCTGTCGGGGTGCGATCCCGGCGGGCTGCAATGGGGAACGCTCGATAGCTGGCTGACTTACAAGCTTAGCGGCGCGCATGTCACCGATGCCTCGGCGGCCTGGCTGACGGGCTATTATGATTATGCGAATGGCGCCGGATGGGATGCTGCCTTGGTCGCCCACCAGAAGCTGCCTGCAGCCATGTTCCCGGCGCAGGTCGAAAGCTGGGGCGCGATTGCGACAAGCGATCCGGCGGTACTCGGCGCGCGGGTGCCGATCACCGCGCTGATCGCCGACCAGGAGGCCGCGATGGTCGCGCATGGCGCGCTGGAGCGCGGCGACTGGAAGGCGACCTATGGCACGTCGGGGGTGCTGATGGCGGGGACGGGCGCGGTGCCCGAGACGATCCACAGCAGCATGCCCGCCGAGGCGCTGGCCTTTGCGGGCGGGAAGCCGCGGTTTTGCGTTGAGGGGATGGTGATCACCACCGGATCGATGATCGAGTGGCTGTGCGGCGGGCTGGGGCTGTTTGCATCGCCCGCTGCGATGGAAGCGGCGGCAGCTTCGGTGAGCGATGCGGGAAAAGTCGTGGTGCGACCGTCGCTTGCGGGGATGGGCGCGCCGCATGGCAAGTTCGAGGCGCGCGGGTTGATCGCCGGGCTGAGCTTTGCCGACGGACCGGGGCAGGTCGCGCGCGCGGCGTTGCAAGGGATCGCGTTCCGCTTTCGCGAGATTGCGGACGTGATTGCGACGGCGCTGCCGGTGCCCGAGGCGCTGCCCGTCGCGGGCGGGCTGTCGGCGAGCGAGACGCTGATGCAGTTGCAGGCCGACGCCTTGCAGCGGCCGGTGCGGCGCCATGCGGTACGCGAGGCGAGCGCCTATGGCGCCGCACTCGCGGCGGGGATGGGTGCGGGCCTGTTCGGGACAGGCGATCTGAAGCGGCTGGCGCAATACGATGCCGAGTTTTTGCCGAAGGTCGGTCGCGATGAGGCCGATACTGCGTTTGCGCGCTGGCGGGATGCGGTGGCGGTGTGATGATTCCGCTCTCCCGTGCCCCTGCGAAGGCAGGGGCCCGTTTCCGGACCTCTGGTTGTCGAGCAGCCGGTAATGGGGAACGGATAGGTTTGGTGATGGGCCCCTGCCTTCGCAGGGGCACAGAGTTATATCCCCCCCACCTCGCGCCACAGCCCCCGCACGATGTCGCGCATACGCTGTGCTTCGTCCCAGCGGTTCGTCAGTTCGCTGCCGTCGGGCGCAGTGATCGCGTAAGGGGGAGGCCCGAGTTCGCACATGAAGGTCAGCGCATCATCTGCGCGCGCCTGCTCGAGCCAGAGTTCGAGACCGCGGCGCCACCAAGCGATATGCTGGTCGAGCCAGCCCCGATGTTGCGGCGCATCGAGAGCGACCTGCACCTGATGCGTCGTAGACACGCGGCCATGGAAATTATGGCTCCCCTGCAGGATCGTCTCGATCGCGGCGAGCTGGTCGTCGCGGAGCGGCAGTTCCATCTCGCCCGCGACCGGATAGTGCGACAGGTCGGCGGTGAGCGGAAATCCGGGGCGTTCCTCGAGCAGTTCCAGCGTGAAGAGCAGATCGTTGGTGAGGCGGCCGCGGTGGGTTTCGAACCAGACGGGGAGCGGCGCGTCCTTCGCCGCGGCGACGAGACTGTCGATCAGGCGCAGCGCGGCGCGGAAATCGGCGGTCGGGCCGGCGATCTGGACGTTGAGATGATGCGCGCCGAGCCGCTGCGCCTCGCCGATCCAGTGGGTGAGCTGGTCCGCGTCGTGGACGAGCACCTGCCCTTCCCATGCAAGGCCGAGCGGGTTCATCACGCGCGCGACCCCATCGGTGCGCGCGGTGCGTGCGAGGTTGACGCCGACGCCGTCGAAGCCCGCGGCGACGACCTGGCCGAGCGCTTCGTCGAGGCGGTTTTCGATGTCGAAACCGGGGCATTTGTCGAGGCCCCAGACCGATTGAAGAACGAGCAATTCGGGCATGTCTTCCCTTTCAGACAGCGCTGTCATATCGTGTCGGGCGGGGGAGTCAATTGGCGGCCGAACAAATAGAAAGACCCCGTCATGCCGGGCTTGACCCGGCATCCCGCTTGTCGCGGCGAATGACAGGGCGGGACCCCGGATCAAGTCCGGGGTGACGAATAGAGAGAGGATGAGATGACAACCGAAGCCGCTACTCCGCCCGCCTTGCCGCCAGTGTCATCGGCGTACCGCCGCTATGCGCTGACGGTGCTGCTGATCATCTATATCCTGAACTTCCTCGACCGGCAGATCGTCTCGATCCTCGCCGAGCCGATCAAGAATGAGCTGCACCTCGCCGACTGGCAGCTCGGGGTGATGACGGGGCTGGCCTTTGCGCTTTTCTATACCGTGCTCGGGATTCCGATCGCGCGCTTTGCCGAGACGGGCGACCGGCCGCGGATCATCGCGGTCGCGGCGGGGCTGTGGAGCATCTTCACCGTCACCTGCGGCTTTGCGCAGAATTTCGTCCAGCTCGTGCTGTGCCGTATCGGCGTCGGCATCGGCGAGGCGGGGTGCACGCCGCCAGCGCATTCGCTGATCACCGACTATACGCCGAAGGAGAAGCGCGCGTCGGCGCTCGCCTTCTATTCGCTCGGCATCCCGCTCGGCGGGCTGCTCGGGCTGGCCTTGGGCGGGTTGATTGCCGATGCGTACGGCTGGCGGGCGGCCTTCCTGTTCGCGGGCGCTCCCGGCGTGCTGATGGCGCTGATCGCGTGGACGACCCTGAAGGAACCGCGACGGCAGATGCATGGCGATCTGGCAAGGTTGAAGGCGTCTAGGCCCGACTTCAAAACCGCGATGGCAGAGATCCGCGGCAAGCGGACCTTCTGGCTGATCGCCTTTGCCGCAGCGATCAAGGCGTTCATCGGCTATGGCGCCGCGGCGTTCCTCGCACCCTTCTTCTTTCGCAACCATGCCGCGGAACTGACGCTGATCGCGGGCGATTTCGGGCTGGGGCTGACGGGCTTTCTCGGCGTCGCGCTGGGCGTCGTGCTCGGGCTGACGGGGGCGCTCGGCACATGGATGGGCGGGCAGCTTGCCGACAAATATGGTGCGCGCGATCTGCGCGCCTATGTCGCGATCCCGGCGGTTTCGACCTTCCTCGGCATCCCCTTCTATATCGCGGGACTGATGGCGGATTCGGCAGTGTTCGCGCTGACCATGTTCGCCTTTCCGCCGGTGCTCAACACGCTGTGGTACGGGCCGGGTTTCGCCGCCGTGCAGGGGTTGGTGCGGCCGCAGACGCGCGCGACGGCGTCGGCGGTGCTGCTGTTCATCATCAACCTGCTCGGGCTCGGGCTCGGGCCGCTCGGCGTGGGCGCGGTCAGCGATTTCCTCTCGGGCCCGATGGGGCTAGGGTCGGCGGAAGGCGTGCGCTGGTCGCTGATGATTTTCATCCTCTTCGGCGCGCTCGCCTCGGCGCTGTTCTGGATGGCGCGCCGTTCGATTCGCGAGGAGATGGTGAGTTGAGTATCGCGAGTATCGCCCTGCCCCGCATCCTGCGCATCGGCGGCGGCGCGTCGAAGCAATTGGCCGAGGTGCTTGGCGCGCTGGGTCTGGCGCGGCCGTTGATCGTGACCGATAGCTGGCTGGTGAGCAGCGGGCGCGTGGCCGAGCTGGTCGATGGGCTGACGGCGGCGGGCATCGCTTCGCGCGTGTTTGCCGAAACGGTGCCCGACCCCACGGTGGCGTCGATCGACGCGGGGGTGGCGTATCGGCTGGAGGGCGACCACGACTGCGTCGTCGGATTTGGCGGCGGCAGCCCGCTCGACAGCGCGAAGGCGATTGCGGTGCTCGGCGAGTTCGGCGGCGCGATGGCCGATTACAAGGCACCGCATGTTCAGGACGCGCCGGGGCTGCCGGTGATCGCGATCCCGACCACCGCCGGCACGGGGTCGGAGGCGACGCGTTTCACGATCATCACCGACGAGACGACCGACGAGAAGATGCTGTGCCCGGGGCTCGCCTATCTGCCCGTCGCGGCGCTGGTCGATTATGCGCTGACCTTTACCAAGCCGGTGCGGCTGACCGCCGATACGGGGATCGATTCGCTGACGCACGCGATCGAGGCTTATGTGTCGAAGCGCGCGAACCCGTTCAGCGACGGCATGGCCTTGCTCGCGATGCGGGCGATTGCGCCGAATTTGCGCCGCGTGTGCAGCGACCCGATGGACGCCGCGGCGCGCGAGGCAATGATGCTGGGCGCGACACAGGCGGGGATCGCTTTTTCGAACAGTTCGGTCGCGCTGGTGCACGGGATGAGCCGGCCGATCGGCGCGCATTTCCATGTGCCGCACGGGCTGTCGAACGCGATGCTGCTGCCCGCGGTCACCGCTTGGTCGGCGCCCGCGGCGCTGCATCGCTATGCCGATTGCGCGCGGGCGATGGGGGTGGCCGACGAAGCCGAGGGCGACCAGTCGGCGGTGGCGCGGTTGCTCGATGAGCTGGCGGCATTGAACCGCGAACTCGCGGTGCCGGGCCCCGCGGCATGGGGCATCGACGCGGCGCGCTGGGACGCGCTGGTCCCGACGATGTGTGCGCAGGCGGCGGCGTCGGGCTCACCGGCGAACAATCCGCGGGTGCCCGATGCGGAGGAGATGGCGATGCTCTATGCGCAGGTGTGGGCTGGATAATATCTTTTGTTCATCAACAGGTAAGCCGCACGCTGCTTAAGGGCGCGTGCCCCGTCTCCTTCTCTCCTACGTCTCAAACGTGGAGGCGGGGTATCCCCTTCCACAACCATCGTCATTGCGAGCGAAGCGAAGCAATGACGAAGAGGGTCAGAGTATCAACGGCCCGTGCTTCATCTTCGGCAGCACATGGCGCGCGAAGAGGTCGGCTTCGGCCGCGTGCGGGTAGCCCGAGAGGATGAAGGCTTCGATGCCCAGGTCCTGATAGCGGTTCAGCTTCGCGAGCACCTGATCGGGATCGCCGACGATCGCGGCGCCGCAGCCCGAGCGGGCGCGGCCGACGCCGGTCCAGAGATTATCCTCGACATAGCCGTCGTCGGAGGCGGCTTCGCGCAAGGCGACCTGCGCGTTGACCCCGAACGACTGCGAGTCGAGCGACTTGGCCTTGATCTCGGCACCTTTCGCGGCGTCGAGTTTCGAGAGCAGGCGGTCGGCGGCGGTGCGCGCTTCGCTTTCGGTGTCGCGGACGATCATATGCGCGCGATAGCCGAATTTGAGCGTGCGGCCGTAGGCGGCGGCCCGCTTGGTCATATCCGCGATGATCTCCTTCACCACCTCTTCGCGGTCGGGCCACATCAGGAAGACGTCGCAGCCCTTTGCGGCGGCGTCGCGCGCGGCGGGCGAGAGGCCGCCGAAATAGAGCGGCGGCGCCTTGCCCGACACCATGCCGACGCGCGGCGGTTCGAGCTTCAGCTGCCAGAACTCGCCGTCATGGTCGAGCGCCTCGCCATTGAGCAAAGTCTTCAGGATATGCATCGCCTCGACCGTGCGGCGATAGCGCGGTTCGGAGTCCATCGTCTCGCCCGGCATGTCGGAGGAGATGATGTTGACCGTCAGCCGGCCGCCGAGGATCTGGTCGATCGTCGCGATCTGGCGCGCGAGCTGCGGCGGCCAGCTTTCGCCGATGCGCACCGCCATCAGCAAGCGGATGTTCTTGACCATCGTCGCGATCGCCGCGGCGAAGGCGGTGGTGTCGATGCCGAGCACATAGCCCGACGGCAGCAGGATATTGTCGAACCCCAAGGTATCGGCCTGCACCACGATGTCGCGGCAATGTTCCCAGCTCGACTTGAGCATCGGGTCGGGAACCCCCAGAAATTCATAGTCGTCGTCGCAGAGCGCCGAAAACCAGCTGACTTCGCACGAGCGGTCGGTCATGGCAGATTCTCCCCCATCGATACCTGCAGCACCGCATACCATTCGGCGCGCGTCCAGCGCGGCGCCAAGGCCTGCGGAATTTCACGGATACGTTCGACATTCTGTGTGCCGACGATCGGGATCGGGCGCGCGGGATGCGCCATCACCCAGCTGTAGGTCGCGGCGGCGCGCGAGACGCCATATTCGGCGGCTTTCGCGTCGAGCAGTCCGGCGACTGCGCGCGTGCGCTCGTCGGCCGGATCGCCAAGCCGGCCGCCGCCGAGCGGCGACCAGGCGAGGAAACGCATCCCCTCCGCCATCGACTGGTCGAAGATGCCGTCGAACAGCGGGGCGAGGTGAAGCGGCGAAAATTCGCTCTGATGGCTGACCACCGGAACGGGCAGGAATTTGGCGAGCGCCGCGGTTTGTGCGGGCGTGAAGTTAGAGACGCCGATCGCGCCGATCTTGCCCGCCCGGTGGGCATCCTCGAGCGTCCGCGCGCTTTCCTGCGGGTGGGTGAGCAGGTCGGGACGGTGGATCTGCCACAGCTCGACATGGTCGGTGCGCAGGCGCCGGAGCGAGATGTCGATCGCCGAGGTCAGGTAGGCTGCGCTGCTGTCATAAGGTACGCCGAGGATGATCCCGCCCTTGGTCGCGAGGACCATCTTGTCACGCAGGCCGGGCGCCTCGGCGAAGACGTCGCCGAGCAGCGCCTCGGCCGAGCCGAAGCCGCCGGGGGTGTCGCAGCCATAGATGTCGGCGGTGTCGAACAGCGCGACGCCCGCCTCGAACGCCGCGTCTATCCGGGCGCGTGCCATGGCGACGTCGATGCCGGCGAAGCGCCACATGCCCCAGGCGATGGGCAAAACCTCATGACCGGCGAGGGTCATATGGGCGGGAGCGGGTAGAAAATCTGACATCGCTGTCATATACTCCAATTGTTGGCTGAATGGAAGCGAGTTTGTTCCGGTTGTGCAAAGTTTAGGATGCCTGGAGGGCTATTATTTCGTCTTCTTTGCGCCTTCGCGCCTTTGCGTGAGATTTCGATATTTCACGCAACGCCGCGAAGGCGCAAAGAAGGTCGAAAAGGCTGGATCCCCGCTTTCGCGGGAATGACAAAGGGTAGGTGTCGGCTTCAATGCGCCAGCACCTGCACGTCGCCATCCTCCCCCTCATCGACCGCGACGATGCGCGGCAGGATGAGGTGGATCGCGGCGAGCGCGACGAGATAGGTGACGGCGCAGACGAGGAACATCGGCAGATATCCCCGGCCCGTATCGAGCGACCAGCCCGCGAACTCGATCATCGCCATGCCCGACAGATTGCCGGCGAAGGCGCCGATGCCGATCGCCGAACCGACGATGCGCGCGGGGAAGACGTCGGTGGTGAGGCCGAAGAGATTGGTCGAAAAGCCCTGATGCGCGAACAGCGCAAGGCCGAGGATCATCGCGGCGGTCCAGGCGCTGTCGACGCCGACGAGCAGGGGCACGGGCAGGATGAGCAGCGCGTAGATCAGCATCGTCGTCTTGCGCGCGGCGTTCACGCTCCAGCCGCGGCGGCCCATCAGATAGGACGGCAGATAACCACCGGTGATGCCGCCCAATGCCGCCATGAAATAGACGAAGGCGACGGGCAAGCCCAGCGTGCCCTGCGTCAGCCCGAAGACGCGGTGGAACAGATCGGGCATGAAGAAGAGCAGGAACCACCACACCTGATCGGTGAGCGCCTTGCCGAGGATCACCGCCCATTGGCGGCGGTCGCGGAGCAGGCTGCTCCACGCGATCTTCGGCGCGGCGGCATCGCGCGCGGCGTTGGGCTGTTCGGGAATGCGGACCGCGAGCCAGACGACCACCCAGACGAGCCCGAGGCCGCCGGCGATCAGGAAGGTCGCCTGCCAGCCCCACATCAGCGCCATCAAGGGGATGAGCAAGGGCGTCAGGATCGCGCCGACGTTCGGCGCGATGCCGCCGAGGCCGAGGACGAAGCTGCGTTCCTTGGCGTTGAAATAGGTCGCGGCGGTCTTCACCGCGGCCGGGGTACCAATCGATTCGGCGGCACCGAGGACCGCCCGCGAGGTGACGAAGCCGGCGACGGTCGAGGCGAAGGCATGCGCCATGCCCGCGAGGCTCCACACGCCAACGCCGATCGCAAAGCCCCAGCGCAGCCCGACCTTGTCGATGAACCAGCCGGTGCCGAGGAACGCCAGCGCGGCGGCAAACTGGAAAGCCGAGGCCATATGGCTGTAATCGCGATCGGTCCAGTCGAACTCGGCCTGCAGGGTCGGCTTCAGCAGCGCGAGAATCTGGCGGTCGACATAGTTGAGGACGATCGCGATGAAGACGAGCCCCACCAAAAGCCAGCGGCGTCTGTCGGCGATTTGCGCCAAGATCGTCTCTCCCCGAATCTATCTGTCGTGTGGATAAGATAACGTTGTCATATCGGAATGGACAGCGAAATCTTCGTCGCCCCCGCGAAGGCGGGGGCCGCTGGAGGAATTGTCCAGCATCGCTGCGTCAACCGACAACGGCCCCCGCCTTCGCGGGGGCGACGACTATGCGCGCGGCCCCGCCGTCGACCCCCGTACGATCAGTTCATGCGGAAGCTGCCGCCGCTCGATCGTCTCGCCGAATTCGAGCAACAGGTCGGCGGCAGCATAGCCGAGGTCGCGGATCGGCTGGCGGATCGTCGTCAGCGACGGCCAGACGACCTGCGCCAGATCGGTGTCGTCGAAACCCGCGACCGAAAGCTGGCCCGGCACCGATATGCCCTTGCGGTGCGCCGCGGCCAGCACCCCCGCAGCCATTTCGTCACTGCTCGCGAAGATTGCGGTCGGCGGTTCGGGCAGCGCGAGCAGCGCCTCGGCGGCGGCAGTGCCCGACTGGAAATCGAACTGGCCGGGGTGAACGAGCGCCGCGTCAAAGCCGATGCCCGCGCGCTGGAGCGCTTGCCGGTAACCGGTCAGGCGCTGGCCGCTGGCGAAATAATTGGCGTGGCCGGTGACCAGCCCGATCCGGCGATGGCCGAGCGAGATGAGGTAGGCCGTCATGTCGTCGGCGGCCTGGACATTGTCGATGTAAACCGCCGAGGTTGCGGTGAGATCGGTGCCCGGCTGGACACGCACGACGGGAATCTTGCGGCGGAACAGCTCGGCAAGCGCGGTGCCGACGTCGGTGACCGGGGGGGTCATGATGATCCCGTCGAGCTGCGCCTGATCGATCAGCGCCCCGATGTCATCGACGAGGCCGGGCGAGTTGATGTCGCACGGCTGGACGATCATGCGAAAGTCCGCCTCGCGGCAGCGCTGCCCGACGCCGGCCTGCATGTTGAAGATGTAATAGGGGCTGGGATTGTCGTGGATCAGCCCGATCTGGAACGACCGCCGCCCGGCGAGCGTGCGCGCGGCGAGGCTCGGGTGATAGTTGAGGCGCGCGACCGCTTCCTCGACCTTTTGCCGCATGTCGTCACTGACATAACGTTCCTTGTTGAGCACGCGCGACACGGTCTTGATCGACACGCCGGCGACGCGCGAGACATCCTTGATCGTCGCCCGGGTCATGCGCGCAAACGCTCCGCACCCGGCTGGCAAATCCCTGTCACGGCTGTATATCTCCCCGCTCGGCCTGCTGACCACGCTGTCTGCTTTGGCCCGTCGCGCACTGCACCGCAAGAGAAGCCTTGCGCGTTCGCCCCGCTTGACGATATGGCGCGATCTTATGACAGCGCTGGACAGAAATGACGGGACCTCGATGCGCCACGCGCATTGGAACAATCTGCCGAGCGGCGGTGATCTGTTCGGCGAACTGCATCTGGCCCGGACGGCGGCGGGGACGGCGCCGAAAGGCAGCTTGTTTCCCGGGCTTGCCGCCTGCGCCGCGGGATCGGCGGCGGCGGCGTGGCTGTCCGACCATTATGGCGTGCCGATCATCCTGCTCGGCCTGCTCGTCGGGCTGGCGCTCAATTTCATCTCGGCCGACGAACGTACGCACCGGGGCCTCGACTTCGCATCGCGCAGCTTCCTGCGGACCGGCATCGTCGTGCTCGGGCTGCAGGTGACCTTCGCGCAGATCGTCGTGCTCGGCCCGGTGCCTTTTGCCTGCCTGCTTGTCGTGATGGCGGTGACGATGGCGGCGGGGCTGGCGGGGGCGCGTGTCGCCGGACAGTCGCCCTATGCCGGATTGCTCGCGGGCGGCGCGACGGCAATCTGCGGCGCGAGCGCGGCGCTGGCGCTTTATGGCGTGATCGGGCGGCAGCGGCTGCCGCAGGCGCAGTTCGCGCTGACCCTCGTCGGCATTTCTCTCGCCAGCGCGCTCGCGATGACGATCTATCCGATGCTCGCCGTCCATTTCGGGCTCAGCGACGCGCAGGCGGGGTTCCTGATCGGCGCGTCGATCCATGACGTGGCGCAGGCGATCGGCGGCGGCTATGCCTTTTCGGACGCGGCGGGCGCGGGCGCGACGATCGTCAAGCTGGCGCGCGTCGCGCTGCTCGCCCCCGTCGTCGCGCTGGTGAGCCTGCTGCTGAAGCCCGAGGGTGGCGACGCCCGGATCTGGCGCCGCCTCGCGCTGCCCTGGTTCATCCTCGCCTTCCTGGCGATGGTCACGCTGAACAGCGTCGTCGCGATGCCGGCGGTCGTGCAGGGCTGGGCCCTGACGGCGTCGAAGGCGCTGCTGCTGCTCGCGGTCACCGCAACCGCGATGCGCACCAACCTTGGCCTGCTGATCGGCATGGGCTGGCGCGCCGGGGTTCCTGTCGTCGTCGCGACGCTCGCCAGCTTCGCCGCGTCGCTGCTCTTCGCGCTGCTGGTCGTCTAGGGTCAGGACGCTGGTGGAAATGCGAAGGGGCCGGAACGACGCGTGTCGTTCCGGCCCCGGCTGCACGATCCGCCCCTGATAGGGTCGCTTCTGGTCAGAAAGCGATTCGAGCAGTGACGCGGACGCCGTGGCTGTTGCGGTCCGACGCCAGCGTGCCGGTGTAGGCGGCACCGATGTTGAAGGCGCCGGCGCTGTAATCGAACCCGGCCTCGACCTCCGCCGAATTTTTCGGGATCGGCGAGCCGATGATGCCGAAGGGTGTGCCGCCCGCCGCGAAGCGCGACACCATGATTGCGCCGCGATCGTCGAACGCCCGGTTCCACGCCGCCGAGAGATAGGGCTGGAAGCCCGTTTCGCCGGCGTTGAAGCGCGCTCGCGCGCCGAGGCTGAGGAAGGTGGTCTTCTGGTCGATGTCGGCGACCACCAGCGCGGCGTTGCCGCCCGCTTCGGTGAAGGCTTCGCTGTCGGTCTTGACGTGCGCGAGGCGGGCGAAGGGGGTGATCAATGCCTTGCCCGTCGTCAGGTCGTAGCCGATTTCGCCGAAGATCTGCAGCGTGCTCGCGTCATATTTCGACGTCAGCGTCTGCGCGAACGGCGCCACCGTCACCGCCCGGCTGGTGTCGACGTCGTGCCACGCATAGGTCACCCCGATCGTGCCGCGGAAGCCGCCTTCGGGAGCGCCATAGGTCGCGTGCGCCGCCAGATATTTGCTTTCGACATCGGCGCTGTCACCCCGGCCCTTCGCCTTGAAGTCCGACCCGCCGATCCCCGCCGAGAGCGCCGCGGCAAAGCCGTTGCCGCCATAGCCGATACCGGCGACCAGCCCCTTGTGGTCGGTGTCCATCGCGAGACCGCCGGGCCGCGCGTCGAACTTGCCCCAGCCGCCGAAGGCCGAGCCCCAGACAAAGGCGCCGCTTGCTTCCGGCGCGCGCATGCCCAGCAGCGCGTTCCGAAGGTGGCGGCTGTCGTCGGTAAGGCCGCTGATCGCATTGGCATGGATCTCGCCCGACAGGTCGCCGAAGCTCGTCTGCGCGGTCGCGGCATTCTGGACGAGCACCGCTTCGAACAGCGGATTGTCGATGCCGAGCGACTGGACCGCCCCCGCGACGCTCGCCTGGTTGAAGCCGAGCGCGACGTCGGCGAAATCGATGTCGTTGCGATAAAGCGACAGGGTGACGCTGTTGGCACCGTAACGGAGCAGCGGATCGAGGAACGCAAGGTCGGTGGTCACCGAACCGAAGGTGCCGGTGACGCCCGCCACGCCGGTCAGGATCACATAGTCGGTGCGCGGGTTGTAATCGCCGTCTTCGGCGAGCACCGAAACGCCCGCCGTGGCGGCGATCGTCACCGCGCCCGTCGCGTCGAGCCGGTCGCCCTGCCCCGCGGCGTTGACCTCGACCTCATAGGTCGAGCCCGCGGCGAAGGCGAGGTCGCCGTTCACCGTGAGTCGGCCGATCGAATTGCCCGGTGCGATCGTGCCGCCCGCGGCGACCACCGTCGACCCGACGGTGCCGTTGCCGCCCAGCGTCCCGCCGTCGTTGACGGTGACGTCGGAGACGATCGAGCCGTTGACCGCCAGCTTGCCGCCGTTGACCGCCGTCGGCCCGCTATAGTCGCTATCGCCGGTCAGGTTGAGCGTCCCGTCGCCCGATTTGGTGAACGAGCCGCTGCCCGAGATGGTGCCGCCGAACTGGCTGTCGCCCGCCTGCGCGACGGTCAGGTTGTTTTCGCCCATCTCGACGTTCGAGCCTGCGGCGCCCGCGAGGCCGCCGATCGTCTGGTCCTTGCCGGTGATGTCGAGCGTGCCGCCTTCGCCGAGGTTGAAGTCGGTCGCCGGATCGATCGTGCCGCCGATGCGCACCGCGCCGCCGAGGATGTTGGTGACGCCTTCGAACGCATAGTCGCCCATGAAGGTCAGGACGCTGTCGCCCATCTTGTCGAGCGTGCCGTTGCCCGAGAAGCCGCCGAGGAAGTCATAATCGTCCGAGCGGTTGAAGATGAAGCGGCCGTTGTTGACGAGGTCGCCCGCGAAATTGCCCTCGGTCCCGCCCGCGCCGAGCTGGAAGAAGCCGTCGCCCTCGGTGGTCACGCCGCCAAGCAGCGTGCCGGTGAGGATGAGGCCGCCGTTCGAGACGGTGGTGCCGCCCAGATGCGCGAAGCTGTCGGTGTCGAGCGTGAAGACGCCCTCGCCGATCAGCTGGACCGCGCCGGTGCCGGTGACCGACAGCTGGCCGAGCCCCGAAACGACGTCGCTCTCGTCGAAATTGACCACCAGCAGGCCATCGTTGGCGATCGCCGGGGTGAAGATCGGGGTCGAGAACAGCCCCTCGTCATATTCGATCTCGTTGACCTGCAACGCGCCGCCCTCGGCAATCGCAACATGGTTGAATTCGCCGACATAGCTTGCGGTCGACCAATAGCCCGCCGCGACGGTCAGCTCCTCGAAACCGACCGCGGCCCCGACCTGCTGCGCCGCGGTGAGGTCCAGAATGTCGCCGTCGAGGATCAGGCTGTCGTTGCCGTCGCCGGCCACCATCGCACCATTGATGACGCTGCCGGTCTGGAGCGTGACGACATCGTCGAAGGCGCCGAGCACGAAGGCGGCGCGTTCGCCTTCGGGGCTGGCGGTCATGCCCGAGATCGTCCCCGAATTGACGAGCGTCGTCGGGCCGGCCGAGAAGATGCCGATGCTGTTGGTGCCCGTGATCGTACCCGCGTTGGTCAGGCTGAGCACGCCGCTTTGGCCGATGACGCCAATGTTGGTGCCGGCGATCGTGCCGCCCGCGGCGTTGACGATCGTCGAACTCGCCGCATTCACGATGACGCTGTTGGTGCCCGCGATGCTGCCGCTGTTTTCGAGCGATGCTTCGGCAAGCGCGCCCTGAAGCGCGACGCCGAAGCCCTGGACGCTGGTGATGCTGCCCGAATTGAGGACCGACGCGGTCGTCACCTCCCCTTCGTCGCCGCTCTGGATCAGCACCCCGCCGGCGAAGCCCGCGATCGCGCCGGCATTGGCGACGCTGCCGCCCCCGCCGCCCGCGACGATCCCGTAACGGGTGCCGGTGACCGTGCCGCCCGCTTCGTTGGCGACCTCCGCCGCGAAGTCGTCGAGCGCCACATCGCCGCGAACGATCTGGATCCCGTCGCCGCCCAGCGATTTGACCGTGCCGCTGTTCGCGACGGTGCCGCCGCCCAGCAGGCGCACGCCGGCGGCGCTTTCGCCGGTGATCGTGCCGCTGTTGACGATGCTGGTCCCGGTCGCTCCGATGACATTCTGGCCAAGCTCCTCATCGAACACCGCAAAGGTGGCGATGCCGGCCGCCGCGCCTGAAATCGTGCCGCTGTTCGTGACGATCGTATCGGCATGGCCGATCGAAATACCGGCATCGAACTGCGTGAAGGTCGCGGCCGTGCCATTGCCGCGGATCGTCCCGGCATTGTCGACCGTCAAGGCGCCGCTGCCGCCGCCATAGATGCCCGAGATCGCACCCTCGATAACGCCGCCGTCTTCGTTGGTCACCAAAAGGTCGGCGAAGGAATTGTGGCCGACCGCGTCGGAGAAATCGCTGGTGATCGTCCCGCTGTTGGTGAGCGTCGCCGCCGCCATGTCGCTGCCGAACCCGACGCCGAAACCATTGTCGTGGCTGCCGCCGAAATCGCCGATGCCCTGGATCGTGCCGGTGTTGACGATATTCGCCGTCAGGCCGCTGCGTTCCTCGCCCGGATCGGTGTTGAGCGCGGTACCCTGAATATAGACGCCGCCCGCGGCGCCGAGGATGGTGCCGTCGTTGACGACGTCGCCGCCCCCCGACAGCACGACACCGAAGCGGCTGCCGATGATCCGACCGTCGGCTTCGTTGGTGACGAGCGCGCTATAATCCTCGCTCGCCTGATCGGGATAGGCGAACATCGACACGCCGTCGGCGCCCGCACCGATCTGGCCGCCGATTTCGCCGCTGTTGGTGACGCTGCCGCCGCCGATCAGGCGGACGCCGTCGTCCGAAAAGCCATAGATGGTGCCGCTGTTGACGACCGTCGTGCCGGTGGCGCGGCCTTCGAGCTGGCCGGTCGCGGGATTATAATAGCTGGCGGTGGTGATCCCGAACCGTTCGCCGGTGATCGTGCCGCTGTTGGTGATCGTGCTGGCACCGCCCGAAATGGTGACCCCGCCGTCGGGCGGCGCGTCGAAACCATCGTACAGGCCGCCGCCATAAATCTCGCCGGCGTTGGTCAGCGTGACACTGCCCAGTTCGACATGGACGCCCGATTGCGCCCCGGTGATCAGGCTGCCTTCGGCATTGTCGATCACCGTCCCGTCGGCCGCCCCCGCCGCATGGACGCCGTCGGCCCCTTGACCGTTGATGACGCCGCTGTTGGTGATCACCGCGCCGGCGGTCAGGATATTGATGCCGTTCTGCGACTGGCTGCGGATCGTTCCGGCATTGTTGACCGTCAGTTTGCTGCTATTCGCCGCGATGGCGTTGCCGCCCGAAGCGATTTCGGCGCCTTCGGCATTGTTGATGACAAGATCGCCGGTCGACTGGCCGATGATACCGATCGCATTGCCGTTGATGATCCCGTCATTGTCGATCGTCGTCGTTTCGAGCGATCCGCCCGCCAGGACGCCGAGGAAGCCGAGGACGACGCCGTCGTTGTCGAGCGTCGCGCTGCGCCCTTGCTGCGCGTCGGTCGCGCCCATGACGATCCCGATGGGGGTGATCCCGGGGGTCGCCGGGTTAAAGCCGCCGGTGCTGCGGATCATGCCTTCGTTCGTGATCGTCCCGCCGCCCTGCAGCACGACGCCGAAGGTCTGGCCTTCGATCAGCCCGTCATCGTTGACGATCGACCCCACCCCCGTCGCGTCCGAAGCGATCGCATCGGGGAATTCGGTGATCGCGACGCCGATGCCCGCGGTGCCGGTGATCGCATTGTTATAGCCCTGGATCACGCCGCCGTCGTTGGTGACGCTGCCGCCGCCGGTCAGTCCGACACCCGCGCCGCCCTCGCCGACGATCTGCCCGCTGTTGACGACCACCGTGCCGGCGGCAAGCGGCTGCGGCGGCAGATTTTCGCCGTCCTCATCCTCGCTGAAGAAATAGGAGGTCGCGATGCCGTTCGAACCGCCCGATATGGTGCCGCCGTTGGTGATGCTCGACCCCGCCTGCGCGATCACCACGCCGCCGCTTGGCCGGCTGTCGGGGCCACCGGGCATGGTGCCGTCGCCGCGGATTTCACCCTGGTTGTCGACGATCACCGGGCCGTTGTCGGCGTAGACGCCGATATCGCCGCCGACGATCACTTCATCCTCGGCCACCGTGATTTCCAGCGGCTCGGGCTGGTCGTTGTGGATACCGAAACTGTCCTGCGCCAAAGCAGCGGGCGCCAGCTGGAGCATCGACAGGCCGGCGATCGCGCTGGTCGCGAGCAGGCGGGATTTGGAAATATTCGTCATGGCTGGATGATCCCCTAGATTCTGCAGACACAGGCAGGGGTTCGCCGGAAAACGCATCAGCGCTTTCCGGCTGGGTACCCCCCACACCCGAATTCAGCGTCCCGTCAACTGTTTGGATGCCCCCGCATCTTTCAGTTTTGTATCGACGGAATAATTGCCGGCACCTCCAACCGTCTACCCAATGTTTTTTAGGGTAATCCCCGATTCACCCGAAAGCGGGGGTTTCGGGTGCGGCGCCTTGCGGCGCGGCCCGGGTCGACGACCGGCCGCGGCGACACCCGATGCTCATCGCGATTGACCTTCGCGGCAGGGTGGGCAAAGCCGTCTGCGGGGCGGGGAATATGCGATACTGGATTGTCTTTCTGGCATTTGTCATCGCGGCGATCGGATCGCCGGCGAAGGCGTCGGCGACGGACATACCCGCGTTCGAACTTCACGCGGGCCGGGATCCGGCACCGGTCGCGCCCTATATCCGCTATTCGAAAGACGTTCCCGATTTCGCGGGGCTGCGGCCCGGTGACCTGGTGGACCGGCCGCTCGAACGCATCAAGGGCGAGACGATCCATTTCGGCCCGCCGGGGGTCAGGACTGCACTGTTTTTGAAGGTCCGGAACGCCGGATCGACGCAAGGCAGCTGGATATTGACGACCGGGCGCGGGTCGCTGAAATTCTTCCGGCTTTACGAGGCGGCGGGCGACCGGTTCGACCTTCGCGTCGACGGCACCGATCCGGAGACGGCGCGGCGCAATCTGGGCACCTATCAGGCGTTCAGTTCCGAACTCGTGCTCGACCCGGGACAGGAGAAGCTGATCCTGATCGAATTCCTGTCCGAAAATTCGACCTATATGCCGCTGAAGATCAGCACCTACGGCACCTTCTTCAAGGAACGGCGATCGAATATTTCGATGGTGTCGGGCGTCGTCATCGGCGCCTTCATCCTGCTGCTGCTCAACTTCCTCTTCTTCTCGATCACCGGGCATCGCGAATTTCTGTGGCTCGCGGTCGCCGAGGGTTTCTTCGCGCTCAACACCGTCCATTCGGAAGGCTATTTCACCATCTTCTTCCTCTACGACAAACCGCTGGTCGGGGTCGCGGTCGAGGATTTCTTCAAATGCGGCTTCGCGGGGGCGATGGCACAATTCTGCCGCGTCTTCGTCAACACCCGGACCAATTTCCCGAAGCGCGACATCGCGCTGAAAGTGCTGATCTTCTGCTCGCTCGCGGTGATGATCCTCCAGCCGGGCCTGTCGCTTTATCCGCCCGGATTGCGCTTTGCGCTCCACGTCGGCGGCTGGCTCGTCGCGATCGCCGTCGCGCTTTTCCTGCCCTTCGTCGGCTTCGCGGCGATGAAGCAGCTTGGCTATCAGCTGTGGCCGCTGTTCGTCGGCTGGGCCAGCCTGGCGCTGTTCATCATCTACGCCGCGATCGCATCGATGGGCTTTTTCACCTGGCTGCCGATCAACTGGCATCTGTCGGGGCCCATCGGGCTGTTCGAATCGGTGATGGTCACCCTCGCGCTGGGGCTCAACCTCAAGAAGATCCAGCGCGACAAGGTCGCTGCGGATTTCAACTATGCCCGGTCGCTGTCGGAACGGCTGGCGATCAGCGAGCGCGCGGCGCGGCTGGCCGAGGAAAAGGCGTTCGCGCTCGCCACCGTCAACAGCCAGAACGCGCTGCTCCACGCGTCGGGGCATGACAGCAAGCAGGTGATCCTGGCGCTCAACACCGCGGTCGACGTGCTCAGGCGCAGCGCCGAACCGGCGGACAATGGCGAGCTGATCGGCATGCTGCAAAGTTCGGCCACCTATTTGAACGAGATCGTATCGACGACGATGTCGGGGGCCAATATCGTCGGCAGCGATTCCGGTTTCGTGGCGCTGAGCAGCTTCAAGGGGCAGGCGCTGGTCGAGCCGCTGATGATGATGTTCCGCACCCCGTTCGCGCGCAAGAATCTGGTGCTCGAAACCGAGGGCGCCGACGATATCACCATCGTCTCGGACAAGCCGCTGTTGATGCGCGCGCTCGCGAACCTGCTCAGCAACAGCTATCAATACAGCGACACCGGCGGCGCCAAGCTGTCGCTGGCGCGCGACGGCGACAGCGCGCTGATCACCATCGCCGATACCGGACGCGGCATGTCCGACGCGGTGCGCAAGGCCCTGAACGCGAGCGAGGCCGCCCGGCTGCGCGCCGACGAGGGGGGCGAGGGGACGGGGTCGGGATTCCATGCGGCGCGGCGGCTGGTCGAAAGCCTGTCGGGAAGGCTGGAAATCCTGTCATCGACGGCGGCGGGCACCATCGTCCGCGTCACTGTCCCGTGCGCCTTCGACAATGTCGCGCCCTGCCAGCCGGAAGAGCTTCAGGCGGCGCTACCGGACTGGGTGATCGTCGATTTCGACCAGCGCCAGACATTCGAGGCCGCGCTTGCGGCCGCCACCCGCCCAGCGGAACGGATCATCGCGCTGACCTATGACGACACCACCGTCACGCGCGGGCGGCTGAGCGAGGTGACCGGGATGATGATGATCAAGCCGCCGTGCCGCGAGCTGATCGGCCATCCGCTGCTGCGCCGTGCATCAGAGCAGGTTTAATTCCTGCGCGCGTTCGACGATCTTGCGGTTGTTGGACACATCGAGCTTGCGCCTGAGTTCGGCGATATGGAACGACACCGTCGGCTGGGCGATCGACAGGCGATAGGAGATTTCCTTGTTGCTTTCCCCCTGCGCCAGATAGTGCAGGATCGCCATCTGGCGCGACGAGAGCGCGACCGGCGGCTGCTGGAACCGGCCCAGCGCCTCGCCGATGAAGGGCGAGATATAGATGTCGCCGGCGAGCGCCGCGTCGCACGCCGCGATGATCTGATCCGACGGATCGGACTTGCTGACGACGGCGCGCGCGCCAAGTTTCAGCGCATAGTCGATTTCGCCGAGGTTGGTCTCGCCGGTCAGGATGATCACCGTCATGTCGCGCGACCCGACGATTTCGGCGAGGATGTTGATCCCGCGCACGTCGGGCATGTTGAGGTCGAGGAGGACGAGATCGACCGGCTGTGACTGGACGAAGGCGCCGACGGTGGCGCCGCGATCGAGCGCGCCGACGACGGTGAAACGCTCATGCGCCGCGAACAGGAGGCGGAGGCCGTTCTGCGTGATCGGATGATCGTCGACGATCAGGATATTGTGCGTCAGACTCATATCGGCGTGCGCTGCCCCCCGGTTGCGACACGGCGGACAATGGATCAGCCCGATCCCATTTTACAACCCGAATAAATCTGGGGTTCCCTTGCCCCGCCAATGCGGTTCGGACTCAGCCTTTCTGCTGTTCACGCACGATCTCAGCGAGCGGATTCGGCCCCGCTTCGCCCACTTTGACCAGATGGTTGCGATCGCGGTGGAGGAAGGGTTCGCTCTGCCCGCGCACCGTCAGCACGGTGTCGGAGACATAGCTCCACGACCCGTCGTCGTGGAAATCGACGGTGATCGTATAGCTGTCGGTGCGGAACGCCTGTTCGAGGAAGGTCGTCGAGCAGATGCCATATTCGCTGGTGCCGCGCGTCGCCTTCAGCTCCAGCCGCATGTCCCCCGCGGCAGCATGGCCGGCGGCGATCGCGACCTGCCCGCGCGGGATCGCGACCGTCTGCAGGACCAGCCCGGTGGCGGGCTCCCACAGCCAGTATCCGACCTGATCGTGGAAGGCGATATCCTCTTCGGGGGTGTTGACATGGACATGATAACGCAGCCCGTAGAAAAGCTGCGGCCCGTTCGCCTGCGGGTCGATCGGGTGCATTTCGATCCGCTCATAATAGGCGCGCTGTTCGGGACCGTCGGCCTTGGGATTGATATCGACGCCGCGATGGCCCTCCCAAATCCCCGCGAGCCGGCTGAGCGGCCCGAGATTGGCGAGCGTATCGGGGGCGACGTCGTCGGGTTCGGTGAAGATATCGTCCGGAATGTCCATGCTGTCTCCGCGCGCAGATTGTGCCCGGCGCCCGCCATAGCAAATTTGGCGTCGCGCAAAAGAGCGTGACGCGCGCCACGACAGGAAGCGCTTGTGATTTTTCGAAAATTCGGATGAAATCGCGGGAACCGCAGGCAGGCAGGCAACAGGGAGACGGATGATGGACGCGAAACGACGGCTAGGGTTTTTGGGCAGCGCGCTGCTGCTGACCGCCTCCGCCACGGCGCTGGCCGCCGAGCCGAGCCATGACGTCGTGATCCGCGGCGGCACCATCTATGACGGATCGGGCGCGCCGGGCGTCGTCGGCGACGTCGCGATCGACAAGGATCGCATCGTCGCGGTCGGCAAGGTGGCGGGCAAGGGCCGCACCGAAGTGTCGGCGGCGGGCATGGCGGTCGCGCCGGGGTTCATCAACATGCTGAGCTGGGCGACCGAATCGCTGATCGCCGACCCCAAAAGCCAGAGCGACATCCGGCAGGGCGTCACATTGGAGGTGATGGGCGAGGGCTGGTCGATGGGGCCGATGAACGCCGCGATGAAGGCCCATGAGACCGAGCGCCAGGGCGACATCAAATATCCGATCGAATGGACCAGCCTCGGCGACTATCTGTCCTATCTCGAAAAGCGCGGCATCGCACCCAATGTCGCGAGCTTCGTCGGCGCCGCGACGGTGCGCGTCCACGAACTGGGCGAGGGCGATGTCGATCCGGACGCGCAGCAGCTGGACCGCATGCGCGCGCTCGTCCGCCAGGCGATGGACGAAGGCGCGCTCGGCGTCGGCAGCTCGCTGATCTACGCCCCCGGATCCTATGCCGAGACCGATGAGCTCGCCGCGCTGATGACCGAGGCGGGGAAATGCGGCGGCATGTATATCAGCCATATGCGGTCCGAGGGCGACCGGGTCGAGGAAGCGGTCGACGAACTGATCGAGATTTCGCGGCGTTCAGGCGCGCCCGCCGAAATCTATCATCTCAAGCTCGGCGGCCGCGCCAATTGGGGCAAGCTGGCGTCGGTCGTCGCAAAGGTCGAGGCGGCGCGCGCCGCGGGGCAGCGGATCACCGCCGATATGTACACCTATACCGCCGGGGCGACCGGGCTCGACGCCGCGATGCCGACCTGGGTGCAGGCGGGCGGGCTCGAGGCATGGATCGAGCGGCTGAAGGACCCAAAGATTCGCGCGCGCGTCGCAGCCGAAATGCAGCAGCCGGGCAGCGACTGGGAAAATCTCTACCTCGGCGCGGGCGCCGACAAGATGATCCTGTCGGGGTTCAAGAATGACGCGCTCAAGCCGCTGACCGGCAAGACGCTCGCGGAGGTCGCGGCGATGCGCGGCAAATCGCCCGAGGAAACCGCGATGGACCTCGTCGTCGAGGACGGCTCGCGCGTCGGGACCGTCTATTTCCTGATGTCGGAGGATAATGTTCGCGCGCAGGTGAAGCTGCCATGGATGAGCTTCGGGTCCGACGCGGCGTCGCAGGCGCCCGAAGGCGTCTTCCTGAAATCGGGGGCGCATCCGCGAACCTATGGCAATGTCGCGCGGCTGCTCGGCCGTTATGTTCGCGACGAAAAGCTGATCACGCTCGCCGATGCGGTGTACCGGCTGACGACGCTGCCCGCGACCAACCTCGGGATCAAGGAGCGCGGCGCGCTGAAGCCCGGCTATTATGCCGACGTCGTCGTCTTCGACCCGGCAAAGGTCGCCGACCGCGCGACCTTTGCCGAGCCGCACCAATATTCGGTCGGGGTTCGCGACGTCTTCGTCAACGGCGTCGCGGTGCTGAAGGACGGCGAACATAGCGGCGCCACCCCGGGGCGCGCGGTACGCGGCGCCGGCTGGGGAAAATGCCGCTGACCCGGGACGGAGCGATGGATTTGAATTGCCCGGATGGCGGCTTTGGGATGGGGAGCTGCCACTCGCTCACCCTCACTTCGTCATCCCGGACTTGATCCGGGATCCACGGCGGCGCTGAATAAATGGACCCCGGATCAAGTCGGGGTGACGATGATCGAGATGTCCGCGAACAGCCGGGTTCCCGGCATTCCACGGCGCCGCCCAGCCCATTGCAACGCCCGGCCTAATCCCGGTCATCCCGTTGCCCATATTGCCGGAAGGCGCCGAGAATCCGTTCCATTTCGGCGGGATCGAGCAGCTTCGGGCCGCCGATCGCGAGCGTACCGCAATAGATCGCCGCCTGTTCCTCGATCTCCTCGGCGATCGCCATCGCGGTCGCGAGGCGGGGGCCGAGCGCGATCAGGCCGTGGTTCGCCATCAGGCAGGCGAGGCGGCCGTCGAGCGTCTCGACGACACCCGCCGCCAGTTCCTCGCTGCCGAAGGTGGCATAGGGCGCGACGGGGACGCTCGCGCCGCCGCTGACCGCGACCATATAATGAAGCGGCGGAATCTCGCGGTGCGCGCAGGCGAGGATCGTCGCATGGCGCGCGTGGCAATGAACGATGGCGTTCGCGTCGGCGCGCCGCCGGTACAGGCCCATATGCATCCGCCACTCGCTCGACGGGCGCGCCGCGCCCGCCGCGACGCTGCCGTCACCGCCGACGAACACCATCGCTTCGGGGGTCAGCCGATCGGGGGTCACGCCCGACGGCGTCACGAACATGCCGGCGCCGAAACGGAGCGACAGATTGCCCGACGTCCCGCGATTGAGCCCGCGTGCATCGAGCGCGCGCATCGCATCGACCAGCTGCTGCCGGGCTTCGTCTTCGGTCATCGCGCCTCTTCCCTTACCGGCGTATCGCGCATGAACGCGAGCGTCGCATCATAGCTTTCGAGTGTGCCCAGCGTCCCGACCCCGAGCGCGACCTGCGCCGCGGTGGCGACCCCGAAACGCAGCGCGTCGGCGGGATCGAGACCGCGCGCGCGCCCGGCGATATATCCCGCGCACAGGCTGTCGCCGCAACTGGTCGTATCGACCGGATCGATCCGGTGCGCGGGCGCATGGACTTGCCGGCCCGGAAGAACGAGCAAAGCGCCTTCGCCGCCCATCTTGATCAGGCACCCGCCCGCGCCGCGCGCCATGAAGCGGCGCGCGCCCTCGACCGGGTCGTCGGTCCCGGCGAGCACGCGCACTTCGGCGAGGCTGGGCATGAACAGGTCGACGTGCGGCAACAGCGTTGCCAGATCGGCCCCGGCCGCGTCCGATGGCGCGATCAGATCGCACGAGGTGAACACGCCGCGTGCCCGCGCCTGACGGAGCAGATCGGCGCCTTTCCCCGCCGCGCCCGGAAAGCCCACCCCGGCCCAGTGGACGGCCGCGGTGCGGCCCAGCGCCGCAAAGACCGCGTCGGTGACGGGCGCAAAGATGCTTGCCCCCATCATATGCCAGTTCGGGCGATCGCCGTTCGGACGGACCGGCAGCACGGTGGTCGACGTCGGCCAGCCCGGATCGACGGCGAGCAGGCTGGTGTCGACGCCGGCCGCATCGAACATCGACCGGATCAGCTGCCCCTGCGGATCGTCGCCGACCGCCGAGGCGATCGCGGTGCTGAGGCCCAGCCTTTGCGCGACGAAGATGGTTCCCCCCGCGGTCCCGGCCGGCGACAGGACGATCTTTTCGACAATCTCCCCCGTCTCGCCCTCGGGCAGCGACGCGACGGGATGGACGGTGATGTCGATCGTCGTGAGGCCGACGGCGAGCAGGTCGAGCGGCATCTTCAGCCGGCCGTCGCCGCCGCGAGCGCGACCAGGACCGGATGCGGCGCGAGTTCGCCGCGCCGCGCCGCGAGCGCCGCAAAGGCGCCATCGGCCGCGGCAAGGGTCAGCGCGATGTCGGCTTCGGACATCGCGGCGCACAGGAACATATTGTGCCAGGGATGCATATAGACGCCGCGCGCCAGCATCTCTTCGGCCCAGCCATAGCCGGTACGGAAATCGGGATCGCCCGCGAACAGGATTTGCGGCATCTGGACCGGACCGGTCTGGCGCAGCGTGAAGCCGTGGCTCGCCGCCGCGGCGTCGAGCCCCGCCCGCAGCTGTTCTCCCAGGCGGACCATATGCTCGAGATAGTCACTCTCGCGGATGATCCGCAGCGTCTCGATCGCGGCCGCCATCGGCACCGCCGAGAGCCAGAAGGAGCCGGTGGCGTAAATGGCGCCCGCGCCCTCGCGGCAGCGGTCCGCGCCGAGCAGCGCCGAAATCGGATGGCCGTTGGCGAAACATTTGCCCCAAGTGCTGAGGTCGGGCCGGACGCCGAGCTCGCTCCAGCTGCTGCCGCGCGCGAGGCGGAAGCCCGCGCGCACCTCGTCGACGATCAGCATCGCCCCTGCCCGGTCGCACAAGTCGCGTGCGCGCCGGGCATAGGCCGGATCGGGCGCTTCCTGATCGATGAAGGCATCGTGGCGGAAGGGCGAGGCGAAGATCGCGGCCAGGTCGTCACCCGCCTCCGCGACGGCCGCTTCGAGACTCGCGGCATCATTATAGACATAGGCGCGGACATGGGCGCGATCTTCGGCGACGGTGCCGGCGGGGATCGGCGTGCACCAGGGCGCGGCGCCATGATAGGCACCCTCTGCGACCAGGACGATGCGCTTGCCGGTCTGCGCGCGCGCGCTGCTCATCGCCATCGTCGTCGCATCGGTGCCGTTCTTGCAGAACATCGCCCAGTCGGCATGGTCGACCATGCCGACGAGCGTTTCGGCCAGTTCGACCATCAGCGGCGACGGCCCGGTCAGCGTGTCGCCGACCGCCGCCTGCGCCTGTGCCGCCGCCTCGACGCGCGGATCGCGATAGCCGAGCAGGCTCGGGCCATAGGCGCACATATAGTCGAGATAGCGGTTGCCGTCGGCGTCCCAGATATAGGCGCCCTCGGCCTTGCTGAAGAATTGCGGGAAACTGGCGGGCAGCAGCCGCACCGATTCATGTCCGTACATCCCGTTCGGGATCACCTTCAGCGCGCGCGCGCGCAGCGCCGCATCCTGCACATTGTTCATTTCGATCTCGCTTGCCGGGTCAGAATTTCACGACGGCCTGGACGCCATAGGTCGCAGGGTCATTGTAGTTGAGCTGGTCCATCGTCACGACCGGCGACACATAGGTCACATAGCGCGTGCCGGTGATATTCTTGGCCCAGAGCGCCAGTTCGAGCTTTTCGTCGCGCGACAGCCAAGACAGCCGCGCATTTGCGGTGCCATAGGGTTTGACGCGATTGGCCCGGGCATTGTCGGGCGTCAGGAAGGTTTCCGACTGGAGGCTGCCGTCGACGCGCAGCCGCAGCGCGCTGTCGCCCGGCAGCGGCTGGGTCAGCGCGAAACCGGCCGAGATCGCGACTTCGGGCGCGTTGACCAGCTTGTTGCCCGAATAATCCTCGGCCGCGAGCGCGGTGAAATCCTTGTAGCGCGCGTGCAGCAGGCTGGCGTTGACGAAGGCGTTGAAATAGCGCGACGGCTGCGCCTGCAGTTCGATTTCCAGGCCGTAAAGCTCGGCATTGCCCGCGTTGAGCTTGCGCTGGACGGGCAGCACCCCCGACGTATCGAAGACGAACACCTGCAGGTCGCGATAGTCGTAATAAAAGACCGCGGCATTGAAACGCAACGCCCGGCCGGCAAGGTCGCTCTTGAACCCCGCTTCATAGGCGTAGAGCTTTTCCGAGCGGAACGGCTGGAGCTGCGCCGGATCGCTCGACGAGCCGCCGGCGAAGCCGCCGCTGTTATAGCCCTTTGAAGACGAGGCGTAGAAGAGCAGGTCGTCGGTCGCCTGGAACGACAGCGCGGCGCGCCACGACAGATCCTTGAAGGTCTTCGATCCGGTGAAGTCGAGCACCGGCACGGTGATGACATCGTCGAAGAAGCTGTGGAAATCGAAATCGATGCTGTCGACCGAATAGCGCAGGCCGCCGGTCAGCGTCAGCCGGTCGGTCAGCTTGACGTCGGCCTGCGCGAAGGCGGCCCAGCTTTCGGTCTTTTGCGTATAGGGATAGGCGAAATTGCCGATCGAATTGACCGGGTCGAGCGTGCCGGGCAGATCGTCGGGATCGCGGAAGACGCGCAGGATGTCGAACGCGCTTTCGGTGACGAGCTTGTCGTGGAAATAATAGCCGCCGACGATCCAGTTGACCGCGCCGCCGTCCTTCGACTGCAGCCGCAGTTCCTGGCTATATTGCTGCGGCCGGTCGATATAGGTCGCGGTCAGCACATTGTTCGGGCTCGCGTCGGTATCCTCGACGGTGCTGCGGCGCACCTGTTCATAGGCGCTGATCGAGGTCAGCGTGATGCCGCCCATATCGATGCTCGCGGTGAGCGAGGCACCGAACACATTGACGCGCTCCTGCCCCTCGATGTCATAGTCGCCGGCGTTGAGGTCGCCATCGGTGTCGGCATAGCCGAGGCCGTCGAGCGGCACGCCATTGGCGAAGTTCGGGTTGCCCGCGAAATCGACGCCCTGTCCGCGATGCTGGAACTGGCGCGCGCCACCGCGATTCTGCCCGCCGTGGACGATCGCGCGGATCAATATGTCCGAGTTCGGGGTGAAATCGACGATCGCGCGCCCCGCCCACATGTCGAGGTCGTTGAGCTTGTGGCCGGTGACGCGGTTGAGCAGCCAGCCGTCGCGGCGCAAATAGGTGCCCGCGACGCGCGCCTTCAGCACATCGCCCGCGATCGGCCCGCCGACGCCGCCTTCGACCTGCACTTCGTTGAAGCGGCCGTAGGAGAGCGCGGCATTGGCTCTGAATTCGTCGGTCGGCTTGCGCGACGAGAAACGGATCGCGCCCGCCGTGGTGTTGCGGCCGTAAAGCGTGCCTTGCGGCCCCTTCAGCACCTCGATGCCTTCGCTGTCGAAGACGTTGAACAGCTTGCCGGCGTTCGCGCCGAGGAAGACGTCGTCGACATAGACGCCGACCGCGCCCGTCGTGTTCGAATTGAAGTCGCCGATGCCGACCCCGCGCAGGAACAGCGAGGTCGTCGTCGCCGAGGTGCCCGCCTGCGACGACAGGCCGGGGACGAGGATCGACAGGTCGCGCGGGTCGCGGATGCCGACCTCGGTCAACGCGTCGCCGCTGATCGCCGTAATGCTGATCGGCACATCCTGAATATTCTGCGCCCGCCGCTGGGCGGTGACGACGATTTCGCCGATGCCCTCTTCGCCCGCGGACGCCGCACTGGCCGAACCGGCGGCGCCATCCTGTGCCACCGCCGTGGCCGGCATCAGCGCCAGCAGCGAGACCGAAACCAAAGCCAAAGCGCGTTCCATCGGAGCCCCTTTCCCATTTTCGGATATTTGTCCGATTTAAAAACCAAGAATCGGCAAATCTGTCAAGGAAATTTCAAAATCAGCATTATAACCAGATAAAAGTTGCTTTTATTGTGTCGCAGGGGAATGATAGATGCCATCAGGAGCACCCATGACGACCACCGATGTTGCCCGTCCCGAGATCCGCCGCCCCGCGCAGAAGCGGAGTCGCGCGCGGTTCGAAGCGATCCTCGATGGCGCCGAACGGCTGCTTGATACGCTGTCGCCGTCGGCGATCAGCATCCATGCCATCGCGGCCGAGGTCGGCATTTCGCCACCGTCGATCTATCACTTCTTTCCCGAACCGCAGCTTGTGTTCAGCGCGCTCGCCGAACGCTATCTCAAGCATTTCGAAGAGGGCGTACTGACCGAAGTGCCCGACGATGTCGAAAGCTGGCAGGATTTTCAGACGCTGCAATATCGCGCCGGCCGGAACTGGTTCAACGCGCACCCGGCGGCGCGGCAGGTCCTGCTGGGCGGCCCGGCGTGGTCGTCGGACATCCGCATGCAGGATCTCGACAGCAATTTCGTGATGGCGGGCCACAGCATCGCGGTGATGACCCAAAAATTCATCATGCCAGAAATCCCCGACCTGCACGACCGGCTCGTCGAGGTGATCGTGATCAACGACGCGATCTGGTCGCTGTCGATCCACCGGCACGGCCTGATCACCGACGCGATGGAGGAACAGGCGCGCCGCGCGCGCATCGCCTATTCGCGGACCTTCCTTCCCGAATATTTGCCGCTGCGCGCGGACCCCGAATATTTGCCGCTGCGCGCGGACAAGGCGGCGTCTTGACCGCCGCGCCGCCGCCGGTCACGGGGCGGACGCTCGGGGTCTCCCTCCTGATCGGTTCGTGCGCCCTGCTCGTCCTCGGGGTCCAGCCGGTGCTGCTCGGCGCGATGGTGGAGGAGGGGCGGATCATCGATGCCGAGGTCGGCAATCTGGTGACGGTCGAGATGCTCGCGATGGTGCTCGGCTCGCTGGCCGGGATCGCGCTGCTTCGCCAGCTGCCCGCGCGCCTCGTCATCGGCCTCGCCGGGCTGGCACTCGCGGGCCTCAATCTGGCGATGACGGGCCGATCGGGGCTGATGATACTCCTGCTCCTCCGCGCCGCCGCGGGGATCGGCGAGGGGGTGCTGGTGGCGTCGGCGCTCGTCGCCATTTCGCGCGTCGCGCGGGTCGAGCGCGCCAGCGCGATCTTCCTCGCCGCCCAGACCTTGCTGCAGGCCGTCGTCGCGGCGCTGCTCCCCCTCGTCGCCGTCGCGGGTTCGCGCACCGACAGCGCGCTGATCGCGCTTGCCGCCGCGGGGGCGGTCGCGGCCGTGGCGGCGCTTTCGCTTCCGTCCCGTCTGCGGCCCACCGCGCCCGATGCCGAACGCGGCGCGCTGACGCCCGCCAGCCTGACCGCGCTCGCCGGGGCGGGGCTCTTCCTCGGCGCGATCGTATCGGTGTGGAGCTATTTCGGGCTCTGGCTCATCCATTATGGATATCCCCCGGCGTTCGAGGGGATCGCCGTGTCGCTGTGCCTGGTCGCGCAGGTTGCCGGCGCGCTCACCGCGGCGCGCTTCGGCGAGCGCCTGCCGAACCGGCGGACCATCGCCGCCTGCGCGCTGGCCGGGGCGCTGCTCGTCACCGCCTTCTTCCTCGGCCGGGGAAGCGCGGCGGCGATCATCGCCGTCAGCATCGCCTTCGGTTTCGTCTGGCTGTTCACCCTGCCCTTCTTCGCCGGCTGGCTGATCGAAATCGATCCGGCCCGCCGCGCCATCCTCTACCTCACCGCGTTTCAGCTCGGCGGCGCGGCGCTGCTGCCGTCGCTCGCGGGCGTCGCCGTCGGCCGCTTTTCGGTCGATGCGATGCTGGTTTTCAGCGGAGCGATTTTCGTGACGCTGGCCGCCGTCGTCCGGGGCGCCGGCAAGCTCGTTCCGCAACGCTGACCGACGGCGATTCGGGCTCGCCGCAAGAGCCGTTGGACAAGCGTGAATGGCATTGGTATCGATGTCATCGCGAAAGGATATTCCATGCTCGATCCCGATATTGCCGCCTTTGCCGGCGAACCTGCCGAAATGCCGCCGCTGACGCCCGGCCTCATCCCGATGCTGCGCGCCAATATGGCGATGATGGCGGCGGCGATGCCGGGAACCGATATCGATCATGTCGAAGACCTCGACGCCGACGGCGTGCCGGTGCGCCTCTATCGCCCGGCGTCGGATGCACCGCTGCCGTTGCTCGTCTTTCTCCACGGCGGCGGCTGGATGTTCGGCGATTTGGAGACGCACGACGCGATGACGCGCCACCTCGCCGCGGCGAGCGGCTGCGCGGTGCTTGGCGTCGGCTACCGGCTGGCGCCCGAGCATAAATATCCGGCGGGGCTCGACGATGCCATGACCGCTTTTGCCTGGGCGCGCCGGTCGGCGGCCGGGCTTGGCTGCGATCCCGCGCGGATCGCGCTGGGCGGCGAGAGCGCGGGCGGCAACCTGACCGCCGCCGCCACGCTGCGCCTCCGCGACGAAGGCAAGCCGCAACCCTTGTTCCAGCTGCTGATCCACCCCGCCACCGACCTCGGTTTCTCCCTGCCCGCGTTCACCGAGGTCGCGGCGCCCGGCCTGTCGAAAACCTATCTCGATGCCTGCCGCGAATTTTACCTCGGCGCCGCCGACGTCGCCGATCCTTTCGTCTCGCCGCTGCGCGCCGGCCGCCACGACGGACTGGCCCCGGCGATCGTCCTGACCGCGTCGGAAGACCCGCTGCGCGACGATGGCGAATATTATGCCGCCGCGCTGGTTCGCGCCGGGGTCGAAACGCTCGCCCGCCGCCTGCCCGGCCTGCCGCACGGCTTCCAGTTCCTGCCGATCACGATTCCGGCGGTGGCCGCAGCCAATGATTTGATAGGAGGGCTGGTCCGCCGCTACTTCGCGGCTACATAGGGACCGGATTTTCGGGGGACGTTCATCGATGAACAAGATCGGCAAGGACGAACGGCCGACCATGGAACGGGTCGCGGCGCTGGCCGGCGTGTCGAAAATCACCGTTTCGCGCGCGCTGCGCGGCAGCGACCTCGTCCGCCCCGAAGTGCGGACGCGCATCGCCGAGATCGCGAATCAGGTCGGTTACCGGATGAACGTCGCGGCGCGCAGCCTGCGCACGCGCGAGACGCGGACGATCGCGGTCGTGATCGACCAGATCGACCCCGGCCGCCAGTCGCACACCGACCCGCTGATCCTCTCGATCATCGGCGGGCTGCTCGAAACGCTGACCCCGGCCGGCTATTCGACCCTGCTCACCACCAACGAACATTTCCTGTCGTCGAGCGCCGTGGGCGCCGACGGCGCGGTAATGCTGGGGCAAGGCGAAGGCGCCCACCGGGTGACGCAGGTCTCGGCGATGAGCCTGCCGATCGTCGCCTGGGGCGAACCCGTGCCCGGCGTCAGCGTGAAAGTCGTCGGCAGCGACAACCGGATGGGCGGCAAGCTGGCCGCCGGACATCTCGTCGCGCGCGGCGCCGCGCGGCTGCTGTTCCTCGGCGATGTCCAGCATCCCGAAATCGCGGCGCGCCTGGAAGGATTTCGCGAAGCGCTGGCATCGAGCGAAGCGCGACTGGTCGACGTGCTGCCCTGTCCGTTCACCGCCGAAGGCGGCGCCGCGGCGGTCGGCGGCGCGATCGACGCCGGGATGGCGTTCGACGCGATCTTTGCCGCAAGCGACTCGATCGCCGCGGGCGCCTGCGACGCGCTGTCGAACCGCGGCATATCGGTGCCGGACGAGATCGCGATCGTCGGCTTCGACGACGCGCCGGTCGCCAGCGTCCACCGCCCGTCGATCAGTTCGATCCGGCAGGACGGCGCCGAAGCCGGCCGCGCGCTCGGGCAGGCCGTCATCGACCTCATCGAAAAGCGCGCGGTCCCCGCCGCGCACGCCCTCCCCGTCGAACTCGTACCGCGCGAAACGAGTCGTTAGACGGACCCCATTAAATCCTATCCGAAAATCCTCTTCCGTCATTCCCGCGCAGGCGGGAATGACGGAAGATTATGGGTCCTGACCTGGTTGTGATTCCGCAGACGCGGAAGGATCGGTAACGCGCTTCGCTTCAGCCCAGATGTTCGCGGAAAAATGCCGCGATGATCGCATAGGTTTCGACCGATTCGGGCAGGCCGACGTCCATATGATGCGCGTGCCAGAGCCCGTCGAAGAGGACGAAGCGCGCATCGACGCCTCCCGCGAGCAGGCGCCGGTGCATCACCGAAACCGCGCTCGCTGCGAAATCGCGCGTTGCCGAGATGAGCAGGCTCGGCGGGAATTTCGCCAGCCATTCAGGGTGCCCCGCGGACAGGACGAGCGGATCGTCAAGGTCGGCGCCTGCAAAATAGGGAAGCCCGGCGATGCGCGGCGTTGCGGCGGCACCGGCGCGCGGGTCGAAGAGCCGCTGCGCCAGCGCCGCGTCGCCCGCGAAGTCGAGCGGGGCGCCGTGGAATATCCCGATCGCCGCCGGCCCGGGCAGGCCGTCATGCAGGATGCGCACCACCGCCTGCGTCGTCAGTACCGCACCGGCCGAGCAGCCGTAGATGCCGATCTGTCCGGGATCGGCCTCTGCGAGCAGGGCGCGATAGACCGCGACGATGTCGTCGACCGCGGCGGGATAGACATGTTCGGGCGCCAGCCGATAATCGACCGCGATCACGCGCAGGCCCGAAACCGCCGCGACGGGCACCGCCTCGAGCAGCGCCCCCGGCCCTTCGCCCCACATGAAGCCGCCGCCATGGAGACATAACAGCACCGGCGACGGTCCGGCGCCGCCGGCCGGGGCGACGTCGTAGACCTTCACCCCGGCGATCTCGCGCTCGGCGATATCCACCGCATAGCGGGCTTCCGCCTTGTCGAGCAGGCGCTGGTTATAGGCGGCGAAAAAGCGCCGCGCCGCCGCCAGGTCGGCGGGTGCGGCGGACTCAGCCAGATAGGCGGTGAACCGGGCCTTTGCTTCGTCGCTGACCCACGGGCCAAATTGCTCGGCATCCTTCATCACGCCTTCTCCCTGTTATCGATAGCAGTGGTTCGCAACGTTCGTTGATAGCCCCTATGGTTTCCGGCGCAACAACTATTGACATCGATAACATTTTGCCGCAACCGCTGGCTCGACCGGATGAATCCGGCTATCCTTTGGGAGGGAAGAGATGATTTCGATGCGTTCCGCCTTTCTTGTGGCCCTCGCCAGCGGCGCCAGCCTGCTGCCCGCCGCCGCCTTCGCGCAGGCCGACGCGTCGCCGCCGGGCGAAACCGCGGTCAGCGACGACAGCGGCCTCGGTGATATTATCGTCACCGCCCGCCGCCGCGAAGAGAATCTGCAAAGCGTGCCGATCGCGGTCACCGCCTTCACCGACGAAGCGCTCGAGCAAAAGGGGATTAGCGACCGCACCTCGCTCGCCGACAACACCCCCTCGCTGTTCACGATCAGCGGCGGCTATCCGCGCGAATTCGCCTATTTCGCGCTGCGCGGCCAGGGACCGGCGTTCGGCTCGACCCCGGGCGTGGTCAATTATTTCGCCGAAGTGCCGAACAGCGTCAACGTCGATGGCCGCGTCGGCACCTATTTCGACATGGCCAATATCCAGGTGCTGGCGGGGCCGCAGGGCACCTTGTTCGGCAAGAATGCGACCGGCGGCAATATCCTGTTCGAACCGGTCAAGCCGAAGGACGAGTTCGAAGGCTATGTCCGCGTCCAGCTCGGCAATTATGACGACCGCCGGATCGAGGGCGCGCTCAACACCCCGATCGTTCCCGGCCGCGTGATGCTGCGCATCGCCGGCGAGGTCGGCCGCCGCGACGGCTATACGAAGGACGTCGGCCCCTTCTTCGCGGGCAAGGATTATGACAATCTCGCCTATGAAAGCTTCCGCTTCGGCCTGACCGTGCGGCCGACCGACAACATCGAACTCTATACGATGGTCCGCTATTATCATTCGGAAAACAACGGCGGCGGCACCGTGCTCGGCGCCTATAATCCCGCGGCGGGCTTCGACGCCACGGCGCTGGGGCTGGGGTTCCTGCCCGTGGCGGCCTTCTATCCCGGCGTGCTGACCGCGGTCGCCGAACAGCAGGCGCGCGGCCCGCGCCGCGTATCCTACGACCTCGACCAGTTTTCGGAGACGAAATATTGGCAGGTGATCAACCAGGCCTCGGTGCAGCTCAGCGACAATATCAAGCTGCGCAATATCATCAGCTATTCGGAGCTGCGCACGATCTACGGCTATGACTATGACGCCATGCCGTTCCCGATCGCGGGCCAGCGCGGGCGCATTCCGACCGTCGCCCCCAATTTCTTCACCGAGGAACTGCAGCTTCAGGGCACCCTGTTCGACGATGCGGTCGATTTCTCGGTCGGCGGCTATCTCGACCGGCAGAGCTGGTCCGACCCGGCGGGGATCGAGGAATATACCTTCTTCCCGATCGGCACCCTGCTCCCGACGATTTCGGGCTTTTTCACCCAGACGAACAAGAGCGAAGCGGTGTTCGGGCAGGCGACGGTCGATCTTGGCAAGCTGTCGGGCGCGCTCGCCGGGCTCAGCGTGACCGGCGGGCTGCGCTATACCTGGGAGCATAGCTTCACCGCGCAGACGATCGGCGGCCCGCCGACGGTCTCGGGTTCGGTCGACAGCGATTATCCAAGCTACACCGCGACGCTCGACTATGATGTGACGCCCGGCGTCCACGTCTATGTCACCGCGCGCGACGCGTACAAGTCCGGCGGCGTGAACGGGCCGGTGCCGGTCGATTCGGAATTCCGCACCTACAAGCCCGAACGGCTTTCCGACATCGAGGTCGGGCTGAAGTCGCAATTCTCGCTCGGCAATGTCGATGTCCGCGCCAATATCGCCGCCTATCGCGGTATCTACGACAATATCCAGCGCACGACGGCGGAGGTGGTCGAAACGCCCGGCGGCACGATACCGCTCAACGTCACGCGCAGCGCGGCGAAGGGAAAGATCCAGGGCGTCGAGCTCAATCTGGCGGTCGTGCCGGTGCGCGGGCTGACGCTGAACGGCAGCTATTCCTATATCGATGCGCGCTACACCGAGGTCGCCGATGCAAGCGCGGGCGCGATCCTCGACGGCGCACCCTTCCCCTATACGCCGAAGCACAAGATTTCGGTCGGCGGCTCGTACGAAACCTCGCTCGGCAGCGCCGGCGACATCGTGCTCGCGGTCAACTATGCCCGCCAGAGCAAGGTTTCGACCGCACAGACCAACGCCTCCTTCTACAACTTCCTGCCCGCCTATGGCCTGCTCAACGCCAGCATCGAGCTGAAGGATATCGGCGGGCGCCCGATCGACCTCAGCCTGTTTGCGAACAATATTACCAACGAGGCGAAGCCGGTCGGCGTGCTCGACCAATATGCGCAATCGTCGGGCATGGTCGGGCTGACCTATACCGAGCCGCGGATGTACGGCGTGCGGATCGGCTATCGTTTCGGACGCTGAACCGATGGGTGACCGCTCCAAACAACAGCCGCCCCTGGCCCCGACGGTCAGTGCCGAGGCGCGCGCGGTCATGACGCCGCTGATCGCCAGCGGATCGGCGCCCGAAATGACCGCGACGCTGATGCGCAATGCGATCACGCGCAAGGCGGTGCGCGCGGCGGCGGCCAATCATCTGAAGCCGCTGAACAAGAGCCGCGCGAAACGCTTCGACGTCGAAGTGAGCAAGGGCAGCGTGGCGGGGGTACCGGTCAAGTTCGTCCGCCGCCGGGGCAGCGATGCCGAATCGGACCAGCGGCTGCTGATCAACTTCCACGGCGGCGGCTTCATGGTCGATTCGGGATCGGAGACCGAGACGATTCCGATCGCCGGGCTGACCGCGATTCCCGTCGTCACGGTGATGTACCGGATGGCGCCCGAACATCCTTTCCCCGCGGCGGTCGACGACGCGCTGGCGGTCTATCGCGACGCGCTGGCGCAGCGGCCGGCGGCCGCGATCGGGCTTTACGGCACCTCGGCCGGCGCCATATTGACGATCCAGCTATTGGCGCGGATCAAGGCCGAAGGGCTGCCGATGCCGGCGGCGGCGGGCGTCTTTTCGGGGTCGGCCGACCTGGCGCTGGTCAGCGACTGCGAAGCCTTTCTGCCGTCGATCATGGGCTCGCGGACGGGGCCCGAGGTGCTGGCGGATTATAGCGCCGGCACCGGGCGGACCGATCCGTTGCTGTCGCCCATCTATGGCGATCTGTCGGGCCTGCCGCCCACATTGTTGATGGCGAGCACGCGCGACCAGTTGCTCAGCCAGACGGTGCGGCTCCATCTCGCGCTGCGCAAGGCCGGGGTCGATGCCGACCTGATGGTCTATGAAGGCATGCTGCACGCCTTCTGGGCCTATATGGAATGCCCCGAAACCGACGATGCGCTGGCGGCGCAGGCGGCGTTTTTCAGCCGTCATCTGGCGCGCTGATGCGACCCGATTCCAGCCCCGCCGACCTGTTCGGACCCCTCCTCGCCAAGGTGCAGGAGCGCGCGATCCTGCCCGACGGCAAGACCTTCGTCGATGCGCTGCCCAAACGGCCGGTCGCCGACATCATGCACGACTTCGCGCGGCTTGCCGCGGGCGACGAGGCATTGCGCGCCTTCATCGCCGCCAATTTCGACCTGCCGGCCGCCGGGCAGGGCGCCCGCCCGGCGGTGCTGCCGCTGCGCGCGCATATCCGCGCCCTGTGGAAGGACCTCGCCCGCGCGCCGAAGGAAGCCGCGAGCGGATCGGCGCTGCCGGTGCAGCACCGGCATGTCGTGCCGGGCGGACGCTTTCGCGAAATCTATTATTGGGACAGCTTCTTCACGATGCTGGGGCTCGTCCGCGACGGCGAGCTCGAACTCGCCAACGGCATCGTCGATGCGATGACCGACCTCATCGAAACGCACGGCCATATCCCGAACGGCACCCGCACCTATTATCTCGGCCGGTCGCAACCGCCGCTGTTCCATATGATGGTCGAACTGCTGGATGACGGACGCCGCGACGTCGCGGCACGCCGGCTGTCGGCGATGAAGCGCGAACATGCGTGGTGGATGGCGGGGGCCGAAACGCTCGCGCCGGGCAGCCATGGCGCGCGGGTCGCGCGGCTGGCCGACGGCCATCTGCTCAACCGCTATTGGGACCCGCGCGACACGCCGCGCGACGAAAGCTGGCGCGAGGATGTCGCGACGGCCGCCGAAAGCGGCCGCGCCGCCGCAGACGTCTATCGCGACCTGCGCGCCGGAGCCGAAAGCGGCTGGGACTTCTCCTCGCGCTGGCTCGATGGCGACGCGCTGCCGTCGATCCGCACGACCGCGATCGCCCCGGTCGATCTCAACGCCTTCCTGTTCGGGCTGGAAATGGCGATCGCCGCGCGCGGCGATGGTGAGGCGGCGCATTATGCGCGCCTGGCCGATGACCGGCGCGACGCGATGAACCGCCATCTCTGGCATGCCGGCGGCGGCTATTTCGCCGACTATGATATCGAACGCGGCCAGCTCCGTACCCCGCTGACCGCCGCTGCGCTGGCCCCTTTGCTCGTCGGCGTTGCGACGCAGGACCAGGCCGACAGCAGCGCGGCCGCGGTATCGTCGCAGCTTCTCGCGCGCGGCGGGCTGAACACGACCTTGGCCGAGACCGGCCAGCAATGGGACCGGCCGAACGGCTGGGCGCCGCTGCAGTGGATCGCGGCGGCGGGCCTGCAACGCTATGGCCATGACAGGCTCGCGCGCGAGATCGCCCGGCGCTGGGTCGATACGGTGGGGACGACCTTTGCCCGCACCGGGCTGCTGTTCGAAAAATATGATGTCGAGCGGGCGGTCGTCGGCGGCGGCGGCGAATATGAAACGCAGACCGGGTTTGGCTGGACAAATGGCGTGACTGCCGATTTTATCGACAGTTACGATCTTTCGCCTTTTGTGGAGTAGCCCGATGTCCGACCCGAGTTTCGACCAGATATTGTCGGCGCACGGAAGCGGACCGCAGGCCGGTGAAACCGCGATCACCTATCCGGGCGAGCGGCTGAGCTGGGCCGAACTCGACGCCCGCGCCGCGGCGCGGGCGCGGCGGCTGGTGTCGCTCGGTGTCAAGCCCGACGATTTCGTCGCCATCTCGCTGCCCAACGGGATCGACCATCATATCGCCAGCTTCGCGGCGTGGCGCGCAGGGGCGACGCCGTGCATTCTGCCGACCAAGCTGCCCGGCCACGAACTGGCGCAGATCGTCGAACTCGCCGCCCCCGCCGTCCTGATCCGCGGCGGCGACGGCCCCGAAGGCGTGCCGCGACTGGCGCCCGATGACGATGATGACAGCGACGCCGCGCTGCCGCCCGGCCTCGCCGCCGCGCATTGGAAAGCGGTCACCAGCGGCGGGTCGACCGGCCGCCCCAAGCTGATCGTCGACCATGCCCCGGCGCGCTTCGGCGAACGGCTCGACGGCCTGATCCATCTCGTCCGCATGCCGCGCGGCGGCGCCATCCTCAACCCGGGGCCGCTCTATCACAACGCCCCCTTCTTCTTCACCAGCCTCGCGCTGCTCGCCGGGTCGCGCGTGATCGGGATGAGCCGCTTCGACCCCGAAGAGGCGCTGCGCCTGATCGAGCAGGAGCGCGTCGAATGGGTGTGCATGGTGCCGACGATGATGCAGCGCATCTGGAGCCTGCCCGCGGAGGTGCGGACGCGCTACGACCTCTCCTCCCTGCAATGCGTCTGCCATATGGCGGCGGCGTGCCCGCCGTGGCTCAAGCGCGCCTGGATCGACTGGCTCGGACCCCAGCGCATCCTCGAAGTCTATGCCGGTACCGAGGGCGCCGCGCTGATCATCACCGGCGAGGAATGGCTCGCCAAGCCCGGCTCGGTCGGCAAGGCGCCGCCCGACGTCGTCACCATCATCGACGAGCACGGCCTGCCCTGCCCGCCCGGCGAGATCGGCGAGATTTATTTCGGCGGCGATGCCTCGACGCGCTTCCATTATGTCGGCGCCGAGGCAAAGCTCGACGGCGAACAACGGCTGTCGCTCGGCGACCTCGGCTATGTCGATGCCGACGGCTATCTCTTCCTCTCCGACCGGCGCAGCGACATGATCATCCGCGGCGGCGCGAACATCTATGCCGCCGAGGTCGAGGCGGCGCTGAGCGAACATCCCGAGGTGGCCGACGCGGTGGTCGTCGGACTGCCGTGCGACGACCTTGGCCAGCGGGTGCACGCGATTATCGAGGGCGGCGAAGCGCTGTCGATCGACGCGGTCGGCGCGTTCGTCGGCACCCGGCTCGCCAAATATAAATGCCCCGAAAGCTATGAGGTCACCGCCGGGCCGCTGCGCAGCGACGCCGGCAAGGTGCGCCGCGCCGCGCTGCGCGATGAGCGGCTGCAATGGCTGCAGGATGGCAAGCCCTTCCGGCGGACCCGCTGACAGCCATCCTCACGGGTGGCATGATGCAAAGACAAGAACGCGGCGCCGGTGCCGCGAAAGGAGAGACGATGCTGCCCGCTTTGATGCAGGATTTCCCCCTGCAGATCAGTTCGATCCTCGCCCATGCCGCGCGCGCGCATGGCGAGCGCGAGATCGTCTCGAAGCTGGTGGGCGAGCCCGTCTGGCGTTACGACTGGGCGGGCTGCGAACGCCGTTCGCGGGCGGCCGCGCAGGCGCTGTTGAAACTGGGGATCGCCAGCGGCGACCGCGTCTCGTCGCTCGCCTGGAACACCCACCGCCATCTCGAGCTATTTTACGCGGTCCCCGGCATCGGCGCGGTGCTGCACACCGCCAACCCGCGCCTCAGCGACGATCAGATCGCCTTCACGATCAACCACGCCGGCAGCCGCATCCTGTTCTTCGAACCCAATCTCTCCGACCTCGTCGAGCGGCTGAAGCCGCTGCTGCCCGCGATCGAGCATTTCATCCTGCTCGCCGCGCCCTATGAAGCGCTGCTCGCCGCCGAGGACGGCGACTTCGCCTGGCCGCGCTTCGATGAACAGGCGGCGGCGTTCCTCTGCTACACCTCGGGCACCACCGGCGATCCGAAGGGCGTGCTCTACAGCCACCGCTCGATCGTCCTCCACGGCATGGCGGCGGGGCTCAGCAGCGCGTTCGGGTTCAGCGCCTTCGACGTCATCATGCCCTGTTCGTCGATGTATCATGCCACCGCCTGGGGCCTGCCCTTCACCGCCGCGATCAACGGCTGCAAGCTCGTCCTGCCGTGCGACAAGATGGACGGCGCCAGCCTGGCCGATCTGATCGCGGGCGAAGGCGTGACCTTTTCGGGCGGGGTGCCGACGATCTGGACGATGTATCTCGCGCATCTCGAAACCAGCGGCCAGGGGGTCGGCGCATTGAAGCGCCTCGTCATCGGCGGATCGGCGGTGCCGCGCGCGATGGCCGAGACCTTCCGCGAAACCTATGGCGTCACCGTCCTCCAGATCTGGGGAATGACCGAGACCAATCCGCTCGGCGTCATCTCGACCCCGACGCCGCTGCTGATGGCCGAGGGCGACGATTATGCGACCGAGACGATCCTGACCCGCCAGGGGCGGATGCAGTTCGGGATCGAGCTGCGCATCATCGACGATGCGGGCACGGCGCTGGCGTGGGACGGCGAACAGGCGGGCAAGCTGCAGGTGCGCGGGCCATGGGTCGTCGACCGCTATTATCCCGATCTTCCCGCGGCGGACCGCGACGGCTGGTTCGACACCGGCGATATCGGCACCATCGACCGCTTCGGCTTCCTGAGGCTCACCGACCGCGCCAAGGATGTGATCAAGTCGGGCGGCGAGTGGATCAGTTCGATCGACCTCGAAAACGCCGCGGCCGGCTGCCCCGGCGTGCGCATCGCCGCGGTCGTCGGCGTCTATCATCCCAAATGGGAGGAACGCCCGCTGCTCGTCATCGAAGCGCATGCGGGCGAGAGCGTGACCGCCGAACAGGTCCGCGCGCATCTCGAGACGCGCGTCGTGCGCTGGTGGATGCCCGACGATATAGTGTTCGCCGCCGTCCCGCTCACCGCGACGGGCAAGATCGACAAGAAGGTGCTGCGCGATACCTACCGCGATCATCTCGCGGCGCCCGGCTGATCGATCAACATCCGTCGCCCCGCGAAGGCGGGGGCCGCTAGCCACCTTGCGCCAGGCCGACAGCGGCCCCCGCCTTGGCGGGGGCGACGATTAAGATTATCGGCTACCTCGTCGCAGCGGCAAGCCTGTCCTTCAGGAAACGCGCGACCAGTTCGTTCGCCTGATCGCTTTCGGATATGGCCATATAGGCCCAGAAGGCGTGCGGCAGTCCGTCGAACATCACCAGCCGCGCATCGACGCCCTGTTCGGTCAGCTTGCGCGCCAGGATCGCGGTCGGGCTGAGCAGGAAATCGCGCGAGCTGGTCATCAGCAAGGTCGGCGGAAAGCGCGACACGTCGCCGTGCAGCGGGGAGAGGATCGGATCGGCGAGCGGCGTCTGGCCGGCATAGCTCGCGACCCAGTCGAAGCCGGGACCCGGCAGCCAGCTTTCCGAATCGCCGCGCAGCGACAGATCGGCGCTGCCCGACAGGAAAGCGAGCGCCGCCGGCATCGGGCGGCCCATGCCGGCGAGGCGGGCCATCAGCTGTCCCGAAAGACACGCCCCCGCCGACGTACCGAACACCGCGATGCTCTTCGCCTTGCGGTCCTTTTCGAGCGCCTGATAGACCGCGAGCGCATCGTCGAGCGCCGCCGGATAGGGATGTTCGGGCGCCAGGCGATAAAGCACCGCGACGACGGGCAGGCCGGTGCGCGCCGCGATCGGGATCGTCTCGGTCAGCGAACCCGAATCGATCGCGAAACCGCCGCCGTGCAGGTTCAGCAGCACCGGCCCCTTGCCCAGCGCGCTCACCCCCTTGGGATAGACGATGCGCACGGGGATGCCCGCGATCGTCGCAGCCTCGACGCGCACCTCGTAGCGCTTCTGAAGCGCGGCCCCCATTGTCGCCTGCAGCGTCCCGATGAACGCGCGGATATCGGCGATCGGCGGCAGCGGATCGGGCATCGCCTGGCGCGCCGCCGCGGCGGCCGCCGCCTTGCCCTCCGCGCTGAGCGTGTCGGGAAGCGGCCATTTGTCGAGGCCCAGCGTCGGCGGCGCCGCGGGCGCGGTCTCGGCCATTGCCGCCGCAGGCACCGCCCCCGCGAGCAGCACGGCAAGGAGAATGGCTTTGGTCATGATTCGACTCCCGATGCGGACAGACCGTCCGTGTTGATCGCCGCCCCGGCACCGGCATCGCGCGGCCAGGCGCACAGCGCGCCGAGCAGCGCGAGCACCGCCATCGCGACATAGGCAATCGCAAGCCCATAGGACCAAAGCAACCCCGACCCCGCCGTCGCAACCGCGAGCACCGCGCCCAGCAGCACCGCGTTCATCCCCTGCGCGGTCGCGCTGAGATGCGTCGGCACGCGCGTCGCGATCACCAGCATGATGCCAAGGATGGTGCCGGTGGCGGTGATGCCGTTCAAAAGCTGCGCGACGATCAGCACGGCAAGCCCCGGGCTCGTCGCCATGATCGCCCAGCGCAGCGCGGCCGCCACCGCCCCGGCGCAGATCAGCAGGCGCGGATCGCGCTGGCCGAGCAGCCTGGCGCCGAACCAGAAGGCGCCGATCTCCGCCGCGACCGCCAGCGCCTGCAGCAGGCCGATGGTGGTCGTCGAAATACCCTGCGCGGTCCACTGGATCGCGCCGAAGCTGGTGACCACGCCATGGCTGCCCATGATCAGCGACGCCGCGACCATCGCGAGGATGAGCCCGCGGTCGCCGATCAGGTCGCGCCAGCGTCCGCCGACAGCGTCACCGGCGGCCGAGAGCTGGCGATCGGCGGGCAGCAGGAAAGCGACCAGCGCGGGCGCGAGAAGCAGCGCCGCGATCATCAGCGGCAGCATCTTGATCCCGAAGGTCGCGATCGCCCAGCCCGCCGCCGCATTCGATACCACGACGGCGATCGACCCCCAGACGCGCAGCCGCCCGAAATCGAGCGAACGGCTGCGCACCGCCATCACCGCATAGGCATCGGTCAGCACCGGAATCTGGTCCCAGACGATCGACAGGAAGATGACGATCAGGATGCGCCCGGCATGATCGGGCTCGCCGAGCAGGAACAGCACGATCGCCGCCGATGCGAGCGAGGTATAGGCGATCGCGTTGCGCACCCACCCGCGCCGGCCGACGAACGCCGAAAAAGGCGCGACGGTCAGCAGCCGCAGGACCATCGGGATCGCCATCAGCACGCCGATTTCCTCGTGCGGCGCGCCCGTCGCTTTCAGCCACAGCGGCAGGAAGGCGAAGAAGCCATAATGAAGATAGAGGCTGAGATAGAGGCCCGATACGCCAAGCCCCAGACGATCGCCCGCGCCGCCGACGCCGACGCCGACGCCACTGGCCCGGGCGGTTTCCACGCGGGGTCCGTCTGTCGATATCATTGCGCCTCTCCCGATATTCCAGCTGCGTGTAAGGCAGAATGTTATCGATGTCATTCGAAATATTTCGAGGTGGCGGATGGCGCGACGGGCGTGGCCAAGCGCTGGCGACCAAGGTCAGGACCCTAACGGGTCCTGAGCTGAGGGGGATTGCAAACCCAAAGGCAGACCGTCGGTTTTGGGTTGGAGAGCGGAGATATAAATCCTCCCCGCAAGGATAGTCGGAGCTCCTTGCGGCCGAAACCGGCCTGCGACCGGAAAGCCGGCCTCAGCCCGCCCGGAACGTCAGCGCGGCGCCATTCATGCAATAGCGTTTGCCGGTCGGCTTTGGCCCATCATCGAACACATGGCCAAGGTGCCCGGCGCAGCGGCGGCAATGGACTTCGGTGCGGACATAGCCGAGTTCGCGGTCGGTCGAGGTGCCTATCGCGCCTGTGAGCGGCGCCCAGAAGCTTGGCCAGCCGGTGCCGCTGTCGAACTTGGTGCGGCTGGCATAGAGTGGCAGCGCGCATCCCGCGCAGAGGAAGGTGCCGGCGCGCTTTTCCTTGTCGAGCGGGCTGGTGAACGCGCGTTCGGTCGCCGCTTCGCGCAGGACGCGATAGGATAAGGGCGACAGGCGCTGTTTCCATTCGGCATCGGAAAGCCGCCAGCCGGGCTCGGCCGGCGGGCGCTTGCCGGGTTTGGCGAACAGCATCGGCGCGGCGATCAGCGCGCCGCCAAGCGCGAGACCGGAAAGCAGATAACGGCGTTCGATCATCGAAGGGCTCCTTATGCCCCCTGTTGCCATGCGAAATGGGCGCGGCTGTGACCGCCGTCAATAGCGTTCGAGTTCGACCTGCATATGGCGATAGCCGTGGACGAAGCTCGCATTGACGCGCTCGGGCTCCGACAGGACATTGACGCGCAGGCGGCGCTTCTGCATTTCGGAGATCAAAGTCGTCAGCTGCAGTTCGGCGACGCGCGCGCCGACGCAGCGGTGGATGCCATAACCGAAGGCAAGGTGGCGGCGCGCATTTTCGCGGTCGACGATGATCCGGTCGCCATCGGGGAAGATGCTTTCGTCGCGGTTGGCCGAGGCATACCAGAGCGCGAGCTTGTCGCGCTTCCGGATCTGGTGGCCGAACAATTCGGTGTCCTCCATCGCGGTGCGGCGCATATGCGCGAGCGGGGTCTGCCAGCGAATAATCTCGTGCATCGCGTTGACCGCCAGGTCGGGGTCGTGGTTCGCCTCGAGCTTCGCGCGTTCCTCGGGAAAGCAGTGCAGGCCGTAGGCGTAGGCCGACATCGAATTGCGCGTCGTATCGTTGCCGCCGACGATGAGCAGGATGAGGTTGCCCATGAATTCCTCATGGCTCATGTGATTCATCGCGTCGGACTGGAGCATGATCGAGATGAGGTCGTGCGGGCCGGGATTTTTCGCCTTATGATCCCATAATTCCTTGAACGCGGCGCCCATTTCGAAGGCGGTGGCAAGGCGCGCCTGGCGTTCCTCGAGCGTATTGAAGCTCTCGATATCGCCGAGCGCGTCGGACCAGCGCGTCAGATTATGACGGTTTTCCCACGGAAAATCGAAGAGGATCGCGAGCATGTCGGTCGTCAGCTCGATCGACAGCCGCTCGACCCAGTCGAACGCCTCGCCGACCGGCAGCGTGTCGATCAGCGCCGCGGTGCGCGCCTGCGTGTCGGCGCGCATGCGCTCGATCTCCGACGGGCCGAAGGCGGGGGCGACGGTGCGGCGCTGCGCGCTATGCTGCGGCGGGTCCATCGCGATGAACATCGGCATCGGGATCTCGCCCTCTTTCAGATGTTCGACCCCATCGCCGGCGACGGTGATGCCGCCATATTCCCACGACGAGGAAAAAATCTTGGGAAGCGCCTCGATATGCTGGATCGGCTTGTAGGTCGTCACCGACCAATAGGCGCCGAACTTCGAATCCTCGCAATAATAGATCGGCGATTCGGCGCGCAGCTGGCGCATCGGCTCCTGCCATTGATCCTCGCGCCACAGGTCGGCGCGGGACATGTCGAGGGGATTGGCGATGGCGGGGGTTTCGCGGATGACGGTGGCCATGGGGGGCGCTCCTCTGTCGAAAGCCGTCTGGCGCGGCCGATTCAGTTGCAGAATGCCACTATTTACAGCTTTGTCAATGGAGCGGGAGGGAGCGCGTTGGGGAGTTTGAGTTGCGATCCCTATCCGTCGCCCCCGCGAAGGCGGGGGCCGCTATAAATGTTGCGCGAGGCTGCCAGCGGCCCCCGCCTTCGCGGGGGCGACGGTCATGTTATGTCTGCAGCGCCGGCAGCCGCAGCCGCGGCGGCGGGCCGCGCGCGGCGCCAGAATTTCCAGCTGCCGCCGCCGCTGAGCACCCCGGCGCGGAACAGCCGCACCGAAAGCCAGATGACGAGCGCGACCCAGATCGCCTGCCAGCCGAGCGCGAGCAGGTGGACCGCCTTGGCATCATCGCTCGCGGCGCGCGCCGCCATCGCGAGCGGCGAGGAGAAGGGAAAGATTTGCGCAAAGGTCGCAAGGCCCGTTCCCGGCGCGCTCGCGGCGGCGGTCGACAGGCTGAACATGCCGACCTGGAAGATGGTGATCGGCAGGCTGAGCATCTGGATTTCGCGCACCGTTCCCGCTTGCGCCCCGACGCCGAGGAAGACCGCGCCGAGAAGGAGGAAGGACAGGATGAAATAGCAAAGCGAGATGGTGATGAAAAAGGGCCAGCCGCTCGCCGGGGCGGCGGTGAGCGCGATGGCGGGCTTGCCCGCAGCGGCAAGGGCAGCAGGGGCGGCCGCCGGGTCCATTTGCGACGCGAAGACCAGCCCGCCGCCGGCCGCCATCGCCGCCCAGAAGGCGATGAACAGGATCGCGACGCCGAGCAGGCCGAGCAGCTTGCCGATGAAGACGCTTTCGAGCGGCACCGCGGCGGCGAGGATTTCGATCACCTTGTTGCCCTTTTCCTCGGCCAGCATGCCCACCGCCTGTCCCGCGAGGAGCAGGGTGAGGAGGAAGATGATGAACACCGCGCCGAAGCCCATCGACTGCTGCGCGGCGATGCTCGTCCCGCCGTTGGCGAGGCTTTCGAAATGCGCGCGCGCGGGCGGTACCGCGCCGGCCGCCCGATCGCGCAGGACGTCGCTGGCGAGCAGGGCGAGGTAGCGGCCCGAATTGCTGTCGGCGTCGCGTTCGACGATGCGCGGGTTCGCGAAGGCGCCGGTCATCACCGCATAGGTGTCGCTGCCCTTTTCGCGGGTGATCGCGACCGGATCGGCGGCATCGGGCCCGGCGACGCGGATCTCCAGTGTCGCGGGTTCGCGGCCCATCGCCTTGCGCAGGCGGGTATCGGCGCTGCGCAAGGCCTCGACGTCGGCGGCATCGACCACCGCGACCAGGCGCCCGGCGCCGCGCGCGCTGTCGGCGAGCTGCGTCGCACCGGCTCCGCCCAGCGCCCCCATCGCGATCATGAACAAGGGGGCGAGCAGGAAGAGCAGGAAGGTCGGGGTCGCGACGATCGACAGGAAATCGCGGCGCGCGATCACGAACATGGTCTTGGCGAACGGGCTCATGCTGCGGCCTCCTCGATCGCGTCGCTGCGCGCGTCGGCCGCGAACCCGGCATCGACCTGGCGGACGATATGGACGAAGGCATCATGCAGCGCGGGGCGCGCGATCGACAGGCCCGTGACGCCATGGCCGCTCGCGGTGATCCGCGACAACAGCGGCTCGACCGCCTTGTCCTCGATCGAAAAATGCCACGCATCGCCGCGCTGTTCGGCACCTGGCGGCAGGATGACCGCGACATCGCCGCCGGTGCGCGGCGTATAGCGCACCTGCATCGGCAGCAGCGCGCGCGCTTCGTCGACGGTGCCTTCGAAGCGGCGCTGCGACCGCGCGATGATCGCGATGCGGTCGCAGAGGCGCTCGGCGTGCGCCATCACATGCGTCGAGAAAAGGATCGTCGCGCCGCGTGTCCGTTCGCGCTTCACCAGCATTTCGAGCCGTTCCTGGTTGACGGGGTCGAGCCCCGAGAAAGGTTCGTCGAGGATGATCAGGTCGGGGGCGTGGACGATCGATCCGATCAGCTGGACCATCTGCGCCATGCCCTTCGACATCTTGCGGATCTTTTCGTCGATCACCCGCTCCAGCCCAAGTTCGGTCATGAAGCCCGCGGCGCGGCGGCGGCCCTCCGACCAGTCGAGTCCGCGCAGCGCCCCCATGAAGGCGATCGCGTCACGCGCCTTCATGCCGGGATAGAGCCCGCGCTCTTCGGGGAGATAGCCGATTCGGTGGCGCACCGACTGCGGCCGCTCGCCAAAGACGCGGCTCGTCCCCTCGTCGGGGTCGATGATGCCGAGTGTCATGCGCAGGCTGGTCGTCTTCCCCGCGCCATTGGGGCCGAGCACGCCATAGATGCTGCCGGTGGGGACCGCGAGCGACACATGGTCGACCGCCTTGAAATCGCCGAAATATTTGGTGAGGCCGTTCGCCTCGACGCTATAATCGCTCACACCTGGGTCCCTGAATAATCGACCGTTTGTCCTGAGGAGCCATTGAGCTTGTCGAAATGGCGTCTCGAAGGATTTGACGCCGCGCCGCGTCCTTCGAGACAGGTCCCTTCGACTGCCTTGCAGGCGCTCAGGACAGGCTTCGACTTCGCTCAGCCCCTCCTCAGGATGAACGGTGGGATGTCATAGCTATATGGCACGACAGAGTCCTTGTCGTATAGGGCGCCAATGGTTGCCGAAGCCTTGCCCCCCTTCCCGGACACGCTCGAACAGCGACTCGCCGATGTTGCGCGGGCGCACGGTTTCGTGGCGTTCGGCATCGCCGGGGCGGAGGCGGCGCCGCAAACCGCGGCACGGCTGAACCAATGGCTCGCCGATGGCTGCCATGGCGGCATGATCTGGATGGAAAATCGCGCCGGCCAGCGCGGGTCGCCCAAGGGGCTGTGGCCCGAGGTCCGCTCGGTCATCGCTCTCGGCATGAGCTACGCCCCGGCGCACGACCCGCTGGCGCTTGCCGATGTGCCCGATCGCGGGCGGATTTCGGTCTATGCGCAGGGCGGTGACTATCATGACGTCGTCAAGAAGGCGCTGAAGGCGGTCGCCCGCTGGCTCGTCGCCGAAGCCAGGGATGCCGAGGTCAAGGTGTTCGTCGACACCGCGCCGGTGATGGAAAAGCCGCTGTCGGCGGCCGCCGGGCTCGGCTGGCAGGGCAAGCATACCAATCTCGTCAGCCGCGACCATGGCAGCTGGCTGTTTCTGGGCGCGATCTACACGACGCTCGATCTCGCGCCGTCGACACCGGGGCGCGATACGTGCGGCAGCTGTTCGGCGTGCCAGGATGCATGCCCCACCGATGCCTTCCCGGCGCCCTACCGGCTCGATGCGCGGCGCTGCGTTTCGTACCTCACGATCGAGCATGACGGGCCGATCCCGGACGATTTGCGGCGCGGGATCGGCAACCGCATCTATGGCTGCGACGATTGTCTCGCCGCCTGCCCGTGGAACAAGTTCGCCGAAACCGCGCACGCGCACCGGGCCTTCCTGCCGCGCGCCGAACTCGTCGCACCGGCGCTCGCCGACCTGCTCGCGCTCGACGATGCGGGCTTCCGGCAAGTGTTTGCAGGGTCGCCGATCAAGCGGCTCGGGCGGAACCGCATGGTGCGCAACGCCGCGATCGCCGCCGGAAACAGCGGCGATGTGCGCTTCCGCACGCGGCTGGAGCGGCTGGTGACCGACACATCGCCGATGGTCGCCGATGCCGCGGCATGGGCGCTCGCCGAACTGGCTCTATGACGTCGGCTCAGCGCTGAAAGCTCTGCGCGCAGCTGTTCACTTCGGCATTGCGCCCGTCGGGGGTGCGCGCGTCGACATGCGTCGCGACCGGATCGGCGCCGACGCGCGGCGCATAGAAATATATGTCGAGGATGCAGTTCGAGCCCGCGAACTGCAGCTTGCGCCCGGCCCCCTCGGTCACGTCGAGCCGCGGTTTGCCGAACATGCGGCCGATCGCGTCGGCGCTGCTGCCGATCAGCGCGTTGTTCTGCACCGGCTTGACCACGGTCGGCGCCGGCGCGGCGACCGCCGGGGGCGTCGAGGGGCGCGGGATCGCGGGGCCGGCGCAGGCGCCGAGCGTCAGGGTCGTCAATATCAGGGCCAAAAATATCGGGGCGGGCCCGGTGATGGCGGCCCGGCGGTGGTTTTGGATCATATCTATCGGTCCCCGCTGCGCAGGTGCAGCATATGGACGGCCATAGCCGCGCCGACGATCGGCGCAAACAGATTGGCGACGGGAACCAGGAAGCTTGCGGCGGACAGCAGCCCGAGCGACCAGCGCGCGGCGCGATCGAAGCGCGGGCGATCGGGGTGGCGCGCGAGCACCATCGCCTCGAGGTCGCGGCCCAGCAGCAACGCATTGACGGCGAGCGCGAGCAATAGCGTGCCGACGCCGGTGACGAGGAGCAGGAGATACAGGGGCAGCGCGATCAGATTGCCGCCGATCAGCCGCGCGAGCGACGCCAGCGCCAGCGCGATATTCTGCCGCCAGCCGACATCGATCGCGCGCGCCGCCGCGGCGGGATAATGGCGTCCCTCGACATCGGCGACGATCGAGTCGGCAAACAGCCCGATCACGGCGATCGCGACCGCACGAAACAGCAGCCAGCTTCCCGCGACCAGCGCCAGGACGACCAGGATGCCCGCCATGTCGAGCCCGGCGGCACCAAACCACTGGCCATGCGCGAGCGACCGGCGCACGCCGAAAAAGATCGCGGTGCCGGCGGCGGCGAAGAGCAGCAGCGTGAGCGCCAGGCTGAGCGCAAGAATGCGCAGCACGCGCGGCTGCGGCAAGTCGCGAAGCGCCAGAAGCAGGGCGTGAACGGCGCGGGCCATAGCCATGGATGGCGCCTGGACCGCCGGTTCGTCAAGCACCGCAAGCGGCGCCGTCCGGTTCATGACGCGCGGCGGAGCAGGAAAGGCGGAACGGCAAGTTTCGGCCGTTTCATGCCTTTTCTACTCCCCTCCTCGTCATCCCGGACTTGATCCGGGATCCACTGCGGCGTTGAAGTCGTGGACCCCGGATCAAGTCCGGGGTGACGATGAATGGAACGGCAGGAAACGGCCGTTTCCTGCCCCAACCCGCCATGCCCCCGCAAAACATGGGATCGCCAAAGCGGAAGAAATCACCGCGGCGCGCGATGGCCGCAGGGGCCGGCCGCGCGCCGCGGCACACAAGGGTCAATCCCCGGCTTCGAGCCCCAGCGCCTTGGCGATACGCTCCCACGGCACCAGCTTGAAATTCTGATGCTCGGGCGGCGATACGTTGCGGCCGTCCTGCGCCACCATCAGCCCGTGCGGGAAAGCCGGGCCCGCCGCCATGCTGGTGACGTCGAGCCCGTCGGTTTCGGACACGCCGTCGATGCCCGCCGCCATGTCGGCGCCGATGCGGAACGATCCGACATAGTCATTATTGCCCTCGCGGCGGAACACCGCATAGCTGTCATTGCCCTGGCTCGACACGACCAGATAGCCCTTGCCGCCCGCCTGCGCGTACAGCCCGATGCCTTCCATATCGTCCTTGAGCTTCGGATTGTCGGTGACCTTCGCCAGCATCGTCCGCGCCGGCCCGCCGCGCGGTTCGGCGCCCTCGCGCCAGATGCCGACATCTTCCTCGCCGGTATAAAGCATGCCGGTCTCGTCGTCGGCGACGCAGCCTTCGACCTGCGATCCGAACGGCAGGTCGCGCATCAGCTTCGCGCGCACCTTGCCCGCCGGGGTCGCGACCAGTTCCCACTGGCGCATCTTGCCGTCGCCCTGGTTGACGAAGACATAGCTCTTCTTCGTCTTCGCGCTGCGGTACATGCACAGGCCATAGGGATCGTCGAAGCCCGTATCCTGCAACCCGTCGGCGACGTCGCTCAGCTTGCGCGTGACGGGGTCGAGCAGATAGATTGAAATGCCCTTGGTGGTGCGGTTGCTCGCGGTGACCAGCGTAACGTCGCGGCCGCCGAGGCGGAAGCCGCTGCGCAGGTCGACATTGTTCATGCGGCCGTCGGGCAGGAACTGGATCTGCTTGCCGTCGAGGCCATAGACATACAGCCCCGACTGTTTCTGCGTCCCGATGATCACGCTTTGCGACGGGTCGGCGGGGTTGATCCAGATCGCCGGATCGTCGGCCGCGTCGCCGCCGGTTTCGACCGGGTCGGTCTCGACCGTCGCCAGCGCGAGCGGCATCGTCTCGGGCGCCGCGGCCGCCGGACGCTCGGGAAGCCCCGCCGCGGCGAGCAGCGCCGCCCAGCTGGCGATCTTGAAATTGGGCTGCTCGGGCGAATTATCGTCGTCGGCGACGACGACGACGGGCCCGGCGATGGTGATGCTCCCCGCATCCTCGACCGCGTCCGCCCCCGCCGCGAGCGCGACCGAGCCGAGATAGGCATGGTCGTCGACGGGGTCATAGATGTTCAGCCGGTTCGCCGAGGCGTCGGACACCAGCAAGCGGCCGTCGGGCGCAATGCCGACCCCCTTCGCTTCCTCTGTGATATGGCCGAGGCGGACGATATCGACGATCTCGGGCACGATCTCGGCCTCGGGCTCGGCGGCGAAGCGCCAGACGCCGACCGCTTCCTGCGAGAAATAGACCGAGCCGCGGTCGTCGGCGGCGCAATATTTGATTTCGGACCCCAGCGACCAGCGCCGCGCAATCCGGCCGCTCATCGCCCCCGCGGCATCGGCCGCAAGGCCCCATTGCTCGATCTCGCCCTTGTCGCCCGCGAGGAACAGATAGAGCGTGCCGTCGCGATGGCTGCGCGAAAAGCAGAGCGCCGCGATCGTCATTTCGGGCTTGATCCCGGCCAGCGTCAGCGGCGCCGGAACGCCCCCGGCCCCGACGCTGAAGAATTTCGGCGTATTATCCTTGCCGTCGAGCGCGGCAAGCAACGGCGTGCCGCCCGGCGCGGCCCCGGCGCGCAAGTCGAGGCCGCGGATATTGCCGACCTTGTGCGCCCCGACACGCTGCCCTTTCAGGTCGAAGACGTCGATGCCCGCCGATTCGGCGCCGGCAAGGATCAGCGAACGCGACGGATCGCCGGGATCGGCGACCACGACCGCACCGTCGGCGCCCGACCCCTGCGTCGCCTGCGTTTCGGCCGACGCGGCAGCGGTGCGGACCGGCACGGCTTCCTGTGCGGCGGCACCTGCGGCCGATACGCCCGCCAGCATGGCGGCAATTGCGAACAAGCTCGTTTTCACGCAAACCCTCCCTCTTCCATCGATAAACGTGGGCGCGCCGGTGGCGGCGCATCCCGCAACGTCATTTCAGAATATTTTTTCTATCTTTATCTAAAAACAGAATGTATATTCATTCCATGACGATGTCACCCCTTATTTCCGCCATGATCGCCGCCGCTCACGCCGCGGGCGAAGGACTGATCGCCGACCGCGAGCGCATTGCGACGCTCACGATCCACAGCAAGGCCGGCGCCGCCGACATGTTCACCGAAGCCGACCTGAAGGCCGAGGCCATAGTGCGCGAACGGCTGCTGGCCCTTGCCCCCGATTACGGCTTCCTCGGTGAGGAAAGCGGGCTGACGCCCGGCCGCGACGCCGACCATGTGTGGGTGGTCGATCCGCTCGACGGTACGACCAACTTCCTGACAGGATCCCCACTCTTCGCGGTCAACATCGCGTTGGCGCGGCAGGGCGAAGTGATCGCGGGTGTGACTTATGTCCCCGCGATGGACGAGCTGTTCTGGGCCGGGACGGGCAGCGGCGCCTGGCTGGGCGAACGCCGCATCCATATTTCGGCGCGCACGACGATCGGGGAATCGGTGCTCGGCGTCGGCATCCCCTTTGCCACCAAGCCCGACCACGGCCAATTTTACGCCGAGATGGAACGGCTCACCCCGCGGGTGACCGGCATCCGCCGCCTCGGCGCCGGCGCCATCGACATGGCGTGGGTCGCCTGCGGCCGCCACGACGCCTATTGGGAACAGAGCGTCAGCGCGTGGGACATGGCAGCGGGGGTCGTCATCGTGCGCGAGGCGGGCGGGGTCGTCACCGACACGCGCGGCAACGCGCTCGACCTGATGAACGGGACGGTGCTGGCATCGACGCCGGCGATCCACGGCGAACTGCTGACGGCGCTGGCGCGGGTTTAGGCTGGCGCAAGGCTGCGTCGGGGTGGGGAGCGGCCATAGGTATCACCCACTTTCGTCATCCCGGGCTTGACCCGGGATCCCGCTTTATTTTGAAGTCATCTGTTGTTTTCGAGGTCCAGCGGGACCCCGGATCAAGTCCGGGTTGGCGAAGAAGGAAACGGCAGCTCCCGGCCGCTACCTCCCCCTACGGCCGCACCCAGCCCCCCTCGCGATGCGACCGCCGGATCGCGTCGGCAACCCTTTCCACCGCCAGCGCATCGGCAAAGCTCTTCGCCGCCGACGGCAGCCCCGCCGCGGCCTCAACTGCCGCCTTGACCTCGATCGTCTTCAGGTCGTTATAGCCGATCTGGTGCCCCGGCGCGGGACAGAAGGCGCCGTAATCGCCATGTTCGGGCCCGGCGCAGATCGTTGTGAAGCCGTTGGTCCGTCCCGGCCCCGCGCGGTACAGCTTGAGCTCGTTGAACTGTTCCTGCGTGAAGCTGATCGACCCCTTGGTCCCGCTGATCTCGAACGACAGCCCCATCTTGTGTCCGCTCGCGATCCAGCTCGCCGCCAGCGTCCCCGTCGCGCCGTTCGCAAAGGCAACGACGGCGTCCATCTGGTCGTCGACCGTCACCGCGCGATCCGTCCCCTCGGCATCGCGGCGTGTCGGATAAGCGGTGTGCAGCCGCCCCGCCACCGATGCGATGTCGCCGGCCAGATGCTGCGCCATCGCGATGATATGGCTGCCGATATCGGCGAGCGCACCGCCCGCCTGGTCGGGCTCGCAGCGCCAGTTGAACGGCGCATCGGCCGACGCCATGAAATCCTCGGCATGGATGCCGCGAAAGGCGGTCACCTCGCCGATCTCGCCAGCGGCGATCAGCTCGCGCGCGAGCGCGATCATCGGATTGTAGAGATAGGTGAAGCCGACCGCGGTCGGCCGCCCCGACGCTGCGGCCGCGGCGGTCATCGCCTCTGCATCGGCGATCGTCGTCGCCAGCGGCTTTTCGCAATAGACCACCTTCCCCGCCTCGAGCGCGGCGATCGCGATCGGGGCGTGGAGCAGGTTCGGCGTCGCGATCGCCACCATGCCGATGCCCGGATCGGCGATCGCCTCGCGCCAGTCGCCGCTCGCCTTCGGGATCCCCAGCGACGCCGCGGCACCCTGTGCCGTCGCCGGATCGCGGTCGGCGAGCAGCACGACGCGCGGCGACAGCGGCAGCTCGAACGTCCGGTCGGCGGCGGCAAAGGCCAGCGCATGCGCCCGCCCCATGAAGCCGCTGCCGATCAGCGCAATGTTGAGCGTCGGCCGGGTCATGCCTCGATCACCTCAAGATAGCGTTCGCGCAGCCGCTCGATCGTCTGGCGCTTCACCGGCTGGCCGTCGCGCAGCTTGTACCAGCTGTTCTGGCTGATCCGGTAGGTCTCGAACAGGCCTTCGCGCGTTGCGCATGGCAGCCACGCTTTCATCGCTTCAAACTCGTCACGCGCAATCGTCACCATTTCGAACCGCATCTCTCACTCGCCTCCATAATAGCTGCCGCCGCGCAGGGCGCGCTCGCGGCGTTCGAGCTCATCCTGGTCGATCGCCGCGCGCCAGCTCTGCTTGCCATTGACCAGATCGGCGGCGCGCAAGACAATCGGCTTGCCCGACCCCGGCGCGCCGATCACGTCGCGCACGCTCAGTTCGACGCGCGGCTCGGGATCGAAATGGAATTCGAGCAGCCCGAAATTGGCGCTGCGCACAAAGGGGGCGCGCAGCCGCACCTCGGGATGCTGGTCGACGAATTTCGGGGCGAGATATTGCGCGAGGCCCGAACTCACCAGATCATAGAAATCATAACCGCCCTTGTCGGACCAGGGCACGCAATTGACCTCGCCCTGATGCACGTCGCCCGAAATGCCGAGGCAGCCGGCGACCTTCTCGTCGCGGATGAAATCGAGGATCTCGTTCCGCTCATGCAGATAGGAGGCCCAGCTGTCGCCATCCTTCTCGGCGAGCGACCAGCCGGTGCCCGACGCGAGGATCTTGAACGCCGCCTTCGACGCCTTGAGCTCGCGCTTCAGCCACGCCTTCTGCCCCGCGCCGAGCATCGTCTTCGCCGGACCGTCGGGGGCATCGGGCGGATCGCGGTGATAACGCCCGTCGAGCATGAAGATGTCGACCGGACCGAAACTGTGGCGGAAGAAAATCCCCGGTGTATCGGCCGTCCCGCCGGCCGGATTCGCCCACCAGCGCCGGAACAGCCGGTGCGTCATTTCCTTCACGCCATTGTGGCGGTCGGAATTATTATAGCCGAAATCATGATCGTCCCAGATCGCCAGCTGCGGCACCGACCGCAGCAGCGGCACCAGCGCCGATACGTTACGCTGGCGCGAATAGAGCGCCGAGTAAGCCGTCTCGCTGTCGCTGTCGGCATAGATATTGTCGCCGAGCCACAGGAACAGGTCGGGCTCCATCGCCGCCACCGCCTCGAACACCGGCTGTTCGGGATAGAGCTGGACGCGCGCACATGAGCCAAAAGCGATGCGGATCGGGCGCGGGCGATCGGGTGCCGTGCGCGTGCGAAAGGCAAGCGGCTGGTGCCGGTCGTCGATCCCGTCGGCCTTGATCCGGTAATGATATTCGGTGTCGGGTTCGAGCCCCGTCACGTCGACCACCGTGCACAAATCATTGTCCTGCGTCGCGGCGACCGCCGCCGTCGTCTTCGCATCGGCAAAGTCGCGCCGCGTCGCATATTCGACCGCGACCCCGAAGGCACCGCTCGCGCGCGACCAGACGGTGAAGCTGTTCGGGCCGGTCGCGCCGATCATCGGCCCGTCGAGCAGCCGCGGATAGCCGGTCGCGGCGGCATAGAGCCGGCGCGGCAGCGCGACGAGCAGGGCGAGCGTTCCCGTTCCCCAAAGGAGCTTGCGTCGTTCCATCATCATCCTGTCCTTTAGAATGGCCCCGTCCACCTTCAGCCGTTTGTCCTGAGGAGCCATTGAGCTTGTCGAAATGGCATCTCGAAGGACCGCGACGTCGTCGAACCCTTCGAGACGGGTCTTCGGCTTCGCTCAGCCCCTCCTCGGGGCGAACGGCCTTTTGGATTGATATCGGCAGAAACATCAGTCGCGCAGTTTCGTGTTCCACAATGTCGTCGCGAGCAATGTCGCGACGACCGAACAGCCGATCCAGAACCAGATCACCGGTTCGAAATCATAGACGCGCGTGCTGCCCGCCATATGCATGTTCGCGTCGATCAGCGCCCCCGACACCTGCTCCTGCACCGCCGCGCCGAGATAGCTGAACACGCCGACCATGCCGAGCGCCGCCCCTGCGACGCGCTTGGGACAAATGTCGATCGCGAACAGCCCGCCGAGCGAGGTGACGAGCCCGGTCATGCCGAGCCCGAACAGGATCACGCCAAGCAGCACCCAGCCATGCCCCTCGGGACCGTAGAAGAAGGTCAGCAGCCCGATGATCTCGACCACGCCGAACAGCAGATTGACGGGCGGGCGGCGCGCGGCAAAGAATTTGTCCGACACGAAGCCGAAGGCCAGCGCCCCGGCGACCCCCGCCAAGGTGCTCGCGGTCAGCATCACCCCCGCCTCGCCCAGCGAAAAGCCGCGCGCCTCCTGCAGATAGAGGATGCCCCAGCTGTTGATTGCATAGCGCGTCACATAATTGGCCGCGCTGGCGAGCGCGAGTACCCACACCGCCGGGATCGCAAGGATCGACAGCTGGGTCGCGAACACGCCGCGTTCGGGCGCCCCTTCGACCGGCGGCGCATAATGGTCGTTCCGCCATTCGGCGACGGTCGGCAGGCCGAGCGTGCGCGGGCGGTCGGCCATCGCATAAAAGGCGGCGACCGCGGCGATCAGCGTCGCGATACCCGGGCCCCAGAAGCCCCAGTGCCAGCCGCCCGCCGCAACGAGCGCGGTGACGAGCGCAAAGGTCAGCCCCTCGCCGATCGAATGCGCGGTCGACCAGATGCCATAATAACGCCCGCGCTCGCGATTCGAAAACCAGCTCGCCAGCGCGACGACGCACGACGGCGCGCCATAGCTCTGGAACCAGCCGTTCAATCCCCAGATCATCACCGTGACCCAGAACAGCGTCGAAAAGCCCATCGCGATATTGCACAGCGCCGACAGCAGCATCCCGACCGCGAACAATCGCTTCACATTGCTGTGATCGGCGACGAAGCCGTTGATCAGCTTGCCCGCCGCATAGGTATAGAAAAGCGCCGAACCGATCATGCCGAGTTCGAGCGGGGTGAAGATGCCTTGGTCGATCAGCGGCTTCTTGACGATGTTGATCGCCAGCCGGCACATATAGCTGATCGCGTATGCCAGCGTGATCGCGGCGATGATCCGCATCCGGTAATGCCGGAAACGGCCATCGATATCGCTGCCCGTATCGACCGGTACGTCGGGGCCCGCCGCGAAAAATTTCAGCATCGATCCTCTCCCTCCGGCGCGTCGCCCGCGCGCCCGTGATGATGATATTTCATTTTTTATTAAAATGGAAGATTTGTTTCGCAAGACCTGCTTGGAAGGAATCGAAGTTTGAATTGGGGTGGTGAGCAGCCATTGGCAGGACATGCTGCCCCCTCTCGCCTGCGGGAGAGGAGAAGAACGGCAGCAACCGGCCGGTAGCTGCCCAACACTTCGTCATCCCGGGCTTGACCCGGGATCCCGCTTTTTTTGGGGGCGCCAGCAGTTTTCGACGTCCAGCGGGACCCCGGATCAAGCCTGTCCTGAGCCTGTCGAAGGGTCCGGGGCGACGAAGAAGGAAATGGCTGCAATCGGCCGATTGCGGGCGCTAGCCAAATAACCGTCGCCCCCGCGAAGGCGGGAGCCGCTGGCAACCTTGCGCTCGGCCGATTGCGGCCCCCGCCTTCACGGGGGCGACGGTTATGGATGGTTAGCGAACGTCCGCTTCCCATCCCAAAACCGCCATCCAACGGCACCGCGCAAAATAGGGCCCTCACCCCCCTTTCCTACATTTCACCCATATGGTTCATTATACAGGTTTCACATAACCTGAGGATGACCATCATGGACGACACTGCTCCCGACCCGGCCGACAT
>NZ_JAASQN010000011.1 GCF_011762125.1 Sphingopyxis panaciterrae
GGCGGCGCTCTGCCTCTGGCTCGCTACGCTCGCTACCCACCCCTAACCCCTCCCTAAAAGGGAGGGGAATGTCTCAAATCCACCCCAAAACCGCCTTTGTGCGAGATTTTATCCGCTCGCACAAAGGCACAAGGGCACGAAGAAGAGCGGGATTCCCATTTTTGCGGGAATGACGATAGGGTATGAGAAACAGGATCAATGGGTCCTGACCCTAGTCGGGAACCGGCGCGCGCCCTGTGGATTGATGGAATGAAGGAGACACGAAAATGATGGGTCGGATCATTGGCGGCGTACTGGGCAGCGCGATCGGACGCGAAAAGGGCAGCCACGGCATCGCCGGCGCGGTCATCGGTGCCGGCACGCTGTTCGCGGCACGTCGGCTCTTCCCGCAGCGCTATGCGGTGCTCGCCGCGACGGTGGCGGCGGGCTATCTCACCAAGAAATGGGCCGAACGCGCCGAAGCGCGCAAAGCCGCCGAGCAAGCGCATGCGGTCGACGCGGCGCTGGGCAATGCCGGGGTGGTCGATCCCTATGCGGGGATCGCCAATGCGCCGGCCGCCCATCCCGCAACCGACGGCGAGAAGATCGGCGACGCCCTGCCGCCCGCCATCCCGCTCGACGCGAACGGACGCGGCGCGGTGCTGCACTGATCATAGGGCGTCGCCCCCGCGAAGGAGTGAAGGGTCGAATGGTCCCCCGGACCATTCTTGGACATGCCGGGGGCATGTCCAGCCCTTAACTGGCCGCTATCGATGTAGCACGAGGCCGCCAGCGGCCCCCGCCTTCGCGGGGGCGACGGTGCTACCCGCCCGCCTGCCATTGCTTCACCGCCTCGACCGGTGACACCAGCATCAGCACGTTGAGCGTCAGATTGTCGCGGATCGTCCACAGCGTGAACAGTTCGAAGACGATCGCGATGGCGACCGTCGCCCACCAGCGCATCCGGCTGGCGGCGAGGAAGCCGAGCATCATGAACAGCGCATCGCTGACCGAGTTGAGGATCGAATCGCCCGCATAGCCATAGGCCATCGTGACTTCGCGATAACGGTCGATGATGATGCTCGAATTTTCCAATATTTCCCACGCGCCCTCGATGCCGATCGCCAGCGCCAGCGCGATCCACAAAGGCTGGCGCGGCAGCAGCCAGCGCGACAGGCCGTAGAAGATGAAACCGTGGATGATGTGGCTGAAGCTGTACCAGTCCGAAATCTGCTGGCTGTTCTGGTTCGATTGCACGACGCCGTGCCACAGGCTGACCGTGCCGCACGGGCAGATCGGCGGGCGTCCCATCGCGAACAGGATGGCGGTGAAGATCGCGAGCAGCCCCGCCGCGACCAGCCAGCCCTTGCGTGAGATTCCCATCATCCGCACCATTCCTTCGCGCTTGACCGCTGCCGCTGGTCAGGCGAATAGCGCGCATGGCTGATAGCGTCCATCTGAACCGCCGCGGCGTGTTGTTCGTCCTCTCCTCGCCCTCGGGCGCCGGCAAGACCACCATTTCGCGCATGATGCTCGAAGCCGACGGCGACATCGCGCTCTCGATCTCGGCCACCACGCGCCCGCCGCGCCCCGGCGAGATCGACGGCGTCCATTATCATTTCGTCGATGTCGACACCTTCAAGCAGATGGCGGCCGACGGCGAATTCCTCGAATGGGCGCATGTCTTCGGCCACCGCTACGGCACCCCGCGCCACCGCGTCGAGGAACTGCTGGCGGCGGGCAAGGATGTCTTGTTCGACATCGACTGGCAGGGCGCGCAGCAGCTTTATCAGGAAGCGGGGCCCGACGTCGTGCGCGTCTTCGTCCTGCCGCCGACGATGGAAGAGCTCGAACGCCGCCTGCGTTCGCGGGGTACCGACAGCGACGAAGTGATCACCGCGCGGATGGAGCGCGCCGCGAACGAAATCAGCCACTGGGACGGTTACGACTATGTGCTGATCAACGACCATGTCGAAGGCTGTTTCGACGAGGTCCGCGCGATCCTGCGCGCCGAGCGGCTGAAGCGCCGCCGCCAGATCGGCCTGATCGGCTTTGCGCGCGACCTGATCCGTTCGGTGCCCGACGCGGACAAGAAGCTCTGATAAAGCCGATTATCCGCTGCGAACCCAGGACGAAATTGACCGATTTCGGCCGATAGCGGACCCTAGCTAAATAACCGTCGCCCCCGCGAAGGCGGGGGCGACGGTTATGGATGGAGAGCGAACGTCCGCTCTCCACCCCAAAACCGACATCCCCCGGGCGCGTTTGCAATCGACATAATCAGCTTGATGAGGCCGGGCGCTAGCGCCCCGAATCGTCCGGGATGACGAAGGCCAGCGGCGGGGTGCTAAACCGGCTTCGCCAAATTCACTTCCAGCTCGGCGACCATCTCCGCACGCAGCGGTTTCGCCTGCCCGTCGGTGCGGCACACGACCACCGTATCGCAGGTCGCGATCGCATGGCCATTCTGGAACATCGCCTGGACGATCGTCCAGCTCGATGTGCCGATACGGCCGATGCCGGTCACGATCCGCACCGGATCGGGGAAATTGCCTTCAGCGAGATAGTTGATCTCGACCGCCGCAACCATCGTGCGTTCGTTCGAAGGGCGTTCGTCGAGCGGCCGGACTTGCCGGTTCAGCAGCACCCGGCCGCTTTCGAACAACGCAGCAAAGGCCACATTGTTGAGGTGGCCGTTGATGTCCATGTCCTGGAACCGCGTCTGCAGATCGATACAGACGGGGTAGCTGGCGGCATCGAGCCGCCAGCTTTCCGGTTTGGGCATATCAGCGCGGCGCCATGCGGATGCCGCCGTCGAGGCGGACGTCCTCGCCGTTGAAATAACCGTTCTCGATCATGCACATGGCGAGATTGGCATATTCGGCCGGGTTGCCGAGCCGCTTCGGGTTGAGCACCGAGGCACCCAATGCGTCGCGGACATTCTGCGGCGCGCCGGCGAGCAGCGGGGTGTCGAAGATGCCCGGCAGGATGGTGTTGACGCGGATATTCTCGTTACCCAAATCGCGCGCGATCGGCAGCGTCATCCCGACGACGCCGCCCTTCGATGCCGAATAAGCCGCTTGGCCGATCTGGCCGTCCTCGGCCGCGACCGACGCGGTGTTGACGATCGCGCCGCGCTCGCCGTCTTCCATCGGATCGAGCGTCAGCATGCCCGCCGCCGATTTGGCGATGCAGCGGAAGGTGCCGACGAGGTTGATCTGGATGATCCAGTTGAACGCATCGAGCGGGAAATGCTTGATGCTGCCGTCTTCCTTCGAGCGGCTCGCGGTCTTGATCGCGTTGCCGGTGCCGGCGCAGTTGACGAGGATGCGCTCCTGGCCATGCGCTTCGCGCGCCTTGGCGAAGGCGGCATCGACCGACGCGTCGTCGGTGACGTTGCATTCACAAAAGACGCCGCCGAGTTCCGCGGCGATGGCTTTGCCTTTTTCTTCCTGCAGGTCGAAGATCGCGACCTTGACGCCCTTCGCGGCCAGCGCGCGCGCGGTGGCGGCGCCGAGGCCCGAGGCACCGCCGGTGACGACGGCGGATACGGTGGAATCGAGTTTCATGTCATTCTCCCTTAAATCGTCGCCCCCGCGAAGGCGGGGGCCGCTATCGAGGTAGCGCGAGGTTGCCAGCGGCCCCCGCCTGCGCGGGGGCGACGCAGGATCTTAAAGCCGTTCGATGATCGTGACGTTGGCCTGGCCGCCGCCTTCGCACATCGTCTGCAGCCCATATTTGCCGCCCGTCGCGTCGAGCACGCCGAGCAGGGTCGCCATCAGCTTGGTGCCCGAAGCCCCGAGCGGGTGGCCGAGCGCGATCGCGCCGCCATGGACGTTGAGCCGCGCATGATCGGCGCCGAGATATTTGAGCCACGCCAGCGGCACCGGCGCAAACGCCTCGTTGACTTCATAGGCGTCGATGTCGCCGATCTTCATCCCCGCGCGCTTCAGCGCCTTTTCGGTCGCGAACAGCGGCTCTTCGAGCATGATCACCGGATCGCCCGCGGTCACCGACACATGGTGGATGCGCGCACGCGGGGTCAGGCCATGGTCCTTCAGCGCCTGTTCGGATACGATGAGCGCCGCCGACGCACCATCGCAGATCTGGCTCGACGAAGCGGCGGTGATCGAGCCGCCTTCCTGGAGCAGCTTGACGCCGGCGATGCCTTCGAGCGTCGCGTCGAAGCGGATGCCTTCGTCGACCAGGTGCGTCTGGCGGCCTTCGGGGGTGTCGATGTCGATCCCGACGATCTCGCGCTTGAAACGGCCCGCTTCCGTCGCGGCCTTGGCGCGGCGGTGGCTTTCGAGCGCATAGGCGTCGAGGTCGTCCTTGCTGAAGCCATGCTTCTTGACGATCATTTCGGCGCCCATGAACTGGCTGAACATGATGCCGGGATATTTTTCCTCGAGCCGTTCGGACTTGTAGTGGCCAAGCCCTTCCTTGATGAACAAGGTCGCAACCGAGCCCATCGGCACGCGCGTCATGCTTTCGATGCCGCTGGCGAGGACGATGTCCTGGGTGCCCGACATGACCGCCTGCGCCGCGAACATCATCGCCTGCTGCGACGAACCGCACTGGCGGTCGATCGTCACCGCCGGGATCGAATCAGGCAGGTTCGATGCGAGCACGGCGTTGCGGCCGAGGTCCATCGTCTGCTGGCCGCCCTGCGACACGCAGCCGGTGATGACGTCGTCGATCTTCGACGTGTCGAAATCATTGCGATCGGCGATCGCGTCGAACACCGCGGCGCCGAGGTCGACGGGATGGACGCCGGCGAGGCGGCCGCCGCGCTTGCCGCCCGCGGTGCGGACCGCATCAACGATATAAGCATGAGCCATTGGGGAGTTCCTTTCCGAATATCGTCGCCCCCGCGAAGGCGGGGGCCGTTGGAGGCGCCAAGCGACGCCAGATTAGGACGCCAGCGGCCCCCGCCTTCGCGGGGGCGACGGGCTTAAAGTTTCCGTCCGATCAGTTCCTTCATGATTTCGTTCGTGCCGCCGAAGATGCGCGTCACGCGGGCCGCGCGCCAAGCGCGGGCGATCGGATATTCGTTCATATAACCCGCGCCGCCATGAAGCTGGAGGCACTTGTCCATCACTTCCCACTGGAGGTCGGTATGCCACAGCTTCGCCGCGGCGCCCTCTTCGGGGGTCAGTTCCTTCTTCAGGTGCCGCGCCAGCGCCCAGTCGAGATGCGCCCAGCCGACCTGCAGCTTGGTCTTCAAATCGGCGAGGACGAAGCGCGTATTCTGGAAATCGAGGATCGGCTTGCCGAACGCCTTGCGGTCGCGGGTGAATTCGACGGTGTCGTCGAAGGCGCGCTGCGCCGACGCCTGCGCCGATACCGCGATCGACAGCCGTTCCTGCGGCAACTCGCTCATCAGATAGATGAAGCCCTGCCCCTCTTCGCCGAGGCAGTTGGTGATCGGCACGCGCACGTCGTTGAAGAACATTTCCGACGTATCGGCCTCGTCCTGCCCGATCTTGTCGAGGTTGCGGCCGCGCTTATACCCTTCGCGGTCGGCCTCGACCAGCACGATCGACACGCCCTTCCACGCCGGCTGCACCTCGGTGTCGGTCTTGACGCAGACGAGGATCAGGTCGGCGTTCTGGCCGTTGGTGATATAGGTTTTCGACCCGTTGATGACATAGTGATTGCCATCCTTCTTCGCGGTCGTGCGCATGCCCTGCAGGTCGCTGCCGGTGCCCGGTTCGGTCATCGCGATCGCGGTGATCACCTCGCCCGCCACCATCTTGGGCAGCCAATGCTTCTTCTGCTCTTCGCTGCCATATTTGACGATATAGCTGGTGACGATGTCGGACTGGAGCGAGAAGCCGGTGGTCACGCGGCCGTAATAGGCGCTTTCCTCGTCGACGATCGCATTATAGCCGAAATCGAGGCCCAGCCCGCCATAGGCTTCGGGCACGGTCGGGCACAGCATGCCGAGCTCGCCCGCCTTCGGCCAGATGCTCTTCGGCACGATGCCGTCGTCGGCCCATTGCGCCTGATTGGGGGCGACCTCTTTTTCGAGGAACTGGCGCACCGTCGCGCGGAACGCCTCATGATCCTCATTATAGGCCGTGCGCGACAGATTATCGAGCGACATGATGTTTCCTTTTTCCCAGGGGACGTCCGGCCAGTCTGTCGAAGCCGATACGTCATTGCCCCGCATCGACCGATGCAGGTTTCGGCCTGCAACTGACCTTACGTTTACGTCCACGTCAAGTGGAAATGCCGCTACGGCATAACTCTTTGTTGGCTGCTCCGCCTTTTCTCGTCACCCCGGACTTGATCCGGGGTCCATGACTTCAGCGCCGCGGTGGATCCCGGATCAAGTCCGGGATGACGAAAGCCAGGGGCTCACGCCTCGCTAACTCTCCGCAACGAATAGGTTTGCAGTCGCTGGGCAGCACCGGCGGGTCACGCTAAGACGTCGCGCATGGTCCAACTGCTTCTCGACGCCGGCGCTCTGCTCGGCGAATCGCCCTTCTGGCACGCCGCCGAAGCCCGGCTCTACTGGGTCGATATCGAGGGCCGCAAAATCCACCGCACCGATCCCGCGACCGGCGCCGATGAGGTGATGATACTTGCCGAACAGGTCGGCTGCATCGCGCCGCGCGCGGGCGGCGGGCTGGTCGCCGCGCTCCAAACCGGCTGTGCGCTGATCGACGCCTGGGGCGCCGCGCCGCGCGCATTTGGCCCGGCGGTGCTGGCCGGCAAGCCCGAACAACGCTTCAACGACGGCCGCGTCGACAGCGCGGGGCGGCTGTGGGTGGGCAGCCTGACGAGCGACAAAGCGAACCCCACGGCGGCGCTCTACCGGCTCGACCCCGACGGCTCGCTGACCGAAGTCTTCGGCGGGATCGCTACCAGCAACGGCGCGGCCTTCAGCCCCGACGGCCGCACTTTCTATCATGCCGATACGCCGACCCACGCGATCCGCACTTTTGATGTTGACCCTGCAACCGGGGCGCTCGGCGCGGGCCGTATCTTCCATCAGTTCGAAGAGGGCAATGGCCGCCCCGACGGCGCGGCGGTCGACGCCGAGGGATGCTATTGGTCGGCGCTCTGGGACGGCTGGCGCGTCGTGCGCTTCTCGCCCGATGGCGAACTGATCCAGACGGTCGAGATGCCGGTACAGCGCCCGACGATGATCGCCTTCGGTGGCGCGGACCTTCAGACGGCCTTCGTCACCAGCGCGGGCAAGAATCTCACCGACGAGGAACGCAAGGCGCAGCCGCATGCGGGCGCCGTCTTCAGCTTCCGCGTCGACGCACCGGGGCTCGCGCAATCGGAATTCGGGGGATGAAGCCCCCGAAGCGGGCGGTGTAGGGGTTCGCGTCGGCGGCCCGCTGCTTTTTCGCTTTCCTACATTATACGGCGGGCATAGCCTCCCCCCATGCGCTCATCCACTACCTCCGTCTCAAAAACAAACCCCGGAAGGCGCCGGGGAGGGGCCAAGGACGGGGTAGGTAGTGTGACCTTCGTGACCTTTGGAATAAAATTACACGATCGGCGACCGTCGCTTGCGCTGCTTCGTCATCCCGGTTTAAGGCTCGGAAAGATTTCATTCGAAACCTTTTCCCCCGGGAGTTATGCCGATGCCGCGCCAAGCGCACCCTTTTGCCCGCCGCATATCGATGATGCTTGCATCCACCGCGATGATCATGGGTTATAGCCAGATGACCGCAACCGCCGCCGAACCGACCGCCGCCCAGCCCGCTGCCGCCACCGCACCCGCGGGCGAAAACCCGATGCTCGCCAAATGGACCGGCCCGTTCGAGGGGGTGCCGCCGTGGGACAAGATGGACCCCGAACTCTTCCCCGACGCCTTCCAGAAGGCGATGGCCGAGACGAAGGCCGAGGTGCAGGCGGTGATCGACAACCCGGCCGAACCGACATTCGAGAATACCCATGTCCCGATGATGCTCGCGGGCGACATGATGGACCGGCTTTCGGCCTTGTGGGGCGTGCAGACGTCGAACAAGTCGAACGACCGCGTCGAGGATATCGACGCCGAATGGAGCCCGAAGCTCACGACCTTCTACACCGAGCTGTTCCTCGATCCGAAGCTCTTCGCGCGCTACAAGGCGGTCTACGACAAGCGCAATTCGAGCGGCCTCGACGCGCAGCAGATCCGCATCGTCGAGCGCAGTTACGAAGAGATGGTCCGCGACGGCGCCAATCTGTCGCCCGCCGACAAGGCAAAGCTGGTCGCCATGAATTCGAAGCTCGAAGGCCTGTTCTCGGCCTTTTCGTCGAAGCTGCTCGGCGATGAAAAACGCTATAGCTTCGTCACCGACAAGGCCGAACTCGCGGGGCTCGAACCTGGCTTCGTCGCCTCGCTCGCCGCCGCCGCCGAAGCCAATGGCAAGCCCGGCCAGTGGGCGATCAAGAACACCCGTTCGTCGGCGCAGCCCGTGCTGCAGAATGCGACCAACCGCGCGCTGCGCGAGAAGGTCTGGCGTGCGTTCGTCAATCGCGGCGACAATGGCGACGCCAACGACACCAATGCGACGATCGCCGAAATATTGAAGCTGCGCCAGCAGCGCGCCGAATTGCTTGGTTTCCCGAACCACGCGGCGTACCGCATGGCCGACACGATGGCGAAAACGCCCGACAAGGCGATGGCGCTGATGATGAAGGTGTGGCCCGCCGCGGTCGCGCGCGCGAAGGAAGAGGTCGCCGACATGCAGGCGATCGCCGATGCCGATGCCAAGGCCGGCAAGAGCCCGAAAATTACCATCGAGCCGTGGGACTATCGCTTCTATGCGGAAAAGGTCCGCAAGGCGAAATATGACCTCGATGAAAGCGAGGTGAAGCCATATCTCCAGCTCGACAAGCTGACCCAGGCGATGTTCTGGTCGGCGGGGCAACTCTATGATCTCGGCTTCCGCGAAAACACGGGCACGGTTCCGGTCTTCGATCCCAAGGTCAAAACCTTCGAAGTCTATAACCTCAAGACGAACGCGAATGTCGGGCTGATCTACCTCGACAATTTCGCGCGCGACGGAAAGCGCTCGGGTGCGTGGATGACGACCTATCGCAGCCAGCAGACGCTCGGCGGCGAGCGCAATGTCCTGGCGTCGAACAATAATAATTTCACCGAAGGCGCGAAGGGCGAACCGACGCTGATCAGCCTCGACGACGCGACCACCCTGTTCCACGAATTCGGCCACGGCATCCATTATCTGCTGCAGCACATCCATTATCCCGCGCTCGGCGGGGTGCCGCGCGACTTCGTCGAATTCCCGAGCCAGGTGAACGAGAATTGGCTGATGACGCCCGAAGTGCTGTCGAAATATGCGACGCACTACAAGACGGGCGAACCGATGCCGCAGGCGCTGGTCGACAAGATCCTGGCATCGAACAAGTTCAACCAGGGGTTCGAAACGGTCGAATATCTGTCGAGCGCGATCGTCGACATGAAGATGCACGACCGCAAGGTGCCGCCGGCCGACATCGACAAGTTCGAACGCGACACGCTGGCCGAAATCGGCATGCCGAAGGAAATCGTCATGCGCCACCGCCTGCCGCAGTTCGGACATCTGTTCAGCAGCGACGCCTATTCGGCGGGTTATTACAGCTACCTCTGGTCGGAGACGATGGACGCCGACACCTGGGCCGCCTTCACCGAAGCGGGCGGACCATGGGACCGGACGGTCGCCGACAAATTCCGCACCATCCTGCTGATGACCGGCAACGAGACCGACCGCGCCGAGGCGTACCGCGCCTTCCGCGGCCGCGATCCCGATGTGAAGGCGTTGCTCAGAAAACGCGGTTTTCCGACCGAATGACGCAAAGAGGGCTGCGGCCCCCTTTGCTTTGGTTTTGACGCGTGCTGTTGGTCAACGCCGGATGGATGGCGGCTGGCGGCCGGTAGCGGACCCTGCCTAAGTAACCGTCGCCCCCGCGCAGGCGGGGGCCGCTGGCAACCTTGCGCTAGGCCGACGGCGGCCCCCGCCTTCGCGGGGGCGACGGTTATGGATGGATAGCGAACGCCCGCTCCCCACCCCGCAGCCGCCAACGCCCATCCATTCAAATCCCGATTGACCGCCACCGAATTCGATATAAATATGATATCATCATTATATCGAGTGATTCGGAGGGAAACATGGCCGATACGGGAACCCCCGCGCTGAACCGCAGCAGCGAGACGCGCGCGAATACGCAGAGCGGTTATCTGATGCTGCTCATCTGGCTGGCGCTGCTCGGCGTCGCGGCGTGGGCGCTCATCACCAACATCAGCGGGGCCGAGGTCGCGTGGAAATGGCTATTGCTGGGCGTCAGCGCCTTTGCCGGCACCCTCATCCTTTGCGGCTTTTACCTCATCAATCCCAACGAGGCGGCGGCGATCCAGCTGTTCGGCGCCTATAGGGGCACCGACCGCCAGGAAGGGCTGCGCTGGATCCTGCCGTGGCTGTCGCGCAAGAAGATCGCGGTGCGCGCGAACAACGTGATTTCGGACAAGATCAAGGTCAACGACCTGCGCGGCAACCCGATCGAAATGGCGGCGCAGGTGGTATGGCGCGTCACCGACACCGCGCAGGCGCTGTTCGACGTCGACGATTACAAGGAATTCGTGATGGCGCAGATCGAGGCCGCGGTGCGCTCGATCGGCTCGCGCTATCCCTATGACGATATCGAGCATCAGGAAATCACGCTGCGCGGCAACCATGACGAGGTCGGGGTCGAGCTGCGCAAGGCGCTGATCGAGCGGCTGACCGTCGCCGGGATCACCGTCGACGAATGCGGGCTGACCCATCTTGCCTATGCGCAGGAAATCGCCGGTGCGATGCTGCGCCGCCAGCAGGCCGAAGCAGTGATCTCGGCGCGCAAGAAGCTGGTCGAAGGCGCGGTCGGCATGGTCGAGATGGCGCTCGACCAGTTGAGTGCCAAGGGCGTCGTCCACCTCGACGACGAACGCCGCGCCGCGATGGTGTCGAACCTGATGGTCGTCCTGTGCAGCGAACGCGACACGCATCCGGTGGTCAACGCCGGGTCGCTTTATTGAGCCCGCCCAAGCGAGACCAACGATGCCCGCGTCCGCCAAGAAAGCCTTTGCCCTCCGCGTCGATCCCGCGCTTTATGCCGCGATCGAGCGGATCGCGGCGGCCGAGCTGCGCAGCACCAATGCCGAAATCGAGGTGCTGCTGCGCGAGGCGCTGGCGCGGCGCGGGGTGAACGTCAAGGCACCCGTCCCTGCGCGGCGCGGCCGGCCGCCGAAAGAGGAGAGTTGAGCGATGCTTCACCTGTTGCTTGATAGCCGGCCATGGTTCCGCGCCAAGCGCCGCGGTTATGGCACCGGCATGCCGGTCGCCTGGCAGGGCTGGGCGATGCTGGCGGCGCATATCGCGCTGATTGCCGGGCTGACGATGCTGCTGCAGGGCCGGCCGGTGCTGGCGACCGGCGCCGTCATCCTCGCCGCGCTCGCCCCACTGCCGCTCTATCGCGCCAGGACCCAGGGCGGCTGGCGCTGGCGGTGAGGCAGCGACAGAAGACGTCCGACGGCCGGAGCACCACGCCCGCTCTTCGCCCTTTCGCCCGCCGCGGAATGCAGGTCACACCGCAAACGCGAGAAGGTTGGATCGCAACAGCACGCTTTGTCATCGCGCTCATCCTCGTGCAGTCGATGTTGCTCGGCATCGCATTCTCCGTGCCGCGCTGGTCATCGCTCGCCGCGGCCATGTTCGTCGTCGCCACCCTTACCGGAGCGGCCGCCTTTTATCGCTGGAGTTGGGAAAGGTCAGATAAGTATCCGACCGCCAAATAGCGCTGTCCGACCGGAATATTTGCATGGGCTACCCATAGTGCCCCCTCCCCCGCTTGCTCCCCAAGAGGTTGATGGTTAAGGCCGGTCCATGACCGCCGACCCATCATCGCCGCAAGCCGCCCCCATCCGCATCGCCCCGTCGATCCTCAGCGCCGATTTCGCGCGGCTGGGCGAAGAGGTGCGCGCGATCGAGGCGGCGGGGGCCGACTGGGTCCATATCGACGTCATGGACGGCCATTATGTCCCCAATCTGACGATCGGTCCGATGGTGGTGAAGGCGCTGCGCCCGCATTCGAAACTGCCGTTCGACGTCCATCTGATGATCAGCCCGGTCGATCATTTCCTCGATGCGTTTGCGGCAGCGGGCGCCGATATCATCACCGTCCACCCCGAGGCCGGGCCGCATATCCACCGCAGCGTCCAGCACATCAAGTCGCTGGGCAAGCAGGCGGGCGTGTCGCTCAATCCCGGCACCCCGGCCAAGATGCTCGACTATCTGATCGACGACATCGACCTGGTGCTGATCATGAGCGTCAATCCGGGCTTCGGCGGCCAGAGCTTCATTTCGAGCCAGCTTCGCAAGATCGAGGCGGTCCGCAAGATGATCGACAAGTCGGGCCGCGACATTCGCCTCGAGGTCGATGGCGGCATCGACGCAGCGACCGCACCGCTCGCGATTGCGGCGGGCGCCGACGTGCTGGTCGCGGGGACCGCGACCTTCAAGGGCGGTGCAGGGGCTTATGCCGACAATATCCGGCGGCTGCGCGGCGCCTGAGGATGGTGAAGCCGGTGATCGCTCCCACTGATCATGAACCGGAGAGCGCCGCCGCGGACCCGCTCGACGATACGATCGAGCCCGGTAAACGGCTGATCCGCCTGCCCGCCGACAAGGGGCTTTCGCTCGGCGACCGCATCGCCAACCACATCACCCGGCTGACCTGGCGCACCCCGCTCCACGCCTTTCGCCTCAAGGGCCGCTTCCCGCTCAAGCTGCTCGGCGTGCCCGAGGATCCGGTTCCCGGCGACACGCGCGCCGGCACCGCGATCCGCGCCGGCCATTTCCTTCATCGCGGGCTGAAGCTGCCGCTCGCCAATCTCGATTTCGCCGCGCTCGACGTCGCGCCGACCTTCGCCGACTATCTCCACAGCTTCGCCTGGCTGCGCGATCTCGCCGCCACCGGTACCCGCTCCGACGCCGTCCCGATCGCCGAGACGATGGTGCGGCAATGGCTTGGCGTCCATGGCGAGACGGTCAGCGAACCCGCGTGGCAGGCCGACAATACCGGCTGGCGCATCTTGTTCTGGGCCGCGCACGCGCCGCTGATCCTGTCGTCGAGCGACCTCATCTACCGCTCGGCGGTGCTCAACCACCTCGCGCGCGCGGCGCGCCACCTTGACCGCGTCGCCGACAAGACGCGCCCCGGCATCGGCCAGATGGTCGCATGGGTCGGCATCGTCGCCGCATCGCTGCTGATGCCCGGCGGCGAACCGCGGCAGGTGTTCGGCGAGGCGGGGCTGCGCAAGGTGCTGGAGACGAGCTTCTACGCCGACGGCGGCAATATCTCGCGCTCGCCGCAGGCACAGCTCGACGCGATCATGGCGCTGTCGATGCTCGCGCGCATCTATGACATGCGCCGCATGGAGGTGCCGCCCTTCCTGCAGGAAATGCTGGCGCGCACCGTTCCCGCGCTGCTCGGCCTGACTCACAGCGACGGCGGCATGGGCAGCTGGCAGGGCAGCGGCGCGACCGCGGCGGCCGACATCCAGGCGATCGTCCGGGCGAGCGGCGTGCGCACCCGCCCGCTCAAGCAGGCACGCGACTGGGGCTATCAGCGCCTCGTCGCGAACAAGGTCGTGCTGCTCGCCGACGCAGCGCCGCCGCCGATCGCCAGGGTCACCGAGGCGGGCTGCGCCTCGACCCTCGCCTTCGAACTCAGCGACGGCGACGAACGCATCGTCGTCAATTGCGGCGGCGCGGCGCTGACCGGCGCGACGATCCCCGCCGACCTGGCGCGCGGCCTCCGCACCACCGCCGCCCACTCGACGCTGATCCTCGCCGACAGCAATTCAACCGCGATCCTTGCCAATGGTTCGCTCGGCAAGGGGGTGACCGAGGTCGAGCTCGACCGCCGCGAGACGCCGCAGGGCAGCCGGCTCGAGATGAGTCACGACGGCTATGCGCGCCGTCACGGGCTGATCCACCGCCGCCTGTTGATCCTGTCGCCGAACGGGCGCGAACTGCGCGGCGAGGACATGCTGCTCCCCGCCCCGCGCAGCCGCCGCAAGGGCGACAAGGGCTTTGCGCTGCGCTTTCACCTTGGCCCCAATCTTTCGGCGAGCCTGACCGCCGACAAGCTCGGCGCGCTGCTCCGCATCGGCGGCGGACCGCTATGGCAGTTCCGCGCCTCCGAAGGCGCGCTCGACGTCGAGGAAAGCCTGTGGGTCGACGGCGAAGGCCGCCCGCATCCGTGCGAACAGCTCGTCGTCACCGGCAGCGCGCCCGCGGGCGGCGCAAGCATCGGGTGGATCTTCAAGCATATCGGGTGAAGCCGTGCATGCCCCTCCTGAATTCCGGGAAATTGGCATCCGATGGCGGTTTTGGGGTGGATTTGAGACATTCCCCTCCCTTTTAGGGAGGGGTTAGGGGTGGGTCGCGAGCGCAGCGAGCAAGAGGAAGAGCGCCGCCTTCGGC